>NZ_JANUXM010000004.1:0-4598696 GCF_024814475.1 Pantoea sp. B623 | reverse complement strand
GGTGGGATTCCCGAGCGGCCAAAGGGAGCAGACTGTAAATCTGCCGTCACAGACTTCGAAGGTTCGAATCCTTCTCCCACCACCATCTGAACCTGCTGCCTGAACACACATATCATCCCCGGTGGGATTCCCGAGCGGCCAAAGGGAGCAGACTGTAAATCTGCCGTCACAGACTTCGAAGGTTCGAATCCTTCTCCCACCACCATCTTAAATATTCTCCTGATCTGCCCAAGATAATCTCAATCACCATCTTCTTCGGGGAGAGGGATGAGAACCTTCGATCAAGGTTCGGGTCGAGCAGCGCGAGACAACGCGCGTCAGCGCGGCCCGCAGGGTGAGGCGCAACGCGCCGAATAATCCTTCTCCCACCACCATCTCGTATATTGCACTCCCTCCCAAATAAAGACATGTATTACCATCTTCTTCGGGGAGAGGGATGAGAACCTTCGATCAAGGTTCGGGTCGAGCATCGCGAGACAACGCGCGTCAGCGCGGCCCGCAGGGTGAAATCATCCTTTTGAACCCGCTTCCCGCTTTCTGACTGAGCCTGTCCACCACTCGCTGAAATTGCCCTGCTCTGCCATGACTTTTCCTGTAAAAATCGCTACCATCCTGCCTATCATTCGCTGAAGGTCATCTCATGAAATTTATTTCATTCAACATTAACGGCTTGCGGGCTCGCCCTCACCAACTTGAAGCGCTGGTAGAAAAACATCAGCCGGACGTCATCGGACTGCAGGAGACCAAAGTTCATGACGATATGTTCCCCTTAGAAGACGTGGCTAAGCTGGGCTACAACGTGTTTTACCATGGTCAAAAAGGGCACTACGGCGTGGCGCTGCTGACAAAAGTCCAGCCGGTATCCGTGCGACGCGGCTTCCCGGGCGATGACGACGATGCTCAGCGTCGGTTGATCATGGCGGAGATCCCCAGCCCGATTGGCGATATTACGGTAATTAACGGCTATTTCCCCCAGGGCGAGAGCCGTGACCATCCGACAAAATTTCCGGCGAAAGAGAAGTTTTATCGCGATTTGCAAAGCTACCTGAGCGACAGCCTGGCGGCCGATAAGCCGGTGCTGATCATGGGTGATATGAATATCAGCAGCACCGATCTCGATATCGGTATTGGAGAAGACAGTCGCAAGCGCTGGTTGCGTACCGGTAAATGCTCTTTCCTGCCGGAAGAACGTGAATGGATGGATCGCCTGCTCAGCTGGGGCCTTGTTGATACCTGGCGGGCACAAAACCCTGAGATTAACGATCGCTTTTCGTGGTTCGACTACCGTTCAAAAGGCTTTGATGACAATCGCGGTCTGCGTATCGATTTGCTGCTGGCCAGCACCGGGCTGGCCTCACACTGTATTGAAACAGGCATCGATTACGAGATTCGCGGTATGGAAAAACCGTCCGATCATGCGCCGGTCTGGTCAACCTTCCACTTCTGACAGGATCCTGACGCGTGGTGAAATGCCACGCGTCCTTATTTCACTATTTTCCAAATCAGATTATTGGTTCCCAACGACTTCTCATCGCGCGCGCACTGTAGCAGGACACCTTCCGATTTCACCACTGCGCCTTCTGTGTAATTTCGGTTTTCAAAAATACAGCACTGCAGACAGTTTTGCTGACTGTTTTGCCCCTGAGTCCAGACTTCCGGTGGCATATCCACGATCACATCGGTATTGGTGCCACCTGCCGCGCCCTGCTGATGATAGTTAGCATGCGCGGGGCTGCAGGCAGCCATTGCAATCAGAATTAGCCAGGCTGATTTACTCATTATTCAGTTTCCTTCGTTTTACGCCCTGCTTTACGCGGTGGACGTTTTTGGCCGGTGGACGGTAAACCACGAAACGCCTGTCCCGAGGGCTGCTGTCGCGCCTGCTGAATAAGCCCGCTCAGCGTCTGCACCAGGGGTTGCATAAATTCATCATAGCGACAGGCCTTTTCACTGATACGCGTCAGGGTTGATTCCCATTGCGCCGTCATGTCCGGCCTGGCGGCGAGATCCGGTAGCGAGTGGATCAGCGCTTTGCCTGCATCAGTAGAATGAATATAGCGCCCTTTCTTATGCAAAAACGAACGACGGAACAGTAATTCAATAATGCCTGCGCGCGTGGCTTCCGTTCCTAAACCATCGGTCGCACGCAGCACTTTCTTTAATTCTTTATCCTGCACAAAGCGCGCAATGCCGGTCATGGCCGAAAGCAAGGTCGCGTCGGTAAAGTGGCGTGGCGGTTGTGTCTGTTTCGCCAGCACCTCACCCCGCTCGCACAGCAGCTCATCGTCTTTCGCTACAACAGGCAGCGGCATGCCATCGTTTTCTTCATCGCGCTCTTTGCCACCCAACAGCGCACGCCAGCCCGCCTCCGCCAGAAAGCGCGCTTTAGCCAAGAATTTACCGCCCGCGATATCCAGATCGATGGTGCATTTGCGGAACACGGCATCCGGACAAAACTGCATCAAATACTGACGCGCAACCAGTCCATAAATCTGCTGTTCGTTTTCATTAAGTTTCACTGCGCTGGCGCGCGCGGTAGGAATAATGGCGTGGTGCGCATCCACTTTTTTGTCATCCCAACAGCGATTTTTTCGATCTGCATCAAAGTCTGCTGGTGGAGTAAGATCGGGTTGATGGGACTGGATCGCATTGAGCACCGCATGACGGCCGGCAAAATGCTCATCGGGTAAGTAGCGGCTATCAGAACGTGGATAGGTGATCAGCTTGTGGGTTTCATATAACCGCTGGCAGATGTCCAGCACCGCCTGTGCACTCAAACCAAAGCGCTTTGCCGCCTCGATTTGCAGGCTGGAGAGTGAAAACGGCAACGGCGCAATGTCGTTTTCTCGCTTGTCACTGTAGGCGGTAACGATAGCGGGCTGACCGCTGATGCGCGCCACCACATGTTCCGCCAGTGAGCGTTTCAGCAGGCGACCTTCTTCATCCTGCCAGGGTTCACAGGCTTCACTGGGGATCCAGTTGGCGGTAAACCGGCTCTCATCCGGCGTGACGATGTGCGCTTTCACTTCAAAGTAATCCCTTGGGACGAAATTCGCGATCTCTTCATCCCGTCGCACCACCAGCCCCAACACCGGCGTTTGTACGCGTCCAACGGACAACACGCCATCATAGCCCGCATTCCGGCCCAGCAGCGTCCAGGCGCGGGTCATATTAATACCGTAAAGCCAGTCGGCACGTGCTCGCGCCAGCGCGGACACGCAGAGGGGAATAAATTCGCGATTCTCACGCAGCCGGTTGATAGCCCGCTCCACAGCCTGTGGGTTAAGATCGTTAATCAGACAGCGCTGCACTTTACTGCGTTTCTCAGCGGGAAGCTGAAGGTAATCCAGCACTTCATCCACAAGCAGCTGGCCTTCCCTGTCCGGATCGCCGGCGTGCACCACTTCATCGGCCTGGGCCAGTAAGCCTTCCACCACTTTGAGTTGTTTTGCCACCGAAGGACGCGGCTGCAAACGCCATTTTTCAGGAATAATCGGCAGATCGACCAGCGACCAGCGCGCATAGCGGCTGTGGTACACATCAGGCTGCGCCTGCTCCAGTAAATGCCCCACGCACCAGGTGACAATCTGGTCATTGCCGCAGGCGATAAAGCCCTCACCACGCCGGTGCGGTTTAGGCAGTACATCGGCAATGGCCCGTCCAAGGCTGGGTTTCTCTGCAATAAACAAACGCATTAAATCGGGTAATCCTTAACGTCAGCAAACAACAATGATGACAACGCACTACCGGTCAACAAACAGTCGGCAACATGATGCCTGCGCCTCACTCCAAAGAACGGTTACATCATGCGCACAGGCTGGAAGAGAGTATGCGCTGCCAGATGAAGCAGCGCTATGGTAGCCTGGCGGCGCGCTGCTGATAAGCGCGCCGGGTTCAATGCTGAACTGTTCGCACAATAACCGCGCAAACCCGCTCAGGGGCGATCAGAAATAGCGCACGAACGGCGCAGTGTCGGGATGTATCACGGTGGTGCTGGATTTCAGCTGGGGCGTGCCTAAATAGAGAAAGCCCACAATCGCGTCCTGCTCACGGCAGCCAAAGGCCTCGCGTACCTGGGGATCGTCAGTCCAGGCCCCACTTCGCCAGATACCATTAAATCCCTGTGCGACCGCGGCCATTTGCATAGCCATCACGGCACAGCTTGCAGATGCAATTTGCTCCCAGCGTGGCACCTTGTGGTTCAGTTCACAATGGGCCACAACCGTAATGATCATTGGGGCACGATACGGGGCCTGGCTGGCTTTATTGATGGCCTTGTCATCCAGTTGATTGTCACGTGCCGCCTTTTCCAGAAGCTGGCTTAAGCGATCGCGTCCACTGTTTTCAACTATGATAAAGCGCCACGGTTGTAAGGTGCCGTGATCGGGCGCGCGCATGGCTGCGCGCAGAATGTTATCCAGCGCCTCGCCGCCGGGAGCCGGATCCGCCAGACGGGAAGCCGAACGGCGATTAACCAGTAATTCAAGTGCATCCATGTTTTTCTCCAGTGGGGTAAAAGCATGCGTAATCCTGGCACAGGTGGATTTTTTGTAACAGTCCAGGGTGATTTCCTGCTGACTTTTGTTTCGCCGCTCTTTAGGATGAGGTCGTCAACGGAGACCTGGACCGCTAAGCGGCGATTTCCGGTTATATCAATATGGAGAGTGTGATGCGCACATTGTGGCGAATAATTGCTGGCCTGTTCCGCGGGATCTGGCGAGTGCTGAACTTTATCAGGGAATTAATTCTTAATTTATTCCTGATTTTTTTAATTGTCGTGTGTGTCGGGATCTGGCTTCAGGTAAGTGGTTCAGGCAGTCATTCTGCTCCCATACAGCAAGGTGCGCTAAAAGTTGACCTGACCGGTGTGCTGGTCGATAAGCCTTCCGTCAGTAATCGCCTGAGCAAAATTGGCCGTCAGCTGTTAGGCACCAGCAGTGACCGACTGCAGGAAAACTCCCTGTTTGACGTGGTCGATGCGATTCGTCAGGCAAAGGATGACAGTAATATCAAAGGCATGGTGCTGGACCTGCGTGACTTTGCCGGTGGCGATCAGCCCTCGCTGCAGTATGTGGGCAAAGCGCTGCGCGAATTCAGGGAAAGCGGTAAGCCGATTTATGCGTTGGGCGACAGCTACAGCCAGGCTCAGTACTACCTTGCAAGCTATGCAACAAAAATCTACCTCTCGCCCCAGGGTACGGTTGACCTGCATGGTTTCGCCACCAACGGGTTGTACTACAAAACGCTGCTTGAAAAGCTGAAAGTTAATTCACACGTCTTCCGTGTTGGAACCTATAAGTCTGCCGTTGAGCCTTTCCTGCGCGACGATATGTCACCTGCAGCGCGCGATGCGGATACCCGTTGGGTTGGCCAACTCTGGCAAAATTACCTGAACACCGTATCGGCTAACCGTCAGATTACGCCTGAGCAGCTGTTCCCTGGTGCAACGGCCATTATCGCCGGCCTGCAGGCCGTTAAAGGTGATACGGGTCAATACGCGCTGGATAACAAACTGGTCGACGTTCTGGGTTCACGGGCCGATGCCGATCAGATGTTAATCAAGACCTTTGGTTTCGATAAGCAGAGTAGCGATTATCGCAGCGTCAGTATTTATGACTACAACGTGAAACCGGACGCCACTCAGCAGAAAGGCAATATTGCCGTGATCATGGCCAGCGGCGCCATCATGGATGGCGATGAAACGCCGGGCAACGTCGGGGGCGATACCACGGCGGCGCAGATTCGTGATGCACGCCTGGATCCGAAAATCAAAGCGATCATTCTTCGGGTCAACAGCCCGGGCGGTAGCGTGACGGCCTCGGAGGCCATCCGTGCCGAACTGGCTGCAGCGAAAGCGGCCGGGAAACCGATAGTGGTCTCAATGGGCGGCATGGCGGCATCCGGTGGATACTGGATTTCAACGCCAGCCAGCTACATCATCGCCAGCCCGAGTACCCTGACCGGCTCTATTGGCATCTTCGGCGTAATTAATACCCTGGAGAACAGTCTGGCCAGTATTGGTGTGCACACGGACGGCGTGGCGACATCGCCTCTGGCGGACGTCGCCAGCACTAAGGCGCTGCCCCCCGAAGTTCAACAGCTTATGCAGTTGACCATCGAAAACGGCTATCACAACTTTGTTGGTCTGGTTGCCGCCTCGCGTCACAAAACGCCGGAGCAAATTGACGCCATCGCCCAGGGACATGTGTGGACCGGCAGTGATGCGAAAGCCAATGGCCTGGTCGATGCGCTGGGGGATTTTGATGACGCAGTGAAAAAAGCCGCTGAACTGGCGAAGGTTTCCCAGCCGCAGCTTGACTGGTACCAGGAAGATCCCGGCTTTATTGATTTGATGCTCAATCAAATGAATGCCTCCGTGCAGGCTGTTCTGCCTGACCCGATCAAAGCCTGGCTGCCTGCGCCGATGTTCGACGTAATGAGTGCAATGCGACGTCAGCCTGGCCTGTTCGACCATCTTAACGATCCACAAAACCGCTATGCCTTCTGCCTGACCTGCGGCGAAGTGCGATAAACCTCTCAGCCCGACCGCTGGTCGGGCTGCTTTTCCCTGCCATTGCCCTTATACTGCGCGTTTTACGGCAAGTCTGAGTACACCTATGCAAAAGAAAAACATTTACGTTGCCTATACGGGCGGTACTATCGGTATGCAACGTTCCGCTCAAGGTTATATTCCGGTTTCAGGTCACCTGCAGCAAGAGCTGGCAAAAATGCCGGAATTCCATCGCCCGGAAATGCCTGACTTTACGATTCACGAATATCAGCCCCTGATCGACTCGTCCGATATGACGCCTCAGGACTGGCAGTCAATTGCCGAAGATATCCGGCGTAATTACGATCGCTACGACGGTTTTGTGATTCTGCATGGTACAGATACCATGGCTTTTACCGCCTCTGCCCTGTCGTTTATGTTGGAGAACCTGGCCAAGCCTGTCATCGTAACCGGCTCGCAAATCCCCCTGGCAGAACTGCGCTCGGACGGTCAGCAAAACCTGCTAAATTCACTCTATGTCGCCGCTAACTATCCGGTTAATGAAGTGACGCTGTTTTTCAATAACACGCTCTATCGCGGTAACCGCACCACAAAAGCGCATGCTGACGGGTTTAATGCCTTTGCCTCACCCAACCTTTCTGCGCTGCTGGAAGCCGGCATCCACATTCGTCGTCTGAACACGCCACCCGCGCCACAGGGGAAAGGTGAACTCATCGTTCATACCATTACGCCACAGCCTATTGGCGTGGTTACCATTTACCCCGGCATTTCCGCCGATGTGGTGCGCAACTTCCTGCGCCAGCCGGTTAAAGCCCTTATTCTGCGCTCTTATGGCGTGGGTAATGCGCCGCAGAACGCTGAGTTTCTCTCTGAACTGCAGCAGGCCAGCGAGCGCGGCATTGTGGTCGTTAACCTGACGCAGTGTATTTCCGGCAAAGTTAACATGGGCGGCTACGCGACGGGCAATGCGCTGGAGCATGCAGGCGTGATCAGCGGTTTTGATCTGACGGTAGAAGCGGCCCTGACCAAACTTCACTATCTGTTAAGTCAGGATCTTTCAAGCGAGCAAATCCGTGCCAAAATGCAGCAAAACCTGCGTGGCGAACTGACAGAAGACTAAAACGGAGCAAACGGGAATGAAACGGGCACTGATCATTATCGATATTCAGAACGACTTCTGCCCCGGCGGCCCAATGGCCGTGAGAGAAGGCGATCACACCGTCGCGGTAGCAAATCGCTATGCCCGTGCCTTTCATGAGAAAGGCGAATGCGTAGTGGCCTTGCAGGACTGGCACCCGGCCAATCATGGCAGCTTTGCTTCTGTCTCGGGCGAGCCGGTTTATACCCTGGGTGAGCTCAACGGTTTGCCTCAAATCTGGTGGCCCGATCATGGTGTTCAGCATTCGGCGGGCGCTGATTTTCATCCTGGTCTCGATCGCAGCCTGTTTGATGCTGTTTTTCACAAGGGCCAGGATCAGGATGTCGACAGCTACAGCGCTTTTTTTGATAACGGCCATCGCCGTAAAACGGAGCTGGACAGCTGGTTGCGTGAACGCGGCATCAGCCATCTGGTTATGCTGGGGCTGGCAACGGATTACTGTGTGAAATACAGCGTTCTGGATGCACTGGAACTGGGCTATCAGGTGGACGTGGTCGCCGAAGGCTGCCGCGGGGTGAATTTGAATCCTGAAGACAGCGACATCGCACTGGCCCAGATGGCCGCCCAGGGTGCGGTCATTGTCTGACGTGCTCCGGGCTGGCAGCGTGCCAGCCCGTCATCCACGCTAAACGCTTCTGTCAGCACCCTGACAGAAGCACTTTATCAGACTTAATGCAGGTTGATACGCGTGACGTCTGGTTCGATACCAAACTCTTCTTTCAGCTGCCTTTTCGATTTGGTGACCATCTCACCGTCTTTTCCGATGGTCATATGCTGAGGTGCATCGTTATGACGTGCCTGCCACATCATCACCAGTTGCAGGCTGTTATCACGCTGCTGCTGGGTAAGCGCTACGCCGTCCGGCCATTTTCCGGTTTCAACGGCCACAACCAGACGCTCATAAATTTCAGGCGTCAGGGCTTCAAGCATGGCTTCAAGTTGCTGTTTCATGATTATCCTTGGGTCTCCTCACCTTGCTGATCTGTAAAGTTCAGCGAGGCAGAATTGACGCAGTAACGCTCGCCTGTCGGCTGGGGGCCATCCGGGAAAACATGCCCCAGGTGTGCATCACAGCTGCCACAGCGGATTTCGATGCGCTGCATACCATGGGAATTATCTTCCAGATAGCGAATGGCCTCATCGCTTACTGGCTGATAAAAACTCGGCCAGCCACAACCTGAATCGTACTTGGTATCAGACAAAAACAACGGCGCATTGCAGACCAGGCAGTGATAAATCCCTTCCTGCTTGTTATGCAGCAGGGCACCGCTGTAAGGCGGCTCCGTTCCTCGCTGTTGAGTCACATAGCGTTGCATCTCAGTCAGTTGGGCAATTTTTGCTTCGGGTGCGGTTTCTTTAGGCATTTGAGCAATTCCGGGATGTCATTCTGTAAAAATCGACTAGTATTCTAACAAACGATCAACATTAATCGGGTCTTTTTTTGTGCTCAACCCTTCAGTCAGTATCTCACAAGGTGGATTTGTGAACTCGATCACCTTTTCTCTGGCATATCCCTATATATTCGGCGAAGGATTCAACAGAGCACGCCGTTTACCGCTGAGCGCAAGCGGTTGCGGCCCCAATAATTCCTGTCTGGTGGATTGACCTGTCGCAACAATTGACACGATTCCGCTTGACGCCTGGTAAGGTTTTTGTAATTTTACAGCCAACCTTTTATTCACTAACAACTAGCTGGTGGAATATATGACTATCAAAGTAGGTATCAACGGTTTTGGCCGTATCGGTCGCATCGTTTTCCGTGCTGCTCAACAGCGCTCTGACATCGAAATCGTTGCTATCAACGACCTGCTGGACGCTGATTACATGGCGTACATGCTGAAGTACGACTCTACTCACGGCCGCTTCGACGGCACCGTTGAAGTACAGGACGGCGCTCTGGTTGTTAACGGTAAGAAAATCCGCGTTACTGCTGAGAGAGATCCGGCTAACCTGAAGTGGGATGAAGTCGGCGTTGACGTTGTTGCTGAAGCAACCGGTATCTTCCTGACCGACGAAACGGCACGTAAGCACATCACTGCGGGTGCTAAGAAAGTCGTTCTGACCGGTCCGTCTAAAGATGACACCCCAATGTTTGTTCGTGGTGCAAACTTCGACAAGTACCAGGGCCAGGACATCGTGTCTAACGCCTCTTGTACCACTAACTGCCTGGCACCACTGGCAAAAGTGATCAATGACAAGTTCGGTATCGTGGAAGGTCTGATGACCACCGTTCACGCAACGACTGCAACGCAGAAAACCGTTGATGGCCCGTCTCACAAAGACTGGCGTGGCGGTCGTGGCGCGTCTCAGAACATCATCCCTTCATCTACCGGTGCGGCCAAAGCCGTAGGTAAAGTGCTGCCAGAACTGAATGGCAAGCTGACAGGTATGGCGTTCCGCGTTCCGACGCCAAACGTTTCTGTTGTTGACCTGACCGTTCGTCTGGAAAAAGCCGCATCTTACAAAGAAATCTGTGCAGCCATCAAAGCAGCAGCAGAAGGCGAAATGAAAGACGTGCTGGGCTACGTTGAAGACGACGTGGTTTCTACCGACTTCAACGGCGAAGTGCTGACTTCAGTATTCGATGCGAAAGCGGGTATCGCGCTGAATGACAACTTCGTTAAACTGGTTTCCTGGTACGATAACGAGACCGGTTATTCAAACAAAGTTCTCGACCTGATTGCGCTGGTTTCTGCTAAATAAGGCAGCCAGACACTAGAGAATAAGGGTGACTTCGGTCACCCTTTTTTTGATCCCTTTCGTAAGGAGTCGGGCATGCAAGACAAACTTTTTTCTCTTCCCGTCATTAAACAGATTACGCCTTACCTGTCACAGCGTCAGGTGGGCGAACTTCCGACTATCGTCGTTAGTCATCCCCGCGTGCGCGCAGCTATCACGTTACAGGGCGCGCATCTCATCGCCTGGCAGCCCAGCGGGGAGAAACCTGTCCTGTGGCTAAGTGACAAAAGCCCCTTCTCACCAGGCAAAGCGATTCGAGGCGGCATTCCCATTTGCTGGCCCTGGTTTGGCCCCGCAGGTGAACCCGCACACGGTTTTGCCCGTAACCAGTCGTGGACGCTGTCCGCCCATGACGAAAACGAAGATGGCGTTATCTTGACGCTGGTGCTGGAAAGTAATCCGCAAACCTTAAAGCTGTGGCCACATGAATTCACGTTAATCGCCCGTTTCCGCCTGGGGCAGCACTGTGAGATCGAACTGGAAGCCTATGGCGACTACACGTCCACCGCCGCCCTGCACAGCTACTTTAACGTGGCGGATATCAACGGCGTAGAGGTGTCGGGTCTGGGTGAGCACTATATCGACAAGGTTAACGACAATCAGCCAGGCACGGGCGACGGCAAACAGCGCTTTACCACCAGGGTTGACCGTATTTTCACCTCGGCCAATGACTGTTCGGTGATTAACGATCAGGCTGGAAAGCGCCAGATTGAAGTCTATCACCACCATCATAGTGACGTTGTCACGTGGAACCCCGGCGTCGAACTCTCCTGCAGTATGACGGACATGCCCAACGAAGGGTATAAAACCATGGTGTGCGTGGAAACGGCGCGAATCAGCAAACCGTTACGCAGCGCGGGCGAAAAACCGGCCCGGCTGGCCACCACGATCCGTCTGAAAGGGAAAGTGAATTAACGCTTAATTCACACCACGTCCAGGGGCATTTTATGCCGCGGTGGCGGGAAAGCCTTGTCGATCAGGAAACACGCCTCATCACTCAGGGTGATATCCAGTGCCGCGGCATTTTCCCGGACGTGCTGAAGGGAACTGGCTTTAGGAATAGCCATCACGCCGGGAGCGCGGATTACCCACGCCAGAAGCAGCTGTGCAACCGTCACGCCTTTCTGCTGAGCCAAAGCGACCAGCGTGGGCTCAGAGAACAAATGGCTGCGCAGCCGCCCTGCCTGTGCCAACGGACAGTATGCCATGATCGGCACAGCACGCTGCTGACACTGCGGTAACAGGTCGTACTCAATACCGCGAGAGGCGAGATGGTAAAGGACCTGATTCGTCGCACATGCTTCGCCCCCGGGTTCGGCCCAGAGCTCGTCCATATCATCGCTGTCAAAATTTGAAACGCCCCAGTGAACAATCTTCCCCTGCTGTTGAAGCCTTTGCATGGCGCGAATCGTCTCTTCCAACGGGACGCTGCCGCGCCAGTGCAGCAGATAGAGATCAATACGGTCGGTTTGCAAACGGCCCAGGCTGGCTTCGCAGGCCGCTATCGCATCATCTTCACCGGCATTCCATGGGTAGACTTTCGATACCAGCAGCGCGCTATCGCGGCGCCCTTTTAATGCCTCGCCGACCACCTCTTCCGCTCTGCCATCGGCATACATTTCTGCCGTATCGATAATTTTCAGGCCTGCATCCAGACCCGCCTGAAGCGCTGTGACTTCCTGCTGACGGCGAGCGCTGTCCTCGCCCATGTACCAGGTTCCGAGGCCAATAGCCGGGATGCCCTGGTGACCCGCAACATCGAGACGTTGTGCCATTTGACTCTCCTGCACTGTTGTAGAGCAGACAAACGATCAGAGGGCAACGCCTGCCCTCTTAGGGTGCAAATCAGAAGCTGTAACTGACACCGGTCCAGATTGTGAACTGCCCACTTTTATCGACCATAGGGCTGTCTTTGATTTCACTGGCAAAACGCGTATAGCGACCGGACAGGTTGGCATTCCACTGCGGCGTAATACTGTAGCTGGCATTCAGCTCAGCATAGGGCGACCAGCTGTCATCAGGATGGTAGCGGCTGATGCCGGTGCGATCGCTCTCATTGCCGGAAACACCATAGTAGTAGCGGTTTTGGTTCGCGCTATTCCACATCGCCCCGATGCCCGGTGTCAGGGTAAAGTCACCGAAGTTGAAGCGGTAGAGATAGGTCAGGTCCCAGATGATCCCGTTGCTGTTGTTGAGCAGGTCGCCCAGCAGTGAGGTACGGATAATCCCCCAGTCTGCAGTATGTCGGTAGGTTGCCCCGCCCATCAGCGTCATACGGCGCTTATCCAGCCCTTTCATATCCCCCAGATCGTTATCACCGGGGTCATACTCCTGAGGCGAGCCGAGCAGGGTCAGAGACAGCTGATCCTGCGGGTCTTTCCACAGGTAATAGCCGCCCTGCAGCGTGTTAAACCAGAAGTTTTCTCCTTCATAATTGATGATGGGCACCGGCAAATAGCGGTCCTGCCCACCCCGGTAAGGCGACTGGGCATAAATCACTGATGCGCCAAGCGATAAAGGTGCGGCCTGTACTGAATGCCCCAGAAAATAACAAGGGATAAGCGCGATAAGCGTGTTAAGTTTGAATTGGTTCACAATTTATTCATTCCATAAATATAACAATCACTCATACAGTCTAACGCTTTTTACAGACTGAATTAACCTTATATGAAAATCATCTACCGCATTTATGGCGGAATGTGGCATAACCGGGTTGGAGGCATCACAAATTCGCCATTACCCTGTCAAAAAGGTTTCGCAACAAAATGATTTTGTTATTGATATGTGGCTCACTAATCAAAAATCTATGATGAAATTTTCTGAATGCCTTCTACAGTTAAACTTAATACCCGAGGTTTTGTTGCAAGAGTGTCGTCATAAATGTTGTGCATCCCGATAACAATGATCAGGTTGGCATAAGGGTTGCTGTACTAACAGATAATATCTTCCGGGAGCTGTACGAGCACTGATTATTGCTCCTTTACCTGTGCTAAAAACGAAAGGACGGGCATCGCTATGAATATATTCGATCATTATCGTCAGCGTTATGAAGCTGCCAAGGACGAAGAGTTCACACTGCAGGAATTTCTGACAATCTGTAAACAGGATCGCAGTGCATACGCCAACGCCGCAGAGCGACTGTTAATGGCAATCGGTGAACCCGTGATGGTGGACACCGCTCAGGAGCCACGTCTTTCCAGAATCTTTTCTAACCGGGTAATGGGCCGTTACCCGGCGTTCGAAGAGTTTTACGGTATGGAAGAAGCGATTGAACAGATCGTCTCTTATTTGAAACACGCGGCACAAGGCCTTGAAGAGAAGAAACAAATTCTCTATCTGCTGGGTCCGGTCGGGGGCGGTAAATCCTCGCTGGCGGAACGTCTCAAATCCCTGATGCAACGCGTTCCTATCTATGTGTTGAGCGCCGATGGCGAACGGAGCCCGGTTAACGATCATCCACTGTGCCTGTTCAATCCTCAGGAAGACGCCAATATTCTGGAAAAAGAGTACGGCGTGCCGCGCCGCTACCTTGGCACCATTATGTCGCCATGGGCGGCTAAACGCCTCCATGATTTCGGCGGGGATATCACCCGCTTTAAAGTGGTGAAAGTGTGGCCGTCGATTCTGGAGCAGTTAGCCATTGCTAAAACAGAGCCGGGCGACGAAAACAACCAAGATATCTCCGCGCTGGTCGGTAAGGTGGACATTCGTAAACTGGAAAACCATGCGCAGAACGATCCCGATGCTTACGGCTACTCGGGCGCGCTGTGCCGGGCTAACCAGGGCATCATGGAATTTGTGGAGATGTTTAAAGCACCGATTAAAGTGCTGCATCCTCTGTTGACCGCCACCCAGGAAGGTAACTACAACGGTACAGAAGGCATTTCCGCCCTGCCGTTTAACGGTATCATTCTGGCCCACTCGAACGAATCTGAGTGGGTAACGTTCCGCAACAACAAAAACAACGAGGCGTTCCTTGACCGTGTGTATATTGTTAAGGTGCCTTACTGCCTGCGCGTGTCCGAAGAGATTAAGATTTATGAGAAGCTGCTGAACCACAGTGAGCTGTCTACCGCGCCTTGCGCACCAGGCACCCTGGAAACGCTGGCGAGATTCTCCATCCTTTCGCGACTTAAGGACCCGGATAACTCCAGTATCTACTCAAAAATGCGTGTGTATGACGGTGAAAGCCTGAAAGATACCGATCCTAAGGCGAAGTCCTGGCAGGAGTATCATGATTACGCTGGCGTCGACGAAGGGATGAACGGGCTGTCAACGCGTTTCGCCTTTAAGATTCTGTCCCGCGTCTTCAACTTCGATCACACTGAAGTGGCAGCCAACCCTGTTCACCTGTTTTATGTGCTGGAGCAGCAAATTGAACGCGAGCAGTTCCCACAGGAGCAGGCGGAAAAATACCTTGAGCACCTTAAAGGTTATTTAATTCCGAAATACGCTGAGTTTATTGGTAAAGAGATTCAGACGGCTTATCTGGAATCCTATTCCGAATATGGTCAGAATATTTTCGATCGCTATGTTACCTATGCCGACTTCTGGATCCAGGATCAGGAATATCGCGACCCTGACACCGGACAGCTTTTTGACCGTGAGTCGCTCAATGCGGAACTGGAGAAAATCGAGAAGCCTGCCGGGATTAGTAATCCTAAAGACTTCCGCAACGAAATTGTCAATTTTGTGCTGCGTGCGCGTGCGCACAATA
This sequence comes from Pantoea sp. B623, assembly GCF_024814475.1. Classification (NCBI taxonomy): domain Bacteria; kingdom Pseudomonadati; phylum Pseudomonadota; class Gammaproteobacteria; order Enterobacterales; family Erwiniaceae; genus Pantoea; species Pantoea sp. B623. The sequence goes on along the minus strand of NZ_JANUXM010000004.1, from coordinate 4,583,570 downwards.
ACGGCCGCAATCCAAACTGGACCAGTTATGAGAAACTGCGTACGGTGATTGAGAAAAAAATGTTCTCAAATACCGAGGAGCTGTTGCCGGTTATTTCGTTTAACACGAAAACCTCTACGGATGAGCAGAAGAAACACGATGATTTTGTCGATCGCATGATGGAAAAAGGCTATACCCGCAAACAGGTTCGCCTGCTGTGTGAATGGTATCTGCGCGTGCGTAAATCGTCCTGATCAGAGTCTGTAAGCAAACCGGTGCGGGATAGCACCGGTCTCTTAAGGTCGGGACAACCCGGCCTGCTTGCAATGTAGTTTGGGGGAACATCATGGCCTATTTTATCGATCGCCGACTAAACGGTAAAAACAAGAGCGCGGTCAACCGCCAGCGCTTCTTGCGTCGTTACAAGTCTCAGATTAAGCAGTCGATCTCCGAGGCCATTAACAAACGCTCGGTCACCGACGTCAGCAGTGGCGAATCCGTTTCTATTCCGATTGATGACATCAACGAACCTATTTTCCATCAGGGACGCGGCGGGCAGCGCCACCGCGTCCATCCCGGTAACGATCACTTTGTGCAAAATGACCGCGTGGAGCGGCCGCAGGGCGGCGGTGGCAGCGGTTCAGGCCAGGGCAACGCCGGTCAGGACGGTGAAGGTCAGGATGAGTTTGTTTTTCAGATTTCTAAAGACGAATATCTGGACCTGCTGTTTGAAGACCTGGCCCTGCCCAACCTGCGCAAAAACCAGCATCGCCAGCTGAATGAGTATAAAACCCACCGCGCCGGTTTTACGTCTAATGGCGTACCGGCCAACATCAGCGTGGTACGCTCGCTACAGAACTCGCTGGCGCGCCGTACGGCGATGACCGCAGGTAAGCGCCGCCAGTTGCATGAGCTTGAGGATGCGCTGACGACGGTTGAAAAATCTGAACCGGCTCAGTTGCTCGAAGAGGAGCGCTTACGCAAAGAAATTGCCGAGCTGCGAGCACGTATCGATCGGGTGCCCTTCATTGATACGTTTGATTTACGCTATAAAAATTTTGAAAAACGCCCTGAGCCGTCCAGCCAGGCCGTGATGTTCTGTCTGATGGACGTTTCGGGTTCAATGGACCAGGCCACCAAGGACATGGCAAAACGTTTTTATATTTTGCTCTATCTGTTCCTGAGTCGAACCTATAAAAATGTCGAGGTGGTCTACATTCGCCACCATACTCAGGCGAAAGAAGTTGATGAGCAGGAGTTTTTCTACTCACAGGAAACCGGCGGCACTATCGTGTCGAGTGCCCTTAAGCTCATGGATGACGTGGTGAAAGAGCGTTACGATCCGGCACAGTGGAATATCTATGCCGCGCAGGCCTCCGATGGTGACAACTGGGCCGACGATTCCCCCCTGTGCCATGAGATTCTGGCAAAGAACATTTTACCGGTCGTCCGTTACTACACCTACATTGAAATCACGCGTCGCGCGCATCAGACACTGTGGCGCGAATATGAACATCTGCAGTCTGTATTTGATAACTTTGCGATCCAGCACATTCGCGAGCCGGAGGATATCTATCCGGTCTTCCGTGAACTGTTTCACAAGCAGGCGATGGAAGCCTGACACATCAAGCCGACGCTCTGTCGGCTTTTTTTTTGCGTAATAACCTGTTAAAACATGGCCTTTCCTGCAACAACTCCTCCAACTCCTCTATTAATATCGTTTAACCGGATTAACCAAGGCATTAGCAATTGATATAAATTGCAAAATGACCATGACAACTCATTGATAAAACATTATCTTGCAGAGATAGCATGGATGTTTCTACACATTAGCTGACATTGACTGCCGAATCTCAGGAGACCGCGTTTGAACCACACTATTGTTTATAGTCTTTTTATTATTGGCTCCGTGCTGGTTGCGTCGAGTATCTTACTCAGCTCTTTTTCATCCCGTCTTGGCATTCCTATTCTGGTGATATTTCTGGCACTGGGCATGCTGGCCGGCGTGGATGGCATTGGCGGCATCGCCTTCGATAACTATCCCGCCGCTTACCTTATCTCTAACCTTGCCCTGGCGATTATCCTGCTGGACGGTGGGATGCGTACCAAAGCCAGCTCCTTCAAGGTGGCGCTGGGGCCGGCCCTGTCACTGGCAACGGTAGGCGTAATGATTACGGCTGGCCTGACCGGCGTGGCCGCGGCCTGGCTCTTCAGGCTGGATATGATGCAGGGCTTTCTGATCGGTGCCATTATTGGCTCTACCGATGCGGCAGCCGTTTTTTCACTGCTTGGGGATAAAGGCCTGAACGAACGCGTCAGCTCAACGCTGGAAATTGAGTCAGGCAGCAACGATCCCATGGCCGTGTTTCTCACTATCACGCTGATTGAAATGATCGAGCAGGGCAAAACCGGTCTTGACTGGATGTTTCTCGTGCATCTCATCCAACAGTTCGGCCTGGGCATCGTACTTGGACTGGGCGGCGGCTGGGCCCTGCAGCAGCTCATAAACCGCATCAACCTGGCACCCGGCCTGTATCCCTTGTTGGCACTCAGCGGCGGGATTCTGGTGTTCGCCCTGACAACGGTGCTGGAAGGCAGCGGCATTCTGGCCGTGTATCTGTGCGGCTTTTTACTGGGTAACAGCCCCATCCGTAACCGATTTGGCATTCTGCAAACCTTTGACGGTATGGCGTGGCTCAGTCAGATAGGGATGTTTATCGTGCTGGGCCTGTTGGTCACACCTTCCGATCTCTGGCATATTGCGGTTCCGGCAATGATCCTCTCCCTGTGGTTGATTTTGGTTGCGCGCCCCCTCTCCGTGTTTATCGGCCTGTTGCCCTTCCGCGGTTTTACAGGCCGTGAACGGATTTTTATCAGCTGGGTAGGCCTGCGGGGCGCGGTTCCGATCATCCTGGCGGTATTCCCGATGATGGCCGGACTTGAAAACGCATCACTCTATTTCAACATCGCCTTCTTTGTCGTGCTGGTCTCCCTGATGCTGCAGGGCACCTCTCTGGGCTATGCGGCAAAAAAAGCCAAAGTGGTGGTACCGCCCACGGCATCGCCTGTCAGCCGAATTGGGTTAGATATCCACCCGGAAAATCCCTGGGAGCAGTTTGTTTACCAGCTCAGTGCCGACAAATGGTGCGTGGGCGCTGCGCTGCGTGATTTACAGATGCCGCGTGAAACCCGCATTGCTGCCCTGTTTCGGGATAATGTGCTGATGCATCCCAACGGGGCGACACGATTAAAAGAAAACGACGTTATCTGCGTGATTGGACGCGAGCGTGACCTGCCTGCGCTAGGAAAAATGTTCAGTCAGTCGCCGCCCGTCGCGCTGGATCAGCGTTTCTTTGGTGACTTTATTCTGGATGCCGACGCGCGCCTGAACGACGTGGCGCAAATTTACGGCCTTGAACTGGACGAACAGACCAATGCTCAACAATCGCTCGGGCAGCTGATGCTTGGCATGCTGGGTGGCACGCCCGTCGTGGGCGATCAGGTTGAATGGAATCAACTGACCTGGACCGTGGCGGAAAAAGAAGATAATCAGATTGTGAAAATTGGTGTGCGCCCAAGTGAAGACAAAGAATAATCTTACTTCGCTGGCGCGTTAAATGGGCTGAATTGCACTACGCTTTTATAACATTCAGTGAAAACGGGAGTTATCCATGGGTCACGTGGTTAAAATTGGTCGCTACGAAATTGTCGATGCAGAATTCAGCAGCGAAAAACCGCTGACAGTGAGTATTCCCTGCCACACCAACCCCGGACTGAGCTATCAGCTCGACGGCTGGGATCACGACACCAGCGTTCCGGCATGGATCGACGATAAAGAGGTCATTTTACATATCGCTCACTACGATAAGCAGCAAGACCGGTGGGTATTAAAAGAACCGGCCTGAGCCTGAGTATTACCGCCAGTCAGTTGATTTGGCGGTAATTCCTAAAAAGTGGCCCTGGCCGCACGGCTTATAGGTTATACTTTTAAAATATTATTTTCCAAATCAGCCATTTAAGCCAATTCTGCGCAATTTTCACCTGGTTTTTTAAGAATTCTTCCGTATTAACTCCGTCAAATATCTCCTGCATACTCTCTTTCAGTGCTGCAATTTTACGTGACTCAAATCACGCTTAGTAACGGTTTATTTGTAGCATCAATGGCTCTAATGACTGTAACAAACTGAAAACATCCCGGTTTCGGGTTTTCAGTCGTTAACCCCTGAACGCGTACTTGATTCTGGTCAGGCCATCTTTTACTTAATTAAGAGAGCAGGTTTTATGGCAAGTACAATGGTAATAAACAATGCGAGTCGCTCATGGAGCGGTCTTCGTAAGAATATTCTGGTAAAGTTTGCACTGAGTTTTTCAGACCTTATTGCGCTGAACCTGGCGCTGTTTCTCTCTGCCGCTACCGTGCAGGGTATTTGGGGAGATTTGGATGCGTTTATTCCGCCGCATCAAATTGAAAACCGTTTTATTGCGCAGTTTATTATGTCGGTATTATGTACCGGCTGGTTTTGGATGCGCCTGCGTCACTACACCTACCGCAAACCCTTTTGGTTCGAACTGAAAGAAATCGTGAAAACACTGGTTGTTTTCTCCCTGCTCGATCTGGCATTAATCGCGTTTTCTAAATGGGACTTCTCCCGCATGGTGTGGGTGTTCAGCTGGAGCTATGCCCTGCTGCTGCTGCCGCTGCTGCGTGCAGGCGTTAAAAGTGCCATTAATAAAGCCGGTCAGTGGCAAAAAGAAACCATCATTATTGGCTCTGGCCGTAACGCTACCGAAGCCTATGCGGCCTTACAAAGTGAAGAAATCCTGGGATATAACGTTCAGGCATTTATTTCCGTAGAAGATGCGCCGCTGCAGCAGAGCGTGAATGGCGTACCGGTCATTTCTGCCAACGATATTAACTGGAGCACCATCGATCGCGACAACGTGCAGTTTATTGTCGCGATGGAGTACGAGCAGCAGCCGGAGCGCGATCGCTGGTTGAAGTTTCTGTCAAAAATGAACTGCCGGTCAGTGTCGGTGATCCCAACCCTGCGTGGCGTCCCGCTTTACGGCACGGATATGTCGTTTATCTTTAGCCATGAAGTGATGATTTTGCGCGTCAGTAATAACCTGGCAAAGCATTCGTCACGTTTCCTGAAGCGCAGTTTCGATATTGTTGTGGCGTCGTTACTGCTGCTGTTCCTGGCGCCGGTCTTTGCCCTGCTCTGCTATATGGTCAAGCGTGATGGGGGCAATGCCATCTATGGTCACGAACGTATCGGGCAGGATGGCAGAAAGTTCAAATGTCTGAAGTTCCGCTCAATGGTGACCAATTCCAAAGAGGTGCTGGAAAGCTTGCTGGCAACCAGTGAAGAAGCGCGTCGGGAATGGGACAAAGACTTTAAGCTCAAGAAGGATCCGCGTATTACCCGCATCGGCGGCTTCCTGCGTAAAACCAGCCTGGATGAGCTGCCGCAGCTGTGGAACGTGATCCGCGGGGAGATGAGCCTGGTGGGGCCGCGTCCGGTAATTGAGGCTGAGCTTGAGCGCTACGCCGGCGATGTGGATTACTACCTGATGGCGAAACCGGGTATGACTGGGCTATGGCAGGTCAGCGGACGTAACGATATCGATTACGACACCCGCGTCTATTTCGACTCCTGGTATGTTAAAAACTGGGCGTTATGGACAGACATCGCCATCCTGTTTAAAACGGCCGGTGTGGTTTTCCGCCGCGACGGCGCCTACTGATTTAGCATGCGATGCCTGTTTCAGCAGGCATCGCCATTTCTCCAGGTAATTTGCTTTCCTTTTTCGCTGTTAATCATTACCCTCTTTCCTCGCTTTATCGAACGTTTACCCTCTGGTTGCTATGCAAAAATATACCTTATTGCTATTGAGCCTGGTGCTGCTGGCACCTTTAGGCATTGATCTCTATTTACCCACGCTGCCGCAGATTGCTGAAGGCTTATCGACGCCCGTCGCCCTGGTACAAACCACGATCCCGCTTTTCTTACTGATTATGGGGCTGGGACAGTTGGTCAGTGGCCCGCTGGTGGACAACTATGGCCGTAAGCCCGTCGCCTTATTGGGCCTGGCGCTGTACATCGCCGGCAGCGTCATTGCCGCGACGGCGACCACTTTCCCGCTATTTTTAATTGCCCGACTGGTTCAGGGCTGCGCGGTCTGCTGCAGCGCGGTGGTGGCTTTTAGCGGCGTGCGTGACCGACTCAGTGGTGATGACGCCGCCCGGGCTTACGGCTTCCTGAACGGGGCACTGAATATTGTGCCTGCTCTGGCGCCGTTGCTGGGTGGCATTCTGGCCAGCGCCTTCGACTGGCGCGCGCCGTTCTGGTTCCTGTGTGCCTATGCGACAGTCGTGATGCTGATGGTCATCATCTGGCTGCCTGAAACGCGTCCGGCGGATACGCTGCGCGTGAAGGGCCTTCCGGTAAACCAGTACGCCGCGATTCTTCGCCAGCCGCGCTTTTTGGCGTTTGCCTTTGCCAATGCCGGCGCGCTGGGGATGGTGCTGACCTATGTCTCGCTGGCCCCGCAGGTATTAATGACCGAAGGGGGACTTTCGCCTCTGGCCTTCTCGTTTGCCTTTGGTGCAAATGGTTTTTGGATCATGCTGGTCAGCGTGGTGGTGAATAAAGCGATTCGCAAAGCGGGCCGACCGTTTTGCCTTGCCATCGGTTTTATCACCATGTTGACGGGTGCCGTTCTGCTCGTGGCGGGAATGACCTTGTTGCCTGACAGCCTGCAGTTCCATTGGGCGCTGTATATGTTCCCGGTGGCGGTCGCCGTAGCCGGGCTGGCTTTCACCGTTGGGCCAGCCACCAGCTATGCGCTGGAACCCTATCAGCAGCAGGCAGGCGTGGCCTCGGCGCTGCAGGGATTTATCCAGATGGCGGGAGGCGCAGCAGGCAGCCTGATCGTGGTGGCTCTGCCGGTAGCGGAGAAACTGTCATTAACGTTGATGATGCTGCTGGGCGCAGCGCTGGCCTTCCTGGCCTGGCGCTGCAGTAAGAAAATGCAAAGCCGGATTACCGCCGTTAACTGATTTTAACCGGAACGCGTGGGGCCAGCGCGCACATCAGCTCATAGCCCACCGTTCCGGCTGCTTTCGCCACCTGATCGATTTTGACATTTTCCCCCCATAACTCCACGGACGAGCCAATGCCAGCCTGCGGGCACGGCGTGAGATCCACCGTTATCATATCCATCGAAACCGCGCCGACAACCTGCGTCATTATCCCGTCAACGGCAACAGGTGTTCCTGTCGGCGCATGACGTGGATAGCCGTCCGCATAACCGCAGGCAACCACGCCGATACGCTGCGGCTGGGTTGCATGATAGCGATAACCATAGCCGACGCCATCACCGGCCTGCAGCTGCTGTACGCCGATAATCTCACTGCTCAGTGTCATGACCGGTTTTAGCCCGCTGCTGGCGATATCCTGCCAGTTCCCGCTTGGCGAAGCGCCATACAAGATGATGCCCGGACGTACCCAGTCGTAATGCGCTTCAGGATGCCACAACGTGCAGGCCGAATTGGATAATGACACTGGACTGTCCAGCCCTTCCGTAGCCTGTGCGATGCGTTTAAGCGGCTCGACGATTCCGTCAGGATTTTCCGCATCGGCAAAGTGCGCCATCAGGGTAATGTCTCCGACATTTTCGAGCGCACGCAGCTTATGCCAGATTCCGTTGACCTGTTCAGGACGAAACCCCAGCCGGTTCATGCCGCTGTTGATCTTGAGATAGAGATCAACGGGCGCAGAGAGCGTGGCGTTTGCTAGGGCGTGAATTTGCCAGTTGCTGTGCACGCTGGTCGTCAGCCGGTAGCGATCAATCAATGCCAGATCGTCAGGGTGAAAAAAGCCTTCAAGCAGCAATATCGGCTTCTTCCAACCCTGCTCGCGCAGCAAAATGGCCTCTTCCATGTTGAGTAGCGCGAAACCATCCGTGGCGGACAGGCTTTCCCATACGCGGGCGATGCCGTGACCGTAAGCGTTGGCTTTTACCACTGACCAGACGCGTGACGTCGGGGCCGCCCGGCGCACAATCGCCAGATTATGTCGCAACGCCTGTTGATCGATGGTCGCGACAATTGGACGTGACATATTCCTCTCCCTGAAGGCTTAACGTACTGCGTTAACGTTACGAAGCGGCGATCGGGTCGCCGCAAAACCGGGTAAATAACGAAAGACGGTAAGATCGTCCGCGGCTATCGCGGATGAGGTACCGGATATGACGTCAGCCAGTAACTGACCGGAGCCGCACGCCATTGTCCATCCCAAGGTGCCGTGGCCGGTATTCAGGAAAAGATTCGAAAGCGGCGTGGCACCGACCACCGGCGTCCCGTCTGGCGTCATGGGACGCAGACCGGTCCAGAAGCTGGCCTGACTGACATCTCCCCCCTCAGGATAGAGATCTGTGACCACCATCTCCAGCGTTTCGCGACGCGCCTCAAGCAGTTTGGTGTTAAAACCCACAATCTCCGCCATACCGCCGACGCGAATACGGTTATCGAAGCGTGTCACCGCCACTTTATAGGTTTCATCGAGGATCGTTGAAACCGGGGCGGCATCGGGATTGGTCACCGGTATGGTCAGGGAATAGCCTTTGAGCGGGTAAACAGGAATATCGACGATGTTTTTCATCAATGAGGTTGAGTAGGATCCCAGCGCGACCACATAGCTGTCACCTTTGATCACTTCCTCACCGCACTTCACCCCATAAATACGATTACCGTCACGCAGGAGCTGATCGATCGGCGTATTAAACCGGAAGACAACGCCAGCCTCTTCAGCCATTTTGGACAGACGCTGCGTGAAAAGCTGGCAATCGCCGGTTTCATCGTTAGGCAGGCGCAAGCCGCCAGTGAGTTTATGCTGTGTTGCTGCCAGTGCCGGTTCCACGCTGGCCAGCTGGTGCGCCTCCAGCAATTCATAGGGCACACCGGCCTCGCGTAGCACCGCAATATCTTTGCTGGCGCTGTCGAACTGCTGCTGGGTTCGAAACAGCTGCAGCGTGCCGCCCTGACGACCTTCATAGGCGATGCCGGTTTCCGCACGCAACGCTTTGAGACAGTCACGGCTGTATTCGGCCAGGCGGACCATACGGCTTTTGTTTTGCTGGTAGTGACGCATATCGCAATTGCGCAGCATGTTCCACATCCATTCGAGCTGGAAGCGACTGCCGTCCAGACGGATAGCCAGCGGCGCATGGCGCTGAAACATCCACTTCATCGCTTTAAGCGGCACGCCCGGCGCCGCCCAGGGGGCAGCATAACCGGGGGAGATTTGCCCGGCATTGGCGGCACTGGTTTCCATCGCAGGCTGAGGCTGACGATCGATCACGGTGACCTGGTGTCCGGCACGCGCCAGATACCACGCGCTCGTTACCCCTACTACGCCACTCCCAAGAATCACTACGTGCATAAGTCCCCCGCGAAATTAAAAAGCATAATCCACTGTGCAATGGTTTACATTCAGTGTGATCACAAAGTGGAAACATCCTCTAAACAATTCAACTATTTCACCTCTTTTTTCATCCGCAGGTAACTAAAATCATTTCACCCACTTAAATTCAGAGAGTTATGCGCCAATAGTAAAAAAAGCAGGCATAAATGACATTGTCTATAGTTAATTCCACCACTTTCAGGAGAATCATTCAAAGCGCGCCTTTTGGCCCAATTCCAGAATATTGTGCTAATAAATACCTGCAATGTAGTCGGTAGAGCTATTTAATCCCAACCCCTTAAACCTGAAATGATTTTTCTGCCAAAGAATTCGTTTGAGTTCCCGGATCGGATAAGCGACAGTGAACTATCATTGATATGTTCACTCAGTTTTTTTGGGTTCCCTTTCTCAGGAAGAGCCTTAAATAAATCGCAACGGGCAACCCCACCGCGTGAGTCCGTTCGCCAAAACAGAGGTGCGCTATGACAACAATCTTTGACGATTCACTCATGGACAGCAAACGCATCAGCGATGGACCCGACTGGACCTTCGACCTGCTCGATGTCTATCTCGCTGAAATCGACCGCGTAGCCAAACACTACGGTCTGGATACCTACCCGCACCAAATAGAAGTGATCACCTCAGAGCAAATGATGGACGCCTACTCAAGCGTAGGGATGCCCATTAACTACTCGCACTGGTCTTTTGGCAAAAAATTTATTGAGACCGAGCAGCGCTACAAGCACGGCCAGCAGGGCCTGGCTTACGAAATCGTGATCAATTCCAATCCCTGCATCGCCTATCTGATGGAAGAGAACACGATGACCATGCAGGCGCTGGTGATGGCGCACGCCTGCTACGGGCACAACTCCTTCTTCAAGAATAACTACCTGTTTCGTAGCTGGACCGATGCCAGCTCCATCGTGGATTATCTGTTGTTTGCAAAGAATTATATTTCTGACTGCGAGGAGCGTTACGGGGTTGAAGAAGTGGAACGCCTGCTTGATTCCTGCCACGCGTTGATGAACTACGGTGTTGATCGCTACAAGCGTCCCCAGAAAATTTCGTTGCAGGAAGAGAAAGCGCGGCAAAAAAGCCGTGAAGAGTATCTGCAGAGTCAAGTGAACACGCTCTGGCGTACGCTGCCGCGCAAAGAGAAAGAAGCCACGCTGGTTGAGGCCGCGCGTTACCCTTCAGAGCCGCAGGAAAACCTGCTCTACTTTATGGAAAAGAACGCACCCCTGCTCGAATCCTGGCAGCGGGAGATTCTGCGCATAGTGCGTAAGGTGAGCCAGTATTTCTATCCCCAGAAACAAACCCAGGTCATGAATGAAGGCTGGGCCACCTTCTGGCACTACACCATCCTGAACCACCTGTACGATGAAGGCAAAGTGTCCGAGAGCTTCATGATGGAATTTCTCCACAGCCATACCAACGTCATCTATCAGCCACCGTATAACAGCCAGTGGTATAGCGGGATTAACCCCTATGCATTAGGTTTTGCGATGTTCCAGGACATCAAGCGCATTTGCCAGTCGCCAACCGAAGAAGATCGTTACTGGTTCCCGGATATTGCCGGTTCTGACTGGCTAAAAACCCTGCATTTCGCGATGCGGGAATTCAAGGATGAAAGTTTTATCAGTCAGTTCCTGTCGCCAAAGGTTATGCGCGATTTCCGCCTGTTTACCGTACTGGATGACGATCGTAATAACTTTCTGGAGATCGCTGCCATCCACGATGAGGCGGGCTACCGTGCGATTCGTCAACAGCTCTCCGCTCAGTACAACCTGAGTAACCTGGAGCCCAACATTCAGGTTTACAACGTCGACCTGCGCGGCGATCGTTCCCTGACGCTGCGCTATGTCCCGCAGAGCCGTGCGCCGCTGGACAAAAGCCGCCGGGAAGTGCTTAAACACGTGCAACGACTATGGGGATTTGACGTTATTCTGGAACAGCAAAACGAAGACGGGAGCGTTGAGCTACTGGACCGTAATCCACCGCGCAACGCCCCGCTTTAAGCGGAATAAAAAAAACCGGACGCCATGTCCGGTTTTTTATTAACGTTTGCTGCCTAAATCGTCCGGCAACGTTTTTTGCATCGAATGCCAGATATCGCCACTCTGACGACCATAGCGACGGACACATTCAACGATTTCGTCCTGAGTAGGCTCTTTGTCACACAGGTTGAGCAGCGTTTGATAAAAATCGCGTGCCACCTTACGCGCTTCCGGGTTGGAAAAGTAGTGGCGTCCAACGCGGGTGTAAAGCCCTTTCAGCCCATTGAGGATCAGGCCATAAATTGGGTTGCCTGATGCGAACGCCAGCCCGCGAAACACCCGGTAATCCAGTTCGGTATAGCTGTCTACCTGGTCTTCAGCACTGTTTACGGCTTCCAGCACCTCGCGTGCCTTCTCTGGATAATGGCGTAAGGCGCGACTGATAAAGATCGAAGAAATATTGGTTCGGACAGATAACAGGTTATCGATCAGGGCGGGTACGCTGTCATGATCGAGACGCGCCAGGGTTTCAAGAATATTAAGACCCGAGGTTTCCCAAAAATTATTCACGCGAGTAGGTTTGCCGTGCTGAATCGTCAGCCAGCCGTCACGCGCCAGACGCTGCAGCACTTCGCGCAATGTGGTACGTGTTACACCAATCAGTTCAGAAAGCTCACGTTCAGCAGGAAGAATGGATCCAGGCGGAAAACGGCTGTTCCAGATGCTTTCAATTATATACTCTTCAGCAAATCCGGCTGGACTCTGCGCCTTAATAACCATAACTGTGTGTTCTCATTGCTTTCTGGATCGTAATGGGGACTCATCATACCAGACGCCCTATAGCGGATACAGACTGCACAACCATTAAAAGCGCGGTTTAGCACAAAATTAAGACAGATTACCGCGATCATTACGGCCGTATTTACGCCAGCCTTACCTCAGCGTTTTGGGCGGGCGCATTGCCACCACGCGGTTCCCTTGCTTGCGGGATTTAACGCGCAAAAGAACATCAATATCACGCGGTTATCAGAATTTTTGTTAAGTCATTAATCTGGATCAGTGCCAGGTCATGTTTGTACATAATTTTTACCCAACGCAGGATGGCGCGCAGCGACTTTTGGTTTACACTGCGGGGCATTAACGTTTACAGGGAATGCAATATGTTGCGATATTTAAACCAATGTTCGCGTGGTCGCGGGGCCTGGTTATTACTGGCCCTCTCTGCACTGGCCTTGGAGCTTACGGCGTTGTGGTTCCAGTATGGTTTGGGCTTCAAACCCTGTGTAATGTGTATTTATGTGCGCTGTGCGCTGTTTGGCGTAGTGGCTGCAGGGCTTATCGGGTTTCTTTTGCCACGTTCACCGTTACGGCTGGTGGCCATTCTGGTCTGGATCTACAGCGCCTGGGAAGGCCTGCGGCTGTCTTACGAACACACGATGATCCTGCTGCATCCCAATCCTTTTGTGACCTGTGATTTCGCGGCCCGTTTTCCAACGTGGCTGCCGCTGGATAAATGGCTACCGTCGGTGTTCGTCGCCAGCGGAGACTGTTCAGATCGTGGGTGGGAATTCCTGTCGCTCAGCATGCCACAGTGGATGATCGGTGTTTTCGCTGCCTATCTGCTGGTCGGCATTTTGGTTCTGATCGCGCAGCCGTTAAAACCTAAGCGCCGGGATTTATTTGGCCGCTAACGTTAAAAAGGCTGCCACTGGCAGCCTTTAATGTATGTGCATCAGCCGTTACGATCCGGCCTATCAATAATGTGATCTTCCCAGTCACGCACTTCGCTTTCTCGCACCGCAATATAACGCACCGAAATACGTTGAGCATGCATCTCGGTTTTGGAGCCCGCGCGCAGCGGATGCCAGGCCGGGAGCGGCTTCCCCTCGCCCAGCAGCCGGTAGGCGCAGGTACGGGGCAGCCAGTTGAAGGTGGTCAGGTTTTCGCGCGTCAGCTTGATACAGTCTTCTTCAAATTCAAACCGACGTTCGTAATTGCGACACTGACAGGTCTTTATATTGAGCTGATTACAGGCGACGTTGGTGAAATAGATTTCATCCGTATCGGCGTCCTGTAATTTGTTCAGGCAGCACTGGCCACAACCATCACACAAGGATTCCCATTCCTCATCGCTCATTTGTGCCAGGCGCTTATGTTGCCAGAAAGGGGTTTCAGTCATGATGATTGTCCAGATTTAGCCTAAACCGCACCTTATAAAGATATTGACGCGATGATGCAAGTTTTAGAGTACCCGCGTGCTGATGCCGTGGCCCGCAACAGAAACCTCAAGCGTATCGCCCGAGCGCATCGGCCCCACGCCTTCAGGCGTGCCGGTCAGGATGACATCACCCGCATGCAGGGTAAAATACTGACTCATATGTGCAATCAGCGGCAGAATTTTGTGGATCATATCGGCGGTGTTGCCCTGCTGGCGAACCTCACCGTTGACCACCAGCTTCAGCTCGGTATTCTGCGGGTCGCCTGAGAACTCAGCGACCGGAATAAATCCCGAGACCGGACAGGCGTTATCAAAGGCTTTCGCTTTTTCCCACGGCTGCCCGGCTTTTTTTAAGCCTGCCTGCAGGTCACGCAGGGTTAAATCCAGCGCCACACCGTAACCGGCGATCGCTTGCGCCACGTGCGCTTCTGAAGCCTGCTTCAGGGTGGTGCCTATCAGTACGGCCAGCTCAACTTCGTGGTGCACTTCACCAAACGCATCGGGAACAGATAAAGGCTGGCGCAGATCGCACAAGGCCGTTTGCGGCTTAATAAAAATAACCGGCTCGGTCGGTGTCGCACTGCCCATTTCTTTGATGTGTTTCGCATAGTTGCTGCCCACGCAAACCACTTTGCTCACGGGATAATCTAACAAAGCGCCTTGCCAGTTACGATGCTGATACATGCTAATCCCCTGCTTAGAGTGCCGAAATGCCAGTCATGTCGGCGGATTGACGTTACTGACAGACAACACCTAAAGCCAGCCTGCCAGCTATCACTGAGATGCATAAACCTGACAGATGCGCGAGAATTGTCAATAAGTCAGCCAGGCTATTTGTGCGTCGCCGCCTTCATCTGACCGGTCAGGTTGCAAACAGCGCGCCGCAGCGGCGCGACTGTGCAATTATTATTCAGCCTCACGGGAATATAAATTTGCTGATGACGGCCCTGCAAAATTTATATTAAAGGAACAATCCGAGTTAATCTTTTCTATCCAGTTCGAGATGCGTTTTTAACAAACTTTCGATGGGTGGTGGAATTTGCAAATAATATCCCTGCTCGCTTAACCCCTGCTTCACTTTATTGATGTCCGCATTGGCCAGTTTGTCGCGCTGGGCCAGGTTCACCACCATCGCTAACTGAGGCTTACCAAAGCCTTTTAGCAGGGCCTCAGGAACGCGCGAAAAATCGTCTTTTTTTTCAACGTAGAGATAAGTCTGGTCGCGGACGGGACTTCTGTAGATCACACAAAACATATTTTTACTCGAATTAACCAGCCGTGAGGCTTGTTTGAATATAGCGGTAACTATAACATGCTTGCAGTACTTCGAATATTCGCCGATCGCGCTTTAACGATGCTTTTATGATCGCTTAGCACAGGGTAGTAAAACAGGACTGAGTCGGGACAGATGCCGCAATCGCCAATCGAATTTAAGGGAAGCAGTTTTACCTTGTCCGTTGTTCATTTGCATCACCATGAGCCAGAGGTGATCCGCAAAGCGCTACAGGACAAAATTGACCAGGCTCCAGATTTCCTGAAAAACGCACCCGTGGTGCTGAATGTTGCGGCCCTTGATGCGGCCGTAAACTGGAAACAGATGCAGCAGGCCGTCAGCGCAACGGGGCTCCGTATCGTCGGCGTCAGTGGATGCAAAGACGAGGCGCTGAAAAAAATGATCGCCCGCGTCGGTCTTCCGGTGCTGGCCGAAGGTAAAAAGAGCCACAAGCGCGAAGCGCCGGAGCCGGAGTCAAAACCCGTTGCGACGGAAGCGCTGGTGGCGAAAACACGCATCGTTAACACGCCGGTGCGTTCTGGTCAGCAAATCTATGCCCGCAATGCGGATTTGATTGTCACCAGCAGCGTCAGCGCCGGCGCGGAACTGGTTGCCGATGGCAATATTCATATCTATGGCATGATGCGCGGCCGCGCGCTGGCGGGTGCCAGCGGTGACAGAGATTGCCAGATTTTTTGCACCAACCTGGCAGCAGAGTTGGTTTCTATCGCCGGGGAGTACTGGATCATGGATCAAATCCCCGAAGCGTTTTTTGCTAAAGCGGCACGCCTCTGCCTTCAGGACGGCGCGCTGACTATCCAGACACTTAATTAGGCCCCTTTTCTTTCGTTAAGGAAATCAACATTTATGGCACGCATTATTGTAGTTACATCCGGTAAAGGGGGCGTTGGTAAGACCACGTCAAGCGCGGCCATCGCCACCGGTTTAGCGCAGAAAGGCAAAAAAACGGTTGTCATCGACTTTGATATCGGCCTGCGTAACCTTGATTTAATCATGGGCTGCGAACGCCGTGTGGTTTATGATTTTGTTAATGTCATTCAGGGTGATGCCACGCTGAACCAGGCATTGATTCGTGATAAGCGCACAGAACAACTTTATATTCTGCCTGCCTCACAGACCCGCGACAAAGACGCCCTTACCCGCGAAGGTGTTGAGAAGGTGCTGAACGATCTGGCAGAGATGGCGTTTGACTTCATCGTTTGTGACTCGCCGGCCGGCATCGAAACCGGTGCGTTAATGGCGCTCTATTTTGCCGACGAAGCCATCATCACCACGAACCCGGAAGTTTCCTCTGTACGCGACTCTGACCGTATTCTCGGTATTATTTCTTCCAAATCCCGCCGTGCGGAAACCAGCCAGGAACCGGTTAAAGAGCATCTGCTGCTGACCCGTTACAATCCTGGCCGCGTGAATCGTGGCGATATGCTGAGCATGGAAGATGTTCTGGAAATCCTGCGTATTCCTCTGGTCGGCGTCATCCCGGAAGACCAGTCGGTTCTTCGTGCCTCTAACCAGGGTGAGCCGGTAATTCTCGATGGTGAGTCTGATGCTGGTAAAGCCTATGCCGATACCGTTGACCGGTTACTCGGTGAAAGTCGCCCCTTCCGCTTTATTGAAGAAGAGAAGAAGGGTTTCCTGAAACGCCTGTTCGGGGGATAAACCATGGCATTACTTGATTTCTTTTTATCCCGGAAGAAGAACACTGCCAACATAGCCAAGGAAAGGCTACAGATTATTGTGGCAGAACGGAGAAGGGGCGACAGTGAGCCCCACTATCTTCCGCAACTTAAGCGCGACATTCTCGAAGTGATTTGCAAGTACGTGAAGATTGATCCGGACATGGTGACGGTTCAACTCGACCAGAAAGGGGATGATATCTCCATTCTGGAACTGAACGTCACGCTACCCGAAACGGAAGACGTGCCTAAATGACGTCGACCGTTTCCTGATTTTCCCCTGCGCTGTACTGGCAGGGGAAATTTCTTACATCTCGGCAAGGATGGTCATAATGCCGGGTTTCAGCACGTCGCCTCGCCAGCCAGTTAACAGTTCAGGTTCGCGGTTTTGTGGCTTCAGCCCCCAGTGCTGACTCAGTACCTGATTGATCTGTCGGCGCGATGCCAGCAGCTCCTGACTAAACCCGCTCTGCTCACTTACCTGCTGCACCAGTGCTTTGATCGCTTTAAACGCCCGCTTATAGTTCACATGATCGACCAGATTGCTTAACGGCGGCGGCAGCTCGCTTTCAGCCAGTCCGGCTGCGTCTGCGACCTGCGCCAGCATCGCCCTGCCGTGAAAACGAATCTCATGGCCAGATAAGCCCAGGTGATCTAACTCACCCTGCGAGCCCGGCATGAAACGGGCGACTTTCCACAGGTTCTCTTCCCGCACCACAAAATTCACTGCCATGTCTTTTTCTCGGGCAACCTTGAGCCGCCAGGCCGCCAGGCGTTGCAGCGCCGCCAGCTGGCGCGGACGCAGCTGCCAGGCATTGGTGATATCGCGCCAGGCATCTTCCGGCGCTAAGCTATCCAGCCGACGCTGGCACAGGTTTTCACATTCGCTCAGCGCCGCCGCCATGTTCCCTGCCTGCTCAACCTGTTGCATGAGTTGATGAGCAATCGGCAACAGGTAATGCACGTCGGCAGCGGCATACTGGCACTGCCGTTCCGTCAGCGGACGCGCCAGCCAGTCCGTGCGCGCCTCACTCTTATCTAATTCGACCTGGGTAAAGTGCGCCACCATGGAGGCAAATCCCCAGGAAAGCGGTTGACCGCTAAAGGCCGCCAGAATCTGTGTATCAATCATCGGCTGTGGCAATACAGCAAAACGGTGCAGGAAGACTTCCAAATCTTCGCCGCCCGCGTGCAAAAATTTCGTGACGCGGGTATCCGTTAACAGTTCGATAAACGGTGACCAGTCACGGACAGGTAACGGATCGATCAACACCAGCTGTTCGCCATCAAACAGCTGAATCAGTCCCAGCTGTGGATAGTAGGTACGGGTACGGACAAATTCCGTATCCAGGGCGACGGCCGTATGCTGGCGTGCTTTGTTGCACACCTCGGCCAGGCGATCATCGTTATCGATCAGGGAATAGTTCACGTTCAGTTTTCACCGCAGCCGACAACGTGCGGTGCTCCATGTTAAAAGCAATAAAAACGCCGGACAGAGCCGGCGTTCAACCTGAATCCTGACGGTGAATCAACCCGTGTGGGTTTTCACCTCGTCGCGCAGTTCACGACGCAGAATTTTTCCTACATTCGTTTTGGGTAGTTCATCGCGGAACTCAACGATTTTCGGCACTTTGTAGCCGGTGAGCTGACGACGACAGTGATCGAGCAGCTCTTCTTTGGTCAGCGAGGGATCTTTCTTCACCACACAGACCTTCACCGCCTCGCCCGACAGTTCGCTGGGCACGCCAATCGCAGCCGCTTCGCGCACTTTGGGATGCTGCATCAGAACGTCTTCAATTTCATTCGGATAGACGTTAAAACCTGACACCAGAATCATATCCTTTTTGCGGTCCACGATACGGATAAATCCTTCGTGGTCAACGGTAACAATATCCCCGCTGTGGAGCCAGCCATTTTTCAGGACTTCTGCCGTGGCCTCCGGATGCTGCCAGTAGCCATGCATCACCTGCGGACCCCGGATACACAATTCGCCGGGCTCTCCGGTTGGCACTTCATTGCCGTTTTCATCCAGAATGATCACGTCCGTTGAGGGCACCGGTAAGCCAATACTGCCCGTGTGGCAGCTGATGTCATAAGGATTGACGGAGACCAGCGGAGAGCACTCGGTCAGACCGTAGCCTTCCAGTAAATAGTGGCCGGTGAGTTTTTCCCAGCGCTCAGCGACTGCCTTTTGTACCGCCATCCCGCCCCCGGCAGAGAGGCGCAGGGTAGAAAAATCGAGTTTGGTAAAGCCATCGTCATTAAGCAGCGCGTTGAACAACGTATTCACGCCGGTAATGGCGGTAAACGGATATTTGGCGATCTCTTTAACAAAACCGGGAATATCACGCGGATTGGTGATCAGCAGATTCTGCCCACCCAGCTCAACAAACAGCAAGCCGTTAACGGTCAGCGCAAAGATATGGTAAAGCGGTAACGCTGTGACAACGCACTCCTTGCCATCCCGTAACAGCTTGCCGTAGGTGGCTTTCGTCTGTTCAAGGTTTGCCTGCATATTCCGGTGCGTCAGCATGGCACCTTTCGCCACGCCTGTCGTGCCGCCCGTGTATTGCAGAAACGCCAGATCCTCATTACTGACATCCGGGCGCTGATACGGCATTTTCTCTCCGGCTTCCAGTACGTGGCGAAACGCTATCGCACCCGGCAAATGGTACTTTGGTACCAGTCGCTTCACATACTTCACCACAAAGTTCACAAGGGTGGCTTTGACCGGTGCAAGCTGGTCGCCCATGCGGGTCAGAACAACGTGTATGATCGCGGTCTCGCTGACGACTTTTTCTAACGTATGCGCAAAGTTAGAGACAATAACGATCGCGCTGGCACCGCTGTCATTAAGTTGGTGTTTTAATTCGCGCGGCGTATAGAGTGGGTTGACGTTGACCACGACCATTCCGGCCCGCAAAACGCCAAAGAGCGCAACCGGATATTGCAGCAGATTAGGCATCATCAGGGCAACACGGTCGCCCTGTTTCAGTTTCAACTCATGTTGCAGATAGGCGGCAAAGGCCCGACTTTTTTCGTCCAGTTGGCGATAGGTCATCTTTTGACCCATGTTGTAAAAAGCAGGTTGCCCGGCGTAACGGGCAACGGCCTGCTCAAACAGATCAACCAGAGAGCGGTAACGATCAGCATTAATTTCGGCAGGGACGTCTGCCGGGTAGCGTTTTAGCCAAACCTTATTCAAGGATTCACCCCGATAATCTTGTTGTGTACTCATCGCCGCCTCGACAATCGCATTTGTTAACAATATTTTAACTGATTGTACCAGTTTGCTCTTCTTGTCATGTTGAGGTTGCGAAGTCCATCACTAAATTTCGTCTTTGCAGACAATACAAATAAAAAGCCCGGCAGCGAGCACCGCTACCGGGCTGAATAAAACAGGTAATGCTTACTGTGTCAGGATAGTTTCAACCTGTGCGGGCCCGCTGTTATACATTCCCCAGTACGGGTTAGGTCCCCAGTAGCCCCCACGATGGCGCGTCGGGCCATACCAAATCCACGGGTCAATGGGCTGCGGAGGCGCAACAATCTGGCGCGTCAGATGCCAGCGCTGATAGCCACGAACGTCGATGACCACAAACTGATAGGTGGCCTCGCCAATTTTGCCCTGCTCCGTGCCCTTAATCGTACCGAGCACCGTAACGTACTGATCTTTGACATCCGTCGGATCGACGAAGCCGGGAATGTCGGCATAGATGCGACCCACAGAGCTGGCGCCCAGTACGGGACGCGCGCCCTCATCCAGCGGCTGCGTCGCTATTTCCAGCCGGGTTTTGCCGTTACGGTTGAACACGTTAACCACCTTGCCGCCAAAGCGCGATTCCTGACCGACATAGATGGCCGGATCTTTCATCACCCGCAATAAGTCCTGCTGGGGCATGGCGGAATTGCCCTTAATGTTATCCGGCACTGAAACACAACCACTTAAAACCAGGGCGCAGGCCAGTAGCAGACCGGCAACACCGTGACGACGAATTGACATGGGTATTCTCCTGAAAGTTGCTGTTTAGAGTGCTCCGATAACAATAAGTTGCGTCACGTTTCAGCGTCCAGGCAGTTTTTTCCAGGCCACCTCGTTTCTCAGATAGGTGGGTTCTGCGTTCTCAGGCAATACCGTCGCGCCCTGCTGCAAAGCGGCGACGGCCAAGGGCAACATATCTTCTGCCGCAGGCAGTTCCACATGGCTGTTAACCAGCTGAAGGGCATGGCCCTGCTGCAGATCTGGCCAGGCCTGCCAGCCGGTTCCGGCAGTAAACCATTCGCCCTCCAGCGCCTGCATCCGCGTCAAGGCCGCGGCGGGCGACAGTACGCTCTCGCTCGCTTCACCCTGCCAGTGACCCTGCTCATCACGCTGATACTCGGCCCAGTAGACTTCGCCCATACGGGCATCTATCGCGGTTAATACCCGCGTGGCACCGTGCAGCCGCCAGGCACCCTGCGCCAGCGTGGCCAGCGTAGAGATCCCCGCCATGGGCAACGCCGCGCCCAGTGCCAGCCCCTGAGCGATCCCGATACCAATACGCACGCCGGTGAAGCTGCCCGGACCGCGGCCAAATGCCAGCGCATCAAGTTGTGTTAGTTCCAACTGCTGAGACTGCAGCAGTTCTGCCACTAAGGGTAAAATTCGTTGGGTGTGATCGCGCGGCGCGATCTCAAAGCGCGCATCAATCTGCTGCCCGTTGAGCAGGGCTGCAGAACAGGCTTCTGTCGCTGTATCCAGCGCTAAAATTCGGACCGACATAACGACCTCAGAGGATTCAAAAACGGCGCGCATCTTAGCATAAAATTACGCGTCAGGTTGCTGACGAATAAAGGCAATAGCCTGCGCGATATCCCGCGTGCGTGGAGTGGGCGGCAGGCTGTTAAGAAACAGCGCGCCATAAGGCCGGGATACCAGACGCTGGTCGCAAATCACCAGCACGCCACGATCGTCAGTATCGCGAATCAAACGGCCAACGCCCTGTTTCAACGTAATCACGGCGTCGGGCAGTTGCACGTCACTGAAGGGATCGCCTCCCCGCAAACGGCAGTCTTCCATGCGGGCTTTTAACAGCGGATCCTCCGGTGAGGTAAACGGCAGCTTGTCGATGATGACCAGCGAGAGCGCATCGCCACGTACGTCCACCCCTTCCCAGAAGCTGCTGGTAGCCACCAGCAGAGCATTGCCCTTTTCGATAAACTGTTTCAGCAGTTGCCCTTTACTGGTTTCGCCCTGCACCAACACAGGCAACGTCATGGAGGCGCGGAACTCGGCCGCCAGCTCACGCATCATCAGATGTGAGGTACATAAGAAGAAGCAGCGGCCTTTATTTGCATCGATCAAGGGTTTCATCATTTTAGCCAGCTGGCGTGCGCCACCGGGACGATTCGGTTCCGGCAGATTGCGTGGAACGCACAGTAATGCCTGCTGTGAGTAGTCAAACGGGCTACTGAGAATCAAACTCTTCGCCTTGCTCACGCCTAACCGATCGGCAAAATGGTCCATCTTTTCATCGACGGCCAGGGTCGCTGAGGTGAAAATCCATGCCGCTTTGCGGTCATCCATCATTTCCCGGAAGCGTTCGGCCACGGATAACGGCGTTAGCGCCAGCACAAAGTGACGCGATGTGCATTCATACCAGTAACTGAATCCCGGTTCGCTGATGGATCGTATGCGCTTCAGTCGCGTACGGTAAAGCGCTGCGCGTTCAAAGGCCGCATCAAGCAGCGCAGAACGCCCGAGTGAGAGTTTAATGACGTCATAGCACAGTTCCAGGGCATCATCGAGCAGCGTGAACATGCGCATGATGTTGTTATCACTGAGCAAGTCCCGCAGATTTCCGCGATAGCCGGGTTCGCCCAGCGCCAGCCGAAAATCCTGAGCGCACTGAGCCAGCCTGTCGGCCGATTTTTGCAGTTGCTGAACGTCACGCACTTCGGTGCGATAGGCAATAATGATGTCTTTCGCCAGATCGGCTAACTGACGGCTGGAGATCTGCTGACCGAAATACTGGCTGGCGATATCCGGTAACTGATGGGCTTCATCAAAAATCATGACGTCCGCTTCAGGGATCAGCTCACCGAAGCCCCCCTCTTTCACCACCAGATCGGCAAGAAAAAGATGATGATTGACGACGACGACATCGGCATCCATAGCTTTCTTGCGCGCTTTGACGACAAAACACGCTTTATACTGCGGGCAATCGCTTCCCAGACAGTTGTCATTGGTACTGGTCACCAGCGGCCATATCGGACTGTCTTCCGTCACGTCTGCACAGGCGCTGATATCGCCGTCGACGGTGTGTGAGGCCCAGGCGCGCAGCGTCACCAGGTCGGTAAGCGACTGAACGCTCAGATCGCCGCCGGTGGCAGACTGCTGATCCATCCGCTCCAGGCACAGGTAGTTAGATCGCCCTTTAAGCAGCGCCGTTTTACCGGTAAATTTTAGCGCGTTAGCGATGGTGGGCAAATCGCGAGCATAAAGCTGATCCTGCAGGGCTTTTGAGCCCGTGGACACAATCACTTTTTTATTGGCGCGTAACGCCGGTGCCAGGTAGGCATAGGTCTTGCCCGTCCCCGTGCCCGCTTCAACAACCAGCTCACCGCTGCTCTGCACGGCCTCGGTGACAGCCTGGGCCATTTCACGCTGTGCTTCACGCGGTTTGAACCCCGTAATACGCTTTGCCAGCGCGCCATCTGATGCAAAATCGTCTGCCACGTATCCTCTCAATTCCGGCAAAAAACACTGTATATTATGTCAGTCTTTCCCGCCTTAAGGAAATTGCTGACGCGGGCGTCTCCATTATGCTAGCTGGATGCAGGGAATGCCGCTAATGACTGATATAAAGCGCACCCGCCGCCAGGATCACCCATAAAACCGCCAGCGTGATAAACCCCTGTCTGGCCGTACGCGACATGCCCACAAAAGTTGACACCACTACAGACAGCAGCGCCAGTGCGCCAAACATCACCCAAAACAGATATTGCGTATTCGCCATGCCTTCTTCCTAGGAGTCCTGAACTGATAAGCGACGTTTTATACCATTTTTCCGGCCACGATGCGCGACCGACGCCCGCAGGCGTTTGCAATGGATGACAATGGCATCGGGAATATGTCAGGCTAAGCGTCCAAAAAAATAAGGAGAAGATGATGAGCATTACGCGCATTGATCCCGAACATCGTATGTCCGAAGCGGTTGTTCATAACGACACGATTTATTATACCAGCGTGCCTGAAAACCTTGATGCGGATGCCGAAGCGCAAACCGCCAATGCGCTGGCGGTGATTGACGCCCTGCTTACACGCGTGGGCAGTGACAAAAGCAAAATCCTGGATGCCACCATTTTTCTGGTCGATAAAGCTGATTTTGCGGCAATGAACCGCGCCTGGGACGCCTGGGTTTCACCCGGCAATGCCCCGGTGCGCTGCACGGTTCAGGCAGCCTTAATGAATCCGAAGTATAAAGTCGAAATAAAAATTATCGCCGCGCGTTAACCCCGGTTCCGGGCGTCAGCCTTCGTCGTCTTCATCTTCGAAGCGCGCCCGAATCAGTTCTCCGGTGTGACTTTCACGAATTTCCTGCGCCACCAGGGTTATCGCCTCGCCGCTGGACATGCCCTCTGCCATTAACTGTTGAATGCGTTCTACCGCGCGTTGCTGCTGGTCGTGTGAAAGTGCGGGTAATCCTGTAATCATGTTTCACTCCTGCTTTAGGGCTGCCATTATTTCATGGGGAACAAACAGGTGCCAGTCAGGAAAAAATATGTCAGTCTAACGGCATTTCTGATGTCAGATTTTGTGCTCAATGAACGTTCAAACTCATAACCTACGTTATTCTCCTGACGCCCTTACGCACTATTTTTCCCGTATTGCGCATCTGCCATGGGCGATGCTGCTGTCGTCAGGGCACGCCGATCACAGCGATAACCGTTTTGATATCCTGACCGCCGATCCCCTTACCACACTGACGACGCGTGGCAGGATAACAGAAATTCGCCATGCACATGGCCATGAAAACAGTGAGGACGATCCTCTCTCTCTCGTGCAGCACTACTGCAACGCGTTGGGCATCTCCCCAACACGCCATCCGGATTTACCCTTTGTGGGCGGCGCGCTGGGGCTGTTTGGCTATGACCTGGGACGGCGCTTTGAGCAGTTACCTCAGATCGCCACCGCCGATCTGCAGACGCCGGATATGGCGGTGGGCATTTACAACTGGGCGTTAATTGCCGATCATCATCGTCAGACATTGACCCTGGTTGCTGTAGAGGATGTTGCGCAGCGGCTCAGTTGGCTGGAAGGCTGGCCCACACGTGAAAGCGCGCCGTTTTCACTGACCAGCGAATGGTCCGCTAACCTCAGCGTTGATGACTACGCGGAACGTTTTCGCAAGGTCCAGGCCTATATCCAGGCGGGTGACTGCTATCAGGTCAACCTGTCACAGCGCTTCAAGGCCGGTTATCAGGGTGACGAATGGCGTGCGTTCTGCTTGCTGAATCAGGCTAATCGCGCGCCTTTCAGCGCTTTTTTACGCCTGCCGGAGAGCGCCATTCTCAGCCTTTCCCCCGAGCGCTTTATGGCGCTGGATCAACACGTCATTACGACCCGCCCGATTAAAGGTACGCGCCCGCGTGACAGCGATCCGCTGCGGGACGCCGCCCAGGCCGAAAGTCTGCGGACGTCCGCCAAAGACCGGGCAGAGAATCTGATGATTGTCGATCTGCTGCGTAATGATATAGGCCGGGTCGCCGTGGCCGGTTCCGTAAGCGTACCCGAACTGTTTGTGGTGGAACCCTTTCCGGCCGTGCATCATCTGGTCAGCACCGTTCGCGCCACGCTGCCCGAAAATCTGCAGGCCTGCGATCTGTTACGCGCCTGCTTTCCCGGCGGTTCGATTACGGGTGCGCCGAAAATTCGTGCAATGGAAATTATCGATGAACTGGAACCGCAACGCCGTAACGCCTGGTGTGGCAGCATCGGATATCTGAGTGTATGTGGTCGTATGGACACCAGTATTACGATTCGTACGTTGATTGCCGAAGATCATCACCTCTACTGTTCGGCTGGCGGCGGTTTAGTGGCCGACAGCGAGCTGGAATCGGAATATCAGGAAACCCTGGATAAGGTCAGCCGCATTTTGCCCGCGCTGGAAAAAGGGGCCTGAATGGCGTTGACGCTGGCGGATTTCCGCACCCGCTTTCTGCTGCAGCCCCCTCAGCAACCTACGCAGCCGCTTTCTGGGCGCCATGCGGCGGTGTTAATTCCCATTGTTGCACGTCAGCAGCCCGGTCTTCTGCTGACCCAGCGTTCACACGGGCTGCGTAAGCACGCCGGTCAGGTGGCCTTTCCCGGTGGCATGCAGGACCCCGAAGATGGTTCGCTGGTCGCTACCGCTTTGCGGGAAGCGCAGGAAGAGGTGGGTATTTCACCCGCTCAGGTGGAGGTTTTGGGCTGCCTGCCTGCGGTGACCAGCAGCACAGGATTTCAGGTCACGCCTGTGTTAGGCATCATCCCGGACCGCCTCGCGCTGCGCATTAACCCCGATGAAGTGGTGAGTACTTTTGAAATGCCCCTGACCGAAGCGTTGCGCCTCAGCCGCTACGCAGAGCTTGACTACTACCGCGCCGGTATTCGCCATCCTGTGTGGCTGTCGCGCTATCAGGATTACCTGGTCTGGGGCATGACAGCAGGCATTATTCGTTCACTGAGTCAGCAAATTGCGTTTTAGTTGACGCAGCTTTCATTTTTAACCCTGTTTACGGGCTTCCGCGCGATCTCACACTATAATTTTTTTTCGTGGTTTTAATTAGTTTATTTCATGCGAAAAGCAGCGCGTTCATCCTGCTTCGCCGTTTACTATTAGCGCCATAAACTGCCACGGCAGGGTAAGTTTTTTTTGTGAGGAGTGTCACCCATGATTTCGGTTTTTGACATGTTTAAAGTGGGCATTGGCCCATCCAGTTCTCATACGGTCGGTCCGATGAAAGCGGGTAAGCAGTTTGTGGATCTGTTGTCTGAACAGGGCAAACTGCATGAGGTGACACGCATCGCCGTCGATGTCTATGGTTCCCTGTCATTGACCGGTAAAGGTCACCATACCGATATCGCTATCATCATGGGCCTGGCGGGTGAGTCACCTGACAGCGTAGACATTGATTCCATTCCTGCCTTTATCAAAGACGTGCAGCAGCGGGAACGTCTGCTGGTTGCGAAAGGCGCGCATGAAGTCGATTTTCCTCGCGAAGGCGGCATGGTCTTCCGCAGCGAGAACCTTTCTCTGCATGAAAATGGCCTGCGCCTGCTGGCGTTTTCGGGCGATCTGCTGGTGTTGTCAAAAACCTATTACTCCGTTGGCGGCGGCTTCATTGTCGATGAAGAGCATTTTGGTCAGTCTGCGCTGGATGAAGTTTCGGTTCCCTGGCCTTTCCACTCGGCAAAAGAGTTGTTGTCGCACTGCCGTGAAACCGGGCTTTCCCTGTCAGGGCTGGTGATGAAAAATGAACTGGCACTGCATTCACGTGACGACATTAACGCCTATTTCGCAACAATCTGGCAAACCATGCAGGCCTGTATCGATCGCGGCCTGAATACCGAAGGCGTGCTGCCCGGTCCCTTGCGCGTGCCGCGCCGCGCCGCGTCACTGCGCCGCCTGCTGATCTCCTCTGCCAAGCACTCTAACGATCCCATGGTCGTCATTGACTGGATTAACATGTTTGCCCTGGCGGTAAATGAAGAGAATGCCGCCGGGGGGCGTGTGGTCACCGCACCAACCAACGGTGCCTGCGGCATCGTGCCAGCCGTGCTGGCCTACTACGACCACTTTATCGAACCGGTGACGCCCGATATCTTTATTCGCTATTTTCTCGCCTCCGGCGCGATCGGCATTCTTTATAAAATGAATGCCTCTATCTCCGGTGCCGAAGTGGGCTGTCAGGGCGAAGTGGGCGTTGCCTGTTCTATGGCTGCAGCGGGTCTGGCGGAACTGTTAGGTGCCAGCCCAGAGCAGGTCTGTGTCGCTGCGGAGATCGGCATGGAGCACAATCTGGGTCTGACCTGCGATCCCGTGGCGGGTCAGGTCCAGGTGCCCTGCATTGAACGCAATGCCATTGCCTCCGTGAAGGCCATCAACGCTGCACGTATGGCCCTGCGCCGCACCAGCGAGCCGCGCGTTTCGCTGGATAAGGTCATTGAAACCATGTACGAGACAGGAAAAGACATGAATGCCAAATATCGCGAGACCTCCCGCGGCGGACTGGCGATAAAAGTTCAGTGTGACTAATATTTTTTGAGATTTGTTTCTAACTTTCTGCTTTTTAACCAGTGCATTAGTCAGCCCTGCCTGCTATAAATATTAACAATGTTAAAGCGACCTTCGGGTCGCTCTCCTTTTTTTATGACCTTTCATTTTACGCTCAGGTCCTAAATTTGCTTCGGGCCGTGCCGATAACAACCCAGCTATATCTATTTTCTGGTTTTGGGAAGGTGATTCTTGATGTTCATGGCCCAGCAATATGGTGGACAATACAGACGTAAGCGATTGCTTATTGCGCTGGTGATTGCTTCGATTGTTCTTACATTAACGCTGGCTTTTCGCTATTTTGAAGAAAAATCACGTATTCAAAAGCGAGCAATCAGCTTTGCCGACACGGCGATCACGCGTTTCGATCGCATGTTTTCACCTCTCGACGTCTCAGCGAACAACATGCTGGGCTTGGTGGGTATGCCCTGCCAGGATGCCCGTTTTCCATTAATTGAAAAGATTTCGTCACTACAAACGGTGCGCGCTGTTCTGTTGGTCGATGGGGACACGCTCTACTGTTCCAGTATTTTTGGCACCCGGGACATCTCATTTAGTCAGACCTACCCCGAACTGGCCCTTAACGATCGGCGCATGGTGTTATCCACGGATGAGTATCTGCTTAAAGGTTCACCCGTTTTATTACTGTGGACGCCAACGACGCTGGATAATCGTTCTGGCATTCTTCAGGCCATTAATATTGAATTAATGAGCAGCTACCTGCTGGAGCCGCAGGCGCCCTGGGTTGAACGGGCCATTTTTAACGTCAACGGTAAAAGCCTGGAATACGGTAATCCGTTGATTGAGTCCACGCAGCCTTCTGAAGATGAAGTCACCTATACCGAGGCCTCACTGCGTTATCCTTACACCGTGACGCTCTATGGTCCGTCACCTTCCCGCCTGGCGCTGGAATCTTTACCCTCGCAGTTGCCGCTGGCGCTGATGCTGAGTTTACTGATTGGCTACGTGGTCTGGCTGGCGACCGCCAATCGTATGAGTCTGAGCTGGCAGATTAGTTACGGCATTACGGCCAGGGAGTTTATGGTTTACTGCCAGCCGTTGATCAATGCCCGTACGTCTGAGTGTGAAGGCATTGAGCTACTGTTGCGTTGGCACAATCCTCGGCAGGGCTGGATTCCGCCTGACGTCTTTATCCCTCTTGTTGAGCGTCAGAACCTGATTAAGCCGTTAACCCGCTTTGTACTGAACCGCGTTGTCGAAGCCTTACCCGACCTTCCGCATAGCCCTCATTTTCACATTGCCATTAACGTGGCTGCCAGCCACTTCCGCGACCGCGCCATTCTGGAAGACCTGCAAACGCTTTGGTGGCCCGCCGAGCCCGTTCCCACGCTGGTTGTTGAATTAACCGAACGTGATGCGCTGCCCGTCGTCGATCAGGCCGTAATTTCTCAACTGCACGACATTGGGGTGCGTCTGGCGATTGATGATTTCGGCACCGGGCACAGCTCGTTGTCCTACCTGAAAGATTTGCAGCCGGACGTGTTAAAGCTGGATAAAATTTTTACCGCGTCAATTGGCACAGATGCCATCAACGCCATCGTGACGGATATGGTGATTTCTCTGGCACAGCGCCTGAACATCAGTCTGGTTGCGGAAGGCGTTGAAACCGAGGAACAGGCCCACTATCTGAGGGATCGGGGCGTGGAACATTTACAGGGCTATTACTTTGCCCGCCCCATGCCGCTGGAGGACTTCCCGGAATGGTTGCGTCAGCACCAGCTTACCCTCGGCCTGTAATGCGATAAAAGTGTGCCATCGCGTTATTCCGCGCAAAAAAAACGCATCACTCCGTGATGCGTTTTATCTTCAGGTGTGGCCTTAACCTTCTTCTTCGTCGTCGTCACGCTGATCTTTTGTTACCCGGACCAGATCAATGCGGTACTCCGTCGCGTCAATAATCTGGAAGTGCAGCGGTTCGATATCGATCACGTCGCCGGGCTTAGGTAACTGCCCTTTTTGCGCAATCAACAAGCCAGCCAGCGAAGCATGATCTTCCTCCGGCTTCACCAGCTCATGGAAGTCCAGAAGCTGCTGCAGAGAATGCAGGTCAGTGCCGCCTTTTACTAACCAGCCGTCGCCATCCATGATGATATCCGGCGTTTCATCTTCATCCGGGAATTCACCGGCAATCGCTTCCAGCACGTCCAGCGGCGTAATTAAGCCCTGCACCACACCAAACTCGTTAGTCACAATCACGAAGCTACCTTTGGCACGACGCAGCACGCCGAGCAGGTTAATCGGGTCAAGCGTTTCCGGCACAATAATCGTCGGTGTGCTGGCGGCAAAGGTCGCGACGTCAACGCCGTGATCCAGCGCCACCAGCAGCTCTTTGGCTCTGACCACGCCGATGATCTCATCCAGTTCCCCCCGACACACCGGGAACAGGCTGTGCGGCGTATCCAGAAGTTGAATACGAATTTCATCCACAGGACGGTTGGCATCCACCCACGAGATATCGCCGCGCGGTGTCATAATGCTGCGGATGGAACGTGACGCCAGCGTCAGTACGCCGTTAATCATGTAGCGCTCTTCATCTTTAAACGCTTCCTGCGGCATCGCGACGGCAATCGCCTGCTCTTCAGTGCTCGCAGGTGCGCTCTGCACCCGGTTACGTCCCCCCATCAACCGCAGAATGGCCTCGGCGGTGCGCTCACGCATCGGACGATGGGACTGATGACGAATGAAGTTGCGACGGGCAATCTGATTGAACAACTCGATAAGAATCGAGAAACCAATCGCCGCATACAGATAGCCTTTCGGAATATGAAAGCCAAAGCCTTCAGCCACCAGTGACAGGCCGATCATCAACAGGAAACTCAGACACAGCACCACAACAGTAGGATGCGCGTTAACGAATTTGGTTAGCGGCTTGGAAGCCAGCAGCATCACCAGCATCGCAATCACGACCGCAGTCATCATGACCGGCAGGTTATTCACCATCCCTACCGCAGTTATCACGGCATCCAGTGAGAAGACCGCATCCAGTATGACAATCTGGGTCACCACCGCCCAAAAGCTGGCGTAGCTACGGTTACCGCTGTTTTCCAGCTGACGGTTTTCCAGCCGCTCATGCAGTTCCATGGTGGCCTTAAACAACAGGAATATCCCGCCCGCCAGCAAAATCAGATCGCGTCCGGCAAAGCTAAAATCCCCCACGCTGAACAGAGGGCGCGTCAGGGTTACCATCCAGGAGATAAGTGACAACAGCCCCAGGCGCATCACCAGTGCCAGAGAAAGACCAATTAACCGCGCTTTATCACGCTGCTTAGGAGGCAACTTATCCGCAAGAATGGCAATAAAGACCAGGTTATCAATGCCGAGTACGATTTCCAGCACGATGAGCGTGAGCAATCCCGCCCAAATTGAGGGGTCGAACAGAAATTCCATTAGTGACTCCAGAAAAAGGATGTGATTACGCTAACGCATGCCCGCGTCGAAGGACGTGACAGAGAGAAGCCCGGAAAAGCAGAGAAAACGCGGTCTGGCGTAAATTGGCGCGCTGAAGAGCGCAAAGACAAGGTTAAGCAACGTCGGTGACGATCCATAAGGGTGGGCTGCTGCCCGCTACTCCTGAATAATAAACAGATCGCTAATGTATCAGTTCGTACCACGAGGTCAAAAAATTTTCCTGTTTTTACATTTTCGCCAGACGGCATTGAGTGACATAAAAACTCAACTTCCCTCTTTCATGCTGCAAATAACCAACCAATGTCACAAAATTTATTTTTTCGGACACTAAAATAAATCCGGCATCACGTAGTGAGTTAGTTATCCCTGCAATGTTGAAGTCAGGTTAAATCACATTAACAAGATTTGGATATTGTTAACGCGATAATTCTTAACGGTTCCTCAGGTTCTGAGGAACTAACAAGCGAACGGAGGTAGCACGTGACCATTGCTCTTGTAATTGGTACACACGGCTGGGCAGCGGAGCAGCTGCTAAAAACGGCAGAGATGCTTTTAGGCGAACAGGAAAATGTGGGATGGATTGATTTTGTCCCGGGAGAAAACGCGGACACGCTGATTGAGAAATATCAGGCAAGACTGACAGAACTGGACACCTCACAGGGCGTGCTTTTTCTGGTTGATACCTGGGGCGGCAGCCCTTTCAATGCAGCCAGCCGGCTGGTCGTTGATAAAACACATTATGAGGTGGTCGCCGGGGTAAACATTCCCATGTTGGTGGAAACCCTGATGGCGCGGGATGATAACCCCTCTTTTGACGAACTGGTGGCCATTGCGGTAGAAACCGGTCGCGAAGGCGTCAGAGCCTTAAAAGCACAACCTGAAGAAAAACCCGCAGCGGTTGCCGCCTCGCCCTCCGCCCCGGCCAGCGCCCCGCATGCCAGTCGCCCTCTCACCCCCGACGACCATATGAATATTTGCCTGGCGCGCATCGACGACCGCCTGATTCATGGGCAGGTCGCTACACGCTGGACCAAGGAAACCAACGTCAGCCGCATCATCGTTGTCAGCGACGAAGTGGCCAACGACAACGTGCGCAAAACGCTGTTAACCCAGGTGGCACCACCGGGCGTCACCGCGCATGTGGTGGGCGTCGATAAGATGGTGCGCGTCTGGAATAACCCCAAATATGCCCGGGATCGGGTCATGCTGCTGTTTACCAACCCGACGGATGTCCTGCGGATTGTTGAGCAAGGGGTTGATATCAAGAGCGTTAACATTGGCGGCATGGCTTTTCGCCAGGGTAAAACCCAGGTCAACAATGCCGTCTCGGTCGATGAAAAAGATATCGCCGCATTTCGCCAGCTTAACGCGCGCAACATCGAACTTGAGGTGCGTAAAGTTTCGGGCGATCCAAAACTAAAAATGATGGATCTGGTGGCAAAGGTGAGCGCATAACGCGCCAGCCGTCTTTTTCTATCCTGTAGAGGACAAGCAGTATGATGGAAATAACCACACTTCAAATTGTATTAATCTTTATCATCGCCTGTATTGCCGGGATGGGTTCGATCCTGGATGAGTTCCAGTTTCACCGTCCGTTAGTCGCCTGTACGCTGATTGGCATTGTGCTGGGGGATATGAAAACGGGCATCATCATCGGCGGTACGCTGGAGATGATTGCGCTGGGCTGGATGAACATCGGTGCTGCGGTTGCCCCGGACGCTGCGCTGGCCTCGATTATCTCCACCATTCTGGTGATTGCCGGTGGACAGAGCGTCGGTGC
The DNA here is from genome assembly GCF_024814475.1 of Pantoea sp. B623. Classification (NCBI taxonomy): domain Bacteria; kingdom Pseudomonadati; phylum Pseudomonadota; class Gammaproteobacteria; order Enterobacterales; family Erwiniaceae; genus Pantoea; species Pantoea sp. B623. The sequence continues at coordinate 4,550,433 of NZ_JANUXM010000004.1, read as the reverse complement.
CGGTATCGCCCTGGCTATTCCGCTGGCGGCAGCCGGTCAGGTGCTGACTATCATCGTGCGTACGCTGACCGTAGCCTTCCAGCATGCCGCTGACAAAGCGGCGGAGAAAGGCAACCTCACGGCCATCTCATGGATCCACGTTTCCGCCTTACTGCTTCAGGCCATGCGCATCGCGATTCCGGCGCTGATTGTGGCTATCTCGGTAGGAACGGATGCGGTTCACTCCCTGCTCAGCTCTATTCCGGAGGTGGTCACCAACGGCCTGAACATCGCGGGTGGCATGATCGTGGTGGTGGGTTATGCCATGGTTATTAACATGATGCGCGCAGGCTACCTGATGCCGTTCTTCTATCTGGGTTTCGTTACTGCCGCGTTTACCAGCTTTAACCTGGTGGCACTGGGCGTGATTGGCGTGGTGATGGCGGTGCTCTATATCCAGCTCAGCCCGAAATATAACCGCGCAGCCGGTGCGCCTGCGGCATCACCGTCAGCTAACGACCTCGACAACGAACTCGATTAAGGAACAGGTGACAACATGGTTGATATAACAAAAGTCGAAAAGAAACTGACGCCGGGTGACGTACGCGCTGTGTTTTTACGCTCAAACCTCTTTCAGGGCTCCTGGAACTTTGAACGTATGCAGGCGCTGGGGTTCTGTTTCTCAATGGTGCCGGTCATTCGCCGTCTTTATCCTGAAAACAATGACGATCGTAAGCAGGCGATCAAACGCCATCTGGAGTTTTTTAATACACATCCTTACGTCGCCGCGCCTGTGCTGGGCGTGACGATGGCAATGGAAGAGCAGCGCGCCAACGGTGCCGCGATTGATGACGGTGCCATCAACGGCATCAAAGTGGGCCTGATGGGCCCGCTGGCTGGCGTTGGTGACCCGATTTTCTGGGGAACCGTTCGTCCCGTGTTTGCGGCATTAGGCGCGGGGATTGCAATGAGCGGCAGTCTGCTCGGTCCGCTGCTGTTCTTTATCCTGTTTAACCTGGCGCGTCTGTTAACCCGTTATTACGGCGTCGCTTATGGTTACCGTAAGGGGATTGATATCGTCAGCGATATGGGCGGTGGCTTCCTGCAAAAACTGACCGAGGGGGCATCCATACTCGGCCTGTTTGTCATGGGGGCGCTGGTCAATAAGTGGACGCACGTCAACATTCCGTTGGTGGTTTCACGCATCACCGATCAAACCGGAAAAACCACGGTGACAACCGTGCAGTCGATTCTGGATCAGCTGATGCCGGGGATCGTACCGCTCCTGCTGACCTTCGCCTGTATGTGGCTGCTGCGCCGTAAGGTCAATGCCCTGTGGATCATTGTGGGCTTTTTTGCTATCGGTATTTTTGGCTACTGGATTGGTTTGCTCGGGCTGTAACCGGCATCACATCGGGAGCCGCGGCTCCCGATGTTTTCAGATTGTGGTCGCGTGACTCACGCCCGGCTTTAATCAGTAAAGGAAGAAGAATGTCATTGACCGACATCGTCATCGCCCTCTGCATCGCTGCCCTTCTGTTATTGGCTATTTACGTTGAAGCCGTGCTGCCACGTCGTCATGGCCCTGCGCTTTTACGTGTCCCGCTCCAACGCCAACACAAAGCAGACAGCCTCATTTTTATTGGCTTACTGCTCATTCTGTTGTGGAACAATCTGACCCATCAGGGGCCGAAACTCACGACCACGCTTTTGATGGTGCTGTGCTTTTTATCGTTCTGGCTTTTCTGGGTGCGCCGCCCCAAATTGCTGATGAAAAGTCAGGGGCTGTTTTATGCCGGCAGATGGACAACGTATCCACAGATACAGAGCATCAATCTTTCCGAGGACGGTATTTTGGTGATGCAGCTTGAGCAGCGGCGGTTGCTTATCGCCGTGCAACAGCTTGACGATCTGGAACGCATTTACCAGACCCTGGTAGAGGCACGCTAATCGCGTTGCCACAGGGTGATCATAAAGTCTGCGTCGCAGGGAAACTGTGTACGTTCCGCTAAGCTCTGCCACACATCAGGTCGCGCGCGCCAGGCAAAGGGCGTCATCTGCAACAAGGTGGTGGCAGCCTGCCCGCTCAACGCCATTGGATACGTTAAACGATGCTGGGCGAGTTGACGAAATCCCTGGTAGCTTTTCTCTTCCGAGGCGTGGAGTTGAACGTCGCGGTATATCAGCGCCTTAAGCTGCTGAAGATGATGAGGCCCGGGCGTGACCGTGAGTAAAAAGCCTCCCGGTTTAATGACCCGGCTGAGCTCAGTCTCGTTACAGGGCGCATAAATGCGGACCACCGCATCCAGCGAAGCATCACCAAACGGCAGGCGGTGGCTTGATGCCACGCAAAATAAAACCTGGGCGTAACGCTTTGCCGCCAGCCTGACGGCCATCTTCGCCACATCCAGACCATAAACCTGGCCCTCAGGCGCGAGCTCGCTGGCCAGTGCGCCCGTGTAGTACCCTTCTCCACAGCCGATATCCAGAATCTGCGCAGCCGGTTGGTTCAGATGCTGGTTAAGGACAGCAACCACGTTGTCCCGCAAAGGCTGGTAGTGACCGGCCTGCAGAAACGCACGTCGCGCCTGCATCATGTCTGCACTGTCGCCCGGTTCACGTGAACCTTTATGTTGAACGGGCAGCAAATTGACGTAGCCCTCTTTCGCCTGATCGAACTGATGGCGATTTTCACAGCGCCAGCTGCGGTCAGTCAGGGTCAGGGGGAAGTGACAAAGTGGGCAGTTCAAAGACATCAGGCGCTCCGGCAAAGATTAACGCGCGGAAGTGTACTTGACGGGAAACAATAGCGAAAGCGTAAAAAAAGCCTCGGCCAGTTGGCCAAGGCTTTAATATCTGAGACTGTGGTGCATGGCACCCGTCTGAGGCGAAATCAGATAGCAGTAACGTTAACCGCTGCTGGGCCTTTCTGACCGTCCTGAATTTCGAACTCAACGTTTTGGCCTTCGGCCAGCGTTTTGAAGCCGTTGCCCTGAATAGCAGAGAAGTGTACGAATACATCTTTGCTACCGTCAGCTGGAGTGATAAAACCGAAGCCTTTAGACTCGTTGAACCACTTAACCTGACCTTTAATCTTTGCCATTTTACTAATTCCTTAAAGTGTTTATTTTGCCCGGAGGCTAACCTACAGATAAAACAGAGACATTACTGAATGAGGCACTGATTAAAGTTCGGCAAGGAAGCGGTATTCAACGTCAACGTCTTTACTCGTAACTTCTTTACTGAAGATGCCATACATAAACAGAACTGTACCTCGTTTAACCCACGAATTGTTATCACATATCCGCTAAATAATGGCAAGCCATTTTTATAAACACGGTCGGCGCTTTTCACATATTTGCAAGACAGCTCCCAGAGAATGTACTTTCTGGTACATAAGCCTGTGTACTGAACGCCACTAATAGTCACAACAACCCTATAATATAATGCTTTTCTGCCCAGACAGGGTGATATCTGACGCCGTCTCGGCCGTCCAGCCAGAGGGATAACATTAAAAAAATAACATTGCACTAATATGGCAAAGTTGCACCAAATAAAGGAGCCGATAAGTGAAGCGCGGGTAAACTATTGCAGCAGGCTTGTACAATAAATTCTATTTCGTACAAATATAAATTTTATTTCCAGTAAAATCATAAGTTGAGCGTTAACGCAATCACTTACAGCTTGCATGCAGGCGTTTTTTGAATTACGCCTGCCGGGGGCCGTGAAGGAATATTGATTTCAGCCAGAATCCCGTGGCGTCAGAAGGAAAGGTTATTACCTCGGACTACGCCTGGTCGATATAGCTCAGGCTGCGGCTCTCGCCTATCTGCCAGGGCGTAAAATGCCTGCTTGCTTCCCCACGTTGTTGTAAGACCCGCAGCAATTCTGCCGGGGGCGCATCCAGCGATTCATCAGCAAGTTCAAAGACGCCCCAGTGAACAGGGATCGTGAGAGGCTGCCCTATTGCATGCCAGAGCGACACCGCCTGTTGAGGATCCATATGTTGCCCCGCCATAAACCAGCGGGGTTCATAGGCACCGACGGGCAGCGCGGCAAGATTAAACGGCCCGAGACGCGCGGCAATTGCATGAAGGTTTTCAGTGTAGCCACTGTCCCCCGAGAACCAAAAGCGCAGCGACGCGGTGTGGATGACCCAGCCGCACCACAATGACCGGTTGCGGTCAGTTAACGTGCGCATACTCCAGTGGCGGGCCGGAACCGCATGAAACTGAATACCCTCGAAGGCTTTCTGCTGCCACCAGTCAAGCTGATGCACCTGCTTCACGCCACGGCGGTGACACCAGTCTGCCAGACCCAGCGGAACCACAAAAACCGCCTCTGGAAAGTGGCGTACGATCTGCTTGATGGTCGGCTTATCCAGATGATCGTAATGGCTGTGGGAGATCAACACGTAATCCAGATGTGGCAACTGGTCGATCGTCAGCGGCGAAGGGGTTTTGCGTTCCGGCCCCAGAAACGGCAATGGCGATGCCCGCCGGGAAAGTGCGGGGTCAATCAGAATATAGCGTTGATTCAGCCGCAACAGCAGCGCAGCATGGCCCAGCCACCAGATGCGATCGTCGTCACCGCTCAGGTCGACGGGTTGCCACCACTGCGCCCTAAAACCATCATAGCCCTGCTGAGGCGGATGCGGTAATCCCTGCGCTTTACGTTCCTTACGCCAGCGCTTCAGGTCACCCTGTTGGCGCATATCAGGTTCAGGGTTGCGAAACCCCTCCGGCGTATGATGGGGTTTACTGCTGTCATACCAGGGATTTTTCCAGGCCATCCGGCCTCCATGCAGGATTTAACGTTCCGGGATCAGGCGAATAAAATCATTGCTTTCCGCCTGCTCTTCCGCTTTTTGCTCGGCGGCACCCGTTTGCTTCTCGATCAGCCGCTTAAGCAGCGCGTTTTGTTTCTTTTGCTCTTCTAACAGTGACGCCAGCAACGCAATCTGTTCATTTGCCCGAACGCTGGCGCGGTTAACATAGAACCATAGCATCAATGCCACAATCAGCACGATTCCCATCACGCCAAAGCTGACCACAGGACCCGCATTAGCGGCTAACTCATTCATAACTGCCTCAAGATACCAGGTGAAATCACAATAAAGGGGACGACCCGCCATTCTACCCTGTGGCGCAGTAAAAGATAATGGTGACGTAAATGATGTGTATCAATCTGCTTCTTTCAGTTATCTCTGATCGCATCCCTTTTAAAAGCGAGGCATGCTGCCCCTGTACATCATGTTAAGCAGCAGTCACTGGAACACTGCGTTGGGTATCATAAGGAGATACAATGAAACTGTTCATTCGGGCAATTGTTGTTGTGGGAATCATCTGGCTGGCCATGCTGTTTACCGGATATGGCGTGCTGGCCGGAAGTAACAAGAATGCCGCAGGTCTGGGCCTGAAGTGTAACTACCTGACCGCACGGGGCATGATCACGGCACAATATCTGCACACCGACAGCGGCGTCGTGGGCGTTACCGACTGCCCGCTGTTGAAAAAGAGTGGCGACGTGATTGATAACTGATCGCACTGAAGCGGGCCACGGCCCGCTTTTTCAGTTTAAAGGGTAATCGTGGTAACCAAGCTCAGCGGAAAGACGGCGTCCCGCCTCATGCAGCATTGCCACGTAAGTGTGCTTGTTCGATGCCGGGAAGCGCAGCGTAGGAAAAGAGATACTCAGCCCCGCGACGGCCACGCCGAAACGATCGAAAATGGGCACGGCGATGCAGCAAACGCCCTCTTCCTGCTCTTCATTATCCTCACCATAACCCTGCTTCCTGACCTGACTCAGGACGTCAATAAGCGCGCCGGCGTCAGAAAGCGTATTCGCGGTATTAATGGTAAAGGTTATCCGCTGCAAAATGTCGTTAATGTCTTCCCGACTGCGCCACGCCAGTAACACTTTACCCAGCGCGGTTGAGTGCAGCGGATTGCGGCGGCCAATACGTGACGACATGCGCAGGTTATACAGCGAATCGATCTTATGGACATAGACAATACTGTCCTCGTCCAGCGCGCCCAGATGGATCGTTTCTTTGGTTAACCGGGACAGTTCACGCATCTGCACATCGGCACTGCGGATCAGGTCAATGTTCTGCAGCGCTTTCGATCCCACCTCAAACAGTTTTAACGTCAGTGAGTATTTTTCGCTTTCCCCTTCCTGGGCGACATAGCCCAGTGATTTCATGGTTTGCAGGAAACGGTAAACGGTGCTTTTAGACATCATCAGCCGCTGAGCCAGTTCGGTAATGCCGTGATCGCGCTCTTCGCTTAAGGCCTGCAAAATGCCAAACACCTTTTGCACCGAAGAGACAGAATCAGGTTGTTTGTCCTTTGAATCAGGAACCATTGCTCACCTTGAATACGTGTTTCAAAAAAAACGGAACGGGGTTGCAGTATAGATTGCGGCGCCTCGCTCCGGCAAACTTTCAAGGTCTGTAACATCTGTAAAATATATTTTTCATTCCGGCGCGGTGCATTTTGTCCGCCAATTGATTAGCATGATGATATTCACACTCTTTAATATTAGCCTCTATGTCACTCTCTTCTTCTGACGGCGGACTTCCTGTGCCACAACGGTACTGGGCTATTCTGACAATCGCCATTGGCCTCATCATGGCGGTGTTAGACGGCTCAATTGCCAATGTGGCTCTCCCAACCATTTCACGTGAGCTGCAGGCCAGCCCGGCCCAGTCGGTCTGGGTCATTAACGCCTATCAGATCGCGATTGTGGCTTCACTGCTGTCGCTGTCCTTTTTAGGCGATATCGTTGGATACCGCCGCGTTTATCAGTTCGGCCTGGTGGTCTTTGCCGCGACATCGGTGTTCTGCGCGCTGTCATCCACGCTGACGATGCTGACCGTTGCGCGTGTCTTGCAGGGGCTTGGCGGTGCTGCGGTCATGAGCGTTAATACAGCGCTGATACGCATTATCTATCCTCCTCGCTATCTGGGTCGGGGCATTGCCATCAATGCACTGCTGGTGGCGATCTCAACCGCTGCCGGTCCCACCGTCGCGGCAGCCATTCTTTCTGTTGCCAGCTGGCGTTGGTTATTTCTGATTAACCTGCCGCTGGGTGCAGTGACACTCTGGTTGGCGTTGCGTTATCTGCCCGATAACCCACAACGGGCAAAAACCCAGAAGTTCGATATCACCAGTGCGGTGATGAATGCGCTTTTTTTCGGGCTGTTGATTTCGGCTCTGGGGGGATTTGCGCAGGGACAGCCCCACTGGCTGATCGCCAGCGAAATTGTGGTGATCATCCTGGTCGGTTATTTCTTTATCCGTCGTCAGTTAAGGATGGAGGTGCCGCTGCTGCCGGTTGACTTGCTGCGTATTCCCATTTTCGCACTGTCGATCTGCACTTCCGTCTGCTCTTTCTGTGCACAAATGCTGGCGATGGTCTCTCTGCCTTTTTATCTGCAAAGCGTACTGGGTCGCGATGAAGTCGCAACAGGCCTGCTGCTGACGCCCTGGCCTCTTGCTACCATGCTGCTTTCACCCATTGCGGGCCGCCTGATTGAGCGGGTCCATGCCGGTCTGCTCGGCGGCATTGGTCTGGCACTGTTTGCCAGCGGGCTGTTCCTGCTGGCCCGGCTGCCTGCCCAACCTGACGACATGGATATTATCTGGCGCATGATGCTGTGCGGAGCCGGTTTTGGCCTGTTTCAGTCGCCAAACAACCATACAATCGTCACTGCTGCGCCGCGCAACCGCAGCGGCGGTGCCAGCGGTATGTTAGGCACGGCGCGATTACTGGGCCAGAGCAGCGGCGCGGCGCTGGTCGCGCTGATGTTCAATCTGATGGGAAATGGCGGAACCCATGCCTCGCTGTTATTAGCGGGAGGATTCTCTACCGTCGCCGCCCTTCTCAGCCTGTCACGAATGAAAGCCTGAGTTCAGCGATAAAAAAAGGCGACGTTGCCGTCGCCTTTTTCGTGAGGGTTACTTCAGGTATTCACCGCTGCGCAGCGCTTCGATTCGTTTATCTAACGGTGGATGCGACATAAAGAGTTCGCTAAATGATTTTCCTTTTCCGTTAATACAAAACGCCATCATGCTGCTGGGTTCCTGCGGCTCATAGCTGGTTTTCAGACGCTGCAAAGCCGCAATCATTTTTTCGCGCCCCACCAGTTTGGCCGAGCCGGCATCGGCATGGAATTCACGATGACGTGAAAACCACATTGTGATGATGCTGGCCAGAATACCGAATACCAGTTCAAGCACCATCGAGACAGCAAAGTAGACCAGCGGATTTCCGTTGCTGCTCTCCTCGCCATCACGGTTGCCGGACATAAAGCCCGCCGCAATCTGTGCCAGGATACGCGACACAAAGATAACAAAGGTGTTCACCACACCCTGAATCAGCGTCATGGTGATCATGTCGCCATTCGCAATGTGCGCCACCTCGTGCGCCAGCACCGCCTCAGCTTCATCACGACTCATGTTTTGTAGCAGGCCAGTAGAAACCGCCACCAGCGAGGCATTACGGCGCGCACCGGTTGCAAACGCGTTGATATCCGGCGCGTGATAGATAGCGACCTGGGGCATAGCAATACCGACCTGCTGTGCCTGTCGGCCAATCGTGTCAATTAACCAGCGCTCAGTTTCGTTGCGCGGTTGCTCAATCACTTCACCGCCAACTGAACGTAGCGCCATCCACTTCGACATCAGCAGTGAGACAAACGCACCGCCGAAGCCAAACAAGCCTGCCATTATCATCAGGCCCTGAACACTGCTTGACTGGATTCCTGTCAGGCTGAGAATCAGCCCGAATACCAACATCACAGCCAGGTTGGTCAGCAGGAAAAGAGCAATACGCATCATAACGGTTAATCTTCCTCAGTAGTTCATGCGCTCATGCGCGGATACATATCCTATGAGCATTGTGCGGGTTTTCAAGCGACCTTAACGTTTAAGTGTCTAAAAAGACATAACTTTACAATATGACACAACCTTTCGCGCAACCTCTCGGAAACCGCTCAGACGAACACATTAACGACGCTTATCACTGCCAAATTAATGATAAAAAAAAGCACCGCGCTGGGCGGTGCTTGGGTAACCCGGGTTATGCCGTTAGTTAGTTTTGGCTGCCGGTGCCTCAGGTGAGGATTTTTCCAGCTGCGCCAGGTCATTGGCAATTTTTACCGTTTCATCCAGATAAGGATCGGGCTCTTTATAGTCTTTCGGCAAATCATCAAGGCTCTTCAGCGGCTTTTTACCTTCAGCCTGATAGCGCGCGTTAATGCGTTCCAGACGTAGCGCATCTTCCTCGTGGTTCTCTTTCTCGCGCTGGGCAAGATTGAGCGACACAATGTTGCGCTTGTCTTTCATGGCGTTAAAACGGGCGATGTCCTTCATGATGTACTGGAACTCGCGATCCTTAGCGATGCGCTCATCGTGCTCTTTGGTCAGCTGTGGCGCCAGCGCCTTGACATCACCTGTGCGGGTGTAGGTCGCGGCCGTAATGCTGTCCCACGGTAACGCATTGTCCTCGAACTTCTCGCCCGTTTCCGCCGCTTCAACACCGGTTGGCATCAACAGGTCCGGCGTCACGCCTTTGCGCTGCGTACTGCCGCCATTGATACGATAAAACTTCTGAATCGTATACTGCACCGAACCCAGCGCAGGCCATTCCGGACGCAGCATCTGATCGTAAATGCGGTTCAGTGACCGGTACTGTTGAACGGTGCCTTTACCAAAGGTGGGCTCGCCGACGATCAGCGCACGACCATAATCCTGCATTGCCGCTGCAAAAATTTCTGATGCAGAAGCACTGAAGCGGTCAACCAGCACCACCAGCGGGCCTTTGTAATAAACGATGCCGTCGTTGTCGCTATCCTGACGCACGTGGCCATTGTTATCACGGACCTGAACAACCGGGCCACTTGGAATAAACAAGCCAGAAAGCGAAACCGCCTCGGTCAGTGCGCCGCCGCCGTTGGTGCGCAGATCGATGACGATGCTGTCAACGTTCTGCTTTTGCAGCTTCTGCAACTGCACTTTGACATCATCGGTCAGGCCAACGTAGAAGCCAGGAATATCGAGCACGCCGACTTTTTCTTTACCGACAGTGTGAATGCTCATTTTAACCGCGCGATCTTCCAGACGGATTTTCTCACGCGTTAAGGTCACAATACGGGTCTTAGTGCCTTTGCCAGCAGGCAGAATCTCAAGGCGAACCTTGCTGCCTTTCGGCCCTTTGATTTTGGCGACCACATCATCCAGGCGCCAGCCGATAACGTCTTCCATTGGCTTGCCAGGCTCACCGACGCCGACGATGCGGTCGCCAACGGTGATCGCTTTACTTTTCGCCGCCGGACCACCGGCCACCATAGAGTTGATAACGGTATAGTCATCATCCATCTGCAACACGGCACCAATCCCTTCGAGCGACAGGCTCATTTCGGTGTTGAACTGCTCCGTATTACGCGGTGAAAGGTAGTTGGTATGCGGATCGATTTCGTGGGCAAAAGCGTTCATTGCCAGCTGGAATACATCTTCACTGTTGCTTTGCGCCAGACGACGGATGGCAAAGTTATAACGTTTGGTCAGCACTTCACGGATTTCTTTTTCGTCTTTACCGGCGAGTTTAAGGCTCAGCTCATCGTATTTGACCTTGGCGTCCCACAGCGCATTCAACTCACTCTGGTCTTTCGGCCAAGGCGCTTTAGAACGGTCAATATCGATGGTGTCATTGCCGGTAAAGTTCATCGGACGCGCCAGCACCGTAAGCGCATACTGATAGCGCTCAAAGCGGCGTTTTTGCGCCAGATTATAAAGATCGTAAAAAATATCCAGCTTACCGCTACGCAGCTCATCACCCAGTTGGGTCTTCTTGCTGGCAAACTGTGCAACGTCCGACGCCAGCAACACGTTGTGGCTGTAGTCGAGCATATTGAGATAGCGGTCAAAAATCTTGGCCGAGAAGGCGCCGTCAAGATCGAACTGACGATAGTGAGAACGGGTAAAACGCGACGTCACGCGCTCGCTTACCGTCGCATCCTGCGGATCTTCATGCAGCTGTGGAATTTGATCGGCACGTGTAATGTTCTCGGCCGCAAAGGAAGGGCCTGACAACAGCAGGCCCGCAATCAATCCAACTTTTAAAAGGGTGTTCATGCCGGGGTCAGCCTCCGTTTCAGAACTGCAAATGTTCTGCGCGCACAATCATTGCCATGCCGGAAGCGAGCTGTACCCGGACGCCGTCTTTCGACACTTCCAGAACGGTTGCGTCCATCGCACTTTTGCCTGCTTTAACTTTAATACTCTGGCCGGGTTGCAAAGTTGAGGTATCAGTGATGGGTTTAGCCTGCTGCTCCGGGCGTGGTGCCGGTTTGCGATTCTGCGATGCAGTAGGACGCTCAGCAGACTGTGGACGCGGCTTACGCGCGGCCTCACCTTCTGCCGGTTTACGCGGAGCAGGCTTGCGTGGGCGACGTGGTGCGCTGGCACCCTCTTCGCCTTCACCGGCTTCGCGACGAGCGGCTCGCTGCTGGTCGCGCTGTGCCTGAACACGCGCTTTGGCATCTTCGAGTTGCTTACGGGCATGCTCCACGTGCTGCTCATCAAGAACACCACAGGGGTTTCCATCGAGATCCACACGGGTGGCACCCGCTTTGATACCGTACAGATAGCGCCAGCTAGAGGTATAAAGACGCAAGGCCGAACGCAACTGCGTCTTGCTCAGGTTCATTTCGCCCTGAACGCGCTCTACCAGATCCTGAAAGATACCGATTTTGAGCGGACGCGCTTCGCCTTCAGCGCTAAAGCAGTGCGGAAAGCGCTCCGCCAGAAAGCTAATGACTTCTTTACTGCTATTCAACTTAGGTTGATTTTCCATGAAATTTCCTGATTACTACGGGTTTGCCGACCAGAGCAGGCATGAACAGGCGACATTATAATGACAACATCGCCAAATGCCATGCAATCCAGTCGATTAGCTACGCGTCAGCTGCAAATATTTTTCTAAGTCACTGTTCGCGAGCACGTCGCAAAGCCCGTTAGTCAAGGCGACCAGCCCTTTTTCATCTTCACTATCAAAGCGATTGTATTCCACACTGTCGATATCCAGTACGCCGACAACCTGACCGTTTATTTTCAGAGGAATCACAATTTCTGCATTACTGGCGGCATCGCAGGCGATATGGCCAGGGAAAGCATGGACATCATCAACACGCTGCACCTGTTGTTGCGCCAGTGCGGTGCCGCAAACCCCTTTGCCCACGGGAATGCGCACGCAGGCGATTTTCCCCTGGAACGGGCCCAGAACCAGCGTATCGGCTTCCGTTAGCAGGTAGAAACCTGCCCAGTTCACGCCTTCGAGACGTTCATACAACAGCGCGCTAAAATTACCCATTGCAGCGAGGAACGCCGTTTCTCCCGCCAGTAAGGCGCGCATATCGCGATCTAAATCGGCGTAAAAGGCAGTTTTGTTCATTATTCAACCGTTACCAGTGACATCCGAGCGGCTAACCACTCCGCTTGTTAAAAATAAGCACTAAAAATCCATAGCCATAAGGTGAATCATAGCGTTAGTTACTATAACCTTAACATTCTGTGGATCGAAGCGTGATACCCGAGACAGGTACCCAGGCGATGTCTTACTGACCCTTTGCGTTAATCACAATAAGCGAAACATGCACTAATTTATGAAAATTCACGCTATCAGCCAGACATTGCCTCAGGCACGTTATCAGCGTTGTCCGCAATGCGATACCCTTTTTTCCTTACCAGATGTGAAATCGTATCAGTCAGCCCACTGTCCCCGCTGCAACGCGCAAATTGTGAGCGGCCGCGACTGGTCAATGACACGTCTGCTGGCGATGGCGGCCACGATGCTGGTGCTGATGCCTTTTGCTTTTAGCATGCCGCTTATCGACATTCGCCTGCTGGGCATGCGCATTGACGCCAGCGTACTGGAAGGTATCGTTCAGATGACGCTACAGGGCAATGTCCTGACCGCCTCGATGGTGGCGTTCTGTACTATCGGCGCGCCGGTGACGCTGGTGGCAGGCATTGGCTATCTGGCCCTGGGTGAGCGTTTAGGGATGAATCTGCGCCCGGTGCTGCTGATGCTCGATAAGCTCAAAGAGTGGGTGATGCTGGATATTTTTTTGATTGGCATCGCCGTCGCCTCCATAAAAGTCCAGGATTACGCCGACCTCGAATTAGGCTATGGGCTGGTCGCCTATGTGGCGCTAACCGTGCTGAGCGTCATTACGTTGATTCATCTGAACATGGAGCAGCTTTGGGAGCACTTTTATCCCCAGTCGCACCAGGTGACGCGGCGTGACGATCTTCAGGTCTGCCTTAACTGCCACTACACCGATATTCCTGACGCCCGCGGCCGCTGCGCGCGCTGTCATACGCCGCTTGATTTTCGGCGCCGCCACAGCTTACAAAAGTCCTGGGCCGCCCTTATCGCGTCAATTGTGCTGCTGATTCCCGCCAATCTGTTGCCGATTTCGGTGGTGTACCTGAACGGATCGCGCCGTGAAGACACGATCTTCTCCGGCATCCTGTCTCTGGCATCCGGTAACGTGCCCGTCGCAGCCGTGGTGTTTATCGCCAGTATTCTGGTTCCCTTCACCAAAGTGCTGGTGATGCTGGCGCTGCTGCTCAGTATCCATTTCCGCTGCGAACAGGGCCTGAAAACCCGCATTCGTCTGCTACGTTTTGTGACCTGGGTTGGACGCTGGTCTATGCTGGATCTGTTTGTCATTTCACTAACCATGTCGTTGGTCAATCGCGATCAACTACTGGCTTTTACCATGGGACCCGCTGCGTTTTATTTTGGCGCGGCAGTGATCCTGACCATTATGGCCGTTGAGTGGCTGGATAGCCGCCTGCTCTGGGATGCACATGCAACAGGAAACGCCGACTACACCGACTAATGCTACGCTGCGCAACAAGCGTAAAATTTCACCTTTTTGGCTTCTGCCCATTATCGCAATGCTGATTGCGGGCTGGCTGCTTTGGACCAATTTTCAAGAGCGCGGCACGACCATCACCATCAATTTCCAGACGGCCGATGGCATCGTGCCCGGCCGCACGCCTATCCGCTATCAGGGCGTGGAAGTCGGTACTGTGCAGGGCATCAATCTTAGCGACGACTACAAAAAGATTCAGATCAAGGCCAGCATTAAGAGCGACATGCGCGATGCGCTGCGTGAAAATACGCAGTTCTGGCTGGTCACGCCAAAAGCCTCACTGGCGGGGGTTTCCGGTCTGGATGCGCTGGTGGGGGGGAACTACATCGGCATGATGCCAGGCGATGGTAAAGAAAGTGACACCTTTACCGCGCTGGATACCCAACCGAAATACCGCGTGAATACCGGTGAGCTCATGATTCACCTGCATTCATCCGACCTCGGCTCGTTGAACACCGGCTCGTTAGTGTATTACCGCAAAATCCCGGTGGGCCGTGTCTACGATTACAGCATTAACAATCAGAACAACGGCGTGTCGATTGACGTCCTGATTGAGCGGCGCTTCGTGAACCTGGTGAAAACCAGCAGCCGCTTCTGGAATGTGTCAGGAATGAATGCAGACGTCAGCCTGAGCGGGGCCAGAGTACAGCTAGAAAGCCTGTCAGCCTTAGTCAACGGCGCTATCGCCTTTGACTCGCCTGAGGGCGCGGAAGCCGCCAAAACCGATCAGAACTATCAGCTCTATCCCGACCTGGCTCACAGCCAGCGTGGCGTGCTGATATCGCTGGATCTGCCCAGCGGGGATAATCTCTCAGCCAACCGTACACCGCTGATGTATCAGGGCTTAGAAGTCGGCACCCTGACCAAGCTGAACCTGCAGGATGGCGGTAAAGTGACCGGTGAGATGACGATCGATCCCTCAGTCGTGGGGCTGATGCGTGAAGGCACGCGTATTGAGATGCGCAGCCCCAAACTCAGCCTCACGGATACCAGCCTGAGCAGCCTGCTGACCGGTAACACCTTTGAGCTGGTGCCTGGCGATGGTGCACCGCAGCAGCATTTTACGGTGGTCGCACCCAATAAAACGCTGCTGCAGCAACCCAATGTTCTCACCGTGAAACTGAGCGCCCCCGAAAGCTACGGCATCGATGCCGGCCAACCCCTGATGTTGCACGGACTAAAAATTGGTCAGGTAATTTCCCGGGATCTGGATGCAAACGGCGTTAATTTTGTTGTCGCGGTCAATCCTGACCAGCGCCAACTGGTCCACGGCGACAGTAAATTCATTGTGAACAGTCGCCTTGACGTGAAATTCGGCCTGGATGGCATGCAGGTGCTGGGCGCCAGCGCCCGCGAGTGGGTCGATGGCGGTATTCGTCTGGAGCCGGGTAAACAAGGCGCACCTAAGACGGCCTATCCCCTCTTTGCCGATGCTGAACGCGCGGAAGAAGGCATTACCGGCGATGGCCCATCCACCACGCTGATGCTGACGGCGAAAAGCCTGCCAGACGTTCAGGCCGGCTCAATTGTGCTCTATCGTAAATTCCAGGTCGGTGAAATTACGCAAGTCACCCCGCGCGCTGATGCGTTTGATATCGCGGTCCACATCAAACCGGAATACCGCAAACTGCTCTCTGCTGAAAGTGTGTTCTGGGCAGAAGGCGGCGCACGCGTTCAGCTTAACGGCAGTGGGTTAACCGTGCAGGCCTCGCCGCTAAACCGGGCGTTGAAAGGCGCCATTAGCTTCGACAACCTGACGGGCGCGAAAATTGATAAAGGCGCGAAGCGCGTGCTTTATCCGTCTGAAACGGCTGCACGGGCCGTGGGCAGCCAGATTACGTTACATACCTATGACGCCAGCAAGCTGTCCGCCGGCATGCCAATTCGTTACCTCGGTATCAACGTGGGACAAATCGAGTCGCTGTCGCTGAGCGATGACAACAATCAGGTGGTGGCGAAGGCCGTACTCTACCCTGAATATGTGCAGAGTTTTGCCCGCGTCGACAGCCGTTTCTCGGTGGTATCGCCAGAAATTTCTGCCGCAGGTGTAAATCATCTGGAAACGATCCTCCAGCCTTATGTCAACGTCGATCCGGGTAAAGGCCGTGGCGCGCGCACCTTTGAGCTGCAGGAAAGCACCATCACGGATTCACGTTACCTTAACGGCCTGAACATCTATGTGGATGCGACCGAAGCGGGTTCCCTGTCGCTGGGTACGCCGGTGCTGTTCCGCGGGGTAGAAGTGGGCACGGTGACCGGTACATCGCTGGGGAATATGGCAGACCGCGTACAAATCGCGCTGCGTATCAGTAAGAAATACCAGCACCTGGTCCGCAACAATTCGGTGTTCTGGCTGGCCTCGGGCTATAACCTGGACTTTGGCCTGATTGGCGGCGTGGTGAAAACCGGCACCTTCCAGCAGTTTATCCGTGGCGGTATTCAGTTTGCTACGCCGCCGACCGTGCCGCTGGCACCTCAGGCAACGTCAAACAAACACTTCCTGCTGCAGGATGAACCGCCTAAAGACTGGCGTAACTGGGGAACGGCGATCCCCGACCCGAATCAACCTTAAGCCATACGGGCAGCCCAGGCTGCCCGTTTTCTTTTGGCGTGCTACACTGCCGCCTTTGCCTCAAAGAGAACTTATCCGTGTCCGACTCCGCCTCACGCTTCCCTGCCGAATTCCTCGATCTGATACGCCAGAGCTTGCCCGATGATACTGACCTGCAGCAGTTTATTGACATCAGCCTGCAGCCATTACGTCGCAGCCTGCGCGTTAACACCTTAAAGATCGGCGTTAGTGACTTTCTGACACAAACCGCGCATTACGGCTGGCAGTTGACGCCGGTTCCCTGGTGTGCGGAAGGATTCTGGATAAATCGCGAGGACGAAAGCCTGCCGCTGGGCAGCGTTGCGGAGCATCTGAGCGGCCTGTTTTATATCCAGGAAGCCAGCTCAATGCTGCCGGTGACAGCACTGTTTGCGGCCCAGCCCGATGCCATGAGCGTCATGGATATGGCTGCTGCCCCCGGCTCCAAGACCACCCAGATTGCCGCCTGCATGCACAACCGGGGCGTTATTCTGGCCAACGAGTTTTCCGCCAGCCGGGTCAAAGTGCTTCATGCCAACATAACCCGTTGCGGCGTAACCAACAGCGCCCTGACCCACTTTGATGCTCGCGTCTTTGGGCCTGCGCTGCCGGAACAGTTTGATGCCATTTTGCTGGACGCGCCCTGTTCGGGTGAAGGCGTCATGCGTAAAGATGCTGATGCCCTGAAAAACTGGTCGCTGACCAGCACGCAGACTATCGCGCAGACTCAGCGCGACCTTATCGAAAGCGCGTTCCACGCCCTCAAGCCCGGCGGTAAGCTGGTTTACTCTACCTGCACACTTAATCAGATTGAGAACCAACAGGTTGTCGCCTGGCTGCTGGCGCGCTATCCGGACGCCGTTGAAATCGCCCCATTGAATGGGTTATTTGCCGGGGCGGAGCGGGCAGCGACGCCTGAAGGTTATCTTCACGTTTTCCCGCACCTGTTCGACAGCGAAGGGTTCTTTGTCGCCTGCTTGCGTAAAACCGCCTCTGTCACACGGCTACCTGAACCGACCTATAAAGTGGGTAAGCTGCCGTTCAGCCACGTCAGTCGCAAACTGGAAAGCGAGATTGTAGCGTCGGCGGCGCAGGTGGCGATTCAGTGGGATGACAACCTTCAGCTCTGGCAGCGCGATAAGGAGATCTGGCTGTTCCCGGCCGGTGTGACACCGCTGTTAGGTAAGGTCCGTTTCTCGCGGATTGGCCTGAAGCTGGCCGAAACCTTTGCGAAAGGCTATCGCTGGCAACACGAGGCCGTCATTGCCCTTGCCTCCCCGCGCCCCGATCAGACGTTTGCGCTAAACGAAGCTGAAGCTGAAGAGTGGTATCGCGGTCGCGATATTTATCCTGAAAGCGTCCCCACGCGGGATGAAATGATAGTGACCTATCAGGATCAGCCGCTCGGGCTGGCTAAACGTGTTGGCAGCCGTATTAAAAACAGCTATCCGCGCGAGTTGGTACGCGACGGCAGGCTGTTCCGGTAACTGCCCCACTCGCCCTTAGTGACACTGTCACGAAATCATTCCATTTTCACCTTGCAAAGGGGTGATTCGGGGAGGTAAGCGGGCACGACAGGCGGTAATGAGAACGGAAGAACGCCGGCAGAAGCCGGCGTTGTGATGTCATGACCTCAGGCGGGACGCGTTTTGGCAGGGTGCGTCAGCAGCTTAGCGGCAGGCCGGACAGGACGCCGGACCAGTTCACCGCCACAGTTCGGACACCGCCCTTTAAGGTGCTGCTCAGCGCAGGCGGCGCAAAACGTGCACTCGAACGAACAGATGCGCGCATCGTGGGATGCCGCAGGCAAATCAATATCACAGCGTTCACAGTTAGGGCGCAGTTCCAGCATGGCATCTTCCTCGGCGATTTCGGCTTTCAGCGTGACAAAACCCGCGCACCTTGTCGAGGATTTTCATCGTGCCAGCGGCACGTTCAGGGCCGTTGTTCATCGGGGCGGAGATGACTGAGTCAGCGTCTTATTCGTGCCAGGGTCGTCATCATTCTCGTCCCCGCCATCATCTTCGCCGCCTTCCTCGTCCTCGTTTATCTCATCACTGTTGACCATCGCCGCCTGAATCGCCTCGTCTTCCAGCACCGGATTAAGCGCCGCGCCTAAGGGCGATGTCGCCAGGCTGTCTGGCAACACCACGTGCGGCAGGGGTACTTCGGTGGTGGGTAACGGCTGCGGCGTTTTCATGAAGCTCAGTGCGGCAATCAGCAGCGTACACAGGGTGAAGAACAGATAGAGCAGGTTGCTGCCGAAGGGCTGCATCAATGTACCCACCAGTAAGGGACCGATGCTGGCCCCGATGCCAAATGCCATCAGCAGACAGGCCGTCAGGGAAACGCGCTGCTCGGCAGCCACCTGATCGTTAGCCAGGGCAACCTGTAAAGGATAAAGCGCAAACTGCACCATGCTGGCGACAAACGCGATACCCAGTACCCAGTTAAAGGGAAGATTTGGCAGCAAGACCAGCGGCAAACAGGCCAGCATCAAAACCAGTGAGATATAAAACAGCAGTCGCTGGCGGTCATAGCGATCGGACAGCCAGCTGAGCGGAAACTGCGAGACGAGTCCGGCGAAGATGGTCAGGCTCATAAAGATACCGGTCTGCGCGTCGCTGAACCCTTTGCTGCTGGCATAGACCGGCGCCAGACCATAGAACGCGCCGACCACCATGCCGGTTAACAGGGTGGTACTGAGCAACTTAGGAATGGTGCGAATAAAATAGCCCAGCTCCATCGGTGCAGGCGACATGGGCCGGACGTGCGTGCGCGTCGTCAGCGCAATGGGCACCAGACAAAGCGCAAAGCAGAGCGCCACGATCAGGAGCGTGTTAATACCAAACCCGCTTTGCAGCGTCAGGACCACCTGACCGCTGCTTAAGCCAAGGTAGGTCGCCACCATATAGAAGCCAAAAATCAGGCCGCGCTGGGAAGATTCCGCCTGGTCATTGAGCCAGCTCTCCAGCACCATGTACTGACACATCATGCACAGGCCGATAATCAGACGCAGGAAAACCCACAGCGGTATAAAGTCCGTCAGCCCGTGCCCTATTACCGAGGCTGTGATAATCCCGGCGCAGGCGACGTAAGCGCGAATATGGCCGACGCGGGCAATCAGGTTGTGTCCCACTTTTCCACC
This sequence comes from Pantoea sp. B623, assembly GCF_024814475.1. NCBI lineage: Bacteria > Pseudomonadati > Pseudomonadota > Gammaproteobacteria > Enterobacterales > Erwiniaceae > Pantoea > Pantoea sp. B623. The sequence goes on along the minus strand of NZ_JANUXM010000004.1, from coordinate 4,530,768 downwards.
AATCACCAGGCCAATGTAATAGGCGGCAATAATCGCGCCGATTAAGGCACCGTTTACCGCTTCATGCGCCAGGCGAAGTGACACATAGGTGGTCAGCAAGCCCGAACCCAGCAGCATTAACAGCGTCGTGGTATAAAGCGGCAGAAATGTTCTGAGTATTTTTCGCATAAGACTCCCTGTCTACCCCGTTGGTCGGTGTCCTGTCAGAGTTAACCATAGTTGATTTTGTCACGGTTTAGGTCGGGACAATTCCGACTATAAAAAAAGCCCGTAAACCGCATGGCTTACGGGCTGCTGACTCAGGCGTTAGGGAAGGTAATACTGTTTCCCGGTGCCTCACGATGAAGATGGATAAAGTTAAGATGGCGTTCGTATTGATCGAGGATATCAATAATCACCTGTTCTTTGCTGTAGTCCATCAGGTCATTGCCCTGACTGCCTTCCAGCAGGAAGGTTTCCAGCCGGTAATAGGTCGATTTTCCGCTACGCGCGCGGTAGGTAAAGCCCGGTATAGAGTACTGCTGAGGCCAGACCTGATAGAGGAAATCCTGCTCCTCGCCCAGCTGCACCCGCAGGTCCAGATAACCCAGGGGATGTTCGTCATTGGCCGCAACCCTGTCCAGCGTAACCTTAGCCCCGCGCAGCTCCAGCTCTTTCGCCACTTCCTGCATGGCGGGGAAGAGGGTTTCTTCCATCATCTTCAGCGTGTAACGCGAGCCAGGATAGTTCATCAGGCGCGACAGGCGTTTTTTCCAGGTCAGACGATCGGTCGCATGGGCCAGATAGGGTGCAGTTTCACGTGAAGCACTGGCGCGGCGGTAATCTTCAACCTTAAGTGATTTATACAACCCCGCCATCACAAAGAAGATCACGAAGCTAAATGGCAGCCCCATGATAACCGTCGTGTTTTGCAGCGCGGTAATGCCGTTGGTCATCAGCATACTTAACGTCAGGACACCGATGGCTACCGACCAGAAAATACGCAGCCAGTTGGGGGCATCACTGTTAATGTCTTTCAACTTTGAGGTGAAGTTACCTAACACCAGCGATCCGGAATCCGCTGAGGTGACGTAGAACAACATGCCGGTAATGGTGGCGACCGATGCGCTCAGCTTAAACGCCGGATACTGCGCCAGCAGGCTGTAGAAGCCACGTTCGGCGTGCGTCATGACTTCCTGTGCAAAACCGGCGTCGCCGTGAATAATTTCATACAGGGCCGCGTTACCGAATACGGACAGCCACAGCAGCGTAAAGGTAAAAGGAATCACCAGCGTACCAAGAACGAATTCACGGATGGTACGGCCGCGAGAGATACGCGCCAGGAACAGGCCGACGAACGGCGACCAGGCAACCCACCAGGCCCAGAAAAACAGCGTCCAGCTGTTCATCCACTGCGTTGGCCGGTCAAAGGCAAAGGTGTTCAGCGTCATGCCCATAAAGCGGTTGATGTAGTCTCCCACGTTAAGCACCAGCGCATTCAGCAGGAAACTGGTGTTGCCTGCAAACAGAACAAACAGAATCAGGCAGAGCGCCAGGGCGACATTCAGTTCCGACAGAATACGGATACCTTTGTCCACACCGGAGGTCACTGAAATGGTGGCGATAACCACCGATAAAACGATCAGCGCGGTCTGGGCAGTTAACCCTTCCGGAATATCAAACAACACTTTCAGCCCGTAATTGAGCTGCACAACACCGATGCCAAGCGTGGTGGCGATACCGAAAATCGTGCCGATAACGGCGGCGATATCAACCGTGTGCCCAATCGGCCCGTTGATGCGCTTGCCAAAAATGGGATACAGCGCCGAACGAATGGTGAGCGGCAGATTATACCGGTAGCTGAAGTAGCCAAGCGCAATCCCCATCAAGGCATACATTGACCACCCGGTTAAGCCGTAATGGAACAGCGTCCAGACCATCGCCTGGCGGGCCGCCTCCATGGTCTGCCCTGCACCTTCCGGCGGCTGCATATATTGCGAAACAGGTTCGGCTACCGAGAAAAACATCAGGTCGATACCGATACCGGCAGCAAACAGCATCGCCGACCAGCTCAGTACACTAAACTCTGGCTTTGACTGCTCCGGCCCCAGCTTGATTGAGCCGAAACGGGAACAGGCCATGTAAATCACAAACACAATGTAGAGCGTGGCCGCCAGCATGTAATACCAGCCGAACGCGGAAGATACCCAGTTGACTGCCTTGAGGATCCAGCCTGCGGCTTCATTACTGAACAAAATGGTGATGAGTGAAAAGGTCAGAATCAATCCCGCCGATGTATAAAACACTACAGGATTGATTCTGTCTTTTTCACTACTAGGTGGACTCGTCATCGTTTACCTCTGGTTGTTGGCGTGTAAATTTTGCAAGGGATCATCCTGTTTGGATAATCCGGCGTCCCGGCGTCGTGTGTTTTTACGCTTCGTTTCCTGCTGTTACATTCTGGTCAAAACTAGCAAATCTGCCACACTTACCGCTTCACTTACTCAACTTTTAGGACACATCATCCTAACAAGGATTCTATTTATATTGAACATCCAATCAAAAAAAGTTTAAATAGGGGTTCGGTTTCAGGCTGGAGTGAGAGTCATGCCAAAGGTAGGGATGCAGCCAATACGACGTCGGCAGCTGATCGATGCAACGCTGGGAACAATTAATGAGGTGGGTATTAATGATGCCACCATTGCCCAGATTGCACGGCGCGCAGGGGTTTCAACGGGCATCATCAGTCATTACTTCAAGGATAAGAACGGCCTGCTGGAAGCCACCATGCGCGATGTGACGCGTCAGCTACGTGAGGCGGTCGCGAGTCGACTGGCGTCCCTGACAGAGGCCTCCGCAGAGGTCCGGCTACGCGCTATCGTTGACGGCAACTTCGACGAAAGTCAGATCGAACGTGCGGTAATGAAAGCCTGGCTTGATTTCTGGTCGAGCAGCATGCATCAGCCGCAGCTCAAACGTCTGGAACGGGTCAGCCACCGGCGGTTGTTTTCCTCTTTAGCGGTTGAATTTCGCCGCCAGTTACCAAAGGAAAAGGCCCGTCTTGCCGCGTACGGGCTGGCGGCCATGATCGACGGTCTGTGGTTACGCGCCGCGTTGAGTGGCAAGCCGTTTGACGCCGCCACCGCCCGAACACTGACCACCCAATTCATTCGTCAGCAGTTAGCTGGCGAACACGAGTAACGGAACCAGGAGAAATTATGTCCCGATTCAACGAGCAACAACTCTACATCAATGGTACCTACGTTGCCGCCACCTCTGGAGAAACCTTCCAGAGCATCAATCCGGTCAACGGTGAGGTTCTGGCTGATGTTCAGATCGCCGGACGCGAGGATGTCGATCGTGCCGTCGCCGCTGCCAGAAAAGGACAAAAGATCTGGGCAGCGATGACCGCAATGGAACGTTCACGCATTCTGCGTCGTGCGGTTGATATCCTGCGCGAGCGCAATGATGAGCTGGCTGAGCTGGAAATGCTTGATACCGGTAAGCCGTTCAGTGAAACCTCCAGCGTGGACATCGTGACCGGTGCCGACGTACTGGAATATTACGCTGGGCTGATCCCTGCGCTGGAAGGCCAGCAAATTCCGCTGCGTGATACCTCGTTTGTTTATACCCGCCGCGAACCGCTGGGCGTTGTTGCGGGCATCGGTGCCTGGAACTATCCGATCCAGATCGCGCTGTGGAAGTCAGCGCCTGCTCTGGCCGCCGGCAACGCCATGATCTTCAAGCCCAGTGAAGTCACGCCACTTACGGCCCTGAAACTGGCTGAAATCTACACGGAAGCGGGCGTGCCGGATGGCGTGTTCAACGTGCTACCGGGAACCGGCGCGGTGACCGGCCAGCTGCTGACCGAACATCCTGGCATTGATAAAGTCTCGTTCACTGGCGGCGTCGTCAGCGGTAAGAAGGTAATGGCGAACGCGGCCGGTTCTACGCTGAAAGACGTTACGATGGAGCTGGGCGGTAAGTCACCGCTGATCATCTTTGATGATGCCGATCTCGATCTCGCCGCGGATATCGCCATGATGGCTAACTTTTACAGTTCAGGCCAGGTATGTACTAACGGCACGCGCGTGTTTATTCCCGCCGGGCTGCAGTCGGCGTTTGAAGCCAAAATTCTTGAGCGCGTTGCGCGCATCAAAGCGGGCGACCTGCGCGATCCTGAGACTAACTTTGGCCCGTTGGTCAGCTTTAGCCACCGCGACAACGTCATGCGCTTTATCGCCTCTGGCGTCGAAGAAGGCGCACGTCTGCTGTGTGGCGGAAAACGCTTAACGGGCGAAGGCTTTGATCAGGGCGCCTGGGTTGAACCCACCGTATTCAGCGACTGCCGTGACGAGATGAAGATTGTCCGTGAGGAAATCTTTGGTCCTGTGATGTCAATTCTGAGCTACACCTCTGAAGACGAAGTGATACGTCGGGCCAATGACACCGAATTCGGTCTGGCTGCCGGCCTGGTCACGCAAGACCTTAACCGCGCGCACCGCGTGATCCATCAGATTGAAGCCGGTATTTGCTGGATTAACACCTGGGGTGAATCTGCCGCCGAAATGCCGGTTGGTGGCTATAAGCACTCTGGCGTGGGACGTGAAAACGGCCTGATGACGCTGCAAAATTACACCCAGGTGAAGTCGGTTCAGGTAGAACTGACGCGTTTTCAGTCTGTATTTTAATCCCCCTACCTGAGGAGCGACGAATGGAATTTGATTACATTATCATTGGAGCCGGATCCGCAGGGAATGTCCTGGCTACCCGACTGACCGAAGACAGCAATGTGAATGTCTTACTGCTGGAAGCGGGCGGCCCCGACTATCGTTTTGATTTCCGAACCCAGATGCCTGCGGCACTGGCTTACCCTTTACAGGGAAAACGTTATAACTGGGCCTACGAAACGGAACCTGAGCCTTACATGAACAACCGCCGGATGGAGTGTGGCCGAGGCAAAGGCCTGGGCGGTTCATCACTGATCAACGGCATGTGTTACATCCGCGGTAACGCCATGGATCTGGACAACTGGGCGTCCATGCCCGGTCTGGAAAACTGGAGCTACCTGGACTGTCTGCCCTACTACCGTAAATCAGAAACCCGTGATACGGGCGCCAACGATTACCACGGCGGAGAGGGTCCGGTCAGCGTGACCACGCCGAAGAAAGGCAATAACGTTCTGTTTGAGGCGATGATTCAGGCAGGCGTTCAGGCCGGCTATCCGCGTACCGATGACCTTAACGGCTATCAGCAGGAAGGCTTTGGTCCAATGGACCGCTTTGTCACGCCTGAAGGTCGTCGTTCAAGCACCGCGCGCGGCTATCTGGACAGGGCGAAAAATCGTGCCAACCTGAAAATCGTTACGCATGCCACGACCGATCGCATTTTGTTTGAAGGCAAGCGTGCAATAGGTGTCGAGTACCTGATCGGCGACAGCAATACGCTGCATACGGTTCACGCCCGCCGTGAAGTCTTGCTGTGTGCAGGGGCCATTGCCTCCCCTCAGATCCTGCAGCGTTCCGGCGTGGGTTCAGCCGAGTTGCTGAACCAGTTCGATATTCCGGTGGTACATGACCTGCCAGGCGTGGGTGAAAATCTGCAGGATCACCTGGAAATGTACCTGCAGTACGAGTGCAAAGAGCCGGTTTCGCTCTATCCGGCGTTGAAATGGTGGAACCAGCCTAAGATTGGCGCGGAATGGCTGTTTAACGGCACCGGCGTCGGGGCAAGCAACCAGTTTGAGGCAGGCGGATTTATTCGCAGCCGCGAAGAGTTTAGCTGGCCGAATATTCAGTACCATTTTCTGCCGGTCGCGATTAACTATAACGGGTCAAATGCGGTAGATGCGCACGGTTTCCAGTGTCACGTTGGCTCTATGCGGTCGCCGAGCCGGGGTCATGTGCGCCTGAAATCGCGCGATCCACGTCGCCATCCTGCGATCCTGTTCAACTATATGTCTCATGAGCAGGACTGGCACGAATTTCGCGATGCCATCCGCATTACGCGTGAGATCATTAATCAGCCGGCCCTGGATAAATACCGCGGACGTGAAATCAGTCCGGGCATTGAATGCCAGACCGATGAAGAACTGGATGAGTTTGTCCGTAATCACGGCGAAACGGCCTATCATCCCTGCGGCACCTGTAAAATGGGCAATGACGAGATGTCGGTCGTTGACGGTGAAGGCCGCGTTCACGGACTCCAGGGATTACGCGTTGTCGATGCCTCAATTATGCCGCTGATCATCACCGGTAACCTGAATGCGACCACCATTATGATCGGTGAAAAAATTGCCGACTGCATTCGTGGACTTGATGCTCTGCCACGCAGCACGGCTGACTACTATGTGGCGGGCGAAGCGCCCGTTCGTACGGAACCCGCGCGCCCAGCGTAAGGTTTTCTACGACATCAAAGCCGGACTGCTGTCCGGCTTTTTTTTTGCCGAAACGCAACCGTGCCTAAACCCCAGCAATATTGACCTGATATTTGTCAAAAACCCGAACAAACAGGCTGTGCCTGGGGCGGTTTTAATGATATAACGCTACTGTGTTCATTACCGGAGGCTTTCCCCGTCCACTGAAGAGAAGCAACAACGTGGATGCATTGTTTAATTATGAGCAGGATGTTCATTACTCTTTTTACCCCCCTTTTTACCCTCGCACCTGTCAGCGTTAACGCCGTCGATCAGCACTGGCGCAGCGCCCTTTAGTCCCCTTTCTGCCAGCCAACTTCTTTTCTGCCGTTGCGTTACGCATCACGGTAAATCATGACGTCGATTGATGGAGAAAACCCATGCGCGCCTGGGGATTATTAGTACTCGCTATTGTTACGGAAATTATAGGTACCCTGACTATGAAATGGTCCAGCCTGAATCAGAGTCAGCTGGGTTATGTGGTCATGCTGGGGATGATTGCCTGTTCTTATTTTTTTTTGAGTTTCGCCATCAAGCGCATTGCGCTGGGTGTGGCTTACGCGCTCTGGGAGGGCATTGGCATTCTGCTGATCACCTTATTTAGCGTGCAGCTTTTTGATGAAACCCTGTCGTTAATGAAAATCTGCGGTTTGATCACGCTGATGACGGGCATTCTGCTCATTAAAGTCGGCAGCGGTGAGGTGAAGGAGGCAGAACATGATCCTGCCTGATGTGATCCATTTTGCCTGGCTGGCACTGGCGGTCCTGCTGGAGATAGCCGCAAATATTTTGCTTAAGTACAGCAACGGCTTTAAAAAAATCCTCCCGGGAATGCTGTCTCTGGCCTGCGTGCTGCTGGCGTTTAGCGCGCTGTCTCAGGCGGTTAAAGGCATCGATCTGTCGGTTGCTTACGCCCTGTGGGGCGGCTTTGGTATCGTCGCGACCGTGGCAGCAGGATGGATACTGTTTGGTCAGCGGCTCAACCTCAAGGGCTGGGTGGGGCTTGTGCTGTTATTGCTGGGCATGATCATTCTGAAACTGGCCTGATAACAGGGGGACGCTGACGTCCCCTTTTTCATCTTTATCCCTGGATTCGCAAAAACATGCCCGCACGTTCTGGCAGCAATGCCGGTTCGAAACCATAACGGGCATAAAAACCCGGCGAGCCATGACTGGCAATCAAACTGATGTAGGCGGAGGGCGGCGCATGGCGCGCTATCCAGGCCATTAACGCCGTCATAATACGATCGCCCACCCCCTTTTTATGATGTTGTGGCAGCACAGCAATATCGGTAATGACAAAAAAGCAGCCTCCGTCGCCAATCACTCTTCCCATGCCAACCGGCGCGTCCTGATGGCAAACCACCACGCTGTACAAACCGTTTCTTAACCCCGTCTTTGCGGCCTGTTCCGTTTTGTCACTTAATCCTGCGCTCACTCTGATGTGGCGATAGGTTTCTACAGACGGTATTTCTTCCCGAATGATATAGTCCACGTTACTGACCCCCTGGTAATATAAATATCCAACCCTTCTCGGTTTGATTGATATTAATGGTGAAAAAACGCGAGATATAACGATGATTTCTGCGCCAAAGGGTGAGTTAAACTCACCTGTAGCAGGCAACCGCCTGCCCTCGTTAATGGCGCTGCGCTGTTTTGAAGCGGCGGCGCGTTTCGAAAGTTTTGCCCGTGCAGCAGACGAACTGCATCTTACGCCCGGTGCTGTCAGCCGGGCGGTGCGCGTACTTGAAGAGGATTTAGGTGTTGCGCTGTTTGCGCGTCGTAACCGGAAAGTCTGTCTGACAGAAGCAGGCGAACAGCTGGCTGACGCGGTCAGTCACGGCTTCGCCATGATCTCCCGCAGCGTAAACCGCTTACGCGCGGGAACGCGCCAGCGCGTGCTGTCATGTGAGCCCACGTTATTAATGCGCTGGCTGATTCCACGCTGGGGCGATTTTGAGGCGCGCTTCGGTAAAAATGAAATCCATCTGGTCGCGGCCAGTGGCGCATTCTCGTTTGATCAGGGGATTGATTTTGCGCTGCGCCGCAATGATTTTACTCACGTATCGCCCTGCCATATCGAACACTTGTTCAGGGAAAAGGTGGGACCGGTCTGCCGCCCCGATCGCGTCACGGTCTGGTTCGACAGCGAGCGTCCGGGTTTGAATCCGGACGCGCCTTTACTGCTCTCCAGAAGCCGCCCGGAGGCGTGGCAGGTCTGGGCGACGGCGATGCAGATACCGGCTCCCGTTAACGTGCAGCAGTGTTTCGAACATTTTTATTTTAGCCTGCAGGCGGCGGTAGCCGGGATCGGCGTAGCCATTGGACCCTGGCCGCTCGTTAAAGATGATATTCAAAGCGGCATACTGGCCGCACCAATGGGGTTTGTGGAAGATGGCTCAGAGTATTGCCTGTTCTCGCCTGAGGTCGCAAAGGCAGGAACGCTTGAGCGCGACCTCACAGACTGGCTGCACGAAATCAGTGGAACAGCGTAATCGTCGCTCGCGTTGTCGCCTCGCGCCTGGCCGGGGCTTAGCTGTATTGCACCAGCATCTGCAATGCCTCATCAAACTGCCCTTTCGCTTCGGCCTCGCGAAAGTAGCGCACGCGTTCCACACAGACTTCGGTGGGCGTTGTGCCGCTGTGCAATAACGTCATAACCTCATCGGCGAAGGCATCAAGCGGCATGCTGTCAGGATCCTGAGACTGCCCGGGCGCTAACTCGGTTTGCACCTGTGGCGGGATAATCTCAATCACCTCAACCTTCCCTTTTAACAGCGGCCGAAGGGCTGCGGTATAGGAGTGAAGTGCCGCTTTAGTGGCGCTGTAGGTCGGCGAAGCAGGGAAAGGGACAAATGCCAGCCCGGACGACACGTTAATAATAGCCGCAGCGGGCTGAGCACTCAGGTGATCGATTAGCGCATCAGTGAGCCTGACGGGCGCAATAAAATTGGTTTCGGTCATTCTCACAACATCGCTCAGGTCGCGGCGTGAAGTGATGTCCTCAGGGCTAAAGACGCCAGCATTGTTGACTAAAACATTCAGGTGCGGATACGTCTGGAGCAGCAGAGGAATGGCGTGACTGACGTCATCCGCATCGGTGACATCTAAAACCCAGGTCGCTATGCCTTCTCGTCCGGCCGCCGCTTCGTCCAGCGCGTCCTGACGACGTCCGGTAATAATCACCTTGTTCCCGGCGTCATGCCAGCGATGCGCCAGTGCGCGCCCAATGCCCGTTCCCCCACCGGTGATCAACAATGTATTGCCGTGCTTATTCATCTTGCGTGCTCCCGTTTGAACCGCCATAAATAATCAGCGAGCGCATTATCTCGCCGATTAATTATTAACCACAGCGTCAGAATCCTCTCACTTTTTTCTCAACGGGTGGACTTAACCACCACGTTAGGGCTTAGTTACCGCCTTAGTGCAAGTATAACTAACTGATTAACGGGGTTTTACCATGTCTGCGACACGAGGTTGGTCCACGGAACTGGAGGGGTTACGCGGCATCGCTTCTCTTTGGGTACTGCTGGGACACATAAGTCTGCTTATCCATTGCCATATTACCTTGATCTCCTCACCCGGCATTGGCGTGGATCTCTTTATCCTGCTTTCGGGCTATCTGATGGCAAAAAACTATGTGGAACGCCAGCACAAGGAGCCCTGGCAACGCGCGGAAACCATTAAAAAATTCTGGTTACGCCGTTTTTTCCGCATTGCCCCGCTTTATTATCTGCTGCTGGCGGTTGCCCTGATCTATGGCCCCTGGTTTGGTGAGATGCGCGATACCATTGCCCAGTTTTATTCCGGGACCGCAACAGAATCCTCACGCTATGCGGATCAGTCGTTCATGAACGTGCTGACGCATCTGTCATTCCTGTTTGGCGTGCTGCCCGCCTATGGATTCAATACCACGCTGCCCGACTGGAGCATTGGGCTGGAAATGCAGTTCTATCTGCTGTTTCCGTTTATGATGCTGGCGGTGATGCGCTTCGGTTACGCGACCGCCCTGCTAAGCATGATGGCGCTGAGTTGCGCAGGCCGTTACCTGCTGCCCGACTACTATGAAGCCTTTGAAATGCCGTCAATGATTCTGATTAAACTGAATATGTTTATTTCAGGCATGCTGCTGGCTGAAGCGGTACGCCGTAAATCCCTGCTGTACGTGCTGTTTGCCCTTGCCGGACCGGCCGTAAGCGTGCTGATTGGGCTGGGTGCCATTAAGCTGCAGGTGATGCTGGAAGCCTTTATGATTATCGGTATGGCGGCCGTGCTCTGGCAGTATCAGGAAAGCAGCCTGATGGCAAAACTGATCCGCATTCCGCGTAAGGTGTTAAACAACCGTCTGAGTACATGGCTGGGCGATGTGTCGTTTTCGGTCTACTTGCTGCATCTGCTGATCGTGATCCCGGCCATTGCGCTGTTGCTCAATCAAACGGACATTGAGTATCAAAATGATCTGACGCGTTTTTTGATTGTTTGTGCCGTATCGATTCCGGTGACCTACGCGCTGGCATCATTACTGTTTAACTGTGTGGAAAAACCGGGAATAAAACTGGGCAAGAAGTTTCTGGCGCCCAGGCCTGCACGCTGATGAAAAGATGGCTCGCACTGGCGAGCCATTTTTTTACTTCACAATGCTTTACCCACGTCGTGCTGCCTCTCCCTTACATGCTCATCCGGTGATTCCGGCGTATCTGCGATGCTGCTGTGCGTCTTTAATCCCGCATAATGGGCGGGATCGGCCCTGCTGTGCGTCAGACTTTGCGCCGTTGCGCCGAATGAAATGATCAAAAACAACCAGGCCACTGCTAACGGTTTCCTCATTGTGCTTTCCCATGCTGTGAATGGAGTCGCTATAGTGAAGAAACTGGCGTAATGAACTGTCTGATAAACTTAAAATTCATGTCAAGATTGTTACCCCGATCACATATTTATCGGACGTATACGCGCTGTGTTCGTCGCACAGGCACACCTTACCCAACGCCGTCACTTCAGAGTTTGATCTGTTGGGTAGCGTGACGGGATCACTGATGAGCAACAGAGTGGCGAGCGCAGATCCAGGCCCGCTACGAGGTCATGTCTGCCCTTCGCTGCCCGTCGATCCGGGTTAGTGGCAACCACCATTTAAATTTATGATTTAATAAAAAACGCCCCCTCAACCTGACTCAATACATCAACCCATTGCATATTTTTCGGCCATTACCTTACGATATTCAAGACATAACAAAAATATCGTCATCTATTGATTAAGATCATTTTTTAAATTCAAAATAATAATATTAACGATACTTATGTAAATTTTGGCCTTTTTGTTAATCATTTTCCTGACGCGTGCCGATAGAGAACAAAACAGCAATCCATCGGGAACATATTTATGAAAATCTCCACTCGTCTTGCAACCGGTTTCGGTTTGTTAATTTTGCTTTCCATTATCTGCACCTCTGTCTCACTTAACTCGCTGCATAACGCTAAAACCGGAATGGATGAGGTCGTGAATGTCAAAATGCGGAAGTACCAGTTGATTCTTGATATGCGCGGCGAACTCAGGGATTTGGCGATAGCCGTGCGAAATCTGGCCTTGTTGAGCGACGTTAAGGAAATGCAGCCTGAATGGGAGCGTCTTGAAGCGCAAAAAAAACTGTTCGCGGAAAACCGTGAAACGCTCGAGGTGATCATGCAGAGCCAGTCCACGGCTGAAGAACAGGCTGCCTTAAACCACATTAAAGAACTGGAAGGCACGGTGATGAGCGCTTTCGAAGCTGCCGGGCAACTGGGGCTGAAGAATGAGCGAGATGAAGCGACGCGTTATCTCATGGAGACCTTGCGCCCCTTGCAACGCAATATGCTGGATGCGCTAAACAAAACCACAGAAATTCTCATGCATAACAGCCGCAACGCGGTGGAAGTTAACAGCGTGGCAACCAGCCGGGCGTCCTTGACGCTGGTGTTTTTATCCGTGCTTTCCGTGCTGTTCTCCATCGCCACCGGCTATGTCATCACCCGGGTATTAATGCGCCAGTTGGGCGGTGAGCCTGCCCAGGCCCAGGAACTGGCGGCCGCGATTGCCTCGGGCGATTTGACCGCCAGCGTCACGCTCCGCCGTAATGATTCCACCAGCCTGCTGGCTTCACTGGATGGTATGCAGGCTAAACTGCGTGCTCTGGTGTCAGAGATCAAACAGACCTCGGGTAACGTTGCGCTGGCAGCGGAAGAGATCGCCCAGGGGAACACGGAGCTGTCCTCCCGGACCGAACAGCAGGCCGCCGCCCTGCAGGAAACCGCAGCCAGTATGGAACAGCTCACCGCCACGGTGAAAAGTAACGCCGCCGGTGCGCAAAGCACTGCATCAACTGCCCGTGAGACCGCCGTGCTGGCGCGCAGTGGCGAAAGCGACGTACACCGGATGTCGGAAACCATGAACGACATTTCGCTGAGCGCGTCTAAAATTCGCGATATCACCGGCGTTATTGAGGGCATCGCCTTCCAGACCAATATCCTGGCCCTCAATGCCGCGGTAGAGGCCGCGCGTGCTGGCGAACAGGGCCGGGGTTTTGCCGTTGTCGCAGGTGAAGTCCGCACCCTGGCCCAGCGCAGCGCGACCGCAGCAAAAGAGATTAAGTCGCTGATTGAGCAAGCGGTTGAACAGGTTGGCAGCGGCGTCAAAGTCGCCAACGGTACAGGTGAAAGCATCCTCAAAATCGTCAGCATGGTCGGCGACCTGGCCAGCGCGATGGATGAGATCTCACTGGCCTCCTCCGAACAAATGCAGGGCATTTCTCAGGTGAGCGTCGCCGTCAGCCAGATGGACAGCGTCACCCAGAACAACGCGGCGCTGGTTGAAGAGTCATCCTCTGCTTCTCAGTCTCTTTCTGAACAGGCGCACGCATTACGCGGCATGGTAGAAGCGTTCCGGGTATAAGCCTGTCAGCACACGGCAGAAAGGCGTCGTCGCGCCGATCAGAACGCTGCCAACGCGTGACGGGGGCTGGGCCAGAACAGTGCGGCCTGGCCCCATCCCGCCTCATCGCGTCCGTCTGACTGCCAGACTTCGCCATCGTAGATAATGAAGCTTTTGCCCTGCTTATCGACACGCGGTCCGCTGTAGCCGGTGGCAATGCCATCGCGTCTGACAATATCCAGCAGGCGCTGTCGTGCTTCCCTGTCGAAAGGCCCGGCACTGAGTCGTGACGGCAGTTGCCGTATCTCTTCCGCACTGTATTTGAAGCAGTTCAGAGCACAACGATTGGCATAGACAAACACGGGATCGGCTGCGGTACTGTGGGCAAGAATGCTGTACGGCGCCTGTTCATGCAGCCACTGATAACGGTCATCGATATCATGAGGACAGTAAAGCCCATGTCCGGTGAGCGATCGGTAGCGTTCATCAATACGCTTCAGTAAGGTCAGTAGGGGTACAGTCGACACGATCATCTCCTTTGCAAGCGGCAGGATACGAGGAGCTAATGTGGCGGGATGCGCGCTGAAAATCAAGCACGCGCAACGGTGGAGAGGCATGACGCGGCAGTGCAGTCCCGGCACGCCGAGCTCAGGACTGCACTGCCGCGCAATGCACACTGGAATATTGACGACTCTCTCGCGCGATCCACAGGGTTATCCCTCACGGCATTCGATTCTCCTGGTTTGCCCTGTCTGCGCTAAAGACAGCCAGCCTGAACGCGAACCCAGGCTGGCTGACGGGCGCTCTAGCTCAACGGCGGCCAGAAGGCTTTATTTGCCTCGATAAGATCGTCGAGAATCGCTTTTGCAACGGCGGCACTTGGTACCGTTTTAGATAAGGTAATGGCCTGCCATAACTTGTGCCGGGAGCGCTGTTCCCATGCCTCCACCACGAGCTTTTCGACCGCAACCTGCTGACTCATTAACCCCTTCTGGAAAGTCGGAATGTCGCCAACCTGAAGGGGTTCCGCACCGTTGCGCCCCACCAGACAGGGAATTTCCACCATAGCGTCCGCATCAAAGTTGGGGATAGCGCCCTGATTAGGCACAATGAGCAGCATACGCTCCTGGGTATTGAAGGCGATCGCGGTCGCCAGATCGACAATATAGGAAGCATGTTCGTCTATTTCCAACTCTCCGGCGGATGAATGCCCGGCATCGGTGATTGCCCTGCAGGCGCTGAACACCTGCTTTTCACGATGCTCCATGACCTCATTAGCGCGGGTGCGTTCAGGGTTGGAATGCGCGACCACATAATCTGGGAACAAATAATATTTCAGATAGGTATTGGGCAACGTCTGGGGATCCAGCGCTTGCACATCGCGCGCCTTCAGGAAAGTATCCTTCCAGCTGGACTCCACTGATGACGATACAGAGGGCGGAACATAGCCGTACTTTGCCACGTACTCACGCAGCTGTGGCATTAAATCATTCCCCTTCAAATCTTCAACAGCGGTCCACCAGCCAAAATGATTGAGCCCGTAGTAGCGCACCCGCATTTGCTTGCGGTCTTGCAGACCGACAATTTTTGCCATCCGACTTTCAATACCAATCGGCATGTCACAAATATTCAGGATTTTAGCTTCAGGTCGCAGGCGTCGCGTTGCCTCAGCCACGATGGCGGCCGGGTTGGAATAATTCAGCATCCAGGCGTCGGGTGAGTACTGTTGCATATAATCGACAAGCTCAAGGACACCGCCGATTGAGCGCATGCCATAGGCAATACCACCCGGCCCACAGGTTTCCTGGCCCAGAACACCATGACGCAAGGGGATTTTTTCATCTTGCTCACGCATGGGATATTTACCCACCCGAATATGCGCCATGACAAAATCGACGTCGCTGAATGCTTCCTGCGGATCGGTGGTATAGCTGAACACAATGTCAGGTGCCTGTTCCTGCAAGATAATCTTACAGGCCCGGGCAATGGTTTCCTGACGGGCCGCGTCATTGTCGTAAAACTTCAGCTGGCGTAAAGGAAAGCGGTGCCGGTTCGCCAGGAGCATTAGCACAATACCCGGCGTAAAGGTGCTACCGCCGCCCGCAATTAAAACTGAGAATGTCTTCATAAAGGTTTCTCCATGGTAAGTGTTGCTTCAGACCGGGCCGGGTCTTTCATTTGGCTTTCAAGTTGCTCGCGCACCTGGGGGACCTGTAAGCCCACAATGACCTGAATACTGTTGCCACGCCGGACGACACCGTGGGCGCCCAGCGCCATAAACGCGGCATCGTTCTGCGTTTTGGCCTCATCGACCAGTGTTATCCGCAGGCGCGTGGCGCAGTTGTTGATGCTGGCTATATTGCTGGCCCCACCCAGCGCATTCAGAAAACCCCAAGCCTGATCGCGTTGCGGGTTATGCCCGCCCGGGGAAGCTGGCGCTGCTCGCGCTGCCCGATAGTCGGCCTTGTTGTAAAGCCTGACGTCACTGTCCTCTCGACCGGGTGTTTTCAGGTTCAGCCGCAGGATGAGTTGGTGAAAAACCACGAAGTAGAGCCCCGTGAAAACCAGGCCTATACCGATTTGGGTAAAGATCATGCCGGCATGGTTAGGGAACATTGGGATCCAGTTTTGCGGCAGAAACTGGTCCAGTAAGCCGCCACCGTAGTTCCCCACCACACCGCACATATACATTGCTGTCGCCATGCTGGCGGCCAGCACAGCGTGCACCGCAAACAGCAGAGGCGAAATAAACAGGAAGGTAAACTCCAGGGGTTCAGTGATGCCGACCAGAACGGCTGTCAACGTGGCCGGAATTAACAACCCTGCGACTTTGACCCGGTGACGCGCTGAGGCTGTCGAATAGAGCGCCAACGCAATACCCACTGCGCCGAAGACTTTTGCGTTGCCATGAAGCGCGAAACCGCCCTCAGGAAACAGTTGTTTGAGTGGTTGCGTACTCTGGCTGAAGGCCTGCAGATGCTCTGCCCAGTAAACCTGGATGCCGCCTTCAACCACTGCCGGGCCAAAGATAAAAGGCCCATAAATAAAGTGGTGCAGTCCTGTCGGGATCAGGATACGTTCCAGAAAGGTATAAACCCACACGCCAACCGCGCCCGCATCGCGTAAAAACTGTTGAAGCGACTCGATGCCCATTTGAATTTTGGGCCAGCCAAACAGCGTTAACCAGGCACAGGGGATCATCGCTAAGAAGGCAACAATGACGACAAAAGATGAGCCCTGAAAAATACCCAGAAAAACCGGAAGCGGTTTTTCAAAATAACGATTGTGCAGAGCCGTCACCAGACCGGCAATGACGATGGCACCGATGATGCTGGTATCCAGTGTTTTTATCCCCGCGATCATGGCCAGTCCGCTTCCGGCTTCTGTTCCTTTGGAAAAATCGACGGCAAAAAAATCGCCCCAGGTGCTGCCCATGGCATTAATTAAATAATTCCAGGTTAAAAAACTGACGACAACGGCCAGACATGCTCGCCCCTGAGCCTGTTTTGCCAACCCCACCGGGAGGCCAACCGCGAATATTAACGGCATGTTTCTAAAAACCGTCCATCCGCCCTCTTCAATAATGAAGACAATTTGATTAAATAAACTCTCTGGATGCGTTAATGCTTCCCCTACAAATAAAGGGTTGCGTAACATAATGGAAAGACCAACGATAATGCCGGCGAAGGGAAATAATAATACCGGCGTAAACATGGCGCCGCCAAAGCGCTGTATTTGACTGAGCATTTAAGTTCCTCACGTAACGATTCTAAGGATATATCGTTAAAGTCAATGTAAACGCAGCCAAAATAAGGCAGTCACGCCTCTGGCAGAGTGGGACATTAACGACTTCGTGAGCGCCCTCATGGTTTTAATTTTCATCATGACGTCTATTTTCATGGCAATAACTAGACATCTCACAGCGCGGCTAAAGGAAATAAAAAATTTATTTATTTATCCCCCTGCACGCATTAACTTTATGCCAGGCCTGTTGACGGTTATGTCTCCCTCTCAGGAGGTACAAAAGTGATCTATAAATTTATCGCTGACAAACTGCGTCTCCGGCTAAATTCGCCCTTTGTCGCGGTAGGGAGTGCTATTCCGGCTGAAAAAGTGCTCGCCACAGAGTTTGGCGTGGCGAGAATGACCTTGCGTAAGGCAATAGATTTACTGGTCAGAGAGGGGTTGCTGGAGCGACGGCATGGCAGCGGAACCTACGTGTCCGCAAAGGATATCAGTCATGAAACCAGTTCGCTCACCGGGCTGGCAGAAGTCTTACGTCTGCAGGGAAAAGAGGTGATCAGTAAGGTACTGGCGTTCGAGTTAATCGCCGCCCCTCCCGCCATAGCCGATCAGTTACGCATAAACAGTGGTGAACGCCTCTTTTTCTCACGTCGGTTACGTTATGTTGATGAAAAGCTGCTGATGCTCGAAGAAAGTTATATGCCAGTGAAAATATTCCCTGACCTTAGCCTGGCCCATTTGGAAAAATCTAAATTTGACTATATCGAGCAGGAGTGTGGCATTGTTTTAGAGGGCAATTATGAGTCATTAAGACCGGTTTTATCCGATAAGCGCCTGTCGCACCTGATGGATATCGCTGAAAAAACCCTCCTACTCAGAGTCGACTCGCTTTCATACAGCAATACGGGCTCTTTTATCAACTACGCCGTGATGTACAGAAACACCCACGATTATCAGGTTAACTACCATCTACGACGCACGGGTTGAGTGATCAGAGATGTCAGTACGCTTCATCAATGCGCCAGAGCGCTTCTCAGGTGTAATATAATCGCCCGTTCGAATCACAGGTGCCTTGCGTGAGAGTGAATCTGGCTAACACCCTGCAGCAGGACGCTATATTTATTGGGGACGGGTGAACGTGTCGTCTTATCTGTGCATTTACGAAAAACGCCACACATTAGGAAAATGACAAGACTTATTTCAAATTAAGGTCAGCGCAGTGCTGCCCTCGCCGTTCATATATCGCGCCAGCGCGCTGCTGTGTTTACTAAAAGCATTTTAAATATCAATTACCCTCTCCTGATTACCTGCATTCAATTGATTAATTGAACTTATAAGTCCTTTTAAAGGACCATTACTCTGGAAACTTCCACCCTGCTTGCGGAATTTACTGTTTCAGAAATATGTCTATTTTATTAATTTTTTACACGTGTTTTGCCGATAAGAACCCTGAACTTAACTTTCAGGAATTCTAAGATGAAAATCTCCACGCGTCTGGCAATCGGTTTTGGCCTGTTAATTCTGCTTTTTATTATCTGTATTACTATTTCTTTTAAAGCACTGCATTCCGCCAGCACCGGTATGGATGATGCGGTCAATGTTAAGATGCGAAAATATCAGCTCGCCGTTGATATGCGAGATGAACTGAGAGACATGGCGATTGCCGCGAGAAACCTCGCGCTTCTCAGCGATGCGAAAGCCATGCAGCCAGAGTGGGAGAGGCTGAAACTGCAAAAAGCAGCTTACTTAAAAAATCGTGAAGCGCTTGAAACAATCATGCGTAAGGATTCCACGCCCGCCGGACGTGCTGCGCTGGAAAAACTTCAGGCCAATGAAGCGCAGGTGATTTCCGGTCTGGAAAAGGCCGGTCAGTTTGGCCTGGATAACCGTCCTCAGGAAGCCACAAATTATCTGATGGTGACGGTGCGTCCTGCTCAGCGTGCGTTACTCAGTTCACTTGGTGAAATGACCAACGTTCAGTTGAATAACAGTCGCAACGCGGTGGAAGAAAATAATCGTTCAACCCGAACCTCAACACTCGTTTTGGTTATCCTGGGCCTGCTTTCCGTCGTTTTTTCTGTCACCACCGGATGGATGATTACCCGTTTACTGATGCGCCAGTTAGGGGGCGAGCCTGCTCAGGCCCAAACCATTGCGGCGGCCATTGCTAACGGCGATCTGACCTCGGTGGTGCACCTGCGTCCTAAGGATACGTCAAGTCTGCTGGCATCCCTTGACGGAATGCAGGCTAAACTTCGCGGCCTGGTTGTCGAAATCAAAGATTCTTCAGCTAACGTTGCGCTTGCCGCCGATGAAATCGCGCAAGGAAATACCGAATTATCGTCCCGTACCGAAGAGCAGGCTGCCGCGCTTCAGGAAACCGCTGCCAGCATGGAACAGTTAACCGCGACGGTGAAGAGTAATGCCTCCGGGGCACAGCATACAGCCACATCAGCTCGCGAAACGGCCAATCTGGCTCAACGCGGCGAAGCAGATATGCAACGGATGTCAGCAACCATGAAAGACATTTCAGACAGTGCTGCGAAGATTCGTGATATAACCGGCGTGATTGAAGGCATTGCTTTTCAGACCAACATTCTGGCGCTCAATGCTGCCGTTGAGGCCGCGCGTGCCGGTGAGCAGGGGCGCGGGTTTGCCGTGGTGGCTGGCGAAGTCAGAAATCTGGCCCAGCGGAGTGCTACTGCCGCGAAGGAAATTAAAACCTTGATTGAACAGGCCGTTCAGCAGGTTGAAACCGGCGTAACCGTCGCGAGTGGAACCGGTCAAAGTATCCTGAAAATTGTTAACATGGTGGGTGAACTGGCAACGGCTATGGATGAGATCTCGCTGGCCTCTTCCGAACAGATGCAGGGGATTTCTCAGGTGAGTGTCGCCGTGGGCCAGATGGACAGCGTTACTCAGAACAACGCCGCACTGGTTGAGGAATCATCGTCCGCTTCACAATCCCTTTCTGAGCAGGCACACGCGCTGCGCGGTATGGTAGAAGCGTTCCGGGTGTAAACGCCCTTTCGCACAGGAGGGAGAAACGCGATCGCGCCGGTTTCGTTTCTGCCATCCTGTTGCGTGAGCCGGGCCAGTAGCGTGCGGTCTGGTGAACACCATCCCCGCTGTCTGGGCCGTCATGGTGAGCGTTGAAAGGCAAAAAAAGACCGAACACGATTCCTGTATTCGGTCCAGGGAAATGGCTCTCAAGGAGCCGTGCGCTAAAAGTTGGCATTAATAGAGGCTTTCGCCTTGCTTCTAAAGCGTAGGACAACGCGCCAGATTTTCCAGCCAGCGCCGCGGCTCAGACCATAAACCCGACAGGTTTGTGACCCGTAAGACAAATTTGCGCACTCTTGCCTGCATCGTCTTATTTTGTGCACAGCGCCTGTGCACGATCCACGACAGGTTGCAGACTCATCATCCGATCCGGATGCGCTTTATCCGGCGCCTGAATCACGCTGATGGGCTGTGCCTTCACCCGCTTAGCGTTGACCTGAGCCTCCGCCTTCTCATTAAGCGGGTACTGCATCAGCGTGCTGGGATTGATGGCAAACAGCGATCCATCTTTCTCACAGGTCAGCATCACCTCTTCACGATTAAACGGCCACTTGTCTTTACCAATTTCGAAACGGCTGACGGTGATGATTTGTGCCGCTGCTGCCTGACCAGCCAGCGTTAATAACAGCAGTGTGGGGATCGCTTTCTTCAGCAACATAACTTACCTTTATGGGGTTTTCATCATTCAGGTTGGTGACAACGTAGCAAACACGCTGACCAACCCCACTACGCCGCATGCCAGCACAATTTCCAGCTGGGTCATGCGAATAAACAGTCGTTGTGCGGCAAGGCCCGCAATGTGAAAGCGCGGCACCAGCCAGTAACGATTCCAGAGCGCAATCAGCACCATAAGCATGACCAGCCCTGCTTTGCACAACAACAGTACAACATAATCGTTGAGATGCCAGTTTGCTGGCGCCCCGGCAATCAGCAGGCTGTTAACGACACCGGTAATTATCGTTAAGGCGACGGCAACGTGACCATAACGGGAAAAACGCATCATGGTGCGGATTGCGGCTGTCCGGTATTCGATGTTACGCGCCATGCGCATCAACACCAGCACAGGCACTAACCCGCCCGCCCAAAAGGCGGCGGCGAGGAGATGTAAGGCCTGGTTACTTTGTTGCAGGAGCCCGGCGATACCCTCGCGCATGGCGGCATGGCCCGTTAGCGCCAGACAGCCAGTCTGTAGCAGGCCAGTTAACAGCCAAACCTGCTGACGGGGGCGGTCACGCATGACAATCGCAGCCACGCTACACAGCGAAAAGAGGAGCTGCCATTGCCACACGGAGCCCCAGCGGGTTGAAAATACCGCCAGCCACACAGCCGTCTCTGACAAATTGTGCCAGTCACCACTCATCAACACATTTTGTGTGGCCAGCATCGCCAGTGCCGACAGCAGGGCCAGCCATGTACTCCACTTCATTAGCGGAAATAATCGCGCGGCCAGCGAGGTTCGAAAGGCAACCGGTGCCAGCAACCTGCTGTAAAAGGCACTGCCAACCAGCAACATTAATGCCGTGAAATGCAGTGCGCGCAGCACCAGCCACAACAGAGTCACGGTTTTATTTCACGGTGAAGATATAGCTTCCGTGCGTTTTGTGCCCGTCAACGGACAGCACGTGCCAGTTTACCTGATAAGCGCCCTGCGCCAGCGGCTGGGCAAAATCAACCCGCAGGCGGTCGTGCTGCTTGCCATCCAGCCGGGCCTTTTCACCCACGGCTTTATGCTGTGCATTCATGACGTCAACGCCACTGAATGCGGCTTCAACGTCTTCGGTGAAGCTCAGCGTAATGTGTTGCGGCGCAGGCGTTACCGCCGCGTTGGCTGCCGGCACCGACGACGCTAAGTGGGCGTGCGCCAGTGCAAGCTGACTAAACACCATTGTGCCGGTGGCGATCAGAGCCAGCACCCCACGTGAAATCGCGGTTTTTTTCATCTCTTCATCCTGTTAACGGCGGCAAAGGCCACGAACGTGGCGCAAGAATACGCCGCTGAAATTTAACTGTCGAGGCCAGCAATGCTATCCTGTCCCTTGCGCCAGGAGGAGGAAAACATTACTTTTGGTCACGCTTATCGGGAGAATATCATGAGTCACAACCTTGCCTTGCTGTCGCAGGAAGAGAAAGACAAAGTCAATGTCGATCTGGCTGCAGCAGGCGTTGCTTTTAAAGAGCGTTACAACATGCCTGTCGTGGCAGAAATGGTCGCCAACGAACAACCTGAAGCCCTGCGGGACTGGTTTCGTCAGCGTTTAATGCATTACCGCCAGGCCTCTCTCAACCTGTCACGCCTGCCCTACGAGCCTAAACAGAAATAATGATGCTACGCGTTATCGATACGGAAACCTGCGGACTGCAGGGCGGCGTGGTTGAGGTTGCATCGGTAGATGTGATCGACGGCCAAATCGTCAATCCAATGAGCGATCTTGTCTCACCCGATCGCCCCATCAGTCGTCAGGCCATGGCCGTGCACCGCATTACTGAAGCAATGGTGATGGGCAAACCGCCCATTGAAGAGGCCATCCTGCGCTACCACGGCAGTCCCTTTTACGTGGCCCACAACGCCAGCTTTGACCGCCGGATGTTGCCGGAAATGCACGGCGAGTGGATCTGTACCATGACGCTGGCTCGTCAGCTATGGCCCGGCATTAAATACGGTAATCAGGCGCTCCGGCACAGCCTCAAGCTGGATGTGACGCCGCCAGCGGATTTGCATGCTCACCGGGCGCTGTACGACTGCTACGTGACGGCCGCGCTGCTCATTCGAATTATGGAACTGTCCGGCTGGCGTGCGGACGAAATGAGTCTGCGCTCGCAGCCTGCCGCGCAGCGTGATGATGTGCTGCCGTTTGGTAAATATCGTGGTCAGGCGCTGGCCATGGTGGCCCGAAAAGATCCGGGTTACCTGAAATGGATGCTGGATAACGTGAAAGATTTGCGCCCACCGTTACGGCAGGCGCTGCGCAAGTGTCTTAGTCAGCTTCCGTAAGCGCGGCCGGAGGCAAACTGCCCTGAGCAAGGGCGATGATGAAGGTGAGCTCCAGGGCAACGCCTTCATAGGCCTTGTAGCGCCCAGACTTACCGCCATGCCCCGAGTCCATATCGGTGCAGAGCAGCAGCAGGTTATCATCGGTTTTATATTCACGCAGCTTAGCCACCCATTTTGCCGGTTCCCAGTATTGTACCTGTGAATCATGCAGGCCGGTTGTCACCAGCAGGTGGGGGCAGGTTTTCGCCGCAACGTTGTCATATGGGCTGTATTGCCGGATATAGCGATAGTACTCTGCGTCATTCGGATTGCCCCACTCGTCATATTCCCCGGTCGTCAGTGGAATAGACTCATCAAGCATCGTGGTGAGCACATCAACAAAAGGCACCTGCGCAACCACACCGTGATAGCGCGTGGGTGCCAGATTCATGACTGCGCCCATCAGCAATCCCCCTGCACTTCCTCCCATCGCATAGAGCCGGTCCGGGTGCCCGAATCCACGCGCCACGAGCCCATTTGTCACGTCGATAAAATCGGTGAAGCTGTTCATCTTATTGAGCAGGCGGCCACCGTCATACCACTGCTGCCCCATTTCCCCGCCGCCTCGCACATGCACCAGCGCATAGATGAACCCGCGGTCCAGCAGGCTGAGCCGACTGACGCTAAAGTCAGCGTCCATGCTACTGCCATAGGCGCCATAGCCATACACCAGCATGGGGTTCTGCCCTTTCTGAAAATGGGTGCGGTGGTACACCAGCGAGACCGGCACTTCTGTGCCGTCAGAAACGGTGATCCAATGGTGCTCGCTTTTGTACTCATCCGGATTGAAGTCTTTGACCGCACTTTGTTTTAAGATGCGACGTTCCCCCGTATCCATATCCAGTTCAAACAGCGTGGCGGGCGTGGTCATGGACGAATAGCCATAGCGCAGCTTACTGGTGCGCGGCGTAGGATTGTAAGCCAGCCAGGTAACGTAAGTGGGATCGTCAAACGCAATGCCGCTGGTTTCTCCCGTCTCCCAGTTGATTTGCCGCAGGCTGGTCAGCCCACGCTGGCGCTCCTCTACCACCAGCCAGTCACGAAAAAGCTGGAAATCCTCCATTACGATATGGTCGCGCGCGGGGATCACGGTTTGCCAGCGCGCTTCATCCAGATAATGGCTACGGTAGAGTCCGAAATTTTTACCCTCGCGATTCGAGCGGATGAAGAACGTGTGATCATAATGATCAAGACTGTATTCATGATCGCGCCGCCGGGGCAAAAAAACCTGCGGAAGGGCGTCCGGGAAATCCGCATCGATCAGCTGAATCTCGCTGCTGCTGGTGCTGTATAGCACGATCAGGATGAACTGTTTCGACGTGGTTTTATGAATGCTGAGGTGATAGGTATCGTCTTTTTCTTCGTACACGAGCCGATCGTCGTGCTGGGGCGTACCCAACTCATGCCGCCATAGCTGATAAGGCAACAGGGTTTGCGGATGTTTACGAACGTAATAGAGGGTGCGTGAATCATTCGCCCACGCAAAGCTGGACGAGGCATCGTTAAGCACTTCCGGATACCAACTCCCACTGTCCAGATTGCGAAAACGAATGCCGTACTGCCGCCGGGAAAGGAAGTCCTCTGCCACTGCCAGCACCCGGTTATCCGGGCTGATGTGCAGTGCGCCCATGGTATAAAAATCACTGTGTGATGCGCGCTGATTCGCATCCAGCAGCAGTGTCCACGGGTCGCTCTCATCGCTGTCAGCGGGCTGTCGGTAATAGGCGGCATATTCATTGCCGCTTTCATACCGGCTTTGATAGCGATAACCATTTTTCACATAGGGTACTGAGTGGTCCTGCGGCGGCAGGCGATCGATAATCTCATGCAGAATGCGATTCTGTAAGGGCTGTTGTGAGCCCATGATTTTCTGGCCGTAATTATTCTCAGCGCGTAAATAGTCCAGCACCTCGCTGTTTTCACGCCTGTCGTCACGTAGCCAGTAGTAATTGTCGATGCGCGTTTCGCCATGCAGCGATAATTCGTAAGGGATTTTTTTTGCGCTCGGTGCTTTCATGTCATCCGTCCCGCTGAATGTAATGAACACTAAGCGTGGCACTAATGTAAAGAGATGCCAAGTAAAGTGAAGGTAATGTGAGGTTGTGCAGGGCCATATCGCTGGCCCTGTGCGGTTAGCCCGCTTTCTGCTGCAGGATATCCTGCTGAATGCCGTCACGCACATCCTGCGGGATTTTTAGCGCATCGCCCAGGGCGGAAAGATAGCTGCGCTCCATGAAGTGGTCCACATCAATGGCGGCGCAGCTCAGAAAATAGAGTTCAAGCGCCTCTTCTTCATTTTTGACGTCCGCCGCGAGCCACTCGGGGTCCAGCGGTCGCTGCATGGCCTGCTGGATGAGTTTTTCGGCATCCTGACCATAGCCAGCCTCGTGAATATTATGCTCAATCGCCGCGCGTTCCCGATCGTCAATATGGCCATCGCTTTTAGCAGCAAAAACCAGCGCGGTCACCAGCCGCTCCGCCCGCTGATCCACTGGCGTTTGCAACGCACCAAAGCCGGGATCGTTTTGATGCGTTTCGCGTACCCGCTGCTTATATTTGTTCCACAGCACGGCACCCGCCGCGGCCCCGCCGCCGATAATCAAAGCCTGACCGCCATATTTCGTTAACAACTTTCGGGATGACTTACTGGCCACCAGCATGGCTGCCAGCCCGCCTAAAGCCCCCGGCGCCAGCATATCGCTTAATCCTCCGCTGGATTTACCCTCGCTGCTTTTTTTAGCCAGTACCGATTGAATCTGTTGCAGCCAGTTGTTCATCATCATATCCCTTTACCATTCAGAAACAACATCATTACCAAAAAGATGTCAGGAAACGTCAGAGCAGGAAAAGTAGCGCAAACCCAGGCAAACAAGCTGAAGGGTGAGAACGCAAACGTTTTCGTATATACTGCGCGCGCATTTTGACTGCTTCGATTTTAGGGGAATTTATGACGACTCTTGGAACTGCGCTGCGCCCTGGTGCAACGCGCGTAATGCTGTTGGGCTCCGGTGAACTGGGGAAAGAAGTTGCGCTGGAATGTCAGCGCCTGGGTGTGGAAGTGATTGCCGTTGACCGCTACGCTGATGCACCTGCCATGCATGTTGCTCATCGCAGCCACGTGATTAATATGCTGGATGGTGACGCGCTGGCCGCGGTGATTGCGCAGGAAAAGCCTCACTTCGTCGTACCCGAAATTGAAGCTATTGCGACTGAAAAACTCCTGGAGCTGGAGCAGCAAGGCCAGCACGTCGTGCCGACGGCCCGCGCGGCGCGCCTGACCATGAACCGCGAGGGCATTCGCCGTCTGGCAGCAGAAGAGCTCGCGCTTCCCACTTCCCACTACCGTTTTGCCGACAGCAAAGATAATTTCGTGTCTGCCGCCGCCGAAATTGGTTTTCCGTGCATCGTGAAGCCAGTGATGAGCTCTTCAGGTAAAGGTCAGAGCTTTATCCGGGATGCCAGCCAGCTGGAAAAAGCCTGGGACTATGCGCAGCAAGGCGGCCGTGCGGGTGCCGGGCGCGTTATCGTGGAAGGCGTGGTGAAGTTTGATTTTGAAATCACCCTGTTAACGATCAGTGCCGTTGACGGCATTCATTTCTGTGCCCCCATTGGTCATCGCCAGGAAGACGGGGATTACCGTGAATCATGGCAACCTCAGCAGATGAGTGAGCTGGCGCTGCAGCGTGCGCAGCACATTGCGGAAACCGTGGTGAAAGCGCTGGGTGGCTATGGGCTGTTTGGCGTAGAGCTGTTTGTCTGCGGCGACGAAGTGGTGTTCAGCGAAGTCTCCCCTCGCCCGCACGATACCGGTATGGTGACGCTGATTTCACAAGATCTGTCTGAATTCGCGCTTCATGTGCGTGCGTTCCTTGGCCTGCCGATTGGCGCCGTTCGCCAGTATGGTCCTTCCGCGTCAGCTGTTATCCTGCCGCAGTTGACCAGTCAGAACGTGCAGTTCGTCAATGTGGAGGCGGCATTGGGTTCAGGTTTGCAGCTGCGCCTGTTTGGCAAACCTGAAATCGACGGTCAGCGCCGTTTAGGTGTTGCCCTGGCCAGTGCGGATACAACTGAAGAAGCCGTTGCGCGTGCCGTTGCCAGCGCGGCGGCTGTCAGCGTTCAGGGATAGTACCATTGCGGTGAGTCAGTGACTCACCGCTCGCGTTTGACTTCCCGCCGGAGATTACTCCGCGCCAGCGACAGCGTCGCGCGCCAGTTGCGTGATTCGCTGCCAGTCGCCCGCTTCCAGTGCATCGTTTGGCACCAGCCAGGAACCGCCGATACAGAGCACGCTTTTGAGAGCCAGATAGTCGCGGTAATTTGTCGGTGAGATACCGCCCGTCGGGCAGAAGCGTACCTGAGGGAAAGGCCCGCCGATGGCCTGCAACGCTTTTACTCCACCGTTCGCTTCCGCAGGGAAAAACTTGAATTCCCGCAAACCATAGTCCATGCCGGTCATCAATTCTGACACGGTGCTAATGCCGGGAATCAGCGGAATCGGGCCTTCAACGGCGGCCTTAAGCAGAGACTCGGTAATCCCCGGGCTAATGACGAACTGGGCACCCGCCTGCGTGACTTCCTGCAGCTGTTGGGTGTTAAGCACGGTGCCGGCTCCCACAATGGCGTCAGGTACGTTTTTAATGATGGCGCGCAGGGCATCCATCGCCACAGGGGTGCGCAACGTGACCTCCAGTACCTTGACGCCACCGGCGACCAGGGCCTGAGCCATGGGAACGGCATGTTCCAGCTTGTTAACCACAATCACCGGTACGACCGGTCCGGTTTTCAGAATCTGTTCGGCACTCGTTTTCCAGTTTTTCATCACGTCCCCTGATGGATAACATTGGGAGCAGCACGGCGAAGACATCGCCAGGCCAGCCCGGTTAACAGCGCTACTACCATACAGGATCCGCCGTTTGCCCGTCTATGACCGGGAAAGATTTTTAAAACGGCAGTTCATTTTTGAGAGTTGGTGCAAAAAAAAGCCCGCTCGCGGCGGGCTGGGTGGTTATTCAAATTCGTTCCAGGAGCGGCCATCACGGGTAATCATTGCCACAGAGGCCACCGGCCCCCATGTTCCCGCCTGATAAGGCTTGGATGAGTCGCCGTCGGCTGCCCAGGCATCGATGATGGAATCCACATAGGTCCATGCCGCTTCCACTTCATCGCGACGCACAAACAGCGCCTGGATACCGCGCATGGACTCCAGCAATAAGCGCTCATAGGCATCGGCCAGATGAGACTGATTGAAGGTTTCTGAGTAGCTCAGATCCAGCTTGGTGGTTTGCAGTTTGTGTTTGTGATCAAGACCCGGCACTTTGTTCAGGATCTCAATATCCACGCCTTCATCAGGCTGCAGACGAATAGTGAGTTTGTTCTGCGGCAACTGGGAGTAGGAATCCTTAAACAGGTTCATCTCCGGGTTTTTGAAATACACCACGACTTCTGAGCATTTGGTCGGAAGACGTTTACCGGTACGCAGGTAGAACGGCACGCCTGCCCAACGCCAGTTATCGATGTCCACGCGAATAGCCACAAAGGTTTCGGTGGCGCTGGTCTTATTGGCACCCTCTTCTTCAAGATAGCCAGGCACTTTCTTGCCCTGAACGAAGCCAGAGGTGTACTGACCACGTACCGTTTTCTCGCGGACGTTGGTTTGATCGATAGGACGCAGCGAGCGCAGCACTTTCACTTTTTCATCACGAATACTGTCGGCGCTGAGATCGGAAGGCGGTGACATGGCGATCATCGTCAGAACCTGTAACAGATGGTTCTGAATCATATCGCGCATCTGGCCCGCTTTATCAAAGTAGCCCCAGCGTCCTTCAATACCCACTTCTTCCGCCACGGTAATCTGCACGTGATCGATCGTGCGGTTATCCCAGTTATTAACAAAAATGGCATTAGCAAAGCGCAGCGCTAACAGGTTAAGAACCGTTTCTTTGCCCAGATAGTGGTCAATACGGAAAACCTGACTCTCATCAAAGTACTCACCCACGCTGTCGTTAATTTCTTTTGAGGTTTCCAGCGAGGTACCGAGCGGTTTTTCCATGACAACACGCGCGGGTTTAGCGTTCAGCTTTGCCGTGCCCAGTCCCTGACAGATCGCGCCGAAGGTGCTGGGCGGCATGGCAAAATAGTTAATGGTGGTACGGCTTTTCTGGTCCAGCATCTTACCCAGGCGTGGGAAGTGCGACGTATCGTTTACATCAAGGTTACAGAAATCGAGACGGTTGCTGAGCTTGTCCCAGAGTGCTTCATCGATCTTTTCCTTCATGAAGGTTTCTAACGCCTCACGCACCACTTTGGTGTATTCGGCTTTATCCCACTCGGCACGGCCCACGCCGATGATGCGGGTTTCTTCATGAATCTGGCCCGCTTTCTCTAACTGATACAGCGAGGGCAACAGTTTACGACGGGCGAGATCGCCTTTGGCGCCGAAAATTACCAGATCGCATGCCTGGGCTATTTGTGTTACCGCCATTTTCCTCTCCTCGTTGCAGGATTGTCCCGGTGGCGTTGCGTCCTGAGCACCGGGTCCAAGTTGTCATTTTCTTTCAGCACAATGTACTTTTTTCCCCAGGCCAGGTAAACCAGCCTGCGGCGTCACGACGCTAACTCTGCACCCAATTAGCGTCTGGGGTATGTTGACACGTGCGCTTTCAGTTATTTTTCTGTGTCAAATATTGTCTGGTTAAAATCCAGTACGGGCCTGATTATCGCAAAAAAAAGGGCCGCAGACTTATCAGACCTTGCGCCCACCTCGGTCAGGCGGAGTATATTCTCCGTTAATTTCCTGTAACAACAGTAATTATTCATATTAACAGATATTCCACGCTTATCAGGTCAGGACTATGTTGGATAAAATTCGGGTGCAGATGAGTGCGCTCAGTAAGTCAGAGCGTAAAGTGGCACAACATATCCTTGCTTCTCCGGAGCAGGCGATACATTCCAGTATTGCTACGCTGGCACGGGCGGCGGAAGTGAGTGAGCCCACCGTCAACCGGTTTTGCCGCCATCTTGGCACGGCGGGTTTTCCCGACTTCAAGCTTCAACTTGCTCAGGCGCTGGTCAAGTCCCCTAACTGGCTCAGTCGGGACGTACAGGAAGATGACAGCGTTGAGCGTTACAGTGAGAAAATATTCGATTCTGCCCTGGCCGGGCTTCAGCGGGTGCGGGAGCATCTCGATCTTGCCGCGCTGCAGCAGGCCGTGAGCTATCTGACGCATACCGATAAAATCACTTTTTTTGGTTTAGGTGCCTCCGCTGTGGTGGCACACGACGCCTTCAACAAGTTTTTACGCTTCAACCTGCCGGTTATCTGGTCAGATGATGTGGTGATGCAGCGAATGAGCTGTATCAACAGCCGCGACAAAGAGGTGTTTGTTTTGATCTCTCATACCGGCCGTACCCGCAACATGGTTGAGCTAGCGCAGATGGCAAAGGCCAACGGCTCGACCGTTATCGCCATTACCTCAGCCGGATCGCCGCTTGCCCATGAGGCCTCGCTGGCGCTGCTCGTCGATGTGCCCGAAGATACCGATATCTATCTGCCGATGGTGTCCAGGCTGGCTCAACTCACCGTGGTCGACCTGCTGGCGACCGGTTTTACCCTGGAACGGGGGCCCGCTTTCAGGCAGAACCTGAAGCGGGTAAAAGAGGCGCTAAAGTCATCTCGTTACGACAAACCTGCCATTGCCGATAACGATAGCGTCTGATCTCTGCGCCCTGGGTTCATTTTCCCGATACCGCGTAAAAGCGATCGGAAAAGTGACATCATATGCGCCTGGTCAATTAAGCTTTCGCTAATGCCGTGAGGGGGATGACTTCCTTGATGAGTCTCAGTATTGTATCTAACAAAATCGCCCTTTCTCGACAGGGTTATGGCGCAGTGCCACAGTTCTGACACACTCGAATGTATAATAATACCTCTGTGTGGTAAGCAGTATCTGATGGGCTAACACCTTAAAATGTAACGATTCAGCTCAGTTCCAAACTCCAAAGGAATCCCTATGTCTCGACGTTTAAGAAGAACCAAGATCGTAACTACCCTCGGCCCAGCCACTGACCGCGACAACAACCTCGAAAAAATCATTGCAGCTGGCGCCAACGTCGTGCGTCTTAACTTTTCCCACGGCACGGCTGAAGATCATCAGTTGCGTGCTGATAAAGTCCGTCAGATTGCCGCAAAACTGGGACGTCATGTTGCCATTCTGGGCGATTTGCAAGGCCCTAAGATCCGTGTCTCGACCTTCAAAGAAGGCAAAGTGTTCCTGAACGTCGGCGATCGTTTCCTGCTGGACGCGGCGATGGGTAAAGGCGAAGGCGACAAAGAGCGCGTGGGCATCGACTATAAAGGTCTGCCTGAAGACGTGGTGCCTGGCGATATTCTGTTGCTGGATGATGGTCGCGTACAGTTAAAGGTGCTGGAAGTTCAGGGCGTAAAAGTCTTTACTGAAGTTACGGTAGGCGGCCCGCTCTCCAACAATAAAGGGATCAACAAACTGGGCGGCGGGTTATCAGCCGAAGCCCTGACCGAAAAAGACAAAGCAGACATCATCACCGCAGCCAAAATCAATGTGGATTACCTGGCCGTTTCTTTCCCGCGCTGTGGTGAAGACATGCACTATGCGCGCCGTCTGGCGCGCGACGCAGGCTGTGATGCGCTGATGGTGGCGAAGGTAGAACGTGCTGAAGCCGTTGCCTCGCAGGAGGCGATGGACGACATCATTCTGGCCTCAGACGTGGTCATGGTGGCCCGTGGCGATCTTGGCGTTGAAATCGGCGATCCGGAACTGGTGGGTATTCAGAAGGCGCTTATCCGCCGCGCCCGTCAGCTTAACCGTACCATCATCACGGCAACCCAGATGATGGAATCCATGATTACCAATCCAATGCCCACCCGCGCTGAAGTCATGGACGTTGCCAACGCCGTGCTGGACGGCACCGATGCCGTGATGCTCTCTGCTGAAACCGCCGCAGGCCAGTACCCGGCTGAAACGGTCGCGGCGATGGCAAAAGTGTGTCTGGGTGCAGAAAAAATCCCCAGCGTGAACGTCTCTAAACACCGCCTTGACGTGCAGTTTGACAACATCGAAGAAGCCATCGCGATGTCAGCCATGTACACGGCCAACCATCTGCAGGGCGTGACCGCCATTATTACGATGACGGAATCAGGCCGTACGCCGTTGATGACCTCGCGCATCACCTCTGGCCTGCCGATTTTTGCCATGTCGCGCCACGAGCGCACGCTGAACATTACGGCGCTGTTCCGTGGCGTAACGCCGGTATTCTTCGACAGCAATAATGAGGGCGTAGCAAACGCGCACGACGCGGTTAATCTGCTGCGTGATAAAGGCTTTCTGCTGTCGGGTGACCTTGTCGTGGTCACCCAGGGTGATGTGATGGGCGCAACCGGAACAACCAACACAGGTCGTGTGCTGCGCGTCGATTAATTCCGCCTTTTTCCCATCACCTGTATTACCATTGGAAACGCGACTGCCCTGCAGTCGCGTTTTTGTTTTTCCACAAGGAGGCCAGATGGCCCGTTATCAACCCATCAGCCAGCTTACGGGGCGCATAATGCTGTTCCCACTGGCTATGGTGCTCTACGAGTTTGCAACCTATATTGCGCACGACATGATCCAACCCGGCATGTTACTGGTCACCGCCGAATTCAACGTTGGCGCAGAATGGGTATCAACCTCTCTGACGGCCTACTTACTGGGCGGCGTCGTGCTCCAGTGGTTACTCGGCCCGCTATCGGATAAATATGGCCGCAGGCCCGTGTTGCTATTCGGCATTCTCTTTTTTGCGTCCGCCTGCATTCTCACAACCTGGGTAAGCGATATTCAGCAGTTTGTCAGCCTGCGTTTTGTGCAGGGCATCAGTCTGTGCTTCATCGGCGCGGTGGGCTATGCCGCCATTCAGGAAGCGTTTGAAGAAGCCTTAGCGGTGCGGATTATGGCGCTCATGGCGAATGTGGCCCTGCTCGCCCCGCTCGCCGGACCGCTGGCGGGTGCAGCCTGGCTAACCGTAGGCAGCTGGCGCAGTATGTTTTGGCTGTTTGCCGCCTGCAGCGCCGTGGCTTTTCTCGTTTTATGGCGGGTGATGCCTGAAACCGCAGGCGATCGCACTCAGTCTGTTGCGCTGCCCGTGCTCGCACGTAATTACGGCCGTCTTTTGAAAGATCGCCAGGTGATGTATGGCTCCTTTGCTATCGGGCTGGTATTCATTCCCATTCTGACCTGGGTTGCCTTGTCACCCGTGATTTTAATGCGCGATGAGGGCCTTTCCCGCATGCAGTATGCCCTGCTCCAGCTTCCGGTTTTTCTGGCGATGATTGCGGGCAATGTGACGCTGAGTAAGGTGGTAGGCCGCATGCCGATAGAGCAGCCAGTAAAGTTTGCAGCATGGCCGATACTGCTGGGCCTGAGCCTTGCCCTGTCAGCTACCCTGATTGACGCGCACAGCTATCTCTTTATCACGGCGGGACTAAGTTTGTATGCCTTTGGCGGCGGCATGGTCAATGCAGGACTTTATCGTCTGACACTGTATGCCAGTGATGAAGGAAAAGGCAGCGTGGCGGCCATGCTGGGCATGGTCAGTATTCTGACCCTGGCTATCGGCATTGAGTTAGCGAAGCACTTCTATTTCAACGGTGGGGTCATCTGGTTTAGCCTAATCAACTTTATCAGCGGCGTGATGTGGTTTGGGCTGGTGCTGATGTTCCTGCGTGAACGTAAACGTCACGCAAAAGTAACGCCTCTCTGAAGCTTTCAGGCCGCAATGCGGCCTGATAATTATTTACGTGGATAAAGCTCGTCGCGCGAGTAGGGTTCGATATCACCTTCTTTGCGAGTTTTCAGCAGCTTGAGTATCCAGGTATATTGTTCCGGATGCGGACGCACAAACACCTCCACCTCCTCATTCATCCTGCGCGCCAGTTGGCGGTCATCCGCGTCAAGTAAGTCGTCCATGGGAGGGCGAACATAAATTTCCAGTTTGTGACTTTCACCGTTATAGACCGGAAACAGTGGTACAACGCGGGCACGGCAGACTTTCATTAGTCGCCCCACCGCGGGCAAAGTGGCTTTATAAGTCGCAAAGAAATCGACAAACTCGCTGTGCTCCGGACCGTGATCCTGGTCAGGCAGATAATAGCCCCAGTAGCCCTGACGAACCGAACTGATAAACGGCTTGATGCCATCATTGCGCGCATGCATACGGCCACCAAAGCGGCGACGGACACGGTTCCAGACATAGTCCAACAGCGGATCGCTCTGATTGTGGAACATGGCTGCCATCTTTTGGCCCTCTGAGGCCAGCAGCATAGCAGGAATATCGACAGCCCAGCCATGCGGTACCAGAAAAATAACGTTCTGCTTGTCGGCCTGCAACTGGTCAATAATTTCCCGACCGTGCCACTCAACGCGCTGACGAATTTGTGCCGGATCGCGCATCCCCAACTCAGCCATCATGGCCATCGCCTGTGGCGCTGTGGCAAACATCTGATCAACGATCGCATCGCGTTGAGATTCGCTTAATTCAGGCAGGCAATAATAGAGATTAATCAGCGCACGACGACGCGCGCCTTTCGCCAGCTTTCCGGCCATTTTGCCCAGCCGCCCCAGAAGCGGATCGCGCACGGTGGCGGGCATCAGGGCGATGCCTGCCAGTGCACCAATACCCAACCAGCTGCCCCAGTATTTAGGCTTTAAAAAAGATCGTTCAAAAACGGGAATAAATTCGCTGTTATTTTTTTTACGGGTTTCCATGCACTCGCCTCAATCAATGACGGGCTAATGATAGTGGCGACGAGTAAATTTGCAATCATCCTGCGCCAGAGATAAAAAAATCGACGGCAATGCCGTCGATTTTAGCGAAAAACTTACTTCAGCCCCAGCTGAGGTAACCAGCCTTTCACCTGGGTAAGGTACTGCGTCCGTTCTTTACCGGTCAGGCCTTCCATACGCGGTAGCTTAGCCGTTAAGGGATTGACCGCCTGGTTATTAATCCAGATCTCAAAGTGCAGGTGCGGGCCAGTAGAACGGCCTGTGTTGCCTGACAGCGCAATGCGGTCGCCACGCTTCACTTTTTCACCTGGCTTCACCAACACTTTCTTGAGGTGCATGTAGCGCGTCATGTACTGACGACCATGCCGGATAGCCACATAGTTTCCGGCGGCGCCGCCGTTTTTCGCCACCACGACCTCACCATCACCGACCGCCAGCACAGGCGTACCGATCGGTAAGGCGAAATCAACGCCTTTGTGCGGCGCAATGCGACCCGTCACAGGATTAAGGCGGCGGGGATTAAAGTTAGAGGACACCCTATACTGTTTGACGGTGGGGAAGCGCATAAAGCCGCGCGCCAGTCCTGCACCGCTGCGGTCATAGAACTTGCCGTCATCAGCACGGAAGGCGTAATAATCTTTACCGCCACTGCGCAAACGCACCCCCAGCAACTGGCTTTGTGCGCTCTTGCCGTCCATCATTTCACGCGACATCAGCACGCTAAACTTATCGCCTGCCCGCAGCTTACGGAAATCCATCTGCCACTGCATCGCTTTGATCACGCTGCTGGCTTCGCCACTGGTTAGACCGGCCCGACGGGCACTGGCGGCAAAGCTGCCGTGTATCTCACCCTGCATCACGCTGTTGCGCCATTCGCCCTGCTGCATCTGCGACTGCATTTTGAAGCCGCCGCTATCCGTGCGCGTATAGGTGCGGGTTTCACGACGCGAAATTTCCCAGCTAAAGGTGTTCAGCGCGCCGTCATCGTTTAATGTCCAGCTGAGCTGCTGCCCGACCTGCAAATTACGCAGATCGCGATCGCTGGAGACCAGGGCGTTAATGTCCCCCATATCGATGCCGTACTGATTAAGTGCACTGCTCAGGGTATCGCCAGAAGAAACCGTGTATTCATGCGTGCCGGCACTGTCGGCGACGTCCTGATCGACATCATCTGCAGGGAGTTCTTCATCCGGCTCTGGAGTACTTTGGTCGATGGGTTCACTGGCTTCGGGAAGCAGTGTACGAAATTCGTTTTTGTCCAGTTCGATGGTTTTGACGATGGGCGTCACATCATTACTGGGATGGTAGACGTAAGGCCGCCAGACGGCGACGGCCAGAGTCACTACGGTTAACGATCCCAGCATAACGCGGTGGGGGCGCGGCAAATTATTAAATGCGAGGGCGACAGAGCGGGCTATCTGCTGCACGTTGAACTATTCCTCTATGCTCCTTTCAGGCAGGTCTCATACTGGCTCGACAGCTGTGAGAGGAATTTCACATAGCTGTCTTTTCCTAAGCTGATGTCTGTACCCAGCGGATCAAGCGTGCCTTTACGCACCTGGGTTCCACGGGCAACAGCATCGATGACCGCCGGCCTGAATTGTGGCTCAGCAAAGACGCAAACGGCCTTTTTCTCAACCAACTGTGTTCGAATTTGATGTAAGCGCTGTGCACCCGGCTGAATCTCAGGGTTAACGGTAAAATGCCCGGTAGGCGAGAGACCGTAGTGTTTTTCAAAGTACGTGTAAGCGTCGTGAAAAACGAAATACCCTTTATCTTTAACGGGGGCAAGCTGTGAGATAATGCGCTTATCTGTGTCCGCTAATTCTGCCTCAAAATGCTGCAGGTTGGCGTCAAGTTTGGCTTTATCCTGCGGCATAAGTTCCAATAATTTTCCGTGGATTGCAACCGCGGTTTTTTTCGCTATCTCTGGTGACATCCACAAGTGCATATTAAACTCACCATGATGGTGATGATGCGCTTCATCATGATCGTGCTCTGCGTCATCATGGTCGTGATGATCATCGTCTTCACCTCCACGCAGTAGCAAGGGTTTTACGCCGGAAATTTGCACGATCTCAAGATTCTTTTTTTCCGGCAGAGACGCCGCAGATTTTGTCATGAAGGCTTCCATTTCAGGGCCAACCCAAACAACTAAGTCCGCGTTTTGTAAGCGTTTTACATCAGAGGGGCGCAGGGCATAATCGTGTTCGGATGCGCCATCCGGCAGCAAAACCTCCACGGGTGTGACGCCGTCAGCAATGGCCGAGGCGATAAACCCAACGGGCTTAATGGAGGCCACAATATCGGCGTGAGCGGGTAAGGCAGCAGAGGTGGCGAAAGCCATCGCCGTCAGGGTCAAAAAGCCCCCTTTTTTATTATGTAACATAATGCGTCATTCCTTCGTCATCAACAGATTGGATGTGATATTATAACATTCGAAATTCTGTGCAACCTGTAAATCTTATGCCATCACTTGTCACACTTGAAAACGTATCCATCGGTTTTGATCAACGTCAGGTCTTATCTGGCGTGAGTCTGGAACTTCATCCTGGTAAAATTTTAACCCTGCTCGGTCCTAACGGCGCGGGCAAATCGACGCTGGTCCGGGTGGTGCTTGGCCTCCTTGCGCCCTCCTCCGGTCGGGTCAGTCGCAGTGCGGGCTTACGCATCGGCTACGTGCCACAGAAGCTGCATATCGATCCCACGCTGCCGGTCACGGTCGAACGTTTTATGCGCCTGTCGCGCGGTGCGCGCAATCAGGATATTTTGCCTGCCCTGAAACGCGTTCAGGCGGGTCACCTGTTGACCTCGCCGTTGCAGAAACTGTCGGGCGGCGAAACGCAGCGCGTGTTACTGGCTCGCGCCTTGCTCAATCAGCCTCAGTTGCTGGTGCTTGATGAACCGACGCAGGGTGTGGATGTCAACGGGCAGGTCGCGCTTTACGATTTGATCAATCAACTGCGACACGAGCTGAACTGCGCCGTGCTCATGGTTTCCCATGATTTGCATTTAGTCATGGCGAAAACGGATGAGGTCCTGTGCCTTAACCATCACATTTGCTGTTCAGGTACGCCTGAGGCGGTGTCGCAGCATCCCGAATTTATTGCCATGTTCGGCCCGCGCGGTGCGCAGGAACTGGCTATCTATCGTCATCACCATAATCACCGTCACGACCTTCAGGGACGTATCGTATTACGCAAAGGACCGGGTCCATCATGATTGAATTACTGCTTCCGGGCTGGCTGGGCGGCGTGATGCTGGCGCTGGCGGCGGGCCCCCTGGGCTCTTTTGTCGTCTGGCGCAAGATGTCGTATTTCGGCGACACGCTGGCGCATGCCTCACTGCTCGGCGTCGCCTTTGGTTTGCTGCTCAACGTCAACCCTTACTATGCCGTGATCCTGGTCACGGTCTGTCTGGCACTGGGTCTGGTCTGGCTTGAGCGTCGCCCGCATCTGGCGATAGATACGCTGCTGGGCATCATGGCGCACAGTGCGCTTTCGCTCGGACTGGTCGTGGTAAGCCTGATGTCGAACGTCCGGGTGGATTTGATGGCCTACCTGTTTGGCGATTTGCTGGCGGTAACGCCCAGCGATCTCTGGGCCATGGCTGCAGGTGTGATATTCGTGCTGGCCGTTATGGCCTGGCAGTGGCGCGCACTGCTGTCGATGACAATCAGCCCTGAACTGGCACAGGTTGACGGCGTGAATATTCAACGCACCCGGCTGATGCTGATGCTGGTAACCGCACTGACGATTGGTGTGGCGATGAAGTTTGTTGGTGCGCTGATCATCACATCGCTGCTGATCATTCCGGCTGCCACCGCCAGGCGCTTTGCGCGTTCACCCGAAATGATGGCGGCGGTGGCCGTACTGATTGGCGTGATTGCCGTGACCGGCGGCTTAACCTTCTCGGCGTTTTATGACACGCCCGCCGGCCCTTCCGTCGTGCTGTGCGCCGCCATCCTTTTTCTCTTCAGCATGGTGCGCCAACCGGCGCTGTGATCAGGCTTCTTTGGTGATACCAAAGTGGCGATAGGCATGCTGCGTGGCCATCCGGCCGCGCGGCGTGCGCTGAATAAAGCCCTGCTGAATTAAAAACGGCTCAATCACGTCTTCGATGGTTTCCCGCTCTTCGCCAATCGCTGCCGCCAGGTTGTCCAGCCCTACCGGCCCACCGGTGAATTTATCGATAATGGCCAGCAACAGTTTTCGATCCATATAATCGAAGCCTTCGCTGTCCACGTTCAGCATATCCAGCGCCGTCACCGAGACATCACCGCTCAGTACACCGTTCGCGCGCACCTCAGCAAAATCCCTTACCCGACGTAACAGGCGATTGGCAATACGTGGCGTTCCGCGTGACCGGCGGGCGATTTCCAGGGCGGCTTCTTCACTGAGTGCCAGACCAAGGCAGGCGGCGCTGCGTCCCACAATGTGCTGTAAATCTTTTACCTGATAAAACTCCAGACGCTGCACGATGCCGAAGCGATCGCGCAGGGGTGACGTCAGCGAGCCTGCCCGCGTGGTGGCGCCAATCAGCGTAAAGGGCGGCAGATCCAGTTTGATGGAACGCGCAGCCGGGCCTTCACCAATCATAATATCCAGCTGATAGTCTTCCATAGCCGGATAAAGTACCTCTTCCACGACCGGTGAAAGACGATGGATTTCATCAATGAACAGCACATCGTGAGGTTCGAGGTTGGTCAGCATCGCGGCCAGGTCGCCCGCTTTTTCCAGCACCGGGCCGGAGGTCGTGCGCAGATTAACGCCCATCTCGTTGGCCACAATGTTGGCCAGCGTCGTTTTGCCCAGCCCGGGAGGGCCAAAAATCAATAAATGATCCAGCGCATCACCACGCAGTTGTGCCGCCTTGATGAAAATTTCCATCTGCTCACGCACCTGCGGCTGGCCCACATATTCGGTCAGCATCTTTGGACGAATGGCGCGGTTGAGGCCCTCTTCTTCGTTAATGCTGGCAGCGGAGATCAGGCGATCGGCTTCAATCATGAATTACCTCAAATAGCGGCGCGGAGCGCTTCACGGATCAACGTTTCGCAATCCGCGTCAGGACGGCCAACTTTGCTGATCATGCGGCTCGCTTCCTGCGGTTTATACCCCAGCGACACCAGCGCTGCAACCGCTTCCGATTCTGCATCGTTGGTCTCTGGCTCCGGGCCCGGCGTGGTCAGCGTAAAGGCCGAATCGCCGCCAAACAGATCGCCATGCATGCCTTTAAAGCGGTCTTTCATTTCCACCACCAGACGTTCAGCGGTTTTCTTGCCCACGCCCGGCAGTTTAACCAGCGCGGCAATCTCTTCCTTTTCAACCGCCGTCACAAACTGCTGTGCCGACATGCCCGACAGAATGGCCAGCGCCAGCTTAGGCCCAACGCCATTGACTTTAATCAACTCACGGAACAGTGCACGTTCCTGCTTGCTGTTAAAGCCAAACAGCAACTGTGCATCTTCGCGCACCACAAACTGAGTAAAGATCACCGCCTCGTGATTAAGATCGGGCAGCTCATAAAAACAGGTCATTGGCATATGGACTTCATAGCCGACACCGTGCGCCTCCAGCAGCACCAGCGGTGGCTGCTTTTCCAGAATAATGCCCCGTAAACGACCAATCACCTGAAGCCTTCCTTATCCAAAGTATGTGGCGGAATTTATACCATAAAAAAGGCTGGATGAATATCCAGCCTGATAGCGATGACGACGTAAGGGTTGTTAACTCTGACGCAACCGGCCGCGGGTCAGCACCAGCTTGCTGTCACTCATGCGCGCCGCGTTTTGGGCCACGTGACAGTGCGTGATGGCGATAGCCAGCGCATCGGCGGCATCGGCCTGGGGATTCGCCGCCAGTTTCAGCAGCGATTTCACCATGTGTTGCACCTGACTTTTTTCTGCGCCACCGGTGCCAACGACCGTTTGCTTGACCTGGCGCGCGGCATATTCAAACACCGGCAGATCATGGTTAACCGCCGCCACAATCGCGGCCCCCCGCGCCTGCCCCAGTTTCAGGGCAGAATCGGCATTCTTCGCCATAAACACCTGCTCGATAGCAAAAAAATCCGGCGAGAACTGCGTAATGATTTCGCATACTCCGGCATAGATCAGCTTCAGACGCGCAGGCAACTCTGTTGTGTTGGTACGAATACAGCCGCTGCCCAGATAAGTGAGCTGGCGGCCAGTCTGACGAATCACCCCATAACCGGTCACGCGTGAGCCAGGGTCAATCCCTAAAATAATCGACATGACGCGTCTCCAGCCTGAGCGTGCAGCGGTACAGCATTAAAGCGTTTCCGCCACCTCGTCGGAGATTTCGCCGTTATGGTAAACCTCCTGCACGTCGTCACAGTCTTCCAGCATATCGATCAGGCGCAGCAGTTTAGGCGCGGTTTCCGCATCCATTTCGGCTTTGGTCGAGGGGATCATGGCCACTTCGGCGGAGTCGGCTTTAAAGCCCGCCGCTTCCAGCGCATCGCGCACCGTGCCCATCTCTTCCCAT
The DNA here is from genome assembly GCF_024814475.1 of Pantoea sp. B623. Lineage (NCBI taxonomy): Bacteria > Pseudomonadati > Pseudomonadota > Gammaproteobacteria > Enterobacterales > Erwiniaceae > Pantoea > Pantoea sp. B623. The sequence goes on along the minus strand of NZ_JANUXM010000004.1, from coordinate 4,489,334 downwards.
GCGGTAAACACGTCAATCGCGCCGTCATCGTAACCGACCACGTCTTCTGCGCCCGCTTCCAGCGCCGCTTCCATCACCGCATCTTCGTCATGACCGGGTGCGAAGGAGATTACGCCTTTTTTGCTGAACAGATAGGCGACGGAGCCATCGGTACCCAGGTTGCCGCCCGTTTTGGTGAAGGCGTGACGCACTTCGCCCACGGTACGGTTGCGGTTGTCGCTCAGGCACTCAATCATGATGGCCGATCCGCCCGGACCGTAACCTTCATAAATGATGGTTTCCATATTGGAGTCATCTTCGCCACCTACGCCGCGTGCAATGGCACGGTTCATGGTATCGCGCGTCATGTTATTAGACAGCGCTTTATCCATTGCCGCACGCAGGCGCGGGTTGGAGCCCGGATCGCCGCCGCCCAGTTTGGCAGCCGTGACCAGCTCACGAATGATCTTCGTAAAGATTTTACCGCGCTTGGCGTCCTGAGCGGCCTTACGGTGCTTGGTATTCGCCCATTTACTGTGTCCAGCCATGTTGCATTTTCTCCGATCTTTTACTGGGTGCAGGCTATCTTACGTGCGAACGTGTCCCCAGGCCGTACCCGCAATTCCCACGTACAGAAGTACGATCCGTTGCGGTGCGCTGGCGGTGGACACCCTCGCGGCGCCGATTACGCCTGACTGTCGATATTGTTCGGTGCGTTCATTGAAAACCCACCCGATTCATAAAACCTAATGCCTTCGCCACGGGAAAAACGCGCAGCGGCGAGCATTCAGATAAATTCTTCAATCGCCTGGCGATTACTCCAGGATTTCGTGAGGGCAGCGGCGGCGGCGGGATCGAGCCAGCGCGCGGCAAGATGCTCGGTGAGCAACAGATCACGCTCTGTAGGCAAGGCCAGCCTGAACCAGTGTTCACGGTTGTGCGTCGTGCCCGGCGCATAACGATGACGATAGTGCGGGAAAATCTCAAAGTCGATTTCACGCTGACAGTCTTCAATCGTTAGCTGCTCGGCCTTTACATCAATCCCCAGCTCCTCACCGACTTCTCGCTCGGCCGCCTGCAGCGGACACTCATCCGCTTCCAGGCTGCCGGTGACCGATTGCCAGAAATCCGGGTCATCACGGCGCTGCAGCATTAACACCCGGCCACTATCCTGCGCCACAACCACCACTAACACAGAAACCGGATGTTTATACGGCATTACTTCGTCTCAGGCTTATCTTTCTTGACGACCTGAATGCCTAACTCAAGCAGTGACGCCGGATTCGCTTCGCTTGGCGCTTCCGTCATCATGCAGGCCGCTGCCGTGGTTTTCGGGAACGCGATAACGTCACGAATATTGTCGGTGCCGGTTAACAGCATCGTCAGGCGATCCAGACCAAATGCCAGGCCTGCATGCGGCGGCGTGCCGTACTTCAGTGCATCCAGAAGGAAGCCGAACTTCTCACGCTGTTCATGCTCTTCAATGCCCAGAATGCTAAACACGGTCTGCTGCATGTTACCGTTGTGGATACGCACAGATCCGCCGCCGACTTCATAACCGTTGATCACCATGTCGTAAGCATTCGCTACGGCCTGGGTTGGATCGGCTGCCAGCTGTTCCGCACTCATCTCTTTCGGTGCCGTAAACGGATGGTGCATGGCAGCCAGCCCACCTTCGTCATCTTCTTCAAACATCGGGAAGTCGACAACCCACAGCGGCGCCCAGGCTTTGTCGTCGGTGATTTGCAGGTCACGTCCCACTTTCAGGCGCAGTGCGCCCAGCGCATCGGCCACCACTTTGGCACGGTCGGCACCAAAGAAGATGATATCCCCATCCTGCGCGCTCGTGCGGCTGAGGAGGGTTTCAACGATATCGGCATTAAGGAATTTCGCTACCGGGCTCTGTACGCCCTCCAGGCCCTTCGCACGTTCGTTTACCTTCATCCAGGCCAGGCCTTTGGCACCGTAAATCTCAACAAATTTGCCGTATTCATCAATCTGCTTACGGCTCAGCTGCGCGCCGCCGGGAACACGCAGCGCGGCAACACGGCCTTTCTCGTCGTTAGCCGGGCCAGAAAATACCTGGAACTCAACGGTTTTCAGCAGATCACCCACGTCCACCAGCTCCATGGGATTACGCAGGTCGGGTTTGTCTGAACCGTAGCGATGCATGGCTTCGGCAAAGGTCATCTGCGGAAACTCACCCAGATCCACGCCCTTCACGCTCTGCCAGAGTTCGCGAATCATGCGCTCCATAATTTCACGCACCTGAGGTGCGGTCAGGAAGGAAGTTTCCACATCGATCTGCGTAAATTCGGGCTGACGGTCTGCGCGTAGGTCTTCATCACGGAAACATTTAACAATCTGATAATAGCGATCGAAACCCGACATCATGAGCAACTGTTTAAACAGCTGCGGTGACTGAGGCAGCGCATAAAATTTGCCTTTGTGCACGCGGCTCGGCACCAGGTAATCGCGCGCGCCTTCCGGGGTGGCTTTCGTCAGCATCGGCGTTTCGATATCCAGGAAGCCAGCGTCATCCATAAAACGACGGACAAAACTGGTGATCTTAGCGCGAGTCTTTAAGCGCTCAACCATTTCAGGACGACGCAGATCCAGATAACGGTACTTCAGACGTGCTTCTTCGCTGTTGGTCTGGTTAGAATCCAGAGGCAGCGGTTCAGCACGATTGATGATGTTCAGCGCGTGGGCAAAGACTTCTACGTCACCCGTGGCCATGTCGCTGTTTCTGTTTTTTTCGTCACGGGCACGCACGGTGCCGGTAATCTGGATACAGAATTCGTTACGCAGTTCAGATGCCAGTTGGAAAGCGTCTTGATGATCGGCATCGAAAAAAACCTGTGCGATGCCTTCACGGTCACGCATATCGATAAAAATCAGGCTTCCCAGATCGCGACGACGGTTGACCCAGCCGCAAAGCGTGACTTGCTGACCTACATGAGACAGATTGAGCTGTCCACAATACTCTGTACGCATAACACTATCCTTTTAACTTCGCCGCTGCAGCTGACAGCACCAGGCCGCGTCACCTTGTGGGGTGCTGTCGCAAAAAAGGCCGCTATTATAATGGAAAAAGGCAAACAGGATAAGTGGAGCCACGTTAAAGCGCGGCATTTCCTGTTCGCTTTTCACCTGTTTGCGTCAATATACTGCGTTACAGGATAATTACCATCACACTCAAAGGCGGGAATCAGGCGTGACACTTCGTATTGGTTTGCCACAATGGCATCACGCGCACTGGAAGCGATGGGGAATCGAAACCCTGGCTGACTATGCGCGTTATTTCGGCACGGTGGAAGGCAATACCACATTGTATGCGCTGCCTGATGCGGAAACGGTCCTGCGCTGGCGGGATATGACCCATGACCAGTTTCGTTTCTGTTTTAAATTTCCCAGCAGCATCAGCCATCAGGCCGCCCTGCAAAATACCGACGACTTAGTAACGGATTTTTTTCGCCTGATGGCACCGCTCGCCGACCGCATGGGTCAGTACTGGCTGCAGCTGCCCGCCAGCTTTTCCCCTGCGCAACTGAACGATCTCTGGCGCTTTCTGGACAGCCTGCCCACCCATTTCTCTTACGGCGTCGAAGTCCGCCATGCCGCCTTTTTTGCCAAAGGCGAGGCTGAGCGCGCGCTGAATCGCGGCCTGCTGCAGCGCGGCGTCAATCGTGTGGTGCTGGACAGCCGTCCGGTTCATGCCTCAACCTCGCAAAGCCCGGCGGCACTTCACGCCCGCCAGCAAAAGCCTCGCGTTCCGCCGCATGCACTGTTAACCGGGTCGCGCCCCATGATCCGTTTTGTCGGCAGCGACAACCTGGAAGAAAGCCTGCCACTGTTTCAAATCTGGCTGGCCAAGCTGGCCGAATGGCACACGCAAAGTGACCCTCTGGTGTTTATCCACACGCCCGATATGGGACAGGTGTTTCCGCTGGTGCAGGCGCTCTGGCCGGCATTACAAAAAATTGATGCCAGCATCGGTCCCGGACCTGACTGGCCGCAACAGGATTCGCTATTCTGATAGCGATGGGCAGCCTCGCCCCCTCTGGTGATATGAATAAAAAAGGAATCCATGATGATTAGCGCGTTATATGTGGTTATCGGTGCGTTACTGATAATGAAGTTCACCCTCAATGTCGTCCGCTTTCGGCGTAAACATCATGTTGCTTTTGGGGATGGCGGTCATCACGACCTGAACAGGGCCATCCGCATTCATGGCAATGCCGTTGAAACCATTCCCCTGGCACTGCTGCTGCTGATCACGCTTGAGATGAACGGGGCGGATGTCTGGATGGTTCACCTGACGGGCATCGTGTTTTTTGTTGGCCGTTTTTTGCATGCTTATGGCCTGCGTAAAGACGTGATGAGTGGACGCAAATACGGCATGATGCTGACCCTGTTTGGCCTGAGTGGAATGGTGATTTTTAACCTCATCTATCTCCCCTGGCAACTGGTGCTCAGCCTGCATTAATGTTGCGGCTTAAAGGGTGCAGGCCGCGGCAGTTTCTGCCAGAATAGCGCCCTTTCCGCCGTCTCTTCGGATTTTCGATATGTCTGATCGCGATCAACTCTTTTCTGCGCCCATTGAAAAACTGGGCGACTGGACCTTTGACGAACGTGTCGCTGAAGTGTTTCCTGACATGATTCAGCGCTCGGTGCCCGGCTATTCCAATATCATTTCGATGATTGGCATGCTGGCAGAACGCTTCGTCCAGCCCAACAGCCAGGTGTTTGACCTGGGCTGCTCACTCGGTGCCGCCACACTTTCGGTGCGTCGTAATATTCACGTGCCAGGCTGCCAGATTATCGCCGTAGACAACTCTCCGGCCATGGTCGAACGCTGCCGCCGCCATATCGATGCCTTTCGCGCCGACACGCCGGTTACCGTGGTGGAAGCGGACATCTGTGACATTGAGATTGAGAATGCCTCTCTGGTGGTGCTCAATTTCACCCTGCAGTTTCTTGAGCCGCCTGCCCGTCTTACGCTGCTCAGTAAAATCTGGCAGGGGCTGAATCCCGGCGGAGCCCTGGTCCTCTCGGAGAAATTCAGCTTTGAAGATCGTGACGTCGGCGAACTGCTGTTTAACATGCATCATGACTTTAAGCGCGCCAACGGCTACAGCGAACTGGAGATTAGCCAGAAGCGCAGCATGCTGGAAAACGTCATGCTGACCGACAGTGTGGAAGCGCATAAGGCTCGTCTTAAGCAGGCGGGCTTTTCGCACGCTGAATTATGGTTTCAGTGCTTTAATTTTGGTTCGTTGGTGGCATTAAAATGATCGACTTTGGCCGTTTTTATCAGCAAATCGCCGTTGGCCCCCTGGCAAAATGGCTTGACGTGCTGCCTGCACAGATTAGCGACTGGCAGCGGGAGAATCTGCACGGGCACTTCCGTGACTGGTACAAGTCGCTGGAATACTTACCGCTGCTGGAACCCCAGCGGCTGGACCTGCTGAACAGCGTAAGCGCCGATCGGGATGACATCAGCGATCGTCATCGTCAGGGCATTGAGAAACTACTACGCAATTTGATGCCGTGGCGCAAAGGCCCTTATTCCCTGTACGGAACGGAGATTAACACCGAATGGCGTTCTGACTGGAAATGGGAGCGCGTGCTGCCTCATATTTCCTCGCTGGCCGGACGAACCGTGCTGGATGTCGGCTGCGGCAGCGGCTACCACATGTGGCGGATGATCGGTGCGGGTGCGCATCTGGTTGTCGGTATCGATCCCATGCAGCTGTTTTTATGCCAGTTCGAAGCCGTGCGTAAGCTGTTGAATGATGACCGTCGCGCCCATTTACTGCCGCTGGGCATTGAACAACTGCCGGCGCTCCAGGCGTTCGACACGGTCTTTTCGATGGGCGTGCTGTATCATCGCCGCTCCCCCCTTGATCACCTCCTTCAGCTAAAAAATCAGTTGGTCAGCGGCGGCGAGCTGGTACTGGAAACGCTGGTGATCGAAGGCGATGTGAACCAGGTGCTGGTGCCGGGCGAACGCTATGCGCAGATGCGCAACGTCTATTTTATTCCCTCAGCCGAGGGTCTGAAAAGCTGGCTGGAGAAGTGTGGCTTTGTTAACGTGCGCATTGTCGACTTTGCCCTGACCTCGACGGAAGAGCAACGTCGTACCAGCTGGATGACCAGTGAATCACTGGCCGAATTTCTGGATCCTGACGACAGCAGCAAAACCATTGAAGGTTATCCCGCACCGCTGCGTGCCGTTCTGGTTGCCACCAAACCCTGACCCTCAGCGGCGAGACAGCGCCAGTTTCGCCGCAAAACCAATAAAGACGCAGCCCGTTAAACGGTCCATGATTTTGACTATCCGTGGCCGTTTTAACTGCTCAGCAAAATAGTGGCTGCTGCCGATCAGCACCGTGCTCCAGGCCAACCCCACCAGCATGTGCGTCAACGCCATCAGGCTGCACCAGATCGGGACAGAGGCGCCCTGCGGAATGAACTGGGGCAAAAAAGTCACATAGAAAACGCCCACCTTGGGATTCAGCAGATTCCCCAATAATCCACGCGTGAAGCAGGCAAGATGACGTTGCTGAGCCGCGGCCTCGGCATGCATTGACACGCTTTGGGCGCGCGGATGCCACAGCAGCTTAATGCCCAGATAGAGGAGGTAAGCGGCGCCAGCCCACTTCAGCAGGTTATAAGCCATCTCCGACGCCAGCAGCAGCGCGCCTAATCCCAGCCCTACCGCAATGCCCCAGAGCAAACAGCCGGTTGCCACGCCCAGCGCCGTGGCACTGGCACGCTGCCAGCCCTGTGCGGCGGCCGATCGCAGGATCAACGCCGTATCAAAGCCCGGCGTCAGGGTCAAAATAATAATAGCCAGCAGGAAAGAGAGCAACGAAGCCGTCATAAGCGTATCCCCGGTAAACATCCGCTCACAATAACAAGCGGTTTTTTGTCTGTACAGCCAGCAAACCCCCATTAGCTGCTACCCTTTTAAGGGCTTTATCAACGGGCCGATCACGGCCATGATTTATGCAACCAGGAGCAACGTTTATGAAATTTATTTTCTCGTCACCGCGCAAATATGTGCAAGGTGCAGGCGTACTCGATGAACTGGGGAGCTACGTCACCGAACTGGGTACTCAGGCTTTTGTGGTCGCGGACGATGTCGTCTGGGGACTGATCGGTGAACGGGCTCAGGCCACGCTCACAAAGGCGGGCGTGAACGTGGTGCGCCAGCAGTTCAATGGCGAGGCGTCCAGTAATGAAATCACCCGGTTGAGCCAGCAGGCGCAACAGCAGAACTGCAACGTGGTCATCGGGCTGGGCGGCGGTAAAACGCTGGATACCGTTAAGGCAGTGGCTGATGAGATCCAACAACCGGTGGTGATCGTTCCCACGATTGCCTCTACCGATGCGCCCTGTAGCGCACTCTCCGTTATCTATTCTGACAGCGGCGTGTTTGAGAGCTATCGCTTCTACAATAAGAACCCCGATCTGGTGCTGGTGGATACCGCCGTCTGTGCCGCTGCGCCTGCCCGCCTGTTTGCCTCGGGCATTGCGGATGGCCTCGCAACCTGGGTGGAAGCCCAGGCGGTAGCCCGCAGCCATGCCAAATCGATGGTCAATGGCGATCCGACCATTGCCGGGCTAGCCATCGCCCGTGCCTGTGAGGAAACCCTGCTGACCTGGGGTTACAGTGCCTATGTTGCCGTTTCGGAAAAACGCGTGACGCCGGCGGTGGAAGCGGTGGTGGAAGCGAATACCTTGCTGTCGGGCCTGGGATTCGAAAATGCCGGCCTGGCAGCTGCGCACGCCATTCACAATGGTTTTACTGCTATTGAAGGCGATATCCATCATCTCACCCACGGCGAGAAAGTGGCCTACGGTACCTTAACCCAGATGGTGCTGGAGCAGCGTCCGGACGAGGAGATCGCACGCTACATCCGTTTCTATCGCTCGATCAAGATGCCCACCACCCTGAAAGAGATGCATCTGGAGGGCGAAAGCTGGGAAAATCTGGTGAAAATAGGCGCACTGGCAAACAGTGAAGGCGATACGCTGAAAAACCTTAACCCCAACCTAGCACCGGAGCAAATTGCCCATGCGCTGCTGGGGCTGGATGCGTTCAGTCAAACGGTAAAATAACGGCTATTCCGTCACCTCAGCGGGTTTATCCCAGTACTGGTATTTATAGACTGCGCTGAGGTGGCGTTGAATCGTCCCTTTCTCGAACACTTCCGTTTCATTCAGATAACTCAGCGTGCAGTTGCCCTTCTCATCCCAGAACTGGCATTCATCCACGGTGCGCAATGTGCTGACGTCTGTCGTTGCGGTGCCATTCAGGCGCCGTTCCCGCCACTGGTTATCATAGGTGTAGGTATCTTTGCGGCGGGCAGAGGTCGAACGGGTGACCAGGCCTTGTGGATTCCACTCATAACGGTATTCCCCGTTGCTGACGGGATCGGTACCTCGCGCAATACTTTTTAGTAAGTGGAAACGTTTATCATAACGGTAAGTCGTATCCGTAAACCCGTCTTTACCCATGCTGATAAATTTATCCGATGCGCTGATGATGTTGCCGTTTTTGCCCTTCTGCCACTGAATGGTGCCCTGACGGTTATCGACCACCACTTCACTGCCCTGCTTGATGACTTTAACCAGATAGGCATATTCCGCAACCCAGCCGTCCTGAACCCGAACCAGGTGCTGTTCCATGCTCAGGATGACGTTACGCTCATTTTTGTCATAGCTGATGTCCGCCACCAGCAGATCGCCACAGCGATCAAACTGCCCCAGTACCCGTTTCTGTGAGTTGACGTCTTTACCAAACTCGCCGGCGATCACCTGACGCACCTGACCTTTGGCACTGCCGCCCAGCAGGATCCAGTTATTGCTGTTGGTCACCGCTTTACTGTATGGCTGACATGAGGCTGCGGCCCATGCGGTGGGAAAGGAGAATAACGTAATCACAGCGGACAGCAGAACGCATCGCATGGTGTGCACCTCGGACGTCAATGTCGTAAACGGTTTACCCTAAATAGCAGGAACCGACGGATGATGGAAAGTGGAATTCTTCTCTCAGCGCCAGCAGCGACTGAATTCAGCCTCGCGGGCACGACGATAAAGGGCGCTGAAGGAATTTTGGGCAAAAAATACCCCAGCAAATTTACTGGGGTTTGGTACTTGCAAACATCACGTCATCAATCGGCGTGCTGCGCGGCAAAACTGGTCATGAGTCAGGCCACCCGGGCGGTATTCATTTGCATCACACTTTTCATTGCCTCAACGACATCGCCATCGACGCAGTTGCGGCTGAACTCATCAATTTCGGCTTCGGAACACATGGAAACACCCACTTTACGGTAGCGCATCGGGGATGCCACAAGGTGGCTGGCCGAGCTGTGTACCTCGCGAATATCCGCATCCAGAAACTTTTGCAGGTTGCTGAGGCGAACGCCAGCACCGGCCATAATGATTGGACCTGCGCTGTATTCATTAAGTTCCCTCAATAATGCAATTCCGTTTTCCGCGCTTTGTTGCTGGCCAGATGTCAGGATGCGCCTGACGCCAAAATCCGTCAGCACATCAAGCGAACGCTTGGGCCGATGGCACAGATCGAAGGCGCGGTGAAAAGTCACCGCCATCCCGTCGCACAGGGCCATGATTTGTCGCATCTGAGTGGCATGGATATTGGCATCTTCATCCAGCATGCCCAGAACGATGCCGGGAAAACCCAGCTCACGGATACGCGCCACGTCTGACTTCATCGTTTCAAATTCACGGCTGGAATAGCAAAAGTCGCCACCGCGAGGGCGAACAATAGGATGCACCGGAACTGAAATGTCACGACGGGCGACCTCCAGCATGCCTGCAGAAGGCGTCAGCCCGCCTTCACGCGGCGCGGCGCAAAGCTCTATGCGATCGGCTCCCGCCTGCTGGGCGGTTAATGCACAATCCACCCCATAGCAACAAATTTCCAGTGTCGTCATTGTCTTCTCCTTTACATGGCTTCCTGTTCACGCCAAATTCGTCAGGTACGCTTATCCCTTAGAACAGTTTACGTGGAAAACTAACTATGACATTCAATTTTGACCAACGGATAGACCGCCGTCACAGTGATAGTCTTAAATGGCACAAATATGCGGGTCAGGATATTCTGCCACTGTGGGTCGCCGATACGGATTTCCGATCGCCTGAGCGTATCATTGAAGCCATTAAAGCCCGCGTTGACCACGGCGTTTTCGGCTATGGCGATAAGCCCCAGGGGTTGATTGCGGCCCTTATCGCCCGCTGTGCATCACGTTATCACTGGCAGGTCGATCCCGAATGGGTTGTTGTCTTGCCCGGCGTTGTCTGCGGCTTAAATCTGTCGGTCCGCGCCTTTACTCAGCCACCGCAAGGTACCGTGGCACCCTTACCGATTTATCCCCCTTTTCGCTCTGCCGCTAAACTGGCGGAACGCGACCAGCTGAGTCTGCCATTAATATTACAGGACGGGCGCTGGGTCATGGACCTGAGCGCGGCCGAAGGGAAAATGCAGGACAAAAAGCTGTTGATGCTGTGTAATCCCCAGAATCCTGGCGGTACGGTTTATCGCCGGGAAGAGCTGGAGGCCCAGCTGGCGTTTGCTCAGCAGCACGACCTGATTGTCTGTTCTGACGAAATCCATTGCGACCTGCTGTTAACACAGGGCCTGCAGCACATCCCGTTCGCCTCCCTGAGCGACGATGCCGCGCGGCGCAGCGTCACGCTGCTTTCGCCCTCGAAAACCTTTAACATCGCAGGCCTGGGCGCATCCGTCGCCATCATCCCTGACCCGGCACTGCGTGAACGTTTCAACGCCGTCCGCCAGGGCATCGTTCCCTCGGTTGATATTCTGGCACTGGTGGCCGCAGAGGTTGCCTGGCGCGACAATGATGACTGGCTTGATGCACAGCTGGACTATCTGCGCGGTAATCGTGACTGGCTGGTTGAACAGGTCAATGCGCTCCCCGGACTCTCGATGGTGTCACCAGAAGGCAGCTATCTCGGCTGGATTGATGCCAGCGCATTGCCGGTTGCCAGCCCGGCACTCTATTTTGAAAAGTACGGGCTGGGTTTCTCACCGGGTCGCGATTTTGGCGATGATCGTTTCGTGCGTATCAACTTCGGTTGCCCACGCGCGCTGCTGGAAGAAGCGGCAAAGCGGCTTAAACGCGCGGTTGACGCCCTGGGTTAAGACTGCTCACTGGCCACGATCTCTTCCAGGCTCCACGGGTGAAACTTTATCGTGGTTTCCCCGTCGGTTACTGCGAGGGTAGGATTAGGCAAACGTTCATTTTCCCCTTTTGGCGAGCTGGTCTTGAACGAAATACCGGGTTGGGACAGTGCATGGTCGGACAGCAACGCCATTGCCCGCATCCCAAGCGTTTCTGGCTCGCCCCTTAATACCACTTCCACATGCTCCCAGCCTTCATGGCGATAGCGTTTCTCGCCGGGCCAGGGTAACTCCACCACGTCGATATGCCAGCCGGCAATCTGGAGCGGCTGATGCAGTTTGAACAGGCAGACAGGACGACCATTGATCATCGCTGCCGAAAATTGCTGGCCCATTTTCGCCAGACCCTGCTGCCAACGTTCGGCGGTGGTGTTTTGGTGACAGCGAACCGCGACATGATCGACATCGAGTCCGGCATTATCTAATCCGAGTCGCTGTGAAAAACTTTGTAACCGTTGTTCGAAAGCGGCCAAATCTTCGCGTAAATCGTCCAGTTCTGATGGAAAGGTGGTGCTCACGGTTGCCTCTGCCCCTCTAAAATTTACAGACTTAAATATCGTAACTCATTGTTAGCATTAAATCCTAAACGACATAATGGTGAGATTCATCTTATTTACGTGATTCTTTTCCATTAAAGCAGATAAATTACGCTTTCAATTCAGACTTATCTTCTTTTTAGATCCACCCTTAAGTTGACATAAACCACCTAACCATCTGTTTAAATTGACGTTAATTAATACCATAAGACAATTCCCATTTACCGCCAACATGATTGCAGCCGCGTCACCTTTCTTATAAATTTGCATCAATACCATTATAAGGAAAGTTTTTATGACTATGCTCATCGTAGTGGCAACATTGATCGCACTGATGGGATTTGCCCTTGCGCGCCACTGGAAGGTGCGAGAAGACAAAAGCGTTAAAAATGCGCGCCGCGCGCGCCGCCGCTAATCCTTTGGGAAACATCCTCAGCTCTGTTTCTCCGCGTTTATCCAGTTACTGACTCAAGCTGACAATTCACGTATACTTTTCCCCTCATTTTTTTCCGTTCTGCCTGGTGATTACTCTGGTTATCGCCTCCGGCAGAATGAGGATGAAGCGCGCTGCGCTGTCAGCGTGCTTTTCTTAGCATATGTAAGGTAACCCGGTGAATATTCAGGCGCTTCTTTCCGCAAAAGTCAGTCAGGCTATGGTGCTGGCTGGTGCTCCCTCCGATTGCGAACCTCAGGTTCGCCAGTCGGCCAAAGTTCAGTTTGGTGATTATCAGGCAAACGGCATCATGGCCGTGGCTAAAAAACTGGGCCAGGCGCCGCGACAATTAGCTGAAACTGTTATTCAACATCTGGATCTTACCGGTATTGCCAGCAAGGTTGAGATTGCCGGACCCGGGTTTATTAACATCTTTCTCGATCGTGGCTGGCTGGCAGAACATGCCAGGAATGCCCTTCAGCATCCGCGACTCGGCGTTGCCTGCGTTGAACCTCAGACTATCGTCGTGGATTACTCTGCCCCGAACGTCGCGAAAGAAATGCACGTCGGCCACGTCCGCTCCACCATTATTGGTGATGCCGCTGTCCGCACTCTGGCGTTTCTGGGCCATAACGTCATCCGTGCCAACCACGTTGGCGACTGGGGAACGCAGTTCGGTATGCTGATAGCTTTCCTTGAGAAACAGCAGAACGAAAACCATGCCGAAATGGCGCTGGCTGACTTAGAAGGGTTTTACCGTGAAGCCAAGCGCACCTACGATGAAGATCCGGAATTTGCTGAGCGCGCACGTCGCTACGTGGTGAAGTTACAAGGCGGCGATGACTACTGCCGTCAGATGTGGAAAAAGCTGGTTGATATCACCATGAGCCAGAACCAGCATATCTATGACCGCCTTAACGTCACGCTGACCCGCAAAGATGTCATGGGCGAGAGCCTTTACAACGACATGCTGCCGGGTATTGTTGCCGACCTCAAAGCGAAAGGGTTAGCCGTTGAGAGCGAAGGTGCGACCGTGGTCTTTCTGGATGAATACCAGAATAAAGAAGGTGAGCCTATGGGCGTCATCATTCAGAAGAAAGACGGCGGCTATCTTTACACCACTACCGATATTGCCTGCGCCAAATACCGCTACGAAACGCTGCATGCCGATCGGGTGATTTATTACATCGACTCGCGCCAGCATCAGCATTTACAGCAGGCGTGGACCATCGTGCGTAAAGCCGGTTATGTGCCTGAATCTGTGCCGCTTGAGCACCATGCATTTGGCATGATGCTGGGTAAAGACGGTCGTCCGTTTAAGACCCGCAGCGGCGGCACCATCAAACTTTCGGATCTACTGGATGAAGCTTACGATCGTGCTTACTCGCTGGTCAGCGAAAAAAACCCGGAGATGAGCGAAGAAGAGCGGCGTGCACTTGCGGAAGTCGTCGGCGTCAGCGCTGTAAAATATGCCGATCTGTCAAAGAGCCGCACCACGGATTATATCTTTGACTGGGACAACATGCTGGCGTTTGAAGGTAACACCGCGCCTTATATGCAGTACGCTTACACGCGTGTCCTGTCGGTATTCCGTAAGGCCGGTATTGAAGCCGACGCGATTCAGGCCGACATCACCCTGACGGACGATCGTGAAGCCCTGCTGGCTACACGCCTACTGCAGTTTGAAGAAGTCATTACTCAGGTTGCCCGTGACGGCACGCCGCATGTGATGTGTGCGTACCTCTATGACGTGGCTGGCCTGTTCTCCGGCTTCTACGAGCATTGCCCGATTCTGGCGGCCGAAGATGAAGCGACCCGTCAGAGCCGGTTACAGATTGCTGCCCTGACCGCCAAAACCCTGAAACTGGGGCTGGACACGCTGGGTATCAAAACCGTCGATCGCATGTAACCTCTTCAGGCGCTGAGTGCCCACCGTGGCCCGGCGCCTGCCTTCGCTGCCTTCCCCGCCGCCGCGTCATGATTTCCGCGACCGTTGTTTTCGCCGCCTGCTCTGCCCACGATATGAATCGGCCCGCTATCGCCTGAAAACCAGACATCATGATGCATAGCAACGGACAAACTGGCCCATGCCGCCATAATGTCCTGTTTATCTGCGTAAGATCATGGGGTTATTCCTTTCTGATGCGCGCGCTCTACTATAAGCCCGCATTTCATCAGGTCTTGACCTGTTAACGAGAAAGGAAACTAAGTTGATGATTAAAAAAGCGTTTGCCGAATTCATCGGCACATTCTGGTTAGTATTGGCAGGTTGTGGAAGCGCCCTGCTGGCGGCAACCTTTCCGCAAACCGGGATTGGCTTTGCCGGAGTGGCTCTGGCTTTCGGCCTTGCCGTACTGACGATGGCTTTTGCTGTTGGTCATCTTTCGGGCGGCCATTTTAATCCTGCCGTCACGCTGGGTTTATGGGCGGGCGGCCGTATCGGATATCAGGCCATTTTGCCCTATATCATTATGCAGGTCGCGGGCGGTATCGCGGCGGCGGCCGTGCTGTATGTGATTGCAAGTGGTCAGTCTGATTTTGATGCCACCACCAGCGGGTTCGCGGCTAACGGCTTTGGCGAACACTCTCCCGGGGGCTACAGCCTTTGTGCAGCAGTGGTCACTGAACTGGTACTCAGCGCCTTTTTCCTGATCATTATTCAGGGGGCGACCGATAAACGCGCGCCCGCGGGTTTCGCGCCCATCGCCATTGGCCTGGCCTTAACGCTTATTCATTTAATTAGCATCCCCGTGACCAATACGTCGGTAAACCCGGCGCGCAGTACGGCGATGGCGCTGTTCCAGGGAACCTGGGCCTTGCAGCAGCTGTGGGTGTTTTGGCTGGTGCCGATGGTGGGCGGTGTGGCTGGCGGGTTGATCTCTCGTTTTTTGCTGCGAAGCACAGACTGATTTAATGCGAAAATGACTTCATTATGCAGACCGGCAGCGATCGTGCACGCCTGCACGATCGCTGCCGGTCTGTCTTAACAATGAAATAATCAGGCTTACTGGTAATTAACCGTCACGTCTGTACTGACCACTTTCAGCCCGGGCGGTAAGCTGCCGCTTCCAGCGAAACCAAACACCATATGCAATGTTTCATCCGCGGTCACGCCGGTCAGACCCCGCGTCGCGCCGTTGGCACCGTCCAGTTCGGTACAGCGCTGCGCCGCACAAAGCCGGACCTGCAGGCCCGATGGCGCAGGCCGGGTGAGCTGATAGCGCCAGTTCACCACGGTCATTGCCCCTTTTACGTCGCCCGGCGGCGTTAAGGGCTGTGAGGATTGCCAGCTACCGCGATTGGCCATCAGCGGGCCCGCCGCGCTGGCGCTCCAGGCGCCGTCAGCGGCCTGGGCAGACAGCGGCAGGAGCAGTGCAAACAGCATCATCGATCTCATTGTTTGCCTCCGATGGTGGCGGTCATGCGAATCTGACGATTGTCGCTTAATTCCATGTTGGACAGCACCACCAGCTGCGGCATGTTGCGACGCAGGAAGCGCGCCAGTAAAGCACGTAATGGATGGTTTACCAGTAAGACCGGCGGCGCGCCCATCATCTCCTGACGCTGTAAGGCTTCCTGCGTCTGGGCCAGCAGACGATCGGCAAGCCCCGGCTCCAGTCCACCACCGCCCTGCAGAGCCTGCAGTAACAGGCGTTCCAGCGTAGCATCCAGGCCAATAACCTGAACTTCACCGTTGCCCGGGAACCATTGTTGGGTGATTGCACGACCCAACGCGACACGCACCACGCTGGTCAACTCCTGCGGATCGCTTTGAACCGGCGCGTGCTCTGCCAGCGTTTCAATGATGGTGCGCATGTCGCGAATAGAGACGCGCTCCACCAGCAGGTTTTGCAGCACTTTATGCAGGGTTGTCAGGGTAATGACGCCCGGCACCAGATCTTCAGTCAGTTTAGGCATTTCAGACGAGACGCGATCTAGCAGCTGTTGCGCCTCCTGGCGACCAAACAGCTCGCTGGCATACTGACCAATCAGATGATTAAGATGGGTTGCCACCACCGTACTGGCTTCGACCACGGTAAAGCCCTGGATCTGGGCCTGCTCTTTCAGCGCGCCATCAATCCACACGGCCGCCAGGCCAAACGCCGGATCGACGGTGGCTTCACCCGGCAAGGTGCCCGCTGCGGTGCCGGGGTTAATCGCCATCCAGCGCCCCGGATACGCGTCACCACTGCCAATTTCTACGCCCTTCATCAAAATGCGATAGCGGGCCGGCGGTAATTCCATATTGTCACGGATATGCACCACCGGTGGCAGGAAGCCGACGTCCTGCGCCACCTTCTTACGGATACTGCGGATACGCCCCAGCAGTTCACCGTTTTGATTATGATCGACCATCGGAATCAGGCGATAGCCCACTTCCATTCCCAGGGTATCTTCCAGCTGAACATCGGTCCAGGACGCCTCGGCCGATGCGGGTGTTTCCATAGATTTGGTGAGGCTGCTGGGTGATTCGACACTCTTTTTCGGCTGCATTTCGCGGCCGCGTAACCACCATGCCAGCCCCAGTAAGGCCGCCGTAAACAGCAGGAAAACGAAGTTCGGCATGCCCGGCACCAGGCCCAGCAATCCGATTACGCCGCCGCTCAGCATCAGTACGCGAGGATCTTTAAACAGCTGGCCAACCATCTGCTCGCCGACGTCCTGATCGGTTGCCACGCGCGTCACAATAACACCCGCCGCAGTCGAGATAACCAGCGCCGGGATCTGAGCAACCAGACCATCACCGATAGTCAGCAACGTATAGGTTTCTGCCGCATGTCCTGCATCCATGCCGTGCTGCACGATACCGACCAACAGCCCGCCAATCACGTTGATTACCATGATCAAAATGCCCGCGATGGCATCACCACGTACGAACTTACTGGCACCGTCCATTGAACCGTAGAAGTCGGCTTCCTGGGTGACTTCAGCACGGCGGCGTTTCGCTTCATCTTCACCAATCAGACCGGCATTCAGGTCGGCGTCGATGGCCATCTGCTTACCGGGCATCCCGTCAAGAACAAAGCGCGCGCCCACTTCAGCGATACGGCCAGCACCTTTGGTGATAACCATAAAGTTGATAATCACCAGGATGATAAACACCACAATACCGATGGCAAAGTTGCCCCCGACCAGGAAGTGGCCAAAGGCTTCCACCACCCGTCCGGCGGCGGCGGCCCCGGTGTGGCCGTCCAGTAAAATGATACGGGTTGAGGCAACGTTAAGCGCCAGGCGCAGCAAGGTCGAAAACAGCAGGATGGTTGGAAACGCCGCAAACTCCAGCGTGCGCTGGGTAAACATCGCCACCAGCAGCACCATGATCGACAAGGCGATGTTGAAGGTGAACAACAGATCAAGGATGAATGGCGGTAACGGCAGAACCATCATCGATAAAATCATGATGATCAGTACCGGGCCAGCAAGCACCTGCCACTGCATATCTTTGAAGTTGCCCGGTAGGCGTAATTTAGCGGCCAGATTAGCCATCGTTTGTGTTCTCTCCTGCAAAGTCCATCTCTGCCGGGACCGGCAGGTCTTTAGGTTTTACCGGGATCAGGCCACCTTCGCGCTTCCAGCGACGTAGCTGCCAGACCCAGGCCAGCACTTCCGCGACGGCGCCATAGAGCGCACCCGGAATGTGTTGTCCAATTTCAGTATGTCGGTACAGCGCACGCGCCAGTGGCGGCGCTTCCAGAACCGGAATACGGTGTTCCGCGCCCAGTTCACGAATGCGTAAGGCAATATCCCCTGCGCCCTTGGCGATGACCTTCGGCGCGCTCATCTTTTTCTCGTTATATTGCAAGGCAACCGAGTAGTGCGTTGGGTTGGTGACGATAACATCGGCTTTGGGAACATCGGCCATCATGCGACGTCGGGCGGCTGCGCGCATCTGCTGGCGGATGCGCCCTTTCACGTGCGGATCACCCTCTTGCTGTTTGTGTTCATCACGAATTTCCTGACGCGACATGCGCAGCTTTTTAAAATGGCTGTACAGTTGCCAGAAAACGTCATACCCCACCATGGGGATCAACCCGAGCATGACCAGCGAGCAGCAGATGGCAATCATATCCATGCCGTGAATCAGTGCCGTTGTCGGTGATTCGGCAATCAGACGCAGCATATCGGGCCAGTGGCTCCAGACGTACCAGCCTGCAACACAACCGACCAGAATAGTCTTCAGGATGCCTTTAAACAGTTCGGTCCAGGCCTGAGCGGCAAACATACGCTTTAAACCAGACAGCGGGTTCAGTTTGCCAAAATCGACCTTAATGGATTTTCCACTGATCACCACGCCGCCCAGCAGCATTGGCGAGGCAATCGCGACCAGAACCAGCCCGCCCAGCAGCGGGAGCAGCGCCGCAATGGCCTGCATAATCAGATTGCCCACATGCGCAATGATGATTTTGTCATCGGTCACCATGGCATGGTCAAATCGTAATCCGGTTGACACCATCGCGGCCAGCCGGTGGGCCATCATGGCACCGCCGACCCATAAAATCATGATGCCGGCTAACAGCATCAGTAATGAGGTCAACTCGCGCGAACGCGGAATCTGGCCTTCTTCACGTGCTTTCTCAAGTCGGTGGGCCGTGGGCGATTCTGTTTTTTCTTCGTCGCTATTTTCTGACACCACAAACCTCGGTTGGCAGGAATTCTGAGCATAGAATGCCAAATTTGGGTTTGGTTAAAGCGTGGATAAAACGTGAAAAATGCGCGCTCTTTCACGGATGGCAAAAGAGAAAAGAGAAGTGGCCTGTCAGAAACAGGCCATCTTAGAAGGGGCGGCAATCGCCAACCGTTAACGGATCGGCGATGACCAGACAGACTCGCGGTTAGAAACCCAGGCTGTCCAGCAGGTCATCAACCTGGTCCTGATTCGCCACGACGCCTGGCGCAGCGGCATTGACCTGAGGTCCGTTAAGCAGCGTGGTGCCAACCTGACGTTTCTCGGCGCTTACTTCTGGCATGTTTTCCAGCAGCACCATCAACAGCTGGCGCTCGATTTCCTGGATCACATCCATCATGCGCTTGATGACCTGACCGGTAAGGTCCTGGAAATCCTGCGCCATCATGATGTCGAGCAACTGCTTGTTAGTAAAAGAGGTGTGCGTAGGCACTTCCCCTAAATACTCACGCGTATCCGTCACCAGCTCGCGCGCGTCGGCAAGTTCAATTGGATTTTCAAACCACGCATCCCAGCGTCCTTTCAGCGCAATCGCGCCCGCTTCCATTTTGTCCTGGTGCGGTTGCGCTGCTTCGACGCTGTTCAGCGCCCTGTCGGCCGCCTGAGCGGTCTTTTGCACTACATAGTCCAGACGGTCGCGGGCGTCAGGAATGGCTTCAGCAGCTTCTGCAATGGCCTGATCCAGCCCCAGCTCACGCAGACTGTCACGCAGCATGCGGGTCAGTGAACCGATGCGGGAAATGATATCGTGTGCCGCGGCTTGCTCAGCTGATTTCGGAAGGTCGCTCATCACATCTCCTTACATACCCAGTTTTTCAAAAATTTTGCCCAGCTTTTCTTCAAGCGTGGCTGCAGTAAACGGCTTGACTACATAGCCGCTTGCACCCGCCTGAGCGGCAGCAATAATGTTTTCTTTCTTCGCTTCTGCCGTCACCATTAAAACTGGCAGGCTCGCCATGGCAGCATCGGCACGAATAGTCTGCAGCAGTTGCAGGCCATCCATATTTGGCATGTTCCAGTCAGAGATAACGAAATCGAAACCACCTGCTTTCAGCTTGCCTAGCGCATCAACGCCGTCTTCCGCTTCTTCTACGTTATTGAAACCAAGCTCTTTCAGCAGGTTACGTACAATACGACGCATCGTATTGAAGTCGTCCACTACTAAAAAGCGCATGTTTTTATCAGCCATATCTACTCCTGTGTTATCTCGCCCGGCAGGACGGGCCTGGTTATATACGCAATGCCTGTCCGGCGCTAATTTTCGCCAGCATGTGCTGGCTGATGTTGCTTAAATCTACTACTTCGCTCACGCCACCGCTGGCTATCGCCTCGCGTGGCATGCCAAAAACGACACAACTTGCTTCATTTTGCGCGATGGTCCAGGCGCCGGCACGATGCATTTCCAGCATGCCTGCTGCCCCATCGTTACCCATACCGGTCAGGATGACGCCGACGGCATTACGCCCGGCGTTAATCGCAACCGATTTAAACAAGACATCCACTGAAGGTTTATGCCGGTTAACCGGGGGGCCTTCATTCAGCTTCACCACGTAGTTCGCCCCGCTGCGCCCCAGTTCCATGTGCATTGCGCCAGGCGCGATGTAGGCATGGCCGGGAAGAATACGCTCGCCATCTTCCGCTTCTTTCACCGTGATCTGGCACAGCTTGTTCAGCCGCTCGGCAAAAGATCGGGTAAAGCCCGGTGGCATATGTTGCGTAATCAGCAGTGCCGGACTGGTGGCCGGTAACGGCTGTAAAACGTGGCGAATCGCCTCTGTGCCGCCGGTTGATGAACCAATGGCAATCAACTTTTCACTACTCAGCAACGGGCCGGCTTTCAGCGTGACCGGCGCGGGCATAACGTTACGAACATGCAGGCGCGCCCGGGCCGCCGCGCGAATTTTGTCGCCAATCATCTGGCTGTAGGCCAGCATGCCTTCACGAATGCCTAACTGCGGCTTCGTCACGAAATCGATCGCACCTAACTCCAGCGCGCGCAGCGTGATTTCTGAGCCCTGTCCCGTCAGGGATGACACCATGACCACGGGCATGGGCCGTAAACGCATCAGTTTTTCAAGAAAGTCCAGGCCGTCCATGCGCGGCATTTCAACATCCAGCGTTAACACCTGCGGATTAAACTGTTTAATCAGATCGCGTGCCACTAACGGATCCGGGGCCGTAGCCACCATTTCCATATCAGGATGACTGTTGATGATTTCGGTCATCAGTTGCCGCATCAGCGCAGAGTCATCTACGCACATCACGGTAATTTTGCTCATCATCTTTCCTTCGTCAGTCCATACACGGTTTGCCCACGCAGCCAAAACTCTTTACTAATCTGGCTGAAGTTCTCTGAGTGTCCGGCAAAGAGAATGCCGCCGGGCTTAAGCAGAGGAACAAAACGACGTAGAATTTTTTCTTGTGTTTCTTTATCGAAATAGATCATTACGTTGCGGCAGAAGATCGCATCGAACGGTCCCGGTAAGGCCCAGTCATTTGCCAGCAGGTTAAGCTGGGTATAGTTCACCATGTTCGCCAGTTCGGAACGGACACGAACCATGCCAGCATGTGGACCTGTACCGCGTAAAAAGAAACGCTGTAACTGCGCGGGCGACAGCGTACGCAGCTCTTCCTGGCGGTAAACGCCCGCCACGGCTTTCTCCAAAACCTGGGTATCGATATCGCTGGCATGTACCTGGAATTTACCCGGTCCCATGCCTAAGGTTTCAGCCAACGTAATCGCGATAGAGTAAGGTTCTTCGCCGGTGGACGCTGCCGTACTCCAGACGCTAAAATTTCCCTGACGTTTACGTGCATGCTCCGCAAGGATTGGAAAATGATGCGCCTCGCGGAAAAACGCTGTCAGGTTAGTGGTTAACGCATTAATAAACGCCTGCCACTCAGCACTGTTTGGATCATTTTCCAGCAGGGCCAGATAGCGACCAAAATCATCGATATTCAGCGTGCGCAGACGACGAACCAGACGGTTGTAAACCATCTCGCGCTTGTGATCGGCCAGCACGATACCCGCACGCTGATAGATGAGCTGGCTGATACGGCGAAAATGGGTATCGGACAGGGGCAGACGCTGCACCATTTGTGACAGCAGCGTCGTCGCTTCCGGTTGATCTAATAACGTCGATTTCTTCATCTTTGCACCTGGCCTGAACTAAACCTGTTGAACATCTGCTGCTACGCCCAACCGCGTCTCAGCGGCTGGGCCATCCAGGCAATTAAAAGGTTTCCCAGTTCTCATCACCGCGCGGTGATGGCTGGCGAATGCCTTCTGACGGACTTTCTAAACGTAAATTTTTTGCCGCCGTAGTCTTGTTAACGGCCTGCGTGACAATTTCTTTACCAATATTGAAGGCAGAAACCGCTTGTTTTAAGTTACTGGCCTGATCTTCCAGCGCCGCGGCGGCTGCAGCAGACTCTTCCACCAGCGAGGCGTTCTGTTGTGTTACGCGATCCATCTCGGTCACCGCCTGACCGACCTGGTCGATACCACGGCTCTGTTCGTCCGACGCAGAAGCAATTTCACCCATGATGTCGGTCACGCGCGTCACCGCACTGACGATCTCATTCATGGTATCGCCCGCGCTCTCAACCAGCACTGAGCCGGTGTTAACGCGACCAACGGAGTCTTCAATCAGGCCTTTAATCTCTTTTGCCGCCTGTGCGCTGCGCTGGGCCAGGTTACGAACCTCACCAGCTACCACGGCAAAGCCTCGTCCCTGTTCGCCAGCTCGCGCGGCTTCAACCGCTGCGTTCAACGCCAGAATGTTGGTCTGGAAAGCGATACCATCAATGACGCTGATAATGTCCGCAATTTTCCGTGAGCTGCCGGCAATTTCTTTCATGGTCGTGACCACGCCATCAACGACTTTGCCGCCCTGCTGCGCGGTTTCAGAGGCATTCAGCGCCAGCTTTGAAGCCTGACGGGCATTTTCCGCATTTTGTTTTACGGTCGCGGTAAGTTCTTCCATGCTGGCCGCCGTTTGCTCCAGCGATGCTGCCTGCTGTTCGGTTCGGGAAGAAAGATCGTTATTACCGACGGCGATTTCGCTGGCCCCGGTATAAATTGCATCTGCGCCGTCTCGCACGGTGCTGACGGTGCGCACCAGAGAACGTTGCATGTCCTGCAGCGAGGTCAGCAGATCGCCAATTTCATTACGTACGCTAATGTTGATGGGCTGCGTGAGATCGCCGCCTGCGATGTGCTGAATATGTTCAATGCTCTCTTTGAGCGGTCGAATAAGCAGGCTGCGCATCAGATTCCAGACCAGCACAATCACCAAAAGCGTGACCAATAGCGTCCCTACAACCAGCATAATCATGCGTTGATAGGCGGCATTGTTGGCATCCACGCCCTGCTGACTGAGTTGAAGGTTGTAGTTAAGCCAGGCATCGTAGTCTTTCTGGAATTTGTCCTGATAGCTCTGTGTCGGCTGGTCTACAAACCCTTTAAAGTTACCGTTGCCAAGAAATACGATCAGTTCCGCGAGTCCGTCATGGAATTGCTTATAGTTTGCCTGCAGCGTCAGTACGTTTTCTGCACTTTTGCCTTTCTCAGAAAGATTGGCATTGAACATGGCATAGCCTTCTTCCGCACGCTTTAATTCACTATCTGCCAGCGCCACCAGCTCTTTAACGGTGGCACCTGAGCCGGCCATTTGCCCATCCTGCAAATAACGGATCCCGGCGCGGTTTAAGGTATTTCGCGCCTGTACCAGTGCGACCCAAGAGGTGCCCATGGCGCGTTGAAGCGTACTCAGACGTTGGTTATAGGCAAAATTTTCTTTATCTTCTGTCACCGTCTTATAGAACACGCCACCCGAAAAAATTTGCAGTAGCGCGAACAGTGCCAATACACAGAGAAGACCGGAGACAACACGTACTCGACTAAACATAGAAACCTCATTCATTAGCAATTCGATTCTGTTTATCGGCCCGGACGTGCGGAACTTTACGGCCAGCGTGAAGACAGGTTCACGCTGGCCGTAAAAAGAGGTTGGGGAAACTTAAACGCGCGAGATTTTAAAGACGGATACGGCCTGGGACAGTGCGCTGGCCTGTTGCTCCAGCGCGGCGGCCGCGGCGGCTGACTCTTCGACCAGCGAGGCGTTCTGCTGTGTCACACGATCCATTTCTGTTACGGCCTGGCCCACCTGATCGATGCCGCGACTTTGCTCGTCAGATGCAGAAGCGATTTCGCCCATGATATCGGTCACGCGTGTTACCGCGCCCACGATGTTATTCATAGTGCTGCCCGCGCTTTCAACCTGAAGCGAGCCGCTGTTAACGCGCGCCACTGAATCTTCGATTAACCCTTTGATCTCTTTTGCTGCCTGAGCACTGCGCTGTGCCAGACTGCGGACTTCACCCGCCACCACGGCAAAGCCACGGCCCTGCTCACCGGCACGCGCCGCTTCTACGGCAGCGTTAAGCGCCAGAATATTGGTCTGGAAAGCAATGCCGTCGATAACGCTGATAATGTCTGCGATTTTCTTCGAACTGCCGGCAATTTCCTGCATGGTGGTCACCACGCCATCCACCACTTTACCGCCCTGCAGCGCGGTTTCGGATGCGGTTTGTGCCAGTTGAGAAGCCTGACGTGCGTTATCTGCGTTCTGTTTTACCGTCGCCGTTAACTGCTCCATGCTGGCTGCCGTTTGTTCAAGCGAAGCTGCCTGCTCTTCCGTACGCGCAGACAGATCGTTATTCCCGGCCGCGATTTCACTGGCGCCGGTGAAAATGGCATCACACCCGCTGCGAACCTCACCCACGGTCGATACCAAAGAATGCTGCATCTCATGGATGCCGGCGGCCAGTTGGCTCATCTCATTGCGGCCTTCCACCAGAATGGGTTGCGTCAGGTCGCCAGAAGCAATGGTGCGAATATCCACCAGCAGACGTTGAAGCGGTTGAATCAAGAGCTGACGCAGTCCAAACCAGCAGCCCAGAATAACCACAATCACCAGCACGCCCACCATGCCGAGCATCCACATCATCTGCGTGAAGGCCTGTTGATTCTGCTCTGCGCCGTGTGCGGACAGTTCGCTTTGCTTCAGGCGCCATGCGGAATAAGTGGCCTGCATCGCCTGCTGCTTCTGTTCAATATTTTGTTTAAACATGCCTTCCAGATCTTTCGCTTTCAGGCTGGCGATCATGCCGCGCAGACCGGTCAGATAGGCCTTAAAATCGTTTTGCAGTCGATCGCGCATTTCCGTATCTGCGCCCGGTGTTTCCGGAATCGCGTTAAATTCTGCCAAGTACTGCTCACCTTTATTCGCCTCGTTAACGGCTTTCTCTGTCAGGCTGTCCAGCTGGCCGCCGTTCATTTGAGACGCCAGGCTGGTTTGCAGGCGCAACATTGCGCGGTTGAGGGTGGTACGAGACTGGTTCAGCGCCATATAGGCATCGGTCATCGCCGCAACGTTCCGGGTGGAAATTTGTGACAGTGCAAAGGCCTCTTTATCATTATTCAGCGCTGACCAGAACAGGCTGCCTGACAGCAGCTGCATGGCACCGAAAAGCATCAGTACCGCGATAAGACTGGTCACGACTTTTATTCGTTTTAACATCTTTTTCCCCGAGCATAAAAAGTAAAGTGCAGGGGCTGTATCGGCGGGAAAGAGAGAGGGTTTAGTCAGCTTCAGTAAAAAAGCGGCAATTAGGGCTTTTGTAATTATTGATATCAGCTGAGGGTGTTTTTTAGTGGCTCAGGTCACAGACAACAGGGGAAAAATGAGAGGTGGAAGCGATGCGTGGGTTAAGCGGATCATACTGATTCAGGCTGCACACAAGACACAGAATCTCACGGGCCAGCCTGGGCTGACCCGTGAAGAAGGCTTATGCCGTACGCAGGTTGTCGACCAGCGCCATCTCTTCGCTGCTGAGCAGCTTCCCGATGTCAACCAGAATCAACATGCGGTCGCCGAGCGCACCCAGACCGGTGAGGTACTCGGTGGACATTGTCACGGCAAACTCAGGTGAAGGACGGATCTGTTCCTGCGTCAACGACAGCACGTCAGACACGCCATCAACAACGATACCGACGACGCGGTTTTCCAGATTAAGAACGATTACGACCGTATTCTCATTGTACTCAACGTCTGCCTGTGCAAATTTCACACGCAGATCGATGATAGGCACAATCACGCCACGCAGGTTCGTTACGCCGCGAATAAAATCCGGCGTGTTGGCAATGCGGGTTACCTGATCGTAACCACGAATTTCCTGAACCTTAAGAATATCGATGCCGTACTCTTCATCACCCAGCGTGAACACCAGGAACTCCTGGCCCACGGTTTCGCCAGCAATTTTTGTCACGGTTGCCATTCCACTCATGTTATTTACCCTTTCGTTATCAATCAGGCGGCAGCGCCGGCCACACGTTTTTCACGGTTAAGTGACTGCAACGCCGAAACGTCAACAATCAGCGCCACGCTGCCATCGCCGAGGATGGTGGCGGCTGAAATCCCTGGTACTTTGCGATAGTTGCTTTCCAGGTTTTTAACAACAACCTGATGCTGACCAATTAACTGGTCTACCAACAGGGCGTAGCGTTTGCCCGCGCTTTGCAAAATGACCACGATGCCCTGTGTCGCTTCTGTTTTGGCATCTTTCACATCAAAGACGTTCCACAGTTCAACCAGCGGCAGATATTCGCCACGGACTTCCAGAACACATTCGCCACCCGCCAGCGGTTTCAACTCTTCTGCGCGAGGCTGCAATGATTCCATCACCGCATTCAGCGGCAGAATAAAGACTTCATCCGCGACGCGTACAGACATGCCATCAAGGATGGCCAGCGTCAGCGGCAGCAGGATACGGATTGTGGTGCCTTTGCCCTGTTTAGAGGCAATTTCGACATGACCACCCATTTCCTGGATATTCCGTTTCACAACGTCCATGCCCACGCCGCGGCCGGACACGTCCGTGACCTGTTCTGCGGTGGAGAAGCCTGGCGCGAAAATCAACATGCCGACTTCTTCGTCGCTCATGTTTTCATGAACCGGTAGACCGGATGACAGTGCTTTAGCAAGAATACGCTCACGGTTCAGGCCCGCACCGTCATCGGAGACTTCGATACAGATGTTGCCGCCCTGATGTTCTGCGGACAGCGTCAGGTTGCCCGTCGCGACTTTTCCTGCGGCAATACGCTTATCAGGCGATTCAATGCCGTGGTCCAGGCTGTTACGCACCAGGTGCGTTAACGGATCGATAATGCGTTCAATCAGGCTCTTATCCAGTTCGGTCGAGCTGCCGAGTAAGGTCAGTTCGACTTCTTTGCCCAGTTTACTGGCCAGATCGCGAACCAGACGCGGGAAGCGGCTGAATACGTATTCCATCGGCATCATACGAATCGACATCACCGACTCTTGCAGGTCACGCGCATTACGCTCCAGCTGGCCCATGCTGTTCAGCAACTCGCCGTGCGCCACCGGATCCAGTTCGCCAGAGCGCTGTGCCAGCATTGACTGCGTGATCACCAGCTCACCCACCAGGTTAATCAGCTGATCGACCTTCTCAACGGCAACACGGATGCTGCTGGATTCGCTGGTCTTCGCCGGTGCGGCAACACGCTTGCTTTCGCGTTTGGCTGCGGCAACGGGCAATTCGGTAACGGTCGCGGTCTGTACTTCGGCCACCTCAGGCTCAGCGGCGCGCGCTGTCGCGGCTGGGGCTGCGTCGCCCGCCTCCGGGAAACGAATCTGGGATTCATCAATCACAAAACAGAGCACGGCGACGATATCGTCTTTGCCAACGCCCGTAATGTGGCACTCAAGCGAGTTACTGCCTTTCTTGACATCGCTGATTGTGCCGAGGTTACCCAGCTCTTCCAGCATCAAATCAATGTCTTTTTCTTTCAGATCGACCAGTTGCAGATGAACGCCGTCGGCGCCTGCTTGCGCGGACTCTGCCTGACTGACCGGTGCATCAAGGGCAACCACCACCGGCGCTTCAACCGGCAGACCTTTAGCCTCTAACGCCAGCTGGCGTAATGCTTCACAGATATACTTGAAGCTTTCCGCGTTAGGCTCTTGCGCGGTTTTATAAGCATCGAGCTGTTCCTGCATAATATCTTTAGTTTCCAAAAACAGATTGATGATGTCGGTGCTGAGCTGCATTTCGCCGCGACGAGCACCATCCAGAATGTTTTCCAGGATATGGGTTGTTTCCTGTAAAACCGTAAAACCAAAGGTTCCTGCCCCGCCTTTAATGGAGTGGGCGGCGCGGAAGATGGCGTTAAGCTGTTCAGAGTCAGGTTCCTGGGGATCGAGTCCCAACAGGTGTTGCTCCATATCCGCTAACAGCTCATCGGCTTCATCAAAAAACGTCTGGTAAAAATCGCTGATGTCCATGCTCACGGGAATCACCTCTGCTGTGAGGGGGCTGCTGTAGTGACCGCACCAGCCGACGAAGCTGACGGCGCGGAGGTTGTTTTAACCGCACCAGCCGATGACGCTGGCGGTGCAGAGGTTACTGTTATCACCGTACCCGTCGATAAGGCTGACGGCGCGGGAGATACGGTTGTTACCGCACCAGTCGAAGACGCTGGTTGTGCGGACGTTGCTGTTTTCACCGCACCCGCTGAAGACGCGGGCTGCGTGGAAGTGCCTGTTTTCACTGTGCCGTTCGCCGGGGCGGACGGCGAAGACGCTGTCGTTTTCATCGCACCGCCTGCCGAGGCGGACGGTGCTGAGGTTGCGGTTTTCACTGCACCCGCTTTATCTGCTGCTGAACCGATGGAGGCTGAAGGTTCGGTAATTTTCTCAAACGCAGCCGGATCGCTAACCTGCACGGCATCACTTTCAGCATTCTCTTTTTCAATGGCGGCTTCGGTATCGTGGTTCAACACCAGCAAACTAATACGGCGGTTCACGGCATCATCCCCCCCGCGGTTTTTCAGTTTCATCGTGTCAGCCATGCCGACAATACGAAGAATCTTTCCACCATCCAGTCCGCCAATCACCAGTTCCCGACGTGACGCATTGGCGCGGTCAGCAGAGAGCTCCCAGTTGCTGTAGCCTTTATCACCACCGGCGTACTGAATATCATCCGTATGCCCCGCGATACTGATTCGGTTTGGGATGTCGTTCAGAACCGGGGCAATCGCGCGCAAAATGTCGCGCATATAAGGTTCAACTTCTGCGCTGCCGGTTTTAAACATTGGGCGATTCTGACTGTCGATAATCTGAATACGCAGCCCCTCTTCCACCATGTTGATGATCAAATGCGGACGCAGTGCTTTCAGGCGCGGGTCGGCTTCAATCAGCTGGTCGAGCTTTTCACGTAACCGGTTGAGGCGAATCTCATCCAGCTTGCGTTTCTGCGCATCCATATCCACAACCTTCTTAACTTCACCCTCTTTCTTCGTTGGGTCATCACCGCCACCCGGGATAGGGCTGCTGCTGTCGCTGCTACGTTGTCCACCCGTCAGCGCCACTTTTAAGGGCGTCTGAAAATATTCCGCTATCTGAATCAACTGCTGTGGGCTGGCGATCGACAGCAGCCACATCACCATAAAAAATGCCATCATCGCCGTCATGAAGTCGGCATAAGCGATTTTCCATGAACCATGCCCTCCTTCATGTTTCTTATGTTTGCGCTTTCTAATCAGCACAATTGGGCGATTGCCATGTTTCATGAGGTCTGATCCGAAGTCTGTTTAGCCGGGTTCTTCGCGTTGCGTACGTGCTCTTCCAGTTCACTGAACGAAGGACGCTCGGCGGAGTAAAGCGTTTTACGGCCAAACTCGACGGCGATTTGTGGCGCATAGCCGTTCAGGCTTGAAAGCAGCGTCACTTTTACGCACTGCATCATCTTGGTTGTTTCTGCACATTTCTGACGTAACACTGACGCCAGCGGCGAAATAAAACCGTATGCCAGTAAAATCCCGAGGAAGGTTCCCACCATTGCATGGGCAACCAGCGCACCTAACTCTGCGGCTGGGCGGTCGGCTGACGCCAGGGCATGCACTACGCCCATCACCGCGGCGACGATACCGAAAGCCGGCAGACCATCGCCCACTGCTGCGATACTTTGCGCAGGAACTTCACACTCGTGTTCGTAGGTTTCAATCTCTTCATCCATCAATGCTTCGATTTCGAAGGCATTCATGTTGCCACTGACCATAAGGCGTAAATAGTCAGTGATGAAATCTACTAACTGTTTATCGGCTAAGATGCGGGGATAATTAGCAAAAATTTCGCTCTGAGCGGGATCTTCAATATCGCGCTCCAGTGACAACATGCCTTGCTGGCGTGATTTCGCCATCAGGCGATACAGCAGCGCCATCAAATCCATATAGACCGCTTTGTTGTATTTCGAGCCACGAAACAGGAGCGGCAGGGCCTTCAGGGTCTTCTTGATCGATTTACCGTTGTTGCCCACCAGAAACGCACCGACGCCCGCCCCGGCGATCATCAGCAGTTCTGCAGGCTGGTAAAGCGCGCCAAGATGGCCGCCCACTAAAGCGTATCCGCCCAACACGGAACCTAATACAACGATGTAACCTAAAATTATCAGCACAAAAAATCCTTACGTCCGTAACGTGTTGGTCGACGTTAAGCCAGAAACCCAGGTGATGTTCACCACGTGGAGGCAAAAAAAAAGCAGCGGGATTAACCGCTGCTGGATGACTTCCACATTGCGAACAAATTTAAACGGCGTGTTTAACCTGTTCATCCAGCAGTTGTGGAAAGATATCGGCAGTATCTGCAGAAAGTTTACGTCTTTTTACGGCACGTGATGGTGGCTGGCACAGGCTGCAGACAAAGCTGCCAACAGGCTGATGTGCATGATTAATAAAGCTGCCGTTGCAGCTTTTACAATCCGATAATTCCAGCATACCGCTTTCGACGAATCGCACCAGGGTCCAGGCGCGTGTCAGCGCCAACAGCGGGCCCTCGTCCGATTGCGGGCACTGCTCAAGATAGAGGCGGTAGGCTTTGATTACCGCATCAATACCTTTGCTCAAACCGGTTTTCAGTAAGAAAGTCCAGGCGTTACAGAACATGGAAGCATGAATATTTTGTTCCCACGTCATGAACCAGTCAGTAGAGAAAGGCAACATGCCTTTAGGTGGTGGACTACCACGCAACTCTTTATACAGTTTAATCAGGCGACCGCGGCTCAGCTGCGTTTCGCTTTCCAGCATTTGTAACCGCGCACCCAGGGTAATCAGCTCCATGGCGAGCTGAATATCGCGCGCTTCCTGAACAATACTTTTTTCACCCATTATACCGCCCTCTTTTTAGTAGGCGCGGCGTCTTTAGACGCGCTGCGTAATAAACGGCTGGATAACAAAATCCCGGTGTGGATCTGTTGCAAATCATCCACGCGAGATTCCTGCGTCAGGCGATTAATAACGGTGCTATCGGTAAAACGAAACTGACACACAAGTTGATTGGTCTCAGCTAATTTTACCATTTCAGGTAAGGTTAATTCTGACAACGCATCTGCCATCTTTTCATCGATCCCGAGGCGAAACATTGCCGAAGCTTTTTCCTGGTTAATTAATCGCTGCGCGAGCAGTAAATATGACAAGTTGATATCGTAAATATGTTTTAGTAATTCAGATGTACCCATTTTTCCATCCTGAGAGACGCGACGTAACTTACCGCAGATAACATCTCTGCGTATCGAGCTGCTGGTTGGTAAATCTAAAGATGGCAAAAATAATTAAACATAAAAGGCAAATGGTTCTGAGTGCTGCTTCTTTTTACGACCCTGTGTTTTGGGTCAGAAGTCAATTTTTTCAGTCCACCTTATTCTTAAGTCTTCAACCTTCTTCCGTGAGGCCTTCATACATTTTTTAAGACTAATCCGAAAACAAGGCAAATCTATATCGTCTGATCCTCACATACAACGACAGTTCAGTGAAATTTTGGATAAAGTGTGACACAGGTCACACTTTTGAGCCTTTTTTCTTCAGAAATACTTTATGATCACATTTTGACTGTGTGTTTTTTGAGCGAAATTACGTTTTTTTTGTAGGGATTTGTCCTAACCAGGACTTAATTAGCAACAAAACTGCCGCAAAAGCCAAATCAGACCGTTGAGGTCAGGTTTATGTTCACGAATGCAATTTGTACCCTATTTAGAACCATTCAAAACCATAAAAGCAGTGGAATGTGCTGCCAGCAGAAACAATTATTTGTTTTTAAATTAGTCAGTTAGCGTTTTACTGCAGAGTAAGGGGCAACAGCCATGTCCGGCAGGCGATGGGGATTAGGCGCGTTCTGGCAATCCGTTGTAAAGGGTGACAGCAAGGTGTTTAGAGGGTGATCGTCGATGTAACAAGGAGTTACATTAATAACGTGAATGAATTGCAGGCAAGATAGATTTGTGCACTAAGAGTATCGGCGCGGATCGCCAAAACTTTAGCTTAACCAGGTAAAAATAGTGTTTTGACATTTTAATGGGTCATTTTGACTGCAAAAGTGCCGGAATAGTGTCCTGCCGCGGTACAGGACCGCCTTTGAGTTAAGGGTAACTGATTAAAACATAAGGAGAGTTTGCAGACGGCAAGCGAGGGTCAAATACGACAAACAGCAAGCCATCCCTGGCTTGCTGCGGCATCAGGCGAGTTTTGGAAATGTGGCCACTTTATTCGCCATTCCATGATCGGCGCTACGTGGCGCAATCTTTTCGAGATCGCGTAGGAAGCTTTCGCGCCATGCGGTGATGTCGTTCTTACGCAGAACCGCCATCATATCGTTATAGCGAGAAATTCTTTCCGTGCGCGGCATAGTAATGGCCTTGTCCAGCGCAGCGGCCACCTCATCCCGGTCATAGGGATTCACGATCAATGCCGAGGTCAGCTCATTCGCCGCACCGGCAAAGCGGGACAGTACCAGTACGCCCGGGTCATCCGGGTCCTGTGCCGCAACATACTCTTTCGCAACCAGGTTCATCCCATCACGTAACGGCGTCACCAGCCCCACGTCGGTCAGACGGAAGATTTTCATCAACAGACGACGGTCAAAGTGCTGGTTAAGGTAGTACAGCGGCGTCCAGCCCAGTGTCCCGTATTTACCGTTAATGCGCCCTGCTTCGGTTTCAAGCTGATGACGAATATCCTGGTAAGCCTGCACATCACCGCGTGACGTGGGCGCAATCTGGGAATAGCGAATTTTGCCGTGATGCTGAGGGAAGTTTTCCAGCAGCGCCTCGTAAGCCAGGAAACGTTCTGGTAACCCCTTGGAGTAGTCCAGACGCTCACAGGCGATTATGTTGCGGGCATCGCCCAGCTCTTTTTTCATCGCGGCCATCTTCGGTGGCAACGGCCCTTCAGCCATCTCTTTAATGCTGTCGGGTTCAATCCCTATCGGGTAGACCTCTGTCATAAAGGTATTGCCATAGGCGCGGTGTTTCTTGTCACCCTTATTCTGCAACTGGGTCAACTGGCTGACACTGTCGAGGAAAGCCACACGATCTGATTCTGTCTGGAAGCCCAGCAGATCGTATTCGCACAGCATCTCCAGCAGTTCCTTATGAGGAGGCAGCGCGTTGAAAATTTCCGGCGTAGGGAAAGGAATATGCAGGAAGAAGCCGATACGGTTGTTAATGCCAGCCCGACGCAATGCAGCGGCAAAAGGTAAAAAGTGGTAATCGTGGATCCACAGAATGTCATCCGGCTTAATCAGCGGCTTTAATCGCTGCGCGACCGCATCATTGACCTCACAGTAGCCTTCCCAGGCTTCGCGCTGGAACTGAACTAAGTCTAACCGGTAGTGAAAGGCGGGCCAGATAACGGTGTTTGAAAACTGGCAGTAGTAAAGATCGTATTCGTTCTGGCTCAGAGGGAAAGAGGCATATTCAATACCGTCATGTTCCATTACCGATACCGGATTTTCTTCTTCACCTGAAAACTCACTGATCTCACCGTTCCAGCCAAACCAGAGTCCGCCCGTGCTCTTCAGCGCGTCCAGAATGCCGACGGCCAGGCCGCCAGCACCGGTTTTGTTCCCATTTGGCATGGCGATACGGTTAGATACAACCACTAAACGACTCATAACCTACACTCCTTACCAATGTTGTCTTGCTCTAATTGTAATCGTGTTGTTTCAAGCCAGGCATAGACATCCGTAACGTCATGTAAACGATAATGCGCCTGACTGGGGCCTTCCCCCACTTTTATAGAGATTCCCTGCAGGGCATTCACCGCAGCGAATCCTTTCTCATCGGTCAGGTCATCCCCGATAAACACCGGGATACGGCCTGAGAATGGGGCTTCCTGCATAAATTTATGGACGGCTGCGCCTTTATCAATCCCGGTGGGTTTGATTTCTACAACGCATTTGCCGGGTTGCAGCGCAAGACCGTTAAAACGCGCCACCGCAGCCTGAGCCAGTTGCATAACATCCTGTTCGTGCTGCGGCGCGCGACGGTAATGAAGCGCGAAAGCCATGCCTTTGGCTTCCAACTGCGTACCCGGCCACTGCTCCATCGCCTCCTCAAGCAGGCGTTTGAGCGGACGTTCAACATCATCTGGCAAAGTCACCCGATGCAGTTCGCCTGTCGCATCGCGCCGTTCAGCACCATGCACGCCTGCTGCCGGTGCCCGCA
The DNA here is from genome assembly GCF_024814475.1 of Pantoea sp. B623. Taxonomy (NCBI): domain Bacteria; kingdom Pseudomonadati; phylum Pseudomonadota; class Gammaproteobacteria; order Enterobacterales; family Erwiniaceae; genus Pantoea; species Pantoea sp. B623. Next base: position 4,454,880 of record NZ_JANUXM010000004.1, on the reverse strand, counting down.
GAGGCGCCGCCAGCGCATCCAGTTGTTCGACAGGTCGGCCAGAAACCAGCGCCACTGCGCCATGGCATAACGATGAGAGCCGTTGCAGTTCTGCGACGACATTTTCTGGAATGAATACAGCATCGGGCTGGGACTGAATCGCTGCCAGCGTGCCATCGACATCAAAAAAGAAGGCATACAGACCGCCGCTCAATGACGGAAATGAGGCATCACTATCTGCCATCTGGGTCACGTGTCTTCTCCTGTAAATAGGTTCATCATCAGGACATCACAGCAGAGGACGTTTCAGCAAGAGGTTGGCTCAAGGCCATGTGAAGTAAGGAGACTGCGTGGTAAAACCCTGCAATTCAACAACCCTTTTTCAAAAAACAAATGTGTTTTGATGCTGATAAATCCGCTGGCTGCTATTGTCGCCCCATAAAGTGTAGTCGCTAAATTTCGTTCTGCCAGGAATATGCATTTCCTGTGCCAGCCGTCTCGCTTTCCAATGCCCTGGACTGGCCCGGACCGATCCCTGAGCGCATACCGTCTTTTTATCAAGCGCTCAACAGTGAAATAAAAGTGTAATAAATGGCCCTGTTTAAGGTTTTCTTAATCTTTAATCAGCAGACTGTTTAAAATTATTGTCAACTCATTCGCGCGTACACGGATGGGCGGTATTTTGTTGGTTTCATGAACGCTTTTTAATCGGTGATAATAGTAATTAATGACTTTCCATCCGTCCTGGATTAATAATTCCTTTCCGTATGAAATCATTTTTTGGGCGTCGCTTTCCCCTATTACTGATTACGTCCTTTTGGCAATGCGGCATTTTATGTTTTGCTATATCGCGACAGCTTTATTGCCCTGGCAAGGTTTTCGTCATACGGCGTTGCCATTCGTCTGAATGTGGCATTGCGTCAGGCAGTCTCTCAGCGTTATCGCGGCATTCGGTAAAGGTTACGCGTCGTTTGCCATCGATTAATAGGGTGAGATTCCCTGACGCAATAGGCGTTTACGTTGCTTTCGGTCACAATAGCCGGGGCGCTTGTCCTGTTCACCCCCGCGATGGGGACTCAAACACGCTTTATCTGCCTTTCTCACTGCCAGCGCCGATTCGTAAAGGGTTTCAGAACTTATGAAAATATTGATTGTTGAAGACGATGCCCTGCTACTTCAGGGGCTGGTACTGGCGCTGGAAGGTGCAGGCTACGTGTGCGATGGTGTTTCAACGGTCCGTTCTGCCGAAGCCCACCTTGCCAGCGGACTTTACAGCCTGGTGCTGCTGGATATCGGCCTGCCGGACGAAGACGGCCTGCATTTACTGCAACGCCTGCGTCGTCAAAAGCAGATGCAGCCCGTTTTAATCCTGACCGCACGCGATACCATTGAAGAGCGCATAGCCGGACTCGATGCCGGCGCTGATGACTATTTGATTAAGCCTTTTGCGCTGGATGAGTTGCTGGCACGGATTCGCGCGCTGATCAGGCGTCACGTCAACCAGGGCGATTCCCGCCTCGAAGTGGGTAATCTGTCACTGGATATGACCCACCGCCAGATTCATCTGGATGACGTGCTGCTCGACCTGACGCCCAAAGAGTTTTCCATTCTGTCCCGGTTGATGTTGAAAGCAGGCCATCCGGTTCACCGTGAGTTGCTGTATCAGGACATCTACAACTTTGATAATGAGCCCTCCACCAATACGCTGGAAGTCCATATTCATAACCTGCGCGACAAGGTGGGCAAAGCCACGATCCGAACGGTTCGCGGTTTTGGCTATGCCTTATCTCAGCCGCGCGCAGAAAACGAGTCATCACCCGAATGAATCCCTACCGTTCTGGCAATACCATGCGTTTCCGGCTGATGCTCACGATTGGCATGATCATGCTGTTTTTTCAGTTGATCAGCGTGGCCTGGCTCTGGCATGAGAGTAAAGAGCAGGTGCAGTTTTTGGTGGAAGCCAACCTGCTTAACCGCAACATGGATAAGCACGTGGATAAAGAGGTCCGTGAAGCCATCCTGAGCCTGGCGCTGCCCAGCCTGGTCATGATTAGCCTGACGCTACTGCTGTGCTATCAGGCGGTAAGATGGATCACGCGCCCGCTTTATCAACTGCAGCATGAGCTGGAAAGCCGGAGTGAGGTGAACCTCGAGCCGATTATCTTTGAAGGCTCCGTTCAGGAGATTGATGCCGTCACGCAGTCCATTAACCGACTTGTTGCGCGGTTGACCGCCAGTCTTGAACGCGAACGCCTCTTTACTGCCGATGTTGCTCATGAACTGCGTACGCCGCTCGCTGGGCTGCGTTTACATCTTGAACTGTTACAGCGCAACCAGGCCGTCGATACACAACCGTTATTACAGCGGCTTGATCAGATGTCTGGCAATGTCTCTCAACTGTTGCAGCTCACGCGTGCAGGTCAGCAGTTCACCTCTGGCAGCTATCAGAATGTGGAAATAGTAGAGGAAGTCATCCTGCCGATGGAGGCTGAGTTGAGTGCAATGCTGGAGACGCGCGAGCAGACACTGACCCTGGAGGTCGAGGACATGTTCCGGGTGAAGGGCGATGCCATCTTGCTGAGAATGCTACTGCGTAACCTGGTAGAGAATGCTCATCGCTACAGTCCATCGGGCGGAAACATTACTGTGCGCATTGAGGCAACAGCCGGGCTGTCGCTCATCATTGAGGATGAAGGGAACGGCATTGATGAAAGTATGCGCGGTGAACTGAGTAAAGCCTTTGTACGCATGGATACCGGCTACGGCGGCATTGGCCTGGGGTTGAGTATTGTCAGCCGGATTGTCCAGCTCCATGGCGGACAATTCCTGCTGGAAAATCGCCCAGATCGTTCAGGCTGCCGCGCCAGGGTAAACTTCGCTACTGCGTGATTTAGCCGTTGAACCAGCAGACCAGAAACGCAATCACTGTGCCGGCGGCAATAATCACGGCTAGATATTCGCTGAGGCTGCGAGACGGAACAGAACTGACGGATACGGTGGGGGTTTTCATCGATCTCTCCAGTGATGTTTCATGCAGTATCGCTTTCTTATATTAAGGAAACATTAACCTGCCGCGCCTTCAGGCTGCCCGCCAGGCGCAGGCGATCGATCCCTGCTACGCTAAATCATTCGTCTCACGCCATGCCATCGCCCCGCTAAAACCTGGCAATGGCCTGAAATGCCTTGTGTGACGTTGAAAACGATCGATCTCATCCCCACCTCTTTCCTTCAGACCAGACAGGAGTAATTTTATGGCTATCCAATATGCAGTGATCGCAGGCGGCTGTTTCTGGTGTACAGAAGCGGTCTTTAAAGATGTGATCGGCGTTGAGTCAGTGAAAAGTGGTTATACCGGCGGTGCGCGCCCTAATCCCACCTACGAGCAGGTGTGCAGCGGCGCAACCGGTCATGCCGAAGCCATTCGTATTGGTTTTGATCCTGAAAAGATCAGCTATGGCGATTTGCTGGACATCAGCTTTGCGACCCACGATCCGACCCAGCTCAATCGTCAGGGCAATGACATCGGTACACAGTATCGTTCCGCGATTTTTGTTGAGACGCCGGAGCAGGAAGCCGAAGCCAAAGCGGCCATCGCGCGTGCCCAACAGGATCATGCTGAGCCTGTTGTGACCACCATTGAACCGTTAAAAGCCTGGTATCCCGCTGAAGGTTATCATCAGGATTACTGGGAAGGCGCCGGTCAGCGAAACGGTTACTGCATGGCGGTGATTCCCCCCAAACTGCAAAAGCTGCGCAAGAGTTTTGCCAACCGCGTAAAAAGCGCGCAGTAAGCTCAGGCAACGCAGCGAATATCCCCTTCTGTTACGCTGTGCAATATCGCGTTTTTGGCGCCAAAAAAACGCGATTTGCGCAGCCTTAACGCGATTCGTTCAGAGCTTAAGCGAATAGAAAAAAAGAGAAAAATAGTGCTTGACCGTTTCAGGCCGACTCCCTATAGTAGCGCCCCGTTGACCCAGCGCGGTCAGCAACAATTTGCGGTGAGGTGTCCGAGTGGCTGAAGGAGCACGCCTGGAAAGTGTGTATACGGCAACGTATCGGGGGTTCGAATCCCCCTCTCACCGCCATCTTCAAAGAAGAGCCTGAACTCACGTTCAGGCTTTTTTTTACATATTCTCCGCCGAGGGGGATGAGAAGCCCCGACCGGGGTTCGACAAAACGGCCCGCCGTTTTGCATGGCCGCAGGCCACCCGAAGGGCGAGCGCAGCGAGTGAATCCCCCTCTCACCGCCACATTCAAAGAAGAGTCCAGACTAACCTCTGGACTTTTTTTTTGCATATTCTGCGCTGAGGGGGATGAGAAGCCCCGACCGGGGTTCGACAAAACGGCCCGCCGTTTTGCATGGCCGCAGGCCACCCGCAGGGCGAGCGCAGCGAGTGAATCCCCCTCTCACCGCCATCTTCAAAGAAGAGCCTGAACTCACGTTCAGGCTTTTTTTTACATATTCTCCGCCGAGGGGGATGAGAAGCCCCGACCGGGGTTCGACAAAACGGCCCGCCGTTTTGCATGGCCGCAGGCCACCCGCAGGGCGAGCGCAGCGAGTGAATCCCCCTCTCACCGCCATCTTCAAAGAAGAGCCTGAACTCACGTTCAGGCTTTTTTTTACATATTCTCCGCCGAGGGGGATGAGAAGCCCCGACCGGGGTTCGGCGTCTAGATACCTTGATGCTTAGAGGTAAAGAGTTCAGGGCCGTTATCGCGAAGGAGTTGTAGCATCCGCATCACCGGTGGGCTCGGTGTGATTTCACCTCGCTCCCATTTCGATACGCTATCGACCGTCATGCCAAATGAGAGCGCCACAAGCGATTGCGACATTCCCCAACGCATGCGCACGTCTTTGATTTCATTTGCTGTCATGGGCTTTACTGATGCAATACGGGCACGGAGTTCACGATTTTTTGCGCGCTTTGCTATGGACTCCAATTCTTCATCTGTTGCCAGTCCTAACGCGTGAAACGCTTTCGCATCTTCAAGTAGTTCACTCAATTCGGCGGGTTCAGTTTTCATTACATTTAACCTCTCTGACCATTCCGCTTCTGACGAGCAGGCTCATCACTTCACTATTTGCACGGAAAAACATTCTTGCCACATCCCTGTAGGTATCCAGCTGATCTTCATCGATTTCTTTAGCGTATTTCCTCGACAAGTTTTTAACCCATCCATCGTAATAAACCAGGTTGGTGCCTTGTCTGAAGAAGATGACCGTTCGCGCGCCGCCACGCTTGCCTTGGTGAAGAGCAAGACGCTTTTTAATAACGCCACCGCCTAAGTCAGCCTCAAACACGCCAGTAAAAACGTCACCTGCTGCGTAACACAGGACGCTGTCTGTCAGACGCGTTTTTTTAAACACTCTGTCAAAACGTTTATGAACATAAAGCGTAAAACCCATGAAAAGTCCCTTTTCGTTATGGCGAGAATTATAGTAATGATTACTACACTTCACAAGCCAAAGGCCCCTGGTCTTACGTCCAAATGGATCTAAAGCTATTTGTAAAAAAGCAAGAAATCCAATCGGTGCGCATCGCCATTACCGCTGGCCATGAATAACACCCGCCCACACTATCAGCGATTCAGATTCCCCACTCACCTGTTCACGCCTTGCGTACGCGAAGTGCGAGCCGCTCCCCAAAAAATTACGCACTACGAAATGTATCCCCTACCAATACAAAGGGCCTGCCGGTGTACCCGGCAGGCCCTTTAACACATTCACCCGTTACTTTTTATCCAGCGACCATGTCGCGCTGCGGACATCGACCTTCACCGGCAATAAACCGATTTGTGTAAATTTATCTGCCAGTGCCTGCTGCTCTTTGAAAACATCCGGCGTCATGCGCTCGGCCCCTAAGGGCATTCTTGCCAGCGCGCGCTGCCAGATAGGTTCGGGCAGGCCAGTCGAGCCAGACAGAATTTTCGCGGCTTCGCCCTGGTTTTTATTGGCCCAGCTGCTCAGCTTTTGCAGCTCTGAAAGAACCTCTTTGGCCTCGTCTGGATGACCTTCCGCAAATTTGCGGCTGGCCAGATAAAAGGTGTAGTGCGGTACCAGCCCCTCGGCATTTTTAAGCAGCCGCGCGCCGGCGGTGGTTTCTACTTCCGCCAGGTAAGGGTCCCAGATGACCCATGCATCTACAGCGCCTCGCTGGAAAGCCGCTCGCGCATCGGCAGGAGGAAGATAAACCGGCGTGATATCCTTGTATTTTAGCCCCGCCTGCTCAAGGGCTGATACCAGAAGATAATTCACATCCGATCCCTTGTTCAGGGCGACGCGCTTGCCTTTTAAATCCTTGACACTTTTTATCGTCGAATCCGCAGGCACCACTATGGCTTCGGTTTGTGGATTTGCCGGTGAATGGCCCAGATAAACCAGGTCAGCCTGTGCGGCTTGCGCAAAAGTTGGCGGCGCATCGCCCGTTGCGGCCAGATCGATGCTGCCTATGTTGAGCCCTTCAAGCATTTGCGGTCCCGCCGGAAATTCCACCCAGTGCACGGCAATCCCCTGCTTTTTGAATTCACTGTCGAGCGTGCCCCTGTATTTCAGTAAGGCAAAAATGTTGGCTTTCTGAAAACCGATATTCACTACCCTGGGTTTCTCTTCTGCGTGTGCCGTCACGATGCTGCTAATGTGCGCAACCGCAAGCAGTGCGCTGAATATGATTTTTTTCATGTCTCTTTCCTGAGTGGTGTTGTCGTCAGCGCAACATAGCAAACCAGGCCTCAACGCCTTAATGCGTAAAACTTCTATCTTTAGTCATAAAACGTCATTGCGACCACACCGCGTCACGTACGTTAATCGCGCGGGGAAACAGGCCCAGCGCGTAGAAACGATCCGCGATTCTTTGCTGCTCACGAATGATCGCCAGATTCATTGGTTGCGTCTGGTGGCTCCGCCGGGCCAGTGCCAGGCGCAGCGCGCGATCAGACATCCCCAGCTCCCCGGCCAGCAGCCCGGCGGCCTCTTTAGGATGGGCATCAATGTAGCGCCCCGTCTGCTCCAGCGCGGTTACCAGTATTTCTAAAAGGTCTGGAGACTGGTTCGCGAAGTGGCGATCGGCAAGATAGAACTGATGGTTATTCACCCGTCCTACGCCGTCGGCAATGACCCGGAGCTGTTCCCCTTTTTCTGCCTCGCTCAGCAGAGGATCCCACATCATCCATGCATCAACGGCATTCAGATCGCTGGGCGTGAGCGGGTATTTAGGCGGTGCGTACACAATCCGCACGTCCTCTGGCGTCATCCCCGCCTCATCAAGGATTTGCAGCAGCAGAAAATGCACGTTGGAACCTTTATTTACGGCAATACGTTTGCCTCTTAAGTCTGCCATCTGGTTTATCTGACTGTGCTTAGCCACCAGCAACGCCACGCTCTGTGGCGCGGGCGGCTCCCAGGCAACGTACACCAGAGAACAGTGACTGGCCTGGGCAAATAAAGGCGGTACTTCGCCGGTGGTGCCAAAATCAATTTCCCGATGGCTCAGCGCGTGCAGCAGCTGAGGCCCGGCGGGAAATTCGCTCCACAGGATGCTGACGTTTTGCCCGGCCAACTGCTGTTCAAGCTGCTGGCGCGCTTTGAGGATGCCAAGGTTGCCAAACTTTTGATAACCAATGCGCAACTCGCGCTCCTGCGCGCCCGTTGTTGACGCGGTGCAAAGGGTTGACGTCAGGCTGCGACGCGGCTTGATGATGCCGTAATGGCCAAGATGCGTACGCAGGCTGTTACGGCTAATCCCCAGCAACGCCGCGGCCTGTAACTGGTTGCCCTGGCTTAGTTCATAGGCATTTCTCACCAGTGCCTCAATGACGCGGGGATAAAGTGGCGTGTCACTGCACTGGATCTGCTGGCGAATAAAATCATCAAGCGCATCCTGCTTTTGTACCCGCCCCGTGCCCGTCACCGTGCCCAGCCGCAGCTGTTGTGGTTCTACCTGCGGTGTTTCACAGAGCAGCACCGCGTTGTGCAATGTATTTTCCAGTTCCCGTATATTCCCTGGCCAGGAATGGGCCTTGAGCGTTTCCATTGCCTCGTCGCTCAGGCGCAGCTGCGGTCGCCCCAGTCGGCGCGCATAGCTTTGCAGAAAATAGTTAGCCAGAACCGGGATATCCTCACACCGCTGGCGCAGCGGCGGCAAGGCAACGCTGGCGACGTTTAGCCGGTAGTAGAGATCCTCGCGAAACCGCCGCTCGGCTATCGCAGTCGTCAGATCGCGGTTCGTCGCGGCAATCACCCGGACGTCAACCTTTACTGCGCGAGAAGATCCCACGCGGGTAATTTCCCTTTCCTGCAGTACGCGAAGCAGTTTGACCTGAAGGGGCAGGCTCAGCTCGCCGATTTCATCCAGCAGTAACGTCCCGCCCTGCGCGGCCTCAAACCAGCCACGATGACGGTCGGTCGCGCCGGTAAATGCCCCCTTCTCATGACCAAAGAGTTCTGATTCTGCCAGGCTCTCCGTTAGCGCACCGCAGTTCACTGCCATAAAGGGCGCATGGCGGCGCGGGCTGTGATGATGCAGATAGCGCGCCATCACCTCTTTGCCCGTGCCGGTTTCACCAATGATTAATACGGTCGCGTCCGTGGGCGCCAGCTGATCCAGAATATGCCTGAACGCCAGGGAAGCAGGGTCAATTAAATCGGGGCCAGCGTGTTGCATAGCGCGTTCCTGCTGAGTGAGTGAGAGAGCGCTAAAGATATCCCTTGTTGCGGCCAGAAACGAGCCGCTGCCCAGCGTGATTTGCTGCAAATACAGCAGTATCCTTCACACATTGCTGCATTTGCAGCAGTCGCCGCCGCCGCAATAAAAATCTATCTTATTGATATTAAAAAATAAAAAAAACTTAACCTGTTGGCACGTATCCTGCTTAAAGCTATATAACTGAAAATTAATTTTCTAATTGCCAATTTCAAATATCGTTATAAAGGAATCTACTAATGCCTGATACCGCTGAAAAAAACATCAATCTTTTTTGGTTCTTACCGACACATGGTGACGGGCGTTATTTGGGAACTACCCAGGGCGGCAGAGCGGTAGACCTGCCCTATCTGCAACAGGTAGCCCTTGCCGCCGATAATCTGGGTTTCTATGGCGTTTTAATTCCCACCGGAAAAAGCTGCGAAGATGCCTGGCTGGTAGCCTCTGCGCTGGTGCCGATTACCAAACAGCTTCGTTATCTGGTAGCCGTCCGGCCGGGATTGCAGCCACCCAGCCTGGCGGCGCGCATGGCGGCTACGCTGGATCGTCTGTCTGAAGGACGTTTGCTGATCAATGTGGTGACCGGCGGCGATCCGGTTGAAAACAAGGGCGACGGCATTTTTCTCAGCCACGCAGAACGTTATCAGGTCACCCGTGAGTTTCTTGATGTCTATTCCCGCCTGCTTAAAGGAGAGAAAGTGGACTATCACGGGGAACATATTCACGTGGAAGGGGCTGAAATTCTCTTTCCACCGGTACAGGCCGAAGGTCCACCACTTTATTTCGGCGGCTCATCCGATGAAGCGGTTGACGTTGCAGCACGTCAGGTTGATACCTATCTGACCTGGGGCGAACCCTTAGCGCAGGTTGCCGCTAAACTTGAAGGGGTGCGGAAGCGCGCAGAGGAACGCGGCAGGACGCTTTCCTACGGTATTCGTCTGCACGTCATCGTGCGGGAAACCGAGGAAGAAGCCTGGGCCGCGGCGGATAAGCTGATCGCACATCTGGATGAAGACACCATCGCCGCCGCCCAGAAAATCTTTGCCAGAATGGATTCGACCGGACAGGCTCGCATGAGCGCACTCCACGGTGGCTCGCGTGATGGACTGCGCATCGGTCCCAACTTATGGGCTGGCGTCGGTCTGGTACGCGGCGGCGCGGGTACCGCGTTGGTGGGAAATCCGCAGCAGGTCGCGGAACGGATTCGGGAATACCAGGCGCTGGGCATTGATAACTTTATTCTGTCCGGTTATCCGCATCTCGAAGAAGCACACCGGGTTGCCGATTTGCTGATGCCGCTGTTGCCGCTTTCAACCCCTGCGGGAAATAAACAGCGCACGGTTAATACCGGTCCTTTTGGCGAAATCATCGGAGGCGACCGTCGTCCCGAAAAACAGGCCAGTGCAAGCTAATCAGAGAGGCAGTGTATGTCCGAGCAGCATATTGTCATTGTGGGTGGAGGATTCAGCGGAACGGCGCTGGCCGTTCATCTTGGTCGTCTGGGCGGCCCGGGCCTGCGCGTCACGGTCATCGAACCCCGCGCGCAGCTGGCCCAGGGCGTAGCTTACTCGACCACCGATCCGGCGCATCGCACCAACGTGCCCGCCTCGCGTATGCAACTCGCCGGCGACGAGGAAGGCAGCTTTGAGCGCTGGTTCCGTGCCTCTGCCGCATTTGCCAGGGATGCGGCGGCTGAATGGCACGACGGCACGGTTTTTCCGCAGCGCAGGCAGTTTGGCCAGTGGGTCAGTGAACAGTTTAGTGCAGTAAAACAGCATTCCCCTGTTGAGCTGTTGCATGTGCAGGACCGCGCCGTTGCGCTGCGACAAGGTACGGTCAGCACCGCATCCGGCGCACATCTCGATGCTGATATCGTGGTACTGGCCATCAGCCATCCCGCGCCTCAACTTCCCTCAGCCCTGGCTTCGCTGGCACCTCACCCTGCACTGATTGCCGATCCCTGGCGGGAAGGTGCCCTGTCACAGATTGCGCCTGACGACCGGGTTGCCATTGTGGGTACCGGCTTAACCATGTCAGACATGGTTGCGACCCTGGACCGTCAGGGACATCGCGGGCCAGTCACCGTCTTTTCCCGACGCGGTCAGCTTCCGCGTTCCAGCCTCACTGAGGACAATTTCAGCTGGCATCTTGGTATTGATTTCAGCAAACCTCTGGGCGTTCGCGCATGGCTACGCCGGATCAGACAGGAAATTCGCCAGGCGGCGGCCAGGCACATCCCGTGGCAGGTGGTGTTCGATGAGGTCCGTCACAACGGTCAGGCGATTTGGCAAAGCCTGTCGCTGGATGAACAACGGCGTTTCCTGCGACATCTGCGGCCATGGTGGGACGTTCACCGTTATCGGATTGCCCCCCAGGTTGGGCAGGTGTTAAAGCACCACCAACGCAGCGGCACACTCCGCGTGCTCGCCGCACGACTGACCGCGGCGGCGGCGTTGCCTTCTGCCGTCAGGCTCAGCCTGCAACCGCGTTCCGGCGGCGTACAGGCGCTGGAGGTGGACAAGATCATCGTCACCACCGGTCCTGCGCATGGCGCGTTGATTGAGCGCGATGCGTTACTCAACCAGCTGGCTCAGGATGGCGTTATTCAGTCCGATCCGCTGGCGCTGGGAATTCATGTCAATGCCCGGTCACAGACGCTAAACCCCCAGGGCCAGGCGAATCCTCACCTGTATGTGGTCGGGCCTGCGGCGCGCGGACGTTTTGGTGAATTAATGGGCCTGCCGCAGGTTGCCACACATGCTGAGGCCGTCGCGCGCCAGTTGCTCAACCTCACTGATGACACGCGTCATGAGCGATGTCCCCTTTCTCTGACTAATTAATTTACCCCCCTTTTTCATCCCAACGAAGTGGGCGGCCCGACAGTGCCGCATCCGCTCAGGAGTTTGCTATGCCTAAACAACGTGAAATCCGCCTTAATGCGTTTGATATGAACTGTGTGGGTCACCAGTCACCTGGCCTGTGGGCGCACCCTCGCGACCGCTCGTGGCAATACAAAGATCTGGAATACTGGACAGATTTGGCGGTCCTGTTGGAACGCGGTAAGTTCGACGGCCTGTTTATCGCCGACGTCTTGGGGATTTACGATGTTTTCAACGGAAATAATGATGCTGCTCTTCGCAGTGCCGCCCAGGTACCGGTCAATGACCCGCTGGCTCTGATTACGCCGATGGCGATGGTGACAAAGCACCTCGGTTTTGGCCTGACCGCATCACTCTCTTTTGAGCATCCCTATCCGTTTGCCCGGCGCATGTCGACGCTGGATCATCTGACCAAAGGTCGGATCGGCTGGAATATTGTTACCTCCTATCTGGAAAGCGGAGCCCGCAATCTGGGACAGGTCAGCCAAACCAGCCACGATGCGCGTTATGACTACGCCGACGAATATCTGCAGGTGGTATACAAGCTGCTGGAAGGCAGTTGGGAGGATGATGCCGTGATACGCGATCGCCAGCGTCATATTTTCAGCGATCCCAATAAGGTGCATCCCATTAATCATCAGGGAACGTTTTTCCAGGTACCGGGCATTCATCTGTGTGAGCCTTCGCCCCAGCGCACGCCTGTGCTGTATCAGGCAGGCGCATCCAGCCGCGGTAAAGCCTTCGCCGCACAACACGCCGAGTGCGTATTTGTTGCCGCGCCGTCTAAAGTGCTGTTGAAGAAAACCGTGGCCGATATACGTCGTCGTGCAGAGGAGGCCGGCCGCGATCCGCGCAGTATTCTGATTTTCAACATGCAAACGATCATTGTGGGGGAAACCGATAAAGCAGCCCAGGCCAAGTGGCAGGATTACAAACGCTATGTCAGCCATGAAGGCGCACTGGCGCTGATCTCCGGCTGGACCGGCATCGATTTCAGTCAGTACCAACCCGATCAGGTTTTTAAGCATCTGCATACCGATGCCATTCAGTCTGTTGTAGAGAGCTTCTCCACAGCCGATCCGCAGCGTGAATGGACGGTGCAAAACATGGCCGACTGGGTGGGCATTGGCGGCTTTGGTCCCCTGCTGGTGGGCAGCACAGAAACCGTTGCCGATGAACTGCAAAGCTGGGTGGAGGAGACGGACGTGGATGGCTTTAATCTGGCCTATGCCCTCACGCATGAAACCTTTGCTGATGTCGTCGATCTGCTGGTGCCGGAACTGCAAAAACGTGGCGTTTATAAACAGGATTACCAACCCGGTACGCTGCGGGAGAAGCTGTTTGCTAAGGGCGCCCGCCTTGAACATCCTCATCCCGGCGCAGGATATCGACGCACAACCTCGGTATCAGGCCGGGTTGTGCCTGCGGAGGCATCATGAAGGGATTTAACGATCTGTTCGGATAGCCCGTCTGCCGCTGAGCAGACTGACACCACGTCCCCTTGCCCGCTTATTTTACCGGATGCGTCACAGCGCACCCGGTATTTCCCTTATCTACAAAAATCAAATTAACTTATTGAAATTAAAGTAATAGTTATCACTTTTTGTTGTTTGTTTACATCGCGATTCCTGCATATAAAGGCGTCACCTGTACAGACAATAACGAGGATAAAATGAGCACATTAAATATCGATGACGATGCCGCGATCCCCTTACCTCACTCAACGCCCATTCGCTCCGTCAGCGACGTTGCAAAGTTGATTAATACGCAAAGTGAGAAAAACAGCTACGCACGCTGGATCGTGTTTCTGGCGTTAGGCGGCGTATTTCTGGATGCCTACGACCTGACCACCCTGTCTTACGGCATTGATGATGTCGTGAAAACATTCAGCTTAACGCCCACATTAACCGGACTGGTCACCTCATCCATTATGATTGGCACCATTGTCGGTAATCTGGTCGGGGGCTGGCTGACGGATAAATATGGCCGCTATTCCGTCTTTATGGCGGACATGCTTTTTTTTGTGGTGTCCGCTATTGCGGCCGGCCTGGCGCCGAACGTCTGGGTACTGATTGGCGCGCGCTTTTTGATGGGCGTTGGTGTGGGCATCGATTTGCCTGTCGCGATGGCCTGTCTGGCCGAATTTTCGAAATTTTCCGGAAAAGGGAATAAAGCGTCGCGGCTCGCCGCCTGGTGCCCCATGTGGTATGCCGCGTCTTCGGTGTGCTTTCTGATTATTTTTGGCCTTTACTTTCTGCTGCCTGCAGAGCACCTCGACTGGCTGTGGCGCGCTTCATTGCTGTTTGGCGCAGTGCCTGCCCTGCTCATCATTGCTGTGCGCAGCAGGTTTATGAATGAATCTCCGCTGTGGGCCGCAAACCAGGGGGATTTAAGCGGCGCAGTGCGAATCCTGCGCGATTCGTACGGCATTCACGCGCACGAAGATAAGCGCGCTGAGCCGGCGGCCAAACCCGTCGCCCAGACGGTCAGTTTTCGCGTCTTGTTTCAAAAACCTTACCGGGAGCGCACCGTTGTGGCGGCGGTGATGAACGCCTGTATTTCATTCGAATATACGGCGGTCGCCTTTTTCCTGCCCTCTATCCTGGCGCAGTTTCTGGGGGCGGGCGTCTTTGAAACGATCTCCGCCTCGCTAGGACTTAACGCGCTGTTCGCCTTTACCGGCGGCCTGCTTGGCATGCGTCTGGCCTGGCGATTTCCGTCACGCCATGTTGCGATTGCCGGATTTGCCCTGCAGTTTATTGCGCTGATCTCACTGGCTCTGATTGGCCATCCTGTTGCAACCTACGGCGTCGTATTTGCCATTTTACTGCTGGGGCTGTGGTTGTTTGCTGAGGGCTTTGGGCCAGGAGCGCAGTTAATGATCTATCCCGCCCTCTCCTATCCCACGCACATTCGGGCCACCGGCGTCGGTTTTAGTCGTTCCGTCTCGGGCATCGGGAGCGCGCTGGCGCTGTTCATTCTGCCCATATTGCAGGCGGCTTATGGCACCAATATGTTCTGGATCGTGTCACTGGCCGCCCTTATTCCCATCATTTTCCTGTTAGTCGTCCGGTTTGAACCCACTCGTCACGATATCGATGACCAGTCAACACACGGAGAACACCATGTCTGAGCCCGATTACACCTCACTGGCGGCGCGTTTCCGCCCCATATTTGCCCGCATCGCCGAAGGCGCTGCCGATCGCGAACGGAATCGTACCCTGCTTCACGAGCCGGTTCGCTGGCTGAAGGCGGCGGGTTTTGGCACGCTGCGTATTCCACAAGCAAACGGCGGATTGGGTGCCTCGCTGCCACAACTGTTCCGCTTACTGACCGAGCTGGCAGAAGCGGATTCTAACCTGCCTCAGGCGCTGCGCGCGCACATGGCCTTTGTCGAGGATCGTCTTAACCAGCCCGACAGTGAGGCGCGCCAGCGCTGGTTTAATCGGTTTATCGACGGTGATATTGTCGGGAGCGGCTGGAGTGAAACAGGCAGCGTTCGATTAGGAGACGTGAATACGCAGGTGTCGCCCGCCGCCAACGGCTGGCTGCTTGAGGGCGAAAAATTTTACAGCACCGGCACGCTGTATGCCGACTGGATTGATGTTTACGCTAAGCGTACGGACAACCAGCGCGATGTCATTGCGGTGGTCAGTACACATCAGGATGCGGTAGTGCGAGAGGATGACTGGGACGGATTTGGTCAACGTCTTACCGGTAGCGGAACCACGCGTTTTCATCAGGCCGTTGTGGAACCTGCCCATGTCTATGATTTCAGCGAGCGCTTCCGATATCAAACCGCCTTCTATCAGCATGTCTTACTGGCGACGCTGGCCGGGATCGGCCGGGCTATCGTGCGGGACGTGTCACAGGGCGTAGCAAACCGAAAACGAATCTACAGCCACGGTAATGCCCGTCACGTCAGCCAGGACGTGCAGGTCTTACAGGTGGTGGGACAGATCAGCAGTTGGATATGGGCAACAGATGCCGCCGTGCAGCGGGCCACGCACGCGCTGCAACAGGCTTTTGATACGCACATTCAGGGACAAGATGAAACGCAGATTCATGCCGCCAACGTCCAGGCAGAAGTGGAGGCTGCGAAGGCGCAGGTCGTGGCCGTGGATTGGGTGACGCGTGCGGCCAGTGAGCTGTTTAACGCGCTTGGCGCGTCAGATACGCGAGTGAGTAAAGCGCTGGACCGTCACTGGCGCAATGCCCGAACGATTGGCTCGCACAATCCGGTGATCTATAAAAGCCGTAACGTGGGCGACTGGGAAGTCAACGGGCGCGATCCTACCTTTATCTGGCAAATCGGCAGCGGCGAATAGCGCCCCATAACGGAGATAAAAAACCCGGCCGAAGCCGGGTTTTGGTCGCTACATGACTCAATCGAACGCTAGCTGTAAGCATGCAAAGTGCGCTGACACAGCGCGGAACGCACGCAATCCTCTTTGCCAAAACGGACAATGCCCACCATCTCGTCCTCTTCAAAACGCGCCAGCGCGTCCGCGAGACCAGAAGGCACCCCAGCGGGCAAATCGCACTGGGTTATATCGCCGTTAACAATCACCGTGACGTTTTCGCCAAGGCGGGTCAGAAACATTTTCATTTGCGCAGCGGTAACGTTCTGCGCTTCATCGAGAATCACCACTGCATTTTCAAAGGTACGACCGCGCATATAAGCAAAGGGCGCGATTTCAACTTTGCCAATTTCGGGACGCAGACAATATTGCATAAAGGATGCGCCAAGACGTTTAACCAGAATGTCGTAAACCGGGCGGAAATACGGGGCGAATTTTTCTGAGATATCCCCGGGAAGGAATCCCAGATCTTCATCCGCCTGCAGCACCGGGCGCGTAACGATAATCCTGTCGATATCCTTATGAATCAGGGCCTCTGCCGCTTTCGCAGCACTAATCCAGGTTTTGCCGCAGCCTGCCTCGCCGGTAGCGAAGATAAGCTGTTTTGATTCTATGGCGTTGAGATAGTGCGCCTGAGCTTCATTGCGGGCTTCAATCGGAGCACGATCGCGCACATCGCGCGCCATGCCAATCGAGTCCAGCCCACCCATTTGCACCAGCGAAGTGACCGATTCTTCTTCACGCTGACGATGACTGCGGGAGTCATTGCGAAGCACTCGTCTTGCTTCTCGACGCGCTTTGATCACTGCTTTCTGTCTTCCCATAGTGGCACCTTACAGTTGGTTTCATTTCCCGCTCAGGCAACAAGCCCGATGCGATTACGTGAACGCTTTAGAGGTTTCAGTTGGCTTCCTTTAGAGCCGTGACAGGCCATGACGATTGATATCCGGCAGCAAAACAGCCAGGCCGTATACCGGTAAAAAAGGAGTGAGGTTGAAAAGAGAAAACACATTGCGGTGTAAAAGCGGTTGAGGAAGAAACCTCCTCACGGGTAAATGCGATATTTTTTACTGCTGAACGGCTGTAAAAACATCTATCCATGCGCGAACTCCAGTGTGAGACATCAACACGCCCGATTACGCTTTCATAGTAAAGTGAACCATCTTATTGGTATTTTGCAACAGTATTTTCACTTTATTGAAAAATAAATATTCAACCCTGCGTTAACGCCAACCTTACTTAAATTAAATTACGCAAGTATTACAGAGAGTTAGTTTATTTTTCAATGCGGCATCAACGGTTTAAAACGGAGCGCGAAAACACAGGCGGGGGATAAAAAACCTGAGACAGAAATACGGCACGCTGGGCGGTCAGGCACAGAATGCCGTGATTAAAATTTAATCAGCTTTCAAGTAAGGACTGGCCCAAATAATGATTTTCATTGATAACGCCGGGTAATACAAAAAAGTATCCGCCGCCAAAGGGACGTATATACTCTTCCAGCGCTTCACCATTCAGACGGTTTTGTACGGTCAGAAAACCCAATTCTAAATCATGTTGATAACAAACAAACAGCAAGCCCATTTCCAACTGGCCTGACGCTGAAATACCCGCCGAATAACTGTAGCCCCGGCGCAGCATCAGGCTGCTTTCGGTCGCAGGCGTGCGCGGGTTCGCCAGCCGAATATGCGCATCCAACGCAATGACATCGCCATCAGGATCCTGGCGATAATCCGGCACGTCGTGCTCGTTTTTCATGCCCAGTGGTGCGCCGCTTAATTTCTCGCGACCAAAGATCGTTTGTTGCTCACCCAATGGCGTGCGATCCCACATTTCCACATGAAAACGGATCAACCTTACTGCCTGATAACTGCCGTGACGGGCCCACGCGGGTTCCGCCTGCTCTTCCGTTACCCACAGCAGCTTATCCATCAACGCCATGTTATGCGTATCGGGATTGGCCGTGCCGTCTTTAAAACCCAGCAGATTAATGGGCGTTTCTTTTCCCGCGCTGCGCGCGGCATGATCGGAAATAAAACCTTCCCGTCGCCAGCGAATGCCGAGCAAATCGGGCGTATGTTTCACCACATCACGGAGTGCATGAATCACCGTGTCCTGCGTGTTAGCACAGATTTGCAACAGCAGATCGCCGTGGCACTGATTTGCATCCAGAGAGTCGTTAGGGAAACGGCTCATGGCCTGCAGTTTGGCCGGCTTAAGCGCCGCCAGACCAAAGCGCGAATCAAACAGGGAATGACCGACGGAAACCGTCATCGTCAGGTTGTCCGGGGCAATCTCGGCCCCCAGAATGCCTGAATCCAGCGGCGGCAGCTGTGGGTTGGTCACCGCGGGCGCCATCCCGCCCCGGGTCAGAAACGCGATGCGCTGCGTAAGCAGTTTGAACAAACGCTGCAGTTCCTGCTTATCGCGGGTCAGCACATCGAACGCGACCAGCATCATTGACGCCTGCTGTGGCGTCGTAATGCCGGATTGATGCACGCCATAAAAGGGCTGCACTTGCTGACGCGCGTTCGGCGTTACCGTGCCGGGCGAAAAGCTGTCCGGGTTTTCGGCGGCCGCAGCATGAAACGGACACCCACCGCTGACGGCCGCCGCGCCGCCCAGCATCCCCAGTCCTTTCAATAAACGGCGGCGCGATGGCTGGCTTAACGCCTTATCCTTATCCATCATCAATCCAGGCCTAAGGTGCCACGCAGCAGAGAAAGATCTTCCGCCAGGGCAGTAATCGGCCCTTTCAGCGCGGTTCGATCGGCTGGCCTCAGTTTTTCATACGATTCATAACCCTGACCGCTGCGGTATTTATCCAGAATCGCGTCAACTTTCGCGAAATTGGCATCCACTTTTGCCAGAAGCGCTGGATTTGCCTGCTTCAGGACTGGGCGCAACAGCTCGACAATTTTTTGCGCGCCATCCACGTTCGCCCGGAAATCCCACAGGTCGGTACGGCTGTAACGATCTTCTTCGCCGGAGATTTTACTGGAAGCCACTTCTTCGATCAGCCCTGCGGCGCCGCCTACGACCTTGGCCGGGGGGAACGCCAGCTCGCTAACGCGTTTCTGCAAATCGCGCACGTCGTTGTTTAACTGCTCGGCATAGCCCGCCATATCTTTGGTGCTATTATCGGCAAACAACGCTTTCTCAAGCCGGTGAAAACCGGTGAATTTCGGGTCTTCAGCCTTTTTCTCATAATCATCTTCACGGGCGTCAATGCGACCATCCAGATCGGAGAACAGCTCAGCTATCGGCTCTATACGTTCGTAATGCTGGCGCGTGGGGGCAAACAGCGCTTTGGCTTTTTCGATATCTCCGGCTTTCACCGCATCCGTAAAGGCCTGGGTTCCCGCCACCAGCTGGTTGACTTCGTCCGTCACGTAGGCTTTGTAGGCGTTGATTGGCCCCGCCAGCTGCATCAGTTCTGTTTTACCTTTCTGCACGTTTTTGCCCGCGCCGCCCTGGACAATCAGCTTGCCTTTCGGATTCGTCAGCAGGCCGCAGGTCATTTCATATTCGCCCGCTTCAAGGTTGGCGGTCAGTTTTTGACTGAAGCCGGGCGCAATATTTTCGCGCTCCTCAACCACCATCACCCCTTTCAGGATTTCCCATTCCAGCGCCTTTTGGCTGTTGTTTTTGATCAGAAACTGAGTCTTGCCCGCCTGAACCGTCAGTGACATCGGTTCACACTGCTTGTCCGTGACACTCACGCTAACCTGTGGAATGGCTGCAGCCAGTGTGGAGCCGGAAACCGCCAGCAGCGAAGCCAGCACCGCGTGACGACGAAAACGCTTCTTCATATTTTTCCCTATTCAGTCAGAGGCGCGCCTGACGCGCCTGGTAAACGCGTTAGCGCGCAGCGGCTGAGGTTCCAGCACGTGCAGGCATAACAAACAGTAATAATGCCGGAATCAAATAAAGCAGCCAGACGGCCACTTCACTTACGCTGGGGGCTTCCTGATAACCCAGAATGCCTTCAAGCAGCGTGCCAAACAGTGAATGGGTCGATAAGGTGTTACTCATATCGAACGCCACCTGCTGAAAATGGTTCCACAGCCCGGCTTCATGAAAGGCACGGATAGCGCCAGCTGCCAGCCCCGCGGCCACCAGAAGAATAAAAAGGCTGGTCCAGCGGAAAAAGTGCGCCATATTCAGACGAACCCCGCCCCAGTAGATCAACATGCCCAGCACAACGGCCGTCGCCAGGCCAAGCACGGCCCCCAGCGGCGGCGCATAACCGACGTCCTGAGTGAAGGCGGCCAGTAAAAAGAACACTGACTCCAGCCCCTCCCGGGCGACGGCAAGAAACACCATCAGGACCAGGGCCAGGCCGCCCCCGGCTGATTTCTGTAAAGCCTGATCGACCGCCTGCTCCAGTTCCAGCTTGATATTGCGCGCCACCCGGCGCATCCAGAACACCATTGAGGTCAGGATGACGACCGCGACCACCGCAACAATGCCTTCAAAAAGCTCTTGCTGCTTCTGAGGAAACTCCCCTGTGGTTTGGTTGATGACGATGCCCAGCGCAAGGCAAAGCGCAGCGGCAATAAACACGCCCGCCCACATGGCAGGGAACCATTGTGTGCGCTGCGTCCTTTTCAGGTAGCTGGCAATAAGGCTCACGATGAGCGCTGCCTCCAGGCCTTCACGCAGCATGATGAGAAAGGGAACAAACATCGCCGACCTCTTGAATGTTAAGCAGCGTCAATGGGACGTAAATTTACGTAAAAACGAACGATACCGATTATCATTACCACTCAGAAAAAAACAAGTTCCTCCGTGAAATAATTTCGTAACTGTCTGTGCCAGACGCAGGCCAAAAAAAAGCCCGCCCTTTACAGGGCAGGCTTTTCAACACGTTCGCGCCTTATTTAGTCTGGAATTCTGCCTCGGCAGCATCGAAGCGTTCAATGGCCGCTGCAGAAGGTTCCCGGCCTGCCAGGCTGAAGACCACAATGGCGATACTGGCAAAAATAAAGCCCGGAATGATTTCATACAGGCCGAGCCAGCCATACTGTTTCCATACCAGTACCGTGACCGCACCGACAATCATTCCCGCCAGCGCACCGTTGCGGTTCATGCGTTTCCAGCACACGCCAAACAGGACTACCGGTCCAAATGCCGCGCCAAAACCGGCCCATGCGTAGCTGACCAGGCCTAACACCCGATTTTCGGGATTCGACGCCAGCGCGATGGCCACTAACGCTACCAGCAGCACCATGAGGCGCCCTACCCAAACCAGTTCTTTCTGGCTGGCATTCTTGCGTAAAAAGCCTTTGTACAAATCTTCCGTCAGCGCACTGGAGCAGACCAGCAGCTGGCAGCTGAGCGTGGACATGACCGCCGCCAGAATGGCAGACAGTAAAATACCGGCAATCCACGGATTAAACAGAATACGTGCCAGCTCAATAAAGACGCGCTCTCCATTCTGTGAAACGCCCGCAGCCAGAGAAGGATTATTGTGGAAATAGGCGATCCCAAAGAAGCCCACGGCCACCGCGCCCGCCAGACAGAGAATCATCCACGCCATGCCGATACGGCGCGCGGTACGAATGGAACGATGTGAATCCGCCGCCATAAAACGTGCCAGGATATGAGGCTGACCGAAATAGCCCAGTCCCCAGCCCAGCAGTGACAGCACGGCCACGAAATTCAGGCCTTTGAACATATCCACGTTTTCAGCGTTTTTGGCCTCAATCACTGCCATCGAATCGCTCCAGCCACCCACGGCGATGACCACGATGACTGGCGTCAGGATCAGCGCGAAGATCATCAGGCTGGCCTGAACGGTATCCGTCCAGCTCACCGCCAGGAATCCGCCCACCAGGGTATACAGAATGGTGGCGGCGGCACCGGCCCAGAGGGCGGTGGAGTAATCCATACCAAAGGTGCTTTCAAACAGACGCGCGCCCGCTACCACGCCTGATGCGCAGTAGATAGTGAAAAACACCAGAATCACCACGGCAGAAATGACCCGCAAGATTTTGCTGCGATCTTCAAAGCGGCTAGTAAAGAAGTCAGGCAGCGTCAGGGCATTATCATGATGTTCCGTCTGAACCCGTAAGCGCCCCGCGACAATCTTCCAGTTAAACCATGCACCAATAATCAGGCCAATAGCGATCCAGCTTTCAGAGATACCGGAAAGAAAAATGGCACCCGGCAATCCCATTAGCAACCATCCACTCATATCGGAGGCTCCAGCGGACAGCGCAGTCACGACACTGCCCAGGCTGCGTCCGCCCAGAATATAGTCGTCGAAGTTTTTCGTTGAGCGCCAGGCAATAAAACCGATCAGCACCATCCCAAGGATATAAATTAAAAAGGTCACCAACATTGGCGTACTTACTGTCATTTGTTTCTCCGTTATTATCCGATCTCTTGAGAGAAATCTTTTTCCTGCCCCCCTCGGAACGTGAAGGCGTCAGGCTGTTACCGCATCAAGAGAAAGCGATTTCCCTTAAGGCGCGGTATCCTGCCGTAAAGGCACGGCGCACACAATGCATTTAACACATCCGTCACATCAGTTTCACCTCTCAATCCCTTTTTAATGCTCACAGGTTGCGCCCGCTCACAATAAAGTTGCACCTTTGCAATGATTTCACCCTTTAAATTGAATGGGGTTGCAACTTTGGCGAGTTTTTTGCAGCAAGATTTGTGCCGCTTTTAAATGTTAATTAAAAAAGGGGTTTCAAAGTGTGCAACCGAGGTCACATTTAACCTGGTTGCACAAAGTTGCAACATGGGTAATAGTGCAGCCCATGCTCTGGTCAAAACCGTTTTAAGGAAGAGAAAATCATGGGAACAACAACCATGGGGGTGAAGCTGGATGAAGCCACCCGCAACCGTATTAAACTGGCGGCGCAGAAACTCGATCGCACGCCTCACTGGCTGATTAAACAGGCGATCTTTAATTATCTGACCCAGTTAGATGCGGGTGAAACGGTGGATGAGATCCCCCTGCAGCTTAACGACTCAGCGTCCGATGAGCTTGCCCCGGAAGAGATGGTTCAGCCCTTCCTTGAATTCGCCGAAAACATTTTGCCGCAGTCGGTCGCCCGCTCTGCGGTGACAGCCGCCTGGCGCCGTCCTGAAACTGATGCGGTTCCCATGTTGCTTGAGCAAGCGCGCCTTCCCGCCGCACTGGCAGAAAAAACGCAGCAGCTGGCGCACCAGCTGGCCGACAAGCTGAGGCACCAAAAAGGGGCGACCGGCCGTGCCGGCATGGTGCAAAGCCTGCTGCAGGAGTTTTCACTCTCCTCTCAGGAAGGTGTGGCATTAATGTGCCTGGCCGAGGCTTTGTTGCGTATCCCGGATAAGCCCACCCGCGATGCGCTGATCCGCGACAAGATCAGCAACGGTAACTGGCAGTCACATCTTGGCCGCAGCCCGTCACTGTTTGTGAACGCCGCGACGTGGGGACTACTGTTTACGGGCCGTCTGGTCTCAACGCACAATGAAGTCAACCTGTCGCGCTCGCTCAACCGAATTATTGGCAAGAGCGGCGAGCCGCTCATCCGGAAAGGCGTGGATATGGCGATGCGCCTGATGGGCGAACAGTTCGTGACCGGTGAAACCATCGCCGAAGCCCTGGCCAACGCCCGCAAGCTTGAAGAAAAAGGCTTCCGTTACTCCTACGATATGCTGGGTGAAGCCGCCCTGACGGCCAGCGATGCCAAAGCCTATCTGGTTTCTTATCAGCAGGCGATTCACGCCATTGGTAAAGCCTCAAACGGTCGGGGCATCTATGAAGGCCCGGGCATTTCTATCAAGCTGTCCGCACTCCATCCGCGCTACAGCCGCGCGCAGTATGATCGGGTGATGGATGAACTGTATCCGATTCTGAAGTCGCTGACCCTGTTGGCCCGCTCTTACGACATCGGCATTAACATTGATGCGGAAGAGGCCGATCGTTTAGAGCTGTCTCTCGATATGCTGGAGCGGTTGTGTTTTGAACCCGAGCTTGAAGGCTGGAACGGCATAGGTTTCGTGATTCAGGCTTATATGAAGCGTTGCCCGTTTGTGATTGATGAGCTGACAGATCTGGCCCAACGCAGCCGTCGTCGTCTCATGATTCGCCTGGTGAAAGGCGCTTACTGGGACAGCGAGATCAAACGCGCCCAGGTGGAAGGGCTGGAAGGCTATCCGGTTTATACCCGTAAGGTGTACACCGACATTTCTTATCTGGCCTGCGCCCGTAAACTGCTGGCAGTGCCCAATCTGATCTATCCGCAGTTTGCCACACATAACGCGCACACGCTGGCCGCGATCTATCAACTGGCGGGCAATAACTATTATCCCGGACAGTATGAGTTCCAGTGCCTGCATGGCATGGGTGAACCGCTCTACGATCAGGTGGTAGGCAAAGTGGCAGACGGCAAACTCAATCGTCCCTGCCGCATCTATGCCCCCGTAGGTACACATGAAACCCTGCTGGCTTACCTGGTGCGTCGCCTACTGGAAAACGGTGCGAATACCTCCTTTGTTAACCGTATTGCCGACACGTCCATGCCGATAGACGAGCTGGTCGCCGATCCGGTGAGTGAAATTGAAAAACTGGGTGCCAGCGAAGGCACCCTGGGCCTGCCACATCCAAAGATCCCGCTGCCGCGAGACTTATATGGCAGCGACCGGGTTAACTCTGCGGGTCTGGATATGGCTAACGAGCACCGCCTTGCTTCCCTGTCCAGTGCTCTGCTGAGCGGCGCGAGTGAGCCTTATCTGGCACAACCGCTTATTGACGGCCCTGCTGGTAGCGGAGAAAGCCAGAATGTGGTGAATCCGGCCGCGCCGTCGGACGTCGTCGGTACCGTTCGCCATGCCTCAGAACAGGAGGTTTCCCAGGCCATTGAGGCGGCGGTCAATGCCGGTCCTATCTGGTTTGCCACTCCGCCGCAGGAGCGCGCGGCCATCCTTGAGCGTGCAGCCCAGTTAATGGAAGGTCAGCTACAGCAGTTGCTGGGCATTCTGGTGCGCGAAGCCGGTAAAACCTACAGCAACGCCATTGCCGAAGTGCGTGAGGCCGTGGACTTCCTCTATTACTATGCTGGCATCGTCCGCCTTGATTTTGACAACGAAACGCACCGCCCACTGGGACCTGTGGTCTGTATCAGCCCGTGGAACTTTCCGCTGGCCATTTTTACCGGTCAGGTCGCAGCCGCGCTGGCGGCCGGAAACAGCGTGCTGGCGAAGCCTGCCGAGCAGACGCCGCTGATTGCCGCGCAGGCCGTTGAGATCTTACTGAGTGCCGGTGTCCCGGCTGGCGTCGTGCAACTGCTGCCGGGCCTCGGTGAAACCGTGGGCGCACAGCTCACCGGAGACGAACGCATTCGTGGCGTGATGTTCACCGGCTCCACGGCGGTCGCCACCCTGTTGCAACGTAATCTGGCAGGTCGGCTGGATCCCCAAGGCCGCCCCACTCCGCTGATTGCTGAAACCGGCGGCATGAATGCCATGATTGTCGATTCATCCGCCCTGACAGAACAGGTGGTGATAGATATCGTCGCCTCGGCCTTCGACAGCGCGGGTCAACGCTGCTCTGCGCTGCGTCTGCTGTGCGTTCAGGAGGACGTCGCGGAACATACGTTGAAAATGCTGCGTGGCGCGATGGCGGAGTGCCGTATGGGCAATCCGGAGCGCCTGTCCACCGATATCGGCCCGGTGATCGATAAAGAGGCCAAAGCCAACATTGAGCGCCATATTCAGGCCATGCGCAATAAAGGCTTTAAGGTGTTCCAAACGGCGCAGGATCATCCACAGGACAGCAAAGAGTGGGCAACCGGAACTTTTGTGAAACCGACGCTGATTGAACTGGATAAGGTTAGCGATCTGACGCAAGAGGTATTTGGTCCGGTGTTGCACGTTGTACGCTTCACCCGCAGTGGCCTGCCGCAGTTGATCGAACAGATTAACGCCTCGGGCTATGGGCTGACGTTAGGCGTCCATACCCGCATTGACGAAACCATCATGCAGGTCACCGCAGCGGCCAAAGTGGGCAATCTGTACGTTAACCGCAACATGGTTGGCGCGGTGGTGGGCGTGCAACCATTCGGCGGCGAGGGGTTATCCGGTACCGGTCCGAAAGCGGGTGGCCCGCTTTATCTGTATCGCCTGCTGGCGAATCGCCCGGACAACGCACTCAGCACCACCCTCGCCCGTCAGGATGCTGAGCGCCCGGCCGACCATGCCCAGCGTCAGCTGCTGCTGGCAGCGCATCAGGCATTGAACGAGTGGGCAAAAGATAAGCCTCAGCTGTCTTCACTGTGCCAGCATTATGCCGAGCTGGCTCAGGCAGGCACGGTACGCCTGCTGCCCGGTCCAACAGGCGAACGCAATACCTTCCTGTTGCTGCCGCGTGAGCAGGTACTCTGTCTGGCGGATAACGAGCAGGATGCTCTGATTCAACTGGCGGCGGTCACCAGCGTAGGCAGCCAGGCACTGTGGCAGGACGATGAGCTGCACCGCGCACTGCTGGGCACCTTACCGGCGGCGGTGAAAAACCGCATTACGCTCTCCAACGATCCCCTGTCTGCGCATTTTGACGCCGTTATCTATCACGGTGATGCCGACCAGCTCCGCAACCTGTGCGAACAGGTTGCGGCGCGCGAAGGTGCCATCGTGTCGGTGCAGGGTTTTGCGCGCGGCGAAACTAATCTGCTGCTGGAACGTCTGCTGATTGAACGTTCGCTCAGCGTTAACACCGCAGCCGCGGGCGGCAATGCCAGCCTGATGACAATCGGGTAACGTCCTTCAGACCGATCGCTTACGTTAAAGGTTCATGCCCGGGCATGAACCCTTTTTTTGCGCGGAGCATTGGGCGATATATGGACGGCCCTGGCATGATGAAACAGGTCGGCTGGGCACAGGTGGTGATCATGTTGCGGGGCAACGCCTCACGCTGGCTTGACGGGGTGGAAGGGATTGATCGTATTCACCTGATTCTGGGAGTGACGATTTTTCTGGTGTTTCCGTTTACCCGGCTTATGCACATCTGGAGCGCGCCGGTCGAGTATTTCACGCGACGCTATCAGGTGGTACGCGCGTAACTAAGCCTGACCGCAACCCGTCCCGCTATCAGCGGCCGGGTTCATTGCGCTTTTTACATCACGCCTTTTTCTGTTCCCGCATCCTGCGTGCCCTGCCCCGGTTACGCCGCCGGGTACGCAGGCCGTTTTATCAGCGTCGGGAAGCGAAACAACGCGCGCCCGACGCCATGATTTGTCAGCGACCAGACGGCAACGGACGCCAGTGAGCAGAGGGCGACAATGACCAGCGGATAGAGGCAGGCCCACAGCCACGAAAACCATGCCAGCGCAAAGAGCTGGTGGCGCTGCGCAAACAAAATGGCCGTCATGCCGAAATACTCAATAAAGATGCGATGCAGGACGTAAATAGGCAAGGTGTGACGGCCAATCCAGTTGAGCCACGCCATGCTACTGACCTGATTTAACCCGCGACAGGCCGCCACGCTGATGAGGATGGCAAGAACAGATAAGAAGAGGCTTCTGTCGAAATCGAACAGAGCGGGCAGGCCCGCCAGCAGCAGCAGCAGTAACAACCACGGCAGTCCGTTTTGCCTTCGCCACTCGCTTAAACGCAGTATCTGCGAACACCAGAACGTGCCTAGCATGAAGAAAACAAAATATTGCGCCAGACTCTGCGGGCCCCAGTAGGGAATGATTTTTTCAACCGCCAGATAATTAAGCACTGCGGCCATAAGCAATAAAGGCAAGCTGTAACGTTGAAAAAGTTTGGCAAGAAGAAAGTAGATCCCCAGGGCATATAAATACCATGAGGTGCTCATCGCCAGAAACGTCAGCGTCAGGAACTCAGAAAAGGTTCCCGCATAGGCCGCATTGATATTTTGTGAAATACGCTGCCCGGTAATTTCCGTTGAAATGCCCGTAATGGCCCCCCACTGAATGGCTCCCCACAGCAGATAGAGATAAAACAGATTTGTCATCCGGCTGGTCGCGATATGTATCCAGGGGCGGTCAATGATGGCATTTCTGGCCAGTAAACCCGACACAAAGAAAAACGCGGGCATGCGCAGCGGCGATAATAACGTATTAAACTGCACCCACATCTCTGCCACCCATTCACCTGCGGCCAGATCTTTCACCCGGCTTTCAAAACCGGGTAACACCGTGTGATACAGGACGACCAGCAGGATACAGATTCCCTTTAGGGTATTAATCCATGCAATATCTTTTTTTTCACTTTTCGTCATCAGGCTTTTTCCGTCGCTGTGTCATGTGCAAACAAGTTATTCGAACTGCCGACGTTATCATTATACGAAAAGTATTCCCTATGCTCGCACTCCTGAATGTAGCGAAAGTCTTAAAGTCCCCCTCCAGGAAGGGTTTAAAACCGTACTTTACAATACAGGATGTTTTCTGACATTTATCCCGGATTTAATTTCAACGCAGGTAATCGTTGTCAGACGACGGAATAAATAAGGTGTTCTTATCTGAATAAATAAGAAATGTCCAGGTGTTGGTGCCCGTTAAGCATCAGGTCACTTATTAAATCAGTTGGCCTGGGTCGCGCAGGACAGGCGAGGTATTTTATTCCCTGGCCCTACGCTGTTGCGTGAACGCGCGCTGCAAAAGCCGTGCGGCGCTATGCAGGCATCCTGCCGCAAAGGCCCCAATGCCCCGCGCATCCTGCCCCTCAGATCCATGACTTTATCGTTGCGGCAACAGATAAACGTTTCATCGCGCGATGCCACACCGCACGATGACGTCCCGGCGAATTTTCACACTCAACGCTTGCTTAACCTTATTTCTGGCTTTATGTCAGGTCAGGTGACTCATCTTAAGTACAGGTAACGTTACTGTGCGTGTTTGATTAGCGCGAGTGACTTATTCAGCCAGGTAAAATCGTTCGTTTATGCCCTTTTCGGCTAAATTTTTCCCTGCAATATTGCCTGTATCTTTATTTCAGGTTCGAATATCACCTTAAAAAAGACAGGGCGTGGATAAAACACCGCTAAACGTTATTCGCTTAGGTGTTCCTTTCGGAAATATCGCTGACAGGTGAAAAGTGCATTTTTAGGTTTAGGTTTAGGTTTAGGTTTAGGGGTGATTTTTTTAATGTCGACTCGGCACGCTGTGTCTGAATGGCTCTTCCAGACTTACTTACCAATGGAATCTCAATATGAAGCATGCGCATTATACGCCCGTTTCCACCACCGCGACCGTTAACAACCAGCAGATACTGGCAAACGACTGGGGCACCCTGACCAAATACGATATGACCTATGTCCGTTCCGATGGGACAGAACAGCGTTTCACGCGTGAAGCTTACGATCGCGGCCACGGTGCGACTATTCTGCTCTACAACCGCGATGACAGAACGGTCATCCTTACCAGCCAGTTCCGCCTGCCTGCGTTTTTGATCGGTCATCACTACGAACTGATTGAAGCCTGCGCCGGTTTGCTTGATGAGCGGGACCCGATTCAGGCAATAAGAAGTGAAGCCGAAGAAGAGACCGGATATAAGCTGAATGAGGTCACTAAGATTGGCGAGATATTCATGAGCCCGGGTTCCGTTACTGAGCGTCTGCACTTTTTCATCGCCCCTTTTACCCGCGAAATGCGGATTAACGAGGGCGGAGGCCTTGCTGCTGAAGGTGAAGATATCAAAGTCATTGAGGTGCCGATTCAAGAGGCGCTTGCGATGATTGATGCCGGCATCATCATTGACGCGAAAACCATTATTCTGATTCAGCACCTGGTCATCAAAGGCATTTGTCTCCCGGCATAACACGGCACGCGAAGAGCAGCCTCAACATGCAGTGTCCCTTCCCCGACCAGAGGCGACTGAGGCTTCTCGCCCTGTCAGCTGACGCGACAGGAACAGGCTAACGGGGGAGAAATGCTCACTCCCTGCGGTGCCCGCCAGAGAAAGGATACGAAACGGGCCAGCATGCTGGCCCGGTACGTCAGGATGATGAGGCTTGGGTTTCTGGCTGCCGTTTACTGATTAAACGTGGATGAATAAACAGCATCCGTCCCGGCCCCCGGTTCAGCAGCGACCAGACCATCAAAGACAGGAGCGTGCAGACTGCCACGCCGGTTAACGGCATCAGCAACGCCCATGCCCAGCTAAAACCCGCGTTGCCAAACCAGCCGTAGTGCAGCGCCAGTGAGATGGCGCTCAGCCCCACCAGTTCGATAAAGATACGGTGCAAAACATAAATCTGCAGCGTGTTACGCCCTATATAGTTCAGCCACGCCATATTGAAATGCGCATTAAGAAAACGGCACAGCACAATACCAAAGACGATGGTCAGCAGGCTGTAGAACGGGTTTTTATATATGCCGCCCAGATGATGGGCAATGCCGATCGCCGCGATTGCGCCCAACCAGAGCCAGTGACGACCTTTTAAACCGCTCAGTTCGATTAACGTTGCGCTAAAAAATACGCCCAGTAAGAAATAGAGATAGTTCTGTGCCACGCTGGCCGGGCCCCATCCGGGGATCAGGCTAAACTGCGCGGCGTAGTTTGCCGCTATTGCCGCAGCCACCAGCAGCATCTTCTGCCGATGGAAAAGTTTAGTGACCAGAAAAAACCCCGCCAGAGCATACAGGTACCACAGGCTGGTCATCGACAGCATCAGCAGTTTAATAAACTCCATTGGCGAATCCGCATAGGCGGCGTTTTTGCTGCTGGACAGCCGCTCGCCCAGGTGGGTTGAAATGTAGTGGATACTCAGCCACTGGATTACGCCCCACAGCAGATACAGGTAAACGATGTTGCTGAACTTTTTAGTGAAGACCGCTTTCCAGCGTTTATTGATCACCGAGTTACTGGCCAGCAGGCCGGATACAAAGAAAAATGCCGGCATCCGTAAGGGGGAAAGCCAGGTATTAAACGCCACCCACGCATGAGCCGGTACGATACCGGCTGTCAAATGATGAAGCGCTGGCGCGAAGGTTGTAATGATGGAGTGATGCAGTACCACAAGTAAAATGCATCCCCCTTTTAGGGTATTGATCCAGAGGATTTCCTTCCTGGGTTGGTTCATTATGTCTTCCCGATCGTGCAATGAATTTGTGAAGAATTATTAATATTTAGCGGGAAGTCTAAATCAGGCGGCTCTTAAAAGTTACAATCTGTTACCTCAGGACGCGAGATGATGACAAATAACCCTTAAAATCAGTTAATTAAATCTATGCAAAATGTAAATTTTCGGAAGAAACTGAGAAGAATAAAGGTGGGAGACAGCGCAATAAGCGCCGCCAACTTCTGGCGGCACCGGGTTTATTGATTAAGAAATTTATTCAGAAACTGCCGGGTACGCGGCTCCTGAGGATCGCTGAAGAGTGCCTTAGCAGGGCCCTGTTCAACAACACGGCCCTGATCCATAAAAATGGCGCGGTCGGCGACGTCGCGGGCAAAGCTCATTTCGTGCGTCACGATAACCATGGTGCGTTTTTCCTGAGCCAGTGCGCGAATGGTGTTCAGTACTTCACCCACCAGTTCCGGATCCAGCGCAGAGGTCGGTTCATCAAACAAAATGACTTCTGGCTGCATCGCCAACGCGCGGGCAATGGCGACACGCTGCTGCTGACCACCGGACAGGCGCCGTGGGTAGCTGTCTTCCTTGCCATTGAGTCCAACTTTTTCAAGCAGGCTGCGCGCGCGGGCAACCGCGTCCGCTTTCGCTTCCCGCTTCACAATCACCGGACCTTCAATAATATTTTCCAGCACCGAACGATGCGGAAATAAATTGAAGTTTTGAAAGACAAAACCCACCTGCTGACGCAACAGCCGCACCCGCTCTTTCTGTCTGTTCATGCCCAGGCTGGCGTCAATGGTGATATCACCCACTTTAATGCGGCCAGCATCCGGGACCTCAAGGAGGTTGATGCTGCGCAACAGCGTGGTTTTACCTGAGCCACTGGGGCCGATTATCGCGACGATTTCGCCCGGGGCGACATCAAGATCGATGCCGTGCAGTACCGTTTGTCCGTTAAACTTTTTCACCAACTGGCGAACTTCAATAGCACTCATTTCGCCTCCTGATCCTGACGATTAACGTGCGCTTCCAGTCGGTTCTGCAATGCTGACAGTACGGTTGCCATCACCCAATAGATCAGCGAAGCCGCCAGATACATGGTGAACACCTCCAACGTGCGTGAGGTAATCAGCTGCGCCTGACGAAACAGTTCCGGAACCTGGATCGTGGCAGCCAGCGAAGTATCTTTTACCAGACTGATAAAGCTGTTACCCAAAGGCGGGAGTGCGGTACGGGCGGCCTGCGGTAAAACAACCCGACGCAGCGTTTGCCACGGCGTCATGCCGATACTGGCCGCCGCTTCCCACTGGCCGCGCTCGATGGCCGCAATCGCGCCGCGCAGCGATTCTGAGGCATAGGCCGCCATGTTAAGCGACAGCCCAATCATCGCCGAGGGAATGGGATCCAGCTCAATGCCAAACTGCGGCAGACCGTAGTAGATCATAAACAGCTGGGCGATAAGCGGCGTGCCACGAAAGATGGACACGTAGATACGCGCCAGCCAGTTCACGGGCCAGAAGCGGGACAGGCGCATCAGCGCCAGCAAAAAGCCCAGTATCAGCCCGAAAAACATACCGCCAATACTGAGCTGCAGCGTGAACAGCGCGCCCTTAAGAAGAAAGGGTGCTGAGTCCAGCACCAGTTGTAAACTTTCCTGCATTATTTAGTAACGTCCGCGCCAAACCATTTTTCTGACAGCTTTTTAAGGGTGCCGTCTTTCTGCATTTCCGCAATGGCCTGATCGATCGCCTTCAGTAAATCTTCGTTGCCCTTACGCAGCGCAACGCCCGCTTCCAGACGCGAGAATGCCGGACCGGCTACCGCCATGGTATCGCCCGTTTTCTTCACCAGATCCAGAGCAGCCAGGCGATCCACCAGAATCGCATCAACGCGACCAGAACGCAGATCCTGATATTTGGTTGGGTCATCATCATAAGTGCGGATATCCACACCTTTTACGTTCGCGCGCAGCCACTGCTCGTAGTTGGTCCCCAGGCCCACACCGACTTTCTTCCCTGCGAGGTCTTCTGGCTTAGTGATGCTGCCCGCGTTTTTCTTCAGCGTCAGCGCCTGCACGCCAGAAATCGTATACGGCGTAGAGAAATCATATTTCTTTTTACGCTCATCGGAGATCGTCACCTGATTGATGACCACATCGATGCGTTTCGAATCCAGCGCCGCTAACATGCCATCCCACTTGGTTGGCTTCAGGACGGCTTTAACCCCCATGTGTTTGGCCAGATCCTGAGCAAACTCCACTTCAAAGCCCGTCAGCTTGCCCTTTTCATCCTGAAAACTGAAAGGAGGATAGGTGCCTTCCAGACCGACGCGCAGCTCGCCTTTGCTTTTAACCTGCGCCAGTAAATCGTCTGCCGCAAACGTTTTAACGCTGAAGCCTGCCACCAGCGCAACCGCCATCATTCCCGTCACCACCTGGCGACGAATCTGTGAGAAAGCCATGTTTACCCCGTTTATTATTTGTAAGTGAGCTGTTGAGCGGCGCATCACGGCCTGCCGCTCTGTCATTATGGGCGTTATTTTACCTAAGGCGTTAAAATAACGGCTGAATTATAACCCTTTTTTGCGCTGCGTCTCAGACCGAAGGGTGATAAGCAAATAACGCTGGCGCGCCGCCTGTATGCACAAACAACAGCGGCCCTTCCCGGCGAAAACGATTCTGGTTGATACCATCGATCAGGCCCGCCATGGCTTTACCGGTATAAACAGGATCGAGAAAAATCCCTTCGAGACGCGCCAGCAGTTTGATCGCTTCCATGCCTTCTTCATTCGGCTCGCCGTAGCGCGGAGCAAAATAGTCATCCCATAGCGTGACCGGTGCCTTCGCCTCTAGGGCTAACTGCGTTGCCAGGGCCTGGCGTAGTGCGTCAACCTTAGGCCGTTGCTCAGCGACGTTACGCGATACGGTTACGCCAACCAGCTCAGTTTCCGGCAGCAGCTGTTCCAGCCCAACCGCCAGACCGGCATGCGTTCCGGCACTGCCTGATGCGACCAGGACTGCCGCAAAATCCACCACCCCTTCGCTCTGATGAGCAATCTCCTGGGCACATTCCACATAGCCCAGCGCCCCCAGCGCATTCGAACCGCCCACCGGCAGAATGTAAGGCCGGAAGCCCTGCGCTTCAAGCCGCTCCGCCTGTTCCGCCAGTTGCGCGGCAGGTTGGGTCAGCGCATCGACCATCACCACCTCGACATCCATGAGATCCAGCATCAGGCGGTTGCCATTGGTCAGGTAGTTTTCACTGTGCGTTGCTATCGGGTTCTCCAGCAAGGCCACACATTTCAGGCCGAGTTTGGCTGCAACGGCCGCCGTTTGACGCACATGGTTAGACTGAATGGCGCCAGCGGTCAGCAGCACGTCAGCGCCTTCACGGAGGGCATCCGCGGCTAAAAATTCCAGCTTGCGCAGCTTGTTACCGCCCATAGCCAGCGGTGTCACGTCATCACGTTTGATAAAGATGTCACGACCAAGATAGTCAGATAAACGCGGCAGATATTCCAGCGGCGTGGGCGCGCCCAGAAGTTCGATACGAGGAAACTGATGGATAAGATGTAAGGACAATGCGGCCTCCCGTTGGGCACAAGGCAGTGATCTTTACAGTGTTACAGAAGATGCGGAAAGGATCATCCTGAATTCAAATGCGCGGGAAAAGAGAGGGCAGCCTGCTGCAGCGCAACATCCCCATTTTCCCCCGCGAAGTGGGAAAAATGGGGGTGGGAGACATCATGTCAGTGGCAACGCTCTCTGACATTTCACTGTGTCCCTTAACGTTGCTGCCAGCCTAAAAACTGGTCGTACTTTCGCAGCGCAATACGATAATTATTATTGCCAGCATCAGGTAAGTCTTCTTCCAGGCATTGATGCCAGCTATTGCCTGTCAGTTTTTCAGCCGGAAAGTTTCTGGCTTTCAGCATATCGTCAAGCCGACGTAAGCGAACCACGTATTCACGAATCGTGCTCGGGCTCATTTCCGTCTGTTCGAACAGATATTGTTTAAACGCCATAATGTCAAAGTAGTTAGGATGTGTATTACAAAAAATATCGCTGCAAAAACGGCAAAGCGCCGTTAATTCAGGCTGAAGTTTTAGCCAAAGCGGCTCATCAATCATTTGGTCCATGCGTGCGATGGCCTCTTTATTGATGATCTGACCTCGGAAGACCAGCGCCATACGATCTAAAACTTTGCCACAGTGTGAACAATTGGTTTGGCTGTGTTTGTAGTCTTTAAGATAACGACTTAAAGGTCTGGCTTTGGTTTTGGCTCCCACTGTTGAGTCCCCGATTTCTTATTATTTATAGATCGCCAGGAACTGAGCCTTCTAGCGCGCTCCCGTAAGTCGGGCACGCAAGCGTTTTATCGCCTGACTGTGCAGTTGGCTGACTCGGGATTCCCCCACGTCAAGAACCGCGCCAATCTCTTTCAGATTCAGTTCTTCCTGGTAGTACAGTGTCAGCACCATCTTTTCGCGTTCGGGCAAGGCCTCGATCGCTTCAATGACGCGTTCACGCAGACTCCCTTCCATCAACTGATGAAGTGGATTGGCCTCTTCGTGCCCTTCCGTCACCAGTTCCGCACTGTCACCGTGTTCTTCCCGATACTCGTCGTACGAAAAGAGTTGGCTGTTGTTGGTATCCAACAGAATCTGCCGGTACTCTTCTATCGAAACATTCAACTGTTGCGCGACTTCCTGCTCAGAGGCAGCGCGGCCCAGCATCTGTTCAACCTGATGCATGGCTCCCGCAACCTCGCGAGCATTTCGTCTGACGCTACGTGGTGCCCAGTCCCTGCTGCGAAGCTCATCAAGCATGGCTCCACGGATGCGCTGTACTGCATACGTGGTAAAGGCGGTACCCTGGAGTGCGTCATAGCGCTCCACCGCATTCAACAGACCAATGCCCCCGGCTTGAAGCAGATCGTCAAGTTCAACACTGGCTGGCAGGCGGACCTGCAAGCGCAGTGCTTCATGACGTACCAGTGGTACGTAGCGCTGCCAGAGCGAATGTTTGTCCATCACGCCTTCGGCGGTATAGAGATCGTTCACGTTGACTACCCTGCGTTAATGAAGTTATCGGCATGATTATGCAATTCTGTAGGGCTTTTGATTGGCAGAATAGGCGGGATAAACCGAGGTTATTTCAAATTTGTGATGTTTCAGAGCGGAAGTCTCCGCTCTGAACAGGAAGGCTAACGTAATGTCAGCAAACGCTGCCGTGTGGCTACGGGAACGTTTTCCCATAGCGCGCAAACCCGCCCTTCCATCTCCTGATAAAACGGGCTAATGCTTTCACGTGTTTTATCATCCGTGTGAAAACGGACCTGCCCGGAATCACCATCAATACTAATCATTCTGTTGATGAAAAGCCGCTGTAAGTCGCTGCGCAGGAACAGCCCATTATCCACGCTATTGTCTGCGAGAAATCCCTCTTCGTTTTCGCGCGTATCGATATGGCAGGCTTCGACCCAGGGCCATTGATGCTGATCGAGAAGGCTGGTTCCGGTAATGATACAGGCCCCATAGCGCGCCTTAACCGCCGCCATAAACTCTGACTGGCTGGCCTTCTGCAACACTTTGGCTTTCACCCGCCGCCCGACTTCCGTACCAGGCATAACTGCAGCGGGCGTTCTGTGCTCAGGCGTGCTTAGTACCACAATAAACTGGATACGGCGTGACTGTGGAAAGCAAGGATTAGACTGAACGTTGAACAGCTGCCACCAGGCATCCTCTTCGTCCTCGCGCATCAGAACCAGCTTATAGCCCCGGCTGTTGATCAGGTTTTGCGCCTGAGCGGAGTGCGGATCGACCATCGCATAGACGTAGCTCTGCCCAATCACTTTCCACCGGTTGTTCTCTTTATCCTCGTGTCCCCGACGAAAATAGTGAAAAGGCTGCTGCTGTTTCAAATAGTGCTCAAAACGGCGCAGATAATTTTTTCGTTCGTTATCGTTGGCGATGAACAACAGGTCTTCCAGCGGACTGTTACTCTCTTCCTGAGCAAAGACAGCGCGAATTTTTAACGTCCGATAGCTGGTTGAAGGACTCAGCAACGCACGCGCGGTCAGTTCTTTCTCATCAGGGTATTGTTGTGCATAACGTAGGGCGATCTCTTCAAATGAGAGACGTTCGCCCGGTAGCAGGTCATAGTTAAAGCGCATAACCACCCCAGAACATGAAAAGTAATATCAAAATTAGAGCCATTCTGAAGGGAATTATCGGCATAGCGGAGATGAACTGTAACGCTGAGTTCACTTTTTTATTGTTTACGGCCCAGACCAAAATCCGTTCGTTTTGCCCTGCAACATTTGCATTAGTGCAACACAAAACACGCCTGTTTGTTTTATCTCCCTCTCTGTTCAGGGGCGCGCGGTGTTCTTATCCTTTACTTTACCTGCTTTTTTATCGGTTATTCTTGCCATTAATTTCACTTGCACACTCGTATTCTTTCACCATCACTCTGCAGATGCAGATCGGGTATAGAGGAAGTGAATGATGAAAGGCATAGTGCTGGCTGGTGGAACAGGTTCTCGATTACATCCTGTAACCTGCGGCGTCTCCAAACAGTTACTCCCCGTCTACGATAAGCCTATGATCTATTACCCGCTCTCGGTGCTTATGCTCGCAGGGATTAGAGATATCCTGGTCATTACCACTCCAGAAGACCTCGCAGGGTTTCAACGCTTACTCGGTGATGGCTCACATTTTGGCGTCAATCTTCAGTATGCTGTGCAGCCATCGCCAGACGGTCTGGCGCAGGCCTTTATTATTGGTGAGTCGTTTATCGCTGGAGAACGCTGCGCACTCGTGTTGGGCGATAACATTTTCTTTGGTCAAAGCTTCGGTAAAAAGCTAGAAGATGTTGTTACTCGTGAGCTTGGTGCCACCGTATTTGGTTATCAGGTAATGGACCCTGAGCGTTTTGGTGTTGTCGAATTTGACAAACAATTCCGTGCACTTTCTATTGAAGAAAAGCCCACAACGCCAAAATCAAACTATGCGGTGACGGGCCTGTATTTTTACGACAGCAATGTGAGCGCCATGGCCCGACAGGTTCGCCCTTCTGAACGCGGCGAACTGGAAATCACTACGCTAAACCAAATGTACCTCGACGATGGATTATTAAACGTCGAAATACTGGGCCGTGGTTTTGCCTGGCTGGATACCGGCACGCATGAAAGCTTGCTTGAAGCGTCACACTTCATCCACACCATTGAAAAGCGTCAGGGCTTTAAAATTGCCTGTCTTGAGGAAATTGCCTGGCGTAAAGGCTGGACAGATCACAAAGCCCTGTTAAAACGCGCTCAATATCTTGGGAAAACGCAGTATGGCCAGTATTTAAAAATGTTGGTGGAGGAATAGCGTGAAGGTCAAAGCCACTAAAATTGCCGATGTTAAAATCATCCAGCCAGCGGTTTATGGTGACGATCGTGGTTTTTTCCTGGAAACGTTTGAAAAACGTCGCTATCAGGAGTTACTTGAAACCCACCTCGAATTTGTGCAAGACAACTATTCGCGCTCAGGCCGACATGTATTACGCGGCTTACATTTTCAGAAAACAGAGCCCCAGGGCAAGCTGGTGCGCGTCGTGCGGGGCGAAGTATTCGATGTTGCAGTCGACATCCGTCCCGGTTCTCCGACCTTTGGTCAGTGGGAGAGTATTCTGCTTTCTGAAGAAAATAAAACGCAGCTGTGGATTCCCCCCGGACTCGCGCACGGTTTTGTCGTCCTTTCGGACGTCGCTGACTTTGAATACAAATGTACTCAATATTACAACCCTAAGGATGAAGCCTGCCTGATGTGGAATGACCCTGATGTTGCAATTCAATGGCCTGTAGAACAGCCGATATTGTCGGTAAAAGATCAACAAGGACTATCACTGCAGGAGTTGGTGTAATGCGCGTTTTACTTACAGGGGCTTATGGCCAATTAGGGCGTTGCTTGCTGGATCGTTTTCCCGCTGACTGGATCACGCTGGCGTGTGGTTCGGCAGAGCTGGATATTACTGACCGCTGTGCGGTTATGCGCGTCGTCAAAAAATTCAAACCTGATGTCATCATGAATGCTGCGGCCTACACGGCCGTCGATAAAGCAGAAACCGATCGTACCCGCGCGCTGAAGGTGAATGCGATTGGTCCTGAAAATCTGGCACAAGCAGCAAAACTGGTCAACGCACGCCTGATTCATATATCGACTGACTATGTTTTTGATGGGTTAAAGAAAACGTCTTATAGCGAAAATGATCCGCCCTGCCCGATTAATTTCTATGGCTTAAGCAAGTGGGAAGGTGAAAAGCGTGTATTTGAGGCATTGCCAGAAGCCATTGTGATTAGAACCTCATGGATGTTCAGCGAGTATGGCAATAACTTCGTCAGTACCATGCTTCGTCTGGCGCAGACGCGTTCCGAGTTACATGTGGTGAACGATCAGTATGGCTGTCCGACCTACGCGGGTGATTTAGCGGAGGCGATGATTCACCTTGCTGGTTCGCCAGAAAATATGGGTATTTATCATTACTGTGGCGATATTGCGGTGAGCTGGTGTGAATTTGCTCAAGCCATCTTTGTTGCGGCAGAAAAAGAGGTTAACGTACGCGGAATAACCAGTTCACAATATCCTTCCGCAGCAACGCGGCCCGCACGGAGTATATTGAACACAGAACATATTACCTCTGCAGGAATAACTGCATCCGACTGGCAGGAGCAACTGATAACCTGTTTAAAACCTCAGTCAACTCCTTTTTCATATGCCAGCATTTTGTAAGGATTAAAGCCAATGAAAGTCGCCACCATTGGCAACTGCCAACTTGAAATTGTCGGCCAGTTGCTAAGTAATTATTCTGATCTTCATCGCGGTGCCATTAAGCAGGTGGTAAATACGCCCATTTATAAGCTTGATGCGCAACGGGATGTTATCAATCTTATGCATGAACTTGAAAGTTGTGATCATATCTATATGCAGTATCACTCAGAACGCTGGGGGATGCTTTCAACTGATAAGCTGGCAGCATATTTCGACATCCGTATTCTGCCGACGATGGAGTCCCGTGTATCCACCCCTCAACTAGGTTATTTTCCTGCGCCTGTCCCGGAGTTAATGGTCTATGTAGATTATCGCTTCCTGCATCTTTATTTAACAGGCCATCAGCACGGGGATGCAGTTTCTCAATATCATAAAGTGAGTTATGATAATCAGAAGCAGCATAATATGGTCATTGAAGACGCAAAGCGTTATCACAAACTTTTTCAGGAAGAGAAAGTCGCATTTGACTATTCCCACTTTTATCAGGAATCAATGCTTAAAAATAAGCAGTGCTATAGTACCGTTAGTCATCCAAACAATAAGCATCTGAGCGTTTTTTTGAGTGCTATCTTTTATGATCTTTTCAAAGAAAATAAAAACTTTGATCTCAATGGTAACGATTTACTCAATAATTATTATGCCCCTGAGATTGGAAGTGGTGACCAGAGTTATCTGATGATGCGCGACACAGGACTTTCTCTGGCGGGTAAAATCAACTACTCATTTTTCTCTTCCCAAAACGATGAGATATTGAAAAAATCTTTGCTAAAGTCGGCCTATTATCAGGGATTACAGGCTGAATTCCAGAATGTTTAATTACGGCTTATCCTGATTCGATAATGTTTTAGCGTAGTTCGCGTGTTGCACACTACAGGCCATTGCATAAGAATATCTGCCCTGAGGCGAATCAAATAATCGCCCTCTGAGTAACAACAGATTCAAAAAATATGGGTAACTACAACACGCCATTGTTAATAATATAAAAGGTGCTTTATTAGCACCTTTTTACCATACAACCCGCGCAGTCTTGTCAGCTGGTTACGTACGTTATGAATGAACCCACAATATAAAAGATTCAAACATTAACAATGCGTGTAAGCATATAGATTAAATCAAAGCCATCCCACTGCAAGGTGAATTGAAGAGCCTGACCTATTTCGACAAGGCGATCTACGCCTGCTGGCCTGTACGCCATGATAAATTCAGCCAGTGCTGCAGATTCCATTCCATAATATGACAGCGTCTGGCAGGTCCCGCTACACAACGGTAAAATCTCGCACAACGTGTTAATTTGATATTCAAGAAAATAGCCGCACGTCCCGCTGTGAGATAAACTTTCTGAAGACAACGCAGGAAGCTCAACACGCATCAACCGATTATGGCTCAACGGGTAGCGTTTTACCCCGTCAACTTGCGCGCTGAGCAGGCAGAATTGCGTCAACTTCTGAACTGCACTCGCCGCTTGCAATGTGTATCGCTCTTGTACTATTCGGTCAAAATGTTTCCAGAATATACGTTGAGCTTGCTCGCGAATCTCTGCATTCTCACCCAGCCAGACGACTAATCCAGGTGAAGAGCAGGCATTTTGATCGCTGTGTAATGTGTCATTGTAAAAATCACTAGCAATGCGTTCTTTATTGACAGCATCAAGATACCCCTGAGCTCCAATAACACAAAACGAGTGTCGATTGGCGAAAGTGATGTCCAGCGCTCTTGGGCCTAAAGGGGACTGACGCAGCATCGCTATCGTATTATCCCCTCCCCAAATTAACCTTGTCTGACAGAGCAGTGAAAGCGCATCATTCACGTCTTTCTGTTTATCGTAGCGCACCAGCACGATATAGGGGGCAATATGGGGATGGTCATTTAGCGCCTGCCTGAGGGCCGTGCAGATCATCGAAATCTGGACAAAATCTTTACCTGGTAGACGAACGACATTGGCGTTTCCCGCCAGTAAGCCCACAAGCAGTGAATAAGCAAAATTCACTGCAACATTCGCCGGCGCGATGTGAAATGCCGCCCCTCTGCCTAACCGGTGCTCAAGGCCGGCATAGCGGGATTGCATTTGACGTAGCGAGGCCGGTCGACACCAGAATGCCAGGCTTGCGACATCACTCCATTGCTTAACGTCCGGTAACTGAAAAAGATATTGAGAGAAGGTGTCAATAAACCCCATAATTTCTGGCGCAAATGGCTTATAGGCCGGCACTTTATTAAGCATTGCCAACCGCTGGG
The DNA here is from genome assembly GCF_024814475.1 of Pantoea sp. B623. Taxonomy (NCBI): domain Bacteria; kingdom Pseudomonadati; phylum Pseudomonadota; class Gammaproteobacteria; order Enterobacterales; family Erwiniaceae; genus Pantoea; species Pantoea sp. B623. The sequence goes on along the minus strand of NZ_JANUXM010000004.1, from coordinate 4,412,879 downwards.
CATCGCCAATCAGGAATGTGACCTGTTCGAATTTATCCGCCATAGGTATCACTGCATCCTCTGATCTCAGCATTTTTAAGACGCCCTAATACCTGAAAATATTTCCCCATACGACCACAGGAACAATCATCCTCTCCCAGCAAAATGCCTTCATCTTCCGTAAGCAAAGAGTGTCCCGGGTAGGACTCGGGCAGCGCAGACAGAACCTGAATAATGCCTGCCTGCCCAACAGGACACACTGAAAAATCCTGCGGATCGCGAATAATAACGTCGGAATAAAGGCTGGCATGAAGATGACCGTATTCACACTGCATATAGATACAGCCTGTTTGCTCAACCATGCCGTAATAGTCACTAACGCGGGTAATGCCGCACACTGAATTTAAGCGCTGCGCAAACGCGGACGCAGAAATGGCCTGGGCCTGTAGCTTTTTCCATCCCCCACCGTGTATAAGTGTGGCCTGAGATAAATCATAACGGCCAGCGCAGGCCTCAAGCGCTTTATAAAAATGCTGCCAGATCATAAACGTGAAGCCAAACAGCAACAACGGCTTACCGGCATGCTTCTGCAGAAAGGTAGCCAGCACATCGTGATTGAGATTCATCTCTTCATCCAGCGCGTAGGCCCTGTCTGCTCCAAACATGGAAAACCCCAGAATGCCGGCCCCTCGAGCAGAGAACATGGCGCGATCTTTCATCACAGCAGGTGAGTCAATTATCAGCATCGGTAAACGGGCGGCGCCAATGAAATCACTGACAATCTTTATCAACACCTTCTGTTGAAGTGCCGCCGTGCTTTTATCGAGATAGATGCGTGATACTTGCTGGCCACTGGTTCCAGAAGAGGTCATCGTTTTAACGATATGGTCCTCTGGCACGCTACTCAGAGTAAGTTGTTTGAAGAGTGAAACGGGTAAAAAAGGCAAAGCATCGGGTTCAGATAATGATGCGAGATCGCACTGCTGCGCGGCCAGAATGCGCTGATAGGCCAGACAATCTCGTTGATGATGGACGCTTAGTTCATGCAGTCGCTTAAAGAGTAACGCCTTTTTCTCCGCTTTGGGTAATGAAAACGGCGCAGGGATAAATCCCTCTTCAAATCCCGGTTTCATCAGCCATGAGCCTCTCGTAATGGGTTTTACCTGAGGATGTTTTTACCAGGGTGTCGACGACATTGATTTTGAAGGCAGAGGTATGAAGTTTTGTCACCTGTGAGGCAAAACGTTTTACTTCATCTGCCAAATCGGGTTGGGTAATGAAAACGGTAAGTTGATCGTCACGTCCCACGCAGGCGCAATCAAGTCCAATAAAATGCGTTTTGAGGAGCTGCTCCATCTCATCTAAGCCAACGCGATTACCAAATATTTTCAGGAACCGTTTTTTTCGCCCCACAATATAAAAGCAACCATCCGCGTGCTGGGTGGCAATATCACCTGTGATTAACAGCCCGTTGAGATCGTCACCTCGGTGAAGGTCGTCTCCGTCCGAAGCATATCCCATCATCACATTATCGCCATGGTAATAAAGCTCACCTTGTTCACCCATAGTGGTAATCAGACTCCCATCTTCGCGATGAAGTGTTAATTTCCCTCCCGGGATGGCAAGACCAATTGAGCCACATTTTGACTGTGCAAGCTCAGCAGGCAACCATGCCATACGCGCTGTCGCTTCTGCCGCGCCATACATGACGACAAACTTTTTACTGTGCTGCTGTGCATAATCGGCAAAAAATTGATGCATCGCAGTTGAAAGCTTACCACCTGCCTGAGTCAGCGTGCGTAAGGCAGGAAACGACATACGCGAAAAGCGCAAGCGATGCAGCATTTCAAACGTATAGGGAACCCCTGCCAAAGAAGTCACGTTTTCAGACGCCATCTGCTGCCAAAACTCACGCTGCATAAGACCATAGCGCGTCAGTATCAGCGTCGCTCCCACCAGTAAATGACTATTAACAACAGATAAACCAAATACGTAATTGAGCGGCAAATGGACCAGAGGCTTTTCAGTTTCATCCAGTGCCAGGTATTCACTGATACTGGTGGCGTTGCTTTGCAGGTTTTGCTGACTCAGACGAACCAGTTTAGGGCTTCCTGTTGAGCCTGAGGTCGTAACCAACAGGGCGAGTTGAGGATGTAATTGCTGAGGGGCCTTACCTGTCGCAGTGAGCTGATAATCCAGCGTTTGATAATGGCTTTCACCCTGAACTTGACCAGTGGGAGCCCAAAGAAACGCCGGCCGGTAAGTGGTAATCAACTCAGCAAGATGCGTGCTATCCAGGTCCGCATCAAGCAGTAAAGGAACCGCCCCACATCGCAGACAAGCCAGATAGCCAATAAGCGTTGCAGTGGTATTCCGACACAGAATGAATATCAGCAGTCCAGACTTAAGTCTGCCTTCCATTTGCGTCACTTCCGTTAACAGCTCAGCGTAACGCCAGCGTAAACCGCTATCGTCAATCACAGCGAGTTGCCGGGGATCATGTTGTTCAATGCGCCAGAAAGACATTGGCTTACCTCAGTTCCGTCTGAATACGGTCAGTGATCTGTGCTGCCGTCAGTCCGGCCTGCTCAAGCATCCAGTTGTAATCCCCTGCATGTGGATAACCCTGCGGTATACCGATAATAAGTTGAGCGGGTTTCGTGCTTTTAGGTGCGAAATATTCAGCAACGGCACTGCCTAAACCGCCAATTTCACTGTGCTCTTCAAGGGTAACAACAAGCTTGTTATTCAATAAATGATCAAGTGTTTCAGTATCCAACGGCTTGATGGTATGCATGTCAATAACGGCCGTATTAATCCCTTTCGCTTGCAGTTCATCTGCAACCTGCAAGGCAACACTCACCATCGTGCCCGTGGCAACCAGCGCTACCTCATCACCCATTTTTAAGGTAATGGCGCGCCCAATCTTCAGGTCAAAATTTTCTTTATAAACAACAGGTGCACGCATATTGCCGGTCAGTCGGAGATAGACAGGGCCCGGATGGTGGAAAGCGGCTTCCGTCATTTTCGCGGTTGCAGTACAGTCAGCAGGTGACAGAATGGTGATATTTGAGACAGCGCGTAGAGCCGCCAGATCTTCTATACCATGATGCGTGGCTCCGAACATACCTGTCGCCAGGCCTGAGGCCAGTCCGACCAGTTTGACATTCTCTTCCATGTAGCCAAGATTCAGTCGCACTTGTTCAGCGGCACGAAAAGTCAGGAAGTTCGCAAATGAGGTGACAAAAGGTACGTATCCACCCGCAGCAAGTCCACCCGCCACACCAACCATATTTTGCTCAGCGATGCCGGCATTAAAGAAACGGTCAGGATAGGTATTTGCAAAACGATCAAGCCCAGACGATTTGCAGAGATCGCCTGATAATGCGACGATTTTAGGATGGTCGGCTGCCAGTTCAAGCAGAGCAAGACCAAAGGTACCGCGGGAACCTAGCATGGCCCATGAACGCACTGAGACGGGTTTAATGTTCAGCATGGTGCCTCCTGTTCAAGTTCGCTTAATGCCTGCTGCATTTGTTGCTCATTTAAACGGTTGCGATGAAAGTCTTTATTATTTTCCATAAATGAAACGCCCTTACCCTTCAGTGTTCGGGCAATAATCACTTTGGGCTTACCTTCATGAGGAGCATTAAAAGCATCAATAAGCGCCTGATAATCATGACCATCACATTCCAGCGTTTGCCAGCCGCAGGCGGACCACAAGGCAGGAAGGTTCATTCGCATAATATCCGCAGTGAATCCATCTGACTGCAGGCCATTTTGATCAACAACGACCGTCAGATTATCCAGCTTTTGCTGTGCAGCCATGAAAGCGCCTTCCCAAATCGCCCCTTCATTGCACTCACCATCCCCCACGACGACGAACGTCTGCCACGGCTGCTGTTGCAAGCGACGACTTAACGCCAAACCTATAGCAAAACTCATTCCCTGCGCCAGGCTGCCGGCTGAAAAATCAATACCAAAGGCTGCATGCCGGGTAGGATGGACCTGTAACACGGAACCATTGATTTCAAAGCTATTCAGCTGCTGTTCAGTAATGATTTTATGATGGTGCAAAGTGGCATAGAGCCCAAGTGCGGCATGGCCTTTACTCAAAATAAAGGTGTCGCGTTGTTTATCTGTGATTCGATCGGGTTGATAGCGCATAACAGTGCTAAACAGCACGGTGAGCACGTCCGTCATAGACAGCGCTGGGGAAATATGTACGCCATCACTTGGTGCCTGATACGCGGCTTTAAGAATAGTAATGCGGGTAGCCGTCGCGGTTTTTTTTAGCTGCTGGATGGACATATTCATTTCAGACCGCCATCAACGCGAAGCGTTTGCCCGGTGATATAGCTGGATAAATCGGAAGCGAGGAACAACGCCGTTTCAGCGATTTCGGCAGGCAACCCTTGCCGGCGTAAATCGGTGCTTTGACGTGCTGCTTCAACGATATGTTCGGGCATGGTTAGCAGCATGTCGGTATCGGTGATACCGGGCGCGATAGCATTCGCGCGAATGCCATGCTCACCCAATTCGGCGGCCACAGATTTTGTCATCGCGATCAATGCCGCTTTAGAGGCGCCATAGGCTGACTTGCCTGGGTTGCCATCTTCCCCGGCCGTAGACGCGATATTCACCAGACTGCCTTTTTTATGGCGCATCATCAGCTTGACCATAAACTGGCTGAACAAATACACCGCAAAGAAGTTAACTTCAAACTGCTGGCGTAACTGTGCTTCAGTTGTCATTTGAAAAAGGCTGTTATGGGTAATACCGGCATTGTTAATCACGGCATCCAGGCAGCATTTATCAGCAATCAGCCGCTTTACAGCTAGCTTCATTGCGACATGGTCTGTCATATCAAAACATAATGGCCATATGTTCACCTGATACTTCTCGGCTAATTGCGCCATGTCAGCCAGAAACTCAGCCGTTTCTGCTCTGGCATGCGCATAAATGTCTGCGCCATTGGCCGCAAAAATTTCAACCATTGCACGTCCCATACCGCGACGGCAGCCGGTAATTAATACCGTTTTATTTTTCATCAACATGCTAGTGCCCTCAACCCATTCCGCCGTCGACACGAATGACCTGTCCTGTTACATAGCTTGCATTATCGGATGCAAGCCATAGCAATGTATTGGCAACTTCGTCAGGCAGTCCGGGACGTTTTAATTCGCAGCGGGCCATCTGACGCGCCATGACCTCTGTCGGTAATGTTGACGTCATTTGCGTGCTGATGACGCCCGGCGCAATGGCATTCACTCTTATACCCTGTGGACCAAGCTCCGCCGAGAGTGTTTTCGTTGCTGCTAACCACGCCGCTTTTGAAGCGGAATACGCCAACTGGCCGACATTTCCATCAAGTGCTGAAATGCTGGAAATATTAACGATGCTGCCTTTTTTATTACGCAGCATCAGACGCGTGATGTATTGGGTAAACACAAGCTGAGAAAACAAATTGATGCTAAATGTTTTATGAAGTTGCTCGTTCGTCATCATGGGAAAAAGCGCATCAAAATTAGCACCGGCAATATTAATTAATATTTCAACAGGCTTTTTGGCTTTCTGAATCTGTTGTGCCGCGGCCTTAACCGACTCATCACTCAGTAAATCAAAATAAACAGGGACAATCTCAACGTCGTTTTCATCCATTAACTGCTTGATGAAAAACATGAAATCAGGATCTTCATGCTGGCAACAGGCAAAAACTGATGCGCCTGACGCGGCGAACGTCGCAAGCGTTGCCTTGCCGATACCTTGCAGACATCCCGTTATGACTGCCCATTTTCCAGCAAGAAGCATAATAACTCCTATAATTCTACGTCGTATTTTTTCAGGATTTCTTTGCCTTCAGACCAGGAAGAGAAGGCAATAATATCTTCGGTATCCAGCATGATATCGAAGGTATCTTCGAGTGCGGCGATCATGCTCATGTGCCCAACGGAATCCCAGGATGGTGTATCCTGATATTTGTAATCCGGCAGGATGGATGCATCGACTTCAAAGGTTTCTACAAAAATAGCATTGTAACGTTCGATATTAGACATAGTATTTCTCTCATTATCTTTTTAGCGTACTTTGTTAATATGGCAAGGCGTAAAGAACAAGGTCATATGCATATTTACGGTGATGCCAACGCAAACAAAAACGATAGTCGTCATGCAAAGCTTTAATGTAGGACGGGATAATAAACAAGTCGTCCAGCCGATGATAAAAGCTAAGTGCAAGTAATGGTTTATGCTTTAAAATCGTGGCCTCGGCACCTTTAAGCGCTTGCTGTTCAGCACCCTCAATATCCATCTTTATAAATGTAACAGGTTCATCATTTACAACACGGTCAATACTCGAGACTGAAATTTTATGATGACTGCCCCCTTCAACAATCCCTGAATTCTGGTCACCACTTTCATTAAAACTCAGTTCGTCATTCTTCGACCACACGCCAGAATGAATACACGAAACATTTGACAGATGATTAGTATTGCTCACCAATTTCTTAAAGTTTTTTGAGTCAGGTTCAAATGCATAAATTTTTCTCGCTGGTGCAAGGTTGAGTTCGCGTAAATTCTTTACAAACGAAAGGACTGTATCGCCATCATAAGCACCGCAGTCAACAAAAATCTCATCGTTCCCAAGTGTCACGAGTTCATCATTAAAGTAAGCATTATCGCTATGATAAGGGAGTAGATGACCAACCTGACCGCAAATTCTTTGATTAAGGTAAGCTGTAAATGTTTTCCGTGAAAAATCATCACCGAACGAGTCGTATAAAGCCTGAAGGCTGTCACGATTATCAAAACAAAAATCGTAATCAATCATGCCTGCACTGAACATTTCGATTGAAGAAGGATCACAAATTATCAATTCTTCAGCATTTTTTTGTAGCTTTTCTATCAAAAAATCAGTACAGGTCTGAAAACCAATTATATAATTAAATCGCTGGGGTAGGTCAACCAGCTCTTCAATAGCGCGGACTTCAATGTGTTCATGTTTTTCGTTAGGCATATACTCAAGCGTTAGCGCTGAGCAATATAAACTCACACCCTGCTTATCTAAAAATTTCTTAAAAACATTGGCGACATACCCATTACCGCAAAGCACAACAGGAAGGCCATTTTTGCGGAACCGCGCGATAGCAGATAAAAAATAGTGTTCTCGTTCTGTAATTTCTGACAAAAAATTCATTCTTACCTCAGAGTCTGTAGCGCAGTTCACAGTGATTTAAAAACCCGCTTTTCATCATTATTGCGCATCACCCGAGCTGGATTCCCCAACGCAATACCTTCTTCACGGATATCGTTAAAGACGACCGCACCCATACCGATAATAGCGTCATTACCTACAGTAATTTTCTGCTGTAAGACCGCACTCATGCCAATAAATACGCGATCGCCGATCACGACATTGCCACCAGTCGTAACAAACGTAGATATCACAACGTGATCGCCCACCTGAGCGTCGTGCCCCACGCTGGCGTTAGGTTGCATATAAACGTTACTGCCAAGCGTCACATCACAGGAAAGATAAACGCCTTTTGCGAGCACACAACCAGGCCCAACGCGGGTACATTCGGTAACGGTAACATCGGGATGAATAAGCGTGGCAAGTGCCAGGTGATGAGAGGCAGTTTTATCAGCGAGTTGCGCACGGAGTAACGGCTCGCCCACCGCAATAACCACTTCAATGTGCTGCGTCAGCGCCTGGTCAAAACTAACAACCGGGATACCTTTAACATCACGATTGGGCGAAATATCATCAATGAAAATCAGACCATCCCAACGATGAGCCTGTTTTTCAATCTGCTGAGCAAGAAGTAAGACTTCTCTTCCCAGTCCACCCGCACCATAGATCGCTAATTTCACTGTCTGCTTTACCTAACTCAAACTGAATAGCACTAATTTACCAGACCAGATTCAAGTTTCTGGCTGGGAATACCGTACGTTTTCTGTCGTTAATTAAGACATTGAATAATTCAGGAGGCAGTGAAAAGCAGGTAGTCAATGCATGGCTTTGCTGAAAAGGCTGGGGAAAGAGTGCTGTGATGCTGAACAGAATGATCGTGCTGCTCAGAAAATGGTGTTGTGCTGTCGCATCTGGCATGTGAGAAAGAGGGTCAACGTTCTGTCTGTCCCCTTTAAAAATAGTCTGGACGTAGGTATCTAATCTCCAGCCGGCCCTGTTGCTCAGTTGGGGTAAAGGAGACAAACATGCCAGATACGCGCACCTCTGGCATGTTTATTTATTAACATCCATAACTGCTGCTGAATCAGGCCACCGTTTTCATCTGGCTAACAGACAGGATGATCTCAATAATTTTGTTTTGATCGTCGACACTGAGGCTCGGATGTATCGGCAAACAAAGCACCTGATGAGACAGGCGCGTTGCCTCAGGCAGATTGCCAGGATGTGATGAAGCATAACTTTTATACATTGGAAATTCTGAAATGAGTGGGTAGAAATAGCGACGAACATAAATATCTTGTTGCTTAAATAATTGATACAGCGCATCGCGGCTCATTGGAAAATACTGCTCGTCGATAAACACGGCACAGTATGAGTAGTTCCATGTTAATCCTTGCGGAAGATGACTGAACGACAGCCCTTCCACCGAACCCAATGCCGCGACATATTTTTCGTAAACATCAGCCCGACGAGCAAATGCATTATCAAGATGCTTGAGCTGTAACAACCCAAATGCGGCCTGAACTTCATTCATTTTGCCGTTTATACCCGGAGCCACTACCGTAGTTTCGTCAGCGAAACCGAAATTTTTAAGAAAATCGATGCGGCGTTTAACACTTGCATTAGGGCAAACGATCGCCCCACCTTCAAATGTGTTAAATACTTTAGTGGCATGGAAACTAAGGATAGATAAATCACCATGATTCAGAACGCTTACTCCATCCTGCTTAACGCCAAAACAGTGAGCAGCATCGTAGATCACCTTCAAGCCATAATTGTCCGCGATACGCTGAATACCCTCTACATCGCAAGGAATGCCATAGCAGTGAACGGGAAGAATCGCACTGGTATTAGGTGTAATGGCGGCCTCAATTTTTGCCGGGTCCATGTTGCAGGTGACAGGATCAATATCGACAAAAATGGGCTTAATGCCGTTCCACAAAAGCGAGTGTGATGTCGCAACAAATGAATAGGGTGTCGTAATCACTTCCCCCGTCACACGTAACGCCTGTAAGGCGGTGACCAGCGCAAGTGTACCGTTAGCAAACAGGCAAATATGTTCAACACCCAGATACTCGGCGAGCGCTTTTTCTAACTCCTGATGGTAAGGCCCCCCATTCGTTAGCTGTTTGCTCTGCCAAATTTGTTCCAGATAGGGTAAAAACTCTTCAAGCGGCGGCAAAAGCGGGCTTGTTACGAGTACATTTTTCGATTGGCCATTATTTTGCATACTGTAAGCACCCGCTGTTAATTTTGCTTCATATAAAGAACCCGCCTCGCTGACTTACCGCTGTGGCACAGGTTCTTGTTATCCGTTATTTTTTGCTCAACCCTAATGCTTTAAACCAGCACGCTTTAGCGTCCTCGCTGTCGATAAGCGCAGAAAGTGAGGCCTGTAACTGGCTTGCAGTCTGTATGGTTTCGTCTGGCGCCTCACATCGCAAATGAATCGCCTTTTTCCAGGCATCTGCATTGTTTTTAACTTTCCAGCCCGGTAGTGAACACGCTAAAGAAGGCACATCACTGCTTACAGCTGGAATTGAGCACGCGGCTAACTGCATCAGGCAAAAATTATCTTTAAAACGGTTTTCATCAATGCTACTTCGCGGTACGACAGCGAAATCAATCGAAAGCGATGCCAGTTGCTTAACCAGACGACGCTCATCAAAATAACGATGTGTTTCAGCAATATAGGGCAACCACGCCTTGGGCGAGTCGCCCAGTATTATCCAGTCAAGTTGGTCTGAATAACTTACAATCGCAGCATCAAGCAGCTGGCAATCTTTTTCTTCCAGATAATGGGTGATACAAAGCACACGCGGTTTTGCGCTATGTTGCTGGTTTTCTCTATCATGACATTGCTCTGAAAGAATATTAGGCAGAATAACGGCCATTTTATGCCGCTTTTTGAGCCAATTGACATAAGCGCTACTTGACGTCAGCCAGGTGCTGATGAGTTCATTTTCAAATAGAATTTTGAGATTAAATCTGTTGATGTCATCACTGAGGGCATAGCTTATCTGGCAGGCGCTATGCTGTTTGAACTGTTTTACGCACTGGCAAAGATCGTTATTCACTTCTCCCGCGATCAGCAGCACATCGGGCTTTAATCTGTACAACTCAGGTGCCGTTGGAACACGTTCAAGCAGTAATAAATGAAGTGCGCACGCTGACGCAAGCATTTCCAGCGTTAAAATCAGACGTTGCACAGTAGCATCTTGTTGCCCACCGACAATCAAGACCACATTAGGTACGCCGTGGTGATGCAACGGATTCCAGCTGGCACTCAACGTTGTATCTGGCTGAAAGAGCCGTTGACTCAAGCTGTACCCAAGGCTGTAAACGGGATCCTGGGCAATAACCGCCAACCAGCGTTGGTAAAAAAGAGTGAGTTCTGATGAAGGTTGAGGCAAACACTCGGACGGATAGCCTGTGATGACATGATCTTTTGCTACCACACTGTAAGGCGTACAGATCGATAGATGCCCGGTTTCGCGAATGCGCAGCCCTAAGTCAAGACTGGCTAACAAGGGCTGAGTAAACTGTGTGTCAAATCCGCCAGTTTGTTGCCACAGGCTGTTGCGGATCAGTAAACAATCTTTACTCAGTGCCGAATAATCGCAATCGCTGAGCAGCCGCGAAAGGTTACCTGCACGGCCCCAGTTCTCACCATATCCCATCGGAAAAGCAAGGCCATTTATCCCTAAAAGATAACCCGCACAGACTATCTGATTATCAAAATTGATCAGTTGTGGCGCCACGCAACCGACTTCTGGACGAAGAGCGTGGTTTACCAGTCCCGTAAACCAGGTACTGCTGACGAAGGCGGTATTGGCATTGAGCAAGAGCAGGTATTCACTCGTTGCATGCTGACTCGCCCTGTTAATCGCCATCATGTCTGACCTTTCATGGCTTTCAACAATGTGGATTACGGCCGTATTGTTTTTTACCAGCCAGTCGAGCCAGGCTCGAATCTCGTCAGACGTGTGCGGTTGAACGACAACGCGCATCTCAAATGCCTGGGTTGGCATTTGCTGATAAAGTGTAGTGAAGCAGCGCTGGAGAGCGGGCAAATTATCTCCCGCTACCAAAATCACTGACAGTGAGAGCGTGATGTTCCTACCATATTGTATCTGCCACGGTTTGCCTGGCTGAGCAGTAGCACTTCCCTGATCAAATCCTCTCTGCAAAAGGTAACGCTGAAGCAGTTGCTGTTGCTCTTGAGACGCAGTAGCAGTGCAGACCTCTTTCGGTATCAGCGCTATGACATCCGATAAATGTCCGATAGCGCCAATATCAAACCGAATGAGTAGCTTTAAAATCGCATCAAGTTCAAAACAACGCTGATAGTCGGTGTCCAGACCGCCAATGGCCATAAGGGCTTCACGATGAAAGAAGCCGCGTTGCAAATAGAGATGTGGGGCGCTTAAAAAAAGATCCAGATTGAAAGCAGGTTTAAAGTGCGGGCTCAGCACACCATTGACTTCTTTAATCGCTTCGTCGGCATAGACCAGGGCCAGATGATGGATATCCTGTAATGCATCAATAGCCAGTCTTATACCCTGAGCACTGTAATCACATCCCGCGGGAATGAACTGAACCCAGTCAAATGCGTTTTGCTCTGCCAGGCTGTTAACGACGGACAGTAAACGTTCAGGAGGGCAATAATTTAAGGGCGAGTTCGGTTTAGTATTAGCTGAATCAGAGGAAACTATCACTATCTGACTGCCAATAGCGTGTTCAAATTGAGGCAGCAAAGTATTAAGTGTTTGCTGTATGTCACCGCCCTCATGCTGCTGTATAACAATCAGTAAGCGGGGGATGTTCTCAGGTGTTGCCGGCCATAATGTTTGCGGCACGCTGCGATGCTGTAACCAGTGGGTCAAACTGTGTTGCTGTTTTTCTGCATCCTTTTGCGCGGCCTGCTGTTGCGTCAATGCGACGAAACGCTCAAACTGACGCTGCCCCGTCTCCCGGCGCGCCAATATATTTTCCCGCATTTTGCCGAGGGTTTGACGCGCACGGGCAATCCCTTCCGCTGAGTTTTCTAGCGTGATACCAGCACCATCATTATCACGTATCGTGATCGTATTGATAGCAAGGTGCTCATAGCCTGCAGCCCTCAGTGCTACAACAGGGCTTCCGCACAAAATCGCCAGCGCACAGGTTCCAGACGACTCATAAGAGTAGAGAACGTTGGTCCGTTTTAGTAACTGTGCAAGTTCCGACAGGGTGAGCGGATTTTCCATTGACAAAATCTGTATGTCTGCTGGAAGCTGGCTGAAATCAACAGCCGATTTCGGGATGCGATTCAAATAAAGAACGTGCAAATCTTTATGCGGATTATCGTCACGGAACACATCAAGATCGTAAGCTTCAAGACACAGAATTTCAGGATTAACGGCTTTCTCTGCAAATTCACTGCGATACCAGAAAAAAAGATCGTCTGGGCCGGCTTCCAGCCTGTTTTTCATGATGATCCCTTCCCTGTTCAGCATATAACGAACACTAACTGGGGCAGATAACGGATTTCCGGAGGTAACTTCTGGATAAACGGCTATCCAGGGTTGGCCACTATTCTGAATATCATTCCATTGTTTTTCGTCCAGGCGCGGCGTATTCCATTCAGGATTAACTTCACAGTTCACCATCCAGGCTTTACCGCCTTGCTCATTTATCATATGACAGAGTCGATGCATGACCTGAATACCCAGTGAAGATTCACGATAATCAGGGGACAATAACAAGTAAGGGTAGGTAAATTTATCCATTCTGGTTTCAACCTGTACGGCGCGGTAACACTGTTAACGATATTGAAGGCACCTAAAGCACAATGACGCTTGCTGACTCTGTCATTGGCGATAACGCGGTGCCTGTTTATTCGGATGTTCAAACGCTACTGCGTTAACCAACCCTTTTGCCATTCATTCAGTCCATGCTCTCGCAGATACCAGTCCTGATGGACCGCCGCGCGAAGTTGATCGCCCAGATGATAAGTGGCCTCCATGTCGCCTAAGTGCGAGCGGATAGCGCCCATCCAGTCTTTAAACCGGTTTTCAACCAGGGTCACAGGCAATCCACAGCGATAAGGCTCGATACTGGTCGCGATAATGGGCACGCCGCAGGTGCCAATCTCCAGCAGCCTAAGGTTACTTTTGCATTCATTAAACTGGTTGATTTCAAGAGGAACCAGCGCCAGATCCAGGTTGAGGCTGGCGAGTTTTTCTGGATACATCTCAAAAGGCACGCCTGGATGGAATTCGCAGTGAACGCCCCGGGGCTTCATCCCCATGAACACCCATTCAACCTTATCTTCCAGCTCCTTGATAATTGGCAATAAAATTTGCAGATCGCCCGTGTGCGTGCTGCCGCCTGCCCAGCCGATACGCACCTTACGCCCGACACCACGTTGACTCAATAAGTGCCCCCACTGTGCTTCCGCCAGTCGGTTTTGCGCGATCCGTATATCGGCGTGAAAGCGGCTGTAAGCCTCAGCCAGTGGCGCCGTGGAAACGACAACCCAGTCTGCGGACTCCATCACTTTGCGAAGATTTTTGACGATCTGCTGGGGAAAGTGGTTGCGGTTGCCATTTTTTAACGGCACGTTCAGCAGGAAATCATCATATTCCACCACGATCTTCGCGTCGCTGACGTCCCGATACTGCTTCATAATTGAAGGGAAGCGGCTTCCACTTAATGACTCCAGCAAAATGATGTCTGGTTGCAGAAGCGCCACTTCCATGACGCCGGGAATCTGCTGGGTCATACCGCCTTCTAACAGCAGATTACTTTCCAGCGCTTTAAATGGCTGGACGATACGGTGATTGCCACATCCCTGCCAGTCAACGTGATGCGCTAACACAACCGGCAAGGGGCGCCCCGGTAACGGCTGCTGGAAACGCGCCGTTCCTGCGCCAAGCGTGAACGCTTTACCTGCCCGCTGCATTTGTTGATTATTGCTGGGATCCCGCAAGAGCATCGATCGCCATTGGCTGCGAAGCTTGCTGTAATCGTGAAGAAAAGGTCTTTCCTGCACATGGAATTTTTCCGTCATCAGTCGGGTTGCTCCGCCCATATGACGAACGCGCGACCATGGTGTCCAGACGTTCAGGTAACCTTGCTGTAAAGCGCGTAGGCCCAGATCAACATCCGCGAAATACAGGGGATACTCTTGTTCAGCAAATCCACCCAGACTAAAAAAGACCGATTTGCGAACCATCATGCAAGATGCGCTTACCGCGGCCAGGTTGTGCTCAGTTTGCAGATAACGCTGGAAGCCTCTGGCTTCACCATCAACCCCATCCCAGGGGCTGTCTACACCATTCTGTACGCCGAGCAGAAAGCCGCCATGCTGTATCCGGCCATCCTGATACTCCAGACGAGCGCCCGCCAAGGCAATTTCCGGACGCAAGGCATGTTCGAGCAGTGCATCAAGCCAGTCCGGATGGGTAATTTGGCAGTCGTTATTGAGAAACAGCAGTATGTCGCCTCGTGCCTGTTCCGCAGCACGATTATTTATGGCTGCAAAGTTGAACGGCGCGTCGTAGCGTAGGACCTTGATTTGTTCGATATTTAATTTTTCAAGATCGTTAAGAAATGCACACGCCTGTTCGTCCACTGACTGGTTATCAACAATCAGCAATTCATAATAGGGATAGCGCGTTTTCTCCATCAACGTATCAATACAGGTACGTAATAAGGCGGCGTGGTCGCGGGTGGGAATAATAATTGAAACCAGCGGTTTAGCATCCCAGTGATAACGCACCCGCATCGTGCCCAGATTCATCCCGGCGTCAAGTGATGCCGTAATCCCTAAACGTTGTAAATGTGCTTTAACAACGTCCTGATAGGCTGCGCTGTAATGGCTTTCCTCGAACCAGCGGCCGTTATCTTTACTGCTCTTTACCACCACTTCTGACAGATGACCAAGTGCACCCGGCCCTTGCTGTTCAATGCATTGCCAAAGAAGTTGATAAAGTCCGAGGGGATTCATTTCATCGGTGATCCCCCCTGCTGCCTGCGCCTTATGTTTGTCAAACATCAGCGTGCGGCCCACGTAAGGCGTGCTTCTTAACAGATCGATATTAGGCGCGGGTCGCAGTATGACGCCGGGTTCATTGTTTTCATCGTTAAAGCTCTCATCGCAATACCAGAAGGCGGTATCCGGATAGCGCAAACGGTGTTCAGCCATGAGCAACAAGGCATCCGGTAAAAGCTCATCTCCCGCCATGACAACAATAAATGCGGAAGGCGCACTTGTGTCTTTGAGCAAGTGGTTAAGTTCAGCCAGCCAGCCCTTTTCACATCGCGCAAAAGTTCCTTCATCTAAAACGACATCATCATCGCTTAATAAGCTTATTGTCGAGGGCGGCAGTGTTTGCTCCCTGACCGCAGCCAGAGAACGTTTGCAGTCAGCTGCGTTGCCTTTTTCATTAACGATGACGACGCCGATGTGACCACTTTCTGGAACGGCTCCAATAAACGAGAGTAATGCTGCCCGACGGGCGTCCGTAATACGCCTCTCTTTAAGCCACTGCTCTATAGAATAGTTTTTGTCTACCCATGACAACACTGACTGGCTATGGAAACGCAAAGCGTGATGCGCGCGTTCATCCATGGACCATTTTTTGGCTACAAGTGGCAGGCTAATGATTTTGTCGATGGCACAAGACAGGTCCCACTGATTCCGGAAGCGGTCTTCATTTGCAAGCGTCCACTGCAGTGCATCCTTGAAGCCACGTTTGAGTAATTCAATCCATTCATCCGCATCAGGACAAAACTGCAGGTTAACGACAGTAAAATGTGATTTATCGAACTCACTAAAATTATGCTCGCCTAAATAGCCTTCAACATAATTTGTAGAGGCGAGAAACACAGGAATACCGAGGATGAGTGATTTCGCCACAATCTCATCACTACCGATAACGGCATCATAATTATTGAGCCACTCAGGCTCAATACGGCTAACAGGCTGGCTGCAATCGAACCATTCCAGGCTAATTGCTTGTGCTTTGAGCTGCTGCTGCAGTTCATACATTTCGGCAGAAATATCAGGCGCAAAATAAAGCACCTTTTTCAATTCTGTGCGAATCCTACGCTGCCCGAATGCATTGAATGCAGGGGAGAAAGTATAGGGTAAAACCTCTACCTGACCGGGTAGAAGGCCGTTCTGGAGTAATCGCTCAGAGATCGCCGGCGACAGGCTGAGAGAGAGTGAAGCAAGCTGATTCTCAAGCTCAACGCCCCATGGCATATAAACATCGTGATAGTCGTAAAAATGCCGGAAAATAACGGGCGCGGTTCTGGAAAATAACCCAACAGAAGACAGGAGTTTCTGGCTAAAAAAACCTTTGTAAACCAGGATAAGCCCATACTCATCGGCCAAAGTGCCCAGCTTTTCGCTGATGATGCGAAAGTCTGGATTCTGTCTGAGCCTTTCCAGTTCAAATGACACCGTCTTACCGTACGTACTGGTAACGACGTCAACCTGCCATCCTAAGGACAAAAAAACATCAATGATATCGAGCGCTTCATTAACGTGAATGGAAAAGTGCTCGAATCTGTCGATGCTAATTAAAAGCCTGCTCATCTGATATCCTCTGGTTGTGCATCAGCAAAATCTGCACGCACATAGATCACCCATATCAGACTATTGTAGAAGTGTAAGCGACTAACTTAGCGGGACATTAGCTACAGTAAACCGGGCTAATTAAAGCGATTAAGCAAAAAAACGCCCTCAGAAATGAGGGCGTTTTTATTAATACAGGTTTTGCGGCGATTAACGCAGCAGAGACAGCATGGTCTGTGGTACCTGGTTGGCCTGGGCCAGTACAGAAGAACCGGCCTGCTGCAGGATCTGCGCACGGGACATGTTCGACACTTCCGTTGCGTAATCCGCATCCTGGATACGGCTGCGGGCCGCGGTCAGGTTGGTTACGGTGTTGTTCAGGTTGCTGATGGTGGACTCAAAACGGTTCTGAGACGCACCCAGCAGGCTGCGCTGGTTATCGACTGCTTTAATGGCAGCATCAATATCGGCCAGCGGCGCACCATCAGTGCTGCCACCGCTTGTTACGGTACCGCTCAGTACGTCAAAGCCTTCTGCAGCGGTAGTACGGGCGTTGCCATTGATAGTCTGACCTGTAGTCTGAGACGTCGCACCAGAGGTATTGAACAGGTTGAAACCGTTACTTGCGCTGATGGTGATACCGATGGTTTCACCGTCTTTGGCGCCAACCTGGAAGTTGTAGGTGCTGCTGCCTGAACCGGTGTTCAGCACTTTGATGCCGTTGAAGTCGGTCTGCTTGGTGACGCGGTCGATTTCCTGCATACGCTGGTTAACTTCAGCCTGAATCGAGTCGATGTCAGACGCTGAGTTAGAGCTGTTCTGTGCCTGAACGGTCAGGTCACGTACGCGCTGCAGGTTGTTGTTGACTTCGGTCAGCGCGCCTTCAGCGGTCTGTGACAGCGAGATACCGTCGTTGGCGTTACGGGCAGCAACGGTCAGGCCGTTGATGTTAGAGCTGAAGCGGTTGGCAATCGCCTGACCCGCTGCGTCATCTTTTGCACTGTTGATGCGCAGGCCGGAAGACAGGCGCTCAATCGCAGTACCCAGTGATGACTGAGATTTGGTCAGGTTATTCTGCGTAACCAGAGACAGGGTATTGGTATTAATAACTGCCATAATAATTATCCTTCATAAAAGAATTATAGGGTTCGGATTTGGCCTGCGGCTTCATCGCCTTCAATATTGTTATCGCCCCCCTGGCTTAAAACTTTATGCTTTAGTCTTTTTTTTTACCAAAGAGGACAACTGAAATTTGTTTACAAAAGGCTTCCCAGGTCAAGGTCGGGACGTACTGAAGCGTAAACTTACCGTATTCCTGGCAGCAGGCGCTCCCCTGCTCACTTTCCCCTGTATTAAAAAACGTTATTAAATAGGCGGTTATATTTTTTCGCCTATTTATTCCGTATTAAAACCTTTCACTTACTGGTTTTATTGAAAAGTGTCTCCGCTTTAATATGATGCCACCACCGAGACAAAATGTTATTTCTGCAATAAAGAAACATCGTGATATCTCAGTGCCTGTTCGGGCAACCTGTTTCAGCATTCCATCTTCAATAATCCATTCCCAGAAAGGCGTGATAATAACATTGCGTTAATAATTACTATTCATCATCTCATGTCAAACCGCTTCCCTTTTAAAAGCCAGTCGGCCTGAACATGAACGGATATAACGCAAGATGTCATAGCCGTGCCTGCCAGAACCACTTTCAGGAACGAATCAGCATCAGGATATGCACCTGTTTTAGCCCAGGCCCTCAACGCAGCATATTTCTGTCTATTCCCTTACGTCAGCGTTCGATACTCAACGCTGTGAGCTGACCTGCCAGAGACTCACCGACGTGAAATGCCGTATGAATCCCTCTAACATTCAAGCAAGCGTTTCACTTTTTCACCCACAGCCATGAAGACATCATGTTTTCAGGCAATAAAAAAACGCCCTCATCACTGAGGGCGTTTTTATTAATACAGGTTTTGCGGCGATTAACGCAGCAGAGACAGCATGGTCTGTGGAACCTGGTTGGCCTGGGCCAGTACAGAAGAGCCGGCCTGCTGCAGGATCTGCGCGCGGGACATGTTCGACACTTCCGTTGCGTAATCCGCATCCTGGATACGGCTGCGGGCCGCGGTCAGGTTGGTTACGGTGTTGTTCAGGTTGCTGATGGTGGACTCAAAACGGTTCTGAGACGCACCCAGCAGGCTGCGCTGGTTGTCGACCGCTTTGATCGCTTTATCGATATCGGCCAGCGGCGTGGTGCCTGCTGCTGCACCACCAGTACCACCGGTGACGGCACCTTTCAGCACGTCGAAACCGATCGCTGAAGTGGTACGCGCGTTGCCGTTTACAGTGTCGCCCGAGGTCATTGCGCGGGTGTTCTGGGTGGTACCAGACTGACCGGCTGAGGCCAGGTCAAAACCGTCGCTTGCGCTGATGGTGATACCGATGGTTTCACCGTCTTTGGCGCCAACCTGGAAGTTGTAGGTGCTGCTGCCTGAACCGGTGTTCAGCACTTTGATGCCGTTGAAGTCGGTCTGCTTGGTGACGCGGTCGATTTCCTGCATACGCTGGTTAACTTCAGCCTGAATCGAGTCGATGTCAGACGCTGAGTTAGAGCTGTTCTGTGCCTGAACGGTCAGGTCACGTACGCGCTGCAGGTTGTTGTTGACTTCGGTCAGCGCGCCTTCAGCGGTCTGCGACAGAGAGATACCGTCGTTGGCGTTGCGGGCAGCAACGGTCAGGCCGTTGATGTTAGAGCTGAAGCGGTTAGCGATCGCTTCGCCGGCTGCATCGTCTTTTGCGCTGTTGATGCGCAGGCCGGAAGACAGGCGCTCAATCGCAGTACCCAGTGAAGACTGAGATTTGCTCAGGTTGTTCTGAGTAACCAGAGACAGGGTATTGGTATTAATAACTGCCATAATAATTATCCTTTATATAAAAATTACAGGGTTTGGATTCGGCCTGCGGCTTCATCACCTTCAATATTGTTATCGCCCGTCATGAGCAAAACTTTACGCAGGACACGGTTTTTTTTAATCGTCTGTTGGAAAACCTGTTGAGATGGAATCTCAGGCGTAGCTGAATAACCTCATCAGCAACATAAAGGCCATTGCGCTGTTCCGCATTGGGCTATGAATGCCCGACACAAAAAGCAATGGATGAGGGAAAAGCAAAACGGGAGCAAACACGTTTGAGAAGAATATTTATATGACACAAATGAAAAACGCCTTCATAACTGAAGGCGTTTTTGTTAATACAGGTTTTGCGGCGATTAACGCAGCAGAGACAGCATGGTCTGTGGAACCTGGTTGGCCTGGGCCAGTACAGAAGAGCCGGCCTGCTGCAGGATCTGCGCGCGGGACATGTTCGACACTTCCGTTGCGTAATCCGCATCCTGGATACGGCTGCGGGCCGCGGTCAGGTTGGTTACGGTGTTGTTCAGGTTGCTGATGGTGGACTCAAAACGGTTCTGAGACGCACCCAGCAGGCTGCGCTGGTTGTCGACCGCTTTGATCGCTTTATCAATGTCGGCCAGCGGCGTGGTACCTGCTGCTGCACCACCAGTACCACCGGTAACGGCACCTTTCAGCACGTCGAAACCGATCGCTGAAGTGGTACGCGCGTTGCCGTTTACAGTGTCGCCCGTGGTCATTGCGCGGGTGTTCTGGGTGGTACCAGTCTGACCGGCTGAGGCCAGGTCAAAACCGTCGCTTGCGCTGATGGTGATACCGATGGTTTCACCGTCTTTGGCGCCAACCTGGAAGTTGTAGGTGCTGCTGCCTGAACCGGTGTTCAGCACTTTGATGCCGTTGAAGTCGGTCTGCTTGGTGACGCGGTCGATTTCCTGCATACGCTGGTTAACTTCAGCCTGAATCGAGTCGATGTCAGACGCTGAGTTAGAGCTGTTCTGTGCCTGAACGGTCAGGTCACGTACGCGCTGCAGGTTGTTGTTGACTTCGGTCAGCGCGCCTTCAGCGGTCTGCGACAGAGAGATACCGTCGTTGGCGTTGCGGGCAGCAACGGTCAGGCCGTTGATGTTAGAGCTGAAGCGGTTAGCGATCGCTTCGCCGGCTGCATCGTCTTTCGCGCTGTTAATACGCAGGCCGGAAGACAGACGCTCAATGGCAGTGCCCAGTGAAGACTGAGATTTGCTCAGGTTGTTCTGAGTAACCAGAGACAGGGTATTGGTATTAATGACTGCCATGATGAATGTCCTTTAATAAGAAAGTCAGGGTCAGGTATTTGGCCTGCGGCTTTATCGCCTTCAATATTGTTATCGCCCGCTCTGGTTGAAACTTTAATTCTTCGTGTCGTTTTTTTATTACTTTGCCGTAAAAACCTAAGTCTGTGCTGCTAAAGCGGACATCACTTCGTACAAAAAGAGCCTCAAAACGCTGTTCAATACCTTACCGCGCGCCTAAATCCGTTGAGGTTGTGATCAGCCTGCCGCGGCAATAAAAAAAACGCCCTCATTGCTGAGGGCGTTTTTATTAATACAGGTTTTGCGGCGATTAACGCAGCAGAGACAGCATGGTCTGTGGAACCTGGTTGGCCTGGGCCAGTACAGAAGAGCCGGCCTGCTGCAGGATCTGCGCGCGGGACATGTTCGACACTTCCGTTGCGTAATCCGCATCCTGGATACGGCTGCGGGCCGCGGTCAGGTTGGTTACGGTGTTGTTCAGGTTGCTGATGGTGGACTCAAAACGGTTCTGAGACGCACCCAGCAGGCTGCGCTGGTTGTCGACCGCTTTGATCGCTTTATCGATATCGGCCAGCGGCGTGGTGCCTGCTGCTGCACCACCAGTACCACCGGTGACGGCACCTTTCAGCACGTCGAAACCGATCGCTGAAGTGGTACGCGCGTTGCCGTTTACAGTGTCGCCCGAGGTCATTGCGCGGGTGTTCTGGGTGGTACCAGACTGACCGGCTGAGGCCAGGTCAAAACCGTCGCTTGCGCTGATGGTGATACCGATGGTTTCACCGTCTTTGGCGCCAACCTGGAAGTTGTAGGTGCTGCTGCCTGAACCGGTGTTCAGCACTTTGATGCCGTTGAAGTCGGTCTGCTTGGTGACGCGGTCGATTTCCTGCATACGCTGGTTAACTTCAGCCTGAATCGAGTCGATGTCAGACGCTGAGTTAGAGCTGTTCTGTGCCTGAACGGTCAGGTCACGTACGCGCTGCAGGTTGTTGTTGACTTCGGTCAGCGCGCCTTCAGCGGTCTGCGACAGAGAGATACCGTCGTTGGCGTTGCGGGCAGCAACGGTCAGGCCGTTGATGTTAGAGCTGAAGCGGTTAGCGATCGCTTCGCCGGCTGCATCGTCTTTTGCGCTGTTGATGCGCAGGCCGGAAGACAGGCGCTCAATCGCAGTACCCAGTGAAGACTGAGATTTGCTCAGGTTGTTCTGAGTAACCAGAGACAGGGTGTTAGTGTTAATCACTGCCATGATGTTTTTCCTTTAAAAATTGAGCCAGATTAAGGCGTCTGAATTCGGTTTGCTCACCGACAACCTGATTATCGTCAGCCTCTGAGCAACCTTTAGGGAAAAATTTCAGGAATTTTCTGGCAGGCAAATCCGCGAAGACAATTAAAGAAGCGTCCTTTATTGGCGCATTAAATTTATCAAAAACAGGCTAATCTTTTGCCACTCGCTGCCGATACCCAATCTACTTAGCGTATAACCCGTAAAGGATTAACCCATGGCAAGTATAAGTTCACTCGGTGCTGGTACTAACCTCGATCTCAATACTCTGTACACGAGTCTGGAAACAGCTGAACAGACTAAGCTGACGCCAATTACTAAGCAACAGTCCTCTTACAATGCCCAGCTTACCGCCTGGGGCGTGGTGAAAACAGGCCTGTCAAAATTCCAGACCGCTGCTGCGGCATTGCAAAATGCATCGACTATTGCCGCCACTAAAGTGACCAGCACAAACACCGCGTTTACTGCCACGCTGGCGAGTAAAGCCTCCGCAGGTAACTATTCTGTAGAAGTGAGCCAGCTGGCCTCTTCTCAGTCCCTGCTGTCTAAAGCTGCCACCAGTAAAGATACCGATCTGGGCGATCAGAGCCTGGCTTCACGCACCATTACCATCTCGCAGTCCGGTCAAAAATCACCGCTAACCGTGACACTGACCAAGGATCAAACCAGCCTGGCTGATATTCGCGATGCGATTAATAAGCAGCAAGGCAGCGTCAACGCGAGCATCATTAAAGCCGATGATAATACCTATTATCTGTCCCTGACTGCGCGTGACAGCGGCACGGCGAATGCCATGACGGTAAGCTCAAATGATGGCAGTCTGTCGCAGTATATTAATTACAGTCAGGGCGGCAGCAGTAACGCGATGACCGAACAGGTTGCCGCAAAAGATGCACAGTTAAAGATTAACGGCGTGTCGATCACACGCAGCAGCAATACCATTACTGATGCCCCCGAAGGCGTCACGCTCAACCTGACGAAAACCACCGCAGCGAATACGCCAGAAACCTTAACGGTGGCCACGGATAATCAGCCCATGACCGCGGCGATTCAGGCCTACGTTGATGCGTACAATTCGCTGCAGACCACGATCGGTAATCAAACGAAATACACTGCCGTTAAAGCGGGTGAGTCGCAGAGTACGGGCAATGGGGATTTGTTAGGGGATAACACGCTGCGTAATATTCAGACCAGCCTGCGCAGTCAGTTATCCAGCGCACAGTCTGGCGGCAGCCTGACCACCCTGTCACAGCTCGGCATCACGCAGGATGTCAACGGCAAGCTGACCGTAGACAGCACCAAGCTGAATAACGCCCTGACCAATCAGCCGACAGATGTTCTGAACTTTTTGACGGGTGACGGTAAAACCACCGGTTTTGCAACCCAAACCAATAACAAGCTGACACAAATTCTGGCCAGCGACGGACAGGTACAAAATGCCACCAACGGCATTAATACGTCACTGAAAAAGCTGTCGGATCAATATGACAATGTGAACAGCCAAATCGCTGCAACGATGGCGCGTTATAAAACGCAGTTCACCAGCCTGTCAACGCTCGTCAGCTCTATGACGCAGACCGGCAACTATCTGACCCAGCAGTTCGCTAAACTATAACAGGAGTGGTAAGCATGTACGCTAAGTCCGGTACCCAGGCCTATGCCCAGGTCGGCGTGGAGAGCGCGGTGTTAAGCGCCAGCCCGCACCAGCTGGTTGTGATGCTGTTTGATGGCGCGCTGAGCGCCATGAAAAAAGCAGCTATCTTAATTGAGCAAGGCGATATCCCGGGTAAAGGAAACGCCTTATCTAAAGCCATTAATATCATCACTAATGGCTTACGTGCAGGCCTGAATCATGAAGTAGGCGGTGAGATTTCTGCCAACCTTGATAACCTGTATGAATATATGACCCGCCGTTTGTTACAGGCCAACCTCAATAATGACGTTGAAGCCATTGCAGAAGTCGAAGGCTTGCTGAATAACATCGCCGATGCCTGGAAACAGATTGGTCCTAACTATCAGCCACAGCAGGATACGTTTTAATGAGTCACCCACTCGCGCTGCTAAAAGAGTATCAGGAATTACTCACGCTCAGTAATGCTATGCTGGAAAATGCCAGACAAGGGCAATGGGAGGCATTACTGAGTTGTGAATCCACCTATGTTAGCAGCGTCGAGCGTGTGGCTCGTGATAACGATGCCGGTGTGCTTTCGGCGTTACAACGGGCACAGATTCGCCCCGTACTTGAGCAAATTCTCAATAACGAAACTACGCTGAAAACCTTATTAGGTGAGCGCATGCAAGAGCTGCGCTCTCTGGTCACGACGTCAACGCAGCAACAGAACATTATGACCTCTTACGGTAATATGGCAGGCAATATTCTTTATCCTAAAGAGCAGTAAAGCCCGGCTTTAGCGGGTGGAAACTATATTTTTAATTCACCCGCGTAATTTCTCCACTCTTATCCCATACTTCCAGTTCCCTCTCCTCTGACTGGAAACGCGTCATGCACAACCCAACCCTATTGCAGTTTTTCCACTGGTATTATCCCGATGGCAGCAAACTGTGGCCGGAAGTTACGGAAAAAGCCTCACTGCTCAATGATATAGGCATCAACATGGTATGGCTCCCCCCCTGTTATAAGGGTGAATCCGGTGGCTATTCGGTGGGTTATGACAGCTATGATTTGTTCGATTTAGGCGAGTTCGAACAAAAAGGCAGTAAAGCCACAAAATACGGTGATAAACAGCAATTACTGGATGCGGTAAATGCGTTACGCAGTCACGATATCGGCGTACTGCTGGATGTTGTGGTGAACCATAAAATGGGCGCTGACGAAAAAGAGCAGATTCGGGTCAATCGGGTTAATCCCGATAATCGCGATGAAATATACCCTGATGTTATAGAGTGTGAAGCCTGGACACGATTTAACTTCCCTGCCCGGGCAGGACAGTATTCTAAATTCATCTGGGACTATAAATGTTTCAGCGGTGTCGATCATATTGAAAACCCCGATGAAAATGGCGTTTTTAAGATCATCAACGATTACACCGCAGAGGGCTGGAACGACCAGGTAGACAGCGAGCTCGGTAATTTCGATTACCTGATGGGTGCCAATATTGACTTCCGTAATAATGCCGTAAGCGAAGAGCTTAAATACTGGGCGCGCTGGGTGATGGAACAGGTGCCCTGCACCGGATTCCGACTGGATGCCGTAAAACATATCCCGGCGTGGTTTTATAAAGCGTGGATCGACCACGTTCAGGAAGTCGCCAACGAACCTTTATTTATCGTGGCGGAATACTGGTCTTTTGAAACCGACAAACTGCAGGAATATATCCACCAGGTTGACGGCAAAACGATGCTCTTTGATGCACCACTGCATATGAACTTTCATCAGGCCTCTAAAGCGGGCAGCGCCTACGACTTGAGCAAAATCTTTGATAACTCACTGGTTCTGGCCGATCCCTGGCATGCCGTAACCATCGTCGCAAACCACGATACGCAACCGTTACAGTCGCTGGAAGCCCCTGTTGAAGCCTGGTTTAAACCGCTCGCTTACGCGCTTATTCTATTACGTGAGCAAGGTGTACCGACAGTGTTCTATCCCGATCTTTTCGGTGCCAGCTATCAGGATGAGGGCGGTGATGGCGACGTTCACCAGGTCGATATGCCCGTTATTCCCGAACTCGAAGGTCTGATCCGAGCCCGCCAGCTATTTGGCTGGGGCGCACAAACCGATTATTTCGATCATCCAAACTGTGTAGCCTTTAGCCGAAGCGGCACGGCGGAAAAGCCCGGTTGCGTGGTGATCATGTCAAACGGTGAGGCGGGAGAAAAACATATTGCGATGGGCGAAGGCTATGCCGGAAAAGTGTGGCGTGACTATCTTGGGCATAAGTCAGAGACCATTACCACCGATGATAATGGCAGCGCGCTGTTTAGCTGTAATGGTGGCAGCGTGAGCGTCTGGGTTGTTGAAGCATAAACAGAGGTTGCCAACGCCACCAGATTGACTGATTCACCCGTGTGACTATGCTGAGTGCGGTCTCTGGACCGCATTCAGCCAATTATTTTGCTAATGCCGGCCGCATAATTTCAGGCTCGATATTTTGAATAACGTCGGCATTAGGCTGTTTTGCCACTTCCTGCTCTGCTTTCTGGCATTCAACGGTCGGCTTTTCGACCTTGCGCAGGGTAAGACCATCGTATTCCAGCTCACCGTTATCGACGTCCAGCGGCATTACCCGCACCTGACGCGTCACATTGACATAATCGCCATTGAGTTGCGTCAGCTTGCCTGGTTTTGCAATGACACGCTGCCACTGGCGGCAATCCAGAGTGCTGCCATCGGCATTGACGATCAGACTGGCAATCGCCTTATCGCTAATCAGATCGCTTTGTGGCCCTACTGTCTGCCAGTTACCCTGCAAATTTGCCGGAGCAGGCGTTTGCACCGCACTCTCATAACTATTGATTTGTGCGCAGCCACTCAGCGCCAGAGTGGCAATCAGCATCCAGTTTTTCATTTTTTAATCCCTAAAATCCGGTCAATGGCGGCTACGTTATAATTTTTACGGTAAGGTGCGCAAGCTATCTGAATGCTGCCCTCAGCGTAAAACTGCATTTTCTGACGCTTTCATCGCGCACGGGCAACATTTATCAATATCAGCACCGCGAACTGACCGTTTTTCATCCTGCCCTGCTTAGCCTGACAAGCCAGACGCAACAGGCTACACTGTCGCCCTGCACTACCTATCAGGAAACCTGCAATGAAAACTCCAGAAGCTTATTACGCCGAGGCTCGCGCCCTGTTTTTTACCGCCCACGCGGATTTCCAGGCAGCATTAGACGAACTCACAGAGAGCGATGCCCGCGCCGCCAATATGTCACTGCGTGAACTACGTGAATGGCATGCTGAACGCATCTACGCGGCTTTTTTACGCCAGAAGAACCTTGATGGTATGATTTTCTCGATCCAGCTGGCTGAGCCGGATAAAGCCGTCGCTGCCGAGGCCATAGAACGTTATCTCAGATCGCATGCGGAATCACTGGGAATGAGCTGGGAAGAATTCTGTATTAAAAATGAACTGTAGTGAGCAGGTCTTAACGGGACAATGAAAATACAGCGGATCTCGTCGCCCTGTTAATGATCAGGATCGGTTCGTTGAGCCTCTCCTTTTTTCGGCGTCGCTGGCGACAGACAACGCACTTATCGCCAGCGTTTGCCATTACTCTTCCTGCGCCATTTTGCCTCTCACTTCAACATACTTAGCGACGGCCAGCAGCCGGTTAATGTGAGTAAGCAGTAAATCAATATCCGACTGCATAAATTCAGATGATGAACGTGAAGCCGTCACTATCGCATCCTGAACCGTTTCGGAGATGGTTAATGCGTTATCTTGTTTCGCCTGGACCAATAAAGCTGCCACCAACAATGACTGTGCTTCTATCTGCGCAGTCAGTTCCTTAGCGTCGACATCCATTTTTGCTAGTTTGAGCAGAATATCTATAACCAATTGTCGCATTGCACTTCTCCTGGTGAGTGAGCGCACTTAGTGTTGTGAACGCACTCAGAGTAAACCAGATGACGGTGCTTTTCTACGCGACGCGGAAAAAACGAATTAAGATAAACATCAGCTTGATACTGTTTTTATTTACAGTAAAATGGCGAAGCGATTTTGCCCTTAAGGGATTGTTAACATGTTTGTAGAGTTAATTTACGATAAACGTAATGTCGCGGGCCTGCCAGGAGCGCGTGAGATGATTTTAGCAGAATTAGAGAAACGGGTGCATCGCGTGTTCCCTGACATCGAGGTTAAGGTCAAGCCTATGGAGCGGAATGCGATAGAGACCGATCTCAGTAAGAACGAGAAGGCGACAATAGCGCGCCTCGTGGAAGAGATGTTTGATGAAGCAGAATTCTGGCTGGTGGCTGATTAATCCGTTAACCGCCACCGCCTCAGTCAGCGGGGGATCGCTTAACTCTCCTGCTCGCTGTGGTTAATTTCGATTTCGATATCCTGAATGGCCGTCTCCAGATCTTCCAGTAACGTACCCTGTTTGTTCAGCAGCGCGTCAATGCGGGCTGCGTTTCCTTCATCTTTATACTCGCCGGCGTCAAAGGCTAACCAATGTGCAGAAAGCGTCTCAGTGTTCGTCTGTGCATAGTGACGCATTTCTTTCAGCTGAGATGCCACGTCACGCAGATAATCTGTTTTGCTTTTGGTTTCGATTGAATCAGTCATGCTGTGTTTCCTTATGGTTGTTTATCCAATGAAAATGTCGCCTGGAGATTTAAAGGTAGAACAATATAGCGACTTTGCATTAGGAATAATCGGAACTCACTGGCGTGAGTGACATGAGCGGAAGACGGGGGATGAGTGAGCACCATGAAAGCAAAGCGTCAATGCGTAAGCTTAGTCGCTATCAGTAAGGGTGCCCATTTTTGAGCGAGCCCCACTGATTGAGGGGAATTGTGACGGTCTGGTTTAGCTGGACTAGACTTAACAGACTCAAAAAGGAGCGAAGCATGCATACACATAACAGTAAAGAACAGCGTAAACATGAGGGTGATGTCAGCAAAGGTTTACCCGAAGCGGCACCTAATGCAGGTAATGCCTATGAGGAAGACGATCATCCCGCTAAGGATGCACCTAAGGATCACGGGGAAGTCCCGAGAAAAAATGATGACAGTCAGGATGATAAAAAAGACCCTTTTAAAGCGTCCTGAGTGGTTTTATCGCGAGCATGTTCCGCGCCGGGGCATGCTTTTACCTGCTCAATCAATGCCTCATCATTAAAAAGCACGTCATCGAATACCCTATATTTACATCCGTATCGTCCCTGCAGTAACAGACCTGTATCATTTTTAACTTCGCCTGACGTAATCCTTATCGCCAGGAAATGCATGAAGAGTGAGGCATGCAATTTAGATTACAAAGCCAAAAAAAAGCGCAACGATGTGTTTGCATCCCGTTAGCATGCCATCACGCCTTTTTAAGTAAATACGGCTCGCCGTCACTCAGGATTGTTTATGAAGGTAGTCCACCAGCATTTCAAGATTAACCCGGTGAGGCCCATCTGGATAAAACACGCCCTGCGCCGGTCGGTTAGCATCAAATAACGCCTGCAAATCCAAATCGTCATCCAGTAACTGAATAGAGCCCTTGACCAGCTTATATGAAATCACCCTGCATGTGCCTTCAGGGATCTTGCTTAAACAGTCAGAGCCTTGAACGTCAGAATAAATCTCATATTTAATCTGCCCCCCGCTATTTGAGTTAGCGAGCAGAGTTTGAATTAAGTATTTCATTTTAACCAAAGGATGGGTGAACAAGGATATTACATTAACGCGGAGCACTTGTTTTAAAAAGTTAAATCTTTTAATCAGATATTATTTCTTATAAACCTGCTCATTCTCACTTTATGCTGACAGGCCGTGCCTGGCTTACTGCTCACGCCCTGCCAGAGGTGCCTTCACTGCGGGATGAGGCAACATGTTCACAGCCTTACCTCTATACCGCCACCCACATTAACACGGCGTTTTTATCGAAAGGAGTTTAAATAAACCAAGCCATTTTTCATTCGTACCGCCGCGACCCTTCTTATTTATTATCGAAAAATATCTTTCTGTTCTCAGCGATGTCATCGGATTGAAACTGAAGAAAACCTTATATTGCTGTTCGAGACACCGCGGCAACACTCTTGAAAAATAGTTTGGAAGTTAAATGAAAATTAAACAAAACCCTGTGAAGGATAATTGTTTTCACTCAGGCGCGTTAATTCCAGTCAGGATAAAAATTCTTTTTTTTTGCGATAGCACAGGTGATGTAAATAAAGGTTATCTCTTACGGAGGCAATAAATTTTAAGGCGTACGTTTGGCGGGTTGCCAGACGTGAGTTAACCGGCTTAGTGGCCAGTATAGGGGTCGGTCAGTCTGTTTTTATCGCTTTACACTTTTGAATTTGTTCGCCAGTCAGCCGCGGCAAACTCCTTCACTGAGGGGTTATCAGGTGTATGACGGCGTGGATAAGGAATAAGGATAAGAAAAAGCAGCGCTGGATGCCCTATCACAAACACGCACTCTGCCCTGGCTCTACCACAACCCAAAGCCCACCTTGCACGAACCTGATATTCCCCCGTCAGTGACGTGACTACACCTGCATATTCATGATGTCGGTATAAGCCGAAACCAGCTTGTTCCTGACCTGAATCCCCATCTGCATCGAGATGGATGATTTCTGCAGATCGACCATCACATCATTCAGCGCGATCCCGGGCTTACCCATTTCGAAATCCTGCGCCTGGGTGCGTGCAGAAGTCTGCGTTTCGCTGATTTTATCCAGCGCGGCCTTCATGGTCGCACCGAAGTCGATATGGCTGGTGACGTCGTTACTCTTGTTGTTGGCCTGGAGCGACGTCATCTGTAACTGCTGTAAAACACCCTCGATTGCCTGCACTGACATGGCTGTTACCTCACTGAAAAGAGATGAAGATTTTTGATGTGCGGAGAAGTTAACACATTGTCAATAAGACAAAGCCCCTAAATGGCGCTAAAAACCGTGGCTTATTCACCCATCGAATTTTGCGTTTCATCAAATAATGCCAGGCATTGAAGTGGAAATTTTATTTATGCAGGTCAGGGAGTCTGTTTTGCCATCACAACTAACCCGGTCAATTACGTCAGGCAGGAATCGGTCATGAATGCGAGTGCAGCCGCCACACAAGATCAAGACAAGAAAGGCTTCGGTGACCTTCTCGCTCGCCTGCGTGCTAATCCACGCATACCTTTAATCGTCGCCGCCGCCGCTGCTATTGCAGTGGTGTTTGCATTGGTCCTCTGGGCCAAGACACCTAACTACAGCGTGCTGTTCAGCAATCTCTCAAACGAGGATGGCGGCGCCATTGTCACGCAGTTGACGCAGATGAATGTACCTTATCGTTTTGCCGATAACGGTGGCGCATTGATGGTCCCTGAAGACAAAGTGCATGAACTGCGTCTGCGTCTGGCTGAACAGGGCCTGCCTAAGGGTGGCAACGTCGGCTTTGAGCTGCTGGATAAAGAGAAGTTCGGTATCAGCCAGTTCAGTGAGCAGGTTAACTACCAGCGCGCACTCGAAGGCGAGCTGGCACGTACCATCGAATCACTGGGGCCGGTTAAAACCGCGCGCGTGCATCTGGCCATGCCTAAACCGACCCTGTTTGTGCGTGAGCAAAAGGCCCCTTCTGCGTCCGTAACCTTAACGCTGCAACCGGGTCGCGCACTGGACGAAGGTCAGATTCAGGCGATTACCCACATGGTTTCCAGCAGCGTGGCGGGTTTACCACCGGGCAACGTCACCGTCGTGGATCAGAGCGGTCATCTGTTAACGCGTTCTGATGCGGTGGGTCGTGACCTGAATGACGCACAACTTAAATATGCTGCCGAAGTGGAAGCCCGTTATCAGCAACGCATTGAAGCTATCCTGAATCCGATTCTGGGCCAGGGCAACGTGCATGCACAGGTTACCGCGCAGATTAACTTTGATACCAGCGAGCAGACAGACGAGAAGTATCAGCCAAATGGCGACCCAAAAAATGCGTCAATCCGCTCACAGCAGACAAGCACCAGCGAGCAGTCTGGCAGCCCTTATCCTGGCGGCGTGCCTGGCGCGCTGTCTAATCAGCCAGCGCCCGCGAATACTGCGCCGGTCAATGCGCCGAACACCAACGCGGCCAACGGGCAGAATGCGAATGGCCAGAACAATGCCGCGAATGGCCAGCGTAACAGTACCGCCTCGGCCAGCAGCGTGCCAACCAACTCTCGCCGCGATGACACGGTGAACTATGAGCTGGATCGCACCATTCGCCATACCAAAATGAATGTGGGAGATGTGCAGCGTCTGTCCGTCGCCGTGGTGGTGAACTATCGCGAAGATGATAAAGGCAAAGCGCTTGCACTTAACGAGCAGCAGTTGAAGCAGATTGAAGACCTGACGCGTGAAGCCATGGGCTATTCACAACAACGTGGTGACAGCGTCAACGTGGTGAACTCGCAGTTCAATACCACCGAACCTACTGTCAGCGAACTGCCCTTCTGGCAACAGCAGTCCTTCTTTGACCAGCTGATAAGTGCAGGTAAGTGGCTGCTGGTGGCACTGGTTGCCTTCATCCTGTACCGCAAAACGGTTCGTCCACACGTACTGCGTAAGAAAGAAGCTGAGAAAGCGGCTGCAGAAGCGATGGCTGCCCGTGCTGCACAGCAAAACGATCAGGAAGCTTACAGCGTCCAGCTCAGCAAAGATGAGATGGAGCAGGAACGC
Source organism: Pantoea sp. B623 (assembly GCF_024814475.1). Taxonomy (NCBI): domain Bacteria; kingdom Pseudomonadati; phylum Pseudomonadota; class Gammaproteobacteria; order Enterobacterales; family Erwiniaceae; genus Pantoea; species Pantoea sp. B623. Next base: position 4,380,364 of record NZ_JANUXM010000004.1, on the reverse strand, counting down.
AAAACTAATAACCGCATGAGCGCTGAAGTCATGAGCCAGCGTATCCGCGACATGTCTGAAAACGATCCGCGCGTCGTGGCGCTGGTTATTCGTGAATGGATGGGTAACGAACTATGAGTCTGACCGGTACTGAAAAAAGCGCCATTCTGATGATGACCATTGGCGAAGAACGCGCGGCGGAAGTGTTTAAGCATCTGAACCAACGCGAAGTGCAGCACCTGAGCTCGGCAATGGCCAGCATGCGTCAGGTATCCCATAAGCAGCTGACTGAAGTGCTGCGTGAGTTCGAAGCCGATGCCGAGCAGTTCGCGGCGCTGAGCCTGAACTCCAACGACTACCTGCGCTCCGTGTTGACCCGTGCGCTGGGTGAAGAACGTGCTTCAAGCCTGCTGGAGGATATCCTTGAAACCCGTGATACCACCAGCGGGATGGAAACGCTTAACTTCATGGAGCCGCAGGCGGCTGCCGACCTTATTCGCGACGAGCATCCCCAGATTATCGCGACCATTCTGGTACACCTCAAACGGGGTCAGGCTGCAGATATCCTGGCGCTGTTTGATGAACGCCTGCGTCATGACGTCATGCTGCGTATTGCGACCTTCGGTGGCGTACAGCCTGCCGCACTGGCAGAGCTGACCGAAGTGTTGAACAGCCTGCTCGACGGCACCAACCTCAAGCGCGCGAAGATGGGCGGCGTAAGAACGGCGGCAGAAATCATCAACCTGATGAAAACACATCAGGAAGAGGCGGTCATCGAAGCGGTTCGCGACTTCGACGGCGAGCTGGCACAGAAAATCATCGACGAGATGTTCCTGTTCGAAAACCTGGTGGAAGTGGACGATCGCAGTATCCAGCGTCTGTTGCAGGAAGTGGAGTCCGAGCAGTTGCTGATCGCCCTGAAAGGTGCAGAGCAGCCTCTGCGCGAGAAGTTCCTCAAAAACATGTCGGCACGTGCAGCAGATATTCTGCGCGACGATCTTGCCAACCGTGGCCCGGTGCGTATGTCTGCGGTCGAGAACGAACAGAAAGCGATCCTGCTGGTGGTTCGTCGCCTGGCAGAGTCCGGCGAGATGGTAATCGGTGGTGGCGAGGAAACCTATGTCTGATGCATTTTCTGCCCGTCCATGGCAGCTGTGGCAGCCGGTTGAGCTGGGGCGTCCAGAAGAGCCCGTTGCCATGTCAGCAGAGCCAGCCGAGGTTACCATCTTTGAATCTGAAGAAGATGAGCAACAGCAGCAGTTTGAACATATGCAGCAGCAGTTGCGTAAAGAGGCGCACGGGCAAGGCTATAGCGAAGGTCATCTGCAGGGGTTTGCTGAAGGCCAGAAGGCTGGTTACGACGCGGGCTTTCAGCAAGGTCTGGCCGATGCACAGCAGCAGCAAGCGCCTTTACAGGCACGCATGCAGCAGTTGGTCACCGAATTCCAGAACACGCTGGAATCTTTGGACAGCGTGATCGCCGCCCGTCTGATGCAGCTGGCGCTGGAAGCCGCACGCTCAGTCATTGGGCAGGCAACAACGGTGGATGGCAGCGCCCTGCTTCGGCAGATCCAGGGCCTGCTTCAGCAGGAGCCGATGTTTAGCGGTAAACCTCAACTGCGCGTTCATCCGGACGATCTGCTGAGAATCGAACAAACCTTAGGTCCGACGCTTGATCTTCACGGCTGGCGTTTACTGGCAGATAACACGTTGCACCCTGGCGGCTGCAAGCTCAGCGCCGAAGATGGCGATCTCGACGCCAGCGTCGCCACTCGCTGGCAGGAACTGTGTCGCCTGGCGGCGCCGGGAGAATTTTAATGACCACACGTCTGAACCGCTGGCTTGGCTCGCTTGATGCCTTTGAGAGTCGTATTTCTCAGGTACAACCGATTCGTCGTTATGGGCGTTTGACGCGTGCCACCGGCCTGGTACTGGAGGCGACCGGCCTGCAGCTGCCCCTGGGTTCAACCTGTGTGATTGAGCGCAACGACGGTAAGAGCATCAGCGAAATCGAAAGTGAAGTCGTCGGTTTCAACGGTCAGAAACTGCTGATGATGCCGCTGGAAGAAGTGGACGGCATTCTGCCGGGGGCGCGCGTTTATGCCCGGGCTACCGGTGAAAACCCGCAGGCCGGAAAGCAGCTTTTACTCGGTCCGCAACTGCTGGGCCGTGTCCTTGACGGCAGCGGACGGCCGCTTGATGGCTTACCGTCACCGGAAACTGGCTACCGTGCGGCGCTAAATACTCCGCCGTTTAACCCCTTACAGCGCACGCCCATCACTGATGTCCTGGATACGGGCGTTCGGGCTATCAACGCCCTGCTCACCGTTGGCCGTGGTCAACGTATGGGCCTGTTTGCCGGTTCAGGCGTGGGTAAAAGCGTGCTGCTCGGCATGATGGCGCGTTACACCCAGGCCGATGTGATCGTTGTCGGGTTAATCGGTGAGCGTGGTCGTGAAGTTAAAGACTTTATTGAAAACATTTTAGGCGCGGAAGGCCGTGCCCGTTCCGTGGTGATTGCGGCGCCGGCCGATGTCTCCCCGCTGTTGCGTCTTCAGGGCGCAGCCTATGCCACACGTATTGCAGAAGACTTCCGCGATCGCGGTAAGCACGTCCTGTTAATCATGGACTCCCTGACGCGTTACGCCATGGCCCAGCGTGAGATTGCCCTGGCAATCGGTGAGCCACCGGCCACTAAAGGTTATCCACCGTCTGTTTTCGCTAAGCTCCCGGCCCTGGTTGAGCGCGCCGGTAACGGTATCGATGGCGGCGGCTCCATTACGGCTTTTTATACCGTTCTGACCGAAGGCGACGACCAGCAGGATCCGATTGCAGACTCTGCCCGCGCAATCCTCGACGGACACATCGTGTTGTCACGTCGCCTCGCGGAGGCCGGACACTATCCGGCTATTGATATTGAAGCGTCAATCAGTCGTGCCATGACATCACTGATTGATGAAAATCACTATGCACGCGTACGCCAGTTCAAGCAGTTGCTTTCAAGTTTTCAGCGCAACCGTGACCTGGTCAGCGTCGGCGCCTATGCCGCAGGCAGCGATCCCATGCTGGACAAAGCTATTCAGCTTTACCCGCAGATGGAAGCCTTCCTGCAACAAGGCATTTTTGAACGCAGTGAGTACGACGACGCCTGCCTGCATTTGCACGCCTTGTTTGGCTAGTCAGCGCGTTTGATACGAGGACATCGTAATGAAAACAGCCAATGCTATTGACACGCTTCGCGATTTAGCGGAGCAGGACCTGGAGCGCGCCGCCGTGTTGTTGGGCGATATGCGCCGGGGTCAGCAGGCGGCTAACGAGCAGCTCTCCATGTTGCTCGATTACCAGGACGAGTACCGCAATAAGCTGAACAGTGACATGTCCAGCGGAATTGCCAGCAATCGCTGGACCAACTATCACCAGTTTATCCAGACGCTGGAGAAGGCGATTGAGCAACACCGCAGTCAGCTACAGCAATGGAACCAACGGCTGGAACAGGCGCTGGTCAACTGGCGTGAGAAACAGCAGCGCCTGAACGCCTATCAAACTCTGATCACCCGGGCAGAGGAAAATGCATTACGACAAGAAAACCGTCTCGACCAGAAACGGATGGATGAATTTGCCCAACGGGCCGCACTGAGGAAAGGCGAATGATTACGCTGCCAAACACCGCGTTGACGACGAAAGCCATCGGCACTGCTGACACAGCAGGCACCACAGACCTGCCAGGCAGTGGTGAGACGCTGCCACAGGACTTTATCACCGCCCTGGGAAATCAGCTGCTTTCCCTGGCGAAGCTGCACGGTAAAAACCCTGCGGCTACAGATAAAAATGTCACGACAGAGACGGAGCATAAAACGGCCACCTCGTTGAATGCATTACTCTCTTCGCTGGAAACGCCGACTGCGCTTAGTGCGTTGTTTGCACCGGAAAAGATTAAAGCCGGCACAAAATCAGCCGATGATAAAGATGAGCTGACAGCCACCGTCCTTAACAATAGCGACATGCAGAATATACAGGCGCTCTTTGCCATGCTACCCGCGACGGGACTGCAGCAGGCGGTGAAAGACAACGCAGCGAACCGTGGTGCGGATTTGCAAGGGGATGCGCCCCGTTCAGCGCTGTCAGCGCTGACGCAGGCGGTCACTACGGCACTAACAGGTGATGGCAAAGAGAGCCAAAACACGAAGGTGCAGGACGGCAACCTGGCCAATAAAGCCAGTCTGGTTAGCCAGAGCGTGACCGGCCCAACCGCCGCGACAAGTCATAACACCGCGGTGACGCCTGCGGCTCTGACCACCGACGGCAGTTTTCAGCAGATACTGAGCAGCGTCAGTAAGCAGGACGATCGTCCGTTAGCGGCAGCCAGCGATAATCAGGCCATTCTCAGCGCGCCGGTGAGCAGTACCAGTAGCTTGCTGCAGTCATCTGGCGCCTCAGCGACGATGAACTCACCGTCAACGCCGACGCTGAATGCCCACCTGGGCAGCAACGAATGGCAGCAGGCACTGGGGCAGCAAATTGTGATGTTCAGCCGTAATGGCCAGCAGAATGCAGAGCTGCGATTGCATCCTGAAGACCTGGGGGCGATTCAGATCAGCCTGAAACTGAATAACGATCAGGCACAGTTAAATATGGTTTCCAGCCATAGCCATGTCAGGGCCGCGCTGGAAGCTGCGCTTCCCCAGTTGCGTCATGCCCTGGCGGAAAGCGGGATTAACCTGGGTGAGAGTCAGGTAAGCAGTGAGAGTTTCTCGCAGGGACAGAGCTTCCAGCAGCAACAGGAGGCGCGTCGCGACGGACAGCACGGCAGCTTCTCCCTCACCCAGGACAGTGATAACGACATTACGCCCATTGCCGTACCGCAGTCTCTTCAGGCCCGGTTAACCGGCAAAGGCGCAGTCGACACATTTGCCTGACAGCGACAAACGCTGAAGGTAAGCGTAAAACCCGTGTCTTTTCTTGCCATTGTTTGACTTAAGACACGCGATAATCTGTTCAGGCAAGCCGAGAGGCTTGCCCATAATTCACAGGAAGTTACTGCAAAAATGTCTGATAACGCGAAAGCCAAAGGCCGCAAACGAAAACTTTTAATACCAGTGTTACTGATTGTCGCGCTGGCCGCTTGCAGCGTGGCAGGCTATGCAGTCTGGCGAATGATGAATAAACATGAGGGTGATAAGCCGGAGGTCGCGAAAGTTGAACCGCCTCCCGCCCCGGTCTTTTTTGCACTTGATACATTTACGGTTAACCTGGTCAATCCCGACAACGACCCAGACCGCGTACTGTACGTAGGCTTTACGCTACGTCTGCCGGATGAAGAAACGCGTCGTCGGATGAGTGACTACCTGCCTGAGGTTCGCAGTCGTCTGTTACTGCTGCTGTCTCGTCAGAACGCAGCTGCACTGGCGACGGAGCAAGGAAAGCAAGCGCTTGTTGATCAAATCAAACAGGCGCTGGCACCACCACTGGTAAAAGGTCAACCTCCGCAGGTCGTAGACGACGTACTGTTTACTGCCTTCATTTTGAGGTGAATCAATGGGCGACAGCATTCTCTCCCAGGCTGAAATTGACGCGCTACTTAACGGCGACAGCGGCAGCGCGGAAGAAGAAAAGAAACAAAACGGACCTGAGGGCGATATTCGCCCTTATGATCCGAATACCCAGCGTCGCGTGGTGCGCGAGCGTCTGCAGGCGCTGGAAATTATTAACGAGCGTTTTGCCCGTAGTTTCCGTATGGCGCTGTTTAACCTGCTGCGTCGTAGCCCGGATATCAGCGTAGGCGCGATCAAGATTCAGCCTTACCATGAGTTTGCACGCAATCTGCCGGTGCCAACCAACCTGAACCTGATCCATCTGAAGCCCCTGCGCGGTACGGCATTAGTCGTGTTTTCGCCAAGCCTGGTGTTTATTGCGGTCGATAACCTTTTTGGCGGTGATGGCCGCTTTCCGACTAAAGTTGAAGGACGGGAGTTTACCCATACCGAGCAACGTGTCATTCGCCGCATGCTGAAGCTGGCGCTTGACGGATACAGCGATGCGTGGAAAGCCATTTATCCGTTGGATGTGGAGTATGTGCGTTCGGAAATGCAGGTGAAATTCACCAACATCACCACATCACCTAACGATATTGTTGTGAATACGCCTTTCCAGGTTGAAATCGGTAACCTTGTGGGTGAGTTCAACATCTGTATTCCGTTTTCGATGATTGAACCGCTGCGTGAAATGCTGGTGAATCCACCGCTGGAAAACTCGCGGTCAGAAGATACACACTGGCGCGACAATCTGGTGAAGCAGGTTCAGCACTCTGAGCTGGAACTGATTGCCCATTTCGCCGAAACGTCGCTGCGCCTGTCGCGCGTTTTACAGCTGAAACCCGGTGATGTTCTGCCGATTGAAAAGCCAGAGCGCATTATTGCCCATGTGGACGGTGTGCCCGTTTTAACCAGTCAGTATGGCACGCTTAACGGCCAGTATGCCCTGCGTGTTGAACATTTGATTAACCCGATTTTGAATTCGCTTAACGAGGAACAGCCCCATGACTGACAGCAAGAAACCGTCCGATGATACTATCTCTGCGGACGATCTGTGGGCTGAAGCAATGAATGAGCAGGTTGGCTCCGCTACGACTGCCTCACAGAGTGATGACGTTTTTAAAAGCTTTGAAACGAGTAATGCGTCAGGTTCGTTGCAGGATATCGACCTGATTATGGATATCCCGGTGAAGCTCACCGTCGAGCTTGGCCGCACCAAAATGACCATTAAAGAACTGCTGCGTCTGACGCAGGGCTCCGTGGTTTCCCTGGATGGGCTGGCGGGTGAACCGCTGGACATCCTGATCAATGGTTATTTGATCGCACAGGGTGAAGTCGTCGTGGTCAACGATAAATATGGCGTTCGCATCACCGATATCATTACGCCGTCAGAGCGTATGCGTCGTCTGAGCCGTTAAGATGAATAACCAGAATCATACGCTGCAACCTGCCACACCTCAGGCACCGCCCATTTCGGCAGGTTCAGTATTGACCCAGGTCAGTGGCGTATTGGTCGTCATTATTCTGTTGATTCTGGCATGTGCCTGGCTGGCACGCCGCATGGGTTTTGCCCCTAAGAAAGTGGGCAGCCGTGAGCTGACACTCACGGCCAGTGTGCAGGTCGGCCAGCGCGAACGCGTTGTGATTGTTGATACGCCGGATGCGCGTTTGGTACTGGGCGTGACAGCTCAGCAAATTACTCACCTGCATACGTTGCCGCCAGGTGCACCTGATGAAACCGCACCGGTAAAAGCAGCGCCGCAGGATTTTCGTCAGCTATTACAAAATCTGGTTAAACGTCCCGGAAAAAATCCATGATGCGTCGACTGCTCCCTCTTCTGCCGCTGCTGTTGCTGGCACCGGTTGCCCATGCCCAGTTGCCGGGCCTGGTTAGTCAGCCATTAGCTAACGGTGGCCAAAGCTGGTCACTGCCGGTACAAACGCTGGTCTTTATTACCTCGTTAACATTCCTGCCAGCCATTCTGTTAATGATGACCAGCTTTACCCGCATCATTATTGTTTTCGGCCTGCTACGTAATGCGCTGGGCACGCCTTCCGCGCCGCCTAACCAGGTATTACTTGGCCTGACCTTATTTTTAACGTTTTTTATTATGGCGCCAACCTTCGATAAGATTTATCAGGATGCCTACCTGCCGTTTAGCCAGGATAAAATCAGCATGGATGTGGCGATCGATAAAGGCGCACAGCCGCTGCGGGAATTTATGCTGCGGCAAACCCGTGAGGCTGACTTAGCGTTATTTGCCCGCCTGGCAAATACAGCGCCGATTGAGGGTCCGGAAGCCGTACCTATGCGTATTCTGTTGCCGGCTTACGTGACCAGTGAATTAAAAACCGCATTCCAGATTGGCTTTACCGTATTTATTCCTTTTTTAATTATCGACCTGGTGGTTGCCAGCGTGTTAATGGCACTCGGGATGATGATGGTTCCCCCGGCAACAATTGCGCTGCCGTTTAAATTAATGTTGTTTGTTCTGGTGGACGGCTGGCAATTGCTGGTTGGCTCGCTGGCACAAAGTTTCTATTCCTGACCTCTCTATTGCACAGGAGAAATTCATGACACCTGAATCGGTAATGGTAATGGGACAGGAAGCCATGCGCGTTGCCCTGCTGCTGGCTGCCCCTATGCTTCTGGCCGCGCTGGTCAGCGGTTTACTGGTGAGTTTGCTGCAAGCAGCGACCCAGATTAACGAACAAACGCTGTCTTTCATTCCAAAAATTATTGCAGTGGCCACCACGGGTATCATTGCCGGCCCCTGGATGCTGAACGTGCTGTTGGATTACATCCGCACCGTCTTTTCTAATCTGCCTTATATCATCGGCTGATGATCACTCTCGACAGTAGCCAACTCGTACACTGGGTCAGTCAGTTTTTCTGGCCACTGGTGCGTATTCTGGCACTGCTTGCTACCGCGCCGGTACTGAGTGAAAAAGCGGTGAGTAAACGGGTGAAGATTGGTCTTGCCGCCATGATCACCTGGATACTGATCCCAAATTTACCCCCGGTGAACGTGACGCTGTTTTCACCTGCCGGCTTTATGCTGCTGATTCAGCAGATGCTGATTGGGATTGCCATTGGTTTTACCATGCAGTTCGCCTTTGCCGCGGTTCGTACCGCCGGTGAACTGATTGGATTGCAGATGGGTCTGTCTTTCGCCACCTTTTTCGATCCCGCCAGTCGACTGAATATGCCCGTTCTTGCGCGCTTTCTCGACATGCTGGCGATGCTTTTATTTTTGACTTTCAACGGTCACCTGTGGCTTATTTCCCTGCTGTCGGACAGTTTTCATACGTTGCCTATCGGCGGCGAGCCTCTTCAGGCAAATGCCTTTATGGCTTTGGTGAAATCCGGCAGCATGATTTTCCTTAATGGCATGATGTTAGCGCTGCCGTTGATCGTTTTGCTACTCACGATAAATATGGTCCTGGGTTTGTTAAACCGTCTTTCACCACAGTTATCAATCTTCGCGATCGGCTTCCCGATTACCTTATCAGTAGGCATTCTGACCATCAGCCTGCTGATGCCTCTCCTTGCCCCCTTCTGCGAGCACCTGTTCGGCGAAATATTCGATCTTCTGGCCCAGTTCCTGACAGAACTGTCCCCTGTCTGAACATTAAGTATCTAACTATTATCCTGATTTGATACTTAAGAAACGCATAACTATCCGCACATTTTTCAAACCACATTTCCCAGAAATCAACTAAGGATATTCTGATAAACGTGCGGAAAGTCTTAAAATTATTCTTATTAAACCGCGCTTCGCGTATTTTAGTCAGGCGGTTAACCGAGTCATCAACAAGATTGTTTTGGTGACAAAATCGGCAATGCGTTGAAATTACTAAAGAAAAATTTTTATGTGATTTTTCTTGTCAGAAAATGTTTTTTCCGGCATTGTCAACTCGCTAACCGACTTCACACTTTCGTGAAATAAATGTTTTTAAGATTTGTCCTATCAGAAAACTCTGGGTTTTCAGCGATAGTGACAGCGCTCCCAAAAAACTGCATTTCGCTCAGTCCGACTTTGTATCGACTTATCATGTTGATATCAGGTCAGGTGTGAGGTCAGAGCAACACAAATTTTTTGCAGACCGGGTCAGGGAAGAGGACTTTTATGGGCTATTGCCCATTGCCACGCTGCATCAGCAGAATAAAAAAAAGCGCTTTGGAAATCTTCTCGTACCGCAACGCGTAATTCATCGTTGATTTAAACGGATAACAAATTGGTGAGGGTCGCTAACATGCCAACGATTATTATGGATTCCTGCAACTACACACGCCTGGGATTATCAGATTATATGTCTTCTAAGGGAGTTAAGAAGAAAAATATTACTTCTGTATCTGACATTGAGCAATTACAGCAAAGATGTGAGCAGTTAAAACCTGGCGTCGTCTTTATTAACGAAGACTGTTTCATTCATGAAACCGACTCCAGCGAGCGCATTCGCAGCGTTATTAACCAGCATCCCGAAACATTGTTTTTTATTTTTATGGCCATTAGTAATATTCATTTTGAAGAATATTTGTATGTTCGAAAAAATTTGATTATTACATCTAAAGCAATTAAGCCTTCGACGCTGGATTCATTGTTAAGTACTTATTTGCAGAAAAAACTCAATATGTCGCCGCGTATTTCTTCGGGTCTTGATGTCCACCCTCTTACGCTAAGTCAGACAGAGTCAAATATGCTGAAAATGTGGATGTCAGGCCATGATACCATTCAGATATCAGATAAAATGCAAATTAAAGCGAAAACCGTTTCGTCGCATAAAGGCAATATAAAGCGAAAAATTAAAACGCATAATAAGCAAGTGATCTATCATGTGGTGCGTTTAACCGATAATGTGACGTCCGGTATCTATGTCAACGTAAGGTAACCTCCTCCCCTCTAAGAACTGGCCCAAAAGGCCGGTTTTTTTATGGATTAGCGATCCAGATCTCAATTTTGAGGTAAACCTTTTCCTGCTCCTGCCGATGTTTTTTTCATCAGGCCCCTTTTAGAGAGCAAGGAAATGAAGACAACGCTGGTTAATGAAGGACATCACAACGTCAGTTTTTGGCAAAATCTCAGACTGGTCCCGCTCTTTAGTTTGATTTTCGGCGGCATACTTTTTCTGTTCGCGCTCTGTATAGCTTTGGCCAGTTATTTTCTGGTTCTCAGCAATCAATCGCTTAAAGATGCAACCAATGAAATTCAGGTTCGTAACGGTCTTTTCGATAGTACATCTCACATGCGTTCAGCAAGATTAAATATCATTCAGGCTGGTGCAGCTGCTCGCATTGGAGAAATGGATGCATATGCTGCCAATCTTGATTCAGCTAATGCGCGAATCAAAGACGCGAAAAGTGGCCTTAACACTTATTTGAACCGTAGTGTTAAAACGCAAGAAGATATTAAGCTAGATGAGCCGTTAAAAACCAGTTTTAAGGAGTACCTTGAAAAGGGTGTTATGCCGGCAATAGAGGCAGCTAAGCAAGGAAGTTTTGAAAGTATAATCGCGCAGGAAACCGACAATACTCGAAAACTAGACAACGCTTACAAGATATTGATTTTAAAGGCAATAAAGTATCGAGACTCACGTTCTGCATCGATAAACAGTACAGCAGCTGAGCAGTCCCGAATTGGCTTTATTGCGATGGGTTGTGCGTTCGTGGCTTCCCTAGTGTTGGTCCTGATAACCTTTGTTTTTCTCCGTCGTGTTGTGATCAATCCTTTACGTAAATCGGTGGCCCATATTGAGCGTATCGCGCAGGGTGACCTGACCGCGCCTCCGGCAGCGCACGGGCGAAACGAAATTGGCTTACTGTTGGACAATTTACAGCGCATGCAGGAATCGCTAGTCAAAACGGTTGGCACGGTGCGTGAAGGGGCTATCGCCATTTACCAGGGATCAAGTGAGATTTCTGCGGGTAACACCGACCTGTCATCGCGTACCGAGCAACAGGCAGCCGCGCTTGAGCAGACTGCGGCCAGCATGGAACAGCTTACCGCGACGGTGAAACAGAACGCGGATAACGCCCATCACGCCAGCCAACTGGCAGCAGATGCGTCCGGCAAGGCGCGCAGCGGCGGCGACATGGTGAGCGGCGTGGTAAAAACCATGAACGATATTTCCGGTAGTTCGAAGAAAATTGCTGAGATCACTAACGTGATCAACAGTATTGCCTTCCAGACGAACATTCTGGCGCTAAATGCCGCCGTCGAGGCTGCCCGCGCGGGCGAACAGGGCCGCGGTTTTGCCGTGGTCGCCAGCGAAGTCCGTAACCTGGCTCAGCGCAGTGCGCAGGCGGCAAAAGAAATTGAATCGCTGATTGCTGAATCAGTGAAGTTAGTCAGCAGCGGTTCACATCAGGTAGGTGAAGCCGGGACGACCATGAGCGAAATTGTTGAGGCCGTGCGTCGCGTGACCGATATCATGTCGGAAATTGCCGCCGCGTCCGACGAACAAAGCCGGGGTATCCAGCAGGTCAGCCAGGCCGTTACAGAGATGGATAACGTGACGCAGCAAAACGCCTCACTGGTTGAGGAAGCCTCGGCTGCGGCTGCCTCTCTGGAAGATCAGGCTGGTAAGTTGACCAAGGCGGTTGCGGCTTTCCGTTTGCAGGATACGCCAGCAGCAAAACCTGTTCAACAGTCCGATAGCGCACCTAAGGCGCCTGCGCCTGTCTTGCGCCCCGCTGCCGCCACAAGCGGCAATGAGAACTGGGAAACGTTTTAGCCAAAGCAGACCGGTGAGTCAGCGACGTCGCTGAAGCGCGTTGCCTGACGGCGCTGTCAATAACACTCGCCCTCTGAGCCGAACAGGCCAGAGGGCGTTTTTGTGATGGTCTGGCAGTTAAATATCAAGGTCAGTCGGCAGGATAAGGCTCGACAAACACACCGTCCTGATGACCGCTCTCGTTAAAGAACCAGATGCCCTGCGGGTAATCTTCCAGGGCCACCAGAAACATGGTGCCTTCACTAAATGGCTCAACAGCCAGGATGGTGCCTGTACGACGGGGCCCACCATCCGTTTTCACACTGACGCGATCGTCTACCTTCATTTACCACTCTCCCGATACATTCCTGTTAACAGTTTAATCGAAGAGCCTGGGTAATGCAGGCGTTAGCGACGCGCGATGACCCACACGGCGTGAATGATGCCTGGAATGTATCCACACAGGGTCAGCAGGATGTTAAGCCAGAATGCTCCCCCAAAACCTACCTGCATAAAAACACCAAGCGGGGGGAGTAAGATTGCGATTAGAATTCGAAGTAAGTCCATAACCATTCCTTTAGGTATTGATAAAAAACCGTTTTGTTATCAAATATAGTCCCTTTTTAGCAGATTACTGAGAAAGTCAGGTAAATCTGAGTAATACGCATTTTCAGTTTCCTGACACTTCACTGCGAGACGTTTAACAGGTACAACAGGTAAACTTTTTTTCGTTGCTTTCCTCCCCAGGAAATACAACACACCCAAAGTAACAAGGATCATTTGCCCGCGCAGCGCGGGCTTTTTTTTCTGTCCCGCCCTCTCATTTTCCGCTAAATTGTATGTTTATTACCCAATCCAGCCGATGGAGGTTTGCGATGTCGCTTCCCCACCCAGCCGAAAAGCATGAGCGGGATAAAGAAATGGACGCCCTGCTGCAGGCTATTGAACCCGGTAGCACCGGTGAACTGCAGGACTACTTTTCCCCACACTCGCAGTCAGTGACGGGGGCGGATGCCCCTCGGCCAGGGCTGTGCCGTGAACCTGCGGAGCAGTTTGAAATGGATATTCATGATTGTCGTTATACAGAGATAAACCGCTAGGCAGCGCAGCAGCACTGAATTCGGCGCAAAAAAATACCCGGCGCGAGCCAGGTAAGCAGTCAATTCGTTACACCAGGGAATTCATATTGCTCGTTTAGAGTACGCTTCCCGTTCGCCAAAACAAGCCTTTCCCGTGCGCGTTTCACTCATTTCGCCCTAACTCAAACTGGCCACTTTCACCCTGAGCCTTGTTATTTCAGCGATATTCGCTGCACGAAATGACGGCATCGCCGATTTTATCCTTCGGGTTTTAGGAATCCTCCTGGTTATAGGGGTTGCGGTGCGCAATGCTAAGCCTGCTGTAGACTCAACTACACTAAAACTAATGTCGAACTGGAGTGAAGGAGATCAGGATGCCGAATCTGAATGAATCGCTAATGATAGTGACCGACCTCGATGGATCGCTGCTTGACCACCACGACTATAACTGGGATGCCGCAGCAGACTGGCTTGATACACTCAACGCGCACGCCATTCCCTTAATTATTTGCTCCAGCAAAACCGCCGCTGAGATTCTGCCACTGCAGCGTAAGCTCGGTATTGCCGGCACCGCTTTTATTGCTGAAAACGGCGCCGTGCTGTACCTCAACGAGAGTAAAAGCGTACGCATTCCGGACGACAAGATGAACTATGCCGCAATCTGCCGGGTGCTGGCAGCGTTACAACAGCAGTTTCGCTTTACTGGCTTCCATGACTTCAGCGATGTCGATGTTTCCGCCATGACCGGCCTGAGTGAAGCGGATGCCGCCCTCGCCCGTCAGCGTGATGCCTCAGAGGTGATTGTCTGGCGGGATACCGATGAGGCCTTTGGCCGCTTTCGCACGGCGCTGGCCGACTATCATCTTTCCCTGACACAGGGCGGCCGCTTCTGGCATGTCATGCCTGCCAGAAGCGGCAAAGGAGAAGCCTTGCGCTGGCTACTGTCTCACACCGACCGGGAAGACGTTACCACCCTTGGCCTGGGCGATGGCCCGAACGATGCCCCGATGCTGGATGCGGTTGACTATGCCGTGGTGATCAAAGGCTTCAGTAAAACACCGGTTACCTTACAGCGCGCGGAAGATGCCAACGTATTCCGCACGACACATCACGGCCCTGAAGGCTGGCGTGAAGGGCTGGACCATTTTTTGACTCAGCCATGAAAGGCTGTTGTTCCTCTCGCAAAACCATAAGGATGATGCAATGAGTGATTTCTTTCAGAATGGCGTAATTACTAACTTTCATAATCTTACGCACCGCAGCGTTGAGTCGCTGGAAAAAGAAATGGTGCGTTTTGCCCGTAAGCGCAAAATGGGATTGATCCTGCCTTCCCTCTTTTCCGAGCTGGAAGGTCCGGCGTTGACAAAAATTGTTGATGAACTGGCTAAGGTCCCCTATCTGGATGAAATCGTTATCGGGTTAGATCGGGCTGACCGTGACCAGTTTCTGCATGCCCGCGAGTTTTTTTCCCGACTGCCGCAACGGCACCGCATCCTGTGGAATGACGGCCCCAGACTCAAAGCCATTGACGCGGAACTGGATAAAGAGGGGTTGTCGCCCACCCATCCGGGCAAAGGACGCAACGTGTGGTTTTGTACCGGTTATACGCTGGCCTCGGATCGCACCAGCTGTGTTGCGCTGCACGACTGCGATATTGTCACCTACGAACGCGGCATGCTGGCACGCCTGCTTTATCCGCTGGCTAACCCCGCTTTTCAGTATGAATTCTGCAAAGGGTTTTACGCACGCGTCGCTGACGGTAAACTCAATGGCCGCGTGGGCCGCCTGCTGGTAGGCCCGCTGCTGCGCTCGTTACAAAAAGTCTATGGCCACTCCGAATACCTTGATTACCTGTCCAGCTTCCGTTATCCGCTCTCGGGCGAGTTTGCGATGCGCACGCACGTGCTCAACGGCATTAAAATCCCCGGCGACTGGGGACTGGAAATTGGCGTGCTCTCTGAAATTTACCGTAACTACACCACGCGCCAGTCGTGTCAGGTGGAGATTGCAGATCACTATGATCACAAGCATCAGCCGCTGGCAGAAGATGATGGCACCGGTGGCCTTAAGCGCATGAGCAACGATATTGTCCAGTCGCTGCTGCGTAAGCTGGCAACCATGGGCGTGCCGCTGACCAGTGACTCATTCCGGGTACTGAAAGCGACCTATTACCGTAATGCGCTGGATATGATGGAAATCTATAACCATGAGGCGGCAATGAACGGCCTGAAATTCGACCAGCATGTTGAAGAAGCGGCCGTCGAAATGTTCACCCAGTCGATTCTGGATGCCGGTCAGTCCTTTATCGAGCGCCCGAACGACAAGCCGTTTATTCCCAGCTGGAGTCGGGTTCAGTCGGCTTTTCCGGATATCCTGCAGCGTATTTATAAAGCGGTAGAAGAGGACAACGACGGCAACGTATAACGCTGCAGGCATCGCGCCAGTGAGGATGGAGAGTGTGATAAATCCAGTCAGGCCGCCGTCGTTAACGGCCTGACTGACAGAAATCAGGAAGTAAACTGGGGCTGCGATTCGCTGGAATGGCTGAGCTCATCGGTGCGAAAAGCCTCATTCCGGACCGCATAACCATCGTACCATCGACATTCAACCATGCCGCTGGCATGTCCGGTCACCACCATCGTTTGCCCGCCTTCCTTATGCTGTACTTCATCACTGATTGCAAAAACCATGTTGCGCCCTCTTTGAGAAATGACTGTCATTGAAACCATTTCTTTATAGCATGGTAAAAGAGTTGCTGCTGTTAAGACGCGCATAAAAATGGCGAATTCAGAATAACGTAGAGAGATATGTCGAAAACAAATCAGGCGGATAAGAATTATCCGCCTGGGGCGCTGAGTGGATTAGATTTTGCAGCCTTCACAATCGGCATCATCAATCAGGTCTTCTGGCACTTCGCCCGCCTTTTTTTCTGCCTTCGCTTCGGCCTGCTCTAACTGAGCATCAATATCAAATTCAAACATGTCATCGCTCATCGTTTTCTCCCCTGAACGCGTTAAAGAATGCGCTTTTATACCGATTACTCACGCAGTTTGGCAATAAGGTTAACCACTAACAGCACGATCGACCCAATGATAAAACCAATCACCAGGTTTGCGCCGTTGCTCAGCAGGCCAGCAACCAGGCCGCTGAAGGGTGCGATCGCATTTTCAATCAGATGATGCAACGGCGTCAGGCCGTGGACGATAATGCCGCCCCCGACCAGGAACATGGCCAGCGTACCGACAACGGTCAACACTTTCATCAATACGGGGGCAGCGGCCAGTAATACTGCGCCCAGCGCCTGGGCCACGCGTGACGATTTATCACGTAGCCAGAACCCTAAATCATCGATTTTAACGATGCCGGCGACAATGCCGTATACGCCAATCGTGACCAGAATCGCAATACCTGACAGGATAAGCACCTGATTTAGCAAGGGCGCTTCGGAGACGATACCGAGGGTAATGGCCACGATTTCAGCCGACAGAATAAAATCGGTGCGCACTGCGCCTTTGATCTTTTTCTTTTCGAAATCGCGCGGGTCCTGTTTTGACAGCTTATCCAGGCGTTGCTGACGCGCCTCTGGCGAGTTCTGCTGTTTATCATGCTGCAGACTGTGCAGGACCTTTTCCACCCCTTCATAACAGAGGTACGCACCGCCAATCATTAACAGTGGCGTAATCAGCCAGGGGGCAAACGTAGAGATAATCAATGCCAGCGGCACGAGTATCAGTTTGTTGAGGAACGAGCCTTTGGCTACGCCCCATACGACCGGCAGTTCGCGATTGGCTTTCACGCCACTCACCTGCTGCGCATTCAGTGACAAATCGTCACCCAGCACGCCTGCCGTCTTCTTCGCGGCGACTTTTCCCATTACCGAGATATCGTCCAGCAGCGTGGCAATATCATCGAGCAACGTTAATAAACTGGTTCCTGCCAAAGTATTTCCCTTATTCGGTCATCAGCAACGGGTTATGTCTGCATCAGCCGCAACGCGTCATCCTCGACGAAGCGCGTGACAGTGCAGCCCGTCGTGCCTATTCCGGTTCGTTATGTTGACAACATGGGCATCGTTCAATTTCTGTCACGGTCATATCAGCGATGCCCTCACAATCCCATTCGACGCGCACCGCTTGTCCTGCGAGTCCATCCATGTGCAGATATTTACTGACCGGGCTTTCCGTCATGCCGGTTATCTCTTCCGTGGCCACCAGCGTTTCCCCAGCATAGATTCTGGCGGTGGCTTTGGTATTCACCATGCGCTCATCACGAATCTGATACAAGCGTTTAACCGTCAGTTTTATGCTGCTCATTGCGGGCTCCCGGTCACGGAAAAGCGTCTATCTAACATTTTATGTTACTGATTAGCAAGGTGGGATCATTCATCCTCTCGGTAATGATGAATTCCCTGATGATCGATTTCAGCGCTGTCATTCATCGCCAGCAGCCACTCTTCGAGACGTTCAAGCAGGGCTTCATCGTCCAGTTTGAGTTTACCGCGTAGCGCGCATTCCCAGATAATCAGCACCTTCCAGCCATTCTCCCGCAGCTGCCGGACATAACGCCGATCCCGTTCTACATTACTGTTTATTTTGCCCGTCCAGAACTCGGTGCGCGTGGCGGGGATCTTAAACAAATAACAGTGGTGGCGGTGCCAGAAGCAGCCATGCACAAAGATAATCGCCTGATGCGAGGTCACGACAAAGTCAGGGCGGCCTGGCAGGTTTTTGTCCTGTACCCGATAGCTGAATCCACGATCTTTGAGCAGCAAGGCGATTCGCTGCTCTATGGCAGTGTCCTGTTGACGAATTGCGCGCATATTTTTACTGCGCGTTTCGCTGGAGTGAACGTCGGCCATAGCACCTCCTTAATAGCGACTTATTCAACTTTAGTCGTCGCCCTGAAAAGTGAAAGTCGGCCAGATAAAAGCAGAGAAAATATTTTCACCGCCAGACCGCGCCGTTTAGATCTGACCCGGGCAATTGTGCCTTTTTGACGCTGGCGCACACTGAAACACCATCCTGACCTGCGCCTGCAGATTTCCTCCTCGGGCAAGGAGTGTTAGCATACGCGCTTCACTGTTAAGGATATTTGCATGCACGCTGTCGCAATCGCTGAACCTCTTCTCCCTGCTGCTCTGCATTCCGATGAACTGAACATGTTACAACAGGTGCTGTCGATCTATTCCGTTAGGGACGTTGTCGCACGTTTGCATCAGGCAGGCTTTCCGCACTGGACGCCGCCACTGCTGAACGCTATTCGTCAGGGCAAGCGCGCGTTACCCTCGCTGGCCGCCGCAGAACTGTCGCTGTTGCAGGATTTGTTGCCTGCACGTCCTGCCCATTATGATTCTCCGGATTTCCGCTTTATCGATCTGTTTGCCGGCATCGGCGGTATTCGACGTGGCTTCGAGCGCATCGGCGGTAAATGTGTATTTACCAGTGAGTGGAATAAAGAGGCAATTCGCACCTATCGGGCGAATCACTACAGCGATCCGTCAGAGCACCACTTTAATACGGATATTCGCCAGGTCACGCAGCCAGCCGGCCTTACTGACGAACAGGCTATCTATCAGTCGATTGATGCGGCCATTCCCGACCATCAGGTGCTGCTGGCGGGCTTTCCCTGCCAGCCTTTTTCTCTGGCGGGCGTCAGTAAAAAAAATGCGCTGGGCCGGGCTCATGGCTTTGAATGTCAGGCGCAGGGCACACTGTTTTTTGACGTCGCCCGCATTCTGGCGGCAAAGAAACCGCCATTCTTCGTCCTGGAAAACGTGAAGAATCTCAAGAGCCATGATAAAGGCCGGACGTTTGCGGTGATTATGGAAACCCTGGACGAGCTGGGCTATGACGTGGCGGATGCCCAGGCTGGCGCGCCCGATCCGAAGGTGATTGATGCACGCTTTTTTTTGCCGCAGCATCGTGAACGTATCGTTCTGGTCGGCATCCGGCGGGATATTGCTGGCTCAGCGCAGTTTAGCCTGCGCGACATTCGCCAATTTTTCCCCGCCCAGGTGCCCAGCCTACAGAGCCTGCTGGAGCCGCAGCCCGATGACAAATACATCCTGTCGCCCGTATTGTGGCGTTACCTCTACCAGTACGCTAAGAAGCATAAAGCACGGGGTAACGGGTTCGGCTTTGGCCTGAATGATCCACACAATGTGCATTGCTGCGTGCGCACCCTGTCAGCCCGATACTATAAAGATGGCTCAGAAATTTTAATCGATCGCGGTTGGGATCGGGAAAAAGGGGAAGCCGATTTTCTTGATGCCGCCAATATGGCGCGGCGGCCCCGTCGGTTAACGCCGCGAGAATGCGCGCGACTGATGGGATTTGATAGTGCAGACAGCCATCCCTTCCGCATCCCGGTATCCGATACGCAGGCCTATAAACAGTTTGGCAATTCGGTGGTGGTACCGGTGTTTGCCGCCGTGGCACAGTTGCTTTCGCCCTATATCCGCCAGTTGAACGCATAATTCCCGCTAAAAGTTGCGCTTAGGCGCAACAATTCCTCTCTTTTCCTGCCGTCAGGCGGGATTGTCACAACGCCGTCATGCAAGCCCAGAATACTGCTGCTTTTTCAATGGATGGGTAGAATGATGTCACCTCTCACTTTGTTGTCGCGGCACGTGCTGAAAAGACGTTCCCGCTTTAGGTTTCCGGCGATCCCCACCTGGCTAACCAGCCTGCGCGGGAACTTTATTTTGTTCGTGGTGCTGTTTTGTTTGCTGCAGTCCATCGGGATTGTTCTGCTGACCGCTCAGGTGAGCCAGAACAAAGTCAACCTCACCCAGGCCAGCGCCATGCGTGACCGGCTGGCCTTGCTGGACCGCGCACGCGTCGAGCTGCTTACGGCCAGTGATAACAGCCACCGCGCCGGGCTGTATTTAATGGAAGATCAGAAAAGTGGATCGGTTGACAGCTGGAAAAGTCTGGCAGAAACAGCCAAATCGTCTTTGCTTCATGCTGAACAGCTTTTTGCTCGCTATCACGCCGCACCCGGCGGCGAACTGCAGCAGGGCTTTACGTTGCTGAAACAGGGACTGGAGGAGCAGCTAAAAGGTCTGGAGGGGAATAATATTGACGCCTTCTTTATGGTACCGATGCAGGCTTACCAGCAGCAGTTCAATAGCGCCTGGTTTAACGAGATTACGCAGACCAATAAACAGCTCACTGCGGTTAACAGCCTGACCCTTCAGACACTCATGGAAAGCCGCAACCTGGCGCTAATGGTGACAGGACTGCTGTTTGTCCTGCTGCTGACCGGCGGCGTATTGCTGCTGCGTGGTGTGATCGTCCCCTTACGTCTGGCCAGTCGACAGTTACAGGACATCGCAACCGGTGATTTAATCAACTGCCCGGTTCCACCGCGTTTGCAATCGCTGGAAACGTCCAGACTCTTCAACGCAGTGGCGGAGATGCGCCAGGGGCTGCGCACCATCGTGGCTGAAATTAACACGATTGCGGCAAGCGTGGCCGAAGGTACGCGCGAAATGCAGCATACTAATGAGCAGGTCAGCGAACAGTATCAAGCGCAAAACAGCAGCTTTAGCCATATTTCCCAGCGCCTGCATCGCGTGTCTGAAGAAGTCGAAAACAGCACCCTGTTTTCTCAGCAGGCCTCTGAACAGGCGCATTTCGCCGACGATCTGATGCAGCAATGTACGCTTCAGGTGGATGAGATGGAGGTTCAGATGCGCCATATCGTCGCCTCCTCCGGCGAAATCGCGGGTATCGTTGAGATGCTGGACGGCCTGTCACTGCAAACGCGTTTGCTGGCGCTCAATGCCGCCATCGAATCCGCTCATGCGGGCGTGTATGGACGAAGTTTTGGCGTGGTCGCGAAAGAGATGGGCAACCTGTCAAACAAGAGTGGCGAATCGGCGCAGCAGATAAACGGTCTCGTTAATCATACGCAACTGCACATTTCAGAGGGCTTCAATAAGGTGAAATCGCTTGAGGCGCTGTTTAACCAGATAAGCCAGTCGGTCAGCGCCGTTGTGACACAGTTGCAAGAGCTGCAGGAAAACGCCACCGCACAAAGCCGCCGCGTTTCGGGCATTGCTGCAGAAGTGGTGGCGCTGGATAAACAGCTTCAGACGAACGAAAGCCTCACCGCCCGCCAGGGCCGCACGGTCGATACGCTGCAGCAGCAGGCCGCGCGCCTGGCCGAAAGCGTGCAGCAGTTCCGTATCACCCTGTAGCCGTTAAGCTTGGGATGTAAAAAAGCCGCCAGTGTTAAAGGCGGCTTTTGATCGTTTTGCGGGGACAAACACCGAATTTTACGATTTCTTTTTCTTGCTCTGCTTCTTCAGCAGCGTGCGCAGCTGCTTGATTTCGCTGGAGCTTAATGCATCCGATGTGTCTTCCTCTGTATTCTGACTGTCAATGACAGGCTGAGCAGGCGCATTGAGGCTGGACTGAAGCCGTTGCACGATTTCCTGACTCATTGACACCTGATTTTCCAGCGCCAACTGTTTGATGTGTTCTTTCAGTGCAGGATCAATTTTAATCGTTAAATTAACAGTTTCGGTCATTTCATCACTCCTTTATTGTTATTACTGCCACGCTACCGGATGACTGTATCGATTCCTATACTGTCATAAAAATTTAATATTCAGCGTGTATAGGGCTAAAGTCGTGGAGTACTGACTCATCCAGACTGACTAAGTTGCCTTGCAGTTCCGCACACAGCTTGGCCATATAGTGCACCAGAAAGTCCGCATTGTGTTCTGCCAGCCTGCGCCCTGCTTCGGTTTGCATGGTTTCTGGCAACCGCAGTAGCTTGGTCTGAAAGTGATCCAGCGTCCACTTAACATCATTGAGTTCCCGATCTTTACCGAGCGGATCCTCGCTGTTAAACAAGGGGCGATTCATGGAACCTGCCGTATAAAACACCCGCGCCAGACCGATAGCACCGAGCGATTCCAGCCTGTCGGCATCCTGCACAATTTTTGCCTCCAGCGTTTTTGGCGTAATGGCGGCACTGAAGCTGTGCGCCTGAACCGCATGCATGACCTGCTCCATCAATTCCTCAGGAAAATCGATGAAATCCTGTTGTAAAATGCGCTGCGTTTCACTGGCGGCATAGGTGGATGCCTTGTGACGCTCAGGGTGGTTTTTCGGTAAATTCACCACATCGTGAAAATAACACGCGGTCAGGACCACCAGCGGATCGGCTTGGGTGCCGGCCATAATGCGTTGAGCGCTCATCCATACGCGGCGTAAATGTGCGATATCGTGCGCGCCATCATCATGAATCCAGTTGTTTTCAAACCAGGTCTCATAGCGAGCCTGCCAAAGCGTAAGTGACATATTCTCTTTCCTGTTGGGTTGACGTCCGTCCTGACTGACGATGAATTACGCGCTCAGGCCCGACCATCATAGCGAATGGCTAATGACATTTTCTTTACACAGCAGAGGAATATCGCCCTTGCCCCAGGATAATTTCGAAAAAAAATGCGACGCTGATCATTTTTATAGCATTTTGCCGTAATTAAAACGTCAGTTTGCTGCTTTTTCAGCCTTGACTGATTTAATTGCGGGCAGGTTAATTAGTTTAATAAATGTAATGATTAATGATAGGCATTTTCTCGGGGAGTAACAAAAAACATGACATAACCTGTTCGCACTTATCATTAAAATCGGCAAAAGTTACACACAGATAAATCTGAAAAGGTTCCTATTTTTGCCGATATAACGTACTGTATTCTCACTATCAGATGTCCCGGAACGCGCATTGACAACAGCATTGTTGATTTTTTATCCGCCCCCGTTTTTCGGGACAAAAATCACCAATGCTCAGATGACTATGAGACGGCAAATTGTTAAGGGTAATGATTTATAGTTTTTATGATATTGCCACCATTTAGATGCCCTTGTTGTTTTAGCAGTAACCGGGTTCTACTAATAAAAAGAGGTAATCCATGAAAGAGCGGCCGATTCTTTTTTCCGAACAGCGGGTTCGTGCCCTGTTAGTTGGCCAACAAACGCAAACCCGGCGCATAATGAAAACGCAGGCTTTTGGCCCGGGGCAGGATCACCACGAAGGGGTTCATGCTTTTGACGTTCAGGCTAACCACCTGCATGGCGATAAAATGATGTCGATGAATGACATTCGCTATCACTGCCCGTACGGTATGCCGGGCGACGTGCTTTGGGTGCGCGAAACCTGGCGTGGGCCGATTGTGCCGCAGGATGCCCTGGCGGATTACGAGCGCGATCCCGTACCGTTCCGCACGCCGGAATTTTGCCAGTACCGTGCTGACAGCAATGAACTGGGTCAGCATACGCTGAGCGGCCCGGATGACGAGCAGTTTGGCTGGCAGACGGCCATTCATATGCCGCGCTGGGCCAGCCGTATCAATCTGCTCATTACCGATGTGCGTGTGGAGCAGATTCAGGATATCAGTGAAGATGACATCATGGCTGAAGGGGTCCAAACCGACTCGCACTTTCTGAATAACTTTTTCACCATGAATGTGAATTCAGAAATGCCAAAAGAAGCCTATCGCAAGGCATGGCAGAAACAGTACGGTGCAACCAGCTGGCAGGTAAACCCGTGGGTGTGGGTCATTGAGTTTGAGCGCGCCGGGCGTGAGTAAATTTAGCCTGCGCTTTGCGGGCTAAATCACAGACAATCTCCTCGCTAACGGGTTGAATATACCGTCTTCATCCCTGAAGCCCGACAATGCCAGCATGACGTTTCGATGCTGGCATTTTCCTGTCTGGTCTCTCAGGATTCTGCGACAGCAGCATTCAGTGCGGAACTTACGATGTTAAAATGGCCATGGAAAACGCATAGCGATACCGCCGTCACCGAATTGCCCTGGCAGGCCGGTCTGGCACAGCCCATCTTTACCCTTCTCACACAGGATGAACAGCAGTCGCTGACAGAACTGGCCCAGCGCTTTCTGCAGCAAAAAAAGCTGGTTCCGCTTGAAGGCTGCCAACTTGATGCGCTGCGTAGCGTGCGTATTACCCTGCTGTTCTGCTTACCCGTGTTGAAACTGGGTCTCGACTGGCTGGATGGCTTTCATGAAGTGCTCATCTATCCTGAGCCCTTTAATGTGGCGGATGAGTGGCAGGATGAAAACGGCCTTGTGCATCACGCGCCTGCCGTTCATGCGGGCCAGAGCTGGACGCAGGGCCCGGTGATCCTTAACTGGCTGGATATTCAGGATTCCTTCGATCTGTCAGGGTATAACCTGGTCATTCATGAAGTGGCACACAAGCTGGATGCCCGCGGTAGCGGCTACACCAGCGGCGTTCCACTGATTCCTCTGCGTGGCGTCGCCCAGTGGGAAAAAGACCTGCGTGAGGCCATGGCTGAGGTTGAAAATGAGGTTGAGCTGGTCGGGGAACAGGCCGCCAGTATCGATCCTTATGCCGCCAGCGATCCTGCGGAATGCTTCGCGGTGTTATCCGAGTATTTTTTTACCGCACCGGTTCTGTTAGCTGAACGCTTTCCCGCGATGTATGGACATCTCCAGCAATTTTACCAGCAGGATCCATTAAGCAGAATCCAGATGACTGATCGGTGATTTGTTTACTTCGCGAACGCTTTGCATTAAAGCTAGCCAGTTGAATGCTAAACGCTTTTTTACAGTTGACACCTTGAGGCGACCTCGTTACTATTCGCCTCGTTCACACGATTCCTCTGTAGTTCAGTCGGTAGAACGGCGGACTGTTAATCCGTATGTCACTGGTTCGAGTCCAGTCAGAGGAGCCAGATTTAAGAAGCCTGCTTAGGAAACTGAGCAGGTTTTTTGCTTTTCTGCGTTTACCTTTTACATCTAAAATCTCAGCTCAGAATGGCCTCCAGTCTGGCCACCACTTCATTCACAATAACTTCAGGTATTCGTTCAAGATATTTGCCGTTCCGGGCTTCCATATCAATGGTTCTGGGCTGGTCACAACGAATTACCCCCGTTGTTTTCGTTCCTGCGCCATCCAGTGAAACAGTAAACCCCGCTGCGCGGGCAAAGTTTCCGCCGTTGGTCACGGGAACAACCACAGGTAGCCGCGTAAACTGATTAAAGGACGCCGGAGAAACAATCAGTACTGGACGCCTTCCGCTTTGTTCATGCCCGGCATTCGGATCTAGTGAAACGAGCCAGATTTCCCCTCTGTCCATCTACAGGAGCTCCTTGCCCACCGCAGGTGCATCAATCCATTCCTGACCCTCTTCGCTTATTTCAGCGTGCGGATCGCACTGCGCCAGTAGTTCTTCGAGTGAATAGCGGGGACGTTTTTGAGGTTCAATTATGAGGCAGCCACTATCAATGGTCATGCCCACTTCGCTGTCCGTCGACAGCCCCAGCGTTTTCAGCACGGCCGGAGGGACCGCCAGCATGACAGATCCGCCAACCTTTTTCAGACGAGTGGTATACATAGAGCACCTCCGAATATTATATTTTAATATAACATCTGCGGCAGGCGATGCACAATTATTCATCAGATTCATTGTGATTTCCTTAACGTAGTAAAGCGTGAAGAAAGCCTTAATCTATCAGAGGACAGATCCGGCAGTTTTCAAAGGCGGCATTGCCGGTAAAACGGCGACCATCCTGATACATCAGGTGCTTCTTTTAGATCATGAAGCACTTCGTGCAGTCAGGAACTTAGTTCGTGGTAAGAAGGCCGATAATAGAAAACTGTTTTTGCGGTTCAAAGGATTATGACGGATCAGATAAACGAAATGCGGCGCAGCTTCCGTATCAGGGCTGCGCCGGAGGAACATCAGCGATAGCGCGAAGGCCAGATTTTTTCAGGCTCGACGTCTAACGTTTCAGCAATCAATCTTTCGCCTTTGGGCCAGCGGCGGGTAAGCGCATTAGCCAGCGTGGAGGACGCCAGCCCTGCCTGACGGGAAACCGCCGCCAGCGACGTTTCCCGTTTTTCAGGGCCGCAATAATGTCGGCGGGATGCCAGTCCTGTTGTGTCATGCCGTCACCTCGCCGATAAACTTCACGCCGTCGGCTGTGCGGAGCCAGCGCGGGGCTTCCATTTCGGCAGCGAAATAGTTGATCAGTTCATACAGCAGGCAGCTAAGGTGCTTCTCCGTTTCAGAGGCAAATCCCAGCCCCGACAGAGTTTGCGTGATAGCAAGGCAGTAACGACAAAGCTCCGTACATTCAGGCTCGAAACGGGGAGTGGTCGCAGGGAGAGTGTCAACGGTCAGGCTTTCAACCAGTTACAAAAAACCATCGAAGGTTTTGCCACTCGTTGTAAAACACTTATACAAAAAATACCGGTAGAAACGTTACGCACTAAACTCAAGTTCTGGTTTGTTACGAACCGTCCAGCACTGCATTTCCGGTGCGAACCGGCGGCCTGCATCCGGTCAGCATTGCGCGTCTAAAAAACGGGGCCAGAATGCACACATTCTGGCCCCGTCACGGCTGGCGTTATAGCCGGATGGCTGATGTCAGCACGCGCCGGAGGCTATTTCGCGCCCTCTGCCAGCTGTCGCAGCATCTCAATATGAACAGGCTTATCGTTGAGCGCAGGGATATAGGTAAAGGACGTTCCCCCTGCATGCATGAAGATTTCTCTGTTCTGCTCATCCAGTTCTTCCAGCGTTTCCAGGCAGTCTGCCGCAAAACCCGGGCTAATCACCTGCAGGCTTTTTACGCCTTCCGCAGGAAGATTTTTGATGGTTTCATCGGTGTACGGCGTTAGCCAGGGCTCTCTGCCAAATCGTGACTGGAAGGTCATCACAATCTTCAACGATGGCATGTTAAGGGCTTCGGTGAGCAATTTGGTGGTTAACGCACAGCGATCCTGGTACTTATCCCCTTCGTTAGAAAACCTGACCGGTATGCCATGGTAGGAGACCAGTAGCGTATCCGGCACGCCATTGGCCTCGAATGATTCCAGCACAGAGGCTTTTAACGCCTCGATGTAGGCAGGATGATCGGCATAATCGTTTATGAAGTTGATCGCCGGCGTGTAACGGTTTTTCATCGTCTGCAGGTGACGACTGACGCTGTCCCAGACGGAAGAGACGGTGGACGAGGAAAACTGCGGATACAACGGGATGACGATAATTTTATCGACACCTTTGGCCAGCAGTTTGTCAATGGCGCCGCCAATGCTGGGCTCGCCATAGCTCATTCCTAACTCGACAGGCATGCCCGTCAGCGCTTCAAGTGCGCGAGCCTGGCGAACGCTGTAAACCATCAGCGGTGAACCTTCGTCCATCCAGATAGAGGAGTACAGTTTGGCCACGCGTTTGGCGCGCAGCGGAATAATTACGCCATGCAGGATTGGGCACCACAGGATCCTGGGTAAATCGACCACTCTGTAGTCGTGCAAAAATTTAGATAAAAACGTTTTAACCGCAGCAGTTGTGGGTTCTTTTGGTGTTCCAAGGTTAACAATTAAAACACCCTGTTTATTCGTCATTAGCTGGGACCTCTGAAAACCCATGGAAAAAAAGTGCCTGAACACTGTAGCACACTCAAGGACATCATCACCTCCGCCCTTGCCGCTGGCGTGTGCGGAGGCGAAACGAAAACCGGGTTAACTCACCCTTCGGATCGGCACCGACCGCTGAGTCAACGTTCAACGCCCTTTGCTGTCTCCGACACGGCCATATGCCCCGGGCTGTCGGTACAGACCATCAATGAAAACACGCAAGCGCACCTGACAGTTTGCAAAAAAGTAAATCTGGCTCGCCGCGCTTCAATACATTTTCAGGCAGTGAATACCACCACGCGCAGCAACACCGCCTTTTTTAGTTTTTAACTCTGCGTTATCTGAGGAGTCAAAAACAGTGGGTCGTATCTTACCATCGCCCTGCTGGCAAACGACCAATAGCTCTGATAAGTCCTGTCGCCCTCCAGGCCAGTTCGTGCTTTTTATCGCCATAACTGATGACAAGACGATCGGATAATCCCCTGACTATTCAGGGGGAACTATCACATCTTGTCGATATTTCGATTTATCAAAGTGAATATTGAGCATGCTAATATTTAGACGTCTATGCTCGTGCTGCCCGATTCCGTTTATGGCGAGCGAGTCGGATCATACAGCACACTCACTGTGCTTCAGCCAGGACAAAATAAGACCGAATACGGTCATGAATCAGACTGATGCAACCACTTTCGCCAACAGGCGGTTCGGGACAGGAATCATTATGCATAAAGGGGTTTCTACAGGCGAAGACGCGTTGCTGCAACACAGGTCATTTGTGGCCTTCTGGCTGGCCCGTACCTGTTCTTCGTTTGGCTTTCAGATGTTTTCCGTGGCCGTCAGCTGGCAAATCTATGCGATTACCCACAGCGCCATGGCACTGGGCATGATTGGCCTGATGCAGTTTCTGCCTTCGGTGCTGTTAGCCTTGCCCGCAGGGCATCTGGCAGATCAATTCGACCGTCGTCGTATCGTGGTGATTGGGCAACTCATTGAATGGGCCGCCCTGCTCGCCCTGGTGGCGCTGACGCTACTGCACTGGGCAGATAAGATTGAAATTTGGGGGTTGGTCTTCCTGATCGCTTTGGCTAAAGCACTTGAGTGGCCTGCTATTACCTCAATGCTACCTGCGCTGGTCCCGCCATCGATTCTGGCGCGCGCCATGGCGGCCAGCTCCGTCGGCGGTCAGGCCGCGGTGATTGTCGGGCCGACGTTAGGCGGACTGCTTTACGTGGCCGGTCCCGAGGTTGTTTACGGGGTTTCAGCGCTCTTTTATTTGCTGTCGCTAATCTTAGTCAGTCGCCTACGTTACGAACGTCCTCCTCAGGAACGTATGCCGATGACCTTGTCGAACATGTTTATGGGCGTGCGCTTTATTCGCGAACGCAAAGACGTGCTCGGCGTGATATCGCTCGACCTGTTTGCCGTGCTACTGGGCGGTGCTACCGCACTGCTCCCTATCTTCGCCCAGGATATTCTGCACACCGGGCCATGGGGCCTTGGCCTGTTGCGGGGTGCGCCGTCGGTAGGGGCGCTGTTGGTCGGCGTCTGGCTGAGCCGCAACAAGCTGGAAAAGCACGTCGGCATGATTATGTTTGGCTCCGTTGCGGGTTTTGGCCTGGCGACGCTGCTGTTTGCCCTTTCCACCAAACTGTGGCTTTCACTGCTGGCGCTGGCGGCGCTGGGCGGTTTCGATATGGTGAGCATGGTGATTCGCGGCGCGCTGGTTCAGTTGGATACACCGGATACGATGCGCGGCCGCGTCAATGCGGTTAACGCCATCTTTATCAATACTTCAAACCAGTTGGGTGAGTTTGAGTCGGGGCTGTTAGCAGCATGGATGGGCGCGGTGCCTGCCGCGGTGATTGGCGGCGTCGGGACGCTGGTAGTGGTCGGGCTCTGGATGACGCTGTTTCCGAATCTGCGCAAAAGGCAGAAGCTTGAGAATGAAACGGTGGGGTGATTGCGATGTTGAAGGCTGCAGCACTGAGAAATGCGCTTATTGACTGGCAAAGCCTGGCTGCAACATTGAATGCTGCAGGCTTTATCGCTATAGCCCAACCGCAAGTAGGGCTAAAATATTAGCAGATAGACTGTGTAGTGACAGATAACAACGAAGTGCGCGAGTATTTTAATTTTACTAAGCAGATGATTAAGTAGATTAAGTGCAGGTATATTCAAAAGATCCAACCACACTAAATAATAAAACCGAGTAAGGCTGAGTTCTCTTTCTCGGCTTTATTTGCGAAATAAAATAAACTGAGAAGGTATATACATATTTTCAAACTGGGTTGTTATTGGTAAAATACCACCCTCAAACTTAACTCCACGAAAGTCACATTTTTTAATTTCGCATCAGTAAAGGTGCAATTAATATATTTCGTTGCTCTAAACTCAACGCGATCAAAAACAGTGCCGGTAAAATCACAGTCTACAAATCTTACGCGACGACCACCGTACTCAATTCCTGAGGATCCAGCCACAAACTTTGCTTTGACAAAATGACTTGCTTCACACACTGCATCATCCACATTGATTACTGGTTTACTTTTTGAAAAATTGCATCTTTTTATTTCTGCTTTGCATAAAAGAGCGCTATCTAAACACGCGTTTTCAAAGTCTACATTTGTCAGAATACTATTATTAATACTTCCTGATACTTTCGAATAAGACATATCAGTATTCGTTATCTTTGATTCGAAGAGGTTCACAGCCTTTAATTCATTTAATACCGTAAAGGGACCAATTGTCACACCTGAGAGAAGAGTGACATTTTGCTACTTAGTGACAGGCGGTGAGCATCCGTATATTCCGGGCTGAACTGGCCTCGTTTTGCTTCAGGTGTTCGATGCACGGGTCAGCAGCAGAATCACAAAAATCCCCCCGATGCCTGCCGTAATAATCCCGATCGGCAGCTCCTGCGGTGCCAGCAGCGTTCGGCTGATGATATCCCCGCCACAGAGCAAAACCGCGCCGCCCAGGCCACACAGCGGTAACAGCAGACGGTGCTTTACCCCTGTGACCGGTCGACACAGGTGCGGTACCATCAGGCCGACAAAACCAATCACCCCGGTGAGGGCGACCAGCATTGAGGTCGTCAGCGCGCAACAAAGAAAGACTTCAATCCGCAAACGACTGACGTTAATCCCCAGCGACAGCGCCGTTTGTTCGCCCGCCAGCAGACCGTCCAGCGAGCGGTGACGCATCAGAGCAAAGCCACTCAGCAGGACAACACCGGCAAGCGCAACAGGCAGATTCTGCCAGCTGGCCAGCCCCAGGCCACCCAGCGACCAGAACATCACCGAACTGGCCGCTCGCTGATCGCCAGAGAAAATAAAATAGCTGGTGAGCGCGCCAAAAAGAAAAGACACAGCCAGCCCACAGATGATCAGGTGTGCTGGGCTGCGCAGTTTTTTGAAGTAGAAAAGCAACATGACCGCAGCGGCAGAACAGAGCCCGCCCGCAAAGGCGGCAACCGGCAAGGTCAGCTCACCTAACCCGTTACCAAAGCGGGTGATGACCAGCACCGCACCTGCCGAAGCACCGGAAGAGAGACCAAAAAGAAAAGGATCGGCCAGATCGTTGCGGGTGGTGGTTTGCAGCAGCGCTCCCACCATCGCCAGCCCGGCACCGGTCAGGGCTGCAAGCAACGTGCGCGGCAAGCGGAGATCGATCACAATCCGGCTGATCATTTCAGACTGAGGCATGGCGATCAGTTCCAGTGCGCCCAACACCTGCGTCAGGGATAACGCGACCGTGCCTTTGGCAACGCTGATTAACATCAGCACTGCCAGCAGAAGGACGCAAAAGCACAAGATGCAAAAAAAACGGTAAGGTGTAGCATTCACGGCGCGGTTCCTGAATACAGGGCGCGCGCCAGTTTCTCCACCGCGGCAATATTAGCCGGGCCTGGCGTCAGCTCAGCATACTGCAGCTTCAGATAACGATGATTTTTGACGGCTGGCGTGAGTTTCATCAGCGGATGACTTTCCAGGAAATGCCGAAGGGCATCCGCCCCGCCGCCGGTTTGATAATCCAGCAAGATAATGAAATCAGGTTCGGTTGCCGCCACACTTTCCCATGACGTGGTGTCCCAACTGATATCCAGCCCCTCCAGCGCATTGGTTGCGCCGGCGGCTTCAATGATGGCGGTTGGCATGGCATATTTTCCGCTGGTAAACGGCTTATCTTCCCCCGAGTCGTAGACAAAGACCTTTAACGGCCGGACCGCGCTGGGCCGTTGAGGAATCATTCTCAGGCGCTCCTTCCAGTGATTAACTAAAGCCTGCGCCTCAGCCTGTTTGCCAAAGATTTTACCTAACGTCAGCTCATCGTGATAAAGCAGATCCATGCTGGCTTTATGCTTGTCCTTTTGGGTAAAAACGCAGCTTTCACTCAGCACCAGCGTCTTGATGCCGTACTGACTTAACGAGGCTGGCGTCACGTCGCCGCCCACCTTCATGCCATAATTCCAGCCGGCAAAAAAGAAGTCAGGATTCACCGCCACCAGCGTTTCCAGAGAGGGATACTTAGGCGCCAGCTCAGGAATGGCCCCCATCGCCTGCTTAAATTCCGGTGTCATCTTGTACCAGCCACTAATGCCCGTCAGCCCGACGATGCGATCCTGCAAATGAAGCGCAAAGGCCATTTCTGACATATTGAGGTCGTTAATGACCGCCCGCTCAGGCGGTGCATTAAAGGTAACCGGCTGACCGCAGCTTTCAATGGTGACCGGGAAATCGGCCGCGAGGGTTTGTCCAACAGGAATGCTCGCCAGCCATGCCGCGCAGCAGAGCCTTAACAACGAATCAGGCACAGTCTGGCACCTCGAAAATGCGTAAATGACTCCCGTTCGCGGGATGCGATACGGTAAAACTGTTTAAACCGAATACCGGCCGGAGATAGCGGGATGACAGGGCGCGAGCGGGCGCATCACATACTACCTGCTCCCCCTGTGACAGAATCAGCACGCGGTCGGCAAACGTATCTATAAGTGATAAATCGTGCAAGACCGCCACGGCCGTGATGCCTTTGTTTTTGATTAACGTCAGCAGCGC
Source organism: Pantoea sp. B623 (assembly GCF_024814475.1). Lineage (NCBI taxonomy): Bacteria > Pseudomonadati > Pseudomonadota > Gammaproteobacteria > Enterobacterales > Erwiniaceae > Pantoea > Pantoea sp. B623. Next base: position 4,347,587 of record NZ_JANUXM010000004.1, on the reverse strand, counting down.
ATGTCGTCCAAGGGGATCAAGATGATTGGTCGGTTCATCCAGCAGAATCAGCTGTGGCTTTTGGGCCAGAACGCGCGCCAGGGCCGCTCTTTGCCGTTCACCGCCTGATAACGCATCTAGTGAACGTCGCCGTAACGCCGCCAGCCCTGTTTCCTCTAGCACCTCACTCACAACGCGCTGATTGACAGAATGTGGACAGGCGCGCACATGAGGAAGACGACCCAGTGCAACGTAATCCTCAACCGACAGCCTCAGGTCAGGCACGTCGTTTTGCGCCATGACGGCGATACATGTGGCTAACTCCTGCCGTGTGTAAGTTTTGATGCAGCGACCGTTTAGCGTTATCTCATCCTTCTGTACCGCCAGCTCACGGCTCATCGCCCGCAGCAATGAGGTTTTGCCGCTGCCGTTCGGCCCAATGATCGCCAGGCGCTCCCCTGTCCCGATGCCGAATGTGATGTCATTGAGCAGGCAGCCGCCATCGGGTTTGTGCAGCGCCCCAATGTTCACCCGCAATATCGATTCACTGGCATGTAATGTCTCTGGCTGCATCATATCACCCCACCTGTTTTTGTTACGTTATAACATAACAATGGCAAGGTAGAATAACAAGCGCTCAGGTGACATAAAAAAAGTGCCGACGACGCGGCACTTAAAGACAGGGATAACGAATGACGGAACAGGCTATTTAAATCGGTTATGCAACAGGCTGGCCGTCATCGCTAACATGCCTGCCCCCAGAGCGCTATGCAGCATCAATGTATTCAACATAACGACTTCCTCGCGTTTACCGCTGTCCTGAGCGGTCACACTGCCTCAGCCAACTTTTCCTCGTTGGCCTCTTTCTCAATCAAGCGCATCAGCAACGATACCCGGCGATCGGTACGCTCTGGGGTATCCGGTGGCAGGTTGTAGCGCAGGGTGTAGAGCTTGCCCTTCTCGTTGTAAAAATCCACCACCAGCACAGGCAGAATTCCGCCTGGCACTTTATTGTAATTCACCGACAAGCGGGTCCTGCCTAGCTGCAGTTTGGCAGCCATGACGGTCTCGCCGACCAGTTTAGGATACAGGCTACGATCTTCGGGCACGCTGATGACTCTCATAACAGCCTCCTGATTCTCCGCTTGATAACATAGTGCGGAGAGCGCTGTTCACGCTCCCCGCTGTCGGGTCAAACTGCCATTAAGCCTGATGTTCAATCGCCTCTGAGGTGCGGTGTTCAATCGGAATGCGGCGAGGTTTCTCGCTTTCTGGCACCTCATGATGCAAACCGACACGCAGCAGTCCATCCTGAAGCCGTGCGGTGGTGACTTTCATATGTTCAGGCACGCTGTAGCTCAGACGGAAGTCTGAACGACTGATGCCCCGATGCAGCCAGCCGCTGTTCTGGCCTTCTTTGTCCGCCTCTTTATCTGTAACCACCTCTTTCTGGCCGGTAACCGTCAGGCGACCGCCCGCCACCTCGATCTCCAGCTCGTGTTCTTGCCAGCCGGGGACACTGACGGTGAGCTCATAGTGCTCATTATCCGTTTGTCTGAGGTCATAAGAGGGTGAAACCGACACGGGCGCATCACCGGTCAACTGGCTGAAAAGCCGATCGATACGGTTGAACCGGTCTGAGAATGCAGAATCTGCAACAGAAGGAAACAGTGGAAAATTACGTAATGCCATGGTGATAACCTCCTGAATTAATCGTTCATTCAAAAGCTCATCTGAGTGGGGACCCTCCCCGTTGCTCACAAAAATTTATAGGATCTTTTTGGATGATTTCAAGGGATGAACATGAAATTTTTTTAGCTGCTGGCGGGCCAGAACCTGGTGCCTTTTTGACGATGTTGAGTGACGCGCCGCGCCCTGTAAAGATGCCATGTCATCTCAACCGGGAGCGGCTTATTGCCTATCAGAAATGGTATTTAAACCGGACGCGTGCCCCGTAACGTTCGTTATCGCCACTGTGCCGTTCGGCATTAATCTGCGACCAGTAAGCGCCAAGGTAAATATCGAAATTTTGCATCTTCATGACATTGCGAAAACGGTAAGAGGAGTGGATGGTATGGATATCATACTTGCCTAAGATGAAGTCACTCAGGCTGGCCCCGCTGATATACTGCATCGTAAAGGCTTTCACATCGTTACGCGCGTAGATATAGCCAAGCTGAAAGTCGCGCCATAGTCCATTCAGCCCAGCACTGAAGTTTTGTTCTTCCGTCGCATCCATATAGGCCGTGCTGAGATTGATGACCGCCCCTGAATCTGGATTCGCACGTTGCCCGTCCCAGCTCAGCGTGGCGCCATATCCATTGCGCTTAGACTGATCCTTAAACTGCCCCCGGTTATCGGTATAACCATAGGCATTGTTCACCACGTTGCTTTCCATGCCGACAGCCGCCGTGACGTCGCTATGGCGCCAGGCGATAACCGGGCGCAAATAAATAACATTCTTTTTATGCTCCAGTGTATTCCCATGGTATTCCCCATTCTGGAACAACCTCGTGCCGTCATTCGCCATGGCATTTAATTCAAAATAAAAACGTTGCCATGTTTTACTTAGCTGAATAGCCCCCGCCGATCCCCGTCCGCGCGCCTCTTTCATCATGTAGATATAGCCATAGCCATCTTCGTAGAGATCGTTGGCCGTGTTGCCGGAATATTCGATAAGCGTGTCCTGATTGAGCGGAAACATATCGAAGGCTTCATAGCGGCCTACTTGCACTTTCCAGTCTTTTTCCTGACCAAAGAAGAAAGCCGCGTCGTCTAATTCAAGTCCGCCAGAGAGATCGGCCAGCGGTTGCACGGTAAAGCCAGCAAAGGATTGATCCGCCATGCTTCGGTAACCGTCCAGCCCGATTAAAATTCGGCCATTGACGTCCCAGCGTTCCGCTTCTCCTGCCTTCCAGTTTTTATCAGCACGGGTTTTTAATGAGGTAATTTGGCCCGTTCTGCTTGCACCATCGAGATTGAACTCAACATCACCATAGAGTTTCAGCGCGCCTTGTTCTGTATCAAACGTTATCGAGGAAAATGAAGCGGAAGAGATAAAAACCAGTCCCCAGACATAATGCCGGTATTTCATAACCAACTCCTTATGCTAAATAACCCTGAGTGAATAAATTTCTTAAAGGAAGTACTTTTTTGAGGCTGTAATAAATTCGTTATAATTTTTACACTGACTTATTTTTTCTATAATATCGTCATCCAGAATATTGGTGAGGAAGTCATATATCAGCATACTGTCAATGAACTGGTCCTCACTGATGGCCAACATAAAAACAAGTTTTACCTGTTTACCGCTATCCCACTCAATGCCCTCGGGAAAGATGGCGACAGAGACTGCGGTGCGTACCGCAACAGGCCCTAACGGATGCGGGATGGCGATTTTATCATCCAGCAGCGTTGACGCCCGCGCTTCACGATCTAATACCGACGATAAGAAATGATCGTTAACCCGCCCTTGCGCGGTTAACCTGTCGCAAAGAAACGTAATTAATGATGAACGGGTATAATCTCCCGCATTTAATACAAAAAAATTATCAGCAGAAAAATACGTTAGCATCGCGTTGACAGGCTGTGTTTCAGACACCAAATAATATTTTATATTTTCGAGCTGCCCTCTCTCTGGAAACGGGGGCAATAAAATAATACGTTTATTCTTCTCAACGATATTGACCAGGCTGATGACAATATCTTCGTCAACCTCAGGCAGCAGACTATATTGCTCAACGGAGATCTGCCTGACGATATCTAACCCCGGGTACATGCTAAGGATTTTTTGACAGACGACTCGCGTCGAGGCCATCCCCTGATCGCTAACCACCAGCGCCCGCATCCCCTGACCACTCTGATGGCTGATACTGTCTTCCAGAATGGCGCCAATATGCATGACCAGATAACCGATTTCATCGGCACTGACGGTCGCCTTGAAGAACTGATCCAGTTCGCTGAATGCACTAAGCGTTAATTCATACATTAACGGATAGTGGCGTTTTATTTGTTCCAGTAAGGGATTAACAATGGTAATCGCGTTGTTGACGCGAATGCGCATGGCTCTGATATGGCTTAGCAGCGTCGCCTGGGACAGCGCGTCATAATTGACATGAATAAACCACGATGTACTCACGTAGCTCAGGAAGTGATTCATTATCGTGCGTTCAACAGAGTATTGTTCAGAGACCAGATTGTGGCTGGAGGTTGTGGTACAAAAGGCGACAAGATTCATGGCCATGAAGTCAATTTCACTTTGCGAAAACGGCATCGCCGGGTTAGCGCACAAAGACTGGAGTACGGCTTCAGCCAGCGTTTTCCAGCCAGGTTCCGCATCGCAAAATTCAAAATCCCGTAGCCATTTGCCTCGCGCCATCCTCTCTTGCGCAATCCCTGTGATCAGGCTTAAAAAGCGAAGATTCGCGTCACTTATCGCAATCCTTTTCTCTGCAAGGCACTGGCTCAATGCGTTTTTGCAGTCCGGGTATGCCGTAACCGGGCCGACATAACTGTCCTCGTCAGTGGCCTGAGTCAGGCGCAGTCGGTGGTCGTAGATGCAACGCCGAAAGGCAATTTCGCTGCCTTTAAGCGTAAAGATGTCCTCACCCTCCGACACAATACGCAATTGATAGAGAGAGACGTGACGCTTCAGCAACGTAATATCATTTCTTAAGCTGTAGATACTGATAAACCACTCGGCTTCCCGCTCAGCAAGCCTCACGCCCTGCTCATCAAACAGCAGTGCCTCCAGCATGGCAGCGCGACGTTGTGCCCCCGAACGTGTTTCATTCCATGGCCGTTGGCACTGATCCAGTAAAACCTGCAGAGCCTCAGGCTCGCTAATCTGTAATGAGAAGCCGTTTTTTCGCGAATAGATAAGACGGTTACCAGACTGGCTGACGATGTCACCCACTTCTTTGAGGTCAGTACGGATGGTTCTTGTTGACACCTTCATCTCTTTTGCCAGGGCGGCCTGCGTGATATCGCCCTGCGCGAGTGTCATGAAGATGTCCCTGACCCGTTTGCTGGTGAACAGTCTCATGGTTATATCCGTTTAATCAGCACCGTCTGCACGTCGTTAGGCTTGAGCGTCTGCCGTGCCTGCATGGGCGTCATCTCATCGAGCATTACGCAGCGCGCGTCCTGCAGAGGCGGAATCACGACATCGGTTTCCAGATGGGGATTATAAAATCTGATGATGATTCCGCTGTGGTCTTCCGCACATTTCACCGCACTGACCAGGGCATCGCGATGTGTTGCTGGCAGGCTTAGCGCGCTATAAGTTTCGGGATAATCCCGCACCTCGTCATTCAGACAAAAACGCAGTCGTCCGTTCAGGAAGTCGCTGTCCTGATAAACGGGAAACTCGGTCAGCCAGGTTTTCGACACGCGCGCATGTTGGGCCTCATCGAATGTGCCGAGGTAAGTTCGCCAGCCAAATGAGAAGGTCATAGTTTTCAACAGCTGGGCATCGGGCGTTTCTACGATACTTTCACCGGACGCGCGGCCCGGCCGATAAAGCAGATTTTCTTTACCCATAAAGCCAAATGTGCGGAACAGCGTCAGCGAGAGCGTATTGAAATCATCCCCGACGATTTCGTATTCACGCACACCATTGGTGTGCAGCGTAAAGCCGTGCTGCTCATCGTGGAGATTGACGTAGCTTTGCATCGGTTCAATCGAGATCGGTTTTTCCTGCCAGCGCTCTTCTTCCCAGCACTGCAGCGCCTTGCCAAGTTGCACCGGTCGGGTGACCGCGCCAAACAGCTGATCGGCACAGGAAACCCTGGCCGCAATATCAGTGGCAAAGTGCACACAAAGACGATGACTCAGAACGTTGTTATCCACTTCCACATTAAAGCGAATAAGATCGTCATTCTGCAGAACGACTTTTACCTTGAGGTTCAGGGTTGTCGTGGCAGTGCCTGCCGCCCTTTCGGCTAAATCAGCCGGGACCTTGAGCGCGTAGCGAAGTATCAGGCCCTGGCTGACGGTACTCTTTTGTTTCTGAACGGTCGTCATGGCACCCTCAGACGTAATCATCCAGTCGGCCCGAGGCGGCGAATAATTGTATGAATCCCCATCATCACCGTTTTCCACAAACAGCATTTGCCGCGGATAGCGTTTACCGCTCCGTTTATCGGTAATGGTTAACAGGCCATCGGCTTCCGCCTGAATATGGTAAACGTCATTTTCAGCCGTTGTCTCCTGGCTCAGCGCTGGCCTCGCGGCGTTATCCTCACTGAAATCAATGTACCAGCGGTCATAGCCCAGTGCCGGTAATACCGGGCTGTTAACGGTCAGACGCGTACGGCAGACTTTTTCAGGTTTATGCCAGGCTTTGCCCGGATCGAGGCGAATCGTCTGATTAAGTACGTATTGCGTCAGATCTTCTTCAGACTCGATAACACAGGGGATTGCTTTGCCGTTGCCGTCACGCAAGGTAAACGGCAGCCCCGGCAGCCAGGCCTCAAAGGTTATGCCAGGAGCAACACTCCACGGCAGTGGATTGAATACGGTGAAGGTAAAATCATGCTGGCGTGGAATGCGCTGTGTGATCAGTCGGGTATGTAACTCCAGTAAATTCTGCGCCAGCCCTTTGGCTTCTTTATAGCGGAAGAAGACATCCTGATTGGTATCATCGCTGTTACATCCGCCGATGCTGTCATGGGCGGCGTTGTAAAACATCAGTTTCCATATCGTTGCGACAATATGTTTGGGATAGGCATTGCCCAGGCTCTGACTTATCGCCAGCACAGGCTCAAGCGTATCCACCAACAGCGATTCAACTTCATTGTTTAACAGTTTCAGGTCGGCACGACAGGAGAAGATCGTTTTGTGCACGCGCGAATGCTTAGCTTCGGTCAGTTCACCCTTTAGCGTTCGAACCTCTGCACCGGCTTCCTGTTCCAGCATCTTAACGACAGTCAGCGGATTGCTGATGAGGTACTCGCGGCTATCATCACGGGCATTAAACTGCTCGACTAATTCTGGCAAGTTGCGGCGCACGGGAGCCTGGTCGAAGCCATGAGGAAACAGCAGGTGCTGGCGATGACTACGCGCTTCTATTGCAGCCATCTTCTCATCAAGAAAGGCTTTCATGGTTTCAGGCGTTTCATCCAGCAAGCCGCCGTAGTGATAACCCCACGGCATCTGCAGGGCAAAAACCCGGTCACCGTTATCACCCTGCCAGAAAAATTCTGTTTCGTGCAGCGTATTGTCGGCGATGCCGCGCCAGAATAAGGCGTGATGGATACCGAACTGGCGATAGAGTTGCGGCATATTGCCGCCCTGGCCAAAACAGTCCGGAACATAGCCCAGCATCATTACGTTGCCATGGCGTTGAGCCACTTCCATACCGTAAAACAAATTCCTGACAACAGACTCCTGATGAATCACCAACTGATCCGTTTGGGTAAACCACGGCCCCGTCAGCAAACGTTCATCGGCGATCAGTTTCGTGAGTCTGGCTCGATCCTCAGGAGCCCACTGAAGATAGCTTTCGATAAGTGAGCTTTGTGCGTCTAATAAATAGCAGGGAAACTCAGGATGGGTTTCCAGTACCTGAATAAGATTTTTAATATGGTTGTACAGGTAAATCCGCGAGCGTGAAGACGTAAAATACCACTCCTGATCCCAGTGCGTGTGCGTATAGAGATGAACTGTCCGCTTTTTCATATTATTAACCTTACTAAAAACCGCTTTAGTCGAATTTAATTTCAATATCGTCCGGGGAAGTATTGATGCTCTCGCTGTTCGCATCCGTCTCATTAAAATTCACTAAAACGTTAGCGCCTATTGCGATCACTAAGGTGCCCACCAGCGCGCCAAGAAAATAGGCCCACGGATTCCCGACGGTAAAACCACCGTACAAGCCCCCCAACGGCGGCATAATGGGATAAGCTTTAAACAGCGCCACCGTCATTGAACCCATGGCGCCCGCCAGTATGTTTAACGGAATTAATCGCGCGGGATTTTTTAACGTAAACGGTATTGCCCCTTCGGATATTCCCAGAATGCCCATAATCACCGAGCCATTACCGGCTTCTTTTAGGGTTTCACTGAAGTTACTTGGCCGGATAAAGCGGGCAGCGGCATAGCCTAATGGCGGAATAATAATCGCGACATTGACCAAAATAGCCGGTAAATAAACGCCACTCATAAACAACACATTTCCCGTGCCCCATGCCGCTTTATTAACCGGCCCGCCAAGGTCAAAACAGATCATGCCGCCCAGTACCGCCGCCAGCACAACGGTATTGGTGCCGTCTTCGGTCATGCGCTGCACCCAGGCCATCAGAGAACTGTTGAGCCAGTGCAGCACATCGCCCAGTAGCAACAGCATCACGACAACCTGCAACCCGACGGTAATAAACGGCAGGATGATTAGGGGCACGGACGAAGCGGCAGAACCGGTGATGCGGATTTTTCGTGATACCCATTCCGCAGAATAACCCGCCAGTAAGCCGCCCAGTACCGCTCCCAGAAAACCGGATCCGGTAACAGAGGCAATCAGCCCCGCCGCAAAACCTGGCGCCAGCCCTTTTTTCCCGGCTATTGAATAGGCAACGTAAGCACCTAATACGTAATTCATTAATCCAATGATTTTGAAGCCGATATCCTGGGCAAGATACAGCCATTTTTCCAGCCCGCTACTGTGGGCAAAGCTGTCCAGATTGGGTTCACCCAAGATGATGCCGATAATCTTAGCCACGGCGACGACTAACGAGCCGGCAATAATGACGGGCAGCGCAAAAGAGATCCCTGTCATTAAATGGTTTTTGATATTGACCATAGTTTTTTTCATAGTGTCACCAATATCACGGGTTACGGCGCGCCTCGACAGCCGCCACGCATTTTGCAATGACCTCGGCTGCATGTCCGACGCACTGACTGATTTTCACCCTAATGACGGTCTTACCGGCAAAGCGCTCTTCTTCTTCAATCGAGCGATCGGCGGCAATCAGCACAAAGTCCGCTTCAGCAATATGTTGCGGGGTTAATTTATCGATCATCCCCATCGCCCCTTGCTGTTCGATATGCACCTGATGGCCCTGCTTTCTTCCCTCTTTCTCAAGCGATTTGGCTGCCATTGGCGTATGGGCTAAGCCCGCAATACAGGACGTGACGCCTACGATATTCATGCTTCCTCCTTAAACTGGATTCGTTGCACCATAAACTGGAACAGGGCATCCCTGTTTTCGAGCGTAAATAAGGCTCGCCTGAAATCATCATCAACAATCTGGCTTGCCAGCGCGTTAATGATTTTTAAATGCAGAAGACTGGCGCCAGATTTTGGTACCAAAAGTGCGAAGATTATTTTGATGGGTTCGCCATCCAGACTTTGCCATTCAATTGCGTCATTCAGCCGAATAAAAATCACGCCGGCTTTTATTACGTTGTCCGTTTTGGCATGAGGCATGGCGATTTGACTTTCAAAACCCGTGGAATATTCATGCTCTCGCTGCCAGAGATCCGTTTTAATGTCATCTGCACTCAGCGCCCATCCCTGTGCAACCGCGTGCGAAGCAATAAAATCAAAGACCTCGTCTTTGCTGGTAAATACTTTATTTAAGAATATGCTTTCGCGATCAATAAGCATGTTTTCCCTCTTGCCGGATTGTTCCGTACCTTGATGAAAATCCTAACCGAAACCTAAGGTATGTAAACACAAGCGGTTTCCGGTATGGTGCGGAAGATGTCTGCGGCAGAGCGGGCCAGAAATGGGAGGCAGGTCTAAATAATAACTTTCTTTGAGATATGGATCACGTGGAGGAATAAGGACAGGTTTTAGAGGTGTTTGTAAGGTGGGAATGGATTGGGAATGTTTGAAAGGTGATTTTTTGGGTATGTGAGGGAGGATTGAGGAAAGTGGATACTATTTAACAGGGGATTTATTATTTAACTTAGGATTATAGAGGTGGTGCAAAACGGGATGACAAGATTGATTGTTCTGCAAACATGAAGTTCTCAGATCAGTATCGATTATTTCATTCACAACTTCAGAGCAGCATTTAGGAGGCGTAATGTCTTACAATCAATGGTGAACAGGCTCAAGTTTCGACAAAAAAACTGAAAATTAATTGTAAACAGCCATACGCATCCCTATAATAAAAAAATTGCTTGTGTAAATAATCAGCGTTTGCTCCGATGATGCTAAGTGGGCGGTGAAGAAAAAACAGAAGTTATTAAGGCGAACATAAATATTAAAAAGTCAAAAGGTACTTTGGTGTTAAACAGCATCTATAGTAACGATGAAATATAGCTCAATTTTATTTATTAAAGTCTTAATCAGAGCGTGATGAATCAAACACAAAAAGCTTAAATTCTAAATACCCCTAGGTAATGATATATTATTGCAGCATCAAATCATTTATCTAACCACCAACTCGCAGCCATTTAGAAAATCGGGTCGCATTATTCGTATCTATAAAATAGTAGGTTACGCATTAGTTGAACATCCATGAAAAATGCAACTTAGCCCCCAATCGCACTTTTATAATTAATAATTTAATTTTGATGACCTCAAACTTATGCCCTTATGAACTCCTTTATATCACTCTTACTATTAACGCAGATTAAAAATACATTTTATTACATCACTCTCTTCTTCGCAATTGATATCATAATATTCGGAATTAAAATCTAAAAAACCCCTTGAAATATAATCAGAATCGTCAGGCTAAAAAACAACACCTCTAGTATCTTCTCCTGCACCTATGTATACTTTTCCAGATGGTACATTCAACGCGAATGTGTGACAAATTCTCAGAATCACCTGATAAACTTTTATATTATAATTTCTACCTTCACAAATGTTCAAAAAATTACATTTATTAATTTCACCTTCATCAATACTCCGCCAGCCTACATTATCATCGATTCTGTGTTTCAGAGAGGCTAAATAAAAAATTGATAATGTTGCAGCATCTTTCATAAATGAATATGTTTTAACATAACTTATAGTTTTGTTTGAATATCACCCCACTGATTATAGGATCTAATTTCAATCAACATTACTAACTTTCATAATACATTATCTTTCAAATGTAGATAATCATCTAACCACTCCATGATTAGACGCTCATTATAAAAAAATAACAGTAAAATGTAATTAACAAATTAAACACTTCATCACTGGTATAGCACTAGAATTTAAAGCATCATATAGAATGATGCACAATTTAGTTTTATTTCATGTGTAAACGTTTTCAGTTAAAAAATAACAAGTTTTCCTGAAGGCCATTTGCCTTCCCATCCACAGGGAATGTGACCGTCTTCATAAACCTCAAGCAGAAATTCAAAAAACAGATCACCTTTCAGATATTCTTTATAAGCATCTTCCATTAGATAGTTAACTAAATCCCACTTAACATTATCTAAAATAATACTTTCGTCAATACCATCAACGATTTTTATAAGAGGAATGATTTCTTTATTAATGATATCTTTTGCTTCTCTCACAAGGGGATTCCATTCCTGATACTCTCTACTATGTTTTTTTGCTAAATAACCTGTAATCTCATTACCAGCCTCAATCGTTGCATTTTCCCAATCAATACTTGTTATGTGCTTGACGAAATCTGATTCATTAGTAACCTTTTTTATCTTCTGCAAATTGGTTGCTTTACCCACATTCACGAACCATTTTACTTTTTGTAAACGACTTACAGCCAATCTGGATATCTTCATGGTTTCACCTGATTTATTCTTCCCGGTATTCTTGGCACATTCTGCCCACCAAGCGCTCCGTGTTCAATTCGATTTTGAATACTATATTTTACCGCAGCCTTTACTTGTTCAGGAGACATCCCCGTAGACTCTAAAGAGTGCTTCAGAGCTTGTGTATATTGAAGATTAGTAGGCACCTCTCTGTAAAGTTCTCCTCCCTTCCTGTATCGATTCCAGAAATTTTCAAGAGACTTATGTGCTTCGTAATGGGGTGTTCCTGGCTCAGTAAAAGCGTTTCCTTGTAATTTTATTGCAGCCCCACTATCTCGTGGGATCAAATCCCTGTAAGCAGCATCCTGATTTAGGTGATGAGATTGCCCAGGGCGAGGATCATTTTTTAATTTACCATGAGGGCCTAATGCTGGCTCATCTCCAGCACCTTTGCATTTTAACCCCCACGGATCCACCCAGCCCAGCGCATTCGGGGCATACTGGTAAAGGTTGATCCCGCCCGCCAGCCCTATCGGGTCCTGCTGGGTAAACCGGCCGCTGTCCGGATCATAATAACGGAACAAATTATAGTGCAGCCCGGTTTCACGATCCAGGTACTGGCCCTGCATACGCAGGTTCTGCTCCACCACCGGAATTCGCTGGTTAGACTCGCGCAGCAGTTTGCCCCATGGACTGTTCACACCTTCCCAGGTTTTCTGCCCTTCGACGTCAGTCAGCAGTTCCGGCGTGCCGTTAGCGGCGCAGTGGAACCAGAATATCTCCGGGCTTTCCACGCCATCAATACGGGCCAGCGGCTCATAGCTCTGGCTGTCGCTGTAGACATAGGTAAGCGGAGTATCGTCGTGGATTTCCTGCAGCAGACGATAGCCTTCCCAGACAAAGCGCGTTGTGACGGCCTTGCCAGACGGCCTGCCCTGTAACAGTTGCTGGCGGGTTTTACTGATGCGTCGCCCCAGCGTATCATAGCGGAAGCTCACCTTAGTGCGTGGCTTATTGCGGTCCCGCGGTTCGCTGATGACGTCCGTCAGGCGGTGCTCACCATCGTAACGGTAGCGCCAGCGGGTCTGGCCGTCATCCTTTTCGGTGGTGCGGCCATGAATGTCGTACTGCCAGCGGATACCGTTCAGTTCAGTGACGCGGTTATGCATGATGTGGGAAGCGGCATGGCGATCCAGCGGGTTGCCTGCGCCATCCCAGCGCCACTGCTCATTACCCGGCTGCGCGCCTTCCTGAGACAGCAGCCGACCGGCGTTATCGTAGTGCCATAATGTCTGGCTGAACGGGTTATCGTCGCGCTCTTCACGGATCAGGTTGTTGCCGTAATCGAAGTCCCGCCGGCGGGACCAGACGCGCGGCGCAGGACGCTGTGCTTCACCTTTGAAAACGTCACGGCGGCGCAGCCTGCCCAACCGGTCATACTCACTGCGCGTGGTCAGGCCGCCCTGCGTGCGGCTGAGTTCCCGATGCAATGTGTCACGGGTAAATTCGGTGACCGGCAGGTTGTCCAGCGCGATGCTCAGTAAATGGCCGCTGCCGTAGTAAAGCTGCTTCAGGTTGCGACCATCCGGCAGGGTTAAGGCCGTGCAGTTACCCAGCGCGTCGTAATCCCAGGCCAGCGCGCCCTGTTCACCCTGCTCACCTACGATGCGGCCCAGCGCATCATAGGTAAACGCAATCTCCTGCTCGGCCTGCTGGCTCCACTCGGTGTCAGACAGCGGCAGATGCTGCGACACTTTACTTAACTGCCCACCACCGCTGTAGTGATAGCGCGTCTGGCCTTCCGGCGTGGTCCGTGCCAGCAGTTGCCCCGCCCGGCTCCAGTGATAGCGATGGGTAATCGCCTGAGGATGCCCGGCGGCAAAGGTGCGAGATAACGTGCGTCCTGCCGCGTCATACTCGTATCGCGTGGCAACGCCATCCAGCCCGACCTGGGCCAGCAACAGGGAATCTGCGCCCCACTCGAACTGATACTGCTCGCCGTTCTCGTTTTGCAGCGCCGTCAACCGACCACGGCTGTCCCAGCTGCGCTGAACCGTCTCGCCCTGGGCATTACGGTTGGCGATTAAGCGCCCGACGTTGTCGTAGCGGAATTCACTACGTTTACCATCCGCTGACTCGTGGGCCAGTGGCAGGCCGTTGTCGCTCCAGCGCAATCGCTCTTCCCAGCCCTCTGCCCGCTCCAGCAGAACAGGACGGCCCGCAGCATCATAGTGATACCGGGTTTCTTCACCATCCGGCGCAGTCACACAGCTGAGCCAGCCAAGCGGATGATAGCGGTAGCGCGTCGTCAGCCCTGAACAGTCTGTTTCGCGGATAACCTGGCCGGCATCATTGAATTCACGACGATAGCTGTTGCCTGCCGCGTCAATCTCTTCGACAACCAGCCCAAACTCATCCCGCTTATAAAAGGTACTCTGCCCGAGCGCATCAACCACGCGCTCAAGGCCATGATGGGGATCGTAATAGTATTTCGTGGTGGAACCGTCAGCCCCGGCAACGACCGTGGGCAGAGAACGGTGTGACAGCCATTGCACCGCCTGTACACCGCCGTCCGCATCTTTCTCTTCTACACGGTTGCCGAGATCGTCATAGGTGAAGCTCACCGCATTACCCAGCGGATCGATACGGCGCGTCAGGAGTTCGTTTTCATCCCACTCATAGCGCCAGGTCTCGCCCCGCTCATCAATAAAGCAGGTGATGAGCCCTGCAGCATTCCAGTGATGTTCGCGCTGCTGACCGTCATAGGTCGATACGCGCGTGATGCCAGCATCAAGATCATAATGCATGTGACAGCCGTCACCGGTATTGGTGCGGTTTTCAACGACGCGCCAGTGATCCAGCTTCTGCCAGCGATATTCGCTTTCCAGCCCGCCCGGCAGTTGATGCCAGACCATTAACCCGTCATCGTTGTAACGGAAGCGCCGCGAGACAACGCCTGCGGCATCGGTGACGCTGGCAAGCTGGCCCTGTTCATTGTAAGTCCAGTGCGTTAATGGCCAGTGCTGCTCACCATCAAAATGGCTGGCCGAGGTCGGGCGCTGTGCATGCTGTTTGTCGTCGTAATGCAGGGTGACATCAATAGCCAGCGGCGCGTCATGAATGCGCACCAGGCGAGCCTGCTCGTCCCAGCCCATCTCCAGCGCATTGCCGTATTCGTCGCTCAGTGAAGCCAGCCGCAGCACTTGCGGATCAGCGGCCGTACGTCTGTACAGACGCCATACCGCACCGTCGTCGTCGGCAATGGCGATATCACCCAGTTCGTTGCGCCTTACCATCAGCCCTTCGCTGATGCTGTAGAGCACCTCTTTTTCACCGGGAACCGCAAAGCTCAGTTCGCGCCCGTTGTCATCAAACCAGGTCGCCTGATTGCCATCCAGCGTTATATAGCTGTCAAACACCGTCGCCCAGCCCAGACCAAATAATCCGCTGCGCTGGGTCAGGCTGTTATAGCTACGCTGGAAACTGAGCGGGAAGCGACCAGGAAGGGAGAAATCGCGCTCGGCATCATCGTTAAGCACTTTGACGCCCGTGGAGGCATGAACCGGGAACAGCGACGAGAAGGCGGCGTTAATCGCCATATCCGCCATCATCCCGCCCACGGCGCTCGCCAGCGCGCAGGGCATGTTTTTCAGGATCTGGCTGGGGCGACCACGAATCAGGGAAAGGCCGATCATCATCACGGCCAGACCTGGCACCTTGCCACTTTTAATTTCTCTTACTGTGACGGTTTCACCACCAATGATGACATTGGGGGAAACATCGTCACTCACGGTGGCATCACAGGTGGTTTTATCCTTTGCCCGCACCGCAGGCTGGCCATTGATAAAGACGCTTTTCGATCCCTGCGCCAGATATTGCGGTGCGCTGTGCTTTTCACAGGCCACTTTGTCCTGCTCCAGCGGAGAGGTGCCAGCGTCGGCGGAGGCTACCGTGGGTTGCCACATTGCACTGCCAAACTGACCCACCGCAGAGAGCAGCATGCCGCCATAGTCTGCGAAACTCTTGGGCGATTGCGGTTCCGGTGGCGGCGTATCTCCGGGCGTAAGCATCCCGGCCGCGCGTGCAGCTAAAAGACCATTAACGTGAACATTCTCTGATCCGCTGGCGATCACACCGGCTGGAGAAGGCGGGAATATCATGTCTCCCAGCCCATCGGCCGCTTTAGTGATGTCATCCGAAATGCCCGCAGCATTCGCTAATACACCGCCAATAATGCCGCTGAGCAGACAGCTGGAACCAATGGCTGCGACGCCTGCCGCAGCCATTCCTGCCCCCAGCAATGGTGCTGCTGCTGTTGCCGCCGCACCGACCGCCGCACCGATCACCGCGTAGGCTGCGCCCTCAGCGACAATACTGGTGATATCAGCGAAAATGCTGGAATGAATGATCTCATCGCCCACGCGGGCCGCACGGTTATCCATAGCTTATGCTTTCCGTGGGTTGTTCAGACTCAGGCTTTGTTTGAAGGCATTCCAACGCTGGCCGTCTTCTTCGTTGAAAGCGCGCATCGCGGAGAGGGTAAAAATCATTAAGATGTTGCTATCCGGAACCCGGGTCGCCAACTGTCGCTGCCACACGGCTTGTCCGTTACGATCGAAGGCGGTTTCAACTTCTAGCGCACGCAAAGCGTTATCCGCGCCAGCCGTAACCCGAACAAATTCCGTCTGCTGAATGTGCCCCATCTGGCTGCGCAACGTGTCCCACTGGCGCTGAAACTCTTTTTCCGCATCGCTGTCTTCAGGAATCACACCACGGCTCACCACTAATGCCAGTCCGCTGGCGTCATCCCGCAAAATATTCATGGTCGTGTCCTGCCAGGCAGCAGGAAACAGCGCAAAAGCGCCTTCATTAAACTGATAATTCATTGGATGTCCGTTTTATTGATTGTTTGTGGCGGGTGGAACCAGGCTACGATAATCGCCATCCGCGTTATCGGCATTTGTGAGTATCTGTGTGTTATCCCGAGCAACTTTGATATCAAAAAGCCGGGGAGAAATATCCGGGTCCCCGCCGCAACTGACGTCATGGTTGTCTTCACGAACCGTGATGATG
Source organism: Pantoea sp. B623 (assembly GCF_024814475.1). Classification (NCBI taxonomy): domain Bacteria; kingdom Pseudomonadati; phylum Pseudomonadota; class Gammaproteobacteria; order Enterobacterales; family Erwiniaceae; genus Pantoea; species Pantoea sp. B623. Next base: position 4,330,871 of record NZ_JANUXM010000004.1, on the reverse strand, counting down.
TAGAACGCCTTCTCACTGGTGTCATCCAGGTCGTATCTCAGACATTGATCATCAAGCGCGGTGAGGTGATAAGTATGAATCGCGTTCGTCGCTAAGGCGATAGCCTGATCAGCGCTGACTTCATGTTGCTCTGCACTCATGGTGGTATTCAACATGATGTTACTGACTTTTTGCTGGTCAATTTCGAACATCAACTGCTTGTCACCCATCTGATAGATAAGCCAGTGCTGATTATCACTGTTATCTTCTTTTCCGGGTCCATAGGCTTTCTGAACCTGTTCCACGCTATCGCCGACGATTATGTTACGAGCCGTCGGCACGCTGGCACCGTCCAATAGGATCTCTGCCAGAATTGCATGGCTGGCGTTTCCTACCGCCGTCGCGCTGAATAACTGAAAGCCTTCATAGGTATGTTGGTAATAGTTGTACCGCTGCTCATTGATGACGACTTCTCCGGCCACAACGGAACTCAGGGCTTTGCCTGCGCGTATGAAGCTTTGGTTGTTCCATGCGTCGCCGGGGGTGAAAGCGTAGTCGTTGAGCAGGACCGAGAAATCGTTATTGCTAAGTGGAGGCGCTGATACTGTCGGCACCGTATTTGCCTCGCTTAAAACGGATGTTAGCAAAAACGCCAGTGCCATAAAAAACCTGATTAACGTCATATATCTTCTAATGAGAGAGGGGCATTCGAGCAAGATAATCGAACAGGGAAAAAATTGCTGCTGAGTGTTGTGCCTGACGGTTATTACTGAGAACGAGTCTCTTTAGTCTTCAGTGGTAATAATGACTCTACTCAGGCAGTCCGGATTTTTAGCCGTGAACGAAAAGGTGATAACCTGCCCGTTGGCATCAGGGGATGATGTGTAGCTGGTGAGCTCATTTTCAGACTGTCCGCGTGGATAATCCGTTAACCGGATAGCCTGATAATGTTCTTTTATGTCATTAAGTGTAATGCATTTCCCTTGTGGCGAAAAACTCAGAAAGGGAGCCATTCCGTCAGGGGTTTTACTCAAGCGCAACTCGATATCGCTAATCAAGGAAGCATCGTTAAGCCTGACCCGGTCAGCGCTGTAAAAATTGATATATTCATTCTGACTTTTTAATGTGAACGCCATTGGGGCATTGTGAATAGCTTGCACAGACAAACTTTTCACACTGGAACTCATCTGAGTGACAAAACTCCATATATCATTTGCTTGCATCTTTGCTTCCACTAATCCGCTTATAAAAAAACCTGCCACTAATATGACTGATAGTTTACTTTGACGGGTAATTTTTATCATACCAACCTCCATAATAATCTTCGTAAAACTCCTTAGTGGTGGAGGTCTGTTCACCCTTTCCAAAGATGCGCCCAATTTTCATTCTTGCGTCACTCTCAGTTATGTCACCTTTTTGCAAGGAGTCGAAGATACTGTTGTAATCCTTCTGATTCGCAGCATTACCGGCTATACCGATGTCTCCCCCCTGATTAGCAATGATTTCACGCTGTACACGAATATTATTTAGTGTGGCAGCGCCTTCATCACTGAGTGTACTGTTCAGATAACTATTCTTAGAACTCAGATCAATATTGGGTTTATAAAGTGCATGCCCACTCTCATGTGACAGCGACTGGACGACTTTAGCGGCGTTATTCATCTGGCTTTTATCGACGGTTATGATACGGCCCTGACGATCCGCTGAAGTCCCCTTGCCCGCCTCACCTTCTTTAAACACCCATCCGCGCTTTTTCAATGTGGTGATATCCTGTTTCATGGTAGGTGATTTCTCAACCAAATTATCGACATCTTTGCCATAACCGCTAAAAGAGGATGTTTGAACACGAGTGGGATTAGCCACATTATTTGAAGCGTCGGCAGGTGCGCTTGCCAGCGCACCTGCCGTATCAGGCTTTCCCGGCGTAAATTTCTCCTGTACGGCCGCATTAATATCGCCTTTGTGGCCTGCACCCGGCGCAGTTGTGCCAGGTTTAGCCCCCGACGTATTCAGATTCAGTTTGCCACCTGTCGTAATATGTCCATCGTTCTCAACAAAGAAGTTAAAATCTTTTCCAATAAGATTTATTGTTCCGTTGGCATTGAGCTCGATAGCACTTTCACCAGAAACAAGCCTCAACTGTGTTCCCGACGCCAGAACATACTGTTCAACTACGGCATCAACTTTACCCTGGCCAGTCAGGATTTCGGTTCCGCCTTTTACAGCCTGACTCTGATTGGCTTCAACCCTATGCAGCTCATTTTTAGCAACATAGTGGCTTCGTTCTCCACCAACGCTGTGCGTTTCGTCATTTTTGACGTTGGTATCCATGTTCTTCTGCGCCTGGATCCACAAATGCTCCTCGCCCGCCTTATCCTCAAAGCGTAATGCGTTCGCGGTATCCGCAGTGCCGTCTTTCGAGCGACTCAGAAAGCCCATTTGTGTGGCGGCAGCCGGTAGTGCCCATGGCGGCATACTGGCTTCGTTATAAACGCGGCCAATGATCAACGGACGGTCTGGATCGCCGTTGATGAAGTCCACGACGACCTCATCGTTGACGCGCGGGATCTGCACCCCGCCGAAGCCCTGACCCGCCCAGGCACTCGATACGCGCACCCAGCACGAACTCGTGTCGTCGCCCTTCGCCAGACGGTCCCAGTGGAACTTCACCTTCACCCGGCCGTATTTGTCCGTCCAGATGCTCTCGCCTTTCGGCCCCACCACCTTCGCCGTCTGCGGGCCGTGCGTCTTCGGCCACGGCGTCTCCGGCTTCGCACGGTACGTCACCGCCGCCGGCAGCACCGTGAAGTCGATGTTGTGCCGCGTGGCGCCCACGTCGCCGCTGGCGTAGCTGTTCTCTTCAAAGTCGTAGTGCGCCGACGTCACCAGGTATTTGCCGTTGTCGCTGAAGTGCGGTGCGTTCAGCAGCGCGAAAGTGTAGCCCGGCGCGATGCCCGTCGCCGTGCCGCTGCCGCTCACCATGTGGTGCTCCACCTGCCACACCTCCTGGCGGATACGCGCGTAGTACTCGCCGTGACCGTGCTCCACGAAGCGACCCGGCCAGTCGTAAACGTCCACCGAGCCCGGGGTCGGCGACACCGGGTTCTGCCGCGCCTGCAGCATCCACGCGTTCGGCTTGCGGAAGTCGTAGTCGTCCGTGCTGTACATCCCCGGCGTCACGCTTTCCGACAGCGCCCACTGGCTCACGCCCTCTTCCGTCACGCTGCCGCCCGACGGCGTCACGTGGTAGGCTATCGTCTCGTAGCCCGGGAACGCCTGGTGCTGGTCCGGGGCGTCGCACAGCACCAGCGTGTGCTTGTCCGCCTCGTGACGGAAGAAGTAGTAAATCCCCTCCAGCTCCATCAGCCGGCTGATAAAGTCGAAGCTGCTCTCCTGATACTGCACGCAGTATTCCCACACCCGGTAGCTTCCCGCCAGGCGCGTTTCCACGTTCACTCCGTACTCCTTCAGCAGCGTCTGCACAATCTGCGGCACCGTCTGGCTCTGGAAGATGCGCAGGTTGCGGTCGCGCTTCATCGGCCACAGATCCGACTCCACCGTCAGCCCGTAAACGGCGTAGCGCACGCCGCCCAGCTCCTCGCTGCGCACGCCTATCTGCGTAATTTTGCCGTTGATGTAGCGCGGATTCACCGCGCTCAGCAGACCGTCCGTCGGCAGCGTGAACGTGACCGGCTTGCCCAGCAACGACTTACGATCAATGCGCGCGTCGGTGGAGAGCAGCTCCGCTTGCAGCACGAACGACTGGGACAGCGCTTCGCTGCCGCTCAGACGTCGGAACAGCAGTCCTTGTGCGGGTAACTGGACTGTAATACGTGAAAACATAAAATTCATCCCTGTCAGAAAAGGGGTTGGTAAAAAGGGTTAACGCGTTAAGGCGCAAGCATCAATACTTTGAACTGGCTGGGAACAATACGCATGCCGATCGCATTCGTTGAATTTTGCAGACTCATGCTCGTAAGCCGCGTTGCCGGCGTGCCTTTCAATAACACAGTGAATGAACCGGTAAGGTGACGCGAAGGTCCCATGACCGTTCCCGATGCCACACCGGTTGCGACGCCTGGGTTATCGCCGTTGGTGAGTGGCGTTACGGTTGCCATATTATGCGCAGGCATTCCCATGAAAAGGATATTGAGCGCATTCGGAATTGCCGTCGGCCCCAGCGCAATATCGGGATAAGGAATCGGCACCGGTGCGGGCGTCGGCGTCAGGCACACATCCGGGAAAGCCAGATCCACACCAAAAAGCTGACAGTTTGCAAACATCTTTTCTCCTTAACCCATATGAATCTGTTCAGAATCCACTTTGGTTATCGCTTTCGAGGTGATTACCGTATTGTGAGCGTGCAAACGTGCGTAATCTTCCGCTTTCATATCAAGTTGCCCAGCACGAACTTGTTCGGTGTTGTGTGTGGTACGCAGCAGGTTATGGCTAATCTGGGTGATGGTTTGCCATACGGATTCTGCACGTTTGCCCACGATACGTGAAAGACTGACCCAGGCAGACAGTTTGTCACCACTGTAATTCATCTCGTTGATATGGCAATCCCCTTGCTCAGCGCTGACGCGCAGCGCGGCACTGCTTAAGCTCAGCTCGCCGGCGCTATTGATATGTAAATCGCCCGGTACGCTGAGTTCGGCCTTTTGCGGATTGCTACGCTCCAGCACGGCCAGTAGCCAAATCTGGTTTTCGACGCTGGTGACTAATACTGTGTCACCCATTTGCGGCACAATGACGCAACTTGCTGCCCGGCGACAATGCCAGCCTCGCCCTTCACATTGAACTGTCAGGCTGCCATCGACGAAGCAGTGCGTGACAACACCCGCGGCCTGCACCGGCGGTAAAATGGCTTTTGCCAGCGTATGATTGACATTATTCATTGCTTGATCTCCTCAACTGCGGCTCTGGCGCTGCGCGCTCCAGGCTTCAGCTGCCAGTAATTCTTCATCAAATTCAAGAATGCCCTGACGACCAGAGAACTGCGCGTTCTCCTGGCGCGCCCGGTGCATGCGCGTTCGGGAAAAGGTTGCACCGCGTAGGTCTGCCATGCTGATATCGGCTGCGGTAAAGTCGCTGTATGTCAGGTCGCAGCGAATGAAGAGCGCCTGAGAGGCCTTTACCTGGTGCAGGATGCTCTGGAAAAAACGGCTGCCTGTAAAATCAGTGCGCTCAAGCATGGCACCAACGAAAATGGCCTGATCAAACAGGCTTCCTTTGCATTGTGCTCCAGTGAGATCGGCTTCCATGAACAGCGCCTGGCTGGCGTTTACCTGATTAAGCTGAGCGGCTTTAAGCGAAGCGCCTTTAAAATTGCATTGCGAAAGTTGAGCATCATTAAACAGCGCTTTATCCAGCGCGCAGTCCATGAACTGGCAACCAATAAACCGTTGCTGTGCATAATTCTTTTCGCGTTGGTCGCATTTAAAAAATACCGTGCGTTCAAACTCACCCGCACTCAGGACTGTCTGGCGTAGGTCAATGCTGTAAAAGGTCGTCAGCAGACTTTTGCAGCCCTCAAAGTCTGTTCCATCCAGCACTGATTCAAAAAAGACGCAGCGATCAAACTGTGCCTGTTTAAACTGAGCTTGCGCGAGCGGGCATTGCATAAACTGCGTGCTTAGCAAGGTGCTACGCGCAAAACTGCTATTGGTAAGCGCACACTGGTTAAATACGGTTTCGCTCAGGCTTGTCTCATCTGCCATTAACCCCGACATTTCGCACTGGTTAAAGACACTCTGCTCAATTTTTGCCTGGCGCAAATCAGCCTGGTCAAGCTGACATTCAGTAAAAACCGTTTCTTTTAAATTGGCACCCTGCAGATTCGCCCCTGTTAAGGACACGTCCTGAAAGATCCCACCAGAAAGATCATATCCCTGCAGATTGAGGCCATTCAGGTTTAACTCGCTGACGACCTCACCTTGTTTGATTCGCCGATGCAGCTCCGCTGGAGTGAGCGCTGTCATACAATTTCTCCATCACGCTTCGGCAACGTTTTGATACGCTTTGTAAAGGCGCCATCAAGTTCCGTGGTTTCGCTGGTAAAAGCCTGAGACAGATCGGCGCGAAAAAGCGTCGTGCCCCGGAAACATGCCCCACCTAACTGGCTTTTTTGCAATATCGCGCCCATCAGATTGGCATCAGTGAAATCTGCATCGCAAAAATCCGTGCGCACAAACAGGCTGCCTGCCAGGTTCGCTTGCTGAAAATTAGCCCCTTTACAGCTTGCCTCACTCAAATCACTGTTCTCCAGTTTTGCCTGGATAAACACCGCAGCGTTAAGCGGTGTCTGGCGCAGATTACTTTGCCGCAGCGTGGCGTGCGTGAAATCTGCATCATTAAGGGAACTGCCGGAAGCCACCGCACAGGTCAACCAGATTGAGCCGCTGAAAGTTGCATGGTCAGCCTGCGTTTCCACCCATGAGCAGCTCTCTAATTCAGCACGGATAAAAACAGCCTGTTCCAGTGTGGATTTTATAAATGTCGTTTTACTGAGTTTCGCCTCTGTAAAATCAAGACCCGGCAAATCGAGTTCCATAAACACGCAAGCCTGAAGGATGGCGCGCTGAAAACGGCATTGGGTAAACCAGGTTTCCCGGAACAATAATTCACAGAAGGTCGCTTCATTAAAGGTACAGTTATCGAAAAGCGTTTCTTGCAACTGTGTATCTTTAAAGTACGATCCCGAGAAATCACTTTGGCAGCACTGGGCTAAAGCAAAGCTGGCGCGTTCAAAATTACAGTTGCGTAGCGAACTATGGTGCAATTCGGTTCGCGCCAACATTGCGCAGTTGAAATTGGCACCGTCCAGTTGGCAGTGACTTAAATCGGCACATTCCAGCAGCGTCTTACTAAAGTCGGCACCGCGAAGATCCATACCCGAAAAGTCCGCGCCGGTCAGATCCATGCCGCTAAAGTTTCCACCCTGAGCAAGCGTCCTTTCCGCACGTTGACGAATGATCTGTGCCAGGTCGCCCTTCAGGCGCAGGGCGGGTGGCTGACTGTTGACGGACATGAGGTACATTTGATGAAGAGCATCACGCATCTGTGCCAGCTTTTTCTGACTTAAGCTCGCTTTGTTGCGCTGGAGCATTTCCTGCATACGAAAAAGCGTTTCCGGACCACGCGGCTGATGTTCGTCACCTTCATTTTGCGGATAACGAGCCTCAATATCGCGTTTACGTTGCTCTGCCTGTGCCTTCATCTCCTCGGCCTGGCGCTCCATTTTTTCGATAAACTCCGGCAGGTCTTCCAGCTTCGGCAGTTCGGGCTCATCGGGTTCGTTGAGTAAGTCACCTATATCTCCACCGGATGCCTCAATACGCGCACGGTGCTGCTCACGAAGAAGTTTTGCCCGCGTTTGCATATTATCCCGCATCGGACTGGGCGTTTGCTCAACCTGGTTATCAATCCAGGGGCCGATCGTGTCATCTGGAATAAGATCCTTTTCGCGGAATGAAAAGAGCGCCCCGCTTTCCTTGTCCAGGCGTTGCGTGAGCACCTTGCGGTAATGGTTGACCGAGCGCGGCGAACCCCGTTTTTCCAGCGCGGGCATCAACTGCAAGACATCAGCCGCGTCATCTTCATTGATGCGCGTGTTCCCTTGCCATAACAGAACCATTTGCTCCAGATGAGGAAAGAACCACACCGTGGTTGCCCGCAGTGAAATTTCCTCAAACAGTGTTTCATCTTCGCGCTGACGATTAATAAAGCAGCGTGCCTGCCAGGGAGGGAGTTTGCCCTCCTGCACCGGCTTTTGCGGATGCATATTCCAGATTCGCCAGGCGGCTTGTTCAGGTAAGGTATCGCGATCTGCCCACCATTGATCAGGACTGGCAGCATTAAAGACTTTCCAGTCGATATCGCGCGCAAAACCGGGAAAATCATTTTGTAACCAACTGGAATCGTATTTTTTTCCCATACGACTAAAACGTCGTGGCCAGCTAATATCCAGCGGACCAAATCCAGCAGGTTCAGGCTTTTGTTTAGGCTGCGTAAGACGTCCGCTCATCGCTTCGATGTTAGGTAGGCGGACGAACTCATGGCCCTGATGTATTTCGGGATGAATGCCAATGCCATAGGGATTGTCATCGTGCCCTTCGCCGCCAAAAACCCGGCTCCAGTCCAGTCGCATTTCTTCAAAGGGCTGCGGCGCTGTGATGTTATTGCCAACCCAGTAGCGATCGCCAAATACCGCCAGCGACTTGCTTAGCGTATCGACTTCAATCTTTGCTGCGCAGGCGGTTTTATCGCTTTGATGATGCGTGTAGGCATTGCCCGTCGCCAGAAATTCGGCGCACACTTTTGGCATGGCTAAATCGAGGACGCCGCCGCTGGTTTGTAATTCGCTGGCGGCGAGTTGCCACAGTTCCATTTCCGGGCGGAGCTTCGGGTTATCACTCATATCGGCTAATGCCAGCACGGTGACGCCAAGATGGTTTTTACCCTGCCAGCGATATGGACGATTAAGTACGCTCAGGCGGAGAGGTTTAATAATTTTCATGCCTGGGTTTCCTCTGTGGACAATGAATAGCGTTAATTCTGCGCATGATTTCGAATAAAAAAATTACATATACCCCTTAGCGCCTTATTAAAGAACCGAGAAGAGAAACCATGAAATTACTTTTATTTAAGTTAGAAACCCATATAAAATTCATCATTTTTATCTAGCCAGCACTTCATAAACGGAATACATAACAACAGCAAATCATGCTCTTGGACTTCACTTATGCAATCATCTTTATATATAAAAATATCTTTACCTTACCATTAAAAGAATGTGAAGGTACTTTTATAAACTTCCATTCAAAATCAACAATCAAAAACAACATTTATCACAGCAGCCTTTCCAGACGGATGTTCCTGCAATTTCACTTCTAAATTTAAACCTTCCCTGATTTTATGTTCATCCTTCCCATTTACTAACCCTGCCGCTATATATTCCCTTTCATCTAAATCATTTTTATGGAACTTAAAAAGGTAAAAAAAACTCATCACCATACTTCGCTTCCGTTTTGGACCACGAGCATAATCTGGTCGTTAGAATCTCACCGTGCCATCTATCTCGAGAAACCCAATTTTTAATAGCTAGCATTTCTTTCTTTTGAGGCTTTATAACTGAAAAAGCCACTATCGCGGCCGTTAAGGATACAATGACACCAATAATAAAAGGAGGATAAATAATAAAAGACATCATCGTTCCAGAATGAGGGGGTTGTCATATAAAGCAATACGCTGAGGATCTTTAGGGTCGTACTTAATTGTTGTTCCATTCCCTGGTTTAAAACGTTCAATTTCCTCAAAACTAAGATCTTTCAGAATACTGGCTTCTACTTCTTGATTCTGTTGTGTTTTAAACCTGAAAGTCATTTTATAAATCGGTTTATTACCACCCCACATGGTAGTCTGCTGGGCTGAAACAATATCAGCATTGACTGCAATACCATTTTTTAAAACAGCACTTTGAACAAAACCATCTTTTATAAGCGGAAGAAAGTGATTACTGAAGTTTCTGGCAATAGCGAAAAAAGGCCACAACGGATATTGCGAGAGAAATATAAAACCACTTACTGGTTAAAAAATCCATTATCAACCTCTTAATTAAAGAAATAAGGTAAGTGCTTTAGATTTCCAGTGTAGCGCTCCCGAGGTAATCACTTAATAGAAAGGGGATAACATATTTCTCTCTAAATACTTATGCTCAGTACGGCCATTTTAGGTGGTGTATCTTTGCTATATTTTACAGCCACGTTAATCCCTTTTTTTATTTTATGTATATCATCAGGCCTCACAACACCTTTCGCGCAATATTTCTTTTCAACACCGTTGATTTTTGCATGAAAACAAAAATCATAAAAATAATCATTCCCATATTTTGAATCATTTTGATACCAACTTTCTACTGGAACAACTATTACTTCCCCTGCCCAACTATCACGAGTAGTCCAGTCTTTAATCCCGGTTAATTGAGCTTTATTGGGTTTTAACATAGATAGAGAAAAAACAACAGCACAGATTGTAACGACAATGCCAATTATGAATGGCGCCTCAGTTAGAAATCCCATTTTCACCTTCATATAAATAAATGAATTGCACTAATTACTAAATTTTGGAGAGAGTTCTCAATTTTCGTTAGAGAACGCTTATTATCAATAGTTTTAGTAGAGTAACTAACTAGTGTACTTGTATTACTCAATGCGGTCAGGCTATTACTTACTGTTGTGAATGCAGTACTCATACCAGTACCCGTCACACTATTCCCGGTAATAGAAGCATTATTCCCTGTGACACTTTCATTGAATGCAGTGATAGAAAAGGAATGAACTGCAGTTTTCACCCAACTTGAAGGGGCTTCAATGCTTACCTTTGTATTACTTTTTATACTGATTTCATTGGGGCTAAAAATATTAATCTTACCTCCTAAAACATTCTTCTCCCAACTACCATGAACATCTTCCTTGACATTACCTTCAACTGTGGAATTTTGATTGCCGATTTGATTGTAATTTTTATCACCAGCGATTCTAATATCTTGATCACCTTTTATTTTTATTTTCTCCCCACCACTGACAATATCCATGCTACGACCATTAGTTACCTTGGAAAACTCGCCATCGTTGAAGTTCTTAGTCTCAGATCCGTCTACCACTGTTGTCCTTTTTTGCTTGTAGTGGAAAGATGCATCACCTTTAACTTCATGTTTCTGTTCTTTACCGATAATAGTATTACGATTGCCATCAATATTCACGGTCTTATCATTCTCCACCGAAATATTCATGTCTTTCTCAGCATGCATATTCAGCAGTTCACCGCCCGGCTTATCTTCAAAGAACAGATAGCTGGCATTGGCCTGATGTCCGTCTTTACTCCGTGTCATAAAGCCCATTCGTGTAGCATCGCCGGGGAGATCCCAGGGTGGCATGCTGGCTTCGTTGTAGACACGCCCGGTGACGATTGGCCGGTCAGGATCGCCGTTGATAAAATCCACGACGACCTCATCGCCCACGCGCGGGATCTGCACCCCGCCGAAGCCCTGACCCGCCCAGGCACTCGATACGCGCACCCAGCACGAACTCGTGTCGTCGCCCTTCGCCAGACGGTCCCAGTGGAACTTCACCTTCACCCGGCCGTATTTGTCCGTCCAGATGCTCTCGCCTTTCGGCCCCACCACCTTCGCCGTCTGCGGGCCGTGCGTCTTCGGCCACGGCGTCTCCGGCTTCGCACGGTACGTCACCGCCGCCGGCAGCACCGTGAAGTCGATGTTGTGCCGCGTGGCGCCCACGTCGCCGCTGGCGTAGCTGTTCTCTTCAAAGTCGTAGTGCGCCGACGTCACCAGGTATTTGCCGTTGTCGCTGAAGTGCGGTGCGTTCAGCAGCGCGAAAGTGTAGCCCGGCGCGATGCCCGTCGCCGTGCCGCTGCCGCTCACCATGTGGTGCTCCACCTGCCACACCTCCTGGCGGATACGCGCGTAGTACTCGCCGTGACCGTGCTCCACGAAGCGACCCGGCCAGTCGTAAACGTCCACCGAGCCCGGGGTCGGCGACACCGGGTTCTGCCGCGCCTGCAGCATCCACGCGTTCGGCTTGCGGAAGTCGTAGTCGTCCGTGCTGTACATCCCCGGCGTCACGCTTTCCGACAGCGCCCACTGGCTCACGCCCTCTTCCGTCACGCTGCCGCCCGACGGCGTCACGTGGTAGGCTATCGTCTCGTAGCCCGGGAACGCCTGGTGCTGGTCCGGGGCGTCGCACAGCACCAGCGTGTGCTTGTCCGCCTCGTGACGGAAGAAGTAGTAAATCCCCTCCAGCTCCATCAGCCGGCTGATAAAGTCGAAGCTGCTCTCCTGATACTGCACGCAGTATTCCCACACCCGGTAGCTTCCCGCCAGGCGCGTTTCCACGTTCACTCCGTACTCCTTCAGCAGCGTCTGCACAATCTGCGGCACCGTCTGGCTCTGGAAGATGCGCAGGTTGCGGTCGCGCTTCATCGGCCACAGATCCGACTCCACCGTCAGCCCGTAAACGGCGTAGCGCACGCCGCCCAGCTCCTCGCTGCGCACGCCTATCTGCGTAATTTTGCCGTTGATGTAGCGCGGATTCACCGCGCTCAGCAGACCGTCCGTCGGCAGCGTGAACGTGACCGGCTTGCCCAGCAACGACTTACGATCAATGCGCGCGTCGGTGGAGAGCAGCTCCGCTTGCAGCACGAACGACTTGGACAGCGCTTCGCTGCCGCTCAGACGTCGGAACAGCAGTCCTTGTGCGGGAAGTTGTACAGTAATACGTGAGAACATAGACATACCTGTTAAATATGGGGATCAAGTAACCAGACGCCTTCCTGATTAATGGTCAACGTTTGTTCACGTTCGCCACGCTGGCCTGTCACAGAAAACGTGTAGTTGCCGGGTGCCAGCTGCAGCGCCGCAAAACCATTGGCTGCCGGAACCACTGCCTGAGGCTTGCCATTCACCTGAACACGCTCGCCGGGCTGGAGCTTAATATAAACCTGCGCCACAGGTTCAGGCGGTGGTGCAACCGGCTCCTGAGGTTTTTCCGGCTCGGCCTGGGCAGTCTGGGTTTGCACAGGCGTTGCAGCAGGTTGTTCAGCCGGTGCCTGAGTGGCTGGGGCCGTTTCGGTCTGTGCGACATTGGCAGGTGCATCACCGTCTTTGTCGCCGCCCGCCATCAGCAAACCGACACAAACACCCACCAGCACGCCCGCAGCGACCAAACCAGGCAGTACAAAGCGGTTACGCATCAGCTTTTTCAGCGGTGTTGCTGCAGCGGCAGCCGCCTCATCCTCTTCCTGAATTGGTACCAGCATCGTACCCGGCCCACTGTGCTTCACTTCAGGCAGCGGTTCAGGTGCTTTTTCAGGCAGTACCATCGAGGCGGCAAACGCATCAATGCTCTGCGGGCGATCTTCCGGCTTAAGGGACAAGGCGCTATCGACCGCTGCCAGCAGCGTTGCGCTGTAACCCGCAGGTGCGCGTTGCACGAGCGGTTGATAATTATCTTCAATACTGCGCACCACGCTGACCGGCGGCGGTGCGCCGGTGATTAACGTGTGCAGCACGGCACCCAGCGCGTAAATGTCCGTCCACGCGCCCTGTTCGCTTTCATCGTTATCGCTGTACTGTTCAATCGGCGCATAGCCCGGACGCAGCATGGTTTCACTTTCATCAGAAAGGTTACCGATGGTTTTGCGCGCGGAGCCGAAATCCAGTAATACCGGATCGCCATTGCTCTGGATTTGAATATTATCCAGCGAGATGTCGCGGTGCAGATAGCCCGCATCATGAATGGTCTTGATGGCACCCAGCAGCGGTGGCAGCAGGCGACGGATCCAGTTCTCATCAATCAAATGGGGATGGCGTTCACGCATGTTAGACAACGTGGTGCCGCTGTAAAACACCGTGCCCATATAGGCCGTATCGTTTTGCACCCAAAAGCGCAGAACGTGAAGCAGGTTCGGATGATTAAAACGTGCCAGCAGACGGGCTTCCTGAATAAAGCTGTTCAGGCCCGCATGGAAAGTTTTACTGAATCGCTCACTCCGCAATACCAGGTTCAGGTCGTCGCTGCGCACGGCCAGCGACGCGGGCATAAACTCTTTAATCGCGATATCGCGCTCCAGTTGGTGATCCCAGGCACGATAGACAATGCCGAAACCGCCACCGCCGATGACATCTTTGATTTCAAACTCATTAAACCGGTAACCAATCGGGAGGGCATTGGGTACATTCTGGTGATTATCATTTTCCGACATATTCGAAAGCTCTCTGATAACAAACGGCTTTAGACAGCAAACTGGCAAACAAACTCGCCCTGATCACAGCTGACCTGCACACGACGATAACGTTCATCACGAGCATGGGCGCTGAGCAGTATCTGGCTCATCTGCGGCAACAGGGTATTTGTCAGGATGGCATCGACCATGCGACCTCCAGACTCCACTTCCGTACAACGCTGCACGATCTGGCTGACGACCGAATCGTCAATAATGGCTTCAATACCGTGGTTCTCTTCCAGGCGGCGAACAATGCGCCCCAGTTGCAGCTTAACAATCTCTGCCAGCATCTCGTCACTGAGGGGATAGTAAGGCACCACCAGCAGACGGCCCAGCAGTGCAGGCGGGAACACCTCCAGTAAGGGTTTACGTAAAGCGGTGCTGAGCGCGTCAGGATCCGGCATGAGTTCCGGATCGGCACAGAGCGCACTGATCAGTTGCGTACCGACGTTAGAGGTGAGGATGATAATGGTATTGCGGAAATCAATGTGGCGCCCTTCGCCATCCTCCATCCAGCCTTTGTCGAATACCTGGAAAAACAGCTCATGCACATCAGGATGGGCTTTTTCAATCTCATCCAGCAGCACGACGCTGTAAGGACGACGACGCACGGCCTCCGTCAGCACACCGCCTTCACCGTAACCTACATAGCCTGGAGGCGCACCTTTCAGCGTTGAAACGGTGTGCGCTTCCTGGAACTCGCTCATGTTGATGGTGATGATGTTTTGCTCTCCACCATAAAGCGATTCGGCCAGCGCCAACGCGGTTTCGGTTTTCCCGACGCCTGACGGGCCACAAAGCATAAACACACCGACCGGTTTATTGGGATTGTCCAGTCGGGCGCGTGAGGTGCGAACGCGTTTGGCAATCAGATCCAGCCCATGACGCTGCCCAATTACGCGCTGATTCAACGTGTCCGCGAGGTTAAGCACGGCATCAATTTCGTTTTTCACCATCCGGCCCAGCGGAATGCCGGTCCAGTCGGATACCACTGCGGCAACGACGCTGGCGTCAACGGCAGCAAACAGTAACGGGGCTTCACCCTGAACCGCATGCAACTTCTGTCGGGTTTCATCGAGCTGCTCGCGCAGGGAAGTTTCTCCTTCGGTCACGCAACGCGCGCGCAGGGCAATCAGCTGTTCGACCAGCTCACGCTCCTGCTGCCAGCGGGCGTCCAGCGCATCGCGCTCTGCTTCCAGGGAAGCGCGCTGGGCAGCAATCGTGGCCTGGCGGGTTTCATCACCCAGCCCCACTTTGACTTCACGTTCGGCGATCTCCGCTTCGATTTCCAGCGCGGCCAGACGGTGCAGGCAGTCTTCCAGCGCGGCAGGCTGTGCGCCCTGGCTGACTGCAACGCGTGCACAGGCGGTATCCAGTAAGGCTACGGCTTTATCCGGCAGCTGGCGGGCAGGAATGTAACGGTGAGAGAGCTTAACGGCGGCGCTGACGGCTTCATCCAGTAACAGCACCTGATGGTGTTTTTCCAGCGCGCTCACGGTGCTGCGCAGCATCAGGATCGCTTTTGCTTCATCCGGCTCCTGCACCTGAACGGTCTGGAAGCGGCGGGTCAATGCAGGATCTTTTTCGATGTATTTCTTGTATTCCGCCCAGGTCGTTGCGCCAATCGTGCGCAACTGTCCGCGCGCCAGGGCCGGCTTTAACAGGTTGGCGGCATCGCCTGTGCCCTGCTGACCGCCTGCACCGACCAGGGTATGAATTTCATCAATGAATAACACAATTGGCGTAGGGCTGGACTGGACTTCGTTAATCAGGGCTTGTAAACGCGCTTCGAATTCGCCTTTCATGCCGGCGCCTGCCTGCAACATGCCAATATCCAGCAGCCACAGTTGCACGTCACGAAGCGGTGCCGGTACATCACCGGCGGCAATGCGCAGCGCCAGCCCTTCTACCACCGCCGTTTTACCCACACCAGCTTCACCGGTGAGTAACGGGTTGTTCTGGCGACGGCGCATCAGGATATCCACCATCTGGCGGATCTCTTCATCACGGCCCGCAACCGGGTCGATTTTGCCGTCGCGCGCTCGCGCGGTCAGATCCTGCGCATACTGCGCTAACGTGCTGTCGCCCGCCGCCGGAGGGGCGGCAGCATCGCCTGCGGGCTGAACCAGCGCCTGCTGAACTTCTTTACTGTTCGCCAGCAAGGTATCGAACTGCTCCAGTAAAGCATCGGCGTTCACGCGTGAAAACTGGGGGGAAATGCCTTTCAGGACGCTGGCGAGCGTAAAGGTCTTCAGCATACCTATCAGCAGGTGACCACCGCGAATGCGGGTCGCACCGTATTTGAGTGATGCATAAACCCAGGCGCGCTCAACGGCGCTGTCGATGTGTTCTGCGAGATCGGACACCGCACCCGCACCGCGCGGCAGGCGGTCCAGTGCAGCGACGATATCCCGCGTCAGCGCGTTTTCATCCAGTGAAAAATGCTTAATCACCTGCTGAAGATCGCCATCCTGCTGCTGCATGAGCTGATGCAACCAGTGCACCAGTTCAACATAGGGGTTGCCACGCAGTTTACAAAAGGCGGTCGCACTCTCAAGCGAGGTAAATAACAGCGTATCCAGTTTGCCGAATAGCACGGCACGGCTGATCTCTGACATATCGGTTCTCTTTATTGAAAGAAGCGGGCTAACTATCGGGGAAAGCGGTTGGGCTATGACGGCGTAGCTTCAACCTCAAAGGCAAAATCTTCACGATCGACAGGCTGCGGTTGCTGTCCAAGCCAACTGGTGTAGCCCAGCCGCGCCTGACCGCCAAGGGTTACGCCCTTAACGGCATCGGCTGCCAGAATCAGGCTGAGATCCCACTGCATCTCAATACCCAGATAGTGGCGCACCCAGTCACGCACTTCGCAAGCGCCCTGCGCGTTGGGTAAAAAACGTTCGTACTGCTCGGCGCTCAGTGGACCGATACGCAGACGAAAACGATGCTGGACATCACGAACGGCCACACCGAGAAAGGCCGATTCACCCAGGCGCGGCATATGGCGACCGGCCGACAGACGGGCCTGATCGCGGCTGTCCAGGGATAACCACTGCGGCACGTTCTGTTGCAGCTTAACCGGAACGGCAAAGTAGTGACGCAAAATGCGTACCAGCCCTTCGGCATCGTGACCGTGGCGGCTGAGATGCCCTGACAGCATGAGGCGCGCATGCAGACTCAGCGAACTGGCTTTCTGCTGGGCCGGTAACCCAATACCGGCCACGCAGGCCAGATAATCCTGAAACCGCCGATCGTCGCGGCGATCCAGGGAGCTGGTTGGCTGTGAATTAGCCCAGGCACGGTAGAACAGCAGCGTGGCACGATGATGAAACAGATCGGCGAAAGCGCTCAGGCTGTTATCCTGATGGTGATCGATACGTCCGCGTACATATTCCGTCAGGTGCGTAGGGAGAGGACCGTTGGGACCAAACAGCCCAAAGCTGTAAATGGAGACGTCGTAGCGTTCGTCCTGCTCACGCGCTTTAACCTGTGACACGGTCGATGGTGCAAAGGCCAGGGATGGCTTTTGCCCAAGACGCACGGCTTCAAATTTGGGCAGTGGCGCTTTACCTAAGGCATAACGCTGCCCACTCTGGGCGTCCAGCTTGCGTAGCAGCTGAAACAGATCATAGCGCCAGGGCGCGGCCATCACGGCCTGCCAGAAACCGTCAGGCAGACGCACCGCCCGCTGTAGGGGAATAACGTGCGCCGTCTCACTCATAGCAGCGCCTTTTTGCCCATGCGCGGCGGCCAGTAGCCCACTTCGCCGCGCTGCTGGCTGCTCAGGGTGAATTCGGTAAAGCTGTTAAGCGCCACAAGGCGAGAAAAGACCCGCTCCAGCACGCTGCCGAACAGCCAGGGGCTGGCACCCGAAAACGCCTGCTCATCCACCTCAAGCGCAATGCTGACCCCGCGCGCAAACACCACGGGGCCCGGCTCGGGCACCCGGCGGTGAACGGCTTTGAGGTTGCAGTGCCGAATTCCGTCAATTTGACGCGTTAGCGGCGTTTCGGCCAGGCTGGCATACAGGCTCAGCATCTGGCGCAGTGCCGCAGCCCCTTCGCCATCGCTGCTGTCCATCAGGCTTAGATAGTTCATCTGCAGATGACTGATGAGTCGCCATGCTGAAAGCCCTTCAGCCAGCGCCGGACGCGGTGGCGTCGGGCCTTTGCACAATTTAAGTTGCCCGACAGGAATGGAATCCGGCATCACAAAGTTGGCCTGCTCTTGCTGTAGCAGCATCAAAGGCAGGTCACGGCTGGTGCACATCACTTCCGCAGACAAATAGCGGATATCGCTGTTCCACGGTGTATGATTTTGATCCACCAGGGAGAGAAACACTTCAGAACCGATATAGCCCGTTCGGGTGCCATAGCGCAACGCGTGCTCAGAGAGCGTGCGCTGTTCACGACGCAGGGAGAAATACGCGCCATAATCCCCGCCGTCATGGCTGAAGGTGCTCCAGAACGGCCGGAAGATCTGCTCTTCTCGCTGCCCTTCGACAGAGGCAAACAAGCGCTTCACCGAATGGATCTCATAGTCCAGCGGACGAATGTTATCGACCACCAGGTGATACTCGTGCTGACTGTCACTGACCTTAAGCCGCTCGGCGGTTTTCGGGAACAGGTTAATGACCGGCGTGCAGTGCAGGGCCAGATGGGCGCTGTCGACAACGCTTTCCAGCGCCGCATCGGCCTTATCCAGCAGGATGACGATGTCAAACGACAGGGCGTTATCGCAGCGCTGCAGGAAAGGCGCCAGCTGACGCAGGCTGATAAACTGGAAGCGTGCCGGGAATGCAAAATACTCCTGCAACAGGCGGTAGCCGTCAAAATTACGCAGATCGTCGGGCAGCAGGGCCTGCTCGGTCGAAAAGCCTTCCTGTTGAAGCGCGTCATCCGGCAGAACCTGACGTTGCGGTTTTGCTTCCACGGACTGCAGGATGATCCCGACACGATGCTGCATCAGCAGCTCCATCAGTTTCAGGGCCTGGATATCGGGTCCGCTCAGGAAAAACATCACGTCATCGAGACTGAGCTGGCTTAACGATGAAATGCCTTCGCAGGTGATGCGGATACGGAGGGCGCTGGACGCCGCCGTCGAGCCGCCCGCTTTCAACTCGCCTAACGGGATATCCGCTGGCACGCCACCTAACGACACATCGCTGATACGCAGGGGCTGTAACATCACATCGTGCGCGGTGGTATAGCTGCAGGTGACGCCCGTTTTTTTCAGGTTCTGGCTTTCCATCATTGTGCCGCGCGGCACTAAGAAACCGTTGCTGATATCGCCTTTGCGGCTGTCCGGCGTGAGCTGGGCGATGGCCATCGACGGCGTAGGTGAAAGGTAGCCCGGTGCCACCATTTCCAGCATCCGCTGAGAAAAGCGTGGAAACTCGGCATCCATCTTTAACTGCACGCGTGACGTCAGAAACGCGAAACCCTCCATAAGTCTTTCGACGTAAGGATCGGCGACGTCAATGCCGCGCATACCAAGCCGCCCGGCGACCTTGGGATACTGGGCAGCAAACTCCGCGCCCATCTCGCGCAGATAGGCCAGTTCACGGTTGTAGTAATCAAGCAGCTTGCTGTCCATGATTAACCTGCATCCTGTAGTTCAAAATGGCCGCTCTCTAAATCAACCTGAGTGCGGAACAGAAACTCCAGCGGGTACGGCACGCACCATAACCGGCCTTTAATCTCAATCGATAGTACGTTGTGCAGACTCAGAGAGGTCAAGTCGCTTACGCAGCGAACCTGTAAGCCCTGGGGTAAAATGCGTGGCTCAAAGTGCAGAATGGCATCGGTCATTTTCCGTTGCATATCCTGCCATTCGATGTCCGAGATATTCTGTCCGGCCAGGGGGGCCACGCCAAAATTCAGCACGGAACGCTGGACCTCCGTCAGGTCGCTCAGATCGTGCTGCGCCTCGTTATTGATGGTGTTGAATAACCACTGGAGATCGCGCAGAACATTACGTCGCAGCGTACTGTGGGTAATAATCGAACTGTTGCCTGACTCGGTGGTTTTATCTGGCGCGTCGTCTGTCAGCCTGTCCAGCAGGGACGACTGCAGTTTGTCACGCGCCGTCAGCGTGTCGCGATTTTTGCGCGCACGATAGCCGCCATGCAGCTGCGAATAGCCGTCACCGGACGAATTGTCATTACGACTCATGAGGTAACTCAGTTTCGTTGAAAATAAGCTGCTGCAGCGTCAGTAAGGGATAATCTGCTTCATCGCTGAGCCACATCTTTTGCCCGTGACCGATAAACTGACCGTCATCGCTGCCTGATTCCTGCCACTCCGTTACGCTTGCCCGCAGGAAGCGTTCATCAGCCTTGTCCTGAAGCGGGTAGCGCACCGGAATCTGACAAATTTGCTCACTTCCGTCCACCAGCTGCAGGCGAGTATGGCGCCAGACCAGATCCGTGACGCTTGCCGGAGCCTGAAATTCTATTTCACTGATGGCAGCAAACGGGATCCAGTAATAATGTCCATTGGCGATGGCTTCACAGACCGGTCCGAAGCGACTGTCACCGTCCATTATCCAGGCGAACTGGCTTTCCCCCTCCTGGGTTGTGGCCGTACCGGCACTCGCCTCTGCGCTTTCCAGCGCCTGAGCACGCAGTGCCGCACCAACGGCCTTGTCGCCCGCTATGTCCGCTTTCAGCGCGGCCAGTAAAACCTGGCACCACGGCCAGGCGCTTCCCGGCAGTTGCGGCTCGGCTTCACCGCGCAAAACCGCTGCACGTTTCTGTTCGCCCTCAATAGCCTGTTGCAGCAAGGTCACGGTGGGCTGCGCCTGAGGCAGCATGGCCAGCCAGGATTTCAGCTGTGTCTGCGCCCTGCTCCAGTTACCGTCAAGGCACAGGAGTTGCACAAATGCCGCGCGTAAATCCGCATCAGCCGGATTCGCCTGGATTTGTGCAGTGATGCTGGACAGGTTTTCCGCCAGGGTGGCATTGGCCAGTCGCTGTTGTAATGAGTCCATTCAAACTCCTTATGCCTTAGTTGATGGTGCGATACACGGCTGCGGCCGGATCTTTGAGTTCCGGATGCAGTTTTTCCACCAACTGCACCTTAATGGATGCAGGGCTACTTAACCAGGGTGACCAGATCTTACGCACTTCCTGCAGGCGCGCACGCAGCGCATTTTCGTCTGCCGCTTCACTGGCGGGCATCTCAACCACCACCTGGTTTATCGCCTGCCAGCCGTTAAACTGCTGGCTAAATGGCAACACCAGCCAGCTGTCGGGTGACTTTTCATCACTCAGCACCATGCGTTCGCTGTTAACCGTGGTAATGGTCAGTTCATCAACCTGCTGTTTATCGTTCAGGCCCGCAACCGGGAACCCCTGCAGAAAACTCACGGAAACGGATTTGGTCGCGTCTTTGCCCGTCTGGGTCAGCGTGCTGTGCCCGCTTAACCAACCATCTTTGCCACAGGTGACGCCCTGTTTAGCCGGCACAAACAGGGCGCTGGCCTGCGAGGGCTGATGCCACCAGGTGCGGAAATGACAACCGTCCAGCAAGCTAAACTGAAGCCACGGTGTGGTATCCGCCGCTGGCGAATTCAGCACGACAGGCGCGGCGGGCGGGCTGACGGGCGCCTGCTGCACCGGCGCCTGTTGGGCGGGCTGAGCCGGTTGAACGGGCTGTGCAGCGGCAGGCGGAGTCACCACCGATTTCCACTGCTGCGCTTTCGCGGCCGTACCATTGGCGAGTGCGCCGCCCTCGGTATCGGTTAATTGCCAGTGCAGCTGCTGTAACGGCTTACATTGTGAGGCCATCAAGCCCGCAACGCGCGGCAGGAAATCACTCAGCACCGACGCATCTTTATCGCCATGCGTCACAATGCGCAGGTTTACGGTGCTCTTACACCAGCTCGACAGCTGGTTATCTTTTACATCATCAATCCAGACATCCAGTTTCTGAGTTGGCGACTGCACAATGCGATAGTTCTCTGCAAAGGCATGTGTACTCAACAGCAATGCAGTCAGGCCCACTAATCCATATTTCATGTTGGCGTTCTCAATCTCGAAGAGGGAAAAACTGCGCCGCATCAGACAGCGAGTGCAATAAGGTGGTGTCTTCTGGTGAACCTACCCACACAGCCATGGCGCTGAAGTTGTCTTGTTGACCCCCCTGCGGTTGGCTGTTTTTGATAATTTGTTGCATCAGGGTCAGCCACTCTTCTGGCGTATTCACCATATGCAATGATTGCTGCATTTGTTCCAGCGTCACGCCATGCCAGAAACCATCCGTACACAGCAAAAAGGCATCCCCATCCTCAATAGGCACCACATCGCTGTAACTGGCATCCCGCTGTTCATCGCCCATGCCTAATGCAAAATAGAGCAGGTTACTGTTAATGCCTTCTGTCTGGTGCCCGGCATCTTTCATTTGCTGAATCAGGCTGTGGTCTGTGGTCACGTGGTAGAGATAGCCCCGACGAAACAGGTAAAGCCGACTGTCGCCTGCATGCGCCCAGTAGGCCAGTTCATAGTCTCTGTCGATAAACAAACTCACCAGCGTGGTGCCCATCCGGCTGTGCTGACTGTTTGCCTTTTGCTGTTGCCGAATGGCGCCATTGGCATAATTCACGTAATCGCGAATGGTTTGCGCATCGAGATGCGCATTGCCATCAAAGGCTTCCATCAGGCTACTGCGTGCAATTTTTGCTGCCACGTCACCGCCGGGAAACCCTGCCACACCATCACACACCACAAAGCAAGCCGAACGCTCGCCGATGCTCTCACCGGTTTGATCCTGATTGCTGGCGCGGTCGCCCTGATTCGACGTGGAAGCAGTAGAGATATTCATGCGTCATCCGTGTGGGTTTGTGAGTCTTTATACTGATTTACTTCCATGTCGTACGCGTGCAAGAAGGCTTCGCCAAACAAGGTATGGAAGTCATCTTCAATTTCACCGGCAGTTTCGCCATAGCGCTGGATGAAATGCTCCCACAGCGCGGCTTTACGGCTGCCGGGTAGTCCAATGCGCGATACGGAACCGTTTTGACGCGCTTCTTCTTCGAGCTGATCGGGGTTAAAGGACTGCAGCATGGAAGCAATAATGGCGCGAATCCCGGCAATCATCCCTAACTGGTGCGCCTGAAGGTCAATCAGTGCGTCACGCACGGCCTGGCGTGGCGGCATAAAACCTGGCATACGGCTGCCAAACATCTGCATCAATACGGTTTTACCTGACGGCAGGAGCTTAAACGGGTTGTTAGCATCATCCAGGATCACGGTCATGTCGGCTTTTACACCGCGTTTTAAAATCGACCGGGAAGACAGCAGTGCCACCGTTCCCTGCGAGAACATGCTGAGCATCTGGCCGAACTGCCGCATCTGCTCACGATCGAACTGCGGTGTCGGTTGCAGATCCTGCAGGCCCATACCTTCCAGCAGTGCATCCAGCAACTCGCCCTTTAAGGCATCACCGCTACTGGCGTTGCCACTCTGCTCGGTCCCACCGCTGTTATTGTGCGAGGCAACCGGATCGATGCGCAGCCGCCCTTTTGGCGTGGGCGAAGGCGTGCGTTGCACCGCCTGCGGTGTTGGCAAGGTAATGCCGCCGTAATCAATCGGACTTTGCGCACCTTCAGGCTGGGCAGGCTGCGGTTGAGGATCGAAAGCGGGATCGTGAGTGACCTGCGTTTCAGTGTGATCAAACAGCGGTGAACTGCTTAAATCAGCCAACTCAACCGGTGCAGTATCCAGGATATCTGGCATCGGCTGGTGATTTTCTTGCGGCTGTAATGGCGCCGCTTGATGGGGCTCTTTCTGCTGCAAGGGTGCAGACTGATGGTTTTCTTTCGGCTGCGATGGCGCAGCCACAGGTTGCGAAACCGGCATATCTGGCTGAGCCAGCGGCACTGCACCGCTCATCATTAACCCCAGCGGATCGTCATGATGACGCGGGTCCGGCGTGGCCTGACTGCCAAACAGATTTAACGGGTCCACGTCCGTGGAGGTTTCCTCTATTTTGGGCTGCCCTTGCGCATTTTGTTTTGCCGACAAGGTGCTGGGCGTGCGGTCATCAAAAATGCTTTCCTGAGCAAACAGTGCATCCTCTTCATCAAACAGGCTGCCTGTCTTAGGTTGTTGACCGATATCTAGCGGTTTATCGCTCATTAACTGAGCCAGCGGATCTTCGGGATTACGGTTTGCCGCTGTAGAGGTTAACGGATTTGCCTCCGGCATTTCTGGCGCAGCACTTTTACGTTTCGATAAATCATCAGAAATTGAAAACTCTTTGGCAAGGCTGTCCCAGATCTCGCTGGGAATGGCAGCCGTGCTGGCAGCCGGCGCCTGTACAGGGACCGCATTGGGTACGGGCTGCGGCTTAGGTGCGGCTGCAGCGGTCAACGGAGGCTGCTGCGATTGCTGCTCGCCATTAAGATCGTTAACCAGCAGGCGATAGTCGTCGATGCCGAGAATGTCTCCGTCCTGCAACTCCACCTGACGTCCACGTTCAAGCGGGATGTCATTCAGCAGCACGCGCGTAACGTTACCGCGGTTGGTCAGGCGACATTCGCCCTCTGCAGTAATATGCACGATAGCCTGCAGGCGAGAAATAGTGCGATCGTCGTCGGGCAATATCAGATTATTATCCACGCCTCGACCAATAGTGCCGCCTGGAGGAAGAAAATCGAAACTGATTTGCGGCGGTTCATGGCCGGGTTTAGCGGTTATTATCGTAAAGCGCATCACGGATTCCTGCGGTTAGCTGTTCGACATCTATATCGCGCGTCTCTCGGGGAGAAAGGCGGGATATAGAAGCGTAGTCAATGGTACGGAAGATAAACGCAACCCTAATGTTGCATATAGCCACCCCGTGAAAATTAATCGTAGGGCATTTCTGATAATTCTTTCGTGCGTAACTCATCAAGCCTGGCGACGCACTCGTTATTAAATACGGTGTGCGCATAACTTCTGCATAAGATGAAATTAAAAAAAGCAGATAAATGAAAGCTACATTCCGAATATTTTACCTCAAACTTCATTACAATTTTTCACTTTTCAAATGGGAGTCAATATTAAACCCTGTCATCTCATGCTCTTTTTTAAATCTTGCCGTGACATTATTTAAGAAAAGGCTCTTTGATAAGCAAAACATTCAATCATGAGACATTAAGATTCTTACTTTAAAAACCAGCAATAAAAATGAAAAGGATGTGGCTCTGCAATACACCCTTTTCATTTATGAATAAATCCTTTTAGCCTTAATGTCATCATGATTGCATGATGTGAGAGTAAAGAAATGATTAATACTTTATTTTGAGGCTTCAACCAGTTCAGAAACCCGACTCTGCATTTTTTCAGAGAGACACGACGCGTCACCGCCACATTCATTGCGCTTTTTGATCCAGTTACTTTGCGCAGAACGAAGCGTGGCGAGCTTGTCTTTGACATCAACATCAATACTTTTTATTTGTTTTACAGCGATGCTATAGGCTTGTGCAACACTCTTATCCCAGCCGGAAAGCTCAACGTTGCTACAAATAGCCTTCTCTGTATCTGATGAGGCTTTCGCACAGTCGAATGAGGGTGCTGGTTTAGGATTAGAGGGCAGTTTTTTTAACAACAAATAAGTTTGTGAATTCCAGTTGGTAAGAAGTTCATTATTGTTTTTCTCAATAATCCAGTTACCAACTTTTTCACCTGAAGGGCCAAACATGCCTGATTTACAGGTGACTTCATAAGCACTTACTGGATCTTTAGCCGATAAAGGTAATCCGTAATCACTTGCAAGATTATTGTTCGACTTTTCATCCTCACCTGCAGTAAGATTAAGCAACTGACCTGCCGTAACAGATTCTTTTTTATTATAAGAAGGTGAATCACACCCCTTCGCCACCAGAATTGATCCAGAAATACCTTTTTTGTCGAAATTTATGATTCGGCCAACTAGATTTGGATCATCACTAATAATATCAGGTCGTGAGGCGTTATTACTGTTCACATAGACGTTTTTAACAACCCACTGCCCATTTATATCGCTTTCTATATTTCCGTTGGCGTGGCAAGACGTCATAACCACTAAACCACCTAAAAGGGTAGATACAAGCAAACCTTTATTATTGTTCATACGTCATAAATCCCTTCCAGATAAAGTTTAACTTCAGAATTACGTCTGTTAACCAGACCTTTAAAGACTTTACCACCGCTATAGATTATTTTTTTAATCATCGCCATTGCATCACCAACATTTCCTTTGTTAATGTCATTGGTCACTTTATTTAAAACACCGCCAGAGTTGTATGCAAACGAAACCAGTGCATCAAACTCATATTGTGTTAAGGGTACTGTAATCCTGTTTTTTATTAATGTTTCATAATGTGGAACAGTCAATCTCAACAAATCAGTTTCTTGCTGCCTTGATAAATCTATAAGATTTTTGTTTTGCACAGCAAAATCGGACGCGTCTTTATGACTTTTAGTTGCTCCCTCAGCCGCTTTAGCAGCAGAAGTTGCATCAATGCCGATAGAAATAAGTTTTTGCTTTATCTCACTTTGTGTTCTTTCAAGCATGTCGTAGCCAGCACCTAAAGTCACACCGCTTTTACCTCCAGGCCAATGCAAGTGATTACTGACGCCGCGCAAAGACTCTAATTTAAAAAGTGCCTGAATCCCACTTTCTGACAGTTTCATTCCGCTAACATACTGCCGTCCCTGAACACCTTTTAACGGAGGCGGAGGAACGGGAGCTACAACTCTTTTTCCTAGTGCTTCCCAGGTTTTTCTTCCAACAATGCCGTCTGCATATAATTTATTATCAGTTTGGAATTTTTTTACGGCTAACTCTGTATTTTTACCAAAAACCTTATCTATTGAGACTTTATAATTTTTCTCTCCAAGCATTTTTTGTAAAACTGCAACAGCATCACCTCGATCGCCTAAGCGTAAGAGCGTCATATCAAAATTCCTTTTGCATGCAATTGAGTTTATTTAAAAAAGCAGCCCCTTTCAGGGCTGCCATATCATTACGCTTCTTTATTCTCTTTGATATTCCAGCCAGCGCTGCTTTCTGCGCCTTTACCGCCAGAAGAGCTCTGCTCCCAGTACTGCTGTTTCACTTTCGCAGCCTGGAATGCATAGGTTACGCCCAGCGTATCATCGTGCTCAGAGCCCACGAACTGTACGTTGGTGACCAGCACGTCTTCCAGGGTGATGCGGGTGTACTCGATTTGCGTACCGCCAGCCTTGCAAACTGAAACTTCAACCTTAGTGACGTGCTTACCACTGGCACAGTTTTTCAACAGCGCAGTGACAGCCTTGTCGATTTTGGCATTAATGTGCAGGTCGTTGAAGTTTACTTTACCAGCACCGCCGCCGCCGCCCACGCTCATATTACCCGGCTGATTAGCGCCCCAGGAGAAAGAGGTAATATCAATCCAGCCGGTATGGTTTGAATCTTTAGATTCACCAGTAATACCGTCTACCTTCAAATACATATCAATAGCCATAATATTTACTCTTCGTTATGGAAAAAGTTGTCGCTTTCGAAAAAGCATCTATATGGCAAAGAGAAAAGCATGGGGCTGAATAAAACAGTCCATATTTTACTTTTGCCTCGACTCGGGAGGTTGCTACAGGCTCTCCGAAGTATCCCACCACAATTAACCGCTATAGCAGGAGATTTTTTTGCTGTATTCGTATTTCAAATTAATGTCATTGTGCAAAAAGCCATGACAATTATGGGGCAACCCGATTATGTTGCGCACTTTGTTTCAAGAAAATTACTCTGCTGGAACAAAGTCAAAAAAAAACGATTAAAGAAGCCCAAATAATTTTCAGCTCGCCAAAGCCGACATTTTTATATTTTAAACACAGGTCGATCATTATACTGATAAATGTATGATGAAAGCTTCCAGCCATTCGCCAAAGGCATCACTTTAGGAAAAGGTTTATTCCGCTTCATCAGCATAATCAAAGTATGAGGGATGACATACATCAGCCATTTTTTTATATACGGCATGTTTTCATGCTTTAGTGCAGTTGCTCGCAAGAAGCACGCTCCGAAGAGCGTGCTTAGCGTTTCAACGATTAGTTTTCGTTCGACTTCAGCGAAGGCAGTTTCGATACCAGACGCAGCGAAACGGTTAACCCTTCCAGCTGGTAATGCGGACGCAGGAAGAATTTCGCGGCGTAATAACCTGGGTTGTCTTCCTGCTCTTCCACATTCACCTCAGCCGCAGCCAGTGGCTTGCGTGATTTGGTTTCCTGAGAAGAGTTAGCCGGGTCACCATCAACATAGTTCATGACCCAGTCATTCAGCCAGCGTTCCATTTCGTCGCGCTCGCGGAACGAACCGATCTTGTCGCGCACAATACACTTCAGATAGTGAGCGAAACGGCAGCAGGCGAACAGATAAGGCAGCCGCGCTGCCAGACGCGCATTGGCGGTAGCGTCAGCATCGTGGTACTCAGCAGGTTTTTGCAGCGACTGGGCGCCGATAAAGGCGGCAAAGTCAGAGTTTTTGCGGTGAACTAACGGCATAAAGCCATTCTTCGCGAGCTCGGCTTCGCGGCGATCGCTGATGGCGATTTCCGTTGGGCATTTCATGTCTACGCCGCCGTCATCGCTTGGGAACGTGTGGCAAGGCAGATCTTCAACCGCCCCACCCGACTCCACGCCGCGAATGGATGTACACCAGCCGTACTCCTTGAAGGAACGGTTGATGTTAGTCGCCATGGCATAAGCCGCGTTGGTCCAGCTGTAGTTGCTGTGGTCGGAACCGTCGGTCTGCTCTTCAAAATCAAAGCTGTCCACGGGGTTGGTGCGAATACCGTAAGGCAAGCGAGACAGGAAGCGCGGCATCACCAGGCCCAGATAGCGCGCGTCTTCAGACTCGCGCAGGCTACGCCAGGCAGCATATTCGGTATTCTGGAAGATTTTGGTCAGATCGCGTGGGTTTGCCAGTTCCTGCCAGGATTCCATCTGCATCACGCTTGGTGCAGTACCGGTGATAAACGGACAGTGTGCTGCAGCACCGATACGCGCCATTTCGCCCAGCAGCTCGACGTCCTGCGGGCTGTGATCGAAATAGTAGTCGCCCACCAGGCAGCCAAAAGGTTCACCACCAAACTGGCCATATTCCTGCTCGTAGATTTTCTTGAACAGCGGGCTCTGATCCCAGCCCACGCCTTTATAGCGTTTCAGGGTGCGGCTCAGTTCCTGCTTGGAGATGCTCATAAAGCGAATCTTGAGCATCTCATCAGTTTCGGTGTTATTCACCAGATAGCTCAGACCACGCCAGGCGCTTTCCAGCTTCTGAAAGTCATCATGATGGATGATCTGGTTAACCTGCTGAGACAGCTTTTCGTCAATCTCAGCGATCAGTGCCTGAATGGTGCGGTAGGCATCGCTGGACATGGTCACGGTGTTTTCCAGCGCCTGCTGCGCCAGGGTTTTTACCGCGCTTTCAACAGCTTCGCGTGCCTGGTCGCTTTTAGGACGAAATTCTTTGTTCAGTAACGCGCTGAATTCATCCTGACTAAAGCTGGCGCCGCCCTGCGATTGTGGTTGTTGAGAAGTCTGGTTCATTACTGCTCCTCCTTACCTTCAGGGGCATCCGTTTGCTTAGGCACGTGTGACAGGGCCTGCAGCAGTGTCGGATCCTGTAAAATCTTGCCGATCAGCTCTTCGGCGCCGTTTTTGCCGTCCATATAGGTCAGCAGGTTGGAGAGCTGGGTACGTGCTTCAAGCAGGCTGTTAAGTGGATCGACTTTGCGGGCAATGGCATCAGGAGAAAAATCGTCCATGCTTTCGAAGGTCAGATCGATGTTCAGTTTGCCGTCACCGTTCAACGTATTGTCTACCTGGAATGCCGCACGTGGCTTCATGGCTTTCATACGCTCATCGAAATTGTCGATGTCGATTTCCATGAATTTACGGTCGTCAACGCTGGCCTGCGGCTCCAGCGGTTTACCGGCTAAATCGGCCAAAACACCCATGATGAATGGCAGCTGAATTTTACGTTCTGCGCCATAGACTTCCACGTCATATTCAATCTGAACGCGTGGCGCGCGATTGCGGGCGATAAATTTCTGCCCACTGGACTTCATTGTTGGCATGGTTCTCTCCATATATAATGCGCGGGTATAGGCTCGCAGGAGGCGCGCAGGTCTCGCTGCGTAAAGGCTTGACTGTTAGCTTAGTCGCGGCGTCCAAAAATGTTTTCTAACTGATGCACACCATCGGGCGCGAGATCGCGAATGATGTCCATAAAATCGAGTTCGATAAGGCGCTGTACCCTGTCAATCATCAGCGGTGCCGGGTGGCTCGGCTCATGCTGACTAAAGTACTGTTTGACTTTTTCCAGCATAAGTTGGGCTTCTGCCCGCGAATTCAGTTGGGCACTGCGCCAGTCGGTAGCCGCACGTGGTGCAGCGACGCTGGGCTGCTGCTCCGTTGCGGGTGCGGATTGCATCGCCGCCGCCAGGGAGTGTAACGATTCCATATCCGTGGCCTGACAGCGCTCATTCAGCATTGCCATGCTGCGTTGCAGCTGGCTCATATCCGGCAAGGCCGTTTCATCCAGCTTTTCAATCACGATGCGGCGAATATTTTGCAAACGCTCGGCAATGTTTTGAATCGCTGCGATGCCCGGTTGTTCCCCTCGTGCCAGTTCGTCATTCAGACGCGGCAGTCCACCCGGATAATCTGGCACCTCTGTTTTACTGCCGTCACACAGCGCCGAAGCATCACGCAGCGTAATACCGTCGGACGCATAGCGCATGAGCCATGACTGACGAACGGCGGCCGTCAGTGCCGACTGATCGCCCAGCACAGCCAGCGCGTTGATGCGGTAAAACGGATCGTGCTCGCCGTCTTCTTCAAGGCGAGGCCAGAGCGGTTCCCAGAACTGCAACATCGCCTGTTCAATCAGTTGCAGGCCCTGTGCATAGCCCGGTAACCCTTTCAGGCGCGTCCAGGCATGTGTCAGGGTCAGCATGACACGCAGGTCTTTGCTGCGGTTCATCAGTTCCAGCGCAAGCTTTTCAACTTTGTTCCAGTCCGCTGGCTCAGCCGGAATAATGGTGTTACCGAACTGCTGTTCGGCTTTTCCCACGCTGGCCTGCTCCATCGCCTGAAAGTCCGCGTCGTACTCCAGGTTTTCACCGCACGGATTATCGTGGCTTACCGGTATCAGCAACGTGTCAATATCAATACTCATCCGCTTCGCCTCAGGATTCAAACATCGGGGGATAAAGTCCGTTTCGTCCCGGCTTTGCACCGCCTGCCGGATCAAACAACAGGGAAAATAACTGCGCGGTTAAGTTTCCACTGTGGACATGGGTATAAAGCGGAAAACCGTCGCTCTGATTCGTCCACCAGAAACTGGTCTGGAACTGCGGATCAAAGCTTTGGGACGGCAGATGCCAGCTCAGTGTTGAATCCTGTTCACCGTTGCCGATCACCCCCAGAATATCTGATGACGCCTCATCCTGCTGAGGCTGCGGCAGTGGAATGCTCAACAGCGCCTGATCGAACTGTTCGGGCGTACCGCCATCCTGAACCGCCCGCAATAAGGTATTTCCCATCTGGTGATACCAGTCGCCTGAACGCGTCAGCAACAAAGGCATCCACTCCGCTGGGGTAAAATAGCGGAGGGCACAGAGGGGATAATGGCGACCCACGCTGTCGCGTGCGGCCGTCAGACAGCCCATTTGAATCAGTTGCGTGCCCAACATCGGTGGTACCACAAAATTCCACACCGGGGCTTTAAGAAAAGCCCGAGAAGGCGCATTTTCGCCTTCAGCACTGGTCTTCCAGTGGTGCAATCCCACCTGAAACCAGTTAGACCACTGGCGCTGCAAGGTATCGGGAAAGCGTCGTTTAACAAAATCACCCGAACTAGGCAGTTTGCCGTACCAGCCAGGTGCTGCGTAATGGGTCATAGTCAGGTCCTGTTTCAGGGACAGCTAAATGCGGGTAGCTGGAAAGGATTACGAATGCTGCCTGGCGTGAATGACAGCGTCACATTATGGCCGTCCACACTAAAGCTGGCTTCGCGAGTCAGTCCACCTACCGACGTCACCCGTGCGCGATCAAAGAAGCGATTAAGCGCCCATGGGCCGCTGGTGGTCAGGGTTGAGGTCGTGCCGTTCGTTAGCCCCAGCTGCATGCGCACCTGACTGGTTCCACCTGGTCCGGGCCAACTCACTAACTGCACTGCCTGTGGTCCATGACTGTAGCGCAAAATCTGTCCATCGACATCCAGCGTCATATTCAGGATATCGTTATCCATCTTCACCGTCCGTAACGTGACGCGGAAGGATGGCGTAGTGGCCCCATTGGCAAAGAAGGCGTCGCGAATCGACTGCGCCTGCTGGAAAGGACGCAGCAAGGCTTCGCCACCTGGCAAGGTTTTGCCATCAATGCCGGGCGTGAAGCGCCATGCCGCGCGCGTGGTGTCCACTTTGCTGGCCAGATTATCGCGGAAGAAGCTGTCCATCAGTCCGGTTCCCGGCGCAAACATGCGCGCCAGGTCATCAGGCGTGACTTCGCTGCGTGCATTCCGGACCAGCGGGTAACGGCCTGCTATCGCCTGACGGCAGAAGCTGCCGACTTCCATGGTGATGCGCTTGCGAACGTTATCCATGTCGCGACGCTGTGCATCGCTGCTGGCGCCCACTGCCATGCCTGACACCATATTTTGCAGTGAACCGGGCAAACGTCCGGCGCTGGCCTGCAAACGGCTAATGGCATCACTCGCCGGCGGTGGCATACCGCTATTCGCGGCATCCTGCACGGCAGTGAGATAGCGATAGAGATCGTCGATCTGCTTAAGAAAATCATCAACGGCCAGGACCTTACTGCCCTGCTGTAACGGCTGTGCCAGCTCGATGACAGGTGCAAAGTGCGCGGTCACCGCCTGCTCAGGCGTTTGCTGCACCACCGCCTGCTCGCCGTTTGCGCGCGGCGAGGTAAACAGTGCCTGCAGCGTTCGTGTGGCGCTGTTATCCGATGACGCGGCCGTATCTTTGGCATTCTTGTCTTCAGGCTGCGCCCGGGTGAGCGTGAGCTGTTTGCTCAGGTTAATCACTAACTGCCGCAGCGGCGAATGATTCCCTGACAGCAGGCGCGCCGTATTAATACGTTGGGTCAAATCGGCGCTGCTGTTGAGTTGAATATCGCTGAGAAACTGCTCCCACTGGCGGATGTAATCCTGAATATAGAGCTGGCGCACCGCAAGGTCGGTTTGTTTGCTGTCTTCATGCGCCGTCTCTGCACCCAGCACCCAGATATCGTCTTTGTAGAGCGCATCCGTGACCGGCGCGATCTGTTTATCCACATGGTTCCAGTAGCCGTCTGGCGTAAAGAGCCCGGAAACACCTTCATTGACAGACTTACCGCTTTTACGGGAAAAAACCAGTTCACTTTGCGGTCCACCCAGCGCGGACAAGGTAACCGGTGACATTGAGCCATCGCGTTCCAGCAGGCGTTTCAGGCGTCCGTAAACGCGCTGTGACAGCGGCATCTGACTAATCAGCGCCTGCTCGCGCTTTACCAGCGCATCATCCTTCGCATAGGGCGAGGACTGAATCTGCGTTTCCAGTAGCTGTTGCAGATGCCACGCCAGCTGTTTCACCTCAGCCTGAGTCACGTCCTGCGGCAATTCACGCGAGATGTTTAACATCATCCACGCCTGAAGAAACTTACCGTCATAGTGTTTTGGCAGGTACAGCATCTGATAAGCCTTGAGCGCCTCATAGCTGTAGTCAGCGTCACTTCCCGTATCATTGCGTAACCAGCGGGTGATATTCTGCGCAACCTGCGGCATCAGCAGCTGTTTCAGCGCCCTTTCGTACAAGGCCTGGGTCGCATCACTGACTTCCGTTCCGCGATATAGCCCCATCCGGCGCGTGAGCGGCGGATGCTCAAGAGAAAAGGAGGCGCTTTCAGGCAGGTGCAGCAGCGTATTGAGGTAAGGCACCAGTGCAAAGAGGTTGCCGTTCACCTCTTTTTGTAACTTGTCACCGAGCTGCTCAACCTGGGGGCTTTTCGCCGCCATCTCCTGCAGGTAGGTTTTGTTTTTGTTATAGCTCACCAGCCACAGTGCACCGGCAATGAGTACGATAACCAGTAACGCCAGATAACCCGACCACAGGCCCACGCGGTTACGTAGCTCCCACCAGCGGTTACTGCCGGCCAGACCGGACTCCTGGAAGATGACATTTTCCAGCACGCCCTTAAGGAAAAAGCTCTGGCCTTTGTTTTGAGGGATCGGCGCGTCTTTATCCACTTTGTCCCAACTGCCCGACTCACTCTGCTGCTGGCCTGGCAGATGCAGGGCGCGCGTCAGTTCACCCATTACGCGGTCAAAGGGTAAGCCTTCCTGCGTACCGCTGGCAAAGTAGATGCCGCGCGGAGCGAACTGCGTTTCGAAATCGGAACGCGCAAACAGAATATCCAGCGCCTCAGCCAACTGAGGGCGCAATGCCGCAAACTCCTGTGGAAACAGGTAGCTTTCGGCACGTGCCTGGGCATCACTTTCCGCCAGCAGCACATCGGCAAGTCCGGCATCCAGGCGCTGCTGCAGCAGCGAATATTCCTGCTGAAACTGGCTGCTGAGTTCAAATTCAGCCGTTGATGCTTTGGCCCACGGAAAGGTAAAACCCCAAATCTGCTCGCGCTGTGCCTTATCCAGGCTGGCAAAATAGCTGCGGAACCCCTTTAACAGGTCGGTTTTGGTGACCAGGACATACACCGGAAAGCGAATACCGAGCCGATCGTGTAACTCCATCAGACGCTGACGCAGCGCCACGGCCTGATTGCGCATGGCCTCGGGCGACTGTGATAACAGGTCTGCCACGCTCAAGGTGACGATGACGCCGTTAACCGGCTGACGGCCACGGTATTTACGCAGGAGGTCGAGAAACTGATGCCATTCGCCGGCATCGCGCTCCTGCTGGCTCTCCTGCGTGGTATAGCGCCCCGCCGTATCCAGCAGCACGGCTTCGTTAGTAAACCACCAGTCACAGTTACGCGTCCCGCCGATCCCACGTAGCGCAGCCTTACCGAACTTGTCCGCCAGTGGGAACTGCAAGCCGGAATTCACCAGAGCGGTGGTTTTACCGGCACCTGGCGCGCCGATGATCATGTACCAGGGCAGTTGATAGAGATATTGATGACTGAAGCGCTGCGCCCAGAAAGGCGCACCTTTGCTGCTCTGCCGCTGGAAGTGTGCTTTTTTCAGCATCTCAGTCGCTTCAGAGAAGCGGCTGGCCAGCACCTGATCTTCACTGGTCAGTCGCTTGCGGTCTTCTTCCGGCGTATCCGATTTGCTGGTTTCCAGGCTGGACATCAGCTTACGGTTGAGCCAGTAGTTATAGACACGCGGAATCGCCTGGCTCAGGCCCCAGACAACATAGAGCAGCGCAATACTGATTACGCGGTTCTGTTCTGACTCCAACGGACGGGAGTCCACAATCGAGAACACCGGGCCAATGACCCAGATAATAAACGAAAGTGCGGTGATACCGACAAAGCCCCAGGCCAGACGGCTGGTCAGTACCGCAAATAGTACATTCAGCATGGATTAGTTCCCTCTCGCCAGGCCGTTAACTTCAGCTTGCGTCGTATCAGGTGCAACCTGCAGCGTAATTTCAACACGACGATTACGCGCGCGATTTTCTGCACTGGTATTCGGCACCAACGGATGCGTTTCACCCCGCCCTTCCGCTTTAACGCGTGATGGTTTTGCCAGCTGTTTTTGTAACAGCGTCTGAACAGACTGGGCACGGGCCAGAGACAGCTCATAGTTGGAGGCAAATCGGGCACTGCGAATCGGTACGTTATCGCTGTAGCCCACCACCAGGATTTTCCCGCTGACGTTATTCATGGCTTCAGCTACACGCTGGATAACGGCATCATAACGTCCGCGAACCTCTGTCGAACCGGATGCGAACAAGCCATCGCCTTTCAGCGTCACCACACTTTGATCTGCCTCATCGCGCACGGCCACCAGGCCTTCGTCGATTTCAGGTTTCAGGAATGACTTCAGGTTCAGTGACGGCGGCGGCGGCGGTGCCGGATTACGAATCTGCACTTCTGGCAGCGTCGTTTGGTAGATTTTGGCCAGCACGGGCGAGGTGTAATCCCCCAGACGCCAGTTCAGCACGATATAGAACAGGCAGGCAGCCAGGCCCGCCAGAGCCGCACAGGCCCACAGCGGAATCATGGGGCGCCAGAGTTTACGCAGAACCGGCTGATCGGTCGGATGCGGCGACAAGGCGGCGGCAAAGCTGCCCCTGACGCTCCTGATCATCTGCAACAGACGCTGTTTAATCGTATCCAGTTGCGAGCGTCCATTATCCAGAACCCGATAGCGCCCTTCAAAACCAAGCAGTAAGCAGAAATAGATCAGCTCCAGTAACAGGATGTGCTGACGCGGGTTTTGCGACAGTTTCGCCAGCAGCTGGAAGAATTTCTCCCCGCCCCAGGTTTCGTTGTGGAAGGTGACCAGTAAGCCATTACTGGTCCACACGCCACGGCTTCCCCAGGGCGTCAGTGCTGCGGCTTCATCAAGCGCCGTACACAGACAATAGCGCGCGCCAACGATCACCTCATAGCTCAGTCCGGACTGCTGGCAGGCCAGCTCGAAACGGCGGATCTGGTCAATAAGCTGTTGACGTAAACGTGCGGGATCGTCATGGGAGACGGAGTGACGAATCTGTGGAATCGCGTTAATCAGCGGATTCGCTGCAGCCACCAAACTATTCTGGTGGCTAAGATCCTGCTGAAAAGCATCACTGTTCGGTTTATTTTGTTCCTGCATCATGCCTGCTCAGTTTGAATTATTCTGACTGACTGCGAATGGCCCAGAACTCCATGTTCAGGCCCGGAAACTCACCGGCAAGGTGCAGCGCGAAGGCACCCGATCGCTCCATCTCCTGCCATAGCTCGCTGTTCTTATCCAGCTCAAAATAGCTGTATCCTGCGTGCCATGGGATCTGCGGTGGCGCACCCGGCATGGCTTTCAGGGCAAGGCCCGGTAGCTGCAGTTGGACGAGATCGCGAATTTTGGTGACGGGGGCGACTTTCATCTGCGCCGGGAAATGCGTTTTCAGCGCGTCGGCCGGGACGTTTGCTTTTACGGCCAGCACAAAACCGAATTCACGCACCATG
Organism: Pantoea sp. B623; assembly: GCF_024814475.1. Classification (NCBI taxonomy): domain Bacteria; kingdom Pseudomonadati; phylum Pseudomonadota; class Gammaproteobacteria; order Enterobacterales; family Erwiniaceae; genus Pantoea; species Pantoea sp. B623. The sequence goes on along the minus strand of NZ_JANUXM010000004.1, from coordinate 4,293,949 downwards.
CTGTTATCCGGCACGGTCGCCACATTCAGGCCGTGTGAGCGTTGCGTCAGCGGCAACTGAATGGCGCTCTCTTCCATCACCTGCGACAGGCCTTGACGGAGCAATAGCGTCAGGCGGGAGAAGCAGCCCTGCAGGTCGTCGTGGTCATAGAGAGGGAAAGCATCCGGCGTACGCGCCTCTGTCCACGTTGCCAGCTCAGCAGCCAGCTGCAGCCAGTGGCTGTAGAGGGTTTCAGGATGTAATAGCGGCAGATGCTGCAGATGCGCATGAAGGCCCAACTGGCGGTTAAGCAACGCCAGCAGCATAAAATCAACCATATCCGCGCTGTTAAAGCGGCCCGTTCCGGGTGCGCGCTGGCTCAGCTGCTGGCTACGTTGTTGAATCATGCCGTGCAGGTCGGTCATCATGCTCTGAAGCGGACGACTGCCAGCAAGGGTTAACGTGGGAGGGATATAATCATTGTCTAAACGGATATGGTTGTCGCTGCGCTTTTCAACGATCTGAGCAACGCCCATCGCCGTCCATTCCGCCGTGAGATCCTGCTCCAGCATCAAGCGGAGGCGCAGCTTGCCAAACTGAACGGTGGCCGTTCCGACAGCCTGCGCATTGTCATCTTCAACTTCCGCTTCCCAGGCCAGATAGCGAGCCAGCGAATCAGGCGCGTCCTGAAACGTCACCGCCTCGCGACCATTGCGGCGAGCGGGAATGGCCAAAACCACTTTGGCGCGGTCGGTATTGCTGGGGACGTCCAGCGGCGCAGGGCCGTGTTGTGGCTGACTGAAGGCAAAAAACGTTCCATCCGGCAGGCATCCACTGGCGGCGCTCAGTGCCAGTTTACCCTGCCGCAACAGCGCTTCATCAAATTCGAGATCGAAAAATCCCCAAACATAAGGGCGTTGCGACTGGCCCCATTCACGCAGCGAGCTTTGCAGAAAGTTTTCTGCCTGCTGGAAATGGTGAGGACGTAAAAACATCCCTTCCGCCCAAACAACCTTTTCGGCTCTGTTCATAATCATCCTTTGAAGACGGTTTTATTGCTTAACGGGACGCATGCCGGCATCGTCAACGATAATGTTGGCGTTTAACTCACCATCATTGCTTTTCCAGAACTGCCAGAACGAGCTGCTGTCACTGTCTGGGAAAGGCAGCGCAAGTCGCCACACCTTGCCATCCAGCTTTTGATATTCCGCCATGATGCCGATAAAGCGCGCGTCGGGGAGGCTTTTGGCACTCAGCGTTTTACTGAGCTGACCGGACATCAGGAAAAACTGCTGATTGTTGAGCAGCGTATTTCCCAGTGCGGTAGCGGGTTGATTCTGCAGAGTGAAGAAGTCGGCGGACATAAATTCTGCATCAGACGTCAGCAACATCACCCGGACTTTGAGAGGTGCGCCCGAATTGATGGAAGGATGTGCCTGGAAGTGCAGGTTGTATCGCGCAATATCAGGCTTACTGCTACTGCATGCCGTTAGCAGAAGCAGCAGGAAGGGCCAGATCCATTTTGCCAGGCCAACGCGAAAGTAAGTTTGTGCCATTTCTGTCCCTCCCTGCCCCTGACTTAGTTAATGATCCAGGTACCGTTATTCTTGTTCTGGCACGCCTGGCTGTTTCCATCTACAGAAACACAGGTTTTTTTCTTGGCGGCGGCACGCGCACGACGTTTCGGCTGATCGGCTTTAACGGTCTGATCGTACAAATCGCTTTTCACCACGGCGCGGAAAGGGACATAACCAACAACTTTTATCGCGCTGGTTGTGGCCTGAGCCGGTGCCGCTTTGCTGTCAGTGGCTTTGGCATCGCTGGCTGCTGGTGGCGCTTCAGCCTGCGCTTCTTCACCTAATGCCAGCCAGTTATTTTCAACCTGACCCACAACGGTGTAGGTTTCACCTGTTTTCAGGGTTTCGACGACTTTGCCGCCGAAGTCCGGACGCGTCATAACCGATGCAGGATATAAAGCGCGATAGGATTCATTTAATGCGGAGAACTGCGCCGGCGCAGCAACGGCATGACGATGGATCAGGGTTGTGCCATCAACGGTGCTGCTCACCATTGTGTCATCAGTCATTTTTGGCGGTGTTTTACAGCCTGCAACAGCAAAGACAAACATCAGGCTTAATGCAATTCGAAAGTTCACCATTTTCTTCATATTTATTTCCATTAATACCCAAACAAGTGGCCATTGGCCGGTGTTAAGCAAACCCTGTTGCAGAACGAGCGATGCTGGCTGCCATCTGGAGCCAATACACTGATTAACAACACAATTTGCCTGAATGAGATGAGGTAGTGAGTTTAAAGTTTTCTATTCGATGAGAGTGAGCAGGTGTGAAACTGCCCATGAAACCTGATGACCGGAACAAGACGGCTGAATTCGCGGTTAAACATTCAGCAAACTGACAAATTCCTAAACGCAAACGTCATTAAGGCAGCCTGGTTAAGCGTTGCGCAAAACCGATTCATAAAGCTGAATCGTTAAGTTTAATAAGGCTGATTAATCGTTATAAGTGTGGGGAGAATGGCAACATCCTGCTTAAATTCCAGTCGATCTCACACAAATAGCAATAAATCAATGGCTTACAAATTAAACTGCAGCACCATAGCTACCGCACGAGCCTCAACATCCTGCTCGCCTGTGTAAAGTTCTTTTCCATTTCTTAACATCTTACACAGCTTTACATAATGCCTTAAAAAATTCAACACAGCCCCGAGCGAGCTTAAATAGTAAAAATATTAATGTATAGTATTATCTCAAACTTCAGGCACTTGTTAACCAAATGCTATCGAGGCGATAAAAAACCCCGATTTAGCCCTGCCAGCCGCTTCGTTTAGATAATTAAACATTAGTAGTATGAATATTTAATCATGGTAAAAAGGGATAAAACGGCCAGCGAAGCGCCCTGAAGCTGATTTTCTTAAGTCTGAGATCGTAATTAAGTCAAATTTTTAGAAAACACGAAGCGTGTCATTTATTAAAAAACTAATAGATACAACAGGTTAAATATTTAAAGTATTGCTAAATTAAGAATTATCTTAAGTAATATATCGGGGAGCAGTGTTGGTTTTAGCCGCAAGCTGGATCAATAAAAGGCAATGTGAGTGATTTTAATACAGCCAGAGACTAAGCCGCGGTGGATTGCACAAGCGCAGGACGTGCCAATGGCCCGATGTGAACAGCGGTATGGGCTGAAATCACTCAGGCATTGAATGGCACAGTATTTATCGTCGCCACCTGGGTTAAAGCGGCGACAGAGATAACAAATCAGGAAAAGGAATTAGGATGGCCCGGCTTTCGCGATCATTTTACGGTAATTATTCAGCCATTTACCGCTGGTGAACCTTCCCCAGAAAAACAGCCCTCTCACTGTCCAGTCGAGGAACATGCCAAGCCAGACGCCGATGACGCCCATTCCCAGTTCAATGCCCAGCAAATAGCCAGCCACAACCCTTGCACACCACATACTAAACATAGAGACGTACATCGTGTAACGTGCGTCACGCGCGCCTTTCAGCCCAGCCGGTAAAACCCACGACGCTGCCCAAATCGGCATAAACAAGGCATTGAGCCAGATGAGGTGTTTCGTGACATTTATCACTTCAGGATCGCTGGTATAGAAACGTGCCAACAAGCCCGCCAGCGGAACGGTCAGTGCCGCAACGCACGACAGGCAAATGGTTGCCAGCCAAAAAACATGCTTCGCCTGTCGTTCAGCCTGAAATACCTGGTATTTACCCAGCCGCTTTCCGGTGATGATGGTTGAAGCCGATCCAAGCGCGTTACCCGGCAGGTTAATCAGCGAGGCAACAGAAAACGCAATAAAGTTACCCGCGATCTCATTGGTGCCCATGCCAGCCACAAACACCTGGGTCAGCAATTTACCGCCGTTAAACAGCACAGATTCGATACTGGCAGGCACGCCAATGCTCAGTACTTCATAAAGTATGCTGCTGTTCCAGCGACGAAAATAGCTGGACAGCGTGATTTTAAGCGAGGCGTTAAATCCAATCATTAACACATAAATAATGGCGAAAGCGCCGATATAACGGGTAATGGTTAACCCCAGGCCAGCCCCGACAAACCCTAATCCATCCCATGAAAAACAGCCGTAAATAAGTACGCTACTGATCATGATATTGAGGATATTCATCCCGCCATTAATCAGCATCGGGATCTTGGTATTCCCTGCCCCACGCAGCGCGCCACTGCCGATTAGCGTGATGGCCGCTGCCGGATAGCTCCATGCCGAAACCTGGAGATAGCTCAGCGCCAGCGCTTTTACTTTCGGTTCGGCAGCGCCGGCAATGGCGTCAATAATCAGATGGCCCCAGAACTCAATCGCAATGACCAGAATTAGCGCCAAAATGGTCATCATCGCCAACGACTGTCGCGTAGCGGCACGCGCCCGTTTACCATTACGCCTTGCCAGACTGAAAGCGACCACCACCGTGGTGCCCAGATCGATGGCGGCAAAAAAGGAGATGATGACCATGTTAAAACTGTCAGCCAGGCCAACGCCTGCCATCGCCTCTTTACCCAGCCAGCTGACCAGGAAGGTACTGAGCACGCCCATTAACAGCACGCAGGCATTTTCAAAAAAGATCGGGACTGCAAGAGGCGAAATTTCACGCCAGTACAGCGTGCGGTAAGAACGACGTTTGGGATACCACGCCGTGCGCTTAATCGCCTGCACCACTGCTACGCCGGGATTTTGCAAAGGAGTACCAAATATGAAGAAGTCGGGGAAAGAGCTCTAATGATGGTAGCCTGCGGGCAAATATGCAAAACGTTTTGCATTCCTGTTAAATCATCGTTACACACTTTTTTTACCTTTTTCCTCACCTCGTTGAATCATCGCGTTGCCGATGTCATCGCACGATCATGCCCGGAAGCGGCCCTCTTCTTTACCAAAAAGCGGAGGCAGGCGTCAGGTTTGTCTGCATTTTGATGTAAACCCACGCACCAGCGCTAAGCCTCGCCCATAACTGGCGGCAGCAAAATGCGCTTGATCATAGATTCTTCACCAAATCCTGCGTTAAACCCGCTAAGCTTGGGGAAATTGTCGTAAGAACGTTAAAGGAGAGGTTATGCCAGCCCAACGGAAAAATCTGACACGCCAGCAGGCTCTTGATACGCTTGAGCAGATGTATGATGAAGCCGTCAACGCTCTGCGCGCATCAATTAAGGCCTATACGGAAGAAGGCTCGCTACCCGATCCCGTTGCCCGCGCGCAAGGTCTGTTTGTTTATCCTGAACTACGCATTACGTGGCAGGGCGACGGGCCTCAGCAGAATCGCACCCGAGCCTGGGGCCGCTTTACCCATACTGGCAGTTACAGCACCACGGTGACGCGCCCTGCTCTGCTGCGCCATTACATCTCTGAACAGCTGGCCATGCTGGAAAAAGAGTACGAGGTGACGATCGACGTCGGTCCTTCGCGTCAGGAAATTCCCTATCCTTACGTCATAGACGGGTCCGATCTGTCGCTGGATCGCACCATGAGTGCGGGGATTGCGCGTCACTTTCCAACGACTGAACTGTCGCAGATTGGTGATGAAACGGCAGATGGTTTATTTCATGCCGATGCGACCTTTCCTCTGTCTCACTTTGACGCGTTGCGCACAGATTTTTCGCTTGCCCGCCTGCGCCACTATACCGGCACGGCGGTTGAGCATTTTCAACCCTTTGTCCTGTTTACCAACTACACGCGCTACGTAGACGAATTCGTACGCTGGGCCATTGAACAGGTTCGCGATCCTTCAACCCCTTTCGACAGCCTTGTGTGTGCGGGCGATGTCGTTCTGACGGCGAGTACAGAAGACAATGAAGCCATGCTGTCTGATCTGGCCTGGAAAAAGCATCAGATGCCAGCCTGGCACCTGACCTCACCCAATCGCCGGGGAATTACATTGATCAATATCGGCGTGGGCCCGTCCAATGCTAAAACAATCTGCGATCATCTGGCGGTCATTCGTCCTCACGCCTGGCTGATGATAGGGCACTGTGGCGGCCTGCGCGAGAGTCAGCGCATTGGTGACTACGTGCTGGCTCATGCATACCTGCGCGACGACCACGTGCTGGACAGCGTTCTGCCGCCCGACATTCCGATTCCAAGCATTGCCGAAGTTCAGCGGGCTTTGTATGACGCAACCAAGTCCGTGAGCGGTATGCCAGGCGAGGAGGTAAAAGAACGGCTACGCACCGGAACCGTTGTGACAACAGACGATCGTAACTGGGAGCTGCGCTATTCAGCCTCTGCCCTGCGTTTTAATCTGAGCCGGGCCGTGGCTGTCGATATGGAAAGTGCAACGATTGCTGCTCAGGGATACCGTTTCAGGGTGCCTTATGGCACATTGCTGTGTGTTTCGGACAAGCCGCTGCACGGTGAAATCAAACTGCCGGGCCAGGCAAACCGCTTTTACGACGGCGCGATTTCAGAGCATTTACAGATTGGTATTCGCGCGGTTGAATTATTGCGCGCCGAAGGTGATAAGTTGCATTCACGTAAGTTACGTACGTTTAACGAACCGCCTTTCCGTTAAACAATAATGAATGAAAAAGACGGTATTAATGCGAAAATCCTTCCCGTTAATACCGTCTCGTTAATTAAGACGATATTACGAATCAGGCCGCGTTCAGAACGGCGGTATTGATGAACCAGGCAAACACCGCAAGAATAGCCGGTACCATGAGCGTCCAGATAAGGCGGTTATTAAGGCTTTCAAAGCGTAAATCCAGTTTATCGAATCGTTCATCAATCCTGTCGAATCGCTGGTCCATGGCATCCATTCTCCGGTCCATCGCATCCAGTCGCCGATCGATACCATCAAGCCTGATATCAATACCATTCAGTCTCATATCAATGCCGTCCAGTCTCTTGTCGATGCCGTCGAGTCTCTTATCGATGCCATCAAACCGTATATCCATTGCGTCGAGCCGAGCGTCAATGCCGTTAAATCTCACCTCATTAGCAGCGAATTCTTTGTAAACATCATCAAACTTCGCATTGATAATGTTAAAACTTACCTCGATAGCATTAAATTTATTAGCAAAATTGAATAAGATGCCATCGATTACTGAAAGTTTGCCTTCGATGCTAACCAGCCTGCCATCAACATCGTCAAACCGGATGCTAAACTGTTGGACTTTCTCTTCCAGCAGCGTAAATCGCTGAACCCTTTCAACATGAAACACCGCCTGTTCCGCACGCAGAAGCTCAAGATCGGCTTTGGTCGCAAACGCCATAGCCTGCCCGCTAAAAAGCGCCAGGTCGATTTTTATTTGATGGTTGTCTTCTTCAAGCCGCTCAAAGCGCGTCTCAAAATTTTCCATTTTTTTGCCTCCTGTCCAGCGATGACTGAGGGTCAAATGCGGATTACCGCGATTCCGTTTTCCATACAGATTGCCCATGAGCTTTTCCTGACAGGCGGATTAACTTAATCCATTAACGTAAGTCGCAACCTGCTTCAGCATTATTGAAGCAAAGTCTTGCGCAATAAACATTACCTGATTGAATAAAAAGGAAAAATAAAATGGGAATTGTTCTTTTCCTTTATTCACAATGTTGAGTCAAAGAATAAAAGCACGGCCGCGCGAAGAAAAGGGCGTAGATCGATATTCTGGAAGGGTGCGCACAATGATGGAAAATAACAGAGAAAACAACCGCAAACGCTTTTTTTAAATCTAATGTTAAAACCGTTACAGCATATTCAATATGCTGTAACGGTTAGATTAATCAGGCGCTCAGCCAGCCGAGCTTAATCACAAATAATACAGACAGAACAATCAGTGCCGCATTAATCTCTTTGGTGCGTCCGCTGAGCAACTTCACCACGGTCCAGGTAATAAAGCCAAAGGCAATACCGTTAGCAATCGAGTAGGTCAGCGGCATCGTCAGCGCGGTCACGGTTACCGGGGCAGCAGTGGTGATGTCTTTCCAGTCAATTTCGGCCAGCCCGGACGTCATCAAAACCGCAACAAACAGCAATGCTGGCGCGGTGGCATAAACCGGCACGCTTGACGCCAGAGGAGAAAAGAACAGCGCAAGCAGGAAAAGCACCGCAACCACAATCGCCGTCAGGCCGGTACGACCGCCTGCGCTCACTCCGGCGGCAGACTCGACATAACTGGTGGTCGTAGAGGTGCCCAGCAGCGAACCAAACAGCGCAGCCGCACTGTCCGCAACCAGCGCGCGTCCCATTTTGGGCACATTGCCCTGCTCGTCAGCCAGCCCGGCGCGTTTGGTTACACCCAATAGCGTGCCGGTGTTATCAAACACATCCACGAACAAGAACGCGAAAATCACGCTAATTAAGCCGACGTTAAATGCCCCCGCAATATCCAACTGCATGAACGTTGGTGCGATTGAAGGCGGTGCAGAAAATACACCGCCAAATTTCGTCAGACCAATGCCCATCGAGATAAAGGTGATGATCAGAATGCCTATTAAGACCGCGCCCGTGACGCGACGCGCTTCCAGTACCACGATGATGATAAACCCTAACATCGCCAGTAAGGGGCCCGGCTTCGTCAGATCGCCAATCCCCACCAGGGTAGCCGGATTATCCACAACGATACCCGCGCCTTCCAACGCGATAATTGCCAGGAAGAGACCGATCCCTGCGGCAATACCGGCGCGCAGCGGCAGCGGAATGCTCTTGATAATCCACTCGCGAATCTTAAATATCGATAAGGCGAAAAAAATCACTGCGGACAGGAATACCGCGCCCAGCGCAATCTGCCAGCTGTAGCCCATGTGCAAGACAACGGTATAGGTGAAAAAAGCATTCAGCCCCATGCCCGGTGCCAGCGCAATCGGGTAGTTGGCAATCAGTCCCATTAACACCGAACCAATTGCGGCTGCCAGACAGGTCGCGACAAAAACAGCCCCTTTATCCATGCCGGTTGCACCCAAAATACTGGGGTTAACAAACAGAATGTAGGCCATCGCCAGGAAGGTAGTGATACCGGCGATTATTTCAGTGCGTACAGTTGTGTTGTGCGCTTTTAATTTAAATAGTTTTTCTAACATCATTATCTCTCGATGATAGAGACGTCACTCAGGTGCGCGTTCTCTTGCCAAGGTTATGGTCATGCTGTTTGTTGTGATACTGAGGGGCCGCCAGTGCTGTCGCATGCCAGCCCGACCACCCGAAATACGGTTTTCGCTTTCCTTTGTCACATGAGCAATTGCAAAGGCTAAAGCAATTGCTGTGCCAGCCTAATACGCAATCGATTACCTGGATACACGTCAGCGAGCCTTAAGATAATTCTGAACCAGATCAGGGCGCGATTATGGTGCATTGCCCCCTGAACGCGCAATCGTTTTCCTTCCCCCCTGTCCGGCAAAATTATGCGTTTCCGCACGCTTCAGCGTTTTGTCAGGCGACGCTGGTCACGTTTCAGCTGCATCAATCAGCAGGCCATGCTGGAATGTGTAAACTCGCATTTAACCCTTCAGTAACATTGAGGTCACACGATGAAGCCAGCAATTTTGGTGGTGGATGACGATCATGCCGTCTGCGATTTGTTGCAGGACGCACTCAGTGAACATGCGTTGTTGGTTTATCGCTGCCATCAAGGGAAAGATGCCCTGACGAGGGTGTGCGAACATCCGGATATTTCCCTGGTTATGCTTGATATGATGTTGCCCGACACCAACGGTTTATTGGTTTTGCAGCAGTTGCAGCGACTGCGGCCTGATATTCTCGTGATTATGTTGACCGGTATGGGTTCGGAAGCGGAAATGGTAGTAGGCCTGGAGATGGGCGCGGATGATTATATCGCCAAGCCCTTTAATCCACGCGTTGTGGTTGCGCGGGCGCGGGCGGCTCTCCGGCGCAGCGGGCGCGTGGTGTTGCCGGAAACTGATCATGAGGGATGGCGCTTTAATGGCTGGCTGCTTGATGAAACGCGCTGCCAGTTGCTCAATCCGCAGCGCGAAACCGTGCCGTTAACGCAGGGTGAATATACCTTGCTGCGCGCGATGGTGCGGCACGCGCGTAAGGTCCTGACGCGCGACCAGTTGCTGGAACTCACCCACAGCGAAACGATGGACGTGTTTGACCGCACCATCGATGTGCTGATTATGCGGTTGCGGCGGAAAATCGAAGCAAATCCCCATCAGCCCGACCTGATCCGCACGATTCGTGGGTTGGGTTATGTTTTCTCGGCGGACGTGGTCAAACCTGAAGGTTTGCGGCTCTCGACGCAAACGGCCTGAGCCATCCACTGCCGCATGTCGGTCAACGGGCGAATACCGTCGATTGCATTGGCCGCGCGCAAATTAAACCGGGCGCAGGTGTGCGCAAGTTGCAGCGTTGCCAGCATGTCATCCCCTTCATGGCTGGCATACAGTACGCCCGCACAAAATGCATCACCTGCGCCAACGCTGCCCACAATCTCGTCGGGTGCCAGCTGCCACGCAGGCTGCCAGATGCCTTCGCCGCCGACTTCCTGCCCCCATGCGCCTTCGGGCGCGTGTATCACCACGCGCTGACGCACCCCCTGCCCGGCCAGCCACTGCGCAGCCAGGGAAAAGGCTGCGGGTGGTTGAATACCGTTATCATCCCGCAAAACGACGCCAGACAACGCCTGGGCTTCCAGTTCGTTAATAACCAGGTAATCTAACCAGCGCAACGCAGGCAATACCTGTGGTCGGTAATCCCCGGCACGGGACGCCAGATCGAGCGAGGTAAAATAGCCACGCTGCTGCATCTGGGCCAGCAAACGGGCGCTGCGCGTGCCGAATTCGCTGTCCGCGCCGTCCAGCGTTTCAAGCAACAGTAAATAGCCCAGATGAAAGATGCGCTGCGCATCGTCTACAGCAGCGAAATGCGTTCTGTCCAGCAGGGCATTTGCGCCAGGGGAAAAGAAAAACGTTCGTTGCCCGTCCGGTGCGGTCATCACCTGCGTCATCGCGGTGGGTTTATCGCAGGTACGTTGAACCCAGCGATGATCGATCTGCGACGCCTGCATGATAGCCAGCAGGTAATCACCGTCGGCGTCATTGCCCAGCAGGCCAATCGCCACCAGCGGAAGCTGACACTGCATGCGTGAAAGAGTAAGTAAAACATTCAGCGGTGCGCCGCCTGCCGCCTTTTCGCTATGCTGAACCTCTGCCAGCCAGCCCTGTTCCGGCCAGTGGCTAATACGATGAACGTAATCCACCAGCATCACGCCAGCGGCCAGAATGCCGCGCCGCGCCTCCATTTACGCCTGCCCTACGCTGCCGAAAATCTTCATCTGCTGCATCACGGTTTCACAAATTGCGTTCTCCACCGCCATCAGCAGTTCGGCAAACTCGTCATAGCGGGTGTTGCGTGAGGCCAGACTGCGTTCCACCGCGTCGAGTGCCGCCTGCGACATGCCGGTATAGAAGTTGATTTTATGGATGCCGAGTGAGATCGCCCGCCGGAAATCCGCGTCGCTGATGCCTGAGCCACCGTGCAGCACCAGCGGTACGCCGGTTTGCTCGCGGATAGCCGCCAGCCGGTCAAAGTCGAGTTTAGGCTCCCCTTTGTATTTCCCGTGGGCGTTACCGATAGCCACCGCCAGCGTATCAATGCCGGTTTCACGCACAAACTCTGCAGCCAGCCGTGGATCGGTAAATTTTTCGCTGTCGGCTTCGCCAAATAACGCGCCCCCTTCGTCTCCGCCCACCGCGCCCAGTTCTGCCTCAACCGACACGCCGACGGCATGTGCCGCTTTGACCACTTCACGCGTCTGGCGAATATTCTCTTCATAACTCAGCGTTGAGCCATCGAACATTACCGAGGTGAATCCCAGACGAATCGCCTGCATCACCGCCTCAAAGTGCAAACCGTGATCCAGGTTGAGCACCACCGGAATCGCGTGCTTCGCCGCTTCAAACTTTATCGCCTCAACCAGCTGGTCGAGCGTGACGTATTTAAAATGCACTTCCGCAATATTGATGATAAAAGGCGAGCGTTGCTGCTCTGCGGCCGCAAACAGCGCGCGCAGAAAATGCGTGTCCAGAACGTTAAAGGCGCCCAGCGCGTACCCCTGCTTCTGCGCATGGGCCAGCCCCTGTGCCAGAGAGATCAAAGCCATTATTCACTCCTCAGATTGAGCCAGTGGGAATAGTCGTTACAGAGCAGCCGGTGCGGTTCCTGATCCTCATCAAGGGCGTTAAAGCGCGCCAGCGGCGTCAAAAATACGTTATCGTTGTCATCATCGTTAGGCATCGAGACTTCGCCAACCAGCACATCGCCAAAGCCGTTTTCGCCCCAGAAGCTGTGCCAGACGCCGGCGATTAACGTCACGCTTTCGCCTGGAGACAGCCTGAGTTGCGAACCGGCCGCATGGGTTTGTGTGATGCCATCCAGCGATACCGTCACCGGCGAGTTCGCCTTCTCATTGCCTTCACGGTTATACAGTTCGACGATCAGATTGCCGCCCCCGCGGTTGATGATGTCTTCCATTTTGCGGGGATGATAATGCATCGGCGTGACCTGCCCTTCACGCACGTGCATGACTTTTTCAGCATAAGGTTTGTGCCAGGGCTTGCCGCCCGGCGAGCCGTTGCGCAGCGTAAAGAGCGTCAGGCCGGTTTGCAGAAAATCATCGGCGCCAAAGCTGGTGAGGTCCCAGCCCAGCCCTAACGCGATAATTTCATCAATGTCGCCCTGCTGCTGACGCCACTGACTGAGGTCGTAATCAGCCCAAGGCGGCAGATGAATATCCTGGCGTGTAAAAAAGTCTCGCGTGTTTTGCAAAAACACATTCACTTCGGAGCGTTGCATCGTCAGCTCTCCCGTTAAAGCGGCACCCGACGATGCCGCGCGCCGGTTTTATTTCACTGTCCAGCCCTTGTAGCTGCTGACGTTATTGCGATCGATTAATTTAACCGGGATCAGCACGGGTTTATCCGGTGCCGGTTTGCCCTGAAGAATGTCGTAACCGATCTCGACGGCTTTGGCTGCCATCACCTGCGGATCCTGGGCTGGCGTAGCGGCGAACAGCGAGTTCTTACGTTTCAGCGCTTCCTCACCATCCGGCGAACCATCCACGCCGACGATAAAGAACTCGTTACGCTGGGCCTGTTTTGCCGCCAAATCGGCACCGATCGCGGTCGGATCGTTAATCGCAAAAACCGCGTCGATTTTTGGATTGGCTGACAGCAGGCCGGTCATCACTTCCAGCCCGCCTTCACGGCTGCCTTTGGCGTTCTGATTAGAGGAAAGCAGCTTAATATCCGGATGGCGTTTCAGTTCGGTCATGCAGCCTTCCACGCGGTTTTGTACGGCAGAGACCGGCGGGCCGTTGATGATCACCACATTGCCTTTGTCTTTCAGGCGATCGGCGATGTATTTACAGGCCATTTCACCCGCCTGGGTGTTATCAGAGGTGATGGTGGCGTTAGCGCCATCTGCGGCGACGTCGACCGCAACCACAACGATACCCGCATCACGCGCGCGCTTGACCGCAGGGGCAATCCCTTTTGAGTCGGCGGCATTCAGGATAATCATGTCCACTTTTGCCGCAATGAAGTTATCAATCTGTCCCACCTGCTGCCCGAGATCGTAGCCACTCGACACCAGCGTGACTTTTACGTTATCCCCGGCCAGCTGACGCGCCTTCATCTCTGCACCTTTGGTGATCTGCACAAAGAATGGGTTAGCGAGGTCGCCTACCGTTACGCCAATCGATTTCAGTTCTTTTGCCTGAGCCACACCGGCACTGAGCAGCGTTGCCGCCAGCAGCCCGGTTACAATCGGATTAAAACGCATAGATCTTCTCCTGCTGTGATTTATCTGCCAACTGCTGAATGGCGCTTTGTTTGCTCTGCGCATGGGGGCTGTCAGCCCACATGATGACGAGTACGATATTTATCGATCAGGACGGCGATGATGATGACCGCACCTTTAATAACCAACTGCCAGAAGTAGGAGACGCCCATTAATGTCATGCCGTTATTCAGCGTGGCGATAATCAACGCCCCAATCAGCGTGCCGGTGATGGTGCCGATGCCGCCGACGAAACTGGTGCCGCCCAGAATCACCGCGGCAATGGCATCCAGCTCATAACCCACGCCCAGATTGCCGTTGGCGCTGTAGAGGCGCGAAGCACTCATCAGCCCGCCCAACCCCGACAGCAATCCGCTCATGCCGTACACAAATATCAGCACCAGGCCCACTTTGATGCCGGTCAGTCGCGCGGCCTGAATATTGCCGCCCACCGCATAGATATGAACGCCCAGCGTGGTGCGACGCAGAATGAACCAGCAAATCGCGATAACGGCGAACGCGATGACGATCAGCCAGGGCACCGGCCCCAGGTAGCCATTGCCTATCCACTCAAAGTTAATATCGGAATTGATCACCGTGGTGCCGTTGGCCAGCAGATAGGCCGCCCCGCGCAGTGCGGTATAGGTGCCGAGCGTGACGATAAACGGAGGCAGTCCGGCCCAGGCCACGAGAATGCCGTTAAACAATCCCATCACCAGCCCGGCGCCCAGCGCCATCGGAATAGTAAGCGACGCCAGCATCGGGTCCAGCGACGTCAGCAGCGCCACCACCGCCGTGGTGCCCAGCATCGAGCCCACGGACAAATCGATACCGCCCGTCAGGATGACAAAGGTCATGCCTGCGGCCAGCACGATATTGATGGAGGCCTGACGCGTAATGTTGAGCAAATTGGCTTCGGTAAAGAAGTTAGGCGTGACAAAACCAAAGACCGCCACGATTAAAATCAAAATCGGTAAAATGCCCACGGTCTGCATGATGTCGCCCATCAGAGCGCGTTTGGCCGTCGGTGGATTAACACGTGCCGTTTGTGTCATTGTTTTATCCTCATACTTCAAGCGGTGATGCGCTGTGCGCACCGGTTGCCAGCGTCATGATGTTTTCCTGAGTGATCGTATCGCCCGCCAGCTCTCCGGCGATGGCCCCCTCATGCATCACATAAACCCGATCGCTCATGCCAACAACCTCCGGTAATTCGCTGGAGATCATGAGAATGGCTACGCCCTGACGCGCCATTTCCTGCATCATGCGATAAATTTCGCTTTTCGCGCCGACGTCAACGCCGCGCGTTGGCTCATCCAGAATCAAAATACGGGGACCGATGGCGATCCAGCGGGAAATCAGCAGCTTTTGCTGGTTGCCGCCCGACAGGCCGCCCGCACGCACCAGCGCGTGGGGCACGCGAATGTTGAGCGAGGAGATCGCTTCGCTGGCAATTTTCCGCGATTTCCCGCGGTTAAGCATGCCGTAGCGGGCATCACGCTCCAGCGTGGCCATAACGATGTTTTCCTGTGCGGCCATCTCCAGAAACAGCCCCTGCTCTTTACGGTTCTCGGTAAGAAAACCAATGCCGTGCGCAATCGCCTCACGGGGCGAGTGAATATCCACCTTCTGACCATCGATCCAGACGTCGCCCTGTTTAAGCCGGTGCACGCCAAAGATCAGCTGTGCCAGCTCGCTCCGTCCCGCGCCCACCAGGCCGGCCAGGCCGACGATTTCGCCCGCGCGAACCTCAAGGCTGCTGGGATGCACTTTGTCGCCGTCGGACAGATGATTGACGGCCAGCCGGACGGCCCCGCGCGCTATCGTGCGATCTTTATTGAACAAGTCGCTGAGCGGCCGCCCCACCATCATGCGCACCAGCTCGCTGGCATTCAGATTGTCGCGCGTCAGGCTGCCGACATACTGCCCGTCACGCAGCACGCTGACGCGATCTGACAGCTCATACACTTCCGCCATACGATGACTGATGTAAATAATGGCCATGCCTTCGCTACGCAGGCGCTTGATCAGGGCAAACAGTTGTTCGGTTTCACGGTTCGAGAGTGCGGCAGTCGGCTCATCCATCACCAGAATCCGGCTGTTACGGTGTAAGGCGCGCGCAATTTCCACCTGCTGCTGCTCAGCAATACTCAGCCTGCTGACTTTGTCGGTGGCGCTAAACTGCGCGCCCAACCGGTTGATCACCTGCTGCGCCTCATCCGCCATCTGATGACGTTTCACCATGCCTGCACGGGTAATTTCACTGCCCAGAAAGATGTTTTCCGCCACGGTAAGATTGGGCGCCAGATTGATTTCCTGATAGATCAGCGTGATTCCGGCGGCTAACGCCTCTTTAGGGCCTTTCAGCTGCCAGGGTTTGCCATCAATTAGCACCTCGCCGCTGCTGGCCGCATAGGCCCCCGCCAGGATCTTCATCAGGGTGCTTTTACCCGCGCCATTTTCGCCCATCAGGGCATGGACCTCACCGGGATACACCGTGAGATCCACCCCTTTCAAGGCGTAAAAATTACCAAAGCGTCGGGTGATCTCGCGCATTTCGAGTATCGGCTTTGCTGTCATCTACCCGCTCCTGCTGGTTATGGATAGCAGCGAGTTAAGCAGTGTCAGATAAATGGAAAATGTCAGAGGCCATTCATATTTGTCATATTTCGCCTCGCCCTCACTCCTATACTCGGCTCATCGTCGCACGAGCGGAGAGTCTTTATGCAACGCAGTTCACCGTGGCAGGTCGGGGCGCGCGGTCGCCTGTTGCTGTCTCATTTATTGGTGGTGTGCGTCACCTTAATGGTGAGCGTGGTGGCGGTGACCAGTTTTCGCCATGCGGGCACCATTCAGGCCCAGGCCCAGGCGCAAACGCTGGCTGATATGAACGGCAGCCTTGCCCTGGCGCGCGATACCTCCAATGTGGCCATCACGGCAGTGCGGTTGTCCCAGGTGGTCGGTGCGCTTGAGTATCAGAGCGAATCACGACGTTTACAGCAGAACCAACAGGCCCTACAGCACTCACTCTCTATACTGGCGAGCACGCCACTTGCCGCGCGTGAGCCTGAACGCGTGGCGCGCCTGCGTGCGCGTAGCCTGATGCTTGAGCAGTCGGTGAGTATGCTGTTGCGTCAAGGCCATGAACGCCATTTACAGCGCAACAGGGTGCTAAGCGGCTTGTGGCAGTCACAACTGCTGCTTGAACGCATTAATGATCTGACACAGCGCGACGGCATCAACGCACCCGATTTAACGCTGCGCCAGCAAACCGGCAGGCTACTGGATATCGCGATTCGCACGCCGTCATCGACGGCGGTCATCGAGCACCTGCAACAGGTGATGATGCAATGGCGCAGCGTGGTCGCGCCAGGTGCACTGGGCGACAATGTACAGCAGTTGCTGGAAACACAGCGCGGCCTGGTCCCGTTGGCCGCAGAGCTGGAGGAGAGTGACCTGGCGATTGCCTATGCGACTTACCGTATCAAGGCGCTGGTGGCGGCGCTGAATGATGACATTACCGCTTACGTCCAGCAGGTCGCGCAGCAAACGGAAAGGCGTAACATCACCACCCATCATCAACTCGACTCGGTTAGCAGCTTTATCATGCTGTCTGCCCTGCTGGCGCTGGCCATAACCCTCTATACCGGGTACTACATTTACCGCAATCTGGGCTCCAGTCTTACCGCCATTGCCGGTGCGATGACCCGGCTGGCACAGGGAGAGCAGAACGTCAGCGTGCCGGGATTACAGCGTCGGGACGAACTGGGTGAACTGGCGCGCGCGTTTAACGTTTTTGCGCGAAATACCGCCTCTTTGGCCCAGACTTCTCGCCTGCTAAAAGAAAAAAGCACCCAACTGGAGTCAACCTTCCTGGCCATGCGTGACGGTTTTGCCCTGTTTGATAACAGCGGAGAACTCGTGGTATGGAATGCGCAGTATCCGGCGCTGCTGGGCATCGCTCCCCGCGATCTGCATCGCGGTTTGCACTATCAGCACTTGCTGGCGCCGCTTAATGTGCAGTTGCACGATTTAGCGGAACCCCAGGAAGTGAGGCTGGCAGACGGCCGCACGCTGGAACTGCGTTTCAGCCCGGTACCACGGCGCGGAATGGTCAATACGGTGCTGGAGCGCACTTCGCGTAAGGTGCTGGAAGAGGCGCTGGTGCACAGTCAGAAAATGAAAGCGGTGGGCCAGTTGACCGGCGGCATCGCCCATGATTTTAATAACCTGCTGGCCGTTATCATCGGCAGCCTAGCGTTGACCGAGGGGCAACTGGCACCCGGCCCCGTCGCCAGCCGGATTGAACGAGCCCGCCAGGCGGCGGACAGAGCGGCGCTTCTGACCCAACGGCTGCTGGCCTTTTCACGCAAACAAACCCTGAATCCCCACGCGGTTTCCGTGGTCACATTGATCGAGAATCTGCAGGGGCTGCTTCAGCATTCGCTGCTGCCCGGTCAGCATCTGATCATTGATGCCCAGCGCCCCGGCTGGCCGGCCTGGATAGATGCCAGCCAGCTGGAGAATGCGGTGATGAATCTGGTGGTCAATGCCAGGGATGCGATGGGTGGCCAAAGCGGCGAAATCCGCCTGCGCATCTGGAATCAGCGGCGAAGCGAGCAAGGGGAAAAACGTGACCGGGTGACCATCGAAGTGATCGATCACGGCTGCGGCATGTCCGACGAGGTGCGTGCTCAGGTGTTCGAACCCTTCTTCACCACTAAGACCACCGGAACCGGGAGCGGGCTGGGACTGTCGATGGTGTACGGCTTTGTCCGCCAGTCGGGTGGACAGGTGGAGCTGGAAACGGCCCCCGGTCAGGGCACAACGGTGCGGCTGTTGCTGCCGCGCGCGCCCGATGCCGCAGCCGCCCGGTCCCCCGTCCCTGCCCCGTCTCACCCCGCGGCTGCAGACGATCGTCTGATTCTGGTACTGGATGATGAACCGGCGGTACGGCAAACCCTGTGCGAGCACCTGCATCAACTCGGCTATCTGACACTGGAGTGCGCGACCGGCGAAGAGGCGCTGGCGCTGTTGCACCAGACACCCGATATCGATCTGTTAATCAGCGATTTGATGTTGCCCGGTGAGATAAACGGCGCAGAGGTGATTCGTCAGGCGCAGCAAAAGTGGCCACAGCTGGCAACCTTGCTGATCAGCGGCCAGGACCTGCGCCACCAGCCCGTTACGCTGCCGCTGTGTGAGCGGCTGGCGAAACCCTGGCAGGCGGCACAGTTGGTGGAGGCGCTGCAGCGCGCCTGGCAGCGGAGTGCAAGGCTTAATCGTGCCCGCCAGGCTGCCACAACGGCACCGGTTTCCCAATGATATAACGCTTACGCAGGCGGCTTGAGATGGCATCCATGATCATCACCACGACCACCAGAATCAACGTCAGGAACATCACCACATCCCAGTTCCACAGACGCATATTCTCAGCATAAACCAGGCCGACACCGCCTGCGCCAACAAAGCCGAGCACCGCTGCTGAGCGAGTATTCGACTCGATTTGGTAAAGGCTGAGCGCCAGAAACTGCGGAAACGACTGGGTGAAGATGCCGAAACGGTGTTTCTGCAGGCTGTTCGCCCCCAGTGCACCCAGCCCACGACTCGGCGAACGCTCCACCGCTTCATGTCCTTCCGAATAGAGCTTACCTAACAGGCCAACGTCCTGCAGGATAATCGCCAGCACCCCGGCTAACGGCCCCATGCCGACGGCACGCACAAAGATCAGGCCCCAGATCGCCATATCAATGCCGCGCAGCATGTCGAACAGGCGGCGCATCAGGAAAGCAATCGGTCTGGCAACTTTATCGTGCATCACATTACGCGCCGCCAGAAAGGACAGCGGCAGCGCCAGCAGCGTGGCGGTTATCGTGCCGGCAAACACGATCGCCAGCGTAATCCCGACCTGAGAGAAATAGTAGCCAAAGGGCCAGTTCGCAAAGTCTTGCCAGACAAACATACGCAAAAAATAGCGTCCCAGCTGCTGGCAGCCAACCAGCAGGCGGCCCCACTCAATACCGTAGACCATAAAGAAAAAGACGTAATAGAGCACCAGCGCCAGCGCCAGCATGGCCAGACGGCGCAGATAGCGGTGCTGCGCAGCGAAGAGTTCATGATGCTGCTGCTTCATCGCCGTGATATCCGGCGCGAGAGTAACCATATTTATTCCTCCACGACACGGCGGCGCAGGCGGCCAGAAACCGTATCCAGTAACGACACCACAATCAGAATCAACAGCAGCGTCATGCTGACCTGATCGAAGCGATCCAGCTTAATGTTGGTCATTAACTCCTGGCCGATCCCGCCTGCCCCGACCAGCCCCAGAATGGTCGATGAGCGGAAGTTAACCTCCAGGCGCATAAAGCTGTAAGACAAAAAGGTGGGCTTGACCTGGGGCCAGAACGCAAAGCGCATCCGTTGCAGCTTGCTGGCTCCGCAGGCCGCCAGCCCGCGTACCGGCTTATCCGACGCCGATTCGATGGCTTCATAAAACAGTTTGGTCAGGCTACCGATAGTATGCAGGGCCAGCGCCAGAAAGCCGGGAATCGCCCCGATGCCAAACGCCATCACAAACATTACCGCCCAGGCCAGTTCAGGCATGGTGCGTAAAAATGCGACAAAGGCGCGAATGCCCATGCGCAGGCTGGCGGGCGTTTGCGTATTATCGGCCGCAAAAAACGCCAGGACACCGGCAATCACCACGGCAACCAGCGTGGAGGCCAGCGCCAGCTGCAGGGTTTCCCAGATCAGCGGTAGCTGAATATTCAGACGATAGCCCCAGTAGGCCAGCGACCCTTCCGTTTTGCCATCGGCAAACAGGAGCGGCAGATGCAAAACGGGCATGATTTCACGGATATAATCAAAAAAGTGCGGCAACGACTGCCAGATGGTCACCAGATTGAACTCTGCCATATTGGCCGCCGCCAGATAAATCACGACCAGCACCAAAGACCAGATAAGCGAGTCACGCTTCTGTTGGCGGCGGATACGTTGATAATAGCGTTCGAAGTCGGTCACGTGAGGTGTCTCAGATTGATGTGTTACAAAGCCATCCAGGCAAGGTTGACGCGCAGACTAGCCCGCCGGTGAGGTCGTGCCGCCCCCTTATTCAGGGCGGCACGATGGCTGCAAGCAAACTGCCCTGCCGTTAGCCGCGCGCGCCTTTCATCAGCTCGCGTTTCATATCGATGATGTTCTGGAAGTCCGCTACCGAGGTCTTGCCAATGTGCTGCTGGCCCCCTACGGCTTTGGTGAAACAGGCGTGATCGTCTTTATCCAGTTTTTTGATCGCGGCGATGACTTTCGCTTTGAAATCCGCTGGCAGTTTATTGCTCACCAGGATAGGACCGTTAGGAATTAACGGCGACTGCCAGATAATCCGAATCTGTTTCATCAGGTCCGGATGGTCCATGCGGATCAGGCGGCCAAAGGCACCCGAGGTGTAGCCCGTGTTGTAATCACCGACCATAGAGGTCCAGGTCACCGCGCCGTCAAACTGATTATTCAGCACGCCCAGGATGTCCTGCTCATGACCACCTGAAAAGGTCACGCTTGAAAAGAAGTTGTTGTATTTATTGTCGATGTTGCCGCCAAACATTTTCTTAAACGCCTGGTTTGGCACGAGGAAACCGGATGTGGAATCGGGATCCGCCATACCAAAAGATTTGCCTTTCAGATCTTCCAGCTTCTTATAAGGGCTGTCGGCTTTCACAATCACCACGGAGTGATAACCGCGAGACTGATCTTTGTCATCCACCACAATGCCCACTAAATCGACGGCCTTGGGATCCTGAATATACACGGACGCATACGAGGAGGGAGACATACTCAATACCAGATCCACTTTACCGCCCAGCAGCCCCTGAATCACGCCGGAATAGTCTGAAGAGTTGCGGATTTTGGTATCCACGTTCAGTTCTTTATCAAAGAACGTTTTCACACACTGGTTATCACCAATCTGCTGAGTCGCGTTCTGACCGCCCAAAATACCCAGATTCAGCTCTTTTGGTGCGTCCGCTGCGTTAACGCCAAAGGTAAGCAATGCTGTAGTCAATAACGCGAAAGCTTTCATTTTCATTAGCCTTGTTCTCTTGCTGTGATAGTTAGTGGATCTGGTTAAATTCGTCGCCGTACAGCTGATGCAGCAAGCCGTCGGTAAGTGCGGAAGGATGACCGTCGAACAGCACCACACCGCGCTGAATACCTATCACGCGCGTGCAGTAACTTTTTACTAATTCAATCGAGTGCAGATTCACCATCACGCTGATGCCCTGATCGCTGACCTGACGCAATACATCCATAATACGGGTGGTATTTTTAGGATCGAGCGAGGCAACGGGTTCATCCGCTAACAGAATTTTGGGGTTCTGCATCAGCGCCCGACAAATCGCTACGCGCTGCATTTGACCGCCGGAGAGGTTTTCGGCGCGCTGTAACGCCTGCGGCAGCATGTTCATCCACTCAAGCAGTTGAATGGCGCGGGCGCGATCGGTGTCAGAGAACACTTTGAAAAACGATTTCAGCGTAGAGGTCTGGCTGAGACGCCCCAACAGCACGTTGGTCAGCACATCAAGGCGAGGCACCAGGCAGAAATCCTGAAAGATCATGCCGCACTGGGTGCGCCATTCACGCATCTGGCGGCTGCTGAGATTCACCACATCGCGATCGGCTTCGCCGTGGTGCAGGCTGACGATGGCGCCCTGTGAGGCGGAGATTGTGCCATTCAGCATGTGCAGCAGCGTCGATTTGCCTGCGCCAGAGCGACCGATTACCGCTACCAGTTCACCCGCATGCAAATCGAAACTGACATTATCGAGGACTTTGTTGTTACCGTAAGCTTTGCTCAGTCCCTGAACAGATAACACTTTTTGCCCGCCTGACTGGGTCAATGACGAGACGTTATCGACCACCGTTTTAAGCAGTGCCTGTGCCATGATGTTCTCCGTTATTGCAGTTTACGTTCTGTACCCGCGCCCCATTAACCCATCTGGTCGGTACTGTCTGGCGAGAGTCATTATCTTGCGTTTGTGGCTCACGCCGCCGGAACCTGACGAGAGACCGCTATATTAAGAACACGGGGGATGAAGGCTGTATTACGGTTAGATGATTAAACTGTGACAGGCAAATCGGCACCCAGAGACAGCGACAAGCCGTCACAGGCTGCCCGAACCCCATCGGGTAAGGCGTGCTCTGCCAGCCAGTTATCCATGTGATGGCTCAGATGAATCAGCCAGGCCTGGTGCGGTTTCAGTTCATCAATGATGTTTAGCGCGGCGGTCAAATCGTTATGATTGCGTCCGCCCTGCCCGGGGGGATCGTTACAGTCTACCAGCAGGTGATCCAGCCGTTGTCCACGCAGGAAATCGGCAGTGTCCGGCGGCAGACCGCAGGTATCGCACAGCCAGGCCAGACGCGATCCATGCCAGTCAAACAGATAGCCGTGGGTCAGTCGTGAATGTTGAAGCGGCAGTGGTGTCACCTGTAATTCACCGAACTGATGTGCCACGTAAGGCGTTAAAGCGGGGCGGAAATCCAGCAGTCCGGGATGCTTAAACAGGTCATCGCAGCCCTTGTCGTCCGGCGGTCCCCACACAGGAATAGATTCGCCCTCGCCCCAGCGCAGAGTGAACAGCCCCTGCACATGGTCCATATGATAGTGAGTCAGCAAAATTCGGTTAATTTCGCCAGGCTGAAAGCGCTCGGCCAGCAATGGCAAACCGGCATCCAGTAAAATACGTTCGCGTCCGGCCTCAATTAACGCGCTGGTAGGCGCGCGGCGATAGCGGGAAGCGTCGCGGGCGCGCAAACAGGCATGACAGTCACAACCGAACACCGGCGCGCCTGTCACACCGCCGGTACCAAGCAAGGTCAGTTTCATGGGAATTCCGCCAGCAACTGTCGTAACTGTTGTACCGTATCCACCAGCGCACCATCATTGTTCAGCCGCAGGCAGCCCTCTGGCTGATGTTGTGCCGCGCGCGCCAGTCGTTGAACGATCTCCTCTTCACTCTCACGTCCCCGCTGTCGTAAACGCGCGGCCAGCACCAATGGCGAAACCTCAATACACAGCGGCAACAGCCGTGCGCCGTAACGCGCACGAACCTGTTCCAGATGCTGACGGGAGCCGTTTACCAGCACGTTCTGCCCGCACGCCAGCCAGCCATCGATTTCACTCCCGATACCGTAATGAAAACCGTGGGCCTGCCAGCTGACCGCAAATAACCCCAGCGCCTTGCGCCGGATAAACTCCGCTTCCGTCAGAGCCACGTGGTTTTCGCCCCCCACATCGTGAGGGCGGGTGATATAGCGGTGCGCAATCAGCAGGCCGTCAGGCGGCGCCTCGCGCAGCAGGTCCAGCAGGCTGTCCTTTCCTGAGCCGGACGGGCCGATGAGCCAGATAAGCCGGGCCATCAGTACACCTGCCGGCCTTTGCTCCAGACATGGCGGATGTGGGGATGACCATGTTGGGTATGCGCCAGTACCAGGTCGGCACGGCAGCCTTCCGTAATCACGCCACGATCCTCCAGTCCCAACGCGCGCGCCGGATTACAGGTGACCAGCGCAACAGACTGGGACAGTGACAGCGTGTTCCGCTCATCCGCCGCTAAGCGGAAGGCCGCATCCAGTAGGCTGCCGGGATAATAGTCCGATGACAGAATATCCAGCATTCCGTGTGATGCCAGCTCCCAGGCGGCTACGTTACCGGAGTGCGAGCCACCGCGAACAATATTCGGTGCGCCCATTAACACCTGCATATTGCAATAACGTGACGCCTTCGCCGCCTCCAGCGTGGTGGGGAATTCAGCTATCGCGCTGCCCACGCCGTGCGACTCTTCCACGTGCGCTTCGGTCGCATCATCGTGGCTGGCAATCGCAATACCATGTTCCCGGCACAGCGCGGCAATCGCCAGGCGGTTGGGCTGTGACCACTCTCTGGCCAGCGCCAGCTGATCGCGCTCAAACTCGTCCATCTGCTCGTCATTGAGCTGATATTTTCCCTGATAGTACTCGCGATACTTTTCCAGCGATGCGTACTGGCGCTGCCCCGGTGAATGGTCCATCAGCGAGACCAGCGACAGCTCTGGTGAGGAGATGAGCGCCTCAAACAGCGGCAGCGTGGTGTGATGCGGCAGTTCGCAGCGCAGATGTAATAAATGCTCGGCGCGGTTGAGCCCCTTGCGGTTACTGTCACGAATCGCGCCAATCATTTTGCTGAGGTTTTCCAGCCGGTGCCCCCCATCGCGTACATCACCTACGCCGATGGCATCCAGCACGGTGGTGATGCCGCTGGCCACCATCAGCGCATCGTGGCTGCTCATGGCGGAATGGGCCGGCCAGTCAACCTTAGGCCGCGGGGTGAAGAACTTATCCAGGTTGTCCGTGTGCAGCTCGACCAGGCCGGGCAACAGAAACGCGCCCTCTCCGTCCAGCGCGCTGGCGAGCTGGCTGGCGGTTTCGCTAAAGTTCGTAATGCGGTCTTCACGAAACTCCAGCGATCCCTCTACCACTTCGTTTTCCAGCACCAGCTTTACATTATTGATGATCATGCTTCTGCCCCTGTTTTGAAGGGCTGCATCACGTGCAGGCGATCGGCCACACGCTCCCGCACCGCTTCATCATGAAAAATACCGACAATGGCCGCGCCACGCGCGCGCGCCTGTTCAATCAAACTCACGACTGCGGCGCTGTTAACGCTGTCGAGCGATGCCGTAGGCTCATCCAGCAGCAGCACGGGATAATCGGCAATAAAGCCACGGGCGATGTTGACGCGCTGCTGCTCTCCACCGGAGAACGTCGAGGGTGCCAGGGACCAGAGGCGTTGCGGGACATTGAGCCGGGTCAGCAGATCTTTGGCGCGCGCTTCGCAGAAGCTGCGCTCAACGCCGCGTTCCAGTAACGGCTGCATGACGATCTCCAGGGTCGGCACGCGCGGGATGACCCGCAGAAACTGACTGACCCAGCCGATGGTATCCCGGCGAATGGCAATAATCTGGCGGGCGGGTGCCTGTGCCATATCGACCCATTCGCCCAGATGCTGCACCCAGATACTGCCGCTGTTGGCCTGATAGTTGCCATACAGGGCACGGAGCAGAGTCGATTTTCCGCTGCCCGAATGCCCGTGCAGCACCACGCATTCGCCCTCACTGACTTCCAGGCTGGCATCCTGCAGCACCGGCAGAGCCGCCCCGTTCTGATTGTGCAGCACAAAGGTTTTGCACAAATTTTCCACGCGCAGTTGCGTCTTCATAGTCGCTGTCGCCATTAGTTAAGCACCGATGAAACCAGCAGTTGCGTATAAGGATGATGCGGATCATCCAGCACGCGGTCCGTTAAACCACTTTCCACGACCCGGCCCTGCTTCATGACCAGCAGCCGATGCGCCAGCAGGCGCGCCACGCCCAGATCGTGGGTCACAATGATCACCGCCAGATTCAGTTCGCGCACCAGCGTACGCAGCAGGTCCAGCAGTCGCGCCTGCACCGAGACGTCCAGCCCGCCTGTGGGTTCATCCATAAACACCAGTTTCGGCTGGGTCACTAAATTGCGGGCGATTTGCAGACGCTGTTGCATGCCGCCGGAAAACGTCGTCGGCAGGTCATCAATACGGTTCGCTGCGATTTCCACCGCCTGCAGCCAGTGACTCGCCTCGGCGCGGATCTCGCCATAGTGACGATGGCCGAAGGCCATTAAACGTTCACCGATATTGCCGCCCGCCGTGACCTGAGGACGCAGTCCTTCCAGCGGATGCTGGTGTACCACGCCCCACTCCGTGCGCAGTAAGCGGCGGCGGTCGCTTTCGCTCATCTGGTAAAGATCGCGCTGCAGGTAATGAATTGCGCCTGCCTGCGGGGCCAGCCGGGCAGACAGGCTGCGCAGCAACGTGGTTTTACCCGAACCGGACTCACCCACAATCCCCAGCACCTCGCCCGGGTAGAGATCAAAGCTGACCTCTTCGAAACCTTTGCCTGGTGCGTAAAGGTGCGTGAGGTTATTGACCGCGAGCAGCGGTTGTTCACTGTGCATGTTGTTGTTCCTGCTGCTGGTGGCAAAAATCGGTATCTGAGCACACAAACATGCGCGTTCCCTGATCGTCCATCACTACCTCGTCCAGATAGCTGTGACGCGATCCGCACAGCGCACAGGGTTCGTCCCACTGCTGCACGGTGAAGGGATGATCGTCGAAGTCGAGGCTTTCAACTTTGGTGTAAGGCGGCAAGGCATAGATGCGCTTCTCGCGTCCGGCACCAAACAGCTGCAGGGCGGGCATCATGTGCATCTTCGGGTTATCGAATTTGGGAATCGGCGACGGATCCATCACATAGCGATCGTTGACCTTCACCGGATAGGCATAGGTGGTGGCGATGTGGCCGAAACGGGCGATATCTTCGTACAGTTTGACCTGCATGATGCCGTACTCTTCCAGCGCATGCATGGTGCGGGTTTCCGTCTCGCGCGGCTCAATAAAGCGCAGCGGCTCGGGAATTGGCACCTGAAAAATCAGGATCTGATCTTCTTCCAGCGGGGTTTCCGGAATACGGTGACGCGTCTGAATCAGCGTGGCATCCACCGTGCGTTCCGTGGTGGCCGCGCCGCTCACTCGCTGGAAGAAACGGCGGATGGAGACGGCGTTGGTCGTATCGTCCGCGCCCTGGTCGATGACTTTCAGAACGTCTTTGTCGCCAATGACGCTGGCGGTGATTTGAATCCCGCCGGTGCCCCAGCCGTAAGGCATCGGCATTTCGCGTCCGGCAAAGGGCACCTGATAGCCGGGAATCGCCACCGCTTTTAAGATGGCGCGCCGGATCGTGCGTTTGGTTTGCTCGTCAAGGTAGCCGTTGTTATAGCCGCTGAGTTCAGCCATTTTGCTGCTCCTGATAGTCCTGACGCAGACGTTTCAGCAGTTCCAGTTCCGCCTGGAAATCGACGTAGTGCGGCAGTTTTAAGTGGGAAACAAAGCCTGCGGCTTCAACGTTATCCGCATGAGACAGAACAAATTCCTCATCCTGCGCCGGGCTGGTGATACGTTCATTGTGCTCGCGCGTCTGTAAGGCGCGATCCACCAGCGCCATTGACATGGCTTTACGCTCTGCCCGACCAAAGACCAGGCCATAGCCGCGCGTGAAGTGCGGGGCGCTTTCCCCATCGTGGGTAAAGCCGTTGACCATTTCACACTCGGTCAGCAGCATTTCCCCAATTTCCAGCTCAAATCCCAGTTCTTCCGGGCAAACGCTGACGCTGACATAACCGGTCCGGATTTCTCCGGCAAACGGATGGGTGCGGCCATAGCCGCGCTGGGTGGAATAGCCCAGCGACAGCAGAAAACCTTCATCGCCGCGCACCAGCTGTTGCAGTCGTGCGGCACGTGAGGCGGGAAAGCCCATCGGCTCTCGGGTGATGTCGGTGGGTTCGCTGCTGTCGTCGCTTTCACGCTCTGCTAAGCCTTCGTCGCTCATCATGCTGAACATATGCGGGCAGTGTTCGGGCAGCGCCTGCTCGCTGCGCGGCGGCAGAGGCGTTTCCCCGTTAGCCATCAGGGTAAAGTCCAGCAGCCGGTGGCTGTAGTCATAGGTTGGGCCTAAAACCTGACCGCCAGGCAAATCCTTATAAACCGCGGAGATACGCCGCTCGATCCGCATGTTGCCGGTGTCCAGCGGCGTGCTTTGCGCCAGGCGAGGCAGGGTTGTGCGATAGGCGCGCAGTAAAAAAATGGCCTCAACCAGATCGCCGCTGGCCTGTTTAATGGCTAACGCCGCCAGCGCGGGATCGTAAATGCCGCCTTCGGTCATCACACGATCTACCGCCAGGCCAAGCTGCTGCGCGATCTGATCGCAGGATAACTCCCCGACCGCACGGTCGCCCCGACGCAGATCGGCCTGAAGATGATGGGCATTGGCAATGGCTTTTTCGCCCCCTTTAACCGCTACGTACATGAGCACACCTCAACATGGGTTGTCCGTGGCACCGCCATCATCGCTTCGCCACAGGTAAAGATGAGATCCACGCCCTGAGGGAACGGATGCGGTCGGGCACGCATGTATTCGAGCACGCTTTCCGGCAACTGGGGCGCAATGGCGCGCGCTTCACGCAGGCCCGGGCCAGACAACCGTAGCGCCAGCCCACCGTTCAGTGCGGGCACCTCAATAATCAACGTAGTGCTTTTTTCCGGTGCCAGATTGTCGCCTGCGGCGAAGTCTGCAGGATTGGGCTGAGCGGTCGCGTGGCTGAGCGCAAAGGCTGCGCCATTGCTGTCGGTAAGGGGCGCACCAGTATGGAAACGCAGGTTATCGCGCAGTTCCTGATTATCGACCTGGGGATCCAGCCACAGCGGGCTTTCCTGATCCACCAGCGTCAGCAGCACGGCGGTGGCGGCAGGCGAAAGTGCGCCCCAGCCCTGTTGCAGCGGCAGGGAAACCATCACGCCAGGCTCGCTCATGGCTTTCAGGATGCGGCGGAAGGCGTGCTGCGCGTCCGCAACCGGGTGATTAAAACTTGCCAGTAAAGTCATTCATTGTCTCCGCGTACCAGCGTAAAGAAGTCCACTTTGCTGCTGGCGATTTCACGTGCGCGCAGCTGACGCTGCTCTTCACGTGAGGCCGCCAGCGGGATAATCATTTTTTCCTGCAGCAGTTCAGCGGTGTCGGCCTGTTGCAACAGGGCATCCATCAGGGCACAGCGTTCGGCATGGGCTTTATCCCGGCCGAGCAGATAGCTGTAACCTAGGGTGCCGTCGTTCAGCCGCACCACCGCACGCGTCACGGTGGCATCGCCCACCACAAAGCGTTTGCCGGTGGCGCCCATGCGGGCCTGCAGACGCGTCAGGCCAATCTCGGCCGGGCGAATCAGGGTAAATTCGGGCTTGAGGTTGAGCGGCTGCCAGTACGCGTCAAGCTCGGCTGCGCTGCTGTGTGCCAACACCGAAAGCCAGTGCTGGCGGGCCGTTTGCTGTTTCATTAATGCTCCAGAGTGAGTTCGATCATGTCGCCACGCGTGAGGCTGACGGAGTATTCCGCCATCGCGCCATCGGTGGTTTTATTCAGCGTCCGCACGCACAACAGTGGAGAGTGCAGCGCGATTTCCAGTTGCTTACACTCTTTGGCCTGGGCGCGGCGGGTGCTGATGCGCGTCTGGCTGCGTACCAGCTGCTTACCGGTGTGCTGCTGCAGATAGTCATGAAGTGAGCCGCTGTTAAAGCGCTGCAGCTGTGGCCACCAGCTGAGATCGGCAAGGAAGTGGTTGATCAGGCAGACCGGCAGGCCATTTACACGGCGCAGGGTTCGCAGGTGAATAACGTTATCGCCTTCACTGACGCCAAGCGCGGCGGCCACGTCGGCACTGGCCGGGCGCAGCACCGCCAGCAGACGTTCACTGGTGGGATCGCTGCCCTGCTCCATCAGGTTCTGGCTGAAGCGAGCCTGAGCGTGTAACGGATAGTCGTAGGGGCGCATCAGCACTAAAATGCCGACGCCATGGCGACGCTGCAGCAGGCCCTTGTTCACCAGTTCGTCTACCGCCCGACGCAGCGTGTGGCGGTTCACCGCATAGTGATCGGCCAGCTGCTGCTCAGAGGGTAAATAGTCACCGCTGCGGTAACGTTCCTGAACAGCCTGCTCCAGTTGCGCGGCAACAGCCTGATAGACAGTGGTCGGATGTCTGGATAACTCCATCACAATTAAATCCTCACATCAGTAGAGGGATTTCACAGCGAAGATGCTGCGGGATGGAAACAGAGTGACGGGATCAGATGACAGCGAGGTGACGAGACGGTGACGTAAAAATGAATTTGCGCCAGCCTGTCCCGCTCAGGGCGACAGGCTGGCAGAACAGCCCGTTAAGGCTGACCGAGCGTGTCCAGCAGCGCGGCAGAGGTGGCAACGGCACCAAAGATGCCGCCCTGCATGTGGATCATGCTCAGCGCGGCTTCATGATGGCGTTGCTCTGTGGCGGCACAACAGTCGGACAAAACCAGACACTCATATCCGCGATCGTTGGCCTCTCTCAGCGTCGTATGAACACATACATCCGTCGTGATACCGGTAATAATTAAATTCCGAATGCCGCGACTGCGTAAGACCAGCTCAAGGTCTGTGGCATAAAAGGATCCTTTACCGGGCTTATCAATGATCACTTCTCCTGCTAAGGGGGCGAGCTCGGGGATAATCTCCCAGCCCGGCTCACCGCGCACCAGGATACGGCCGCACGGCCCTGCACTGCCGATCTCCGCCTGCATCCTGGCCGAACGCCAGCGCTTGTTTGCCGGTAAGTCACTCAGGTCCGCGCGATGCCCTTCCCGGGTGTGAATGATGGGAAACTGAAGCGCCCGCATACGTGCCAGTAACACTTTAAGGGGTTCGACAGGCGCACGCGTCAGGCCAATGTCGTAGCCCATCCTGTCAACGTACCCCCCCGGGCCGCAAAAATCGGTTTGCATATCAATGACGAGGAGAGCCGTGTCGGCCGGACTAAAATGGCCATCAAACGGCCAGGCATAAGGGGTGGAATTCACACTGTACTCAGGCATTGTTCTTCTCCAGTCGCGGCGTGGGGGAACGTAATTTAATAATCAGGGTGTAGCTGAGTGCGGCCGTCACCAGACCGATGACCGCTTCGCCAAACTGGGGGAACGCCAGATGCGCGACGACCGCGCACAGGCTTCCCAGCGCCCAGGCCGCGAAAGCCGCGCCATGGAAGCGTTGCGCCGGGCGCTGTTCACTCAGCTTTGCCATAAAAATCAGATCAACAATCATGACCGCACCAAACGGCGGCACCACCACGCCCAGCAGACTAAGCCACTCGAGAAAATATGACCAGACGCCTGCCAGTGCCAGCAGACCGCCGATGGCGCCAAGAATCAGGGTCCAGCGGCGCATCTTGCTGTTAAAGAGATGGCTAAACCCGACTGCACCGTTATAAAGACAGTGCGTACATACCGAGCCAAGGTTGATAAACACAAACAGGAAAGCCACCAGGGTCAGGACATCACCATGGCCCATCAGCATGGGCAGAAAGTTGCCGCCGTTGGTCAGCGGATCGACCGCCGCGCCAACCGAGACGATAATCACGCCAAACAGATAGGCGATCAAATTCGCGACCGGAAAGGCCGAAAAGGCGGCAATGACCGCAGCACGTCCACTCTTCGACCAGCGGGTGAAATCGGCGGTCATGGTGCCGGAATCGGCAAAACCCGCCACCACCATGGTGACCGCCGTGCCCATGCTCATGGCCCCCGCCACCGCCGGGCTGCCTTTCCAGTGAAACATGCTGGAAAATTCATGCGTCTGCCCCACGAAGTACAGCGCGACAAACCCCAGAATCACAAACATCGGCGCAGCAATCATGCCCAACACCGACAAGGCGCGCACGCCCAGGAAGGTCACGGCCGTAAACAGCACCATGGCAAATGCCGTCACCGACAGGGCATTCCAGCCGAAAGTCTCATGAATCACCGTACCGGTCAGTCCGGTCTGAAAGGCGTACCAGCCAATCACCACGGTCGAGAGGAAGCCCGACACGAGGATGTAACCTTTGCTGCCAAAGGTTCTTTTCGCCTGCAGGGCAAAGTTCATACCGGTATTACCGGCAAACCAGCTCAGCGCACCGACGTAGGCAAACAGCACCAGATTGCCCATCACAATCGCCAGCAGCGCAGGCCAGAAGCCAAGGTGCCAGGTGATGATGCCGCCAAACAGCGCATTCGTGAGGATCATAGGAAAACCAAACCAGACGGCCGAAACCGACCGGGTCGGATGGCGATGTGAGAGCGGCACGGGTTCGTGCTCAAACTCCTGTTCTAACGTTGGGGAAGCCTGTTTTTTCATTTGTCAGTTCCTGGTCAATGTCAGTCCACGGGTAGCCGCGTTGAGGCACTGTTTTTCATCCTGTACTCGCCATCGTTATGACGAAAAACGTGCCGTATCGCCGCCGACATGTGTGCATTGCGTGGCGTTGATGTGCCGCCTTGCCGGGGTGTTAATCCGTTTTCCACGCCTGTGTTCTACTGGATAGGGCTTACCGGACAGAAACTGCATGAAGCATGCCAGGAATCGCCGCCGCGACGTCATGGGGCGTGAATGCCCGTCGGGATACGGCCTTGGATACAAGATCGAATTCTTATGATAAGACGCGCTGAACCCCCGGCAGCGTCACGTTGGTTCAGGGCACGCTTGTGGGGCAGACTGCACAACAAATGGGAAACTTTATAACACCATCTGGAAAGCAATTTTCACGTCAGATCGTCACGGGATTGTCATGTGTCATTAACGCTTTGCGGCCACAATACCGGGCCATCATTCGCCCTGAAGGTTTTCATCATGTCTGCTGCTGTTCGTTTTGGCATTTATCTGGCGCTGTTTTCTGGCATGGTTTCGACGCCTGTTTTGGGTCAGGATCGGCCCGCTACCG
Organism: Pantoea sp. B623; assembly: GCF_024814475.1. Lineage (NCBI taxonomy): Bacteria > Pseudomonadati > Pseudomonadota > Gammaproteobacteria > Enterobacterales > Erwiniaceae > Pantoea > Pantoea sp. B623. The sequence goes on along the minus strand of NZ_JANUXM010000004.1, from coordinate 4,260,808 downwards.
CACTGCCTGTCCCGCCGAGGGATCCGGGCTTCACCGACAGCGCGCCTGCGGCAGACGTGCCCGCTTTTATCGACAATATCGCCACGAACCAACGTGGTGATGCCCGGTTTGCGACGCTCGACACCAATGCCGGCGTGCGCGTGGTATCCGGCTTTCTTGCCCTGTGGCGCCCACGCACGCTGAAGGTCGATGCGGGAGTTACCGCGCCGGCCCGTGAGGGTTTTGCAGCCATTACGCCTTCTGACTGTACGGGACTGCCTGACAAAGCCCCCGTATGCGGCACAATCCTTAATTCTCACGTCCTGGCCGCGAATGTTCAGTATGTGGTGACAACGACACGACGCCGCACGGCAGCCCAGGCTGAGGCGGCCTATTACGACGACCGTCGTGGCAAAGGCTACAGCGTCACAGATGGCATGGGGCCACTGACGGGCGCATGGCGCAGTGCGGCCCAGCAGGTCACAACCCTGACACGCATTCCGGCTGATGCCACCACCGTGCTGTACGTGGATAAGGGCAACAATACCGGCGTGGGCAGTCAGGAAGGCAATCGCGACTTCGGTCTGGTGGTGGATTTTCTCAATGAAATGGGCAACAACGCCTCGACCGAACCGGTGAAGCGCTTCTATAAATATGCGCGTCCGTATCGCTGGCGTTCGGCGGTGGAGGTTGTTCCTGCCCTTGTGCCTGCGGAAAATCCACAGCCCGCCACCGACGGCGGATTTATCAGCGGCCACACGGCGGAAGCCGTCAGAGATGCCCTTACCATGGCGTGGCTGGTGCCGGAGCGCTATCAGGAGATGGTCAGCCGCGGTATGGAGCTGGGCGAAAACCGGATCGTGGCCGGAATGCACTCGCCTCTGGACGTCATCGGCGGGCGCATGCTGGCGCTGGCGGTGACCACCGCAAATCTGACGGCTTATCATGAGGATGCCAGGCGTGCCTTCACCCAGGCGCATCAGGCATTATGGCAACGCACCGCGACGCAACCGGCCACCTTCTTTGCCTATGCCCATGCCGCGCCGCCGAGCGCCGATCGCTTCGCCGATCCCACCCTTAACCGCCTTCAGGCGCTGCGGCGCATGACCTTTGGTTTCGCCCCCATCGGTCCTCGCCACCGTCCCCCCGTGGTGCCCAAAGGGGCCGAGATTTTGCTGGAAACCCGGTTTCCCTATCTGAGCGCCCTGCAACGGCGCGTGGTATTAAAAACTACCGCGCTGGCCTCAGGCTACCCGATCATGGACGATGCTGAGGGCTGGGGACGCCTGAACATTGTGGCCGCCGCCGACGGATATGGTCAGTTTACCGGCAACGTTAAAGTGGCAATGGACGCCGCTAAAGGCGGTTTTAATCAGTCCGACAGCTGGCGGAATGCGATCGACGGTCAGGGAAAGCTGACCTTACAGGGTTCAGGCACCCTGAGGCTGACTGGCGCGAACCGCTACAGCGGCGGTACGGAGGTTCAGGGTGGCGTGCTGGAAGCCGGTTCAGCCCGCGCCTTTGGCGTGGGTGATCTCTATGTGGGCAATCAGGGCCGCGTGCGCATTGCTGCCCTGTCGCCGGTACAGGTGAAAAGCTACACGGCGCTGCCCGAAGCCAGTCTTGAACTGGATATTGATGGTCAGGGCGGTGGCCGTCTCATCGTGAACGGGCCTTTAGTGGCGGGGGGGACGCTGCTGGTGAAGTTTGTCAAAGGCTATCGTCCCGAAGCGGGCGATCTGATCCCGTTGATGCAGGCAGGCTCACTTGCGGCGCACTTTAGTCGCATCATTGTCGAAGGCTATCAGGCTCGACCTGTCAGCAGCGCGACGCGACTCAGTATTAAGCTGCTCTGAACCTGATAAGCCCTGGCAAGGCGCGCGCAGGCAATGAGGTTGTCAGATTCCTGCGCGCTTAACCAAAAGTCAGACGCCGAACTCCATTGGGTTATGCTTGCTAATCAGTGAGCGCAGCGGCACGCTGCTCTTCATGACGGGTGATTTAATCACGATATAGCTGAAGTACTTATCGATACCAATTTGCGCATCCAGCATCTTCTCAATCACATCCTGATAATGCTCAATGCTGCGGGTAATAAAGCGCAACAGGTAATCGTAGCCGCCGGTAATCAAGTGGCACTCCATCAGTTCATCAACTTCACGCATCGCAGCTTCGAACTTCATAAAGTCTTCGCGACGATGTCCGTTCAGGGTGACTTCGGTAAACACGGTGACGGAATCGGTAATTTTGGTGAGATTAACGTGCGCTTCGTAGCCGGTAATAAAGCCGGCCTGCTCCAGCCGTTTTACCCGCTGCAGGCAGGGACTCGGGGACAGCCCCACTGCATCGGCGAGATTGACGTTGCTGATACGGCCATCTTTTTGGAGTTGCACCAGAATATTGATATCGATGCGGTCGAGTTTCATTAAGCCGTTCATAGCACCCCTCATTGTTTACAGCTGTACTGGATGTTCGCTCCTACCCGGCGATAATCTGCGTACACGAGCGTAAAGCGCACTTTTAGAAATACTTAAAATACGCCACTTTAAAATAACAAGTACGCCACTTTTTTGTAACACAAAAAATTCCCGGCCTGTCACGCTTTGCAAAAAATGCGCCAGCGTTGACCCCGGCTGCGCGCACGCTGGCGGCACTGCCGGGATGATGCCTTTCCAATGAGAGAGAGCGGCTATCCTAAGCGTCCGGTCGCACGCGCCAGCGCAATATCAAAGATATGCAGCGCTTCTTCGAGTTGCGAATCGGTGGTCACTAACGGTGCAAGGAAGCGGATGGTGTTGCGATGCAAACCACATTTGATCAGCAGCAGGCCTTCCTGACAGGCGCTGTCGAGGATCTTTTGTGTCAGCGCGCTGTCGGGTTTATGGGTATCCACATCGAGAATTTCTACTGCCTGCATAAAGCCCACGCCGCGTACATCGCCGATGCAGGCATATTTATCCGCAAGCTGGCGCAGACGCTGGTTTAACTGCTCGCCCAACTGGCAGGAACGCGCCAGCAGGTTTTCCTGCTCAAAGATATCCAGTACAGCCAGTGCCGCCGCACAGGCCAGCGCATTACCACCATAGGTGCCGCCCAACCCGCCCGGGGCCGGACTGTCCATAATCTCGGCTTTGCCCACCACGCCGGAAATCGGCAAGCCACCGGCCAGGCTCTTCGCCGTGGTGATCATGTCGGGTTTGATGCCGAGTTGCTGGAAGGCAAACATGGTACCGGTACGGCCAAAGCCGCTCTGAATTTCATCACAGATCAGCATAATGCCGTGCTGGGTAGTAATACGACGCAGCGCCTGCATAAATGCCGGGCCTGCAGGTAAGAAGCCGCCATCGCCCTGAACGGGTTCAATGATAATCGCGGCGACGCGCTCCGGCAAAATCTGCACAGAAAACAGCTGATCAAGTGCCTTCAGACAGTCTGCCTCAGTCACACCGTGCAACGGATTCGGGAACGGCAGGCGATAAACATCCCCCGGGAACGGACCAAAATTCTGTTTGTATGGCGCAGACATGCCCGTCAGCGTCACGCCAAGCAGGGTACGTCCGTGGAAAGCCCCGTCAAACGCAATGATGCCCGGCCGTTGCGTATAAGAACGGGCGATTTTCACCGCGTTCTCTACCGCTTCTGCACCGCTGGTGAAAAACACGCTTTTATAGTGCTCGTCACCGCCCACCAGCTTATTCAGACGCTGGGCCAGCTCAATGTATCCCGGATAGGCCGCCACCTGAAAACAGGCATGGGACACCATGCCCAGTTGGCGGGTGACGGCGTTAACCACGGCCGGATGGTTGTGGCCTACGTTAAGGACGCCAATACCGCCCACAAAATCCAGATAGCGGTTGCCTTCCACATCCCATACTTCGCTGCCTTTGGCTCGCTCAATCACCAGCGGATGAGCGGTAATAATGCCACGCGGCACATTGTGATCTCGGACATCCAGCAACTGGCTGTTGTCCGCATAGGTTTGCTGCTCTGCCAGGACATTCTGCATTTTTATACCTCATCCACGTCGTGTTCGGTTGGCTTAAGTATCGCAATCTGTTGGTCAATGACGCTGCCGTAATTCCGTCAGCCGCGGCATTTCGTGTCAAAATCCCACGGATTTCAGCCGGGAAATGTTGCCCCTGTTGCATAACAGGCCAGCGTGACAAAGGCCTGGATTCCGTAGGGTATGAGCGCATCGTTAAAATCATAGGCGGCGTGATGAAGCGGCTTGCTGGGTGCCGATCCTATCCACAAATAAGCACCAGGCTTTGCCTGTAACATAAAAGCAAAATCTTCTGAGGTCAGCGCAGGCTGAGGGGCCAGCCGGGCTGTCATGCCTGCCGCCTGCAAGGCCGCGAGGGCCTGACTTGCCTCAGACTCGCTGTTGATGGTGGCCGGGTAATAACGCAAATAATTCACCTCGGCGTCCAATCCATGCGCCGCCGCGATGTGCCCGGCCATGTGCCCCAGACGTGATTCGATGATGTCCTGTGCCGCCGGGTTGAACGTGCGTACCGTGCCGGTGATATTGGCTTCCGCAGGGATCATATTGTGGGAAAATCCGCCCTGCATGCGCGTCACGGTCAGCAACGCCGGTTCGCAGGGATCAAGCGCCCGGGGCACCAGGGTGTTTAACTGCACCACCAGTTCACTGACGGCAAGCAGCGTATCGTGCGTGAGATGAGGCTGTGCGGCATGGCCGCCAGGCCCTTTCAGGGTGATATCAAATCGGTCTGCCGCGGCCATGATGGCACCGGGGCGAGTCTGAATTTCACCCAAGGGTAATTCAGGCCAGTTATGCAGGGCAAACACCGCATCGCAGGGGAAGCGCTGGAACAGACCGTCATCAATCATGGCCTTCGCGCCCGCCAGACCCTCTTCTGCTGGCTGAAAAATAAAGCAGACCGTGCCGGTAAACTCGACCTCGCGCGCCAGCTTTGCCGCCGCGCCAAGCAGCATAATGGTGTGGCCATCGTGACCGCAGGCGTGGCTGCAGTTCGGCGTCTGGCTGGTCCAGGGCACCTCGCCGTTGTCCTGCATGGGCAGCGCATCCATATCAGCCCGCAGCCCAATCATGCGTGAACCGCTGCCTTTTTTCAGTACGCCCACCACGCCCGTTTTACCGATGCCGCGATGCACCTCAATGCCGAGATCCTCTAAAAACCGCGCGACAATATCGCTGGTCCGCGCTTCATGAAAGCCCAACTCCGGATGATGGTGCAGATCACGGCGCAATGCCACTAAAGGGTCCATTTCAATATCCTCGTGAACGATCAACGACGCCGACCAGCGGCTCGCCGCGCTGAAAGCGACGCAGGTTAGCCAGAAGCGCCTTAATCGCGCTGTCATTCTGCGTCTGGCTGGCGATGTGCGGCGTCAACCACACAGCCGGGTGCGTCCAAAATGCGTGACCGGCAGGCAAAGGTTCGGGATCGGTGACATCGATCACCGCAGCCCGTAACTGGCCGCTGTCGAGCGCATCCAACAGGTCCTGATGATTTAGCTGAGGGCCGCGTCCCACCTGAACCAGTGCGGCTCCCGCAGGCAACTGGCCGAACAGCCCGGCATTCAGGCGTCCCTGGGTGCTGGACGTTAGCGGCAGCAGGCACACCAGAATATCGCTGCGCGCCAGAAAGTCGGACAGCTGATCGTCACAATGCCAGCACGGCACGCCCGCAATATGGTGCGGCGTACGGCTCCAGCCGCCGCAGTCAAATCCCATCGACTGAAGCTGCGCCAGCGCCGCGCGGCCCAGTTCGCCCAGGCCCATAATGCCGATGCGACGCTGACTGGCGGGCATCGCCAGATGCGCCTGCCACTGCTGGTGGCGTTGCTGCTGGAAATAGCGTGGCATGTCGCGATGCAGCCCCAGCACCGCAAAGGTGACGTATTCCACCATGCCCTGCGTCAGGCCAGGTTCAATCGTTCTGACCAGCGGGATGTGGCCAGGCAGCGTGGACAGATCAAACTGCTCAGCCCCTGCGCCCACAGAAAACAGGATTTTCAGATTGGGAAAACAGGCCATAAGGTCCTCCGGCGGCAACCAGGCGACCAGGGCATCAACCTGAGCCGCATCACCGGTTTCTGGCCAGAGATGTAAGTGGATATCGGGCGCGTGTTCAGCCAGCCAGCGCTGCCAGTAAAGGCCGCGCTGGGGTTCAGATTTATAGACAACGTGCATCAGGCCATGGCCTGCGTGGTCAGACCAAACGCCTGCATCCCTTGCGCTACCCACACCTCACCGCGCACCATCGTGACGGGCGCATCAACATTCGTGAGGCCCAGACTCTCCAGCCAGGGAGCCAGCGGTAAAGCCGCATCCGTATCCATGCGCAAATACTCGCCCTTCATGCCCTGCATCAGCGCAGCCGTCAGCGCCTGCGCAACCGGAAAATCTTCTGCAATAACGGGGCCAATGACCCAGCCACGGCCAAAACGGCGCAGGCTGGCAAAGCCCTTAAGGCGTTGCTCATCATCCTGCAATATCACGGTCTGATTGTCGGTAATCAGATGCGCCACCAGCGCCGGGCGGAAAAGCCCGTGGGCGGCCTGGTCCATGTTTACCAGCGCATCCCGGTCGTCAAGGGTGGCGCTGCGCAACGTCAACCCAGCCGGGATCGCGACCCTGGGCAGCGTCGTCAGGGAAGGCGTCTGGTACTGAAGGATCTTACCGCAGGCAACGAAGCCGAGCTTTTCATACAGGCCTTTCCCCATCTCGGTGGCGTGCAGACGCACATTGTAGCTAGGAACTTTCTCTAACAAGGCCAGCATCAGCTGCTTGCCCAGCCCGCGCCCCTGATGTGAGTTTGCGACAATGACCAGACCGATGGTGGCGGCTTTGTCGCCCCAGCGCCAGAGAATCGCGCTGCCAATCACTTCACCCTGATCTTCAATCACCACGCCTTCGCCAAGCTCAATGCCGATCGCCCAGTCTTCATGGCGGTGCGGCCAGTTTAGCGCCTGGCTCATCGCATAAACCTGCGGAATGTCTTCGGTCGTCATGCTACGAATATCAAATGTCATTTTGCTTTCCTTACATCATGCCAGGTGCATCAAGTTCGCTGCCGTCAATAAAACGGCTGTAACGATAAGGGGTGGGATCCACCACCGGCGTCGCGTCCGTCGCCAGTTCAGCGGCGAGGCGGCCCGCGCCGGGGCCAATACCAAAACCGTGTGCGCTGAACCCCGCCGACAGCACCAGGCCAGGCAGTTTTGCCACCGTTGAAATAACCGGAATGGCATCCGGCGTACTGTCAATCATTCCCCCCCAGGCCTGGGCGACTTTGAGATTCGCCAGGGCAGGAAATTCGCGGCGCATGGCGGCCAGTCCGCTTTCCACGACCCAGGCATCGGCAGCCGGATCCAGAATACGCATCCGTTCGAAAGGCGAAACGGCATCCAGATCCCAGCGCCCCAACGCCTCAGGCCCGTGAAAAAACGGCTTCACCCCCAGATTCAGGGTAAGATTTTTACGGCGGCTTTTGAACGTGGGATAAAACTGACGCAGATATCGCAAGCCCTGAGCACCGGGCTCCAGCCGTCCACGGCCCGATACGGAAACGGTATAGCTGCCATCCAGCTGCGGCCGACAGGCGAAGCTTTCGGTATAAAAAGGAACGGCAATGGCCTGATCGATGGGCTGAGTCCGAAAGGCGGTGCCAATCACATTCCCCAGCGGCAGATCGATGCCGTGCCGACGGCAAAACATCGACGTCCATGCACCCGCTGCGCAGATCACGCGGGGGGCTTTGACGACTCCCCGTTCGGTTATCACGCCGCTGACGCGTCCTGCTGAAATATCCAGCCCGCGCACCGCACATTGCTGAAACACCAGCGCCCCTTTTTTCTGTGCGCCAATCACTATACCCGGCGCGGCCAGTCTGGGCTCTGCTGCACCGTCGGTGGGGGCCGAAACGCCGCCCAGCCAGTTTGTAGTGCTGCCCGGCGTCAGGGCTTTCGCCTGCTGCGCATTTAATATGTCGCTGCGTACGCCGTACTGTTTGGCCATCTGGCCCCATGTATCCCAGGCGGCGATGTCCGCTTCACTGCGGGTGGCGTAAACCAGTCCGCTGCGGCGAAAACCCAGCTCTTCACCGGTTTCCACACTGAGTTCTTCCCAGCCTCGTAAGGCTTCAATCACCAGCGGCAGTTCACGTTCATCGCGATTCTGCTGACGGCACCAGCCCCAGTTGCGACTGGATTGTTCAGCCCCGACCAGGCCCTTCTCAATCAGCACCACCTTCAGGCCCTGCTTTGCCAGATACCAGGTGGCAGCGGCACCGGCGATACCGGCACCAATCACCACCACATCAGCGGCATCCGGGAAGTCCGGGCTGTCCTGTACATAACGAATCGGTGCAGGCATGACGTCACAACCTCGTCGTGTATTGGGGCAGAATGACCCTGGTTCAGCTGCCCCAAAATGAGTTTTGCTTGCCAAAATGGCGGTGCCGGTTATTCGGCTTTCAGAATCTCTTCATGCTCGTCCAGCCAGCCCTGACGTAGCTCAGGAACCGCACGTTTCAGGCGTTCGAAATAGAGCTCACTGGTCGGTTGATCGTAGTTACCGCGTGCCAGCTGGGTCACGATAGCGCCATTGCGCATCACAACGATCTCGTCACACACGGCACGCACGGCGTGCATATCGTGGCTGATAAACATTACCGACAATCCCAGCTCACGGCGCAGTTCACTGATCAGATCCAGCACCGCCGAGGCCACTACGGTATCAAGCGCCGAGGTCACCTCATCACAGAGAATGACATCCGGTTCTGCCGCCAGGGCACGTGCCAGATTCACACGCTGCTTTTGCCCACCGGACAACGACCAGGGACGGCGCGAGAGTACCGTGCGCGGCAACTTCACCAGATCCAGAAGTTGATACAGCCGGTTCTGCCGGGCGATGCCGCTCAGACCATGAAACAGCGTCAGAGGACGTGACAGAATCCGCTCCACGCTGTGCGCCGGATTGAGCGCCGTATCAGCCATCTGGAAAACATACTGAATCCGGCGCAGCTCGTTATCCGTGCGCTTTTGCATCTGATCGGCCACCGTGTAGCCATTAAACAAGATTTGCCCCTGGCAGGCCGGATTGAGGCCAGCGATAGCGTGAGCCAGGGTGGTTTTGCCCGATCCGGATTCACCAATAATGCCGATGGCCTGACCTTTCCAGAGCGTCAGATTGATGTTTTCCAGAATGCGCACTTTGGGTAAGCCATCGCTGCCTTTCGGGCCGTAACCGGCAGACAGATCGCGCACTTCCAGTAGCGGCAGTTCACCGGCTTTCGCCGGGCACCAGTGGCTGGGCCGCTCTTTCTGCTGAGCCGCATCCATCAACAGGCGCGTATAGTCCGCTTGCGGTGCGCCAATCAGGTGCGCAGTGGTGCCGTACTCAGCGATTTTACCTTGCAGCAGAACAAGGATGCGATCGGCCATTTGTGCCACCACGGCCAGGTCATGACTGACATAAATTGCCGTTACGCCGCGCTGTTTGACCACCCGACGAAAGGCTTTCAACACTTCAACCTGGGTGGTGACATCCAGCGCCGTCGTGGGTTCATCCAGAATCACCACGTCCGGATCGCTGATCAGCGCCATCGCCGTCATCAAACGCTGTAACTGCCCGCCCGAGACCTGATGGGGGAAGCGATCGCCAATCGTATCCGGGTTGGGTAACGCCAGCTCACGAAACAACGCCAGCGCTTTGGCCTTCGCCGCCTTGCGCGTCATGGTGCCGTGAATCACGACCGGTTCAATGACCTGATCGATAATTTTCATGCCGGGGTTAAAAGAGGCAGCCGCACTCTGGGCAATGTAGGCGACTTTGTTGCCGCGAAAAACGCGCAACTGTGCGGGGGTAAGATTCATGATGTTGGTCCCCGCAACATGAATATTGCCCTCGGCTATTTTACAGCCGTGGCGTGCATAGCCCATGAGCGCCATCGCAATAGTGGTTTTACCCGAGCCGGATTCGCCAATCAGCGCCAGCACTTCGCCTTTTTGCACCGTGAAGCGAATATCGGACACGATATCCAGCTCATCCCCGTTGTCGTTATGCGCCGTTACGCGCAGGTTATCGACAGATATCACAGGCATTGCCGTATGTTGCGTCACGTTCATGCCCCCTCCTTTGCCAGCGTCAACGGACGCATGCTTTGCAAGCTGTCAATAAACAGGTTAACGGCGATGGTCAGGCTGGCAATGGCCACCGCGGGCATCAACACGGCCGGTGAACCATCAAACAGCCCCTGAATATTTTCACGCACTAATGTTCCCCAGTCGGCATAAGGTGGCTGAACGCCCAGGCCAAGGAAGCTCAGCCCGCTCAGCAGTAAAACGATATACACAAAACGCAGGCCAAAATCGGCCAGGACCGGGTGCACCATATTGGGCAGAATATCGTGGATGGCGATGTACCAGCGGCTTTCTCCCCGCAGTCGGGAGGCGCGGACATAATCCATATTGCGCAAGTTACTGGCCAGGGCAAAGGCGATACGAAATGCGCCGGGCCAGTAGGTGAATACCGCAGTAATCAGCAGCATCGGCAATGAAGATCCGAACACTGCCACGATCATCAGCGCCAGGATTTTCCCCGGTAACACCAGCATGGCGTCGTTGATACGGCCCAGCAGCTCTTCCAGCCAGCGTCCGGTCACCGCCGCTAACAGCGCCAGCAGGGTGCCAATCAGGCTGGCCAGCACCGCAGCGCCCAGCGCCAGGCCAAGGGAAAATTTCGCCCCGTACATAATGCGGCTGAGCATATCCCGCCCCAGGTAATCCGTACCCAGCAGGTTTTCATGCGTAAATCCCCCCATTAACGGGCCCGCACCAATGTCGTCGAGATTGTGGGGCGCCCACCAGGTGCCGAAGAGCGCGATAATTAGCCAGAACAAGGTCACCACCAGGCCTAACTGGCCCGATAAAGACAGTGACTGAAAAATGCGCCAGGGAAGCAATATTTTCATCAGCTCCTCCATTTCGGGTTAAAGGCGATAGTCAGGATATCGGCCGCCAGCAGCAGAAGCAGATAGCAGCTGGCAAACAGCATCACACAGAGTTGAACTACCGGCAGATCGCGGTTGCTGACCGCATCGACCATCTGACTGGCCAGGCCGGGATAGCTGAAGATGGTTTCGATAATGATGACCCCACCAAACAGGTAAGAAAGACTGAGGGAAATGGCGTTAGCGATAGGGCCAACGGCATTCGGTAAGGCATGACGGAGCACCGCCCGCATCGGGGAAACGCCTTTCAGCAAGGCCATTTCCAGATAAGGGCTGTCGAGCTGGTTAATAATGGCCGCGCGGGTCATGCGCGCCATTTGTGCCACCAGGCCGCAGCATAACGTCATCACCGGCAGCGCATAGGCTTTAAGGTAGCTGGCGAAGTCCATATTGGGGCTGCCCAGCGACATGGCCGAAACCCAGTGCAGCTTCACTGCAAAAATCAGGACCGCGACGGTTGCAACCAGAAACTCCGGTACCGCAACCGTTGCCATGGTGCCAATCACCAGGGCACGATCGAGTTTTGAGCCACGATTCATGGCCGCCGCGATGCCAATAATCAGCGCCAGCGGGACACAAATCGCCGTGGTGGTGGCAGCCAGTTCAAAGGTGGCAGGCAAGCGCTGCGCCACCAGCTGTGCTACCGGCAGATGACTGGCAAATGAGGTGCCAAAATTCCCTGTCAGCATACCGCAAAGCCAGGTGAAATAGCGCACCAGCAGGGGCTGATCTAAGCCCAACTGCTGGCGCAGAGCCGCCACGGTTTCCGGCGTGGCGTTTTGCCCCAGGATCATTTGCGCCGCATCGCCCGGCAGCAGGCTGGTGATAAAAAACACCACCGCCGAGACGATAAGCAAGGTCAGGATGCCAGCGCCAATGCGCCGGGCAATCAGGAACATCATGTATCGGTTCATCGGCGAACTCCTTCTTCAGACGATTATCAGGCTGAAAGCCAGGCGAACTCATGGAAGCGATAGCCCATCAGCATGCCCGATGGCCAGGCTTCAAGTCCGTTAACCTTCTTGCTGTAACCGTCCATGGAACTGATAAATGCCGGGATGAGCGTACCGCAGTGGTCATAGATCAGGGTTTGCATATCGCCGTACATCTGCTTGCGTTTGGCTTTATCACGTTCGCCACGTGCCGCAATCACCAACTGATCGAACTGAGGGTTTTTCCAGCCGCTCTCGTTGGTGGATGAGCTTGACAGGTAGAACTGTGAGAACAGCATATCGAGCGTTGGGCGCGGGTTGATCGAGCCGTAGCCCACCGGATCTTTCATCCAGTGGGTGCCCCAGTAGCCTTCATAAGGCACGCGACGCACGTTGACGTTCAGGCCTGCATTGCGTCCTACCTGCTGAATCAGCTGTGCCCCTTCCGTTGCGCCTTCCAGCGGCGGAGAGGTCACAATCTCAATGGTCTGCCCGGTCATGCCCGCTTTGTTGATATAAAATTTGGCTTTTTCGGGATCGAGCGGACGCGGTTTAAGGTCGGCGTTAAACAGCGGATGCCAGGGTGGAACCGGCGTGTCATTACTCACGTCGCCAAAGCCCTGCAGCACGGTTTTCACGATGATTTCTCTGGGCTGCAGATATTTCATCGCCAGCACGAAATCCGGGTTGCTGCCGGGTTTGATATCGGTGCGGATAATCAGGTTGGTGTACATGCCACCTTTGGTTTCAAGCACCGCATGGTCCGGCGTACGGCTGATGCGCATACTGTCCGGCGCTTTCAGACCCGAGGCCACCTGGATATCGCCCGACAGCAGCGCGTTGACGCGGGCGGCCTGATCGGTCACACCCAGCAGTTCCACTTCATCCAGATGCGGAAGCCCCGGTTTAAAGTAGTTGGGGTTTTTGGTGCCCACGGTATTGACCCCGGGCGTAAAGCTTTTGCACACGAAGGGGCCGGTGCCGATCCCTTTGCTGAAATCTTTGGTGCCATCCTGAACGATCAGGAAGGGAGATGTCGTCAGCATGTAAGGAAGGTCAAAGTTGGGTGCCACGAGAACAAGCTGAACTTCATTGTCGTTGACAGCTGTAAGGGTCTTGAACTGTTCGGCAAGCTTGAATGCACTTGAGGCCACGGCGGGATCTTTATGGCGGTTAAGCGAGAAAATCACGTCTTTCGCGGTAAAGGGCTTACCGTCGTGGAACGTGACGCCTTTGCGCAGTTTGATGCTCCAGGTGATACCGTCGTCCGAATCCACCGACTCAGCCAGGCCGGGCTTAACCGACATTGACTTGTCGACCTCTGTCAGACAGCTGTAAAACATAAACTGGCGCGTGTAGTCGGCGCTGTTGCTGCCTTTTGCCGGATCAAGCGTATCAGTCGCAGACGCGTTAGACATGCCAACACGTATTTTTCCGCCCTGAACCGGTTTGCTTTCTGCCAGCGCCACGCCGGGAAAGCCGATCAGTCCGGTGCTCATCACTGCACCGGCGGAAAGCAGCTTCATTAAACTGCGACGGGACAGCGTGCCCTCCGTGATCATCCGCGTCAGAGCAGGATTGGTTACGTCAGATTCTTTATTATCAATTTTACTCATCTGTACACCCTCATTACGTGTTCGAGAGAACATGGAAACATCCCCTGCGTCATTCAGACGGCGCATGCTGGCTGGCCGTTCCGCTGCCGGGCTGGCGAGTCGTCATTCACTGCGCGCCCAGAGCGGCCTGAAAAACAGTGTGAATTTATGAAAGGCGATCCTTTGCTTTGTAGTAGAGCCCGGCGAGCGGCAAAAACCACGGTTTTCCGTGATAGCCCGGTAGTGCAGGCCATGCCTCGCGCTGCCAGGGGTTATCGCGAGATTTCTCACTTATCAGATCGGCCATCACCCGGCCCATCCATACCGACATCTGCGTGCCATGCCCGCTGTAACCCAGCGAATAAAACACCCCGTCCTGTTCACCGGCATGTGGCAGACGATCGGCACTCATATCCACCATGCCGCCCCAGCAGTAGTCGATCTTCGTGTTAGCCAGTTGGGGGAACATTTTCGCCATTGCCGCATGCAGGATGTCGCCGCTGCGTGAATCCGACGTTGGATTGCTGATGGCGAAGCGCGCCCTGCCACCAAACACCAGACGGCTATCCGCCGTGGTACGGAAGTAGTTACCGATGTTCATCGAGGTCACGTAGTTGCGGTTTTCGGGCAGCAGCGCATGAAGCAGCGTGTTATCCAGTGGCTCAGTGACGACAATAAAACTGCCCACCGGCACAATACGACGCTGAAACCACGGGAACGGGCCTTCGCTGGAGCAGCCGGTTGCCATCAGCACTTTGTCGGTCAGGATTTCGCCCTGGCTGGTGACCACCCGGTGACGATAGCCGTCGAGCCGTACCAGCTGAGTGACGTGATGATAGGTATAGATTTTTGCGCCACTGCGCACCGCAGCTTCGGCCAGGCCCACACCAAACTTGCCCATGTGCATCTGGCCGCCATGCTGTTGCAAGAGTCCACCATGGAAGTCGCCACCGCCAATTTCACGCTGAACCTCATCTTTGCTCAGTAACTGGATATCGGGATCCACGGTGCGGCGCATCAGTGTCCAGGCGTCCTGCAGGCCGGAGAAGTGGGATGCCTTGCTGGCCAGTTTGAGCTTGCCGCACAGACGAAAATCGCAGTCGATCTGCTCTTGCTTAATTAACTGCTCAACATAGGTCACCGCATCGTCAAATGCCTTGTAGAAGCGACTGGCCTGGTCAAGTCCGTGGCTGCCAACCAGCGAGGCAAAGTTTTGCGCCACGCCGGTGTTGCAATGGCCGCCGTTGCGTGACGAGGCCTGACTCATCACCTCTCCGCTGTCCAGCACCACCACATTAATTCCGCTACGCGCCAGCGTCAGCGCTGCGGACACACCGGTAAAACCCGCCCCAATCACGACCACATCGGCCTGTGCCGGTAAGGGGGCTTTAGCGGCGGCGCTGAACGACGGGGCGGTGGCTTGCCAGTACGATTCCAGTTTCATGACGGTGTCCTCAAAGACCGACGACGCCAGGCAGGCCGCCAATATCTTTAATTTCGGTGTATTGATAATAGGGATTGGCCGGTTCATGCCCGCGATTGACCCAGACCTTATGCTTAATGCCCAGGTCGTGCGCGGTCATCAGGTCATAACGGAAACTGGATGACACATGCAGAATTTCGTCCGGACGGCAGTCCAGTTTTTCCAGCATGTATTCAAAGCCTTTCATCTGCGGTTTATAGGCACCGGCCTCTTCCGCCGTAATCGCCATATGCACAGGCGCGCCAAGACGAGGAATGTGATGCGGAATCAGGTCGTTCATTGAGTTGGTCAGCAGCACCAGCGGAAATTCTTTCGCCACTTTGGCTAATCCGGCGGGCACATCCGGATGCGGTCCCCAGGTGGCGCAGTCGGTGTAGATAAAATCACTGTCTGCCTGCTCCCATTTCACGCCCCATTTTTTACAGGTGCGCTGAATCGCATTGCTCACCACGTCGTAATAAGGCTTCCAGGCACCCAGCACCTCATCCAGACGATAGCCCGAAAAGTCAGCGACAAAGGCATCCATGGCATTCGCGTCCACCCGCTCCGCAAAACAGCGCTTTGCTGCACCTGCCATATCAAAAAAGATCAGCGTGCCGTAACAATCAAAAGTGATGAATTTGGGTTTAAACAGTGCCATGGAATTAACCTCGTTATTGTCAGGTGTGGTGCTTAAAAATCGATAAGTACGCTTTTCTGGCGCTGGCAGGCCTGGAACGCCTGGCGTCCCAAATCTTTACCAATACCCGAGCCCAGAAAACCGCCGGTTGGAATGATGAAATCGCCGGAGCGTCCATAGCGATTGACCCACACGGTACCGGCATCAATCGCCCGTATCGCCCGCATGGCCCGTGGCAGGCTCAGCGTATGCACACCGGCACACAGGCCGTACGTATCATGTGCTGCCAGCGCCAGCCCCTGCTCTTCATCGTCGAAGGTCTGAATGGTCAGTACCGGACCAAAAATTTCCTGCTGTACCGCCGGATTATCCTGCTTCACCTGGCTTAACAGCGTGGGTTGCCAGAACCAGCCCTCATCGGTGTCCGCGAAGCGTTCGCCGCCTACCAGCACCTCAGCGCCCTGCGCTTTGGCATCTTCAATGACCGAACGCACTTTATTGCCCTGGCGCGCATCAATCAGCGGTGCATAACGCGAGGTGTCCTGCCATGTAACGCCTGGCCTGGCCTCACGACATAACGCCGCCAGCCGTTCCGTCAGCGCATCGGCAATGCCGCGCTGCACGATTAAGCGCGTACCCGCAACGCAGGCCTGGCCGCCATTTGCGGTGAAGCCGCGCAGAATACGCTGCGCCAGCACCTCAATATCCCCTGCATCATCGAAAACCAGTTGGGGGCTTTTACCGCCCAGTTCCAGCGTAACGGGCTTCATGCCAAACTGTGCGGCATCGCTCATGATGCGCGCTCCGGTCAGGGTGGAACCGGTGAAAGACACTTTGCGCACTCGCGGATGTCTGACGAGCGCGCTGCCCGTTACCGCCCCGCTGCCCTGCACGATATTCAGGATGCCAGCGGGTAAACCAGCCTGAACCGCCAGCTCTGCCATGCGCACGGTAGAAAGCGGGGTGAGTTCAGAGGGTTTCAGCACCACCGCATTTCCTGCTGCCAGGGCCGGCCCGCATTTCCACGAGGCCATCGACAGGGGGAAATTCCAGGGCGTAATCGCCCCGATCACGCCATAGGGTTCGGCAATCAGCATTCCCAGGCTGCTATCCCGCGTGGGAAACAGGTCACCGCTGTATTTGTCAGCACATTCGGCATAGAAACGAATGGCTTCGGCGGTGAAGGGAATTTCATGCTGTACCACGTCGGCGATCGGACGCGTTGAGCCAAGTGCTTCAAGCTGGGCCAGCAGCAGATCCTGTTCGATTAAGTCCGCCCAGCGGCGCAAAACCCGACCGCGTTCACGGGGGGAACAACCTGACCAGCCGCTGGTTTTTAGTGCCTGATGCGCCGTCATCACGGCACGATCAACATCGTCCGCCTGCGCTTCATGCAGGGTGGCAAAAACACGACCATCTGAGGGGCGTTTAACGGCAAAAGATTCGCCTTGTGTTTGCACATGTTTCCCGCCGATATAATGGCCTAACGGGAGTGGCACGCTTTCCGGGTCGAAACTCAACATGGAAGAATCCTTATTTGTTACACCCATCACACTCTGGATTGGTTAAATTTCGGCAATGCTTTTCTGAATAAGTAATTAGGTAATGCAGAAAGTATGCCAGCCGTTAAAAAAATAAAAATGCGTTTAAAACGACGCAAAAAAATTTTTCTGCCGTATTAATGACGGATTTATTGCGGAATTGCCGAAGCGTTAAACAGATGATTTACCTCACAAAAAATCCGCCTTGCTTTGGTGCATTGCGCATGAAACTTGCACTAAAAAGGAGAAAAGGCGCAAAAACCAGATCTGACGCACAAAAAAAGCGCCAGCATAACGATTATGCTGGCGCCTGAATTCAGGTATTACGTCTTAAATTACAAGCTGCCGAGATGGAATGTTTTTTGTTCCAGATATTCATCAATTCCGTAACGTGAGCCTTCACGACCGATTCCCGATAATTTAACGCCGCCAAAGGGCGCCACTTCTAAAGAGATTACGCCCGTATTAAATCCTACCATGCCAAATTCCAGCGCTTCCGCTACCCGCCAGGCGCGTCGAATATTCTCCGTGAAGAAATACGCGCCCAGGCCATAAGGCGTATCGTTCGCCATCGCCAATGCCTGCGCCTCATCGTCAAACACAAACAGTGGTGCCACCGGGCCAAAGGTCTCTTCCTGCGCAATGCGCATCTCACTCGTCACCTGCCCCAGAACGGTAGGCTGAACCCAGGTTCCCGCTCCGCTGCTGATGCCGCCCGTTAACAGCGTCGCCCCTTTCTGTAAGGCATCGTCGATATGTGCATTGACCTTTTCAACCGCGGCGGTATTGATCAGGGGCCCGAGGGTGCTACCGGCCGCAAATCCGTCGCCCACCTTAAGGGTGGCCACGGCTTCCAGTAAGCGGGCGGAAAAGCGTTCATAGATGTTGCGCTGTACCAGAATCCGGTTGGCGCAAACACAGGTTTGCCCGGCGTTACGGAATTTGCTGGTCATGACGCCAGCCACCGCGATCTCAATATCGGCGTCATCGAAAACGATTAACGGCGCGTTGCCGCCCAGTTCCAGACTCAACCGTTTTACGCTGTCGGCACATTGTTTCATCAGTAACTGACCCACACGGGTTGAGCCGGTGAATGAAATTTTACGCACCAGGCGGCTTTCGGTCAGTGCGGCGCCAATTTCCGTCGGCATACCGGTGACCACCTGCAAAACACCGGACGGAAAACCGGCGCGCTCTGCCAGAACCGCCAGCGCCAGGGCAGACAGCGGCGTCAGGTCAGAAGGTTTAACGATAATCGGACAACCCGCCGCCAGCGCAGGCGCCACCTTGCGGGTAATCATGGCAATGGGAAAATTCCACGGCGTAATGGCTGCCGCTACGCCGACCGGCTGTTTTAACACGATGATTCTGCGGTCGGACGTGGGCGCGGGAATGGTATCGCCGTAAATGCGACGCGCCTCTTCGGCAAACCACTTAACGAAACTGGCTCCGTACAGGACTTCGCCTCTGGCTTCCGCCAGCGGTTTGCCCTGCTCGGCCGTCATGATGATGGCAAGATCGTCGGCGTTATCGACAATCAACTGATACCACTTTTCCAGCAGTGCGGCGCGTGTGGCGTTGGGTGTTTTGGCCCAGTCATGGCGTACCGACTCCGCATGATCGATCGCCGCCTCGGTTTCTTTCCGCCCCAGCGCCGGAACCGTCGCCAGCGTCTCACCGGTTGCCGGATCGATAACCGGCAGCGTTTCGCCCTGATAACCGTTCTGCCATTGACCCGCAAACAGCGCCTGCTGACGCAACAGCGTGTGATCTTTTAGTTGTATACGTGACATCGCATCCCCCTTTGTTCAGATCTTTCCACTTTATCGGGAGGGGAGAAGCGCAGGATGTTGTTATTGCCGGCCAGAAAGCGTTCGCTGTGAGGATTTACGGCAGAAAAAAAATTTTATGCCGTTGTGCCAGGGCGCTGGATGTTCAGGTCGCTAAATCTGAAAATCGATAACCGGCTCATCGTCACCCGCGGAGGACAGTGCCTGCTCTTTAATCTCTTCAAGCGATAAGTTGGCGTTGCACAGCTCCAGAAATTGCCAGACATAGTTGCGCTGCAGTTGGCCCCGTTTCAGCCCCAGCCACACCGTATTAGCCTCAAACAGATGCGTGGCATCCAGCCTGACCAGCTCACCGCCCGGTTCGGTTTCACAGGCCTGATCGGCCAGAATACCGACACCAAGGCCAAGTTTGACATAGGTTTTCACCACATCGGAATCCTGTGCGCTGAGCACGATGTCCGGCTTTAAGCCTGCCCCCTGGAAGGCCCGGTCCACACGTGAACGCCCGGTGATCCCCTGGCGATAGGTAATGAGCGGATGGTGACTGAGCGCATTGAGCGATACCGGCTGTTGCTGCACCAGTTCGTGATCGTGCGGCACCAGCAGGGCATGATGCCAGCTAAACCACGGAAACGCCGCCAGGCTGCTGTTATTCACCAGCATCTCACTGGCAATTCCGACATCCACCTCGCCTGCCAGCAGCATGTTCACAATTTCCTGCGGCGAGCCCTGGTTCAGTTCAAGCCTGACGTTGGGATAAAGCTGGCGAAACGCCTTGATGACGGGCGGCAGACTGTAACGCGCCTGCGTATGCGTGGTGGCGATGGAAAGGATACCGCTGGATTCATTGGTAAACACGTCAGCCAGACGGCGGACTTTACCAGCTTCGCCCAAAATGCGCTCGGTAATGGTGAGAAGTACCTTGTCTGGTTTCGTCATGTCGAGCAGACGTTTACTGTATCGAACATAAATTTCAAAAAATTTGTGCGAGGCGTAAATAGTTTACCTAAATAAAAAAACATACCTCAAGCTGATTAATAAATCAGTAAAGTTTACGATAATCACATATTAATAATCAGTACGAAAACAGACTCACAACCATAATAAAATGTCTTAAAAATGATGTTTCCCTTGTCAAAAAAATCATTACTGAGAATTAAACTTTAGGTGAACACTGTTGTTTTTTCTGGCCGTAGCCTTAACGAAGGGAAGATAGATAAAAACAGAAATAATTATACAAACTAACTGTGTCATAACGGCCCCCATGGAACCCGCTGTAGAAACCCAGGCATTAATAAGTGGAGGCGTCGTCCATGGCACCATCAATACTGCTTTGCCAGCAAAGCCATATAGAGTAGCGAAATAGGCTATTGTACCTGTAACTACAGGAGTAATAACAAAAGGAATAGCAAGAACAGGGTTGAGAATGATAGGCATACCAAAAATAACAGGTTCATTGATATTAAAAATAGCCGGGCCAAGTGAGAGTCGTGCAATTTCTCGCATATCCTTTCTTTTAGTCACCATAAGAACTGCGATAATCAGACCAATAGTAGCGCCCGAGCCACCAATACCCATATATACGTCCCAAAAAGGCATAGTAATGACATTGGGTGCGTCTTTTCCCTGTCCATAGGCGTCCATATTCTCCATAACCGCGCCAAGGAGAAGTGGATCACGGATTGCCAATATCATCTGATCGCCATGTACACCAATTAACCAAAAAAGTTGCGCAAATACGACAAGTAGCATTACTCCCCATAGACTTTGGGTAACGGATTCGAGGGGTTTCTGCATAAGTAAATAAATAGCATCATATAAATAAACTCCCGTCAGCCGATGGAAAACAGCACCAATCGATGCAACGATTAAAACTGTGATGACAGAAGGAATGAGCGCAGTAAAGGAATCATAAATATTTGAAGGAACAGTATCTGGCATTTTAATTTTTAGCCAGCTAAAGCTTTCCAACTTACAGTATATTTCAACTGAAAAAATTGCGATAAGTATACCCAAAAACAGACTTTTACTACCAGAAAACTCTTTTGCAAGTACATCAGGTATAATAATTGAATGCCCGTCAAGCGTTACAGGAAGTGATGTTTGTATAACAGAGATAAAACATACGACGGCTAACAAACCAGGCAACAACTTTTGATTCCCATTAATCCGGGCCAGCTCAATGCCTACCATGAACACCGCACCAATACTAAGAAAGCCTTGTGTAGCATAGTAAATGCTTGTCATGACTGGCTTTAGATCTATTAAAAACGTAAGTGCGGGATAACTTGTAAGTCCATTTTTTGGTTCAAGCACCATGCCTGAAATAAGTACTGAAAACGCGCCAACGATAATTACCGGCATTAATGTAACAAAAGAAGCTTTAATCGCTTTTACATAACGAAGGCTATCTAAACGGACGGCACATCCTTCAATGAAATCAATCGCATTCTCTTGCAGAGACATTCACCTTTCCTCTTAAATACATTATCAGAAATTCTGAGGTAAAAACAATCACTACAGTCAACCAATCACAATAACATCAAATTTATCAATAACTAAAAAAAACATCAAAAAAGTTTCATATCTTTCATGAAGCTTTATAGAATGCCATACACTCTTACTCATCGACGTGCCTCACGCCAATCGTTCTCGCCTTTTTATGTAAAAGTTATCATAGCAGAATCGATTTTATGTACTGTGAACTAAAGTATGTCACTGGTAGTTTTAAAAACCAGAAAAAAAAATTAATTAGCATTTAAATCTAAACTAAATGCACTAAATGGTTTTTTCTATATAAGACTGAATAACATTAACTGTCAGGGCTGTTCCAATAGAGAAATTTTATATCACTTTATACCTGAACACTCAAAGCGTAGACAGATCGACAATACGATCGGCAGAGGAAATGGTAGTTTCTCTGTGAGCAACGATGACACGCGTAATTTTCATCTTTTTAATCGCGTTACTCACCTGAGCCTCACATTCACTATCCAGATGGCTAGTCGCTTCATCCATAAAAAGAATTCCAGGTTTTCGGTAAATTGCCCTGGCGATAAAAATTCGTTGCTTTTGCCCTCCTGACATTCCCTCTCCTAATTCCCCTAATAAAGTGTCGTATCCCATTGGAAAATCCATAATATCATCATGGATATAACTGATTCGTGCGCATCTTTCCATCCAATCCGAATCAATCTCCTCTGCGAATCCGCATATATTTTCTCTAATAGTTCCAGCGAATATTTTATCTTCTTGCATTACACACGCAATCATTTTCCTGTAATTATTCATACCAATCGCAGCGATATCATTATCGTTTATTTTTACTACACCCTCCGTTGGTGAAAACAACCCCATCAAAATCTTAAGAAAAGTAGTCTTCCCTGATCCAGATGGGCCGATAATCGCGATACATTCTCCTTTGCGAATAGAAAGATTTACATTCTCAAAAAGAAATTTCGAAAACACGTCATATCTGTATGAAATACCTGTTGCAACAAGCGACAAAGGCTGCATTTGTGTATTATAGTCAAAATCAGTTTTCTTAGCCTCCACCTCATTCAATGCAATATCGGAAACCCGTTCATTGTGCAAGCTCATCATTTTAAGTTGCAAAATCGCATTGACCAACGATGCAATACGATCAGAAAATTGCTCCCTGAATGAACTGAATGCAATAAACATTCCAACAGTTAGTCGATTGTCTATTACCATACTGGCACCTAACCATAATATAATAACTTGTTCACAGGTAGTGACAAACGTATTGATGCCACTGAAAAGCATATCCAGTTTTTTGAGCCTTATGCCAGTATTAACTTTCTCAATAAGAATATTAGTTAAGCTGTTCGTTCTGTTATCAACCATGCCTTGGGTTTTTATCGTAACAATACCGTAAAGCGTTTCTACGAAATATGAATTTACACGAGCTTGACTGACCATAGACTCTTCAGAAAGCTGTCTGTAATAATTATAGCTTAACACTCGAATTACAATGTAAATTAAGGAAAAACCTACTACTACAAAAAAAAGATCACCACCATAAAGCCATAGCATACCGGAGACACCAAGCACCAGAATAAAATCCATAATGGCCCCTACTACATTTGTAGTAAAGTTATTACGTAAATCATCTAGTGAATTAAATCTTGACTGAATATCCCCTATACGACGACGTTCAAAAAAAGCTAATGGCAGATTTAGCAAGTGAGAAAAAAGGCCTGTTTTCCATTGGATTTCAATCAGTGTGCTCATTACCAAAGACGACCAGGTTCTGATCATACTTAACGTTGTTCTTAACAAAATTAGTAAAAACAAGGAAAGACAAATAAGTTCCAATAATCCGCTATCAAACGACGGAATGACATGATCCAAAACTATCTGGGTACCAATGGGAAGCAAGAGAGTGATAGCTTCGATAACTAAAGATAAGCAAAATATTTTTATTATTGCTTTTTTAATACCTTCGACACCACTAATAAAGACAGCAAGATCAATTTTTTTTGTTTTCTTTATCTGTGCAAAGTTATTTCCGGGCCATAACTCCAAAGCCACTCCTGTAAAAAATTTACTCACCTCACCATACGATAATGTGACTCTGCCTTTTGCAGGATCATGTATGATAAGCTGATTTTTTCTTACTTTTACAAGCACAACAAAGTGGTTAAAATTCCAGTGAAGAATACATGGTTTTTTGAGTTGTGTAAGTTCATTAATGTCAAGCGATAGCGCTCGTGAATTTAAACCGAGTTGTTGGGCAACTTGTTTGATATGAGCTAATGTCGCTCCGCGTGTTGAAGGGCTAAATCTACGGCGGAGGTCGAGCATGCTAATATTTTTCCCAAAGTGGGAACAGACCATCGCAAGGGAAGCAATTCCACATTCTGATGACTCTGCCTGATGAATCACAGGAATTCCGCTAAAAAACCGCAATCCTAATTTACTTAAAATTAATTCAAGTTTATTTTCCATTATTGACCTGTTCCGAAATACTGTTTTTCATGTCATAAAATGGCGTTGCCATCCACTGATAAATCTTTCTTTTTTCAAGAAAAAGAGTAATTACCGCCTTCATTCCATTTTGAAGAGGTAACATTTTTTTTTCGAAAAATATTTTTTGATTCAAAGGTTCGATGATAACTTTATAATAAGGAAGATTTTCTAATTGAGAACGATCGGGTCCAGAATGATATGACAGGATTTCTTGCTGAGTAGCGGGTGTTTTAGAAAGTGTTATTATTTTACCTGCGAACTGACCAAATTTTTGTGCGGGAAAAGCTTCATAGCGGATATTAACATTCATACCCAATGTAATATAAGGAATAGCGCTATTAGGGACCCAAATGACAACATAAAAGGTCTTTGCGTCAGACGGTATTATTTGAAGAAGACTATCACCAGAATGCACCATTTGTCCTCTGGTGATGTTCATAGAATCGATTACTCCATCAGAAGCAGATTTTATCAAAGTTGAGTTATCAGCTTCAGCACCGATTAATTCCTTCTGGAGTTCGATACGCTTGAGTTCCATTTGATATATTTCATTATCAACCTCAACTGATTGAATGTGCATCTTACTTTCAATTTCACCCACCTCAATCATGTTCTGTTTGTTTTGAGAGCTAAGAGACAACACATTACTTTGTTGCTGATAATACATAGCAACTTGATTATTTAACTGTTCTTTATTAATGAGCCCTTTATGCTGATAGAGTTCGTAAGAGGTCATGTTTTTTTTAAATATCTTCATTCCCTCTTGTGCATCTTTAAGTAATGAGGAAGAGTAAATTAGTGCATTTTCATACTGTTTTTTTTGATTAGAAAGCTCTTGTAATACGATCATCTTCTTTTCATGCATATGATTGACAATATCGTTGATACGATTAATCTGACTTTTAATTTCAATTTTTTTTTGTGTATCAACGGTGCCATCTAGAGAAAATCTCGTCGTATCAACCAGGTATATTGAATCTCCTTTTTTAACTAAATCACCTGCATTAACATATTGTTTGGCGACGTATCCTGAAGCAGGAGAATAAACATTGACGGGTCTTGGGAAGGTTGTGACTTCACCAGAAACATTAATACGTCGAGTAAAACTCCCACAAATAATAAGAGAGAAAAATGCGATGATAAAAAATAAGGTAACTGTCAGAGAAAGCCAGACAGGTGCACCTTTAAGTAACATCGCTCTTCCTGTCCATTTTCTTTTCCTGTTTTCTAATGCTTCCTGGCGGAACAATTTCCATCCTTAACTTTATATTTAAAAATATTAGATGATTGTGAGTTCGACTGGCCCCAAAATAAGGGCCAGTCATCATCCAATCGACTTAACAGCGATTGAAATTATTTACCAGCATTATTAGCACCGGTACCAGCGCCCAGGAAACCAGTGAAAGTCTGGAGTCCTTTTTCAGCAATCGAACCCCAAAGAGCGCCAATCTCTTTACCAAAGTTCGCTGAACCTTTTAAACCAAACTGCTCGCCAATAGACCCAATTGCAGAACCAATTGAAGCGCCTGTATCAGCGATAGCACCAGCACCACTTACCATTTCAACTTCAACACTAGAAAGTTCTTTCATTTTAATACCCCTATTATCCATAACGTAGATTAATAACTTCTTGAGTAGGCTGACACTTATTCATCAACCTTTAATAAAGCTACATAACTCAAATCGATAAGTCCAACTTTATTGGACTTAATAGAAAAAACTTCAGGTGAAAAATAATTAATGCTTTTACTTACCACTGCGTTTAGTAAAAAAAACAAAAGCTATATTTATAATAGAGTAAATGCGATTTATCCCTTTTTTTCAATCTTCAATACCTTCTCTGTTAAATTTAAAAAACACAGCAGGGAATTAAGAGAATTATATTGTAGGAATTAGACTACACATAGAAAAAAATAATTAATCTATTATCATAAATCATTGTGATAAGAAAATTCTTATAAAGATCTTAAGCATCATTTCTTAATATATAAATAAAAGGCTAATAATTAGCTTGCTACTCATGCGCATGCTTGAAATGTTCAGTGTTTAACGAATGTTCAAATAATTTTTTGTGAATTAATGTAGGACAGCACGTAATTTATCGCCTCATGTAACACATCTATCTATAAAATAATTTTATCAAAAAAAACGATAATATTTATTTAATATCCTGTCATCTCCTTTGTGAGGCTCGCTTTTGCGCTGACGCAGCACAGCACAAACAAAATTGTATTTGATGCTGCTTTTTACAACGTAGTAAGAATGCATGCACATTGTTGCCGTGAGCATCCCGCATAATCGTGTAATTTACTTTTAGAGATCTTCCTACATACTGA
The DNA here is from genome assembly GCF_024814475.1 of Pantoea sp. B623. Classification (NCBI taxonomy): domain Bacteria; kingdom Pseudomonadati; phylum Pseudomonadota; class Gammaproteobacteria; order Enterobacterales; family Erwiniaceae; genus Pantoea; species Pantoea sp. B623. Next base: position 4,234,538 of record NZ_JANUXM010000004.1, on the reverse strand, counting down.
TTATTTTCCGAGAGAAGATTGCCATGCGACAAGCCCAGTCAACCGAACATCCGCTAATTCCCCTTCAGATGTCCGGCTAAGCTGGATACACCCACAAAGATGGCTGCAGCGAAGCAAAGATCCATAAGACCTCGTTACACAACTTGAAAAAACTATGGTCTGATGGATACTTCTGCTATTACAAAGATTAAAGGACTTGAGGATGAGGATCGCTGTCTCAAATAAATGTCTGCCGGTCTGTACTTTGAAAATATCGCCTTCAAAGACGTCGTTGCAAAATTTGTAAAACAGCAATAAAGTGTGAATTCTTCAGTTAAATAAAAAAGATGTTGTCGATAAGTGTTCCGCTGACATAAAGAACACCGAGGTGGTCTAGATTTACCAGCTGTGTATGCAGCCTAATGAACCTATTATCCAGATGATTTCTTATCTGGCGGAACTCATAGCCTTTTGATGATGAATTTACCCTATTAGGAATTTCTACTTTTTATAGAATCTCATTACACTCCAAATATTAAAAAATTACGTACGCATTTATACATTCAGGTCTAAGTAATTTATCAATCTGTATGACCACGCATTACTAACAGAGTGCGTTCAAGGTGTTAATTCAAGATACAAACGAATAAAAACCACACGATATTTCGCCTCTAATAAGTATAGTAAAATGCTATAAATTAACATTCTATTTTTCTATCAAGCATTATTTAAACAGCAAGTCATGTAACTTTTTGAATATTCTTCTTTCGACATCAGAATCAGTCTTAAGATACGCATTTTTAAGCGACATCAGCTTTACGCTTTGTGATTCCCATCCCATATCTGCAGGTGTGCCACTTATTCTCTTTGCAAGATAATATCTTACCTTTGTAGTCGTTCTTTCATAGTCTCCGATAAACTCAGTGAGTTTTACATGTAAACCCGTTTCTTCAAATGCTTCTTTTACTGCTGTCACTTGCAAATCTGGTAATGCCTTATCAATAGTTCCTTTAGGAATGACCAACGTTTGTCCGCCAAAATGGTTAGTGGGCTCACAAAGCCAAATTCGCAGATCAGGTTCAATGATGACAGCGCCGGCAGCAATTCTCTTCCCTTCAGTAGGGATAAATTTAGGCTCTTTAATTTTTACATCAGAAGTTTGTATTTTACTCCAACCCTCACTCGTGGATGGTGGCTGCCAAGGGCGAAACACAGCATGGTTCAGTGAAAGGGGCAGCATTGTGCCAGGCGTAATAGTCAGTATTGTGTCTAAAAGTATATCTTTTTTTCCTTCCCACAAAAGCAGAGGACTTGGCTTTGAAGGAGATTTGATACCGACAATTCGATTACTATCATTTTTCTTGATATGAATATGCGGTAAGTCGTTATTTAATTCTTTTATCAGCCAATTTTTTCTTTCAATCAGAATTTTCGCCAATGCAAACCTGTCTTTTCTCTTACCCGGCCCATGAGTCAAGCATTCTCTGATAATTTTTTCGTTATCAATATCACTGAGACGTTTAATGCCCTCGATGATTTTATTTCTGGATATAGAGGAAAAAACCTGAGCGGCCGCATAATTTACTTTAGCATCTAGCATGGTAGTTATTTCATTTGGAACAATATTAAAATCCGTTCGTTTCAACCCATTCTGCGCTCTGAAAAGAAGAGCTCCTCCTACATCAATACGCTTGGCCAAGCCATTTTTCATCAAGATATTATCTTTCTCTTCACCTACAACGTCCCAGTTAGCCAACCACACATCAGTTATAAATCCTTCATGCAATCCTTTCACATGTGCATAATTCGAATCGAAATTAATTTTCTTTAAATTGCTATCGAAAAGTGACGTCACTGCATATTGAGAGTTGTGCATTACCCCTCTCAAACTAACCGCATCAACGCCAGCTAGAGCGTAAAGCCTTGAGGCTAAAATTTCATTGCGCGCCCGACTCTCACTACTGACCACTTTTACATAAATTAGTTTGTTATTTTCATTTTTAAATACTCCTCCCGGGGTACTACCCATTGTATTGCTGATGCGACTCCACCTGTTGGTCGAAGAAGAAAAGTCGTCTACACCGCTTCTGTCCGCACCAAAAGCTTTCATATCGATGTTCATAACACCATATCTGTAGGTGACATTACTTATTTCGTAGCGGTTTGTTATATCGAGAATAATTTCATGCTCACTTTGCGGGTTCTGAATATCGTGAGGGAGAGTGCTATACTCAGGAACGATACCTTTTGCACCAGACTTATATTCTTTCGGTCTGTCACCCAGCATTTCTAAATTAATTAATACAGCCTCCTCTCCCGCTTTGAGATTGGTCGCAAACTTCAATGCAACCGCCTTTAATGTTGAAACACTCGTAACGCCACGACCAAAATATGACCCATCTTTTTTTTTGAACCCATGCATTATGCTATGTGCCAAAAACTGACTTTTCTGCCCACGTGGTCCAGTTTTAATGATATCAGTAAATTCTTTCGATAAATGCATTCCCCGAAAAACCACTTTGCTGTTGTAGATATCAGCAATTTCACATGAATAAATAGGTATTGTTTTCCTGAGTTCGCTCATAACTTCGGGACTCGTATTTTCTGACTGATAAAGTCTAACCCGCCCCATAAAGTCTAAAAAATTTTCCACTATTATTGGATTTTTATGTTTTAAATTAAAAACTTTTTCATATTGTTTTTTACACAACCTTCCTTCTTCCCGAGTATTGAATCTATCTAACGGATAGCCGCCATCATTACTTCTGCCTAAACTTTTAAAATTATTAATCATGTTACTTTTGAACGTTGAAAACATAGCATTCTCCTTTTTAATTAAGTGGAAAATTACTAACACTAGTTCCATCTTAGATAATTTTAATTATTGACACTAATAAGTTAAATTGTAAAAAATAAGGAACCCATCCCTCACAATGTGGAGGGTTATTTTTATTTTAATGATATGTTTTATATTCTAAATAAAGTTATCACCCCCCCGTTCTTTATGATGTAAAAAATATTTAAAACTCGATTTTATCATTTATTTCTCTCGTTCAGCTTTAGTAAGCTTGGGTTTATTTAATAGACATTAGACAAGGAAGCATAAAGTCATGCAGGGAGTGCTTGATATTATAACCCACCCTTAATTTCGCAGAATTAATTGGCCAGTTCCCCATCGATAACAACTTCCATTATAGCGCCTTCAAACAAAATTAACTGCATGTTTGCATCCGCATTCGATACTGCCAGCGCCTGCTTACTGAACAGCCACACCGCGCGTTGAACCTGTCAGAGAAATTAAACAGCGCCAGATGCCCTTCGAGCATTCTGTTGAAATATTTGTTGATACCAGTAAATACCTGCAGTGATACGAGCCTATTCGGCTAGCTTGACCGACTTTAAAGTAGTCAGTGAGATCGGTCTTGCCTGTGACTGGATTATTAACGGTGACGTTATGTCCTCACACCGTTACTTTTTAACTCATGAGGGTGTTTGTCAGCTCATTATGTTATTTGAGCCTGATAGGGTTCACTATGGCAAATTACGATCAAAAAAATTTTTATGCCGTTGCGCCAGGGCACAGGATGCCCAGGGTCGCTAAATCTGAAAATCGATGACCGGCTCATCGTCACCCGCGGAGGACAGTGCCTGCTCTTTAATCTCTTCAAGCGATAAGTTGGCGTTGCACAGCTCCAGAAATTGCCAGACATAGTTGCGCTGCAGTTGGCCCCGTTTCAGCCCCAGCCACACCGTATTAGCCTCAAACAGATGCGTGGCATCCAGCCTGACCAGCTCACCGCCCGGTTCGGTTTCACAGGCCTGATCGGCCAGAATACCGACACCAAGGCCAAGTTTGACATAGGTTTTCACCACATCGGAATCCTGTGCGCTGAGCACGATGTCCGGCTTTAAGCCTGCCCCCTGGAAGGCCCGGTCCACACGTGAACGCCCGGTGATCCCCTGGCGATAGGTAATGAGCGGATGGTGACTGAGCGCATTGAGCGATACCGGCTGTTGCTGCACCAGTTCGTGATCGTGCGGCACCAGCAGGGCATGATGCCAGCTAAACCACGGAAACGCCGCCAGGCTGCTGTTATTCACCAGCATCTCACTGGCAATTCCGACATCCACCTCGCCTGCCAGCAGCATGTTCACAATTTCCTGCGGCGAGCCCTGGTTCAGTTCAAGCCTGACGTTGGGATAAAGCTGGCGAAACGCCTTGATGACGGGCGGCAGACTGTAACGCGCCTGCGTATGCGTGGTGGCGATGGAAAGGATACCGCTGGATTCATTGGTAAACACGTCAGCCAGACGGCGGACTTTACCGGCTTCGTCCAGAATGCGCTCCGCAATGGTTAATAGCGCTTTCCCGGGCTCTGTCATGCCAAGCAGCCGCTTGCCGCGCCGGATAAAGATTTCAACCCCAAGCTCATCTTCAAGATCGCGAATATGGCGACTGACGCCCGATTGCGAAGTAAATAGCGTGCTTGCGACCTCTGTAAGGTTGAACTCCCGTCGTGCCGCTTCGCGGATAATTTTAAGTTGCTGGAAATTCACACTATTTACCTCTCTTTACACAATCCGATAAACAGAGGGTAAAAAGGATTTTCGATAACTGGAAATACTAAAAAAGTTTTATTTATGCATTTTAAGCATATAGAACAGGGCGGGAGACGTTGAGCTGCATCCTGATGGACAGTCACAGAAAGGGCAGCGGCGCGATATCTACGCGCCCTGCTTCAGAGAAAGTGGGTCAGGACAGGCGTTCTAACTGACCAGGGTGAGTTCCCGTTTTTCCGTCAGCGGTTTGTTCAGCAGCGACAGCAGGATATTTTTAACGGCCTGCGCCGGGGGCGATAAAGGTAACCGATGTGAAAGGTTGAGCGATAACGGCAGGCTGATCGTCGGGCTGGTAATACGCGCCATCCATGCCTGGGTGGAACCCACCAGCGCCCGGGCGGCGGATTCCGGCAATACGGTGACGCCCATCCCGCTGGATATCGCGGCGGTCAGCGTGGAAAGCGACTCTATTTCACCAATAATACGCGCACTCAGGCGGCGCAGTGAAAATGCCTCATCAACGCGCTGACGCACGGCACTGTAATCGCGTGGCAAAAACAGGCTCATCTGTGCCACTTCAGCCAGATCCACATTGGTACCCGGACAGGCAGTGGTGCCGACCAGATACAGATCTTCTTTGAGCAGCGGTAGACTGTTGATCCCTGCCGTCGGCGCACGGTCATACAGCACGGCCATATCCAGCTGCCCGCTAATAATGTTTTCATTCAGGGCGCTGCTGCTGTTTTCATGCAGGTAAACAATGATATCCGGATACTGTTCCCGTACCGTTTGCAGCAATGGCATCGTCAGCGAGGAGGCGGCCGTTCCGGGAGCCAGTCCAATGGAAACCTGCCCTTTCACCACTTCACCGGCATTCATCACCGCTGACTGTGCCAGCTCACACTGTCGCAGAATAACGCGCGCATGGCTGTAGAGTAATTTTCCGGCTTCCGTAGGTGTTACGCCGCGTTTGGTGCGATTCAGAAGCTGCTGCTCCAGCTCACCTTCAAGCGTAGCAACCTGCTGGCTTAACGCAGGCTGGGCAATATGCAGCACTTCTGCTGCCCGCGTCAGGCTACCGATATCGACGATTTTCACAAAGTATTTCAGCCGTCTTAAATTCATCTTGCCTCCGTTGCTACGTCAAGGTTTCTGGCTGATCCGTATCAACCAGCCTGTATACAGATGAATTGCAATATGCAGACCAGGTTTATTCAGATCGCGAAACATGTCGGGAAATAATTGCTAAGCATCAGAATAAACAGCATTTCTCTGTACCTCCAAAGAGGTAAATCGGGGAGCACCGCCGCATTCAGGCGGCGACACAGGGTGAGCTGCACCTCAATAGTGCGAAACATGTCAAACCAGCGTGCAGCGTCGGCCCTGTGCCAGCAAAGGTTATCGACGTGCCAGCGTCCGGCCCGGTTATGCAGGAGAAAAAGCAGAAAGAGAGTGAGATGCGTTGCTAGGTTGCTGCGTGGCTGCGTGGCTGCGTGGCTGCGTGGCTGCGTGGCTGCGTGGCTGCGTGGCTGCGTAAAAGTCTAAGACTGTTGGCTGAGGAGAAACAGGTTTATTGCCTGAGCGGTTGATCGATTCGAAACGTCTTCCCACCTGTAACGCTCAATACGCTCACGTTTTTTTAAAAAGGTCAGAAAGGCGAATACGCAAACGCATGTGTGTTGTAGCAAGGCGGCGCCAAGCGCTTAGGCCCAGGAGCATAGTAAACTATGTGACTGGGATAAGCGCCTGGCGCCAACGCCGCTACGGCGCAAAGGCGGCAGCGTATTTTAGCGTTTAGCGCGATTACGTCGCATATCGATGGTAACTGCGGCGACGATGATGATGCCTTTGATGATGTCCTGGATATAGGCATCCACCCCAACAAAGGTGAATCCGCTTTTAATCAGACCAAGAATTACCGCACCAATCAGCGTGCCGGTAATACGGCCCACACCACCCATCAGGCTGCTGCCGCCGATCACCGCTGCGGCAATCGCATCCAGTTCATAGCCCACGCCCATGCTTGACTGGCCACTGCTGACGCGTGCCGCCAGCACTACGCCCGCCAGGCCTGACAGCGCCCCCGCAATGGTGTAAACGATAATCAGGTATTTGTTGACGTTAATGCCGGACACTTTGGCCGACGTCATATTGCCGCCAATGGCATAAACATATTTGCCATAACGGGTATGTTTCAGCGCAACGTGAAACACCAGCGCCACAACCAGAAAAATCACCACCGGCATGGCACCCTGACCAATAGAGGTGAATCCATCGGACAGAAAACTGATGGGGTTACCCTGGGTGTAATACTGCGCCAGACCGCGCGCAGAAACCATCATACCCAGTGTGGCAATAAAAGGTGGGATGCCGGTGCGGGTAATCAATACGCCATTGATCAACCCGCACAGTAAACCGACGCCAATGCCGGCAGCAATCGGCACGGCCGCAGGCATATTCACCAGGGATGGAAACATCGGCGTCAGCGTATCTGAGGTTTGCGCCAGGCTGGCAGCCACCACCGCAGTCAACGCAATCACCGAACCGGAAGAGAGATCGATACCGGTCGTAATGATCACCTGGGTTACACCGACGGCGATGATACCGATGATAGCGACCTGCAATACAATTAAAATCAGGCGGTTCGTGTTCATCAGGAACGACTGATCGCGAACATACCAGCCAAAAATTTCAAAAATTAAGGCAATCCCCACCATTACCACAAAGATGCCGGTATCCTTTGGAACCCGGTGACGCAGGCTTGCCAGGAAAGAGGGTTGTTGCTGAGAAGCCTGAGCGGCCGTGGCTTTCATATTACTCATCGTGGTTTCGCGCCTCATTCGGATGCTAACGACAAAATAGTTTCCTGATCGGCCTCTTCATTATCGAGGATGCCGGTAATGCGCCCACCATGCATCACCATGATGCGGTCACTCATGCCCAGAATTTCAGGCAGCTCTGAGGACACCATAATGATGGCAACGCCACGGTTGGCAAGCTCACTAATCAAACGATAAATTTCTGCTTTTGCCCCAACATCAATGCCGCGCGTCGGCTCATCCAGGATCAGGATTTTCGGTTGAGCCAATAGCCAGCGGGCGATAAGCACTTTCTGCTGATTGCCGCCGCTCAGGTTATTGATGATTTGATCCATGGTAGGGGTTTTAATATTCAGACGGCGAATTTGATCCATGCAGTCCTGAGCCATTTTGACATGGCTGACAAAGCCGCTTTTGCCGCTGTATTCCGGCATGTTGACAATGCTCATGTTCTCCAGCACCGACAACACCAAAAACAATCCTGACTTTTTACGATCTTCAGTCAAAAATGCCATGCCCTTTTCGATGGCGACCGACGGTGAGTCAATATTCGCCGGGATGCCGTCAATCAGAATTTCGCCGCTGTCAAAATGCGTCATGCCAAACAGGCTTTCCATCACTTCGCTGCGCCCGGCTCCGACCAGGCCTGCCACACCGAGAATTTCTCCCCGGCGCACACCGAAACTGACGTCGGTGAAGCGGTCTTTGCAGCTCAGATGACGAACGGTCAGCACCTCTTCCCCGATGGCATTGTTGAATTTAGGGAAAAGCTGTGTCAGCTCACGCCCGACCATTTTAGTGATCAGAGACTGGCGCGTGAACGCACTGGTGCTGTCGCTGCCCACCCAACTGCCGTCACGAAACACGCTGATCTCATCCGTGATGGAAAAGATCTCATCCATTTTGTGACTGATATAAACGATGGCTTTACCCTGTTCGCGCAGATCGCGAATGATGGTAAATAAATGTGCGACTTCGGTTTCCGTCAACGCGGAGGTGGGCTCATCCATAATGACAATGTCGGCATCCCAGGACACCGCTTTGGCGATTTCCACCATCTGCTGTGAGGCGATGCTCAGTTCGCCTACCATGCGGTCGGCTTTCAGTTTGATATTGAGCCGGTTAAGCAGCGCCTGCGTGTCTTTATTTAGCCGGGCATGATCGACAAAACCAAATTTCATCGGCTCCCGCCCCAGCCAGATATTCTCGGCCACGGTCATGTGCGGCACCAGATTCAGCTCCTGGTGGATCATTGACACACCCGAACGTAACGCATCCATGGTGTCCCTGAACTGCACTGGCTCCCCTTTAATCTTGATGGTGCCCTGATCGGGACGGTAAATCCCGATCAGGCACTTCATTAAAGTGGATTTGCCCGCGCCATTTTCACCCATCAAAGCATGTACCGTTCCAGAGCGGACGCGCAGCGACACATTGTCCAGTGCCTTCACACCCGGAAAGAACTTGCTGATGCCTTCGGCTTCAAGCGCAAAAGCGGTCATACATCACCTCCGTACTACGGGTTCAGACGTTTATTTTTGGTTCATGCTGGTATATTTGGTGTAGTTGTCTTTGGTGATCAGCTGGAATGGGATATCAACAATCTTCTGCACTTTTTCACCGTTTGCCAGTTTGATTGCGGTCTGAACAGCGCCTTCACCCTGCCCTTTTGCATCCTGGAATACGCTGGCCACCATCTTGCCGTTCTTGATCATCTGCAACGCATCCGGTGTGCCATCCACGCCTGCCACCAGAATGTGTTTATCGTTCTTGCCTAATGCCTGAATGGCACCAATCGCCATTTCATCATTGTTTGACGCGATGGCATTGATATCATCGCCAGCGGTCATCCAGTTGCTCACGACATCTACCGCATCGTTGCGGCTGAATTTCGCCGTCTGCTTTTGCACCACTTTAATATTCGGGTATTTCGCCACTACGGCTTCCACACCTTTGGTGCGTTCGCGGGTCGATTCGTTAGCCAGATCACCTAATAAAATGGCAACGTTGCCCTTGCCGTTCATCGCCTTCGCCAGGGCTTCCATCTGCAGACGGCCCGCCAGTTCAGAGTCAGAGCCCACAAACGCCATTTTGTCGCCTAGCTGGGCCTGGGGTTTACGGTTAACAAATACCAACGCCACACCGGCCTTGGACGCCTGATCGATAATGGGTTTTACGGCGTCAGTGTCGACGGGGTTAACAATGATGGCGTCAACGCCCTGTCCAATAAAGTTCTGTACCTGCTGGAGCTGCTGGGCCACATCGCCTTTGGCATCTTCGATCTGGCCTTTGACGCCATCTTTTTTCATCTCATTTTGTACAGCGTTACGCACAATCGTCAGAAAGTTGTCATCGAAAACCGCCATAGAAACACCCACGGAAATATCTTTCGCCATCGCAGCGGCGGGCAACATGCAGGCTAACAGTGAGGCAACAATCGTTTTTTTGATGTTCATAGGGACCCTTCTTATTTGTTAACTTGCTAGCGATTTACGTTTCGAATGAAAAATATCTTTTACATTCACACTGCCTCGCCGGCGTTTTTATGGAAAATTTGAGGTAAGACGACTACGTTGATGCTTTTGCTAAAATCACCACTGCTTTTCTTATCCGCATGATTTTTCTTAACATGCTGACGGTATTGTCCTGACGCTGGTACGTCCATCCCACTTTCAGGCGCCAAGCAGTTTGTTTATTCCATATATTTCTTTTTTGAAATTTTTATCATAAAAGCACTGAAACAAGCGTTTTGATATCGTCAAATAACAAAACTTTGACATGCGTCTAACATCTACTGAGAAATGGCGTTAAAGTGAGATCCTGTTAGCAGTTTGAAAAGCAAGCGAATGTGTCTGATATTCACCAATGCGCTGCTTTTACGAGCACTTAAACGCAAACCATGAAAGAGGGCTTTGACATCCCTAACCGGCGCCGCTACTATTCGCCCCGTTCTGACAATTCCTCTGTAGTTCAGTCGGTAGAACGGCGGACTGTTAATCCGTATGTCACTGGTTCGAGTCCAGTCAGAGGAGCCAAATTCTTGTTTTCAGGCATGCTTTAAAGCCTTTCAACCCGGTTTTATTACGTCTGCGTGAGAAATTTTTCCGATGCGTAGTGGGGTTAACCTGCGCATTCGGCGAAACAGCAAATCTGATTGGCGTCATTCCCGCTCGATAATAGCGTCATAAATCTGTTCCCCAGCCGTACGTGAAAAGCCCCAGCATCCCCCCTTGTGATCGCCTTTTATACTGACTGATTCACAGCGTCTTTCTCTGCTTGTCCATCCTGACGGTTCACGCCGCTGTCCTCTCCGAGAGCGCCTCGACCAAAAAGAATCCCGCATTGCATCAGGTGCCCGTCACTGACTCCTCCTGCCATCCGCGCGACGCTATGCGTAACTGGCTGAAAAAGAAGATCAATCCCGCATAACCGCACAGAACTGGAAAAGTCGGTTCAGATTCCGACCCGCAGGCTGGCGCAGTAAAAGGAGGTATCCTGTTGAAAGCTGGGTTCTTCCGCGCTGTTCTGCGCCCGGTTTGGCTAACGTCTACACGGCCAAGGCTTTCTGTTTGTGAAGCGTGGCGCTGTCCGCGACAGCATTGGGCAAGGAAGCGCTGCCCATAGCGCTGGCGTGGTCAGGTATGTTTACAGGCAACAGAAGTCTTGAGTCACGTGTTGATATAAAAATATTGGCTTTTATGGCGTCAGCCCCTACCGATATCCCCTCCGTCACAAAAAAGCGTCGTTCTGCGGTTTCTGAAAAGGACACTTAGGTTCACTCGTTCTTTGCCGAAAACAACATGGGTACGACAACACCATAACTGGAGAGAATGATGAAGGTATCGACACGACTGTCTGCTGGCTTTGCTTTTTTGATACTGCTTTTCGTCATCAGTTCAGCGGTTGCAATCAGCAATCTGCTTGAGACGCGTCAGAATATTGATGAGATCGTCAACACCAACCTTAAAAAAGTGACTTTGTCTAATGATGCAGGTACGGCGCTGAGAAATATGCTTGTTGAGGTGAGAAATATGGCGCTCTTCTCTGATCAAAAAGCAATTGAGAATGAGTGGGGCCGCTTTGAAACTCAGAAAGGGGTTTATACCCAGAAACGCACTGAGCTTGCATCCATGATCGAACGCGACCATAACCAGCAGGAAATTGGCCTACTCAGGAAAGTACAGCAGAATGAACAGGCCGCGCTCACGACACTCGCGACGGCGGCAAACATGGGCAGGCAGAGACAACTGAATGGCCTCGCAGATTATCTGACCAACGTTGTTCGTCCCCCTCAGCAAATCCTTATCTCCAGTCTCAACGAACTCACGGACATGCAGCGTGCCTTTGCTGAAAACACCGCCGTGGAAAGTAACGCGTCCGCCAGCCGCGTTATCAAAACCTTTATTGCTCTCATCATTGCAACCGTCATTTCCGGCGCCCTGATTTGTCTCGTCATCAGCAGGAAGCTGATGCGCCAACTGGGCGGTGAACCTGCACAGGCTCAGGCGCTGGCCGCGACCATCGCTTCCGGGGACCTCACCTCCACCGTGCTGCTGCGTCGCAACGACACCAGCAGCCTGCTCGCCTCACTGGACAGCATGCAGGCCAGGCTGCGCGGCCTGGTATCGCAGATAAAGGATGCTTCCACTTCCGTGGCGCTGGCGGCCGACGAAATCGCCCAGGGCAACACCGAGCTGTCGTCACGAACCGAGCAGCAGGCGGCCGCCCTGCAGGAAACCGCTGCCAGCATGGAGCAGCTGACCGCCACGGTGAAGAGCAACACCGCTGGCGCGCAGCAAACCGCTGAATCGGCCCGAGATACGGCCCGCCTGGCCCGTTCGGGTGAGGCCGACGTGCAGCGGATGTCTGGCACGATGCAGGATATTTCCGTCAGTGCCGCTAAAGTCCGGGACATTACATCGGTCATTGAAAGCATCGCGTTTCAGACCAACATCCTGGCCCTGAACGCCGCGGTGGAGGCGGCGCGCGCCGGCGAGGAAGGCCGCGGTTTTGCCGTGGTGGCCGGTGAGGTGCGCACGCTGGCGCAGCGCAGCGCCACGGCGGCCCGCGATATCAAGATCCTGATTGAACAGGCCGTTGAGCAAGTGGAAAGCGGCGTTGCCGTGGCCTCCTCGACCGGGCAGAGCATCATCAAAATTGTCGGGATGGTCGGCGAGCTGGCGGAGGCCATGGACTCCCTCTCTCTGGCGTCCTCCGAGCAGATGCAGGGGATTTCACAGGTCAGCGTGGCGGTGAGTCAGATGGACGGCGTGACCCAGAACAATGCGGCGCTGGTCGAGGAGTCGTCTTCAGCCTCGCGTTCGCTGTCTGAACAGGCGCAGGCGCTGCGCGGTATGGTAGCGGCGTTTCATGTCTGAGAACGGGTTGTGGGTTCATGGTGAAGCATATTTTCTGTTTTCGTAGAGCATCCCGGTTCAACGGGTGCCGGCACAGGAATAAAGCCCTGATCCACAGCACAGAAAATCACAGGGTTCAGGCTGGCATTGCTGCCGTTGTTGCGCACGTATGACAACAATCGCCACACCCGGAGTAGCCCCCCTTTCACGCGCTCCCGCCTGTTTTTTACAATGGCATTACACAGCGAATCTCGATGAGGTTCGCTGTTCACTGACGCCTCAACGTCGGAAAAAAGAGGATGCTCCCCGCAAGCATTCGTCTGCATGGGGTTAAAACTCGACGACAATATTGCCTTTGGGAATGCTACAGCACGACAAAATATAGCCCTCTTCTACGTCCTCATCGGTGATGCCGCCGTTGTGGTTCATCTCCACTTCCCCTTCCAGGCATTTCACCTTGCAGGTGCCGAAGATGCCCATACCGCACGCCTTGGGAATATGCAGCCCCAGCTTGAGGCGTCAGCCAGTGACGTTTTCTTCGCGTTTACAATAGCTCCGGCCACGTCATAATCAGCTTTGCCTGCACAGGCTCGGCCAGCAGGCTGGGATCGGGCTGCCAGCTGTCCCAGTCGCGAAATGCGCTGAAATCAAGCCCGGTGAGGGTTTCCAGTGAACGAACCGCCACGCGGTATTCGTCCACCTGCGGCGCCGCTTCCGGTTGTAAAAGCGGCAACACGCGGCGAGGCTCATCCAGCAGCTTATCCTGACTGACCAGCAGTGCGGTGGCCTGCGGCGTGCCCTGTGGACCGATGCGCAGAACGACCTTCCAGAACAGCAGCGGGACCTGCAAATCCCCGTACTGCCGATGTTGATCGTTCAGTACCGGGCCGGTCAGTACACTAATTTGCTGTTTAGTCTTCAACACACCATATTCCAGGATATAGCGCTCAACCCCTTGCCAGTACTGTACGCTCTGGTTAAAGCGAAAATGCTGCGGGGAACAATTAGTGAAGTGGAACGTGTCTTTATTGGCGCGCACCGCCTCAGCCGCCGTGCCCCAGGTGGGATCGCTGCGGCGGGTGAGATGACCGCGATCGAACCAGCGACTGAACGCGCTATAAAACGACTGACCAGTAACATAGCGGCTGTCGATGCGGCTGTCTTCATACCAGCGGTCACCTTCGGGCAACAGCGAAGGTTGCCCACTGCCGCGGTCAATGTTGATATAGCGTGCCCCATCGATATTGGTGGCGGTAAAAAAAGCCAGCCGTCGTTCGGCATTCATCAGCAGAGAAAAGTGCTCGTAATTCAGCCTGGCATCAGCGCCGTTGCGCCCGTCACGCAGAGGGGCGACTTCCCCTGCACGCGGCGCGATAATCTGTGCCATATCGACAGGATTGTCCGCCAGAAAGTCTGCCTGAAAACCGTCGCGATTAAAGTAGTTTTCATCTGGCGCGGCGGCACTGGACTCAGGCAGTAGCGGTGCATTATCGGCCGTGAGCGCCTGCATCAGGATTGCCTGCCCATGCGGGGACAGCGCTGGCAACTCGCCCTTCAGCCAGTCGGTGAGCGCACTCATGCGAATGCCTTCGTTAACCCATTTTCCGCTGTCTTCTGTGGCGCCATGATGAAGGGCCACCAGCTGCCAGCCGTCGTTGAAGACCGGTGCACCTGACGAGCCGCCTTCACTGTCGGCCTCATAGTGCAGAAACTGTTCGTGACGTGCTAACAGGGCATTGTTGCGCAGCGTGATTTGCTGTGGCGCACCACCCGGATGATGGATGAGATTGAGGCTGATGCCCAGCGCATGTTTATCATTACGATCGTTAAGTGCCAGCGGCAGCGGTTGCTCACCGCTGTCGTTAAGCGCCTCGCCAAGCGCTATTAACGTACAGTCGAACGCCTCCGTTGGGCTGGAAAGCCAGAAACTCTCGGCATCCACCGCATAGAGACGTCCTGGAAGAATTTCGCCGGATTCGCCCTGGCGATAACCGAACTGCAGCGTGATGCGGCCCGAAATGGCGGCTTCAGGCAGCACGTGATGATTCGTGACGAAGAGGTTGCCATAGGTCAGAAATCCACTTCCCTTAGGTATGCCATCTTCTCTGACCAGCGCGACGGCGCGGGCTGCGCGTAACCCCTGCTGTAAAAATGACACCGGCAGCAAGTCATTAGCGCCCATAATGACGCTCTGGCGGGCCCGCTGTTGAAACGCATAGCGCTGCGCTCGTCGTGAGTCCGGTTCCGCCTGCTGGCCCTGGCTGAGCGCAGTGCGCGTCTGCTGCCGTTGCCCGGCCGTAATCGCCAGCCTTGAGGCTATCTGCGCTTTCAGTTGCTCGTTCATTCGCATCTCCATGGTTGGGTTTGCTCTCTTTAACCATAGCTGTTTATCACGGAACAGGCGGCACATTGCGGCGCTGCGACACAGTGGCTAACTTGCAGAAAACATGGTCTCTATAAGACTGTTTCGGCGTCTTAAACTGGCCTTTCCTGACGATTTGAACGGCCCTGCCATGTGGTAAACTGTGGATGAAATAACCAGGCTGCTGAATCCTTCAGCAAACGATCCGAAAGCGGGTAAAACCGCTTTGACTCAGCATGCCGACTCCATTACTATGCGCCCTGTAGCACGATTCCTCTGTAGTTCAGTCGGTAGAACGGCGGACTGTTAATCCGTATGTCACTGGTTCGAGTCCAGTCAGAGGAGCCAGATTTAAAGAAGCCCGCTCAGGGAAACCTGAGCGGGCTTTTAAACATTATTACTCCTGAGTTCTGTCCTGTCTGAGTTGAAAAAGTTATTGTCATTGTGACATGCACTGACCAGTACCCTGATCGTGGTTTTAAGTTTAAGACTTTTCCAGGTCAGCCATCTGAAAACCGTTACCTGTTGTTGACCCTCTGGAATTCAGCTCTGCTAAGGCCGCTTTCCCGTTAGCTTCACGCATACGATAAGCATTGACAGTGTAACTAGTGCGACTCATGGTGCGCTGCCAAAACAAGATAACATGATGGCTACTGTGGAACATTTTTGAACGTGCTGACACAAAAACGAAAATTAATCCTATCGGAGATTTATTGTGTCAGGACATATCCCCAGAAGTTCACAAAATCCCTATCAATATTCTGCTTATCCAGAACGCCCCTCTTCACGGCAAAGCAACACGCAGGTCAATAGCATGCAGCGTCCTCCTTCGCGTTCAGGGGCCTTTTCAACGAGTCAAATGCGCAGTGCTATGCCAAGGCTACAAACCAGTTTTACTTCGCATCCTTCTCGCTCTCAAGGTAACGATTCCATACCATCGCCTTCTCACCCTTTATCTGCTCAGAGCGCGAGCAGCAGCGGAAGTAGCGCGATGTGCATTACCCGCCAACCTACTCAATCGCGTTCTGATAGCCTCCATGGCATGCCCCAGCGCTCGCAATCACGGTCTGGCCACCGGGCGCCAGCCCCTGAACTCACTCATGTAAGGCAATTACCGCCCGATGAACAAGAACGTTTTTTAAGTGAGCACGATCCGATGAGGTATATGCATAACCTCAACGCCAATACCAGTCTTTATCGGACTACCGAACGCCGATATGTCAGCAACGGCTGCATACAAGGGAATCCTGAGTCAATGGCAAGAATTGTGCGTCATGACAAATTAGTAGCGAATCAATCGAGCAGATTTTATGCTGATGCGCGAGTAGGAACGGCTGAAGCCTATTCACCGGCACCAGCTCGTGCAAGTGATCTCGGCCCTACACTGAATGTAATGGCAGGCTCTCAAGCTCATACCTTTGCCGCGATGTACGGCCGGCAAAATCCTAATAATATTGTTGTTAAAATGAAATTAGGGGATTTTCTCCAACGTGGTGGTAAAGTCTATTTTGATGTCGGCTCAGCTATAACAGGGGATCGGGATACAGCGCCTTTAATTGTCACATTACCCCACGGTGAGAGTGTTCCAGTACAAATCGTACAATAATCAGCTTACATTGATTAGTATGCTCAAACTGAGAACATCAATGTGACAATGAATAAACCAGTAAAAGTCGGTCTTATGTATTATTAATACAGACAGTGAGGCCTGACATACCTGTAGCAAAAATATATTAAAACATTCGAATCGATCATAATTAATAACAGTAGTGATAGTCTCCCCTATACATATTTGAACAACATTTACACCATACTCGAAAAAATAATTTTCAAACATGGTTTTACAGCGAAAAATTAAAGACACTACGCATCCAAAATACGTTACCTTTAATAAAGGGATCTTTTTTAGATTCTACCCACCTGCCAAAAAAAGATGAGGAAATTATTATGAGAACGTCTTCCGACTCATCACGAATCGGCCAAAACGAACATTATTATGACGCAGTAGAGTACCAGCCTGAGAATGCAACGCCTACAACGATATCGCATAATGAATCGACGCAATCAGTGGCTACCGGCTCTGTTAACGACGCAACGGAAAGAGGCGCACTCAGTCCTAATGAAAAAGCGATACATAGTAGATTATCGCGCATCTTTGAAAAGCATATCGACGCTGATAATTGTGATGCGCTGGATAAAATGATTCTAACCAGGACAAAGCAATTGCATAGTATGGGTGAAACGCCGGAAAGTATTGAAGCAACAATTCTGAAAGGCATACGGTTAAACAGAGCTAATCATTTTTTGAGAGGTGCGGTAAGATCCATTCCGTTTGCGGCTTCATCGATGGCGATTGATTCATTTCCTGTACTATCATCGTTTGCGCATCATGCTGCACTTCTTGGCATGAATGCCGGTATGCAAGCGAGTCTTGCAGATACTTTTGGCTGTTCTCTTCTGAATCGAATGACTGCGGACGTCACCTGGATGCAAGCAAAAGAGAATGAACTTGAACCCGTGATGCAAACAATATTTCATAAAAAACTGCCAACCGAAACTGCGCTTGCTGCAGAAAACAGCCTTTCCATTCAGTACTATAGCTTAAGAAACGCACTACGCATTGGCTTAAATTCAGGCGTATCAGCCTGGAAAGGCCCGGCAGTCGCTGCACAGGTAGACAGCTATTTTTCTGCCGTTGGTGGTATCGTTTCTGGCGGACTCATGAGTGTTACTAACAATGAAGTCAATTTAAAAAAAAACCGGATTGGTCCCGAATATCTTTTTTCACGTGTTGACTGGGCTCAGCAATATAACGCACTTAAAAACACATCACCTTTTAAAGACGGTGTCACTAGTGGGGTAAAAAGAGCCGCCTCTTTTCCACTGGATGTCATAACCGACTCGCCTGCAGCATTACGGGCGTTGGCAACGGCAGGTGGCTTGGGAAAAACCGCGATTATGGCAGGTGGCGTTGGCGCCGTCAGTTGGGCCCGATCCGCAGTGATGGCCGCCATGGGCAGTGCTCATTTCAGTTCAGCCTCAACGCAAGCAATGAGTCATCTGGTAAACACTTTAGGATTAGCACCAATTTATGCGGCAGTTCCGGCCGTAGAAATTATGGGCGAGAAATTGGGTAACGACATGAGTCATGCCATTCATGAAACTCCAAATGCCATAACAAGTGCGGCCAGTTGGTTAGGGAAACAATTCCAGGGAAAAATGCAGAGATGATTAAAAAATCTTATTTATGAATACAATAACATCGAACCTGGAACTTTATTATTTTTTAACCTACTTAAAATTGACCTAATGAGGTCACAATATGGTCAATACATTAAGAGGATAGGAAAATGAATACTATATCTGGTAGCAATGCACAGCCATCTCTGCCTTTACATGTCAATTCATGTGAAATTACGCTCAATTTGGATAACAACAGGAATACGCCCACCCAGAGTAATGAGCCTATTAATAACAGAAATATCAACTTTGGTGGTAATGCGGGAACACCATTAGATAATGAGGCTTCAAATAACACTAGCAATGCCAATAATAACTCTGCACAGCTTTCTCAAACCATCATGCAACTCATGCAAATGATGATGCAGATGATGCAGTCACTTATGCAAAGCTCTCAAAAAAATAATGACCATACCGGTAGTATTCAGTCACCCTCCACTGGAGGTGCGAGTGATGTTGATGGCTCAGATGATATCAATGGCTCAGATGATATCGATGGCTCAGATAAAACTGATGAGTCTGAAGATGTTGATCAGCCTGAACAAGGGAATTCAGAGGAAAATGGCGGAACTGCATTTCCTTCTCAACCAGCAGGATCAGGCGTTGGGGAGAATAGTGGTGTCTCATCATCCGGTTTGCATCTACCTGAAAGTCTCAAACCTTTTGAAGGTGCCATTGAAAAAGCGTCCAAAGCATCAGGCATTGATCCGGCAGTGCTGGCAGGCCAGATCTATCAAGAATCAAGAGGCGTTATCAATGCCTCATCAACGAACGGTGGCAACGGATTGACTGATGCCGGTCTCATGCAAGTTAACGAGAACACATTTAAGGATCTGCAAACAAAATATCCAGATCTCCTTAAGTCTGATGCAAATCCCAACAACCCTGATGACAACATTATGGCAGGAGCGTTGTACATGAAAGATATGAAAGCGCAATTTAATGGTGACGATGGTGCAGCATTGCGTGCTTACAATTCAGGGCCAGAAAATGTGAACCTAAGTAATTTAAGTGATATTTCAAAATATGGTACCGGCGATTCAACTTACGTTAATAAAGTTCAGAATTTCGCAGCCATTATCAAAAGTGGTACAGGTACTCTCCCTGCGTGATTTTAGTTAATTTACAGGCAGTATGATTTAGATACTGCCTTACATTATCATATCGTGAAAAAATATAAACATGGAATCTCCACTATAAATAAACTCCAGTAGCCATCCGACACTTACGATTAAATCGTTAGTGTCAGAAACTTAAGTATATATCCTGCAAAATGACTTCACCAACCTTCCATTTTAAGTCCTGTCTACGCAATGTTGATCTAATGCCGTGTCCCCATAGAAATTCATCAATAATACCCAACAAGAATAAAGAAAAGCAAACGTGGTAAGGATATCCCTACAAATAAAAGGCGATTGCCTACAGTAAGTTCAGAGGAAACTGATAGTTCGTCACGAAGTGCTAATGAATGATATGAGTTAACTAAATTAAAGAAATAAGCGTTAATTTAATTTTTTGAGTATGGGATTTTTTTAATTCAGGTAGCCGATTTACCTGATGTAATTTCAAGGGGAATGGTGAATAAAATGCTTACAAATCGAGAAAAACTATACGAATTATATGATTTTCCTGAAAAAAACAGGGAGTGTGCAATCCCTGATGCCCAGAATGACGCCTGTTTTCCGCGCATCCAAACTGAATCTGGTGAAGCAGATTTCCATGCTAGCTTGCACAAAATGATAGAAACACTCGCGCCTTTAGATGTTGACCTGCTTCTGGAAGGTGAGACCGGAACAGGAAAAGATACATTAACGCGTAAAATTTATGAACTTTCAGGCGCTAAAGGGCCCCTGGTACCTGTCAATTGTGCGGCTATTCCGGAAAATCTTGCAGAAAGTGAACTTTTCGGTGTGGTTTCTGGAGCCTATACCGGAGCGATAAGTTCACGCCCCGGATACATTGAAACATCGGGCGATGGTGTTCTTTTTCTTGATGAAATTGATAGTATGCCTTTGGTTTTACAGGCCAAACTTCTACGCGTGCTTGAAACACGAAGCGTATGCAGGCTTGGCTCAACCCAGCCTATTGAATTAAAGTTACGGGTTATTGCGGCATCCCAAACGCCGTTAATTAAACTTGTCGGACAAGGGAAATTCCGACGAGACCTCTACTTTCGCTTGTCAACAATTAAAATTCAGACCCCAACCTTAAGATCAAATGCTGAGCTGATTATTCCTTTATTTCAGCGATTTACTTTTGAAGCAGCGGAGAGATTAAACCAACCCGTCCCTGCCCGCTCACTCGAACTGGATGAGTCGCTTCTATTGCATGCCTGGCCAGGAAATATTCGGGAACTTAAGGCCGCAGCAGAACGCTATGTATTAGGGCTTTCACCTTTAAACAGTTCTGTCCCACGTGAACCCGGCGCGACATTGCTTAAAGATCGTTTGCGCCGCATCGAACGTTGTCTAATCACAGACTGCCTTAAACGTCATGAGAATAAAATTGACAACGTTGTACATGAATTGGGGATACCTCGACGTACACTTTATCACAGAATAAAAATGCTAAATATTGGTAACGAATGATCTTTGTATAAATTGAATATGATTATGGAACTAACACAAAGCCCCCTCCACTTAATAGTTGAATATGTCGTGTATTCATTAAAACGTAACTATTAATTTAAAAGAGGATATAGCTATGCCTTCAACGAGTTTAGCAAGTATGGCAGGTGGTTTTGCAGGCGGTGCGGCTTCAGGTGCAGGTCAGATGGCCAGCAGTAGTGGTTATGCAGCAGGCATGACAGGCGTAATGGCTGAAATGCAGTCAAACAGTATCAAAAACGCCCAGATGGGTGCTGAAATGCAAAACCTGAACCAAATTGCTAACAACGCAATTACAGCAGGTAACGCAGCGACCCAGAACAAAGTCCAGTACTAAGTTATTCCTTTACGGGCTGTTTCTGCAGCCCGTAATTTTCCTAATAAGTTTGTCAGGAGACAAAAATGAAAGTCACCTCTATACAGAATACTAATGTTGCCCCTGACCTGACAATAAATGCAACATTCTCAGAACCGCAAAAATCAGACGTTGACTATTTTTCATCACAACTTGCGGTCGATTCCAGCGAGTCAGAAGCAAAAAAGATTAAACCAATATCACATTCATCGGCAATTTTTTCAGAGTTATCACAAACCTTTTCTAGTAATGAACATAAACGCGACCTGGCATTTAAAGACCTTAAAAATGCTTCTCGTTCTTCTGATATGCTTGCTATGAGCAGAGCTAATGAGTCCATCTCAAACTATTACATTGAAAGTCTGATGAATGCCAAAATTGTTTCTAAAGCGACGCAAACTCTCGATAAACTAACTAACCTGCAATAATAATGACGATGAAAAATATCGCCTTAAAATTATCATTTTTCGTGCTGTTATTTACCCTTTCAGGGTGTAATGACGCAACGGTGTTGTTCAGTGGTCTAAGCGAAACCGATGCAAACGATATTATTGCGGAACTTAATCAGTATCATATTGATGCTCACAAGCAGATGGACAAGACAGGTGTTGCAGTTTCCATCGAGTCATCAGAAATTGAGCGAAGTGTAAAAATACTTGATGCAGTTGGTCTACCACATAAAGCACGAACGAACCTTGGCGAAGTTTTCCAAAAGAATGGGGTGATTTCAAGCCCACTTGAAGAGCGTGCTCGTTATATTTATGCACTTTCTCAGGAAGTTGAATCAACACTATCGCAAATTGATGGTGTTGTGACCGCGAGGGTTCATGTCGTACTCCCCGAACGTATTGCACCAGGTGAGCCCGTACAACCTGCGTCAGCATCTGTTTTTATTAAATATCGTACAACACTTGATCCCGATAGTATTGAGCCGCGAATCCGTCAGCTTGTTTCAACCAGTATACCTGGCTTGGCTGGTAAAACTGATCGAGACTTATCTATCGTGTTTGTTCCCGCACTCACATACGAAGATCATACCGATATTATTCAACTCGGCCCATTTCAACTGACACCTGATGAGTATAATACGGTTAGGTGGTGTATCAGTGGCTTTATCGTTCTTATTCTGGTTGTTATTTTTATTTTCTTTCGAGCCGGCAATAAGCTCAAACGCCTTACCAAACGTACAGAATTACCTGCGGAAAAATAGCGATGACAAATGGGCACGAGATTGATCATTGGGTTGAATGGTGGCATAAAGGATGGTGGGTTAATATGGATGATAGCTGGAAAAACCATGCTGTCTTCCAGTTGCCGAAACAAGCAATAAAACAAATTAGCATGCATCATGCGAGTGAAATGTCGCATGTCTTTGGTGTTCCTGATTCTCTTCCTCCACCTGTTCATTTGAGAATTTTAAAAATAATCAATCTCAATACGCAGGAACGCGCGTCGCTATTGCATATCATTCATGAAATGTGTTTTCCTCATCAGCGCCAGTTTACATTCAGTTCGGCCGAAAAAATTAACTATCGCCGTATATCGCGCGCTTTACGATGTGAGAAATGGCTCTGCGCTGATTACAGTACTTCGGGTGAAGCGACTGCGTTAGTTCTGCTCAGAGAGCTTTCTATGGAAAACTGGCCAAGACTCCGTTTTAGTTTCGACAAACATAACATTCAGCAAAGTGAGCTCATGACGCCCAATGAATCTATTCACCCGGGACGGTTAAACGCACTGTGGGAGTCAGCCTTATGGAATCTTCCACAATACGGGAACTGAAACTATGTGGGTCAAAAAGAAAATCACATTACTTCCCTCTGCGCCCAAGGTGGATAGCAACATCATTCACCTGGAAGATCTGGATATGCATGAGAAGGGCTTATCCATTATTGAACAGGCGAAAGCTCAGGCGGTTCTTTTGTTAGAAAAAGCTAATGAAGAAGCCGCTTTGAACAAAGAAAAATCCATAGAATGTCATGAAGCGCTGCTACAAGAACAACGTAAAAATCAAGAAGAAATTTTTTTATTGCAGGCTAAAGCTTTTTTTAATGAATGGGAAATACAACGGCAAGAATGGTCAAAGCGTCTTCTGCCACGTCTTGAAAATTTGCTGGTTGATGCACTTACACAAATACTTAACGAACAACCCATGGATATTAAAGTCAGTTCAATGCTTTTGCACCTGAATCAAGTACTGGATACTAATACTGGCACAACGCTCTATTGTTCATCAGACATCAGCCCTGAAATAAAAAAATGGCTTGCCACGCATCCGGAACTGAACTGGACTTGCAAAATAGATAAAAACCTACCCAATGTCTCGCTACGCCTGGAAAATGAAAAAAGCGAAATACCAATTAGTTGGCAATCTCTTTGCAAAAAAATGGCGCAACGTCTTCAGGAATAAGGATTAATCTCTGGGAATATTCTGTTGGAACAGTCAATATCAACATACCACTTAATCATTAAGCAAGTACAGGAGAGATAAAAATGAGTAGTGATGTAATGTCAAGGCGTCTGGATCACAATCTGGTTAAAGCACAAAATGATGCTTTCAATTTTGCCCGTAACCAAAATGACAATCCATACGACATTGGTGATATGTATGCTTTCCAAATGGCGTTTATGGACGTTTCAAACGCTAACTGGGCAAATTCACAGTACACTCAGTTCACTCATGGCATTCGTAAAGCCATCATTGACTCTATTACATAATGGATGAAGATGATATTTACAGGGAAGTAGATAACTGGCTCAACTGTCCTGAAAGACCGCTTGAGCTACTATTTAATGATATTCATTTATGCCTCGAACGCTGCAATGGAGGATTTTTTGTTTTCTCGCGCGTTATTACTTTACATGAGGTTAACAACGATACATTAAAATTACCAATAATGATAACTCCGTTTGCACTTGAAAAGTTTGGTTTAACCGCTGCGGCACTGGGTTTAAACCCATCCAGTCAGACACTTTATCTTATACAGCGTATCGGTCAGGATAAAACGGAGGAATTATTTTCACAACTAGATGACATCAGCCAGCAAACCGAAATATGGCAAGCCGTTATTAAAACGATACTCCCTGCAACTGTCTATTCAGCGTCCTGATAAAAGGAGAGACGCGTGTTTAAACTTAAACCACTCATTACACATTGCTTACGCTCACCACTTATTTTTGCACTCGCACTTAGTGCCAGCCCTATTTATAGCAGCTATGCCAGTACGCCAGATGACTGGAAAAGTGGTGCTTATGCCTATTCGGCCGATCAAACATCACTCAATGTGATTCTTCAGGATTTTGCAAACGGCCATGGAGTCGATATTAATATCGATGGACTCCCCGAGGAAACGGTCACTGCCCGCTTACGGTCAGAAAGCCCGGAAGCCTTCCTCAACCGACTTGCACTTGAATATCATTTTCAATGGTTTGTTTACAACAATACACTTTATATTAGTGCACAGTCTGCACAAACCTCCCGTAGATTAAAAATCAGTCAGGATGCAGCACCGGATATCAAACAGGCATTGGAAGGCGTGGGACTTCTGGAGCCGCGATTTGGCTGGGGAGAATTACCTGATGATGGTGTTGTGCTTGTGACAGGTCCACCGAAATATGTCGATCTGGTTTCTGAGTTCAGCAAAAAATCCGAACCAGATGAAAAGAATACAGAAACCACTTTAATGGCTTTTCCACTTAAATATGCTGATGTTGCAGACAGGAGTATTTACTTCCGGGACAAAAAACTCGTCGTACCGGGCGTAGCAAGTATTTTAAATGAACTCTTGGGCCAGGGTGGGAGCCAAAGCGCAGGTGGTGTACAGGATAACCAGGGCGGGAACGCGGGCAGTGACCTTGGCGACATGGCACGTCAGAATCAGATGAATGGCGCCAATATGCTTTATAATCAAATGCTGCAGCGTGTTACCGGTTTGAATGCGGCACATGAACATAATGGAGACTCGGATCATCCAGAATTACAAGGTAAAGTGTCTGCCGATGTCCGCAACAACACGTTGCTTGTAAGGGATGACAAAAAACTCCGCGCGGAGTACCAGGCACTCATTAATATGATCGACAAACCTCAAAAGCTCGTTGAGATTGATGCTTTGATTGTCGACATAGATCGTAATGAACTGTCTCGTCTTTCTGTGGACTGGCAGGGCCAGTTTGGCAGTGTCACGGGGGGACCGTCATTATTAAGCGGTGCAACCCCTACCCTTGCCATTACTGATCCAACACGTTTCATTGCAGATATTCAGGCACTTGAAGGCGAAGGAACAGCTTCTATTCTTGCTAATCCCTCTGTATTGACGCTGGAAAACCAACCTGCCGTCATTGATTTTAGTAAGACAGCATTTATAACCGCCATAGGTGAGCGCGTAGCGGATATTCAGCAGGTGACTGCCGGTACCAGTCTTCGCGTTACCCCGCGTTCCATTGGTCAAATTCCAGGTAAAGAAGCTGTCCAACTGGTTGTGGATGTTGAGGATGGCAAACTTAACGAAAAAGAAGATGGTTCGGCCAAAAGTACTGAAAATGGCGTGATTAGTACGCAGGCGCTTGTGCAGGCTAAACGATCGTTGGTTATGGGTGGATTTCATACACAACAAAGCGGAGACAGTGACAGCGGTATCCCCATTTTACGAAAGATCCCGTTTTTAGGACGTTTATTTAGCAGTACTAATCGCACGACAGAACAACGCGAACGTCTGTTTATCATCACCCCTCATCTCATTGGCGATCAGGTTGATCCCTCTCGATATGTTGATGCTGATAACCGGGGAACCGTTAGCGATGCATTACAAAATATCAATCGTCGACACGAGTTTGCCAACAGTAAACGCGAGATTGAGAATGCAATGCGTGAACTGGCTGAAGGCCACCTCCCTGGGGGAATGAAAGTCGCTAACAGTGGCCCTTCATTGAATGCACTCTGCCAGTCACCGCTGACCTTCAGGCAGGAACCTCGCCAACAATGGTATTCGAATGACAGTTTTGCCATTACGGTCGGTGTTATCACGAATGTTTCCGGCCAGTCACAACGATTTGATGAAGCAAGTTGTCACCGGGCACAGACGCTCGCCGTTTCTGCATGGCCTCATTCAGAGCTAAAACCTGGCGAATCCACCGAAGTGTATATCGCTTATAATGCAGAGGCGTCGCCATATCAAAATCGCGCGTCTTTACTTCAGCGTAACAGTCTTCGTTCCTCACCTGTTCAGTCTGCACAGGCAGGCAAAAAACCGACTCACCATCATAAAAAGCACACTCATTCAGTGAATCTTGTTCCAAGTGAGACCCAATCATGATGAAAATTTTAGTCATTATCACAGCCTTTATTCTTACGGCCTGCAGTACACCGAAGCTGCCGGGTTGCCGTGAAATGTCATGTCGGCCTGTCTCAAAACCTGACAGCTTAACCATTTGGTGGCAACCCGATTTGAGAAATGGCCCTTATGATTACACCTCCGTCTCCGTCAATCAATGATCGTTGTTAATGATATCAATGCGTTTATCCAGTGCAGCGTCAGGAATGAACGCTGCCGGTGGCACTTGAGTCGCAAGCTGACGTTTGAGTTGGCAGGTGACCATGTCCCACAATTGTTATTACGGCATAACGTTGACTTCAGTAATTCAGCAACCATTTTCAATGCACTGACGGTACGGTATCAACAGCCATCTCGATTTGATGGCTGTTATATTACCAGTGACGACGCTGGTAACTTAATTATAATGTATCATTTAATACCGGGTGATGACGCACACGATATTATAAGATTATTAATCGATTTAAGTGAAAGCCTTCCCGATTGACATCCCCCCTGTAAATATTATTTACAGGGGGGGTTAAAACGAACAGTAAGTGATGACGCGTCTCATCACATAACAAGAGGCATCTTTGATGCCGCAATGTACAATGCCGCTAATCCCCTCCTAAAAGATAAAAAACCGTCCCCGTGCTTTGTTTATGTTCTCTCTTTTCGTAGAAAAGGCTGACGTAACTATTTATTGTTCACTCCCTTAATTCATTGAACACATCAGGCTCAGCCATAAAGCCTTTATATCATTTTTCTTACCAGAAAAAAAAACACTTTAATTATATTAATGGAACGAGTTAAGACGCCATGACACACAGTTGTTTGATTTTATTAACACAATGAGGAAAATAATTATGTCTGGTCGCGTTCCCGGTAGCGCTCAAAACCCATTTCAATACTCATATTACCCCGATCGCCCCCCCTCCCGACAAGGAGGCAGTTCATCTTCATCGATGAACATTTACGGCATGCAGCCACACGCTAGCCATTCTGGTCAGATGCCTTATGCCGGACAGAGTTTATATAGTATGGCACCGCGTCCTCCTTCTGCAGGAGGCTATGGTATGCCTCCACGTCCCCCTTCAGCCTCAGGGTATGGAATGCCACCGCGTCCCCCTTCTGCTTCAGGCTATGGCATGACATCGCATCATCCTTCGATGGGAGGATATGGTATGCCTCCACGCCCACCTTCTGCAGCCGGTTACAGTGCTCTGCAACGGCCCCCCTCCCGTTCGGGCACCTCTGGCGCTGCGCCGACATCCATGGGGGGACGTCCGGGTGCAAACCGTGCCACCGTCTATGGCAGGCAGGTCGCCACTACTGCGGTAGCACAAAATGGTTTTACCTCAGCGTTTTCTGGCCCGAATTCGAATGCGGTTTTACGACGTGGGAATATGCAGATACCCGCGAACGTGCAACAAAGCATCCTGCGCCATCGGGCTGATTATATCGCTCAGGCCAGACGTAATCTGGCACGTCTGTCGAGTCATGAATTGAATCGTTATCCGGACCAGCTGAGGCGGCTTCACGACACAACGCTTGCCTATAGTCATCAGTACGCGCAGCGCAGAAGCATTGCGACGGTTGCTGATGCGCTGGACCGGTATCAGGCCGATTGTGGTGATAACTATTTAATGAATGTGAATGCGATGGGATATCCCTCACTGCGGCATTACTTAACGGCTATGCATCCAAATCCGGTCAGTGAGCAAGATCTTAATCATTTTGTACAAAATTTTAACGAAAATTATGGTATTGAGGGACAAACAGCAGAAGAATTTAACGATACCAAAACGCACATTGAACGAAATCTCCGTGCGCCCACGGCAGCCTTAGCAGAGTTTTTAGCGCACGCACCCCGTATTTCTGGGGTCACTGTGCAAAAAGGGATGATAGCCGAGGATAATCTGTACGGGACGCGTATCAGTAGTAACGCTGCATTACGGCGAGTTCTTAACGGTGACGCACTTTTATTCAATGGTTTTCTTAGCACCACATCAAGCAGCGCTCAGGCCCTACAGTTTTCAGGTATAAACCGGCTTGATGAGCTTGGCTCTCCTATGTATACCATTGATTTGCGCAGTGACGATCCTGTAACAGAGTCACTCAGACGAACGACACTGGCTAAGTTGCGTACTGAAAACTGGAACCCCTCTTCCCTTATCTTTAACTTTGCGGCGAATAATGCGCGCGGTATCCATGTGGATGCTATGGATGCCCATAATCCCACCAGCATAAGCTTTGTTGGAGAGAAGGAAATTTTATTCGCACCGGGACACAGTTTCCAGGCGAATAAAGTCACGTTGTGTAGCGACGGGTGCGTGATCGATGGTGAGCTGACATACAGCCGTTGACACTCACAAGCCTGTAACCCGCCCTCGGGCGGGTTACAGCGCCAGAGATTCGCGGGTGTATTTCAGGATCGCAGTATGATTACAGCGCATTTTGCATACCCAACTTAATCGCGTGATGTCCGTCAGGCTGATGCAGACTGTACTTCTGCCAAAAACTCAACCACATCCGTGACCTGATTCATAAATCCTTCAAGCATATTGATGAAAGTCTGCTTATTCAGAATTGCCAGTTCGACTTGTGTACAGAGTCGTAGATTATCTTTATCATCTAACGCTAACCAGCAGCCACGCATCGCGTCCATTTCAAAGTTGAGCGCTAACAACATGCGTAAATACCACTCTATTGTTTTCACGTTTTCGTGGAACGTTTCAATTTTACAATGAAAAAGCAGACTCTCACTCTCTGCAGGTAACTCAATAATTGCGGCTTCCTGTTTATCTTTAAAAATGGCACACACACCATTATTTAATGACAGTACCGTATTATGCGCTGCTCCCCATGCTGCAAGCCATGTATTCACGTTGTCTGTCGCAGACATCTTCTCCTCCTTACTCAACCTTTTAGACCCCAATGCTGCTGCTGCCCCTGTAATAACATTTGTGCAAGCGCTTCGTTGGCGTTTGCAATACGCCCTTCCAGACTGTAGCCAACGGGGTTGTCTTGATTTGCACCATAACTAAAGTTGATTTTACCCAGGCTGCGTTTCATTGAAACGGACGCGCTGCTTGCCCCCCCCAGTAAAAAAGCAGGTGTGCCAAAGCCATCATTTTTAATCTGATTTTTAGTAAATTCGACTGCTTTAATACGCATCTTGCCTGGCGAGAGTAATTCACGATGGAGATCGTCGGGAACATTCTTACCGGACAGTAAACGCTCTTCCAGTGCATCGCGCTCCTCATCCTTGAGTTCGAAGGTGACAACGGCAGTGGCACTCGTATTATCCTGAAGTGTCTTAATCAAGGCGGCCAGTTCAGCATCACTCTTAATCATATCGTGAAGCGATCCTAAATCTGCCGGTCCCAGTATGTTTTTCAACATATGAGCTAACATATCCCCAACGCTTTCACCTGTAACTTTGCTCATGTTGTTAACAGTAATTTTATGCTCAGCCCCATCCAGTAATAAATTTCCATCCTGCCAGGCCTGATGTTGACGTATCAGTTTATCCAGTTTGCGCAATGACTCCCGCTGTGAGTTGTTATGCGTATGCATATTTCTTGGCGTAAAGTGCTGGTTTAACTTGGTCATTTTTTCTAATGTTGTGAGAGTGGGTTTGTCATCATCTTTTTGTGGGCCATTCAGTTCCTCCAGGAGCTGGACCGTAGCTGAGTCGGTAAAAGCGCCTTTAATACTGTTGGTTAGCTCTTCGATGTCAGTTGATGCAATCTCGCGTGGTACTTTGGTCGTAACAGACAGGTTATGCTTAGTTGTGCTATCAACGCTTAACTGTACTGATGCGCCAAGGGCGGTAAAAAACGGGACGCGTCCCCTGTCATCTCTTACTGATACACCTATAGGGATTGCAGCACTGACACCTACTACCCCATTACTTAAAACCTGAATACTGTTATTGCTTCGGCCGTAAGAGGCACTGTCCTCTTTACGTGAACGGTCTCTTTCTCGCGTTGCTGACATTAAATTCCCCCCCACATTAGCAATCAACCCAGTGCGTAAGTTGGAAATCACATGCTTTTCGGATTTAGGCGTAACGGGAAACCCCACCGAGGCTTCTATTACGAAGTTCGCGTCCAGACTTACAGTTGCGATATTGCCATGTTTGACACTGTGATTGACGCCCATATTGAGGAGTGTTAATGGATCAAGCGTTCCCTCTTCGAGACCGCGTATAAACTGAGGAAAATCTGCTTCAGTAATATCAAAACTGATACTGTTTTGCTTTTTTAAATCGAGCGGTCTTGCAGACATCACGCCGCCAAAACGTATTGTTGGAGACAGATCGCGATCACTATCAATATGAATAGGATGCGCTTTCATATGATCCGTTAGTACGTTATAACCGATACCACCGAGTAAGGTAACACTTCCTCCACCATCACGCCCCAGGCTGATGTTAATCGCCCCCTCACCACGCGTGAGCGTCATATTGTAGTTTCTGGCAAGATTTGCGCGGATACTAGCCGCAGCAATTACACCGCCGGCATGCATGCTTGGCGCCCCGCTAAAGGTGCCTGTCACTGTATAAGCACGACTAAATGAAATGCTTTCCCCTTTATGCATCGTTCGCACGGTTTTATCCAGACGCCTGATTAAGTCAGCCTGATCTTTGGCATGTGTGACTGTTCTGGCCGTCACATTGATAGCATGTTCCGGTTGAGAAAACGCCTGAAGCATTGTTTTTATAGCATCGTAGTTTGCCTCCAGCCTGTCATTGTCCGTAAAGCCCTGCCGAGTAATTTGGTTAATCGGGTTATTTTCCCATTCATCCAAACGCAGGCGGCTGAATTCTTGCCTCAGGCTGCCAAGTTCAGTCTGGCGTTGTTCTATAGGGTGTTGAAGTGCTGAGGCTATGCGCGTGGTAATATGATGTAATTTTACAAGCGTAACCGCATCAAGGATAAGACGGGATTTTATCAGGCCGGTTTTATCATACTTGTCACGGTGCATACCAAAGGGTACATTTTCTTTTTGATAAGACAGCTTTACCTTTTTTTCTGCAAGTGCGCTAAGCAAATGAGAGGCGTGATTAGCCGTATCCCCCGGGTAATGCTTAAAAACAAGCAATAATTTATTGAGTAAATCGCTATTACGCAGTGTGGCAGGATTCATATGATTCGTAAAAGCGTTGAGTTCGGTTTTCACTGGAGCTTCAAATTTTTCATAACGCTCTTTAATTTGGCGAGCCTGATGCATCGTGCTTTGTGCAATAATATGATTAAATGTCACCACATCCTCTAGCCATTCTGGTGCCCCTTTTCGGCTCTTAATCAGAGCAAGTTGTTCGTCAAGAGACAAGGCTGCAGGGTCGACAGGAGGCTTATCCAGAATATGGTTCAATTCTTCAAATTGTTTACTTTGTTCCTCATAAATTGCAGTTAACCCTTTGCGTCCGCCATATTTATGGGTGACTAAAGCATAGGCATTTTTCAGTGGCATCAGACGAATGAGGGGACGAAACACAAAAGTATTAAGACGGGTACGAAATCCCGTATGCACTTTCGTACTGTCATGTCCGGTCTGCCCAAAAGTATTTACTTCTTGTTTATAGGTAAGACCTGTTTTAGCGACCCTACCTTCAGGCGTAGCTCTGCTTATGCGTGTGAAATAACGCTCCGCATAATTATTCATCGAAGTGTCACGAAGTGCGTTTTCGGCATCCACATGTCGCCAGCGGCCATCACCATCATTAGCTAATAAATTTTCACCTATTTTCAATAAAAGCCGTTCACGTTGGTTTACCAGAAATGAATCTGGAAGCACATTCCAGGCATTACCATCGTCATCGATTTCTTGTGGTACATTTTCAATTTTCATATCGTCCAAACGCCCTTTTAGCCAGTGCTCAGCGGCGATACTGAATACCGTTCCCTTGTCACTGAGAATAAACAGGCGATTTGACGGGCCGATAGCAATATCTTTAATTGCATGTCCCCCTTTAACACTGTCATATTCCGAATCAGGTTCTAAACCTTCAGTCGTTTTTGCCACAGCGCTGTACATGGCCTGATTTAATACATTTTTGCCGAGCCTTAATGGCGCGTGTCTTTCCCGACGATTATCGTTATTGACGTGAATGATATGCAGATCGCCATCATGTCCAAGCTGAACAAAGCGCCCATTATCAAGTATCGCGGTCGCAACCCTCTCATGATTAGGTTCAGTCCCCACCATGGCAGTGTCTTCTTTTACGCTTTTCTTAACCTGATATAGCGCAAAGACATTCTGCCCAGCTTGTATTTTATTACTGGAAAAATTTAATTTCAGTTTTTTAACATCGTTCTTGTCGGTAGTAATCCATGCCTGGCCATCCTGACCACAACGTAATGACGTTGCCTCAATTTCTGTTGACTCCCAGGCCTGGGTGGTATCGTTAAAAAAATGCACTTTTCCCTTGTCAAGGGTTAACAGCCCACCTTGACTAATACTGACAATGTGCTCAGGGTCAGGCGAAATCTGTGGTAGTCCTTTGTTATAATTCAGAACAAGGCTGTCACTTAAGTTCCAGGCTGACTGTATGCTTTCGCCATCCTTAAAAGGACTGATAACAAGAGCATGCTTTCTGTCCATAGCGTCTTTAACAACCGCATGCAAACGATTATTTTTACCATGGATCAAATCCTCGACAAAATACCCTTCGCCAACATCCTTACTTAATTTTTGGTGAAGTAATATTTCAAGAACACGATTTTCCCCTGCACCAAACTGCAGTACGTCTTGCGCATCAGCTGTCGTTGCAATATGAATTTTTCCTTCACTGCCGACACCAAGCAATGTATTTTCAGCATGAGCAATAGTATTCAGGGTTAAACCCGATGGTTGGATTTTCCAGGTAACATGCTCATTATTTGATGCATCGAATCTGGGCAAGTATTTAATGCTTTGTTGATGTCCCTCTTCACTCTTGACGAGAAGAAATGCTTTACCCTCTGTCGAAACAGAATAATGTTTAATGTTTTCCTCAATGGGAGAGGTTTGCGAGCCCGAGTCTATGTCAAACAGCGAATGGTTATCATAGATACAAAAAAGTTGTGCATTTTGCTGCAAACTTAATCGCATAACAGATTTATCCGTCTCTGTACCGTGAAGCGTATAGTGTTTCCATTCTGTATTCCCTTCTGCCATTCGATACATTTCACCGTCAACCATGCGGAATAAATGTTGAGTTCCACGCTGAATGAATATACCGGAAAGGTGGCTGAGTATAGCATTGTCTGGAGAAGAAACTTTCGCCTGCAAGTGTACGCGACCAGAATGAAGTTCTGAGATACAGATATCTCTATCATCATTAAAGGTAATGGCACGCGTTGAGGGGTGATGACCTGTAGGGGTAAAAAAAGGACGGCCAGCATCCTTACGACGAAATTTTGCTTCGGCTTGACTACTGGTAATGCCGATTAGCGAATGGGAAAAAGTATGAAGAGAGATTAATCTCCCACTGTCTTCCAATAGTGCGTGCTGAAGATTTACCGCATCAGATGCGGTGTACTGATAATGTCTGTTTGCATCTCCAATGGTTTGGCTCAAAAATGATTTTCGAACGTCACATTCACTCATCACTGTTACATTATGATTATCTTCGAGCAGTATTTTAACAGTTGCATTTTTAGTAAGTTCACTAAGATTTTCTGATGTATCCGATGGAGTAAGTCTGTCTGACGTGGCAAAGTTAACATGATATGACATCGATGCTGAGGGATCTGTTATTACTGACCCAGTTTTAGGTGCGGCGGTTTGTAAAGACGTACTACCTCCGTTTTCAGCGCGTTCACGATCCCATAAAGCATCAAGCGCATGTTCTATGCTCTCATCCTCATCCGGGAGATTAAGTTGCAAACGGGGTGGAGAACCAGTATAGCTGGCGTCAACTTGATGGCGGGGTTCAACACCTGTTTCTGCAAGATGTTGTGCCCGTTTTTTGTGAAATAGTGAACTGTTAAAAAAACGTTTGAAACGGCTACTCTTTTTGGCAGGAACATAATCAGACTGATGAAGTTGTTCTGCCAGGGTTGAAGGATGCTCACTCAGCGTTCTGTTTAGCGTACCTCCGCCTGAGTGCAAGGGCGCCATAGGCTGTTGAACGACACTTTCCTGACGACGTGAGACAGTCGATAAAGTTTCAGTGCGCTGGTTTTTACGTAAACCCAGAGTAGAAATAACATTCCGCATTACAGAGGCCATAGCACCCGCTCCTGGAAAAGTTACGATCCTGATTACTTATGTAGTGGTTTCAAAATAAAATACGTTCCAGGCATAACAAAAACTTGATCGTTCTGCTTTAGCCATCAAAAAATGTCATGGAAGAAAAGTGCATTTTACATAAAGAAGAATAAAAGTTGCGTATTGTTATAATGCACAAAAAAAACAATGAAGAGTAATTAAACTATTCATCCATTTCAATTATTTCCCCTATATAATGCTCTTCAAACTCACGTAATACACGATAAACCTGCGCCACAGCTTTTAAAGTTTCACGACTTATATATGCCCCCTCCTGAACAGAATGGTAAAGCGTTCTGGTCAGCCAGATGAATCTTACGACTGGCACGCCTTTACTCTGCGCTTCTGCAATAATTTCCTTAGCCTCATATCCCTCACTTTTAAACAACATTAAAGGCAGAGGTGTCACACCATTACGATAATATAATCCGATTGCATAGTGAGTGGGGTTAACAAGGATCATATCTGCATCTTCCGTATTGACAACACGTTGCGGTTTAGGATCCTCATTCAAAATCTCATGTGCTTTCTGCCGGCGGTGCCCTTTCATATGCGGGTCGCCTTCATTCTGCTTATGTTCATTACGTATGTCCTCGTGGCTCATACGTTGCTGCTTAAGGTGATAAAACTTCTGTAATGCAAAATCTATAATACTTAATAATATTAAGATACCAAGCGTAGTTCTGGTCAACTTAATTAATAGCGAGAGCACTGCAATCCAGAATTGGTTAAGATCTTGTACAGAGGCTAACTGTATAAATGAGGAAAGCTCAGACTCAAGTGAAAAGTAAAAGACTACAAATATAACTGCAGCTTTAAAAATATTTAAAAACAAAGACGTCAACTGCTTTGCAGAAAACATATTTTTAAGATGACCAGCAGGGTTTAATGCATCGAATTTAAAAGAAATAGATTCTATCGCAAACAGCGGTCCAAACTGTACCCACCCCCCTAGAATACGCATGATAACAACCACAGAACTTGTAACAGCAGAGAAATAAGCCAGACACCACAATGAAGATAAAAAAACATCTTTGATAGCAGTGAAAAACGGCTCATTGATGTTTATCACGGATTGCGAAAAGATAGATTGTAATCTTTGCATACCATCGCCGGCCAAAGCAAAAATTGTCTCAAGTAAACCTGCACAGATAAGGAGTTTTGGAACATCCTGGCTCTGGCCAACCTGCCCTTTTTTTCGCGCTTCCTGCAGTTTCTGAGGTGTTGCCTGTTCTGTTTTTTCAGACATATCATCCCTACTTATCTTTTACTAAATACATTTTTTAGAATGACAACAAGATCTTTGAAATCATATAAGTGACGACTAACAATTTCATTTAAACTCGGAATATAAAGAACCAGGAAAAACATTCCTAGCAAGCATTTTACAGGAGCAGCCAATAGGGTCGCCTGTAACTGAGGACTGTATATACTCAATATAGCCAGTGCAAAATCGACCATAAGTAGAAGTACGACTATTGGACCCGCATAAATAACGATATCAATAAAAACCTCTTTCAAAACCTCTAGATAAACTCTAAATCCGGCATAATCAGGGAACGGCATCCACTGAAGAGGTTGCCAAAGTAAATAACTATCCCATAGCACCTGGGTTATTACAGTAAGGCCAAGCCCAGATAGCAATAAAAAAACAACCGATTGTTGCATAAGAAAACTTAGTGGGGTTTCGTCTTCACCCAATAAGGGGTTAAGCTGTCCTCCCATCAATGCTCCTCGCTGATTATCAAACAAAGCACCAACTGACTGAAATAACCAAAATGGCATACTCAGGAATAAACCTATTAATAACCCAATGACTAATTCCTTAATAACTAAACCACCAAGAAAAAACCATGAGGGATTATTAAGGAGCATTGACTGTTGAATAGCAGGGGCAGGAAAAAGTGCAACAGCTATGGCGATAACACCACGTAGTCCACCTTTAATAACGCCGAAGGAGAACACAGGTGATAACAACAGGCAGGGGTAAATGCGCGCCATCCCAAAGCCGACTGAAATGATAAAAGTGAACATCTCATGAAGTTGGCTATTCCACATAACTAACTCTTCACATAAGGCATCATTTGAAATGCACTTTGAGTTAAGTCAATTAATTCGACGCCTATCCAACGTCCGCTAAAAGCCAGCACTAACCCGACTGCAACGAGCTTAATTGCAAAAGGCAAGGTCTGATCCTGAAGTTGCATCACAGCTTGCAGTAAGGACACAAGGGTTCCTACTATCACCGCAACAATAAGCGGTGGTGCAGAGAGATACACTACAAGTAACATTGACTGCCGAAAAAGTGTCATGATATCCATATAGCCCTCACTACATATAGCTGTAGAATAAACCGTCAAGTAGCCGTGTCCAACCACTTACTAAAACAAAAAGTAAAATTTTTAGCGGTAAGGATATCGTCATTGGTGAAACCATTTGCATTCCCAGAGCAAGTAAAACATTAGAAACAATTAAATCAACAACAATAAAAGGAATGAAAATTAGAAAACCAATTTTGAAACCATTTTGTAGTTCCGATAATACAAACGATGGTATTAGAAGCATCAGACTATCATGTGTGAGAGAATCAGCCATGGTTTTCGGCCACATTCGTTGTGCATTTTCTTGTAAGTGCGTGAGGATATCGGGATCAGCATTCTTTAACATAAAATGCTGTAACGGTTCAATAGCGTTATGTGTTGTAGAGTCGAGCTTTTCAGGTGTCTTCATATCAATTGGCACAGCTTTAACATGCTCAGACATTTCATTAAAAACAGGTGCCATAA
This sequence comes from Pantoea sp. B623, assembly GCF_024814475.1. Lineage (NCBI taxonomy): Bacteria > Pseudomonadati > Pseudomonadota > Gammaproteobacteria > Enterobacterales > Erwiniaceae > Pantoea > Pantoea sp. B623. The sequence goes on along the minus strand of NZ_JANUXM010000004.1, from coordinate 4,196,903 downwards.
CAAAAAGCGTTGCTGCAAGTGCAATACCGTAGATAGCCATATTTGGGGGGATTTGCTGCACCCCCATCGCATTACGTGTTAATAAAAGCACCATAGATATCTTTAAAAAACTTGTACATATTATTAACATAATAGGCAGCAACGACAATGCACCAAGAAAAAGTGCAAGAGTCATCGGATTAAGTGAAAGATCTTGCATAAATATCAACTATCCTCATGCAATGAACGTGCCGAACCTGACAATATATTTGTAACCTGAAAGCCTAACTTCCCCTCGACATCAACCAGTTCACCTTTTGCAATACTGTAATCACCATGACAAAGTAAGGCTTCGCCAGGAATAACATTATCAACAAGTATCAATGATCCTGTATCAAGTTGCTGAAGTTCACCTAGTGTCATTTTCAGTACCCCACAGCGAACTGAAAGTGACAATGGTATAGGAGCAAAAGCTGGATTCGTGGTTGTTTGCGCATCGCTCTTTTCGAAGGCGTATGTCGTTTCTTCTGGTTCTTCTGGATGTAAATTCACGGTAGTAGTCTCCACATTTTTAACATAAAAATATTCCATTTCACCCGCTTGCTTACAAAATTCACCTTTAAGAATTAATTTACCGCAGGTAATGATACCTTTTCCTTCAGGGGTAAAATCGTTACGTTGAAGTAGAACTAAATCATTCTTTCTTAAGCCTGAAATTGCCTCGATACTTAACGCTGTCTTTCCTATTTGGATAGGAAAACTCATGGGAAAACTTTCAGGCAACATTCTGTTAGTACAGTGCCATTCATTTTTGTTAAGTAACTTTTCAAGCACATTTTCTGACATCTTTACAGCACTACAAAAATGTTGCTGGTTTATCCTAACCTCAAGCCTTAATGTAAGGCTCTCAACGGTACATAAGTCTTCCTCCTGATTCGTTATCGTATCGGGTTTTATAAAACCAAAAAGCATTGTTATTTCAAAAGGTAAATGCGTATTCCACCACGACCAAAACCAGTCACCATTTTCATGTGCATCTGCTGCAGTAAAGGTGGGGGCATCAGTCAAGCTTGCGAGCAGAGTTTCAGCCTCAGTTAAGGCGAAGCCCCCAGACTCGCATTGCCAATAGCTCAATGTCTTGACCATTTCACCTTGATACAGGCTTAAATAAATTGTCCCTAATGCGTCATGGCGGTTAAAATACCAGAGTAGTCCCGATCCGATCCTCTGACGAAGCCTCTGCTCCTTATATGTGATAAACCGCAATTTCAGTGATTTCATTAGCAAACCTGTATTTTTTGTGTAAGGTTTAAACGAACGGATTTGCCTAATTTTTTGTCCAGAGAAAGTCGGCATTTCTCACGAAAAGGATTCAGTGCCTTGTAAGCCTGTTCTTGTAAGCCGAGACTGATATCTAACCCATTATCATGAGTTTGTTTAAAATTAACATCCACGGCACCGAGACAAGGTAACTCAATTGAAAATTTGCATTCATTATATGGAACAGTTTGTATCAGCTGTTCTATATCAGAATCCAGTTCATCCCATGTAAAGGGAACATGAGGAGCAGATTTATTCTCATACTCCTCCCTTCTCGTCACAGGCTGTTGGAATGAAGGAAACTCATGAAGAAGAGGTACGATTTCGTCCTCTTCATCATTAAGTAGACGCATGAATAAACCACCTTCTTCTTCAGAAACGAGAGAAGTATGATTCTGACTAAATCTTTCGCCCGCCCCCGTACGGCATAAACGATTTGTTCGTTCATCCGCAAAGCGCATATTTTTTTTCTCAGCTTCTTGTCTGTTACGAGTAACCTGCAATTTTCCAACTTTTGATGTGTTTTCCTGATTATCTGTATAGGCCTGATTCGTTTTTTTTTCGAGACTAAGCTTATTCTCAACATAAAACAGATTAGAATTAATCATGATAATTCCTTAATAACATCAAGAAGCGATTCAATTTTCTCAACATCACGAAGTCTCATTTTTTTCTCGAATGCAGTTTTAAGAACCTTCGCCTGCTTTTGCTCGACATCACTCTGCAACTTTGAAACACGATTAGCATTTTCTAATACTGTTTTTTTTGCATCGTCCTCTTTATCCAGGGAGGAAATCAACTTGGTATAGGATTGCAACCCTAAGTTTTTATCATTGAAAACCCGACAAATTTCTTTATACGTGAATATTTTCTTTTCAAGAGCTTCTTCAGTTTCAGCCTTTAATTCCTGGCTTTTTTTTAACGATTTTTTCTGTTCGCGCTCAATACGTTCGATCTTATGAAGACGTTCTTTACGTATTGGCAATAAAACTTTGATGATATGTTCATAGTCATCAAACTCGGACATAGTGCCATCTTCAGTTTCAAAATAGTTATACTTTTGCATAATGACTTAACACATCCAATTCGTTCCTGGTTTTATCATAGGGACAAGGCAAACGATTAGATTGTTGTAAAAAATTTGCTATATAATCCTGTGCCTCAACCGCCGCATCGGTAAAATTATCATTTCCTTTTTGATATTCCCCCAAGCGGAGAAGCATTTCTACTTGCTTATAGGCTGCCATTAACCTGCGTACTGATGTCGCTTGTTTCATGTGATGATTATCTACAACATTTGTCATGGTACGACTGAGGCTTGCAAGAATGTCAATTGCAGGATAATGCCCCTTTTCAGCAAGTTTTCGCGTCAGAATAATATGACCATCAATTAACGATCGAACCTCATCAGCGACAGGGTCATTCATTGAGTCTGATTCAATCAAAACGGAATAAAATGCAGTAATGGAGCCCGTATTTGTCCTGCCTGCTCTCTCTAACAATTTAGGTAACAATGTATAAACAGAAGGAGGTAATCCTCCTCGTCCGGGAGGTTCACCTAATGCAAGACCAATTTCACGCTGGGCCCTGGCAAAACGAGTCAGTGAATCGAGAATTAAAAGGACATTTTTGCCTTTATCACGATATGACTCCGCAATCGCGGTTGCGGTAAATGCAGCACGCGCTCGCTCCATACTACTTCGATCAGACGTTGAACAAACCATCACTGTTCTGGAACGTAAGGTCTCATCGAGTTCATGGTCGAGAAATTCACGCAATTCACGCCCTCGTTCACCAATTAAACCGAATACAATGACATCACAAGGCGTATTTCTCGCTAATTCTGCTAACAACGTTGTTTTGCCACAGCCGGCACCGGCAAATACCCCAACACGCTGACCCAGACCTATCGTTAACAACCCATCAATAGCCCTGATGCCTGTCACTAAAGGAGAATCGATTCTGGGACGATCCGTTGGTAACGGTGGATCGCTTATTACCTGTGTATAGGTCTGGCTTTCACCTGGGATCGTAAAAGCATCAATGCCACCAGGCTCTATCGCGCGTCCAAATCCGTCGAGCACACAACCTAATAAATTATCATTCGTAACAATACTATGTGCGACATACAGGGGAGTAACTCTGGCACCTTGTGCGATTCCATCGACTTGAGATAGCGCTGAAAGCAAAACGTTATTAGGCGTAAAACCGACAATCTCTGCCATTATTGGCTCTTCGGATTTCCCCTGAACCATGCAAAGGTCTCCTAAGCGTGCAGAAGGCAAATGGCACTCTAAAAGAATGCCACCAACGCCGGTGACACGTCCAAAAACATTAATTGCGTTGAAACGATTTATTTGTTCTTTCTTGTTTTGGAACCATGCGTCAATGTCGACATTAACCTCACTCATCACCAGTTAACCTCTATATTTTTATTACCCGTAAAAAGTATACGGTTGTCAGTGATAGAAGCTAAATGTAGCCCATCGATATCATCACCAATAAAAACACGCTTTCCATCATCAGTAACAATGTTAGCATGTCCCCCTGTAGATACTTGAACAATCCTAAAAGGGAGCTTTTCTGATAATGGGCGTGTGTTATTCACGAGTTGTGGCATAGCGTTATACTCATTGTGGAAACGAGCAATCATGCGGTCCAATATTAAAATACGTTCTTTACTTAACTCACCGTATAAAACAATCTTCCCCTTCTGCATGTCGATTTTGACACCAGGAATAAGATTTCTTTCTCTTAACATGGCAAGTAAAGCAGGACGCATTTCTTGAAGCGTGGCTAAAACTGGACGCTGGTTTTCGTCACGCCCGGTTTGTGCAATAGTTGGTTGTAATATCCAACTTAAAATAGTGCAACTCAATAAAAGCATAATAGTAAAAGATACCAAACGCATTACTTTTGCATATCGGTAATTTTCATTAGTTTGTTTACTTGCTATTTTAACACTATGCTCTGAATGAATACCCTCTTTTTTCTCTGCCTCTTTTTGTATTACCTCCCCCGCATCAGGTCGTTTTATTCCTCCCCAACTCGTTTCAGACGATGTAATGCATAACCAAACACCGCCTACGCTAAATGGTGTATTTTCATTTAGTACATACTCCATTATCCCCTGCTCATAGAAATCACAGCCAGTGGTTTCTGCTAAATGTAATGCCCAACAATTATCCTTTAATAACAATTCAGCGTGTTTTTCACCCACCCCATCATCTTGCAAAAAAAGATCAGCATTATTATCATGGCCAATACACCATTTATCACCACAAAGTGGTAAGGCCGCGCCTTGATGCTGCCCACTCAAAACACGCAGTTCATACATAGTTGAAACCTCACTCCGTGCTTTCGCTGTCTAACGATTCGTTAATATCGAGACGGCCTAATACGTTAATAGATAAGTTTGGTAAGAGTTCTGAAAATGACATCACTCCAATATGATGCAAATCGCTTTGTATCAATCCTCGCACAGGACTGCGTAGATCTTGTGCAACAAGCAATACAGCTTTGTTAGTAGTATTTTTTTGCCAAGCATCTTTTACTAAGTGGATAAATGCAAGAGCATGTTCCTGACTGAGCGCAAAAAATATCTCGGTCTGTGTTTGACGCAGGGATTCGCGCAGTTGCTCTTCTGTTTCAGGCGAAAGAAGCCATACATTCAGTGCGTCAGATTCTTTATTCTGATAGCAAATGTGCTCTTTAAGAGAAATCCTAACTAAATCGGTTAACTGGCTTACATCTCTTTCATGTTGTCCGTGTTCAATCAGTGCTTCAGCAATGGCTCTCACTGAACGTAGAGGGATTCTCTCTGATACGAGATTTTGTAAAACGCTCGAGAAACGTGATATTGGCATGACTCGCTGTAGTTCTTGTGACAGCTCAGGCTGTTCCATTTCGAGCCACCCCATTAATGCGCGCGTCTCCTGCAAACCGATAAAATTTGCAGCACTGAAATGAATAGCATTCTCCATACGAGACATTATTCTTTCATGCACATTTTCACGCTTAACGTTCTCAGCGAGAAGGAGTTCATGTTCTGGAGGCAACCATAAAAATTCACTTTCATCGCGGCTCTCTGATCCAGTAAATTCATCTCTCACAGCATCGTCAATATGATTTAAAGCATCAAGTGAAACAGCGAGTTTGTCTGTATTAAAAGATGCTATCACTCGTGGAATCTCATAAACCGAGAACCGAAACTCATCAGCCGGTTGTGTTGCCACAAATTCAATCTCAAAAGCAGGCAAGGTAAATCCAAAATTATAAACAATGCTATTACGAAGACGACGAATGGCCTGCACCAATTCGATAGTTGAATTAGCACCTCTAACACTTTCAGAGAATTGCAGTAAATAGGGGCGCGTTGGATTGAACTCTCTCAGATCTTCTTTGCCATTGAGTTCCGGTGGAATGACTTCATTTTCCATTTTCTGATGTGAACGGCTTTCAAATTTCGTTGTCCAGACCTGAAAGCCCCCGATGGCTAAAGTTAGAATACCCAGCACGAAAAATATACTTGTCGGCATCCCCGGAAGTAATCCAAAACCAAACATACCAATAGCTGCAAGCATCCATGCTTTAGGCTGGCTCGTAATCTGTTCCGCAATTTCTCGACCAATACTGTTATCCTCAGGATCACTGTCTGATGATACTCGTGTAATTATCATACCTGCCGTCATTGAAATGAGTATTGCAGGAATCTGCGCAATTAAACCATCACCGATAGTTAAAATAGAATAAACATGCATAGCATCGCCTGCTTGCATATTCAACTGCATCACGCCGATACTGAAGCCACCGATAAGATTAATGAACAGGATGACAAGACTGGCTATCGCATCACCCTTAACAAATTTCATGGCTCCATCCATAGCGCCGAATAATTGGCTTTCTTTTGCAAGTTCAACACGGCGATTCTTAGCGGTTTTTACATCTATCAGGCCTGCGCGCAAATCACTGTCAATCGACATTTGCTTTCCTGGCATGGCATCCAATGTAAAGCGCGCAGCAACCTCTGCGACACGTTCGGAGCCTTTAGTGATGACAAGAAAGTTTACAACGGTTAATATTAGAAACATGACCATACCAACAGCCAAGTTACCACCAACAACGAAATTACCAAAGGCAGCAACAATATGCCCTGCATCTTGTTGAATGAGTATCTGTCTTGTCGTCGATATTGATAGCGCCAGCCTAAACATGGTGGTTAAGAGCAAAACCGCGGGAAAGCTTGAAAATGAAAGTGGTTTAGGCAAATACATTGCTAACATAACCAGTAACGATGAAAGGCAGATATTCAGTGCGATTAAAGTATCAATGAGCTCCAGAGGGAGAGGAATAATCAGCATAAAAACAAGCGCGAGTGCGAACATTGCACCCACAACTTCTGACCGTTTCATTGCTGTAACTGCTATACGATTAAGGATTTGAACTGCGCTATTCATCTCGCCCCCGAAATTTTAACTTAGCATTAGATTTAATTATTAAATAATAAATTTATTTTACTAATCCCTTTGGTGTGGAAAAACTGTAGTTTTGCTCCCTTTCAATATCAGATAACTGCCCTATAAATTCACGTATCAAATTAAAAGTGTCATAACGTTTCTTTTGGTCTCCCCACAGAACCAATGGCACATTGTGAATTAAACTCAATAAGCGATTTGAGAAATCAAGCTGAAAAGAAGGATAGTTTCCTGAGTAATCATTAACAGCCTTGATAACGTCACGTGAATAGGCACCTCCGTCAATCATAGCCACTAAGGTAAACATTAAATCTATCCCGTCAAGGTTAAAATCAGGCGATGTATACTTTTCGCTAAAGTCCGGTATTGCATTCGTTTTTAGTTTCCATTTTCTCTGTATAGCCAGCAAAGTGCTTTCGCTGTCATTTTGGAGTGAGGTCAACCTACTTAGTTGAGAAAGTGCGGCATGAAGAATATGAAGTGACTTTAACGATATCGAAGGGCTCAATGCTGCAATGTCATCACCAAGTGCGCGTATACCAATACGTAATCCTGCGACAAAGCGATCACGTCCAAAAAGTTCCAATATTTCTTTAACTAACTTTTTACTAAGTATGTTTTTGGTTGTTTCTAAATCTGTGCTTTTCGAAACACTTCTTAAAATGTCATAAAATACGCGTCGAAAACGCTGTTTCTCATTGGCATTAGTTGATATGTCAGCCAGAGCTTTAGCGCTATTATGACCAAATCTAACTTCGATGCCTTTTTCATTTTCAAGATGATCCATGACCTCAGAAATATGTCTAGCCGTAGCATGGTTGCCTGCAATATCACTATTTCGCTGAATGATGCCAAGTAATACATGTGCTCTGGCGGGATCTCCACCAGTCACTGAAATAACTTCTTCGAGGTTAACGTCTTTTTCTCTCGTTGAAAGATGGCGCTGCAGTCGGGTTAACATTTCCTCTAAACGCTGTTGATTGTAATCTTCCATCAACATATAGAGTTCCATAACGTTTCCTATACGACTGATGCTCATACGCGATTCGACGAGATGCGATGTGTTTTCGGAGTAGATATTTTTTGTCAGGCGTACAACCCGACGTCTAATTGTGCGGTGGCCTCGAATGACATGTAGATTTGCTACCTTTTCAAAAGTATCAGCAAGCGATTCAGCAGTGAGCTGTTCACTGGGATGCGCCGAAATTTTTTTTAGTTTACTGTCAACTTCATTGGCTTCTAGGCCGAACGCTTCTGATGCACTGTTGTGAAGATAAGCATTGTTATTCTTTACTGCCATCTTTTCTGACCGAATGATGGCTTTGTGCATATTTTGATGAAAAAATCTAGCAGATTGAACCTTTAAAGTCGACATAGCCTACGCTCATCTTATTAAAATTATCTCTGTTTGTGGTGTAAACCTACCCTAAGTTCCGCCCACGTAACTTATATATCAAAAGCAACATTAATAACCTTCAGTCTGTGTGTAAAAAATGTCACACCTGCTATGCCAATTTCGGCATTAATTGTCTCAGATTAATCTCACCATACAAAAAAAAGCTTATATAACATACAAATAAAAAAACAAAAAATTGGCATATATATTGCCATATGAGATATGAAAAATTAAATAAGGAAAGACTGAAATGATGACTAATTCTGAAAATACAGGCCATACAAATAATACAGAAATATCTTATATCAATGGTGCCTCTAACATCGACTGGGAAAAAATTCTTTGTGAACAAAACAGACGACTCTATAACTTCATACGCAAGCGGATTGCAAGCCATGAGGATGTTGAGGATATTGTTCAAACTACTTGTCTGGAGGTGTTGCGCAACAGCCACAAATTTTTGGGTACATCAAAACCTGAAACATGGGTTTTTGGTATTGCAGCAAATTTAGTACGCAACTATTACAAAACGAACTATAACCGACAGAGTTATGAGGTTTTGAATGAGGAGCTTACTAATGAACTTATCGTCGATGGTGATCCATCCAACATCATAGTAAACAATCAGTTACTAACTATTATAGTCAATTCAATAGATAAGTTAAGCTCTGATACGCAAGAGATGCTGATTATGATTATTGATCAAAATGGAAGTTATCATGACGTTGCAAATACCCTTAACATTCCTGTGGGAACAGTAAAGTCCAGACTTTCACGCCTGAGAGAAACGTTAAAGAGCAGAATTGCCTGTTAGAAAACAAATTTACCTGCATATATTTTTATATATCATCGGCTTAAAATTGTTGTATTATTGTTAAAAATAAGAGATGAGATGTCTTATGAACAGATTATGCAGATTTTTTTTTAACCAGGTACAGATCAGGCTTAATTCTAGTGTAGCCGTCTCCCCTATCGCATTTTCGGTCTCTAAAACTGAGACCAGGCGGAACTTCGTAGAAAATCAGTGCTATTCAGGGCACGATTTTAAATTTGATACGATGAACGATGCCATCTATATCATAGATAAATATGGAAAAATTATTTATTTAAATCCCAAAGCCTGTTCTATGATAGGTTACACCCGTGAAGAAATTACAAATTTACATTTCAGTGTAGTCGATAAAGAACTTAATGATAGCGATGTTTTATCTTTATGGTGGAAGTTAAGTATTCGTCAGGAAGGAATTAAATTCACCTCTCAACATTGTACAAAAAAAGATGAACTCATACCTGTTGAGGTGAATTCAAGTCGCTATCAGCTCAATACAGATACTGTTGTCTTTTGTATTGTCCGAGATCAGCGAAAATTAACCAAACTCACGCAACATCTCGTTCAAGAGGAACGGAAATTTAGGACATTAGTTGAAAACTCCCCAGACTTAATCATTCGCTTTGACAAGGATTTTAGCTGTATTTATTGTAATTCATTAGGTTTAAAAGTCATGCAGTCTTCGTTTTTCAAGGCAGGAAACTGGAAACTCACAGATATTGTCTCTTATAATTCTGTGGGTGCTAATTTTTTTTCATCTGTATCAATGGCATTAGCTACGGGGGAGAAAAACGAATCTGAAATTAAGTTTACTATGAATGGAAACATTCGTTTATTACATATTCATTGCGTCCCCGAATCGCGCATCAATCATCAGATAGATTCTGTCTTGATTGTCGGCCGTGATATTACACGTATGAGAGAAGCAGAAAAAGAACTTAGAGAAGCACATAAACAAATACAACAACTTGCACACGAGCAAGAAAAGAGAAGTGAATCGCTACGTAAAAATATTGCCAGAGATATACATGATGAATTAGGCCAATATTTGTCAACGCTACGTAATGGGTTGTCATTAATAAGTATGCAGGCGCAAAGTCCAGCCTTGGTCGACAGACAAGTTCTCAAAATGACGGAATTGGTGGACACGACATTGAAGGTATTGAGAGACATTTCTACACGCCTACGGCCTAATCCTCTGAACATGGGGCTCATTCCCACACTCGAATGGCTTCGCGACGACTTCATTAAAAATAATAGCTGTGCCTGTATATTAATCATTCCAAAAGAATCATCTTTTCGGATCAGTGATACTATAACCACAACTGTTTTTCGTGTTGTTCAGGAATCATTAACTAATGTCATAAGGCACGCAGAAGCGACGCGCGTTTACATCATAATGGAAAAAAACAGCAAAAACCTCATCGTTAAAGTTAGAGACAATGGACGGGGATTTAAGTCTACACGAAACCGGCCAAACTCGTTTGGAATACTAGGCATGAAGGAAAGATTAACGATGCTCGAAGGGAGGCTGGATATTAAAAGTGAAGTTGACAAGGGGACAACTATTGAGTTAACCATACCCTTAAATGACAGAGAGGATTGATCATTATGACTATAGAAATAGTTATAGCAGACGATCATGAACTCATGAGGGAAGGATTGAAGCAGATTTTTGCTTTCTCTAATAGCAATATAAAAGTCGTTGGTGAGGCTTGTAACGGTTCAGAGGTTATAGAAATCCTTAGAGAGGTAACACCAGATATTCTTCTTTTAGATATTTCAATGCCAGGAATAAGTGGTGAAGATCTTATTCGCAGGATACATTGTCACCACTCAAAACTTCCCATTTTAGTGGTAAGTATGTTTAATGAACCACAAATAGCGCGTCGTATTCTCAACAGCGGAGCGCTTGGTTATATAACTAAAGATCGAAGTCCGGAAATTTTACTAAAAGCTATTAACAATGTCGCAAAAGGAATTAGATTTATAGACCACGAACTTGCTCAAGATATTATTTTCGCTGAATATTATCATGGTAACCAAGCTCCGCATGAAAAACTGACTATGCGTGAACGACAAATTATGATCATGTTAGCGCATGGTGAAACAATTAACGCGATTGCTAATACCCTGTCTATTAGCAACAAAACAGTAAGCACATACAAGTCACGAATGATGGAAAAAATGCAGTTTTCAACTAATGCTGAAATAGTCAAATACAGTCTAAATTATAAACTCGTTCAATAAAATTTTTCTTTGGCAACATTTACGCATCATTAAGTGACATCATGTCCACTTCACCTCTTTGTAGATAAGTGATAAGCACGTGAATTAAATTTTTTTAGGGGTTACAAGTACTAAACTGAGTGTAAATGGAACCAATGTCATCCTCAAGCAACATAATATATGCGCAAGTCTTATTCAGCCTTGCTTTTTTAATTATGCAGAGGATATATAATGTCTTTATCTATAGCTAATAGTGCATCTAATAGCACGCCCGCATTGAATCAGGCACCAACTTCACCTGATTTTGGTGGAAATCAATATCAAACGGCAGATAGTCATACTTCCTATGATTCTGCTAATAATCAATCTGTTACATCGTCTTCTAATAAAATTAACTATGCCTCGGATAAACCTGTTCCAAATTTGGACAGTATTGCTAATACTGCCAGCACATCGGAGCAGGAAGCACAAAGCAGTTTTAAGAGTAAACTGATCGAACTATCAGGAATGGAGAATCTTTTTAAGCTGACCTCGGCTCAGACAAATTCTTCTCAGAATGTGAACCCAGAACCATCAAATTCTTTATATGATAGTCAATCTGACAATCAAGTTTTATCATCTGAGGCATTTTCTTCCCCTGCCGCACCCAGTAATGAACTGAGTAGTCCTGATACGATTACTGATGAAAAAGATAATACACAAATACCCACTGAAGAAAATTTAAAAGCGGGTCGACCGGCTGACGATAAACGTAGTGCAGAGGAGATTATCAATGATTGTCCTGCACTTAAAAATCTTGGCGATCAGAAGGATATCAAAAAGGATGAGTTAAAACAGCGGTTCGGAGACTGGACATCCAACAATCCTGACGCGCAATCACGTGCAGATGCCGCATTCAGAATGGCCAAGGTTCTTCATTTCATTGACAATATGCCTCAAAACGATGGTACACCACGGCAGGCTGATGGCGACATTCAAGGTATCACACATGACGGCGATGCTCGTCATGGCACTGAAGCTGGTATTCTTAAGGACGTTGCTGAGAAGGGACTCGAGAAACTTAAAAATGAAGACGGTAACTACGCCCTTCCTAAAGGAGATGGGCACGTCAAAGCCGATGGGAGTAACTATGATAATTTTCAATGGGGTATGAAAAAAATTGGCGAAGTCTTTTCTAAAATTCCGCTTTTCAGCAGTCTGGTAGCGCCCATATTTACAAATATGGGTGAAGGTAATGGGTTGGGCGGCGTGCTCAAGGGCGCGATGAAGGGCGTCAAAGATACCACGCTTACAAAACTTAAGATGGCAGAAGGTTTTGCAACTGGTGGAGCCGCAGGACTTGCGGAGGCCGTCGGCGAGCAGGCTGTTGCAGATAGTGCGAAAATTATTAGTGAAAGTAAGACTAAATCAAAACATGTTTAAATTTTTTTCATTCCTGTCTTCTGTGCTTTAAATATATTATTCACATAATAAAGGCATAGAAACCTTTTTTCAAATGAGGTTTCTATGCCTGCACTTCATAAGTATGACGCTACTGGAATCGATCACCCTCTTTCAAACCTACATCATGTCGCATTGAGCCATCACTTTGAAATTGATCCATCCAGGGTAATACAGATGCACCCTCTGCTCGAAGTATCCCTAAGTTATCATTTACTGCTTTTATTGCAGTGTTACGGTGTTCAAAATTACTCCCGCCCAACCAATTTGCATTACCAACTTCACCAATTTGAAGTTTGTATCCCTTGCTTTTTAATGCATTTAGTTCATCAGTCAGTCTTTTTGACGCGTCGCTATCATTTGAGTACTCGTGAATACTTCCAATAAGTGCTGGGCTGTTATTCCCATTTGCCTTATTCAGTTGTGCGCTAAATTTCACTAATCCGCTTTCTGGACCTGTTGTCAGCCCGCCTCCCCAGTTACTGTCTTCTACAATAATTGAACCTTTATAACCTGCATCCCTTGCGCTTTTAATCAACGTAGACTCCATATCAGCCCAATCTTGCGAAGCACTTGTGCCCCCCTCATTAAATGTGTCGAGCCAAAAACTTGCATGCGCACTAAAATTACCAATGATTTTTTTGATATCATCACTCGCTGTCTTAAGTTTATCACCGGTTAGTACAGTCCCGCCCCCTCCATTCGAGTCGTCACGTAAGACAACTTGTATATGCACGTTGTTTTTGTCACCTGCATTTAGCATCGCATTGATTTTATCTGTCTGTGCTTTATCGTTAAGTTGAGCGTGTGTGATCTGTATCCTGAGAATAGTTCCTTTTGCATTTTTCACATCAGAAACAATTTTTGTCGCATCTGCAACGGTGTTAATTCTGTCTAGCGCTGTATTGGCACCACTCACTATTTGTCCTGCTGCCTGGGGAGTAACATTACTCGTCATTGTTTGTATATTATTGCTCTTTACCTGGGTTGAAACGAGTTTTGAGTAGGTAGGATCTTCTGTTTTTCCAGACAATGTTACTTTGTCTTGTGGGTTATCTGATTGTGTCTTTACTTCAGGTGCACTATCTGTGCTTATTTTTTCTTTATTTTGATTTTTTATTTCAGTGTTTTTCTGACGTTCGATGCCATTAGTTGCTGTCGCTTTACTATATATAATCATGTTAATTTATCCAATAGAGGTAATGATAAGATAGTTTTTGCTGCAAAATTACTATATTTTATTTCTGAGTGTTTTTTAAGCAAAAAGAATTTACACATATCGATTTTTTACTTCTGACATAAAGCAAATTAACCCTCAATTTTGCTCTTCCTGTGTACGCTTGCTAAATACTCCATCCGAATAAAAGCATTTAAAATCATCACCATGTAGCGTCTATTTAATTATTTATGTTAAGTTTGCACTCGCGCGCAAAATATGGCACTCTCTTTTACTTTAAAGGAATTAATATTTATATTCTTTGGTGTGATTTTTAACTGCTGATTTTCATGGCAAATATCATTCACTGATAATTGGTTTGCCCCCTCACCAAGATTAGATGAAATGTTCAATTGGTAATGTCTGAACCTTCACTCTCAAGTTAGTCTCTCTCCAATCCGCTAAAAATTTTGATGACGTCTTATCACATAGCGTGGCGTGTGAATGCTACTTTGAATCCCCACTTATGGAACATTTTGGCTTGTGCCAACACGAATAAGAGGATTAATACTATAGGAGATCTGTAATGTCAGGACGTATACCAGGAAATTCCACGAACCCATATCAATATTCTGCTTATCCAGAGCGCCCTTCTTCACGACAAAGTAATGCGCAGTGTGGCAGTATGCAGCGACCTCCGTCGCGCTCAGGCGCATTCTCTACAAGTGAAATGTACAGTGCATTGCCAAGGTTACACACCAATTTTGTCGGTAACAGCAATGCAGCATTAACATCACCCTACAGTGCAAGAAGTCATGCAAACCCTGCTTCGTTGATGAACCCTTCACGACCGCCTTCACGCAGTGGTGTTGCGTCCCGCTTTCCATCACCCTCTCCTGTGAGTTCAGGAGGTAGTGTTAACAGTGGGTGGATGAATTCCCCTTCTCGTCTTACCAATATGTATCCGCGATCTCCTGTTTCTGCATCGAGTGTGAGCAGTGACGCTAGTAGTGGCATGTATATTCCTCAGTCGGCATCTCGGACTTCTAATCTCTATAATATGCCTCCCCGCCCGCTATCACGATCTGGAAATACAGCAAGCCAGCATCTTGCGTCTGGTTCTGAACTGACTGAAGTAAGGCAATTGCCCCCCACAGAACAAGAGCGTTTTTTGAACAAACACGATCCACTTAGATCAATGCCAGGACTTAATGCCAATACTAGTCTGTACAGAGGTACAGAACGTCGATATATCAGAGATGGCCAAATTAGTGGTAACCCAGAGTCCATGGCAAGAATTGCACGTCACGACAAACTTTCTCCGAATCAGATAGGTAGGCATGTTTTTCATGCGCCGCTTGGAACAGCTGAAGCCTATTTGCCCGCATCCGCTCACGCGCATGAATTAGGGCCATCATTAAATGTGATGATAGGAGCCCACGCGCGGGAGCTTGCCCTGGCGTATGGTAAGAAAAATCCTGACAATGTGGTTGTCAAAATGAAGTTAGGTGACTTTCTCCAGCGTGGCGGAAAAGTTTATCTTGATACTGGGGCTGC
The DNA here is from genome assembly GCF_024814475.1 of Pantoea sp. B623. NCBI lineage: Bacteria > Pseudomonadati > Pseudomonadota > Gammaproteobacteria > Enterobacterales > Erwiniaceae > Pantoea > Pantoea sp. B623. Next base: position 4,181,523 of record NZ_JANUXM010000004.1, on the reverse strand, counting down.
TGTAGGTGACGGATCTGGGACCGTACCGTTGATTGTGACGTTGCCTCGAAATCAAACAGTTCCTGTTGAGATTATAAGATAATAAGTCTAAGTTATTTTTTGTTGTTATGCTTTTAATATAAGTGGTGGAACTAATTTTAGGTGTCAAATTTAGTTTCGCCTCTTATTGCTCTGGATTTGCCCCTACATGTCCAGACGCCTTTTCTTTCTTACGGTTGCGATAACGTCCTTCGTATATATATTCCCGTGGTGAGCAATATCTCAGCGCACTGTGAGGGTGATGTTCATCATAATGGGTAAACGCCACGGCCAGTTTCATCACTGCGGTCTGGCTGTCCGGTTTTGGCATGATGCTGATACAGTCCCTTTTTATCGTTTTCACGAAGATTTCTGCTATGCCATTATTTTCCGGGCTGCATACTGCTTGTCGTGCAAGGCTCAAGCCCCAGCACTAGGGCGAATGCCCATGTTTCGTGCGCCCTGTAAGCCGAACCATTATCCGTTAGCCATTCCAGCGGCCCGTTGGCAGATGCTTTCGAACCGTTTTTTCGATTGCGCTCAACATGACATCCTGCAATGTCTCTTTGTCATAGCCATCTGTCCCAGCCGCCCAGTCTGTGATCTCCCTGCCGCAGCAGTCCTGCGCGAAGGTTACACGCAGCTTTTCGCCGTTGTCGCAGCGGAACTCAAATCCATCTTAGCACCAGCGCCGGTTACTACTACGGCTGTACAAGATGACCTCGCCGTCCGGTTTTCGCTGCCAGACCGACATCATCAGTGTGTCGGGTAGCAGTTGGCGTGAGAGAGTGGGCTTCATTGACCAGCCGAACACGTTACGGGCGAGGAGATCGAAAACCACCGCAAGATACAGCCATTTCGACCAGGTGCGGATATAAGTAATATCGGTGACCCAAACCTGAATGGCCCGGACAACGGTATACTGCCGCTACACGCGATTAGGTGCACCCACGAAGAACTGCCGACGACACGACGTGGCTTTTTATAGCCGCGTACAGTTTTAATCCGCTTCAGTTACATAATGTAGCACACCTGGTATTAACAGCAGTTTTATCCGATTTCGTTCAGAACGCAATGAACCCGCCGATAACCGTATTAGTCTTCGCTCAGTGAACAGGAGTTACGGATAAGCATCAGCAGGCGCTGGTTATCTCTATCACGAGCCGGGACCAGGTTGTGTAGCCACGCACAGAATCCGGCACGGACTACATTCAGTACCTGACACATCGCCATCACACCCTATAGAGTGCGATATTTATTGATAAAAAAGTACTTCAGTCAGGATCCCTTGCAAAGTACCCCTCGGCCATTTCAGGATATTTCGTTCTTCTTCGGTAAATTTTAGCTGCCCCCGTAGTTGACAGTAGTTTCAGGATCTCGCTTTTGGCTTCCAGTAAATCCTGAGCATGCTCTTTGCTGTTATCAGGCTTGATAGTCCGGAGCCACTTTTAAAGGCTGTGCGCAGAAACACCCAGACCCCCGGATAATTCGGCAACGGAATAACCGTGTTCCGTTATCTGACGTACGGCTTCTTCCTTAAATTCAGACGTAAAGAGTGGTGTGCCCATATGCCACTAGTATGCTCAAACTATAGGACAGGATCTTCTACCGGGACGGGTCAGTCCAGTGAGCAGTGAGCAGTGAGCAGTGAGCAGTGAGCAGTGAGCAAAAAAATTACAGAGCCTATCACTTTCATAACAAATACCAAAAGTTTTAAAACCCAAAAAAGAAAATTAAATTAGTTTTTTTGACTGCCTGCTCTATTTTTTTCTTTGTTAATGTTTATATGCAAAACGTCATAGTGAAACATTACTCTCTTTAATCAAAAGTTACCCATAACGTGGAACAACTTACGACTGATTAACACTAATTATGTAAATTAAGATAAGAATATATGATGCAAGCAATGGAAATTTAATAACAGTGCGGTCATAAAAAACAGCCATGTTTGTTAGTTGACCACATACAACGAAGGATTTACAGAATTGAGAGAAATAGAAAATATTAAGATAAATAACAAATCAAAAAGCAGTTTATATTAGGTTCGCTCCTCTTATTGCTAAGTGTATTTCATGAAGAAAACAAACATTAGATACTCTTTTGTTCCAGCACCACTTTTGGTGCACTGATCCTACTTACGAATTATTTTGATTAATAACAGAAAGGACTGTCATGACTGATTTTTCTTCTTACTCATCAGATCTTGGTTTTAAACTTTGGATCTATGAAAGGTTCCCCTTAAAGAACCTACCTCTTTTTGTTGTCATCTATGTACTGTCAGCAATGGTTAGTACTTTAAATAAAGACTTACCACTGACTATGTTTATAGCCGGAAGCATTATGAGTTGCTCTTACTTTTTACTTATCAGAATTATTGATGAACATAAAGACTACGATGAGGACTGTGAACGTTATCCGAAACGCGTTCTGCAACGCGGTTTAATTACGTTAAATCAACTTAAATTAGTCGCTTTGGGTTGTATTTTAATTCAGCTATCTATCATGTTACTTTATGCATCAAGTATCACACTCATTATGAAAACATGGTCCGTACTTATCATCTGGACGTTACTGATGAGTAAGGAATTTTTTATTAAAGCATGGCTCAATAGAAATTTGTTTTTCTACGCATTGTCGCATACGCTAATCATGCCATTGATCATCATCTGGCTTACATCATTCTCATCTACGCACATCGAAATAAACCGTCCACTTTTGCTACTGATGTTCTTATCATTTTTCTCCGCACTCACGTTTGAGATCACAAGAAAATGCAAGGGAGATGATGAAGACACACCATACATAAAATCTTATTCACAAAGCTTCGGTCGTCCCCTGTCAATAGCTATAATAGTGACTTTGATTCTGACAATGTATTTCGCTCAATATTTACTTTTAAAGAACATGTGTCAGTATGTTCCTGAGTGGTTTTATTTCATTAACATCACTCTTTTCATTTCCTGCCTGGGACAATTAGTGTGCTTTCTCATTACACCGGACAAGCATAATAGAAACCTGAATGAAATTTTTATTGGTGTGAACATGCTAACCGGCTACTTACTTTGCGCTTTAATAATTCAACTCTATTAACTATCGAGAGCATTGTTCATGAACGAAATATTTGATTGCACTGTGGCTTCTCTTAACACCTCGGATTTCACCCTTTTATTCGAGCATGAAAGAATTCCTGACAAAAACCAGGCAAACGCAGGAATGACGATAAGAATTCATGGAGATGTTATCAAACTCCCACAACTCAATATAGTGGAGTCAAAGAAAACAGCAGCTGAATTGTGGATGGTAAAATTTTCATGCCCGGATTCCAGTCAACTTAGTAAATGCTATTGGGCTCTTAAATTTTTTCAAAAAACACCTGATATAAAATTAACCCCTAATAACCTACCAAGACGGCACTTATATTTATGGAATGAAGATGAAAAAGATAAACGAATTAACTTTCTGCGAAATCATACAGGGAGCCGTTTGCAAAATGTTGTAAAAACAAAATTCAGAGCAGAAGAACTGGAAAAGAATCTCGAGGGTTTCTTTGGTTCTGTTGAAATACCCGTAGGCATAGCAGGGCCTTTGCTTATCAAAGGCATGCATGCGCGAGGGACTTTTTATGCGCCAATGGCTACAACTGAAGGTGCATTAGTGGCTTCAATATCAAGAGGTGCCTATGCAATAAGCAAAAGTGGTGGCGTGACCACTCGTGTCTTAAAGCAACGCATGATGCGTGTACCTCGTTTTCAATTTGACTCGGCTTTAGACTGTATATCATTTTGCGAATGGGCAAGCGCCTTCCTGACGGAATTACAAGCTATCGTACACTCGCATTCCCGCTTCGCTCAGCTCATTAACCTGGAACCTAAAATAATCGGAAACGTGGTTCACCTGGCGTTTATTTACGAAACAGGTGATGCAGCCGGTCAAAACATGACCACCACCTGCACATGGCATGCATGTCAATGGCTTCAGAAAAATCTACCTTCGCCACTAAAACTACGTCATTTTCTTATTGAGAGTAATCTTTCTAGTGATAAGAAGGCCTCAGGATTTTCATTTTTTAAAGGTAGAGGCACAGAAGTCACTGCTGAAGTAAGATTATCTCCTCACACATGTAAAGGCATCCTGAAAGTCGCTCCCCGTCAACTTGTTGATGCATTTAACGCGTTATCTGAAGGAGCAGTCGCCGCAGGAATGCTGGGGATGAATATCAATACCGCAAACGTCATAGCGGCAATGTTTACTGCTTTCGGACAGGATATTGCATGCACTCACGAGTCATCCCTATCTCATCTAAGACTCAGACTTGAACCAAATGATATCGTTTATTGCAGCATAACGCTGCCCTCATTGGTCGTTGGTACCGTTGGTGGCGGTACAAACCTGCCCGACCAGGCAGAGTGTCTCGCGTTAATTGGTTGCTACGGTAGTGGTAACGGTTATAAACTTGCTGAGATTATCGCCAGCTTTTGCTTAGCTTTGGACTTATCAACACTGAGCGCACTGGCAAATGATGAGTTTGCTAAATCACATGAATTACTTGGACGTAAGCGCTCATTAGCTATTGTAAAGGACAAACTTGTAGCAACTTTCTTTCCCTGTTTCAACAATGCGAATTTTAAACCGGCATGGGGGGACACGTCACAGACTGTTGCAATAAGATCTATTTCATGGGAGGGCGCCCAGGATAGTATACTAACTGCACAATGCAATAATAATAAGTCTGAACTCCCCACGGGTATGTTTGCTTTTTCCGTTCAAAGAGAAGAAGGAAATGTATTTAACGTTATTTTAAAAAACAAACCATCCACATTTTCTATTGCGACACTAATGAAGGACCTTGCAACAGCGTGCTCTGAAACACTCGGACATCAAATTTATACTTTACTACCACTCCTTGAATTCAACAATGTACGTGAAAGAGAAATAGAGATCATTCAACAATCTGATCCTGCTTTTACAAAACACACTCCAATATTGTATGGCCTGTATGAAAGAGAGCCTCATCAAATCATAATTGAAGAGTTACTTGAAAATGAAATATTGTTTAATAGCGTTTCCTCACAAAAAATCTGGTCACCAATACATCTTTACTCAGCAATTGCAGGTATAGCTGAGATACATGCCTTATGGCTTTGTAAGGAAAAGGAATTAAAAGAAAAATTCAAATACGTTATTTATCAGGATGCGACATCTGTTTCACTTACGAGTGAATTATGGAAAGATATTGCCGATTTCTCACACCAGGAACATCCTGATACTTTCACTTATGAAATGTATAAATATTGGTATTCTTTTTCTGAATCGAGCTCGCACGACTGGAGTGAAATGGAATCAATGCCAAGAACATTAATTCATAACGACTTCAGCCCACGAAATATAGCATTGAGGAAAGATAGTCTGCATTTATGCTGTTGGGATTGGGAACTTGCAACAGTTCATATACCGCAAAGAGATTTAGCTGAATTATTATGTTATACGTTATCTGAAAACGTAGACAATGAAACCCTTCAGATTTATATCGACTTTCATCGCATGCAGCTCGAATTATTTACAAAAACATCAATCGATAAAAGTCTATGGTATCGAGGTTTCTGTTTAGCACTACGTGACTTTGGTATCCGAAGATTGTCCTTTTATCTATTGCTTCATCATGTTTCACCCCAGTCTTGGTTTGTACCTGTATTGAAAACATGGACAAGACTGGTTCAGCTAACACATAACGTCATATGACTACTGGCATAAGGTTTAGTAATGAAAAATATTTATTCTTCCATCGAGGCTACACAGTTGTCGCATGCGCAAACAGGAGGCAAAGGTGATAATCTGCGTTGGCTGACACATCATGGCTATGCCGTACCATCTTGGTGGATTATCCCTTCATATGTTATGAATAATATTTTTTTAATGGACGAGATCGCTTGTGAACTTCAGGCTAAAATAAATAGCTATAAAGATGACTTCATCTCTCGTAGAAAAGAGATTGAACAAATTGCTGGCAACATCCGAGAATGTATTCTTCAATGGAAGTTTAAAAAAGATTTTACGGACGAATTGTCAATTTTATCTGCCGATAAATACTGGGCTGTAAGATCGTCTTGTACAGATGAGGATGGCAAGAAAAACTCATTTGCTGGACAAATGGATACTTTGCTTTTCCAGCAGGGTCATCAGCAATTATCAGATGCAATACTAAAGGTTATGGCTTCTGCATGGAACACCCGTGCAGTCCTCTACCGTTTGCGCATGGGTTTGCCTCTTACCTCTATCGGCATTGCTGTCATCATTCAGGAAATGATGCCAGGACAAGTTTCAGGTGTTATGTTTACGGCACATCCGAGCACAGGTTCCAGGAAAAAAATGCTCGTTTCTGCAACTTGGGGTTGTGGTGAAGGTATTGTTTCAGGACGATGCAGCACTGACGAATATTCAATATCTTTGGAGGGAACAGAGAGTACACAGATCATCAATCATAAAGATACCGCTATTTTTTTCGATCAAAATCAGGGCTATGGAACATTTGAAGTTAAAATTGACAATCGAAAAGCTTCATCTCCTGCGCTGACGAAGAGTCAACTGATTGCACTTCGTGATATAGGTGCAACAATTGCCGAACAAAAATTTTGCCCACAGGATATTGAATGGACTATTATTGATGATGATATTTATATATTACAAACACGCCCTATTACGCATCTTCCTAAAGATAACACCAGTGAACGTATTTCTTTAGTTTGTGATAATTCAAATATTCAGGAGTCGTATTGCGGAATTACGACGCCTTTGACCTTTTCATTTGCGTGTGCAGCCTATGCAAAAGTCTATGAGCAGACATTACGATTAGTTGGATGTTCCGCAAAAAAACAAAATTTAAGAAAACCAATAGTTGATAACTTGCTTGTCATGGTCAAAGGCAGGGTTTTTTATAATATTCAGAACTGGTATCGCCTTTTAATGTTATTACCCCTATTTAGAATTAACAAAGAAGACATGGAAATCATGATGGGACTCGAAAAGCCTATTGATATGATAAAGGATAAAAACTTATCATTGACAGACAGAATTAAGAGCTTCCCCTCATTAATAAGAATGTTCATAAACATTCAATACATGATTTTGACTCTTAACAAGAGGAAGGAAACTTTCATAAGACAGTATGAGTATGCTGAAAAGTACGTCAACAGAAAAACATTACATACTCACTCTCCCGATGAACTCATTAAGTTACTTCAATTTTTAGATGAACATTTACTATCACAGTGGACCGCACCAATAATCAATGACTTTTATGTCGCTCGATTCAATGGTCGTGTTATGCGTACGCTTAAAGTTATATGGCCTGAAAGCTTTAATCAAATCTACAGTGATCTTCTTTCAGAAAACAGTAGTCCTGTCAGCACAGCGCCCACCAAAATGCTGCTCGATATGAGTGAATACATTCGTTGTGTTCCTAATCTGGAGAAGATGATTACAATGGACAATGGAGATAATCTTCTTGCTCGTTTGAAATTTTCACACCCAGAATTTTACTTTAAATGTGTAGAATATATAGAACGCTATGGTGATCGAACAATAGGTGAGTTAAAGTTGGAAACTATTACATTACGTCAAGATTCAACTTTTCTATTCACAATTTTAAGAAATTACTTGAACACAGAAAAAATAGCCGATCAAAAGATGAGTAGAACAGACGCAGAATCTCATATACCTAATGAGATGTCTAAAAAAACTGGTCTTTTCAAGTCATTCATTTTTAAGAAAAATTTAAAGAAACTGCGAAAAGCTATTAATGATAGAGAGCTCTTACGTTTTATACGTACGAAAACCTTTTCACTTTACAGAGACATTTATTTACAACTTGGCCAGCAATTTTCTCTTGAAGGCGTGATAGATAATGCACGTGATATTTTTTGGTTAACCAGAGAAGAGATATATCAAAGTTTAGTAGGTACAGTCGTACAAACTACCCTGCGACCACTCATCTTTTTACGTCGACAGGAATATGAAGGCTACAAACATAGTCAAGAACCGTCTCATCATTTTCAAATCCAACAAACGGTTTTTCAACAACAGGACTGTGATTACCAAAATGCATTTTACACTGCTCGCAGCCCCGATTCAGTTTTTAAAGGAACTGGCTGTTATCCAGGTGTTGTTGAAGCTAGAGTCAGAATTATCTCTGACCCTACTGATGCATCAGAACTTGCAGGAAATATTTTGTGTACAGTACGAACCGATCCTGGTTGGGCTCCACTTTTTCCTGGCTTGAGCGGACTAATTGTTGAGCGTGGTTCAGTTCTTTCTCACTCTGCGATTATTGCACGTGAAATGGGCATACCTGCCATCGTAGGTGTACCAGCAATTACACAGTTTTTGCGTGATGGTGAAAAAATACGAATGAACGGTTCAACGGGCATTGTCACCCAGATTGTCTCTGCACAGGACATCGCCAATGACTAAGCCACTAATTCAGTATGAATGGTCAGAAGGCGAAAGTCTTGAACAGGAATTTTTAGACATTCCTCAATATGTTTATGATAATGATCCATTGTGGCCTGGTGAAGACAGCATGAATATTAAGCATCAGTTTAGTAAATCCAATCCCTGGCTTGCGACCGGGAAAGTATGGATAGGCTATATTCGTGAAGAGGCTCGCATTGCAGGTTTTTGCTCAGTTACAGAATCAGGTGAAGTTATCGCGCGCTTTGGCTTTTGGGAAACAAATAATACTTTCTTTCCCAATAAAAGACTTTTTAGTGCCCTGTCTCGTTGGGCCCACCGTCAGGGTGCAACAATGCTTATTGGTCCAATTAATTTCTCTACGCTTGGCAAATATCGTCTGAGACTGGACAATCCAAGATTCTCACCTTTTTACGGTGAACCATACAATCCATCATGGTATCAAACCATATTGACTCGGCTTGGCTTCTCCCAAATTGGACGTTATTTCTCGGTTTTTGATCAGACACTGACAGTACGCTCCTTAGCGCTTCCTTCACAAACAGAAGATTATATCGCTGAGCATAATATAACACTTAAACCTCTGAGCCCACTTTTATGGGATAAACACCAGGAAAATTTATATAAAGTCATCACTAATTCATTCAGTAAAAACTTAGGTTGGACGTCATGTAAAAAAGATTTTTTTGACTGGAATTTTAATAAAACGACAATCCGTTCTTTCTGTCATGCACCCGGATCGTGTCTTGTTTTTGATTCTAGTGAACAAATTATTGGACTGCTTTTTAATCTCATTGACAATACATATCAAGCAGGGATTCTGAAAACAATTATGATCACACCTAAGTTCCGCCGTTCACTTCTTTACCCTGCTCTCTTAAAGCAGTTTATTAACTCCTGTGGACCGAATGTTCCTTATCTCGGCACAGCATTGGTAAACTTAAAAGGACCTGTTGCAGCCACTGCACTCAAAGCATGCCATAGCCCAAAAAAATGGTTTCATTATTATGGTCTTTTTAATAAGGATATTAGAAATGAATTACTGTGAAAACCTGGTCATTAATCAAAATAACACACCGCATAATCCTGCTTTTACTTACTTGAATTCAGATAAGAGAGTTGTATCATTAACATATTCTGAACTCCTTCGACTCTCTGGCCTTGCCCAGAAAAAACTTAGTAATGCTGGCTTAAAAAGAGGTGACCGAACGCTTCTTATCCTTTCAACCAGTATAACTTTTTACATTTTACTCTATGCCATGTTAGGTGCTGGGATTATACCCGTCATTATTGAACGTGGCCTAAGTTTAAAAAAAACCAGAGAGTGCCTTAGCCATGCCCGTCTGGATGCTATGTTAGTTATGCCTGATTTAGCAAAAAAATGGTTCATATTACCTGAGCTATGGAGAGTTCGCCGTTTAAGCATAGGAAAAAAACGTCTGTTTATGGGATTTTTAGACGATATTAGTGAATCAATGCTAGATAAGCATATAAGCGCTTTTGATGTTACTCCTGCTAATGACGATGACACTGCTTTAATTACTTTTACCTCAGGTTCAACAGGCCTTCCTAAAGGTGCTGTTCGCACTCATGGTTCCCTAAATGCACAAAGCGAAGCTTTGCTAAAATACTTTCCGGAAAAAAACCAGCATGACATTAGTTCTTTCCCCGTACTCGCTCTGTTTAGTCATTATGTATCCGGTTCAAGCTTTCTTTTACCCAAATCTGAACCAGATGGCACTATAAACGTAGAATTAATTATAAAACATTTTTTGCCAAAAACTCCGATTCGTTTGTCTGGCTCTCCTGCATGGATATCTCAATTAACAAATTATGCTTCTCAGCATAATTTGTATTTCCCATTTGTCAAACGCGTTATCATTGGCGGAGCGCCTGTGACACAAGTCCTAATTGAAGGGTGTTTAAAACACTTCCCTCGCGCAGAATGCGGTATTAATTATGGCTCGACTGAGGCCGAACCCATTAGCTACATCGACATGAATACATTGCTTAAGGAGTGGAGTGAACATCCTGGTTACCTGGCAGGCGAACCAGTTGAAGGGCTTAAGGTGTATATACGTCCTCATCCAGACTTATTTGATGTTCTTGGCCACAGCGATCATGGTGAAATTCTGGTATGCGGGCCTCAAGTACTAAAACATTATTTTGAAAATCCGGAAGCAGAAAGACTTCATAAAATAACTGATTCAGATGGACGGTTTTGGCATTCTACTGGTGACACGGGGTTTCTCGATAATAAAGGACGCATATGGCTCACGGGTAGAGTTAACGATATTATTCAGACAACGAGTGGTAAAGTAATCGCTCCCTACATATTAGAAAAAAAATTAAATGCGTCTCCTCATATACGAATCTGTGCCGTCATTCAAAGTAATGATAATCATATTGGTGTCGTTTTACAAAAACACGATTGCATTCAGTATGCATATGCAATTCTTAAAGATCTCGTCCCTAACGAGAATATTGATTTTTTCATAGTTAAGAAATTACCTGTCGACTCTCGTCATCATAGTCGAATTGATCGCAAGCGTATTCGCATTATGTTACGCAATAAAAAAATCAAACCTTTTTATAGAGAAACGCTGAAATGAAAATTAGACTTATCATCTCGCTTACACTTGCTGACGGTATAACTTTATGTGGTATAGTTTTAGCACTTTTAGCAAGCTATGCTGCTTTGCATAATTTTTACTGGTTAACACTCTGTTTGTTGTATTTATCCATGCTTGCGGATGCACTTGATGGTAAAGTCGCACGTTATTACGCTAATGAACGTCCTTTCGGACGATATCTTGATGGTTTTGCAGATCTTATTATTTACTTAATTACACCGTCGCTATTTTTGTACCAGAACAACTATAATGGTGGATGGTTACTATTCATCATATTAATGATAGTATGTGGTTGCTTACGCCTGTCTTTGTTTAACTCAACAGGTAATATTGAATACAATAAGAGGATTGCATACAAAGGAATGCCCGTTTTCTGGAGTATTTTTATAATCAGCGGTTGGAAATTAACAAGCTTTATACTCCCCGATTTTATTAACGCAATTATTCTTAGTATAATTCTAACAGGGTTTAGTCTTGCTATGCTAATTGATCGCCCTTTTTTTAAATTTTCCTCTCTTAAAATTATTATAACGTTATGTCTTATTGGATCATTTTTTTTCGGTGCTCTACATTTTGGATAACTAATGACTGAATCTTCTTTCTCAATTTTGCTGCTTATTGTTCCTGTAATTATAGCAGGATGCTTGCATATGGTTGTTGTTACTTATAACCTTTATTCGTTTCTAGCAGTACCTATAGATGAAAAGTTGTTAGGTAGAAACAAAACGTTGAGAGGATTCATCGTTGTCCCTCTATTGAGTACACTCGTGGCCCCTGTCATTTTAAATTTACTTGAAGAACCTCTCCACACATCTTTACTTCTTGGATTTTCAACCGGATGGGGTTATATGTTGGGTGAAATTCCAAATTCTTTTTTCAAAAGAAAAATTGGTGTCCCTGCCGGTGTGACACCAACGCGATATAGACTATTATTCATTTTTTTCGATCAGGCAGATTCCGCCTTGGGTGTACTGGCAGGCTGTTCTCTCGTGATCAATTTGAATTTTCTGCAAGTAATTATTATTTTCATTTCTTTTATCATCAGTGCTATTTTAGTTAAAAATTTTTTATATGCTTTATCTTTGAAGAAGACGCGATTTTGAGACTCATCAAATTGTATTGAATTATAAATTATAGATTTATCCATTTAGTTTATTCTTTTGAATGTATTTTCTCACAGTTTGCACTATTTGAAAAATTTCACTTGGAACTCATTTTGCTAAAACCGCATATATTAATATATTTCATGTGAACCAACTCCTTTTTTTTTACACAAAAAGAGAGTGTTATTTAAAGGAGATCAAGATGTTTCATCCTTACCTAAATCATAAAAAAAATTTACAATGCATTGAATCTCAATTACATTCTAAAGGTAAAGAAAAAGAGAAATCAGAGGATAAACCTCCTCATATATTTTCTGCATCACCCTCTTGTCATGACATTAACTCGTTGTGCGATCAGTGGCATCTAACTGGAAAGTTAACTCATAAAAAATTAGAAAACATTGCAAAAAAATTCACCTTCAGCATCCGAAATAAAATCGCCGCTAAAGTACAAGAAAATATGCTTTCATCAGGTACAGATTGGAAAACACATACTGGCATAAAATGTGTCAAGTCTATTTCTGGCAATAACCTGCGTAATTTATATAAAAAAATCGGGAAGCTTAGTCACTATGAAATAGTATTCTTAAAAAGATTTTTCGGAACTAACTTTTTACTCACTCACACAACTAATCAAAATATTTTAGATGAAAGTGGTCATGCAAAATTGTTTTCACGCCAAAAATTACTTAATAAAGGCATAGCGTTTCCTTTGGCAAACACTCAAGAAGCTGACCTTAAACAGTTGGCAACAGATGATCATGTTTTTTTTTCAATTGAAGAGTCGGGACAGAAAGGTAAAGTACACAGTCGCTTTGGCCGTTATAAGTTTTCGTTTCCACTGGAAAACGTTTCTTCATCTAAAAATGCACTAATGCATCTTTTTGATCCTATAACAAAGGCATTTCCATATCCACCTAAATGGTTAAAAGGTTTCGAGTGTCTTGATGAAAATGATCAAAACACTGTAATGAAGCATCTAAATGAACATGTGAATGGCTTGAATACGCTTAATTCTTTTTTTCACGGGGATCATATTTTACCGGGCCTCGCTTTTTCAATCATAGAAAGGTGCCGCTACCTTCCTGAGAAAATGAATAAAGATATATTAGAAAAGTCCGATCTTAACTCAGTGATAAATGGTCTCTTCAGACCACAAATATTATTCCCTAAACAATTTATTGCTAAACCTGTGGATATACATGATAGTAATTACAGTACTACTAATACATTAGCTGACGAAATGTCACAAAACTTTTCGAGTGATGTTAATATTTCTTCTTCTAATATCAACTCAAGTAAATTTGAGGAAAATACGGTTTCCCCAACTCAAATCGATTATAATTTAAATACAGAGAACATCACAAACTTACCTAATCCCATTACATCAATAAATGGGTTATATGGCACACATTTCAATTTATTACCATTCATAGACCACTTGCATAATACGGCACATGTTCAACAGGATACAGTTAATAATAACGTTTATCAATTTACTTCTTCTCTCGATAGCACCTCGATTAATAATGCCTCAGCGAGTACTTCTTTATCTGAATTCGAAAATATTTTGTCTAAAATGTCATCCGCCGAATTTTCGCTTTTCCTCGATGATATGTTGAAAAACATTAGTAATGATGAAATCGTTAAGTTCTCCGAACTGTTGCATAATCCTGATGAAACATCGACTTTCTATTCTAAGCATGATATGAATCTGTCCTCAACGCCTTATGATGATAAAGCATTCAGTCAGCCTTATAGCGCCTTACATGATCAAATAGAAAGTATTGCTAACATGACACCCGAAGCTTTCGAAAAAATGCTTAATTCTGGTTTGAGCTCAATCGACAGTGATCTTTTAAAAATGATAAAATCACATAATGGCAGTGACGTAAATTTTGATAATCTTTCGTCGAATACATCAGGAAAAATGATGCTGATTGACAAATCGGAATATCCTTTATCATCCTCAACATCAATAACAAACTCGAATATAATCCAACAAGCAAACAATGATATCGGCACATTCTCTTCATATACATCAGGTATATTGCAGCACGGAGGTTATTCAAGTGCTGAAGAGCACTCTGATCCTACAAAATTTCATAGCATACCAGATGGGGTAAGTTTCGACTCTTTAACACTTGAAGAGTTAATTAATACTCCTGTAGATCAACTTTTAAACTATATTACACCTAAACTCAATCACTCCCTTCCTCTTCAGAGTGAACCTTTTTTTTCGAGCCTTTCTCCTTACGGTTCTTTGCCAGATGAGTTACAAAGTGCGGATTTTTGGTTGAGCCTCGGAGATTAATAATTAACAGGATAGAATATGAATGAACAAATGATGCTGTCAGTACTTAAGCCTTTTTTTGAGGCGCTGAACATATCGATAACAACTATCACTCCTGCCTTGAACTATGAACTAGAAACAGACGGTTTTTTCTTTTACTTGACACTGTCCAATAACGGAGATGCTATGCTGGCATCTCGTTTAAAAAATAAAAAAAAATATTTACGAGAAGATGTGTTGATTTATTTCTTGCAAAAAAATACTTTCGAAAATACGCATCCCGTTATTACTTATAGTTTAAATGTAGAAATGGATGTTATCTTATGGACCAAGTTTTCTCTTATGAAACTATCAGACGACGAGTTATCCCTCCTTGCTAATCGATTTACCTCAGCTATCTTCGACACCGCCAGTCGGTTGGACTAAAACTGCTTTGAATAACTGATAATAATTGCCTTTCCTCTGTGCAGTACTGTTTGAAAACGCAGGTGCCAGAGAGAACATCATCATACGTCCTTTTTTTAACTGATTTAATGTGATTTAAAAATGTTTTATAGTGCCACAATATAAAATCAATTTTTTCGACAGAACGAATAAGATTTCCTTTGCGTATGTTTTACCAAATTTGTTTACAACAACTAACCACATAAGTTATATGTGGTTAGTTTTATAATCGACACATAAATAAATTTTATTTAATATTTCATTTCAAAATTGATCTTCTTTTGAAAAACCTACCTTATGTTCTATTTTCCCGTTCCTAAATTGATCCATCCATGGAAGCACAGTGGCACCGGCCTCTTTAAGGAGATCTATATTTCCTTTAACTGCATTGATGGCTCCATCTCTTTCTTCAAACTTATCTCCTCCAACCCAGTTAGCATTTCCAACTTCCCCAATTTGTGGTTTAAAGCCTGCTTCTTTTAGACCTGTAATTTCTTTGGTTAGCCTACTTGTCGCATCTGATCCAGCGCCATACTCGTGAATACTACCAATTAAATCTGGGTTATTGCCATTCGCATGCTTTAGTTGTTCTGCATATTTCATGAGTCCACTTTCACCACCTTCAGTTAGGCCGCCTCCCCAGTTACTGTCCTCCACTACTATCTGACCTTTATAACCTGCGTCTCTAGCAGACTTGATTAGCGTGCTCTGCATATCAGCCCAATCTTTAGTTGCAGAACGTCCACCTTCATTAAAAGTATCTAGAACAAAACTGGGATGATGCCCCAGCGATTTTACAACATTTTTAATATCCGATGCGGCTTGTTGCAATTTATCATCTTTGAGAATATTTCCTCCGCCGCCATTAGCATTATCCCTAAATGTAAATTGAATCTTTACTCCTTGTTTGTCACCTTCACTGACTAATGCTTTTAGCTTATCCATTTGCTGCGGTGAATTGATTTGGTCATGTGTCATTTGAATGCGTAACGTTTGCCCTCCAGCACTTTTGACATCACGCACCATTTGTGTTGCAGCTTGCGGAGATGAAATTCTGTCTGGTACTGTATTTGCCCCACCTTTTATTCCACTCGAATCTTTCTTAGCAAAAGAGTCTACGTTGCCTTTTTCATATGAATTTACATTCTGATTAATATCGTCATCTGTTATATCATCTGTACTCTGACTAACATCATTATTAAACCGATCATCATCTTGCTCTTGTATAAAATTTTCATCTTGGTTATTTTTTGAACCTTGCATAATTTGTGATAACATCTTAAGTGCTTGATCTATCAGTGAGCGAAGTTCATTAAATAACGTTTCATTACCCAAATTATCACTTGCCACTTCACCTTTTTGATTTTCCACCTTATCATTTAATGACGTCGAGCTCTTTATACTTTCTCCCCACTGTACATTTGAAGGTGCGTTATTAGTACTGTCAATCTTCAAATCAATTTTTAGATTGCCTTCACCAATAGCTCTTCTACCTTCATCGATGCTATTTACTGGTAAAGATGAGCTATAGATATTATTAACACACATATTTTTCTCCTAAATCACTTTAAGTTAAAGTAAGTTTATAAAACCACTTCTTCTATAAATTTATTCATTTCTCATTTACTAACAATATCTTTAAATGATAGTGACGACACTATAACTATTAAAATCCTTTTTAAATGACTGTTATCACTGAATCCGATCATTTCATTTTTACAGCTTTACATCTATGTATTTGTGGATAAGTGATGTTTTTTTGTTCCGATGGAAGTGAAATTTTTTCCTATTGAATTTTAATACTAGAGCGAAATTTATTTCATTTTCTGGATGTTTAGGTTGCGTTTATTATAATAAATCTTGACCTAAGCTTGGATGTAACGAAAAGCTAGCAGTATTGGTTTGATCACCTACTAATCCCAGTCCGCTTCATATTCATATCGTGTCTGGTAAGTTAGCGCCGAGTTTGGGCGGCATTTGTTATAATCCTGACACCCGTTATTCATCACTTTGTTATTGTGAAAACCAATGCTTAACCCGTCCTTATTCAGGCGTTGATCGCAAAAACGTCCGTTAAAACGCTTGATAAATTCGTTCTGCGCTGTCTTGACTGGCTGAATCAAGTACAGGTCTACGCCATGCAGATTTGCACACTGTTTACTCTACTGATTTATACGCCGGTTCTTGATCAGTGCTTATCGTATTCGGTTAGTTTCTACAAAGTGCAATGATGTCCAGAATACGCGTGCTCTCCCTCCCTGAAATCCTGAAAGCAGCATTGAACGTCAGGCATTCTTTTGTGAAGTCATCCACTCATCTGTTACCGATGGCCAGTGCGTCCATGACAAAATTCATTGACCCACTCAGACTTTGCACCATCGCGCAGCGCTGCGGCATACCTTCTTTTGCCAGTTCTGCAAGACATCCTCTGTATTTTTCAGCCCATTACGTTGAGAAATGCGGTAGTCCTACTTGTGGTTAACGAAGCTGCCAGAAACGCCGGTAAGCAAAACTGTGGCATTCAGGTGCCAATACATTGATGGTAGAGACAGTTGCACCGCAGCAGCAGGACGCTGAGCTAATTTCGATAGGCTTTAAGGGAAAAACCAGTCAGCCTGCAGATACGACGTAGGAACGTCCCATTAACCTCGCGCACAACTTCCACGGCTTCTGGTGCAGCTCTGTCGGCACTGCATTCTCAAAGGATGCCTCCTTGTTCGGCATGGCTTGAGCAGCAGCATACTAAGTCTGCTGTTCTCTCCCTCGGGAGGCATCAGGCACCGCCATACTGATTACGCTGTGTGTATAACCGGGTAACTGAAATGATGTGGTTACTGCAAAGTTTACGGACAAGAACTCCAGTTTCCGCTTCATAGCAAATACTCACGTTGTGTTCGTCGGAAACACGCTTCTTCGCAGTGGTTTATTCATATGACAGACAAAGACATGACAAACATGACGGTGCGTTAATCAACGTTAAGAATCTGCTAATTACCTGCATTTTTGCTCTGAGATTCATACTTTTTATATAAATTCATCATAATTTTTTGAAGTTTTTCTCTTGAAAAAATCATTTTATAAAGATTTTCATGTACTAGTCTACGTCTTGAAAATTTTCTATCTGAATAATTAGTTTTTTTAATCAACCACTGTTCCATCTTCTTCTTTTTAAAATTTAACCTTTTAAAAACAGCATGTTAAATTTTTATGCTTGTTTTTTAATTATTTCCAATGTGCAATTACTTGCATTTTTTCTTCATATTAAAATCACTCTATTATTCTTTACCTTTTGAGATATTGACCTATTGCATTATTAATGACTAACATTATAAAAGAACTTACCCTATTTAGTTTTAAAATTTTCCAGCATCAGGGATTACCCTTTAAAAAAGATATAATTTAAAAGGATGAATTATGAATAGAAACGCTTATATGTCATTTATTCCTGTTCAAACGAACATTAAAGAGTTGAGGATCGCTGCGAATTTAACACAAGCTCAGGCTTCTGAAAGATTTGGTTTTAGTCTTCGCTCATGGCAGTTAAGAGAAGCTAAAGAAACAAAAAGTTTGCTTTCTCAGGCTGAATATGAGCTTCTTCTATTATTTGCTGATAAACATCCATATTACAAACTTCACTCACGATAATAAACCTCGGAAGATATAATAACTTATCTTTAATGACACTAATCGCACTTTATTTTCTTATCAAAGATAGCGTATTTCCTTTCTGACTTTTATTTTCTATAAAATTAAAAAAGATATTTTGAAAATTAGCATAAACCTCATTCCACTTCTCTGGCTTAAGGTTTATGCTATAAAATGACGTATGTAATTTTTCAATCAAATGCGAGTTATTACATACTAAAATTCATATTTCTATCTAAAAGCATTCAGCCACTCCTTTCTGGCATCCAATTTTTTTCGTTACGAATATTAATTCAGTCTGTTTAATAAAATTCTTATTGCCAATCTACACCTAGACCGTTCACGCCAGTTATCTGTTGCCTGACTTAGTATATAGAGGTCGCTAATAACGTCGGCAAGGTTAACTTCAAACCCTTTTTTTAATCTCTCACAAGCAATACCACCGATCAGACAGTCTATTTTTTTTGATAAATCGTCAACAGTACCCATTCGTTAATTCATCTTTTTTGCATATACATACATTTGTAACAACTAATCAGGATGCACTCAATGTTCTTCATTCCTGATAAATCATCACACTTCACTTTATCTAAACATATTTTAATACTTACTTTATAAAAACTGCACTTAATAATGCAAGATAAATACAGTATTATAATTTCAGACAGATTATCAATTAAAGAAATTTTTAATCTCATTTAACTTCAGAGTGAATACCTCGAAAAATTCAATGACTTTAACTCTGTTCGTATTTTCACAGTGAAAGCGGCTGTGAAGAACTATCTTTTCGTTATCTCTGTTCACACCCATGATAAGTTGTGGATGTGACACATTGAAGTCATTGAACCATGCTAACTGTTTATACATATTCCCTTTTTCGTCAACGCTACATGAAAACTCAGACATTGCATGTAACCAATTTTTATCATCAATATGTAAGTTTATTTCATTTCCATCATTCATTGTTAATGCATACACCTCGCCTTGACAGGGTTCAATAGTGTTTACATCCACACCAAGCTCTCTCAGTACTTCATCAATCATTTTTTTTCACTTAACTTTAAGTATACTTTTTGTGTGTCTTCTCTCTTGATAAGGTTCCATTTTTTTGTGTTTTTTTTTCGCACATGGTAGTAGCCAGTACTTATATTTTTATAAAATAAACCCAGACATATTAGCTGGGCGTCATTTTTAGCATCATAGCGCCAGACTTGAGTTTGTAAATCAGCTCGTTTAATTTCAGTCTCTAGCTTGCATTTCTAATTTCACAGTGATTCACCCCCCTCAATATAACAGCTAATATGTGAAATTTTAATATGTCCAGAAGCTTAATATGTCCAGCACATGATATATCTTGTTGTCCCAGACCTGACTTATTAATCTTCATTTTGTTTAAGTGTAACTAACATTTTTTTACGCTATGTTAATGTTCTCGTCTCACTTTATCGTTATCGGGCGCCCTGTTAAGCATTATGTCGGACACTATGAAACGCAAAAACGACCCTGAGGGGCTTAAAAAACGCATTCTTGCGAGCGCACTGACCACCTTCGCCGAGTTTGGCATGCAAGGAGCCCGTCTGGAGCACATTGCTGAAAACGCTCAGACCACCAAACGGATGGTTGTTTACCATTTTGGCAATAAAGAGCAGCTCTATATTGATGCACTGGAACAGGTTTATCAGCAGATCAGGGAACATGAAACCGGCCTGAATCTGGCTTCCCTTGCCCCTGAGCAGGCCATTATCAAACTGGTTGAATCCAGCTTCGATTACCATGTTTCCCACCCGGATTTCGTGCGCCTCATCTGCATGGAAAATCTGTCTCGCGGCCGCTACATCTCGCAGTCTGCCCGCCTGAGTCAACTGAACCGCAGCGCACTGGATTTACTCGATGATATTCTGAGTCGGGGACAACAACAGGGGCTGTTCATCAAAGAGATTGAGACACTGGACGTGCATCGCCTGATCAGCAGTATCTGTGTCCATCAGGTGTCCAACCGCTTCACCTTTAACACGCTGTTTAGTCGGGATGAGAATGAAGACGCCATCATCCGTCGTAATCGTCAGCTCGCCGTCACGGCAACCCTGCGTTACATTGGCTCACAGCAGGCGTGAGAAGCGCTCAACGCGATAGTCTAAGCTTAATAAGTATTAATAATATAACTTAAGTAAGGAAAGCCGCTTGAGAAGAGACACCAGCCTTTATCCGCTTCGCCAGACACAACGTGATCCTCACGACAATACACTCTGGAACTGGGCCCAGAATGCGCCAATAGGTACGCAACAACAGGTAAACCGCCCCACCGATGAGGCTGCCCTGCAGCAGTTGCTGCGCGAGGCCCGCAACAAAGTGCGCGTGATGGGTAAAACCTACTCGCCCGGCAAAATGCTGGCTGTGCATCCCGACGATCTGCTGCTGGATCTCAGTGCCTTTACGGGCCTGATCCGCAGCGATGCTCACAGTGTCACCTTTGCAGGCGCCACGCCGCTTGAACACATCTACCGCACCCTGACAGACATGGACCGGATGCTGGCCTCGTCGCCGGGGGTGATCGCCGTGCAGACGCTGGCAGGCGCGATGGCAACCGGTACGCACGGTCAGGGCCTGCAGCAAAGTTCCATCGCGGATGAAGCTGAGCAGATTCGACTGGTGCTGAGCGATGGATGTGTGCGGGAACTGTCGCGCGGTGATGACGATTTTGCCGCGGCGCTGGTGTCGTTGGGCTCGCTGGGTATTGTGACCGAAGTGACGTTGCGTACCCAGCCTTTCCGCATCTTCACCTGCCACAAGAATGCGGTCTCCGCAGACACTCTGGAAAGCGATCTGCTGCGCTGGAATGAAGACTACGCACTCAGTAAAGTCTGGTGGTTTGTCGACGACAACATCATGCATGTCTGGAATGCGCATCAGGCCAGCGACGACGAGATCCAGCGTTACGAGCAACAGGGACGCGAAGTGGTGGAGCATGCCGATGAAGGTGATGACAGCCTGAACGAGACGATTGAACAGACGCTGGAGCATATGCATCGCGATACACAGATTCACGGTAAAGGCGGTAAACAATTTAGTACCGTCACGCGTTTCCGCGATTTTACTGACGTTACCGGGGATATCTATCAACTGTTCTGTCGCGGTATTGCCGTACCGCAGATCAACGTAGAGATCGGCGTTCCCCTGGAACGTACCCCGGCGATTATCAGCAAAATCAAACGCTGGTATGCCGAGAACCGGCCACACATGCACTATCCCATCATCCTGCGCTGCACCGGTGCCTCCTCCGCCTGGCTGAGCCCCGCTTTCGACCAACCGACCTGCTTCTTTGGTTTTGTCGTGTATTACGCTGATGATGGATCGCTTTCTGAGGCAGGCCTGCACTTCCTGAGCGAAGTTGAGAAACTGCTGGCTGAAGAAGGTGGCCGCCCGCACTGGGGCAAATATTACGATGCCTCACTCTACCACTGGCGGGATCTTTATCCGCACTGGGATCGCTTCCGCGCCCTGCGTGAACGGCTTGATCCCAGCAATCGCTTCAGCAACGACTATACCGCTGCGCTGTTTAAATAATTCAGAGAAGGAATGCTATGTTTGCCTGGGTAACGTTACTGACGCAACCGGACTACCTGGTGGGCGTAAAAGCGCTGCACCGTTCACTGCAACAAACCCAAACGCGCTGGCCTTTGCTTGTGATGGTGACCGATGCGATAAGCCATGACGACTGTGAAACCCTTAAGGATGAGGGTTGCCTTATCCGTCGGGTTGACCCGCTTTATCCGCACAGCGATCTGAACCAGCATTACGCCTCTGAACGCTTTGGTGAGGTCTGGACAAAACTGCGCGCCTGGCAGTTGACCGATTATCGTCGCGTGGTGTTTCTGGATGCTGACATGCTCATCTTAAAAAATATGGATGAGCTGTTTACACTGGATCTGGGTGAGTTCACCCTTGCCGCCTGCCATGCCTGTCGCTGTAATCCTAATCAGATTGCGTCCTATCCTGACAGTTGGGAGCCCAAGTTCTGCCATTATACCTGGCAGGAGTGGGAGCAGGCACCGCCGGAACACGTTGATGACTATCTGAATGCCGGGTTCCTGGTGCTGGAACCGGATGAGGCCCTCTTTCAGGACCTTGAATCGCGTATTGCCGCCATCGATGATTTGCGCGCGTACACCTTTTCAGAGCAGGACTTACTCAACGAAGCCTTTAAAGATAAGTGGCTACCGCTGTCTTACATTTACAACGCCTTGAAAACCCTGCGCTTTCAGCATGAGACCTTGTGGCAATGTGAAGAGGTGAAGAACCTGCACTATATTCTGGCTAAACCCTGGCAGCGGGATTTGTCACAGCCGGTAAGTCAGCGTGACCGCTACTACGCGATGGATAAGCTGTGGTGGGACAAAGTTTCTGACCGCTGATGACGCGGCGCGCCTGGCCTTCAGCAGGCGCGCATCCGGTTGATCGGCGTTAAGTCTGCTATAACGAATGACCTAGACTTCCTTCCAGCACCGTTCCGTTGCTGACTGCGCGATCGCCTCCAGTACCTTTTGTACCTGCAGACCTTCGGCAAAATCTGGCCACATGCGGTCGCCTGCGGCGATACCATTGATCAGATCGCGAATTTCTACTGTCTTTTGATCGTTGAAGCCAATACCGTGCCCTGCTGATACACAAAAACTGGCATAGTCCGGATGGGCGGGCCCGGTCAGAATCGTTTTGAAGCCCTGACGTTCTGCAGGTTCATCGTGGAGATAGAGTTCAAGCTCTGCCATCCGCTCTTGCGTATAACGCAGTGTCCCTTTCGTTCCCGTCACGACATAGGTCAGACCCATTTTGGCCCCGCAGGCGATGCGCGAGGTTTCAATAACGCCGTGCGCCCCGTTCTGGAAACGCAAAAGTGCGCTGGCCTGATCTTCATTCTCGACCGGCAACTGGCGGTTGAGATCGTTCGGATCGGGACGCGACCGGATGACCGTCATCATATCACCGCTGACTTCCGCAATGTTGCCAATCAGATAATGCGCCATATTAACGATATGCGCAGCCAGATCGCCCAGAGCACCCAGTCCGGCCAACGCTTTTTGGCAGTGCCAGTCGAGCGGCGTGTCAGGTTTCGCCAGATAGTCCTCGTTGTGCGTGCCGTAAAAATGCACCACATCGCCAATTTCGCCTCGCGCAATGATCTCTTTCGCCAGTTGGCTGGTGGGGTTTTTCATGTAGTTAAAGCCCACCAGCGTTTTCACCCCGGCTTTTGTTGCAGCCTCAACCATTTCCTTAGCATCCGCAACGTTCAGTGAAAGCGGTTTTTCAGAATAGACATGTTTACCATTAGCGATTGCGGCCAGCGCCATTTCCTTGTGAAGGAAATTGGGGGCACAGATGTCGACCACATCAATATTGGGATCGCGCACCAGCTCGCGCCAGTCGCCCGTGGCGCGGGCAAACCCAAAGGTGGCAGCCTGCTTTGCCGCCAGTTCGGGATTCACCTCTGCCAGCATTTCACGAACGATCTCCCCTTTTAACGCAAACACTGCAGGGGCCTGGGCATAGGCGATTGCGTGGCAGCGGCCAATATACCCACTGCCTATCATGCCGATTCTGACTTTATTCATTTCAACTCCGGGCGGACAGAGAAAAGTTGAAATGAAATATAAATTCCATTTATAGGCATTTCAAACTAAAAATGAAATAAATGTGACGAACATAAAGAACAATCGTAGGCGTTTAACGCGATGCCATGTTTTAAGCTGACATGCGGTGTCAATGAACAGACTAAAAAGCCTCATACACATGGCAAACGTGGTCGCTGACCTAAGCGATACGACGCAGAGGACAGAGTTGGTGAGTATTTCAGCAATCAGACACTTTTGTGAAAAAGAGCTTTGACAAGCCTGCGCGACGTCGATAATATGCGCCCCGTTCGAACGATTCCTCTGTAGTTCAGTCGGTAGAACGGCGGACTGTTAATCCGTATGTCACTGGTTCGAGTCCAGTCAGAGGAGCCAGATTTAGATAAGCCCGCCCAGCTTTCGCTGAGCGGGCTTTTTTCATCGAAGCTAAACATAATAAAAATCGCTCTGAGCGGCTATGCTATCGTGAAGCATAGAATTCTTCTTGTCCTGACCATCGTCGACATTAACTCTTAAAAACGATCCAATGGCTACCAGCTTCTCATAGGTGTAAGAGACGTAAGGATTACATGGGCACTTTTTTATATGTACTTAACAATACATTGTAACCTTAATTAAACACGCTTATATTAATTCTCAATTTCAAAAAAATTTAACATAAGTAGAGTGATGTAGAACAGTCGCTAATTATCATCTAGCTCATTGAAAAAAATGATTTCCTTCTCTTTACAGCTTAACTTCTTTCTTGATTACTTCGATTGTCCTTATGGGTCATTAATATTTGTGTAAAAAAGCGCTTATACTGCCTATGAGCGTAGCCAGACTTAAAAAAACCACCCGCCGAAAATTGTTATTACATTTCAATATCATGTCATTTTTTTTACAACAGTTCTAAAATTTTTTACCTTCCTGCCGATATTAATTTCAGATTATTTTCCATAACAGCAAAATTTTCTTACGTGCAGTTTTTTGAGAGTGAGAGGTTTAGATGGTCCTTGAACCGTTTTTATCACTTACTTTTTTGCAGCGCTTTACCGCTCAGATGACGGTTATACTCTGCGCGGTTGCTCTAACAAGCAGATTTAAATGTGGCTTACAGTACGCGCAGTAAAAGAGTATCCCTTTACTAATGAACGCAGGAAAGATGGTTGATGGTAGCTACGCACTCATCATGTCGCTTTAAAGTGACCAGAACGCAATAAAATCTCCGGCGGCAAGCTGACGCCAGAAAAGCAACCGGCTGCCCTTTTAACCAGAAATCTTGTTATTACATCAATTTTATCAGCAGGGGGAGTTTGTGAAAGAACAGATCTCCACATCAGGCAATATGATATGTGCTCAAAAAAGGGTGTCTAACAATATGGCGTTTTCTTTCATATTGCCACCGCCTATCCCTTCAGAGTCAGGACCTGCTGGCATCTTTTACGATTTTAACGATGGAGCCAGAATACTCTTACCTGAAGGGCGTTGGCGTGTCACTCTTCTTGATGACGACTCAGGGAATGTTCTTTTTCAGTGCGAATCCGGTGCTGGTTGGGTTACTTCATCTAAAAAATATTTTGTCCGTTTCCGTATTCGAATCTGGTGTGAAGACGACGCCGACCCTTTACTTGATATAGCCTTGGATCTTAAGGGGCGTCATGTACTCATATCTTTCCCAACCGGCACGCTTGGCGACCTCATTGGCTGGTTCCATTACGCAGAACGCTTCCGTCAACAACATAATTGCCATCTTGAATGTAATATGTCTCAGAATATCATTACGTTACTAGAAGCACAGTATCCTGATATTCACTTTTCCACGCCCGACGCCATGAGGCAGTTATCTCCATATGCCACCTACCGGGTTGGATTGTTCTTTGGGGGCAACGATACGCACCAACCTCTGGACTTTCGCCAGACCGGCTTTCACCGTATCGCTGGACACATTCTGGCGGTAGATCACAGAGAAGAAGCACCGCGTCTTAACTTGAATGCCTCACGCACAATCACTGAGCCTTATGTTTGTATCGCTGTCCAGTCAACTTGCCAGGCTAAATTTTGGAACAACGGACAGGGTTGGGCCGAAGTCGTTGCGCATCTTAAAGCTCAAGGTTACAGGGTACTTTGCATTGATCGGGAGTCAATAACAGGCAGTGGGTTTGTCTGGAATCATATTCCTTATGGTGCCGAAGATTTTACTGGCAACCTGCCGCTGCAGTCGCGTGTAGACCTGCTCAGGCACGCCAGCTTTTTTATCGGCCTGGCGAGTGGATTATCCTGGCTGGCTTGGGCTGCAAAAATTCCAGTGGTGCTTATAAGCGGATTTAGTCTGCCGGGTGCTGAATTTTACACGCCATGGAGAGTATTCAGTAGTCATGGTTGCAATGGTTGCTGGGACAGTCCTCATGAAAATTTTGATCACCAAGACTTCTTTTGGTGCCCAAGACACAAAGGAACCGAGCGTCAGTATGAATGCACTCGATTGATTACGGGAAAACAAGTAATCGGAGTGATAGAGCGGCTGCGCGATCAACTTACGCGAGAAAATAGCGTATGAAAAAAAATAAATGTGCTAATAGCGGCTTGCAAAAAAATGCCAAAGAGGCGAGCAGATGAACAAAGTTTACCGAGTAATTTGGAGTGTTGCGCGCCAGGCTTGGATCGTCACTTCAGAACAAGCGGGCTATGGTGGCAGTATTCCGCTATTGGCCGCAACGTTAATGCTGTCTTTTGTATCTGAGAATGCCGCTGCCGTAAACCATAGCAATGAAACGATAGGAGACACACAGTCACAAAATATCCTGAACGGGGATATCGCAACTGCATCAACGATTAACAACGGTGGTAATCAGTTCATCAGCAGTGGTGGTCTAGCTACGTCCACAACCGTAAATTTAGGCGGCGTGCAGTATGTTAGTAGTGGAGGCTTTGCAACATCATCTCTGATCACCTCTGGCGGGTTTCAAACTATTTTAAGCAATGGAATGGCAACAGATACGATTGTGAATGGCGGCACACAAACCATCAGGAATGGGGGCTCGGCGAGTAGTATTCTTGTAAATTCTGGTACGCAGACTGTTCAGGACGGAGGGAAGGTAACAGCCACTACCGTGAATTCAAGTGGGGGGCAATACATCAGCAGCGGCGGTACTGCAACATCGACTATTTTGAATTCAGGCGGTTTACAGTATGTTAGCAGCGGAGGTTCAGCTGCGTTCACAACCGTGAATTCAGGGGGAATTCAAAACGTACTTGGCGGGGGGATGGTTACGGACGTTCTCGTCAACGGCGGAACACAGTTCATACAAGATGGTGCCACAGTTACATCAGCTACCGTTAACGCTGGCGGTTTTCAGACCGTTATGAGCGGAGCTTTAGCAACAAGTACACTGGTAAATGGCGGCACACAAACCATCATGAACGGCGGCTCAGCAAGCAACATTCTTGTTAATTCTGGTACGCAGACCATTCAGAATGGTGGCAGAGTGACAACCACCACAGTGAATGCCAGTGGAGGGCAATACATAAGTAGTGGTGGTTCAGCTACATCTACCCTGATCAACTCCGGCGGTTCTCAGTACATCAGTAGCGGTGGCTCAGCCATATCCACGGAATTAAACGCAGGCGGTTTTCAGACTGTTTTAGCTGGCGGACAGGCAACGAGCACAGTAGTCAGTGGCGGCATGCAGACGGTTGAAGATGGAGGATCAGTTACATCGACTATTGTTACCTCGGGCGGCTCCCAGACTGTTTTCAACAGTGGAGTGGCGACGGGTACGATATTGAACAATGGAACACAGACCCTGAGAGACAGGGGATCAGCTACTGGCACCACAATAAATACAGGCACGCAGACGATTCAGTCTGGGGGAAGCGCAACATTTACCACATTGAATTCATACGCAGGTCAATACGTCAGCAGCGGCGGTTCTGCAATATTGACTATAGTAAATTCTACCGGTAGCCAGTACGTTAATAATGGCGGCTTAGTTACATCCTCTGTAGTGAATTCTGGCGGCCTCATAACGGTATTGAGAGGTGGTACAGCCACATCAACACTTATAAATTCAGGTGGATTTGAGGTCCTGTCTGGCGGCGCTCTGGGTTTAGAAACGTTGGTGAATTCAGGTGGAACATTAAGTGTTTCGAGTGGTGGAGTCCTGAGTGGCACAACCACCCTTAATGATGGAGCTATTTTATTAAGTAATAGCATCATTAATAATGGAAATATGAATTTTGTCCTTCAAAACACAAGTGTCTGGAATGGGAATTTGACAGGCAGTGGACAAGTTACCAAAAATGGCATTGGTGGCCTTCGTTTAGGAGGTAACCTGAACCAGTCCCAGATTAATCTTAATGCAGGTTCATTGGTTATGGATGGGCTGGAGGCCACGACGACAATTGTTGCGCAATCCGGCACATCGCTATCACTATTAAACAACACGATCCTGAACGGCATTATAGATCCGACAGATGTTAACATTGACCAGAGTAGCACATGGAATATAACGGGTGACTCTCTG
This sequence comes from Pantoea sp. B623, assembly GCF_024814475.1. Taxonomy (NCBI): domain Bacteria; kingdom Pseudomonadati; phylum Pseudomonadota; class Gammaproteobacteria; order Enterobacterales; family Erwiniaceae; genus Pantoea; species Pantoea sp. B623. Next base: position 4,152,792 of record NZ_JANUXM010000004.1, on the reverse strand, counting down.
GTAAGCACTTTGACAAATGCAGGTAAAGTTGTCTTTGTACCAACTTCAGGAGGTCTTACACCCCACACGTTGACAGTAACCAATCTCATTGGCAATGGTGGTTTCCTCACGCTTAACACTGTTGCAGGTGACACGAATTCTCCAGTTGACCATGTGATTATTGATGGTGGACGCGCCTCTGGTAATACTGAACTCCTGATAGTAAATCACGGAGGTCTCGGTGCTCAAACAACAGGCAATGGCATCACCCTTATAAAAGCAATTAACGGTGCAACAACGGATGTAAACGCATTCAGCATGAAGCAACCTCTCAATGCAGGCGCTTACTCCTACAATGTTTACCGTAACGCAGATCAAAGTTGGTATTTAACTTCGCAACAAGTGCGATCTATTAACACTGTTAACGATGGCAATACGTCGGGAAGCCCCGATAGCTCCTTTCAACCTGTTAGCGCAGTGACGCAATTCCCAAACTATCGCGATGCTGTTTGGGTATATGCCGCAATGCCTGCACTAACACTCGATTATGACCGCCTCGTGGCGGGTACAGCCGACTCTCGGTTTCACTATGCACCTTCCAGCAGAATATGGGGGCGACTGGCTGCCGGATATCTTCGTCAACCTAATAGCGGCAATCTTATGAAGGGCAACCAACCTGAGAGTAATAGTGCTTACAGCTTCGTACAAATCGGTGGAGATTTATGGCAACTCGATGGTGAAAATACAGACTGGCGTGCAGGTATTTACGGCGCAACAGGCATTATGCGCAATGATGTTTGGCGCGATAGCGGAAATCGTGCAGCAGGCACGGCGCGTGACACTATATATGCTGGCGGTGGATATATTTCAGGGCTAATGCATTCTGGCTTGCATATTGACGGACTACTTCAAACCAGTTATCACAGCTTGTCGACGTCCTCAAACGACGCTACCAGACTCTCAACTGCGGGGATTGGTTGGTTGAGCTCTGCTGAAATCGGGCAGGCATTTACTATAACCTCAAGACTGGCTATTGAGCCGCAAGTTCAGTATACGATACAGGGGCTCAGCATCAATCAAGGGCAGGACGAAGCTGCCTCCATCAACTGGCATAAGCCTTATCGACAATCAGTGCGTACGGGATTAAAAATTGGCTCAGTACGTGATAATGAAGCGAAGTTTGAATGGTGGTTAACACCTTCGTTGGTAGAGTCTTATGGAGGCCAGAGTGAGATGACAGCCTCAATACCGGAAGTAGACGATTCACAGACAACTTTTCGAAGTAAACTCACAGGTAGCAGCATTAACCTTAACACCGGCCTTGCAGCTCACATTCGAAATAATTTGACGCTGAACTTGCAAAGCGGATGGTCTGAATCACTTCATGGAGGAGAATCCAGTGGCTATTATGCTCTTGTAAATCTGGTCATTTCATTCCATTAGCAGCAAAGAACACCGGCGCGACTCTCCAGTGTTCTTTATATCTTAGATGCTTACTACTTTAGACGCTGTCAGAAATTTTAGAAAAAATGAACGTTAATACGTTTAATTTAATGTTGTTCTTAACACACGCCAGTAAAGATGCTTGAGCAAGTAGTCTTTATATAAGTATACCAGCTTTAGTTTCACGCACTTTTGGGGTGAAGGTCACAGTTTCAGGGATAAGATCACTTACATGCTGGCGGGTTCGACTTTACGCGGTTCTGGATCGTCCAGCCGGTTCCATCGCAGGTACGGCAAGAGTGTGGCGCACCTGCAAGTCATGATGCAGGGTTGCAACACAATACAAACCAGGCCCGCCACATCAGGGCTTCTGTCCTTTGCTTCATCAGCTCTCTAAGGCAGAAAAAACATCGGTTTAAGCTCTGCACTTATCGGGCTGTTATCCGCATTAGACGGCATTAAATCTTTCATCGATGCCCACCAGCGCTGGCAAACCTCGGTTTGCGCCACCGCGAGCCAGCGGGCTTCTGATTCAATCTCAACGCTGGCGAACAGCAGGTTACGATCGGCATCCAGCCAGATAGCATAGTGATGGGCACCATGCGCTTTTAGCGTCTGTTCCAGTTCCGGCCAGATGGGTGAATGACGACGCAGGTATTCATCGTGGCAGTGAGCATGCACCTGCATGACAAAAGCTTTACGTAACATCGCTGCGCTCCGCATCCAGTGCTGCCTGCCAAGGTTTAACGTTAAAGCGTTCACCCAGCGCGATCAGCTGCGCGGTGGTGATGCTCTGACGAATACCGCCCATAGATAGGGCTTTTACGACAACCTCCGATGATTTTTCAGCGGTGTCGATCAGGCCAAAGGTCTCATCAAGATTAGGACCCGCGCCAAAGATGCCGTGGAAGGGCCACATGACCAGGCTGTGGATCGCCATCTCATCAGCCGTAGCCTGGCCGATACCGTCAGTGCCCGGCACCATCCATGGCAAAATGCCCACCCCGTCCGGGAACACCACCAGACACTCTGTGCTGCCTTCCCAAAGCAGGCGCGTGAAGCGTGCCGAATCCAGATTTACAACGTAGCTCAGCGCCATAAAGTGAGTAGCATGGCAGTGCATAATCACCCGATCGCTTCCATGAGTCACCTGCTTGCGTACGCTGTGCGACTGGAAATGCGCCGCCAGTTCAGAGGTCGGCAGCCCACCGTTGCTTAATCCCCAGTGAATTTTATACGACAACCCCTGGTCATCCACCTGCAGCAGCACCAGACTGTCTGCCGGGTCGAGCTGCACGTTACGAAAAAACTTGCCAGACCCGGTCACTAAAAACCAGTCGTTAGCTAACGCCGGTGCCGGTTTACTCAGTTCAATGCAGCGCGGTTCGGCATAAAAGTCGCTGGCGAAGTCCTGCACTTCTTCGGGAAGCAGGCGCAGGCTAACGTTACCGCCGTTACGCTCATCCCAGCCTTTCAACCACATATCGCTGGTGGCTTTTACCATCCCCTGTACGAACCAGGATGTCAGAATGTTTTGCATGGTTTATCCCTTAGCGTTGACGCAAAGTATGTTGTTCGTAATGATGGACGTCGCTCAGCCAGCTGGCATCGGCAGGAACGTCATGGCGCAGGCACCATGCTTCCCACACCGCCTGCCACGGCAGCGACTTTTGCTCTTCCAGCAGGGCCAACCGTGCGGTGAAATCCCCTTCACTCTCCAGCCTACGCAGCCGATCGCTGGGCTCCAGCAGCGCCCGCAGCAACGCTTTTTTGGCGTTACGCGTACCAATGACCCAGGCGGCAATGCGGTTGATTGAGGCATCAAAAAAGTCGAGGCCGATATGCACCTTATCGAAGAGTTTCTGGCGGGCGATCTCATGGGCAATCGCCTGGGTTTCATCATCGAGCAGCACTACATGATCGCTGTCCCAACGTACCGGACGGCTCACATGCAGCAGCAGGCGCGGCACGTACAGCATCGCGGTAGAGATTTTGTCGGAGATGACTTCAGTCGGGTGGAAATGCCCGGCGTCCAGCGTCAGCGCAATCTGCCGGCTGCTGGCGTAGCCAAGGCAGAATTCGTTGGAACCCACGGTGTAGCTTTCCGCACCAATCCCGAATAGTTTGCTTTCCACAGCATCAATATGGTGTTGCGGGTTGAGTTGCTCACTGATGATCGCGTCAAGCGCGCTGGCAAGGCGCTGGCGCGGCGCAAAGCGGTCGATGGTGAGATCTTTCATGCCGTCCGGCACCCAAATGTTCATCACGGAAGGCGTACCGAGCTGTTCACCAAAGTAAGCCGAAATATGGCGACTGGCTTTACAGTGGTCGATCCAAAACTGGCGAATACCTGAATCGGCGTGCGACAGCGTAAAGCCATCGGCACTCTTTGCATGTGAAAAGCAGGTTGGATTGAAATCCAGCCCCAGCCTGTTGCTTTTTGCCCACGCTACCCAGTTGCTGAAGTGTTTCGGCTCGATGGCATCGCGCTCAACGGCTTGGCTGCTTTCAAGATAGATCGCGTGCAGATTCAGACGTAAGGCGCCCGGAATCAGCGATATGGCTTTTTCAATGTCGGCGCGCAATTCGTCGGCGTTGCGTGCCCGTCCCGGATAGTTGCCGGTGGCCTGAATACCGCCGGTGAGTTGCCCGTTGGGATTTTCAAAACCGCGCACGTCATCACCCTGCCAACAGTGCATCGAGACCGGGATCTCATCCAGTTGCGCCATCACAAGGTCCACATCAACGCCATTCTCAGCATAACGTTGTTTCGCCAGGTCAAAGGCCTGTTCAATCAGCTTTGTCATATGCAAGTTCCTTAGCAGGTTGGAGCAGCGCGGTGAAGCGCGCCTGATGGGCCGCAAACGCGCTGTTGTCGAGCGGTTCAAAGATGTCTGACGGGAAATTACGGCTGATGCAGCGGCGCAAATCCGCGACGTCACGCAGTTCACCTAGCGCGATGAGCTGGCAACCCACATTTCCCAGCGTGGAGGCTTCTACCGGACCGGCAATCACCGGCAGTTGACAGGCATCGGCACACAGCTGGTTGAGTAAAGGATTCTGGCTACCGCCGCCCACGATATGCAGCTGCCGTAGCGGTGTGCCGCGTAGCTGGCCGAGTTCCAGGATTGTCTGACGATATAAGAGCGCCAGACTGTCAAAGAGGGTGCGTGCCAGTTCGGCCGCAGTGTGCGGTATCGGCATCGCCTGTTCAGCACAGGCATGTTGGATTGCCTGCACCATGTTGTCTGGGTTAATAAAGCGAGGGTGGTTAGGATCTATGAGCGAGCGGCAGGCTGGCTGTTTTGCGGCATCCGCAATAAGCAGGGGCAAGTCGCGGATGTTCAGTTCGCTACAGACGCGCTGTAAAAGCCACAGCCCCATAATGTTTTTTAGCACCCGGTAACCTTCCGCGCCGCCTTCATTGGTTATGTTGGCCTGTAAAGCAGTCGCATTCACATAGGGTTGGAGACTTTCAATCCCCATTAACGACCAGGTACCTGAACTGAGATAGGCTGCATCGTCGTGCATCAGTGGCGTGGCCAGCACCGCGCTGGCCGTATCGTGCGTGGCTACGGCAATCACCGGGATCCGCTTGCCGCTGGCGCTGGCCCAGTAACCCACGTTATTGCCCGGTGCATGCGGTGTGCCGAACCAGGCGGAGTCGACGCCAGCCCAGTCCAGCAAGTCACGATCCCACTCACCACTTTGAATATTCAGTAACTGCGTGGTGGTGGCGTTGGTGTATTCCCAGTTCATTTCGCCGGTGAGACGATAGTGTAGATAGTCCGGAATCATCAGCGCATGTTTCACCTGCGACTGCCAGTCCGGCTGCTGCAGATGTAGCGCGCGCAGCTGATATAGGGTGTTAAATGGCAGAAACTGAATGCCGGTGCGCTGGTATATCGCCTGCTGGCCGAGATCGTCAATCGCCTGGGCCATCAGGCCCTCGGTGCGTTTGTCACGGTAGCTCACGGCTTCGCCAACGCGATGTCCGTCTGCATCCAGCAGTACCAAATCAACGCCCCAGGTATCAATACCCATGCTGTCCGGCACGATGCCTTCATCATCCAGTTGCTGCAGTCCGGCGCGAATGTCCTGCTCCAGACGATCCAGATCCCAGCAGTCATAGCCGCCGCGCTGAACCCGCTGATTCGCGAAACGACGGACTTCACGAAGGGCGATTTTCTGGCTGTCCGACGTCCACTGCGCAAGCATGACGCGCCCGCTGGATGCGCCTAAATCAATGGCAACGATGTTACGCATATTCATGGCATGTTTTCCTGAAATGACATGGCTACAGAATAAAAAGCCTGCAGGCCTGCCACCTTAGGCGCAGTGCCAGCAGAGGATCTTCGCTGGCAGGTTTGCAAAGGTGTTCGTGAGATAGCTCACAGAACCGCGTGACGATAGAGTTGTGAGCTTTGCCGCATTTCTATCAATCACTTAGGCGATCTTAAATAATTCGCCATTTTCTTGCGCCGCCCCGTTCAAAATTCAAGGTGATGTCCGCAGCGCCTGCGTAGACTCAGTTGCAACATTGTTAACGGAGAGCAAGCCATGACCGTTCTGCATAGCGCGGATTTCTTTCCCGCCGGAAATTACGCCATTGCCATCGAGCCACGCGTGCCACAGCAGGCTTTTCCAGAGCATCACCATGATTTCCATGAAATTGTGCTGGTTGAACAGGGATCAGGTATTCATGTGTTTAATGGTCAGCCGCAGGCGTTGAGTGCCGGTTGCGTGTGCTTTGTACGCGACCACGATCGCCATCTGTATGAAAAAACCGACAACCTTTGCCTGACCAATGTGCTGTACCGAAGCCCGGGGGCGTTCCGCTTTCTTTCCGGGCTGCAGGCACTATTGCCGCGTGAAGAGGACGGCCGGTACGCGTCGCACTGGCGCATTAATCAAAAAGTGATGGGGCACGCTTTGCAGTTGGTGACACAGATGAAGCAGCAACCTCTGTGGTCACTCGAACGTCAGGCACATCAGGAGCAACTCTTTCTGCAAATGCTGGTGTTGCTACGTGAGGCCGCTCGCAATGACAACGCGCAGGACCAGGAAGCCAGACTGCACCGATTGCTTGACTGGCTGAATGAGCATTACAGTGAAGAGATCGTATGGGAGGCGCTGGCCGACAGCTTTTCACTGTCGCTGCGTACGCTGCACCGCCAGATGAAGCAGCAGACAGGCAGTACGCCACAGCGTTATTTGAATCGGCTGCGTTTATTGCAGGCGCGTCATCTGCTACGCCACAGCGATATGCGTATAACGGACATCGCCTATCAGTGTGGATTTGGTGACAGCAACCACTTCTCCACGCTGTTCCGGCGTGAATTTGGCTACGCGCCCCGCATGGAGCGTCAACAGATGTGGTAACTGGAGCTTTTAATATGTCGCTAATTCTGTCGCGCGAAGACTACTTTCCAGCCAGAAACCTGCCCATCGCAGTGGCCGAACGTATGCCACAACCCTCTTTCCCGCCTCATCAACACAGGTTTAGCGAGATTGTGATTGTCTGGCGCGGCAACGGGCTGCACATCCTCAACGATCGCCCCTGGCTGATTACCTGCGGCGATGTGTTTTATATTCGCGACAGCGACTGCCATAGCTATGACAGCGTCCATGACCTGGCGCTCGACAACATTCTTTATTGCCGCGATCGCTTTCGGCTCGATCTTGACTGGAGCCAGCTTATACCGCCTCAGGAAGAGAATGCTCAGTCCGGTTGGCGATTAACCACCCAGGGTATGGCGCTGGCACGTGGCGTCATCAGCCAACTGGAGCGGGAAAGCCGCAAAAACGATCCCTTGTCCATTCAGCTTTCTGAAGCCTTGTTTTTACAGCTGGCGCTGATTCTGCGCCGCCACGGTTACGCGGCCGATCGTTCCTGGGCGCTACCGGAAGGCGAACAGCTTGATCTGCTGATGTCGTCGCTGCTGGCCGATATCAGCCGTCCGTTTGACCTCGCCCACTTTTGCGAGCAGCACCAACTCAGCGAGCGAGCGCTTAAACAGCTGTTTCGCCAGCAAACCGGCATGACAATTGGCCACTATTTGCGTCAGCTTCAACTCTGTCAGGCAAAATACTTACTACGCACCCAGGAAAGTTTAATCAGCGAGATTGCTTCACGCTGCGGCTTTGATGACAGTAACTATTTTTCGGTGGTGTTTACGCGTGAAACCGGCATGACGCCCAGTGCCTGGCGGCAACGTTTTGTACCGCAATGCGCCACGCTAACTGATAACGCAAAAGCCTGATACGCGTTAACGCATCAGGCTTTTATCTCTGCGGAGTCAGGCAGCCATGCCAAGCCCGACAATATTGGCAGCGATGATAATGACTATGCAGCCAATCGACAGGACGCTAACCGGACGACGCCCGACAGATTTCCACTCTTTCAGCATCAGTCCGACCAGACCACCACACAGCACATACAGACTCATGTGCAGCATCCAACTGACAAAGTCATATTGCGGTGGAATTTTGGCATGGCCCCATGCATAGAAAAAGAACTGCAGATACCACATGGTGCCGCCAAGAATAGCGAAAGCGATATTGGCAATTAACAGCGGTTTTGCCACGGAGAAGTCCCGGCGGAGGGAGAGCTCCGGCTTAACCGCCAGGCGGATAAAGCAGTACGCCAGGTTAATCAGCGCACCACCGCCCATAATCACCACATAGCTGGGTAGCGCCACGTACAGCGGATTAATACCCAGATTAGCTGCCGCAACATGCATCGGCTTTGCGGCATCCATAGCGAAGGACATGCCGGCCGAGAAAATACCGCAGATAACCGCCAGTACAAGCCCTTTCTTCAGATTGAATTCTTCGGCGTTAATGCCCAGCGCGCGCTCTTTCAGCAAACCGGCACGCGATACAATTGCCACGCCAATCAGCGCGACCAGAACGCCAAGCAGCGTCATACGGCCACCAGCCGAGCTAAAGAGCGCGACAAAACGGCCCTGCAGCAACGGCGTCATGAGTGTCCCGACGACTAACGTAATGCCGATAGCAATACCGATGCCTAACGACATGCCGAGATAGCGCATGGTCAGGCCGTAGTTAATATTGCCGATGCCCCACATTGCACCAAACAAAAACACAGGTAGCAGCTGTGACAGACTGAAACTACTGTAGTACGCCCAGAAATTCGGCAGCAGTACGGCACTGACTGCCCATGGCAAAATCAGCCACGACATCAAGCCACCTACTGCCCACATGGTTTCCCATGACCATTTTTTGACCTGTTTAAACGGCGCATAAAAACATGCGGCACTGGCGGCACCCACCAGATGCCAGAAAATACCGGCAATAATGGCACTGTTCATTGTTATTCCTTCGCAAGGTTGAGGCCAAACAGGAAACCGACGTTTCCTGATAAGCAGCAGTCTAGAGGGAGCTGCTTTCACTCAGCCTTTGAATGGCTGCCGGAAAACACAGGCCGCTGGCAAAATCCGGTGAATTTTCAACATAAAGATCACAAATTCACATTTAAGGACAGTAACCGTACGTTTTACCTAAACCGCTTATTATTCGAGATATTTTTGTTGTTTGTTGTGTTGATCGGCACAGTTTTAATCTTACTGCCAGCACGCTTATTAACGTGGCAATGACATAAAGTTGAGCTGCGGGTTCGCTGCAAAGATGGTTTGGCGGACGAAGAGGGAAAACGGTCGGCAGAAAAGGTTTGTGATATGACTCAAGGCTAGTGGGGATACTGTGATCAGCGGGAGATCGCATGATGTTGGATAAGCACTCTACGATTCAGCGCAGTAGTCGCTGCGCATGTTATTAACTGCAGTCACGCAATGAGACGTTTGCGTGGCAGGGCAAACCGAAAGGACAATTGGCCGGGGATGCCTCCCGTCAAAAGCCTACCGCTTCGTCATTGACTGCGCGGGCAGGCACGGGCTTATCGCCATCCCAGGCGTTCCGGCATTTGCTGGAGAATACAGGGTTTCAGCCCGTCGACCCTTTTTATAAGACGCTGACCGCTCAGATAACAAAACACGCCGTGGAAATGCTGGCTTCGTCGTGTCTTTCTTCCCTTCCCTGCCATCTGCAGTGTGGCTTTGGCAAAGATAAAAAGGTGTATCGTCGTAATCTGTTTCACTCTGTTTTCACATAACGTTAACGAGTTAAAAGCGGAGCCCTGCATATGACAACACATCATCAACATTTCATTAATGGTGTTTTTGTGCCTAATCACAGCGATAAGTGGATTGAAGTGATTAATCCTGCTACCGAAGCGCTACTGTCACGCATTCCTCAAGGCACGCGTCAGGACGCCGCAGACGCTATCGCCGCTGCCGATGCCGCGCAGCCGGGCTGGGAAGCCTTACCGGCCGTGGAGCGCGGCAGCTGGCTGCGTAAAATTGCCACAGCCATTCGTCAGCGTGAACCCGAACTCAGCGCCACTATCGTGGCAGAAGGCGGTAAAACCCAGGGGCTGGCAAAAACCGAAGTGCTTTTTACTGCTGATTACCTGGACTACATGTCCGAATGGGCGCGACGCTACGAAGGTGAGATTGTGAACAGCGATCGTCCTAATGAAAATATTTTCGTCTTTAAAAAAGCGATTGGCGTTACTACCGGCATCTTACCGTGGAACTTCCCGTTTTTTTTGATTGCGCGTAAAGCGGCGCCGGCACTGATTACCGGCAATACGATTGCGATAAAACCGAGTGAGTTGACGCCCAATAACGCGGCCCTGTTTGCACAGATCGTTGCGGATATCGGCCTGCCAAAAGGTGTGTTCAATGTTGTTTACGGCTACGGACCTGAGATCGGTCAGGAGCTGGCTGGCAACGAAAAAGTGGGGTTGGTAAGCCTGACGGGCAGCGTTAATGCCGGGATTGCCGCCATGGAAGCGGCAGCAAAAAACGTTACCAAAGTCTCTCTGGAGCTGGGGGGTAAAGCGCCGGCCATTGTAATGGATGATGCCGACCTCGATCTGGCAGTAAAGGCCATTGTCAGCTCTCGCGTCATTAATACAGGTCAGGTCTGCAACTGCGCAGAGCGGGTTTATGTACAGGAAGGGATTTATGACCGCTTTATCAGCGCACTGACAGAGGCGATGCAACACGTGACGTTTGGCAATCCGGCTGAAAAAAACGATATCGATATGGGGCCACTGATCACCGCCGCCGCGCTGGCGCGGGTTGAGCAAAAAGTTGCCAGGGCAGTAGAAGAAGGCGGCAGGGTTGTGTTGGGCGGTAAACGGGCGGGGCGCGAGGGCTTTTACTTCGAGCCCACGATTATTACCGGCGTACGCCAAGAGATGGAGATTATGCGTGAGGAAATTTTTGGCCCGGTGCTTCCTGTGATGACCTTTAAAACGCTCGAAGAAGCTATCGCACTGGCCAATGACTGTGAGTACGGCCTGACTTCCTCAATCTACACTCAGAACCTGACCACCACGATGACCGCCCTGCGTCAGCTGAAGTTTGGTGAAACCTACGTTAACCGCGAGAATTTTGAAGCCATGCAGGGATTCCATGCCGGCTGGCGCAAATCCGGCATCGGCGGTGCTGATGGTCGTCATGGGCTCGAGGAGTATCTGCAAACGCATGTTGTGTATTTGCAGTGTTAACGACGGCGGTTTGCGGCCCTGCCGGGTCGCACCCTGAGGAGGTTAAAACGGATGGCATTTCCTTATTGGCAACTGAATTCACGCGGTGAAGGAAACCGCGTTATCTGTTTGTTCTGCCAATAAAGTAGGCCAGGCGGTTTTATGCTCACCTGACCTGAATTCAAGGGGCAACCCGCAACGCTGCCTTTGAGAAGTGAGCAATCAATCACACCTTTCCGTTTTATGACTTATAGACCCGCAGCACAATGCATCCTTCGCTAATTTCTGCCGAGACCCGCGTGCCGGTATCAAATCCGGCTTCACGCAACCATTTGCCGCTGATATTCAGCGCAGGCGTGCTGGTGTCGCCAAAATTAGGTACGTAGCCGACTTTGTACCGGCGCTGAGTTTTTGAAATCGCGGAAGACGGTTTCTGAACAAGATTAAGCGTGGTAACAGACATTGAATAATCTCCCTTATTTGATGATGGTGTATTTACACAATGCGCCAGCCATGGCTGTAAAAAATTAAAAGCATATCTGTTAAAAATTTATGCTGGCTGTCTGGCCAGTAGCGTTTTTAGCGTCCCGTTATCTGCTTTTACAAAGCAGATAAAACATAGCGCCTAAAGTAGATGATAACAAGCCAGGTGCTGGAACCCGGCTCGCACAATTTGACTTATGCCGCTTTTATCAAGGATCATTCATCCGGGTTGCCGAAGCGTTAAAATGCACCATCTGGAGGTTTAGATTGACGGGCGCGGAATTAGGGAATGTCCATCGCAGTCAGGTAGCCATATTCAATCTTTGTTAAAGTCAATTGCTCATTCTGATTAAAAAACAGCTTCACAAAATTCGCACTATCACCAATGAGCTCAACGCGCTGATACTCTGTAAAAGTAAATTGATTTAAAATATACGACATTCTTTCACGGTGTGCTGCTGGAATAGGGTTTTTAGATATGACCTCCCCTGCAAAAGTCGGCTCTGTGTCTTTGGAGGGTTTAAAATTATGTTTTTTCAACTTTGCCTTCTGAGAAAAAGCAACGAGCGCATCATGCGCGCTGTTAAAATTGTCTGCCAGATTTTTCAAATGCGCAGCTAATTGATTAATTGACAGGGTGCGGTTATTTGAATGGTACGATAAACCAATTCCGCCAAGACTCGCCACAGCAGGGACGATACTTCGTCCAACGATGCTAAATAAACCTGCAGTTGAGGTCCAAAAGATTGCCAATAAGGTGGCTGAACTTAACGCAACGGCTCCCATTGAAGTGGTATTATAATGCTGTACAGGAATGCCGAGTATGCGATTGTTAATATGCTTTATCTCACCATTCGGCCGCCGCCCAGTAGCCTGCTCTGTGGGAGGATTTTTAAAACGACTGTTACTGTTATTTTTATAATCGTTCAACGCACTGGCAATAACACTGGTTTCCCTTTTAGAAAGACTGGCAATTTCCATCGGCTCAAGCGAACTCATCAGAATCAATGATTCTTTGAGAATTTCAGAGGGTAAAAAGCTGCCTGAAGTATCAGAATTTAAACTGGGATTCGTCGTGAGTCCCTCAATCACATGTATGCCTGGAAATGCCATAATAACCTCTTTTTAAGATGTAACAGTTCCTTTGATTAGCTTTCTTTATTTTGCTTGATATCCCAACCCATCTGCACAGAAGCGGCTTTCGTTCCCTGAGAAGCCTGTTCCCAGTATTCCAGCGCAACCTTGCTGGCTTGAAAGGAATACTGCATACCCAGCGTGGACGCGTGACCAATGCCGGTAAAGTCAGTCTGCGTAACCAGCACATCTTCAAGCGTGATGCGAGTATATTCCACTTCCTGCCCGCCTGCCTTGCAAACAGACAGCTGAATTTTTGGCAGATGTTTACCACTGGCACAATATTTCACTAACGCCGGTGTGGCCTTATCGATCAATGCCTCAACACTTAAATCGCGATAATTCACTTTTCCCGCACCGCCACCACCGCCAACGGACATATTACCTGGTTGCTGCGCGCCCCAGTTAAATGACAGAACATCTATCCATTTTTTATGGTTTGCATTTTGCGACTCACCTTCAATTCCATCTATTTTCAAAAAGATATCAATAGCCATTTTTCACCTTTATTTTAAGGGCGGATTAACTCAGCTCTCTTTATTTTGTTTAATATCCCAACCGGCTTTGCTTTCCGCCCCTTTGGTACCGCTGGCACTTTGTTCCCAGTAGCTGGTAGACACTTTGGATGCCTGAAAGGCGTAGTCCACCACAATGGTGTCACCTTGCCCTACTCCGTTAAAATCCGTTGCCGTAACCAGTACATCTTCCAGCACAATCTTCGTGTACTCAATTTGGTTGCCACCGGCTTTGCAAACCGACAGTTCTACCTTTGAAACATGCTTTCCGCTGGAGCAGTATTTAAGAATGGCAGCAGTGGATTTGTCGATTAACGCTTTAACACGCAGATCGTTGAAATTCACTTTTCCTGAGCCGCCACCGCCACCTACCGCCATATTACCGGGTTGCGAAGCCCCCCAGTTAAATGAGAGCACGTCGGTCCATCCTTTATGATTGCTGTCCTGTGATTCTCCAGTAGTCCCTTCAACTTTCAAATAAATATCAATCGCCATTAATTTTTTCCGATTACGCTGTGATAATGATGAAACGGGTGTTGCAATCCGTTATATTCGGCAGGTTCAGACAGAATTTAGAGCCATTTGCATTAAGAAACAGGCAGCAGCATATCAATGCTGTTGCATCGTGCTAACAGAAATAGTAACGCCTGAGAGTTTTCTCAGTAAATGTGAATATGTCAGGTAACCAGAATACAGTTAACCTTGAAGGCCTTTATACATTAATAAAATTAACACAACTTCATGTCAATTTATTTACAACTAACAATGTATTATTGAGATAAATCTGAAAGCTGATGTTTTCAGCGGCTGATAGTTTCAGAGGTTAATAACGCTAAACATCTCGCTGCACTGGCCAGCAATATTATCGGCGGGGAATGTGAGAAATATTACAGTAGAAGAGGCATTATTATTTTAGTAAAAACCCCACGCAGCGAGGACTGTGTGGGGTTATTAATCTGGCAAGATCAAGCAGGCTTAACGCCAGCCCAGCTCCGGCGCCACGTACTTCAGAATCGATTCAATGACGTGTGCGTTGTAGTCCACGCCCAACTGATTCGGTACAGTGAGCAGCAGTGTATCCGCTTCAGCAATCGCCTCATCCTCTGCCAACAGTTTGATCAGTTTTTCCGGCTCGGCGGCATAGCTGCGACCAAAGATGGCGCGGGTTTTCTCATCCAGAAAACCGACTGAATCCTGATCCTGTCCACTGCGGCCAAAGTAAGCCCGATCCATATCGTTCACCAGCGCAAAAATACTGCGACTGACGGAAACCCGTGGCTTACGCGAGTGCCCCGCCGCTTTCCATGCTTCACGGTAGGCGCGGATCTGTTTTGCCTGCTGGATGTGGAACGGCTCGCCGGTTTCATCATCTTTGAGCGTCGAGCTTTGCAGGTTCATGCCCATCTTCGCCGCCCATACTGACGTGGCGTTGGAGCCCGAACCCCACCAGATGCGATCGCGCAGGCCTTCAGACAGCGGCTCAAGACGCAGCAGGCCCGGTGGATTCGGGAACATCGGCTGTGGATTCGGTTTGGCAAAACCTTCGCCACGCAGCGCATCCAGGAAAACTTCTGTGTGGCGACGGCCCATGTCCGCATCCGTCTCGCCTTCCTGCGGCGCATAACCAAAGTACCGCCAGCCCTCAATCACCTGCTCTGGCGAGCCGCGGCTCAGGCCCAACTGCAGGCGACCGTTGGAAATCAGATCGGCAGCGCTGGCATCCTCCACCATATAGAGCGGATTTTCATAGCGCATATCGATAACGCCAGTACCTATTTCAATTTTTTTGGTGCGAGCGCCGACCGCTGCCAGCAGTGGAAACGGCGAGCTAAGTTGGCGGGCGAAGTGATGCACACGGAAATAGGCACCATCGGCCCCGAGTTCTTCTGCCGCTACCGCTAAATCTATAGACTGCAGCAACACGTCCTGAGCAGAACGCGTGGCGGACTGCGATGATGGCGTCCAGTGGCCGAATGAGAGAAAACCAATCTTTTTCATCTGTTACGTCTCCTGACGAAAGAACAATGCTTTCGCGTGATAAACCTCAATGAAATAAGGTTACGCCAGCCGCGCCGTGACGGATAGTGAATATCCTTAAGCGCTACATTCAAGAATTTTGACATAGCTTGCGCTGACCTGACTGCGGTCAGTGCACTATTCTGTGTGGGTGCAGATTGTAATAATGCTTGCGGGCAGATTGGGTTTTAACGCATAACGTAAATCACTGCCCTGCATCTGGGCAGATGCGTTCAATGGAGGAAGAAGGGATGCGTATTTTGATTGTAGGTGCGGGGGCAACCGGCGGCTATTTTGGCGCACGGCTGATACAGGCCGGGCAGAATGTGACCTTCCTGGTCCGTGAAGGCCGTTTTAATCAGTTACAACAAACCGGCCTGGTGTTGCAAACCCGCTCAGGGCAGGAAACGCTTGAACCCCAGTTGGTCACCGCCGCCAGGCTTGACGCGCATTACGACTTAATCATCTTAACGGTTAAAAGTACCGGCCTGGCGCAGGCGATTCACGACATCCAGCCGGCTGTTGGGCCACAAACCCTGATCATGCCGATTCTGAATGGCATGCGGCATATTGACACCTTGCTCACCCACTTCGGTGCCGATCGGGTGATCGGTGGCTTGTGCAAAATCAACGCCACGTTGAACGATAAAGGCCATGTGGTGCAGTTGACGCCCTTACACCAGATCTATTACGGCGCACTGGATGGCAACAACGATGACCGACTGCAGCAGGTCGATGCCGCGCTACGTGGTAGTGCCGTGGAAACGTTTTTTTCCGACAATATTATCGGTGAGTTATGGGAAAAATGGCTGCTGTTAAGCACGCTCGGCGCGGTGTGTTGTCTGGCGCGGGGGAATACGCAACAGATACTGACCCAGGCCGGTGGCGAGATGCTGCTTCAGGGCATTTACAGTGAGGTGCTTCAGGTTATCTGCGCGGAGGGCTATCAGCCCCGCCCTGCCGTTACCGCAAAAATTTATGAATTGCTGAACGACCCGTCGACGCCTATGACCTCCTCCATGTATCGTGATTTGACCCAGGGTTTTGCTATTGAAGCCGATACGATCATTGGCGACCTGCTGCTACGAGCCAGTCGTCATGGTATGACTGTGCCACTGTTGAATGCGGTAAATGTTAACCTGCAAATCTATCAACAGAACCGTTAAACACGGATGTGATGGGAAAGCAGCCGCGCCGTCGCAGGGCGCGCGAGTAACGGAATTTTGTTACACTCGCTGCCTCATCTTTTGGAGGAATAATGACGTCCCGCTCTGTGACCCTTGATGATGTTGCCCAACTGGCTGGCGTTTCCTATCAAACGGTTTCTCGCGTGCTTAACCGCTCTGAGCAGGTTTCCCCCCGCACCCGTGAAAAAGTTGAAGCGGCGATGCAGCAGCTTAACTATGTGCCCAATCGGGTCGCACAGCAGCTGGCGGGAAAAGCGACCCGAACCTTAGGCCTTGCAACCAGTAACCTGGCCCTGATGGCCCCGGCGCAGATTGCTTCGGCCATTCAGCAGCGCGCCGCCAGCGCCGGTTATCACCTGGTGATCGCGATGGACAGTGAGGATAATGCGGAAGCGACAGTGAATGAACTGATGGCCCAGCGCGTGGATGCGGTGCTGATCAATATGCCGTTAGAGGCGGCCGAGGCGGAAAAAATCCGCGTGATGTGCGGTAAAAAGCCGGTACTGTTTCTGGATGCCGATCCCCATGCTCTCGTATCTCATTGCCAGTATTCAAACGAACAAGGGGCGCGTGCCGCCGTTGCACATCTGATTGCGCTCGGGCACCGGCAAATTGGCCTGCTGAATGGCCCGGTGCGCTCAGTGTCGGCTCGTCAGCGCGAAGCGGTCTGGCGTCAGGCGCTGGCAGAGCATCAGTTATCTCCCTGCTGCGTCCTGCGCGGCGACTGGAGCGCCAAATCCGGCTATCAGGCGATGCTGGCGCAACTCCCGAATGCCCTGCCCCAGGCGCTTTTAGTGGCGAATGATGAGATGGCGCTGGGCGCGATGCGGGCGCTACATCAGCACGGCGTGGCGATTCCGGGCGATATTTCTCTTGTCGGCTACGATGACACGGCAGAAAGCGCCTGGTACCAGCCGCCACTGACCACCATTCGCCAGGATCTTCAGCAGCTCGGCACCCACAGCGTGGATCAGGTGCTGGCCGAACTGCGGGGTGAAGCGGTGGCGTCACGTACCCTGGAGCCGATGCTGGTGATCAGAGAAACCACCGCAGCACCCGCCAGCCAAAACCTGGACTTATCGGATCTGGCGCGTCAACTCCAGCAGATTGCACGTAAGCTGACCCGCTAAGTCTTCACCGACGTCTCTCAGCCATAAAAAAAAGCCCGCCCAACCTGAAGGTTGCGCGGGCCGGTTATCAGCAGCGAAGGGTCGTTATTCGCGCACCCTTACGGCGCTTTGGTTTCACCCACGCCCATGGTCTTGAGCTTTTTAGACAGCTCACGGCGCTCTTTCGAGAGGTCGGCGTTTTTGATGATGTATTCATCCACGCGATCTTCATAGTCCGCACGCATGCTGGCGATGATTTCCTGTATCGCTTCCACGCTCATGCCGGGTTTAATGTATTCGCTCAGGTTGTCCAGCAGCAGAACACGCTTTTGGTTGTCACGAATTTTCTTCTCATTATCGACAATTTCACGCTGCAGTTTGTTCTTGCGGCGAAACGTACGGACAAACTCAAGTACGTCCTGAAATGATTGCTTGGCATTTTCCATGATGGCACCTTTCTTTAAGCCTGCTAAAGCAGGGAGAGAGTCAAAACGATCAGCTTAGCGGCTAGCCAGCCTTAAGGGCAATTCTCACAGCTAAATTCGGACTGGCTCTTATCTTAGCGCAAAAAAACCGGGTTCCGCATTAAGTCATTGTCTGAGGTGATTATTTACGCAGCGCCAGACGCAGTAATTCCGTCATGCGCTCCAGCTGCTTCGCCAGCTCCAGACTCAACCAGACATAGCCATAAATTGGCGTCTCCTCCAGACGGTCACTGCCGCTGGCGATCAACAGCTTAAGTTCATTGACGATTTCCGTTAACTCATGGTTGGCCGCGATGATGTCATAGGTTTCCCCTTTCACCGCCATCTCCGACAACGTTCGTAGCGCGTTTTCCGTCATCTGCTGGGTACGGCGCAGCGTCGGCGCATTCAGCATAATCAGATGGCTTTCCCGCGATGCCCACCAGGCATTAATTTGCATCTCAATGGTGTACACCATATTACGGTTTATGGTCTGAATCGCTTCAAATACCGATTTAGGAATACGCGTTTCTTTGCTGGACGGCTCCAGCAGCGCGCGCATTTTGATGACGCTGGAGAGCAACTTCCCAAAGGGCTTATTCAGTCGCGGCTTTTCCACCAGGTTAGCGGAAAAACCTGCATGATAGATTTTTGCCATCTCGCCCAGCGTATCCGAAAGCTGTATACGCCAGTGAATGTAGGCGCGCTGTGCCCAGACAGCGGTAAATATCAGCGCCAGCAGCGAGCCTAAAATCACATCGCCGCCACGCCACATGGCGACGGTGAAATCCCCCATTGGTGCGCCGACCACTACGCAGAGCGTGATGCCAATCAACAGCGCCATATAGGGATGCTTTCCCAGGGTCAGATAGCCGCTGATAAACATAATCAGCGCGCACCAGGCCAGCATGCCCGGTAGCGAAATCATCTCCAGCTTGAGCGCAATCAATCCCGAAATTGACCCGGCAATCGTGCCGCCAATGCGCTGAATGGCGCGGGGAAACACATTGCCCCACGTGGAAATCGGCCCCATCACCACCACCAGCGTAATCAGCGGCCAGGTGCCTTCGGGAATGCCGGTCATCCGCACAAACAAAAAGGCAAAAAGAAACGCCACCGCGATGCGCAAGCCGTGCACGCTACGGTAATGGCGATATAACCAGAATTCCAGATTAGAGATGGGCTTATCAGAGCGCAAGATAGCTGTCCGCGGGTAAAGAGGTGATTCTACGCGATGCGCCGTGTGAGTCCTGGCGCGCCGTCAATATTTTAGTCAATACGTGACACATTGGGCCATTATCACCAACCTGTGGCGGTAAATCAGCAAAATAAACCGTCCAGGTGGCAATAGTGTCCTGCGATGCGTGCCCTCGCGGCACCTGCCCGGCAGGCAGGTGCGCGTGGCCTGAGATTAAAACTTACGTTTCAGATAGTCGGAGAGGCGGCTAAACATGCCGGCTTCGTTAACGGCACTGAGCGCCACCAGCGGATAACTGGCAATCTGCTTGTCTTTATCCATGACCTGAATCTCACCAATGTTCTCATTGGCTTTCAGCGGTGCTTCCAGATCGCTACGGTTAATCACGTATTTAGCTTTCACATTCGGAATTTCACTGCGCGGGAGCGACAGGTAAACATCATTTGCCGTGCCCACCTCAACCTGATGCGGATTGCCGTACCACACGTGTTCGCTGCCGATCTTCTTGCCCGCATGGAACAGTTGGACCGTGTCGAACGTATTCTGGCCCCAGACCAGCAGTTTACGCGCCTGCTCTTCGCGCCCTTTCGCGCTTTTACCGCCCATCACCACGGCAATCAGGCGATGCTGACCGACCACATTTGAGGCGATGATATTAAATCCTGCGGTTTCGGTATGACCTGTTTTCAGACCATCCACGTGAAGACTGTTATCCCACAGCAGACCATTGCGGTTGTTCTGAGTGATGCCATTCCAGGTCAGGGTTTTCTCACGGTACATGGCATAGAAATCCGGCTCGCCGTCGATGATGGCGCGAGACAGCTTTGCCATGTCCAGCGCACTGGAGAACTGTCCTGGCGCATCCAGACCGTGGACGGTTTCGAAATGGGTATTGGTCAGGCCCAGTTTCTCTACGTAATGATTCATCAACTTCACAAAGTTGTCCTGGCTGCCCGCGACATAATCGGCCAGCGCCACGCAGGCATCGTTACCCGAATCGATAATGACACCGCGGCTTAAGTCGCGCACGCTCAGCTTATCGCCCGGTTTCAGGAACATGAGCGATGAACCTTTAAAGACCGGATTGCCTGCGGCCCAGGCGTCTTTCCCCACGGTGACCATATCGTCGCGCGTAATTTTCTTTTGATCGATGGCGCGGTCAACGACATAGCCCGTCATTAACTTGGTCAGGCTGGCCGGATTGCGGCGTTCGTCGGGATTGCCCGCCGTAAGCACCTGCCCCGTGGTGGCATCCATTAGCACCCATGATGCGGCATCGATCGCCGGTGGCGTCACGGGAAACGGCATATCGTCGGCCTGTGCCAGCGAAGCCCAAAAAACAGTTACGGTAATTAACAGACGCCTTTTCAACACTTCATCCTTAGTTGCACAAATAAAACAGACGGGAACAGCCGGACGTTTTACGGCAAAAGCCTTAATAAGGTTTAATTAAATTGAAAAAAAATATGAACTGCCGGGTGCCACCACGCAGCTTTGGTCAGTACGGTTGTGCTGGCGAGCGCAGAAGACTATCCTGAACGTTGATTTTTTTGCAGACAGGACAGCGACGTGCCCGCCTCTGAATTCACTTTCTTATTCCATGATTACGAAACCTTCGGCACCAGTCCGTCACGGGATCGTCCGGCGCAGTTTGCCGGGTTACGTACCGACAGCAACTTTAATCCGGTTGGCGAGCCAGAGGTGTTTTACTGCCGTCCGCCGGACGACTATCTGCCCCAGCCTGAAGCGGTAATGATTACCGGTATTACGCCGCAAATTGCCGCCTCGCGGGGCGTCAGCGAGGCCGAGTTTGCCGCCCGCATTCATGCCCTGTTCACCACAGAGCAAACCTGCGTGGTGGGCTATAACAACGTCCGTTTCGACGATGAAGTGACACGCAATATTTTCTACCGCAACTTCTACGATCCCTACGGTTGGAGCTGGCAAAACGGTAATTCGCGCTGGGATTTACTGGACGTGATGCGTGCCTGCTATGCGCTGCGGCCCGAAGGCATCAACTGGCCCGAAAATGAAGACGGCTTTCCCAGCTTCCGGCTGGAGCACCTGACCAAAGCCAACGGCGTAGCCCATGAAAACGCCCACGATGCGATGTCGGATGTCTATGCCACACTGGCGATGGCGAAACTGGTGAAAGAGAAACAGCCTAAGCTGTTCGAGTTTTTATTTACGCATCGCAACAAAAACAAACTCATGACCCTGATCGATATTCCACAGATGAAGCCGCTGGTGCACGTTTCCGGGATGTTTGGCGCCGCACGCGGCAATACCAGTTGGGTGGTGCCGCTTGCCTGGCATCCGGATAACCGCAATGCGCTAATCGTGGTCGACCTGGCCGGCGATATGACGCCGCTTTTAACACTGGATGCCGACAGCCTGCGCGAACGTCTCTACACGCGCAAAAGCGAGTTGGGCGATCAATCAGCCATCCCCGTTAAGCTGGTGCACATCAATAAGTGCCCGGTGCTGGCTCCGGCGAATACCCTGCGGCCTGAAGATGCCGGGCGGTTGGGCATCGATCGCAAGTCTTGTCTGGATAATCTGGCGACGCTGCGTCAGCATCCTGAAATACGTGAAAAGCTGGTGGCGATATTTGCCGATGCGGAACCCTTTACGCCGTCGGATGATGTGGATACCCAGCTCTACGATGGCTTCTTTAGCGATGCCGATCGGGCGGGCATGAACATTATTCGCCAGACGGCGCCGGCTAACCTGCCCGCGCTGGATCTGACGTTTGACAGTCCGCGCGTGGCGAAGCTGCTGTTTCGTTATCGGGCGCGGAACTTCCCCGGCACCCTGGATGATGCTGAACAACAGCGCTGGCTGCAGCACCGTCGCGAAGTACTGAATCCGGATAAGGTGCAGTCGTTTTTGATGGAGCTGGAATCGCTGGCCAGCCTGCATGAAAGCGATCAGGAAAAGCTGGCCCAGTTAAAAGCGCTGTATCTGTATGCGCAGGAACTGGTGTCCTGACGCTCAGACTGGCCGGGAAACGCGAATCGCCTTTCCCGGCCAACATATCAAATCACAAACCACAGCGCCCACGTCAGAACAAAACCGGTCATCCCCATCAGGGTTGTCAGTACCGTCCAGGTTTTTAATCCATCCGCTACCGACAGGCCCAGATAGCGCGTCACCACCCAGAAGCCCGCATCGTTGACATGAGACAGCCCTAGCCCGCCGAAGCACACTGCCAGCGTGACCAGAACACGGTGCATATCATCAATGCCGGTCACGGCCTGCGTCAGTAGTCCGCTGGTGGTAAGAATCGCGACGGTAGCCGACCCCTGCGAGGCGCGCAGCGCCAGCGACAGAATAAAGGCCGCGGGGATTAATGGCAGGTGCAGCGTTTCCAGCGCTAGCGCCAGCGCTTTACCGACGCCGGACTCCACCAGCACCTTCCCAAAGGCCCCACCCGCGCCCGCCACCAGAATCACGCTCGCCGATCCCGGGATGGCCCGGCCGGTCAGATCTTCCAGCTTATCTTTGCTCCAGCCACGGCGGATGCCCAGTAGCCAGGCGGCCAGGCCCAACGCAATCAGCAGCGCTATGGGCGGTGTGCCAATCACCGTCATGATTTTACCTGGCAGGCTGTCCTGCGCCAGCAGCGAGTGAGACAGCGTACCTAATACAATCAGCACAATTGGCACCACGATCAAACCGCTGATGGTCAGCGCACCCGGCGGTGCAGGTTCATTTTTCTTCTGCGCGCCTTCCGGCTTCGCCATCTGCAACTGCTCCAGCACCTCGACCGACAGATGATACTGGCGACGGTTCATCACCTTTGCGACGTAATAACCTAAAATGCCGACCGGCACCGAGACCAGAATCCCCAACATCATCAGCCAGCCCATATCGGTGTGCAAAATGGCCGCAGCGGCCGCGGCACCCGGATGGGTGGGCAGCGCCACGTGTACCGTTAACATCACACCGGCCATTGGCAGGCCAAACTTCAGGGGAGAAACCCGCGCCACTTTGGTAAAGCCGTAGATCAGCGGGATAACAATGATAAAACCCACTTCAAAAAACACCGGGATGCCCAGAATAAAGGCGGCCATGGTCAGTGCAGCGACAGTGCGTTTCAGGCCCAGCGTTTTGCTGAAGCGCTGCGCCAGCGACTCGGCGCCGCCCGAGGCTTCGATAATCGCCCCGAGCATGGCTCCCAGCACGATAATGATGGTGATGTGCCCCAGCAGTCCCCCCATACCGCTGATGATGGTTTCCATGATTTTTTCAGCCGGAATACCGGTGGCGATCGCCACCAGCAGGCTGACAATCAACAGGGCGACAAAGGGATGGACTTTGGCTTTAATGACCAGCAACAGCAAAATCACAATGCTGGCGGTCGCAATGGCTAACAGCAACGCAGTCGTCATAGTAAACCTCTGGAATAGTTATCTTTTTTAGCGTTTTTTGGCTACAGCTCTACCTGGTGCTGGTCCGTTTTAAAGACGACCAGAACTGCACCGCTGCCGCAGCACCGGTGTGATTTTTTAACCTTAACTCAGCGGTGTTTCGCCCAGGGCGCCAGCCAGCTCAGCCCTTCCACGGTGTCCCCGCGCGGGAAATATTCGCAGCCGATCCAGCCCTCGTAACCCACCTCATCAAGCAGGCTGAACAGCCAGGGATAGTTGATCTCGCCCTCGTCAGGTTCATGACGACTGGGCGCGGCGGCGATTTGCACATGCTGATAACGCCCGGCGTAGTGGCGAATGAGGTGGCTGAGATTGCCGTCCACCATCTGGGCATGGAACAGATCCAGTTGGGTAAAGACGTTGGGACGATCGATGAGCTCAACCATCTCCAGCGTCTGATACTGGCTGGCATAGAGATAATGGGGTTTGGTGGTGGGATTTAGCGCTTCGATTAACAACCGGATGTTGTGTGGGCCGAAGCGTTCTGCCGCATAACGCATATTACCGATGAACGTCTCAACATACTGCTGGCGATCGGCACCGGAAGGGACGGTTGCCGCCATGATGTGCACCTGTGGGCAATCCAGCGCCAGCGCGTAGTCCAGTGCCCTGTCGATATCGGCTCTTGCCTCCGCTTCCCGGCCGGGAATGGCTGAAACCCCCCATTCCCCCGCAGCCACGTTGCCCGGTGCGGTATTGAACAGCACCAGTTTAAGCCCGTTGTCATCGAGCAGCGTTTTCAGTTGCTCAGCCGGATAGTCGTAAGGAAACAGAAATTCAACCGCGTCAAAGCCCGCCTGTGCAGCGGCGGCAAAGCGCTGCAGAAAGGGCACCTCATTGAACTGGGTAGATAAGTTAGCTGCAAACGTTGGCATTATCGGCTCCTGAGTTCGGCGACTTCGTCGGCGGTAAGATAGCGAATGGCCCGGTCGCCCAGGGTAAACATCAGGCGTGCGGTTTCTTCCAACTCTTCGGTATTGTCCGCGGCTTCCTGCAGGGATTTGCCCACCACCACCGGACCATGGTTCGCCAGCAGGAAAGCACGGTAGCGCGGCGCCAGAAGAGCCAGATCTTCCGCCAGTCGCGCGTCGCCGGGTTTATAGTAGGGCACCACCGGCACATCGCCCACCCGCATTACCACGTAGGGCGTAAACGGGCGGATGCAGTTCTGGCTGTCCAGATTTAGCAGGCATGAGAGCGCGGTCAGGTAGTGACTGTGCAGGTGAACCACCGCCCGGCAGTCGGGGTTATTCAGGTAGAGCGCGCGGTGAAAGGCGATCTCTTTTGAGGGTTTATCCCCGGCTATCCACTCCCCCTGTAACGTCACTTTAGACAGGCGCTGGGCATCCAGTTCGCCCAGGCAGGAGCCGGTGGGCGTCGCCAGCAGGGTGCCATCGTCCAGCAGCAGCGACAGATTACCGGCCGATCCGGTGGCATAACCGCGCTGGAAGAAAGATGCGCCCAGCCTGACCATCTCTTCACGGGCCTGTTGTTCAGTCATGGGAAAACTCCGTTTGTGCGCGGCGGAAAAACTGTTCATCACCAAAATTGCCTGACTTCAGCGCGAGTGACAACGGCTGCCCGATATCTCTCACCCAGGGCACGCCGGGCGAAATCACCGGACCAATATGGAATGCAGTCACGCCCAGGCTTTGGGCGACCACGCCAGAGGTTTCGCCGCCTGCGACGATAAAGCGCTGCCAGCCACGGGACTTCAGCGTGCGAGCTATCTGGGCAAACAGCTGCTCCACCGCCTCACTGCTGCGCTGTGCGCCATAGTGCTGTTGAATCGACTGCAGCTGTTGCGCATCCGCGGTGGCATAGAGCATGGGTGCGAGGGGCTCATCAGCATGCTCTGCGACCCAGTCGCATAACGCCTCGGCGTACTTTTCGTCGCTGAGGCAGCGCGACACGCTGATCTCCTGGGCGGATGCCTGCTGGCGATAGGCATTGACCTGGCGGTTGGTCATTTGTGAGCAGGAGCCCGAGAGCACTACCGCCCGTTGGCCCTGTGGGTAACCCGCGCGCTGTGCTTGCGGGTCATCGCGGTGGGTCGTTGACCACTGGCGCGCCAGGCCAATCGCCAGCCCGGAGCCGCCCGTGACCAGCCGCATCGAGGTGAGTGCTTCGCCCTGGTTCAGCAGATGTTGCTCAGTAAGCGTATCAAGCACCGCGTAATTCACCCCCTGAGCACGCAGCTGCTCAAGTTGCCGTGATATCGCGCCTGCGCCCTGCTCTATCGTGGTCGCAGAGATGAGCCCGGCTTTTCCCGTGCTCTGGCTCTCCATCAGCCGTAGCAGGTTACTGTCGGTCATTGGCGTGACCGGATGATGGCGCATGCCGGAATCCGACAGCAGCTGTTCACCCACAAACAGATAACCCTGATAAACGGTGCGCCCGTTCACCGGCAACGCCGGGCAGATCACCGTCAGCGTCTCATCCAGTGCGGCCATGAGCGCATCCGTCACCGGACCGATATTGCCCTCGGAGGTGCTGTCGAACGTGGAGCAGTATTTAAAATAAAAGCGCTCACAACCTTGCGCCTGCAGCCAGCGCAGCGCGTCAAGCGACTGGCTGACGGCCTGCGCGGGCGGGCAGGATCGCGATTTCAGGCTGACCACAATGGCCTGAGCATCCGGCACAGCGGCCTGTTTCGGGATGCCGTTAAACTGAAGGGTAGAAAGCCCGTTCTGTACCAGAAAGCTGGCAATGTCGGTTGCGCCGGTAAAATCGTCGGCAATGACCCCTAACCGCATCAGATTTCCCCCTCGCGTTGAGGCAGCGTAATGCCGCTGAAGATTTTAATGACCGCACTGTCATCCTCACGGCCATAACCGGCATTGCTGGCCTCGGTGAACATATTCAGTGCGGTGGAGGCCAGCGGCAGCGGGAAATGCAGGGCTTTCGCCGTCTCGGCGACCAGGTTGAGATCTTTGACAAAGATATCTACCGCGGATGTCGGTCGGTAGTCGCCATCGACGACATGGCGCATACGGTTTTCGAACATCCACGAGTTGCCGGCCGCATTGGTCACCACCTCATACATCGTCTCCAGCGGGATCCCGGCGCGGGCGGCCAGCGCCATGGCTTCGGCCCCGACGGCAATGTGCACGCCAGCCAGCAGCTGATGAATAATCTTGACCGTCGATCCCTGACCGATTTCCGTGCCGACGCGATAAACCTTCGCGGCCACCGCATCCAGTACCGGTTGCAGGGCAGCAAACGCCTCGTCGCTGCCGGACGCCATCACGGTCATCTCGCCGCTGGCGGCTTTGGCCGCCCCGCCGGATACCGGTGCATCCAGCATCAGGAGGTGATAGTCCGCCAGTTTTGCGGCGATCTGCTGTGCATCCTGCGCGGACAAGGTGGAAGAAACCATTACCGCCGTGCCTGGCTTCAGCCTGGCGGCCAGCCCCTGCTCGCCAAACAGGATCGTGTTAACCTGTTTGGCATTCACCACGAGCAGCAGCACAGCATCAAGCTGGCTGGCAAAGGCATGCGCCGACGTCTGAGCATCGCGCGCGCCCGCCTGACGCAGCGCATCCAGCGCCTGCGGATTCAGATCCACGCCCCAGGTTGACAGCCCGGCACGAATGCAGGACTGCGCGGCGCCCATTCCCATTGAGCCTAAGCCTATGACACAAATATGTGAAACTGGCATCGCTGGCCTCCATTGTTAATTTAAGTGAATTTTTGATTTCTGTTGTTAATAGTGCCAATAAACGACGCACAAAAACGTGTTCTTATTCACATAAATTAACTCAAAGAGGCCACTGTAAAACATTTTTTCACATCACTCACCGCTTGCTATTCCCCCACCTGGGCAGTGAATGCGCGGTTTTTCAGGAAAAATAGAGTCAAAATTTCCATGTTTCTTCACATGACGATGCTCTACAATGTGAAAAAATGATAAAACGAGGTGGTTATGATTCCGGTTGAGCGTCATCAACAGATTCTGGCTCTGGTGGCAGAGCGCGGCGTAATGAGCATTAACGAGCTTACGGAGCGTTTTGGCGTGTCACATATGACCATTCGCCGGGATGTGCAAAAGCTGGAAGAACAGGGCGCGGTACTCTCGGTGTCGGGCGGTGTTCGTTCCGCTAACAGGCTGGCGAGCGAACCCTCACATCTGACCAAAACGGCCCTGTTCAATGAAGAAAAAAAAGCCATTGGCAAGTTAGCCGCTCAGCTTATTCCGCCTGACAGCTGCATCTATCTGGATGCCGGCACCACCACGCTGGCGCTGGCGCGGGAAATTGCCGATCGGGAGGATCTGCTGGTCGTCACTAATGATTTTATGGTGACCAATCTGCTGATGGAGGCGAGTCGTTGTCGGGTGATTCACACCGGCGGTACGGTGTGCCGGGATAACCGCTCCTGCATTGGCGATGCGGCGGCACGCCACCTGCGTCAACTTGCGATAGATATCGCTTTTGTGTCCACCTCAAGCTGGGGGCTGCGCGGATTGTTTACGCCGGATGAAGACAAGGTGGCGGTTAAACAGGCCGTGTGCGAGGTCAGCAGCAAACGCATCCTGCTCAGCGACAGCTCTAAGTACGATAAAATCGCGACGTGGCTGGCCTTACCATTGGAGAAGTTTGATGTGATCGTGACGGATGATCAATTGAATACCGCAGGACGAAATGCGTTACAGGCAGGAAGTTGGGAACTGATGATGGCCGGAAAAAACGAATAAGAACAGCCCTGCTCTGTCCCGTTATTGGGCACAGAGCAGGACCAGGGGGATTACACTTCTTCGCTAAACTGGGGAACCGGATTGCGGAAACTGCGGGTCACAAAGGCCAGGTAGAGAATACCAATGGCGGCCCAGATCAAGCCCAGAACCATCGAGCTCTGCTCCAGGTTAACCCACAGCGCACCAACGGTCAGCGCGCCCAGCATCGGCAGAACCAGATACTGGAAGTGATCTTTCAGGGTTTTGTTACGTTTTTCACGTACCCAGTACTGCGCAATCACCGACAGGTTAACGAAGGTAAACGCCACCAGCGCACCAAAGTTAATCAGCGCAGTCGCGGTAACCAGATCGAAGTTGATGGCCATCAGCGCGACGGCACCGACCAGAATCACGTTCAGTGACGGCGTGCGCCATTTCGGATGGATATAGCCGAAGAAACGCTCCGGGAATACGCCATCACGGCCCATTACGTACATCAGACGCGATACGCCCGCGTGCGCCGCCATGCCGGAAGCCAGTACGGTGACCACGGAGAAGATCAGGATACCGACCTGCAACGCTTTGCCCGCGACGTAGAGCATGATCTCCGGCTGTGAGGAGTCCGGCTCTTTAAAGCGCGAGATGTCTGGGAAGTACAGCTGCAGGAAGTAGGAGGCCACGATAAACATCAGGCCACCAATCAGCGCGGTCAGGAAAATCGCACGCGGAATGGTACGTTCTGCATCTTTCGTTTCTTCCGACAGCGAACTGATGCCGTCAAAACCCAGGAAAGAGAAACACAGGATGGTCGCTCCCGTAATCATCGGCACCACGTGGGCGTTTTCCGACCAGAACGGTTTGCTGCTTACCACTGTTCCTGCACCTTCACCGTGCGCCACACCGTAGATCACCATGGCAGTAATACCGACCATCACCACAACCTGCAGGATCACGATCACGCTGTTGAAGTTGGCGACGGTTTTGATTCCCTTAAGGTTGGAGAGCGTCATAAAGCCCACCAGCAGCACCACGAAAATCCACGAGGGGATACCTGGTACCAGGGTTTCAAAATAGTTTTTTGCCAGCAGGATGTTGATCATCGGCATGAACAGGTAGTCCAGCAGCGATGACCAGCCCACCATAAAACCGACGTGCGGACTGATTGCCTTTTGAGCGTAGGTATAAGCGGAGCCCGCAGATGGGAAGCGGCGTACCAGCTTACCGTAACTCACGGCAGTGAACAGAATCGCAATCAGGGCGAAAGCATAGGCGGTGGCAACGTGACCATCGGTCAGGCCCGACACAATACCAAAGGTATCGAACAGGGTCATAGGCTGCATGTAGGCTAAGCCCATCATGACGACCGGAAGTAAAGTCAGCGTTTTTTTCAGTTGGGCACGTTGTGGTGCAGCAGAGGTATTAAGCGACATGCTTCAGTCCTCCTTGCGCAGCAACCTGACTGGGTTGATTCACAAGGATACTGCGCATTAAGCGACAGGGAGTAAGGTTTGCGGCAGCGGCGCCGTAGTCATCACGAAAACGTGTACCAGCCTGCGCTGGCAGTGTGTTAAACAACCCCATCTTTACATCCTCAATCTCACGCGGGTGCGTGTTTTCAGTGTTTATCTATCCGGGTACGCGCCCGGCCTCGTTTGTGTCAGTGAAAATTCACTCTGTTGTAACATGCAAAAAAATAACCGACGCGGTGAGCGTCGGTTATGTTCTGAATTTGCAGGAGGCGTATTTTGCCCCAACCCAACGCATTATTTCAAGACGTTGTCGCAGAGAATGCAAAAAATTAATCAGGCATTCTTTAACATCCAGTCGATTTCTGTGGCAGTGATTAACCTTTCAAACTGCATTAGCTCATAATTTTTACAGCTAAACCACACTTTGGCAAATTTCTCACCCAGTAATTTTTGTAAAGGATAGCTGCTTTCAAACTCGGTAAGGGCATCACTTTGACGGATGGGTAACGCTAACCCTTCCGCCTCGTGACCATTGCCTTTAACCGGCTGCGGCAAAGGCAGTTGCGTATCCAGACCGTGCAACATGCCAGCTAAAATCGCGGACATCACCAGATAGGGGTTAGCATCCGCTCCCGCCACTCGATACTCGATTCGGCGGCTTTCAAGATCCCCACAGGGAATGCGCAACGCCACCGTGCGGTTGTTATGGCCCCACGAGGCCTGCAACGGCACGTACGCCTCCGGGACAAAACGGCGGAAGGCATTGACGTTAGGGGCCAGCAACGCCATGGAGGCCGGCATTAAATCGATCATACCGGCCAGGGTTCGCTTCAGCAGCGGAGAGTCGCTGCCGTCGTCGCAGGCAAAGGCGTTGTGATCGGCCGCGTCCAGCATACTGATGTGTACGTGCATCCCACTGCCCGCATAGTCTTCATAGGGCTTCGCCATAAAGGTAGCGGTCATACCGTGATTCTCAGCCACCTGCCGGATAAGGCGCTTAAGCTGAATGGCATGATCGCAGGCGCTCAGGACATCCCGGGTGTGATGCAGGTTAATTTCAAACTGCCCCGGTGACGCTTCCGCCAGCGCGCCGTCGGCAGGAATGCCCTGCAGGCGGGCCAGGGTATCGATATCCCGTAAGACTTCAGAGAAGTGATCAAGATTGTCCAGGGAATAGACCTGGCTCTGCATATTGCGATCGTCGCTGCCCGGTGCGCAGGGCGGCTGAATAAAACCTTCCGCGTCGCGCTTTTTATCGACCAGATAGAACTCCAGCTCTACCGCTACCACCGGAAACAGTCCACGGTTACGCAGCTGTTGCCACAGCCGGTTCAGGACATTTCGGGGTTCAACGTCAAAGGGAGTGCCATCTTGGTTGCACATGGTTAGCAGCAGTTGTGCAATGTGTTGCGGATCGGCGGCGGAGGGAACGAGCGTGCCGGGAACAGGAAGGCAAAGATTATCGGGCTCACCGAGGGATTGTCCCAGTCCGGCCTCTTCAACGGTGTTGCCAAGAATATCCATGGCAAAGACCGAGGCGGGAAAGTAGCAGCCCTTTTCCAGCTTAGCCAGCGCGGAGACGGGAATACGCTTACCGCGAAAAACACCATTTAAATCATTAAGTAAAATATCAACGTACTGGGTTTCAGGGTGGCGCTCCAGCCAGTTTTTAACCTCTTGCTGGAACGCGCTGGTTCGTCTCTCTTCACTGTGCAACGTGAAGTCTTCTACTTCTACCAGGTTAGTCATGATTTCATCCGCCTTTAACCACAAAATGGGAGTGCGTAATGCTCAAAAAAACCGCCACACCTCTAACATAGCGCTAACACAAAAAGTGTGCAAATGTAACAAATCTGTTTGAAGATCCGGCAGTGGGTTGCTAGATTGACAAAATATTGCACACTTAACCATCAGATATGCCCTTTTCGTCAAATATTTCGAACAGCTGTTGAGGGGGAAAGATGGGCATTATTTTTGACAAGCCGTTGATCGGCGTAGTGATGTGTCAGACGCATCATCACGGGCATCCGGTTCAGTCGGTGCACAATAAATATCTTGATGCCGTCGTTACCGCCGGTGGCGTGCCGCTTGCGCTGCCTCATCAGCTTATGGCTGCCCCTCATCTATCAGAAAACGCTATGGCTGCGCTGGACGGAATTTTACTGACCGGCAGCCCCAGCAACCTTGAACCCTGGCTGTATGGTGAAGCAGGCGAAGAACCCGACGCGGATGTCGGACGGGACAGGCTGGCCTTTAATCTGATCACACACGCCGTGGGTAAGCAACTCCCGCTCTTTGGCATCTGCCGCGGCATGCAGGAGCTGGTGGTAGCCAACGGCGGCGCACTTTACCGTCATCTTAATCAGCATCCACAGTTTCAGCGCCATCACGACGATGACGCTGCCCCGCTGTCGCAACAGTACGCACCTGCCCATGATGTGAATATTGAACCCGGAGGGCTACTGGCCGCGCTGCTCGGCCCGGCGCCGTTAATCGTGAATTCCGTTCATCATCAGGGGATACGCGAAACCGGGCCACAGCTGCGCATTGAAGCCCGGGCGCCAGATGGCCTGATTGAGGCGGTCAGCCTCAGCCGGCATCCTTTTGCGTTGGCAGTACAGTGGCATCCCGAGTGGCAGTTGAAACCCGCAACGCCGTCCTTTGCGCTGTTTAACGGCTTTATTCAGGCCGCGCGTCATTATCAACGGGAAAAGCAGCAATGAATGATGCGAATCAGGCTCCCGGACGTCGGCTGTCGCAAATTCGCCAGGCGATGGGATTATCTCAACGGCGCGTCGCTGAACTGGCTGGCCTGACGCACAGTGCCATCAGCACCATTGAGCAGGACAAGGTCAGCCCGGCGGTCAGCACGCTACAAAAACTGTTGAAAGTTTATGGTCTGTCGCTGTCGGAATTTTTCTCCGAACCTCACAGCCAGGATGCGCCCAACGTGGTTGTCCGGCCCGAGGATCTGCTGGAGATCGGCAGCCGGGGCGTTTCACTGAAGCTGATTGATAACGGCACCCCAAAGCGCGCCCTGGGCATGCTGCTGGAGACCTATCTTCCCGGTGCCAGTACCGGGGAAAAACTGCACCACGCGGGCGAAGAAACCGGTACGCTGCTGGAAGGTCAGATCGTTCTGGAGATAAACGGCCAGCAATTTCACCTGTCTGCCGGTGAGAGTTACGTCATTGATACCGGCCTGCCGCACAGCTTTACCAACCTTGCCGATGTGCCCTGCCGCATCGTCAGTGCCCATACGCCCGCCAATTTTTGATGGGGGCCGTCTGCCAAGGAGCTAAATATGAATTATGTGGAAAATTACTACACCGCAACAATGAATCCACATGCGCCCTGGCCAGTATTACAGGAAAGCATTCAGTGTGACGTCTGCATTATCGGCGCGGGCTTTACTGGCCTGTCAGCCGGTTTGTTTTTAACCGAGGCGGGCTATGATGTGGTACTGCTTGAAGCCGCACGGGTCGGTTTTGGTGCCAGCGGTCGCAACGGCGGACAGGCAGTGAACTCCTACAGCCGGGATGTAGATGTGATTGAACAGCGTTATGGCAAAGACACCGCGAAAATGCTGGGCAGCATGATGTTTGAAGGCGGGGATATTATCCGCGATCGTATCGATCGTTATGCGATCGCCTGCGACTACCGCCCGGGTGGCATTTTTGCCGCCTTTAATTCTCGTCAGATGGCGCATCTGGCGAAACAAAAAGCGGCCTGGGCGCGCTATGGCAATCATGAGCTGGAACTGCTGGACGAACGGGGCATTCGGCGGGAAGTCGCGACAGAACGCTATGTCGGCGGATTACTCGACAAACGTGGTGCGCATCTGCATCCACTGAATCTGGCGCTGGGCGAAGCCGAAGCGATTCGTCGTCACGGCGGACGCATTTATGAGCATTCTGCTGCGTTAAGCGTTGACTATGGTGCGCCAAACCGGGTGAAAACAGCACAAGGTGAAGTGCGTGCCACTTTTCTGATCTTCGCGGGTAACGCCTATTTACCTTCGGAGCTGGAACCACGCCTGAGCCGGAAAAGCATGCCGTGCGGCTCGCAGATTATCGCGACCGAACCGCTGTCACGGGATCGGGCGCTTGCGCTGTTACCCAATAACTATTCGGTCGAGGACTGTAACTATCTGCTGGATTATTTCCGCCTGACCGCAGATAACCGCCTGCTATACGGCGGCGGCGTCGTTTACGGCGCGCGGGAACCTGGCGACGTGGAGAAAATGATCCGTCCCAAGATGCTGCGCACCTTTCCGCAGTTGCACAACGTAAAAATTGATTTCGCCTGGAGCGGCAATTTTTTGCTGACGCTGTCGCGCATGCCGCAGTTTGGTCGGCTGGAAAACAACGTTTATTTTATGCAGGGCGACAGCGGTCACGGCGTCACCTGTACTCACCTTTCCGGCAAGCTTATCAGCGAAGTGCTGCGCGGCGATGCGGAGCGCTTCGACGCCTTTGCGAAGCTTCCGCATCTGCCCTTCCCTGGCGGACGGCGGTTTAAAGTGCCACTGACGGCGATGGGCGCCGCATGGTATGCGCTGCGCGACAGGCTCGGCGTGTAAATACCGGGTTGCGCGTGCAGGGCAGCGCCAGCGTTATTCCAGCGGCATTTTTTGGGGATCGTCGTAGCGGTACTCAAAACCCAGCTCATGACAGATACGCGAACCGTCTATCAGCTTACCGCTGTCGTCACTCGCCTCGGCGGCGAAAGTCGGCGGCGTCATGCCGAGCTGGCGTGACACGCCGGGATAAAAGTGCGCGCGGGACGGATGTTTCAGAGAGCACAGGTTAAAGGTCCGGCCGCCCCTGGGCGTTTGCAGCAGCAGCATGATCGCTTCCACCACATCATCAAGGTGAACCAGATTGACCCCGTGGGAACCGTTGGGTAGCGCCTGCTTACCGGCCAAAAAACGTCCCGGATGACGCTTAGGCCCCACCAGCCCCGCCAGACGCAGAACATCCACGCTGGTACCGGGCAGATCGTGCAGCCAGTTTTCCAGATCCACCAGCGTTTTGCCCGCTGTGGTTTCCGGCTGCAGCAGGCTTTTTTCCGTTTTGATCCCCGAACTGCCGCCGTACACGGAGGTTGAGCTGGTGAAAATAATGCGCGGTACGCTATGGGCCAACGCCGTGTCTACCACGTTTTGTACCGCCTGAACGTAGGCGTCCCCGCCCTCTGCCGTGCGACTGGCGGGTAAGGTAACGACCAGGGCGTCAACGTCGAACAGCACATCCAGATCTTCAGCATCGCAGATAAGGTCGGGCGTCAGTTCCAGTTGAAACGCGTCTAACCCGCAGCGACGCGCCGCTTCAACGCCATCCGGCGTGGTTTTGCTGCCGGTCACCTGCCAGCCTCGGGCGCTCAACGCCATGGCTAACGGCATGCCCAGCCAACCCAGTCCTACTATTGCGACCTTTTTCATGTTGTCTCCTGCTGCAGACTCAAAGATTCTCCCATCTTAAGCTCCCCCTGAGTTGCAAACCAGTTCAAAGTGTTTCGGCGCTTTGCGAATATCAACATTAAAAAAGAGTTGCCAATTTCAACTATCTTCGTTAGGTTAATTCCACACAAATGAATAAGATTTCATTAATCGAGAATTTTATGACACGCGTTCAGTTCAACCATCATCACCACCATCACCCTGACTAGTCTTTCAGGCGATGTGTGCTGGAAGACGTCTAGGATCTTCCAGTGGTGCGAACGCAAGAGAACCCCCGGAAGATCGTCTTCCGGGGGTTTTTTTATGGGCTGACGCAAATCAATCATTCAGGACAGGTCAATCAAGGGGACAGGAACGATGTTAGACAATAGCCGTTTACGCATAGCTATGCAGAAATCAGGTCGATTAAGCGATGATTCACGCGAGCTCCTGGCGCGCTGTGGTATCAAAATTAATCTTCAGCAACAGCGTCTGATCGCCTTTGCGGAAAATATGCCTATTGATATCCTGCGGGTGCGCGATGACGATATTCCGGGACTGGTGATGGACGGCGTAGTGGATCTGGGCATTATCGGCGAGAACGTGCTGGAAGAAGAGATGCTGGACCGCCGCGCGCAGGGCGAAGACCCGCGTTACTTCACGCTACGTCGCCTGGATTTTGGCGGCTGCCGCCTGTCGCTGGCGATGCCGG
Source organism: Pantoea sp. B623 (assembly GCF_024814475.1). Classification (NCBI taxonomy): domain Bacteria; kingdom Pseudomonadati; phylum Pseudomonadota; class Gammaproteobacteria; order Enterobacterales; family Erwiniaceae; genus Pantoea; species Pantoea sp. B623. Next base: position 4,116,958 of record NZ_JANUXM010000004.1, on the reverse strand, counting down.
TTGATGACGAATATACCGGCCCACAGTGCCTGAATAACGCCCGTATTGCCACCTCCTATCCTCACCTGTTAAAGCAGTACCTCGACAAGCAAGGCATCAATTTTAAATCCTGTTTATTAAACGGCTCGGTCGAAGTGGCCCCGCGTGCCGGTCTGGCCGACGCCATCTGTGATCTGGTGTCCACCGGCGCGACGCTGGAAGCGAACGGCCTGCGCGAAGTCGAAGTCATCTATCGCTCGAAAGCCGTGCTGATTCAGCGCGACGGCGAGATGCCAGCGGCCAAGCAGGAGCTGATTGATAAAATGATGACCCGTATTCAGGGCGTGATTAAAGCGCGCGAATCCAAATACATCATGCTGCACGCGCCGAGTGAGCGTCTGGAAGACGTGATCAGCCTGTTGCCTGGCGCCGAGCGCCCTACCGTTCTGCCGCTGGCCGGCGATGTCAGCCGCGTGGCGATGCACATGGTAAGCAGTGAAACGCTGTTCTGGGAAACCATGGAAAAACTCAAAGCGCTGGGTGCCAGTTCAATTCTGGTGTTGCCAATCGAAAAAATGCTGGAGTAAACGATGAGCAGAATCATGACGCCCGTGAACTGGGAAGCCTGCAGCAGCGAGGCGCAGCAGGCGCTGTTGGCACGCCCTGCGCTCGCCTCGTCTGACAGCATCAGCCAGATCGTGCGCGATGTGTTGGTCAGAGTGAAAGAGGAAGGCGATGCGGCTTTACGAGAATTCAGCGCGCGCTTTGACAAGGTTGAAACAGACGACCTGCGCGTTACGCCACAGCAGATGCAGGCGGCCAGCGATCGCCTTGGTGACGAGCTGAAACAGGCGATGGCCGTGGCCATTGGCAATATTGAAACCTTTCACCGTGCGCAGATCCTGCCGCCGGTGGATGTGGAAACGCAGCCCGGCGTGCGCTGTCAGCAAATTACGCGCCCGATGAAATCGGTGGGCTTGTATATTCCGGGCGGTTCTGCCCCGCTGTTTTCTACCGTTCTGATGCTGGCTACCCCGGCGCGGATTGCGGGCTGTGGTCGCGTGGTGCTGTGCTCGCCCCCGCCGATTGCTGATGAAATTCTCTACGCGGCCAAACTTTGCGGTGTGGAAGAAGTGTTCCAGGTGGGTGGATCACAGGCGATTGCCGCCCTGGCTTTTGGCACCGAAAGCATCCCTAAGGTAGATAAAATTTTTGGTCCGGGCAACGCGTGGGTTACCGAAGCCAAACGTCAGGTCAGCCAGCGCCTTGATGGCGCGGCGATTGATATGCCCGCAGGCCCGTCGGAAGTGCTGGTGATTGCCGATGAAGGTGCCACACCGGCCTTCGTTGCCTCTGATCTGCTGTCGCAGGCGGAACACGGCCCTGACTCGCAGGTGATTTTACTGACGCCTTCGCTGGCGCTGGCCGAGCGCGTCGCCGAGGCGGTGGAGGATCAGCTGGCCCAGTTGCCACGTGCGGCGACAGCCCGCCAGGCACTGGAAAGCAGCCGCCTGATCGTCGCCCGGGATATGCAGCAATGCATTGCGATCTCCAACCGCTATGGTCCGGAGCACCTGATTCTGCAAACCCGCACGCCACGGGATCTGGTGGAACTGATTACCAGCGCCGGTTCGGTTTTCCTGGGCGACTGGTCACCGGAATCCGCAGGAGATTATGCTTCGGGCACCAACCACGTGCTGCCGACCTACGGCTATACCGCGACCTGCTCCAGCCTGGGCCTGGCCGACTTTCAGAAACGCATGACGGTACAGGAGCTGACGCCGCAGGGCTTCCTGAACCTGGCGGCGACCATCGAAACCCTGGCGGCCGCTGAACAGCTGCACGCCCACAAGAATGCCGTCACGTTGCGCGTTGCCGCACTCAAGGAGCAAGCATGAGTCAGGAAATTGAACAGCTGGCACGCGCCAACGTGCGTGCGCTGACGCCCTATCAGTCAGCTCGCCGCCTGGGGGGCAATGGCGATGTCTGGCTGAATGCCAACGAATTCCCGCTGCCGGTGCCCTTCGAGCTGTCGCAGCAAACCCTGAATCGCTACCCGGAGTGCCAGCCGAAACAGGTTATCACCCGCTATGCGGCCTATGCCGGGCTTACGCCAGAGCAGGTACTGGTCAGCCGTGGCGCAGATGAAGGCATTGAGCTGCTGATGCGTGCCTTCTGCGAGCCGGGCAAAGATGCCATTCTTTTCTGCCCGCCGACCTACGGCATGTACAGCGTCAGTGCCGAAACCATCGGCATTGAATACCGTACCGTTCCGGCGCGGGAAGACTGGCAGTTAAACCTGCCCGCCATCGCCGAACAGCTGGACGGCGTGAAAGTCGTCTATATGTGCAGCCCGAATAATCCCACCGGTAACCTGATCGATCAGGACGCTATCCGTCAGCTGCTGGCTATGACCGCCGGAAAAGCGCTGGTGGTGGCGGATGAAGCCTATATTGAATTCTGTCCCGAGGCGACGCTGGCGGGCTGGTTAAAGGATTACCCGCACCTGGTGATCCTGCGTACGTTATCAAAAGCCTTCGCGCTGGCGGGCCTGCGCTGTGGCTTTACGCTGGCCAATAAGACGGTTATCGATCTGCTGATGAAAGTTATTGCGCCCTATCCGCTTGCCACCCCGGTCGCCGACGTGGCAGGCCAGGCACTGAGCGAAGAAGGCATTGCCCTGATGCGTCAGCACGTAGCCGAGCTGAATGCCAATCGCAGCTGGCTGTTTGAGCAGTTACCGCGGATTCGCGCGGTCGAGCAGGTATTTCCCAGCGAAACCAACTATATTTTGGTGCGCTTTACTGACTCGCCCAGGGTATTTAAAACCTTGTGGGATCAGGGCATTATTTTGCGTGACCAAAACAAGAACCCCGGCCTTGCAGGCTGTCTGCGTATCTCTGTAGGAACCCGAACAGAGTGCGAGCGCCTGATCGCCGCGCTGCAAGCCTTATCTCTGGAGTAAGCATGAGTCAGAAGACCCTTTTTATTGACCGCGACGGCACGATTATCTCTGAACCTCCGCAGGATTTTCAGGTAGATCGGATGGATAAGCTGGCGTTCGAACTTGATGTTGTCCCCGCCTTACTGGCATTACAGGACGCGGGCTATCAGCTGGTCATGATCACCAATCAGGACGGCCTGGGCACGGACAGTTTTCCTCAGGCCGATTTTGATGGCCCGCATAATCTGATGATGCAGATTCTGGCTTCCCAGGGCATTCGCTTTAGCGATATTTTGATCTGTCCCCATAAGCCAGAAGATGACTGCGACTGCCGCAAGCCAAAAACCAAAATGGTGGAAGCCTGGCTGGCAGAGGGCGCTCTCGACACGGCTCAGAGCTATGTGATTGGCGACCGTCAGACCGATATTCAGCTGGCCGAGAATATGGGCATTCAGGGTATTCGCTATGGTGCAGAAGGTCAGGACTGGAAGGCCATTCAGCAGCAGCTGACGCAACGCGATCGTTACGCACTGGTGCAGCGCAACACCAAAGAAACCCAGGTTCGCGTTGAACTGTGGCTGGATCGCGAAGGCGGCAGCAAGATTAACACCGGTGTGGGCTTCTTTGACCACATGCTGGATCAGATTGCGGTGCACGGCGGCTTTCGTATGAATATCGAAGTGAAAGGCGATCTGTATATCGACGACCACCACACGGTTGAAGATACCGGTCTGGCGCTGGGCGAGGCATTGCTGAAAGCCCTTGGCGACAAGCGCGGCATTGGCCGTTTTGGTTTTGTGCTGCCAATGGACGAGTGCCTGGCGCGCTGCGCGCTGGATATCTCTGGTCGTCCACATATCGAATTCAAAGCCGAATTCAGCTACCAGCGCGTGGGCGATCTCAGCACGGAGATGGTGGAACATTTCTTCAGTTCGCTGTCCTACGCCATGATGAGTACCCTGCATCTCAAGACGAAAGGTAAAAACGACCATCACCGCGTAGAGAGCTTGTTTAAAGCCTTTGGCCGCACGCTGCGCCAGGCCATTCGCGTTGAGGGAAATACCCTGCCGAGCTCGAAAGGAGTGCTCTGATGAACGTGGTGATCCTGGATACGGGCTGTGCCAACCTGTCGTCGGTAAAATGGGCTGTTGAGCGTCTGGGCTACGCGCCGGAAGTCAGCCGTCATCCTGACGTGGTGCTGCGCGCCGATAAGCTGTTTTTGCCGGGCGTGGGAACCGCGCAGGCCGCGATGAACCAGCTGCTGGAGCGCGAGCTGATTGAGCTGGTCAAGGCCTGTACGCAACCGGTATTGGGTATTTGTCTGGGTATGCAACTGCTGGGCAGCCACAGTGAAGAGAACGGTGGCGTGCCGACGCTGGGCATTATCGACCATCCTGTCTCGCTGATGGATACACAGGGATTACCGCTTCCCCACATGGGCTGGAACCAGATTACCGCTCAGGCGGGCAATCATCTGTTTCGCGGCATTGACGAAGGCAGCTATTTCTATTTCGTCCACAGCTATGCCATGCCGGTGAATGCCAGCACGATTGCCCAGTGCCACTATGGCCAGGCCTTTACCGCCGCAGTGCAGAAAGATAACTTCTTTGGCGTGCAGTTCCACCCGGAACGCTCTGGCAAAGTGGGCGCACAGTTGCTGAAAAACTTCCTGGAGATGTGATGATTATCCCCGCTTTAGATTTAATCGATGGCAAGGTCGTGCGCCTCCATCAGGGTGATTATGCGCAACAGCGTGATTACGGCAGCGATCCGCTGCCCCGGTTGCAGGACTACGCCGGCCAGGGGGCAACGGTATTGCACCTTGTTGATCTGACCGGTGCCAAAGATCCGGCTAAACGCCAGATTGCCTTACTGAAGAAGTTGCTCAACGGCGTTGAGGCGGTCGTGCAGGTTGGCGGCGGTATCCGTAACCGGGATGACGTAAAAGCGTTGCTGGATGCCGGTGCCAGCCGGGTGGTGGTCGGTTCGACCGCCGTCAAACAGCCTGAGGAAGTCAAAGCCTGGTTTAACGAATTTGGCCCGGACGCCATCGTGCTGGCGCTGGACGTCCGCATTGATGCGGCGAACCGCAAAGAGGTCGCCATCAGCGGCTGGCAGGAAGCGTCCGGTATCACGCTGGAAGAGGTCATCGAACAGTTTCAGCCCGTTGGCCTGAAGCATGTTCTGTGCACAGATATTTCCCGTGACGGTACGCTCAGCGGTTCTAACGTCGACCTGTATAAAGAAGTGACCGCACGTTTTCCGCAGATCGCGTTTCAGTCTTCGGGCGGTATTGGTGAACTCAGTGATATTGCCGCCTTACGCGGTAGCGGCGTTCAGGGCGTGATTGTCGGACGTGCGCTGCTGGAAGGTAAATTTACAGTTTCGGAGGCAATAGCATGCTGGCAAAACGGATAATTCCCTGTCTTGATGTACGCGACGGTCAGGTGGTTAAGGGCGTTCAGTTTCGCAACCATGAAATTATTGGCGACATCGTGCCGCTGGCGCAGCGCTATGCGGAGGAAGGTGCCGATGAACTGGTGTTTTATGATATCACCGCCTCTTCGGACGACCGCGTCGTAGACAAAAGCTGGGTTTCACGCGTGGCGGAGGTTATCGACATTCCTTTCTGTGTGGCCGGCGGCATTAAAACCCCGGAAGATGCGGCCCGGATTCTGGAGTTTGGCGCGGATAAAATCTCCATTAACTCCCCTGCTCTGGCCGATCCTTCGTTGATTACCCGCCTGGCTGACCGCTTTGGCGTGCAGTGCATTGTGGTGGGCATTGATACCTGGTTCGATGATGCCAGCGGTAAATATCACGTTAACCAGTATACGGGCGATGAATCCCGGACGCGCGTCACCCAATGGGAAACGCTGGACTGGGTACAGGAAGTGCAAAAGCTGGGCGCAGGCGAAATTGTCCTGAATATGATGAATCAGGACGGCGTACGCAACGGCTATGACCTGGTGCAGCTCAAGAAAGTCCGTGACGTGTGCAAGGTGCCGCTGATTGCTTCTGGCGGAGCCGGTACCATGGCCCACTTCCTTGAGGCCTTTGAGCAGGCCAACGTTGACGGTGCCCTTGCGGCCTCGGTGTTTCACAAACAGATTATTAATATCGGCGAGCTGAAACGCTTTCTGATCGACAACGGTGTGGAGATTCGCGCGTGTTAACTGAACAACAGCTGTCCCGGTTAGACTGGGAAAAGACCCAAGGCATGATGCCGGTTATCGTCCAGCACAACGTGTCGGGTGAAGTTCTGATGCACGGTTATATGAATCAGGATGCGCTGAATAAAACCCTGCAGGACGGTAACGTGACGTTTTTCTCACGCACCAAAAACCGCTTGTGGACCAAGGGGGAAACCTCAGGCCACTTTTTGCAGGTCGTCAGCATCACGCCGGACTGCGACAACGACACGTTGCTGGTGCTGGCGAACCCGATTGGCCCAACCTGCCACTTAGGCACCTCCAGCTGCTTCTCGCCAGCTGCACCGGACTGGACGTTCCTTTATCAGCTGGAACAACTGCTGGCCTCGCGCAAAAGTGCCGATCCGGACAGCTCTTACACCGCGAAACTCTATGCCAGCGGCACCAAGCGCATCGCGCAGAAAGTTGGTGAAGAAGGCGTTGAAACCGCACTGGCGGCGACGGTGAACGATCGCGAAGAGCTGACTAACGAAGCCTCGGATCTGATCTATCATCTGCTGGTTCTGCTACAGGACCAGGATTTAGATCTCAGCACGATCATCAGTAATCTGCGCGCCCGTCATAAGTAACTGACTGCGTCACGGCTGCTCGAATGTCTACCGAGCAGCCTTTCCTGCCGCATTGACTCCCGAAGGATGCCTCATGACCACACATGAAAAACTTATCACCCTGCTCAACCAACATCATGCGCGTTACCGCCTGATGCAGCACGAAGCGACCGGCAAATGTGAAGCCGTCGCAACGATTCGCGGCACGGAAATCGGTCAGGGTGCAAAGGCGTTGGTGTGCCATGTGAAAGGCAATGGGATCAAACAGCATGTTCTGGCGGTACTGCCCGCCGACCAGCAGGCCGATCTCAGTAAAGTGGCCTTAGCGGTGGGAGGACGTCGGGCATCCCTTGCCTCGCCTGCGGAGGTCGATGCGCTGACGGGCTGTGTATTTGGTGCGATTCCCCCATTCAGCTTTCATCCCGAATTAAAGGTGGTGGTCGATCCGCTGCTGTTTGAACGTTACGATGAGATTGCGTTTAATGCGGGCGTGCTGGACCACTCAGTGATCCTGAACATCCAGGATTACCGTGCACTTTGTGGGGCTAACACTGTGAAAATCACCCTCTAATTGCCATCACCCCGGTCGAAAGGTACTCTGCGTGATACAACATTACGACAACAGAAGATCTGAACTATGGCAACGAAAACCCTCAAAATTCGCCTGCGCGCTGCGCTGGCACTGGCCGTGCTTGCTGGTTGCGCATTCGGCGCACAGGCAAAAATCGAACAGGTCCGCTTCGCCGTCGATCCCACCTATCCGCCTTTCGAATCAAAAACCCCGCAGGGCAAACTGGTAGGGTTCGATATCGACTTAGGCAACGCCCTGTGTGCACAAATGCAGGCGAAGTGCGTGTGGGTGGAAAGTCAGTTCGACGGCATGATCCCGGCACTTAAAGCCCGTAAATTCGATGCCATCCTGTCTGACATGGGCATTACAGAAGAGCGTTTGAAGCAAATCGACTTTACCCAGCCGCTTTACGATACCCATGCTCAGCTTATCGCACGCAAAGGGTCTGGCCTGTTACCGACGCCAGAGTCGCTGAAAGGGAAAACGGTGGGCGTTGAACAGGGCACGGTGCAGGAACGTTATGCCCGCGCAAAATGGCAGCCGCATGGCGTGACTGTGGTGCCTTACGGCGATCAGGCTCAGGTGGAAAGCGATTTAGTGGCCGGACGCCTTGACGCGGTCTTTACCGACGCGGCGCAGGCCGCCAATGGTTTTCTGAAACAGCCGCAGGGCAAAGATTTTGCGCTGGCAGGCCCGATTGTTCAGGATCCGATTATTGGACCGGGCACGGCGATTGGTCTGCGTAAAGGGGATGCCGAGCTGAAGACCGCGCTGGATACAGCCTTTGATGAAATTAAGAAAAATGGCACCTTTGATAAGATTCAGAAGCGCTATTTCTCAACCGATATTTCGATTCAGAAGTAACGTCACGGTGGGCTTTTTCGCTCTCCTGCCTGTGCAGGGCTATACTCAATGACTTTATGGGCGGCCCTTGTCGCCCTGAACCGACAAAAGGACATTAACACGGTATGTACCAACAACATCACCCCTTGTTAAGCGCCTCTCTCGGCACCCAGCGTGAAATTATCAGTTTTCATTTTGGCGATGACGCTACGCGACAGGTTTATATCCAGGCTGCCTTACATGGCGATGAAATACCTGGCATGGCGGTTGCGTGGTACCTGAAACAACGTCTGCAAACGCTGGAGTCAGCCGGACGGTTAAAAGCCTCTTTCACCCTGATCCCGGTTTCAAATCCTCTTGCGCTAGGCCAGCACTGGCATGGCACCCATTTGGGACGCTTCCATACGCAGACTGGACAAGACTTTAACCGTAAGTTTCCATCACTCGGCACCACGCTGGCTAACGATCTGGCTGGCGTACTGACGCCAAACGAAACCCAAAACAAGCGACTGATTCGTGATGCAATCGATCGCTACTACCGCGATACCGTACCGAAAACGGAGCTGGAAGCGCAGCGGTTCACGCTCATGCGCATGGCGAGCCAGGCGGATTTAATGATCGATCTACACTGCGACTGGGAAGCCCTGCCGCACCTCTATACCACACCGCACGCATGGCCTGCGGTCGAACCGCTGGCACGCTGGTTAGGTAGTGAAGTTCAGCTGCTGGCACAAGTTTCCGGCGGGGAGCCATTTGATGAAGCCTGTTGTGAGCCCTGGCTGACGCTGGCAGAACGTTTTGCCGAACAGTTCCCCATGCCGCAGGGTTTATTACCCGTAACCCTTGAACTCCGTGGCGTACGCGACGTGTCGCCAGAGCAGGCGGAACAGGATGCCGATGCGATTATCAGCGCGCTACAGGAATCGGGCTATATTACCGCCGATGAGGCGGCCGTTTCTGTCGAGGTCGCGGCACCGGTGATTGGCGGCGATGAGCTGGTATCCGTCGCCAGCGGAGGCGAAGATTTAGTCGGCGTTGATGAGAGCGGTACAGGACTCGGGGCTCCGGGTCTTGCTCAGGCTGCCGATGAAAGCAGGATTATTAAGCAGCGTCACACCGAGGGTACGTCAGCATCATCACCTGCGCTGAAAAATCCGCCCACCCCGCTTGCCGGTTGCGAATACGTTCACTCGCCCGTCTCGGGACTGATTCTGCATCGTAAACCGCTGGGCGCCCTTATCAGGCCGGGTGAAGTGGTCGCGGAGATTGTCGATCCGGTAACGGACCATATCACGCCACTGGTGGCGGAGTTCGGTGGGATACTTTACGCCCGTCACTGGGCCAGATTTGCCACGGCAGGGATGTTGGTGTTGAGGCTGGCGGGAGAGAAGTCGGTGCGGAGTGGGGATTTGTTGGTGGGGTAAAAAAAGGCTTCCCGAGGGAAGCCTTATAGCGCTTTGATGTCAGATGATCAATCTAACCACTCAGTGTGGAACACACCGTCTTTATCAATACGCTTATAGGTGTGGGCACCAAAATAGTCACGTTGTGCCTGGATCAGATTAGCGGGCAGCACTTCTGAACGGTAGCTATCGTAGTACGCAATGGCTGCTGAGAACGTCGGCGTTGGGATACCGTTCTGTACGGCATAAGCAACCACATCACGCAGCGCCTGTTGATACTGGTCAGCAATATCTTTGAAGTAAGGTGCCAGCAGCAGGTTAGCAATGCCTGCATTCTCAGCATAAGCATCTGTAATTTTCTGCAGAAATTGCGCACGGATAATACAGCCAGCACGGAAAATCTTCGCGATTTCACCATACTGCAGATCCCAGTTGTTCTCGTCTGATGCGGCACGCAGCTGTGAGAAGCCCTGTGCGTAAGAAACAATTTTACCCAGGTACAGCGCACGACGTACTTTTTCAATAAATTCTGCTTTATCGCCGCTAACGGCTTTTGCTTGGGGACCGCTCAGAACTTTTGAAGCCGCTACACGCTGAGTCTTGAGTGAAGACAGATAGCGCGCAAATACAGATTCGGTAATCAGTGACAGTGGCTCACCGAGATCCAGAGAACTCTGGCTGGTCCATTTCCCTGTACCTTTATTGGCCGCTTCATCAAGAATAACATCAACCAGGTAGTGACCCTCTTCATCTTTCTTAGTAAAGATGTCCTTGGTGATATCGATCAGATAACTACTCAGTTCACCGTTGTTCCACTCGGTAAAGGTTTCAGCCAGTTCTTCGTTATTCAGACCGAGCGCACCTTTCAGCAGAGCATAAGCTTCAGCGATAAGCTGCATGTCACCGTATTCGATACCGTTGTGAACCATCTTCACATAGTGACCCGCACCGTCCGGCCCGATATAGGAAACACAAGCTTCACCATCTTCAGCACGAGCAGCAATCTTATCAAGAATAGGGGCAACCAGCTCGTACGCTTCTTTCTGACCGCCGGGCATGATAGATGGACCTTTCAGAGCGCCCTCCTCGCCACCGGAAACGCCGGTGCCGATAAAGTTAAAGCCCTGATCAGAAAGTTCTTTGTTGCGACGAATGGTATCTTTGTAGAAGGTATTACCACCATCAATCAGGATATCGCCTTTATCAAGATGCGGGGTGAGTGAGGCGATAGTCTTGTCAGTCGCTTCACCTGCTTGCACCATCAGCAGAATGCGGCGTGGTTTTTCCAGCGAATCAACAAACTCTTCAACGGTATAGAACGGCGCAAGCTTCTTGCCTTGGTTCTCAGCGATGACTTCATCGGTCTTCTCGCGCGAGCGGTTGAAGACAGAAACGGTGTAACCGCGGCTCTCGATGTTAAGAGCCAGGTTGCGGCCCATCACTGCCATACCTACGACGCCGATCTGTTGCTTGGACATTTTTTACTCCTGTCTGAAGATCAATCTACAAGTGTTCTTATGATCAGTTAAGATAGAGACATGATACTAATAACAGACCATCCGTGGAAGTTAATTAAAGGAAATGATAAATTAAAGTGAGGAATATGTAATATCTGGTCAATTAAACTGATTAAGGCATTTTTTGTTCAATCTCACTCTGGCTATATCATTCCACCATCCCCACTTATTAAAATATTTACAAGCTGAAACGATATGATAAAAAAGAAATTTATATTTTATGTAAGATCTCCGTTGGGCTTCATGGTAAACAATAGACAGTGGACAGTAGACTACTTTTAAATCTGAATCACACAAGCGCCGCGACAAATCAACATCTTCAAAATAGAGAAAAAATCTTTCATCAAAACCACCGGAATACTGAACAGCAGCGTCACTTAATATCATACAACAACCCGAGAATGACGGTGCAAAAAAAGGCTTATCGTAATCGGCTTGGTGTAATTCATATTGTTGATTAAGTTCACCACCGTTACCCTTTAAAAAGCGCCTAATAAAAAGTTGAACAGGATTAGGTAACAATTTGCAGGCATATTGAAGCGTGCCGTCAGGATAGACTACTTTAGGGATTGAAAAATCTATTTTGTTTTTTGAACAATAACTATAAAGCTTTGAAATTTCATTTTTTGGAAAAGATATATCCGGATTACAGATAAGAAAATAATCTGCAAAACCAGCATATTTTGACAAAACAGCATTATGACCCGCACCAAAACCGCGATTATGACGATTTTTAATTAGCTCGACTTTCGGATTTATTAATTCTGACAGCCAGACGCAATGACCACCATTATCGACAAGAACGATCTTATCAATACTCTCATCAGCGATTAGAGAATCTAGGGTGCTTTTAATATCATTATAATGATGTTTATAAAGAACAACAGAAGCTATAATTTTCACTATTCACCATCACAAACCCAAATGTAAAAAATTGTCTAAGTTATTTATTCGAGGAAAGAACGTCTTGGGTTACTTCTAAAAAAGCCTTTTTTCGCTTGTCATCTGGTTCAAGATATGCGCTCTCAGACCACTCATTCCAGGCATTAATAAATAAAAGTGGTTGATGTAAATCAGAAAGATTACTGATAGCCAGGGAAAGCGCCTCTCTGTAGTTATCGACAGAAACATTGTCGAAAAGCGTCGCTCTTGCGCCATAACGAGCTGTATTATCCCAGTCGGGGAAAACTGAATGGTATACAGGTTTATTAGAAAAGAAACTCTCGCTACATGTCAATGAAGACATAAAATCTTCATAATTAAATACTTTTAGATTTGAATTATTTTTACGAAACCTAGAAATAGTTGACTGTATACTTTCTGGCAGACTACGAGCGATTTTTTCAAGCTTAGGGAATTTACTTTTATTAAGATGAAAATTTATTGCATAGCGAGGATTGAAATTCATTATCGCATCAAAAGGTTGATAAACGTTTTCAGCATTGGAAATATCGTAACTTCTGCAGGCAATTAAGTACAAACCATCAAAACCATCTTTTTTTGCAAGATTATTAAACCTATCTAAAACGCTATAAAGCGAAGGAATAAGCTCTGGCCTATAAATATTTAAAACAGGCTTGTTTTTTATTTTATAATACCTATCATCTTGAAAAAAACGGCTCAAATAATCATAATGTAAAATGATATCAGAATCATCACTATAATAATTTTGTTTGATCAAAAATTCGTTTGGCTTACCAACCCATTGACGAGTCCAGCTTTCATTCGCCCACGTCATCATAAACTTGATGTTAATTGAAGACTGTTCAAGCAAATTTTTAACTGGTATATCAAGATGCGGCGTGCCGTTGAACCAGTAATGGTAGAAGTTGAAACCCGTTATCGAATAGTCTCTGGCAAGTTCTGCTTGCGATGCAATCACAGAGGGAATTGATTGATTAACATACCCATTAGTGGGCAATCTGGGTTGATTGTGCACAGGAAACTGAGGTCGAGCGTCACGAACCAGATTCCAATCCGTAAATCCTTCCCCCCACCATTCAGAGTTTTCCACAGTTGGATAAAACTGTGGAAAATAAAATGCGAATGTATCAATCATATCGCACTTCACTTAAGAACAATTACTTCGTTATTTTTTACCATGGAATTATCAACCTCAAAATATTCATTTATATCTATAACTTTATAGCCTTTACTCATGGCTGACAGACAAGTCAGTCTTTCGAAAACATGAGCAAAAGTTCCATCCTGTTGATTTAATTCCTCTTCAAAGTCACTCTCATGAATGAGTTCAACAAGAGGATATAATGCATCTGGTTTGAACCAGAACATCGTTCCGCCAACAAAAAAAAGATTAACCCTGTCATCATTTATTCCCAAGCGCTTAGCGTAGGTATAAACACGCTCTTTATTTGCTCCCCAATAATTCTCACTTGAGAGGTAATCCTTGAATGGTGCCGCGATTCCGACGTCGCCTTTAAGAAAGGTGCCACACAGCTTGTTCAAATTAGCAGAAGAAGAAAGAAGGCCAGAATAGATATTTTTTCTCCATACATCTCCTAATGTACTGTATTTACTCTTTTTAGTATGTAACTTTAAAACCATAGTATATTTTTTAAAGTCATAAGATTGCATCATTTTAACAAAAGGATAAACATCTCTACCTTTGTTTTCAGTAACAGCAATAAAGAGTGAAGAAGCGCTTGCCATGAATAAGTCAATAATGTCAGGAATGTAAGTCTCTTCAGGCACAGTAATAAAGACATCTACATTCTCAGGGATCTTTTTAATACATTCAAAAATTTCCGAAGAAATATCCGGATAAAAAATATGTATAATTAAAGCTATGTTCGCCTGCTTATCAGAAGTGTGTGAATACTCAAAAAAGTTATCACCCGCTTTTATATTTTTTCCATATTCCAATTTGCGTTGACTATAAGCAGATGTAGTTCTATCCAAATGAGACTGGATTGACTTTGAGTTATATAATCTATTAATATCAAAATATGATATATTATTTCTTAATACATCAACCTTGACAATACCGATCTTAGAAAACAACTCATCGACATTTTTATGGCAAGGATTTTCCTTATGATTAAAATTAACCGCGCTTCCTACAGTTAATCCCTCATGTAAAGCCGTAGATGTCAATCCCATTTCATAATTGAAAATAATTTTCATCTTACGTTTATATGTGAAAACTCCACGCCAAAACTTAAAAAACCACTTTGACAATATGGCTTTTTTATTAAAAACCATGAAAAAACTTTGCAAATGAAATCTAAACTGGTTTGTTGATGTAAGACTAAAAATATCCTTCTTCTCACTTTCAAGAAGAATATTTTCAAGGTTAAAACTTTCATTAACATAAAAACTATCATTTAGAACCAAAAGTCGATCATACAAGTGAAGATCAGATATACTATTAATTCCAGTTTTATAACTCAAAAAATCGTAACCTACGTTTTCACGTGTAATGATTTCTAAATTGCCAAAAGCATTAAGTGTTGAACGACTCTCTAAATCTATTCCAGACGTCGTGACCACCACGACTTTATCGCATACCAAGAATAATTTTTTAAATAAGATCAATAAATAATCATCAACAATACTATTTATATCGTAGTGAGCAATAACAGCAATTGTTTTCATCTGAATTTTCTTACCAGTTTATAAATTGGAAGAATTAACTTATGAACTCGAGGATGGTTTATTCTTATGTAATCACGGGCTCTCATGTTACTAAAGTCACATGAGTTTTGAAGCACGTTTTTATTTAATTTCACATTTTCAGGTGAAAAATATGACAAACGTATTGCATCATTTATCATCTGGATTTCTTCTGCTGAAGAATTTTTTGTTAAAAAAGCCAAAAGATCTTCATTTATTATTACGCTTTTGATATCAATTTTTTTCTCTTTGAGCGCAAATAAAGTAGCTTCAAGATATGCACTGCCATTTTTTAAATCAGGCTCAAGATGTGCACCTTCAGCCCATTCGTTCCATGCATTTATAAATACAAATTGTTGTTCAGTTGAGAAATATTTTTTTGTATAATCTACCAAATATGCAAGCCAAAATTGATATAGCCTAGGTGAAGCATTAACAAATATATGTCCCGTATGCTGACGTCTTGCTGTATTATCCCATGAAGGGATAATACCACGATAGCATTGATAGTCTGGTACAGTTCGACGAATAGCCTGACTCATTACTTTTCTATAATCAACAATCCCCCCCGTAAATTCTGGATTAGTCATCTCTTCAGCCATATCTGGACGATTTTCCGGTCCAATAAACTTATGGGGAGGAAACTCGACGGCAGCATCGAAGCCATAATCAGAAGGATTATCTATTCCATAAAATTGTACAGCGCATAAATGTAAATCTGGGAAACCCGCTTCTTTTGCTATCTCGCGCCATCTCTTAGTGAGTGAAATGGAATCGACCAGCAGATCAGCTCGATAAACCAAAAGCATTGGTTTACCATCAACTTTAATATATCTTTTATCTTTAAAGACAGTAATTAATTCATTTAAGAAATCAACATCGTCTTTTGCTCCATGATTTTGTTCAAGAAGAACTTCTTTGTCTAAACCATCCCATGTTTTAGTCCAGTTTTCGTTAGCCCAACAGTAACAAAATGGAAAATCAATATTGCTTTCAACATAGTTATTCAACGGTTTTTCTAAAATACGCCTCCCGTCTTTAAACCTGTAGTAATAGAAGCAAAAACCATGTATGCCGTGCTCACGAGCTAAGTCAGCTTGATCTCGCATGTTTTCAACATCATTAAGATCATAAAACCCAAGATCCGCAGGAACATGAGGCTGATAATGCCCCTTAAAATTAGGTTTTGCTCTGGCAACATTTGTCCATTCTGTGAATCCTTTCCCCCACCAATCGTCATTTTCTTTCACACGATGGAACTGAGGAAGATAAAAAGCAAGAGGTTTAACATTATTCATTTTTTAATTCCAACAAACGACTTTAATTTATTAGCAAACCGATATGCGAATGAGCTTTTAATACTATCAATTTCTCTATTAGCATTTTTTAATTCATTCTCAAGAGAAATAATTTTAGCATTCAATTCCGATTCTTCTTTTTTGAATGATTGGTTATAATTTTTAAGCTCTTCTATTTCGTTTAAATAATTATAGTTTCTCCCCAACAAATCAGGATAGTATGATTCTGGAGATTTATATATATTAGACCAAAAATTTTCAGACTGGTCTGGCGCCTGACTTTGCATCGATACGTTATCTAAATTGATAACTTGTTGTGTTATACCAGCCATAATACGACGACCTAAATAATTATATTCAGCCGGTTTCTTAGTAATAACGCAGATTGAATTATAGAAAGTAATACTGTGAATTTCTGAAATGAGGTCATCGTCTATCCTCACCCCATAAAAGTTTTCAAATTCAGACAGAAAATCTTTCCTACTTTTAGATGGCATTCCCCAGTGTTCAAAATTAATGCAATCCGCTAGTTTTTTCAGAAAAGCTAATGAAGACATCGGATCATAAAGTCCACCACCAAAATCTTTCCAATAACTACAATGCAGATCTTCAATAATCATGAAGCGATCGTAATTCAACAACGGAAAATAATTGAGAAAGGATAGAATGATATCTTTGCTGGTGTGTGAGCCATCATCGATGATCAAATCTAAACCAAGTGGAAAACTTTTTTTTATCAATGATACGGTAGACTGCTGATTAGCATCCTGAACGAGTACATTGATTTTACTGTCCTCATAGGTGAGTTCAGCACATTTAGGATTAATATCGCATCCAACTATTGAATTTAAGTTAGGGAAATATTTATCCCATATTTCGAGTGAACCACCGTTTTGAATACCAATCTCAAAAACACTTTTAATTTCGTTTTTAACTGACATGAGAATATTATCATATACGTTGATATATAATTCCCACTTATCAGAACGTTTCTTGTTATGTTCTTGATACAATCTAAATAGAGAGTTACTCATTCGGCTTCCAGTTTTATTTTACTAAATTTAACACCAACCAGTCCCCAACGTACCTGGCTGTTAAACACTTTGATGAAAAGCGCATCATGTAAATGATGATGCTGTATATTATTAACTAGATCACCATTTGCAACTGAACACATCACAGCGTAATCACCGTTAGGCAACATCGGCAAAACAAATTCAAAGGAGGCTGAAAATTTTTGCCCTGCGATGTAAGTTGGAGGCGTAGAACCAGTGATTGGAAGTGTGTTTTCACCAAATAGATACTGTCCTAGTTTGTCTTTAACTAAAAAACCTAAAATCGGAGCATCTAATGCGTTATGAGCTATCGCATTGATAGTTACTCTTACTGTCTCACCTCCACGCATTATATCATCATCGTGCGTGAGGTTTTTAAATGTTACTCCAGTAATTTCAGCCTGTCCTGTTTTCCAACCATTGGACTCAGATAAATTATCGATTATCTTAAAATCAGCCTTGTAATCGACTATGGCGGGAGTAGTGTCCAGGAGCTCCTCTTTCTTAGATTTATCACCGATATCTTCTAAGACGGCACTTTCCCCATAGATTTGTTCCAATGTAAATTTTAAATATTCTTCTGCAATATCTTTAGATAGGCCGTAATTTAATGTATTGCCTTTGTTTAACCATAAAGCTTTCTCGCATAAGTTTTGTACAGAATACATATCATGGCTGACAAAAAGCAAGGTTCCATTCTTTTGAAAATCTCGGATAAAGCGCATACATTTTTGTGTGAATACAGCATCACCAACAGCCAAAGCTTCATCGATAACTAAAATATCAGCGTCAACATGTGCAATAACAGCAAAAGCAAGCCTTACGTACATTCCACTTGAGTATGTTTTTACTGGTTGTTCAATAAAGTCGCCAATATCAGCAAAACTCACAATACTATTAAATTTTTTGTCAATCTCATCCCGGGTCAAACCATATACAGAAGCATTCAGATAAATGTTTTCTCTTCCTGTAAACTCTGGATTGAAACCTGATCCTAGTTCAAGTAAAGCTGCAACCTTTCCTTTTACTTTGATTTCACCTAAGGTTGGCTGAAGTGTCCCACAGATCATCTGTAATAAAGTGGATTTACCTGAACCATTTCTACCGATTATTGCAACCGTTTCACCAGGCTTGATTTTTAGAGAAACTTTATTTACAGCCCAAAATTCATCATAATATTTTTTATTCTTTAACCCAACTTTTGGAAAAAAAAATTGCTTAAGTCTGTCAACAGGCTTTTTATAAACAAAAAAACACTTACTTACATTATCGATTTCGATAGCGAATTGTTCAGAGGACATCAGCAAATCCTTTCCTCAATTTATTAAAAATACGATATGAAAAAAAAGTAAAAACCAGACTCACAAGGGTATAATTCGCCAACCCTAAAAAATTAGGCAGTTCACCAAAAATAAAGACTTTCCTAAACTGTTCAATAATGAATGTCAGAGGGTTTAATTCTATTATCCCCCTGAACTCTGCAGGTAAAGAGTTCAGAGAGAAAAAAACAGGAGAAAGGAACAAAAGCAGTGAAGTTAACACTCCCATAAATTGGCTAATATCTCGAATGTATACACCAAGTGCCGATACTAACCAACCTGTACCTACAGCCAATATAAAAAGAGGAAAAACGACGACGGGACTCAATATCATTGTCCAGTGCAATGTGTCACCTAAAATCATATTGATGCAAAAGAGCACAAGCGTACTCACAAACATATTAAATAATGCAGCAAAACTCGTTATCAACGTTAAAATTTCGAGTGGGAAAACAACTTTTTTTACATAGTTTGAATTTCCAACAATGTTGCCTGAAGACAAATTCAACACTTCACAATAGAATGCATGAATAATCATCCCCGCAAAAAGGATGATTGCAAATTGTGATTTTGATTCCTCGGCTGTTCCCGGCCATTTAGCCTTAAACACAACCGAAAAAACAAATGTATAAACAATGAGCATTAGCAATGGGTTAATAAATGACCACAGCATACCTAATGCAGAACCTCTGTAACGACTGGTAATCTCTCGCTTCGTCATTTGATAAATTAACTGACGATGCGCAGTAAAAATATGTTTATTAAGCATTTTCATTACTCAAAATAGATTGCATCATCAAAGCTCGCAGCCGTGGCATCTTTAGAGGATAACTTCGGTTCAGATGTAATAGGCCACGTTATTCCAATTTTTTTATCATTCCATAATAATGAATGTTCAGCTTGTGGATTGTAGTAATCCGTGCATTTATAGACAAACTCTGCACTTTCTGAAGTCACATAAAACCCATGTGCAAAGCCCTCAGGTACCCATAGCTGAAGTTTGTTTTCAGCTGAGAGCAGAACACCTACCCACATGCCAAACGTTTCAGAAGATTTACGTAAATCTACAGCAACATCAAAGACCTCACCTGAAACTACGCGAACTAACTTACCTTGCGTATTTTCGGTCTGATAGTGCAAGCCTCTCAAAATACCTTTTGCAGATTTTGAATGGTTATCCTGTACAAAACTCCTTTTGCAAACTAAATCCTCGAATTTTTTTTGCTGCCAGGTTTCCATAAAAAAGCCGCGCTCGTCACCAAATACCGATGGCTCAATTATTTTTACGTCCGGAATTTTAGTATCAATAATTTTCATTACAGTTTTCCGTTATATAATGCCATTAAATATTTACCATAATCATTTTTTAATAGTGGTTGAGCTAATTTTTTTAGTTGTTCGGCATCTATAAATCCCATCCGGTAGGAAATTTCTTCCGGGCAAGCCACCTTCAATCCCTGACGTGTTTCAATGGTCTGGATGAAGTTATTTGCTTCATTTAAACTCTGATGAGTGCCCGTGTCTAACCATGCATGCCCGCGTCCCATGATGGAGACGGAGAGTTCACCTTTCTCAAGATAGAGATTATTGATATCGGTGATTTCAAGTTCGCCACGAGGTGAGGGTTTTAAGTTTTTTGCCATTTCAACCACGCTGTTATCGTAGAAATAAAGACCCGTTACGGCATAATTACTTCTTGGTACAACCGGTTTTTCAACCAACGAAATTGCTTTACCCGTTTGGTCAAACTCAACTACGCCATAGCGCTCTGGATCGTTAACATGATAGGCAAAGACAGTGGCGCCTTTTTCTTTATCTGATGCATCTTCAAGCTGCTTATGAAGATCGTGTCCATAGAAAATGTTATCGCCCAGAATTAGGGCGCAGTTATCGTCGCCGATAAACTCTTCCCCCAAAATAAAGGCTTGAGCAAGACCATCTGGACTATCCTGCACCACATACTGAAGTCTAAGTCCCCACTGCGAACCATCCCCCAGCAAACTTTCAAATCGAGGCGTATCTTGCGGCGTACTGATGATCAAAATATCGCGAATCCCGGCCAGCATTAGGGTACTGAGCGGGTAATAAATCATAGGTTTATCATAGATAGGTAGCAACTGTTTGCTCACTGCCATAGTCACTGGATACAGGCGCGTACCCGAACCACCAGCCAAGATGATACCT
Source organism: Pantoea sp. B623 (assembly GCF_024814475.1). Lineage (NCBI taxonomy): Bacteria > Pseudomonadati > Pseudomonadota > Gammaproteobacteria > Enterobacterales > Erwiniaceae > Pantoea > Pantoea sp. B623. The sequence goes on along the minus strand of NZ_JANUXM010000004.1, from coordinate 4,096,452 downwards.
TTTTTATTTTTCACAACGTTTTCCTTTTGTATTTGTAAACCACATGTAGCTCAGCTATATAGTTCATCCAGCATACGCATGACACCCTGCTGCCATTCAGGTAGCGTAATGGCAAAGGTGTCTCTGAGTTTTTCTGTATTAAGCCGAGAATTGTGGGGACGTTTGGCTGGCGTCGGAAATGCAGTGGTTTCAACCCCGTTCACAGATGAGACTCTAAGTGGTAACCCTTTATTACGCACGTATTCAATGACGAATTCAGCGTAAGCATGCCAAGTCGTAACGCCGGAAGCTATCATGTGATATATCCCCGATTTTTCGGGGTTTAACAGCGTAGCTTTGATCGCATGTACGGTACAATCTGCAATGAGTTCTGCACCCGTTGGTGCACCAAATTGATCATTAATCACTGACAGTGTTTCACGTTCCAGTGCCAAACGGATCATGGTCTTTGCGAAGTTACTTCCTTTCGCCGCGTAGACCCAACTTGTCCGAAAAATCAGATAATTTGCTGCATGTGCGATAATGGCCTCTTCGCCCTGTCGCTTTGTTTCACCATAGGTGTTAAGCGGTGCTGTTATATCCTCTTCGCGCCATGGACGATCTCCGCTCCCATCAAATACATAATCCGTAGAATAATGTACGAGTAAAGCATTAATCTCACGAGATGCACGTGCAAGAATTTCTACACTTACTGCGTTAATCAGGGTTGCATTTTCAATGTCACTTTCTGCTTTATCAACCGCCGTGTATGCAGCAGCATTAACAATGACATTAGGTTGCAGATCGCGGACCGTTCTGGAGATGCCTTCAGGATTAGCAAGGTCGCCGCAGTAATCTAACGAATGCCGATCTAGCGCGATAACCTCACCTATAGGTGAAAGCGCGCGTTGAAGTTCCCAGCCAACTTGACCATTTTTACCTAAGAGCAGAATTTTCATCAGCTACGCTTCTCGTAGTTTTTTTCAATCCAGTTTTGATAAGCTCCACTCTTAATGTGTTCAACCCACTCCCGGTTGTTAAGGTACCATTCAACGGTTTTACGCAGGCCCGTTTCAAAACTTTCATGCGGCTGCCAGCCTAGCTCATTCTGGATTTTTGAAGCATCAATGGCATAGCGACGGTCATGACCAGGTCGATCTGCAACATAGGTGATCTGGTTTGCATATGGCGCATCTTTTGGACGCAACTCATCCAGCAGCTCACATACTTTATGCACCACTTCGAGATTTTGCTTCTCATTATGGCCACCAATGTTATATGTGGTACCGATTTTTGCCTGAGTTGCAACAAGGTAAAGTGCACGGGCGTGGTCTTCGACGTAAAGCCAGTCGCGGATTTGATCCCCCTTGCCATAAATTGGTAGTGGTTTTCCTTCAAGCGCATTACTGATGATCAATGGAATCAATTTTTCCGGGAAGTGGTAAGGACCATAGTTATTTGAACAGTTCGTGACCACAACAGGCAAACCATAAGTTCGTCCCCAAGCTCTTACAAGATGGTCGCTAGCCGCTTTGGTCGATGAGTAAGGACTACTGGGCGCATATGGCGTTGTTTCGGTAAACATAGGCAGCTCGCCCGTTGTTTCATCCGGATGTAGTAAATCGCCATATACTTCATCTGTGGAAATATGATGGAAACGAAAGGAATTTTTGCGCGCACCAGTTAAATTCACCCAGTAGTGGCGGCTGGCTTCCAGCAACGTATAGGTGCCTACCACGTTAGTTTGTACAAACTCAGCCGGACCAGTGATTGAACGATCAACATGGCTTTCAGCCGCCAGATGCATAATTACATCCGGTTGATGTTGCTCCAATACCTTTGTAAGAGACTCTCCGTCACAAATATCCACATGGCAGAACGCGTAACGAGGGTCGTCACTCACTCCCTTTAAGGATTCGAGATTGCCTGCATAGGTAAGTTTATCAACGTTCACCACCTCGTCTTGAGTTCTCTGAATGATATGACGAACCACCGCCGAACCTATAAAACCTGCACCACCAGTAACTAAAATCTTCATGAAGTTAGGCTATTCCTGACTTAGCGGCCGAGACATCCCGACCCACATTAATAAGAGTCAACGTAACAGAAAAGGACAACGCTACCGCCCTTGGGTTGCAGCTCCCAGTGCGCTGATACGTAAAAACACGTCTTGTAGAATAGTGCGTCTACCAACTACTTGGCACTACTCGTCTAAACAAATTTATACTTTAAGAGATAGATTACTTCTAATGAGGAATTTTAACACTGCGGTGTGCTGAACACGAACAAAATGGCCTTTCAACTAAGTGATAGTTCAATTATTAGCCGAATATTTGGTAAGTACATGCCAGAATAGTTTATTGTTGGTTTTAAAAAGGCAATAAGAAAGTTTCAAAGAGAGGATGTAAAGGGGATAAGTAAGGCGGACTGGTTGTCCGCCTAAAATACGTTAAACCTTTCAGCTTTAAGCAAACCCTTCCGGATTCTTCGACTGCCAGTTCCACGTATCGCGCATCATCGCATCGATACCACGCGAAACCCGCCAGTCCAGTTCCTGGTTGGCCAGCGACGCATCCGCCCAGAATGCCGGAAGATCACCATCACGACGCGGCTTGATTTCAAACGGAATGGGCTTGCCTGAGGCTTGCTCAAACGCCTTGATCATTTCCAGCACAGAGAAGCCTTTCCCACCACCCAGGTTATAGGCTTTATAGCCTTCAATTTTATCGAGGTGGTCCAGCGCTTTCAAGTGGCCTTCAGCAAGGTCAACGACATGGATGTAGTCACGCAGACAGGTGCCGTCTGGCGTATCGTAGTCACCACCAAACACGCCGAGTTTATCCAGACGACCGATGGCAACCTGTGCAATGTAAGGCAGCAGGTTGTTAGGGATACCGGTTGGGTCTTCGCCAATCTCGCCCGACTCATGCGCACCGACCGGGTTAAAGTAACGCAGCGCAATGGTTTTGAACTTCGGCTCAGCTTTGGCGAAATCCCGAATGATAAATTCGACCATTAGCTTAGAGGTGCCATATGGGCTGGTTGTGCCGCCAATCGGTGTGGTTTCCACGTAAGGCACCGGGGCATTGGCACCATAAACGGTAGCGGAAGAACTAAAAATGAAGTTCCAGACGCCCGCGTTGCGCATCTCTTCAAGCAGTACGACCGTACCGGATACGTTATTTTCGTAGTATTCCAGAGGCATACGCGTGGATTCACCCACCGCTTTAAGAGCGGCGAAGTGAATCACGGCAGAAATGCTGTGGGAGGCAAACAGGTCACGCAGGCAGGCGCGGTCAAGAACGTCGCCTTCGATAAACGTTGCTTTCTTGCCGGCGAGTTTCTCAACCCGATTGATGGCCTCACGCGAGGCATTGCACAGATTATCAAGTACCACCACATCATCACCGCGCTCAAGCAGTGCCAGCACTGTGTGGGAGCCGATATAACCTGCCCCGCCCGTTACCAAAATAGCCATCTCTTCTCCCTTTCTGCCGCGTTAGCCGCGGCGAATGATAGTTGATTACTTCGCCAGAATTTTCTCGATCGCTTCGCGGAAGTCTCGGCCCTGTGCGTTATTGCGCAGACCGTAGGAGACAAATGCCTGCATGTAACCCATTTTACGTCCGCAGTCGAAACTGTGACCCGTCATGAGTGAGACATCGACCGTTTTTTTCTTACTCAGGCTGGCGATAGCATCCGTTAACTGAATACGGCCCCATGCCCCCGGTTCGGTACGCTCCAGCTCAGCCCAGATATCGGCTGAAAGCACGTAGCGTCCCACCGCTGCCAGGTCTGAGTTTAACTCGGCCGGGTGCTCAGGTTTCTCAACGAAGTCAGTAATCGTGCTGACATCACCTGGGTTTTCCAGCGGCTGCTCAGTCGTGATCACTGAGTATTCAGACAGATCGTAGTCGGTGAGGTGTTTTGCCAGCACCTGGCTGTGACCGGTCTCTTCAAAACGCGCAACCATTGCCGCCAGATTATATCGTAAATGGTCAGCGGTGGAATCGTCCAACAGCACGTCAGGCAGGACAACCACAAAAGGATTATCGCCGATCATAGGACGCGCGCAGAGAATAGAATGCCCCAGGCCCAGTGGCTGCGCCTGACGCACGTTCATGATGGTCACGCCCGGCGGGCAGATTGACTGGACTTCACTCAGCAGCTGGCGTTTAACGCGTGCTTCCAGCAGGGCTTCGAGTTCATAGGTGGTATCGAAGTGGTTTTCTACCGCATTCTTGGACGCATGGGTGACCAGCACAATCTCTTTGATCCCTGCTGCAACACACTCATCAATGATGTATTGAATCATTGGCTTGTCCACGACAGGCAGCATCTCTTTCGGAATGGCTTTAGTCGCCGGAAGCATATGCATACCGAGACCCGCAACCGGGATTACTGCTTTAAGCTTGGTCATAGTTATTCCATCTAATGAAGTGAAGACATGCGTCAATTATGCCGGATGGACCGGAAAAGGAAGTATAATCTTTATCTGAAAAGCCGACACTAACTCGCTGTGAAATCTTACAAATTCGGGATTTTACCTAGAGTAAACATCCCCATAAACTGAGTTAACACAAACAGTAAAGGCCGACCACATGAGCGGCAGAGAAATTGACGTCGCCGTTTTTGGTGCCAGCCATAAAAAGAAACGGGCGACCTGAGTCGCCCGTTGTTATTGGCATCACAGCCACTGTTCAAACCATTCTGGCATCACGAAAAGGTCAAAGTGATTTACCAGTAGCATCAGCCCCACAAACAGAACCGATACAGATACCCACTGTCGGGCATAAGGGATGAAGCGAATACCAATAACCGGCTTGATAAAGAACGGATGCGCCAGCGCTGAAATCAGCACCTGTGAGATCGACAACGTCAGCGCGACGTAGAGCACGTTTGGCCAGATAAAGGTGGTCGCAAGCACGGCCATGACGACCAGGCTGGCCACGATGTTCCAGTAGAACTCCACGTTGGTTCGGCCATTCGCCTGTGAAATGGCACCGGTCAGTCCACCCATCGGACGCAGCATGCCAAACAGCAGCATCAGCGGGATAAGATGATAAACCTGCTCGTGAGACGCACCATAAAGAATGCGTACGATGACCGGAGACAAGATACCGATAGCAAGGTACATGGCACTGCTGAAGAGCATAATCACCAGCGTGCCTTTCAGGAACAGCTTCTTCAACTGCTCGGGATCCTGCTGTTTTTCCGCGAAGCGCGGTAGCGCCAGACGGTTAATCACCGGCGAAACCAACTTCAGGGGCTGCAGCACCAGCTCTTTCGCCAGAGAATACACGCCGAGCATTTCTGCCCCCATCACTTTACCTACCACCAGCGCATCGGCCTGAGTACGAAGCTGGTTAATGGTCTGCGAACCCAGTTGATAGATACCGTAACGAATCGCACTAAAGAAAGTCTGTTTATCGAACTCCCATGTGGGACGCCATGACTTCTCACCCAGCGCGATCATGCACAGGATGCGGGTAAAGGCGTTAATAAACAGCCCCAGAATCGCGGCGGCCACCGTCAGCGAGGTAAACTCCAGCATCGCCACTACGCACAGGAAGGCAAACAGTTTGGTGCCCATTTCGATCTTCGCCAGCGACACCATGCGTTTGGTTTTAATGTAGTGGGCCTGATATTGCGAAAGATGCCCCAGCACCAGAAAGTTCAGGCTGGTCAGCATAATCAACCCTACCAGTTCCGGCAGATGATAGAACCAGGCAACAGGCCAGGCAATCAGCAGCATGACAACGCCGGTACATAAGCTGAGCGAGACGTTGACCCAATAGATGGTGCTCTGTTCGCGTCGGGTAATATTCTGGCGATGGACCAGATAACTGCTCATGCCCATGTCCTGCAGCACGCCCGCCACCGCTAAAATAGCGTTGATGATCGCCAACAGCCCCAGCTCATGGGTTTCGAGTTTACGGGCGAGAATACTCAGTTGAGCAACCTGTAATACCGCAGAGAAACAGGTACTGCCAAACAACCAAATCGCCTGTGACTTTATTCCACTCAAACCATTTGCTCCAGAATCTGTGCCAGCTCGCGATACGCGATGTGCTGATTAAACTCGGTTTCAACTTTATGTCTGGCTGCGGCAACAACCGGTGCCACGTCCACCGCGCCTTCTGACAATTTCAGCAGCGTCTCGGCCAGCGCCTCGGCGTCATCTTCCTTCACTAACCAGCCAGAAACGTTATTTTCGATCAGTTCCGGAATGCCGCTGTGGAAGGTGGATACCACTGGCAGCCCTACCGCCATCGCCTCCATCAGCGCAACCGGAATGCCTTCCATATCGCCATCTGCGGCCGTTTTAGAGGGCAGCAGAAAGATATCGGCTTCGTTGAGGGCCTGACGGATCTCTTCCTGAGGTTTGAAACCCGGCATCGTCACGCAGTCGTCCATCTCTTCGCGCGCAATAAAGTCACGCATCATCTGATCCTGATCGCCATTGCCGATGATGGTGTACTGGAACTGGCCACCGCGCTGTTTCAGAATGGCGCTGGCTTTCACCGCCACATCCAGTCCTTTCTTTTCGGTCAAACGGGCAACGGAAACAATGCGCAACGGTGTATGGAAGGCATCACGCGGCTGGAAATTGAATTTTTCAGGTTCAATTCCCATGCGGGTAACGTGAATTTTTTCAGGCGGGCAGCCCATTTCAATCAGCTTGTTCTGCCAAAGATGGCTGATGGGCAACATCAGCTCACTCTGCTGAAACAGATTACGGTAATCCTGCTTATGCTCGTCGAGGATGTGACGACGAGAGATATCCGCCCCGTGAAACACCGTTGCCTGTTTGCCCTTCAGGATACCCAGTTCACGCAGTTTATTCGCCAGCGCCCCGGCATAGCCGAAATGCACCAGGAAAACATCCGCGACATAGGTCTGACGCGCATTGGCAACGATCGCCGGCAGCAGCAGCTTACTGGACTGTGCGCCATAGCGGCGCACGTTAAGGGAACGGAGTAACGACACTTTGGTGATTTTGGGCAGAACCAGTTTCAGCCGCTGTCCCAGCTTGTCCGTCAGGGAAATTTTTTCTTCGGGTAACAGGTAATGCGTCTTTGCCGCCAGACCATATTCGTCAAATGCGCCGTGGCGGTTGACCAGGTCTCCCGGAAATACCGAGATAATCTCAACGTCGTAACCGGCATCAATAAAATGAGTGACCTGGTTGAGAACAAAAGTTTCAGAGGCAACCGGGAAACGCATCGTGAAAAAAGTCAGTTTCATCACATCATCCTATTACGTTTAGAATCTCTTCAGTGATTCTGTTACCTACTTCCCTTTCATGCGCCACGGCGGTTTCGACGTTTTGCTTGATCGTGTAGTAGTCGGCCAGGATAGCCTGAACTTTATCAATCAGCGAACCGTCCATCAGGCTCTGAACATCGGTAGCCATTTGCGGCAGACCTAGCTGATTCATGACGCCCATGGATTTGTGTTCATAGTTGATGGCGACCGCTGGCGTACCAAAGTTCATTGAGATGATGGCAGAGTGCAGACGGGTTCCGATGGTCAGGTGACACTCGCTGAGGAGGACACCTAATTCGAGGTCATTAAATTCATCCATTACAACGTGGTAGTGCTCTGGCTGCTCAACGCGATCGCGCAAAGTGAGCGCCACCATACGGTCATCTTTGGCGTAGCTGTCGATGCCCGTACAGGTAGATAAGGCGACGACCTGATAACCGCTGGCGATCATGGCGTTGATCACGCGACCAAAGGCGGCTTCGTATTCCTGCTGCGTGACGCCCAGACGCTTATCAAACGGCGCCAGTTCACGGACCGTAATCGCGATGGTTTTGCGGATGCGAATCACGCTCTGCCAGTGCTGCAGACTGTGGCTGGGGTTTTCAACGTGACGGGCACGTACCAGGAAGGCCGTATCCACACCGGGCATCACCTTTGAGCTGGTCACGCCATCGCGCTTCATCAGGTCAAGGCTAACGGACTCACGCAAGATAAGGCGGTCAACCCGGTCAAACACGAAGTTGGCCAGTTGATTAGTGCGGGCGTTCTGGAAAGGTCCAACGGAGTGGCCAATCAGGTAAAGCGGCTTCTTAGCCAGTAGCGCGCAGAGCGCATGGTCAAACTGGGTCACGCCATACAGATCGACAAAGAATGAACCGCCCACCTGAATGACCGCATCGTACTGCGCCAGACTTTCCGTGAAGGCTTTGAGGTGTGGCGGCACGGAGAAGGATTTGTAGGGTCCACCCTTGCCCAGATGCGCCATCATGATATTCGGCATCAGTCGGTTAGCGACTTTGCGTTTAACAGAGCCAATCAGGCCCTTACCCGAGGAGTTGTTGTGCAGGAATAGCTTATCCTGCTGAATATGTTGCTGAAGCAGATAACCGGAGCTGGTTGGATAACGGCTTATCACATCAATATCCACATCGTTGCGCGCGGCCTGAATTGAATCAATCAGTCCACGCAGAATCGCGCCATCCCCACGATTCCCACAGGTATGGTTACCCACCAATAAAATCTTCATAAAAACTCCGAATAATTTTTTCTAATTCTACCAACCGCCCAGTTCCGAAACGGGCAAAATGAATAGGGAGAAAAACAGCAAATAAAAATCCTGCACCAACATCCCAGATGCTGTTGGTGTTGGCTGCCGTATCAGGGCAGCCCTCTCTGACTACGATTTAATCGCAAAATACGGTAAGGCAACCTGCTTACCGTTAATAACGACAGACACGAATCCTTCAGGTTTGCTGGTATCCACCTTGTCATCAGACAACGCGCGGGAGGCCAGCAATAAATCCCCCTGCTCATTCGCGCCCACGCCCGCTTTACCGTTATGCAGGCTAAAGCGCTGCGGCGCGGCATGACTGCCGCTGTCCGGCGTAGCCTTCGCCATTTTGGCATCGACCCGCGCACAGCGGCCGGTGACAAAGCGATCTTTCGCCGTGCTCTTGATCATCACCGCTGCCGAAGGCGTCCAGCCTGCCAGCCTGATGAAAACCTGCGTGTCGGTATCGGTTTTAGCGACGTAGCGCACATCCACCACCGGACTGCTGCCTTCCGCCGACCAGCTGGCTTCAGCATGGTCTTTCTTACGTTGAACGTGAATAACCGCCCGGCCGCCGGTGTTTTTCCCACTGATGAGGTTCATCAGCGGCTCACCGTCCGTGCCGTTATTGAACTGCGACTGTCCAAAAATTTCGATTTCCCACGAGTCGCCAACGGTGGGGGAATAAAGATTGCCCAGTTCAAACCACACGGCCTGATTGGTGTTGTTTTCCAACAGCCAGCGTGAGGTCAGATAGTTATATTTCAGGCTGCCATCGATCGCGACGCCGTAGGACTCAACGCGGGTCGATCCCATTTCCCAGGCGCTTAGCCAACGATCGCCCTGCTCTGAGTTGTCAATCCAGCTGCCGGATTGCAGGTTGGTCTGACGCGTATTCAGGCGGGAGTGCCAGGCAATCAGCGGGTTCTTGCAGTCCTCAAGGCTTAAGGCATCGATAATCCATTGACCGTTTGAGATATCGCCGGGATTATCACAGTGCTCAATCCAGCCGTTGTGAATCAGCGACTGGCTGCAGCGCGGCAGGTTGAGAACTTTGCCGCCTTTACAGTGCTGGGCGTTAAAGTTTGACAGCTCAATCGCGGTACTGTGGTCCCAGTTCCCCTTTTTCTGACCAGACCAGCCGGCCTGAATCACGTCGCCCGTACAGGCTGAGGCGTACCACTGGTCAATCTTACAATCCAGCGTATCCAGCAGGCTGAGCGCGGTGCCGCCAACCTGGTTGAAGCGCAGGCAGGCCCCACGGAAAAACTGTCCGCCCGGGCAGGTATTACGGAACAATCCCTGCTTATTGGGATGCGTATCCGTATTGCCGTTAAATATCAGGTTAGAGATTTCCACCCAGCGGGCACTGACCTCGAAAACAAACGGCGATTTGCCGTCGGAGACGATGCTGGTCGCCGGGAAATACCCAAAGTTGACCATCGCACCGGAGATGCGGAAGAAACGGCGCTCCTCCTCACCGAAGTTACAGGCGGAAACGAAGAACGTGCCCGCAGGGAACTGTACGCAGATAGGCTGATCGCTCTGCTGCGACCACTGGTACATCGCTTTAATCGCGGGCGCACTGTCGGTTTTGCCGTCGGCGATAGCGCCAAAGTCAAACAGCGAGAGTCGGTTATAGTCATCGACTACGCGACGCCAGTGAAAGCCGTCGCCGCTGAAAATCACCCCCTGATCGTCCTGCGCCGGCTGGAAACTGCCGACGAATTCGCCGCCCCCCACTTCCAGGCCGGGGTGCCAGCTTTTGAGCTTGATCTTCGCGCCTTCAAACAGCGGTCGCGTCTTGCGCAGATCGTCCACCGAGGGGATCTCACCGATTAGCTGATAACCCGCAGGCTGTGCCAGACGCTGACTAAAGGCAGCCTGGCCCGGCTGGCTGACATCCGGGATGTTAAAGACCATCTGCCCGTTGCTGTCTTCCAGCGCCATAGAGTGAGACGGATTCGCGATCAGCGCCGCATTATCCTTTACAAACTGGTCAAAATTTCCCTTATTCAGGGTAATCGGCTGGGTGATTTGGGCCAGCTTGCCGCTGGCATCGCGCAGGAACACGGGGATCTGGTTACCCGCCTGGCTGGCATCGCTTCCCGACTTACCGATCCACAGTTTTCCCTGGAAGTTTTGCCAGAACTGCGGCGGCATCGCGTAGACATTTTCAGGCGTCAGAATCGGAACATCGCCTTTGGGTACCGCGCTTGCATCAATCGACTTGAGCGCCAGGCCAGTGTTTTTGGCCGCGTAGCTGGAAAAGGTGCTCACGGAGAGCGCGCCGACAAGGGCGGAGGCTGCGGTTTGCAAGACTTCTCTTCTTTTCATGCAATTAATCCCGTCGTCATGAAGGCCGTAAACTCAGCCATAAAAGGTGTCCCATGAGGCACATCAAAAGTGAGCGTCTTCAGCCCTTACACCAACGCCAGCCAGCTTTGTTTAATCTGTTTACCGTCAAACTTCAGCGCGGTTTGCTGGGTTTTTTCGCTCATGGCATAGAACAGTGCATCGTCGCTGGCCAGTTGTTCCATCCGCGCCAGAAATTCGCTTTTCTTGTTCATCGGCACCAGGAAACCGTCTTCGCCGTGATTAATAATCTCCTGTGGACCTGTCGGACAGTCATAGGCCACCACCGGCAGCGACCAGGATTTGGCTTCCAGCAGCACCAGCGGCAAACCTTCATAACGGGAGGTCATCAGCGCCATATCACTGTCGCGGTAGTAATCGTTGATATTGCTGACCTTACCGACGAAATTCACGCTGGAGGTAATGCCCAGCACGGCTGCCTGATCCTGTAGTTGCTGGCGCAGTTCACCGTCGCCGGCAATCACCAACGTCCAGTCAGGATGCGCTCTGGAAAAGTCACGCCAGATATCCAGTAACAGGTCGAACCCTTTCTGATTGTCCAGACGACCTACCGCCAGCGCCTGACGATGGCGCGTGGTACGGTGCCAGGATTTGTACACCACCGGATTAGGAATGGCCTGACTGGGGATGTGCCAGCGCTGAAAGACCTGATGATCTTTATCCGTCAGGACAATGACGCGGTCGTAGAAGCGCAGTAGCAGGAACTTGAGGAACTTAATGGGTTTACTGAAGGAGTTGATGGCAACGTGCTCACAGGCATAGGCCTTGAAGCGCTTCTTTTTCAGCGTCATCAGGTTCCAGAAAGCAAACATCACGCTCAGACGACCCATGCTGATTAAAAACACGGTGTCGAAGCCTTCCTGCTGAATACGCGCCACGGCACGTTTGATGGGGTTACTTTCACCTTCGAAGCTGACGATCTGCTTGACCTTGTCGAAAGGGTAAAAGGGTTCGCCGTGCCCCTCCAGTGAGTAGATGGTGACCTCATGTGCATCACCAAGACATTCCGACATAAAGTTACAGATATTTTCGGTGCCCGCATACGAGTAAGCGTCTTTGATCACCAGGACGATTTTTTTCATGAAACGTTATCCACCTCAAATTTATACACAATCCTGCCGATCGGCTTAACGGTGTTTCAGGCTAAACAGCACACCATTCACCATATACCAAGCGTAATAGTAATAGATTTTTAACGGATTGTTTTTATAGATAATTCTTAATAGTTCGAGGTGCCATTTGGCGGCTTTGTTTTTATTACGCGATAGGGAATTCCCTAACTCGTAATAATTCACCAGAATACTCTGAATTACGCGGGCCTGTTTGTAGCGATTAAAGAGTTCGTAGAGGAAAAGGAAGTCTTCGTGACCTTTTCGCTCAAATAAAATCCCGCCTGGCGGACGGCGGAAACAGACGGATGAGAAGCACACCCGATACTGCTTTTTGACATAGCTGTCCTGCTTAAGGTAAGGCTTTGTATAGCGAATATCGTGGTCAGCTTTGCGGGTTTTGTAATGGTATTCCGTGATGACCAGATTGTCCCCATCGGCGATAGCCTGCATCTGCTGGCGAAGCTTATCACTGTGCCATTCGTCATCGCTGTCAAGAAAAGCGATCACCTCTTCTTGCGAAGCACGTAATCCCACATTGCGGGTTTCGGCCGCGCCCATATTGACCGCATTGTCGAGAATCGTAATACGCGGGTCCTGGCACTGCTCGCGCACCCACGCGAGTGAATCATCTGTGGATTTATCGTTGATCAGATACAGGTGCCAGTCCTGATAGGTTTGATTGATGACGGACTGTACAGCGCGTAATACCGTCTCGCGGGCATTATACATAGGCATGACAATGCCGACGGTACCAGAGTGATTATTCATTTTCATACCTGAATAAATAAAATAGACGGGGCCACCAGATAACCTTCCGGTAGCGTTAAAACGTCACGACATTCAATAGAATCAGGAGAGTGCCTTTTCGCCACCCAACCGCGCTTTCAGTTTGTCTTTCACGCGGTTCAGGAAGTAGGTGCGATTATCTTTATTGGTGAGCAGGAAGTAGCGCGCGAAGCTGACGCTCGCCATCAGCGAGTTACCGTCCATTTTGTAGCGCAGGGGCAGCTTGAATGCTTTGTAGGTGTGAATATCTCGTGGGGTAAGGTGCGGTTTCATCGTATCCAGCCAGAACAGGGAGTACTTGACCGATTCACCTTTGTGTTTGGAGCCAAACTTCGTCACCAGGTGGTAGTTGGCCAGCGGGGCAGCGATCATTTCAAACCGGTAACCCATGCGGTCGGCACGGATGCAGAAGTCATAGTCCTGATGGCGGATAAAACGCGCATCGAACTGAATTTTAGCGGCATCTTCACGCTTCAGCACGATGGTGCTGGTTTGAATAAAGCCATAACAGCCAAACAGATACTCTGCGACAGTTTCGTTTTTTGCCGGAGGCTGCATCGGCATAACCTTCAGGAACGCACCGTCCTGATAGATATTTACCTGGCTGAAGATAATGGTATTGTGCTGACCCTGCGCCTCTAGCTCCGCAATCTTTTCACTGACCTGCAGAAGCTTGTCGGCATGCCACTCGTCATCGGCATCCAGAAAACTGACATAGTCGCCCGTTGCCAGCTCAATGCCTTTGTTACGCGCGCCGGCACCGTTGAGTTTAACCTCAGACAAGACAAGATTGATGTCCAGGTCCTGATAGCGCTCACTGCGCACCACTTCCGCCAGCGCGGCGGCATCGGCAGATTTGTCATCCACGATGATGACTTCGAAATGGCGATACGTTTGTGCTTTAACGCAATCCAGCGTCGTGACAATCGATTCTGACGCGTTATAAGCCGGAATTACGATGGAGAAACGAATGTCCTTCATTGCCAGCACCTCATTAAAGTATTCAAAAATAAACAATTCAATCGACAAACGCCGAAGAAAAACCTGTGTTGTTACAGGCGACCGCCCCGCGAAGTGAAGCCGTTCACTGGGGGCGCGCCGCCGGGTCCGTTACCGAATCAGCCAGAACTCCTGGGCCACTTCGTACCCTACAACCGCCTGCTTGGTTGAGATGGTGTTGTAGTAGAGGTAATAGAGCAGGAAGAAAAACAGCATGCCAAACAGCGCCGGCTTCCAGACGCGTCTGGCCTGATAGATAAGCGAGGTCAGAATGATGGGTTCAACCTGTTGCAAATAGTTGGAAAGACGCGAACCTGACGGGAAGTTATACAGGAAGATGCGGATCGCCCCGCCGATAGCAAAACTTAAAATCAGCAAGTAGTTCAGACGATACTGGGCATAGTTTTCGCGCTTCAGTTCTTCAGTCAGCATGAAATAGAAGAAAATAAACACCAGCATGATGTTCTTCAGGTTCGAGACTGACAGGATGCTGCCATCCATTGCATAGGAGGGATCGTTGTTATAGCCCGATGCCCTTTCCCCCAGCGATCCGAGGTGTCCGGCAATCAGGGCGATGAAGCTTGAACCCCCGACGACCGAGAGCGGCAGGCTGACAACGATGATCACCACCGGCCACCAGCGCCAGTCACGAATAAACAGGAAAGGCACCAGCGTTATCACCATAACGGCGGTGTTGTGACTCATGAACGACAGGATAAAAAAGGTAAAGGCCCACCAGTAACGCTTCAGGTAGATCGTCCACAGCACGCCGAGGAACAGGGCGGAGCTTAAGCCAAAACGTATCTGATTGATGTCTTTGTTAATAAAGATGTGCGCCGAATACAGCGCCAGCGCCAGTACCGGATAAGGCGACATCTTTCTGAAAAAGAAGGCGTTAATGGATACCGCAATCGCACAGAAGACGAACAGAAACACGCTGGCGTTATGCGAAAACAGACTCGTTATCCACGCCATCGCAAAAATCAGCGGTTCGTAGCGGAAAAACGCGACGGTATTGAAAAAACCGTTGATCTGAATGCGCCGTACAAAGTCCTCAAAGAAACTGCGGTACTGGAAGTCATCCATGCCGGTGCCGAGGCCACGAATCCCCCCGAATACGATCAGAATAATAGCCGCAAAGCACAGCAGCCAGGTCAAAATATAATTTGTGCGTTCGTCTTTTTTCACCAGGATTTCGAACAGCGAAATCAGCAGCAAAAACCCTGATATATACCAATATGGAGCCATGGTGTGATTCCTTAAATCCACAAGTTCTCATGCCAACAGTGGCCAGTGCTGATTACCTTCCGGGTTGATCTCTCAGCAGGTCTGCGCCGACATCGCGACAGACAAAAGCGTGTTGATGATGAATTCTGATGATTGACGTTAGATCGTCGCTTATTGTGCGTTGTATCCAGAATCACCTGTGCAAATCGTTACGTGTCGTTATCTTGAGCCAGGGATCAAAAGGGGCGGTCAAACCCGCCCCTTTTCTTTCAGCTCTTAGCTTTTCGTTGGTTTACCGTACTCGTAGTCGTAGTAGTCATAACCATAACCGTACGAGTTAGCCGCTTTACGTACCACGGCGTTCAGGATAACCCCTTTGATTTCGATACCGTTCTGCGCGAAGCGTTTGAAGCTGACATCCACTTCTTTTGTGGTGTTGGTTTCAAAACGCGCCACCATCAGCGAGGTACCGGCCAACTTACCGATGATGGACGCATCCGTTACGGCCAGAATCGGCGGTGTATCAATCAGGACTAAATCATAGTTTTTGCTTGCCCACTCCAGCAGCTCACCCATGCGGCGGTGCATCAACAGCTCTGACGGGTTCGGTGGAACCTGTCCGCGCGGCAGGAAATCAAAACCGTATGGCCCTTGCTGAATCATGGTCGGCGTAAACTCGGTTTTGCCAGACAGGACGTTAGACAGACCAGATTTATTGTCCGCCCCCAGCAGTTCGTGGGTGTAACCGCGGCGCATGTCACCATCGATAAACAACACCTTCTGACCGGCCTTGGCCACCAGGGTAGCGAGGTTAACGCAGATAAAGGTTTTACCAATACCCGGGCTGGCGCCGGTGATCATCAGAATGTTGTTTTTCGCTTCCATCATGGCGAAGTGCAGGCTGGTACGCAGGCTACGAATCGCTTCAATAGAGAGGTCGGTTGGATTACCCAGTGCCAACAGCGTCTCATGCGGATCGGTTTTGCCTTTGTGACCGCGACGCGCCAGTGCTTCGGTATCCTTCTTACGCTGCCACTCAGAGAGCGGTACGCTGGCATAGACGTTCATGCCCAGCTCTTCCAGCTGTTCCGGGTTCTCGATTCCGTGATGCAACAGCGCTTTAAGCAGAACCACACCGACGGACACCATCAGCCCCAGAATCAGGCTGGCTGCGATGATCAGCAGCTTTTTCGGCGCAACCGGCGAGTTTGCCGTGGCGGCCTGATCGATGATGCGAACATCACCCACGGTGCTGGCCTTACTGATGCTCAGCTCTTGCTGGCGGTTCAGTAACTGCATGTAGATTTCCTGACCTGACTGCACATCGCGGGTCAGACGCAGAATCTCCTGCTGAGTTTTCGGCATCTGCGCAATTTTCTTGTTCAGCTGCGCCTGCTCATCTTCCAGCGTTTTACGCTTTTCTAACAGGGCCCGATAGGTAGGGTGATCTTTGGTGAACAGCTGCGAAACTTCGGCTTCGCGGAACGTCAGCTCGTTAAGCTGGCTCTGCACGCTAACGGATGAATCCAACGCAGACTTAGCTTCAAGCGACAGGTCAACGGACTCGTTCTCACGGCGGAAGGCGTTAAGTTTGTCTTCCGCCTGATCCAGTTTGCCACGCACTTCCGGCAGTTGCTGTTTCAGGAACTCCAGGCTTTTCTCGGCCTGTTCGGATTTACGCTGCACGTTCTGCAACAGGTAGTTATTCACGATCTGGTTCAGAACTTTGCTGATCTGCTCCTGATCTTCACCCACATACTGCAGTCCCAGTACGCCGGTGTCTTTCCCTTTGTCTGCAACGGTCAGGTTAGACAGGATGCTGTTAATTGCCTGCAGATCGTTGAGTTTGGTGACGGTAAACGTGGTGCCCGGCTCCGCATTGATATCGCTGACCAGCATGCTCACATCGCCGTGTTTTTCGAACTGCCCCACTTTGCCTTTGAACAGCTCATCGCCATCGGCAGAAACGGTATAGCTGTCTTTACCCGTAACCTCGAGCTCAACACTGCGCTTCTCGATCGTACGCGGAATCTCCAGACGGGAGATCGCAACATTGCCAGGCTTGTTGCCCATCAGGCGCGACAGACCTTTGCCGATAACCGGGAAATAGTTCTGTGAAACCACTGCATCCAGGCCAAGATCCTGAACGGTTTTTCCCAGCACCATGCGTGATTCAAGAATCTGGATTTCGGTATCCGATGCTGGCGTCGTGGGCATCAGAGTCTGTAATTCATTCAGGACGGTGCTGGTATTCTTCTGCTCCACCTGAACCATGGCATCGGCGCTGTAAATAGGCGTCGCAAACAGTGTGTAGAGCGTTGCTACCAGCATGAAAAAAGCGGTGACAGCGACGATAACCCAGCGGTGATCAATAAGCTGTCCCACAAGATGCGCCAGATCCCACCCATTCGATTCCTCGCGCGGCGCGGTCATGACTTTGTTTTTTATATTCATGGATAATCCCAACTATCGGCTTAGTACGCTGACCCATTTCTGAGTGGCGTGTTCCAGTAACCCGTAAACCTCTTCAAAGGCCTCACGGCTTTTTCTGTACGGATCCGCAATTTCCTTCTGATTGAGCCAGTGCCCAAGCAGCATCGTTTTGCCGCGTGCAGCCGGATCGATGCGGTTTACCTGTTCAATGTGGCGCTTTTCCATCACCAGAATCAGGTCATACTCCCGGCACAGGCTGGCCGTTAGCTGCTGAGCCTCATGACCTTCCAGCGATAAGCCTTTTTCGGCTGCCACCTCCGTCGCCGTTTTATCCGCCGCGTGCCCAACCAGGGCGCCGAGTCCGGCGGAGGCCACAGGCAGGTGCGGCAGCGCGCGTTTGAACAGGCGCTCTCCCGTAGGAGAGCGGCAGATGTTGCCTACGCAGACGACTAACACGGACTTAATCATGGCGAAACCTTAGTTCGACCAGTTGCGGATGCGCTGTGCAGCCTGCGTCGCATCGTTAACACCGGCTATGGTTGGTATCAACTGCGATATCACGCGGTTCCAACGCGTCAGCGGCGTCGATGTCACGTAGACGATATCGTAAGGTTCAAGTTGGAATTCGGTACCCATCACCATGGATGCCGCATCTTTGGTATTCAGCTGGTAGATATTGGCGATTTTGCTGCGATCGGAGCCGCGCGTCGGTCGGATAACAAAGACCCCGGTCGCGTCGGACGTGGTTTGATCCATGCCTGCCGCATTACCCAGCGCTTCAGCCAGGGTCATACCGCTGCGGTCCATTTTCAGGGTGGCCTGCTGTTTCACTTCGCCCATGACAAACACTTTCAGGTCGTCGTTACGCGGCACATACAGGATGTCACCCGGATAAAGCAGGTGGTTCTGGCTCAGATCGCCGTTCTGCATCAGGGCCTGCAGTGACACGCGCTGCTCACGGCCGTTGTGGGTCAGGATAACGTTGCGCCAGTCTGCGTCCGCCGCTAAGCCGCCCGCTGCGTTAATCGCATCCAGGATGGTCAGCGGTACGTTGGTGATAGGCTGCTGGCCTGAGGTCGTCACGGCACCGGTCACGTAAGTCTTCTGTGACTTAAACGAGGCAATGCTGACGTCAACCTGGGGGCTTTCGATGTACTGCGCCAGACGACGCGCCACTTCATTACGCACGTCACCTACGGTACGGCCGGCAACACGGACGCGGCCGATGTAAGGATAGAAAATCGTGCCGTCAGAATGGACCCAGTTACCGGTGTCACTGGCGCTACGGTACTGACCGGCAGGCGTGGTGAGTTCGGGGTGATCCCACACGGTGACGGTGAGAACATCACCGATGCCGATGCGGTATTCGTAGTTCTGAATTTCGGTTTGTAACGACGGATTAGCCTGTGCCACAAGTGGCTTAGGACGCATTTTCTCCACCAGGCCTGGCGTTAACGGATAAACGTTAACGTACTTGTCGATGTCAAAATTGCTGTCCTGCTGCTCAATGACATCTTTTCCCGAAGTGGATAAATTTTGCCCCGGCACGACAGTACACCCGGCCATAAAAGTTGCAGATACCAGAACAGGTATCATC
The DNA here is from genome assembly GCF_024814475.1 of Pantoea sp. B623. Classification (NCBI taxonomy): domain Bacteria; kingdom Pseudomonadati; phylum Pseudomonadota; class Gammaproteobacteria; order Enterobacterales; family Erwiniaceae; genus Pantoea; species Pantoea sp. B623. The sequence goes on along the minus strand of NZ_JANUXM010000004.1, from coordinate 4,077,404 downwards.
TTCATTTTCATTGTAATCATTTAGATCTTCGCTATCAGTTAATGTTTGATAGAGGCGAATACGCCGCTGTGTAAGCGCTCGAAAAAAGTAAGCTATCCTGACTCAGGCCCTGAACATGTCGTTCATTATTCTTAGCTCCTGTCTTGTACCCATCACGCGCTTTACTCGGAACGGAATAAAGCAAAGCAGAACATTTCGGTTTATCAATGCCGTACCGCTTTTTTTTAGAGAAATCTGCCCGCCGGAACCTGAAGTGGCACTTCGGCGCGCGGCTGACAGAAGCTCTTTTGCGGCTAGTAAGCACCATCACGTTTCAAAACCACACCCACGGTTTTGAACAAAATTGCAATGTCGTTCCACAGCGACCAGTTTTTTACATACCATGAGTCGAAGTAGACGCGCGTTTCATAATCCACATCGTTACGGCCGCTCACCTGCCACAATCCGGTCATACCCGGTTTTGCCATCAGGTAGTAATCGACATCGCCCGCATAACGCGCCAGTTCGTCTTCAATAACCGGGCGCGGCCCGACCAGGCTCATGTCGCCGCGTACGACGTTCCACAACTGCGGCAGCTCATCAAGGCTGGTTTTACGAATAAAGTGACCGACTTTAGTAATACGGGGATCGTTTTTGAGTTTAAAATCTTTATCCCATTCAGCACGGGCAACCGGATCGGTTCGCAAGACTTCCTCAAGCACTTCTTTCGAGTTGATCACCATTGAACGGAACTTAAGGCATTTAAATTTACGCCCGTTCAGGCCGACGCGTTCGTGACCATAAATAGGCGGCCCGCCATCACGTCCCACAAGGAATCCCAGCACTAGCAGCGCCGGTAACAGCATCAAAATGATGGAGAGTGCCCCGAAGATATCGAACGTGCGCTTCAGGAAGCGTGAGGTACGTTTGGCCAGGTTATTCTGAACACGCAGGATCATGACTTCATGGCTGAAGATATAAGCCATGTCAGTGCCGTACAGCGGCACCCCACGTAAGGTAGGAATCACTGAAACAGAGCGGCAGTTATGCATCGCCAGCGATTTCAGCCACATGTCACGATACTGACTTTGCTCAAACTCAACCGCCACAATGAACTGGGTTTCACTGTTAGTGAGCCTCCACAGCGCCTGCTCGTCGCGCAGCACCGGAATACCCGAAATCAGCTCTTGTGGGCAGGATCCGTCCACGTCATAGAAGGCAATAACCTCAAAGCCCATAACCTCTTCGCTTTGCAGAGCCTCCCACGCTTCCTGGGCATTTTTATTGCTGCCAATAATGATGGTCTGCTTCTTCCACAGGCCGTATTTATTCAGCAGGCGTTTGGACAGTGCGCGGCACACCGGCATTGCCACCAGGGCGATAAGCCACGTTAACAGCCAGACAAAGCGCGACATCTGCCATTGAGACAGGGCCGTGATCGACAGTTCAATGACGGAAAAAATGAGAATGGTACGAAAAATTTCTTTTAATTCGAACCAAAACGGTTTGCGGTAGGTGTAATGGCGCAGTCTGACCCAAAACCAGCCCACGCAAATTACTGACAGACAGATGTGTGTAGCAACTTTTAAATTAAATTCCCGATCAGACATATCCGATAACAGTGAAGGAGATGTCATATTAATTAGCATCATCGCGATAAATAATGCCGCGTTGAAACATATTAAATCAGAACAAGCCAATAATAATTTGGTGATAAGACTTTTAAACGTAAATTCATTATCGCGCATATTTAACTCTTTATTTTATTTCCTTAACCCACCACACCAGACGCTTAAGTGACCAGCATTGTCTCTTAAGCCCGAGCGTTTCTGAGGGGAGCTCCTGCGGCATTTACGCCATTGTCATTGACTATGAAACCAATAATACCGTGCACAATACCAACAGATTACTCTTACTTTATCAGCAATGTGCTGATTAAATATCAAACCGAAGCGGTTACGCAGACACGCTACCGCCCTTGGCTGTCGCTGCCAATACCGCCCTGATAACCTCTGTTTCTCCCTGCGCCGCGCGCGATTGCGCACAAAGCGTTCTTGTGCAGAATGCGTTGACATTCTGCTACGTACCGAGGCGGTTGATTGCGCAAATTACAGATTCGGGCGCAGGCGTTGTCTAACTCGTTGCTATACTAGTTATTACTGGCATGTTTACAAGTAGACCCCGCCATCCCCGGACTATTTTAGGAAAAAGACTACCAGTAATAAGTATTGAAGCCGCTCATTTTCAGCTTTCAGGTAGGAAAAAATCAGATTTATTCCATGTTCGCACCAGGAATAATCGCATAAGAAATTCCTCTGAATGAGAAATACGGTGACATTAATCTGCAACCTTTATGCGCTACCTTCACCGCCGCATTAATCAATCTGCTGAAGAATTATCCTGTAATTAATGTATGGGCTATTCAATTAAATCGTAAAGACCCTGTAAGCTCGCTATTTGTCCCAAGGCCATCTCTCCACTATCATCAGACAAAGCTTATTTTTAGACATTCAGGTGAATAAAGCATGATGGAGGTATTGGTCGATCCCTCGCTATGGGCAGGATTAGTAACGCTAATCGTTCTTGAACTGGTACTGGGTATCGATAACCTGGTCTTTATCGCTATTCTGGTCGAGAAGCTGCCGGCAGCCGCACGCGACCGCGCGCGGGTGATTGGCCTGCTGATGGCGCTGGTGTGCCGACTGCTGCTGTTAGCCTCTCTGTCCTGGCTGGTCACGCTGACGCAGCCATTGATTACGCTGGCTAATCACGCCTTCAGCGCGCGCGACCTGCTGCTGCTGTTTGGCGGACTGTTTTTGCTGTTCAAAGCGACAACCGAATTGAACGAACGGCTCGAAGGGCAGGACGAGGAGAACGCTCAACAAAAAGGCGGCGCTAAATTCTGGCCTGTCGTGGCGCAGATCGTGGTGCTGGACGCGATTTTTTCGCTGGATGCGGTGATTACTGCCGTGGGTATGGTCAACGACCTGCCGGTCATGATGGTGGCAGTTACCGTGGCGATTTTATTGATGCTGCTCGCCAGTAAACCCCTTACCCGTTTCGTCAACAGTCACCCGACCATCGTTATTCTGTGCCTGAGCTTTTTACTGATGATTGGCTTTAGTCTGGTGGCTGAAGGCTTTGGCTTTGTTATTCCTAAAGGCTATCTCTATGCGGCGATCGGTTTCTCCGTGCTAATCGAAGCCCTGAACCAGCTGGCACAGTTTAACCGGCGCAAGGTGCTGTCGGCGGGTCGTCCGTTACGCCAGCGCACCGCCGAAGCGGTATTACGTCTGTTACGCGGCGAAGCCGAACAGGCGGAACTGGATGCAAAAACCTCGTCAATGATTGCCGATGGAGAGGCTGTCGCGCTGTTTAATCGCCAGGAGCGCGTGATGATCGCCAGAGTGATGGGGCTTGGGCAGCGTCATGTCAACACCATCATGACGACGCGTCACGATGTTCAGCACATTGATTTAAGCGACGATCCGGCGGAGATCATGGCTAACCTTGATCGTAATCAGCATACGCGCATCGTTATTACGGACAACAGCAAAGAGCCGCTCGGCATTGTGCATGTTAACGATCTGCTCCATCAGTCACTGCATCACCACTCCCTTGATTTACGCAGCCTGATTCGTCAGCCCCTGGTGTTCCACGAGCACATCACCTTGTTACAAGCGCTGGAGCTGTTTCGTCAGGGTCACACACATTTTGCATTTGTGGTCGATGAGTTTGGTTCGGTAGAGGGCGTGGTCACGTTGAGCGACTTAATGGAAACCATTGCGGGAAATCTGCCAAATGAAGCAGGCGAAACCGATGCCCGCTATGATATCCAGCCTAATGGGTCGGGTGGCTGGATTGCCAATGGCCAAATGCCGCTGGAGGATCTGGCGATGTACGTGACGTTACCGCTGGATGAGAAGCGTAATTATCATACGCTGGCCGGATTAGTGATGGATCGCCTGCAGAATATTCCCCAGGAAGGTGAAGAGATCCTCCTGGGGGATTACCGCTTACGTACTCTGCAGGTTGAACAGCACCGGGTTCAGAAGGTTGAAATTCTGCCGCAGCCTGACATGCAACAGCATGCCGCGCCTTAAGGGCGTGCCGAATCTGGCTGCGTGGCGTTATTTCCTTTTAATTGCTGACGATCAAGCCATTGATTCAGGCGCGATTTCGCCTCATTCTGCAGCTTCTCGCGCAGCATATCGTCAACCGGCAGCGTATATTGCGGATTCTCCCAACTGCCGTAAAGGCGAAACGGGATCACCTGATCGGATAAGGCCGCAACCAGTTTTTCATCCCCGTGCCAGCCGCTCAGCGTCAGGCCCAATGTAACGTCTAATTGCTGCTGCACCATGTTGACGCTCCCATCGCCACGTAACGTCAGCTGCTTGCTTTCGCCGCTGAGATGGTTAAAGGACAGGAGGCCGTTCTTCAGCGCAAGCTGACCGCTGATGTGATCGATTCCCTGTCCCAATACCTGATCGTCGCTGCTAACGCGATCGCTCACGCGCGCCACCGCGCGACGGACCATCTGCTGTAAGTCGATTTGCGCCAGTTTCAGATGGCTCACACGGACATCCGCCTTGCCCTGCCAGCTCTGTTTCGCGTCCTCAAGGGTGAGGTTATCACCGGCCAACTCGCCGTTAAGATCAAGGGTTCCCTGCAGCGACTGAGGCAGTGCCAACGCCTTCAGTAAAGGCTGAAGATCAACCTGACTCAACACGGGTTTGAAACTGACGTGCGTAACGGGCTGACGAATATCAATGCTGCCGGGAACGGAGAAACGCCCCTGCCCCACAGTTCCTGACAAGGTATTAAATGTCATCAGTCCCTGTTGGTTGACCGCATCCACAGCCAGTTTTGAGAGCGTAAGACCTCGCCAGACCGCGCTGTCTGCCTGCAGTTTTATGTCCAGATCGATATCGTTGAGCGGCGAGTCCGCATTGGTGGGTTCGCGCTGGTCTGCAATCACCGGCGCAGGGGCAATCTGGCTGCTTTGTCCACTTACCTGCTGAGTTAACGAAGAGATAAAAAGCAGGTTATCCATATCCAGTGAGGTCGCATGAAGATCCAGAGACAGCTTTTGCGGAGCCGTAAGATCGCCCTGCGCGCTGCCGCTGAGAACACTGTCGTTGGCGTTAAGCTTAAGATCGGACAGGGCAACGGTATTTCTGTCGCCATTCCAGTTTCCCTGGAAGCTCAGCGTACCTTTAATGCCCTGCGGTGGCAGGCTGGCCCCGGACAACGCGTAATCCAGTTGTTCGAGCTGACCACTGAGCTGATGGGGATACTGCGATTTATCAAATTGCCCCTTCAGATTGATCATCGCCGTGCGCTGGTTGCGCGTCAGGCTGGTGCTGAGATTGATTGTTGCCAGGCTCGACTGATCCTGCTCCATATTCAGGTTGAGATTACGGAAGGTGAACGCATCGCCGCCGGGCTGTTGCCAGATAAACAGGCTGTCCAACAGCTGGAGTTTGCCGATATCGAAAGACCATCGGTCTGAAGACGCAGGCTCGCTGTTGTGCGGACCGCGCGGGGCATTTTGCGGTACTTGCGCCGCACTGTCTGGCGTGACCTGCACCACCGCGTTTTTCAGCATCACCTGGCTCACGCTCAGCTGATGTGATAGCAAGGGCAGAAGATTCACATCCAGCCGCATATTGTCTGCAGAGACCACGGGCTGGGCTGCACCGGGCGCGGTCAGGCTCATGCGCCCGGCCAGAATGCTGAGTTTAGGCCAGACGTGCCAACGCAAATCGCCATTGATAGTGAGTTGATAACCGCTGCGCTGTTCGACCTGTTGCACCATATAGCTGCGAAAGTCGTTGGGGTTGACCAGCATAACCAGGGCTGTTAATCCCGCTACGACCACCACCAGTAAGATGGCCAGCGTGGTTATCACTCTTCTCATCACATCCTCATGAATTAATCTTTGTCGATACGACTGGCATCAGCACCCTGCTGGCCACGATATTTAGCATTTTCACGGCGATTATAAGGACGCGCGGCAGGTCCCGAAAGCGGTTCAAAGCTTAGCGCACCAATCAGCATTCCCGGGCGCAGTGCCAGAGGCAGTTTGCCAGAATTATAGAACTCCAGCACGATACGGCCCTGCCAGCCCGGATCGATACGATGCGCGGTCACGTGGACCATCAGGCCCAGGCGGGCAAGCGAGGAGCGCCCGTCCAGCCAGCCAACCAGATCGTCGGGAATGGTCACAGATTCCAGCGTTACCGCCAGGGCCAGCTCGCCGGGATGCAGAAAGAATGCCTCGCCCTCGGGGAGAACGATCTCATCACTCATCACGCGATCCAGGGCCGCGCTCACTTCGTGCTTCGGCCCGCTCAGATCAATAAACGCGGCGGTATGTCCGCTGAATGTCCGGAACTGATTGCCTAAACGTACGTCGACCGTTGCACCGTTGATCCGTTCCACCGGTGGCCGTGGCGTGATCGCCAGTTTCCCGCTATCCAGCCAGGCTTCAATATCGCGGTCGCATAATCTCATTACGGTAACTCCATGAAGTAAGTGTAGCGAACAGGCGGCATCTGTGCTTTTAACCTGCTCGCGTCACGTCCTTTGAGACGTAAACTACTCGAAGAACTGGTTAATTTTGGCTTTAAGAATATCAATAGCAATACGGTTTTTACCACCGCGCGGCACAATGATATCTGCGTACTGTTTAGAGGGTTCAATGAACTGCAAAAACATGGGGCGGACCGTTTTCTGATACTGACTCATGACGGAATCCATTGAACGCCCCCGTTCATTGACATCACGTTTCATACGTCGCATCAGGCAAATGTCGAGCGGCGTGTCCACGAAGATGGAGAAGTTCAGTTCCTGGCGCAGACGCGCATCGGTTAACAGGAGAATGCCTTCAAGAATAATGACTTTTTTAGGCTTAATTTGCAGCGTTTCCTGAGTACGCGTGTGCTCAACATAGCTGTAAACGGGCAACTCAATGTCCTGCCCTGCCTTTACCGCACGTAAGTGCTGCAATAACAAATCATGATCCATCGCGCTGGGATGGTCATAATTGGTTTTAACCCTCTCTTCCATGGTGAGGTGACTTTGATCTTTGTAATAGGCATCTTCAGGGATAACGCCGATGTGCTCATCGCCGACCTGGTCGCGAATTTCACGATAGAGCGTACTGGCGATTAAACTTTTACCGGATGCAGATGCACCTGCAATGCCAACGATCACGCACTGATGGGACTTGTCAGTCATACTTTTAAAAACCTGATACTGGAGCCAGAAACTGTACGCAAACTGCGCACCCAGTTAATGGGGCTGAACGGAGAGGGTGAGTTGGCGCTCAGTATAGGGATTTCGGCCTTTTGATGCCAGAGAAATGGCACCGCCCCCCTTTTCAGACTTTCCCCTTTTAACCTGAATGGTTTCACCGATAAACTAGCCGCCTCACACAGAACAACGCCGCACAGCACCTGTCGGGCTCGGTATGGCCGAAGAATAAGGGCATTTTGCCCAAGAAGAAGAAAGGAAGATTATGCTCTGGAAGACCCTCACCTATTTTGGTGACAGCATGTTATTGATTCCCACGGCGGTGATTATTGCCCTGATTTTACCGTGGAAAAGCGATAACCGTCGCGCCCTGTGGTACTGGCTTCTGGCCTTTGGCCTGGCCGGGCTGGTGGTCAGCGTGTCAAAAATACTGTTTCTTGGCTTTGGTATTGGCAGCGCACGCTTTAACTTCACGGGATTTAGCGGCCACAGCGCGATGTCAGCAACCCTGTGGCCGGTTATGCTTTGGTTAATTTCAGGGCGCTGCTCAAGCCTGTGGCGCGGCCTGGCGATTGGCGTGGGCTATGTGATTCCCTTAATGGTTGGCGTTTCGCGCCTGGTTATCCATGCGCATTCCGTCAGCGAGGTCATTACCGGTCTGCTGCTGGGCTTTACGCTGAGTACCGCGTTTTTACTTTCCCAGCGCGAGACGGCACTTAAAGGGTTCAGCTTGCCGCAAATCGCCGCTGCGCTGCTGGTGCCGGTTCTGCTGCTGGGTCACGGTCGGATTGCCACCACACAACAGTTCCTGGCGCAGTTTTCTGCCCGTCTGGCTGGCATGGAAAAACCTTACACCCGGGCCGATCTTTTCCGGGAATAATGCACATGGTGGCTCGTGCTTCCGCGAGCCATTCAATCCAACGAATAACGCAATTTAATGATTTCCCCCCTGTTTTTTCTATCAAATGTGCTAGCATTCTTCGAATGACAATGGCGATGCAGCGCATGCCATTGCACTATTTTGCCCTCTGCTGGATCGATTAATGATCGTTGAGACACTGGCCTCGTCAGATAAATCACCTAAAAAGTGGCTAAACGCCTGCTGGCTTGGCCTGGCTTCCTTCGTCCTGACGCTATTTTGCCTTGAGCTGATTGTGGTTAGCGGTAAAATTTCACCGCTCTGGTTCTCGACGGCACTGATGACCATCGTGGTGTTTCGCAGCACGTCTCGCCAGCTCCCCCTGTTACTCATCGCCTGCCTTATCGGTACGGCACTGGCGAATGCCTTCATTATCGGTCCCGCCCTCTCTAATTTAAAATTTGCCCTGCTTAATCTGCTGCAGGCCATACTGGGCGGGCTGTTATTGCGCGCGTTGCTTGACCGTGAGGCGCCGCTGGTTTCGCTCAATGACTGGATCCGCTTTGTTATCGCTACCGGCCTGATTTCGCCCCTGGTTGGCGGCGTACTCGCGCTGTGGATACTGCAGGTTGGAGATCAGGCCTCATTTGCTTTCTTTTACACCTGGGTCATTTCGGAAATTATCGGCATGTTAGCGCTCGGGCCGGTTTTACTGTTGCTGACCTGGCCGCTGTCGCAGAATGGCCTGAAACGCGCGTCTCTGGTAGAGACGCTCATCACACTGGCCCTGACGCTTACTGCCAGCTACCTGTCGCTGCGGTTTTTACCCTGGCCTTTTACTTTTATTTTAGTAGTGCTGTTCTGGTGTGCCGTGCGGTTGCCGAAGGTGGAAGCCTTTGTGCTGTTTTTTGTTAACGCCAGCTTTATGGCACTGCTGCTGTCACTGGGCTGGATTAACGTCACGCCAACGGCCGCCAGCACCTATGCGGTGATAAGCAGCTGGCTTCCGTTTTTGATGGTCTTAATTCCCTGTCATATCATGGCATTAGTGATGGATGCCTTTCGGCATGAGAAGCGCCATATCAGTGAGAGCGAAACCCGTTTCCGTCATGCCATGGAGTATTCCGCGATTGGCATGGCGCTGGTTTCTGCTGAAGGCCGATGGCTTCAGGTTAATAAATCCCTGTGTGACACGCTGGGCTATCCGGAACATGAACTGACTCAACTGACGTTCCAGCAAATCACTCATCCGGATGATCTTTACGACGTCCAGGGCCGACTGGAAAAGCTGCTGCAGGGCGAGATTTACTCTTATACGCTGGAAAAACGTTATTTCCGCAAAGACGGCGAAATTGTCTGGGTACGGCTAACGCTTTCCCTGGTGCGCGATCAGGCGCAGCAACCACTCTATTTTATCGCGCAGATTATTGATATTTCTGAGCTGAAACAGAGTGAGCAGGTGAACAAACGCCTGATGGAACGCATTACCCTTGCGAATGAGGCGGGCGGCATCGGCGTATGGGAATGGAATCTGACCAGCGGCGAAGTTCTGTGGGATAAACGCATGTATGCGCTGTTTGGCATGAAGCCCCATGAACTGCCCAGCTACGATCTGTGGGTCACGCTGGTTCATCCCGACGATCGCGAACGTTGTGTGCTCACCATTCAGGGTGCCATTGAGAAAAGCAGTTCCTTCCAGATGGAGTACCGGGTGGTACGGGAGGACGGGCAGCACTGGATCCGTTCTCAGGCAAACCGCCTGCTAAGTAAAGAAGGCCGTATCGAACGCATTTTGGGGATCTCTCAGGACATCACCTCATTACGGAACCTGAATGAGGCGCTGTTTCAGGAAAAAGAGCGCATGATGATCACGCTCGACTCGATCGGAGAGGCCGTTATCAGTACCGATCAGGACATGTGCGTGACCTTTATGAACCCGGTCGCGGAAAAAATGACAGGCTGGTCACAAGAGGCGGCGGCGGGCAAACCGGTAAACGAACTGCTGCATATCACGCACGGTCGTCATGGCCCTGAAGTCGATAATCTGCTGCTGTGCCATGTGCCGTCTGAAAAAACCGCGCCCTATCTCTCTGAGGAGTGGGTGCTGCACACGCTCAATGGCGAGCATATTGATATTCATTACAGTATAACGCCGCTGAAATCTGAATCAGGTACCGAGCGTGGAGCGGTGATGGTGATACAGGACGTCAGTGAGTCACGTAAAGTGATGAAGCGTCTGAGCTACAGCGCACTGCACGATACGCTGACCCGGTTACCTAATCGTGCCAGCTTTGAACTGCAGCTTAAGCGGTTACTGTCCGACGCCGTCGAGCATCAGAATCAGCACGTTCTGGTCTTTATCGATCTGGATAAATTTAAGGCGGTGAACGACAGCGCAGGCCACGCAGCCGGGGACGCCCTGTTGAGCGAACTGTCGGATTTAATGCGCCATCGCCTACGCGGGAGCGATTTCCTGGCCCGCCTGGGCGGAGATGAATTTGCCGTGTTGATGCCCGAATGTTCGTTGGATCAGGCTCGCGACGTGGTGCAGGACATCGTTCGCGCGGTCGGTGACTACTGTTTTGAATGGCTGGGGCGCGCCTATCAGGTCGGTGCCAGCGCAGGCATAACCCAAATCAACGCGCAGAACTGTCAGAGTAGCGATGTGCTGTCTCAGGCAGATATTGCCTGTTACAACGCCAAGCGGAGTGGGCGGGGTCGGTATAAGGTGTATGAGCAGCATGCGCTGGCGCTAATGGGAAGCCATCACTCCGTGGATCTCGCGACCCTGGATGCCTTACAAGTGGACATGCAGGTATGGGCCGTTGCGCCGCCTGGCAAGCCGCATTCCGCCAGCGTCTGGCTGGTTGAGGTTCAGCTATTTTCGCCAGAAGGGTTACTCATTGATGAGCATCTGCTACGTAATAACCTGACTGACGATATGCTGAAACGCCGGCTTGAAGACAATATTGTTAATGCCTTCTTCCGCCAGCAGATTGCAACGATGAGCCAAAAAGGTATCGCACTGATTTTGCCTCTCGATGTGCACGCACTGTACGATCCGGCTTTCGTTGACAATCTCTGCCTGCGCTTCGCCGAATCCGGTCTTGCCCGCAGCCATAGCGGGATCGCGCTTAACGCCTCCAGCGTGCTTTCCAGCGGCGATGGCCTGATCGGTGCATTGATGAAACTGCGCCAGGCGGGCTGCCGCATCGTGTTGCAGCATTTCGGCCGCAATCTGGATGCCTTTAACCAGTTGACCGGTAAAGTGGTGGACTGCCTGATCCTGTCCCCGGAACTGGTGGCTAACCTGCACAACAATTTGATGGATGAGATGCTAATCTCCATTATTCAGAGCCAGACCAGCCAGCGTGATATCACCCTGCTTGCCGGCCCGGTGTCCGTTCCCGCGGTGCTCACCACGCTGATCAGCCTTGAAGTGGACGGCGTTTGGGGCAGTGCCGTTGCGGAACGCCAGCCAATGAGCAGGCTTGCGGAAGCCCCCCTTTTCGCTATTCGCTAATTCTGCCGCTCACCGCTTGCCACGACCGATCAGCTGCGCTAAAGTCGCCCCCTTTTTTCCGGCCTGGGGGCGAAAAATGTTCATTGGATTTGATTACGGTACGGCTAACTGCTCAATTGCAGTCAGTGAAAAAGGCGCGCCGCGTTTGTTAACGCTGGAGAATGGCCAACGCCTGCTGCCGTCCATGATTTGCTCCCCAACGCGTGAAGCGGTGACGGAATGGCTTCACCGCCATCATCAGGTTGCAACACCGGAACAGGAAAGCACCGCGCTGCTGCAGCGGGCCCTGCGCTACAATCGTGAAGAAGATATTGATGTCTTACCTGACAGCGTGCAGTTCGGCCTGACCGCACTTCAGCATTACATGGTCGATCCAGAAGATGTCTGGTTTGTTAAATCCCCCAAATCCTTTCTGGGCGCAACCGGCCTGAAACCGCAGCAGATTGCCTTTTTTGAGGATCTGGTGTGCGCCATGATGCTGCACATTCGCCAGCAGGGTGAAGCGCAGACCCAGCAGCCTATCGACCAGGCGGTCATCGGCCGTCCGGTCAACTTTCAGGGATTAGGCAGCGAAGACGCGAATCAACAGGCACAGGGCATTCTGCTTCGTGCGGCCAAACGCGCCGGCTTTCGGGATGTCGAATTTCAGTTCGAGCCGGTCGCGGCGGGCCTGGATTTTGAAGCGACACTGGAAAAAGAGACCCGCGTACTGGTTGTCGATATTGGCGGGGGCACCACCGACTGCTCAATGCTGCTGATGGGCCCGCAATGGCGCAACCTGTCAGACCGGCGTGAAAGCCTGCTGGGTCACAGCGGCTGCCGCGTTGGCGGTAACGATTTAGATATTATGCTGGCGTTTAAAGCCCTAATGCCCCTGCTCGGCGCGGGCGGCAACACCCAAAAAGGCACCGCCCTGCCTGCCCTGCCCTGGTGGAATGCGGTGGCGGTGAACGACGTGCCGGCACAAAGCGATTTCTACAGCGCCGCCTGCGGCAAGCTGCTGCGTGATTTAGTGCGCGATGCAGAAAATCCTGCCGCCGTGGCTCACCTGCTTAAAGTCTGGCAACAGAAGCTGAGTTATCGCCTGGTCCGTACGGCGGAAGAAAGCAAGATCGCGCTGTCTGAGCGCCCTGCGTTTGCGGCGTCACTGGATTTTGTTACCTCCGGCTTACAGGCCGAGATCAGCGTCGCGACCCTGCAGGAGGCGATCGGCCAGCCGCTGGAGAAGATTCTGGAGCAGGTTCATCTGGCGCTGGCGACCAGCCATATCAAACCCGAGGTGATTTATCTCACCGGCGGCAGTGCACGTTCCCCACTTTTGCGCGCGGCGCTCCAGCAGGCCCTGCCAGACACACCGATAGCGGGAGGAGACGACTTTGCCTCAGTGACCGCCGGCCTGGCGCGCTGGGCAGAGGTTATGTTTGCCTGACCTATCGGCACAGGCGGAACCGTCCTGTGCCAGCCATGCCTTTTGCCCGCCTCCCTGCGGGCAAAAGGCAGGCGGATGCCCCCGCGCATCACTATCGCCTGGCGAACATTGCCTCTCTGACGTTTACCCGTGTTGCCCTTCATCAAATTTCAACGTGTTATTTCCTGACAACAGCGGCTCATCACCCGTTATCCTGTGGCAAACTTTATGAAACGCATTCTGTTGACGGGCGGCAATTAAACGGCCACGTCTGTTCAGAAAAAGAACATAATTACGCTGTGCTGACAGATATCCTTAATTCCTTCAAATTTTTACCGGCAGGGACGACTACAATTCGTGGTTTGCAGGCTACCGTTTAAGCCCGCGCCCTGGAGAGACATGGCTGGAGAGCAACAACAACAATGAACAACCGATACCCTGTTATGAAAAAAGGTCTGATTGTGCTGGTGGTCATTGCCGTAGCCGCAGGCGGCTATTACTGGTGGAAACATCCGGCACAGCCCAGCAGCGACGGTGACCTGTCTGGTCAGTCAGCACATGGCAAAAGAGGCAATGGCGCGCACAAACCGCTGGCTCCCGTTCAGGCGGCCAGCGCGGTGACAGAAAGTGTGCCGCAATACCTTAACGGGTTAGGCACCGTGACGGCCGCCAATACCGTGACGGTCCGCAGCAGGGTTGATGGAAACCTGATGTCCATCCACTTCACGGAAGGTCAGCAGGTCAAAGCCGGGCAGTTGTTAGCGGAGATTGACCCGCGCCCCTATCAGGTTGCGCTCATGCAGGCACAGGGCCAGTTGGCACGCGATCAGGCAACTCTGGCTAACGCTCGCCGCGATTTAGCCCGTTATCAAAAACTGGCGAAAACGTCGCTGGTGTCTCAGCAGGATCTGGACACACAGAACGCCCTGGTCAGTGAAACCCTGGGCACCATTAAAGCCGACGAAGGCAGTGTTGCCAGCGCCCAACTGAATCTGACTTACAGCCGCATCACCTCGCCGATTGATGGCCGTGTAGGCCTGAAGCAGGTTGATATTGGCAACTACATTACCAGCGGCGATACCAATGGCTTAGTGGTGATTACGCAAACGCATCCGGTGGACGTGGTGTTCAGCGTCGCTGAGAATAATATTAGTCAGATCATGCAGGCGCAGAAAAGTGGTGAACCCTTGCTGGTAGAAGCCTGGGATCGCAGCAATCAACATTTAATCACCCGCGGTAAGCTGCTCAGTCTGGATAACCAGATCGACGCCACGACCGGTACGATCAAAATCAAAGCGCGCTTTGATAATCAGGATGACCTGCTCTTCCCGAACCAGTTCGTCAACGCCCGGCTGAAGGTGAATACCTTGCAGGATGCAGTGGTTATTCCTGCCGCCGCGCTGCAAATGGGCAATGAAGGCCACTTTGTCTGGGTGATCAACAATGAAGACAAGGTCAGTAAGAAAAGCGTAACCGCCGGACTGCAGGACAGCCAAAAAGTAGTGATCAGCGCCGGACTCAACGCAGGCGACCGCGTCGTTACCGACGGGCTGGACCGCCTGACGGAAGGGGCAAAAGTCGAAGTGGTTGCCGCGCAGAGTCGCGCCACAAAAGAGACCCGTGCCAGCTTGCCGTCAAAAGGGGAATCTGAGTAATGCAGGTTATGCCTCCTGACCACAGCGGAGGGCCGTCACGCCAGTTTATCCTGCGTCCGGTCGCAACGACCTTACTGATGATCGCCATTCTTCTGGCTGGGATTTTGGGTTACCGCTTTTTGCCGGTCTCCGCCCTGCCGGAAGTGGACTATCCCACCATTCAGGTCGTTACTCTCTATCCCGGGGCCAGCCCGGATGTGGTGACCTCTTCGATTACCGCGCCCCTTGAACGTCAGTTCGGCCAGATGTCCGGACTCAAGCAGATGGCATCACAAAGTTCTGGCGGCGCCTCCATCGTTACTCTGCAGTTTCAGCTGACCCTGCCGCTCGACGTGGCAGAGCAGGAAGTGCAGGCGGCGATCAACTCCGCCAGCAACCTGCTGCCCAACGATCTGCCTAACCCGCCGGTTTACAGCAAAGTGAACCCGGCCGATCCGCCGATCATGACCCTGGCCGTCACCACAACCAGCATGCCATTAACCCAGGTGCAGGATATGGTGGAAACGCGCGTGGCACAGAAAATATCCCAGGTCACGGGCGTTGGTCTGGTCACGCTGACGGGCGGTCAACGTCCCGCCGTGCGCGTGAAAATGAACACCCAGGCGCTGGCCGCTATGGGGCTGACCAGTGAAGCGGTACGTACGGCCATCACAAATGCTAACGTTAACTCCGCGAAAGGCAGCCTGGATGGCCCTACCCGCTCGGTCACCCTTTCCGCCAATGATCAGATGAAATCCGTGGAGGATTATCGCCAGCTGATCGTCAGTTATAAAAATGGCGCTCCGGTGCGGCTGGCCGACGTGGCGACCATCGATCAGGGCGCAGAAAACAGCTGGCTGGGGGCCTGGTCTAATCGTGAACCGGCTATCGTGCTGAATGTGCAGCGCCAACCCGGTGCCAACATTATCGCCACGGCCGATAACATTCGTGCCATGCTGCCGTCGCTGATTGCCAGCCTGCCTAAATCCGTAGACGTGAAGCTGGTGACAGACCGCACCACCAATATTCGCGCGTCGGTCACTGACACACAGCATGAACTGATGCTGGCGATGGGGCTGGTGGTGATGATTATCTACCTGTTTCTTCGCAACGTCCCTGCAACCATTATTCCGGCCGTGGCGGTGCCGCTGTCGCTGATCGGCACCTTCGCCGCGATGTACTTCCTGGGGTTTTCGATCAACAACCTGACGCTGATGGCGCTCACCATCGCCACAGGCTTTGTGGTGGATGATGCCATCGTCGTGATCGAGAACATCTCACGCTATATCGAGAAAGGCGAAAAACCCATGACCGCCGCCCTGAAGGGCGCCGGCGAAATCGGCTTTACCATTATCTCGCTGACCTTTTCACTGATTGCGGTATTGATCCCGTTACTGTTTATGGGCGATGTGATTGGTCGTCTGTTCCGGGAGTTTGCGGTCACGCTGGCGGTGGCGATTCTGATTTCGGCCGTGGTGTCGCTCACCCTGACGCCGATGATGTGTGCACGCATGCTCAGCGCCGAATCACTGCGCAGGCAGAACCGCTTTTCCCGCGCCAGCGAAGCGATGTTTGATCGTATCATCGCGGTTTACGGCCGGGGGCTAAGCCGGGTGCTCAATCATCCCTGGCTGACGCTGTCCGTGGCGCTGGGGACCCTGCTGCTTACCGTGCTGTTATGGATCGCCATTCCCAAAGGGTTTTTCCCGCAGCAGGACAACGGCATTATTCAGGGCACCCTGCAGGCTCCGCAGTCGGTGTCCTATGCCAGTATGGCGGAACGCACCCGCGACGTCGCCTCGGTGATTATGAAAGATCCGGCGGTGCAAAGTCTCACCTCGTTTGTGGGCGTAGACGGCACCAATCCATCCCTTAACAGTGCCCGGTTGCAGATAAACCTTAAACCGCTGGATGCGCGCAGCGAACGTATTCCTGAGATTCAGCAACGCCTGCAACAGCAAGTCAGCAAGATCCCCGGCGTGACGTTATGGCTGCAGGCGGTTCAGGATTTGACAATCGATACCCAGGCCAGCCGAACGCCCTATCAGTTCACGCTGCAGTCCGGGTCGCTGGACTCACTCAGCACCTGGGTGCCCGCGCTGGTAAGTGCCTTGCAGAAACTGCCCGCGCTGCGTGATGTCAGCAGCGACTGGCAGGATCAGGGCCTGGAAGCCTATATCAAGGTCGATCGCGACAGCGCCAGCCGGTTGGGCATCAGCATGGCAGATGTGGACAATGCGCTCTACGACGCCTTTGGTCAGCGGCTGATCTCCACCATTTATACCCAGGCAAATCAGTACCGCGTGGTGCTGGAACAGGACAACAGCGCGATCCAGGGCCTGCAAAGTCTGGATGGCATTCGCCTGACCAGTACCGATGGCGGCAGCGTTCCCCTTAATGCTATCGCCAGTATTGAGCAACGCCATGCGCCCTTAACGATCAATCACCTGAGCCAGTTTCCGTCTGCCACTTTCTCGTTTGATGTGGAAAAAGGCTACTCTCTGGAAGACGCAACAAAAGCCATCATCCAGGCCGAGGAACAGCTTGGCATGCCGTCAGAGGTGATGACCCAGTTCCAGGGCAGCACGCTGGCCTTTGAGGCCGCATTGACCAGCACGGTGTGGCTGATTGTGGCGGCGGTCGTGGCGATGTACATCGTCCTGGGCGTCCTGTATGAGAGTTTTATCCATCCCATTACCATTCTTTCAACGCTACCTACTGCGGGCGTAGGTGCGCTGCTG
This sequence comes from Pantoea sp. B623, assembly GCF_024814475.1. Taxonomy (NCBI): domain Bacteria; kingdom Pseudomonadati; phylum Pseudomonadota; class Gammaproteobacteria; order Enterobacterales; family Erwiniaceae; genus Pantoea; species Pantoea sp. B623. The sequence goes on along the minus strand of NZ_JANUXM010000004.1, from coordinate 4,060,000 downwards.
GCCCTAATGATAAGCGGTAACGAGCTGGATATTGTGGCGATCATCGGCATCATTTTGCTGATTGGTATCGTGAAAAAGAACGCCATCATGATGATTGACTTCGCCCTGGCCGCCGAGCGGGAACAGGGCATGAAGCCCTATGACGCCATTTACCAGGCCTGTTTGCTGCGCTTCCGCCCCATTCTGATGACCACCCTGGCGGCGCTGCTGGGGGCGTTACCGCTGATGCTCAGCACCGGCGTTGGCGCAGAATTACGGCAACCGCTGGGGATTGCCATGGTCGGCGGCCTGATACTGAGCCAGGTTCTGACCCTGTTTACCACACCGGTGATTTATCTGCTGTTTGACCGTCTGGCGCACAATCTGCGTCGCCGCATCGGTCACACGGAGGAACAGTCGTGAAGTTCTTTGCGCTGTTCATCCATCGGCCGGTAGCCACCACGCTGCTCACGCTGGCGATTGCGCTGGCGGGGATACTGGGGTTCCGCCTGCTGCCGGTCGCGCCGCTGCCGCAGGTGGATTTTCCGGTCATAATGGTGTCGGCTTCTCTGCCCGGTGCCTCGCCGGAAACCATGGCCTCCTCGGTTGCCACGCCGCTGGAGCGCTCGCTGGGCCGCATCGCGGGCGTGAGTGAGATGACCTCCACCAGCTCCCTGGGATCGACCCGCATCATTATGGTTTTCGATTTCGATCGTGACATCAACGGCGCGGCGCGGGATGTGCAGGCGGCGATCAATGCCGCGCAGAGTCTGCTTCCCACGGGAATGCCTTCGCGCCCGACCTACCGCAAAGCGAACCCGTCTGATGCACCGATCATGATCATTACGCTGACCTCAGATCTGTACAGCCCGGCTCAGCTTTACGATTACGCGTCCACACAGCTGGCGCAGAAGCTGTCGCAGATTAACGGCGTGGGCGATGTGACCGTGGGCGGCAGCTCTTTGCCCGCGGTGCGCGTGGCGTTGAATCCGCAGGCGCTGTTTAACCAGGGCGTTTCGCTGGATGCAGTACGGCAGACGATTTCCAACGCCAACCAGCGCCGCCCTCAGGGCGCGTTGGAAGACGGCCAGCAGCGCTGGCAGCTGCGCACTAACGATGCGCTACAAACTGCCAGTGAATATCAGCCGCTGGTGGTGCACTACAACAACGGCGCGGCGGTGCGCCTGTCGGATGTTGCCACGGTGCAGGATTCAGTCCAGGACGTGCGCAACGCCGGGATGTCGCGCGGTAAACCGGCAGTGTTACTGGTGATACGAAAAACCGCCGATGCGAACGTGATTGAAACGGTGGATCGCATTCGTGCCGAACTGCCCGAACTGCACGAGATCATTCCGGCTGCCATCAACCTTGAGGTGGCTCAGGACCGCTCCCCTACCATCCGCGCCTCTCTTGAGGAAGTGGAGCAGTCGCTGATGATTGCCGTTGCGTTGGTCATTCTGGTGGTGTTCGTGTTTTTACGCTCCGGCCGCGCCACGCTGATCCCCGCCGTTGCCGTGCCGGTATCCCTGATCGGCACCTTCGCCGCAATGTATTTGTGCGGCTTTAGCCTGAATAACCTGTCGCTGATGGCCCTGACGATCGCCACGGGTTTTGTGGTGGATGATGCGATTGTGGTGCTGGAAAACATCGCCCGCCATGTGGAAGCCGGGATGAAACCGATGGCGGCCGCACTGAAAGGGGTGCGTGAAGTCGGCTTTACCGTGCTGTCGATGAGCCTCTCCTTAATCGCGGTCTTCCTGCCGCTGCTCATGACAGGCGGATTGATTGGTCGCTTTTTTGCCGAATTCTCAATCACCCTGTCGGTCGCCATTCTGATTTCCCTGTTTGTCTCGGTCACGCTCACGCCAATGATGTGTGCTTATCTGCTCAAACCCCACGCGCCGCGCAGTCAACCTCAGCGACGGGGCGTTGGACGGCTGCTGCTGGCGGTTCAGCGCGGTTATGCCCGCTCGCTGACCGTTGTGCTCAATCATGCCCGCTGGGTACTGCTCCTGCTGCTGGGCACCGTGGCTCTGACGGTATGGCTGTTTATCAGTATTCCCAAAACCTTCCTGCCCGAGCAGGACACCGGCCGCCTGTCTGGCTTTATTTCGGCCGACCAAAGTATTTCGTTCCAGGCGATGCGCGGCAAGCTGGAAGATTTCATGAAAATTGTTGGCGCCGATCCGGACGTTTCCAGCGTGGTAGGCTTTACCGGCGGCATGCGCACCAACATGGGGTTGATGTTTATTTCTCTGAAACCCCTGTCTGAACGGAAAGACACGGCGCAGGCGGTGATTGCCCGCCTGCGTGCCAAACTGGCGAACGAACCCGGTGCCAATCTGTATCTTAATGCGGTGCAGGATATCCGGGTGGGCGGTCGCGAAGCCAATGCCAGCTATCAGTACTCGCTGCTGTCAGACGACCTTGCTGCGCTGCGCACCTGGGAACCTAAAATCCGTCAGGCCTTTACTGCCCTGCCGGAACTGGCTGACGTCAACTCCGACCAACAGGATAAGGGCAGTGAAATGGCCCTGACCTATGACCGCGCCAGCATGGCCCGGCTGGGGATCAACGTTTCAGAAGCCAACGCCCTGTTAAATGATGCCTTTGGGCAGCGGCAGATTTCCACTATTTATCAGCCGCTGAACCAGTACAAGGTCGTCATGGAAGTGGATCCCCGTTACACCCAGGACATTAGCGCCCTGAATCAGATGTTTGTGATCAACAGCGAGGGCAAACCGATTCCGCTCGCCTGGTTCGCCAAATGGCAACCGGCTAACGCACCTTTGTCGGTCAACCACGAGGGGCTGTCTGCCGCATCGACCATTTCCTTTAACCTGCCAGAAGGCGTGTCGCTGTCGCAGGCGTCGGAGGCCATTGAGCGCACCATGACCGCACTGGGCGTACCCTCCAGCGTGCGTGGCAGCTTCGCTGGTACCGCGCAGGCTTTCCAGCAGTCACAGAGCAGCCAGCTGTGGCTGATGCTGGCCGCCATTGCGGCGGTCTACATTGTGCTGGGCATTCTTTATGAAAGCTATGTGCACCCGTTAACCATTCTTTCCACGCTGCCTTCGGCGGGCGTCGGTGCGCTGCTGGCACTGGCGCTGTTTGATACGCCGTTCAGCCTGATTGCCCTGATCGGTATTCTGTTATTGATCGGGATCGTGAAAAAGAACGCCATCATGATGGTGGACTTTGCTCTTGAGGCAGAGCGCAACGGTAACCTGAGTCCGCGCGATGCCATTTTTCAGGCCTGCCTGCTGCGTTTCCGCCCTATTTTAATGACCACTCTGGCAGCGTTGTTTGGCGCACTCCCGCTGGTGCTGACCAGCGGAGATGGCGCGGAACTGCGCCAGCCGTTAGGCATTACTATTGCGGGTGGCCTGATCATGAGTCAGTTGCTCACCCTGTATACCACGCCGGTGGTGTACTTAATGATGGATAAACTGCGTCGTAAAAAGCGCACCCAGACGATCAATGCCACTCAGCATTAAGGGGTCACTATCATGCAGAGCGTAACTGTCCGTTGGCAGTTATGGATTGTCGCCTTTGGCTTCTTTATGCAGGCGCTGGATACCACGATCGTCAACACGGCGATCCCGTCAATGGCTCAGGATCTGGGCGTGAGCCCGCTGCATATGCATTCGGTCATTGTCGCGTATGTGTTAACGGTGGCGGTGACGCTGCCGCTGAGCGGCTGGCTGGCCGATCGGTTTGGCGTCAGAAATATCTTCTTTAGCGCCATCGTTCTGTTTAGCCTGGGGTCGCTGATGTGTGGGTTATCGAACACGCTGGATCAGCTGCTCGTCGCGCGGGTACTGCAGGGCATCGGCGGCGCCATGATGGTGCCGGTGGGTCGCCTGACGGTGATGCGCATTGTGCCGCGCGATCAATATATGTCTGCAATGACATTCGTCACCCTGCCCGGCCAGGTGGGTCCGCTACTGGGTCCGGCGCTTGGCGGAGTGCTGGTGGAATATGCCAGCTGGCACTGGATTTTCCTGATTAACATCCCGGTTGGTGTGATCGGCGCCATCGCCACCTTAAAGCTGTTACCCAACTACGCCATGCAGCCACGACGCTTCGATTTTCTGGGTTTTATCCTGCTGGCAGTCGGTATGGCAACCCTGACGCTGGCCCTTGATGGTCAGCGCAGCAGCGGCGGCTCTGCGTTGTTGCTGGCGGCGATGATTCTGACAGGAATGGGGTCACTGCTGTTTTACCTGTTACATGCGCGCCATAACGACGATGCGCTGTTTAGCCTGAAGCTGTTTGATAATCGGGTGTTCTCTATTGGCTTACTCGGTAGCCTGGCGGGCCGCATCGGCAGCGGAATGTTGCCGTTTATGACGCCGCTTTTTTTACAGATCGGCATGGGTTTCAGCCCGTTTCATGCCGGTTTGATGATGATTGCGATGGTGCTGGGAAATATGGGCATGAAACGCATCGTGGTCCGTATCGTTAACCTGTTTGGCTACCGCAACGTGCTGGTGGGATCGACGGTGGGCCTGGCGCTGGTGGTCTTACTGTTTCCGCTGGTGGCGATGCTGGGCTGGACGGCCATGTTGCCGCTGGTGTTGTTTCTGCAGGGCATGGTGAATGCCATTCGCTTCTCCTCAATGAATACGCTGACGCTAAAGGAGCTGCCGGACGAACTGGCCTCCAGCGGCAACAGTCTGTTATCCATGATCATGCAGCTATCCATGAGTATCGGCGTTACCGTTGCGGGCCTGCTGCTGGGCGCCTTCGGCCAGTCGGCGCTGGGGCACCACGGGCTAAGCCATCAGGCCTTTATCTACGTTTATCTCTGTATGGCCCTGATTATTATTCTGCCTGCGCTGGTGTTCTGGCGCGTTCCGAAAGAAGAGAGTAAAAGCGTCGATCTGCGGCGCCGGAGAAGTGAATGAGATCGTTTCTGCGCGTTGGCATTGGTGCCAAGCTGTTTATGGCTATTTTCTCCACCTGCATGCTGGTGCTGATCACCATGCACTGGGGCGTCAGGCTGAGTTTTGAGCATGGCTTCGTGGACTACATTAAACGTGGTAATGAACAGCGACTGAATTTGCTGGGTGCAGCGCTGGCCGATCAGTACGAGCAGCATGGCAACTGGGACTTTCTGCGTAATAATGACCGACTGATTTTTACCATGCTGCGATCGCTGGAACAAAATCCCGACAGCAGTAATCAGCTTCCGCCGCACGGCTGGCGAACCCAGTTCTGGGTGCTCGATCAGCAGTACAAAGTGATGGTAGGCCCACGTTCACAGGTGCCGCCAGAAGGCATACGTCATAACATCACCACCAGCAACGGCAAAATCGTGGGCTGGATAATCAGCTCCCCGCCTGAACGCCTGACGCGCAGTACCGATATTAATTTTGATCAGCAACAGCGACGAACCAGTTGGTATATCGTTGGCCTCTCTACCCTGCTTGCCGCGCTGGTGACCTGGCTGATGGCGCGGGGCCTACTGGCGCCGGTCAAAAGGCTGGTGGACGGCACGCATCATCTTGCCGAAGGGAATTTAGCCACCCGGGTTGAGGTCAGCAGTCAGGATGAGCTGGGTCAGTTGGCCCATGACTTTAACCTGTTAGCCCGTTCGCTGGAAAAAAATGAGAGTATGCGCCGGGCATTTATGGCCGATATCTCCCATGAGTTACGCACGCCGCTGGCTATTTTACGCGGTGAACTGGAAGCCATGCAGGATGGCGTTCGTAAGCTGACGCCCGACGCCATTACCTCATTGCAAAGTGAGGTTGCCCTGTTAACCAAGCTGGTTGACGATTTACATCAGCTTTCTCTTTCTGACGTCGGCGCGCTGGCCTACCGCAAGCAGGCGACGGATCTGGTGCAGCTTATTGAGGTCAGCGCAGGCAACTTTACTGAGCGCTACCGGGCTCATGATTTAACGCTGCATCTGGACATGCCTGAAGAAGCCCCTTTCTTTGGCGATCCCGATCGCCTGATGCAGTTGTTTATCAACCTGCTGGAAAACAGCCTGCGTTACACCGATGCCGGTGGCGAGGTCCGGGTACGTCTTTGGTATGACGCGCCCTACTGGCGAGTCATCATTGAAGACAGCGCACCCGGGGTGGATGGCGAGCAGCAGGCCAAAATTTTCGAGCGTTTTTTCCGTACCGAAGGTTCACGCAATCGCGCCAGCGGCGGCTCGGGGCTGGGCCTGGCTATCTGTAAAAACATCGTTGATGCGCATGGCGGCACGATAACCGCGACGCACGCTGATTTAGGTGGACTGAAAATCGCGCTACAATTGCGTTATGTTCCTCCCGTTTAGAAGACTATGAATCAGGAAAACGCATATCCGCTGATCCTTGTGGTTGAAGATGAACCCAAGCTGGCACAACTGATGATTGATTATTTACAGGCATCTAACTACCGGACTCATCACCTGGCGCACGGCAATGAAGTACTGGATTATGTTAACCAGACGCCGCCCGATCTTATCCTGCTGGATTTGATGCTGCCAGGTAAAGACGGGCTGACGCTGTGCCGTGAAATCCGGCGCGACTCTGAACTGCCGATTATTATGGTGACCGCGCGTACGGAAGAGATCGATCGCCTGCTCGGCCTTGAAATTGGCGCAGACGACTATGTCTGTAAGCCTTTCAGCCCGCGGGAAGTGGTTGCGCGCGTCAAAACCATTTTGCGTCGCGTCAAACGCTCGCCAGAAGACGCGCCGGTCGCATCGCTGCTGAAAGTGCACGAAAGCCGCTTTCAGGCCAGCTGGCGCGATGAGCCGCTCGATTTAACCCCTGCGGAATTTCGTTTGTTAAAAACGCTGTCCCTTGAGCCGGGGAAAGTCTTTTCCCGTGAGCAACTGTTAAACCATCTTTATGATGATTATCGCGTGGTCACCGACCGCACCATCGACAGCCATATCAAGAACCTGCGCAGGAAGCTGGAAAATCTGGACAGCGAGCAGCCCTTTATCCGCGCCGTGTACGGCATGGGCTATCGCTGGGAAGCCGATATCTGTCATTTGATTTAGATTGATTCAGATCAATTTACTTCCTTTTTCTCACTGCCTACAATTCCGCATCTTTTGCAGGGTTTAGCCCTGCACGTGCCGCCCAGGCGGCATGCTGACCTGATATCAGTGAGTTCATCATGAAACCAGAATTGCTTTCTCCAGCCGGAACGCTGAAGAATATGCGTTACGCCTTTGCCTACGGCGCGGACGCCGTGTATGCCGGCCAGCCGCGCTACAGCCTGCGCGTGCGTAACAACGAGTTCAGCCATGAAAACCTGGCGAAGGGCATCAATGAAGCCCATGAACTGGGTAAAAAGTTTTACGTCGTTGTGAATATTGCCCCGCATAACGCCAAGCTGAAAACCTTTATCCGCGACTTAACGCCGGTGATTGAGATGCAGCCGGACGCGTTGATTATGTCCGATCCCGGATTAATCATGCTGGTGCGTGAGGCGTTTCCGTCCATGCCCATTCACTTATCCGTTCAGGCCAATGCCGTTAACTGGGGAACGGTGAAGTTCTGGCAGCAAATGGGGCTAAGTCGGGTGATTTTGTCACGTGAACTGTCGCTGGAAGAGATCGCCGAGATTCGCCAGCAGGTGCCTGAAATGGAGCTGGAAGTGTTCGTACACGGTGCGCTGTGTATGGCCTATTCCGGGCGCTGCCTGCTTTCCGGTTACATGAATAAGCGCGATCCTAACCAGGGAACCTGCACCAATGCCTGCCGCTGGGAATACCAGTTGCAGGAGGCTAAGCAGGATGAGGTGGGGAATATTGTTGAAATCCATCAGCCGGTTACCGTGCAGGACGTCACGCCAACCCTGGGCATCGGCCAACCCAGCGACAAGGTGTTTCTGCTGGAAGAGAAGATGAAACCCGGTGAGATGATGAGTGCCTTTGAGGATGAGCACGGCACCTACATTATGAATTCGAAAGACTTGCGTGCCGTGGCGCATGTTGAACGGCTCAGCCAGATGGGCGTTCACTCATTAAAAATTGAAGGCCGGACCAAATCCTACTATTACTGCGCTCGCACCGCTCAGGTCTATCGCAAAGCCATTGACGATGCCGCCGAGGGCAAACCCTTTAATCCCGCTCTGCTGGAAACGCTGGAGGGCCTGGCGCATCGCGGCTACACCGAAGGCTTTTTACGCCGTCATACCCATGACAGCTACCAGAATTACCAGAACGGCTATTCCATCTCGGAACGTCAGCAGTTTGTCGGCGAATTCAGCGGCGAGCTGCGTGATGGCTGGGCGGAAGTGGTGGTGAAAAATAAATTTGCCCTGCACGACAGCCTGGAGATCATGACGCCCGCCGGCAACCTGATTTGTACGCTGGATGCCCTGCAAAACAGCCGGGGCGAGCCGACGGAGGTGGCGCCGGGAGACGGACATCGCGTCTGGATGAAGGTGCCGCCTGATGTTGACCTGCAATTTGCGTTGCTGCTGCGCAACTTTACTGCGGGTCAGGATACACGCGATCCGCACGCCACGCGCGTGCCAGCTTGACACATTTTGACAAAAGCAAGAGTAGGATCACAGACGGCTTAATTTTGCTGTTCTATAGTGCTGCCTGCTACCAATGAGTAACAATTATCAGCAGCTGTAACTGGATCCACCTCATTCACCCGCCCGGCTCCCCCGTGCGGGTTTTCTTTTTTCTCCTTTTCGCCAATCATTTTTCTTCTCCGGCTATGCTATAACCACTCACTACGCTTTAGATCTCCAAGGAACAGATAATGGACAAACAATCGCTTACGCTGCTGATCCTGAACGGTAAAGGCGCAGGCAATGATGATCTACGTGAAGCGGTCACTAAGCTACGCGATGAGGGCTACAACATTGCCGTGCGCGTGACGTATGAAAAAGGCGACGGCGAGCGCTACGTCGAAGAAGCCCTGGAATTACAGGCTGAAACCGTGGTGGCAGGCGGCGGCGATGGCACCGTCAATGAAATCGCCACCGCCCTGGCGTCCGTCAACGTCGCCGACCGTCCTGTCTTAGGCATTATTCCCCTGGGGACGGCCAACGATTTTGCGACCAGCGTCGGCATTCCTGAAGAAATCGAGCCTGCGCTGCGTCTGGCGATTCAGGGCAAAGCCTACGATATCGACCTGGCCCGGGTAAATCAGCATCACTACTTTATCAATATGGCGACCGGCGGCTTCGGTACACGTATTACCACTGAAACGCCGGAAAAACTGAAGTCGGCCCTGGGTGGCGTTTCTTACTTCATTCACGGGCTGATGCGCATGGACACGCTCAAGCCCGACAGCTGTGAAATCACCGGACCTGATTTTAGCTGGCAGGGTGATGCGCTGGTCATTGGCATTGGTAACGGCCGTCAGGCTGGCGGCGGTCAGCGTTTGTGTCCCGCTGCGTTGATCAACGACGGCCTGCTCGACATCAGCGTGGTCACCGCGCAGGAGTTACTGCCTACCCTGCTGCACTCACTGACCGGCGGCGATGAGGACAATCCCAGCATTATTTCCACCCGTCTATCGTCCCTGACGATCCGCTCATCGCATGAGATGACGTTTAATCTGGATGGCGAACCGCTGTCCGGACAGGAGTTTACGATTGATGTTATGCCAGGTGCGCTAAGCTGTCGCCTGCCACCGCAGTGCGCGTTGCTGAGCTAAGTTAACCGGGAGTGAAGACTCCCGGCTTAGATGTAAACAGTTCGTGATTGCATTCACAATTTCGTCACGCCAACTTGTATGGTAGTCGCGGGGCGCGTAATTTTTCATCCTTACCGCCGGAATGGCCTGTCGCTCCCTCCGCCACAAGGATGCATGATGCTGCAAACTGACCACCTTCCCGCTGATGTTAAGCGCCCCGCCTACGACCGTAGCCAGCTTAAGACCCGAATGATACACATCGGGTTTGGTGCCTTTCATCGCGCCCACCAGGCGTTATGTAGCGATAAGCTGGCTGAACTGGGCAGCGACTGGGGTTACTGCGAGGTGAATTTGAACAGCGGCGCTCTTATTCAGGCGCTGCGGGAACAGGACCTGCTCTACACGCTGACAGAAAAGAGCGACGATGCTGTAGAAACCCGTGTAATCGGCATTATCACGTCTGCGTTGCATGGCAAAACGGACGGTATTGAGGCCGTCATTGAGGCGCTGTGTCAGCCTGACGTGGCGATTGTATCAATGACCGTGACAGAGAAAGGCTACTGTCATCTGCCCGCCAGCGGCGACCTTGACGTTCAGCACGCGGATATTCAGCACGATCTGGCGCAGCCGGACCAGCCGCACTCTCTGCCGGGTCTGATTGTCGCGGCAATCCGCCGCCGCCGTGAACGGGGAGTCGCGCCATTTAGCGTGATGTCCTGCGACAATATGCCAGAAAACGGCCGCGTAACCCGTAATGTCGTGATGCAGCTGGCCCGGCAGTACGATGCCTCCCTGGCTGACTATATCCAACAGAACCTCACCTTTCCCTCCACCATGGTGGATCGTATCGTGCCCGCCATGAATGACGCGGCATTTGACGCCCTGCGCCAGCGCATCGGTTCACGGGATCCGGTCGCCGTTGAAGCTGAACCTTTTTTCCAGTGGGTGATCGAGGACCATTTTGTCAGCGGCCGACCGGACTGGGATAAAGCGGGCGCTCAACTGGTGCAGGATGTTCTGCCGTTTGAGCAGATGAAGTTGCGCATGCTCAATGGCAGCCATTCGTTTTTAGCTTACCTTGGCTATCTTGCCGGTTACGAACACATCAGCGACTGTATGGCTGATGACGCGTTTCGCGCAGCGGCACGGGCGCTGATGGTCAATGAGCAGGCACCTACGCTGACCATTCAGGATGTCGATTTATCCGCCTATGCCGATGCGCTTATCGCCCGCTTTGCCAATCGGGCGATTAAGCATCGGACTTATCAGATTGCGACCGACGGGACCCAGAAGCTGCCCCAGCGCTTTCTCGACAGCCTGCGTTGGCATCTGGACCACGGCACGCCGTGTCCCTTGCTGCTGCTGGGCATCGCGGCCTGGATGCGCTATGTCAGCGCAGTGGACGAAAAAGGCGAGCCCATCGAGATCCGCGATCCGCTGAACGCACAACTGGCCACTTGCGTAGCGGAAAGTGATGACGGTGAAGCTCGCGTGCGGGCGTTACTCAACATCAGCAGGGTATTTGGCGACGATCTTGCTAAAAACGATGCGCTGGTGAAACAACTTACCGCCTGTTACCTGCAGCTTGCCGCTCAGGGAGCCCGTGCCAGCGTCCAGCAGGCCATTGCCGGTCCTGAGGTCTGATGCGATCGCCTGATGCCCAGGCCGAAGATAAAACGGACAGCGATATGACACTTTCTTACACCATTACCACCAGCGAACCGGTGAATCAGCAGGTTTACCGCTATCTGCGCCGCGATATCGTGACGTGCGTAATTCAGCCGGGCGCACTGCTCTCGGAAAAAGAGGTTTCCGCCCGGTTCAACCTCTCACGTCAGCCGGTGCGGGAAGCCTTTATCAAGCTCGCGGAGGCCGGTCTGGTTCAGATCCTGCCGCAGCGCGGCACCTTTGTGCGCAGGATCTCGGCTAAACGGGTCGAAGATGGTCGTTTCATTCGTGAGGCCGTGGAGATTGCCGTGGTCCGTCGCGCTGCTGAGGAAATCGCAGAGTCAGGGCTGATGGCGCTGGAGCATAACCTGCAACTGCAACGCATCACCGCTGCCCGTGGCGATAGCCAGATGTTCTTAAGCCTGGACGATGAGTTTCATCGCCTCATCGCTGAGAGCATCGGCTGTCCACTGGCGTGGGAAACGGTTGAAAACATCAAAGCCACCATGGACCGGGTACGCTATTTAACCCTGAATGACGTTGCACCCGCCGAAACCCTGATAGAACAGCATGATGCTATTTTTGCGGCGCTGAAGGCAAACGATCCCGGCAAGGCTGAGGCGGCGTTGCGCCATCATTTGCAGGCCATGATGTTTTCGATCACCCCAGTCATCAAGCAAAACAGCGCCTGGTTTGAAGAGGATTAACGCCTTGCCAGTCTGCAAGGCGAAACACGATGGGCTACCACCACTGATGGAAATGGTGCACCGGCCCAATCCCGTTGCCCACTTCCAGCGAATCTGCCGCCAGTAATGCCTGCTGCAGCCAGGCTTTCGCTTCACTGATCGTCGCTTCCCAGCTGTCATGCCGGGGACGTAAGGCCGCGAGCGCGGCGGACAGCGTACAGCCAGTGCCGTGCGTATGACGCGTGTTTACCCGCACGCTGCTAAAGCGCTGACGCCCTGCCCGTGTCAGCAGCCAGTCCGGGCTTTCATCACCATCGAGATGACCGCCTTTCATCAGCACTGCCTGGGAACCCAGCGCCAGTAGCGCTTCGCCATGGGTGAGCATCTCATCTTCATTGAGGGCAACCTGGCATCCCAGCAGTGCAGCGGCTTCGGGCAGGTTTGGCGTAATCAATGACACCTGTGGCAATAAACGATCTCGCACACAGGCAATCGCATCCGGATTCAGCAGGGCATCGCCGCTTTTAGCCACCATCACCGTATCCAGCACCACAAAGGGAATTTCCCGCCGCTGCAGGCCATGGGCCACCCGCTCGACAATTTCTGTTTCAGACAGCATGCCAATCTTCGCACTGTCGATGCGCACATCATCCAGCACCGAGTCCAGCTGGGCGGTCACAAACTCTGGCGCAACACGGTATACCGACTGCACGCCGTAGGTATTCTGCGCCACCAGCGCCGTGATCACACTGGTACCGTACGCGCCCAGTGCAGAGAAGGTTTTCAGATCGGCCTGGATACCGGCCCCGCCGCTGGGATCGGTCCCCGCAATCGTCAGGGCATTAATGCGTTTCATCAGGTGCCTCCAGCGTCCAGAGTGCATCCAGGAAAGCAGGCGCAAAGCTACCCGGTCCATCTGCATCCTGCGCGGCCTTTTCTCCAGCCAGCGCCATCACCCGACAGGCGCAGGCGATGTTGATCAGTCGGTCACCTGGCAAACAGGCAAAGGCCGCAACCACCGCTGAAAGCGCACAGCCGGTGCCGACCACCCGCGTCATTAACGGCGAGCCGCCCGTAATCGCCCAGGTTCGCTGTCCATCGGTGACATAGTCTACTTCGCCGGTTACGACGACACAGGTATCAAAAGCTTTTGCCAGCTGTTGGGCAGCCTGCAGCGCGGCTTCGGCCGAATGCAGGCTGTCAACACCGCGTCCGCCTTCTGCCTGCTGCGCCAGTGCCAGAATCTCTGAGGCATTGCCGCGAACCACTGCAGGCGACTGCGCGAGTAGCTGCTTGCAAAACGCGGTGCGCAGCGTCAGCGCGCCGACCGCCACCGGATCCAGTGTCCATGGCGTGCCCGCCTGGTTTGCTGCAAGCACCGCAGCCTGCATCGCTTGCTTACGATCGTGGGTTAGCGTACCGACATTGATAAGCAGCGCATCGGCAAGCGCGCTAAACTGCGCCGCTTCTTCAGCGTCGATGACCATGGCCGGAGAGGCATTAAGGGCGAGTAAAACGTTAGCCGTTAGCGTTTGCACCACATCGTTGGTCATACAGTGCACCAGCGGTGACTGACGGCGAAACTGTTGCAGAATGGGCGCGCATTGCGCATCAGAAAGGTGTTGCGGTTGATGTGTCATCATAACTCCCAACCGGCGGACAAGAAGGCGAATGCGGTCAGGCATCAGACTTCCCTACGCTGGCATTATCCAGATCAGGTAATACGGGTTTTTCTCAGCCTTCACAAAGAAGGGCACCCCGAGTCGTGTTACGAACAAAAGCTTAAGTAAGCGCTCTGATTTAAGCAAGGCTCTTATTATTTTTTCGATTTGATATGCAAAGCTTTTGCATGATCTCGATCAACCACCAACTTCACAAAAAAAGGCTTAATGCTGCGGGCTCTAAATTTGCACGTAATAGCCGCGAAAGCCGTTTAGCTATTTAACAATAATATTCGCCCCTGTTACACCATCTATTAATAAATTAAACCTGCCAAAAACATCGCACCCTAAAAGTAAACGCATAAACGTAAAAAACAAATAAACAGAACACTTCATCCTTTACAGGAAGCATGATGCGATTCTTAGCGCTTATTCCTCATCGTCACCGATGGACCGACATTAGCATCACCCGTCAGGGTGCGGTTTCTCCTTCTGGCCGATATTATTATTCCACCTATCTTTCTGCCCGCTGCCAACGTTGCGATACGGTTATCCATCGGGTTTATTACCGCGATATCAGTGATGATCAGGCGCGTCGCTGGCTGGGATGATCTGGCTGACCGCGCGCCCTGTTTTGCCAGGTTACGTGGTTGAAGCAATTTGATAGTCTTGCGGTTACTGAGTCACTGGATTGCTTACACTTATGCCATTCCTGCTGGATACACTAGGACACCAGATCTACCTTTCCGCCCCGTTGTTTATCCTGATTTTTCTGGGATTCTGCCTTATCCGGTTTGGCAGATGGCCCGTTACCGTCAGCGAAGGCATGAACCGTTTTGTGTTCAATGTCGCCCTGCCCTGCATGCTGTTTCGCATCATGAGTGATTTTTATAACAGTCCACCGGTCGATGTACGCCTGCTGCTGGCGTTTTTTGGCAGTTGCCTGTTGGTCTTCATTGTGGGACGGATTGTCGCATCGCGCCTGTTTCAGTTGGATGGCGTAGCCGGATCGGTTTTTGCCCTGGGCGGCGTGTTCTCGAACAACGTGATGCTGGGGATTCCGGTTGCTACCGTCCTGCTTGGTCAAGCGGCACTCCCCTCCGTCGCGCTGGTGCTGGTGTTTAACAGCCTGATTCTCTGGACCTTGCTGACGGTATCGGTGGAGTGGTCCAAACAGGGCAGTTTCTCACTGGGGGGGTTTAAACGAACCTTGATCAGCGTGCTGAAAAACCCATTAATCATTGGTATTTTGTCCGGCACGACCTGGAGTCTGCTACAGCGGCCGCTTCCCGTTATTGCCGCTGAACCCCTACGCATGCTGGCATCGATTGCCGCGCCTCTGTCCCTGATTACCCTTGGCATGAGCCTGGCGCACTACCGGATTCGGGAAGGCTTAAAAGAGAGTTACACCATCTGTGCGTTGAAACTGATTCTGCAACCGCTGTGCGTCTGGGCTATTGCCTGGCTGACCGGGTTACCCGCGCTGGAAAGCAAAGTGGTGGTGCTGCTGGGATCCATGGCGGTGGGCGTGAACGTCTATCTGATGTCGCAGAAATTTAATGTGATAACCGGACCGACGGCCGCGAGCATGCTGTTTTCCACGCTTTTTGCTGCCATAACTACACCGTTATGGATGATGCTGATGACGCTGGCCGGATATTAAAAAGCCCCGCAACACAGGTTACAGGGCTTTCGTCTTGCGCGTAAAACTTAGTGCGCAGGCTGGGTGCGAATCAGGTAATCAAACGCGCTCAGTGAGGCTTTTGATCCTTCACCGCTGGCGATGATGATCTGCTTATAAGGAACGGTGGTGCAGTCCCCTGCGGCGAAAACGCCTTTCAGGCTGGTTTCGCATTTCGCATCGATCATGATTTCGCCCATCTTGTTGCGCTCAACCGCGCCTTCCAGCCAGTTGGTGTTAGGCAGCAGACCGATCTGCACGAAAATGCCCGACAGCGCCAGCTCATGAGTAGTCTGGTTAGTGCGATCCAGATATTGCAGGCCCGTCACCTTACTGCCATCGCCTTTCACTTCCGTGGTTTGTGCATTCAGGATCACATCCACGTTTTTCAGGCTGCGCAGTTTGTCCTGCAGCACTTTATCTGCACGCATTTCACTGGCGAACTCCAGCAGCGTCACGTGTTCAACAATGCCCGCCAGATCGATTGCGGCTTCTACGCCGGAGTTACCGCCGCCAATGACCGCCGTGCGTTTGCCTTTAAACAGCGGGCCGTCGCAGTGTGGGCAGTACGTCACGCCTTTGGTGCGGTATTGCTCTTCGCCAGGCACGCCCATGTTGCGCCAGCGCGCACCGGTGGCAAGAATGATACTGCGCGATTTCAGCACCGCGCCGGAGGCCGTTTCAATAGCGTGCAGGCCGCCTTTCACCGCAGACGGAATCAGTTTAATCGCGCTCTGGCTGTCAATAATGTCAACGTTGTAATCATCCACGTGAGCGCGCAGGGCGCCGGCCAGTTTGGCCCCTTCCGTTTTCTGTACGGAAATGTAGTTTTCAATATCGACTGTATCCAACACCTGTCCACCAAAGCGCTCGCCCAGTAACGCGGTGCGAATCCCTTTACGTGCGGAGTAGATAGCCGCGGCGGCGCCCGCCGGACCGCTGCCCACGATCAAAACCTCGTAAGCCTCACGCTTGTTCAGCTCTTCTGCGGCACGCTTATCTGCATTGGTGTCGACTTTGCTGACGATCTCCGCCAGGCTCATGCGGCCCTGACCGAATTCTTTGCCATTCAGATAGACAGCGGGCACGCCCATCACATTGCGTTCCTGAATTTCATTCTGGAACAGGCCACCGTCAATGGCGGTGTGGCTGATACGTGGGTTTAACACCGCCATCAGGTTTAATGCCTGCACCACATCCGGACAGTTGTGGCACGACAGTGAATAATAGGTTTCGAAATGGAAATCCCCATCCAGCGCCGCAATCTGGTCGAGCAGGCTTTGCGCTTCTTTAGAGGGATGCCCACCGGTCTGTAGCAGTGCCAGTACCAGTGAGGTAAATTCATGACCCAGCGGCGAACCGGCAAAACGCGGCCCCTGATCAGCGCCTGGGTTAGTAATTAAAAACGAGGGCTTACGCACCTGACGATCGTTCTCTTCACGAAAGCTGACCTTGTCTGACAGGCTCGCGATATCGACCAACAAATTGCGAATCTCCGTTGATTTCGCGCCATCATCCAGCGTCGCAATCAACTCCACAGGCTTGGTGAGTTTCTCAAGATAGGCTTTGAGCTGTGTTTTTAAATTGGTATCAAGCATAGTGAGTTCCTGGTCAAAAAATCGGGTGCCGCAGCACCCGATGAGAAAATGATCGACGTATCGATGCGAAATTAGATTTTGCCAACCAGGTCCAGAGACGGTGCCAGAGTGGCATCACCTTCTTTCCATTTCGCCGGGCACACTTCACCTGGGTGAGACGCCACATACTGTGCCGCTTTCACTTTGCGCAGCAGATCAGAGGCGTCACGGCCGATACCTTCAGCAGTGATTTCTACTGCCTGGATCACGCCCTGTGGATCAACGATAAACGTACCACGATCCGCCAGACCTTCGTCTTCGCGCATGATGTCGAAGTTGCGGGTCAGCGCGCCAGTTGGGTCACCAATCATCGCATATTTGATTTTCGCGATGGTGTCGGAAGAACCGTGCCAGGCTTTGTGGGTAAAGTGGGTATCGGTAGACACGGAATAGATGTCCACGCCCATTTTCTGGAACTCTTCGTAGTGATCCGCTACGTCGCCCAGTTCGGTTGGGCAAACGAAAGTGAAGTCAGCAGGATAGAAGAAGAAAACACTCCATTTACCTTCAACGTCTTTCTCGGTTACATCAATGAATTCGCCGTTTTTGAATGCGCTGTTTTTGAACGGCTTAATTTTGGTATTGATAATGGACATGTGATGGCCTCCTTTAGAATATGTGATGCAGATTACAAATTTTTCGGGCCAACATCTAATAAGCCCTCGTTATCAATAAAATAAACGAAAGCTATCAAACGCCGATCGTCTTGATCTTTCAGGGAAAAAACCGACTTTACGGCGGCAACGCTCGCTGCGAAATCACGTTTTACTTGCTTATGCGTGAAATCCAGCGCCTGAAATTCACCACCCGTTCCTGTCTCCCCGAAAGGCACCGCCCAGCAGTGTACAGTGAAAGAGATGACATTTGTTCTGCTTTTGCTTTTTTGGCAATCCCTGCCATGTTTGTTAAAAAGGATTAATGGAGCGCGATGTGCATATTCGACTGTTTACTGAGGCTGACCGCCCTTTTCTGCGAACCTTGTATCTGGCGGCACGCCGCCATAACTGGGACTGGATTGAAAACGAGGACTGGCAGCTTGAAGATTTCGATCAGATCATCCCCGGCGAGACGATTCTGGTTGCAGAACTGGACGGTCATCGGGTGGGGTTTGCCGGGCTGATGGAAAACGATAATTTTCTGCACAGCCTGTATGTCGATCCGGCTTATCAGGGCCGTGGCGTAGGCAGCGCGCTGCTTAATGAGGTTCAGGGGCGCTTCACCTCAACGGGCGCGCTAAAGTGCCTGGAAATGAACAAAGCCGCACAAACATTTTATTTGCAGCGCGGCTGGAAAATCATTTCTCAGGGTGAGAGCGAACAGGGGAATTATGTGCTGATGCACTATCCTCAGCCATCGCTCTACACCAGCGAGGCCAGCGGGCGTTAAAGCGCGCGAAACGCGATATCGCCCGGAATCACCTCGCCCTGCCAGTAGAGCTGAGCCGCCACCCGGCCGGCAAGCTGACGATAAAGTGCCGCGAACTCGCTGTGTGGACGACGGATCACAGTGGGTTCGCCATCGTCGAGGTCTTCACGCAGGTGAATATGCAACGGTAGCTGCGCCAGCAGCCGGGTACCATAGTCATCCACCAGCCGTTGCGCGCCGCCTGTGCCGAAGATTGGCTCGTGATGGCCGCACTCGCTGCAAATATGAATACTCATATTTTCCACAACGCCCAGTACCGGCACGTTCACTTTCTCAAACATCACCATCCCCTTACGCGCGTCGATAAGCGCAATATCCTGCGGCGTGGTGACCACCAGCGCGCCGGTGACCGGTACGCTTTGCGCCAGCGTAAGCTGAATGTCGCCGGTGCCCGGGGGCATATCCAGCACCAGATAATCCAGCTCTGGCCACTGGGTTTCGTTAAGCAGCTGCATGAGCGCTTTACTGGCCATCGGGCCGCGCCAGACCATCGCATTATCATCTGTTACCAGATAACCGATGGAGTTGGTTGCCAGCCCGTGCGACATAACAGGGGCCATATGCTTACCGTCTGGCGACGTTGGCCGCTCTTTTTCACACCCCAGCATGTTGGGCACGGACGGGCCATAAATGTCGGCGTCCAGAATGCCTACGCGTGCCCCTTCTGCGATTAACGCCAGGGCCAGATTAACTGCCGTGCTCGATTTACCCACGCCGCCTTTGCCAGAGCTGACGGCAATAATGTTCTTCACGCCGTTAACGCCGGGATGATTTTTAACCCGCTTCAGGGTGGCGATATCATGACTGAGACGCCAGTCGATAGCCTGCGCGCCACTGAGGCGCAGCAGCTCAGCACTGGTTTCTGCTTTCACCTCTTCAAACGCCCCGTTCCAGGCGAACGGCATCAGCAGTTCAATGTGCAGCGTGCCGTCCAGCAGAGCCACGTGGTGTAACGCCTTGAGAGCAATGAGGTTACGTTGAAGCGTCGGATGTTCAAAGCTGCTCAGTACGCCGGCCACAACGGCGCGTAAGGCTTCTGGTGTATGCGGTTCCCGGGATTGCGCTGTCATCCCCACTCCTTTTTCTGCTAGGCCTGCGCTGTGTTTCAGCGATGTACTAACAATACTATCAGATGCCGATCGTTTCGCGGGCTGTCGCGCACGGGAAATCCCTTATGTTTACGCGGCTGTGCCCATCGGTTACCATCTAAGCCCGTTTTTTTACTTAACTGAAAGCTACGCAAACTATGACTCAAGTCGCTAAAAAAATTCTGGTAACCTGCGCCCTGCCTTACGCAAACGGCTCAATTCATCTCGGCCACATGCTCGAGCATATCCAGGCGGACATTTGGGTGCGTTATCAGCGAATGCGTGGCAATCAGGTTTATTTCATCTGCGCCGATGACGCTCACGGTACGCCGATCATGCTGAAAGCCCAGCAGCTTGGTATTGCGCCGGAGCAGATGATTGCTGAAATGAAGCAGGAGCATGAAACAGATTTCGCCGGTTTCAACATCAGCTATGACAATTACCATTCCACGCATGGCGATGAGAACCGTGAGCTCGCCGGGCTGATTTACGGCCGCCTGAAAGAGAACGGTTTCATTAAAAACCGGACCATCTCTCAGCTGTACGATCCGGAAAAAGGCATGTTCCTGCCTGACCGTTTTGTTAAGGGAACCTGCCCAAAATGTAAGTCACCTGACCAGTACGGCGATAACTGCGAAGTGTGCAGCGCGACCTACAGCCCGACTGAACTGATCGATCCGAAATCTGTGGTGTCGGGTGCAACACCCGTGCTGCGTGATTCCGAGCATTTCTTCTTCGATCTCCCCTCGTTCAGTGAGATGTTGCGTGCCTGGACCCGTTCTGGCGCACTGCAGGAGCAGGTCGCGAACAAAATGCAGGAGTGGTTCGAATCCGGTCTGCAACAGTGGGATATCTCGCGCGATGCGCCATATTTTGGCTTCGAAATCCCTGGCGCGCCGGGCAAATATTTCTACGTCTGGCTGGATGCGCCTATCGGCTACATGGGATCCTTTAAGAACCTGTGTGACAAACGTGGCGATATTAACTTTGACGAATTCTGGCAGCAGGATTCCACCACGGAGCTGTATCACTTCATCGGTAAAGACATTGTCTACTTCCACAGCCTGTTCTGGCCGGCCATGCTGGAAGGCAGCGGTTTCCGCAAGCCGACTAACCTGTTCGTGCACGGCTACGTCACCGTCAACGGTGCAAAAATGTCGAAGTCGCGTGGAACCTTTATCAAAGCCAGCACCTGGTTACAGCACCTGGATGCCGACAGCCTGCGCTACTACTATGCGGCCAAGCTCTCTTCACGCATTGATGACATCGACCTGAATCTGGAAGATTTTGTTCAGCGCGTTAACGCCGATATCGTTAACAAAGTCGTCAATCTGGCCTCACGTAATGCCGGTTTTATCACCAAACGCTTTGACGGCAAGCTGTCAGCTGAGCTGGCCGATCCGGCGCTGTATCAAACCTTCCTGGACGCATCTGAGAAGATTGGTGAGGCCTGGGCCAGCCGTGAATTTGGCCGTGCCATTCGTGAAATCATGGCGCTGGCCGATCTGGCTAACCGCTATGTGGATGAGCAGGCGCCGTGGGTGGTGGCGAAGCAGGAAGGCCGCGATGCAGACCTGCAGGCCATTTGCTCAATGGGCATTAACCTGTTCCGGGTGCTGATGACCTGGCTGAAACCGGTCATGCCGTCGCTGAGCGCGCGCGCCGAAGCGTTCCTGAACACTGAGCTGCACTGGGATACCATTCAGCAACCGCTGCTGAACCATCAGGTTGCGCCGTTCAAGGCCCTGTATGGCCGAATCGAAATGGCGAAGGTCGACGGCCTGATTGAGGCGTCAAAAGCGGATGCGGCAGACGCCAATAAACCCGCGGCGACCGGCCCACTGGCCGATGCGCCGATTGGCGATACCATTACCATTGATGATTTTGCCAAAGTCGATATGCGCGTGGCGCTGATTGAGAAAGCGGAATTCGTCGAAGGCTCGGACAAGCTGCTGCGTCTTGAACTGGATCTGGGCGGCGAGAAGCGCCAGATTTTCTCCGGTATTCGTGCGGCCTATCCCGATCCGGCGGTACTGGTTGGCAAAATGACCATTATCGTGGCCAACCTTGCGCCGCGTAAAATGCGGTTTGGCGTGTCAGAAGGCATGGTGCTGTCTGCCGGTCCCGGCGGCAAAGATCTGTTTGTCCTGTCCGTAGACAGCGGCGCGGTGCCCGGCATGCCGGTGAAATAGTCCGTTGGCCATCCTCTGCGGTTTACCGCCGGGGATGGCGCTTCAGCCACACCGCTGATTGCTGGCGGGCCTGACCGTTAGTGCGTATGATAAACCCCGTTAAAAACAGGAGCCTGTCATGCACACCGTGCTAACGATGAGTTGGCGTTATCTGCGCGCTTTTATCATTATCTATCTTTGCTTATATGCCGGAAACGGCGTGGCCCTGCTGCTGCCCATCACCCTGCCCGGCAGCATTATTGGCATGCTGATTCTGTTTGCGCTGCTTGCATCGCAAATCCTGCCCGTGCGTTGGGTCAAACCGGGTTGCCATCTGATTATTCGCTATATGGCGCTGCTGTTTGTGCCCATCAGCGTTGGCGTCATGAATTACACCGATATTCTTACCGCGCAGTTCGGTCCTGTTGTGGTCTCCTGTCTTGTCAGTACCTTCGCTGTCCTGGCCATTGTAGGGTTAAGCGCGCATAAGCTGCATTCGCGCCCCGTGATCAAAGGGGGCAACGATGAGTGATATCTGGTGGTCATTGCCCCTCACTGTCGGGGCTTTTTTGCTGGCGCGCAAGCTGGCGGCAACGCTGAAAATTCCCTTGCTGAACCCGCTTCTGGTCTCCATGGCGGTGATTATTCCCCTTCTGCTGTTACTGCACATGCCTTATGCCCGCTACTTCGCGGGCAGCGAGATACTGAATCAACTGTTGCAGCCCGCCGTCGTGGCCCTGGCGCTGCCGCTGTATGAGCAGATGCATCAAATTCGCGCCCGCTGGAAATCCATTATTGGCGTCTGCGTGATTGGCAGCCTGACGGCGATGATTTCAGGCACCGCCATCGCGCTGTGGATGGGCGCCACACCAGAAATCGCCGCCACGATTTTGCCGAAATCGGTTACCACGCCGATCGCCATGGCGGTTTCAGCCTCACTGCACGGCATTCCCGCCATCAGCGCAATTTGTGTCCTGATTGCGGGCGTGCTGGGCGCCGTGTTTGGTCATATGTTGCTTAATCTGCTGGGAGTGAAAAGCAAAGCCGCACGCGGGCTGGCGATTGGCAATGCCTCGCATGCGTTGGGAACGGCCAGGGCAGCGGAGCTTGATTTTCAGGAAGGTGCCTTCAGCTCGCTGGCGCTGGTGATCTGCGGCATCATCACCTCGTTGCTCGCCCCCTTTATTTTCCCGCTGCTGCTGCACTGGTTTGGCTAAAACTTTGGGAGAGATCTCGCAAAGTTGAAAACTGTAAGACATGTTGCATTGTCAGAGAGACAGAGATCACATATAAACCGATGTCTGGCACATTGCCCTGATGATTGAATGAGGCTTCCATGCATCCACGTTTCCACTCTGCCTTTGAAGTACTTCCAGCCACTCTGCAAACCGCGCTGCGTCCGGTGCTGAGCGAGCCGGGATTTGACGCGATGCTGCAGGCCGATCAGGTCACCTTGTTGCAAGAGCAAACTCAACTGGATGCCGATGCGCTGGCGCTGGCGCTGCTGCCGGTTGCCGCTGCCTGCGCGGTTGCCACGCTTTCACATTTTAACGTCGGCGCGATTGCGCGCGGCGTCAGCGGCAACTGGTATTTCGGCGCCAATATGGAATTTGCCGGCGCGACCATGCAGCAAACCGTTCATGCTGAACAGAGCGCGGTCACCCATGCCTGGCTGCGCGGTGAATCCCGTCTGGAGACCATTACAGTCAATTACACCCCCTGCGGTCACTGTCGCCAGTTTATGAATGAACTTAACAGCGGCACAGATATTCGCATTAGCCTGCCGCAGCGCGCGGTGCATACGTTGGCGCACTATCTGCCTGACGCATTCGGCCCGGGCGATCTGAATATCACCGAACGCCTGATGGATGATGTGGACCAGGGTTATGTTGCAACGGGCGATGCGCTGTCTCAGGCCGCCGTTAAGGCGGCTAATCGCAGCCATGCGCCTTACAGTCGGGCGTTCAGCGGAGTGGCGTTACAGACCGCCTCCGGCCGGATTTTCAGCGGACGCTATGCAGAAAACGCCGCCTTCAATCCCAGCCTGCCGCCTTTGCAGGCCGCGCTGATTCTACTGAATATGGCGGGGGAATCCTGCCACGATATTCAGGCCGCCGCATTAGCCCAGACGCCGCAGCCAGCCCTGGATCAGTTCTCTGCAACTCAGGCCACCCTGCACGCCCTGGGTTGCGATAACCTGACGCACCTTACGCTGGCAAAAGCGTAAGGTGAGGCACGGTTTTAAACAGTTTCTAAATCTTTTATTTACAAAAGCTGTACATCGGCCAGAAATTTCATAGGATCTGGCGCCAGGTCTTCGTCATCACAATAAAACTGGCGTCACCCTACTCTTTGATTATTGCGCCAGGAAAACTTGCAACCGGAGCATGACTGCATGGAACTCGAATACGAAAGTAAACGCCCGCTATATATTCCTTATGCTGGCCCTATATTGCTGGAATTTCCGCTGCTGAATAAAGGCAGTGCCTTCAGCATCGAAGAGCGCAATGAATTTAACCTCAATGGCTTACTGCCAGAAGCGGTAGAATCCATCGAAGAGCAGGCAAAACGCGCATGGCGTCAGTTTCAGGACTTCAAAAACAACAACGATAAACATGTCTACCTGCGCAACATTCAGGATACCAACGAAACGCTGTTTTATCGTCTGCTGGACAACCATCTCGAAGAGATGATGCCGATTATCTACACGCCAACCGTCGGTGCCGCCTGCGAACACTTCTCAGAAATTTACCGCCGCGCGCGTGGCGTGTTCATCTCCTATCCCAACCGTGCGCACATCGAAGACATGCTGCAAAACGCCACCAAACAAAATGTGAAAGTGATTGTGGTCACTGACGGTGAGCGCATCCTTGGCCTGGGCGATCAGGGCATCGGTGGCATGGGCATTCCAATCGGTAAGCTGTCACTGTACACCGCCTGTGGCGGCATCAGCCCGGCTTATACCCTGCCGGTGGTGCTGGATGTGGGCACCAATAATCAGCAGCTGCTTAACGATCCGCTGTACATGGGCTGGCGCCATCCCCGTATCACGGGCGAAGAATATGACGAGTTTGTAAACGAGTTTATTCAGGCCGTGAAACGCCGCTGGCCAAAAGTGCTGTTGCAGTTCGAAGATTTTGCACAGAAAAACGCCATGCCGCTGCTGGAGCGCTATCGTGACGAAGTGTGCTGCTTCAATGATGACATTCAGGGTACCGCTGCGGTCACCGTTGGCACCCTGATTGCCGCGAGCCGTGCAGCAGGCAGCCGCCTGTGCGAGCAGAAGGTTGTCTTCCTGGGCGCGGGTTCAGCCGGTTGTGGTATTGCCGAACAGATCATCGCACAGATGAAATCGGAAGGTCTGAGCGACGACGAAGCCCGTCGTCGCGTCATGATGGTGGATCGCTTTGGTTTGCTGACCGACAAACTGCCTAACCTGCTCGATTTCCAGAGCAAGCTGGTGCAGAAAAGCGACAACCTGAAAGACTGGGATACCTCAAATGATGCGATCTCACTGCTGGACGTGGTGCGCAACGCACAGCCAGACATCTTAATCGGTGTGTCAGGTCAGCCTGGGCTGTTCACAGAAGAGATCATCCGTGAGATGCACAAGCACTGCAAACGTCCAATCGTGATGCCGCTTTCTAACCCAACGTCTCGCGTTGAGGCCACGCCGGCAGACATTATTGCCTGGACCGATGGTGCCGCCCTGGTCGCTACCGGTAGTCCGTTCTCACCGGTTTCGTGGAACGGTAAGACCTACCCGATCGCGCAGTGTAATAACTCCTACATCTTCCCTGGCATTGGCCTGGGCGTGATTGCGTCTGGCGCATCGCGTGTCACCGATACCATGCTGATGACGGCCAGCCGTGCTCTTGCGGATTGTTCACCGCTGGTGAACGATGGTGAAGGCCCGGTTCTGCCTGAAATTAAAGATATTCAGGGCGTGTCGAAGATTATCGCGATGGAAGTGGGCAAAGCTGCCCAGCTCGCGGGCGTCGCGGTGGTGACTTCAGAAGACGTGCTCTCACAGTCTATCGCCAATAATTTCTGGCTGCCTCAATACCGCCACTACCGCCGTACCTCTATCTAAAAACACGGCGCTGGATCCCTGCGGATCCAGCGCTGCTTAAATTTACACCAGCCAGACGGGGTAAACTTGCTTAGCGGGTGACGCTCAAGTAGCCTTGTCCCACCCAAACTTCGGATCTCGAGTGCTCAGGCGCATGTTGAAACGCGTTTTCATTGCTCTGCTTTTCATCATCTTAACGATGGTGGCGACGGCGCTCGGCCTGGACCGCTGGATCAGCTGGAAAACGGCACCCTATATCTATGACAACCTTGCATCCCTTCCCCACCGTCAGGTCGGGGTGGTACTGGGCACGGCCAAATATTATCGCACCGGCGTGATTAACCAGTATTACCTGTACCGCATGCAGGGCGCGCTTAACGCCTATAACAGTGGAAAGGTGAACTACCTGCTGCTGAGCGGGGACAATGCGCAGCAAAGCTACAACGAACCCATGACTATGCGGCGCGATCTCATCAAAGGTGGCGTCGATCCTGCTGATATTGTGCTGGACTATGCGGGCTTCCGTACGCTGGATTCTATCGTCCGTACGCGTAAGGTATTCGACACCAACGACTTTATTATCATTACCCAACGTTTTCACTGCGAACGGGCGCTGTTTATTGCCCTGCACCTGGGGATCCAGGCGCAGTGCTATGCGGTTCCGTCTCCTAAAAATATGCTCAGCGTACGAATGCGTGAAGTCGGTGCGCGGCTGGGTGCGCTGGCCGATCTGTTTTTACTGAAGCGCGAACCGCGTTTCCTTGGCCCGCTGGTGCCGATCCCGGCTGTACATGAAGTTCCTGAAGATGCACAGAGCTATCCTGCCGTGACGCCAGAACAGCTACTGGAACTGGAACAGAAACGCCGTCAGTAATTCACCCCGTTTACCCGCGTTTTAGTAACAGATAAGCCCGGAATGGCTTATGGCTCCCCCACCTTACCTGCCTGATGCGGCTGTCAGAAATGAAACGGGAAGGCTGCAGCGACGTCCGCCAGCCAATTCAGGGTTGCGCACCCGTGACGTTGAGCCGGTGCCATGAAAGAAACAGCGCCCCGACGATGAGCGAACCCCACAAACCGCGTAAAAGGGCGCAAAAAAAGCGGCCCTGAGGCCGCTTGCATCATTGCCACTGCTGTTATTTTTTACGCGAGTACTTCAACGAGTCGAGCGCCACAGCAAAGATAATGATGCCGCCCTTGATGATGTACTGCCAGTAAGGGTTGATACCGATATAGGTCAAACCGTAGTTGATGACGGTGAAGATCAGCACCCCGGTCACCACACCGGCCACCGTACCGACACCACCGGCAAAGGACACGCCACCGACTACGCAGGCTGCGATAGCATCCAGTTCATACATGAAACCGAGGTTATTCGTGGCTGAGCCGATACGACCCGCTTCCAGCATACCGCCGAAGGCATAAAACACGCCTGACAAGGCATAAATCAGGATCAGGTTCAGGTTAACGTTCACACCTGACACTTTTGCCGCTTCCGGGTTACCCCCGATAGCAAAAATGTTTTTACCAAAGCGCGTTTTGTTCCACAGAATCCAGACAAACACGACAGCAATCGCTGCATAGAAGGTGATGTAAGACAGTTTGAAATCACCGAAACGAAGGAAGCCTTGTGTGAAAGTTGAGAAGCCATCATAGAAGCCCGCAATCGGTGAGGCCCCAACGAAGTCGTAATACAGTGAGTTAATGCCATAAACGATGATCATGGTACCCAACGTAGTGATAAAAGGCGTCACTTTCAGATAGGCAATAATGACACCATTCACCAGACCAATAACGGCACCAATCACACAAACAATCAGGATAACGACCGGAATCGGCACGGTTTCCAGATGCGGAAACACTTTGTTGACGTTATCCATGGATTGCAGCAATGAGGCGGCCACAATGGCGGCCAGCCCCACCTGACGCCCGGCAGACAGGTCAGTACCCTGGGTCACAATCAGCCCCGCCACGCCCAGCGCGATAATAATACGCACCGAAGACTGGGTCAGAATGTTACTCAGGTTCATTAAACTTAAAAATGTCGGATCCTGGAAAATAATAACAGCCAGTAGTACCAGCAGTACGACATAAATGCCGCCCTCTTTCAGCCAGGTTAGCGCATTCTTTTTTGTAGTCGCTTTCATGTTAACAGCCCTTACTTCATTAAAGGTGTAATGACGCTAAACGCAATATTTCGTTCTGCGTGGTCGTTTTCGTATCAACAATGCCGGCGACCAGACCGTTACTCATTACCAGAATACGATCGGTGATGCCCAGCAGCTCTGGCATTTCGGAAGAGATAATAATGATGCCCTTTTCCTTCTTCGCCAGCTCAGCCATCAGCTGATAAATTTCGAATTTGGCCCCCACATCAATACCGCGCGTGGGTTCATCAAGCATTAAGATTTCAGGCTGAGTCAGCAACCAGCGACCGATAATGACCTTCTGTTGGTTACCACCAGAAAGTGAACCAATTTGCGTATGATGCCCTGGCGTTTTTACCCGCATAGCGTCGATAACCCATTGGGTATCGCTTTTCATGCGTTTATTATCCAGCAGACCAATACTGTTCTTATATTTTTTGATATTGGATATCAGGGAATTAAATCCAATATCCAGAAAAGCGTAAATACCGGTAGAACGACGCTCTTCAGTTACCAGCGCAAAACCATGGTTAATGGCTTCATTGGCGGTATGATTGTTAATCGTTTTACCATGCAGTTTAATTGTGCCGCCCGATTTTTCGCGAATGCCAAACAGCGTTTCAACGATATCGGTACGTTTTGCACCCACTAACCCGGCAATGCCGAGTATCTCCCCTTTACGTAAATCAAAAGAAATATCGCGAATTGAGGGCTGACGTAGCGAGGTCAGATTGCGCACCTCCAGAATGGTTTCACCCGGAACATTGGTGCGATCCGGGAAGCGCTGACTGAGAGAACGCCCGACCATCATGGAGATGATTTTATCCATATCCAGCCCTTCAAGCGGCTGAGTCACAATCCACTGGCCATCACGCAGGATGGTAATTTCATCGCACAGCTGGAAAATTTCTTCCATTTTATGCGAGATATAAACAATTCCGCAGCCGCGATCTTTGAGCTTACGAATAATCGTGAACAGATGATTAACTTCTTTTTCGGTTAACGAAGAAGTCGGTTCATCCATGATCACGATTTTGGCGTCATAGGAAAATGCTTTGGCAATCTCAATCATCTGCATTTGCGAGACGGAGAGATGGGCGACTTTATCACGCGGATCGATATTAATATCCAGCTCGTCGAAAATCGCTTTGGTATCACGGTACATTTTGTCCTGATCGACAAAAAGGCCTTTGCGTGGATAACGCCCAAGCCACATGTTGTCCATCACGGTACGCTGTAATACCAGGTTTAATTCCTGGTGCACCATCGACACGCCGTTTTCCAGCGCTTCTTTGGAGCTTTTGTAATCTATTTCCTGCCCTTGAAAAAGAATGCTGCCTGTATCTTTTTTATAGATACCAAATAAACACTTTAACAATGTCGATTTACCAGCGCCGTTTTCACCCATCAGTGCATGAACGGAGTGAGGCCGCACTTTTAAATTAACGTTGTCGAGAGCTTTCACGCCGGGAAATGATTTACTGACGTTGGTCATTTCCAGCAGATATTCGCGCTGCGCGGTCGTATTATCACTGGCCATAATTTACCTGGCTACAAAACGGTGATGACATAAAAAAGGCGCAGCAGCTGCCGCGCCCGTCTGCAAAGAGTTATTTCTGGAACTGAGACAGGTTTTCCTGATCAACCGGTACATAAGGTACGCGTACGATCTTATCAACCATCTTGAAGTTGGTGCCTGCCGTTGCCGGTTTGCCATCTGCAAGGTTCTTGGCCATGTCGATGGTGGCTTTCGCCTGGTTTTCCGCGTCATTCAGCACGGTACCGGCCATTGCGCCTGACTTAACCAGCGCCAGTGCTTCAGGTAACGCATCCACACCGAAGACCGGGATGGAAGACATGTTGTGTGCTTTCAGCGCTTCTACGGCACCCATTGCCATGGCATCGTTGTTGGCGATAACCACTTCGATTTTCTTGGCGTTAGGACCTGACAGCCAGGCGTCCATCTTATCTTTCGCCTGAGCGGTATCCCACATTGCCGTATCCATCGCTAACTGCTGGGTTTTAACACCGTCTTTGTTCAGCGTATCGATAACGTATTTGGTACGCGCTTCCGCATCCGGATGACCCGGCTCGCCTTTCAGCAGAACGAACTGAATCACACCATCTTTATTCAGGTCCCAGGCCGGGGTTGCTTTCCAGTGCTTCTCAATCAGTTTGCCCTGAATCACACCAGACTCTTTTGAGTCTGTCCCCACGTAGTAAGCTTTGTCATAGCTGGCCAGCACTTTCGCGTTTGGCTCTTTGTTGAAGAACACCACGGGAATGTCGTTAGCACGGGCTTTCTGGACAACCACCGCGGCCGCCGCCGGATCGACCAGGTTAATTGCCAGCGCTTTCACGCCTTTTGCCATCAGCACGTCAATTTGATCGTTCTGTTTAGACTGGTCGTTCTGCGAGTCATTCATCAGCAGCTGAATACCGCCCAGCGTCTTGGCTTCTTTCTCGATATCTTTACGTACCATCGACATGAAGTTGTCGTCGTATTTGTAAATGGTTACGCCGATACGCGTGTCAGCGGCATGCGCCGTTGCACCAAACATCATGCTGGCAACCAGTGCTGTGAGCGTGAAAACCTTCTTATTCATGGTATCTCCGGTTTTTTTGCAGGGTCTTTTTTTTGTTCTGCCGCGCAGATGGCGTTAGAACATCAGGTAGAATTATTCGGCGAGGCAGGATGCGCTCTCTATCAGGCTGAGCCACTGCTGTGCCATGCAAAACTCAACTTCCGTGACTTCCGTGTAGGCTACTGCATCCATAGTGCGTGTCATGAACCATGTAAACCGGCGACCAGGCCGGTGCCCTCAACAGGAGAGTGGCGTTACATAATGTTTCAGTACTGTAAGACGATGCCATCATAGTGATAGCAATGTTAATTAACTGTGAATACAATCACAGATTGAAAACGGTTACATCGTGGAATCGCCTGAATTAGTGACGGACTCCACAATTTGCTTTTGCGCTACGGAATGGCGGCGTACCAGCGTCGGCATAAAGATGTGTTTTGCACTGCTGTCGATACAGCCCGCGGCCCCCTGAAGCGCCAGCTCCGTGGCAAGTTTTGCCATTGAAACAATGGGATAGCGAACGGTGGTCAGCTGCGGATCGGTGTATCGTGAAATCGGAATATCGTCGAAGCCCACTACGGAAAAATGCTGAGGGACCTGAATTCCGTTGTCTTTAAGGGCCGTAAGCGCGCCTGCCGCCATGCTGTCGTTATAGGCGAATATGGCGCTCAGATTGAGATTACGCCCCAGCAGTTCAACCATTGCGGCTTCGCCGCCCTGCATGTCGGGTTCGGCGCTGGCTATCCAGCTTTCCTGCGGACGAATCCCCTGCTCTGCCAGGGCCTGCAGCCAGCCTTCACGCCGCTGTGTAACGTCTTCAATGGGATGACTGGAACACAAATAGCCAATGCGGCAATGCCCCTGTTGCAGCAGCATTCTTGAGGCCATCAATGCGCCCGTTACATTATCAAGGCTGACACAGCGATGCTCGAAACCCGGCACGCTACGGTTAATCACCACCATACCGGGCACCTGGCTCATAAAATCGGCCAGTTCAGCGTCTGAAAGCGTTTTCGCGTGCACCACCAGCGCATTGCAGCGTTGGCGTATCAACACTTCAATGGCGTGGCGTTCTTTTTCTTCATGGTGCCAGGAGTTACTGATCAGAACATGCTTGTGCACGCGCTGTGCCACGGTATCTACCGCCTTCACCAGCGCGCCGAAAAAGGGGTCGGAAACATCCATAACCACCACCCCGATGGTATCACTCACCTGGGTAGCCAGCGCCTGAGCGTTGGCGTTTGGGCGATAGCCCAGAGCGTCAACCGCCTGTAACACGACGTCACGTGTTTCAGCGGTGACCGCGCTGCTGTTATTTAGTACGCGCGAAACGGTGGCCACTGACACACCGGCCTGACGCGCAACATCACGAATCGTTATCATGCAGCACTTCCAGAGAGATAAGGCATTACGCCAGTTACAACACCGGCGCTATTTTGTCAGGGAAGATCGCCACACAGCGTGAATTACGTCACATCAATGAAAACGGTTACATACAATTCTGTAACCTTTGTGATGGCGGTCATTATCTTTCAGAGGGGGAAGTGGACGGTGCGCCTGCGGCAATCAGCGTCAGACGACGCCAGATCCATTCGAGGGGGCCCTGCGGGAAGTAATGCAGCCACAGCACGGAAAACAGCAGGTTAACGCACCAGATGACTGGCACCAGCATCACCAGCTGCAGGCGTGAGAAATGCATAAACTCGCCGAAGCGATAAAAGAGCGTGGTACAGATCAGGGATTGCAACAGGTAGTTGCTGAGCGCCATTCGACCTACGCAACGAATGGCATAGCTCAGCCGCCAGCGCTGGACCGAAGACCAAAAGCCAAAACACAATGCCGTATAGCCGAGGCTGATGAGCGGACTGGCCAGATCGCGCGGCAGTTGCAGATAAAACGCGCTCCAGCGGTAGTCCCAGTTAACCCACCACTGTGCGGCAACGCCCGCCGCCGCCATCAGCAAACCCAGCGGCAGCAACAGCGCGGCAACGCGTCGGTAGTGCTGTAGCGGAAAGGTTCCTTTCAGCCAGCCGCTGCGCACCAGCGCCGCCCCCAGCATCATCAGTCCCGCCAGTTGCCAGCCGTACTGGGCCACCAGCGCCATCAATCCCGAAGAAAGGTGATCTAAACGAATCTGCACGGCGGCCAGACCGCCCGTGAGCTTCCAGAACTGCTCGTACTGGATCTCTGCAGCGCCCGGGAGCCATGAGGGTGACGGTTCAGGGCTGGAGATCAAGCCAAATACCAGCAACACGGCGCATCCCAACAGATAGAGCAGAATTCCGGTGTTAATTAACCCCCGGGTAGAGGGAACATCGCGCAGCATACGCCAGATAACCAGCCCGATAATGCCGTAATCCAGCAAGATATCGCCTTCCCAGATAAATACGCTGTGAATCAATCCCAGCATCACTAACAGGGATAAACGGGCAGTCAGCCAGCGGCTACCGCGTGACAGCTGCATCTGCAGGCCTGCCCCGAACAGCAGAGCGAAAAGCGTCAGGAATTTAAGCTGGGCAAAGACATCGGAAATAGCCCACGTCCAGGCATCAGAAAGGGTGATGCTGCCCTGCCAGGCAGGATTAAGGTAGGCAGCAGAAGGTAAACCAAAGCCAATAATATTTAACAACAGAATGCCGAGAATGGCACAGCCCCGAATAAAATCCAGCACGAGGTAGCGTTGCATGTGGGATCCTGATGTCTCAGGCGGGCGACCGTCGCGCCCGCCCGTCAGCTTTAGTTATGACGCACCGCGCGCAGGAATTCCTGACGGGTATTTTGACTGGATTTAAACAGCCCACCCAGCGAGGTCGTGGTCGTGGCGCTGGTGGCATCCTTCACGCCGCGCGCTTTCACACAGTAGTGCACGGCATCGATCGAAACGGCAACGTTATTCGTTCCCAACAGCGTTTGCAGCGCCAGCAGGACCTGCTGTGTTAAACGCTCCTGCACCTGAGGCCGCTGCGCGAAGAACTGCACAATGCGGTTGATCTTAGATAAGCCGATCACCTTATCTTTAGGGATATACGCGACGGTGGCTTTCCCGTCGATAATCACAAAATGATGTTCGCAGGTGCTGGTCAGCGTAATGTCGCGAACCGTCACCATCTCATCCACTTTCATCTTGTTTTCGATGAGCGTGATTTTGGGGAAGTTGGCATAATCGAGACCGGAAAAGACCTCATCGACATACATTTTGGCGATGCGATGCGGGGTTTCCATCAGGCTGTCATCTTCAAGATCCAGATTCAGCAGCTGCATGATTTCCGTCATATGGCCTGCAATCAGGCTCTTACGCGTTTCATCGTCTATTTCACGCGTGGGTGCGCGCAGCGGCGTTTCCAGCCCACGCGCTAGCAGCGCTTCGTGGACCAGTGCAGCTTCCTGACTCAAGGTGCTCATCTTACTCTTCTCCGGCAGGTGTTGCGCCCGCCGTCTGTTGCCAGCGGGTCATATTTCTGAGTGCGTATTGTGAAACTTTCTGTGCAGGGAATCCAGCAATCAATCCGATTGGAGATGAAAGCTTTTCACGCGTCCCGCCGCCAGACCAGAAGCCCTGCGACGATCAGACTGGCCCCCGCCACCCACAGTGCGGGTTCGAGACGATGAAGAAACAGCGTTGACAGCGAGGAGAGCATAGGCCCTGCCAGTTGCCCAACTGCATAGCCGGTTGTCAGCAGGCCGGCCATATAACGCATATGCTGCGGTGCCAGTTCACGGGCACAGAGCAAAGACAGCTGTACCACACACAGAAAGCCGCCCCCGACCAGTAGCGCGCCGATAAGCAGCCCGCTGAATCCCGGCAGCAATGCGGCCGCCAGCACTCCCAGCGCCTGTGCCCACAGGGCCACCGCCAGGCGGGCATGACTGCTCCCCGTCTTGCGCGTGACAATGCCCAGAACAATACCGATGACCGCCGCACCGCCGAATATCGGCCAGACAAACTGTGCCATGGCACTGCCTGGAAAACGCACTGCAGCCATTTGTGAAAGAAATGTCGCGGGGAGAATATAGCCAAAGCCCGCCAGGCTGTAACTCAGGACCAGCCGCCGGAGGTTACGGGTCAGCACCAGCGACGGCGGTGCCTGCTCCGGACGATGTAGCTCACCCTTGCGCGGCAGATTTCGGCTAATGAGCGCCACCAATACCGCCGCCAGCGCGGCATAAACCCACCAGGCCAGCGCCGCTGAGACCTGATATCTGTGCAAGCTCACCGCGAGCAGACCGCTGATAAAAATGCCTGCACCCGGTCCGGCAAAGACGGCTGCCGACAGCCCCGGACGACCATACTGATGCAACTGCTCGTTGCTCCACGCCGCCGCCAGCACCAGGGCGCATCCACTGGCCCAGCCGATGGCAAAGCGAATAACGCCATGCCACCACGGCCCGTCGGCAAAGGCCGACAGTGCCGTCAGCACCACGGCGCCCCACGTTCCGAGTTGCAGACGCAACGCGACCTTATGGCGTGCGCGCATGGCATCGAAAGACCCGCACAGGTAGCCCAGATAGTTTAACGCCGCCACAAGGCTGGCGCTGGTCAGCGTTAACTGGTGCGCCTGAATCATCAGGGGAACCTGCGGGGTGAAGGCAAAGCGCCCGATTCCCATTACAACAAACAACGTCAAAAATGCACTTATTGCCACGCGAAACGCCATCTGCCACCTCAGTTTTTTACACAGAAACTTGCTTATAGCATGAACGATGCTTACACTCACAAAAAGTGAATAATCTTAAGCAACTTGTTTACAGGAAGAGAACACTATGGATTTAGTTCAGTTACGTATGTTCTGTTCCGTGGCAGAAAGCGGTTCCCTGGCCCGTGCTGCGGAACAGCTGCATCGGGTTCCCTCCAACCTCACGACGCGTCTGCGTCAGCTGGAAGAGGAACTGGGTGTCGATCTGTTTATTCGCGAAAAACAGCGCATTCGCCTGTCACCCATGGGCCATAATTTCCTTAACTACGCCCAGCGTATTCTGGCCCTGAGTGATGAAGCATTAAATATGACCCGAGCGGGTAAACCCGGCGGGAATTTTGCACTTGGCTCGATGGAGAGTACCGCCGCGACGCGCCTGCCTGGCCTTCTGGCTGCCTTCCATCAGCGTTTTCCTGCTGTCGCCTTATCGCTGATCACAGGCACCTCAGGGGAAATTATTGATCGAGTACGTGAAGGCACGCTGGCCGCGGCCCTGGTCGATGGCCCGGTTCAGCACGACGATCTGAATGGCTGTATTGCCTTTCGCGAGGAGATGGTTTTGATCACCGATCTTGATCATATCCCGGTAACCTGCGCGCGCGACACGCAAGACGATACCCTGTTTGCCTTTCGCAACAGCTGTTCTTACCGGGTTAAACTTGAAGCCTGGTACCGCGACAGCCAGGCCGCGCCTCACAGCGTGATGGAGATTCAGTCTTACCATGCCATGCTGGCCTGTGTCGCAGGCGGCGCGGGCGTGGCTATGATTCCCGCGTCGGTGCTGAAACAGATGCCAGACCGCGCCCGTGTTCAGGTACACAGCCTGCCGGCGGAATATCGCAACACCGCCACCTGGCTGATGTGGCGACGCGATGCTTTCACGCCCAACGTTGAGGCGCTGAAGTATCTTATTATTGAACAATTTCACGATCGTCCGCTCAATGACGAGCTGATGCATCCATTGCAGGCAGCGGAATAGAGTTTCCGCGCTATTTTTAACTTATCACGACCATCCAGACGCCACATCGCGTCACAATCTGACTGGAAGAGGGATTGCATGAACATGATCAAAACCCGTGCCGCCGTAGCCTGGGCCGCAGGCGAACCGCTAAAAATCGAAGAAGTGGATCTTATGCCGCCGCAGAAAGGGGAAGTGCTGGTACGTATCGTCGCCACCGGCGTCTGCCATACGGATGCGTATACGCTGTCCGGCAGCGATCCTGAAGGCGTGTTCCCGGCGATTCTGGGTCACGAAGGCGGTGGCGTTGTTGAAGCGGTCGGCGAAGGCGTGACCAGCGTTGAAGTGGGCGATCACGTGATCCCGCTTTACACGCCAGAATGTGGTCAATGTAAGTTCTGCCTGTCCGGTAAAACGAATCTGTGTCAGGCCATCCGCACCACGCAGGGCAAAGGTCTGATGCCTGACGGTACCACGCGTTTCTTTAAAGACGGCAAGCCGATTTTCCACTACATGGGCACTTCAACCTTCTCTGAATATACCGTCGTGCCTGAAATCTCCCTGGCGAAAATCAGTAAAGAAGCGCCACTGGAAGAAGTGTGCCTGCTGGGTTGTGGCGTAACCACCGGTATGGGCGCAGTGATGAACACCGCCAAGGTTAAAGAAGGCGATACCGTTGCCATCTTTGGGTTGGGCGGCATTGGTCTGTCGGCGATTATCGGCGCGAAAATGGCCAAAGCGGGCCGCATTATTGGTATTGATATCAACACCAGTAAGTTTGATCTGGCGCGTAAGCTGGGTGCCACCGATCTGATTAACCCGAAAGACTATGACAAGCCTATTCAGGACGTGATTGTTGAACTCACCGACGGCGGCGTGGATTATTCCTTTGAATGTATCGGTAACGTCAATGTGATGCGCTCTGCTCTGGAGTGCTGTCACAAGGGCTGGGGCGAGTCGGTGATCATCGGCGTTGCAGGCGCAGGTCAGGAGATTTCAACGCGTCCATTCCAGCTGGTAACCGGCCGCGTCTGGCGTGGCTCTGCTTTCGGTGGCGTGAAAGGCCGTTCACAACTTCCCGGTATCGTGCAGGATTATCTTGATGGGAAGTTCGCGCTGAACGATTTCATTACCCATACCATGCCGCTTGAAGAGATTAATGACGCCTTTGATTTAATGCATGAAGGGAAATCGATCCGCTCCGTCGTGCATTTTAACAAGTAACCGGGGGCGCTATCTATGACATCTACTCT
Source organism: Pantoea sp. B623 (assembly GCF_024814475.1). NCBI lineage: Bacteria > Pseudomonadati > Pseudomonadota > Gammaproteobacteria > Enterobacterales > Erwiniaceae > Pantoea > Pantoea sp. B623. The sequence continues at coordinate 4,022,681 of NZ_JANUXM010000004.1, read as the reverse complement.
GGAGCTGCTGGAAGAGCATCGTATTTTTGGCGGCTGGCAGCAGCGCTGGCGTCATCAGTCTCAGGTGCTTCATTGCCCGATGACGTTCAGTATCTATTTGCCGAGTCCGCGCGGTGATTCCCCGCCGCCGGTGGTGTGGTTTTTGGCGGGCCTGACCTGCAACGACGAGAACTTCACCACCAAGGCTGGCGCACAGCGTGTCGCTGCCGAGCTGGGCCTGGTGTTAATCATGCCGGACACCAGCCCACGCGGTGAGCAGGTTGCGAATGACGAAGGCTATGACCTGGGCCAGGGCGCAGGTTTTTACCTCAACGCCACGCAACAGCCCTGGGCGGATCATTACCGTATGTTCGACTACCTGAGTGACGAGCTGCCTGAGCTGGTTGCCGATAACTTTAAGGTCAGTGAACGTCAGTCGATAATGGGCCACTCCATGGGCGGACACGGTGCGCTGATGCTGGCATTACGTCTGGGAAACCGCTTTGCGTCGGCTTCCGCCTTTGCGCCCATCGTTAACCCTTGTGAGGTTCCCTGGGGCCAGAAAGCATTCACGGCCTATCTGGGGGACGATCGCCAGGCCTGGCTCGCCTACGACAGCTGCCAGCTGATGCGGGAGGTTCAGCATCGTCTGCCGTTGTTGATCGATCAGGGCGACAGCGATCAGTTCCTGGCGGATCAACTGCAGCCGGAGCGCTTAGAAGCGATCGCGCAGGAAATGGGCTTCCCGTTGACCCTGCGCATCCAGCCTGGCTACGATCACAGCTACTTCTTCATTGCCAGCTTTGTCGAAGATCACCTGCGCTTCCATGCGCAACACCTGCTGGTAGGGTGATCTCACACAGGGGATTGCCAGTGCAATCCCCTGATTTCAAGACAGTCCTTCCTGTACCAGCCCGTCAATCATGACCTGCGGTGTGCCGTGTGAACAGTGCTCAATGCGGCCCTGTACGCCGTAAACCTGCGCCAGGGTTGCTGGGGTGATAACGCTATCCGGCGTGCCTTCGGCAATTAACCTGCCCGCTTTAAGCATCACCGCATGCTGAGCGTGGCGTAAGGCAATATTGATATCGTGCACCACCACCACCGTAACCATATTGCGCAGCGCGGTTTCACGCCGTACCAAATCCATCACGTGGAACTGGTAGTTTAAATCCAGCGCGCTGAGCGGTTCGTCCAGCAGCAGCAGCGCAGGCCGACGAATCAGCGACTGCGCCAGGCCCACTAACTGTTTCTGTCCACCGGAGAGCTGGTCTAGGTAACGCATGGCCAGATGCGCAATGCCCAGTTGCTCCAGCAGCGCCATCACGTCCGCCTCGCTGGCGGCGCTATGTAAACCACCGGAGGCGCGCTGTGCCACGATAATGGACTCCAGCACGTGCAGATGAACGCCAGCCGGCAGCGACTGGGGCAGATACACGACCTGTCTGGCACGCTGGGCGAAAGGCTGGGTCATCAGGTCTTCCCCGTTGAGCCACAGCTCGCCCTGCCCTTTATTCAGTCCGGCCAGCGCACGCAGCAGCGTAGATTTGCCACAGCCGTTCGGTCCTAGCAGAACCGTAATTTCCCCACGCGGCAGGCGCGCCACATTCAGGTTTTCAATGACCTGGCGTTTGGGATAGCCGGTCGTGAAGCCGCGCAGGCTTAATCCTTGCTCCCTCATACTGTCCCCCGGTGACGCAGAATAATACTCAGGAAGAACGGTACGCCAATCAGCGAAGTCACAATGCCTACCGGCACGATGGCGCCAGGAATAAGGTTTTTCGACGCCACAGAAGCCAGCGACAACACCAGGGCACCGGTCAGCGCGCTGGCCGGCAAATAGAAGCGATGATCTTCACCAAACATCATGCGGGAAATATGCGGCGCCACCAGCCCAATAAAGCCAATCGGCCCGACGAAGGCCACGGCCAGCGCGGACAGTACGCTGATACGGAGCAGCGTGGCCAGGCGTAAACGACGAACATCAATGCCAAAACTGATCGCCCTGTCTTCACCCAGGCGCAACGCGGTGAGTTTCCAGCTGCTGAGCATAGAGAAGGGAACCAGCAGCGCAAAGGCCGCACTCAGTACGCCCAGCTTTTCCCAGGAGGCGCGCGCCAGGCTGCCCATGGTCCAGAACACCAGCCCCTGTAACGTATCTTCGCTGGCGATAAACTGCATCATTGAAACCAGGGCGTTAAAAGTAAACACCAGGGCGATACCAAACAGCACCACACCGGACGATGACACCTGAGTCCATCGCGTAATGCCATCCAGCATCAACGCGGCAAACAGGGCAAACAGAAAGGCGTTGGCCGAGATAAACCACTGCCCGGAGATGCCCGGAATCCCTACGCCCAGAATAATCGCCAGTGCTGCACCAAACGCCGCCGCAGAAGACACGCCCAGCGTGAACGGACTGGCGAGCGGATTATTCAGGATCGTTTGCATTTCGGCGCCGGCGAGGCCCAGCGCCAGGCCAACAACAATCGCCATCAAGGCATAAGGCAGGCGAATATCCCAGACGATTACGCGGGTACCTGCATCGACGCTCTCAGGAGAGAGCAGCGTGTGCCACAACACGGACAAAGAGAGCCCTGCCGGACCGAGCGTAAAATCAAGAACGAGTGAGGCGAGTATCGCTATCAGCAGCGCACCCAGCCAGAAGATTCGGCGGCGCACAACCTGATGATAGTTTTTTAAGGTGTGCTGATGGTCCGCTTCAGCACCGATCAACGAGGATTCCGTTGTCATGATTCAACCCAGTAATGGCTCCAGAATTAAAAACGCAGCCACAATAGTGCAGGTGATAATAATTATCAATTCATGGAATGTTAACAGTGATGACGTAAGCTTAAAAAACGCCCGGCGTTCACCGGGCGCTTTCAGGCATAGTTAGTCTTTATAGACGGGAAATTCCATTTCAGTATATTTGACGATCCGACCACCCCGCACCAGCCTGTAACCCAGCCAGATCAGCAGGAACAGCGGCAGACCGATATAGGTAGCCGCCACGCCGTACCAGTCGATTTTATCCTGCAGGAACGCCTGATAATTCTGGCCCAGAGTGATAATCAGACAAAGGACAAAAGCAAAAATCGGTCCAACGGGAAAAAAGCCGGAACGATATGGCAGCGCAGTAAGATCGTGGCCCTGCGCAACGTAACCCCGACGGAAACGATAGTGGCTGATTGCAATACCGAGCCAGGCGATAAAGCCGGTCATGCCTGAGGTATTCAACAGCCAGAGATAGACTTCCTGATTGCCAAATTTCGAGGTTAAAAAGCACAGACCAGCCACCACCGTGGTCGCCCACAGGGCATTACGGGGGACGCCACCTTTTGACAGGCGGGCAAAGATACGCGGTGCTTTGCCTTCGCGTGCAAGGTTATAAAGCATGCGCGTTGAGGCGTACATTCCGGAGTTACCCGCGGACAATACCGCCGTTAAAATGACCGCGTTCATCACCGCCGCCGCTGACAGCAGACCGGCATTTTTGAACACCAGCGTAAACGGACTGACGCTGATATCTTTAATATCATTGTGTAACAGCTGCGGATCGGTATAAGGCAAAATCAGGCTGATGATCAGGATAGCCAGCACATAGAAGAGCAGGATACGCCAGAACACCTGACGTACTGCGCGAGGAATATTCTTCGCCGGATCTTCTGATTCGCCCGCCGCAATACCGATGAGTTCAGTGCCCTGGAAGGAGAAGCCGACAATCATCGCCACGCCGATCATCGCGGCGAAACCGCCCGCAAATGGCGCGTCACCGACCTGCCAGTTATGCCAGCCCGCATTTTCAGCGCCGCGCATAATCCCGACAATCATCAGTACGCCAACCACGATAAAGATCACCACGGTGACAACCTTGATCAGCGAAAACCAGTACTCCGTTTCGCCGAAGCCTTTCACCGAGATGTAGTTGATCAGGAACATCAGGCTCAGGAACAGAGCGCTCCAGATCCATCCTGGCGTGTCCGGGAACCAGTAATTCATCACCAGTTGGGAAGCCACCAGGTCAACGGCAATCGTAACCGCCCAGTTGTACCAGTAGTTCCAGCCAAGGGCAAAACCAAAGCCTTCTTCGACGTATTTCGCACCGTAGGTAGCAAAAGAACCGGATACTGGCATAAATGCCGCCAGTTCACCCAAGCTGGTCATGAGGAAATAAACCATCAAACCAATCAGAACATAGGAGAGTAACGCGCCGCCTGGACCGGCCTGAGAGATGGTGGCACCTGATGCCACAAAGAGGCCTGTACCGATTGAACCGCCAATGGCGATCATGGTGAGGTGACGCGCTTTTAGATCGCGTCGTAACGCAGGTTGTTGTGTTGTTTTTGTGTCATTATGCATGTGTAAACATTACGCTGGGTAAAAATAAGGCGCGATTGTAGCAGCAAAGGCCGCACTGTATAGCGAATGCTGCGTTGATATAAGTTACCTTCATGATAGGCGGCAGATTATTAGCGGCAACGCCTGTCTCCCTGAATTTCAAGGGGTTGAACCGCTTATTTCATCATCAGCCTCCCCCTGCGGTTATTCCCGGCAGTAGGACAAAAACCGTGACAGCGCCTTTGAGATATGTTTTTGCCGGTGATGAATACGGTAAAGCGTACGCGTCAAATTGGGCAAAGGCGTATTCAGCTCAATGAGCGTTCCGGCACTGAGCTGGTCGGCAATAACCCGGCGGGATAAACAGCTAATGCCCATGCCGTGACGCACGGCATGTTTGATCGCTTCGGAGTTGCCCAGTTCCATGCCCAGTTGGAAGGTCGGCAGATGAGACAGCAGCAGGTAATCAACGATTTCGCGCGTCCCTGAACCCCGTTCGCGAAGAATCCAGGTGGCCTCCGCCAGCGATGCCAGCGTCACCGGCTGCTGTAAAATGGCAGCATCCGGCGCGGCAAACACCACCAGCTCATCGTCAAGCCAAGGCTCGCTTACCAGTTCCGTCATATGACAGGGACCTTCGATTAACCCGACATCAACCCTGAATTCAGACACGGCCATGATCACGTCCTGGCTGTTTCCCACGCTCAGCTCTAAAGGTAAGGTCGGGAAATCACGGCGGTAGCCGGCAATCATCCCCGGCAACAGGTAATTCCCGATTGTGCTACTGGCATAAATTCGGATAGCCCCGTTATCTTCTTTAAACAGCTGTTCGATTTCCGTCGCCTGTTCAAGCAGGCCCACGGCCCGCGGGTATAGTAACCGGCCGTGTTCATTCACTACCAGTCGCTTACCTACACGGTCGAAAAGCTGAACGCCAAGCTGGTTTTCCAGATCGGCGAGTGCCGCACTGACGGCTGACTGGGACAAGGCCAGCACCTGAGAAGCCTGCGTGGTGGAGCCGCTTTTCAGCACTTCGGTAAAAACGTCGATTTGTCGCAGTGTAATGTGCATGGAGACTCCTGAATCTAACGCTGTAAGAGGTAAACCATCAGGGCTATCCACAGCAGAAAAACCACACCCAGCACACCGAACAGGGTTTTACCGCGTGCACGCTGCTGCCGGGCACGCTCTGCGCTGCTGGCGCGCACTTCCGTGGGTAACATTTTCAGCAGCAACATGACGCCGGTGGGAATGATCACTGCATCATCAAGTAGCCCGACGACCGGGATGACATCAGGGATTACATCAATGGGGCTGATGCCGTACGCCATGAGTCCCACGGCCGCGCCTTTACACCACAGCGGCGTTCGGGGATCGCGGCAGGCATAGGCGAGCGTTAAAACATCTCTTTTGATGAGCGTGATTAAGCGCCCCAGTCGTGCGAACAGCATATATCCTGCCTTATCACTTATAGCGGTAGATTATAAATATATAATCAATTTCACTTTTAACAAACCTGGCGCGATGATGCGTGCTCAACCAGGAGCGTAATCATGGCCGACATCAGCATTTCAAAATCTCACACTGTGCAGCAATGGCTGCCAGGCCTGTTGCTATGCGGTACCCTTGCCAGCGTCACGGCGCTGCTGGCGCAGGTACCTGCCGTCTCGAATCTGGGGCTGGGTTCGTTAACTCTGGCCATTATGCTGGGCATCATTATCGGGAACAGTGTTTATTCCCCGATGGCCGGTCAGTGCGACGCTGGCGTACTGCTGGCCAAACAAAAACTGCTCCGGCTGGGCGTGATACTGTTCGGATTTCGCATCACCTTACAACAAATCACGGATGTCGGCCTGAGCGGCGTCGTTATTGATGTACTGACCCTGAGCAGCACGTTTTTTATAACCTGCCTGCTGGGCAGGCGCCTGCTAAGGCTCGATCGTGACACCGTGTGGTTAATCGGTGCGGGGAGCAGCATCTGCGGTGCCGCTGCCGTACTGGCCACAGAGCCAGTCGTGAAAGCGGCCCCCTCAAAGGTGGCGGTGGCCGTGGCAACGGTCGTGCTGTTTGGCACCCTGGCGATCTTTGTTTATCCCTTGCTGTGGCCATGGGTTCATCACCTTTTCCCTGCCGTCAGTCTGACACAGTTTGGTGTTTTCACCGGTTCGACGATCCACGAAGTGGCCCAGGTGGTCGCCGCCGGGCACAGCATTGCGCCCGAAACCGAGAGCAGCGCAGTCATTGCGAAAATGCTCCGGGTGATGATGCTGGCTCCGTTTTTACTGTTGCTGAGCGGTGTACTGCGACGTGAACAGACAGCACAGCATAGCGCACAGCCGGTCACCTTTCCGTGGTTTGCTTTAATGTTTGTTGCTGTCGCTCTGTTCAACTCCCTGCACTGGTTGCCGGCCGGGTGGGTTAACACATTAAATACCCTCGGCGGGATCCTGCTGACCATGGCAATGGCAGCGTTGGGCTTAACTACCCGCTTTACTGCCCTGCGCGCTGCCGGATTTAAGCCTGTGCTGTTAGGAGCACTGGTATTTGTCTGGCTGATTGTGGGTGGCGGTACTATTAATCTGCTGGTCCAGCACCTCATGGCGTAAGCACGCAGCCCTCTCCCTTCCTGACCGGCCCTTGACGGGGCCGGTTATGGCGGCCACTTCCCCTTCACTGCCCCACACGCGGAGATTTGCGAGACGCGCCGTACATTACTGCGCCGTTATTAGGCGAACGCCCCGGTCTGCCCTATTTTAGGCGGGTCATTTTTTCGAGCCGGGACGGATGAAGATAAAAACCACCACGGCAACGCCTCACGATGCCCTGTTCAGGCAGTTTCTGACACAGCCCGATATTGCGCAGGATTTTATGGCGATCCACCTGCCAGAACCGTTACGCGCCCTTTGCGACCTGTCCACCCTTAAACTGGAATCGGGTTCGTTTGTCGAAGACGATCTGCGTCAGTATTTCAGCGACGTGCTCTACAGCCTTAAAACCGCATCCGGGGAAGGCTACATCCACGTGCTTATCGAGCATCAGTCCGGTCCGGATCAACATATGGCCTTCAGGTTGATGCGCTATGCGGTTGCCGCCATGCACCGCCACCTGCAGGCCGGGCATAAAACACTGCCGTTGGTTATCCCAATGTTGTTCTATACCGGTAAACGCAGCCCGTATCCTTATTCCCTCTGCTGGCTCGATGAATTTGCCCGACCGGACATCGCGGGCGCACTGTACACCACGGCTTTCCCTTTGGTTGATGTGACGATTATCCCTGACGAGGAGATTGCACACCATCGCAGCATGGCCGCCTTAACCTTACTGCAAAAGCATATCCACCAGCGAAACCTGACAGCCCTGATTGACAGCCTGGTCAGTCTTCTTCTACATAAACATCTCTCTTCATCGCTGGTGATATCGCTGGTAAACTACATGATACAGGTGGGCGAAGCTTCAGATGCGCAAACCTTTGTTCATAAGCTGGCACAGCGGGTGCCGCAACACGGAGAGGCTCTGATGACCATTGCAGAACAGCTGGAACAAAAAGGCATTGAAAAAGGCAGGAAGGAAGAAGCGCTGAAGATTGCCCAGACCATGTTAAATAACGGCCTTGATCGCCCGACCGTGATTAAAATGACCGGCCTGACCGAAGACGAATTGGCGAAACTCCGCCACTGATCCGCTGCGTTGTCTTCTTCCGACAGACAAGGTCGATTCGGCACCGGCCGGTTTCGCCTCACGCCCGGCCCCTTTTCTGAGACTTTTCGCGTATTCGGGTGAAAACAGCGAGCCCTTTGTGGCACGGCTGTATTCCTGATAATGCCCCCTCCTGACCTCGCTAAAAATTTCCTGCGCACCGCGCTTTGCCACAGCGCCATCGTGTATCATGCCGTTCAATCTGAGTTAAATCCTTCAGGAGAACGGCATGAAGTATATTGGCGCGCACGTCAGCGCATCGGGTGGTGTGGATCAGGCGGTCCTCCGCGCCCACGAACTGGAAGCCACGGCTTTTGCGCTGTTCACGAAGAACCAGCGTCAGTGGAAAGCCGCCCCGCTGTCAGACGAAACCATCGCCGCCTTCCGCGCTGCCTGTGAGAAATATCATTTTGGACCGGGCCAGATTCTGCCGCACGACAGCTATCTGATAAACCTGGGGCATCCGGTCATGGACGCGTTGCAAAAATCGCGCGATGCGTTCGTAGATGAAATGCAGCGCGCGGAACAGCTGGGGCTGACGCTACTGAATTTTCATCCGGGCAGTCATTTACAGCAAATTGATGAGCTGACCTGCTTAAAGCGCATCGCCGAGTCAATTAACATCGCCCTGGATCAAACCCACAGCGTGACCGCCGTTATCGAAAATACCGCCGGTCAGGGCAGCAACCTGGGGTTCCGCTTTGAACATCTGGCGACCATCATTGAACACGTCGAAGATAAGTCGCGCGTCGGCGTTTGCATCGATACCTGCCATGCCTTCGCGGGCGGATACGATCTGTGCAGTGAAGCCGCCTGCACGGAGACCTTTGCCGAATTTGAGCGCGTGGTGGGTTTTAACTATCTTCGCGGGATGCACCTGAATGATGCCAAAAGTACGCTGGGCAGCCGGGTTGACCGTCATCACAGCCTGGGTGAGGGGAATATCGGTAAAACCGTCTTTAGCTGGATGATGAAGGATTCGCGGTTCGATGGTATTCCGCTGATTCTGGAAACTATTAATCCCGATATCTGGAAAGATGAAATTGCCTGGCTTAAGTCAGAACAACGTTAAGAAATAAGAAATAAGAAAAAGGAGCCTTGCGGCTCCTTTGTCGTCTTACCTGTCAGGCTTTCGCCAGCTCTTCTTCCGGGCGCTTCAGTACTGCATAGCCTAATCCGGCAATCGCGGTACCAATCAAAATCGCCATCAGATAACCCACGACCGGCGTAATCGCCCCCGGGATTAACAGAACGAACAGGCCACCGTGCGGCGCCATCAGCTTGGCACCAATCGCCATGGATACGGCACCGGTTACTGCGCCACCGACGATACAGCATGGCAGGACGCGCATCGGGTCACGGGCCGCAAACGGAATTGCACCTTCTGAAATAAAGCACAGACCCAGAACCAGCGCGGCTTTACCGCCTTCCTGCTGACCTTTGTTAAATTTACGACGCGCAACCAGCGTCGCCAGCCCCATCGCCAGCGGTGGCACCATACCGGCAGCCATAATCGCGGCCATAGGTGCGTAGGTTTGTGAACTCAGCAGGCCGACGCCAAATGCGTAAGCAACTTTGTTAACAGGACCACCCATATCGGTACACATCATGCCACCCAGGATAGCGCCCAGCAGGATTGCATTCGCGGTACCCATGTTAGCCAGCCAGCTGGTCAAACCGCTCATGATGCCCGCGACCGGTTTACCTACCACGTAGATCATCAGCAAGCCGGTGATCAGGCTGGCAAACAGCGGAATAATCAGGATAGGTTTTAGCGCTTCCATACTCTGTGGCAACTTCACCTTACCGCTGATCAGTTTGGCCGCATAACCCGCAATAAAACCGGCGATGATGCCGCCAAGGAAGCCCGCGTTGATGCTGGTGGCGATCATACCGCCAATCAGGCCAGGCGTCAGACCAGGACGATCCGCGATTGAGAAGGCAATAAAGCCCGCCAGAACCGGAACCATCAGTGCAAAGGCACTCCCGCCACCGATTTGCATCAGGGCAGCGGCCAGCGTACCGGGCTCTTTAAAGGCCGTGATACCAAACGCAAAAGATAGCGCGATACTCAAGCCACCCGCCACCACCATGGGCAGCATGTAGGAGACGCCGGTCAACAGGTGACGGTAAGCCCCCGCGCCGCCCTCTTTTTTCTCTTCCTGAGAACTGTTTTGCGCGCCAGAAGGTTTATAAGGCTTCGCTTCTGCCACGGCTTTATCCAGCTCCTGCGCGGTCTTTTTCAGTGCCAGACCAGTTGAGGTGCGGTACATCGGTTTACCCGCAAACTTAGCCAGATCCACTTCGATATCCGCGGCCACGATAACCAGATCGGCTGCGGCAACTTCTTCAGGGGTGATCGCGTTACCGGCCCCTACAGAGCCACGGGTTTCAACTTTAACCCACCAGCCGCGTTTGGTCGCTTCCGCCTGGATTGCCTCGGCCGCCATAAAGGTATGCGCAACGCCCGTTGGGCAAGCGGTCACAGCAACCACACGTTTTGGCCCATTCGCTGGCACAGCGGCAACGGCAGCAGGTGCTGCCACGCTGGCTTGCCAGGGTTTCGCTTCGGCTTTGGCACGATTCAGGAACAGTTCAGGTTCACTGACTGCCTGCTGCACATCGCCCAGCCACACGGATTTCCCCGTCAGCGCGGCATCCTCTGGTACTGTTTTACCGGTGACGATCACCAGTTCGGCCTCGGCCGGGTTTTCGGTTAGCGTTATACCAGCCTGAGCAGCCGCAGCGGCCAGACGTTGTTTTGCCATGTAGGCAGAAGCCAGTCCTGTTGAAGGATCTTTTATCAGCAGCGTTTTCACTATCGCTCTCCTGCTGTCAGTTAACGGGTTGTAAGTCGACGCGCGCCATCATTGCGGCCAACTGGGTACGATCGGTCACGCCGACGTTGCTCTGGCTGACAGCCATCGCGGCTACCGCAGTAGCCAGACGCAACGTATGTTCACTGGATTCACGCATTAACAGGCCATAAATCAGGCCACCTACCATGGAGTCACCTGCGCCAACGGTGCTGACAACTTCGCACACCGGCGGTTTAGCTATCCATTCACCTGAGGCATTGACCCAAAGTGCGCCTTCAGCACCCAGAGAAATCACCACATGTGCAATGCCCTGCTCACGCAACTCGTGCGCTGCGTCAATCACGTCCTGGAGTGCAGGTAGCTTGCGCCCTGCCCAAATCTCAAGCTCGCGACGATTAGGTTTAACCAGCCAGGGCGCGGCTTTCAGGCCCGCCACCAGCGCTTCGCGGCTACTGTCAAAGATGATGCAGGGACAGTGCGTACGCAGTTCAGTCATCCAGCGGGTAAAGGCATCCGGATCCACCCCCTCCGGCAGGCTGCCACTCACGCACACCATATCGAACTGGCCCAGCCAGGTTAATGAGTCGCTGGTAAAGCGATCCCAGTCCTGAGCCGTCACCTGAAAACCGGAAAAGTTAAGATCGGTCACATCACCGGTTTGCTCAGTCAGCTTGACGTTAATGCGCGTGCGGCCATTCACGACCTGAAAACGGTTGGCGATCCCCAGTTCACTAAAGAGCTGCTGAAAACCATCCTGATTGTCTTTACCCAGAAAGCCACCAACGGTTACGTCGATACCCAGGTCTTTCAGCACTTTCGCCACATTGATGCCTTTCCCGGCAGCATGTAAGCCAGTGGTTTTCACCAGGTTCACTTCACCACGTTCAATTTCAGGCGTATAACCGACCAGATCGTACGCAGGATTCAACGTGATGGTTGCAACACGTCTGGTCATGCCGCCCCCTCACCTAAGCCACTGTTGATGGCTTCTTCGATAGCCGTCAGCGCCTGTTGGGCATCTTCACCACTGGCAGTAAAACGCAGGCGATGACCTTTTTTCACACCCAGCGCAACGACTTTCATCAGGCTGCGTCCGTTTGCAGGTTTACCGCTGCCATCCAGGTTGGTAATCGTAATGTCGCTGTTGAACTGTTTAATCACGCTCACCAGGGCGGTCCCCGGACGCGCATGTAAGCCATGCTCGTTGCGAATAGTAAATTCAGCCGTCAGTTGGTCTGCCTGCTCGTCAACTTCGCTGGTTAGCAGGGCATAAACACCTGCCGCATCGGCTTTCAGCAAACGGTCGGCTTTGTTGCCATGCAGCAGTGCGCTCAGGTAACCCAGTACCTCCAGCGGGCGGTCATCGACGGCGGCCACGCTGACTAGCATTGCCACGGATTCACCTTCATGTTCAAAGGCTGTCGCCGCGCGGCTGACGGCCACACCGCTTTGCAGATTGCCTTTGCCGCTGTCGCTTAACCAGATGCCCTGCCCCAGACTCAGCGGTTTACTGGAAACCACCTCAGCAACATAGCTGGCATCAACTACACCCGCAGCCTGTAAGCGGCCGGCATTGACGGCCTGCAGCGTTATCAGGTCACGTGCGCTGACATCCTGGGAAATTAATGAAGTATCGAAGCTGAATTCAGCTGACTGCTTCTCACCCATCAGCAGCGCACGCAGATCTTCAGCAGAGGCCGTTTTAAGCTGTTCGGCGATGCTGTCGTCACTCAGTACGTGCGTCAGCTGGCGCAGCAACGTCAGATGTTCATCAGATTTCGCGGCAATACCAATCGCGACATAGGCCGTTTGATCGTCGCCCCAGGCAATTCCCTGAGGAAACTGAAAGACCTGAACGCCGGTTTTCAGCACCAGATCGCGCGTGTCGGTGGTGCCGTGAGGAATGGCGATGCCATTACCCAAAAAGGTTGAGGTTTGCTGCTCACGCGCCAGCATGCCGTTGACATAACCTTCCGCCACGTTACCCGCAGCGGTAAGTGCCGCCGCAACCTGACGAATCGCATCTTCTTTATTTTGGGCGCTGGCTCCGGTATGGATGGCCTGCAATTCGAGCTGGAACATAATTCTCCTCGCTTGCTGATTGAATCGTTTCAGCTCAATGGTGTTGAATCTTGCTGTTTGACCTGGTGAAGGTTGTCACAGCAACGCTGAAACGTTTCAGGGATTGTTATTCAGCTTGGCTTTGCAGGCAAGAAAATGCGTAAACGGCATAACAGATCTTTGACATTACGCACAATTCAGAGAGGTTACGGAATTTTCTTAAAAATAGTGCTGAAGTCTGGACGACACGAGGCCGATTTTTTGAGCGTGATTTCAGCAGCGTCAGCAGACGCTGCAAACAGGGTAACGTTAACCTCTCAGAGGCACGTTGCCAGACAGTGATAATCCACCAGCACGGGCTTCACAGCATGGCGGCAAAGGGGCTTAGCCTTTTACCCTCATGATGTCCTTAAGGTTAGAACAGCCTTGCTAAACCTGCTGCAAAAAGCATCGACAGACCGGTAGCCAGCAGGCCAGGCAGCATAAATGGGTGATCGATTATCCGTCGGCCAAGGCGGGTGGATCCCGTATCATCCAGCGCAACGGCGGCCAGCAATGTGGGATAGTTCGGTAAGATAAACAGGGACGCGGTAGCGGGAAAACAGATAACAAGCGTGGCGGGCGCAATGCCCATACTTAAGGCCATCGGAAATAAAATTTTGGTCGATGCCGCCTGAGAATAGAGAAAACATGATGCCAGTACGATAATCAACGCCAGTAACCATGTGGAATCCAGAAAATAGCTCGCCACCCTATCCTGCAACCACAGACGATTGCTCTCCATAAATGTGGAACCCAGCCAGGCCACACCCAGTATGCATATACAAGACGTCATTCCGGTTTTAAACACCGACGATCCCGGAATCGTATGCACATTCACCCGACAGAACATGACGATAGCCATCGCCACCGTTAGCATTACGGCAATCCGTGCCTGTCCGCTATTGAGAACGGGGCGAGTAATGATCTCCATTTTAGGGCTGCTGATAATGGCATAAATCAGCACTGTCACCAGGCCGACAATAAAAATCAGTACTGAACGTCTGCCGTGGAGAGCGGAATGCGAATGCTGTACGGTGTTTACCGCATCATCCTGATGCTCAAGCTGGTCTGTGTGACGTAAGCGATCCCACCACAGGTAAAACAAGGCGGAACATAAAAGCGCCATGAAGGTGGCGGGAATGGTCACGGTAATCAGTTCAATATAGCCCCAACCATGCGGTCCCTGTTCCAGAATCCCAGAGAGAAAAATCACGGCGGCAGAAATGGGCGAAGCCACAATGCCCAGTAAGGATGCGGCAACGGAAAGCGCTAGTGCGCGGGTTGGACGAAGGTGATTATCTCTGGCCACAGCCACAATCACGGGCATACAGGCAAAAGAGACCTGCCCGGTACTGGCCATCATGGTCAGTAACCAGGTTGAGAGCGGTGCCGTAATCACCAACAACCGCGGATAGCGACGTAAGGCACGTTCTGTCAGTTGCACCAGATAATCCATGCCGCCTGCCTGTTGCATGGCCGATATGGCGACGATCACCACCATAATAAATACCATTACCAGCATGGGCAGATCGCCAGGCGTGGCACCCAGCGCGCACAACATGATTACACCCGCCCCACCTGCAAACCCCACACCGATACCGCCAATACGCATTCCCAAAAACAGAAAAAAAAGCACGGTCATAAACTGTAGTAGTAGCATGATCCCATTCCTTCTGACTGCGGTTTACACCGTTCCAGCCCACACTGAAGGCCGGTACAGGCTTCCTTTCACTCCGCAAGGTTGCAACGGGTTATTTGTCGGTATGTCCTACAGAGAAATGGCACGCGGCTAAATAACCGTTTTCTGCGTATCAGGTGCACTGAGGGTGTAAATTCTTTTCGCGCTGATGCCTTTTTTCTCTGGCTGGCTGCCGGTCAGTAAACCGGGTTATCCCAGAGATACGTTGAATAGCCTTAGGCCTCGACGACAGGCAGTTCCCACATGAAGGCGCCCTGCCTGCCAGACTCGCCCGTTTTATTTCACCCGGCCCAGCTCAGCAGAACGCATTGCGGCATGAATCTCTTCGGCCGCTCCCTCACCCAGCGGTAACAGCGGTGAACGGACAGTGGCATGTTCCAGAATGCCACGCGCAACCAGCGCATGTTTGAGTGCGACAGTGCCTTCCATATGTGAGCCACGATGGTAAACCGCTTTAGTCACAGGCATCAGTCGATCATGTAAAGCACGTGCTTTCTTATAGTCCTGCGCTTTACCTGCGTTAATCATTTCAATCAGCGGCTCAGGGGCAATATTGCCGTAGCCCACCAGGAAGCCATCAACATCAAAAATGGTATGCAGCAGATATTCATCGTGGCAGGTCAGAATCTGTAGATCGGGACGTTCACGGCGGATGACGGGAATTTCAGTATCCCACCGCCGCATATTACGCACGCCATTTTTCATCGCAAACACGCCGGGTTGCGCGGAAATATCCAGCAGCGTTTTCAGGTTATAGGTGGCTTTGGTCACATCCGGGTACTGGAATAAAATAAGCGGTAAACCACTCTCTTCATACACGACGCGGTAGCGATCCTGAGGTGCGCCGTCCTGGTATCCAAAACGCAACCAGCCGTGTGAGGGATAGAGCAAACCGGCAGCCGCACCGGCCTCGACAGCGCGTTTTGCCTCACGCGCCGCGACTTCGGTGCCTTCCCCGGTAATACCGGCAATAACGGGGATTTTGCCTTCGACCGATTTTACAAATGCCCGAATCACGTCGGCCTGTTCATCCTGCGTCAGAAAGGTGCCCTCGCCAGCATGACCCAGGACCACCAGCCCCTTTACGCCGTCGATACTTCCCAGCCAACTGCCCAGACGTTGAATCGCGTCAAAATCCACTTGCCCTTCGCGCGTGAATGGGGTGACAGGCGCAGGGGTTAAACCTCTGAGGTCGATATTAATCATGATTAACTCCTTGATGTGAAATACTTTTAGTCACAGGTTCAGTCAAAGTGAACACAATATGAAAACGTTACTGCAATCGTTTTCACATAAGATAAATTGGCAATCTAATTTCATCGCGTCAACCAGCGGCGATTGATAAATGAGGCAGTTATCACAAAACGCTTTGGGAGACGAAGAGAGTTTGCGATCGGGATCCCAGCGGGTTAATGACCACATTACATTCGCAATGCGGTCATTAAAGGAACGATTACTGATGAGGAGAAGACGTGGATTTTCGCGGAATCAACGTAGGAATAATGGTCGATAAATGGGGTTCATGCCTGCCATGGATAAGCATATCTACAGCATTCCCGGCAATATGTTCCAGCGGTGTTCGCACTGAGGTCAATGCGACAGGCAAGCGGCTGACAAGGGGGATATCGTTGTATCCGACCAGTGACAGGTCTTTACCGATGGTCATGCCTGCACGATGCGCCGCAGCCATGACCCCAATCGCAATCTCATCATTGACGGCAAAAATTGCGGTAGGCCGCGAGGGATGGTTCAACATTGACGACCCCACATCTTCGCCTGACTTGATATTAAAGTCAGACGAACGGCACCATTCTGGCCGAACAGGCAAACCGGCTTCACTCATTGCCCGTTCAAAACCTTTTCGACGATTCAACGCATTGGACGCAAAATCCGGTCCACCAATCATCCCGATTTTTTTATGTCCTAAATCGATCAGATGACGCGCTGCAAGGTAGCCGCCCATTTCGTCATCGCCAACGGAAGAAGGACTTACGCCATCCGTACGCAATACCAGCACGTGCGGTATTTCGCGCTCCCGCAGGGTCTGGGGAAGCGGATCGCCCAGACGACAGGTTGAAAGAATCAGGCCGTCAACGCGTCTGTCCAGTAGTGATTCTGCGGACGCTTTTTCCTGTTGCGGATCGTCACCACAGGTTGCCACGATGGCAAAATAGCCGCGTCGTGAAGCTGCTGTCGCGATAGCCTCAAACAGCATCGCCGTCACCGCATCCGTCATACGCGGAACCAGAACGCCAAGCGTGCCGGTATCGCCCCTGCGCAGGCTGGAGGCAACATAATCACGCCGATAGCCAAGTTCACGGGCAACCTGGCGAACCTTTTCAGCTGACGCGCTTTTTGACTGCGGAAGCCTCTCATCCAGAATTCGCGACACGGTGGAGATGCTTACGCCCGCGGCATTAGCAACATCACGCATCGTTATCAGCCTTTTATCCGACTGTTCCTTTTCCTGGCTTTCCTGATCCATATATCACTCCGAGGATTAATGTGGGTGGCAAAGATCCCTCTGCAGACGGCAATACTATACAACAGACGCTATAACAACGGGATACGCCCTTAACATGCACTGCCTAGGGGCGGCATTTCTCTTTGTCGTCACGCCTGAAGAATACGATTTTCAACGCTTAGGCTCTCATTGTTCTCCCCAGCCTGAGCGTCCCCATAAAGGCTATTGAAGAGAGTATGACCTGTTTCACGCTTTTTCGATTGCCTGAGAGCGGAATGTGAACACGTTAACAATTAATCAAGCCGCTTAATTGACGCAGCGGGATATTAAACCAACGATAACTCATGTGAAAACGATTGCATTAACGTTTTCACACCATCCGTTTTGCACAGGTTTTATGCAACCACCGTCAGTGAGTGGGCTGCAAATGCATGGCTCAGGAACGCGCGTCGTCTTGCATGTTTGCCCCATATCCATCACGCAACAGGGTGTAACTATGTCAACTCAGGTTATCGCTTGCCACGCTCATCCCGCCGACGCATCAGTATTACTGGCACGGCTTGAGCGATTGCCCATCACACGCCGGTTAATGGCGATTCGTGTTGTGGTAGGGCTGTCCACTTTTTTTGATGCCTATACCATTATTGCCATCGCGTTTGCCCTGCCACAACTGACGCAGGAATGGGGGCTTACGCCGACGTTCGTCGGTCTGATCATTGCAGCCAGCTATATTGGGCAACTGGTGGGAGCGCTCTTTTTTGGTACGCTGGCAGAAAAAATTGGCAGGATTGGTGTTTTACGTATCACCATCGTGATGTTTGTGATTATGGATGCCGCCTGCCTGTTCGCCTGGAACGGTTGGTCAATTCTGATCATTCGTTTTTTGCAGGGACTGGGCATTGGTGCTGAGGTTCCCGTTGCCAGTGCCTATATCAACGAATTTGTCGGTGCAAAGAAGCGGGGTCGGTTTTTTCTGCTTTATGAAGTGATCTTTCCAGTCGGCATGATGTGTGCTGGCCTTATCGGATTCTTTCTGGTGCCCATTTATGGCTGGAAAATCATGTTTCTTATTGGCCTGATCCCTTCAGCTCTGGCGGCACCTTTGCGTTGGTTTATGCCAGAGTCTCCGCGCTGGTTAGTCTCTAAAGGCCGCCATCAACAGGCTGAAAAAGTCGTTCAGTTGTTTGAAGCAGAAGCCCTGCGTCGTGGTATGTCATTACCCGAGCCTGTAATAAAACCCGTACCGGTGATGCCCGCCTCGTCAAGCGGCGTAAAGGCGCTGTTTTCAGGTATCTACAAATCCCGCACGTTTATGCTGTGGGGATTGTGGCTCACGGTTTATACCGTTAACAACGGCATGATTACCTGGTTTCCCACTATGTACAGAACCTTGTTTCATCTGCCATTAGAAACCAGCCTGGCCTATGGATGGATTACCTCTACCTGTGGTGTTATTGCCTCTGTCATTTGTGCCTTTAAGATCGATCAAGTAGGCCGTAAGCGCTGGTACACCTGGGCATTTATGCTGGCCATTATTCCGCTCATCGTGCTGTGTGTACTGGGTGCCAATACGCCATGGCAGATACTGATATTGGGCAGCATGGCCTATGCTATTTTGCAAACAATTGCCTTTTCACTTTATCTCTATTCTGCCGAACTGTATCCGACCAGACTTCGCGCGACAGGTACTGCCTTTTCCAGCGCCTGGCTGCGCGCCGGGTCGTCTGTTGGGCCGCTGATGGTGGGTTTCATTGTATCTGGATTTGGTATCCGGTTTGTTTTCATTGCGTTCGCCGTGATTGCCCTAATCGGCGGAATGATTACCCTGCTCTTCGCCATTGAAACCAAAGGGAAATCGCTTGAAGAGTTATCGCCTTGAACGGGCAACATCACGTCGGGTCAGATACATCGCTATCGGGGGCTTTCCTGTAAAACCCGTTCCGCCACGGAAAGCGCAGGCAGAGCAGCGTTAACAGGCGGACGTTGGCATAAGTCGAGGGCACAGGGTGACACGCTAAGGATCGGCAGACCGCTACGCATTAGGGCGCGGTGCTCTGCTCAAGGTGAATCAGGTAATCCATCGCGTCATGGCGATTACTGCCGCACATGTCAGCCGAGGGCTGAAGCCCGGCGCAAACTTTTGGTCGCAGGGGAGAACCAAAAATTTTGCACAGATTATTCTCCGCAAGTTGGACGCACCGGGTATTCGCGGGCTTGCCGTGCGGCATACCGGGAATGGGCGAGGAGATGCTGGGGGCGATACAACAGGCGCCACAGCCTGTACGACATTCCATGGTTTACGTCCTGGATAGGTGTAAACCGCGCACGATAGCAGAAGGGCCCCGCGCCCGAAATCACCTTTACAGAAAAAAGCGCTTAACCACTAAGAAGATAAGACAGGGTCAGGGGCTCAAATGGCCCGTGTCATGCCAGAACCCATGAAATATCGCTGTCCTGGTTGCCCTATCCGACGCGCCCTGCTGTTGCCCCCGACCACAAAATTTTTCGCGCTATCTTGCCTGTTCACGACCGCGCGAGTAACGTTGCGCGCACTATTACTCTGCAAGTGAGAACAGCAATGCCAAAGGCGAATGAAATCAAAAAAGGAATGGCCGTTACCCACAATGGAAAACTGCTGCTGGTAAAGGATATTGATGTCCAGAGCCCCAGCGCGCGCGGTGCGGCAACGCTTTATAAAATGCGTTTTACCGATGTTCGCACCGGTATGAAGGTGGAAGAACGCTTTAAGGGCGACGAGATCATTGAGGCCATCTCCCTGAGCCGCCGCAGCGTTACCTTCTCCTATATTGATGGTGATGAATACGTCTTTATGGACGACGAAGATTACACGCCCTATTCCTTTAAAAAAGCGCAAATAGAAGAAGAGCTGCTGTTCATCCCGGAAGGTGGCATTCCCGGCATTCAGGTACTCACGATGGATGGCCAGGTGCTGGCGCTTGAGCTGCCACAAACGGTGGACATGGATATTGTGGATACTTCACCCGGTATCAAAGGCGCATCGGCCAGTGCCCGCACTAAGCCGGCGGGAATGTCTACCGGTTTGATCATTCAGGTTCCCGAGTACCTCAGCAACGGCGATCGCATTCGCATCCATGTTGCCGAGCGTCGCTATATGGGACGTGCCGACTGATAACGCGCGCTGTACGCCGGGTTGACAGGTAGTGTTATATTATAACACCGCCCTCTTTCTCTACAGGAGTCACTGGCATGACACGCGTTAACCTTCTCACCGGATTTTTAGGCAGCGGAAAAACCACCACGCTGCTTCATCTGCTGGCGCACAAGCCCCAGACTGAAAACTGGGCTGTGCTGGTCAATGAATTCGGTGAGATTGGTATTGATGGCGCGTTACTGGCCAACCGTGGCGCGACGTTAAAGGAGATCCCCGGCGGCTGCATGTGTTGCGTTAATGGGCTGCCCATGCAGGTCGGGCTAAACAGGCTGCTTCAACAAAACAAGCCCGACCGCCTGCTGATTGAGCCCACGGGCCTGGGCCATCCACGCCAGCTGCTACAGATGCTGACGTCGTCTGTTTATCAACCCTGGATCGAACTGCAGGCCACGCTAACCCTGCTGGACGCACGCCAGCTCGCCGACGTGCGTGTAACGGAAAATGAAAACTTTCGCGATCAGCTGGCCGCGGCCGACATTATTGTCGGCAATAAACGCGACTGCTGGCGCGAGGCCGATCGGCAGCGCCTCCAGGCGTGGCTTGCCGCCCATCAGGACGATCGTGAATTTGTTACTGCCGAGTTCGGTCAGATTCCCCTGGCGTTACTTGACAGTCCGCGCGGGAAACCGCGCGCCCTTCCGCATCCGGTCCACCATCATCACGCTGCGGCCCCGGGCAGCGGTATCGCAGCCTTGCGACTCGACGGGCGCGCGTCATGGCGTCGGGCGGTGAATGAGGGTCAGGGTTATGTCGCCTGCGGCTGGATTTTTGACCACGAAACGGTGTTTGATAGCCTTCCTTTGCTGGAATGGGCGCGGCTTGCCCCCGTCGATCGGGTTAAAGGCGTGCTGCGCATCCCCGAAGGATGCGTCAGCATTAACCGTCAGGGAGAAGACGTGCATGTTGAAATTCTCGCCGCAACCCCACCTGACAGTCGCATTGAGATGATTCATTCCTCATCTGCCGACTGGAATAGTTTACAATCTGCTTTGTTGAGGTTTCGTTTAAGCTGACAGGATTAAGGTCGGCGGTTATTTTTTACTAGGGCAGAATTATGCACGCAACACGCCTTGTCACCATCCTGTTGCTTAACGCACTGGGACTGGTGCTGTTTTTTTCATGGTATTTACCGCCCCATCACGGGTTTTGGTTTGATATCGATAAAGGGATTTTCTTCGCGTTTAATAATGAAATGGTGGATCACCCAGGGTTTGCCCTGCTGGTCGCCATCACTAACTTTCGCGGTTTTGACGCCGTGTCGTTGCTGGCGATGGGGTTACTCTATCTATGGCTGTGGCGGCGGGAAACGCCTGCGGGCCGCCGTCGTATGTTTGCCATTGGCATTACGATGTTGCTGACAGCGGTCGTTTTGAACCAGGCGGGCCATTTGATCCCAGAAAAACACGCCAGCCCGACGCTGTTCTTTGAGAACGTTCACCGCGTCAGTGAGTTAACGGGTATCCCAGCCAAAGATGCGTCAAGCGACAGTTTTCCAGGCGATCATGGCATGATGCTCATTATCTTTGCGGCATTCATGTGGCGTTATTTCGGCTTACGTACGTTTTTAGTGGGTGTTGTCATTGTGGGGCTGTTCTCGCTGCCACGCGTCATGGCAGGCGCGCACTGGTTTAGCGATATTGCAGTCGGATCGCTTTCCGTGGCGTTAGTGGGATTAAGCTGGTGGCTATTAACGCCGGCAAGTGATTATCTGGTTAATTGGTTTTATCACAAATTACCGGGTAAAAATAAACCCTAATAGTAATTAATTAGCGAGGGCGGAATTATGATTAAATTATAACCCGCCCTCACTTATAAAAAACCCATGGAAATAATTAGCAAGCTAACCAAAAAAAACATCCGAACCCGATGATAATGCAGGACTTCTCTTCAGCCTTCGACGATAGTTACTCTGCAGACCTTCTCCCAGCCCGCACTAAGCCTGGAATTAGCGCCAGATCACCCCTTTCATCCTGTTATCACCTTGAATAACTGTTGATAAAGTGAACAAGTTATTTAAGTTTGATAAGTATCAAAAAAACCTATCAGAATTTGATTAAAAGCGCTCGCCACGGCCTCTGGAATCGGTTAATCTCGGTCGCAGTGAGAAAAGAAGACGCGGTATTAAGCATTCTTTAATAGATAAAATGTGGTGATTTACACATTTTTATAATTAAAGCATTGTCTTGTTCTGACTGGCTTATTAATCTCATTCCGTTTTGTCATCTGGCTGGCGACAATCTTGTCGTAAGGACTTCGAAGGAAAACCCGAATAATGGTCAAGTCTCAACCAATACTGAGATATATCTGGCGGATTGCGCCCGCTCTGGCGCTGGCAACTCTCCTCTCAGCTTGTAGCAGTACCCATAACACCGTTAAAAACGAGAATCATGAAGTTAACAACCAGAATGGTTTTTTACTTCAAGCGTCTCAGGATGAGTTCGAAGAGATGGTGCGCAACGTTGATGTTAAGACGCGCATCATGGATCAATACGCGAGCTGGAAAGGTGTTCGTTACCGTCTTGGCGGTGATACCAAGCGTGGTATTGATTGTTCCGCTTTCGTTCAGCGTACGTTCCGCGAACAGTTTGGTCTGGATCTTCCTCGCTCAACGTCCGAACAGCAGGGAACGGGAAAAGAGATTTCTCGCAGCAGACTGCGACCGGGTGACTTAGTTCTCTTCCGTGCTGGCTCAACGGGCCGTCATGTCGGTATCTACCTCGGCAATGACAACTTTGTTCATGCTTCGACCAGCAGCGGTGTCATGATCTCCAGCCTTAATGAAGATTACTGGAAAAAACGTTATCGCGAAGCGCGGCGGGTCTTAAGTCGCAACCCGAGCTAATGCAGCTCCCGAATGTCCTCTCAGCCAGAGAAAAACAGAACGCTGCCCAGGCAGCGTTTTTTTTTAATCCCTCGAATCCCCCTAAAAATACTTGTTTATCAAAATAATAACGAGACATTATTAACAGACTCGTTATATTCTCAGACGCAAATATTCGGGCGATTGCGCACCAGTAAGTTTTATATTTTGATCAGGGGAAGCACTTCATGCCATTGTCGCGGGCGCTGATACGCCAGGCAACTTATCCTCGTCAAATCGCGTGGAATAGCGCGATTATTGGCAGTCTGTTTTTTTTGTTGTTAACCTCTGTTTTGCTCATCGAAACCCAACATCGTCGGGAAAGCCAACATAAACAGTTGCTCATCGACAGTAGTAACGACTTTCAACGTAGCGTCCAGACGCTTATTTCGGACACGCTTTCCCCCCTGCTTCCGTTCGTTCAGTCAGAATGCTATATCGGTAATCATGAGTTAACCGCGCGAGCCGCGTTTGCCGGCGACATACGCGCCATTATTTTAGTTAAAGACGGCAACGCGTTTTGCTCTTCCGCAACCGGAAGCTTTTTTCAGCCGCTCAGCGCGCTCTCAGCCCGAACGGATAGCACACGTGACAGGGACATTCGGTTGTTGCCGGGTACGCCGATGCAGCCGACAAAGCCGGTGCTGGCCATCTGGATTAAGCAGCCCGGCACCCTTCAGTCCGGCATTTTTACGACATTGAATCTGAGCCTGGCAACGTATCAGCTAAAAGCGTCTTCTTACCCCGAAATCACCGGGATTGCCTTACTCGCCCATAAAACTGCCATGACCAGTTGGCAGCCAACGCTGGTACGAAATCGTCAACTCCCGCCGCCGCTAATGCAAACGCCCCTGGAAGGCCTTCCTTTCCAGTTTGCTCTCTACGGTTCAACGCTGTCAGCAAGTGACTATCAGACCATCATGCTGAGCAGCCTGCTGATTTCATTAATCGCCAGTTGTGCCTTTTGGTTTTTGCTGACCCGCTTTCAGCGGCCAGGCAAAGAGATCACCCTGGGTATCCGACGAGGGGAATTTCATGTGGAGTATCAGCCTTTAGTTTCGGCCCAGGATGGCAAATCTTATAGTATGGAGGCACTGCTACGCTGGACACATCCTTCGGGTGAAACGGTCCCACCCGATATTTTTATCAGCTATGCTGAAGCACAACGCCAAATCGTCCCCCTGACCCGACACCTGTTTGAACTGGTCGCCCGCGATGCACATCAACTCCGTGATAGCCTGCCCAAAGGAACCTGCATCAGCGTAAATATTTCCCCTCTGCATCTCAGCGCCTGCAGTTTTCGTGACGATGTCCTGTACTGGCAGGACAATATGCCTCACGATCATTTTCTGTATGTTTTTGAAATTACCGAGCGCGCAGTCGTCGAGAACGCGAATGCGGCCGAACTGTTTCACTGGCTACAACAGCGAGGCATTAAAATCGCGGTTGATGATTTTGGGACCGGGCACAGTGCATTAATCTATCTTGAGAAGTACCATTTTGATTACCTGAAAATCGATCGTGGATTTGTGCAAAGTATCGGAACGGAAACGATCACTTCGCCGGTGCTGGATACGGTGTTACAACTGGCTAAACGGCTCAATCTGATGAGCGTGGCCGAGGGCGTTGAAACCGACGAACAGGCCAGTTGGTTGATCGACCGCGGCGTCACCTATTTACAGGGCTATTTTTATAGCCGTCCATTACGCCCGGAGCAGATCAAAGACTATTTTCAGCGTCAAAACAGGTAACCCATGCTTTAATTGCCGTAGATTATCGCTGCGGTGCAAGACACTCACAGGAGAGAACATCCCTTATGCAGCTCCGCTTCGCCCTTCTGCTGCTGTGTAGCTTGCTTACCCTTCCGCTGCACGCTTCCCCGGTTCAGACAAGCTACGCGTTTGCTCAGGTTGGGACGCCAAAGTATGCGCAAGACTTCAGTCACTACGACTATGTGAATCCTGCCGCGCCCAAGGGCGGCAAGATCGTCTTGTCCGTCATTGGCACTTACGACAATTTCAACCGCTATGCCTCACGTGGCAATCCCGGTGCCGGTACCGGGCCCCTGTATGACAGCTTATTCACGACGTCGGACGATGAAACCAGCAGTTATTACCCACTCATTGCGGAATCTGCTCGTCATCCCGCGGATTTCAGCTGGATGGACGTTACCCTTAATCCCCGCGCCCGGTTCCAGGATGGTTCACCCATTACGGCGGAGGATGTGGCCTTTACCTTCCAAAAGTTTATGACTGAAGGGGTTCCGCAGTTTCGGATATTTTATCGCGGCGTCACGGTCACCGCCCTCAACCGCCAGACCGTGCGTATTAGGTTACCGGCCCCGGATAAAGACCTGATGCTGGGATTGCTGACGCTACCGGTGATCTCCCAAACCTTTTGGCAGACGAGAAAATTTAACGAGCCGCTCAGCCAGCCCCCCTTGTCGAGTGGGCCTTATCGCATCAGTAAGTGGAAGCTGGGCCAGTTTATTGAATTCAGTCGCGTGAACGATTACTGGGCGGCAGATTTGCCGGTTAACCGTGGCCGGTTCAATTTTGATGTAATGCGTTACGACTATTACCTGGACGACAACGTGGCATTTGAGGCATTCAAAGCCGGGGCCTTTGATCTGCGGGAAGAGACGTCGGCAAAGAAATGGGCCACGCAGTATCTGGGGCGTCATTTCGACGATCGACAGATCGTGAAAGAAACCACACCGAATACCGCCTCAATTGATACGCGCTGGCTGGCGCTGAATAATGAAAAAGCCCTGTTTAGCGATCGTCGGGTCCGGCAGGCGATGGCGCTGGCTTTCGATTTTGAATGGATGAATAAAACGCTTTTCTATCAGGCTTTTAAGCGCACAGACAGCTATTTTCAGAATACCCACTATGCCGCACGGGGCCTGCCCGATGCCGCGCAGCTGCGCATTCTGACGCCGTTCGCAGCACAGTTACCGCCTGAAGTCTTCAGTGAAACCTATGTGCCGCCACAAACTGACGGCAGCGGCTACGATCGCACCAACCTGCTCAAGGCAATGTCCCTGCTGAATCAGGCGGGCTGGCACATCAGGAATCAGCGCCTGATTAATGATAAAACCGGGCAGCCCTTTAGCGCAGAGCTGCTGCTGCCCGCAGGCGCAAACAGTGAATGGGCGCTTCCTTATCAACATAATCTGGCGCGGCTGGGTATCACGTTAACGCTACGCCAAATTGACAGCTCGCAGTACCTGCGCCGCCTGCGCAGCGGTGACTATGATATGGTCAGTAATATTTATCATGCGATGCCAACCCCCTCACGCAGTCTGCAGGCCAACTGGCAATCGGACTATATTCAGTCCTCCTGGAACACGGCCAGGGTCAAGGACCCCGTTGTCGATAGCGTTGTGAAACAGATCATCGCCCATCAGGACGATGCGGACGCCTTGCTGCCGTTGGGCCGGGCGCTGGACCGTATTTTACTGTGGAATGCGTATATGATCCCGATGTGGTACAACGCCGAGCAGCGACTTGCCTTTTGGGACAAATTTTCCCATCCTGCGGTTAAACCTGCCTACAGCACAGGTCTGGATAACTGGTGGTATGACGTGAATAAAGCCGGGCGACTGCCGGCCGACAAACGCTGAGGAGAGCCAGGTTGGCAAGTTACTTTTTACGTAGACTGTTACTGATTATTCCTACCTTGTGGGCCATCATTACGCTCAACTTTTTTATTGTACAAATTGCGCCAGGCGGCCCGGTCGATCAGGCGCTGGCGAATATCCAGTTTGGCCAGACCAGCGGGCTGCCTGGTGCGGGCAGCGGTGAAGGCGGCGGCACCCAGGCCAGCCTGCATCGCGTCACGCCAGGGGATAATCAATACCGCGGCGCGCGCGGCCTGGATCCGGAGGTCATCGCAGAAATTGAGCGACGTTACGGCTTCGATAAACCTATCGGGGAGCGCTATCTCACCATGCTGTGGAACTATCTGCGCTTTGACTTTGGCGACAGCCTGTTTCGCAGTGCTTCCGTATTGCAGTTAATCAAACAGAGCCTGCCCGTCTCTGTCAGCCTTGGCCTGTGGAGTACCTTAATTATCTACCTGGTCTCCATCCCGCTGGGCATTAGAAAGGCGGTGCGTAACGGCAGTACCTTTGATGTCTGGAGCAGCACCTTCATCATTATTGGCTACTCCATTCCGGCGTTTCTGTTTGGCATTATGTTGATTGTTCTGTTTGCCGGCGGCAGCTATTTTGACTGGTTTCCGCTGCGCGGTCTGACGTCTCCACAGTTTGATTCGCTGCCCTGGTACGCCAGGGTAACCGATTATCTCTGGCACATTGCGCTACCGGTACTGGCGACGGTGATTGGCGGTTTTGCTACCTTAACTATGCTGACCAAAAATGCATTTCTGGATGAGATTCGCAAACAGTATGTGGTCACCGCCCGGGCTAAAGGCCTCTCAGAGCGGCGCATTCTCTACCATCATGTGTTTCGCAACGCGATGCTGCTGGTGATCGCCAGCTTTCCCGCCACCTTTATCAGCATGTTTTTTACCAGTTCGGTATTGATTGAGGTGATGTTCTCTCTTAATGGCCTGGGCCTGCTGGGTTTTGATGCGACGATCCAGCGCGATTATCCCGTGATGTTTGGCACCCTGTATATTTTCACCCTGATAGGTTTGCTGATGAATATCCTCAGTGATTTGACCTATACCCTGGTGGATCCCCGTATTGATTTTGAGGGCCGGTGATGCATCTTTCTCCCCTAAATCAGCAGCGCTGGCAGCGCTTTCGTCATCACCGCCGTGGCTACTGGTCGCTGTGGATTTTTCTGTCTGTCTTTATGCTTTCCCTGTGCGCGGAATTCATTGCCAATGATAAACCGCTGCTGGTGCATTATCAGCAGCGCTGGTACGCTCCGCTGTTTTTTAACTATAGCGAAAGCGATTATGGTGGCCCGTTTGCCACGGCAGCGGATTATCAGGATCCCTGGTTGCAACAGCGCATTGAAAATCACGGCTGGGCGCTTTGGGCACCCATCCGTTTCGGTGCCAACAGTATTAATTTCGCTTCTCAGGTGCCCTTCCCTTCGCCGCCCTCCCGGCAGAACTGGCTGGGCACGGATGCCAACGGCGGCGATGTTATGGCGCGTCTGTTATATGGTCTGCGCATTTCACTCCTGTTTGGGGTGCTGCTGACGCTGTTTTCCAGCGTGATTGGGATCGTCATCGGTGCCATACAAGGCTACTTTGGCGGCAAGGTGGACCTGATAGGTCAACGCCTGATTGAGGTCTGGTCCGGGATGCCCTCGCTGTTTTTGCTGATCTTGCTTTCCAGCGTGATTCAGCCCAGCTTCTGGTGGCTGCTGCTGGTTACCGTGCTGTTTGGCTGGATGAGTTTGGTCAGCGTCGTACGTGCCGAGTTTCTGCGTACCCGTAACTTTGACTATATTCGGGCCGCGCAGGCGCTGGGCGTCAGTGACGGACGTATTATGCTGCGTCATATCCTGCCCAACGCCATGGTGGCAACCCTGACCTTTCTGCCTTTTATCCTGTGTGGCTCTATCACCACCTTAACCTCGCTCGATTTTCTCGGGTTTGGTCTGCCCATCGGCTCTCCCTCTCTGGGAGAGCTGCTGCTGCAGGGGAAAAATAACCTGCAGGCCCCCTGGCTGGGTTTATCGGGCTTTTTTACGCTGGCGATTCTGCTGTCGCTGCTCATTTTCATTGGCGAAGCCGTGCGCGACGCCTTTGATCCCAGTAAAGGAGTCTGAATGAGCACCCCGCTGCTTGCTGTTAACCATCTCTCCGTCGCCTTTCGTCAGGGCAAACAGCTGTATCAGGTGGTGGACGATGTCTCGCTGCGTATAGAGGCAGGAGAAACCCTGGCCCTGGTGGGCGAATCCGGTTCCGGAAAAAGCGTTACCGCCCTGTCGATCATGCGGCTGCTGCACGCGTCCGCCGTCGCCTATCCTCAGGGCGAAATTCTGCTGGCAGGCGAAGACCTGCTCAAGGCGTCGGCGCAACGACTCCGCGGCCTGCGGGGTAATCAGATGGCGATGATTTTTCAGGAACCCATGGTGTCACTCAACCCTTTGCACAGTATTGAAAAGCAGCTATATGAAGTGC
The DNA here is from genome assembly GCF_024814475.1 of Pantoea sp. B623. Taxonomy (NCBI): domain Bacteria; kingdom Pseudomonadati; phylum Pseudomonadota; class Gammaproteobacteria; order Enterobacterales; family Erwiniaceae; genus Pantoea; species Pantoea sp. B623. The sequence continues at coordinate 3,993,419 of NZ_JANUXM010000004.1, read as the reverse complement.
TTTCTCTACATCGCGGCATGCGACGCGAGCCCGCGCGAGCGGAAATCCTGCGCTGCCTCGATCGCGTGGGTATTCGCCAGCCGGCCTCCCGCCTGAACGCTTTTCCACATCAGCTCTCCGGGGGCGAGCGCCAGCGTGTGATGATCGCGATGGCCCTGCTGACCCAGCCGAGGCTGCTGATTGCCGATGAACCGACCACCGCGCTTGATGTCACCGTTCAGGCGCAGATCCTTGGCCTGCTGCGCGAACTGCAACAGGAACTGAATATGGGCATGCTGTTTATTACCCATAACCTGAAGATTGTTCGCCAACTGGCAGACAGCGTCAGCGTGATGCGCTCTGGTCGGGTGGTTGAGCATAACGCTGGCCAGCGCCTGCTAACACAGCCTCAGCACGCCTACACGAAACAGTTGCTGGCGGCCGATCCGGAAGGTCGTGCCGTGCCGCTCCCTGCGGATACGCCGGTTATTCTTAAGGTGGACAACCTGCGCGTCAGTTTTCCCCTGCGTCAGGGCCTGTTTAAACGTAAAACAGGCGAAAAAATTGCAGTAGAGAATCTTAGCTTTAGCCTGAAACGAGGCGAAAGTCTGGGGTTGGTAGGCGAGTCAGGCTCAGGTAAAAGCACCACCGGTATGGCGTTGTTGCGTCTTATTGCCGCTCAGGGGGAGGTCTGGTTTGACAATCAGCCGCTGCATCAGCTGTCGAGAAAAGCGCTGTTGCCGCTGCGTCGCCGCATTCAGGTCGTTTTTCAGGATCCTAATTCTGCGCTGAACCCCCGAATGACGGTTCAGCAGATCGTTGCCGAAGGTCTGGCCGTGCATTATCCACACCTGAGTGCCGCACAACAGGACGAACGGGTTAAAGCGGTCATGACCGAGGTCGGGCTGGACGCGGAAAGCCGCCATCGCTATCCAGCTGCGTTTTCCGGCGGTCAGCGTCAGCGAATCGCTATTGCGCGCGCCCTGATTCTTGAACCGGAGCTGCTGATACTGGATGAGCCAACCTCCTCACTCGACCGCTCCGTACAAAAACAGATTCTGACGCTGCTACGGGGATTACAGCAGCAGCGTCAGCTGAGTTATCTGTTTATCAGTCACGATTTGGAAGTGGTGCGATCGCTCTGCCATCAGCTCATCGTACTGCGTCAGGGCGAGGTCGTTGAACAAGGCGACTGTGAGACACTCTTTGCCACACCTGCACAGGCTTATACCCGCGAGCTGCTCGGCTCCGTTTCGCTCAGTGACCGATGAAGGTTTCCGCAATCGCCACGCCTTGATTTTTCAGGCAGCAGTTCGTGGCGCTCTCATCACAACGGCGGATAAAAAGGCAGGGCTGCCCTTCGCACTCAGCGATTTTGCCGTCAACCTGAATGGCGGCCAGCATGTCTTTCAGTTCCCGCAGAATCTCCCATGCCGGAACACCATCATGGCTTATCAGCCGGAGCGCAATAACGTCATGCTCTTCTGAGCCCGCATCGTCGGTTTCAATCACGGCATGACGATCGCTAATCCAGCGAAACCGCTGCGGCAGGCGATGCACAACCGAAAGTTGCAACATAATGATCCCTATCTCCAGAGAATGAAGCGCAATTCACAACCAATGATGTCAGCCTGCAGAGTGGGTAAAGTCTGCTTAACGCGCCGATCCGCAATCGCCCGGTAGAGCAAATTTGCGAGTTAAATCTCACTTTGGGCTATATGTACCGCGTTTAATGATAACTAACAATCATTTTAGTCCCAATACGATTACTTTATTTGCTATTTTTTTTCACAAATAAGAAACATTTTTGACTAAGCGGAAAAAGAGGATGGCAGACGCCCGCTTAGCGGGCGACGGTACGCGGACGTGAGGCGTAGAGAAATAACGAAACGGAGATTGTCGCGCACAGTGCAATGGTTCCCACCATGGGCCAGGCACTGTTGAAGCTGAACAGGGAGAGCAGCGCCCCCGCCAGCGCACCCACGCCAAAACGCAAGGTGCCCGCCAGAGAAGAGGCCGTACCGGCCATATGCGGAAACTCATCAAGGATAACCGCCATAGCATTTGACGACACCATCGACACGCAGCCGATGAACATTGCAATGCCTAATACCAGCGGCAGGAACCCCAGATCGAAAGCGCTGACGATCAACAGCCAGATGCCCATAGCAAACTGCACCAACAACCCGAAGCGAAACAGGACCACGGGGCCAAAACGGCGCACTGCCCGGCTGTTAATCAGCGTCATGATGAACAAAAACACAATATTCAGACCGAAATAGTAGCCAAAACTCTGCGGTGAAATGTGATTCAGTTCGATGTAAACAAAGGGGCCAGCGTTGAGAAAGGTAAACAGCCCCGCAAACGAGAATCCGCTCGATAACATATAGCTGAACGCGCGCTTGTGGCGAAACAGGATAACGAAGTTACCCAGCGTGGTGCGCAGGTGAAAGCGCTGTCGCTGCTCAGGTTTAAGGGTTTCGCGAATCTGGGTTGCCACCAGCACAGTGGTGATAACCGCCGCTATCGACAGCGTCCAGAAAATGGCGTGCCAGCTCCAGACTAACAGCAGCCAGCCGCCGATGATGGGCGCCAGCAGCGGTGCAATGGTGGTAATCAACATGACGAACGACATCATGCGCGAGAAGTCTTCTTTCGAGTAACTGTCACGCATCAACGCATTGATCACGACGCTGGCCGCCGCTGCCGCCAGACCGTGTAAAAAACGCATCGCAATCAGTTGTTCAATCGACTGCGAAAGTGCGCAGGCTGCCGCTGCGCAGGCAAATATCAGGGTGCCGAGCGTAATCACCGGCTTGCGGCCATAGCTGTCGGCGAGCGGACCGTAAATCAACTGACCGATGGCAAAACCCAGGATATAAAGATTGAGCGTCATCTGAACGCTACCGGCGGACACGGCAAACTGGCGCGCAATTTGTGGCATTGCAGGCAGATACATATCTATCGACAGCGGCATCAACATCGCTAACAGGCCGAGGATGACGACCAGCCCCATTGGCGAATTCTTTTCCTTACGCACCAGGTTTCTCGCTATTTTTGTTTAAGTTCATCCGGTAAGCCAATGCTGGCTATCTCTTCTTCCGTTAACGGGCGGTATTCACCCGGTTCCAGCGCCTCGTCCAGCACAATCTCACCAATGCGCTCGCGGTGCAGGCCAACGACCCGGTTACCCACGGCTGCAAACATGCGTTTGACCTGGTGATAGCGGCCTTCGCTCAAGGTCAGCAGCACTTCCGTGGGGGTGATGACCTCAAGCTGAGCGGGTTTAGTCAGGCTTTTTTCATTATGCAGCTGCACCCCGGCGCTGAACTGTGCGGCCGTGTCATCGCTCACCGGCGCTTCCAGCGTTACCCGATAAGTTTTCTCACAATGGTGGCGCGGTGAGGTAATGCGATGTGACCACTGACCGTCGTCCGTCAGCAGGACTAAACCGGTGGTATCAATATCCAGCCGGCCTGCGGCATGCAGCTTAAACGCCATCGGTTCTTCAATGAAATAGACGATGGTGGGATGATCGGGATCGTCCGTTGAGCAGACATAGCCCTGAGGTTTGTTCAGCATAAAGTAGCGCGGCCCGGTCTGCATCTGCAATACATTGCCGTCATACTCAACCTCATGATCGGGCTGGAGTTTGAAAGCGGTGTCGCGCACCACATCACCGTTAACGGTAACACGTTGACCACGGATTTCACGTGCGGCGATGGCACGGCTGATTTCCAGTTGCTGAGAGATGAATTTGTCGAGTCGCATGAATTCGTTTTGCCTGTTACTGCGGAGGGAAACTAAAACGGCATTTTTAACCGTTGAAAAAGTAGGGGAAGTATAGCCTGATCTGCGCCTCGCTGACAGCGCGTTTATTGTGGATTCGTGGCATAATTGCGGCAGGTTTTACAAAAGTGAACAGCATGTCTTTTACCTTACGCCCTTATCAACAGGAAGCGGTCGATGCCACCCTCGCCCACTTCCGTCGTCATCCTGAACCTGCCGTGATCGTTCTGCCCACCGGGGCCGGAAAAAGCCTGGTGATCGCCGAGCTGGCGCGCCTGGCTCGAGGTCGGGTGCTGGTGCTGGCGCACGTTAAAGAGCTGGTGGCGCAAAATCACAGCAAGTATCAGGCTTACGGACTTGAGGCTGACATCTTTGCGGCAGGATTGCAGCGCAAAGAAAGCCAGCGGAAAGTCGTGTTCGGTAGCGTCCAGTCTGTTGCACGTAATCTCAGCCTGTTTGACCGCGCCTTTTCGCTGGTGATTGTTGATGAGTGCCACCGCATTGGTGATGACAAAGCGAGCCAGTATCAGCAAATTTTCAATCACCTGCGCCAGCATAATCCTCAGTTGCGTCTGCTCGGCCTGACCGCAACACCGTTTCGCCTGGGCAAAGGCTGGATCTACCGTTTTCATTATCACGGTATGGTTCGGGGCGACGAGCAGGCCCTGTTTCGCGACTGCATCTATGAACTGCCCCTGCGCTATATGATCAAGCATCAGTTTCTGGTGCCGCCGGAACGGCTGGATATGCCGGTGGTTCAGTATGATTTCAGTCGCCTCACCGCTCAGGCAAATGGCCTGTTCAGCGAAGCCGACCTGAATCGGGAACTCAAACAGCAGCAGCGGGTGACGCCCCATATTATCCAGCAGATTGTGGAATTTGCCGAGGATCGCTACGGCGTGATGATTTTTGCCGCCACCGTCGAACACGCGCGCGAAATTTTGGGCCTGCTGCCTGAAAACAGCGCGCTGGTGTCGGCAGAAACTCACGCGAAAGATCGGGATGCGCTAATCGCGGCGTTTAAAGCCCAGCAGCTTAAGTTTCTGGTCAACGTTGCGGTGCTAACCACCGGCTTCGATGCGCCGCATGTGGATCTGATCGCGATCCTGCGCCCTACCGAGTCAGTCAGCCTGTATCAACAGATTGTCGGGCGAGGTCTGCGCCTGTCGCCCGGCAAAAAAGACTGCCTGATTCTGGACTATGCCGGTAATCCTCACGATCTGTTTACGCCTGAAGTGGGCGCACCGAAAGGGAAAAGTGACAATCAGCCCGTGCAGGTATTTTGCCCGGCCTGCGGCTTTGCCAATACCTTCTGGGGCAAGGCCACGAGCGATGGCATGGTGATTGAGCACTTTGGCCGGCGTTGTCAGGGCGTACTGGAAGACGACGAAGGCGGGCGCGAGCAGTGTGACTACCGCTTTCGGTTTAAGAACTGCCCGGCGTGCAACGCAGAAAACGACATCGCCGCGCGCCGCTGCCGCGAATGCGACAAGATTCTGGTCGATCCTGACGATATGCTTAAAGCCGCGCTGAAGCTGAAAGATGCGCGCGTTCTGCGCTGCGGCGGCATGACGCTGGAACAGGGCCGCGACGACAAAGGCGAATGGTTGAAAGCCACCTATTTCGATGAAGACGGCACCAGCGTCAGTGAGCGGTTTCGTCTGCAAACGCCCGCACAGCGCAAGGCGTTTGAGCACCTGTTTATGCGCCCGCATCAGCGCGCGCCCGGCGTGCCGCTGGGCTGGCAAACCGCCGCCGATGTGCTGGCCCTGCAGCCTCTTCTGCGCCATCCCGATTTTGTGGTGGCCCGTGCCAAAGGCCAGTTCTGGCAGATTCGCGAAAAGCTGTTTGACTACCAGGGGCGCTTTCGCCGCGCTAACGAACTGCGATAAGCCTTATTAGCGTTTGCCCCTGTAGGGGATTACCGCTATAATGCCGCCCGCTTTTGCATGTGCATAAGCGGTGTTGAATAACCCTTCTGTTACTGGGTCGCCTGTAGCAGAAATCATAAAGAGACGTATTAATGTTCACTATCAATGCAGTAGAACGTAAAGAGCAGGGTAAGGGTGCGAGCCGCCGCCTGCGCGCAGCAAACCGCTTCCCGGCCATCATTTATGGTGGTTCAGAAGCCGCTGTTGCTATCGACCTCGACCACGACCAGGTGATGAACCTGCAAACCAAGCCAGGCTTCTACGAAGAAGTGCTGACTCTGGTGGTTGACGGTAAAGAAACCAAAGTTAAAGTGCAGGCTGTTCAGCGTCATCCGTTCAAGCCAAAACTGCACCACATCGACTTCGTTCGCGCTTAATCGCCGAATGCGTTGAAAGTAGAAGGGCCGGTTGCGAAACCGGCCCTTTTATTTTGCCTGTTATCCGCCAGAACGCCGGATCGGGCAGATGCTTATTTACTGCTGGTGCGGCGTTGCAGCTGCTCACGCAGGTTAGGCGGTGTTCCTTTGATGGTCAGCGTATCGGTGACCGGATCCCAGAAAATGCGCTCGCCAAGCAACAGGGCATCGAAGTTCAGGGTCAGCCCCCCACCGCTACCGGCAAACTTGGTTAACTGACGTAACGTACTGCGATCTGCCGGGAAATGCTCTTCCAGGTCATAGCCCTGCTCCTGAGTAAAGGCTTCAAACGTCTTTTCACCCAGTGGCGGCAGCTCACCTGATAACGCTTTCAGCGCGATCTCTTCCCCAGCCTGAAGCTGTTCATTACAGTAGCTGTAAACCTGCTGACGGTAGTTTTGTCGTTCATTCTTATCCAGATTCGACTCGTCACAATAGTCATCTACCGCCTGTAACAGTCCCCGGTTCTGCGCCTTGGCATCCAGTCCGACTTCCGCCCCCAGAAAATCCATGAAGAAATCAGAAACTTTTCGCCCTACCCGTCCACGCAGGAAGGTGAGGTAGCGCGTCGATTCAGGGCTGGTTTCCCACTCGGTAAGATCGATTCGTGCCACAATATCGGCGTGATTGATATCCAGATAGTGGGTACTGCTGATATCCATCTGTTCGTTGACGCGCATACTCGACTGGCTGTTTAACACCGCCACCAGCAAGTATTCTACCGCCAGATAGCGATACTGGATAAACAGCACCACGCCGCCTTCGGCGAACGGATATTTTGCCAGTTCATCACGCAGGCGTCCGGTAGCAGCCCGGCTAAAAGCGAGAAAATCATCGTTACCCTTGCGGCAGTTGCGCAGTGCATCTGCCAGTTCGCTTTCAGCATTAAACAGCCCGTAAGCTTTACTTTTTGCACTGTATACACGGTGCAGCTCTTCCACCATCGCCTCGACGGTATTGGTGGCCGGCAGTAACGAATCACGAAGCACCAGCTCTAACTGATTTTCATCACGTTTGATTAACTGGTGCAAGGCAATCTGGTCGATATCCAGACTCATGGTAAACTCTCCTAATAGCACAGGCGCGTATTCAAACACCGCCAGCAGCAGCTTTCAACTCCATGCACAACCCGAACACCGCGCTTTCGATAAATTTGCGGAAAAAAGTGCGCTGTTCCGGTACTATATCGCCTTTTGAGACGAGATAAGTTTTCGCTATGCCACAATCATCCCGTTACAGCGACCAACGCGTTGAACAACTCCTCGCGGAAATGGCGCAGGTTTTGCAAAAAGACCAGGCGCCAACCGACCTTTCCCTGATGGTACTGGGGAACATGGTAACCAATCTGATCAACAGCGATGTTGCTCCCGCGCAACGCCGCTCTCTGGCCCGTTCTTTTGCTGATGCCCTGCAGGCGTCGGTAGACGACAGCGCCCATTAATTCGCTAATCTGACGTCAAACTATGGTAACCAACCGACAGCGCTACCGCGAAAAAGTCTCCCAGATGATTAGCTGGGGACACTGGTTTGCCCTGTTCAATATCTTTTTCGCGCTCATTCTGGGTAGCCGCTATCTGTTGGTTGCCGACTGGCCTGCTTCACTGGCTGGGCGCATTTATGCGTACAGCAGCTGGATTGGTCACTTCAGCTTTATTGTATTTGCCGTTTATCTGCTGATTATCTTCCCGCTGACGTTTGTGGTGATGTCGCAACGTCTGATGCGGGTGATTTCGACGGTGGTCGCCACCGCCGGTTTGACACTGCTGATGGTCGACAGCGCCGTCTTTAACCGTTTCCATTTACACCTTAATCCGGTGGTGTGGGAACTGGTGATTAACCCCGATCAAAGTGAGATGGCGCGCGACTGGCAGCTGATGTTTATCGGCGTGCCGCTCATTTTTCTGGTGGAGATTCTGTTTGCCACCTGGAGCTGGCAGAAGCTGCGTAGCCTGAACCGCCGTTCGTTTGGCAAGCCGCTGGCCGCCCTTTTTATCAGCGCCTTTTTTGCCAGTCATTTGATGTATATCTGGGCGGACGCTAATTTTTATCGCCCGATCACGATGCAACGTGCGAATCTGCCCCTTTCTTATCCGATGACCGCCCGTCGCTTTCTTGAGCGTCACGGCTTGCTGGATGCGCAGGAATATCAGCGCCGTCTGGTGCAGCAAGGCGATCCTGAGGCTGCGGCAGTGCAGTATCCGCTCAGCGATATCACCTTTGCGGACAAAGGCTCACGCGATAACCTGTTGGTCATTACGGTGGATGGTCTGAACAGTGCCAGTGCCGATAACGCCCTGCCGGCGTTGAACCAGTTTGCCAGCCAGAACGTGCGCTTTACCCAGCATTTCAGCGCCGGGGACAACGCAGAAAAAGGCCTGTTTGGCCTGTTCTACGGCATCTCCCCGAGTTATATGAACGGTGTTCTGGCACAGCGGACGCCGTCTGCCCTGCTTACTGCACTGAGCACCCAGGGCTATCAGTTTGGCCTGTTCTCGTCAGAGGGGTTTAGTCAGCCACTGTATCGTCAGGCGCTGCTGTCTGACTACTCTCTGCCCCCCAGCGAGGAGCAGCCCAATACCAGCACCGTTTCACAATGGCAAAGCTGGCTGAGTGCCCAAAAAGGCGATGGTACGCCCTGGTTCTCCTGGGTGGCGCTGAACGGCCCAAGGGTGAGCGGTGATAACGACAAAGCACGTCAGCGAAGCTATATGCGGCAGGCTCCTGCCCTCAATGAACAGATTCAGGCCATCCTTACCACACTGCAACAACGTGACTTACTGAAAAACACCGTGGTGGTCATTACCGCTCAGCATGGTGTGGCGCTGGATGGCAATCCGGATAATGAAGGCAATCGCCAGACCTTGCAGGTGCCACTGGTTATTCACTGGCCGGACACGCCCGCGCAGACGGTGACTCGGCTTTCCGATCATCAGGACGTGATGGTGACCCTGATGCAGCGCCTGCTGCATGTGCGCACTAATCCGGTCAACTATGCTCAAGGCGAAGATCTGTTTGCTGCTCAGCGTCGTCATGACTGGGTCACCAGTAGCGAAGATAATAAGCTGGTCATTACCACGCCTAAAATCACGCTGGTGCTGAACAATAATGGCAGCTACCGTGCTTACGACGTCAGTGGAAATGTACTGAAAGATCACAAACCGGAACTCGCGCTCTTGTTGCAGGTGCTCACAGAAGAGAAACGTTTTATCGCTAACTGATTAATAATGAGGCAGTTAGTTGCCCGATCGCTTGCATTCGTGCAGAGAATCAGTAGACTAGCTTTCCAAAGTTCGGCACGTAGCGCAGCCTGGTAGCGCACTGTCATGGGGTGTCAGGGGTCGGAGGTTCAAATCCTCTCGTGCCGACCAAATTATCCCTTAAAAAACCAACCTTTACGGTTGGTTTTTTATTGCCTGCGATTGGTGAGGGTAAAACAATGGTAAAACCAGCCATCATTTTGCTGTGATCAGATAGCAGAAGCGCGTGGCATGAGACAACGCCGCTTCGCACATCATCGTCCAGTACATTTCTGCCCTCGTGCCCCAAAAACGTCCCACGCCCGCACCCAGAAAAAGCGCAGGCTCTAGCGTCAAGATGCCAAACGGCGTCAACGTCTTTGCCGCAAACGGACCGCGCTTTGTCATTGAAAACAGCGTCATGACAAATTCCCTGCGATATCTACAGGACCATCGGTTTACTGCTACGTATCTTGTTATCGTAACCTCAGGATGCCGGAGAGGATCTCAAACGCGAGATCACGTTTGATGATGAGCCTGGCCGTCAACAGGCGACGCCAAAGCCAGCAGTGCAAAGCTGGCAAGCCAGTGGCCGCCGCTGTAATGGCTGCCCACCACGTGAGGGAGACTGGCTGTCAGATGCCGTTCGGCTGCGGCCTGAAGCAACGAGACAGCGGGATGAGCGTTTGGCAATGCAACAGCAAGATGCCTAAAGCACCAGGCTCTGCTGAGATTCAATCCGTCAAGATGTGTGATGGTGGGATCGGTACGATCGCTGACCTCTGCAGGCTGCATCAGCGCGGTCTTACTGGCGATATCAGGTAGAAATGCATCGAACCAGTTGGCGAAGTTAACGGTGACTTTACTCATTAACATGGCTTCCGTTAATGCACCAGAAAGGTATTCGTCCCCACCGGGTTCATAATGTGCTGGATAATCAGTGTCCTCGCGGTAAAAACGTTCTGCGACATTAACGATGACGTTTTCCAGCAAGCTGTCCTCTAAAGTGCGTGCGTAATCCAGTGCTAACATCAGCGCGAAGGCAGAATTGGTATGGGTCCCGACCCGAATAGCGTAGGTCAGCTTACTGAAGTAGTCGATAAAGCGACTGCGAATGTCCTGCGTCAGTGGCTCAAGCCTCTGATACCACTGCGCAGCCTGCGGCAAGGCAGATTTTTTCAGCTCCCCGGATAAGCCAAGCAACCATGCATAACCGTAAGGACGTTCGAACGCCGTGCGAAACGGTACGGTAAAATAAGCACGTTCCTGCGCGATATTTTCTTCAGTAAAATGCGCATGAAAAACAGCAATGATTTCATCACGGCATGACAACGTGGGATAAAGGCTCAGGGCACGGAGCAACAGCCAGTAACCGTGTACCGCAGAGTGCCAGTCGTAGCAGCCATAGAAAACCGGATGCAGTACACGTGGCGACAAGGCATCACTGTCATCAAGCATTAAGTGTACAAGATGACTGGGATATTCCTGGCGCAAATAGGTTAATGGCATCCGGGCAAATGCATCAGTCCAGGATGGCGTTAATTTCATCATCATTCCTTACCCGAGAAAGCGTTAACCGTCTCAAGATTCCCCTTACCGCCAGTCAGTGACGGCAGGTTCATTTTTGGCTTATAAAACACATGATCGCTGCGGGCTCTGGCGCGTCCGCAGCGCGCGAAAACGCTGGCATCGACATTTGAACAGCGGTCAGCCCACCCGTAGCGTCCGTCAAAGCGACAAGCGCCACAGACCGGTTTCGTCGGATGATGACCTCATCGCTGGCGCGTGCCGCCAACGATGAGGTTATCCACTTTAAGCGTCGGTTGCCCTACGCCCACTGGAACATTTTGTCCCGATTTCCCGCAGGTGGCGACGCCACGATCCAGAGCCAGATCGTTGCCAACCATGCTGATCTGCTGCAGCGTTTCCGGTCCCTTTCCGGTCAGCGTGGCGCCTTTAACCGGTGTTGTAATTTTGCCGTCTTCGATCAGGTAGGCCAGCGCGCTTTGAAAGCTATATTGGCCACTGACGATATCCACCTGTCCGCTGCCCAGGTTAGCCAGATATAATCCACGTTTAACAGACGCAATGATCTCCTCAGGTTCATACTGGCCATTACGCATAAAGGTGTTTGTCATGCGCGGCATAGGAAGATACGCGTAGGACTGACGTCGGCCATTGCCAGTGGGGGGAAGTTTCATCAGACGGGCACTCAGGCTGTCGTGCATATAACCTTGCAGAATACCGTCTTCAATCAATGAGGTGCACTGCGTCGGGTGCCCCTCATCATCTGTATTGAGCGAACCCCGGCGCCCCTGTAGCGTGCCGTCATCGACGATATTCACCCCAAGTGGTGCAACTCTCTCTCCGATGCGCCCTGCGTAAACTGAGGTACCCAGCCGGTTATAGTCACCTTCAAAGCCATGCCCCATCGCTTCATGCAACAACATGCCGGGCCATCCGGCGGCAATGACAACAGGCATTCCGCCGGACGGGGCCGCAACCGCCTCTAAATTTATCAGTGCTGAATCCACCATCGTGCGTAAAGTCTGTTGCAGCACCTGATCGTTGAACATGTTGAAATCGCCGCGCCCACCTATGCCGGTCGTGGCCGACTCACGGACGCCCCGCTGCTCGACGATGACGCTGACCTGCAACAGCAGCATCGGACGAATATCTGCAGCCTGATAAAAATCATGGCGCAGGACATAGTTAACCGAATGGGACAATCGAAGGCTGGCCGTGACCTGAATCACCCGTGGGTCAAGCGCACGAGTCATTTGGTTGATTTTTTCCAGCAGACTGATTTTCTCTGCCGCCTCCCATGCCACTAAGGGATCGCGGGAGCCGATATGCGTTGACTCGGGCCGGGCTTTAACAGGTTCAGGCAGGGCGAGACAGCAATGCTTAGCGATGGTCCGCACCGATCGCGCGGCTTCGCGCAAATGTTTGAGATCAAGATGCTGAGAATAAGCGAAGGCGGTCTGATCGTACTCTACCGCACGCAGGCCGAACCCCTGATCGACATCAAACGATCCAAAGTTCACCACGCCATTTTCCATTGCCCAACTTTCATGGCGAAGACTCTGCACATATAAATCGGCGTAATCGACCCGATGGACGAGAATCCGTCCCATGATGTCCTGTAGCAGGGCATCGCTCAGGCCGTAGGGTTCCAGCAATTGCTGTTTGGCCTGTACCAGGCGAGTGGTTGTGCCTGTTTGACTCATAGTAAAACTCCTTTGGCTCAGCGTCCTGCCACCTGAAGGTTATCAATTAATACAGACCCGGAAGTCAGTGCGCCCTGGGTTATCACGTCAGTCCCGATAGCCACAATGTTGCGGAACATTTCGGCCAGGTTACCCGCCACCGTAACGCCATCAACGGCGTACCGTATTTGCCCGCCTTCAGCCCAAAAACCCCGCAGGCTTCGCGAGTAATCACCGTTAATCAACCGTGGCCCGCCGCCGCTGAAACTGGTCACGATCAGCCCGGTATGAAGTTTTTTTACCATCGCGTCGAAATCATCGCCCTTCTGCGTCAGGCTGCTGGTCAGAGACAGGTTTCCCGGCCCCCAGCCATTCCCGGTCGGAGCCATATCGAGATGGCGCGCGGCATAAGCTGAGAGGAAAAAACCCGCCAGAATCCCCTGATTAACGATCTTGCGGGTTGTGCCGCCGATACCGTCGCCGTCGAATGACCGGCTGGCGAGCCCCTGCGGCGCGAAGGGATCTTCAGTGACGCTGACGTGGTCGCTGAAAACCGTCTCGCCCAGTCTGTCAGCGAGGAAGCTGTTACGGTGATACAGCACGCTACCGCTGGTCGCCTGAACCAGATGGTCAAGCAAAGACAGCGCACATTTAGCGTCAAACAAGACCGGACAGCGCTGGCTGCCCTGAAGCGGGGCAGTATCCAGCGCCGCTATCGCGCCATTTCCAGCCCGGCGTCCAATCTCTTCCGGTGCCATGAGTGACTGGGCGTGGCGGGCAACCGAGAAATGGAAATCCAGCAGGCTGCGATTCTGCTTACGGGCCAGCGCGCGGGCTGCCATCAGGTGATTGCTCTGGCGTTCGCTGCAGCTAAATCCATGACTGTTCATGATGAAGCAGTCCGAGTGCCCGGTGTGCACGGTAACACCGTCGCTAATGACGTCGTCACCCGCTGAAACAATCCCGGCCTCTATGCGCTTTGCCAGTGCTGTCGCATCGGCTTCGTCGAGGTTCCAGGGATGCCAGAGGTCCAGTTCGTCCGATGCACGGCAAAGAAAGCGTGCCTCCGCCAGTCCGGCGAAACGATCTTCGCCGGTGTAACCTGCAATACGGCATGCGGCCTGCACCGTTTCACGCAGGCTTGCAGACGAATAGTTCGTTGAGCTGGTCGTTCCCTTATGATGACCTCGGTAAACGGTGAGAAACAGGCTGGATTGACTGGCGCGGGTGCGCGTTTTTAACCGGCCCTGACGCATTTCAAGTAGCAGTCCTGTGCTTTCGTTAAACATCACCTGCGCATCGGAAGCCCCTTCCTGCAAGGCCATCCTGATAACGCTATCAGCCAGGTCCGACAGCTGAACCCGGCTGTGCGCCAACGTATTTGCCATAGCGGCCCCCTGTTTATGCATCATTATTAAAGGTCCGGTGCCGCGGCAAGCAGGCGATTCAAAACCGTTTGCGATGCTGTGCTTATTGGCAGCGCAAGCTGCAACAGGTTTTGATGAAGCGCGTTTTCTTTACTAATAAATTCACCATTTAGCGACTTCCATTCTTCTCTGAGCTGGGCGATCTCCCCCTGAGTGAGCTTGCCCGTCGGCGTTTGACGCTCTTTCGCCATAAACCATCCCATTCGCTTCTCTGGTGTGGCGCGATCGTCGTCGCTCCAGCCTGAGTGGATTTGCATAATGTGGAAATGCGCCCAGTTCATATTTTTCGTGATGATGTCCCACCGTTCACCGTCGGTCGTAACAGGAAACGGTGAAAGATGTTGGATCATCATGGCGACTATCTTTTCCAGCTGTCGGTCTGACGTTTGGAAGCCAGACAACAGGGAAGATGCCAGATTGCCAATATCGGCCCAGGCCTGCGGTGTCGTTTCGCGTCCGGCAAACCGGTCAGCGCACAGTGTTTGCCACTGCGCCAGTAGCGTTATTAGCTCGGGCGCACGCAGATGATTATCCCAGGGGAAGAACCCATCGCTCAGCCACCACTGCATAAACGCTGGTGGCACCAGCCGGTAATCTTTACCTGCCCGTAACGCCCCAAACAGGCCTTCCACCTGTTCCACCGTGAGATATTCACAACGGTCAAGCAGGCAGCCCAGTGCAGCGGAAAGCCCGGTGATACGTTCAAATGCATTACTGTCGGGTTGATGGACCATCGCCGCCGCAAGGGTGCCTTTACCCTCGATCCAGTAGCGACTCTGGCCCGTGGTAATCTCTCGCTCGCGGGCATGTCGCAGTACACGTGCCGCAATAAAAGCGAGCAGTTCGTCATCCCCATAGAAACTGCCCCATTCCAGACTTTCGTCCTGCTGTACGTGCACTGTGGGTACCGAGATGTTGACCTGATGGTTGGCAAGCCATTCGTTGAGCTGAGCCAGAGACTGAGCGCCCACTAACCGAACCGGGTCCTGAGCCGGGTTAAACAGCAATAAGGTGGGAATGCCCCGTACGCTAAAGCGCTGCATGATGGAAGGATATTTTTCGACATCAAGTTTGGCGACCAGTAAATGTCCCGCCGTGTTGCGGGCCAGCTTATCGATAATCGGCGACATCGCTCGGCAAGGCGCGCACCAGGGGGCCCAGAGATCGACGAGAACCGGTAACTGAGCATCGGCCAGAAAGACATCAAGCTCAAGATCGGTTAATACAATGGATTTATGCGTCATAGTGTTTCCTTTGCAAGCGTTAACGCTCATTAACGGGCCGTGAGCGTGAGAATATGAGGGTGGAAGTGTTCAAGCTCTTTACGGTGTGCCACGCTGATAAGCGTACAGTTGGGCAACTGGTCGATAAGCGCCTGATAAAGTCGGTTTTCTGTCTGCGGATCGAGTGCGCTGGTCGCTTCATCAAGAAACAGCATTTCGGGTTTGTGCAACAGCACCCGGGCCATCGCCAGCCGTTGCTGTTCGCCGCCGGAGAGCACCTGCTGCCAGCGGTCAAATTGTGTTAACGAAGCGGCGTGAGCCTCCAGGCAGCAGTCAATTAACGCCTGTTGGCACTGCTGATCGGTAAAAACGTCAGGTTCAAGCGGATAGGTCAGCGCACTTTTTAACGTGCCTACCGGGATATAGCTTTTCTGGGGTAAAAAAAGCGTACGAACAGACTCGGGGGCAATAATAGTGCCTTCGCCATAAGGCCAGAGCCCGGCGCAGGCGCGTAATAGCGTGCTCTTACCACAGCCCGAACGGCCACGAATCACCCAGCGCTCGCCCGCCTGTACCTGCCAGTGCGGCAGATGGGACAGTAATGAACCATCTGGCTGCCGAAGCGTCAGGTTCTCGCACTGCAGGCGCGTCCCCTGATGCTTCAGTAAAATCCCTGAGGGCTTATCGCGCGCTTTATTTAACGCCCAGAGCAGATCACGAAGTCGGTTGGACAGCGCCATCCAGTTGGTAAATGACTGATAAGCCTGTGGGAAAAAAGAAAGCGTGCTAAGCAAGGTTCCGTAGGCCATCGTGATTTGCGTCAGGCCGCCCATCGTTATTTTTCCCGACAGTAGCAACGGGAGTGCCAGCAGCGTGGGTAAGGGCGAAAATACCTGCGAAAAAAAGCTCTGGAAAAAGTTGAGTCTGAACGTCTTACGCATCATCAGCAGGGTATTGGCGCGCACCCGTTCAAAGCGCGAAAATAGCCGCCGCCGTTCACGCTCTCCACCTTCAAAAAAAGCAATTTGCTCGGCGTTTTCCCGAACCTGCATGCCAAGGAAACGAAAGTCAGCTTCCACCGTTTGTTTATTCATATTCACGCCGATCAGGACTTTACCCAGCCAGTGCGCCAGCGCGAGGTGGGCAACAGAATACAAATAGACGACAATCACCATGTAACCGGGAATAGATAATGTCGTGCTGCCCAGGCTAATGGATAACGCGCCTGATAATCCCCACAGCACAATGGTGAAAGTGACCATGTTGACCAGCACATTAATAATGTTGGTCGATAAATTGATTGTGACGTCGGTAAAAAGATTGATATCTTCCGCAACGCGTTGATCGCTGTTGCTGATAACGTTGTCCCGTTCTAACTGATAATAAGCAGGATGTTCTGTCCAGCGTTCCACAAAGCGAGCGGTCATCCATGTCCGCCATCGCAACGTGAGATAGTTTATCGCCAGTACGCTTATCAAAGGCAATACCGTGGTTAACGCGCCGATAATCAGGCTTTCAATCATGACATTGCTGATTACCGGCCAGTTAAGTGCGACCAGTGCATCGGTTAATTTTCCGTGTAGCCTGTTCAATGCGACAAAGGCATAGGTCGTGGTAAAATTAATTGTCAGGATGACAGCCAGTAATAATATAGCCAGCCATTTCTCTGATGATATCCAGAAAGGATAGATTAATTGCCACGTACCCGGACGGTTATCATCCGATGGGATTTTATTTACCACGTTAGTATACTCTGGTGATTTACATGTATCAGAACGAATAAGTCAGCGTCAGACGTGCTGTCCTGTCAGGTTTCACACTGATAAACTGAGGGGTTGAGGTGTAATAATAGAGTGTGCGATTAAATATATTATTCACGCCCAGCGTCACCGTATATTTAGGCTGATGATAGAAAACGGAGGCATCCGTTTGGGCCCAACCGCCCTCTTTAAAATAGTTGTTTCTGTAACCGTTCCAGGTACTGCTTGCTGCCTGTACCCCGACACCCGCACCCAGTCCCTGTAATTTCCCTTGCTGTATTTCATAGGTGGTCCAGAGGCTCGCGGTATGTTTTGGCTGACCCACAACTTTGCTTTGGTAACCGATAAGTGCCGCGTTGTCGGGATCTTTTGACTGAGAGAAAGTATAACTGGTGGTGATATTCCAGCCCGGCAATATCTGACCATTTAAATCGAAATCGAAACCTTTGGTTTCCCTTCCCTGTGTCCCGACTGGTTGACCGGCAAAATTCGTAATGATGAGATTTTTTTGAATAATGTCAAAGGCTGACGTCGTAATCGTCAGGTTATCGTCGAGCAGACTGAATTTAAAGCCGGCCTCCTTCGATTTTCCTGTGGAAGGTGCAAATGCACTTCCGGTCCGGGGGTCCAGCAATCCACTTGTCTGAAAACTGTTGAGTAAATTAGCATAGACGGTGACCTCAGGCGTAATGTCATAACTCACACCGTAGCTGGGCACCCATTTCGTTTCATCTGAAAAGGTAATTAAAGTGCGCGTCGGTGAAACATAGGCTGTCGATTTTGACGTCCATTGCGCTCGCTTGGCGGACAATTGCAGATGCAGCTTTTTCCAGAAATCAATCTGGTCCTGAAGAATAATTCCCTTTTGTTGTTCGAGCGTATTATAGTTTTTAGCGGTTGGATCGGGTATTGGCGGAAAAGAAAGGCTGTCAGGATTGTTATAATTTCCCGTCGTGAAGATTCGCCCTTGAGCCAGTTCCCAGTCGGTGGTCTCTGTATGTTGGTAATCATAACCCACCAGAACATTATGGGTTAACGGCCCGGTATCGAATTTGCCCCGGATATCGTTCTGCAGGCTTAAGGACGTGGTGTCCTGTCTGATACCCAGCTCGTGGCTCAGTAAATTGCCATTGCGCGCGGCATTGTAAACTTCATGAACGCGGAAATTATTCACGCTGTCCACATAAGCGGCTTTACTGTTAAACGACCAGTTATCTGACAGATCCTGCTTTAGTTCATAATAGGTAGTTTTAGAATCAAGAGCGAAGTGGTCATCTTTATCACCCAGTCGGTATTCAGGCAGTTTTAAAATATGGCCGTTACTATAAAGAGTTGCTGCAGGGCCTGATTTTCGGGTATTGGTAAATTCGGCGCCCACTTTTATATGTGTTTTTTCCCCTTCCCATGCGAGAACCGGTGCAAGGTAGTCGGCACGATTACCATTAAAATCCGGGAAGCTGTTATCGGAGTGCATGGTGGATGCATTAAGGCGGTAGCGGAACGTTTTATCGTCGTTTAATGGTCCGCCGAGATCGATTGCGGTTTTGACTTCACCATATTTGGCCACCTCGACTTTTATTGTATGCAGTGGGTAAGCCGTCGGCGCTTTACGGACAACGTTAACCGAACCCGCAGGTGAGCTGTTTCCTGCTAATACCGCCTGTGGTCCTTTTAATACCTCAATACGCTCAACACCATCAATACTGGAGTAACCTAAAGGGCTGCCGTTTACCGCGTTGCTGGGATTGGATACGCCGTCTGTGGAACCTGAGGTGATGGCAAAACCACGGATGCTAACGCCATTTTGTCCGCGATTACCGGTACTAAGATTGACCCCTCCTACGTTACGCAGCGCATCTTCCACAGAGGTGGCCTGCTGATCGTCCAGCACTTTGCGGCTGATGACCTGAACGGACTGTGCCGTATCCTGCAGGGATAAATTGGTGCGCGTCGCAGAACTCGACATTGATGGATTATATACCGTTTCATCTTCGCTGCGTTCTGCCTCACCGTTAACGGTAATCGTTGGCAGAGTCTGACCGCTGTCCTGCGCAGCTTGCAAATCTGAGGCGGGTTTAACCGGCGAGGTGGGATTCATCGCATAGATAGTCAGCGTACCATTAGGCGTGGTAGTGACGGAAAGTGGCGTTCCCTGCAACTGTTGCAAAATAGCCTGCTTCAGCGTGAAGTGACCTTTAATCTGTTTAGCCTGGTAAGGCGCCACCAGTTTAGGATCGAACGAGATGGTTTGATGACTTTGACGGGCTATCGCTAATAAACCTTGCTCCAGAGAACCCGAAGGCACGGAATAATTGATTGCCGCAGGCGCTGCAGCATAACCTTCCTGCAACGCAAGTAGCGGAAAGGCAGTAATGGCCAGGGCAATATTTACCGCCAACGCCAGACGGCCTTGGGTAAAATACGTTTTCTTTGCATGATGCGGTGCTTCGTTCATTGCTACAGCTCCAGCAGAAAAGGTAAAGGGACTACGTCATATTGTTATGAGTCGATTATTCTTCTCAGTAGGTATGTGCAATGAGATTTAAAAAGTGACACCTCATTAGGGTGTTTGTGTGAAAAAAATCACTTAACTTGAAAACATTAATAATATTAACTATTTAAATTCAAAATTAATTTATAAGTTATTCATCACTGTGTAACCCAACGCCGAGTGAACGGCGACGCATTAGCGCACCATTCTGGTGCTTAATTGGATGTGAGCTTTTACTGGGCGCTCTCTGGTGAATCAACACTCGCATCAATGACGCTTCACGTCAGGAAGATGAAACGCGTTAATAAAAAAAATCATACTCTTATCTTTCGTTCTGTCTTGTCTCCGCCGTCAGCGACAGATGAACGCAGCACCTTTGCGGTGCAGCCTACTGAGGCTGGCCTTCAAGCGTCAAAAAGATGGCACAAGAGAAGTGAGTGGCAGAGCGTAACGATGCATTTATAACAAGCTGAATAGTAATAAATAAAAAAATAAACTTAAAAAAGAAAAGTCCGGAAACACATTGGCCTTTCTTTTGCTTGGTAGGCAAAGGTTTTTCCCACAATAAGCTGCACCTTAGCGCAAGGTAGAAAGTGGGTTCCATTTCTCGGTCTTTATTGAGGCGCTGAGAAAGGTGTTAAGTTTTCAGATGGGGGACATTATGCCTGCCGACATGACCGATCGTTCAGATATATTAACGCTTATTTTTCGCAGCGATTATCGCTGGCTGACGGATAAATTACGGCGTCGAATTAGCTACGGCACCATGGCAGAAGATATCGCTTCTGAAGCGTTTTTACGTCTGGCGGCAATTCCGGAACTGCCCCACATTCGCGAGCCGAGGGCCATGCTGACGACACTGGCCCAGCGCGTGTTATATGAAAACTGGCGACGCCGCGACCTTGAACAGGCTTATCTCAAAGCTCTGGCGGATAGCCCACAGCATTGTCACCCCTCGCCCGAAGAACTGGAGATGGTGATGGAGTCTTTACTGGCTATCGATCGCGCTCTGGATGGCCTGGCCGTAAATGCGAGAAAGGCCTTTTTGCTCAACCAACTGGATGGCATGACCTATGCTGAAATCGCTAAAGAGCTTGGCGTATCAGCCAGTATGGTGCGTAAATATGTGGCTAAAGCACTGACGAATTGTTATCTGGTGGCTCAGGGTCAATCTGACCCGATGGCGGGACATCACAAATGAAACTTACCCAGCGTCCCGACGACGTCGCGCAGGAAGCAATTGAGTGGATGGTGCTGTTACGCTCGGGCGATGCCACAGAAGATGACTTCCGGCAGTATGAGCGCTGGCGTTATTCCGACGATCGTCACGACGCCGCCTGTGCAAAAATTGAAGCAACGTTGGGTAAGATTCAGACGCTAAACCACAGTATACCCACAGAAAATCTGCGCCAGACGTTGCTTGCGCCGTCAAGCCGCCGTCAGTTCCTGCAAAAAGCCTGTGGCGTTGCCGCGTTAGGTGTGTTCAGTGGGTTGATATTAAACCAGCGATATCCTTTGCCCTACCTGTTATCCGATGCTTATACCGATACCGGACAGCGGCGCAGGATCCAACTTAACGACGGCAGCACGCTGGATATGAATGCCCGCACGGCGTTGAATATTTCGCTGGATGAAACCTTGCGCAAAGTGGAACTGCGCACCGGTGGCATCATTGCCGAAGTGGTCGACGATCAACGCCCGTTCACCATTGCCACCCACGCAGGGCGAATTCTTGCGCAGGAAGCCCGTTTCCATGTTCGGCAGGAATCGAGCGGTATTCATTTGGCCGTCCTGAACGCGGTGGTAAAAGTGACCAATCGAAACGGTGACAGTCGGCAGGTTCAGGCAGGCCACGGCCTGTGGTTCGATCATCAGTCGTTTATTCCGCTGGGCGTCTCGCCCTATGAGGAAACCGCATGGACGCAGGGTCGCCTGGAAGTGAAAGATGCTACGCTGGGTTCCGTGATTAACTCACTGAAAAATTACAGTCCTGCCGTCATTCGCGTCGCCCCGGCCGTCGCTGACCTGCGAGTCAGCGGCAACTTCCCGCTTGATAATATTCCCTACACGCTCGACGCGCTTGCCCAAACAATGCCGATTGCGATCACTCGCACTACGAATTACTGGATCAGGATCGAGCCGGCCGCGTCATAAAAATTTGCGTTTTTTCTTCCCCGGCCGGTGTCATTTTTTCATTCTCGTTGCACATACAGGATAAGTCTTCCAGAAACTGCTGCTGAGAATCATTAAGCAGTAGCGATTTATCGTGAGGTAGTAGTGAAAGCAGAGCGCCTTATTTTCAAAGATCATCTTTCAGTGCCTGTAATACCAACGGCTCCCCTGATTGCTCCGCAAGGCGCGCAGAGTTCCTGTAAAAAAAATCTGCCAAAGCTGGCGGTGAGCGCGGTGGTTATCTTGCACCTGGCACTGATTGCCATGGCTATTACCCACACCACTCAATACCATCCGCTGAATATTATTAATCCCGCGACCCAAACCAGTATTGAAGCAACCATGGTCGAGGCGCCTGCTGAACCCGTACCGGTTCCGGAGGTCGTCAAAGCGCCACCTGTCCTGACCGCCGATAACAGCACGCGCGAAATCGATCAGGATGACGTCAAGCCGGTTGTACCGCCACCTGAGCCAAAAGTCGTGCCGCCTAAGCCCAAACCAAAGCCAGTTGTTCGACACAAAACGTTAACGGAAAAAACGCACCCGGTCGAACCGGTTAAACCTTCACCCGTGCAAAATGCAAAAGTGGCGGAACGAACGGCGATTCCCGCCACGTCTCAAGGGCAAATGCTGAAAAGCGTACCGAATGCTGCCCCCAGGAATGTCGCCACAGTGGGTTGCCAGGTACCGGCTCCGGACTATCCACGTAGGGCGAAACGGCTTCAGGAACAGGGCGAGGTGCTAATCCGCCTGATCATTAACTCCGATGGCACGGTGAAACACCGCGAAATTGCACGGAGCAGCGGCTTTGACGATCTGGATCAGGCGGCAATGGAAGCCGTTTCCCGAATACGCTGCAATCCTTACATGGAAAACGGCCAGGCGATTTCCGTTATGACGATTCAACCCATCACGTTCAAATTATCCAGCTAGGGCAGGATGATGATGAGCGGGCGCTTTTCTTACTAATTGAGGATGCATTATGAATGAGTTTGGCATTGAACATGTATGGGAACAGGGTGACATCATTACCCGGTCAGTGGCCATTATCCTGCTAATTATGTCGGTCATGTCCTGGTCGGTCATTGTTATAAAATGCATACAAGGCGCGGGCATGAAAAAGATAGCCCACCGCACCAAGCATTTATTCTGGAGTCAAAAGACGCTACCGGCAGCCATTGATACCTTGGGTGCCAACGGTAACAACCCGTTTCGCGACCTTGCCATCGCCGGACACGCGGCCATGTCCCACCAATATACGATTGAAGCAGGCATCAGCAACAATCTGGATATTAGCGACTGGCTGGCCCGCGCCCTGAAAAACAGTATCGACGACAGCGCTGCCAATCTGCAATCAGGCCTGGGGATCCTTGCCTCCATTGGCAGTACGGCGCCATTTGTAGGTTTGCTTGGCACCGTTTGGGGGATCTATCATGCGCTGCAGTCCATCAGCATGGCCGACCAGCCCGATCTGGCTCACGTTGCCGGGCCGGTGGGCGAAGCGCTTATCATGACGGCATTTGGCCTTTTCGTGGCTATCCCGGCAGTTCTGGGGTTTAACACCATAAGTCGTCGCAACCGCGCCCTTCAGCACGCCATCGCGCGTTTTGCCAACGACCTGCACGCTTATTATCTTACCGGCTCACGTATTACGTCTAACGTAGAGGAACTGCACGCTGGCGATAAAGCTCAGTCGAGCCCTGTTCAGCCATTTCGCGCCAGTCAGCCAGTTTAGCGCGGCCTTCTCAGGAGACGTGAAAAATGAGTATGTCAGGTAAATCACAGTTTGAGTCAGATGACGATCCGCTGGTCAATGATATTAATATGACCCCTTTTATTGATGTCATGCTGGTATTGCTGATTGTCTTTATGATTACCTTGCCGGTGATCAATCCGGCGGTAAAAGTCAATTTGCCCAAAGCTAACGCCAGCATGGTCGATAAGAACATTAAATCAGTGAATATCTCGCTGACGGCCAACGGGAATATTGCCTGGGATAAAGAAACACTCGATGACGCCGCCTTTGTAGCCCGGCTGCAGGATGCGGCAAAACTGCCTGAACCGCCGCATATCCGTATCTATGCGGATCAGGGAACCCCGTATGGGCGAGTGGCCTTCGTGATGACAAGTGCCCAGAGTGTTGGTTTAACAAAGTTTGATTTTGTGGTGGATAAAAAAGTGCCGGCTGCCTGAGCGTCATTTAACTGCATTTGTCAATAACAGATAAAAAACACAGGCTGTTCGATAGTCAGGAATGACTGTGCCGAGCGGGTTAATCAATGACCAACAGCGAATAAAGGCCAATATGCGCTGTTAAAAAAGCATCATGCCAGGATTTCGTTTAAGGGAAACATTTATTCTGATGCGTAGAACGTCGCCCCGATAAACAGGGTTCATGATTCCGGAAAGGCGCGATAAACAATGATAAAAAACCCACGCGCTGTCAGATTGTAGATTGTCGCTGCGGCCGTATGGGGCGAAGGTTTTTTACTGGAACCTATTAGCAAATATCCGTCATGAACGGGAATTTGATAAAAGGTCAATTGCCTTTATCTCCTCACGTTATATCGTAAATCTGGCCGAAATCCTGGAGTAAGGCGATTGATAAACCCGGCCCAGTTCGGTCAAAACCCACGCGATAGTGGGTTTTGAGTGGCTCCGCCGCTTCATCACCTTCGCCAGAAACATCCGACACTGGCGGGTTTATCCCTGTTCAGCATTGCAGATCGATCAGCACCATGTTCCAGCTGAGAGGCGGGAGCGACACCTGTTTCTGGCGACGCTGCTCATTTGTCAGCGTGCGGGGTTGCGGCACCACATTATCCGGCTGAGAGAAGGTATTTCTGGCATCCAGCGCATGGCCGGCTAACACGATATGTTGTGAGAGTACTCCCTCACCAAACGCATCCAGCATAAACCTGATGTCTGTTGCGTCATGGTCGTGTGTATTGAGCGCAAAGAAGGCAATTTGCTGCCTCTCTTCATTGTACACCGCCGCGCTTTGTACCTGCCGGGTTTCGCCATGCACCGTGTTAACGGTGGGAACGTTGGCAAAATAGCGCAGCGCGTGCCCGCGTCCATACTGGCTCACCATCTGGAAAGGCCAGAAGATGGTCTGGCGAATCACCTCGCCGCCGGGGCGGGTAAAGATGGGAGCAATCACATTGACCAACTGGGCCAGCGACGCCATTTTCACCCGGTCACAATGATTGAGTAATGAACACATCAGCCCGCCAAACGTCAGCGCGTCCAGGAAGGTATAAGACTGCTCCAGCAGGGGCGGCGCTTCCTGATAAAGGTTGTTGGGATCGATAAAGTGATCCTGCCAGGGTTCGCCTTCGATTGACCAGATGTTCCATTCATCAAACGACAGCATCATCTTTTTATCGCTGCGCAGTTTGGCTTTTACATAGTCCGCCGTGGCCGTGATGGTATGAATAAAATCATCCATTCTCTGGAACGACGCTAAGAAATCCTGCGGGTTACCGGTGCTGTTTTCAAAATAATGGTGGCATGAAAGGTAATCGATCTGATGATAGAGCCCTTCCAGAACGATACGATCCCATTCCGGGTAGCTGGCCTGTAACGAGTTAGAGCTGCCACAGGCGACCAGCCTGATATCCCGGTCGACCCAGCGCATGATTTTTGCCGTTTCCCGCGCTTTTTTAACGTAATCCTCCGCGCTCAGCTGCCCGGTTTGCCACTCGCCGTCCATCTCATTACCCAGGCACCAGAGTTTAAAATTATACGGCGTTTCCCGACCATGCTGGATGCGCAGATCGCTGAGCGCAGTGCCGGACGCCAGATTACAGTATTCAATAAAGTAACCGGCCTCCTGCGGCGTACCTGTGCCGAGGTTGACGGCGATCATTGGCGTCACCGCATATTTCTCACACCAGGTGGCGAACTCATCGATGCCAAACTGGTTGCTTTCTTTCGTCAGCCACGCGTAATCCAGCCTGACCGGGCGCTCGGCTTGCGGGCCAATGCCGTCACGCCAGTTATAGCCTGAGACAAAGTTACCACCGGGATAACGTACGGTGCTGATCCCCAGATCCTGCACCAGTTCCCCCACGTCCTGCCTAAAGCCGTGTTGATCCGCCGTGGCATGCCCAGGTTCATAGATGCCGCTATAGACAGCGCGCCCAAGATGCTCAACAAAGGAGCCGTAAAGGGCGTCGTCCACCCGGTCGATGTAGTTTTGTTTTTGGAAAAAGTACGTAATCATTTTCTTCCCTTCTGTCTTCATAACGAATTACGGATAAAGGCTTACTCGGGATGCGTTGAGAACAGATCGTCTTCAATGGTTTTCATTTTGGCTGTGGTCAATATGTAGCGCGAACGGACCAGCCACACAGACAGCAGATAACCCACGACGGGAATCCAGACCATCAGCGCATAAATCCCGGCGATGGCGCGGCTGCTTTGCACAGCAATGTTGGCCTGATAACCGGTGACCGACAGGACAGCCCCCACAATCGCGCCGCTGACGGCCAGCGCAATTTTGAGTGAAAACAGGTTGCCAGAGGCACAGATCCCAGACAGGCGCTTGCCTGTTTTCCAGTCGCCATAGTCATCAACGTCACCGATAAACGACCACAGGATAGGCGCACCAATCTGATGAATGACTGACAGGATAAAAAACCAGCCAAACACCAGTACCACGTTCTGGGCGGGCAAAAAGAAGAACACCACTGACATCGCCAGCGCGACCGCTTTGCATGCCTGATAAACCTGAACCTTACACCACCGGTTCGTGAAAAACGGGGTAATGTAAGAGCCAAGAATACCGGCAACAATGCCGGTGCTCAGGAACAGCGTGGCGTAGTAATCGTTTAATCCCATCACGTACTTCGCAAAGTAGATACAGGCGGCGCCGCGCACAAAAGAAGGGATACAGTCCAGAAACATGGCAAAGACACAGACGACCCACTGATCGTTTTTTGTGATTTGCCGGATAATAGTGAAAATGGATTCTCCGGCATTGCTCTTGGGTGTAATGCGCTCCCGGGTGGTTGCCACACAAAAAACAAACAAAAACAGGGAAATGATGGCAAAAATGGTGATGACCCAGAAGAAACCGATTTGCCGGTTTCCGTTACCGAAAAAGGCCACCATTGGCAGTAATGTCAGCGTGCAGAACAGGCTGGCGAGCCCGGCGCCCATAAAACGGAATTGCTGACAGGACACCCGTTCTTGCGCGTTGGTAGTGATTACGCCGCCCAGCGAGCAATAAGGAATGTTAACCCCGGAATAAAGCAGCGACAAAATCAGATAGGTAATAAAGGCATACATGACCTTTGCATGCCCCTGTAAATCCGGTGTGTAAAACATCACCATACAGCTAATGGCAAAGGGTACGGCAAAGCCTATAATCCAGGGACGAAAACGGCCCCATCGCGTCGCGGTTTTATCAATATAAGCGCCGTAAAAGGGGTCGAAAACCGCATCGGCAAATCGTACAACAAGAAAGATGGTCGCCACCACGCCCGGCGCAAGGCCAAATATATCCGTATAGAAAAACGACAAGAACATGGTTATCGGATTAAACAACATATTGCAGGCCGCATCGCCGGCGCCAAAACCGGCTTTTTCAATAAAGCCCACTCTGCCCGAGCGCGCCGACTGAACACGACCACCGGGGTGACTGCTAGAGATAGTGTGAGTTTTCATTTTCCACCTTCCTGAAAAGAGGTGGAGATAAGCATATGTTTTTGAGGTATTTTTAACCTACAGCATGCCTCTCATAAGTCAAATTACGGCGATATCCTCCATATATTTAGCGTAAATAGCTATAAATACAGAGTGTAAAACCCGCATTTTGCAGCGCCTTTTAATCAGGCCGACAACATGTCACTAAGAAAAAAAAAACACGCCTGAGCGACAGCAGGAACAGGTTCAATAAAATCATGAGCATCGGGAAAATATAACCTTAATTCAATGATGCTCATTTATATGCAGGGAGTTAACGCGCGCATAGCATCCCCGGTACAATATGACGATACTGATATCTGCCTGTCCTGAGTAACCGAAAGGCTAAAGACCTGTTGCCGAAACTGACCGTTATGAGGCGGCGAAAAATACCTCTGTGGCACAGTACAAAGCCGGTTACCCATGCACTGCCCTGGTGAACGCGCCAGCGCTCGCAGGACGCGTACGTGAACCTCAGCACAGGCAGTACAGTCATGGCCTGAACGAGCCAGACTTTCGTTGACTGCCCCGCTCTGCCGCCCCTGTTCACGCGTCAGACAGGCCGGCGATGCCACAGGCGTAAAGTGGCACTATGGCATGATAAATCAATTCAATTAACTTACCCCTCGCACGACGTTCAAACGCACGCTACGCTTATCGCCATTATCAGGTTTGTGATTGAATACAGACAAATTTCCAGGCATACGATTAACATGAATTATTTGAACGACATACAACACTTTATCGAGAACAAACCTGCTCTTTCCATTGCTATTAACATCGTTGTGTTGATTGTCGCGGGCCTGGTTGCGCATCTGATTTGTAAGTTTTTGGTTGTCAAAGTCGTACGTAAGGTGTTCTTCAGCAGCCATAAAAATCAGGTGCCGCTGGACAAAGACGTCAGGCTGTCTGAAAAGCTGTCTAATTTTATTCCGGTGATCACCGTCTACTTCCTGCTGCAGTTTATGCCGGACTTACCCGAGCATCTGCTGATTGCCATTAAGACCATCTGCGGCATTTTGTTTATGGTCTACCTGTCGCTGTTCTTTAATGAAGTACTTGAGATTATCAATATCTCCTACGTAAAAAAGTCGAAACGTAAAAACCATTCCATTAAAGGCTATATTCAGGTCGGCAAAATTCTGGTGCATATCATTTCGGCGATTATGATCCTGGCTATCATGTCGAATAAGTCGCCAGTCATTATTATCTCCAGTCTGGGTGCGGTGGCAGCGGTACTGATGTTGATATTTCAGCACACCTTACTGTCGCTGGTGGCGAATATACAGCTCTCTTCGAATGATGTGTTGCAGCTAGGCGACTGGATAGAGCTTCCGGTCAATAATATCAGTGGAGAGGTAGTGGATATCGCCCTTCACACCATTACTATTCGCAACTGGGACAATACTCTGTCCCGCGTTCCCACCAAAACCTTTCTGACCGAAACCTATACCAACTGGCAGGCCATGTTCTCATCCGGTGCACGCCGGATCATGCGCAGTTTCTACATTGATCAAACGTCCATAAGCTTTGTAAATCACGCCATGCTCGAGCCCATGACGCAGATTCGCGGCATTAATGAACAACTGTCCAAACTTATGGATGGTCGCGAACTGAGTGCCGTCGGCGATCGCTGGTTCGTTGAAAATGGCATGACGAATTTGATGATCTTTCGTCACTATCTCACCGCCTGGCTGGCTCAGCGAGATGATATCCATAAAGAGATGTATATCGTGGTGAGGTCAATGAAGCCGTCTTCTGAGGGGCTGCCCATTGAGATCTACTGCTTTACGTCGTCTGTGCTTTGGGTCGATTATGAACATACCCAATCGGCCATCTTCGAATACGTATATGCCATCGCTAACGTCTTTTCGCTGCGCATTTACCAGCGTCCTGCAGGCAGCGACCTGAGTTTTCTGGCTCAGGAACGTCTTCGCCCTGAGAGTGAGCATGAAGCCCAGACCTGAAAACCTCTGATTGGCCTGCTGCCTGACAGACATCAACAGGACTAAACGATTTCTGTTTGCCGGGCTGTGCTGAACAGCCCGCTGCTGATGGTTGCAATATCAGACTTTCCCGATAAACTGCTAAAAAATCACCATTATTGATATTAATTAATGAGTTAGTGATAAACCCTTAATGTCTAATGCTTCACAAAAATAACAAATAAGACAGCGGTTCATCAAACTGAAACATTTTTGTCATAAAAAAAGCTTATTCTGTTTCCTCCTGAAATCGAGGGTACAGATATGATCATCCAAGCTAAAAACCTGAAGGATGCAGAAAATTTACTGCACTCAGGTATCAATAAGGTGGAGCTGGCATACGACATCGGTTGTGACGATTTCTTTCGTCTGGCAAGTCAGTGGTGCGATCGCGGTGCGCGCATCAGCAAAGGCCAACAACATTTTGTCGTTTCACTGAAAAACTTCTCCATCCCGCCAAACGATTGATTATAACAAGCTACCAACCTCACACCGCGTTACAGCAAAGCAACGTGTGATTTCAAGCGTCAACCAGACCTTTTCTAAGCCGCTCACCCTGAGCGGCTTTATCCTTTATGCATCAACCCTCTGCCCCTCTTCTGAGTGTGGTAGTCAGGCATCGGGCAGCCTCGTCAATCGCGTTCATCAGACATCATAATCCGGTATCAGTCAGCCTGACGGCATCCAGGCTGGCGTGGTCGCGAGCATGGCCGGTTAATTCGTACAGATTACCCTCACGCATTTCCAGCAGACGATCGGCATGAATAAAGTAGTGGTCGTCGTGGCTGATGGCGAATACCGTTTTACCGGCGGCCTGTAACGCCGGCAGTAGTTCACGATAGAAAACCCGGCGGAAATGGGGATCCTGATCGGCTGCCCACTCATCCAGCAGCAGGACGTCGCGCTGTTCAGCCACGGCCAGCAGCAACGCCAGCCTTTTACTTTGCCCTTTTGACAACTGCAGATTCAGGATCTTATTCCCTTCAATCTTTAGCTTGTCCTGCATTTTAAGCTTTTCCAGCCACTGCTGAATCCGGGCGGGTGACGCCGGATCGCCTTTGCTGTCAATCAGGCGATCAAACAGATGGACATCGGTAAAGACGGCGGAAAAGTGTTTGCGCCAGAGATCGAGGTCGCCCATATCAACCGGTTTGCCATCGATTAACAGGCTGCCGGACTGAGGGCGATACAGTCCGGTGAGCAGCATGGCCAGCGTCGATTTGCCGCTCCCGTTACCGCCGATTAAAAACACCAGCTCGCCGCGCTGGAGCCGCAAGTTAACCGGTCCGACCTGGAAACCGTTATCGCCGTAGTGAAAGGTCACATCTCGCAATTCAAGCGTCTGCCAGTCGGTTTCGCCGTTAAAGGCGGGAAAGTCAGGTTCATAGGGCGCGAGATCAAAGGTATTGAGCTTGCGAAAGGCGACCTGAGCGCTCAGTAGCGTAGGCAGAGCGCCGACCGCGGACAGCAGCGGCGTGCGCAAAAAAAGCAACGTCAGGGAAAAGGTGGCCGCGACGGCCGTGTTGGCCCATCCCAGACTGTTAGCCATGTAAAACACCATCCCGATAGCGCCCAGCATCATGATGTTTGACCAGTTAACGGCACTGAGATGAAAGGTATCGGCACGCACAATATGGTGCCGGTAGGTGTTAGCGTCCTGCTGATAAACCGTTTCATAGATGAGTCTGGCGCGCTCACGGTTAAGCTGTAGCTCTTTTCGCCCCTCGATCACCGTCTGGTAATCGCGGTAGAGATTGTCTTCGACATCGCGTAGCTTCGCCATATGCTGATAAACCCGCGATACCAGCATCCAGCCGCCGATGATGGTCACCACCAGCCAGCCGCTGGTGACCAGCAGCATTCTGGGTGACAGCCAGGCAAGATACAGCGCTGAACCGAGCGTGATAATGATGCCCTGAATTAACTCAGGCAATCGGACAAAAGCGAGGGTGATTGCCCGGACATCGCTGGTTAATCCCGCCAGCAGTTGTGCGCTACCAATCTGTTCGATGCGCTCCACGCGCGTGTCCAGGATACGCTTGATAAATTCGCCACGCATGCGCCAGACAAACTGATGGCCCAGCCAGGTCAGCGCCAGCTGTGAGGCCAGCGTTACGCCCATCAGCATCACGACCTGGAACAGAAACGCGGGCAGAACAGTCAGGGAAGTATTCACGGCGACGATCATTTCGCTATTGATAAAAGCAATCATGCCAATACCCAATGCGGCACTCAGCAGGGTGAGCAAAATTACGCCAATAAACGGCCAGCGATACTGGCAGAAAACCACATTCAACAACTCCATAAAACCTTACCAGACATGAAAATCAGCCTGCAGTGTAATGTGATGGCAAATGATAGCAATAGTTATTCGCACTTTGCGCGGGGGTTAAAAAGCCCGCCTGAATGTCAGGTTATAGCGAAAGGCGCCGGTGAGCGGATGGATGCCCGCCTTGAGCGGCAGGATGCCGTGATAGCGCAGTCGCGAAGGCCCGCCCCACACCACCACATCGCCATGTTCCAGCAAAACCCGCTGTGCATGGTCGCCCCGCTCAAAGCCACCAAACTGAAAAACCGCCGCCAGGCCCAGGGACACTGAAACGATGGGCTGGCGTAAGTCTTTTTCATCCTTGTCCTGATGCAGCGTCAGCTTAGCGCCGGGTTCGTAGCGGTTAACCAGGCAGGCATCCGGATTGAAGCCCGGGAAGCCGGCCTCTTCAGCCGACTGCTGCGCTAGCCGGCGAAACGCATCCGGCATTGCCGGCCACGGACGTTGACTGCTGCTGTCCTGTTCACTGTATCGGTAGCCGCGCGCATCTGTCGACCAGCCGAAGTCCCCACAGTTGGTCATCGCAACGGACATGCGATGTCCGCCCGGCGTGATGCGGTGCTCAAACGGATTACATTCTGCTATTGCCATCATGGCCTGATACAGATCTTCCGCTTCATCGCGTGCGCGACGGCGTAAAATCACCGCGCCATCAGCCAGGGGTTCTTGCCAGGGTGAGGCATCACTAAACAGATCCAGCATAGCGGTTCTCTCAGTCAGTCAGATGGAATAATAAAAGCAGAGAACTGGGGCGACATCCAGCTGACGAAGCGATCGCCTTCCCGGGTGATTAAATACACCGCCAGTTTCTCTTTAATCGCCAGCGCTTTGGCTTTTTCAGTACCTAACACCATGAGGCCGGTGTCCCAGCCATCCGCTTCCAGCGCCGTAGTGGCAATCACGGTCGCTGACACCAGCTTATGGTCAATCGGGCGGCCAGTCGCGGGATCGATAATGTGTGAAAGACGTTTGCCGTCTAGCTCATAATAGTTTCGATAGCTGCCAGATGTACTGATGCCGTGTCCCTGCAGGTCTACCCGCGCCTGCACGGCATTTTCGCGATCGGTCGGTTTCTGAATCGCCACCCGCCATGGCTGGTTCTGCGCATTCATCCCGCGGGATAGCACAGCCCCCCCCACCGAGACCAGATAATTGTTAATCCCCTCCTGTTCCATCAGTCGCGCAAGGTGATCGGTCGCAAAACCTTCTCCCACCGTGGAGAGATCAACATACAAGCCTGGCAGATCCTTCTGTAACCACTGGCCTTCGCCTCCCTGTATGACACGTAAATGTTGTAAGCCGGTCAGGGCTTTGGCCGCGGCAATCTGGCTGTCATCCGGAATATGGTTGGGCTGCTTATCGGGGCCAAATCCCCATAAATTCACCAGCGGCCCGACCGTAATATCCATGGCGCCCGAGGTTTTTTTGCCGATACGTAGCGCAATCGTCACGATATCAGCCATGTTTTCACTCACCGGCTGAGGCGTTGTTGCACGACTCTGATTAAAACGTGACAGCACTGACGTCGGTTTCCACGTCGAGAGTTCCGCATCATCGGCATCCAGTCGTTGCTGGATGCGCTGTTGTAGTGCCGCTTTGCGTCCAGCCTCCACGCCTGCCAGGCTGACTCGCCACACCGTTCCCATCGTTTTGCCTTCCAGCACCATGGCGTCATGGGCTTTGGATGACGTGTCGTCACATCCCATTAACAATGACATTAAAGCTACAAACAGGAGATTTATCTTAAAACGCATCATTATTTATCCGTAACAGGTCATCTGTGCATATTTCAAAGCACAAACACTAAGTAAAGTAACTTAAACATGGTTGATAAAACTTATTAGGTCGATCACACTGCTACGTTCCGCTCGCTCCTGAGAGCGTCAGAATAAGGAGTCACAGATGATTTATGTAATCCTTGCCGCTGTGCTGGGCCTGTTCGTATTAGGAAGCTATAAAACATGGCAGCAACGCCGTAATCGCAACATGCCAACCACTTACCTGCGCCGTCGTTGATCGCCCCTGCACCATTTAAGGTCATCAGCCCCCTAATTCGCGCGCCATTGTAGCAAAATCACCTGTTTTTCCGTGGCTATGAGAGCGGTTGGGCTGGCACGATTCCTGCACCAGAAACCTTAACTGTGTTGCTGAGAGGTGTGGGATGGATAAGTCGGAAACCGTGATGACTGCGATGCAAAACTGGCTGAGTTTTGCTGCGTTTACACTTTCAGGTGTGGCATTCGAGGGGGCCAGATATGGCAACGTGATCGTGCCACAGGATGATAACGAGCCGGAACACCCGGCAGATTAATAAATCAGGGAGCGCACGGGCGCTCCCTGTGACATTTAGAACTGGTACACCAGTCCTACGCCCACCACGTCATCGGTATTAATGCCGGCGGCCTTGGTAAAGTCGTTGTCATCGAGTAAGTTGATTTTATAATCAACATAGGTCGACATGTTTTTGTTGAAGTAGTAAGTCGCACCCACGTCGACATATTTCTTCAGATTCTGTTTGCCCCAGTTCTGCACATCGGTGCCGCGCGAGTTAACGTATGCCAGAGAAGGACGCAGACCAAAGTCAAATTGGTACTGTGCCACTAATTCCCAGTTATCAGCCTTGTCAGCATAGCCGTAGGCCGTGTTTGGCTGATTAGCGCTTGTGCTGTCGCCAAAGCTGATCGCGTTATAGGCGCGCGTGTACATCGCAGCCAGATAAATGTTGTTAGCATCGTATTTCAGACCACCGGTATAAGCTTCCGCTTTATCTCCGCGGCCCAGAATGCCCGGCGCATTGCCATTTTGGTTGTTGGTACGATCCGACTGGAAGGTTGCCGCACCGATACCGAAACCGGAGCCCAGATCGTAGGTCGTGCTCAGACCCCAGCCGTCGCCGTTTTCACCCAGCACATCACGCCCGCCGCTTGCTTCCGTTGGGTTATCGTTTTTACCCTGATACTGAACTGCAAAGTTCCAGCCGTCTACCAGACCGAAGAAGCCGTTGTTGCGGTAGGTCGCCATACCGTTGCCACGCTGGAACATAAAGTTGTCTGCGCCATAGGTATCGCCACCAAACTCAGGAAGAACGTCAGTCCATGCGCCAATGTCGTAAGCCACACCGTAGTTACGACCGTAGTCGAATGAACCTGCATTGCCGAATTTCAGTCCTGCAAAACCAACACGGGTGTAGCTGTTTGCCGTACCCTGTGCTTCTGAATTGTTGAGCGCCGCCTGGTATTCCCACTGGCCGTAGCCGCTCAGTTGATCTGTTACCTGGGTTTCACCCTTAAAGCCAAAACGAACATAAGACTGGTCGCCGTTGGCACCGTCGTTGTCCGAGAAATAGTGCAATCCGTCAACCTTGCCGAACAGGTCTAATTTATTGCCGTCTTTATTGTAGATTTCAGCCGCATTTGCCGAGCCCGCTGCTGCCAGTAATGCCGGGATCGCCAGGGAGAGAATGTGACGCTTCATTTTTATTACCCTCTGTTATGTGCCTTTTATATTTGCCACTGCAAACCGATGGTAATATCGGTCGGCAAACCATTGTTGTTTCATAATGGGTAATAATCCATCGTAAAAATGCTACTAAATTTCCGAAAGTGTTTCATGATCTGTAAAATTTATTGCTATATGTAAATAAAGGGGAACTTATTAGCCGCACGGAGTGATAAAAAATAAAGCACAAAATGACAACCGCGTTGAAAATAATAGCTATCACAATGATTTTAGTGGGAATAATCCTAAGCACTCAATGGTAAAACTTATTATTCGCCAGCCAATATACTTACTCCCGCTATCATCATTTATTTCTTATCTTCATTCACCCCGAATGATTTTTTTTACCCTTATATATCGCCGGGCTTATTGCCCGGCTTTTTTTTTGCCTGAACGTTGTCTGTATTGTCTTAGAGAGTTGAATAGCCGGGATAGCTGCGGGATTCTTCACCGTATTTATGGGTTTATTTCGCGCAATATACCGCCTCAGCAGGTAAACTTCAGCGGCTAATTTATCACGCAGCGTAACTAAAATACGTGACGTCAGAAAACGTGAGCTATATTAGCGTTCACGCATCGATTCTTTGACTTTATTCAACGGCTTAAGCAAATAGTCCATGACAGATTTCTGCCCCGTTTTGATCTCCACATTCGCCACCATGCCTGGTACGATAGGAAAGCGTCGTCCAGCCCTGTTGATGAGTTCTGCTTTTTGCGTACGCACATAAACCCGGTAGTAATACTGGTCGCGCTTAACTTCATCCTGCAACGTATCAGGCGAAACGGTTTCCACCACGCCGGTTAAATCCCCGTAAATGGATGAGTCATAGGCTGTGACTTTCACCACGGCTGCCAGCCCGGGCCGGATATAAGCGATATCACGGGGATTGATACGGGTTTCAATCAGTAACTGATCTTCCAGGGGGACGATTTCCATCATTTTTGCGCCGGGTTCGAGCACACCACCTACCGTGGTGACCTGAATATCTTTAACGATGCCGCGCACGGGTGAATAGAGCGTGGCGCGCGTCAGCTGATCCTCTTTGCCTGCGGCTACCTGTAGCTGGGCATCGAGTTCAGCATTGTTTTTCACCTGCTCCTCATGAGCGCGGACCAGATAGTCGTTACGCGCCTCGTCGATTTTTCCACGCAGATCGCTGACCTGGCGGCGCAGGCGAATCACTTCAACCTGCCCCGCCGCGCCTTTTGCCACCAGCGGTTCAGTTAACCGCAGCTCATCCTGTACCAGCCGCAAAGACTGTTGCAGGTTGTTGATGGTCTCGGTGAGGTTACGCCGACGCGATTCATACAGCTGTCTCTCACGCGCCACCAGCTGCGGCTCTTTTTGCGTCTCAGCACTGAATTTAAGTGGAATCCCCGACAGTTCAGCATTGAGCCGTTCCGATGAAGCACGCAGCGTACGAACTCTGGCCTGTACTTCACCAAAGTTGGACTGAAACCGGGTTGGATCCAGCGTGGCCAGTATCTGGCCCTTTTCTACAATATCGCCCTCGTGCACGTTGAGCTGCTTAACGATGCCACCGTCCAGGCTGTCAATGACCTGGGCGCGCGTAGATGGCGTAACCTTACCGGTCCCGACGGTTACCTCATCAAGAATGGCAAAGTGCGCCCAGATCAGGAAAAAGACCAGCGCCGCCGTACACAACCAGATGATCGCGGAGGTGCGCCGCTCATGTCTGGCAAGGTCTTTATCGATGATCACACTCATACCGTACCTCCCTGTGTCGCTTCCGGGACGTTCTGAGTGGCGCGCCGCAATATCTGCTCTTTCGCACCGTCGGCAATAATGCGCCCGTTATCCATCACGACAATGCGATCGACCATCTTCAGCAGCGCGGGGCGATGCGTCACCAGAATCAACGTGCGCCCACTGATCCAGTCCTGCATTTGACGGATGACATGCTCTTCAAGCTGCTCATCCATGGCGGCCGTTGGCTCATCCAGCAGCACCACCTGCGGCTGGCGCAGGATCATTCGACTGAGCATGATCATCTGCCGCTGTCCACCTGACAGCCCTCGCCCCCCTTCATTGATCACGCGATCCAGACTGGCCGCATCCTGCTGAACCAGCGACAGCGCGCCACTGATCCGTAACGCCTGCAGCATTTCCTGTTCGCTGGCGTGGGGATTGCCGAGCAGCAGATTCTGCCTGAGCGTGCCAAAAAACAGCCGCGAATCATGGGACAGCCAGCCAAGCTGGCGGCGCAAATCGGTCGGATCGATATGTGCCATATCCACGCCGTCCACCAGCACTTTTCCCTGGCTGGCCTGCGCCTGGCCCGCCAGTATTTTTAACAGGGTCGATTTGCCCGCGCCCACCTTCCCCAGAATGGCTATTTTCTCTCCAGGCTTAATGTTCAACTGCTGCACGTTGAGCACGTTTTTTTCGTTCTCTTCGTCGTAGGTATAGTGCACGTTGCGCAGTTCAAAGTGGCCGGTCAGGGTCGGACAGTGCGCCATGGTGGCCGACTCGGGTTTATCGAGCGGTTTTTTTAGCAGCTCATCCAGCCCTTTCATCGCGGTTTTGGCGTGCTGCCAACGAGAAAACACCATGGTCAGCTGCATGAGTGGCGCGATGGTGCGCGAAGAGAGCAGGCTACAGGCCACCAGCGTACCGGTGGTGATTTGTGAATCCAGTACCAGATAAACCCCGAACACCAGCATGCCCGCGTAGGTCAGTTGCTGCACGGTGGAGGCCCAGCCGGTCAGCCTGGCGCCCCACAGACGTTGCTGATTGCCAATCGAGGCGCTGACCTCGTGGGTTTGCTCCCACTGGCGTTGAAAGTAAGGCTCGGCCTGCAGCGCTTTGATATCCTCAATGCCTTCTATCGTCTCGACCAGCACGGCATTCCGCAGCGCGCCTTCGCGCAGCCCGGCTTTTGCCAGACGCGCCATAGGGAACTGCACTAACATCCCCGGAATAATAATGAGCGGAATAGCAGCCAGCGGAATCAGCACCAGCCAGCCGCCGATAAACGACATGATAAACAGGAACAGTATGACAAAGGGTAAGTCTGCGGCAGCGCCGACGGTGGTTGAGGTCAGTAACTCACGAACCTGATCGATTTCACGCAGCTGGGAGATGAAAGAGCCAGTGGATTTAGGCCGTGACTCATTGCGAATATTCATCGCCCGGGCAAACAGCATGGCGGACACTTTCAGATCGATGCGTTTCCCCATCAGGTCAGAAACCTGCGTTCGCATCAGGCGAATCAGATATTCAATGGCGGCGGCAATGAGCACGCCGACAAACAGCACCCACAACGTCGCCTCGGACTGCGCCGGGATAACCCTGTCGTACACCTGCATTGAGAAAAGAATACCGGCGAGTGCCAGGACGTTACTGATTACCGATGCCAGAGATATTTCGCCGATTCGCCGGCCCATGCCGCGAAAGTTTTTCCAGAACCAGTGTGGTTCATAGGGCTGCACGAATTCATCAATGCGGGCATCTCTTCCGCGCGCGGCCACGCCAATCACGCCAATGTCCCCCTGCGCTCTGGAGAGCAGGCTTGCCAGCTCGCCTTCCCGAATGACATCGCCGCCTTCACTAAGCCAGTATCGCGCCCCGCCCTCGCCATCGATTTCTTCCAGCACGGCGATGCTGTTATTTTCCATCACCAGCACCACGGGCGTGATGTCCTGCCGCCAGCGCAATTGGTTCTGCGGCACCATGGTTAAATGAAGACCCAGCAGCCCGCACAGGCGATCCCGCTGCTGCGCCACCGGCAGGTGTTCAAACCAGCGCATTTGCTGGCGAAGCGTTTTGCCCTCTGCAGGCTTACCGAAGCGTGCCGCCACGCGCAACATCGCAGCAATCCAGTTATCGGTTGTCGGGTTTTGTGCACTCATTGTTCGCGCCTTTTAAAACGGGTTGGCTATTGCAAAGAAGGAAGAAGGTCACCGCTGTTTTTTTGACGATCGATACCCATGATGTCGAGCAGGTTATCGACGGCAGCGGCGTAACGGACGGTGGCATCCCACCCGTCATAAAGCGCAGTGATTCGCGCGCTGTCGGCCTGAAACACATCCTGCTCAACGCTAAGCAGATCGTTCAGGCTGCGTTTACTGAGCCGGTACTCATCGGCATACACGTTGCGCGTATGTTCAGCGCTGGCTAACTGCGCCTCTCCCGCCAGTTGACGCTGCTGAGCACCGATCATATCGGCGTAAGATGTGGAGGCGTTTTGATTAATCGTGAGTTTGGCTTGCTGTACCGCAGCCTGGGCGGCCAGCCGATCGCCCTCCGCTGACTGGGTTTTGGCATTGACGAGACCGCCCTGATAGAGCGGCGCTTCTACCTGAAGCTGGACTTCATCGTCCCAGTATGAGCGGGTATCGTTTTCGTAACGCGTCCGGCCAGCCTGAACCTTGATGCTGGGCCAGTGACCCGATTGCGCCTGACGGACCCGTTCGCGGGCGGCTTCCTGTTTGTATTGCGCACTGCGCACCGATGCGCTGTTTTCATAGGCGATTTTGTCCAGGGTAATTTGCTGTTGTAACAGCGCCTGGGGCAGCTCAGGCAGCGTGGCAGGCACCACGCCAGTCAGGACGGTAAGCTGCGCGTTGGCAGAACGCAGTTGGGCCAGATACTGTTCACGCGTGGCATGCATGGCGGCGATACGGGTTTCGGCCTGCAGCACATCTGACTGAGAGTTGAGCCCGGCATCTGCACGCATTTTGGCAATGTCGCGTACGTGCTCCAGCGAGGCGATATTCGTCTGTGCCGTGGCGGCGAGTGCCTGATAACGTTTGACTTCCAGATAAGACTGTAAGGCCTCTTTAGCCACCTGCGTCATGGCGTCAAATAACCCGAAGCGGTAGGCATCTGACAGGGCATGCTGCTCGTCAATGGCACCGTTAGTGCGGCCAAAGTCATATAACAGCTGGCTGAGGGTGATTCCGCCGGACCCATTGTTATTCAGACTGCCAGATGAGTCGGTTTGATGTGAGCGCCCCGCGGCCCCCTGAAGCGATATC
The DNA here is from genome assembly GCF_024814475.1 of Pantoea sp. B623. NCBI lineage: Bacteria > Pseudomonadati > Pseudomonadota > Gammaproteobacteria > Enterobacterales > Erwiniaceae > Pantoea > Pantoea sp. B623. The sequence goes on along the minus strand of NZ_JANUXM010000004.1, from coordinate 3,953,282 downwards.
TGGGGATACCAGGCGCTTTGCGCGGCACTCAGATCGCCTTCACCAATATGAATCTGCGCCGCCGCCTCGGAAATTTTTGGGTTGCGTGCGAAGGCTCGAAGGATGGCTTCCCGCAGGGTCAAAATGGCGACCTGCTCTTCGCTGGGTGCTGCGCGCCAGTTGAACTCCGCTTTCGGTAAGGGGGCGGCAAATGCCGCGGGCAGGACCAGGCCATTCAGGACGTAAAAAAACAGGGCTAAACGCGCTTTGTTCATTATTCATACCAACAGGTTTTCTTATGATCATTCGATGACGTCCTGGTGATTTCAGTATGTAAAAAAAGCAAGGGCACGATAAGCATCACGCATTTTATTGTTAATTTATTTAATGCGTTCAGTAAAGACCGCTAAGCGCGAGTTACTATTAATAGTACATACAGAGAAAGTGGTCATGTTAAAAATCACCAATTATCAAATATATTTACTGAAAGGCGATTTTTTAAACAGACACAATTCCCTGTCACTACTTAAGATAAAATTAACGACATCGATTTTAAAAAAGTCATATTGCTTACCATTGAGTCACGAGCGGCCGTCAGTCGGAACGCTGCACTCTCAGGTCCTGGAAGGTCTCGTGATTGTGATTAATGAAGCGGTTGTCAGGCAAGGCGGCATCAAAAGGCGACGATTACGCTTCCTGTCGAACCGGCGTTAATCTGCCCGTTACTCTGGGTCGGTACAGCGTTACCCGAAGTCAAGATAAAACGGCCTGTTTCATCTATCCGTTAGTGGCCGGATGCCCTCACGGCGTGCTTACCCCATGCTGACATGTTGCCAGGAAGAGTGGCGGAATGTTGAAAGCCACGTTGCAGAAAAAAAGCAGCGGAAGCTTGCGCAACCGCTGCTGTGGGTAAGTGCTTAACGTGAATATCGTATGTTAAACGATGTGTACCTGCAGATTGTGTTGAATCAGAACATCGCCCAACGTGTTGTCATTGGTGAGCGCCGAGTTATGGTAGACCTCGTAGGACTGACCATTCACCATGCGTTCGCCACTGATTTCCCACGTGCCCCCCTGGCCATTGACCAGCGTGACAAGGCTACCGTCAGCCCCTTTAATCACCAGGTCATCGCTTTGTTGGTCAGTGATATTCAGCGCCTCGTTGAGATCCAGCTTCACAGCGTTCGTGCCGCTCTGACCGAGATCGAGCACTTCAATGTTTTCCACTTTCAGACCAAGATCGGTCAGATCCAACGTCAGATGATCGCCGTTCAGCACCAGCGTATCGGTTCCTGCACCGCCATCGATATGGCTGAAGTTCAGATCGCTGACCACAACCGTATCGGCACCACTACTCCCATTTACCGATGCGCCTTCCACGATGCTGCCATCTGCCAGCGTAATGACCACCCCGCCAATGCTGTAACTTTCGTCAACAGGCGTGTCTGTTACGGCTGCCGTGTCAGCGACTGCCGCCGCCGCGACTCCGGTATTGTCCTCCGACGCATTGACCGGCGCGGCCACATCGGCTTCGGTGGTCAGCGTTGAAGCCACGTGCACCGTCGGCGTTGCCTCTTCAGTGGACTGCGTGTTGTGCTGCGTATCATGGCCCGCCGCGGTTGCACTGTCGTCCACCAGTGAGAACAGCGCAACGGACTCGGTCGTTGACGCCGTGGTAACCGGCAACAAAGCGCCTAACAATAGCGTATTGGTCGTGGTGTAGCTGTTGCCCGCCACATCCGTAATCGTGACCTTCGCCAGCGTATTGAGCGACAGCAGCAGTCCCCCAACCGATAACAGCGCGGGGCTGAAGTTAGCCGCGTAGCGTCCGAGCGCATCCGTGGTGGTGTTAATCGTCGGCCCATTGCTGCCGTTAGCCAGCAGCAGCGTAACGCTGACTTTTGACCCCTGAGCCGCATTCAGAGAGCCCCCCTGCACCGTCAGCCCGTTGATCAGCGATGACACCACACTCAGCACAGGATCGACGCCCAGAAGCGGCTGATTGTGCGACAGCGCCGTGAAGCTGCTGGTGGCTGTGGTGCTGTTACCGCCCACGTCGGTGATGGTAACGGCTACAGAATGGCTGCCATCCGCAATGCCTTTCAGGGTGGCTGACGGCACACTGATACTCCAGGCACCGTTACTGCCAATCGTCGTGGTGAAAATGTTGCCCGCCACGTTGACGGAAACCCGTCCCCCAATCGCGTTACTGCTCGTACCGCTAATGGTTTCTGCAACATTCGCCTCGGCAATATTCAGATAACCATCCCCACCAAAGTAGCTGTTGATGCCCGCCGTTGGCGTGGTCCGGCTGGCAACGCCCAGCGAAGCCGAGGCATTACCGCTGTTGCCCACGCCATTCGTCACGCTTGCCGTGACGGTATAGAGTCCATCCGCGATCGCCGCGAGATTAGAGGCCGAAACCGGAAGGCTCCAGTTGCCGTTGCTGCTGACCGTGGTAGTAAAGGTCTGGCCGCCAATCGTCACCTGCACCAGCGACCCTTCCGCATTGGTCGCCGTACCGCTAATCGTCTGGGTGGTTTTCACATCAGCCACGCTTAATGCGTTATCACCAAACAGCGAAGTAATGGTTACGGCGGGTGGGGTATTACTGATGACGGTCAGGCTGCCGCTGCCTGTCACGGTGTTGCCATTCACATCTGTGGCAGTCACCGCAACCGCTTTAAGGCCATCGCTGATACCGGTTAAATCACCTTTTGGCACGCTGATTGTCCAGTTGCCACCGCTGATCACTTTCGTTGAATAGGTAATGCCGTTGAGCGTAGCACTTACCGTCGCCCCGGCAGCCAGATTCGATGTCCCGCTGATGGTCTGGTTAGAGGCCAGGTCCGCAGCGCTGAGGATGCCGTCACCAAACACGGTATTGACCGTCAGGGTGGGTTGAGTCAGCCCCAGCTGCACACCGCCGCTGGTGGAGGTGGTGTTACCTACGGCGTCGGTAACCGAGGCACTCACGGTAAAGTTACCGCCGAGCAGCGTAGCCAGAATGGCGGGGGAAACCGTGGCCGAGAAGGTGCCGTCGTTGTTAACGATCGCCGTTGCCGTGGTATTACCAATCGCCAGCCTGACGGTACTGCCTGCGGCTACGCCGGTGGCGGTACCGCTGATGGTCTGGGTGACCAGCGACTCGGCAATATTCAAAATGCCGTCACCAAACAGTGGGTTGAGCGTGACTTTAGGTAAGGTGTTAATCCCTACCGTGGCCGACGCCGTGCTACTGGTCGTATTCCCTGCCGCATCCGTGACGCTGACGCCGACCGTCAGCGTACCGTCCGTCAGGCCCTGGAGCAGCCTTGGCGTCAGTGACACAGCAAAGTTCCCGCTGGCGTCCGTTGCCGTCACGATTTGCTGGCCGCCAATCGTCACTACGACACGGGAACCGGCCTCTGCACCGTTCACCACGCCGCCAATCGTCTGGCCCAGTAACGCATCCGCGGCATTTAACAGGCCATCGCCAAACAGCGGACTGATCGTGAGGGTAGGCGCGATGGTATCGACGCGAATACCGGCGCTGGTAGAGGCGGTGTTACCGGCCTGATCGGTGACCGTGGCGCCAATCGTGAGATTTCCCTGCGTCAGAGTACTCAAAATATCCGGCGCAACCGTGGCGGTGAACGTGCCGTTGCTGCCGACCGTTGCCGTGACCTGGCTGTTCCCCACGTTCAGCGTGACCACCGAACCGGCAGCAACGTTATTCACCACGCCGCTGATGGTCTGGCTGGTGGCAATATCAACCAGGTTAAGCACGCCATCACCAAACAGCGACGTCAGGCTGATGGTCGGCGTTTGTGTGAAGATACCAATGGTTGCGCTATTGCTGGCTACGTTACCGACGGCATCGGTGACAGTCACGCCCAGCGTCAGATTGCCATTAAGTAAGGAAGAGAGATCGCCGGACGGCAGCGTCACGCTCCAGTTGCCCCCGGCTTGCACCGTGGTGTTATACGTCTTCGTCCCTAGGATAACGGTCACGCGTGAGCCCACTGCCGCGTTCTCGATAATCCCGCCAATCTGTTGATCAACCGCGGCCTCGGCAATATTCAGCAGATTATCGCCGCCAAACAGACCGGTCAGGTTATCCACGACAGGTACGGCATTCACGATGGCATTGACCGTTTCACCCACGCTGCGGCTGTTGCCTGCTGCATCGGTTAACGTCACGTTCAGGGCCAGTTCACCGTCGCTCAGCAGGCCGAGAACACTGGGGGGAACAACAATCGCCCACTTCCCGTCCTGGCCCACGGCGCTGGTCAGGGTCGTGCCGCCGATCGTGACCGCGACAGTTGCGCCTACGCCTGCAGAGGTCGCCGTACCGGTAATGGTCTGGGCAATCGTGGTGTCGATCGCGCTCAGCGTGCCGTCACCAAAGACAGAATCCACTACCAGCGTCAAGGCGGCATTGACCACTTTGTTCACGGTAATCGTGGCATCCGTCTGGTTGCCAGCCTGATCGTTGACGCGCACGCCAAAGACCAGCGCACCGTCGTTGAGGCTGGACAGCACCTGCGGCGTGAGGTCAATGCTCCAGACGCCGTTAGCGCCAATGATCCCGGTGGCGACAGGGGCGCCATCGCCCACGTACAGGGAAATGGTTTGTCCCTCTTCCGCACCGGTTGTCCGGCCCGTTAATACCTGCCCGACAGCAACATCGGCGGCGTTAATCAGGTTATCGCCGAGGAAGGCGTCAATCTCAATCAGTGGTGCTGCGGTATCGACGTTAATGGTGCGGCTGGCACTGCCCACGTTGCCGGCGGCATCGGTCAACTGCGCATTAATGGTCGTTTCACCGTTGGCCAACGCCTGCATATCACTGGCTGGCACGCTGGTAGACCAGGTGCCGTCGCCCTGCACGATCCCCGTGTAGGTTTTGCCATTCAGGGTAACCGTTACCGTACGTCCCGTTTCGCTGGTGTCCGCCGTACCGCTAATGGTCTGACGCGTTGAACTTTCACTGGCGTTAACCACATCGTCACCCGTGAAGCTGTTAATCGTCAGTACCGGTGCCGTCAGATCGATCTGAACGGTGCCGCTGGTGGTCACGGTATCCGTTCCGTCGGTGGCATTGACGGTAATCGTGACCGGGCCATCAGTGCTGCCAAAATCACTGACCGGTAAGGTTGCCGTCGTCCAGTTGCCGTTAGCATCAATCGTCGTGCTGTAGTCCACGCCGTTGATCACGACGGTAACGACACCGGTGGCACCGAGATTTTGTGACGTTCCACTCACCACGACGCCACCTGCCTGCTGATCGACCGTGCTGATGATGTTATCACCCGATACGGTGCCCAGCGTGACCAGCGGTCCTGGTGGGGGTGTAAGATCAACCGGCACCGTCAGATCCTGCGTGACCGGGTTGCCCGCCAGGTCGCTGACGGCAAGCGTTAACGTGGTATCCGGTGCGACGAAGGTGCTCATTTGTTCTGGCGTCAGGGTCAGACTCCAGGCGCCGTTGGCACCGACAACCGCCGTACCTAACAGCGTGCCGTTATAGGAGACAGTTAACTGTGACCCGGTCTCCGCACCGTTAGCGATGCCGCTTAACACCTGAGGCTGAATACTCTCGGCATAATCCAGCCCATCATCACCTGCAAACGTCACGCCGGTGATCGTTGGCGCTGTTGTGTCGATTACCAGGGATTCGTTGAGCGTCGTACTGTTACCGGCAGGATCGGTGACGGTGATGGCTAACGAATAGGTGCCATCGGTTAAGGCGCTCAGTTGCGCGTTACTCAACGGCAATGTCCAGCTTCCATCCGCCGCTATCTGGGCAGTGAAATCGGTGGTGCCGATAGTCACCACAACCTGTTGCCCGGCGCCGGTTTCACCGGTATTGCCCGTCAGCGTGATACCGTTCTCGACGTCAGTGGCGTTGACATAGCCGTTGCGTGGCAGCGGATCCACGCTCGGGGCTGGCGGTGTCAGATCGGCGGTAAAGTCAAACTGTGCCGTAGCCGGATTACCCGTTGCATCCACCACATTCACCGTCACGCTGTGCGGGCCACTTCCGATGGTATTCAACGCATTAGGTGGGATCGTGACGCTCCAGTTACCATTCGCATCAACGGTACCCGGATAGCGTATTCCATCCAGATCCACGCTGATACTTGCCGCCTGGTTTGCACCGAGGCTACCGGTCGTCCCGGTCAGCGTTACGCCAGCAGCGGCCTCGCTGATGTTCAGCACGTTATCACCACCAAACTGCAGGTCAGTAAAGGTGGGCACGGGAACGGTGACGGCGGTGACCACATTGAGCGTAGTGCTGTCAGTGTTGCCGGCAATATCCGTGGCGTTGACGGTAATAACATGACTGCCGTTGGGGATCTGCGCCATCTGCGCCGGCGTCAGGACCAGTGACCAGCTTCCGTCCGGCAGAACGGTTGCATTCAGTGGCAAATCGTTATTAAAGCCGCTGATGGTCACCGTTACTGTCTGGCCCTCGCCGCTGATACCTGTCGAGCCGGTCAGCGTCTGGTCTTGTGCCGCTTCAGCCGCATTCAGTGCTCCGTCACCGAACGGCAGAGTCAGGCTGACATCCGGCAGGGTTTGTATTGCTACCACAATGTTGCTGTTTATCGTGGCCGTATTGCCGTTGGTGTCCGTCATGGTTACCGCAACGGGCCAGTTACCGTCTGGCAGCGTCTGCAGTAATGCCGATGGCAGAGCCAGGGACCAGGTGCCATCACCGTTGAGCGTGGCGGCATAGGCCGTACCGTTGACGGTTACCGTAACGGAGGCGGCATTATCAATATTCAGGTTGCCGCTCAGGGTGCCATCTGCCTGCGCCTCTATCGCGTTGATACGGCCATCACCAAATGGCGTGTTCAGCGTCGGTTCGGGGATAGGTGCCGTGGCCGTCGTAAAGTCTTGCGTAACGGCAACAGAAGTATTACCGGCCCGGTCAGTGGTGATCACGCTGATCGTGTGCGTTCCGTCTGCCAGACCGGCAATCACATCGGGCGGCAGGCTGGCGCTCCAGTTACCGTTCGCATCGACAGAGACGGTTAGTGGCGTGCCGTCTACGCTGACGCTGACGGTTTGTCCATCGCCAAACGGCGTGGTGCCGGTAATCAGCTGCACGGAGGCGGCTTCAGTGGTATTAATCACATTATCGCCAAACAACGTGGCGGCTATGGTCGGATCGGCCGGTACGGTCACCAGAATCTCAATGCCTGCGCTGACTTCAGCCGGGTTGCCTGCCGCATCGTTGGCCGTCACCACCACCTGGGTCAGGCCATCGGGTAAGGCATCGAGCGCGCCCGGCGCCAGCGTTAAGGTCCATGCACCGTTGGCACCAACGGTCGTATTAAACGGCTGATCGCCGATCGTCACCGTGATCGGGCTGCCCTCTGGCAGATTAGTCGCACTGCCGCTCAGGGTGAGTTCACCGGCAGCATCGGCCTGACTGACAATGCCATCACCAAACGGCGTATCCAGCGTCAGCTCCGGCAGTGTGCGGAAGGCCACATCCAGCGTGGTGCTGGTGTTGGTAGTGACATTGCCGCTGGCGTCCGTTGCGGTAATCGTCAGCGTCTGGAGCCCGTCATTGAGCTGCTGCAAATCCGCGGCGGGGATTGCCAGTGACCAGACACCATTCTCATCTGCACTGGTGGTGTAGGTGATTTGGTTCAGGACGACGGTGATCTGCGCGCCCGGATCGCTGTTGCCATTCACGGTCAGATCCTGCAGCGACTCGGCCAGATTAAGCGATGTGCCTGCACTCAGGCTGATATCACTCAATACCGGTAATGTCGTGTCAATCGCGACATTGTGGTTAGTCAGGGCGGTATTACCTGCCACGTCATTTGCCGTGACGACAAAGGTCTGTTGCGAGCCGGAAGGCAGACCACTCAGAGCCGAAGACGGCACGGAGACCGTCCAGTTACCCGCCGCGTCAACGGTGCCGGTGTAGCCGACGTTGTTCAGCGTGACGGTCACTACCGTTCCCTCTGCCAGTTGCGTACTGCTGCCGCTGACATCCAGATCCGCTCCGGCTTCAATGGCGTTGATAATGTCATCACTGGCGACCACATCCACGCTCAGGGTCGGCAGCGCCGCGCCACTGGCAATAACATTAAGGGTCGCATCGCTGCTGGTCGGGTTGCCTGCGCTGTCGGTGGCACTCACCACCACGCTCTGAGGACCGTCCGGTAAGACACTGACGTCAGCCTGTGGAATGGTCACCGTCCAGCGGCCATCTGCCTGCACTTCTCCAGTGTAGCTTTGCCCGTTGAGCGAAACGGTGATCACCTGACCAGCGGTCAAATTCGTACTGCCGCCGCTGATGGTTAAGTCCGCAGCCGCTTCGCCCTGGTTAAGGTAATTATCCCCGCTGATGGCATCGAGGGTCAGTACCGGAAGCGACGCGCTGTCTGCGACGCGCGTCAGGGTCTGGGTGAGCGTGGTCTGGTTGCCTGCGGCATCGGTCAGCGTGACGTCCAGTGAGTAAGGGCCATCCGGCAAGCCCTGCATGACGCTGGCGGGTATCTCAAGAACCCAGGTACCGTCAATCAAGACAAGGGTTTGATAGGTTTCGCCCTGAAGCGTCACCGTCACCGTTTGCCCTGCATCGGCCAGCGATGCTGTACCTGAAACGGAAATATTTTGCAGAATTTCCAGCGAGTTAATCTGATTATCACCGGTTACAGGATTCAGGCTGAGTTCCGGTGGGGTAAAGTCAACGGTGATTGCGCTGCTCAGGCTGCCGCTGCTGCCTGTCGCATCGCTAACGGTGACGACAAGCGTATTTGTGCCTTCGGGCAAGGCCTGCAGGACGGTACTACTCAGCGTGACCGTCCAGTTGCCCTGAGCATCCACCGTGGCTGCATAGTCATTACCGCCTAGCGTGACGGTCACAATCTGGCCTGCGCCGGTCAGCCCTGTCGTGCCCGTCAGCGTTTGTTCACTGGCTGCCTCAATCTGACCCAGGTAGCTGTCGGCAAAAGGCGTATCAATGCTTATCGCTAATGTACCGGTCGCCACGGTAATATCACGGGTTTCAGTTGAAAGGTTCCCCGCCGGATCGCTGACGCTCACCGTCAGGGTATAACTGCCCGCTGCGACGTCTGCCAGGGCGCCCGCTGGCAGCGCAAAGCTCCAGTTGCCGTCAGCACCTACCGTGGTGTTCCATACCTGGTTATTCAGGGTGATGGTCACAACCTGCCCCTCGCCCGCATCGCTGCTGCCGCTCAGGACGATCGGCGCCGTGCTTTCTGCGGCGTCTACGATATTGTCCCCGGCGACGGGATCAAGCGTCAGGGTCGGTGGCGTGAGGTCAACATTAACGTTACCGCTTACCTCGCGGCTGTTCCCTGCCGCGTCCGTGACCGTGACGGTATAGTCCGTGCCGCCTTCATTCAGTGCGGCTAAGGCATTGGCAGGAAGACTCACACGCCAGTTACCATTTCCGTCTACCGTACCGGTATAAACATTGCCGCCCAGGGAAACGCTCACGGTCTGGCCCACACCGCTTACGCCGGTCGTTCCGCTAAGCTGCTGTACGCTGGAAATATCCGTGGCATTCAGGATCCCGTCGCCGAAGGCCGTGATCACCACAGGGTTGGGAACATTGTTAATCGCGACATTGAGCGTGGCTGAACTGCTCAGCGCCGCGCCCGTTGTATCCGTCGTCGTTACGGTTAAGGCCGCAGGGCCATCCGTCAGGGCTGCCAGAGCGGATGGTGGGACGATCACGCTCCATGTACCGCCAGCAGAGACCACGGCGGTGTAAGTGACATTATTAAACTGCAGCGTGACAGTGCTGTCCGGTGCCACATTGACTGTGGTTCCCGTAATGATCAACGGTTCCCCCGCCTCGTTGGCATTCAGGAAGTTATCTCCGCTTATCGTATCAAGCGCCACACCGGAAGCATTACTGTTGACCGTCAACGCAAGATCCGTCGAGGTGGTATTGCCTGCGGCATCGCTGACGGCAACCGTATAGGTGGCGCTACCATCGGCCAGCGCCGACAGAACGGAAGCAGGAACAGTGAGGCGCCACGATCCGTCCGCCAGAACGGTACCGCTAAACACGTCACTGCCCACGGTCAGCGTCACAACCTGCCCCGCCTCCACGTTGGTGGTGGTGCCCGACAGTTCCTGATTGACCTGACGTTCAGCGCCGTCAACCAGATTGTCACCGGCAAACGGGTTTAGGGTCAGCGTGGGTAATGAAGCCGCATCGGCTTTCACCGTCAGGCTGCTGGTGTCCGTTGTGATATTGCCCGCGGTGTCGGTAGCAGTGATGGTCAGGGGATAGCTGCCGTTGGTCAGATCGCTCAGTGCCGCAGCCGGTACTTCCAGCGTCCAGCTCCCGTCCGGATTGGCGGTGGTGCTGACGGTGGTTCCGTTAATGTTGACTACGATAACGGCATTACCTTCGCTGTTACCGCTCAGGACCAGGGGCTGCTGAAGTTCAACTGCATTAAGAACACCATCGCCAGACGGTGTTGCTACCGTCAGGGCTGGCGGTAAAGTATCGACCGTCACGCTGCCGGCGGCATTACTGGTGTTGCCGGCAATGTCGGTAAGGGTAACCGTATAAGGCACCGATCCCTGTGGCAGTGTTGAGAGCACCGCTGAAGGAATGTTCACCTGCCAGTTACCGGTGTTATCGACAATACCGGTGTAGTTGACGCCATTGAGCGTAACCACTACGCGCTGGCCTTCCCCGGTTACGCCACTGTTGCCGGTGATAGCACCGCCCGCTGCCGCTTCACTGCCGTTCAGTACGCCATCGACAAACGCATCGCCCGGTGTCGCAACCGGTACATCGGTCGCCACAACGTTGATATTCGAGGTGCTGGTTGCCAGCGTATTGCCGTCCGCATCGGTAATGGTGGTGGTAACAGGAAGCGCGCCGTTGGGTAAGCCAACGAGGCTGCCCGCCGGCAGCGTCACCGTCCAGGTGCCATCCGCGCCTACCGTACCGGTGTAGTTGTTACCGTTAACGGTGACGTTAACAATGCTGCCTGCCGGGATATTGCTGGTGCTACCGCTAAGCACGACCTCACTCGCCACGTCATCGGCATTAAGATAATTGTTGTTTCCTGCCGGAGCCAGGGCAACGCTGCTTCCTGTTGCGTCAACCTGGAAGGTCAGTTCGGTGCTGGTGGTATTACCTGCGGCATTCACCACGGTGACGGTCAGAGCCTGACTGCCCTCAGCCAGCGTTGCCAATGCTACGGGTGGTATAACGATGCTCCAGTTACCGCTTGCTTCTACCGTACCGGTATAGGTTATACCGTTAATGGTGACGCTAACTTGCTGTCCGGCCTCTACGTTTGTTGAGGTACCGGTGAGCGTTTGTGGCAGTTTTTGTTCTGAACCATCCAGCACGCCATCACCCGCAAAGGTGCCGCTGTTCACACTCAATGTTGGCTGCACTTCTGGTGCCGTTGCGACGTTCAGTTCGCTGGTGAACGTCGTCTGACTGCCATTGGCGTTGGTAATGGTGACTGTAAAAGGATTTCTACCCGAGGGTAACGCGGCCAAATCGGACTGATCGATACGCAATGACCAGCGTCCATTGGTGCTGACCAGCGTGCGGTAGAATCTGCCGTTAAGTGACATCGTGACCTGATCGCCATTCTGCCCGGTACCGCTCAATATCAGCGGCTGGGTCAGATCGCTTACGCTGAGCGTATTGTCACCGCCCACGGGATCCACACCTAATGAAGGCGGTTGCGTATCGACATTGACCGTGCTGGTCTGTGTCACCACATTCCCGGCCTGATCGATCGCGCTTACCACAAGCGGATTATTGCCCTGTGGCAGTGCAGCCAGATCGGCCGCAGGTACGGTCACACTCCAGCTTCCGTCATTATTTACTGGCAGGTCATAGATTTTACCGCCGAGCTGAACCTGTACCTGCTGGCCAGCCCCGGTGACACCGGTATTGCCGCTTAATACCTGATCGCTGCTGCTTTCGGTATTATTGAGAATACCGTCACTCAGCGAGCCGCTATCAAGCGAGATGGCAGGCAGCGTAGTGGCCTGCAGGGTCATATCGGCGGTGTTGGACAGCAGATTACCATTGGCATCCACGGTGCTGATGGTGATTTGTTTCACCCCATCACTGACGCCACTAAAGGCACCGGACGGAATGATGACGGACCAGAGTCCATTGGCATCCACGGTGCCGGTGTAATCGACACCATTAAAGTTCACAACGACCTGCTGCCCCTGGGCCACCCCTGCGACCGATCCTTTTACGGTCAATCCTTGAGCTGCTTCCTGAGCGTTAATAAAACCGTCGCCCCCCAGCGGCTGCGTGATAACCAGTGTACCTGCTGCACCTGCTGGCGCTTCGACGGTAAACGGCTGACTGTCTGTCGCATTATTACCTGCGGTGTTCGTCACACTTGCGTCGATGGTGGCCGCACCCGCCGCTAACCCAGCAAGCGCTACCGACGGCACGCTCAGGCTCCAGCTGCCGTCCGGCCCAACTGTGGTGGTGTAGGTCTGGCCACCCAGCGTCACGGTGACGGTCTGGCCCGCCTCCACGTTGCTGGTGGTGCCGGACACCAGCTGATCGCTGGCCTTCTCGCTGTTGTCCAGGACGTTGTCACCGGCAAAGTCATTCACCGTTATCGTCGGTGGGCCTGGAGGGGTAACCGGTGCGTCAACCGTAATTACCTGCTCAGCACTGGCCGCCGTTCCCGCCGCGTTGCTCACGGTCACGTTGAGCGTGGTGGTGCCCGCGGCCAGCGCGGTCAGCGCTGCAGAAGGCACGCTCAGGCTCCAGCTGCCGTCGGCCCCGACTGTCGTGGTATAGGTCTGGCCGCCCAGCGTCACGGTAACGGTCTGGCCCGCCTCCACGTTGCTGGTGGTGCCGGAGACCAGCTGATCGCTGGCCTTCTCGCTGTTGTCCAGGACGTTGTCACCGGCAAAGGGATCAAGGGTCAGGGTCGGTGCGCCCGGCGTGGTAACGGGCGCGTCAACCGTAATCACCTGCTCAGCACTGGCCGCCGTTCCCGCCGCGTTGCTCACGGTCACGTTGAGCGTGGTGGTGCCCGCGGCCAGCGCGGTCAGCGCTGCAGAAGGCACGCTCAGGCTCCAGCTGCCGTCGGCCCCGACGGTCGTGGTATAGGTCTGGCCGCCCAGCGTCACGGTGACGGTCTGGCCCGCCTCCACGTTGCTGGTGGTGCCGGAGACCAGTTGATCGCTGGCCTTCTCGCTGTTGTCCAGAACGTTGTCACCGGCAAAGGGATTAACGGTCAGGGTCGGTGTTGCTGGCGTTCCAGGCGTTCCCGGTGCTGCCGGTGTGTCACCGCCTCCGCCTCCGCCGCGACTGGTGCCCAGTGCTAAACCCCCCAGTCCCAACAGGCCAACACCACTCGCCGTCATCAGGCCGGTAGAAATATTGCTGTTATCAGCCAGCAGGAGCGGCTCCACGTTATCAAGTGACTCAAATCCGGGCGTCACGGATGTTGTCGCTAAATCTGTTGCGCCTGCCGTCGTGGGAAAGAGTGCATGCTCTGGTGGGTTCACGCCATCATCAAAGACCAGTTCACTGTGGTCGCCTGCGGCATCGTCGAGGAAGAATTTTTTATAGCGAACGGAGCTTCCGTCACGCATCTGGACGATGAGATCGTCGCCCTGACGTTGGTATTGTACGACAGCCTCACGCGTACCATTAATGCGTACTACGCTCGGTTCATTAAGAGTGATCGTTTGCGTTAAGCCGCCGTCGACCTGAGACGTAAGCGTACCATTTGCACGGGAAATGATATCGACGCGACTTTGAGTGAGTTCTGCCATCTTGACCTTGCTCCACCAGAATATCTAATTAGCTGAAATGAAAACCATAAAAATAAGTTATGATTTTTCATTGACGTTTTTTCATGCTGTGTATCGGAAAACGTTTCAGCCTGGCGGAGGCGGTTTAAGCAAACAGGCGAAGTAAAAGGCAACTCCGCAAGTAGTGACTTTGTTTTTTTAACATTTGTATTAATCGATGCTCACAAATGGCAACATCGTGCAATCAATACTTAACTGTCTGCGTTTAAAAATCAATCATAAGATGCAGTTTTATTTATGAATTAATAAAAATAACATTAGCAATTTTTGTGATTTATCAGGGAGGAAAAAGGTGGAATGCATGTTATTGCATGTCAAAATATTGCTAAATATTTCCAGTAAATTGCAAAAGTGCCGGAAATGTCTCTATTTTTTTGTTTTCTGGGTTCCTGCCCGATACTGAAGTTCAGCTAAGCAATTCACATCACTAAACTGTGATGCAGATCGTTCCTGAAAGAGGGCCGGTGCAGGGTTTACCCGCGGGTTATGCCAGGAAAGTTCTGGAAAAAAAATTTGTCGCGGTAAAAGTCGGTACACTGGCCGCTGACAGGGCTGATAAAAGCGGTCCGGAAAACCTGTTAAACCTGTGTTCTCACAGCGTTTTGCAGCCAATTAATGCTACACTTTTCTGCTTTGCTACTGATGAATTAGGGCCATGACAGCATTGGATGCCGCAAAATCAACTTCCTCTGACCGCCGCCTGAGCGGGGGCACACGCATCATTTTTTTGATCAATGGCCTGGGAATGTCAGCCTGGGCGCCACTGGTGCCCTATGCACGCGATCGCTTGCATTTAGATGGTGCTTCCCTGGGGGCCCTGTTGCTGTGTCTGGGTATCGGTTCATTGCTCGCGATGCCGGTAACCGGCACGTTGGTAGCGCGCTTTGGCTGCCGTACAGTGATGATATTTTCAACGCTAATGGTGTTATGTATGATGCCGCTGCTCGCCACGGTGCAAACGCATCTTTTCATGGCCGCCGCGTTGATGCTGTTTGGTGCCGGACTGGGCATGCTGGACGTCGCCATGAATTATCAGGCCGTTGAAGTGGAAAAAGCGGCTGGCAAGCCGATGATGTCAGGCTTTCATGCTTTTTTTAGCCTGGGCGGTATTCTGGGTGCCGGGGCGGTCAGCCTGCTGTTGAGCCTGGGATTGACGCCACTGCTTTCCGTGCTGATCGTGATGGCCGTGATGATGGTGCTGTTGTTGTGGCGAATCCCCACCTTTATGAATCAGCGTTTGCACCAGCCCGATCAGCCGTGGCTGGTCATCCCACGTGGACGCGTCGCCTTTCTGGGCATGCTGTGTTTTATTCTGTTTTTAGCAGAGGGCGCCGTGCTCGACTGGGGCGCACTCCTGCTGTTGCAAAACCCTGTGATGACGACCGCGCATGCCGGGCTCGGCTACGCGCTGTTTTCCGTTGCCATGACAGTTGGGCGTTTTAGCGGGGATAAAATTATTCATCGCTTCGGCCGTTATTCTGTCATGTTGGTGGGCGCGCTGGCGGCGGCATCAGGAATGGCATTAGCGGTGCTCCTCCCATGGCCCGAAGCTTCATTGCTGGCGTTCTTACTGGTCGGCTTTGGATTATCGAATACCGTGCCGATGTTGTTCAATGCGGCAGGTAACCAGCATGATATGCCGGCTAACCTGGCGATTTCCGCCATGACAACGTTGGGATATGCAGGTATTCTTTCTGGTCCGGCGTTGATCGGGTTCATTTCTCAATGGATTAGCCTTAGCGGTGCGTTTTTACTCATAGCACTGTTATTGTTGGCTGTGGCTGTCAGTGCGCGCAACGTTGCGCGATAATTCAGGTATCTGAGACGCTATGTTGTATAAGTTTCCGCTGACATCCGGCAATGTCACTCGCTTTTTTATCGTATTTAATCTGGTGCTGTTACTGGCGCTAGGCTTTATGGTGCAAAACTCCGTCAATGCCTGGTTGACCGACAAACGTTACGCCATGGCGGATATGGCGCGAGATATTCAGAAACGTATTGATGCCTACCGTTTCGTTACCTGGCAGATTTATGAAAACCTGTCGACCAGTGCTGCCGGTACGCCTCCTGCCAGTAATCTGCAAGAGACGCGCCTGCGTCCGGATGTCTACTATCTGGAAAAAACGCGCCGCAAAACCGAAGCGCTGATTTTCGGGTCCCATGACAGCAGCACGCTGGATATGTCGATGCGAATGTCCAGCTATCTGGACACCTTATGGGGTGCAGAAACGCCGACCTGGTCCATGTACTTTTTAAATGGTCAGGACAACAGCCTGATCATGATCTCCACCCTGCCGCTGAAAGACATGACGACGCGTTACAAAGAGAATGCCATCAGTTCTCTGGTTGAGGCACGACGTGCTGAAATGCTGCAGCAGGCCAATGCGCTGGATGAGCGTGAAAGCTTTTCTCCCCTTCGCCATCTTGCCTTTCAGAACGACCACTATTTTACGTTGCGCACCACGTTTAATCAGCCCGGTCATCTGGCGACCGTGGTGGCATTTGATCTGCCCATCAACGACTTAATTCCCCTGAATATGCCGGTGGAGAATTTCCAGCTGCGTCAGGATGCCACGCTGAATAACAACGCCAGCAGCAATCAGGACGATGTTGAAACCACACAGGTAGCCCTGGTCAATCACGATATTGAAATCGCCGCTGCACTACCCAGTACATCGCTACAGCTGGTTTACCGTGTGCCGCTCTTACGCCTGTTGCTCGACAGCGCACATAATTTGATGTGGCCGCTGCTGATTAACCTGGTGCTGTTTTTACTCTCGCTTAGCGGCATGTTGTTGCTACGTCAGCAGTCTCTGCGACCCAGTGAGAATCAAAGCGCCGAGCTGGATTCGCTCCGGGTGCTCAATCAGGAGATTGTGGCCAGTTTGCCCGTTGGCCTGCTGGTCTATGATTTTGCCAGTAACCGCACGCTGTTGAGCAATAAAATCGCTGAGCATCTTTTGCCTCACCTGAATCTGCAGAAAATCATCAATATGTCCGACCAGCATCAGGGCGTACTGCAAGCCACCATCAACAATGAAGTGTATGAGATTCGTCACGCACGAAGCGTGCTGTCTCCGCACACCCAACTGTTCATGATGCGCGATCAGGATCGCGAGCTGCTGGTGAACAAGAAACTGCAAAAAGCGCAACAGGTGTTAGATCGCAACCACCAGATGCGTCAGCAACTGCTGCATCATCTTGGTCACGCGTTAAATCAGCCGCTGGAAAAAATTGTCTCGCAGCTGGTGCACCTGAGCCAGCGAGAGAATGACGAAAGCGTGCTGGATATTCTGGATGAGAGCCAGTCACTGGCACGTCTGGTCGACGATATTGTGCTGCTGAATCGCCTTGAAGCGCACGACTGGTCGCCTGACGCCAGTGTGTTTAATCTGCAGGAACTTCTGGACGAAATCGCGCTGGAAAGCCTGCCACTGCTGCGTCGTAAAGGGTTATCGCTGGTGGTGAATAATCATCAGCCGAACGATGAAGTACGCTTTGGCGATCGCCGTGCCCTGCGCAAAGTGCTGACGACGCTAATGCACTATGCCCTGATCACCACGCGCTGGGGCAAGATTACCCTTGAGGTAAAAACCGCCGAACAGCACCCTGACCGCCTCTATATCGAGCTGGTGGATACGGGAGCTGGGCTCACGATCGATGAACTGGCCAATGTCGATTTTCCGTTCCTGGGCGATACCAGCCAGGATCGTTATGGTCAGGCTTCGGGCATGGCCTTTTTCCTGTGCAAACAGCTGTGCAAGCAAATGGGCGGCAGCCTGGAAATCGTTGCCAAGGCGGACATTGGCACCCGATATAACATTCAGCTTCCGCTCACGCTTGAAGAGAAGCACGAAGACGATCAAGAGAAGATTCTCGAAGGGATTACCGCCCTGGTTGAGATTGCCGTTGAAGACGTGCACAAGATCGTCTGTCGCCATCTGGAGAACTGGGGCGCACGCTGCCTGACGCCGGATGAACGTATCTCAGGCCAGGATCACGATGTACAGATTACTGACGATCCCAGCAAACTCAGCGGCTGGGCTTTATTGCTGGCGGAGGATGAACCTGGCCATCATGCTTTAAACGACCAACAGTATCGCGTCAATTTCAATCTCAGCAATGCATTACTTGATGCCTTGCTGGCACTGATTGAGAAGCAATTGTCCCACGATGTGATGGAGGATGACACTGAAGATGACGCCGGCACGGCACTGTTAAGTGGAGGCTATTTCCAGCTGTTTACTGAGACAGTACCGGATGATGTAAAGAGATTGTATACTGAGTCAGCGATATCAGATTATGCCTCGCTTGCTCAGACAGCTCATCGCCTTAAGGGCGTGTTTGCTATGCTCAATTTGACACCGGGCAAACAGCTTTGTGAAGCGTTAGAACACCACATCAAAGTATGTGACGATTCAAACATTAAAAATACCACCAGTAATATTGACGCTTATGTCAATCAACTGCTGCAGCAAGGTAACCAATAAGATGAATAACTTGAATGTAATTATTGCCGATGATCACCCAATTGTTCTTTTCGGTATCCGAAAGTCTCTGGAACAAATTGAGTGGGTTAACGTTGTAGGTGAATTTGAAGATTCAACGGCGCTAATCAACAACCTGTCCAAACTTGATGCGAACGTCCTGATCACCGACCTCTCTATGCCAGGGGAAAAATACGGCGACGGTATTACGCTGATTAAATATATCAAACGTCACTATCCCGATCTGTCCATCATTGTTCTGACAATGAACAATAACCCAGCCATTCTGAGCTCGGTGCTGGATCTGGATATTGAAGGCATTGTCCTGAAACAGGGGGCGCCAACCGATTTGCCAAAAGCGCTGGCGGCACTGCAGAAAGGCAAGAAATATACGCCGGAAAGCGTCGCCAAACTGCTGGAGAAAATCAGCGCGGGCGGCTATGGCGATAAACGTCTGTCACCTAAAGAGAGCGAAGTATTACGCCTCTTTGCTGAAGGTTTCCTGGTGACCGAAATTGCCAAGAAGCTGAACCGCAGTATTAAGACCATCAGTAGCCAGAAAAAATCGGCCATGATGAAGCTGGGCGTGGATAATGATATCGCCCTGCTCAACTACCTGTCGTCCGTCAGTGCGACACAAATCGATAAAGATTAAGTCCTCAGGCGGTGCGTTTCGCACCGCCTCTTTTCCCTGCTACCCTACCCGCGTTTTCCGTACCCGCTCTGCATAAATGCCCAGCGTTGTTTTCAACACGTCTAAGGTCACCGGCTTCGACAAACAGTTGTCCATCCCTGCATCCATGCAGCGCTGTTTTTCTTCTGCCAGCGCGTTGGCGGTGACGCCGACTACCGGGAACACGTGCCCCAGTTGGCGCAGCCGCTGCGTCAGGCGATAGCCATCCATATTCGGCATGTTGACATCGGTAAGCACGATATCGATGTTATTACGACTGAGAACGTTTAACGCATCGACGCCGTCCTGGGCGGTCTTGACCTGATAACCCAGGGTGCCAAGCTGTTCTGACAGCAGCATACGGTTGATAGGATGATCGTCAACGATCAGTACCATAATGTCGTCATTATGAATTTTCTCTTCCACCGGACCGTCGAGCGCCAGGCCATCGTTCACCTCCGCGTCAACCGTAATCCGGTAAATGCGCGCCAGCAGCGTGGGTAACTCATGTAGGGTTGCCGTGCTGTGGATCCAGCGTCCCGTCTGAGGCTCACGAGGCATGTCCACGTGCGAACCGTCAAAAGTGATAACCGCCCGCACTGGCGCGTGGATGTCGGGCACGTAATCTGTCAGCACCACATCATCACTGCCCGGCTGGGCCTGATATTCAGCAACCTGGATACCATGCTGCTTTAGCAGCCGTTCAAGGTACTGCGCCAGATATTCATTGCGCATCGCCAGCCAGATTTTCTTATCCTGTAAGCCGTCCAGCAGCGGAATGGAAGGCTGTTTACCGTTGTAGATCGGAATACGGACAATAAACTGGCTTCCCATCCCCGGCTCAGACTCAACCTCAATGTCACCGTCCATCATGTTGATCAGTTTTTCACAGATCGCCAGCCCCAATCCGGTCCCCTGGAAATTACGCTGTACGCCGTTGCCCACCTGGAAAAAGGGATCAAACAGTCGGGTCAACTCTTTAGCCGGAATACCCACACCGGTATCACGCGTGCGGAACGCCAGATAGCCTTGTGTGACATAGGCATGCAGAATAATACAGCCCGTATGGGTGAATTTAATGGCGTTATTCAGAAGGTTAGAAATCACCTGCTGCAGTCGCAGAGGATCACCATCAAGTGCCTGCGGAACATCGTGCTCGATATAGCAGTAAAGCGTCAGGCGCTTCTTCACCACCAGGGAGAGATAGTTTCCGACAATATGGGTGATCACTTCGCGCGGCGAGAAAGGTCGCGGCTCTATTTTCAACTGTTCCGATTCAATTTTGGAGAAGTCGAGAATATCGCTGATGATCTTCAATAGCAGGCTGGAAGAGTTATTCATCGCGGTCACCAGCGAGTCTATACCGCTCGGCAGCTGCCGCGTCTGCAGCAGATCCAGGTTACCAATGATGCCATACAACGGCGTACGAAGTTCGTGACTGACCGTTGCCAGGAACATGGATTTCGACTGGCTGGCCTGCTCTGCCGCGTGGGCCATTTCCTGTAAGGATTGCTCCATGCGCACGCGGGCGGAAACATCCACCAGCACACAGATCGCCACGTTTTCATTGCGGTAGCGGGAATGCACAAAGCTGATTTGCAGGTTAGTATTACTGCCCGTCAGGACATCAACAAAGTTAACCTGCTGCCCGCCGATGATCTCATTTAATCGCTTACGGTCTTCCTGCGTCAGCAGCGTCAGATAGTTGTGTGCCAACTCGTTACTGAGAATATTGGTACCATCGCTGGTGCGTAAAATGCAGATCCCTACCGGCGCTGAAGCGACAATTTTACGGTTGAACTGCTCGTGCTCTTCCAGCCGGTGTGCGTTTTCTTCCGCCGGCAAAAACATGCGTCTCTCAAACAGCCAGGCAAGCGTAAACAGCAGGATGGCGCTCAGGATATTCAGCAACAGGGCATTGATCATCATCAGTTTGAGCTGATCGACCAGCACATCGGTAGAGACCGACCACACCACGTTAAGATTCGACGGTGGCAACGGTTTTTTCAGCACCAGCTGACGGTAACCGTCAAGATAGCCAAACCAGGTTTTATCATCAGGCAATTCATTTAATGAAAAGCCCAAACCGCCCCGGCGCGAGGTCAGGAGCGGAGCGTAATTTTCATCCGTAATCGTTGCCGTGACGGGCAGGCTACCGGGCTGAATAAACGCATCAAGCTGGATATTTTGCTCGACGCCCAGCAGGGCCTGAAGTTTATCCGCCACGTAGATC
This sequence comes from Pantoea sp. B623, assembly GCF_024814475.1. NCBI lineage: Bacteria > Pseudomonadati > Pseudomonadota > Gammaproteobacteria > Enterobacterales > Erwiniaceae > Pantoea > Pantoea sp. B623. The sequence goes on along the minus strand of NZ_JANUXM010000004.1, from coordinate 3,932,092 downwards.
GGCATGATAACAGAGAAGTTTCCTACGCCTGGCTGGGCGCTGCTGTTTACCCAGTAGACCGGGTTGCGACGCTCCTCTTCCGAACTGTTGCGGTAGCGCTGAAGGTTTTCCTGCAACAGCTTGAGGCTGTTATCGCGGTTAACGTTGTTACCAATAGCAAAATCCGCCAGACACTTGTTATCGCCACCAATGAGGAACACCCGGTTGAGCTCATAAGATGAGGCGAAATGACTCCTCCAGTAATTGATATAGTTACTGAGTGAGTCCAGTGAGTTGCGCCAGGTCGCGCTCATGGCGGTGCAGTCATCACTGGAAAAAAGGGGGGTAAACTGCGGTTGAATCGTCTTTCCTGCCGTTGACCGATCCGAGGCTTCTCCCCCGGCGCTGGCGCTGGTGAGGTGGTTTTCAGCGATGAACTTAAGCTCGCGCATCTTGCCCGCTGAGAGGCGAACGTACCAGTCAATTGTGCCGTAGTTGCCAGCAAATTCCTGCCGTACCTTGTTCTCTTTATCGTGAAGTACGCTAATGATGTAGAAGGTGGTCAGTACCGCGCCCAGTAGCCAGATTAGCAGCGCCAGCGCGCGAAACAGATAGCGCGAAATGCGAAGCGTCGTGCGGAAAGAGACTAGATATTTCAAAGGTAACTCGCAGGTGGCAAGGTTAGTCGCATCGTGGGATTTTTAATGCTCATACACTAGCTTTATCGCAGCAAAAAAGCCAGTCGGTGACGGGCACCCGGCGCAGTTTGGGACTATTTGCCCCTGAGGAAATCATCCTTTGCCAAACCCGCCGCAAAAAAAACGGCAGGTCGGGTGATCCCTGACCTGCCGTTGCTCTTAACGTACGACGCGCTAATTACTCATCGTCGTCCGCTGCGGGTACGTCATCGTCGTCATTGTCGACTTCAGGTACGATATCGTCATCCCCTTCCGCCACGCTGCCGTCGATGGAGTCCAGCTCTTCTTCTTCCACCGGCTCAGCCACGCGTTGCAGTCCGACCACGTTCTCGTCCTCTGCCGTACGAATCAGAATCACACCCTGGGTATTACGGCCCACGATGCTGACTTCAGACACGCGGGTTCTCACCAGGGTGCCGGCATCAGTGATCATCATGATCTGATCGCTGTCGACCACCTGCACTGCACCAATCACCGGGCCATTACGCTCGGTCACTTTGATGGAGATCACGCCCTGCGTCGCACGGGATTTGGTTGGATACTCACTGTTCGCGGTACGCTTACCGTAGCCGTTCTGCGTCACGGTGAGAATCGCGCCCTCTTCACGCGGCACAATCAGGGAAACCACACGATCGTTTTGCGCCAGCTTGATACCGCGTACGCCCGAAGCCGTACGGCCCATGGCACGCACGGCAGATTCGGCGAAGCGAACCACTTTACCGGCGGCCGAGAACAGCATCGCCTCGTCGTTACCGTTGGTCAGCGCTACGCCAATCAGCTCGTCATCATCGCGCAGGTTAATGGCGATGATACCGGCGCTGCGTGGACGGCTGAACTCCTGCAGACCGGTTTTCTTCACCGTGCCGCTCGCGGTTGCCATAAAGATATTGAAGCCTTCGGTATATTCGCGCACAGGCAGAATCGCCGTGATACGTTCATTCGCTTCAAGCGGCAACAGGTTGACGATTGGACGTCCACGTGCCCCACGGCTGGCTTCCGGCAGCTGGTAAACCTTCATCCAGTAGAGTCGGCCACGGCTGGAGAAGCACAGAATCGTATCGTGGGTGTTTGCCACCAACAGACGATCGATAAAATCTTCTTCTTTAATGCGGGCGGCAGACTTGCCTTTGCCACCGCGACGCTGCGCTTCGTAATCACTCAGCGGCTGATATTTTACATAGCCCTGATGCGACAGCGTGACGACCACATCTTCCTGATTGATCAGGTCCTCGATGTTGATGTCTGCGCTGTTCGCAGTGATTTCCGTGCGGCGCTCATCGCCGAACTGATCGCGCATCAGTTCCAGCTCTTCGCGAATGACTTCCATCAGGCGCTCAGAACTTCCCAGGATGTGGAGCAACTCCGCAATTTGATCCAGAAGCTGTTTGTATTCATCCAGCAGCTTTTCATGCTCAAGCCCGGTCAGTTTCTGTAAACGTAAGTCCAGAATGGCCTGAGCCTGCTGTTCAGTCAGGTAATATTTACCCTCACGAATACCAAACTGCGCTTCCAGCCACTCTGGGCGGGCAGCATCATCACCGGCACGCTCCAGCATGGCAGACACGTTGCCCAGATCCCAGGATTGTGCGATCAGGCCCGCTTTCGCTTCGGCAGGCGTGGGCGCACGGCGGATCAGCTCAATGATCGGATCGATGTTAGCCAGCGCAATCGCCAGGCCTTCAAGGATATGCGCACGATCGCGAGCTTTGCGCAGTTCAAAAATAGTACGACGCGTGACCACTTCACGACGATGGCGAACGAAGGCTTCCAGAATCTCCTTCAGTGCCATAATCTTCGGCTGGCCCTGATGCAGCGCCACCATGTTGATACCGAAAGAGGTTTGCAACTGAGTCAGTGAATAGAGGTTGTTGAGGACGACTTCACCAACCGCATCACGCTTGATTTCAATGACAATACGCATGCCGTCTTTATCAGACTCATCACGCAGCGCACTGATGCCTTCAACGCGTTTTTCTTTCACCAGCTCGGCGATTTTCTCAATCAGGCGCGCTTTGTTCACCTGATACGGCAGTTCGTGAATGATGATGGTTTCACGCCCGGTTTTGGCGTCCACTTCCACTTCACCACGGGCACGGATATACACTTTACCGCGACCGGTGCGATAGGCTTCTTCAATGCCGCGACGACCGTTAATGATGGCCGCTGTCGGGAAGTCAGGCCCCGGAATATGCTCCATCAGCCCTTCGATGCTGATGTTTTCATCTTCGATATAGGCGAGGCAGCCGTTGATCACTTCACGCAGGTTGTGCGGTGGAATGTTGGTTGCCATGCCGACTGCGATACCGGACGAACCGTTTACCAGCAGGTTAGGAATTTTGGTGGGCAGAACTTCAGGGATCTGCTCGGTGCCGTCGTAGTTCGGAACGAAATCAACGGTCTCTTTTTCCAGGTCAGCTAACAGGTCGTGGGCGATTTTGGACATGCGCACTTCGGTATAACGCATCGCCGCAGCGGAGTCGCCGTCGATGGATCCGAAGTTGCCTTGACCGTCCACCAGCATGTAACGCAGGGAGAAAGGCTGGGCCATACGTACAATGGTGTCGTAAACGGCAGAATCACCATGGGGGTGATATTTACCGATAACGTCACCGACGACGCGGGCAGATTTTTTATAGGGTTTGTTCCAGTCATTACCCAGTTCGCTCATCGCGTATAGTACGCGGCGATGTACTGGCTTCAGGCCATCACGCACATCGGGTAAAGCTCGGCCAACGATGACCGACATGGCGTAATCGAGGTAAGAATTTTTTAACTCTTCTTCGATATTAACCGGTGTAATTTCTCTCGCAAGGTCGCTCATGGAGCCGCTATCCCTCTACTAATCCCGGATTTTAAAGGTGCGAAAGTATATCACAGAGCAATTCGCTGGTGAACGTTAACCACCTTATTAAGGTGCTTTTCCTCAAGTTGATAAGGTGCGTCAGAGTCAGTTAAGCGTTTATACTGATGTCACGTTTTGTCAGGAGTCACGATTCAATGAATGCACAACCACAGAATCATCAGCACAATGTCGATGCACAGGAAATTGCCAAGTTTGAGGCCGTTGCCTCGCGCTGGTGGGATCTGGAGGGCGAATTTAAACCGCTGCACCGTATTAACCCTCTGCGGCTGGGCTATATTGCACAACACAGCAACGGGCTGTTCGGCAAGAAAGTTCTGGATGTTGGCTGTGGCGGCGGCATCCTGGCCGAAAGCATGGCGCGGGAAGGCGCGGTGGTCACCGGGCTGGATATGGGTGCCGAACCGCTGGAAGTGGCGCGTCTGCATGCCCTGGAGAGCGGCGTCACGCTCAGCTATGTGCAACAGACGGTGGAAGAGCACGCCAGCCAACACGCGGGCGAATACGATGTGGTGACCTGCATGGAGATGCTGGAACATGTGCCCGATCCGCGTTCGGTGGTGCACGCCTGCGCGCAGTTGGTGAAACCCGGCGGTGAGGTGTTCTTCTCGACTATCAACCGCAATCCCAAAGCCTGGCTGATGGCCATTTTTGGTGCTGAATATGTGCTGCGCATGGTGCCGCGCGGCACACATGATGTGAAAAAATTTATCCGCCCTTCTGAGTTGCTGGGCTGGGTCGATGAAACGCCGCTACGTGAGCGCAATATGATTGGCCTGCACTACAACCCCATCACCGATAAGTTTCGTCTGGGTAACGGTGTGGATGTGAACTACATGATACACACGCATCACGGCGACGCCTGATAATCCTGCAGCGTGTGGCTCTGCCCTGCCCACGCTGCTGTCATCCTGTTGTCATCTGCGCAGGTTAGCGTTTCCGTGGGGCGGATCCAGGGCATTGGCTGAGACGGTATCTGCACGTTTTGCTCTCCCGCGCTGAGGTGTTGGAAAAGTTAGCGCAATGTTTGAAAAATCAGCGGTCGATCATAAATTGCAATATTTTCTCTGAATGGTTGACACGACCTGCGGCCTTACGAGACGCGGCTTAAGAAAACCCTCAGAAAATACAACCCCCGCAGACATCATTTTTTCCTCTTGTTAAGCGCCAGCAAAATACTAGAATAAGCCTCCATATTGTTATGCATATCGTCAATAACCCCAAGATGTAGTGTTTATCCACAACATTATTCACAATGAATATGCTGTGTATAAATCGGGATTTCTTTTAATTATTGGATACTCACGCAAAGGTAAAAACGCGACATGAACCAAAGTCTGCTCGTTACTAAACGCGATGGCCGCCAGGAGCGCATTGATCTCGACAAAATTCACCGTGTCCTCGACTGGGCGGCCGAAGGGCTGAACAATGTGTCGGTTTCACAGGTAGAGCTGCGTTCCCACATTCAGTTTTATGATGGCATCAAAACGTCTGACATCCATGAAACGATCATCAAGGCCGCTGCAGACCTTATTTCTCGCGATGCCCCTGACTATCAATACCTTGCTGCCCGACTGGCAATCTTCCACCTGCGTAAAAAAGCTTACGGTCAGTTTGAACCGCCCGCGCTGTACGATCAGGTTGTTAAGATGGTCGATCTGGGCAAGTACGATCGCCATCTGCTGGAAGACTACAGCCGTGAAGAGTTCGAGCAGATGGATGGCTTTCTCGACCACTGGCGCGATATGAATTTCTCCTACGCGGCCGTGAAGCAGTTAGAAGGCAAATACCTGGTTCAGAACCGCGTTTCCGGTGAGATCTACGAAAGTGCCCAGTTCCTGTATATCCTGGTCGCCGCCTGCCTGTTCTCAGGTTATCCGCGCGATACGCGTATGGATTACATCAAGCGTTTCTACGATGCGATCTCGACCTTCAAAATCTCGCTGCCAACGCCCATCATGTCGGGAGTGCGTACGCCTACGCGTCAGTTCAGCTCCTGCGTGCTGATTGAGTGCGGCGACAGCCTGGATTCGATCAATGCCACCTCCAGCGCCATTGTGAAATACGTTTCTCAGCGCGCGGGCATTGGTATCAACGCCGGACGTATCCGCGCGCTGGGCAGCCCTATCCGTGGTGGCGAAGCATTCCACACGGGCTGTATCCCGTTCTATAAGCACTTCCAGACTGCGGTGAAATCCTGTTCGCAGGGCGGCGTTCGTGGCGGCGCAGCCACGCTGTTCTACCCAATGTGGCACCTGGAAGTCGAAAGCCTGTTAGTGCTGAAAAACAACCGTGGCGTTGAAGGCAACCGCGTGCGTCATATGGACTATGGCGTGCAGCTCAACAAAATGATGTATCAGCGTCTGCTTAAAGGCGAAGACATCACGCTGTTCAGCCCGTCAGACGTGCCTGGCCTGTACGATGCCTTCTTTGCCGATCAGGATGAGTTTGAGCGCCTCTACACCAAATATGAAAAAGACAGCAGCATTCGCAAGCAGCGAGTGAAAGCCGTGGATCTGTTCTCGCTGATGATGCAGGAACGCGCCTCAACGGGCCGTATCTACATCCAGAACGTCGATCACTGCAACACACACAGCCCGTTTGACGCCAGCATCGCGCCGGTTCGCCAGTCTAACCTGTGTCTGGAAATTGCGCTGCCGACCAAGCCGCTGAGCGACGTCAACGACGAGAACGGTGAAATCGCGCTGTGTACGCTTTCAGCGTTCAACCTGGGCGCCATTGACAGCCTGGACGATCTGGAAGAGCTGGCGACCCTGGCGGTACGTGCGCTGGATGCCCTGCTCGATTATCAGGATTACCCGATTCCTGCCGCACAACGCGGTGCGATGGGCCGTCGCACGCTGGGTATTGGCGTGATTAATTTTGCTTACTACCTGGCGAAGCACGGCGTGCGTTACTCCGACGGCAGCGCCAACGGCCTGACGCACAAAACCTTTGAAGCCATTCAGTATTACCTGCTGAAAGCCTCAAACGAGCTGGCGAAAGAGCAAGGTGCCTGCCCGTGGTTTAATGAAACCACCTATGCGCAGGGCGTACTGCCGATCGACACCTACAAGAAAGATCTGGATGCGATTTGCAATGAGCCGCTGCACCTGGACTGGGAAACCCTGCGTGAGCAGATTAAAACCCACGGTCTGCGTAACTCAACGCTTTCTGCGCTGATGCCGTCTGAAACCTCATCGCAGATTTCAAACGCCACCAATGGTATTGAGCCGCCGCGTGGTCATATCAGCATCAAGGCATCCAAAGACGGTATTCTGCGTCAGGTGGTGCCGGAGTATGAGCGTCTTAAAGATCAGTACGAACTGCTGTGGGATATGCCCTCCAACGACGGTTACCTGCAGCTGGTTGGCGTGATGCAGAAATTTATCGATCAGGCGATTTCGTCTAACACCAACTACGATCCGTCACGCTTCCCGAATGGCAAAGTGCCGATGAAGCAGTTACTGAAAGATCTGCTGACCGCCTATAAGTTCGGCGTGAAGACGCTCTATTATCAAAACACCCGTGATGGTGCGGAAGATGCGCAGGATGATCTGGCACCTTCTATTCAGGATGATGGCTGCGAAAGCGGCGCCTGTAAGATCTGACGGTCGGGCGGGAGCCATTCCCGCCCACATTTTCCCGCGAGGCCGGTGCTGAGCCTCGTCTACATTGGACAGTTTTTTATGGCTTACTCCACTTTTTCTCAGAATAAAAATGACCAGTTGAAAGAGCCGATGTTTTTCGGTCAGTCCGTTAACGTGGCCCGTTTTGACCAGCAGAAATACGATATCTTTGAAAAGCTGATCGAAAAGCAGCTTTCGTTCTTCTGGCGTCCTGAAGAGGTCGATGTTTCACGCGATCGTATCGATTACCAGGCCCTGCCCGATCACGAAAAACACATTTTTATCAGCAACCTGAAATATCAGACGCTGCTGGACTCCATTCAGGGACGCAGCCCGAACGTGGCGCTGCTGCCGCTGATCTCCATTCCTGAGCTGGAAACCTGGATCGAAACCTGGGCATTCTCAGAGACGATCCACTCACGCTCCTACACCCACATCATTCGTAACATCGTAAACGACCCGGCGGTGGTGTTTGACGATATCGTGACCAACCAGCAGATTCTGGCACGTGCTCAGGATATCTCGCAGTACTACGATGATCTGATTGAGATGACCAGCTACTGGCATCTGTTAGGTGAAGGCACCCATCAGGTTAACGGTAAGTCCGTCACCGTCAGCCTGCGTGCCCTGAAAAAGCAGTTGTACATCTGTCTGATGAGCGTCAACGCGCTGGAAGCCATCCGTTTCTATGTCAGCTTTGCCTGCTCGTTTGCGTTTGCCGAGCGTGAGCTGATGGAAGGCAATGCGAAAATCATCAAGCTGATTGCCCGCGACGAAGCCTTACATCTGACCGGTACTCAGCACATGCTAAACCTGCTGCGCACTGGCGAAGACGATCCTGAGATGAAAGAGATCGCCGCCGAATGTCGTGAAGAGTGTTTTGAACTGTTCAAAAAAGCGGCACTGCAGGAAAAAGAGTGGGCGGAATACCTGTTCAGCGGCGGTTCGATGATCGGCCTGAACAAAGATATCCTGTGTCAGTATATTGAATACATTACCAATATTCGTATGCAGGCGGTTGGCCTCGATCTGCCTTTCGAAACGCGTTCTAACCCGATTCCCTGGATCAACGCCTGGCTGGTGTCGGACAACGTTCAGGTGGCACCGCAGGAAGTGGAAGTCAGCTCCTATCTGGTCGGTCAGATTGACTCCGAAGTGGGCGAAAACGACTTCGACGATTTCCAGTTGTAATGATGAGCCGTTCCGTTGTTATTCTGCGCAGTTCCGGTACCCGACTGGAGGGCGCAGACGATCACCCTAACCTGCTGACGATGCTGGAAGCCAACAACCTGTGTGTTGAATTCCAGTGCCGTGAGGGCTATTGCGGCTCCTGCCGGATGCGGCTACTGAGCGGCGAAGTCGACTACGCGGAAAAGCCGCTGGCGTTTATTGAGCAGGGCGAGATCCTGCCCTGCTGCTGTAAGGCGAAGGGCGAGATCGAGCTTGAACTCTAGGCTCGCATCTCAGGCAGTTAAAAAACCGTCATTCTAACCGAATGGCGGTTTTTTTTCTGGCGCTGGCTCAGGGAATACGGGCAATCACCTTGATTTCAAAATCGAAGCCTGCCAGCCAGGTGAGATCAACAACGCCACGTCCGCAGCATAAAACCGTCAGCGCGCGCCGCTTAACGGTTTGTCGGCGCTGTCATAAGACAGGCTGGGCGACGCCAGCCCCTTACGTACGCTCAGGCTTAGTGCTTCACCGTTTCGATCACATCGATCCAGCCGTGCCCTGTGCTTACCTCACTGCCGTGTAGCCAACGGCGCAGCATATTCATCGCCATCATCGCCACCACTTTTTGCCGGGTTTCCAGATTATGACGACCGTGGTTAAACTTCACGCGTTGTCCCCAGGTCGCCTCCGGCGTGTGTAGCGCAACGGAAATCTCGCCTTCGCTCAGGTTGCCGACCGACAGGGCCAACGGCGTCTGCAGCCTCGCCGCCAGCGCCTGCGTGCGCATCACCTGTACCTCAAGGCTTTCGTCCTGCTGCGGCAGAATTTCGGTGGCGCTCAGGGGAACCTCAGCCGAAGCCAACTGCCAGTTGAGTAACCCCGCCGTGTACTGCTCGCTGATTGCGAGACGCAGGTTACGTTGATTCAGTTCTCGCGCCAACAGCGCAGGCAGCCCCTCCAACCCTTCAAAAATCGTGCATTCCGCTAGCAGTAAACGCACCTGCTGCCAGACCTGCTCCATCGCCACGCGCTGTGAGGCAGGCCCGGTGAGCTTAATTTCGATAATGGGCATTGATGAACGGTAGCCCATCAACACGTTTTCCGGCAGCGCCAGCGGCTCAAGTTCATTAGCAATATCGCTTTCACCCCGACCAAAGGTCGTCAGCCGCAGACACAGCGGCGGCTCTGGCAGGTCAAATTTATTTTTCAGGCGGGGGATGATTTGTTGTTCAACCATCACTTTAAATTCGGAGGGTACGCCGGGGGTAAAAAACAGCCAGCAACGGTTGAGCTGCAGGGCAAATCCACAGGCGGTGCCGACCGGATTATCGAGCATTTCGGCATTGGCAGGAATTTCGGCCTGTTTGCGATTGCTGTCGGCCATCACACGTCCACGACTGGCGAACCAGGCTTCCATAGTTTCAAGCCAGGCTTCCTGCATCACCAGTTCAACGCCACTCGCCATCGCAGCCGCCTGGGCGCTAAGGTCATCAGATGTGGGCCCCAGGCCGCCGTTAACGATGAGCACATCCGCTTCAAGACTACGTGCCTGTAAGGTCTCAACCAGGGACGACAGGGAATCACCTACTGTTGTACGGCTGGTCATCGGCATTCCGTGCTGAAATAACACATCAGCCAGCCAGGCCGCGTTGGTATCGACGATTTGACCGTGTAACACTTCATCGCCCGTGGACAGCATTTCGACTCTAATCACGTTCTTTCTCCTTGTGCCATTAGGTTCACTTTAGAAAGCCCCTGCGTAAAACACAATCTGTAAGGGAGATTTAGCGTCGAATAAGGCCGCGTCTGGCGAGAGGATAAGGAGGAGATAAGAAGATAAAAAGCAGGCAAGGGATGTCGAGAAAGCGCAAACGGACAGGAGTGAGCCTGCCCGTTGTACGTATTGCACTACGCGTTTAGCTTAACGGCGAGCCAGCAGCAGGCCTAAAACCAGCCCTGCCGTTGCACCAATACCGATGCCCTTCCACGGTTTCTCATGGACGTAATCGTCGGCACGGTAAGCAACCTGTTTAGCACGATAGTAGTAGCTATCGGACGCCTGACTAACACGTGACTTTACATCTTCCAGCGCTCGTTCAGCTTTGGTTTTCAGTTCGATGTATTTCTGGTCGGCCGGATCCCCTGATGACTTCAGCACTTCTTCCAGCGTTTCGGTCAGCAGTGCGATATCGTCGTCATAGCCTGTTTCAAAAGATTCAGTCTGTTTTACCATCATTTCCTCCATGTGAATTGCAAAGCACCTGGTTAACTATAGTCCCAAAACAGGGCTTTGCGTGGAACTCCGCCAGGAATTGCCTGAAAATCAGCGTGAGTAAACAAAACGGCAGTGAATCTGTGTCACGCTGGGCGCTACGCAAAGAAGTGTAATAGATGGCCTGCTGGCAGCGATTTCGCTTCGCTTATTTGATTTATCTGATAAATTTTCAACGAAATGAATTTTTATCTACGCCGACTGTCGTACCCAGCTGTTGCCTGTAATAATCAGGCCATGTGCATATCAATGCGCTGACACGACAGTCACAGCAAACTCGAACAGCTAAGGAATGATCTCTGGCATGAATCGCAGAATGTTTATGAAAGCGTCAATGGCCTTTTCCGCCGTAAGCGGTATGACAGGCTTATCAACGCTGTTCGCGCAATCCGCCTGGGCAGATGATGGCATTGCTGACGGAACCGCAGTACGCTTCGATTTCGATGAGTTGAAGAAGAATGCGGCCGCGCTGGCTAAAAAACCCTGGGGCGGCGCACCCGGCCCCCTTCCCCCCACGTTGGCAACCCTGACACCACAGGCATACAACGACATTCAGTATGATGCCAACCACTCTCTGTGGAACAATATTCCCAATCGCGAACTGGATGTGCAGTTCTTCCACGTAGGCATGGGATTTAAACGCCGCATCCGCATGTTCTCTGTGGACAGCGCCAGTCGTGAAGCACGCGAAATTCATTTTCGTCCTGAGTTGTTTAACTACAACGATGCCAAAGTCGATACCAAACAACTGCAGGGTAAAACGGATCTTGGCTTTGCCGGTTTCCGCGCCTTCAAAAAACCTGAGCTGGCCCGCCGCGACATTGTCTCGTTTCTGGGTGCCAGCTATTTCCGCGCGGTCGATGACACTTATCAGTACGGCCTGTCCGCGCGTGGCGTGGCCATCAACACCTTCAGCAACGGTCAGGAAGAGTTTCCAGACTTTACGGCCTTCTGGTTTGAAACGCCGAAAGCGGAAGACACCACCTTTACCTGCTATGCCTTACTGGACGGTGCCAGCATCACCGGGGCCTATAAGTTTGTCATTCACTGCGAAGCAGAACGCGTGGTCATGGAGATTGAGAATCATCTCTTTGCCCGCAAGGATATTCGTCAGTTAGGCATCTCGCCGATGACCAGCATGTTCAGCTGCGGCACCAACGAACGCCGGATGTGTAACACCTATCATCCGCAGATTCATGACTCCGATCGCCTGGCGATGTGGAGCGGCAAAGGTGAATGGATTGCCCGGCCGTTAAATAATCCTCAGCGCCTGCAGTTCAACGCCTACGAAGACGAAAACCCGCGCGGCTTTGGCCTGCTCCAGCTTGACCATGACTTTGAGAACTATCAGGACGTGATTGGCTGGTATAACAAACGCCCAAGCCTGTGGGTGGAACCGGTAGGCAAATGGGGCAAAGGCGCCATTAACCTGATGGAAATTCCAACCACCGGCGAAACGCTTGATAACATCGTCTGCTTCTGGCAGCCCGCAGAGCCGATCAAAGCCGGTAGCGAATACAATTTTGCCTACAAGCTTTACTGGAGCGCCCTGCCGCCCGTTCAGAGCGATCTGGCCCGCGTAGATGCGACCCGCACCGGCATTGGTGGTTTCCCCGAAGGCTGGGCGCCGGGCGAGCACTTCCCGGATGTCTGGTGCCGCCGTTTCGCTGTGGACTTTATCGGCGGCGACTTGCAGGCAGCCGCACCGAAAGGCATTGAACCGGTGATTACGGTTTCCTCAGGCACCTTTAAACAGGTAGAGATCCTGTATGTCGAACCGATAAAAGGTTACCGCATCCTGTTCGACTGGTATCCCAACAGCGACAGCGTACAGCCCGTCGAGATGCGCCTGTTCCTGCGCACCAAAGACGAAACCCTGAGTGAGACCTGGCTCTATCAGTATGTGCCACCGCCGCCGGACCAGCGTAAATACGTTGACGATCGCCAGATGACCGTAAGCTAACGCTTCCCTCTCACGTGAAATGCATCTCAGGCCAACCGCCGGGATGCATTTTTTTTGCCCGACAGGGCATCTGAGCCGTGAGCGGCGCTTTACTGCCCTGCTCTGCGCATATCGATATGGGGAATACCGTCCTCAAGATAGCTGTCGCTGACCGTGATAAAGCCATGTCGCTGATAGAACGCCTCAAGATGCGCCTGAGCAGAGAGAAACTGTGAATGCCCCGGCCAGTGCTGCTCACAACTGGCTATTGCCTGTGTCATCAGCTGGTTGCCTAAGTTCAGGCCACGAGCCTTACTGGATATGAGCACGCGTCCGATTTTCACCTCTGCGCCCGCGCGATCGGGTGACAATATGCGCGCGTAGGCCAGCAGATCCCCCTGCGCCATGCCGAGAATGTGACGATTCTCGCCCTGCAAATCCAGGCCATCGACGTCCAGATAGGCGCACTGCTGCTCCACGACGAATACCTCACAGCGTAAAGCCAGCGCCGCGTAGAGCTGCGGAACGCTTAAGGCTTGATGCTGAAGATCCAGCCAACTGATATGCATGTCTTATCCTTACTAAAATGGGCCGCCTGCCCGGGAGGCATCACATCACTTTACCGCGCCGGCCTTTCTGCAGCCAGTGAAGATAATGTTGAGGCCAGGCCATGGTCGGCGTGCCGGGTTTTCCCATACCAAAGCCATGCCCACCCGTGAGATAGCGCACCAGCTCGACGTCAACCTGATGCTGTTGGCAGGCGCTGGCCATGATCAGGGTGTTATGGGGATCGGAAACCGGATCGTCTTCGGCCTGGACCAGAAAAAAGGGAGGCGATGTCGATGACACGTAATTCTGAACGGACCAGGCTGCGTCCTCTGCCGCCGTCGCATGCGTTCCCACCAACATACGGTGCGTTGCGGTGTGCGTATAGGGCGCTTCCAGGGTGATCACCGGATAGATCAGCGCCGCCCCGTCAGCATAAGCTGGCGCACTGTCCAACGCATCAAGGGCAGCATAGCTTTGAAAGTCATGGCGCGTCACAGCCATTCCGAGTAAATGCCCACCCGCGGAAAAACCCAGCACCGAGAGCCGCTTTGCCTGCGGCCGTAACAGCCGCAGCGCGCGCTGGGCATCCTGCAGCGCGACTATGTTGCCCGCTGCCCAGCCCTCGCCGGGAAGCCGGTAGCGCAGAATCGCCGCCGTATAGCCGCGTGCCGTTAACCAGCGTGCCGCAGGCCAGGCTTCTTTCGCCATTTCTATCCGTTTGTACCCCCCGCCGCCGGCTATCAGAACAACATGGCCGTTGGGCATGTCCGGTTTGATCACTGTCAGCGTCGGCACCGCGATATTGCGCTGTGCGCCCGAAGATGAGGTCTTAACGGCACCGACAGGGCCGCCGCCGCCGGGTGGCGTGCCAGGCCAGAGCGGAATCACCGTGTGTGAGATTTCCGGCTGGGATGCCCACGACAGCGTGCTCTTTGCGACTATCAGCGCAGCGGTGAAGCCTAATAAAAAATGACGGCGCTCCATAGGCCATGCTCCTGTAACAAGCCAGAGGACATTGCAGCAGAAAAATAGGGAGACAGAATGAAGATAACGTATTTTTTTAGGGAAGCAGCAACCCTTGCGTCGTCACCGGTCGTGCGGTTAAGTCGCTGCGTGGTGCAGTAGGCAGATTTCAGACAAAAAAAATCAGGCCCGAGGGCCTGATTCAGTATGACAATCGACGATTACATCAGGGGCTGAGCCATCTGTACCAGTCTGATTAACGGCTGCGGATAAACACCTAACAGCAGTACCAGAATCGCTGAAATCAGTACCACCACGCCGCCCGCGGTGAAGGCCCAGTTATCAGGCGTATCACGGTTAAGCAGTTCTGGTGGGCTCAGGTACAGGCTCACGGTCACGCGCAGATAGTAGTACAGGCCGATAGCACTCCCCACCACCACCGCACCGGTCAACCACCACAGGTGCGCACTCACGCCAGAGGCAATCACGTAGAACTTACCGATAAAGCCCAGCGTCATTGGAATACCGGCCAGCGACAGCATCATCACCGTCATCACCGCAGAGAGAACCGGACGACGCCAGAACAGACCGCGATATGAGTAGAGTGAATCCGCATCCGGACCGCGATAAGGGCTCGACATCAGGCTCACGACACCAAAGGCACCCAGACTGCTGAACAGGTAACCGGCCAGGTAAACCCCAGAGGTTTCCAGCGACAGCTGATGATCTTTCACCGCAATCAGCGCCACCAGCAAATAACCCAGATGCGCGATAGAGGAGTAACCCAACAGGCGCTTAATGTTGCTCTGCGAGATCGCCATCAGGTTACCGAACAGGATGGAAACGAAGGCGATGATACCCAATACCGTTCGCACCGCTTCGCTGTCGGTCACCGGCGCATACATGAACAAGCGCATGACGACACCGAAGATGGCGATTTTACTGGCCGTGGCCAGGAACGTTGATACCGGAGCCGGTGCCCCCTGATACACGTCTGGCGTCCACAGGTGGAACGGCACCAGCGACAGCTTAAAGCCCAGACCAATAATCAGCATTCCCAGGCCCACCAGCAACAGTGGCGCCTGAATCATGCTGTCAGTCAGGCTTTTGCCCAGGCTGACGAAGCCCAGGTTGCCAGAGTCAGCGTAAATCAGCGCAATACCAAACAGCAGGAAGGACGATGCCGCCGCCGACAGGATAGTGTATTTCAGGGCCGCTTCCAGCGAACGTTTCTGGCGGAATGCGTAACCAATCAAACCAAACAGCGGCAGTGACAGCAGTTCAATTCCGATAAACAGCGATGCCAGGTGGTTAGACGCTGACAGCACGATACCGCCCAGTGCGGCAATCAGGACCAACAGATAGAACTCGTCCTTGTTATCCGGGAAAGTCGCCAGCCATGGATAGGCAAACGTACAGGTTGCCAGGCTGGCCAGCATCACCAGTGCGGTATAGAACATCGAGTAAGCATCAACGCGCAGCAGCGGCGTGACGTCCATCGCCCCGACCTGGCCCACAAAATACAGCGACAGCAGAGCCAGGTTCAGGCCAACCACTGTTAGCGTGGCGTTAACAAAGTGGTTGCGTCGCCAGGCAATGGACAGCATCACAACCACCACCGTCAATCCGACGATTAACAGCGGCAGCAACGCGATCAATTGTTGAGGAGTTATTGTCATGGCGAATTACGGCCTTGTAGTTGAAATTGAAGCGGTAAACCACTGCTGAATATTGCTCATTGCAGCATGTGAGGTATCCAGAATCGGCTGGGGATAAATACCCAACAGCACCAGCAGAACCACGAGCACGCCAATGGTCAGGAATTCACGTGCCGACATTCCTGGCAGTGGATCTTTAGATTTCGCTTCGCCGTAGTAGGCACGCTGCATCATGACCAGCGAATAAACCGAAGCGAAAACCAGACCAAAGGTCGCAATCACAATAATGACAGGAACGACCTGGAAGCTGCCGGTGAGGATCATAAACTCACCCACGAAGTTACCGGTGCCCGGCATCCCCAGGTTGGCGACAGCAAAGAACAGTGATAAACCCGGAATCCATTTGATGCGCGACCACAGACCGCCCATCTGACGCATATCACGCGTGTGCAGGCGCTCATACAGCTGACCACACAGGATAAACAGGGCCGCCGCAGACAGGCCGTGCGCAATCATCTGTATCACCGCGCCCTGAATGGCCAGTTGGCTGCCGGTGTAAATCGCAATCAGCACAAAGCCCATGTGGGAAATCGAGGTGTAGGCAATCAGGCGTTTAATATCCGTTTGCGAGAACGCCATCCAGGCGCCGTAGAAGATACCGATGATACCTAACCACATCGCGATAGGGGCAAACTCAGCGGATGCATTGGGGAACAGCGGCAGGCTGAAACGCAGCAAACCATAGGCCGCAGTTTTCAGCAAAATACCCGCCAGGTCCACTGAACCGGCCGTCGGCGCCTGACTGTGCGCATCGGGTAACCAACCGTGAAGCGGCACCACCGGCATTTTCACCGCAAACGCGATAAAGAAGCCCAGCATCAGCAGATATTCGACGGTGTGCGACATGGGCGTTTTCAACAACTGCTCGTAGTTGAACGTCCAGACGCCAGTCGCGTTGTAGTGGACAAACACCAGCGCCAGAATCGCAATTAACATCACCAGACCTGATGCCTGGGTATAGATAAAGAATTTGGTGGCCGCGGTGATACGGGTTTTCCCGTCCGAGGCTTTATGTCCCCACAGTGCGATGAGGAAGTACATCGGCACCAGCATCATTTCCCAGAAGAAGAAGAACAGGAACATGTCGATGGCAAGGAACACACCGATAACGCCGCCCAGAATCCACATCAGGTTAAGATGGAAGAATCCCTGATACTTCTCGATCTCGTTCCACGAACACAGCACGGCCATCAAACCGAGCAGCCCGGTCAGCACCACCATTAATAGCGAAAGGCCATCAAGCGCTAAATGGAAATTAATGCCGAAACGGGGGATCCAGGGTACTGAGAAGCTCGATTGCCACTGCGGAATACCCGCTGCCTGCGTCAGTGAATAGCCTCCCTGCAACCACAGCTGCAGTGAAAGCGCCAACGTCAGCCCCATGGTGATCAGTGCAATCCAGCGTGGCACTTTCGCGCCGAAGCGCTCGGCGAGCCAGCAGATAAAACCACCGAAGAAGGGTATGAAAATTAGCCAAGGTAATAACACGGCATACTTCCCTTTTATGGCCTTTTATGAGCTATCTTACTTGCCATTTTCATTCCCGGCAGTACTCGCAATCCTCACGTACTTCAGTACGCTCCGGTTGCTGTGCGCTGGCGGTTATGAAACTGGCTGCGACGATTGCGCTCATTACTCGGTTATTTGGACATTCTTAACTGGGGTAAGCGAACTCACCCCGCTCATCAATCTTTAAATTACCAGCAACAGGGCCAGAACCACGACGGCACCCACGCTCATCGACGCCACGTACCAGCGCAGATAACCGTTTTCACTGACCACCAGACCTTTATTGGCGATACGTGAAAGCAACGCAGGGAGGTTCATCAGGCCGTTGAGCGGATCGCGTTTTAACAGCCACGCAATGCCCAGGTACGGTTTGACAAACACCTTGTCGTAGAGCCAGTCGAAGCCCCAGGCGGCGAACCACCAGGTGCCGAAGAAGCGGCCCGGTGCGCTGTTGGCAATACGGGTCACCAGCTGACGTTTGCCCAGCCAAAGTGCGGCTGCAATCACGATGCCGGAAACCGCGACCAGACCCGATGCAATCTCCAGCGTCACTTTACCGTTTTCGCCAAACTCATTCGCCGGCAAAACCTCCGCCAGTGGTGGGGTAATCAGTGCGCCAACGAAGGTAGAAAGCACCAGCAGCACCAGCAGCGGCAGATGATGGGTAATGCCTTTACCCGCATGAGCATGAATCTTCTCTTCACCGTGGAACACGATGAAGATCATGCGGAAGGTATAAATTGAGGTCAGGAACGCACCCACCAGGCCCGCTACCATCAGGTTAAGATGACCGTTCGCCAGCGCACCAAACAGGATTTCATCTTTACTGTAGAAACCGGCGGTAATCAGTGGCAGTGCCGCCAGCGCGGCGCCGCCCACCAGGAAGCAGGTGTAAACCAGCGGGATGCTCTTACGCAGTCCGCCCATCTTAAAGATGTTCTGCTCGTGGTGGCAGGCCAGAATAACCGAACCTGAAGACAGGAACAGCAAGGCTTTAAAGAAGGCGTGGGTCATCAGGTGGAAAATCGCGGCATCCCACGCCTGTACGCCCAGCGCCAGGAACATGTAGCCAATCTGGCTCATGGTGGAGTAAGCGAGAACGCGTTTGATGTCCGTCTGAACCAGGGCAGCAAAGCCTGCCAGCACCAGGGTAATGGCACCGATAATGCCGACCAGATGCAGCACCTCAGGCGTCAGCAGGAACAGGCCATGCGTGCGGGCAATCAGGTAAACCCCTGCCGTTACCATGGTCGCGGCGTGAATCAGTGCCGATACCGGTGTCGGGCCTGCCATTGCATCGGCCAGCCAGGTCTGTAAGGGCAACTGGGCCGATTTACCGACCGCACCGCCTAACAGCATCAGGGTAGCCCACTGCAGCATGTGATTGTCCGCCGCAAAGTGTGCCGGTGCCAGCTCAACCATCTCGCGGAAGTTGAGCGTACCCAGTTCGTTGTAAAGGATGAACAGCGCAAAGGCCAGAAACACATCGCCGACGCGGGTGATGATAAAGGCTTTCATCGCCGCTTTGCCGTTTTCCGGATTGCTGTAGTAGAAGCCGATCAGGAGGTAAGAACACAGCCCAACCCCTTCCCAGCCCAGATACATCAGCATCAGGTTATCCGCCAGCACCAGAACCACCATGCTGGCGATAAACAGGTTGGTATAGGCGAAGAAGCGTGAATAGCCCTCTTCTCCGCGCATATACCAGGAGGCGAACATATGGATCAGGAAACCGACGCCGGTAACCACCGACAGCATGGTAAGCGAGAGGCCATCCAGAGTCAGATTGACCTGAATGTTAAAATTGCCCACGTGAATCCAGGTCCACAGCGCCTGGGTGAATACCTGCTGCCCGTTAGCAAAGAAGTCAACGCCAACATACAGGGTGGTCAGTGCGGCTAACCCCACCGATCCCATTCCGACCGTCGCCGACAGATTCTCTGACCAGCGACCACGGGAAAACGCTAACAGCAAAAAGCCGATCAGCGGAAACAAGACAGTTAAATAGAGAAGGTTCATCCGCGCATCTCGCTCACAATATCAATGTTCAGCGTCTGACGACGACGATAGAGCTGAAGCAGCAGGGCCAGACCGATACTGGCTTCCGCTGCGGCGAGGCTGATTGCCAGAATATACATCACCTGACCATCGGCCTGTCCCCAGTAGCTGCCCGCGACGACCAGCGCCAGCGCCGCGGCGTTGATCATAATTTCAAGGCTGATCAGCATAAACAGCAGGTTGCGGCGCAGTACCAGCGAGGTCAGGCCAAGAACGAACAGCACCGCGGCCAAAATCAATCCATGTTGTAACGGGATCATGCTTGCTCCTTATTCGCCTGCGCGGCATCGTTTGAACGGTTGCTCAGGACTTCACCCTGGCGCTCTTCACGTCCCAGATGGAAGGCAACAACCAGACCGGCCAACAGCAGCATTGATGCCAGTTCAACCGCCAGGACATACGGGCCAAACAGGCTAATACCGACCGCTTTCGCGTCGATGATTTTACCGTCAATGCCCTGATCCTGTGCCGTCATGATGGCGTAAATCATGACCGCCAGTAGCAGAAAGGACACCAGACCGGGACCGATCCACAGGGACGGGCTGAGCCATTCGCGTTCCTGTTTCTCCGTGGCCTTGCCCAGGTTGAGCATCATCACGACGAACACGAACAGCACCATGATGGCACCGGCATACACGATGATTTCCAGCGCACCGGCAAAGTAGGCACCCAGGGAGAAAAAGACACCCGCCACCGATAACAGCGAAACGATCAGGTACAGCAACGCATGTACCGGATTAGTGTGGGTAATGACGCGTAACGTCGTCACCACCGCCACCAGTCCGCAAAGATAAAACGCAAATTCCATGCCTTGCTCCTTAAGGTAATAAGCCTTTGACGTCGATGGGTTTCGCTTCATTTTCAGCGTCACCTTTATCTTTACCGTCAATCGCCATACCTGCCATGCGGTAGAAGTTGTACTCCGGATATTTACCCGGCCCCGAGATCAACAGATCGTCTTTTTCATACACCAGATCCTGACGCTTGAACTCGCCCAGCTCGAAATCCGGCGTCAGCTGGATAGCGGTGGTTGGGCAGGCCTCTTCGCACAGGCCGCAGAAAATGCAGCGTGAGAAGTTAATACGGAAGAACTCTGGATACCAACGACCGTCTTTGGTTTCGGCCTTTTGCAGTGAAATACAGCCTACCGGACAGGCTACTGCACACAGGTTACAGGCAACGCAACGCTCTGCCCCATCGGGATCGCGCGTCAAAACGATACGACCACGATAGCGCGGTGGCAGGTAGACCGGCTCTTCCGGATACATCTGGGTTTCGCGTTTCGCGAAGGCGTGCATGCCTATCATCCAGATACTGCGAACTGTCGTGCCGAAGCCTACGACAATATCTTTTAATGTCATTTGTTTACCCCTTACTGCGCTGTGTACAGAATCACTGCGGCGGTCGCCAGCAGGTTCAACAGCGTCAACGGCAGACACACTTTCCAGCCGAACGACAGCACCTGGTCATAGCGTGGACGCGGAAGCGCAGCACGAATCAGGATGAACATCATCATAAAGAACGCCGTTTTCAGGGCGAACCAGATGAAAGGCGGCAGGAAAGGCCCATGCCAGCCCCCGAAGAACAGCGTCACAATCAATGCTGAGACGGTGGTAATCGCGACGTATTCGCCCACAAAGAACAGGCCGAATTTCATCCCGGCATATTCAATGTGGTAACCGTCGGCCAGCTCTTGCTCAGCTTCTGGCTGGTCAAAAGGATGACGGTGACAGACCGCGACGCCCGCAATACAGAAGGTCAGAAAACCAAAGAACTGCGGGATGATGTTCCACAGGTGCGTCTGGCTGTTGACGATATCGGTCATGTTGAACGATCCCGCCTGGGCCACTACGCCCATCAGCGACAGTCCCAGAAACACTTCGTAACTCAGCGTCTGCGCAGAGGCGCGCATGGCACCTAACAGCGAGTATTTGTTATTACTCGCCCAGCCGGCAAACAGTACGGCATAGACCGCCAGGCCCGCCATCATCAGGAAGAACAGCAGCCCGATGTTCAGGTCGGTGACGACCCAGGTCGGCGAAACCGGCACGATGGCAAATGCCAGCAGCAGTGACACAAAGGCGATGACCGGCGCCAGGGTAAAGATAAAGCGGTCGGTGAACGGGGGAACCCAGTCCTCTTTAAAGAACATCTTGATCATGTCAGCAACCAGCTGCAAGGATCCGCCCCAGCCCACGCGGTTCGGTCCATAGCGGTTCTGGAACAGGCCGAGCAGACGACGCTCGGCGAAGCTCATAAACGCACCGCAGCCCACCACGACCAGCAGAATCACCAGCGCTTTACCCACGGCGATCAGAATGTCGATAACACCTGGAGTTAACCAGCTCATTGCGCCGCCTCCTGCAGAGAATCAATTTTTGCATTCGCCAGGAATGGCGGTACGCCCGGCAGACCGAGTGGAAGCCCCACCTGCCCTGCCTGCAGCGACGCGGAGAAACGCACAGGCAAGCGTACGGTTTCACCGGCACAGGTTAATTCCACAGACGCGCCACTGTTCACGCCCAGCTTAGCCGCATCCTCCGGGTTCAGGACCAGAGTGGGTGCCGACATACGCTGTTGGATCACCGGCGCGCGCTGCGTCATCTCTTCACTACCGAATAGCTGATAGTAAGGCGCGACGCGGAACTGACCGTTAGTGGTATACGCGCCAGGTACGCTGCTGAACCAGGCTAACTGTGCGTCGCTGGCTTCGAACAGACGCACGCCGGGATCGCCGTGACGCAGTTTACCGCCCACTTCATCCTGGAATTTGTTCCATGCCTGAGGTGAGTTCCAGCCTGGCGCCCAGGCAAAGGGGATCTGCGAACGCGGTGCGTTCGGCTGGTTGTTCCCTTCCATTGAGAAGGCAAACATCGTGTCCTGATCCTGCGGCTGACGCGGCTCGTGCACGCTGATGTTGGCGCGCGCGGCGGTACGGCCACTGGCACGATGCGGTGAACGCGCCAGTTTCTGACCACGGATACGGAAGCTGGCATCCGGTGCCGCCTCTTTAATGCCCTTCAGCTGTGGCAGACTGGCAACCACGGCATCAATGACGTGATCCAGCTGCGTCCAGTCAACGTGGCGGCTTTCCAGCGCGCTGTGCAGCGAATGCAACCAGCGCCAGCTTTCCAGCATCACGATGCTGTTGTCATAATAGGCAGGATCGTACACCTGGAAGAAACGCTGTGCGCGCCCTTCGTGGTTGATTGAGGTGCCGTCGCTTTCCGCGAAGCTGGCCGCGGACAAAACCAGTCCGGCTTTCTCCAGCGTGGCGGTGCGTTGATGATCAACGACGATCACGTTAGCGGCCTGATTCAGCGCTGCATCCACCTGCGCTTTTGGCGCATGGCGATAGAGATCGTTTTCCAGTACCACGACCGCATCGGCTTCGCCGCTTTGCAGTTGTTCTAGCGCCTGGTCCAGGGTGTTTCCGCCCATCAGGCCCAGCCCCATGCTATTCGCATGGCCTGCCAGTAAGGTGATACCGACGTCTGCGCCGCGCGCTTTCAGCGCTTTCGCCACGTTCGCGGCCGCTTCAATCATGGCAGTGCTGCCTGAGTGAACACCGGAAACGATCAGCGGTTTTTTAGCGCCGGCCAGCGCCTGCACGACGACATCCAGCTTGCCGTTCAGCGCAGCGTCGAAATCGCTTACGGCCGGGGCGGTTTCGTCCAGCGCATTGGCGATGGCAAATCCAAGACGCGCCTGATCTTCCACTGGGGCACGATAGCTCCACGCGGCAATATCATCGAGACGCGTTTCATCGACGTTGGTGACAAAGAGCGGATGCTTAGCGTGCTGACCGATATTCATGATGGCCGCGATTTGCCAGTCTGCGACTTTCTGCGCAGCGGCCATTTCACGGGCCTTACCTTTCACCGCCTGGCGCACAGACAGGGCCACGCGCGCGCCAACCTGGGTCAAATCTTCCCCCAGCACCAGCACTGCATCGTAGCTTTCAATTTCACGCAGCGATGGCGTATAAATTCCGCCGTCACGCAGCACTTTTAACAACAGTTCAAGGCGTTCCTGCTCACCGGCAGGCATGCCGGTAGAGAAGTTTTCGGCCCCGACCAGTTCACGCAGCGCAAAGTTGCTCTCGACGCTGGCACGTGGCGAGCCGATACCAATCACGCGTTTCGCCTGGCGCAGCACGTCTGCCCCGACGTTCACCGCCTGCTCCGCATTCAGCGTCACGCGATCGCTGCCGCGCAGCTGTACCGGATGGTGAGGGCGGTCCTTCAGGTTGACGTAACCGTAACCAAAGCGACCACGGTCACACAGGAAGTAGTGGTTAACGCTGCCATTGTAACGGTTTTCGATGCGGCGCAGCTCGCCATAGCGCTCACCCGGACTGGTGTTACAGCCCACGCTGCACTGCTGACAGATGCTGGGCGCGAACTGCATATCCCATTTACGGTTATAGCGTTCAGAGTGGGTTTTATCGGTAAATACGCCGGTTGGGCAGATTTCAACCAGGTTGCCGGAAAACTCGCTTTCCAGCGTGCCGTCTTCCGGGCGGCCGAAGTAAACGTTGTCATGCGCGCCATAAACGCCCAGATCGGTACCGTCAGCATAATCTTTGTAATACCGCACACAGCGGTAGCAGGCGATACAGCGGTTCATCTCATGCGAAATGAACGGGCCAAGGTCCTGATTACGGTGGGTGCGTTTGGTGAAGCGATAGCGGCGGAAGCTGTGGCCGGTCATTACCGTCATATCTTGCAGATGACAGTTACCGCCCTCTTCGCATACCGGACAGTCGTGCGGGTGGTTGGTCATTAACCACTCAACCACGCTTTCACGGAACTCTTTCGCTTCGCCATCATCAATAGAGATGAAGGTGCCGTCAGACGCCGGCGTCATACAGGACATGACAAGGCGGCCGCGGGTATCTTCAGCGTTCTGGAATTGCTTTACCGCACACTGGCGGCAGGCACCCACGCTTCCCAGCGCCGGATGCCAGCAAAAATAAGGAATATCAAGGCCCAGAGACAGACATGCCTGTAGCAGGTTGTCCGCTCCGTTCACATCATATTCTTTACCGTCTACATGGATTGTAGCCATAGTGACATGCTTCCGTAAGGCTCGTCATAAACGAGCGTTAATCAAATTCTTGTTCCTGCACACTGCAGCAGGAACGGCGGCACAGGGCCAGCTCCCGTGGATAACGGCGAATTACCAGCGCGCTTTCAGCAGGTTTGGCTGAATACCACCGATCGATCGGGTATTACCCAACACCTGCGGCGCGATACCGGCTTCAAACTCTTCACGGAAATATTTAATGGCGCTTTGCAGCGGTTCGACTGCACCGGGTGCGTGGGCGCAGAACGTCTTGCCCGGGCCGAGCTGGCGGCAAAGCTGCTCCAGGGTTTCGATATCCCCCGGCTGGCCTTTTTTCTGCTCCAGCGCGCGCAGGATCTTCACGCTCCACGGCAAACCATCACGGCATGGCGTACACCAGCCGCAGGATTCACGGGCAAAGAACTCTTCGAGATTGCGCACCAGTGAAACCATATTGATTTCATGGTCCACGGCCATGGCCAGCGCCGTACCCAGACGGCTGCCCGCTTTACCGATGCTGGCGAACTCCATCGGCAGATCCAGATGCTGTTCCGTCAGGAAGTCCGTTCCCGCCCCGCCCGGCTGCCACGCTTTAAAGCGCAGACCATCGCGCATGCCGCCGGCATAGTCTTCCAGGATTTCACGGGCCGTGATACCGAACGGCAGTTCCCAGACGCCAGGGTTTTTCACCCGACCCGAGAAGCCCATCAGCTTGGTACCCGCATCGTCGCTCTTAGACAGGCCCTGATACCACTCAACGCCGTTTGCCAAAATAGCCGGCACGTTTGACAGCGTTTCAACGTTGTTCACGCAGGTCGGCTTACCCCAAACGCCCGCGCTCGCCGGGAAAGGCGGCTTAGAACGTGGGTTAGCACGGCGTCCTTCCAGCGAGTTAATCAGTGCGGTTTCTTCACCGCAAATATAGCGGCCTGCGCCGGTGTGGACGATGAGTTCGAAATCGAACCCTGAGCCCAGGATATTTTTACCCAGTAACCCGGCTTCGGTCGCTTCAGCGATGGCACGGCGCAGATGCACCGCCGCTTCAATGTATTCGCCACGCAGGAAGATGTAGCCACGGTAGGCTTTCAGGGCAAACGCACTGATCAGCATGCCTTCAACCAACTGATGCGGCATCTGCTCCATCAACAGGCGGTCTTTATAGGTGCCCGGCTCCATTTCATCGGCGTTACACAGCAGGTAACGGATGTTCATGGATTCGTCTTTCGGCATCAGGCTCCACTTCAAACCGGTAGAGAAGCCTGCACCACCGCGTCCCTTCAGGCCGGAATCTTTCACCAGCGCCACGATCTCGTCGGGTGCCATGCCCTTCAGTGCTTTTTCCGCACCGGCGTAGCCGTTTTTGCTGCGGTACTCATCCAGCCATACCGGCTGCTGATCGTCGCGCATGCGCCACGTCAGTGGATGGGTTTCGGCAGTACGAATGATCTGTTTAATTGTCATTGATACTGCTCCAGCAAAGAGGCGATGCCTTCCGGCGTCAGATGAACGTGCGTATCTTCATCCACCATCATGGTTGGGCCTTTATCGCAGTTACCCAGACAGCAAGTCGGCAGCAACGTAAAGCGGCCGTCGGTCGTGGTCTGGCCGGGCTTGATATTGAGGTTTTCTTCCAGCGCAGCCTGAATGCCCTGAAAACCGGTAATGTGACAGACCACGCTGTCGCAGTAGCGGATCACGTGGCGGCCAACCGGCTGGCGGAAAATCTGGCTGTAGAACGTTGCCACACCTTCTACGTCGCTGGCGGGAATGCCCAAAACGTCGGCAATCGCATGAATCGCGCCGTCTGGTACCCAGCCACGTTGTTTCTGTACGATTTTCAGCGCTTCAATTGACGCGGCGCGTGCATCTTCGTAATGGTGTTTTTCGTGCTCAATCGCATGGTGCTCTTCCGCACTCAGCACGAAGACCTCGTTAGGGTCGATCGTTTTAATAGCAATGTGTTGATCGTGCATAATTAGCGGTCCACGTCTGACATAACAAAGTCGATACTACCGAGGTACACGATTAAATCGGATACCAGGCTGCCACGGATTACCGAAGGAATCTGCTGCAGGTGCGGGAAGCTCGGCGTACGCACACGTGTGCGATAACTCATCGTGCTGCCATCACTGGTCAGGTAGTAACTGTTAATCCCTTTGGTCGCCTCAATCATCTGGAAGGATTCATTGGCCGGCATAACCGGGCCCCATGACACCTGCAGGAAGTGAGTGATCAGGGTTTCAATGTGCTGCAGCGTGCGCTCTTTTGGCGGCGGGGTTGTCAGCGGATGATCGGCTTTAAACGGCCCTTCCGGCATGTTGTTCAGGCACTGTTCCAGAATACGCAGCGACTGCCACATCTCTTCCATTTTCAGCTGTACGCGCGTGTAGGCATCGCTGATACCGGCACCCACGGGCACTTCGAAGTCGAAGTTTTCATAGCCTGAATAGGGACGCCATTTACGCACGTCAAAATCGAGACCGGTGGCACGCAGGGCTGCACCTGTGGTGCCCCAGGCCAGCGCTTCTTCCATATTGTAGGCTGCCACACCTTGCGAACGGCCCATCAGAACGGTGTTGCGCAGCGCCGCTTTGTCGTACTCTTTCAGGCGCTTTGGCATCCAGTCCAGGAAGTCACGCAGCAGGCGCTCCCAGCCTTTCGGCAGGTCGTGTGCCACACCGCCAATACGGAACCAGGCCGGGTGCATACGGAAACCGGTAATCGCCTCAACCACATCATAAATTTTCTGACGGTCGGTAAAGGCAAAGAACACCGGCGTCATTGCGCCAACGTCCTGAATAAAGGTTGAGATGTACAGCAGGTGACTGTTGATGCGGAAAAGCTCAGAGAGCATGACGCGAATAACATTCACGCGGTCAGGCACCACGATACCAGCCAGTTTCTCAACGGCCAGTACGTAAGGCATTTCGTTAACGCAGCCACCAAGGTACTCAATACGGTCGGTGTAAGGAATGTAGCTGTGCCAGGACTGACGTTCGCCCATTTTCTCTGCGCCACGGTGGTGATAACCAATATCCGGGACGCAATCGACGATCTCTTCCCCATCCAGCTGCAAAATGATGCGGAAAGCACCGTGCGCTGACGGGTGGTTTGGACCGAGGTTGAGGAACATGAAATCTTCGTTGGCGGTGCTGCGTTTCATGCCCCAGTCTTCCGGCTTGAACGTCAGCGCTTCCATTTCCAGATCTTCTTTCTGCTTCGTCAGCGTGAAAGGATCGAATTCGGTCGCACGCGCAGGATAGTCCTTGCGCAGCGGATGCCCTTCCCAGGTCTGCGGCATCATAATGCGCGTCAGATGCGGATGACCATCAAAGGTGATACCAAACATCTCCCAGGTTTCGCGCTCATACCAGTTGGCATTGGCGAAAATATTGGTGATGGTCGGCACATGCATATCGTTTTCAGATAAAGCCACCTTGAGCATGATGTCGCGATTGCGTTCAATCGAGAGTAGGTGGTAGAAAACGGAAAAATCCGCGGCAGGTAAACCGGCGCGGTGGGTACGTAAGCGTTCGTCCATGCCATGCAGGTCATACAGCATGACGTACGGCTTAGGAAGTTTTCGCAGGAATGTAATGATTTCCAGCAGCTGTTCACGCTTTACCCAAACAACCGGAATACCGGTGCGGGTCGCCTGAACGGTAAAGGCATCCGGCCCAAAACGATTACGCAGCTCGCCGATCACCGGGTCATCCAGGTGATCCCGGGTTTGCCATAGCGGCTGAGCGAGATCTTGCGTGGTCAAATCTGTCATACGTTACTCACCATTCCGGCCTGATAACAGGCGCTCAAATGAAGGCGTCAGGATGGTGCCATGCATTAATTTGTGGTGTTGTCTGCTGCAGGCACTGATTCCATCCATACGGTTAACTTAAACTTCGTCTGGTGTACGCAGGTTGGTTACTGCAATACGTTCGCCACGCTTACGTTCACGCTCAGACTGCATATTGGCACGGTAAACGCCCTGGTCTCCGACCACCCACGAAAGGGGACGGCGCTCTTTGCCAATGGATTCCTGCAGCAGCAGCAGTGCCTGCATGTAAGCTTCAGGGCGCGGCGGGCAACCCGGGATATACACGTCAACCGGAAGAAACTTATCAACGCCCTGCACGACAGAATAGATATCGTACATGCCGCCTGAGTTGGCACAGGCACCCATGGAAATCACCCATTTCGGCTCCAGCATCTGATCGTACAAACGCTGAATCACCGGGGCCATTTTGGTAAACGGCGTACCGGCAATGACCATGAAGTCGGCCTGACGTGGCGATGCACGCATAACCTCTGCACCGAAACGCGCGACGTCGTGCACGGCGGTGAAGGAGGTGGTCATCTCAACGTAGCAGCATGAAAGACCAAAGTTGTAAGGCCACAGGGAGTTTTTACGTCCCCAGTTCACCATGTCGTGCAGGGCGTGTTCGAGCTTGCCCATGTAGACGCTGCGATGAACGTGCTGCTCCAGCGGATCGCTGACGATTTCCTGCTTTTGCAGAGGGTAACGGTCGTTCTCACCACCGTTTGGGTCTATGCGGGTGAGCGTATAGTCCATCTTATTGCCTCTCTTTTACTGCTTATGAGGATTGGTGTGACTTACCGTGGGCGTTTTAACCACGATTCGCCGGCGTGCAGGCGTCCAGTCCAACGCGCCAATGCGCACCAGATAAACCAGGCCCGCCAGGAGCACCAAAATGAAAATTGCGGCTTCCACAAAGCCGACCCAGCCGCTTTCACGGATAGAGGTCGCCCATGCGTATAAAAAGAGAGCTTCTACGTCGAAGATAACGAAGAACATCGCTACCAGGTAGAATTTTGCTGATAAGCGGAGGTGAGTGTCACCGACGGATTCAATGCCGGACTCAAAAGGTGTGTCTTTGTAACGGGCACGCGCTCTGCCGCCAAGCAGCCAGCCTCCGGTTAACATGAACGCACAGAGGCCAAAAGCGATGACGATAAATACGACGAATGCCCAATGCTGAGCGATGATTTCGGTGGTAGTTGACATACTCATTGCTTACTCATCAAAAGTGGCGCGGGCATCCTGCTCGGGTTCTGGCAGCAAACTCACCACATCGATTCAAAGGGAAGGATAAAAACCTTACAAATTTTGCTGTTACTCTGCAATAAGCAGCAATTTTATGGGGTTTTTTACTCCTTTCTATAACCTTTTGTCAACTTTGACAAAAGTATCCAAACTTTATTTTACACCTGCATCATATTATTAACATATGATGCGCGTGTTTCCAGCTAAATCGCTTCAGTCTGTAAGGGTAATTTTAGTGTAGCGGGTATTTGCGCGCATGGATCGTGCAATTAACCCTCATATTTTGACAGGATTTCGGGGGTTTTCCTTCCCTTGGGAATGGCTATTTTGTTGATCCAGAACACAGAATTATCTTTTTTGTGTTAAATTTCAGCAGTTATCAGACTGATTCGAATCAAATATTTTACATTTTGCCTCTCGCCCGCCATTTACATCGCCCTGAAATGCTTGCGGGCAGGCGATAAACTCAGCGTCTCCGTGCGGGTTTTTATTTCGCAGGAAAAAGGTCAAAAAAAAGCCTCCTGTTCTTTTTACAGAACAAGAGGCCTGTTTACAGCCATTATCTTACCGGTGAATGACGTTTTTTTTGCGACAGCGTGAAAATGTTACTCTTCGTCATCCAGCAACAGCGTGCCGTCAGCGTTGGCCACCATGTTGTACGGATCGTGCGTGGACTGCATAGCATTAAAGATGGCCAGCGCCAGCTCGTTGTCGCTGTCGGCATTACGGCACAGCAGATACTGTGTATCAGGTAAAACCGGCAAGCCTTCTGCTGCGCCCATCACGCGCAGTTCCGGGCTCATCATTTCTACCGGACGCGCCGTTACACCCAATCCTGCTTTGACTGCCGCACGAACGGCCGCCAGGGTTGATGCAACGTAAGAGATACGCCACGGGATACCGGCTTCGTTGAGATGATCAATCGCCATATCACGATACGGACTGGGTTCATCAAGCAGTACCAGTGGAATAGCTTCTCCACGCTGGAACACATAATCCGCCGCGCAATACCACAGGGTCGGAGAGGTACGCAGAACCTGATGGGTAAAGTTACCCGGGCTTGACGTCGTGACGACTAAGTCAACTTCGCCCTGATTCAGCATTTCCATCATGAACGGATTGCGTTTCACGCGAACATCAATCGCCAGTTTTGGATAGACAGAGGTCACGCGGTTTAACAGGAACGGCAGAATGGTATCTGAGGTATCGTCAGAAGCGCCAATCGTCAGTACACCCTGGATGTTGCTGTACATCAGTGAAGTACAGGCTTCATCGTTAAAACGCAGGATTTTCCTGGCATAGCCCAGAAGCTGAATGCCGTGTTCAGTTAACAACTTGTTGCGGCCATGTCTGGCAAACAACTCTTTACCGACCAGTTGTTCCAGACGTTGCATCTGCTGACTCACTGCCGATTGCGTTCTGCACACCGCAGCAGCAGCGGCTGCAAAGGTGTTCAGGTCAGCTACAGCAACAAAAGTCCGGAGCAGATCGAGATCGAGATTGAGTATCGGACGATTTGCATTAGTCATGTTTTTTCTTCACTTATTAGATTTTTAAGAACTACTATCCTGGTGTTATTACAAGCTTATCAAAGCGATAAGCGGTAATGATGCTTCATGGCGTCCCGGCAAAGGGCCGACATAAAATTTACTTACGGAGGAAGACGGTACTTCCCTGCAAAACAGGGAAACCGGGTCCTGAAGACAGAGACAACTTCTGTACCGAAGGCACTGGATGCAAAAATGCGGGAAGCTGTGTAGTTGTCTTTTCCTACCCCCAAAGTGCCCTCAGGCAGGGGTAAACGGGTCTGTAATACGCTAACGGTACGCAGCGTTTAATCTCATCAAATAGTAAATTATACTTAATCATTTTTGACCGCAAAATGGAAATGTTTTTGTGAAAAGCATTGCATATTTTGATCAAATAGCATCTTACATCCCTTCGAGAATGTCCTGAGCGGACGTAACCTGCCTGAAAACAGGAAATACGACTTTTCAGCGATGAAACATGCATTGATGATGCTCCCGGTTGTCTCTCCCGGCCCTGAAAATCTTATAAAAAACCTTTGATATAAGATAGTTAACATTATGCACCATCGTTTTTTTTCAGGTTACTCTGAGTTGAGGCCGCTTTTTGCGTGCAAATTTTATGCATCAATAAAGCATAATTAAACTATTTCACTCATGACGCATCACAGATTCTCAGATTGTTTTACGGCCTTCAGGTTCATTATCGGCAAAATAAAAGCAGACATTACTCAGCGCTCAATTTTTAACCGCAGCATAATAAACTAATAAAACTCAAAAAAACAAACGTTACAACCGGCCTGCTTGATAACCAATACGCATTCCATCGTCTGGCTGGAGACAAAGATGCTGAACACGCCAAAACCGCGCCCTGCCCTTCTTTTGTCGGCCTGAGGAGAGTACATTGTGCAGGTTTGTTTTCAGCGGCAGGCACAAGGATTCTGCACATTAAGGC
The DNA here is from genome assembly GCF_024814475.1 of Pantoea sp. B623. Lineage (NCBI taxonomy): Bacteria > Pseudomonadati > Pseudomonadota > Gammaproteobacteria > Enterobacterales > Erwiniaceae > Pantoea > Pantoea sp. B623. The sequence continues at coordinate 3,900,132 of NZ_JANUXM010000004.1, read as the reverse complement.
GGCCACAATGACTTTTCAAATTGATAAATCCGGCAAACTGGACAATGTCTGTTACGACATTCGTGGACCGGTTTTAAAAGAGGCTAAACGCCTTGAAGAAGAAGGTAATAAAGTTCTTAAGTTGAACATCGGCAATCCGGCCCCCTTTGGCTTCGAAGCGCCGGACGAGATTCTGGTTGATGTCATCCGTAACCTTCCCAGCGCACAGGGATACTGTGACTCCAAAGGATTGTATTCTGCTCGTAAAGCCATCATGCAGCACTACCAGGCGCGTGACATGCGCGACGTCACGGTGGAAGACATCTATATCGGCAACGGTGTTTCTGAACTCATCGTCCAGGCCATGCAGGCGCTGCTGAACAGCGGTGATGAAATGCTGGTGCCGGCACCTGACTACCCGCTGTGGACCGCGGCCGTGTCGCTCTCAAGCGGCAAAGCCGTGCACTACCTGTGTGATGAGTCCGCAGGCTGGTTCCCGGATCTGGATGATATCCGCAGTAAAATTACGCCACGCACGCGCGGCATCGTGATTATCAATCCCAATAATCCAACCGGTGCGGTTTACAGCAAAGCACTGTTGATGGAAGTCGTTGAGATTGCCCGCCAGCATAACCTGATTATTTTCGCTGACGAGATCTACGATAAAATTCTGTACGACGACGCACAGCATCACTCTATTGCTGCACTGGCGCCGGACTTGCTGACCGTAACCTTTAACGGCCTGTCTAAAACCTATCGCGTAGCGGGTTTCCGCCAGGGCTGGATGGTGCTAAACGGCCCCAAAAAGCATGCTAAAGGTTATATCGAAGGGCTGGAGATGCTGGCCTCCATGCGTCTGTGTGCCAACGTCCCCGCGCAGCATGCCATTCAGACTGCGTTGGGCGGCTATCAGAGCATTAGTGAATTTATTGTGCCTGGCGGGCGGCTCTATGAACAGCGTCAGCGCGCATGGGAACTGATCAACGATATTCCCGGCGTGAGTTGTGTGAAGCCGCAGGGCGCGCTTTATATGTTCCCGCGTATTGATGCCAAAAAATTCAATATCCACGACGATCAGAAAATGGTGCTGGATTTCCTGCTACAGGAGAAAGTGCTACTGGTTCAGGGAACGGCGTTTAACTGGCCGTGGCCCGATCATCTGCGCATCGTGACGCTGCCGCGCGTCGACGATCTGGAAATGGCGATCAATAAGTTTGGCCGTTTTCTGCAAGGCTACCGCCAGTAGTCCGGATGCGCCTATACTGATGTGATTTCGGGGAGAGCACGCCTCTCCCCTGTCGCAAACAGGAATTACCATGACTCAGAGCCATTTCTTCGCCCACCTTTCCCGTCTCAAACTCATCAACCGCTGGCCGCTGATGCGCAACGTGCGCACCGAGAACGTCTCTGAACACAGTTTGCAGGTCGCGATGGTTGCCCACGCGCTGGCCATCATTAAAAATAAGAAGTTTAACGGCAACCTTAATGCCGAGCGCATCGCCATGATGGCGCTGTATCACGACGCCAGTGAAGTGCTGACCGGAGACTTACCCACGCCGGTGAAGTACTACAACGCGCAGATCGCCCACGAATACAAAAAGATTGAGAAAATCGCGCAGCAGAAGTTGATTGAGATGCTGCCGGACGAGTTGCAGGATGTTTACCGTCCGCTGATTGATGAGCATCTGCACAGTGAGGAAGAAAAAGCCGTCGTGAAACAAGCCGATGCGATCTGTGCCTACGTAAAATGCCTGGAAGAGCTGTCGGCCGGGAATAATGAGTTTTTGTTAGCAAAAGCGCGGCTGGAAAAAACCCTGAATCAGCGTCGTTCGCCCGAAATGAGCTATTTCGTGGAGGTATTCATTCCCAGCTTTAGCCTGTCTCTGGACGAAATCTCGCAGGACACGCCGCTCTGACAATGGCGGCTTCACGCCGCCCTTTTACCTAGCCTTGATGGTGAAACGCAAACTTGCCCGTCGAACGTTTGGTGACCACCAGCGATTCCAGTGAAGTCAGGCGCAGCGCCACTTCGTCAATGCGTGGCGTATCATCAGGCGCATTCGCGGCGATCACGGCACAGCCCGCAGCTAACCCGGCGATCACGCCGGCCGGCGCATCTTCTACCACTACGCAGTCGGCTGGCGACAGCTTTAACCTTTCTGCACCCAGTAAGTAAGGATCGGGTTCTGGCTTGCCCTTCGCCACCTGTTCGGCCGTAATAAACACGGCAGGCTGAGGTAAACCTGCTGCTTTGTGACGCGCATGCGCCACCGGCACGGAGCCGGAGGTGACAATCGCCCAGGGGATTTGCAACGCATTCAGCTGCGTGAGCAACGCTTTTGCGCCTGGCAGCGCCCGCACGCCGTCCGTGTCTTCTGCTTCCGTTTTTTCCAGCGCCAGAAACTCGGCCTGGATTGCCGCTTCTGACTGGCCCGCCATAAAGTGGCGCAGTGAAGTAATCGCCTGCTTTCCGTGAATGAAGTCCAGAATCTCATCAGCCGCAATGCCATGACGTGCACCCCAGTTGCTCCAGGCGCGTTCAACCGCGGGTAGCGAATCCACTAAGGTGCCATCTAAATCAAATAAAAAACCACTGTACTCCACGCGTCACTCCTCATCAGGCGTTAATGATTTGCGCAATCTCGTTTACGCTTAAATGGTATTGGCGAGGACAAGTCTGCCACAAAGCCAGCATACGTTGATACTTTTCCCACATCGGCGTTTGCGCATTAAAGCCATGCGTTCCCGCATCAAAATGGGTATAGCGCCCTTCGATGTTCACCATAAACCGCACATAACCGAGATAGCGGGATTCCGTGGCGGCATCAAACCCCAGAAACGCCAGACGTCGTGGGTCGATATCGCCTTGGGTCTTGAGATTAGCCCAGGAGACCTGTAGCGCGTGGTGCATTTCCATAATGTCGATAAGCGTCCGGCAGGTCTCTTCGGGGAGCTTGCCAAACTCTTTGTCCAGCTCCCGCATTTGCAGGCCATAGCCACGCTCAATGATAGTCTGGTAGCGACGAAAACGTTCGGCGTTCTCCGGTTCCAGCATTGCCATGATTTTGTACTGGTTAGTCAGGATCAAACGTTGCGCGTGGGTCATTTCCATCATCTTGTCCTCCAGCCCGCGGGCTGTTCAGGTTTTATACGATGGAAAGATAATTACACAGGGGAAGCGATGCGGGCGTAGCCACATCGCTTTTCATTGATTTAACCGCAGGTTTGCGTGCAATAATTTCTGCACGGTGCGGGTTAAAGATCGTCCAGAAAGGTGCGGTCCAACTGTTTAAAGGCGCGCTTAAGCAGATCGGCCAGTGCCTGGTAAGTTGGTTTGCCTTCAACCGGTGCGATCGCCTGACCTGCGGCTTCCAGCTTCGTGCGCACTTCATGGAACCAGCGCAGCAGCGTGGGCGGCAATGGGGTGACGGATCGCTTACCCAGCCACCATAATCCCTGCATAGGCAAACTACAGGCAAAGAGAGCCGTTGCCACTGCCGGGCCCAATTGCCCACCCATCGCTATCTGCCATGTGAGCGTAAAGACCGCCAGCGGCGGCATAAAGCGAATCGCAAAGCGCGTAGCCGTCGATACACGGTTCTCAGGAAAGACCGGTGCCAGGCGTTTATCGTTGGGCCAGGTCTTCATATAATGCTGTCCGCGTTGAAACATCCGGAACCAGCCGGTGTGAGATTCATTCGCCATGGCTCGCCTCAACTAATACTGTATTTTTTGAAAAATAATTATAACCACACAACTTTACGTAACATCCTTCAAATATTTTTGTCTTTAAAGGTGACTCCGGCTATTCTGACGCCGTTTTAACAGCGTCACTGCCGCAACTTCCCTTGTAACAGAGACGACAAGGCCCGTTTTAAGCGAAATTTCAAATTTATGCGTAAAGACTCAATTTTTTTTGCATAAAACGCACTATTTTGACCTGGGTATGACTTCTGTCATTAATCTGGCTGCGTCGATGGGCTACGCTGTAAGTCTGATTGCGTTATTTTTAGCCACTTTTAACAAATAGGTACTTCCATGTCGAGTAAGTTAGTACTGGTTCTGAATTGCGGCAGCTCTTCTCTCAAGTTTGCCATCCTTAATCCCACCAGCGGTGAAGAATTCCTCTCGGGTCTGGCTGAATGCTTCCACCTGCCCGAAGCACGGATCAAATGGAAACTTGATGGTCAGAAGCAGGAAGCACCTTTAGGTGCTGGCGCAGCCCACAGCGAAGCGCTGAATTTCATTGTTAAAACAATTCTGGCACAAAAACCAGAGCTTTCAGCACAAATCGCTGCAATAGGTCACCGTATTGTTCACGGCGGCGAAAAACTTACGCAGTCAGTGGTCATTTCTCAGTCTGTTGTGCAGGGTATCAAAGATGCATCATCTTTTGCACCACTGCATAACCCAGCGGGCCTGATTGGCATTGATGAAGCCATGAAAAACTTCCCACACTTATCTGACAAGAATGTGGCGGTTTTTGACACGGCTTTCCATCAGACAATGCCGGAAGAGTCCTACCTTTATGCGCTGCCGTATGCCCTGTATAAAGAGCACGGCGTGCGCCGCTACGGTGCACACGGTACCAGCCACTACTATGTCACCCACGAAGCGGCAAAAATGCTGAATAAGCCGCTAGAAACGCTGAACATCATTACCTGTCATCTCGGTAACGGCGGGTCTGTTTCTGCTATCCGTAACGGTGAGTGTGTGGATACGTCTATGGGCCTGACCCCGCTGGAAGGCCTGGTCATGGGCACCCGCAGCGGCGATATCGATCCGGCCATTATCTTCTTCCTGCACGACACTCTAGGCATGAGCGTCGATGCCATTAACAAGATGCTGACCAAAGAGTCGGGGCTGTTAGGGCTGACCGAAGTCACCAGCGACTGCCGTTATGTTGAAGACAACTACGCCACCAAAGACGATGCTAAACGCGCAATGGATGTCTTCTGCCACCGTCTGGCCAAATACATTGGCAGCTATACCGCGCTGATGGACGGTCGTCTCGATGGCGTGGTCTTCACCGGCGGTATCGGTGAGAATGCGGCGATGGTGCGTGAGCTGACCCTGGACAAGCTGGCGCTGCTGGGCTTTCACATTGACCACGAGCGCAACCTGGCGGCTCGCTTTGGCAAGTCAGGTTTTATCAACAAAGAAGGCACTCGCCCGGCAGTGGTGATCCCCACTAACGAAGAGTTAGTGATTGCCCGAGATGCCGCTCGCCTTACCGCCTGATCTCCTTTCGTCGTCAGCTCCGGCTGACGGCGTTGTTTTGACACCCAGTGAAATCTGAGAGGTTCAATCGTGTCACGTACAATTATGCTCATTCCGACCGGCACCAGCGTCGGTCTGACCAGCGTTAGCCTTGGCGTTATTCGCGCCATGGAACGTAAAGGCGTTCGACTGAGCGTTTTCAAACCCATTGCACAACCGCGTGCGGGCGGCAATGCACCTGACCAGACCACAAGCATTGTGCGCAAGAGTTCAGGCATCCCGGCCGCAGAGCCGCTGCCGATGTCCCGTGTGGAATCGCTGCTGGGCTCTAATCAGCAAGACGTGCTGATGGAAGAAATTATTGCCCGCTACCACGCCAATGCGCAGGATGCTGAAGTGGTTCTGGTTGAAGGCCTGGTGCCTACGCGTAAGCACCAGTTTGCCAGCGCGCTGAACTATGAAATCGCCAAAACGTTAAACGCTGAAATCGTCTTCGTGACCGCGCTGGGTAACGATTCTCCCGCACAGCTCAAAGAGCGTATTGAACTGACACAAAGCAGCTTTGGCGGTTCGAAGAATAAAAGCATCACCGGTGTGATCATCAACAAGCTGAACGCGCCCGTTGATGAGCAGGGCCGTACGCGCCCTGACCTGTCTGAAATTTTCGATGACTCATCGAAGGCCAGCATCGCGAATATCAATCCTGACCAGCTGTTTGCCAACAGTCCCTTGCCCATTTTGGGTTGTGTGCCGTGGAGCTTCGACCTGATTGCAACCCGCGCCATTGATATGTGCCGCCACCTGAACGCCCGGATTATTAACGAAGGTGAAATTCAGACCCGCCGTGTCAAATCAGTGACCTTCTGCGCACGCAGCATCCCGCACATGCTTGAGCATTTCCGCCCGGGCTCGCTGCTGGTCACCTCGGCTGACCGCCCTGACGTGCTGGTTGCCGCCTGTCTGGCCGCGATGAACGGTATTGAGATCGGTGCCATTCTTTTAACCGGTAACTATGAAATTGACGAGCGCATCGCCAAACTGTGCGATCGCGCCTTCCAGACTGGCCTGCCGGTCTTCATGGTCAAAACCAATACCTGGCAGACCTCGCTCAGCCTGCAAAGCTTTAACCTCGAAGTACCGGTTGATGACACGCAGCGCATTGAAAAAGTCCAGGAATACGTCGCAAGTTACATTAACGCGGACTGGATCGAGTCGCTGACCGCCACGTCTGAACGCAGTCGCCGCCTGTCGCCGCCGGCTTTCCGCTATCAGTTAACCGAACTGGCTCGCAAGGCTGGCAAGCGCATTGTTCTGCCGGAAGGGGATGAACCCCGTACCGTTAAAGCCGCAGCAATCTGTGCCGACCGCGGCATTGCGACCTGTGTCCTGCTGGGCAATCCGGATGAAATCCAGCGCGTTGCGGCAGCCCAGGGCGTTGAGCTGGGTAAAGGCATTGAGATAGTCGATCCTGAAGTGGTGCGTCAGAACTATGTTCCGCGTCTGGTCGAGCTGCGCAAAAGCAAAGGCATGACCGAGGTGGTTGCGCAGGAACAGCTGGAAGATAACGTGGTGCTGGGCACCATGATGCTGGAAAGCGGGGAAGTTGACGGGTTGGTCTCGGGCGCGGTACATACCACGGCCAACACCATTCGTCCGCCGTTACAGCTGATCAAAACCGCGCCCAACAGCTCACTGGTGTCATCCGTGTTCTTTATGCTGCTGCCGGAGCAGGTGCTGGTCTACGGCGACTGCGCGATTAACCCCGATCCAACGGCTGAACAGCTGGCAGAAATTGCCATTCAGTCTGCCGATTCAGCGAAAGCCTTCGGCATCGATCCACGCGTCGCCATGATCTCCTACTCAACCGGTAATTCAGGTGCCGGAAGCGACGTGGAGAAAGTGCGTGAAGCCACACGTCTTGCGCAGGAAAAACGCCCGGATCTGGTGATTGATGGGCCGTTGCAGTACGACGCGGCGATTATGGAAGACGTGGCAAAATCCAAGGCGCCCAACTCGCAGGTTGCCGGACGCGCAACGGTCTTTATTTTCCCGGATCTCAACACCGGTAACACCACCTACAAAGCGGTGCAGCGTTCCGCTGACCTGATTTCAATCGGGCCAATGCTGCAGGGCATGCGTAAGCCGGTCAACGACCTCTCACGCGGCGCACTGGTAGACGATATCGTCTACACCATCGCCCTGACGGCGATTCAGTCGCAGCAGGCTGAAGGTTAATCCCTTCCCGTTGAACAAGAGCATGCAGACTGCATGCTCTTTTTTTATGCCTATTGCAGCGTAACGTCGAGCGCGCGCAGGTGCTGAGGTTGCCAGGACAAGGTCACTTCACTGCCCGCCGTCCAGCCGGGTGAGACCTCCGATGAGGCCATTTTCACCATAAAGTTTCCCTGACCAGCAACTTCCGTCAGCATTCTCACGTGGTCCCCCAGATAGATAAACTGCTGGATTCGGGCCTGGACCGACTGATCGCCCGGTTTGGCTGCATTTACGTTGATGCGTTCAGGGCGGATACTGAGCTGTATTTTCTTGCCCGGAGAACTGGGCCGCACCTTCAGCGCATCCAGCTGGATACCGTTATCCAGCGTCACCTGATAGTAATCACCCTGCTGCCCTGACTGGGTTGCCAGCAGGCTGTTATTCTCGCCAATAAACTGCGCCACGAAGGCGTTGTCGGGCTGTTCATAAAGCTTATTCGGGCTGTCCATTTGCTGAATCATGCCGTCGTTAAAGACCGCCACCCGGTCAGACATGGTCATGGCTTCGCTCTGATCGTGAGTGACGTAAACAATGGTCAGCCCGAGCATGTTATGCAGCTGCTTAATTTCCATCTGCATGTGTTCACGCAGCTGTTTATCCAGCGCTCCCAGCGGTTCGTCCATCAGGATCAGTTTAGGTTCAAATACCAGCGCCCGCGCCAGGGCCACCCGCTGCTGCTGACCGCCAGACATCTGTGCGGGATAACGGTCTGCCAGCGAAGTGAGTTTAATCATATCCAGCACCCGTTTAACTCGCTGGGCAATATCGGCCTTGCTCAAACGGCGAATCGACAAAGGAAACGCCAGATTTTCGGCCACCGTCATGTGGGGAAAAAGCGCGTAGTTCTGGAATACCATACCGATATCACGCTGATGCGGCGGCAACGTGTGCAAAGGTTTATCACGCAGCAGTATCTCGCCATCGGTGGGCGTTTCAAATCCTGCCAGCATCATGAGGCTGGTCGTTTTCCCGGAGCCTGACGGCCCTAACAGGGTCAAAAACTCGCCTTCTGCCACATCCAGATTGAGGTTGCGCACCACCAGCTTGTCGCCGTCGTAGCTCTTTTTGATATTCCGAAAACTGACAAAATTTCTCATGGCGTAATCTCGTAAACAGGATGAAAAAGGGTTTCGGCACGATTCATGCATCATCCTTTTGACGTGCGAATCCTGTCGGGCCTTTTTTTAGCACTACCACAACGCATTTGATTTGCACAAGCAGAATTTGACAATCTAAAAAGAAATGGCTTACAAATTTACTTTGCAGGCCATTGTATTTTATTGTCTTTTTAAATTTAACATTAAATTAACGTGACAGTTATCACAGAATCAGGCAATACCAAGGATGCGCACTGATGGTGCATCAGGGCGAGACAGACGCCACCTGCAGGTGATGTTGCAACCGGGTCAGGATGGGCGCGAACGCGGCGGGAATGGCGGTTTCGTCAACACAGGCATAACCCAGCAGCAATCCTCGCTGCGGCGTGCCCCGAAGATAATAGGACGACAGTGGACGTGTTAATACACCGCACTGTTCCAGCTCTGCGCTAAAGGCCACATCGTCAATGCTGTCCGGCAGCCTGAGAACCAGATGCAACCCCGCATTGCTGTGATGCACTATCCAGTCGGCGCCCAGCGATGTGCTAATCACCTCCACTAGCGCAGCACGGCGGCGGCTGTAAATCTGCCGCATGCGTCGTACGTGGGCCGCATAGTGCCCTTCCCGAATAAACTCCGCCAGCGTGAGTTGTACTAACCCGTAGCCGCCGCGATACAGCTCGGAGTGCGCCATTTTCATCCGTGCCGCCAGGGATTTAGGCACCACCATGTAGCTGAGCCGGATGCCGGGATACAAGGTTTTACTGAAGGTGCCCAGATAAATCACTGGGGCATCCGTCGCCAGGCCCTGTAGCGCAGGAATGGGACTTCCGGTAAAGCGGAACTCGCCATCGTAGTCATCTTCCACCACCCAACTGCCGCTGCTTTTTGCGCGCTCCAGTAATTCATGGCGCCGCTGCAGGCTCATGACCGCCCCGAGAGGATACTGGTGAGAAGGCGTCACACAGATCAGGCGAGGCACCGGGCTGTCTGGCTGCTCGGGCGGCAAAACCAGCCCCTGATCGTCAACCTGCGTGGGGATCAGCGTGACGCCGTTCACCGCCAGCACATTGCGGATCCCCCAGTATCCCGGCTCTTCGACGATGGCCCTGTCTCCCGGATCGCAAAGCATTTTCGCCAGTAGATCCAGCGACTGATGGGTTCCGGCGGTGATCAGTACCTGTTCGGGGGTGCAGTTCACCGAACGGATCACCCGCAGGTAATCCGCCAGCGCCTGTTGTAACTCAACACAGCCGCCGTGGCTGGCATAGCTCAGGTTTTCAACCGGCAGCCGTCGGCTCAGGCGGAGCTGAATTTTGCGCCAGATGTCGTGCGGCATATGGCTGACGTCCGGCACACCGGGCATAAATGCCCCCCACTGATGGCTCCCGGCACCGCTGCTCGCCAGCAGGCGTGAACCCCGTCGCGACAGTCTGACGGGTTTCATCGGCGGCGTGACGGGCCTGATCAGCGGCTCACCCGGCACCTGTTCCGGCAGCACGGTACTGACGAAGGTGCCGCTTCCGGTGCGGGTTTGTACATAGCCCTCAGACTGAAGCTGTTCATAGACTGCCAGCACGGTATTACGTGAGACAGAAAGTTCGCGAGCAAGGTCGCGGCTGGCGGGCAGTCGCGTCGCGGTGGCAATGGATCCGTCCTGAATCGCTGCCTGCAAGACATCATACAATCGCTTATTCAGCGTACCGCCGGAAAGCGAGGCCAGACGTTGTGCAAGCAGGTCACCGAGTAAGCTTCGCAAAATTGGTACCTCAAAATAAAAAAAACTGGCTCTGGATTATAAAACCCTGAAAACGCTAAAAAGCAAGGAGGCAGATTCCACTGTAACAATATGGCAACAAACACCATGAGGTCGCGTTATGAGTAACAGTGAAGTGCAGGTCCGTCGTCTCAATGCTACGCCGCGGGGTGTGGGCGTGATGTGCGATTTCTATGCGGTGAAAGCAGAAAACGCTACGTTATGGGATCACCAGGGCCGTGAAATTATCGATTTCAGCGCAGGCATTGCCGTGCTGAATACCGGACATCGTCATCCCAAAGTGATCGCCGCCATCAAAGAACAGCTCGATCATTTTACCCACACCGCGTTTCAGGTTGTGCCTTACGAAAATTATATTGCCCTGGCGGAAAAACTGAATGCGCTGGTGCCGGTAAGCGGCCCCGCCAAGACCACTTTTTTCTCCACCGGCGCAGAAGCCGTTGAGAACGCGGTCAAAATTGCCCGCGCGGCAACCGGCCGTCCCGGCGTCATCGCCTTTACGGGGGCCTTTCACGGCCGCACCAACATGACGATGTCGCTGACGGGCAAAGTGGTCCCCTACAAAACCGGTTTCGGCCCCTTTGCCAGCTCAGTATTTCACGCCCGCTACCCGAATGCACTGCATGGCTGTAGCGTCGATGACGCGCTGGAGAGTTTACAAACCATTTTCCGCTGCGATATCAGCCCGCAACAGGTTGCGGCCATTATCTATGAACCCATTCAAGGTGAAGGCGGCTTCAATGTCGCGCCGCCAGCGTTTGTGACCGCCCTGCGCACGCTGTGCGATCAACATGGCATTCTGCTGATCGCCGATGAAATCCAAAGTGGTTTTGCCCGCACCGGCAAGCTGTTTGCCAGTGAATACTATCCTGACGTGCAGCCAGACCTGATCACCATGGCAAAAAGCCTGGCGGGCGGTATGCCGCTATCGGCGGTTTCAGGACGGGCTGACGTAATGGATGCGCCCCTGCCCGGCGGCCTGGGTGGCACCTATGCAGGAAGCCCACCGGCCATTGCCGCTGCGCTGGCCGTGCTGGAGGTCATTCGCGATGAAAACCTGTGCGAGCGCGCCCTGCTGTTAGGCGGGCAACTGACGGAAACGCTGCAGGGCGCAGGCTGTAGTGCGCTGGCAGAGGTGCGCGGTCGCGGTTCTATGATCGCGGCTGAATTCACCAACAGCGAAGGCCAACCCAGCGCAGACATCGCCAAAGCTATTCAGCAAGAGGCGCTGGACGAAGGGTTGCTGCTGCTCACCTGCGGCGTACACGGCAACGTTATTCGTTTCCTCTACCCTCTCACCATTCCGGACGCGCAGTTCCGCACAGCACTGAATCTGCTGAACCGTATCCTGGGCAAGTATTAGGTTTCGCGGGCTGACGCGCCGCACGTTCCGCTGCGGGTCAGCCCCTGGCATCATGATTGCAAGGCAAACACCGGGCAGAGGAATCTGCCTGAACATAATAATTCAGGAGTTCGGGGATGATGAAAAACATAGCGGCACTGGTTCTGGCAGCGGTGGCCATCCAGGCACAGGCCGAAAATCTTACTGTGGTGTCCTTTGGGGGCACCAACAAGGACGCACAGGATAAAGCGTTTTATAAGCCTTTCATGGCCTCGGGGAAGGACAGCATTGAAGCCGGTGAATATAACGGCGAAATGGCACGCATCCGCGCCATGGTTGAAACCAAACAGGTCGGCTGGGATGTTGTAGAACTGGAAACCCCGGAACTGGAGCGGGGCTGTGAAGAAGGGCTGTTTGAAACCCTGGACTGGAGCAAGTTAGGCAACAAAGCCGACTTTGCCAAGGGGAGCGTGAGCGAATGTGGTGCGGGCTTCTTCGTCTGGTCTACCGTACTGACCTACGATGGCAACAAGCTCAAAACCGCCCCCACCAGTTGGGCAGATTTTTGGGATGTGAAAAAATTCCCCGGCAAACGCGCCCTACGTAAGAGCGCGAAATACACGCTGGAAATCGCGCTGATGGCGGACGGCGTGAAGCGCGAAGACGTTTACAAGGTGCTGGCAACCCCGGCGGGCGTCGATCGTGCCTTCAGGAAACTGGATGAGCTAAAGCCGAATATTCAGTGGTGGGAATCGGGCGCGCAGCCCCTGCAGTGGCTGGTTTCAGGCGACGTGACGCTGGCATCGGCCTATAACGGCCGCATCGGCACCGCTCAGGCAGAAGGTCATAATTTCAAAATCGTCTGGGACGGCAACCTGTACGACTTCGATAACTGGGCGATTGTGAAAGGCTCAAAGCACAAAGCGCTGGCAGAGAAATTTATCGCCTTCTCGCTGCAGCCCGAGAACCAAAAAGTGTATGCCGAAAATATTCCTTATGGCCCCGCCAATATCAAGGCAGGCAAACTGCTGACGGCCGATCGTCTGGCTCAGTTGCCAACGGCACCGGAAAACATGGCCAAAGCCGTTCAGGTTAACGCCACATTCTGGCTGGAACATGGCGAAGAGCTGGAACAGCGTTTTAACGCCTGGGCCGCGAAATAACCCGCTGCCGGACCCGCTCCGGCAGCCCCCTTTCAGGAGATCGGCATGAGTCAAAACCCCGTGATGAATTCAGCGCCCGTCAGACGTACGGAAGGCGCGTTCAGTCTGCGCCAGCAATTTAACCGGGCAGGTTGGTTAAAAACACAACGCTCCCTGTTTTTAGTTGCCCCGTTACTGATTTTCGTCGTGGTGTGCTTTTTGTTCCCCATCGGCTCTATCCTCAGTATGAGCGTCAATAACCCTGAGCTTCACGACGCACTTCCGCAAACCAGCCAGGCCCTGGCTAAATGGAACGGCAAGGCGCTGCCGGATGAAAGCCTGTTTGCCACGCTGGCGAAGGAAGTCAGCGCGGCGCGCGAGCAGGGCCAGATCTCTGGCATTGCGAAGCGATTGAGTTATGAAGACAATGCGTTTCGTCGCCTGATCCTGGCCGTGCCCCGCCAGGCCCCCGAGGATGGGGTTAACGTCAAAGCCACCCTCATTGATAAGCAGCCCCTGTGGGGCGAGCTGTCTACATGGCAAACCCTCAAGCGCGTAGCCAAACCCTATACCAGCTATTACCTGCTGTCAGTGTTTGACCACAAGGTTGATGCAAAGACCGGCGACATCGTCGCGCAGTCCCCCGATCAGGCGCTTTATGTGAACGCTCTGCTACGTACGCTGTGGATGGCGACCGTGGTCACCTTGCTGTGCGTGGGCCTGGGCTATCCGCTGTCCTACTGGCTGGCGAAGCAGCCGTCCAACCGCGCCAACCTGCTAATGATTATGGTGCTGTTGCCCTTCTGGACCTCATTGATCGTGCGTACCGCCAGCTGGATTGTCCTGCTGCAGTCAGGAGGATTAATTAACCGGACGCTGATGGCGACAGGGCTCATCGACAGTCCGCTCACGCTGGTGTTCAACCGGGTCGGCGTGTACATCTCTATGACGCATATCCTGCTGCCCTTCATCGTGCTGCCCTTGTATGCCGTCATGAAAGGGATTTCTCCCAGCTATGTCCGGGCGGCCGTGTCGCTGGGTGCCCATCCCTTTGTGGCCTTCTGGCGCGTCTATGTCCCGCAGACCTATGCCGGGATTACCGCAGGCGCGCTGCTGGTGTTCATGATGGCGATTGGCTATTACGTTACGCCAGCGCTGTTGGGCGGGCCGGACGATCAAATGGTCAGCTACTTTGTCGCCTTTTTTACCAACAGCACCATGAACTGGGGCATGGCCGCCGCCCTGGGGAGCCAGTTGCTGATTATCGTGACGTTGCTGTATGTGGTGTATTCACGTGTCACCCGGACGTCATCCGAGGCGGCAGTACGTTAAGGAGCAAATGATGAAACAACAAGGTTCGACGTTGCTGCGGGTCTGGCGTTACCTGTTTAATTTTTACGGCGCAGCGGCACTGCTGTTTTTGATTGTGCCTGTTCTGGTCATTGTGCCGCTGTCGTTTAACGAAAGTTCGTTTCTGAGCTATCCGCTAAGTGGCTTTTCGCTGCGCTGGTACGAGGCCTTTTTTCACTCGAAGGAGTGGATAGGTGCGTTAATGAACAGCCTGCTGGTTGCGCCGCTAGCCACGCTACTGGCTAGCGTACTGGGCGTGCTGGCCGCCATGGGCCTGGTGCGCGGCGAGTTTCGCGGCAAAGGTCTGGTGATGGCAATCATTATCTCTCCCATGGTGGCGCCCGTCGTGATCATCGCCGTTGGTATGTTTTTCTTCTTTGCCAAACTGTCACTGCTGAACAGCTACCTCGGCCTGGTGTTAGCCCATGCCCTGTTGGGCGTTCCTTTTGTGGTGATCACGGTGGTCGCCGTACTGAAAAGCTACGACACCAATCTGACGCGGGCCGCTGCCAGCCTCGGTGCCTCTCCGCTGCTGGCGTTTCGAAAAGTCACCCTGCCGCTGATTGCACCGGGCGTTTTTTCCGGGGCACTGTTCGCGTTTGCCACCTCATTTGATGAAGTTGTCGTGACGCTGTTTCTTGCCAGCCCAACGCAGCGGACGCTGCCGATTCAGATGTTTGCCGGTATTCGTGAAAACCTCGATCCCACTATCGCGGCCGCCGCCACAATTATGATTGCGGCTTCGCTCCTGTTACTGATCGTCATGGAAGTCCTGCGGCGGCGCGGGGAAAAGATGCGCCAGCCACAGCCGGTTTAGATAACATTCAGGAAACCGGTTCCGGTTGTTAAACCGCCCACATTGTTAACGTGTGGGCGGTTGTCTGATCTGGATAGTGCGCACCCAGCCTCTGTCAGCCTGGTCATGGGCAAAATCACGCCAGGCGCTGAACGGGCGGTACCACCACAGTTTGTTGAAACGGGCCAGCATGCTGTGCCGCATGTTCTACGGCACGCGCCACGTCGTTGAGCGCAAACGGCGTTCCACTAAAAGCGGGAAGTTGATCATCAGGCGAATGAGGCGGCGATCAACGCCGCGTGCCCGCTTTGCGAACGGCCACGACCGCCCGCAAAGCTAACAGAAGGTATCAGTGACTGTTTTCGTTGTTGCGGCTCAGCCACAGGGATAAGGCTTTGAGTGAATCATCGGTAAACTCATCACAGCGGGCGGTGATTTCATCCGGGGTCATCCAGAAAATTTCATCCACTTCTTCTTCCTGCATAGCAAAAGGGCCGTGCGACACACAGCTGAATAATCCTCCCCAGACGCGGCAATGCTCATCTTCAAAATAGAATTTGCCATGTTCTGCAAAAGGCACATCCGCAATGCCCAGCTCCTCTTCGGCTTCACGCCGCGCCGATTCAAGCATGTCTTCGCCACTCTGCACTACGCCGCCAGCCGTCGCATCCAGTTTGCCTGGCATAAAATCTTTGATTTCAGTACGGCGCTGAACCAGTATTTTCCCCATACCGTCATGAACCACGATATAGGTCGCGCGGTGACGTAAGCATTGCGCGCGCATCTGCGCACGCGTGGCCTGTGCAACGACTTCATTCTCTTCGCTTACGATATCGACCCATTCGATTTCGCCACCAGCAGTTTGATCCACCATCCGTAACCCTTTCCTGTTTAGCGTGTCTTTATGCACGCGCTGTTTGCCACACCTATATCATAGTGTGTCGTAAGGTAATCACTTATGACAACTTGAGCAAGCGCCGATCGCTAGCGATTTTTGCCGCTTTCCGTTAGCCATAACTGTACTGATGCCCGCTGCCATTGAAACTCAGCATAGTGCTGCAAACGCGCAGGCAAGGTATCGCCATGCAGCGCCAGTCGATTAAGCATGACAGCCAAATCGGTATCTGCAATGCACCACTCACCAAATAAATTTTGCTGACGTTCTGGCAACAGGCGCTGAACAGCGGCAATCAGTTTTTCGACGGCCTCAACGGCTGCAGGCGACAAGGGCGCAAAGCGCTCACCGGCAAATAACACCTCGGTAGGGCGCTCCTGGCGAATGGGCATCAGATCGCTGCGCAGCCAGGCCTGAATTTGCCGGGCGCGGGCGCGTTTCTCGCGATCTTTGGGATAGAGGCGTTCAAATTCAGGGGCAGCAAAACGCTCTTCGAGGTATTCGCAGATGGCCGATGATTCACTCAGCATAAAGTCATCGACCTGTAAGGTCGGAACGCGGCAGGTTAACGACAGATCGCGATAGGCCTCAGCATGCTGCTGGTTTTGCGATAAATCGATACGCTTTACGCTAAAAGGCACCCCTTTTTCGCTGAGCGCAACATAAGCCGACATGACATAAGGACTAAAGAAAGATGAATCTGACCACAGGGTGATGGAGGGGTAATTCATCTGCTACCTCAAATAGCTGACAGGGGTGCATCATCTTTACCGATTTTTATTTCTGAAAACAACCAGGCGCTGGTCCGATGTTTGCGCTCAACTGACTAAATTACGAAGCGGCTCACGCCACACGGGTACGACTCTTCTATGATGAAGTAAGCAAAAAATAAAAAATCAGACGGAGCCGCACTATGCATATCTTAATTACCGGTGGAACCGGGCTTATTGGCCGCCATCTTATTCCACGTCTGCAACAGCGTGGCGACACGGTCAGCGTGGTCACGCGCGACGTTGCCGCTGCACGAGACATGCTGGGGGAAGATATCGCGCTCTGGTCAGGCCTGGCGCAACAGCACTCGCTGGATGGCGTGGATGCCGTTATCAACCTGGCCGGTGAACCCATCGCGGATAAACGCTGGACAGAGGCCCACAAACGGCAGCTGTGCGAGAGCCGCTGGCAGATAACGGAGCGCATTGCCTCCCTGATTAACGCCAGTACCACGCCACCGCGCGTCTTGATTTCGGGATCGGCAACGGGCTTTTATGGCAACACGGGCGACGTGGTATTAACCGAGGACGATCCCGGACAGAACGAGTTCACCCACGAACTTTGCGCCCGTTGGGAACAGCTGGCGCTGACCGCGCAGAGTGAGCGCACCCGCGTCTGCCTGCTGCGTACCGGCGTGGTGCTGACGCGAGAAGGCGGCGCGTTGAGTAAAATGAAACTGCCGTTTAAGCTGGGAATTGGTGGCCCGATTGGCAGCGGCAAACAGTATATGCCGTGGATCCACATTGATGACATGGTCAGCGGCATTCTGTGGCTGCTCGACGATGATGCCTGTAGCGGCCCTTTTAACATGGTTGCGCCCTACGCCGTGCGCAATGGGCAGTTTGCCGCTACCCTGGGTGAGGTGATGCACCGCCCGGCTTTCATGCGAACGCCCGCCAGTGCCATCAAGCTGATGATGGGAGAATCGTCTGTACTGGTGCTGGGTGGGCAACATGTGCTGCCAAAACGGCTGGAGGCGTCGGGTTTTCGCTTCCGCTGGTATGAGCTGCAGAATGCATTACAGGATGTGGTGAAAAGCTGAGGATCAGGGGAGCACTCGCTCCCCTTCCCTTTTTTACTGAGAGGTGACCGCGGTTTTCGACTTCACCGTGGAACGCAGCGCGCCGTGATTCGGTTGCGGTACGCGGATGATAAACGTCAGCACACCGGCAAACACATACAGGCAGGTGTAAGCCCACACCACGCCGACGATATCAAAGAACGGCAGCATCATGGAGGCGATGGCGGGCGCAACAAAATTGCTCATGCCTGCAGACAGGTTATACACCGAGACGGCCGCGCCCTGATGATGGGGCTCCAGCGTAGGGAAAACCGCCGTCATGGGCACAAAGGCCGCCACGAAAATGCCCAGCATCACGGCAGGAATCAGGGCGACCAGGAAATTGTGACCGGCATAGACAGGCAGGTAATAGAACGCCAGGCTGGAGATCGCCATGCCGAGGCAGCCAAACCAGCGCACCTGGCGAATCCAGCCAATACGTTCACCCATGATGCCCCAGAAGATATTGGTAAAAATGGTGACAAAAAAGAACACCGCCCAAATCTGCAACCACTCTGACAGCGTAAACCCAAGCCGATCCACAAACAGCAGCGGCATAATGATGGCAAAGCCAAACAGCGACAGCGTATTAATAATGCGGATCAGACAGGCGTAAAACACATGCTGGTTGGTGAACAGGATAGTCACCGCACGCGACATTTCCGTCATTTTTTCCCGCAGGGGTAAGTTGACGCGAGAACGATCGACCGGCACGTTGCGCAGGCTAAAATAGGCCAGCAAGCCGCCACAGGTTACCCAGCCAATCGCCAGCCAGAGCGTGCCGGTTTCACCAATAGAAGGAATGATCAGGCTGGGCAGATAGCTCCCGACCACGCCGATGCCCACCGAATACATCGCCCAGAACCAGCCCGTGGCAGCCGCCAGCCGTTCCCGTGGCAGCACCTGCACCAGCAGCAACATAAATGAGTAGATAAACAGCGGATAGGCCAGGCCACGGATACCGTAAAACAGCAGCATAAGAGGATAATTGCGCATCCCGAGCCCCAGGCTCATAAACAGGGCATGCATGACAACCCACAAGATAAAACCGATCAGCATAGCGCGCTGCGGCGTAATCAGCTCCGCCACCACACCGGATGCCCAGGCGGCCAGCGCCACCGCTAAACCGTAAAAGGTAAACACCAGCGCCGACTGCCCCGGCGTGAATCCCATATCGGTAATATGACGTGACAGGAACGCCATCTCGAAACCGTCACCTGCCATAAAAACAGCGATGGCGACAAATCCCCAGATCAGATGTTTGGGCAAGCCAAACCAGTACGCAGTAGAGTGCATGACGATCGTCCTTCTCTGTTTGGTTACAGGTTAATCAGGCCAGCGAACGGGACTGAGAGTGTTGACGGTAAAGCTCACGGAACTGAGCCAGCCGTTGCTGCAGTCCCTGACGAACCTCAGGATTGGGCAGGAAGCGCGCCTGTATCGGGGGTTTAAGACACACCTGCGCTTCATCACCGCCCGCAGCCAGCCAGGCCAGGCGCGCCGCGCCCAGTGCACCGGATGCGCTGGCGGGATGCGTCACGACAGGCAGCGCCAGCACATCGGCGATCAGCTGCGCCCACAGGCTGCTGCGCGCGCCGCCGCCGGTCAGGCTGAACTGGGTAATGGCACGCCGTCCTTCCCCTAAGACGGTCAGGCCGTCGGCCAGGCCAAAGGTTACGCCTTCGAGCACCGCATAGCCTAGTAAGGCACGCTGGGTTTCGTGCCGCAGATAAAAAAACGCGCCCGTCGCATCAGGATCGTTGTGCGGGGTACGTTCTCCAGAGAGATAAGGCAAGAAAAGCGGGGCCTGCTGTTTTTGTGCCGGACCCAGCGCAGCAATCTCTTCCAGCAGTTGGTTTTCACTGACCGAGAGCAACTGGCACAGCCAGCGCAGGCAGCTTGCGGCGCTGAGCATGACGCTCATCTGGTGCCAGCGGTCAGGCAGCGCATGGCAGAAAGCGTGCACGCCTGACTGCGGATCGGCCTGCAGCCGGTCATTAACCACAAAGATGACGCCAGAGGTGCCAAGTGAAATAAACGCATCGCCAGGATTCACGGCGCCCACGCCAACCGCCGAGGTGGCATTATCCCCGCCGCCGCCTGCAATGATGACCGACGAGGAGAGCCCCCATTCGTCGGCAATCGCCGGCCGTAACGTGCCGCTGACGGCATTCCCTTCGACGAGTGCAGGCATCTGGTCACGACGCATTCCCGTTGCGGCCAGCAGTGCCGCTGACCAGTCGCGTTTGGCGACGTCCAGCCATAAGGTGCCCGCGGCATCCGAGGGATCGGTGACAAAGCGCCCGGTCAGGCGCCAGCGCAGGTAATCTTTTGGCAATAACACTTTGCTAATGCGACGAAAGCAGTCAGGCTCATGCCGGGCCACCCAGCACAGCTTTGGGGCCGTGAAGCCCGGCATGATCATATTGCTGCTAATGTGCATGATTTCGGGATGATGCTGACCCAGCCAGTGGCATTCTGCCGCGCTGCGCGTGTCATTCCACAGAATGCAGGGCCGTAAAACTTCACCCTGCTCATCCAGCAGCACCGCTCCGTGCATTTGTCCTGACAGCCCAATCGCCTCTATCGCAGACCAGGCCAGAGGTGCCTGCTGACGCAGACGCGTGATGACCTGATGGCAGGCGCGCCACCAGTCATGCGGGTCCTGCTCTGCCCAGTGCGGATGGGGGCGCTGCACGGCCAGAGCGGCATGTTCCGATGCCACGATCTCGCCCTGCGCATTCACGATCAGCGCTTTAAGCTCAGAGGTGCCGATATCGATACCCAGATACATATTCGCCCCCTAAACTACGGCCAGCGGTTGTTCTGGCTGGACTTGCCACGTTTCCAGCCCGGCGACGGTGGTGCTAAGCCGCGCATGAAAATCCTGTGATGTGGCCAGCTCAGCAAACAGGGACGTCTGGGTCATGTAAGCCTGTAACGGATCGGCATGGGCAAACCACAGCTGAACCACTTCAGGTTGCAGCACGCCATCCTGATAGTCATAAGGCAGCTCGCCACTGGCCCAGCGTTGCAAAAACAGATAGAACAGCGCCGGGAGCACCAGGCTGGCCGCAGGCGGCGTGCCGCGCTGATAGCATTCCCGCAGCGTCGGCGTCACCATGGCGGGAATTTTTGACAGACCGTCAGCGGCCACCCGTTGGTTGGTATCTTTTATCCACGGATTGCTAAAGCGGGACAGGACAACATCCCGATACTCCGCCAGGTTGAGCGGGCTGGGTGAAAGTGAAGGTATGACATCCTGTGAGACATATTCCCATGCCATTTGGTGGATGGCTTTCTGCCGGGTGCTTTCATCAATGTAAAGCAAACCGATAAGCGTGCCCGCCCAGGCAATAGCGCTGTGGGTGGCGTTAAGAATACGAATCTTGGCTTCTTCCCAGGGCAACACCGACTCGACCAGCTCGACGCCCACCTGCTCCAGCGCCGGACGCCCGGCAATAAAATCGTCTTCGATCACCCACTGGATAAAGGACTCCGCCATCACCGGCACCGCATCATCTTTACCGGTTGCCGCCTGAACGCGCTCCGCGACGTCAGGCGTGGGACGCGGGGTGATTCGATCCACCATGGTATTCGGCGAGGTGGTGTTATCACGCACCCAGGCGGCCAGCTCATCTGCCCCTTTTGCCGCAAGGAAGGCCAAAAAACCCTGACGGAAACGCTCACCGTTATGGCGCAGATTGTCGCAGTTCAACAGGGTTACGGGCGCGCCACCGTTGGCGACGCGTGCCGTCAGGATACGCGCCAGCGCGCCATACAAGGTTCGCGCCTCGCCATTCAGATCCGCCTGGATATCGGGCTGCTGCAGGTCAAGCTCATGTTCCGGTGTTAAATAGTAACCCGCTTCGGTCACGGTGAAGGCGATCACCCGGGTGCATGGATCGGCGCCCTGCTGCACCAGCGCGCTGATCTCTTTGTCCCACGGCAGAACCTGCCGAATGGAGGTAATGGTCTCGTAGTGACGCTCGCCCTCAGGCGTGACCGTCTCCAGCACATATTCCCCTTGCTGGGCGGTTAGCTGCGTCAGTAACGGCGTTGCGTCATCGCGGATATTGCCCAGCGCGATATGCCAGCGGCTATCGCCCTGCTGCATCAGGCGGTGCAGATACCATGCCTGATGGGCACGATGGAAAGAGCCTGCGCCGATATGCATCCAAACTGATGGTGTCATCATGACCTCTTTAGGCATTTGTTTAAATTAAGGGCATTTGCCCGATGCACATATGTTAATCAGAGGTAACGTCGAGGTTCTGTGATTAATTTCACATTTAAGACATTGGCCCGTTAATTGAGCTTTTGCCCTGATAGGCTTTTAAACAGATTGCGCGATAAAATGGCGATCCGCAGAGAAGGGAATGGCGCAATGAACAAAGAAGAGAAGAAACAGGAGTTGGCGGCACGTGCCGCCTGGATGTATTACGTCGCTGGGTTAACACAGCAGGAGATCGCCCGGGCACTGGGATTGTCGCGCCAGGTGGCCCAGCGTTTGATTTCCGGGGCGCGTGAAATGGGCATGGTCAGCGTAAAGATCGCCCACCCCGTGACGCACTGCCTGCGTCTGGCGCACGACGTGCAGGAGAAATTTGGCCTGCAGCACTGCCGCGTGGTGCCTTCCGGCGATCTGGACGACAATGCCATACAGCAAATGCTGGCGGTAGAAGGCGCAGAGGTGATGTCGCAGTTTATCAATAACGACGAGCCGCAGGTGTTTGGCATCGGTTCGGGGAAAACCCTGCGTGCCATTATTGATGCGCTTCCCTGGGTTGAACGACCGCAGCATCACTGTGTTTCCATGATTGGGGCCATCGCCCGCGACGACTCAGGCACCCGCTACGACGTGCCGCTTAAGCTGTCTGAAAAAATGCAGGGCAAGTATTTCTTCATTCCCGCCCCGCTGTTCGCCGACAGCCCAGACGACAAGCAGATGTGGTGCCGGCATCAGGTCTATCAGCGCGTGGTCAACCGTGCACGACAGGCCCACGTCACCTTTTTGGGAATTGGGGAGGTCAATCCCGGCTGCCCGCTCCATGCCGAAGGCTTTATCACAGACAGCCAGGTGCAGGCGCTGAATGCGCGCGGCGTGGTCGGGGAAATGCTCGGTCATTTCTTCAATCAGCAGGGCGAACGCGTGTTAGGGGAAACCGATGCGCTGTTAACCAGCGTGGCGCTGGAAAGCCAGACGACGCGCAATATCATCGGCTTTGCCGGCGGGGAGCGAAAATATGCCGCTATTCAGGCGGCGTTGAACGGCGGCTGGATATCGGGCCTGGTGACCGATGAAGCCACCGCCGTGCGCCTGCTGAATAACCGATAGCTTGCCTACTTAAGCGATCCCTTCAGGAACTGCTGTAAGCGCGGGCTCTTGGGCTGACCAAATAATTCAGCCGGTGGCCCCTGCTCCTCAATTTTCCCCTGATGCAGGAAAATGACGTGGCTGGAGACGTGACGGGCAAATTCCATTTCGTGCGTGACCACCACCATGGTTTTCCCCTCTTCGGCCAGCTTCTGCATAATACGCAGCACTTCGCCGACCAGCTCAGGATCCAGGGCTGAGGTGGGCTCATCAAATAACAGCACCTCCGGCTCCATCGCCAGCGCGCGGGCAATGGAGACGCGCTGCTGCTGCCCTCCCGAGAGATGGACGGGATATTTTCCCTGCGCGCGCTCGTCGATGCCGACCTTGTTCAAATAGGTAATCGCGCGCTCACGTGCCTGCGCTTTACTCAGGCCCAGCACCTGAATCGGCGCTTCCATAACGTTTTCCAGCACCGTCATGTGGCTCCACAGGTTGAAATGCTGAAAGACCATGGTCAGACGGGTACGAAGCAGGCGCAGCTGCTCCTTGTCTGCCACCTTCAGTTGGCCGTCCGTATCGCGTACCAGGGTAATAGCGGTCTTGTTGACCACAATGGTGCCTTCACTCGGCTTTTCGAGGAAGTTAATACAGCGCAGAAAGGTACTTTTCCCGGAACCCGACGAGCCAATAATACTGATGACATCGCCCGCATTGGCGTTCAATGACACACCTTTTAATACTTCATGTTCACCGTAACGTTTATGCAGGTCGGTGACGCTTAATTTGTTATCAGCCATAGTCTTACTCAATGCGATGAAGAAGGTTTCACGTGCGCCAGCCAACGACGTTCCGCAAGACGAAACAGGCTAATCAGCACGTAAGAAATAATCAGGTATAACACGGCCGCAATGCCGAACGCGGTAAAGGGCTGATAGGTTGCCGCGTTAATGTCCCTGGCGATTTTCAGCAAATCAGGCACGGTTGCGGTAAAGGCCAGTGCGGTAGAGTGCAGCATGAGTATGACTTCGTTGCTGTAAACCGGTAAGGCCGTGCGCAGTGCAGAAGGCAAAATAATGCAGCGATACAGTTTAAAGGTCGAGAAGCCATAGGCTCGCGCCGCTTCGATTTCACCGTGTGGCACGGCACGAATCGCCCCGGCAAAAATTTCCGTGGTGTAAGCGCAGGTATTAAGGGTAAATGCCAGTAGCGTACAGTTCAGGCCGCTGCGGAAAAACGCATTCAGTAGCTCTGTGCCTTTCACGATTTCCAGCGTATACATGCCGGAATAGAACACCAGCAGTTGCACATAGAGTGGCGTACCGCGAAACACATAGGTAAAGAGCCACACCGGCAGGCTGATAAAACGATTGGGTGATACACGCGCAATCGCCAGCAACACGGCCATGCAGCCGCCCAGTACGACCGAGACAATCAGCAGCCATAGCGTAATCGCCACGCCTGTGAAGCGATAACCGTCTGTCCAGAGCAGCGACTTCCAGTATTCGTGAATAATCTCGATCATAGCTCCGCCCTCTTCACGCCGACCGTGTAGCGGCGATTGAGCCACCAGAGAATGCCGTTAGACAAGGTGGTAAAGACCAGATAAATCACGCCCGCCACGATAGCAAAATAAAACGGCTGCCAGGTGCTTTTACCTGCCAGCTGCGTGGCTTTTACCACATCCTCCAGCCCCAACAGGGAAACCAGCGCCGTGGCTTTCAGGATCACCTGCCAGTTATTACCGATGCCGGGCAGCGCGTAGCGCATCATCGCAGGGAACAGGATACGGCGGAAAACCTGCGAACCGGTAAAACCAAACGCCGTGGCGGCTTCAATCTGCCCTTTTGGCACCGCCATAAAGGCGCCACGGAAGGTTTCGGTAAAATAGGCGCCATAGATAAAGCCCAGGGTGATGATGCCAGCCACCATGGGATCGATATCGAACTGGGCCAGGCCAAGCGCATCGGTGAGATGGTTGAGAGCGATCTGCAGGCCGTAGAAAATCAGCAGCATCAGAACGAGGTCGGGCACGCCACGAATCAGCGTCGTGTAGCCCTCAAAAATCAGTGACAGCAGGCGATTGCGCGACAGCTTCGCGCCTGCGCCAATCAGACCCAGGATCACCGCCAGCAGCACCGAGCTCAGGGCGAGCTCAAGCGTAACCAGCGTGCCTTTTAAAATGACATCAGAGTAGCCATACAACATGGAAAAGGTCCTGTCGTGGGGTGGAAACGACGCTGCGCAGTCGTGCAGACGGGCAGCGCAGCTTCTGTTCTCGCATAGCCGATGACACAGGGTTGCTCCGACCAGAGGGATCGGGACAACCCAGGGCTTATTCTGTTATGCGAACAACAGAGGCGAGGACGACAGATCAGTCACCGTACACGTTGAAATTAAAGTATTTCTTCGCAATTTTGTCGTAGGTACCGTCTTTACGCATTGATTCAAATGCTTTATCGATGGCCGCTTTCAACTCGGTATCGTCTTTACGTAATCCCATACCGGTTCCGACACCGAAGATTTTATCGTCTTTCACGGCCGGACCTGCGAACGCATAGCTTTTACCGACAGGCTGTTTCAGGAAGCCTTCGGCGGCCTGAACTTCGTCCTGGAAGGCGGCGTCAATGCGGCCGGCGGTCAGATCCTGATAGACCAGATCCTGGTTGGCATAAGGCGTTACGGTTACGCCTTTTGGACGCCAGTACTCATTCGCGTAGGTTTCCTGAGTAGTGCCCTGCAGCACGCCGATGTTCTTGCCTTTCAGCGCCTCAGGCGTCGGCTCGATTTTTGATCCTTTCGGCGCGACTAAGCGTGCGTTAGCGGCATACAGTTTGTCTGAGAACGCAATCTCTTCCTGACGTTTAGCGGTGATGGACAGCGAGGAGATGATGGCATCGATTTTCTTCGCTTTCAGCGACGGAATCAGCGCATCAAAATCGCTTTCTACATAGGTACACTTGGTCTGGATACGTTTACAGATTTCGTTAGCCAGGTCGATATCAAAACCAACCAGCTGTCCTTGCGCGTTTTTCGACTCAAACGGCGGATATGTTGGGTCAGTGCCGACACGAATCGAGGTCGGTACTGCTGCAAATACGCTGGCCGCACTGGACAGGCCCAACATTAAAGAAAGAGCCAGAACACGCTTCTTCATAGATTACCCTCAAGTAAATTGCTTATTGTTATGTGATGCATGATGTGTGTTTGCGACGAACACTGCCTTTTCCTGTGCATGTTTCATGCCAGTTCTGCAGTTTTGCCGTCTGCCCAGCCGCCCGTTTGGTGACGAAAAGACTGGGTTTGTGAAAGGAATATATCAGTGATGTCGCAGAGAAAAAGCGATGTTGTGAACTTTTAGTTCAAGAAATGCAGGAACAGTGATCGCTCCCGCGTTTCTGCACCAAAGAAGGGCGAAAGAACACGCTTATGCACCTTGCCAGCGCACAAACAAGTCCTGCGGTAGTTCAATATCAAACTGATCAATGACCCGATTAACGGTCTGATCGACAAGCTGTTCGATAGTGGTTGGACGGTGGTAAAACGCCGGCACCGGCGGCATGATGATGGCCCCCAGTTCGGCCGCGGTCGTCATCATGCGCAGATGACCAATATGCAGCGGGGTTTCACGTACGCACAGGACCAGTTTACGCTGCTCTTTCAGCACCACGTCTGCTGCGCGCGTCAGCAGCGAATCGCTGTAGCTGTGAACAATACCGGACAGGGTTTTCATTGAGCACGGCAGGATCACCATGCCCAACGTTTTGAACGACCCGGAGGAGATACTGGCGGCAATGTCCCGCACGTCATGAACCACGTCGGCCAGCGCCTGGACGTCCCGCAGGCTGTAGTCGCTTTCCAGGCTCAGCGTCTGACGTGCCGCATGGCTGATGATCAGATGGGTTTCCACGTCGCTGATCTGCTGCAAGACCTGCAATAGCCGGACGCCATAGATCACGCCGCTTGCGCCCGAAATACCAATAATGAGTCGTTTCATCGTTCAACCTTGCAGTGGCAAAGTGCACCATAATAGCGCAGACCGGCAGAAAACACAGAGGGCGGGATAAATCCCGCCCTCCTTTTTACATTCAGGTTCGCTTACCCTTCGTTATGCAGTTCGAGGTTTTCGACTTCGTTTTGACGGGCGATGGCTTTCGCATCGTCGTTACGCAGGGATTCCAGATATTCAAGATAGCCCTGATCGACGTCTTTCGTCACGTAGATGCCGTTAAAGACGGAGCACTCAAACTGCACGATATCCGGGTTCTCTTCCCGTACGGCTTCGATAAGGTCATCGAGATCCTGGAAAATCAGCGCATCTGCTTTGATAATCTGGCGAATCTCTTCCACTTCACGGCCGTGGGCAATCAGCTCGGTCGCGCTGGGCATATCAATGCCGTAGACGTTAGGAAAGCGCACTTCCGGCGCGGCAGACGCAAGATAGACCTTTTTCGCGCCCGCCTCTCGCGCCATCTCGATAATCTGCTCGGAGGTGGTGCCACGAACAATTGAGTCATCAATCAGCAGCACGTTCTTGTCGCGGAACTCAGCGCGGTTAGCGTTGAGCTTGCGGCGAACGGCGCTGCGGCGCAGTTGCTGGCCCGGCATGATAAAGGTGCGGCCCACGTAGCGGTTTTTCACAAACCCCTGACGGTAAGGCTTATCAAGGATGCGGGCGATTTCCAGCGCGGTATCCATCGAGGTTTCCGGAATGGGAATCACCACGTCGATATCCAGATCTTCCCACTCGCGGGCGATCTTCTGACCCAGCTTGGTGCCCATGCGCACGCGGGCGCTGTAGACCGAAATCTTATCCAGGAAGGAGTCCGGACGCGCAAAATAGACGTATTCGAACAGGCAAGGATTGTTTTTTGGATTTTCGGCACACTGACGGGTTGAAAGCTGCCCCTGCTCAGTGATGTAAACCGCTTCACCCGGTGCCACGTCACGGATAAATTCAAAACCCAGGGTATCCAGCGCCACGCTTTCGGAGGCGACCATGTACTCGGTACGGCCATCGGCAATGACGCGTTTGCCCAGCACCAGTGGCCGAATGCCGTTAGGATCGCGGAAGGCGACCATGCCGTGACCGATGATCATCGCCACCACGGCATAGGCGCCACGCACCTGCTGGTGGACGGCAGCGATGGCGGCAAACACGTTATCGGCTTCCAGCGGATAGTGCTGAAAACGATCCAGTTCCTGCGCAAAGATATTCAACAGGATTTCAGAATCGGAGGTGGTATTAACGTGACGACGGCCTTTTTCGAACAGCTGCTTACGCAGCTCGTGGGCATTGGTCAGGTTACCGTTATGGGCAAGGGAAATACCGTACGGCGAGTTAACGTAGAATGGCTGGGCTTCAGAAGCGCTGGAGCTGCCCGCGGTAGGATAGCGTGCGTGACCAATCCCCATGTTGCCTTGTAAACGTTGCATATGACGCGCTTCGAAAACATCGCTGACCAGACCATTAGCCTTACGCAGGCGGAAGCAGTTCAGCGCATCGATGGTACAAATGCCTGCGGCATCCTGCCCACGGTGCTGGAGCACCGTTAACGCGTCATAGATCGACTGGTTGACCGGCATGAAACCGGTGATACCGACAATACCGCACATGTTGTCATTTCCTCATTAAGCCGTACGCCCGGTGGTCTCACCGGGGCAAAAAACTCGACGTGCTTTTCAGGTAGTCAAAAAACCACCTGATTATAGAACTGAACTCGGGAATAAGTTGAGACTGCTGCCAGTCCGGGCTCTTTGAAAAGCCCGTGAATGTATCCAGGAAGAACAGCAGAGCGGCCACGATGAGCACACCACGCAATGCCCCGAAACAAACGCCTAATACCCGATCGGTTCCCGACAGGCCAGTTTTCTCAACCAGCGAGCCGATAACGTAGTTCACGATTGCGCCCACAATCAGGGTCGCGATGAACAGCACCGCAATCGCGATTCCGTTACGAACCAGTTCGTCGTCAAAACCTGTGAACCAGACTGCAAGGTAGGCATAGTAATGACTGGCGACAAAAAACGCGCATCCCCAGGTAACAAGAGATAAGGCTTCGCGGACAAACCCTCGAACCAGGCTGACCAAAGCCGAAAAACCAACTACCGCAATAATGACGTAATCAATCCAGATCATGAACTCTTCCAGCGCCAGTGCCATTGCACCCCTGCTTCCAGTTCGGGGCGCATTCTAACAGAAAAAGAAAACGTTTGCGTAGGGGTTTTCAGGTTCTGCATCCATAAAAAAGGCGATGAAAAAATCCGTCTTCGCCTGTGTCATTTTCACCCCGCTAACAGGCTGAAAAGTTGTCAGAAATTTAGCGTTAAGCCGGGTCAGGCACTGCCGTTCTCATCCCGATTGGCGCTGCCTGTTATTTCTATCGGCAGCGCCAATCGGCGCTTTAGCGGGCGCTGTAAGACTTAACCACGCCGCTCAAGCCTGAAACGTTCTTCAGCTCGCCGACGGCCGCCTGCATCTTGGCTTTTGACGCATCCGGCCCCACATAAATGCGGGTGATTTGCCCCTGCACGGGCGTAGACGGCACGGTATAGGCCCGGTAACCCGACAGGCGCAGTTTCGCCACAATCTCGTTAACCTTGCTGGCGTTCTTGAGTGCGCCTAACTGAACAACGTAAGCCTGACCGGCAGGCTGCGTTTCTTTGGGCTGCTCCGCAGGCGCGGTTTTTTCCGCCGGCTGCGACTGCTCGGCCGGTTTAGTTTTTTCAACAGGCTTAGCCTGCTCAACCGGTTTGGTTTTTTCTACCGGTTTGCTCTGCGTCTGCTCGACCGACTTCGGTTTAGCCTGCTCAACCTGTTTGGGTCGGGTTGGCTCAACCGGCCTGGCTTTCGGCGCTGTCGTGGCCGGAGACGAATGGACCGGTGGCGGTGAGACCACGCTCGGTTCGCTACTTTGCTCGGGCTGACTGCTGCCCTCGGCGGCGGCATCATCATCCGTATCAGAATGGCTGACCGCACTGCCTGCGCCTGCTGGCGGATGTGCAGGCAGCGACTGCGTCACCGGCGGCACCATTTCGCTGTCCTGCTGGTCATCGGGTTTGGGCACCAGCGGGATCGCGGCAAATTCTTCTTTATAATGTTTTTTCTTACCATCCAGCAGCCCCGGCAATACGATCACGCCGACGGCCACCAGAATAACGGTACCGACTAAACGGTTTTGAAACTTACTCGCCACGTCCTTTCTCCGTTTCAATCGATTCCATAACCTGCGCCACCGTCAGGAAAGAGCCGCAGACCAGAATAATATCCTGCGCTTCCGCCTGCTGGCGCGCCTGGTGCCAGGCCTGTTCAACATCCGCAAATGCCTGAGCGGACGTTACGTGCGCCATGAGCTGCTCCGCGCTGGCACCGCGCGGACCGGCCAAGGGTGCGCAATACCAGCAGTCCACCTGAGGTGCCAGGGCCGCCAGAGTACCGGCAATGTCTTTATCGTGCAGCATCCCCACAACCGCATGGACGCGTCCGCTTTGCGGCAATGCAGCCAGTCGCGAGGCCAGATAGGTCGCCGCATGCGGATTGTGGGCAACGTCCAGAATCACCCGTGGGGATTCGCTGATGGTCTGAAAGCGTCCCGGTAAAATCGCCAGCGGCAGATGCGCACGAATGATTGCGTCGCTCACGTTAAGCCCGGAGGCGCGCAGCGCCACCAGTGCGGTAGCCGCATTCGGCAACGGCACCTGAGGCAGCGGTAAATCATGCAGCTCGCCTTGCGCATCGCGCAGCGACCAGCTCTCTGCCTGCTGATGATAGTGCCAGTCGCGCCCGTGCTGCATTAACCGCGCACCTTTTTCACGGGCAACCTGAGCAATTGTGGCAGGCATATCAGGTTCACCGACCACGGCGGGTTTCGCCTGGCGGAAGACACCGGCTTTTTCCCGGCCAATACTGTCACGGTCCGGGCCAAGCCAGTCGGTATGATCCAGCGCGATACTGGTAATCACCGCGACATCCGCATCGACAATATTGGTCGCGTCCAGCCGACCGCCCAACCCGACTTCCAGAATGACGACATCCAGCCCCGCCTGCTTAAACAGGTTAAGCGCCGAGAGCGTGCCAAATTCAAAGTAGGTCAGAGAAACCGTACCCCGTCCGGCCTCAATGTCGGCAAAACTGGCGCTGTGTTGGGCTTCACTGAGTTCCTGCCCCTGAATCCGGACGCGCTCGGTGTAGCGCACAAGGTGCGGCGAGCTGTAAACCCCAACCCGATAGCCGGCTGCCATCAGTAAGGTTTCCAGGGTGCGACAGGTGGTACCTTTGCCATTGGTGCCCGCAACGGTAAAAACGAAGGGTGCAGGCTTGAGCAGGTCCAGACCTTGCGCCACCTGGCGAATACGATCCAGGCCCAGTTCAATCGTCTGAGAGTGGAGGTGCTCAAGATAATAAAGCCACGTGGCCAAAGGCGACGTGGCTTGAGGAAGGTGAAGATTGTCCATATGTCCCGTTTTGCAAATTTATACCCGATGAAAGCCGCAAGGTATACGGTGCATTGGTGGAAGGCGCGACCTGCGCGCCTTCTGTCTCCTGTCAGGCCTCGTTGCTCTCCGGATGGCTCGTCGCAGGTGCGAACGCTTCACCGTCGTGCAGCGGTGCGGGCAGATTCATCATTTTTGCCAGCAGACTCGCCAGTTTATAGCGCATTTCCGGACGACGAATGATCATATCAATCGCCCCTTTCTCGATCAAAAACTCACTCCGCTGGAAGCCCGGCGGCAGTTTTTCACGAACGGTCTGCTCAATCACACGTGGACCCGCAAAGCCGATCAGGGCTTTAGGTTCGGCAATATTCAGATCGCCCAGCATCGCAAAGCTGGCAGACACGCCGCCCATGGTCGGGTCGGTCAGCACCGAAATATACGGCAGACCGCGTTCCTGCATTTTCGCCAGCGCGGCACTGGTTTTGGCCATCTGCATCAGCGACATTAACGCTTCCTGCATACGCGCACCGCCACTGGCGGAGAAGCAGATCAGCGGGCAGTTATCTTCCAGCGCCTGCTCAACAGCCCGGACGAAACGTGCGCCAACCACCGATCCCATTGAGCCGCCCATAAAGGCGAATTCAAAGGCGGCCGCCACAACCGGCATACCGTGCAGCTGACCTTTCATCACGATCAGCGCATCTTTCTCATTCGTGGCTTTCTGTGCAGCAACCAGACGATCTTTATACTTTTTGGAATCCCGGAACTTCAACAGATCCTTGGGTTCCAGCTCGCTGCCCAGCTCAACCAGCGTGCCCTGATCGAGCAGGCTCGCCAGGCGCTCACGGGCATGCATGCGCATGTGGTGGTCGCACTTAGGGCAGACCTCAAGATTACGCTCCAGCTCGGCACGATAAAGTACCTGGCCACAGCTGTCGCATTTCGTCCACACTCCTTCCGGAATACTGGCGCGACTTGTGGGCGTAATGTTGCTTTTATTAAGAATGCGTTCAATCCAGCTCATTGATGACCTTTCTGTTTAAAACTGACCTGGTCCAGTCGTCTTGATACTGCTGAAAACCGCTTCAGCAGACGGTAAATGTCGCTCATTAAACCACAACCAATTAAGACTGTGGATAAAAATCTGGTCTTACCCCTGAGCAACGCGGCTACTCAGGGATAATTTTACTGCTTAGCCTGGCGGCGATGGCGCCAGATTTCAATCACACCTGGCAGAATCGACACCACGATGATCCCGAGGATAAGCAGCTTAAGGTTTTCCTGTACCACGGGCAAATCGCCAAACAGATAACCCGCATAGGAAAACAGCAGCACCCAGGCCAGCGCGCCCGCGACGTTAAACAGGGCGAAGTGGCGGTAGGACATGTGCCCCATTCCGGCGACGAAAGGCGCAAAGGTCCGCACGATGGGCACGAAGCGCGCCAGGATAATGGTTTTCCCACCGTGCCGGGCATAAAAGGCATGGGTTTTATCCAGATAGCTGCGGCGGAAAATTTTCGAGTTCGGGTTGCTGAACAGCCGTTCGCCAAAGAGTTTGCCGATGGTGTAGTTCACGGCGTCCCCCAGAATAGCGGCGATGACTAGCAGCGCCACCATGAGATGCACGTTGAGATCGTTACCCGGCAACGCGGCCAGCGCCCCTGCCACGAACAGCAGTGAATCACCCGGCAAAAACGGCGTGACGACTAAGCCCGTTTCGCAGAACAAAATCAGAAACAGGATGGCGTAGATCCAGATGCCATACTGCGCGACTAATTCGGCCAGATGCACATCAATGTGCAGAATAAAATCGACCACAAAATGGATAAACTCCATAACGATCCCTTGTACGTAAGGTTAATTAATCCGCGAGGAACAATGGCCCCATCGCCGGCTGAGGTAAAGCAAAATGCACGGGATAATCCACCGCCACCAGATAAAGCCCTTCGGCTTTCGCCGTTGCCGCCGCCAGCGTGCGATCTTTAGCCGCCAGCAGTTCCGCCATCCAGGATTCTGACTGATTGCCGCAGCCAATTTCCATCAGACTACCGACAATATTGCGCACCATATGGTGCACAAACGCATTGGCTTTAATATCGACAATCACATAAGGCCCGTGGCGCGTGACGTTCAGGTGCATCACGTTGCGCCACGGCGTTCGCGACTGACACTGCACGGCGCGGAAAGAGGTAAAATCATTCTCGCCCAGCAGGCACTGTCCGGCGCGCTGCATCTTTTCTACATCCAGAGGATAGTAAAAATGCGTCACGCCATTACCCAGAATCGCCGGACGGAGCCGCTGATTGTAGATCAAATAGCGATAACGCCTGGCGGTTGCGCTAAAACGCGCGTGAAAGTCGTCCGGCACCGCCTTGACCCAACGTACGGCGATATCGTCTGGCAGATTGGCGTTCACGCCCAGCGTCCAGGCGGCATCGGCGCGCTGCGCAACGGTTTCAAAATGTACTACCTGGCCGGTGCCGTGTACGCCAGCATCGGTGCGGCCGGCACAGAACACGCTGACCGGATGGTCGGCCACTTTCGACAGCGCCCGTTCCAGCTTTTCCTGCACGCTGCGCACTTCCTGCTGACGTTGCCAGCCATAGTAGCGGCTGCCGTCGTACTCGATGCCCAGTGCCAGTTTTTGTGTCTGACCTTCTGACATCAGTACATGTACTCCTGAACCAGCTTCTCAGCGGTCTTCACCGCCATCAGCGCACCGCCGAAACGGACGTTGTCGGCCACCGACCAGAACTGCAACAGCTCAGGAATGCCGTAGTCGTTACGCACACAGCCAATGCTCAGTTCATCGCTGCCCGAAGCATCGGTAACCGGCGTCGGCACCGCATCCTCTTCGCTCAGATGAATATCCGCAGCCAGCGCCAGCTCTGCCCTTGCCTCTTCCGCCGACAGCGGGCGCAGGTTTTCAATATGTACGATCTGCGCATTGCCATAAAATACCGGCGCCTGAATGCTGCTGACCGCCACGGGCAAACCCTCGTCCTGCAGGACTTTGCGTACCTGATCGACCAGGCGGCGCTCGCTTTCTACGCTGCCTTCGCTATCTGCCAGCTGCGGCAGAAGGTTAAAGGCCAGCTGGCGGCCAAAGTGGTGCTCGTCAGCGGGCACGCCGTTCAGCAGACGCGCACTCTCACCGGCCAGCGCATCCACGGCCACTTTGCCGTGGGTGGAGACAGAGATCAGATTGGTGACCTGTAAACGGCCCAAACCTGCCGCATCCACCAGCGGTTTGATTGCCGTCAGCAGTTGACTCACCAGATTATCCGCCACGCTGATGATGTTGCGATTACGGTAATCGGCCAGCACCTGTGGATTCACATCCGGCACCACCAGCGGCACGTCCGGTGACAGGGCAAACAGCTCGCTGCTGTCGATCACCAGACAGCCCGCGCCCGCCGCCTCTTCGGCATAGCGTTCTGATGCATCGCGACCGGCAACAAAAAAGGCCAGCTGCGCCTGTGACCAGTCAAACCCGGCCGCGTCTTCAACGCGCACAGAACGTCCTTCAAAACGTTTGATTTCACCGGCACCGTTGTCGCTCGCCAGCAAATACAATTCACCAACCGGGAACTGGCGTTGAGCCAGTAGTTCCAGTACAGCGTTCCCTACTGCGCCTGTTGCGCCCAGTAGCGCAATATTCCAGCCGTCAGACATGTTGGTTTACCTCAGACAATGACATAAAAACAGAAGGCGGTGATGTCACCGCCCGGGGATTCAGAATTATCCCTACCTTCAGCCGCGCGTTACCCGGCTGAACCCATCAGGTTGAGGATAATATGGCGTTAAAGCCCAGCTGAATAAGCTGCTCAGCGGTGGCTTTATTATCACAGTTCACCTGTAATGATGACCATTCGCGACGCTCTTCATACTGTTTGCGCAGGCGGTCAAACTCGCCCGGTTTTGCCGCCACTTTTCGCAGAGGCGCATCATCGCGGCGCACATCATACACCAGATGCACTAACCGTTTCAGCGTTGGCTGGTCGAGCGGCCCGTTCAGGCTGATCTGGCTGAATTCCGGCGTCGGTAGCAGGCTACTCAGCGGCACCTGCTGCGGTTGACCAATAAAGTCACACCAGGCCTCAAAAACCTGGGTGGTGCCGCGCGCCTTGCCCTCCAGGGTGTAACCAGCAATGTGGGCCGTCGCGATATCCACCTTATCCAGCAGCGCCAGGGAGAGATCCGGTTCAGGTTCCCAGACGTCCAGCACCACGCTGAGATCGTGACGCATGTTCAGGACTTCCAGCAGCGCGGCGTTATCCACCACCGGGCCGCGGCAGGCGTTAATCAGAATGGCGTTGGGCTTCAGGGCCATCAGCCGCGCGGCATCGGCCAGATGCCAGCTCTTGTAGGGGCCAGATTTAAACAGCGGCGTATGAAACGTTAAAATATCGGCCTGCTCCACCAGCGCATCGAGCGAGTGAAAATCCTCTTTGTCACCCCGGTCAGCGCGCGGCGGATCGCACAGCAGGGTTTTTACGCCCCAGGCTTCAAGGCGTTTCTGCAATCGCCCGCCCACGTTACCGACGCCCACAATGCCCACCGTGCGATCGCGCAACTGAAAACCGTCGCGCTCCGCCAGCAGCAGCAAGGCAGAAAAAACATACTCTACGACGGCGATCGCGTTACAGCCCGGCGCGGCAGAGAAGGCAATGCCCGCCTGCTCAAGCCAGTCTTCGTCAATATGATCTGTGCCCGCGGTTGCCGTGCCGACAAACTTTACGGGCTTGTCCTGCAGTAACGCAGCGTTAACCTGGGTCACGGAACGCACCATCAGGCCATCGGCATCGGCCAGTTGGGCTTCAGGAAGCGGCCTGCCAGGGACAGCGACCACCTCGCCCGTGCGGCTGAAGAGTTCACGGGCATAGGGCATGTTTTCATCGACGAGAATTTTCACCACGGCTTTCCTGTGTGTTGCATTTAAGGGCGCTATTTTGGCACAAAAGCCCCGCGTTAGCCTAACCACGCTGTGCAGTGAGTGCTAAGGCTGGCAGAAAGGGGCAACACAGGCGTACACTGCGGCGGGTCTGAGGCTGGAGTCATATTATGTTCTTTTTGTTCCCGCTGTTTGCGGTCTTAATTTGGTCGGTTAATGCTATCGTTAATAAATTATCGGCGAGTGCCATCGAGCCTGCGGCGATTTCTTTTTATCGCTGGTTACTGGCGTTGCTGGTCCTGACCCCGTTTGTGTTACCGGGTGTGATACGGCAATGGCAGACGATCCGGCCGCACCTCTTGCGCTTGATGGTTCTGGGTCTGCTGGGCATGGCGCTGTACCAAAGCCTGGCCTACTATGCCGCGCACAGCGTGAGCGCCCTGTTTATGGGTATCATCGCCGCGCTAATCCCACTGTTAACGGTATTGCTCAGTGTGGTCATACTGCGCATTGCCCCGACCGTGGGGATTCTGGCGGGCAGCCTGATCTCCTTTTGTGGCTTAATCTGGTTGGTCAGCGCAGGCAATCTTGATCAGTTGCTGCATCACGGCATCGGAGCAGGTGAAGCCATGATGCTGGCGGCTTCAGCCAGCTATGCGCTTTATGGCGTGATGACCAAACGCTGGTCAATTCCGCTGCCGGTCTGGCAGAGCCTGTATGTGCAAATTGCCTTTGGCGTTCTGTTGCTGTTACCCGGCTTTCTGATGACGCCGGACGTGGCGCTTACGCCGCATAACCTTCCGCTGGTGGCCTTTGCCGGGCTGTTTGCCTCGATTCTTGCCCCCTGGCTGTGGATCCATGGCGTGCAAAAATTAGGTGCCAGCATCACCAGCATCTTTATGAATTTGACGCCGGTTTTTACCGCCCTGATTGCGGTGCTGTTTCTGCATGAGCATCTGCACAGCTATCACTGGATCGGCGGCGGTCTGACGCTGACGGGCGTTTTGCTGGCACAGCGGCTGCGCAGGCCTCTTAGTGCGCGCAAATCGATCAAGGCCGATCCGCGCTAAAATTGACGGAAACACGCAGTCCGCCCAGTAACGGACTGCTCTCCAGCGTGACGGCCGCCCCGTGCCAGGCACAAATATCCTGCACCAGCGCCAGCCCAATGCCCGCTCCGGCCTGCATCGCGGCATTATCCAGCCGGATAAAAGGCCGCAGTGCTTTTTGTTGCTCTTCCCGGCTAATCCCCGGTCCTGAGTCTTCAATTTGCAGCCTGCCGTTCTCTACGCGGGCCGTAATGATGCCCTGCGCTGGCGTGTACTTAATCGCGTTATCCAGCAGGTTGGCGCACAGCTCGCCCAGCAATAGCGCATCGCCTTTCACCTCACAGTGCTCATCCCCTTCGTAACCCAGGTCAATCTGTTTCGCGCGCGCCGCTGCATAACGACTCAGGCACGCTTCACGCACCACTGCCGCCAAATCCACTCTCGTCATGGGTTTATCTTCCCCGTGGCGGGCTTTGATGCGCGCCAGTTGTAACAAACGGTCGGTGAGCAGAATGGTGTCATCCAGCGTGTAGTGCATGCTCTGTAGACTTTCCCGCCACTGTTCGGGCCGATCGCTATCCAGCGCCGTGCTAATCTGCGTTTTCAGAATGGTGAGCGGTGTGCGCAGCTGATGCGCGGCATCGGCGCTGAACCGATCCTGCCGTGCCAGCAATTTTCTCAGCCGTTCCAGATAGCGGTTAAAGGCCACAATGAGCGGCTGAAGTTCCGACCAGGGCAGCGAAGGCAGCGGGGTCAGTTCAGCACCGTCGCGGCGCAGGACAATCTTTGACAGCCGACGTAAAGGCCGTAATACCCGGCGCAGCATCATGCTCGCCAGCAACAAGGCGATGAGCACCAGCGCGCTCTGGCTAAGTAAGGCTGTCCGCATCAGCCCCTGGGCAAACGCCTCACGGGAATGGATAGTTTCCGCCACCAGCACCAGTGCCATACCTTCCACGCCCGCCTCGCTGACCGGCTGCCATAAGGCCGCGACCCGAATGCGCTGTTTCTGGTAAAACCCGTCATAAAAATGGACTAACGCAGGATAGGCTTCAGACATCTCGCTGGTGGCCGGAATCGGCGGCAGCCCGTCATAACCCGACAGCGTTTTACCCTGGGGCGAAATCACTTGGTAAAACAGGCGATCGTTCATATTGCGCTCAAAGCTGTCGAGCACGACCCAGGGCACATCGACCTCCAGATGCTGATGACGTACCACCAGCCGCTCGGCAACGGTGCGCGCAGAGGCCAGCAGCGAACGATCGTAGGCCTGATTCGCCGCCGCCAGGCCGCTCTGGTAATGCGTATAAACCGACAGAATCCACAGCAGGAGCAATGGCAGTCCCAGCCAGGCGAGCAGCTCTCCCCGTAACGAGGTGATTAATCGCATGCCAGGGTTTCCAGGCTGTAACCCAGACCGCGTAGCGTCACAATACCGACATCACTTCCGGCCAGTTTTTTGCGCACCCGATGCACATAGAGTTCAATACTTTCCGGGCTGGCTTCATCCGCCAGCGTAAAGGTTTGTTCATACAAATGTTGCCGCGAGACCGGGCGACCCTGACGCTGCATCAGCGTGGTCAGCACGCTGGATTCTCGCGGCGTCAGCGCCAGCGGTTTTTCGGCCAGCAAAAAGTAACCCTCGCCGTTCAGCACCAACTGGCCCAGCGTTTGGTTTTGTGGCGATTGCCCCTGAGAACGCCGCAGTAGCGCTCGCAGGCGCGCGTCCAGCTCATCCAGCTCAAAGGGTTTGGTCAGATAGTCATCCGCCCCGGTGTTCAGACCGCGCACGCGGTCATCCAGCGTAGTGCGCGCGGTCAGCATAAGTACCGGCACAGTTTGTCCCCGGCGGCGCAGCCGGGTTAATACTTCAATGCCGTCCAGGCGCGGCAGAGAGACATCCAGTACGACCAGCGCATAATCTTCGCTTTGCAGGCTGTGATCGGCCGCCAGGCCGTCCGCCACCCAGTCCACAGCGAAGCCTTTTTGTGTTAACGCTTTCTGTAACCACCGCGCCAGCTCGGCCGTGTCTTCCACCAGTAAGAGACGCATATCACATCCTTTCACTAAACCTCATGAATGAAAGGTAAATGAAAGGTTGCTGTTTTAACAATTCAATAACACCGAATAGTCGGTAGTAATCACACTCTGAAACAAAGATGGAGCGCACGATGAAAAAAATAATCCACACCGCCCTCGCCTCTGCCCTACTGGCTCTTATGTTCTCCTCATCAGGTTATGCTGCTGCACCCGACAGAACAGAATGCATCGCACCGGCTAAACCCGGCGGCGGTTTTGACCTGACCTGTAAGCTGATTCAGGTTTCGCTGATGGAAACGAAGCAGATCGAGAAGCCGATGCGCATTACCTACATGCCAGGTGGCGTAGGCGCGGTGGCCTATAACGCGATCGTTGCGCAGCGTCCTGCCGAAGCCGGTACGGTCGTGGCCTTTTCGGGGGGATCGCTGCTGAACCTGTCGCAGGGAAAATTTGGTCGCTACTCGGTTGATGACGTGAAGTGGCTGGCGGCGGTCGGCACCGATTACGGCATGATTGCCGTGCGCGAAGACGCGCCGTGGAAAAACCTGGGCGAACTCATGGCGGATATGAAAAAAAATCACACCAAAGTGGTGGTGGGTGCGGGTGCCTCTATCGGCAGCCAGGACTGGATGAAAACGGCGCTGGTCGCAAAAGAAGCCGGTATTGATCCGCGCAAAATGCGCTATGTCGCGTTTGAAGGCGGTGGTGAAGTCGTCACCGCCCTGCTGGGTAATCATATTCAGGTGATGTCGGGCGATCTCAGCGAGATGGTGCCGCATTTACAAGGGGGCAAACTGCGCGTGCTGGCGGTAATGGCAGACAAACGCCTGCCCGATCAGCTGGCCTCGATTCCTACCGCCAAAGAGCAGGGCTTTAACGTGGAATGGCCGATTATTCGCGGCTTCTATCTTGGCCCTAAAGTCAGCGATGCCGATTATCAGTGGTGGCAGAGCGCCTTTGAGAAAATGGTGCAAACCCCGGAATTCAAGAAGCAGCGCGAACTGCGTGGCCTGTTCGAATTCAATATGTTTGGCGCTGAACTGGATAAATACGTGAAAGACCAGGTTGCCTCCTATCGCGAGCAGGCGAAATCCTTTGGTCTGGCTAAGTAAGCGGGAGAGATCATGAGCGATCGTATTTTTGCCACCTTGTGGCTAGTGCTGTGCCTGGCGGGACTGGTTATCGCCTGGCAGATTCAGAGTGAATACAGCTATGAACCTGTCGGCCCACGTCCTTTTCCGCTGGTGCTTCTCAGCCTGATGGCTTTCTGTGCCGTGATGCTGCTGCTGAGAAAACCGGATGCCATCCAGTGGCCCACGCCCGCCACACTGAAACGCCTGGTGGCGCTGGCGGCGATGATGCTGGTGTACGGCGGGATGTTTGAAACCCTGGGCTTCCCATTAGCGACCTCGCTGCTGACGTTTGGTATCGGCCTGCTGTTTGGCGCGCGCTGGTGGGCCGCTGTGCTGTCCGGCGGTGTAATGGGATGGTCACTGTTTTACGCCTTCGACCATCTACTGGACGTTACCTTGCCTGCTGGCAGCCTGTTTAATTAAGGAGAGAAATGATGGAAACCTGGTCTTTCCTGATGCACGGCTTTGCCGTTGCCATGACGCCGGAAAATCTGCTGATTGCCCTTATCGGCTGCTTTATCGGCACCATCGTAGGCTTACTGCCGGGACTCGGGCCGATCAACGGCGTAGCGATTTTGATGCCGCTGGCGTTCGCCCTGCACCTGCCAGCAGAATCCGCATTGATTCTGCTGGCCACCGTTTATCTGGGCTGTGAATACGGCGGACGTATTTCGTCGATACTGCTCAACGTTCCGGGCGATGCCGGCGCCATTATGACCGCACTGGATGGCTATCCGATGGCGCAGCAAGGAAAAGCGGGCGTGGCACTCTCTATCTCTGCCGTCAGCTCCTTTGTCGGTTCCACCATCGCTATCATCGGCATCATCTTATTCGCACCGCTGCTGGCCCGCTGGTCGCTGGCGTTTGGCCCAGCCGAATATTTTGCGCTTATGGTCTTCGCCATTGCCTGTCTGGGCAGCATGATGAGTCAGAACCCGCTTAAATCATTTCTGTCGGCGTTGATCGGGCTGAGCATGGCGACCGTGGGCGTGGACGCGAATACCGGCGTCTATCGCTTCACCTTTGACAGCGTTCACCTTTCTGACGGCATCCAGTTTGTCGTGGTCGTCATTGGCCTGTTCTCAGTGAGCGAAATTTTGCTGATGCTGGAATCCACCCATAGCGGGCAGAAAGTGTTGCGTGCCAGTGGCCGCATGATGTTCAATATGAAAGAGGCCGCTATGTCTACGGGTGCCACACTGCGTGCCTCATTTATCGGCTTCTTTGTGGGCGTGCTGCCCGGCGCGGGCGCTACTATCGCCAGTGCTATCGCCTACATGGCCGAGAAAAAAATCACTGGCAGCGATCAGTTTGGTAAGGGCGATATTCGCGGTGTGGCTGCGCCGGAAGCGGCGAACAATGCCTCCGCCTGCGGCTCGTTTATTCCGATGCTGACTCTGGGCATTCCCGGTTCCGGCACCACCGCGGTCATGGTCGGTGCGCTGACGCTATACAACATCACGCCTGGACCTGCGATGTTTACCGAACAGCCGGATATCGTCTGGGGACTGATTGCCGCGCTGCTGATTG
This sequence comes from Pantoea sp. B623, assembly GCF_024814475.1. NCBI lineage: Bacteria > Pseudomonadati > Pseudomonadota > Gammaproteobacteria > Enterobacterales > Erwiniaceae > Pantoea > Pantoea sp. B623. The sequence continues at coordinate 3,858,030 of NZ_JANUXM010000004.1, read as the reverse complement.
GTAACCTGATGCTGCTGATCATGAACATCCCGATGATCAACGTGTTTGCGCGGATGCTGACGATTCCGCTGTGGTTTTTAGTTCCGGCTATCGCCGCCATCTCGGCCGTGGGCGTTTATGCGGTGCACAGCACCACCTTTGACCTGCTGCTGATGGTCGGACTGGGGATTTTCGGCTATATCCTGCGGAAAATGGATTTCCCCATGTCACCGCTGATTTTGGGTTTCGTGCTGGGTGAAATGCTGGAGCAAAACCTGCGGCGTGCCTTGTCGATCAGCAACGGTGAGATGGGCATTCTGTGGGAAAGTCCGATTGCGAAAGTCCTGTTGATCCTCGCCGTTGCCGTATTAATCGTGCCGCTGCTATGGAAACGGCTGCGCCGTAAGCCCGCTCCCGCGCATCAGTAAGTAAATCTTTGTTCGAAACACACAAGCCCCGTGGATTTCCCAGGGGCTTTTGTTATCATAGTGTATTCTGTTTCCGGCGCACCCCACGCTGTTCTGTTTCCCAAGGAATCCGCCATGCAACCTGTCAGCGGCCCCGGTGTGCCGGTCGGCGATCGTTCATCTGTTAATCCGCAAACTGACGCCCCGCGTACGGGAAGTGTTGCCGGTGAACAACCCCTTTCTCCTGCCCAGCGCACGACGCTTGAGCGCCTGATTGTGCGCATCATGTCGCTCAGCACGCTTAAAGCGCCTGAGCTCTGGGCCGGCCTGCGTCATGAAGTCGGTGTTAAAAGCGAAGCAGAACTCCAGTCACGCCATTTTCCGGCTGCGGAGCAGTTTCTTAACAACCGCCTGGCGCAGGTGCAGACCGGTCACGGTACGCGTCAGTTAATGACGCAACTCACCGACCTGTTGCCCAAAGGCAATAACCGCCAGGCGGTAAGTGATTTTATCCGCCAGCAGTTTGGTCAGACGGTGCTGAGCGCATTAACCCAGGATCAGCTTCGTCAGGTGCTGACCATGCTGCAAAATGGTCAGATGGCCATTCCGCAACCTCAGCAGAGCCGCAGCAGCGATCGCACGCTGCTGCCTGCCGAGCATCAGGCGCTGAATCAGCAAATTGTTCGCCTGGCTGCCGCAACGGGCGAATCCAGTGGCAAAATATGGACCGCCGCACTAAAGCTGGTAAACCTGACCAGTGGCGATCCGATCCCGTCACGCCACTATCCGCTGCTCACTCAGTATTTACAGGTCCGTCAGACGTTAAGCCAGCACAGTGCGCCAACGTTGCAGCTGATTGAAACCTCGCTGAAACACCCTCTGGATCAGCGTGAACAGCAGATGCTGGAAGACTACAGCCTGCAACGCTTTCAGGCCACGCCTCAGATGGTGCTGACCCCGACGCAAACCCAGGATCTGCTTAACTTCCTGTTTGCACGTCGCGCAGAAAGAGCACACGAGCAAGCCCTGGCCGATAACGAACTGAATCCGCATCCCATCTGGGCGCCCATCTCCGGCTCGCTGCCGCCTGTCCTGCAGCCGCTGGCAGCGCGCCCGGTGCTGAGCGCGGTCGTCGGGTTAATCGTTCTGGCCTTTTTACTCTGGCTGGTGCTGTAAGTTAACACCCACAGGATGCCGCAGAAGCCGTCTGCGGCCATTCTCCCGGCTCGTCGCCCCATGCCATGGGATGGCCATCGCGCTTCCAGAAATCCAGCCCGCCAATCAGTTCTTTGACCTTAAATCCCAGCAACGCCAGCTGATAAGCCGCTTTGGTCGAACCATTGCAGCCAATGCCATCACAGTACGTCACATACAGCAGGTTGCGATCCAGTTCGGCCGTGCTGGCTTCATTCATTTCCCGATGCGGAAAATTTATTGCTCCGCAGAGATGACCGGCGCGGTAAGCCTCGATCTGACGGGCATCAATGACGACAACGCCCGGTCGCTGATGGGCCAGATCGTCAGCCAGATCCCAGGCATCGGTGTAATAAGCCAGTTTGGCCTGCAGATATGCAAGGCTCTGCTGCGGTGACGCGGGGGGAAAACCTAAAACAGATGACATCGTTTTTTCTCCTGTTGTGGCAGACTGGCAGTTTACGGCAAAGTGGACTGCTGGATAATACCGCTTTCAATGAGCCAATAAGACCACGATGACTTCCCCGCTGCTGCAACTGTTTCATCATCAGGCAACCGGCGGTCTGCGCGACCGCCTGTGCGCCACGCTTCGCCAGTGGATAGAGACCGCGCACCTTCAGGCGGGTCAGAAACTGCCCTCCAGCCGTCAGCTGGCTGCCGATTTGAATCTGTCACGCGTTACGGTTGAAGCGGCTTACGCTCAGCTTGAAAGTGAAGGCTACCTGCGGCGGGAGTCCGGTCGCGGTAGCTTCGTTGCCATCACGCTGCCGGTCAGCGCGCCGCGCCCCCGCGCTGACCGCATGGCGCATTTCTCGCAGCGCGGCCATCAGATACTGGCGACAGGCGGTTGTCAGGATGCGCCCTTTCCGTATGCCTTTTCGGCAGGTTCGCCAGATTTGCGCGCCTTTCCTCATCCCCTCTGGCGGCGCTTAACCGCCCGCGTGCAGCGCACCGCAGGCCCTGGCGTCATGGGCTATGGCGATCCGTTGGGGTACCTGCCACTTCGCCACGCGCTTGCAGACTACCTTGCCCTGTCTCGTGGGGTTCACTGTGAGGCTGAGCAGGTGATTATTTTGACCAGTTCACAGCAGGCGCTGCAGCTGCTGTCGTTAATGCTGATTGATCCCGGTGATGAGATCTGGATGGAAGAGCCGGGCTATGCGGGGGCGCGCAATGCCTTTCTTGCTGCAGGCGCACGGGTGCGCGGCATTCAGGTGGATGCCGAGGGGGCGATTCCTCAAGCCGGAACAGCAAAGCTGATGTATCTGACGCCTTCGCATCAGTATCCCACCGGCGTGTCATTAAGCCTGCCGCGCCGTCTGGCCTGGCTGGACTGGGCACGGCGCAACGGCAGTTGGCTGATTGAAGACGATTACGACAGCGAGTTTCACTATGACGATCGCCCTGCGTCTGCGCTGCACGGGCTCGACAACGATAACCGGGTCATTACCCTCGGCACATTTTCAAAATCGCTGTTTCCGTCGCTACGTCTGGCATGGATGGTGGTGCCCGGCCCGCTGGTCGCGCCCTTAGGTCGCGCGCGCAGCCTGCTTGACGGGCACAGCGCCCTGCTGCCCCAGGCGGTAACGGCGGAATTTATGCAGCAGGGGCATTTTGCCAGCCACCTGCGTTTGATGCGCCAGCTTTACCATAGCCGCCGCGATCGCTTACTCGAGCAGATAGCACAACGCCTGACGCCCTGGCTCAGCCCCTTTCCCTGCCCGGGTGGACTGCAGACAACCGTTGCTCTGCGGCAGGGCGACGAAGCGAGGCTGAGCTTACAGGCCGAGAAGATGGGGTTATTGCTGCCTCGCCTGAGTCCGCTCTACGGCGATGGCGCGCGTCAGCAAGGGTGGATTCTGGGTTTTGCGGCGCTGACGCCAGATGAGATAGTGGCCGGGTGCGATAAGCTGGTGAGGCTGCTTTCATCGGGCTCATCACCCAACCGTCGCTGAGGGATAATCAAAACAAAAAAGGCCGGCAAGCCGACCTTTTCACAGGGTTCACGTCGTGCCGGGCAGCGCGACGTCACGTTTTTAACCGGGCATTAAGCCTGGTATTTACGCATTGTCAGCGTGGCGTTGGTGCCACCAAAGCCAAAGCTGTTTGACATTACCGTGGTCAGCGCTTTTTCAGTTGGCTGAGTCACAATATTCATCCCTTCTGCCGCCGCGTCCAGCGAGCTGATATTGATGCTTGGGGCAATAAAACCGTGTTCCAGCATCAGCAGCGAGTAGATGGCTTCCTGCACGCCCGCCGCCCCTAAGGAGTGGCCGGTCATCGCTTTGGTTGCAGAAATATACGGCGTGTTGTCGCCGAACACTTCGCGAATGGCACCCAGCTCTTTCACATCACCGACTGGCGTAGAGGTTCCGTGGCTGTTCAGGTAGTCGATTGGCGTATCCACACCGTGCATCGCCATCTTCATGCAGCGCACTGCGCCTTCACCGGATGGCGCAACCATGTCTGCTCCGTCCGACGTTGCGCCATAGCCCACGATTTCAGCGTAGATGTGCGCGCCACGCGCCAGCGCATGTTCCAGTTCTTCAACCACGACCATACCGCCGCCGCCCGCAATGACGAAGCCATCACGTTCGTTGTCATAGGTCCGTGAGGCTTTTTCTGGCGTGTCGTTATAACGCGTAGAAAGTGCGCCCATTGCATCAAACTCACAGGCCATTTCCCAGCACAGCTCTTCGCCGCCGCCCGCAAAAACGATATCCTGTTTGCCCAGTTGAATCTGTTCAACCGCGTTACCGATACAGTGCGCGGAGGTCGCACAGGCAGAGCTGATTGAATAGTTCACGCCGTGGATTTTAAACGGCGTAGCCAGACAGGCTGAAACGCCTGACGCCATTGCCTTAGTCACCACATAAGGCCCTACGGCTTTCAGACCGCGTGGGCTGCGCATGGCATCCGCACCAAAAACCTGAAAACGTGGGGAACCACCGCCAGATCCTGCAATCAGACCTACGCGAGGGTTATTCTGGTAAGCTTCGTTGCTCAGGCCAGAATCTTTGATGGCTTCTTCCATAGACAGGTAAGCATAGATGGACGCATCACTCATAAAACGCACAACTTTGCGATCGATGAGGCCGGTAGTATCGAGTTTAACGTTACCCCAGACGTGACTACGCATGCCGGAATCTTTCATCTCCTGGGAAAAAGTGATGCCTGAGCGGCCCTCACGCAGAGATGCCAGCACCTCTTGCTGGTTATTACCAATACTGGAAACGATCCCTAAGCCAGTAATCACAGCACGTTTCATTCAATCTTCCTCACCACTTCTGTTATTTGACGAGCACTCTAGCTTACACTTGTACGCCGAACAAGTCCGATCAGCCATTTCCTTTTGTAAATTTGCGTCATGTCACTCCGACCGATAAGATCCTGACACTCCCTGAAAAATGAGCCTTTACTGTGAAAACACCCCAGGTTGAACACGCCAGACTGAGCTGGAACGAACAGGGTACACCTGTTTCCCGAGCGTTTGACGACGTCTATTTTTCCAATGACAACGGTCTGGAAGAGACACGTTATGTCTTTCTGGGTGGCAATGATTTCCCACAACGCTTTCATCAGCACCCGCGCGATCTGCTCATTGTTGCCGAAAGCGGGTTTGGCACAGGCCTGAACTTTCTCACGCTCTGGCAGGCCTTTGATTCCTTCCAGCAACATTATCCTGACGCGCCCCTAAAACGTCTGCACTTCATCAGTTTTGAAAAATTCCCCCTGACGCAGGCCGATTTAACGGCGGCCCACCAGCACTGGCCCGAACTGGCCCCCTGGGCTGAACAGCTCCAGCACCAGTGGCCGCTGGCACTGCCAGGCTGCCAGCGGGTGTTATTTGATTCGGGCCGCGTCACACTGGACCTGTGGTTAGGCGATATTAATGCGCTAATTGATAATTTTGATGACAGTCTGCATCGCCAGGTGGATGCCTGGTTTCTGGATGGCTTTGCGCCGTCGAAAAATCCCGATATGTGGACGCCGGAACTGTTTGCGTCGATGGCGAAACTGGCCCGGCCAGGGGGCACATTTGCAACCTTTACGGCAGCGGGTTTTGTGCGGCGCGGGTTGCAACAGGCGGGCTTTGCGGTGACCCGGCGTAAAGGCTTTGGGCCGAAACGGGAAATGCTGTGCGGTTCGCTTGAGGCCGCGCCTGCGCTGACTCATCGCCAGCCCTGGTATGCGCGCCCTGCCCTGTCCGGTAAGGAGATCGCCCTGGTCGGCGGCGGCGTTGCCAGCGCGACGCTGGCCCTTGCCTTACTTCGCCGGGGCTTTCGCGTGACGCTCTACTGCGCTGACGAGGCGCCCGCGCTGGGGGCGTCCAGTAATCGTCAGGGCGCGCTCTATCCGCTCCTTAACCAGCACGATCCTGCCCTGGCGGCTTTCTTTCCTGCCGCATTCAGTTTTGCCCGTCGCCTGTATGATCAACTCGATCTGCCTTATGAACATGACTGGAGCGGCGTATTGCAGTTGGGCTGGGACGAGAAAAGTGCCAGTAAGATTGCGCAGATGCTGGATATGGCCCTACCGACTGAGGTCGCCTTTGGCGTCAACCAGGACGAGGCAGCCGCGTTAGCAAATGTGGCGCTGGATTGCGGCGGTATATTTTATCCACTGGGCGGCTGGCTGGCCCCGGCCGAATTAACCACAGCCCTGCTGTCCCACTGCGAGCAGCTTGGATTACGCATTCACTGGCTGCACCGCGTCACCGCACTGACGCAGGTTCCGCAAGGCTGGCAGTTAACCTTTGACGAAAAGCCCGCAACCCAGCATCAGGCTGTGGTGCTGGCTAATGGTCATGCCATGACCGATCTGCCTCAGACCGATGCCCTGCCGGTTTACCCGGTCGCCGGTCAGGTCAGCCATATCCCGGCTTCACCGGCCCTGTCGGCACTGAAAACGGTACTTTGCTATGACGGCTACCTCACGCCAGCCAGCCCGCAGTTTGGTACGCACTGTATCGGGGCCAGCTATCATCGTGGCGACACCTCTACCGCCTATCGCGAAGACGATCAGCAGCAAAACCGCAGCCGTCTGCAGCACTGCCTGCCACACAGCGACTGGGTGAATGACGTGGACGTCAGTCAGGGCGAGGCGCGCAATGGCGTGCGCTGCGCCACACGCGATCATTTGCCCATGGTCGGCAGCGTGCCGGATTACGTGGCAACGCTTGACGTTTATGCCGATCTTGCTCAGCAGCGCGCCCGCGAGGCCGAGAGCGAAATGGCGCCCTGTTTCCCTGGCCTTTATCTGTTTGGTGCGCTTGGCTCACGCGGGCTGTGCAGCGCCCCCCTGGCGGCGGAAGTGCTGGCGGCTCAGCTTAGCGGTGAACCCCAGCCGCTGGACCTCAACACGCTCGCGGCGCTTCATCCCAATCGTTACTGGGTAAGAAAACTACTGAAGGGTAAAAAAGCGGGGAAATAGCACAGGGCGGTCTGCCGCCCTGACTACTCAGGCCGTCTGACGGGCCTGTAAAAACAGGTTATCCCACATGCCAATCACCAGCGCCTGGTCCCGTGGCGATAACTCCCCGGCAGCAATGGCATTTTGCAGGCTACGTGTCACCTGAATCTGTAGCGCCTGCGGCGTGTGGTCGTCCAGCAGTTCCACTTCAGCGACTGCCAGAGTGAGGTGGCCGCGCAGATAACCGCTGGCAAATAGCTCATCGTCACTGGCGTGCTCAACCATATCGTCAATCAGGGCCAGAATACGTGCCTCAAATTCTGCGATCATCTCATCATTCCTCTGTTATTAAGTCCCTTATGCATCACAGATCGTCCGGCCAGGGAAACTGCGATGCGGTCAGAGAAGGCCTGCCATAATAGTCAGCCAGGGCTGAAATAAAGCGTGCGGGGCGGTCAGGAATACCCGACGCCAGATAGCTCATGACCTGGGCATGAACTTTACGCTGAAAGCCAATGCGATCTGGCTCACAATCGCCTTCGAGATTGTCACAACTGACGTTGAAGGGAAAGCCTGCGGCTACACAAAACATCCACTCCAGCGCCTGTGGCTTCACCTCAACCGCTTCAAACTGGCTCTGCGTTTGCGCGTCGCGTCCGTCCGGACAATACCAGTAGCCAAAATCCACTAACTTACGCCGGGCTTCGCCAGCAATGCACCAGTGTGAAATTTCATGCAGCGCGCTGGCATAAAACCCATGAGCAAAAACCACCCGGTTCCATGGTGATTCATCATCCGCTGGAAGATAGATCGGTTCGTCATCGCCTTTAATTAGACGGGTCTGAAAATCGTGGCTAAAGCAGTCATCAAACAGCCTAATAAGCTGCGCGTAATTATGTGTTGTTGTCATTAAGTCATCACGTAAAAGTATTACAGATTCAGCGTGCTCAGCCAGGCCATGAATTCGCTGCCGTGGCTGTCCCAGAGCAGCTTGATGCTCATCACCGCCGAAACGATGACCACCATCGGGCGAATCAGCCTTTGTCCGCGTGCCAGCACCAGCCTGGCGCCCAGGCGAGCCCCGCAAAAAGCCCCCAGCATCATGATAAGTCCCGTGCCCCAGACCACTTTGCCACCAAACATAAAAAACAGCAGGCTGCCCAAGTTGGAGGTGAAATTGAGCAGTTTGGCGTGGGCGGTGGCTTTCGCCAGGTTGTAGCCGCATAGCGTCACGAAGCCCAGCGCGTAGAAAGAGCCCGCACCGGGTCCAAAGAAGCCATCATAAAAGCCGATACAGCCACCGCCGACCAGGGCAAAAGGCAGCCCCTGCAGGCGGTGAACGCGATCGTCTTCACCGATGCGCGGCATCAGCAGAAACCACATGCCAATAGCAATCAACAACAGCGGCAGCACCTGACGCAAAAAATCAGCCTGAAGGTGCTGGATCAGAATGGCACCGCCAACCGCCCCCAAAAAGGTCATGGCGATATTCAGCCGCTGCTCGCTCAGCTTAATCGCCCCGCGCCGGACAAAATAGAGGCTGGCCGAGAACGATCCGCCGACCGACTGCAGCTTGTTGGTTGCCAGCGCCTGAGCCGGTGACAGCCCGGCCGCCAGCAACGCGGGAACGGTTAACAGTCCGCCGCCGCCCGCAATGGAGTCAATAAAACCTGCCAGCAGCGCAATGAAAAACAGCAGCGCGACCAACAACGGGCTGACAACGAACCATTCCATGGGAACCCTTACAGTAGATGTTTATCCAGCAGTGCCTGACAGGCCGCAGGCAGCGGCGGCGGTTCACGTTTCACCGGTGCAGAGCCAGGCTGCCTGGGCAAAAACCAGCTTTGCAGTTCTGCGCCGCAGCCGTCACCGGCAGGCGGCGGTGCCTGCTCTTCACAGTCGGGGCTGCCCTGCGGACAGCGCAAACGGACGTGCATGTGGGCGCGATGCGCAAACCACGGGCGCACCTTACGCAGCCAGGCCCGGTCTGTGCCTGCATCGGCACACAGCTGCTTTTTAATCGCCGGATTGACGAAAATACGCGTGACATCTTCATCTTTCGCCGCCAGCTTAATCAGGCTGTCAATCTCAGGCTGCCAGTGGCGCGCCACCACGTTCTTGTCGTCGGCGGTGACGAGGTCCAGCGGCTGGGGCTTAAGCAGCTGCTGCGCGCTCCAGCGGGTTTTAGGCAGTTGCAGCCAGATGTCCACGTCCAGCCCGGTTTGATGGCTGGCATGTCCACTGCTGAAGCGCCCGCCCGCCGCCATGCCCATATCGCCAATCAACACGTTTCCTAGCTGGAGGCTATGGGCCTGGGTGGCCAGGCGCTGGATAAACAGGATCAGATCGGGATGCCCGAAATAGCGGCGCTGATCCTGACGCATCACCTGATAATCAGGCGAATTAAGCGGCAGAGCCTGCGCACCCACAATACAGCCATTGGCAAAGCCACCAATAGCCGTCGGTTGACCCGCAATCGGGTGCTGGATGCGCTGCCACGGCGTCGCCGCCAGGCTGGCCGCGCTCAACAACAGCGCGCTCACCATCAGCAAAATTTTCATTGGCTTACCAACGTGGCACGGTGGAGTTCACATCGCCACACTGCGCGCGCTGGCGCAGCAGATGATCCATCAGCACGATGGCCATCATGGCTTCGGCAATCGGCACGGCACGGATGCCCACGCAGGGATCGTGGCGACCTTTCGTGATCATCTCCACTTCCTCGCCGTCGCGGGTGATGGTTTTCCCCGGCACGGTAATACTGGAGGTGGGCTTCATGGCCAGATTGGCGCTGATGGTCTGACCGCTGCTGATGCCGCCCAGAATACCGCCCGCATGGTTGCTCTGGAAACCACTAGCGCGAATTTCATCGCGATGCTGACTGCCACGCTGATTAACCACAGCAAAACCGTCGCCGATTTCTACCCCTTTCACCGCATTAATGCTCATGAGCGCATGCGCCAGGTCGGCATCCAGGCGATCAAAAACCGGCTCGCCCAGGCCTGGTGGTACGTTTTCCGCCATGACCGTAACCTTGGCCCCAATCGAATCGCCTTCCTTCTTCAGGCCGCGCATCAGCTCGTCCAGCGCGTCCAGCTTGTCCGCATCCGGGCAAAAGAAAGGGTTCTCTTCCACAATGCTCCAGTCTTTCAGTTCACAGGCCACGTCGCCGATCTGCGCCAGATAGCCGCGAACCACAATATCGTGCTTCATCTGCAGATATTTTTTGGCAATCGCCCCAGCAGCCACGCGCATCGCGGTTTCGCGTGCTGATGAACGGCCGCCACCACGGTAGTCACGCGTACCGTACTTATGCTCATAGGTGTAATCCGCATGGCCAGGACGGAACAGATCTTTAATGGCACCGTAATCCTGCGAGCGCTGATCGGTGTTCTCAATCAGCAGGCCGATCGAGGTACCGGTGGTCACACCTTCAAACACGCCAGACAAAATTTTCACCTGATCCGGCTCACGGCGCTGGGTGGTATAGCGCGACGTGCCTGGACGACGACGGTCGAGATCGTGCTGGATATCGGCTTCGGTTAACGGGATGCCCGGCGGCACGCCATCAACAATACAGCCCAGGGCAATACCGTGAGATTCACCAAAGGTGGTGACGCGAAAGAACTGTCCGATGCTGTTTCCGGCCATTGAGATTCCTTGTTACGGTTTGACGGGCGAAAGTTCGCCCATCCTTTTAGTCTTTATAAAATGAGAAATGGTGCTGTGCATCCACGATCTGCTGGCGGGTGAGCATAAAGACGCCGTCGCCGCCATTGTCGAACTCCAGCCAGGTAAAGGGCACATCGGGATACTGTTCCATCATGTGCACCATGCTGTTGCCCACTTCGCAAATCAGCACGCCCTGCTCGCTCAGGTAGCCCGGCGCGCAGGCAAGAATGCGGCGCACCAGTTTAAGGCCATCGCTGCCCGCCGCCAGCCCCAGTTCGGGTTCATGCTGATACTCGCTCGGCAGATCGTCCATATCTTCCGCATCGACATAGGGCGGATTCGTCACGATCAGGTCGTACTGCACCGGCGGGAGTTCGCGGAACAGATCGGCGCGGATCGGCGTGACGTGATGAATCAGGCCGTGCTCTTCAATATTTTGCTCGGCGACCGCCAGCGCATCGTGGGAAATATCCACTGCATCCACTTCTGCGTCCGGAAAGGCATAGGCGCAGGCAATCGCAATACAGCCGCTGCCGGTGCACATGTCCAGAATATGTCGCGGTTTGTCCGTGATCAGACCGGCAAAGCGGTTTTCAATCAGTTCCCCAATGGGCGAACGCGGAACCAGAACCCGTTCATCAACGTAAAACTCATGGCCGCAGAACCAGGCTTTATTCGTGAGATAGGCGACCGGGATGCGCTCGTTCACGCGGCGAATGACGCGCTCAACAATGCGATGGCGTTCGCTGGCCGTAAGGCGCGCGTTACGCATGTCTTCAGGGATATCCAGGGGCAACCACAGCGTGGGCAGGACCAGCTGGACAGCTTCGTCCCAGGGGTTATCTGTGCCGTGTCCGTACCAGATTCCGGCAGCCGTAAAGCGGCTCACTGACCAGCGCAGCATATCCTGAATGGTGTGCAGTTCGTTCACTGCCTCATCGACGAAAATTTTGTCCACGTAGCCCTCCGCAGGCCTTTTACTAATTCGGCCGATAGTTTGCCACGAAGCCGAGGAGAATTCAGCGCAGCAAGGTGAAAAAGCTGACAATTAATGACGGTTAACGGTAAGGTATCGGCTTCTGCTGTTAATCAGCCACCTCAGACATGATTCACCACCCATGAGTAAAAAAAACCCCCTGAGCCAGGATGATCAAGCGCTGTTTCGCCAGTTGATGACAGGAACGCGTCAGTTAAAACAAGACACTATCGTACACAAACCGGCGGTTAAAACCCGGGAAGTGCCGATAAAAAGGCTGCTGTCTGAACAGGCGGATAACAGCCACTACTTTTCCGATGAGTTCCAGCCGCTGCTTTCCACTGAAGGGGCGACGCGCTATGTGCGCGCGGACGTGAGCCATTTTGAGCTGAAAAAGCTGCGTCGGGGCGATTATACGCCAGAGATTTTTCTCGATCTGCATGGGTTAACACAGATGCAGGCCAAGCAGGAGTTAGGCGCGCTAATTGCCGCCTGTCGTCGCGAACACCTTTTTTGCGCCAGCGTGATGACCGGACATGGTAAACATATTCTAAAGCAGCAAACGCCGCTTTGGCTGGCTCAACATCCCTGGGTAATGGCCTTTCACCAGGCACCTAAAATGTTTGGTGGCGACGCTGCCTTGCTGGTGCTGATTGAAGTAGAAGAGTGGCAACCGCCAGAGCTGCCCTGACATTCAGGCAGCAAAACGGCTTAAGCACCTTGCCCCGCTGCCTCCCCCTTTGACGGGGGAGCCCGTTAAACGGACTCACACGCCGTACCCCTTAAACGCCCGATCCCGCCCCTGTTTGGCCAGGCGTTCTGCTGCTTTCTGTTCAGGCTGACGCAGACTATTTGCTTAAGAAACTATTTATATTGAATACAACTTCCCCCTTGCCGATAACGTCTAGGCATTTAGGCACATTAGGCTTCAACATTTTGGCGTATTGACCAAGGGAACATTTTGAATGAGCGCATTAAGTCATTTTTTTGAGAATTTAAACGTAGGTAAAAAGTTAATGCTCGGTTTTGGACTGATTTTGCTTTTAAGTCTGGCCGTCGCGATATGTGGTATTAAAAACCTCAACGATATTAGCGTCCGGGCCGAAAAGCTCAGGGAGCTGAAAAGTGTCAACGATCGGTTTTCACAGGCCAAAGATGCCCGACTGCAGTTCGTTAAAACGCATGATGAGAAATTCATCGACATAAACGAAACCATGCTGAAAGAGGTGGATCAGAATCTGAAAAACCTGGGCGCTTTCCGCTGGGATGCCAGTCAGCAGGCCATGATTACGGCGATGCCGTCCGCCATTGCCACTTACCGGCAGAAACGGGCCGAAACCGTGCAGGCCGTCCGTAATGGGGCTCAGGCTTTACAAAGCCTGTCTGTCGAAGAAGAAATGCGGGGGATCAGCCAGCTTGCCACGAGCAGCAGCAATGACGCGCAGGTTGCTGCAGCCTTACAGGAAATCAATAAGCATCTGGCTGGCGTCGCGGTGCGGGTGAAACTCTTTGGCCTTGAGCACAAAGATGCCGATCGCAGCGCACTCAGCAACTTCCTCACTGAAACCGTCGGGCTTATCGCACAGGTTGCGCCTCGCCTTAACCCGGCAGACAGTGCAACGCTCGCAAAAATCAGCGAACAGCTTGACGGGAAACAAGCTGACATTAATGCGCTGATGGCCTCCGTGAAAGCAGGCGAAGAGGCCACGGCCGAGCTGGCGGTTGCGGGTAAGACCCTGACGGACATGAGCAATAACTTGTTTACGCAACAGCTGGATGCCACCAATCACGATGCCGGACAGGCCGTGTGGTTAATGGCCGCCATTGTTATCGCTGCCATCGTGGCCGGTATTGTTATCGCCCTGTTTATTACCCGACAGCTGACGCGTCCACTTTCTGAACTGCTGAACGTGGCGAACCAGATGGCGCGTGGCAACCTCAGCATCATGCTCAACTCGACCCGTCGGGATGAGCTGGGCGAGCTCATGCGCGCGGTAGGCGAGATGAGCGATGAACTGCGACGGATTATCAGCGGGATTCGCAGCGGCGTCACCAGCGTCAGCCAGGCTTCCGCAGAAATCGCCTCCGGGAATAATGATTTATCGGCACGGACAGAAAGCCAGGCAGCGGCCCTTGCGCAAACGGCAGCCAGCATGGAGCAGTTGACTGCGACAGTAAAACAGAACGCCGATAATATTCATCATTCCAGCAGGCTGGCGCAGCAAACCTTTGACACGGCGAGCCGTGGCGGAGAGCTGGTGACCAATGTCGTCAGCACCATGGATGAAATTTCTGCCAGCTCGGGGAAAATCTCCGAGATCACCTCCGTCATTAACAGTATTGCGTTTCAGACCAACATTCTGGCACTGAACGCCGCGGTAGAAGCGGCAAGGGCTGGCGAACAGGGCCGTGGTTTTGCCGTCGTCGCAAGTGAGGTGAGAAATCTGGCGCAGCGCAGCGCGCTGGCGGCAAAAGAAATCGAAGCGCTTATTCAGGACTCGGTTGCCCGCATCCGCGCCGGTTCACAGCTGGTCAGTCAGACAGGTAACACTATGGGAGAAATCGTCACCTCGGTCAGCAATGTGACAGAGATACTGAACGAGATCTCTCACGCGTCTGAAGAGCAGAACCGCGGCATTGCGCAGGTCGGCGTGGCTATCGTTGAAATGGATAACGTGACGCAGCAAAACGCGGCCCTGGTGGAACAGTCCTCTGCGGCGGCAAGCGCGCTCCATGACCAGGCGCAAACGCTGGCGGGCTCAGTATCACGTTTTGTGATTGCCTGACCTGCAGGGAAAGAAGCAGACGGGAATGACGTTCGGGGGTCGTTTTCATGTTCGGGCCAGTAAATGGCCCGACATTATTACATCGCTTTCGCGAGTTTTTTGGGGCTGACCTGCCATAACAGTTTACCCTGACTTTCAGCCGGATCGAAGTCAATGCAGGCAATGGCCGAGGTGGCAAACATCGGTGGGGTTTCCTGGGGGCAAAGCTCCGACACCAGATAGCCCACCAGTGGCAAGTGGGAGATAACCAGCGCCGATTTAACCCCTTCATTCGCCAGTGCCTGCAAATAGCATCCGACCAGACCGGGATCGCCGCCGGGGGTCAGTTCCGGCAAAATATCCTCCCCTTCTGGCAAAGGGAACGCCTCACGAAATGTGGCAAGCGTCTGCTGCGCACGGAGATAGGGGCTGACCAGTACACGTTCAATGTCAACAGACTGACCTTTTAACCAGTTCGCCATTTGACGTGATTCGTCACATCCACAAAGCGTTAAAGGCCTGACTGAATCACTGGCAGCTTCAAGAGCCGCATCGCCGTGACGCATGATAAAAACTTGCATAAAGCACCGCTGTTGTTTGTCGACATCGCCTGATGCATCCGCATCAGGCGCTTCATTCTGCGAATGAACGTCGTGTTGTACCCTAATGACTTCAGTATAGTCAACCGGTTGTTTATTAAATAAGCACCTGTCAGATTCGTGCAGCGCCTCACGCTTGTGCGGCGCGTTTCTAACCCCCTGAATCGGAGTGGGTATTCGAATTTATGAAGAAGTGTAAAACTTTGTCTGCTGCTCCGCTGCGCGCAGCAACGCGTCACAGGGCGCAAAACGGTCCCCGTACTGTTGCTGAAGCCGCGTTAATCTGTTGACGATTTCTGCCGCGCCCAGCCTGTCGATGTAATGGAACGGCCCGCCCAAAAAGGGGGGGAAACCAATGCCAAACACCGCACCGATATCGCCGTCCCGCGGCGAGCGGATAACCTGCTCATCCAGGCAACGCACCGCTTCGTTTAACATCATCATCATGCACCGTTCGGCAATCTGCGCGCCGCTTTGCTTTGCCACCGGCCGGGTCTTCACTAAGCCGTACACCGCCGGATCGACCTTCTTACGCGCCAGACGCGACGATCCGTACAGGTAGAATCCCCTACCGTTTTTGCGTCCTTTGCGACCGTCTTTGATCACGGCATCCAGCGCGGAAGGCGCGGCAAACCGCTCGCCATAAGCCTGCTGCAGGCCCGGTGAAATCTTACTGCCGACATCAATGCCAACTTCATCCAGTAGCTGAACCGGCCCAACAGGGAATCCCGCCTTCACCAGCGCCCGATCAATGTGATCGATCGGTTCCCCCTCCACCACGCAGCGCATGGCCTCGTTGATGTAAGGTGTGAGGATACGGTTGACGTAAAAACCAGGTTTATCGGCCACCACTATCGGCGTTTTACCCTGTTTCCGTGCCAGCATTACCGTACTGGCAAGCGTTTCAGGCGAGGTCGTGGCATGCGGGATCACCTCGACCAGCGGCATTTTTTCCACCGGGCTAAAATAGTGCAGGCCGATGATGTTCTCCGGGCGCCGTGCCGTCGCCGCAATCTCGGCAATGGGAATCGATGAGGTATTGGAAGCAAAGATCGTCTGAGGCTGACAGTTCGCCTCGACGTCCGCCACCATCTGTCTTTTCAGATCCAGGTCCTCAAAGACCGCCTCAATCACGATATCGCGCTGGGTGAATCCCTGATAGTCGGTACTGCCGCTGATGCGCGCCATCTGCTGCTGACGCTGTGCCGGACTGATTTGCCGGCGTTTCACTTTTTTACTCAGCAGATCCCAACTGGTTTGCAGGGCATGGTTGATGCCTTTAAGGCTGATATCCTTGATGCGCACCGGTAGCCCCGCATTAACGGCGCTGACGCTGGCGATCCCGCCGCCCATCAGCCCGCCGCCCAACACACCGACCCGTTGGAGTGGTCGTGGTTCAGCCTGGGTGCCGTTCTCTTTCTTGATGGCGGTGGAAGCGAAAAACAGGCTGCGCAGCGCGGCCGACTCTGGCGTCATCGCCAGTTCGCCAAACGCCCGCGCTTCCGCGGCGTAACCGGCCTGGCTGCTCTGCTCCAGGCCGATGCGAACCACCTCGATAATGCGTCGTGCCGCTGGGTAGTTACCCTGGGTTTTACGATCGGTTTCGCGTCTGACCAGTGCGAACAGCGCCTGACGAGCCATCGGGCCCTGCAACAGACGATCGCGCAGGGGCAGCGGCGCTCTGCGGTATTTCCCTTTCTTCACCAGTTCAACGGCGGCGTCAAGCAGGATGGCCTGCGGCACGGCATCATCAACAATGCCCAGCTTTTTCGCCTGCCTGGCCCGCAGGTTCTTACCGGTAAGGATAAGCGGTAAGGCTTTCTGTACGCCGATTAAGCGAGGCAGGCGCTGCGTGCCGCCCGACCCCGGCAGCAGCCCCAACTGCACTTCAGGCAGGCCAATACGGGTTTTATCGTCCAGCGAACAGATGCGCGCGTTGCAGGCCAGCGCCAGCTCAAGCCCGCCGCCCAGACAAGCACCATGGATTGCCGCCACCACAGGAAATGGCAATGCCGCAATCGCCGCCATCACGTCCTGCCCTTGTCTGGCCAGCGCTTCTGCCTCGTGGGCGCTCTGGCAGCGATCGATCATGCTGATATCAGCCCCTGCAATAAAGTTGTCAGGTTTGCCTGAAATCAGCACCAGCCCCAGCAGTTGCGGATGCTTGCGTGCTTCCGCAATAATTACCGCAATCTGTGCCGCGAATGCCGCTTTAAGCGTATTCATCTTTTCATTGGGTACATCAATGGTGATCACGCCTACATGATCGTCCCGCATCTGTAATGTGAACGCGCTCTGTTCCATTATTCGGCCTCCAGAACCATTGCTGCCCCTAAACCCCCGGCGGCGCAGGCTGTGACTAAACCCAGCCCGCCGCCCCGGCGGCGTAATTCATTTAACGTCTGGGTAATCATGCGTGCGCCGGTTGCGGCAAACGGATGCCCAAAGGCGATCGATCCGCCCGAGACATTAAAACGTGCCTCGTCAACTTCGCCCAGCGCATGGGCGCGGTTTAACACGTCCCGGGCAAAACGTTCATCACGAAACATTTTCAGGTTGCTTAACGTCTGAGCGGCAAAGGCTTCGTGCATATCAATCAGCGTCAAATCCTTTAAGGCTATCCCGGCACGATCCAGCGCCAGCGGCGAGGCGTAGGCCGGCCCTAACAGCATGTCCTGCCAGACGTCGATAGCGGTAAACGCATAGCTGCGTAAATAGCCCAGCGGCTGTATTCCAAGCTCTTTTGCCCGGCCTTCACGCATTAAAATGACCGCAGCAGCCCCATCGGTAAGCGGCGTACTGTTTGCCGCAGTAACGGTACCGTGCTGACGGTCAAATGCCGGACGCAGCCGGGCATAGTCGGCGGCTTTTGCATCCATACGCACATTATTATCTTGCTCGATGGGCGCTTTCCACGGCGGCACAAAGGCGGCCATCACCTCCTGACTCAGTACGCCTGACTGCCAGGCCTGGGCCGCGCGCTGATGCGAGCGCAGGGCCAGCGCATCCTGCTCTTCCCGGCTGATGCCATGCGTTTTGGCCATCTGCTCTGCGGTATCCCCCATACGTAATCCCGTGGAGTACTCCGCAACGGCAGGCGGAACCGGTAACAGATCTTTAGGGCGCAGCCGCCGGAGAATGTGCAGCTTCTGTGAAAAGCCACGCGCTTTATTCATATCCACCAGCGCGCGCGCCAGCGTTTTACTGACCCCAATGGGCAGCACAGAGGAGGAGTCCGCACCGCCTGCGATGCCGGCAGAAATCGTACCTGCCAGTAAGCTTTCGGTGACGTTTGCCACCGCCTGAAAGCTGGTGGCGCAGGCGCGGCTGACGCTATAAGCATCGGTATTGACGCTCAGGCCACTGCTTAAGACGATCTCACGTGCAATATTTGGCGCTTCCGGCATTTGCACCACCTGACCGTAGACCAGTTGCTCAATCACCTCAACCGGGAGTTCACTTCGGGCCATGATTTCGCTGATCACCATGCGACCCAATTCAACCGCAGGGATGCCGTGAAAACCCGTGGCCTGGCGAAGAAAAGGCGTACGTAATCCGTGGGTGATGGCGATGCGCTCGCCATTACGCGTCAGCAGTGACTGCGCTTTGCTCATTGTATCCACCTGTACATCGTGACCGAGGCATCATTGCCGAAAGAGGTCTGACCTGATCCACAGTGTTAACCACAAGCGGGTGCGCCGCCAACATCAGGAGGAGAAAAGTGAGATAAGAAACACGAAAATGAAAAACGCCGCGGAGCAGCGGCGCCGAAATGTTTAACGTAAACCCAGTTGGAAAATCAGGGTTTCGGCCTGACAGCTAAAGGTAAAGTCGATATTAAGCTGCACGCCACCGGCCTCTTCTACCATGCTGGAATCGATAACGCAGGGTTCTGACTCGACTTGCCGCGCCCTTTCCGTCAGCTGCGCCAGTTTCGTTTCGGCATCGGCGCGATCTTTACACCATGCTGACCAGCTGGCCGTACAGTCTGAATTATCCATCACCGTACCAACATCAACGCAACAGCAGGCAGCCGTTTCCGTCGCGCTACATTTTTTTAAAGCATTTGTCATGATTTTCTCCTGACATCACATCATAAGGTGGATGAGTTTTCTGCTGAAAATTTTACGCTCTGGCTTATCAACCCGCTACACACACCGCGCTAAGTGACGAATATCACAATAAAATTTGATGTGGATCAGTTTTGCTCCTGCCGCTCTGCCCATTTATTCCCGAGAAGTGTTAAGCAGATCGAATTTTCACCTATCAAATTGGAAATATTTTAAAAACAATATTGCAACATGTGTACAGGTCGGACCTATACTCTCCGCACTGGTCTGATATGTGCATTTGACATCAGTCCATACAATCCGCCGTTCCTTGTTACGCGACGTCACAACGTTAAATAATAATTCACATGAGGTTGTGGTCATGAACCATAAAAACCTGTTCGCAAAGTCAGCCGTGGCAGCTGCAGTAGCGCTTATTTCCTCTAACGTATATGCAGCCGGATTTCAGTTAAATGAATTTTCTTCCATTGGTTTAGGTCGCGCTTATTCTGGCGAAGGCGCAATGGGTGATACGGCGGCCTCAGCCAGTCGTAACCCGGCAACCATGGCACTCATGGACCGCCCTGAATTTTCAATCGGTGCGGTTTACATCGATCCTGAAGTGGATATCAGTGGCCAAAGCCCGACGGGCCGCAGCCTGGACGCGAAAAACATCGCACCGAACCAATGGATCCCTAACCTGCATTACGTCCAGCCGATCAATGACAAGTGGTGGGTAGGCGCGTCAGCGACGTCTAACTACGGCCTGGCGACAGAGTTTAACAACGGTTATACCGCGGGCGGATTCGGTGGAAAAACCGATCTGATGACCGCTAACCTGAACCTCAGTACGGCCTATCGTCTTAATGAACACTTCAGCTTCGGTGTGGGCTTTGATGCGGTTTATGCCAAAGCAAAAATTGAGCGCTACGCTGGCGAATCCTTCTCGGCACTCAGAATTCCTGCGGATACCCAGATTGCTCGTCTGAAGGGAGATGAATGGGGCTATGGCTGGAACGCCGGTATTCTTTATGAAGTCGATGAAAACAACCGTTTCGGCTTCACCTACCGCTCTGAAGTGAAAATCGATTTCGATGGGGATTACAAAAGTAATCTGCCTACTGCCCTCAATGCCTTTAACATCCCCGGTGCGCCTTTTGGCACAAGCGGTAACACCATTCCGGGGTCACTGACCCTGAACCTGCCGGAAATGTGGGAAGTTTCAGGCTGGCATAAAGTGGCACCACAGTGGGCCGTGCACTATAGCCTGGCCTACACCAGCTGGAGTCAGTTTCAGGAGCTGAAAGCAACGGGCTCAAACGGCCAGACGCTGTTCTATAAAGATGAAGGTTTCCACGATGCCTACCGCATCGCACTGGGTACCACCTACCAGTACGACAAAAACTGGACCTTCCGCAGCGGTATCGCCTTTGATGACAGCCCGGTTCCGGCTGACAAGCGTTCTATCTCTATCCCGGATCAGGACCGTTTGTGGCTGAGCGCCGGTGCCTCTTATGCGTTTAACGACGATGCATCGGTAGACGTCGGCGTGTCTTACATGCACGGTCAGAAAGTGACCGTGCAGGAAGGCTCCTATACCTTTAACTCTAGTGGTAAAGCCTGGCTGTATGGCGCAAGCTTCAACTACAAGTTCTGATGCGCGAAATGCATAAAAAAAGCGACACTGAGTGTCGCTTTTTTATTGCTCATGGGAACGTCACACGTCATGCAGCCTGGTGACAACCCTGTAACAGCTTCACGTCATCACCCCGGGCCGCTTATCAGGCCGCCCTTGCGACAGGCGGCTTCAGGCGGGCCATGATTTACTGCGAATCAATGTCTTTCAGATCGTCCTGGATCGCCGCCGCATTCGGATTTTCTTCTGGCTTCAGCTTGCCGCCGCGCGCCAGGAAGTCGTAGCGCTGGAAGTAGGCGCTACGGATAAAGGCGTAAGGATCGCGTTGCTGTTTCAGGATAGCATCCGAGTCCAGCAACTGTGCGCGCGATTCGATGCCTTCCAGCGTCCATTTACCGATGGACATGGGCCAGGTCAACCAGCCAAGCACAGGATAAAGCGTATCGACGTAATCACCGCCGTCTTGACGTATCGTGAAGCTGCCATAGGCCGGTAACTGCACATAAGGGCCATAGCCCACGCCATAGTGACCGAGCGTGGTACCAAAACGCTGCGGTCCCTGGCGCGCCAGTTCCGGATTGGCTTTACCGGCGACATCAATGAAACCGCCCAGCCCCAGCACCGTATTCAGGAAGAAACGTGTAAAGTGGATACCTGCATTGCGCGGCTCGCCGACCAGAATCGCATTTACCATACTGGCAGGTTCGCTGAGGTTGCCCAGGAAGTTGCTGAGGCCCGCGCGCGCAGGCACGGGAACATAGTCGCGCCAGGCCACTGCCACAGGGCGCAGCACGTAAGGGTCCAGCACGTTATAGTTGAAGTTAAACATTGTGCGGTTAAAACCTTCAAGCGGATCGCTACGCCCTGCAGGCGCATCGTCAGCAGGCTTTGAACTGGCACAACCAACCAGAAGCACACTGGTCAAAGCCAGGCTGGTCAGGCGGTGATCCATTTTTTTCTCCCTGTGCATATAAGTTATTTATACCCTGCTGAGTTTCAGCGGGTAGATCAGCGCAGTCCAGCAAGCATAGCTGATATCTCCCGTGCGGTTGGCAGATTCAGACATTGCCAGACGCCAGCCGGTTAAGGCTGCTGTTTATCAATCGCGACGTCAATGTGCTGATGGCCATCCCAGGGGACTACCGTGCTGACGCCAAACCAGTCACCCGGCTCAGGATTTGCACGGCCATTTCGTGCAATCCTGACGCGAACCTGAATCTGTTTCTGCGTTGAAAGACGTCGCTCTTGCAACATCGCATTACTGTCATCCAGCGTCAGCGACACGGGAAAATGTCCGGGCGATATGCGCTTCACCGCGACCGGTACGGGCGAGACGCCGTCAGTCACCGAAATATACATGACTCCGCCCGGCGGTAACATTTTTTCTGCCTGGGGAGAAAGCGTGACCTCGACCGTTAGTTGACTGCTTTGCTGCCCGGCATCGGTTTTAGCGTGTTCAATGCTGCGCGCAATGCCCTCACGACGAGGATCGTCGGCCGGTAACACCTGCAACAGGGTTTGCCAGCTGTCTATCGCCTGCGAATACTGCTGTTGTTCAAACGCATTATAGGCCAGCAGGCTTAGGGTGCGGATATCCTGCGGATGCTGTTTAAGCAGATCCTTGAGCAGCAGCCCGGCCTGGCGGTTATCCTGAGGATCGCCCGATCGCGTCAGCACCTCAGCATAATCCTGCTGCAGGGCAAAATTATTCGGTGCCAGCTGCAACGCATGCTCGAAAGCCTGACGCGCGCCCGTGGCATTGTTGAGTACCATACCGAGGCGGCCCAGCATCGCCCAGCCACTGAGGTTATCAGGTTCGGTTTGCAGCTGGCTGCGCAAACCGAGCTGCAGGCGAGAGAGCTGCTCTTGGGTAAGTGGCCGGGCATGGGGATCCATGAGCTGGGCGCGCAGCGCCTGATACACTTCCTGCACCTGGAGCCAGCCACTTAACTGCGTTAAGCCACCGGTTTTAAGATAGCTTGCCAGTGACACGATAACTAAAACGATCAGGCCGGGTAACAGCACCCAGCGACGGCTGCGGTGCGAGTGGGCATCCGTAGCGGGCGGAATATCGCTAAGCAGGGTTTGCTGTAACTCCTGCTCCATCACGGCGCGATCGGCAATCACGCCCTGCTCTTCGTCCAGGGTCATCTCAGCCAGCCGCTGCCGATAAAAATGCGTATTAAGGTTGTCGCGCGCTGCCGTGTGGGTTTCACGTTGACGCCAGCCTGCGGCTAAAAACAGTATGCAGGCCGCCAGCAGCAGCAGAAAAATCGTGAGTAAAAAAACGGCCATTATCGTTTCCTGTCCGACTTCAGAATCGCCGCCAGACGCTGTTGTTCCTGGTCATCAAGCTCGCTTCGGGTTTTACGCTGACGACTACGCCACACGATCACGGTACCGCCCACAATCACAAACAGCGCCGGGCCAGCCCACAGGATCAGTGTTGAGGGCGTGACAGGCGGCTGGTAACTGACGAAATTGCCATAACGCGCCACCATATAGTCGATGATTTGCTGACGGCTCTGCCCCTGCTTCATCAGTTGATAAACTTTCAACCGCATATCTGACGCAATCATCGCATTAGAATCGGCGATGCTGTTGTTCTGGCATTTGGGACAGCGCAGCGAGGCCGTGATTTCACGGTACTGCTCCTCCTGCGCCACGGAGTCAAACGCATAGGTATCAATCGCGGCCCACAGGCTGGCGCTAAACAGCAGCCCACAGAGCATCATCATCAGGGATCTCATGCGCCGCTCTCCTTCGTGTATTTATCCCACAAGGGTTTGACTTCCTGTTGCCAGACGCGCGGGTTCAGATCGCCAGCATGGCGATAGCGAATAATGCCTTTGCCATCAATCAAAAAGGTTTCAGGTGCGCCATAAACGCCGAGATCGAGGCCCAACATCCCGTTACCGTCATACAGGCTGAGCGCATAAGGATTACCCAGCGTGTTCAACCAGGTTACTGCCTTCTGGCGATCGTCTTTGTAGTTCAACCCTACAACCCGAACGCCCTGCTCTGCCAGCTCATTAAGATAGCGATGCTCGGCGCGGCAGGTCGGACACCAGGTTGCCCAGACGTTCAGCAACAGTGGTTTACCGGTGATCAACGTTTGCTGATCATAGGTTTTGCCTGGCTTATCCAGCGCCTCCAGCCTGAACACGGGCAAGGGCTTACCAATTAAGGCCGATTCCAGCCGTGAAGGATCGTCCCCTTCCGCATTACGTGACAGCTGCCACAGCAGCGCGGCAGCCAGCAGTAAAAATAATCCCAGCGGAATAAACAGAATTTTTTTCATGTCCGCACCTCGCGATCGGCTTTCTTGCGCGAGCGATAGCGCGGGTCCAGCAAACAGAACAGCCCTCCGACGGCCATAAACAAGCCGCCAAACCAGATCCAGCGGACGAAGGGTTTGTAGTAGATACGCACCGCCCAGCTACCGTCACTGAGCTCTTCACCCAGCGCGGCGTAAAGATCGCGGGTAAAGCCGCCGTCGATCGCCGCCTCGGTCATCATGGTGCGCGCGGCAGAGTAAAAGCGTTTTTCCGCATACAACACGGCTTCCGGCTTGCCCTTGCGGGAAACGTCAATGACCGCCACGCCGCCGCTGTAATTAGGGCCTTGTAAGTCCTGAACATCACGAAAAACAAAATGGTAGTGATGGATATCGACGCTGTCGCCAGCTTTCATGCGCACGTCGCGCTCAACGCTGTATTGGGTACTGAACGCAATGCCAATAACGGTGACGCCCACGCCGAGATGTCCAAGCACCATGCCCCAGTGACTGCGCGAAAGGTGACGTAATCCGGTAAAAAAACGATGACGATGAGTGGCACGCTCATGCAGCTCCATCAGGGTCAACAGGATGATCCATACCGCCATCAGTAATCCCACCACCGTCATGGCTTCAACACGATCCTGCAACCACCAGGGCAGCAGCACGGAGGCCAGCAGCGTCACGAGCAGCGCTATCAGCAGACGACGAACCAGCTTTTGTGGCTCATCGCGTCGCCAGCGCACTAACGGCCCAATACCGAGCATTAACGCCAGCGGAGCCATCAGCCAACTGAACATGGTATTAAAGAAGGGTTCGCCAACGGAAATGCTGCCCAGCCCTAACTGTTTATGCACCAGCGGTAACAGCGTGCCGAGCAGGACCACCAGCATGGCCGCGATTAGCAGCACGTTATTCCCCAGCAGAAAAGATTCTCGCGACCAGAGCTCATTTTGCACCCGACTGCGCACCTGGCCGCCTTTAATGGCATACAGCAGCAGCGAGCTGCCAATCACGATGACCAAAAATGCGAGAATAAACATGCCGCGCGCCGGATCGGAGGCGAAAGCATGTACCGAGACCAGTACGCCGGAACGGACCAGGAAGGTGCCGAGCAGGCTCAGGGAGAACGCGGTAATAGCCAGCAGCACCGTCCAGGCCTTGAAGGTGCCGCGTTTTTCCGTAACCGCCAGCGAGTGCATTAAGGCGGTGCCCGCCAGCCACGGCATAAAGGAGGCGTTTTCCACCGGGTCCCAGAACCACCAGCCGCCCCAGCCCAGTTCGTAATACGCCCAGGCGGAACCGAGTACGATGCCAATGGTCAGGAATAACCAGGCGGCGGTAGTCCAGGGACGCGACCAGCGCGCCCAGGCGGTATCCAGCCGTCCCGCCATTAATGAGGCGATGGCAAAAGCAAAGGCCACGGAGAATCCGACATAGCCCATATACAGCAGTGGCGGATGAAAGATCAGGCCGATATCCTGCAACATTGGATTAAGATCGCGACCGTCTACGGGAAAATCGGGCAGCGTTCGGCTGAAGGGATTGGAGGTGAGGATGATAAACAGCAAAAAGCCCAGATTGATCATTCCCATTACCGACAACACCCGAGCCAGCGCGTCCTGCGGCATACCGCGGCTGAAAATTGCCACGGCCAGCGTCCAGCCACTCAGCAGCAGCACCCACAGCAGCAACGATCCTTCATGCGCGCCCCAGGTGGCCGCAATGCGGTAGTAAACCGGCAGCAGTGAGTTTGAGTTGTTGACGACATAGCTCACGGTAAAATCGTTAACGATAAACGCCCAGACCAGCAGCATAAAAGCCCCCGCGACGCAGGCAAACAGGCCAACGGCAAGCGGACGCGCCATGCCCATCAGGCGGGCATCCTGGCGCCAGGCGCCCCACAGAGGATAGACGCTGAGCAGCAGCGCCAACGCTAATCCAAGACAGAGTAAGAAACTGCCCAGTTCTGGCATCATGGTGTACGTCCTGCCGGGTTATTCGCGGCCTGTTGCGCAGAGGGTGCGGGTTTCATCGCGGTGCTGATTTCGGGAGGCGTGTAGTTTTCATCATGTTTTGCCAGCACCTCTTTGGCTTTGATCAGGTTGCCGGGTTCAAGTACGCCCTGCGCGACAACGCCCTGACCTTCGCGGAACAGATCCGGTAAAATGCCGACAAAGCTCACGTTGACCACACCGCGACCATCATAAAGCTGGAAGGAAACCGCCAGCGTGTGGGGATCCCGCGTTACGCTGCCAGGCATCACGACGCCGCCCACGCGCAGGCGCTGTCCGGGCTCAGGCTTGATGTGCGCATCGCCTTTTCCCTCCAGGATTTCACCCGGCGTATAAAACAGATCGATATTGGACCGCAGCGCATACATCACCAGTGCGGTCGCCAGTCCAAGTCCGGCAAGGATCGCCACCACGACATACAGGCGATTACGACGGCGGGTATTCACTTCTCTTCTCCTGCCGTATGGTTGGCGGTACGTTGAACGTTGGCCGCTCGCAGGCGGCGCTCCCGTGCATCACGCTGGCGAATGTCCGCCAGCAAACGTCGGTGTGACCACCTACTATGCAAGATCAGGGCGAAAAGCGGCACCAGCGTGCCTGCCACCGCCAGCCACACATAAAAGGCGTAGCCGCCCATGGCAACGAAGTCATGCCATGAGGCAAAAGCGGGCGTCATACTTTGCTCCTTGTCTTCGCCAGGGCAATTGCCCAGGGACGTTTACGTTCCGTAAGCAGAATCAGGTTACGTAAGCGCATCAGCGTTAAGGTGATAAACAACAGCAGGTCACCCAGGATGGCCCAGCGCAGCGGCGTGCGCATCGGCGGCGCGATCGCCTGTTGCAGCAACCCGGACGATCCCTGATGTAAGGTATTCCACCACTGCACAGAGAAATGAATGATGGGCAGATTGATCACCCCGACCAAAATGAGCACGCCTGCGGCCCGCCCGGCCATGCGACGATCGTCGAAGGCCTGATACAGCGCAATCACGCCCAGATATAAAAACAGCAGCACCAGTTCTGACGTCAGTCTGGCATCCCATATCCACCAGGTTCCCCACATCGGCTTGCCCCAGGCAGAACCGGTGACCAGCGCGATAAAGGTAAACACGGCACCGATTGGCGCCATCGCCGCTGACACTAAATCGGCCATTTTCATCTGCCAGACCAGCCCCGTGAACGCCGCAACGGCCATCGCGCTGTATATCCCCATCGACCACATGGCCGCCGGAACGTGGATATACATAATGCGAAAGCTGTCACCCTGCTGGTAGTCTGCCGGTGCATAGCCAAATCCCCATACCCAGGCCAGCAGCAGTACCGCCGCACTGGCCAGAGCAAACCACGGCAGCAGGCGACCGCACAACTGATAGAGCCGTTCGGGCTTAGCCAGCTGATGTAATCCTTTCCACATGTTCAATTGCTCACATTAAAATAAACGCTAATAACACGTCTGAGGCGTGCTGATTTAGTGCAGCGTAATCCGCAACGCCGCGGCGGTGGCAAAAGGTGCCAGCGTTGCACTCGCGACCAGCATTGCCCCCAGTAACGCCAGATAACCGCCAATGGCGACGCCCTGTCCTGCGGCATCAATGGCCGCGCTGGCAAAAATCAAGACAGGAATCGCCAACGGCAGGACCAACAGGCTGAGCAGCACGCCACCACGACGTAATCCCACAGTCAGCCCCACCCCAATTGCGCCAAGAAAACTCAGCGTCGGTGTTCCCAGCAGCAGCGTCAGTGCCACCGCTCGCCAGCTCGGGATATCCAGGGACAGCAACAGAGCCGCCAGCGGCGAAAGCAGGATTAACGGCAAGCCGGTGACCAGCCAGTGGGCAATCACTTTGCCCAGCACCATGACCGGTAGCGGCGTGGGAGACAATAAAAGTTGCTCCAGCGTGCCGTCATTGAAGTCATCGCGAAACAGCCTTTCCAGCGCCAGCAGCGAGGAGAGCAACGCGGCAACCCAGACAATACCAGGCGCGATCCGGGCCAGTTGCTGAGGATCGGGACCGATACCCAACGGGAAAAGCGTAATCACGATCAGGAAAAACCACAGTGGATTAACCACCTCCGCACCGCGACGACAGGCGATGCGTAATTCACGTTGAATAAGACGACACAACATTACTGCCACTCCATGGCATGCAGGCGAACGGTTTTTATCTGGCCGTTCAGCCCCGGCAGCGCCTGATGACTCGTCACAATAACAGAACCGCCCTGTTGCGCGTGTTCCGCAAAGCGCCCCATTAAGGTGTCGACGCCGACAGGATCAAGAGCGGTTAAGGGTTCATCCAGAATCCACAGGGTTGCCTGGGTCAGCCACAGCCGGGCCAGCGCGATTCGCCGCTGTTGCCCTGCAGAGAGCTGCGCGGCTGGCACGTCTTCATAGCCCGCCAGTCCGACGCTGGCTAGTGCAGTAAAAATATGCTCATCGCGGCAGTTCGGATGATAAAAGCGTAGATTTTCCAGCGCCGACAACGCCGAGGTGATCCCCGGCAGATGCCCAAGATAAAGCATGGCCTGATGCCAGACATCGCGTTGCTGATGAATTTGCTGCGACTGCCAACGCACCTCGCCGTGTTCAGGCGTGCTCAACCCGGCCAGAATCCGTAGCAGCGACGTTTTACCGGCCCCGTTTGGCCCTTCAATTTGTACGATATCACCTGCCGACACGCGAAACGTGAGCGCCTCAAAGAGCGCACGTTCATCACGCACACAAAGCAGATTCATGATTTCCAACATGGAGGGGTAAATCGCGCCAGCCAAATAAGGCGCAAATGATAGCACAATGTTGCAGTGTGCCGAAGACCGTGCGCGGCCCCCTTTCCCACTGAGGTTAGATATTCGTGCTTTTCACGACGTTAAGCGGACAAAAAGCGCACCACAGCAAAATGTTGTAACTTTTGTTAGCTGTTGTAGAAACAATTTCGCGGGCCAAAAAACGACTACGCTTATAACGCATTTGCACTGTTACCAGGAGAAAACATGAAGCCTTCATCAAGCACCAGTCAGGGACCTAACGACGTAGACAGCGAAGAGAAAGAACAGGGCAAGGAGGATATTGAAGTGGATGAAGACGCCCTGCCCTCTCGCGCCGCCGCTATCCATGAGGAGATTCGTCAGGACGGGGAAAAAGAGCTGGAACGTGACGGCATGGCGCTGCTGTGGTCAGCTATCGCTGCCGGGCTGTCGATGGGCGCCTCGCTGATGGCTAAGGGCATTTTTCA
Source organism: Pantoea sp. B623 (assembly GCF_024814475.1). Classification (NCBI taxonomy): domain Bacteria; kingdom Pseudomonadati; phylum Pseudomonadota; class Gammaproteobacteria; order Enterobacterales; family Erwiniaceae; genus Pantoea; species Pantoea sp. B623. Next base: position 3,828,820 of record NZ_JANUXM010000004.1, on the reverse strand, counting down.
GGTGCATCTGGATGGCGTGCCCGGCGCGTTTTTACTGGAAAATCTTGGCTACACCTTTGGCTTTGTGATTGTGATTATGGCACGGCAGCAACTTTTCACTGAAAACACCGTGACCGCCGTCCTGCCCTTTATGCACAAACCCACTGTGAGCAATCTTGGCTTATTGCTTCGCCTGTGGGGCATTGTGCTGCTGGGTAATCTTATCGGGACAGCGTTCGCAGCTCTGGCGTTTACTGAAATGCCGATTTTTGATGAAGCCACCCGCCAGGCCTTTACCGACATCAGCATGAAGGTAATGGAACATACGCCGGGCGAGATGTTTGCGAATGCGGTGATTTCAGGTTGGATCATTGCCACCATGGTCTGGATGTTCCCCTATGCCGGTGCCGCCAAGCTGTTTGTCATTGTGATGATGACCTGGCTGGTCGCGCTGGGCGATCTGGCGCATATCGTGGTGGGTTCCGTCGAAGTGCTTTACCTGGTATTTAACGGCAGCATTCCCTGGACCGAGTTTCTCTGGCCCTTTGCTATCCCGACGCTGTTGGGCAATCTGACGGGCGGTACGTTGATTTTCGCCCTGATCAGCCATGCGCAGATTCGCAATGATATGGGCGAAGCTGCCCAGGCAAAGGCGAAAGCGGAACGACGTAAAGCGGAGAAAAAACGTCAGCAGCAACAAGAAGAACGCTAAATTGCTGACAGAATGAGCAAACGCGCGGCGGTGTAGTGAATCCTGCCGCCTAACTGCGGTATACTGCGCTGGCGTCTCCTTAGTTAAATGGATATAACGAGCCCCTCCTAAGGGCTAGTTGCAGGTTCGATTCCTGCAGGGGACACCATGTATGCCTTTCTTCAAGTCTACTTAACCTCATTTTAGACATTCATCTGAACCCTTCTTCCTTCAGTTAAGCTACTAAAAACTTAGATGTGTCTTCATAAACAACATCAGGCCACTTACATGACGAAGCGTTAAAGACGAATCAATCTCTCCTGTCCTTCGCTACGTCAAATCCCGGGTTCATTGCCCCCTCTTCTTCAAACCTTGCTTTGGATGTATTTGTTTTGTTTCTTAACCCACGCTACTTTAATATTCGATAAATCCTGCTAAACAAAGGTATCGTTATGGACAACTACTGGGACAGAAACAGGCAATCAAGCTACTTTCTGACTATGGCAAGCCTGGAGGCCAACCACTTAGTCAATGTGGCAACATCCCTCTCACAGTTCCATCTCAAGGATGCCCTTGTTCGCCTGAAGTTTCAGGATGAAGTGCGAGAGTTTAGCCGCTCGCAGCTTCAAACCATCCGCACTGCTACCTCGGATGACAAATGTCAGGAGTGCATCCAAAATCTCAAGCAGGAAACCCAAAACTTGAAGATTCAAGACAGGATGCTCAGAACAGGAGAAGCTGTCGTATCGTCTTCTGTGCAGTTTTACCATGACCATGAAAAAGTCATTGGGTATGTCATTGACGGTATCGGCGTCGTGCTGAGTGGCATGCAAATTGTTGCAGGGGTTGGTCTAATCGTAGGCTCTGTAACAACAGGCAATGTTATCGGAGTAGTGGCAGGCTCAGCCCTGGTGATGAATGGTGTGGGTTCTGGGATTGAGAGTATAGGTAAGCTAAGTGGTGTGCCTCACCCATCTAACCCAGTAAGAGATAAATATGAAGACGCAGCCGATTTTCTCGGTTTTGATAAGCGCTTAGGATTGTTAACCTACCAGGTCGTGGACCTGACAACATCATACTATGGCCTTTTCAAGCTTACCCTAAAACCTGAAGCATGGAGGTTATACAAATATCTACCAACCGATCACTATCGCAAAGTCCAGCTTCTGAGTAAACCAGCACTCGCTCTCAAAGGTTTGGGTGCTATACACAAGGGAACTGGAATAGGTATGAACCTTTACCAAATGAAAAACAATCCTGCACAGAACTAATGTTTATTCTTCCTGATAAATTTGTATGATTTCCAGGCTAAGTTAAGAGGCGTGACGAAATACACCACGAAGAAAGCGAAAGTCAGGACGATGATGTATGGGATGGCATTTGAAGAGTCTGCATTAAAAATGCCGTTCAATCCAATTAGAGCCAAAATAACCAGAGCAATGACCCCTCCCCAAAAGCGTTTGCTAAGATCAATCACGAGACTCTGAAGTGTGTCTTTTTTAGATTCATCTTTGTTAATGATGCTTTTGAGTTTACCGATATTCTTGGCAGAAAAACCGTTATCGAGAAGTTTTTGCTCAAAATCGTTCATTCAGTGCGCCCTGAGTCGATATGGTATTAAATTTATCATATCATAGCTTAAAGTTAAGATGCCACATGTTCTGTTGACGGAGAATTATCATCGAATTCTTTTATAGGAGTAATCCAGCACAGCAATCATATATCAATGTATTTAAAGAAACATATCACTCCCAAGCTCTTTTCTTTACGTCAAATCATTGCTTTTAATAAAGATTGAAAATTAAAAAATAGATATAACCTGGTTGCTTTATAAAAATTCAGCACATCCAAGGCAACTTTTCAGATCGTTTCAGACAGAATGAAAACCTTGCCTGAACAAAAAAACCATGACACTCATCACACAATTAAAATATAGCCACCAAGCTAAAACCTTCTCAAAAATATCTAAAGATAGAGAATGTCAGAATATTTTTCGCTTTTCCTTTTTCACCCTTAATGAGTTTCAAATTGAAATTAACATATAAAAAAGAAAATATTTTTCGGCATGCATATATATAACTTAAATGTAATAATAAAAAATAGCACCATTTAAAAAATCATTTACGTTAAACATCTTTTCGCTTATGCGTACAAATTACATCCTTTGGAAATACACTTTTATCAAATCAGAATTCACTATCCAAATATTCTCTTCATTGTAAAAACCTTGCACTACCTTCGTCCAATTCAAACATCGAGATTATTTTGATTTCAAAGCAGTATTTTGCTTCGACGTTCTAAAGGTGCTTCCCAATGAAAAACACCTTCAGGTGCGCTATTCGATCATATTACATGGCTGTTTGATTACGTATTGTACTAAAAATATCCGGCCGATTAAGGTTAATATAATCGACGCCCGCCGCCGCGATTTCCTGATGAATTGCTATGTCGTCACCACCGTAATAAACCATGATTTCAAGCTCGGCCTGACGGCTCGCTTCAAGGATGGCTCGATTACGCATCTGTTCTACGCTCAACTCAATGAGCGATGCATGATGAACGGTTCTCACAAGAGAGGGCGACATCGCGATATCAAGGGTGATCATTTTACGAAAGTCCGGCGCGGCGGCCTGAAGACCGCGGCGCATTTCCTCGGAAAACGAAAAGAAGAATGTGTCACGGACCATACCGAGATCCCGTACCAATGCAGCTACTTTAGCCGGATCGCAGTATTTCAGCTCGATATAAACGCCCGCGCGACCGCGCAAATGCTCAAGATAAGCATCAAGCCGCGGCACCATGGCACCTTTAAAGCGCTCGTCGAATCCGCTTCCTGCATCCAGCGCATCGATATCGCGCGATAAGGCATGACCCACAGGGCCGGTGCCGTTAGTGGTACGATCCAGCGTTTCATCATGGATAACGTAGAGCACGCCATCGGCACTTTCTCGCACATCCAGCTCAATGTAATCAGCCCCCTGTTCCAGCGCCAGGTCTGCGGAAAAGAAGGTGTTCTCTGGCGCGAAATGGTTGGCGCCACGGTGTGAGACGATTCGGGTCATTAGGGTAATTTCCTGTTAGCTGGCAGCATGGACATGTTTGCCGGTATGGCAGAATACGGAGAGGTTGGCATGAAGATCGACGATGCGTTTACCGGACGAATTAAAAATCAGGGTCAGCGCGGATTGGCATGCGATACCGATTCGGGAACCGGGCGCATGACGCACTGCTTCACCGTATTCCAGTGCATGGAGCCTGCCGGCTGGCGTGTCGATCGTGTAAAACACTTCGCGTCCTATCGGCTCAACGGTCATCACCTCTCCACATAGCGGCGCATCATCAGGGGCAACCAGGCTGATATCCTCCGGACGCAGACCAAAACAGACGGGGCCATCGTATCCGTGATTCAGTTCGAGTGACATTTGTCCCAGTTGCAGAAAGCGCCCCAGGGCTTGCCCCTTCACCAGATTCATGGGCGGCGAGCCGATAAATCCTGCCACAAAAAGATCGTCAGGACGTCGGTAAAGATCCTCTGGCGTACCGATCTGGACGATTTCGCCCTGATTCATACAGATAATCCGATCGGCCATGGTGATGGCTTCCATCTGGTCATGAGTGACGATCAAGGTGGTGAAGCCAAGACGTTTCTGAAGATTCTTAAGCTCTGTCCGCATGGTGATACGGAGTGTTGCATCAAGGTTAGAAAGGGGTTCGTCAAGTAACAGGATATTCGGTTCCTTGACCAGGGCGCGAGCCAGCGCCACGCGCTGCTGCTGCCCACCTGAAAGCTGCGACGGACGTCGATCGAGTAGTGCGCTGATTTGTACAAGACTGGCCGCTTCTTCCACGCGCCTGGCGATTTGATCTCTATCTAATTTTTTAAAGCGCAACGGAAACGCGATGTTCTCACGCACCGTCAAATTCGGGTAAAGCGCATAAGACTGAAAGACGATACCGACATTACGATCGCGGGCATCAATGCGATTGACATTGTGCCCGTCAAACGCGATCTCACCACTGCTCGGCGCATAAAGCCCCGCCAGCAGAAACAGCGTCGTTGATTTACCACATCCAGATGGCCCGAGGATGGCGACGAATTCGCCGTTCTCGATGGTAAGATTGATCGGTTTCAGGACCTGGGTCTCGCCCCAGTTTTTGGTGACATTGTTGAGAGTGATCGAGGCCATGACAATTATCCCTTAATACCGCCAAAACTCATTTGGGTGATGTATTTCTGCGTGAAGGTGTAGAGAACGAGCACGGGGAGCAGGTAAATAATGCCGACGGCGGCGATCATGCCGTAATCCGCACCCGTATTGTCCTGTGCAACAAAGAAGAGGTAGAGGCTCATCGTCATCTGGCTTTTGTCGATGAGTAATGTCTGAACAAAGACGTACTCCTCCCAACCGCGCAGAAAGGTAAAGGTGGCGATCGCAATCAGTCCGCTGCGCACCTGGGGCAACACCACCATGCGGAAGGCCTGAAAACGGGTGGCACCATCAGTCACCGCACTCATCTCAATATCCCAGGGCACGCCGTCAAAAAAGCCTTTAAGAACAAAGATCGCATAGGGCAGTTCCAGCGCACTCATGACCATCACCACGCCGGAGAGATGGTTGAGCAGGCCCATATAGTGGAGCTGGATAAAGATGGCGATGGTGAGTGCCAGCGCGGGGAAAGCATGTAACAGCAGCAAACCGCGAAGAAAATTTTCCCGGCCGGCAAAGGCAAAGCGGGATAGCGCGTAGGCTGCTGGCGTGGCGACGATCGTCACAATCAGCGTCTGAGAGACGGCAAAGATCAGGGAGCTGCCCAGTGCCGTCCAGACCGACGGCATCAGATCCACACGCGTTGTGCCGGTATTCGCGATATCCCGCAGCCAGAGAAACCGGTAGTTGTGCAACGTCAGATAGGGCATCAGAAAGATCATCACGAGGAGCAGCACGATGATGCCGAGCGCACTCCAGGACAATACCGGCCTGCGCAAGCGCTCTGCCATAAAAGCAAGCACGAGCGCGCCGAGATAAGCCACGCCCGCAATGGCGCTGGTGCGCCAAAGAACAAGCCGACTGATAGATGCATCAGAGGTGGTCAGGGATTTCGCAAGAAGCCAGAGGTAAGGCAGCAGGATCGGAACCGAAATCAGCGTCAGGAAGAGAATGACCACAGAAAGGAAGCCGACACGATTGACGGTACCTCTGCGTTCAAGACGGGCCCATTTCGATGTGGCAACCGATGTGGTTTGGACGAGTGACATCACAATACCTCGATTTTCGGCGCGGCGAATGTCGCGCGCATATTGCTGACACGCCACTGTATTAAGGTCGCGGCGACGCCGATCACCATCAACCCCAGCGCCAGGGAAGCACCATAGGCATAAGCACCATTTTCAAAGGCACGACGGTAGATGTAGAGCGCATAAGGTGTGGAGTCGTAAACGGGACCGCCCCCGGTGATGAGCAGAATGTATTCGTAGGTCGTCATCAGGGAGAGCCCCTGATAGATCGTAATAAATCGAATGGGCTGAGACAGCGCGGGGGCCACAACATAACGCAGCACGCCCCACTCGCTCGCCCCATCTATCCGTGCCGCATTGGCAAGATGTGAAGGGATGGAACGAATCGCTGACGTCAGAATGACCATGGCAAAGGATGCGCCGACCAGGCCATTTGCCACCACGATCAGAAACAAGGGGAAATCATTGCGCAGATTCATCGGCTGCAGCCCGAAGGAACCCGTTATCTGATTAAGCAAACCGGACGGCGTGGGATCGGCCACCCATATCCACAGAATGCTGTAGAGCACGGCCGGTGACATGCGCGGCAAAAGCCAGAGACCGCGAAACAGATTCCCGAGTCGGTCAGGGATTGCCGTTGATGTGATAGCCAGCAGCGCACCCAGCCCGACATTGAAAAGAAACAGCGTCGCCGTTACATAAATCAGCGTTGTTAGTAGCACGCCAGGAATACGCGCATCACGCGACACAATCCGCTCAAAGTTATGCAGTGTAAATTGACCGACCCGAAGATTCGCGCCCATATCGGTAAAGGCGATAACGGTATTGACGATGATGGGCGCCAGGAAAAAAACGACCAACAGCGCGATAGCGGGCGCGAGATAGAAGACGGGCCGGGCGGGTCGGTGCGCCCGTGGCTGGAACTGCGACATCATCTCACCTCCCTCAATATTAACGATCGCATTGGGCGGGCTAAACCCTATTTGCTGGCAACGGACGAACGGATTTCTATATCGTCGCCGAACTGCAGTTCTAACTCTTCAGCGATAAAATCCACGGCCTGTTTTGCGGTCATTTTCCCTGTTTCCACGGCCTGAAGGCCGCTGAACAGTACCTTGTTGTAGCTGCCAAACTGCGTCTGATTGGGCACGAACTTCGCATGCGCCATCATGGGCGAGGCAGCAGACAACACCCAGTTATCCCGGTATTTCGGCATCGCCGTTTGCGCGTTGCTGATGGCGGTGTGATAGGAGGTTACGGCATGTTCGTTGTTAAAATAGGGCAACGTTGCCAGTGCCACGAGTTCGGCAGCGATGTCGGCATTTTTACTTTTGGCATTCACCGTATAGAGAAGCGGATGCGACAGGTTTGAGGGCTGGCCGCCCTTTTTGGCCGCGGGAGCAGGAATCCAGCCTATCTTATGAAAATAACCGTCTTTGTCCGACGGCCAGACGGCCCCATTTTTGTCACCCAGTTGCCAGGCTACCGCCCAAACGCCCTGGTGGAAAATAAACGCCTTCTCCTGCTTGAACGCACCCTGAATGGCATCCCAGCTCATCGCCGTATTATCGACAGGCGTAACGCCCTGCTTAGCATTACGCGCATACCAGCCAAGGGCGTCGGCCATTTCCGCTTTGGGGAAGATGAGTTTGCCGGTCTTCTCATCCATAAATTTCACGCCGTATGACTGAAAAACCATAAGATAATCAATACCCACGTTCGGGCGGTGCAGCATGCCATACTGGGCCGCTTTACCGTCCACGACCTCTTTGGCCAGCGCAGTCAGATCGTCAAGCGTAAAATCACCGGATTCCACCCTGGCAGGGATAGCGTTAATAAAAGCTTCATCCTTGCCGATTTTTCTCAACATATCTTTGTTGTAGAAAAACATGCGTATTTCGGCATCCTGCGGTATGCCATAAATCTTGCCATCGTTTGCTTTTGCTGCATCCCACAGCACAGGCAGGATATCGCTGTAGACCCACGGCGCAGCAGCGATCTTATCGTTCATTTGCAAGGCATAACCGTCCTTAGCAAACTGGCCAATCCACTCATGAGGCAGTACATAGATATCCGGCCCCTGCCCGACGGACATCGCCTTCAGCATGTCCATCGCGAAGTCGTCCCAGCCTTTGACCGCACTGCTGTTGGCCTGAATCACAATATGTTTATCGACACCCGCAGCCTTGAATTGCTTGTTCATGATGTCGGCGGCATCTTCAATATTGGTGATGCGGTTGGGTGCGCTGCGCTCAGCAAGCGTGGAGAGTTTGATGGTGATCTCTTCGGCATGGGCAATGCCGACACAGAGCGCGGAAATCATTACGCTTGCCAGGAGAGTGCGTTTTTTCGACATGGTTTTTATTCCCGTTGTACCTATTATTTAAGTAAGTTAATTTATTTAAATGACAGGTTCATGACCACGCGACAACGACAGGGAGAAGCGGCATTGACTTCATCGAAGCATTGGGAAGGAATCGGAACAACGCAGTCTGCGGTGCTGCGTTATCTGCGTCGCAACCACGCCGCATCGCGTGCCGAGCTCGCCGAGGGCTGTGGCGTAACAGCGGCGGCCGTCAGCATGATGACCCGCGATCTCATCAGGCGAGGGATCATCGTCGAAGGGGCGCGTCGCCCGTCTGGCCGGGGCGCTCCGCACATTGATCTCACGCTGAATTCCGCCATTGGTTATGCCGTTGGAGTTCATGCCAGCCGCTTCTCCATTACGCTGATGCTGCTTGATTTCACAGGGAAGCGGGTTGACGAAATTGAGCTGCGCGGCCTTTACGATACCTTCGCCACGGCCCGATCAGCGATTCAGAAGGGGCACAGAGCCCTGCTTGAGAGAAACCACATTCCGGATACTTTAGTGATTGGTGCAGGCATTGCCATGCCCACGCGATTCCAGCGGGGCGTTGCTCCCCTTCATCTGGCTCCCGAGGTGCTTTCCTGGGATGAACCCGGACTGTTCGAGTCCATTCAGCAGGCGCTGGGCTGTCCGGTGTTAATTGAGAATGATGCCAATGCTGCAGCGATGGGTGAAATGGCACTGGGTAATGCGGCTAATCATGAAGACTTTCTCTATCTCTATCTGTCAGAAGGCGTCGGCAGCGGCATTATTCTGGGTAGACAGCGTTATCGCGGTCATCTTGGCAACGCGGGCGAAATTGGTCTGTTACTGCCACTCGACAGGCCCCGCCCCTCCTTTACTGACCTTGCGGCATGGTGTCAGCATCGCCTCGGCCAGATACCGGATGGGCGCTCACAAGACATCTGGCAGCGATTCCTTACTGAAAACGTCAGCGTTCTCGACGAATGGATCGAACGAACAGGCCCGGAAATCGCCCGTCTGGGCTTTATGCTGAACGCTGTTCTTGCCCCTGCGGCGATCTATGTGGGGGGAACACTGCCTCAAAGCGTTCGTGAACGGCTCGCGGTCTGGCTCGACTTCTCCAGGCTGGATAGCTTAAAGGGCAGCCGTGTCGTGCAACCCGAGATCTGCCTGCCGGATATCTCCGCCACGGATACCGTCGCATTTGGGGCCGCCGCCATGGTTCTGCATAACGTTGCCCAACAGGATGGCGGGGATCGCCAGGGATTTAGCTGACATCTCAGTCTCACTGCGTGGTTAAAATGCAGCGCCCACGAGTGGGGCGCATTCAACGTGAAAACAGTTCCCCCCTGTAATCCTGACTCAGAGGGCGATGATTAACAGGCCTGGCTTCCCACAGGCTTTTAGATCCGACCAGAATGGCCCGTTCAACATTGTGCCCTGTCAGGCCCGGTAAATATCAATCCTGCCAGCACGATTACGGGTAGGAAATAAACAGTATTGCTGTACTGTTAAAAGCCCCTGCCACAGGTTGCCCCTTCAATTCCGCTTGCAGCTTATAAGTCGTTGAGCCTTGCTCCGTTGAAACCAGCCTTTGGGATTGTATCAACTGCCCATCGATAGTTAATTCGGCTTTCATGCCGTTACTTAAAGGGACAGAGGAATCTTCACTTGTCAGATCGATAATATAGTTGGCCGGTCCCGAGCAATACACGCTGATATCCTTTTCCCGCGTCTGTCCTTCAGCCTCTCCCACATGGACTATGCCAAAATCGATATCCACATTAGGAGTTTCCATCGCGCACCAGGTTTGGGTCGGCGGCGATAACTTGCAAGAGTTATAACTGGAGGTAAACGTTGTGCCGAGCACCGAATTAACATCATTGAGATAGCGTAAACAAACTCGGCCGCGCGTCAGCCGCGAATCTGACCCCACATTATCAGGGACGGTCGCCATATATTGCCCGCCTGGATCTATTTTCTCATGCAGACAATCGATAAATTGATGTATGTCATCGGTGGGGCAGCCTTCCCCGCGAGCAATGATATTTTCGGGTGGCACACTGGTATTCCCGGGGCCTGCACAACTGCCACCACTTTGTGTGCACCAGTAAAAATAAATCGCAATCCCTGAGTTTGCCGTAACGTAGTGAGGTTGATGGGGATCGATGTAACTCGTGGCGCGTCCGACATGAAATTCGACCTGTGTGCCGGGCACTTTTTGCGTGTTACCCACAAAAATCGGGAAAGGTGCATTCTCATGCAATAAGGCTTTCACCGGGCATGACGAAAACAGCAGAAAAAACACGCTGGTTAGGAAATAAAAAAAACGCATGAGGTTTCCTCACAGACTATTCATTACAAAAGGCCTTAAGCTCCGCCTTTCGCCACAGGATTCGCGACAGAGAGGCGCCTTGAGTGAAAACCGCGCCGTGTGGGCGTCACCTTTCAAGGTAAGGCACCCGCCGTTTTCACTGAAACTCAGCGCGTAACGTTACCCTGGCCGTGAAATCGCCTTCATCCAGCTCCGCACCTTCACGCTGAACCAGCACGGCTTCTATCTTCGGTAGCGTCTGGCCATTCACCTTGTACGCTTTGTTGAGTTCAAACGCCGCATCGTCGATATACAGTTTCACGCCCAGATCCGCCTGCTCTGCGGTCACGACCGTTGCGCTCTCGTTATCAAATCCTGCCGCTGTACCGGCGACGGTTAACACCAGGTTCCATGCCAGATTACTGCTATCGCACTCCAGCCCCGGGTTAACGGCCTGGCGATACAGACCATCGGGAACGCTTTTAATTCTGATGCTTTCCCCAAAGCTGATTTCCAGCGTGCTGTCTCCGTTAAGGATGCAGGACGGCGGGGTGATAAGCGTTCCTTTGAGCGCAAGATTGTTCGCGTAGACATCGGGTGCAATCAGGGCTAATCCCCCCAACAGCAGACTGCCCACCCGTATTCCGGGCCACCGATGTCGACCTTTCGCATATCCTTCATAACCAGGCATCCTGACTCCTTGATTTGTCATGATGTTCCATGTTTACAGGTAATTCGCTATCAAAGACGCGACGACGCTGAACTCTCCGCCGTTGAGCGTTACGCCCTCCTGCCTGACGGGCCGAACGGTAAAGGTGAGATCGGGCATGCCCTGCGCGCTGACGTTCGTTTGGATCCAGTCGTTGAGCGGCATCGTTCTGTCACCATAGATCAGGCGAAAACCGAATCCCGCCTGATGACCGGCAAGCAGTTCAGGGTTGAACGCCGAGGTGATGCCATCAATGCGCAACCGCACATCGCGTGAGCTGCAGTCCAGCGGAACCACAACCTCCCGGCTGTAAACATTGCTGTTGTCATCGTCCAGCCGGGTTGTCATCACATCATCACCAAAATTCACCGTGATGGTGTCACCGTTATTAACGGTGCAGGGAATACGTTCGATTAGCGTGCCGCGAAACGTCACATCCGCCTTCGGGTTCTCACTGGCTGCGTTAACCGGCAAGCAGAATACGGCGCTAAACACGAGCGGAATATAAACAGGGTGCATGCTGGCTCCTTACTGATACTCAAACACCATCGTTCCATTACCTGTAAAGGTACCGGCCGTGGGCAGAGCGTTGTTCTGTACTGCCAGCACGGCCCATAATTCGGGCAACGCGCCGTCGTTATAATTGAATGCAACGCTGCTGCCCGGCGACAGCGCGGCATTCTCATGCATTAACTGAATACCCAGTGCCGATTTGCTGGTTGCAAGCAGCGAAGTATTAAATGCAGCCGGTTCGCCGATAATCGTGACTTTTAGCCCCTGTTTAGCCAGGGATGTACACAGCAGGCTGTACATGATTCGTGTCTTTTTATAATCAACGCCGTTTATTCGGCTAATCACCACATCCTCACCAAAGTCCACCTCGATGGGTTCCTGGTTGTTGACCACGCATTCCGGCGTCTCCACCAGAATGCCGCGGATGGTCAGCGTGGTCATATCCCCATTGTTAACCTCTGCCTGTACGCTGCTCGCCATGAATGCAGTCAGCAGCAGAAGGCTGCACAGCCTGAATTTAGCTTTCATTGCGCTCCGCCTGCTGTTGCCTAAAGGAAATCTCATTCGGTATGCGCGATTTCTCTGCCTGGCAGGTGTTGCCGTTGCAAATAAACGGCAACAACCGTTGGCTGCCGTAATCGCTGACGAACATCAGAACCGGCGTGCTGCCTAACTCACTGACGGTCGGACTGAGCAGTTGGCGGCTTTTCGGTGCCACCATGACGGGTTCAAAACGTGCCAGTCCGCTTCCGGTCAGGCTTCGTCTGACTTCGACGAAGGAAAAATGGTAGGGCGTTGGGTTGTGCACTTCATACTGGTTTCCCTGCTTAATCAGCGTCAGGGTTTCCGTGCCGGGGACCGTATCTGACATCGGATCCACGTTCAGTCCTTTAGGGCGATAGAAGACTTTGAGCCGGATCTGCATCGCCAGCGTCAGGACGTTGGCTTTAGCCGATTTTGGCGGTATTTCCCGCAGATTAAGGTAGAAAACGCTTTCCCTGTCTGTCGGCAGCGACGAGATGGCCGGGAGAACCTGAATACGCACCAGCGTCTTGCCGCCCGCTTCAACACGCTGCACCGGCGGCATTACCATCAGCGGACCGCTGATTTTTTTTCCGTCTACATCTTCCATCCAGCCCTGCGCCAGGTAGGGATCTTTTTCATTGCGGTTGGTTACGTTCAGGCTGATCGACTTTTCCCCCTGATTAAGGATCAGGCGCGATCGATCAACCGTCAGCGCGCCATGGGCATTCACACTGCCTGCCAGCGCCAGAATGGCCCAGAGCTTTATCAATATCGCTTTTGTCCACATAGCAAAATGTCCTGTTGTGTTTCCGGCTGCCCGAGGCAACGCCTGTCTCTTTGCGCAGTCGGCGTGATGTTCTGCGGGATGCCGCCGCGCTGTTCCACCGCCTGCCCGTGCGCTAACCGGGCAGGTTTCAGCAGGTAATCGCTTTTAAGGCCGCGCAACAGGCGAAAACGAATCAGCAGAGAAACCGGCCCTGTTGCCCCAATTTTCTTCATCACAGCCAGTCGAATACCGCTGTCACGTTTACTGTGTGACTGGTGTGGTTTGCCCTGTATAAAGGCGCGCATATAGATCACTTCACGCCGGGTCAGGTAAATGGCCTCTTTTTTTACCGGCACCTTCAGGTGCGCGCATCGCGCCTTGATGTAAAGTTTCTCCATCAGTGCCTGCCGGGATTCGCCCGCGTCTGACAGCAGGATGCGCTTCGGATCCACCAGGCCGCTTAACACCGACAGCACCGGGTTACTGCCGGCAATCACAATCATGCATCCCTTTGCGAGCCGTGGATTCATGCTCCAGGCGAGCAGCGCTTGCATCGTCGGAAAGTAGAATCCCTGAAGGCGAATCTGCTTGCCCAAATGGTCTGACAGCGCCTGCTGTATCGCCTCAAGCCCAAGCTGGAAGAAGGCGTTTGAACACACATTTGTGCCAGTCATCAACGACCCGCCCAGCGCCGGGCCGCCCCCCGCCAGGGCTTTTCACGCGGCAGCGCCTTGACCCGCCCTTCTTTCTCAAGATCCAGCAACAGCAATCGGGTTTTGTACACGCTAATATCCAGCGCGTCAGCGATGTCTCGGGTGGACAGTCCCTTGTCCACGTCCCTGGCGGTGCCCAGCACGGCAAGGCACTGTTGTTTCAGGCGTTCGTTACGCATATCACCTCCCTGATCAGTACCCGGCCGCGCACGCTGGCCGGATGAGTTTGAGTACCGGCTTGATGGCCTTGATCTAACAAGCTGAAGATATTCAACGGCTGTACCTCCTGATGCTGTGCGCTTTGCGGCCTTGACTACAAGGCGGCAGTAACGGTGCTGTTTTATTCGTATTGCAACTGAAAGGTGATCATTGCACTGTATTCCCCTAACGTGACCTCGCCATTTGCGGCCGTACGCTGCAATCGGGCCAGCCACTCCAGCCGATTTTCCGTGTCGGTGAGTTCAACAGGCGGCTGAAGCACACCGGGAAGTACCGCGTTACCCTGAGCATCGTTGACCGCCAGCCCCAACCCTTCCACCGTGCCATTCAGCGCAAAAAGTGCAGGATTTACGGCGTTTTTATCGCCAAAAAACGTGACGCTTACCTGCGAGCCGACAGACAGGTCACACTCTTTTAGCGCAATGGAAAAGTCGACCGGATAGGACTGATGATTGGTGGTAAAGTGCCGGGCGACGATGGGCGAGAAGGCTACCGTCTGATCCACCGAATCCATGTCGACCAGACAGGGCACGGCAAGCAGCGTTCCGCGGAACACAACGTCCGTTGATCCCGCATCCGCTTTCGCCCTGACCAGCAGCAGCGCGGTGAACATCGTGAGGCCAATCGCTATCAGCAAACCACCGCCCGCGCGACGAAAACGGATTAGGTTCTCCATCACTCGTACTCCATGCCAATGTTGATAACGGCCTGCCACTCGCCCGCTTCCAGCGGATCGCGGTTACGCCAGAGCTGTGCTTTGAGTACCAGGTCATTGCGCCCCTCGGCAAGCGGAACGGGTTGGCTTAACAGGCCGGGAATCAGGAGGTTACCCAAAGAATCCTCCATGCGCAGAGAAAGACCGGATGCGCCTTTTATGCTGAAAAATCGCGCATCATCATTGGCCCTGTCGCCGAGGAGACGCAGTCTGACCGAGCGCTGATCGGCGAGCCATAACCTGTGGCGCAGGTCCTGTGGGGTGCCAGAATGCCGGGCGCCGCTGGGACAGTGATCCAGTACGAGATGAATATCCACGGGCACAGTGACATCGCCTGTCTTGTTTAACGCCGCCAACGCAACAGGGCTGAGCGTAATATGCTGAACCTGAGATTCCGGCATTAATACACAGGGCGAGGTGATCAATGAGCCTGAGGCCTGCAACATTCCTCTTAGCGTATTTTCCCACCGGGCTTCCCGTCCGTGAGCTCGCGGGAACGTGGATATCAGCGGCACTGCGATCAGGGTTATTGCCATCATGTGTTTCCATCCGACATAGAGTTCAGACGCTCGTACTATCACTATTCTGTCTCCTTCTTCAGTGCTGAGTGACGGCCACGGGATCGGCCCGACATACCGAGCCCTGGCAGAGAAAGGGCAGAACAGGTTTTCCACCAAAATCATTAATGGTGATAATTTGCGGATCGCGGGAAACCGAGGACTTCACCGTCTCGCTCGACATCGGGGCGATCATGACGGGCACAAAGCTTTTCTCAACAGCACGATTGCCTTTACTGATGATCCCCAGCAACGTCATGTAATAAGGTGTTGGGTTCTCCACGCGGAAACCGCCTTTCACTTTGTGCAGGACTAACTGATCATCATGGCGGCTGAAGCGCTCAGGGGTGATGCTGGCTGGTCGATAGAACAGTTTGATTCGGGTCTGCAGGGCCAGTTGCAACACGTTGGCGCGGTCGCTGCGCGGCGGAATTTCCCGGACGCTGAAATAAAACACACTTTCCCTGTCCTGCGGCAGCGAGGCGGAAGAGGGCAACGCGGTAATGCGAATGACGCTCTTTGCGCCCGGCTCCACGCGCTGCACGGGCGGCGTGACCCTGAGATAGTTGGTGAGCTTATTGCCCTGTGCATCTTCCAGCCAGGCCTGAGCCAGATAGGGCTCTTTCTGATTGTCGTTGCTGATATTCAGGATGAGATTTTTTTCGCCTCCGTTAAAAATGGCGCGCGTGCGATCAAGGGCAATGGCGGCCTGCGCTGTTTGCCCTGCCAACGTCGCCAGCACACTCGTTATCAACAGTAATGCCCACCTATCCTTGCGTCTTTTCATCATCTCGTTTGCACCTTGTATACGTTTGCTTTCAGATCCCAGACAGGCTGCATGGGAAGGTTACTCGCAGGGCAGCAGCAGTTGACTGTCGGGGATGAGTGACGGAAGCGTTGCCCGGCACTGTGCCTTGTCGCCCCAGAACAGCGTCAGCACCTCGTCGGGTTTAACCCCTGAAATCCAGGCTAAGCCCCCTTCACTCACCATGCCTAACTCCTGATCTTTTGCATTGCGCACGCTGGCCCCGAAAGGAGGAAAAGTGCCGTCAGCCATCGCGACAGTCGCCACGACTTTCGCACCCTTGAGCACGTCAAAACGGCGGAAACCAATCGCCCCTTCGGTCAGTGAAACTTCCGCAACGGGCGCGCTACTGATTTCGATGTCATCCGGCAACCGATTCACATCTACCTTGACCGTGGCGCGATAGTAGCCGGGTACGGAGGGTTCTACGGCCAGGCCAAATCGGTTGGTCATGCCATTACGGCCCACCGGCACATTCGCCACGCCATCGGTGCTGACCAACACTCGGGTGCCTCCTCTGACGCTGCTGCCATGGAGCGCGCCCCCTTCGCTGGTCGCTGTCAGGCCGCCGCTAATCGACAAGCCCGCTGAGGTATAGCCGTTCTGCTGCCAGCCCAGATTGGCGGTGATGTCTGCAGCCGTTCCTGTGTGGCTGTACAGCCCGCTCGCCTGGGTCGTGATGCTCTCGCTTTTTCCGCTTCGCGTTCCGGCCGACAGGCGATAACTGTCACCGTTTTCCAGGCGTTCATACCATCCTGCGGTTTGGCTGTAAGTCTGTTGACTCCAGTTGCCGTTGTAGCTGGCCGTCCCCTGACCAAAAGGAACACTTATCGTTAGCCAGAGCGCATCATCCTTACGGCCGTAATCGCGCGTTCGCACGGCGGAAACGGTGGCGGACAGATTGCGCCAACGGTTCAGATCGAAATAACGACTGGCAGAAAGGCTGTAACGGTCGGCACGCGGGCGATCCCAGTACGTCTGGTGAGACCAGCTCAGGTAGGCAGAAAGGTTGAGATCCGTAAAACTTTTGCTCGCCGTAACGGTATAAAGTTCTTTACTGCTGCCCGTTACGCCATTGCGATAGCGCGCGTCAAGGTACTCCGTCATGGTCATGTAATTGCGTTCGGAAAAACGGTAGCCCGCAAAGGTCAAATCGCTGTTGAAGTCGTCAAAGCGCTTTGAATAACTCAAACGGTAGGAACGGCCCTGTAAATGTCCCCTGTCCGGTAACGATGTTGCAGACTGGGTGATATCAGCTGAGAGCGCACCAAACCGGTAAAGATCACGCGCCACACCAATGGCCAGACTGTGATAGTCCGCAGAGAAAATACTCCCGCCATACAGTGACCAACTGTTAGCCACGCCCCATGATATTTCGGCGGTGCCAAATGTCGGCCCTTGCACATGGTGGTGGAAATCGGAGGGTCGCCCGGTGGCCAGCTTGTAACGCACCTGGCCCGGCCGGGTCAGATAGGGCACGGTGGCGGTGGTGACCTGAAAGTGTTGTACGCTACCGTCCTGCTCTTCCACCTTTACGTCCAGTTGCCCACTCACCGCACTGCTGAGTTCCTGCACGCGGAACGGTCCTGCCGCCACCATGGTTTCGTAAATGATCCGTCCCTGCTGGCTGATGATGACTTTGGCATTGGTGCGTGCAATGCCGCTCACCTCCGGCGCGTAGCCGCGCAGCCTGGGGGGCAGCTGGCTTTCATCGCTGACCAATGACGCGCCGGTGAAGCGCCATGTATCAAAAATATCCGATCGAAGATAATCCTCACCCAGGGTGAGTTTTGCCATAAGCGACGGCAGCGCGCGATAAAGGTAAAAGCGACTCCAGTCGATACGTTGGGTCGTGCCACCGCTGGAGCCGCCGGTCTTGTTGTAGTTAGCCTGCCAGTCGCCTCGCAAACGCCAGGGGCCGCTGTTTGCACCGAGCGTACCGGTGGCACTGGCTCGCTGTGACTGACTGCCGTGTACCGGACGGGTGAAGCTGGTATTGATGTTATAATCCAGCATTACCCCCGGTACGCCATTCTCCCAGCGTGAAGGCGGCAGCCAGGTGGCATCCTGATATTCGAGCCAGGCCTGGGGTACCGAAATATAGAGCGACGAGGTTGAAAGATCGCCGCGCAGCCTGACACCGTCCAGCGCGGAAAAATCAGCGCAGTCGTCATTATGGTCAAAGCTTATCTTTGCCAGCGCATCGTGCTTAAGACCGAGTAACTCAACCTGCTGAGGCGTCAGACAGGCCTGCACTTCTTCGGCACCTTTCTTCTCTTTAAACACCACCTCCTGTTCAATGATATTCCGCTCATTCAACCGAAGTGTGAGACTATAGGTACCCGGCATGATGTAACCCGCACGGGCGAAACGGGATAAATCAATATTATTTCGATCTTCGGCATCAAGAATGTCAGTATTAAATTCAACAGCGCGTGTATCGCCGCAATAACCCGACATCGTTATTAAAACGCTAAAAAAAAGACAATATCGATGTAATAGTTGTGGTTTACCCATTTACGTTATCTTTTGTTATAGCGAATCGTGCAAGAAAGGGATTTACTGATAACTCAGCATAAAACGTATTGCACCCGCCCAGTCGCCTTCTATATAGAATTTTCCATCCGGAACCACCTGCATAACATAATCAAACTGATGTTCATTCTGACTCAGGACAACGCTGTGCATAGGTATGCCCGGCAATGCCTGCTCGCCGTCACTGTCAGTCACTTTGAGTGCAATCCCTTTGGCCTCGCCCCTCAGCGAAAATAAAGAGGGCGCGTGAGAAACCGCCTCACCTGAAAAGGTGAACGCTATGCTTCGCCATTTATCTTCATCTCTAAGATCACAATTCACTAAGCGAATGGAAAATCGTTTTTCATTGAGCCCATTATTATTCTCTACGATATGCGGCGTAAGTGAATCGAACACAAATTCTTGCCAGACATCTTCAGTATGAATATTGCACGCCGATGTCAGAATCTGACCATTAACGTAAACACGGCCCTGCCCCTCATCTTTAATCGGGGACGCCTGGACAGTGAAATGGCAAATAAAAAAGATGAATAGCGTCAAACGCAAATAAACAATATGCATCCTGTTTATGCCTGTAGATAACTCCCCTACCCGGTCATGAGCTGACCGGGTAGGGGAAACGTTTGTGATCAGCTCTTAGTCATACGCCAACGTAAAGTCAGCAATCGAGGTAAACTCACCGGATTTAATCGCATTATTGTCGTCCAGTCCCTGCAGATAGGCAGAGAATGCCAACGTATTATTGCCTTCAATTAAGGTACGGGCTTCACTGGAACCGCCAACGGGAATAATTGCGCTGGACGCGTCGGTGATCACCACGCCCGCACCGGATGCGGTGCCCATAATGCCGAACTTATTATTATCTGTGGAGCCATCGGATTTTACTGCAGCCGTTCCACCGAAGGTCACTTTCACCGTTGGCGAGGTGATAACAGTGTTACCATTGCCATCGTCGGTGCTGTTCATGCGGCAGTTTTCCAGATCAATAGTGAAAACTTTTGGGCTGGATGTTCCTTGATCTTCTAGCTGTCGAGCTGAAATCTGGCCCAGTTCAACAGTTTGTTTTTCGCTGTCACTCCCGATGGAACATGCAGCATCAATGATATGACCATGGAAAGTGATTTTTCCCTGTCCCTGATTGGCCGCATGCGCACCTGTTGCGCCCATTCCCAGAGCAAGCATCAAAACCACTGCAACTTTATTAATTTTCATACCTATTTAATCCCGTTAATTGATTAATGCAATAACAAATAAATATCATCAAACAGATCAATATCTATTTAACAAATATTTATACATTTAACAAAAGCATAGAAATTAATTAAAAACACACCTTAAAAATGGCAAAGCCAATTATGCACTGGAGTTTTTGATTTACAAACAAAATAAAGAAATTAAATGTATATACGATCTTTAATACTAATTTAATCTTGCCGCAAAGTAGATAAAACCAGATAAATTTAAACTATAGTTTATTATCTCATTAAAGTGTAAAAATGTAGAATTAAAGATCGAAAAGTAAAATACATCAGAGTTACATATTAAGTGAGACGAATATTCTTAAGGGCATCTGCTTTCTTCTCAAAGTGATAACATTCCCAATATAGATTCGTGCGCGCACAGCACGCGTTCGTTATGATGACGCCCATGTCAAAAAATTATGACTTGATACAAACCACACGGTTAATAATTATTCCGGATAATATTATCCTTTTTCGAAATTATTTCATTGCACCTGACCTCCGCTTGTGAAAAATCCGATCGTTTCCAGCTCCGCCAGCGGCATTTTACCTGCGGATGTGATTTTAAGGCGTACCCTGCGCCGGGCACATTGCATGATGCCGCGGTTGGCGAAAGGCCGGTTTTATGACGACATAGTAAAGCCCCCAAACCACATTGATTCGTTAAAAACATTCATAAATAAAAAAATAGTTTCTGAGGGGCATGTTTACAGTCTGGCAGGAAAATGCCGGTTAAAGCGCGTGACGTGCCGGGCGCAAATATCGGCAGGGATAGCGAGCATAACGTCCATCCTTTCTGTGATTTCCGGACACAGGCTTTAGTAAAGCTAAAGTAGGGTATTTTCGGTTAAAGAGTGGAAAAGCGTATAATTGTGAACGGCGTTATAAATATGAATTATGAAAATAGAAAAGCATTGCTTTTTTAGTTGTTTTTAAGGCAACTGACAGTGAAATCAGATTATCCATTTTGATCAAAACATTAATTTGTCAGGGTTCATCCGCGTTTACAGAGTTGCACCGCCACGCGATCCAGCGCGCGGTCATAACTGGCCCGCTCCGCCGCACTTAAAAACCCCTGGACTTTCACCCACCGGGCACTGTCTTTGCGCACCTGTGCAATGTCCTGCCACAGCGCGCGGGCTTCTGGCTGCGTGAGCTGGCGCGCTTTCCGGGCTTTGCCGATATCGGCCTGTAGGACATCGGCACGCATAACAATTTGCGCCTCACGCACGTCCGTCATGCTGCCAACTGGCGCCGCCATCAGCTGATGCTGCACATTGAGGTCGCATCCCGGATAATCTGGCGCTGTCGCCAGGGCCATTAATGGGAGGAGCGAGCACAGCAGCAGAGAAGCGGTTCTCATGTTATTCACCTGTCTGAAGGGTTTCAGAGGGGAGGTTTTCGGCTGCACTGCACCCGTTATAATCCCCATTTGGGGCCATTCTGTGAAAGCGTGATCGTAATGGGTTTGCCGCATACCGCAACGCATGGCGCATTCTCTGTATTCCAGCGGAACAGACAGAGGTGCCAACCCCCGGGAATCATACGGGAACAGTCAATTATCCCATCGGCGCCTAATGCTCTTGCTCTGTCCGCATTTTCCCAGGCGTCCGGCGTTTGTCCCTGCTGCAGCGCGGGACGCCAGGGGCGATTCGATAGCTCGGGGATAATTCCCATTTGCAGACAACGTGCTTTATCCCGCTGATCGACAACCCTGGCCCCCATCACGCGTAGCGGAATGAGCACGCGCGGTAAGCCATCTTCCCGCATGTAACCTGAAACCGCGATTACAGACCATTCAGGCCTGGGGCTCATATATAACGCTGATTGCCCCTGCCGATGATAACGACCAGCACTTTGCAGCCCGGGCGCAGCGAGGACAGCCCGGGCATTCTCAGATAACACCGCGCGATAAAACTGGCCCGCAAGGGGCAAAAAAGCGTCAGGGTTCATCGTTCTCACCTTTTAACGTGCCCGTGAGGCATTCAGGCGGGTTAGCCTAAATGCTCTCAACGCTCCGCTGCGGGCCCCAGTGGTGTTTTTTGGCAGAGGGCGGATTGCACCGCTCCTGTGTACCCGGCAAATAAAAGTGACCGTCTGTTGAGCGTGGCGTGCCACCGGGACAGCCCGCCATCCCGCGTTGCCCGTTCTTTCCTGGAAGGCCACTTCCGCCATTGCTGTCCGCTCCGCCATGACCGGCGTAGCAGGCTGACACGGATAAGAGCCACACCATTCCTGTTAGCGCCGCTAAGTTACGCATATTCTTCGCCCTGATTATTCAACGGTGATGGTGTCCGGTTTTTGCGCCACGATGGTAAGTGAGGTGCCTTTAATCGCCTGACTGACCGCTTCCCGAATCGTCATGGTTCCCTGCACAGGATTGACGTTGACAGCGCCGGTTCGTGACAAGTCCGTCTCAATAAAACAGCCAGATGCATGGGCTAACTGCTGTGCCGTTTCGTCAAAGCGTGGGAAATTTATACTGTAAGTCCCTTTGACGTCACATTTACCCAGAGGAATGTGACCATTGGATGAAGGGCTGCATGCCGTAGCGAGGATAGCGAGTATCATTACGCCAAGGCACTTGAGGGGGACTGAATTCATAAACCTCTCCGGCAGGGAAAACAGGCATTCATTATTCCCACAACGGGTGGAGCCTGTCAGCAGGGGGAATATGTCTGAGTGTGATCACAGGTCCGCGGGCGTCTTCCATCCGATTCTTTGAACCGCCCCGTCCTGCGTCAGACTCACCAGAGCGCGGGCCGCAGCATCGGGAAGCGCCACAGCGCGAGACAGATCAGAATGTAAAGTGAAACGGCAGCCGGGTCAGGGAAGAGAGATCACTGGGGGAGATGAGGAGGTCGATGCCATCCCTGGCTTTACCACGATTTTACGGTCAGTTTTCAGGTGTGCTGTACGCGTTACGATTACGCGCTGTGCGTTACGCTGAACCGTACCGGGCGTGGAACCCTTTCCTGTCAGAGCCTCATGCCCATTGTTGCTGCTGATTGACAAGATATTGTGGTTGATTGATCGCCTTGCGCGCAATCCAGTAGAGCAGAACTCGCTCATCGTCGCTGTCACGATCCGCCATTGACAATAATTTTAGCGCCAGCGTAGATTTCGTGACAGGCTGCTGCTCTGTGCTCAATTCGATCACTGCCTGACCGATAATGCAGCAAACTTCATCCTCACTGGTGATGGATTCATATGTCCGGTCTTTCATATTTCCTCCTGTTGAATGGACTTTAAGCCTGGCAAAAAAACATGCAACCTGCCGGTAAAAACCGCTACCTGTAACATTCCCTTACGTCTGTTTACCTGAACTCATCACATGGTTAGTCTGGTTACGTTTATCGCGCCTGCCATTCATGCCGCTCTCACGGCATTTCATTCCATTCTGCATTCCGTTCATGCTCTTTTCCCTCCCGCGCGTCAGGCATTTGTTTAATCTGGCCGCAGTTTCCAGTTTTCCTGTGGGAGTAAAAATAATGAATGAGCGACAACAGGCTGTTGGTCAGCGTACACGCTGGTTAACCCTTTTCGGCACAGTGATTACCCAGTTTGCGTTGGGATCGGTTTATACCTGGAGTTTGTTTAACGGTCAGCTGTCGCAAAAGCTGGCGGCATCGGTGAGCCAGGTGGCCTTTTCATTTGGATTACTGAGTCTGGGCCTGGCGGTAGCCTCTTCGCTTGCCGGTAAGCTGCAGGAACGTTTTGGTGTCCGTAAGGTGACGATTGGCGCGGGATTAATGATGGCGCTGGGCTTATGGCTGACTTCACATGCCGATAACCTGGTCATGCTGTACCTGAGCGCAGGCATTCTACTGGGGCTGGCTGACGGCGCAGGTTACCTGATGACATTGTCTAACTGCGTGAAATGGTTTCCTGAACGTAAAGGGATGATATCCGCCTGCGCGATTGGTGCCTACGGCCTGGGCAGCCTGGGTTTCAAATTTATCTGTGGAGCGCTACTGGCTGAGTTTGGGCTTGAAAAAACCTTTATTCTCTGGGGGTTATTAGCCATGACGATGATAGTTATCGGTGCGCTGATGATGCGCGATGCGCCATTGCAACGTTCGTCAACGGCGCAACATCAGGCAACCCGCAATTATACGCTCGCTGAGTCAGTGCGCCTTCCGCAGTACTGGATGCTGGCGCTGATGTTCCTGACGGCGTGCATGAGCGGGCTTTACGTCATTGGCGTCGCCAAAGATATCGGGGAAGGCCTGGTGCACCTCAGCACTCAGACAGCGGCTAACGCGGTCACCGTCATTGCCGTCGCTAACCTGAGTGGTCGGTTGGTGCTGGGCGTCCTGTCGGACAAAATGGTTCGTATCCGGGTTATTTCCCTGGCCCAGTTGATCGCTCTGACAGGCATGAGCGTATTACTGTTTACGCACATGAACCAGACCACCTTTTTCCTGTCGCTGGCCTGTGTCGCTTTCAGCTTCGGCGGCACGATTACCGTGTTCCCTTCGCTGGTCAGTGACTTTTTCGGCCTGAATAACCTGACGAAAAACTATGGTCTGATTTATTTGGGGTTCGGCATTGGCAGCGTGTTGGGATCGCTGGTTGCCTCACTGTTTGGCGGTTTTACCGTGACGTTCAGCCTTATCATGACGCTATTGGTCATGTCCTTACTGCTGTCGCTCACTATCCGGATGCCGCAGAGTCAGTCCGGGAGCGCGCCGTTGCTGCAACGCCAGTAATTTCAGAGGCCAGGACAGCCTGGCCTCCCTTTTTAGCCGCGAAACAGCGGTTCCGCCATGCCGGCCACGTCCAGCTCAACCGCGAAAATATCTCCCGATTCCGGATAACGTTCCCGATCTTCTTTACTGAGATTTTCTCGTGAACTGGTGATATACAACGTCTTTAACTCGCTGCCGCCAAAGGCCACCATCGTTGGCCATTTAACCGGCAGCCTGATCTCATCGACGATTTCACCACTCTGAGGATGGATGCGCACAACCCGGCCGCCATCGAAGAGTGCCGACCAGTAAAAACCTTCGCGGTCTACCGCTGCACCATCGGGTAAACCGCCGCTGGCGTCAAAACGTCGAAAAACCTCCCGCTCGCCCGGTTCGCCCTGCGCATCCAACGGATAGCGGTAAAGCACTGCATTGGGCGTATCCGTGTGATACATCCATTGGCGATCGGGGGAGAATGCCACGCCGTTTGAGATCTTGATATCACGCGCTTTCACCTCTAGTTTCAGGTCTGGCGTCACACGGCACAGCAAACCGCCGTTTTTATCCTGTGGCTCCCACAAGCTGCCGCACCAGAAATTGCCCCAGGGATCGACACGTCCGTCATTGAACCGGCTTTTCTCCGCGATACCGGGATTATCAGCCACTTTTTTCTGTGGTTTGCCCTGCTCATCCAGCAGCCACACGCCACCGCGCAGCGCGGCGATGATACCGCCCTGTTCACGCAAGCCTATGCACCCTACCTCCTCCTGCTGAGGAAAGGTCGTCAGTTCGCCACTAAGGGGATCAAAACGATGAATCGCCGGTGCCAGGATATCAACGCACCACAATACCTGCTCCTTTACCGACCAAAGCGGGCATTCCGCTAACTCCGCCTGAAGTGGCAGAATATTTTTTACCTTGTGAGCCATGTTTGCCTCCCTTTATAGACCTGCTAATAATGTAGCTCCGATTTCCCCAACCGGGACAACGCTTTTCTTACTTGCTTTTAAGACAGGTCTTACGCATATTAGCGCTTATTCATCCTGTTCTGATTGGAATAGTCAGATTCTTTATCCACCCCCGCCCGTTTTGAAATATAAAGAAATAACTATCGAAGTAACTCTACACTGGCTACATGTTTACTCCACTATTTCAGCGTAATATTTTAAGCATCGAAAAAGTGGAGGTGTCGTATGAAAGCATTAAGTACCACGGTTCTGTCCACAGTATCAGCGGGTTATTTTATCAGCGGGTCAAAAATGATATCAGGGCAGGATAGCGACAGGCGGCGACAGGAAAGGATGTCCGCCAGATATGAGAAAAACTGAAGGGCAAAGATTTCACACAGCATAATATAAAAAAGAAGGTGGGATTCAATCCCACCTCGTTTTATTCGTTAACTCTTCACCGCGTAATTACACTGATACCAGGTTTTCTTCAGGCCTGGTATTGTGCTGTCCTGAGCAGGCAGATTTTCTACCTTATCAAAACCCTTATCCATGCAGTATTTCGCCACATCAATTTCCATGGCATCGCGATTAACTTTTGACGGATCGAAACGGTACTGTACCGTATTTGAGGAGGTGTCTTCATCGACCCGCTCAAACGCCCCGGGTTTGCTGGCGGTACAGCCGCTCAGCAAAATAAGTGCCAGTGCACCAATAAGTGTTTTTTTCATTTTTCCCTCACATTTTGACGCAGTGTAAGGTGCTGCAAAATGCGTATCTATAGGAATAGTACGCGACTGTCGCGTATTTACGAAGTTTTACCAATTGATTCAATACGGGTAAACAGTTGGCATAATGTGCCATTAAACTGCGAAACTGCATCTAACGAGAAACAGTCAAAGCACAACACCAGGTATGACTCTACTAATAAAAAGCCTCACTAAAAAAAGCCTCTCAATTTAGCCCGCGTTAAGCGGGCTTTTTTTGCTTATCCCTCACCGGAAAGCGCAATCATTCTACGAAGCAGATTCGCGGCCTGCTTGTCCGGGAGTGCGAGAATTGCACTGTAGAGATCGATGGACATGGCACACATTGAAGAACGGTCCACTGCCGTGTCTGCTGGCATATTGAGCTGCTGCAGCTTATCGCCCCATTTCTGGTATAGGCGATCAACAATATTCTTCAAATCATCCTGAGCCTGATCGCGATCCATCGGCTGTTCTTCCGCCAGGCTGTTAAGCAGCAAATATTCAGTGGCTTCCGCCTCTTTTTGGTTCAGCGCGGCCGGCAGCGTTTTTGCCAGATTCACGCCGCCCTTCACCTGCGGGTAGAGAAACTGAAAACAGAGGCCGGGATCGCGTTTATTTAGCGCCTGCATTTCTTCGACAGAAACGCCAATGTAATTAACGATGGCATGGTTTGACGCGCGCATCAGACGCTGATTAATCACATCCGTCAGCCAGCCTCTCAGCTCGCCAACGGCCTGAATCATGGGTTCCCCTTCACGCAGTTTGTGGGCGAGTTCGCGTGTCAGTAATTGCCACAGGGCCGGTTCCTGAGTACGCAATACCCGATAGACCATTGCCTGCGCCATATAGTCCGCAGCCCGTTCGTAGCGTTTTTCCTGCTGTTGCTGAGGCAAAATCCACTTGAACAATAAAATATTCGACAGGATAAGCGGCAGGATAAACAGGACGATGCCCTGCCAGACGCGCAACCGGGTCGTTCTGACCAACATAAAAATGATAATCGCCAGCAGCACAAAGGCCACCAGCGTAATTAAAAGCAGGGAAGTCATACTACGTTGTTAATCCTTACGCACATCAATCAGTACCGGGCAATGCGCGCGTTCAACAACGGCCGCACTCACAGATCCTTTCAATAAACGGTTAAAGGGAGACAAATGGCGTCGCCCCATAATAATCATGCTGGCGTTTAACTGTTGCGACTGCGCCACAATCGTGTCCGCCGCTTCGCCGGCCAGTATCATGCCCCGCGCCTTGATTCCAGCCTGCAATAAGGGAGCCAGCGCATGGCGCACCACCATTTCAGCGGTATTCTGTTCATCCTGAGCCGCGACAAAATCCGCCGGATCTTCACCTGCATCAATATCGATAGGCTGGCTGCAGGATGAATAAGCGGGATCGATGCAGCATAACACCATCACTTCTGCACGATGTGCCAGCGCTTCTTCAATCGTCAGGGAAATCACTTTCTTCGCAACGGGGGTGTTATCAATAGCCATTAAGACTGTTTTCATCGGGACGTTATCCTTCAACAGCGGCGATTTTGCCAATTTCGCGAATCAGCGCCTGTTTACATTGCAGCATTTCCTCACGATAACGTGCCTCGTGTTTCTTAAAACGTGCCGTAGGCACCAGTAATGACACCGCAAAGCGGCCGAAGATCGTATCCAACGCGAAAGCCATGGTTGAAACGCCTTCAAGCGTTTCACCGCGATCGTAGGAAATACTGGTTTTACGCACCTCGTGAATCATCTGCAAAAGCGCCGCCAGCGTTTTAACCGTTTTATCGGTCAGTTCGCGCCAGTCATCGCCTACCCTCGCCTGCACGTCGGCATCGCTTTCCAGCGCCAGCAATGCTCTGCCGCCTGAGGTGCTGTAAAGCGGCAGATCCAGTCCGATGCGCGGCACCACACGCAGCTCGCGTGACGCCACAACATAATGCACAACCGCCAGCTGTGAGCCGCTTGCGCGGGCCAGCGATACGGTTTCATTGGTATCGGCAGAGAGTTTTTCCAGCAGGGGTTTCACTAAATCCACCACATCCGTGTTGACGCTGGACAGCAGTTTCAGCAAAGCCGGCCCCAGGCGCAGCCCGCCCGCCCCGCTGCTTCGCACCAGCTCTGCGCTATCCAGCGCTGCCACGATACGTTGTACGGTGGAACGCGGCAGATCGACCACCTGCGCAATCTCGCCCAGACTCATGCCACTGGGATGTTCGCCTAAGGCATTAAGAATTTTTGCCGCCCGGGCAATCACCTGAATGCCGCCCGTTTTTTCATCCTCGCGGCTGGATGATTGATGAGTCATAGCGTCGTCCTTTTTGAGCTGACTTACTGTAACCCGAAAAGCGCACGTTTTACAGCATGTACCGCATTGCAATACAGCATATTGCCATGTAATATCGCCGCGATGTATCGCATTGCAATACATCGAACCATAATAATGAGAGCGCCTGCTATGACAACCCGGCCCGGCAATGCGCCGACGCTGCATCCCTTTACCCTGCGACTGGCATTAGGCCTGCTTGGCGTCTGGATCGCCGCACTGACGTCAGGCCTTAACGATCGGGTCAGTGATATCGCCCTGGCCGATATTCGTGCCGCGCTGGGCATCGGCTACGACCAAGGTAGCTGGATTATTTCTGTTTATCAGGCCGCCGAAGTCGCCGCCATGATGATTGCGCCGTGGTTTGCCGTGACGTTTTCCCTGCGCCGTTTTTCGCTGATCATGTCCGCCGGTTTTTTATTATCCGGCGTGCTGCTGCCGCTGATGACGAACCCTGCTCTGTTTATTGCCTTGCGCGTCGTGCAGGGCCTGTTTGGCGGCGCGCTTCCCCCGATGCTGATGACCGTCGCGCTGCGATTTTTGCCCCCTCCGATTAAGCTTTATGGCTTGGGCGCCTATGCGCTTACCGCCACGTTTGGCCCGAACATGGCCGCCTCGCTGGCGGCCTTTTGGACAGATGAAGTCAGCTGGATGTTTGTGTTCTGGCAGGTCGTGCCCGGCATGCTGATTGCCCTCGTATTGATGGCCTGGGGATTACCTCAGGATCCCCTGCGCACCGAACGGTTTCAGCAGATCGACCTGTTTGGCATGCTTACCGGCTGTAGCGGCATGGCGCTGGTCGTTCTGGTGCTCACGCAAGGCGAACGGCTCGACTGGCTGGATTCGCAGCTCATTGCGGCCATGCTTCTTGCGGCGTTGCCGCTACTGATTGTGTTTTTGATTAACGAGTGGTTTCATCCGCTGCCGCTGTTTAAGTTGCAGATGCTGAGGCGGCGTAATTTGATGCACGGCTTGCTGGTACTGGCGGGCGTACTCATTGTGTCACTGTCCGGCTCGGCGCTGCCCTCAACCTATTTTGCTCAGGTTGAGGGGTTCCGTATTGCCCAGTTTGCGCCGCTGGCCTTAACCATCGGCTTACCGCAGCTGATTATCGCGCCCTTTATCGCCGCCCTGCTGAATATTCGCTGGATCGACTGTCGCTGGGTGCTGTCGCTCGGCCTGGGGTTGCTTATCGCCTCTTGTATGCTCGGCATGCAGATCACCACCGGCTGGGCGAGAGACAACTTTTGGCTGATTCAGGCCTTACAGGCCGCGGGCCAACCGATGGTCATTTTGCCGGTCCTGATGAGCGCCACCAGCGTCGTTGCCCCGCCGGAAGGCCCGTTCGCCTCGGCGATGTTTAATACCGTGCGGGGATTCTCCAGCATCGCCGCCTCAACCCTGGTGTCATGGTTCGTCAGCCATCGTGAGCAGTTTCACTCCAGCATCCTGATTAATCAGGCGGCCAGCAGACCCTGGCTGATGACGGCCCCCGACAGCGGCCAGGCCAGTGGCCGCTATCCGCTTCTGCCAGACGGCAGCGCAAGCTCTGTTGAAAACCTGCGCGCTTTCGCTACCCAGGTCAAGCACCAGGCGCTGGTGCTCGGCCTGAGTGATACCTGGCTGCTGCTGATCGGTTTTGCGCTACTGCTGCTGCTGATCACTGCTCTGCTACCCAAGCGGGTCTGGCCGCCACAAACCTTGATCCACTCTGCAACCTCCACGTCGGGATAACTGAATATGCGTGCTTTAGTAATGAGAAAAACCCTGCTGCTTTCACTGCTGCTGCTGGTTTTACTGGCGATGGCGCTGGCTGTCTGGGCGGTCATGACCCGTAACGATCATCGTACCAATGATGCCTGGGTGAATGCTGATTACACCATCGTCGCGCCAAAAGTGTCCGGCTATGTCGCCCATATCGACGTGAAGGATAACCAGCAGGTGGCGGCGGGCGAACGCTTAGCCACGCTGGACGATCGCGATTATCGCGTGGCGCTTGAAAGCGCCGAAGCTGATTTGCAGGTCAGTGAAGCCAAACTGTTGAGCAGCCAGGCACAGCTGGAGCAACAGCAGTCAGTTATTGCGCAGCAAAAGGCCAGCGTCGCGGCCAGCCAGGCCACGGCTCAGTATGCCGGTCAGAGTGCTGAACGTTATAACCGCCTTTACAAAAGCGGTACGGTGGCCGCAGACGAGCAGCAAAAAGCCAGTTCTGCACAGCGTTCGGCCACGGCCACGGTGCGCCAGAGCGAAGCGGCGCTGGCTGCCGCCATTAAGCAGGTTGGCGTATTGCAGGCGGCCGTCAGGTCGTCACAGGCCGATGTCGCCGCGGCGAAAGCCAACGTCGATCAGGCACGTCTGAATCTTTCCTACACCCGTATTGTGGCGCCGGTGGCAGGCATGGTGGGACAGCGTACGGTGCGGCTGGGGGCCTGGGTTTCCGCTGGCACGCGTCTGCTGGCGGTTGTACCGCTGCAGCAAACCTATATCACAGCCAACTATCTGGAAACGCAGTTGAAAGATGTTCGCCCCGGGCAACCCGTGCGCATCAAAGTGGATGCGTTACCCGATCAGGTCTTTACCGGCCATGTTGACAGCATTGCACCCGCGACGGGCGCGACATTCTCGGCGATTTCTCCCGACAATGCGACCGGCAACTACACTAAGATCGTTCAGCGCTTGCCGGTGAAAATTGTGCTGGATAAAGGGCAGCCGAATCTGGCCCAGTTACGTGTCGGGATGTCCGCCGTTCCGGAAATTAACACTCAGTAAAAAATGTGAACAAACTCTCAGAACCAAACTATTTCTTTTCGGTCTGAATACGCGTAGATTAGCCCCGATCCTGTACTGAGTTATTCAGTTCGTCCGGGAAACCGTTGACCGTTGACCTGAACGGCGGCCTTATCCCTTCTGTCCGCGTTGCGCTGGATCGGGATCGCCAATATCGTAACCGCTCAGAGGAGTTCGTGTGTGAAATATGCATTGATGGGAATTTCTTTCTTCGTACTGCTTTGGGTCGGCACCTTTGTGCTGATGCTGTAGTTTCTGCAAGCAGTCCGTAGGGGGCGACAGACGGTCGCCCCAGCGGCGTACTATATTTGTTCTTCCATGCTTTTCACGCTGCCTGGCAGAATGCCGTCAGCACGAAACATCGCTTTAATCCCTCTTACTGCCTGACGAATACGATCGCTGTTTTCAATCAGCGCAAAGCGGACATGCGTGTCACCGTAATCACCAAATCCCACGCCTGGCGAGACGCAGACTTTCGCCTCCTGCAGCATATGCTTGGCAAATTCCAGTGAACCGAGATGAGCGTAGTGGTCAGGTATTTTTGCCCATACGTACATAGAGGCTTTAGGAATATCAACCATCCAGCCCGCTTCGTGGAGCCCTTTTACCAGCACATCGCGACGGCGTTTATATTGCTCGGCAATATCACGCACGCATTGCTGATCGCCTTCCAGCGCCGCAATCGCCGCCACCTGCAAGGGCGTAAAAGTCCCGTAATCGTGATAGCTCTTGATACGTGCCAGCGCAGCGACCAGTTCTTTGTTGCCGACCATAAAGCCAATGCGCCAGCCTGCCATGTTGTAGCTTTTAGACAGGGTAAAGAATTCGACTGCCACATCGCGTGCACCCGGCACCTGCATGATAGAAGGCGCTTTCCAGCCGTCATAAACGATATCGGCATAAGCCAGATCGTGGATCACCAGGACGTTATACTGCTTCGCCAGCGCAATCACGCGTTCG
Source organism: Pantoea sp. B623 (assembly GCF_024814475.1). Classification (NCBI taxonomy): domain Bacteria; kingdom Pseudomonadati; phylum Pseudomonadota; class Gammaproteobacteria; order Enterobacterales; family Erwiniaceae; genus Pantoea; species Pantoea sp. B623. Next base: position 3,796,514 of record NZ_JANUXM010000004.1, on the reverse strand, counting down.
AAAAAGTCCAGTTCGACGCATTGAGACGTCGGATTCGAGGGAAAGCCCAGTACCATCATCTTGGGTTTAGGATAGCTTTCCCGGATGGCACGCTCCAGCTCATTGAAAAAATCAATGCCTTCCACCAGCGGTACAGAACGCACCTGGGCACCGGCGATCACTGCGCCGTAGATATGAATAGGATAACTGGGATTAGGCACCAGCACCGTGTCGCCATGATCGAGCGTTGCCAGCATCAGGTGGGCCAGGCCTTCTTTGGAGCCAATCGTGACGATAGCTTCAGATTCCGGATCGATATCAACCTGATAACGCTCTTCATACCAGCGTGAAATCGCGCGGCGCAGACGAGGAATTCCCCGCGACGTCGAGTAACCGTGCGTATCTTCGCGTTGTGCCACCTGGCACAGTTTTTCTACGATATGAGGCGGCGTCGCCCCATCAGGATTGCCCATTGAAAGATCAATGATGTCTTCACCGCGCCGACGCGCAGCCATCTTCAGTTCAGCGGTGATGTTAAATACGTAAGGCGGCAGGCGTTCAATGCGTGAGAAACGACGGGTTGTGCTGTTATCAGCCATGATATCCTCTGGAAAACGTTAGCGCCCGGACCGTCCGAGCGACGCTGGTCACTGCGGTGACCACAACAAGAACATAACGTGCCAATAACAACTTTGTCGATAGGAGCAGAAAATTTTTTATATTTGCGGATGGAGCCGCTCAAGCAGCCAGTCATTCACCCAGCGGTCATTTAACAGATAATTATGTTGTAGTGTGCGCTGAAGCGTGAAGCCATTTTTTTCCAGAATTCGACGTGATGCCCAGTTCCCCTCTACCACCATCGCCTTGAGTTTGAGGAAATCAGCATCAAACAAACACTCACACAGTGCCTCCAGGGCTTCACTGCCAAAGCCCTGGCCACAGTGGCGATGCAGCAGCATGTAGCCGATCTCGGCCTGGCGGGCAGGCTGCCACTCCGGCGTGCAGCCCAGTAGGCCAATGGCCTCTCCGCTATCGCGCCGCCTGACGACCAGACACAACATGTGAAAACTGCCCACCTGCCAGGGTGCCAGACGTTGGGTGAAACGTTCGCGGATATCATCTTCGTCGGGAATGTCACTCACCCACTTCATCGTATCGCGATCTTCATGCACAGCCCTGAACAGTTGCCAGTCTTCAGGACGTAATGTCGTTAGCGTCAAACGTGAAGTCATTACCTGCATACTCTACTCCCGAGCGAGGGCTTAAACGAGGATAACGGCGCGAATCACCTTGTCAGGCGTCCGCGTCCTGCCCCAAATTCAGCGAGGACTAACTTGTTCCCCTTTAATGCACTCAACATTTCCGCTTTTCCCTGTTTTAGATAAATTGATCTAAAACATGAACAGCCGCGCTGACCGTCAGGCATGCTGGCGCATCATCATCACATTTTTTATCATGGCGTTCTTTAACATAGCTGAAGAGTCGCCTGTGACTTCACACTTTAACATGCTCCTCGCCGTCTTTGATCGCGCCGCGCTGATGCTGATCTGCCTGTTTTTTTTGACGCGAACCCGGCCTTTTCGTCAGCTGTTACAAAAGGATGAGCATACCTCGCTGGAAAAAGCCGCCGTCATTGCGATTTTTTCCCTGTTCGCCCTATTCAGTACCTGGTCAGGCGTTAACGTGGAGGGATCACTGCTTAACGTGCGGGTGATTGCGGTGATGGCGGGCGGCATTCTCTTTGGCCCCTGGGTGGGGATTGCCACAGGCGTGATTGCCGGCCTGCACCGCTTTCTGATTGATGTTCATGGCGTTACCTCTGTGCCTTGCCTGATCACCAGCATCATAGCCGGGATCGTCGCGGGGGGAATCAACCGTCGGGTGCAGCGCGAACGGCGCTGGTTGGTAGGGATTCTGGGCGGTATGTTTTGTGAAAGTCTGACGATGCTGCTGATTGTGCTATGGGCCAAACCTGTCGCGCTGGGGCTGGCGATTGTGTCTGAAATCGCCCTGCCGATGATTCTCGGCGCCTCCAGCATTGGCTTAATCGTGTTGCTGGTGCAGAGCGTAGAGGGCGAGAAAGAGGCCATTGCAGCGCGTCAGGCCAAGCTGGCGCTGGATATTGCTAACCAGACGCTGCCGCTGTTCAGGCAGGTGAACAGCGATTCACTTCGCAACATTTGCGATATTATCCGGCGGGAAATCAAAGCGGATGCCGTCGCCATGACCAATAAACAGAAGATTTTGGCCTATGTTGGCTATGGCGAGCACAACTATCAGCACGGCGATGACGGTATCAGCCCCACCACGGCTCAGGCGATTCACAGCGGAAAAATCATCATTAAAAACAATGATGAAGCCCATCGGACAAAAGACATTCATTCAATGATCGTCATTCCACTGCGGGAAAAAGGACAGGTTACCGGCACCTTAAAAATCTACTATCGCCGTGCGTACCGTATCACGGGTTCACTAAAAGAGATGGCCGTGGGTCTGTCGCAGATTATCTCCACCCAGCTTGAAGTTTCCCGCACCGAGCAGCTGCGAGAGATGGCCAATAAAGCGGAACTGCGGGCGCTCCAGAGTAAAATAAATCCGCATTTCCTGTTTAATGCGCTCAATGCGATTTCATCTTCTATCCGCCTTAATCCGGATACGGCGCGTCAGTTGGTCATTAACTTATCGCGTTATCTGCGTTACAACCTCGAACTGAATGACGATGAGCTGATCGATATTAAAAAAGAGCTGTGGCAGGTAAAGGATTACATCGCCATTGAACAGGCTCGCTTCGGCGACAAGCTGACGATGATTTATGACGTGGATGAGGATTTGCATTTCTCGCTGCCCAGCCTGCTGATTCAGCCGTTGGTCGAAAACGCCATCGTGCATGGCATTCAACCCTGTAAAGGCAAAGGCGTGGTCACGCTGAGCGTGCGCGATTTGGGCGACAAGGTCCGCATTGCCGTGCGGGATACAGGACAAGGCATTAGCGATGAGGTGATCGACAAGGTCGCGCGCAACGACATGCCGGGCAATAAAATCGGTCTGTTAAACGTGCATCACCGGGTCAAATTGCTTTCGGGCCAGGGGCTGCATATCGTGCGTCATCAACCCGGCACAGAGATTGCCTTTACGCTGGGCAAAAACGGACAGCCATTGGTGGGGAATCTTGCATGAAAGCCATCATCGTAGAGGATGAATTCCTTGCCCAGCAAGAGCTGAGCTGGATGATTCAGCAGCACAGTAAAATTGACATTGAAGCCTGCTTTGATGACGGACTCGACGTGCTGAAATATCTGCAACAGCACCGGGTTGATGTGATCTTTCTCGACATTAATATCCCGTCTCTGGATGGCATGTTACTGGCGCAGAATATCCATCAGTTCGTTCACAAGCCGCTCATTGTCTTTATTACCGCCTGGAAAGAGCATGCGGTCGAGGCCTTTGAGCTGGAAGCATTTGACTATATTCTCAAGCCCTATCATGAGTCACGTATTATCACGATGCTCAACAAGCTGGAAGCCAGCTGGCAACAGCAGCATACGATTACCCAGGCACCGAGTGCGCAACATGCCCTCACAGTTAACCTGATCAAAGATGAGCGCATCATCGTGACCGACGTAAACGATATTTACTACGTTGAAGCCCACGAAAAATTAACCTTCGTGTACACGCGCCGCGAAGATTACGTGATGTCGATGAACATCAGCGAATTTTGCGCACGCCTGCCTGAACAGCAATTCTTTCGCTGTCACCGCTCGTACTGCGTCAACCTGAATAAGATCAGAGAGATTGAACCCTGGTTCAATAATACTTATCTGCTGAAGCTAAGGGATAAGGATTTTCAGGTGCCGGTCAGTCGTAGCAAGGTCAAAACCTTTCGGCTGCTCATGCGCTTGTAGGGGAAGGGCGGAATGGACACAGCCCTTCCCACCGGGAAGGGCAACGGCAGGCATTAGATAATGCGGCCCAGCGTTTGGCGCAGATGCGCGCCAGCGCCTAATAATCCGGGTTGATCGTGGGTGATCATATAGACCGGAATCGTGGCGACATAATCGCGAAAGCGCCCTTTGTCTTCGAAGGCCGCCCGGAAGCCCGACGATTTGAAGAACTCCAGGAAGCGCGGCACGATACCGCCCGCGATGTACACACCACCGAAGGTGCCAAGGTTCAGGGCCAGGTTACCGCCGAAACGTCCCATAATTACGCAGAACAGCGACAGTGCACGACGGCAGTCGGTGCAGCTGTCAGCAAGCGCACGCTCACTCACTTCTTTGGGCTTGAGATTTTCGGGTACGCGATGATCGACTTTCACAATCGCCCGATAGAGATTGACCAGCCCCGCGCCGGACAGAACGCGCTCGGCCGACACATGGCCTAGCTCTTCCCGCAACACTTCGAGGATTTGATCTTCTTCTTCGCTGTTGGCCGCAAAGTCAACGTGGCCGCCTTCGCCGGGCAGACTGACCCAACGCTTATCAACATGGACCAGATGACTCACGCCCAGCCCGGTACCCGCGCCGTAAATGGCCACAGGCTTATCCTTGATCGGCTCTTTGCCACCAAACTGAATGACATGTTCCGCACCCAGCATAGGGATGGCCATGGAAACCGCGGTGAAGTCGTTAATAATTTCCAGGTGTTCAAAACCGATGTTTTCTTTCAGCTTTTTGGTCGAAAATGCCCAGTCGTGGTTGGTCATCTCAACCCAGTCATCGGTAATCGGGCAGGCAATGGCGATACAACCGTCTTTGATATCCTGCTTTTGTTCATCAAGATAGTGGCGGATGACGGCTTCGAGGCTGTCGTAGTCTGATGTTGCGAATGTTTTGGCCTGGGAGATGCTGCCGTTTTCCACCTCACACAAAGCGAGACGGGCATTGGTGCCGCCGACATCGCCGACCAAGGCATAAGTTGTCATTCTTCTGGTGCTCCGCTTGGGGGTCTTAAAGAGTTGGAGGACACTATAAAATCCTGCCGATAAAACAACAACGCTCACCGAAGTTATTGGTGAGCGTCTGACTCGTGTGTGCAACAGCCTAACCGCGTTAGGCTGGCCTGCACAGAGGCAACTTTCCGAATCTCAACCGCCGTTGCGCTGGCTCAGGCAGGCTGAGACTTTGCGCAATAACGGCGGCAGGTCATCTTTTTGCATCACCACTTCAATAAACGACAGCCTGCGCTGCTGTGTGAGCTGCGCCATCAGCGCCTGGAGCTGCACGGTTTCACTGATGCGCCAACTCTGCGCCTGGCATTCCAGGCTCATCGCCTGCGGCAGCGCTGTCCAGTTCCATTGGGCAATATCATTATAACGTTGCGCGGCGCCATGAATCGCCCGCTCCACAGTATAGCCTTCATTGTTTAGCAGAAAAATGAGGGGATGCTGTTGATCTCGCAGCATGGATCCTAACTCCTGGATGGTCAACTGGGCCGAACCGTCGCCAATAATCAGGATAACGCGCTGCCCGGGACAGGCCGTTTGCGCACCAAACGCGGCGGGTAACGTATAGCCGATAGAGCCCCAGAGCGGCTGCACTAAAAGCTGTGCCCCAACGGGCAACCGCAGAGATGCGGCACCAAATGCCGCCGTTCCCTGATCCGCCAGAATAATATCGCCAGGCTGCAGAAACTCCTGCATCGCCTGCCAAAAAGCAGACTGGCTGATAAGGGCGGCGTCGGAAACCGGCTCTGCCGCCCGTGGCGCACAGGCGGCCTGCCAGCCTGCCCCCAGGCGTTCGAAGACAGGCAGCAGCGCCTGCAATGCCTCTGCCATCGACAACGGGGCAAACGTCTGTCCCGCTACGCTCGCGCTGTGCGGCTGAATATCGATAAGTCGTGCCTGACTGAACTGCTGCGTAAAACCCGCCGTAATGGTGTCGGTAAACCGCACGCCAGCACAAATCGTCACGTCCACCTCTTCAATTTGCTGCCGCACGTCACCTTCACTGCCTTCGCCGGCATAGGTTCCGACAAAGCCCGGCTGCTGTTCATCCAGTACACCTTTACCCATTAACAACGTGGCACAGGGAAACGCACGTCCTGCCCGTAAGGCCGCCAGCGCCGGCTGCTGTTGCCAGCGCTGGGCAAGAAAATCGGCGAGCAGCGAAACCCGCTTCGCAGGTGCCAGCAACCGCTCTGCCGCCTGCTGAAATGCGATGCGCACCTCATCAGACGACGCGGTAGTGGGCATTAGCGGCTGATCAGGCGCAGAGGTTTGCCGCTGTGCAACGTCAACCGGCAGCATTAAATAGCCCGGACGATGCTGCTGAAGCGCAGTCAGTATAACCCTGTCGATTTCAGCCGTGGCATTGTCAGCCGTCAACGCTGCCGTTGCGGCGCTGACCTCCTTCGCCATTCGGATGAAGTGGCCGAAGTCCCCATCTCCCAGCGTATGATGCACACAATCCCCCTGCTGCATCGCCTGGCTTGATGGCGCGCCCACGATGTGGATGACCGGCAGGTATTCGGCAAAGCTGCCTGCCAGACCATTAATGGCGCTGAGTTCTCCCACGCCAAAGGTGGTCAGCAAGGCGGCTGCGCCCGTGCAACGCGCGTAGCCGTCTGCGGCGTAAGCGGCGTTCAGCTCATTGGCGCATCCCACCCAGCCAATATCCGGGTGCGCAATAACGCGGTCCAGAAACTGCAGATTGTAGTCACCCGGTACGCCGAACAAATGCCTGACGCCGCACTCCTGTAAGCGAGCCAACAGATAATCACCAACCGTAAAATCGGACATAGCGAATTCCTTTGAGGGGGATTGTTCTGATAAGTATCTGACATGGCGAAAATTTGGCGAGAATGGCAGCAAATTTAGCCGATGCATTGCATGGCAAGCCCGCGTTACGACCGTGCATTATTCCGTGAATATGCGACTTCACACGAATTAATACTGAGTGTAAGCGTATACACTGAGGCGGTTTTGGCACATTTAATTGTTTTTTACTCAGGACCTTACTATGACAGCTTTCCCTCATCCGGACCGATATCAGCATATGCAGTGGCGTCGCAGTGGGCGCAGCGGCCTGAAACTTCCCGCGATTTCACTGGGCCTGTGGCATAACTTTGGCGACAACACGCAACTGGACGTGAGCCGCCAACTGCTGCGCCACGCGTTTGACCACGGCATTACGCATTTCGACCTGGCGAATAACTACGGCCCGCCTCCCGGCTCCGCCGAAGTCAATTTTGGCCGCATCATGCGTGAAGATTTTCAGGCTCATCGCGATGAACTGATTATTTCGACCAAAGCCGGTTACACCATGTGGGAAGGTCCTTATGGCGACTGGGGCTCCCGAAAATATCTGGTCGCGAGCCTGGACCAGAGCCTGCGTCGGATGGGGCTGGAATATGTCGATATCTTCTATCACCACCGTCCGGATCCGGACACGCCGCTAGAAGAAACCATGCGGGCGCTGGATCATGTGGTCAGGCAGGGTAAAGCGCTGTATGCGGCGATTTCAAACTATCCCGCGGAACGGGCGGCCGACGCGATGGCGATTCTGCGCGATCTGGGCACGCCGTGCCTGATCCATCAGCCTCGTTATTCGCTCTTTGAACGTACACCGGAGCAGGGATTACTTCAGACGCTGGATGCGCATGGAGCAGGCTGTATTGCGTTCTCGCCGCTGGCGGGTGGCGTGCTGACCGATCGCTATTTGCAGGGCATCCCGCAGGATTCTCGCGTTGCCAGCGGCAGCAAATTCCTGAACGAAAGCCAGCTTACTGACGAAAAGATGGAAAAAGTTCGCAGGCTTAATGCTATTGCGCAACAGCGCGGCCAGAAGCTGGCACAGATGGCGCTGACGTGGGTACTGCGCGATCCCCGCATTACCTCGGTACTGATAGGCGCGAGTAAAACGGCGCAAATCGATGATGCCCTACAAATGCTGAGTCAGGCGCCCCTCAGGGATGATGAACTGGCCGCAATTGAGTCCGCGCTGCTGTAACCGCACCGCCTGGTTCGCCAGGCGGCTGCGCCAGAAAACTCTCAAACCTTGAGCTTTAACGGTTTTTCAGACGGCTTCCACAGGTTTCTCCGGCCTGATACCGACAAAATAGCGTATCAGCAGCGGAGACACGCTGCCGTCAGGAGAAAATCATGATACGTGGAATCTTACTGGCTGCCGTTGTAGCCATGTTAATGCCGCTGGCAATGCACACCGCTCAGGCCTCAGATACATCCGTGCGTCTCGCGCCCGGCGTAACGCTTCATCTGGGCGATCGCGATCGCCGAGGTTATTACTGGGACGGTCACCACTGGCGTGAGCCGCGCTGGTTTAACGATCGCTATGCTTATAAAGAGCGTCGCTGGTGGCGACACGAAGCGTGGCGACGTCATCAACAGTGGGAACGCGAACGCCGCTGGCACGCACGCGACAGACAACATCGCTGGGAGCATGAGCATCGCCACTGGCACGCTGAACGCCGCGAACACCATCGCTATCCTGAACGCTATCGCTAAAGCGCGCCTGTTAGCCCGTACGGGTTGGCAGGCCACCTGAGGTGATAGTGCCAGCTCTACTTCACTCTGGCCATGACAAAGCCATCCCAGCCCTTTTCGCCTACGGTTTGAATCGCCGTCGCGTCCAGCCGGGGATCGCTGGCAAGCAGTTGGAAAAATTCACGCACGCCCTGCACGTTGCAGTCTGTGGACGTCCCCTCTGTTACCGCCCCGCCTCGTACAACGTTGTCGGCAATAATGACCGTGCCGGGGCGCGCCAGAGTGACTGCCCAACGCAGGTAGTGCGGATTGTTTCGCTTATCCGCATCAATAAAGATCAGGTCGAACGGCCCCTGCAGTTGAGGCAGCACGTCCAGTGCTGCACCGAGACGCAGATCGACACGTTCGGCCAGCCCTGCACGGTGGATGTTCTGCCTGGCAACCTGCGCATGATGGCTGTCAGCTTCGAGAGTGGTAATTTTACCTTCCGCACCCAGCGCCTGAGCCATCCAGAGGGTGCTGTAACCTCCCAGCGTGCCAATTTCCAGCACACGTGAGGCATTAATCATTTTGATAAACAGCCCGAGCATCTTGCCTTGCAGGGCAGAAACATCGTGAGCAGGCAGCCCCGCCTGACGGTTGGCGACAAGCGCGGCTTGAAAATGGCTATCGGCAGGAATAAGTTGCTGAGAAAAGTAGTCGTCGACCGCAGCCCATTTTGGCTGGTCTTCTGAAGGATAATCCGGTGTCCGCATCGTTCCGCTCCTGAATCAACAAGACAGAAGAAAATATAAACGGATACGGATAAAGCTCAAGGCAACAGGCTTTAAAAGCTAAATATGGGCTGCCTGACGGGTTGCCAGGCAGCGGCATTACATTCCCATCATCTGGCCGATCAGCAGATAGGCGTTAAGACTCACCACCAGCACCACGATGACGCGGCCGGTGTTTTGCATCAGCCGTGAATTGACCAATGCCTCGCCCATCAGCTCACGGTTGCCGGTGAAGGCCAGCAGCGGAATGAGAGCCAGCGCGATACCAAAGCTCAGCAACACCTGACTCATGACTAACACGCGCGTAGGATCCCAGCCGGCCCAGATCACAATAAACGAAGGCACCATGGTTACTGCGCGTCGCACCCACAGCGGAATATAGAATTTTATAAATCCCTGCATGACCACCTGTCCGGCCAGGGTGCCCACCACGGTAGAAGACAGCCCCGCCGCGACCAGGCTTAAGCCAAACACCGTGGCGGCAGCGTGGCCCAGTAACGGCTGCAACGTGGTGTAAGCCTGATCGAGCTCGGCAATCCCGCTGTGGCCGCTAAAATGGAAGGCGGCAGCGGCCGTGGCCATCATCGCCAGATTGACAAATCCCGCAATGGTCATGGCAATGGCGACATCAAGCTTGGTGGATGAATAGCGCCGGGCCTGACTGTCACTGCTTTTTCCCTGGGTCAATGCAGAATGCAGATAAATCACGTGCGGCATAATGGTGGCGCCCAGCACACCCGCGGCCAGAAAGACCGCATCCGCGTTGGGCAGAGACGGCAGCGCCATACCTGTCACCAGTTCACTGACCTTGGGCTGGGAGAAAAACAGCTCCACTATGTACGCTGCCGCCACAAACAGCAGCAGGCCACCAATCACCAGCTCCAGCGGCTTCTGCCCACGGTTTTGCAGCATCAAAATAAGCACGGTGGCCACGCCGGTAAGCACAGCGCCCTGCATCAGGGACACACCCAGCAGCAGTTTAAAGCCCAGAGCGGCACCGATAAATTCTGCGAGATCGGTCGCCATCGCGATGATCTCCGCCTGTACCCAATAGAACCACACCGCCGGACGGGGAAAACGATCGCGGATGTGTTCCGCGAGGTTTTTGCCCGTCGCAATGCCCAATTTGGCTGACATCAACTGGATAAGCATCGCCATGATATTGGCCCATACCACGACCCAAAGGAGCTGGTAACCGTAAGCAGCACCCGCCTGGATATTGGTCGCAAAGTTGCCCGGATCGATATAGCCGATAGCGGCGATAAACGCGGGCCCCAACAGGGCGAGTTTCACTTTTCTTGCTCCGCGAGCGGCGCGCTCGGCGGCACGGCTTTCAAACATATTGGCTACCCTGTCGTTGGTTTACCTGTGCAGCTTAAAGCGACACAGGTGCAAGTGAAATGCGGTTTTAGTAATCAGTGTAATAGATAGTGCTATAAAGTATAGCCATTGCTATAAATTGGAGGTGCAGAATGCCTCAAGGTCAGGCGCAATTCCCCTACTCTACGTGTTGTTTAAATTACAGACAATAGGTTTAAGTGAATATGATGTGAACAATTTGGTTACAGGGCGTGATCGGTGAGAGTATTCTGAGAAAATTGGCGATATTGAATACTTATATTGTGGTGGAGATCTCGTTTTTCGGTAAGCCGTTACATAGAATACGCAGCAAAATACAATCCTCCTCAAATTTGGAGCAATCATGTCCCATATTTTGCAGTTTCTTTTAGCACTAGTGGTCGTTGGCGTGCTGGCCCTGCTGGTCAGCCACGACAGAAAAAGTATTCGGGTTCGCTACATCGTACAGCTTCTGGTTATTGAGATCGTTCTGGCATGGTTCTTCCTGAACTCGGAAGCCGGTCTGGGATTCGTCAAAGGATTTGCCGGTTTCTTCGATCATCTTCTGAAATATGCCGCTCAGGGTACCAACTTCGTGTTCGGTAACATGAATGATAAAGGCCTGGCGTTCTTCTTCCTGAACGTATTGTGCCCCATCGTGTTCATCTCAGCCCTGATTGGTATTCTTCAGCACTTCCGCATCCTGCCATGGGTCATCCGTGGAATTGGTACCGTGCTGTCTAAGATCAACGGCATGGGCAAACTGGAATCTTTCAACGCCGTAAGCTCTCTGATTTTGGGACAGTCTGAGAACTTTATCGCGTACAAAGATATTCTGGGCAAAATGTCTCAACGCCGTATGTACACCATGGCGGCCACTGCGATGTCGACGGTTTCCATGTCTATCGTGGGCGCTTACATGACCATGCTGCAACCTAAGTATGTTGTCGCTGCGCTGGTGCTGAATATGTTCAGTACCTTTATCGTGCTGTCGCTCATCAACCCTTACCGCGTTGACAGCGAAGAAGATCTGCAACTGCAGGATCTGCATCAGGGTCAGAGCTTCTTTGAAATGCTGGGCGAGTACATTCTTGCCGGTTTCCGCGTCGCCATCATCGTTGCAGCCATGCTGATCGGTTTTATCGCACTGATTTCGGGCCTGAACGCGCTGTTTGACTTCATCTTCGGCGTGACCTTCCAGGGCGTGCTGGGTTATGTCTTCTACCCCTTTGCGTGGGTGATGGGCGTGCCATCAGGCGAAGCCCTGCAGGTCGGCAGCATCATGGCAACCAAACTGGTTTCCAACGAGTTTGTAGCCATGATGGATCTGCAGAAAATTGCCGGTCAGCTGTCACCGAACGCGGAAGGCATCCTGTCAGTATTCTTAGTCTCATTCGCCAACTTCTCGTCTATCGGCATCGTCGCTGGCGCCATCAAGGGACTGAACGAAGAGCAAGGTAACGTGGTTTCACGCTTCGGTCTGAAACTGCTGTACGGCTCAACGCTGGTCAGCGTGCTGTCTGCGGCGATTGCAGGCCTGGTACTGGCATTCTGAGTTCGCGTTCTGCCCACATTAAGGCGAGTCAAACGACTCGCCTTTTTTGTCACCCTCCCATCCATAACCCCTTGTCCGCCGGAACCTGAGTGCCGGGCAAGAAAGTTGACCCCATCTGTCGCCCTGATAAATACTGCCCTTGTCTGCTAAGCGGAAGATCTCGCGGTTTACCACGCACCTCCGCATCGTTCAGTTATCGACTGTGTTTGCCATACAGGAGCCATTATGAGTCTGGATCCACAGGGTTTTATTGTTACCCTGCCCTTTGCAGACGTTCAGCCCGCGTTTCAGGCTGTCATTGACGATGCCCTGGCCCACCTGAGCGCTAACTATCGGGATAGCCTGCACAGCGTTTATCTTTACGGCAGCGTAGCGTCGGGAAACGCCGTTGAGGGAGAATCTGATTTGGACCTGTGCCTGATATTCCGCCATTCACCTGATCGGGCGCAGCAAAACAGCCTGGCCGCTTTGAAAAAGGCGCTGGCCGTAAAGCATCCGGTAGTGAGTAAAGTCGATTTTGATATCGGCACGCTCGATGAGGCCCGCGCGCCGGAGAACAGCCTTTCCTGGGGATTCTGGCTGAAGCACCATTGCCGTTGTCTCTATGGCCAGGATCTCTCTGCGCTTTTTGGGCTTTACAGGCCATCCCGCGCGCTGGCTTGGGCGATAAACCGCGATGTCACAGAGGTGCTGAGCGAGTATGCAACGCGTCTGTCCCGCGCCAGCCAGCCCTGGCAGCAGCGGCCACTTCAGCGCGCGGCTGCCAAAAAGCTGATTCGCGCCACCAATATGTTACGTAAAGATAGCGACACGGACTGGCCGCGCAGCCTTGAGGAGCACGTTGAGCGGTTCGTTGCGCGTTATCCGGCGCGTTATCCGGCGCGTGAAGCGGCAATAGCCTTCTTTTTCGCAGAAAGTCAGGCACCACGGGCGACGGCTGAGGCGTTTATTCTACAGCTTAATGACTTCCGTCGATGGCTGACGCAACAATTAGGCTGAATTCAGGCACAACGCCAGGTGATAAACGCCTGCTGTGTTGCAGAAAGATAACGTCAAAGAGGATAAATCGCACAGGCACGCTATATACGCTTGTGTGTGGATTGACGAAGAGAAATATCAGAAAGGCTGAGAAACCAGAGATTTGGTGGAGATAAGCGGGATCGAACCGCTGACCTCTTGCATGCCATGCAAGCGCTCTCCCAGCTGAGCTATACCCCCACATCTGGAAATCATTTTTTCAGTGCCAAACTTTTGGGAAGAAGTTTGGTGGAGCTAAGCGGGATCGAACCGCTGACCTCTTGCATGCCATGCAAGCGCTCTCCCAGCTGAGCTATAGCCCCGAACCGAAAAAACCGTCGTGTTAAGCGACGGACGGCATAATATGCAACCCCCCATGGAGTGTCAACGGCAAAATCACATTCTGTGTTTGATCGCTGAAAAAGACGGCAAACTCAGCGTGATGACGTGCGTTTGTTTCTCTCCTGCCCTTGTTAACATCGTGAAAGGAGCCTGGTTGAAGAGTAACTTTTTATCGGCAGTTAAGTTAATTCACGGTTAAATATGTTATGGGAATTATCTTGTCTTCCCGGTAATGTCGTGTAAAACTTAGCCCGCTATCTAATACGGCTGCATGGTTTTCTCCAGCGCACCGTTCTTCAACCAGGCGTTTTCGCTCCAATACTAAAATCAATAGAGAATATATGTCGCTGCATACACCCAAAGAGATCGCCCAACTGGCGATTCAGGCTGGCGTGGCAAAAAGCCATGCTTCCATTAGCTCCTTAATCATTCTTGGCTTCATGGCAGGTGCCTTTATTGCTACAGGTTTCTTGCTGGATGTTCATGTCATTAACTCTCTCCCTGCTGACTGGGGCTCATTTGGCGGCTTCTTAGGGGCTGCGGTGTTCCCGGTGGGATTGATCCTGACCATTCTGGCCGGTGGCGAACTGTTAACCGGTAATATGATGACGTTGCCTGTTGCCTGGTTTGCACGCCGTATTAGTGGCTACAGCGTATTACGCAACTGGTTCTGGGTAACGATTGCCAACTTCCTTGGCAGCATCGCTATCGCCTGGTTCTTTGGCCACATGCTGGCCATGACCGAGGGTGATTACCTGAAAAAGACGCTGGCGATTGCGAATGCCAAAGTCCATGCCGATTTCCTGCATGCGTTCATTTCTGGCATCGGTTGTAACTGGCTGGTATGTCTTGCCGTGTGGCTGGCCTTCGCCAGTAAAGATGTGGTCGGCAAAATTTTCGCGATGTGGTTCCCGGTCATGGCGTTTGTGGCCATTGGTTTCCAGCACGTTGTGGCGAATATGTTCATTATTCCTGCTGCGATCTTTGCCGGACAGATGAGCTGGGCTGAATATTTGCCTAACTTCGTGGCGGTATTCTTAGGTAATGCCGTCGGCGGTGCCGTTTTCGTTGGTCTGGCTTACTTCCTCGCTTTCCGCCCCGCACCCGAGCAGCCAAGCACTGCGCAATAAACAATCCCCTGCCTTTTGTTGAGAGACAAAAGGCAATTTCGTTTCCTGTTACTTTCACGCGTTACGATTTGCTGTAATATGTATGGCTAATGTATTGAACAGGGACAGCATCGTGAAAAAGGAATGGCTAACTCCGGAAGAACTGGCAATCGAAACGGGCTACAGTCGGCAGACGGTGAACAAATGGATCAAACGCGAGAACTGGACGACCACGCCAAAACCCGGCGTTCAGGGCGGAAAAGCCAGACTGATTCATATTGATGAACGCGTGAAAAGTTTCATTCAGTCGACGCGCAACCTTAATGAACCCACGGCAAATTATACTCCCCCACCGAATTCATTACCTGCGTTATTGATAAGTTCTGTCCAGCAAATGAGTCAGAACGAGCAAGATCAGCTCACGGCGTTGATTTTGCGGGAAGGGATAAAAGGTGTGCTTGACCGACTGGGCATTCACGAACAATAAAAAAACCGGAAGCGCGATGCTTCCGGTTTTTTTTCGTCTCAGACAATCACGTCCCGCGGCCTGGCCTTCATCGGTTAATGCCAGAAAGCGCTCGGCCGCAAGCCGCCTCTCGTGGAAGAGAACGGTTACTGGCTCTGTGCTTCACGCTCAGCAATAAAGGCCAGTGCTTTTTCAATACGCTCAACGCTGCGGCTACGGCCAATGGCTTCCACCGTCACATCCAGTCCGGGAGACTGACCGGCGCCGGTGACGGCGACGCGCAGCGGCATGCCGACTTTGCCCATGCCCACACCCAGCTCATCCGCGCTCTGCTGAATAGCCTGATGCACCGTTTCTGCATTCCAGTCAGTCAATGCGACCAGCTTGTCGCGAACCACTTCCAGCGGCTGACGCGCGACTGGACGTAAATGCTTTTTCGCGGCATCGGCATCGAATTCTGAAAAATCCTGATAGAAATAGTGACACGATGCGGCCATCTCTTTCAGCGTCTTGCAGCGCTCGCCCAGCAAGGTCACCAGCTTTGCCAGTTCCGGGCCAGTGCGGGTATCAATGTTCTGCTGTTCAATATGCCACTGCAGATGGGTTGCCACGTACTCAGGCGGCAGCGCATTAATATAGTGGTGATTTAGCCACTGCAGTTTTTCGGTATTAAAGGCGCTGGCCGATTTACTGACCGCGTCCAGGCTAAACAGCGCCGTCATCTCTTTGACAGAGAAAATTTCCTGATCGCCATGTGACCAGCCCAGACGTACCAGATAGTTAAGCAACGCCTCTGGCAGATAGCCGTCATCACGGTATTGCATCACGCCTACTGCACCATGACGTTTAGACAGTTTCTTACCGTCGTCACCCAGAATCATCGAAACGTGGGCATAAACCGGTACCTGTGCGCCTATCGCCTTCAGGATATTGATCTGACGCGGGGTGTTGTTGATGTGGTCTTCACCGCGCACAACGTGGGTGATGCCCATATCCCAGTCATCGACCACGACGCAGAAGTTGTAAGTCGGTGAGCCATCGGTACGGCGGATAATCAGATCGTCCAGCTCCTGGTTACTGAACTCAATCGGACCGCGAATCTGATCGTCAAAAATAACAGAGCCTTCCTGTGGATTACGGAAGCGCACTACATGCGGCTCATCAGCGGCATGATGCTCATGGCTGTCACGGCAGCGGCCGTCATAGCGGGGTTTTTCGCCGTTGGCCATCTGCGTTTCACGCAACGCTTCAAGACGTTCTTTCGAGCAGTAACATTTATAGGCAGTACCCGCTTCCTGCATTTCATCAATGACGGCGTTGTAGCGGTCGAAGCGTTTGGTCTGGTAATAAGGGCCTTCATCCCAGTCCAGGCTCAGCCAGTTCATCCCATCCATAATAGCTTCGATGGCTTCCGGTGTAGAACGCTCAAGATCGGTATCTTCAATGCGCAGTACAAACTCGCCCTGATGATGACGGGCAAAGAGCCATGAGTAGAGTGCGGTACGAGCGCCACCTACGTGTAAGAAGCCGGTAGGGCTTGGCGCGAAGCGAGTTTTGATTTTCATTCAGTATTGCCTTAAATGCGCAGGTTCGTTGTCTGGATGACAAAAAACGGGTTAGACGCGAAAACAGTGCGCATATTCTAGCATCTGATGATGAATCCTCAATGCATGCAAGACAGCAGAGCGGCAGCAAAGCCTGTATTTCTGCTAAGAAAACCAGCACATTGGATAAAATCCCTACGGGATGTTTAAAATTAAACCGAACGCACAATTATGTTTTAAAAAGCGTTGACTCAAAATCAACTATCCCTATAATGCGACTCCACACAGCGGGGGTGATTAGCTCAGTTGGTAGAGCATCTCCCTTACAAGGAGGGGGTCGGCGGTTCGAACCCGTCATCACCCACCACTCTTAAGAAGGTTTAAGGTGGCCCGCAGTGACAAGAGATAAGATATGGGTGATTAGCTCAGTTGGTAGAGCATCTCCCTTACAAGGAGGGGGTCGGCGGTTCGAACCCGTCATCACCCACCACTCTTAAGAAGGTTTAAGGTGGCCCGCAGTGACAAGAGATAAGATATGGGTGATTAGCTCAGTTGGTAGAGCATCTCCCTTACAAGGAGGGGGTCGGCGGTTCGAACCCGTCATCACCCACCACTTCGGGTCGTTAGCTCAGTTGGTAGAGCAGTTGACTTTTAATCAATTGGTCGCAGGTTCGAATCCTGCACGACCCACCAATGTTGAAAGGCGCCCTAAAGGCGCCTTTTTGCTGTGCGTAAAACGTGCGGGATGAGAACCTGCCGCAGGTTCGACTGAATCGCAAAGCGGTTCAGGCTGATGCGTCAGCATCACCCGCAGGGCGAGGCCCACCGGGCCGAGGCAATCCTGCACGACCCACCAAATTTAGAAAAAAGCGCCTTCAGGCGCTTTTTTCGTTTCTGTGCGCCAGTGTCTATAGTGCAGGATGAGAACCTGCTGCAGGTTCGACTGAATCGCAAAGCGATTCAGTCTGATGCGCCAGCATCACCCGCAGGGCGAGGCCCACCAGGCCGAGGCAATCCTGCACGAGCCACCAAATTTATCCGCCCTGACGCCAGACTGTAAGAATCTTTTCGTAAAATTAACATTTTGGGGCATTAAGCTTTTGCGGCAAGCGTCCGATAACCTAAAACGTCTATTTGCAAGGAGATCATAATGACAACGATATTAACCAGCACGCCGAGTATCGGAAGCAGCAGTTCATCAGACACAACCAACTCAAGTGATACCGCATCACAAATCGCCAGCCTGAATAAGCAGATTTCTCGTCTCAACGACCAACTGAAAAGTTTGGGTGACGATAAGACGATGACCACAGAGCAGAAAAAGAAGCAGCAAGATACGATTAAGGCACAAATCCAGGTTTTAGAAGCGCAAATCCAGCAGTTACAACGCAAAGAGCAACAGAAAGCTGAAGCAAAGCAGGCGCAAAAAGAAGGTAATACTGCATCTGCAGATGGCGTTAACCGCCCGACGCAGACCAATCAACTCGATGTCTATATCTAAAACGCCGGTCTTGACTCGCGTTGTTGCGTCAGCAATCTTGCCTGCTGACGCACCTCCTGCCAGATCGCTTCGGCCGCTGGCGTTAATGAGCGATTTTTACGCTTAATTAAAGTCAGGGTGCGATTGATCTCCGGATAAAGACGGCGCACCGTCAGCGCCCGTCCTGCCGGAAGCGGTAACGCTAGCGCCGGTAAAATGCTAATCCCAATGCCGGCATCGACCATAGGAAACAGCGTTGCGGGATGGCCGATCTCCTGAACGACATTAACGTTGATATTTTGCTGGCGTAAAGCCGCATCAATTAATACCCGGCTGCCTGAAGCGTAATCCTGCAGCACCATCGTCCTGCCGTCCAACATAGACCACTGCGCCTGTGCTACCTCGCCAAGCGGATCGTCCTCACGACACAACAGCAAAAAAGGTTCATCCAGAATAGCGCAGCCGTCAAAATCGGTGTCGTTAAGCGGTCCGATGACGATGCCAAAATCCACTTCAGCATTGCGGACGCTTTCTAACACCCACTGCTGTACGCGGTCGTGCAAAATGATTTTTATGTCCGGATAGCTATGCTGGCTGGCAGCAAGGCACTGCGGCATCAGGTGCGCAGAGATGGTCTGACTGGCCGCGATTCGCACCGTGCCACTGCGCTGTTCACCGTAGCTGCGAATATCAAGCAGCGTCGTGTTTATCTCTTCGAGCAGCCTTTCCATGCGGGAGGCCAGCTGTTGGCCCGCCTCGGTCAGCACGACTTCGCGCGTCGTCCTGTCCAGCAGGCGAACGCCAATTTCATTTTCCAGCTCTTTTATGCTGTGGCTTACGGCCGACTGGCTCAGACCAATAGCCTGCCCTGCCTGACTAAAACCGCCGTAATGCGCTACAGCAACAAAGGTGCGTAGCTGACGCAAAGAGTAATTCATCGATTTCTCACATAGATTAATCTAATAAATCAATTTTATTTCTAAACCCACATCGCGCACAATCACCTCAGCCTAAATTTAACCGGATTTTAACGATGGGATTTTTACGTATAGACCCAATGATGATAAAGCTTATCATCACCGTATTATTGGCCTCTTTTATTCCTGCCAGAGGTCATTTTGTTGACTTTTTTCAGTACCTGACCACCGCCGCGATTGCGCTGCTTTTCTTTATGCATGGCGCCAAATTGTCGCGGGAAAAAATCATTGCCGGTAGCAGCCACTGGCGGCTCCATCTCTGGATTATGTGCAGTACCTTTGTGCTGTTCCCGGCTATCGGTATGTTAATTGTCTGGTGGCATCCGGTAAAAGTTGGTGCCGAGATTTATACCGGCTTCCTCTATCTGTGTATTTTACCGGCCACGGTACAGTCAGCTATCGCCTTTACCTCAATGGCGGGCGGAAACGTTGCTGCCGCGGTCTGTAGCGCCTCGGCATCTTCCCTGCTGGGCGTATTTATCTCTCCCCTGCTGGTGAATCTGGTTATGGACGTTAACAACAGCGGACCGGGTGATGGCCTTGAGCAGGTGGGTAAAATCATGCTGCAGCTGTTGGTGCCTTTTGTTTTAGGCCATCTGTCACGTCGCTGGATCAGCGGCTGGGTGGAAAGAAACCGGAGTCTGATTGGTATTACGGATCAAACCTCTATTCTGTTGGTGGTCTATTCCGCCTTCAGTGAAGCGGTGGTAAACGGCATCTGGAAACGGGTTGGCGTTGATACGCTGCTGTGGATTCTGGCGGGATGTCTACTGCTGCTGACTATCGTTCTGTTGATTAACTACTTTGCCTCTCGCCTGTTTGGCTTCAGCCGTCAGGATGAGATCGTTGTCCTGTTCTGTGGTTCCAAAAAGAGTCTGGCAAACGGTGTGCCGATGGCGAACATTCTGTTCCCCGCCAGCGCCGTGGGCATTATCGTCTTGCCACTGATGATCTTTCATCAGGTGCAGCTGATGGTGTGTTCGTTTATTGCCGGGCGTTATAAGAAAACCAATGCATTGCAGGCTAAAAAAGATAAAGCCGCCGTGGTGGAATCGCAGAAATAACCGAAACGCGTAGAAAATCGCTGCCTCGTTTGCTCAATATAACGAGGCAGCGTAATTACTCACCGCGCTTCAGGGGCTTCACCAGGCCTTCCAGCCCCTCAATTTTAATCGTCAACGTCAGTTGCATCAGCTCACCTAAACGTCCTGAAGGAAAGTCGCCACTGCGGGCGAACCACAGCAGGTAAGGTTCAGGCAAATCAATCAGCACCCGGCCTTTGTATTTGCCAAACGGCATGACCGTGTTAGCTATTTCAACCAGATACTGTTTGTCCATGTCAGGCTCCCAGCAGACGAATCATTTCAGCTTCATCGATCACTTCGATGCCCAGTTCCTGCGCCTTCGCCAGTTTTGAACCGGCCGCTTCGCCCGCGATAAGCAGATCGGTTTTCTTCGATACGCTTCCACTGACTTTCGCGCCGAGTTCGGTAAGGCGCGCTTTCGCGTCGTCACGGTTCATCTGTGACAGCGAGCCGGTGAGCACCACGGTTTTGCCTGCAAACGGACTGTCAATCTCTTCCGCTTTAACCACCATCACCTGGGGCCAGTTGATACCAATGTCTTCGACCAGCTGGCGAATCACGTCGCGATTGCTCTCTTCTTCCATAAAGTGACGTACGTGCTTCGCCACCACGGTGCCCACATCCTGCACTGCGATCAGCGCGTCCAGATCGGCATCCATTACCTTTTGCAGCTCGCCAAAGTGGTTAGCCAGGTTAGCCGCGGTCGCTTCGCCAACCTCGCGAATACCGAGCGCATACAGGAAACGCGCCAGCGTAGTGGATTTGGCTTTTTCCAGGGCGTCGACCACATTCTGCGCCGATTTCGCCCCCATCCGATCCAGGCCGGTTAAGGTTTCACGGGTTAATCGAAACAGGTCTGCCGGCGTCTTGACGTACTCTTTCTCTACCAGTTGATCGATAATCTTATCGCCCATCCCCTCGACGTCCATGGCGCGGCGCGAGACAAAATGTTTCAGCGCTTCTTTACGTTGAGCACCACAGATCAACCCGCCGGTACAGCGTGTGACAGCTTCGCCTTCGACGCGTTCAACATCGGATCCGCATACCGGACAGTGGGAAGGGAACAGGATTTCACGCGCGTCTTCAGGGCGTTCGCTGACAACGACATTCACCACCTGAGGAATCACGTCACCAGCACGGCGAATCACAACTTTATCGCCAATACGCAAACCAAGACGTTCTATCTCATCGGCGTTATGCAAGGTCGCATTGCTGACCATTACGCCAGCGACCTGCACCGGCTCCAGGCGCGCCACAGGCGTAATCGCGCCAGTGCGGCCCACCTGGAATTCAACGTCGCGCACGACGGTCATCTGCTCCTGAGCGGCAAACTTAAAGGCTACCGCCCAACGCGGCGCACGGGCGACAAAGCCCAGCTTCTCCTGCAGATCCTGAGAATCGACTTTGATCACGACGCCGTCGATGTCAAACCCCAGTTCTGCACGCTGCGCGTCAACCTCGTGGTAAAAGGCCAGCGCTTCATCCACGTTATGAACCAGACGAATACGATCGCTGACCGGCAAGCCCCACGCTTTAAACTGTTGCAGACGCGCCATATGGCTGCGCGGCATCTCGCCACCTTCCAGCAGGCCAATGCCATAACAGAAAAACGTGAGTGGTCGTTTTGCCGTAATACGGGGATCGAGCTGGCGCAGTGAACCCGCCGCGGCGTTGCGCGGATTGGCAAAGACTTTACCTTCGGTGCGGCGCGCTTCCGCATTCAGCTTTTCAAAGCCGTTTTGCGTCATAAACACCTCGCCCCGCACTTCGACGCGGGCAGGAATGTTCTCGCCTTTGAGCCGCAGTGGGATCGCGCGGATTGTCCGCACGTTGCTTGTAATATTCTCGCCAGTCGTACCGTCACCGCGGGTTGCCGCACGGGTTAACAGTCCGTCTTCATACAACAGGCTCACGGCCAGGCCATCCAGTTTGAGTTCACAGCAGTAGACCAGATCGTCACTGCTTTTTAGCCGATCCTGCACGCGCTTGTTAAATGCTCTGAAGCTGGCTTCGTCAAAGGCATTATCCAGTGACAGCATGGGCACTTCATGCCGGACCTGCTCAAACACCATTAAGGGAGCCGCCCCGACGCGCTGCGTAGGTGAGTCAGGCGTAATCAGGTCAGGATGCTGTTCTTCAAGCTCGCGTAGCTCGCGCATCAGGCGATCATATTCCGCATCCGGTACTTCCGGTGCGTCCATAACGTGATAAAGGTATTCATGATGGCGCAGCGTCGTGCGCAGTTCGGTGATGTGTTCCTGGACGGATTTCATATAACCCCATCAGATAAAAAACCCCCGACAGGCGGGGGTTTATCATAACAAATTGAAAAAGTGTGGATTAGTCCCGGGATTCAACCACATCGCGGATACGCGCTTTGTAGGTTTCCAGTTTTTGTGGCGTCATCATACGGCGCTCGTCATCGAGAACCACACCGCCCACATCGTCCGCAATACGCTGTGCGGACTGTAGCATCAGCTTAAAGTTTTGATTCGCATCGCCATACGACGGCACCATCATAAAAATAGACACGCCGGGCGTGGTGAAATCAGTCATTTCATCCGGATTGAACGAGCCAGGTTTCACCATATTGGCCAGGCTAAACAGCACAGGGCCGCTGCCCGCCGGGCTGAGGTGACGATGGAAAATATTCATTTCACCAAACTGAAAACCGGCCTGCAAAATCCCCTGTAACAGGGCTTCACCATTTAGCTGACCACCGGAATGGGCGGCGACATGCAGAACCAGCACCGCTTCTTTCGGCTTGCTGCTGGTTGCAGGGCGCGCTTCAGGTTGCTTAGGCGGCGGCGGGCTGACGACCTCAGGCGCGGGTTCAGGCTCAGCCTGATAAACGGGATTGGGCTGAACGCTATCCAGCGGGTCAGAATCCAGCAGAGGATCTGCCTGTACCGGTGGCGCAACAAAGGTTGGCTGAGGCGCGGGCTGTTGGCGTGCAGGCGCTGGCCGCGGCTGTGCGGATTCAGGCTTAGGTGCTGGCGCAAACAGGGGATCGCTTTCCGGCGCTGATGTGGCAGGCTGACGTGCACGCTGTGGCGTTACAGGCGCGTGCTGCTCGTCTGGCTGCGTATCGCGAATATCATCGAAGTGAGGTTCCTGATGGTCGCGGGCATGGCGCACACGCACTTCACCCACGCCGTCATCAACGTCGTCGGTAAGCGTCTCATCATCATGTTCATCACGTTGTTTCAAACGTTTGTGCGGGCGATCGCGGAACACTGAAGAGCGCTCTTTACGGCTGGTCCACAGTCCGTGAATAAGAAGCGCTATAATGGCGATCGCGCCAACAACGATTAATATCAGACGCAAATCCTGCATCATTGTATTCTCTGTTGTTCCAATACCTTGCCACCGCGGCAAACTTTATTCTCTAACTGTATTTGCCCTGCCAGATAAGTGCAAGTCTGTGCAGTATTTTCTCACAAATAAGATAGACCACCCACGCTTTTTCGCTGTTTTTTTACCCAAACGGCACCTGGAGAGGTGAAAAAGCCAGGTTATAGTAGACGCGCCTTACCATCTTCAGGAGAACGGGCTTTATGGTTGTCAACAATTCGGTTTCCGCTTTTAACGGTTTGCATTACTTCAGCGAGGGCTGGAAGCTGGTCAGATTGCCCGGTATTCGACGCTTTGTGATTATCCCTTTACTGGTCAACATCCTTCTGCTGGGCGGGGCTTTCGTGTGGCTTTTTTACCAGCTTGATAGCTGGATCCCGCAGTTAATGTCCCACGTTCCCGACTGGCTGCAGTGGCTGAGCTATTTGCTGTGGCCGCTGTCGGTGATTTCCGTGGTACTGGTGTTCAGTTATTTCTTTTCCACCCTTGCCAACCTGATTGCCGCCCCCTTTTGTGGGCTACTGGCCGAACAACTGGAAGCCCGCCTGACCGGGAAACCGCTACCTGACAGCGGCTGGGTAGGCCTGCTCAAAGATGTTCCCCGCATTATGAAACGCGAATTGCAGAAGCTGGGCTACTACCTGCCACGCGCGCTGGGCTTACTGCTGCTCTACTTTATTCCGGGCTTTGGGCAGACCGTCGCGCCCGTTTTATGGTTTATGTTCAGCGCGTGGATGTTATCGATTCAGTACTGTGACTATCCTTTCGATAACCACAAGGTGGGTTTTCAGCAGATGCGCCAGGCGCTGCGTCAACACAAGACGGCAAACATGCAGTTTGGTGCACTGGTCAGCCTGTTTACGATGATTCCGGTCGTTAATCTGGCCATTATGCCGGTAGCTGTTTGTGGCGCAACGGCAATGTGGGTCGATCGTTATCGTGCGAAGCTTGCTCGTGGCACCTGAGCTAAATCATCAACTATCTTTATGCAATTTTTGGCAGGTCTTATTGCCATGAGACATATAGATATATGATTTCTTTCCTTCCGCCAGAAAGAAGAACAGGTATGCTCTGAGGGTTCCCAATAATTCATACAGTTAAGGACAGGCTATGAGCAAGATTTATGAAGACAACTCTTTAACAATTGGTCATACGCCGCTGGTTCGACTGAACCGCATCGGTAACGGCCGCATCCTGGCGAAGGTGGAGTCCCGTAACCCGAGCTTCAGTGTGAAATGCCGTATCGGTGCCAATATGATTTGGGACGCGGAAAAACGCGGTATTCTTAAGCCTGGCATTGAACTGGTTGAGCCGACGAGCGGCAACACCGGCATCGCGCTGGCCTACGTGGCGGCGGCACGCGGCTATAAACTGACGCTCACCATGCCGGATACCATGTCTGTTGAGCGGCGCAAGCTGCTGAAAGCGTTAGGCGCAAATCTGGTGCTGACCGAAGGCGCAAAAGGCATGAAAGGTGCCATCTCAAGAGCTGAAGAGATTGTTGCCAGCGATCCAGACAAATTCCTGCTGCTGCAGCAGTTCAGCAACCCGGCTAACCCGGAAATTCATGAAAAGACCACCGGCCCGGAAATCTGGGAAGATACGGATGGCGAAGTGGACGTGTTCATCGCCGGTGTGGGTACCGGCGGTACCCTGACCGGGGTAAGTCGTTACATAAAAAACACCAAAGGCAAAAAAGAATTGATCACGGTCGCGGTTGAGCCAACCGACTCACCGGTCATTGCCCAGGCAATGGCGGGCGAAGAGTTGAAACCCGGCCCCCACAAGATTCAGGGGATCGGTGCTGGCTTTATTCCAGGCAACCTGGAGCTGTCGCTGATTGACCTGGCAGTGGCTATCACCAACGAAGAAGCTATCTCCACTGCACGTCGTCTGATGGAAGAAGAAGGCATCCTGGCCGGTATTTCATCTGGCGCCGCCGTTGCCGCCGCGCTGAAGCTGCAGGAAGATGAAGCTTACGCCAATAAAAATATCGTCGTGATTCTCCCCTCTTCCGGCGAACGCTATCTCAGTACTGCCCTGTTTGCCGATCTCTTTACCGAAAAAGAGCTGCAATAGCCCGAAACGGGTGCGGATAAATGCCTAAAAAGCACCCGGATGGGTGCTTTTTTGTGGCCCAGATCTCACTTTCACCATGTCGCAGATTGATTTCACTCACGTGGCTCTGGTATTTAGACTGCCAATTATTTCGAAGCCTGAAATTAATCCTCCTTTGAAGTGGATCAAGCTGAGTCAAGATTCAGATTTAGTGAAAGGGCAAATCACGGCATAATTAACCGGTGACGTGCTCAAATCGCTTTTTGACACTCAGCGGGAATGAAAGACTCATTCAAGCGCATTGTTAGACAGTAAGATGTATACCCGCGCACCTTCACAGGCTAAAGTTAGGGCTCCAGGCTAGACTTTAGATCCATAACACTAATCCTGAAAAAGTTGGGGAAATAGAATGTTCCAGCAAGAAGTTACCATTACCGCACCAAACGGACTGCATACTCGCCCTGCTGCGCAATTTGTCAAAGAAGCTAAAGCCTTCCAGTCAGAAATCACTGTCACCTCCAATGGTAAATCTGCCAGCGCTAAAAGCCTGTTTAAGCTGCAGACACTGGGTCTGACCCAGGGCACCGTTGTGACCCTTTCTGCGGAAGGTGAAGATGAGCAAAAAGCCGTAGAGCATTTAGTTAAGCTGATGGCGGAACTGGAGTAATCTCCTTTCTGCACCGCTTTAAAACGACTCTTCTGCGCCATTGCGTGCAACATCTTGATCGCGGACAAACTGTCCGCGTTATTGCTTTCGTAGAGTACGTGTCCCACGACTATGGCAATGCAACGAGTCCAGTCAGCCATCGTGATTAAAAGGTAGGGTTATGATTTCAGGCATTTTAGCATCACCAGGTATCGCTTTCGGCAAAGCTCTGCTGCTGAAAGAAGACGAGATCGTCATCAACCGTAAAAAGATTTCAGATGATCAGGTTGAGCAGGAGATCCAGCGCTTTCTTCAGGGCCGCGGCAAAGCGGCTGAACAGCTGGAAGCCATTCGCATCAAAGCCAGCGAATCCCTGGGTGAAGAAAAAGCAGCGATCTTCGAAGGCCACATCATGTTGCTGGAAGATGAAGAGCTGGAGCAGGAAATCACCGACCTGATCAAAAAAGATCACGCAACTGCCGATGCCGCGGTGAATTCCGTGATTGACGCTCAGGCTAAAGCGCTGGAAGAGCTGGATGATGAATACCTGAAAGAGCGTGCGGCGGACGTGCGCGACATCGGTAAACGCCTGCTGCAAAATATTTTAGGTCTGCACATTGTCGATCTGAGCGCAATCCAGGACGAATCTATTCTGGTGGCGAAAGATTTAACGCCGTCAGAGACCGCACAGCTAAACCTGAAAAAGGTGCTGGGCTTTATTACCGACCTGGGTGGTCGGACGTCGCACACGTCTATCATGGCGCGTTCGTTAGAAATCCCTGCGATCGTCGGCACCGGTAACGTGACCACCTCCATTAAAAACGGTGACTTCATCATTCTGGATGGCGTGAACAATGCGATTCACGTCAATCCGTCTGACGCCGTTCAGGAAGAGCTGAAAGCGGTTCAGAACCAGTACCTGTCCGAAAAACATGAACTGGCTAAGCTGAAAGATCTGCCCGCGGTAACTCTGGATGGTCATCAGGTTGAAGTCTGCGCCAACATCGGCACCGTGCGAGATATCGCCGGCGCAGAGCGTAATGGCGCTGAAGGTGTCGGTTTGTATCGCACCGAGTTCCTGTTTATGGATCGCGATTCGCTGCCGACCGAAGAAGAGCAGTTCCAGGCGTACAAAGCCGTTGCTGAAGCGATGGGCTCGCAGGCCGTTATCGTGCGTACCATGGACATTGGCGGTGATAAAGACCTGCCTTACATGAATCTGCCAAAAGAAGAGAACCCCTTCCTCGGCTGGCGTGCTATTCGTATCGCGATGGATCGTAAAGAGATCCTGCATGCTCAGCTGCGCGCCATTCTGCGTGCCTCCTCGTTCGGCAAGCTGCGTATCATGTTCCCGATGATTATTTCGGTCGAAGAAGTCCGCAGTCTGAAAGCCGAGCTGGACATGCTTAAAGCGCAGTTACGCGAAGAAGGCAAAGCGTTTGATGAGTCAATCGAAGTCGGCATTATGGTCGAAACGCCTGCCTCAGCCGTGATTGCCCGCCACCTGGCTAAAGAAGTCGACTTCTTTAGCATTGGGACAAACGATTTGACGCAGTATACTCTCGCAGTAGATCGTGGTAATGATTTGATTTCGCACCTGTATAACCCAATGACACCGTCAGTGCTGAACCTCATCAAGCAAGTTATTGATGCGTCTCATGCTGAAGGTAAATGGACTGGCATGTGTGGTGAGCTGGCAGGTGACGAACGTGCTACACTACTGTTACTGGGAATGGGGCTGGACGAATTCAGCATGAGTGCCATTTCTATCCCTGGCATCAAGAAAATTATTCGTAATACACATTTCGAAGATGCGAAGGCGTTGGCAGAGCAGGCACTGGCTCAACCTACGGCGGAAGACTTAATGAACCTGGTTAACAAGTTCATTAAAGAAAAAACGCTCTGCTGATCCACGAGATGCTGGCCCCAAATTACTGCTTAGGAGAAGATCATGGGTTTGTTTTCTAAACTTTTTGGCGAAAAAACAGATAGCGCTGGGACAATTGATATCGTAGCGCCTCTGTCAGGCGAAATCGTGAACATTGAAGACGTACCAGATGTGGTGTTTGCAGAAAAAATCGTGGGTGACGGTATTGCGATCAAACCAAGCGGCAACAAAATGGTTGCTCCGGTTGACGGGACTATCGGCAAGATTTTCGAAACCAACCACGCATTTTCAATCGAATCAGATAACGGCATTGAGCTTTTTGTTCACTTCGGTATTGATACCGTTGAACTTAAAGGCGAAGGCTTCAAACGTATCGCTGAAGAAGGTCAGAAGGTTAAAAAAGGCGACGTGGTTATTGAGTTCGATCTGGCGCTGCTGGAAGAGAAAGCGAAATCAACCTTGACGCCTGTTGTCATCTCCAACATGGATGAAATCAAAGATCTGACGAAGCTTTCTGGTCAGGTCATTGTGGGTGAAACCCCTGTGATTCGCATCAGGAAGTAAACGAAAAACGGCACCTGAGGGTGCCGTTTTTTTATGTTCGTTTTCCGCGTTAATCCGGCTGCCAGCGCGGCAAACGCAGCGTGAGCTCCAGCCCGCCTTCCGGTCGGTTAACGGCGTGCACTTCCCCATGATGCGCCAAGACCACTTTACGTACGATAGCCAACCCCAGCCCGTAACCTTTGCCCATCAGCGGAGAATTCACGCGTACAAACGGGTCAAAGATACTGGAAAGTTTGGTTTCTTCCACACCCGGCCCCTGGTCACGTACGTGAATAGCCAGCCACTGCGATTCCACCTTCAGGCTCACATGAATACGTTGTCCCGGCAGCGAGAAGCGCAGCGCATTGCGTAATACGTTTTCAATGCCACGGCGGCACAGTTCCGCATTGCCACGCACCGTATGATCGGCGCGCTCATCAACGTCATACACAACATCCACACCGGGGATCTGCGCTTCATAACGTAAGTCTGTCACCACCGCCTCCAGCAATCCCGCAAGGTCAAAATAGTGTTCTCCCGGCATGCTTTCGTGTTCTGCACGCGCCAGAGTCAACAGCTCGCCGATCATCTTATCAAGCCGTTGCGCTTCTTCGTCAATGCGATCCAGTGAGGTACTGACATTCTCTGGCCTTTGACGTGCCAGCCCGGTGGCCAACTGCAGGCGAGCAAGCGGTGAGCGCAGTTCGTGAGAGATATCATGAAGCAGCGCCTCACGCGCCTTCACCAGCGTATCCAGCCGTTCTACCATGGCATCGAATGCCTGAGCCACGCTCGACAGCTCATCGTGGCGTTTACGCAGTGCCGGATAAAGCCGGACGCGTAAATCCCCATTAGCCACGCGCGAAAACCCTTCGCGTAGCTGTCGCATTGGCCGGGTCAGGTTCCAGGCCAATAGCAAACTGAACAGCAGCCCTACCGAGCCAGCAAAAATAAACATGGGTTCAGGTATGTTCAGAAAGTTGTGTGGTCGCCCTTCCCGACTCAGCTCACGCATTCCTCTGAGGTCGTACATCAGTTCATAATCGTTGCCGTCTGCACCCTTTACCTGACGCACCAACCGATTGGGGAAAAACGATTTATCAGTGGTATCGGAAACCGGCGGCGGCGCGCTGACGGCGGGCTGAAGGTCATCAACAGGACTTATGCTCAGGAACTGGCGTTCCTCAGGCGTCCACTCTGCTGTCATCACCTTGAGTGCGGCTGGCCCTTCACGTTCCAGCACGGACGTGGCTGATGCCATTAACACATCCGCCAGACGCTGTGTTACCTGGAGTTCAGGCGGATGGTGGCGGGTTCCGGAAAGTGAAAAACCCAGCCAGATAAGCTGGCTGATGATGAAAAATACCAGCCAAAAGCCCAGCAGGATTTTCCAGAACATGCGTCCGCGATAGCTGTGACTCATCGAATGCGATAGCCAATGCTGCGAACGGTTTCAATCGTAATGCTCTCCGCCGTGAGCGCACTGAGCTTCTGACGAATATTACTGATGTGAACATCCACGCTGCGATCGTAAGCTTCGCGCGGTCGGCCCAGACCTTTTTCTGACAGTTCGTCTTTCGTCACTACCCGGTCGGGTGAACGCAGCAGCAAATCGAGCAGGTTAAATTCTGAGGCGGTCAGGTCAAACGTTTTGCCCTTCCACTCCGTAATCCGCCTGGCAGAATTAAGGGTGAGCTCGCCCCACTGCAGTATCTCTTTTTTGTCCTGCTGCGGTGCAAGCTCCTCAACCCGGCGCAGGACCGCGCGCAAACGCGCAACCAGTTCACGGGGATAACAGGGTTTGGGCATATAGTCATCCGCGCCCATTTCCAGCCCGATGACCCGATCAATATTATCGCCTTTGGCGGTCAGCATAATTACCGGCAGGCGGCTTTGCTGACGTACCTGGCGCAGCACGTCGGTGCCACTCATATCGGGCAACATAATGTCCAGTATCATGGCGCTAAACTCCCCCGACAGCGCTCCCTGAACCCCGGCACTGCCGGTTAACACCAGCTGAGCGTCAAAACCTTCTGTTATCAGGTATTGGCTTAACATGGTGCCTAACTCTACGTCGTCATCTACCAGCAAGATTTTCATTGTTATCTCTCATGCGTAACTGGCGCTATTTTGAACCGAGCCAGCGTAATGCGCAGCCGGTTTTACGCGATCCTTACAGATGCGACTAAGCATAGTGCCAACTCCGGTAAATAAAAAAGGCTTATGCGCCCTGGTGGGCAACACACGCCTTTTTTAACGCATCGGTATTGAGGAGGACGCTACTGATAAATTCCGGTTGAGAGATAGCGATCGCCCCGGTCGCAGACGATAGCCACCACCACACTCCCCGGATTCGCCCGGGCGATGCGCAGTGCGCCAGCAACCGAACCGCCGGAACTGACGCCGCAGAAGATGCCTTCACGTCGCGCTAACGCGCGCATGGTTTCTTCGGCTTCCTGCTGTCCCATATCAATGATGTCATCCACCAACTCAGGGCGATAAATGCCCGGCATGTAAGCCTGGGGCCAGCGGCGGATGCCGGGAATGCTGCTGCCTTCGGTAGGCTGCAGGCCAATCACTTTAACGCCGGTCTGGTGATCCTTTAAAAACCGGCCTACGCCAGTAATGGTTCCCGTGGTACCCATGCTGGAAACAAAGTGGGTCATTCGCTGTTTCGACTGCTGCCACAGCTCAGGCCCGGTGGTTTGGTAATGGCCGAGCGGGTTATCCGGGTTATTGAACTGGTCCAGTACCCTTCCTTCGCCCCGTGCCGCCATCTCCTGAGCCCGATCGCGTGCGCCTTCCATCCCCTGCTCGCGGCTAATCAGCACCAGTTCTGCGCCGTAGGCGCGCATCGCATCCTGCCGCTCCTGACTCATGTTGTCGGGCATCAGCAGCCGCAGCCGATACCCCTTCATCGCGGCAATCATCGCCAGCGCAATGCCGGTATTGCCACTGGTGGCTTCGATCAACTGGTCGCCCGGCGTAATGTCGCCGCGCAACTCAGCCTGGTGGATCATCGACCAGGCGGCCCGATCTTTCACTGAACCGGCAGGGTTATTGCCTTCCAGCTTAAGCCAGACTTCACTGCCGTTGTCAGGCGCCAGGCGCTGTAATCTGATGAGCGGCGTATTGCCGATGGTGTCTTCCAGAGTGGTCACGATGCATTTCCTGGCAAAACCCTCTCCGCCCTGATCCAGGCCACAGCCCGGGTTATCGCGGTATTCAGGTCATTAAAAAGGCGGGACACTGTCCCGCCCTGCGTGAAAAAAGAAAATATCAGGCGCTGTGTGCAAAGGCAACCGCCCGTAACGGTGTCGCGCCCTGGTACAGTCGGGCCTGCTGCAGCCCCACGAACAGGCGCTCGCCGCGCAACGGCGCGGTCTGTTCACCGTCAAAGACCAGCGAGAAGGGCTCGCTCTGCCATCCCGTTGGCTGCACCACCAGCTGCCAGAAGTGACCACGAGGACTCACTTCTAAGACCTGAACGGGCAGCGGCGTTTCCAGGCTACTTCTGCGCGAAACGTCGATTTCCCACGGGCGCAGGAACAGATCGACCGCGCCCTGATGTGCAGAGGTATAGCCTAACGGCCAGTGGTGCGCCCCGACATGGAACTGAGAACCATGCACTTCACCGTCGAAGCGGTTAACCTCACCCAGGAATTCCAGCACGAAGCGCGTGGCGGGATCGCGCCAGACTTCATCCGGCGTCCCCACCTGTTCGATGCTGCCCTGGCTCATCACCACCACGCGATCGGCCACTTCCATCGCCTCTTCCTGATCGTGGGTGACGAACACGCTGGTGAACTTCAATTCTTCGTGCAGCTGACGTAACCAACGGCGCAGCTCTTTACGCACCTGAGCGTCCAGCGCACCAAAGGGCTCATCCAGCAACAGGATTTGCGGTTCCACGGCCAGGGCTCTTGCCAGCGCGACGCGCTGCTTCTGCCCCCCCGAAAGCTGGGCCGGGAAACGGTTCGCCAGATGGGAAAGCTGCACCATCTCCAGCAGGCGCGTGACGCGTTTTTTAATTTCCGCACTGGACGGACGCTCACGGCGCGGCAGCACGGTCAGGCCAAAGGCAATATTGTCGAAGACCGTCATATGACGGAACAGCGCATAGTGCTGGAAGACAAATCCGACCTGGCGATCGCGGGCGTGCAGGCGGCTGACATCGTGGTCGTGAAAACGAATCTGACCGCTGTTCTGATGTTCCAGTCCAGCAATGATGCGCAGCAGCGTGGTTTTACCGGAACCGGACGGCCCCAGTAAGGCCACCATCTGGCCAGACGGAATATCCAGTGAGATATCGTTCAGCACCGCTGTGCGACCAAAGGATTTGTTGATCTGGTTAATCTCAATGCTCATGATTGTCCTCCAGTTGCAGGCGTTTGTGCTGTTGCTCTAAACGCCATTGCACAATGCTTTTCAGAAACAGCGTCACGATTGCCATCACGGTCAGTAAGGCTGCGGCAGTAAAGGCGCCCACCGTGTTGTAATCCTGATGCAGTAATTCAACCTGAAGCGGTAAGGTGTAGGTTTCACCGCGAATAGAACCCGAAACCACGGAAACCGCGCCAAA
Organism: Pantoea sp. B623; assembly: GCF_024814475.1. Classification (NCBI taxonomy): domain Bacteria; kingdom Pseudomonadati; phylum Pseudomonadota; class Gammaproteobacteria; order Enterobacterales; family Erwiniaceae; genus Pantoea; species Pantoea sp. B623. The sequence continues at coordinate 3,763,338 of NZ_JANUXM010000004.1, read as the reverse complement.
CTCACCAATCGCGCGGGCGTTGGTCAGCACGACGCCATACAGCATGGCCCAGCGAATATTCGGCAGCGTCACGCGACGGAACATCTGCCAGCCCGAGGCACCTAACAGCACCGCGGCTTCATCTTCATGACTGCCCTGGCTCAGCATCACCGGCACCAGTTCGCGCACCACAAACGGACAGGTAACGAAGACGGTGACCAGCACCATGCCAGGCCAGGAGAACATCACCTGAATATTATGGGCATCCAGCCAGCCGCCCGCCGGGCCGTTAATGCCCCAGAACAGGAGATACATCAGGCCCGCCACGACAGGCGATACCGCAAAGGGAATATCGAACAGCGTCAAAAGCAGCTGACGTCCCGGAAAGGTAAAGCGTGTCACCAGCCAGGCCAGCAGCGTGCCGAACACTAAATTCACCGGCACGGTAATCAATGCGACCAGCACCGTGAGCCATATGGCATGGAGCATGTCGCTGTCGGTCAGATTGCTTAAGGTGACGCCCAGTCCTTTATGCAGGGCCTCCCAGAAGATGGACACCATCGGCACGACCAGCAGCAGCAAGGATATCAGCGCACCGATACCAATAAGCAGCCACTTGGCCCAGTTAACAGGCTGGCGGTCGGCATGATTGAGTTGCGAAATCTCTGCCATTAATGGCCTCCCAGACGACGACCAAAGCGGCTTTGTAAGGTGTTGATAGCGAAAAGTAACAGCAGCGATGCCGCCAGAATGACCGAGGCAATGGCGCTGGCTGCCGGATAGTCAAACTCCTGCAGGCGCACGAAGATCATCAGCGAGGTCACTTCGGTTTTCCAGGCGATGTTGCCGGCAATAAAGATTACCGCACCAAACTCGCCCAGGCTGCGGGTAAACGACAGCGCGGTGCCCGCGAGTAAGGCCGGTGCCACTTCAGGCAGAACGACCCGGCGGAAGCTCTGCCAGGGCGTGGCGCCCAGCGTTTGAGCCGCTTCCTCATATTCAGGCCCCAGCTCTTCCAGCACCGGCTGCACGGTACGCACCACAAACGGAATACTGGTGAAGGCCATCGCGAGCGCGATACCGATCCAGGTATAGGAGATCTTGATATCAAAATGCGCGAACCACTGTCCATACCAGCCGTTCACGGAAAACAGACCGGCCAGCGTCAGGCCAGCAACCGCGGTCGGCAGCGCAAACGGCAGATCCATCAGACCATCGAGCAGCGTGCGGCCCGGAAAACGGTAACGCGTTAAGATCCACGCCATTAACATGCCGAATACGGCATTAAACAGTGAGGCCACACCGGCCGACAGCAGCGTGACCTTATAGGCTGCGATGAGCTGCGGATTGGTGACCACGTCCCAGTATTGCTGCAACGTCATCTGCGACAGCTGCATAATCAGTGCGCTGATTGGCAGCAGCAGCACCAGACAGGTAAAGAGCAGGCTGGTGCCCAGGCTGAGACCGAAACCGGGCAGGACGCGTTTTTGGCTGGCTGCAAACATGATCACCGCCCCGCCGCTAATAACTGGTCTAGCTCGCCACCGCTGGCGAAATGGGTTTTCATCACGTTATCCCAGCCGCCAAAAATGTCTTCAACACGAAACAGGTTCGTGGCAGGAAAACGGGCTTTTTGCTGCGCCATTAACTGCGGATTGTTCACGCGGTAATAGAAATCCGTAATAATTTTCTGCGCCGCAGGAGAATACAGCCAGGTCAGATAGGCTTTCGCTGCATCGGCTGTTTTATTCTGCTCGACGTTTTTATCTACCCAGGCAACGGGAAACTCCGCGAGAATATCGGTTTTAGGCACCACGACTTCGTAGTCGTCTTTGCCGTACTGGTTGCGGATGTTATTCACTTCAGACTCAAAACTGATCAACACATCGCCCAGACCGCGTTCAGCAAAGGTGGTCGTAGCACCTCGGCCACCGGTATCGAAGACTTCAACATTTTTCAGAAATTTTGTCATAAAAGCGCGGGTTTTAGCCTGATCGCCCCCGTCAGCGTTGCTGGCGGCGCCCCAGGCAGCAAGATAGGTATAACGTCCGTTGCCCGAGGTTTTGGGATTAGGAAAAATCAGCTTCACATCGTCACGGGTTAAATCGGACCAGTCGTGAATCTGCTTTGGGTTTCCCTTGCGCACCAGGAACGCCATGGTGGAGTAAAACGGCGAACTGTTATTCGGCAGGCGGGTTTGCCAGTCGGCAGGGATCAGTTTGCCTTTATCGTGCAGCACCTGCACATCGGTGACCTGGTTATAGGTCACCACATCGGCACGCAGGCCTTGCAGGATCGCCAGCGCCTGTTTGGATGACCCGGCATGGGACATCTTAATGGTCAGCTTGTCGTCAGGATGGCTGGCATCCCACTGGCTGACAAAAGGCGCATTCAGGGCGACAAATAATTCACGTGCGACATCGTAAGAGCTGTTCAACAGCTCGGTCGCGTTTGCGGCACCGGCCAGACTCAGCGACAGTGCGAGTCCGCTCACGATTTTTTTCATCGCTGGTAAGGTCATGGTTCACCCTGAGGAAATTTGATGCAGATCTCATCTGCAGATACAGCAGTTTATTTATAACTCAGCGTAAACCCGTAACGGTTTTATATATCGTTTGCTGATTTCAAAGTCGAAAAAGGCATAAGGCGGCGGGAAAAGACAGACGAAAAACAGAATTGGACGCGCAGGGCCGGTTATGCCCTGCGGTTGAGCGGTGTGAAAAAAGACTTAGCGCTGCCAGACAATTTTGCTGAGCGTCCAGCTCTTGAGTGTGTCATCCGACGGCATCAACCCTTCTGGCCCGTGCCAGGTTCCGCTGTAGACATAGCGAAGATGCTGACTGTTGGGCGCGCGGCACTCCACGTCACGGTTGTCCAGTCCGCTCGCCAGCACGCAGTTGTTGAAGGCTTTGTCGAATTTGGCGCTGAAAGCGTCACCGATTTTGCTGCCATCGGCGCTGGCGATACGGCTGTCCAGCACCTCAATGCGATCGACCTGCGTCTGACCATAAATCACCAGCATCACTTTGCCGTCATCCATAGCCTGCCAGAACGACACCACCTGGCCGTTATGGCCGCGCATGCCCTGACGCAGATCGTACTTGCCTTTCAACCCCTCTTTTATGGCGGCTTCGGTCATGGTCGTTGAGCCATTGATGCCGCCCACGCCCTGCTCTGTGGCCGTAAGCGAGGAACCAAACCAGTTCCACGGCAGCGCGGCAGACCAGTGATAGCTCAGTGGATTCCACCAGCTTACCTGCTGGCTGCTGTTAGCATCAGTACCGGAGGAACTGGCACACCCACTGACCAGCATGGCCACAGTCAGTAACGTGTAACGAACAGCTTTCATGAAAACTCCTGTTAATAAAAGAACACTAAGGCAGAACTGATTGGAGTCGCAAAGCGGCAAAAAGTTTATTCAGCATGCGGTTGGGGTAAAAAGCAGGCGCGAAGCCGAACGCTGCTGAATAACCAGAGCAGCGCGAGCAGATCGAATAGCGTCAGTAACAGGGGAAGCGGTGAACTGAGGAAGTCCGCCAGATACAGCTGTGCGCCTTGCCAAATCAGGTTAATTGCTACGGAAAGCATCAACACCTGACGCCAGCTGCGCCACAGTCGGGGCAAACGCGAACGATAGCCGGTCATTAGCAGGCCCGCCAGCGCCGGTAAGCCAAGCGCCAGCCCTACCCAGAAGGCCTGGCGATCGGGGTAAAAGAGCGCCAGAAGATCGTTTCCCTGCTGGCGTGAGGCGCCAGCCATGATCAGCAACAGCCAGGTACGCGACTGCAGCAGCAGAATCAGCCAAAAAAGAAACGGCAGACGCAGCTGACCTTTATCGTCGTACTCTTCAGGCGGCCAGACGGAATTAATATTCACGATCTTCGATTAAACGTTTACCCAGCAACACCACATCGACCGTTTCATAGTCGAGTTTTTCATAGAAGGCGACGACCTGATCGTTCTCTTCACGCACCATCAAATGGATTTTTGGGCAGCCGCGCGCAATGAGTTTTTTTTCAAGTCGGTTCATCAAGGCATTGGCAAAACCACGCCCCTGATAATCAGGATGCACGGCCAGATAGTAGGCCGCCCCGCGATGCCCGTCGTAGCCGCCCATGACCGTTCCGACAACTTCACCGCCCACTTCAGCCACCAGAAAAAGATCGGCGTCGTGATGCATTTTGCGTTCAATATCCAGTTCCGGATCGTTCCACGGGCGTAACAAATCACAGCGTTCCCAGAGCGTGATCACTTCTTCAAAGTCTTCCTGGCGGAAGGTGCGGATTTCCATCTTCTTTTCCTGCTATTTACCACAATTTGCTGATTATCACGCTTTCTTCGTCAGGCGCAACCCTCCCCACTGGCGGCAACGTTAAAAAAAAGGGATTTGGCTGTTAGTGGGCTGAAATACAAAGTAATAACCTGAAATGCTTGAAAGATCGCCCTGGCGCTAACGTTACGCTATAACACTTTGCATGATTGTTGCTTATGGACCTGCACATGCATTTGCTTAAACGTTTGATTCACCGCCGCCAGCTTCTGCTGTCAGGACTGGCGCTGGCTGTTTTGTCCCCGCGCGCCGTACAGGCGAAAGAACAGCAGGCTTCGCTCTCTTCTCGTCACTCCTCACCCAAGCCACCCGCCAGTAACGGTAAACGCATTGTGATGATCGATCCGGGGCACGGCGGGATTGATTCGGGTGCGGTGGGCGAAGAAGGCGCGGAAGAGAAACATATTGTCTTAGAAATCGCCAACAACGTGCGCCGTGAGCTGCAGTCCCATCCCCGCATTGAAGTGCGGCTGACACGCGACAGCGATCACTTTATTCCGCTTTATCAGCGCGTGGAAATTGCCCATCAGCATGGCGCGAATCTGTTCATGTCCATCCATGCCGATGGCTACACCAGCCCCGATGCCAACGGCGCCTCAGTCTTCGCCCTGTCCAACCGCGGTGCCAGCAGTAGCATGGCGCGCTATCTGTCGAACAGAGAGAACGATGCCGACAAGGTCGGTGGCGCAAAGGTGGAAGCGCAGGATCACTATCTGCAGCAGATCCTGTTTGACCTGGTGCAAACGGATACCATTAAGAACAGCCTGACGCTGGGTAAACATGTGCTGGATCAGATCCGGCCGGTGCACCACCTTCACAGTCAGCACACCGAACAGGCCGCTTTTGCCGTATTAAAATCGCCGTCGATTCCCTCGGTACTGGTGGAAACCTCGTTTATCACCAACCCACGGGAAGAGCAGCTATTGGGCACCAGCGCGTTTCGTCAAAAAATCGCGTCGGCTATCGCCACGGGAATAATCAACTACTTTGATGAGTACGATCGCCGAATGTCATAATGAATCAGCTATAATCACGTCCAATTTTTACCAAGAGAAGCTCATCACATGCCAGATATCTCCCGTGTAAAAACGTTCCTGTTGGATTTGCAGGATGAGATTTGTCGCAAGCTGACCGCCGAAGACGGCGGTGCCCATTTTATTGAAGACAGCTGGCAGCGCCCCGGCGGCGGCGGCGGACGAAGCCGCGTGCTGCGTGATGGCGCCGTCTTTGAACAGGCCGGCGTCAACTTTTCGCACGTTCATGGCGATCAGATGCCCGCGTCCGCTACCGCGCATCGGCCTGAACTGGCCGGGTGCAGTTTTGAAGCCATGGGCGTGTCGCTGGTGATTCATCCGCACAATCCCTATGTGCCGACCAGCCATGCCAACGTGCGTTTCTTTATTGCCGAAAAACCGGGTGCCGAGCCTATCTGGTGGTTTGGCGGCGGCTTCGATATGACACCGTTTTACGGTTTCGAAGAGGATGCGCTGCACTGGCATCAGACGGCTTTTGATCTCTGCCAGCCTTTTGGCGAGGACGTGTACCCGCGCTTTAAAAAGTGGTGCGACGACTATTTCTACCTAAAACACCGTGACGAGCAGCGCGGGATTGGTGGGCTATTCTTCGATGATGTTCATCTGCCTGGCTTTGAAAAAAGCTTCGCGCTGATTCAGGCGGTGGGCCGGGGATTCCTGGACGCCTATCAGCCCATCGTGGCGCGCCGCAAGTCGTTGCCGTTTGGCGAGCGTGAACGTCAGTTTCAGCTCTATCGTCGTGGTCGCTACGTGGAATTTAATCTGGTGTGGGATCGCGGCACGCTGTTTGGCCTGCAAACCGGAGGCAGAACGGAATCGATTCTGATGTCTCTGCCGCCTCTGGTACGCTGGGAATATGATTATCATCCTGAGCCGGATTCGCCAGAGGCCGCGCTCTACCGCGATTTTCTGCCGGTGAAGAACTGGCTTAACCTGCCCGAGTGACGTTCGTCTTCCTGCCCCGCGTAACGGGCAGGAAGACAAAGTTAACAGCGCTTTCATGCGCGAAGGTGAAAATCGGGGCTGCATGCGGCCCCGTTGTGTTACAGCGGCTGGGTTTGTGCTTCTACCACCGCCAGCGCCACCATATTAACGATGCGCCGCACGGAGGCGATGCGGGTGAGTACGTGCACGGGTTTGGTCATCCCCATCAGCACCGGCCCCACCGTCACGCCGTCAGCGTGCGAGACGCGCAGCAGGTTGTAGCTGATTCGTGCCGCCTCCACGTTGGGCATAATCAACAGGTTGGCGCTGCCTTTCAGCGGGCTGTCGGGCATGATCTCCCGACGAATGCTCTCTACCAGTGCCGCATCGCCGTGCATCTCGCCGTCAATTTCCAGCTCAGGTGCGCGCTGCTGCACCAGCGCCAGTACGTCACGCATTTTTCGAGCGCCAGGAGAATTTGAGGTGCCAAAGCTGGAGTGCGACAGCAGGGCAACCCGCGGTTCAATACCAAATCGCCGCACGGTTTCGGCCGCCATTAACGTGATGTCCGCTAACTGCTCGGGTGTGGGATCTTCATTTACGTAGGTATCCGCAATAAAGGTGTTGCCGTGCGGCAGCAGCAAGGCATTCATGGCCCCTGCCACTTTCACATCGGAACGCAGGCCCAGCACTTTCTCCACAATCTCGTAGTGCTCGTTGTAATCCCCGATGGTGCCGCAGATGAGCGCATCCGCTTCACCGCGATAGACCATGATGGCCCCAATGAGCGTCGGATTACCGATCACCGCGCGCTGTGCCTGCTCGGGCGTTACGCCGCGCCGCTTCATCATCTGGTAATACTCGTTCCAGTATGCTTTAAAACGGGGATCGGATTCGTTGTTGACGATTTCGAAATCCTTTCCGGCTTCGATCTTCAGCCCCTGCTTTTCAAGGCGCATCGCGATAACGTTCGGGCGGCCTATCAAAACAGGTTTTGCCAGCCCCAACGACACTAATTCCTGCGTCGCATGCAGCACCCGAACCTCTTCCCCCTCTGCCAGCACCACGCGCTTCGGCGCTTTGCGCGCCTGAGAGAAAATCGGTTTCATAAACAGATTGGTTTTATAGACGAATTCCGTGAGCTGTTCGCGATAGGCGTCGAAGTCGCTAATGGGCCGGGTCGCCACACCGGAATCCATCGCCGCCTTCGCCACCGCCGGGGCGATCTGCACAATTAACCGGGGATCGAAGGGTTTGGGGATCAGATATTCCGGGCCAAAGCTCAGGTCCTGATCGCTATAGGCCGAAGCCACCACATCGCTCTGCTCCGCCTGCGCCAGCTCGGCTATCGCGTGTACCGCCGCCAGCTTCATCTCTTCATTGATGGCCGTTGCGCCAACATCCAGCGCTCCCCGAAAGATAAACGGAAAGCACAGGACGTTATTCACCTGATTAGGATAGTCAGAACGGCCGGTGCAGATAATGGCGTCGGGCCGCACGGCCTTAGCGAGCGGCGGCAGAATTTCTGGCTGCGGATTCGCCAGCGCCAGAATCAGCGGATCGCTGGCCATGGTTTTGACCATGTCAGGCGTCAGGACATCCGGGCCAGAGCAGCCCAGAAAAATGTCGGCGCCCTCAATAACCTCGGCCAGCGTACGTTTTCCCTGATCCTCAACCGCATAGTCGGCCTTGGTCTCCGCCATATTGGGCTCGCGCCCACGGTAGATCAGCCCTTTTGAATCGCACACCTGAATATTGTGCTTCTGCAAACCCAACGCGACCAGCAGATTCATGCAGGCAATCGCCGAGGCGCCCGCGCCGGAGACCACCAGCCGCACGTCGGAAATCGCCTTCTTGATAATACGCAACCCGTTTAACACCGCCGCCGTGCAGATAATCGCCGTGCCGTGCTGATCGTCGTGGAACACCGGGATTTTCATGCGTTGCCGTAGCTGCTGCTCAATGTAGAAACACTCTGGCGCTTTGATATCTTCCAGGTTGATACCGCCGAAGGTGGGTTCCAGCGCCGCGACGATCTCGATCAGCTTATCGGGATCGTGCTCATCGACCTCAATATCAAAGACGTCAATACCGGCAAACTTCTTAAATAAAACGCCCTTGCCTTCCATCACCGGCTTACCGGCCAGCGCACCAATGTTGCCCAGGCCCAGCACCGCCGTGCCGTTAGAAATAACCGCCACCAGATTACCGCGTGCGGTGTATTTATGGGCGGCCAGGGGATCGGCGGCAATTTCTAAGCAGGGTGCGGCGACGCCGGGTGAATAGGCCAGGGCCAGATCGCGCTGAGTGGCCAGCGGTTTAGTGGGCGAGACCTGAATCTTGCCGGGAGTGGGATACTGGTGAAAATCGAGCGCACTTTGCTTCAGTTGGTCATCCATTTGACATCCTTCTTCGCCAGGTAAGTGAACGCCCAGTATAGAAAGCAGACAACCGCAAAGCGGTGAGGCGCTTCAAAGAACCTCATTTCTTAAGGCACAGATTGTTACAGTCTGGTCTGCGTCATTTGTCATGGCTGCTATTCTTAATAACCGGGCAGTCGTTATCCGCTGAAATGTCATCTCGGATGATTGCGCGCTACCCTCATCGCACAACATTCAGAGAAAACGCATTTTCACTGCACCCAGTCTGTTGCAAGGTGGTGAGTCGGCGTTACTGCGACCGGTAATGTCTGCACTGATTAGGGCACGAGGCCAGAGGTGTTCCCTTTCGTTACAACGTTTTTTTCAAGGAGTGTAGAAATGAACCAGCTTGAAGCCCTTAAACAGTTCACTACCGTGGTGGCTGACAGTGGCGATATCGAATCGATTCGAAATTATCACCCACAAGATGCGACCACCAACCCCTCGCTTATTCTGAAAGCATCTGCTCTCCAGCCTTACAAACACCTGATTGATGACGCCATCGACTATGCGAAAAAGCAGGGCGGCAGCAAAGAGACGCAGATCATCAACGCCAGCGACAAAGTGGCAATCAATCTCGGTATGGAAATCCTGAAAAGCATACCGGGCCGTGTTTCGACCGAAGTGGATGCGCGCCTCTCCTTCGATCGTGGCATGTGCGTCACGAAAGCGGAAAAGCTGGTTCGCATGTATGAAGAACACGGCATTGACCGCTCACGCATCCTGATCAAACTGGCTTCCACCTGGGAAGGCATTAAGGCGGCTGAAGAACTGGAAAAAAATGGTATCCAGTGCAACCTGACCTTGCTGTTCTCCTTCGCGCAGGCCCGTGCCTGTGCCGAAGCCGGTGTTTACCTGATTTCACCTTTTGTGGGCCGTATTTACGACTGGTACAACACCCGCAAACCGATGGACCCGTATCACGTGGATGAAGATCCCGGCGTGAAATCCGTACGCCGCATTTACGATTACTACAAGAAGCACCGCTATGACACCATCATCATGGGCGCCAGCTTCCGTAAAGTTGAGCAGGTGCTTGCCCTGGCCGGTTGTGACCGCCTGACGCTTTCGCCTAACCTGCTGGAAGAGTTGCAAAACAGTGAGGAGCCCGTAGAGCGCAAGCTCGAACCCTCAACCGAATGTTTCCACCAGCCTTCCCCGCTGTCCGAAGCCGAATTCCGTTGGGAACATAATCAGGACCCGATGGCGGTAGAGAAACTGGCTGACGGTATTCGTCAGTTCGCCGTTGACCAGCAAAAACTGGAAGATGTGCTGGCAGCGCGCCTGTAGTTTTCCCCTCTTTTACCGGGCGGGAGCACTCCCGCCCTGATGCTTAACAAGGGAGACCCTTTATGTCCTCACGCAGAGAGTTGGCTAATGCGATTCGCGCATTAAGTATGGATGCGGTACAAAAAGCAAAATCAGGTCATCCTGGTGCGCCAATGGGCATGGCTGATATCGCCGAAGTCCTGTGGCGCGATTTCCTCCAGCACAACCCAACCAACCCCGCCTGGCTGGATCGTGACCGCTTTATCCTTTCAAATGGCCACGGCTCCATGCTGCTGTACAGCCTGTTGCACCTGACCGGATACGATCTGCCGATTGAAGAACTGAAAAACTTCCGCCAGCTCCACTCTAAAACGCCGGGCCACCCGGAAATTGGCTATACGCCAGGCGTGGAAACGACCACGGGTCCGCTGGGCCAGGGCCTGGCGAACGCCGTAGGTCTGGCGATTGCTGAGCGCACGCTGGCGGCCCAGTTTAACCGTCCCGATCACGATATCGTCGATCACTTCACCTATGTTTTCATGGGCGACGGTTGTCTGATGGAAGGCATTTCTCATGAAGTCTGCTCGCTGGCCGGTACGCTGGGACTGGGCAAACTGATTGGCTTCTACGATCACAACGGTATTTCTATTGATGGTGAAACCGAAGGCTGGTTTACCGACGATACGCACAAACGCTTTGAAGCCTATAACTGGCATGTGGTGGGTGAAATCGATGGTCATGACGCCGATGCGGTTAAAGCCGCGATTCAGGAAGCGCAGAGCGTCACCGATAAGCCGTCACTGATCATCTGCCGTACGGTCATTGGCTTTGGCTCACCGAATAAAGCCGGTAAAGAAGAAGCCCACGGCGCGGCGTTGGGCGAAGAAGAAGTGGCCCTGACCCGTAAGCAACTGGGCTGGAACTACCCGGCGTTTGAGATCCCCAAAGAGATTTACCAGCAGTGGGATGCCAAACAGGCCGGCGCTGAGCGCGAAAAAGCCTGGAACAACAAACTGGCGGCCTATAAGCAGGCTTATCCAGAGCTGGCCGCCGAATACGAGCGCCGCATGAACGGCGGCATGCCGGCAAACTGGGAAGCGGAAACCGCGAAGTTTATTGCCGAGCTGCAGGCCAATCCGCAAAAAATTGCCAGCCGCAAGGCCTCGCAGAATGCCCTGGAAGCCTATGGCAAACTGCTGCCAGAGTTTCTGGGCGGTTCTGCCGACCTGGCACCGAGCAACCTCACCATCTGGTCTGGCTCAAAATCCATCAAAGACGATCCGGCCGGAAACTACATCCATTACGGCGTGCGTGAATTTGGCATGACGGCGATCGGTAACGGCATTGCCCACCACGGCGGCTTTGTGCCCTATACCGCCACCTTCCTGATGTTCGTTGAGTACGCCCGTAACGCGGCGCGCATGGCGGCACTCATGAAGGCCCGGCAGATCATGGTGTATACCCATGACTCCATTGGCCTGGGCGAGGACGGCCCAACCCACCAGCCGGTTGAGCAAATTGCCAGCCTGCGCGTGACGCCAAACATGAGCGTATGGCGCCCCTGTGACCAGGTGGAGACGGCAATCGCCTGGCAGGCAGCGATTGAGCGCCACCATGGCCCGACAGCGCTGATCCTGTCGCGTCAGAACCTGGCTCAGCCTGAGCGTACCGCAGAGCAGGTGGCTAACATCAAGCGCGGCGGTTATGTGCTGAAGGAGTGCGACGGCACGCCAGACATCATCCTGATTGCGACCGGCTCCGAGGTAGAAATAACCCTGGGTGCCGCGACGAAGCTGACAACTGGCGGTCACAAGGTGCGCGTGGTTTCACTGCCCTCCACTGACCTGTTTGACGCACAGGATGCCGCTTACCGTGAGTCGGTGCTGCCTTCTGCGGTTAAAGCGCGCGTGGCGGTAGAAGCAGGCATCGCCGACTACTGGTATAAATATGTTGGCCTGGACGGTGCCATTGTGGGCATGACGACCTTCGGCGAGTCGGCGCCGGCCGAGAAGCTGTTTGCTGAATTTGGCTTTACGGTGGAAAACATCGTCAGCCATGCAGAAGCACTGCTGAAACCCGCATAATCTACTTGCTGCTGAGCGACCTGCTGCTTTGCCTCAGGTCGCCTGGCCAACACGACGTGCCAGCCCTGCGCTGGCACGTCGCTTTTCTGAACGCCTGCTTTCGTCTCTCTCAGCCTCTCCCGCTTTCTCAGCCCTACTCCCGGCAAGGGATTCAGGCTATCTCACGCCTGCACCGTTCGGGAGCCATGCTGCTTTGCGAGCGCTTCAGTCGGCGTAACAGGTTTACTTGAGAAAATGGCTCAGTAATAACAACGAAAGCGAAACGTTAATGGCCCCGCCGATGCGCGTGGCGATCTGCGCAAACGGCATCAGGCCCATGCGGTTACCGGCGGTAAGAATCGCCACATCGCCCGTACCGCCCTGCCCACTCTGGCAGCAGGAAACAATGGCAACATCGATGGGATGCATGCCAATCTTTTTCCCGACAAAGAAGCCCGTTGCGACCAGCGCACTGACCGTGCTGATAATCACCAGCAGGTTGGTGAGCGTAAACGCGGTAACCAGAATATGCCAGGGCGTGATGGCGACACCGACGGCAAACAGAACCGGATAGGTTACCGCCGTGCGGAAGAAGCGATAGACCACCTGAGAACCGGCCAGAATACGCGGAGAAACCCCATTCACCAGTTTTACCAGCACGGCCAGGAACAGCATCCCTACCGGCGCAGGCAGTCCTGTCAGCTTCTGCCCTAACATCCCTACCATATAGAGCAGCACCGCCAGCAGCGCCCCGGACGCAATCGCCGTCACGTCAACTTTACCGGAGAAAACGGACTGCAGCGGCTCGGGTTCAACATTGGTCACGTTTGGCATCAGCTGGCCTTCCCCGGTGAGGTGCGGATAACGTTTACCCAGTTGGTTCAGACAGCCGGAGATAATAATGGCGGTCACGCCACCCAGCATAACCATGGGCAGGATGCGGCCCAGCGCCACGCCCTGATCCATATGGAGCAATGCCGCATAGCCGATGGAGAGCGGAATGGCACCTTCACCGACGCCTCCCGCCATAATGGGCAGAATGATGAAAAAGAAAATCTGGAAGGGTTCCAGCCCCAGCGCTAAACCCACGCCCATGCCGACAATCATCCCCACGATTTCACCACAGAGCATGGGGAAAAAGATGCGCAGAAAGCCCTGGATCAGCACCGTGCGGTTCATGCTCATGATGCTGCCAACAATGATGCAGCAAATGTAAAGATAGAGAATATTGGTCGATTTGTAGAATTGCGTCGTGGACGTTACCACGATGTCGGGAAGCAAACCGTAGTACACCAGCGCAGAAGGAATAAAGGTGGCGCAGATAGCCGCTGCCCCTAAACGCCCCACCACGGGCAGGCGTTTGCCAAACTCTCCGCAGGCAAAGCCAAAAAAGGCCAGCGTGGCGACCATGACCACGATATCGCTTTTTAGCGTTCCACTCAGGCAGTCTACCGCAATGAGCGCACCGGCCAGCACAAACAGCGGCAGAGGAATAATCCCGACTTTCCAGTTATCCATAATATGCCACCACTGCTCTTTCAGGGTTTTCCTGCGCGGTGAACGGGTCAGCGTGTCAGACAGAAAAGAATTATCAGGTGAGCTCATTATTATCCTCTTTGCGTCATCGTTTTTTTTCAGGATGCCGGGAAAAAAGGCGGAATTACGTGAAGAAGAAGGTATCTGGCATAAAGTTTTAATGGTGTTATTTCCAGAGCGTGATCCGCATCGTGATAATCGCCGTGGTGTTTATGGTTTTTATTCCCCGCTGCCGTTACTCAGCCTTTTAAGGGGCTTTTTTAGCGTAGGTAATCGATAAAAATCACTATTTATCAAACAATTAAACCGATGTAGTTCCTATTGTTAAAAAGATGATACATTGAAGTTATTATTCCAAAATACGTGTGACAGTCATGAAGTTGTCATTTCAAACGAAGCTGTTTCTTTCGCTCGTGGTTTTTTCGTCTGTCCTGTTCGTGTTACTGGGAAGCTATTATTACGTCAGCATCACCCGGCAGCTTTATCAGGCGATGAGCATGCGCGCGAAGGTTCAGGCAGACGAGATCGCGCTGATTCCGGAACTGAAAAAAGCGGTGGCGGATCGTGACATCCCGACCATCAATGTGCTGATGAAGGCTATCGCCCGTAAAAGCGATGCCAGTTTTATTGTGATTGGCGATAACCAGGCCCTGCATCTTTTTCACTCGGTGACGGCGAACCGGATTGGCAAACCGCTGGTGGGCGGCGATAACGCAGCGGTGCTGGCAGGGAAAAGTATCACCACCATTCGGACAGGCGGCCTGGGAATGTCACTGCGAAGTAAGGCACCCATCCTCAACGACCGCGGCCAGGTCGTCGGTATTGTTTCCGTTGGCTACCTCGCCCGCTATCTGGATGCCATCACCTTCAGCAACATGATCAACCTGTTGATCGTGGCGGCGCTGGTGCTTATTGCCCTGTTTATTTTCTCCTGGTTTTTTACCTGCAATATTAAAAAACAGATTTTCTCGCTGGAACCGCGCGAGATCGGCCTGATGGTCCGCCAGCAAAAAGCCATGATGGAATCGATCTATGAAGGCGTCATTGTTATCAATGAACAACTGCGGATCGAAGTGATTAATCAGGCTGCCCGCAAGCTGCTGGGACTGTCACAGTCCGCCGAGGCGCTGCGCGGCGAGTCTGTCAGCCAGATCGTCTCCCCGGTGCCCTTTTTATCGCAGCCCGTGATGCTGGAAAAAGATACCCACGATGAGATTTGCCAATTTAACTCGCTGACCGTCATCGCCAGCCGGGTGCGTATCATGCTGGAGGACGCGCTAATGGGATGGGTGATCACCTTTCGCGATTTTAACGACATCGATTCCCTCAGCGCCCAACTCAGCCAGGTGAAACGTTATGTCGATAACCTGCGCATCATGCGTCATGAACAGCTTAACCGCATGAACACGCTTTCCGGGCTGTTGCACATGGGGCGTTTTGACGAAGCGATTGGTTACATTGAAGCGCAGTCCGAGCACGAGCAGGAGTTGCTGGACTTTGTCTCGGCTCGATTCACTTCGCCTCTGCTGTGCGGCTTATTACTGGGCAAAGCCGCGCGCGCCAGAGAAAAAGGCGTCATTCTCCACTTTGATCCCGCGTGCCTGATGGATAAGCCGTTTCCCACGCTTTCCGATGCCGAACTGATTTCGGTGATTGGCAACCTGCTGGACAACGCCATTGAAGCCACGCAGCGCGCCCCGTTGCCTCATGAACCTGTTGAAGTACTGATTAAACTCAGTACCCGTGAGCTGATCATCGAAGTGGCGGATCGCGGCGTGGGCATTACTCCGGCGATCCGCGAGCGCATGTTTGAACGTGGCATGACCACCAAAACCCGAGGCGATCACGGCATCGGGTTGTATTTAACCGAAAGCTATATTACCCGTGCAGGGGGAACCATTGAGGTCAGCGACAACGTGCCCCGTGGCGCGGTGTTTTCGCTGTTTATCCCCTGTGCGCAAACCAACAGCTGTCCCGTAACGGAAACGGAGAACGTCCGCGATGCAACATGATCCTGTTACTGTCCTGATTGTTGAAGATGAGCCTGAACTGGCTCAGCTTCATGCAGAACTGATTGGTAAGCACCCTGAGCTCAGGCTGGTCGGCATAGCCAGCTCCCTGGCAGAAGCCAGACAGCAGCTTGAACTGACCGCGCCACAGTTGGTGCTGCTGGATAACTACCTGCCTGATGGCAAAGGCATCACCCTGATTGGCGATCCGTTGCTGGCCAACGCGAACTGCTCCATTATTTTTATTACGGCGGCCAGTGATATGGATACCTGCAGCCAGGCCATTCGCAACGGTGCCTTTGATTACGTGCTTAAACCGGTATCCTGGAAACGCCTTAACCGCTCGCTTGCCAACTTCATCGCCTTTGCAGACCAACAGCGCACATGGAAAATTGTCGATCAGAAAAATGTCGATGTGCTGTATCAGTTGCAGGCGAAGAACTACCCGCACGATAACGGCAGCAAAGGCATTGAGGAAAATACCCTGGCCCGGGTTCAGACACTGTTTACGCCCGCCACAACGCGCCTTTTTTCGGTCGATGAGGTGATGACAGTAACCGGGCTGAGTAAAACGACCGCCCGCCGCTACCTGGAGCACTGCGTGGAAACCGGCTTTCTGACGGTCGAAATGCTGTATGGCAAGGTGGGCCATCCCCGGCGCATGTACAAACGCACCTGACCGAACGGGTGTCCCGCGCTCGCCCTGCGCCGGTTCAGTCAGGTGGCTTTCAGGGGCAAAATGCGGCGCCAATCCCATGACGTCACCGGCCCGTCTGGCCCGCATGCTGTAATCCGAAACAAAAAAAACTGTCCTTTGCTCTTCCCGTCATCCGCAAACTGATTACTATAGGTTTTCACCCGATTCCTATAGCGAAGCCCTCTCCGTTG
Source organism: Pantoea sp. B623 (assembly GCF_024814475.1). Taxonomy (NCBI): domain Bacteria; kingdom Pseudomonadati; phylum Pseudomonadota; class Gammaproteobacteria; order Enterobacterales; family Erwiniaceae; genus Pantoea; species Pantoea sp. B623. The sequence goes on along the minus strand of NZ_JANUXM010000004.1, from coordinate 3,746,886 downwards.
AAAATGCGCACTCCTTACGTACTGGCTCTACTGGTTTCTTTGCTTCCCCTTAAAAGCATGGCGCAGGTTGCGCCCGATCCGTTGCTGGCATCCCAAATTGTTGACCGCTATGCGGAGCATATCTTCTATGCCAGCGGTGCGACAGGCATGGCGCTGGTCGCAATAGATGGTAATCAGCGGGTTTTCGCCAGCTTTGGTGACACGCGGCCAGGAAACAATATTCGCCCCCAAAAGTATTCGTTAATTCGTATTGCCTCACTCAGCAAGCTGATGACCAGTGAAGTCATGGTGAAGATGGCCGAGCGCGGGGAGATTCGCCTTGACGATCCGCTCAGTAAATATGCACCGCCCGGAAAGCGGGTGCCCAGTTTTGATGGTCAGCCCATTCGGCTGATTAACCTGTCTACCCATACCAGCGGTCTGCCGCGAGAGCAGCCCGGCGGCAAACCCCATCGTCCGGTGTTTGTCTGGCCGACACAGAGTGAACGCTGGCGTTGGTTAAACACGGCCAGCCTTAAAGCCGCCCCCGGCACCAATGCGGCCTATTCCAATCTCGGTTATGACCTGCTGGGCGATGCGCTGTCGCGCGCGGCCGGTAAGCCTTATCCTGCCCTGCTGCAGCAGTTAATTACCCGTCCACTGGGGATGAAAGACACCACCTTTACGCCGTCACCTGAGCAGTGCGCACGCCTGATGGTGGCGGAAAAAGGCGCCAGCCCCTGTAATAACACGCTGGCGGCCATCGGCAGCGGTGGCGTATATTCGACGCCTGATGATATGGGCCGCTGGATGCAGCAGTTCCTCAACTCCTCGGTAAATCACCGTACGCCACAGATCGACCGCCTGCAGACGCTGATCTACCGTCGCGACCAGTTGCATAAAGTTGACGGCATGGACGTGCCGGGCAAAGCCGACGCGCTGGGAATGGGGTGGGTTTATATGGGGCCGGCCAACGGTCGCCCTGGCATTATCCAGAAAACCGGCGGCGGCGGCGGCTTCATCACCTATATGGCGATGGTTCCCCAGCAAAACGTCGGGGTTTTTGTGGTCGTTACCCGCTCGCCTCTGACGCGCTTTACGCCGATGAGTGACGGCGTAAACAACCTGCTCGCTGAGCTGGTGGGCAATCAGAACGGCTCGCCGATGATGGTCCAGGCGATTCCTTAACCGCTCACCGCTGATGAGGCTGACTGGCTCACCCAAAGCGTGGGCCAGTCGTCACTGCTGTGCCAGGCATCGCAGGTTGACTCCTCGGCATACTCGGCTAAAACAAAATGCTCGCCGTCAAACTGCCAGCGGGTCGCGGTACCACAGTCGCCAAGTCCGCGTCCTTTGCCAAAGGTATAGAGTTGCCCGCTTGCCGCATCATAATCTGCGTTAATCAGCTCCAGCTGGCGCTCTGATGCGCCCGGCGGGGTAAAAGGCAAGGTCAGCGTAATCCCACGCGCCACATAGGGCGGCGCACGCGTTACTTCAAAAGCCAGATCGATCACGTTATATGCGCCCATTTCACAGCTGACCAGCAGCAGCGCTTTTTTGTCTGTCAGCGGCGAGACGCTGACTTCGCGGCGCAGGGGATCAAGGGAACAGGTATCCGAATTTACCCGCCACGTTCCGTAGTCGATCAGCCCGCTGGTCTCGTCACGCGTCAGTGGCGCAGGCGCAGCCATCGCCGGCGGCAGTTGCGGTACGGCCGGTGCGGCCGGGACGCCGGTTCTTCCTCCACGCCTGACCCAGGCACTCATGCTATTCACCCGGCCCTGCACATCGTCCATAAATAACAACGCGGCTTTCATACCGCGCAACGAGATCTGCGGACCGGCATTGAACGTCAGCTGCAGGCTTTTCGCATCCATGGTCAGTTCAAGAAATTCGTTAATGGCGATAGGATTGCTGGTAGCAAGATGGTGTGGCTCAACCGTCCAGTGCTTGAAGTCAGGCCGCAGCCGACGTTGATCGACTAAAAGATTATCTTGCAGCGCCGGGCCGGGCAGCGCGCCGCTGTATGCGCTGCCGTAATCGATGCGCAGTAACGGTTTGTCATCGGATCCCGCACTGCGGGAAAGCGTCATAACCAGGCCCTGGTCGCCAGGTATGCTGCGCGCAACGCAATGCGCCGCATTATTGCAGGTGAGTTGCCAGTCAGAAAACAGCTTCTGTACCGGATCAGCCTGAGCAGCGGCAACCATAAAAACAGACAACGCAAACAGCGATTTCATCCCATACCACATTAAGAAAAGCGAACCCCAACTTCTTTGAGTGGAAGATGATAGCGCAATAGCGCACGTCACGAGGGCCGCATTCTGTGAAGTGCTCAGCAAGCGCAGCTAACCGACTAAAAAACATCCGCTTTACAACAAAAGAAAGGCGGTGATCTCTGCAGAATAGTCATCATGCTGTTTCACTCTGTTGCGCTCAATCGGATTCGTCGGACATTCCCGCCAGTCGAATCGGTCAAATACACATAAACGGTCAAAAACAGGCATGTTATAGTCGCCACAGGTGCAGGCATAAAAGCCTGTCAGCCCTATTTCTTACGGTTAAATAACCCTAATTTAGTGATATCAGTCACGTCTTTAATATACCTATTACATAGTTTTTCATAAAAACCCAACAAATATCTCTTTACGCACGCTGTGAGAAGAGTGACCTGCGTAGCCACGCTCAGGCCACATTTTTGCCGCGTGCCTTCCAGTACTTTATAACCCTCGGAGGCCAGCATGTTGCCGATTGAACGCCAGCAGAGAATTATTGATGAATTAATGCGTAATGGACGCGTGATTGTCGCTGAACTGACCGCCTTATGTCAGGTCTCGCAGGAAACGATTCGTCGGGATTTAGCGCAACTGGAAAAGAAAGGCATACTCCAGCGAAGCCATGGCGGCGCTGTTCCGGTTAAACAATATAATGCAGCCATTCAGATAAATAACCGGGCCATTAATGAGTATGAATTATCTTTCCGGCAGCGAATTAATGAACATGTCGATGCCAAAATGACCATTGCTAAGCGGGCGCTGGGGTTTATTAGCCCAGGTGATTGTTTATTACTCGATAGTAGTACCACGTGTTTTTATCTGGCCCGACAGTTACCGGATATTGAATTAACTGTATTAACTAATTCTTTACGCATTGTGCAGACCCTGGCGGCGCGCAGCAGTATTCGCACGATCTGCCTGGGTGGCGAATATTCCGATCGCTATGAAGATTTTCACGGTATCGTAACTGAACAACCGTTAAAAGAGTTTCAAATAAATAAAATCTTTTTTTCCTGTAGCAGCCTGGGCAACGACGGTTATTTACGCGAGGGGAATGAACATAATGCACATTTAAAACAACAACTCATTCTGGCAGCTGAACGCAAACATTTATTAATGGATAGCTCTAAGTTTCTTCGGCCCTCATTCGCGCGTGTTTGTCATTATCGCGATGTGGATTTTCTTATTACCGACCAGTTAAAAGATAAAGAGCTGGAACAGGAACTGGCGTGGAACGGGGTAAATATTATCGACTGTTCACAACGGCCTCAGTCCGTGCAGCTTATTAATCAATAAATGGAGTCACTATGAAAAAACAGCTTATCGCCTGCTCCCTGATCGCGTTATTCGCATTCCAGGCTCAGGCAGCAGAAAAAATACGTATGGGCATCGTGGTGAAAATTGGCGGTATTCCATGGTTCAACGCGATGGAAGCCGGGATTAAAAGTGAAGCGGCGAAAAGCGGCATAGATGCATGGATGGTCGGACCCACCGCAGCCGATCCCGCCTTGCAGGTACGCGCTATTGAGGATTTGATTGCGCAGAAAGTCGATATCATTGGCGTAGTCCCCAACGATCCTAAAGTCCTGGAGCCCGTCTTACAGCGGGCGCGCGATGCGGGCATCAAAGTGATTACCCATGAATCACCGGGTCAGAAATTCGCCAACTGGGACTTTGAGTTAGTGGATGCAGCCACGCACGGCATCAACCATATGAAAGCGCTGGCAGCCTGTATGCACGATGATGGGCAATACGCCATGTACGTTGGCAGCCTGACGGTGCCGCTCCACCAGCAGTGGACCGACGCTGCGCTGGCGTATCAAAAACAGCATTATCCCAAAATGCAGTTGGTCACCGACAAATTTGGCGTAGGCGAATCGCTGGATGATTCTATCCGTACCACCAACGAGCTGATGTCTAAATATCCCAATCTGAAAGGGATTTTAGCCTTTGGCTCACAGGGCCCTATCGGCGCAGGCCGGGCCGTAATGAACCGCAATAAGGTTAACCAGGTGTGCGTCATCGGAGCCTTCAGTCCGGGCCAGGGCGCGCAGCTCGTCAATCGGGGCGCGATCAAAGGCGGCTATATCTGGAATCCCCATACGGCCGGTGAAGTGTTTGTCCGTCTTGCCGAGATGATGGAGAAAAACACGCCCATTAAAGATGGCATGACCATTGAGGGATTAGGCAAGGTCCGGGTCGATGACACGACGCATACCCTTCTGGGCAATAACACCGAAAGCCTGGATAAAGCCAACCTGCCGAAACTGATTAAGCTGGGGCTGTAGAGATGAGACCTGTCGCACCGCAGACGCTCGTGACGTTAGATGCGTTGTCGAAAACGTTTGGTGGTCATCGTGCGCTGAGCGATATTTCGCTGACGCTGCTGGCCGGAGAAGTGCACTGCCTTGCCGGGACGAATGGTTGTGGCAAAAGCACGCTCATTAAGGTGATTTCAGGCGTTCATGCGCCGGATGAGGGCAGCGAGATCCGTCTGGGCGAAGGGGAAATTTTGCCCCGCCTCTCAACCCAGCAGGCCAGAGACTTTGGTATACAGGTGATCTATCAGGATCTGTCTCTGTTCCCTAACCTGAGCGTGGCCGAAAACATTGCGTTTGAACACAACCTGCGTGGCCTGTTCGGCTGGCATCAGCGTAAAAGGCTGCATGCCAGCGCCCGACGTATCGTTGACGAGCTTCAGTTTGAACTCGATCTCAACGAGAAAGTGGCGCACCTCTCCATTGCCCAGCGGCAACAGGTCGCGATTTGCCGGGCACTCGTTGCCGATGCCAGGCTGGTGATCATGGACGAACCCACAGCCTCGCTAACCCGAACAGAAGTGAATCAGCTGCTGCGCACGGTGCGCTATCTCAAACAGAAAAACATCTGTGTGGTGTTTGTCAGCCATCGACTGGATGAAGTACTGGAAATCTCCGATCGGGTGACGGTTATTCGCGATGGCCGCAGGGTTGGCAGCTGGCCAGCACAGGACATGACGCCGCACCGTCTGACAGAACTGATGACCGGACAGAAGCTGGAATATCCGTTGAAAAACGTCACGCGCAGGCGCGATCGCGTGTTGCTGGAAGTCGAACACCTCAGCCGGAGCGGGCAGTACCACGACGTGAATTTTCGTTTGTACGAAGGCGAGGTGCTGGGGCTCTGTGGCCTGCTGGGTTCGGGTCGTACCGAGCTGGCTCTGTCGCTATTTGGTATGACCCAGCCCGACAGCGGCAAGATTTGGCTGGACACGAAACCGGTACGCTTCCGTAGCCATGAAGACGCCATCAAAGCCGGTATTGGCTATGTCTCAGAAGACCGTCTGACGCTGGGACTGGTTCAGCAACAGTCGGTGGCCGATAACATGGTGTTGCCGATTCTCGATAAGCTGCAAAACCGCTTTCACCTGATTGATGAATACCGTAAGAACAGGCTAATCCTGCAGTGGATTCAGCAGCTTGGCGTCCGGGTTGCCGATCCCGAGCAGGCAATTTCCACGCTTTCCGGCGGCAACCAGCAAAAGATTGTTTTAGCCAAGTGGGTACTCACTCAACCTCGCCTGTTAATTCTTGACTCGCCCACCGTCGGCGTCGATGTCGGCGCGAAGGCCAGTATCTACCAGCTGATCCACGAACTGGCGCGAGAAGGCTTATCGATTATGTTGATTTCCGATGAAGTCCCGGAGGTCTGGCACAACTGCGACCGCATTTTGCATTTCCGTGAGGGGACGATCCATGCCGAATACCAGCCAGACCGAGTGCAAGAACAGCAACTGGCGGAGGTCATCAATGCCTGACTTATCCCGTTTACGTCCTCATTCCAGCCAGGGCTGGCTGACCTGGGTTTTACTGCTGTTTATTGGGGTGTTTTCGCTGTCCAGCGACCAGTTCCTCAGCGTACAAAACCTGCTGGATTTAGCCGAAAGCTATGCGGTCACCGGCATCTTCGCGCTAGGGCTCTTTGTGGTGCTGGTCACCGGCGGCATCGATATCTCCTTTGCTGCCGTGGCCTCGGTGGTGCAGTACTTCATCGCCTCCCTGTTTGTGCACTATCAGTTTGATCACGCCCTGCTGAGTATTGGCCTGGCGGTGGCCTGCGGCACGCTGTTCGGCATGATCAACGCCTGGCTCATTACCTGGCTGCGGGTGGTCTCCATCATCATCACGATCAGCATGCAGTCGCTGCTGTTTGGGCTGCTGATGTGGTCAACCGGCGGACGCAGCCTCTATCAGTTGCCTGAATGGTGGATCACCCTTCGCAGCGTGCTGCCGTTTGAGTGGCAGGGCCAGACGTTTCAGCTTGGCCTGCCCCTGCTCGTCCTGCTGGTCATCGCCACCCTGACGGCCGTGTTACTCAACAAAACGCATCTGGGCCGCCAGCTTTATGCCGTGGGCGGTGATGCGGAGTCCGCGCGGCGCATCGGGATTCGCGTTGGTTTGATTCACCTCTTTGCCTACGGCTGGCTGGGGGCGATGGCGGCCATTGGCGGACTGGTGCAGGTTTATCGCATGGGTGAAGTGGTGCCAAACGCGTTGGTCGGCGGTGAACTGGATGTGCTGGCTGCCACCGTGCTGGGTGGTGCCAGCCTGATGGGCGGAAAAGGCACGGTCAGCGGCACCTTAATGGGGGTTTTCCTGATCGCCATTTTAAAGAACGGCCTCAACCTGATTGGCGTATCCAACTATTTCATGAACATCGTGGTCGGTGGCGTGATTATAGTCGCCATCGCCGTCACGCACTATAAAAAGCGCAAAGAGACTGACGTCAGCTTTGTCTGATGGGAGAAGCACACATGAAACCTTTAACTGCGTTGAAACCTGACGGTACCAATACCGGCCTGCTGCTGCTCATCGCGTTTGCGCTGGCGCTGTTCAGCATCCTGCTGCCCGGCCGTTTTTTTACCGATTCCACCTTTCTCAGCATGGCCTTTCAACTGCCTGAGCTGGGCTTGCTCACCCTGGCGATGTTTATTGCCATTCTGAGTGGCGGATTAAACCTGGCGATTATTACCACCGCCAATCTGACCAGCCTGTTCATCGCCTGGGTGCTACTCGGCATGTTGCCAGACGGGGCGGGAACCGGTCAGCAGCTGGCCTGGCTGCTGCTGGCGGTGCTGGGTGCCATGTTGATTGCTGCACTGATTGGCCTGATCACCGGCGTGATGGTAACCCGCATAGGTGCCCATCCCATTCTGGTGACCCTGGCCACCATGATTACCCTCAACGGCATCGGCATCTGGCTGACAAAAGGCGCCGCGGTGAGCGGCATGCCGCCGGTGGTGCGCGCTTTGGGCGCCGACACGCTGCTGGGCATTCCTCTGCCGCTGTGGGTCTTTTTCGTGGCCGCGGCGCTGCTGGCGGTGTTCCTGGGGAAAACCCGTGCAGGTAAGTGCATCTATATGGGCGGAAGCAACATTAATGCCACCTGGTTTAGCGGAATTAATACGCATCGCATGATCGTGCTGGTGTATGTGATTTCCAGCCTGCTATGCGTGCTGGCGGGGCTCGTGATGATGGCGCGATTTAACTCTGCGCGTATGGGCTATGGCGATGCGTACCTGCTGCTGACCGTGCTGGCCATTATTCTTGGCGGCACCGATCCCAACGGCGGTTTTGGCCGTGTGACTGGCGTCGTGCTGGCGCTGATTGCCCTGCAGATCCTCTCAACTGGCTTCAACCTGATGAATATCAGCCAGCACGTCAGCCTGGCGATGTGGGGCGCAGTGCTGATTGTGGTGCTGGCCGTGAAACAGGGTAAAGCCCGACTCAATGAACGCCGTGCCATGAAGCGCAGCAAGCGCCTGAGTGCGGTACTGAATCCTCTGACTGAGAAAAAGGAAGTATGATGCGAATTCAAATCTCCCCGTCGTTGATGTGTATGAACCTGATGGAGATCAAGCAGCAGTTGGCTGTGCTGAACACCCGCGCTGACTTCCTGCATGTTGATATCATGGATGGTCACTACGTCAAAAATATCACGCTGTCACCGTTCTTTATTGAGCAAATTCGCCCGCACACGCCAGTGGCTATCGATGTGCATTTGATGGTTGAGCAGCCCACCGATTTTATTGAGGCAGTCGCCAACGCCGGAGCGGACTATATTTGCCCGCACGCAGAGACGATCAATCGGGATGCCTTCCGGGTGATCAACCTGATTCGCAGTTTGGGGAAAAAACCGGGCGTGGTATTGAACCCCGCCACGCCGGTGTCCTTTATTCATCATTACCTGCATCTGCTGGATAAGATCACGGTGATGACGGTGGATCCGGGTTATGCCGGGCAACCCTTCATACCGGAAATGGTGGAGAAGATTCGGGCACTCAGTGCGTTAAAACGCGCCCACGGCCACCACTATTTGATTGAGATCGATGGCTCCTGTAATCAACGCACTTATCGCACCCTGCTGGAAGCCGGAGCGGAAGTGCTGATTGTCGGCACCTCGGGCCTGTTCAACCTGCATGACGATCTCTCCACCGCCTGGACAATGATGCGCGACAGTATTGATGCCGCGCAGGGACTGGCGCAGGAGTCTGCATGAAATCACGCTGGCTTGGCATTGATATTGGCGGCACCAGTACCCGTTTGCAGCTGATGGAAGAAGGCCGGAACTGGTGCGGCTTCCGTAAAGTGCCGACCGCCAGTTGGTCGCAACAGGCGGATGCGCTGGTCGCGCTTGGCGATCTGATTTGCGAAACGCTGGAGGCGCAGCCGGTAAGCGGGGTGATGCTTGGCCTGCCCGGCATTCTCAGCCGTGACCGCCAGCAGGTGATCTCGCTGCCCTTTATTCAGGCGCTGGATCAACAACCCGTCGTGGCACGGCTCAGCGCGCGCCTTGGCGTTCCGGTTGCCATGGATAAAGATGTGAACCACCTGATGCTGTGGGATCTGCTGCAGTTGGAGACGTTACCCAATAATGCCGTGGGGTTATATCCCGGCACCGGTCTGGGTAATAGCCTGTGGCTGGAAGGCCGCTTTTATCATGGTCATCATGGCGGCTCAGGCGAGCTGGGCCATATTCCGCTGGCGAACAACGACCTGCCCTGCCCGTGCGGCAACCGGGGCTGTGCCGAAACCCTGATATCCGGTCACTGGCTCAGCACCTGGGCGGCAGCACAACAGCCGGATACGGGGATTTCGCAACTCTTTACCCGGCATGGCGATCACCCTGATCTGCGGGCGTTTGTGCAGCGGCTGGCACAGCTGATCGCCAGCGAAATGAACATTCTGGATCCCGAGTACCTGATTCTGGGCGGTGGCGTACTGTCGATGGCGGATTTTCCCTTGGTGCAGTTGCGCAGCGCCATTCAGCAACATCTGCGACCGCCCGTTACGCGCCAGGGTTTAAAAATCGTTTTCAGCCATGCGACCGATCACACGGGCTGTCGCGGTGCCTGTCTGGCCGCCGAGCGCTGTTTTGGAGGGGAAAAATGAAAGGCAAAGTGTGCGTGTTCGGTTCCTTCAACCTGGATATCGTGGCAGGCATGGCCCGCTTTCCGCTACCGGGTGAATCATTAATTGCCCAGCACAGCATGATGGGGCCCGGCGGCAAAGGCGCGAATCAGGCCACCGCCGCGCTTCGTGCGGGCGCCCGGGTGCACTACATCGGCAAAGTGGGCAACGACGACTTCGGCATATTTGCCCGCCGGCATCTGGAAAAAACCGGCTTTGATGCCATTACGCTGTTCACCTGCAAAGAGAAACCCACCGGCAATGCGTTGATTTACGTGGCCGGTAATGACGCTGAGAATATGATTTCTGTTTATCCTGGGGCGAATCTCACCGTCAGCGCAGCGGAAGTGACGCGCTGCAGGCCGACCGTTGCCGCGGCGGATATTTTGCTGGTACAGCTGGAAAATAATCTGAGCGCGATTCAGCGCATGATCGATCATGCCCGGGCGGCAAATACCTTTGTCATCCTTAATCCGGCACCGTTTCAAAAAATCAGTGACGCTCTGCTGGCAAAGGTCGATCTGCTGACGCCCAACAGCACCGAAGCCATGCTGCTGACCGGCGTGAAGGTCACGGACCTCGCCAGCGCCCGGCAGGCCGCCCTTGTGCTGCACCGCAAGGGCGCACGTCAGGTAATTATTACCCTGGGTACGGCGGGCGCCTTACTGTCTGACGGGCAACAGCTGCTGCATATTCCGGTGTTTCCCGCCACGCCGCTTGATACAACCGGCGCGGGCGATGCCTTTAACGGTGCGCTGGCTGCCCGGCTGGCCGCCGGCGTTTCTCTGGAACAGGCTGCACTGTTCGCCGCAGCGTTTGCCTCCCTGTGCGTTGAACGACAGGGAGCCGCTCATGCTATGCCCGCTTATGCCGATGCACTGGCGCGCCTGCAGGCGCACCCGGAATGCGTGGCCGAAAGCGTGCTGGCCTGCGCGTAACATTCAGGCAGAGGCGCCTGGTGGCGCGTCTGCTCTGTACTCCATCAGAGCGTGAGCCAGCCTGCAATAAGCGCATGCTGCAATAACATAATGGTTTTGCCATCGCGGATGCGCCCCGCTTTCACCCACTGCATGGCCTCAGGAAACGTGATTTCCAGCACGTCGATGGCTTCATCCTCTACACCGCCGCCCGCATTTTCCCGCAGCGCGTCGTGATATTCAGCCGCAAAGAAATGCACCAGCTCGGTCACGCCGCCCGGCGACATGTAAACCGAATAGAGGGTTTCCACCTCGCCCACCGCATAGCCGGTTTCTTCAATGGCCTCTTTGCGAATGCAGTCTTCAGGCGAGTCATCATCCAGCAAGCCTGCACAGGCTTCAATCAACATACCGTCTTCATTACCGTTAACGTAGGTGGCAATGCGGAACTGGCGCGTCAGTACCACGCTGTTCTTGTCACGGTTATACAGCAGAATGGTGGCACCGTTGCCGCGGTCGTAAACTTCACGCTTGTGACGCACGAGTTCGCCCCGGTTGTCGGTAATCTCATAAGTGATATTACGCAGGACAAACCAGTTCTCTGACAGCAGCTTATCTTTGATGATGTTGATATTGAAGGACATGGACGCTCCGCAGCGACAGAAAGGGAGCCTGAGATAATAGGACGTACGTTAAAAGAAAACTATCTGAATTACGGGCCTTGCGCACGTCATCGTCCATCCTCACAGGCAAAAAAAATGCCAGCACGCTGGCTGGCATTCTATGCGAAACGTCTCGGTTACGACGATTTACCGTCGTGCTCGTGATGATCGTGTTCGGTCGCTGCAATGGCGTTCACACGCTTACGCACGCCAAACCAGCCCAGTACCAGAATCAACGCAATCAACGGAATGGAGGCGATAGTATAGGTGCCGTTTGGATAGTCGAACGCCATCAATACCAGTACGCTGAACAGGAACAGCAGCGTCAGCCATGAGGTAAAAGGCGCGCCTGGCAGCTTGAAGCTGACGTCGTCTGCCTTGCCTTCTTTGATCGCTTTACGCAGGCGTAGCTGGCAAAGCACGATAAAGCCCCAGGAAGAGATAATGCCGAGTGACGCCACGTTTAATACGATCTCAAATACCTGAGACGGCACATAGTAGTTAAGCACCACGCCGATGATATAGACGCCGACGGTCACCAGAATCCCGGCATAGGGCACCTGCTGGCTGCTCATTTTAGACATGAACTTCGGTGCGGAACCGCCCATCGACATTGAGCGCAGAATACGGCCGGTCGAGTAGAGACCGGAGTTCAGGCTGGATAACGCCGCACTCAGCACCACAATATTCATAATGCTGCCAATGTAAGGCACGCCCAGCTTAGAGAAGAAGGTCACAAACGGACTTTGCCCAGCCTGGTAGGCATTCCACGGCAACAACATCACTAACAGCACCACGGAACCGACATAGAACAAACCAATACGCCAGATAACGCTGTTGATCGCCTTCGGCAACATGGTTTCCGGATCTTTACACTCGCCTGCTGCCGTACCGACCAGTTCAATCGAGGCGAAGGCAAATACGACGCCCTGCACCAGCACCAGCGCCGGCAACAGACCGTGCGGGAACAAGCCGCCGTTATCCGTGATCAGGTGGAAGCCGGTTGCATTTCCATCGAGCGGTTTACCCGTGCCGAGGAACACGACACCGACAACCAGGAAAATGACAATCGCCAGCACTTTGACCAGCGCGAACCAAAACTCCATTTCGGCGAACCACTTTACGCCGATCATGTTCATGGTACCGACAATCGCCAGCGCCCCTAACGCAAATACCCACTGCGGCACATCACCAAACGCGCCCCAGTAATGCATATAAAGCGCAACGGCAGTGATATCCACAATCCCGGTCATGGCCCAGTTAACAAAGTACATCCAGCCCGCCACATATGAGGCTTTCTCGCCCATGAACTCACGAGCATAGGAGACAAAGCTTCCGCTGCTGGGACGGTGTAAAACCAGTTCGCCCAGTGCGCGCAGGATGAAGAATGAGAAGATACCGCAGACCAGATAGATGATGGCGAGGGCCGGACCTGCCGCCTGTAAACGGGCGCCTGCGCCCAGAAACAGCCCCGTACCGATGGCTCCCCCGATGGCAATCATCTGCACGTGACGATTGCCCATGGCCTTCTTATAGCCGGAGTCGTGGGAATTGAGCCAGCGTCGTTTCGCAGCGCGCATGTCCGCTGCGGATTTCTTTGTAGATTTCATAGCCTTCCTGTTTGTCCTGACCATAAGTCATAGCGCATCCAAACGATTGCGTTCAGCACTGCGAAATGGGTTGTCTTCCTCTGTGCGTCCGCCTGTGAGTTTACGGAAAGCGGCGCGGGAATTTACGGCGATGAATCCTAACCGTTATGTAACATCGAAGCAAAATATACCGAGGGGATATGCGGGACGATTTGTAAAAAATTTTTCTGAGATCACAAAAAAACCGGCCATTGGCTGGCCGGTAAACACTACAGGGATGGAATAGAGAGGGTTTAGCGGTAAATCTCTGCGGTGCCGGTCCAGAGGCTGGAATCACCCGGCGTGTTCACACCGATGACCCGGAAATGGCTGGCGCCTTCGGCTTTCGCCTGTTGTGAAAGCTGGCGAGTCACATCGTCAAGTGAACCATTTACGCTGGAAACAGAGACGCTGCCGATTTTTTGCAGATCCTGTGCCTCGCGTTGGTCCACCGCCGTGGCGGCCAAGGTAGAAAATGACGCAGTGGCCAACAGGGCGGCGGTGAGGTAAGCAGGTAATCGTTTCATAAATACTCCTGTACTCGCGTTGGTCGCTGTGGTTAAACACGTAATTGATTATTGGCGAGACAATGCAAGGCAACCTTTGTGAGTTGTAAAGCTGTGCGAGTAATGGTCGGTCTGACGTCGGTATTCCTGGGAAACGTCAATCCGGGTGAGTAAAGCTGCTGAACGGTCTCATTTCGGGCTATTTCATGACAGGTCACCAGGCGTCCTCTGCCACCTCTTTTATCCTTCCCTGTTACTGAAGGGGTTATTTGTTGTGATTGTTAAACGCTCTGTTACCCGAAGTATTGCGCAGTCTTTAACGCTGATTGTGTTGCTGGCTTTGCTGACAACCGGCCTGGCTCTGCTCACCCTTTCCAGCAGCCTGCGTGACGCGGAAGCCATTAATCTGGCCGGTTCGCTACGGATGCAGAGTTACCGGCTGGCCTGGGATGCCAGGCTGGAGCCTCGCCTGCTGGTAGCGCATCTGGCGCAGTTCCAGCACACCCTTGATGCCCCCGTTTTACAAGGCCTCGACCGCCCCTGGGTGCCACATAAAGTTATTAACCACTATCAACGTTTGCGCGCGGGCTGGCCGGAGTTAGCTCAGCATCTTGATGCCGATGCAGCAGAAGCCTGGCAGCTTCAGATGCCGGTCTACGTGGAGGAAATTGACCGCTTTGTTCTGGAACTGCAGCGTTATGCTGAACTGAAAATGCGGGTGGTGGCGATCAGTAGCCTGACGGGCCTGGTGGCGATCGTGGCGCTGGCGTTGATGACGATACGCTTTACCCGTCAGCAGGTCGTTAAGCCGCTGAACGCGCTGGTCACCGCCAGTCGTTATGTGGAAAAGGGCAATTTTGCGTTCCCGCCTCTGCACGTCGAGCAGCAGAATGAACTTAAGGTGCTGTCACACACCTTTAGCAGCATGGCCGCCCAGTTGCACGCGCACTATCAGCTTCTGGAGCAGCGGGTCCGCGATAAAACCCGGGATCTGACCCAGGCAAACCGCACGCTTTCGCTGCTCTATCAGAGCTCTCAGATTTTAACGCGCGGCCCCCTGCATCCGGCTCTGTTCGACAGCGTGTTAGCCAGCGTGCTTGACAGAGAAAAGCTTGCGTTTATCCGCATGGAAGGTGAGCAGTTTACCTTTGAGTCCGGGCAAATCGCCCCTTCTCAGGCCTGGCATCAGTTACCCTTGCTGCAGGGCGATCACCCTATTGGCACCCTGCACTGGCAAACGACCGTTACGACGCCGCCTGCAGCATTAATGCAGAGCCTGGCGGCAATGCTGGCCCGGTCAGTCTGGATCTGGCAGACCCAAAAACAGCAGCAGCAGATGCTATTAATTGAAGAGCGCGCCACCATTGCACGCGAGCTGCATGATTCGCTGGCTCAGGCACTGACCTACCTGCGTATTCAACTGACGCTGCTGCGGCGCACTGTCGATGCGCGCGATAGGGCAGCACATGACATTATTGCCGAATTCGATCTTGCGCTGGCTGAAGCTTACCGTCAGCTCCGTGAGTTGCTTGCCACCTTCCGTTTAACGATTGAAAAATCCGATCTGATGGCCGCACTGCACGCAATGATCGCCCCCTTGCAGAAGCAGTCTGAGGCCGACATCCATTTCACCTGCCAGGCAGGGCTTGAGGCGCTGGATGCTCAACAGCAGGTACACGTACTCCAGATTGCCCGCGAGGCGCTGCTTAACGCCATTCGCCATGCAAATGCACAGATGATTACCCTCGACTATCAGCACACAGATGAAGGCGAACATATACTGAGCGTGACGGATGATGGTATTGGGATCGGCACGACAGAGGAACCGCAGGGGCATTACGGGCTGACGACCATGACGGAGCGGGCTGAACGGCTAGCCGGATCCTTACAGATTACGGCACAACCACGCGGAACACGTGTCACACTGCGTTTTCCATCGCGTCCGGCGCTGCCGCGTGAGTAGTGCTGTTGCCCGCCATTATGTATTTTAATAACATCCTGAGATCATACAAGATGTGGCAGATCAACACCTGAAGGCAGAATTAACCATTACAATCAACATTCTGCGCATCACCATTCTGGAACGGTCTGGAAAGCCGATCGTTCGTACTGCCCGTACCGCCGTCTGACATCCAGTGCACAGGGAGCTAACATGGCACAACCTGCTTTAACCATTATGATCGTGGACGATCATCCCCTTATGCGCCGGGGCATCCGCCAGCTACTGGCGCTGGAGCCGCAGTTGCAGGTCATCGCTGAAGCCAGTAACGGGACTGAAGCGCTGGCGGAAGCCCGCCGTCTGACACCGGATATCATCCTGCTCGATCTCAACATGAAAGGGATGTCAGGGCTGGATACGTTAAAAGCGCTTCGTCATGAAGGCATCAGCTCACGTATTCTGGTGCTGACGGTCTCTGACGCGCGCAGCGACATTTACGCCCTGGTGGATGCAGGAGCGGACGGCTATTTACTCAAAGACAGCGAACCCGAAATCTTGTTGCGCCAGATCATGCAGGCCCTACATGGTGAGACGGTGTTTAGCGATGCGGTAAGGCACGCTCTGTCCATGCGACATAACAGTGACGATCCCTTCCGCTTGCTGACCGAACGCGAACGCGGCGTGATGCAGGAAGTGGCGCGGGGCTTGTCTAATAAAGACGTGGCTCATGCACTTCATATCTCGGAAGAAACGGTGAAGGTCCACATTCGTAATGTCCTGCGCAAACTTGATGTACGTTCACGCGTTGCTGCAACAATTATGTGGATTGAGCGCCGAAACAGTTGATAAAAAACGCGCAAACTTACACATTCTCTACAATTTCTCCACTTTTCAAACCCGCCTCGCACGTAAAGTAGAGTCCTACCCGTGCGTAGTTTGCGTGGATTTTTCTGTGCGTCACGCGCTGCATCGCTCATATTAATAATAAAAGCAGTGAGGAGTGTCGGTTCAATGTCGAATTTCTTTATCGACCGCCCAATTTTCGCCTGGGTTTTGGCTATTTTATTGTGTCTTTGCGGCACGCTCGCCATTATTTCACTTCCTGTTGAGCAATATCCCGATCTCGCCCCGCCCAACGTGCGTATTACCGCCACTTATCCCGGCGCCTCAGCGCAAACGCTGGAAAATACCGTCACCCAGGTTATCGAACAGAACATGACCGGTATCGATAACCTGATGTATATGTCCTCCAACAGCAGTAATACCGGCCAGGCGCAAATCACCCTCACCTTTACCGCGGGTACCAATCCTGATGAAGCCCGTCAGCAGGTTCAGAATCAGTTGCAGTCGGCCCTGCGCCAGTTACCTCAACCGGTGCAGTCACAAGGGGTGACCGTCAATAAAACCGGCGACAGTAACATTTTGATGGTGGCGTTTGTCTCAACTGACGGCAGCATGAACAAACAAGATATTGCTGATTATGTCGCCAGTAATATTCAGGAGCCCTTAAGCCGTATTGATGGGGTGGGTGAAGTGGATGCCTACGGTACGCAATATGCTATGCGCATCTGGCTCGATCCCTACAAGCTGACCGCCTATGCCCTGACCACCGATGATGTGGTCAATGCCATAAAATCCCAGAATACCCAGGTTGCAGTGGGCCAGGTGGGCGGGCTACCGGCCGTCAATAATCAGGCGCTGAACGCCACGGTGAACGCGCAGGCGATGCTGCAAACCCCCGACCAGTTTAAAGCGATTACCCTGAAGAATAATCCCGATGGCTCCGTGGTGACGCTAGGCGATGTCGCAACGGTGGCGCTCGGCGCTGAAAAATACGATTCCCTCAGCCGCTACAATGGCCAGTCCGCTTCCGGCCTGGGCATAAAACTGGCCTCCGGTGCCAACGAGATGAACACCGATAAACTGGTGCGGGCGCGGCTGGATGAATTATCACACTATTTTCCGCACGGGCTGGAAGCGAAAATCGCGTATGAAACCACGCCCTTTGTTAAAGCCTCTATCACCGACGTGGTCAAAACCCTGCTGGAAGCTATTCTGCTGGTATTTGGCGTGATGTATCTGTTTATGCAGAACTTCCGGGCCACGTTAATCCCTACCATCGCGGTGCCCGTTGTGCTGCTTGGCACCTTTTGTGTGATCTTTGCCTTCGGCTACAGCATCAACACCCTGACCATGTTCGCTATGGTGCTGGCGATAGGCCTGCTCGTGGACGATGCGATTGTGGTCGTCGAGAACGTTGAACGTATCATGAGCGAGGAAGGGATCTCGCCGCGCGCTGCCACCCGCAAATCGATGGGGCAAATCCAGGGGGCACTGGTCGGAATTGCGCTGGTACTCTCCGCCGTATTTATTCCCATGGCCTTTTTTGGTGGCACCGTCGGAGCAATCTACCGCCAGTTTTCGGTGACCATTGTCTCCGCCATGATCCTGTCGGTGTTGGTCGCGATGATCCTGACACCCGCCCTGTGTGCCACGCTGCTTAAGCCCATCGCCAAAGGGGAACATCACGGCGAGCGCGGCTTCTTTCGCTGGTTTAACCACCATTTCAACCGCAACGCCGACCGCTATCAGCGTGGTGTCGCCCACATTCTGCGCACGGGGGGCCGCTGGCTGCTGTTGTATGTGGGGATTATTGGCATCATGGCGTTCCTGTTTCTTCATCTGCCTTCGTCTTTTCTGCCCCAGGAAGATCGGGGCATGATTTTGACCCAGGTCCAGCTTCCCGCCGGTTCCAGCATGAATCAGACCTCGGCGGTAGTGGCTAAAGTGGAAAAGTACTACCTGACGAAAGAGAAAGATAACGTGCTGTCGGTCTTCTCAACGATCGGTTCCGGCCCTGGCGGGAACGGGCAGAACGTCGCGCGTCTGTTTATTCGTTTGAAAGACTGGGGTGACAGACCCGGGGCCGATCGCACGTCGTTCGCCATCATTAAGCGCGCCGGAAAAGCGTTCAAACACATCAATGAGGCCACGGTCATTGCGAGCAGTCCGCCGGCGATTACCGGTCTGGGCAGCTCATCGGGCTTTGACCTGGAAATACAGGATCATGGCGGCATCGGGCATGACAAGCTCATGGCGATGCGCGACATGCTGCTCGACAAGGCCAGCAAAGATAAGCTCCTGTCCCGTGTCCGTCATAACGGCCTTGATGACAGCCCGCAGTTGCAAATTGATATTGATGAGCGCAAAGCCCAGGCGCTGGGCGTATCACTGGATACCATTAACGACACGCTAGCCACTGCCTGGGGCTCAAGCTACGTGAACGACTTTCTGGATCGTGGACGGGTAAAAAAAGTGTATGTACAGGCTGATGCGCCCTATCGCATGCTGCCCGGCGATATCGATAAATGGTACGTGCGTAACAGCAGTGGCACCATGGTGCCCTTCTCGGCATTTGCCACCAGCCGCTGGCAAACCGGTTCACCGCGTCTGGAACGCTATAACGGCTACTCCTCCCTGGAAATCGTGGGGGAAGCCGCAGAGGGCGTGAGTAGCGGTACAGCGATGAATGAAATGGAGAAACTGGTCGAATCCCTGCCGCTTGGCGTGGGTTTCCAGTGGACGGGGGCATCCTATCAGGAGCGGTTATCGGGCTCTCAGGCACCCGCGCTGTATGTGGTTTCGCTGCTGGTTGTCTTCCTCTGCCTGGCAGCCCTGTATGAAAGCTGGTCGATCCCGTTCTCTGTCATGCTGGTCGTCCCGCTTGGCGTGATCGGTGCGCTGATTGCCACCTGGACGCGCGGGCTGGAGAACGACGTCTATTTCCAGGTGGGCTTGCTGACCGTGGTCGGGCTTTCGGCCAAGAACGCCATCCTGATTGTCGAGTTTGCTAACGAGCTTAACAGTAAGGGAGGCGAACTGATTGAATCGACGCTGGCGGCGTCACGCCAGCGCCTGCGGCCGATCCTGATGACGTCGCTGGCCTTTATCTTCGGTGTGCTGCCGATGGCGATCAGCAGCGGCGCAGGCTCCGGCAGTCAGCATTCTGTGGGAACGGGCGTGATGGGCGGGATGATTTCTGCCACGATTCTGGCCATTCTGTTTGTGCCGCTGTTCTTTGTGCTGGTGCGTCGCCGCTTTCCCTTGAAAGAGAAGCATCGGGACTGATTAACCCGCTTGCCTGACGGCGCCTCAATCAGGCAAAAAAAAACGGCCTCTGTTCGCAGCGGCCGTTTTATTCGTGTGTGTGGTCAGAATTACAGCAGAGGGGAAAGTGCCCTGCTTTTCTCCTCACGTGTTACTTGTTGCGTAACATCGCTTCGATGAATTCTTTCCAGTTCCCCATTTCGGTGTCAATCATAGAACCCTCTCTTATTGTAGTGGCAATATTACGCCTTTTTTTTCGCCTGGTGAATACGTTTACACCTGTCATTACTATCGGCAAAGGCGACAAAAAGCTGAGTATTTTCTGATTTGCTGGCTGACGCACACTTCAGCAAGGGCCTAAGCTGACAGGTTTTAATGCGGTTTTGACCAGGACGTAGCCTAAAAATCACAATTAAGGAAATTCTTAATTCCGAAATGATAAACCGCGAAATCATTAGAGGCAAAACTGAAACCGTTTACCCCCGACGGGAAACGCCTCTATGCAGGGTATTTTTCGATACAGGCGCGATCGGGCGGATGCTGCATCAGATCACACTATGGTAAACTCCAGAGCTGATTTTAATGACAGGAGCAGGCGATGAGCGCGCAGTGGGTCATGTTTGGGATTAAAAATTGCGACACGATTAAAAAAGCACGTCGCTGTTTAGAGGCGGCGGGCGTGGACTATCGCTTCCATGATTATCGTGCTGACGGCCTGACCGGTGACCAGCTGCAGCAGTTTATCGACGTACTGGGCTATCAGGATCTGCTCAACACGCGCGGCACGACCTGGCGTAAGCTGCCCGAGGCAGAGCGCGAGGCCATCACCGATGCCGCCAGTGCAAAAGCGCTGATGCTGGCCCAGCCCGCTATCATCAAGCGCCCTGTCCTGCGCGCACCCGACGGCTCGCTGCTGCTGGGCTTCAACGAATCTCTTTACCAGAATCGTCTTCAGGAGAAGTCATAATATGTTTTGTCCGGTCATTGAGCTGACGCAGCAGCTTATTCGTCGCCCTTCTCTCAGCCCCGATGACGCCGGATGTCAGGCGCTGCTGATTGCACGCCTGGAAGCGATAGGTTTCCACATCGAAACCATGAACATCAACGACACGCTGAATTTCTGGGCCACGCGCGGCGAAGGCGAAACCCTGGCGTTTGCCGGCCACACCGATATTGTTCCCCCGGGCGATGCCAGCCGCTGGATTAATCCCCCGTTTGAACCCACCATCCGCGACGGCATGCTGTTTGGGCGCGGTGCAGCGGATATGAAAGGATCGCTGGCCGCCATGGTTGTTGCCGCCGAGCGGTTTGTCGCCGTTCATCCTCATCACAAGGGGCGTCTGGCCTTTTTAATTACGTCTGACGAAGAAGCCAGCGGCGCGAACGGAACGGTAAAAGTGGTTGAGCGCCTCATGGCGCGTAACGAGCGTCTGGATTATTGCCTGGTCGGAGAACCTTCCAGCAACGAAGTCGTGGGTGACGTCGTGAAAAATGGTCGTCGTGGCTCCATCACCGCGAACCTGACCGTGCATGGCGTACAGGGCCATGTAGCCTATCCTCAACTGGCGGATAATCCCGTGCACCGTGCTCTGCCGGCGCTTAACGAGCTGGTCGCCACGGAATGGGATCAGGGTAACGCCTTTTTCCCGGCCACCAGCATGCAGATCGCCAACATTCAGGCGGGAACCGGCAGTAACAACGTCATCCCCGGCGAGCTGTTTGTGCAGTTCAACTTCCGTTTCAGTACGGAACTCACCGATACCCTGATTCAGCAGCGTGTCGCAGAACTGCTGGACCGCCATCAGTTGCGTTACACCATTGAGTGGAAGCTTTCCGGCCAGCCATTCCTGACCTCACGCGGCAAGCTGGTTGATGCCGTGGTCAACGCCGTTACGCACTATAATGAAATTAAGCCGCAGTTGCAGACTTCTGGTGGAACCTCTGACGGACGTTTTATCGCTCGTATGGGCTCGCAGGTGGTGGAACTGGGTCCGGTGAATGCCACGATTCACAAAATTAACGAATGCGTGAAAGCATCAGACTTACAAATGCTGAGTCGGATGTATCAACGCATCATGGAACAATTGATCGCCTGACAGCGAGGGAAGGAGCGGGCCTATGGAGTTTATTAAAGATTACTGGTGGATCCTGGTGATCCTGCTGATGGTGGGCGTGTTAATGAACGTCTATAAAGATCTGAAACGCATCGATCATAAAAAATTTATGGATAACAAACCCGATCTCCCGCCTCATCGTGATTTCAACGACAAGTGGGACGAGGACGACAACTGGCCGAAGAAAAAATAACGGTCATGCGCCCCCGCCATCGCGAGGGCGCGCGGTTACATCATCATAATGACATCGTCATCGCCAGGTTTTGCCCCGCCTGAGGCTTCATCGAAGTAACGTTTCGGCACGGTATACTGCAAATGATGCAGCGCAAAATCCATGCTGCGCTGATCGATGGCATGCGCCAAATCCTCTACGATATTCAGCGTGACATCACCGCCCAGCGCGGTTAAACGCTGTTCCGCCTGTTGCGCCTGCATCAGCGGGATACGGTCATCATAATCACCATGGATCAGATGCACGGTAGTCCGCGTGCTGGCCTTTTCCGGTAGCGTCACAAAGCGACCGCTAAAGGCAACCGCCCGGCCAGCCAGATCGTCGTGGGCTTTGATGCCTTCCAGCACCATGCTGGCCCCCTGTGAAAACCCCACCAGTGCCGTGGCTTCGGGACGCACCCCGCTTTTCTGCTGCCAGTGACGCACCGACTCGACAAACTGCGGCATGCTGCTGTCTACACAGGCCTGCTCGCTTTTATCATGCAGGCCGGCTTCGTTAAACCATTGACCGCCCGGCCCCGGCGATCCCACCGACACCACCAGCGCCGCCGGAAACGTTTTAGCAAACCAGCTGCCAATTTGGCCCATCGCGTCGGGATTGTCCCCCACGGCATGATAAAGCAGAAACAGCTGGGCAGCCTGAGTGGGCTGCTGAACAATTACATATTTCAGTGTCATATCGACCTCCTGCGACTACTCTACGCCCCCGGGCGCAGGATGATAGTGGGAATATTTGAATGTCTTGGTGGATTTATTGCAATTGCTCACGCAACGCTTCGCCTTCTCTGCCGGGTAACGCCAGTAGCGCAGCGGCGGCTTCAGCGCGTAAGGCCGTAATCAGCATCTTGCGTCCGTTGAGCCGGGCAGTCTGAGCCAGTTCAGCCAAACTGGTGTCGGCGTTCACCGCCTGTCGCAGGAGCGGCAAAGGCTGCTGGCTGATGCCAACCAGCCGCTGAAGTACCGCCAGGCTTGCTTCCAGCGGGCGTTGCGCCCAGGCAAAACCGGCGGCCAGCCAGGCATCGTGCCGGGTAAACGCGTGGTCACAGGCTGCCGGTAGCGGCAGGTCCAGCGGAATATGCGGTCTGAGCAGCGGCCAGTCACGGGCCAGGCTTCCCTCCGCCTTCTGCTGCAGCGCTTTGCCGGCCGTCGTCAGCCCCAGCACGGCCATCGCCGCATAACAACCGCTGCTGGCTTCTCGCTGACTGCCAATTCGCGCCAGCGTAAAGCCACAGGCTTGCCAGAAAGCCCAGAGAGGTTCAGTGTAGCCAAAGCTGACCGAAAGGTAATCATATCCGGCAGCATCCGCGCAGGCGGCGGCCACCAGCTGCTTACCGATTCCCCGGCGGCGCGCAGGTGCGGCAATGGCAATCCGGCTAATTCTCAAGGCGCGCAGCGTGGCGGCTTCCGTCAGCCCGGCGTGCGCGGCCAGCGACTGCGCCACCAGATTACCGCGAGGCCGCCTGTGGCCCGCCCATACCGCTTGCGCCAGTTCATCCGTCAGCCCGCCCTCTTCTACCAGCCATAGCGCGCCCTGTAGCGCTGGAACCTCGCCCGCCAGCCACAGATGCATGCCTGGCGCATCCAACAGGCGACGCAGATCCAGCGGTGAGGTGCGGTAATGCGCACTGGTCAGCAGTTGGTAAGCCGCCTGCTGGGCGGCGAAATCAGACGCCTCTGCTCGCCGGGGCGCACGCTCCTCCAGGGACGGGGTTTCAGCGGCATCCTCAAACAGCAGAGCCTGGTTGAGCCAGTGTTCCAGGGGATCGTGGCGAGCCCAGCGTAACGGTTCGTCCAGCGTAAAGTAGCGCACCTGCTGCAGCTCAGCGCAGAACTTGAGCATAAAGCCACGGCCGCTGCCTTCGTAACCCTGAATGGTCGTTACCAGCAACACGCGCGGGAAACGTGCTACCAGCGCATGGAGCAGCGGAGCGGGAATGGCCGCGGCTTCATCCACGATGAGCCAGTCAAACTCGGGCTGGTCGGGCAGCGCCAGAATCGCATCCGGTGCCATAAACCGATAATGTTCTCCGGCGAAAGAGGCTAACACTGTGGTGGTAATTTTTGCCGGTGCGGTTACCAGGCAGCGCGTATTCTGTCGCGCCAGCATGCCTGCGAGCGCCGATTTGCCTCTGCCGCGCGCGGCGGTGATGACCGCCACGCCAGCAGAAAAATGCGTCAGCTCTTGCAGAATGCTTTGCTGCTGACTCGCGGCCTGACAGTGCCAGGCCGGCCGAGACGACCAGTTGGGCAGCGCGAGCGGCTGCGGCTGCTGATGCAACAGCGCCTGCTGATCGTCTTCCGTCAGGCGTTGCAGGTGATGGACAAAATGGGGCGTGGCAATCGGCTCGCTGACATCAGCCCAGCGCAGGCTGTCCGCATCGGGCTGCTGCGCCCAGCGCGCCCAGGGGGGCACTAACAGAAGCAGCCAGCTACCGGCCGTCAGCGTTCCGGCCAGCGCCGCCAGCGCCTCGGCATGGAACCCCTGGCGGGCATCAAACACGGCATGATGGAATTCACGCCCCAGCAGCGTACGAAATGCGGTCGGGGCGCAGTGCGTGCCGGTTTCCGGTGGGTTATCGCTCAGCCACAGCCAGTCGCCTTCCAGCGTCTGGCTCCATGAGAGCGCGGTGTCCCGGCACCAGTCGGCTTCGCCGCCGATCACGGCCAGCCGCCGTATACCGGCGGCCTGCATGGCACAGGTCGCTGCTTTCAGGTTCATCCTTTAAGAGCAAAGGTGTCGCACTGGCCAGGGTTACCGCTGTCGAATCCGCGTTTGAACCAGGTATACCGCTGCGCGGACGTACCATGCGTAAAGCTGTCCGGCACAACCCGGCCCTGGGTTTTCTGCTGCAGACGATCGTCACCAATGGCTTCGGCTGCGTTTAACGCTTCCTGTAAATCCCCCACTTCGAGGATTTTTTCCTGTTCCATATAGTGGCCCCAGACGCCCGCAAAGCAGTCGGCCTGAAGCTCCATTTTCACGGACAGTTGATTAATCTGAGTCTGGCTGGCCCCCTGCTGCATCTGACGTACCCGGGGTTCAATGCCCAGCAACTTCTGCACATGGTGGCCGACTTCATGCGCAATGACATAGCCCTGGGCAAAATCGCCGCCTGCCCCAAGCTTGTTTTTCATTTCGTCATAGAATGACAGATCGATATAAACAGTCTGGTCTGCCGGGCAGTAAAAGGGCCCCATAACAGACTGTCCGGTGCCGCAGCCGGTGCGCGTAGCGCCGCGATACATCACCAGCTTCGGCGGCGTATACTGTTTGTTCATCTGTTTGAACAACTTGTCCCAGGTGTCTTCGGTTGTCGCCAGCATGACCGACGTAAACTTTGCCGCCTCATCCTGATTCGGGTTGGCGGTGCGCTGCTGCTGCTGTTGGTTGCCCGATGTCACCTCGCCCCCGGTCAGCAACGGGGTCAGGTCATAACCGTAATAACCCGCCACCGCGACCAGAATCAGCATGATAATGCCCGCCTTGCCGCGTGGCAGAGGAATGCGTCCTCCCCGGTTACCGGATGACTGATTACGGCGATCTTCGACATTGTCGCTTTCGCGACGTCCTTGCCAGCGCATGGTTTTTGCTCCCTGTGGCGTATTAACTCAGATGGCATGATTTTAGATGCGTGACGGCGCAATCACCAGCTTTACACCAAAATGAAAAAGGAGAGCCTGCGCTCTCCTTTTCGTGACCTGCTGAGCGTTACTCAGTCAAGTTTGACGCCCAGGCGACGGGCTACCGCTTCATAGGCTTCAATCAGGCCACCCAGGCTCTGACGGAAACGGTCTTTGTCCATTTTATCCAGGGTTTCTTTGTCCCACAGGCGCGCACCATCGGGTGAGAATTCGTCCCCCAGTACCACTTCGCCGTTGAACAGGCCAAACTCCAGCTTGAAGTCCACCAGAATCAAACCTGCCTTATCAAACAGGTTGCTCAGTACGTCGTTGGCTTTATAGGTCAGCTCACGCATACGGGCCAGATTCTCTTTGCTGACCCAACCAAAGGTTTCGCAGTAAGATTCGTTAACCATCGGATCGTGTTTAGCATCGTCCTTCAGGAACAGGTCGAACAGCGGCGGGTTCAGCACAATCCCTTCTTCAACGCCAAGACGCTTCACCAGCGAACCGGCCGCACGGTTACGGATTACGCACTCGACCGGGACCATGTCCAGCTTTTTCACCAGCGCTTCGTTATCTGACAGCAGGGCTTCCATCTGTGTCGGGATGCCCGCTTCCTGCAGCTTCGTCATGATGAAATGGTTGAACTTGTTATTCACCATGCCCTTGCGATCAAACTGCTCAATGCGGGCGCCGTCGCCTGCTGATGTATCGTTGCGGAATTCAAGTATCAGCAGATCCGGGTTATCGGTGCTGTATACGGTTTTCGCTTTACCGCGATACAACTCAGCTCGCTTTTGCATCTTATTTAACTCCAAACATGAAAGATCCGGTTCTGAGGCAGGCATTTTGCGTTGATTGCCGTGACGCAATCGATTACCTCGTCTCGCGCTATTATGCCAAAAAACGAAATAAAAAGGCCGGAGAATCTCCGGCCTGGGGTAATTTTTTATTTGTTCATTGCGGCCTGGAACACTGCCACGAGCGCGTCGTTTTGCGCCTGCGTCAGCACATGGCCTTTAGGATCAATAAATTGCAGACTGGTACGGTTGTCGAGGTCGCCAACCTGAACCTTGTAATCGCCGTTTGGCAACTCAGGATCTTTGGCGCCCACGCTGTCCCAGGTGCTGCTGCCCGGCGCTTTGTAGGTCACTTTCATGCTGCCGGTTGAGCGCGTGCTGTCGGTGACGTCCATTCCTACACGGCTCATGGCCGCAGGCAGACGCTGCCAGGCAACATTGAAAGGCGTACGTAACACCAGCATAGGCAGGCCGGTGTCGTCGGCACCGCTTTGCACATCAATCGCATCACTGACGCGGCCGGCGGCAGCGTTTTCATTCGCGGTGGCGATCTTGTCCATCCCTGCGGCGATGTCGTTCAGCATCTGCGCGGTATAACGCTGAATCTGCACTGGCGAGGTCACGCTGTTGCCTTCCTGCTGCAGCTCCAGCAGACGGACGGTCAGGACCTGCTGATAACTCTGCGACTGAACGCTGATTTGGTAACGACCACGGTACTGCTTATCTTCGTCTGCACGGTTCCACTGTACCCAGTCGGTGGTCAGCTGTTGTCCGGCGTCATTACGGGAAGCGATCGGGAAGTTATTAGACTGGACGACACCGACAACCTGCGACCAAATCGATCCCCGGCTGTTATCAAACATCAGCACACCAGTGTTATTACTGAACTGGGCGCGTGAGCCGTTCATCAGAGCCAGAGGCTGGGCCGGTGGACGAATATCCAGCTGCTTGCCAACCGGCGCTTTGCTGGTTGAAGGCGGAATATCGTATTCCCCGTTCTGGACAGGCAGAATCATGCCCGACGGTGCCTTCAGCTCCCGCAGACCACTGGCCTGCAGGTAGGACTCATCACCGCTGACCTGGCGTTTGTAACGCTGATCGTTCGAACAGGCCGACAATAGCATCAGGGTGGAAAGCCCCACCACTGTTGCAATCGTTGACCGCTTTACTGAGTAATTCATTCAAACTCCCTAAATTATCGCAAACCCGCTTTCACCAGCGCCTGCTCCACTTTCGGCTGTGCAACCGCAGTCAGTGGTGTCATTGGCAGACGCAGCGTGTCATTAGCGATTAATCCTAGCTGTTTTGCCGCCCATTTAACCGGGATTGGATTAGGTTCACAGAAAAGCGTCTGGTGCAGGTGCATCAGACGCTGATTGAGACGGCGAGCTTCAACGAAATTACCCTGCTGTGCGAGCCTGCACAGCTCGGCCATTTCGCGTGCTGCTATGTTAGCCGTCACCGAAATGACGCCTTTGCCGCCCAGTTGCATAAAGTCCAGTGCGCTGGCATCGTCGCCGCTCACCAGGATGAACTCATCATTAACCAGCTCTTGGATCTGGCTGACACGGGATAAGTTCCCCGTTGCCTCTTTGATTCCGATAATATTTTTGATTTCGGCGAGGCGGGCAACGGTTTCCGGCAACATATCACAGCCGGTGCGCGAAGGTACGTTATACAGCATTTGTGGCAGGCTGGTACTGTCGGCAATCGCTTTAAAGTGCTGAAACAGACCTTCCTGCGTGGGGCGGTTATAGTAAGGTGTGACGGTGAGGCAGCCAATAACGCCAGAATTTTCAAAGCGTTTGGTTAGAGAGATGCCTTCAGCGGTGGCATTCGCACCGGTTCCGGCAATCACGGGAATACGCCCATCCGCCAGTTCCAGGGTTTGCAGCACGACATCACCATGTTCGTCATGGCTCAGCGTGGCAGACTCGCCGGTGGTGCCGACGGAAACGATCGCCGCCGTACCGCTGGCGACATGGTAATCAATCAGTTTTCTCAAACTCGCACGGCAGACATTACCTTTGTCATCCATCGGCGTAACGAGTGCAACAATACTTCCCGTAAACATTGGCGATCCCCTCGACAAACAAGTGCTTCATGGTACGTTTTACACTTAGGGAAAAGCAAGCAAGCTCCGCTATTCCCGCGCTTGTCAGCAGTTTTTTTTATGTTTACCTTATGGTTATTAGCAAATGCACAGGGAATCCTATTTTGCAGCAATCTCAACCCCACCACTTGGTGATCACCGCACTGGGTGTTGACCGCCCGGGTATCGTCAATACGATTACCCGTCACGTCAGCAGTTGCGGTTGCAACATTGAAGACAGTCGCCTTGCCATGCTTGGGGATGAATTCACGTTCATTATGCTGCTGTCCGGTAGCTGGAACGCCATTACGCTGATTGAGTCAACGCTGCCGCTTAAAGGCGCAGAGCTGGAGCTGCTCATCGTGATGAAACGCACCCATGCGACCGCCCGCCCTCCGATGCCGGATACGGCGTTTATTCAGGTCGAAGTCGCTGACTCACCGCATATTATTGAGCGCTTTACGGATTTAACGGACAAGCACCTGATGAACATCGCTGAACTGGTGTCACGCATTCAGCCAGCCCAGCACGACAGGCCCGCTACGCTCTATATTCAGATGACGGCGCACAGCCCGACGCGGAGCGATGGTCCGGCCTTTGAACAGGCCTTTAATGAATTATGCCAGGAGCTTAACGCGCAGGGTTCGTTGCGTCTCTACAGCCTGAGCGATGCCGATAATCGTGAACTGGCCGCACCCGGCAGGTAAAGACGAGCGCCCCCGTGACTGTTCTGCTACGTTAAAAGTGCAGTCAGGTGAGGAATACGTCTGAAACAGATAATTTTCCATTTGGCAGTTTCTCGCCTCTTGGTGTATTAACCACAGCATGAACTCAAAATGGAGAGATGTGATGAATCCACTGAAAGCCGGTGATACCGCACCGAAATTTAGCTTGCCCGATCAGGATGGCGAACAAGTAAATTTAGCCGACTTCCAGGGGCAGCGTGTTCTGGTCTATTTCTATCCAAAAGCCATGACGCCGGGTTGTACCGTGCAGGCATGCGGTCTGCGTGACAACATGGATGAGCTGAAAAAAGCTGGCGTCGAGGTGCTGGGGATCAGCACGGATAAACCCGAAAAGCTGTCACGTTTTGCAGAAAAAGAGCTGCTTAACTTCACGCTGCTGTCGGACCAGGAGCATCAGGTTTGCGAGCAGTTTGGCGTCTGGGGTGAAAAAACCTTTATGGGGAAAACCTACGACGGCATTCATCGCATCAGTTTCCTGGTGGATGCGAATGGCAAAATCGAAAAGGTGTTCGACGATTTCAAAACGTCAAACCACCACGACATCGTGATGGACTACCTCAAGTCAGCCTGATGTCTTCAGGGCGCGGCATCGTCCGCGCCCTGAACGTTTAGCGACTCAGCGTTTCATCCAGCGGGGCTTCAGGCCACGCGTGCACCACCGCCTTGACCAGGGTGGCGAGCGGAATCGCAAAAAACACGCCCCAGAATCCCCACATTCCGCCAAAGATCACCACTGACAAGATGATCACCAGCGGATGCAGATTGACCGCTTCTGAGAACAAAATCGGCACCAGCACATTGCCGTCCAGTGCCTGAATCACCAGATAGACGGTTAACAGCGTCCAGAACTCGCTATCAAGCCCCCACTGAAACAACCCTACGCCAATAACCGGAATGGTGACCAGCATCGCGCCGATATAGGGGATCAGAACCGAAACCCCCACTAATACGGCTAGCAAAAGCGAGTAGTTAAGGCCGAGGAACATGAAAGCCAGCCAGCTGGCGATCCCGACCACCACCATTTCCAGCACCTTGCCGCGAATGTAGTTAGTAATTTGCTGATTCATCTCCTGCCACACTTCCCCTGCCAGCCCGCGATTGCGCGGCAGCACGCGCCGAACGGCGTTCAGCATCTGCTCTTTGTCCTTCAGCAGGAAGAACACCATGAGTGGCACCAGCACGAGATAAATCATCAGGGTCATCAAGCCTACCAGCGAGGCCAGGGAATATTTCACCAGCGAATCGCCTACCCCGCTAAGACGACCGCGCAGGTTTTCAACGATGACGTCAATGATACCCGCATCGACCAGGGCGGGGAAACGTCGGGGTAAACCCGCCGCATACAGATAGAGCTTGTTCAGCATGTTGGGCAGATCCCGCGTCAGGTTGATGCCCTGCTGCCAGGCGACGGGGGCGACAATCAAGACCAGAACCAGCAGAATCCCGGCAAACAGCACCAACACGATGCTGGTCGCCCAGCTCCGCGTACAGCCAATGCGTTGCAGCCGTACCGTCGGCCATTCAAGCAGGTAAGCGAGAACCAGCGCCACCAGCAAGGGCGCCAGCAACCCACTCAGAAAGAAAAGAATGCAGAATCCCGCCAGCAGAATCACCAGCAGGCCAATCGCCTGCGGGTCGCTAAAACGGCGTTTGTACCATTGAATCAATAAAGCCAGCATGCCGTTGGGTCCATAACGTCAAAAAGGGCCATGATTGTACCGGATATTCTGGTGTGGGAAAGATGTGAAAAGCAGTCTGTGGCCTGACAGCTTTCGTTGACCGGGCGATGGCGGGCCTGCACGTCCCTGTTAACGGGAGTTTGAACCTGGCTGAGGCGGTCCACTGGCAGGCGAATCGCCACCGATTCTATTCACAGCGGGCCGAACGCCTTTCCGGCCCGCTGTCGGTCAATGTTCTGGGTCAGGCTTCGTTTACCCAAATACGCATCTCCCCTTCTCCCCGGTTCGCCCAGCAGAACCAGGGAATAAACGTTAACGTCTGGCTCTGCGGTGCAGCCGGTGCGCGGTCGTAGTTCCACAGCGGCTGTTGCGCTGGCTCGTGGGCGGTCTTTTTCACCCCTTCAGCCTGGATTAACACCTTGTGCGCAAAGACGCCCTTCCCTTCAAAGGTGTTGAACGCCGCAGACGCGGGCAGCCATACATTGTGTAACTGCTCGCCGTTATCGGCCTGCTCCAGGCAGTAAACTATCGGCCCGCGCTGGACAGCCACCTTACCCGCCACGTGACGCACGAGCGGATTACCGTACACCCGGCGCACCGGCATCGGAAGCTTTAGCGTGAGCGTGTCGCCCTCCTGCCAAATCCGTTCAATGTGCAGGTAGCCTTTGCGGGCGCGATCCGTCACCACCTCACCGTTGCAGCTCACCTGCGGCCCCTCGCACCAGTCAGGCAGTCGTAACGCCAGCGTATGTTTTACGGGCTGGGTGACATCCACAGAAATCGTGACCGTTTCCTCCCAGGGAAAGTTACCGCTGATACGGATACCCAACGTACGATCGCCGACGGGCACATCAACCCGGTTGCCGACGTAGAGATTGATAAAGAGCGCATTCTCGTGCGGCGTATAGATATAGTGACCGAGCGAGGTCAGTAAACGCGCGATGTTCGGTGGGCAACAGGCACAGCCAAACCAGCGCTGGCGCACCGGTTTCACATGATCGTAAAGATGGTTGAAATGCAGGGTTTTCGGCTGCACCTCCAGCGGATTGACGTAGAAGAAATGTTTCCCGTCCAGCGCCATACCGCCCAGTACCGTATTATACAGCGCGCGCTCCATCACATCGGCGTACTGGCTGTCGGCTTCCATTTCCAGCATATGTCTGGCAAACATCATCAGGCCAATGGACGCGCAGCTTTCGGCATATACCGTGTCGTTAGGTAAATCATAATCGCTGCTGAACGCCTCACCGCTGCTTTGGGAGCCGATTCCGCCCGTAATATAAAGCTGCCGCTGAGCCATGTTGTGCCACAGCCGCAGGCAGTCCTGACGCTTTCCTTCGTCCTGACTCAGACGCGCGAGGTGCGCTACGCCGGTCATCAGATAAACAAACCGCACCGCGTGGCCCACTGCGTGCTGCTGTTCGGCAAGAGGCTGATGCGCCTGGCTGTAAGCCTTGTCCTTCACCATCCATGCCGGGCCATAGGTATGCCAGTAGGAAGTCTGACCGCGTTTCTCGTACTCAATATCATAGAAGTGAGGCTGGGTGCCGCGCTGCGTGACAAACGTATTCACCAGCGCCAGATAGCGTGGTTGCTGAGTCACTTCATACAACCGCATCAGCGCCAGCTCGATCTCGGGATGGCCAGGATAACCATGCAGCTGATGCTCCTCAGGGCCGAAGACGCTGTCGATATGGTCGGCGAGCCTGCACACCACCTCCAGTAAACGGCGTTTGCCGGTCGCCTGGTAAAATGCCACGCCCGCCTCAATCATGTGCCCGGCGCAGTAAAGCTCGTGGCACTCGGCAAGGTTGGTCCAGCGATCCTGCGGCGCTTTCACGGTGAAGTAAGTGTTGAGATAGCCATCCTCGCACTGCGCCGCCGCGATCAGCTCAATCACCTCATCGGCCGTTTTCTCCAGTTCCGCGTCAGGCTTCTGGCAAAGCGACCAGGCCACCGCCTCCAGCCATTTCGCTACATCGCTGTCCTGAAACACCATGCCGTAGAATTCCCCGTCCTGCTGGCCAGCCGCGATGCGAAAGTTTTCGATGGCATGGCTGGGATCGGCTTCCTCGATCCGATCGTTAAGCGCCTCCCACTGATAAGGAATGACCACCTCCCGCACCAGTTGTTGATACTTACCGAGAAACGGATCGTGGATAGTCAGCTTATGCAGATCGACTTCATTTACAGACATCTTACTCTCCTCAAGACGGAACATGGCGAATACGCAGGTCGTGGGCGATCTGCGCCATCATCGGGTTAGTGAGCTTGCAGGCGCGGATGGTGAATGCCAGCAACAGGTGGAACAGCGCCGGTAACAGGGTTTCCGTGGCGGTAATACCGTGCAGGGAGGCAGCCGTCTGATTGCCGATCCCTGGCTTATAAGCCACGATGACAAACAGCAGGCTGATAATGACGGCGCTGGAGGCCCAGGCAAGCTTGATAAAGAACAGGTTAAACGCGAAATTCATGCCCGACGAGCGGACACCGTTTTTCCATTCGCCGTAGTCATCAGCAAAGGCCATTAGGGCAAAATGCAGCGGCAGAGTGAAACCGAGGATGATGCCATTACTGAGGATCACCACCAGCCACAATATCTGCCATGACGGCCCGACCGGCAGGAACCACATCATGACTGCGAGTGCGGCCAGCACAAGGTTGGTCCAGTAATACAGCCGGACGGTGTCAATGCGCCTGGAAAGCGGGTTCACGATCACCGCTCCCACAATGGAGGCTAACGTCACCATGGTAAAAAACAGCGACGTGAAAGCCGTGCTGCCCTGTAACACATAGGTAATGAAGTACATGTAGCCGCCGCCGCGAATGTTAAACACGTTAATCAGCAAAAAAGACATCACCAGCATCAGCAACAGCTGATCGTTTTTGCGTAGCCCGGCCAGATGCTCACGCAGGGTAAATTTGCCCAGGCTGTCCAGCGGTACGCGCTCGCGGACCCAAAAGAAGCAACACAGGAACATCACGACCGCCAGAGCGCACAGGATACCGACGCCAGACTGATAGCCCAGGGCCGCATTCCCCTTACCCAACACCGCGACAAGCCACGGCAGCCCTACCGAAACCAGAAACCCGGCCCCCCCGCACAATACAAAGCGCCATGACTGGCAGGCCAGCACTTCTGTGTGGCGGGTGGTCATGGTGTTGATCAGCGCGCAATAGGGCACGTTGATGGCGGTATAGCTGACAGAGAGCAGCAGATAGGTGGCAAACGCCCAAACAATTTTCATGTCCATGCTGACGGCGGGCACGGTGAACGTCAGCGCACCAATGAGGCCAAGGGGAACGGCCACCCAGAGCTGCCACGGGCGGAAGCGCCCCCAACGGCTATGGGTTCTGTCGGCAATGACGCCCATCACCGGATCGGAGACCGCGTCAAACACGCGCAGCACCATAAACAGGGTGCCGACCAGTGCGGGCGTTAAGCCAAACACATCGGTGTAGAAAAACGTCAGGAAGTTGGTGATCAGGCAGGTGATCACCGTGCCACCGGCGTCACCCAAGCCGTAACCTATTTTCTCTCGCAGGGACAGCGCACTCTGCGTAGCCGACGGGCTAAGATCGGCCTGAGCGATAGTCGTAGAAGTCATTTAAAATGCCTCATGCAGGACAGAGAGGATTGCCCGCTTTATGCCGGGCTTATTGGTGTTTTAGCGCTTAACCCGATTTATTTTGTCAGGAATCCGTTCACCAACAAGAGCACAAAAAAGTATAAAAACGGGGTAATTCCGACCTGTGAAGCAAAGTGTGAACTGGATCAGGTACATGTCTTTTTTTTAGTTAATAATCAGAGAGAAAGACATCAATTACCTCCGTAGCAGCGGGAAAATGAATAACGATGTTCGAATTATCCATAACGTTTCCGATACAGGTGCAAAATGGCGGGCTGTTTATTTCGCGCGGCGTGGGAACCCATCCTGCACGCAGGCTGACCTCCTGGGAGATCATTTTCGTTGAACGCGGGCAGTTAACGATTCGGGAGGATGGCGAGCTGTTCAGCGTGCAGGCGGGCGAAAGCCTGCTGCTGAGGCCAGGGCATTTGCATGTGGGAGAAGGGATTTTTCCGGCCGATCTGAAATTTTACTGGCTGCATTTTGACTGGCAGAAACAGCCTGAGCAGCATGGCTTACACCAGGCACTGCTCCACCTTCCCCAGCATACTCGCGTTGGCGATCCGGCCTATATCATCGCCCTGTTCCGGCAGTTCCTCAGCGAGCAGGAAAACATTCACCGCAGCGTCGCACTGGAATGTATTTTACTGCTTATACTGCAGCAGCTCGCGGCTCCGGCGCTGCACGAGGATGTTGTCGACAGCCCCGGCGTTGACCTGGCCTGGAAAGCCAATCAGCTTATTCGCACGCAGTATCACCTGGCGCTTTCAACCTCCACGCTGGCGAAAACGCTGCATTGCAATGCCGATTATCTGGGACGTGTTTACCGGCGCGTGTTTCGCCTGACGCTGACGGAAGCCCTTCACCGGCAGCGCGTATTAATGGCAGAAAAGCTGCTGATCGGCGATAAGCTGCCGTTAACCGAGGTAGCGCGTCAGTGTGGGTTCAATGATGTGGGCTATTTCCGTCAGATATTCCGTAAGCATACAGGCTTAACACCTGCCAGCTGGAAGCGACGCTACTGCCGCGAGCATATCAATTCCTGATGGCTCGCCCGGATTGCCGGGCGGGCCAGAAACCGTTAGCGCACAGTCTTGATCAAGAGGCTTTTACGCGTTTGGCAACCACGGTGCAGTTGCGACCGCTGTTCTTAGCCTGATACAGGGCATCGTCAGCCCGCTTCAGGCTGCTTTCCAGCGGCGGCCGCCGGGCATCCCATTCCGCTACGCCGATGGAAATCGTGATATGGCCGACCGCCTCGATAGCGTTATCCGCGATGCTGATGCGAATGCGCTCGGCCGTCGCCTCAGCTTCTTTCAGAGGCGTGTTAGGCAACAGCATTAAAAACTCTTCACCACCGTTACGGCAGACCACATCCGACTGCCGGGCGCTCTGTCGTAGCGTCTGCGCCACCTGCCGAATCACCCGATCGCCGACGTCGTGTCCCCAGTTGTCATTGACGCTTTTGAAATGATCGATATCCAGGGCGAGCACGGCAAAAGGCTGGCGCATCGTCTGGTAGTAATCGAGTACCGCGTTAAGCCCGCGGCGGTTGAGTAACAGCGTTAGCGAATCGGTCTGCGCTTCCGAACTCAGCCGACCAATTTTGTCCTGTACCAGCCCAATACCGGTTAACAGCGCCCGTTTAACCTGGGCGGCCTCAAAGTACCATGCCCGAATGCCGCCAATTTCGTAGGTGGCGCTTGAGGCATCAATCTTGCTGGCCTTGCGGGCCAGTTGCCAGAGCGGCATGGCAATCATCCGTGCCAGAATGACCGCCACCAGCAAGGTCAGTAAGGCAAAGGGCACTGAATGCTTCAGGACTTTCAGGAGCAACCCCGACAGCGGTTGCAGCGTGACGTCGACAGGTTTCAACGCCACCACCATCCAGCCCGTCGTGGGGACAATGGCGTAGCCGGCCAGCCGGGTCGGTTTGTCGGGCTCAGTTAAGACCAGCGAGCCGTTATCTTTTTCCTGACGTTCCCGATCGCTCATCAGTGGCGACATGGTTTTGCCCACCATCTGGCGGTTCTGGTGATACAGCACCTGATTATCGCCGTCGAGAACAAATACGCTGGTGCCGTCGCGATAAAACTGTTCACCCAGCAGCGCATTCAGAATACTTTTCTTTTTCAGGTAAATCGTCCCGCCAATATAGCCCAGATAGCGTCCCTGGTTATTCCAGATGGGCCATGAGACAAAAATCAGCAGGTTATTGGCGGCAGAGAGTGTCGGTCTGCTAATCAGCGGTTGCCGGGTCTGCAGCGCTTCGCGGGCCGCATCGCTGGTCAGATGCATCCCGGTTAAGGTCAGCGATTCGGGAGAAATTGCGCGCACCGTACCCGTTTCATCCACCACGGCGACCGAGTTAAAACTGTCGGTCTGCTCACGTAGACGGTTCACTTCCGCTTTGAGCAGTGCCTCATTATTGAAATCTTTTCCCAGTAAATTAGCACTGAAGTGCAACTGGGACTGCGCCAGCCGGAAAAAGACTTCGCTGGTAGAGGCCAGTTTGGCAGCGTAAGCGCGGTTAGCTTCCAGGGTGCTGTCGATCAGCACCATGCGTTGCACACGCCAGGTTGCATATAAATTATTGGCAAGCGTGATGACTATGCTGGCAATAACCAGCAGCGCAATAAGCGTGCGTAAGTCCGCCCGGGGACGGAAATTTATGAGCATGGCGGGAACGCCACAGTGCAAAGATTCATTTTGCTGTGCCTGACTCTGTTGTTTTTATCGTGATTGCGGTCCTACAGCGTGTAAGTTTACACGCTGTAGGACAATTTGAGCAGGTTTAAGCGCGGCATTAACCAAAAAGTCAGCCCGTATGGCTTTTAATCGATTAACCCGTTTTGATCATAAAAGGGCCAGGGGCCATCATAGTCTCCAATCGCACACTGATGCGTGGTCATTCCCTGCTGCGGATGCCAGCGATGCAGTAAAAATCCTGCCGGTTCCAGCATGAAGTTTGCCGGGCCATCCGGTTGCAGATCCAGCGCAACCTGATGAGACACGCCGGGGGCAATGCAGGCCAGCGTACCGGCAAAGCGGGTCTGAATCGCGCGGTGTACATGGCCACACAGCACACGTTCGACCTGCGGATGACGACTGACGATCGCCGCCAGCGCAGCAGGGGCGCGTAAACGCTGGCGATCCATATGATCGATACCGCAGACAAAGGGCGGATGATGCAGCATCACCAGCGCGGGGCTGTCCGGTGACGCGGTCAGTGCGGCATCCAGCCAGTCAAGCTGCTGTTCATCAAGCTCGCCCCACGGCTGCTGCGGCACGCTGGAATCGAGCGCCAGTAGCTGAACCCCCTTAACCTCCCGTTGCCAGTTGAGCGTCGGGCCCTGTTGCAGATAGGGATGATCGGGAAACGCCGCCCGTAGCGCCTGGCGATCGTCATGATTTCCCGCCATCAGGTAAAACGGCAACGCCAGGGTGGCCAGCGCCTGCCGCAGCGTCTGATACTCTTCTGCCGTACCAAAATCCACCAGGTCGCCGGTTATGACCACCGCATCGGGCCGGGGCGTCAGGCCATTCAGGGTTGCGATCGCCCGTAACAGGGCATTATACGTATCGACTTTTTTATACGACAGACGACCGTGCGCTTTAATATGCAAGTCGCTGATTTGAGCAATCAGCACAGGTTTAACGGACAAACGTTGACTCCTTAAAGGGTAA
Organism: Pantoea sp. B623; assembly: GCF_024814475.1. Classification (NCBI taxonomy): domain Bacteria; kingdom Pseudomonadati; phylum Pseudomonadota; class Gammaproteobacteria; order Enterobacterales; family Erwiniaceae; genus Pantoea; species Pantoea sp. B623. Next base: position 3,708,822 of record NZ_JANUXM010000004.1, on the reverse strand, counting down.
ATTCGAGTGCGGCCTGCTCAGCCAGCGACCAGCTCACTCGCTGCCCGGCGTGCCAGGTTTCCCGTGCGTGACGTTCAACCTGAATCGGCTTGTCCAGCCCGATATCAATCATCAGGCGTTGAGACGCGCCGAGAAAGGTGCTGGCAACAATGCAGCCGTGCTGCGCATAGCGGCCTTCGTCTGCCAGCAGCACATCCTCTGGTCGACAAAAACGCACCGGATGGCCTTGATCGTCACGTGCGATGCAGTTAATCGCGCCAACGAAATCCGCCACAAAACGCGAGGCCGGACGCTGATAGATGGCCTGCGGCGTATCGATCTGCACCAGGCGCCCCTGCTCCATGACGGCGATACGATCGCCAAGCGCCATAGCTTCCTGCTGATCGTGAGTGACATACACGGCGGTGATAGCCAGCTTTTTTAACAGGCCCCCGATTTCCAGACGCAGACGCTCACGCAGTTTGGCATCCAGCGCCGCCAGCGGTTCGTCAAACAGCAGCACTTTAGGCCGTGCCGCCAGCGCTCTTGCCAGCGCCACGCGCTGTTTCTGCCCGCCGGAGAGCTTGTCGATATGACGATGTGCCAGTGACGTGAGATCGACCAGTTCCAGCATCTCGTTGACCCGGGCCTCACGCTCGTGGCGCGGAATGCCCTGCACTTTCAGCCCATAGGCTACGTTCTGCGCCACGTTAAGCGTGGGAAACAGGGCGTAGTTTTGAAACACCATTCCTACGTTACGCTTCTCAATAGGCAGGTCGGTCACGTTGCGATCGTCAAACCAGACTTCACCCGGCGCGTCAGTGCTCTCCAGCCCGCTGATAATGCGCAACGTTGTCGTTTTGCCACAGCCGGACGGGCCCAGCAGAACCAGGGTTTCCCCTGCGCGTACGCTAAGATCCAGTGGGTGCAGCGCCTGATGGTGATGAAAGCGACGCGCACAGCCGCGTAGCGTGACGTTAACCGCATCAACAATCATGCTTTTTCCTCCCTTGGTTGTTGGCGAGACTGGCGTTCAAGCCAGTGATTACAGGCGTTGAGCATCAACAGCAGCGGTAGAATCATTAAAATAAAGATCAGGGTATAAGCAGAACCGACTTCCAGCCGCATCGAGGCGTAGCTGTCGGCCAGGCCCACTGGCAGGGTTTTGGTCAGTGGCGTATGCAACATCCAGGTGATATTAAATTCGCCTACCGATAACGTAATTACCATAAAGGCCCCGGCGAGAATGCCGTTGCGGCAGTTGGGAACCACCACGGTGAAAAAGCGACGCCAGAAGCCGGCCCCGAGGCTGGCGGCAGCCTCCTCCAGTCGGGGCAGTTGTATCGCCTGCATCACCGCCAGTACCGGGCGGATCATAAACGGCAGCGTAAAAAGGACGTGACCAATCAGGATAAACACCCAGCTGTCACGCAGGCTGCTGAACTGGCCATACAGCAGGATAATGCCCAGTGCGGTGGCCAGGCCCGGAAGCGCCACCGGCAACATCAGGCACTCTTCAATGCGCGATGCCCAGCGAGAGGGCGATTTCAGTAAGCCCCAGGCGGCCGGTACGCCGATCGCCACGGTGACGATCAAGCAGCTGACAGCAATGAGCAACGACAGCCAAAAGGTGTCGCTGTACATCTCCCAAACCTGCGCCACCCATTTCAGCGTCAGTCCGCTGCGCAGGCCAACAAAATAGTTCTGCGTCACGCCCGCCAGCATCGACAGGATCACCGGCACAATCATGAACAGTGCAGTCAGTGTGGTGATCGCGACCTGCAGGTAAAACAGCCCACGGCGCTTCATGATGACGGCTCCTGTTTTGACTGGGTGAGTACGCGCGCCAGCATTAAGCCAGCCCAGGCGACAGCGCCCATGACCACCGATAACGCCGCCGCCGTGGCGAAGTTAGCGTAGTTGGTGAATTCGCCATAAATGGTCAGCGGCAGCACACTCAGGTCGGTTCCCAGGGTAAACGCGGTGCCAAATGCGCCCATACTGGTGGCAAAGCACAGCGCACCGCTGGAGAGCAGTGCCGGTTTAAGTCCCGGCACGATCACATCCCAGACAATGCGCCACTGGCTGGCGCCTAACGAACGGGCGGCTTCTTCCAGCGAGCGATCCAGTTTTTCACTCGCGGCCACCAACGTCACAATGGCGCGCGGCAGCGAAAAGTAGAGATAACCAATGAACAGCCCGGTGAGTGAGTAGGCCAGCGTCCAGCGCTCATCAAACAGGCGCAGGCTGATCTGCGCCAGCACGCCCTGTCGTCCTGCCAGCATCACCACTAAAAACCCCACCACCACGCCGGGAAACGCCAGAGGAAAGGTCAGCAGTGCCAGCAGAGTGCCGCGTCCGGTGAAACGCTGGCGAGCGAGGAAGCACCCTACGACGGTGGCGATGACCAACGTCAGTAGCGTTACCGTCAGCGACAGCAGCACGGTATTCACCAGGCTTTGCAGATACTGCGGCTGGGTAATTACCGTCCAGTAGCCACTGTGATGTGTGCTGCGATCCGGCGTCATGCCCATCTGTAATAATCGGGCAAAAGGTAACAGCCAGAACGCGGCAAAAAACAGTAAGGCTGGCAGCAGCATCCATGGCCAGTTTGCCCCCTGCTCGCGTCGGCGTGACCGGTGGCGCGTTGCCACCGGTAAATCGCTGCGGGCGTCAGACGCTGCCATTACCGAATCTCACTCAGATAGCGGGCAGAGAAGGCTTTCTGTGCATCGGCCATCTGCTGATAGTCCACGGTATGCGCGCGCGCGTAATCACTGTCTGGCAGGAAGCGCTTTTTGGCCTCGGCAGACATGGCTGAAGGCCGTACCGGGCGCAGATAGGCATTGGCCCAGATGGCCTGGCCTTTATCCGACAGCACGTAGTCCATGACTTTTTTGCCGTTAGCGGCGTGCGGGGCGTTTTTCACCAGGCTGATGACATAAGGCACCGTGACCGTCCCTTCCTGCGGGATCACAAACACCACATTGGCATGATCTTTATATTTGGCGCGATAAGCGTTGAAGTCGTAATCCAGCAGAATGGGGATCTCGCCGGAGATCACCCGAGCATAGGCCGTCTGTTTCGGCACGACAGGCTTGTTCGCCTGCAACTTTTTAAACCAGGTCAGCGCGGGAGTGAAGTCCTGCATACTGCCGCCTTTGGCCTGATTCACCGCCACGGCGGCCACGTAACCCACAAACGCACTGGCCGGATCGAGATAGCCCACCATCCCTTTGTATTCTGGCTTCAGCAGATCGTCCCAGGATGTTGGAATGGGTGCACCGCCCAGCGCATCTACGTTGACCATAAAGCCCATCGTGCCGGAATGCAGCGCAACCCATTTCCCTTCCGGATCTTTCATGCCTGCCGGCACCTGATCCCAGTTGGCCGGCTTATAGTCAGCAATCACGCCTGCCTGAGCCGCCTGGATACCAAAGCTGACGCCGTAATACACCACGTCGGCAACGGGATTATCTTTCTCGGCGACCAGTTGAGCCAGCGCCTGCCCGGAGTTCTTGTTGTCCTGCGGCACCACAATGCCGGTATCTTTTTTGATGGCCTGAAGCTCGGTCGCCCAGTCTGCCCATTCAGGTGGACAGTTGTAGCAGATAGCATTCTCAGCAGCCTGCACCAGCTGGCTGGAAAATGCACAGGCGGTGAAGAGCGCCGCCCTGGCAAGCACGGTGATTTTATTGTGTGTAGACATGATGGTTCCCTGATGTTGACGAATGAAAGACTGCAGCGATGCTCTCGCCTGAACGCAACCAGTGGTCCAGCAGGCACGAGTCATCATGAGAGGGTTGAAGAAGCATATCGATGGCACAGGCACCTAACCGATCGCTGGGCTGTACCACGCTGGCCAGCGAGGGTGAAAGCTGTTCGCCTATAGCAATGCCGTCAAACCCCATGACCGACAGCTGGTGCGGGACCTGAATGCCGGCACGGGCGGCCGCGCCCAGCAGGCTGATCGCCAGGAGATCGTTACTGCAGATGACGGCGGTCAGTGGGTCCGGGCTGTTGATCAGCGGTAAAAGGGGCTCGAATCTGGATTGGGTATGGCTGGGCATATCAATTAGCGCCCTCGGGACAAATCCTGCCTGCTGCATCGCATCGCAATAGCCAAGATAACGCTGACGGGCACGATCCGACTGCAGCATCGGTCCCGCCGCCATCACGATATGCTGATGACCCAGCGCAATAAGGTGCGCCGTGGCTTCGGCCATTGCGCGACGGTTATCGACATAGACGCAGCGCCAGTTTTGCTGTTGCGGCACGTTATGCGCCAGAACAAAGGGCATTCGCGCCTCTGCCAGCGGGGCTAATACGGTGCTGCTGTCCGCGTCGGAGACGGTCAGCACCATGCCCGCGACGCGCTGGCGCAGCATATGTTCAATCATGGCGGCTTCACGCTCTGGCTGGTAATCGGTCGTGGCCACCAGCAGGCCATAGCCCGCCAGACGCGCCTGTTGCTCCATGGCCTGAAGCTGCAAGGCAAACACCGGGTTACTGAGCGAAGGCAGCAAAACGCCCAGCGTCGTGGAGCTTTGCGTACGGAGCTGGCGCGCAATGTGGTTAGGTCTGAACCCCAACTGCTCCGAGGCCTCCAGCACTTTTTTCAGCGTGCCGGGCTTAAGCAGATGGGGATCGGAAAAGGCACGCGCCGCGGTTGCTCGCGAAACGCCGGCCAGAACCGCCACGCTGATTAAATCACTCATTTCCCCCCCGGTTAATCGATAATGAGATCGATCTCATTGGCGCTTAACCTAACGGGGTTGTGTGACATCAACATCACGGGAAGATGACATTGCGGTGACAGCGGTTCACCACGTCGTCAATGCGCTGGCAGCACGACGAATGCCTTTTTCTGACTGCTGATACAGGGCGGTTGGGTTTAGCAAGCACCCGATAAGCCCGGAAGGGGCAATGCGTCGATCCCGGCTGCCATAACGCCATTTCATTCTTCCCTGGCTGTGGTTAAGATACGAAGACCGTAGCGCTGTTGCTGAAAAAACAGAACATTTCCGCTGCTTACCTGTCCAAATCAGGGATTCATTACAGGATTAAGGCATGTTGAACCGGTTTAAAAAGACGCTGCTTGCTGCGCTACTCCCTGCACTGATGTTATCCGGCCCGTTGACCGCCCGTGCGGATATCAGTGATTCGCTGCCGGATATGGGGACCACGGCAGGATCGACCCTGTCGATTAATCAGGAGCTACAGATGGGCGACTTCTACGTCCGCCAGCTCCGCGCCAGTGCCCCGCTGATTAACGATCCTTTGCTGAATCAGTACATCAACCAACTTGGGCAGCGGCTGGTTTCGCATGCGGACGCCGTTAAAACGCCCTTCCACTTTTTCCTGATTCAGAACGATGAGCTCAACGCCTTCGCCTTCTTTGGTGGCAACGTGGTGTTGCATGCGGCCCTGTTCCGTTTTACGGATAACGAAAGCCAGCTGGCCTCAGTCATGGCCCATGAAATCTCCCACGTCACGCAGCGCCATCTGGCGCGGGCAATGGAAGATCAAAAACGTAATGCACCGCTCACCTGGGTGGGCGCGCTGGGTTCAATTTTACTGGCGATGGCCAGCCCACAAATGGGCATGGCCGCATTGACCGGTACGCTGGCCGGCACCCAACAGGGGATTATCAGCTTTACCCAAAATAATGAACAGGAAGCCGATCGCATCGGTATTCAGGTGTTACAGCGCGCCGGTTTTGACCCGCAAGCCATGCCCAACTTCCTGCAAAAACTGGCCGATCAGAGCCGCTTTTCTTCGAAGCCTCCGGAAATCCTGTTAACCCATCCCCTGCCTGACAGCCGTCTTGCCGATGCGCGCAACCGTGCGAACCAGATGCGTCCGGTGGTGGTGCAGTCGTCTCAAGACTTTTATCTGGCCAAAGTGCGGTCCTTAGGCATGTATTCGACTGGCCGTAACCAGTTAACGGACGAACTGCTTACGCAATATGCTAACGGTAATTCCCGCGAACAGCTGGCCTCGCAGTACGGTAAAGCTGTGCAGTTCCTGCAGGCTAAAAGCTTTGGTGAGGCGAAAAGGATCGTGGCACCGTTACTGGCAAAACAACCTGAAAATGTCTGGCTGCTGGACCTGATGACTGACATTGATATCGGCCTGAATCAGCCGCAGCAGGCGATAGCGATGCTGACCGCGACCCAGGCCTCAAAAACCAGCCCGGTCGTCCAGTTGAACCTCGCTAATGCCTATGTGGAAGCGAAACAGCCGGCGAACGCCAGCCGCATTCTCAACCGCTATACCTGGACCCATAAAGACGATACCAACGGATGGGATCTGCTGGCCCAGGCTTCCGCGCAGCAGGGGCTGACAGATGAGGAGCTCTTTGCCCGCGCCGAAAGTCTGGCGCTGAGTGGCCAGCTGGATCAGGCCATTAGCGCCCTAAGCCGGGCCAGTTCACTGGTGCCGCTCGGCAGCCTGAAACAGGCCCGTTACGATGCCCGCATCGACCAGCTACGCCAGCTCCAGCAACGCTTTAAGCAGTATCAACGAGGATAAACAGTATGGTGACCTTTTATCATAATCCGCGCTGCAGCAAGAGCCGGGAAACCCTGGCGCTGCTAGCAGAGCGCGGCATCGCCCCGGAGATCGTGCACTATCTGGACACGCCGCCGGATCGCCAGACGTTACAGATCCTGCTGCAAAAGCTGGGTATGCAAAGTGCCCGTGAGTTAATGCGTCGTAAGGATCCGCTTTATGCGGCGCTGGGGCTGGATCGGCCTGACATCGGGGAAAGCGCGTTGCTGGACGCGCTGCTGGAAAATCCCAAACTGATTGAGCGACCGATTGTGATCAACGGCGCCCGCGCCCGCCTGGGACGTCCGCCAGAAGCGGTACTGGAAATCCTTTAGAGGCCAAGGGTTTCTTTTACGAAAGGAATCGTCAGCTTACGCTGGGCGCTAATGGATGCGCTGTCGAGACGATCCAACGTATCAAACAGCGTGCGCATTTCTCGGTCAAGGCGCTTTAGCAAAAAGCGCCCGACGTCTTCAGGCAGTTCAAATCCCCGCAGTCCGGCGCGCAGCTGTAAAGCCTGCAGTTTATCCTCATCGGAGAGCGGCTGTAGACGATAAATCTGCCCCCAGTCGAGGCGCGATGCCAGATCGGGCAGATGCAGATTGAGCTGACGAGGAGGACGATCGCCGGTAATAAACAACCGGGTATTGCCGGTTTCCAGAATGCGATTATAAAGATCGAAAATCGCCATTTCCCAGGCCTCTTCTCCCGCAATGCACTGAATATTATCGATGCAAACCAGCGGCAGTTGCTCCATCCCTTCCAGCACGTCCGGGACAAACCAGGTGCGTTTATCGAGCGGCACATAGCCCACGGCTTCGCCGCGTGCAGACATTTCAGCGCAGGCGGCATGCAGCAGATGGCTGCGACCGCCCCCTTCACGAGACCAGAAATAAAGATAGCTGCCATGTTGCTGGCTAAGCGCACCCTTAATCGCGGCAATAAGCGAGGGGTTTTCACCCGGCCAGAAGCTGGCGAAGGTTTCGTCGTCAGGTAAATAGAGTGGCAATGACAATTGTGCCGGCGTGTTCAGAAGCACCTCAGCAAGAGAACAAGCAAAAATCGGGGCAAGTCTATCATAGTTTTCGGCCAGAGATGAATCGGGCATCCCTGCCCGACTTTTGACCGCTGACGGTGGGATTACGACTCGCGGTTGTCTTCCGCATCCAGAATCACTTCTTCAGGACGCAGGAGGGAAATGACGCGAAAAATTAAGGCCAGCGCAACGCCGACCAGCGTGGCCAGCGCCATACCTTTCAGCTCGGCAGCCCCGATATGCACTTTCGCCCCGCTGACGCCAATAATCAGGATAACGGAGGTCAGAATCAGGTTTTGCGCTTTGTTGTAATCCACTTTGGACTCAATCAGGACACGGATACCTGACGCGCCGATAACGCCATACAGCAGCAGGGATACGCCGCCCATCACCGGCACCGGAATCGCCTGAATAGCGGCCGCCAGTTTGCCGACGCAGGAGAGTAAAATCGCGAAAATGGCCGCGCCGCCAATCACCCAGGTACTGTAAACGCGGGTAATCGCCATGACGCCAATGTTTTCGCCGTATGTCGTGTTCGGGGTTGATCCAAAAAACCCGGAAATGACCGTCGATAAGCCATTGGCGAACATGGAACGATGCAGTCCGGGATCGCGCACCAGATCTCTTTTAACGATATTCGCCGTCACGACCAGGTGGCCCACATGCTCGGCAATGACCACCAGAGCGGCGGGCAGAATGGTCAACATGGCAATCCATTCAAAGCGCGGCGTATAAAACGTCGGTAAGGCAAACCAGTGCGCCTGTTCAACGCCGCTCCAGTCAACGATGCCCATGAAGGCGGAAAGCGCGTAACCGGCCAGCACACCGATCAGGATAGGAATGATCGCCATAAATCCACGGAACAAAACCGATCCAAAAACGGTAACCGCCAGGGTCACCAGCGAAATCAACACGGTTGTGCCGTTTGGCGACTGGCCTTCGGCTGGAAGCAGCCCCGCCATATTCGCGGCCACGCCAGCCAGTTCCAGACCAATGACGGCAACGATGGCCCCCATTGCTGCTGGCGGAAACATCACGTCCAGCCAGCCTGTTCCGGCTTTTTTAACGATCAGCGCGACAAGGCAGAACAACACGCCACACAGAATAAAACCGCCCAGCGCCACTTCATAACCCAGCGGCAGCAGGAGCAACACGGGTGAAATAAAGGCAAAGCTGGAACCCAGATAGGCGGGGATTTTTCCCTTACAAATAAACAGGTACAGCAGCGTGCCGATACCGTTAAACAGCAATACCGTCGCCGGATTGATGTGGAACAGAATTGGCACTAACACGGTGGCGCCAAACATGGCGAACAGATGCTGCAGGCTGAGCGGAATCGTTTGCAGTAATGGCGGCCGTTCGCTAACGCCGATAGCGCGACGAGTCATTAAAAGTCCCCTTGAGTGAGTGGTCTGTTTTCAGGCAAAAAAAAGCCGACTCTCTGGTCGGCTGGTTCATTTCTTTATGTGTTACAACAGAAAAAAGCGGCTCGGCCTGCTGCTGCAGGCTGAAAACAGCGTGATGCATGGCGCCGCGGATTTTCATCATTACTTGGTGCCGAAGATTTTATCACCGGCATCACCCAGGCCTGGGATGATATAACCCTTGTCGTTAAGCCCCTGATCCACAGAAGCGGTGTAAAGCTCCACATCCGGATGCGCTTTTTCCAGCGCGGCAATCCCTTCAGGTGCCGCAACCAGCACCAGCACTTTGATACTGCTGCAGCCCGCTTTCTTTAACAGGTCTATCGTGGCAATCATTGAGCCGCCCGTGGCCAGCATGGGGTCAACCACCAGTGCCAGGCGCTCTTCGATATTCGAAACCAGTTTCTGGAAGTAAGGCACCGGCTCCAGCGTTTCTTCATCACGGTAGACGCCAACAACGCTGATGCGCGCGCTGGGTACGTGCTCCAGTACGCCTTCCATCATGCCCAGACCGGCACGCAGAATAGGCACGACGGTGATTTTTTTACCTTTGATTTGATCAACCTGAACCGGGCCATTCCAGCCCTCAATGGTGACCTTTTCGGTTTCCAGATCGGCGGTCGCTTCATACGTCAGCAGACTGCCGACTTCAGAGGCCAGCTCGCGGAAACGCTTTGTACTGATATCATGCTCACGCATCAGTCCCAGTTTATGTTTGACCAGCGGGTGTTTGACTTCCACGATCTTCATTGTTGTTCTCCCGGAGTGAGTTGAGCTAAAAAAAAATCGCGGGATTATACCGCCTTTTCGCCGCAGTGCCACATGTGCTTGCGCAATCAGAGGCATTTTGTCATGGCAAAGTAAGGATTGATGAAAATCGCCGGGGACGCAATCTGAGACTCGCAAACGTTTGCCTGCGCTGGTAGAATTGCCGCGCTTTATATTAAACCACCAACCGCAACTCGCGTGGGGACCTCGCAGTGACCGACAAGACCTCTCTCAGTTACAAAGACGCCGGTGTTGATATTGATGCTGGTAACGCTCTGGTTGACCGTATTAAAGGCGTAGTGAAAAAGACGCGTCGCCCGGAAGTCATGGGTGGACTAGGCGGCTTCGGTGCGCTTTGTGCGCTGCCGCAAAAATACCGTGAACCCGTGCTGGTCTCCGGCACCGACGGCGTAGGTACTAAACTGCGTCTGGCGATGGATCTTAAGCGCCACGATGCCATCGGCATTGATCTGGTCGCGATGTGTGTCAACGATCTGGTGGTACAAGGCGCTGAACCGCTCTTCTTCCTGGATTACTACGCCACTGGCAAACTGGATGTGGATACCGCGTCGGCGGTCATCACCGGTATCGCCGAGGGTTGCCTGCAGTCAGGCTGTGCACTGGTGGGCGGCGAAACGGCCGAAATGCCGGGCATGTATCATGGCGAAGACTACGACGTGGCCGGCTTCTGCGTTGGCGTCGTTGAGAAATCAGAAATCATTGACGGCAGCAAAGTGCAGGACGGCGATGTCCTGATCGCATTAGGCTCCAGCGGCCCGCACTCCAATGGTTATTCTCTGGTGCGCAAAATTCTGGAAGTCAGCGGGACCGATCCGCAGGTTGAGCAGCTCGAAGGCAAACCGCTGGCCGATCATTTGCTGGAACCTACCCGCATTTATGTCAAAAACATTCTGAGCCTGATCGAACAGGTCGATGTGCATGCTATCGCGCATCTCACCGGCGGCGGCTTCTGGGAAAACATTCCACGCGTGCTGCCCGATAACACCCAGGCCGTGATTGACGAAAAAAGCTGGGAATGGCCGGCTGTGTTTAGCTGGATGCAGCAGGCCGGTAACGTCAGCCGTCACGAAATGTACCGTACGTTCAACTGTGGCGTGGGTATGCTGATTGCCCTGAGCCCTGCCGACGCGGATAAAGCCGTTGAACTAATGCGCGCCGCCGGTGAAAATGCCTGGAAAATCGGCGTGATTAAGGCATCAGAAGCGGAAGAGCGTGTGGTCATCACGTCATGAAAAAGCTGGTTGTGCTGATCTCCGGCAACGGAAGTAATCTTCAGTCCATCCTTGACGCCTGTGCAAACGGGCGTATTCACGGCAGCGTCGCTGCCGTGTTCAGTAATAAAGCCTCCGCCTATGGCTTAGTCCGCGCAGAGCGGGCAGGCATTCCGGCTATTGCCCTGGACGCCCGTGACTTTAGCGACCGTGAAAGTTTTGATCGCCAGCTTATGCGTGAGATCGACGCCTGTGCGCCGGATGTTGTGGTGCTGGCAGGATATATGCGCATTTTAAGCCCGGGTTTTGTGGCGCATTATCACGACCGACTGCTGAATATTCACCCGTCGCTCCTGCCCAAATATCCCGGACTGCATACTCACCGCCAGGCCCTGGAAAATGGCGATGCGGAGCATGGCACGTCAGTGCATTTCGTAACGGATGAACTGGACGGTGGTCCGGTGATTCTGCAGGCCAAGGTGCCCGTTTTTGCCGAAGACAGCGAAGCGGACATTACCGAGCGCGTGCAACATCAGGAACATGCCATCTATCCGCTGGTGATTAACTGGTTTGTTGAAGGCCGCCTGGCCATGCGTGAGGGAAAGGCCTGGCTGGATGGTAAGCCGTTACCGCTTCAGGGCTACGCCCACGAGTAACAGGCAGGGAGCCGGGCTCCCTGCCCTTTTCAGCCATAGCGTCCGGTGATGTAATCTTCCGTCCGGCGCACCTTCGGCGTCGTGAAAATCCTGTCTGTTGTGTCGAACTCCACCAGCGATCCCTGATGCATAAAGGCCGTGTAATCCGACACACGTGAGGCCTGCTGCATATTATGGGTGACCAGCACCAGCGTGAAGTGCTGTTTCAGGGTGCTCATCAGTTCTTCGATCACCAGCGTTGAAATCGGGTCCAGCGCCGACGTCGGCTCATCCAGTAATAGCACGTCCGGCTCAATCGCAATGGCGCGGGCGATAACCAGCCTCTGCTGCTGCCCCGTGGAGAGCGTCAGGGCATTCTGTGCCAGCTGATCTTTCACTTCTCCCCATAACGCCGCCGCACGGAGTGCACGTTCACAGGCCTCATTCAGTACCCGCTTGTCGCGCACGCCCTGCAAGCGCAATCCGTACACCACGTTTTCGTAGACCGACTTCGGAAAAGGATTGGGCCGCTGGAAAACCATACCGACCCGGCGACGCAGCGCCGAGACATCCTGGGCAGGCCGCATGATCGACTGCTGCTCCAGAAGAATCTCGCCGTCGATGCGGCAGTTATCGATCACGTCATTCATACGATTAAAGCAGCGCAGCAACGTTGATTTGCCGCAGCCGGACGGCCCAATCAGGGCGGTAATACGGTTTTTGGGTAGCTGCAGCGAGACATCCTGAAGCACCTGGCGCTCACCGTACCAGAGCGAAAGGTGTTCAACGGTTAGCGCAATATCAGTTTCGGGCATTGTAGTCATCGTCAGTTATTGAGTCATCAGGCGATAGCGTTCACGCAGACGGTGACGCAGGCCCATGGCTAGCAGGTTCAGCAACAGAATAATGAGCACCAGCAGCAGCGCCGTGGCAAACACCAGCGGCCGGTCGGCTTCGGTATTGGGGCTTTGAAAGGCTAAATCATAAATCTGAAAGCCGAGATGCATAAATTTTCTGTCGAGGTGCAGATAGGGAAACACCGCATCAACCGGCAATTCCGGTACCATTTTTACCACGCCGACCAGCATCAATGGCGCGGTTTCGCCCGCGGCGCGCGCTACCGCCAGAATCAGCCCGGTTAACATCGCCGGAACCGCCATCGGCAGCACCACGTTCCATAAGGTTTCGGCCTGCGTCGCCCCGAGCGCCAGCGATCCCTGTCTCAGGCTGTTCGGGATGCGGGATAAGCCCTCTTCTGTTGCCACGATCACCACCGGCAGGGTCAGCAGGGCCAGCGTGAGCGATGCCCAGAGCAAGCCCGGCGTACCGAAGGTGGGATTCGGCAGCGCGCTGCTGTAGAACAGCCGATCGACCGAACCGCCCACCAGCCAGACAAAGAAGCCCAGACCGAACACACCATAGACAATGGATGGCACGCCCGCCAGGTTCACCACCGCGATGCGTACCAGTCGGGTCAAGGCATTGCGTCCGGCATATTCATGCAGCCAGACGGCTGCAATCACCCCCAACGGCATAACAACCACGGACATCAGCAGCACCATCAGAACCGTGCCGAAGATGGCGGGGAAAACGCCAAAATCGCTTTCGCCCTCGGCAGGCGAATCACTGACGAAGCGCCACAGTTGGTGGAAAAAGCGCCCTGTTTTTTCTGTCAACGTCATGGCATTGGGTTGCCAGGCCGCCACGATCTGCGACAGCGGGATACTGTGCTCGATACCGTTAACGTCACGCAGAATTAAGGCGTCACGCTGACTTTCCTCTTGCAGATTGTTCAGCCTGTCATTGAGTTGAATAAGCCGACGCTCAAGTGCAGCCTGATTGGCGTCATATTCTGACTGCGCCTGCAAATCAAACTGCTTTGCCTCACGCTGCTGTTCAGCCTGATCGTCTAGCTGATCCAGTTGCTGATTCAGCCGGGCCATATCAACACGACGGATTTCGTTGGCCTGACGTACCAGAATCTGCACCTGTTCAAGGCGCTGCTGTAAAAGTGCATTGATGTTTTTGGCCGTCAGCGCTTCATTGTCTTCGCGCAGGCCCACAAGCCAGCCGTAAGCATTGCCGTGACTGCGGCGCTGTAACACCATGATGGCCTCAGGCTGGCTGACTGCCGGTGTATTCTTGCTGAGCGCAATACGAAAATCCGGTGCGGCCCAGTCACGGTTGCCGGTTTTAATCAAATAGCGATGCAGCGTCGCGTGCGGGTCATCTGCATTGCCAGCCGGGGCCGGATACTGTGACTGCCGCTCAAGGGTTTCACCCAGCAGCCGGGTGTGACTGCCGTCAGGCTGCGTAAAGGTATAGAGCTCAACCTTATGAGGCCAAAAGGTACGCAGCCCCTGCCATCCCAGCAATCCTATCAATAAGGTAAACGCCAACAGGCACACCGTCACGGCCCCGGCCGTTAACCAGCGCCAGCGGTCGTTTTGTCGCATCACCGTCATGCCTGCTCCTTGTACTGACTAAAGCGATGGCGCAGGCGCTGCCGGATGAGTTCTGCCAGGGTATTAATCATTAACGTAAATATCAGCAATAAAAACGCACTCAGGAACAAAATTCGGTAATGGGCGCTGCCCACGGCCGCTTCAGGCATCTCGATCGCGATGTTGGCGGAAAGCGTACGCAGGCCGCTGAACAAGCCGCCTTCACTTTGCGGCGTATTACCCGTCGCCATTAATAAAATCATGGTTTCGCCGACCGCCCTGCCAAAGCCAATCATCAAGGCGGCAAAAATCCCCGCCGACGCGCCCGGCAGCACAACTCGCGTCAGGGTTTGCCAGGGCGTGGCACCCAGCGCCAGCGATCCTTGTCCCAGCGAAGCCGGCACGCTAAACAGGGCATCTTCAGCCAGGGTAAAAATTAACGGTACCAGCGCAAACCCCATCGCCAGCGCCGCCACCAACAGGTTACGTTGCGCGTAATGCGGTAGCCAGTCCCCGGCATCGGGTACGATCAGGGTCGGCAACCCTAACGTCAGCAGAGTGACACTCAGCAGCACAGGCAGAAGCAACAACACCTCTCGTCCTGGCTGGCGCCAGCGCTCAGGCAGGCGACGGCTCACTACGCCACAGCCGAGCAGGCTGCCGGCAAGCGTCACGGGCAGCAGCAGCACGCCCACTAACGCCTGGCCTACGTGCGGCGCTAACCATAATCCGGCGATCAGTCCGATCACCACGCTGGGCAGCGCCCCCATCATCTCAATGCCGGGCTTAACCCAACGACGCAGGCCCGGTGCCATAAACCACGCGGTATACATCGCGGCGGCCAGCGCCAGCGGCGTGGCAAACAGCAGAGCCATACTGGCCGCTTTCAGCGTGCCCACGACCATTGGGATCAGGCTGAATTTCGCCTGGTAGCTGTCTCCGGCATTGGTGGATTGCCAGACCCAGTCAGCCTTGGGATAGTTTTCATACCAGATTTTTTGCCAGAAATTACGCCAGGTCACATCCGGCCAGGGATTCGTCAGCTTCAGCGTTTCCCAGCCTGACTGCCGCTCCAGCAGCAGGCTGTCACCACGGGGGGAGAATTGGGCCTGAAGAATACCAGCGGCCAGCTGCCGTTGCAGGATAGGCCCGTTCTGTTTGCTGGCAAACACCTTCAGCATGCCGGTCTGATCAACCGTGGCAAACACCCGTCGCTGTGGCTCACCGATCATCGTGGCCTGTCCGGCGCTGTGCTCAAAGGTCCGGATGCGGTGTAAGCGCAGGCCGTGTTGACCCGCTATGGAGAACCACTGAGAAATGCCGCTGTCATCCTGGATCAGCAGGCTTTGCCCGCCAGCCAGTAACAGCAACTGCCGGGGCGGCTGAGCCAGCGTCTGCGTTTCACGCAGCCAGGCTCGCCCGTCATCAATTTGCCAGACCTGCAGCAGGTTACCTTCGGTGGTATACAGCAGGTCGCCTTTGGGCGACAGTAACAGATGCTGAGGTTGCTGGGCCGGCAGCGTAATCAGCGACGCCTGCTGGTTGGTGCCCAGCGTCAGTAGGTTTACTCCGGACTCACCGGAGGCGGCGATGCGCCACTGGTCAGGGGTAATCGTGGCCAGCGCCATCTTTTTTATTCCGCCCTGTGGCAGGCGAAACACCTTATCGCCCAATGGGAAATGCCATTCGCCTTCGCCCTGGCTTATCACCGGTTGCAGCAGGGTTAAACTGCCCTGGGCATTAAGCAGCAACGTCTTGTCGTCTGCGCTGGTCACGATCTGCTCCGGCACGGGCGAAAGCCCTAATGCCGGGGCTGCCGGTTGTCCGTTTAGCGGAATAAAGCGCGCCTTTCCGTCGCGGCTGATGCGCCAGCCTACGTCGCCCAGATTGCCTATCGCCAGAGCCGGTGCCGAATCCCACAGACGTTGGCTGCTGACGCTTTGCACGCCCGGCGCGCTGAATAACGGCAGGACCACCCAAAGCAACCAAAAGAACAACAGCATCATCAGTAGCAGAATGGCCGCTCCGCAACACGTGACGAGGCGCCGCGTGAAACGGTCAATAGCACGACGTCGGCGATCGCTAAACTGCACAGGAATATGGTTTACGCTCATGCGGCCCTGGTTATGCGGCGGAAATGAGTCGCTATGTTGCCCGTAGCTGGTTGATAAGACAACTTTTGCTGTTGGACAACCCTGCCATACTCTCGCCATAATGCTGTTGGATACTGTATCGTCGTCAGTCCTGCAACCGTCATACGGAGTGAGAATGGGTCAGGTAAAGCTTTATATCGAAAAAGAAATGAGCTGGTTGTGCTTCAACGAACGTGTTTTGCAGGAAGCGGCAGATAAAGGTAATCCGCTGATTGAACGTATGCGTTTTTTAGGTATTTACTCGAACAACCTCGACGAATTTTACAAGGTACGTTTTGCCGATCTGAAACGCCGTATCCTGATTGGCGAAGAGCAAGGCTCCGCCAGCACGCCACGCCATTTGTTAAAAAAGATCCAACAGCGCGTCCTGAAGTCAGATCAGGAATTTGACGCCCTGTATAACGACCTGCTGCTGGAGATGGCGCGTAATCAAATATTCCTGATAAACGAACGCCAGCTGTCACCTAACCAGCAAAGCTGGCTGCGCCACTACTTTAAGCATGAGCTGCGTCAGCACATCACGCCGATTTTGATTACTCATGAAACCGATTTAACCGAGTTTCTGAAAGACGATTACACCTACCTGGCGGTTGAAATTATTCGCGGTCAGGATATTCAGTACGCCCTGCTGGAAATTCCATCGGATAAAGTGCCACGCTTCATCAATCTGCCAGCCGAACCTCCCCGTCGCCGTAAACCTATGATCCTGCTTGATAACATCCTGCGGTATTGTCTGGATGATATTTTTAAAGGTTTCTATGACTACGACACGCTCAACGCCTATTCGATGAAAATGACGCGTGATGCGGAGTACGACCTGGTGACAGAAATGGAATCCAGCCTGCTGGAACTGATGTCATCCAGCCTGAAACAGCGTCTGACCGCCGAACCGGTGCGTTTTGTTTATCAGCGCGACATGCCGGATTCGATGGTGGCGCTGCTGTGCGACAAGCTGTCGATTTCAAATTACGACTCCGTGTTGGCGGGGGGGCGCTACCACAACTTTAAAGATTTTATCGGCTTCCCTAACGTCGGGAAGAACAACCTGATTAACCGGCCGATGCCGCAAATCCGCCATATTGGCTTTGACGGTTTCCGCAACGGTTTCGATGCCATTCGTAATCGCGACGTGCTGCTTTACTATCCGTACCACACCTTCGAGCATGTTCTTGAACTGTTACGTCAGGCGTCATTCGACCCGAGCGTGCTGGCGATCAAAATCAATATTTACCGCGTCGCCAAGCATTCGCGCATTATGGATGCGATGATTCATGCCGCCTATAACGGGAAAAAAGTGACCGTTGTAGTCGAGCTGCAGGCCCGTTTCGACGAAGAAGCCAATATTTACTGGGCAAAACGCCTGACGGAAGCCGGTGTACACGTTATTTTCTCCGCGCCCGGGCTGAAGATTCACGCCAAGCTGTTTTTGATTTCCCGCCGGGAAGGCGAGGAGATCGTGCGCTACGCCCACATCGGTACGGGTAACTTCAATGAAAAAACGGCACGCCTTTACACGGACTATTCCCTGTTAACCGCCGATGCACGTATCACCAATGAAGTGCGCCGGGTCTTCAACTTTATTGAAAATCCCTATCGCCCGGTGACCTTTGACCATTTAATGGTTTCTCCGCAAAACTCGCGTCGCATGTTGTATGATTTGATCGATAACGAAATCGCCAACGCGCAGCAAAAACGCCCTAGTGGGATTACGCTGAAAATTAACAACCTGGTGGACAAAGGGCTGGTAGACAGGCTTTATACCGCATCCAGCGTTGGCGTAAATGTTAATTTACTGGTGCGCGGAATGTGCTCATTGATTCCAGACTTGCCCGGGATCAGTGAAAACATTCGTGTGATCAGTATTGTTGACCGCTTCCTGGAACACGACCGCGTATACATTTTTGAAAACGGTGGTGATAAGAAAGTGTTTCTCTCGTCCGCGGACTGGATGACGCGTAACATTGATTATCGCATCGAAGTGGCCGTGGCGATCCTTGATCCACAGATAAAGCAGCGCATCCTGGACATTATTGCTATTCAGCTTAGCGACACCGTTAAAGCACGTGTTGTGGATAAAGAGCTGACTAACCAGTACGTTCAGCGCGGTAATCGTCGTAAAGTACGGTCGCAGATGGCCATTTACGATTACATTAAGAAGCTGGAACAACCTGAATAACGCCTATGCCTATCTCCCAAAAAAGTACGCCGAAACCTCAAGAGTTTGCGGCAATTGACCTTGGCTCCAACAGTTTCCACATGGTAATTGCCCGCGTGGTGGATGGCGCTTTGCAGGTTCTGGGGCGTCTGAAGCAACGGGTACATCTGGCCGATGGGCTGGATGCCAAAAATTACCTGAGCGAAGAGGCGATGGAACGCGGGCTGAACTGCCTGGCGCTGTTTGCTGAACGTCTGCAGGGCTTTAACGCCAGCAACGTGACGATCGTGGGCACACATACGTTACGGCAGGCGGTGAATGCCGAAACCTTTTTGCAGCGCGCGGCTGACGTTATTCCTTACCCGATTGAGGTGATTTCCGGTCACGAAGAAGCGCGCCTGATTTTTATGGGCGTTGAACATACGCAGCCGGAAAAAGGCCGCAAGCTGGTCATCGACATCGGTGGCGGTTCAACGGAATTAGTGATCGGTGAAGATTTTGAGCCGCAGCTGGTAGAAAGCCGCCGCATGGGCTGCGTGAGTTTTGCCCAGCTTTATTTTCCCGGCGGTGAAATCAGCGTTGAGAACTTTCGTCGCGCCCGCCTGGCCGCCACGCAGAAGCTGGAAACGCTGGCCTGGCAGTACCGTCTGCACGGCTGGCAATATGCGCTGGGCGCGTCTGGCACCATCAAAGCCGCCTGTGAGGTGCTGCTGGCGATGGGTGAGAAAGAGAAGCTGATTACCCCTGAGCGCCTGACGAAACTGTATGACGAAGTCATTAAGCACAAGTCCTTTGCTGCGCTGAGCCTGCCGGGCCTGTCTGAGGAGCGTAAAAGCGTGTTCGTTCCGGGCCTGGCCATTCTCTGCGGCGTCTTTGACGCGCTGGCTATCCGTGAACTGACGCTGAGTGATGGCGCACTTCGTGAAGGTGTGCTGTACGAAATGGAAGGCCGTTTCCGCCATCGGGATATTCGCAGCCGTACGGCTCAGAGCCTGGCGAATCACTACGCCATCGACAGCGATCAGGCTCGACGCGTACTGGAGACGACGGAACAGCTCTATCTGCAGTGGCGCGATCAAAATCCCAAACTGGCGAATCCGCAGCTAGCTGCGCTACTGAAATGGGCTGCCATGTTGCATGAGGTGGGGCTGACCATCAATCACAGTGGTTTACAGCGCCATTCAGCCTATATCCTGCAGAACACCAACCTGCCAGGCTTCAATCAGGATCAGCAAATGCTGCTGGCGGCGCTGGTCAGATTTCACCGTAAAGCGGTGAAGGTAGATGAGCTGCCGCGCGTGACGCTGTTTAAGAAGAAGCAGTTTTTGCCCCTTATCTTTCTGCTTCGTCTGGGAACCTTGCTGAATAACCAGCGCCAGGCCACGACTCGCCCGGACGCGTTAAAACTCACCTGCGATGACGGCCACTGGACGCTCACTTTTCCGGCAGGCTATTTCAGTCAGAATAACCTGGTGCAACTCGACCTGGAGCGTGAGCAAACCTACTGGGATGAAGTAACCGGCTGGAAACTGATTCTCGCAGAAGCCTGATCGTGCGGGCACTGACTGCCCGCATCACCGAACCGATGACGATGACATTACGAACTGAACATTATTTTGCCGATACCTACGGCTTAACGCCCACCCATTCTGAAGTGGTTGACGCCTTGCCTAAGCTGACGCCCGGCAAAGCGCTTGACCTGGGATGCGGAAGCGGGCGCAACACGCTGTTTCTGAATCAACATGGATTCGAAGTGACTGCCTGGGACCATAATCCGGCAAGCCTGGCACGCCTGAATCAGATTATTACCGCCGAAGGGCTGACCGGCATTCATACGGCGCAGCAGGATTTAAACCAGGTGCGTTTCAACGGCGCGTACCAGCTGGCGATCTCTACGGTGGTGATGATGTTTTTACAGCCGGAAACTATCCCCCAGCTGATTGCCGATATGCAGGCCTGCACCGTGAAAAATGGCTTCAACCTGATTGTTGCCGCCATGAATACCGAGGATGCCCCCTGTCCGTCTGACTTCCCTTTTGCCTTTAAATCCGGCGAGTTAAGTCATTACTATCGCAACTGGCACATTGTGAAGTACAACGAAAACTGGGGTCAGTTACACCGCAAAGATGAAAATGGCAACCGGATAAACTGCCGGTTTGCGACGCTCCTGGCGCAGAAAGCCAGTTATTAACATTGTTGTATTTTTTTTAAACAGCGGTTGATTTCAGCGGGCGACTGTGACTAAATATTGCTGTCGCCCGTCTTGGGTTTTTACAGGAATTACACTGCGTGAACAGCGCCCTTTCTCCACGAAGACGTAAAAAAAGCGTCAGCATGACGCGGATTGTTTTACTCATCAGTTTTATCATTCTGTTTAGTCGCCTCGTCTTTATCCTGCCCGCGGCTTTCGAGCATCATCAGCAAAAACAAACCGACTCGCCTCCGGCGATCACCACGCTTTCTGACAGCCGTTAATCATAAGATGTCATAACCTGATTAATCGACGCGCGATCCCCTGCATCAGCGCCATTTTTTACATCCCTTTTTCGGTCAAAACGCTACACTTCGTGCAAGTGCTTTCAGACTATAGGGATGCAATGTGTCTGCCTCACACACTCAACGTTTAAGTGAAATTCGTCATCGTATTCTGACGCTGCTGCTCAATGAGCACGATCTGGTGGATGAATTGCTGGATAAAGCCAGCCATCTCACCGCTGAGCAGCAACGTGAAAATGCGATAAATCGTGAAATTCTGCAGCAAGACATCAGCCAGCTTCATGCCGCTGACCTTGCCGATATTCTTGAAGCCTTGCCTGAAGAAGCGCGTCTGGCACTCTGGAGCCTGGTACCGGGTGAGAAACGCGGTCATGTGCTGGTTGAAGCCTCTGAAACCGTCTGGGACAGCCTGACAGAAGAGATGAGCGATCGCGCCATCCTGCAGGCCATGGAACCCCTGGACATTGACGATCAGGCCTGGCTGGTACGTTACCTGCCACGCGACCTCACCGGACGCCTGCTGACCTCGCTTGAGCCTAACCTGCGCGCCCGCATCCTGAGCGTGATGCAGTTCGACCGGGATCGCGTGGGCCGGATTATGGACTTCAATATCCTCACGGTGCGCGAGGATGTGACCTTAGCCACAGTGCAGCGCTTTTTGCGGAAAGGCAAAAGCATGCCGGACGGTACAGACAAAATCTTTATCACCAATGAAAACAACCAACTGCTGGGCGAACTGCTGTTAACCGCTATTCTGCTGAACAAACCCAAGACCATGGTGAGCGACGTGATGAATTCGCATCCCACCACGTTTCAGCTTGATGATAAAGCCGAAGATGCAGCCAGTGCCTTTGAACGTTACAACCTGATCTCAGCGGCGGTAACTGACGCGCAGGGTAAACTCATCGGCCGCATCACCATTGAAGATGTGGTTGATCTCGTTAACAAAGAGAACGAAAGCAATATCCGAAAAATGGGTGGGATCAGTCAGGAAGAAGATGTTTTCGCGCCGGTGCGCAAATCCGTGCGCAACCGCTGGGCATGGCTGGCAATCAATTTGTGTACGGCATTTATTGCCTCGCGCGTCATTGGTCTGTTTGAAGGAACTATCTCGCAGATTGTCGCCCTAGCTACGCTCATGCCGATTATTGCCGGGATAGGTGGGAACACCGGTAATCAGACCATCACCATGATTGTTCGCGCCCTGGCCCTGCATCAGGTTGAGCCGGGGAACTTTTCGTTCCTGTTTATGCGTGAACTCGGCGTCGCTTTGATTAACGGCCTGTTCTGGGGCGCCATTATGGGCGGAGTGACCTGGCTCATGTACGATAACATGGCGCTGGGCGGCGTCATGATGCTGGCGATGGTGCTGAATCTCCTGCTGGCTGCGGTTATGGGTGTCATGGTGCCGCTGGTCATGACGAAAATGAAACGCGATCCCGCCGTGGGCTCAAGCGTCTTGATTACCGCCATCACCGATACTGGTGGTTTCTTTATTTTTCTGGGCCTGGCGACAATCTTTCTGATACCACACTGATCACGAATGTTGATAACCGTAGCGCTGCAGGGATCCCATCACGTTAAGCCGACGCGTCACCTGTGCCAGCTCGCAGGTGACCGCAGGCAGCTGGTAGTGATTACGCTGTGCCAGCCACTCCAGCACATCGGCTAAATGCCAGATGGCCGTTTTGCCATCGTGAACCGGTAGCGGAAACTGTTTGCTGTGCGTGACCATCAGTTTCCGCATGTTCTGACGGGATACGCCGATAAGATCGGCGACATCGGTTAAGCCGACAAAGTCAGGTGCGGCTTCAACCATGACTGCGCCCGGAATGGCAGACTGCACATCCTCTATCGCACTGCCGAGTGCGTGACTCGCCGAGTCGGCGTGGCGCGTAAACTCCAGTGCCAGCTTACCTGCCATACCGGCACCGACCAGCGCGTCGTCGCATCCTGCCTCCGCCAGTTTTTCCAGTAATGCGTCGATGGATTTGGCTGATTCAGGCAGTTCAAACCGCAGGGTGAAATGATAGTCCGTCATAATCCTTCCCTCTTTTTCCACTCACGGGTGGCGATACAGTTGTCTACCACGCGCCGCAGCGCTTTGGCATGGTTTTGCGCGCTTTTCGGGGTGCGCCAGATACAGGTCAGACAGTATTCACCACAGCGGCACGCCGACAGATTTGCCGGGCAGTACATTTTGCCCCATGCGTGATGGCCCTTAGCAACCACCAGCCAACCATGGAACTCTGCGTAACATAATGCGGCTTCAATCTCTTTGCTGGGATGTCGCTTTCTGTCCACCATGGTGCATATCATTCCTTGTTTTTAATGAATTGTCAACTGACAACTCATTTATGCTTAATGCGGTAGATGAGCAGCATGGGGGTTGTCGGGCAGCAGGTAAAACAGGTTGCGGCTAAAATGGAAAAGGTTACGCAAAAAAGTGTCAGTCTGGCGTGATGGACTAAAATCAATACTCACAACGGAGGAAATATGTTTAAAACTGATGACCTGGTACAATCGAAAACGGGCGGCCCCAAAATGGTGGTGCTACGTGCCGAAGGAGAAACGCTGTGGTGCGCTCGCGTGGACGATGCCACTCAAAAAGAAATCGAAGTTAACGCGGACAGCGTAAATCTCTACCATGAAGATGGCGATTTTGGCGTCTGTTAAAACGGATGATGTGACTCAGGCAGACCGTAACGGTTAAGACAACCCGAAGTGGGGTTACGCGGCAACCCAACACTCGGGTAACCTGTTTCGCCTGCCGCGTCATCCACCAAACGGCTGTCAGATTTTATTTTCCTGCAGATTATTTTTTCCTAAACCGCCAATAAAAGGCAGTCTTAGCCGAAACGGCGCAAAGCCTATCCCCGCGCTCAGTCCCAAAAGATTCACTTCAACCCCTTCTTCCGCCCCCAGCGTAATGCCCGCGACGCCAAGTATTGATACCTGAACCCCACGACCTGACGGCGGCAAGCCCACGGGGCGCCATAATGGCCGGTAGTCTTTTCCCAGGGCGTTGGCAGGCAGATCAAGCTTGAGATCCGGCACATTGCGACCAATGTGCGCCATAAAGGTATTACTGTTCGGCCCGGGCCAGGCGCGATAGGTGGTGGGCCAGGGGTAGGATTTTATGGCGGCTTCAATCTGCGGGATCAGCTTTTGCGCATCCCGGCCACGATGCTCGACCAACAGCCGCGGTTTTGCCCCGTACCAGTAGCCGTCAGGCAACGATGAATTACGTCTTACCTTATCGCCGCTCCCCCAGCTAATGACTTCGTAACGTGTATAGCGGCTTTCACCTGCACGTTTAAAGATAATCCACGGGTGCACCGCGATAGCGCCTTTCCAGCCGTATGTCGGTGCGGCATAGACCTGAACGATGGCCTGACTGGCGTTGGCCTGTGGATCGGGCGCGACACCAGCCGAATCCCTTCGGGCCGTTGCCCAGCCACCCTGGCCGGTAGCGTTGTTGCCATGAGTGGCTTGTGCCAGGCTGGCCGCAAGCGACAGCAAAATCACGGTGAGAAAACAGAGACTGAAGATTTTCAGAGGCAGCATCGCGGTTCCTGCAGGTAAAAGATAAGGGATGATTTTGCAATGAAATAGAAGGTTTGTATTCACTAACTATGCTGCGATGTCATCGCAATATTTGCTCAAGCTGGTGAGTGGCTGCAGACGCAACGCCCGCCATCACGCAACGTCAAGCGGCCGTGATGGCTGTCACCACCAGTATGCTAAGAGGCGGGCTATACGCAGAATCAGCCAGCCTGAAACCCGCCTCGACTCAGGCTCAGGAAGCAAGCAGGGATACTCGCCGCGCGCATTCAGCGCGCGACCGGTCTGGGCTGCCCTCTGCTTTGCGGTCAGTACAGAAGGCGTCAGAGCCAATCCCGAAGGCACGCGAAGCCTGCACTTCACCCATGCTCGAAGCAGATAACAGATCCCAGATGCATTTCATGCCTGGCTATTTCAACAACAGCATAGGTTATCTTGAACCCGCCGTCTGAAAACTAGCCTGTTATCGCCTTTTCCGCTACACGTTGCAACCACGCTTCATAGCGCTGCTGCGCCTCCGGCGCGACAGGTTGGCTGCGTGAGTTTATCTCACCTTCGATGCCAAATATTTTCCACATCAGCGGCGGGAGTCCTGCAATCACGCTGCTTTGACTGCTCTCCATTCTCAGCAATTCCAGGCTGGATGTTTGGTAGCCCGGCAGTGCCTCCGAGTGATAATCGAAAGCTTTGCCCAACCCGGAAAGATAAATGATTTTAGCGGCAGTCAGAGATGGCCAGTGACGGAGAATATTCAGCGGCCAGTCCAACATGGCGCGCTCATTCCAGACCTCCGAATACGGAACCTGTTGGTTAGCCAGCAACGTCAGCATTAACGATTGCCCCAGCCCGGTCAGATAGACAGGCAACGCGTCAGCCGGAGGACGTTGATAAAAGGCATCCAGTGGTTGTTCACGCTTCAGGCCGGCCTGCATCAGTAATTTTTGCTCCAACGCCTGCATCACGTTGCCTAAACCGGCATCCGTTACCTCTTCAGTTTCAGTCGACTGTTTACTGCGCGTGTTACAGTTCCACAGCGACAACGCAATCTGCCAACGACGCTGTTCGCCCTCGCCAGTGCAGCCAATTTCCCCCGTCACCACATACTTCATGTCAGGCGGCAGGATCTCATAAATATCCTCACCCACCATCGGTTGGCCAGTGAGAACAGGACCGTGGCCCTCCGCCATCAGAAAATAGGTGCACGCCGCATAATCACTCCAGTAATGTACGGCTTCAGCGAGATAGAGCGGAATCGCGCGCGACAGTCGGCCAAGCTCATCTTCGCGCTGTATGCCCTGGGCTGCGGTGCCATCCGGTATTTTTGATAACGCAAAGAAACCGATCTTCGCTGTCTCTTCAGGTTTTTGGTTAAACAGCCAGTCGGCTTTACATAAGCCGTAATGCCAAATGGGCTGCGTAACGGATAACGTTGTGATTTTCACATCATCAGGCGCCACCTGCTGAACGGGTTCCGTTTGGCGGCGTTTCTCTTCAAACTCTTGTCTGTAATAATCAAGATGCTGCTTGATCGGGGCAAAATTGAGTGCATACAGCTGGTTAAGAAGCGTGAGCCCCTGATCCGTCTGCCCCAACTCAAGATAAGCCTGCAATAAGTTTATACCGGCCATAGGATCGTGCTTTTGAACATCGTAATGGGGCGCAACCAGCGAAATCAGAAGCGGAATCTCGCCATTTTTCCCCAGGTCGCCAGAGATCATATACAGCGCCTCAGCATCGTACCGTCCACCCGACAGCACCTCTTCATAAAGTCCACGAGCCTTGTCGGTTTCGTTATGCTCCAGATAAAAACGGGCCATCCAGAGCTGTGCTCGCCAGCTTCCCGGCATCGCGGCAACACTGCGCAATCCCTCAATGTAAGCATCCTCGCCTCCGCGCTCGCGCTGAATGCTCACCCACCAGAGTAAACCGTTATCCAGGTTCGGATCGGTTTGAATAGCCTGCCAGAGCGTGTCATCTGCCCGTTTGTCCTCACCGCGCTCGGCAAAGACTTTCGCCAGATTGGTGAGTAAGGTTCCTGTCGCGCCTGATTTATCCATTCCCTCTCGCAGGGTTTGTTCTGCCGCATCCAGGTGGCCGGTTTCCATCAGTACAATGCCGTGGAGGGTATGACTTCGTTCAGGATTACGGTCAATGTCCACCAGGCGCTCCGCTGCCGCAACCAGATCGGAAGCAAAGGCGTCTTTCAACCCCATCAGAATCGCGGTGTACAAGGCGTCCGCATCATCCCACTTCTTTTCCAGATCCGGCAGAAAGACCTTCTCACGCCATTCATTGCGTGCAATGTGCATTTCCTGTCCATGAGCATCGTAAGCAACAATCATCTCCCGTTCTTGAGCGGGCTCGTCTGGTGCGGTATCGGCGGGTTGGTTTTTATTGCGCAGAGAAGAGAGAAGACGCTTAAACATGGTTAATTCAGTCCTTGAGTTTGAGTCATCAAAAAGCCTGATTGCCCGTCGCTATCATGCCGTGAAATGGACACACGCAGGCTGTTTTACACGCTGACAGCGTTGCGGTTCAGAGATGAGTGTAGCGCTCAAAAAAACAACTGGCACGAAATTGATTCACCCACGGGTAAATCGTAAAAAATGCCATCCAATACAGACGCCACGCCTCTTCCCGCGCCTTTTCGCCATCAGCATTGTTCTCGCGTCAGTCATGAAATTTAAATAGCGCACTATTTAGTAGTTTACAACTCAAGAAATACCTGCCATCTTAGCCAAACTAAATAGCGCACTACTTAATCGCAAACACAAGGAAATTAAAATGAACGTGAAACTCACCGCAGGTGCTTTATTGTTAGCCAGCCAGATCACATCAGCATGGGCCAGCCCTGTGGAGAATGCGCCTGAACCTACCGTTGGCGTCGCCGCCTTTCTTAAAGCACTGAACAGTGGCGGCGGTAAGCCCATTGAGACCTTAACGCCTAAAGAAGCACGCGCGGTACTCACCGGCGCGCAGCAAGGTGCCACACTGCCACCCGCACAGGTTTCTGAAAAAACCATCACAGCATTGGGCAAGCCGCTCAAACTGACGATTGTCAAACCCGAACACGCAACCGGCGTGCTCCCGGTATTCATGTTCTTCCACGGTGGCGGCTGGGTGCTGGGTGACTTCCCGACGCACGAACGTCTGGTGCGAGACCTTGTGAACGAATCCGGCGCTGCGGCGGTATTTGTGAATTACGAGCCCTCACCAGAAGCCCATTATCCGGTCGCGATTACCCAGGCTTATGAAGCGACAAAATGGGTAGCCGAACACGGTGCTGAAATTGGCGTTGACGGTAAGCGCCTGGCGTTGGTCGGTAACAGCGTGGGAGGCAACATGGTGGCCGCCGTCGCGCTGCAGGCCAAACAACATAAAACCCCGGCGATTCGTTACGATGTGATGCTGTGGCCCGTCACCGATGCCCATTTTGATGATGCGTCTTATCAGCAATTCGCCAACGGCTATTTCCTGACCCGAAACATGATGAAGTGGTTCTGGGATAACTACACCACGTCAGATAAAGATCGGAATAACATTCTGGCTTCTCCGCTGCGTGCCACTGAGGCGCAACTGGCCGGTTTACCGCCAACGCTGATTCAGACTGCCGAACTCGACGTGCTGCGCGATGAAGGTGAAGCCTTTGGACGTAAGCTGGATGCCGCCGGTGTACCGGTGACGGTGACCCGCTATAACGGCATGATTCACGACTTTGGTTTGCTGAATGCCTTGAGTAAAGAGCCGACGGTACGCACGGCGATTGGCCAGGCGTCAGCGGAATTGAAGGAACACCTTAAGTAAACATCGCCCGACAGCGGATTCATATTTTTTTGTTCGTGCAGACATGCGGTAAATAAAATCAGCCGGATAGCACCGGCTGATTTTTTCTGGCTTAAATGCTGACAGGCATCAGGGCGTGATCACCCTTCTCCACTCCGCGCAAGTATTTATGCCTTCACCCAAAAACGGCCTTCGACCAGTGAAAGGAAAAACCCGCCGTTAAGCAGGCTTGTAGCGAGGCAGTAATGTTATCAACGTCTGCTCATTGCTCATCCCGACCACCGCCAGCCACAGAACCCTGACCTTATCAAATTCCCGGTTGCTGGCAACTTGTACTGACCCCTTCTAACTCGCTACTTCGCGTCATCAACAGTTGAAATTTCGGATAGCCGCCGCAGGAACAGCGTTAAGGATTGCCAGGAGCTTTTTACTGAATTATCGTAAGCCGCTTTGGGTACCGCTGACATACAATTCTGAGCCAGGCATTCGGTATAAATGCCTGCCTAAGGGACAACTATGTCATATCGCATCCTTTGGTCAATCGCGCTTTTAGCCGTCACGGCGGTGTGGGGCTGGAGCTTCGTTGCGAAGCACGACACGCTGGGCTTCATGGCCGCATCCACCCTGAACGCGTGGATGTTTACCCTGGCGGCTTTCGCGCTTCTCCCCTTTTCGATCCGTTCTTTTCGCCACCTGAAGCCACGTGACTGGGTGAGTGCGGTATTGGCGGGCATCGTGCTCTTCGCTGCATTTTCCCTACAGACATCCGGCACAGCTTACACAACGCCCTCCAATGCCGGCTTCATCACAGGCTTGTGCACCGTTTTCACGCCGTTGTGTATCTATCTCATCGGCAGAGGACGCCCCAGTGCTAAACAGGCAGCAGGAACCGCCATTGCCGTGTTTGGGCTTGGCTTACTCAGCCTTGACGGGTTCAGGGTACACTATGGTGACTTACTTATTCTGGGTTGTGCGGTGTGCTTCGCCGTACACATCGTCATCGTGTCGACTTTCACAACGCCTGATATTTCCCTGGCATCAACATCGATACAACTCGGCATCGTTGGCGTGCTTTCTTTGTTATGGAGCGTCGCCCGTGACCAGTTTTCTTTACCTCACTCGCTGCCGACAGCATTAACAATCCTGTCACTGGCCCTGTTCGCAACAGCCCTGGCGTACGCCATTCAGAATCGTGCTCAGGCTGTGCTGGCCCCGGAAAAGGTCGCCCTGATACTGATTTGCGAACCTGTGTTTAGTGGGATTTTTGGTTATTTTCTCGCGGGCGATCGTTTGCCGCCGGAAAAACTTGCAGGAGCGGCGCTAATCCTGGTGGGGATTGTCGTCACCGAGCTTCGCGTCGTACGTCTCCTGCCTGCCGCCTGGCGTAGATCCTAAGTTCGCTTCAGCGCCGTGCGCTGTTCAACGTGAACTCATTTTGCAGGCGAAATTCAGTGATATCCCTCGCCGTTCCGGCGAAGCGACTATCGGCCAGACAATGCGGGAGCTAAAATGCAAAAAGCCCGCATAACGCGGGCTTCGTTTTACACTGCTTACTGTCGGTCTGAGCCGGACGCTAAATCATTCCCACTCAATCGTGTACTGATATCGTAACTAACTGATAATTAATAAGTAAGATGATTTCTATTTACTCGATACCGTCTGCCATACCGACACCGGAGTAAAGTGACTATTTATTGGCCTGTTTATCGGGTGGGTCGAGACGTGAATTGCGTACCGCATCGTAAGCCCTTTCACAGGTCATGGCAATACGTCCTCGCCTGTCAGCCTCTTCCGCCAGTTCTCCCGCTGTTGCGTCAATTTCCTGGTACAGGTTGGCAAGCAGATCGGAGGAGACTGGCCTAACCTTCCCGCTGCTGGCAGTTCCGGTATCGCCGCCACGTCGCCGCTGTAACTGGGTGATGGCTTCGACGATGCCGAGTTGCAGCCTGTCAGCAGAACGCTGAGCAGCAATACGATCGGCATTAGCTTTGCGATTCTCTTCATCGGCTTCTCTCTGTAATTTATCAATGGCAGCCTGGCGGGCCAGCTCAGTGCGTCGCTGCTCCTGAGTGAAAACCAGCCTTGATTCAGCATCTGCTTTGTCACGCTTATCCCATTTATCCTGCCAGGTTTGATTGGCATAAGCCCGCCCCGACGAATAACCGATCTGATGGACAAGCCATAAGCCCCCGGCTACAAGCAAGAAGGCCGCCAGCGGTTTCCAGTAGGCTTTTAGGAAGGCAGGTATCATGCGGCCGCCTTGCCGATTGCTATCGCATCGGAAGCAGTTTCCCCGCTGAATAGAGCAGCTTCAGCAGCCCGGCGACGGATCAGACCTTTCATTGGCTTGCCGGCTGCATTGCACCAGTATTTGAACTGGCGTGCCGCTCCATCGAAATCGCGTGCATTGGTGAGGCGCAGGAGGCTGGACGGATTACCATTTTTCAGAACCAGCAGCCCATCTTTTACGCCCTTCTTACCCGGTCCGACGTTGAAGCAAAAAGAGACCAGCGCATCGAACTGGTTCTGACTGACGGTAGTGGTAAGAGCATTAGAGACGAGTGATTCAAAATATACCAGGTCAGAGCGCAGTACTGATTCAGCCTGCGCCTGATTCCAGACGGTGCCTGGACGAACATCATTACCCGTGTGGCCATACCCGATTGTCCATGGTGCGCCGCCTGTCGCAGGATCTGGATAGGCTTTCGTTTCTAGCCCCTCAAAAGCCTTTACCAAAGCAATGCCGTTATCGGAAGTTTTCACGTTTTTTTCCCCGGTTAGCGATAGTGAAAAGCTGCATGACGTTGCCGCGAGTTTTCAGCAGCGCGCCACACAGCAGGACTTTGATGAGGAGGTCGGCCCAGTCAGTGCTGACGTGGTAGCCGTAGGCGACACGGATGGGAACAGAAGCGCAGATTACGATAATGGCGTAAGCAAGCCAGCCACCAGCTGGCTTATGCGTTGAACGCTCACGGCGGAACGTCATCAGCCTGAGCGCAATCACGCCGCACAGGATTGCATTTATTGCCTGGAGCACTTCATAACTTGTCATCATCAGAGCCTCTCTTTAAGGCTGCCTGAGGATCACCCGACCGCTTATAGAGATGCATCAAAAGTCTTACAGCCACGACTGACATAATCAGCGCGGCACCTGCATAAGCTGACTTAATCTCTATCGAATCTGGCGAAACGGACGCCCATTTAGAAATGATTGCGATAATGAGAGAAGCAGCTGGGCGGGAAACAATTACGCCTGCGATGAAGCTGACAAGGGCAAGAATGAGCCGTTTCTTGATCGGGTACTCCTGTGCAGCGGTGACGAATATAACCGAGCCAGAAAACGCGCCAAGCACAACTTCAGGCGGGACACCATTAAAAAAAGCCAGCCACGCCGATCCACTCAACCCAATAGTCACCGAGGTTGTGCCGGTCACGGACAAAGGATCAGTCATGGAAACCACCTGCATAGTGCATAGCACACCTCCACTGTAGTTAATGGCGATACTATACACAATAATGCATATGTGGGTTATTGGTAATTTTAGGTGTAATCTTAGGTTTGTTACCTAATTGGTAAGTGGTAATATGAGGAAAATCCTTAATGACTCCGACACATGTTAAACTTATTTACACGCTATTTTTCGGTAGGAATTCTTAACACGGCCATTCACTGGATGGTATTCCTCGTTGCTTATAATTTTTTCTACACCAGCCAGGCATTGGCTAACTTTATTGCATTCTGTGTTGCCGTCACCTTCTCGTTTTTCGTAAACGCTAAGTGGACGTTCGACTCAGAAGCAACAACCATCAGGTACATGATGTATGTGTTTATCATGGGAGCAATGGCTTCAACCATTGGCTGGATGGGAGACACCATGAATTTAAAACCTGTCATAACTATAATTTTATTTTCAGGTGTAAGTCTGGTCTGCGGTTTTCTGTTTTCAAAATTATTTATATTTAAGGAGCAGAAGTGAAAATTTCTTTAGTGGTTCCTGTTTTTAATGAAGAAGATGCAATAGGGCATTTTCATAGCGCGGTGAGATACAAAGATTTTTTGAAGCAATATGAAATTGAAATTGTCTTTGTAGACGATGGTAGCACTGACTTCACGCCGCAACTAATGAAGGATATGAAAGAAAGAGACCCGCTGGTCCGGAATGTATTCTTTACCAGAAACTTCGGCAAAGAAGCAGCGCTTTTTGCAGGCATAGAATGCGCCACTGGCGATGCGGTTATCCCCATTGATGTCGATTTGCAGGACCCGCTCGAGGTTATACCTTTGCTGATTGAGCGCTGGCAATCAGGTGCAGATATGGTGCTGGCTAAGCGCACTGACAGAAACACTGACGGCTACATGAAGCGTAAGACTGCAGAGTGGTTCTATCGTCTGCACAACAAAATCAGCTCGCCAAAAATTGAGGAAAACGTGGGCGATTTCAGATTAATCTCTCGCGATGTTGTTGAGAGTATTAAACTTCTTCCTGAGCGTAACCTGTTCATGAAAGGGATACTATCATGGGTTGGCGGTAAAATTGAAATCGTTGAATATACACGTGGTAAACGTATAGCCGGAACCACAAAGTTCAATGGCTGGAAACTGTGGAATCTGGCATTAGAGGGAATAACATCGTTCTCAACGTTCCCGCTGCGTATATGGTCCTACATTGGCTTCTTCGTTGCCGGGCTATCTTTCTTTTACGGCTTATGGATGATTGCAGACAAGCTAATCTGGGGAAACCCAGTCGCAGGATATCCTTCAATATTGGTATCAATTCTTTTTCTTGGTGGGGTTCAACTGATTGGCATTGGTGTTCTGGGAGAGTATATAGGCAGAATTTACATTGAGACAAAACAGCGCCCAAAATACACTTTAAAAAAAGATGATTGAAAAAATGAGAGATAGTAAGTCAAAAGATTTTGTTTTATTCGCCTGGATTTCATTTGCGCTATTTATAGCGATTGTGATTATGTCACCTATGGCTGGGGAAGATTATGGGCTGACAAGATTGTTTCATGATGAATCCTTTTTTCAAAGGATAAGCTACGCAATAGGTAAATCTTATAATCAAATAAATGGTTGGAATGCCCGACTTGGAGAGCAATTAGCTATTATCGAATTAAGCTTTCCGCGCTGGATGTCAATTGTCATTTACTCTCTTTCTTTTCCTGTATTTTCTATAGTGGTTGCTATGGCGTGCAGTAAAAATGATGGGAGCATCTGGAAGCTTGCATCTATTTATTGCGCAGGGTTTATGTTTATAATATGGCCCGGAATGGAGGTTTTTTTCTGGAAAACGGCAAATTCTGGCTACCTTCAACCAATGATACTAACCTTGCTAGTAGTAATCCCATATTCTGGAAGATCTAACATCGAGATTTTGAGTAAAAGGAAGTTAATATTTTCCCTATACTTATCAATATGTATACTTGCAGGCCTTAGCTTCGAGAATGTTCCATTTTCTCTGTTTGTTTCACTTCTTATTCTTTGTGTATGGGAAGGAAGAAGAAAAATAATAAATTACCTTCCTGTTTTTTTTGTTTTTATAGGTTGGCTGTCATTGATGGCAGCACCTTCCACTTCGGCCAGAAGAGCCTATTATTCAAGTGTTATACCAGTGAATAAAGACTTATTAGTCCACTACTCAAATAGATTTGCAGACGTTGTTTTTGTTTTCTTTTCAACATCATCAGTTATTTTTATTCTTTCTATTATATCTGTTATATATCTTGCAAAGCTTAAACTTTTCGGAAAGTACCATGCGTGCCTTATTTTATCGTCTGTATTAGTCGTCGGCTCCATGATGGCATCACCATACACTGAGGCAAGAGGGTTTCTTTTTTCATGGTGCGTTATGTACTCATTTATATGCCATGCTTCCTCAAAGGCATTTGAAAAGTTTGAACTTCAAAAGGCATCAGTTGCATTGTTATTTTTGTCTACATGCTTTGGAATTTATACCTTGTGCATTTACTCAACCTACGGAGAAAAGTTAAAGATGAGAGAGAGTGAAATTATAAAATCAATAGGAACAGACAAGTGTAAAAAAGGATATGAAATCGGGATAATTAACGATAACCATGGATATAGATACTTAAATAACAGGGATGAATGGTACTTTTATAATATGATTGGAAAAACCGATTATTACGGTTGTTATATTACGAACATCAAATAAAGATCTGCAGGGTGTTGAAACACCCTGCATTTTTTTTCGAATGTCAGGAAATTATTTCTACCTGCAACCAAGTAAGGTTCGCCTGAAGGGTTCTGGTCTGCCCATCATCGTGCCTTACATTCATCGTTATCACATCTCCAGGAGTTACCAAAATTACTGCACTGGTAATGTTCATGTACGTCCCTTTTCCTACCACAGAGGTAACTGACTGCTGCCCCACTCCTCGGGCTGATGATCCGTTGTTTAAAAAAAATAGTTCTCTGGTGGATGCGGTTGTTGCTGAGTCAAATAGTACGGCACCACTTAGCCTAACTCTAGATACACCAGATGGAATAGTGATACTACCACCCGATCCAGACCACAAATTTTCAGGGTCATAATCTCGGGCACCATAGTTAACAACAGAGCTTAATCCAGAAGAAACATTCTGCGTAGCGGTAGCATAAAACAACCCTCCCCTGACGCCTATATTATTTAGCCCACCCGACAGTTCGTTTATTGTAATGTTATTAACAAATGTACCGCCACTCTTACGCCTGATAACGCCATAGATATCGTTGTTTGTGCAACCAGGGCGTAACTGAACTGCATAACGTGCTGAGTTATTGGCAGCGGCTACAAACCTTAGATCACGGACTTTGCTGTATGTGACATTTTGAAAGAAATCTACGCCATCATTATAGTAACTGGCATTAAACCCCCATGCCTCGCAATTAACAATAGAAACCTCTGTGGCATTTCCATGCGCAAAAGATATGCCATTTTGCGTTGCACTTTGGTGGTGGTAGGTGAGTATGTCAGTCTCATGGATACAGATAACTCCAGAGGTGTAAACACCATACTCATAGAAGCTAAGATGGCTATTATGGATAGATAGGAATGGCCTGCCAGCAGCAGAAGAACCTGGATTGTCTGGCCAGTTTGGCGACCAAAGACCGGTGACCCAATACAGTGCATGCCTGACGTTTAAAAGGATGCAGTTGCTGATATAAATTCCCTCGGCCGTATCTTCTACTTTTATACCCTGATAGAAGCTACCGAAGTAGCAATTACTGAATCTATACTCAACCGGGCTGAATCTTCCCGTGATATTTACCCCGATCGCACAACGAGTATTATACGCCTGAGTTACAGTGGTGCTACCACCAGCCCCCTTAAACTCGCAGTTGATAAAATTGATGTTATCTCCTTGGTGCATATGCACACAGGAGTTAAAACCATTTTCGTATTCGTCAAGGCCTCGGATGGAAACATTAAAGAAGGAGCCGCGCTGAACAAGCCCATGCTCAAAGTCCTCAGGCCATTCAAAATAAAATGCTGTTGCTTTAGCAAGGGTGTTTGTCATAACACGAATTTCAGACACCTGAACAAAACGAATGCTGTCAGGAAATTTTGCGGAGAAGAGCGTCCCCGTTCCTGTGTAAATGATGGTGGTATCTGCTCGGGATGCGCCCTTAATAACGCAATCTTTAGTCACCGTAAGGATTATATCCTTCGATACTAAATAGTTGCCTGGTGGAAAATACAGACAGCCGTTATTCGCCGCAAGCTGGATGGCATCGCTGTCGTCTGTAAGGCCATCGCCTTTTGCGCCAAAGTCTTTAACGCTCTTGATATCCCTGAGCTTATCCTGGAAGGTTCGGTAAATAGCGCCGATACCATACTGAATAAACCAGCCAAAACCACCTGTAACACCGGCAACAGCTTTCTCAACGTAGTTACGCAAAGTTCTGTTGTTAACCGCATCAAGATCATTTGCCGGGTCGCCGAGGTTGGAAATTTGGTTCCCTTCAGCATCATAATATTTTGCTATGAAAGACGGCTTTTTCAATGCCCGTGTAAAAAAAGAGCTTACTTTCTGTACTAACATCGTTAAGTAATCAAACGCGTCCTCATGCGTTTCAGCAAAAAAACGGCCCTGATTTCTGAGGTCTGTTTCCTGTACAGCAGGCAGGTCGCGATCAAGTGAAATGCTAAATCCCTTCTGAAGGGGTGACCTCAGAATCACACTGCCGCCACTTACGTTTCCGACACCTGTAATGTCGTAATCTACACTCTGCCTTAGTACGATGAGGTTGCCTGATAAATCAGAGACGGTGACAATGATATGGCTGTCTTTCAAAACTCTAAATCGGTAAGGGAATGTGGTGGCCGTACCATTTCCCTCGTATTGCTCATGATTAACTATGGTTGATACGGTCATTTGTGGCATGCTCCTGGCGTTGAATTATCAGGTAAGCATACCCCAATTAATGCGTATGTGAGTATTTAGTAATAGTCGAATACGGCTTAATTATTAATTTTTTTGGTCTGGATGACATGCAAAAACTTGCGCTATCTACTGTGTAAATATACAGTATTATCAGGAGGGCGAAAAATATGAAAAACAACACTGAATATCATTACCCTGGAAACGATTCTTATACGGAAAAACTCTATAGCGATGAAGGGATTAAGCGGCTTTCACAGGATTCGAAAATTGTTCGCTTGCTCGCGGAACTCGAGAGCAAAGGCAACAATGTTGCAGGTGCAAGGGATGAGGTTAATGCCCTTTTTAACTATGTATCATCCACGAAAAAGATTAAGGCAGACATGGTAACCCACCTTGAATACCTTCTTGATTGCGCTCGTAAGAGTTAGCACTATTACCACAATCAGTGAATCAGCCCTCCGCGCTGTAAAAATGGTAATAAAAAAACCCGCCAAGGCGGGCTGTGTTCTCATCTGGTAAGCCAGAGAGCCAGGAAGGCAACCATGGCAAATATCACGCCAGCGCCAAAGCCCCCAACGATTCTTTTCTCTGTCAGTTTGACTACCACTACCCATGTAATGATTACTCCCGCTGTCACCAAAAAGAACCAACCTGCGATAGTCATCAGCTTAAAAATTATGTCCATCACTCTCCCACTGCCTTCTCGAAATCCGGTGCGCGTCGCGGTGATGTGTCTCCGGGATTCCACCAGCTGCTGACATCAAACTGATTCTGTGCCCTGTCGCGCACCCTGTCGTTATAGCCAGGATTTGCCATCTCCTGCAGTTGTTGCAGGATCAGGTGATTCGTTACAGCTTTCGTATACCACAGGTTAGCGAACGGGGTAATCATCCTGGCTGTTTTAATAGCGTCAGCACCGAATGATGTTTCTTCGCCCTGCATGGCCTTCTGTGGATTCGTGATCAGCAGCTTCATCAGTGATTCTGCCAGCCCAAGGCTCGGGCCGCCCAGTGTTGCCGCAATACTGGAACCGTATTGAGTATGGTCCTGAAACAGGAAGTCTCCATAGATTCCGAAACCGCCACCTTTCAGCGTGGCCCCCACCCATGCGCCTGGCTTTGTCATATCAATAGGGTCATTGCCTGACAACAGTGCATTCATCTGGTTTGCAAACATGCCGGTCAGAGTCGTGCCGCCGATATAAGCTGCCAGAAATTTAAGTGCCGGCACCCGCTCCAGATCCTGAGCACGCGTGACCATCTGCCGGAAACCTGCAAAAGGCGTGGTCTTGAACAGCATAAAACTTTTCAGCAACTCACCACCCTGATCCCGGGCGTAGGTGTCTATGCCTGTGGCCGTGGTGATAGCCTGTGTCATTTCCCCATGGGTTATGCCCAGTAGTTTTTGAGCCGCTTCAGCCCGCGCGTTACGCACCATACGATTAACTGTCTGCTCAACCTCTGCGTCATATGCCTGGCGCAGGTTTTTGGCACGCGAATCTGTCATAGCTCCCAGGCTGGCCAGTGCCTCATCTGCACCGGCGCGCACGCGCTCAATCTGCGGGGCCAGTATCTCCGTAACCCTGGCATCCGGAACAGCATAGATTGCGTCAGGGGTCATCCCCATGTGTCCGCCAGTGGTCATTGGCCTTAAATCTGCTGCAGCCATGATCGACCAGTCCTGCGCGCTCCAGCCTTTTTGTGACAGCAAAGCCTTATCACTGCCCTTAAGGTCGTCAATTGTGGCAAACCTTCGTGTCATATCACCAATATTTTTGTACATCAGCAGCCCGAATGCCGCCTTGTTTGCCCGGTCCATGGCAATCAGCCCGGACCATTTCAGCGTCTTCTCGGCGAACCAGCCGGTAATACCGCGCGTCAGGTCAAATCCGCCCATCTTCGATATCACAGCCGAGTGAGCATCGACCATCAGACCTATCTCGGCGTTGGCGCGTTTGGCGTCGCCGCTGAACAGGTTGCGTAAGGTGGTAGCAGACAGGCGCATCCCGTTGCGGTCAAACCCTAAAGCCTGTGCGGCCGCCCTCATTACAGCCTGATCGGATGTGGCTGTAATGACGCTTGATCCGAGCATGGCTGAGGTCATCAGATTACGGAGCCCCCCCACAACTGATGAGAAAACGCTGGTGCTGTTGACGCCATTCAGCCCCGCCATTGAGTCAAACATGCGATTGACCAGCTCACGCTCTTTATTCATTTTCTCAACCGGGCGGGCGGCGCCGTCAATACTCACTGATTTCTGATAGACGCGATCCGCAATTAACCGGAAGTTAGTGGCCGCATCTGGGCCAAAAGCTTTAACCACGCCCAGGTCGCGGGAGGCTGATTGCAGGTGGCCCATCATCACGCCAACAACAGGTTGCTGTGTATATTTCTCCATGTAGTTGAAATGACTGTCGGCATCTTTAAACGCCAGCACGCGGCTTTGTGAACCGCGATTTTTAATGCCACCAGTGCCGGCGAATGCGCCGGGCTCCAGCTTCTGCGCGCCGTCAGTGGCCTTACTCTCGAAGATGTATTCCAGCGCCTCGCGGTATTCCACATCGTTCATTGGCGTGCCGTCAGGGTTAACAAACTGCGTTCTGTCCTGGGTGTTATAAATATCGTCGACCCACTTACGGCGGGCCCAGTCGCCAGGAGGCATCCTGCCAGCAACTCGCGCCTGTAGCCTTTCGGCTGGTGGAAGGGTATTCAGCCAATCTTCCCGACCTGCTGCACGGATCATGTCGGCATCATCGACATAAGGCAGGTGCCAGTCATCACGCAAACCAATATCAAATCCGTTATCGTTCATTTCCTGCCGGGCGCGCGTAGTGATATCGCCCCAAATCTTCGCAACTTTTTTAGCCGCGGCGTTGCCCGTGTCCTCGCCATAAATTTCTTTAAGCAGCTGCAACTGATAGGACTTTCCCATGCGTGGATCGAATACATTAAAAAATTTCTGCACATCGTCACCGGCTGCCGTTATTTCAGCAGTCAGCTGGCGCGTCCAGTCCTGATAAGCTCCTGTTGCCAGCTCTTCGGCTGATACCACATCAATCTCTTTACCGTCAGAAACCTTTCGGCCGGCAAAAATAAACTGAGCCAGATTCTGCGGTGTCTGTTCCGCCAGCGGCACATTGCGGTTAAGTGTCTCGGTCACTTTGTTAATGGCTATGGCGTTCTGTGCCAGGCGCTGACGCTTTTTGAAAACGTCATGTACTACGCGGCGGGCAACAAGATCTGCGGCCTGCTTGTATGTCTCAGCATCAGGGATACCGCCTTTCCCATTTTTGGCATTGGTACGGGATAACTGCCGCACCGCTTCCTTAATCCGGTCCTCGATGTTTTTAAGTTCATCTGCTTTGGGCTGGCGGCCCAGCGTCTGGGTGATGGCATCAACACAGGCTTGTTTCATTATGAGTTCCTCAGGAAGCAGGTAGCGGCCACGCTGTATACGTTAGATTCTTTCTGCACAGTAGCGAGTTGATTATCCAGGTCAGCTAGTGCCTGTGCCAGGCTTACCTGCTCCCCTGTATCAGGATGACTTACGGTTATTTCGTCATTAAGGCGTGACATGTCACGGGCAATCATCAGGTCAAAGCTGTTGGATGAAAGCGTTTCACCCGAGTCAGGATCGATACTCACCTGCTCCGGGGCCAAAGTTTCAGCCTGGCGGCCAGAAGTGAAAGCGCTGTCATCCCTGACCTGGGGTGCCGGATTATCCTGTGGTGCTCGGGTCGTCTCGGGGATACCGTTATCGCGGTAGATTTCTGCCATGGTGGCGCGCTGCGCCTCGCCTGCGCTGATAGCGTCAGGATGGGGAACACCGGCAAGAGAGCGGACCTGCTCTGATACGTTAACAGGCTCCCCAGACATCAGCTGGCGCGATGCCTGATCCATAGCTGCTACATGACTGTTCAGGCTTGCGTTATCTGCATGCACTACAGGAGAAGATTCAAGATCGTAATAAAGCCCCTCATTCATCACATGGGCGGCATCTACATCACTTGGTTTAATCCCCGCTTCCGGTACCAGACCGCGCATGCTTTCTGGAACCAGCCCCTGCTCTATACGTGAAAGATCTGAGCGGGCATCGTAGAACCTGCCGCCCGGACTGCTGTCGGCCAGGGTTGCGCCGCGCTGATCAATCTGCTCTTTAAGCAGACCTATGCGCATATCCAGTTCATTCACCTGAGCGGTACGCTGTGCGCGGGCCTGCGCCAGTGCTTTGCCGCTGCCTGATAATGGCGTGTCCTTTATCTGCTGCAGCTGCGCAGTCGCCTGGTCATGCTGGTATTGCAGGTCGTAAACCTGCTGCGAAAGCGCCTTACGGTCACCACGACTGAGCACCTGATCAGACAGCTGCTGTAGCTCTGCCATGCGTGACTCGTAGGTAACTTCTGGCTGAGCGGGCACCGTGTCGGCAACCGGCGGCGCGTCGAGCGCGTCGTTAGCCGATGTTGTAGGCGATTCGGCATTGATCGTTTCTGGCGATGTTGACTGCGTATCAGCCAGTGCAGTGTCAGCGCGCTGTGCCGTTAGGTGATGTACACCACCAAACGTTGCGCCCAGCACACCATCCACCAGCATGGCCTGCTTATCCCATAAACGATATTGCTTTGCCAGTTCTTCATAGCCATTGGCTTCCAGTGTCTCGCCCAGGGCAAAACGGTTAGCCGCACCAAAACTCGTATTGATAGCCACGCCGGAAAGTAATCTCGTTGCCAGTCTGGCACCTAACCCAGCTGGTAGCGCCATCCCAAGCGCGTCTGCGCTGGCCTGTTCAAGCGCCAGCGTTCCGGCCGTATCTTCATCTACCCCTTTGGCCAGAAAGTCCTGCTTTGTGGATTCCAGGCTGCTGCCGAACGCGACTGCGCCACCCGCTACCGGTCCGGCAGCAACAGTTGCACCAATGGCTGGAGCAAAGCGGCCAAGTCCTTCAAGGATATCAGCAGCTATACCCTGGCTGTTTGGCGCTGGTTTGACGGCCTCACGCGCATCGTTGAGCGATTTCTGAACCTCGGTAAAGTTCTTGTCTACCACCTCATCCAAATCTGGCACGATGCCGCGTAGGCTGCTGTAGGTAGGGGAAAGCTTTGCGGCTTCAACACCGGTCTGTAACAGGCCGATAGATCCCTCTGCAGCACCACGGAAAAGCGCGGAGCCACTACCCGCATACCACCGTGGATCATAATCATCAGGCTGTGCTGGCTTTGCCGCTGCCTGATTATCTGCCCACGCCTGACCCTCTGGGGCCAGTGAAAATAAGTCAGACATTACTGGACCCTCACTGTTACAGGCGCGCCGGTGCGTGGGTCTGTGGCCCAGCGACCGCTGCCGGTCACCAGCCGGTACTGACTGTCACCGACGTTAACCGGAATAAAATTGTTCTGCCCGGATGGATTGAGTCCGGCGGCCTTTAATGCTTCGCCTGCTGCAGCAGTGTATTTATCCTTAAACGTCGATTTATCCATGCCAAAAGGCATCACCACATCACCGCCATTGAAGCCTTTGACAACCCCGCCGGTTGCCATTTGCACGGCCTTTTCAGCAATGTCGCTGTCAACGTTTTTGGTGTTCACGCCATCATTGTCACCATTGGTATAAGCCAGACCTGCATAGGCAGATTTATAGATAGACCATGCCATCTGGCGCGCCTGGGGGTTGTGTGAGAACGATGATCCGACAGCATCATCAAAGGTCTGTTTCAACTTGTCGTCCGATGGCAACCTGACCGGGCTGATGCCAGCCTCTTTCTGTGCCTTGGTCGGGTTGATCAACTGGTCGCCCTGGAGGATGGTTTTAGCCACGTCATACTTATTCATCGTTGGCTTGTAAGGCACAAACTGGCTGTACGGGATGACAGGAGAGCGGTTGTCATACTGATTATCAGGCTTGCCAAGGATCAGCGCTGAATACGCTGTTGCTGCGCTGTCAGGCGCTATAGCTGAAGCGACTTTGCGCAGGGCATCAGGCTGGAGGTTACGGCCAAAGCTCTGTAACAGCGAGATTGACTGGTTGACATCCGTGGTGCCACGCACCTGATTGCTGACATTTGCCGCCTCTTCCCGGGAAAGGATTGGGGCATTGATGCCAATTTGCTGCAACTGGCCAGATGCCGCTGCGCGGTTTTTCACTTCTGCGGTAATGTCCGCCGGGCTGCTTCCTGTGATCGGTTTGTATGCTCCGATGTCCATAGCAGCCTGATAGGGATTTGATTCGCGCATTGAAATGACCTGCTTAGCCGCGGCGGCCACGTGG
Source organism: Pantoea sp. B623 (assembly GCF_024814475.1). NCBI lineage: Bacteria > Pseudomonadati > Pseudomonadota > Gammaproteobacteria > Enterobacterales > Erwiniaceae > Pantoea > Pantoea sp. B623. The sequence goes on along the minus strand of NZ_JANUXM010000004.1, from coordinate 3,665,950 downwards.
TCATAAGCGCCTGAACGGCTGGCAAACCCTTCACCGTTGCCTAACTCGGTTTTAAGCCCGGCAACATACTGCTGAATGCTGGCTGTCGGCATGGTACGGAAAGAGCCAATATACTGGCCGGCAACACGGTCATTCTGCAGATCGTTGAATCGCTGCGTGCCCTCGCGGTAACCCCAGGCGGCGATAAGCTGCTGCTGTGACGGTGGATTGCTGAACTCAACCCCTTTCATGTAGGCAGCTTTTGCATCGGAAAGCTGATCGGTAAGCTGCGCCTTAAGCTGTGTCTGCGCCTGCCCCTGCATTGATTTTGCCTGGCGCAGATAGGCGGCCTGTGCCTCGGGCGAAGCAGAATCAAAGGCAGCGTTGCCAGTATAGCGCTTTGGTGTATCCAGTGCCGTCAGCCCAAGAGCAGCACGGATCCCGGTATCAAGCTGGTCGGCGCTGTATGGCACGCTCCCGTTTTCATGTTTGACGATGCCAGTTGCCAGGCTCTTGAGTACGTTGATATCTGTCAGGTTTAGCTGGTCATCAGCCTTTACACCCAACTGGCTGCACAGCGCTTTCACATAGGCCGCTGTGTTGTTGCCGTCGCTGGCGGGAGCCCATCGGTTCACTATCTCGTTGACAGTATCGTATCCCTGACTGCCATACGACATGAGGTTTTTACCCAGCGCGCGGATACCGTGTTCAGGGGTGACGAATTTTGCAAAGCGCCCGTCACTTCCGGTCTGCCCGTCCCATGTGTTTTTACCAGCTTCAATGTTGCCAGGGTTATTATTACGCAGCCCCCGCGCATCACCGATTGAACCGGAAACGCGGACCGCTCCGGCATAATCCCCCGGCTCACCGTTCCGGCTGATGAAGTCCATATAGTTCTGCGTAGACGCGTCGGACAACGCACCATCAGCTGATTGCTCTTTCAGTTTATTTTTCGCGCTGGCACGCTCTTCATCACTCCAGCCATGAGCGTCAGCAAACTGGTCTATCGCTGTAAAGCCCTGCTTCACGGTCGCAGTGAATGCCTGTGGGTCGTTGTACTGCCCCTGAGCAGTTGTCACTGTGGCCTGCTGTAACGCCTTAAACTGGCCTTCCTCGTACTCTTTGACCTGACCAATCTCATACGTGTTAGCCTGCCGCTTATACTGCATACCGGCCTGATTGATCTGCTGCATGAACTGCGGCCGCATTGACTCCGGCACCTGCTGCGAAAGTTCTTCAGCTTTGCCACGGATATTAGACAGGACCAGTTCTGACTGACCTACTGCATTTTTACCCTGCTTAGTGTACAGACCGTTGTCAGTGTTATTGAACTGATCCTCAGCGAAAGACTGAAACTGAAGCAAAGCATTCTGGCTCTGTGCGACATTCGCCTTGTGCTGTTCATCAGCAAGAATACCGGCAATCCGGTTACCGGTTTCTGCCAGACCGGCCCCGAAATTATCAGGGCTGGTCTGTACGCTTACCTGTGGTGCTGGCAATCCCTGGTCACTGGTCTGCCTGGAGTTATACGTAGGTACCGTTGGCATGGTTTTCAGTCCTTAAAAGGTAAAGCTGTTGCTGCCATAACGACTGTTTTTCAGTCCGCCAAATGCGTTTGAGTTAGTGGAGCCGCCGACAGAAGAAGATGATGAGAACGGGCTTTTACCACCCGCTGACGAATATCCCGAATAAGCACCCAGCGCCCCATTAAGCAACGTCATGCCCGCCTGCTGATTTCCAAAAGAGCTGAGCGCTGAGGCCTGTGAACGGCTACCCGCAGCCTGCGTCTGGAGGCCGTAGGCCTGGGCTTTGGCATTGTTCACTGTAGTCAGCGCGTCAAGCTCGCCCATTTGCGCAGTATCACCAAAGACATCAATGGCTGTTCCGCCGCCCAGGTCGACGCCGTTGGCTGCCATAGTCGCAGCCTGCGTTCCTGAAAGCTGGCGGGCTCGGGCACGCATCTGATCTGCCTGCGCGTTACCAGCATTTATTGCGGCGTCGGCTGATTTCTCCTGCAGATCAGCGTTGTAGTTGGCAAGCTCTGACTGATATTTAGACTGCTGGCGCTGGCTGTAGGCAGAGGCTGCCGTAGCTGCAAGCATGGCCACACCGATAGCAACGGGTCCGCACATTATTTTCTCTCCAGGGTGAAGCGGTGAAACAGCATGCCGTTGGGTCCGGCCGGTGCTGGTTCATCAAGTTTGAATCCCAGCCAGTGCAGCCATTGTTTGGCCGCAATGTTTCTGGCATCTACATAATTCTCAAGACGAGGGAATGACTCAAGGATGCCAGCGAGCAAAGAGCGACTGTGGCGAATAAAAACGCGGGAATGGGTTTCAAGCTTGTCTGAGGCAATCAGCCATGGCGTTCCATAACCGGTTAAAATACTCGCTGGCGTCACACCAAAAACAGCAACCACCTCACCATCGACCAGCCCGGCCCAGCAAAATGCAGACCGGTTCAGTCCATAGTCCAGTACCTGCGCAGGCGTCATTGACCAGCCTGATTCAAATTCCTCTATGTCGGCCTGTCTCACGTTTGAGACAAGTTCGGCGGCATGCTCCGGCGTGGCGGAAACTATGGAAACCTCTGGCATTATCTTCCCCCCACTGACACAGACGGGATTACAGCCAGGATTGAGAGTGGCAGCGGATCTTCCTGGCGAACATACACGCGTCCACCTTTTCCCCAGTTAGCATCAATGCTGATATCGATCGTTCCGGTAGCATCCTCAACGGGGTTGTCATAAAACTCATATTCCCGCTGCGCATACTCGTAAAGGTTTTTGCCGTCGGTACCGGCAAACACACCCCGGCTGGAGTTGACCAGCAGGCTAACCTGAGAAATGATCATTTTTTTATCAAGCAGCGTTTCCTGTCCGGAAATATTCACGTCCAGGGTTTCAAACTCTGCTGTTACCGGGAGGCCAATATGGACGACGGCACCCGGCGCACTGATATCAACAGCGCCGCCAGTTACGGTTTTCTGAGGCTCAACGTTGCCATCTGACAGGATGCTGACTGTTTTACCTTCCAGATGATTAAGCCCTGAAAAATGAGATACAGCTTTACCCCAATTCGTAACTGGAAAATTCTGCAGCATTACGGGAATATCGTGGTTAGCGGTGACAGAAGCCTGGTTAGACGAAATAATGGCCCCGATTTTTAACCGAAGGACTTTATCAACGAGCTCATCATCCTCAACCTGCTGGTAAGGTATGTGGATTTCTTCACCGACATTGGCCGATGTGAAGTAGGCAGAACCAGAGGCACTCAGCGTCAAAGGTGATGACCATTTCCAGGTGCCATCAGCAGTGCCAACAGTCATGGCCCGTGACGAGTCAGTATTACGGCCATCGTAGCTCAGTCCACAATCGACGAAAAAAGCGTCAACGTCTGAACTGAATTGCCGCGTTGAAAGCCGTTCAATATAGCGACGTGACTGTCCATTAATGGTCCGCTGAACGGTGAAATAAACAGCATCCTCTGTGCCTTCGCTGATACTGCACGTCGACTCAAATTTCCCATCAGTAGGCTGCGGTGCCCACGCAAAAACCTGCTGATCGCGCAGGTAAGTCAGGGTCAGTAACATGCCATCGTTACGAATAGCCCAGGCTGCTGAGTAAGGTACGACAGAGAATGACCAGTCAGTAAGCTGGTAACCCTGAAACAGGTGATTAGCCAGCACGGTAAGGTCGCTACCCTGATAGCTATCGACGTCGAAGGAGTAAGCCAGATCACGCACAACGCTGCCTTTCTCCTGGATAAACAGAGCGATATTACTTACTGTGATGGGCGGTGTTGAGCTGGCGCCGTCGGCCCCCTGTGAGCTGAAAGAGAAAGAACTTGGCGTAAGCACCTTGTTCTGGTCGCCGTTAATCTTGAACTGGCCGCCTGACGTCAGTGCAACCAGGGATCCTACATCAATCAGGTGGCGTATTTCGTTTACCTGACGGCCGGCATAGGTGTATGTAATGCGATCATCGTCAGCAATGGGTGAGCTTTTGCCAAAGTCCTTATAATCTCCCGACCGGCTCGACCAGATGGTTTGTGGTGCGGCGCGCGATGCGGCGAAGAAAAGGCGCTGCTGATAATAGACCACCGTGCCAGGGTAGCCATTGGCGCTGTTCCAAGCGAAGCGGGCCCATTTATATGAGGCGTTACCACTCCCAACAACGTTAGACGGAATGCGGGATATCACATCAGCAGTTGCTGACAAACCATTTCCTGCAACCGCAGTAATTCTGCATATACCAAAACCTGACTGTAGGTACTCCCATTGAACGCCAGTATCTCCATCGCCGCTACCGCCCCACCCATCCCAGGCCATTCCTTCAGTGTGTGAAGGTCTCAAGCTACCTGTCTTGCCTGCTGTATTTGCACGGTAATAATTGTTTCCAGCTCGTCTTACAACCCCTACAGATACAGACTTGCTAGTTTCCCAGACTGGAACAGAATCAACAGCGGGTTGCTCCAGGTAGAAAAGTTTGCCGTTTTGCTCAGATCCAAAAATAGCGCTGCTTGCAGTCAGTGTGATCGTGCCGGTTTCGCCACTCGCATAAACCTTAACGGACTTATTGATATTGACGTCTTCGAAAGGCCCGTTGCTGGTTAATACTTCTACCAGCGCCCAGTTATCGTGCGCATAACGCTGCAACTCACGGGGCGCATAGTTGGGATGGCAGATTGTCATTACGTCGGCTGATTGCGTGTACTTCAGTTCAAACAGATCGGCTTCCTGATACGGGGTGGCAATCTCATAAACAGCACCCGCAGAATTCAGCACCTGGCCGCCGTCTTTGAATACACGCATATAACCGTCACCAAACTCCAGCGCATAGGTTTGGACAGTAGAAAACTGGAAAGGAATCAGGCGGCATTTTTTTTCAGGGTATTTTGCCTCTGCAATGAAGCGCGTGCCGGGGCGGTTCTCTACGCCGCCATACTGGCGCACAATGAAGTTACGGCACCGGCGAAGGGATACGGAATATTTTGCCAGGTCAATGCGGCCGTATACGTTTGGTGCAATCTCTCCACCGGCAAATGAGGGCTGGATGATACTGTTGGACATCAGCTTAACCTCGCACTGGTGAATTCGCTCTGCGGCTCTACAGGTTCCTGGCTCTCATTCATTGAGTGGCTGCCCGCGCTGCGAATAATCTGCGAATACATTGTCAGGCAGTTCTGGACAAGATTGGGAGCTGATGCCAGTGGCATTCCGATTTCGCTGGCCAGCTTCCATGACAGCGCGCTGCGGAACAGCGGGTCAAACATATTGGGGTCTGAAATATCACTGACGTAACGGAGCCAGGCATCAGGCTGATCCGTGTAAATCAGTCGTCCTGTACCTTCGGAATCCGAGCCTGTCTGATATTCAATACGGCAACGTTCCGGGGGGTTACGCATGCCAGGCACCATGATATCGACGATGCGCTGGCAGTCAGTAGGGTAACGGTAGGCATATTGCCAGTCGCTTGGCGCTGCTCCTGTGTCGGCCAGCGCAACGCGTTTGATAGCAAAGTTCCAGTCAAAGTCTGCAAGCACCTCAAGGCGGGCAGACTCATAGTGCAGGTCGCAAAGGCCCGCCTCTTTGCTTTTCTCAGTCAGGCTGTTGATGGTGCGGCTGTTGCCCAGGCGACTGAGTGCAATGTTGCAGATTTCGATGACCGATGCCATTAATCGTCCTCCGATCCGTACAGCGTGTCGGCCGCTGTTTTTGGCGGAGTAGCGTCTGATTTTTCCATGCCAAAGTCAGTGATCTGTAAGTCGACCTGACTGTGCGAATCGCTGTTTTCTGACTCGCGAACGCTCACGCCAACGACTTTAGCCAGTCCGCCCAGTGCCATCATGTCGCCAACCTTTGGCAGATCGATACCGAGTTTTTTTAGTGCATCGCTGTTCAGCGTAATACGTAAACCCCACGGGTATTCGTCGCGGGTTTCAGTCTGTCCGTTTTCACCTTCCACTGACTCGGTGCCGGTTTTCATGTTGACGACTTTCATAAAATGCTCCTGAAAAAAGGGGCCAACCGGCCCCTGTCTTATCGCCGGTCACAGACCGAGTTCGATTCGCTTCGCTGCAATTTTTTCGCGGAGGGTATCGGCTTTGAAGTTGAAGTGAGGCTTCTCGTTAAAGAGTCCTTCATATTCTTCTCTGAGTTTGTCCAGATCTTCATCACCCTGACCGTTTCCGCCAGCGGGTGGCGGGTTGTCGATTCCGTTTGGCACGATGACTTCAACAGCCTTACCTTTCTTCTCGGCCTTTTTCTTTGCTGCTTCAGCAGCAGCGTTCAAAGGCTCCAGCGCGGTGCCCGGCTCGCCGTCATACTCAACTTCTGAGCCTTCTGGCCACAGGTTGTTATGAATGTGGGACAGGCGCATAACGCGATACTTCGCCTTTTCTTTAGTGACTTCTGACATTTACGCGCCCCTTAACCAGTGATGCGAGAGCGGATCGGATACGGTGCGTTGTTATCCACATCCAGGTTAATACCGGCGGTAAATGCGCCAGCAGTCAGCGGACCGGTGCCAACAACGTAGTTCACGCGCAGATAGCGCTGAACACCTTGGGGAACCTTCTGTGACATGACACGCTTGCCAGCAGTCAGCGCGGACAATGCCAGATCACCCGTAGAGGTGAGCGTGGTCCAGGTGCTGTTATCAGGGCTGGTCTGCAACTGAATGTTGACCGTGGCTGCGCCAGCGGCGGCCGCAGTGGTATTCACGGTCGCCCAGAATTCAAGCGGGTAGCCAACGCCGATGTCACGGCGCGTGCCGTCGATTGGGCCCAGGTCAATAACGTCGGTTGAAGCAGCAGAAGCGGTCACCGCCTGTGCTTCGGAGAACATCAACAGTTTGTCGAGGATCATCTTTATTTCTCCATTAGGCGGGCTAGGTATCAGCCCGCCGGATTAGTCAGGGGTTAAACTACGCGCGCTTCTGTTTCGAGAATCGCATCAGTTTCACGAATCGGGACGCCACGGAAAGCAGTCCACCATTCGCCTTCAGTTTCTTTGACGCTGATGGCCAGAGAGGGTTTGTCCAGTGACTGGAGATCCAGCGCCTGGCCAACTGTTCGGTTCATGTAGAACACCGGCTTGCCCATGCCGCGGTTAGGGATGCGATGCAGCGCTTTAATCATCAGGGTGACGATATTGGCAGCGGAACCAGCAACAGACAGATCGCTCACATCGATATTTGCAATGCGAACTACATAGCGCCAGTCACGCAGAGTCAGACCGTTATCCCACTTATAGTGAGAGCGGTAACCCTGGTATTTACCGCCGTTAGCATCAATGAGGGTTTGCTCACCCAGATCCTGATGCTGTAGACCTGCTTTCTGGCCTTTCGGGAAGATGCCGTGAACAGTGTTTTCACCCCACACCACCAGCCAGATAGACGTGTTATCGGTGCCGGTACCACCAGCGTCAATAATGTTCTGACCGTTGCCAGCAGCTTTGGTGGAATAGCGTGATGACAATCCCATGAACTGCTGGGGGTTAACACTGGTGTCACCATAGAACAGCGTCTGAGCCATCTGCTGGTTCATCGCTTCAATAAACGCGCGGTCTTCAGACAGGCGAAATTCATTGGTGTTACCGTTCAGATCAGCAAGAGATTTATCAATCTCTGCATAAGCTTCCAGCATGCCGGCTGCATCGGTGACCTGCACGGTAGTGGATTTGCTTGGCTGCACACCGTAGTTAAGTAAACGCCAGGTTGCCGTTGGTAATCCTGAACGCACAGTGGTGCGGTGACCGGTAGGAAGGTTACCCTCGACAAAAAGCATATCGTCCAGGATCGGGTTGGTTTGGCCCAGCAATTCGATAATCTTATCGATTTTGCCGTTCCCATCTACGCGCTTACCCCAGTCAGCCAGCGTCAGCGCAGTTAAGCCTTTAACAGCCATAATTTTTATCCTCAGTTTTTGCCATAAAGTACGTCGGCCGCCGAACGCTGGCCTTTCTCATTTGACGTGACCAGGCTGTCCTCAGACATGGCCGCGCCAACCTTCACAAACACACGGATCAACTCTGGATGGTTGCCCATGCCGCTTGTCTCTAAAAACTCGCGCAGTTGCGGCGTGGCGAATTTATCCATCGCCTGCTTAGCGCGGGTCAGATTGGCTTCAAATTTTTCGCCGCCGATCTCTTTATCTTCTTTGGTCGCGGTGCCCCAGTCGGCAACCTGCTTTTGCCAGGTGTCTGCCTGCTGCTTCATCAGCTGCGGCATGACTTTTGTGCCGTACAGATCGACCAGTTTTTGCGCCTGCTCCTGTGACAGGTTCAGTTCGCGGGCTATAGGTTCAAACTGCTCTACCGCTGCTTTATCCAGCTCGCTGCCTTCGGGAGCTTTGAACTCGTAGGCTTCTGGCGCGCCTTCTGGTTTCTTCTGTTCTTCAGGCTTTTTGCCTTCGCCATCGCCTTCTTTGCCCGCCTCACCTTCCGCTGGCTGACCATCATTTCCTTCAGAACTAACGCCTTCTGTGCCTGATGGCTGGTCAGTTCCGGTTTGTGCTGTCTGTTCTGCCGATGGCGCGCCTGAATCGGCACCTGCTGCTGGAGCTTCGGCCCCGGCTGCTTCCGACTGAAACCGGACGTTGAAAATCTTGCGAAATAACGCGTTCATAAAACCCCTTAGACGATCGCTAAATTGGTGACTGAACCAGCCGATACAGTGCTGGTGACTTTTCTGTTTGTGGTGCCAACCGCCAGAATTGCGTTATTGGTGACGGGCACGCTGTTAATGACCTGACCGTTTGCCAGGGTGGCCACGGCTGGATCGAGCTTCAGAACCGGCACACCGTTGACGATGGAAATCTTGTGCGTACCGCTAACCGCGACGCCGGCACTGTTCTGCACGGTCACGCTGTCACCATCGGTCAGCAGCTTCTGATTGGCAGCCAGCACAGAGCTGTCGCCCATTACCATTGCCTGAAAGAAGTCATAGCCACCCTGAGAACTCGATGAGCTACGAATCTGCACGGCGCCGTAAGGCTGATAGCCCTGCTTCAGCATCGGTGGCAGCATTGTTTCCAGCTCTGCAATGGATGACGTGCGCACAAACTTAATGTCGGTAAAAGGCATCAGGGTTTTTCCTCGCTCTCTCCGGCTTCTTTAGCCATGGTCAGATAGAGATCAGGGCAGTGCTTCATAACGTCAGTGAACAGTCGCAGGCCTTCATTGCGACGCCCTTCGTTGAAATTGGTATAGTTGTTGTCGCCTGTAAAAGTGACTGAGAACACGCCAGCACTTTCCAAAACCTTCCAGATGACGCGGCGGCCCTGCGGGCTTTCCATGACGTGAATCAGATCATCGCGCTCACGTTCTGCGGCTAGGCGCTGCTGTAACTGCTGGTCTGCCAGCTCCTGGCTTTGCTCGAAATCAGTCATTGCTGTGCTGCTCCCGCTACGGCGGTCAGGCCGTTCTGGCCTTCAAGATTCGCCTGACTTAAATCCTTGGCACCGCCGATAGCCTCGCGGGCCATCTGCATCTGCTGTGCCATCTGCATCTGTTCCGCACGCTGCTGACGAATCTGCTGCACCTGCTCTTCGGGAACGATGACGGTTGGCGATACGCCGATAGAGTCGCCATAGCTGTCGATGAGTTTGTCGACGTCGATTTTGTCCAGCGCTTCCGGTTTAGCCTGTGCCATGCTGCCGACGAATCCAACAAAACGCTCCATGCTGCTGACGCCGATAGACTTCTGCGCCTGGGCCATTACCGAGATATATTCAATGCGCAGCGCGGTACCCTGGAGAACTTCCGGCGCAGGTGGCAGCATGCCCTTGCGGGACATGATGGCGAATACCCGGTCGATAAGCGGATCGAGAAACTCATCATTCAGGCGCTCAAGCACCGGGCCGAGCATCAGCAGTTTCTCTTCGCGTAATTCGTTAACCGCTTCCACTGGCATGGAGCGGGTATTGATGGTTTGCAGCATCAGGAACAGGTCGACAAAGTAGGCGCTGCGGATAGTTTCGCGCGTGTCCTGAATGTCGTTCAGCAGGTCACCGGTGTTCGGATTGACCATGTAAAGCGGCTTCAGACCGTCCTGCCCTGTCAACTGATCGAGATAAGTCACAGCACCAGGCAGTTGAGATATCCGTTGCTGTTTGAGCGATGAAGGCCCAACCAGCGGTGGGTTTGTCGCTTTATCGATGAGCTGGCTTTTACGCTTCTGCTCAAGCTGCAGCGCTTTGACCTGGCCTAATGCGGTCATGCCCGGGCAGTTGCTGCCATACGCATCCTCGCCATTCACTTCCCAGCGCGGTACCAGGATGGGGAATTCATCAAATCCTGATTCACGCAGTATCTTGTCATCGCCGGCGCACTCGTAATACACAGAGCTGTAACGCTTGTTTTTGGCGTCCAGCTTTCCGGTATCGCGGTTTACGTTGGGATAAACGGCGTGCATGACGTCGTGCCATGTTTCTGTTGAGCGCGTATTCCACTGGCCTTTAACGGTTTCACTGACGTTATCCAGGCCGAACTGCTCCACCAGCTGGCGGGTAGTCATGCGGAATTTGCGGAATACAGTGTCAACGCTCAGACGAGAGCTGTTTGATACGTAGTAGCTCCCGATTGGAAACGGGTACGTGCGGATAATGTCCTCGTCATCTTCCAGCACCGCCATGGCTGCCGTGCCGTAAGTGCCAAGCTGCGCATAGACGATCGGCAATGACTGATAGAGATTCGATTTATTGAAAATCTCATTCATGCGGCGCTGAACATCTTCCAGCCAGACTTTAACAGGACCGTAATCTTTCATGGCTGGATCTGAAACTGACAGCGTGAACCACGGGCGCGCGGGGCTGGTTATGCCGGACATCATGCCGCTGGAGAGTGTGCGCTCAGCCAGTGTGCAGGTAGGGTCAACAACCTGCGAGTTGCGGCGGTTATCACGGTTTGCATCGGAAACGAGGAAGCGGCTGGAGCGCGGGCTGATGTAATCAGACAGGTCACGCCAGTGGGGATCGAATGTTGTCCGCTCCTGATTCAACAGGCCGAACTGTTTGTTTAATCTCTGCTTCAGCGTTTCTTGCTCAGCCATGATCGCCCCGGTTTATTACTGACCGAGCAGCGTTTTGCTGCTGGTGTTGGCCTGAGAAGTGACGCCCTGTGAACCGGTCAGGATGGTGGAAGCACGACCGGCAGCAGCGCGGCGGCGGCGTTCTTCCTCATCGCGGGCGTTGACTACAGCCGTATCCTGTTCCTGTGGCGCAGCCTGAATTGCAGGCGCTGATGGTACTGACGGTTTAGAACCCACGCACATGTCGGTAACTCCTTTGGATAGTTACCAAAATTAAACCACATACGCATTATTTTAACCACTATACAGAAAATAATTTGACATAAGTTACCATAATGGTAATAGTTAAGCCGTGGAGAGCGCTGACACGTCGGCCATAGCCCGGATTACCGTAGCAGTATATTGGGCTTAAAAGTAAAGGCGGCGAGCCGGTGGAAGGCCGGCATAAGGGTTTCATGTACCGAATGAACACATGGTGACGCGGGGAAAGAACCGTGACAGGAGGGAAGTAGACCCCACGAACACATCAGGCGAGAGCATTTGGCGGGCGTTCAGGCGCGCCACAGAGGCGCTGAGTGCTCTCACCGATGTGCCGAAGTACCGTTATGCTGTGTTGGATTTGGGCGGCTCAACGTTTTACCCAATTTGTCGTTGATGCCGCCATTTTTTTGATACAGGCATAAGCCTTTGAGAGGGTTTATATCTGTGTCCGAAGAGTCACAATCCTGAGTCTGTAATCTGGTTGGCCCGCTTCGTGCGGGCATTTTTTTACTGTTAAGACTATTCCTAATCGTAATCACAAGGTAAGATTCATTAAAAATCATTACCAATCTGGTTACTCCTCATGAGCGAAGCAGTCAAAGAAATCACATCAGCACTCAAAGATATTTTCATCAATCCAGTTAAAGAAGCCGTCATTTTTCGGGCTAAGAACAATTTCTTCGGCAGTCTGGTCATAACGTGGATTGCATGGAACTGGGAGAAGATAGCCTTCTTATTCATGTCGAACATGTATATAGCTGAGAGAATTGATTACATTAAAAATCATTTCCCATCACCCAGTGAAGACCATTGGTGGATATTTCCTTACTCCTATAGTATTTTTTGGCCGGTCGCGATAGCAACCACATTTACTTTACTCTACCCATTCGTTATGCACCGCCTTGCAAAAATACATAAATCCATTTTAGATGAGATTGAAGTTTTCAATATTGATAAAGAAGAAGAAAGTTTAGATAGAAAGAAGAAGGTTATAAATCTTGCTGAGTCCATCGAACTCGAAAAATTAAAAGTTCGTGCAGAAAAAAACCGAGAAATGGAAGAAGATAATGAGCGCGCGGCAAGAGCCAAAAAGAACACGCAGGATCTTAATGCTACATATTATGAATTAACAGAGTCTGTAAGTAAGCTTACTCAGGATAAAAATAATCTTGTACTTAGTCTTGAACACCAGGCAAACAGAATGCAGCAGGCGACTGATGAATTGGCAAAGCTAAATGAAAAGCTAGGTCCAGCATCTGAGCGTGAGAAAGTGACTGACTCTCTGACAAAGAGAATCATTGACCAAGAGGTTATGATAAAGGAGCTTGAAATAAAAAATGAAGCCACATTCAATGAAGCCTTAATGTTAAAGACCAACTTAACGAAAAAAGTTAACGAAGCAAAAAACTTACAACTGATGCAAGATGAAGTAAATGCGTTCGTGGAGCAAAACAAACAAAAAATAAACATGTTATTTGATATAATTGAAAGATCGCAATTAAACACTCCAATGAACATGAGATCTAATTATGAATATATTAAACTCAACCTCCTTAACTTTGCTAATAATATTCCGCAAGGCGGACCAGCCAAAAATGAACCCGACTTGCATGCCGAATCTGGTAATCAACAAGAATAAGGATCATATTCTGTTTCACTGCGGCCTTGCTCCTGACTGCCAACATACTGCAGCTTTTTAACCACAGGAAAGGCGAACGTAAGCGCCAGTGCGTCGGCGTCGTTCGGTGATTTACCCAGGCGCTCTTTGATACTCGCCTTATCCTCCAGCACGATGCGGCTGTCTTTCAGCCTGACCTTGTATTCTGCCGCTGACAATTCCTCTGCCACCTGCTGGCTGTCAAGTTGGCCGCCGTCTTTCAGCCAGGTCTTAACTGCGTTGTACATTTCGCCACGCTTGTTCGCCATCTGAGGGTCTGTTGATCCCGAGCCAAACTGTATCAGCTGCCAGTTGCGGCCCCAGTTATCGCCAACGGATTTCACGCCCGTTCCGTAACCGTAATCGATGAATACCGCATCGGCCTGATACTGATCCTCAAAGCTCGATATGATTTTGGCAAACCATACATCATCGGTCGTGCGCTGGTACTCTCCCAGCTTCTTACAGTGCAGCCCCTGTCGCAGGTATATCACCGCAGGGTCGCCGCCCTGGTGCGCGGGGTCAACGCCGATAACAGTGGCCGCATGCGCTATCTGACCTGGCGTAATCACCCTGCCTACGGCCGAATCGGTCAGTCCTGTAGGGATAAACTGGGCCTCTGAAGCCGACGGGAACAGGCCGCGCACACGCACTTTCACAAAGTCGCTGTCCTCGCCGTAGTCGTCTACCCACTTCTGAATCTGCTCTTTGTTGGTGCCCTCTACGGTGCGGCTGTCAATCTGCGCGGTTTTCCAGCGGTGGCGCAGCTTACGGAAACACTCACGGAAACGGCCGGTGTTACGCGTCGGGTTACCGAACGCCACCCAGATTATTTCCGTGTTCTCATCGGTCAGCGCACCCTCGGCAACCTCCCATACCAGATCGGCGATGTTGGATGCCTCGTCGAATATCAGGATGATGCGCTTACGCTCGTTGTGCAGGCCAGCGAATGCCTCTGTGTTGTTCTCTGACCACGGAATGGCATCAGCGCGCCACGACTTGGCATGCGACGGATCGTTGCTGTAAATCGCTGTGGCGGTGCAGGTGAACCAGTCCTGTGTGATGCTCAGGCGCTGCCACTTGGCAATCTCTGGCCACGTCTTGGTGCGCAGCTGGTTTTCGGTGTTGGCTGTCACCACCACCTTGCAGTCCTCGCAGGTATCCATGCCCCACTTGACCAGCATCGAGATAAACGCAGATTTCCCGATCCCGTGCCCGGATGCGCGCCCAATCATCAGCGGCTGGTGCCGTGTTTCCGGATTCTGCAGGTGATCGCCAATCTCTTTAAACGCCTGCTCCTGCCATTTGCGCGGGCCTTTCGAGTAAGCCAGGTCGGTGCCCTCTTCGCCCCAGGGGAATGCGTACATTGCATAGCCGTATGGGTCATGCGTGAAGGCGCCAATATCTTCTATCAGTTGGGCCTCAAGCTGGGCGGCGCTACTCATCTTCACCACCTTTAGCACTGGCGGCGCGCTTGCGGGCGGCGGCCAGCTTGTCGGCAAGGCTCACGTTTATGTTAAGCTCCTGCACCTCTTTGAACGCGCTTACACCTACGTGCTTACCGATCAGTTCAAGGTTTTTCACCTTGTCCGGCCACTTCACTTTCTGCATGGTCGATTCGATATCTTCCTGCCCGTCAGCGCCTGCCATACGGATCCGGTTAATGTCCATGGCGCTGAGTGACGTTCGCCAGACCTTTGGCCACTGGCTCACCGGTTTCAGGCTGCCTTCGTCTGTGAGGATGTCTAGCACGTCCATCTGGTCAATCTCCACCAGCCTTTTCAGCACATAATCGGCGTCAATCTTTGTCCGGCGGCTTCGCGCCTGGCGCAGGTGAGCGATGCGCTCCTGAATGCGCGGATCGGCTTCAAGACGACTTGCGGCCTGCGCTGCTGTGGCTGCTGAGTAGCCGGCGGCAATAGCGCAACCTGTCTTGTCATCGGGGTTCTTGATACGCTCTTCGCAGTACCGCACCATCTGTTCGGTCAGCGGCTTCGTGGATTGTGGCTTAGGCACTGGTAACACCTCGCAATATAATTACCGTTTTGGTAATCATACCATGCAAAAAAAAACCACCAAACTGGTGGCCTGATTTATTTAGGTTCGTGTCATCATTCGTCCGGATTTCTGCCAGGCGCAAGCCGGTACCCTTCATCCTCTTTTTTCCCGTGGTGCTCATAAGCAAAATTGAAAGCCTCGTTTTCGGTGTCGAAATACTGATTCGTTATCTCCTGCCATTTGACTGCCCCTCTGCACCAGCGCACATCCCACTTGTCATCTTCACGCTGCCAGATGGCATAGGCGCCAATAAAACCGCCATCCGGTTCTGGCACCTTGTCGCCCGGCGACAGAAAGTAAAAATTAACGCCGCCGCTGATGAATGTCCGCATATAAAAAAGCCCCGTCGAATACCTGAATGCAGTATAGACGAGGCTGTTTTTGCCGTGACATGTCACAGTGCTAACTTGGTTTCATGCCATCCAAGACTAACCCAACAGGCTGACTCTTCTTTGAGTGGGCAATCCTGCACAGGCAGGCAATCACCACACTTACCGCACTGGCGCTTCATCATCGATTTGAACCGGCTACGGACACGCGCATCGTCCTGGCGAATAAGCAGAGCGATATACTCTGCCATTTCGTAGGGCTCGCGACCTGGACGGCGAGCGGCACAGTTCTGCTCAAGCATCGCCAGTTCCTGCTCATCGAGAACAATTTCCAGCTTTCTGACACCTGCAGCGGCCTGCCTGGCACGCTGCGCGGCTTTGCGTTCGGCGGGGGATTTAGGCATCTGCTGTCTCCCGATAAACCTCAAACCAGAACACCACGGGTTTATCTACCACCTCAACCAAGCCGAAACGTTCCGCTGTGCGGAAATTGACGCTGTACAATCTTGCCCGCTCTGCCTGCGCTGCTATTTGCTCTCTAAAACACTCCAGGGTGAAAGTAGCCTTGAAGAGATTGCAAGGTGCGCATGCTGGGAATAGGTTTCCGATAACGTCATTCTCGGGACGCCAGTGTTCTCCTGTTGCTACTGTCCGGCGTGTTCCATCCTGGCGGCGAGGGCCAAACTCCCATTTTCGCAATGCAGCCTCGACATGATCCGCATGCCACCCCTTCTCAGGAAGATCACAGCCGCAGTACGCGCATTTGCCGCCGAATTTAAAGCGCAACTCAGCGCGCTGTTTTTTAGTAAGCGCCATCACTCCACCTCCACGCGCTTAAACTCAATAACCCACACCCACGGATTAGCCTGCCAGCTGTCAGCACCGTAGATGGATTGCCAGAGTTCAGCAAAACGTCTTGTGGCGTCTTTCGGTGTTGGCTGAGATTCGTCGTATGCATAGAGATGACCAATACCTTCAGCCATAGCGTCTTGGTTGGTTATATCCTGCAACCGCTCCACACGAACGCCGGTAATCTCCAGCGTTATGCGGGAAGCCCAGCGCGGCATGTGGATTGATGGACGCCAGCGACCTTCTTTCGGCCAATCGTCTGGAGTGGTGGCACGATAAGCAATATCGTGGGTATCCTGGTCAATGTTGTATCGCGCCCACGTCTCACGCACCCACAGGCGATCACCTACTGCACCGAACGGGCAAACCAGCTCTTTCCCATGACCGTCTTCATAGCCTGATTTAACGAAGACTGAGTTGCGAACACCGGCATGCGGCTGAACCTTCAAAATTCGACGCGTCTGCGTCTTCCCGCCGTCCAGAACTGCACGAACCATTTCGGCGTTTAAGAGGATTGGGCACTCTTTCATTTGGCACCCGCCTTATCCGCAGTGTCATGGGTGCCGGAGCGGAGGATTTCGACAAAATCATCCACTCGCTCTTTTATTTCTGAATGGACAATACCCGCAGCCTCCGAACTGTCATCAAATGCGCGAATGTCATTCAGTACATGAGCGACGTCCCGCAAAGATTTATTCCAGAGATTGGATACCGCATCCGCCCGCACTGAATTCAGGTAAGTGTCGGTGACTGGGGTCTCTACGGATAGATAGACAGGCTTTTCGCCAAAAACATCATTTGGCATAAGGCTACCAACGCGCCCATTGGCAACATCTGCTACGTCAGCATCCTTCACATATCCGATAAGATTTTTACATTTAAGCGCCGCATTCTCTGCCGCCATCGAATCCAGCTTCTGTTGCAACTCATCACCACGGATGATCGAGCACTCCAGTCGGCTGGCCAGTTCACGCAGCAATTCAGTGGCCGGCGATTCGAAGTTGGCAGCTATGCCGTGAGCAATAGCGATTAACTCACTACCGCTTTTCGAGTTAACATCACTTAACTTGTTATTTTCCATAAATATTTTTCACCTCAGACCGTTATAAGAAATCACGTTTTTGTCACTTAACACGCTTTTTACTACTCTGATTAACCTGTTTAAAACTCTTCTACATCCCAGCCTGTCGCCCTGGGTTTTGGGTAAACGGCTTTGAAAACGAACGGGTACGCGTCTGCGGCGACCTTCATTTTCACCCGGGCGTCATCGCTGAAAATCCGCTTTGATCCTTTCACGTCGTGCATTTCAAGCTGGCCACTGGCGTACATCACGGCGAAATCCACGGTGATAAAGCAGTTGTCAGCAAGGCGCAGCTTAATCCCTTCGAAGCGGTACCAGACGACCTGCCCGGCGCGCCTGAGCAACTCCAGGTGGTTTGCGTAGGCGCTTTCGGTTTTGTTCATCTGGCCGGTCTTGAGTCGACCCAGCGCATGTAATCGTTTATGCATCGTGTTACCTATCTGGTTACTATTACCAATTTGGTAATAACTGGCAAGTAAAAAAATGCGCACTTTTGCGCTTTCTTCGTATTCCTCTAAAACGCGCTGTAATGCATTCTGAGACGTTTTTAAAACTCATAGCCCGTTTTTAAAACTCATAGCCCGTTTGTAAGTTGTTACCCCGTTCAATTGAATCTGATTGCGCTGGCGAAGGATTTGTTACCATTTCAGTAATTATTTATCCCATGACTACGTTTTAAGACCCATTGCCTTACGCCTTTTGTATTCCTCCAGCAGCCATTGTGCCGGGGTGACACTGCCCATATGAGCCGCGTTCGGCATGTACTGGTATTCGTAATCCTTCGGCGACGGCTGATGCGCTGCTGCCCTGGGTTTGGATTCAATCATCTGTACTGGATCGGGAACCTGCTCACCTGCTGCTACCTTCTTCGACCACTCGTTCAGCTTGCGGGTGATGAACGTTTCAACCTCTGATTCCGTCATGCAGCGCTGGATCATCGCCTGGCGCGCATCGGTGATCACCCAGTACAGAACCGGCTTTGACCAGTTGAATTGCTCGGGCGACTTAGTCAGGCCTCGATCACGGTTGTAACGGTGAAACTCTGCCATGGCTTCTTCTGTGGTGACACCCAGCACTGTCGAGCTGTCTTTGCACCAGGCGACAAATTTACCCGGTGAAGGCATGTAGGGCGTTTGCTGCCTGCGGGCATGCCGCATGCCTGCATCAATCTGCTGCATGGTGGTGATCCCGTTCTCCATGAACGATCTTACCCACTGCTGACGGAAGGCATCGATATCAGACTGCGCTCTGAACGTAGTGCTGCTGGCCGGGAACGCGGCGCGCAGCTGGTCAAAAATGCCATTGAACAAGCTGGCGGCATGATCCCACTCTTCGCGAGAGTTGTTGCCTGATGCCATTGCCGAATGCGCTGGCTGATTGAAACTGAAATTCTGTAAGTGCGTTGTGATGTTGTTCATGCGTATTCGTCTCTGATTGGGTGGATCCAGTCTGTGTTATTGAAGTCGAGGCCTGTTTTGCCTTTTTGCTTGGCCAGGTCGTTTTTGATGCGTTCCAGCTGGCGGGCAAACTTCTGCTCCCACTGGACGTGAGTGAATGCTTTACCCTCCCCGATCCAGTAATCGAGGAACGAGGTCAGATGCTCAGGCTTAAATTCATCAGGATTTAAAATCACTCCCCACTGTGCCGCTTTCATGAAAAAGTCAGGCGATGGAACCCAGTCACGCGTCAGCATGAATTTTCCAGAAGGGACGTTCACCGGTTGAACCTGTGACGGATGTGAAACCTGACTCGCAGGAAATTTTTCTTCGCGCGTTATATAAGGGGTTTGATCTTTATCTTCTCTTCTCTTCTCTTCTCTGGTCCGCAATTTGTCCGCTTCTGATGCGGACGTTTTGGAGACATTTCTACGCTCTCTTTTGCGATCTGCATCCTGTGCCCTTCGCTTTGCAGACTGGCCGTTATGGGCATCGAAGCGAGGCATGACAAGGCTTTCATCGGATTCTTCAAGCCAGCCAACATTAATCATTGCGCGAGAAAATCCAGGAAAGCCGATCAGGTCGTCGAGTGTGTCCGGACTGTATCCTTCGAGAAAACCATCAACAGAATGGACATCGAAAAGACACCATGCGGAATGTAGTCCGCCAACTATCCGCAATCTGTCCGCTTTCAATGCGGACGCCATGCGGACAACTTTCGGATGCGTATGAAGATCGGCGCGCATCTTGATCCAGTCTCCAGCCATCAAATCACCCCCAGCGAATTACTATCCGCGGCGCTCTCCATGATTTGCTTTATCTCAGCCTGGCGACGCAGGCTGGAATTCATCGCGCACTCCACGCAATGGCCGTTATAAACGTAACGCTCGCTTTTATGGCCGTGCTTACACAGCTTGCCGGTGTAGTAACGCTTCAGACCCGCTTTTGCGGCATCCATGCGAGTAATGATTTTCATTTGGTTACTTCTCCTACGTTTACTATTACGACTATTTTTAACTTTTATTCAGACTAATCAAGTACTATTTGCATATTTGGTAACGATTGGTTGTTTTGTAAGGGAATTTAGGAAGTTGCAGATATAAAAAAACCGCCATAAAGGCGGCTTTAAAGCGTGGCGGGTAACAGGTCAGGCAGCAGAGTAGAAGAAGGATAGCAGCCTTTCAGTGGTAATAGCCGGATCGATTTTGGCGCAGGCTTTTTGTAACCCTGTCATGTAGTTACGCGTCGGAACGCGGCGAGCATAAACCAGATGAGTCCTGATGTAATGCGTTGTGGTACCAGCCTCTTTAGCCAGTTGCTTCTTTTCTTCAGTCGACAAACCCTGCCAGAACTCTTTGAAGTCAAACGGCTCCATGTGGGCCTCCAGATAACGATTTCAATCATCGAATTGTTACCTATGCGGTAGCGTTTCGCAACACTAATTACCAATCTGGTGCATTTACCAGAAAGGTAACATCGGTTTAAATGCACTCAGTCATCACTAACCTAAATCTGAGCACCAGGAAAAAATGAAACCTATCTCCGGGATCCGTAAAGCGAATCTGATTTATTTGCTCGAAGCCCGATTTGAGGGAAATCAGACTAAAATGGCCCAGGCCCTGAACATGCTGCCAAACCTCATCAGCAGGTGGACGCGTGACAAACCTATGGGCAGCGCTGCAGCACGCAAGATTGAGCGCCTTCTGAAGCTGGAAGATTACTGGCTCGACAATGACCGCGATAATGTCATGCCTGCCAATCCCGATGTAGAGATCCGTGAAGTCCTGGCAAACAACCTTCGCGTCTGGATGGATAAATCTGAGAGCCTGAGAACTCAGGGAAAACTGCACCAGGCCAGCGGCGTTACCCAGTCCACTATCGGGCGCGTTCTCAACCAGGAAATCGACCCGACAATCAGCACGGTGAATTCGATTGCCAAAGGTTTCGGGCGCCGCGGTTACGAGCTGCTTATCCCGGCACATGACGATCGCATGATTGACTATGACCGTGACGCCTATTCAAAGCTGGATGCCTCCGATAAAGAGAAGATCAGCAGCTTTGTGTCATTCGTTATCAGCCAGGCAAAAAGCACCAGCGATAACTGATCCATCCGCAAAACAGAATCAGCATACCCAACCCCCGTCGCATCACCATCGCAGTAACTATTACCTTTTTGGTAATTTTTTCTCTCGTTAACGATTGACATCTTCAGCCAAGCGATTATTATTAGCCTCAATAGTTACCAATTTGGTAATTGACGCTCTTTAACAATCCGCAACGGGCATTCACAAACCTGAATCTGGCAGCCCACCAGATGGCAACGCTGACCCGTCAAACCGGAATGCTTGCCTGGAAAGTGACAGTGATTATTCCTCTTCCGGAGACAGCTATGCAACTAACTGATGAGAAGGGAGAGCCGTTCGTAATAGTCCGTATGGCATGTGGGTATCTCTGGCGAATGACCATCATTCAGCAGCGTTACACCCAGGTCGTAAACCGTGATCAGTTCCGAAAGATCGCCCACCAGGCTTATGGCCTGAAGGGTAATTTGTCGTGCAATCAACTATTACCAAAACGGTAATTCTGGATTCGATTATGAAATATCGTTACCAAAACGGGATGTTCATTTTCACCGCATGCGTGCTGGGCATTGAACAGCAGTTCAGCAGCTTTAAAGCCGGTGTTGAATGGGTATTCACACAAAAGATGGCCGCCAGCGTCGCGGCTGACATGGAGTAAAAAATATGTCTGAAGGCACTGAATTAGTCGTTATCAACATTTCCGACGAACAGGCCCCTGCGCTTTACGTCGAAAACGGTCTCGATCAGTACATCGAGAAAATCCGCCAGGCCGTGAACGAGACGCCTGACCTTAGCAGTAAAAAAGGCCGTGACCGAATCGCCTCTCTGGCTTCAAAGGTTTCCCGCAGCAAAACAGCTATTGAAAAGCCTGGGCGCGACTACCTTAAGCGCCTGAAAGAGCAACCCAAGGTTGTTGAAGCTGAGCTGCGCCGGTTCGTAACAGAGTGCGATCGCATACGTGATGAAACCCGCCAGCCTCTGACCGAGTGGGAAAACGCCGAAAAGGCACGCGTAGAAGCACTTCAAAAGCGTATTGCTGATCTGCGAGATCTGGCCGATGTCGTGGACGACGTTGGTAACTACCTGCCATCGCAGAGCATCAGCGATCGGCTTATCTCAGCCAAAGCTGTTGAGTTGGGAGACAGTTGGCAGGAACTGGCAACAGAGGCTGGCGTTGCTAAAGACGCAACTGTGCAAAAGCTTGAGGCCGCGCTGGCTGAATCTAAAAAGCGCGAAGACGCAGCGGCAGAGCTTGAAAGGCTGCGCCAGCAGCAGGCCTCTGAAGCACAGCGCCAGCGCGATGAGCAGTTAAAGCGCGAGGCGGCAGAAGAAGCAACTCGCATTGCAGAGCAGAAAGCAAAGGATGAGCGGGAAGCAGCAGAGCGGCGCGAGGCCGATTTAAAGGCCAAAGCTGAACAGGCAGAACGTGACCGCCTGGCAGCCATTGAGCGTTCAGAACGTGAAGCACGTGAGGCTCGAGAAAAGGCAGACCGTGAAAGACAGGAAGCTGTTGAAGCTGAACGCCAGCGCGCCGCAGCTGCTGAAGCAGCGAGAGTTGCTGAAGAAAAACGGCAGGCTGATGAAGTTGCCGCACGCGCCGCTGATAAAGAGCATCGCCGGGTAATCAACGCGCAGGCTGTTGCAGACCTTATTGCCGCTGGCATACCAGAAGATCAGGCAAAGGCGTGCATAACTGCAATCGTGCTGGGAAAAATCAGCGCCGTGTCAATTAACTACTGAGGTGCTTATGAGCGCTTATGCAGTTCACGAACGCATCGAGGAAACACGCTGGCAACAGCACGATGCGTCAGTAAAAAAAGACGAGTGGATCCGCGAGCGCGCGGAAACGCTTAAGGAACAGTGGCCGGTTGATGTTGCGACCCTGCGCCGCCCTTTCGGTTTCAGTATGCCAAGTATCGACGCTGATTTTGCTCAGGACGCCTTTGCAAACATGGTCGATGAAATCTGCGTTAAGCAGGCCGAAATCGACTGGCGTGACAAAGATTGGTTGGGAAAGGAATGGATGCCATGACAACTAACCCTGAAATCTCATTAGCCCCGAATGATCCGGGGCTTTATTTTGACATCAGCAATGAGGCTTATCACTCCGGCGCCGGTGTCAGCAAATCACAGCTGGACGATATCGCTATCAACCCGGCTGTTTACCAGTGGCGCAAACAGGCGCCGCAGGATGAAGAAAAGTTGCAGGCACTTGATATGGGTACCGCGCTGCACTGCATCCTGCTTGAGCCTGATGAATTCGATAAACGGTTCATCAAAGCGCCTCAGTTCAACCGTCGCACCAATGAGGGAAAGGCCGCAGAAGCCGAATTTCTCAAAGACTGCGCATTTACCGGTAAAACGGTTTTGGATCATGAGCAACACCGCAAACTAAAGCTGATGCAGGCCAGCGCCATGGCCCACCCGGCGGCGCGGTTCTTCCTGGAAGCAGATGGCCACTGTGAAGCGTCCATTTACTGGGATGACGAGCAGACTGGCGAACTTTGCCGGATCCGCCCGGACCGCTTTCTGAAACAACAGCCGGTAATCGTGGACGTGAAGAAAGTGGCAGACATGGACCGCTTTACGCGTCACGTCGAGGAATTCCGGTATCACGTGCAGGACGCCATGTATCGCGATGGCTTCTATCAGCACTTCAACGAATACCCGCAGTTTGTCTTTATCGCCGTCAGCGAGTCGATCGACTGCGGCCGCTATCCGGTCCGGGTTTTTCAGCTCGAACAGGAAGATGTTGCCGTGGGCCACGAACTATATCGCCGTGACCTTCAAACCTATCACCAGTGCCGCCTGACCAATTCATGGGGCGGCGTTGAATCTCTTTCTCGCCCGGCATGGGCGCGCAAAAAGGACAATCAGGCATGAATGATTTAGTCGATGTAAACAATCAGCCATCAACAATCAGCGCCAGCAATGCGGTATTCAACCCGCAAGCACTGAACCAGTTAACCACCTTTGCAAATCTGATGGCTGATTCAACTATCAGTGTTCCGGCTCACTTTGTTGGTAAGCCTGCTGACTGCATGGCGGTAGTTATGCAGGCAATGCAGTGGGGTATGAACCCATACGCAGTGGCACAGAAAACACACGTCATCAACGGTGTGCTGGGCTATGAGGCTCAGCTGGTAAACGCGGTGATTTCCAGCTCTAACGTAATCGTCGGTCGATTCCATTACGAGTATGCCGGTGACTGGTCAAAATGCACAAAAACAAAAGAAGTTAAGGTTCAAAAACCAGCAAAGGGTGGCGGCACCTACGAAAAAACTGAGCGCGTAAAAGCCTGGTCTGATTCCGATGAAGAAGGCTTGACCATCCGTGTTGGTGCTCGGCTGCGGGGTGAAAACGAAATAACCTGGTGCGAGCCAATTCACCTATCTGGCATAGTCGTGCGCAACTCGCCATTGTGGGTGACAAATCCTAAGCAGCAAATGGCTTATCTCGGCGTTAAATATTGGGGCCGACTGTATTGCCCTGAAGTCATCCTGGGGGTTTACACGCCAGACGAGTTTGAACCTGTAGAGCGCACTGAGCGCGACATCACCCCAGCCAGCACCACCACCGATCTAAACAACATGATCAGTAATGCCAGCCTGGCATCCGGTGCTGTAGCGGAACCCGGGGAAAATGCAGATTTAGTTCACCTGCTATCCGCACTTGTAGACGGGATTGATTCTGTTGAATCCGCAGAGGTGACGGGCAATAAAATTACTGAGCATAAAGATAATCTCACAGAATCAACCTTCCGTTCTCTGCGCGCTCGGGCTGTGAAAGCTTACAAACATCACGATGCCCGCCGCCAGATTGAAGCTGCGATCAACAGCCTGGACGCCAGCGCGCCCGATGCGAAAGAAACCTTCCTGAAAGTTGAAGCAGACCTGCAGCGCCTAAAAGGACAGTTGGGCGATGACCTGCACGAAGGCTTCTCTATCACCCTGGCTGACATGAAAGCCGAATACGTTTAACCAACACCAGTGAAAACCTATGGGCGCCGCAGAGCGCCCTTTTCTTTGGAGAAAGAATTATGAAAGGTGCAATCCGCAAGGACCAGTTGCTGAAGAAGGTGCCACTGTCCGAGTACACCATCAACCAGATGGAAGCAAAAGGCGAGTTTCCCAAGCGTTTCCCGTTAACCAACCGCACTGTTGCCTGGAACGAGGACGAAGTAGAGGCGTGGCTCGATGAGCGCCAGCGTAACGCGGCGGCCGCAGTGCGTGACCCGTCACTGGCCGCGAAGTTTGAAGCTAACCCCAACCACCAGAAACAGCGCAGCATGATGCGCATGGCAGGTTAACCATGACAGCCAAAGAGTTGATTTACGCTTTCCTCAAAGAGAGAGGATCAGCGCGCTCTGTCGATATCCACGCTCACCTTGAAAAGCAGGGTTTACGTCGTGACAGCTCAATGTGCGCACTGAGCAAGTTGTATAAAGCCGGAATAGTTTTCCGGCATCAACATGGCCGCGATTTTATCTGCTGGCTGCGTGATGCCAGTCAGGATTTTGAAATCAGCGAGATTAACCGCCGCCTGAGCAATGCCAATCGCCGGCTGACACCATGCAACAGCGTCAACATCATTTTCGATGAGTGTCGCAAGACAAGCCACATTTACCAGATGGATCAGCTGTTGCGCGAGGCCCGCGAGTTGCGGTGAATCGCCATGAACTACTACAACGAGTGGGATAAAGGCGCGGCCGACTGGCTGCGTGAATTGATTAAGGCGGGGTTAATCCCGAATGGGTATGTCGATGAACGATCAATCACAGAGGTCACCCCTTCAGATCTGGAAGGATTCACACAATGTCATTTCTTTGCCGGAGTCGGAGGGTGGCCCCTTGCACTCCAGTTGGCAGGAGTACCAGCAAGCAATCGACTCTGGACAGGATCACCCCCTTGCCAGCCGTTTAGCGTTGCCGGTCAGTCTCTCGGATTTGACGACGAGCGCCACCTCGCGCCCGTCCTTCTCAGGCTCGTCAGAGAGTGCAAACCTCAATGCTTCTTTGGCGAACAGGTTGCAGCGGCAATTAGCAAACACTGGCTCGATTTTGTATTCCTTAACCTGGAAGACAAAGGCTACTCCTGCGGGGCGGCCGTATTGCCAGCGTGCAGCGTCGGCGCCCCGCACAAAAGAGACAGATTGTTCTTTGGAGCGCAGCGATTGGGTAACTCCGACATGTTCGAATACCATGCACAGCACTATGAAACAGTGGGAGGACCGGAACCAGCGCTGCAAGGAGAAACACGGAAAGGGGATGGGGAAACCCCTTCAAACGCAGGTGCTTATGACAGCGTGGCCGACACCGCCGGCGAACGACTTCAAAGGCAGCGGGAAGACGGTAATACGGAAGGACGGCAAGGATCGGACGTTCGACAGGCTGGATTATGCAACGGAGCAAGGGCTAGCACCGTGGCCCACGCCGGTTACAGTACCCGACTCTCCAGCGAGTCACGGTCAAATGAGCGGCGATTACCGCAGGGCGCTTGCGAAGATGCAGCCGTTTGGTCCAATCCGCATCACAGCTTCTGGTCAGATGTTGACTGGCTCGGCTGCCGAGATGGAAAGTACCGGCCAGTTGAATCCGGCACATTCCCGCTGGCTAATGGGATTCCCGCCAGAGTGGGACGATTGCGCGGTTATGGCAATGCCATCGTCCCGCAAGTCGCCGCAGAATTCATTAAAGCCTTCAGAGGAGCCTGTGGAAATTAACCCAACTGAAATTATGCAACCATCCGTATTAAACGATTATGGCGGTAGTAATACACCACCAGAGCATCGTGACAGTTGGCGCACACCGCCAGAACTGTTTGCCGGTATCAATGCTGAGTTCCGTTTTTGTGGTGACGTGGCAGCCAGCGCAGATAATGCGCTTCACCATTGTTATCTGACTGAGAAACAGGATGCACTAAAGGCTGACTGGATAAAGCATTTCGGTGGCGGCTTCGTGTGGTGTAACCCACCTTATTCCAGCATCACGCCGTGGGTGGAAAAAGCCAATCAGGAGTGCATTAACGGTATTGGCACAGTAATGCTTGTTCCGGCAGATACGTCGGTGGGATGGTTTAATCTGGCGCGGCAGGCATGCACTGAGGTCAGATTTATCACCGGCGGGCGTCTTTCATTTGTCCGCGCTGACACAGGTAAGCCGGTAAATGGAAATAACAAAGGCTCAATGCTTATCATCTGGAACCCTTACCGCCCCGCAGCTGGCCACACTGGTTATGTGGATCGTGACGCATTGATGAATACGGGGCGTTCTCTAATTGGCGAACGTGGGGAGGCTGCATGATTTTGATTACTCTGTATCTGATTGTTGCTGCCTACCTTCTGGGCCGTCTGGAAAGCCCGCCGCACTCGCTTGCATCATTCTGGATCTGCATTTTCTGGCTTCCGGCGGGGCTGGTTTATCTGTCTGCCACCCTGGCAGATAAAACACTTGGCGATCACCCTGAACGCTGAGACATCCATTGCTCAAATTTTAACGGTGAGAAAGGCACCAAATCTTCGATACTCCCCTCTGTCCACCCATCCACCATATCGGCCCATTGCTGCAGCATGAACGTGCGTTGCGGGAGATACTCCGCTTTGTTGTAAACCGCGCGCACGCCTTTCTGTTCATGGGCCAGACTCTTCTCTATCCAGTCTGACGGATAACCCGCCTCATGCAAAAGCGTGCTGGCCGTCCGGCGGATGTCGTGTACTGTAAAATCCTTTATCTTCTCCCCTGATTCTCTTATAGCCTCAATCGTAATCGTCAACACCCTGTTAAGCGCTGCATTTGACAGCGGCTTAGCCATATCATATCGACCCGGTAAAAGATAATGGCTGCCACCAGCACACATTTTAAGGCCAACCAGCAGATCGTTAGCCTGTGTTGAAAGCGGGATGACATGCTCTCTTGATCCCTTCATCCGCTCGGCCGGAATCTTCCATAACATCCGTTTGAAATCTATTTCATCCCATTCAGCGTGCGTGAATTCGCTTTTCCTGACCATTGTCAGCATGACAAATTTCACGGCAAGTTTGAGCGTGGCCATCGTGGAAACGTTATCGAGCGAGCGAAAGAACAGACCGATTTCTGCAGGTGTAAGCGTGGTGACGCGCGGCTCAAACGTAGCGATCGATGAAGCACGGATACGTTCGGCGGGATTGGTGAACTCATGCCCGCGGTCAGTTGCATACCGGTAAATGCTGGCGATTATCTCGCGGGCCTGAACGGCTGTTGCCCGGCCACCACGCGCCACAATCCTGTCGCACAGGTCACGAACCATCGCCGTGTTTATCTCCGTCATCAACTTATTGCCCAGCGCGGGCAGAATATCCCTGTCGATTACGGCCTGTTTCATCGCGCGCGTACTGTCAGCCAGGCGGGCATGCTCCATGTATTTGACGGTAAAATGGTTAAGCCTGTCGGCGCCGGCAATCTGTTTTTTACCGTCGCGTTTCGCCGCAGACGGCGACACGCCTGAAGATATGAGCTTTTTAGCGGTATTGAGTTGCTCACGTGCTTCGGCCAGGCTGATACCGTCAGGCCCGTATTTACCGATCGTCAGGGTTTCGCGGCGCCCGTTGAACCGGTAGTCATAGCGGAATGAGATGGTGCCGCCCGGCAGCACGGATACATAGAGCCCTTCACGGTCTGCAACTTTGTACGCCTTATCGCGCGGCTTGAGGTTTTTTATCTTTGTGTCTGTAAGCATGGTCGGCTCCGAATACCGTCACCGCTACCAATCTGGTAACGGTAAAAAAGGATCTGGAGCGTACAACGGATCGGCCATACCGTCAAAAACACCGACGGTAAATTGTGGCTTTCAGCAATCGTTATCAATCGATAAAAAGAAAAAGCCACCAGCAAACGCTGATGGCTCAAGGGTTTTACAAATCGGTGTCAATCGTCAGCAAAAGGCTGTAAATCATTCCCACTCAATCGTCGCCGGTGGCTTGCCGGAAATATCATAAACTACCCGGGAAATACCGTTAACTTCGTTGATGATGCGGTTGGACACGCGGCCCAGGAAGTCGTACGGCAGGTGCGCCCAGTGGGCGGTCATGAAGTCGATGGTTTCTACCGCGCGCAGTGAAACGACCCAGTCATACTTGCGGCCATCGCCCATAACGCCAACAGAACGTACAGGCAGGAACACGGTAAAGGCCTGGCTGACTTTGTTGTAGAGATCGGCTTTATGCAGCTCTTCAATAAAGATGGCATCCGCACGACGCAACAGGTCACAGTACTCTTTCTTCACTTCACCCAGTACGCGCACGCCAAGGCCTGGCCCCGGGAACGGATGACGATAGAGCATATCGTAAGGCAGGCCCAGCTCCAGACCGATCTTGCGCACTTCATCTTTAAACAGCTCTCGCAGCGGCTCGACCAGGCCCATCTTCATCTCTTTCGGCAGGCCGCCGACGTTGTGGTGCGACTTGATCACGTGCGCTTTACCGGTAGCAGAGGCAGCCGATTCGATCACATCAGGATAGATGGTACCCTGCGCCAGCCACTTCACGTCTTCCAGACGCAGTGCCTGCTCGTCAAAGACTTCAACAAAGACGCGGCCGATGATTTTACGCTTCGCTTCCGGATCGTTTTCCCCGGACAGGGCGTCCAGGAAACGCGCTTCGCCATCAACGTGAACGATATTCAGACCAAAATGGTCGCCAAACATGTCCAGCACCTGCTCAGCTTCGTTCAGGCGCAGCAGCCCGTTATCGACGAATACGCAGGTCAGGTTTTTACCGATGGCGCGATGCAGTAGCATGGCGGTCACTGACGAATCCACACCGCCAGATAAGCCCAGAATCACTTTGTCGTTGCCGACCTGCACGCGCAGACGCTCGACGGCATCTTCGATGATTTTTGCCGGTGTCCAGAGCGCTTCACATTCACAAATATCGATAACAAAACGTTCCAGCATGCGCAGCCCCTGACGCGTATGCGTCACTTCCGGATGGAACTGCACGCCGTAGAAGCGTTTCTCTTCGTTCGCCATGATGGCAAATGGACAGGTTTCTGTACTGGCAACGGTAACAAAGTCAGCAGGGATAGCGGTCACTTTGTCACCGTGACTCATCCAGACATCCAGCAACGGTTTACCGGCTGCGCTGATGGCGTCTTCAATATCGCGAATCAGGGCGCTTGCCGTGTTGACTTCAACCTGCGCATAGCCAAACTCACGCTCGTTGGATCCTTCCACCTTGCCGCCCAACTGCATCGCCATGGTCTGCATGCCATAACAAACACCCAGAACCGGCACGCCAGCCGTGAACACATAGTCAGGCGCGCGCGGGCTGCCATGCTCGGTTGTGCTTTCCGGGCCGCCAGACAGAATGATGCCGCTTGGATTGAACTGGCGAATCTGCTCTTCGGTGACATCCCAGGCCCAGAGTTCACAGTACACGCCAAGCTCACGTACGCGGCGCGCAACCAGCTGCGTATATTGAGAACCAAAATCGAGAATCAGAATGCGGTGCTTATGGATATTTTCCGTCGTCATTGAGGGGTTTCCAGAACGGTGACTTAAAGTAAAGCGCCCGGCTGTTGCCGGGCGGGAAATCTTACGGGGTTATGAACCCATGCGGTAGTTCGGTGACTCTTTGGTGATGGTCACGTCGTGCACGTGGCTTTCATTGATGCCCGCGCCGCTGATGCGCACGAATTCGGCTTTGGTACGCAGATCATCAATGGTCTGGCAGCCGGTCAGGCCCATGCAGGAACGCAGGCCACCCATTTGCTGATGCACGATCTCTTTCAGGCGGCCTTTATAAGCCACGCGGCCTTCAATACCTTCTGGCACCAGCTTGTCCGCAGCGTTATCGGTCTGGAAGTAACGATCCGACGAACCTTTAGACATAGCGCCCAGCGAGCCCATTCCACGGTAGGATTTAAAAGAGCGGCCCTGATAAAGTTCGATTTCACCCGGTGATTCTTCGGTACCTGCCAGCATCGATCCCACCATGACGCAGGATGCGCCTGCGGCAATCGCCTTCGCGATATCACCAGAGAAACGAATACCGCCGTCCGCGATAACCGGAATGCCGGTGCCTTCCAGCGCAGCCACGGCATCTGAAACGGCGGTGATCTGAGGGACACCCACACCGGTAACGATACGCGTAGTACAGATGGAGCCAGGGCCGATACCGACTTTAACTGCGCTCACGCCAGCTTCAACCAAGGCCAGCGCGCCCGCACCTGTTGCAACGTTGCCGCCGACGATTTCAAGGTCAGGATACTTAGCGCGGGTTTCACGGATACGCTGCAGTACGCCTTCTGAATGGCCATGCGACGAGTCAATCAGCAGTACGTCCACACCGGCAGCAACCAGCGCATCTACGCGCTCTTCGTTGCCCGCACCGGCGCCTACAGCCGCACCGACGCGCAGACGACCCTGCGCATCTTTACAGGCGTTAGGTTTACGTTCGGCTTTCTGGAAGTCTTTAACGGTGATCATCCCCAGCAGGTGGAAGCTGTCATCCACGACCAGCGCTTTTTCTACGCGCTTTTCATGCATTCTGTGCAGGACGACATCACGGGCTTCACCCTCTTTCACCGTCACCAGGCGCTCTTTTGGCGTCATCACGGCCGTCACGGGCTGGGTAAGATCGGTGACGAAGCGCACATCGCGACCGGTGATAATGCCCACCAGCTCGTTATCCGCGTTCACGACCGGGTAACCGGCAAAGCCGTTGCGTTCGGTCAGTTCTTTCACTTCCGCCAGCGTGGTGGTGGGCAACACGGTCTGCGGTTCAGTGACGACGCCGCTTTCATGCTTTTTAACCTTACGCACTTCATCTGCCTGGCGATCAATCGACATATTTTTGTGAATGAAGCCCAGACCGCCCTCTTGCGCCAGCGCAATAGCCAGACCCGCTTCGGTCACGGTATCCATTGCAGCAGAAAGCATGGGAATATTCAGACGAATGTTTTTGGTCAGCTGAGTGCTGAGATCGGCCGTATTCGGCAGGACGGTGGAGTGTGCAGGAACGAGCAGGACGTCGTCAAAAGTGAGTGCTTCTTTAGCGATTCTTAACATGGCAATACTCCACCTCGGGTGCGTGAGAATAGATAAAATATTGCCGCGGCATTATACAGGCCGTAATCGATTGCCTCCACTATTATTTGAGAAAAAGTCTTGATCCGCGCAATCAGCAATGTAGTATCGACTGATTAACCTACTGATTTGGAATTTGATCTTCGTCACATGTCGCTGCCGCCAAACGCCAATATTTTTACCGTCAGCCGTCTCAATACGACAGTGCGTCAGCTGCTGGAGAATGAGATGGGCCTGGTTTGGCTCAGCGCCGAGATCTCCAATTTCACCCAGCCCGCTTCTGGCCACTGGTACTTTACCCTGAAAGATGATGGCGCCCAGGTCCGCTGCGCCATGTTCCGTAACGGTAATCGTCGTGTGACGTTCCGTCCCCAGCATGGCCAGCAGGTCCTGGTTCGCGCAAATATCACACTCTATGAACCGCGCGGCGATTATCAGCTGATTATTGAAAGTATGCATCCCGCCGGTGAAGGCCTGCTGCAGCAGCAGTTTGAGCAACTTAAAGCCAGGCTGGCGCAGGAAGGCTTGTTCGAACCCGAACACAAGAAGCCCTTACCACAGCCGGCTAAGCAGGTTGGCGTGGTCACCTCTGCGACGGGTGCAGCCCTGCACGATGTTCTGCGCGTGCTGCATCGTCGCGATCCCTCACTGCCCGTTGTGATTTATCCCACTGCCGTTCAGGGCGTAGATGCGCCTGCCGCTATCGTGCGCGCCATTGAGCTTGCGAACCAGCGTGCCGAGTGCGACGTGCTGATCGTGGGTCGCGGCGGCGGTTCGCTGGAAGATCTGTGGAGTTTTAATGACGAGCGCGTTGCGCGTGCGATTTTTGCCAGTCGCATTCCCGTGGTCAGCGCGGTTGGCCATGAAACCGACGTCACCATTGCCGATTTTGTTGCTGACCTGCGCGCGCCAACGCCTTCCGCTGCGGCAGAGATTGTCAGCCGTAATCAACTTGAACTCCTGCGCCAGCTGCAGTCACAGCAACAGCGGCTGGAGATGGCAATGGATTATTATCTGGCGCGCCAGCAGCGGGTATTCAGTCGCCTGGATCATCGCCTGCAGCAGCAGCATCCTCAACTGCGTCTGGCTCGCCAGCAAACCGCACTGTTTCGCCTGCAGCAGCGGTTGGGCGAGGCGATGGAACAGCGGCTTCGCAATGCCACTCGCCAGCAGGACCGCCTGTCACAGCGCCTGGCGCAGCAGCAGCCACAGCAGCGCCTGTATCTGGCGCAAAAAAGCCTACAAAGCTGGCACTATCGCCTGCAACAAAGCATGGAAAAATTGCTTAACCGTGACAAAAACCGCTTCGGTCAGCTTGCGGCCCAGCTGGAAGGCGTCAGTCCGTTAGCCACGCTGGCGCGTGGATTTAGCGTCACGACCGACAACGCTGGCCAGGTGGTGAAAAAAACGCGTCAGGTGAGCACAGGCGATTTACTGCGTACCCGTCTCGATGATGGTTGGGTAGAAAGTCAGGTCACGCAGCTTATTCCCGAAAAACCGAAACGAAAGAAAAGCATTTCTTAACTATACTTCCTGGTACATCCCTCGTGCCAAGGAGTCTACAATGGCTTTCAGCGTTATCCCTCCCTATAT
This sequence comes from Pantoea sp. B623, assembly GCF_024814475.1. Taxonomy (NCBI): domain Bacteria; kingdom Pseudomonadati; phylum Pseudomonadota; class Gammaproteobacteria; order Enterobacterales; family Erwiniaceae; genus Pantoea; species Pantoea sp. B623. The sequence continues at coordinate 3,632,537 of NZ_JANUXM010000004.1, read as the reverse complement.
TCTCCGTAAGATTATCGCCCACGGTTCCGGTCATCAGCAGGAGCAGGCGCGCCGTACCCTCACCCACGTTCAGCACCTGATGGCGGAGCACTGGCAAAAGACGGCTGCGCCGAAAACCACGCAGGCCGGGAAGATTGAGCGTGAAATCTATGATGCCAAAAACAAAGAAACGTTGCCGGGAACCCTGGTGCGTAAAGAAGGCCAGTCTTCAAATGGTGACGTTGCCGCCGACGAGGCCTGGAACTATCTTGGCGTCACACACGATTTCTTCTGGCAGATATATAAACGCAATTCTCTGGACAATAACGGTTTGAAATTAGCGGGAACCGTTCACTATGGTGAAAAATATCAGAACGCTTTCTGGAACGGACAGCAGATGGTGTTCGGCGACGGCGATGGTGAGATCTTTAACCGTTTTACTATCGCTATTGATGTTGTTGCGCATGAGTTATCGCACGGTGTCACAGAAACCGAAGCCGGTTTGATCTATTTTGAACAGGCTGGCGCGCTAAATGAATCCATGTCCGATGTCTTTGGCTCCCTGGTGAAGCAGTTCAGTAAAAAACAGACTGCCGATAAGGCCGACTGGATCATTGGTGAAGGCCTGCTGGCGAAAGGCATCAATGGCAAAGGCTTGCGATCGATGTCGCACCCCGGCACCGCTTATGACGACCCAATGTTGGGTAAAGATCCGCAACCGGGCCATATGGACGACTATATTAAAACGCGAGAAGACAACGGCGGCGTGCACCTGAACTCTGGCATTCCTAACCGTGCCTTTTATCTGGCAGCACAAGCACTAGGTGGTTTTGCCTGGGAACAGGCAGGGCAAGCGTGGTATGACACCTTGTGTGATGATAATTTGCATCAGGATGCTGACTTCAAAACCTTTGCACAGTTGACCGTGCAGCACGGTGAAAAGCGCTTTGATCGTTCCGTCGGCAGCAAAATTGAACAGGCGTGGAAAGAGGTAGGCGTATTATGAGTCAACTCCCCGAACTTACCGACGACGCCACCATTGTGGTGACGCGCGAAGGTGGCTTTGCTTTTATCCCCGGCTTACGCAGCGAGCGTCGTTTTCCCTTAGGTGAACTTCCTGCGCCAGAGAAACAGCGCGTCTGCAAAGTGCTGGAGCAGGCGATGCCGCTGGGCGAGTCAGAGGATAAAGCCACTAAGGTAGGATGCGGGGATCAGCGCTATTTTCGTATCCAGATCCAGTACGCCACGCGCCGTGAGGCCGGTACGGTGGTGATCCTGATACCGGAACAGTCGGCCCCGCCGGAGCTGGTGTCGCTCTTCCGGGACGGAAAATAAGCACAAAAAAAGGGCCGCGAGCGGCCCTTTTATTTTACCCGTTATCGCTTGCTGTTACTTGCTGTCTGGCAGCGCATAAGCAATCACGTAGTCACCGCGATCCGGTGACTGACGCGCGCCGCCTGCTGAGATCAGAATGTACTGCTTGCCGGTTTTCGGCGAGACGTAGCTCATCGGGCCGCCCTGACTGCCAACGGGCAGACGCGCTTTCCACACTTCTTTACCCGTTGCGCTATCAAACGCACGCAGATAGTAATCCTGCGTACCGGCGATAAACACCAGGCCGCCCTGGGTTGCCAGCGTGCCGCCCAGCGTTGGCATGCCGATTGGCATTTTCGCGCGCATTTTGATCCCGAACGGACCGGTATCCTGCACGGTACCCACCGGAACCTGCCAGACGATTTTCTGCGTTTTCATATCGATAGCAGACAAGGTACCGAACGGGGGAGCCTGGCAAGGAATGCCCAGCGGTGACATAAATCGGTTCTTATTCACCGCATAAGGCGTACCTTTCAGTGGAACGGCGCCCATGCCGGTATTGATCGCCTCACCGCCGTTGCTGCCACGGGAAACCTTGCTGGTATCAACCGGAATCATCTGTACCCACAATCCTAAACGCATGTCGTTAACAAACAACAGGTTGTTATTCGGATCGGTGGACATACTGCCCCAGTTCATACCGCCCAGCGAACCCGGGAAACTCAGCGACTTATCCGTGCCCGGCACGGTAAACAGGCCGTCATAGCGCATAGATTTAAAGGCGATACGGCAGGCAAGCTGATCGAACGGCGTGGCCCCCCACATATCGGACTCTTTCAGCGTCTGATTACCAATCATCGGCATACCGGTCGAATGCGGCTGGGTTTTAGTGTACTGCTCGTTAGGGATATGTCCCTGCGGCATTGGCAGCTCTTCCACTTTGGTCAGTGGCTTGCCGGTCATCCGGTCCAGCACAAAGATCATGCCGGTTTTGCCGCCGATCACGACCGCAGGCTTGGTGCTGCCGTCTTTCATCGGGAAGTCGATCAGGCTCGGCTGCATCGGCAGATCGAAATCCCACAGATCGTTATGCACGGTCTGATAAACCCACTTCTCTTTACCGGTTGTTGCATCGAGTGCCAGTACGGAGGCACCGTATTTATGATCGAGTGCGTTGCGGTTTGCGCCCCACAGGTCAACCGATGAGCTTCCCATCGGAATAAACACGGTGTTCATGGCCGGATCGTAGGACATCGGCGCCCATGAGTTTGGCGTACTCCGCGTATAGTCCTTGCCCGGCATCAGAATAGCATTCGGATCGGTATTGCCCGGGTCAAAGGCCCAACGCATCTGGCCGGTGATCACGTCAAAACCGCGTAACACGCCGCCAGGCATATCTGTTTTAACGTTGTCAGCCACGCGCCCGCCTACGACAACGGTGGTACCGGCAATCGTGGGTGCAGAGGTGAGCTGATAAAGCGGATCGGGCGCATCGCCCAGGCCCTTTTTGAGATCCACGATGCCGTGGTTACCAAAGTCCTCACAGAACTCGCCGTTATCAGCATTAATGGCAATCAGGCGCGCATCGATGGTATTCATCAGAATACGGCGCTGGCAGCTGTCTCCGGCCGCCAGCGTAACGCCAGGAACCGGCGTAGAACCCGGTTGGGTTGGCTGGGTAAGCGGTTTGGTCGCATCAAAATAGGCCAGACCACGGCAGCGCGGCCAGACTTCTGCCTGAGCATTAATCTCACGCTTCCAAATCTGCTTACCGCTGTCGGCTTCCACCGCGATCACGTTGTTGTGCGGGGTGCAAAGATAAACGGTATTTCCCACCTGCAGCGGCGTTTGCTGATCTTCAGCGCCATTGCCGGTTGGGCTTTCAGGGATATCGCCGGTGTGATAAGTCCAGGCGACCTGCAGATCTTTCACGTTATCGCGAGTAATCTGGTCCAGCGCAACAAAGCGGCTTCCCCCTGCGGTATTCCCGTAGTGATCCCAGTTTTGCTGTTGCTTTGACTTATCTACCGGAATCAGCGGCAGTTCCTGACCGGTTGAGGCAACGGTAGGATGGGGCTGAAACATCTGAACTAAGGTAGCGACCATGCCTACGGCAATCACGGCAGAAAAGGCATACGACACTTTTGCCAGCGAAGGCTTGTTTTCGCGCTTGCGCAGCGCAGGCCAGGTGATGAACGCCAGAATCATCAGACCTGCAGGCACCATCAGGCGGGAAACCAGAGGCCAGAATTGCAGTCCGGCGTCAATGACGGCCCAGATTAACGTTCCTACAAACACCAGCAGGAACAGGACAACCGCGGAGGATTTCGCACGGAAAAACTGAATGGCTGACAGCACCGTAACGATGCCTGCAACCAGAAAATACCAACTGCCGCCAAGCGTCGCGAGTTGTCCCCCGCCAACCGCAAAGAACAGGCCGGTTGCCAGTAGCACCAGCCCGAGCAGCACGGACCATATTCTCAACCCTTTACCGGATCGAGATGATGTTTCAGCCATAACACTTACTCTCCTGATAAACAAAACCGCTCCAGCCCTGTGCGCGACCCGGCTCATCGCCGGTCACGTTGCAGGTAAAAGAAGCAGCGTTGTTTTATTCCAATTAAAGCGGACCCGCGTTCATGAAATGAATGATGTGTTCCGGAGACAGCCCGCACGGGGCGCCCCCGTCATGACGCGGAAAAATTGTACCACCTGGTACGTTATCCCGTGAAGGTTTAAACGGGTTTGTTACGAAGCAATAGCATTTTCGCTACAAATTTTTACGCCGTTACGGTTCGCAGCGTTGGGATCTTCATGTGTTGCAGGTTGAAGTGGCCAGGCGTCAGACAGGAAAAATCCTGTAAGTGAGACGACGTCTGGAAATTAAGCCGTGACTATGATGACAAAAATAGTCGGTCGCGCCGCAACTTTTGAGTTGCTCAAGGGGCTGATGGCAGTCGGGGCAGACAGGCTGGTAGCGATAACGAACACCGCACCCGGTGCAGATAAGATCGATCTCGTCAGGGGCCAGGGGTTGATAACATTTTTCACACGTTGCGCGCATATTTTCATCCGACTATGCAAATAAACGCAATCTTAGGGCAAAAAAAAGAGGGCCACCTGGCCCTCGATCAATTAACGCTTATTCTTCTTCATATGCGCCATCAGACGCTTACGTTTGCGCTGTTGCGTCGGCGTCAGCAGATTGCGTTTGCCTTCGTAAGGATTTTCACCCTCTTTAAACTGAATGCGGATGGGCGTTCCCATCACGTTAAGTGAACGGCGGAAATAGTTCATCAAATAACGTTTGTAGGAATCCGGCAGGTCTTTAACCTGATTACCGTGGATCACCACAATCGGTGGGTTGTAACCGCCCGCATGGGCATATTTCAGTTTAACGCGACGACCGCGAACCAGCGGTGGCTGATGGTCTTCCGCCGCCATATTCATGATGCGCGTCAGTAGGGAGGTATTGACACGTTTTGTAGAGCAGTCGTAGGCTTCCGTAACGGACTCAAACAGGTTGCCTACGCCGCTGCCGTGCAACGCAGAAATAAAGTGCACGCGTGCGAAATCGATAAAGCCCAGGCGGAAATCCAGCGTCTCTTTGACTTCGTCACGCACTTCCTGCGACAGGCCATCCCATTTATTCACGACGATAACCAGGGAGCGTCCACTGTTGAGAATAAAGCCCAGCAGCGACAGATCCTGATCGGAAATGCCGGCGCGGGCGTCAATCACCAGCATGACGACGTTGGCATCTTCGATCGCCTGCAACGTTTTAATGACTGAGAATTTCTCTACCGTATCCGTAATTTTACCGCGCTTACGTACGCCCGCCGTATCGATCAGCACATACTCGCGACCGTCACGTTCCATCGGAATGTAGATACTGTCACGGGTGGTGCCCGGCATGTCGTAAACGACCACGCGATCTTCACCGAGGATGCGGTTAGTCAACGTAGACTTACCTACGTTAGGACGGCCAACAATCGCCAGCTTAATCGGTAAGGTTGTGGGATCGAAATCGTCCTCTTCTTCCTCTTCCTCACCGTTTTCTTCTGCCGCTAAGGCTGCCCAGTAAGCTTCGTTTTCATCTTCTTCGGTGACCTCAACCGGATCGACCTTTTCCATCCACGGCAGCAGCGCCGTTTCCAGCAGGCTGGTTACGCCACGACCGTGCGAGGCCGCGATAGCGTGAATTTCACCCAGGCCCAGAGAATAGAAATCCACCACCGCCTGATCCGGATCCAGTCCGTCGGTTTTATTCGCCACCAGAAACGTTGCTTTTTGACGAGAGCGGAGATGCTTTGCAATTTGCTGATCGGCGGCCATCATGCCTGCGCGAGCGTCGACCATAAACAGCACAACGTCGGCTTCTTCGATCGCCAGCAGCGACTGCTCCGCCATGCGCGTTTCAACACCGTCTTCGGTGCCATCAATACCGCCGGTATCGATAACAATAAATTCGCGCCCTTCCACTTCGGCGCGACCATATTTGCGATCGCGAGTCAGTCCAGGAAAATCCGCTACCAGCGCATCTCGTGTGCGGGTTAAACGGTTAAATAGCGTAGATTTTCCCACATTGGGACGCCCAACCAGCGCGACCACAGGTACCATAACAATGCCTCAATAATGTATTAAATCGCCCGAATGGCGTGATTATAACGGCTTTAGCCGCTCAGTTCAGGCTTAAGGCGCTAAGGATACCATGCCTGACTAAAAACGAAACGGCCCCTGATGAAATCAGGAGCCGTTGTGCCAGGGAACCACCCTGCCTGACAACTTACCCGTTAGCGAGTAATGGCGTAAACTTCACCGTCTTTCGACTGAATCAGCAGTTTGTCGCTGGCGACCACTGGCTCAGTCTGGAAGCCTGAGCTGTCCAGCTTTTGCTGGGCAACAAAACGACCATCGGTGGTGTTCATCCAGTGCAGGTAACCTTCGCTGTCGCCGACCACAAGGTAGCCGTTATAGAGAACCGGTGAAGTCAGATTACGATGCAGCAGCTCGCTTTGACGCCAGATAGCGACACCGCCATCCGCATTCAGCGCAATCACACGATCGTCCTGATCGACCAGGTAGATGCGACCCGCATCGACAATCAGATCTTTAACGCCGCCGATTTCACGTTTCCATAAAATCTGACCTGAGCGTAAATCCAGTGCGGTCAGGTTGCCATTGTAAGCCAGCGCATAGACCACGCCGTTGACAATGACCGGCGTGGTATCCACATCGCTCAGGCGATCAATTTCCGTTGCGCCGCTGGGCTGTGAAATACGCTGCTGCCAAATCAGCTGGCCTTGGTTCAGGATAACGGCACTGACACGGCCGTTATCGCCGCCCACAATGGCGCCACCAAAGGCCACAGACGGCGCAGATTCTCCGCGCAGTGACAGCGCAGGCATATCCAGGTTGACGGTCCACTTCACCGCTCCCGTGGCCTGATCCAGGCCCTGTAACATGCCGTTACTGGTATGAATCAATACCAGACCATCGCTGACCACAGGGCGCGACAGGGCTTCACCCGCCGCTTTCGCCTGCCAGGCAATGGCACCATCGCTGGTGTTCAGTGCATAGACCTGCCCGCGTTCGCTGCCAATATAGAGGCGATCGCCGCTCACGGTGATGCCGCCGGACAGCATGGCAGAACGGTTTTTCGAGAAGAAGCCGGTTTTCTCAGAGAGATCGACTTTCCATTTTTCTTTACCATCGGCCGCGTCGAGCGCTTTTACGATACCAAAGCGGTCAGCAGCATAAACGGTGCCGTCTTGCCAGGTGGGGTGCAGGTTGGAGTAAAAATCACCGATACCATCACCCACGCCGGTACTCCATACCGTCTGAGGCGTAAACTGGTTTTCCACCTTCGGCAATGGGGCCATTTTCACTACATCTTCTTCGCCGCTGAACAGCGAGCAACCGCTGAGCAAGGTGACTGAAATCAGCCCCGGCAGCAGGTATTTACGTAATTCCATGCGCTCTCTCTTGACTGGCTTAGCTTAAGTTATTCATCTTCATCTGCATCATTTGCTTCAGTGCAGGAGACGCGTCAGATTCTACGCCTTTGCTCCATGCATCGCGCGCGCCCTGCTTATCGCCCTTGCTGAGCAGCGCTTCGCCGCGGATGTCAGCAACAATGGCTGTCCAGCCATCACCCTTCACACTGTCAAGGGTTTTAAGTGCCGCATCAGCCTGATTCTGTTGCAGTTGAATGCGTGCCAGGCGCAGGTTGATAACCGCCTGCAGGTTGGCATCTTTAGTATCTTTCAATCCGTTTTGCAGCAAGGTAGCGGCTTTGTCCAGCTGATTGCTGTCGACATACTGCTTAGCCAGATCCAGGGCCGCCAGGGCACCGTAAGTATTGCTGTTTTCGCTGGCGAACGTGTTGACGGCTTCCAGGGTTTCTGGCTTACCGGCCTGCATCGCACGGGTGACTTTTTGGTATTCTGCCGATACAGTTTTCGCGGAATCCTGCTGATGGCTGGACCAGTAGCGCCAGCCGCCCAGTGCAGCAATCCCGATAACCACGCCTACGGCTAAGGCTTTACCGTTGTTGGCGAAAAAGCGACGCAGCGCATCAACCTGTTCGTTCTCATTGCTATAAACTTCCACGCAATCCTTCTCCTTTCAATGGTTGTGCTTTGACACGCTTACTGCAACAGCGTGCGCAGTGCAGCAGCCGCGTCCGCCTGCGCCAGCGTTTGCTGTTCGCCATTGCGCAGGTCTTTAATCACGACCTGACCGGCCTTCTGTTCATCTTCGCCCAGCACCAGGGCAACGCGGGCGCCCCATTTATCCGCACGGGCGAACTGCTTCTTGAAGTTACCGCCGCCAAAGTTGGTCATCAGTTTCATTTCAGGCAGGTGATCGCGCAGTTTTTCTGCCAGCTGCATCGCCGCTGACTGAACGCCCTGACCTGAAGCGATAACATAGACATCGACATTGCGCGCGGGTTCAAATTCCGGATTCACCGCCTGCACTAACAACACCAGGCGTTCCATTCCCATTGCGAAACCGACACCCGGTGTGGCACGGCCACCCAACTGTTCTACCAGCCCATCATAACGACCGCCACCGCAAACGGTACCCTGGGAGCCCAGGCTGTCGGTAACCCATTCAATTACCGTGCGGTTGTAATAATCCAGCCCACGCACCAGCCGCTGATTCACCGTGTAAGCAATACCCGCGTCGTCTAACAGCGCGCGCAGCCCGTCAAAATGCTCGCGGGATTCCACATCCAGATAATCGCCCAACTGAGGCGCATCGTTCAGCAGCGTCTGAATATCAGGATTTTTACTGTCGAGCACGCGCATCGGGTTACTGTACATACGGCGCTTACAGTCTTCATCCAGCGCCTCTTTATGCTGTTCCAGAAACGCCACCAGCGCATCGCGATAGTTGGCACGGGCTTCAGGCGAACCAATGGAGTTCAGTTCCAGACGAACATGGTCGGCGATGCCCAACGCTTTCCACCAGCGTGCGTTCAGCATGATCAGTTCGGCATCAATGTCCGGCCCCTGCAGACCAAAGACTTCAACGCCTATCTGATGAAACTGGCGGTAACGCCCTTTCTGAGGACGCTCGTAGCGGAACATCGGCCCCATGTACCACAGGCGCTGTTCCTGGTTATAAAGCAGACCGTGTTCGATACCTGCGCGCACGCAGCCCGCCGTGCCTTCCGGACGAAGCGTCAGGCTTTCGCCATTGCGATCGTCAAAGGTATACATCTCTTTTTCAACCACATCGGTGACTTCACCAATTGCGCGTTTGAAAAGAGGAGTCTGCTCTACGATGGGTAAGCGAATTTCGCTGTAACCATAACTCGCCAGCACTGACTTCAGTACATCTTCAACCCGTTGCCAGATGGCCGTATCCGCAGGCAGGAAATCGTTCATCCCGCGAATCGCTTGAATATTCTTCGCCACGTTAAAATCTCTTAATGCAAAAAAACCTGTCCGGCATCATACCTCATGAGGATGAAACCGCACAGGTTCAGCTAAAAAAGTCATGCACGCCGTACACGCAACGGATTATTTTTCCAGTTGCTGCACGTCAATACGACGGGTTTCATCCAGCATGGCCGCTTTGGCACGAATGCGCGCTTCCAGTTGATCGATCATATCGTCATTGTCCAGACGTTCGCGCTGGCGCACGCCATCTTCATAGAAGCCGCTTTTCTTATTACTGCCGGTCACGCCAAGCGTAGAAACGGTGGCTTCGCCAGGCCCATTCACCACGCAACCGATGATGGAGACATCCATCGGCGTGATAATGTCTTCCAGTCGCTGCTCCAGCGCGTTTACCGTGCCAATGACGTCAAACTCCTGACGTGAACAGGTCGGACAGGCGATGAAGTTGATCCCGCGAGAGCGGATGCGCAGCGACTTCAGGATATCAAAGCCAACCTTTACCTCTTCAACCGGATCGGCTGCCAGAGAAATACGCAGCGTGTCGCCAATGCCTTCGGCCAGTAACAGCCCCAGACCAATCGCCGACTTCACCGCACCGGCACGTGCACCGCCCGCTTCGGTAATACCAAGATGCAGCGGCTGCTCGATCTGCTTTGCCAACAGACGGTAGGATTCAACCGCCAGAAAAACATCAGAGGCTTTCACGCTGACTTTAAACTGATCGAAGTTAAGACGATCCAGATGATCGACATGGCGCATCGCCGATTCCAGCAGGGCCTGCGGTGTAGGCTCACCGTATTTTTCCTGCAGATCTTTTTCCAGCGATCCGGCGTTAACACCGATACGAATGGGGATATTGTTATCGCGGGCGCAGTCAACCACCGCACGAATACGCTCGTTATTACCGATATTACCCGGATTGATACGCAGGCAGTCCACTCCATACTCCGCGACTTTTAGCGCGATACGGTAGTCAAAGTGGATATCTGCCACCAGGGGGACGTTCACCTGCTGCTTGATCAGCTTAAACGCTTCGGCGGCATCCATGGTGGGCACCGAGACGCGGACGATATCGACGCCTACGCGCTCAAGGGCTTTGATCTGATTGACCGTCGCGGCTACGTCAGTCGTGCGGGTGTTGGTCATCGACTGAACGGCGATTGGCGCACCGTCGCCAATGGGCACCTGGCCGACGTAAATACGTTTAGACTTACGACGGATAATGGGTGCTTGGTTATGCATATTTCTTCTCCACAATTGCCCGGTACACGCGATACGCTGTTATTGCGCACCCAACGTCAGGCGAGCAACCTGGTTATTACGGATAAAGCGACTTAAATCAACGGGTTTATTCTGATATTGCACCTGAACCACGGATGGCGCGCCAATTTTCAGACGATAGGGAGCCGTGCCAGACAGGCTCAGCTTGCCACCGCTGCGCTGGATACCGCTAAACAGTTTCTTACCCGTTGCATCGCTGACTTCCAGCCAGCAGTCGCCGGTAAAGGTCATCACCACGGCATTCGGATCCGCCGCCGGTTCGCTAACCGCCGCCGCGCCCACTGGCATCTGCTGCGCCGTATTGGTGCTGGCCGGTGCGGGGCTGGTCGAAGTCGGTGCCTGAGAAGGCGAAACAACGGCGTTATTCTCTTCCTGCTGGGCAGCCGCGGCAGTGCTGTTACTGCTGTTACTGTTTTCAGCAGGCGCCGTGCCGGTGGATTCATCGGCGTTCGCCGGTGTGCTGGCGGCATTATTGCTCAACGGCACGCTGGTGCTGTTATCGGTTGATGCGCCGTTCGTCTGTCCCAGGGGGATAGACTGGCTGCTGTCGCTGTTACTGCCGTTTTGATCGGCCATCGACACCAGCTCATCCTGTGAGGCTTTATGGTTCTGCCACCACCAGGCGCCTGTCAGGCCGATCACGACAAAGACCACCAGCCAGGTAAAAATCATCAGCCAGCCGTCGCGTTTCTTACGCCGTTTGCCCAGGGAGAAGCTTTGCATCGGCTCAATTTTTGCGGCACGAACCGGCGTCTGCTTTTCCATCATCGGCAGCAGTTCCTCTTCAGGAATGTGCACCAGACGCGCATAAGAACGGATGTAACCGCGCAGGAAGGTAGAGGCTAAATCCGCAGGTGATTTGTCTTCTTCAATATCACGTACGGTAGTAAGTTTCAGGCACAGGCGTTCAGCAACATGTTGCTGCGTGAGTCCCATTTGTTCACGGGCCAGACGCAGGCGTGTACCTGTGGAATGAACTGCAGAATTTTCTTGAGTGGCTTCAGTATTCATTAGCTAAATAACGCTGGTACTGTATCGATTGCGGAAAACGTCGCGCTAACTGGTCGCCATAACGTGAAACGTCTGCGGCATTTCCCTGTTGCGCGGCGAAACGTATGTGTAACGCCAGGCTGCGTGCCGTCTCCGGCAGCGGCTGGTAAAGCTCTAATAATAGCGCTACGTTAGCCCACTGGTCATTTTCGACCGCGCTTTCAGCTTCGGCTAGTAGCGACGCTCCTTTACTCTGGTCCGCATCGAGCGCATACGACAAAGCAGCACGCGCTGCTTCTCTGTTTCCTGCCCGCAGATAACAATACCCCGACAGTTCATACGCATCGATACGGGCGTCTCCTTCCTGCGCACCCTTCGCCCGGATAAACTGTTGATGCGCTTCATCATACTGCCCTAAAGCGCAAAGAAACGCACCGTAATTGTTAGGGATGTAACCATTATGTGGCGCAATTCGCTGCGCGTGCTGAAAATGATAATGCGCTGCGGCAGTGTGCCCCTGCCGCTGAGCCAGCCGGGCCAATGCCAGGGGTACGCGGTAATCCTGGGGAGCGGCCGCCTGCGCCCGTAAGAGATTACGGCGCGCAGCAGGATAATCCTCTACCGCGAGGTAGTGCATACCCAGTTGCAAACGAAGCTCCGCTGCCCCCGGTTGGGTCGGCGAACGGACACAACCGCTTACAACAAAAACGGCCAGTAATGCCGTGCACATCCCTTTGCCCATCGCCTTTCCATCCTGTTATCGCTGTGGCTGGCAGCAGCCTGCCACGCAGAGACGGAATGGAAAACCCTGTTAGTCAGCCTTTCAGAGCGCCTTCACAGATATGGCTTCGCCCGCCATTTTCTTACGCAGGGTGCGTTTCGTACGGTCAATCACTTCCCCGGCCAACTGGCCGCAGGCGGCATCAATATCATCGCCACGGGTTTTACGCACGATAGTGGTAAAGCCGTAATCCATTAACACCTTGGAGAAGCGGTCAATGCGGCTGTTCGAGCTGCGACCATAAGGTGCCCCGGGGAAGGGGTTCCATGGAATCAGGTTGATCTTACACGGCGTTTCTTTCAGCAATGCCGCCAGTTCATGCGCGTCATCGGTGCTGTCGTTGACATGATCCAGCAACACGTATTCGATCGTGACGCGTCCCTGGTTCGCATTGGACTTACCAATATAGCGTTTAACCGCCGCCAGGAAGGTTTCAATATTGTATTTCTTGTTAATGGGTACGATGTCGTCACGCAGTTTGTCGTTTGGCGCATGCAGCGAAATCGCCAAGGCAACGTCGATCATGTCGCCCAGCTTGTCCAGGGCAGGCACAACGCCCGAGGTCGACAGGGTGACACGGCGTTTCGACAAACCAAAACCGAAGTCATCCAGCATAATTTCCATGGCCGGAACCACATTATTCAGGTTGAGCAACGGCTCACCCATGCCCATCATCACCACGTTGGTGATAGGACGCTGACCGGTCACTTTGGCCGCACCAACGATTTTTGCGGCACGCCAGACCTGACCAATAATTTCTGACACGCGCAGATTGCGGTTAAAGCCCTGCTGCGCCGTCGAGCAGAATTTACACTCCAGCGCGCAACCCACCTGAGAGGAGACACATAAGGTGGCGCGATCCCCTTCCGGGATATACACCGTTTCAACCAGCTGATCGCCGACGCGAATAGCCCATTTAATGGTGCCATCCGTTGAGCGCATCTCTTCAGCCACTTCCGGGGCGCGAATTTCGGTGAGTTCCATTAACCGGTTACGCAGCTTCTTGTTAATGTCGGTCATCTGCTCGAAATCATCGCAGCAGTAGTGGTAAATCCACTTCATCACCTGATCGGCACGGAAGGGTTTTTCACCGAGCGAGACAAAAAACTCACGCATTTGCTGACGGTTGAGATCCAGCAGGTTGATTTTTTGGCTTTTGGGTGAGACGGAAATAGGCGAGGTGGACGCGGACGTCACAATCTGTTCGGACATAATGTTCTCTGGCCTCGTTGTTACACGTTATGGCGCTGTTGGGAAAAGAAAAAAATTGCGCCTTCACTAAGCTGGCTCAATGAAGGCGCAATATTGTACAACATCTGCTGCCTGATAACAGGCTAGAGTTGCCCGTGTTCAGCAGATTTTTGTAAAGCCCTGTACGCGTCAGTCGTTAAGCAATTAACGGGTGCGCGGGCAAATTTCGTTTTCGCCGAAGAAATAGGCAATTTCACGGGCGGCTGATTCGGCAGAATCTGAACCGTGGGTTGCGTTCTCGGTGAAGCTGTCAGCGTAGTCTGCACGCAGTGTGCCAGCCAGCGCGTTAGCAGGGTTAGTTGCACCCATCAGGTCACGGTGACGCTGAACGGCATTTTCACCTTCCAGTACAGAAACCACAACCGGACCAGACGTCATGAATTCAACCAGACCGTCGAAGAACGGCTTGCCCTGGTGCTCTGCGTAAAAACCTTCAGCCTGCTCTTTGCTCAGCTGCAGCATTTTTGCGCCAACGATTTTGAAGCCTGCGCTTTCAAAACGGTTGTAGATGGCACCGATCACGTTTTTAGCGACGGCGTTTGGCTTGATGATAGAAAAAGTACGTTCGATTGCCATGATGACCTCTGTCTTGACGTTCTGAAGAAACCGAGGGCGCGCGCCCCGGCTAAGAAACGGCGCCGATTATAGGGGTTGAGTGTGACGTTGCCTATCACCGAACCCATAATTTATTGAAAAATCTTGATCTGAGTCGGGGCTAATACTTTTCAACTCTGATTTAGCGCAAAAAACACTCACCCACGGGTAAAAACGACAGAGGCCAGCTGACCGGCCTCATCCATGACCACCAGCTGATAGTCCCCTGCCCGATCAAGAGGTAGCGACAGGGTGCCGTTCTGACTTTGCGTTTCGAGCGGCTCGCCGTTTAAAAACCACCAGCGCTGAACGCCCTGACCGCCCTGCACCGCGACCGGTATCACCAGCGTAGTATTGCCCGGCAGCGGCTGAACGCGCTGCCCGTCTATAACGCCAGTCACAATCAGCGGCGCGCTACTGCCCTGCTGCAAGGGCGGACACCGGGGATCAACCGCCGGTAAGCGCTGCGCCCGACGCTCCTGCGGCGGCAGCCAGGCTTCCAGCGGCAAAGGCCACACCAGACGTTCATGGCTGATGGCTCGTGGGCAATCCGCCGCAACCCGTAAGCCCTGTTCGTTCTGCCAGTAATGCAGGTGCAATCCGCTCAGGCTTTCCTGTCCCGGTGCCAGCAAGGTCGGCGGCAGCGTGTCGTTCAGCACCCAACTCTGACGCCGTTGTCGGCAGTTTTCGTCTCCCTCGGGCAGCGGCTGCCCGCCAGGCCAGCAGATGCCTGCCACGCTGACCGACGCCGGTCGCGGATCGGTGGGGACTGCCCGCCCGGCCAGGCGGTTCATCAGTACGTTGTTAACCTGATTCATGACGGGAACCGCAGACGCGAAACCAAACTGCCCCGCAACCGGCGTTGCATCGGGTCGTCCGACCCAAACGCCAATCAGATAACGCGGATTGATTCCCACGGCCCAGGCGTCACGGTAGCCGTAGCTGGTGCCGGTCTTCCATGCCAGCGGTACCACCGCAGGCGCGCTGCCATTACCCGCAGGCTGAGCCTCACCGCCCAGAATACGGCGGATGATCCAGGCCGAACCGGGCGAAAGCAGTGGGCGTTCCTGTAAGGGCTGGTCTGCCATCCAGCGCAGCTGACCGGCGTTGCCATGTCGGGCAAAGGCGCTATAGGCCGCCACGATATCATCCATGCGCGCTCCGGTGCCGCCGAGAATCAACGACAGGTTAGGCTCTGTACCCGGTGGGAAACGTAGATTTAGCCCCACATTGCGCAGGCGTGCGGCCACATTTTTTGGGCCCAGCGCCTCCAGCAGCTGCACGGCGGGCAGATTGAGTGATCGCACCAGCGCTTCACTGGCGCTGACCGGGCCATGAAAACCGGTATCGAAGTTACCCGGACGGTAATCGCCAAAACGACGTGGAACATCCTGCAGTAAAGACTCGGCATGGATGAGCCCCTCGTCCAGCGCCATGCCGTAGACAAAGGGTTTCAGGACCGATCCCGGCGAGCGAACGCTGGCAATCATATCCACATGACCAAAAAGGCTGTCGTCGCCGAAATCGGCGGAACCGACGTAGCCCCGCACCGCCATAGTGGTGTGATCCACCACCAGTATCGCCAGTGAGGTGCGCGGAGGAAGCTGGTTTTTCACATTCAGCGCCATGCTTTCCAGCTCGCGCTGCAGCGACGGATCCAGCGTAGAGACGATTTTATCGTGCGTAGTCATCGATAACAGTCGCCGCGCCAGTAACGGCGCCATCTGCGGCATCTGGCGCGGCGGGAGCCAGACCGGTTCCTGGCGGATTTCAGCGACCCGTCGGGGCGACCAGACATGATACTGCGCCAGCCGATCCAGCACCTTATTACGTGCCGCTTCAGCCCGCTCTGGCCAGCGATCGGGCCGCAAACGACTGGGTGCCTGTGGCAATACGGCCATTAGCGCCGCCTCGCCCCTTGTCATCTGTGACGGCGCTTTACCCAGCCAGCTCCAGCTTGCCGCTCCAATCCCTTCCAGCGTGCCGCCAAAGGGCGCACGATTAAGATAAAGCGTTAAGATGTCGTATTTAGAGAGATGCCACTCCAGTTGCAGAGCGCGCCATGCCTGAATCAGCTTGCCCCGCAGCGTTCGCGGCTGTGGGTCGATGATTCTGGCCACCTGCATGGTTAAAGTGCTGCCACCCGAAATGACGCTGCCATGACGCAGGTCCTGCCAGGCCGCGCGAAGCAGGGCGAGCGGATTAATCCCGGGATGGTACCAAAACCAGCGATCTTCATAGGTCAGCAACGCCTGTATGTACGTCGGCGACACGTCAGCGGGAGTGACCGGATAGCGCCAGATGCCCTGGTCGTCAGCGAAGCGCCACAGGGGTGTGCCGTCCTCGGCGACCACCACACGTGCGGGCTGAACCTCTTTAAGGGGCAAGGGGAATAACCGATCCAGAATCAGCGGGATAAGCAGCAAGGCCAGAATAAAAAGCGGCAGGGCTACCCACCGCTTTTTGATGTGCCTGTTTTTGATCACAACCCGGCCCGGCTACTGTTGTACATGCAGCTGTTGCGGCGTCGCACCAATCGCCCGCCACTCAGGTACGTACATCGATTCCACCTGCGGTGGCGGCATATGGTAGATACCCGGCGTCACTGCGCGCGCCAGATACATCAGGGTTGCAGGACGATACGTATCCACTGCCAGCGCGGCAACGAAGCGATCGTCACGGAACTCAATATGCCGGATGTTGGCCTGCTGCATATCCATCATGCTCTCTTTTAACGCATCCGCACTGTCACCCAGGCTGGCACTGCTGTCTGCCAGATTCTGGTTTTCCAGCTCCAGTCCGGCCGGTAACAGATCCACGACCAGCGCATCGCTGATGCGGCGTTTCGCGGCCACGGTAAGACGGACCACCAGCAATTCACCGCTGCGAAGATTATTGAGATCCGCCGGTTTACCGTCCAGGGTGAAGTACTCTCGCTTAACAGACAGCATATGGCTGACCGGATTCGGCGGCGTCAGCGGATAACCCACCACGTTCAGGCTGCCATACAGCGGTGCCGTGCCGGGATTGCTCACGTCAACGCCTTGCGCCAGCTGTTGACTATCCAGCCCTTTATTCACAGGCCCACTGCTGCTTACGGGCGGTTGATCACCCTGTAATATCGCCTGCCAATCCTTACCCTGTGCGGTTTGCAGCGTGCGCGCCGCCAGGTAAAGCGCATTGTTCTCCTGGGTAGAGAGCCAGCGCTTGCCGTTCAGCTCTTTCGACAAAGAGAGCAGCAGGCTGTTTTGCAGTTCCGGCTGCAGCTGATATTCCGCTAACAGGGCGATCATCATCCCCTCATCGCGCACCGTACTGCCGTAGTCGCCAAACCAGCTGCTTTCAGGTCGTGACAGCGTGGCGCCCTGCATCACAGCCAGCGGCGAACGCTGTCCATCCCCCATCAGCTTCAGCGCGACACCCAACTGCATCAGCGCCAGCCCCGATTTGGCCTTGTCACGCTTTTCATAAAGCGCACGCAACGCGCCCAGTGGCGCACGCTGCTGACGCGCCAGCACCAGGCCGGCATAAGCCTGAACGCTGAAACGCAATGCATCGGTGTCGGCACTGCCACTAGCGGTAATTTGTGAAGGGTCCTGTAAATAACGCAGCAGCCGTGCGTTAGCCCGATCAATCACGTCAGGGGGCAAGGCATAGCCCGCTTCGCTGGCGCGCAGTAAAAAGTCAGTAACGTAAGGTGTGAGCCAGAACTCCTCTTCACTCTGCTTACTCCACAACCCAAAGCTGCCGTCAGCACGCTGCATCCCGGCCAGACGGGCGATGCCGGTGTCAACGGCGGCCCGACGAACGTCATCACTGCTGGTTTTTATCCCCATAGCGCTGAGCTGCGCCTGACTGGTATAGAGCGACGGCCAGAGACCGCTGGTGGTCTGCTCCAGACAGCCATAGGGATAGGCATAAAGCGCACTAATGTAGCTGGCGATATTTAAAGGCGGACGATTACTCAGGGTCAGTTGTCCACTCAGGGTTTCTGCATCCAGACCCGCAAACGCCGCCGCCGTGACCTGCCAGGGGCGATCGTGGTCAATCACAGCGGCAAAATTGAGGGTTTGCGCAGGATAAGGCGGCCTGACGCCAATCTTCCACGTCTGCTGGCTGGGCCGCACCGTCTCACCGGGCAGGTTCAGTCCTGAAATCTGCACCTGCACTTCGCCGTCACCAAACCCGGTTTTCGCCGTCACGGGCACCTGCAAGGTGGTCCTTTCGCCTTTTGCCAGCGTCACATTTTGTGTGGCCGCGCCCGACAGTCCTATCAGACCTTTGGCAGTCAAATCGACCTTCAGCGTTTGCGGCAGGTCCGTCAGATTGGTGATATCCAGCGCCAGTGAAGCGCTGTCGCCGCTGGCCAGAAAACGCGGCGTGGCCAGTTCGCTGACCAGCGGGGCAGCCACCACCAGCTTACGTTCGGCAGCGCCAAAGCTGTCATCGCTCCAGACCTGCGTCATTAAGCGCAACTCGCCGTTAAAGGCCGGAATGGGCAGCGTAATGGCACCCTTGCCGTTTTTATCCAGCGTAACGGCCTGCAACTGCTGCGCCACGATATTGACGTGGGTGACCGGTTTTTTACCGCCGCGCGTCATGGATTCGTCTTCACCGTCTCCGCCAAAGCGCAGAGCAGCCAGCCGTCCACCGCTTTCAATCAGTTGACCAAACACATCGTACTGATCGACGTTATAACGCTTGCGACCGAAAAAAGCCGTCCAGGGATCGGGCGTTTTATAATCCGTCACGCTTAACACACCGCTGTCTACCGCTGACAGCAGGACGTGCACCTTGTCAGGCAGCGGGCCGCCTTCACGGCTGGCCTGAACGTTCACCGTCAGGTTCTGCTCAGGACGAACCTTATAGGGTGCGTCCAGCGTCAGCGTTAAACGTCGCGCCTCGGTCGCCATCGGCAGATGTAACAGTCCGACCGCCCGTTTCGGCGTGGCACCACTGGTTTTGTCCCCTTCCCGCACCACGATGGCACTGAAATAGAGATCGTGGCGCTGCCAGTTGGCCGCGATCGGCACGTCCACCTGGGTTCCACCCTGCGGCACCGTTAAGGGTTGCCACCAGAGCGTCCCGCTGCTGGATTCCACCATCAGATAGCCTTTTCCGGCCGTGGGCGATTCGACCTGCAAATGGACGGTTTCACCCGGTTGGTATGCCGCTTTATCCAGCTTCAGTTTGACCTGGTCCGGACGCAGCGCGCCTGTACCATTGGTATTATCCTGCCAGTCATAGCCCGCCTGAAAACGCACGCTGCTGATGATTTTTTCACCCGACTGGACCTCAAGCCGGTAGCTGCCCCACTCAACCGGGAAGCTGACCTTGGTGCTGCCGTCAGCGGGAATGCTGACAGATTGCTCATCTTCCTGCAGGTCTTTGGCATCGTAACGTGACTGCCAGCCTTCACTGTCAGAGAAGCTCCAGTAGTAGTCACGCCGTTCACGAATTAAGCGTACGTCAAGCTTATCTGCCGCCAGCTTAGCGCCCTGACTGTTGGCATAAACAATATCGAATTCTGCCAGGCTGTTTTCCGGCACGGTCGGCTCATCGTGATAGCTGTCACTGCGGTAATCGTAGATCGCCTTATTGCCAAACAGCGGACGGATACCGGGCAACGCGTCCGCCGGCCAGATGGCCTGAGTAGCACGTCGGGTGACCGGACGACCGCCGGTTTCCAGCAGGCTGGCCTGCAGTATCAGGTTCAGCGGTGAGTGAAGCTGATCCCACTGATTATCCACGGTCAGTTGCGCCTTGCCGTTGGCGTCAAGCTTAAGATCGACATCGTCCAGACTGCGCTTCAGGCCCTGTTCGGTGATGTCACCAAACTGGTAGCCCGGCAGCGCAGCAACCGCCTCACGGGCCGGACGCAGATAGAGCTGTCCCTGCAGCTGATTCCCTGCCGCAGGCGCGCCATACAGATAGCGCCCCTCAATGTCGAACGTAATATCGGCATCCGCAGGCTGGGGTTGTTCATCGTTTTTCAGCGTTAATGCCATGCGCTCAGGCAGAAAATCCTCAACGCGGAAATGCCACTGCCGCAGCTGGTTATCACCGGTATTCAGCCGCAGCATCCAGCCGCCGGTCATCGCCGAAGCCGGTAAAGCAAACCGCTGCTGATAGAAACCGTCCTGCGGCTGCCAGACCACCGTGCGCACTACCTCGCCGTCTGGCTGTACCAGCTCAGCCTTAACCGGTTGGGCAGGTAAAGGCTTGCCGTCCGCATCGCGCAGCAGCGCATTGACGATCACTGTTTCGCCAGGCCGATAAATATCTCGTGGGCCGAAGACGAAGAGCTGTTTGTCATAGCCTTCGGGCCCCGCTACGGGGAATTCGGCTAAATCCAGAGCAGGGCGCGCCAGGTCGATCAGCGAAGTTTGTTCGCCCTTCATGGCCAGCAGGAACTTGCCTTTTTCGTCTGCATTAAGGCGCAAATGACCGCTGCTGTCGCTGGTGCCGTTTTGCAGCACCAGGCCTTTATCATTCAACAGCCTGATACTGACGCCGGAAAGCGGTGCGCCGTTTTCCAGACTCTGTGCGAAGAGTTCAAACTGGGTGGGAAAGCGGTGCAGCGACAGGCCGATATCGCTCAGGGTAAACAGCGTCGCAGGCATGCTGTAGTGATAAGTGCCCGCCTGCTTCATGACCGCCAGATAAACCCCTGGCTGCTGAAGCGGCTTAATGTCTTTCAGCGGCAACTGCAGTTTTTCCCGCGTGTTACGGGCCGGGTTGAGTTCAAAGCGGCCGGTATACACCAGTTGGCTGGTTTTCAGCAGTTCCTGAGATTGCCAGGTAGAGAGGTTGTTACCGTAATTCCACTGGGAAAGGAATTCCGCCAGGCCCGCATTTTTGATTCGGAAAAAATCCACATCCACCTGGTCTACGTTCAACGCCAGTACCGGCAGCCCCTGCGCGATACGCAACGGCAACAGGGAGCCTCGGCTGGCAAAGCCCACCATCGGCTCAATGTCGCGGGTAGTGATTTTTTTGCTGTAGGCCGTTGTCAGCGTCTCACCGCTGGCGGCGCGCAAGCCCGAATCGACGGTCACGGTGAACTGACGAGAGGGTTCAGGATGGCGAAAACGCAGGGCTTTACGATTGCTGGAAAGCTCCCAACCACCATCGACTTTGCCGTGTTTATCGTCGATCAACCTGACCTTTTGCGCCAGATCCTGCTTGTCATCCAGCGGCTGATTAAAGGTTAAAACCAGCGCCGCCGCGCCATCAAGCTGTAATTCAGAGAGATCGATAATGGTGAGTGGTTTGCTGGCCTGCGCGCTGGCTGCAGGGGTTTCTGCACTGACAGGAAAAACAGGTAAGGTGGCGACAGACAGCAGCGAACCACCGATCAGCATGCTGAACAGCAGCCGGTTAATGCGTTTTTTCATGGTAAATCCTTCACCGGGCCCCAGGGGAATTGTTATATAACGCTGGGCAATTTCACATCAACGCTCGCATTTAATCAACGCTTCTCTTGAGATGGTGTGCACATTACCCGACACTGGCATGACAGATTGCTGAGATGAGGTTGTTATGACGACGCCACTGTTTGTGTCCGCCGACTGGTTACAAGAACACTACAACGATGAAACGCTGCAGGTACTGGACGCACGTATGCTGCCGCCAGGCATGGATGCGGTTCGCAATATCCAGGCTGAATACCTGGCGGGTCATTTGCCCCAGGCACCTTTCTTTAATATTGAAGCACTTTCCGATCACACCAGCCCCTATCCGCATATGCTCCCGCGCGCTGAAAGCTTTGCCGTGGCCATGCGCGAGCTTGGCGTCAACAGTGATAAACATCTGATTGTTTATGATGAGGGCAACCTGTTTTCTGCCCCGCGCGCCTGGTGGATGCTGCGCGCTTTCGGCGTCGCCCAGGTTTCCATTCTGGCTGGTGGTTTGCAGGGCTGGAAAGCCGCGGGCTTTGCGCTGGCGGAGGGGGAAGTGAGCCTGCCTGAGGGCGAATTCGAGGCTGAGTTCGATGACGGGCTGGTGAAACGCCTGACTGACGTGCTGTTGATTAGCCATGAAGGCGGCGCACAGATTGTGGATGCCCGAGCGGCTAACCGCTTCAATGCCGAGGTAGATGAGCCACGCCCCGGCTTACATCGTGGGCACATCCCCAACAGTCTGAATCTGCCGTGGAACCTGTTGGTTGAACAGGGACAACTGAAGCCGGCGTCCGAACTGCGCGCCCTGTTTGCCCAGGCGGGCGTGGACCTGACGCAACCCGTTGTCGCCACCTGTGGCTCAGGCGTTACGGCGGTCGTGTTGATTCTGGCGCTGACGTCGCTGGGCGTTCGGGAGGCTACGCTCTATGACGGTTCCTGGGGCGAATGGGGAAGCCGGGACGATTTGCCGATTGCGAAATAAGAAGACGCGCGGCCGGTGAGGCCGCGCGCGTTGTCAGATAATACGCTGACCGCCTTTGAACTCGCGCAGGAAACTCCCCCAGCGACGTTCATAAAAGGGCGTGATGTGGGCGGTAAAGAAGTGGCTGATGCCGCGATCGTCTGCCGTGACCTCGCAGATATCAATGGGTGCATCATCCAGTAACGTGTCGCTGGCGACGCTGCCAGCGGCCTGGATAATGGCCTCAATATCGCTGTCCGCTTCAATCCCAATCAGCAGGTTGGGTTCCTCATCCGCGCGTTCACGAATGCTGGCAACAAAGGCGCGTTTCACCTGCTTATATTTGCTGAGCAGTTGGGTCAGAGAGTCAATCATCTGGGCAGGCGGTTCTGCCACTTCCGACAGCAGCAGCGACTGCCCGCCTTCCAGCACGCTTTGCTGAGTGAGTGCACTGCCCTCTTCGCCCAGCAGATGGCTGATTTCCGCAGCGGAAAACTCTTTTCCCGTCGGCAGTTTTGGATTCAAAAACAGGGTTTCGCCACGCGTCATGTCAAACAGGGTGCGCACGGGTAAACGTAAATACGCCTGTTCGCTCTCGACGGCTTCGCTCATCGCCTCTTCGGAGGTAAAAAACGGAATAACGCTGCTGCCATCCTCTTTTTCCCAGTGCTGGAGATCCACCGGCGTACTGGCATCCAGTTGCTGGCTGGTGCTTTCGCCGGGCACCCAGACGTCAGCTTCCAGCAACAGCTGGAAAAATTCAGGCCGGTGCGCAGGCTCGGTCGCGGCCAGCTTCAGCACCTCTTCAAGACGGTTCATAGTTTACTTCTACCTTGAGAAAGCGGTGACCAGGTCACCGCTGGATTACGCTTATTTCAGTAACAGGTTGGCGAGGGTACGGACACCCAGACCGGTTGCACCGGCAGCCCACTGATCGACCGCGCTTTTGCGATAGGTCGCTGAGCAGTCAATATGTAACCAGCCCTGCTGATAGTGGCTGACGAAGTACGACAGGAACGCGGCAGCGCTGCTGGCACCTGCCGAATGCGCCGGACTGGCGATGTTGTTCAGGTCGGCGAAGTTCGACGGCAGATGGTTGCGATGGAATTCCGCCAGCGGCAAACGCCAGAAAGGTTCGTTTTCGCTGACTGCGCTGCCCATCACCGACTGCGCCAGGCCATCGTCAAAGGTAAACAGCGCGTGATAATCATTGCCGACCGCCGTCTTCGCGGCACCGGTCAGGGTTGCCGCATCGATCAGAAGCGTTGGGTTCTGCTCGCTGGCATCAATCAGGCCATCAGCCAGTACCAGGCGGCCTTCAGCGTCGGTGTTCATCACCTCTACCGACTTGCCGTTGCGGTAGCGAATGATGTCGCCCAGTTTGAAGGCATTGCTGCTGACCATGTTATCCGCGCAGCAGAGGTAAAGTTTGACCCGCTTATTCAGCCCGCGCGCGATCGCCAGCGCCAGCGCACCGGTGACGGTGGCCGCGCCGCCCATGTCCGACTTCATTGAGTCCATGCCAGCGCTCGGTTTCAGGCTGTAGCCGCCGGTATCAAAGGTAATGCCTTTGCCCACCAGACAGGCGTAAACAGGCGCCTCGCTGTCTCCGGTTGGGTTGAAATCCAGCGCCAGAAAGACCGGCGGGCGGTTAGAGCCGCGCCCCACGGTGTGCAGCCCCATGTAGCCTTGTTCGCGTAAGTCGTCGCCTTTGGTGATGCGATAGCTGACGGCCTCACCACCCAGCTCACTGAGTAAGTCAATGGCGCTGTGCGCCAGCGTTTCCGGGCCCAGATCGTCGGCTGGTAAATTAATGGTGTCGCGCACCCAGCCAACAATTTTGCGGCGGCGATCGAACTCCGCCTGCTCGTGTTCACCCAGTTGCGGCCAGTCCACCTGGTTTTTGCCCTTAGGCCCGCGATAACCCTGCCAGAATGCCCAGCACTGCTCAAGGTGCCAGCCTTCGCCAGCCAGTGAAACATGACGAATGCCCTGGCCATCCAGTTTACGGGCGGCCCGTTGAATGGTCATCAAGGCATCCGCTTCACGCAGGTGCAGGGTCATGCCGTTATCATTGCTGCTTAACAGCGCTTTTTCGCCCCAGCGCGCATCGGCGGGCTGGCTGCTGAGCGTAATATTCATCGGTTGTGTATTCATTGTAGGGCTCCGTATTCGTTATTCGTTTCATCCAGCCTGTTTTAAGACGGCTTTTTCATTCAGATGTTACGCTGCACGCCGCAGATGTTGTCGGCGCACAGTTTGTCAGCCTCGGCTGGCAAATGCATCATGACTTCATGAGTTCACGCAGGCGCGTAACGGACTTCTGCACCAGCGCGATGGCATAATCGATCTCGTCTTCCGTGGTAAAACGGCCCAGCGAGAAGCGAAGCGAGCTGTGTGCCAGCTCTTCGTTCAGGCCAAGCGCACGCAGGACATAGGAGGGTTCAAGACTGGCAGAAGTACAGGCCGATCCAGACGACAGCGCAAGATCTTTTAACGCCATGATCAATGACTCACCTTCAACGTCAGTGAAACTTACGTTGAGAATGTTGGGACAGCTGTGCTGCAAATCGCCATTTACGCTGACGCCGCCGGTCTGGCGCAGCCCCTGCCACAGCCGATCCCGAAGGGCAGACAAGCGGGCCATCTCTTCTTCGCGGACTTCACGGGCAATGCGATAGGCTTCACCCATCCCCACGATCTGGTGCACAGGTAAGGTGCCCGAGCGCATATTGCGTTCATGGCCGCCACCATGGATTTGTGCATCGATCTGAACGCGCGGCTTACGGCGCACATACAGCGCGCCGATCCCTTTGGGGCCATACACTTTATGGGCGGAAAAGGACATCAGATCGACAGGGAGTTCACTCAGATCGACAGGGAGCTTACCTACGCTCTGTGTGGCATCAACATGGAACAGGATGCCACGTTCGCGGCAGAGCGCGCCCATCGCGGCGATATCCTGAATCACGCCAATTTCATTGTTCACGTGCATGATCGACACCAGAACGGTGTCATCGCGCAGTGCAGCGCGCAAATCCTCAATCGCGATCAGACCATTCGCGGCGGGCGTCAGCCAGGTAATGTCGAAACCTTCACGTTCAAGTTGCAGGCAGGTATCAATCACCGCTTTATGTTCGGTTACGCTGGTAACGATGTGCTTGCCGCGCGCCTGATTAAACTGGGCCGCGCCTTTAATGGCGAGGTTGTCGGATTCGGTGGCACCGGAGGTAAACACGATTTCACGCGGGTCAGCATTCACCAGCTCTGCCACCTGATTACGCGCAACGTCCACCGCTTCTTCGGCCTGCCAGCCAAAACGGTGTGAACGAGAGGCCGGGTTACCAAACGTGCCATCCAGCGTCAGGAATTGCATCATTTTGCTGGCCACACGCGGATCGGCCGGCGTGGTAGCGGCGTAATCCAGGTAAATCGGTAATTTCATTGCGCTACAGCTCCGTATAGAAAATCATACGTATTTATAGCAGATTCAGCCCCTACCGCGTTAGCAGTAAGGGCCGGAGAAGAGGAGGATTACGAGGCGCGAAGGTTCACGTTGATTTCCTGAGAACGGGAGTTCTGGAAACGGCGGTTGTCATTGGCGTTCTGACGGTCGGCCACGTCCAGGATTTCCTGATTATTCACCAGCTCAGCCAGCGTAATGTTGTTCAGGAACTCACTAATGCGCACACTCAGATCGCGCCACAGGACGTGAGTCAGGCAGCGTTCGCCGCCCTGGCAGCCTTCTTTGCCCTGACACTTGGTGGCGTCCACGGACTCATCTACCGCCGTGATCACTTCTCCCACCGCAATCGCATTGGCTTCTTTACCTAGCAGATAACCGCCGCCCGGCCCGCGAACGCTTGCTACCAGGCCATGCTTGCGTAAACGCGAGAATAACTGCTCCAGATAGGAGAGCGAAATGCCCTGGCGTTCAGAGATATCTGCCAGTGGAACCGGGCCCTGGTGAGAGTGAAGGGCAACGTCCAGCATGGCGGTAACAGCATAACGTCCTTTGGATGTCAGTCTCATAGCATACAACCTCAATAGCGTCCGGTTATCGGAGGATTAGCGAAGATGGCAGCAAGTCTGACATTCCTGAGTAATTTGGTCAACTATTTAACCAAGTAAATTGCTCAAGTATTTAACCTGGTAATTTACTCAACTATTATTCGCCGTCCGTTCTGGTTCCTTTTCGCTTCTCGAAAGACGAGAGCATACCGCGCAAAATATTGAGCTCATCGCGTTCAGGACGGGCGCGCGTATACAGACGACGCAGTTTGCTCATGACCTGGCCCGGGTTGGCTTCACGGATAAACCCGCTTTCCAGCATCATGTTTTCCATGTGCTGATAGAAGCGTTCCAGATCGTCCACCAGCGGATAAGGGGAAGCGTCGTACTGCGGTTTTGGGGTTTGGTTCTCTTGCGCCTGAAGCCAGGCCATACGCACTTCATAAGCAATGATCTGCACGGCCATCGCGAGATTCAGCGAGCTGTATTCCGGATTCGCCTGAATGGCCACGTGGTAGTGACACTTTTGCAATTCGTCGTTTGTCAGTCCGACGCGTTCACGGCCAAACACCAGCGCGACAGGCGCCTGCTGCCCTTCTTCAATACTTTTCACGCCGCATTCCCGGGCGTCCAGCATCGGCCACGGCAGAGATCGCGAGCGGGCGCTGGTGCCGACCACCAGGCTGCACCCGGCAATGGCTTCATCCAGGGAGTCTACAATCTTTGCCTCACCGATAACATCACTGGCACCCGCCGCCAGAGAGATAGCCTGAGAGTCTGGCTTCACCAGCGGATTCACCAGATAGAGGTTAGTTAACCCCATGGTTTTCATGGCGCGCGCTACGGAGCCCATGTTGCCGGTATGAGAAGTTTCCACCAGCACGATACGAATATTTTGCAGCATAAGAGTTGGGATCGGTCAGAAAATGATGACGCGTACTCTAACATAAAGCAGGACATTTACCGAACACCCTGCTATACTCCGCGCCGTTTTCCCCGTTCTTTAACATCCAGCGAGAGATACCGATGCATCCAATGCTCAACATTGCCGTGCGCGCAGCGCGCAAGGCCGGAAATTTAATTGCCAAGAATTATGAAACCCCGGACGCTGTCGAGGCCAGCCAGAAAGGCAGCAACGACTTCGTAACGAATGTTGACCGCGACGCAGAACGCCTGATTATCGAAGTCATTCGTAAATCTTACCCAAAACATACCATCATCACTGAAGAAAGCGGTGAGCTTGAGGGCGAAGATCAGGATATTCAATGGGTAATCGATCCGCTGGATGGCACCACCAACTTTATTAAACGCCTGCCCCACTTCTCTGTTTCTATTGCCGTTCGTATTAAAGGCCGTACAGAAGTGGCTGTCGTTTACGATCCTATGCGTAATGAACTGTTCAGCGCCGTACGCGGACAGGGCACGCAGCTGAATGGTTACCGCCTGCGCGGCAGTATCGCTCGCGATCTGGATGGCACCATTCTTGCCACCGGTTTCCCCTTCAAGCTCAAACAGCACGCCCCAGCTTATATGAACATCATGACCAAGCTGTTTACGCAGTGTGCCGATTTCCGTCGCACCGGCTCCGCTGCGCTGGATCTGGCGTACGTCGCCGCAGGCCGCGTTGATGGCTACTTTGAAATTGGTTTGAAACCGTGGGATTTCGCGGCGGGTGAACTGCTGGTGCGCGAAGCGGGCGGACTGGTCACTGACTTCACCGGCAACCACGGCTACCTGCATTCAGGCAACATCGTTGCCGGTAACCCTCGCGTGGTGAAATCGCTGTTATCGGCGATGCGCGAAGAGCTGAGCGAAGCGCTGAAGCGCTAAAAGAAAAGGCGGCACGATAACGTGCCGCCTTTCTTATTGCCTTGGGATTAACGACGTTCGTGCGTTAACACCTGACGTGGCTGAGTACGACGTCCTACCATTCCCATCACGCCTGCCAGTACCGCTTCAATAATCAGGATAAAGAAAGCATACCAGCTGGCTTTCGCGGTTGCTTTCGCCGCCTGCTCGCCGGCTTCACGCGCTTTCTGCTCTGCCTGTTTTTTCAGTTCCTGATATTTCTGCATAGCCTGTTGATAGCTTTGTTCTGCCTGATTGACGATCTGCTCAGCTTCCTGATCGCTTTTTCCGGTCCGCGCTTTAATAATATTTTTTAAAGCATCACGATCGGCGGCCTGTAAAGTATCTGAATGACGAGCAATAACGCCTTTAAACCAGTTTGCTAAATCTGTGTCTGCCGTTTGTGGATGATTAGCCGTGTTATTTGCCTGATTTTCGGCATTCTGCGCTTCATTATTCGCATCCTGCTTCAGATTTTCCGGTTGTAATTCGGGCTTACCCGTTTGACGCAGCGTCGTTTCCAGTTCTTGCTGCATATTGTCTAAATTAATATTATTTTGCTGCAGTTTTTCTTTAGCCATTTGGGTAACCGATGGCGCAGCGGCTGAAATACCACTTCCTACTGCCTGGAAACCCGTACCAAGAATATTCATGGCGCCGCCTAATACGCTACTGGCAAGGCTCACGGCCAGGTAAATAGTTAAGACGGTACTAATACCAAACATCAGCAAGCCGTGCAGTGCGCCTTCACGCTGCGCCAGGCGACCGGCGACGTAGCTACCGGCGGCAATAGCGATCAGCATTTCAATGGCCGTCCAGACCAGGGCACCCGTTCCCAGATGTTTAAATGGATTATCTTCCTGCAAAGGGTCAATGGTGGTAGCACCAATTGCCGTACCCAGCAAGGTTAATAATATGTGAATAATCAAAGCACAAATTACACCGGCAAAAACGGCACTCCAGGAAATGCGTTTAAGGGGTAAGCCTGCCGCTCCGGTGACGAGCGGATCGTTGTAGCCATTATTAATACGGGTATCAGCCATGAGATATTTCCCTCGCAACACATAGCAGGTGAGTGTCGTTTTTTTCATTCCCAGACAGGGGTTCGCAATAACTATAAACAGCGTAGTCAGTGAAAACTATTTTCACCACTCAACGTGCAAGAGAAAATAAAAATAGTTGCGAAGCGAAAATGCGAGGATCCCGGCAGCGGGGAATATCTTCCGCCGCCGCAGAAATTAAAAGGGTCGGATACCGCCGGTAAAACCAGGCTGAGCAGACTGCCAGAGCGCACAGCCCACAACAATCAACGTCAGGCTGCCCACTAACGCCAGCACAGGCAACAGGCTGCGCGCACCTTTACCCACCTGGCTGTCCGCGCCAAGACGTTGCGCCAGCGCGCGGGAACGCTGCACCAGTAAGCCAATGGCAGAAATGGTCAGGGCGGTCCCCACCGCCATAACGGCGGCAGAAAGGACGCCCCACAGATACACGCCAATCACTTTAGAAAACAGCAGCATCATGATCGCGCCTGAACAGGGACGCAGCCCCATGGAGATCACCACCAACAGCTGCGTTTTGCCATTAACGGCGCCCGCCATTTGCTGTGCGCTGGGCAAATGCGCATGGCCACAGCCACAGTGTTCATCATGCTGATGATGAGGGCGCAGCGCATGAATCCTCATTGTCGGCTGAGGACGCAACAGCAGCCAAAGCGCCTTTATCGCCCGGTAGCCTATCCAGATACCCAGGGCAATAACCAACACATAACTGCTCTTCTCCAGCCAGAAACTGCTGAGGTGCAGCTGCCGCGATGAGGTTTTCAGCACCACCAGCATCAGCGTGACCAGGATGATAGCCACTGAGCCCTGTAGCAACGAGGCCAGTAGCGTGAGTTTCATGCTGGTTTTTAGTTTTGCCGGATGCGTTGCCAGAAAAGTCGTGATCACGACTTTACCGTGACCCGGCCCTAAGGCATGCAGGACACCATAGATCAGGCTGAATGCCAGTAACGACAGTCCGGCATGATGAGGCTGCTCGGCAACCTGCTGCAGGAGCTGAGTCATCTGGCGATGCAGCACTTTTTGCCAGAGCACGCTTTGCAGAAGTATCTGGGGCCAGTGCAGCCAGATGGCCGCGCCCAGAGTAACCAACCCTGCCGTAAACAGTGCCAGCGGCCACAGCCGTTTTTTGGCTTGGGTCGTGAGCGTCAGTGACATGTCAGTATCACCGTTTGTGCAAACTGCCTTCCCAGATCCATATCCTCAGGCGGCGCATCTGCCTTGTCGAGCGAGAGCGCATACTGTTTCAAAGAGTCATCCGGTTTGGGCGTATGTAAGGTGAATGCACAGCGTGACTGTAAAGCTTGCGGTACAGTTAACGCCTCAGATTTGTCGTAGAACATATCCACGAAGTAGGTCGGATCGAAGGTTAAAATCTCAAAGCGTTCATTTTTGAGTAAAGGCGGCTCGGCCAGTGGCAGAACAAATTCCAGTACCGCCTTATTGCCGCTGCGCGACAGATTGTATTCCGTTGGTAAATTCAAGAACTTCACCCGCTGCTTGTTATGCCAGATTTCGGAAAAGTAATGTTGCCCGAGCACGTTCGCCATCACACCCGCCGCCAGTTTCTTCCATACCACCGTTCCCGGTTTGGCATCGCTCGCGTCATACAGCAGGTCGGCGGAGGTAATCTCATCCATGGTCCACGTCATTTTCAGGCCGGTAAAACGATCGTCCTTCGTGACCAGCTCGGTTTTCATATCAATAAAGCTGTGTGGATGTGCCAGCGCTGACGAACTGACCAGGGTAAATAGTGCAAAAAACATGCGTCTCATAATGTTATAAAGTAACGTTCCTGATGAAAAGGTTTCTTAAGTAACAAAATTTTGTGACCCGCCTTAAACCTCTGAACAAAAAAAACGGGTAAACCGTTCAAGGGTTCAGGAGGTTGACTATTCTTAGCTAAAAATAGCCTGCTGGAATAATGATTGATGAGTTCTGCTACATCTTCAGCACCACTCTTCACCGGTTCACAGCGTCGCTGTCATCTGTTGTTACTGCTGTTTCTGCCCGCTCCCGCACTGACGCTTAAAAGATTAAGCCTGCTAAACGGAGTGGACATCGCCACTGCGAGACAGGACATCGCGGAAGTGGGTGATGAGATACAGCGCTATCATCGACTGGAACTTCATCAGATGGTGGATGGCAGCCTGCGCATTCATGGTACAGAGCTGGATCGACGCATTTGCTTAATCCATAATTTGCGACGCAGCCTGCGACTGTCGCAGGCCTTTGTCTGCGAGCATTTTGCCGCGCCCTTACGCCTGCGTCTGAAGCAGATGAAAATTGAAAAAGCGCTGTACGATGAAACCAATTTACAGGCGCTGATCCAACACTGCAGCCTGTGCCTTAATCGCCCGTTCAGCACGCGCGATCAACTCTTTTTACAAATATTTATGAAATACGGCCTGTGCCAGCGCCAGCCTGCGATCTTTACGGCGCAGCAGCAGGCATGGCTGTCAGCGAAAGCAGAACGTCAGGCCGCAAAAGATGTTATTCATCACTGGCAAAAGCGCTGTCATCTGACGCCGGACGCCAGCGAAACGGATTTCTGGACGCTGTTATTTAGCCTGATCCATTTTCCGGACGCCAGCCTTGTCGACCATCCCAGCGAGCAGCGACTGATGCGCGCCACACAGCGGCTCATTGATGATTTTGAGCACGTCGCCGGCACCACTTTTCATGACCGCACCGAACTCCAGCAGCAGTTATATACCCACCTGGCACAGGCGCTGGATCGAACCTACTTTACAATGGCTATTGATGACAGTGTGGCACAAGACGTAACCAGGCTTTATCCGCGCCTGCTGCGCACCACACAGCAGGCACTGGACGCTTTCGAGCAGACATTTCAGGTTCAGTTCGCGCCGGAAGAGGTCAGCCTGGTGACGGTGATTTTCGGTGCGTGGCTGATGCAAAGCAGCGCATTGCAGGAAAAACAGGTGCTGCTGCTTACCGGTGACGATCCCGAACTGGAACAGGATGTCGAGCAGCAAATCCGCGAGATCACCTTGCTGCCTGTTAACATCACCTATCAGCGCGTTGAAGATTTCCAGCGCGACGGCGCACCGCGCGAAGTCGATGTCATTATTTCGCCTTATGTCACCTCGCTGCCCCTTTTCTCTCCCCCACTTATCCACGCCGAACTGCCGCTGACTGAATACCATCAGCAACGCATTCGCTATTTGCTGGAATCCTGACGCGGCCGCAGGAACAGTGCGGGCAGTGCCACCAGCGCCATCACCCAGAAGAGATGACCGTGCAGGTGAGTAAAGAGTACGCCACAAATCATGGTCATGACGGCAATTCCGCCGCCCATTGCCAGCGCCGAATAGAGCGACTGCAAACGGATCACATCCGCCCCCTGCCGTGAAGCGATAAAGCGCATTGCGGCCAGGTGACATACCGTAAAGCTACCGCAGTGGAGTAGTTGCCCCACAATCAGCAGCGGCAACGCGGTGCTGGCGCCGAGCAGTCCCCAGCGAAGCAGCGCACAGATGCCTGACAGCAACAGCAGATCCCGTGCGCGCCAGCGGTGAAACAGTCGATGGCTTAAGGCAAACACCACGATTTCCGCTACCACGCCCAGCGACCACAGATAACCCACTACCGATGCAGAATAACCGCTCTCCTGCCACCAGATGGCGCTGAAGCCATAATAAGCCGCATGTGCGCCCTGTAATAACGTCACGCACACCATAAAGCGCCAGACCGCGTTTTCCTTTATCAGATCGCGCCAGGCCTGCCAGCCGCCACCCACTCTGCCCTGCCTTTCGCTGCCCTGGGGATGGGTACGCGGGGTAAGCAGCATTCCTGCCAGCATACTGACCAACCCAACCGACAGCAGCATTAAGATCGCCTGCGAAGAGAAGGCGCTCACCAGCATACCGGTCAGGGCTGAGCTGATCACAAACGCCAGCGAACCCCACAAGCGAACGGGCCCGTAGGCAAGGCCAATTTGCTGCGTCCAGGTGGCGGCCAGTGCATCGCTTAAAGGAACCAGCGGCGAGAAAAACAGGTTAAAACCGGTCATGACTAACAGCAGCCACATCCACTGCTGCCCAACCCAATAGCCCGCCGCAATAAAGCAGGTCAGCAGGGCTAGCAGGCGTAATGCCGTAATCAATTGTCCGGGATTTTTAACCTGAGAGGCGATGAATAAACTGCCCACAAAGCGCGCCACCATGCCGCACCCCAATAGCAGGCCAATTTGTTCAGCATTCAGGCCCACACCTTTGAGCCAGACGCCCCAGAAAGGAAGATAAATGCCGTAGCAGAAAAAGTAGGTGAAGTAGCTTAGTCCAAGCCACTTGGCGGAGCCGATTGCCATGTTCCCTCCAGCAATGATGCGTCCAGGCAATGATATGTGGTCGTTACTTTGTCAGAGCCGGGTTATGCAGGCAATAAAAAAGGATGGCCATGGCCATCCTCTTGTCAGACTGTGTTTTCAACAGAAAGGATTATGCGTAAACCGGCAGGCGCGCACAGATATCCAGTACTTTCTGCTTGGTACGCTCAATGGTGGCTTCATCGTTGATGTTGTCTAACACATCTGCGATCCAACCGGCCAGTTCGCGTACGTCTGCTTCTTTAAAGCCACGGCGCGTAACGGCAGGCGTACCAATTCGAACACCAGAGGTGACAAACGGGCTTTTCGGATCGTTTGGCACGCTATTTTTGTTTACGGTGATATTCGCGCGGCCCAGTGCGGCATCGGCTTCTTTACCGGTCATGTTTTTGCTGACGAGATCGATCAGGAACAGGTGGTTATAGGTGCCGCCTGATACGATGTTATAGCCACGCGCGATCAGCACTTCTACCATTGCCTTAGCGTTTTTGGCGACCTGCTGCTGGTAGGCTTTAAACTCAGGCTCCATGGCTTCTTTGAAGGCCACGGCTTTACCGGCGATCACGTGCATCAGCGGGCCGCCCTGTCCACCAGGGAAGACGGCTGAGTTAAGCTTTTTGTACAGCTCTTCATCGCCGCCCTGCGCCAGGATGATACCGCCGCGCGGACCAGCCAGGGTTTTGTGCGTCGTGGAGGTCACGATATGTGCATGTGGAACCGGGTTAGGGTAAACATCCGCAGCAATCAGACCGGCAACGTGCGCCATATCCACAAACAGCCATGCGCCAACGCTGTCAGCGATTTCACGCATTTTAGCCCAGTCGCAAATCCCGGAATACGCCGAGAAACCGCCGATGATCATTTTAGGCTTATGAGTCTGTGCCAGCTCGGCCAGTTCGGTATAGTCAATTTTACCGGTTTCGTCGATGCCGTAAGGCACAACGTTGTACAGTTTGCCCGACAGGTTAACCGGTGAACCGTGTGTCAGGTGACCGCCGTGTGCCAGGTTCATGCCCAGAATGGTATCGCCGGGCTGCAGTAGCGCGGTGAAAACGGCAAAGTTAGCCTGAGAACCAGAATGAGGCTGCACGTTCGCATAGTCAGCGCCAAACAGGGCTTTAGCACGGTCGATAGCCAGTTGTTCAACAATGTCTACGTATTCGCAGCCACCGTAGTAGCGCTTGCCCGGATAGCCTTCGGCATATTTGTTAGTGAGCTGAGAACCTTGCGCCTGCATAACACGCGGGCTGGTGTAGTTTTCAGAAGCAATCAGTTCAATGTGCTCTTCCTGACGCACTTTCTCTTGCTCCATCGCCTGCCACAACTCGGCATCATAATCGGCAATGTTCATTTCACGCTTTAACATCCGCATCTCCTGACTGGCTATCTTTAAATCGGCAATTTACGCCCCTGAGGGCGAAGGCAGACAGTGTAAACCGTTTTATCGGGGTAAGGTAGGGTGAATTCCCTCTTTTTACGCAAACGTTTGGCTACCGAGGCGCCATGCCTTTTTATCCCCTTTTTGCAACGATTGCCCGCCAATATCATTTTTTCACTCTGTAAAAGATTTTTTGCGCTTTTGTCGCGAAAACCGGCCAGTTGCTGCCAGTAAAACCCAGCATGAGATTTACAGCATGAAAGAAACGATCATAAGATGCATTTAAAATGCAACTTTAAATGAGGTGTTGCCATGCTTGATGCTCAGACTATTGCTACCGTGAAATCATCCCTTCCCGCCCTTGCCGCCTGCGGTCCCGATCTGACTGCTCATTTCTATGACCGCATGCTTGCTCAGCATCCTGAACTAAAAAATGTCTTTAACATGAATAATCAGCGTAACGGCGGGCAGCGTGAAGCCCTGTTCAATGCGATATGTGCCTAC
This sequence comes from Pantoea sp. B623, assembly GCF_024814475.1. NCBI lineage: Bacteria > Pseudomonadati > Pseudomonadota > Gammaproteobacteria > Enterobacterales > Erwiniaceae > Pantoea > Pantoea sp. B623. The sequence continues at coordinate 3,596,923 of NZ_JANUXM010000004.1, read as the reverse complement.
GGCGCAAACCTCGAAAACCTGACGGCGATACTGCCAGCTGTTGAAAAAATTGCGCAAAAACATACCAGCCTGAATATTCAGCCCGCGCAGTATGCAATTGTGGGTGAGCATTTACTTGCTACCATCAAAACACTGTTGAATCCCGGTGATGACGTGCTGGCAGCATGGGGACGTGCTTACGGCGTACTGGCGGATGTGTTTATCCAGCGCGAAGAAGCGATTTATCAGGCATCGGAGCAGCAAAAAGGCGGATGGCGCGGGACGCGGCCGTTTCGCATCAGCACGATTGAGCAGCAGAGTGCCGTGATCAAAAGCTTTACTTTTACGCCTGTGGACGGGGGTCCGGTTGCCCCCTTTAAACCCGGTCAGTATCTGACGCTTCACTTGCAGCCCGCAGGTTGTGAATATCATCAAATTCGTCAGTACTCACTAACCACAGGGAGCAACGAGAAAATGTACCGTATTGCGGTGAAACAGGCGCCGCAGGGAATCCTGTCCGGCTGGCTACATCAGCATGCAGAAGTCGGCAGTGAAGTGCAGTTGGCCGCCCCGCACGGCGATTTTTTCCTGCAGGTGAGCCCGACAACGCCGGTCACGCTCATTTCCGCCGGCGTTGGACAAACCCCAATGCTGGCAATGCTCCACGCGCTGGCTGCACAGCGGCATCTGGCGCCCGTCAACTGGCTTCACGCCGCCGAAAATGGCAAACAGCATGCCTTCGCAGACGAAGTGACCACCACCGGTGCTCTGCTTCCTGATTTTGAACAGCACATCTGGTATCGCGAGCCGGACGAACCCGATGCAGGCCGCTACGATGCGCAAGGTATGATGGATTTGGCGACCCTGTCAGCGCGGCTGCGGGATGTGAATACCCACTTTTATCTATGCGGGCCACTTGGCTTTATGCAATTTATCGTTAAGCAGTTGCATGCGGTCGGCATTACGGCGGACAGAATTCACTATGAGCTGTTCGGTCCACATAAAGAGATATGAATCGGCGACTGCGAACGACGCCCTTGAAGCAGTGGTGCCAGCCGTTCGGTGTGCAGTGCTGCGTTAACGCGGGCGGGGGTAACACTTTATGGTGAAACAGACAGCTTTTCGCCCCTCCCTCATATCAGGACGGGGCGAGATCTCGACGAATGAAACTTTTCCAACATCGCCGGGATTTCAGCTAAAGATTTTGCATCTAAAGTGAATTAAATCGCTTCTTCGTCTTCTTCGCCAGTACGGATGCGCACTACGCGGGCAACATCGAAAACAAAGATTTTACCGTCGCCGATTTTTCCGGTTTGTGCGGTGCGCATGATGGTTTCGACGCAGGTATCAACGATATCATCTCCGACAACCATTTCGATTTTCACCTTGGGCAGGAAGTCCACCATGTACTCTGCGCCACGGTAGAGTTCCGTATGGCCTTTCTGGCGACCAAATCCTTTTACTTCGCTCACGGTCATGCCGGTAATGCCGACTTCAGCAAGTGCCTCACGCACGTCATCGAGCTTGAAGGGTTTAATAATTGCATCGATCTTTTTCATGTCAGATCCTTTCCTCGAGCCCTCCATGGTTAGAGGGTTATTAAAGTATAAATGTCGCTGGCAGCGCCGCAGACTATGGGGGCAAAAAATTACTCTTTAAAGTCGCTGGCGTCCAGTTCATGCCGTGACAGCAGCTTATAGAATTCGGTACGGTTACGTCCAGCCAGACGCGCGGCGTTGGTGACGTTCCCTTTGGTCATCTGTAACAGCTTACGCAGATAGTTAAGTTCAAACTGATTCCGTGCTTCAACAAAGGTCGGTAGCGCGCTGTTTTCGCCACTCAGCGCCTGCTCTACCAGCGCATCGCTGATAACGGGCGAGGAGCTGAGTGCGACACACTGCTCAATGACGTTAACCAACTGACGCACGTTACCTGGCCAGCTGGCAGACATCAGGCGCTTCATCGCATCGACGGAGAAGCTGCGTATCTGCGGCTTATGCCGTTCTGCCGTTTGACGCAGCAAATGGTTAGCCAGCAGTGGGATATCTTCGGTACGTTGATGCAGCGCGGGGATTTTCAGGTTCACCACGTTCAGGCGGTAAAAGAGATCTTCGCGAAACGCATTTTTTTCCATCGCTTTCGGCAGATCCCGGTGCGTGGCCGAGATAATCCGGACATCAATATCGATATCATTATTGCTGCCCAGCGGCCGGACTTTACGCTCCTGGAGCACGCGCAGTAACTTCACCTGCAGTGCAGGCGGCATATCGCCAATTTCGTCCAGAAACAGCGTGCCGCCTTCCGCGGCTTTAAACAGGCCGTCACGCGCGCTGACCGCGCCGGTAAAGGCGCCTTTGGCGTGACCGAACAACTCTGATTCCAGAAGCTGCTCAGGTAAGGCACCGCAGTTAATGGCCACAAACGGCTTTTGCGCGCGCGGGCTGGCGGCATGGATAGCCTGTGCCAGGACTTCTTTACCCGTGCCGCTTTGCCCGTTAATCAGCACGCTGACGTCTGACTGGGCAACCATGTGTGCCTGTTCAAGTAAGCGCAGCATCTGCGGGCTACGGGTCACTATGGCTTCACGCCAGCGGTCGTCGCTGACTGGCGCTCGCTGCGCCAGGGCTTCGTCTATCGCCTTATACAGTGCATCGCGATCCACGGGCTTAGTCAGGAAGCTGAACACGCCCTGCTGCGTTGCCGCTACGGCTTCCGGAATTGAACCATGCGCCGTTAAAATGATGACCGGTAAACCCGCGTGACGCTTTTGAATTTCAGCAAATAATGCCAGGCCGTCCATTTCATCCATGCGCAGATCGCTGATGACCAGCTCGATCTTCTCTTTCTGCAACAGCCGAAGCGCATCGGGCCCACTGGCCGCGGTCGTCACCTGATATCCCTCACTGGTCAGGCGCATACCTAACAGTTTGAGCAGGCTGGGATCATCATCCACTAAAAGCAGGTGGGCCGCTTGTTTCACCATTACTGATCTTCCTCTTGTGGCAGTGCCGTTCCGTGACTGCCGTCAGGCATATCAGAGGTTTTGCGCGACGAAAGCTGGCGCTCAATATCGGTTAGCCGCTCGAGTTTGCGCTGGGTATCACTGAGCTGCTGACGCAGTTTTATCTGTTGTTGACGCAGCGAATCTGACTGGGCATCGCTGCTCTGTTGCAAATGGGCGTAGCGTGACCGCATGGCGCTGAGTTCAAGCTGGGCGACCTGATTACTGCGCCAGAGCTGAATTAACGCACGCATATTGGGGGGGAACTGCTCGCTGTAGCCATCAAGCACGTTGATATAGTCGCGGCGTTCCAGTGGCGTCACATTGCCGTTTGCCATTAATACCCCCTGCTTAAAGGCGCGCGACCAGCTGTCCACCGGCCAGCGATGTGCCTCCGCTCTTGCTTCAGCGGGAGAAAGTCGTTCGGCACAGTCTATACTGCGCATCCAGTAAAGGGGATTCGTCATGGCGGCGCTATTCTCAATACGCCAGATATCGACGCAGCGCATAGTGAGATAGTCGACCAGCCGTGCTTCGGGCACCACAACGCTGCCCGAAGCGGGCTGGGCTGTTGTGGTGACCGGGGATGAGGCACACCCACTGAGCATCATACTGCTCAGTGCGCTTATCACGAGGGCGGTGAAAAATTTCATGCTTCAGACTTTCCCGGCTGTGGTGTTCAGTTCGATGCGAAAACAAACATCAGCGTCGTCACGGGTAACCAGTTGCAGGCTACCGTGCATGCGGCGCAGACAATCCTTTGCGATGCTTAACCCCAGTCCGCTGCCTTTGACCGGCCCTTTACGCTGATGACTGCCCTGGAAAAAAGGTTCAAAAATCATCTCCTGCTCATTTTCGGGAATGGGCGTACCGCTGTTAGCAACATCGATGATTATCCGATCGCCCTGCCGCTGGCTGTGCAGCCAAATGTTACCGGATTCATTGCCATAGTTCACGGCGTTAGAGTAGAGGTTGTCAATCACGCTCATCAATAGCATAGGTTCTGCCAGGCAATCTGTGGCTTTAAGATCGATATTGACATGCATAAGCTTGGTTCGGGCTGAGAGTGCATGCGCATTAACAACGTCATACACGATGTCATTCAGATCCACCGTTTCCAGGGTAATCGGGCCATCAGCCAGTTTGCGGTTGTAATCAAGTAGCTGTTCGATAAGGCGTTGCAGGTGGCGACTGCTGTTATCCAGTATTGAAACGATTTCTTTCTGTTCAGGATTCAGTATGCCCGCAACCTCATCAGCCAGCAGCTCTGTACCTTCACGCAGGCTGGCAAGCGGCGTTTTAAGTTCGTGTGAAAGATGACGTAAAAATTCATGTCGCTGGGTTTCCAGCCAGGCCAGGCGTTCACTTAACCAGATAATACGTTGCCCCAAAGAGCGTAACTCGCGCGGACCGCGAAACACCATGCTGCTGCCCAGTTCGCGTCCTTCGCCAAGTCGGTTAATCATCCGCTCTACGCTTTTTACCGGGCCGATGATCATGCGGGTAAACAGCAGGGTTAACGTCAGGCTGATAATAAACAGGATAAGCGCCTGCCAGCCAAAAAACTGACCACGGTCGGCTATTTCACGTTGCAGTTGCAGACCACGTGCAAACACCACTTCTCGCGTATCCTGCACCAGTTGCACGTTTGTCGCTGAAAATTTTTCCAGCGCCTGTGACGCACCGGTCACAGGATTACCATTATCGCACTGCATGGTTTCCAGCTGCGGCAAAATGGCCTGCAACGTTTTAAACGCCGGTAAATCGGGCAGGCTGTCGGCATGGGAACTGAGCATCTGACCATAGCGGATACGCTGCGTCTGATAGAGCTTTGCCAGAGACGTATCACCCAGCACACAGTACTGGCGATAACTCCGTTCCAGCTCGATAGCGGTGCGGGCCATCGCCTCGCTGCGCCTGACGTCAGTAAAGGTATTTCGGTTAGTGTCGGCAGCCTGATTACTTAACGCTGAGAGACTTTCCCAGGCCTGCCAGGCCAGCACCAACAGCGGCAGGAGCACCAGCAAAAAGGCCATCAGCACCAACTGGCGCAGGGACCCGGGAAATAAACGCCATTTTTTCACGCGACGGCTTCCTTAAAGATACGCTTACCGGATGCTAGCGGAGTCAGCCCAGAGAAGGAAGAGGCAGAAAAGAAAACGGCAGGCGCGATGGCCTGCCGTTGACGCACCGCCATAGCAGTACGCGAGAATGGGTGGAGCCTAACTCAACGTTGCGTCCGATGCTTGATAACGATGCAGAACATACGATTATCGGTTGGGTGGACGACAGGCTCCGTTTGGTGCGTCATTCGGATTTTATGAGCTCTGCCCGCTGTGGGGTGGCAATCATAAACAGATGAATGAGCAACAGGCATAGTATAGCAAGGTTCATGCCAGTTTCTAAAATACCTTTGTAATCAATATTTTGAAAAAACCATTCAGCTGACTTCGCTCATTTCAGACTGTCTGGTCCGCTAAAAGTGTCGCCAGATACCAACACAATTTTGCTTTTCCCTTTCAATCTATAGAAATCATAAAGATAGATGTCACCAATCGGCGACAACAAAAGGTGACGTATGTCTCCTTTTGCCAACAAACGGGGAATAAAAAAAGGGAGGCACTCAGGCCTCCCGGTCTTTTTTCGCCGCTCTTAACCCAATTGTTTCCGTGCATTGCGGAAAATGCGCATCCAGGGGCTGTCTTCGCCCCATTCAGCCGGGTGCCATGAGTTGCTGACCGTGCGGAACACACGCTCTGGATGCGGCATCATAATTGTGACGCGTCCACTTTCATTGGTCACCGCAGTAATACCGTTTGGTGAGCCATTCGGGTTTGCCGGATAGGCTTCCGTCACTTTGCCTGTGTTATCGACATAACGCAGCGCCACCAGCCCTTTCGATTCCAGTGCGGCAAGGTGCGCGCCATCACGCACCTCCACGAAGCCCTCGCCGTGCGATACGGCGATCGGCATACGGGAACCGGCCATGCCATCCAACAGTAACGACGGGCTGGCAGCTACTTCAACCAGGCTGAAGCGTGCTTCAAAACGTTCAGACTGGTTACGGACAAAGCGCGGCCACAGCTCACTACCCGGAATCAATTCACGCAGGTTAGACATCATCTGGCAGCCGTTACACACGCCCAGTGCCAGCGTTTGTGGGCGATGGAAGAACGACTCGAACTGATCGCGTACGCGCGGGTTAAACAGAATGGATTTCGCCCAACCTTCACCGGCGCCCAATACGTCACCGTAGGAGAAACCGCCACAGGCCACCAGCGCCTGGAAAGGTTCCAGATCGATCCGGCCCGCCAGCAGGTCACTCATATGCACGTCAACCGCCGTAAAACCTGCCCGATCAAAGGCGGCCGCCATTTCCACATGCGAGTTAACGCCCTGCTCGCGCAGCACGGCAACGCGTGGACGCGCACCCGTTGCAATCATCGGTGCCGCAACGTCTTCGTCTGGCTTAAAGGTCAGACTAACGTTCAGCCCGGGATCGGTGTCATCCTGCTTTGCCTGATGTTCCTGATCGGCACAGGCCGGGTTATCACGCAGACGCTGCATCTGCCAGGTGGTTTCTGCCCACCAGGTCCGCAAGGTGGTGCGGCTTTCGCTGTAAACCGCGCTGTCGCCTGAGCGAATCACAAAGCGATCGCCCGACTGTGCGCTGCCCAGCACATGGCTGCAGTGCGCCAGGCCATGTTCAGCAAGAATCTGCTCCACGGATTCGCGATCCGCCGCGTTGATTTGAATCACCGCCCCCAGCTCTTCGGTGAACAGCGCAGCCAGTGCATCGCTGCCCAGCGCCGCGATATCGACTTCGATGCCACAGTGACCGGTGAAAGCCATTTCCGCCAGGGTAACCAGCAGGCCGCCGTCTGAGCGGTCATGGTAAGCCAGCAGTTTTTGCTGGCTGACCAGGGCCTGAATGGCATTAAAGAAGCCAGCCAGCTGCGTTGCATCACGGACATCAGCAGGCTTGTCGCCCAGTTGACGATAAACCTGAGCCAGCGCCGTCGCGCCTAAGGTGTTAGCGCCGTTGCCAAGGTCGATTAACAGCAGCAGGTTGTCCCGATCGGCGACCAGCTGTGGCGTCACATTGCGACGTACGTCTTCTACCCTTGCAAAAGCCGTGATCACCAGCGACAGCGGCGAGGTCATTTCGCGCTGTTCGGTGCCTTCCTGCCAGCGGGTTTTCATCGACATAGAGTCTTTACCCACCGGGATAGTGATGCCGAGCGCCGGACACAGTTCCTCACCGACGGCTTTTACAGCGTCATACAGGCCCGCATCTTCCCCCGGATGGCCTGCTGCAGACATCCAGTTAGCCGAGAGTTTCACGCGCTTCAGCGAACCGACCGGCGTCGCCGCCAGGTTAGTCAGCGCTTCACCCACGGCCAGACGGGCCGAGGCGGCGAAGTCCAGCAGTGCGACAGGCGCACGCTCGCCCAGCGCGAAGGCTTCGCCATGGTAGCTGTCGAGACTGGCCGTCGTAACGGCGCAGTTAGCAACAGGGATCTGCCAGGGGCCCACCATCTGATCGCGCGCCACCATGCCGGTTACGCTGCGATCGCCGATGGTGATCAGGAAGGTTTTTTCCGCTACGGTTGGCAAGTGCAGCACGCGATTTACCGCGTCCGTCAGCGTAATGCCCTCGCGCTGCAGGGCATCGCCCTTCGCCTGCAGTTTCACCACATCGCGCGTCATTTTCGGGGTTTTGCCCAGCAGGACGTCCAGCGGCATATCAATCGGGCTGTTATCAAAGTGGCTGTCGTTCAGGGTCAGGTGCTGCTCTTCGGTGGCTTCACCAATCACCGCATACGGCGCACGTTCGCGCTGACAAATGGCAGCAAACTCGGCCAGCTTTTCAGGGGCAACGGCCATCACATAGCGCTCTTGTGATTCGTTACACCAGACTTCAAGCGGGCTCATTCCCGGTTCATCACTCAGGATGTCGCGCAGGTTGAAGCGACCGCCGCGTCCACCGTCGCTGACCAGTTCCGGCATGGCGTTGGACAGGCCGCCCGCGCCCACATCGTGGATAAACAGAATCGGGTTGTCATCGCCCCGTTGCCAGCAACGGTCGATCACTTCCTGGCAGCGACGCTCCATTTCAGGGTTGTCACGCTGCACCGATGCAAAGTCGAGATCCGCATCGGACTGGCCTGATGCCATGGATGATGCCGCACCGCCGCCCAGGCCGATATTCATCGCCGGCCCGCCCAGCACGACCAGTTTGGCCCCGACGGTGATTTCACCTTTCTGAACGTGGTCCGCACGAATGTTTCCGATGCCGCCAGCCAGCATAATGGGCTTGTGGTAGCCGCGCAGTTCAGTCCCGTTGTGGCTGTTAACCTGCTCTTCATAGGTCCGGAAGTAGCCGTTTAAGGCCGGACGACCAAATTCGTTGTTAAAGGCTGCGCCGCCCAGTGGGCCTTCGGTCATAATATCCAGCGCGCTGACAATGCGCGCTGGCTTACCAAAATCCTCCTCCCAGGGCTGTTCGAAGCCGGGGATGCGCAGGTTCGACACCGAGAACCCGACCAGGCCCGCTTTCGGCTTGGCACCGCGCCCCGTGGCGCCTTCATCACGAATTTCACCGCCGGAGCCGGTTGCCGCGCCAGGCCAGGGCGAAATCGCGGTTGGGTGGTTGTGCGTTTCAACCTTCATCAGAATGTGCGCGGCTTCCTGGTGATAGGCGTACTCACCCTTTTCTGCGTCCGCGAAGAAGCGACCGACCTCCGAGCCTTCCATTACCGCCGCGTTATCTTTATAGGCTGACAGAACATAATCCGGCGTTTGCTCGAAGGTGTTCTTAATCATTTTAAACAGTGATTTAGGCTGTTTTTCGCCGTCGATGATCCAGTCAGCGTTAAAGATTTTGTGGCGACAGTGCTCAGAGTTCGCCTGGGCAAACATATAAAGTTCAATGTCGTTCGGATTGCGTCCCAGCCGGGTAAAGGCCGCCAGCAGGTAGTCAATTTCGTCGTCGGCCAGCGCCAGGCCGAGCGTCATATTGGCCTGAACCAGCGCCTGACGGCCTTCACCCAGCACATCAACGCTTTTGACCGGCTGAGGTTCATGGTGAGCAAACAGCTGCTCAGCCTCGCTGAAATCGCTGTAAACCGTTTCCATCATGCGGTCGTGCAGCAGTGCGGACAGCGTTTGCCATTGGCTTTCAGAAAGCTGAGGTGCCTGGACATAAAAGGCCATGCCTCGTTCCAGACGACGCACCTGCGACAGATCGCAGTTATGAGCAATGTCTGTGGCTTTTGATGACCACGGCGATATCGTACCAGGACGTGGCGTGACCAGAATTAAACGCCCTTGTGGCGCATGTTCAGCGAGAGAAGGACCGTACTTGAGCAGGCGCTGCAGACGGGATTTTTCATCCTCACTCAGCGGCGCGCTGACATCGGCAAAATGGACGTACTCAGCGTAAATATCACTCACCGGCAGATGAGCGTCCTGAAAGCGGGCCAGCAATTTGTTTACACGAAATGCCGACAGGGCGGGCGAACCACGCAGAATTTCCATCATAAGATCTCTCGTCTTCGAAGCGCCGGGCGACGCTTCATTGGGCGCAACAGGGGAAAACGGGGCGTATTATAAAGAAACCCACTCCGCGACGAAACCGTTTGCGCAAAATTTATGGCCATCAAGATTTGCCTGAAATTTGCGCAAAAATTGCTTTATAAGTTGCTCTGCCGGTGTTTGTTGCGCAAAATGCCCCTCGCTCTGGGAGTTAAAACAAGATCAATACTGCCTTAAAAGACAGAGGCCTTGGAGCCATCGAGAGATAACTATTTGAAACGCCTAAAATTTAATTATCTGGTTATCGGTCTGCTTACCGTGCTGCTGGCTCTGGCACTGTGGCCGTCTATTCCCTGGTACGGGGGAGGACAAGATACGATTTCACAGATTAAATCACGGGGAGTGCTACGCGTCAGTACCGTAAACTCGCCGTTGACTTACTACACCGTGAATAAAGCACCGGCCGGGATGGACTACGAGCTGGCGAAGCGTTTTGCCGATTATCTGGGCGTTAAGCTTGATATAACGGTGCGCGCCAACCTCAGCGATCTGTTCGATGCGCTCGACGACGGCAAAGCGGATCTGCTGGCGGCAGGTCTGATTTATAACGATGAGCGTTTGTCGCGTTATCAGATCGGTCCGGGCTACTACAGCGTTTCGCAGCAGCTGGTCTATCGCGTGGACAAACCGCGGCCAAAAAACCTGGGTGACTTAAAGGGGCGGCTGGTTGTTGCCTCTGGATCGGCTTATCTGTCGACGCTTAAAAACGCCCGGGCGAATCACTATCCCGATCTCGACTGGGCCATTTCGACCGATCAAAGTCCGAAAGCCCTGCTGGAAGCCGTGGCTGAGGGCAAGCTGGATTATACGATTGGCGATTCCGTGACGATTGCCCTGCTTCAGCGCATTCATCCCCAACTGGCTGTGGCTTTCGACGTCACCGATGAAGAACCGGTAACGTGGTATTTACCGCACGAAAGCGATGACAGCCTGAACGCCGCCATGCTGGATTTCTTTAACAGCATGGGAGAAGAAGGGGCGATGGCAAGACTTGAAGAGAAATATCTCGGTCACGTCGGCACCTTCGACTACGTGGATACCCGCACCTTCCTGCGCTCCATTGATAACGTGCTGCCCGATATAAAACCCCTGTTTGAAAAGTACGCCAAAAATATCGACTGGCGGCTGCTGGCGGCGATCTCCTATCAGGAGTCGCACTGGAATCCGCAGGCGACGTCGCCTACCGGCGTCCGCGGCATGATGATGTTAACGCGGAATACCGCTGACAGCGTTGACGTAGGTGACCGTACCGATCCTGAGCAGAGCATCCGTGGCGGCAGCGAGTATCTGCAAAACATGATGGAAAAGGTGCCACAAACGATTCCGGAAGATGAGCGTATCTGGTTTGCCCTGGCGGCCTATAACATGGGCTATGCGCATATGCTGGATGTGCGTAAGCTCACGGCTAAACAGGGTGGAAATCCCGACAGCTGGGCAGATGTTAAACTGCGGCTCCCCATGTTGAGCCAGAAGCGCTACTACTCACAAACCACCTATGGCTATGCACGCGGGCAGGAAGCCTATAATTACGTGGAGAATATCCGCAAATATGAAATTAGCCTGGTGGGCTATTTGCAGGAGCAGGAAAAACGCATTGCCCAACAGGCGGCCTTGGAGGCAGAGCTGGGCAAAGGTTATCCTGCCGTCACGCCTGAGGTGGCAATGAATTAACTTTCGCGCTGCGCCTGACGCAACGCTTTTTGTTGCTGGCGGCGCATGCGGAAAAAGTCGCTCAGCATTGCCGCGCACTCCTCTTCCAGCACTCCCTGATGCAGCGCCACCTGATGATTCATTCCCGGATGTCCCAGAATATCAATCAGTGAGCCGGCTGCGCCGGTTTTTACATCGTGCGCGCCATAAACCAGACGGCCAATGCGACTGTGCACCATCGCGCCCGCACACATAATGCAGGGCTCCAGCGTGACGTAAAGCGTGGTATTGAGCAGGCGATAATTCTCCAGCACTTTCCCGCCCTGACGTAAGGCCATGATCTCCGCATGGGCGGTGGGATCGTGCTGCCCGATAGGCCGGTTCCAGCCCTCGCCTATCACCCGATCGCCCTGAACCAGCACCGCACCGACCGGCACTTCGCCCTGCTCCCATGCGCGCTGCGCCAGCGTAAGCGCCCGGCGCATCCAGTATTCATCTTGTTCTTGAGTCACGCAGACCACTCCCGGCAGCAAAAAAGCGGCGCATTATAACCATCGAATCCGTAAAACCGAAGCGTGACAGCGGTTATTCCAGCTGTTGTAATTCGCCACCCGGGGTGACGCGCCAGCGGTGCTGGCAGAAGAACAGCAGCGGGTTATCCTGTTTGCTGTCGCTGTAACCGCTATACAGCTGTAAGGGCGTGCCGATTTGCTCCTCAAGCTGCACCACTTTTTCATGGCCGAGACAGCGCATTTTCAATATGCGTCCGCCTAAACCGGGCTGCATCTGGCTGGCGATGAGCTTCACCCGCGGTAGAAATGCGGAGTCGTAATAGACCTGCTCCACCAGCGACTGCGGTGAGCCCGTAATCAGCCAGACATCGGCATCATCGCTACTAAGGTATTCACTGAGTCGTTTCTGCACCACGGGAAATGCTTTAACGCGTTGTCGAAACCATTGCGCGAATTCGGCTTCCAGCCGCAGCAGTGTGGCTTCAGAGCGGCCAAAGGTGATCGACCACAGCAGCAAACTCATCGGCCAGCGCGCGGCGCGTCCCTTAAACAATAAACCCGCGCCCACAACCGGCAGCAACGGCACCACCAGCAGCAGATTAAGCGGCTTGCGGCGCAGCAGATAGCGCATGAAGGTGCCAAACATGTCCTGTTGGTGCAATGTGCCATCAAGGTCGAAAAACACCACGCGACGTTGTATATCGTTGGTCAAACAACACTCCTTTTTACCTAATTGGCATCAACAGCCTCTATTGTAGTCATCTTCGTCCAACGAGGCGATGGCTGTCATTTTTTATTCCAGTGACTACAATGCGCATAGAATCATTTATTCCATGCGGAACATCCGCTAAATCATGAGGATTGAGCATGAGTTCATTGCTGCGCATTCGCCAGCTTTATCCCTCTCTGGCGCTGAACGAGCGTCGGCTGGCGGATTTTTTACTGTCACAACCGGATCGGGCACGGCATCTGAGTTCACAAAAGCTGGCGGAAGAATCCGGGGTCAGCCAGTCGAGCGTGGTTAAATTCGCACAAAAACTGGGATACAAAGGCTTTCCGGCACTTAAGCTGGCGCTGAGTGAATCGCTGGCGGATAAAGATGCCATCACCGTGCACAACCAGATCCTGAGCGACGATCCGCTCAAAGCCGTGGGGGAAAAATTACTCACGGAGAAGCTCTCTGCGATTCGTGCCACGCTGGATATCAACAGTGAAGAGAAATTAAACGCCGTCCTGCAGTTGCTCAAGCGCGCACGCCGCATTTTGCTGGTCGGCATTGGCGCGTCCGGCCTGGTGGCAAAGGATTTTTCATGGAAGCTGATGAAAATTGGTATCAATGCGGTGGCGGAACAGGATATGCACGCGCTGCTGGCCAGTGTTCAGGCTATGTCATCTGGCGATGTGCTGCTGGCGATCTCCTACACCGGCGAACGACGTGAAATCAACCTTGCCGCTCAGGAAGCCGTTCGCGTAGGGGCGGATGTGCTGGCCTTTACCGGCTTTACGCCTAACACACTGCAGCAGTGCGCCACCCATTGCCTGTACACCGTGGCAGAAGAGCAGAGCACGCGCAGCGCCGCCATCTCATCTACCACCGCGCAGCTGGCGTTGACGGACCTGCTGTTTATGGCCCTGGTGCAGAACGATCCTGAGCGAGCATCCAGCCATATTCGTCACAGCGAAGCTCTGGTTAAGAAACTGATCTAGGCAGGGCGAATCGACATAACCGGACAAGAGGCCAGCCAGGCTGGCCTCAATGCTCAAGTGCTGAATGGCGCATTGCGGTTGCAATAACGCGCTGAGCGGCGAGATAAACACGGCGGCAACAACACTTCGTTTACCTGCATCATTTTTGTGATAAACAAAATATGCTACTGTCCTGCCGGCTGTCAGCAGGTGAAAAACAGCCAGAGTAAGGACGTCTCGCTGCCCTGTTTGGGACCGAACGTCTGAAGTAAGGTGCTGGCCCGTTCTCTGCGACGAACGTTGCCCGATACAGCAGCACGACCACTACGATGCCTTGATTAAGAAGCCGCGATGTCTCTACTGATTACCGAACGATGCATTAACTGCGATATGTGCGAACCTGAATGCCCGAACCAGGCGATTGCGATGGGTGAGGCAATCTATGAAATTGATGTGAGCCGCTGCACGGAGTGCGTGGGTCATTACGATCTTCCAACCTGTCAGCGCGTTTGCCCGATTGATAACACGATCGTCATTGATCCACAGCACATCGAATCACGCGATGCGCTGTGGGATAAGTTTGTGCAGCTGCACGGTTAACTTTCGATGATCACCGTTGCGCAAGCATAGTGACGCTCATCTGCCAGCGTGACATGCACATGCTGCACGCCAAGACGTTGCGCCACCTCGGCGGCATGATCGAAGAAACGCAGCAGCGGTTTACCCAGCGCGTCGTTATAAACTTCGAACTGGTTAAAAGCCAGCCCGCCCCGAATGCCGGTACCAAAGGCTTTTGCCGCCGCCTCTTTAACCGCAAAACGTTTGGCCAGGAAACGAACCGGCTGACGGTGCTGTTGATATTGCTGCCACTCGGCCTCGCTCAGGACACGCCGCGCAAGACGATCGCCTGAACGTGAAATCACATCGGCAATGCGTTCTATTTCGACGATATCGCTGCCCAGTCCCAGGATAGCCATTAGCGACGCGCTTCTCGCAGCAGTGCTTTCATGGCTTTCACCGCCTCAGGCAGACCACTCATCACGGCACGTCCAATAATCGCATGACCGATATTCAGCTCATGCATTTCCGGCAGGGCGGCGATTGGCAGTACGTTGTGGTAAGTCAGCCCATGACCGGCGTTAACTTTTAGCCCACGGCTGGCAGCAAAGGTGGCGGCCTGACGGATACGTGCCAGCTCAGCGTCGCGCGCTGGGCCTTCAGGCGCTTCAGCATAGGCACCGGTATGAATTTCAATATAGGGCGCGCCGCTGGTCACCGCCGCCTCGATTTGGCGGTGATCGGGATCGATAAACAGGGACACCAGAATGCCCGCTTCGCTGAGCTGTTTCACCGCGGCGTTCAGCTTCTCCTGCTGGCCCGCGACGTCCAGTCCGCCTTCGGTGGTGACTTCCTCGCGCTTTTCCGGCACCAGGCAGCAGAAATGCGGTTTGATTTCACAGGCGATAGCCAGCATCTCCTCGGTCACGGCCATTTCGAGATTCATGCGCGTTTCAATGGTATCGCGCAGGATGCGCACATCCCTGTCGGTAATGTGGCGACGATCTTCGCGCAGGTGCACGGTAATGCCGTCTGCACCCGCCTGTTCGGCGATAAACGCCGCCTGTACCGGATCGGGATAATGGGTTCCACGCGCATTGCGAACGGTAGCGATATGGTCGATATTCACGCCTAACAGTAACTCAGCCATGACAATCCTCGGTTCATTATGGTCATTGCGTTGAGTGTACCGCGCAGAGATAAGGCCAGGCTACGGTCAGTGCTCTGTCTCGTCAGAAATAGTGGGCTTTTTTTTCGGGGTAAACTGGCGAAAAAGCTCCTGGCTTTTTAGCGGCTTACCGCCCAGGTAGGGTTTGAGGGCCATACGCGTGAAACGTTTGGCTGCGCGCAGGGTTTCTGCATCCGGGAATTCACGGGTAAACAGCGCCTGCAGTTCACGCCCGGTGAAGCTACGCTGGTTCAGCACCAGGCTGGCAATAAAGCCTTTCTCTTCACGGTAGCTGTAGGTCATGGCTTCGCTGACCGGTTCACCGCTGCCCGCACAGTGCAGGAAGTCTACGCCGTAACCCAAATGCCCCAGCAGCGCCAGCTCAAAACGGCGCAGCGCAGGCTCTGGTGATCCTTCGCCTGCCGCCAGCATCTGAATGCATTGCAGGTAGTCGAAAAACAGTTCAGAGAAGGGAATGTGCTGTTCCAGTACCCGAGATAAAAGCTCGTTAACGTACAGGCCGCAGTATAGCGTGATGCCACTGAGAGGTAATGCCAGGGAGACCGCTTCAGCGTTGCGCAGGGTTTTGACTTCCCCGCGCCCGCTCCAGCGCACCAGTAAAGGCGTGAAAGGCTGTAAGGTGCCTTTCAGTTGGGAACGCCGTGAACGTGCCCCTTTTGCCAGAACACGTACGCGGCCTTCACTTTCACTAAACAGATCAAGCAGCAGGCTGGTCTCGCTGAAAGGACGACTATGCAGCACAAAGGCGCGTTGCCAGCCTTCCATTTAATCAGAGATCGTCTGTGTAACCCAGGCTGCGCAGCGCACGTTCGTCGTCCGCCCAGCCGGATTTAACTTTGACCCACAGTTCGAGATGCACTTTCGCATCGAACATCTCTTCCATGTCTTTACGGGCTTCGATACCGATGGTTTTGATTTTGGCGCCTTTGTTGCCAATCACCATTTTCTTCTGCCCTTCACGCTCGACCAAAATCAGACCGTTGATGTCATAACCGCCGCGCGCATTCGACACGAACTGTTCGATTTCAACCGTGACCGAGTAAGGCAGTTCGGCCCCCAGAAAACGCATCAGCTTTTCACGGATGATTTCTGAGGCCATAAAGCGCTGCGAACGGTCGGTAATGTAATCTTCCGGGAAGTGATGATCAGATTCCGGCAGATGCTTACGGGCAATGGCGGCGATGGTATCCACATTTTTACCGGTTTCTGCTGAAATCGGCACAATATCGATAAAGTTCATCTGCTGGCTCAGGAACTGCAGGTGCGGCAGCAGAATACTTTTGTCCTGAATATTGTCGACTTTATTGATCGCCAGCAGCACGGGCACTTTGCCATCGCGCAGCTTGTTTAATACCATTTCGTCATCCGGCGTCCAGCGCGTGCCGTCCACCACAAAGATGATGAGTTCAACGTCACCGATAGAACTGCTGGCAGCACGGTTCATCAGGCGGTTAATCGCCCGTTTCTCTTCCATGTGCAGGCCTGGCGTATCCACATAGATCGCCTGGTAGGCGCCTTCAGTATGGATACCCATAATGCGGTGACGAGTGGTTTGCGGCTTACGCGACGTAATCGAAACCTTCTGCCCCAGTAGCTGGTTCAGTAAGGTGGATTTACCGACGTTGGGTCGGCCAACTATCGCGACAAAGCCGCTGTATGTAACGTTTTCGCTCATTCGAATCCTGAGGTTTTAGCGCCGGTTAAAGCGCCGGGATAATACTATTCCAGACCAAGTTTAATCAGCGCCTGTTCGGCGGCTGCTTGTTCGGCTTTACGGCGGCTGGAGCCTACGCCCACCACCGGTTCTGCCATGCCACTCACCTGACAGTGAATGGTGAATTCCTGATCGTGGGCTTCGCCACGTACCTGCACGACTAAGTAACTGGGTAGTGGCAGATGCCGGCCTTGCAGATACTCCTGCAGGCGCGTTTTGGGATCTTTTTGTTTGTCACCCGGACTGATTTCGTCCAGGCGCGTCTGATACCAGTCGAGGATCAGTTTTTCCACCGTCTGAATATCACTGTCGAGGAAAACGCCACCAATCAGCGCTTCGACGGTGTCCGCCAGAATGGACTCACGGCGAAAGCCCCCGCTTTTTAATTCACCGGGGCCTAAACGCAGGCATTCTCCCAAATCGAACTCGCGCGCCATCTCTGCCAGCGTATTTCCCCTGACCAGGGTAGCACGCATACGGCTCATATCCCCTTCATCCACGCGTGGAAAACGGTGATAGAGCGCGTTAGCAATCACATAGCTGAGAATGGAATCGCCTAAAAACTCAAGACGTTCGTTATGTTTACTGCTGGCGCTTCGATGGGTCAGGGCCTGCTGTAAAAGTTCAGAATGTGTAAAAGTGTAGCCCAGTTTGCGCTGAAGCTTGTTAATCAAGATGGGGTTCATGCGATTCCAGTTCTGTTTTGCGTCTGTCACTCTGCATACCAAACAGGGCTGGAGAACCAACTCATTCTGTTTGGTGTGCAGTGGCCCCCCACCTGGAGGGCCACCCTTTTCACCTGACTGTCAGGCTATGGTTAGTGGATACCACCGATACGACTGAGTCGTACGCCGGTTGGCCACTGACCTTCTTGTTTTTCGAAACTCATCCAGATGGCGACCGCTTTACCCACCAGGTTACGCTCGGGAACAAAGCCCCAGTAGCGGCTGTCGGCGCTGTTATCGCGGTTATCACCCATCATGAAATATTGCCCCTGCGGCACGACCCAACTGGCCTGCGGCTGGCCGGGCTGCTGATAGTACATGCTCGCCTGGCTTTGTGCTTCTGTCACCAACAGGATGTCATGCGTTACGTCGCCCAGGGTTTCTTTGCGCGTCGCCAGACGTAATCCCCCCCGCATGGTGTCATTCAGCGGTAGCTGATAGAAACCATTACCCGCTTCGTTACCATCAAACCCGCTAAACGTTTGAACAAATTTGCTGGGTTCAATATTGCTATAGGTGACGGGTAGCGCTTTGCTACAAGGCTTGCCGTTATCGCAGGCCGGATTAATGGTCAGCGTTTTACTGTACGGATCGTAGGTCACCCGATCGCCAGGCAGACCGATCACGCGCTTGATGTAATCCAGGCTGGGATCCTTCGGGTATTTAAACACCGCGATATCGCCCCGTTTTGGATGCCCGGTAGGGATCAGCGTCGTTTGCGTAATGGGATCTTTAATGCCATACGCAAACTTTTCGACCAGAATAAAGTCACCAATCAGCAGGGTTGGCATCATAGAGCCGGACGGGATCTGGAATGGCTCATAAACAAACGAGCGCACAAAGAACACCACGGCCAGCACCGGAAACACCGATGCGGCGGTTTCAATCCAGCCCGGCTTAGGGGCCATCTTCGCCAGCGCTTTGCTGTCGAGTGTTCCGCCCGCCTGCGCCTGCGCCGCCGCCTGCAACGCACGGCGCTTTGGTGCCCACTTAATACGATCGATCACCCAAAGAATGCCGGTAATCAACGTCGCTATCGCCAGTATCAGGGCGAACATATTAGCCATTTGAGATCCTTATTTGCTGTCTTTTCCGACATGCAGAATGGCGAGGAATGCTTCCTGCGGCAGCTCAACGTTACCGACCTGCTTCATTCGCTTCTTACCATCTTTCTGCTTCTGCAACAGCTTTTTCTTACGACTGACGTCGCCGCCGTAACACTTGGCGAGTACGTTCTTACGTAGCTGTTTAACGGTTGAGCGAGCGATAATGTGGTTGCCAATTGCCGCCTGAATCGCAATATCAAACTGCTGACGTGGGATGAGCTCTTTCATTTTCTCAACCAGATCACGTCCACGGTAAGGTGCGTTTTCACGGTGGGTAATCAGCGCCAGCGCATCAACACGTTCTGAGTTAATCAGAACGTCAACGCGCACCATGTCAGAGGCCTGAAAACGTTTAAAATTGTAGTCCAGTGAGGCATAACCCCGAGACGTTGATTTCAGACGGTCAAAGAAGTCGAGAACCACTTCCGCCATCGGAATCTCATAGGTCAGCGCCACCTGGTTGCCGTGGTAAACCATGTTGGTCTGAACGCCACGTTTCTCGATGCACAGCGTGATGACGTTGCCCAGGTATTCCTGCGGCAGCAGCATATGACACTCGGCAATCGGTTCGCGCAGCTCTTCAATATTATTAAGCGGTGGCAGCTTCGAAGGGCTGTCCACGTAGACGACTTCACCGCTTGTGGTTTCCACTTCGTACACCACCGTCGGCGCGGTCGTAATCAGATCCAGATCGTATTCGCGTTCCAGACGTTCCTGAATGATCTCCATGTGCAGCAGCCCAAGGAAGCCACAGCGGAAACCAAAGCCCAGCGCCGTTGAGCTTTCTGGCTCGTAGAACAGCGAGGCATCGTTCAGGCTCAGCTTGCCCAGCGCATCACGGAACGCTTCGTAATCATCAGAACTGATGGGGAACAGACCGGCATAAACCTGCGGCTTCACTTTTTTAAAGCCGGGTAAGGCTTTATCCGCAGGGTTGCGTGCCGTGGTCAGCGTATCGCCCACGGGTGCGCCAAGAATGTCTTTGATGGCACACACCAGCCAGCCGACTTCACCGCAGTTCAGCTCGGTACGGTCAACCTGCTTCGGCGTGAAGATACCCAGACGGTCAGCATTGTAGACCTGCCCGGTGCTCAGCACCTTGATTTTGTCGCCTTTGCGCATAGTGCCGTTTTTCACGCGCACCAGCGATACAACGCCGAGGTAGTTATCAAACCAGGAGTCAATAATCAGCGCCTGCAAAGGGGCATCCGGATCGCCCTCTGGTGCCGGGATGTCGCGAACTAAACGCTCCAGCACTTCAGGTACGCCCACGCCAGTTTTGGCTGAGCAACGCACGGCGTCGGTCGCGTCAATGCCTACGATGTCTTCGATTTCCTGCGCGGCACGATCGGGATCGGCGGCTGGCAAATCGATCTTATTCAGCACCGGCACTACTTCCAGATCCATCTCAATCGCGGTGTAGCAGTTGGCCAGGGTTTGTGCTTCAACGCCCTGTCCGGCATCAACCACCAGCAGTGCGCCTTCACAGGCGGCCAGTGAGCGGGAAACCTCATACGAGAAGTCAACGTGTCCCGGCGTGTCGATGAAATTGAGCTGGTAAGTTTCGCCGTCTTTTGCTTTGTAATCGAGCGTTACGCTCTGCGCCTTAATAGTAATGCCACGTTCACGCTCCAGGTCCATTGAGTCAAGAACCTGCGCGGCCATCTCGCGATCGGTTAATCCCCCGCAAATCTGAATTAAGCGGTCAGAGAGCGTGGATTTACCGTGGTCAATATGGGCGATGATGGAGAAATTTCTTATGTGCTTCATTTATAGGAATATCTTCACGTAGAGAATCAGTTAGAAACCTGAGCACAGACACATTCAGGAAGATCGCTCTTAACCCACAATCCTGTCAGCCTCATTAATGACGACGCATATTACACTGTTAAGGCCGCGCATAAAAGAATGGAACGTTGTGGAAGCGAAACAGTTTTTGGCGAGGCGCCATAATGACAGAAGCCGCAGCAAGTGCGGCTTGAGTGAGGATCAGGCTTCGCTTTCAACGCGCAGTGCATCCGGCGGCAAAGCGATGTTCAAAATAACGGGCTGGAATGCCTCGCGATCGCCAAATTTCATCGAAATACCTTTGGCCACGATAAAGCCTCCCACGCCGCCTAACAGAGCGCCGCAGGCCGCCGCGAGGTCGCTACCAAACAGCGCCTGAAACAGGCCGGCAAACAGGAACAGGCCAAACAGAGGCGTCATATAAACCAGCAGCGCGGAACCCAGCAGGCTGCTCTCTTTGATACCGAGTTCAACACGCTGGCCCGGCGTCAACGGCTTGCTGCTGGCGATCTGCATCACGTGCGCGTTCTTTGGCCCCAGCTTATTCAGCATATGGCTACCGCAGCCTTTACGTGCCTGACAGCTGTTGCAGGACGTTTTAGCTTCAGTGTGCAGCGTGGCGATGCCATCCTGCCATGCCACCACAGTGGCCCATTCTCTCATCATTTTTTTGCCCCGAATTCGACGCTGTCTGCGATACGTTTGGCCGTCACGGGCGGTAGTTCGCCGACGACCGTAATTTCGTTATTATCGCGTATTACGGTTTGCACCGTACGACGTCCCGTGCGCAATGTCTGTGCGGTGCTGTTTTTATCTGCCGGAGTGACATTGACCGCAAAGCTAAACAGGCCATCGCTGTAGAGCCGTGATTCAACCGATTTATTTAACGCGGGAATGGTGCGACGACTTTGCGAGACCAGCGTCATGCCAGCGGGGAGCCAGGCGGGCTGCCAGTCTAACGAAACGTTATCGGTTTTAGTTAACGACAGCGACGGCGGCAAATTCGCTTTCTCCAGCCCCTGCATCAGATTGCGAACGCCATCGTCCACCGCGAAGCTGATAACGCGAAACTGCTCCATCGTTTCACCATCCCGGTCAAGCAAATCGACCCGGAGCGGCAGCTTGGTATCCACGTCCAGCCAGACAACGTAGCTGTAGCGCGTGCCATCGCGTGAAACGATGCGTACTACGTCGCACATCTGGTCGGCAATGCGTGAACGGCCCACGGTGATAAAATCGTAGGCGGTATCCAGCTTGCTAAAATCAGCATAAATAATGGACGGTAGCGCATCCACAATGTGGTTGCCCGGTAGCGAGAAAGGCTCAATGCCAGGTTCAAAATAGCTGATGTCGTTGCCGCGTTGAATCACTTCACGACGCGGACCGTCCATCTGCAGCACCTGCGCATAAACGCGATCGTCGATAACCGCATGACGATAGCGCAGAGATTCCATGCCAAGGCGGGAAACGTTAATGTAGGCGAATTCGTAGTTGAGGGTCTGGCTTGCCTGCTCCATCTGCTGCAATAACGCCCCAGACGCAGAAACCTGCGCTGGGGCGGCAGATGACCACAACAGGCTGCCTGCCAGAAGGCTGACGGCATACCATAGCGGCTTCATTACTGCTGCTGCATTCCTAATGACTGATTACCAGGGACATTGGCCTGCGCTTGTTTAGGCGCATTGGTTTCGAACTGCAGCTGATCCGCATGCAGGCGACGCTGGAGTTCATAGTCCTGCAGCATGGCATTCACGCGACGACGTTGATCCTGCACCTGCTGAGTCGCATTACCGTTGCCAAAGGCATCCGATGGCACGCCAAGGCTCACGGGAGAGGCTTTACCCATGACAGGTAAGGTGTTGAAGACCGGCGAATCAGAACTTTCGACGCTGCCGCTACCCGGTTGGTTATAGTGCTGAACGCCAACGATAACAGCCAGGGAAACACAGGCGGCGACACCAACCTGGGTAATCTGTGCCGCCCACGGGCGAGCTTTATGCCAGAACGGCATTTTTTCCCAGCGAGAAGGTTCGGGCTGTGCTTCGGGGATCAAGGTTGTGACGTTGCGCTGAGGCTCTTTTTCAATCGCAGCAGCGACGCGTGCAGCAATGTCAAAATGCAGGTGCTCGCCCACGTCACCGCGCATGGTATCGCGGATAAGATGGTAGCGTTCCCAGCTTTTTTGTAATTCTGCGTCTTTAGACAGCGCTGAAAACAGCTCACTGTCTAAAGCCTCACCATCCATTAAAGCGGAAAGTTTTTCTTTCTGCATGCCTAATACCCTTCCAGTAGCCGTTATCACTGACGTTGGATAAGCGGTTGAACTTTATTATCAATGGCCTCACGTGCACGGAAGATACGGGACCTGACCGTGCCCACCGGGCAATCCATAATGACGGCGATCTCTTCATAGCTCAGACCGTCAAGTTCCCTGAGGGTAATTGCCATTCGCAAGTCCTCAGGAAGCGCCTCGATGGTACGAAAGACGATTTGTTTCAGTTCATCTGACAACATTAAGTTCTCAGGGTTCGAAATTTCTTTCAATGCGCCCGCACTTTCGAAGTTTTCAGCATCAATTGCATCAACATCACTGGAAGGCGGACGACGCCCCTGAGCGACCAAATAATTTTTTGCTGTATTCACTGCTATACGATACAGCCAGGTGTAAAACGCGCTATCGCCCCGGAACGAGTCCAGCGCACGATAAGCCTTAATAAATGATTCCTGAACGACATCAGGCACATCGCCTGAAGGGACATATCGTGAGACCAGGCTCGCCACTTTATGCTGGTAACGAATTACCAGTAAGTTAAACGCCTTTTGATCCCCCTTCTGAACCCGTTCAACAAGAACCTGGTCCGCTAACTGCTCGCTCATCCGAGGTAATGTCTCCCCAAATACTTTCTTATGCGTTAAGGAACTGCCAGCACACCGCTATTGAGCAAGCATGCGCTTTGAGTCATTGCGTGGCAAAAAGTTCACTCTCGGCCTCTTTTAAGCCACTTTGCGGCAAAATCACACAGTTTGTTCATTTTCGTTCAGTGTAACGCGCGCAAATCGCAGGCAGAGTAACCTATGACAACAGCTTTTTCATCTTTAAATCCTTGTAATCGATTAAGTTTGGTATAAAAAACCCGATTTAAACCTGCAAAACATTAACCTCTTGATATCACTAATGAATTAATTTTCAGACACGCATATTGCCGCGTTTATGTTCAAAATACTTCACAAAAAATGTCCAAACGCTTATGCTCGGTCCATTCTTGTTTAGTAAATTAAACACTATGACAACTTTCTCTTCCTCTGATTATCAGTGTGATGTCCTTATCGTCGGCAGCGGTGCAGCGGGATTGTCGCTGGCATTGCGTCTGGCAGAGCATTATCAGGTCACCGTATTAAGCAAAGCGCAGGTCAATGAAGGCTCGACGCTGTATGCGCAAGGCGGGATTGCGGCGGTTTTTGACGAAACCGACAGCATTGATTCACATGTGGAAGACACGCTGATCGCGGGGGCAGGTTTATGCGATCGGGCCGCCGTCTCCTTTGTGGCCAGCAATGCGCGGCACTGCGTGCAATGGCTGATTGATAACGGCGTGGCATTTGATACCGATCCGCAGGCTGCAGGCGAGATGCGCTATCACCTGACGCGTGAAGGCGGCCACAGCCACCGCCGTATCCTGCACAGCGCGGATGCGACGGGTCGCGAAGTGGAAACCACGCTGGTAGGCAAAGCGTTGCATCATCCCAATATCCGCATTCTCGAGCGCACCAACGCGGTGGATCTGATTCTTTCGGATAAGCTCGGCCTGCCGGGCCCGCGCCGGGTGACCGGGGCCTGGATTTGGAACCGTAATCGTGAACGGGTTGAGACCTGCCGCGCACGTGCCGTGGTGCTGGCGACGGGCGGCGCGGCCAAAGTGTATCAGTACACGACTAACCCCGATATCGCCTCCGGTGATGGCATTGCGATGGCCTGGCGGGCGGGATGTCGCGTGGCTAATCTGGAGTTTAACCAGTTTCATCCGACCTGCCTGTTTCATCCCCAGGCACAAAACTTTCTGCTCACTGAAGCACTGCGCGGCGAAGGCGCCTGGCTGGTGCGGCCGGACGGCTCGCGTTTTATGCCCGACTTCGATGCGCGCGCTGAACTGGCGCCGCGCGATATTGTCGCCCGCGCCATCGATCACGAGATGAAACGCCTTGGCGTTGACTGTATGTATCTGGATATCAGCCATCAGCCTGAAGCCTTTGTGCGTTCACACTTCCCGATGATCTACGAAAAACTGCTGACCTTTGGTTTCGATCTGACCAAAGACAGGATCCCGGTGGTGCCTGCCGCGCACTACACCTGCGGTGGCGTCATGGTCAACGCGCAGGGCCGTACGGATATCAACGGCCTGTATGCCATCGGTGAAGTCAGCTACACCGGCCTGCACGGTGCCAATCGCATGGCCTCCAACTCGCTGCTCGAATGCCTTGTATATGGCTGGTCGGCAGCAGAGGATCTGCTGCGTATTTTACCGGAGGTCGAAGCCGTTGATAACCTGCCGGCCTGGGACGACAGCCAGGTGGATGATGCCGATGAACGGGTGGTGATTCAGCATAACTGGCATGAGCTGCGGCTGTTTATGTGGGATTACGTGGGCATTGTCCGCACCACCAAGCGGCTGGAGCGGGCACTGCGCCGCATTACCCTGCTGCAACAGGAGATAGACGAGTATTACCATCATTTCCGCCTGTCCAATAACCTGCTGGAGCTGCGTAACCTGGTGCAGGTGGCTGAGCTGATGGTGCGCTGTGCACTACAGAGAAAAGAGAGCCGCGGGCTGCATTTTATCCGCGACTATCCGGATTTGCTCCCTGAGGCCCAGCCTACCGTGCTGCAACCGGGTCAGGACATAAACAAATAGAAGTCACGCGTCAGGCTTTGCCAGGCGTCTGAGTACTGCCTGTCTGCATCGCGAATAGCCAGCCGCTCAAACAGGGTTTCGCCGGGGCTGGGGGAAAAGCCCAGCAGAACCCGATGCGGGGGACGATGTGCGTACTCTGCTACATCAAAACGAAAGCGTAAGTGCCAGCCGTCAGCCTGTGCCAGCGCGATAACCTGCTGCCCTGTCGCTTCGGGTAAGACCACACAGAAAAACCCCTCTTCTTCGATCAGCGCGGCCGCACAGCGCAATAACGTCTGATGATCTAATGAACCAGTGGCACGTGCGCTGTCTCTTGCCGGGGTTGCGCAGGCTACACCGGGATCAAAGTAAGGAGGATTACTGACGATAAGCGAGTAACGCGCTTCGCAGTTTTCAGCCCACTGGGCGATATCCTGTTGATGAACCTGCATTCGCGCTGCCCACGGCGACTGCTGGATGTTTTCATGCGCCTGCTGTGCGGCGTCCGGATCTAACTCTACGGCATCCACGTCGACATTCGACGGAGTACGCTGGGCCAGCATCAGGGCTATCAGGCCCGAACCGGTGCCGATATCGAGAATCCGCTTCACCCCGGCGACCGGTGCCCATGCGCCCAGCAAAATACCATCTGTGCCGACCTTCATCGCACAGCGGTCATGTGCAACAAAAAACTGCTTGAAGGTAAAACCGTTCTTTTTTAATTGTGGCCGCGCCTGCGGCTTGTCCTGCATCATACTCAGCGACCATTCACCTTTTATCCTGCCGTACGGCAAGGCGTAAGTGTAACGTGGTGGGTTGGGGAATTCACGCCGTTGACGTAATCTGGCGCAGTCAATACCGATAAACAGATGAAGATTATGTTCGATCTGTCTATAATCAGCGCCCCAAACTGAGGTAGAACATGACCGTAACCACATTTTCCGAACTTGAACTCGACGAAAGCCTGCTTGAAGCGCTGCAGGAGAAAGGCTATACGCGCCCGACAGCAATTCAGGCTGCTGCCATTCCCCCCGCGCTGGAGGGCCGCGACGTTCTGGGTTCGGCACCTACCGGGACCGGGAAAACCGCCGCGTATTTATTACCGGTGTTGCAGCACCTGCTCGATTTTCCGCGCAAGAAGTCTGGCCCGCCGCGTATTTTAATTTTAACGCCAACCCGTGAGCTGGCCATGCAGGTTGCCGACCAGGCACGGGAACTGGCGAAACACACGCATCTGGATATCGCCACCATCACTGGCGGCGTGGCCTTCATGAACCACGCTGAAGTGTTTAGCGAAAATCAGGATGTCGTGGTTGCCACCACCGGTCGTCTGCTGCAATACATTAAAGAAGAAAACTTTGACTGCCGCGCCGTTGAAACGCTGATCCTCGATGAAGCCGACCGCATGCTGGACATGGGCTTTGCTCAGGATATTGAAACCATCGCGGGCGAAACGCGCTGGCGCAAACAGACGATGCTGTTTTCTGCCACGCTGGAAGGCGAGCATATCAAGGATTTTGCAGAGCGTCTGCTGAATGAACCGGTTGAACTGGAAGCCGATCCCAGCCGTCGCGAGCGTAAGAAGATCCAGCAGTGGTATCACCGCGCCGACGATCTTGAGCACAAGACAAAGCTGCTGGTTCATCTGTTAAAGCAGCCGGAAGTGACCCGTTCAATTGTGTTTGTGCGCAAGCGTGAACGTCTGCACGAGCTGGTCAGCTGGCTGCATGATGCCGGTATCCGCACCAGCTACCTTGAAGGTGAAATGGTGCAGGCTAAGCGCAATGAGGCGATTAAACGCCTGGTCGAGGGGCGCGTCAATGTGCTGGTGGCGACCGATATTGCCGCACGTGGTATTGACGTCGACGATGTCAGCCACGTCATCAACTTCGATATGCCGCGCACCGCTGACACCTATTTGCACCGCATTGGCCGTACTGGCCGGGCCGGTCGTAAAGGTATCGCGATTTCGCTGGTTGAAGCACACGACCATCTGCTGCTCGGTAAAGTCAGCCGCTACGTTGATGAACCGATTAAAGCCCGGGTGATTGACGAGCTGCGTCCTGTTACGCGCGCGCCTTCGGCGAAAACGACGGGAAAACCGTCGAAAAAGGCGCTTGCCAAGCGTGCAGAGAAAAAAGCGAAAGAAGAAGAGAAACCGCGGGTTAAAAAGCGTCACCGTGACCTCAAAAACGTGGGCAAGCGTCGCAAGCCGAGCGGCAGTACGCCGGGCAGCGAGAGTGCGGAATAAATCAGCACGGACTTAAAAAAATCGCCTCCAGTGAGGCGATTTTTGTTTTTATAAGGCCTGTAAATACGCGTTTAGCGTGATTTTAGCATCGAATAGGTGACGCTGGCCTGCCAGCCCAAACGCGCGCTTACCCAATAAAATCTATCATGTTGTTAACATTTATAAATTTCGCAGACAGGCGCTGCGTTTTATTTCAGCGCCCGATCCGTTACAAACTTTCAGTAAAGGTACGGGCAATCACATCGCGCTGCTGTTCCGCGGTCAGTGAGTTAAAGCGCACGGCATAGCCTGAAACACGGATCGTCAGCTGGGGATACTTTTCGGGATGTTTCACGGCATCTTCCAGCGTTTCGCGGCGCAATACGTTGACGTTGAGATGCTGACCGCCCTCTACGCGAACCTGAGGTTTCACCTCAACCGGCACGTCGCGGTAAGCCACGTCGCCTAACTCTCCAATCTTCACAATCTGATCCTCCTGATAGCCTGCAACGGCACAGAGGCAGCGCGCTTCGGCTTTTTCTTCGTCCAGCAGCCAGAAAGAGTTAATTAACGCCGGATTACTCGATTGGGTAATCTGAATACCTGTGATCATTTCAATCCCTCCTGCAAGGTGCGACCTTCGTCTACACCGTGACTCAGTCAATTTGAGCTGTTGGTATACCACCCGATGTCTGCCATAGTTTTGACCTGCATCAATTACCGCCGGGCGTTTTATCGCCTCCCTGGTAAGCTTTTGATTTTAAAAACCCGTCTTAAGAAAATTTTGTTTAATTCTTCAAAAATTTTTGGGCTTCATGTCTGAAGACTGAAACGCTAAGCTTAGGGTTCGAAATACAAGGGAGTTGATCATGGCTGAAAAGCTGACCTGGCACGACGTGCTGGCCGAAGAGAAAGAAAAACCCTACTTCATTGAAACCCTGAAGCATGTCGCGAATCAGCGGGCCGCAGGCGTAACGGTTTATCCGCCACAGAAAGATGTGTTTAACGCGTTTCGCTTAACCGAATTAGGTGACGTTAACGTCGTGATTCTGGGGCAGGACCCTTATCACGGCCCGAACCAGGCACACGGGCTGGCTTTCTCTGTGCTACCGGGCGTGCAGACGCCGCCGTCACTGCAGAACATGTATAAAGAGCTGCAGCAGGACATTCCGGGGTTTGAGCGGCCCAGCCATGGTTATCTGGCAAGCTGGGCGGAACAGGGCGTGATGTTACTGAACACCGTACTGACCGTTGAAGCCGGTAAAGCGCACTCTCACGCCCGGCTGGGATGGGAAACCTTTACCGATACGGTGATTAAAGCTATCAATGAACAGCGTGAAGGCGTGATCTTTCTACTGTGGGGCTCGCACGCCCAGAAGAAAGGCAGCATTATCGATCGCCAGCGCCATCACGTGCTGCAGGCGCCGCACCCTTCCCCGCTTTCCGCGCATCGTGGCTTCTTTGGCTGCCAGCATTTTTCCCAAACCAATGCGCTGTTACGCGATGCCGGTAAAACGCCGATTAACTGGACGCCGGTATTACCTGAGTAAACGCCATAATCACAAACGGCCGCGTCAGAGCGCGGCCGTTTGCAGGGTAAGACAGTAATCAGGCTTTCGCTTTCGCCACGGCAACCATGGCCGGACGCAGCAGGCGGCCGTTAAGCGTATAACCGCGTTGCATGACCATCATTACGTGGTTAGGCTCGACATCCTCAGACTCCATCATCGACATCGCCTGGTGCACTTCAGGATTAAAGGGCACACCGGTTTCGCCGACCACTTCAACACCGAATTTACGCACCGCGCCCAGCAGGGATTTCAGCGTAAGCTCAATGCCTTCAACCATAGAGGCAGACTTCTCGTCTTCTTTGTTGGCCAGTTCCAGTGCACGTTCCAGGCTATCGATCACCGGAAGCAGCTCATTGGCAAACTTCTCCAGCGCAAACTTGTGCGCTTTTTCAATATCCATCTCGGTGCGGCGGCGAACGTTTTCAATTTCTGCCTGCGCACGCAGCTGCGCATCACGCACGCCCGTCTGCAACTGGGCTAACTCAGCTTCAAGCTGAGCGATGCGCTCATCACGCGGATCCACCTCTACTGCTGTCTCCGCGTCCTGAGGTTGGTGTTGATCCTGTTGAATTTCGTCTGAGACTTGCTCGTTTGGGGTGTTCTGTTCTTTACTACTCATGAATTTCTCCGCGTTTTGCACATTCACGTCGCTGGTTGGCTTATTATGGGGATTGGTTTGACGGATTCAAGGGAACACGTCACATCATCGTGCCGATTTGGCTTATGAGGAACACCCACTCGATGAACAAACACTTTAACTGCATTGGTATTGTGGGCCATCCACGCCATCCTACCGCGCTCACTACACATGAGATGCTGTGTCGCTGGCTGACTGCCAAAGGCTATCCCGTTATCGTTGAACAGCAGATTGCACAGGAACTGTCGCTGGGGGATGTTCAGACCGGTACGCTGGCTGAGATTGGCCAACAGGCCGATCTGGCCGTGGTGGTGGGCGGCGACGGCAATATGTTAGGTGCCGCCAGAGTACTGGCGCGTTATGACATAAAAGTGATTGGCATTAACCGCGGTAATTTAGGGTTTTTAACCGATCTTGACCCCGATAACGCCCATCACCAGCTCGATGAAGTGCTGAACGGCAACTATTTTGTCGAAAGCCGCTTTCTGCTGGAAGCGCAGGTCTGCAAGACGGATTGCTCCCCGCGTATTGGCAGCGCCATCAATGAAGTGGTGCTGCATCCGGGCAAAGTCGCGCACATGATCGAGTTTGAAGTGTACATCGACGAAGTCTTTGCCTTCTCGCAGCGTTCCGATGGCCTGATTATTTCCACGCCTACCGGTTCCACCGCCTATTCGCTTTCAGCGGGCGGCCCGATTTTAACGCCCTCTCTGGACGCCATTACCATTGTGCCCATGTTCCCGCACACCTTGTCGGCGCGCCCGCTGGTGATCAACAGCAGCAGTACGATTCGGCTGCGTTTCTCGGCACGGCGTAACGACCTTGAGATCAGCTGTGACAGCCAGATTGCGCTGCCTATCCAGGAAGGAGAAGATGTGCTGATTCGCCGTAGCGAAAATCATCTCAACCTTATCCATCCTAAAAATTACAGTTATTTCAATACGCTGAGTTCAAAACTGGGCTGGTCAAAAAAATTGTTCTGAAAATGAGCGCGCCCTCTTTACTGGATAAAAAACCAGTTTATACTGTATGAAAAACCATATGTGTTTATTCATACAGGTGACGCTATGCTGGCACAACTGACCATCAGCAATTTCGCTATCGTTCGTGAGCTCGACATTGATTTCCAACGCGGTATGACCGCCATCACCGGTGAGACCGGTGCAGGTAAGTCTATTGCTATCGATGCGCTTGGGTTGTGCCTCGGCGGTCGCGCCGATGCGGACATGGTGCGTCAGGGGGCCAGCCGTGCTGACCTGTGTGCGCGCTTTCAAATTAAAGCGTCGCCGTCTGCCCAGCGCTGGCTGAGCGATAATCATCTCGACGACGGCAACGAGTGCCTGCTGCGCCGCGTCATCAGCGCCGATGGTCGCTCACGCGGCTTTATCAATGGTACGGCCGTTCCTCTCTCGCAGTTACGCGATCTGGGCCAGTTGCTGATCCAAATCCACGGCCAGCATGCCCATCAGCTGCTGCTCAAACCCGATCATCAAAAGCACCTGCTGGATGCCTACGCCGGTCATGACGACCTGCTCGTTCAGATGCGGGCATCCTATCAGACATGGCACCAGAGCTGCCGCACGCTGGCGCAGCATCAGCAACAGGCGCAGGAGCGGGAATCCCGCCGTGAGCTGTTGCAGTACCAGCTTAAAGAGCTGAACGAGTTTGCGCCGGTGGCAGGGGAATTTGAGCAGATTGACGAAGAGTACAAACGCCTGGCCAACAGCGGTCAACTGCTGTCGACCAGCCAGCAGGCGCTGCAGCTGTTAGCCGACAGTGACGACACCAATCTGAACAGCATGCTGTACAGCGCGCGTCAGATGCTGTCTGAACTCACTGCGATGGATGACAAGGTCAGCGGCGTTTATAACCTGCTGGAAGAAGCCGCCATTCAGCTGAGCGAAGCTAGTGACGAACTGCGTCACTACTGCGACAGTCTGGATCTGGATCCGAACCGCCTCTATGAGCTGGAACAGCGTATCTCCCGGCAAATCGCCCTGGCCCGCAAGCACCATGTGGCACCAGAGGGCCTGCCCGCCGTGCACCAGCAACTACTCGATGAAGCGGAACTGCTGTCACAGCAGGAAAGCGATCAGGAAAGCCTGCAGACGCTGGTAACCGAACACTACAAGGCAGCCCTGGCGTGCGCGGAGCTACTGCATGCGCAACGCACCCTTTATGCCAACGAGCTACAGCAGCTGATTACCCAAAGCATGCATCTGCTCTCGATGCCGCACGGCCGCTTTGCCATTGAGCTGATTTTTAACCCGGAGCAACTGACCGCCGACGGCGCCAGCCGCATTGATTTTCAGGTAACAACCAACCCCGGACAGCCGTTGCAACCGCTGGGGAAAGTCGCCTCGGGTGGTGAGCTGTCGCGTATCGCGCTGGCGATTCAGGTTATCACCGCGAAGAAAATGGAAACGCCGGCGATGATTTTCGACGAAGTTGACGTGGGGATTAGCGGTCCGACGGCTGCGGTAGTGGGTAAAATGTTGCGTCAGCTGGGCGAATCTACCCAGGTGATGTGCGTAACCCACCTGCCGCAAGTTGCGGGCTGTGGCCATCAGCATTTCTTTGTCAGCAAGGAAACCGATGGCGAAATGACAGAAACGCATATGCAGCCTCTGGATAAGCGCGCACGCCTGCAGGAACTGGCGAGGTTACTGGGCGGCAGCGAGGTCACCCGCAACACACTGGCTAACGCGAAAGAACTTTTAGCGGCCTGATACGCACTTTTTTACCACAGCGTGGTCATATGCATGCTCTGTAGAGGTTTCCAATAGCGAAAAGGTTTATTATCATCGACAGCTAATGTCGCCTGAATAATAAAGCCTGCCGCAGGCAGAGTTCAGAATTTGATGGCAGAAGAACAGCCTGTAAAAGGCGTTTCGCCCCGGAAAAGGAATGTATAGATGCGCTGTAAAACGCTGACTGCCGCGGCAGTGGTAATGTTAATGATGACCGCCGGATGTTCCACTTTAGAGCGCGTTGTTTATCGCCCCGATATCAATCAGGGCAACTATCTGGTTGCTAACGATGTTGCCAAGATTCACACCGGTATGACTCAGCAGCAGGTTGCCTATACGCTGGGTACGCCAATGATGAAAGATCCCTTTGGCAGCAATGTCTGGTACTACGTCTTCCGTGAGGAGCCAGGCCACGAGAAGGTGAAACAGCAAACGCTGACCCTGACCTTTGACCGTAGCGGCGTACTGACCAACATCGATAACAAGCCCGCGCTGTCTTCTTCACAGGATAATTAATCCAGGAAGCCAGGGTCGTTACCGACAGGCGACTTAGCACCATCGAACGCAGTAAGAGCGAACGTAAAAGACAGAACGTAAAAAGGCGCTAATCAGCGCCTTTTTCATGCTCAGAAATCGAACCGAGAGATTATTTTTTACTGCTTGCCGCGCGCTCTGCTCGTTGACGACGAAGCTCTTTCGGGTCGGCAATCAGCGGGCGATAGATCTCAACCCGGTCGCCTTCCTGTACAGTATCGCTCAGTTTTACCGGATGGCTGTAAATCCCCACCTTGTTGCTGGCGAGATCGATTTCAGGCCGCAGTTCCAGCAAGCCTGATTTGCGGATAGCCTGCTCAACCGTGCTGCCCTCTTCCAGTTTTACGTAATGCTGATACTGTTTTTCAGGCAGGGCGTACACCACCTCGACAGAGATATCAGGCACTGTAAACCTCTTTGGCGCGCTGGGTAAAGGCCTGCACCATGCTGTTGGCCAGCTCTTTGAAGATTCGACCAAATGCCATTTCGACCAGCATGTTGGTGAACTCAAACTCCAGACTCAGCTCGACCTTACAGGCATCATCCCCGAGATCGACAAAGCGCCAGCCGCCGGTGAGCTTACGGAACGGCCCATCGACCAGTTGCATATGAATGCTCTGGTTGTCGGTCAGCGTATTTCGGGTGGTAAACGTTTTGCTGATGCCCGCTTTCGACACATCGACTGAAGCCGTCATTTGATTCTCTGAGGCATCCAGTACGCGGCTTCCGGTGCAGCCCGGCAGGAATTGCGGGTAAGCATCCACATCATTTACAAGTTGGTACATTTGTCCGGCGCTAAAGGGGACAAGCGCCGAACGACTAATCTGAGCCATAATGGTTCCTGTTCGTCACAAAACCGCTAAATAATAGCATTTTCAGCGATTAAACAAAAATTCCTCATTGCCATGGTGTGCTAGAATACCCTGTTTCCTGCTGCCCCGCTGGACTGGGGATGCGATAACCGACCAAGTGATGTAAAATACGCGGCATTATGACAAAGAAAAAAGCACACAAACCCGGTTCTGCCACCATTGCCATGAACAAGCGCGCCCGCCACGAATACTTCATTGAAGAAGAGTTCGAAGCCGGCCTGTCGCTACAGGGATGGGAAGTTAAATCACTCCGTGCAGGTAAAGCCAACATCAGCGACAGCTACATTCTGCTGCGTGATGGTGAAGCTTATCTGTTCGGCTCCACTTTTCAACCGCTTGCGGTAGCCTCATCGCACGTGGTCTGCGATCCTACCCGCAGCCGTAAACTGCTGTTAAAGCAGCGTGAGCTGGACTCACTTTACGGCCGTGTGAACCGCGAAGGCTATACCGTTGTGGCGCTGTCGCTCTACTGGAAGAACGCCTGGTGTAAGCTAAAGATTGGCGTTGCTCGCGGTAAGAAAGAGCACGACAAGCGCAATGATATCAAAGATCGCGAATGGCAAATGGATAAAGCGCGTATCATGAAGAACGCCAATCGTTAAACACTGGATTTCGATACGCTTTTTTGCTAGTATTTGAAGTTCTGGGGCTGATTCTGGATTCGACGGGATTGTGAAGCCTTAGGAGCATGCCGAGGGGCGGTTGGCCTCGTAAAAAGCCGCAAAAAAATAGTCGCAAACGACGAAAACTACGCACTAGCAGCTTAATAACCTGCTTAGAGCCCTCTCTCCCTAGCCTCCGCTCTTAGGACGGGGAT
Source organism: Pantoea sp. B623 (assembly GCF_024814475.1). Taxonomy (NCBI): domain Bacteria; kingdom Pseudomonadati; phylum Pseudomonadota; class Gammaproteobacteria; order Enterobacterales; family Erwiniaceae; genus Pantoea; species Pantoea sp. B623. Next base: position 3,562,118 of record NZ_JANUXM010000004.1, on the reverse strand, counting down.
CAAGAGAGGTCAAACCCAAAAGAGATCGCGTGGATGCCTTGCCTGGGGTTGAAGCGTTAAACTGAATCAGGCTAGTCTGTTAGTGGCGTGTCTGTCCGCAGCTGACCGGCGAATGTAAAGACTGTACTAAGCATGTAGTGCCGACGGTGTAGTAATTTCGGACGCGGGTTCAACTCCCGCCAGCTCCACCACATAATGATCCGGATACGTCCGGTGAAATCCTGAAAGCCCGCATGGCACAAGCCCTGCGGGCTTTTTTGTGTCTGTAATAGTCCGAGCAAAGCCGGCAAAATCCGGTGATAATTGGTATACGAATTGGTATACGGTAGAATGTATGCCAATAACGTATACCAATTAACGCAGGAAAGCTCCGCATGGCAAGGACTACGCGCCCTCTCACCAACACAGAAATACTTCGTTCCAAAGCCATTGATAAAGATCTGACGCTGCATGATGGCGACGGACTTTTTATGGTGGTGAAAACCACAGGAAAGAAGCTTTGGCGTTTCCGTTATCAAAGGCCAGCGACAAAGCAGCGCACCATGATGGGCCTGGGTGCCTTCCCTGCTCTGTCGCTGGCTGATGCCCGACGCCTACGCGCTGAATACCTCTCGTTGTTAGCAAACGGCATTGACCCACAAGCTCAGGCAGAACAGGCCACAGAACAGCAGCAGATTGCCTTAGATAGCATTTTCTCAACCGTGGCGGCTAACTGGTTTACTTTGAAACAGGCCAGCGTTACGCCGGATTACGCGAAGGACATTTGGCGCTCTCTTGAAAGAGACGTTTTTCCTGCCATTGGCGAGATTCCGGTTCAGGAAATCAAAGCCCGCAAGCTCGTTGAAGCATTGGAGCCGATCAAGGCCCGTGGTGCTCTTGAAACCGTCCGCCGTATGGTTCAGCGAATTAATGAGATTTTGATTTATGCAGTTAATATCGGGCTGATTGATGTTAACCCTGCGTCTGGGATAGGTATGGCTTTTGAAAAACCCAAAAAGCAAAATATGCCTACATTAAGGCCGGAAGAATTGCCGAAGCTTATACGTTCACTGGTGATGTCGAATCTATCCGTTCCCACTCGTTGCCTGATTGAATGGCAACTCTTGACCCTTGTACGCCCCTCTGAGGCTTCTGGTACACGATGGGCAGAGATCGATCTCGATGCCAAGCTCTGGATAATCCCAGCCAAACGCATGAAGGCAAAACGAGAACATATTGTTCCTTTATCACCTCAAGCATTAGATATTCTAGAAGCAATGAAGCCTATCAGTGCTCATCGTGAACATGTTTTTCCTAGCAGGAATGACCCAAAGCAGCCGATGAATAGCCAAACTGCTAATGCTGCGCTAAAACGGATTGGATATGGCGGGAAATTGGTCGCACATGGCCTGAGGTCAATTGCGAGTACTGCTTTAAATGAAGAAGGTTTTAATTCTGATGTCATTGAGGCAGCATTAGCGCATAGTGATAAAAATGAAGTCAGAAGAGCTTATAATCGCTCAACTTATCTTGAACGGAGAAAAGAACTTATGGATTGGTGGGGAAACCATGTATCTAATTCATAGGCAGTGTAAACACTGCCATTGTCTTTATAAGATATACACCCCAATGATATTACGATAAAAAATAGCTGCCGTACGCCCCCGAATAATGACCTCCATCGTATGTAGTCCTCTAAATGACGTCCCTTCTGATAGAGTTAAAATTAAACCATCATCATCCTGCATTAAATTTACTCTATATGCGTTATCAACCTTAATCAAATTTCCATTTTCAACACGAACAGTATAATCTTCGGATAGGTTGTTCTTAGCTTCTTCTCCATGATTTTTTTTGCAAAAAATAATATTAAGATCACTCAAGCCTGGGTAAATCTTTAATTTAAATATTAATTTTTTTTCTTTAGGTAAAAACCGAGATAACGACTTATATTCTATTTCTTGACCACCTTCATCAACATAACACCCAAAAAGAAAATGATTAGGGTATAAAGTTTGCGCGGACATTTTTTTATCATTTAACTTAAAAGGTAACAAGCTTTGATATTTATCCATATTTAATAATCTAATTCGCCTATCTATAGCCTTACCTTCTTTATCTGTTATATTCGGTTCTATAAACTCTATCTCTCGTCCTGCTTTAAATTTTGACATAGTATAATCGAGAGGAAAATCCACATAATCTAAAACTCCTTGGCCTAACATAGCTGTGTTTTTGTCTGCTAATTGCTGTAACTTCGCTGTCATATCTACTGGAAGCCCTAATGCTGTTACTTCACACGATTCTCCTAAACCAAAGTTTCCCCAGATAACTTCATCTTCTGAACCATAATCCAAACCAATTCTAACCCCTAAATCAATTACAGTACCGAGATCCTCATTCAATGATGGAAATATATAATCCTTCAAAATCAATCTGAGTGTTGATGCAGCATTTATTGCATCAGCTATTGCATTCTCTTTGCTTACATCAGATCTACCGAAGAAAGCCATTAAAGCATCCCCCATAAGTCGATGAGGATAACCGTCTAGTGCTCGAACGATGTCAATGCAGGCTTGAAGTATTCTGTTTTTAACAATATAGGCTTGTTCTAGTGGCAATAGAAGTGATAGGCGTGAGCTTTTACGTATATCAATAAACATCGTTACAATATATTGGTTATGCGTTGTACTAAGACCATTTAGCATTGTAAGTTCAGGATGAGTACCAATCTTATGTTCGTTTAATCCAGGCTTATCAAATAGAGGCCTAATCTCACGCTGATAATCATACTCTGAGAAATTATTAGGGCTTGTTGAAAAGGACTCGGTAATGACTACCGCTTCCTCACTCCAACTCTCAACACCTACTGAAGAATCACCATCCATAGCCATTCTTTTTTTTAATGATGTATTTCTTACACCCTTAAAGTTTTTCTCCGTAATATCTTTCAAACTCATAATAGAACTCCATTTGCAAAATCAACAAATTTTAATAAACAAAGAAAGCCAATACAAAAATATGCACACTTCAAATATCTAACTGCCTTAGTAAATAACAAGAACTTTTCCTTAGCAATTCCTGCCAAGATATAGCTTTGGGTACACATATCCCGCAATAAACCTTCATCACTCTCGCTATTATATTTTCTAAAATATTCATCATAACCGCTTTCACTCTCTATAAAAACAAATGAAATAAGTGAATTACTCACCTCATTAGATTTATTTATTGCCTTCATTTTCGGGACAATGCTTCGCAAAGAATAGATAACAGAAAAAGCTATAAACGAAGAAATTAAAAAAACCATCACACAAAAAAATAAGTTATAGTGAGAATTATTTAGAAACAGCCCATTAAACCCTTCAATCTTATTTGAAATTACAGTTAAACTTGCAGCGTTTGCAGCCAAGAGCAAAGCCGCCTTGTTGTTTGTAGTAGCAATATAACCATCAGTTCTCTTTATAATATCAAACTGGAGCTTTATTTTCTCTTTATTTTCTTGAATATCCATTTTACCCCCTCAGATATAAGCCATAAATATTAATTTTCGCGCGCACTGCATCTTATTTTCCAAAAATTATTGAATATCAATATGCTTTTATTCTTACTATTTATTTTTTATAACATTCACTTCTAAGTGATATATTTGATTTCTCATTCATTATGCATATTGCTTATCTCGGCGCAATGCCACTTACACATCAGCCGCGTATGCCAAGCGAATGTATGGGAAACGTATTAAATGATTCAGAAAAAAACTATTTGTCTTTTAAAATGAATGACTCCTACTACCTCCAAGTGACGCTTTTTACTCCTCACTAACACCCCTCATAGCCTTGCCATTGCCTCAAACTCACTTGTAGTAACCATTGTTATCCAAATGAATCCGCTTATCATTAAGACTTGCCCAGATCGAGAAAATGAATGCGCTTATGACCGCCAGCGCGCTCTCGTAGCCCCGCCACGCCTGCGCACTTCATGTAGCGGTTTTCATGCACCTGCATGAGAGGCTCCGAGCCGCGCCGCTGCTGGCCTTTGCTGCCACTTTTGGGTGCCTGAGACTCATGCGTTTTCATGCAGCATAGACATGCACTCGCGTAGAAGACGCAAAAAAGCCCGGCAGGTGCCGGGCTGTGGTTTTTTTTTATTTCTGGCCTGGGAACCGTTTACGCTTACGCCGGTCAGTTCCGGCACCCCTGAAGGGGTAGGGACCGGCAAGGCTGATGACATCATCACGGAACATCAGCGGCAGCTTTGTATTTGTCCAGCTCAGCATCAGATTCATAATATATCCACGGTACAGCGTGTCTGCATCGTTTGCCCCTTCAAGCACACCCGGCGCATGGGGTGAGCCATACCGTTCAAACTGGCTGTACTTCATTCTGAGCAGGCTGGTCAGCTCAATGGCGTGGAAGATAAAAAATTCGTCAATGAGCGCATCGATGCGCTCGTCCATAATGCGCTCATGGCAGGTAATGTAAGCGTGAGCCTTTTGCCCGGTCACGTCGGCCAGCCCCGGCAACTGCTTTTCCCTCTGGGTAATCAGCCCGGCCAGCTCGGTCGCCGTTTCCTGCTGCTCCAGATACTCCGCACGCAGCGCCTTCATCTCCGGCGTGACGGTGCCGCCGTTCTGCTCCAGCAGCTCACGAAAGCGCGCCCGGTTATCCTGGCCTGCCTGTTCCGTCTGTGCCTGGCTCTGGCGCAGCGCCTCAACGCTCTCCCTGGCGGCGGCTTCGGCCTTTTTGGCCTCCAGCCATTCCATCATTTTTTTCTGGAGTTCCTGAATGCGGGGCAGCCAGCCAGCCGGAAGGCTTTTCGCCAGCGCGGCGCTCTGTTCTGCTAACTCATCTTCGGGCAGCTTCATGAGCCAGCCCGCATCCTTAAGCGGCTTCTGACTCCGTGCCACAAGCTGACCCACGTACTGGCCGGTTGCCTTAATCTCTTCGTCGGTCATCTGCTTCTGTGTCATGTCTTTTCCTCTCTGTCAGGGCTGTGCGTGGCGGTCTTTACGGGTGCAGGCGGAGCCGTAGCGGCCCAGAGTCTGCGGCTGGCGTACCGGCGCATCACTTTCCGGCTCCGGCTCTGCCGCCACGGACCTGTTGGGCTTCATAATGATTTTCTCGACGCTCTCCAGCGCGGTGAACGTGCAGGAGCAGTCGAGGTTCTGGCACTGATACCAGGTGCGCTTGACGGACGGGGCCTCGTAGGCGCTGGTGCGGGTGTGGGCCACCTGACCGCATTCGGGACATTTCAGGGCCATCAGCGGTTTTCCTTCTGCTTTGACTCCAGGCGGATTCTGGCCTTGTGACGGGCGGCCGGTGACAGGGTGCGGCCCGCGTCAGCCCTGGCGGTGGCGTCGGGAGACACGCCGCACAGGCGGAACACCGGGTCGCTGTCGGGCATGGCCTCACCGGAAACGGCCGGTTCAGTGATGTGACGCTTGATGAAGTTTTTCAGCACGCTGTCGGGGTCGTTCACGGAGTCCACCACGCCGGTGACCAGCGCGGCCTGACGGCCCAGCGTGATGTGCAGCAGGCTCAGCGTCTGAATCAGCGGCTGGCCGTGGTCACGCATGAAGTCCTGCCAGAGCTGCATGGCGCGCAGCTCCACCAGGCTGTTGTGGGCGCTGATGTACTCCTGCGCCCGGTCGGCGGTCTCGAAAGGCAGGCGGGCCGTTTCTTCGGCGTGGGAGGCCAGCAGCGCATCGAACTCCTCCAGCGTCTCGCGGTTGAGTGCGATTTCGGTACGCAGCGCGCGCATTTCCGGCGTCATGGCTCCGCTGCTGTCGCGGAACAGGGCGCGCCACTCGTCGTTCTGTGCGTTCGCGGTGGCTTCGGTTTCCGCACGGCGCTGGCGGATGGTCTCTGCATTTTCAGCGGCGGCGGCCTGCACGCGGCGGGCCTCAAGCCATGCCGCCTTTGCGGTGCTGACCTTATCAAGCGCGGCCTGCGTGGCGGCGGGAAGGGATAAAGCGGTGTCGGTCATGTCGGCTTCCTGTGTGGTCGTTTTCAGTAAGTCAATTGTGCCGGGGCTGGCACAGGCGGTGCCACCGGATGACATTGTGTGACGACTCAGACAAAAAGCCCTTCTTCTGGCGAGCCAGGGAAAGGTCTCACGAAACCCACTGCTCAGCTTTTAGTTTTATATAAATCCTTCACTATTCTTCACCAGAAAGAAAAAGATAAGTAATACAGTAAATTAGAGTGTGAACAGTTTAAAAAGCATCCTTCACCCACTGTTCACCATCCTTCACCCCCGGTGACGGTTAAAACCCTGCACCACTTATAATAAATATCCATATAAAGACCCTTATTTATCCCCTTTCGTTACTGGAAAAAATCAAAATGTCACTATATGTCAATATATGGCAAACAGAGGCAAACACTGGCAAACCGCACAAAAGTTGCGCCCGGCGTATGAGCCGCCAGACAAATTTCACTTGTTGATTCCGTAAGAAATTTACTCAGAATAAAGAGCTGCCCGATGCCGGACGCACCCGCCCGGCTCTGTATGGAATCAACGAGAGGTAGCCCATGCACACCGCTTTAACCGCACCATCTTCCGCCCCGGCGGCTCCGTCAGCCCCTTACGCGCCGCCGCTTCAGGAGCGTTTCATGCGCCTGCCGGAGGTCATTCACGTCTGTGGCCTGTCCCGCTCGACCATTTACGACCTCATCAGCCGCGACGCCTTTCCCGCGCAGATTTCACTGGGCGGCAAGAACGTCGCGTGGGCGGCCAGCGAGGTGAACGCCTGGATGAACGAACGCATCGCCGCCCGGAGTCAGGGCCGTGCGACATGACCTTCACCCACCGCTGAGACTGTCCGTCATGCTGCATTTTCCTGCTTTCCCCGGCTTGCGCGCCGGGGGCCTTCCCTGGTACATTGTCTCTGCTGTCGCAAAATCGGCAGCCGGGATTGGCGTCCTGAATACAACGTTGGCGACACCAGACGCGCCTTGCGTCTTTTTTTGTGTCTGTGCTCTGATGCACCCATTTTTCGGGCGACGGTCCTGTATCCGTTGTGCCGTCCGTGTAATGGTGGCTCAGGCGGGGGCTTCTCACGAAGCGCCGGTTTCCAATGTTGCCGGTTACGCCAACCCCGTCTGGGCTACCACCAGTGAAATTGGCGTTTCCGGTGGTAGCTGTATGCTACTAACATTGGAGACTGCCCTTATGGCTACCGTCCCGACTTCCCCTCATTCAGAATTTGTCTTTGTGTTTGCCGCCGTGCACCGCTGTGAGCGTCACGCCCGCGTGCAGATGCTTCGTACTACCGCCGCCACCGAACGCGCCGCCCGCCAGCTGCTCGCCCGCGACTACGTACTGGCCTTTGCTGCCCGCCTGCCGGTTGCGGAGGTGCGCGCATGAACCACGCCACCATTACGCTTGACGACCTCGCCCGCCTGGAGCACCTGCGCAACGCCGGGCGTCTGGCCTGTGACGCGGCGGCCCTGCGCGACTGCTGCACCCCGCCGGAGCCTGCCGACAGCGCACAGCTGGCCTCGCTGCTGTTCCTCATCACCGGCCAGCTGGATGACGTGGTGACCCGCTGCCGCGACGGCTGGATGAACGGGGAGGTGAGCGCATGAACGCACGCAACCTGTCCCCTGAGCTGCGCGCCGCGCTGTCACGCCGCGCCGTGGCCTGCGCCTGGCTCACCCTGTGCCGTGAGCAGAAGCGCCACTGCGGCCTGACACTGGCCCGCCTGGAGCGCGCCATTGAGACCGAACTGGAGGGCTTTTACCTGCGCCAGCACGGCCGGACGCACGGGCTGGAGATTGCCTGCGCGCTGCTCGACGACCTGCTGACCGCCGGGCCGCTGAAGGCCGCCCCGTGCCTGAGCTTTTTAGGCCAGGTGGTGATGGACGAACTCTGCGGGCGCATCCACGACGCGCCGCTGCACTGAGGGAAAACACAATGAAAATGACCGTATCAGACGCGGCCAGCGCCGCGCGGGGCCAGTGGCCCCGCATCCTGCCCGCGCTGGGCGTGAAGGTGGTGAAGAACCGGCACACGGCGTGCCCGGTGTGCGGGGGCAAAGACCGCTTCCGCTTTGACGATAAAGAGGGGCGCGGGACGTGGTTCTGCAACCAGTGCGGGGCCGGTGACGGCATGGACCTGGTGCAGAAGGCGCTGGGCGTCAGCCTGACCGGGGCCGCCGCGCGCGTGAACGACCTGACCGGCAACCTGCCGCCGGTGACTGAGGCCGTACCGCCAGAGCCGGACGACGAGGCCGCCCGCACGGCGGCGGCCGCGCTGGCGCAGCAGCTGGTCAGCAGCGCAAAAGCGGTCACGGGCAACGCCTACCTGTCCCGCAAGGGGCTGCCGGAGCATTCCTGCCTGACGCTCACGAAGCCGCACAAGGTGGCGCTGACCGCTTACCGCCCCGGCGACCTGATGGTGCCGCTGCACGACGCGGACGGCGCGCTGGTTAACGTCCAGCTGATTAACGCCGCCGGTGACAAGCGCACGCTTAAAGGCGGCCAGGTGAAAGGCGCCTGCCACGTCCTGAGCGGTAAAGGTACGCCGAAACGCATCTGGCTCACCGAGGGCTACGCCACCGGGCTGACCGTGCACGCGCTGACGGGTGACACGGTGTGGGTTGCCCTGTCGTCCGCTAACCTCCTTTCCCTGGCCGGCCTCGTCCGTGAAAAGCACCCGGCGCTGCCGCTGGTGATTGCCGCCGACCGAGACCTGAACGGCGACGGCCAGCGTAAGGCGAAGCACGCCGCCTCGGCCTGCAACGCAACGGTTGCCCTGCCGCCGGTTTTCGGCGACTGGAACGACGCCTTTACCGCGAACGGGGAGGACGCCACCCGGCAGGCGCTGCGCGAGGCCTCGGCCCCGCCCGCCGCCAGCCCGTTCGACACCATGAGCGAGGCCGAGTTTACGGCCATGAGCGCCAGCGAGAAGGCGGAGCGCGTTGCGGAGCACTACGGCCGCAACCTGGCCGTGGACGCCAGCGGCGAAATCCTCTGCCGCTATGAGGCCGGGGCGTGGAAGGTGATTTCCGGCAACCAGTTCGGGCGCGACGTGGCGAAGCTGTTTCAGCGCCTGCGCGCCCCGTTCTCGGCGGGCAAGGTGGCGGGCGTGGTGGACACGCTGAAGCTGATGCTGCCCCAGCAGGCCGCGCCGCAGCGCCAGCTCATCGGATTCCGCAACGGCGTGCTCGACACCCGCAGCGGCACCTTCAGCCCGCACCGGCGGGAGAACTGGCTGCGCACGGTCAGCGATGTGGACTACACCCGCCCGGTGGCGGGCGAAACGCTGGAGAGCAACGCGCCGCACTTCTGGCAGTGGCTTGACCGCGCCGCCGGACGCTGTGCCGACAAGCGGGACGTGATTCTGGCCGCGCTGTTCATGGTGCTGGCGAACCGCTACGACTGGCAGCTGTTTCTGGAGGTCACCGGCCCCGGCGGCAGCGGCAAGAGCATCATGGCGGAAATCGCCACCATGCTGGCAGGAACGGATAACGCCGTGTCGGCCACCATCGAGACGCTGGAGTCGTCACGCGAGCGCGCCTCGGTCATCGGCTTTTCGCTCATCCGCCTGCCCGACCAGGAGAAGTGGAGCGGCGACGGCGCGGGCATCAAGGCGATTACCGGCGGCGATGCGGTGTCCGTTGACCCGAAGTACCGCGACGCTTACTCGACCCACATCCCGGCGGTGATTCTGGCCGTAAACAACAACCCGATGCGCTTCACCGACCGCAGCGGGGGTGTGTCGCGCCGTCGCGTCATCCTGCACTTCGCGGAAATCATTCCGGCAGACGAGCGCGACCCGCAGCTGAAGGAGAAGATACAGGCGGAGCTGGCCGTCATCGTGCGCCAGCTGATGCAGCGCTTCAGCAACCCGCAGGACGCCCGCGCGCTGCTTCAGCAGCAGCAGAACTCCGGCGAGGCCATGCGCATCAAGCGCGACGCCGACCCGATGGTGGACTTCTGCGGCTACCTGTTTGCCACCGCCGAGCCGAACGGCCTGCACATGGGCAACGCCAGCATCCGGCCCCTGCAGCCGAAGCGCTACCTGTATCACGCCTATCTGGCGTACATGGAGGCCAACGGCTACCGCAACCCGCTCAGCATGAAGACCTTCAGCCAGGCGCTGGAGAGCATCCTGCGTGAGTACGGCAAAAGCTACCTGAAGCGGCGCACGAAGCTCGGGATGCAGACCAACCTCGGCCTGACGGACGAAAGCAGCGCCGACTGGCTGCCGAAGTGCGACGATCCGAACGCAGTATGACAACCTGAACCGGCGAAAGCCGGTTTTTTTACGCCCATCGTTCACCCGTGGTGAAGGATATGCGTCACCCTTCACCCATTCATCACCCGTTAACCATATGATATAAATAGACAAAATAAAAAGGTGAACAGTGTGAATAATTTTTCATAAAATCTTTTTTACTGGTGCAACTTTTTTATACTCTTTTAATACTTTCTTGTATCTCCTGACATGGGGCTAAAGCAGTATGATACTAACTACCACTCCCGCAATAACCACCAAAAGTTATAGTTCCAAATTGAAATTAGATTGCATTATTGCTTTTTTACTAGTAAAAAAAATTTAGACATCAATAATTGCAAGTGAAGCATTGCCTCATCTAAAATTGTCATTACTGTACCGGTATTGCAATGAAAAATGGCACTTTCAACTAAATTACAAAATGGACAACTGATAAATGTTCGAGTCAATTGTATTAAATCGCTCAATCGACGGACCATCCATAACCATTGGCGAAATAGCTGAAGCGTTACTTTTTTATCAGAATGTTCATATTGTAATGGACACATCCACTCTTATTGGCCTTATCAAAAAAATCGGGCTTCATGGCGTCATAAAATTGATTTCCCACCCCGATGTAAAGACTACCTATATTGAAGAGTTTTTGGGAGTTTATACCGAAAACAACAATTTTGAAAAAGAATACATGCTTTTAAGTGCATATATATCTGGCGGGGAAAACTCTGGCGAGCTCAAAAACTGGAAAAAAAGATTAGAATTTAGAATTCTCAGAGAGGGTTTTACAAAAAAAGAAGTTGAAAACTTCATTGATCGTTTCAAAAAAAATGCAACATTAAAAAAACTGACAAGCAATCATTTTATAGAGGGAGGGATAATATCGGCAGCCAATAAAGATTTACACGATGAAGTATACATTTCCTCAGCAGCTCGCACTATTGTTGAAAGCTTATTGCCTGGCGATATAAAATCTGAAGAAATAATTTATAGAGTTCTTCCAGAAAATAACAAATTCCGAGTCTCAACCAACATAGACTTTAATCGAATCAATGAATTTCAAAATACTAAAACCTCTGAAAATGAGAACTACACCCCTGCAAATATTGCTGCCGGAATATTGAGCGCATCATGCGGACTGATTTTAGCCGCTCATTATGGTGGGGATTTTTATACTTCGGCAACAGAATCTAAAATCATTCAAGTAAAAAACAGTCAAATATTAACTAGAGCTAAATTGAATCAAAAAGGCCTTAACAGCTTTTATGAAATAGCTTTAGACGGATGTCCTAATATTTCAGCAGTACTTAATTCTGGCAACAGAACATTTGAGGAATTTTTAGAACTTCTCACCAGAGCTAAAAAATTTAAAAAATGGCTAAAAGGTAAATCCCCAGATCAAGTACTTCTTTCAAATTACATTGATGACATTACATCTAAAGGATGGTTAAGTGATGGTCCAGGAAAAGCCTTGCGCTATCTGACAAGTACTGCTTTAGGATTCGCTGGACCTTTGACAGGGATTGCGGCTTCAGCTTTCGATACTTTCTTCCTTGATAAAATGTGTGGTGGTTGGAAGCCTAACCAGTTTATTTCTGAAAAATTAAGACCATTTGTTGACAATGAATAAAGTAAAAATTACACGCGACTTTTATCATCATCTGATTCCGATAACTGGAAACACACTCAAAGATGTTGAGATTTTAATGAATATAACTGGATGTGCTGGGCATTATGTTCTATACGCACGCCCTATTACATAATTCGCGCCCTACAAATAGAGTGATTGGTGTTCAAGAGGGCTTCATGCAGTATGAGAAAAATTCTATGATTTACAATCCTAGTGATATTCAATGGAGCTTGATTGGTATACGTTTAGGTATACCCTCACCTTCAGAATAAAAATATTATATATATATTTCAACAAATTAAGATACAAATACAGATTCCGCCAGCCAAAAAACCCGCCTTCCCATCCTCCCCCTTGACAGCCTCCCCCTCCATGCTCTAAAAAGGAAACGATCATTTCCTAATTGGAGATTAGCTATGAAACCCCCTTCCCATACCGGCAGTGCACAATCCTCTGTGGGCCGACCGCGTGCTTTTAACGAAGCGCAATTTCTGGATGGGGCCATCAGGCTATTTCGCGATCGTGGTTTTAGTGACGTCAGCATCAGCGACATCACCGCAGCGACCAACCTCAGTACAGGCAGCGTTTACAAGGCTTATAAAGACAAACAGGGCGTTTTTTCCATGGCGCTTGAACGGTATGTGTTTCTTCGTGAAGAGCACATAAAAACCCGGCTGGAAAAGGCCACGACAGCTAAAGACAAGCTTGCTGAACTGCTGCGGGACTACGTTGAGCTCAGTCAGGGGAAAGAGGGCAAGCTGGGCTGCATGGTGGTGGCAGGTGTCACTAACGTCGACCAGCTCGGCGCTGCAGCCACCAGCCTCGAAAAACAGTTGGCAACGCGGCGCAGCAACATTGCGGAATTGATCAAAAGCGGAAAACAGGACGGCTCCATTGCCGCGACCACCAACGAAACCGCCGCTGCCGAGGTGATTCTGGCGTTGCTTCAGGGAATGCGCGTCATCGGTAAAGCCTCAACCCTCACCGACGATGCTGAGCGTTTTGTGGCTCAGGCGTTGAAGGTTCTGGCGTAACGCATGATTGTTGAGGCCGCGCTCGCCGGGGCGATATTGCCGTTGCAGCGGACTTCATGACTCATCTGGTCCATGCACCTGGTTCACCATTTTAAGCGGCGGATGATTACAACGCGCCATGGCGGTGGTAAGCCGGTAATGTACTTTTACTTTAGGAAAACCCTATGTCTGCTCTCATGCTCCCTGCTGCACCCGATGGTTTTAGTCACCATTTTTCCCGAATAGAAGGTCTGCGCTTTCATTATGTCACGGGCGGTCGTGAGGATGGCTTTCCGCTGGTGTTGCTGGCCGGCTTTCCCGAAAGCTGGTTTGCATGGCGACATGTCATGCAGCCTCTGGCTGATCAATACCGAATTATCGCCGTTGATTTGCCGGGCCAGGGGGACACCGATAAGCCGCTTTCCGGCTACGACACTCAAACGGTTGCCACGCGGCTGCATGCCTTTATCGATTCACTCGGTTTAGGATCGTACTTTCTTGCCGCACACGACGTCGGTGCCTGGGTAGCCTTTACCTATGCGATGTTATATGGCGAGGAAATACGGGCGCTGACGTTGATGGATGCCGGTATTCCGGGCATATCATTACCGGATAAACTGCCGTCGGCTTCTGACAAATCCTGGAAAACATGGCACTTTGCCTTTCATGCCGTAGCGGATCTTCCTGAAGCCTTGCTGGCAGGCCGTGAGCGCATTTATCTGGAATGGTTTTTTCGCGAGAAAGCCGCTAACCACAGCTGTTATGGCGAGACTGAACTGAGCGAATATGAGCGCTTGCTTAAAACGCCGGGGGGCTTACGCGCGGGGCTGGCGTTTTACAGAGCGCTGTCTCAGTCGGCCGCGCAAAATGCGGAGCTGGTCAGGCAGGGGCGACTGGTCATGCCGGTACTGGGGCTGTCCGCCGATCAAGGCTCGATTGCAGATATGGCGGCGACGCTGAAAGCCTACGGCGATGATATACACGGCCAGCACATCGCTAATTGCGGGCACTTCCAGCCGGAGGAACAGCCCGAAGCCACTGCCAACGCCTTGGCCGCGTTTTTTGGCCAGTACAGGTATTAGACCAGTCTCTGTCCATGGATAACAAAACCATCGGCACAACTTTGCTGGCCGTTCGGTGTGGACAATAAAGGTGAATGCGCTATCCGAACGCCGCGTCCCTTTCCTCTGAGAGCCGCGGAGTGTCAAAGGCGCGTTGACGTCAAAAACGTGTCTGAGGATTGAGCATCCCCGGAACACGTTTTAGCGGATGCGCCCGCCATCCACTGCAATATCCCCACCGCCTCTGAATACGATATTCATCATTATTCTGAATAAAAGATTCGCCTGATTTTCCAGTTTCCCGCAGATTACGCGTTATCTGCACCGCAATTCCGGCCTGATCATCGTTAAAATATAAATAAAACGCTTATTGAAAGTTAATAACCAAGCCCGAAATTGTTAATTGCCTGTATATGTCTTCTGAGATAAAGAAGAGAATATCTAATATTTAAGCGTGACTTATAGACAACTCATTATTCAAGCCAGTGTTAATGAAAATTTAAATTTAGCCAAAGATAATCCCAAAACCGTGCAGTCTTAATCAGTTAGCTCAGGCGCATTTGTGGCACCTTGGTATTGTTACGACGCTTGCTGGCAATTTAATTCGTTAAAAAAACCACTCAGTTTCATGACGGATTTATTTTTCCGGCAATTGATAATGATTATTGAGTTGATTCCCATTTGCATATGGAATTATGATTTCTTTCGCTCAGGGATATATCAACTGGATGACAATCGTTAAAGGATTAATCGTTATGATGCCGTTGAAAAAAATCACTCGCCATATTACCACGAGTTTATTGGTTCCCGCTGTTGGCATGATCTCCCCCGCTCTGGCTGAGTCTGACAGGAATGAAGACAGTGAAGATGTCATGGTGGTAACGGCATCGGCGATTGAACAGCGACTGAAAGATGCCCCTGCATCAATCTCTGTTATCACGGCAGAACAGCTGGAAAGAGACATTGGTAAATCCGCCACGGACCTTGCCGATATTCTTGAACGTGTCGCAGGCGTGACCAAAGCCATTGGCACAGACGTCAGTTCCGGTATTCAACTGCGCGGTATGCCCGCGGCTTATACGCTGTTATTGGTTGACGGCAAACGCATCGGCTCAAGTAACGGTATTAAAAGCACCCAGCAAAACTATTTCGACGATATTAACTGGATCCCCGTTGATGCGATTGAACGCATTGAAGTGGTCAGAGGGCCCATGTCCGCGCTCTATGGTTCGGATGCAATGGGCGGAGTCGTGAATATTATCACAAAGAAAAATAGCGATACCTGGCACGGCGCATTAACGGCAGGCACCCGACGGCCGCAGGATGGCAACCGGGGCAATACCCAGACCTGGACAGGCAGCATCGGCGGTCCGCTGGGCCAGGGATTTGATTTGCGTGTTAACGGTTCGTGGAACAAGCGCGAAGCGGATAAAAGCGAAACCGACGCGTTGCGTTGGGGAAGCGGCCAGGAGGGCCGCAAAAATGAAAATTACGGCGCAGAACTCGGCTGGGATATCACCCCTCATCAGCGCATCGCCGTTTCCACTCAGCAGGGAACCGAGCGAGGTATTCCCGGTGAATCCATGGATGGCAGTGAAATTGCGCTGCGCGGTGTGGATAAACTTGAACGTGAAAATTATGCGCTCGATTATCGCGGTATTTTTGATTTCGGCACGGCAAAGCTGAACGTTTATCAAAATAAATTTAAAAACTGGGTAACCGATATTCCGGTAATTTCTGGCGGTACGGTGACGGGCAGTCAGGATGTGGCGCTGTGGAATCAAGAACGCATTGTTGAAGGCGATATTAACCTGCCATTTGAATTCGGTTTACCGCATAATCTGACTGTCGGCGCGCAGTGGAAAAAAGAAGAGCTGAACAACCCTCGCTCTGTTGGCGTGGTAGCGGACGCCTCCAGCAGCTATGGCAAACATCACGCTCAGGCCAAAAGTACCGGCCTGTTTGTCGAAGATCAAATCGACCTGCTGGATACTGTTTCACTGACGCTGGGCCTGCGCAAAGATAATACCGATTACGGTAACAGGACAACGCCACGCGCCTATCTGGTTTGGCAGGCCACGGATACGCTGACGTTAAAAGGGGGATATTCAGAAGGTTTTAAAGCACCCAGCGTGCGCCAGGCAAGCAAAGGCTTTATTGAATCCTCCAAAGGCGCTGGATGTAACGGCTATGCCGATTACCACGGCGGCGGCTGTTACACGATGGGCAGCGATAAACTCAAGCCTGAAACGTCACAAAACTGGGAAGTGGGCGCGATCTTCGATTATGAAGGATGGAGCGCGGGGCTGACGTTCTTCGACAGCCGCTTCAAAGACAAAATCGCCTCTGCGCCTGTTGGCTATTTACCCGGTGATACCTCAGGCCGCTACTGGCTTGAACGCGTCAATCTTGATACGGCGCGAACCCAGGGCCTGGAAGGCAATGTGACCCTTCCCCTGATTTCAGAAGAAATGGGCCCCTGGATGAAGCGCCTGTCGCTGAGTAATACGTTCACGCGAATGCTCAAAGCCGAAGATTCTCTGGGCGTGATGCTCGTGACAACGCCAACGCTCGCCACGTGGTCCTCCCTTGACTGGCAGGTCAATGACGACATCAGCCTTTCATTTACCGCAAAATACTACGGAAAGATGCTGGGGCTGAACAGCAGCGCAGACCAGGCGGCGAGAGGCAATACCGCGACGGCACGCATCCGCAATGCCTACATGATTTATGGCCTGTCTGGCCAGTACCGGGCAACGAAAAACCTTAAGTTTAATGCCGGGCTGGACAATCTTTTTGATAAAAACCCTGTCTCTGACCATCCATCCTCAAGCGGGGTTTCAGGCAACAACTACGCGGTTCCCGGCCGCACGATGTATGCCTCAATAACGGCGTCATTCTGATCGCCCCACTGATGCTTTCACGCCGCCCCGTCAATGGCGCCGTCACAGGATGATTTATCTCAGCGAGCATGGGATGGACAGAGAGCAGCCTGAACAGTAACTGGCCCGGCATCACGTTTTATGCATTGCGACCGCTGCGTGATACAGGCGCGTAAAGCAGGCGATGTATGCCTCAATAACGGCGTCATTCTGATCGCCCCACTGATGCTTTCACGCCGCCCCGTCAATGGCGCCGTCACAGGATGATTTATCTCAGCGAGCATGGGATGGACAGAGAGCAGCCTGAACAGTAACTGGCCCGGCATCACGTTTTATGCATTGCGGCCGCTGCGTGATACAGGCGCGCAGAGCAGGTATTCAGAACTGCATATAACCCAAAACCACTGACCTTATACGGACCCTAACCACGCGCAAGGAGAACACATGCGTTTCCCGTTTCTGTCGATTTTATTGCCCCTGGCCTGGGTACTGACGGTTTTGCCTCCGGCATCTGCTGGTGAAGCACCAACGGTCAGGGTCGCGCACCTGCAGGGAACCACGACGTTGCCGCAGCATCCTCAACGCGTGGTGATCCTCAATCCGTCCACGCTGGATATTGCCGATGCATTAGGCATTACACCGGCGGGCGTCCCGCAAGCCGGTTTCACCTATCCGGCGCATCTGGCTAAATATAATGGTCAGGGCTATTTCAATGCCGGAACGCTGTTTGAGCCCGCCTATGAAGCCTTAAGCGCCGCCGCACCGGAGGCGATCTTTGCCGGTGGCAGAGCCCTGGCGGCCTACAACAAACTCAGCGGTATCGCCCCCACCGTTTCTCTGGATATTGACCCGCATGATTTCATGCAAAGCCTGACGCAGCGCACGACGCAACTGGGGGAAATCTTTGGCAAACAGGCGCAGGCAACAGCCGTTTTAACCGCATTTAACGTGCAGATTGCAGACCTTCGCCCCCTCGCCGCCCGGTCGGGAAGCGCCATGATGTTGATGGTTAACGGCGGCAAACTCAGCGCCTATACGCCGCACTCCCGCTTTGGTTTTATTTTTGATGTGCTGCAGTTCAAGCCTGCACTCTCTCTGCCCAATGCCAGCAAACATGGCAATGCTATTTCGCCCGAGTTGATCATGCAGGCAAACCCAGACTGGCTGTTCGTTCTGGACCGTGACAGCGCCATCGGCAGTAAAGAAGGCCTGTCGGCCCGTCAGGTTCTGGATAATCCGCTGGTGCGCCGCACCACCGCATGGAAAAAGCAGCAGATTATCTGGCTGGATTCCGCCTCGCTGTATATTGCCGGCGGGATCCAGAGCTACAGCCTCATGATGAGCCAGATCAAACAACAACTGCTCGCTGCCAGAGAGCAGCCTGAATGAAATACGGGGCTTATCTCATCGGCCTGGGGCTGCTGTCTACGCTGGTTATGCTGAGCTTAGTCACGGGCGTAACCCGCATGTCATTAATCGACGTGTGGCACGATGCCGAGATGCGGGAAATTCTGTTTGTCAGCCGCTTTCCACGTACTGTCGCGCTGGTGCTTGCCGGCAGCGCGATGAGCGTGGCAGGCCAGCTCATGCAGATGCTGACGCAGAACCGCTTTGTTGAGCCCTCTGTGGTGGGTACAACCCAGTCCGCAAGCCTGGGGCTTCTGCTGGTGATGGTCTGGTATCCGGCGGCGCCCGTTATCGTCAAAATGTGCATCGCTTCCCTGTTTGCGCTGGCCGGTACGGTGCTGTTTATGCTGCTCATTCAGCGCATTCGGCAGAAAAGCGCGTTTATTGTGCCGCTGGCTGGCATCATGCTGGGCGCCGTTTTCAGCTCGGTAACGACATTTTTGGGGATGCAGTTTGATATCCTGCAGTCGCTGGGCAGTTGGGAATCCGGTGACTTTTCCAGTGTAATGCAGGGCCGCTATGAGCTGATCTGGATTGTCGGACTGATTACCCTGCTGGCGGCCTTGATTGCCGATCGCTTCACGGTGGCCGGTCTGGGCCAGGACTTCTCGGTTAACGTCGGGCTGAACTATCGCCAGATCCAGTTAACGGGGATGGCGATGATCGCCATTGTCAGCGGCGTGGTGATCGTTGTCGTCGGTGTTCTGCCTTTCCTGGGGTTGGTTGTGCCGAATATTGTCAGCATGATTTTCGGCGATAACCTGCGCCGCACCGTGCCCTGGGTCGCGATGACAGGTGCCATACTGGTTTTAAGCTGCGATATCCTGGGGCGGCTGATTATTTATCCCTTTGAAGTCCCGGTCAGTGCCTTACTCGGCGTACTGGGCGCGGCGGTTTTTCTGGTGCTGATTATCAGAGGAAGGCGCTATGGCAACTGATCTGTCACCGCTGTCCCGCTCCCTGAAAAACGTCTCCTCGCCCGTCTGGCGAATCAGCCTTTTAGCCCTGCTTGCGGTCATTGTTTCCCTTGTCTTTATGACCTTGCATCTGCAGGGAAACATCAGCTACGTATTAAAACATCGGGGGCAGATTTTATTCACCATCGCGCTGGTCGCCTTTGCATCCGGCATCAGTACGCTGCTTTTTCAAACCATCACGCAAAATCGCATTTTGTCGCCCTCGGTCATGGGCCTTGAGTCGCTTTTTGTGTTTATCCAAACCCTGCTGGTGTTTTTTGTTCAGCTTTCGCAACTGAGCCAACTGGGAAGTATGGTGCCGTTTCTTGGCGAAACGGCACTGTTGATGATCTTTGCCACGCTGCTCTATCGCTGGCTATTTAACCGCAGTGGGCTGGATCTTCACCGGGTACTGTTAACGGGCCTGGTATTTGGCACCCTCTTTCGCAGCCTTTCGGGTCTGATGCAACGTTTACTCTCCCCTGGCGAATTCGCGGTGCTGCAAAGCCGGATGTTTGCCACCTTTACCCATGCTGACCCGGCGGTGCTGGCCCTTTCGGCCGTGCTGATTGCTGCAATCACGATTATCGTCTGGCGCATACGGCACCGCCTGGACGTTATTGCGTTAGGGCGCAATAGCGCGACGGCACTTGGTGTCCCTTTTCAGCGTTATGTCACCGGTCTGTTGCTGTTGGTTTCGCTCCTGGTGGCAATTTCAACTGCGCTGGTCGGGCCGATGACATTTCTGGGGCTATTGGTGGTCAACCTTGCCTGGCCCGTGGTGGGATCGTGGCGTCATCGCTACCTGCTTCCGGGTACGGTGCTGATTGGCATCATCATGCTGACGGGCGGACAGTTAATCCTGGAGCAGGTGTTTAACATGGCGGGCACGCTGTCCGTCATTATTGAATTTTTAGGCGGTGGACTGTTTATTTACCTGATTCTGAAAAAGGTGGCGACGTGATTGAAGTTGTGAATGTGAATAAGGCATACGGCCCGTTATCTGTCCTTAAAAACATCAACAAAACCCTGCCCTCATCAGGCATTACCTCAATCATCGGGCCCAATGGGGCAGGCAAATCAACCTTGCTGTCGGTGATTAGCCGCCTGTTGAAGCCCGACAGCGGTGAGGTCAGAATCGATTCGCTCATCGTCAATGAAGCGCACAGCGAGAAGCTGGCGCGAATTATGTCGGTACTGCGGCAGGAAAATCAGGTCACCAGCCGGCTCTCAGTGTACGATCTGGTGAGTTTCGGTCGCTATCCCTATTCCAAAGGGCGCATCACGGAAAACGATAAGCATCATATCCATCAGGCACTGTATTTTCTGGATTTGCTCCCGCTTGCTGAACGTTATCTTGATGAACTCTCGGGAGGCCAGCGACAGCGCGCTTTTGTCGCGATGGTGCTGTGTCAAAATACAAAATACGTGCTGCTGGATGAGCCGCTGAATAATCTGGATATGAAACACAGCGTGACCATGATGAAGCAGCTACGGCGCGCCGCTGACGAGCTGGGAAAATCCATCATCCTGGTTATCCATGATATTAACTTCGCCTCGACGTATTCAGACCATATTATCGCCATGAAGAACGGTGCGGTTTTTTTCTGCGGCTCGCCGGCTGATATGATGAAACCCGATCTTATTGAGCGCCTTTTTGAAATACCTGTCGCGGTTGAAACCGTGGCGGGACAGCACATTGCGGTTTACTACCGTTAACCTTGCGCACCGGGCGAAACGCAGGTGGTTATGCCATCGGCGCTTTCAGTCAACCTGCGGGCCAACGCGTGCATGTAGAGCCTGTGGCTGTATTTATGCACGCGTTCAGCAACAGGTTTTTTACGCGCTGTGTGCGTAAACAACATCACAGAACGCTTTTCTCGCGCCGAGTTGAGCGGAAAGTCTGGCTGCGGACTCTCGCATCAGTTCTCCTAATCCCGCCTCTTTGCGATCCAGCGTTAACCGTGATGATGGGCCGGTTAACGCCAGGGCTGCGGCTAACTTATCCCCTTCGCCAAACACCGGGATGGCAAAGGCGGCAGTATGGGGATCGCGCGCGCCCGAGGTATAGAGCGGTAAATCCGGTGCGTCGTCAAACAAGGTTTCGCCCATCCCCCAGTGACGCAGCACCTGACCAATTGCGGAGTTGTCCAACGGATACAGCGAGCCTGGCAGTCGCGTATGCCGTAAGCCATCTGAGGATTCGGCACGAAAGACACAAAGACGCTGGCCGCTATCAATCACATACCAGCTGGCACTTTCCTTTGTGGCTAAGGCCAGCGTTTGCAGTTCGGGCTGAACCACGCTGGCCAGATGAAACGACTGTTCATAGAGCTTGCCCAGATAAAGCAGCCTTGGCCCCAGGGTGTAAATGCCGTTATCCCTTCTGACCACGTAACTCATACGTTCCAGCGAATTCATCAGTCGATAAACGGTGGTTTTGTGGTAGCCCGAAAGCTGCGACAGCGTCGTCAGGGACAGGCTTTCTTCGCCTGGCTTAAAACAATCCAGCAAGGCCAGCGCCTTCTCTACCGCATTAACGCCTTCGTTTCCCATTTCGCTTCTCCTGATTTTTGCTGGCACCGAGTGTACCCGAAACTGTGAGTCACATCTTGTTTACATCACAAACAAGCTCGCAACACTGGCGCCGTGGTCAGTGTCACCGATATAGTTATTTCACTATGTACAACACAGTTTTACTCTGTAAAACAAACAACCTGTGAGGTGACCCATGTCCGCGAACGAAAAACCGATGATCAACCGAGACGTTACGCGAGTCAGCAGTGATTATGTCAGACGTGCCGCTGAATTTCAGGCCGCGATTATTGCGGATGTCGCGGGCAGACGCGGCACGCTGCATGGCCGTATCAAACCGCTGGGCACACATATGAAAGTGGCCGGGCCGGCGGTGACAGTGGAAGTGCGCCCGGGTGATAACCTGGCGATCCATGCTGCGCTGGCGGTGGCCAAACCCGGCGATGTCATCGTCGTGGATGGCAAGGGCGATATCAGCTGCGCGCTGTTAGGCGAGATCATGGCAACCCAGGCCGAAGCATCAGGCATTGCCGGGATTATCATCGATGGTGCGGTCAGGGATGCGGACGCACTGAGCACGCATACCTATCCCGTTTTCTCGGCCGGGCTCAATCCCTGTGGCCCAACGAAGTTCATTCCTGGTCGCGTGAATTACCCGGTTTCTGTTGCCGGCGCCACGATTAACGCAGGCGATCTGGTGGTGGGTGATATCGATGGCGTGGTGGTGGTGCCACGCGATGAAGTAGAAGTGGTATTGGAGCTCGCGGCGAAAAAACTGGATATGGAAACCCGCCGTATTGCGGCGATCAAAGCCGGTGACAAAAGGCCGGGCTGGTTGAACGGTGCCCTGCGTGCAGCGGGCATGTTAGCGGAAGGGGAGGAACTGTGATGCGTAAAAAGGACACTGTCATCATTACCGGCGCAGACATCGCTCCCGCCGCGCTCGCGATGCTGGAGGATTATGAGGTGGTCTTTGCGGGCACTAAGCCGTCAGAAGACGATCTGGTTGCGCTTTGTGAGCAGCACAATCCGGTCGGGATTGTGGTGCGCTATGGAAAAATTAACGCCCGCATCATGGATGCAGCGCCTGCCCTGCGCGTGATCTCCAAGCATGGCAGCGGCATTGACGTTATCGATCAAACGGCGGCGGCCGAACGAAACATCAGCGTCCAGTCTGCGCCTGGTGCCAATGCGGCAGCGGTGGCAGAACATACCTGGGCCATGATTCTGGCCTGCACCAAATCCCTGATCCCGCTGGATCGCCGGATGCGTGACGGCTACTGGGATAAATCCACCCACAAGTCGCTTGAACTTGAAGGCCGGACGCTTGGGCTGGTTGGGCTGGGGGCGATAGGCGGCCGGGTGGCGGACATTGGTCGGGTGTTTGGCATGCAGGTGATAGCTTACGATCCCTGGGCGAAAACGCTGCCCGCAGGCTGTGAGCAGGTGGACGATTTAGCCACGCTGTATGCGCGCGCAGATATTGTGTCGCTGCACTGTCCGCTGACCGCGCAAAACAGCAAGATGATCAATGACCAGGCCCTGGCACAGTTCAAACCCGGCGCCGTGCTGGTGAATACCGCGCGCGGTGGACTGATTGATGATGATGCCCTGATTCGTGCCCTTAACAGCGGCAGACTCAGCGGCGCGGCGCTGGACAGCTTTACCGTTGAGCCGCTGACTGCGCCGCACATCTGGCAGAAGGTGGAAAACGTCATCATTACGCCGCATATCGGCGGCGTGAGTGATAATTCTTACGTGAAAATGGGCACGGCCTCCGTGACCAATCTGCTTAAGGTATTAGCGCAAAAGGAAGCCACCGTATGATGTGCCTGACCACACCGGAGGTCAGGCAGACATCGGTTTTTACCCGGTTGCCCGACCGCTTCCGCGCACCTGACCGTCACAATGCCTGGGCCACCGCGAATCGCGGCGGCCAGCTTACCGACTCTTTTCTTGAAGGGCCGGTCTGGCATCCTTCGGGCTGTATTTACCTGACCGACATTCCCTATGGCCGGATATTCCGCGTTGATATGGCAGGCAACTGGGACATCGTCGTGCAATACGATGGCGAACCCAACGGCATGAAACTTGTCGGTCCGGAGACGCTTCTGATTACGGATTATCGTCACGGGTTAATGAAGCTCTGTCTCAAAACGCAAAAAATCACGCCATGGCTGTCGCGCCGTAACAGCGAGAGTTTTCGCGGCGTGAACGATTTAACGCCCGACAGCCGGGGGAACCTCTATTTCACCGATCAGGGGCAAACCGGGCTGCACGATCCCACAGGACGGGTTTATCGGCTCAGCCAGGAGGGAAGGCTGGATATTCTGCTGGATAACTGCCCAAGCCCAAACGGACTGGTGCTGTCGCCAGACGAAAAAGTGCTGTATGTCGCAATGACGCGTGGCAATGCGATCTGGCGCGTGCCGCTTCAGCGCGATGGTTCAGTCAGCAAGGTCGGTCAGTATTTTACCTCGCACGGCCCCAGCGGTCCCGATGGATTAGCCATGAACGCGCACGGCAAGCTGCTGATTGCCAACCCTGGCCTGGGCCGCGTCTGGCTGCTGAACGATCTGGCTGAGCCCGCAGAAATTCTCACCAGTCCCGCCGGACGCTCCACCACCAATCTCTGTTTTGGTGGCGAAAATTTACAGCAGCTGTTTATTACCGAATCGGTCAGCGGCAGCATTCTTACCTGTTCAATGAAAACACCAGGCCATCCACTGCCCTTCCTGTCCACCGATTTTCTCTGAGAACAACACTGCGTTTTCTGAACGCAGCGGAGGCAACCATGAATCTGCATTCTGTAAGCACTGGCTCACCTGTTGAGCCAGCAGCCGTGTCTGCATCCCATGAAGACATGAATCAAACTGATTTTGAACAAAGCGAACGGGCGGCGGCTAAAGCGTTCCGCCGTATCCTGCCTTTTATTTTCATCTGCTACGTGGTCAGTTATCTGGATCGCACCAATGTCAGCTTCGCCGCACTGGGCATGAACGCCGATCTGGGCATTACGGCTGAGCAGTTCGGGTTTGGTGCCGGGATGTTTTTCATCGGCTATTTTCTGTTTGAGGTGCCCAGTAACCTGATTATGCAAAAAGTGGGGGCTCGTATCTGGATCGCCCGCATCATGATCTCATGGGGCATCATCTCCATGGCGACCGCCTTCGTTACCGGGCCGGTCAGCTTTGCCTTTGCCCGCTTTTGCCTGGGCGTGGCTGAAGCAGGCTTTACACCGGGTATTTATCTGTTCTTCACCTACTGGTTTCCCGGAAGCTGGCGTGCAAAAATCACGGCGGCATTTTTAGTCGGCATCCCCGTGGCCAATATCATCGGCGCGCCCTTATCCGGCATGTTGATGCAACTCACCGGGCATGAACACATTCGTAACTGGCAATGGTTGCTGCTGCTGGAAGGGTTTCCGGCCGTTATCCTCGGCGTCCTGTGCCTGTTCTTCCTCAACGATCGCCCGGCAAAGGCCAACTGGCTGAGCGAGGCGGAAAAAACGTTGCTGAGCCGACGACTGGCAAACGAGCAGCAGCAAATTGAAAGGGCGCACGGTGCCAGCCTGCGTGACGCGCTGCGCAATCCCCTGCTTTACCTGCTGGCTTTCATTAATTTTTGCGGCATTGTCGGTTCTATCGGCGTGGGCCTGTGGATGCCGCAGATCATCAAGCAGATTGGCGTGAGCCATACCGCCACGGGTTTTCTGACCGCGCTACCTTATATTTGTGGTGCCTTCAGCATGCTGTTCTGGGCGCAGCGGGCCAATGCCTCCGGCCACCGCATTCGCTGGATCAGCGCTGCGCTGGTTATCGCCGCCATCGCGCTGGCCTGCAGCGCCGTCGTGAATGAGCCGGTGGTGAAGATGCTTGCGCTCTGTTTTACCGTCAGCGGCATTCTGGCTTTTCAGGCGTCATTCTGGGCACTGCCTTCGGGTTGTCTCACAGGAAGCGCGGCCGCAGGCGGATTAGCCATGATTGTTTCTGTCGGCAATCTGGGAGGATTTGTCGGGCCTTCGCTTATTGGTTATGTGCGTCAGACAAGCGGGGGTTTTATGTGGGCGCTGCTGGCAGTTTCCGCCGTGTTGCTGATTGGCGCGTTTACCGTAGCGTTAATCAAAGATCCTTACCGCAAAGCATAGTCATCCCCTCCCCTGAGGCGCTCCGGCGCCTTTACCTTTTCCTGTTAAGCATTATTCCGCCATGTCATCGGCTACAAAAAAAGCGCCCGCAGGCGCTTTACTGGTTTTTCAGGTTGAACCCACTATTTGCTTGCCGGTGACAGGCTCTGATCAACCTCGATTTTTGCGGCGCTTTTGCGGCCCATGATCAGCACCGCGATACCGCCCGCCGCGCAGAGTACCGCCAGTGGCACCATCGCCAGCGCATGGCTGCCAGTTTGCTCACTGATAATGCCGTAGACGTTGACCATCAGGCCACCACCAATCAAATTCGCCATTGCGCCGATAGCCGCTAAGCCCGCCGCTGCGGTGGTAGAAGACATCCAGCCGGACGCCAGCGCCCAGAACGGGCCTTTCATGGAGTAAGCACCAATCAGAACCAGCGAAAGAATCACCACGCTTCCCGCCAGCGACTGCGTAAGGAAGGCAGAGAGCAGCCCACCCGCGATCAGGAAAAGCGTTAACGCGGTATGCCAGCGGCGTTCGCCCGTGCGGTCAGAGCTACGTCCCCAGACAATCATTAACACCGACGCCAGGCCATAAGGAATCGCGTTGACCAGCCCGGTGGTGAAGTTGTCGAGTCCAAACGACTTAAGCAACTGCGGCGACCAGACGCTCAATGTAGAACCGGCAGCCGAAGCCCCTGCGTAAATCAGCGCCATCACCCAGATATGTTTGTGACGCAGAAGCTGCCACAACGAAATATGACCAATCACTTTACGTTTTGCGTTCTCTTCAGCCAGCGTGGTGCTGAGCCAGTTGCGCTGCTCTTCGGTTAACCAGGTCGCATTTTCAGGGCGATTGCTTAACAGGAAAAAGGCGGCGACGCCTAAAAGCACGGCTGGAATGCCTTCTAAAATAAACAGCCAGTGCCAGCCGCGTAACCCGAACCAGCCATCCAGCGAGAGTATTGCGCCCGAGATCGGTGAACCAATAAAGTTTGCCGCCGGAATGGCCACCATAAACGTCGCGATGACGCGGGCGCGGTACTTACCGGGGATCCAGTAGGTCAAATACAGGATAACGCCGGGAAAAAACCCCGCCTCGGCAGCACCCAGTAAGAAGCGCAGGAAATAGAGCATTTCAGCGCTTGAAACAAAGGCGGTGCAGACGGACACGATGCCCCACGTCACCATAATGCGAGATATCCAAATCTTTGCGCCAATCTTTTGCATCGCTAAGTTGCTGGGCACTTCGAACAGAAAATAGCCGACAAAAAACAGACTGCTTGCCAGACCAAATACCGCTTTGGACAGGCCGAGATCCTCGTTCATTTGCAACGCCGCCATCCCGATGTTGCCCCGGTCAATGATAGCGATCAGATAGCAGACGATCAGGAAGGGAAGGATCCGTCTTATCACGCGTTTTACGGTCTGCTGTTCGATATCGGAGGTTAATGCGCCATTCGGCATCTTTTCAAACATGGTGTTCCTCGCAGAATTGTCATGGTTTTACGCCTGGATACATCGTTTGTTTTACTCTGTAAAACCGTGGTGTACAAAGTACACTCATTATCTGGTCAAACTTTTTCCGCCGCAGGTAAATGTTATGAGGTTGTGTTATTTGTCACAAAAAGGTATCAGCATAAGCGGCGATATGTGACGCTGGAGGAGTTTTTACGCTTTTAAACGGGAGCGATGTTGGGGAAATGCGACAGTCAAAATATCAGCAGAGACCGGCAAGGCTGGCGTTAGGCAGAGTCGCCTGATGGATGATGTGGCAGCGTCGGCTGCCGACGAGACAGAGGCCAGCCGCAAAATGGCAGGCAAGCTGAGGCAACAGAATCGCACAGCCTCAACCCGCCTGAGGGACGTTATGCTGTTAAGGACGGGCTGTTAACGATGCGCCTTTGGATGCAATCACGTCCTGATACCAGTAGAAGCTTTTCTTGTGACTGCGTGCCAGGGTGCCAGGGTGCCAGGGTGCCTGCCCCGGAAGCGAAGACGCGTGGCACAATGCACCAGACTGACGATGTTCTCTTTGCCGCCGACGTGGCTGAGAATATCCCTGGCCAACGGTTGATATTTCATGTTGATGTCCTCAGAGCGATGCCGCTGGCATCCGTTAAAAATAAAAAAACCTGAGAACGGCCCCCTTGTGTGTCATGGGCCGCGCTCAGGTTTTGCCTGCGCAATGCAGTTACAATCCTGTGTTAATCAGGCTTAATGCGCCTCTTTTCTTACCCGTTCGATATGAATGGCAAGAAACACAATCTCTTCTGTTGTCAGCTCACGCTGATAGTTTTGCTGTAGATACTGTGAAACCTTCTCCGCGCATTTCCAGGCTTTCGCATAGTTGTCTTTTACGGCTGAATGCAGTGAAACATCATCATCTTCCACCACGGTGCGCGTTAACATACGCTGCGCAAAAAACTTCAGATGCGTCACAAAACGCTGATAGCTGAGCGATTCCTCCTGATACTCCAGCCTCAGTTGATATTTCACCAACTGCAGGATTTCCTGCATAACCCGGGTGACGTGCATCACTTCAGGCATTTCACTGTTAAGTTGCGCCGTGACCAGGTGCAACGCGATAAAACCCGCCTCGTCCTCGTCCAACTCGGTGTGAAGACGACGGGCAATGATTTGCCTGGCCTCCTGCCCTAGCGCAAACTCTTTGGGATAAAGACGTTTGATATCCCACAGCAGCACATTTTTTATCGCCAGCCCTTTCTTCTGCCGCTCAATCGCAAAGTAGCAGTGATCGGTCAGGGTGATGTACAAACTTTCCTGCAATTTTCCCAGACATTCTGTTGCCCGTTCGATAATGCGATCGCAGGTCGTCATGACCTCCAGCGGGATCTGGTTGAGCAGTTCCCCCAGGCGGTGAACCAGCTCATCGTTTTGCAACGCAAACACCTTTTCGACGCGCTGTTTATCCAGTTCTTCACCGACCCGTTTCTGAAAGGCCAGCCCCCGGCCCATAACAACCTGCTCACGTCCGTGCTCATCCAGAACAACCACCACATTGTTATTAAGTATTTTGGCGATTTTCATCAGAACCCCAGAAACAAAAAAACCCGACTTCCGGCACAGGCCAGGAAATCAGGTTTTGCCTGCCGCAGCAGTAACAATTTAAAAAAGGCATCTTATCAGTTTCATTTTGCGCCTTAATACACCGCCACTAAAAACGTGATGTCGCGCGAAGGTCTCTTCATGTTTTCACTGCACGCGAGCGCAGACAGGCGAAAATACACACAGGATAAGGCGCGAATCGATGACCTGACCGACACTGACAGCGTTTTGTGTTGAGAGCGCCTTCAGTGCACGCGTCGAACGTGCCTGGTCAACGCATTCACGGTCATCCGGCAATCACTCGACAGCTGGATTATCCTCCATGCGCCGCCATTTGCTTTCAGGTGACAGCACTCCGTTCAGAGGCGCAGGTGTTCACTGATAACAGGTTTCGCGATATCCAAAACAGTGTTAAGCATCAGGTATTCCGAGATTCACGCTATTACTATCGCGAGGAAAAAAAATTCGCACCCTAACGATTAAAAATGCCTGATAAATAATAATGTGAAATATATTAAAGGGTAACAAAGCCCTGCAAATAACCAATCGGCATTGCATAAAATCCCTGTGGCTGATAAGAAATGAAAAAAACGGAGTGATGATTCAACAATGAAATATAACGCTTTGATAGCGGCCCTGTTTATTACGATCAGTGCACCCTCTTTGGCTGCTATCAACAGAGTCGTTGACGTCAAACGCCCGCCAAATACGGTTAAATCCGTAAAGGTGTTTTTTACCGGCGTGGTCACGCTTAATAAGGTGATGTCGCTTTCATCCGTGCTCGACGAGATCGGCCAGAATTATAAATCAGCCACGCAGGTGCTGCTCTATATCAGCAGCCCCGGTGGTGACATTGATGCCGGGAAAATTGGTTATCAGATCGTTAAAAACTCCCCCATTCCCGTTACGACCGTGAACGCCTCCTCCGTCGAGTCCTCGGCGACGATGATCTACTGCGGCGCACAAAAGAGGCAGGTTATGGGTGACAGCATTTTCTTATTGCATGCGCCAACCGTTGGAAACGCGCCGCGTAGCAATGTCAGTGAAAATATGCTGGACGAGAAAACCGAATTTACCAGCAGATACCGGAACATGATAAAAACGATTTATCAGTCCTGCACCCACCTCACTGACGAGCAGATTGAAAAGATCACCTACAGTGAAGATAACCATAAGCTGCTGGACAACAAGCAGGCATTAGCCACGGGCATCGCCACAGGCGAAATGACCGATTTTCAGCCTGCTGATGCCGCGTATTATATTCATGATAATGACTAAAGGATGATGAAGAGGGGCAGAGCCTGCAAGTCAGACGAGGTTCGAGCCGTTGGATGATAACACCGCTCACTTACCCGTGCTGTGCAGGGGGTTTTGTTGAAAAGGGTGCACAGCGTATGCACCCTTTTTTGACCGACGACAAGCAGGTTTTCGCCTCTTATGACAAGGCTTACATGCCCACTTTATCTATCTGTCACCACTCAACACAGATTTTGCCCAGATGCGAGCCGCTCTGCTGCCAGGCGAAGGCCTCGGCAATATCGTCATATTTAAACGTCCGGTCAATAACCGGCTTCTGGTTCATGCTTTCCAGCGCCTTCACGTAGTCAATCTGGTCCTGACGACTGGCAACGATCACGCCTTTAATGGTGACCTGCTTCGCCAGAACAGACAGAATGGAGAGCGTTGCTTCATCGCCGGAAATGATACCGATTTGGGTGATGTGCCCACCGATTTTGACCGCTTTCAGTGACTCGCCCAGCGTCGCCGGGCCGCCCACCTCAACAACATGATCCACGCCCACGCCGTTGGTCAGTGCGAGGACGCTATCGCCCCAGTTCGGAGTGGTGCGGTAGTTGATGGTTTCATCGGCACCCAACGCTTTAACGTGCTTAAGCTTTTCATCTGATGAGGATGTGGCGATCACTTTCGCGCCCATCGCTTTGGCGATCTGCAGGGCGGCCATGGACACGCCGCCCGTTCCCTGCACCAGCACCGTGTCGTTGGCCTGCAGTTTGCCTTCAGTGATCAGGGCGCGCCAGGCTGTCAGGCCAGACGTGGTGATCGTGGCCGACTCGGTGTGCGTCCAGCCTTGCGGGGCATGGGTAAAGGCATTCTCCGAACGCACGACATACTCACTGGCCATGCCATCAATGCCGTCGCCCGGCGTATGGGCAAAGCCTCCCACTTCTGCGGAAGGTTTGCCGGACAGCCAGACGGGAAAGAAGGTTGACACAACGCTGTCGCCCACGCGGAAATCCTTAACGCCTTCGCCAACGGCTTCTACCACGCCTGCGCCATCAGACAGCAGGATGCGGCCATCTTCGGTTGGAAACTGCCCGGTAGCGACAATCAGATCGTGAAAATTCAGGGAGCCGGCTTTGATAGCGACCCGAATCTCACCTTTGCCCGGTTGGCCCGGATCGGCGATGTCAGACACATGGATATTGTTGAGTCCGCCTGGTGCTTTAAGGGTAAGTGCTTTCATGCTTTTCTCCGTTAAAAGAGGGATGTCTTAATCAGCAGTTGCTAAACATAGACCATATGTGCATTTTATTAAATACGGTCATTTAGGTGATATAGGTACATTTTGGATACTGTAAAAACCCCAGGATATGAAAATTACGATGCGGTGGCCTGCCCGGTTGAAGCCACGCTGGAACTGATTGGCGGCAAGGGTAAAGGGATGATTCTTTACCACCTGCAAAACGAAACGCTGCGGTTTAATGCGCTAAGAAGACGGCTGGGTGATATCACGCCGCGGGTACTCACGCGGCAACTTCGGGAACTGGAAAACGTCGGGTTAATTCATCGCGAAGTGTATGCTGAAGTTCCGCCGAAGGTGGAGTACAGCATGACCGAAGAAGGCGCTTCGCTTGCGCCCTTGCTTGGGCTGTTAAAGCAGTGGGGAGAGCAACACGCGCTGGCCTTATTAGGCAAAAAAAACCCCGCCGTTGTGCCGGAAACGTCCGAGGCTGAAGCACAATGAATGGCCGTGCGCGGTGCCCCCAAAACCTGTTATGACTGATCCTGGACAGGTTCCTCCGCAGGATATCATGGGGAGGAACCTGAAACGCCGGTGGTGAGGTTCAGTCGTTCAGTACGTTTCCATCTGCCACATCACAAGGTGGCCCGCAGCAACCGATGACCGGTTTTCTGTGCTGTCTCGCCATTACTTATTTCTCAAGCACAGAAGCAACCGACTCACAGTTCACCGGCATCCTGTGCTCTGCCACGGAGACAACACAAAATCCGGCCGCATCTTTGCTGTAATGTGCCGCCACACTGAAACGATTGTGGCGTTTAATCTCCTCAACCGGCGGGATTGAGCCAGGCACACCACCTACTGCGGTTTGCAAGCCTACCGTCCAAGGCTGGGTAAACAGATTGTCGTTAACGCTAACCGGCCCGTCGGTCGGTACACCTCGAATATAAACACTGCCTCGGTTTGACGTCCCGTAGCGGCCATAATCAAACAGATTATTGTTTATGATGATGTTTTTCCCGCCATGGCCCTGCGCGCCCTTGTGCATATCAAACTGATGGTAAGCGCCCCGTGCTCCGCCATTGAGCACAAGGTTGTTATAAGCGTGATAGCCCTCACCGTCATCGCCTTTTCCTGCAATAGCATGACGATTAGCGTTAAAGGTATTGCAGTAGATATCGGCCTGGGCATGGCCATTTTGTACCACCACACCGTAGCCCAGTTGGGTACGGATATTATCGTGGATAACGTTGTGATGAATTTTATTGTCGACGGACGTTTTTACGCTAATCCCGGCCCACGGCCAGTGATAAATCTCATTGTTGTCGATATCAATATGATCGGTGCCGGGTAAAAACTGGATGCCAATCGTTTTATTCGGCGTGTCCGGTTGTCCAGAGGGGCCTTCAATACGCAGCCCGGTTATCCTTGCTTTAGCCTCAACAACATACACGGGATACTGATTAAGTCCGTCATTGAGCCATGGCGTTTGTAATAAAGCGCCCCGACTGCCTTTTTCACCACGATTGCTAAAAAGCGTCTGCCCGGCTTTAATGCGCAATGCCTGTGGCTGATTCGGCACCGTGATGGTGACATCACCCGGAACATAGATGAAGGGATGATTGCTGTCGACAGCCTGTTTCAACGCATCGAAAGTGCGGACAGTAACATAGTGGGCGACGTTATCCGGCGTAAGACGATCCTGATACTGCGCCCCACCTCCAATGACATCGCAACTGCCCACCGCGCTAATGGCAGAGCCGGATATCAGTAACAGGCACGCTATGGCTATTTTCATTTTGGTCATCTCTTGTCGACGCCCGATACAGGCCAGGCTGTCATGTACGCCGTTTTGCAGGGCAGCGATCGCCCTGCCATGCTTTATTCAATGGTGCTGTCTACGACCTCCTGCGCTTGTGCAAACAGTTGCTCATAATGCGAGTGGCTGTCATCAATCGTCTCCTCAACACCCAAGGTGTTATAGAGGAAATGAACCTCCACGTCACCGATCGCCAGATAGCCCGTAACGCCCATCATGTAATCCGTGATGTTTTTCTCCCAGCCATATTTAATAAAGGTTTGCTGAGAACCGCCGACCAGCGCCAGCCAGCGTACTTTTTTATCTTTTAACGCGCTGTTTTCACCGTAGGCCAGACCATAGTTCCATACGCGTTCCAGATAGCCTTTGAGCATGGCGGGATAGCTGTACCACCACAGCGGAAAGACAAAAATGATCGCATCACGATCGTCAAGCTCACTGAACAGACGATGCACCTCCGGTGAGTAGCGCTTAGCCGGATTTTGCCACTCGGGTTCGTCCTCTTCCCGCATCGCCGGATCAAAGCCACTGCGGTAGAGATCCAGCGTCTTAACATGTGCGCCCCGCTGCTCCCCCCGATGGCGCAGGCTTTCCACCATCTGTGCGGTGAGTGAATCGGCACGGGGATGTGACCAGACGATATACAGGTTTGTTGATTTCATCTTTCACCTCATCTTGTGTTGAGGCATTCACATTACGCTCGCCACATTAGTGTGTGAAACGTATGATTTGAGATGGGTTAATGAGAGATTTTCACCAATGAAACTGAACGTCTATGACTTTGCGACCTTTATCGCGGTTTCACGGCACAAAAGTTTTCGCGCGGCCGGTGACGAGCTTGGCCTGTCGCCCTCGGCGGTTAGCCACGCAATAAAGCAACTTGAGCAGCGGCTGAAAATCCGGCTGTTCAATCGCACAACGCGTAGCGTAGCCCTGACAGAAGCCGGAGCAAATCTGTATGAGCGTTTGCGCCCGGCCTTTGATGAAATCAATGTGATACTCGATGAGGCTAACTGTTTTCGTCAGACGCCCATGGGCTCGCTAAAAATTAACTCATCGCGTCTTGCCTCGCGCATGGTGTTAATCCCACTGGTGGCAACATTCAGTCGGCTTTATCCGGATATCCGTGTGGAAATCACAACGGAAGACCGGCTGGTCGATATCGTGAAAGAGGGATTTGACGCGGGTATTCGCCTCAGCAGCAGGCTTGAAAAAGATATGATCGCGCTTCCCGTTGGGCCCAAAATCAGGTTGGTTGTGGTGGCAACCCCGGACTATTTCGCCCGCCATGCACCGCCTGAGCACCCGCGTGACATCATGAATCATCAGTGCGTGATGTTCCGTCACGGCAGCGGTCGCATTTATCAATGGGAATTCAGCGGCCCGGAAGGCAGGCTTGAGATACTTCCGGCCGGTAATATCCTGCTGGACGATATGGACGCTCAACGTGATGCCGTGCTGTGCGGTGCCGGACTGGGCTACCTCTATCACGAACAGGTAAAAGATGAACTGGCAGCTGGCCGTCTGGTTCCGGTACTGGAAGCGTGGTTACCAGAGCAGCCCAGCCTGCAGTTTTACTATCCTAATCGCCACTATATGTCATCGGCGTTAAGAGCATTTATTGACCACATCAAAGCCGCTTCGCCAGCCGCGGTTAGCTGTTAAGATCGTACTCTTTCAACTTACGCCACAGGGTGGTCGGGCTGATGCCAAGGATGGCTGCCGCCCTGACCTTATCCCCTTGAGTTTGGGTGATGATACGCGTGATAATTATCACGAATAAAAAACGGGAGCTTTTCAAAAAGAAAAGAGAGATTGATTAACCATTTCATTCTGAAAGTGAAGATGTGAGGCAGTTAACGGTGAATGGATATTGAGAAACTCAACAGTTTTGCTGAGGACGCAGATCCGGGAAGATAAACGCGGTTAACAAATACTTGTGATAAACATATCCACTTTTTTAAACACCTCGTTCTTATTAAACACTATTTTAACAGAGTGCAATAGAGACGCTGTACATTATCAACCCGTCTCTTATGGTAAGATCTCACCTTCCGTGTCAATAAATGCAAAACCTTTAATTACGTAAAAACACTTCCCTCATCTTTATTCTTTTATTAATGAAGTTATAAAAAACAGAGCATGTCAGAAAAAACAATTAACAAATAAGTCATAATAAGAACAAAAGAAAGAACCCATAAAAAACAACGGATAATTCCAAAAATAGCAACAACGAAAAGATAAAAGCAATAATTTTAAGACAAACAGAAAACACACCAGCCCTTCTATTTAGACGCAGATCATACAAACACAAACAAATCGAAATGGCAGGAAACTTATTATTGAATTCATACCGCATTGTCATTTAAAAATAGTGAGCCATTTAAGCGCGCCTCATCCATCAGTGGCTCTGGTTAATATAAAATAAAACTACAGGATTTCTCTCATGAAACTTAAATTAGTTGCAGTGGCAGTAACTACATTGTTAGCAGCAGGTGTAACAAATGCTGCAGAAATCTATAACAAAGACGGTAATAAATTAGATCTCTACGGTAAAATGCAGGGTTTGCACTATTTCACCAGTGATAAAGGTGAGCGTGGTGATAATTCATATGCTCGCCTCGGTGTAAAAGGGGAAACGCAGATCACCGACCAACTGACCGGATTTGGCCAGTGGGAATACAACATGCAGGCGAACCGCGATGAAAAATCTGAGAGCCAGTCATGGACGCGCTTAGGCTTCGCGGGGCTCAAATACGGTGACTATGGTTCGTTCAACTACGGCCGTAACTACGGCGTGGTTTACGATGTTACCTCCTGGACCGACGTGTTGCCGGAGTTTGGCGGCGACACCTATGGCTCCGATAATTTTATGCAACAACGTGCCAATGGCCTGGCGACCTACCGTAATACCGACTTCTTTGGCCTGGTATCCGGACTTAACTTTGCCTTACAGTATCAAGGCAGAAACGGCGGTGCTGATGGTGAAGGCAACAGTGTGACGAATAATAACCGTAATGCTGCGAAGCAAAACGGCGACGGCTACGGTGCAGCAGTGACCTATGCCTCTCCTCTGGGCATCAATGCCGGTGTGGCCTATTCTCATTCCAAACGCACACTGGACCAGAACGGTCTGGCATTGGGTGAGGGTGATAATGCCGAAACGTATTCAGCCGCGCTGAAATACGATGCCAATGCCGTTTATCTGGCGGCACAATATACCCAAACCTACAATGCCACACGCGTTGGTAATGGCAACCCAGGCTTCGCCAACAAAGCACAGAATTTCGAAGTCGTTGCGCAGTATCAGTTCGACTTTGGTCTGCGCCCCAGCATCGCTTATCTGCAATCAAAAGGGAAAGATCTTGAAGGCTTTGGCGACCGGGATTTAGTGAAATATGTTGATTTAGGTGCGGCCTATTACTTCAACAAAAATATGTCAGCCATCATCGATTATAAAATCAACCTGCTGGATGAAACCGACTTCACTCAGGCAGCGGGCATTTCAACTGACAATATTCTGGCCGTCGGCCTGGTTTATCAATTCTAATTCCGACGCACTCGTGTTAAGCCAGCTCTCAGAGCTGGCTTTTTTATCACCCGCATATTTACCGCTCTGGGGTACAAGGATGGTTTTGACAACATTTACCGGGCGTTGCCTTTGTGGTGAGTGTCAGTTCGCCGTCGAGATCGATGAACTGAACGTGCATGCCTGTCATTGCACGTTGTGTCAAAAATGGTCAGGCGGGATTGCCATGTACATGGAAGCGGCCAGTGCGCCAGCATTACTCAGGCAGTCAGCCTCGCCCTCATGTTTCACCTCGTCTTTACAGGGTAAACGCTATTTTTGCCCCGGCTGTGGTTCTCCAATGTGGTTGTTGTTGACTGACAGCCAACGCTACTTTATTCCCTGGACACAGCTTGACCTGACTGAAGATGTGCAGCGCCGTCTGGTGCTGGCCGCTGAAATCTACACCGAGACTCAGCCTGCCTTCTGGCGCCTTACAGGGCAATATGCCCGCTTTAGTGGCAAAGCGTTCGAAGCCAGAATGCCGCACCGCTAATCGGTTTCCTCAGCCATCCCTCATGCACTGACGCCAGCGGCGCAGTCACGCCACCTCACAGCAGTAAAGATCATCACGCCATCTTAACAACCTAGTGCGCTATCTGACCCGACAACCGGACGAATGGCTATGTTGCCCTCGCCCGGCCTGATTCAGAGGCGCTTAGCGCTGCTTCGGTTTTAGTTTTTCGACCGCCTTCATCACTGAAAAATAGAACAGGGGTACAAAGAATATGGCCAGCAGCGTGCCGCTGATCATGCCACCAAATACGCCACTGCCGATCGCCTGCTGCGTTCTGGCACTTGCTCCGCTAGCCAGCATCAAAGGTACCACGCCCAGGGTAAAGGCCAGCGACGTCATCAGGATCGGGCGTAAACGCATCCGCGAGGCTTCCAGCGTTGCCTCAACCAGCCCTTTGCCGCCTTCGTGCATCTGCTTAGCAAATTCGACAATCAGAATGGCATTTTTTGCCGACAGTCCAATAATCGTAATCATCCCAACTTTGAAGAATACGTCGTTCTGCATATCCATCAGGCTGACGGCAATGACCGCGCCCAGCAGGCCAAGCGGCACGACCAGCATAACGGAGACCGGCACTGACCAGCTTTCATAAAGCGCCGCCAGCACCAGGAACACCACCAGCATGGACAGCACCATCAGCATAGGCGCTTCAGAGGCCGATTGCTGCTCCTGTAACGAGCCACCGGTCCACTCTATTGCAAAACCTTCTGGCAGCTGTTTCGCCAGCCGGCTCATCTCGTTCAGCGCATCGCCACTTGAATAGCCGTGTGCGGGATTGCCGGTTATCTTGATTGACTGATAACCCTGATAACGAACCAGCTGCAACGGGGAGGTTTCCCACTCCGCATGAACAAACTCAGCGAGCGGTGCCATTCCGCCGGACGCATTGCGCACGTATAACCTGAGAATATCCTCGGGTTGCATACGATATTTCGCATCGGCCTGAATGATGACCTGCTGCATACGATCGCTGTTGGGAAAATCATTGACGTAAAGCGAACCTATCGCGCCGGAAAGCGTCTGGCTGATCTCATCAAAAGCCACGCCCATCGCAAAGGCTTTTTGTCGATCGATATTAAGCCGGATCATCTGCCCATCGGGTAAGCCGTCAACGTACACATCCCGGACGACAGAACTCTTCGCCGCAAGCGCCAGCAACTGCTCCTCCGCCTTTTTCAGCGCCGCATAGCCTTTGCCGCCGCGATCCTGCAGGCGCAACGTAAAGCCCGATGAGTTCCCCAGCTCGTCAATAGCCGGGGGGATCAGATTAAAGGTTTCCGCTTCAGGATTCGCTGACATCACTTTCTGCGCGCGCGCGGCTTCAGAAAAGGCGGTGGCCCCCTGACGATCTTCCCATCCTTTTAAGGTGGTGAAAGCCATGGCGGAGTTAGGCCCGGAACCCGCAAAGCTGAACCCCATTATCGCGATAGTTGACTGCGTCGCCGGGCTTGAAAGCACCTGCTGTTCAAAAGCTTTTACCACGTTCAGCGTGCGTTCGCTGGTCGCGTCCGAGGGGAGCTGAATGGAGGTCATAAAGTAGCCCTGATCCTCCTCCGGCAGAAACGAAGACGGCAGGTTTTTTATCGCCAGGAAGAACAGCAGGCACAGCGCCGCATAAACCGCTAACGCACCGCCTACCCGTTTTAATAAACAGCTTACGCCCTGGCCGTAAAGGTAAGTCATTGCTGCAAACTTATGGTTGAACCAGCCAAAGAAGCCCTTTTTCTGATGAGCATGCCGATCAACAGGTTTTAACAGCGTGGCACACAGCGCCGGCGTCAGGCTGAGCGCCAGGAAGGCGGAGATCAGGATAGAAACCGCCATTGAGAGCGTAAACTGCCGGTATATCGCCCCAACGGAACCACTGGCCATCGCCATCGGGATAAAGACCGCGCTCAGCACCAGCGTAATCCCGATGACCGCACCGGTAATCTCCTTCATCGCCTTTTGCGTTGCCGCTTTCGGGCCCAGCCCCTCTTCCGTCATGATTCGTTCGACGTTTTCCACCACCACTATCGCATCGTCAACGATGATTCCAATCGCCAGCACCATACCGAACATGGTTAATACGTTGACCGAGAATCCCGCCAGCAGCATCACGGTAAAGGTGCCCAGCAGCGCAATCGGCGCAACAATCGCCGGGATAAAGGTATAGCGAACATTCTGTAAGAACAGATACATCACAAGGAAGACCAGTATCATGGCTTCGATAAAGGTATGAATGACCTTCTCAATCGAGATCTTCACGAAGGGCGTCGTATCAAACGGAATGCTGTAAGCCATTCCCTCTGGCATAGCCTGACGCAGCTCGTTCAGACGGAGTTTGATCCGCTCTGCGGTTTTAACCGCATTGGCGCCTGGCGAAAGCTGAATCGCTGCCGCGGTAGAGACGCGTCCGTTTTCACGGGTGGCAAAACTGTAGGTTTGCGATCCGAGCTCAACCCGCGCCACGTCGCTCAGCACCACGCGAGATCCATCCGGATTGGCGCGCAGGGTAATACTGGCGAATTCCTGGGGTGAACCAAGCTGGCCTTTGACCAGTAGCGGATAGCTGACCTGCTGGCCAGCAACCGCCGGTGCGTCACCGGTCCGTCCGGGCGCGATCTGGGTATTTTCCGTGTTGATTTCCCGACTGATATCGCTGACGGTCAGGCGATACTGGCTAAGCTTGACCGGATCGACCCAGACCCGCATCGCTTTCTCTGCGCCAAACAGCTGCACGCGGCCCACGCCTTCAATACGACGAAGCTCTTCCGTGATATTGCGTGAAAAGTAGTCGCTCAGATCGGCCTCAGTGAGTTTGCCATCTTTAGACGTCAGCCCGACGATCATCAAAAAGTTAGCGCCCGAGGCCTCAACGCTCAGGCCATTCTGCCGCACGACCTGGGGCAAGCGCGGCTCAATCACTTTGATACGGTTTTGCACATCAATCTGAGCCAGCTCAGGATCGGTGCCGGGCGCAAAAGTCACCGTAATGGATGCCATACCGCTGGTATCGCTGGACGATTCGTAATACAGCACGTGCTTTGCCGATGAAAGCTCACGCTCAATCAGCGCCACCACGCTGTTGTTCATGGTTTCCGGCGTTGATCCTGGATATGAGGCGGTGATGCTGATAGTCGGCGGTGCCACCGAGGGATAAAGCGCTACGGGTAATTTTGGAATGGAGAGCAGGCCAAACAAAATAATAAAAACGGCAATAACCCAGGCAAATACCGGTCGATTAATAAAAAACTGAGGCATGATTTACCCTGACTGAATATAAAAAAGATGAGGGCAGAAAACCGTCACCTGTTACGCTGCAAGCCCCGCAGGTGTGCGCGCTTTTTAGAGTGAGACGCCAGTCTGTCAATTCATCGTGGTGGTAACTGGCTTGTTTGCTGTGTGCATTACGCCTCCTTTAGTCGGCGCAGCGCGGCCTTATACAGGAGCCGGGTCACGCGCCCGCCCCGGCAGGCCAGCGCATTGGTGGTGACCGCCTCCCAGAACGGCGTCTGGGCGTTTCGCTCATGGCGATTAATCTTTTTCACAGGCCGATACATCGTCGCGATCACGCTTCTCCCCTTAACGCTTAACGCTTGCTGTAGCGGTGTGACGCCGGAAGGATGCAAACCAGTGGTGAACAGCAGCAAAAATAAAAAGCAAAAACCGGACCTCACTAAATTACGCGGCGTCATCACGAATACTCTCCAATAATGCGCATTATTCCGGAGTGTACCCGCCTGACAATGACCTATTATGTAAAGTTTATGGAGAGAGTATGGATCGGTAAAAATAAAAAAACGTCGCACACCGCGCAATATATTCGATAGACAATTTAAAAGCGCAGGACATAATATATGCTGAACTTTGACAGGGACAGAGATTATCAGGGCACAAAATTACAAGGTATTCGCCTTTATTTTATCCCGGGAAAGGGTTTGAGATGAAAATAGCTGAAAGTGAACGCGTCTTCATCAGGCGTTTTTTGCAACAGGATGCTCAGGGCCTGTTAAATTATTTATCCGCGCCTTATCCGGCCTGCTTTTTCGATGAGAAACTGGCCGATCTTGAGGCCGCCGTCAAGGAGGCGCGGAAAAGGAGCATTGACGCCACGCAGTTTGCCCTGTGTCTGCAACAGACAGGCGAATTAATCGGTCATCTTTTTGCCTGCGATGACGAAGAACCGGATGCCCGTACCCGGAACGTGGGATGGTATCTGAATCCTGCCTATCAAGGCCATGGCTATGCTCAGGAAGCCGCAATCTGCCTGTTTAATTATTTATTTCGGATAAAAAATGTCAGGCGGATTTATGCCTATGTCGCCGATGACAACGCGGGTTCGCAGCGATTATGTCAGCGTTTGGGGATGCGGCTGGAAGGATGCTTTAAAGAGCATGTGTCATTCACGGATCACAATGGCATCGCGATTTATGAAAATACGCAGATTTACGCCATCCTGCAAAGAGAGTGGTGCATCAGCTAACAGGCGTTCCATGCTTTCTGTCGCCGCGTGACGTTGCTTTTCTTTTGGCTAAGGTCTGATTGTGGGTTTCATGCTGTGCGCAGTGCTTTTGCTGGTCTGCCTGTCATGACAGGCGTAATGTTCCTGATGAAAGTACGCGCTTCTCCTCCGGCTGTGCTGCCCCATCATCCGCAACAGGTGTTTTTAATTTTGAGGGCGTTATGAGCAACGACAATCTAATCCTTGTGGCTGAGGATGACTTTGAAATCTCTGATATATTAATGAGTTATATCAAACGCGCCGGAATGAAAGCGGTACATGCGGCAGAGGGGGAAAGCGCTCTGGCCTTAATTAAAACCTTACAGCCTGACCTGGTGCTGCTGGATATCCAGTTGCCGCTAATCGATGGCTGGAATGTGCTTTCAACGTTGCGTAAAGAAAGCAACACGCCGGTGATCATGGTGACCGCGCTGGATCAGGATATTGATAAGCTGATGGGGCTTCGCCTGGGTGCCGATGACTATATCGTTAAACCCTTTAATCCTTCGGAAGTGGTCGCCCGTATTGAGGCCGTGCTGCGCAGAGCAAAAAATCAGGCTGTCCCTCAATCCCTGATCAGAACCCGCTTTATGACCATCTACACCGATGAGTTCTGTGTGGAGATCCACAGCGGTGGACAGACGTTTACGCCGGTGCTGACCACCACAGAATTCAAGCTTCTGACGCACATGGCAAAATATCCCCGTAAGGTCTTCAGCCGTGAAGAGCTGCTCAATGCCTGCCTGCCCGAAAGCGACACGCTCGACAGAACCGTAGACAGCCACATGAGTAAGTTGCGTAAAAAATTTGAAGGCTGTGGCTTAAACGGCGTACCGGAAAGCATTCGTGGGATAGGCTATCGGCTGGGTGAACAGAAGTGAATAAAGATAAAGCGCTCAGTCGGCAAATTCTTCTGTTTATGCTGTCCCTGACGTTCACCATCATTATTGTGGCCGTGGTCGGTTCCTATCTGTTTTACAGCTTCATTATTGAAAACTTCCCCGGCGGTTTGTCCGCCAGCAACAGTGAAAGCATGACGGTTTTTGACTGGGTCTGGATCGCTATCAGCTCGATAATCAGCTTCCTGATTGCATTACTGTTTGCTTTCAAACTCTCCTCCAAGATACTGAATCCCCTGAGTTCCGTTGCCACCAGTTTGCGCCGGATTTCTCAGGGCGATTTGAGCGCCCGCGCCGCAAACAGTCAGAGCAGCCTAGGGGAGGTGAATACGTTAGTCAGGGACTTTAACGAAATGGCGGAAAAGCTGCAGACGCTGGACAACCAAAGAAAGTCCTGGAATGCGGCGATCGCCCATGAACTCAGAACGCCGGTCACGATTTTACGCGGCAGGCTGCAGGGGCTGGTTGAAGAGGTGTTTGAACCCGATCCGCCGCTGTTCAAAAGCCTGCTGCGGCAGACAGAAGGATTATCACGGCTTATCGACGATTTGCGCGTCGTGGGAGCGGCAGAAGGCGGATCCTTTACGCTGGATGTGAAAGCCGTGGCAATGAGCGATGTGCTGGAAAACGTTGGCGCATCGTTTGGTCACCCGTTTCAGGAGCAGGGATTTAACCTCATCATTGAGCAAAATAATGCCGTTACGCGGTGTGATCCGCTGCGCATTATCCAGTGCCTGACCATTTTATTTGATAACGCGCTTAATTACGCCACGCCGGGCATCGTCAGGGTCCGAAGCGGATATCGGGACAACCTGTTTTTTATTGAGGTGGAAGATACGGGGCCGGGCGTGCCCGACGATTTCCAGCGTCATATGTTTGAGCCGTTTCAACGCGGCGCCGCAGGTCGTGCGATAAACCCGGCGGGATGCGGGCTGGGTTTATCCGTTGCGAAGGCGATTATGCAGGCTCACGGGGGCGATATTCGTTACCGCACATCATCCCAGGGCGGCTCCCTTTTTTTACTGCGCTGGCCTGACGCTGACTAGCGCAAATCCACCTCTGGGCTTGAAGGCAGGCGGAAGGTTTTATGGTACGCCTGCTGTTGCCACATCGCGCCAAGTATCGCGTCCCATTCCTGGGGAATGATTTTGAGCTTACCGCGCTGTGGCGTAAGCGTGATCTCGCTGAAGTACAGGCTGTCGTCCTTCAGCATTAAATCGACCCGGCAATAGTCGATATCTTTTGCCAGCGCCTGCGCAGCAGAGAGGGCGCGATAAAACAGCGCCGGTTCCGGTATAAAAGCCGGATGATGGGGATAGGCTATCTGGAAGGGCTGCAGTTCCCATTTTCTGTTGTACACATTCACGTACTCCCTGCCCTGTTCATCAGTAAAGTCGGCTTCGA
This sequence comes from Pantoea sp. B623, assembly GCF_024814475.1. NCBI lineage: Bacteria > Pseudomonadati > Pseudomonadota > Gammaproteobacteria > Enterobacterales > Erwiniaceae > Pantoea > Pantoea sp. B623. Next base: position 3,518,044 of record NZ_JANUXM010000004.1, on the reverse strand, counting down.
TAATGCTCGCATTGCCGTCGAAGCAGTGAATACGCAACATCTCGGGCGTAGTGCTTCTGTCCCTTCCCTCAAACAGTTCAATATATTCTTCACACAGAATGGTGGGCGTAATGTCTTTGTATTGCCACTCTCGCGTGCAGTAATACATGTTCTTTTTCAGGGCTAAATCCAGCGTTAATAAAGCAGACTGACTATCGAACGCCGTTTTGTCTTTGCAGATTATCGTGCTGCCACTGTCGTGATTGCACTTTAAAACGAAGGTATCGGGCAACGCGGCAAAATCAATCTCTTTGGTGCTTTTATAGGTCTTAATTAAGGGCGCGACCGTGACTTCATCCGTGCGGCTGGCAACGTAGTGACGGACAGCGAGCTTATCTGCCAGCAGCGTATAAAGCGGCTTCCTGTCATAGAGCAGCCTGTAGCACATTTTTTCATTCAACGTGACAGGATGAATCAGATCCGGCTCTCTGTTTAACAACGGGCGCAGTCGTTGCGTATGGAAAAGTACGTCGCTAATTAAAAAACACCTGATGATTTTGAGGTTATATTCAACATATTTAGCGATATAGTTCAGCGTCTTCATCTTATCCTCCCCGAAAGTGGCAGGATGATAAGCAGAATAGATTGCTGGAGTTTGTGTGAATGATGGAGCAGAGATGGAGCCGCCAGCCCTAGCCGAAAACGTCGCTGGCGCTGCCGACGCGCCGCGCCGGGGCAACGCAGACGCCTTCCCGCGTAACGCGCCCGCAACCCAGTCAGTCAGTCAGTCAGTCAGTCAGTCAGTCAGTCAGTCAGTCAGTCAGTCAGTCAGTCAGTCAGTCAGTCAGTCAGTCAGTCAGTCAGTCAGGAACGCTAAACCGCGCATTGCCGTACTTCACCCTCTTCCTATGGTTAATATTATTTCATCTATCATTACATTAACTATTACGCCTCTAATTGTAATGAAGGGTTTACTCATCTGTTTTAGCTCAGTGTTATTTATTTTAATAATGACCAGGCTGGCACGTTGATTTCTTTCACTCAAGTAATTTTTATACATTTCAGCTAAAAGCCAACTCATATAATAATGATTTCTATTTACATTTTAGGTCTGATAAAATCCGCCGCGCCAGAATGTTAAAAGCACGCAGTCTCATTTATTAATGGACAGATACTAATGAAAAAAATGCTTAGCCTGTTAAGTTTTATTTTCCTGACAACGAGTTCCGCCTGGGCAACCACCTATCCTCTGACGATTGAAAACTGTGGTCAGAAAGAAACATTCACCAAGGCACCTGAACGCGTGGTGGCGCTTGGGCAGAATACCGCTGAAATTCTGCTGCTGCTGGGACTGCAGGACAAAATGGTGGCCAGCGCATTCTGGCCGACCAAAGTCTTACCGCAGTTAGCGGAACAAAATGCCAAAGTGCCGGTACTGACCGTCGAGATCCCAACGCTGGAATCCATTCTGGCGAAGAACCCCGATTTTGTTGCGGCACAGATCCAGCTGCTGATGGGGCCGAACAGCAAGGTCGCCAAACGTGAAGACTTTGAGTCAGTGGGCATCAACACCTATCTGTCTCCAGGCATGTGTGCCACAAAACAGAACACCGGCGATATCTACGGTAGCCGTGCCACGCTGTGGAATATGTCCTACGTTTATCAAGAGATCGCCGATTTTGCCAAAATCTTTAACGTAGAAGATCGCGGCCAGCAGGTGATCAACGACTTTAAAGCACGCGAAAGCGCCCTGAGAAAAGCCTTCCCGAAAGGTAAGAAAGATCTCTCCTTCCTGTTTTGGTTCTCCAGCTCCTCGCCCTCTGCCGACGCTTACGTCGGCGGTAAGAACGGCGCATCCGGTTTTATTGCCAATGTGTTAGGCGGCCATAATGCGATTACCACTGAAACTGAATGGCCCACCGTGAGCTGGGAAAGCATTATTGCCACCAATCCGGATGTGATCGTTGTGACCAGCCTTGACCGTAATCGCTGGAAACTGGATAACGCCGAAGAAAAGATTAAGTTCCTGAAAAGCGATCCGGCGGTCAGCCAGCTGGATGCGGTGAAGAAAGGCCATATCGTGGTGATGGACGGTCAGGCAATGAACCCGACGATTCGTACCCTTTACGGGGCAGAACAGGTTGGCGAACAGTTACGTAAGATGGGCCTGAATTAATGCGTGAAGGGGTTGTTCAGGCACGACGTGGCATGGGTTTTATTGCTGTCGCAATCATCGCCATCGTCGTGCTGTTTATGGTTATCGCGCTCGGCGTCAGCGTAGGCGAATTATCGATACCGTTGAAATCCGTGGTGTACACCGTGACCAATAAACTGGGTATGACGGATGTGCCCGTGAACCGTATTCACGAAAGCGTTATCTGGGACTTTCGTTTAAGCCGTGCGCTGGTTGCGGCGCTGAGCGGTGCCGGTCTGGCCATTTGCGGTGCTGTACTGCAAAGCCTGTTGAAAAATGCCCTTGCCGAACCTTACGTACTGGGCGTTTCTGCCGGCGCATCGACGGGTGCGGTATTGATCGTGGTCTCGGGCGTCGGGGCCGGTGCGATTTCCCTGTCGCTGGGCGCCTTTACCGGCGCCTTTGCCGCCTTTGCCTTTGTTGCACTGCTCACCAATGGCGCACGCGGTGGCACAGAGCGTACCATTCTGGCGGGCGTGGCAGCGTCGCAGCTTTTCAATGCGATTACCGCCTATACCATCAGTACCTCAGCCAATGCCCAACAGGCGCGTGACGTGATGTTCTGGTTGTTGGGTAGCTTTAGCGGCGTGCGCTGGCCTGAGTTTCAGCTGGTTTTGGTGATAGTGGTCATCGGTTTAGCGGTCTGCCTGTACTATTCCCGCGCGCTGGACGCATTTACCTTTGGTGACGACGCCGCCGCCTCGCTGGGGATTCCGGTCGGCGTGGTGCGTCTGGTGCTGTTCACGGCAACCGCCCTGATGACCGCCACGATTGTCAGTATGGCTGGCTCGATCGGGTTTGTCGGCCTGGTCGTTCCCCACGTGATGCGCTTCTTTTTCGGCCCGCTACACAGCCGCTTACTGATTGCCTGTGCCATCGCGGGCGCGATTCTGATGGTCCTGGCGGATATTGCTTCACGTATGTTGATTGCGCCGCAGAGCCTGCCGGTTGGCGTCGTGACCGCGCTGGTTGGCGTGCCTTTCTTTGCAATTATTATTTATCGCTCCAGGACGCAATAATGAGCATCAGCGCGGAAAATCTTACCTGGCGGGTAGGAAAAAAAGTCATCGTTAACGATGTATCCCTGGCGGTCTCGTCGGGCGAAACCGTGGGCTTACTGGGGCCCAACGGATCCGGTAAATCGTCGCTGCTGCGCCTGCTGGCCGGTCTGCGTAAGCAACACACGGGCAAGGTGATGCTGGATGGCAAGGATCTGTCCCTGATTGCCAGAAAGCAGCTTGCCCGCCGTGTGGCTTTTGTTGAGCAACATGCGTTAACCAGCGCCAATATGACCGTACGTGACGTCGTAAAGCTTGGGAGGATCCCGCATCACTCCCCTTTTTCCAGCTGGACACATCACGATGATGAGATAGTGGAAGCCGCGCTGACGCGGGTGGATATGTGCTCACGCTGCGATCAGGGCTGGCAGAGTCTGTCCGGCGGTGAACGCCAGCGCGTACACATCGCCAGAGCATTAGCCCAGGCGCCTAATGAAATTCTGCTTGATGAGCCCACTAACCACCTGGATATTCACCATCAGATCCAGCTGATGAAACTCATTAGCGAGCTTCCGGTCACCAGCATTGTCGCCATCCACGATCTGAATCATGCGGCGCTGTTTTGTGACCGGCTGATTGTGATGCTGGAGGGCGAACTGATTGCGCAGGGAACGCCTGATGAGATACTCACTGAGTCGCTTCTGTGGGACGTGTTCAAGGTCAGGACGAAAATCGAGACGTCGCCCGTCCATGGCAAGAAGCATATTCATTACTATGCCTGATTCAGTGCTGCGTTAAATGTTTAACGCGATGTCACCGTTTCCGCTGCGCCCGGCCAGCCGTTTGTGATCGCCTGTTCTGCCTGCCGGTTTGTGTTTACTCTCAGCTTTTATTCGGTCGTGCCCCTTCAGGCCTCTTTCTGTGCAAGGACGGGCTGCTTGTCGGGCTGCCAGACTGGTCGCGTGCTACGGCGCGCTTGAGACGAGGGCGTTTTTGCCGTGCTGGCCGAAATCTCATCATGGGCAGCCAGCTTGCTGCTGCGCTATTCCCCTTTCCCCAGGCCATACTAAGCTGGCGCTTTTTCCTTTCATGCACGCCGTTGCCATGCGGATAATGTGTTGTCCCTTAAAAAAAGCGTAGCGTTCAGGGCTGGGCCTGTTATCACGACAGAAATAAGATAATTAAAATTCAGAGGATGAACCACTTGCAGGATTTACCCCCGGGTTCTTTTTTTAATAAACCACTGTTTTCCAGTTTCAATAACCAGTTTCGCGCAGCATAAATAGACATATCGCATTCATCCGCGACATCACGAGTCATGATTCCTTCCGCCTGGCGCTTTATCAGGCACATCATCACATCTTTCATTTTTGGTTTTTTTTCCGTTTCCTGAAGCTGATTCCATTTCGCCTCACACTGAATTTTATAAGCTAAATTTTTCATCGCTGGCTCCCCGTAAGGTAAAAATCCGACTTCATTTTCGAAATCAAACGCTTGTATAAGCGCGTATCGGCGACGGCTCTCTGCCACAACCGACCGCAACCTTAACCGACGATGCAATTTAACAATTACCGCCCTCAGGCAACCACAAACACTTATCCACGCTTGTTTTTAGATTTAATATTCTGAATTTATAAATAAATACAAAATAATAAACCAGACAAAGGCAGCGGTGAGGCAAGAAGAATGAGGACAGGCGAGCGGCAGGCAAGCTCGTGCCCGCCCGGTCAATCCGTTAGCGGGTATGACAGACAATCAGTGGCAATACACGGCTACCGATAAGTACGGCATCGTTCATACCGGTTATTTTGCTGATATAAAGATAGGAGAAGTTGGTATTCAATACGCTGTCAGGAACATTATCCCGCAGACCCGGATGAAGGGTGAAATGATTGAGTTTATACAGAGACTGAATATAAGGTGAATAGTGGAATTCGGCATTACGCCTTAATACGTAATCCTTGCCATTTTTATGTACGATGCCATCAACGGAGACCATTGCGTCGCCAGAATAACGCAGCGTCAGCACAAAACTGGCGTCCAGATGAAAGTCAGTGGCGGCATCGCGCTGCTGTAAATTAGCCGCGCAGGTAAATTCAAACATGTCACTGTGCGATCGCACGTAATAATAGCTGGCATAAATGACCACGCCCGCCAGGGCAATGATGAGGCACAGCAATAAGGCGAGGCGTCGTTTAGGGTTTATCATTATCTGGCCTCCATCCCAGCTCGGTATAATTTGAGCACGCTATTTTTTCGTCTTTCGTTCTCACGCAGTAGGAGACATAGACGTTGCCGCTGTGGCCTGCCGTGACATTTCTGTCCACATAAAACATATACCGACCGCCCTTCTGACACGCCATTCCGCTGTCTGCAATCAGCTTGTGCCACACACGTTCAGCAGGAAAGGTCGATTCACCGGGGTGAACGGGAAGATAAAAGACGTCACAGCCGTCCAGCCGGGCGACGCTGACGGGCGTGATGCTTTTCTCTTTCAGAAGCAGCGGAAGAAGAAGCACGCCGAGTAACAGCAAGATAAAACCGCCAGACAGCCAGTAGGCGCGCGGGCTGCGTCGCGTAACGGATGTGGAAGTGGAAGTGGACGCCGGTTCGCCCGCGGGATTTGGGGGCTGGAGGGCCGATTTTTGGATGCGAATGGCGGGATTGAAAACGAAGCCCACCTTGTACACCGTGGTAATCGCCTCCTGCTCTATGCCCAGTGAAGACAGCCCGCGTCGAATGGCGGAAACGTAGGCATTGAGGCTGTTGGAAGAAGGCGTTGCGCCCGTCTCTTGCCAGAAGTTATCCAGGATCTGCTCGCGGGCCAGCACGACGCCGGCGCTTTTCAGGAACATTTCCAGTAAATGGTTGCAGGCAGGCGATAGCGGCACGCTGGTCTCGCTGGAATCCACCAGGCATAGCAGGCCCTGAGCCGGTATAAACCGCACCAAATCGTCAATCACATACTCCGTTTGTTGCATCCTGTTCTCCGGCAACAAACTGCGTGTTTAATCAATAAGCAACACATGCGTGGCAACAAACCCTTATCGGCATGGGACAAAAGCGCAATGGCTCGCGAAGGCACACAAACGGTGAATGCGGAATCCGCTACGACAGGACCCGGCCCTCGTCGTGGTGATCGCAGGTTCAGGTGGTTAACAACCTGCACCCGCGGCAGTGAACGCGGCCTGCCCCATACCGGCTCACCTCAAGATCCCCCGACGCTGGCGCGGTGAATAATGTGCAAATTGTATCAGAGAAATCTGGCGGGAGAGAGGGAATGACCAGTAGCTTGCTTACATTTATGGCATCACTTTCGACGGATTGATCCAAAACAAAGTGTGCGATCGGCAGCAATGCGGGGAGAGTACGGCGGGCGGTGGATGCCTTGCCAACGCGGTTTCGGCATCCACCTGTCGTTTATGACGTTATCGGTTTATTCCTGCAGCCGGATTAATACCAGCGGCCGAAACGTTTGATATAAAACATTTTCATTCCCTGCGCGACCAGGCAGTAGCTGAATAGCGTCAGCACCAGCCAGGGGAAATAGTGCCATGGCAGGGGCACTAACCCGACCATTGCGCCAAGCGACGAGAACGGCAGCAGAATACCGGCGGCGGAAATACTCAGCGTGGTCAGCAGCACTGGTAACCGGGCACAGCTCTGAACAAAGGGGATTTTCTGCGTCCGTAACATGTGCACCACCAGCGTCTGGGACAGTAAACCTTCAACAAACCAGCCGGACTGGAACAGCGACTGCGCACCGGCGTGGTTGGCGCCAAACACATACCACATCAGCGCAAAGGTTGTGACATCGAAAATGGAAGAGGTTGGCCCCATCCACAGCATAAAACGTTTGATGTTACCCGCATCCCATTTACGCGGTTTGCGCAGAAACTCGCGATCCATTTTATCCCAGGGCAACGCCAACTGAGAGACGTCATACATCAGGTTCTGAATCAGTAGCTGTACAGAGAGCATGGGCAGAAAAGGAATAAACGCACTCGCTATCAGCACGGAAAACACGTTGCCGAAATTCGAACTGGCCGTCATGTTCAGGTACTTGATGATATTGCCAAAGGTCTCACGCCCTTTTAGTACGCCTTCGCCCAGCACCGCTAAGTCTTTTTCCAGCAAAATAATGTCGGACGACTCTTTGGCAATATCCGTCGCGCTGTCGACCGAAATGCCGACATCCGCCTCGCGCAGCGCAGGCGCATCATTAATGCCATCGCCAAGAAAGCCAACGGTATGTCCATTCTGTTGCAGCAGTTTAAGCACGCGTGACTTCTGCTGAGGCGTAAGTTTGGTGAAGATCATGCAGCGCTCGACGTCCCGGCGCAGATCGTCGTCACTCATGGCCTCGATTTCATTACCGGTCAGCATGGCTTCTGAAGCCAGCCCGATTTCCTGACAGACGCGCATCGTCACAAGGGGATTATCGCCGGTCAGCACTTTAACGCGAATTCCGCTGTCTTTCAGTGCCTGTATCGCCTTGCCCGCGCTCTCTTTAGGCGGATCAAGGAATGTCAGCAGGCCTTCAATCGTTAATTCGCACTCATCTTCACGGCTGAGCGGCACCGATATCCCGTGCTCACGCGTGGCCACCAGCAACACACGAAAACCCTGCTGGTTATAATGCCGTGTCAGCGCGAGCAGCTCTGCGCGCTTTTGCTCGCACAGTGGAAGAGTGGTATCGCCCTGACGTAGCGTGGTCGCCGCCGCCAGCATTTCTTCTACAGCGCCTTTGCAGATCAGCAACGGGCGGTGGCTTTGCAAATCCTCCACGATGACCGAGACACGACGACGAACGAAGTCGAAAGGAAGCTCATCCACTTTCTGAAACTGGCTGCACTGCGCTTTAGACAGCGTTTGCTCACCAAACTTCAGCACGGCGCGATCCATTAAATTTTTCGCACCGCTCTGGCTGCTGCTGTTAAGCCATGCCAGAAGCAGGACGCGGGCATCCTCTTCATCGTTAGCGTTGAGATGCGCCGACAGCAAAATATTGTCCTGTGTCAGCGTGCCGGTTTTATCAGTACAGAGCACATCCATTGCTCCCAGGTTCTGAATGGCGTTCAGGCGTTTAACAATCACTTTGCGGCGCGACATCGCAATGGCGCCTTTTGCCAGATTGGCGCTGACAATCATGGGCAGCATTTCCGGTGTCAGGCCCACCGCAACGGCCAGCGCGAACAGCATGGCATCCATCCAGTCGCCCTTGGTAAAGCCATTTAGCAGTAAGACAATCGGCACCATCACCAACATAAAACGGATGAGGAGTCTGGAAACGCTGTTCACGCCGCGGTCAAACGATGTCTGTGGACGGCGGCCGGACAGAGAGGCCGCTAGCGAACCAAACCAGGTCTCGCTGCCGGTGGCGACCACTAACGCTCTGGCCGTGCCGCTGGCAACATTGGTCCCCATCAGGCAGCTGTTTTTCAGCTCCAGCACGCTGCGACCGGGTTGCTCTTCAATCTCCACGCCTGCGCTGAGATCGTTTTTTTCTACCGGCAGGGATTCCCCGGTCAGGATCGCCTGACTGATGAACAGATCGCGTGAGGTCAGCAGGCGCACATCGGCAGGCACCAGATCGCCCGCGCTCAGTAAAATGACATCCCCCGGCACCAGTTCGCGCATATCGATATCATAGCGCCGGGAGATCGCACAGCCCTCTTCACGACGCAGCACGGTCACCTGAGTGCGCACCAGAGATTTCAGCGCCTGAGCGGCACGATTGGTGCGAAACTCCTGCCAGAAACGCAGCAGCCCGCTCAGCGTTACCATGGTAAGAATAATCGTCACGCCCGAGAGATCGGTGTCCTGACCAGCCCGCAACGGCAGCCAGTAATCCGTTATAAAGCTCACCAGTGCCAGAACCATCAGCACATAAATAAACGGATTATTGAATGCCGTAATCAGCTGGATAAACGCAGAGGGCGCCTTCTCATGCATGACTTCATTACGACCATAGTCATTGAGCCGTGCGCTGGCTTCCGCATGGGTCAGCCCCTCAAAGCTGCTGTGCAGATTCGTCAGCGTCACATCGGTGCGATAACGTGCTTCACGTTCAATGGCATAAGGGGTGTTTGATTTTTTTGCTGCACGATGCGCATGGTAAGCCATCGCGGCTTGTTCGAGTTTCATGTCGCTCATGTCGACATCTCCCTGATTTAAAGCAACAGATATCCTGCATGCCAAATAATGCATGCCTGGTTTTCCGGTGATTACCGGTTTATTGAATCAGCCCGTCTCATAGAAAAAGTTATTTTCCCCACCCTGCGGCCGTAATATCAGGCCGACAGATGTCGGGCCTTGCGAAATAAACGCAAAGCAAAAGAAAGCTGAAAGTGAAAGGGTGCGCAGCCCGCAGCTACGCCTGTCGAGGCGGAGGAAAAAGTGCCAGAATATACATCAACATAGCGTGCTCTCGCGGTGACTACAGCGTTAATTTCAAGGAGAGCAATCGTGATCTAAAGAAGGGATTGCTGCCCGCCGTGTGGCAAGCAGCGAAATGCAGTTAGCTTGCCGGAGTTAAATCGCGTTTAGGGTGACTGTCCAATGTATGACTCCTGCAAATATTTTCACGTAGTATAAACGCCGGGCCCTTCGGGTAAAGGAAAATAACCGTTCAATCGCCATCTCGTTTATTAACCGTTTCTGTTTCGCACAGCCATTTTGTTTGCGTCTTATAACCGGGCTGCATTTGTTATAACTTTTTTGCATATCATTAGCCGATAATGGACTATTCTTTGCATGAGCCCTTTCGTACACTCGCGTTACTTTCTCAGGCAAGGATTTTCCATGAAAAAAATAATTCCATCACTACTGGCCTTGTCACTGGCCACCGCCTTTAGCGTCAATGCTGCCACACCAAAAGATACGTTAGTCGTGGTGCAGTCGACCGATGATGCCGACAGCTTCGATCCGGCGAAGGGATTTGAACTCACCAGCGTACAGGCGTTCACCAATATTTATCAGCGGCTGGTCCAGTCCGACCCGCAGAACCCAATTGATTTAAAACCCACGCTGGCAACGTCCTGGCAGCCAGGCAGTGACAATCGCAGCCTGACATTTGCGTTGCGTAAAGACGCTAAATTCTCCAGCGGCAATCCACTGCGTCCGGAAGATGTGATCTTCTCGCTGGGTCGCGTCGTGAAACTGAATCTGGATCCCTCCTTTATTCTTACCCAGCTCGGCTGGAATAAAGATAATGTGGATAGCTTCCTGAAAAAGGTCGATGACGACCATGTGCAAATCAGCTGGACGGCCGACGTCAGCCCGGCCTATGTGCTGAGCCTGCTGTCAGCACCGGTGTCCTCCATCGTCGATGAAAAAACCGTTAGCGCGCACGCCGAAAAAGGCGATTTGGGGAACGGCTGGCTGGCCACGCACTCCGCCGGTAGCGGCCCGTATCAGATTCGCAAGGTCGTGATGCACCAGGCCGTGATCCTGACCGCCAATCCGACCTCTCCAGCCGGGGCGCCAAAGATCAAAAATATTCTGATCAAGAACGTGCCGGAACCCGCGGCCCGCCGTCTGCTGCTTGAGCAAGGTGATGCAGACATCGCCCGTAACCTGGGGGCCGATCAGATCGCCTCGCTGCAGGGCAAAAGCGGTGTGAAAACCGAAGCCATTCCGATGGCCTCGCTGTATTACATTCAGTTCAACATCGGCAACAAAAACAACGCCGCCTTAAAAAATCCGGCCTTCTGGGAAGCCGCGCGCTACCTGTTTGACTACAAGGGCATTGCCGGACAGCTGCTGAAAGGCCAGTTCGATGTGCACCAGACGTTTCTGCCGAAAGGTTTTCTGGGTGCATTAAACGACAACCCCTACAGTTACGATCCTGAAAAAGCCAAAACGATTCTGAAAAAGGCCGGCCTGACTAACGTCAGCTTCACCCTGTCTACCAGCAATCAGCCTCCCTACCTGGATATCGCTCAGGCCCTGCAGGGCAGCTTTGCCAAGGGCGGCGTGAAAGTGGAAGTGTTACCGGGACTGAGCTCTGAAGTCTCGACCCGCGTCAAAGCGCATAATTACGAAGGTACGATCAACGCCTGGGGCGCAGACTACTTTGATCCGAACACCAACGCCGCGTCATTTGCCTATAACCCGGAAGATGGCAGCAAGACGATTGCTTACCGTTCCGACTGGCACATTCCGGAGCTGAACAAACAGGTGCTGGCGGCAACGGCTGAAAGCGATCCGAAAAAACGCGTTGAGCTGTATCAGGCCATGCAGCGTGAAGTGCTGAAAAGCTCGCCTTATGTGATTGGCCTGCAGGCGAAAAACCTCATCGCCCTGCGCGATAACCTCAAGGGCTATGTTCAGGGCATCAACCCGGACATGGTTTACTACTCGCAGGTAACGAAGTAATGGCACAGTCTGCCTCTTCTGCCGGGCCCGCCCGGCATGTCTGGCGGCGCGTTGGCCGCCTTTCATCAGGCTTGCTGTCGCTGGCGATCACCCTGCTGGGTTTGCTGGCGTTCACTTTTATGCTGTCGCATCTGTCCCCTATCGATCCGGTACAGCAAATCGCTGGCGATCATGCCAGCGAAGCGACCTATGCGCAGGTGCGTCACGATCTGGGATTAGATCAGCCGGTACTGATGCAGTTCTGGCACTACATTGAACACCTGCTGCGCGGCGATCTCGGCGTATCCCGCCTGACCAACCAGCCGGTGAGCAGCGACCTGCTTCAGACGTTTCCGGCCACCATTGAGCTGGCGACCTGCGCGATGATTTTTGCCGTCATCTTTGGCGTTTCACTGGCACTGATTGCCGCGTGGAAACCCGGCAGCTGGATTGATAACGTCGCCCGCTTTATCTCCCTGCTGGGCTACTCTGTGCCGGTTTTCTGGCTGGGCCTGCTGGGCCTGTTGCTGTTTTATGCGGTTCTGCACTGGTCTGCCGGACCGGGGCGGCTGGATGATATCTGGGCCTATACGCTGGAGCCGAAAACCGGCTTCGTGCTGATTGACAGCTGGCTGTCGGGTGACCGGGAAATATTCTGGAATGCGGTGGCGCACTTATGGTTACCGGTGGTGATCCTGGGCCTGCTGGCGATGGCAGGCATTACCCGCCTGCTGCGTGCGGCGCTGCTGGAAGAGAGCAGCAAAGAGTATGTGGTGCTGGCACGAGCCAAAGGCGCGGGACGGGGGCGCATTCTGTTGCGCCATATTTTCCCCAACGTGCTCGGCACCCTGATTACCGTGATTGCGCTCTCTTACGCGACCTTGCTGGAAGGCTCGGTCCTGACGGAAACCGTATTTGCCTGGCCCGGCGTGGGGCGCTACATGACCAATGCGCTTTTCTCTGGCGATGTGCCGGCGATTTTAGGCGCCACCTTACTGATCGGCGGCTGCTTTATCCTGATTAACGCGCTGGCGGATGCCCTCACCTGGTTAACCGACCCGAGAACACGATGACGCAACAACTCACTGAACTTGAAACGGTGCGACCCCGTCGCCGCCGTCGCCGCATAACCTCGTTAACCATTGGATTGACGCTGGTGACGATTTTGATTCTGATGGCAGTTCTGGCCCCGCTTATTGCCCCCTACGATCCGAATCTGCAAACCATCGCCAGCCGGTTGCTGCCCCCTTCGGCTGCACACTGGTTCGGCACCGATGGATTTGGTCGCGATTTACTCTCCCGAGTGATTTATGGCGCGCGCCCTACGCTGCTGCTGGTTTCGCTGATCCTGGTTCTGACCATTCCGGTTGGCCTGTTGGTGGGGATCACCGCGGGTTACGCGGGCGGCTGGACCGAGCGCGTATTAATGCGCATTACGGATATTTTTCTGTCGCTGCCTAACCTGGTGATTGCGCTGGCGCTGGTCGCAATGATGGGACCGGGACTGATGAACGGCGCGCTGGCTCTGGCGCTGACCAGTTGGCCTCCGTTTGCCCGCCAGGCACGAGCCGAAACCCTGGCGCTGCGCCGCAGCGACTATCTGGCGGCGGCCCGAATGCAGGGGATTACCGGTTTTCGCCTGATGTTCGGCCATATTCTGCCGCTGTGCCTGCCCACCGCGGTGGTGCGCGCCGCTCTCAGCCTGGGTGGGATTATTCTGGCGGCCGCCGGACTGGGCTTCCTTGGCATGGGCGTGCAACCGCCGACCGCCGAGTGGGGTTCAATGGTGGCAGAAGGCAGTAAGGTCATATTTGACCAGTGGTGGGTCGCTGCTGCACCCGGCGCGGCCATTCTGTTTGCCAGCCTGGCCTTTAACCTGACAGGCGATGGCCTGCGTGACCGACTGGATACCCGACATGCAAAATAACATTCTGGTAGAGTCGCTCAGCATCCGCAGCGACGACGCGACGCTGGTCGATAACATTAGCTTTTCTATCGGGCGTGAGCGCGTGGCGCTGGTCGGCGAATCCGGCTCTGGCAAATCCCTTACTGCACGAACCCTGATGGGACTGCTGTCTCCGTCACTGCATCTGCAGGCTACCCAGCTCCAGGTCGCCGGTGAAAATGCCCTGACCCTGAACGAACGCAGCTGGAGTAAGCTTCGTGGCGATCGCGTGGCCATGGTGATGCAGGATCCCAAGTATGCGCTGAACCCGGCGCGGACGATCGGCTGGCAGGTTGAAGAACCGCTGATTCTGCATCGCCGCCTGAGTCGGGCGGAACGAAAAGAAAAAGTCTGCGATATGCTGGACGCGGTGGGCCTGCCCGATCCGCGAGCCCTGATGCAGTTCTATCCGCATCAGCTTTCGGGCGGTATGGGCCAGCGCGTGATGCTGGCGATCGCCCTGATTACCGATCCGGCTTTTTTGATTGCGGATGAGCCGACCTCCGCGCTGGATCACGCCATGCGCGATCAGGTGCTGTCGCTGATCCGCCAACTGGTTGAGTCACGCAACATGGGCCTGCTGCTGATTAGCCACGACCTGCAACAGGTCTCGGAACACTGCGAGCGGGTTATGGTGATGTACAAAGGCCGGGTGCTGGATACGCTGCCGGCCGCCGATCTGCCTCAGGCCACGCATCCCTACACCCGCACGCTGTGGTCATGCCGTCCCAGTAAAGCAACACATGGACAACCGCTGCCGGTTCTGGACCGCGCGGCGCTGGAGGCCAACCACAATGATTAATTTGCATAACCTCAGTGTGTCACACAAGCAGGGTTACGATCTCCGCACGGTGGTGCACGACGTGAATCTTCAGGTGAACGCCAGTGAGTGCTTTGGCCTGGTCGGCCCGTCCGGCTGTGGTAAATCGTCGCTGCTGTGGGTTATGGCTGGACTGAATCCCCACTGGCAGGGCGAGATGCAGCTGGCCGGGCATCCGGTGCAGCCAGGCAAAACCTTTACCGGTGCGCTGCGCCAGGACGTGCAAATGGTGTTTCAAGACCCTTATGCTTCCCTGCATCCGCGCCACCGTTTGCGCCGCACGCTGGCTGAGCCGCTCAGGCTGCTTAAGCAGGATAACATTGACGATCGTATTGATGACAGATTTCGCCATGTCGGGCTGGACCCGTCGTTAGCCGATCGTTATCCTCATCAGCTGTCCGGCGGCCAGCGTCAGCGCGTGGCGATTGTTCGCGCTCTGTTGCTGCAGCCCAAAATACTGCTGCTGGATGAGCCGACATCAGCACTGGATATGTCAATACAGGCTGAAATCCTCAATCTGCTTAACGATCTCAAGCGTCAGGATGGCCTGACCATGGTTCTGGTGAGTCATGATCCTGACGTGATTGACCATATGTGTGACCGTGCCGTACGCATGGCGCAGGGGCGGATCGTTGAGCACATTGCCGCTCCAGCCTAAGTAAGGAAAGATAATGACCATCAGACTCCGCCCGCTGGAAAGAGAAGATCTGCACTTTGTGCACCAGCTTGATAACAATGCCAGCGTCATGCGCTACTGGTTCGAAGAGCCGTATGAGGCTTTTGTTGAGCTGTCCGATCTCTACGACAAACACATTCACGATCAGACCGAGCGACGTTTCGTGGTGGAACATGAGGGGCAAAAAGCGGGAATGGTGGAACTGGTCGAAATTAACCATGTCCATCGCCGCGCTGAGTTTCAGATCATCATCGATCCGACCCATCAGGGCAAAGGCCTGGCAACCCAGGCCGCCCGACTGGCGATGGATTACGGTTTCTCAGTCCTCAACCTGTACAAGCTGTACCTGATTGTCGATCAGGAAAATGAGAAAGCGATCCATATCTACAGCAAACTCGGTTTTGAGATCGAAGGCGTGCTAAAACACGAATTCTTTATCAATGGCGAGTACCGCAATACGATCCGTATGTGCATTTTCCAGCATCAGTATCTGGAACGGCATAAAACCCAGGGCAGCATGGTCAAACCCACTGCCCAGTAATCAGCCGCGCGCGCCGACCGGATTCATGTAAGGGCTGGGATGCTCTGGCTCGAGGTTGTACATGCCGCCATAGAACGGATCCACCAGTAACCAACCGGGTAAACCCAGCAGGGGAATATTTCCCAGCAGATACCAGAGGTTGGCGCGGGCCTCAATTGGCACCGTTACTGGCACATAGCCCGGACTTTCCAGCATCAGCAGATAGTGTTTTTTGCCAAAGTAGCGGTGGTTGGATTTCTCCAGGACGACGGTTTTCGGCGTGTATCCTTCCGCAACCGGGCGGCCGTTTTCATCCTGCACGGTAAAACGCGCGCCCGGCGGCTGTGAATCGATCAGAACCGATTGAGTTTCAGTGCCAACAATGGTGGCGCAGCCGCTCAGAAGCATCGCGGCGGCAAGCGCCAGAATGTGCTGTTTCATGGAAGGATCCGATAAAAGTCAGGAAGCACAGTGTAAACCGCCCTTCCCACCTTTTCATCTGTCTCAATCGGGCTATCATCGCCCGATTCTGCCGCTTTATTGCGGTTGACAATGCCGGGCAATAGCCGCGATGTCTTTGGGGGAGGTGCGGCAGCAGCCGCCAATGAGCCGGGCTCCGGCCTGCTGCCACTCGCTAAACTTGTCATGCAAGGTGCAGCCAGAGGGCGCAGAGTGCCAGGTTTTGCTGCTGGCGTCGTACTGCTCGCCCGAGTTGGGATAGACCACCAGCGGTTTGTCCGTCAGGCGCTGGAGCTGCTGCAGGGCCGGCGTAACGCTTTCCAGCGCAATACAGTTGATTCCTAATGCCACCACCTGCGGTTGCGCATTGAGGTAAGCCGCCACCTCACGCAGCGGCGTACCGTCGCTGATGTGTTCGGCATCACGCAGCGTGAACGAGAACCAGGCGCGGCTGTCAGGGAATTCGCCTAACAGGGCAACCAGCGCCTGGGCTTCTGCAAAGGAGGGCAGCGTTTCGCAGGCCAGTACATCCACGCCCGCCGTCAGTAATGCGTTGATCCGTGGGCGATGGAACGCCATCATTTCAGTCTCTGGCAGCGCGTAATCCCCCCGGTATTCCGATCCATCGGCCAGAAACGCGCCGTAAGGTCCGACCGATCCCGCCACCAGCAGGATCTTTGCTTCGGCCTGCGTCGCCAGATAATCTGCGCGGGCACGTTTAGCCAGTTCGACGCTTTGCGCGATCAGCGCCAGAGACTGCGTTTCGTTGAGGCCCCGCGCCGCAAAGCCCTGCGGCGTTGCCTGATAGCTGGCAGTAATGGCGCAGCGCGCGCCGGCAGCAAAATAGTCGTAGTGCACCTGGTAAATCAGCTCAGGGTTCTCCACCAGCACTTTAGCGGACCATAACGCATCCGCCAGATCGCAACCACGTGCCTCAAGCTCGGTCGCCAGCGCGCCGTCAAGAATTAGCGGGGCAGACTGTTGTAATGCGCGCGAAACAGGATTATGCGACATCCCTGGCCTCCTTAGCCTGTGTTTTTTTGTGCGTGACATGGTAAGCGCCATAGCAAAACAGCACAAACGGAATTCCGCACCACAGGGCAATACGCTGCGAGGGATCGAAAGCCAGCCCCACACAGGCCAGCAGGCAAAGCAGGAAGCCCAGGATGGGAGTGAGCGGATACAGCGGCGCGCGATAAACCAGTTCCTGCAGCGATTTACCCTGTTGCACATGACGACGACGAAAAACGTAGTGCGACGCGCAGATGCTCAACCACACGACCACCACGGCAAAGCCAGAGATAGCAGACAGCGCCACAAATACGGTATCCGGCGCGACCACGCTGGAGAACAGCGCCAACAGGCCGCCGATCATACTGACCGTTATCGCCAGCAGCGGTACCCCGCGTTTGTTGACCCGGGCGAAGGCGCGCGGCAGCGTGTTCTCATTGGCCAGCGACCACAGCATGCGGCCTGAGGCATACAGACCCGAGTTCGCCGCAGACAGGATGGCCGTGAGTATCACAAAGTTAATGATATCTGCCGCCCAGGGAATGCCGATCTTCTCAAATACCAGCACAAAGGGACTTTTAACGATGCCGGCCTGGTCCATTGGAATTAAGGCGGCCAGCACGAAAACGGTGCCGACAAAGAACAGGATCAGGCGCGCGACGGTAGTGCGAATGGCCAGCGGCACGACTTTTTGCGGGTTTTCGGTTTCGCCTGCGGCAATGCCAATTAGCTCGGTGCCGGAAAAGGCAAAGTTCACCGCGACCATCGTCATCAGAATCGGTAATACACCATTAGGTAGCCAGCCGTGTGCGGTGATATTGCTCAAACCCGGCGCGGGCGTGCCGTCTTTCATCGGGATAAAGCCAAACATGGCCGCGCCGCCCAGGACGATAAAGGCGACAATCGTGATGACCTTGATGATGGAAAACCAGAATTCCCCTTCGGCAAAGAAACGGGTGGAAATCACGTTGAGCAGATAGATGGCGATGCAGAAGACCAGGCACCATAGCCAGACCGGCACATGTGGAAACCAGTACTGCATGCAGAACCCTGCCGCCGTCAGGCTGGAGCCCAACGCGACGGTCCAAGTCAGCCAGTACAGCCAGGCGACGGTATAGCCCGTGGCCGGGCTCAGATAGCGAGCGGCATAGACGTGAAATGCCCCCGTTTCAGGCATGGCGACCGACAGCTCACCCAGGCAGGCCATCACAAGCCATACCACCAGCGCACCAATCAGATAAGCCAGCAGCGTGCCTGCGGCCCCGGTGGTGGAAATAATGTAGCCGGTATTAAAAAACAGGCCGGTCCCGATGACGCCGCCCAGCGATAGCATCACCAGGTGGCGAACTTTCATGGTTCGCTTAAATTGATCCTGCGAAGAAGTCGTCTGCTCGCTCATATATCCCATCCGTATGGACGTCTAAACATCTATATGCAGCAGATTTATACGCATTACGGCGCCGAAATGCAACGGGCGAAACGGTCAGGCATCGACGGGAAGGGATCGTTGCCCCGCGTTAACGGGGCGGGATGCGCTAGCCGAACACGCTCTGTATATAGCGTTCAAGCGCCATGCGGGAACTGAAACCGTGTGGAATACCATAATGTTCCTGCGAATCACCCGCTAGGTAGAGAGGGAACTGCGTGTAGTGATCACAGGTTTTCATTTCTGACGCCGGTTCGGCAAAAGGCTGACTTTTTTCTTTCAACGTTGGGTGAATGATCAGCGCCGTGCGCCCCATACGCGCTTCGCGGTTAACATAAACATAGTTGTCGCCACGACGGTAGCCATAAGCGCGTGGTGTAATCTCATCGACTTCAAAGCCTACTTTTTCCAGTACGCGCGCTACCTCATCTGGTCGTAAATACATGCTTGATCTTCTCCTCTTCAAAAGCCACGCAACCTTACATCAGCGTGGCTACACGGGCATTCGGAATTTTCCCTAAAGGGCCATCCCGCGCCTCGTTAAGTCAAACGTGGTCTACATTGAGTATTACGTGTTAATGACAAGGGAGCCAAAAATGTTTAATCGAACGCAAAAAAACGATGACATTGATATCAATCAGGATGTGAACGAGCTGGCTGATTCACTTGAAGCGTTGCTGAAATCTTACGGCAGCGAAGCGAAGGATGAGGTTAATTCAGCCCGCAGCCAGGCGGAAGCGCTGCTGAAGCAAACCCGTGCGAAATTAAACGGTGGCGGCAATCGTGTTTCGCAGGCCGCCCGCGATGCCGGCTATCAGGTTGATGCCTATGTGCATGATAAACCCTGGTACGGTGTCGGCATCGGCGCTGCGGTCGGGATTGTGCTGGGCGCGCTGTTAGTGTCCCGCCGCTAATCCCTGCCCTGCCGTTATCATCAGCCTCGCTCAATGAGCGGGGCTTTTTTTATGCCTGTTTTTTGCGCAACTGGCTTTACAAAATATTTTTTCACGTGGCAGGGCGCGTCGCCACTGGCTTGCCGCATCCGGGGCCATTAACCCCATATATAGTACGCTTGACCGCAATTAACGCTACATCTAGTATTCATTTCATTGTCACACCACAAGATGTTTGCAAGGACGAAGCCTGATTCATGGAAAAAAACTTCGTTATCCGCAGCGGCACCGCAATGAAAGAGGAATACGAATCATGCGCATTATTATTTACACTAAAAACAACTGTGTCCAGTGTAATGCCACGAAAAATGCACTGGATCGTCAGGGCAT
Source organism: Pantoea sp. B623 (assembly GCF_024814475.1). Lineage (NCBI taxonomy): Bacteria > Pseudomonadati > Pseudomonadota > Gammaproteobacteria > Enterobacterales > Erwiniaceae > Pantoea > Pantoea sp. B623. Next base: position 3,498,375 of record NZ_JANUXM010000004.1, on the reverse strand, counting down.
CGACTACCACCTCATCAACCTGGATACGCAACCGGAGGCCATCGATAACCTCAAGGCCTTGGGTTACCGCCAGGTACCGGTCGTCATGACGCGTGACGATCACTGGAGTGGGTTCCGCCCTGACAAGATAGCTGGCCTGTCTCAGTCCGTGGCGATGGGCGGATAGCCGCATGTTTCCACTGGTCTATTTTTCCAGCCAGTCGGAAAACACCCATCGGTTTATTCTCCGTCTGGGCCTGCCCGCGTGCCGCATACCGATTGACGCGAAGCAACAGCTGCACATTGACCAGCCCTATATTCTGGTCGTGCCCAGCTATGGCGGCGGCAGCCACCGCGGTGCGGTGCCCAGACAGGTTATTCAGTTTCTCAATGATGACGCCAACCGCAACGGCTTACGCGGCGTTATCGCCGCCGGTAACCGTAATTTTGGCGAAGGTTACTGCCTGGCTGGCGACATCATTGCTAAGAAATGTCAGGTTCCCTACCTGTATCGGTTTGAACTGATGGGAACCCCCGACGATATCGCCAATGTGAAAGCGGGAGTAACCCAATTTTGGCAACGACAGATACCCTCAACGACGTAGCGCTGGATTACCATGCGCTGAACGCCATGCTGAACCTGTATGACGCTGACGGCCGTATCCAGTTTGATAAGGATCAGCAGGCCGCACGTCAGTTTGTTATTCAGCACGTGCAGCCCAACACCCAGCACTTTGCCAGCATCGCAGAGCGCCTGCGCTATCTGGTCGCCGAAGGCTACTACGAAGCTTCCGTACTTAATCAGTATGATTTTAACTTTGTCTGCGGGCTGCACGACGAAGCCGATGCATGGGGCTTTGCGTTCAAGACCTTTTTGGGTGCGTGGAAGTACTACACCAGCTACACCCTGAAAAGTTTTGATGGCAAGCGTTACCTGGAAACCTTCGAGCAGCGTGCCTGTATGGTGGCGCTGACGCTGGCACAGGGCGATGAAACCCTGGCGCGCTCGGTGCTGGAAGCCATCCTGAGTGGCCGTTTTCAGCCCGCCACGCCGACGTTTCTGAACAGCGGCAAGCAACAGCGCGGCGAACTGGTTTCCTGCTTCCTGCTGCGCATTGAAGACAACATGGAGTCGATTGGCCGGGCCGTGAACTCTGCGCTCCAGCTGTCTAAACGCGGCGGCGGCGTGGCGTTTCTGCTGTCGAACCTGCGTGAGTCCGGCGCGCCGATCAAGCGCATTGAAAACCAGTCTTCCGGCGTTATTCCGGTGATGAAAATGCTGGAGGATGCGTTTTCTTATGCCAACCAGCTCGGCGCGCGTCAGGGAGCCGGCGCAGTCTGGCTGAATGCTCACCATCCGGATATTTTGCGCTTCCTGGATACCAAGCGCGAAAACGCCGATGAAAAAATCCGCATTAAAACGCTGTCGCTGGGCGTGGTCATTCCGGATATCACCTTCCAGCTTGCCAAAGAGAATCAGCCGATGGCGCTGTTCTCGCCCTACGATGTTGAAAGAATCTACGGTCAGGCGTTTGGCGATATCAGCATCAGCGAGAAATACGCGGAGATGCTGGCGGACGACAGAATCCGTAAAACCTATATTCAGCCGCGCGATTTCTTTCAGACGCTGGCGGAAATCCAGTTCGAATCAGGCTATCCCTACATCATGTATGAGGACAGCGTAAACCGGGACAACCCGATTGCCGGTCGCATCAATATGAGCAACCTCTGCTCAGAGATTTTGCAGGTGAACAGCGCCAGCGAATTCAACGAGGATCTCAGCTACCGCCGCATGGGCAAAGATATCTCCTGTAACCTTGGCTCGCTGAATATCGCCCATGCGATGGATTCTGGCGATCTGGCCCACACGGTGGAAACGGCAATTCGGGCGCTGACTGCGGTGTCAGATATGAGTGACATTGGCTCGGTTCCCTCCGTTGCGGAAGGCAATCGCCGCTCGCATGCTATCGGTCTGGGTCAGATGAACCTGCATGGTTACCTGGCCCGTGAAGGCATTGCTTACGGATCACCCGAGGCGCTGGATTTCACCAATCTCTATTTTTACTGTGTGACTTATTATGCCCTGCGTGCCTCGAATCAGCTGGCAAAAGAGCGCCAGCAGACTTTCGACGGTTTTAGCGCCTCAACCTATGCCACCGGCGCGTATTTTGACAAATATCTGCAAAGCGACTGGCAGCCGCGAACCGCCCGCATCGCCGCCCTGTTTGCCGATGCGGGCATCAGCTTGCCCTGTCACAACGACTGGCTGGCACTGCGTGAATCGGTGATGGCCTCGGGGCTGTATAATCAAAACCTGCAGGCGATACCGCCTACCGGATCGATCTCCTATATCAACCACGCCACGTCCAGTATTCATCCGATTGTGTCGCGAATAGAGATCCGCAAAGAGGGCAAAACCGGTCGCGTTTACTATCCGGCTCCCTTCATGACCAACGACAATCTGGAACTCTATCAGGACGCTTACCAGATTGGGCCGGAAGCCATTATTGATACCTACGCAGAGGCGACCCGACATGTGGATCAGGGCCTGTCATTAACCCTGTTTTTCCGGGATGACGTGACCACGCGCGACATTAATAAAGCGCAGATTTACGCCTGGAAGAAAGGGATTAAAACGCTTTACTACATTCGACTGCGCCAGATGGCCCTGCAAGGCACTGAAATTCAGGGCTGCGTCTCCTGCGCACTGTGAGAACCCATTATGCAACTCAGACAAATTCATGCCATTAACTGGAACCGTATTCAGGATGAGAAAGATCTTGAAGTCTGGAACCGTCTGACCAGCAACTTCTGGTTGCCGGAAAAAGTCCCCTTGTCCAACGATCTGCCGGCCTGGCAGACGCTGGATAAACAGCATCAGCAGTTGACCATCCGCGTATTCACCGGCCTGACGCTGCTGGACACCATCCAGAACGTGCTGGGTGCGCCGGGCTTAATGCCCGATGCGCTGACGCCGCATGAGGAGGCCGTCTTGTCGAATATCAGCTTTATGGAGGCGGTACATGCCCGCTCATACAGCTCGATTTTTTCGACGTTGTGTCATACCAGCGATGTGGATGCCGCTTATCAGTGGAGCGAAGAGAATCAGGCGCTGCAAAATAAAGCCGAGATCATTCTTACTCATTACCGCGCTGACGATCCGTTAAAGAAAAAAATCGCCAGCGTCTTTCTGGAGTCGTTCCTGTTCTATTCAGGATTCTGGCTGCCGATGTACTGGTCAAGCCGTGGCAAACTGACCAATACCGCCGATCTGATTCGGCTCATCATCCGCGATGAGGCCGTTCACGGCTACTATATTGGCTACAAGTACCAGAAAGCCCTTGAGCAGGTTGATGAAGGCCGCCGCGAAGCATTGCAGCAGTTCGCCATCGATCTGCTGCTGGCGCTGTATGAAAACGAGGTTGTTTATACAGAAGCGCTCTATGGCGATGTCGGCTGGGCGGAAGAAGTAAAAACCTTCCTGCACTACAACGCCAACAAGGCCTTGATGAATCTTGGCTATGAAGCGCTGTTCCCGGCAGAATTAACTCAGGTTAACCCGGCAATTCTGTCGGCGTTATCCCCAAACGCGGATGAAAATCACGACTTCTTTTCGGGTTCGGGCTCCTCATACGTAATGGGCAAAGCGGTCGAAACCGAAGACGAAGACTGGAGTTTCTAAGGTTGTCTGTGCCGTCATAACAGGTCACAGGCGGTCATGATTACTGGCGCTGATTAATAAGCTGTTATTTCCCTTAAATCAGCGTCATTATTTCTTATTCATTCCCTCCCTTCCGCTCGTCATTCTGCCAATATCTCAGCACTGCACGGTCTAATTACTGTCGTTTTTCAAAATAAATCATAAAAAATTCATCTCCCCGCATCCCTTGTGATGACTGGAAATTATCGCGATAAGGCGTGATTTCAAGCCATGAATATTTCACACCAGGGTTGACAGATAATCTGAGTATGTCAGGTTATAGCCTGCTTAAATTGAACCAGGGTACGTCATTTTACATTAAAATAATTTAATCAGGGCATTAATTACGGATGACAATAAAATTAGAAGTAAAAAATCTTTATAAGGTATTTGGTGATAATCCACAGAGGGCATTTAAATATATTGATAAGGGCTGTGGTAAAGAGGAAATCCTCGAAAAAACAGGCTTATCGCTCGGTGTCAAAAATGCCAGTCTGGCCATTGAAGAAGGCGAGATCTTCGTCATCATGGGGTTATCCGGTTCAGGGAAATCCACCATGGTTCGCCTTCTCAATCGTCTGATAGAGCCGACGCGCGGCCAGGTGATTATTGACGGTGTCGATATTGCAAAAATATCGGACAGCGAACTGCGTGAGGTTCGCCGAAATAAGATCAGCATGGTATTTCAGTCATTCGCCTTAATGCCGCATCTTGACGTTGTAAATAATGCCGCTTTTGGCATGGAATTAGCCGGCACCCCCTTAGCAGAACGTCAGGAAAAAGCCCTTGAGGCATTACGTCAGGTTGGGCTGGAGAATTACGCCCACGCCTATCCTGATGAGCTATCAGGCGGCATGCGTCAGCGTGTAGGTCTGGCACGCGCTTTAGCCATTAATCCCGATATTTTATTAATGGATGAAGCCTTTTCTGCACTCGATCCCTTAATTCGTACCGAAATGCAGGATGAGCTGGTGAAATTACAGGCCAGACATCAGCGCACTATCGTATTTATTTCACACGACCTGGACGAAGCCATGCGCATTGGCGATCGTATTGCCATTATGCAAAATGGTGAAGTCATTCAGGTCGGCTCACCCGATGAAATCCTGAATAATCCCGCCAATGATTATGTCCGCACGTTCTTCCGCGGCGTCGATATCAGTCACGTCTTTAGCGCTAACGATATTGCACGCCGAAATGCTGGCGCGCTCATTCGCAAAGCGACCGGATTAGGCCCGCGCTCGGCCATACAACTGCTGCAGGAAGAAGATCGTGATTACGGCTACGTGCTGGAGAAACAGAAATTCATCGGCGTAGTGTCAACCGATTCTCTCAAGGCGGCCCTGGCGGCAGGGCAAGGGCTGGAAAGCGCCCTGCTCGACGCGCCAGCGGCGGTTCCTGCCACGACCTCGTTAAACGAACTGCTCTCACACGTGGCGCAGGCTCCCTGTGCCGTTCCGGTGGTGGGAGAAGAAAATCAATACGTCGGTGTGATATCGAAAAGCACGCTGCTACGTGCTTTAGATCGTGAAGGAGCCAGCAATGAGTAAAGACACAGCAACCCCATGGGGTAACCCCACGACCACCGATACGCAGAGCGCCCCGGCGAGCGATCCCTGGTCGGGTGCCGCAGATCAGGGCGGTGCCGCCGACAGCGGTCATCATGCCGCCACCGGCGGTGCAGATGCGTGGGGCACGCCAGATGGCGGTGCCGCGACAGGCTCCAGCGGCAGCACAGACTGGTTGAACAACGCGCCTGCACCCCAGGCGGACCATTTCACTATTATGGATCCGTTCCATAAAACCTGGATTCCGCTGGATCACTGGGTCACCGAAGGGATCGACTGGGTCGTGAATCATTTCCGTCCGGTCTTTCAAAGCATTCGCGTACCGGTGGATTATATCCTCAGCGCGTTTCAACAGCTGCTGCTGGGCATGCCCGCGCCGGTGGCTATCGCGCTGTTTGCGTTAATCGCCTGGCAAATCGCCAGTCCGGCAATGGGCATTGCCACGCTGATTTCGCTGATCGCCATTGGCGCCATTGGTGCCTGGTCGCAGGCGATGATTACGCTGGCGCTGGTGCTCACCGCCCTGCTGTTTTGCATCATCATTGGCCTGCCTATGGGCATCTGGCTGGCGCGCAGTGAACGTGCGGCACGTATTGTGCGTCCGCTGCTGGACGCCATGCAGACCACACCGGCCTTCGTTTACCTGGTGCCGATTGTCATGCTGTTTGGTATCGGGAATGTCCCGGGCGTCGTCGTCACCATCATTTTTGCCCTGCCGCCGATTGTCAGGCTGACCATCCTGGGAATTAAACAGGTTCCTGCCGACCTGATCGAAGCCAGTGAATCCTTTGGCGCCAGTCCGCGCCAGCTGCTGTTTAAGGTACAGCTGCCGCTGGCCATGCCCACCATCATGGCGGGTGTGAATCAGACGCTGATGCTCGCCCTGTCGATGGTGGTCATTGCCTCCATGATTGCCGTGGGTGGACTGGGCCAGATGGTGCTGCGCGGCATTGGTCGCCTGGACATGGGCCTGGCCTCCGTGGGCGGCGTCGGCATCGTGATTCTGGCCATTATCCTTGACCGCCTGACGCAGTCGGTGGCGCGTGACAAACGCAGCCGTGGCCGTCGCCACTGGTACCACACCGGCCCCATTGGCCTGCTGACGCGTCCTTTCCGTCAATCCTGAATCTTGAGCGCGGCAGTCAGCTGCCGCCGTTATCGCGACAATAAAAACGAGGAATAATCATGCGCAAGACGCTCCCTGCTGCCGTTGCCATTCTGGCCACTTTCTCTGCTTCTCACGCTTTCGCGGCCGATCTGCCGGGTAAAGGCATCACGGTGAAACCGGTACAAAGTACGATTGCCGAAGAGACTTTTCAGACGCTGCTCGTGAGCCGGGGCCTGGAGAAGCTGGGCTATACCGTTGAGAAACCGAGCGAAGTGGATTACAACGTCGCCTATACCACCATCGCCTCGGGTGATGCGACCTTCCTGGCAACCAACTGGCGGCCACTGCATGACGATATGTATAAAGCCGCAGGCGGGAGCCAGGCGTTTTATCGCGAGGGAACCTATGTTTCCGGCGCGGCTCAGGGCTATCTCATCGACAAAAAAACGGCTGAAAAGTATCACATCACCAATATCGCCCAGTTGAAAGATCCCAAGATTGCCAAGCTTTTCGACAGCAATGGCGATGGCAAAGCGGATATGACTGGCTGTACGCCTGGCTGGGGCTGCGAGGCGGTCATTAACCACCAAAACACAGCTTATGGCCTGAGCAACACCGTCACCGCCAACATGGGCAACTATTCGGCGATGATCGCGGATACTCTGGCGCGCTTTAAACAGGGAAAACCTGTCCTTTACTACACCTGGACGCCTTACTGGCTGAGTGATGTGCTTAAACCGGGCCGCGACGTTGTCTGGCTGCAGGTGCCATTCTCTTCATTGCCGGGCGAACAGAAAGGCGTGGATACCAAACTGGCTAACGGCGCGAACTATGGCTTCCCGGTCAACACGATGCACATTGTGGCCAACAAAGCCTGGGCGGAAAAAAATCCCGCCGCCGCGAAACTGTTTGCCGAGATGACACTGCCGATTGGTGATATCAATGCGGAAAATGCCGCCATGCACACAGGGCAAAATTCTGAAGAGGATATCAATCGCCACGTAGACGGTTGGATCAAGGGCCATCAGGCCCAGTTTGATAAGTGGATTAACGACGCGCGCGCCGCGACTCAGTAAGGCTCGGCAGGCAGACGAAGGGCGGACACCTGTCTGCCCTTTTTCCGTTATGACTGATTAACAGGCGCATGACATAAACATAGCTCTCAAATAATTTTTTAGGTTATTATTAACGCCACTTTATTAATATTTACCTCTGCCTCCCTATGACAACATCTCGCCCTGGTTTAACGTCTGCACTGGTGGGACTGATGTCCGTTGCCACTGGCCTCTGTGTTGCCAGCAATTATTATATTCAGCCACTGCTTCATACCATTGCCCAGCACTTTGACCTGTCGGTGGCGCTCGCGGGGTTCATTGTGACCAGCGCACAGCTTGGCTATGCCTGTGGGCTGCTGTTGCTGGTCCCGCTTGGCGATATGCTGGAACGGCGCGGCCTGATAGTGGGCATGATGGTGCTGGCTGCGGCGGGCATGGTGATCATTGCTCTCTCTTCCTCATTTCCCTTTCTGCTGTTAGGCACGGTGATCACCGGACTCTTTTCGGTGGCGGCCCAGATTCTGGTGCCTCTGGCCGCGACGCTGGCAGAGCCGGAAAAGCGGGGCAACGTTACCGGCACGGTCATGAGCGGCTTGCTGCTGGGCATCCTGCTGGCGCGAACCGTTGCGGGCGGGCTGGCGCAGTTAGGTGGCTGGCAAACCGTATACTGGGTCGCCAGCGTATTTATGCTGCTGATGGCGATTGCGCTGTGGCGCACGCTGCCGCGCATCACACCTTCTGTTTCATTGAATTATCCGCAATTGCTGATTTCCCTATTTCGGCTGTATGCCGCCGATCCTGTGCTGCGCACCCGTTCCGTTACCGGCTGTCTTACCTTTGCGAATTTCAGCATCCTGTGGACATCAATGGCATTTCTGCTCTCTGCCACGCCTTACGGTTTCTCGGAAGGAGAAATCGGGTTACTGGGACTGGTCGGCGCCGCCGGGGCGCTGGCAGCAAGGAAAGCCGGCTCGCTGGCGGACAGAGGTCATGCCAAACTCACCACCAGCGCAGGCTTGCTGCTGATGTTGCTGTCCTGGGCGGCCATTGCCTGGGGCGCGCAGCAGCTTGTGGCGCTGATTGTCGGCATCTTAGTGCTGGATCTGGCGGTTCAGGCCGTGCACATCACCAATCAAAGCGTGATATATGCACGCCAGCCTGAGGCACGAAACCGACTGAATGCCGGTTATATGACCAGCTACTTTATTGGCGGTGCGCTAGGCTCATTGCTGTCGGCCAATGCCTACCATTTCGCGGGCTGGTATGGCGTCTGCGCGGCCGGTGCGACACTGACTTGCCTGAATTTACTGATCTGGTGGCGGAATCATCGCCTGGAACAAAGGAATAGCCAGAATAGTGTGATTTAGCCTGTTCAGCGGAGTGTGAGTTTGCTATCGTTGGCCCAAAGTTATTCACGCCAGTTATTTTTTCTTTTGCAATCATTTGATGTCGTACCGTTTCACTGTACGACCAACGCGTATGAAATCGATGCGCAAAACCTTTACCCTGGGGTCAAGGACAGATCTTGAACTACCACAGTGCGACAGCCTGAGGATGACCTGTTAAGGCCAGAATACTCAGCAATGACGCTGCCACCGTGGTGATTATAAAAGTTGAAATTAGTGAGGTTTTTTCTAATGGAAAGTTCGTTTACGCCCATTGAGCAAATGTTAAATATCCGTGCCAATCGTCACACGGATTTCCCCTTCCAGGAAATTCTCCTGACGCGCCTTTGCATGCATATGCAGGGTAAATTGCTGGACAATCGCAACAAAATGCTTAAAGAACAGGGTATTAATGAAACCCTGTTTATGGCGTTACTGACGCTGGATGCGCAGGAAGACCAGAGCATTCAGCCTTCTGAGCTGAGCACCGCCCTGGGTTCCTCACGGACTAATGCCACGCGCATTGCCGATGAGCTGGAAAAACGGGGCTGGATTGAACGTCGTGAAAGCGCGCAGGATCGCCGTTGTCTGCATCTGCATCTGACCGACAAAGGCAATGCATTTCTGCAGCAGGTGCTGCCGCCTCAACATCAGAGCCTGCAATACCTGTGGTCTTCACTGACCGGTGATGAGAAGTCACAGTTGGAAAACATCACCCGCAAGCTGCTTACCCGTCTGGATAAGATGGAAGAAGATAAACTAACTGCTTCCCTGTCGCGGTAATAGCAAGATCTGCGACACAATCACCTGACGAAATCGTTATTTTAACCCTCTTTTATCCGGCCAGCGCTTAGTCGCTGGCTTTTTTGGCTCGGGCGATGGTGAAAACGGAGTTTAACCCGCCGATTAAGTGGAAAACGTGGAGAAATAAATGAGTGCATCAGAGGCGCAAAGCCCGCATCAGCCAGTAAATAACAAGAAGAAAAAGCGCAAAGGCGCGCTGCTATTACTGGCGCTGGTCGTCGTACTGCTTGGCATTGCGTGGGGCGTTTACTGGTACCTGGTGCTACGCCACTATCAGGAAACGGACGATGCTTACGTTGCCGGTAACCAGGTGCAGGTGATGGCCCAGGTCTCAGGCAGCGTCAATAAAGTCTGGTTTGATGATACCGATTTTGTCAAAAAAGGGGATGTGCTGGTATCGCTGGATAAAACCGACGCACAGCAGGCGTTTGAAAAAGCCCAGACCGGGCTGGCGACCAGCGTGCGCCAGGTACATCAGGAGATGATCAACGCGAAACAGTATCAGGCCACCATTGCGCTCCGTCAGACCGCGTTAGATCAGGCGCAGGCCGACCTGAAACGCCGCGAGCCGCTGGGCGCCTCTAACCTGATTGGGCGTGAAGAGCTGCAACATGCACGCGATGCCGTGGCTTCAGCGAAAGCGGAGCTGGATGTGGCGGTTCAGCAGTATAACGCGAACCAGGCGATGATCCTGAATACCTCTCTGGAAAACCAGCCTGCCGTGAAGCAGAGTGCGGCACAGCTGCGTGATGCCTGGCTGGCACTGCAACGTACTGACATTCGCAGCCCAATGGATGGCTATGTCTCGCGCCGCAGCGTGCAGGTTGGCTCGCAAATCAATACCAGTACGCCGCTGATGGCGGTGGTGCCTGCAACCGACTTGTGGGTAGACGCTAACTTCAAAGAGACCCAACTGGCTGGCGTGCGTATCGGCCAACCGGCAACCGTTGTGGCGGACATCTACGGTGACGATGTGGTTTACCACGGTAAAGTTGTCGGTCTGGACATGGGAACCGGAAGCGCGTTCTCCTTGCTGCCGGCGCAAAACGCCACCGGTAACTGGATCAAAGTGGTTCAACGTCTGCCGGTCCGTATTGAGTTGAATCAGGACGAAGTGGCTAAACATCCTCTGCGTATCGGGCTGTCAACATTGGTAGAAATTGATACCGATAATAAAGACGGCAGCGCACTGGCTACCAGCGTTCGTCAGCAGGCTGCCTACAGCAGCAACGCCCTGGCCATTGACCTTGCACCGGTTGATAAGCTGATTACCGATATCGTCCACGCGAACGCCGGATGATCACCCGGAGGCTGTAATGGCACAAGCACCGCTTAAAGGGATGCCGCTGGTCTTAATGACCATTGCGCTCTCCCTGGCGACGTTCATGCAGGTTCTGGATTCCACCATTGCGAACGTTGCTATACCGACCATTGCGGGTAATCTGGGGGCCTCAAACTCCCAGGGGACCTGGGTCATCACGTCTTTCGGGGTGGCAAACGCCATCTCGATTCCGATAACGGGTTGGCTGGCCAAACGCATCGGTGAAGTCAAACTCTTTACCTGGTCGACCATCCTGTTTGCGCTGGCTTCCTGGGCCTGCGGCATGTCCGAAAGCCTGGAAATGCTGATTTTCTTCAGGATAATTCAGGGGATCGTTGCAGGTCCGTTGATTCCGCTGTCGCAAAGCCTGCTGCTGAATAATTATCCGCCTGCAAAACGCAGTATCGCCCTGTCACTCTGGGCGATGACGGTGATTGTGGCCCCCATATGTGGCCCCATTCTCGGCGGCTGGATCAGTGATAACTATCACTGGGGCTGGATCTTCTTTATCAACGTGCCGATTGGTGTTGTGGTCATCATGCTCACGCTGCAAACCCTGCGTGGTCGTGAAACCGCTACCCAGATCCGCCCCATTGATACCGTTGGCCTGGTGCTGCTGGTGGTCGGGGTTGGCTCGTTGCAGGTGATGCTGGATCGCGGTAAAGAGCTGGACTGGTTTAGCTCAACAGAAATTATTGTGCTGACGATTGTCGCGGTGCTGGCGCTGGTGATGCTGTTGATTTGGGAGCTGACAGACGATCACCCGATAGTCGATCTGTCGCTGTTTAAATCGCGCAACTTCACCATAGGCTGCTTATCCATTAGCCTGGCCTACATGCTCTATTTTGGATCGATCGTTCTCTTGCCGCAGTTGCTGCAGGAGGTCTACGGTTATACCGCGACCTGGGCAGGGCTGGCCTCAGCGCCGGTCGGGATTATCCCGGTTATCCTGTCGCCCATCATTGGTCGGTTCTCCCATAAGCTTGATATGCGGAAACTGGTCACCTTCAGTTTCATCATGTATGCCATTTGTTTCTACTGGCGCGCTTACACGTTTGAACCGGGCATGGACTTTGGCGCGTCGGCCTGGCCGCAGTTTATTCAGGGCTTCGCGGTCGCCTGCTTCTTTATGCCACTTACCACAATTACGCTGTCGGGTTTGACACCCGACCGGATGGCGGCGGCGTCCAGTTTATCGAACTTTGTGCGTACGCTGGCGGGTTCGATAGGGACGTCGATCACCACCACGATGTGGACGGATCGTGAGGCAATGCATCACAGTAATCTCAGCGAATCGGTGACGCCTTATAACGTTAATGCGCAGCAGATGTACAGTCAGCTTGAGGGGATGGGCATGACGCATCAGCAGGCCTCAGCGTACATCGCTCAGCAGATCACCAATCAGGGATTGATCATTTCCGCCAACGAGATTTTTTGGGCGTCGGCGGGCGTCTTTCTGGTGCTGCTGGTGCTGATCTGGTTTGCCCGTCCGCCCTTTACCGCCGGTGGCGGTGGTGGTGGTGCGCACTAGACGAACGCGATGGGGTTCTGGCGTGGAAGTCACGCCCGCCAGAACCCGTTTTTACGCCCAGCGCGTCGCTTTCATATCCATCACGAACCGGTATTTCACGTCACCTTTTAGCATTCGCGTAAAGGCTTCTTCGACCTGCTCTCCACGAATCATCTCAATGTCTGCGGTGATGTTGTTGTCGCCGCAGAAATCCAGCATCTCCTGGGTTTCTTTAATGCTGCCGATGGACGAGCCGCTGATGCTTAAACGACGGAACACCATTGGCGTCACGTTCGGTGAAGCGTGCGGACTGTCGGGAATGCCCACCAGCACCAGGCGGCCATTGGTTTTGAGCGTCGCCAGATAAGGGTCAAGATCGTGCGGGGCCGCCACGCAGTCAACGATAAGATCCAGCGCGTTCTGGCTGGCCTGCATAGCCTGAGCATCGCGTGATACCACCACATGACGGGCACCGAGACGGCGGGCATCCGCGGCTTTGTCAGCCGACGTGGTGAAAAGCGTCACCTCAGCTCCCAGCGCACTCGCCAGCTTCACCGCCATGTGGCCTAACCCACCCAGGCCAATCACGCCAACCTTATCGCCCGTTTTCACGTTAAAATGGCGCAGCGGTGACCAGACAGTGACGCCTGCGCACAGCAACGGCGCAACACCGGCCAACGGCAGGTGCTGTGGCACCGAAACCACGAAGTCCTGATCGACCACCACGTGCTCAGCATAGCCGCCTCGGGTAGATTCACCGGTGTATTTATCCGTACCGTTATAGGTCGCAGTGAAACCGGCTTCACAATATTGTTCTTCCTGCTGCTGACAGAAATGACAGGTGCGGCAGGAATCCACCATCACGCCCACGCCAACAATATCACCCGGCGTAAATCGGGTGGCAGCGCTACCGGTTTCGCTCACCCGTCCAACGATTTCGTGTCCTGGCACCAGGGGATAATGGCTTACCGCCCATTCGTTGCGTGCCATATGCAAATCTGAGTGGCAAACGCCACAATAAAGGATTTCTATCCGGACATCCTGCGGTTGAAGCGGACGCAGCGCGATCTGGCCGGCGGTAAGGGGCTGGGTCGCATCGTGCGCGATCAGTGCATTAATTTTCATGGTGCCTCTCATAGTGACTGGCTTTTGATAACGGAGGGCGGCAAACTCTACTTAAATAGAGCCATTATTGATAGTAGTTACCATTTGGTGACCATAAAGGAGGGAGAAGACGATGCCTGCCTGGGTAGAGGGTAAACTGGTTTTTTATGTGGATTCACCGCCGCGCCGACTCATGGATCTTTTTTCTGCCAAGTGGAATCCGATGGTGCTGCATGCGCTGTATCACTGGCCGGGAGGCCGCGCACGCACGGGCGAGTTGCAGCGAAGTTTGCAGGGGATATCAAAAAAGATGTTGTTTCAGACGCTGAAGGAGCTGGAGCAGCGCGGATTGATCACCCGCCATGTTTACGACGTGATCCCACCCAAAGTCGACTATGCGTTAACGGCGCTGGGCCAGACCTTCGCGGAACCGGTAGAGCAGCTGTATCAATGGGGGCTGGATAATCAACGGGCGCTTGATGAGATGGACGAACATGTTGAACAGGCTACATCCGACACCGGGGAGGGTAAGGCGGGGTAACGGGCTGGCGGAGCATCTTTCACGCCCCGCCGGGAACGCTGAACCTGTATGGCACGTTTCACGGCACCATACATCAGCTAACATCAGGCGTTCTGACGCCACCATTCGGCCAGCAGAACGCCGGTAGCGACGGAGACGTTCAGACTTTCCACGTTGCCGGTGCCGCCAATCGACAGGCTCATATCGCCCTGCTGGAACGTGCTGTCAGACAAGCCTTCACGCTCCTGACCCAACACCAGTACCATTTTGGCCGGTAGCACCGCGTCAGACAGGGATGTGCCCTGATGGCTCGAGGTCGTCACGATGGTGTAACCCGCTTTGCGGAAGGCTTCGAGGCCTTCATTAAAGGTTGCGCCGCTGATAGCCTGAACGTGTTCAGCGCCGCCTTCCGCCGTGCGAACCGCTGCACCGGATTCCAGCAGCGAGGCATCGTTAACCAGCAGACCTTTCACACCAAAGTGCGCGCAGCTGCGCATGATCGCGCCAAGGTTATGGGGATTGCTGACATCTTCAAGCGCCAGTACACAGTCTTTGCTTTCGGCCTTGTTAAGCCATTCTGCTACGTCCATGCCCATGCGTTTCTTGATCAGGAAGCAGACGCCGCCGTGGTGTTCAGTACCGGAAGCTTTGGTGATCTCTGCGTCATCGACCACGTGATAGGCTTTGCGGTTAGCCGCCAGCCAGCGCAGCGCATCGCGGAAACGTGGCGTCACGCTTTGCACAAACCAGGCGCGAACGATGCATTCAGGACGGCTCTGGAACAGCGCCTGACAGGCGTTTTCACCGTAAACGCGGGTTTCTTCCAGACGCTGGCGACGAATCTGCTCAACGTCCACCACGCCTTTACCGCTGATCCCTGGGTTTTCCGGTTTGTTGTCTTCCACGACCGGCGCGCGGGAGACGGTGCGCCATGGGGAATCACTGCTGCCGTAAGCATCACGATTGTCGCTGCCGCGATCGTTGCGGCGTGGCGCGCTATCGCTGCGACGGCCTGTGCCGCGTCCGCCTTCTTCACTACGCTCAGTGCGCGGGCCGGATGAACGACGATTGTCTTCACGGCGAGCAGCAGGACGGCCACCTTTGCCTGTACGAGGATTCGGCGCGCGCGCGCTTTGCTCATCTTCGCCACGCACATACATGACTTTGACCTTACCACTTTTGCCTTTAAATTCGTCGTTCATTTCTTCCTCCTGCATTGAGAGCGCGAAGATTACCTGATGTGACTGCGCTTAGCTATCAACTATTGTACCTATAGAGCAATCCACATTGAGACGATCTTACCACCCTTTCATAATGGACAATATTGAGCAAAGTGCTCTAGTTCATTATCAGAGGTTTATATGAATACGGTATGCACGTCTTGTCAGGCAACCAATCGCGTTCCCGAAGAACGGCTTGCCGATGGTGCCAAATGTGGTCGTTGCGGCGAAAGCCTGTTTTCTGGCGAGGTCATCAACGCCACCGCCGCCACGCTGGACAGCTATCTGCAGGACGATCTGCCGGTCGTGGTGGACTTTTGGGCGCCATGGTGCGGCCCCTGCGTTAATTTTGCCCCGGTGTTTAAAGACGTCGCACAGGAGCGCAGCGGCAAGGTGCGCTTCATTAAAGTGAATACGGAGGCCGAACCGGCGCTGAGCAGTCGCTTCCGCATTCGCAGCATTCCTACTATTATGGTCTTTAAGAAAGGTGAGATGGTGGACATGCTAAACGGTGCCATGCCGAAAGCGCCCTTCAACGAGTGGCTCGACGAATCCCTGTAAGCGCAAAAGGCCAGCCCGTGCTGGCCTTTTCCCTTTGTCCGACGCTTCGATTACACTACGCTTTTTCCTGTCCTGAATAATCATGTCTGAAAATGCCGTTTTGCGTTTACGTGCCCAACGTCTGGCCCGCGCCACACGTCCCTTTCTGGCGCGTGGGAACCGTGTGCTTCGTTGCCAGGGATGTCTGTTGCCGGAAAAACACTGTCTGTGCGCCAGCATTCGTGTGCAGTCTGCCCGCAGTCGCTTTTGTCTGGTGATGTTTGATACCGAACCGATGAAGCCAAGTAATACGGGCCGGTTGATCGCCGACGTCTTGCCAGATACCCAGGCCTTTAGCTGGTCACGCACCGAGCCCGATCCTTTACTGCTGCAGGCCGTGGCCAGTGAGGCTTATCAGCCCCTGGTGGTTTTCCCTGCATCTTACGCCGATGAAGGTCGCCAGATTGTGCATTCGCCGCCGCTGTCAGGTAAACCGCCGCTGTTTATCATGCTGGATGGTACCTGGAATGAAGCCCGCAAGATGTTTCGTAAAAGCCCCTGGCTTGACCGCTTTCCGGTGATCTCGCTCAACGTCACCGCGCCGTCCCGCTACAGGCTGCGCGAAGCGCATGGCGAAGGTCAGCACTGCACCGCAGAGATTGCCGCGGCGCTGCTGCACCAGGCCGGCGACCGTGCGGCTGGCGAGGCATTGACCCTGCACTTTGAGCAGTTCCGTCAGGCCTATCTTGCCGGTAAGCCGCATCATCCCGGCCAGGAGGAGTAACACTCGCCCTGGCAGGCCGATTGTCATTATTCAGGCTGGGATCTGCCCGACGGTAAAAAAGCCCAAAAGCGTTTACACTCCCCTAAATGCCGACGAATGGAGAAGGTGATGAGTCAACGTGGACTGGAAGCGCTGTTAAGACCAAAATCAATTGCGGTAATCGGCGCCTCGGTCAAGCCGGGACGGGCAGGCTATTTTATGATGCGTAATCTGCTGGCGGGCGGCTTTAGCGGCCCGGTGTTGCCGGTGACGCCAAAATATAAAGCCGTTAGCGGCGTGCTGGCCTGGCCTGATATTCACAGTTTGCCCTTCGCCCCCGACCTGGCGGTGATCTGTACCCATCACAAAAGAAATCTGGTGCTGTTACAACAGCTCGGCGAGAAAGGCTGTAAAGCCTGCATCATCCTCTCCGCCCCCGCCAGTCAGCTCGCCGAGTTAAAAGCCTGCGCCAGCCGCTGGCAGATCCGATTGTTAGGCCCAAACAGTCTGGGATTGCTGGCCCCGTGGCAGGGGCTTAACGCCAGCTTTTCTCCTGTTCCCATCGCCAAAGGCCGTATTGCGTTCATATCGCAGTCATCAGCCGTCTCCAACACCATCCTTGACTGGGCGCAGCAACGTAACCTGGGTTTTTCATGGTTTATCGCCTTAGGCGACAGCCTGGATACCGACGTGGACGATCTGCTGGATTTTCTGGCCCGTGACGGCAAAACCAGCGCGATTCTGCTTTATCTTGAACACCTTAGCGATGCCCGCCGGTTTGTCTCGGCCTCCCGTAGCGCATCCCGTAACAAACCTATTTTGATTATCAAAAGCGGCCGCAGTCGGCAGGCACAGGCGCTGCTTGGTACGCACAGCGGTCTCGATGCCGCCTGGGATGCGGCGATCCAGCGTGCGGGCTTGTTACGGGTGCAGGATACGCACGAGCTGTTCACCGCAGTTGAGTCCCTGAGCCATATGCGTCCACCACGCGGGCACCGGCTGATGATTATCAGCAATGGCGCGGCTCCCGCCGCGCTGGCGTTAGATGAACTCTATGCCCGCAACGGTAAGCTCGCCACGCTGGGCGAGCAAACGATAGAGCAGCTTAGTGCCGTTCTGCCGGAAGGCGTCGGGCACGGCAATCCGGTCGATTTAAAGGACGATGCAACGCCGGAACGCTATCTGGCCTGCCTGGCCGTCCTGCTCGACAGCCATGATTTAGATGCCCTGATGATTATTCATGCCCCCAGCGCTGTTGCCCCGGCGACCGAAACCGCAGAGAAAATCATTCAGCTTATTCATCAGCATCCGCGCGGAAAACAGCTCACGCTGTTGACCAACTGGTGCGGCGAATTCTCCTCTCAGGCGGCGCGCCGTGCTTTTACTCAGGCCGGCATTCCCACCTGGCGAACGCCGGAGGGCACCGTCACAGCCTTTATGCATCAGGTTGAATACCGGCGTAACCAGAAATTGTTGCGGGAAACCCCCGCCCTGCCGGTAAACCTGACCCAGGACAGCGCTCAGGCCCACCAGTTGCTGTCTCAGGCGCTGGATAAGGGCATCCTGTCGCTGGATACGCACGAAGTGCAGCCCGTTCTTAAAGCTTACGGCCTCGCGACGTTACCCACCTGGATAGCAAAAGACAGTGAGGACGCCGTCACGATTGCTGAACAAACCGGCTATCCGGTCGCGCTGAAGCTCCGTTCGCCCGATGTGGCGCATAAGTCTGAAGTGCAGGGCGTCATGCTCTACCTACGTAACGCCGCCGAAGTTAAACGCGCGGCGGACGCGATTATTGACCGGGTCAGGCAGACGCTGCCGCACGCGCGTATTGAAGGACTGGTGGTGCAGAGCATGGCGAACCGGGCTGGTGCCCAGGAGCTGCGGATTGTGGTGGAGCAGGATGCGCTGTTTGGCCCTATCATCATGCTGGGTGAAGGCGGCGTAGAGTGGCAGGCAGAGAAACAGGCGGCGGTTGCTTTGCCGCCGCTGAATATGACCCTGGCGCGCTATCTGGTGATCCAGGCAATAAAAAGCGGCAAGGTCCGCAGCCGAAGTGCCTTGATTCCGCTTGATGTAGCTGGCCTGAGCCAACTGCTGGTTCAGGTCTCCAACCTGGTGGTAGATTGCCCGGAAATACAACGGCTGGATATTCATCCACTGCTGGCGGCAGGTAGCGATTTCACCTTACTGGACGTTACGCTGACGCTTGCGCCTTTTGACGGTGACAGTGAAACGCGTCTGGCCATCCGACCCTATCCTCAGCACCTGGAAGAACAGGTCGAGTTGAAGGACGGTCAGCATTGCTTATTCCGCCCTATCCTGCCGGAAGATGAACCGCTGCTGCGTGACTTTATCAGCCAGGTGACGAAAGAAGATCTCTACTACCGCTACTTTAGCGAAATTAATGAATTCACCCATGACGATTTGGCCAATATGACGCAGATTGACTACGACCGGGAGATGGCGATTGTCGCCGTTCGGCAGCATCAGGGGCAGCCAGAAATCATCGGTGTGACCCGCGCGATTTCGGATGCAGACAACGTTGATGCCGAGTTTTCGGTACTGGTGCGCTCCGATCTTAAAGGGCTGGGGATGGGAAGACGTTTACTGGAAAAAATGATCCGTTACACCCGCGCGCATGGCCTGCAACAACTGAATGGCATTACCATGCCCGGCAACCGCGGCATGGTGACGCTGGCGAAAAAACTCAACTTTGACGTGGATGTCCAAATGGACGATGGCATCGTCAGTCTTAAGCTTTTGTTACAGGATAATGTCAGTTTGCCGTGTAGAGAAAAGTAAAAATCGCCCAGTTCGTCGTGGTTGATGTTATTATTTAGCGTTATGACCCTGATTTGGTGGCAAAAGGCCATACAATGAACCGAGAAGAAGTGCACTGTGATGTTGTCTAAATTTAAACGCAATAAACACCAACAACACCTCGCACAGCTGCCTAAACTGTCACAATCTGTTGCGGATGTGTCGACGCTTTATTCGCCCGCCGAATTTCGTGAGACGCTTTTGGAAAAGATTGCGTCAGCGCAATCGCGCATTTGTATCGTCGCACTCTATCTGGAAAATGACGATGCGGGCCGCGCCGTCATGAATGCACTGTATGCTGCGAAACTCGCTCGCCCACAGCTCGACATCAGTATTTTAGTCGACTGGCACCGTGCCCAACGTGGCCGCATTGGTGCTGCACGAGGCGTGACCAATGCCGACTGGTATTGTGAGATGGCCCAACAGCATCCCGATCATGTCATTCCTGTCTACGGCATTCCGGTTAATACTCGCGAGGCACTCGGGGTACTGCATCTGAAAGGCTTCATCATTGATGATACGCTGCTCTACAGCGGGGCCAGCCTGAATGACGTTTACCTGCATCAGCACGATAAATATCGCTACGATCGCTACCAGCTCATTCGTAATCCCGCGCTGGCCGACACCATGTTTGAATGGATCAACCACCATTTAAAAGACGCCGAGGCAGTCAATCGCCTGGACTATGCTGAGCGTCCTTCCAGTCCGGAAATTAAAAATGAAACGCGTCAGTTTCGTCAGGACCTGCGCGGGTTCAACTATCAGTTTGAAGGCAACGCCGGCAACGATGAACTCACCGTGACGCCACTGGTCGGCCTGGGCAAGCGTAGCCTGCTGAACAAGACCATTTTCCATTTGATGCCCTGCGCTGAAAAGAAGCTCACCATCTGCACGCCTTATTTCAACCTGCCTGCGCTGCTGGTGCGCAATATCATTGGCCTGCTACGTCAGGGTCGTGACGTTGAGATCATCGTGGGTGATAAAACAGCGAATGACTTCTATATCGCACCCGATCAGCCATTTAAGATCATCGGTGCACTGCCCTACCTCTACGAAATTAACCTGCGTCGCTTTTTAAGCCGGCTGCAGTACTACGTTAGCAACGGGCAGCTGACCGTACGTTTATGGAAAGACGGTGAAAACAGCTATCACCTGAAAGGAATGTGGGTTGACGATGAGTGGCAGCTCATTACAGGCAACAATCTTAATCCCCGCGCCTGGCGGCTGGATCTCGAGAATGCGGTACTGATCCACGACCCGCATCAGCAGTTGGCCGAACAACGACAGCATGAGCTGATGCTGATCCGTCAACATACCACGGTCGTTGGACACTTTCGCGAGCTGGAGAGCATCGCTGACTACCCGGCGAAAGTGCGTAAGCTGATTCGCCGTCTACGCCGTATTCGTATTGACCGCCTCATCAGCCGCATACTGTAAACCCTCAGAATGCCGCAGCCTGCCTGCGGCACTCCTTTCCTCTGCTACAGCTTAATTCCTTTCCCATGCCGGTGGAGCAGCAGCGAAACCAGAAACGCCAGCGCGCCCATCGCAGACACGTACCAGAAGAAGGTGGTCTCCATCCCTTTGTGCTTCATCAGCAACGCCACGTACTCTGCAGACCCACCGAAGATCGCATTCGCCACCGCATAAGACAGCCCGACGCCCAGGGCTCGCACCTGCGGCGGAAACATCTCAGCTTTCAGAATCCCACTGATCGAGGTGTAAAAGCTGGTAATAAGCAGTGCCAGCATAATCAGAACAAATGCCATGCCCAGACTCTGTACGTTTTGCAGCAGGGTAAGGATGGGTACGGTACAGATTGCTGCACCGGCACCGAAAATCATCATGGACGTGCGTCGGCCTATTTTATCCGACAAACCGCCAATAACGGGCTGCAGCAGCATATAGACGAAGAGCACACCGGTCATCAATGCACTGGCGGTTTTCGCATCCATACCAGAGGTATTTACCAGATACTTTTGCATGTAGGTTGTAAAAGTGTAAAAGCTCAACGAACCGCCCGCCGTAAAGCCCAGCACCATCAGGAAGGGTTTGGTGTGATTACGTAACAGGCCAATGACGCTACCGGCATCCCGATGCTCACGGCTCTGTTTATCGGACGTTTCGTCCAGAGAGCGGCGCAGCCATAACGCCACCACGGCCAGCGCAGCGCCTAAAAAGAACGGGATGCGCCAGCCCCATGTGCGTAGCTCCTGGTCGGTTAAGATGAACTGCAGCACCACCACCGTCAGCACAGCGCCTAACTGCCCACCAATTAAGGTGACGTATTGAAAGGAGGCATAAAAGCCTTTGCGCCCTTCCAGGGCCACTTCACTCATATAGGTTGCACTTGTGCCGTACTCCCCGCCCACCGACAGCCCCTGGAACATACGAGCCAGTAACAGCAGGGCTGGCGCGGCTATCCCAATGCTGTTATAGCCCGGCAGACAGGCGATGACCAGCGATCCGAAACACATCATACAGACAGAAATCAGCATGGATTTTTTT
Organism: Pantoea sp. B623; assembly: GCF_024814475.1. Classification (NCBI taxonomy): domain Bacteria; kingdom Pseudomonadati; phylum Pseudomonadota; class Gammaproteobacteria; order Enterobacterales; family Erwiniaceae; genus Pantoea; species Pantoea sp. B623. The sequence goes on along the minus strand of NZ_JANUXM010000004.1, from coordinate 3,476,467 downwards.
CGCCCGTGGCGGTCACCAATATAGCCAAATAACCATCCGCCAATCGGCCTCATTAAAAAGCCTGCGGCAAACACGCCTGCCGTCTGGAGCAACTGGGTTGTCGTATCCCCTTGCGGAAAGAAGATATGGGCAAAGTAGAGTGAGAAAAACGAGTACACATAAAAGTCGAACCATTCGACGAGATTACCTGAGGATGCACCTACGATGGCCCAGATACGTTTTTTTCTGTCGAGCAACTGCGATTGTGGATTGTTGATCACATCTGACATGCTATGCCTCGGCTCCATGCTGATAAGCAGCGTTAAAGCGTTGAGTAAAGCATGGACGGGAATAAAACGGAAAGAGGTGTTGGTTCTGGATGACAAAATGTGACTTATGTTGTTAATTTGCTGTAACAACTGAAAGTGTCAGACCACCGCGCCAGCCCGCTACGGATATCAAAAACGACCGACCTTTCTCTACAACATGTGTACGAGCAGTGCAGACAGGCCGGTGTTTTAGTGCATCAGAACGTCGTGACTACCGTGACGCCCGGTGATTCAAACTTATCCATATTGATTAACGCTTCTATGGATTGCTTGAGGCTGATGGTGCGGCCAATGAGCTTTTCAGGACAGAGTTTACCGGTGGCAATCATGTTCATCATGTCGCCGTAACGATGAGCCTGCATGCCGTGACTGCCAATAATCTCCAGTTCGTTAGCAATAACGCTGGCCATTGGAATGGGCGGTACACTGTGTTCGCCCGCCATCAGGCCTATCTGGATGTGCCTGCCTCTTTTTCTTAAGGAATGAATGGAGTTCACGCAGGTCACCGTATGACCCAGCGCATCCAGTGACACATGTGCTCCGCCTTGGGTGATTTCTCTGATCGCTTCCGCCACATTGTGCACGCGAGCGCCATTTACTACGGCAACTGCACCCAAATCACGGGCCAGCTGCAGCTTTTCATCCGAAATATCCACCGCCACCACGTTTGCTCCGAGCGCATTCGCGATCATGATGGCGGAAAGTCCCACACCGCCACAGCCGTGCACGGCAAGCCACTGTCCTGCCGACGTTCTTCCCTGATCGACCACTGCCCTGAACGAGGTAATAAAACGGCACCCGAGACTGGCTGCGGTAGTGAAGTTCAGCGTGTCCGGCAGTGCGATAAGGTTTAAGTCGGCCTGCTGTATCGCTACGTATTCGGCGAACGATCCCCAGTGCGTGAAGCCAGGCTGGAACTGATGGTCACAGACCTGCTGATTACCGGTATGACATTCGTGACAAAAGCCGCACCCCGATACGAAGGGTACCGTGACATTATCGCCCGGCCGCCATTTAGTCACCGCGTTGCCAACGGCTTCAATTGTGCCTGCGAATTCGTGTCCCGGCACATGAGGCAGAGGAATATCGGGATCGTGCCCGACCCAGCCGTGCCAGTCACTTCGGCAAACACCGGTGGCTTTGACCCGAATCACAACGCCGTGCGGCTCGGGAGTAGGGTCCGGGACCGTTTGCAGCATCGGCGGCGACAGAAATGACTCGTATATCACTGCTTTCATCAGTAAACCCTCATCGTAGGCGTTCATAAAATTATACCTTTCGATCCGGAAATTACTTTTCATCTGTTGCAGGCGGATAATTATTTATGAAATTATCTTTCATCAAACATGCAATGGTTGAGTGGATATTTCAGTGAGTCTTCTTGATAAGAAAGATCTGGCGCTGCTGCGTTATCTGCAGCAGGACGGCAGGGTATCGAGTCTTAAACTTTCACAGGATTTGGATGTTAGCCCGGCTTCTGCATGGCGACGTCTGAAACGGCTTGAGGATGAGGCGTTTATTGAGGGTTATCAGGCGGTGGTTAACCGCAGAAAAGTGGGCTTTGGCGTGATGGCATTTGTCCGTCTGGTCTGTAGCCAGCACAGTGAAGCGGCAACGCGGGATTTTGAAGACAGGATTAATGCCAATCCCTATGTGCTTTCCTGCCACAACATTACCGGTGAAGCTGATTTCCTTTTACAGGTCGTGGCGCGCGACTTAGACCATTACAGTCTTTTTATCGAAAAGGAACTGCGTAAATTACCGGGGATACTGAGTATTAATTCTTCGATTTCGCTCAGAGAAGTGAAGAAAACGCATCCGCTACCGGTTTAACGGTGTCGCGATTTTGCAGGATGCAATGCAAAGTTGCTTTTCACTCGTTCTACCCTTCATAGCTGGGTAGTCGGCAAATTCCTTGTTGCCTGATTAATGCTATCGGTTAAAAAAACAGCTATTGCATTGTGCTGGATCTCAAACAGAGAAGGAATGCGGTGGATTGCGGTCAGGTACTTGCGGCTTTTGTTGACCTGCGGCTTTTGTATCGATGGCGTTTGTTGTATCACGATGATCGGGCGGTTCGTCGTCTTTGGGCAGGGGGTGCAGGTATATGACGCCGGGCGCGGCATGCCATCCGGCTTTCTCACGCGCCATTTTCCCGATCCGGCGGTTTTAATGACGCGGAAGGCGCTCGCGCGGTCCCGGCCGTGCAGGACAGCCGGTCTGACGCCCCGCTTTTCACCGGTTACGCAAGTAAAAAAGCCCTGAACTTTCGTTCAGGGCTTTTTTACTTGTTTGATGCCTGGCAGTTCCCTACTCTCGCATGGGGAGACCCCACACTACCATCGGCGCTACGGCGTTTCACTTCTGAGTTCGGCATGGGGTCAGGTGGGACCACCGCGCTACAGCCGCCAGGCAAATTCTTTGTGCTCCGTCCTGCGTCTTTCACGCTGCTGCCGCGCTGGCTTCCCTCGCGCCGCTCAGTCACATACCTCAGTATGCTCCTTCACCCCGTCTCGGTTGCCGCCTTGCACTCAGCGCAAAATCCTTCGGACTCACGTCCGCAGAACAGAACTAAATTCTTTATCCGGTAAACAATGCTGAAAATTTAAATCGTCTCTCTACCAAAACGCCTCTGGCGTTGTAAGGTTAAGCCTCACGGGTCATTAGTACCGGTAAGCTCAACGCATCGCTGCGCTTACACACCCGGCCTATCAACGTCGTCGTCTTCAACGTCCCTTCAGGAGCCTTAAAGGCTCAGGGAGAACTCATCTCGGGGCAAGTTTCGTGCTTAGATGCTTTCAGCACTTATCTTTTCCGCACTTAGCTACCGGGCAGTGCCACTGGCGTGACAACCCGGACACCAGCGGTGCGTTCACTCCGGTCCTCTCGTACTAGGAGCAACCCCCCTCAATTCTCCAGCGCCCACGGCAGATAGGGACCGAACTGTCTCACGACGTTCTAAACCCAGCTCGCGTACCACTTTAAACGGCGAACAGCCGTACCCTTGGGACCTACTTCAGCCCCAGGATGTGATGAGCCGACATCGAGGTGCCAAACACCGCCGTCGATATGAACTCTTGGGCGGTATCAGCCTGTTATCCCCGGAGTACCTTTTATCCGTTGAGCGATGGCCCTTCCATTCAGAACCACCGGATCACTATGACCTGCTTTCGCACCTGCTCGAGCCGTCACTCTCGCAGTCAAGCTGGCTTATGCCATTGCACTAACCTCCTGATGTCCGACCAGGATTAGCCAACCTTCGTGCTCCTCCGTTACGCTTTGGGAGGAGACCGCCCCAGTCAAACTACCCACCAGACACTGTCCGCAGCCCGGATCACGGGCCTACGTTAGAACACCAAACATTAAAGGGTGGTATTTCAAGGCCGGCTCCACGCAGACTGGCGTCCACGCTTCAAAGCCTCCCACCTATCCTACACATCAAGGCTCAGTGTTCAGTGTCAAGCTGTAGTAAAGGTTCACGGGGTCTTTCCGTCTTGCCGCGGGTACACTGCATCTTCACAGCGATTTCAATTTCACTGAGTCTCGGGTGGAGACAGCCTGGCCATCATTACGCCATTCGTGCAGGTCGGAACTTACCCGACAAGGAATTTCGCTACCTTAGGACCGTTATAGTTACGGCCGCCGTTTACCGGGGCTTCGATCAAGAGCTTCTCCTTGCGGATAACCCCATCAATTAACCTTCCGGCACCGGGCAGGCGTCACACCGTATACGTCCACTTTCGTGTTTGCACAGTGCTGTGTTTTTAATAAACAGTTGCAGCCAGCTGGTATCTTCGACTGGCTTCAGCTCCGGGAGCAAGTCCCTTCACCTACGCGCCAGCGTGCCTTCTCCCGAAGTTACGGCACCATTTTGCCTAGTTCCTTCACCCGAGTTCTCTCAAGCGCCTTGGTATTCTCTACCTGACCACCTGTGTCGGTTTGGGGTACGATTTTGTGTTACCTGATGCTTAGAGGCTTTTCCTGGAAGCAGGGCATTTATCACTTCAGCACCGTAGTGCCTCGTCGTCACGCCTCAGTGTAAAGTGAACCGGATTTGCCTGGAACACACACCTACACGCTTAAACCGGGACAACCGTCGCCCGGCTGATATAGCCTTCTCCGTCCCCCCTTCGCAGTAACACCAAGTACAGGAATATTAACCTGTTTCCCATCGACTACGCCTTTCGGCCTCGCCTTAGGGGTCGACTCACCCTGCTCCGATTAACGTTGAACAGGAACCCTTGGTCTTCCGGCGACAAGGTTTTTCACCTTGTTTATCGTTACTTATGTCAGCATTCGCACTTCTGATACCTCCAGCAACCCTCACAGGCCACCTTCGACGGCTTACAGAACGCTCCCCTACCCAACAACGCATAAGCGTCGCTGCCGCAGCTTCGGTGCATGGTTTAGCCCCGTTACATCTTCCGCGCAGGCCGACTCGACCAGTGAGCTATTACGCTTTCTTTAAATGATGGCTGCTTCTAAGCCAACATCCTGGCTGTCTGGGCCTTCCCACATCGTTTCCCACTTAACCATGACTTTGGGACCTTAGCTGGCGGTCTGGGTTGTTTCCCTCTTCACGACGGACGTTAGCACCCGCCGTGTGTCTCCCGTGATAACATTCTCCGGTATTCGCAGTTTGCATCGGGTTGGTAAGCCGGGATGGCCCCCTAGCCGAAACAGTGCTCTACCCCCGGAGATGAGTTCACGAGGCGCTACCTAAATAGCTTTCGGGGAGAACCAGCTATCTCCCGGTTTGATTGGCCTTTCACCCCCAGCCACAGGTCATCCGCTAATTTTTCAACATTAGTCGGTTCGGTCCTCCAGTTAGTGTTACCCAACCTTCAACCTGCCCATGGCTAGATCACCGGGTTTCGGGTCTATACCCTGCAACTTAACGCCCAGTTAAGACTCGGTTTCCCTGCGGCTCCCCTATGCGGTTAACCTTGCTACAGAATATAAGTCGCTGACCCATTATACAAAAGGTACGCAGTCACCCCATAAAGAGGCTCCCACTGCTTGTACGTACACGGTTTCAGGTTCTGTTTCACTCCCCTCGCCGGGGTTCTTTTCGCCTTTCCCTCACGGTACTGGTTCACTATCGGTCAGTCAGGAGTATTTAGCCTTGGAGGATGGTCCCCCCATATTCAGACAGGATACCACGTGTCCCGCCTTACTCATCGAACTCACAGCCTGTGCACCTTTGTGTACGGGAGTATCACCCTGTACCCTGCGACTTTCCAGACGCTTCCACTGATGCACAAGCTGATGATGGTTCTGGGCTCCTCCCCGTTCGCTCGCCGCTACTGGGGGAATCTCGGTTGATTTCTTTTCCTCGGGGTACTTAGATGTTTCAGTTCCCCCGGTTCGCCTCATACAGCTATGTATTCACTGCATGATAGTGTGTCGGAACACACTGGGTTTCCCCATTCGGGTATCGCCGGTTGTTGCGGTTCATATCACCTTACCGGCGCTTATCGCAGATTAGCACGCCCTTCATCGCCTCTGACTGCCAGGGCATCCACCGTGTACGCTTAGTCGCTTAACCTCACAACCCACAGGCGTTTTACGCTGCGTGTCGTGAGCTTTTGAGAGACTCGAACGCGTTGTGCTGTGTTCCTTATTACGGAGGAACACGACAATGCGTCGTTTCAAATTTTCAGCTTGTTCCGGATTGTTAAAGAGCAAATATCTCAAACGTGACCCTGAGGCCAGTTTTGAGATACTTCGTGGAGACACCTTTCACCTGTCACCAAGCAAGTGGCGTCCCCTAGGGGATTCGAACCCCTGTTGCCGCCGTGAAAGGGCGGAGTCCTAACCGCTAGACGAAGGGGACACTGACGTGTCTCGACTTCGCAGCCGTCTTGCTTCTTTATCTTTCTATCAGACAATCTGTGTGAGCACTTCGCGGGAAGGTATCTTCAGGTAAGGAGGTGATCCAACCGCAGGTTCCCCTACGGTTACCTTGTTACGACTTCACCCCAGTCATGAATCACAAAGTGGTAAGCGCCCTCCCGAAGGTTAAGCTACCTACTTCTTTTGCAACCCACTCCCATGGTGTGACGGGCGGTGTGTACAAGGCCCGGGAACGTATTCACCGTGGCATTCTGATCCACGATTACTAGCGATTCCGACTTCACGGAGTCGAGTTGCAGACTCCGATCCGGACTACGACGCACTTTATGAGGTCCGCTTGCTCTCGCGAGGTCGCTTCTCTTTGTATGCGCCATTGTAGCACGTGTGTAGCCCTACTCGTAAGGGCCATGATGACTTGACGTCATCCCCACCTTCCTCCGGTTTATCACCGGCAGTCTCCTTTGAGTTCCCGACCGAATCGCTGGCAACAAAGGATAAGGGTTGCGCTCGTTGCGGGACTTAACCCAACATTTCACAACACGAGCTGACGACAGCCATGCAGCACCTGTCTCAGAGTTCCCGAAGGCACCAAAGCATCTCTGCTAAGTTCTCTGGATGTCAAGAGTAGGTAAGGTTCTTCGCGTTGCATCGAATTAAACCACATGCTCCACCGCTTGTGCGGGCCCCCGTCAATTCATTTGAGTTTTAACCTTGCGGCCGTACTCCCCAGGCGGTCGACTTAACGCGTTAGCTCCGGAAGCCACTCCTCAAGGGAACAACCTCCAAGTCGACATCGTTTACGGCGTGGACTACCAGGGTATCTAATCCTGTTTGCTCCCCACGCTTTCGCACCTGAGCGTCAGTCTTCGTCCAGGGGGCCGCCTTCGCCACCGGTATTCCTCCAGATCTCTACGCATTTCACCGCTACACCTGGAATTCTACCCCCCTCTACGAGACTCAAGCCTGCCAGTTTCAAATGCAGTTCCCAGGTTAAGCCCGGGGATTTCACATCTGACTTAACAGACCGCCTGCGTGCGCTTTACGCCCAGTAATTCCGATTAACGCTTGCACCCTCCGTATTACCGCGGCTGCTGGCACGGAGTTAGCCGGTGCTTCTTCTGCGGGTAACGTCAATCAATGCGGTTATTAACCACATCGCCTTCCTCCCCGCTGAAAGTACTTTACAACCCGAAGGCCTTCTTCATACACGCGGCATGGCTGCATCAGGCTTGCGCCCATTGTGCAATATTCCCCACTGCTGCCTCCCGTAGGAGTCTGGACCGTGTCTCAGTTCCAGTGTGGCTGGTCATCCTCTCAGACCAGCTAGGGATCGTCGCCTAGGTGGGCCGTTACCCCGCCTACTAGCTAATCCCATCTGGGTTCATCCGATAGTGAGAGGCCCGAAGGTCCCCCTCTTTGGTCTTGCGACGTTATGCGGTATTAGCCACCGTTTCCAGTGGTTATCCCCCTCTATCGGGCAGATCCCCAGACATTACTCACCCGTCCGCCACTCGTCACCCGAGGAGCAAGCTCCTCTGTGCTACCGTCCGACTTGCATGTGTTAGGCCTGCCGCCAGCGTTCAATCTGAGCCATGATCAAACTCTTCAATTTAAAGTTTGATTTGCTGAAACAAGTCCAGCGGTGCTCATCTGTAAAACGTCATAATGAATTTCATTATGTGTTCACTCGTGAGGCTTTGATATTTTTTACGTCCGGAGACGCTGATATCAATCCTGCGAGTGCCCACACAGATTGTCTGATAAATTGTTAAAGAGCAGTGCGAACAGCGGGTTAACCGTCTGTCGCGAGGTGGCGTATATTACGCTTTCCTCCTTCAGAGTCAACCTCTTTTTCAGAAGTTTTTCTCCGGCGGAAACTCCTGGGAGCCTCCTGCTGAACACCGCGTTACGTAAGCCGTTGTGCCGTGTCAGTGGAGGCGCATTATAGGCAAATATTTTAGGCTGACAAGCGCTAATTCAAATAAATCTTTCGAGTGATTACTTTCCAGGCAATACGCTTTAAAAAAAGTCAAAACCACAGATTCCGCGTACAAAAAACGGGCGTAACGCCCGTTTTTAATAAATATGCCTTTACTGGTGGGCAGTAATGACATCGTCTTTTACGTCCATCTCTATCACTTTGCCCGGGACCAGCTCACCAGAAAGAATCTGCTGTGCCAGTGGGTTTTCTATCTGCTGCTGGATAGCGCGTTTCAGTGGACGCGCACCGTAAACCGGGTCATAACCGTTTTCGCCCAACAGTTTGATCGCCGCATCAGAGATATGCAGCTGATAGCCTCGGTCTTCCAGACGTTTGTACAGCCGCTGCAGTTGAATCTGTGCAATAGACGCAATGTGTTTCTCACCCAGCGGATGGAACACCACTACCTCGTCAATACGGTTCACGAACTCTGGACGGAAATGTTGACCCACTACGCCCATCACCAGATTTTTCATCTCGGGATAATTCAGATTGCCGAAACGTTCCTGAATTAAATCTGAGCCCAGGTTAGAGGTCATGATCACGACCGTATTGCGGAAATCAACGGTGCGCCCTTGTCCGTCCGTCAACCGGCCATCATCCAGAACCTGCAGCAAAATATTGAAGACATCGGGATGCGCCTTCTCGATTTCATCCAACAGGATCACAGAATAAGGACGACGGCGAACCGCTTCAGTCAGATAGCCGCCCTCTTCATAGCCGACATAACCCGGAGGTGCGCCCACCAGCCGCGACACAGAATGTTTTTCCATAAATTCTGACATGTCGATACGAACCATCGCATCGTCACTGTCGAACAGGAAGTTAGCCAGTGATTTACACAGTTCCGTTTTACCCACACCTGTTGGGCCCAGGAACAGGAACGACCCGACAGGACGATTAGGATCGGCCAGACCTGCGCGGCTACGGCGAATGGCATTGGAAACCGCTTCAACCGCTTCATCCTGTCCGATGACTCGTGAATGCAGTTCCTGCTCCATACGCAGAAGTTTGTCGCGCTCCCCTTCCATCATCCGGGCGACCGGAATACCGGTCCAGCGCGCCAGAACATCGGCAATCTCAACGTCCGTTACGCGGTTACGCAGCAGCTTCATCGTCTTGCCTTCAGACTGTGTAGCGGAAGCCAGCTGTTTCTCCAGCGCCGGGATCTTGCCGTACTGCAGTTCAGACATCTGTGCCAGATCGCCTGAGCGACGTGCCTGCTCAAGGGTAAGGCGCGCCTGCTCCAGCTCCGCTTTGATATTCTGCGTGCCGGTCAACGAGGCCTTTTCCGCTTTCCACTCTTCTTCCAGCTCGGCATATTCACGCTCTTTCTGGTTGAGCTCGGCTTCCAGCATATCCAGACGTTTGACGCTGGCATCATCAGATTCTTTCTTCAACGCCTGCTGTTCCAGCTTCAGCTGAATAATACGGCGCTCCAGACGATCCAGTGCTTCCGGCTTGGAGTCAATCTGCATACGGATACTGGATGCCGCCTCATCAATCAGGTCAATCGCCTTATCTGGCAACTGGCGATCGGCTATGTAGCGATGAGAAAGCGTTGCTGCCGCGACGATAGCCGGGTCAGTGATCTGCACATGATGGTGCAACTCATAACGCTCTTTCAAACCCCGCAAAATCGCGATGGTATCTTCAACGCTGGGCTCTGCCACAAACACTTTCTGGAAACGGCGCTCCAGCGCTGCGTCTTTCTCGATATACTGGCGATATTCGTCCAGCGTGGTAGCGCCGACACAGTGTAACTCGCCGCGCGCCAGCGCAGGTTTCAGCATATTGCCGGCGTCCATTGCACCATCTGCTTTACCCGCGCCCACCATGGTATGCAGCTCATCAATAAACAGAATGACGTTGCCTTCCTGCTTAGACAGGTCGCTGAGCACGCCTTTCAGACGCTCTTCGAATTCACCACGGTATTTAGCCCCTGCCACCAGCGCGCCCATATCCAGTGCCAGCACACGGCGGCCTTTCAGCCCTTCCGGCACTTCACCATTGATAATGCGCTGCGCCAGCCCTTCGACGATGGCGGTTTTACCTACGCCGGGCTCACCAATCAACACGGGGTTGTTTTTAGTACGACGTTGCAGTACCTGGATGGTACGGCGAATCTCTTCATCACGCCCAATCACCGGATCGAGCTTGCCTTTCTCGGCGCGCTCGGTGAGATCGATCGTATATTTCTTTAAAGCCTGACGCTGATCTTCAGCACCCTGATCGTTCACGTTGTCGCCTCCACGAAGTTGTTCAATCGCTTTGGTGAGCTTTTCGTTGGTGACGCCTGCGGATTTCAATATGTCCGCCAGCGAGCCACGTGAATCCAGGGCTGCCAAAACAAATAATTCTGATGAGATAAAGTTGTCGTTGCGCTTCTGTGCCAGCTTATCGCACAGGTTAAGCACTCGGATCAGGTCGGATGATGGCTGCACATCTCCGCCGCTGCCTTCTACCTGCGGCAAACGGTCAATAGCCTGATCAATTTGCGTACGTAACGATGCTACGTCAGTACCGGCTGAGGACAACAGGGGCGCAACGGAACTCCCTTCCTGCTTGAGCAACGCGCTCATCAGGTGCAAGGGTTCAATAAACTGGTTATCCTGTCCTAAAGCCAAAGACTGCGCGTCGGACAGAGCGAGTTGAAATTTATTAGTAAGACGATCCAGACGCATAATTCCTCCCATTACAGGTCAAATGCTACTGGAGATTAAAATGAGGTCATTCCTCAAATATTCAAGGTTAATGACCTGAAAAAGGACTAAAAAACGCGCTGTCTGGATCGTCTTACGGGCTAAGACTATAACAGCCAAATTAAAGTTGCCATACGGCCGGTGATGCCATCCCGACGATAGGAGAAGAAATCGTCCTGCTCGCTAAAGGTACAACGTGAATCTGCACTCACTGATTTCACGCCTGCAGCATGCAGCCGCTGACGGGCCAGTAGCCAGATATCCGCGTAGAATTTTTCCCCCGCCGGACGAAAAGCGGCAGCTGCCTCAGGATCGTGATCCATAAACGCGCGACGCACTTCTGCACCGACTTCGAACGCATCAGGACCAATGGCCGGCCCGAGCCAGGCGTGAATATTGCCGGGCGCAGCCTGAAACTGTGCCAGGGTATTTTCCAGTACGCCGCCACACAGCCCGCGCCATCCTGCATGAGCCGCAGCAACTTCACGGCCGTCATCCGAACAAAACAGCACAGGCAGGCAGTCAGCCGTCATGATTGCACATACCACGCCCGTTTCCCGTGTGATACAAGCATCTGCCTGTAGCGGCGCGGTTCCCCCTGCGCTCAGGCAGGCAACGTCGATGGAATGAACCTGCTCCAGCCACTGCGGCATCGCGGGCAACGCCGCAACCGCTATCAGCCGCTCACGGTTGGCTGCCACATGATGCAGCTTGTCACCGACATGGCTGCCGAGATTAAGCGAACGCCAGTTCCCCTCGCTCACGCCGCCCTGCCGTAACGTTGAGACGGCACGCACCCGATCGGGTGCCGGCCATTGTGGAATAATCAGGCTCATAGCCAGTCCAGCTGATCCTTGAACATATCTGTATCCGCTTTCAGCGCATCAATCAGATCAATCATGTCCTGAGGTATCGCGGCATGGAATTCCATCTCAATCCCAGAGATAGGATGGTAAAGCCGGAGCATCGTCGCATGCAGCGCCTGGCGATCAAATCCGCGCAGCGTGGTAATAAAGTCTTCCGATGCGCCTTTTGGCGGACGCGGACGGCCACCGTAAAGCGGGTCGCCCACCAGAGGGTGATTAATATGCGACATATGCACACGGATCTGGTGCGTACGGCCGGTTTCCAGGCGCAGACGCAACCGCGTATGAGCACGGAAATGCTCCATGATGCGATAGTGAGTGACAGCCGGTTTCCCCATGGGATGCACGGACATATGCGTACGTTTAGTCGAGTGACGGCTAATCGGTTCATCGACCGTGCCGCCAGCAGTCATCGTACCGATGGCGACCGCTTCATATTCACGTGTAATTTCACGGCGCTGAAGGGCGTCGACAAGGTGCGTTTGCGCCGGGACGGTTTTCGCCACGACCATCAGCCCGGTTGTATCTTTGTCCAGGCGATGAACGATGCCCGCGCGCGGCACATCGGCAATGGCGGGATAGTGATGCAGCAGCGCATTGAGTACGGTGCCATCAGGATTGCCCGCGCCCGGATGCACCACAAAGTCACGTGGTTTATTGATGACAATGATATCTTCATCTTCGTAGACGATATCCAGCGGGATATTTTGGGGTTCCCAGCGCTGCTCTTCTTCGATCTCAGCATCGATGGTCACGCGCTCGCCGCCGAGCACTTTTTCTTTCGGCTTATCAGTCACAGTGCCGTTGACACTGACGCGCTGGTTAAGGATCCACTCTTTTATGCGGGAACGTGAATAATCAGGGAACAATTCCGCCAAAGTTTGATCTAAACGTTGTCCGAGTTGTGATTCGGATACCGTTGCGGTGAGTTGAACTTGTTGTGCCATATACAGCTTCTTCGTTAACGTTGGGTTTTACGGCGATGCCGTTTAATATAATGTGCTATCGTACCTGGTCATTACCGGGAGCTATACGGACAGCTTCCGCCATAACATTTTGAGGATAATCACTTCGTCATGACGCGTATGAAATATCTGGTGGCTGCAGCCACACTGAGCCTGGCACTTGTTGGTTGTTCCGGCTCAAATGACGCGGTACCGGACAACCCGCCTTCTGAAATCTATGCTACAGCGCAACAAAAGCTGCAGGACGGTAACTTTAAAGCGGCGATTAAGCAACTGGAAGCGCTGGATAATCGTTACCCATTCGGTCCCTATTCGCAGCAGGTTCAGTTGGATTTGATCTACGCGTACTATAAAAATGCCGATCTGCCGATGGCGCAGGCTGCCATCAGCCGCTTTATGCGTTTAAATCCTACGCATCCTAATATCGATTACGTCATCTATATGAAAGGGCTGACGGATATGGCGCTGGATGATTCGGCATTGCAGGGCTTTTTCGGCATCGACCGTTCCGATCGCGATCCTACCCATGCTCGTGATGCATTCCGCGACTTTGCACAGCTGCTGCGCAGCTATCCAAACAGCCAATATGCAGCCGATGCCTATAAACGTCAGGTCTATCTGAAAGACCGTTTGTCAAAATATGAGCTTTCAGTGGCGCAATTCTATACCAAGCGTGGGGCCTATGTCGCGGTTGTTAACCGTGTTGAAGGCATGATGCGCGATTATCCGGACACGCAGGCGACGCACGATGCATTACCGCTGATGGAAAACGCCTATCGCCAGTTGCAACTGAACGCCGAGGCGGATAAAGTCGCAAAAATTATCGCAGCAAACAACGACTGAGACGTTCGCGCGTTGAGCCACAAAAAAAAGCAGCCCTGGAGGCTGCTTTTTTATGCGCATAAAACAGGCAAAATGTTGATTTACCTGTTGAGCTAACTTATCAAGAATGCCTTGATAAGGTGTTAGCTTCAAGGCTTTTCGGCCACATTCTCGCTCTTTCTCACAATTTGCTGTAGTTGACAAAAAGTGACATTTTTTTGTGATCAAAATCACAAATCTACAGAGATATCGCGCTATGCTGGATCCATTCAGACGGCAATCACAGAGAGGTAAGCATAATGATCGTGAATATTACCAGTAAGCAAATGGAAATTACTCCAGCCATCCGTGAACACGTCGAAGACCGTCTCGCCAAGCTAGAAAAGTGGCAAACCGACCTGATTAACCCGCATATCGTTCTGTCGAAAGAATCCAAAGAGTTTGTGGCAGACGCCACGATTAATACGCCAAACGGTACACTGGTCGCCAGTGCCAAACATGACGATATGTACACTGCTATCAACGACCTAATAGGAAAACTCGAGCGCCAACTTAATAAAGTGCAGCACAAATCTGAAGCGCGCCGCGCGGCCACCAGCGTTAAAGACTTTACCCCCGCCGCCGAAGAGTAAGTTTTGTCCTCACCTTCCTGACGCGCCTACGGGCGCGTTTTTTGTTGACAGCTTTTCATCTGTGCGGTTACTCTCAGAACAGCTTATTTTTGGAACCTGTCATGAAAACACTGTCGTTTTTCTTCGCTTTCTTTTTTACCTTCCCCTGACTGGGAGGCCATTCGTCGTGTAAAAAGAAAGCGAAGACGAACAACAAAGCCTCCCAATCGGGAGGCTTTTTTATTGGATAGCTTACAGGTGAGCCTTATGACCCCGGACAATCCGCTTCTGGCACTGCGTGATAAAATCAGCGCCGTTGATGAAAAACTACTGACGTTACTCGCTGAACGGCGTTTGCTGGCCGTGGAGGTTGCAAAGGCGAAGCTGGCAACGCACCGCCCTGTCCGCGACGTCGAACGTGAACGCGCACTGATTGAGCACCTCATCGTACTGGGTAAAAAACATCAGTTGGATGCGCACTACATTACCCGCCTGTTTCAGTTAGTGATTGAAGATTCGGTTCTGACTCAGCAGGCCTTGCTGCAAAAAAACCTCAACCATACGCATGCTCATGCGGCCCGCATCGCCTTCTTAGGCCCGAAAGGCTCTTACTCTCATCTGGCTGCCCGTCAGTATGCCGCGCGTCATTTCAGTAACATGGTTGAATGCGGTTGCCTGAAATTTCATGACATTATCAAGCAGGTGGAGAATAACGCGGCGGATTACGCCGTCTTACCGATCGAGAATACCAGCTCCGGTTCAATCAACGATGTGTACGACCTGCTGCAACAGACCAACCTCTCTATCGTAGGGGAACTGACGCTTCCGATTGAGCACTGTATGTTGGTCAGTAGCCAGAGCGACCTGGAACAGATTGAAACGGTCTACAGCCATCCGCAGCCTTTTCAGCAGACCAGCCACTTCATTAACCGCTTCCCGCACTGGAAGATTGTCTACACCGAAAGCACCGCCGCTGCCATGGAAAAAGTGGCCGCGCTCAACTCACCTAATGTCGCGGCGATCGGTAGCGAAGCCGGTGGCGAGCTGTATCAGTTACAGGTGCTGGAGCGTAATCTGGCCAACCAACAGCAGAATCACACACGCTTTATTGTCCTGGCCCGTAAGCCCATCGAAGTATCCGATCAGATTTCGGCGAAAACGACGCTGATCATGGCAACCGGCCAGCAGGCGGGTGCACTGGTTGACGCACTGTTGGTCTTGCGCCAGCACAACCTGATTATGAGCAAACTGGAATCACGGCCTATCAACGGTAACCCGTGGGAAGAGATGTTTTATCTGGATGTGCAGGGCAATCTGCAGTCTGAAAAGATGCAGCAGGCATTAGAAGAGCTGAGGGCAATGACGCGTTCGTTAAAAGTACTTGGCTGCTACCCCAGCGAAAATATCATTCCTGTTGAACCCGACAAGTAATCAGTAAAAAGGCATCCAACTGGATGCCTTTTTAGCTTATGGCCGGCTGTCGTTCGCCGAGCGCAGCAGGCTTCGGCTCTCAACCAAAAAGCGCTTGGCGTGATCGCCAAACCACTCTTCTACCCGGTTGAAGCTGGCAATAAAGGCGTTTTTATCACCTTTTTCCAGCAGGGCAATGGCTTCACCAAAGCGCTGATAATAACGTTTGATAAGGTTCAGGTTATTTTCAGACGACATAATGATATCCGCATACAGCTGCGGATCCTGTGCAAACAGGCGGCCCACCATTGCCAGCTCAAGCCGGTAAATGGGCGAGGACAAAGCCAGGAGCTGATCAAGATTGACATTCTCTTCAGCCAGGTGAAGGCCATAAGCAAAAGTCGCGAAATGGCGCAGCGCCTGGATAAATGCCATGTTCTGATCGTGTTCTTCTGCCCCAATGCGATGCAGGCGCGCTCCCCAGACCTGTATCTGCTCCAGAAACCACTGATAGGCTTCCGGCTGCCGCCCATCGCACCAGACAACAACCTGCTTGGCAAGACTGCCGCTGTCCGGCCCGAACATAGGATGCAGACCGAGTACCGGTCCCTGATGCGCCGCCAGCATCGCCTGTAGGGGGCGATTCTTGACGGACGCCAGATCCACCAGAATACAGTCATCCGGCAGCGTAGGGAGTTGTTGAATCACCTGCTCGGTCAGATGGATAGGCACGCTGATGATCACCATACCGGCATCGCTGAACAGCGTTTCCGCCCGATCCCAGTCATCTTTATCCAGCGTTTTTACCTGGTAGCCCGACAGCGTCAGCATTTTATTAAACAGGCGTCCCATCTGGCCATTACCGCCGACGATCACCACCGGACGTAACTCGGGACGCAGGGTTTTAAACCCTTTATCATTTTCGCTGGTATAGGATTCTCGCATGACGCGGCGCAATACGTCTTCAATCAGATCGCCAGGCACGCCCAGCGCTTCTGCCTCTTTGCGACGGGACGCCAGCATAGAAGCTTCCCGCTCCGGAACATAGATTGGCAAACCATGGCGGCTTTTAACTTCGCCGACTTCCGCTACCAGTTCCAGACGTTTTGCCAGTAGATCCAGCAGTGCTTTATCTACCGTATCAATTTGTTCGCGTAATGCAGTTAATTCAGCCACCATTGCCCACTACACCTCGTGTGAAAGACGCGCCGACAGAACCTCGTTTAGCTCATCATGCATTTCGCGCAGTAACGCCTCGGTGACGTTCCAGTTGATGCAGGCATCGGTAACAGAGACGCCGTACTTCATCTCACTGCGCGGCTGCTCGGAAGACTGATTGCCTTCGCTAATGTGGCTTTCCAGCATCAGGCCAATAATCGAACGGTTGCCTTTCTTGATCTGATCGATGGCCGATTGCGCGACGCCAGGCTGACGGCGGTAGTCTTTATCAGAGTTACCGTGGCTGCAATCTATCATTAAGGCCGGGCGGAGTCCCGCTTTAAGCATGGCCGTTTCACATTGTGCCACGTCTTCCGGACTGTAGTTTGGTGCTTTGCCGCCGCGTAAAATAACGTGCCCGTCAGGATTTCCCTGTGTTTGCAACAGGCAAACCTGGCCTGACTGATTGATACCCACAAACCGATGAGGCATTGCCGCCGCGCGCATGGCATTTATCGCCGTCCCCAGGCTGCCGTCGGTACCGTTTTTAAAGCCCACCGGCATTGACAGGCCTGAAGCCATTTCACGGTGGGTTTGTGATTCCGTCGTGCGTGCGCCAATCGCCGACCAGCTAAAAAGATCGCCCAAATATTGCGGGCTGTTTGGATCCAGCGCTTCCGTCGCTAACGGCAAGCCCATATCGACAAGATTCACCAGCAACTCACGGGCAATGTGCAAACCCGCTTCCATATCAAATGAGTTATCCATGTAAGGATCGTTAATTAACCCCTTCCAGCCAACGGTCGTGCGGGGTTTCTCAAAGTAGACGCGCATAACAAGGTACAGTCGATCTTTCACCTGCTCAGAGAGGCTTTGCAGACGACGCGCATAATCCAGAGCCGCTTCTGTATCGTGAATTGAGCATGGGCCACAAACCACTAACAGGCGGGAATCACGGCCTGCAATGATATCCGCAATCGTCTGGCGCGAGGCGGCGATTTGCGCCTGCTGCGCATTGCTCAACGGGAATTTCGTTTTAAGCTCTTCGGGAGTAATCAACACCTGCTCATTGGCGATATGAACATTGTTTAACGCGTCTTTTTGCATCGTCCTGTCCTTTACACTCATTTATGCGGTCACGGGATCCTCATGGAGGAGAGATGAAACTGTATCATAATGAGTACACTCGACAATCCCTTATGTACACTTTATTTACCATCAAAAATAAAACACCTGAAAATATCAATAAAATATATTTAATATCAATGAATTAAAAAAATAAAAACACAATCAGTCAGGCTGTCATTATGTAAACATAAATATACATAGCATCTGTTCCACCACCGAAATCCCCCTGTTAATATTGATACGTTAACTGACAAGGACGAAAACATGACCCAGACCACCGCAGCCATTCGCCTGCGTCCTTTTGATCTAAGCGATATTGAGGCCTTCACCGTAGCCGTTAATGACTCTTTGGATACGTTATTGCCCTGGATGAGTTGGGCGCATCCGGATTATCAGCCGGATGAAGCCGAAAGCTGGATTCGCTTTACACACTTACAACGCGCACTTAAAGAAGCAGAAGAATTTGCCATCGTGGATGCCCAGAACCGCCTGTTAGGTGGTGCAGGCTTTCGCTTTGCTAAAAAACCGGGAGAGTTTTGCGCTTTGGGGTACTGGGTTCGCAGTGACGCGCAATGTCAGGGTGTTGCCACGCAAGCGGTAAAGCTGTTACTGGAATTTGGCTTTGCGCGCCCGGATGTACAGACAATAGAACTGCTGGCGGTTGAGAATAACTTCGCCAGCAGACGTGTAGCGGAAAAGAGTGGCGGGCGCTTTATCGATTACCGTTATGGTTTAATTGTTTTAGACAGCGGGCCGGTCAACGCGGCGATCTATCATTTCCAGCGCCCCTCATGAAAAGGCATGAGATTGTACTCAGCGGTCGTAGGCCTCAACATAAGCGACAAGCCAGCTGTTAACGTCTATGGTTTTCCCGGTATTACGCAGAATGATAATGCCGGATTCGATCCGTACCAGTTCGAATGCGCGCATCTCTCTGTGGAAATGACAATAGCCTTTGATAAACATCCCATCGCAGGACTCCACATCCACGCGCCGGTAAGCCACCTTACCCTCGTAGTCAAAATAGCTGAACCCGATCTCTTTTAGACTCAGCCAGGGCATATCAACCTCGACCAGGGGCACATGCGCCGTCACCGCCGTGGACGTTTTGTTCTTACGTGCCAGTTCCTTTTTGTGTTCGCGGCCTGCCCAAACAAGGATCACGTTAGCCGCCACAAAGATAAGGGCCGGACCATACAACCCCAGCGCAAGAAAAAGGGGAAACAACACGAATCCCATGCTTACCCAGACTGCGGTCAGGCAGCGGCAAAGCCACTTATGCTTGTTGCCTTCCAGTGCATATCGGGCTGAATAGAATGAGGCGAGCGAAAATATAAAGCCGGAAACTAAAAAAACGACGTCTTTCAAAACCTGTCCTTAGGGCAATGAGATTGAATAAGAGAATAATCGGTTGTGTCCGATGACGAGCAGATTGCGTTACGCAGCATCCCGGCGGTTGGCATGCACAGCATCGCAAAGATACCTGTTCTGTTCCGACAGGTTTTCCTTTATGTGAGACAGCGCTTTGGTCTGGCACACTTTGCCTGCAGATGACGGCAAACATTCGGCGTAGGCATTTTGTAGGCACTGGCATAAAAAAGGGGCTGGCACATTGCCAACCCCTTGTTTGCTATTAACTTTTAGATGTCGCGTTAGCGATACCTTAGTTAAGACGCTCTTTGATACGAGCAGACTTACCAGTACGCTCACGCAGGTAGTACAGTTTGGCTTTACGCACAGCGCCACGACGTTTAACAGCGATGCTGTCAATTACCGGAGAGTGAGTCTGGAAGACACGCTCAACGCCTTCGCCGTTAGAAATTTTGCGAACAGTGAATGCAGAGTGCAGACCGCGGTTACGAATAGCGATAACCACGCCCTCGAATGCCTGCAGACGTTTTTTAGAACCTTCAACGACCCATACTTTCACTTCCACGGTATCACCCGGACGGAAGGAAGGTACGTCCTGTTTCATCTGCTCTTGTTCAATTTGCTTAATAATGTTGCTCATAATTAAATCTCTTATCCTGGGTAAACTGATAGTCAGGGAAGATCACTCTCCCGCATCATCGTTTTGTTGCTGGTGTTCCTGTTGGAACGCCTTAAGCAACCTTGCTTGCTCTTCAGTCAGAGCCAGGTTTTCCAGAAGTTCAGGTCTTCTTAGCCAGGTACGGCCTAGCGACTGTTTCAGGCGCCACTGGCGAATATCGGCATGGTTGCCCGACAGCAAAACTGGCGGAACGTCCATCCCTTCTAACACTTCAGGTCGGGTATAGTGCGGACAATCCAGCAATCCGTCAGAGAACGAATCCTCATCGGCTGACGCCTGTTTGCCGAGTACTCCCGGAATGAACCGGGCAACCGCGTCAATCATCGTCATTGCTGGCAGTTCCCCGCCGCTGAGAACGTAATCACCGATTGACCATTCTTCATCAATTTCGGTCTGGATTACGCGCTCATCAATCCCTTCATAGCGACCACAGACAAGGATGAGCTTGTCTCGTGATGCCAGTTCGCAAACGCCCTGTTGGTCAAGTTTGCGGCCCTGAGGTGAAAGATATATCACCCTGGCACCCTCTCCCGCCGCTGCTTTCGCTGCGGAGATGGCATCCCGTAAAGGTTGTACCATCATCAGCATTCCCGGTCCGCCACCATAAGGACGATCGTCCACAGTACGGTGCCGGTCGTGCGTAAAGTCACGTGGACTCCAGCTTTGAACGCTGAGCAGGCCATTTTTTACTGCCCGGCCAGTTACCCCGTAATCGGTAATAGCGCGAAACATTTCTGGAAACAGGCTAATTACACCAATCCACATTGTCTTCGCCGTTACGTTACCGTTTGATTCGGAGATCAAAAACCAGGATCCCAATCTACTTCAATAAGGCCAGTAGAGAGATCGACTTTCTTGATAACCTGTTCATCAAGAAACGGAATTAACCGCTCCTGTACACCAAACGCATCTTTCAGGTTTGCCTTCACGACGAGAACGTCGT
Source organism: Pantoea sp. B623 (assembly GCF_024814475.1). Lineage (NCBI taxonomy): Bacteria > Pseudomonadati > Pseudomonadota > Gammaproteobacteria > Enterobacterales > Erwiniaceae > Pantoea > Pantoea sp. B623. The sequence continues at coordinate 3,455,667 of NZ_JANUXM010000004.1, read as the reverse complement.
TCGAACCGGTTTCCATCATATCGACGACTTTACCCAGTTCGTAGCCTTCAACGTTGACTACCTTGCAACCCATCAGGTCTTTCCAGTAGTACTCACCGTTATCCAGCGCAGGCAGCTGCGTCGAGTCGACCTGAATTTCGCAATTGGTCAACTGTGCCGCCGCATCCCGATCGTCAATGCCTTTGACTTTGATGATCAGGTCCTGATTGTGGTGCTTCCAACCATCCAGTTCCACCTGCTGCCATTTACCGGCGCGCTGGATAAACCAGGGTTGGTAGTCAAAGATGCTTTCAGCGTCTTCAGTGGAGGAAAACACTTTGAGCCAGCCGCGAATGCCGTATGCCGCACCCATTTTCCCCAAAACAATCGGGTTAACAGGTGCCTGTGCGGCAAGTTGTCTGCTCATGCTCACCACCGTGACAGATTAAGCTGCTTTCTTTGCTTCTTTGATCAGCGCGTTAACGCGATCAGAAAGCGTTGCGCCCTGGCCAACCCAGTGCTCGATACGATCCAGATCCAGACGCAGACCTTCTGCCTGACCAGATGCGATCGGGTTGAAGAAACCTACGCGCTCGATGAAGCGACCGTTGCGTGCATTGCGGCTGTCAGTGACGACGACCTGATAGAACGGACGCTTTTTAGCGCCGTGACGTGCCAAACGAATTGTTACCATAACATCCTCTTCAGTTAATAAAACACCCGGCCCCCATCGAGGAACGGGGTCCGGGTGCTGTATAAAAAGCCCGAAAATTTTACTCATTTTGGCGCAAAAAGCAACCTAAACCGAGTAATCCCAGGCTTTTTTGTGGAACCCCTTAGCGTCCTGGGAAACCTGGCGGCATCATACCTTTCATGCCGCGCATCATTTTCGCCATTCCGCCCTTCTTCATTTTCTTCATCATCCGCTGCATGTCGTCGAACTGCTTTAATAAGCGGTTAACGTCCTGCACCTGCATGCCCGAGCCGGTAGCGATGCGGCGCTTGCGCGAACCTTTGATAATTTCTGGTTTTTCACGCTCTTTGCGTGTCATCGAATTGATGATGGCTTCCATGCGCACCAGCACTTTGTCATCCATCTGCGATTTCACGTTGTCTGGCAGTTGCCCCATGCCCGGCAGCTTGCCCATCAGGCTCGCCATACCGCCCATGTTACGCATCTGCTTTAACTGCTCAAGGAAGTCATTGAGATCAAAACCGTCGCCGGTTTTCAGTTTCTTCGCCAGTTTTTCCGCTTGCGCGCGGTCAACTTTACTTTCGATATCTTCAATAAGCGACAGCACGTCGCCCATGCCAAGAATACGCGAGGCAATGCGGTCAGGATAAAAAGCTTCCAGCGCATCGGTCTTCTCGCCCATCCCCATAAATTTGATCGGCTTGCCGGTGATATGGCGAATAGACAGGGCAGCACCACCACGTGCATCGCCATCCACCTTCGTCAGAATAACCCCTGTCAGCGGCAGCGCTTCATTAAAGGCTTTGGCGGTATTCGCCGCATCCTGACCGGTCATGGCATCCACGACAAACAGGGTTTCTACCGGATTAATTGCGGCGTGAACCTGTTTAATCTCGTCCATCATCGCTTCGTCTACGTGCAGACGACCCGCGGTATCGACCAGTAATACGTCATAAAACTTGAGTTTGGCTTCACGCAGCGCGTTGTTGACGATATCAACAGGCTTCTGGCTCAGATCCGAGGGGCAAAAATCCACACCGACCTGCTGTGCCAGTGTCTCAAGCTGTTTGATCGCCGCCGGGCGATAAACGTCAGCAGATACCACCAGCACTTTTTTCTTGTGCTTTTCACGCAGAAATTTACCCAGCTTACCGACACTGGTGGTTTTACCCGCACCCTGCAGACCGGCCATCAGCACAACGGCCGGCGGCTGTGCGGCAAGATCCAGCGCGTTGTTTTCTGCGCCCATCGCCGTAACCAGTTCGTTACGGACAATTTTGATAAATTCCTGGCCCGGCGTCAGGCTTTTGTTGACGTCGTGGCCTACCGCGCTCTCTTTGACGCGATTAATGAAGTCACGCACCACCGGCAGCGCAACGTCAGCTTCCAGCAGCGCCATGCGCACTTCGCGCAGCGTATCTTTAATGTTGTCTTCAGTCAGCCTTCCGCGGCCGCTGATATTGCGCAGAGTTTGCGACAAACGATCGGTTAAATTGTCAAACATTGTCTCTCACTTAAAAAAAATCGCGAGGCACCATACCGGCAGAATGCGGCGGATTATAACACGAAGCCGAGGCGATCTCTTCACTTCCACCTCAGTTCCTCTTCAATTCCACCTCAGATCGTTTGGAGCCTGCTGCGGCTGGCGCTATACTGCCCTTTTCCTTTATCTGACTGATGCCTGAAAGGAACTATGTCCGTTTTCTCGATTGTGGCGCTGTTCGCCTACTCCCTGAGTCTTGCACTCATCATCCCCAGCCTGTTGAAGCGTCAAAGCGGCTGGCGCAGGTTAGCTGTGCTGTCGGCCTGTGTGGCGTTAGTCACGCACGCTGTCGCCCTGCAGCAGCGTATCTTTGCCGTTGATGGCGGGCAAAATCTTAGCCTGTTGAATATCGGCTCTCTGGTCAGCCTGCTGATTTGTGCAATCATGACCATTGTTGCCTCCCGAAATCGTGGCTGGCTACTGCTGCCGATTGTTTACAGCTTTGCATTAATTAACCTGGCCTTTGCCACTTTTGTCCCGAATGCGTTTATTACGCACCTTGAAACCACGCCCGGCATTATGATTCATATCGGGCTGTCGCTGTTTGCCTATGCAACGCTCATCATCGCGGCGTTGTACGCGTTGCAGCTTGCGTGGATTGATTACCAGCTTAAGAACAAAAAACTGGCTTTCACTCAGGACATGCCACCGCTGCTGACCATTGAACGTAAAATGTTTCACATCACCCAGGTTGGCGTTGTGTTACTGACGCTGGTGCTGTGTACCGGCCTGTTTTATATGCATGACCTGTTCAGCGCCGAAAACGTAGATAAGGCCGTGCTGTCGATTATTGCCTGGTTTGTCTACATCGTTCTGCTCTGGGGCCACTATCATGAAGGCTGGCGCGGTCGCCGCGTAGTGTGGTTTAACTGCGGCGGCGCAGCGCTGCTCACGATGGCGTACTTTGGCAGTCGCGTACTGCAACACCTGCTCATTCACAGTTCTTAATAAAAGGAAGTTTTGCGGTGGAACATGTTTCGACCACGACGTTGATTGTCACACTCATCATTATGGTGTTGGTTTCAGCCTATTTTTCAGGCTCTGAAACCGGCATGATGACGCTCAATCGTTATAAACTGCGCCATCAGGCTAAACATGGCCATCGCGCAGCCCGCCGCGTCGAAAAATTGTTAAAGCGCCCGGATCGCCTCATCAGCCTGGTCCTTATCGGTAATAACCTGGTCAATATTCTGGCGTCCGCCATTGGTACTATTGTAGGGATGCGTTTGTATGGCGATGCCGGTGTCGCGATCGCGACCGGTATCCTGACATTTGTTGTACTGGTGTTTGCAGAAGTGCTGCCCAAAACGGTTGCTGCACTTTATCCAGAAAAAGTCGCTTACCCCAGTAGCTTTCTGCTCGGTCCGCTGCAATACATCATGCTGCCCCTGGTGTGGTTGCTTAACACCATTACCCGACTGCTGATGCGACTGGTGGGCATCCGGGCGGATGGTGCGATCAGTTCAGCGCTCAGTAAAGAAGAGTTGCGTACCATCGTTTACGAATCGCGTACGCACATGTCGCGCCGCAATCAGGATATGTTGTTATCTGTACTGGACCTTGAAAAGGTCAGTGTGGACGACATTATGGTGCCGCGTAACGAGATTGTTGGTATTAACATCAACGATGACTGGAAATCAGTCATCCGTCAGTTAAGCCATTCACCGCACGGCCGCATTGTCCTGTTCCGTGATTCGCTGGATGATTGTGTGGGGATGCTGCGGGTGCGCGAAGCCTGGCGCATGATGACCGAGAAAAAAGAGTTTACGAAAGAAATGCTGCTGCGTGCCGCCGATGAGATCTACTACATTCCCGAAGGCACGCCGCTCAACGTTCAGTTGGTGAAATTTCAGCGCAACAAGAAAAAGACCGGTCTGGTCGTGGATGAGTACGGCGATATCAAAGGCCTGATTTCGATAGAGGACATTCTGGAGGAGATTGTGGGTGATTTCACGACCTCAATGTCTCCGTCGCTGGCTGAAGAAGTGATGCCGCAAAATGATGGCTCCGTGCTGATTGAAGGTAGCGCGAATATTCGTGAGATCAATAAAGCCTTCAACTGGCAACTGCCTGAGCAGGAAGCGCGTACCATCAACGGTATGTTACTGGAAGCACTGGAAGAGATTCCAACAGTGAACACGCGCGTTCAGGTGAATCACTATGATGTTGATATTCTGGATGTGCAGGACAATATGATTAAGCAGGTTCGCATCACACCACAGACACCGCTCAAGCAATCCGTAGGATCCTGATGCTCATAAAAAACTGCACCTTACTCAGTTGGGTGTCCAACTTTTTGGGTGCAGTTCATTGCAAGGCGGTTTTTTTCGCCTGACCCGCAGGTTTTTGAAAAGCCCGCCGTCGTCATGCAGGCGCTGTTATAAAAAAACGCCGCTCATGTGCGGCGTTTTACTGTCCGGACTAACCTAACTGACTAGATGTGCAGCTCTTTCAGTTTTTCGGCAGGCAGTTTCAGATCGTCATTGTGGTTAACACCGATCTCCTGCGCCAGCACGTTGCGGGCAATTTGCTGAGCTTCATCCAGAGAATGCAGTTTATAGCTGCCACACTGATATTCGTTGAGCTCTGGAATCTGGTTCTGATCTTTCACCTTCAGCACGTCTTCCATCGCGCCTTTCCAGGCTTGTGCCACACGTTGCTCGTCTGGTGTACCAATCAGGCTCATGTAGAAGCCTGTGCGGCAACCCATAGGTGAAATATCAACAATCTCTACGCCGTTACCGTTGAGATGGTTACGCATAAAGCCCGCAAACAAATGCTCAAGCGTGTGGATCCCACGTTCAGTCAGAATGTCGATATTGGGGCGACAAAAACGCAGGTCAAAAACAGTAATCGTATCGCCATGGGGAGTCTTCATGGTTTTTGCTACACGCACTGCGGGCGCGGCCATGATGGTGTGATCAACAGTAAAACTATCCAGTAATGGCATACGTCACCTCTTGGTCTGAAAAATTTTTTGAGAACGATGAAACTTTTCCGATCGTCCAGCGTCTGAATATATGAAAGACGCGCATTTGTTATCATCCATCCCTGACAACAGAGATGTTAATTTGGCCACATTGATGTGGCCTTTTTCTTTTCTACCCTTCCCGGCCAGCCAGATAGGTTTCAAAATCTAACGTATCATTCGCTTCAAGCTGCTGCTGCGCGGCAACGGACGCCTGTGCCTGACGCGCAAAGTCTTCCGGCTTGAGCACTTCCAGTTGCTCGTTAACCAGCAACTGCTGATACTGCTCTGCCAGAGCGATGCCCGTTCCCGTCACGCCGCTTTCTTTCATGGCTTTAAGAATACGCGCCGAATAGGTTAGCTCAGGATCGTCGAAGGATGCTACCAGTTCGTCACAGACTTGCTGATATTCTGTTGTGCCTTGATTGCTGTCCAGCGCTTCCGCAACGCGGCGCAAATCAGCAAACAGTGTCTTGCCGACCTCGACCAGTGAATACTCTGCTTCACCGCAGCCGACTGCAATTTTCAGATCGGGTTTGCGCCCTTCCAGCACCACGCGATTCCAGTTCTGCCGACTGCACTGCAATTCATCAGAACTCATCTCTGGCGCATCTGCCAGCGTGCACCAAATCAGGAACAGATCCAGGAACCGCACCTGGTTTTCATCCACCCCGATGGGCGAGAAAGGGTTAATGTCCATTGAGCGCACTTCGATGTACTCGATGCCGCCACGTTGCAGGGCATCGGAAGGCGCTTCACCGGATCGGGTAACGCGCTTGGGACGAATCGGCGCATAGAGCTCATTCTCAATCTGCAGGACGTTGGTGTTCAGCTGCAACCAGTTTCCGTCTGCATCCCGCGTGCCCATCTTCACGAAGTCTTCAGAAGGCGTTTTAATCGCTTTTTTCAAGGCGCTGACATAACCCTCAAGAGAGTTAAAGGTAATACCCAGCGAGCTCTGCGACTTATTGGTATAGCCCAGGTCACTCAGACGCAGCGAAGTGGCATAGGGGAGCCAGAGCGTACCTTTATTATCGGTGTCAAACGGCAGTGCGCTCTCGCCGCCCTGCAGGAAACTGGAACAAATTGCAGGCGATGCGCCAAACAGATAAGGGATGATCCAGCCAAAACGATAGTAGTTGCGGATCAGCCGCAGATAACCGGCAGAAATGGTTTCTTTACCGCTTTCATAATCTTTTACGTCCGCCCAGGCCTGCCAGAAGGACAACGGCAGCGAGAAATTGTAGTGGATACCGGAGATGGTTTGCATCAACGCACCATAGCGGTTCTTTAATCCCTGACGGTAAAGGGTTTTCATACGACCGATATTGGATTTGCCGTATTGTGCCAGCGTAATTTTATCCGCATCTTCAATCAGGCAAGGCATGCTGAAAGGCCACATGCGCTCTTCACCGAGTTCGCGGGCAACATGACGATGAACGTCACGCAAAAACGCCAGCATGTGATCGATGCTGTGATCAACCGGGGTAATAAACTCCAGCAGCGTTTCAGCAAAGTCGGTGGTGATCCAGTCATGCTTAAGCGCCGACCCCAGTGAATCTGGATGCGCGGTCGTCGCAAGATGACCATCTGGCTGCACTCGCAGCGTTTCACGTTCAATGCCACGGCCAATGCCTTTAAGTGCATCAGGATGCGCTTCCAGCCAGGATAACGCTTTTGATACGTCGGGGATCACATTAACCTCCCGCTGTGTGAATAATTTATTTTTGTTCAGCATAGTGTTAACCCTAGCCCCGAATCAGTACGAATCAATGCCACCATTCCATGCCCTGTAATGTGGCGGTCGCAATAACGATATAACGCAGCGTTTTACCGATAGCCAGAAACAGTATCGAGGGCAACCAGCCAAAGCGTAACCAACCTGCAAGAACGCAGAGCAGATCGCCTACAACCGGTAGCCAACTTAACAACAGTGCTGCCGGCCCCAGCCGTTGCAACCACGTCATCGCTGTCTCATGCCATCGCCCCTGACGTTTTAACGGCAATAAGCGACCCAAAATTATGTTGGTCAAGCCACCCAGGGTATTCCCTAACGATGCGACTAAAATCAACCCATAAACTGATGCGCTTTTCGCGATCAGTAGTGCAACTAACAGCGCCTCTGAGCTACCCGGAAGTAACGTCGCACTGAGAAAGCTGCTACTCAATAAAGACACATAAGCCAGTGTTTCGCTCACAGCAGGCGAACATCAACCACGGCCATTCCTGCGGCCTTCGCTGCCTGCACGCCAAAATCAGCGTCTTCGAACACCACACAGCGCTCTGGCGCGATGCCCATCAGCGCAGCACAGCGTAGAAAGGTATCGGGCTCAGGCTTGTGACGCTGCACGTCGTCGGCCCCCACCACAGCAGAAAAGAGATCTCTGACACCCAACTGGCTGAGCAGCGCATCAGCCATAGCGTGCTCACTACCTGTACCCACAGCCAAAGGGCGGCGGCCATAGTACGCCTTGACGACCTCCATGAGCGGAAGCGGCTGCACGTTATCCAGCAGCATCGCTTTTACCGCTGCCGTTTTTTCAGCGGCGAGCAAATAAGGATCGCGATCTGAATTATTGGTTTCAATAATGAACTTCGCCAGTTGCCATGAGGGCGCACCGTTGAACGCCGTTACGCGCGCTTCATCGAACGCCAGGCCATAGCGTGACAGCACCTGACGCCACGCTTTTCGATGTGTCGGTTCAGTATCAAGAATAGTACCGTCCATATCGAAAATCAGGGCGTCGTATTGATCGTAGATTGTCACTGAGGACCTCCAACAAATGAGCCATTACTTTAGCTGAATGTGCGTAGGTTGTCGCCAGGCGGGATGAACAGCAAATGCTTTGAAAGCATTAGCTATTTTAGTTTTCAGATAAAGGTGATCGGGTTGGAAAGCCTGTAAGGTCGCGAATTCCCTGTGATTTTAGCAGCGATGCACAAGGTAAGCGCTATGCCAGGAATGTTATCAAGGATTAACAATGTTCAGCAGAAAATGTATCACCACAATCAATGTGATTCTGGCACAAGATCGCGACTACGCTCACGCCTTAAAGCCCGAACGCGTTCAGGCCGCATAAACCGAAGCTTGCGCGACACAGGTGTGGTTTGAGGGCATTCAGGTGAGGCGTTCTCAGATCGTCTGAGTAAACAGAGAGAACGAACAGTGTTGTCCTGCGCCTGATAACACGATGGCTTCACAGGTCATATGCGGGGGATTTCGGCCAGAAGATTCGCAAGACAGTGACTCGGCTGACGCCTCGCCCTTCGGGCCGTTGCTGAAGCAACGTTATCCTCCCTGGCTCTGCCTGACAAATCGACTATGTCTTACAGACCAGGAATACACGTCCATACCGAAAAATATGGTGCATCCGGGAGGATTCGAACCTCCGACCGCTCGGTTCGTAGCCGAGTACTCTATCCAGCTGAGCTACGGATGCACAGGAAAGCTTTTATGGACTGGCAGAAATCAACCTGAGGGTAATACGAAGAATGGTGCATCCGGGAGGATGACTCGGCTGACGCCTCGCCCTTCGGGCCGTTGCTGAAGCAACGTTATCCTCCCTGGCTCTGCCTGACAAATCGACTATGTCTTACAGACCAGGAATACACGTCCATACCGAAAAATATGGTGCATCCGGGAGGATTCGAACCTCCGACCGCTCGGTTCGTAGCCGAGTACTCTATCCAGCTGAGCTACGGATGCATAGGTAATCTTTTATGGACTGGCAGAAATCAACCTGGGGATAATACGAAGAATGGTGCATCCGGGAGGATTATTCGGCTGACGCCTCGCCCTTCGGGCCGTTGCTGAAGCAACGTTATCCTCCCTGGCTCTGCCTGACAAATCGACTATGTCTTACAGACCAGGAATACACGTCCATACCGAAAAATATGGTGCATCCGGGAGGATTCGAACCTCCGACCGCTCGGTTCGTAGCCGAGTACTCTATCCAGCTGAGCTACGGATGCATTATGAAATTCTTGTACAACGCAGGGTGCTAACGACTCACCATGAAGGAATTGCTAATTCACTTTACAACTCTGTTCCGACAATGTTTTCTGCGGCGCTTCGCCTGACATCAACATATCCATATTCAACGATATGGTGCATCCGGGAGGATTCGAACCTCCGACCGCTCGGTTCGTAGCCGAGTACTCTATCCAGCTGAGCTACGGATGCATCGGAAATGGCGGTGAGGGAGGGATTCGAACCCTCGATACAGCTTTTGACCGTATACTCCCTTAGCAGGGGAGCGCCTTCAGCCTCTCGGCCACCTCACCTTACGCGTTCTTCCGAACTGCGCTTCTGAACTTGTTTCTGCTCATCGGCACTGCGTGGCGCACATATTACTTTCCCGCACTTATAAGTCAAACAATTTTTCGGAAGGTTTTTTCCGTTTGCACAAATGACAGGCAATTGGGACAAAATGACCGCAAAAAGAGTGAATAATCAACAATCAAAGATGATGAAGTTAACAAAAAGGGTAGATAACGAGGAAAAAGAAAAAGCGAGACTGTGGGAACAAAGGGTAGCGTCTCGCACAGGTGCGAGACGCTGAATCTGTCAAACGTTGGTTTGTTGCGTTTTTTCGGCCTGGATGCGCTGATAAATCTCTTCGCGATGCACAGACACTTCTTTTGGTGCGTTAACACCAATGCGGACCTGGTTACCTTTGACGCCCAGTACCGTTACAGTCACCTCATCACCGATCATGAGGGTTTCACCAACTCGACGAGTTAGAATAAGCATTCTTTGCTCCTTGAAAGATTAAAAGAGTCGGGCTTGATAAAGCTTCCCGGCGTTATCCATCACTTAACGCTGTACACAGGCTATGAGAAATACACCATTGCACATCAACGCGCCAATACATTCTGCTGATAAATAGTTTAGCCGAAATACGCTACATCAACCCGACTTTGTCACTAGCAAATTTAACATCGTATTAAAAAGCGCCGGAACATCAGTTCTGGCGCTTGCTACGATGAATTATTTTATTTCATTACAGACGGCTCGAAACCCATCCTTCAACACCTGCCAGCGCACCTTTCAGTGCAGTAGCATCACTGCCACCTGCCTGCGCCATGTCAGGTCTGCCACCGCCCTTACCACCCACTTTAGGCGCAAGTTCGGCGATGAGTTCCCCAGCCTTAACACGGTCGGTTAAATCTTTCGTTACGCCAGCAATCAGTGACACTTTGCCATCTGCTACCGTAGCCAGCACGATAATCGCCGAGCCCAGCTGGTTTTTCAGATCATCCACCATGGTCCTCAGCATTTTCGGATCGGTGTTGCTGAGCTCAGTCACCAGCAGCTTAACGCCTTTGACGTCGACCGCATGATTGCCCAGCTGCGCACTTTCCTGCGCCGCCTGCTGATCGCGTAACTGCTGTAACTCTTTCTCCAGCGAACGCAGATGATCAACCAGCCCGCGCACTTTTTCATTCAGGTTACTGCTGTTGGCTTTCACCAGTTGGGCAATATCCTGTAGCTGGCTACTCTGCGCATAAACCTGTGCCAGAGCCGCCTCGCCTGTGATCGCCTCAATACGGCGAATCCCTGCGGCAGTACCGGACTCGGCCTGAATGCGGAACAGGCCGATATCACCGGTTCGCGCAGCGTGCGTTCCGCCACACAGCTCAACCGAGAAATCCCCCATGGTCAGAACGCGAACCTGCTGATCGTATTTTTCACCGAACAGGGCCATCGCGCCTTTGGCTTTCGCCGCCTCAAGATCCATGACACGGGTTTCAACAGGCAAATTGCGACGGATCTGTGCGTTAACAATATCTTCGACCTGACGAATCTCCTGAGGTTTCATGGCCTCAAAATGTGAGAAGTCAAAACGCAAATATTTGTCGTTAACCAACGAGCCCTTCTGAGCAACATGTTCACCTAAAACCTGACGCAATGCAGCATGCAACAGATGCGTTGCGGAGTGATTCAGACGAATACGAGCCCTGCGCGCCTCATCAACCACCGCCTCAAGACGATCGCCAACGCGTAATTGTCCGCTGCTGAGTTTGCCAATATGACCAATCGCCTGCCCATATTTTTGCGTATCCTGTACGCTAAACAGCGCGTTATTGCCTTTCAGCTCGCCTGTGTCGCCCACCTGACCGCCAGACTCGCCATAAAATGGCGTTTCATCCAGCACAATCACCGCGTCCTGACCGGCAGACAGGGCGTCAACGGCTTCACCGTTCACGAACAGCCCCTTGACGGTCGCCGTCAGATCCAACTGCTCATAGCCTCTAAACGACGAAGCCGCGTCGATACGAATCACATTGCTGTAGTCTGCGCCGAAGCCGCTGGCTTCACGTGCGCGCTGACGCTGCTGTTCCATCGCCTTTTCAAAACCGGCTTCATCGATTTTGAGGTTACGTTCACGGCAAACGTCAGCCGTTAAATCGGCAGGGAATCCGAAGGTATCGTATAAGCGGAAGACGGTTTCGCCATCCAATGTATCACCTTGCAGTTTTGCCAGTTCCTCGTCCAGAAGTGCCAGGCCACGTTCAAGCGTTTTAGCAAACTGCTCTTCTTCACTTTTCAGAACGTTCTCAACCTGTGCCTGCTGACGCTGTAACTCTTCGCCTGCCGCGCCCATGACCTGAATCAGTGGTGCAACCAGCTTGTAGAAGAATGCGTCTTTAGCACCCAGCATATTGCCGTGACGTACGGCGCGGCGAATGATACGACGTAGGACATAGCCACGGTTTTCATTCGACGGAATGACGCCATCGGCAATCAGGAAGGCGCAGGAACGAATGTGATCGGCAATAACGCGCAGGGATTTATTATTCAGATCGGTCGCGCCGGTGACCTTCGCAACCGCTTCAATCAACGTCTGGAACAGGTCGATTTCATAGTTTGAATTAACATGCTGCAGAACCGCAGTAATACGTTCCAGCCCCATCCCGGTATCCACAGAGGGCTTAGGTAATGGCAACATCGTGCCATCCGCCTGACGGTTAAACTGCATAAAAACGATGTTCCAGATCTCAATATAGCGATCGCCATCCTCTTCAGGGCTGCCCGGTGGTCCACCCCAGATATGGTCGCCGTGGTCGTAGAAAATTTCGCTGCAGGGACCGCAAGGCCCGGTATCACCCATCTGCCAGAAGTTATCTGACGCGTAGGCGCTGCCCTTGTTATCACCGATACGGATAATACGCTCACGGGGAACGCCAATATCGTTGGCCCAGATATCGTAAGCTTCGTCATCGGTTTCATACACGGTGACCCACAGGCGCTCTTTGGGCAGCTTAAACCACTGCTCGCCGGTCAGCAGTTCCCAGGCAAACGCAATAGCTTCTTTTTTGAAGTAGTCGCCAAAGCTGAAATTGCCCAGCATTTCAAAAAAGGTGTGGTGACGTGCGGTATAACCGACGTTTTCAAGATCGTTGTGTTTCCCGCCGGCACGTACGCAGCGTTGTGACGTCGTTGCTCGCGTGTAGTCACGCTTTTCCTGACCCAGAAACACATCTTTGAACTGGTTCATTCCGGCGTTGGTAAACAGCAACGTCGGATCGTTGTTTGGTACCAGGGAGCTGCTTGCTACAACCTGATGTCCCTTACTATTGAAAAAGTCGAGAAACGCTTGACGGATCTCAGCAGTGCTCTTGCTCATATATATCCTGGAATCACGCTAACGAAAGGTCCTTCTTTATCAGGCGTACCGCATCGTTACGGCAGCAAGCATAAGGAACCAAAAGGGGTAAGATAAATATTCTTCGGAGGGAAGTAAAATCACATCGACTTTTAGTCATCAAAATTTCTGAAAACCTGCTGAATATCCTCGCTCAGAAAGCCTTTGGCATGCAAAAAGCGCTGCACTTTGGCTTTTTCTTTCCATTCTGTCGGCAATGGGTGACCAAATTTTTTCTCGGCGAGTTCAGCCGCACAGGCCGACCAGTCAATATCGGTTTCTTCCATGGCGAGATCGATCGCATCACGGCTGATGCCCTTTTGTGCCAGCTCCAGCCTGATACGCTGTGAACCAAATCCCTTGCGGCTTCGGCTCTGAATAAATCGTGCGGTAAAGCGCTCGTCATTTAACCAGCCGTTTTCACCACACCAGTTCAGCACCTTTTCCATTAGCTCGGGCGTAATGATTTCAGGATCTTTTTGTTTCATCCACGCGCTACGCTGAGCGGACAGCTGGAGCTTTTGTTTAAGCTCTTCGCGGCTGTGGTCACGCTGGCCCAGCAGGCGCATCGCACGATCCAGCAGGCGTGAAAATGAGATGACTTGTGGCTGAGATTGTTCAGACATACTGCGCACCTTTTACGAACGGAGGGAGAGTATGGCGGGAGACAGGAACAGAGGAAAGGCACGTGAGGCGTTAATGTAAAACAGGAGCGGAAAATCCGCTCCTGCTTCAGGCTTTAATAATCTTCGTTGGCTTCGCTCGCCGCCTTCTCAACGTCGTTGCCTGCAACGTCCGCCGCGATGTTTTGATCGCCACCGTTAAGCAGCATTTCACGCAGTTTGATATCAAGCTCGTCGGCCACCGCGGCATTTTCTTTGAGGAAGTTGCCCGCGTTTGCCTTGCCCTGACCGATCTTATCGCCTTTATAGCTGTACCATGCACCGGCTTTTTCAATCAGCTTGTGCTTCACGCCAAGATCCACCAGCTCACCGAAGGTGTTAATGCCTTCGCCGTACATGATCTGGAACTCAGCCTGTTTAAATGGTGCTGCAATTTTGTTCTTAACGACTTTAACGCGCGTTTCACTACCCACCACGTTGTCACCCTCTTTAATCGCACCGATACGGCGAATATCAAGGCGAACAGAAGCGTAGAACTTCAGCGCGTTACCACCGGTAGTGGTTTCCGGGTTACCGAACATCACACCAATCTTCATACGAATCTGGTTGATGAAGATCAGCAGCGTATTTGACTGCTTCAGGTTACCCGCCAGCTTACGCATTGCCTGGCTCATCATACGTGCCGCCAGGCCCATATGTGAGTCACCGATTTCACCTTCGATTTCGGCTTTTGGCGTCAGTGCAGCTACGGAGTCAACGATAATGACGTCAACGGCACCAGAGCGGGCCAGCGCATCACAAATTTCCAGGGCCTGCTCACCGGTATCCGGCTGTGAACACAGCAGATTGTCGATATCTACGCCCAGTTTCTTAGCATAGATGGGATCCAGTGCGTGCTCGGCATCGATAAAGGCACAGGTTTTGCCCTTACGCTGCGCGGCGGCAATAACCTGAAGTGTCAGTGTCGTTTTACCTGAGGCCTCTGGGCCGTAGATCTCAACGATACGCCCCATCGGTAAACCACCCGCACCTAATGCGATATCCAGTGACAGAGAACCCGTTGAAATGGTTTCCACATCCATTGAGCGGTCTTCACCCAAGCGCATGATGGAGCCTTTACCAAATTGCTTCTCAATCTGGCCGAGCGCGGCAGCTAAAGCCTTCTGTTTGTTTTCATCAATTGCCATTTCTACTCCTAATCATGCCGGGTAAACACGCACGCATGGTGCCTGTGCACTTTCTGTTGCGGGTAATTATACTGTATAGTCATACAGTATCAAGTTTAATTTTGCAGAAATTGACGGGATAACGTCTGGAGTGCCCAGCCAACTGACTGACGGCGCACGGCATCGCGATCGCCATCAAACTGCTGACGAAAAGCCATGACCACGCCACCCGGCGCCGCAAAGCCAAACCAGACGGTGCCTACCGGTTTGTCTTCACTGCCACCATCCGGGCCGGCAATACCGCTAACGGAAATAGCGTAATCGGCGCGCGCCCGCTGCTGTGCCCCAAGGGCCATTTCACGCACTACCGCCTCGCTGACGGCGCCATATTGCGCCAGTGACGCCGCGCTGACACCGACCAGTTCTTGTTTGGCATCGTTACTGTAGGTGACAAAGCCCCGTTCGAACCAGGCAGAGCTTCCGCTCACGTCAGTAAACACTTTTGCTATCCAGCCGCCCGTGCAGGATTCTGCACAAGTTACGGTAGCGTTACGCTGTTTAAGCGCCTCACCTGTCTGCGCACTCAGTGCGTGCAACTGCTGGTCATTCATTTTTCGCTCCCTGTCGCCGTTGAGTGAACATGGTGCATGCTCTGCGCTTTTTCAAGCACTCAGGGGCGCTTAGTCAACAAATTGCGCGTTACGCTCCAGTTTAGCCGTTGCGTGTCGCCACCATGAAAAGCCGGGGGAAAGCTAAGAGTACCTTGCCATCCTGACGGGCGGGATAGCCGGTAATAAGACACTGATGATAAGCAGCCAGAAACTGTTCCTGCTCAGAGACGTCCAGCGGCGCAAGGAAAGGACGCAGCCCGGTGGCCTTTAACCAGTGGATGATAGCCTGCGCATCGTCCATAACGTGATAGTAGGTGGTTCGCCAGATATCAACCGCGCAGCCTGCCTTTGTCAGCACGTCATAATAGTGTTCAGTTGAGGGTAATTTTTTGCGTTCCGCCGCCTGCGCGCTGATCTTGTCGCGCCAGGGGCCGGATGCCGCGACCTCACGCATTAACTGATGCGAAGGTTCTTCCAGGTTATCGGGCATCTGAACCGCCAGCGCACCGGCAGGTGCCAGTTGACTGACTAACCGTGGTAACAGGGTGGGATGATCGCCAAGCCATTGCAGCGACGCGTTGGCATAAATGACCTGCTGCGGGATGTCGGTTGTCCAGTTGCCGATATCCGCCTGAATAAACTGGCACTGAGGCAAACGTTCCCGCGCCTGCGCGAGCATGGCGGCAGAACTGTCAAGCCCGATCACCTGCGCCTGCGGCCAGGCATCGTAAAGCAGTTCGGTGCTGTTCCCGGGGCCACAGCCCAGATCGGTAACGAACCGGACATCTTCAACCTCAATTCGTGCCAGTAATTCATGCGCAGGCCGCGTTCTTTCTGCCTCAAATTTACGATACAGCGCGGGATCCCAGTCTTGCATATTGCATCTCCTCTCAGGGGTTAAAGATTCACAGAAGATGAGACGTATAAATAAACATAAAGTGCCCGACCAACAGCAAAATATGTCAGCGGCACGCAAACGGGCAGGAGGTCTTTATAAGGGAAAAGCCCGGTCGGGCTGACAGGAATAAGATCGGGCGCAGCGAGCAGGCGCCCGGCAGAATCAGTTCTTTTTCACAAACTCAGATTTGAGCTTCATCGGACCAAATCCGTCGATCTTGCAATCAATATTGTGATCGCCTTCAACCAGCCGGATGCTCTTAACCCGGGTGCCTATTTTCAGCACAGACGAACTGCCTTTGACCTTCAGATCTTTAACGACCGTGACGCTGTCGCCATCGGCGAGTAAATTGCCGTTTGCATCACGAACGATCAAATCCTGACCGCTGTCATCCCCTTCAGCCTGAGTCCAGATATGACCACAGGACGGACAGTTAAGATTTTCAGCATCTTGCCAGGTGTAATCGGCATGGCAAACAGGGCAAGCAGGTAAAGACATAACGGCTCCAGAAAATGAGGACGGCACAGAATAAAGGGCCGTCATCATATATCCTTACAGTTGCTAAGGGTAGTTTTAAAACAGCGATCCCTGACGCGCCTTGCTGACCGCCTCTCCCAGTTGCCACACGGTCATCGCGTAATGCGTGCTGTTGTTGTAGCGGGTAATGGCATAGAAGTTAGGCAAGCCGTACCAGTACTGGTAGCTGGTGCCGAGATCCAGACGGAGCAGGCTGACCTCGTCATGGCCATCCAGCGAACCCTGTGGAGAAAGCCCCGATGCTGCCAGCGTGCTGACGTTGTAACGGGTTTTGAAACCGTTTTCGAGCATGGGTGCCTGACCACTGGCTGGCACGGCAACATTTTCACCCGGACGCCAGCCGTTCTGCTGGAAATAGTGTGCGACACTGCCTATCGCATCGACGGGATCCCACAAATTGATATGGCCGTCACCGTTAAAATCTACCGCATAAGCTTTGTAGGACGATGGCATGAACTGACCGTAGCCCATCGCGCCCGCAAAGGAGCCTTTAAGATCGAGCGGATCGTCCTTCTCATCACGCGCCATGAGCAGGAAGGTCTCCAGCTCACCGCTAAAGTAAGCAGCACGGCGCGGGTAATCAAATGAGAGCGTTGCCAGCGCGTCCAGAATGCGGGTTTTCCCCATGATGCGGCCCCAGCGCGTTTCCACGCCGATAATGCCAACAATAATCTCAGGCGGAACGCCGTAGACCTGCTGCGCACGCTGCAGTGCATCCTGATATTGATTCCAGAACGCGACGCCATTTTGCACGTTATCCGGTGTGATAAATTTATTGCGATAGCGAATCCATGCGCCGTTAGGCCCACTCGGCGGTGTATAGGACGGTGCCTGACGATCCATTAAACGCAGGACGTAGTCCAGCCGCTTAGCCTGGCCAATAATGGCGTGCAGTTGCTCACGGTCGAAGCCGTGTTTCGCCACCATTTTGTCGATGAACTGTTCCGCAACAGGATTGCTGGCGAAGTCACCAAACATCGGCTGAACAGCATGAGACGGCTCCAGCAAAAAGCCACCTTTAGGCGCAACCAGTTCGGCGGGCGGCTGCGAAGAGTGTGGCTTACTGCTACAGGCAGCAAGCAGGGCAAAAAGCGGAAGGTAAGCAAGCTTAAAACGCATCAGATATCCATATAACAGGCCAGACCAGGGATTTTAATGTTAATCGTTCAACGCGGATACATACAAACGAGATCGTAAAAAAAACACTTTTTTTAACAATCAAACCGGCTGTTTTGTGAAATGCCTCTACTGCTTTCTCTCTCATCAAAAAAATCATTCAGTTGGCGACCCGGCTTTGCTAACTTCGTTACCCGCTGCGGTAAGCCGGATGATGCAGGAGCCGTAAAATGGTACTATTTCCGCGCGGCATATGCAGCATGATGGTCGCTGCCTATCACCCTTGTTTAACCCAGCGAAAACCGTGACGGGAAAAGGAAGAGTCAACCTTGAGTAAGAATGAGATGAACAAAACAGCGCACATGGACTTGAGTACGCACACGCCAATGATGCAGCAATATTTACGCCTCAAGGCTGAGCATCCGGATATCCTGCTGTTTTATCGCATGGGCGATTTCTACGAGCTGTTTTATGACGATGCCAAACGTGCCTCTCAGCTGTTAGACATTTCCTTAACCAAACGCGGTGCCTCGGCAGGCGAGCCGATTCCCATGGCCGGTGTGCCCCATCACGCCGTCGAAAACTATTTAGCCCGGCTGGTACAACTCGGTGAATCAGTCGCCATCTGTGAGCAAATTGGCGACCCTGCGCTGAGTAAAGGCCCGGTGGAACGCAAAGTCGTGCGTATTGTTACCCCGGGCACCATCAGCGATGAAGCCCTGTTACAGGAACGCCAGGATAACCTGCTGGCGGCAATTGTTCAGGGGGCGCGCGGCTATGGTTATGCCACGCTGGATATCAGCTCAGGCCGTTTTCGCCTGAGTGAACCTGCCGATCAGGAAACGATGGCGGCAGAACTGCAGCGAACGAATCCTGCCGAGCTACTTTATCCGGAAGATTTTGCTGCGATGGCGCTTATCGATCAGCGTCGCGGTTTACGTCGCCGTCCGCTTTGGGAGTTTGAAATCGACACGGCGCGTCAGCAGCTCAACATGCAGTTTGGCACACGAGACTTAAACGGTTTTGGTGTTGAGCAGGCGCACCTGGGTCTGCGCGCCGCCGGCTGTCTGCTGCAGTATGTGAAAGATACCCAACGAACCAGCCTGCCCCATATCCGCTCTCTTAGCATGGAGCGTCAGCAGGACAGCATCATTATGGATGCGGCCACGCGCCGTAACCTTGAAATTACGCAAAATCTTGCGGGCGGAACAGAGAACACGCTGGCCGCCGTGCTGGATAAAACCGTCACGCCAATGGGAAGCCGGATGCTAAAGCGCTGGCTGCATATGCCGCTGCGTGACAGTAGTATCATCGCGAAACGACAGGCATCAATTGCAGAGCTGCAACCGCTCAGCGATGTGCTGCAACCCTTTCTGCGCCAGGTCGGTGATTTAGAGCGTATTCTGGCCCGACTGGCGCTGCGAACGGCGCGCCCGCGTGATCTGGCGCGCATGCGCCATGCCTTTCAGCAGTTGCCGGAACTCAACGATCTGCTGGCAAACGCCGAATCCGCCCAGTTGAAAACGCTGCGTGCACAGATGGGCGAGTTTAGCGAACTGCGCACTCTGCTTGAGCAGGCCGTTGTCGAATCCCCCCCGGTATTAATCAGGGATGGTGGCGTTATTGCGCCCGGTTATAACGCCGAGCTTGATGAGTGGCGAGCACTCGCCGATGGCGCAACAGATTATCTGGATCGACTGGAAGTTCGCGAACGCGAAAAGCTCGGTCTGGACAGCCTGAAAGTGGGCTTTAACGGCGTTCACGGCTACTACATTCAGGTCAGCCGTGGCCAGAGCCATCAGGTGCCTATCCACTATGTTCGCCGTCAGACGTTGAAGAACGCAGAGCGCTACATCATTCCAGAGCTGAAAGAGTACGAAGATAAAGTCCTTACCTCTAAGGGCAAAGCGCTGGCGCTGGAGAAAAGCCTGTATGAAGGCCTGTTTGACCAGCTGTTGCCGCATCTTGAAGCGCTGCAGCTCAGTGCGGCGGCGCTGGCCGAACTGGATGTCCTGAGTAACCTCGCAGAACGTGCCTGGACACTTAACTACTGCCGTCCCACGCTGCACGACAAGCCCGGGATTAAAATTACCGCCGGCCGCCATCCGGTAGTGGAGCAGGTCCTGAAAGAACCTTTTATCGCGAACCCGCTCTCTCTGGCCCCACAACGCCGCATGTTGATCATCACCGGTCCGAATATGGGCGGTAAAAGTACCTACATGCGCCAGGCGGCATTAATCGCCCTGATGGCCTGGATTGGCAGCTTCGTTCCTGCCGAAGAGGTGGTCATTGGTCCACTGGATCGTATCTTCACCCGTGTGGGCGCGGCAGATGATCTGGCCTCCGGGCGTTCGACCTTTATGGTTGAAATGACCGAGACGGCCAATATTCTGCACAACGCGACAGAAAACAGCCTGGTCCTGATGGATGAAATCGGCCGCGGCACCTCGACGTATGACGGTTTATCGCTGGCCTGGGCCTGTGCGGAAAATCTGGCTAACCGTATTAAAGCGATGACCCTGTTTGCAACGCACTACTTTGAACTGACGACCCTGCCTGAAAAACTGGAAGGCGTGGTTAACGTTCACCTGGATGCAGTTGAACACGGCGATACGATTGCGTTCATGCATAGCGTGCAAGACGGGGCTGCCAGTAAAAGCTACGGACTGGCCGTAGCTGCGCTCGCGGGCGTGCCCAAAGAGGTCATTAAACGGGCGCGCAATAAGCTGAAAGAGCTCGAAACGGTTTCCAGTCAGTCCGCGACGTCAAACATTGACGGCTCGCAGTTGCCGCTGTTGGTAGAAGAAACCTCCCCTGCCGTGGAAGCACTTGAGGCACTGGATCCCGATACGCTGACACCGCGACAGGCGCTGGACTGGATCTATCGACTTAAATCGCTGGTCTGATCACTGCCGCCCTTGACTGGGCGGAAACTGACTGCGCGTCCACCTTCTCTTGCGCCCGCGTTTCCCATTCTGCTGGCGCATTTTTCTGTTACTGCTTTACGCTATGACCGGCCGTTAAAGCGGTGTCATACTGCTGTCGTGTGCCTGTCGTGCTGCGATCGTGTTCCTGACGACGCTAACCGGGGATGCTGCTTACCGATTGTTTACTCTTTCGGAGACTGCACTATGCGTAACCTGAATAAAGTCAGAGAATATCGTCTTGCCCGCGCCTGGTCACAGGAGCAACTGGCCGAAATGGCCGGACTCAGCACCCGAACCGTACAACGCATTGAAAACGGTGATCCACCCAGTCTGGAAACGTTGAGTGCGCTGGCGGCCGTCTTTGCGTGTAAAATCACCGACCTGACCAGCGAGGCATCAGCGGAGAACGGCGAAGCGTTGGACAGCTACATTTCAGATGCCCGCCTGCAGCTTGCTGCCGAGAGTCGGTTTTACCGTTCTCTGTTTAGCGCCGTGGTAGTGTGCACACTGCTGTTCGTCCTCAACCACTTTACCTCGCCGAATGAGCGCTGGTCACTTTGGGTCGCTGCTATTTGGGGAGCCTTACTCGTGGTCAGAGCATTACGCCTGTTTATTTTCAAGGAAGCGATCCGCCGTTGGCAGCAAAGACGGCTGCAAAAGTTATTGCGCAGGCAGGGGTAACTTAGCGGGTTGCGCCTTCCTGTTATCCTCACACTTCAGGAACAGCTTATGCACTGGTACAGTCAGGACGCGTTTGCAATTCGTCTCGAATGGGGCATCGCCGCACTGGATCATCTTGCCGGCAATGTGGATGCCATTGTGATAGTGGATGTGATGTCCTTTTCCACCTGCGTCAGTCTTGCGGTGGAGAACGGGGCACGCGTGTATCCCTATCCCTGGAAAGATCAGACTGTCGTCCATTATGCGCAGTCCGTCGGTGCTGTCGCGGCGAACAGCGACAGGCGATTCGGTGGCGAAGGCTACAGCCTGTCGCCCCGAACGTTGCTCAGCGTTCGCCCTGGTGAAAAGTTGGTACTGCCTTCCCCTAATGGCTCCGCAACCTGCTTCCGGGCACGAGAGTGGGGCGTGCCCGTGCTGACAGGCTGTCTGAGAAACCTCACTGCCACCGCCGAGGCCTGCCGCCCCTTTAAACGTCTTTTGATTGTCCCTTGCGGCGAGCGTTGGCCGGACGGGAGCCTTCGCCCCTGTATTGAGGACTATGTGGTTGCCGGGGGGATCATTGCCGCACTTGAGCGAAACTCGCTGTCACCGGAAGCACAGACCGCTGTCGCAGCCTGGCACGCTCATCAGTTGCAGGATTTCACGGCGCTGTTTCACTGTTCGTCAGCAGCAGAACTGATACAGCGCGGTTTTCCGGAGGATGTAACATTGTGCCTGACAAAAGATGCGGCCCGTCGGCCCTGTTTTTTGTCAGGCGAGTATTTTGCCCTGCGGGCAGAGGCATAACACGCAGATAAAAAAAAGCGATGGGGTTAACCATCGCTTTCTGTTGATGTGCTCTGTGACGGCTTATTCGCGGAACAGTGCTTCAATGCTGAGGCCCTGACCCTGCAGGATTTCACGCAGACGGCGCAAACCTTCAACCTGAATCTGGCGAACACGCTCGCGGGTTAAACCGATTTCACGGCCAACATCTTCGAGCGTTGCCGCTTCATAGCCCAACAGACCGAAACGACGAGCCAACACTTCGCGCTGCTTAGCGTTCAGTTCGAACAACCATTTAACGATACTCTGTTTCATATCGTCATCTTGCGTAGTGTCTTCTGGGCCGTTGTCTTTTTCATCGGCCAGAATATCCAGCAGCGCTTTCTCAGAATCTCCTCCCAGTGGAGTATCAACTGAGGTAATGCGTTCGTTGAGACGCAACATACGACTAACGTCATCAACCGGTTTATCCAGTTGTTCTGCAATTTCTTCCGCACTCGGCTCATGGTCAAGCTTGTGAGAAAGTTCACGCGCAGTACGCAGATAAACGTTCAGTTCTTTAACAATATGGATTGGCAAACGAATTGTACGGGTCTGGTTCATGATTGCCCGTTCAATGGTCTGACGAATCCACCAGGTGGCATACGTTGAGAAGCGGAATCCACGTTCTGGATCAAACTTTTCAACGGCGCGGATCAGGCCGAGGTTACCTTCTTCAATCAGGTCCAGCAGAGCCAGACCGCGATTGCTGTAACGTCGGGCAATCTTAACCACCAGGCGTAAGTTACTTTCGATCATGCGGCGACGAGAAGGAATATCACCTCGTAATGCGCGGCGAGCAAAGAGAACTTCTTCCTCTGCCGTCAGCAATGGAGAATAGCCAATCTCCCCAAGATAGAGTTGAGTAGCATCAAGTACACGTTGCGTCGCACCCTGCGCCAGCAACTCCTCTTCTGCTACATCATTGTCGCCAGATTCATTTTCAACGAGTGCCTTCTCATCAAAAATCTCTGCTCCATTCTCTTCGAATTCCGCGTTCTCATGTAACTCGTTTACTTTCAGCGTATTCTGGCTCATAAGTGGCTCCTACCCGTGATTCCAGGGCAGATTCCTGAGGACTCTGCCGGATTATCGCTGCGGCAAATAACGCAACGGGTTTACGGATTTCCCCTTGTAACGAATTTCAAAGTGTAATCTAACTGAACTGGTTCCGGTGCTACCCATGGTAGCGATCTTTTGCCCAGCCTTAACTTCCTGTTGTTCCCGGACCAGCATTGTATCGTTATGGGCGTAGGCACTCAGGTAATCATCATTGTGTTTAATGATGATTAAATTACCGTAACCACGAAGCGCATTGCCTGCGTAAACCACCCTTCCTGAAGCAGTGGCTACAATTGGCTGTCCGCGCGAACCTGCGATATCGATGCCTTTATTGCCACCCTCGGCGGCAGAGAAGTTATCGATGATCTTACCTTCAGTTGGCCAACGCCAGCTTCCCACAGGGGTTGAACTGTTAGTTGTACTGCTAACCGTAGGTGGTGCGGTAACGGCTGGAGCTGTTGTCGTTGCAACATTTGCTCCCTTCGAAGGCAACAATTTGCTGCCACTCGATTCACCCGAATCATCAGAATACGTAATAACAGGCTGCTGTGCAACAGGGGCCTGTTTTATTTGTGGTGCACTCACAACGCCGCTTTGCGTTGCATCTGCAGCGGTGATGGCGTTGCCACCGGTAATGGGCTGACCCGAGCCGTTGTCAACCTGTAGCGTCTGTCCCACATTCAGGCTGTAAGGGGCCTGAACGTTGTTGCGCTGCGCTAAATCGCGGAAGTCATTGCCCGTAATCCAGGCGATATAGAACAAGGTATCCCCACGTTTTACGGTGTAGGTCTGGCCAGAATAGCTACCTTTAGGAATATTCTGATAACTTCTGTTGTACACAATCCGGCCATTTTCAGTTTGCACATTATTATTATTGGCACTAATGATTCCCGAATTGTTCTGCGGTAAAGGTGTACTACGGCTTAACATTCCGCCCTGCGGTGGCACAGAGGGCACGCCGCCGGTGGCTGGCGCAGTACCAGAGCCAGCCATATTACTGTTGTCATTAACGCTGTTGCTGTCGCCGATATTGCTTATCGGCGCCTGAGTATTATCGCCTGAACTACAGCCTGCCAGCCAAAAACTCACCAGTGAAAGCGCCGCCAGACGGCGTAACTGAAAAATTGTGCTTCCCGTGCTCATTAATCCCCCGTGGTGGCAACCTTTAAAAAACTGACTTACTCGTCTCACCAGCACAATACACTGTGCGGCACGTTAAACGCTGGATTTTCGTTGAATGAACTGGATAGTAGCAATATCAACTACCTGATTCCATGAAACAGTTATGAAGAAATGCTAACAAGGCAGTCAGGCCAGATCGCCCTGAACTAAGGGAACGAAACGGACCGGCTCAATGGTTTCTTCTGTAATCTCATTGCCGCGGCGGCGCAGACGCTTTAACACCTGCTGCTCCTCACCTACGGGCAGCACCATAATGCCGCCTTCCGCCAGTTGCGCTATCAGCGCAATCGGAATTTCAGGCGGTGCCGCGGTAACGATAATGGCATCAAAAGGGCCACGAGACGGCCAACCCTGCCAGCCATCGCCGTGTCGGGTTGAAACATTGTGTAAATCAAGCTGTTTCAGGCGCCGTTTGGCCTGCCACTGCAGGCCTTTAATGCGCTCGACCGAGTAAACGTGTTCAACCAGGTGGGCGAGGATGGCGGTCTGGTAGCCGGAACCGGTGCCAATCTCCAGCACGCGCGCGTGCTCTGTCAGCGCCAGCAACGCGGTCATGCGTGCCACCATATAGGGCTGCGAGATGGTTTGACCGGACCCGATGGGCAGCGCCATGTTGTCCCAGGCTTTGTGCTCGAAGGCTTCATCAATAAAGCGTTCGCGCGGGACATCGGCAATGGCTTTTAACAGGTGCTCATCTTTAATGCCCTGTTGACGCAGCTGTGACAGCAATGTCTCAATACGCCGACTTACCATGCCAGGTGTACCTCAGCGTTGGCCAGCCAGGTGCTGAGAACAGCCTGCGCATTATGCGCAGTCAGATCGACGTGCAATGCAGTCACTGACACATAACCCTCATCCACGGCGGCAAAGTCAGTCTCAGGGCCCGCATCCAGTTTTTCACCGGGCGGTCCAATCCAGTACAGCGGATTACCACGAGGGTCGGTTTGCGCAATCACCCGATCGGCCGGATGACGGCTACCGCAGCGCGTGACGCGAATGCCCTTTATTTTAGCCAGAGGCAAATCGGGCACGTTGATATTTAAGATGCGTCCGGTGCGCAGCGGTTGTTGCGTCAGCGCTTTAAGAATGGCACAGGTCACTGCCGCGGCAGTGTCATAGTGCAGCTGGCCATTTAGCGATACCGCCACGGCGGGCAATCCCAGATGGCGGCCCTCCATTGCGGCCGCTACCGTACCGGAATAGATCACATCATCCCCCAAATTGGGGCCGGCATTAATGCCTGACACCACGATGTCTGGCCGGGGCTGCATAAGCGCATTCACGCCCAAATAAACGCAATCGGTGGGCGTACCCATTTGCACGGCAATATCCCCATTGTCATGGGTAAAGGTGCGCAACGGGGTTTCCAGCGTCAATGAGTTAGAGGCACCACTGCGATTACGATCCGGTGCCACAACCTGCACCTCGGCAAATTGACGCAAAGCCTTTGCCAGCGTCTGAATACCAGGCGCGTGGATGCCATCATCGTTGCTGAGCAATATCCGCATTTAATTCTGACCTTTTCTGTTCAACCGGGCCGCCGTTATATGGACCTGTTTTGAGGCATGGCAACAAGTTAAGAGTGGACAGCGACTTTTGCATTCTAGCGGTGAGCGAGAGGAAGTGGTAGGCGAAAATCAAACGAACGGGCAGGAAAAGAGCAAGGTCGCTACGATGTTAAAGCATCTGGAACAGTGAAATACGCACACTGCCATGCCAACGGGCCGCCTACGCGGCTCGTTGGCAGCCTGACGACGAGGCCGGTTCTGATACACAGGCGACGTCGTGGCTTATTCGTCAGGCATATCAAGTAACTCGGTGCTGTTGAGCAACTCCCGGACAACGCTGGTGGCAAAGCTGCCTGCGGGCAGCCAGAATTGCATCTCCAGCGTGGCCTCATCCTGCCAGCGCCAGCGCAGGTCGCGCGGAACCACCAGCATCGCCCGGCGCCCGGCATCCACGCGCTCACGCTCAAGCAGACCGCGCAGCTCACCGGCATCGGCCAGGCACTGCTGTTCAAAAGCCAGCGCATCCGCCTGAGGGCCGGGCTCGCCCTGCCCCGGCAACGGTGCCGTAATGCGAAGCGCATGCTGATTAACACGCGTCTGCAGCTCGGCCAGCTCTTCCGGCTGGGCAACGAACCAGCTGCCGCGACCGGTAAGCTGCAGTGCATCCCCGTTCATAACCTGGGTTAATCCGCCCTGCTGCGCTAAACGCATGCTGGTCACCTGATTGAACAGCGCACTGCGCGCCGCCGAGAGCATCAGTCCGCGCTTGCTGCGATCGCGTATCTGAATCTCGTTCCGCGCTAACTTAGCCGCCGTCACCAGGTTATTGCCGTTGCGGCCAAAGCGTTGTTCGCCAAAATAGTTGGGCACGCCGTTATCACGGATGCTAACCAGCCGCGCCTCTGTTTCCTCACGATGGCTGACCTGCCGGATCACCAGCCGGAATGCATTTCCCGCCAGGGCACCGATGCGCAGCTTGCGCTTATGGCGCACCACCTCAAGTATGTCAACGCCGTCCAGCGCAAACCCCGCCAGAACGGGCATGGAATTGCCGGGGACGCGAAAGCAAAGCGTCTGTTCCGTAACCGCGTGGCGATCTTTCATGCCCGCATAGCTCAGGTCGCGTACGCTGACCTTCATAAACTTCGCCAGGGCTTCGGCAACAAAAC
Organism: Pantoea sp. B623; assembly: GCF_024814475.1. NCBI lineage: Bacteria > Pseudomonadati > Pseudomonadota > Gammaproteobacteria > Enterobacterales > Erwiniaceae > Pantoea > Pantoea sp. B623. The sequence goes on along the minus strand of NZ_JANUXM010000004.1, from coordinate 3,428,550 downwards.
GGGTATTGGCGCCGCTTTTGCGAATGCGCACCAGCACGTGCTCACCCTCGCCATCCGGCTGATAACCCAAATCTTCCACGACCACGAAATCTTCCGGTGTCGCTTTAATCACGCCTGTCGCCTTTGGCGTACCCTGCAGGTAGTGCAGCGTCATGCCGGTTCTACTTTCAACAGTAAGGCCACCGCTTCACAGGCAATACCTTCACCCCGACCGGTAAAACCGAGTTTCTCGGTGGTGGTGGCTTTAACGTTAACCTGGTCCATGTGGCAGCCCAGATCTTCGGCAATGTTAATGCGCATTTGCGGCACGTGCGGCAGCATTTTAGGTGCCTGGGCAATCAGCGTGACATCGACGTTGCCAATGCAGTAGCCTTTGGCCTCAATGCGACGCCATGCTTCACGCAACAGCCCGCGGCTGTCCGCGCCTTTGAACGCCGGATCGGTGTCCGGGAACAGCTTGCCAATATCGCCCATGGCCACCGCGCCCAACAGCGCATCGGTGAGCGCATGCAGCGCCACATCACCATCGGAATGGGCAATAAAGCCATACTCAAATGGGATTCGCACACCGCCAATCACCAGCGGACCTTCTCCACCGAAGGCGTGAACGTCAAAACCGTGACCGATACGCATTATGTGCTCTCCTTTGACTGAATCTGACTGAGATAAAAAGCCGCCAGGGCTAAGTCTTCCGGGCGGGTAACTTTGATGTTGTCGCTACGGCCTGTTACCAGCTCAGGATGATAACCGCAGTACTCCAGCGCCGAGGCTTCGTCGGTAATGGTCGCCCCTTCGTTCAAGGCTCGCATCAAGCTGGCCGTCAGTAAGGCCCGGGGGAAAAATTGCGGGGTTAAAGCGTGCCACAGGTTGTCGCGATCGACAGTGTGCGCAATCGCCGCCTGACCAGGCTCGCCGCGTTTCATGGTGTCACACACGGGCGCCGCCAGAATGCCGCCCGTTTTGCTGGTTTCCCGCAACTGCAGCAGACGATCCAGGTCGTCAGGATGCAGGCAAGGCCGTGCCGCATCGTGAACCAGCACCCAGCTGGCACCCTGAGCTGCCTGCAGGCCGGCCAGAACCGACTCCGCGCGAGTATCGCCCCCGGTGACGCAAATCACGCGCGGATCGTCTGCCAGAGGCAAAGCAGCAAAGTGCCGATCGTCTGGGCTTAACGCGACGATAACCTGCGAGACAGCTGGATGGGAAAACAGACGGGCAATGCTGTGTTCCAGAAGGGTGTGCTGACCAATCGTCAGATACTGTTTAGGGCAGGTTGCCTGCATGCGGCTGCCGATACCGGCAGCGGGCACAACGGCAATCACATCCGCAGAGTGGGACCGATTGTTCATGTTTTATCGTTGTTGGTTTTGCGCGGCTTGTTGCGCGTTGCGTTTGTTCTGGTCAGGGACCAGACGATAGAAGGTTTCACCAGGCTTAATCATGCCTAATTCGCTGCGTGCGCGTTCCTCAATCGCTTCAGAGCCGCCATTGAGATCGTCAATTTCAGCAAAGAGTTGATCGTTGCGCATTTTCAATTTGGCGTTATTCGCCTTTTGTACCGCAACGTCATCGTTGACGCGCGTAAAGTCATGGATGCCGTTCTTACCCAGCCACAATGAATATTGCAGCCAACCCAACAGCACCAACAGCAGTAACGTCAGTTTTCCCATCCCGCCCCCTAAAAACGGCCCAATCATCCCATAACTTTACCCAGGACTCCACACTGGCAGTAAAAATGGCGTGCAATGCCGTTTAGGCAGACAAAAAAGGGAGGAAAAGATCGGACGCAAAGCAGGAAAACTTTTGTAACCTGCTGCTGCGTTTGGACATCAGTGTCCTTACCAGCGGGACAGAAACAGGAACAGTAACCAGAACTGACAGGCCACCGCAGCAACGCAGATCAGAACGGTCCAGAGCAGTTGCCCACGGAGCCAGGTATTCAATACCATTCCTGTGAGAACGGAAACGGGAAACAGGGCCAGGAAAAAGGGCCACGTGTAGAGGAAGAAAAACAGCGTGCTGGAGCCGTACAACAGGAAAGGTATGGCAAGCGCGCACCAGTAACAGATAAAGCCAATGACGCCTCCAGGAAGGACGGAACGAGGCTCATCCGGTGTACGGTGGTCTTTGCGTGCCAGCATGGGAGTAATGTTCTGCATAAATATCCTGTCAACGCGAAGGCGGCAAAACGAAAGGCGCTTTGCCGCTGTCTGTTCAGGAACTGATAATATCGCGCTGACGCAGCAGATCTAACAATTGGGCCGTCAGTTTTGTAACCAATTGTTCCCCGTTAAGCCAGATTTCTGGCTGGTCCGGCGCTTCATAAACGCTGTCTATTCCGGTGAAATTCTGTAACTCGCCTGCACGGGCTTTTTTGTACAACCCTTTAGGATCGCGCGCTTCACACACTGCCAGCGGCGTGTCGACAAAAACCTCGATAAACCGGTCGCTGTCCAGCAGATCGCGCACCATCTGGCGCTCGGCACGGTGCGGTGAGATAAAGGCGGTAAGGACGACCAAACCGGCATCCACCATCAGTTTGGCTACCTCGCCTACACGGCGGATATTCTCTTTACGATGTTCATCGCTAAAGCCCAGATCGCGACACAACCCGTGACGGACATTATCGCCGTCCAGCAGATAGGTGCTGACACCGATGCGGTGTAGCGCCTGCTCCAGCGCCCCCGCAACGGTGGATTTACCGGACCCCGAAAGGCCGGTAAACCACAGTACCACGCCCTGATGGCCATGTTGCTGTTCGCGTGCCTGCTGCGTAACCGGATGGTCATGCCATACTACGTTTTCATCGTGTTGGGCCATTACTGACCGCCCAGCAGATCGCGCGCATTCCAGTGCGGGAAGTGGCGACGGACCAGTGCATTAAGCTCGAGTTCGAACGCGCTGAACTCGCCGTTGTGCTGCGGCCGATCGTTCAGTGGCTCATGAATCAGCCCCGCGCCTACGGTGACGTTACTCAGACGGTCAATAATGATCATGCCGCCGGTTACGGGATTTTGCTGATAGCTGTCAAGCACCAGCGGCTCATCAAACGTAAACTCAGCAAGGCCAATCCCGTTCAGCGGCAGATTGTCCACCTGCCGTTTCTCCAGTGAATTAATCTCAACCTGGTGAATGACCTTTTCCACTCGTCCACGGGCTTTCTTACCGGCGATTTTTACATCGTAGCTCTGCCCGGCCTGAAGCGGCTGCTCAGCCATCCACACCACATCGACGGTGGCGGACTGAACGGCGCGCAGCTCGGCGCTGGCGTCCACTAACAGGTCGCCACGGCTGATATCGATTTCGTCGTTCAGGACCAGCGTAATGGCCTCGCCCGCTCCCGCTTCCTGCAGATCGCCGTCAAAGGTCACAATGCGGGCAATGGTGGACTCCACGCCTGAAGGCAGGACTTTAACGCGCTGTCCCACTTTCACCACGCCAGAGGCCAGCGTACCGGCATAACCGCGGAAGTCGAGATTGGGACGATTAACATACTGCACCGGGAAACGCATCGGCTGGTGATCCACCACCGCGTTTAACTCCACGGTTTCCAGAACGTCGAGTAACGTCGGGCCGCTGTACCACGGCATGCTCTGGCTCTGTGAGGCGACGTTTTCGCCTTCCAGCGCCGACATCGGCACAAAGCGAATATCCAGGTCTTCAGGCAACTGGCCGGCAAAATCGAGGTAATCCTGCTTGATCTGCTCAAACACAGACTGCTGGTAATCCACCAGATCCATTTTGTTTATCGCCACAACCAGATGCTTGATGCCCAGCAGCGTCGAAATAAAGCTGTGGCGACGCGTCTGATCCAGTACGCCTTTGCGGGCGTCGATCAGCAGGATCGCCAGGTCACAGGTTGATGCGCCCGTTGCCATATTGCGGGTGTACTGCTCATGGCCTGGCGTGTCGGCGATGATGAACTTACGTTTTTCGGTGGAGAAATAGCGATAGGCGACATCAATGGTAATCCCCTGCTCGCGCTCGGCCTGTAAGCCATCGACCAGCAGCGCCAGATCCAGTTTCTCGCCCTGGGTGCCGTGACGTTTGCTGTCGCTTTGTAATGAAGACAGCTGATCTTCATAGATCTGACGCGTGTCATGCAGCAAGCGGCCAATCAGCGTACTTTTGCCGTCATCGACGCTGCCGCAGGTCAGAAAACGCAGCAGGCTTTTATGTTGTTGTGCGGTCAGCCAGGCTTCAACGCCGCCCTGTTCGGCAATCTGTTGTGCAATTACGGTATTCATCTGGCGTCTCCTTAGAAATAACCCTGACGTTTTTTCAGTTCCATCGAACCGGACTGATCGCGGTCAATCACACGGCCCTGACGCTCGCTGGTGGTGGAAACCAGCATCTCTTCAATAATCTCAGGCAAGGTTTGCGCTTCAGATTCCACCGCACCGGTCAACGGCCAGCACCCAAGGGTACGGAAACGAACCATGCGCTGTTTGATCACTTCACCTGGCTGGAGGTTAATACGATCGTCATCGATCATCATCAACATGCCATCACGTTCCAGTACAGGACGCGGCGCGGCCAGATAAAGCGGCACGATCTCAATGTTTTCCAGGAAGATGTATTGCCAGATATCCAGCTCGGTCCAGTTAGACAGCGGGAAAACACGGATGCTCTCGCCTTTGTTAATCTGGCCGTTATAGTTGTGCCACAGTTCCGGGCGCTGATTTTTTGGGTCCCAGCGGTGAAAACGGTCACGGAACGAGTAAATACGCTCTTTGGCACGTGACTTCTCTTCATCCCGACGGGCGCCGCCGAAGGCCGCATCAAAGCCGTACTTATTCAGCGCCTGCTTCAGGCCTTCGGTTTTCATAATGTCGGTGTGCTTGGCACTGCCATGCACAAAGGGATTGATCCCCATCGCCACCCCTTCGGGATTGCGATGTACCAACAGCTCCGCGCCCATCGCTTTGACGGTGCGGTCGCGGAATTCATACATCTCGCGAAATTTCCAGCCGGTGTCCACGTGCAGCAACGGGAACGGCAACGTGCCTGGGTAGAAGGCCTTACGCGCCAGATGCAGCATGACAGAGGAATCCTTGCCGATGGAATACATCATGACCGGATTGCCGAATTCGGCTGCCACTTCGCGGATAATATGGATGCTCTCCGCCTCCAGTTGGCGCAGATGAGTGAGTCGTTTTTGGTCCATCGTTTTTCCTCTCAAGCCAGATTGACAACGGCGGACTCGCGAGCCCCCTGCTGTGCCGAATGCTGAAACCAGGCCAGTTGCCCGTGTAAATTAACCACTTCCCCAATCACCAGCAGGGCCGGGGAAGGCGCTGACGCTGCCAGCGTCTCCAGATGTTCGAGTGTGCCGGTCAATACCTGTTGATCCGGCCGGGTACCGCGCCCAATCACCGCAACCGGTGTTGAGGCGGCGCGCCCATGAAGAATAAGCTGCTGGCTGATGTGAGCCGCCTTGACAGCGCCCATGTAGATCGCCAGCGTCTGACGGGCACGCGCGAGGGATGGCCAGTCAATATCATCGCCATCCGGACGGCAGTGTCCGGTGATAAACAGCACGCTTTGTGCGTAATCACGGTGCGTCAGCGGAATGCCGGCATAGGCGGTAGCCCCTGCGGCGGCCGTTACGCCAGGCACGACCTGGAATGGAATGCCCGCTTGCTGCGCCGCCTGCAACTCTTCGCCGCCGCGGCCAAAAATAAAGGGATCGCCGCCTTTAAGGCGCACCACACGTTTGCCTTTCTGCGCCAGCTGCACCATCAACTGGTTAATTTCGTCCTGCGGCAGGAGATGGGCGCTGGCACGCTTGCCTACGCAGATACGATCGGCATCGCGCCGGACCAGATCGAGCACCTCATCGCTGACGAGATGATCGTAGAGCACCACATCCGCCAGCTGCATCACCTGCAGTCCGCGCAGGGTTAACAGGCCGCTGTCGCCAGGCCCCGCGCCAACCAGAATAATTTCGCCCTGTCGGGGCGGCTGATCGCCCAGTTCGCTATCCAGCGTCTGTTTAGCGGCCGTAACGTCGCCCGTCGCCATCTGACTGGCAAAACGGCCATTAAATATTCTTTCCCAGTAACGACGGCGATCGGACATACGGCTGAAGCGAGCTTTGACTTTGTCACGCCACTGACCCGCCAGCTCGGCCATTTGGCCCAGATGGGATGGCAGCAGCGTTTCGAGTTTCTCGCGCAGCATGCGGGCCAGCACCGGCGCGGTGCCACTGGAGGAGATCGCCACGACCAGTGGCGAACGATCAACAATAGAGGGGAAAATAAAGCTGCATTTAGGCTGATCGTCTACCACGTTTACCAGCTTGTGGCGGGCATTCGCTTCGTCATAGACCTGCGCATTCAGCGCATTGTCATCGGTAGCGGCAATGACCAGAAAGACCTTGTCGAGCTGAGCGGGTTCAAAGGACGTGGCCAGCCATTCAAGCTGCTGTTCATCCAGCAAAGCCTGTAACTCGGGGCAGAGTTCGCGTGAGGCGATTTGAATGCGCGCCCCGGCCCGACGCAGCAGCTCAATCTTGCGCGCCGCGATATCTCCGCCGCCGACGACCAGTACGGGTCGACCTGCGAGATCGGCAAAAAGAGGCAAATAATCCACGTTAACCCTAGTGTTGTTACGAAGCGTTATCGCGACTATACGTTCACAGGTTTATTGAGATGAAATTACGAATTGGAATGAGATGTTACCGAATGGAATAACGCTCGGCAAAAGCTCAGAACAAAATGTGCTTAGCGAATGATCTTATGAGGCTTTCCGGACGATTCAAATTGTGTAATCACCGTCACAGTTTCATACTAGGCACAAAAAAATATGGCCCTCTTTTACGGAATGATCCACAAGGAACCCGACATGTCTGCCTTTCTCCGCCTGGCCGTACTGCTTGGCGGCTGCATTATTTTTAGCGCTCAGGCCGTGACCGACCTCACCGGGCACTTTGCTGAGCAACAGGTTCGTCATATTGCCACCTATTTTCCCGGCCGCATGAGCGGAAGCCCGGCTGAACTGATGGCGGCCGACTATCTGCAGCAGCAGTTTACCCAACTCGGTTTTGAAACTAATACCCGGCAGTTTAATACCGGCTACAGCTGGCATGAAAATGACGGCACCTCGCGCTGGCATAAGCTTACCGCTACATCGGTTATTGCCGCGCGTGAAGGCAGTGCGCCCCAGGAAATCCTGGTTGTCGCCAGCCTGGATACCTGGATTCCGCTCACCCGCAGTGAAACCGCGCGCAGCGTAGGCGGATTGCGTTTGCAAGGCGTTGATGACAATGCATCCGGGCTTGGCGTGATGCTGGAACTGGCCCGGCAGATGAGTCATAAACCGCTCCATTATGGCGTGCGCTTTGTCGCGCTCAGCGCCAGCGAATCACAGTTGCACGGCATGGAAGACTATGTGGCACGCATGAGTGAGAAAGAGAAAAAAAATACGCTGCTGGTGATCGATCTCAACAGCCTGATTACGGGCGACCACCTTTATTTCAACAGCGGCATCAACACGCCGCGCGCCGTGCGTAAACAGACCAGCGAACGCGCCTTACTGCTGGCTCGCCGCTATGGCATTTCTGCCGTCAGTCGTCAGATGAAGAGCACTGATTTTCAGGGCATCAATCCTTTCGACGCGGCAGGATTCCCTTTGCTTGATGTCACTGCGCGAAACTGGAACCTGGGCAGCAAGGATGGTGAACAGCAACGCACCCGTTCCCGGCATTTCCCGGATGGCACGACCTGGCATCAGACCGATCGCGATAATCTGGATTTTTTAGATCACTGGCTACCCGGCCGGATTGGTCTTCGTACCCATGACAGCGTTAAAGTGCTGCTGCCATTGCTGAGCGAGTTAACCAACCCCAAAGTGTGAGGACAGACGATGTATGTCATTTACCTGAGTTATTTTCGGCCCATCGAGGAAGTGGAAGCCCTGCTGGCACCCCATATAACGTGGCTGGATCGCTATTTTGACAACGGTGAGTTTATTGCTGCCGGCCGCAAAGATCCCCGCACGGGCGGCATGATCATGGTAAGAGACATGGATCGCGCCCGGCTGGATACGATTCTGGCGGAAGATCCCTTTGTCGCCGTGGCCCATTATGAGGTCACAAAGGTCAACGTGACGCGCACAGCCGATGCGTTTGCGGGGCTGAAAGACCTGTAGCCCCTGAGCCAACAGCGCCGGGCGCCTCGTTTCCCCACGCGGCGCTGCTTTCAACTTGCCCGTCGGCTCAGGTAAAGTCAGACAGCTTCTGACCCGCGTTAATTAAGGTTTTCAGCAGCATCTGACGCCGCGCTTCTGGTGTATCCCGGCTTACCATAAAACAGATGGCCGCCACCGCCAGATCGTTGCGGGCGCGAATAGGCGCAGCCATACAGCAGGTAAAGCTCTCTGACAGCCCTTCCGTCATGGAGTAGCCAAGATGCCCGGCCCGGTGAATGTCAGCCAGAAAGTCCTGCTTATCCAGCACCTTCCCGTTCGCCAGCTGGTAATCCTCTTCCGGGATCAGGGCCAAAATCGCCTCATCGCTCCAGTTACTCAGCAGCAAGCGGCCGGTGGCTGTCCAGGGAATCGGGATTTTAACGCCGATATCGGAGGTTATCTTGAACGGATGGGCATTGCTCTCTGACAGAACCACCGTGTATTTATTGCCTTCCAGCATACACAGCTGCACGGTTTCACCATGCTCAGCAACCATCTCGATCATTAACTGATGGGCACGACGGATCAGGGGATTGTGCGCCATATAATCCGCACCGTAATAGTGCATTTCACGACCAAAATAGATACTGCCTTCCGAATCAATTTCGACCAGCCCCGCCTCACTCAACAGATTAACCAGTTCATACACGCTTGAGCGGGGCGCGCCCGTCGCCTCGATCAGTTCACGCATCGCCATGGGCTGGCGGGCAACGTGTAACTGACGAAAAATCGCGATCACACGGTCCACGCCACGTGCTCTGGCGGGTTTATCTTCCTGCATACCCTTATTCTCCTGCCGGGATCGTCACGTTAAGGTTGATGTAATACATCATACACAGCCCACTTTGTTTTACCTACGGTCGCGCACGCTATCCCGCCTTTTCTTTTTTTCGCGACATGCTATTTATCAGGGCACCAAAAGAGCGCACTCAATAATGATAAAAAGAGCTCTTCATCACCATTTATTTAAAAAACTTATCATTAATGACAAATATTCGTGAAGCCAGTTGTAAAGCATCAAAATAATCCCTGATCAGGCTATTGCAAAAGAAATAACATTGTGCAAATCTCGACCTATCCGGTATTGCAGATTTAATTCCGGTATATCAGACAAGCTACAGGAATGATTCTAAGGGCACAAGCATGACAATCAAGCGCTATGGCACAGAGGGCGGTGTCGGTACCGGAGGACAAAAGCTGCCTTTTGCCCGTGCGGTAGAAGCCGACGGCTGGCTGTATATCTCCGGGCAGACGCCAATGAAAGGCGGCGAGGTCGTTGAAGGCGGCATCATTGAGCAGACGCGCCTGGCCTTCGACAACTGTCTGACCATTATGCAGGAAGCAGGCTATCGGATTCAGGATGTTGTGCATGTGACGGCGGTCCTGACGGATGCACGTTACTTCAGCTCATTTAATAAAGTGTTTAGTGAGCTTTTTCATGATAACCCGCCCGCCCGTATTTGCAGCGTGCAGGACCTGGTTGTGGATTGCAAAGTCGAAGTCGATATGACGTGTTTTAATGCCGAACGGAAATAAAAGCTGATTCTTATCTCCCCGGCCAGAAATAAACGCATTCGGTATAAAAGTGATAATTAAAAAACGTCTCTCCACATTATTTAATAATGTTGGTGATATCCCTCTTTTATTTGAGAGCAGAAATATGAATACCACTTTCCAGCAAAATGTATTCACCCGGTTCCTGCCTGCCCTGTTCACCGTGGTGGCACTGGCCGGTTGTACGCCAACGGACAATAAAAATGAAACCGCAGGTGCCGCACCGGCATCCACGCTGCAAACCGTGCTTCAGCGTGGCACGTTGCGGGTGGGTGACTGCCTGAGCTTTGCGCCCTTCGGTTTTTACGATAAAGCCGGTAATCCCGACGGTTACGATGTGGATCTGGCCAAAGCCCTGGCAAAAGCGATGGGGGTAAAGCTCGAAATGGTGAACACCACCAGCGCTAACCGCATTCCTAATCTGCAAACCAATAAAGTGGATGTCGTGTTCTGTAATTTCACCCGCAACCTGGAGCGCGCCAAAGAGATTGGTTTTACTCAGCCTTACGTGGTGGCCAGTGAAGCGATGCTGGTTCGCAAAGTAAGCGGAATCAAATCGGCCCACGACATGGCAGGAAAAACTATCGCGACGGTCAAAGGCTCGACCAACGGCGACGAAGTTCGCAGCATGGGGATCGATGTAAAGATCCAGGAATATGATTCCTCTCAGGCAGCAATTCTGGCCGTGAAGCAGGGTCAGGCAGATGCCATGATTGAAGATAATAACTTCCTCGCCTATCAGGCCAAACTCGACCCAACACTGGAAGTCACTAATGAAGCCCTGGTTCCGCTGGAATACAACGCGTTCGGCGTCAAGCAAGGCGATCAGGTGTGGACGAACTATCTCAACGAATTCCTGTTTGAAATTAACGCATCAGGTGAGAACGCTCAGCTCTACCAAAAATGGTTTGGCAGTAAGCCTCGCTATCCGCTGAATCCGCAGTTCTGACAGAAGAGGACGCAGGTCACGCCTGTGTCCTCCTGAGGAGGCTTTCTATGCGCTACCAATGGCTGACACTCTGGCAATATGCCGATACCTTTCTCGCCGCGACCTGGTTAACGCTTCAGGTGACGTTGCTGGCTTTTATGCTGGCGCTGGTACTGGGACTGCTGGCCGCGCTGGCGAAATCTGCGACTTTTGCGCCTTTGCGCTGGTTGAGCCACGGCTACGTTGAATTTATTCGTAACACGCCCGTGTTGCTGCAGATTTTTATCGTCTTTTTCGGGCTTCCCTCGCTGGGCATTACCATGAGCGCCTTTACCGCGGGCGTGCTGGCGCTGGGGATTAACGTCGGTGCCTATCTGGCTGAGGTTTTTCGCGCCGGTATTCAGTCCGTCCCCAAAGGTCAGTTGGAAGCCGCCTGGATTCTTGGCATTAGTCGTCGCCAGCGATTTTTAAACGTGGTCATGCCACAGGCCGCGCGCGCCGTCTGGCCCGCGATTATTAACAACCTGATTCAGCTACTGTTGGGCACCTCACTGCTGTCAGCCATTGCGCTACCGGAGTTGACGGGAACCGCAACGGTCATCAATGCGCGTACGCTGCTCTACATTCAGACATTCAGCGTCGTCGCGCTGGTCTATCTGTTTCTCAGTAACCTGTTTTCCTGGCTGGGCAATGTCGCGGGACGCCGACTGTTTATGCCGCCGCTGGTTGTCTCGGTCAAACGGCCCATCTGGACGCAGGCGAAAAGAATGTTTTCCCATACGATTAAACGGGAGCCAGCCCAATGAGCGAATTGATCCTCAGCAGTCTGCCGCTCCTGTGGCGCGGTCTGGTGATTACGTTATTGCTGTCGGTCGCTGCCATTGCGGGCAGCACGTTGCTGGGTTTACTGGCCGCGATTTTGCGTACCAGCCGCATCCCTGTCGCCCGGCAAATTGCCGTGATCTATACCGAGCTGTTTCGCGGCACGCCCGTGCTTATCACGCTGATGTTTATTTACTTTGGCGTGGCCTATTTCGGGTATGACATCAACCTGTTTGCCGCAGGCATTTTGGGCCTGAGCATTTATCAGGGCGCTTACATTGCCGAGATTTTTCGTGGCGGGATTGAAGCCGTGCCGAAAGGACAGTGGGAAGTTTCGTGGATCCTTGGGCTCTCCAGGCGGCAAACTTTCACCAGCGTGATTCTGCCGCAAACTCGCGGCATCGTATTGCCGCCGCTGGTGGGTCAGTATCTGTCGCTGATTAAAGATACCTCTATCGTCAGCATGATAGGCATGTCGGAACTGATGCATCAGGGCCAGGCCATCGTCGATCGCATCGGACAGCCCGTAGTGGTTTATGGTCTGGTTGCCCTGCTCTATTTCGTTATCTGTTTTCCGCTTTCCCGCTGGGTCCAGCATCAGCAAACCAGGAACTCGTTATCATGAAAAATGCAGCCATTACTCTGAGCCGGATTACGAAGTCATTTGGCGCTACGCAAGTTCTGAAAGAGATCAGCCTTGATGTCTCGCCCGGAGAGGTGCTGGTGCTGATCGGCGCATCCGGTTCCGGTAAAAGTACCGTACTACGGATCATGAGTGGTCTGGAAAAGGCCGACGGCGGCGAAATTTGGGTTAACGACGTTCCGCTGCACGACCCAAAACGCAATCGTGATATTTGTGGTCAGGTGGGGATGGTGTTCCAACAGTTCAACCTGTTTCCTCATAAAACCGCCCTCGGCAATGTCACCCTGGCGCTGATAAAAGCGCAGAAACTGTCTGTGGCCGAGGCGAATTCGCGCGGGATGGCAGCGCTGGAGCGCGTTGGACTGGCTGACCGTGCCGATCACTATCCTTCTCAGCTCTCCGGGGGACAGCAACAACGTGTGGCCATTGCGCGCGCCCTGGCGGTGCAGCCAAAAATCATGTTCTTTGATGAAGCCACGTCCGCTCTCGATCCTGAATTAGTCGGTGAAGTAATGGAAGTGATGCGCGGGCTGGCGCGCGAGGGCATGACAATGGTGGTGGTAACCCACGAAATGGGGTTTGCCCGGAAAACAGCCGATCGCGTTGTTTTTATGGATCAGGGCGTGATTGCTGAGCAGGGTAAGCCGGACGACATTTTTGTTCATCCGCAGAATCCGCGCACGCAACAGTTTCTGTCACGCGTGCTTGAGCACTAAGGAGCCGTCATGTCTTTACATTTTCCGCTGATCGCAGACGCGAAGCTGGACACTGCGCAGCCGTCGCCCCGCTTTAAATCGGTTGCCGGTGAGGGCGATGCTCCCCTTAAGGTCGGCACCGCCGTGCTGAGTAGTGAAGATGTCTTTTCGCCCGTCATGGTAATGAAACAGTCCGCTCTGGAAAACAACCTGCGGCAGTTAGCAGCGTTTTGCCAGGAGAAAGGCGTCATGCTGGCAGCACATGGCAAAACCTCAATGGCACCGGCAGTCTTACGCCGGGCCGTGACCCAGGGCGGCGCGTGGGGGATTAGCGCAGCAACACCTGCTCAGGTGCGCGCCCTGCGCCATTTCGGTATCCGCAACGTGTTTCTGGCAAACGAATGTGTCGATCCTGGCGGAATTCGCTGGATTGGTGAATGGCAGCGTCGGCATCCTGACCACGGCTTTCTCTGTTACGTTGACTCCCTGGCGGGCGTTACGCTGCTGGAGCAAAACCTGGGCGACACGGCCATTGCGGTCTTGATTGAAGTGTCGATTCCCGGCGGCAGAACAGGATGCAGAACCGAAGAGGAGGTGCTGGCGATTGCTGAGCGCATCGCCCAAAGTCGCCATCTTCATCTTGTAGGTATCGCAGGCTATGAAGGCGCGCTGGGTGCCGGGCGGGATGCGGCTGGCGTGGCGTTAATTCAGCACTACTGCAACGTTATGCTGGACTGCGCCAGAATGCTGGCTGAACGCCAGCTGTTCCACAGCAAGACGATTCTGCTCAGCGCAGGCGGGGGGGCGTGGTTTGATGTGGTGACAGCCTGTTTTACCCAGGCCGTTTTGCCGCTGCCGGTTCAGCCTTTGATTCGCTCGGGTGCCTACATGGCACACGACAGCGGGCTCTATTCGCGTATAGCGCCTTTTTCTCAGCCCGGTGCTGACCACCATTTTGAAGCGGCCCTGGAAATCTGGGGGCGCGTGCTTTCCCGCCCTGAATCTGGTCTGGCGCTGCTGGATTTCGGCAGACGGGACGTGCCCTTCGATCAGGATTTGCCCGTGCCTTTGTGGATTCGCCAGCCGGATGGCACCGCGCCACGAACCGGCACGCATCTGCACATCAGTGAGGTTAACGATCAGCACGCCTATTTACGCGTGCCTGACGATGAATCGCTGATGCCGGGAGACTGGGTCGGATGCGGTATTTCTCATCCGTGCACGGCATTTGATAAATGGCGTTATCTTCCCTTAGTGGATGATGAATACCGGGTGGTGGACAGCGTCGAGACGGCGTTTTGATCGCAGCCGACATCCTTCCCCTGAGGCGATGACGGAGGCCATAGCAAAACGGGCGACCCCAGAGGATCGCCCGTTACCAGAACTAAGCGCGTCAGTTAGCCTTCGTGCAGGCCGCACTCACGTTTCAGGCCAAAGAAACGCGTTTCTTCTTCTGCCATCCCCGGCTCCCACTTGCGCGTGGTGTGCGTATCTCCGACAGACAGATAGCCTTCCTCCCACAGCGGATGGTATTTCAGGTTGTGGGTTTGCAGATACTGATGAATCTGGCGGTTATCCCAGTCAATAATCGGCAGCACTTTAAACACGCCGCGCTGCACGCCCAGTACCGGCAATGTGGCGCGGCTGCCTGACTGATCGCGTCGCAGGCCCGCAAACCAGGTTTGGGCGCCCAGGGTTTCCAGCGCCCGATTCATCGGCTCAACTTTGTTGATCTGGTTGTACTGTTCAATGCCCTCTACCCCTTGCTCCCACAGCTTGCCGTAGCGGGCTTCCTGCCACGCTGGCGAGGTTTCCGCCCGGAACACCTGCAGGTTAAGGTTAAGCTGGTCAGCCAGTTCATCAATAAAGCGGTAGGTTTCCGGAAACAGATAACCGGTATCGGTGAGGATGACCGGAATATCCGGTTGTACGCGCGTCACCAGATGCAGCGATACCGCAGCCTGAATGCCAAAGCTGGACGAGAGCACGTAAGCCCCCGGCAGATTTTCCAGTGCCCAGCTTACACGCTCTTCAGCCGTGGCTTTTTCCAGTTGGGCGTTGGTTGCCGCCAACGCCATCGCGCGCTGGACCTTCGACATCTCATTCAGTGCTGCAAGATCGATACTCATTTTGCCTCCTGCCAGAAGTCGCGCGCAGGATCCAATACCGGCGTAACAATGCCAGCCCGAATCACGAAGTCACCAAAGCCTTCTGCGGCCTCGCGCTCTTTCGCCCAGCGACCTACCAGCTCATCAAGTGTGGCGAGAATTTCACTTTCAGTAATATTTTCGCGATACATACGTGGAATGCGCGTTCCGATGCGGTTACCCCCGATATGCAGGTTGTAACGGCCCGGCGCTTTCCCCACCAGGCCCACTTCTGCCAGCATGGCACGGCCACAGCCGTTCGGACAACCGGTAACGCGTAACACTATGTGCTCTTCGCCTACGCCATGGCTG
Organism: Pantoea sp. B623; assembly: GCF_024814475.1. Classification (NCBI taxonomy): domain Bacteria; kingdom Pseudomonadati; phylum Pseudomonadota; class Gammaproteobacteria; order Enterobacterales; family Erwiniaceae; genus Pantoea; species Pantoea sp. B623. The sequence continues at coordinate 3,413,259 of NZ_JANUXM010000004.1, read as the reverse complement.
TGCATGATCTCTTCGACTTTCGTCACGAAAGACGGCAGAAAACGTTCAGCCTCCGCCATCGCCAGCGGACAGGTTGGAAACGCCACGCAGGCCATCGAGTTTTCCCGCTGGGCCGTCACGTTTTCCATCAGGCCGTGTTCGTGGGCAATCGCTTCAATCTGCGCTTTTTGGCTTTCCGGCACGCCTGCCACAATCAGGTTCTGGTTGGCGGTCAGACGGAAATCGCCCTGATGGATTTTGGCGATTTCCGCCACGCCGCTTTTCAGCGGACGTCCCGGATAATCCAGCAGACGACCGTTTTCGATGAACAGCGTCAGATGCCACTTGTTATCAATGCCCTTGATCCAGCCAATGCGATCGCCACGGGTGGTGAATTCGTAAGGACGTGTCGGTGCAAACGTGACACCGGCGCGCTTCTCGACTTCCGCCTTAAACGTCTCTACGCCTACGCGTTCCAGCGTGTATTTGGTTTTGGCGTTTTTACGATCGGTACGGTTGCCCCAGTCGCGCTGGGTCGTCACTACCGCTGCTGCCACATCCAGGATCTTATCGACCGGGAAGTAGCCAAATTCGCTGGCGGTACGCGCGTAGGTGGCTTTATTACCGTGCTCGATAGACAGGCCGCCGCCCACCAGCAGGTTAAAGCCCACCAGCTTGCCGTTTTCCGCAATCGCGATAAAGTTCAGATCGTTAGCGTGCAGATCAACATCGTTATGCGGCGGAATCACCACCGTGGTTTTAAACTTACGCGGCAGGTAGGTCTGGCCCAGGATCGGCTCTTCGTCGGTGGTGGCCACTTTTTCCTGATCCCACCAGATCTCGGCATAAGCGCGGGTTTGCGGCAGCAGATGCTCCGACAGCTTTTTGGCCCACTCATAGGCTTCCTGATGCAACTCAGACTCCACTGGGTTTGAGGTGCAGAGGACGTTACGGTTAACGTCATTCGCGGTCGCCAGCGCATCCAGCCCCACTTCGTGCAGCATCTGGTGCGTCGGCTTCACGTTCTTCTTCAGAATGCCGTGAAACTGGAAAGTCTGACGGTTGGTCAAACGGATGCTGCCGTAAAGGGTTTTATCGGTAGCAAATTTATCAATCGCCAGCCACTGTGTGGGCGTAATGATCCCGCCCGGCAGACGACAGCGCAGCATCATCGCATGGCGAGGCTCAAGTTTTTGCTCCGCACGTTCAGCACGAATATCGCGGTCATCCTGCTGATACATGCCGTGAAAACGGATCAGCAGGAAGTTATCGCCGCTGAAACCACCGGTCAGGCCCTCGTCGAGGTCCTCAAGGATGGTACCGCGCAGGTAGTTGCTCTCTTTTTTTAAACGCTCAGCGTCGGTGAGTTTGCCTTCAACCACCAGCGGGCCAGGGTATTTTTCAGTCATTAGTAAACGTCTCGCTGATAACGGCGCTCAATGCGCAGCTCACTTAAAAATTCGTCAGCCGTTTCACGATCCATAGCGCCGTGTTCGACCACCACATCCAGTAATGCCTGCTCAACGTCTTTTGCCATACGATTGGCGTCGCCGCAGACGTAAAGGTGCGCGCCTTCCTGTAACCAGCTCCACACCTCCGCACCCTTAGCGCGGATTTTATCTTGTACGTAAATTTTCTCGGCCTGATCGCGCGACCAGGCCAGATCGATATTCGTTAACAGGCCATCTTTCACGTATTTCTGCCATTCCACCTGATACAGGAAATCGTCAGTAAAGTGTGGATTGCCAAAGAATAGCCAGTTTTTACCGCTGGCGCCGTCGTTCTCGCGCTGCTGCATAAAGGCGCGGAACGGCGCAATACCGGTGCCAGGCCCAATCATAATGACCGGTGCATCCGGGTTGGCGGGCAGGCGAAAATTATCGTTGTGTTCGATAAACACGCGCACCTCACCGTCTTCTTCAATGCGATCCGCCAGCCAGGTGGAAGCGCCGCCGCCGCGCGGGCGCCCTTCAATATCAAAGCGCACGGCCCCCACGGTGATATGTACTTCGGTATCGGTTTCGGCCTGAGACGAAGCGATAGAGTAAAGACGCGGCGTTAACGGACGCAGCAAGCCGGATAACTGTTCTGCGCTCAGTTGGGCTGGTGCCAGACGAACCATATCAACAATCGGATAGCGTTGCGCATACTGCTGCAGTTTGGCTTTATCATCCACCAGTGACAGCAGTTCGTCGTTACGCGCTAAGCTCGCATATTGCGCCACGATTTGCGCCGTATTGACCGTTAACTCAAAATGTTTCTGCAACGCCTCTGCCAGCGGTAACGTCTGGCCCTGCACCTCAACCGGCTCATCGCCTTTTAGCCACACCAGTTCAAGCAGCTCGTTAACCAGCGCGGCGTCATTCTCATACCAGACGCCCAGCGCATCACCAGGCTGGTAGCGTAACCCTGAATCGCCCAGGTCGATCTCGATATGACGCACATCTTTGTCCGAATCGCGCCCGGTAATTTTCTGGTTCACCGCCAGGCTGGCACTAAGCGGCTGCTCTTTAGTGTAAGGGCTGGTGAAGACTTCGTTCACGCTGCCGGCGACGGTTGCCGCACTCTGGGCCGGTGACGCTGCCGGTACGCGTTCTTTCAGTGCAGCAGTAATTGCCGCGCGCCAGGCGCTGGCCTGCTCGGCATATTCAACATCCGCATCAACCCGATCCAGCAGTCGTTCTGCACCCAGCTCGGCCAGGCGGCTGTCAAAATCTTTGCCCGCTTTGCTGAAGAATTCATAGGAGGTATCGCCCAGACCAAACACGGCAAAGGCCGCGCCGTCCATTTTGGGCGCTTTCTTAGACATCAGGAATTTATGCAGCGCAACGGCCTCTTCCGGTGGTTCGCCTTCGCCCTGCGTCGAGGTCACGACAATCAGAATTTTTTCCTGGCCAATCTGCTTAAATTTAAAGTCGCCCGCGTTGACCAGATTCACGGTCAGTTTTGCCGCCTGCAGGTCATCGCGTAACTGCTCGGCTACCCGGCGGGCATTGCCGGTTTGTGAGGCAGAGAGCAGCGTAATCGCCGGGGTTTCAGCCTGCGCAGGCGCGCTGGCAACCGCCTGGCCTGGCGTTTGATTGACCATGCCCCAGAAATAGCCAGAGAGCCAGGCCATCTGAGTGGTGGAAAAATCTGTCGTTGCTGCCTGTAAACGAGCAAGTTGCTCCGGAGAGAGCGGAAGCATTGAGCCTGGTGCCTGAGTCGTCATCGCGATAAAAATTCCAGTAGCAGAAGTCCGGACCGAATAGTAGCGGAAGAGAAGAAAGGGTACAGGCTGCTATATTAACGATTAAATACGCCTTCGACATATCAAATAACCAAAATGACTAAATGGTTTTTCAGATAAAATTAATCGTTAAAAGTGGTAAGAATATTGAGGGTTAACACACTCAGGTAATCACGGCGCGCACTGGACTTTACGACGGGTGATCGCGGCAAATTGCTGGGTTAACAACAGGAAAACGACCAGGAGCGACGACAGGTGCCAGGCATTATCACCGCGTTACCGCAAGCAATGGCGGAGCAGATTCTGCAAAAACTGGGGTTTAGCGCGCCTCCCGCTCCTGATGAGATCGGACTGAGTGAGATATATCGCGCCTGGTGCCAGTCGGTACCCTTTGATAATCTTCGCCGCCGTCTGATGACTGACCACGACAGCGCCCTCCCCTTGCCCGGCAGCACGGCAACCGACTTTTTCACTCACTGGTTAACCTATGGCACAGGCGGCACCTGCTGGGCGGGCCATGGCGCGCTGCATGCCCTGCTGATACACGTGGGATTTAACGTGCAGTTTGGCCTTTCCATCATGCTGTCCTCACGTCCGGCGCCCGCAGGTTCCCCCGGTCATGGCATGCTGTTTGTTAACATGGATGCAGGCACGCGGGTGGTTGACAGCACGCTGCTCCATGGCCATCCGCTCCCGCTGGAAGCCAGGCTGAATCCCCATCCCGTCTGGGGCACGCGCGTTTATGAGCGAGACGGCAGTTGGTACATACACTGGAAACCGCTGGGTCGGGCAGGGATCGACTGCAAAATTCTGACTACCGACCTCCCCGTTGACGCGTTTCAGTCACGTCATCAACAGAGCCGACATAGCAGCCGCTTTGACGGTGCCTTGCTGATTCGCCGCGCCAGCGCCGGGAGCATCACCGGAATCGTGAAGGGAGAACGGGTTATCAGGGACCCTGAGGGAAAGGAAACCTTTACGCCGCTGTCACGTTCAGAGCAGCAACGGCTGCTGATTGAGGATTACGGCATAGCGGAAGCTATCGTGGCGCGGCTTCCGGCTGACGATCCGGGCCATGGCTGAGCGCATTTTGGGAAAGGCGCGCGAATCCTTTTACTATTCTGGCTTAATCGTCGTTTCACGGCGCTTAGCAGATGCGAAAAACTGGCCTTTCAGGTAGAATTCAGCCGTTTTTAATGCCTGAGAGCGATTATGTCTACCACGTTATTTAAAGAGTTCCAGTTCGAAGCCGCACACTATTTACCCAATGTGCCGGCAGGACACAAATGCGGCCGTCTGCACGGTCACTCATTCCTTGTTCGTCTGGAAATTACCGGTGAAGTGGATGCGCATACCGGCTGGGTCATGGATTTTGCTGAGCTGAAAGCGGCGTTTAAACCCCTCTATGACAGGCTCGATCACTACTATCTTAATGAGATCCCCGGACTGGAGAATCCCACCAGCGAAGTCCTGGCAAAATGGATTTGGGATCACATGAAGCCTCGCCTGCCGCTGCTGAGCGCGGTGATGATCAAAGAAACCTGTACTGCAGGCTGCACCTATCGCGGTTAATCTGCTCTGTACGGCAGCGCAGCCGGTCACCCGCTTACTGACCTGTTGATCGGCCTGCTGCCGCCTCTCCTGCGCGACATCAGCTGAACTCTCCTCCTCTGTCTGACGTCATCCTTCTGTCATCTTTCCCCACCAGGCTGTTCTCTCCTTCATTAAAGATCAAGAGAATCAACAATGAACCTGGTAAAACCGCTTTTTGCTTGTCTCTTCTTTATCACCGCCTCTGCCGCCGTTCAGGCGGAAAACATCCTAAGCTTTCCACAACCCGACTCACTGCCCGACGAATTCTATGCCGTGACGGAAATTCCCGCAGGCGGAATCATCAAATATGAAACCGATGCGAAAACCGGTTTTATCGTTGCCGATCGTTTTCAGTCGATGCCGGTCGCTTATCCGGCAAACTACGGTTCGCTGACGCAATCGCTGGGCGGCGATAACGATCCGCTGGATGTGATCTTCTACACCCGCGCCCCACTTGCGCCCGGGACATTAATTAAACTGCGCCCGATTGGCGTACTGAAAATGATCGACGGTGGCGAAGTGGATGACAAAATCGTGGCGGTTCCGGCCAGCAAAGTCGATCCGACCTATGATGCGATTCAGACGGTCGCCGATCTGCCAAAGCTGGAACAGCAGCGGCTGGAAGCGTTCTTTCGCGTCTATAAAGCGCTGCCGGAAGGGCGTAAAAACGTGGAGCTGAAGGGATTCGAAGACGCCAGCGCGGCCAAAGCGGAGATCAAACAGGCTTTTGAGGCCTGGAAAGCGAAGCAATAACGGTCAGGCGGCGAGAGGCCGCCTGAGTCTTATCAGGCGATGTTCAGATATTTATGTGTCTGCATCGACAGGCGCCAGTTGCGCGCAATACAGGTCTCAATACAAAGTTTTGTCGCCTCATCTTTGCGGCTAATTGGCTGCAGCGCAATGATTCGAGCTTTGCTGTCCTGAATGCCAGCCAGCAGGTCGTCTAACGCCTCCACATCACGTTGCCGGGCAACCGGATGTTTGATTTCATCCGCACGGCTCAGGGCCTGAGCCAGCACGTCGTATCCGCCGCGCATATTTACCTTGGGTGAAACGGTAACCCAGGTTTGTTCGGAACAGTGGATTTCATGGGTTCCGCTGGTCTCAATCTGGCATTGAAATCCTGCCGCCTCCAGCGATGCGGTCAGCGGGCGTAAATCGTAAATGGCCGGTTCGCCGCCAGTGATCACCACATGGCGGGCCGTCCAGCCCTGTTGCGCGATGCTGCTGAGCAGCGTCGCCGTATCGGCGTTGCCCCAGGCATCGCTTTCCACCGTTTTGACCAGAATATCGCCTAATGATGTTTCCCGATCCGCCTGTTTTTCCCAGGTGTGTTTGGTGTCACACCAACTGCATCCTACCGGACATCCCTGTAAGCGGATGAAAATAGCCGGCACGCCGGTGTAATAACCTTCGCCTTGCAGCGTCTGGAACATTTCGTTAATCGGGTACTGCATAATGGTCTCTGTGGTTTTAGCAAAACGCGATTATCGCAGAACTCCGGGTTGAGATCATGTCAGGTGATGCGGCGTGGCTGACTCTGTCTAAGGCAAGCCGGATTTTTGCGTTTATCCAGAGGCGAATTTCACTGATTATTGTGAGCTGATTAGCACTATTTGGCCCGTTGCTGGCTCTTTGTCCTGCAAATTGATCGTCATCATTCCTCCGCTTACATCCCACTTTTAGCATCGCCTTTTGTCGCCAAAGATGTAAGGAAATAAACGATGACTGACTCTTCTCAATCCGAACCGCTTAAGGTCGGACCGGGCGCTTACCTGGCCTTGCTGTTTGCCATGGTGTTTTTCTCCGGTCTGCCTGGCGGAAAAGAGTGGTATGGCGTGTTTGACTTCACCACATTAAACGGGGCATTCGGAAAAGTGGTATCCGGTGTCAGTCTTCAAACCGACACCCTGGATGTCGCGCAAAGCGCCTTTCGGGGAAAAGGCGGTTATGGGGCAATGGATGGGTTCCTGTTCGCATTTGGCTTGATCCCTGCTGTTATGTTTGCATTAGGCATGATCAACGTGCTTGAGCACTACGGCGCACTTCGTGCAGCCCGTAAGCTACTTACCCCGCTACTGCGGCCTCTGATGGGGATCCCAGGCTCAACCGGGCTGGCCATGATTGGGAGTCTGCAAAGCACGGATGTTGGCGCATCATTAACCCGCGTACTGGCTGATGAAGGGCAGATCACGGAAAGGCATGGCGCGGTATCGGCTGAATTTTAGCGGCGTTGCTGCGCATTCGGGCAACGATCCCGATAAAGGCCGTTCAGCCATCAACGTACTGGCGTACAGCGTCATTGCCGTTGCGAACCTGGCCGATCCCGCACAGGGCACAACGGTAAACACCGGCGTGATCTCAGGCGGGGACGCGGCAAATATTGTGCCAGACCACGCAGAGATGATCGTAGACGTGCGCTTTCAGCTTAACGCTGAGTTTGAGCGGGTCAACATGGCGATGAAAGCCCTTGCGCATTCTGAGGCGGAGCCCGGCGTAACGACGCAGGTTACCCAGCAGGCTTACACGCCTGCCATGACGCCAGATGCTAAAACAGAAGCGCTAATGCAGATCGTCGAGCAAGCCGGGCAAACAGAAGACATTGAGATTAGCTGGCAGGCTGTAGGCGGGGGCTCAGATGCCAACCATACCGCCGCAGTGGGCACGCCCTCACTGGATGGGTTTGGCCCCATCGGCGCAAATTTTCATAGCCCGTCTGAATATATGGAACTGAACAGCATTGAACCGCGCATTCGTTTACTGAAACGCATCATTCAGTCGCTGTAATGCTGTGGCTGCACAGGCTGCGGTCAGCGCCGCGACCTGTGCCGTCTATACCTCGGACTAGATCTTCAGGTCCACCCAGACTGCCGCATGATCCGAGGCGGCATTCACCTCTTTTTTCAGTTCGGGATAGGTTTCCCATTTTACCGGGCTCACGCCTGGCCACATCCCTTTGCGCCATACGCCGCCCTTTTCCACTTTTTTCCACAGCGCGGGGGACAGTAAAATGTAGTCAATTTTATTACTGGCGCTGCAGCCGCCCCAGGTTCCTGGATAGCCGCCGTTATCAAATTTTTCATGGGTGAAGATATCTTTCAGATCGGTTTCTTTCAGCAGAGGTGCCAGCGCCTCGCTGTCCGGCGTATCGTTAAAGTCTCCGGTGATAGCAATCAGCGTTTGTCCCTCTTTAATTCGCTGCTGATAAATTGCCTTCACCCGTTCGGCCTGCAGTTTACGGCGGGCGTCGGAAAGCGTTTTGGCACCGTAGCCTTTGCTTTTAAAATGGTTAACCAGCACGTGCAGGGTTTGTCCATCGGGTAGCGGAATCGCAAATTCGGGACAGTCGCGCGAGAAAATCAGGTCGCCCTGCTTATCCTTATCATCAACGTGGCTGCGAATGGTGTCGATTGCGAAGCCTGCTCCTGTCATCAGGCCAACATCAATGCCCCGCTCATCGTTGCCGTCAATCACCATGACATGATCAAAAGGCGTTCCCTGGCGCGCAGGCAGCATGGCGTTATTAAATTCCAGTAAAGCGGGCCGGCTTTCTGCCTCAACAACGGTCAAAATATCTGCCTTGAGGTCAATCATGACCTGCGCTGTTAATCCCATAGCTATTTCATCTACCGGCGCACGCCGCAGTTCCAGCGAACCGACCCAGTCGGCGCGTCCTGCGGCAATAATCTTTATTCCGCTGTTGTCTGTGGGGCGGGTCAACAGCTTGCCCCGGTTACGCCGCAGGATAACAAAGGGGCCGGTATCTGACTTTTGCAGCCCCAGCGCCTCCATCAATTCCACCATTTGCTTCTTAGTCGCATCGCTGTATTCCACCTGCCCCAGCAGTGCATTCAGTTGGGCGAATTTTTCCAGCGTCGGTTTGCCCTCACGCCATTCGTTTTGGTTCATTGCTCTGGCGCGATCGAACAGGTTTTCCACGTTATAAGAAGCCAGTCTCATGCGTTTCCCCCTTCTGCCTGTCAGAAATATGAACCTGAAGCGCGTGCTTCAGGCCAGCGGTAAGGTGCGAGGTCAGCCCGGCGCACCTTGCTCGTTATTCAGTGTCGGTGGGTTTTATTAAGAACGGATGTAAACAGCATAGACGTCGCGCAAAAAGATGGCGGAAGCTGCATAAGGTCCGGGCATAAAAAAACCCGCCACGTGGGCGGGTTATGATCAGAAGTCAGACGGCAGTAAACTTACTGACCTTTAACTTCTTTCAGACCGTTGAAGGGGGCTTTTGAACCCAGCGCTTCTTCGATACGGATCAGCTGGTTGTACTTAGCAACACGGTCAGAACGGCTCATTGAACCGGTTTTGATCTGGCCCGCAGCTGTACCGACCGCCAGGTCAGCGATGGTCGCATCTTCAGTTTCGCCTGAGCGGTGAGAGATCACAGCGGTATAGCCTGCATCTTTCGCCATTTTAATTGCAGCCAGGGTTTCGGTCAGTGAACCGATCTGGTTGAATTTGATCAGGATAGAGTTAGCGATGCCTTTCTCGATACCTTCTTTCAGGATTTTGGTGTTGGTTACGAACAGGTCGTCGCCCACCAGCTGGATTTTGTCGCCCAGCACTTTGGTCTGGTAGGCGAAGCCATCCCAGTCAGACTCGTCCAGGCCATCTTCGATAGAAACGATCGGATACTGTTTAGTCAGATCTTCCAGGAAGTGGGTGAACTCTTCTGAGGTAAACGCTTTACCGCCTTCACCGGCCAGAACGTATTTGCCATCTTTGTAGAATTCAGAAGCCGCACAGTCCATGGCCAGGGTGATGTCTTTACCCAGCTCGTAACCGGCTGCTTTTACCGCTTCAGCGATAACGGCCAGCGCTTCGGCGTTAGAACCCAGGTTTGGCGCATAGCCACCTTCGTCACCCACCGCCGTGCTCATGCCTTTGCTTTTCAGCACTTTTGCCAGGTTGTGGAACACTTCAGAACCCATACGGATCGCTTCTTTAACGTTTGAAGCGCCAACCGGCTGAATCATGAATTCCTGAATGTCGACGTTGTTGTCTGCATGTTCGCCGCCGTTGATGATGTTCATCATTGGCAGTGGCATAGAGTATTTGCCCGGGGTGCCGTTCAGCTCAGCGATGTGCTCATACAGCGCCTGACCTTTAGAGGCCGCTGCGGCTTTCGCTGCTGCCAGGGAAACAGCCAGAATGGCGTTAGCACCGAAGTTAGATTTGTTCTCAGTACCGTCCAGGTCGATCATGATTTTATCGATGTTCGCCTGATCTTTCGCGTCTTTGCCTTTTACCGCTTCAGCAATCGGGCCGTTAACCGCAGCAACGGCTTTGGTTACGCCTTTGCCCAGGAAACGGGATTTGTCACCGTCACGCAGTTCCAGTGCTTCACGAGAACCGGTAGATGCACCTGACGGTGCCGCAGCCAGACCAACGAAACCACCTTCCAGGTGAACTTCTGCTTCAACAGTTGGGTTGCCACGTGAGTCGATAATTTCGCGACCGATGACTTTTACGATTTTGGCCATTACGATTTTCCTCAGTACAAGTTAGTCAATCCTAAGACAAAGAACGCGCGAAAAGTTCGCGCGTTGTTCGTTAAACTTATTTCGCTAAACGCTTCTGATGCTCATGTGCTGCTTTCACAAAACCCGCAAACAACGGATGACCATCGCGAGGCGTCGATGTGAACTCAGGGTGGAACTGGCAAGCAATAAACCATGGATGATTGGGGATCTCAATGATCTCAACCAACTGATCGTCACCTGAACGACCTGCCACGCGTAAACCCGCTGCCTCAATTTGCTTCAGCAGCATGTTGTTCACTTCATAGCGGTGACGATGGCGCTCAACAATGGTGTCAGAACCGTACAGCTGGCGAACCTTACTTTCCGGATTCAGCTGGCACTGCTGGCTGCCCAGGCGCATGGTGCCACCCAGATCGCTCTGTTCAGTACGCACTTCCACGTTGCCTTCTTCGTCACGCCATTCGGTGATCAGTGCCACCACCGGATACTTACAGTCTGGCACAAATTCAGTGGAGTTAGCGCCTTCCATTCCGGCGACGTTACGGGCGAACTCCATCAGTGCGACCTGCATGCCGAGGCAGATGCCGAGATAAGGCACGTTGTTTTCACGCGCGTATTTCGCCGTCATCAGCTTGCCTTCTACACCACGGTAGCCAAAGCCACCAGGGATCAGAATGGCATCCAAATCTTTCAGCAATTCGACACCACGGGTTTCAACGTCCTGTGAGTCGATCAGCTTGATGTTTACGGTCACACGATTTTTCAGACCGCCGTGCTTCAGCGCTTCAATAACGGATTTATAGGCATCCGGCAGCTCGACATATTTGCCCACCATGCCAATGGTGACTTCGCCGCCCGGATTGGCTTCTTCATAAATCACCTGCTCCCACTCGGCCAGATTGGCTTCCGGGGCGTTCAGGTTGAAACGCTTACAGATGTAGTCGTCCAGGCCCTGTGATTTCAACATGCCAGGAATTTTATAAATTGAATCGACGTCTTTCAGCGAGATAACGGCTTTTTCCGGCACGTTACAGAACAGGGCAATTTTGCCACGCTCATTGGCTGGCACCGCACGATCGGACCGGCAAATGAGCACGTCAGGCTGAATACCGATGGAGAGCAGCTCTTTGACCGAGTGCTGCGTCGGCTTGGTTTTCACCTCGCCTGCGGCGGCCATGTAAGGCACCAGCGTCAGGTGCATATACATCGTATGCTCGCGGCCCACATCCACCGCCATCTGACGAATCGCTTCCAGGAACGGCAGGGATTCGATATCACCAACCGTACCGCCGATTTCGACCAGCACCACATCGTGACCTTCACCGCCTTCAAGAATGCGCTCTTTGATCGCATTCGTGATATGAGGGATGACCTGAATAGTGGCGCCAAGGTAGTCACCGCGACGCTCTTTGCGCAGGACTTCTGAGTAGATACGGCCCGTGGTGAAGTTGTTGCGGCGCGACATTTTAGTGCGGATGAAGCGCTCGTAGTGACCCAAATCCAGATCGGTTTCGGCACCATCATCGGTGACAAACACTTCACCATGCTGAGTAGGGCTCATGGTACCCGGATCGACGTTGATGTACGGATCCAGTTTCATGATGGTCACATTCAGACCACGCGCTTCGAGAATGGCTGCGAGGGAGGCTGCGGCAATGCCTTTACCCAGAGAGGATACGACCCCGCCGGTCACAAAAATATAATTCGTTGTCATGCTGAACCTGAGAGTTTAGGTTTAAAGACGGTGGAATAACCAGGACGGGAAAACAGTATACTGGAAACCGCTATCAGCCACAATTGATGAATCACATCCCTCTCCCAAAGCATTGCTGCGGGTAACATAGCGGATAGCGGTAAACAAAATTTTGACCTGCGTCACAAATCTGACGTCAGGCTGAATCGAGTAAGCTCGAGCGCACACTTTATGCGCGGTGCAGGAATAATCAGCTTTTTTCCGTTGCCTTTACCTGCTGCCAGGCGGCCTCCATCTGTTCCAGCGTCGCCCCCGGCATTGTCAGGCCCTGCGCGCTGATAATAGCTTCTACCGCGCGGAAACGTCGCTCAAACTTGTCGTTGGCTTTCTGCAGCGCCGTTTCGGCCTTGCTGCCCAAATGACGAGAGAGGTTAACGGTCGCAAACAGGAGATCGCCAATCTCTTCTTCCAGCTTTTGAGGATCGATAACGCTTTGCTGCGCTTCATGCATGACTTCGTCAATCTCTTCATGCACCTTATCGACCACCGGCCCCAGTGTGCTCCAGTCGAAGCCCACGTTGTGGCATCGTTTCTGAATTTTATGGGCGCGCATCAGGGCTGGCAGGGCTTTGGGAATATCGTCCAGCGCGGAGTGCTGCGCTTTTTCTGCCCGTTCGGCGCTTTTAATCGCTTCCCAGTTTTTTAACACGTCTGCGCTGTTCTCTGCCGTGCCGTCCGCAAAAATGTGTGGATGGCGGCGTTCCAGCTTGTCACTTATTGCATGGCAGATATCATCAAAATTAAAACGCCCCTGCTCCTGGGCCATCTGGGCATAAAACACCACCTGAAACAGCAAATCGCCCAGCTCCCCCCGCAGATCGTCGAAGTCCTCGCGCTGGATGGCGTCCAGCACTTCATAGGTTTCTTCCAGCGTGTAAGGCGCGATAGTGGCAAAGGTCTGCTCGCGATCCCACGGGCAACCCTGCTGCGGATCGCGCAGGGTTTTCATAATGCCCAGCAGGCGATCAATTGACGTCATAGGGAAATCCTTCAGGTGTTCAGTTGGCATAACAGCGGTGATAAAAGCAGCCAGGCGCACGTCGGTCAAGACATGCGCCTGATAACGGACGATTAGTGCAGGCGGCGGGCATCGATAATGTCAGGCACCTGATTCAGGCGAGACAGCACGCGTCCCAGGACCTGGTGGTTATAAATCTCGATATCCATATCAATGGTGGCGAGCTGTTTTTTGGTATCGCTGCGGCTTGAAACGCCCAGGACGTTAACCTTCTCATTCGCGAGGATGGTGGTGATATCGCGTAACAGCCCGCTACGATCGTTGGCCGTCACCCTTACGACCAGCGAGTAGCCGCTGGAGTAGCTTTCGCCCCATACGGCATCCACAATGCGCTCGGGCGCGGTGGAAATCAGCTCAGACAGCTGGTCGCAATCGGCGCGGTGAATCGAAATGCCCCGTCCGTGCGTGATAAAACCCACGATGTCGTCACCCGGAATCGGCTGACAGCAGCGTGCAATATGGTGCATCAGGTTGCCCACGCCTTCCACGACCACACGGCCGCTCTCTTTGCGTGACGTTGGCGCATGCGATTTTTGTGTGAGCTGGCGCAGGGCTTCACGATCCTGCTCTTCCGCCGTCGGCTTATTGAGCTTCGCCTGCAGGAAATTCACCATCTGATGAAGGCGAATGTCCCCCCCGCCGATGGCAGCCAGCAACTCGTCCAGCGAGGTAACGTTATAGCGCGGCAGCAGCAGTTTCTCGGCTTCACGCAGGCTGATATCCATCTGATTCAGCTCGTTATCCAGAATCTGACGACCGGCAAGAATGTTTTTATCGCGATCCTGCTTGCGGAACCAGTTATGAATCTTGGCGCGGCCTCGGCTGGTGGTGATGAACCCCAGGTTAGGGTTCAGCCAGTCACGACTCGGATTCGGCTGTTTTTGGGTGATGACTTCCACCTGATCGCCCATCTGCAGCTGATAGGTGAAGGGCACAATGCGGCCACCAATCTTGGCACCGATGCAGCGGTGACCGATATCGCTGTGAATGTGGTAAGCGAAATCCAGCGGGGTAGAACCTGCCGGCAAATCGACCACGTCCCCTTTTGGCGTAAAGACATAGACGCGGTCGTCAAATACCTGGCTGCGCACCTCTTCCAGCAGCTCGCCGGAATCCGCCATCTCTTCCTGCCATGAGATCAGCTTACGTAGCCAGGCAATGCGCTCTTCGTGACCTGCCGCGCCGCGCGCATGGCTGGACGACGGCCCTTCTTTGTATTTCCAGTGCGCGGCGACGCCCAGCTCAGCGTCCTCATGCATCTGGCGGGTACGGATCTGGATCTCGACGGTTTTGCCCTCGGGCCCCAGAACCACGGTATGAATAGACTGATAGCCGTTAGGTTTGGGGTTGGCGACATAGTCGTCGAACTCGTTGGGCAGGTGGCGATACAGCGTGTGCACCGTGCCCAGCGCGCCGTAGCAGTCCTGCAGTCGCTCGGCGACAATACGCACCGCGCGAACATCAAATAGCTCATCAAACGCCAGCGACTTCTTCTGCATCTTGCGCCAGATGCTGTAGATATGTTTAGGACGGCCGTACACTTCGGCCCGCACGCCCTCTTTTGCCATCTCTTTGCGCAGATTATCGACAAAGTTATCGATGTACTGCTCACGGTCGATGCGGCGCTCGTGCAGCAGCTTAGCAATGCGCTTGTACTCGTCGGGATGCAGGTAGCGGAAGCAGTAATCTTCCAGCTCCCACTTAAGCTGACCGATGCCCAGGCGGTTCGCCAGCGGGGCATAAATATTGGTGCTCTCTTTCGCCGCCAGTACGCGTTCATCTTCCGGCGCGTCTTTAACTTCGCGCAGGTTCATGATGCGCTCAGCCAACTTCAGCACCACGCAGCGAAAATCTTCCACCATGGCGAGCAACATACGGCGGACATTATCCACCTGCTCAGAAGCCATTGAATCGTTATGAATGGCTTTCAGCTGACGAATGGCGTCCATATCGCGGACCCCGTGCACCAGCGAAACGATGCCCGGACCGACGGTTTTTTCCAGCTCTTCTTCGCTGACCACTTCGTCATTCGCGAGCGGGAAAATCAATGCGGCGCACAGGCTTTCGATATCCATGCTGAGCATCGAGAGAATTTCCACCATCTCGATGCCGCGCCACAGCAGCAGCGACTGGTGAGGATGCCCCTGAGTCTGCGCTTCACAATAGCGCCAGGTTTCAGCAAGGCGATCACAGGAATGCGGGTTAGCAACGCCAAGACTGGCGATCCACTGGTCAAGGGCAAACTCCCCTTCCGTATTTAAATGCGCACTTCTGACCGCAACCATATCCTCTCCTGCACAGCGCCCCTGCCGGACACTTATATTTTTTTTCTGAACAGCACCATGGATTCGAGATGACGGGTATGAGGAAACATATCCAGCATCGCGACCCTTTCCAATTGGTAACCCGCTGACAGCAATGTTTCACTGTCACGTGCGAGTGTCACAGGATTACACGAAACATAGACCACGCATTCTGGCGATAATTTGACGACATGTGCCATGACACCTGCCGCCCCAGCGCGAGCCGGATCGAGTAATACCTTGTTAAATCCCTGCATAGCCCAGGGCTGGCGCGAAACATCTTCTTCCAGATTATGCTGGAAGAATTTGACGTTTTTTAGCGCATTCACGTCAGCATTATACTCTGCCTGCTGCACTAATGCTGCAACGCCCTCCACACCCACGGCACTTTGTACCGATTTTCCTACAGGAAGCGTAAAGTTTCCCATGCCGCAAAACAGATCCAGCACCCGATCTTCAGGTTGCAAATCCAGCCACGCAATGGCCTTCGCCACCATCTGCTGATTCACCGTATCGTTGACCTGAATAAAATCCTTTGGACTGAAGATTAGCTCAAGCTGGTGAGAATGATAAAACGGCTGCCGATCGCCAGATGCGCGCAGCGTCTCGCTTCCATCATCCAGAAACAGCATCAGTTGGTGCTGATGCGAAAAACGTTCCAGTTTTGCAATATCATCGGTACTTAATGCATCGAGATGGCGCAATAACAGCACCGGGCCGTTGTCAGCCAGCACCAGCTCAACATGACCTAAGCGTTTGACAGCATTAAGCATAGTGAGACAATTGCGCAGCGGAATAATCAGCGCTTCAAGCTGGGGCACCATGATGGGGCACTGCTGGATATCGACGAGATCGTTGGTGGCCGCCTGGCGAAACCCCATCAGCAACTGCTGTGTTTTGTTCTGCCACTGCAGGCCAAGCCTGACGCGGCGACGGTAGCCCCAGGCCGGTCCGGCAATGATCTCATCAACCGCCACCGGCTGGTTCGCTGCCTGGGTCAACATCCGTGCCAGCGCACGTGATTTACTTTGCTGTTGTAACGCCTCGTCGGCATGCTGCTGCTGACAACCGCCACAGCGGCTAAAATGGGGACAGCGCGGCGCAACCCGTGAAGGACTGTGGTTAAGCAGGCGCACCGCTTTCGCTCTGGCATACTGGCGTTTATCCTCCAGCAGGGTGACCTCGGCCTGCTCTCCGGGCAGCGCGCCCGAGACAAACAGGGTTTTGCCCTTGTAGCGGGCAACGCCCTGACCAAACGGGTCGAGGTCTTCAATGGTGACGGTGATCCGTTGTTGGGTCGTCACACGCTGTTTTGCGGAGTAAAATTGCGCCATAGTGTGGTTCTTTCTCTTTAAGATTCGATGTGCACAAGGTTCAGCAGATGCACAGGGACGTTCATGCCGGACAGCAGGCGACTATTATGACCAAATACAGCCTGCGGGCGCGAATGATGATTTTAATTTTGGCTCCAACGTTGATGGTTGGGTTACTGCTCAGCTCATTTTTTGTCGTGCATCGTTATAATGAGCTGCAGCGCCAGGTCATCGATGCCGGGGCCAATATCATCGAACCGCTGGCGGTTTCTACCGAATACAGCATGACATGGCACAATCGTGACGCGCTGCGTGAACTGGTCAGTTTACTGCATCGCCGCCATTCCGGGATCGTGCGCGCCATCTCCGTTTTCGACGATAATAATCAGCTTTATGTCACCTCTAATAATCACCAAAACCTGAGTCTGGAAAGCAAGCAGGCTATTCGCGCGCTGCCTGAGGATGTGTCCGTTGAAGGCAGTGGCAACCTGCTGATCTTACGCAAGCCGATTATCTCTGAACGTTACGCCGTGGATGAGCTGCCGGGTCAGGATGCCAAACCCGCAGGTAACCCGTTGGGCTATGTGGCGATAGAGCTGGATCTGCAATCCGTGCGCTTACAGCAATATCGGGAAGTTTTTATTGCTACCCTGATGCTGCTGTTCTGCCTGTGTATTGCCATGCTGTTTGCCTATCGCCTGATGCGGGACGTCACCGGCCCTATTCGTAATATGGTTAGCACCGTTGACCGAATTCGTCGTGGACAACTGGACAGCCGGGTTGAAGGCCATATGCTGGGTGAATTGAGTATCCTGAAAAACGGTATCAACGCGATGGCGATGTCGCTCACCGCCTATCACGAAGAGATGCAGCACAATATCGATCAGGCCACATGGGACCTGCGGGAAACGCTGGAGCAGTTGGAGATTCAGAACGTCGAGCTGGATCTGGCCAAAAAGCGCGCGCAGGAAGCCGCCCGTATCAAATCCGAATTTCTGGCAAATATGTCGCATGAGTTGCGTACGCCGCTTAATGGCGTGCTGGGCTTTACCCGTCAGATGTTGAAAACGCCGCTGCGCACCACGCAGCGCGACTACATGCTGACCATTGAGCGCTCGGCCAACAATCTCCTGTCCATCATTAATGACGTGCTTGATTTTTCCAGACTGGAAGCCGGCAAGCTGATGCTGGAGTCCATTCCCTTTCCGTTGCGCGCCACCCTGGATGAAACCCTGGTTTTGCTGGCCCCATCCGCCCATGAGAAGGGGCTGGAGTTGACCGTGGTCTGCGATAACAGCGTGCCGGACAACGTGATTGGCGATGCGCTCCGCCTGCAGCAGATCCTGATCAACCTGATGGGCAACGCGATTAAATTTACCGAAAAAGGGACCATCAATTTACGGGTAGAACAGCACACGATTACGGCGACGCATGTTGAACTGGAGATTCAGGTTCGCGACACAGGCATTGGCATTTCTGAAGAGCAGCAGGCCCAGCTGTTTCAGGCCTTTCGCCAGGCGGATGCCAGCATTTCCCGCCGCCACGGAGGATCGGGGCTGGGCCTGGTCATTACCCAAAAACTGGTAAGGGAAATGAACGGGGAGATCACCTTCGTCAGCCGTCAGAACCACGGCTCCACCTTTTGGGTGCGCGTTAAACTGGACCTCAATCCCAATGCACCGAGTATGCCTCGAGTGCTGGATGCACTGTCGAACACGCGCATGGCCTATGTGGAGGCGAACCCCGACGTCGCCAGCGCGGTGGTAGAGATTTTAGGTGCCACGCCGTTGCAGGTTGAGCACAGTTTAACCCTGGAGGGTCTGAGCCAGTCGCGCTATCCCATTGTGTTAATGGCCATGCCGGTCAACGCCAGCCAGCCGCAGGTGCTTGAGGACAGGCTGATCCATACGCTTTTGGAGCGCGCCGACCAGGTCATTATGGCGCTGCCGAGTCCGATGATGTTACTGGCCGATGAGCTGAAAGTGCGTGGCATTGATGGCTGCATCGCAAAACCCGTCTCGCAGACGCGCCTGTTGCCGATGCTGCTGGAGCTGCATGCCCGTCACAGCAGCGAACTATCGGCCTCACCGCGTCTGCCGCTGACCGTGATGGCCGTGGACGACAATCCCGCTAACCTCAAGCTGATTGGGGCGCTGCTGGAAGAGCAGGTTCAACACATCGTACTGTGCAATAATGCGGAGCAGGCCATCCGTGTGGCCCACAGGCAAGTGCTGGACGTGATCTTAATGGATATACAAATGCCCGATATTGATGGCATTCGGGCCAGCGAGATCATCCGCACGCTGCCCAACCACGCAACCACCCCGATAGTCGCCGTCACCGCCCACGCTATTGACGGTGAACGCGAACATCTTATCCGGGCCGGCATGAACGACTACCTGGCCAAGCCTATTGATGAAAACAAGCTCGCTCAGGTCCTGGCCCGCTATATGCCCAGCCCGAGCACCACGGCGCCCGAGATCCCCCCAATATTACCCACGCTGGACTGGAAGCTGGCATTACGCCAGGCAGCGAATAAGCCGGATCTGGCGCGGGATTTACTCCGAATGCTGTTGGCATTCCTGCCGGAAGTGCACGGTAAAATGGCGCAGTTTATCGCCGACAACGACGCGACCTCCCTGCGTGAGATCATTCATAAACTTCACGGCAGCGCCAGCTACAGCGGCGTCCCGCGGATGAAACAACTGTGCCGTAAGCTTGAGAAAGAGCTTCATCAGGCAAGCGATATCGAAGCGCTGGAGCCGGAACTGCTGGAGCTTCAGGATGAAATGGAGAACGTCGCCAGACAGGCACGGCGCATCCTCTCCATGCCTTAGCCGGGCATACTGCGAAAGAACAAACGGCCCTGTCAGGTGAAGGGCCGTAAATACGCTTAGTGGAACCCGGCGATTTTCATTGTGGCAGCCACATTGCGCGCGGTGAGACGGACATTGTTTTCTGCCCCTTTTAGCGCCTCATCCAGCGAGCAAATACGGTAAAGCACGCTAAATACGGCATCCAGGCCATGCTGATGCACCACACCGACATCGTCAGTCAGGCTACCGGCAATGCCTATCACGGGAATATTAAAACGCTTAGCGACCTTTGCCACACCAATCGGCACCTTGCCCTTGATGCTCTGGCTGTCGATTCGTCCCTCGCCGGTAATGACCAGATCGGCATCTTTTACCTGCTCCTCCAGGCCCAGCGCTTCCGTCACAATCTCAATCCCACGGCGTAATTCCGCCTGACAAAACGCGTGCAGCGCAGCCCCCATGCCACCGGCAGCGCCGCCACCGCTGATCTGCAGCACATCAATACCCAAATCGCGCTGAATAAGCGCAGCGTAATGTGTCAGGGCTCGATCCAGTTGCTCAACCCGTTCTGGCGTCGCGCCTTTCTGGGGGCCAAACACCGCAGAGGCACCGTGATCGCCCGTCAGCGTATTGGTTACATCGCAGGCCACTTCAACGCGGCACTGCCGAATGCGCGGGTCCAGTCCGGTAACGTCAATGCTTGCCAGGTCAGGCAATGCGCCACCTCCCCGACCAATTTGCTCGCCCTGTTTATCCAGCAAGCGAGCGCCCAGCGCCTGCATCATGCCAGCACCACCGTCATTGGTGGCGCTGCCACCGATACCGATAATGATGTGTCGGACGCCTTTATCCAGCGCGTTTTTAATTAGCTCCCCAGTCCCAAACGAGGTGGTGATCAGGGGATCCCGCTGCGCTGCCGGTACCAGCTCCAGGCCGCTGGCCGCCGCCATCTCGATATAGGCGGTATCTTCATTACCCGACAGGCCGTAAAACGCCTCGACAGGTTCACCCAGCGGACCGGTGACCTTTAACCTGACCCACTTTCCCTGGGTCGCAGCCACCATGGCTTCCACCGTGCCTTCACCACCATCAGCAACCGGTATTTTCACATAATGGGCATCGGGAAAAACCTCACGGAACCCCGCTTCGATTGCCGATGCCACTTCCAGGGCCGAAAGACTTTCTTTATATGAATCCGGTGCGATTACGATTTTCATAGGCAATCCAGGCGGTATTAATTAACGATCAGAGCGTGAAATCGGCCCGGCCTCCACAGAAGCCGGGCAAGGCATTAGCGAGAGATCTCAACCTTTGCTAATTTCTCATAATAGCAGGCCAGCGCGCTGTGGTCGGCACTCCCCTGTCCGTCATTACGCAACGCCTGCATCATTTCCATCACGGCCGCCGTCAGCGGCAGGTGCGCACCAAGGCTGTGCGAGGTATCCAGCGCGTTAGCCAGATCCTTGATATGTAAATCAATGCGGAAACCCGGCTTAAAGTTGCGGTCCATCACCATGGGCGCTTTGGCATCCAGCACGGTGCTGCCCGCCAGACCGCCACGAATCGCCTGATACACCAGTTCCGGACTGACGCCCGCTTTGGTCGCCAGCGACAAGGCTTCAGACATGGCGGCAATATTTAGCGCTACAATGACCTGATTTGCCAGCTTCGTCACGTTACCTGCGCCGATATCGCCGGTATGAACCACCGATCCCGCCATGGCTTTCATGATGTCGTAGCACTGGTCAAACACGGCTTTATCGCCGCCCACCATCACGGATAACGTCCCCTCAATCGCTTTGGGCTCGCCGCCGCTCACCGGCGCATCCAGCATGTGAATCTGCTTTGCTGCCAGCGCATCGTGGACTTCACGGCTCGCCAGCGGCGCAATGGAGCTCATATCGATCACAATCAGGCCCGGTTTCGCGCCATCGATAATGCCGTTTTCGCCCAGGCAAACCTCTTTCACCTGTGGGGAATTTGGCACCATGGTGATCACCACATCGCACTGTTGCGCCAGTTCTTTGGCATTCGCCGCTGTGGTCGCCCCCAGCTGCACCAGCTCGGCTTCGCTTTCTGCATTATGATCGCGTACCACCAGTGAATAACCGGCTTTCAGCAGGTTTTTACTCATTGGTTTGCCCATGATGCCCAGGCCAATAAAGCCAATTTTCATGTCGTTTCTCCTGGATGATTACTTTTTAAATTTGTCGCACAACGCCTGCGTGGCACTGCGGAAAACACCGAGATCGCTGCCAACGGCAACAAAGGTTGCGCCCCATTCGAGATAGCGACGGGCATCGGCTTCCACCGGTGCCAGAATGCCGCTGGGCTTGTTGGCCGCTTTTGCCCGCTCAAAGATGTGTTTGATGACCGTTAACACCTCCGGATGGGCCGGCTGCCCGAGATAGCCGAGTGCGGCAGAGAGATCGCCCGGCCCGACAAAAATGCCGTCCACGCCGTCAACGGCGGCGATGGCGTCAATGTTGTCGACAGCCTGCTGGGTTTCTATTTGGACCAGCACCGAAATGTTGTCGTTGATGGTGGCGTTATAATTCGGCACCGTGCCGTACATGTTGCTGCGATGGGAAACCGACACGCCGCGAATTCCGGCAGGCGGATAGCGCGTGGAGGCAACTGCACGTCTGGCTTCGTCTTCGTTCTCGACGAAGGGAACAAGGATGTTATTAAAACCAATATCCAGCAGGCGCTTAATGATGACCGGTTCATTACAGGGTGGACGCACCACCGGCGCGCTGCGGCTGCCCTTCAGCGCCATTAGCTGGGGAACAAACGTGGTGATATCGTTCGGTGCGTGCTCGCCATCCAGAACTAACCAGTCAAATCCGGCCAGCCCTAACACCTCGGTCGAAACAGGACTTGCCAGGGCGCACCAACTGCCGATCAGGGTTTCACCTGCCAGCAGGCGGCGACGGAATTCATTTGGCCAGGCTGTATTACTCATGATTTGACTCCTGTGGAACGGGCTTCCTGAAGGAAGCCCAAAAAAGTTAACGCACCAGGCACGGACGCTTGTTATCAAACGTCCACTGTGGGATCAGGAACTGCATGGCCTGAGCATCATCACGTGCGCCAAGGCCATGCTTTTGATACAGCGCGTTAGCCTGCATGACCTGGTCCATATCCAGTTCAATGCCCAGGCCCGGTGCCTGCGGCACTGCGACCATGCCGCCTTCAATCTGGAAAGGCGTTTTCGTCAGTCGTTGATTGCCTTCCTGCCAGATCCAGTGGGTATCAATAGCGGTGATCTTGCCCGGTGCGGCAGCGGCAACATGGGTGAACATCGCCAGTGAAATATCGAAATGGTTGTTGGAGTGCGAACCCCACGTCAGGCCAAACGCGTGGCACATTTGCGCCACGCGCACGGAACCCTGCATCGTCCAGAAGTGCGGATCGGCCAGTGGGATATCCACCGACTGTAATGACAACGTGTGGCCCATTTGACGCCAGTCAGTGGCGATCATATTCGTCGCCGTCGGCAGACCGGTAGCGCGCCGGAACTCGGCCATCACTTCACGCCCCGAATAGCCCTGCTCTGCGCCACAGGGATCTTCTGCATAGGCGAGGACGTTTTTAAGCTGCTTACCTAGCGTAATGGCTTCGTCAAGCGACCAGGCACCGTTGGGATCGATAGTGACGCGCGCCTGGGGGAAGCGCTTCGCGAGTGCAGTAATCGCTTCTGCCTCATCACTGCCGCTCAGCACGCCGCCTTTAAGTTTAAAATCGTTGAACCCGTATTTTTCATAGGCCGCTTCGGCCAGCCGCACCACGGCATCCGGCGTGAGCGCTTCCTGATGGCGCAGGCGATACCAGTCGCAGGTATCGTTGTCCTGATGCTGGTAGGCCAGCGAGGTCTTGTTGCGATCGCCAACGTAGAACAGATAACCCAGCATTTCGACTTTGTCGCGCTGCTGTCCGTCGCCCAATAGCGAGGCGACATTGACGCCCAGATGCTGCCCCAGCAGATCCAGCAGTGAGGCTTCGATGCCGGTGACCACGTGAATGGTGGTGCGAAGATCAAAGGTCTGATTACCTCGCCCAGCGGCATCGCGATCGGCAAAGGTGGCGCGAACCTGGCTCAGGATGTTTTTATATTCGCCAATCGTTTTGCCCACCACCAGCGCGGCAGCCTCTTCCAGGGTTTGACGAATCTTTTCGCCACCGGGAATTTCACCTACGCCAGTATGGCCTGCGTTGTCTTCAATGATCACGATATTGCGGGTGAAAAAAGGCGAATGTGCGCCGCTCAGGTTCAGTAACATGCTGTCATAGCCGGCAACCGGGATGACCTGCATGGCGGTAATTTTTGGTGTGGTATTCATCTGTTATCCCTTAAGCAGAGGCCCGGCCAAAGGCCGGCCGTTTACGGTCAAATGTCCAGCCTGGTAGCAAGTACTGCATGGCTGTGGCGTCATTACGTCCGCCCGCCGGCAGTGATTTGTAGTGTTCGTTTGCCAGGCGGAGTCGTTCCCAATCCAGTTCAATACCCAGGCCAGGCGCATCTGGCACCGTGATTTTGCCCTGACGGATCTGCAGCGGCTCTTTTGTCAGGCGTTGATCGCCCTCCTGCCAGATCCAGTGCGTATCTATGGCGGTGGGATTACCGGGCGCGGCGGCACCGACGTGGGTGAACATCGCGAGAGAAATATCAAAGTGGTTATTCGAGTGGCAGCCCCACGTTAAGCCCCATTCATCGCACAGTTGCGCGACACGAACGGCGCCGCTCATCGTCCAGAAGTGCGGATCGGCCAGTGGGATATCGACAGCATTGAGCATCAGCGCATGGTTCATTTCACGCCAGTTGGTGGCGATCATGTTGGTGGCGACCGGTAATCCGGTCGCACGACGAAACTCGGCCATCACCTCGCGCCCTGAATAACCCTGCTCGGCGCCACAGGGATCTTCTGCATAGGTCAGGACATCCTGCATGCCCTTACAGAATCCGATCGCCTCGTCCAGCCACCACGCGCCGTTAGGATCGACGGTGATGCGCGCCTCGGGGAAGCGCTTTTTCAGCGCCTGCGCGGTGGCGATCTCCTGTTCGCCCGGCAGCACTCCGCCCTTGAGTTTGAAATCTTTGAAACCGTATTTATCCTGCGCCGCCTCGGCCAGCCGGACAACCGACTCGCTATTCAGCGCTTCCTGATGGCGCAGGTGATACCAGTCATGCTGCGCCTTCTCACCCGTCAGATAAGGCAAATCGGTTTTACGGCGATCGCCTAAGTAGAACAGGTAGCCTAAAACCGTCACCTCATCGCGCTGCTTACCCGGTCCAAGCAGTTCGGCGACCGGCACGCCCAGGCATTGTCCCAGAAGGTCCAGCAGTGCGGCTTCCAGTGCCGCGACCGCGTTGACGCGCAGCTCAAAGGTCCAGGCCCCTTTGCCAAAAGTCTCGAAATCGGCGGACTGATTCCCCTGATGAATCTTCTGCACCAGCCGGTTCATACGGGCGACCTGCTGACCGATCACCTGCGGCGCGGCCTCGACTAAGGTCTGATAGAGGGTTTCGCCCCCCGGTGCTTCACCCAGCCCGGTGTGTCCTGCACTGTCGGTCAGGATCACGATATTGCGCGTGAAGCGGGCATTGTGTGCCCCGCCAATGTTGAGCAGCATACTGTCGTAGCCAGCCACAGGGACCACCTGCATAGTCGTAATAACGGGCGTCGATTGCGTATTCATGCAGGCTCCTTAGCGTGTTTTCAGCTCAATGCGCTTGATGTTATCCACCAGCACCAGGTAGCTGAGTACGGCAACGAACGCGTGGATACCGACATAAACCAGCGCGCCGTTATAAGAACCGGTAGAGGCAATGATGTAGCCGATCGCGATGGGGGTAATAATGCCGGATGCATTACCGAACATATTGAACAGACCGCCGCTCAGGCCGCTAATCTCTTTCGGTGCGGTGTCCGCCATGACTGCCCATCCCAGCGCGCCAATCCCTTTACCAAAGAAGGCGGTTGCCATGAACAGCACCACGACCCAGTCCGTCTCGACATAGTTACAGACCACCATGGACGTCGAGAGCAACATGCCGAGCACAATCGGTGTTTTACGGGCGATATTGAGTGAGCCGGTTTTGCGCATCAGCCAGTCAGAGATCACCCCGCCGAGCACGCCACCGATAAAGCCGCACAGCGCAGGCACCGAGGCGACAAAGCCCGCTTTAAGGATCGACATGCCCCTTGCCTGCACCAGATAAACCGGAAACCAGGTGATAAAGAAGTAGGTCAGAGCGTTGATGCAGTACTGGCCAATGTAGACACCGATCATCATGCGCGACTGCAGCAGTTGCTTGATCTGGAACCACTTATCACTGAAGCTGACTTTTTGCTTCTCGCTTTTCTGATCCATATTGATCAGCGCGCCGCCCTCCGCCATGTAGTCCAGCTCCGCTTTGTTCACGCCGGGATGATCGCAGGGATCGTAAATCACTTTGAGCCAGATAAAGCTCAAAATAATGCCCAGCCCTCCCATAAACCAGAACACGTGCGCCCAGCCCACCGCGGAGGTCAACCAGCCCATGATGGGCGCGAAAATTACCGTCGCGAAGTATTGTGCGGAGTTGAAAATCGCCACGGCAGTGCCGCGCTCCTGAGCCGGAAACCAGGCTGCCACAATACGGCTGTTACCCGGGAATGAAGGGGCTTCCGCCAGCCCGACCATAAAGCGCAGCATAAACAGCGCCATGACGATGGTGTAGCCGCTGAACACGTCCACGAACCCCTGCAGCAGGGTAAACAACGACCAAAGAAAGATACTCCAGAAATAGACGCGCTTAGAACCAAAGCGATCCAACAGCCAGCCACCGGGGATTTGCCCAATGACATAGGCCCATGAAAAAGCAGAGAAGATAAACCCCATCCCCACGGGATCGAGGCCAATTTCTTTTGCCATGGCCGAACCCGCGATAGACAACGTGGCGCGGTCACCGTAGTTGAATGAGGTCACAATAAATAGCATGACCACTATCCAGTAACGCGCGTTCGTCCGTTTTTGTACCGCCTCCGTTGTCTGGTGATAACTACTCATGATGCACTCCTGAAATATAGCGAAAGCTACATTCGCTCTGACTGCATACACATCGCGTTGGGTATCAGAGA
This sequence comes from Pantoea sp. B623, assembly GCF_024814475.1. Lineage (NCBI taxonomy): Bacteria > Pseudomonadati > Pseudomonadota > Gammaproteobacteria > Enterobacterales > Erwiniaceae > Pantoea > Pantoea sp. B623. The sequence continues at coordinate 3,386,636 of NZ_JANUXM010000004.1, read as the reverse complement.
GATGTAGGTTAAACACGGCGATTTTTTTTAATGGCAAACCGATAATGCGTCGTGACGAATAACCTGATCGGGAAAACGGAAATCAGTATAGGAAGCGGGTTTGGGTGAGGCATTGGAACATCACCCTGGAATAAGGTGAATGAACGATGATTTTTTGGGCTAATGCATAAACTGCTGCGGGACGTTTCACGTTATTTGTAAAAAGTCACAATAAGCACGCCCAAACAGGCGTTGATAAGCGGCTTTGTGAGAATCTTCACTTGATTTAGTAAAAAGATAATAAAACCGCGTCATCTCTCAGCCGAATATAGGTCAATTGCACAATGTGCAGGCGGTAACACCTTCTTATACTGACGGTGGCAAATACCGAACCTGTGACACCTGACGTCTCATAATGAATGCGCCGTACCAGCAAGGCGCTACGCACTGGAAGGTGAGCGATGAACCCCATTTCAAAAGAGCAGCCGCTTTACATTAAAGTTCACGAAAACGATAACGTTGCGATTGTGGTAAACAGCCAGGGGCTGACTGCGGGCACCACGTTTAAAGATGGATTAACACTAACCGAACATGTACCGCAGGGGCATAAGGTGGCGTTGGTTGCCATTCCTCAGGGTCAGCCTGTGTTGCGCTATGGTGAAATTATTGGCCTTGCCGTTCGTGATATTGCCCAAGGCAGTTGGATCGATGAGTCACTCATTGCGCTTCCGGACGCACCGGATTTGCAGAGTTTGCCCCTGGCGAATAACGTGCCGCCTGACTTACCGCCGCTTGAAGGTTATACCTTCGAGGGCTATCGCAACGCTGACGGCAGCGTGGGCACCCGTAACCTGTTGGGCATTACCACCAGCGTTCACTGCGTGGCGGGCGTGGTGGATTATGTGGTGCAAATGATAGAGCGTGATTTGCTGCCCCGTTATCCCAATGTGGACGGCGTGGTTGCGCTAAATCATCTCTACGGCTGCGGCGTGGCAATCAACGCGCCTGCGGCGGTTATTCCTATCCGTTCCGTCCACAACCTGGCCCTTAACGCGAATTTTGGCGGGGAGATCATGGTAGTCAGTCTGGGTTGTGAAAAATTACAACCTGAGCGCTTGTTGACCGGTACGCCCGACGTGCAGCCCATCTCGCTGGATGAGGAGGATATTGTGCGTTTGCAGGATGAGAAGCTGGTGGGCTTTGGCGCCATGGTGGATGAGATCCTCCAGGTCGCAGAGCGCCATCTGAAACGGCTTAACCAGCGCCAGCGTGAAACCTGCCCTGCCTCGGAACTGGTCGTGGGCATGCAGTGCGGCGGCAGTGATGCTTTTTCTGGCGTGACGGCGAATCCCGCGGTGGGCTTTGCTTCCGACCTGCTGGTGCGCAGCGGCGCGACCGTTATGTTCTCTGAGGTCACCGAGGTGCGCGATGCCATTCACTTACTGACACCGCGCGTGATCAATCAGGAAGTGGGTCAGCGGCTGATTGAAGAGATGGCATGGTATGACCGCTACCTTGATCAAGGCAAAACCGATCGCAGCGCCAATCCCTCACCGGGCAACAAGAAAGGTGGGCTGGCAAACGTGGTGGAAAAAGCCCTGGGTTCCATTGCCAAATCAGGCCGAAGCCCGATTGTGGAGGTTCTGTCGCCCGGACAGCGTCCGACACGACGTGGACTGATTTTTGCCGCGACGCCCGCCAGCGATTTTGTGTGCGGCACGCAGCAGCTCGCCTCAGGTATCACCCTGGAGGTCTTTACCACCGGCAGAGGAACCCCGTATGGCCTGGCGGCAATCCCGGTGATAAAAATGGCTACCCGTAACGCGCTGGCCGAGCGCTGGCATGACCTGATGGACATCAATGCTGGCACGATTGCAACAGGCGAGGAAACCATTGAGCAGGTTGGCTGGCGGTTGTTTGAATTGATACTGGACATTGCCAGTGGCAGAAAGCAAACCTGGTCAGATCGCTGGGGAATTCGTAATCAGCTGGCCGTATTTAATCCCGCGCCGATAACCTGAGAAACGGGGGCGCGCAGGGCAATGACGGAACGCGCTGTACGCAGAATCCTGTTATCGTAACACCGCTGCCGCCGGTGTAATCCGGACGGCAGCGGAACAGCATAGCAGCCTTGATCTTATCAGAGCTGCTTGCCCCACTGCTCAACCCACGGCGTGGTGACGGATTCAGGTTCTGGATGTTCCGTGGCATCAACCAGCAGAACCTCACCTACCCGTTTAGCCTGGTGCTCCTGTAACAGGGCATCAAAGCGCTTACCCGCACCGCAGAAATTCTCGTAGCTGCTGTCGCCCAAGGCAATAACGCCGTAGCGCAGCCCTGGCTGGTGGCCCAGTTTGTCCTGCACGTCATGGAACAGGCCAGAAATAGTATCCGGGAAATCGCCCTGACCGGTGGTTGATGTAATCACTAAGGCGACATCATTCGCATAGTTTTGCCATTCGGCTAACGTAGGATCTTCAAAAATCTTCACGTCATGGCCTTGCTGCTGCAATGCCGGTTCTGCTTCTTCTGCAACCAGTAATGCATTGCCATAAACGGTGCCTACAAAAATACCAATTTTCGCCATTTCTTTTCCCCTTTATTCCGTCCCGCTATCCTGACCTGAGCCAGCCATAAACTCAACCCGTGGCACATCCGGCATACAGGCCTGCCAGCCAAACTGATCCATCACCCGTTGCCAGACAAGATCAAGTCCGGCGCGAATAACCAGGGGTTCTCCCGTCACCGGGTGGCTGAGCGACAAGCTGCTGGCATGCAACATTAAACGATTTGCGCCAAAGTGTGCAGCCGCCCCCCGATTCTGACGCAAATCGCCATGGGCCGAATCGCCGATAATGGGATGGCGAAGATGAGACATATGCCGACGCAGCTGATGCTTGCGTCCGGTTTTGGGTTTGAGCTCAATCAGGCTGTAACGCGCAGTGGGATAACGACTCACTGCGACCGGCATCTCTACGGTTGCCAGTGAGGCGTAATCGGTCACCGCAGGCTGAGGCGCGCGGGGGTCGCTGACAAATTTGTCGGCAATTTTATCCAGCTCTTCGACAAGCGGATAATCCAGCCGATCGCGGCCTTCCAGCCAGCCGCGCACCACGGCATGATAGGTCTTCTCCATCTGATGATGCTCAAACTGCTGGGAAAGCAGGCGGCCCACCTCACTGGACAGGCCCATTAGCAGAACGCCCGATGTGGGGCGATCAAGCCGGTGCGCCGTGAAAACATGCTGGCCTATCTGGTCGCGTACCGTCTGCATGACAAACTGCGTTTCATGGCGATCAAGCCAGCTACGGTGGACCAGCCAACCGGCGGGTTTGTTCACCGCCACCAGCCACGCATCCTGATAAATGATCTCTAACATCAGGCAGACTCATCCTCCAGAAGGGCATCCAGCTGCTTTAACGTCAACACCAGCAGGGCACGACCGGGCTGCCCGGGCGTTAACGCCACTTCAAAATAGGGGGCGATCGCGACGTTCTTCGGCAACGGCTGCCCGGCACCAATGATGGCCTGAACGCGCGGTATCAGCACCCACTGTAACCATTCCAGCGGCTGAAGCGTATCAAGGAAGAAAGGTTGCTGGCTGGTGAACGCGTGATCGTCTGGCGCAACAGACTGCCAGAGATCGTGCTCGCGCATTATCGCTTCGACCTGTTCGAGTCGTTGCAAAATTAAGTGTTCCAGCATCATGCTTCACCTCTGACCGGATAAAAATGGGCGGCAAGCATAACCCGCAGGCATAAAAAAAGGGAGCACTGTATTAAACAGTGCTCCCGGTTCGTTTGCAGCTTTCCCGCTACGTTAGTGCTCCCTGCTCATCCGTGACAACTTTTCCCGTGCGAATTCCATTCGCGCATCATCCTGACAAATCCTTAGCATCCAGGCCCGCCACCTCTTCTGAGGGGCTCTCATTCTCCGTCCTGGAGGTGTCCTTTAACTCAATCCAGAGTGTCCTGCTTCATCCTGAAGCCTTCCTTGTGACGTAAACTCCGTTACGCTCCGGCCTCCTGGCTACCGTCATCCTGACGGCTCCTGTTGTCCAGGACATCCTGTCCGCGAGTGATATTCTCGTCAGAAATTACTCAGAGCACAAGGTGGTAAAACGCCTTATAACGATATCTTATGAAAAGCGCTCATCAGCGCAGCTAATAAGTTAATGATTTACAATATTTTTACATCTTTCCGAAATGATCACTGCGTGAAGGATAGAGCGATCTCTCACAGAGCTTGTAAGAGATCTCTCACACCGCCGATAGCGGATATCTGCAACTAGTCACTAAGCGGTTGTAAATCATTAAGAAATGATGGGATATCAGGTGCCAGCGTCTGGCGATGTTTGCGCCCTGGGGTTTCGAGAATGACATGTCCGCTCAGGTTACAGAGCGAGATAATGTTTTCTTCGGAATCCGTTGTCGCGATAAACAGCGTCGGCGCCTGCTTCAGCCGGCGCTGCATCACTAAATGACCAATCAGATTTTCCTGCAGTCGGACAAAATCCTCTTCGCTCCAGACCTGCAGAAGCGTTAACCTGATTTGGTCGTGAGTGGCGCGCATGTCTCCCGCGAACTGGTGGGTATAAAATGCGGTAATCTGCGGCTGGAGCTGGATATCCAGCGCGCGTTCAACGGCATCCAGAGACGGCGGCAGGCTAAAGGGCTGCGGTTGCCACAGCGCCCGCTCGCCACGATTTTCAATCAGGCAGGGTGAAGGAACGCCATAAAGATCGCTACTGGCCGGTGCATGGCCATTATTCTGCTGCCAGTGCAGACAGTATCGGGTGGTAAAATCAGTTAACGCTTCAGCCGTTTGCTGCATCATTCAAATTCTCACTTCTGATAGGTTACACTTACTCACTTTGATGACCTCAGTGGTAACCGTTATGTCTTCTTATCAGCCGGATCCGGCGCTCAGCAACCTGACGCTTGGCAAGCCCACAGCTTATCACGATCGCTATGACAACAGCTTATTACAGGCCGTTCCGCGCAGCATGAACCGCGAACCACTCGGCCTTTATCCTGATAACCTGCCTTTTACCGGAGGCGATATCTGGACGCTGTATGAACTCTCCTGGCTCAACAGCAAAGGCGTTCCGCAGGTGGCGGTTGGCGAAGTGGTGCTGGACGCCCACAGTCGTAATCTTATCGAGTCCAAGAGTTTCAAACTCTATCTTAACAGCTTTAACCAGACGCGGTTCGCAGACTGGGGCGAGGTGCGCCAGACGCTGGAGCAGGATCTGCGTGTCTGTGCCGAAGGCGAGGTGCGCGTCGCGCTGTTTCGGTTGAATGAAATTGAAGGTCAACCTGTGGGACACTTTGCAGGCTACTGCATAGATGAGCAGGATATCGAAATTGAAGATTATGCCTTTAATGCCGATTATCTGATTGACGCAGCCGGTGAGGAACAGGTGGAAGAAACGCTGGTCAGTCACCTGCTGAAGTCCAACTGTCTGATCACGAATCAGCCTGACTGGGGCTCGGTGATGATTCGCTATAAGGGCCCACGGCTCGATCGCGAAGCGCTGCTGCGCTACATCATTTCATTTCGTCAACATAATGAGTTTCATGAACAGTGCGTTGAGCGTATCTTCAATGACCTGATGCGTTTTTGTCAGCCCGAACAGCTCACCGTTTACGCGCGCTATACGCGTCGGGGCGGACTGGATATTAATCCATGGCGCAGTAATGTGCCCTTTACGCCGGGTCATTCTCGTCTGGTTCGTCAGTAGTTTGCGAGGTATTTCTCAGGCTGCCGGTCAACTATAGCGTTCCACTTGAGTCAGCCCTGCCGACAAGGCTACTCTGGGCAAGGCGGCATACAGTGGATTGCCAACCAGGGATTTTCGTCACTGCATTTGCAGTGTCAGCCATCACCCCAGCGGGTGCAAAGGAGTTCATTTGATTACACATGTCAGCCCTCTTGGCTCTATGGATCTGCTCTCCCAACTGGAAGTAGATATGCTGAAGCGCACAGCCAGCAGCGATTTATATCAACTTTTCCGTAACTGCTCGCTCGCCGTGCTCAATTCTGGCAGCCAGACTGACAGCAGCCACGAGCTCCTGTCCCGCTTTGAGAACTTCGATATTAACGTGCTGCGCCGCGAGCGCGGCATCAAGCTTGAACTGATCAATCCCCCCGAAGAGGCCTTTGTTGACGGCCATATTATTCGTTCACTGCAGGCTAACCTGTTTGCCGTGCTGCGCGATATCCTGTTTGTTAACGGCCAGTTAGCCAGTTCCGGCCGGTTACCCTGCGCAGAAGACAACGATTCGGTCATGATTACCAACACCGTGTTTTCTATTCTGCGTAATGCCCGGGCATTACACGTGGGCGAATATCCCAATACCGTTGTCTGTTGGGGCGGCCACTCGATTAACGCGGTGGAATACCAGTACTGTCGTAACGTCGGTACGCAGTTGGGCCTGCGTGAACTGAATATTTGTACCGGCTGTGGCCCGGGCGTGATGGAAGCGCCCATGAAGGGGGCGGCGGTAGGCCATGCACAGCAACGCTACCGCGACAGCCGCTTTATCGGTTTAACCGAGCCGTCGATTATCGCGGCTGAACCGCCTAACCCGCTGGTGAACGAACTGATCATCATGCCGGACATCGAAAAACGTCTGGAAGCCTTTGTACGCATTGCACATGGCATCATTATTTTCCCTGGCGGCGTGGGGACGGCAGAGGAGTTTCTTTACCTGCTGGGCATTCTGATGAATCCGCAAAATGAGCATCAGGTTCTGCCGCTCATTCTGACCGGGCCGAAGGAAAGCGCCGACTATTTCCGTGTGCTGGATGACTTTATTGTCAGCACGCTCGGGGAGCAGGCACGTAAGCATTATCAGATCATTATTGATGATGCCGCCGAGGTGGCCCGCCTGATGAGAAAAGCGATGCCGCAGGTGAAAGAACACCGCCGCGAAACGGGTGATGCCTACAGCTTTAACTGGTCTATCCGCATCGCGCAGGATTTGCAGGTGCCCTTTATGCCAACGCATGAAAATATGGCCAATCTCAATCTCTACACTAACCAGCCGCCGGAAAAACTGGCAGCCGACCTGCGCCGGGCGTTCTCGGGCATTGTGGCAGGTAACGTTAAAGAGATGGGCATCCGTGAGATCCGGGAAAAAGGCCCTTATAAACTGCACGGTGATGCCGACATCATGCACCGCATGGATGAACTGCTACAGGGCTTTGTGGCGCAGCAGCGTATGAAACTGCCAGGTACTGCCTATATCCCGTGCTACGAAATCATTAAGTAAATCAGGAGGCAGCCGCTGGGCTGCCCTTACCTTATGTCACATCACTTACTTATTGTTGATGCACTCAATCTCATTCGCCGCCTTCACGCCGTTCAAGGCTCTCCCTGTGTGGACGGCTGCGTGGCGGCATTGCGCCAGCTTCTCGGCCACACGCGTCCTTCTCACGTTGTGGCCGTGTTTGACGGTGAAGCGCGCCATCAGGGATGGCGGCATCAGCTGCTGCCCGACTATAAAAGCGGTCGCCCGCCCATGCCGGAAGATTTGCAGGCTGAAATGCCCGCTTTGCAGGCGGCGTTTCGGGCCGTGGGCGTGAGCTGCTGGATTGCCGAACAGGATGAAGCCGACGATCTGGCGGCCACGCTGGCGGTAAAAATGGCGCGGGCGGGCCATCAGGCCACTATCGTTTCCACCGACAAAGGCTACTGTCAGCTACTGGCGCCGGACATTCGCATCCGCGATTATTTTCAGAAGCGCTGGCTGGATTTGCCGTTTATTGAAACGGAGTTTGGCGTTGCGCCCACTATGCTGCCCGACTACTGGGGATTATGCGGCATCAGCAGCAGTAAAATCCCGGGTATCGCGGGCATCGGCCCCAAAAGCGCCCGGGAACTGCTGCAGCAGTTTGGCTCACTGGAATCGCTTTACCAACAGTTGGATCAGGTCCCCACCAAATGGCGCAATAAACTGCAGACAGGGCAAGAGATGGCGTTCATCAGCCGCGACGTCGCCCGGCTGAAACAGGATTTGGTGCTGGAAGGAAATCTGAATTTACTGCGTTACAGCGGTGACTAGCATGGTCAACCGATCGGGCACCATCGCGCCCGATCGGTTCGATTAGCGCTCGTCGCGACGGCCACCGACCGCGGCCCAGATACGACGAATATGCACCGTTACTTCTTCACGATCGTGGTAGAGCTGGCGTGCACGAATTTGCGCATTAATGCCATTTTCCGTGAGGCGCTGCTCGATCATGGCCAGATTCTGCGTGACTTCTTCATACCGCTTCTTCATGGGCAGCTTCAGGTTGAAAATGGCCTCACGACACCAGCCATTCACCAGCCAGTCCGCCATCAGATTGGCCACGCGAGCCGGTTTTTCCACCATGTCGCAGACCAGCCAGCTGATATTGGTGCGCGGTGGGCGGAAGCGGAAACCGTCTTCGCGTTCGTGAAAGACCTGTCCGGTATCCATCAGACTCGGTGCCATGGGGCCGTTATCCACGGCGTAGACCATCATGCTGCGCTGTACCAGCTGATACGTCCAGCCGCCAGGGCAGGCGCCCAGATCCACCGCATACATGCCGCTGGCTAACCGCTCATCCCACTCGTCGACGGGCACAAAAACGTGGAAAGCCTCTTCCAGCTTAAGCGTTGAACGGCTTGGCGCATCAGAGGGAAACTTAAGACGCGGAATGCCCATATAAAAGGGGGAATTGTTTTCTGGCAGCGAATAGCCCACGTAACAGGTACCGGGAGCAATAAAGAACACGTGCACGACCGGGCGTTTTGGGCTCTCGTAATTAAGCAGAATTTTGCTCTCACGCAGGCTGGCACGCAGGGGAACGGTAAACTTGCGGCAGAATTTGGTGAGCTCTTTTGCTTCATTGGTGTCAGGCACCTCAACACGCAGCTCGCCGCCTTTCTCGACCACACCGCTCAACATGCCAACGATCGGCGAAATACGATCGTCCTGGGGCAAGTCACGCAGCAGCTCGCCGACAACCAGCATCTGGCGGGCGAAAATCAGGGTTTCAAATGGCAGTTCCCGAATCAGCCTTTCCGCATCGGGCTGCTGATAGCATTCAAACAGCACATAACCGGCCTCTTCTTTTACCCGTGGAAAGCCGTAGACGTTACGCTCTGCGGCTTTCGCACTAATCTCTGCCGCACACTCTTTTTCAAAGCCGGAGCGGCAATACAGTAAAACTTTATTCATGGCGTTCTGCCTTGGTTTTAAGACGCAGTGCGCCAATCAACATCAATAGCCAGCCGACGAGGAAGAATACGCCTCCGACTGGCGTGATAAATACAAAAAACGTTAAATGCGACAGCGCCAGTGAATAGAGGCTGCCGCTAAATAATACGGTTCCCAGCGCCATAGACGCACTGCTCCAGTAAAACCAGATGTTACAGCGATACAGCATTGCCGCACCCAGCCCCAGTACAGCCAGCGTATGGTAAGCCTGATATTCCAGCCCGGTGTGAATCCAGGCCATTTCAGTGGCTCCCAGCGTTTTGTTCAACACGTGAGCACCAAAAGCACCAAATGCCACCAGGAAAAAGCCGCTGATGGCCGCAAAAATAAACATGGCACGTCTGGACATCAATCTATCCTCAAGGTGCGTTTGCAGGTCCCTGCAAAAAAATCAAAAAGTTACTGATCATAACGAAAGCGGAATTTTTCTTGTTCGGTTGCCGCTTTAGCGAGGATCCACTGTCGAAAGGCGGCTATTTTACCCAGTTCTGCCTGGCTGTCATGACAAACCAGATAAAAAGCATTTTTGCTCACTAAAACGTCATTAAACGGACAAATCAACCGCCCCGCTTCGATTTCGCTCTGCGCCATAACGTTATTGGCCAATGCCACGCCCTGACCATGAATCGCCGCCTGCAACACCATGGCGCTGTGACTGAAGATGGGGCCCTGTTGAACGTTGATATGCTGAACGCCGAGCTGGCGAATATAGGATTGCCAGTCACGACGCGACGCATCATGCAGTAGAGTAAAGCGAGCAAGATCCATAGGGGTTTTAAGCGGATTTTCCCCGGTCATCAACGCCGGAGAACAGACCGGCAGCAGGTATTCTGCGTAGAGTTTTTCCACCCGTAAGCCAGGCCAGTTGCCCCGACCATAGAAAATCGCCACGTCCACATCGTCGGCCAGTTTCTCCTCATCGCGGTCAACGGCCTGGATACGGACATCGATTCCCGGATAAGCCAGATTAAAGCTGGAGAGGCGCGGCACGAGCCATTGAATGGCAAAACTCGGCAGTAAACTGACCGTGAGCGCGCCTTTGGCACTGCGTGCCTGCAGCTTGCGCGTGGCTTCATTCAGGGCAGAGAAGATTTCTTTAATGTCCAGATAGTAGCTTTGCCCCTCTTCCGTGAGCAAAAGCGAACGATTCCTCCGCCTGAACAGCTTTAATCCCAGAAAATCTTCCAGTGATTTGATCTGATGGCTGACGGCAGCCTGGGTGACAAACAGCTCTTCAGCCGCTTTGGTAAAGCTTAAATGGCGTGCTGCGGCATCGAAAACCCGCAGTGCATTAAGGGGAGGAAGACGTTTTGACATGGTTATCCATAGCCAGCCTGGCAAAAAATACGCGAACTAATACAAAGGCTTTACGTATTAGAATTTATAATCCGAGACATTATAAATTGTCCGTTGATGAAGCTCCAGCAAATACCTATAGTTGCGCTACTTCCTGAGCCGGAACGAAAAGTTTTTAGATTTGTGAGTGAGTTCGCAGATTTTCTGAAAGCTTTTGGCTTGTGGTCGTGATGTTGTGTTTGCAATTTTGGTCTGACCTTTACAGATCAAGCTTTTTTAATTCCTGTAGATTTACCCTGTCTGTCCATTGTGATATTGAGTAGCACCGCAAATTGCGGTGCTTTTTTTATGGGCTTATTACTTCATTTCAACCATTTCTTTCACATCTGAACGGTTAATCTGCTGCTCATTGCCATTCGCATCTTTATAGCTGATCATACCGGTGTCAGTATCGACCTTTGGTTTGCCTTCAGCGACGATAGTGCGTCCATCATTGGTATGCATCACGTAGTTGCTTGAACAGGCAGCCAGGGTAAAGGCCATTGTACAAATGGCCAGCATTGCGGCGAGTTTTTTCATCTTCTATCTCCTTGCAGATTGATTGCACCAAACCCCCCGCGTTACGCTGACCAAAGAAACGGTCAAGTGCGATCGACTGTAAGTAGGTCGTCTCGCCATGCGGGTTAAGTTTATACCTTGCAATACTCAGCATAACCCGCTTTTCCAGCTTTGCCAGACAGACAGCCATCTTTCAGCCTGGACCTGAAAATTAACAACCTGTGAGCCACGTATGAGCGCCTTCAACCCTTCTTCATTTCGTCAGCAGTTTCCTGCGCTAAACGATGCCGGTGTCTATCTTGACAGTGCCGCCACCATGCTGAAACCGCAGACGGTGATAGACGCGACGCAGCAATTCTACAGCCTGAGCGCTGGCACCGTTCACCGGAGCCAGTTTGCTGCTGCCCGCCAGTTAACGGAGCAGTACGAACAGGCGCGTAGCATGGTGGCACACTGGCTGAATGCCGCCAGCGATCGCCAGGTCGTATGGACGCGCGGCACCACTGATGCGATAAACCTGGTGGCGCATGGCTGGTTAGCGCCGCGTTTACAGCCTGGCGATGAGATAATTGTCAGTGAGGCAGAACATCATGCGAATCTAGTGCCCTGGCTGATGGTTGCGCAGGCCAGCGGCGCGCGGGTGGTGAAATGGCCGATTGGTGCCGATCGCCTGCCGGATATCTCACTGCTGCCTGCGCTGATTAACAACCGGACCCGGCTGCTGGCGGTCGGGCAGATGTCTAACGTGACCGGCGGCTGTCCCGATCTAGCGCAGGCCATTGCGCTGGCCCACGCAGCAGGCGCAAAAGTCATGGTGGATGGCGCTCAGGGCGTGGTGCATTGCCCACCGGATGTGCAGGCGCTGGATATTGATTTTTATGCTTTTTCCGGCCACAAGCTCTACGGGCCAATGGGCATTGGCGTGCTGTACGGAAAAGCGGAACAGCTGGAAGAGATGCTTCCCTTACAGGGCGGCGGAAAGATGCTGACACAGGTCGATTTTACCGGCTTTACGCCGCAGCCCGTTCCCTGGCGTTTCGAGGCGGGCACACCCAACGTTGCTGGCGTTACCGGGTTAAGCGCCGCGCTCGGCTGGCTGAAGCAGTTGGATATGCGCAAAGCCGAGATGTGGAGCCAGCAGCTTGCCAGCCTGGCCGAGGAGCAACTGGCTGAACTGCCCGGCTTTCGTAGCTTCCGCTGTGGCAGTGCCAGCCTGCTGGCCTTCGACATTCAAGGCATTCATCACAGCGACATCGTGACGCTTCTGGCCGAGCACGGTATCGCCCTGCGGGCGGGTCAGCATTGCGCTCAGCCATTGATGGCGGCATTAGGCGTTGACGGCACGCTGCGCGTTTCGTTTGCACCTTATAATAATCTTCAGGATGTCGATGCCCTGCTGCGCGCCATGCGCAGCGCCATCGATCTCTTATCGGAGTTTTAATAATGAACACACCGCTGTTAGCGCCTCACCCATTCGGCGCTGAAATCACCACGGCTGATTTACAGGCTACCTTCTCCCGCTTTCATCAGTGGGAAGATCGCTACCGGCAGCTGATTTTACTGGGACGGCAGTTACCCGGGTTGCCTGACGCGTTAAAAACAGCGGATATCGAACTGAGCGGCTGCGAAAACCGCGTCTGGTTCGGCAGCCAACTGGGGGAGAAGGGTACCCTGCACTTCTATGGAGACAGCGAAGGTCGTATCGTGCGCGGTCTGCTGGCCGTGTTGCTAACCGCCGTTGAAGGCAAGACGCCAGCTCAGTTGCTGGCGTCCGATCCGCTCGATCTGTTTGAGGCGCTGGGCCTGCGCGCTCAGCTTAGCGCATCACGCAGCAGTGGCCTGAAAGCGCTGGCTGACGCCGTGCGGCAGAGTGCCCAACGGTATCAGGGTTAAGCCTGGCGCGCCGCGCGCGCCAGAAACTTCTTCAGGGCATGGGATACCGCAACAAAGCCGAAGGTGGCCGTCACCATCGTTGCCGCGCCAAACCCGGATTCGCAGTCCATTCTTTTCGGCCCTTCTGCCGTACTGCGTGAGGCGCAAACCGTGCCATCCGCCTGCGGATAAACCAGCGCCTCAGTAGAAAATACGCAGTCGATGCCCAGCTTGCCTTTGCTGTTCTTCACGACACCAAACTGTTTAAGGCGCTCGCGCAGTTTGGCCGCAAGCGGATCCTGGATCGTTTTGGCTAAATCGGTGACCTGAATTTGTGTCGGATCGATCTGGCCGCCTGCGCCACCGGTAGTGACCAGCGGGATCTTGTTGCGCCGACACCAGGCAATCAGCGCGGCTTTGGGCCGCACGCTATCAATGGCATCAATCACGTAATCGATATCGCCCGTCAGCAGGGTCGCCGTGTTTTCCGGCGTAATAAAATCATCAATGCACACCACTTCACAATCAGGATTAATGGCGCGCAGGCGATCCGCCATGACTTCCGTCTTGGCTTTACCCACGTTGCCATGGATCGCATGTATCTGACGATTGGTATTGGTGATGCAGACATCGTCCATATCGATCAGGGTAATCCTGCCGATACCGGTGCGTACCAATGCCTCTGCAGCCCAGGAACCTACGCCACCAATCCCAATGACGCAGAAATGCGCATCCGCAAACCGCTGCAGAGCCTGCTGGCCATAAAGACGTGCCGTGCCACCAAAGCGCTGGTGCCAGGCATCGTTTAACACTTTCATAGTCAAACCTGTTACAGAGTGCGGGCCAGAACGCCCGCCACATCAAAAATTAGTTAGCACCCAACAACAGGGTGCCGTTGTTGCCGCCCTGCGCATTGCTGAACAGCGGCTGACCGGCGCCAGGGGCAGATTTAAGCACCCATACGCGTCCATAATGGTTATAGAAACCGGCAAGATGAGCGGCATCCGGGCCCACGCCCTGATAAATGTCGAAGTGCTGGCCTTTGATGGCACCGCCAACATCCAGCGCCACCATCATTCGCATCTCATATTTACCGTTAAATTTCCCTTTTTCATTTAACTGCGGCACTTCTGCCAGCAACACCGTTCCGGCAGGAATCAGTGAGCGGTCTGATGCCACAGAAGCTTTCGCCACCAAAGGTACAGCGCTGGCACCGCGCACCGGCACATAGTCTTCAGGTTTGAAAAACACAAATGAAGGGTTGGTTTCTAACAGCGCACGCACTTCCTGCGGAGAATGCTCCTCAGCCCACTGGCGAATCGCCTGCATGGACATGTCTTCTCGCTTCACTTCGCCACGATCGATCAGCTCTTTACCGATGCTATGATAGCCGCAGCCGTTTTTTCCGCCATAACCAAAAAAGCGCATTGGACGCCCGTCGCCAAAATCAACGTAGCCGCTCCCCTGTACGTCCATAATAAAGTTATCGATGAGTGAATTACTCCAGGCAATCACATAGCGATCGTCCAACCCACCACTATATATAGAAGCACGGCTTGGCAGCTTTTGTCCGCGCTTACGTGGCGGCATCCGGTAAATGGGATACTGGAACTCACCCTGACGGGTGTAACGTGCCTCAACGACTGGCGTGTAGTACCCGGTGAACTGCACGTTGCCGTAATTGTCTGTGCCTTCCATCTGAAACGCGTCCAGACCAAACTGGCGCAGCTGGCGCGTATCGCCGCCGGCTATCAGCCAGTTTTCTACCGCACTGTAAGTACTGTTGTTACGGAGAAACAGGCCAGAGGAGGCAGACTGAATCTGCCTGACCTGTTCACCAAAGTCCCGGCCGTTAACCGGGCGGCCTTTAGCATTAGGTTGATTGACCAGCGCAAGGGGCTGATCCAGTTTGCCGTCTTTATATTGCTGACCCCGATCGGTTGGCTTACCGCTACAGCCAGCCAGCAGCGCTAAAAATGCGCCAGTAAGTGCGTACTTCGCCCAACGTCCTTTCATCTTCATCTCTTTTTATAACTGTTCGCCACGCGACGATAGCAAAGCCGTCATCAGAATGAAATCCATCCTGTTTCGTCATAACGGATATCGGCGCAATAAATCACCAAATGGAGGAATCCTTCATCAATTAACAGCAAATTTAGCCTTTTAGGGCAAAAAGGGGTTGCAACAATCATCGTGCGGAGTATAGTGCGCATCCACGGACGCGGGGTGGAGCAGCCTGGTAGCTCGTCGGGCTCATAACCCGAAGGTCGTCGGTTCAAATCCGGCCCCCGCAACCAATTCTTCTGTGATTTTGCTCATACAGAAGAGACAATGTGAAAGTCGCTATGCGCAATCGGACGCGGGGTGGAGCAGCCTGGTAGCTCGTCGGGCTCATAACCCGAAGGTCGTCGGTTCAAATCCGGCCCCCGCAACCAATTCTTCTGTGATTTTGCTCATACAGAAGAGACAATGTGAAAGTCGCTATGCGCAATCGGACGCGGGGTGGAGCAGCCTGGTAGCTCGTCGGGCTCATAACCCGAAGGTCGTCGGTTCAAATCCGGCCCCCGCAACCACTTTAAACACCTGAAAGGGTGTTTTTTTGTTTCTGAAATTCGCTCAACCGCCAGCGTAGTCAACTCTCCTTCTCTCCCTCTTTTTAAGCTGTTATCGCGTTTTGCCACTCAGACAGAACCCTGTTCAGGCCGCAGCTATTGCTCTTGCCGCTATATTTCTGTTTTGATAATTCATTCGGACATCACAAGGTCTGCTATGAATAACCACAATATTGCTACACTGACCACTCAGTTTCCGCAGGTCGCGGATTTAATTGCGCTCAATGAAACCACCTGGTTTAATCCCGCCACGACCACCGTCGCAGAAGCCTTACCCCATGTTGGCCTGACGGCCCAGGATGTTGAAGAGGCACATGCACGTCTGAAGCGGTTTGCACCTTTTCTGGCACAGGCCTTTCCTGAAACGGCCGCCACGGGAGGAATTATTGAGTCG
Organism: Pantoea sp. B623; assembly: GCF_024814475.1. NCBI lineage: Bacteria > Pseudomonadati > Pseudomonadota > Gammaproteobacteria > Enterobacterales > Erwiniaceae > Pantoea > Pantoea sp. B623. The sequence goes on along the minus strand of NZ_JANUXM010000004.1, from coordinate 3,370,674 downwards.
GAGCTCGTAGCCATACCGGCGATGCAGGCGCGGCTACAAAGAGAATACGGACAACACATTGCGGGTACGCTGCTATTGAAGAAAGACAGCCACCTGCCAATTTCTGGCTCAATCAAAGCGCGTGGTGGGATTTATGAAGTGCTGACCCATGCCGAGAAACTGGCACTGGATGCAGGTTTACTGACCCGGGAAGAGGATTACAGCAGGCTACTCTCGCCTTCGTTCAGGCAATTTTTTAACCGGTACAGTATTGCCGTGGGCTCAACCGGCAATCTTGGCCTGTCGATTGGCATCATCAGCGCCCGTCTTGGCTTTAAAGTTACCGTGCATATGTCGGCGGACGCCCGCGAATGGAAGAAAGCCAAACTACGCAGTCACGGCGTCACGGTAATTGAGTATCAACAGGATTATGGCGTAGCGGTAGAGCAAGGACGTAAAGCGGCAGAGTCCGACCCGGACTGTTTCTTTATCGACGATGAAAACTCCCGCACCCTGTTTTTAGGTTATGCCGTTGCCGGGCAGCACCTGAAGGCTCAGTTTGAACAGCAGGGCCGCGTGGTTGACCGCCATCATCCGTTATTTGTGTATTTACCCTGCGGCGTGGGCGGTGGGCCCGGCGGCGTCGCCTTTGGTCTGAAGCTGGCTTTTGGTGAACACGTTCACTGCCTGTTCGCTGAACCCACCCACTCTCCCTGCATGTTGCTGGGCATCTGCACGGGTTTGCACGAGGGTATTTCGGTACAGGACATCGGCATCGACAATATCACGGCAGCCGATGGACTGGCGGTCGGACGCGCTTCCGGCTTCGTTGGCCGGGCCATGCAGCGCCTGCTGGACGGGCTCTATACGCTTGACGATCAAAGCCTGTACGACATGCTGAGCTGGCTGGCGCAGGAAGAAGACCTGCGGCTGGAGCCCTCGGCCCTTGCCGGTATGGCTGGCCCCCAGCGCGTCTGCAGTGCCACAGCTTACCTGCAAATGCACGGTTTTACCGCGGCGCAGTTAGGTCAGGCGACACATCTGGTCTGGGCAACGGGCGGCGGAATGGTGCCGGAAGACGAAATGGCCCGTTATCTGGCAAAGGGGCGCTGAGCACCCGGCGGCCTCTGAACAGCAGGCCAACCTGCGCGGCCTGATCCTGAAGCCGCGCGGAATCGCTTTCCGGTCCTGGTGTCTCAGCAGGCCAGGAAAATGCGCCAGCGGCCGTTTTCCTGAGGGTTACTCAGCGATGAGCCAGTGCGACACCGCTTTTAAAATAGGCTTTGATTCCTTCCAGTATCGCCTCTGCCACCTGATGCTGATAGCGCGTGGTGCGCAACTTACGCTCTTCTTCAACATTACTGATAAAGGCCGTTTCCACCAGGATAGAGGGAATATCTGGTGCCTTAAGCACGGCAAAACCGGCCTGATCCACAGTGCGTTTGTGCAGGTGATTGATGCGCCCCATGCGGTGCAAGACTTCTTTACCAAACTTCAGGCTGTCATGGATCGTCTGGCGCTGCACCATATCAAACATGGTGTGATCCAGATAGCGATCTCCACTCATGCTGACGCCGCCAATCTGATCGGCTTCGTTCTGGGTTTGCGCCAGGAAACGCGCCGCCGCAGAGGTCGCGCCGCTGGTGGACAGCGCAAACACGGAAGAACCGCGCGCGGCCCGGCTGGTGAACGCATCGGCATGAATTGAGACAAACAGGTCGGCACGTTGCTTGCGTGCTTTAGCAACCCGCACCCGCAGAGGAATAAACACATCCTCGTTGCGGGTCATGTAAGCCTTCATGTTGTGCTCTTTTTCGATCAAGGTTTTCAGCCGACGGCCAATCTTCAGCACGATATCCTTTTCACGTGTTTTATGTTTACCGTGGGCACCGGGATCTTCACCGCCATGCCCGGGATCGATCATGATGATGATCGGGCGATCGCGTCCCGCTTTACCGGGCAGAGGCGCCTGAACGGCCTCATTTTTTTCCAGATCGCCCTGATTGTAATCTTTAAGTAATGCCAGAAGCGGATCATCTTCAACGCTATCCTGGCTGGGATAGAGATCGACCACCAGTCGGTGTTTGATCGTGGACACCGGGTCAAGGCTGAAGATTTTAGGGGACACGTTGCGTTTCAGTTCCAGTACGACGCGCACGGTATTGGCATCAAACTGCCCCACTCTGGCGCTTTTAATAAAAGGATCGTCAACACGCACGTGCTGATTCACGCCCTTAAGGACTGAGTTAAGATGCAAGCCATCGATATCAATGACCAGGCGGTCAGGGTTCGTCAGGGCAAACTGCTTGTACTTAAGCGCGACGTTAGACTCCAGCGTCATACGCGAGTAAGTGGAAGAGGGCCAGATGCGGACCGCTAAAATATGGCTGGTCGCGGCCATACTCACACCGCTGACGCTGAGCAGTAACAGCGCCCCTGTACCTTTTAATAATCGTCTACGTGAAACCAGGGGATTACCTTCCGACATGCCACTCCAGCTGTTATATAGTGTTTAAAAAAACGGCAGCCAAATAAAATGGCGGCGAAAACTTTATCCAATCCTGCAGGCAATGTCACCCCGGAAACCCCAAATAATGCAGGCTGTTAGCGGCTTTGGCACCAAAAAAAACGTAAATTATCGTCAGGATTAGCGCTTGCAAAACGATGGCTAAAGGCATAAAAATACACAAAATACGAATAAACATTCACTGAGGGTTAGCCGTGAAGGAACGTAGTACCGAACTGGTTCAGGGTTTTCGCCACACCGTTCCCTATATCAATGCGCATCGGGATAAGACATTCGTCATCATGCTCGGCGGTGAAGCCATTGAGCATGAGAATTTCTCCAGTATTGTCAATGATATCGGCTTGCTGCATAGCCTCGGTATCCGTCTGGTCGTGGTGTATGGCGCGCGCCCACAGATTGATGCCAGCCTGGCGGCACATCAGCTGGAACCGGCTTACCACAAATATACCCGTGTGACCGATGCTCAGTCGCTGGAACTCGTCAAACAGGCCGCAGGCCGGCTGCAGCTGGATATCACGGCCCGGCTCTCAATGAGCCTGAACAACACACCTTTGCAGGGCGCGCACATTAACGTGGTGAGCGGTAACTTCATTATTGCTCAACCGCTCGGCGTGGATGACGGGGTGGATTACTGCCACAGTGGACGCATTCGTCGTATTGATGAAGAGGCCATTCATCGTCAGTTGGATAACGATGCCATTGTGCTGCTTGGCCCGGTGGCGGTGTCGGTGACGGGTGAAAGCTTTAACCTGACGTCTGAAGAGGTTGCCACCCAGCTCGCCATTAAGCTCAAGGCCGAAAAGATGATTGGCTTCTGTTCTGAACAAGGCGTGATCGATCGTGAAGGCAATATTGTCTCGGAGCTCTTTCCTAACGATGCGCAGGCGCGTATCGATGAAATGGAAAGCGAAGGCGATTTTCTTTCAGGCACCGTGCGTTTTTTACGGGGCGCGGTAAAAGCCTGCCGCAGTGGCGTGCGCCGCAGCCATCTCATCAGCTACCAGGAAGACGGTGCGCTGCTGCAGGAGTTGTTCTCGCGCGACGGCATCGGGACGCAGATTGTGATGGAGTCGGCCGAGCAGATCCGCCGTGCCACCATCAACGACATCGGCGGTATTCTGGAGCTGATTCGCCCGCTGGAGCAGCAAGGCATTCTGGTGCGTCGCTCACGTGAGCAACTGGAAATGGAGATCGATAAATTCACCATCATCCAGCGCGATAACCTGACCATCGCCTGTGCCGCGCTTTATCCGTTTATGGATGAAAAGATTGGGGAAATGGCCTGCGTCGCAGTGCATCCGGACTATCGCAGTTCATCGCGTGGCGAGTTGCTGTTGCAGCGCGTCGCGCTACAGGCTCGGCAAATGGGGCTGGAAAAACTGTTCGTGCTGACTACGCGCAGTATTCACTGGTTTCAGGAGCGCGGTTTTACGCCGGTGGATATTGAGTCGCTGCCAGAAAGTAAGAAAGAGATGTACAACTATCAGCGCCGCTCAAAGGTGCTGATGGCGGATTTAACCTGACAGTCACCGGGCGGCAGCCATGCCGCCCTTGCTGTTACGCCTGCCCGGCCGTCCCTAACCTTTCCACCAGCCCGCTTCGCCGCTGCGTTTGCAGCTGTACGGCGCGGTCAAATATTGCACGATCGCTGTAAAGCGTCAGTTGACTGCGCGCACGCGTAATTGCGGTATAAACCAGCTCGCGGGTCAGCACCGGCAGAAACTGGGTCGGCATGACCAGCGCGGTATGGTCAAACTCCGATCCCTGCGACTTGTGTACCGTCATAACCCAGGCGGTTTCATGAGACGGCAAACGGCTGGGCTGAATCGCTTTCACGCTGCCGTCTGGCAACGGAAAAAAGACTCTGAGCTGGCCTTCCTCATCGCGCAGAGTAATACCGATATCGCCGTTAAACAGCCCCAGTGCGCTGTCATTACGGGTGATCATTACCGGCCTTCCCGCATACCAGCGGCTGCCCAACGCAGGACGTCTGATGCGCTGCAGCTGCATCAGGCGTTGCTCAATGCGCTGATTCAGCCCGTGCACGCCAAAGGGCCCTTCACGCAGGGCACACAACAGCTGATAACGGCTGAATGCGTCAATAACCTGCTCTGGCGTAGCCTGATGCTGAACGGCATGCAGATAGTCGCTATAACCCCGCGCTACCTCGTCCAGCATAGCCTGATAAGCGTCGCCGTCGTTCAGCGGCTGAAAAGAAACATCCTGGTGTCCGGCGGCAAAAATCGCGCTCATCTGGCGCGCATCGCCCTGGTTCACCGCCCGTGCCAGCTGACCTATTCCGGACTTTTCATCAAAACGATAGCTCTGTCGCAGCAGGCAAATGCTGTCGCGAACGGCTGGCGCGGCCTCAACATCGTCGCCTGTGAGCGTGCAGCCGGTCAGGGCCGTCAGCTGTGCAGCCCGTGACGGGCTAAATCCTGTTTCGCTGCAGCGGCAAATATCCCCCAGCACGGCGCCCGCCTCCACCGAAGCCAGCTGATCGCGATCGCCCAGAAAGACCACGCGCGCATGCTGTGGCAAGGCAGAGATCAGTTTTGCCATCATGCTCAGGTCGACCATTGAGGCCTCATCGACCACCAGCACATCCAGATGCAACAGATTGCCCGCGTGATAGCGCAGACGCTGCGTGTCCGGTTGTGCACCCAGCAGGCGGTGCAGCGTCGTCGCTTCCGCAGGGAACCGGGCGCGCTCTTCCTCGCTCACGGCCAGTCCCTGCAGAGCTTTACCCAGCGACTCCGTTAAACGGGCCGCGGCTTTGCCCGTGGGCGCCGCCAGCTGTATGCGCAGCGGCACCGTATTCAATCGGATTAGCGCAGCCAGCAGCTTTGCCACCGTGGTGGTTTTACCGGTTCCCGGCCCACCTGAAATCACGGCGGTTTTTCGCGTCAGCGCCACGGCTGCGGCAATCTTTTGCCAGTCGTCTGGACGGCTGCCAAACAGGCTGGTCAGTACCTCGCTGGCCCGGTGCGCATCAAATGTTCCTTCGTCGGGCTGCAACGAAAAAAAGCGCGCAACCTGCCCTTCGCTCTGCCACAAGCGATGCAGATACAAACGCTCATGGCTCAGCACCAGCGGGGTGACGGCACTGCCATCACTGATTGCTGACCAGCCCGCCAGTGCAGCATGCACATCGTCCGGCGCGCCTGCGGCCTGCCACAGTGCCTGGGCCAGGGCCGGCTGACGCCCCGCAAAGAGTCCGGCCTCGCTCAGATTAGCCAGCGGCAGACAGACGTGACCTTCTCCGGCATCGGCACTGACGCAGGCCGCTGCCAGCAGCAGAAAAGGCTGGGCGTCATCCGCAATCAAGCGGGCAAACTGTATATCCAGAGGACGCAGTAAACGCTTTTCGACTGCCTGGAGCAGTAAGGCGTTTATATCACTCATAACATTTCCTCTGTATTGCCAAACAGCCTGTCCATTTCATCAATAAACGCCGGGTCGGGTCGGGTGGCGAAAATGCCGTTGTCGGCCGGGCTGCCATCGACGCCACGCAGAAACAGGTAAAAGACGCCGCCGAAATGCTGTTGGTAGTCATAGCCTGCCAGACGATGCTGGAGATAACGGTGCAGCGCCAGGGTATACAGCTGGTATTGCAGATCGTAGCGGTGGTCGATCATCGCCTGCTCCATCGCCTCGGGCGTGTATGCGGCATGACTTTCCCCCAGCCAGTTCGATTTATAATCCAGCAGATAGTATTTTCCCTGCCAGCGGAACACCAAATCAATGAACCCTTTCAACATGCCTTTCACCTGGCGGAAATCCAGTGCCGGACCGCGCTGCGACAGCGGATCGTACCGGCGTACCAGCGCATCCAGATCGGTCGCGGTCAGCAGGTTATTGATCGGGAGATAAAATTCCATTTCAATCAGCCGGTCGCGGCTGTTAATACTGGCCAGCGTTACGCCTTCCTTGTTAAGCGGCGTTGTCAGGACGCGCGCAATCCACTGCTGAATGACCGGGAGCCAACTGAGTGAATACCCGTTTTGCTGGAGCTGATCTTCCAGCCACAGCGCCTCTGGCGGTTCGGTGAAATCGATTGATTCAAACAATCCGTGGAGAAACGTCCCGGGTGCCGCACCGCGCGGAAAATGGTGCGGCGTCAACAGGGTATCCTCTTCGTCTGCCGTTTCGCCTGCGGCGTCGATATCAAATTTAGGCAAGGCGTCCAGCAGCGGTGAGCTACCGTGCTGCTGCAAACCCGAATAACTGGTGACGCGCCAGCTGTCGGCCAGCGCTCGCGTCATTTCCCGACTGCTCAGCGCATCGTTGCTGCCCTGGCCTTCATGCCAGATCGCCCCGGGCTGGAGCGCGCTGCTGATAACCTCAATTCCCGCGCCCTCAAGCGCCTGCAGATGCTGACTGAGCTGCGCGGCATCGGCGATTTCGCCGCGCTGCACCAGGAAACCGAGCGCGCTTTTGTGCAAGTCGCTTTCACCCGCTTTTTTACGCGCGCCCTTAATCAGCGGTGCAATACCTACGCTGCAGTGGTGAACCGAACGGGTCAGAGCCACGTAGAGCAGGCGTAAATCCTCTGCCAGGCGCTCCTCTTCTGCCAGCGTCAGGCTGTACTCATCCCCCTGCACGTCCAGCATCGCAGCAAAGCTTTCACGATCGTGATACAGCGCACTGGCGGACTCGCGGAATCCGGCGGCAAAGGGCAGCCAGACCAGGGGATACTGCAATCCTTTCGACTTATGAATGGTGACGATTTGCACCAGATGACGATCGCTTTCAAGACGCAGTTGCTGACTGGCGGCCTGGCTATCGGGACGGGCAATTTGCTGCGCCAGAAAACGCACCAGCGCATGGGTGCTGTCGAGCTGAACCGCCGCTTCCTGCAGGAGTTCACCCAGGTGCATCAGATCGGTTAAGCGCCGTTCGCCATTGTCTGATGCCAGCATATTTTCGGCCAGTTGCCGCGTGATCATCACGTCGCGCAGCATGGGTAAAACGCCGCGCTGATGCCAGATTTGCTGCCAGCTGACGAACTGCTCCACCAGTGCATCCCAGTGGCGTTCGTTCTGCGCCAGCGCGTCCAGTTCGGCGGCATCAATAGCAAAGATGGACGTCGCCAGCGCGCTGCGCAGCAATCGCTCCTGTTCAGGTGACTGAACCGCCTGCAGGAGCCATAACAGTTCGCGCGCTTCCGGCGTGGTGTAAACGCTGTCGCGGCTGGAAAGATAAACGGAGGGAATCGACAGGCTGTTTAGCGCATCGCGGATCAGGCTGGCCTCGTTACGGCTGCGCACCAGCACGGTAATGTCCGATGCCTTAACCGGCTGCAGGGCATCGCCTTTACCAATCAGCGCCTGCCCCTGCTGTCCGGCTACCAGCCAGCGGCTGATATCCGCAGCACACTGCTGCGCCATAAATTGTTGGTAATCACTTACTCCCACACCTTCACCCGGCTGAAGCCAGAAGCGCAGCGCGGGCTGCGGTTGCTGCTGATAAATCAGCTTCAGGGCCTGATTAGGCGCAGCCGGACTGACCGGGAGAAAAGGAATGGAAGAGAACAGAAACGGCGAATCAACCTGTGAAAACAGCCGGTTAACGCTGTCCACCATGCCAGGCGAGGAGCGCCAGTTAGTATCTAATGTGTAGTGAGCACTAACTTCACTACGGGCGCGCAGATAGGTAAAGATATCCGCACCGCGGAAGGCATAAATCGCCTGCTTGGGGTCACCAATGAGTAGCAGGGCCAGCTCTGGCTGATGCAGATACAGCGTACGAAAGATACGATACTGCTGCGGATCGGTATCCTGGAATTCATCAATCAGCGCGACCGGGAAGCGCCCGCGAATCGTTTCCGCCAGCAGTGCCCCGCCCGGCTGTTGAAGCGCCTCATCCAGACGGCTCAACAGGTCATCAAAGCCCAGTAGTGCGCGCTGACGCTTTTCGCGCTGGACCGCCTCGCGGACCTCGGTCAGGGCCTGCCAGATAATGACGTCTCGCAACGTCAGCGGTTCGGCCAGAAAGCGATCTACCGCATCAAACAATGCATGCTGCGGTGCCTCGCCCTTTTTGGTCTTCTCGTGCAGCACCTGCTGTCCAAAGCGCTCCAGCTCTTTGGGCAGTTGATAATCAAGCGTTTCGCTCTGTGCCCACTGGGTGACTTTAGCCACCCAGTTAGGTAAGTGCTTACTGCTATAACTGCGCTTATCAACACCAGACGCGCTAATGAGCCCTTCCACATCGGCGCTGGCAGCCTGCCACTGCTGCTTAAGGGCGTTAATTCGCTCAAGATTGGCCGCATGGCGGGAGGCCAGCGTTTCCTCTGGGCGAGGTGGGCGCCTGAGCGTCGGTGACTCCCCCTGCAGCCAGGGCCGCAGCGTGGTCAGTAAGCTGTCCGGCCCGCTCCACTCCGCCGCAATGACTCTGGCCACATCCAGCGACAGGGGATAACACTGGCGACGCCAGAAATCGGCCGTGGCCTGTCGGAGCAACGTTTGTTCGTTTTCAATCAGCTCCTGCTCGAACAGCATGCCCGATTCAAAAGCGTTCAGGTTAAGCATGCGCTGACAAAAGCCGTGGATGGTAAAAATTGCCGCCTCATCCATTTGTCGCTCGGCCGCCAGCAGTTGTGACGCGGCCTGGGGCAGATCGGCGATCTGCTCCATCAGCTGTTGGTGCATGGGGTTATGGCTTTTACCACGCACGCAGGCCAGACGTAGCTGATGGATATTGTCACGGATACGACCGCGCAGTTCAGCCGTAGCGGCTTCGGTAAAGGTCACCACCAGAATCTCTTCGACGGACAGCGGCCTGCGCCAGGCGTTCTCGCCGCCCAGCCCTAATAGCAGACGTAAATAGAGCAGGCCGATCGTAAAGGTTTTACCGGTCCCCGCTGACGCCTCAATTAACCGCTCGCCGCTCAGCGGCAGCGTTAACGGGTTAAGCGACTCGGGTCTTGACTGCATCATTGGGTTTCACTCTTTACCGGCAGCGACTGCTGCAGTTTGGCGATTTCCTGCCAGGTTCTCCAGCCAGGCAGCGGGGCAAATTCGATTTTACGCTCGCCGCTTCCGGCGATCTGCGACGTCATGGCCATGCCTTTTTTCTGCATCACGGCCTGATGAAAGAAATCGGCCAGGCCGGCAGGCGTAAGCAGCTGGACCTGCTCTATCAGCTTTTGCCGGGTATCGAAATCGTTGTTCTGGCGATCGAAATCGCGGCTGAAACGATCGGCTTCTTCGTTCAGCGTTTGTGGACGCTGTCTGAGATCGTTGAGCATCGCCTGCTGATACTGCGTAAAATCGGCCTGGCTCATCGTACGCAGACGCTGCTCAGCCTGGGGATAAAATGCCTGATAGCGCTGCATCAGATAGGCGGGCTGCTTGCTGTTACTCTGCAACAGAAAACCAATTCCCCACTGACGTCCCACCGGCATCCGGAAGGCAAAGACGGCATAGCCCAGTTGCTCTTCCGTCCGTAGCTGATTGTAAAACCATGGCTGCACGATCTGGCTGAGCATCGCGCTGTTGGCCATGCTCTGGTATTCGTCATAGCCTAAAGGAATATAGAGCGCGGCCAGCGCAGAGTCTGTGCTGCTGCCGTGCTGCTCCAGATTCGCCTTTAACGGCTTTTCAACGCTGAGGTAGTTGCTGTGCCAGTAGTGAGTCCCTTTGCACTGCATCTGCTGTTTCAGATCGCGTCCCAACTGCGTGACGCTGTCGGCGCTGAGGTTGCCAACCGCCATCATCTCCGGCGTGGCATTTTTTATTAACGCATCGCGGTAAGCCACCACCTCATCCAGCGTAATGCCGCTCACCAGTTTGCGGCGTGTTTCTCGCTGAGTATAAGGCAGCTGCGACAGGAGCTGCATTGGCTGAATAGCCTGCTCAAAGGCTTTGCCTTTTTCGGCCGCGTCCAGTCGCTCCAGGTACCAGGATTTAGCCTGCTCCAGCTGCGACTCACTGGGCTGGAAGGTGCGATAACGATCCACCAGCTGTTTAAGCAAGGCGGGCAGACGTTGCGTAAAGCCACTGGCGTTAAAGACCAGACCATCGTTCTCACTGGTCGAAAAGCTGATACCGCCAATGGAGGCCTGTGAGCTCAACTCATCCAGCGCCAGGCTGGCCAGATAGTCATTCAGACCAAACAGCACCTGCTGGCGCGCATCGCTGATGGCCTGCTGGTTTCGCAACGCCACGGTAATGCTGGCTTTGGGCTCATTCGCATAGAACTGGCTTGGCATCCAGTAAATGCGCATCCCGAAATCGTTATCCAACTTTACCGGATGGCGATAGGTCTTCTCTGCGGCAGAAACCAGCGTAAAATCATCGGGAATATAGGGATTCAGCACCGGCATCGCGAGCTGAATCCCGCGCCCGCGCTGCTGCCACTGCGCAAAAGTCTGAGCGCTAATTTTATCTACCTGATAGGGCGCATTGACGAAATAGGCCAGCCTGTTGTGCGGCTCCTGCGGGCTGATATACCAGATGCGCGCCTTCTGCGGCGTCATCTCTTCCAGACGGGCCTGAATCGCCCCGGCATCGTAGCGGTCGGCAAGATAAGGGGCATCCAGCGTATGCTCTACCGGTACCCGCAGCATCGTATCGGCCAGCCACTCGATGTAGTCCATGTTGCGGGTAATGGAGGGATAACGGAAATCCAGCGCCAGAACATGTGAAACTTCGTCGAAGTAGCGACGATCGATGCCTTTTTCGCGCAGCATGGCAATGTAGCTAAAGACGGCCGCCACGACGTCGTCGCGTTGGGCGAGGCCTTTATCGGTGAGTGAGACGCTGATCGTAAAGATGCCGCTGTTGCGCTCGGTAACCGGATCGGCTCCGGCGCTAACGCCATCGGCCAGCCCCTGTTTTTGCAGCCAGTCAGCCAGCGTATTGGAGCTACGGTTGCCAATTAAATAGCCGATGAGCGTGTCCGTTTTACTACGGAAGCGATCGCTGTTATTCGGAATGCGGAACTCAATTTTGAGCTGTTTACGGGGTTGTGCAGGCACATAATGAATAAGAATACCCTGCTGCGCCTCGGTGACAACAGGCTCGTTAATCATCGGAACGCTGGCATTGTGGTTAGCCACCCGACCAAAGGTGTCTGCCGCAATGGCGGCCATCTGCGCCAGGGACTGGTTGCTGTAGATAACGGCCTTCATCAGGTTGGCAGAATAGTGGCTGTGGTAAAAGTCCAGCAGCGCCTGATGCAGGTTACTGTCGGGTTTATCTCGCAGGGTTTCAAGATTGCCCCCATAGAAGTGCGCTGCCGGATGGGCCGGATTGATCGTCTCGGCCCCCACCTGCCCCATGCGCAAAGCGTCGCGCGCGCGCGCCATTGTCAGCTCAGCATTGACCGCATGACGTTCCCGATCGGCATTGACCGGATCCAGTAACGGTGCCGCAATGGCGTCGGCCAGGCGATCGACGGCAGGCGCAAGGGCATCGTTTTCCACTTCAAGGTAAAAAGCGGTGCGGTAGGACGCCGTGCTGGCATTGTGGCTGCCACCATGCTTTTTGAGGAAGTCCGCCAGGCTGTCAGGTTCCGGATAACGCGTTGAGCCCATCAGCACCATGTGCTCAAGATAATGTGCCAGGCCAGCCTGTTGCGCAGGATCGTCCAGTGAACCAATCGGCAGGGTTAAAGCCGCCAGCGATTTAGGAGCATCCTTGTCTGACACCAGCAGCACGGTCATGCCATTATCCAGCGTAATAGCCTGATACTGACGCGGATCCTGTTCGCTTTTACCGATGGTACTGTTAACGGGCTGCCAGCCCTGGCCCGTTTCGGCCTGAACCGTAAACGCCACCAGGCTGAACAGAATGGCCAGGATCAAGCGTGCATGTGTGCGCATGTAAACCTCTTACGTTACCCAAAAGCCGCCTTGCCAGCGCATTGGCGGCTGAAAATACAACAAACGTTCGTTGGTGTTCTCATCACCTGCAAAGGTGTGACTTACCGATCGTCCTGATGGGCCTGCAGCACCGGTGAGTACCAGCACGCCGCCGCCTCGGTTATGCGCTGTAGCTGGGATTCGTCCAGTACTCTGCACAGCCGCTGCAAATAGGGATCGCTTCCCTCGCCCTCCTGCTGATAACCCCCCACCCAGGCCGCCAGCAAATTGTTGCGGGCTTTGAGCTGCGTGGCCTCATCACTGAGGAACTGATGGCTTTTCTTATCAAAACAGGTGCTGATCCAGGCGCCCCCGCTTTTAGTCAGGAGCATCAAGGGTTCGCGCATTCCTTGCAGATAACCTTGCATGTAGCGCGCTAACTGGGCCGTGGCGTCATCCGGCGCAACGGCGTGGAAGCACCAGTAGCTCTGCTGGCGGCCAAACATGCGGCTTCTGCCGTTACCGCCCAGTGCACAATAAACTAAATGTTCGAGCCACAGTAATAAACCATCATTGATATTCAGCACGCCTGGCCGCCAGCGCAGTAGCCCGTCACTCTGCACCTGAGTCAGCCAGCCGGACAGGCTGACGCCGTCCAGATCCAGATTGATTTCCCAGCTTTCCCCTTCGCTACGTTGAGAGGTGACGTCTGCCGCCACCTCATGCATCTCTTCACGCTGAGCCTGCCAGAACAGTTCACCAAACGCGCCATAAGGTAAGTTTCCGGCAGCGCGGTGATGGGCATAAAGACGATCGGTGTCCTCGCCTGTTACCAGTGCATTCAGCAGTTGGGCATTAATCTGGTAACGCTCCAGGCTATCCAGCGCAAAGGGTTCGCTGTCGGGGAGTTCATTTTCTTCAAGCCAGAAACTCACGCCCAGGCGTTGCTGAAACCAGGCCCGCACGGGATGACGCCAGAATCGCAGGAACTGTTCAAGGGCTAATGTCTCTACGGGCGGCGTGAGCAGGGGCTGAACGAAATCGGGCTGGGGCTGACCCGTACCCCGCGCGGCGGGAAGCCATTCGCGGGCAAAACTGTGGGCTGCCGACGCGGGCTGAAAGTTCTCGGGCGCGAACGGCATCCGGCTGTGTAAGTGTTCCAGATGCGCCCTGACCCGGCGCGCGCTCTCGTCCAGATCCTGGTCTTCATCGCCTGGCAGATAAAAACTTTGCCCAATATATTCCAGTAATTCTGTGACCAGCACGGACGGATAACGTTCGGTATTGTCCTGTATCGCGCGTCCGATATAGCTGATATAGAGCTGTTGCTGCGCGGAGATCAGGGCCTCCAGAAACAGGTAACGGTCGTCATCACGGCGGCTACGGTCCCCTTTACGCGACTGCTGTTGCATCAGGTCAAATCCCAGCGGCGCCAGGGTACGCGGATAAACGCCATCGTTCATCCCCAGTAAACACACGACGCTAAACGGGATGGAACGCATTGGCATCAGGGTACAAAAGTTGATTTGTCCGGCGAGAAAACGCTGACTGATACGCTGCTGGTCCAGTCGGCCGCGCAGATCGTCGCGCAGCAACACCACCGGAATGGGCTCATCGAAGCGTGCGTCCATGCCGTATTCAATCAACGCCTTCCACTGCTCTTCCACCAGCAGCAGTGCAGCTTCAGTTTCGGGATCGGCCGTAAAGAATGCATTGAGCAGCTCGCGGCACAAAGGCAGCCACGCTTCCAGCGGGCGCGGTTCGGACAGCACCTGACGCCAGTGGTTGAGCCGCGACAGCAGCTCAGCCAGATGACCTGCCAGTTCGGCCACCAGTCCACTTGACTCATCGTAGGGCAGGATGCCCTGCCAGTCGCCATGCTGGCTTTCCATCGCATAGCCAAGCAGCATGCGTTGCAGCCCAAAGCGCCAGGTATGCTGACCGGTAACCGGCAGGGCCAGTGCCTCAACGCTGGCATCATCCAGCCCCCAGCGTACGCCCGATTCGCTCACCCAGCGCCGCAGTAAACGCAGCCCGCTTTCGTCAATCGAGAAGTGGTTCGCTAAGGCGGGCACGTCCAGCAGCGCCAGCACATCTTCGGAGACGAAACGGCTGTCGGGCAGCGCCAGTAAATGCAGAAAAGCCACAATCGCCGGATGCGCCTGACTGGCACGGCGGTCAGAGATGGCAAATGGCAGATAACGTTCGGCCGGAGCATTAGCAAACACGGCCTGAATAAAGGGCGCATAGGCGTCAATATCGGCGACCATGACAATGATATCGCGTGCTTTTAGTCCGGGATCCGCCTCCATCCGCGCCAGTAAATGATCCTGCAACACTTCCACTTCGCGTTGGGCACTGTGGCAAACCTGTATGGCGATGGAACGATCCGCTGGATCCAGACAACGCTTTTGCCCACTGTAGGCCAGTTCGTCGGCCGTCAGACCGATCACGGCCTTGTCCTGCAGATTGAGAAGATCGTGCTGCATGCTGTGCAGCAGGTTGTCTTCCTCTACATCGACAAAGGCGTCAATTTCGCTGTTAAGATCCATCTGGCTGAGCAGGTAAAGGTTATCGCGCCCCAGCTTGCCCCAGGAAGCCAGGAGCGGGTTCGTGAGCTGCTGCTCGCCTTCGTCACTGAACAGCGCAGGCGCACGCGCCACATCGCTAAACAATCCACGATACTCCTCCCGATCGTGGCGGCGACGCTGACGACTTTGTAACTTCGCCAGAAAAGCATAATCCTGAATGTCGCCCCAGTAGTCGCGGCAGGGATTCGTGAACAGCAGATAGATATCGATATGTCGCCCCAGCGCCTGTAACGCCTGAAGGTAGACCGGCGGAAGCGCTGATATGCCGCAAATAAAAACCCGTTCGGGCAGGTTGGCTGGTGGGGTCTGCGTCTGCTCCAGCGTATGGATAAAGCGCGCATAGAGGTTGGCACGGTGCCATTTAGGCTGGCCCAGCTCCTCGGTGTAATTCACTAAGTCACGCCATAGCGCCGCCTGCCAAATCTGGGCATCGCCCAGGCCGTCGATGTGCTGACCCCGCTCCCAGCTGTTCAGCCAGTCGGCGCGATAAACCAGATACTGGTCAAACAGGTCAGCGACGCGGGCACTGAGCTGAAACAGTTTGCGCTTGTCACCATCATCGCTCAGGTAATGACGCAGTGAGGCAAACTCATCCTGTAGCAGCAGCGAGGGTAAACGGTGCATCAGCTTCCAGCTCATGCTGGCTTTGCTAAAAGCGCTCTCGACCGGAATGTCCGGCAGTACGCGAACAAACATTTCCCAGATAAAACTGGCCGGTAGCGGAAATTCAATATTCGCCGCAATGCCAAAGGTGTGCGCCAGCTCCATCTGTAACCATTGCGCCATGCCCGGACTTTGTACCAGCACCATTTCTGAGGCAAAAGGATCGTCAAGCGGATCCAGTTTAATCACTCTGGCTGCCAGGCTTTTGAGCAGATCAAGCTGATTAGAGTGATAAACGTGAAACATGAAAACTCCTGTGGAAAATCAAAACGGCATAGCGACCTCAGAGGATACTCACTCTACCGCGTATCGCATTTCAAGCCTACCAAAAGGCGGGTAAGCATAATGCCCTAACCGCTTAACAGGTTAAACGCATCAGGCTGGCGTGACGTTGATGCGGCCCGCTTACCTCGGCTTTTTCCAGCACACAGCCTCCCGGACCTTGTGTTTTCTCGAAACGGGATTGCCAGCCTGGCACCTCGTGGCCAAGCAGTCGCTGCTCTGCAACGCGCCAGGCTTCTCGTTGCTGCCACTGCTGACTGAAACCCAGCGTCAACACCCGGTGATACTGAAGCAGAGCGCTGGTGCTCACAGCCATCAGTAGCAGGGCAAACAGGGCTTCCGGCAGGCTGAACCCACGCGCGTCAGAAACATTGCTCTGACGCGGCCAGCGGGCAGTAGTCAATCCAGCCCTGCGGCAAAGGGTGAATGGTGCTGCCCTGCACCCGTACCCAGCGCCACAGGGCCATCTCGCCAGTGCGGTCTTCACCTTTAAGTAATCCTTTGTCATCTGCGGTTCTTTGCAGGCAGCTCTGCCAGCCATACCGGTTCTCCTGTTGGCAGAATAACGGCGGCTGCTCGGGCCACTGTAAGGTCAGCCCCCACTGCAGCGCCGACTGCGCCTGCCAGAATCCCTGAATGAAACGCTGCTCATCGGCAACCCCGCGCATCCCCTGCGTCAGCATGTCGCGGCTGGCGTGTAGCGTTATGCCGCCTGTCAGCATGATGATTAACACCATCCCCAGCGCGCTGTTGCCCTGCGCCTTCACAAATTCATGCCCTCTACCCAGCGCACCACTGTTTCCTCCTGCTGACCCGTTCGCCCCTGCAGCATTATCCTGACCCGCTGGCCTTCCCGCTGCAGTTCAAAGGCTTCCACAGAGAGAAACGCGGGGTCGGACAAGCGCTCCCAGCCACTGCCATTGCAGTTATCCACACCGCGCTGCATCTCCAGCTGCTTTTGCCGCAGCCGGTAGCCGTAATAGTCGCTTTCACCTTGGCTGATATCTTCCCAGCGACCGTTGCTGTTCTCATCAAAGCGGATAAGCAGGCAGCTCCCGGTTATTGTTAATCCTTCACGGCCACATTCTCCCTGGCAATAGCCTGCCCGTCGCACGGCTTTTTCCAGTGTAGACAACATCTGCTGCAGCTCCGTTTGCAATTGCACCCGCTGTTGCAGACGGAGATTTTCCCCCAACAGCAGCGGCATAAAGCGCCCTGCGCCCACCATCAGTACCGCACTGATGGCCATCGCAATCAGCATTTCCAGCAGGCTAAATCCGGCCACTTTCATTCGCAGCCTGCTTCCTCTGAGGAGCACAGGCGAATCCGCGCCCGTGACGAGATGATCAGCCGGATTCGTCCCGCTGGATTGACCAGCTCAATGCTGCCCGCTCTGGCCACGTTGCGCCGTCCGTAAAAGCCTGGCTCACCGCGCAGCGGCTGCAAGGTCACGCCCGTGTGCGGCGCAATAAAATGCAGGCGTCGGGCGGGATCACAGCCGTTTACCGGCGCATCGCCAACACCTAAGCACCAGGGCTGCATGGTTCGCGCCCATAACACAAAGTCGCGGTTTTGCCAGTTGGCCTGCGCCCGTACGCTGAGCAAAAAAAATTGCAGCTGGCGAGCGCTGTCACGCAGTTGCTGACGCTGCTGCCAGCGCTGCCAGCCCTGCGTGGCAAACGCGCTGAGAATGCCGACAATCACCATGACAAACAGTAGCTCTGCCAGCGTAAACCCTTTTGATGTTGGTCTTTTCATGGCAACAGCGTGCGATCTGGCGGGCGGGATGGCAATGTGTAAAAGCGGGAACGGGAAGCGGCGCTGCAGACTATTTCAGCTGCATGCCGTGTTTGAAGCATCGTTTGAGATCATCGCCGCAAAGCGCCGGGCGGAAAGATAAAAAAAGCCCCGGTATGCAAAGTCATACCGGGGCTTAGTATCAGGAAACCGTCAGACGGCAACCGGGGCTTTAATCGCCGGATGCGGATCGTAACCTTCAATCTCGAAATCGTCGAAGCGATAATCGAACAACGAAGCAGGTTTGCGCTTGATGACAAGCGTCGGCAGCGGTCGCGGCTCACGTGTCAGCTGCAGATGGGCCTGCTCCAGATGGTTGCTGTAAAGGTGCGTATCGCCCCCGGTCCAGACAAAATCACCCACGTCCAGATCGCACTGCTGTGCCACCATATGCACCAGCAACGCATAGCTGGCGATATTAAACGGCAGCCCCAGGAAGATATCGCAAGAACGCTGATAAAGCTGACAGGAGAGTTTACCGTCCGCAACATAGAACTGGAAAAACGCATGGCACGGTGCCAGCGCCATCTCATCCAGCTCGCCGACGTTCCAGGCTGACACAATAATGCGGCGGGAATCCGGATCGCGTTTCAGTTGTTCAATCACCTTGGTGATTTGATCAATTTCCTGACCGCTTGCCGTGCCCCAGCTGCGCCACTGCTTGCCGTAGACTGGCCCAAGATTACCCTGCTCGTCCGCCCACTCATCCCAGATTGAGACGTTGTTTTCTTTCAGGTAACCGATATTGGTATCGCCTTGCAGAAACCACAGCAGTTCATGAATGATGGAGCGCAGGTGGCACTTTTTTGTGGTGACCAGCGGAAAACCATCCTGCAGATTAAAACGCATCTGGTGACCAAAAATTGAAAGCGTGCCTGTACCGGTACGGTCAGATTTTGGTGTGCCTTCGTTCAGCACGTAGCGCATTAAGTCCAGATACTGTTTCATTTTTCCTCGTGAAGTTGTTGCTGCGGGCGACGGCGATACGCCCAAATCATCATAATCACACCGGCAATAATCATTGGGATCGACAGGAGTTGCCCCATGCTCAGTCCACCGGTGAGCAAACCAAGCTGTGCGTCTGGCTGACGGAAGAATTCAACAATAATGCGGAATGTGCCGTAGCCAATCAGGAACAGGCCAGAGACGCTGCCCATCGGGCGAGGTTTACGAATAAACAGGTTCAGGATAATGAACAGCACGATGCCTTCAAGAAACAGCTCGTACAGCTGTGAAGGATGACGCGGCAGCACGCCATAGGTGTTCAGTAAGGCCTGATATTGTGGGTTGTTGGCCGCCAGCGCGATATCTTCGCTGCGCGAGCCGGGGAACAGCATGGCGAAACGGAAATTGGGATCGACACGGCCCCAGAGTTCACCATTGATAAAATTACCCAGGCGACCAGCGCCCAGGCCAAACGGAATAAGCGGCGCAATAAAATCAGAGACCTGAAAGAAATTACGTTTGGTGCGACGCGCAAATATCAGCATCACCAGGATCACGCCAATCAGCCCGCCGTGGAATGACATACCGCCATCCCAGACTTTAAACAGGTAAAGCGGATTATCGAGAAACAGCGGCAGGTTATAAAACAGCACATAACCAATTCGACCACCCAGGAAAACGCCCAGGAAGCCCGCGTAAAGCAGGTTCTCTACTTCCTCTTTTTTCCAGCCGCTGCCTGGCTTGTTGGCCCGACGCACCGCCAGCCACATGGCGAAAACAAAACCCACCAGATACATCAATCCGTACCAGTGAAGCGAAAGCGGTCCGATCGAGAAGATTACCGGATCGAACTGCGGAAATGCGATATAGCCGTTATTCATCATTCACCGTTTATTTTCAGCCCTGAAAAGGGGACGTGATGCACATAAATTAGGGCTGGGCATCATAGCACAGCCAGTTTTCTGAGTAGCCGCAGAAATGTAACCTGGGTTAACGACCGCCGCGAATCAGGCCGCCCAGGCCGCGCTCTTCCATAAACGCCGAGACCAGCTGACGCACATCTGACGCTGAATAGGCTTTGAGCGCCTGAGTACTGAGTTTCTGGACTTCTTCGTAATCCAGATGACGCAGCAGATATTTCACGCGTGAGACATTCTTCCCGTTCATGCTGAGATGGTGATACCCCATCCCTATCAATAGCGCCACACACATCGGATCGCCCGCCATTTCACCACACAAGCATAATTCCAGATTCGCCAAATGGGCTTCAATGGAAATTGCCTGTAGCGCACGCAGCATAGCCGGATGCAGCGAATCATACAGGTTCGCCACGCGGGTATTGTTACGATCTACCGCCAGTAAATACTGCGTCAGGTCATTGGTTCCGACAGACACGAAATCGACGCGCGACGCCAGGTGCGGGATCATAAACAGCATAGAAGGCACTTCAATCATAATCCCGATGCGCGGCGTCGGAATGGTATAGCCGAGCATCTCTTCCACTTCTGTCCCGGCACGCTGAATGAGCCGCTTGGCTTCGTCGATCTCATCGATATGGCTGATCATCGGCAACAAAATGCTCAAATTACCTGACGCGGCGTTAGCACGCAGCATGGCGCGCACCTGCACCATAAAAATCTCGGGTTGGTCGAGCGTGAGACGAATGCCCCGCCAGCCCAGGCAAGGATTCTCTTCACTGATTGGCATGTAAGGCAGTTGCTTATCTGCCCCGATATCCAGCGTGCGCAGCGTCACCGGCTTTTCGTGGAACAGCTGCAGCATGCCCTGATACTGAGCAACCTGCTCTTCTTCCGATGGAAAACCGCTTTGCAGCATAAAGGGAATTTCAGTGCGGTAAAGGCCAATGCCATCAACCCAGCTGCCCAGCGTTTGCTCATGCTCCGGGCTCAGCCCCGCGTTCAGCATAACCTGTATACGTTGACCGCTACGCAGCTCGCCCGGCCTGTCCACGCCGCCTTCAGCCATTTTGCTGAGGGCATTTTCTTCACTGATTAGCCGCTGGTACTCCTGCACCAGAACCGGTTCAGGATCGATCAGCAGTTCACCGCGATAGCCATCGACAATCAGCAAACGTTTGTTTAACTGACTGGGTTGAATGTCCGCGCCCATGACGGTCGGAATGCCCATCGCCCGGGTCAAAATGGCCGCATGGGAGTTCGCCGCGCCGTCGCGTACCACAATCCCTGCCAGCCGCTCGTGCGGAATTTCCGCCAGCGTTGTGGCGGTGAGTTCGTCTGCCACCAGCACGAAACGCTCAGGCCAGGCGTTCACGCCCACCAGAGAATCATCGAGATGGAACAGCAAACGTTGACCCAACACCCGCAGATCGCCGGCGCGCTCTTTCAGATAGCTGTCCGTCAGGCTGGCAAACTGGGCGGCAAACTTTTCAATGACGGTTTTGACCGCCCACTCGGCAACGGATCCCCGCTCGATCTCCGCGAAAAGATCCTTTTTCAGGCGTGCGTCCGTTAACAGGTGCGAGTAGAGATCGAAGATCGCCGCGCTCTCTTTTTGCGCGCTGGCGGTAAAGCGTTTACTGAAGCGACGGAATTCACTGGCGGCTTCGGTCATGGCCAGTGACAAACGCTCGCGTTCACGCTGCGGATCCAGCGTTGAGGCGGCAGAAACCTGATCGAGTAAGGGCTGGGTTTCGTCTACCCAGCCCGGCGCGACGGCAACGCCTGGGGCGGCAGCAATGGCCCGAATGCGTGCCAGACGATACTGACCAAACAACTGACTCAGTTGCGATTGTGACAGTAAGGCAGCCAGCTGCGTGGCCAGGGTAACGAGAAACGACTCTTCACTTTCGTCGAACTGCCGATGTTCACGCTGCTGAACCACCAGCACGCCCATAAGCTGGCGGCGGCTGATAATAGGCACGCCAAGGAAAGAGCGATAGCGCTCTTCCTTTACTGAAGGAATGTACTTAAAGCTGGGATGGCTCTGCGCATCGGCAAGGTTAATCGGCTCAGCGAGTCGCCCCACCAGACCGACAATACCTTCATCAAACGCCAGCTTGACCGTTAGCCCACGCGGTTTTTTCAAACCGCGTGTCGCCATCAGGTAATAACAGCGACGTTCGTGATCGGCGAGGTAGACGGAACAGACTTCCGTTTCCATCGCCAGGCAGATCTCATTAACCAGAATGTCGAGTGCTTCATTCAGACGTGGCGCACTCGCCACCTTTTCAACAATTTCTCGCAACTGAGTGAGCATAAAGGGCGTGGCCTATCCTCTTTTACGTCGATGGGCAGGATGATTTCGCTGCACCGCACTCTCCTGCATGGACATCACTACGCCAGCGAATTCTTTCATCACCCGACGATAAACATCGCGCTTAAAAGAGACAACCTGACGGACCGGATACCAAAAGCTTACCCACCGCCAGCCGTCGAATTCCGGCGTGCTGCTGTGCTGCACATTAATGTCTGCGTCATTACACATCAACTGCAGAAGAAACCACTTTTGTTTCTGACCAATACAAACCGGTTTTGTGTCCCAACGCACCAAACGTTTTGGCAACTTGTAGCGCAACCAGTTACGGGTAGATGCAAGTATTCGAACATCTTTACGGTGTAACCCGACTTCTTCGAACAGTTCGCGATACATCGCCTGTTCCGCGGTTTCACCGGGATTGATGCCTCCCTGAGGAAATTGCCAGGAGTGCTGTCCAAAGCGCCTGGCCCATAACACTTGCCCCTGCCTGTTACAAATTACGATACCAACATTCGGGCGGTAGCCATCATCATCGATCACCGGACTACCTCAAAAGCTAAAATTGAATGGTCTGATTGTTTCACACTCCTTACAGGCGGTAAACCACTGGATTTGCGGGCGCTTAGGGGCGTAATGTCGGGATAACTCACAGACTCATGCGAAGTTATAAACAAAAGTCCGTAAAAAGAGAGATCTTATTCACGTTTTCTGTGGATAGCTTTGTGCAGAACACGGGAGTTAACTGAATAACGTACCAGGATGAATCTGAAGGTGCCAAAAACAAGACCACGATTTACTCTTGAAATATAAGACTATTTTTTTACTCTGCTGCCTTTTACCCTGCCGGAAAGGGGGCGGATAATTCCTTCGTGCTGACAATTGGCTAAAGATCCACCACAATGCTTTTTATCCACAGCGATCGGCTCAAGCTTGCATCAAACGGCTTAATTTTTGTTGAAAAACAGCAAAGTCAAGGCTGTAAATGGAACCAGTAGGCAACCTGAGACGGGGTTATCCCATTTTTCTGTGGATAACTGGGCTTGAGATCCTGTTCATTGTTGATAGCAAGTTGGGATAACCTGCGACATGAGTTGGAGCCTGCCAATTTCGCTGTAAAAAAAAGTACTATGTTTCATGTTATTATGTGAGTTATACCGCGTTCTTTCCTGTGGAAAACCTGAGGCTGCCGCAGGCTGCTTAATTATTAATCATTATGAGTTATTCACATGACATTCCTTCCCGGGCCACCTGAAGATGAGTCAACACTGTTATCGCGCGCCCAGTCACTGGCAGGTTTAACGCTGCAAACCCTGGCCGACCAGGCAGGCATTCCGATACCGGCCAACCTGAAACGGGATAAAGGCTGGGTCGGGATGCTGCTGGAATGGCATCTGGGCGCCAGTGCGGGCAGTAAAGCAGAACAGGATTTCGCACACCTGGGAATTGAACTAAAAACGATCCCTGTCGATCGCTATGGCAAGCCGCTGGAAACAACATTTGTTTGCGTTGCGCCCCTCACCGGAAACAGCGGCGTCACCTGGCAAAAAAGCCATGTCCGCCATAAGCTGGCGCGCGTCCTGTGGATGCCGGTAGAGGGCGAGCGTGACATCCCGTTAGGCGAACGTCGGGTTGGCGCGCCGCTGCTGTGGAGCCCCGACGCGCAGGAAGATGAGATGCTGCGCCAGGACTGGGAGGAGTTGATGGATATGATCGTACTGGGTCAGGTAGAACGCATCACCGCCCGTCACGGTGCCTGGCTGCAGATTCGCCCCAAAGCAGCAAACAGCAAAGCCTTAACGGAAGGGATCGGCGATCGCGGACAGCCCATCATGACGCTGCCACGCGGGTTTTATCTCAAGAAAAGTTTTACAGGCCCGCTTCTGGCACGCCATTTTCTGGTCTGACAGCCTTATTCTCGCGTCCCTGGCGGTATTTAAATGTGAGTTAGACAAATTTGGTGCGTATAATCTTTGTTTAATTTTCGTTTAGGATATGAGTGCAGGTATGTTCGAGTGGATTACCGATCCCAACGCCTGGCTGGCGCTGGGCACCCTGACCATTCTGGAAGTGGTTCTGGGCATTGATAACATTATCTTTCTGTCGTTAGTGGTGGCAAAACTCCCCAAACATCAGCAAGCCCGCGCACGCCGCATCGGTTTGATGGGCGCAATGCTGATGCGTCTGGGGTTACTGGCCTCTATTGCCTGGGTCGCAAGACTGACCAACCCATTGTTTACCCTCATGGATCATGCTTTTTCAGCACGCGATCTCATCCTGTTGTTTGGTGGATTATTCTTGCTGTGGAAGTCCAGCATGGAGATTCATGAAACGATAGAAGGCGAAGAAGCCGAGCACAAAACCAACGTTCACTCGTTCATGGGTGCCATTGTTCAAATCATGTTGCTCGACATCATTTTTAGTCTCGACTCCGTTATTACGGCCGTGGGCCTCTCCGACCATTTGTTTATTATGATGGCGGCAGTGGTGATTGCGGTATTAATGATGATGGTCGCTGCCCGCAGTATTGGTGAGTTCGTTGATCGTCATCCGTCGGTCAAAATGCTGGCTCTCTCGTTCCTGATTTTGGTGGGTTTTACCCTGATCCTGGAAAGTTTCGCGGTGCATGTACCAAAAGGTTACATTTATTTTGCTATGTTCTTCTCGATGGCCGTTGAGTGCCTTAACCTGATGCGCAGTAAGAAAAAAACGCACTAATGTTGTCAAGGGCGGCTCCGCGCCGCCCGGTTATTTTCAGATTGATACGATTAACCCAATCGGTAAAAGGATTTATTACTACACTTTTTGCAGTGGACGATTCGTGAGGATGAGCATAATGAAAGGGCTGAGTAAAATTGTATTATTGGCCGTTGCTGCGGTGACATTGGGTGGATGCAGTTCCAATTATGTTATGGCAACAAAAGATGGCCGGATGATTATGACCGAAGGGAAACCGAGCATTGATAAAGAAACGGGGCTAGTGCAATACACCGATCAGTCAGGCCATACGGTGCAGATCAACAGTGACGACGTTTCTACCATTATTGAACGTTAGATGCGAAAAGTATCGGCCTGTCGCCCCTCCCCCGCGTCGGCAGGCTATTTCTCTCTGTTATCCCCCTTTCTTAGCCGCTACGCCTCGCGCTATAGTCCCTGAAGTCATATTACTTATCCCTACAGAAAAGGAAGCCGGCAATGCACTATCACCGTATCCCCCATAGCTCGCTGGAAGTGAGCCAGCTTGGATTGGGCACCATGACGTTTGGTGAGCAAAACAGCGAAGCCGACGCCCACGCTCAACTGGATTTAGCCCTCAGTTCGGGCATCAACCTGATTGATACTGCCGAGATGTATCCTGTTCCCCCGCGGCCCGAAACTCAGGGGCTGACCGAAAAATATATTGGCAGTTGGTTAAAAAAGACCGGTAGCCGGGACAAAATCGTTCTTGCCAGTAAAGTTGCCGGCCCAACGCGCGGCAACGATGCGTCGATTCGCCCTAATATGGCGCTGGATCGCAAAAATATTCGCGAGGCGCTGGATGCCAGCCTGAAACGTTTAAACACCGACTACATCGATCTGTATCAGCTTCACTGGCCGCAGCGTCAAACCAACTTCTTTGGCAAGCTGGGCTATCAGTACAGTGAGAACAGCGTCCCTGTCACGCTGTTAGAAACGCTGGAGGCTCTGGCTGAGCAGGTGCGGGCAGGTAAGATCCGCTATATCGGCGTGTCGAATGAAACGCCGTGGGGCGTCATGCGTTATCTGCAGCTGGCAGAAAAGCATGAACTGCCGCGTATCGTCTCTATTCAAAACCCCTACAGCCTGCTAAATCGCAGTTTTGAAGTGGGCCTGGCGGAAATCAGCCAGCATGAAGGCGTGGAGCTGCTGGCCTATTCCTGCCTGGCGTTTGGTACGTTGAGCGGTAAATACCTGAATGGCGCGCAGCCCGCGGGTGCACGTAATACCCTGTTTAGCCGCTTTACCCGCTACAGCGGTGAGCAGTCTCAGCTGGCGGTGGCGGAATATGTGGCGCTGGCCCAAAAACATCAGCTTGATCCTTCACAAATGGCACTGGCGTTTGTTCGTCAGCAACCTTTTGTGTCCAGCACCCTGCTGGGCGCAACCACGCTGGATCAGTTAAAGATCAATATCGACAGCGCCAACGTGACGCTCAGCAATGAGGTTCTGGAAGAACTCGAAGCGATCCATCGCCGTTACACCTATCCAGCCCCCTGACGGGCACGACCAGCCGTGCGGTGGCACGGCTGGCCTGTCCGTCATCGTCTTTCAACAGGCGCAGTAGCCTCATTCCAGCGCCAGCAGATCTTCAATGCGCTGCGCGCGGCGGATTTCTCTCGGCTCGCCGTTTTCAAACAGGATCTCAGGAATCAGTGGGCGGCTGTTGTAGTTTGAGGACATCGATGCGCCGTAAGCGCCGGTGTCGTGAAACACCAGATAATCCCCGACTTTCGCGGCCGGAATAGCCCGGGTTTCCACCTTGCCACCTTCAAGCTGGGTGAAAACATCGCCCGACTCGCACAGAGGGCCTGCAACTACGCTGTCGATCGTTGCCTGTTCATCGATCGCCCGGTTATCGCCCGCCATCACAGAGATATGATGGTAGCTGCCGTACATGGAGGGGCGCATCAGATCACTGAAGCCTGCATCCACCAGCACAAAGTGACGGCTGCCCATCTCTTTTACTGCCCGAACCTGAGAGACCAGCACGCCTGACTCCGCGACCAGGAAACGGCCGGGTTCGATTTCCAGCTTCACGGCATGGCCCAGATGGTTCGCCACGCGCTGGCGTGCCGCGTCCCACAGGCCAAAATAGTGATCGGTATCGATCGCCTCTTCCCCGTAGTGATAGGGAATGGATAAACCGCCTCCGGCAGAGATAGCCTCAAGATCCTGGCCAAATTCCACGACCAAATCCACCATGGCATCGCAGACCTGCTGCAGGTGCGCATAGTCCACGCCTGAACCGATATGCATATGAATGCCGATCAGGCGCAGTCCATATTGTTCGATAGCCGCCTGAGCAGCGGGCAAATCGCTGGGCCAGATGCCGTGCTTACTGTTTTCGCCACCGGTATTGGTTTTTTGGCTGTGCCCGTGACCAAAGCCGGGGTTAATGCGCAGCCAGACGGCATGTCCTGGCGAAACGGCACCCAGTTGATGCAGCATATCCACGGATCCGGCGTTAACCGGCACCTTAAGCTCTGCAATCCTGGCAAGCGTAGGGTTATCCAGGACATCGGCAGTGAATACGATTTCGTCACTGTCGGGCTGAAAGCCGGCCACCAGCGCACGCTCAATTTCGCCCAGGGAAACCGAATCAACCTTAACGCCCGCAGAATGCATCAGGCGCAGAATGTGGGTGTTAGAACAGGCTTTTTGCGCAAAGCGCACCACATCAAATGCGTGGAGTTGAGCAATACGCTGTTGGATAACCTGCGCATCATAAGCCCAGAACGGGCCGCTGTACTGACGTGCCAGCGGCAGTAAATTATCGACGTTCAGGGCGGTTTCGGTGGTATTAAGTGGACGAGGCATGGGGTTCTCCTGTGGCAATAAAACCATTAAGCCAGAATCGTGCCATGCCGAAAAATATCTGTTTTAATAGCATCTATGCAAAAATGATATGGAATGATGCATGGCAAAAATCAACTGGCGGCATATCGAGATTTTTCATGCTGTTATGACCAGCGGAAACCTCACGCAGGCTGCGACTCTGCTGCAGACGTCCCAGCCTACCGTCAGCCGCGAGCTGGCGCGACTGGAACGGCAGCTGAGTCTGACGCTGTTTGAGCGCGTGCGCGGCCGCTTACAGCCTACCGTACAGGGCTTACGGCTGTTCGAAGAAGTGCAGCGCTCATGGTATGGGCTGGATCGCATCATTGATGCCGCAGAGGGATTACGCCAGTTTCGCCAGGGTGAGCTCTCTATCGCCTGCCTGCCGGTTTTTTCCCAGTCACTGCTGCCGCCCGTCTGCCAGACCTTTTTGCAGCGCTACCCTGATGTCAGTCTGAACATTATTCCGCAGGAATCCCCATTACTGGAAGAGTGGTTGTCGGCTCAGCGTTACGATCTGGGCATTACGGAAACGCAGCACGCCCCCGCCGGGACCGATCGCCAGGCTCTGCTGACCTGCGATGAAGTGTGCGTGTTACCGCAGCACCATCGCCTGGCGCAGCGCGCCTTGCTGACGCCGCAGGACTTCGCCGGTGAGAACTATGTCAGCCTGTCGCGCACGGACAGCTACCGCCAGCTGCTCGACGCACTGTTTCATGAGCAAGGTGTGACACGCAGGATGGTGATGGAAACCCACAGCGCGGCGTCCGTGTGCGCGATGGTGCAGGCCGGAGTGGGGATCTCAGTGGTGAATCCGCTGACGGCGCTGGATTACGCCGACAGCGGTGTGGTGATGCGCCCTTTTAGCGTCGCTGTGCCTTTTACCGTTAGCCTCGTCAGGCCGCAGCATCGGCCGGCATCCGCGCTGGTAGAGGCGTTTGTGAACCACCTGCAGCAACAGGTGGCCCGTTTTCCTGAGCAGATTGCGGACAGACTCGCTTAGGCATGCACCCGGGCCGCAGCACCGCCGGATTTGCGGAAGGTGATCAAGCAAACCATCAGTCCAACCGCCGCCAGCGCGGCGGCGGCAACAGGAACCGCGGTCAGTCCATAGCCGCGCGCAATCACCGCGCCGCCCACCCACGCGCCAAGCGCATTGCCAACGTTAAAGGCAGAAATATTCAGGGTGGAAACCAGATTAGGTGCCTCTTTACCGTGACGCACCACATTGATCTGCAGGCCGGGAACCGTGGCAAAGGTTGCCATTGCCCACAGGAACAAGGTGATCTCCGCCAGCCAGAGCGCGTGGCTGGTCCAGCTAAACAGCAGTGAGAACAGCGTAATCAGCGAAAAACTGCCTATCAGGCTCAGGGAGACTTTGCGGTCGGCCATTTTGCCCCCCAGAATATTGCCCACGGTCAGGCCCGCGCCAATCAGAAACAACGTCCAGCTCACGCCACGATCGCTGATGCCGGTAACCTGCAGCAGCAGCGGTGCTATGTAGCTAAACAGGGCAAACATGGCGGCAGCAAAACAGACTGTCATCAGTAATGACAGCCACAGTTTGCCGTTGGCCAGCGCGCTGATTTCGCTCGCCAGATCGACCGGCTTCTCATTCTTATTTCCCGGCAGGCTGGTGATTAAGGCAATGAAGGCCAGTACGCCGATAGCCGAAACGCCCCAGAATGTCGCACGCCAGCCAAACAGCTGACCAAACCAGGTTCCCAACGGCACGCCTAATACATTGGCCAGCGTCAGACCGGTAAACATCAACGCCACGGCAGAAGCCTGACGATCGGCGGAAACCAGACTGGCCGCGACCACCGATCCAATCCCAAAGAAAGCCCCGTGACAGAGGGCGGTAATCACCCGTGCCAGCATCAGCAGGTTATAGCTGTAGGCCAGAGCACACAGCAGATTGCCGATGATAAAAATTACCATCAACAGAATCAGCGTTTTTTTACGGGGCAACTTCGCCGTTAACAGCGCCATGATCGGTGCACCGATTGCTACGCCTAATGCATAGCCGCTAATTAACCAACCTGCGGACGGAATGGACACGCGCAAATCGTTTGCGACCTCCGGCAACAGGCCCATGATCACAAACTCAGTGGTTCCGATAGCGAACGCACTCAGCGCCAGTGCAAGCAATGCAACAGGCATAACACTCTCCCAAAAATAATAATTACAACGAGACGGATGACGCATGCATCCTGATAAACGAGCTATAATTTATGATCTATATCACACTACGTATTACAGCATAGCTACCTGTCATCTGATACTCACATAACAACAACAATCTATTGCGTGTATGGCAATAATTGACATACGCATCAACCAGGCTTATTAAACATACAGTTAGCGAGGATGCCGCCGCGTAACGCACCGGACGATGATAAAGGTTGCCAGCGAAGTAGCCGTTTTTTTGCTAATACCGATTTTAGTTATCAATAAAGTATTAGCGTTGCCGATATAGCTCTTATGAATCGCCAGATGAAATGCAGTCCAACTGACGCGGAGAGAGAAAATGCAACGGCTTATCGTTTTGATGGTAATCAGTCTTACAGGCTGCTCAGTCGGCCATTATGAATACAGCAGAGAAGCAGAGAAGCGCGTGGATATGACCGTAACAGGCATTCCCACCGTGCTGGGGCTGGGCACGCTGGGCACGACTATTCCCCTTACCCCTGACTACAGCCTCACGGCCGCCCACGTCGCAAAATATTCGCTTTACCGCGTGAAAGCCTGGCATCCTGAGTGCGATCTCGCGGTCGTGTACCACAAGAACAGCGAAGCCAACCTGCCACCGTCCTTCCGTAACAGCCATATTGGCGACAAAGTGAATCTTTACGGCTACAGCTTCATCTCTGCAATGCCCGTGAGCTCTACCGGGAAAAACCTGGTGAACACCACGCTGGCAAATGACTGGAACAAAGCGAACTGCGTTGTCGTGGCCGCCAATGCGGGCGTGGTTAAGGGCATGTCAGGGGGCGCGGTTTATAATGCATCTGACGACACGCTGGCAGGCGTGATTGTGGGTTACAGCCAGCGCATCAACGACAACAAGAGCGGAAAAACGCTGTATAAAGATGTGGCGCTCTATGTGCCCTACTCACGCTTCCAGACCTGGCTGGATAATGCTGTGAAATCTTAAGGCTTTTCGTCCGGCAGTCCGGGATGTGTGCCCATCTGCTGTTGCGGTGGGTTAAGCCACTTGTCTTCGCGCGTGGCTTCGTAGTCGCGGTTTAGCGGATAGGTAATGCGGTTCTCCGCTTTGCTGACCTCGCCGATCACCAGAAAGCGCGCGTCGGCGTCGCTGTTATTGATAAAGGTGTGACAAATGCCGGTACCGGCCGGAAACGCCACGGCCTCTCCCGGTGACAGCGGATACAATTCGCCATTGATCCACGCGTGTGGATAACCTTCCAGCACGAAGATAAACTCCTCTTCCGCACTTTCCGCATGGGGATAAGACATGCGGCGTCCGGGCGGCAACCTTTCATGATGAATGCCCAGCCGGGTTAATCCAGACAGTTTCGCCAGTGGTGTACCAATGGACATCAGCTCATCGCTATCGGAATAATGTTCGTTGTCTTCGCCTTCCAGCGCTTGCCAGTGAAGAATACAGTCAGGACGTGGCTTCATAATGGTGGCTCCAGGTTGAGATGTTCAGCCTGGCAGAGGGGACGGGATTACTCAAGCGCACATGCCGTGGCGGGTTGCAGAGCAGAAATAAAAAAGGCCGGAATCACCCGGCCTTTAACCAGCATCTGATAATTACTTTGAGCCTGGGCGCAACGCCGGGAACAGAATTACGTCGCGGATGGTGTGGCTGTTGGTAAACAGCATGACCATGCGGTCAATACCAATGCCTAAGCCTGCCGTTGGCGGTAAACCATGTTCCAGGGCGGTGACATAATCCTCGTCGTAGAACATCGCTTCATCATCGCCCGCATCTTTCGCATTCACCTGCTGCAGGAAACGCTCAGCCTGATCCTGCGCATCGTTAAGCTCAGAGAAACCGTTGCCGATTTCACGTCCGCCAATAAAGAACTCAAAGCGATCGGTGATCTCAGGATTTTCGTCGTTGCGACGGGCCAGCGGCGACACTTCAGCCGGATACTCGGTAATGAAGGTTGGCTGAATCAGATGTGCTTCAGCGGTTTCTTCAAAAATTTCGGTCACTACGCGCCCTAAGCCCCAGCTTTTCTCGACTTTGATGCCAATGGTCTGAGCAATCGCCACCGCTTTGTCGAAATCGTCAAGATCGGCCAGATCGGTTTCCGGACGGTACTTCTTGATCGCTTCACGCATGGTGAGTTTTTCAAACGGCTTACCAAAATCGAATTCCTGCTCACCGTAAGGCACAACCGTGCAGCCCAGGATATCCTGCGCCAGCGTACGGAACAGGCTTTCGGTCAGTTCAATCAGATCTTTGTAATCCGCATAAGCCATATAGAGTTCCATCATGGTGAACTCTGGGTTGTGACGAGGCGAAATCCCCTCGTTGCGGAAGTTACGGTTGATCTCGAACACGCGATCGAAACCGCCCACCACCAGGCGTTTCAGATACAGCTCTGGCGCAATACGCAGATACATATCGATATCCAGCGCGTTGTGATGCGTGATAAACGGACGCGCTGAAGCGCCGCCCGGGATCACCTGCATCATTGGCGTTTCCACTTCCATAAAATCGCGTCCAACCATGAACTGACGAATGCCGGCCATGATCTGCGAACGGATTTTGAAGGTGTTGCGTGATTCATCGTTGGCGATCAGATCAAGATAGCGCTGACGATAGCGCGTTTCCTGATCGGCCAGACCGTGAAATTTGTCTGGCAGCGGGCGCAGGGCTTTCGTTAACAAGCGCAGCTCTGAGCAGTGAATCGACAATTCGCCGGTTTTGGTTTTGAACAGCCTACCGCGTGCGCCGAGGATATCGCCCAGGTCCCACTTTTTGAATTGCTCGTTGTAGATACCTTCGGCCAGATCGTCACGTGCCACGTACAGCTGAATGCGGCCGCCCACGTCCTGCAGGGTAATGAAAGACGCCTTGCCCATGATACGGCGCGTCATCATACGGCCAGCCACGCTGACCTCAATGCCTAAGTCTTCCAGCTCTTCGTTACTCTTCTCGTCATAGCTGGCATGCAGCCGATCGGAGGTGGTATCACGACGAAAATCGTTAGGAAACGCCACGCCGTTTTCACGCAGCACGCTCAGCTTCTCGCGACGCGTTTTCAGTTCGTTATTTAACTCAAGTGCGACGTCAGCGCTCTGCGGTTGTTGTTCAGACATGTCGGTTCCTTATAGCCCTGCTTTTAAACTTGCTTCAATGAAACGGTCCAGATCGCCATCCAGCACCGCCTGCGTGTTGCGCGTTTCCACGCCGGTACGCAGATCTTTAATACGTGAGTCGTCCAGAACATAAGAACGGATCTGGCTGCCCCAGCCAATGTCAGACTTGTTGTCTTCCAGCATCTGCTTCTCGGCATTTTTTTTCTGCATTTCAAGCTCGTACAGCTTCGCCTTCATCTGCTTCATCGCCTGATCTTTGTTTTTGTGCTGAGAGCGATCGTTTTGACACTGGGTGACCGTACCGGTTGGAACGTGGGTAATACGCACCGCCGATTCCGTACGGTTAACGTGCTGACCACCTGCACCAGAGGCGCGGTACACATCAATACGCAGGTCAGCCGGGTTGATGTCGATATCAATATCGTCATCCACTTCCGGATAGATAAAGGCTGAACTGAAGGAGGTATGGCGGCGACCACCGGAGTCAAATGGACTCTTACGTACCAGACGATGTACGCCGGTTTCGGTGCGGAGCCAGCCAAACGCGTAATCGCCAGACACGCGAATCGTCACCGACTTAATGCCCGCGACTTCACCTTCTGACTCTTCAATAATTTCTGTTTTGAACCCTTTGGCTTCTGCCCAACGCAGATACATGCGCATCAGCATGCTGGCCCAGTCCTGCGCTTCTGTTCCACCCGAACCGGCCTGCAGATCGATGTAACAGTCGGCGCTGTCGTACTCGCCAGAGAACATACGGCGGAACTCTAGCTCGCCGAGCTTGCCTTCCAGCGCGTCCAGCTCGGCGACCGCTTCGTTGAAGGTTTCTTCGTCATCGGCTTCTACCGCCAGATCAAGCAGCCCCTGCACATCTTCCAGCCCCTGGCTCATCTGATCGAACGTATCCACGATGGCTTCCAGGGAGGAGCGTTCTTTGCCCAGTGCCTGAGCGCGTTCAGGCTCGTTCCAGACGTCGGGCTGTTCCAGCTCGGCGTTTACTTCCTCAAGGCGTTCTTTCTTAGCATCGTAGTCAAAGATACCCCCGAAGAACGTCGCTGCGTTCGCTGAGGTCCTGAATACGGTATTTGACCGGGTTGATTTCAAACATGTGTTTAGCGTCTTTTTTACGTTCGATGGAATAAGAAATTTAACCTGCGAGTTTACCCGAAACCGACGGCGGTTTGTAGCGTTGAGAAAATGCGCAGAGGTTAATCTTTCGTTGAGCCAGCTGGACTGGCTCTGCCGACGCGGGCGTGGCAAGGTTAAACTGGCAACGGCGGGAATGTGAGGCCCCGCCGTCACCGCTGGCTAACTGAGCGGCCAGAGATGTTCAATGATCAGTTGGACGGAGCGATTGCCGCGATACTCATTGATATCAAGCCGATAGGCCAGTTCGACCTGGCGCACGCTGCTGTCAGGCCACAACGTGGTATCCACGTTGAACGCGATACCGTCGATCAGCGGTCCGCCTTCCAGAGGTTCAACCATGACCTTCAGGTGACGTTCACCAACGAGGCGCTGCTGCAGTAGCCTGAACCGGCCGTCGAAAGCGGGCTCAGGGAAAGACTGGCCCCATGGGCCGGCATCACGCAGCACTTCCGCCGTCTGAAGAGAAAATTCAGCGGGCTGCAGGGCACCGTCCGACCAGATGACGCCCTGCAACGCTTCGCCGGCCAGCCATTCGCCCACCAGGTCCGCAAAACGCTGACGAAACTCGTCGTAGCGGGCCTCTTCCAGCGACAGTCCGGCGGCCATCGCGTGACCACCAAACTTCTGCATCAGGCCAGGATGCAACGTATCAAGACGCTCCAGCGCATCGCGCAGATGCAGACCGGCAATCGATCGTCCCGATCCCTTCAGCATGCCATCACCGGCCGGTGCGAAGGCAATAACCGGGCGATGAAAACGCTCTTTCAGGCGGGAAGCCAGAATCCCGACCACGCCCTGATGCCACTCAGGATGATAAAAGGCCAGCCCCAGCGGCAAATCGGTTTGCTCGTTCTCCAGCTTTTGGCATAACGCCAGTGCCTCGCTCTGCATCCCCTGCTCAATCTCTTTGCGCATCTGGTTAAGCGCATCCAGTTCGCTGGCTAACATGCGCGACTGGCTGAGATCGTCGGTCAGTAACAGCGCCACGCCGACAGACATATCGTCCAGCCGACCGGCAGCGTTAAGCCGGGGCCCCAGGGCAAAACCCAGGTCGCTGGCGGCCAACTGTCGGGCATCGCGGTTGGCGATTTCCAGCAGGGCCTTGATGCCCGGACGGCACTTTCCGGCCCGAATACGACTCAGGCCCTGCCACACTAAAATGCGGTTGTTGGCATCCAGCGGCACCACATCTGCCACCGTGCCCAACGCCACCAGATCGAGCAGGTCGGCCAGATTGGGTTCTGACCGCGTGACGCCAAACCAGCCCTGAGTGCGCAAATGGGCGCGCAGGGCCATCATCAGATAGAAAGCGACGCCCACGCCCGCCAGCGAACGAGAGGGGAAATGACAGTCAGGCAGGTTGGGATTAACGATAGCATCGGCGTCAGGCAGCGTTTCGCCCGGTAAGTGGTGGTCGGTCACCAACACCGCAATGCCGTGCTGATGCGCAAGCGCCACACCCGCATGGGACGAAATGCCGTTATCGACGGTCAGAATCATCTCTGCACCGCGCGCGCGGGCCTGCTCAACCACTTCCGGACTCAGGCCGTAGCCATCTTCGAAACGATTGGGCACCAGGTACTGCACGTTGCTACATCCCATGCTGCGTAGCGCCAGCACCGTCAGGGCGGTACTGGTGGCACCGTCAGCGTCGAAATCCCCGACGACCATAATGCAGCGGCCATCCAGCAGCGCCTGATGAAGCAGGTTAACGGCCTTGTCTATGCCGCTCAGTGCACTGAAAGGGAGCAGGTTTTTCGCGCCCCTTTCGAGCTCGGCGGCGTTGGTGACGCCACGTTGCAGATAAAGCCGACGCAGGAGCGGCGGTAAATCTGCCGGTAACCCCGGCAAATCGGCTACCGCTTCACGGCGACGTAACTCGACTTCGTGCTTTACCACGCCTTAACCACCACGCTTTTGATTATCCAGTACCTGCCTGAGCTCCTGTGGACTTTGATAGCCGGGGATCATCATGCCACTATCAGTCAGAATCGCCGGCGTGCCCTGGATACCAAACAGTACGCCAAGCTGGTACTGCTTGCCGATATCAATCGTGCAGGAGGCTGGCGCATCCATCTTCGGCACATCGCCTTTCATCGCCTCATCAAAGGCTTTGTTGCGATCGGCGCTGCACCACACGGCCTTCATGGCGCTGGCAACTTTGCCGTTCATGCCTTCACGTGGGAAAGCCAGATAGCGAACGGTGATGCCCAGCGCGTTGTAGTCAGCCATTTGTTCGTGCAGTTTGTGGCAGTAGCCACAGGTGATATCCGTAAACACTGTCACCACATGCTGCTCTTTGGGCGCTTTATACACGATCATTTCCGGAACCAGCGCCTCAACTTTTTTATCCAGCAGCGCGTTCGTCACGTTGACCGGCTGAGCACCGCTGACATCGTAAAGCGGCCCCTGGATCATGTGTTTACCATCATCGGTAACGTACAGCACGCCGCTTTCGGTGAGCACGGTTTTAAAACCCGGCAGCGGTGCAGGTTGGATCTCAGCCTGGTGCAAACCCAGTTTCTTCAGGGAAAGCTGAATGGCGCTGTCATCAGCGTGGGTCAAACCGGAAAAAGCGCTGGCCAGCAGCGCCAGCATGGCAACATGTTTGTTCATTGTTTTCCTTACTCTCCGCCAGCTATGCGCGCGGATGATGCTGTTGATGTAACAGTCGCAGACGTTCCGTGGCGACATGCGTATAAATCTGCGTCGTTGAGAGGTCGCTGTGCCCCAGTAACATCTGTACGACACGTAGGTCAGCCCCATGGTTCAGCAAATGCGTGGCGAAAGCATGGCGCAACACATGGGGAGAAAGCTTTTCGCTATCAATGCCCGCCAGCAGGGCGTAATGCTTGATACGATGCCAGAAGGTTTGCCGCGTCATCTGCTGGGCACGGTTACTGGGGAAAAACACGTCCAGCGTCTGCCCATTGAGCAACCACGGCCGCCCGTGCTCCATATAGTATTCCAGCCAGTGAACCGCCTCTTCACCTAATGGCACCAGCCGCTCTTTATTGCCTTTACCGATCACGCGCACCACGCCCTGGCGCAGGCTGACGTCATTCAGGGTCAGTCCCACCAGTTCCGAAACCCGTAAGCCGGTGGCATATAACAATTCCAGCATGGCTTTATCGCGCAGTTCAAGCGGCACGTTAACATCGGGTGCCTGCAGCAGGCGATCCACCTGCGCCTCGCTCAGATCTTTTGGCAACCGCTGGGGCAGCTTGGGCGCGGCCAGCATCGCGCTGGGATCGTCAGTGCGCATCTTTTCGCGGTACAAATACTGAAACAGACGGCGCATGGCGCTGAGCAGGCGTGCAGAGCTGGAGGCTTTATAGCCGCCTTCCAGTCTCTCCGCGAGAAACTGTTGCAGATCGGGCGCGCTCAGGGTTGTCAGCGTTAAGCCGTGATGCGCCAGCCAGCCGGTGAGAGTTTGCAGATCCTGCCGATAGGAGGACAGGGTATTTTGCGCCAGATTGCGCTCGATCCACAGCGCATCAAGAAACTGTTCTGTCAGTTCACTATCTTGCACGTTTTCCCCACCGTTCAGTATGAAATCGTGCTCATTATGCCTGATTCAACCCTGCTTCTGATACAATTACGCCAAAGTCAGGATTAACAGAGCACTATCTGCATGAAAATAGGTCTTTATCCAACTATATTTATTTAACCATTAATTATCAAATAGTTATAAATTAACACTCATGTAAATGGCGACAAAGTGGCGGCAGAAATTTATCAATTCTCACAAAAAAAATCCCGCCTAAGCGGGTTTTTTTACATCCATAGCACTTGTTGCGCGCCTCGATCAGGGTGAGGGGGCACACTAACTACTTGGCCGGGTGTCATAATTATGTCAGTTACCGTCTCATGAGACTTAAAAGTACAACTGCAGTTGATATTCTGGCACTGGTTATAGCGTTCCTTTGTGTTCTTTGACACCTGGAAGCTGCTGCGAGTGTGCGCCGCATTCCCACATAAAGGACAATTCATCATCTTTGACACCTCGCATTAAAACTCATTTACGAACTTTCTGATTGATTATATTTCAATTGAAACCTTTAGTTAAATGTTTATTCCATTTGCAATGAATCAATTTTCACTTCCAGCTCAATGCTCGTCGTGTAGCCACTGTCGGCGCTCAGGCTGTGCGTCAGCGTGGTAATGATCCATTCGCCCTCATCAATCTGTTTCTTAAACCCCGTCACCTTTACCGGCATTTCGGTGTAAAGCTCAGCGCGCCCGCGCGCCAGCTGGATCGAGAAGGTCGCAACGCCGCGCTGCAGCCGTTCCCACTGCATTTTTGCCGCCCGCTCTGCATTTGACCGGTTGGCATAGGTGCGGCTTAAAACCAGAACGTTCTCATCGGTGCCAACGAGATAATCACCCTGTTTCGCTTCCGGCTCTTTTTTCTTCGCCGTGGTTTTGCGGCGTCTCTTGACCTTCGTTTGTGGCTTTTTCGCTGGCTCGCGCGTGTGCAGCCAGCTGGCAATCACGCCGGTGTAGGCGTCACGGTCAGCCAGGGTAAAGCGGTGACTGTCGCCATCGCGGCGCTGAATGGTGATGACCGGCAGCGCCTTGCCGCTGGTGTTTTTGCCCTGCCCCTGCCGGATAAACAGCAGTTTGCCGTCCTTGACGCAGGCCAGCGCACCGCACTGGCGGGCAACACGCATCAGAAAACTGGCGTCGGATTCGTTGGTCTGGTCGATGTGGTCGATTGCCATTTTCTCAACGTCGGCGCCCAGCGCTAAATCCAGCTTGTGCTTTTCCGCAATCGCTTTGGTAATTTCGCCAACCGTGGTTTTGTGCCACGACTTTTCGCGTTTGGTGTTCAGTGTCTGGCGGAAATCGGCGCTGCGGGCGCGAAGCGTCAGCCGGTCGGGCGTTCCGCTGTGCTCAATCTCATCAACCGTATAACTGCCCTTGCTGATAAGCGGCTCCCCTTCCCAGCCCAGCGCCAGCTTCAGCACCACGCCACGGCGCGGCAGCTGCAGCAGGCCGTCCGCGTCATCCAGCTCAATGTCCAGCTGGTCAGCCTCAAAGCCCCGGTTATCGGTCAGCGTCAGGCTGATGAGCCGCTTTTGTATGGCCTGCGTGACGTCTGCACCTGCCATCGTCAGCCGAAACGCCGGGGCGCTGGCTGCCCCTTTTACCCAGCTTTCTGCCTGCATCATCAGAAAAGCCCTCCCGCTGCTGCAGTAACTTTACCGGCCACGCCTGCCGCCGCGCTTTTCATGGCGTCAAGCTGGCCGCTCAGGCTGCCGAACATTTCGCCCAGCGATTCATCTGCACGCTTAAGCGTGAGCGTGAATTCAATGCGCCTGCACGCGCCGTTACTGAAAAACTCGGCCTTGGTCTGGCTCAGGCTCTCAATCACGTACATGCCGTAAATGGTGCCGCTGCCCTCAATGAGCGGCCACGCCCGCCCCAGCTCCGCAATCTGCTCCAGCGCATACAGCGACAGCCTGCCGCCGGTCAGCTCCGGCAGCAGCACGCCGGAAAGCGTCAGCGTGTCGGTGTCCGGCCCGGCAAACTGCAGCGACGGGCGAAAGCCCACGCGGTTGTTGGACGGGAACCGCCAGCTGCGCTGCAGCTGCAGCTCCTGGTAAGGCACCGTTTCCAGCATGAAAACGAACAGCCCCAGCGTCATCATCATTCGTCGTACCCTCCTCGATCACGATACGAACTGCGCGCGCGGGCCTCAGCCTGCCGCTGCTCAGCCTTAAGCCTGCGCATCACCTTATCAACCAGATCGTCCTGACTTTCCCCCGGCTGCTGAACGATGGTGAATGATGCATTGATTTGCGGTGCGGCAA
Organism: Pantoea sp. B623; assembly: GCF_024814475.1. Taxonomy (NCBI): domain Bacteria; kingdom Pseudomonadati; phylum Pseudomonadota; class Gammaproteobacteria; order Enterobacterales; family Erwiniaceae; genus Pantoea; species Pantoea sp. B623. Next base: position 3,331,008 of record NZ_JANUXM010000004.1, on the reverse strand, counting down.
CCGGCGGCGCGGCCTGTGCGCGCGGCGCTTTACTCTGGTATGCCTGCGCGGGCAGGCTCATCGGGTGCAGCGGGCGCGCGGCGGCAGGTGCAGCGGCCATGCCCAGCGCCAGCGCTGCCGACGCGGCCAGTGCGGCAGTGCGGCGACGGCTGGTAATGCGCGCCGGGCCGTTGACCAGCTCCGGCCCGTTCTCGCCCGCAATGCCATACTGACCGGCGGGAATGTAGCCGCCATTGTCATAGAGTCCGGCAAAGCCCGTCGGGGATGACGGACTTAACGGGTTGACCGGTGTCGCGCCGCCCTTATCTGCCGAGGGCTTCATGAATCCCGGCAGCAAATCCGTCATGGATGACAGTCTGGCCTTAAGCGCGTCCCATTTGGCCGTGATGCCGTCAAGGAGTGCGCTTATCATGTTGCTGCCCGCTTCTTTAAACCGCTCCGGCAGCGTGCTGGCCGAGTTAACCAGCTCATCCCACTTCTGCGACACAGCTGCCTTGATGCTTTGCCATGCCCCGGCGATGCCGTCGCGTATCGCGTCCCAGCCTCTGCTGATGACGCCCTGCAGCGCGCCATCCGTGAACAGGGATTTAACCCACGTCCACGCATCGGCTATTTTGCCTTTGATGGCCTCCCACGCTGCCGAGGTGTTATCTGTCACCCGCTGCCAGAGTGCCGCAAACTTCGGCCCGAGGGTGTCCCAGTTACGCCAGATGTAAATTGCCCCCATAGCGATAAGGCCAATAACGGCCAGTATCGGGTTGGCAAACATCAGGCGGCCCAGCCAGATAACGCCGCTGCCGACGATACGCAACGCCTTACCTGTCATCCCGAATGCGCCCGCGCCCTTAAAGCCCAGCGTTGCCATGCTCAGCCTGATGACCGCCATCGGCCCGACAATGGCCGCAAAGCCGATGGCTAACGTTCCCAGCCCGATAACAATGGCAGACACCGCCGCGCCGACTTTCACCAGCGCGCCAGCCAGCGCCTTGTTTCTCTCTATCCACTGCGCTGCGCCGTTGGTGACCTTTTTAATCAGCCCCATGATGTCCATGAGCGGCTGGCGCAGCGTATCACCTAACCCGCTCATGGCGTTATTGAGTCCGGTTTTTGACAACAGCCACTGTGCGGACAGGGAATCTTTATTGATGTCAGACTCTTTCTGCATTGAGCCTCTGGCCGCATCGCCCTGCGTCAGGGCCAGCTGTCGGCGCAGCTCCGGCAGGTTGTTGGCAAGTTTCGCCGCATCCTTGCCAAACTCCTTGCCGAATATCATCGTCAGCGCAGACAGGCGTTTGTTTTCCGGCAGCTTTTTGACCTTCTCCAGCACGCTGATGATGGTCCCCATCGCGTCCGTGGTCATCTGCTTTTCAATCTTTTTGGGGTCCAGCTTAAGCAGCGTCATCCCTTCCTGAAAGCGCTTGCCCTGCATGGTGGCAATCGACAGTTCGCGCACCATTGCGTTAGCCGAACTTGCCGCAATCTCAGAGGTGGCACCGAGTGACAGGAACGTTGAACCCAGCGCCGCCGCCTTGCGAAAGTCCAGCCTGTCGGCGTTGCCGCCCATGCGCTGCAGCACGTCGATAATATCCGCGCCCTTGGACATGGCGTTATCGTCTAAATAGTTCAGCGCATCACCCAGCTGCTCAATATTGCGGGTCGGTATCTTGTAAAGCTGGCTGATTTTACCCAGCCCCTCGGCCAGCTGGTCGGCGGGCAGCTCAAACGCCGTTGACGCCTTGGCCGCCGTGGTGGCAAAGGCCAGTAAATCGCGCTTCTGGTCGGCGTAGGAATCATTCTGGTTGGTGACGCCCATGCGCGCGCCGCCCTCAACCAGCGCGGCATAGTCAACCGCGCCGTGCTCCATCGGCAGTTGCTCACTGGCGGCCTTGATGGCGGCCTGCATGTCATAAAACTGCGCGGTGCGGTTGCCCTTGTCATCGCGCAGGCCGTTGACCTGCTTTGCCACGCCCTTCATGGCGTCTTCCATATCCGCCGAGGCTTTGATAGCCGCCGCAAACGGCACACCCATTGCCATCCCTGCCGCCGTGGCTGTCGCCCCTGCCCCGGCCACCCTGTCGCGGGCCTCCAGCGTTTTGCCGTAGCGCTCACGCACGGCGCGCATTTTTGCCTGGCGCTCGCCCAGCTTTTTAAGCTCACGCTGCTGGCGCTCAATGGCGTCACTCGCTGCGCTGGCGTCGGTTTTCAGTCGGCGCTGTGCCGCGCTCAGCTGTTTGGTGTCGATACCGGCGGCGGTCAGCGCACCGCGCTGCTGCTGTACCGAGCGCAGCAGGCCGTTGTAGCTCTGCTGCAGGTCATTAACACGGTTTTTTGCCTGCTCAAGCAAGCGGGACTGCTGCGCCGTGGGGCGGTTGGTGGCGGCAAACTGCGTCGCCAGCTTGGCGGCCTCCTGCCGGGCAGAGGCGAGATTTTTCTCAGTGATGGCAAGCTGCTGGCGCGTTTTGCGAAAGCCGTCAATGCGCCCGGCCTGATCGTTCAGGCTTTTCAGGCTGTCTTTGCTGGCTTTGAGGGCGGCGGACAGCTCCCTGGAGCCGTCGCGCGCACTGCGAAAAGGACGGGTGATTTTGTCTACCGCCTTAAGTACCACCTGCAGGCGCAGGTCTCTGTCACTCATCGTCACCGGCTCCGTTACGCAGGATCGCTTTGTGCCGCCACATCAGCACGTCCGCCAGCGACTCCGCGAACATGACCGGCGGCGGCCAGTGAAACACGGTGGCGATGTCTGCCACCAGATCGTCAACCGTCAGGCCGTCAGGAAACCCGACGTCGCCGACTTCGGTAACAAAAAAGTGATCACCTCCACTGACAGCGCCACCAGATCGGCGGGGTCCATTTCGTTGATTTCCTGTGCCGTCAGCGCAGGCGTTGACACGCGCGGCAGGACGGCCATCACCGCGTTAACGTCCATTTCCATTAAGGCCTGCAGACGCACGCCGCGCAGCGCGCCGGACTGAGGTTTGCGCAGAACAATGGTTTTGATTTCTGTTTTACCGCGCTTGATTGGGGTGTCCAGGGTGACGGTTTTTTCGCTGATGATTTCGCTCATGTTTTTAATCCACTGAATAAAATTGATAAAAGCAGCAGGCCAGCGCCTGCCGCCGTGATTACAGGCCCAGCGCGCTGCGGTGCTTTTCCATCATGTCTTTGCCGTCCACGATGTGAACCATGTTGACCAGATCCACCTCAAACAGCACTTCGCCGTTAATCGTCAGCTTGGCGTAGCTGTTGGTCGCGGAAACCTTGGTCGTATTGGCGTCACCGGTTTTCCACTCGCCGGAATCCAGCTCCTTGTAGCGCCCGCGCGTGACCAGCTCCACCGCCTGCACCTCGCCGGTGTCGTCACGCTGGATTGAGCCGGTAAAGCGCAGCTGCACCGCGTCTACTGTTTCCGCGCCCAGCTGTTTAAACAGCAGCGCCTCAGTGCCGCCGACGGTAAATTCCGTATCCAGCGCGCCATCGTCCAGGCCCATATCAATATCGACAGCACCGGCCATGCCGCCGCCGCGATACTTCTCAAACTTGCGGGTCAGCTTTGGCAGCGTCAGGGACTCAACCAGCCCCTGCCAGTTGTTGCCTGCGTTGAACAGGTTCAGGTGTTTTAACTTACGGGGTAAGGCCATGTGTTCAGCTCCTTATGCTTTAACGCTGGCGGCGAAGTTGACCAGGTACTGGTCTGTGATGCGCTGGCGCAGCATCAGGTTTTCCAGCGGCGGCACCGGCGTGTAGTCGTAGTCGATAAACAACTGCCCGGCCTTGAGCGTCTCTTTGGTGTTCACCGACTCATCCAGCCAGCAGCTGGCGCCGATGAGATAGCCCTGATTCACCAGGCTGCGCAGCTTTGCGTTGATGCCTTCAATGATGTCGCGGGCAAGCGACGGATTCAGCGGCCCGTCAACGGCCCACATCTGCGCCTCGGCCATCGTGTCGGCCAGCACCTGCGCCGTGCGGGTGTAGGTTTCAAACTGAAAGAGCGGGTCATCACTCAGGCAGCGCGAACCCCAGAATCGGAAGCCGTCTTTACGGATCAGCGTGGTGACGTCGTTCTGGTTCAGCAGGCCCGCATCGGTTGCCGGGTCCTGCAAATCCCACGACACGTCTTTAGAAATGCCGGTGACGCCATTGACGCCGACGTTTGACAGGGACTTGTGCCAGCCGGTTGTTTCGTCAATTTTTGCGCGCAGGCCGAGCGCGCGGGCGGTGGCATACGCCGTCGCATCGGCTTTCAGCACGGTGTCAAAACTGATGAAGTCAGGCCAGATGAGCATCCCTTCGCGCTGACTGAAATTGGCGCGGTAGGCAATGACCTCGGACACGGTTTTGCAGCCGTATGCCGCAATATACGCAAAGGCTTTCAGGCTCTGCGCCACGCTCAGCAGCGCGGTTGCCACGGCCTTGGTGTCATGCCCCGGCACGCCGAGGATGCGCGGCTTTACGCCACAAACGGTCTGCGCGGCAAGCAGGGCCTGAATGCCGGTGCGCATCCCGTCATCGGTCACGCCGCCGATGATGTTGGCCGAGGTTTCCGCCTCGGTTTCGCCCTGTTTAACGCGCACCACCACAACCAGCGGTTTCGCCTGGTCGGCGATGGCGTCGAGCGATGCGGCAAGCGTGCCGGTTTTGCCCGCCTTGCCGCTGGCGGTCACAATGTCGGTGAGTAAAACGGGGCGGTTAAGCGGGAACGTTGCCGCGTCGGCGTCGTCGCCGGTGCAGACCATCCCGATGATGGCCGTGCTGACGGTGGTAATGGTTCGGGTGCCTTCGTTAACTTCAATAACGCGCACGCCGTGATGATAGTCCTGTGCCATGTAACGGATCTCCGGTTAAGGGGTTCCGCTATGGTGTAAGGGATGAAGCGCGGGCGCACCCTGCGGCCATTGTCTGGCGAATGACACAAAGGAAAAAGGCCCGAAACGGGCCTCTGATTATGACGCGGGCTTTTCCGGCCAGCTGATGTCCGGCGCGCTGGCTGTGTCGGTAGCCTGGATCTGCTGATAATACTTCATCCAGGCTGTCAGTGAGGCTTTGTCGGCGTCCGTGATAATACCCAGCATCAGTTGTATCTGCCACGGGCCGGTAAACGTGTTGGCTTCGGTCAGCAATACCCGCTTCTGCTTTTCCGCATCGGCCACATCACCATTATGTTTTGCATCAGTATCCGTCACCCACTTCTGCCCGTCCCACTTATCGTATTTTGTGCCGGGCCTGAGCGGTGTTGTGCCTGCCGGATAATCGCCCAGCAGGGTGATCGAGGAGGCGCTCTGATCTCTGGTCGAATACACCGTTTCGCCGCGATGGTCAGGCACGACACTCCATTTGCCCTGACTTAATACCGCCACCTGGCCTTTCTTCGTTGCGGGCGGCGGGGTGGTGGTAGACTGCGCGGCCACGCCGGTGCCAATGGCTACCCACTGATCAACCGGTCCGATAAGCTCCCCGGCCTCTCCACAGTTAAATGATTTAACCCAGCCAGACTCCGGCGCAAACCCCTCGTCATTAAGCTGAATGTACTGCTTTTCATCGGCCATCAGAAGCCCCTCATGATGTAGTTGAATGCCACGTTGCGCGGGCGGGTTTCATTTCCGCCCGTGCTGCCGGTTGTGATGACCGTATCGTAAGATGAGTTATCACCGCCTGATGGCGTCCAGTACTGCTGACCAAAGCTTCCGTTCATCTGGAGATCGTGAGTGTGAGCGCGGAACGCATCAGCCTGAAAGCTCAGCAGAACACGGTCCGTGTCCGCCTTCCTGTCATCGTCCCAGCCGCGAATAAACTCGCCACGCAGATCGGGGATGATGAGATTTGTGTAAATTTTTGCCAGCTTCGGATACTGCTGTGCGGTAAACGTCTGGCCGCGACACTGCACCCAGCCCACGGGAGGGGTTGCCAGCGGATAAGGAACGGGAACACCCACAGGCAAAATGGTGCCTTCCAGCCCGTCACCGGTCCCCCCGTTGGCAGTGGTGAGCGGCAGCGGCCGGTTATTGACGTCATCCCATACGCCCCAGGTGCCGTCACTGTTAACGTACAGGTGGACTTTCCTGCGGTCGTCAGTGGCATGAAGGTTGCTGCCGGTGCCGGTGTACTCGATTCGCCCGTCTGTTCGAAGATACTGTTTATGCGGGTCCCTGTCGTTCAGGTGCTCTTTCATACCCTTGTCGCTGTAGGCTTTTACCTCTACCACCGCGTTGTCAACATACTGGCGCGTCGCCAGAACCACCGACGGGTCAATCTTAAGCGTAATGGCGTCAGTGCTGTTCACGATCAGGATCATGCGCACGGTCTGCGTGCGCCCGCTGCCCTCCTGCAGCGCGGGCTTGTAGGTTTCCGGCGTATTGCATACGGCAATCAGCGTGCCGTCTGCGTCAAACAGGCCCATTTCCCTGATCCAGAAACCGCCCTCGGTTTCAGGAATGACCTGCTCGGCAATCACCTGGCTGGCGTTGGCCGGATCGACGCTCAGCGTGTTGATGGCCGCGCGGCGCTTCTCGCCAGCAAGCTTTGTCTGGCTGGCGTTGGGCGTTGGCAACGTGCCGCCCCCGTCGCCCACGGCCATCTGCGTGATGTTCAGTTTTGTGCCGAGCGCGGCGGCGTTGGCAATCTTCGCCGCGCCGAGATTGGTCACTATGGCGTAATATTTCTGGCTCATGGTCTGATTTCCATCATGTCAGTAACGTGAACCGCCGCGCCGCTGTAAAGCCCGCCGCTGACGGAAATGTTTTCGGGGGTGTAGGGGTAAACGGTCATCGCGTCGCCGTCGTAGCTGCCCGCCGCAATGCGGGTTTCGCCCGTGACCTGCAGGTTTATCGACATCCCCAGCAGATGACGGCTGCAGGGCTTGGCATCACTGATAAGCCGCTCAAGCTCTGAATAGGTTTCCTCGGTAATCCCCTGGTCCTGTACGCCAATATCCAGGCGAAACGTGCCGGGCGCTTCGCCGGTTTTCCACCATTCCAGCACGCGGATCAGGAAGCCGAACGGCTCCACCACGCGACGCACGGCGCTGATGGTGCCCTTGTGCTGATGGATGTAAAACGCATCCATCACCACGCGCCGCTTGACGCTTTCCGCCCAGGCCTCGTCCCAGCGATCTACCGAAAATGACCAGGCGAGATATGGCAAAAACCGCGCCGGGCAGGTGGCAGGGTTCCACAGGTCGCGCAGCGGAACGTCCAGCCCGCTGATGCCGCTGCACGCCTCTGCCAGCCTGCGCTCAAGCGCTGAGGAAGCAGGCGGTAACAGGCTCTGACTCATCATTTACCCCCGTTATCGCTGGCAACCGTGACGGCCACCGCCGTGCAGTTGCCCGCCTGCGTGCGGTTGAGAATGATGTCCTGCGCCGGTTCGGTGATGTCCACCCAGTCCACCCCCGCCACGCGCAACACCGCCCCGTAAGACTCGCGCCGCACGCTGCGGCCCAGTTTTTTCTGGTCGGCAAGGTAGGCGGCCATTGCGGCCTGCGCCGCCTCCAGGCATGGGCCTGCGGCCACGCCGTCAAACAGGTGCAGCGTGGCTTTTACCTGATAATCAAATATCGCGGCGGCCTGCACCGTCACGCGGTCAGCCACCGGGCGCACGGTTTCGGCGTTTAACGCGGCGTTCACTGCATTCAGTAAATCGTCCGTTGCCGCCCCGCTGTTGTCCCGGCTCAGTACGGTAATCAGCACTTGTGCCGGGGCCGGACTCGTTGCCGACACGTCGGATACGCGCCCGTCGGCACTTTTGGCGTAAAACTCATACGCCGCCGTCGGCCCGGCCACGCTCAGCCCCTCAAATGCCCCCGGCACGCGCAGGCGTAAATCATCGTCAGACTCCATGACTGCGGCAACCGGCGGCACGGCGTCAGGGTTGGCCGGGGTGATGGTCAGGCGCTTAACGTTGTTGTTGGCCGCCAGCTGGTCCAGATCGGTGCCGAGCGCATAGGCCACCATAACGGCCTGCGCCGCCTCGTTGATGCGCTGGCGTAAGAGGATTTCGCGGTAGACGTTTTCCTGCAGGCACTTGACCAGCGGATCGGATTCCAGCGCCAGCACGCTGCGCATGGCGTCCTGCTCGTCAGCCGGATACAGCGCAATCAGGTTTTCTTTACGTTCGGCCAGCAGCGTTTCAAAGTCCGGCACCTCAATGACTTCCGGCGCGGGAAGCTGCGATAAGTCAATCACTGCCACGGTTTACCCCCGTTGGGATGGTCATTGCCAGCGGCGAGCCGTCGGCACGCTGTGCGTTTATCTCAACGGCCATTGAGCCGTCATAGGCCGTTGTGAAATTCACTGATATCAGCCGTATGCGCGGCTCCCAGCGGCTCAGCGCGGTGTAGGTTGCCGCCATGACCTGCATACGGGTGACGCTGTTCTGCGGCTGGTCGATGAGCGCGGAAAGCATGGAGCCGTATTCACGACGCGCCAGGCGGCTGCCTTCCGGCGTCAAAAGAATGTCGCTGACGCTCTGACGAATGTGATCGATATCGGTCAGCGCTTTGCCTGTGTCGCGGTTCATGCCGAGATACATCACGCCGGGCCTCCTGATGTGTCAGTGCCGAACTTAACGCCGCCGTGTTTATGGGTATGCACCACGACGCCGTTAGAACTCATCGCCCCCCCGCCCTGCGTCACTGCGCCGTTAATGGCCGCGTCGCTGTTGAAGGTCGTCAGGCTGGCATCAACGCCGAAAGCCTCGGTCAGCAGATGAATTCCGTCCGTCGCTTCTATACGCAGGCTTTTGATGTTCTTTATCAGCAACTGGCCGGTTGCCGGTTCGTACTGAAAAAGACCACCGTCGCTGAACTGCGTGGTGCTGCCGTTCTCTGAATAATCCGGCGGCGGGAATGTATCGGAATAAATCGCGGGCAGCGCAAAGGCGGTTTCAAGGTTGCCGCCCATGCTCAGCAACATGACCTGTTCGCCAACGGTGGGCTGCCACCATGTGCGCGTGTTACCGGCGCGCAGAGTGAGCCAGTTAATCCAGTTGGTTTCAAGATCGCCCGTTTTCACCCGGCACAGCCAGTTAACCGGATCAACGTCGGACACGGTGCCGGTGCGGATCAGGTTGGTGATGAGGCGCATGATTTCGGTAAGTTTTTCGTTCATCCTCACATCATTGCTGTTGAGGATTTTTTTTCATCTTTATGGCATTGTGTGGTTATTCTTACAATGGAATTGAGTGAAGCATATATGATTTTTTCGGCCAGACATTTTATTGAGTTACCCTATGTGATGAATTTAAAAGATGGTTTTTATGATTTTTTATACGATGGCGTCACCATTAGAATAGGCGTCAACAATAATTTCTATGCTTTAACCACCATGATTAACTCAGTCCAATTCACTAGTGCTATAGAGACTAAAGAAAATTTAATCCCTCACCTGAAAGAAACTGACTCATTGATAAAAACCAGAACTATTTTAAGTTTTTATACGGCATATGAAATCACTCAGCTTTTAGAGCCAACAAGAGAGGAAGTTATTGACTTCATTCGATCATCAACATTCACAGGCGATGACGACTACCCCTCTAAAGAAGATGGAGAGAAAGCTTTTGAACGTTTAAATGAAGAAGCACTTGAAAAAATAAGGGAAACAATAAGCATCAAAAAAACTGCCGAAACTGCCTTTCCAGCTTCGCAAGCCATGTCGTGCATTGACGTAGTGAATCATTTCATAAGAGTCTATAGTATACATTTCAACGACCTCTTCACTGAGGAAGTTTCTCTTTATCAGGTTGCTTCTGGCTTAACTAACGGTGTTTTGGTTCAGCTTCTTTGCGACAATCAAACAATTAGTCTTATACCGGTTGCTGGATTAATCCCCCCCTTATTTCGTTCGCCTTTGTTTATACATGATGAGACTCAAACTAACGAATTCAGGAATATTCTTTTTCAGGAAGATGCCGTTAACAAATCATCATTACTTCTCATGAGAGCAAAGCACCTAAAAACTAAAAGCATGTTTAGGTCTGCCACACTTGAAGCATCAGCATCCATCGAGAGCTTCATAAGAATTAAACTCGAAAAAGCAATGAGCAAAAAATCCTTTTCGCCTGATGATATTAAAAGAAGACTGTCATCCACCAAAGGATTTGAAGATCGCTGCAAGAAGTTATTTAGTGAGTTTTATTCCAAGTCAGTCCCAGAAATTGCGCCATTGGAATGGCAAAATGTAAAAAAAGACAGAGACACAATAAGACATAAAACCGCACACGCCTCCTACGAACCTAGTGAGAACGAAGTAAGCATAATGATTACAAATATTGAAAATTTGACGACAAAGGTTAATGCTTTCATAGATAAAAACGAGAACACTAAGTAGCCAGCCAGCGAAAAAGAATATCGCTGATCGTGGTTTCCGCTTCTCCGTTTAAACCCAGCAGTGGTCGCTCAGCGTATTTCACCGTAATACCGCGTTTGCTCACACGGTCACGCAGGCCGTAATGGTGTACACGGGCCAGCCGCTGCACGGCAGGCACAAAAGCCACCTCAGCACTGTCGCCGGTTGCCTTTGTCTTGAGGTACTTTGCGGTTTTCAGCTTTACAAACATTTTCCGCTTAATACGTCCCGGCTTTGTCCTGGCTGATACGCGTCGCGGTTCCCATGCGCTGCCGTCTGGCGCACGCTGCGCCGTCATGTTGGCCTGCTGAATCCGACGCACGTCGCGCGCCACCTCGCGCAGCATCTTTTTGCGCTCTGCCGGTTCCAGCTTTACCAGCAGCACATCAAGCCAGGCGTCAACCTCGTGCAGATTATCCACGGTTCACCGTCCAGACTTCATCCGTTTCAAAAGGGTTGCCCGGCTCCGGCACGGCTCTGACTTCGGTCACGCCGTTAACCTCCTCGGCGATAACCCGTTCTGTCAGCTTTAAATTAATGCTGATGTCACAGGCACCGTTGCCGAGAATGTCCACCTCAAACGTGCAAAGCTGTTCGCGCTCACTGGGGTTCTGCAGTGCATCGGGCTGGTTGGTGCGCAGCCAGTACATTACCGCCGCCATCAGCAGGTTTTGATCGCCGGTGAAGTCCGTAATGATGACGTTAAGCGTATAACGGTATTCCCACGACACGGACGCGGCACTGGTGGCAACCAGCGCACCTCTGTCAACAAAGAGGTGCAGCCTGTCGGGGTTCTCCTGCAGGTAGGCAACAGCGCTATTCAGGGCTTCGCGTAAGGACTGCGGCTTGTTCATCGTCTTTATCCTGGCAGGTTACTATGGTGTCCACCTTGTCGGCGCAGACTGCCCAGGCGGTTTCTGTCTCATCCAGCAGGGCCAGCAAATCACCGTTAGTGCGCGCCGCTGACGGCCCCAGCTGGCACCGGGTTATTTTGGGACAGCCACTGACGGTAAGATTCACCTCCGGTGATGGCCGGTCGCTGGCGCAGCCGGACAGCAGCATCAGGCAGAGGGGTATCAGACCAGCGGCGAAGGGCGTCATTTTCACGTTTCAAATCCTCAATCTGGAGCTGCCGCTGGCGCAGCAGTGCGTTGTTTTTCTCAGCCGCCGCATACAGCTGCGTCTGTGCAAGGTTGCGGCTCTGCGCCATGATGTTGACCGCCATCAGCTGGCTGTTTTTCTGGCTCAGTTTTTTATCTTTAGCGGCCAGCTCTGCCGCCTGCGTGCCGATAGTTCTGTTTGCGCTGTGCAGCTGCCACGACAGCAGCCCGGCAGTCACCAGCAGCACGACAAAGCAGGTCACCACAACGGCGCGCATCATGCTGACGCCCCTTTCAGGCACCAGCTCAGCTCGCGCCCGCGCCGGTTATCCAGCCCCGGATTAAATACGCCTTTCACGTACACCCATCGCGGCAGCTGATAGCAGGCATCGCGCCACCGGCTGGCCCTGATGAGTTTCACCATCGTTGAACCGCACACGTTGCCGGTGCCGACGTTAAAAGCCAGCGACACCAGCGCGTCATAAACCTGCTGCGGCATGGTGACCGCCACGCAGCGCGCCAGTGCCGCCTCAACGCGTAACACGTTGGTGATGAACGTCCCGGCGGCCTGTCGCTCGGTAATGCTTTTGCCGGGCACCACGCCCCGCGTGTTGCCGATCCCGTCAGTCCACACGCCCGCATCGCACAGGTATGGCTTAAGGCGGCAGCCCTCGTAATCGGCAATCAGTTTCAGTCCCCCAACCGAGGTGTGCAACTGCTGAAAGCCCGGCAGTGTTGCAGCGATGGCCAGCACCGCGCCCACGGCGCAGCGTTTAACGGTTTGCAGATTCATAATCCTCCCGTGTGATGCGCCCGCTTGCCAGTAACTGGTAGGTTTTGTGCTTGTAGTACCAGCTGATTAGCGCCATGCCGAGGCCGATAATCAGCCCGGCCCACGTTGAAACGTCCTTAACCGATAAGTCGCCCAGCCAGGCCATAAACACGGCCATCGACCAGGTGATAAACGTGCTGATTCTTTCCCACATGATTCAGTCCCATAGCTGCACGGTCTGCGCCGTGGCTGCGGGCGCAACGTCCGGCAGCTCGACCTCTAAACCGTGGGGTAAGGTGGGGCCGTGTTCCGCCAGCCCCGGATTGGCCTGTAGCACCAGCTCAGACAGCCCCTGCGTGCGCCCGTAGTGACGCCAGCACAGTGCGTCCACCGTGTCATACTGCTGCGCACGCACTTTCATCAGATAAGCTCGACGGTAATATGCGGCAGATCCTGCACGCGGCTGATGGCCCAGCGCGCATCGCGCCATAAATCGCCGCTGGCATCGTCCAGTGTCGCGCCGCGCTTCGCGCCGGATGCGGTGGCGTCAAAGTCGCTGTATCTTTCGTTAAGTACCGCACGCGTCCAGCACCAGACGGCGTTTTCATAGTGGTGCAGGCGCACGCTCTTTCCGGCCAGCTGCTCAGCCGGTACGTCACCCAGCCCGTTGTAACCGGCCACCTCCTGCCGTTCCCGCCACGGGTAAAGCTCGGCGTTTACCTCTGACATGGCGGTCAGCACCACCTGCTTGAGCCGCTCCGGCGTCACGGTGCCGTCAACGCGCATCGCGCTGCGAAACTTAGCCAAATCCAGATCCGGCCAGAATGAATTGTTGGGGATAATGACCGGCGCAACCGGTGACTGCTCTGGCGCTGTAAACTGCATCCTTACTACTCCTGAATAGGTGGGCGGTGGACGGGGTTTTGATGCGGCGCTGCCTGTCGCCACCCCGTGCCGCCCCGCGCGTGGGCACGTTCGGTTATCAGCTGTCTTAGCGGAGTTTCCGCTCCAGCTGCTCAATGTCTTTTTTCACCCCGCACTTTTCATCCAGTTGCAGGGCGTGCTTAAGGTGATTCAGCGCGGATACCGGGTTGCTTTCGGTCTGCACCCAGCCGATGGATTTGTGCAGACGGGCACGCGACTGATCCGGCATGTCTTCCCCGTCCACTGCATCCAGCGTCTGCAGCAGCAGGTCAGCATCAAATGAGGTTCCGGCCAGCATGGCGGCCTTTGCGGCGTCGGCCATTTCCTCAGTCAGAACCGTCGCCGTGTTGCGCTTGCCGACCGGCATCACCCAGCCGTGTTTAAGCGCATGGCGGCCAATGGTCAGCGCACCGGCATAATCACCGGCATCGATACGCCACAGCATGACGTACATGATCACGTCGTCCTGCTGCCCCCCGTCGGCGCTCAACACGCCCTCTACCCAGGCGGCATACTTCGGCAGCACCTCAATTTTTACCTGCGCTTTGGTGACGGTGGACTGAATGCCCTTGAGGTGGCGGCGGTCTTCGTTCAACTGCAGCAGCATCAGGTCATAGCCTTTCGCATGGCGGCCATTGCCGCCCGTGCGGGCGGCCTCCTGTCCCTGAATGAAGCGCGTGTGTGCGCGGAAAGGATTGGTCACGGTTTACGCTCCTGCGTTGCCGGTGCCGGTGCTGGCGCCAGATTCAGCCTGCGCCTGCGCCGTACCCGATTCGCTCATGGACTTAATAATGCTGACTGCCATGCCAACGATTTCGGCCAGTTCTTCCTTACTTTTGCTTGTCGCCTCTTTTTCCGGCTCTGGCTCCTGCTCCAGCATTTCGATGTTTTCAATCAGGCAGGTGCAGTCGTAGTCCTCGACCACATACGCCTCGTTGACCGATTCAAGGTTTTCAACGCGATCCCGTTTCGGGTTGTCGATGATGGAGCGGCGGCGCGTGTCGTCCTGAACATAAATCGACAGGTTATCAAGGCGCGTAATCAGCATTGCGTCTGCAGGGAAGAACGGTGCACGTACCGCAGGCAGGCCGCCGATGCGCTTCTGGCTGATAATCAAATCAGCGGCCAGCGCTTCGGTGTTGGGCTGGTCTTTATTGACGATCGGGAAATACTTGTCGGCCAGCAGCTGGCGACCGCAGAGCACAACCAGCTCGGTGTCATCCTGATACTGCACGGCGATTTTTTCCGTTACGGCACCCATTACCACGGCATCCAGATTGCGGAAAAGGCCCGTTTTGCCAATGGTAATTTTATCGGCGATAACTTTTCCGTTGCTGTCGATGTGCTGGCCGACCACCTGCGACGGTTTCTCCTGGCGGATTTTTTCCAGCCAGCCGATGTTCACGTCCTGCAGCAGCGGGTTCTGTGTGCGGTTAGAGGTTTTCTCACGCTTGAGGCCGTTAAACCCGATCATGATGCGGTCAAGCGCCTGGCGTTTCACAATCATGTCGCGGATGCGTACCTGAAAGTCGGCAAACTTCGCCCACATGTCCAGCTTCTGATAAGGCAGCGCCGTGTCAAAGTTGGTCTGCGTGCACTTATAGCCTTCGCCGTCGATATAGGTCGGATCGGTAGGCTCGCGCTCTTTCTGCGTGGTGTCGGTTGTACCCGCAATCGTGCTGCCGATACCCAGCCCCAGACGTTCGCCGCTCTGCTCAGACACCGGCACAATGTTGATGCGCGTCAGAAACTCTGATGACTCCTGAATTTTGGTTTCCAGCGTCTGCGCAACGGACGGCTCAACGGTAAATTTGCTGTTGAGGGCCGACAGGTTGATTTTGTTGATTTCCGCCAGTACCGACATGTAGGCGTTTAACTTAAAACGGGTGCTGTTTTTCATCGTTTCGTTTTCTCTGTTCGTTAATGGGGTTTGCCGCAACTGCATCAGCAGTCGGTGCGCACGTCCTGGCTGCTGCCGTTGCCGTTACCGGGAGTGCGCGGACGGGAGTCCTGCCGCCCGTCTTCACGGCTCAGCTGTTCCTGCAGCTGGCTGAAATCCGCCTGCAGCTGCTCACGCGCTGCAGCTTCTGCGCTCAGCGCTTCGGTGAAATGCGCCTGCAGGCTGCTGGCCTGTTCGCTCAGGGCGGTTTCGATGCGCTGGCTGAATGCCTGCTGCTCGGTGGCGACCAGCTCGACGGCCTGGTGAACATCGCTGAAACGTGCGTCATCCGATTTCTGTTTGTTGCTGAAAAGCGCGGATACGCGGCTGAAAAGGGACGGTTTTTCGTCGGCCACGTCCTCAAACTCGATCACGGTTTCGGTGGCGGCGGTAAACAGGTTGTCAGGATGCTGTTTGCGGTTTGCCAGCGGATTAGCGCCCGCACTGGCGCTGAACTGCAGCATTTCGGTGCCGAGGCTGGCCGGATCGTCGGTCACGGCGAGGCCAATCAGATACGCCTCGCCGGTGTCGGCGAACTCCGGGCGAATCTCCATTGAGGTGAAAAGCTTCTGCATGTTGCCGGTCATCGTGACCAGCTCATCCGTCGGGTTAATCACCGCGTACAGGCCCAGCTTGCCTTTCAGCAGGCCGTCGCTGATTTCTTCGGTGTCCAGCGCATCGACCACACCGAAACGACGAAACGCGCTGTCAGGCGTGTAACCCTTGATGTGCTCCATGTTGATCACGGCGGTGTAGACAGCCGGATCGTAATTGGCCGCCATCTGCTCCAGCCAGCTGCGTTCGATGGTGCGTCCGTCCGTGGTGGCACCTTCCACCCCGATGCGGAAACGCTTTGCTTTCTTTGCCATTGTCCAGGCTCCGGTTAGATAAAAACTCTGTGAGTCCCTATGTTTGCGGCGACGGGGGGCCTGAAACAACGCGGCGACGTTGTACCGTAATTCACACAATCACGGGCGGCGGAAAAGGAAACGGGCGGGCCGTATTTTGGGGCCATGACAACGACAATCGCCCCCGCAGACCTCGATCCCCGCAGACAGGCTTTGCTGCTGTACTTTCAGGGATACCGCATCGCCCGCATTGCTGAAATGCTGGGAGAGAAACCCGCAACCGTTCACAGCTGGAAGAAGCGCGACAGGTGGGGCGACTATGGCCCGCTTGACCAGATGCAGCTCACCACCGCCGCGCGCTACTGTCAGCTGGTCATGAAAGAGGTGAAGGAAGGAAAGGACTACAAAGAAATTGACCTGCTGGCCCGGCAGTCAGAGCGCCATGCGCGCATCGGGAAATTTAACAACGGCGGCAATGAGGCAGATTTAAACCCCAACGTCGAAAACCGTAACAGAGGCCCGCGCAAACCGCCTGAAAAAAACGTATTCAGCGATGCGCAGATCGAAAAGCTGCAGGACATCTTTCACAGCACGATGTTCGGCTACCAGCGTCAGTGGTGGGAAGCGGGCAATAAATACGCCGTCCGCAACCTGCTGAAATCGCGCCAGATCGGGGCGACGTTCTTTTTTGCCCGTGAGGCGCTGATCGATGCGCTCACCACCGGGCGCAACCAGATTTTTCTGTCGGCCAGTAAGGCGCAGGCGCACGTATTCAAGCAGTACATTGTGGAGTTTGCCCGCGAGGCCGACGTAGACCTGAAAGGCGACCCGATGACGCTGGCTAACGGCGCGTGCCTGTACTTCCTCGGCACCAACGCCCGCACCGCGCAGAGTTATCACGGCAACCTGTACCTGGACGAATATTTCTGGATACCGAAATTTCAGGAACTGCAGAAAGTCGCCTCCGGCATGGCGCTGCACAAAAAATGGCGCGAAACCTACTTTTCCACGCCTTCCAGCCTCACGCACAGCGCCTATCCGTTCTGGTCTGGCGCACAGTTCAATAAGGGCCGCGCCAAAGCCGACAGGGTTGATATTGATTTAAGTCACGCGTCGCTTGCCGCCGGCCGCCTGTGTGCCGACGGCCAGTTCCGCCAGATAGTGACCGTCGAGGATGCCGTGCGCGGCGGCTGTGACCTGTTCGATCTGGAGCAGCTGCGAACACGCTACAGCCCTGAAGACTATCAAAACCTGCTGATGTGCGTGTTTATGGATGACCTCGCCTCGGTGTTCCAGCTTGCCATGCTGCAGAAATGCATGGTGGACAGCTGGGAAGTGTGGGACGACTTCGAAGCGCTGGCGCTGCGCCCGTTCGGCTGGAAAGAGGTCTGGATTGGGTACGATCCGGCGAAAGGCACACAGAACGGCGACAGCGCGGGCTGCGTGGTGATTGCCCCGCCAGCTGTGCCGGGCGGTAAGTTCCGCATACTTGAGCGTCACCAGTGGCGAGGGATGGATTTCCGCGCGCAGGCTGATGCCATTAAAACCCTTACGCAGCAGTACAACGTGACCTATATCGGCATCGACTCGACCGGCGTCGGCCTGGGCGTCTATGAGAACGTGAAAGCCTTCTTCCCGCAGGTAAAAGAGTTTGTTTATAACCCGACGGTGAAAAATGCCCTGGTCTTAAAAGCCTACGACACCATCAGCAGCGGGCGAATGGAGTTTGACGCCAGCCATCTCGATATCGCGCAGTCGTTTATGTCCATCCGCAAGGCCACCACGGCCAGCGGCAACCGTCCTACCTATGAAACCAGCCGCAGCGAGGAAGTCAGCCACGGCGATTTAGCCTGGGCGACCATGCACGCGCTAGCAAATGAGCCGCTGCAGGGACAGGCGGCACACACGCAGAACATTGTGGAGATGTATTAATGAGCAGACGCAGAAACCGCACGCGCACGCAGCCCGTGCAGCAGCCGGAACAGATGACCAGCACAGCCACTTCGGAGGCGTTTACGTTTGGCGACCCGATCCCGGTACTCGACCGGCGCGAACTGCTGGACTACGTGGAATGCGTCATCAATGACCGCTGGTATGAACCGCCCGTAAGCGTTGACGGGCTGGCGCGCACGTTCCGCGCCGCCGTGCATCACAGCTCACCCATCAGCGTGAAATGCAACATTCTGGCGAGTACCTTTATCCCGCACCCGCTTTTGAGCCAGCAGGCTTTTACCCGCTTTGCGATGGATTACCTGGTCTTTGCCAACGCGTACCTGGAGAAACGCACCAGCCGCCTCGGCAGCACGCTGAAGCTTGAGCCATCCCTTGCCAAATACACGCGGCGCGGGCTTGACCTGGACACCTACTGGTATGCGCACTACGGACTTAATACCGAGCCGTATGAGTTTACAAAGGGCAGCGTGTTTCACCTGATGGAGCCGGACATTAATCAGGAAATCTACGGCGTGCCGGGCTACCTGTCGGCTGTCCCGTCCGCGCTGCTGAATGAGTCGGCAACCCTGTTCCGCCGCAAGTATTATATTAACGGCAGTCATGCGGGCTTTATCATGTACATGACCGACCCGGCGCAGAGCCAGCAGGACGTTGACAACATCCGCAGCGCCATGAAAAGCGCAAAAGGGCCTGGTAATTTCCGCAACCTGTTTATGTACAGTCCGAACGGGAAGAAAGACGGCATTCAGATCATCCCGCTGTCAGAGGTGGCGGCCAAAGATGAGTTTCTGAATATCAAAAACGTGTCACGCGATGACATGCTGGCCGTGCATCGCGTGCCGCCGCAGCTGATGGGGATAATCCCTAACAATACAGGCGGGTTCGGGGATATTGAAAAGGCCAGCCGCGTATTTGTGCGTAATGAACTCATCCCGTTACAGGCACGCATGAAAGAATTAAATGACTGGCTCGGCCAGGAGGTTATCAGGTTTTTGCCTTACAACCTCGATCTGGAAGATGGCAACTGATATACGTTAAAGACAAAGCGCCTGCGGGCGCTTTTTTTTATTTATCCACCCATTGTCCGGCGCGCGCTGAATCAATCAGCAGCTGAATAGTCAGCGGCTTTTCCGCTTTGCCGTTATCTGCCGGAAAATAACGTCCGAAATTTATTTCACCTGGATTGATGGAAAACTTATCAGCAAACTCTTGAATTAAATCATAAGCGTCTATCGGGTCCATTCTAAAATCTTCGTTAAGGTCAGTGTCGTGCTTTAACTTATACCGCTTAAAGGTAAATATGCTCGGTGCGTTGTAAGTCTCAACGAGATCAAACACGGCTTTTTCTGTTTCGTCCCTTACCATAACCTGTCCTCTTTACTGACAATTCGGTTATATCTTACTGTTGCCTCGTAGCTTATCTGCGCCACATCAGCGGCCAGAACTACCCAGCCTAAAACGGGTATTGCACGGCCCGTAAAAGTTGCCAGCTTGTGAGTCATCAACATCTTAATTCTTAACGGGTTACCGGGCACTGGCGAATGAATGAACGTTGGCAGTCTGAAAGGCAGATGAATATTTTTCAGTAACCTTCGTGAATATTGAGACGCATAGCTTGTGCCTGGCGTTGCGTCACCGGGTTTACCTCTGACTGCAATCTGGTTACTACCTGCATAAACCGCAGCTCCGGCTATAACATCCTTTGCCCCCGTAAAATGCTCAGCTGTTACATCAACCATAATCCAGAAAAAAAGCTCACCGGCAGACAGGTTCGAAAGTCCGCCATAAAAATACGTTCCGTTAAGTTGTTCGGTTGTATCCATACCCACACCCAGCAGTTACCAACATGATTAAACTTTAACCGCAACGGCTTTGAATTTCCAGCACCCTGCCATTGCGCCTGTAACGCATCATGTCGCACCTGTGCCCTTACCCGTCGCAGGGGGGCAGCTGAAACCCCATCTCGCGGCGGCGGGGCGGAAATCGGGGCGAATGGTGATGGCCTAAACGTCGTGGCGCGCGCTCGTAGCCCCGCCACGCCTGCGCGCTTTATGTAGTGGTTTTCATGCACCTGCATGACATACAAAAAAGCCCGCCAGTATTGGCGGGCCAGAGGATAAACGATCCTTTTGGGATCATGCGAATTCATGCAGCATAGACATGCACTCTCCTGCATAACCTTTTGTTCCTGTCCAGATACAAATTCCTTGCTTGCCTTTCATTCAATACGTTAATGTTTCCTAACACAATGACGGTGAAACCACAAAGCAAGGAATTCCCATGTCTAATTTTGAGATAAAAATTGACCTAAACGTATTGAATCATCTTGGAATGAGTTTGTATTCAAATACCCCTGCAGTTTTGACAGAAATAATTTCTAATGCATGGGATGCTGATGCGAAGAATGTTGATATTACTTTGGACGTTGAAAAAGGAGAGGTAATTATATGTGATGACGGACATGGAATGTCTCGGGATGATATCGTTAATAAATTTCTAAAAGTTGGATACGCGCGTAGAGAGCATGGCCGTTCAAAAAGTGACAAATTAAGTAGACAGGTCATGGGAAGAAAAGGAATCGGCAAGTTAGCAATGTTTTCACTTGCCAGTAAAATTCAGGTTATATCACATAAAGTTGGCGAAGAACCCCAAGCTTTTGAGGTTGACGTCGAAGAATTACAAAAGTGCATACGCAGTGCAAATAACTATGTTGCAACATCAATTGATGTTCCTGCTGGCTTTCAAACAGGGACAACCATTAAATTACTAGACTTAAAAAAATCAATAGAAAGAACTCAAACCTACCTCAGAAAGAGAATTGCAAGACGTTTTAGCATCATTGGACCAAATCATGACTTCCAAGTAAGAATAAATGGAACTGAAATTTCACCTGAAGATAGAGATTTTTTGTCAGATTTAGAGTTCTTATGGGAGTTTGGTAAGTCCGATGATTCACGAGTAAGATCGTGTACTAACCTTATTCAGAGGAATATTTTAGATGACTCAATTAGCTTTGCTGGCAAAGATTACAAAATCACTGGTTATATCGGAAGTGTTGAAAAACCATCTCAATTAAAAAAAGACCCAGAAATCTCGAACAACACAATAACCGTGATTTCTAATGGCCGAGTATTTGAAGAAGATATTCTACTTGAGTTTGGAAGCGCTAAGGTTTTCACAAACTACCTAGTAGGTGAAATTGTTGCTGATTTTTTAGATGACAATGAGCAACCTGATATGGCGACTTCTTCTCGCCAAAAACTTCAACAGAATGACCCTCGTTATCCGGTGCTCAAAGGTTTTCTAGAGCGCACTCTTAGTCGTATTGACAAGGACTGGGATAACTGGCGAAGAGCTAAAGGTGTAGATGATGTTAAAAAAACCTCGCCTGCTGTTAAAGAATGGCTTGAATCACTGGGTAAGCAAGAAAGAGAAAGTGCTGAAAAACTCTTGGGTAAAGTGAATACATTTAGATTTTCAGGAAATGAAGAAACACAAGATGCTGCTCGTAAAACGGTTTTAAAAAATACAGTGCTTGCTTTTGAAAGGCTAAGAATTCAAGATAATCTTGACGCTCTTGATAAGATCAGCGATTTAAATTCAGAAAGTTTCAAAGAGGTCTTTGCTTCTGTAAATGATATTGAAGCTAGTATGTTTTATGAAATAACATCCCAAAGACTCAAGGTTATCGAAAAGTTCCAAAAAATCACTAACGAAAACGAACTCGAGAGAGCGGTGCAAACATATCTATATGACCATCTTTGGCTTTTAGACCCATCATGGGAAAGAGTTACCGGCACTACAGTAATGGAACAAACGTTAACAAATGAACTCAAACAAATAAATCCCGAAGCTACAAGTGGTGCTCGTATTGATATTGCTTACAAGACCATATCAGGTAAGCACGTAATCATTGAAATGAAAAGACCAAAGGTTAAGCCAGAAATAACGACACTTGTTATACAAGGTCGAAAATATGTTGAGGCTACTAGTCAATGGTTTGTTAATAATCCACAGTCTTGCCCTGGTGGTAAAATCCCACATATAGATGTGATTTTTCTTTTAGGATCAGGCTACGGAGCCATAGACCAACATTTTGTTAATATGCAACTTCTTTCAATCAACGGAAAGGTATTGACCTATAGCGATTTAATTACGCAATCTAAACAGGCCTATTCAGAATATCAAAACAAGAAAAACGACGCAGCGCGCATAATGAAAATCGTAGAAGGGATATAGTATTAAGGCGGCATAACCGCCTTAAATTTATTTATACTGACTTAAGTGGGCCAAAATGCTTTGGCCTACTACTTCACCTAATCTAACTGGTACCGCATTTCCGATTAGTCTTGCAACGCTTTTCATTTCAACTTTCAATTCTGCTGGCCAAAAATCGTAGTCAACAGGGAATGATTGCAACAATGCGGCTTCCCTTAAACTAATAGCTCTATCCTGCTCAGGATGACCAAACCGACCATTGCCAAATCCAGTGCACTGAGTTGTTATCGTTGAACCTAACTTATCCCAACTCATTCGCCCATATACTGCAGTAAATGTCGATCCAGATTCCTTTTGATGGCATTTAGCCCTCAAGTTGGAAGGCCAATCTTTCCACGTTCCGCCTGGCTTAGAAGCCTTAATTCTTTTTATATTAATTTCACTTAAGCTCGATGAACAATGTAGCGGATCAGATTTATAAGTCTCACCAGCCTTTATAGCTGGTAAGCCACCTATTACATCCTTAAGCGTTACATAACTATTCTTATTATGAGTTGGAGGAAGTAACTTGATTTCACCTAATTTTGAAGCAAGTAAGACTAACCGAGATCTTGTTTGTGCCATACCATAATCTGGACAATATACGACACCAAACCAAACATAATAGTTATCAGATTTTAGGGTTTCGACAAAATCCATGAAAACTTGGTGCTTTACCAACAATGGAACATTTTCCATTGTTACTATATCAGGTTTAGTTATAGCAATTTGTTTTGCGAAACTATATAAAAGCGACCATCTTTTGTCTTCCGTACGAACAACACCTTGCTTGGCACTGTTGGTATAGCTTGAAAAAGGCTGGCAAGGTGCACAACCTGCTAAGACTTTGACTTCAGCTCCATGAAAATGTTTTGATATTTCAAATTCGTCAAGATCTGTGACGCTTTTTTGTACAAATAATGCTTTATTGTTTTTTTCATAGGCATAACGGCACGTGGCATCAATATCATACCCAGCAACGACATTTAAGCCAGCCTGCTGTAAGCCATGAGTTAATCCACCTGCTCCACAAAAAAGATCCACCACTTTTATCAAAATTAGCCCTCCTCAAAATCCGGCGTGATTGTAGCATCCTTTCTCGCTAGCATCGAGGTTAAGTTGACTATGATTGATTAAAATTCAACCTAAAATTAAGCTATTAACTTGAAGCTCTAACGTTGGAATTGAAAAGTCTTTAACACCTCGCACGGCTCGTTGTTCAACCTCGCCAGCGCCAAAACCCAGTTTTTGACGCTGGCGCGGTTATCAGTGCTGCCAGCTGTCTTCTTCCCAGACGGCTTGTAAAATTTCCATTACGCTTTTTTTATCTTCATCCAGCTTTAAGCCTGACAGCTCAACGCCGCTCGCACTGCCTTTGCGGATTCGGATAGCCATTTTTGGATACTGAGGTTGTAGATTTTTTATGATTTCTGACTCAAGCGCCTCAATAGTTTCCTGGCTGACCTTTTGCTGTTTGTCGATCATGATTTCAATGCGCATCCCCTCCCCCCTTTCTTACTCTGAAACTTCAATCGAACGGGCGTATTCGTGACTCCTGACCTTTTTCATTAGCTCGTCGGTCAGTTCAGACACCCACTGGATCGCCAGACTCTTTTCATCTTCACTGCAATCACTTGATGCAACCAATTTAAGAAACAAATCAATACGTTGCAATTTCAAAGACTCAAAAAAATAATCCTGCATAACTTTTACTCCCTTTCAAACAACTGTACATAAACACAGTATATTAGGGAAATCCGAAAGTGAAATGTTTTTTTACTTTCTGCCTTACTTTTTGTGCGCTTCGCTTTACGCTTTATGCAAGTTGGCCGCCTTAGACCTTTCAGCAAGGCTATTGAAACGTCTAAGTATTTCGTCTTTGCGTGAATTGTCATCTTTATTCCTAAATGGCCGCACTAAGTCGCCGTAGCAGGTGCTGCGGAACATTTTTCCTGCGATTTCTGTCTGTGTGCCACCTATCAGGCGCACGGCCAGACCGCGACTGATAGTTTCGCCGCTTAAATCTCTGACCTGACCGATCACGTTGTCGCACGCTGTCTCGATTTTGTCTGGCCGCCTCAGCACTAAGTGTTTTTTATCTGGTTTTTCACCCCTCAGTCGGGCCAGCAGCCGTCGCCGTTCTTTACGGCTCATCCTTTTAAGATCGATTTCTTCCACACTTTCCGGCGGGTTTGAATCCTCAGATCTCAAACGCCCCGTACAGTTATTGACAGAACTCCGAGAGGGCGCGGGCGCGCCCTGCAGGTCAAAATCAAAATCAACGGCACGTTTCGGAACAATCTTCCACTGTGCCAGACGGGTTAAAATCGGAGTGTCTGCGCCAACCTCAGTTGCGTAGACGCCCTTAATACGCACGGTTTCCTCACCATATTCATTCAGCTCATCGCCCGACTGATACCATGTGCGCACGGCCAGCTCATCACGACGCACGAACGGGCCGCCCTGCGCGTTAACGTATGCCGCCCAGTCACCCACGTCTGCCGCGTCATGCGCAGCGGCAAACTCCACGCTGAGGCCGTGGGCGGTTTCGGTGTCATCCATGCGGCGCAGCTCTCGGTATACCGTGACCGGCGCACCGCCGATAAACTGAAACTGTCGGATGTGCCAGCGGGCCGCCCATGCAGAAACGGCGGGTGCGGTTTCTTTCAGCTCTTTGCCGCTTTCGTCGTCCAGCTCGCCATCCAGCGCGTAACCGTCGATATTCTTGGAAATGTATTTAGCCACATAGCCCGTAGCGCTGCCCTTATCCGGATCGATAGCCTCGGCATGAAAGCGCGCCTTACGGGCTTCATCCGTGGTCAGCTCGTTGCTGTCCTGCTGAAAGGCATAGTCACGGATTGTCTGGCGCACCTGATCCGCATCTTCGGGACGCATAAACATCAGCATGTGCCAGTGTGGCGTTGCGTCGTGGTGAGGTTCGGCAACGCGAATGCCAAAGATTCGAATGTCATCACGGTGCAGCTTTGCGCGGATGCGCTGCCAGACGCTGCAAAGGTAACGCTGCGTGTCTGCGGGGCTGGCACCATTCCACTTGCGGTTGCGATGGCCGGTTTTGATTGTGGCGTGATAGCGTGACGGCGCGGTCAGCGTGTAAAACTCGCCGACATAGCCCAGCTCATTACAGATATTTTCAAAGCCGCGAATGCGGGTCATCAGCTCACAGCGACGGATGGCCGGATTAGCCACGCTGCCGTCGTATTTTTCAATCAGGCTGATACGGTTGCCGTCCTCGTCTTCCAGTTCCATGCCCTTTAAAAACTCACGGGTGCGGCGTTTCTGCTCCCGCCATTCTGAAACGGTCATTCTGCTGGCGTAAGGCGTGTGTTTTTTGCTTACGTTAGCCAGGGCAATCTGCAGGTGTTCCCGCCATGAGGCTGCCACGCGGCGCAGTCGGCCTGTCCACCATTTTTCTGTCTGCATACGCAGCACGGCGGGTGTGACTTCTTCGGGATCAAAGAAACGGGACGTCACCTTATCCCACAGTGGCGGCGTCTGATTAAATTCACGGGTGATGGCCGCCGCTGTCATGTAGACGCGGTGCGTGTATTTATAATCTGACTCATCAGCTGCCTGCGCGTGTGCCTGCAACAGCTCGGCCAGAATGAAACTGGCAATATCACCGGCCAGCAAATCCACATCGGCACGCGACATATCAGCCAGGCGGTTAAAGCGCCTCATCAGCTCCCACAGCTGGCCGCCGGCAAGCGCCGCGCCATTCTCTTTAGGGGCATTCTGCGTCAACAGGTTAAAGGTGCTGGCGTCCATAGTCTTAACCCGGTACTGCTCATTAACGCATTCAACACGCGGCAATGTGCGCTCGACGAAAGTTTTCGTTAAGTACGCATTGGCGCGGGCAATGCCCTGTGATTTTTCCAGCTCATTGACGCGACGCTTAACGTCAATCTGGATCAGCGTCGGCTGTTGCTCAAGCAGCTCCTGCGCACGCACTAAAGCCGCAATCATCTGACTGCGGCTGTGCATTTCCTCATAGGTGGGATAAGGGCTGGCGATGGCTTCCCGTGGCGCATTCCACGGGTAAGCATACTGCTCAATCATGCGAGCACCTCAACCGATGCCGCCATAAATGCGGTAATGAACTCAGCAGCAACCTGCGGG
Organism: Pantoea sp. B623; assembly: GCF_024814475.1. Taxonomy (NCBI): domain Bacteria; kingdom Pseudomonadati; phylum Pseudomonadota; class Gammaproteobacteria; order Enterobacterales; family Erwiniaceae; genus Pantoea; species Pantoea sp. B623. The sequence continues at coordinate 3,304,741 of NZ_JANUXM010000004.1, read as the reverse complement.
ACTATCGCGTTACCGTAACCGCGCAGGCGTCCCACTCTGGCGGGAATCCCATTAGCCAGCGGGAATGTGCCGGATTCAACTGGCCGGAACTTTCCATCCCTGCATCCGAGCCAGTCAGCATTTGACCAGAAGCGGTCATCCTTATTGGCCCCATTGCAAGGATCACAACATCCTGTAAGTTCTGCTGGCGCCCCGCAGCTTTCCTTGCAATGACCTTCTGCGGATCCCGATAGCCGTTTACAGTCCCGTTCTGAGCGCACGGGCTGGGCCACGGTGAAAGGCCCTGCTCGGTTGCATAATCCAGCCTGGCAAATGTCCGATCCCTGCCATCCTTGCGAATCACCGTTTTCCCGCTGCCTTTGTAGTCCACCGTCGCAGTGGTGGGCCATGCTGCCATTTTTACCAGCTGCGGCAGGCTGCTGCCCGTCATGCCCGTTGTTATCCCTGTGCCGCCGCGCGTGCCGTCCGATGCTGCTGGCGTGGTCCATGAGTGCGGCTCCAAAGAAAAGTCGATCTCTCTTGTGCGGTGCGCCGACGCTACACGCTGGCAATACGGCCGCCCCGCAGGTGTAGTTTTCATTTTCCAGCTCAAGGCATAAATCATCGAGCCAGTGCTTGCCAATTGCCGCTGCAACCTGTTCGCCAAACAGAACTGCAGGGCGGCACTGTGCAACGAGGCGCATAAAGGTTGGGGCAAGGTGTCGCTCATCAAGCTGGCCGAGTTGCTTTCCGGCGGTGCTGAATGGCTGGCAGGGTGGTGAACCTGTCCAGCAAGGGAAAGAGTCTGGCACGGAGGAGAGCCGAAGCGCGTAGCTCCATCCGCCAACACCTGCGAAGAAATGGCACTGAGTGAAGCCTTTGAGATCTGATGGTGTGACATCTGTAATACTCCGGTCATCAACGACGCCGGGCGCAATCAGGCCAGCATCAATAAGTTTACGCAGCCACTGCGCTGCAAAAGGATCAAACTCGTTGTAATAGGCGGTCATATGGCCGCCTCATCTGCAGCCATATCCACCCCAACCCAGACAGCGGCAGGACGACGAACGGCGATAATTTCTGCCGCGCTTTTGCCGTCACCTGCGGCCACGCCAACCGCGCGGGCAGCCCTGACGCTGGTCAGCTCGTAGGCATTAAAAAGCGTGCGCGTAAAGTCGGTATCGCTGTTTGAAGCGATGACCGGGCAGCGCTCTGACACGCTGGTTAACATGCTGGCTAAGTCCTGCTGCGCGGCCTTATCAAATCCGCCTGCGTGGTAGTCGCTAAACGTGCCGTCATAGGGCGGATCGCAGTAAACGACGTCGCCGGTCTGAATCATGCTCAGCGTCTCGCGAAAATCCGCACAGACAAACGTTGCACGGTGGGCTTTGGCTGCGAAAGTTTCAATTTCTTCCAGGGGGAAATAAGGTTCAGAATAGTTTCCGTAAGGGATATTAAATTCACTCTTACGGTTATAACGACAAAGGCCACGGTAGCCGTGGCGGTTCAGGTAGAGGAAATGTGCGGCGCGCTCAAGCAGAGGTAAAGCCGGGTCATGATTAAACGCTTCGCGAATGCGGTAATATTCCTCTGCCCTTTTGTTTTGGGTAAACAGGCTCAGCGCCACCACAATAAAGGGGCGGGTGTGGTCTTTAATCTGGCGGTAAAGATTAATCAGGTCGGGATTAACGTCAGCCACCAAATAAGCCGGGTAATCCGTTGCCATCATCACCGCGCAGGAACCGGCGAACGGCTCGACGAGGCGCAGCCCCTGCGGCAGATGATTAAGCAGCTCAGGCATGAGGCGGGTTTTGTTGCCCGCCCACTTGAGGATCGTACTCATACGGCACCGCCTTTGTAATGGGCGCTTTTCAGCTCGTTGATTTGCTGGCAGGTAACGCAGTGGGTGACGCCCTGGACGGCGCGGCGGCGGGCTTCCGGTATCGCCTCATCGCAAGCCTCGCAAAAGAACTCACCAGCCCCGGCGGGCTGGCGACGTGCGTTAGCGAGATTGCGCTGCAGTTCTTCCTCAACGCGTGCCTGGACTAAATCCATTGAATCGGCCATTAGTGCAGCTCCCGTGCCTGATGCTCAAAACGCTCTGCCTCTTTACCCAGCAGCTCAATGATTTCCGGCGCGGTCATTTCGTTTTTACGGAAATGAATGATCAGCGCCGCAATGCGGACTGACACGGCCAGCGCATCATCACTGCGCTGCTCGTTTTTAGCCTTGCTCAGCAGTGCATTTAGCGCGTCTGCGTCGGCTTCAAAATTACGGGTTTCGGTATTTCTCATTTTTAAATCTCCAGATTCAGGGCAAAAGAATGCCCGGCGGGTTTACGCCATTAATTTTTTGAGTCTTATTTACTCAGGTAAAAAACAGTCTGCGGTAGAAAACTGTCGGGGTAATATTTTTCCCCAGCGCGCCATTTTGTTCATTGCCATGATGATTAATTCGCGGCGGTATTCGTCGAAGTATTCAAACGGCTTTCCGATTTCCTCCTGTGAAAATGTTTTAGGATTTTCGCGGTTAGCCAGGGTTAACACGCAAAATTTAAACTCGTCATTCTGATGGTTGAAATAACGCAGTGACGGGTTAGCGTTATTGTCACGCTGCTGCCGCCAGCTTTTCCGAAACTCATCAAACGACATTTTGTTAACAGCATCAGCACGATTGCCCGTTGAATGAGTTTTGGCAAAAGATGCCGGGCCTTGCTGTGCGGTTGTGTTACCTGTTACTCGCTGCATGTTACCCCCTGAATAAACGCGCCATGAAACCGGCGGGTTTGCGTTTGCTGGTCAGCCCCTGCAGCAGTTGCTTTTGGATGTTGCATGGATGCCAGGGTTTGCCGTTCTCACCCATGATCCAGCCGTTGCCGTAAGCTACTGACGGGCTTTGACGCTTAAGACGTGATGCCAGAGAAATCATTATCAGTCCCTCAGCTCAGGCCAATAGATGCGCCGAGTCCGCTGATAGCGTCAACGGTGGAGGCCATCGTAGGATTAGAATGAATGCGGGCCTGTACTGCTATTGCTGCGAGGCTAAGACAGCGAATGCCGGTATTAACGCTTTGCATCAGGTTACGGCGGCAAGAGGTGCTCAACGCATCGTGACGCATCGCACCGGCTGCCAGTTGCCCCACTTCAGCCGTTGCCTTTAATACATAGGCTGTCAGCTTTTCTTCGGCGTGTTCGTTCACCGGTACACAAGGCAAACACTGTAGCTGTGCCAGTGCTCCATCCACTAAAGTTGCATCTTCGGTCAGGTCAGTAAGCGAGAGCATTTCTTTAACGGTCAACTCGTGCGGCTGTTCAGGGTTTAGCTTGTTGCGCAGAGTCTGTACGTTCATTCCTGCAGCCTGTGCCATTTCTTTTATGTTGTGAGACAGGGCAAACCGGCGGCAGGCCTCGTCAAAGTGGTTATGTGTGGATACTCGAAAATCAAACATGTAATCACCCTTCCCTGTTCGATAATGTTATTGAGTACTTTTTAGCGAGTTTCGCTGAATGGATTTGGAGACTTTCGCAGCGCTTGCTTGTGATTCCTCATAAGAACGGATCGCATCAGCGCTAAGAGCAACCAAGTTGATGAGAACTTTTTCACGCTTGCCCTCTTTAGCAAGGCGATGACGAAAAGGAGAAAGGCGGCCATCGTTCAGCATCACATCAATGGTTGCTAAGTCGAGTCCGGTTGCTTCGCTGTAGCGCTCCTTAGTCATGTGGGGAACCAAGAGCGTGATTGAAATGTTGTTTTGCATCATGCAATACTCACAATGTTTGCCTAATAATTTCTAATTAAGCCTAATTAGACCTAATGAGAACCCGAATTCGCACCTCGAGGTCAATTTAGATCCTAAATGGGTACTTGTCAAAACAATTTGAACCCAAAAGAGAACTATGAACTTTAATACTGGCGGTCAGCAAGTTGTGCATCGTCTCCTTGAGGCTTACGGCTTCAAGACGCGGCAAGCCTTATGCGACAAGCTCGGCGTGTCTAAAAGCACTATGGCATCAAGGTACATGCGAGACATTTTTCCTGCCGATTGGGTGATACAGGCCTCTATCGAAACTGGCATCAATGTTGAATGGCTGTCATTCGGCAGCGGCCCAAAGTTCGCAAATGAAAACAAAGAAGCAAAAAAAGTCTCCAGTTTCATTCTGCAAGATGGGGAGTTGAGCGCCGGGGATATGCTTTTCTTTGATGAGGCACTCTATCCAACTCACCTGAATTCACCTGCCATCCTGTTTGTAGGAGCAGGCCGCTACTTAGTCGATCAGGATAATGCGGAAATCTGTGACGGTATGTGGCTAATTAAGATCGATGGTACAGCTTCAATCAGGGATGTAATGCGGCTGCCTCAGCAAAAGGTAAGGATCACAAATGAGGCTGGTAGCTTCGACTGCCACGTATCTGATGTTGAATTCATGGCCTATGTTTCTCTGGTCATGCACAAAGGCTAACAATGAGCGTCAGGAAACTGTCATCAGGTAAATGGCTATGTGAATGCTATCCACAAGGCCGTGATAAAAAAAGAATCAGGAAGACTTTCCCCACGAAAGGGGAAGCTGTTTCTTATGAGCAATTCCTGATGAATGAGGTTGCTAATCGCCCCTGGATTATTGAGAAAACAGATAAAAGGTCTCTGCTTGAATTGGCTGAACTATGGTATGACCTGCACGGCCAATCCCTCAGTTCCGGCCTAATGGTTTTCAGAAAATTGAAACTCATAATCAACGCACTAGGGAACCCGAGAGCGTTGGATTTTTCAGCCAATGACTTTGCTCACTACAGAAAAAAAAGGCTTTCAGGTGAAATTTACCTTGATAAGCGGTTTCCTTACGCAGCCTCAAACACAACTCTGAATATGGATCAGGCTCACATGAATTCCATGTTCAGTGAACTTGTCCGCCTGGGGGAGTGGTCAGCCCCTAATCCTCTTGAAAAACTTAGAAAGCTGACAACCACAGAACGTGAAATGGCATGGCTTGATAGTGAACAAATATCTAGCCTTCTGCTTATCACGGAATCAGAGCCTGATTTAAATAGGATTGTGCGCGTTTGTCTTTCTACAGGCGCTCGCTGGAGTGAAGCGCAGAACCTTCGCAAATCTCAGCTCAGCCCCAATAAAATCACCTTTACCAATACCAAGAGTAAAAGAAATCGCACCGTTCCCATTACAAAAGATTTTTACAAAGAGTTGAGCAGTATCAAGCAAGAAAATCTCTTTGGTGATTGTCACTACAACTTTCTGAGAGCCATCAAAAATGCAGGGATTGAGTTACCCAAGGGACAAATGACTCACGTTCTAAGGCACTCTTTTTCTGCACACTTTATGATGAACGGCGGCAACATTTTGGTGTTACAAAAAATCCTCGGTCATCACGATATAAGTATGACCATGAGGTACGCGCACTTTGCGCCAGAGCACCTAGAAACAGCCATCAAATTCAACCCTGTAGAAATGATCAGAAATGGCGACAAAGTGGCGACAAAGGATAACAGTCATTAATGCTTATTAGTGTTCATTAGGTATTTAAGCTCATGATTTTAATGAAAACACTTAATTTTAAAGAGATAAAATGAAAATAGGTCTTTTTTACGGTTCCAGTACCTGTTACACCGAAATCGTAGCGGAGAAAATTCGGGATTTTATTGGCGACGAGCTGGTGACGTTGCACAACGTGAAAGATGACGATCCGCGTCTGATGGAAGACTATGATCTGTTGATTTTGGGGATTCCCACCTGGGACTTTGGCGAGCTGCAGGAGGACTGGGAAGCTATCTGGCCCCAGTTGCCGACGCTCAATTTGCGCAACAAGATCGTGGCGCTGTACGGCATGGGCGACCAGATTGGCTACGGTGAGTGGTTTCTGGATGCTTTAGGCATGCTGCATGAACTGCTCCAGCCGATGGGGGTGCAGTTTGTGGGCTACTGGCCGCTGGACGGCTATGACTTTACCAGCCCCAAACCGCTGAGTGCCGACGGCAAGCAATTTGTCGGACTGGCGCTGGATGACGTCAATCAGTTTGAAGCCACGGATGAGCGCGTTGAGCAGTGGTGCGAGCAGATTCTGACAGAAACCGCCGAGCGGCTTTAAGCCGCGCGCTAAAACGCAATCCTGAAATCCTGGCAAAGGACGCGCCGTCGATACGACTGTATTTGGAAAGCCTGACCTGGAAAAGCGTGTTCTGAAATCGGCACGCTTTCTCGTGATGCGCTGTTCCGGGCACGCTATTTAGCGCCTTGCGGTTTCGCTGAAACAGCATGACCGCAAGGCGCGCCACGCCTCTGGCTGCATGTTGTCCTGCATCAGCCAGAGCCGTAAGGTCTTGCCCTTGCGGTTTCGTGCGACCAGCAACACCGCGCCTGGCAACCAGTACAACGGCTGCTGCGTTTGCCAGTCTTCTCCCTGCCAGTGCCACTCACGATTGCTGTCGCGCCGTAACCGTCCATGCCGTTGACGCAAGCGGCGATCCTGTTTCCATCCTTCCCACAGCACCACCACGACCAGCCCGGGCTTTATCATCCACTCTGCCGCAGGCAGTTCCATGATGCCAACGCCTGCTATCGTTACTGACAGCGTCAGTGCGAGGATCAGGCGTGCGCGCAAAGAGGGATGAAGTTTACATTGCCACCGGACCGCGTTCACGATTACGCTGCTGAATCAGCTTCACCATGCGTTTCAGCTCGGGATCGGCAGGCTCACCGTGGTTCATCATCCAGTTGAAAAGATCGGGATCGTCACTTTTCAGCAGTGCGATAAACACCTGCTTATCGGTATCATTTAACGTGTCATATTCGTACTTAAAGAACGGCATAATAGCGACATCCAGTTCCAGCATGCCACGACGGCAGGCCCATTGAACGCGCGATTTATTATGAATATCCATGCATTCGTTTCCACATTTCACATCGTGGCAGCTAGTTTACCCTGGATTACTGCTGGCTGCAGGTTCACAAACCGACCCTGTGCAACGCGCCGCAGACTCAGGCTTTTTTTACACATCGGCACGCGTTTTGTGCGCCCTCTTTAGTAAACAGGTTGCATTGCCAGTGTGCTCTTTTACCATTGAAGACATTGTTTCGGATGAACCTTCAGACTCAGGATTTATCGATGCCAACATTTACGCTTCCCCCACGCCAACCTGCGGCCTCATCACGTCTGCCGCTCACGTTAATGTCTCTGGATGCCTGGGCACTGGTTGCCGTGGTCGGCCCTGACAGCACGTCCTATTTACAAGGCCAGTTGACCCTGGATGTGGCGGCACTGGATGCCTCTCATCACCTGCCTGCCGCCCACTGTGACGCCAAAGGCAAGATGTGGAGCAACCTGCGCCTGTTTCATCGCGCTGAGGGTTATGCCTATTTGGTGCGTCGTGAGTTGCGAGACACTCAGCTGCCGGAGTTAAAAAAATACGCCGTATTTTCTAAAGTTACCCTGACCGCGGATGACGATGTCGCACTGCTGGGCGTGGCGGGTTTCCAGGCCCGTGCGGCGCTGGCCAATGTTTTTGACACGCTGCCTGACAGCACCACCCCGGTGGTACAGCAGGGCGACACCACGCTGCTGTGGTTTGCCCATCCAGCAGAACGCTTTCTGCTGGTCACGTCGCCCGCCCAGGCCGATGCCCTGAAGCAGACGCTGGCAGACGATGCGCAGTTCAATGACAGCACCCAGTGGCTGGCCCTGGACATCGAAGCCGGAATTCCGGTTATTGACGCAGCCACCAGCGCGCAGTTTATTCCCCAGGCCGCAAACATGCAGGCGCTGGACGCGATTAGCTTTAAAAAGGGCTGCTATACCGGCCAGGAGATGGTGGCCAGAGCCAAATACCGGGGCGCGAATAAACGGGCGCTCTACTGGCTGTCAGGACAAGCCAGCCACCTGCCCGCCGCCAACGATTCCCTGGAGCTGCAGATGGGCGAGCGCTGGCGTCGCACGGGCACCGTTCTTGCTGCGGTGCAACTGGACGACGGCGTCATCTGGGTGCAGGTGGTCATGAACAACGATCTGGAGTCGGATAGCGTATTACGGGTTGAAGGCGATGAAGGCGGTAAGCTGATGATTCAGCCCTTGCCTTACTCGCTGGAAGAAAGCTGAGTTCAGGGGCGGGACCACGTCCCGCCCTGTGACGTTACATAACGTAGAAGTAGATGGCGCAGAAATGGCAAACACAACCGCCTAAAACAAACGCGTGCCAGATAGCATGGTTAAACGGCACCCGACGCGCGACATAAAAAATCACGCCCAGGGAATAGATAATGCCCCCCGACGCCAGCAGCCAGATGCCCCCCGCCGACAGTTTCATCGCCAGCTGATAGACCACAATCAGCGACAACCATCCCATGCAGAGATAGGTCACCAGCGACAGTACCTTAAAGCGTTCGGCAATCGTCAGCTTAAAAATAATGCCCAACAGTGCCAGGCCCCATATGACCGCCATCAGCCCATAGGCGAGAGGCGACTGCAGACCGACCATCAGAAACGGCGTGTAGGTGCCAGCAATTAACAGGTAGATTGCGCAGTGATCCACTTTTTTCAGTACGCGCTTCGCACGTGGGTGGCTGACGGCGTGGTAAAGCGTTGAGGCCAGAAACAGCAGAATCATACTGCCGCCATAGAGGCTGGAGCTGACAATGGCGGTCAGCCCGGCATTCATGACCGATGCCTTATCGAGCAGCAGCATTAACCCTACAATGCCGAACAGACAACCCAGTCCATGACTAATACTGTTGGCAATTTCCTCTGCCAATGGATAACCCTGCGTCGGCAAACTTTTGTGACTCATAACATTCCTGCCTGAAAGTGATAACAACTGCAGATTTATCGTCCAACAGATTACCCAGAAAAACTTTCGGTGTACAAGTGTAAGCTTAAAATAATTATTGCGGTCACCTCCCCTTCGAATTCTGTTAAAATGCGGGCCAGTTAATTGCCGGGTGAGCTTTTCCATGTTCTCGCATCACGATCTTGCTACCCTGAACGATCTTGAAATGCAGGTTTATCAGTACATTATCAAACATCGTGACAGCGTCAGTTACATGACCATTCGCGAGCTGGCTGAACAGGCTGCGGTATCGACCACGACGGTATTACGCTTCTGTCGCAAGATGCAGTGTGAAGGATGGTCAGAATTCCGTATCCGACTGCGTCTGGCCAGGGAACAAACCGCGCCTGCGCTGCCTGTCTCCGGCATCGCAGATATGCTGAGTTTTTTTAAAAGCATCAATAATGATGAGTTTGAGCAGGTCATACATCGGGCTGTGGGGATGATTAATCAGGCTGAGCGGGTGTTTTTTATTGGTGTCGGCACATCGGGCAGCTTGGGGAAATACGGGGCACGTTTTTTTTCGAACGTAGGCAAATTCAGCCACGCGATCGACGATCCCTATTATCCGATCAGTCCGAGTTTATATGAAAATGCCCTGGCCATTATTCTTTCTGTCTCCGGCGAAACGGAAGAGGTGCTGCGCATCGCCAGTCAGTTCAACCTGAATCAGTGTAAAATCATCGCCATCACGAATAGTGAAACCTGCTCGCTGGCAAAAATGAGCGACTTTACGGTGTCCTATCATGTACCGGTGATACGTATGCCCGACCAGAGCGATATTACGACCCAGGTGCCTGTCATGTATATTATCGAGTCACTGGGTCGGCAACTGGGTAAATAAAACAAAGCGTTTTTTAGCTGTAACAAATCCCTTTTTCGTGGCGGTGTTATAGCGTGACATTATTAAGTGCTTTGCTACACTCACCCCAATTTAATCCTCAGGGGAGAGTGCATAATGAGCTTACCAAAAACGTTTCTGTGGGGCGGCGCGGTCGCGGCTCATCAGGTAGAGGGCGGCTGGGATCAGGGCGGTAAGGGCATCAGTATTGCTGATGTACTGACCGGCGGCGCTCATGGCGTGGACCGCGTCATCACCGACGGCGTCCAGCCAGGAAAATTCTATCCAAATCATCAGGCTGTTGAATTTTATTCTCATTACAAACAGGATATCGCGCTGTTTGCTGAGATGGGATTTAAATGCTTCCGTACCTCAATTGCCTGGACCCGTATTTTCCCTAACGGCGATGAACCGCAACCCAATGAAGCCGGCCTGCAATTCTATGACGACCTGTTTGATGAATTGCTTAAATACGGTATTGAGCCGGTTATTACTCTCTCCCATTTTGAAATGCCCTATCACCTGGTAAAAGAATACGGTGGCTGGCACAATCGTAAGGTTGTCGATTTCTTTGTGCGCTTTAGTGAAGTTGTGCTGAAGCGTTATAAGAATAAAGTGAAATACTGGATGACCTTTAACGAAATTAACAACCAGCGTAACTGGCAATATCCGCTGTTTGGTTACTGCTGCTCAGGCGTTATTTTCACGGAACATGAAAAACCTGAACAGGCGATGTATCAGGTCATGCATCATCAGTTTGTTGCCAGCGCCAAAGTCGTGAAGCTGGGCCACGAGATCAACCCGGAGTTTAAGATTGGCTGCATGATCGCCATGGTGCCGGTTTACCCCTTCTCCTGCCATCCGGATGACGTCATGCTCGCTCAGGAAGCGATGCATCAACGCTATGTCTTTAGCGACGTGCAGATGCGCGGTTACTACCCGGCTTACGCCCTGAAAGAGTGGGCGCGCAAAGGCTATCATATCGACATGGAGCCTGAAGACGCTGAAACCCTGCGCAATGGCTGTGCCGATTATGTGGGCTTCAGTTATTACATGAGTACAGCCGTTCAGACCCGCGCCAGTGGCGTTGATGATCCTATTACCGGCTTCGAAGGCACGGTGAAAAATCCGCACGTTAAAGCCTCAGACTGGGGCTGGCAGATCGATCCTGTTGGTCTGCGGTATGTTCTTAATGATGTGTATGAACGCTATCAGAAACCCCTGTTTATTGTTGAAAACGGTTTTGGCGCCATCGACAAACCGAATGCGCAGGGCGTGATAGAGGATGATTACCGCATTGATTATCTGGCCGCGCATATTGAAGAGATGAAAAAAGCCGTCATTCATGACGGGGTGGATCTCATGGGGTACACGCCCTGGGGCTGTATCGACTGCGTGTCTTTCACTACCGGTCAGTACAACAAGCGTTACGGTTTTATTCACGTGAATAAAAACGATGACGGCAGCGGAGACTTCTCGCGCTCCAGGAAAAAGAGTTTTGCCTGGTATCAACAGGTCATCGCCAGCAATGGTGAAAAGCTGTAAGTCGTTTGCCGCAGCGCCCTGCTGCGGCATCATTCTAGCGCCCGCCGGCGGCATCGATAATGCTGCCCGTAATGTAAGAAGCGGCATCGCTGGCTAACCAGACAACGGCTTCTGCAATTTCTTCGGCATAGCCGCCGCGCCCCATTGGTATGCCGCTGGCCAGCCGGTCGACTCTACCCGGCTCGCCTCCGTCCGCATGCATCTCGGTGTAGATCATCCCCGGACGTACGCCATTGACCCGAATTCCCTGCTGGGCCACTTCCAGCGACAGGCCTTTGGTCATCGTGTCCATTGCGCCTTTCGATGCCGCATAGTCGACATATTCGTTTGGCGACCCCGTACGGGCAGCTGCAGACGAGACATTGACGATGCTGCCGCCCTGACCGCCATGATGGGTGCCCATGCGCCGGACGGCTTCACGACAGCAAAGAAATGCGCCAAGCACGTTCGTGGCAAAAACCTGCTGAATACGCGAGGCATCCAGTTGCTCAAGGCGACATTGTTGGAACAGAATGCCGGCGTTATTCACCAGCAGCGTGAGCGGCAGATCTTCCTGATCCAGCCGTTGAAACAGCGACATCACCTGTGTTTCATCGCTGATATCGGCCTGAACGCTAAAGGCCTCACCGCCGTTACGTACAATCTCATCTACAACCTGATGGGCTTCACTGGCACGTGAACGGAAATTGACCGCCACCCGGTAGCCTCGGGATGCCAGTAAGAGGGACGTCGCGCGACCAATGCCGCGACTGCCGCCGGTAACGAGTGCGAGCTGCATACAAACCTCCATAAAAAAAGGGCCGGAAATCGGCCCTCATAACTAAACGCGTTAAGCTGACTTACGCATAATCGCTCATCGGGACACACGAACAGAACAGGTTACGATCGCCAAAGACATCGTCAAGGCGCTTCACCGTTGGCCAGTATTTATTGTGGCTGCCTGCAGGGAACACGGCCAGTTCACGACTGTAGGAATGAGACCATTCTCCGATGACTTCCATTTGTGTATGAGGCGCGTTAACCAGCGGGTTATCCTCAAGTGACCACTCACCCGTTTCCACCCGGCCGATTTCCATGCGAATCGCCAGCATGGCATCAATAAAGCGGTCCAGTTCAATTTTGCCTTCTGATTCTGTCGGTTCGACCATGAGTGTTCCGGCGACCGGGAACGACATGGTGGGCGCATGGAAACCGTAGTCGATGAGGCGTTTCGCGATATCCAGTTCACTGATACCGGTTTGCTCTTTTAACGGACGAATATCAAGAATACATTCGTGCGCTACGCGGCCGTCGCGCCCTGCATACAGGATGGGATAGGCCGATTTTAGCCGACTGGCAATATAGTTAGCGTTAAGGATCGCGACCGAACTGGCCTGCTTCAACCCTTCTGCCCCCATCATACGGATATACATCCAGCTGATAGGCAAAATAGATGCGCTGCCAAATGGCGCAGCGGAAACTGCGCCCTGCTGCGTCAGCATGCCGTCAATTTGAACAACGCTGTGGCCCGGCACAAACGGGGCCAGATGGGCTTTTACGCCGATCGGTCCCATTCCCGGCCCACCTCCGCCGTGCGGGATGCAGAAGGTTTTATGTAGGTTAAGGTGCGAAACGTCTGCGCCGATGTAGCCCGGCGTGGTAATGCCTACCTGCGCGTTCATGTTGGCGCCATCAAGATAAACCTGGCCGCCGAACTGATGCACAATCTGGCACACCTCGCGAATAGTTTCCTCGTAAACGCCGTGGGTAGACGGATAGGTCACCATAATGCATGACAGCTTATCGCCAGCCTGAGCCGCTTTTTCACGCAGGTCGCCCAGATCGATGTTGCCCTGCTTGTCACAGGCGACCACCACGACATCCATGCCCGCCATCTGAGCCGAAGCCGGATTAGTACCGTGCGCCGAGCTGGGGATCAGGCAGAGATGCCGTTCACCCTCACCGCGGCTTTCGTGATAACGACGAATCGCTAACAGACCGGCATATTCACCCTGCGCACCCGAGTTAGGCTGCATGCAGAGTGCATCGTAACCGGTCAGTTGAACCAGCCACTGTGAAAGCTGCCCAATCATTTGCAGGTAGCCGCCAGCCTGTTCAGCCGGGCAGAACGGATGCAGTTCGGCAAATTCAGGCCAGGTGATGGGGATCATCTCGGCGGCGGCATTGAGTTTCATGGTGCAGGAACCCAACGGAATCATGGCCTGATTCAGCGCCAGATCTTTTTTCTCCAGGCTGTGCATATAGCGCATCATCTCAGTTTCGCTGTGATGACGGTTAAAAACCGGATGCGTCAGAATCTCGCTTTCACGCTGCTGCGCGGCCGGAATGGACGGGTTGTCGGCCGTAACCAGGCTGTCGAGCCGATCGATATCCTGACCGTGCTCATCCCCCAGCAAAATAGCGAACAGCGTAGCAATGTCTTCACGGCGCGTGGTTTCATCCAGCGTGATACCGACTGCATTGAGAATGTCGCTACGCAGGTTCACACCGAAGCTCAGCGCACGGTTGAGTACACCCGCTTTATCCGCAACCTCTACCGTTAGTGTGTCAAACCAATGGCTATGACGCAGTTTAAGCCCGCCACGCTGCAGTCCGGCAGCCAGAATATCGGTAAAGCGGTGGATACGCGACGCAATACGTTTCAGCCCGACCGGCCCGTGGAACACGGCATACAGCCCGGCGATATTGGCCAGCAGCACCTGAGAAGTACAGATATTGGAGTTCGCTTTTTCGCGACGGATATGCTGCTCACGGGTTTGCATCGCCATGCGCAAGGCGGTGTTGCCTGCGGCATCGCGGGAAACGCCGATAATGCGGCCAGGCATTGAACGCTTATGTTCGTCGCGGCTGGCGAAGAAGGCAGCATGCGGGCCACCATAACCCATTGGCACACCAAAGCGTTGGGCCGAACCGAACACGATATCCGCGCCTTGTTTGCCCGGAGATGTCAGCAGCACCAGCGCCATAAAGTCGGCAGCGACGCTGACAACCACCTTGCGTGCTTTCAGCTCGCTAATCAGGTGGGTGTAGTCGTGTACTTCTCCCGTGGTGCCCACCTGCTGTAGCAGCACACCAAACAGGTTGTCGTGATCCAGTGCTTTGGCCGGGCTGTCGATAATCAGTTCAAAGCCAAAGGTTTCGGCACGGGTACGCACGACGTCCAGCGTTTGCGGATGAATATCGTCAGCGATAAAGAACCGGGTCGCGTTTTTCAGTTTGCTGATGCGTTTTGACATCGCCATTGCTTCTGCGGCGGCGGTCGCTTCATCCAGCAGAGAAGCGGAGGCAATGTCCATGCCGGTCAAATCGATCGTAACCTGCTGGAAGTTAAGCAGGGCTTCAAGCCGTCCCTGCGACACTTCTGGCTGATACGGCGTATACGCCGTGTACCAGCCGGGGTTCTCCAGCATATTTCGCAAAATCACCGGCGGCGTAATCACCGCGCTGTATCCCATGCCGATCCAGGATTTATAAAGCAGGTTTTGCCCGGCAATGGCCTTCAACTCAGCCAGCGCCTGTTGTTCAGTTGCGGCATCGCCCACCGCTGGCGGGCCTGGCAACTGAATGTCGGCGGGAACGATAGAACCAATCAACGACGCCAGAGAGCTGGCACCGATCGCCTCCAGCATGACGGCCTGTTGTTCTGGCGACGGACCAATATGGCGCTCAATGAAGGCACCGTTGTGTTCAAGCTGGCTGAGAGTCTGAGTCATGAGCTGTAAATCCTGAATCGGGCTGGGGAACAGAGAATGCAAGTCAGATATCTGCGGCCTCAGTTTGAGGCCGCACGACGATTACTCGTCAATGGAGGCTTTATAAGCATCCGCATCCAGCAGCGAGTCGATTTCTGACTCATCGCTGGCCTTAATCTGGAATAACCAGCCGCCGTCATAAGGCTCGCTGTTAACCTGTTCAGGGGAATCGTTAAGGGCGTCGTTGACGGCAACGATTTCACCGCTGATGGGCGCGTAAATGTCTGAAGCGGCTTTGACCGATTCCGCAACTGCGCACTCTTCTCCGGCAGAGAAAGTGGCACCGACCTCAGGCAGGTCAACAAACACCATATCGCCGAGCAACTCCTGCGCATGTTCGGTGATACCAACGGTATAGGTACCGTCCGCGTTTTTGCGCAGCCATTCGTGACTGTCGCGGTACTTCAACTCCACTGGCACATTGCTCATCGCCCTTTCTCCTGTAATTATGTTTTACTGCGCAACCGGTTTTCCGGCGCGAACGAAAATTGGTTTAGTGACTTTCACAGGCATTTCACGGTTACGGATCTCAACAATCGCGTTTTCCCCAATCCCTGCCGGCACGCGGGCCAGTGCAATGCTGTAACCCAACGTCGGTGAGAAGGAACCGCTGGTGATCACCCCCTGCTGCAACTGACCCTGCTGATCGGTAAAACGCACCGGCAACCCGTTACGCAGAACGCCTTTTTCCGTGAGGATCAGCCCAACCAGTTTTTCAGTGCCCTTTTCTCGCTGGCTTTCCAGCGCTTCACGTCCGATAAAGTGGCGGTCGCCAGGTTCCCAGCTAATGGTCCAGCCCATATTGGCCGCCAGCGGCGATACGCTCTCGTCCATTTCCTGACCGTAAAGATTCATACCCGCTTCCAGACGCAAGGTGTCGCGTGCGCCCAGCCCGGCGGGTTTGACGCCCGCACTCAACAAACGCTGCCAGAATCCGACAGCATCGGCGGCAGGCAGCGCAATTTCATAGCCCGCTTCGCCGGTATAACCGGTTGTGGCAATGAACAGTTCACCGGCCTGCACGCCGAAGAATGGCTTCATGCCCTGTACAGCCTGGCGCTGTGCGTCACTGAATAAGGTTTGGGCTTTTTGGTGTGCCTGCGGGCCCTGTACAGCAATGAGTGCGAGATCGTCACGTTCTGTTAACGCGACGCCGTAACCCTGTGCATGCTCGCCGATCCAGGCCAGATCTTTTTCACGCGTCGCGGAGTTGACCACCAGACGAAAAAACGTCTCGTCCATAAAATAAACAATTAAATCGTCAATTACGCCAGCGGAAGCATTCAGCATGCCGGTATACAGGGCTTTGCCCGGCTGAGTCAGTTTGGCGACGTCGTTTGCCAGCAGGAAGCGCAAAAACTCGCGCGTGCGCTCACCTTTTAAATCCACAATGGTCATGTGCGAAACATCGAACATGCCCGCGTCGCTGCGCACGGCATGATGCTCATCCATCTGAGAGCCATAGTGCAACGGCATCATCCAACCGTGGAAATCCACCATCCGCGCGCCATTTGCCTGGTGCTGTTCAAACAAAGGTGTGTGCTGAGTCATAACTATCCTGTGCAGAAACGAGTGAGTTTGAAACCACGCGCCATGTAGCCGACGCAAACGTTCTCTTTGCCTTGACGTTACCACCGAATCAGGCGATTAACCATAAGCAAAGCGAGGTCGAAAGACGTGGCACAGCCTAACCAGGCCCCGGGTTAATCAGGATAAAAAACTATAATTTTGTGATTAACCACGCAATAAATACGCCATAGTGATTTATTCACAGCAAATTTATGCGCGTAGTCCAGCAGGATGTTAAAAAAATAGCGGGTCGAAAACAGCTATGGATAAAAAAAAGTAATGCGAAACTTCACGCAAAATTAGAATAAATCAAACGATGCGCAGTCAGAGTGCAGCCCTGCATTTTTACGGTGCAGCGGAGGGTGAGCATAAAAAAAGCCAGCAATTATGCTGGCTTTTTGCGGGTGAGCGGCGTTACCGCAGCCATGCTGGCATATCGTTCAGGCCCATGGCCTGACGCAGCATTACCGGCTTCACGCCCGGCAGGTTATCAGCCAGTTTCAGGCCCAGATCGCGAAACAGCTTTTTGGCTGGATGATTGCCTGCAAACAGTTCACGAAAACACTGCATTCCGGCAAGCATCATGGCAGCGCTGTGTTTGCGACTGCGCTCGTAGCGGCGCAGATAAAGGTGCTCGCCGATATCTTTGCCCTGCTGGTGCAGGCGGCGGATTTCGCCAATCAGCTCAGCAGCATCCATGAAACCCAGGTTGACGCCCTGTCCTGCAAGCGGATGAATGGTATGTGCCGCATCGCCCACCAGCGCCAGCCGGTGAGCGGCAAAGTTACGTGCATAGCGTGCCGTAAGCGGGAAACACTTTCGCTCGCCTTCCAGCTGGCACAGCCCCAGGCGCATATCGAACGCGACCGACAGTTGTTGATTAAACAGCGCCTCCGGCATGGTTTCGAGACGGCTGGCTTCCTGAGGAGAAAGAGACCAGACGATAGAACAAAGATGGGGATCCTGCATCGGCAGGAAAGCCAGAATGCCATCGCCGTGAAAAACCTGGCGCGCTACGCCGTCGTGTGGCAGCGCCGTGCGAATATTCCCGACCAGCGCATGATGATCGTAATCCCAGAACGTCAGGGGAATATCGGCTTTGTTACGCAACCAGGAGTTGGCCCCGTCCGCCGCCACCATTAGCCGCGCACTCATCATGCTGCCATCCTGCAGCGTAATAAAGGCTTCATTATCGCCAAAGGCCACCTGCTGCAGTTGGGAAGCAGGCAGCAGCGTAACATCACTGCACTGGCTGGCGCGCTGCCATAAGGCGCTGTGGATCACAGGGTTTTCGATGATGTGCCCAAGATGCGTCAGGCCCTGCTGCTCACCGTCAAATGCGATCGCACCGAAGCTGTCGCGATCCCAGACCTCCATTGCCTGATAAGGGCTGGCACGGAGCGACAGAATCGTTGACCAGACGTCCAGCTTCTGCAAAAGACGTTCACTGGCCGCGTTAATTGCGGATACGCGTACGGACGGCGATGCGCCTGCATCAAATTGCGGCCCGGCAGACTGCTCCAGCACGGCAATGCGTAATCCGCTCCCTTGCAGACCGCAGGCTACTGCCAGACCCACCATACCGCCACCGGCGACCACTACATCGTAAGTTTGCATCAGTGCCTCTCAGTTAACGCTTAACCCAGCCGAGCGTACGCTCGGCCAGAAGATTTCTCAGCCATGGCAGGTGATCCATTGCCAGCAGGCCAAGGTTGCGCCCGACGACCAGCGGCGCATGGCGGTTGGCAAACATACGCACCAGGCCATCAGTGATGCCCACGGTAATGGCCCGATCCTGCTGGCGACGTTGGCGGTAATGTTGCAGGACCGCATAGCTGCCGGGATCCTGCTGCTGTCGGTGCGCGGTTGCCAGGGTTTCTGCAAGCGACATCACGTCACGCAGGCCAAGATTGAACCCCTGACCGGCAATAGGATGCAGCGTCTGTGCCGCGTTACCAACCGTAACGACGCGATGGGAAACCACCGAATCGGCCTGCTGCAGCGCTAACGGATAAACGTCACGCTTACCGGTATGGATAAATTTGCCCAGTCGCCAGCCAAACGCGCGCTGAAGCTGGCTGAGAAACGCCTCGTCACTCCAGCTTTCGACCTGCGGGCGCTGATCCAGCGGATGGCACCACACCAGCGAGAGGCGATTATCTGACATTGGCAACAGCGCCAACGGGCCAAACTCGGTAAAGCGTTCAAAAGCCCGGCCCTGATGGGGAAGTTCACTGGTGACGTTGGCAATAAGCGCTAACTGCTGATAGGGATCGGTGTGCCACTGCATGCCGCAGGCGGCCGCAACGGCTGAACGGGTGCCATCAGCGGCTACCAGCACGTCGCCTTCCAGCTGTTCATCATTATCAAGCGTGACCCGCACGCTTTCCTGGGTTCGGGCCACCTGAGTGACGCGCGCGGGACAGCGCAGTGTGACGCCGGGTGCCTGTTTTAACTGTGTGAACAGGCTTTGCCCTACGTCGAATAATTCAACCACCTGCCCCAGCGCGGGAATCGCATAATCGCTGGCGGCGAGTGACACGAAACCGGCATGGCCGCGATCAGATACGTGAATAGTGGTAATCGGTGTGGCACAGGGGGAAATCCGCTGCCAGAGATTGATATCAGCAAGCTGCTGGCAGGTTCCGGCAGACAGCGCAATCGCCCGGCCGTCATAGCCTGGATGCGCACGGCTGCCAGGCTCGCTGCTTTCAATCAGCGTCACGGGCAGTTTACCCTGTGTCAGGTGCGCGATGGCCAGCGCCAGTGTGGCGCCAGTCATTCCTCCACCGGCGATAAGAATGGTCATAACGCGCGTGCCGCCGCCATCAGCGCTTCAATTGCATCAGGATCTTTCACGACGCTGTCGGTGAGGTTCTCAATACCGGTTTCGGTAATCACAATGTCATCCTCGATGCGGATGCCGATACCGCGGTATTCCACAGGGACGTCAGCATCGGGCGCGATATACAACCCCGGTTCGACGGTGATAACCATGCCCGGCTCCAGGATACGATCGCGGCTTGGTGTGCCGTAGTGCCCCACATCGTGGACATCCAGACCCAACCAGTGGCCCAGACCATGCATAAAGAATTTACGATGGGCATCTTCAGCGATCAGCGTATCTACCTCGCCCTGCATTATCCCCAACTCAACCAGTCCAGTGACCATAATGCGCACGACGTCATCATTAACCTCGCGGATGCTAACGCCAGGGCGGAATCGGGACAGTGCCGTTTCCAGTGATTTGAGTACGATGTTGTACACCGCCCGCTGCGGCTGAGTGAATTTACCGTTAACCGGGAACGTCCGGGTAATGTCACCCGCATAGCCCTGCCATTCACATCCGGCATCGATAAGCACCAGATCACCGTCCTGCATCTCACACTCGTTTTCGGTGTAGTGCAGAATGCAGCCGTTTTCGCCGGAACCCACAATCGTGTTGTAAGACGGGAATCGCGCACCGTGGCGGTTAAATTCATGATGAATTTCCCCTTCCAGATGATATTCGTACAGTCCCGGACGGCAGGCCTGCATTGCGCGCGTATGCGCCAGCGCACTGATCTCACCCGCACGGCGCAGAATGGCAATCTCTTCCGGACTTTTGAACAGGCGCATCTCATGCACCCAGGGACGCCAGTCTGTCAGGCTGGCAGGCGCGCTGAGATTCTGGCGAAAACCCTGCCGCAGTTTATCCAGCGCACCGAACACCAGTTTATCGGCTTCAGCATATTGGCCCTGCGCGTGGTAAACCTCATCCAGGCCGTTCAGCAGCAGGTGGAGTTGTTCACCAATATCGTTCCAGGGCAGGGCCCGATCCACGCCGAGCTTAGCGGGCGCCGCATCCTGTCCCAGACGGCGGCCAAACCAGATTTCTGCAGTCAGGTCGCGAACACGATTAAACAGCACACTGTGATTGTGGTTCTCATCACTTTTAATCAGCACCAGTAACGCCTGAGGCTCGTTGAACCCCGTGAAGTACCAGAAGTCGCTGTTCTGACGAAACGGATATTCGCTATCATTACTGCGCGTTACTTCAGGCGCGGCAAAAATTAACGCTGCGCTGCCCGGAACCATTTTCGCCAGCAGCGCCTGACGGCGCTGCTGAAAATTTTCCAGTGAAATCATGTCTGCACTCCCTGTTAAACTCAGATAGCTGGCTTAGTGTAGCGTTGGCTTTTGTACTTCTGGCGCAGTCGGTTGCGGACGAGTGAAAGTGTCGTGGCAAAGTAGTGCTGCAACACGAACGTACTCAATCACCTCTTCCAGCGACTGCTCTAATTCTTCCTGATCTTCGTCTTCGTCGTAGCCCAACTGAGCAATCGTGCGCAGATCGTCAATGGCCTCGCCCGTTTCACCGGTGACCTTATCCAGTTTAGGCTGAGTTACGCCCAGACCAAGTAAAAAATGGTTTACCCAGCCCGCCAGTGCATCAGCGCGATCAAACACCGTAATGTCATCATCGGCGGGCAGCATCAGTTGAAAAAGGAAGCCATCGTCCTCTAGCGCAGTCGCAATGCTTTCATGCAAAGACTGCAGTGGCAGGGACAGCGTCTGCGAAAAAGCCATGCCTTCGTTCGCAAGATCGTGGACCAGCGTTTTCCAACTGTTATCCGCGTTACCGCCACATAAGATGCCGCTGAGTAAGCCGTGCATTTCCGCAGGCGTCATGCCCACGCCATGCTGTGAGAGCGCCGCCGCCAGCGCGTTGTAATCGGGGGTTGCGTTCTGTGAAGACATCATTTTTCATCGTCGTTGGCTGTAAGAGTTCGTGGTATGCTACCACTAGCTGCCTCAAGGTTTCCAGAAAAGGGGTTGTATCTTATTTCTCAGGTCTATATAGTTGCCCGCCTCCCAGGCCATTGAAGGCTAAGGGGAATGGCGAGCCAGGTAATCAGTCAGGAAGGTGGCATGTCTGCACAACCGGTAGATTTACAAATTTTTGGTCGTTCTTTGAGAGTGAATTGTCCGCCTGAACAGCAAGATGCGCTGAACGCGGCAGCAGAAGATCTCAATCAACGGTTGCAAGATTTAAAAGTTCGCACTAGAGTCACAAATACAGAGCAACTGGTGTTCATTGCCGCGTTAAACATTTGCCATGAACTGGCACAAGAGAAAGGTAAGACGCGTGACTATGCTGCTAACATGGAACAACGAATCCGTATGTTACAGCAGACCATTGAACAGGCTTTAGTTGAGCAAGGTCGCATAACCGACCGCCAGGATGCGAAGTTCGAATAACACTTCATGGTCAGTGTGCTACACTAACGGTGAAGTCAATTTTCTCTGAGATGTTTGCAAGTGGGCCAGTCCCCTGAGCCGATATTTCATACCAACAGAATGTGACGCTCCGCAACCTGTGAGCATGCTCGGTCCGTCCGAGAAGCCTGATGGTTGCGACGGCATGTTCACCTTGAACCAAGGGTTCAAGGGTTACAGCCTACGGCGGCATCTCGGAGATCTCCTTTCTGGTCGTACTGCATTACCTCCCACCAGGCATGATATAATGCGTCGCTTAAGCGACTTTGTCTGGGGGACACCATGTCAGCACCCTCTTTAGTACTGCGTCAGGACATCCGTCAGCACGTTCGCCACCTACGTCGCGCTCTGAGCGCTGAGCAGCAACATGCGGCAGCCGAACAACTCGCCCAACATGCGATCAACTTTGCACCACTGGCCGATGCCAACAACGTGGCACTGTTTTTGTCTGTTGATGGCGAAATCAATACACGACCGCTTATCGCCAGGCTGTGGCAGCAAAACAAACGGGTTTACCTGCCGGTTCTGCACCCCTTCGCAGCGGGCCATCTGCTTTTTCTGCGCTATACGCCAGAAACACAGTTAATCCAAAATAAACTGCGCATTCCCGAACCCCCGCTGGATATCCGCCATCTGATCACGCTGGATGAACTGGACGTAATGATGGTACCGCTGGTGGCGTTTGATCGCGCCGGACAGCGTTTAGGAATGGGGGGCGGCTTCTACGATCGCACCTTACAGAACTGGAAACAGCATGGGTTTTTACCGGTGGGTATCGCTCATGACTGTCAGCGGGTTGACGCGCTGCCTACAGCGGCGTGGGACATTCCTTTGCCGGCCGTGCTGACGCCATCAAAACTGTGGCTATGGGATGAATAAACCCGGGCATGCTTGTGTGCCCGGGTAGGTGACAGCGTGGGATCAATAAAGCAGGCGGGCGCGAATCGTTCCCGGAATCGCCTTCATCAGCTGCAGAGCTTTCTCTGCCAGTTCGTGCTCAGCATCAATGTCGATGACCACATAACCCATCATCGGAGAGGTTTGCAGGTACTGAGCGGCAATGTTGATGCCTTGTTCAGCGAAAATCTGGTTGATCGCGGTGAGAACGCCCGGACGGTTTTCGTGAATATGCAGCAGACGACTGGCGCTAATGCCGTGCATCGGCAATGACACTTCCGGGAAATTGACGGCGGACAGCGTTGAACCGTTATCCGAATATTTCGCCAGCTTGCCCGCGACTTCAATCCCGATATTCTCCTGCGCTTCTTCCGTCGATCCCCCGATGTGCGGCGTCAGGATAACGTTGTCGAATTCGCTCAGTGGGGAAACAAACGGATCGCTGTTGGTCGCCGGCTCTACAGGGAACACATCAATCGCAGCGCCACCAACCTGCTTGCTGGCCAGCGCTTCGCACAGTGCAGGAATATCTACCACGGTGCCGCGTGAGGCGTTTATCAGCAGGCCGCCAGGCTTCATCTGCGCCAGCTCATTGGCAGAAATCATATTTTGCGTAGAGGCGGTTTCCGGGACATGCAGGCTGACAACGTCACTCATATTTAGCAGCTGCGTCAGGCTACGAACCTGTGATGCGTTGCCCAACGGCAGCTTGTTTTCGATGTCATAGAAGTAAACGTGCATGCCCAGACTTTCTGCCAGCACGCCCAGTTGCATACCGATATGGCCATAGCCAATGATACCCAGCTTTTTACCGCGCGCTTCAAAAGAGCCTTTGGCGATTTTATTCCAGATACCACGGTGCGCTTTGGCATTCGCTTCCGGAACACCGCGCAGCATCAGCAGCATCTCGCCAATAACTAGCTCGGCCACAGAGCGCGTATTTGAGAAAGGTGCGTTAAAAACCGGGATACCGCGTTTCGCTGCGGCATTTAAATCAACCTGATTCGTTCCGATACAGAAACAGCCCACCGCTACCAGTTTTTCTGCAGCGGCAAAAATCTCTTCGGTCAGTTGGGAACGGGAACGGATACCGATAAAATGCGCATCGCGAGCGGAAGCTTTTAACGCCTCGGCATCCAGTGCGCCTTTGTGGAATTCAATATTGGTGTAACCTGCAGCACGAAGATTTTCCAGCGCGCTCTGATGGACACCTTCCACCAGCAGGAACTTAATTTTGTCTTTTTCCAGTGATACCTTTGCCATTTCCCAACCCTATTCAGAATTCAACGAGGACTGAACGCAGTCAGCCGTCTGTCAAAATATCAAAAAAATCGCCTGCGGCAATACAAACGATTGCCTGACCGCCAGCATGGCAGGGCTCAGAGGACGTACTTTGCCAGACAAAATCGTGGGTTGGCCGCATCAAGAAGAACGAACCCGCTGCCGATGACGGTTATGTGACATAAGTCACCAAATTTCAGCCTGGTGAGAAAAGTTTTTTTAAATCAAAAAAAGCGGGCGCCCTGTTGTGCGCCCGGTGCTTTATTTTTTGAGGGTTTTGACACCGTCAGGTCCGCCAATCAATGCGACATCTGCGCCACGCGTGGCGAACAGCCCCACGGTGACAACGCCAGGCAGGGCATTAATCGTTTTTTCCAGCTCGATGGGATCGAGAATACGCAGGTTGTGCACATCAAGAATGATATTACCGTTGTCGGTCACCACATTCTGACGATATTCCGGCAAACCGCCCAGCTTCACCAGTTCACGCGCGACATAGCTTCGCGCCATCGGGATAACTTCAACCGGCAACGGGAAGCGTCCAAGCACGTCCACTTCTTTGGATGCGTCGGCGATACAGATAAACTTTTTGGCGACCGCCGCGACGATTTTCTCGCGAGTTAAGGCAGCACCGCCCCCTTTGATCATCTGCATTTGTGGGTTAATTTCATCGGCACCGTCGACATAAATGGCCAGATCATCAATCTCGTTCAAATCAAACACCTGAATGCCCAGGCTTTTTAGCTTTTGCGTCGACGCTTCGGAACTGGATACGGCCCCCTCAATCTGATGTTTAATGCTGCCGAGCGCATCAATAAAGTGAGCGGCCGTAGAACCCGTACCGACGCCAACGACAGTACCGGGCTGCACATAATCCAGTGCGGCCCAACCAACAGCTTTTTTCAGTTCATCCTGGGTCATGATATGTTTAGAACCTGTGCGATAAGGAAATGCGCGTAGTATAAAGCAAGGCTTGCTGAAAATGCTCGGATGCATTGGGCGGATTTAATGCTTTGGAAGCCAGCCCACAAAAATATCGCTGACATTTCCGTTGGAATATTTGTGGCATAGTAACGTCCATCCTGAAGGAGAGAGAAAAATAATGAAACGCCCGGACTACAGAACGCTTCAGGCGCTGGACGCAGTGATACGTGAACGCGGATTTGAACGTGCCGCACAAAAACTTTGCATTACGCAGTCTGCCGTCTCGCAACGCATTAAACAGTTGGAAAATCTGTTTGGTCAGCCGTTATTAGTTCGTACGGTACCGCCTCGTCCCACTGAACAGGGGCAAAAGCTGCTCGCACTTCTGCACCAGGTTGAGTTACTGGAGGAAGAGTGGCTGGGCGATGAGAACAGCGGCACCACGCCGCTACTGCTGTCGCTGGCGGTCAACGCCGACAGTCTGGCAACGTGGCTGTTACCGGCATTAAAAGACGTACTGGCCGATTCGCCTGTGCGCCTGAACCTTCAGGTTGAGGATGAAACCCGCACTCAAGAGCGTCTGAGACGAGGCGAAGTGGTTGGCGCAGTCAGTATTCAACCGCAGCCGCTACCCAGCTGTCTGGTGGATCAACTGGGTGCGCTGGATTATTTGTTTGTGGCGTCAAAGGATTTTGCAGAGCGCTTTTTCCCCAATGGTGTAACGCGTTCCGCCCTGCTTAAAGCGCCAGCCGTGGCATTTGATCACCTGGATGATATGCATCAGGCCTTTTTGCAGCAGAATTTTGATTTATCACCGGGTAGCGTTCCCTGCCACATCGTCAACTCGTCTGAAGCGTTTGTGCAGATGGCCCGGCAGGGCTCGACCTGCTGTATGATCCCTCATCTGCAGATTGAACGCGAACTGGCGAGTGGCGAGCTAATCGATCTCACGCCGGGGCTGTATCAACGTCGGATGCTGTACTGGCACCGCTTTGCACCTGAAAGCCGCCTGATGCGTCGGGTAACGGATGCGCTGATTGCGCA
The DNA here is from genome assembly GCF_024814475.1 of Pantoea sp. B623. NCBI lineage: Bacteria > Pseudomonadati > Pseudomonadota > Gammaproteobacteria > Enterobacterales > Erwiniaceae > Pantoea > Pantoea sp. B623. The sequence goes on along the minus strand of NZ_JANUXM010000004.1, from coordinate 3,278,821 downwards.
TGGCCATCGGGTGCTACGTCAGGATACGGCGGAATAATCGCCCTTTGCCGCAGCAAAATTTGGGCGTTGCGGTGAGAAGGTGCACTTGTGAAAGCGGCACGGCGTTAATGGCCGTCAGGGGCATTTTTTAGAAGGCAATACGCAGCGCTGAGCAGAGGGAATCAACCAGGATTTACCCGCAAGGATGCGGGTAAAAGGCGCAGCCGGCACAGGGATGTGCCGTCTGCGCCGGTCCGTCAGGTTGATGAGCGATGTGAAGGAACCGCGTCAGCGGCGCGAGGACCGCCTGGCAAAAATTGCCCCTGATGGCTTAACCACAATACCAATAAAGGCTTACTGTGCCGTATTTGGTTTCATCTCAAAAACCACATCCACCTGGTCATCAAAGTTGATGCTTTGCTGATCGTAGGTTTCCTGTGCAGAAGTATCTGCCACAGCCGCGGCTTTAAACATGCGGTTCATTGGCATTGGCTGATAGTTTGCCACCTGATAACGAATGCTGTAGATCGGGCCCAGTTTGGCATTAAAACCTTCAGCCAGTTCAGCCGCCTGTTGGGTCGCATTTTTGATTGCGGCCTGACGTGCCTGCTGCTTGTAGCTTTCAGGATTAGCGACGCCCAGTTCAACGCTACGCACTTCATTCAGACCTGACTTCAGCGCCCCATCAAGCAGATCGTTAAGTTTGTCCAGCTGACGTACGGTGACCTGAACCTGACGCACCGCACGGTAGCCTTTGAGCTGTGACTTACCGTCTTTGGTGTAATCATATTCTGGCTGCGTCGTCAGATTCGCGGCTTCGATATCCTTTTTCTCAATACCGTTTTTTTGCAGGAAATCAAAATATTGCGCTACGCGGCTATCGACCTGCTTTTTTGCCTCTGCGGCATCTTTCGATGAGACATTCACCACAATTGACAGCGTCGCGATATCCGGGCGGGCATCTACAGTTGCCTTACCTGACGTAACAACATGGGGTCCGTTCGGCAGTTCGTCAGCCTGTACGCTCAAAGGCAATGCCCCTGCACTCATCATCGCGGCAAGCGCCAATGCTTTCAGTTTCATGAAAGTCCTCCTTGAAAAGGTCAGTTCGATGGCTCCCAGTACATGAAGCCCACAAGCGCATCATATTACGCGTTGTTTGGAGTGAAGATTATGGCAAAAGTTCGGCAGACTGGCCTCAATAACCCGTTTTCGTATAGCTTTTACTCAAAATCCCGTGATGACCTGCCGGGCAAGCTGAAACGCAATAAACCACATGACCGCACCGACCAGCAGGTTAATGATGCGTTGAGCGCGCGCCGTTTGCAGTAGAGGCGCAAGCCAGGCCGCCAGCAGCGCCAGACCGAAAAACCACAGCACCGAGGCGCTGATGGTCCCCAGCGCAAACCATTGTCGCGCAACCGTTCCGGGTAACTGCCCGCCCAGGCTTCCCAGCACAACAAAGGTATCAAGATAAACATGCGGATTCAGCCAGGTCACTGCCAACATCGTCGCGATAATTCGTTTTCTGCTCTGCGTTGCGTGGCTAGCCGATGCCAGTTCAATGTTACGGCTAAGTGCCGTGCGTAAGGCTCCCCAACCGAACCAGAGCAAAAAGGCAACCCCGGCACAAGTAATCAGCATCAGCAGTAAGGGAGACTGATTCAGGAGCGCACTGCCGCCAAAAATGCCCGCACAGATCAATGCGATATCGCTTAACGCACAAAGCGCCGCAGTCATCAAATGATACTGGCGCTTTACCCCCTGGTTCAGCACGAAGGCGTTTTGTGGGCCTAACGGCAGGATAAGCGCCGCCCCAAGAGCAAGCCCTTGAAAGTAAATGGTTAACACTGGATGACATTCCTTACATCGGTGAGATGCAGGGATTATAAAGAGCGAGTCTGATTAGCGGAAATTGAAAAAATTAATCTGCTATTAACAAAATTAATGGGCGACCGCTGCCGCCCATTAACATTACTGCGTTGCGGTCGTCTCGCTTTCAGGTTGTTGAACCTGGTGCAGGTGCACATCCATTTGTGGATAAGGGATGCCAATACCTTTGCTGTCCAGCGCACGTTTAAAGTTTTTCAGTAAGTCCCAGTAAACGTCCTGCAGATCGCTGCTGTTACTCCAGCAACGCACCACGAAGTTAAGCGATGACGCCCCTAATTCATTCAGGCCAATCTGGATGCCACGTTCTTTCAGTACGCGCTGATCGGCCTCAACGACGCCGCGCAACAGGGCAATCACCTCATCCACATCGGCTTCGTAGGCAACGCCGATAATGAATTCATTCCGGCGCACTGGTTCGCGCGAGAAGTTGATGATATTGCCACTGATGATTTTACCATTTGGCACCACAACGATTTTGCCATCGGCAGATTTCAGGGTGGTCGAGAAAATTTGCACATTGAGCACGGTGCCCATTACGCCGCCCAAATCGACAAACTCACCGGTGCGGAAAGGACGGAAGGTGACCAGGAGGACGCCAGCCGCCAGATTGGAGAGCGAGCCTTGCAGGGCTAAACCTACTGCCAGACCGGCGGCACCCAGCACGGCGATAACCGATGCCGTCTGCACGCCGACACGACCCAGCGCAGCAATGACCGTGAAGGCGATAACGCCATAGCGCACCAGGGCGGAAAGGAAATCGGCTACGGTGGCGTCAATATGGCGCGCGAGCAGCAGGCGATTAACCGTGTTAGAAATCACCCTGGCAATGATCATGCCGACAATGATAATGGCAATTGCCGCGACGATATTGACGGCATAACTCAGAATCAGCGCCTGGTTGTGTACCAGCCAGCCACCGGCACTGTTAATGCCATTAACAACATTCAAGTCTTCCATTTGTAAGCCCTGTCGATAGTTCCCCTGTGGGGAAAGACAAAAAACTGCCAGATGTAATCCGACACCCAATGGCTAAGGGTAATCAATTATTTAGCCAGACGCCAAACTGAGTGATACGGGAAGGCGGTTTTGCACACTTACGCATCAGCACGCCAGGATCCGCGCACGATGTTTGTTCAGGGCACATGGCTGAGTATATTAATCAGCCTGCCAAACGGATCACGGACATAAAAACGACGCACGCCCCACGCTTCTTCTGTAAGCGCATAGTCGACCGGCAGCCTCGCAGCGACAACGCGTTGATACACCTCATCAAGATTATCAACCTCAATGGATAAATCCGGAACAGCTGTGCCGGCGCCGCCTTCCCGCGCAATACTGACCTGCGGCACCATCGTGTTATCCGCGGCCCAGGTCATGATCCATCCGTGATCCATCGCCAGTTTCAGATCGAGAATGTCACCGTAGAAGCGTTCTGCTTCTTCCATATTTCCGGCCCGAATATTCGCCACAATGCGTTTGACGGCCATACGATTGCCCTCACCTGTTAAGCCACACACAGGATACAGCGCGCGCTGCAGTGAGGTTGTGACAGCACGTCAGAATGTGTCGCCCGACAAAAAGAAATGAAACTGAGCGTGAGCAGAAAGGATAAAAAAAAGTCCCGATCGGACGATCGGGACTGAGTCGTTCGTCTGCCGTTCTCTCGAACTCAGACGCCAGCAGCGTGATGCTTACAGAACGTCAACGGCGTTGAGTTCTTTGAACGCCTGCTCCAGACGCACCACCATGGATGCCTGGGCAGAGCGCAGCCATACACGTGGGTCATAGTATTTCTTGTTAGGCTTGTCTGCGCCTTCTGGGTTACCCAGCTGCGCCTGAAGATAGCCTTCGTTCTTTTTGTAGTACTGCAGGATGCCGTCCCAGGTTGCCCATTGAGTATCGGTATCGATATTCATCTTGATCACGCCGTAGCTGATAGACTCTTCGATTTCTGCAGCAGATGAACCTGAACCACCGTGGAATACGAAATCCAGCGCGTTGTGCGGCAGACCGTGTTTTTCACAGACATATTTCTGTGAATCACGCAGAATGGTTGGGGTCAGTTTAACGTTGCCTGGCTTGTAAACGCCGTGCACGTTACCGAAAGAGGCCGCAATGGTGAAGCGCGGGCTGATCGCATTCAGTTTTTCGTACGCGTAGTTTACGTCTTCTGGCTGAGTGTAAAGCGCTGAAGCATCCATATGGCTGTTATCTACGCCATCTTCTTCACCACCGGTGCAGCCCAGCTCGATTTCCAGGGTCATGTCGATTTTCGCCATGCGCGCCAGGTATTTGCTGCTGATTTCGATGTTTTCTTCCAGTGACTCTTCGGACAGGTCGATCATGTGAGAAGAGAACAGCGGCTTACCGGTTTTCTTGAAGTGCTCTTCGCCCGCGTCCAGCAGACCGTCGATCCACGGCAGCAGTTTCTTGGCGCAGTGGTCGGTATGCAGGATAACCGGCACGCCGTACTGCTCAGCCATCAGATGCACGTGGTGTGCGCCAGAGATGGCACCGAAAATCGCTGCGCCCTGTGGCTTGTCTGTTTTAAAACCTTTACCGGCGATGAATGCAGCACCACCGTTGGAGAACTGTACGATAACCGGCGCTTTTACTTTCGCCGCGGCTTCCAGTACAGCGTTAATGGAGTCGGTGCCGACGCAGTTGACCGCAGGCAGAGCGAACTTGTTCTCTTTCGCTACTTTGAAGATCTTCTGAACGTCATCACCAGTGACAACGCCGGGTTTTACGAAATCAAAAATTTTAGACATGATTGTGTCCTGTTTCGTGACCGGTTATCCCCGATACGGGGACAGCGATTTAAACGCCCGGTTTCGGGCGAGTTTTCAGGCGATGCCGTAGGGCACCGCCCCCAAAGGATTACTGCTTCGCACGCTCTTCCAGCATGGCTACGGCAGGCAGTTTTTTGCCTTCCACGAACTCCAGGAAGGCACCGCCGCCGGTAGAGATGTAGGAGATTTTGTCTTCGATACCGAACAGGTCGATAGCCGCCAGCGTATCACCGCCGCCCGCCACTGAGAATGCTTCGCTGTCTGCAATGGCGTTAGCCACAATCTCGGTGCCTTTGCGGAAGTTCGGGAATTCAAACACGCCCACCGGGCCGTTCCACAGAATGGTTTTGGCATTCTTCAGGATGGTCGCCATGGCCTGAGCGGTTTCATCACCGAAGTCCATAATCTCTTCGTTATCTGCGACTTCCGAAACCTTTTTCACGGTTGCCGGGGCAGTTTCAGAGAATTCCGTGCCAACACGTGAATCGGTTGGAACAGGAATGCCGTACTGATCGCGCAGGCCTTTGGCCGCGTCAACGAAGTCTGGCTCATACAGCGATTTGCCCACGTTGTTGTCGATAGCGACAAAGGTGTTGGCGATGCCGCCGCCAACAATCACGGTATCGGCAATCTTCACCAGCGACTGCAGCACGTCAAATTTGGTTGAAACCTTAGAACCACCGACCACAGCCACCAGCGGGCGCTCAGGGTTCTTCATCACTTTACCCAGCGCTTCCAGCTCAGCTGACAGCAGCGGGCCAGCACAGGCGACAGGGGCAAATTTGCCAACGCCATGCGTGGATGCCTGGGCGCGGTGCGCGGTACCAAAAGCATCCATAACAAAGACGTCGCACAGCGCAGCGTATTTCTTAGACAGCGCTTCGTCGTCTTTCTTTTCGCCTTTATTGAAGCGAACGTTTTCCAGTACGACCAGTTCGCCCGCGCCGATATCGACGCCGTCGAGGTAGTCTTTCGCCAGGGTAACCTGAGTACCGTTCAGTTTCTCTTTCAGGTAGTTCACTACTGGCAGCAGTGAGAATTCTTCGTTGTATTCACCTTCGGTCGGACGACCCAGGTGAGAGGTAACCATCACTTTGGCGCCCTGTTTCAACGCCGCTTCGATAGTTGGCAGTGAAGCACGAATACGTGCATCTGACGTCACTTTCCCTTCTTTCACTGGTACGTTGAGATCGGCGCGAATTAAAACGCGTTTGCCAGCAAGATCCAGATCGGTCATCTTAATTACGGACATGGTGAACCCTCTCGTTGATTCTCATAAGTTTTGCCAGACGCAAACCGCGTCTTACCTGAAACCGCTTGCGGCCATCGCTAACGTTGTGTCGAGCATTCGGTTAGCAAAGCCCCATTCGTTGTCACACCAGACCAGGGTTTTGATCAGATGCTGACCGCTGACCCGCGTTTGTGTACCGTCCACAATGGCACTGTGCGGATCATGGTTGAAATCTACTGAGACTAACGGCAATTCTGTATAGTCAACTATACCACGAAATGCCCCTTCTGCCGCGCTTTGCAACAAGGCGTTAACCTCACAGGCCCGAACGGGCTGGCGCACGGAAACGCTGAGATCAATGGCCGTCACGTTGATCGTCGGTACGCGAACCGCGATGGCTTCGAAGCGATCGTTAAATTTCGGAAAAATACGCGCAATGCCTGCCGCCAACCGGGTATCCACCGGGATGATAGACTGACTGGCCGCACGCGTACGGCGCAGATCGCTGTGGTAGGCGTCAATCACCTGCTGATCGTGCATCGCCGAATGGATAGTCGTTACCGTCCCCGACTCGATACCAAAAGCGTCATCCAGTAGCTTGATCACCGGAATAATGCAGTTAGTGGTACAGGATGCATTAGAGACAATACAGTCCGTTTGTTTCAGTTCCTGCTCGTTAACGCCGTACACCACGGTTGCATCAAGATCGTTCCCCCCTGGATGGGAAAACAGCACTTTCTTCGCTCCTGCACGCAGATGGGCTTCGCCGTCATCACGGGAACCGTAAACGCCTGTGCAGTCCAGCACCACGTCAACGTTAAGCTCGCCCCAGGGCAGTTCGTCCAGTCCGGCACGATGCAGAATACGGATAATATCGTCTCCGACCCACAGCTGATCCCGCTCCTGACGCACATCCAGCGCGAAACGCCCATGACTGGTATCGTACTTTAGCAGGTGCGCCATGCCCGCAGCCTCAGCCAGTTCGTTAACTGCCACCACTGTGATCTCCGCGCGGCGGCCCGTTTCATACAGTGCACGCAACACGTTGCGCCCAATGCGACCAAAGCCGTTTATCGCTACCCGAATGGTCATCTTTCTCCTGCCAAACCAGACTGAAAAAAAGGTGCAGATAGCCTGAGCGTTTCACTGCATTTTGTACAGGAGATTCTTAGCCCGACCGCAGGCAAAGCAGCCTCAACTGAAACGGTTCAGCTAGGATAATAGAAGGAAGGAATAACGGGAATGATTGCGATCAAGCGGACTGCGTATTTTTGGATCTACATCACAAAATTACGCAAAAAATCGCTATTACTACAGGAATAATTTTGTCGATAAGGGGGCAAACTGCGCCCCCTTTCATCTGGGTTCAGGCGAGCCTTCACTCGCCTGCGCCCTTCTGTCAGGCCAGCAACGCTTTTGCTTTCGCTACTACGTTGTCTACCGTGAAGCCGAAGACTTCAAACAGCTTCTCAGCAGGCGCTGACTCACCAAAGGTGGTCATGCCGACGATAGCGCCGTTCAGGCCGGTATATTTGAACCAATAGTCTGCAATACCGGCTTCAATAGCAACGCGAGCGGCAACGGCCTTCGGCAGGACAGATTCACGATACTCTGCAGACTGCTTGTCGAACGCATCCGTTGATGGCATGGAAACCACGCGAACCTTACGGCCTTCATCGGTCAGTTTCTGATACGCAGCCACAGCCAGTTCAACTTCTGAACCGGTGGCGATCAGAATCAGCTCTGGCGTGCCCGCGCTGTCTTTCAGCACATAACCGCCGCGGGCCACGTTTGCCAGCTGCTCTGCGGTACGATCCTGCTGCGCCAGATTCTGACGAGAGAAGATCAGTGCGCTTGGACCATCTTTACGCTCAATCGCATATTTCCAGGCCACTGCTGATTCCACCTGATCACACGGACGCCACAGGCTCATGTTTGGTGTGGTACGCAGGCTCGCCATCTGCTCTACCGGCTGGTGCGTCGGGCCATCTTCGCCCAGGCCAATAGAGTCGTGGGTATAAACCATAATTTGACGGATTTTCATCAGCGCGGCCATACGGGCGGCGTTACGTGCATACTCAACAAACATCAGGAAGGTCGCGGTATAAGGCAGGAAGCCGCCATGCAGCGCCAGACCGTTGGCAATCGCGGTCATACCGAATTCACGCACGCCGTAGTGAATATAGTTGCCGGCAGCGTCTTCATTGATGGGCTTAGAGCCAGACCAGATGGTGAGGTTACTGGGTGCCAGATCAGCCGAACCGCCCAGATATTCTGGCAGGATTTTACCAAAGGCTTCGATCGCATTTTGTGAGGCTTTACGGCTGGCGATTTTCGCCGGGTTAGCCTGTAACTGCTCGATAAACTTCTGCGATTCCTGCTGCCAGTTAGCCGGCAGTTCGTTGCTCATGCGGCGCGTAAATTCTGCAGCCAGCTCAGGGAAGGCGCTGGCATAGGCCGCGAATTTCGTGTTCCACGCATCCTCTTTCGCCTTGCCTACTTCCTTAGCATCCCACTCAGCATAAATGTCTGAAGGAATAACGAAAGGCGGATAGTCCCAGCCTAACTGTTTGCGGGTGAGCGCAATCTCGTCATCGCCCAGCGGTGCGCCGTGTGAGTCGTGGGTACCCGCTTTATTCGGTGAACCAAAACCGATCACAGTTTTGCACATCAGCAGTGACGGCTTGTCGCTCACCGCTTTCGCTTCTTCAATGGCTTTCGCGATGGCGTCGGCATCGTGACCGTCAACGCCGCGCACCACATGCCAGCCGTAAGCTTCGAAGCGCTTCGCGGTGTCATCGGTGAACCAGCCGTCAACATGACCATCAATGGAGATACCATTGTCATCATAAAATGCCACCAGCTTGCCCAGCTTCAGCGTACCCGCCAGCGAGCACACTTCGTGTGAGATGCCTTCCATCATGCAGCCGTCGCCCATAAAGACCCAGGTATTATGATCTACGATCTCATGGCCCGGACGGTTGAACTGTGCTGCCAGCGTGCGCTCCGCAATGGCAAAACCTACGGCGTTAGCGATGCCCTGCCCCAGCGGACCGGTCGTGGTTTCCACGCCCACGGTATAGCCATATTCAGGGTGCCCCGGCGTTTTAGAATGCAACTGACGGAAGTTTTCCAGCTCGCTAATCGGTAAATCGTAGCCGGTAAGGTGCAGCAGGCTGTAAATCAGCATCGAACCGTGACCATTGGACAGAACAAAACGGTCGCGATCGGCCCAGTGTGGGTTGGTTGGGTTATGATTGAGATAGCCGCGCCACAAGACTTCGGCGATATCCGCCATGCCCATCGGGGCACCCGGATGTCCCGATTTAGCTTTTTGCACTGCGTCCATACTTAACGCGCGAATGGCGTTGGCAAGATCTTTACGAGAGGGCATCTTCTACTCCAGTTCGGATTAATGATTTTCGCCTTAACCTGTTGTAATTAATCAGCTATCGGGCAAATCACGGGGAAAAGTTTCACCACAATGTACATGAAAAACGGGGCAAAAGTAATGTCGTAAAACGCTAAATGTTCCCGCTTCGTCTGGCTTTTCCAGTCATGTCTGCTAGCAAAAAGGTTTATCACGAACTATAACCTGTTGGTTAAATCACCTTGTACGGATTCAGGTGTTTGTTTTTTATCTTGTTACTTATGGGACGACAGAATGAAAATTCATAAAATGGCACTGGCTCTGGGCCTGGTTGCGCTGCTTAGCGGCTGTGAGGGTGTAAATAGTAATGGTCTGCTGCAATCCGGCGCACAGGCATTTCAGGCTTACACGTTGAGCGATGCTCAGGTTAAGCAGCTTAGCGATCAGTCCTGCGCCCAAATGGACAAAGAAAATCAGGTCGCGCCAGCTGACAGCGAGTACCAGCAACGGCTGAATAAAATCGCTGCGGCACTGGGCGACAACATCAATGGTATCCCGGCTAACTACAAGGTTTACCAGACCAAAGACGTTAACGCCTGGGCAATGGCCAATGGCTGCATCCGCGTTTACAGCGGACTGATGGATATGATGACCGACAATGAAGTCGAGGCGGTACTGGGCCATGAAATGGGCCACGTTGCGCTGGGTCATACGCGCAAAGCGATGCAGGTCGCCTTCACCACAACGGCAGCACGCACCGCGGCGGCATCGGCTGGCGGTATTATTGGTTCGCTGTCACAGTCGCAGTTGGGTGATATGGGTGAAAAATTAGTAAATGCCCAGTTCTCGCAGACGCAGGAGACTCAGGCTGATGACTACTCATACAACCTGCTGAAAAAGCGCGGTATTGATCCGGTCGGGCTGGCAACCAGCTTTGAAAAACTGGCAAAACTGGAACAGGGCCGTCAAAGCTCAATGTTTGACTCGCATCCTGACTCCGAAGCGCGTGCGCAGCATATTCGCGATCGCATCGCCGCAGACGGCAAGTAAGTCAGAATCAGAGGGATAACCCTGAAGTTATCCCTCTGTCGCATCAGCCTTTATTCGCTGCCTGAACGTGCAACATGTCCAGCGCCAGCGTAGCGGCGGCAAGTGCCGTCAGATCGGCGTGATCGTAACCCGGCGCGACTTCCACCAGATCCATCCCCACGATATTCATGCCCTGTAAACCACGAATCAGTTTAGTGGCTTTATCTGTGGTTAAACCGCCAATGACCGGCGTACCGGTGCCCGGCGCATGCGCAGGATCCAGACAGTCGATATCAAATGTCAGATAAACTGGCAGGTCGCCGACGGTGCGCTTAATTTCCGCCAGAAGATCGTCCACGCTGCGGTCGTTAACCTGAGCAGCATCCAGCACGTTAAAGCCCAGGCTTTTGTCGAATTCGGTACGAATACCGATTTGCACCGAGTGCTGAGGATCGATGAGCCCCTCTTTCGGTGCGGTAAAGAACATGGTGCCATGGTCAAACGTTGGACCATTAGAGTAGGTATCGGTATGGGCGTCAAAGTGTACCAGCGCCATTTTACCAAAGTGCTTCGCATGCGCGCGCAGCAGGGGAAGCGTGACGTAGTGATCGCCACCAAAGGTCATCATGCGTTTGCCGTTCGCCAGCAGTTTCTCTGCGTGGGCCTGCAGCTTGTCAGACAGATCCTGTGAATCACCAAAGGCGTAAACCAGATCGCCGCAGTCCACCACGTTCAGGCGCTGACGCAGGTCAAACTCCCACGGCCAGCGGCAGCCTTCCCAGGCGAGATTGGTCGAAATCTGGCGGATAGCGCCAGGGCCAAGACGGCTGCCCGGACGGCCTGAGGTCGCGGCGTCAAAGGGCACCCCGGTGATCACCCACTCTGCGTCGCTGTCGTAAGGCTGGAAATTAACCGGAAAACGCATAAAACCAAAGGCGTTAGAAACCAGTGAATTGTCGTACTGATTGCCGAGGGTATTGTACATAAGTCGTCCTCTGTCTGTGCATGAGGCGGGCCTGGGCCGCGCACCATGAAGGTTGAGATAAAAAAAATCCCCTCCGCGTCGTTAGGCCCGACGAGGAAGGGATGGGTTGCTGCCGATTATCAACAATGTCCCGACCCGCTGCAAGCGCTTCGCGGGGCTTTATTCGTCTTCTAAATAGGTGTAGCCATACAGACCGCTTTCGAACTCCTGCAGGAACTGCTCACGCAGTTCGTCATCCAGTTCAGAGGTCTGAATCTGCTTACGGAACAGCGTCATCAGTTCGTTCGGATCGAGCTGAACATACTGCAGCATGTCGGCCACGGTATCGCCCTCATCCGACAGTTGAACCTCCACCTCGCCATTCTGGAAGGCAAACACGTCAACCGCTTCGGTGTCACCAAACAGGTTATGCATGTTACCCAGGATTTCCTGATAGGCGCCGACCATAAAGAAGCCAAGCATCGGTGGGTTGTCCACGTCGTACTCCGGCATCGGCATGGTTGTGGCAATACCGTCACCATCAACATAGTGATCGATGGTACCGTCAGAGTCACAGGTGATGTCCAGCAGCACGGCACGACGTTCCGGTTTTTTATTCAGGCCTTCCAGCGGCAGCACAGGGAACAGCTGATCGATGCCCCATGCATCCGGCATGGACTGGAACAGCGAGAAGTTAACGTAGATCTTGTCCGCCATGCGCTCCTGCAACTCGTCGATGATCGGACGGTGCGCGCGGTTGCTGGGATCAAGATGCTGCTGAATGTAGTGACAGATGCTCAGATAAAGCTGTTCTGCCCAGGCGCGCTGCTTCAGGCTGTAGGTACCGGATGAGTAGCCTGTATGGATATCAAACAGGTCCATCTGGCTGTCGTGCAGCCATTCACGCAGCGAACGACGCGTGTCCGGCTCGTGCATCTCCTGCCAGGTTTCCCACATGCTCAGGATAGGACGCGGGGCATCCTCAATCTCTGGCGCTTCTGGCTTACTGAATTCGTTACGCTCAACGCCGATGATGTTAGATACCAGCACCGTGTGGTGAGCTGTGACTGCGCGGCCGGATTCGGTAATCACCGTTGGGTGCTCAAGTCCATGCTCGTCACAGGCTGCGCCAATTCCCCAGATCACGTTATTGGCATATTCATTCAGTCCGTAATTGACCGAACAGTCGGACTGCGAACGGGTACCTTCATAGTCAACGCCCAGGCCGCCGCCAACGTCAAAGCACTTAATGTTGACGCCGAGTTTTGCCAGTTCCACATAGAAGCGCGCAGACTCACGCACCCCGGTAGCGATATCGCGAATGTTAGACATCTGCGATCCCAAATGGAAATGCAGCAGCTGCAGGCTGTCGATCCGACCCGCTTCACGCATGATTTCAACCAGCTTGAGTACCTGCGTTGCTGACAGGCCAAATTTAGATTTTTCGCCGCCGCTCGACTGCCACTTACCAGAACCCTGTGAAGCGAGACGTGCACGAATGCCCAGACGCGGCACCACATTCAGGCGCTCGGCTTCTTCCAGCACCATGCGCACTTCGGTCATCTTCTCCAGAACCAGATAAACCTTGTGCCCTATCTTCTCGCCAATCAGCGCCAGACGAATATATTCACGATCTTTGTAACCATTACATACAATAACCGAACGGGTCTGACCGGCATGGGCCAGTACCGCCATCAGTTCGGCTTTTGAACCGGCTTCCAGACCCAGCGGTTCGCCAGAATTGACCAGGGATTCGATGACGCGCTTATGCTGGTTCACCTTGATGGGATACACCAGGAAGTAATCACCGGTATAACCGTAAGACTCACGTGCGCGTTTAAAAGCAGCGTTTATTGAGCGCAGGCGATGCTGAAGAATCTGAGGGAAGCAGAACAGCGCGGGCAGACGTTGGCCCTGGGCCTCGCGTTCCTTAACCAGCTTAGCCAGATCGACACGCACATCCGGACGATCCGGATCGGGGCAGACGCTAATATGACCCAGTTCATTGACGTCATAGTAGTTATTGCCCCACCAGGCAATGTTGTAGGTCCGCAGCATCAGGCTGGCGTCCTGATCGTTCATCGCCACCTCCTGCATTGAGCGGAGTGCACCTTGTTCGCCAGCTGACGAACCCTTGATATTCTTCATGCCGTCAGACATCGCGAACCTCAATTTTCCGTTGAAAGATAATAATGTAAACCGACTTGAAGGTCGGGAGTCTGGAAATTCGTTGCCACATATTACGTCATGCTCTGTCTGCGTTGCGAACCTGCACGATGCATCACTGTAGTGTTAAGTGTAAAACACTCAGCCGCGTCAGGTACAAAAGGGCCGCGAATAATTCACGACGCTCACCGCCTGGACGATATAAACCGCTATCGCGTCAGAGGTTAACCAGCGCTTGTGTCGGGATAATTACCGAAACCAATAAAATGTCGGCAGAAGAGAAATAAGGACGGGAAACAGGATAACGCCAGCGCCGTGCCAGCACGCGAAAAGGCCGGGAGAGAGAAGATAAGGCTCATTACTCGTATCACCTCCGCACATGTCCTGGACATGTGGAAAACCACCTGGGTGAAAGCCAGACAGCTGTCTGACGGGCGCGACGCGGTAAGCGCGTCATCCTTTTTGCTGCTGAGAACGCAGCGGCGTTTTATACATTTTGCGCCTAAAAAAAGCAAAGAGATTATTTGCTTAATGCACGCGCTGTCAGCAGGATTTTCCACTGCTGCGCGTAAAGTTAACAGTGCAACATCAAAAAGGGCTGGTAATTCGCTCACCGCGTAACCTAAAATAGACGTCCAGATGGTTTTCCATCTAAACAGGTTAATATCCAGGCGGAGTTGGCCTGCGTGCTGACACTACCTGACTGCTCACGGCTTTGCCTTAAGGGGCGTTAAGTCAGCTAATACTCACTTGCGCTATGCAGTCGAATTCAAACCATTGGTAAGGTAAAGAACATAATGGCTAAACATCTTTTTACATCCGAGTCCGTATCCGAAGGACATCCTGATAAAATCGCCGACCAGATTTCTGATGCTGTGCTTGATGCGATCCTGGAACAGGATCCCAAAGCGCGCGTGGCCTGCGAAACGTACGTTAAAACCGGTATGGTTCTGGTTGGCGGTGAGATCACCACCAGCGCCTGGGTTGATATTGAAGAAATCACTCGTAATACCGTACGTGAAATCGGCTATGTTCATTCCGATATGGGCTTTGATGCCAACTCCTGCGCAGTATTAAGCGCAATTGGCAAACAGTCTCAGGATATCAACCAGGGCGTTGACCGCAGCGATCCGCTGGAACAGGGTGCGGGCGATCAGGGTTTGATGTTTGGCTATGCGACAAACGAAACGGATGTTCTGATGCCAGCCCCGGTGACCTATGCGCATCGTCTGGTTCAGCGTCAGGCCGAAGTGCGTAAGAACGGCACGCTGCCATGGCTGCGTCCGGATGCCAAAAGCCAGGTGACCTTCCAGTACGACGACGGCAAAATCGTCGGTATTGATGCGGTCGTTCTGTCAACTCAGCACAGCGAAGCGATCTCACAAAAAGATCTGCAGGAAGCGGTGATGGAAGAAATCATCAAGCCCGTCCTGCCTGCCGAGTGGCTGAGCGCATCCACCAAATATCACATCAACCCAACGGGCCGTTTTGTTATTGGTGGCCCAATGGGTGACTGTGGCCTGACCGGTCGCAAAATCATTGTTGATACCTACGGCGGTATGGCACGTCACGGCGGTGGCGCCTTCTCAGGCAAAGACCCGTCAAAAGTTGACCGTTCAGCCGCCTATGCCGCCCGCTATGTTGCGAAAAACATTGTGGCAGCGGGTCTGGCCGATCGTTGTGAGATTCAGGTTTCCTACGCCATCGGTGTTGCCGAGCCGACCTCCATCATGGTCGAGACCTTTGGCACTGAGAAAGTGTCTACTGAACAGCTGACCTTACTGGTGCGCGAGTTCTTCGATCTGCGTCCTTACGGCCTGATTCAGATGCTGGATCTGCTGCATCCGATCTATAAAGAAACCGCTGCCTATGGCCACTTTGGTCGCGAACATTTCCCTTGGGAAAAAACTGACAAAGCAGAACAGTTGCGTGAGGCTGCGGGCCTGTAAGCCTGTAAGCCTGTAAGCCTGAAAACGTCTCAAAAAGTCCTGCCTCGCGGCGGGGCTTTTTTTTTCTTTTTATTCCTCTCGGGCCTTCAGTTTCCCCCACCTGCACATTTTTTTAACTCAGCTACACTTTCTCTCAGCCTGTGCTCAGCTAATGTGTTAACGCTTACAATTTGAAACGCTTTAGATATCGGCTATTTAGGAATTTATCGCCGTAGTTATTCTTCCTAAAATGCGTTATTTTCAGCGTCATCTGATAGGCGTTAAACAGGGCATTGTCAGAAACTTCGAGGGTGCTATACCTCACTGGTTACTTGACCTTTCTGGGTTATAAATGCTGGATTTCAGGGTTTCAGCAAGTGTAAGCGATTACATCAATGTGATCGGGCTCACTTTTTGCCCAGATAAGGTTTTTTAACATCGATAACAACAATGATGGATAATTTTGGAGGCAACCATGCCTGGCAATTCACATAAAAGCAGAACCTCAAATAAGGCAATGACCTTATTTGTCTGCTTTCTGGCAGCCCTTGCAGGCCTGCTGTTTGGGTTGGATATCGGCGTTATCGCCGGTGCACTGCCCTTTATCGCGAAGGACTTTAACGTTACGGCACACCAACAGGAGTGGATTGTCAGCTCAATGATGTTCGGGGCGGCCATCGGTGCTATCGGCAGCGGCTGGATGTCATCGCGTCTGGGGCGTAAAAAAAGCCTGATGGCTGGTGCGATCCTGTTTGTTATTGGCTCACTGTGGTCAGCCATGGCACCTAACCCAGAAATGCTGATCAGCGCACGCGTGCTGTTAGGCCTGGCGGTCGGTATCGCCTCTTACACTGCGCCGCTCTATCTTTCTGAGATTGCGCCTGAAAAAATCCGCGGCAGTATGATCTCGCTTTATCAGTTGATGATTACCATCGGTATTCTGGGTGCGTACCTTTCCGATACCGCGTTCAGCTTCACAGGTAACTGGCGCTGGATGCTGGGCGTGATCACCATTCCTGCCCTGCTGCTGCTGATCGGCGTGTTCTTCCTGCCAAACAGCCCACGCTGGCTGGCGGCGAAAGGAAACTTCCGTGATGCGCAACGCGTACTGGATCGCCTGCGTGATACCAGTGAGCAGGCGAAGCGCGAGCTGGATGAGATCCGTGAAAGCCTAAAGATCAAACAGTCAGGCTGGGGATTATTTACCAGCAGCAGCCACTTCCGTCGTGCGGTGTACCTGGGCATTCTGCTGCAGGTGATGCAACAGTTTACCGGCATGAACGTCATCATGTATTACGCACCGAAGATTTTTGAGATTGCGGGTTTCGCGAATACCACCCAGCAGATGTGGGGAACGGTGATTGTCGGCCTGGTTAACGTACTGGCAACCTTTATTGCTATCGGTCTGGTGGATCGCTGGGGCCGTAAGCCTACCTTGATTCTGGGCTTCCTGGTGATGGCAGCCGGTATGGGCGTTCTTGGCACCATGCTGCATATGGGCATTCATTCACAAGGTGCGCAGTACTTTGCCATTGGCATGCTGCTGATGTTTATCGTGGGCTTTGCCATGTCAGCCGGTCCGCTGATCTGGGTTCTGTGTTCTGAAATTCAGCCTCTGAAAGGACGCGATTTCGGTATCACTGTTTCAACCACCACGAACTGGATCGCCAACATGATTGTCGGCGCAACCTTCCTGACCATGCTGAATACGCTGGGCAATGCGCCGACCTTCTGGGTCTACGGCCTGCTCAACGTCTTCTTCATCGTCCTGACGGTGATGTTGATTCCCGAAACCAAAAACGTTTCGCTGGAGCACATTGAACGTAATCTGATGGCAGGTAAAAAGCTGCGCGATATCGGTCAGTAAGCCCTCCTCAATATGTCCCCTAGAGCCAGTCAAGGTAAGCTGACTGGCTTTTCTTTTGCCGCTTTACCCACAACTGACAACGAAAAATATCCTACCGTTTCAACGCTCAGACCTTGCCGTTACTGGCTTGCACCTCCCCGCTTCGCTTTTCTTTCATTAAAGTCGAAAAAATATACGCCGATAAATTACCTGACGTTTTCATTATAAAAAGCTTTTTTCAGACTTCGCGTTGACCAGGAAATAGCATGAACAATACCAGCCCTAAAAAGACGATGAGCACCCGTGCTCAGATGCTGCTGGCAGGCGGAATGACGATCGTCGTGGGGTTTACTGCGACCATCGGATTACTCAGTTGGCAGTCCTCGAAAGAACAAAAATCTCTTGCCGCTAACTACCTGCAGCAAATTGCTGCTAGTCACGCCGGGCAAATTCAGCAGGAACTGACGCATGCATTGGATGCCGCTCAAAACCTGGGGCAAAGCCTTGCTGCCCTGCCTGCAGCAGGGATAAATGATCGTAAAGTTGCCGACAAGCTGATGGAATATGCATTGAATAAAAACCCTGACTTTGTGTCGATGACCGTAGTGTTTGAACCCGATGCCTTTGATGGCCGTGACAGTGCCTTTGTCGGGCCGCAGGGAACGCCACCGGGTGGTCGCTATGCCTGGTATGTTGACCGGGACAAAGACGGGCGCTACAAAATGAATCCGGCACTGGACTTTCTGCAGCCGGGGGCCGGTAATTACTATTTACTGCCGAAAGAAACGCAAAAGGACACCCTGATTGAGCCTTACAGCTTCGCTTATGATGGCGCAAAACCAGAGTGGTTAACCTCGGTGGCTACCCCTGTTATGGTCAATGACAAACTGAAGCTGGTTGTCAGTTCCGATATCCTGCTTTCCGCCATCCAGAAAAAAGTAAACCAGATCAAACCCTGGCACGAAACCGGCTACGCGCTGCTGCTTTCGAACAGCGGCAACGTGATTTCCTCCCCCAATGCAGGTGAAGCCGGCAAAAAATGGCAGGGAAACAGCAACAGCTACCGTACGGCAGTGACAGAACAGTACGATCCCGTACTGAAAGAAAATGCCATGTACACCTGGTACCCGATAAGCGTGGGCAACAACACGAAACCCTGGTATGTAGGGATTGTGGCACCCGTCAGCCAGGTAATGGCGGCGGCTGACAAGCAGCTTTACTGGGCTATTGCGCTGATGATTGTCAGTATCCTTTCCGTGGGGGCCGTGCTGGGTCTGTTATTCAACCGTAAAGTGATGCGTCATCTTGGCGGTGAACCCGAAGAGGCGGCGCGCATTGCGCTGGCCGTTGCTGAAGGTCAGTTAAACAATGGCATTCAGGTTGCGCCAGGCGACAGCAGCAGCCTGTTTTATGCCCTCAACACCATGCAGACACAGTTGCAGAGCATTGTGAGACAAATCAAAGACGCCAGCACCTCGGTCCAGCAGGGAGCGGGCGAAATTGCCGGTGCAAACCTCAACCTCGCCTCACGCACCGAGGAACAGGCTGCGGCACTGGAAGAAACTGCCGCGAGCATGGAGCAGATTAGTGCAGCTATCCGCATGAACGCGGATAATGCACAGCAGGCAACGAGCCTGACTGAAAATGCCACGCGCATCGCCAGCCGGGGGGAAACCCTGGTCGATCAGGTGGTCACTACCATGGCGCAGATTGATGAAAGTTCAAAGAAAATCGGTGATATCACCACGCTGATTAACAGCATCGCGTTTCAGACCAACATTCTGGCACTTAATGCTGCTGTTGAAGCTGCACGCGCAGGCGAACAGGGGCGCGGCTTTGCGGTCGTAGCCGCCGAAGTCCGGAATCTCGCGCAGCGGACAACCAGCGCCGTGAAAGATATTTCCGCCCTGATTGAGGAATCAGTTGTTCGGGTTGAAAATGGCGTTGTGCTGGTCAACGATGCAGGCAAAACCATGCATGAGATGACAAATGCCGTTTCATCAGTGCAGCGCATCATTGGTGAAATCGTTGCTGCATCCGATGAGCAAGCCCGCGGTATTGCGCAGGTGACCATCGCGGTCAATGAAATGGATGGCACGACCCAGCAAAACGCTGCGCTGGTTCAGCAGATGTCAGCGGCGTCCAGCTCACTTGAGGATCAGGCGCAGCAACTGGCTCAGACAATAAGGCAGTTCCATTAAAATAATGTCATGTCTGCCCGTCGGGTTCGGCGGGTACGACTTTTTTGCAGGACCGATATTGCTGTTGAGTTGAGTTCCACGCCGCTGCCGCTTATGCTGAGCGCCATGAAAACATCCCGTCTTCCCATTGCCCTACAACAAGCCGTTATGCGCGCCCTGCGTAGTGGGCTCGAACGGGCAAATGAAAAGCTCGAACAACATTATCCCGAACCCAGGCTGGTTTATCAGCAGCGCGGCACGGCTGCCGGAACGGCCTGGCTGGAAAAATGGGAAATCCGCCTGAATCCTGTCCTGCTGATGGAAAATCAGCAGGCCTTTATTGATGAAGTCGTTCCCCATGAGCTGGCCCATTTGCTGGTGTGGAAAACCTTCGGCCGCGTTGCACCGCATGGCAAAGAGTGGAAATGGATGATGGAGACTGTGCTGGGCGTGCCGGCGCGGCGCACCCATCAGTTTGAGGTCGAGTCGGTGCGCAGCCGCACCTTTGCTTATCGCTGCCAGTGTCAACAGCACCAGCTTACCGTGAGGCGCCATAATCGTGTCGTTCGCGGCGAAAGCGAGTACCGCTGCGTTCACTGCGGTAGCCTATTGAAAGCCGAGGTTTTTCCCCTTTCCTGAGCGGATCCTCATTCCGCCTGAGCAGGCATTCTGTTACCCTGCCGCCCTTTTAAGGACCAGGGGTAAAACTGGAACATGTCTCGCAAATTTCTCATCACGACTGCACTGTTACTCGCGTCTTTTAACAGCCAGGCCCTAAACCTCAACAACTATCATCAAAATAATTTTCAACAGGCAAAAGCCTACGCCGCAGAGATTAATGACGATGCGCCCGGCAGCTTTTACTGTGGCTGTAAAATTACCTGGCACGGCAAAAAGGGGGAGCCTGATCTGAACAGCTGTGGCTACCAGCCGCGCAAAAATGCCCACCGCGCCGCACGTATCGAGTGGGAACACGTGATGCCCGCCTGGGAGTTCGGCCATCAACGTCAGTGCTGGCAGAACGGCGGCCGCAAAAATTGCAGCAAAGATGCCGACTATCGCCGTATCGAAACCGACCTGCATAATCTGCAGCCGGCAATCGGTGAAGTGAATGGCGATCGCGGTAACTATGCCTACAGTCAGTGGAACGGTACGGATAAACAGTACGGTCAGTGCAGCATGCAGATTGATTTTAAAAACAAGCAGGCGCAGCCGCCCGAACGGGCCCGTGGCGCGATCGCCCGGACTTACTTCTATATGCGCGACCAGTATCATCTGCGTCTGTCACGTCAGCAAACGCAGTTATTTACAGCCTGGAACAAGCTCTATCCGGTCAGCAAATGGGAATGCGAGCGCGACCAGCGCATCGCTCGCGTACAGGGGAATCATAATCCTTATGTGCTTGAGGCTTGCACGCGTTAAAATCCCTGCCCTAAACTAACTGTTTCACAGCCCCGCCGCGTCAACCTCGCGGCGTTTAGCTCTCAGGGACATTATGCGCATACCTCGCATTTATCACTCACAGCCTGTTCATGTTGGCAGTGAAATCACGCTTGATGAAGACGCGTCCGGTCATGTTGGTCGCGTGCTGCGTATGACCAGCGGACAGCATGTAGAACTCTTTGATGGCAGTAATCTGACTTTCGCTGCAGAAATCACGCATGTTGATAAAAAACGTGTAAAAGTATCCATCACGGCAAGTCAGGAAGACGATCGCGAGTCGCCCCTCCATCTGCATCTCGGTCAGGTCATGTCTCGCGGCGAAAAAATGGAATTTACCATCCAGAAATCAATCGAACTGGGCGTTAATGTTATTACGCCGCTGTTTTCTGAACGCTGTGGTGTCAAACTGGATGCCGAACGCCTGGCAAAAAAAATTCAGCAGTGGCAAAAGATTGCTGTTGCCGCCTGCGAGCAGTGTGGTCGTAACCGGGTACCCGAAATCCGTCCGGCCATGGCACTGGAAGCCTGGTGCAGTGAAGCGGAAAGTGGGTTAAAACTGAACCTGCACCCGCGCGCCAGCCATAGCATCAACACATTGCCTCAGCCGGTTGAGCGCGTTCGCCTGCTGATTGGTCCGGAAGGCGGGCTTTCAGCTGACGAAATTGCCATGACGGCGCAGCACGGTTTTACCGATATTCTGCTTGGCCCACGGGTTTTACGTACCGAAACAACGGCCCTGACTGCCATTACGGCACTTCAGGTGAGGTTTGGTGACCTGGGTTAAGCGATACTTTTAGCTCCACTGGGACGCCTGTAATCAACATCGCGTTCTGACTGCTCAGCCCCTTTTTGCCCGAACGAAACGAGACGGTAACCGCCGCCTCCTTCAGGAGATAATAATGATCAAGCTTGGCATCGTGATGGACCCAATCTCATCCATCAACATTAAAAAAGACTCCAGCTTTGCAATGCTGCTGGAAGCACAGCGCCGGGGTTACGAAATCCACTACATGGAGATGAACGATCTCTCCCTGCGCGGTGGTGTGGCTTACGCCCGCACTCGCCTGCTTAGCGTGGAACAGAATGCCGAAAGTTGGTATCAGTTTGGCAGTGAGCAGCAGATTAAACTGGCCGATCTCAACGTCGTATTGATGCGTAAAGACCCGCCGTTTGACACCGAGTTTATCTACTGTACCTACATCCTGGAACGGGCTGAAGAGCAGGGCACGCTGATCGTCAACAAGCCGCAAAGCCTGCGCGACTGTAACGAAAAACTGTATACCGCCTGGTTTGCTGAATTCACACCGGACACCCTGGTCACGCGTTCTAAGCAACAGCTGCGGGCGTTCTGGCAAGAGCATGGCGACGTCATCATGAAACCGCTGGACGGCATGGGCGGCGCCTCTATTTTCCGTGTGAAGCAGGACGATCCGAATTTCGGCGTTATCGCTGAAACCCTGACTGAACATGAAAGCCGTTACTGCATGGCGCAAAACTACCTGCCGGCTATCAAAGACGGTGATAAGCGCGTGCTGGTGGTGGATGGCGAACCGGTTCCTTATTGTCTGGCGCGTATTCCACAGGGGGGAGAAACCCGCGGAAACCTGGCGGCTGGCGGACGCGGTGAAGCGCGCCCCCTAAGCGAAAGTGACTGGGAAATCGCCCGCCGCGTCGGTCCAACACTGAAGGCCAAAGGCCTGATTTTTGTGGGCCTCGACATTATTGGTGATAGACTGACTGAAGTTAACGTGACCAGCCCAACATGCATTCGTGAAATTGAGGCCGCCTTCCCTGTCTCCATCACCGGTATGCTGATGGACGCCATTGAGAAGCGCCTGAGCTGAGCATAACGCTGGGGCCATGCTCCGTGATCAACCCAACACCGGTGCAGCAATCACGCACCGGTTATCTTTGGTAAAGCATGTGAGAATGAATTTACAGCATCACTTTTTAATTGCCATGCCATCGTTGCAAGATCCCTTTTTTAAACGTTCTGTCGTCTACGTTTGTGAGCATAACGGAGAAGGGGCAATGGGGCTGATTATCAATAAGCCGATGGAAAACCTAACGGTTGAAGGCATTCTGAAAAAGCTCAAGATCGCCGAAGATAACCGCGATCCGGCTATCAATCTTGATAAGCCGGTGTTCAGCGGTGGTCCGCTGGCGGAAGATCGGGGCTTTATCCTGCACTCGGCACAGCGCACCTTTACTTCCAGCATTCGGGTGTCAGACAACACCGTGATTACCACCTCACGTGACGTGCTGGAAGCGATCGGTACAGCCTCACAGCCCGATCATGTGCTGGTCGCGCTGGGTTATTGTGCCTGGGAAAAAGACCAGCTTGAAAATGAGCTGATGGAGAACGCCTGGCTGACCACACCGGCTAACAGTAATATTTTGTTCCAGACGCCCATCGCCGAGCGCTGGCGTGAAGCCGCGCGCAGTATGGGCATTGATATTCACAACATGGCCAGCGATGCAGGTCACGCCTGATGAATACACAAACGTTGTTAGGTTTTGACTTCGGCACCAAAAGCATCGGCGTTGCGGTTGGTCAGCAGCTGACGGGCAGCGCCCGTCCGTTAAGCGCGATTAAGGCGCAGGACGGGACGCCAGACTGGCTGCAAATTGAAAAGCTGCTTAAAGAGTGGCAGCCCGACTTTGTTGTGGTGGGTTTGCCACTGAACATGGACGGCACCGAGCAGCCTTTAACAGCCCGCGCCCGTAAGTTTGCGAATCGCCTGCATGGCCGTTTTGGTATTCGTGTTGAGCTACAGGATGAGCGCCTCAGCACCGTTGAAGCGCGCGCTGGTTTGTTTGAACGGGGTGGCTATCGTGCCCTGAATAAAGGTTCAGTCGATTCCCAGTCAGCGGCGATTATCCTGCAGGACTGGTTTGAAACCCATTAATGAATCACCCCTTCGGCCTGACGGGCTAACCGACTCTGCTCAAAGGTTTGCATTCCGGCCTGCGCGCCGGTTTGCAAAATAGCGGGAATCTGATGCATTTTGCCTTCCCGAATCAGATTGACCACCGCGCTGGTGGCAATCAGCACCTCAAACAGCCCCACGCGTGTCTCATCTGTGGCTGAAACCAGCTGCTGCGCAATAACGGCTTTCAGACTGCCCGCCAGCTGGGTGCGTATCAGCGCCTTTTCATCTGCAGGGAACACATCCACCAGCCGATCCACCGCCTGGACTGCGCCGCGCGTATGCAACGTCGCCAGCACCAGATGTCCGGTTTCTGCCGCGGTTAATGCCTGGCGAATGGTATCGCTGTCGCGTAATTCTCCCAGCATAATCACATCGGGATCTTCGCGTAAGGCCGCTTTCAGGCCCAGACTAAACGAGCGGCAATGCAGCCCCACTTCGCGCTGTTGAATCAGGGACTGCTGGCTGTGATGAATAAACTCAATGGGATCTTCCAGCGTGAGAATATGACGGGCCTGCTGCCGGTTGATGGCATCGACCATGGCGGCGAGCGTGGTGGATTTACCGCTACCGGTCGCGCCGGTAATCAAAATCAGCCCGTCCTGTTTGTTCAGCAAGGTGGGCACGACCTGCGGAAGGCGTAAATCCGCAAGCGAAGGGCAGCGGCTGGCAATAATACGCAGCGCCAGAGACAGCCCGTTGCGCTGCATAAACAGGTTCGCGCGCAGGCGCTGCCCGTTAACCAGTGTTAAGGCGAAATCCAACTGCCCTTCTCGCTTCAGCACCTGCTGCTGTTCGCTGTCCAGCCATGACGAGGTAAATCGCGCCATCCAGTCGGATGGCAGGATGGGCTGGCCGGGCAGCGTTTCAAGCCCGCCCTGACGGCGCCAGTACGGCGAATGTCCGTTACAAAGGTGCAGATCGGCGGCGTTATGCTTTACACTAAGCTCCACTAATTCATCCAAATCCATTTTGATCTCCAGACTATGACTTCAATCCAGCACAACTTACAGCAAGTCCGTCAGCGAATCGCTGCTGCTGCAACCCGTTGCGGCCGGTCGCCAGAAGAAATTACGCTACTTGCAGTGAGCAAAACAAAGCCTGCGAGCGCGGTCGAAGAAGCCGCAGCGGCGGGACAGATCGATTTTGGTGAGAATTACGTTCAGGAAGGGGTTGAAAAGATTCAGTCACTGACCTCACATCCTGCCTTGACCTGGCACTTCATTGGCCCGCTGCAGTCCAATAAAAGCCGCCTGGTCGCTGAACACTTTGCCTGGTGTCATACGGTCGATCGTCAGAAGATCGCACAGCGTCTTAACGATCAGCGGCCTGAACATCTGCCGCCGCTCAATGTCTTAATCCAGGTAAATATCAGTGATGAAAACAGCAAATCTGGCATCATGCTGGAGGCGGTTGCCGGACTGGCTCAGGACATCCTGACAATGCCGCGTTTGCGTTTGCGCGGGCTGATGGCGATTCCGGCACCCGAAGAAGATTATCAGCGACAGCTGGCGGTATGCCAGCAAATGGCGGATGCTTTTGACCAGCTTAAACAGCAGTATAGCGACGTTGATACGCTTTCCCTTGGGATGAGCGATGACATGGAGGCGGCAATTGCCGCTGGCAGTACGATGGTGCGCATTGGCACCGCCATTTTTGGCGCGCGAGATTACACACAACCTTCACAACAATAATTGAGGAACTTCATGTTAACAATGACGTTTTTAGTAAAAACGCTAATCGATCTCTACGTCATGGTGCTGCTGCTGCGCATCTGGATGCAGTGGTCACGTTGTGATTTTTATAACCCGCTTGCGCAGTTTGTCGTGAAGATTACTCAGCCGATTGTAAAACCCCTGCGTCGTATCCT
The DNA here is from genome assembly GCF_024814475.1 of Pantoea sp. B623. Taxonomy (NCBI): domain Bacteria; kingdom Pseudomonadati; phylum Pseudomonadota; class Gammaproteobacteria; order Enterobacterales; family Erwiniaceae; genus Pantoea; species Pantoea sp. B623. The sequence goes on along the minus strand of NZ_JANUXM010000004.1, from coordinate 3,253,200 downwards.
TCCGGCTCTGGGTCCGATTGATACGGCCTCCCTGCTGTTGGCCTTTGTGCTGACAACGCTTAAATATCCCCTTCTGCTGCTGATTCAGGTCGGCGTGTTCTCTGTCGATCCCACGAATTTGCTGGTTGGCCTGCTGTCGCTGTTGAAATCTGCAGGTTATCTGGTGTTCTGGGTCATTATCATTCGCTCCCTGATGAGCTGGATCAGTCAGGGCCGCGGCCCGATGGACTATGTGCTGATTCAGTTGACCGAGCCGTTAATGGCGCCGATTCGTCGTATTCTTCCTGCCATGGGCGGCATCGACTTCTCAGCCATGATCGTGATTCTGGTGCTGTATGCCCTGAATTTCCTTGGCATGGATCTGTTCCCGGGTCTCTGGTATTTGCTGTAAATGAATCAAACTGGAACTGTTATGCAAAAAGTTGTTCTTGCCACCGGCAATCCCGGCAAAGTACGTGAGCTGGCGGATCTGCTCGCTGACTTTGGTCTGGATGTCGTGGCGCAAACCGAACTTGGCGTGGAATCCGCCGAGGAAACCGGCCTGACCTTTATTGAAAATGCCATCCTGAAAGCGCGCCATGCCGCGCAGGTGACCGGCCTGCCGGCTATCGCAGATGACTCTGGCCTGGCCGTGAATGCGCTGGGTGGCGCGCCCGGGATTTACTCAGCCCGCTATGCTGGTGAAGACGCCAGCGACCAGCAGAATCTGGAAAAGCTGCTTCAGGCTCTGGAAAACACGCCTGACGGACAACGTCAGGCGCAGTTTCACTGCGTGCTGGTTTATCTACGTCATGCTGCCGACCCAACGCCGCTGGTCTTCCACGGTGCCTGGGAAGGGGAAATTACCCGAACGGCAGCCGGTGAAGGTGGCTTTGGTTACGATCCGGTGTTCTGGGTTCCGACACTGGGTAAAACTGCAGCCGAACTGACTAAGGCAGAGAAAGGAAAAGTCTCTCATCGTGGTAAAGCATTGACGCTGTTACTGGAAGCGATGCGTAATGCCTGATTTACCGCCTCTGAGTTTGTACATCCACATTCCCTGGTGTGTACAGAAATGCCCCTACTGCGATTTTAATTCTCACGCATTAAAGGATGAGGTGCCGCACGTTGAGTATGTGCAGCACCTGCTGCGCGATCTTGAACACGACCTGCCGCTGATTCAGGGTCGTGAGGTTCGCACGATCTTTATTGGCGGCGGGACGCCAAGCCTGTTAAGCAGCAGCGCCATGCAGATGTTGATGGATGGCGTACGCGAGCGGCTGACGCTGACAGCCGATGCTGAAGTCACGATGGAAGCCAATCCGGGCACGGTGGAAGCGGATCGCTTCAGCTCCTATCAACGCGCCGGTATTAACCGAATCTCGATTGGTGTCCAGAGCTTCAGCCCGCAGAAACTGGAACGTCTGGGCCGTATTCACGGACCGGAAGAAGCGAAGCGTGCCGCAGCACTGGCACAGGGTTTAGGGCTGCGCAGCTTCAACCTTGACCTGATGCACGGCCTGCCCGATCAGTCGCTGGCCGAGGCGCTGGATGATTTGCGCCAGGCGATTGCGCTCAACCCGCCGCATCTCTCCTGGTATCAGCTGACGATTGAGCCCAATACGCTCTTTGGCTCTCGCCCGCCAACCCTACCGGATGATGATGCGCTATGGGATATTTTTGAGCAGGGCCACCAGTTGCTGACTGCGGCAGGTTATGAGCAATACGAAACCTCGGCCTATGCTAAACCGGGCTACCGCTGTGAGCACAACCTGAACTACTGGCGCTTTGGCGATTATCTGGGCATTGGTTGTGGTGCGCATGGCAAACTGACTCAGCCAGATGGCCGTATTGTCCGTACCGTAAAAGTGCGCCATCCGCGTGGTTTTATGAAGGGCAATTATCTCGATAAGCAGTACGACGTTGCAGACGAGGATAAGCCTTTTGAGTTCTTCATGAACCGTTTTCGTCTGCTGGAGGCGGCGCCGCGTGCAGACTTTAGCCGCTATACCGGGCTGCATGAAACGCTGATTCGCCCACAGCTCGACGAAGCCATTGCCGCAGGTTACATCACTGAATCGCCGGAACACTGGCAGATTACAGAGAAAGGGAAACTGTTTCTGAACTCGTTGCTGGAGCTGTTTTTAGCGGAAGCCTAGTGCATTCTGGCCCGGAAGCATCACTAAAGCGACCGGGCCGTTTGCGCGAACATCAACCGCGTTCGGTATTCTGTCTCAGTTGTAACAGCTTCGTATTTATAATGGCGATGTTGACCTCACAGGGCATACCATCATCCAGATAGACGGTTTCGTTGATCTCCAGCGCCGCCTCATTCGCATTAAAATTCAATAGTCTGAGCTGCTCACCATCGGTAACATTGATGGCATTCAGTTGCTGATCGCGACGCTGAATTTTCTTGCCGGTGATCTGTTCAATGTACGAATATTTTGAGATCTCCAGTCGTCCAAACTCCATGCTGCTAAACAGGCTGACAGGCAGGTGGATATATTCCAGCGCAACGGGGATGTCATCAAAACACATCAGACGAACAATTTTGTAAATCTGGTCACTGTTCTTGATGCGTAAAGCCTGCGCCATATCCGGCCCGGGCACTTTAATGATGCTGGCAGTCAGCACCTTTCTGACCGCTTTATGCCCTTTTTTGTGTGCCTGATAATCAAACGGGGAAAGCGCATGAAACCGGCCTGAGTGATTACTCTTGCCGATGGACCCCACGAACAGCCCGGAGCCTTTCACCCGATAAATACGCTGTTGCTCAATAAGAATGCGAGTGGCTTCCCGCACCGTCGCCCGGGTAATACCAATGTTCTTAGCAATCGCGATTTCCGTGTCCAGCTTATCGCCCGGCAGCAGTCCATCCTGCATGATCTTTGTCAGGATATAGTCGACTACCTCTTTTTGCTTCTCTGTAATGCCATCGAACATCAGCATATTCCCGAATAGTGTGCCCGTGCCTGCGGTGCCCTACAGCAAACCCTGCAGGCCCGGTTTTCGTCACGACGTGCCCGTGAGCAAAGATCCAGATGTGATCCAGCTAACGATTTTGCACTCAAACCCCACGCGCCCCGCCAGAAATGATTCTTGCATATTGTATCTGTACAGGTCGAGGTGCATCATCAAGATGACTAGACAGCTTAAACATGTCTATACGTACAAGCCGGTTTTTGCAACAGCAAATTGTCAGAACTGACGAGTGCGACTTAAATTAATATCTTGTTTTAGAGTAAGTTAATGTCATTTACGTTTACCCCTCAGCCGTGAGTGGTTTTGTCAGATGAAATAAAAAAGGCAAAGCCGCAGGGATAAACAGAGAAAGATGACTGTACAGCTTGATGAATTCTGGAAGCCAGCTGGCTGACTTTTTTGCCTAACCTTTTATCCAGGACATTGTATGCCGAATCTGACCCAATGGCTGAATGCTGAAAAAATTCAATATATTGAGCGCGTATCCGACTGGAAAGCCGCGATTCAGGTCGCGGGCGATCCTCTTCTTAATGAGGGGGCGATTTCACAGGATTACATTGACACCATCATCCGCCTCAAACAGGAAACCGGTCCCTACTTCGTTATTGCGCCGCGCATTGCCATGCCGCATGCCCGCCCTGAGCAGGGTGCCAAAAAGTTGGGATTATCCGTAGTCAAGCTGGCTAACCCGGTCACCTTTGATGCAGGAGAGAATGATCCTGTCGATATCCTTTTTATGTTCTCCGCCCCTGACAGCAACAGCCACATTGAGATGATCTCCCAGCTGGCTGAGGTGCTTACCGATGACGACGTGATGGAACGCGTTTATCAGGCACAAAGCCAACACGCACTCTGTGCCCTGTTGTTAGCATACAGCATATCCCGTTAACTCGTTAAAATTAAAAGAGGTTTTTATGAAAATTATGGCAGTTTGTGGTTCAGGCCTGGGAAGCAGCTTCATGATGGAAATGAACATCAAAAAAGTGCTTAAAGCGATGGATATGACGGCAGACGTTGAACACGCCGATCTCGGTTCGGTCACGCCAGACGTGGCGGATGTGTTCGTGATGGCGAAAGACATCGCCTACAGCGCTAACCTGCCACCGGAAAAAGTCATCATTATCAATAACATTATCGACCTGAAGGAAGTTGAGCAGAAAATTCGCGACTACTTCAATAAATAACCCTGTCACCCACTTAAAAAAGAACACTTACCGCTGAGGTTATTATGTTTATACAAAACCTTTTACTGGTAGTTGTCGACGTGCTGAAAGTCCCCTCTATTCTGGTCGGGCTGGTCGCCATGTTCGGTCTGATAGCGCAACGTAAACCGCTGCCGGATGTGATAAAGGGTACGGTAAAAACCATCCTGGGTTTTTTAGTACTGGCAGGCGGTGCCACTGTGTTAGTGGGATCGCTGACGCCGCTGGGGGATATTTTCAAACACGCGTTCAACGTCCAGGGCATTATTCCCAATAACGAGGCGATGGTTTCCATCGCCCTGGCGAAGTATGGTGCGCCCACGACGCTGATTATGGCCTTCGGCATGGTGGCCAATATTACCGTCGCCCGCTTTACGCGTCTGAAATATATCTACCTCTCTGGTCATGTCACTTTTTATATGGCCTGCATGATCGCGATTATTCTCTCGGTGGCGGGTTTCGAGGGCGTGCAGCTTATCTATACCGGCTCGCTGACGCTGGGCATGTTAATGGCCTTTTTCCCGGCACTGGCGCAGCCCTACATGCGTAAAATCATTGGGCACGATCAGGTCGCGCTGGCGCACACCGGTACGGTTGGCTATGTCCTGTCGGGCTGGATAGGTTCTTTGGTGGGCAAAGGTTCTAAATCCACCGAAGAGATGAACATGCCAAAAAACCTGAGTTTTTTGCGTGACAGCACCATCTCTATTTCCCTGACGATGATGGTCATCTATTTTATTTTGTCCATTTCGGCAGGCAGAGAATACGTGGAGAGTCAGTTCAGCCACGGGCAAAACTATCTGGTGTACTCCTTTGTGCAGGCCATTACCTTCGCTGCCGGTGTTTTTATTATCCTCCAGGGCGTGCGTTTGATTCTGGCCGAAATTGTGCCGGCGTTTACCGGGTTTTCAGAGAAGTTGGTGCCAAGCGCGCGTCCGGCACTCGACTGCCCGATTGTGTTCCCCTATGCGCCTAACGCCGTTCTGGTCGGTTTTATTTCCAGCTTTATCGGCGGCCTGGTCGGGCTGTTTATTCTGGGACAGCTGCACTGGATATTAATTCTGCCTGGCGTGGTACCGCACTTTTTCTGCGGCGCAACCGCAGGCGTTTTTGGTAATGCTACCGGCGGGAAACGCGGGGCCATGTTAGGTGCCTTTGCCCACGGTATTCTGATTACCTTCCTCCCGGTCGCCTTATTGCCTGTCCTGGGCGCCATCGGTCTGACGAATACCACCTTCTCAGACACCGACTTCGGCGTCACGGGGATTCTGTTGGGGAATATGGCCAGATTCCTTGATAAAGGGACCATTACCATGGTGATCACTGGAATTTTTGCCCTGCTGGTTATCTATAACTATGTCGCCCGTAGCAAAACGGTCGTCAAAGAGGCCAACAACGATTGACAGGCATCAGGGGCTGACTCCAGCCCCTTTTTTCAACAACGTGCTAAAGCAGAAAAACGCCAGCCCGTGGCGGCGTGACGTTCAGGATGAAAGGCAGACGACCAGGCGGCGCAGGCCGTCTGAAAAGCACTATTTCAGCGAACCGACCAGGGCTTTACGGTCATTCTCAAGCGAAATCACCCGGTTACAAACCGCTTTGCCAAACTGCTGGAAATCGGCTTCCTGATTGTTCCACTCGCTCTGAATGGCGTTTTGCAGGCCGCCAAGATTGCCCATCAAGCCCTGCAAACCGCTACCGCCACCGTTGGACATCGCCTTGCTGCCCATCTCATTGATGCTGTCCTGCAGAATACCGCCCATCGCCTGATTAACCAGCTGTTGACCATCGGCACGCACCTGATCGATCGCCTGATGATGGAAGGTTAAACCATCGCTGCGATGCTCAATAATACGGTTCATCTGGGTTTTTAACTGCGTATTCAGCGTAGCCAGTCGGCTATGTAACCGGCTGGATTCGCCAACCTGCTGAGTAATGATGTTATCCAGCGCGGCACGCCCTTTCTCCAGACGGGATGTTGCTCCGTTATCGATCCAGGGAAGATCGCGGCGTAAGGCATTTTGATAATCAATCGCCTTCTGACGGTTAGCGGCGTTCAGGGCCATCTTCTGACCGTTGAACTGCACATCCCCTAGCGTCGATATCTGCAGATTGCCATTTGCGCCCACCACCTGCACGCTTTGTGGCGTAATCACAACATCATCCTGCGGTTTGACACTGCACTCCCAGGCAGCCTGGGCCTGCGTTGCCGCCAGTAAAAGGCCGGCGACCAGCGCGTTACGAATCATACAATCTCCCTGTCTGGGTGTGAAAGCGACACTGCTGGTAACTTAGTCCCACCAGACGTCAAAGAGTTCGGTAACTTTCACATCCTGCAGCTTGCGGTCTTCCAGCCACTTGCGCACGAGTTCACGATGCTCATCGGTGCATTTACCGGTTTGCTGCAGGCAAATCAGCCCTTCCCACGCCAGGTAACCGCTGCCATCGTAAGCCAGACCATTAGGATCGATCGCTTCGTTGATGAACTGGTTCAGGGTTTCGTCGATGTCACTTTCAGACGTGCCTTCAGGAAAACGCCAGGCCACGGAAAAGCCCAGTTCCTGGAATTCATCGATATGTAATTTTTTACGTAAACGGCGGCTGCGTTGTGTGGCCATTATTTCACCCTCTCAAACATTAAATCCCATACGCCATGGCCTAAACGCTGCCCGCGCTGCTCAAATTTTGTCAATGGACGCGTTTCAGGACGCGGCACATAGGTGCTGTCTTCAGACAGGTTACGATAACCTGCGATGCTGCTCATGACCTCAAGCATATGTTCTGCATAAGCTTCCCAGTCGGTTGCCATATGGAATACGCCACCCAGCTTGAGCTTACGCATCACCAACTCGGCGAAAGGCACCTGCACGATACGGCGTTTATTGTGACGGGCTTTGTGCCACGGATCGGGAAAGAACAGCTGAACCATGCGCAGTGAGTTATCAGGGATCATCTTTTCCAGCACTTCAACCGCATCATGGCACATCACGCGCAGATTGCTGACGTCGGCTTCTTTCGCCGAGGCCAGGCAGGCACCTACGCCTGGCGCGTGCACTTCAATTCCCAGGAAGTTTTGGTGGGGAGTGTTTTGCGCCATGGTCACCAGCGAGGCCCCCATGCCAAAGCCGATCTCCAGCGTTACCGGGGCTTCGCGGCCAAACAGCGCGGGCAAATCTACGGGATCAGGCTGATATTCAACACCCATCTCTGGCCAGTAGTTATCCAGCGCCAACTGCTGGCCTTTGGTTAAGCGGCCCTGGCGGCGCACAAAACTGCGAATCCGACGCAACGGGCGTCCATTCTCATCAAATTCCGGGGTGATGACATCATTAATCATGTTGAAGCCTGCTGGTTTGCCTGTTCTGGGAAACGGGCATTATGCAAAGTTCAAAAGCAGAAGCAAGCCTTTGCCACGTTCTGCTTTATTCCTGCGTGCCCTGAAGCGCAATTTCCTGCCTGAGTGTAGAGTAAACCGCAAAAATTTCCTTGTTATGATGCCAGCCTGCAGGCAAAGACGGCCAACGCTATCGGAAACTTATAAAGACATTGTCTGCCGCCGCTGCTGGCTCAGCTTGCGGTACTGCTGAGGAGACATGCCAACATACCTGGCAAACGTGCTGTAAAAACGGCTGCTGGAGCGGAAACCGGCCGTCAGCGCCACATCCAGAACGGTGATATCGGTATCGCTCAGGAGCGCCCTGACATGATTGATCCGCATGGCCGTGATGTACTGTTTTAGCGTCAGCTGCATCACGCGCTGAAAAATGCCCATCGCATAATTCGCATTGAGTTTAACGTGTTCGGCCACGTCATTGATGGTTAAAGCCTGATCGTAGTTATCTGCGATAAACTCCAGCATCTGGCTGACATAAAACTGAGCATGGCGCGAAACGCTGTTCTTGTGCGTGCGCGACGTTTTGTTCACCAGCACCGGCTGCCATCCCGACAGACTAAAGCGCTTAAGCATCAGACCAATCTCATCAACGGCAAGCTGGCGAATCTGTTCGTCGGGACTGTTCAGCTCCTGCTGCCAGCGCTGCACTTCAAACGCGCTGAGCTGCTGCTTCGCCACAGATTTAATCACCATGCCGTGGGTAACATGATTGATTAACTCCCTGTCGAGCGGCCAGGACAAAAACAGATGCATCGGCAGGTTCAGAATAGCCATGTTCTGGCAGCGTCCGGGACGGGTGAGTTGATGTGGCGTACAGGCCCAAAACAGGGTGATGTAACCCTGCTTGATCTGAACGACCTCGTTATTAATGAGGTACTCCACGTCACCGTCAAACGGCACATTCACCTCAACCTGACCGTGCCAGTGGCTGGTGGTCATGGCCAGCGGCGGACGCAGTTCGATATCCATGCGCTGATATTCAGAATAGAGCGACAGCGGGCTGCGGGTCTGCTTTTCATCGCTGCTGCACATATGCGGGTCGGGCGGAAGTGGTACGACAGGCTGCATAATCATCATTCCCTCTCCTGAATTATCAGAACCCTGCCATATCTGAACGGCTCAGGCCAGTCTCAGAGGCGAGAAATGCGCGGTCAGCATGACGTTTTCGCCTGTCATCACACCAGATACTCTTCTTTCCGTGCAAATTTGTCCCGAAAACTCAGATCTGCTCGCCGCCAGCATCAGATCTGAGTTTTCGGGAATGCTCGTTCCGTAAGGCGGAAGTTTCTCGATGAATGGCGTGACATTCTGGCGTTATCCAACCTTGCAATGGAGCGTCCTGATGTCTGCACCCAAAATTACCTTTATTGGCGCGGGTTCCACTATTTTCGTCAAAAATATCCTTGGCGATGTCTTTCACCGCGATGCGCTGAAATCCGCCCATATCGCGTTGATGGATATTGATGCGACCCGGCTTGAAGAGTCCTTTACCGTGGTCAGTAAGCTGATGAGTTCGGCTGGGGCGGCCGGAAGAATCACCTGCCACACCGACCAGAAAGCGGCATTAGCGGCTGCCGATTTTGTTGTGGTCGCGTTTCAGATAGGCGGCTATGAACCCTGTACCCTCACTGATTTTGCGGTGTGTAAGCGTTACGGTCTTGAGCAGACAATCGCCGACACGCTTGGCCCGGGCGGCATCATGCGCGCGCTGCGCACCATCCCGCACCTCTGGCAGATTTGTGAAGACATGACGGCAGTATGTCCTGATGCCACCATGCTTAATTACGTTAACCCCATGGCGATGAACACCTGGGCGATGTACGCGCGTTATCCGCATATCAAACAGGTTGGCCTGTGCCATTCCGTTCAGGGAACGGCGGAAGAGCTGGCTTACGATCTCAATCTTAACCCGGCCGATTTACGTTACCGCTCTGCCGGCATCAACCACATGGCCTTTTACCTGGAGCTGGAGCGAAAAACTGCAGACGGGGCTTACGTGAATCTCTACCCGGAACTGCTTGCCGCTTTTGACGCCGGGCAGGTACCGAAACCCAACATGCATGGCAATACGCGCTGTCCCAACATTGTGCGCTATGAGATGTTCAAAAAACTGGGCTATTTCGTCACCGAGTCTTCAGAACATTTTGCAGAATATACGCCCTGGTTTATCAAGCCAGGACGAGAGGATCTGATTGCGCGCTACCAGATCCCGCTGGATGAGTATCCCAAACGCTGCGTCGAGCAGCTGGATAACTGGCGTACCGAGCTTGAACATTACAAGCGCGCTGAGCGTATTGAAAGCAAACCCTCGCGCGAATATGCCAGCGCCATTATGAATGCCATCTGGACAGGTGAACCGGCCGTGATTTACGGCAACGTGCGTAACGATGCATTAATCGACAACCTGCCGCAGGGATGCTGTGTTGAGGTCGCCTGCCTGGTGGACGCCAACGGGATTCAGCCTACGAAGGTGGGAACCCTGCCCTCACATCTGGCAGCCATGATGCAAACCAATATCAACGTGCAGACGCTGCTGACCGAAGCCATCCTGACCGAAAACCCTGAGCGGGTTTACCACGCGGCCATGCTGGATCCCCATACGGCGGCGGTGCTGGGCATCGAGGAGATTTATGCGCTGGTGGATGAGCTGATCGCCGAACACGGGGACTGGCTGCCCGCCTGGCTGCACAAATAATGCCTGTGTCTCCGGGCGTGCTGTCCGGCTGCGGCTCTATTCCTTAACAGAAGGCGGGCGCTGGCAACAGCGTCCCGGTACCCGATGAGCATTTCAATAACGACAAAACTCAGCTATGGATTCGGCGCATTTGGGAAAGATTTTGCTATTGGCATTGTTTATATGTACCTGATGTATTACTACACCGACGTGGTAGGTTTGTCGGTTGGCCTCGTCGGTACGCTGTTTTTAGTGGCCAGGATCTGGGACGCAATAAACGATCCGATCATGGGCTGGATCGTAAATGCCACGCGATCGCGCTGGGGGAAATTCAAACCCTGGATTTTTGCAGGCACGCTGGCAAACTCGCTGGTGCTGTTCCTGTTGTTTAGCGCCCATCTGTTTGAAGGCACCACGCAGGTTATTTATGTCTGTGTGACGTATATCTTGTGGGGCATGACCTACACCATTATGGATATTCCGTTCTGGTCGCTGGTGCCTACCATCACGCTGGACAAGCGCGAACGTGAACAGCTGGTTCCCTGGCCACGCTTTTTCGCCAGCCTTGCCGGGTTTGTTACCGCAGGCCTGGCCCTGCCCTTTGTCAGTTATGTTGGCGGCGACAATCGTGGCTTAGGCTTCCAGATGTTTACCCTGGTGTTAATCGCCTTTTTTATCGTCTCCATGTTAGTCACGCTGCGAAACGTGCATGAAGTCTATTCGTCCACCCGCGACGAAACCTCAGGCAGTGACCGCCTGGGGCTAAAAGCCATTGTTGCCCTCATTTACCGTAACGATCAGCTTTCCTGCCTGCTGGGAATGGCGCTGGCTTACAACATCGCGGCTAACATCATTACCGGCTTTGCCATTTACTATTTCACCTACGTCATCGGCGATGCCGGGCTGTTTCCCTACTACCTCTCTTATGCAGGCGCGGCAAACCTCGTCACGTTAATCCTGTTCCCGAAACTGGTAAACATCCTGTCGCGCCGCATTCTGTGGGCGGGCGCGTCCGCGCTGCCGATACTGAGCTGTGGCGTGCTGTTCGCTATGGCACTGGCAGGCTATCACTCAACGCTGCTGATTGTGGTGGCCGGCATCCTGTTAAACACCGGTACCGCGCTTTTCTGGGTGCTCCAGGTCATTATGGTGGCGGACACCGTTGATTACGGCGAATACAAGCTGTACGTGCGCTGCGAGAGCATCGCCTATTCAGTGCAGACGATGGTGGTGAAAGGCGGCTCCGCCTTTGCCGCTTTCTTTATCGCCGTGGTGCTGGGCATGATTGGCTATATGCCCAATATCGTACAGTCGCAGGAAACCCTTGTAGGCATGCAATTTATTATGATTGCGCTGCCGGCTGTGTTTTTTATGCTGACGCTACTGCTCTATTTCCGCTTCTATAAGCTGAACGGCGATATGCTGCGGAAAATCCAGATCCATCTGCTCGATAAATACCGTAAACCGCAAGAGCCAGAAACCCTCCCGCTCAGGATGCAAGACAAGATCAACGTCTGACCAGTAAAAGCCCTTTGCGGGCTTCTGTGAAAGATGTCGCGGGCCGGATTCACATCGTCTGGCCTGCTACTGTCTCCCGGCGGCTCCTGATATTGTCAGGCCCGGCACGACGCTGCCGCACGGGACAGACAGGCCGGTATGAAACAGGCCTTTTCAATCTTCCGGTTTACTCTCACTGGCGCTTATGCTGGAATTCCTGCCCGAATATCGCGTAATCACGGAAATATCCTTTTTATGATGCAAGCCCCGCAGTTCGCGCAACAGGTGCTGGACTGGTATCAGCGCTTTGGCCGCAAAACCCTGCCGTGGCAGCTGGAAAAAACACCCTACAAGGTGTGGCTGTCCGAAGTCATGTTGCAGCAAACTCAGGTTGCCACGGTTATCCCCTATTTTGAGCGCTTCATGGCGCGGTTTCCTGACGTCAGCGATCTGGCCGCCGCGCCCCTGGATGAGGTGCTGCATCTCTGGACCGGTCTGGGCTATTACGCCCGTGCGCGCAACCTGCATAAAGCGGCAAAACAGGTGGTGGACCTTCATGGCGGTGAGTTTCCCCGCCACTATGATGAGGTCGCCGCTTTACCCGGCGTTGGCCGATCCACCGCTGGCGCGATTTTATCTCTGTCGCTGGGTCTGCATTTCCCTATTCTCGATGGCAACGTTAAACGGGTTTTAGCGCGTTGCTACGCGGTAGGCGGCTGGCCGGGTAAGAAGGATGTGGAAAAGCGGCTCTGGCAAATCAGCGAAGAGGTCACGCCTGCTCAAGGCGTCAGCCAGTTTAACCAGGCGATGATGGATCTGGGTGCCATGGTGTGCACGCGATCCAGACCAAAATGCGACATCTGCCCGCTCAACAGCGGATGCGAAGCAAGGGCTAACAACAGCTGGGCCAGCTATCCGGGTAAAAAGCCGAAGCAGACGTTGCCGGAACGCAGCGGTTGGTTTTTGATGATGCAACATGGCGACAAGGTCTGGCTGGAGCAGCGTCCGCCGGTGGGCCTGTGGGGCGGTTTATTTTGCTTCCCGCAATTCACCAGTGAAGAGGCGATGACCGACTGGCTGCATGCGCGCGGCATTCACGCCAAACCCCAGCAGCTTACGGCATTTCGTCATACCTTTAGCCATTTCCATCTGGATATTGTCCCAATGTGGCTGTCATGGCCTTCTGCCGGGGCATTAATGGATGAAGCTGGCGGTCTCTGGTATAACTTAACGCTGCCGCCGCCTGTGGGATTAGCCGCACCTGTAGAGCGTCTTTTGCACGAACTGCGCCATCCCCAGCAGTTGCCTTTAGGCAGCTGTGAGATTAACGAGGAAGAATAATGAGCCGCACTATTTTTTGTACTTTTTTACAACGTGATGCTGAAGGGCAAGATTTCCAACTCTACCCTGGCGATCTGGGAAAACGCATTTACAATGAAATCTCGAAAGAAGCCTGGCAGCAATGGATGGCTAAGCAGACGATGCTGATCAACGAGAAAAAACTCAACATGATGAACCCCGAAGATCGCAAAGTGCTGGAAAAGGAAATGATTAACTTCCTGTTCGAAGGCAAAGACGTTCATATTGAAGGCTATACGCCACCCGAAGCATAACTTTTTTTGGCCTCAGTACTGGGGCCGTTTTCCAGGTCAGGCATGTATTTTAGATGAATAAAAAGCTGATAGCCCTGCTGGTGATTGCACCCCTTTTAGTTTCCTGTTCCGGCAAAAAGAACCCGACCTATTCAGAAGAGTGGGTGAAGGACACCAACGGATTTGACATCCTGATGGGGCAGTTCGCCCATAACATTGAGAACATCTGGGGTATCAATGAGGTTCTGATTGCCGGACCGAAAGACTACGTCAAATACACCGACAACTATTACACCCGCAGCCATATCAACTTTGAAAGCGGTAACATCACGATTGAGACCATTTCCGGTACCGATCCCGCTGCCAGCCTGCGTCAGGCGATCGTGACCACCTTGCTGATCGGCGACGATCCGGGCAATGTCGATCTTTATTCTGATGTCAACGATATCCAAATCAGTAAAGAACCGCTGCTTTACGGACAGGTGCTGGACAACACCGGACAAGCTATCCGCTGGCAGGGCCGCGCTCAGGCGTTTGCGGACTATTTGATTGCGAATAAATTGCAGCGTCGCAATTCTGGTCTGCATGTAATCTACTCGGTCACCATCCCGATGGTGCCGAACCATCTTGATAAGCGTGCGCATAAATATCTGCCGATGGTGCGCAAGGCTGCTGAGCAATATGGTGTTGATGCGTCTCTGATCCTCGCGATTATGCAGACCGAATCCAGTTTTAACCCCTACGCCGTCAGCCATTCTGACGCACTGGGTTTAATGCAGGTGGTACAGCATACCGCGGGCGTCGATGTATTCCGTATGAAGGGTAAATGGGGCAAACCAAGCCGCAGCTACCTGCTGGATCCCGAGAACAACATTGATGCCGGTACGGCTTACCTGTCATTGCTGCAGCGCAGCTATCTGGCAGGCATTCAGGATCCGCTGTCGCGTCGCTACGCGGTCATTACCGCCTATAACGGCGGTGCAGGCAGCGTGCTGCGCGTGTTCTCCAGCGATAAGGATCGTGCGGTCACTATCATTAACGGCATGTCACCCAGTCAGGTTTATCAGACGCTGTCTAAACAGCATCCGTCTGCGGAATCGCGGCGTTATTTGTATAAGGTGAGCTCGGCGCAGCGGAGCTACCATCGGTATTGATGGCGAAGGGTTTCCCCTGGCGGGGGATTGCTGGCGCAGAGAGGTTTTTGCCCGCCAGGCGATGGGGTTCTGTCCTCTGCCTCTGATAAGGTTCCGCCCGCCAGGCGATGGGGTTCTGTCCTCTGGCTCTGAGAAGGTTCCGCCCGCCAGGCGATGGGCAGTTTCAGCCTGCCCGTGCAGGCGGACGTGTTAAGGGGCTTACGCCAGCCCCTTAACAATCCCGGCGCCCGGCAGCCGTCGCTGTTCCTTCGTCACTCACTGCGGCCTGACGGGCCGGCCGGATGCGCCTTCCCTGGCGCAGCCGTCCTCTGCGCGGCATCCATGCCGCTCCGCCCTGGCCTCCATTCTTTCCTCAGCGCTCCGGATGCCTCCTGAAAACCCACGCCTGTAAGATCGAATGTTTTCCCGGAAGACTGGCTTCGCCTGTTGTTAACATGTGCGATCAGAACTGAAGACTGGAAAGCCTGAAGAAACAGAAACAGATGAACCGTAATGAGCCAGAAGGCTTTTCCTGCATCTGAAGCGGCAACGCGGTTTGTTTTACTACAGATATCGAAGCGGGGGTTTTGGGCGGCCTTCCCGACCGCTGAGCGGATGAGGGATTTCCGGATGAGCCGACAGGACGTCGGCGAGAGCCGGGCCGCGCCAGGGATGGCGCGTCCTGGCGGTCCGGCAGAAATCCTGAAGCAGCGAAGGGACCGCGCAGCGGCGGGTGGGCAGGACGGGAGCCCGGGGTCAAGGGGCCGCGGCGGCTGGCGGCCCCTTGTCGGTCGCCCGCAGGGGCAAACTGAAACTCCCTGCCGCCTGGCGAGCGAAACCTTCTCAGAGCCTGATGACAGGCCATCCGCCGAAATCCTGGTAATAAGCCGCCGCCCAGGCATAACTCAAACTCATTGCACCATCATATTCGCTACCAGATACTTACGTCCGTCAGCGCCTTCCTCGGTGTAAACCCCTTGCAGCTCCGGCGAAAAACCGGGCAGTTGATTGATGCCCGCTTCCAGTGCCAGAAAATAGCGCTGTACCGCCCCGCCCCATGTTTCGCCCGGAACCACACAAAGGACGCCCGGTGGATAAGGCAGAGCGCCTTCCGCCGCGATGCGACCTTCTGCCGTTGCAATAGGTACCAGTTCGACTTCGCCACGAATGTAAGCCTGATGCGCATCCTGTGGGTTCACCTTAACCTGCGGCAGCCCCTGCTCGCGGAACATCATGCGCTGCAGGTCTTTTACGTTATAGCTTACGTACAGGTCGTGCATCTCCTGACACAGACGGCGCAAGGTATAACCCGCATAGCGTTTAGCGTTTTTGCGGTACAGCGTCGGCAACACTTCGGCCAGCAGCGTATCGTCTTTTACATGCTGCTCGAACTGCGCCAGCATCGCCACCAGCATCGCCATTTTTTCCGGACTTTCGGCTGGAGTCAGCAGGAACAGAATAGAATTGAGATCGCATTTTTCCGGCACGATGCCGTTTTCACGCAGGTAATTCGCCAGAATGGTCGCCGGGATGCCAAACTCAGCATATTCACCGCTGGCTGCGTCAATGCCTGGCGTGGTCAGCAACAGCTTGCAGGGATCGACACGGTACTGATCGCGATCGTATCCGGCGAAACCGTGCCATTTAGCGTTGGGTTCAAAGCTAAAATACTGCAGATCGCGAGCGATCGCTTCCGTTGGTGCATCCTGCCAGCGCTGGCCGTTTACCCTTTCCGGCACGAAAGGCAGGATCATGTCACAACGATCAAAGATCGCTTTACGTGCCTCGATCCCCAGCATCACGCACTCATCCCACATGCGGCGTCCCGCCTCGCCCTGATGCATTTTGGCGTTAATATCTAGCGCGGCAAACAGCGGATAGAACGGGCTGGTTGAAGCGTGCAGCATGAACGCATTATTCAGGCGCTTATGCGGGCAGAAACGCTTTTGCCCACGAATATGGTTATCTTTCTTGTGGATCTGGGAGGTCTGCGAAAAGCCCGCCAGCTGCTTGTGCACTGACTGGGTAACAAAAATGCCGGGATCGTTTTCGTTCAACTCCAGCGTCAGTGGAGAACAGCCTTCCATCAGCGGAATAAACTGCTCATAGCCCAGCCAGGCCGAGTCAAACAGAATGTAGTCACACAGATGCCCAATGCGATCCACCACCTGCCGCGCGTTGTATACCGTGCCGTCGTAGGTGCCCAACTGGATAATCGCCAGCCGGAAGGGACGCGCCTCGTTAGCCCTTTCAGGCGCCACTTTCTTGATCTGTTCGCGCAGGTAGCCATCATCGAAACAGTGCGCATCAATGCCGCCGATGAAGCCAAACGGATTACGGGCCGCTTCAAGGTAAACCGGCGTCGCGCCCGCCTGAATCAGCGCACCATGATGGTTGGACTTGTGATTATTGCGGTCAAAAAGCACTAAATCACCGCGCGTCAGCAACGCATTGGTGACCACTTTGTTCGCGCTTGACGTGCCATTTAACACAAAGTAGGTTTTATCCGCGTTAAACACTTTGGCGGCAAACTTTTGCGCATGCTTAGCCGACCCCTCGTGAATCAGCAGGTCGCCCAGCTTGACGTCAGCGTTACACATGTCCGAACGAAAAACGTTCTCGCCATAGAAATCAAAAAATTGCTTACCCGCTGGGTGCTTTTTGAAAAATGCGCCGCCCTGATGGCCCGGACAGGCAAAGGTGCTGTTCTGCATATCAACATAGCGGGTCAGCGTTTCAAAAAACGGGGGCAGCAGCGCGGCTTCATAAGCCTGAGCCGCCGCTTCCAGCGCTACCCAGTCCTGCGGCTCGCCATTCAGTTCGCCGGTCACGCCGGGCAGGTGCATCACCTCTTCTTCAAAGGCATTAGCAACGAACACCGGTAAATTAAAACCCGTGTGGCGTAACAACGCCAGCACGCCACTGCGCGTATCAGCCAGCGAGACGACAACAGCCGCCACATCGGTAAAATCAGTATTATCCAGCGTGACCACGTCGCGCGCAGTATTCAAGGTCAGGTTAGGCGCAACAGCAGCGCTGGCAGCAATTTTCAGTGGTGTCATAACACAAATCCCTAACAGTCAGGGAGTGGGTGCCTGAGGCACGGCAATGGGGAAATTTCCCCGGCGAATAATGTCTGACGCGATAAACCGATAGACATCAGTAAAGAGTAGTCCTTACTCATGTCCAACAGCAGCGGCCCGGTTGGCCTCACCGCATAGTGAACGATGTGTGTGTAACTGACATGACTGACATGACGAAGAACAGATCGCGCGCGAATTCAGGCGAGTGGGGACACGTGCAGTTGCACATTGAACCGGACATGGCAGCGTCCTCTGTTATCGGGCGGTGGCGAGAAAAAAGTGGCCGTCATAATGTCATTTTTTATCCGCAGGAACAACCCGACAACTTTAAATATCAGGTCAATAAATGAAAAATATAAAACCATTAAATATCAAAAACTTATAAAAATAAACCTATGAATAACCGCTTAAGTTTCTGTTATTTATGCGCAATTATGCATTTTTCAGCACGCTGGCAGTCGCTCCTACATTGCCACTGAAATCGCCACTGAAATGCCTCAGGTTTGCGGCAAGCCTCGCACTTGTCGGGCCAGTGCCCTACCCTAATCGACGCATCGGGCGTAAACTTGCCTGATTATTCTTACGCCTGACGGAGGATACATGTTTAAGGCAATGGTCATTGATAAGGACGAACAAGGTTACCGCTCTCAGCTAAAAGAACTCTCCGAAACACAATTACCCGATGAAGACGTCACCCTCGACGTCAGCTATTCCACCCTCAACTACAAAGACGCGCTGGCCATCTGCAATAAAGGGCCGATTGTGCGCCAGTTTCCAATGGTGCCGGGCATTGACTTTGTGGGACGGGTCACAGCAAGTCGCCATCCCGACTGGAAACAAGGCGATGCGGCGCTGCTCACCGGCTGGGGCGTCGGGGAAAAACACTGGGGCGGGCTGGCTCAGAAAGCCAGCGTGCCTGGCGACTGGCTGGTAGCCGTGCCTGAAACGCTAACTCCGTTGAATACCATGGCCATCGGAACGGCGGGCTTTACCGCCATGCTGTGCGTGCTGGCACTCGAAAAACAAGGCATTACGCCTGCCAGCGGCCCGGTTTTGGTGACCGGGGCCAGCGGAGGCGTTGGCAGCTTCAGCGTCTCTCTGCTGGCAAAACTGGGCTATAACGTCATCGCCTCCAGCGGGCGAGCCAGCGATGAAGACTATTTAAAAACCACCCTGGGCGCAGCCGAAGTGATAGATCGCGACGAGCTGGCTCAACCGGGTAAACCCCTCGGGAAAGAGCGCTGGGCCGCCGCCATCGACAGCGTCGGTAGCCATACGCTGAGCAACGTGCTGGCCGGCACCCAGCGTGACGGCGTGGTCGCGGCCTGTGGTATGGCACAAGGCCTGGATCTGCCCGGTAGTGTCGCGCCCTTCATTCTGCGCGGTGTGACACTGGCTGGCGTAGACAGCGTGATGTGCCCTAAACCGCTGCGCCAGCAGGCCTGGCAGCGGCTGGGGCAGCTTCTGGATGACGCGTTACTGAACCAGATAACAACGGTCATTCCATTGCGTGACGTGCACCAGGGCGCACAGGATCTGCTGGATGGCAAAGTTCGGGGCCGTCTGGTGGTTGACTGCGCTTAACGTTCGCCTTCCGCCAGGGGCGACGAAGGCGGGCGCATCAGTCATTCGCTTAGTTCCTGAATTGCCCCGCTCGCCCCTTCCCTTACCACTTCTGGCTGCCGGGAAAGTGCTGCCAGCGGGCGATAACTTAACCTGCTGGCAATGCCCGGCTCATCCAGACTGAGCCTACGGGCGGGCTATCTTCCCCGCCCGCAGGCTCGCATTACTGCTGACAAGCCTGGCTCACGGGCTTACCTGAGCATCCTGAGCATCCCGAGCATCCCGAGCGTCCCGAGCGTCCCGAGCGTCCCGAGGCATCTTACAGAGGGCTTCCTGACTTACCGCCATCTGTTTTTTCAGGGCTTCCCACTCACGTCAGGCAGCCTTACCCCGGCACCTTCGCTGTCGGTTCCGGCTCCGCTAATTTGATGTTTTATCAGAATAAACGCAGGGGCACACCGGTACCGTTTCGGCCAGCGATGCGGTAAGGTTTGCGCTGCTGTCTGCCACGGGTGAGGATTCGCGTCAGGGTTAGCAACGTATAAAGAAAACAGAAAACCCATGCGAAAAGCCCGGCCGGCATGCTTGCGGCCCCTGCTGGCCTGAGCGTTAATTAATGATAAAGAGAGGGAAAG
Organism: Pantoea sp. B623; assembly: GCF_024814475.1. Classification (NCBI taxonomy): domain Bacteria; kingdom Pseudomonadati; phylum Pseudomonadota; class Gammaproteobacteria; order Enterobacterales; family Erwiniaceae; genus Pantoea; species Pantoea sp. B623. The sequence goes on along the minus strand of NZ_JANUXM010000004.1, from coordinate 3,233,463 downwards.
ATGCAAAAACCCGTGGTCGTCATTCACTATTGTACCCAATGTAACTGGCTGCTGCGCTCCGCGTGGATGGCACAGGAACTGTTACAGACCTTCGCACAGGATCTCGCCAGCGTGACGTTGCGTCCCGGCACCAGCGGCGTATTTGAAATCACCCTGGATGAACATCTGCTGTGGGAGCGCAAGCGCGATGGCGGATTCCCGGATGCTCAGGCACTCAAGCAGCGGGTAAGGGATATTTGTTTTCCGGAGCGTTCGCTAGGGCATATCGATAAAAACCGATCGGACGACAGCTGATCGTCCACGTCAGATTAACTGCGGCTGATATCCTCTGCCGCAGTCATCAGAGCAGCGACGATTGTTTGCCGGGTTTCATCGGTAATGTCCTGCTGCGCCAGACGCGTGTTCAGGGCAGTTTTAAAATGATCGATCGCCTGCTCAATTTCAGGAATGCTGCGGTTGTTGACCAGCACTGCCAAAGACGATAACCGGTCGATGAGACCTGACAGCGGCTGTGCATCGTGCTTTAGCATGGCCTGCCCCGTTTCGGTGAGCACGTAAGCCTTACGTGCAGCCTGAGGGTCACTGATGTGAATAGCCCCCATCTCCTCCAGCCATGTCAGATTCGGGTAAATGATGCCTGGACTGGGCGAATACTCGCCCTTTGACAGGTCTTCAATGCATTTAATCAGCTCATAGCCATGTGTGGCGCGCTGCGAGATAAAATGCAGCATCAGCAGACGGATCTCGCTGGCATCCAGCATTTTCTCACGGCGCTTGCGCCGTCCACTGCAGGGCGCATCGCGGTTATCTTGCCCTGAACGTGCCGAATCCATTTTCATTATCTGCCTGAGTCAGTGGAAAGAGCCTGATGGTAGTGGGCCATCAGGCGAAATTCAATCAACGGCAGGTCACTTAAATTCAGTTAACGAACGGCAGCGGGTTTTTGATGCCAGTAGGCCACGGCGCGCACCAGGTCAGCGTCAACCCCGCGCTGTGTGGTGAAATAGTCACACAGCTGTTTTACGAACTGCCCTTCTCCGGTCAGCCAGATAAAAGCGTCGTGCTGCGGAATCGCGATCCTGTCCAGCGCGGCCGTCAAATGTGGTAAATCCGCCAGCGTCATCTTGCCGCTGCCAAGCCAGTTAACAGAGGCATTGCCGGTATCGCCCAGGTAGGCTTGTCCGGTCACCTCATCAGCACAGGCAAACAGATGCAGCGCCTGAGCCTCCACACTACTGCTACGCCGCCTGAAAGCAGGCAACCCGGTTTCGTCACAGACGTAAAGCTGAAAAGCATAATCCGTTGGCACCAGCAGAGAGCCACGCGGCCCACCAATGATCAGTCTGTCACCCGGCTGTGCCTGGGATGCCCAGTCGCTGGCAACACCGCTGTCGTGGATATAAAAATCCAGCGTCAGCGATGACGCACCATCAAACGCCAGCGGCGTATAGTCGCGCGCGACAGGGCGCAATCCGCCTTGCCACTGAATACCGTCATCGTTGATCGTCGGCAGTGCCAGCGGCGCGCCGTCAGCAGGGGGAAAGAAGACCTTAATGTGATCGTCAAAACCGGGAGAATGAAACCCCTTCAGATCGTCGCCCGTGAAGACAATGCGCCAAAACGTCCCGGCAATTCGGGTTTTCTCGGCGACGTGGATAGCGCGGAAGCGCAGTTCGTTACGCACGCGTTCAGGTAAGCGGCGGGAATAAGATGTAGGCACGAGGACTCTCCGTAAACGCGGCTGCATGCAAAGAAGCTGTTTTCGCGCCGCTTAAGTAAATAGAAATCATTCTCATATAAACCCGCTAAGAATAGCCATGATATATCTTAAGAACAATGACGAAAAATGCGATACGTTGTGAAAAAACGCGGACAAAAAGGAAGGAAGCACAGAAAACGAAAAAGGCGCTCAGGCGCCTTTTAAGGGGATAGCGGTAATAACGTGGTTACCGCGCCGGGTTTTGTCCACTGCCTTGCGGCAGGGAGCTGTCACCGAGTATCTCGCTATGCGTCCCCTGCGATCCAGGATGTAACCCTGTGGGCACATTGGCAGGATCGGTCAGTTGTGCGGCAGCCAACGTTGGGGCCGCACACAGCGCGATAGCCAGCAGCATCGCTGATATCTGAGAGATTTTAATCATGTGTTTTAGCCTGATAAGGCGTAGAAAGCAGGTGAATATTCCAGCCCTGAGAAATAAAAGCCGTGGTAATGGCGCCTCTGTGAGCTTCAGGAAGAATTTTACGCCTGCACAGCTAATCCGCTTATAAAATCGTGCGCTTTATCACATTATGGCGCACGTTATGTGCATTCAGCCCTGGGTCACCGGGATGAAAAATACGCCTTCGATTCTGTCCTGCGTGCTTCGGGCCAAGTCCAGACACAGTAAATCCATCCCCGGCCGACAGGCTACGCCCAGCTTGGGCAAATGCAGATAATAAATGTCTGCGATGAAGCGCGTGAGCTGGTCCGGCGACCCGCTCCACGCGAGGCTGGCGTAGAGGCCTGGCGCAATGGTACGAACCGGCAGGGCGGAATGTGCATCAGCCGTTTGCTGTGCTTCCAGGCCACGAAAAAGGCTAATATGCTGCTGCTCGACAGAGCCGTTTCCCGGCCCGTACTGGAACCCCAGCCAGCCCTGCGCAGCCCCGTGACGGGCGCGAACAACCTGGCGCACCTGCTCAGCAACGCGATGATGGCGGTCGCTTATATAGTCGCCATAGCGGCACTCCCACTCCAGTGTCTCACCCTGTAGCTGAAGGGCTTCTTCACGTATAACCAGCACCGCCTGCTTGACTGGCGCGCGCTGCGCAATGCGGCCGTGAAAATGGCGCACAGGTAAGACTCTGTGGCGACGGAAGGCGCCTGGCGTCATCATAAAGTGGTTTTTAAAGACCCGGTTAAAATTCTGCTGATTTTCGAAGCCGAAGCGCACCGCAACATCAATCAACGGCATCCGGGTCAGCCGCAGCGCCATGGCGGCGAGAGTCAGGCGTCGTTTTCGGGTATAGGCCGCCAGGGTTTGCCCGGTCATCTCTTTAAACAGACGCTGCATATGCCATTTGGAGTAGCCAGACTTGAGGGTAATCTGGTCGATATTGATGTCGTTGGTGAGATTGGCCTCAATCCAGTCGACTAAATCATTAATATGCTGTTTTTTTATGGTTTGACTTAGCATTGATGTATGAACAGAAAACAGAAGGGAAATTCGTCATAAAAGAGTAACAAAAAGCCTTAGGGATTGTAATGAAGCACCGGGTAAACGAGAGGGTGGAAAGGCAAAAAGCGCATTAATTGCCTGGGTTACTATTTAAAAAGCCAGCCCGAAGGCTGGCTGAGTAGACAGGCAGAGTGCAGCCTGGCGTAAAGCGCGCGTACTACGGTTAAGAAACGTACGGAGAAGAAATCCTCAGTGGCTTCGCATACCGGCGGCGGTCATCATCATTCTGAACAGCGTGGCCACCACACCGAGCGCCAGCACACTTGCCCCATAGATGACCACCAGCCACAGCACACGTTTCCACCACGGCGACCGGGTTTCATTCTGACGTTCTTTGCTGTCGACCTGGGTTTGCATATCAATGGTATCCTTCGTCTGCTTTAATTTTTCCGCGGAACACGTAGTAGCTCCAGAAGGTGTAGCCCAGGATCATCGGGATAATCAGCAGGCTACCCACCAGCATAAAGGCCTGGCTCTGAGGCGGTGACGCCGCCTGCCAGATCGATACCGATGGCGGAATAATATTCGGCCAGATACTGATACCCAGACCTGAGAAGCCCAGGAAAATCAGCGCTAACGTGAGAAGGAAAGGCGAATAGTGCGCCTCACGCTTGATCGCCCTTCTCAGCCCCCAGGCACTCAGCACGACCAGGACTGGCACCGGCAGGAACCAGAACAGATTCGGCATGCTGAACCAGCGGTGCGAAATACTCTCATGCGTAAACGGCGTCCAGATGCTGATCACGCCGATAATCACCAGCAGTGCGATAAGCAATGGCGTTGCCAGAGCGGACATCTTGCGATGCAGCTCATGCTCGGTTTTCATAATGAGCCAGGTACAGCCCAGAAGTGCATAGGCCACCACTAATCCTACGCCGCAGAACAGCGGGAACGGCGCCAGCCAGTCCAGTGTGGACCCGGCGAAGCTACGACCTGATACCGGAATGCCATCCAGCATGGCACCCACCGCAACCCCCTGGCTGAAGGTTGCCAGTAGCGAACCGGCGATAAACGACTTGTCCCAGAACGCCCGGTGATGCTCCACGGCCTTGAAGCGGAACTCAAATGCCACGCCGCGAAATATCAGCCCAATAAGCATCGCGGTAAGCGGAATGGAAAGCGCATCCGCAATCACCGCATAGGCCAGTGGGAAAGCGCCATACAGGCCCGCACCGCCGAGCACCAGCCAGGTTTCATTACCATCCCAGACCGGCGCAACGGTATTCACCATCATGTCGCGCTCGCCTGCATCCTTATTAAAGGGAAACAGCAGGCCGATGCCCAGGTCGAAACCGTCCATCACGATATACATCAGAACAGCAAAGACAATAATCGCGAACCAGATAACTGAGTAATCAACCATCTCAACGCTCCTCATTCTTGTGAGTGGCAGCAGAGAGCGGACGTGCTGGCGTTTTAATCTGGCCGGGACCACCCGTTTCAACAATATCGCCTTCGCCCGTGACCGGACCTTGCTTAATCAACCGCATCATATAGTGATAACCCACACCGAATACGGAGGAGTAAACCAGGATAAAGGCGAGCAGGCTGATACTCATGTGCATTTCACCATGCGGTGACACCGCATCAATAGTGCGCTGCACGCCATAAACCACCCAGGGCTGACGGCCAATCTCGGTGGTGAACCACCCTGCTAAAATGGCAATCAGGCCGGAAGGGCCCATCAGCAAGGCAAACCACAGGAAGGGACGTGACTGATACAGGCGACCTTTATAGCGCAACCACAAGCTGACCACGCCCAGCGTAATCATCAGTAGCCCCAGCGCCACCATCACGCGGAATGACCAGAAGATGATGGTTGAGTTTGGACGATCTTCCTTCGGGAAGGATTTCAGCGCCGGCACCTGCTTATCCAGGCTGTGCGTCAGGATGAGGCTGCCCAGGTAAGGAATCTCCAGCGCGTATTTGGTGCGCTCCTCCTCCATATCCGGCAGCCCAAACAGGATGAGCGGTGTTGCCTCACCCGGCGGGTTTTCCCAGTGGCCTTCAATCGCCGCAATTTTTGCCGGCTGGTGCTCCAGGGTATTAAGCCCGTGCGCATCCCCAATCATTGCCTGAACGGGTGCGACAATCAGGGCCATCCACAGCGCCATCGAAAACATCTTACGAATGGCGGGATTGTCGTTGCCTTTAAGTAAATGCCAGGCGGCGGAGGAGCCGACAAAGAAGGCGCTGGCCAGGAAGGCCGCTACAGACATATGCAGCAGGCGATAAGGGAAAGAGGGGTTAAAGACAATTTTAAACCAGTCTTCCGGCACGACAACGCCGTTCTGAATAAGGTAGCCCTGCGGGGTTTGCATCCAGCTGTTTGACGAGAGGATCCAGAACGTCGAAATCAACGTGCCGAGCGCCACCATGCAGGTCGCAAAGTAGTGCAGGCCCGGACCGACGCGGTTCCAGCCAAATAACATGACGCCCAGAAAACCGGCTTCCAGGAAGAACGCCGTTAAGACTTCATAGGTCAGCAAGGGGCCGGTAATACTGCCCGCGAACTGGGAAAAGCCACTCCAGTTGGTGCCAAACTGATACGCCATCACCAGCCCGGACACCACGCCCATGCCGAAGTTGACAGCAAATATTTTTGACCAGAAATGATAGAGATCGCGATAGGTTTGATTACGCGTTTTGAGCCACATTCCCTCCAGCACGGCCAGAAAACTGGCCAGGCCGATCGTGATGGCTGGAAAGATAATATGGAAGGAAACAGTAAATGCGAACTGGATCCTGGCGAGATGAAAGGCATCTAATCCAAACATTGCTTACCTCTTTGCCACATAGAACACCGTATAGTTACTTATAATTAACAACTTATGTACAAAGAACGTCATTCCATTGCACAGAAAAATTCCATGGCGAATGTAAAACGCTTCGCCTTGGTGAAACAGAGACAATTGGATAAGTAAAAACTATAACAGTATTTTTTGATTTAGATCATTTTTTTGTTGAAAGATCTTTTATTTAAAAAACAACGAGGAAAGGTTAATTACAGCGTAGCTTTGTGACATTATTGTTATTAAATTAGGGGATAAAAAAGTGAGCTCCTGTCCAGACAGGCTTAGCACGAAAAAACGCGCAACCCGCTGTTTTTAGCTGTTATTCAGCGCAACTCCGCGCACCTGCCTCGGGCTAAAATGCACATCCCACACTGAAATTATGTGTTTTTTTATATCGTTAGCAGGGTATTTATCTTATCTACCCCTTCTGAGGTTATTTTTCAGATTGGGACATATTTAATGAACTGTAAAAAAGCGTTTATCCGCCGCAGGCGGCCTGGATTAGTTTGCTATTTATGTTAAAAAAATATCGAACATGTAAATGACCCGGTGTTCATTAACTGGCAGTGCCATTATTTACGGGTGCAGCCTTGTCAAAATAATCGCAGTAGTAAAAATGATGTTAAAAGCTACGGGATATCATCGCCAGGTTGCAGATAAGGCCGACGGTTTATCTCCACTAAGCGTTGCGCATTCGTTAGCGGGCATCGTCTGGTCAGGGAACGTCGCTTCGTCCCGGCAGGCGCTCGCCCGTCAGGATCAACAGGCTATTCAGCGGCAGTGTCCTTTTCGCGGTGAGACAGGATGCGCTCAAGATTCTCTTCTAACCAGTCTGCCAGCCCTACGACCTGCTCCCCGACTTCACGCCCCAGCGGCGTCAGGCGGTATTCCACATGCGGCGGCACGACATCATAGGCTATACGTTGCACAAAGCCGTCCTCTTCCAGATAGCGCAGGCTCTGGGCCAGCATACGTTCACTGACGCCCCCCACCGCACGACGGAGTTCGCTAAATCGCAGCGTTTTATCTTTAAGCGCAAGCAGGATCAGCACGCTCCAGCGACTGGTGATACGCTTTAACAGGTCGCGTGACGGACAGTTAACATTGAGCAACTCGCCCCGGCTAAATTTTTCGCTCAGTTTTTCAGACATTTAACGCTTTCACCCCATGCTAACAATTCTGTAAGTACTTACTAAAAGTTAGTTTATCGCTTAGGCTGCCTTTTACCAACTGTCATCTTAAGGAGTAACCTCATGATCGCTGTTACGGGTGCCACTGGCCAACTGGGCCGTTTAGTCATTGATGCATTGAGCAAAAAAGTTGCGGCAGACAAGATTGTTGCCACCGTACGCACGCCTGCTAAAGCGGCGGATATTGCCGCATTGGGCGTTAACGTGCGTGAGGCGGATTACAATAAACCTGAGACGTTAGCGGACGCCTTTGCAGGGGTCGAAAAATTGCTGCTCATTTCGGGAAGCGAAGTCGGCCAGCGTGAACCTCAACACAGAGCCGTTATTGAGGCCGCCAGGTCCGCAGGTGTGAAATTTATTGCCTATACCAGCCTGCTGCATGCGGATACCTCTCCGCTTTCGCTCGGGATCGAGCACCGCGCAACCGAAGCCATGCTGGCGGCGTCAGGTGTGCCTTATGCCTTGCTGCGCAACGGCTGGTACACGGAAAACTATGCAGCGAGCATCGCACCTGCTCTGGCACATCATGCGTTCATTGGTGCGGCGGGCGAAGGACGGATTTCGTCTGCTGCGCGTCAGGACTATGCCGATGCGGCGGCTGAAGTGATGGTTCGTGACGATCAGGCAGGGAAGGTCTACGAACTGGCAGGCGATCACAGCTACACCCTGGCTGAATTTGCCGCTGAGATTGCCGCGCAAAGCGGTGAGCAGGTTGATTACGTTAACCTGCCGCAGGCAGACTTTGCGGCGGCGCTGAAAGGCGCAGGCTTACCGGCGCCGTTGGCGGACTTACTGGCGGACTCTGATGTCGGCGCGTCTCAGGGCGGTCTGTTCGATGATTCCCGCGCGCTGAGCCAGCTTATTGGTCGTCCAACCACGCCTTACCAGGACGTGATTCGCACCACGCTGGTACAAGGATAAGATCAGCCGAATCGCAGGCGTTTTGCCCTGCGATCGCGCCGTTGTTTACCGGAGCAGAGTCGCCGGCAGGCAACGGCGGATTTCTCCCCTGTCGGGTTTTACTCTGCCAGGCGCACGTCCCTTCTCTCTTCTCGCCCTGCCCTTCTCCACATGGAGCACGCCATTGTTCGGTACACGCCGAAGCATCGCATTCTGCCGCGCGTAAACTGCCCGCATGCTTACTCATGGAGATCTAAAATGATTGCTGTTCTTTTTGAAGCAGAAGCCTTACCCGCAGCGCAACAACGCTATCTTGCGCTGGCGGCTGAGTTGTCGCCCGGGCTGGCTGAATTACCGGGGTTTATCCAGATTGAAAGGTTCCAGAGCCTGAGCACGCCCGGAAAGATCTTATCGCTCTCCTGGTGGGAAGATGAGAGTGCGGTAAAAAACTGGCGAGAAAACAGAGAACATCAGTCAGCGCAGGAAGAAGGTAAAAGCCATATTTTTTCACATTACCGGATACGCGTTGCTCAGGTGATGCGCGACTATTCAGGGCCAGAGGGACGTCATCATGTTTGATATTCATGTCGTATTCAGCAACACGCCAGGCGCGCTTGCCGCCTTTGGCACGCTTCTCGGCCAGCATGGCATTGGTCTGGAAGGGGGCGGTGTGTTTTCTACGCCCCAGGAGAGCCATGCCCACTTCCTTGTTGAAGATGGCCCCAAAGCCCAACAGGTATTGTCGCAGGCCGGTTTTGACGTCAGGGACGTTAAAAAGCCACTCATCAGAAAGCTGGCACAGGCGCGGCCGGGGGAGCTGGGCGAAATTGCGCGGATTATTGCGCAAAACGGCATTAATATATGCGTTCAGTACAGCGATCACAGTAACCGCCTCATCCTGCTCACAGATGACGATTTGCGGGCTGGCAACCTGACCCGTCAATGGACATGCGCGACAGAATGAAACTGATCCCTTCCCGCCATCATCAGGATAATCAGCCCTCGCTGGAGATCAGCATGTCTGTGGTCGCCTCGGCGATGGCAGATGCCTCCAGAATGCACATGCTTTGTGCATTGATGGATGGCCGGGCCTGGACCGCCACTGAGTTGAGCGTGGTGGCCGATATCGCCCCGTCAACCGCCAGTGGCCATTTGAATAAGCTGCTTGAGACGGGCCTGCTCGTCTGTGTGGTGCAGGGAAGGCATCGTTATTACAGCCTGGCCGGTCGCGAGGTTGCCAGCCTGCTGGAAAATCTAATGGGCGTTTCGGTAAGGCCCGACGCCCCGCTTAAAACCACGACGCCAAACCGTCTGAGGCGAGCCCGAACCTGCTACGATCATCTGGCCGGCGAAATTGCCGTAGCCATCTATGATTTTCTGCAACTGGAAGGCTGGATATGTGAGGACGGCACGGCGCTGACGCCACATGGCACAGCTAATTTCGCAAATGCAGGGATTGCGCTTGCGCCCCGCTCCCGGCGAAAAGCCTGCTGTCCCTGCCTGGACTGGAGTGAAAGACGCTTCCATGCGGGAGGCGAAGTGGGTGCCGCCTTGTTACGCTTTCTGTTGCAAAAGCACTGGCTGGTTCAGGCGCCGGGATACCGGGAACTGGTTGTGACAGACAGCGGCAAACTGGCCCTTCAGCGCCTGTTCAACATCAGCCTGAGCTGACGCACACTTTACGTCGCCCGTTAGTTCTACGGGTGAAGAAGCACGTAAGGCTTATTGCTCAGCGTTCGGGTTCTTTGTCCAGCCGCATCAGCAAGGTATCGTGATAAACGCCGTTGACATAAAGCGCGGCCACATCCGTGCCATAAGTCTGAAACCCTGCCGAGCGGTAAAGCCGGACGGCCGCCGTATTGGTGGTGCTCACGGCGAGCTTCAGGCAGCAGCATTCACCGGCTTCGGCTATCGCGGCCGTGAGTAACGCCTTTGCCAGCCCGCTTCCACGCCATTCCGGGCACAGATACATTCCCCAGATCGTGGCGTAATGGCGCTGTTTCAGCGCGGCATTAAAGCGCACACCGATGATGCCGCCCAACCGGCCCCGATCGTCTGCTCCTGCCAGCACGCAGTTTTCACGTAGCCTTGCCGCAAAAAACGCGTCAGGCTGATGACGCTCAGTGTCATAATCTGCGCCAAAGGCAGCGGGATGACGCTTGAGCCCGTCAAGCCTGATAGTCCGAAATGCCGCCATATCCCGGTCAGTGAGACGCTGTAAGGTATAAGGTTTCACGCTAAATTGTCCTTCGCGGTCTTGTTCACGCCATTGTGCTCCATCGTGACATTTTTGTGTATTATCACCTTCACCTGCGTCATAAACATTACCCTCCGGGTAGATTAAAATTTATTTCGTTGTTACCTAAGAGATTCATCTGAAATGCATTTACGGCTAAACCCGCCATATTTAGTTGAATTGACTGTGTTTTATTCAATGCATACGATTAATAGACAATTTTTATTACGTTCATAGACAATCTGCATTGTTGTTCCTGCCTGCGAGAGGTCTATAATTCCTTCTTTGTGCAACCCCGTTCGCTCAGGAGGCCGTTATTAATACTTATCGCCAGCAACTCAATGCATTCGAAGAGAATCGTGCCGGGGCGGAAGTTGAGTATCAATACGATCCCCATGAACTAAAGCTGGACCGCATGCAAGATTCTGAACCCGAGCCGGAGCTGATTGAAGGCTTACCGGCTCCGGATGCGCTGACGCCTGCCGATCGCTACCTTGAGCTGTTCGAAGCCGTCCAGATGTCAGGCATTTTCGAGGACAGTAAAACTTTCCCCGACTGCTCGCCTAAGTACGATCCTCTGGATGTGCTGATGCGCTATCGTCGTCAAAAGCGCAGCAAGGAGTTCGACCTGTCGCGTTTTGTTGCTGAGCATTTTTATATGCCGGGCATTAATGAAAGCTTTTACGTCTCGAATCCCGACAAGACGCTCAACGAGCATATTGACGATCTGTGGCCGGTGCTGACCAAAATGCCGCAGCAGCATATGCCGCACTCATCGCTGCTGCCGTTGCCCAAACCCTATGTCGTACCGGGCGGTCGCTTCGGTGAAACCTACTACTGGGACTCTTACTTCACCATGCTTGGTTTGGCGGAGTCGGGCCGCGACGACCTGCTGCGCCATATGGCGGACAACTTCGCATGGCTGATCGATAACTACGGCCATGTCCCAAACGGCAACCGTACCTATTACCTCAGCCGCTCACAGCCGCCGGTGTTCGCCCTGATGGTTGAGCTGTTCGAAGAAGATGGTGTGCAGGGCTCTCAGCGCTATCTGGAGCAACTGATGAAAGAGTATCAGTTCTGGATGGATGGCGCGGGCTCGCTGATGCCAAACCAGGCTTACCGCCATGTGGTCAGAATGCCTGACGGCTCGCTGCTGAACCGCTACTGGGACGACCGCGATACGCCGCGCGACGAATCCTGGATTGAAGATGTGGAAACGGCGCGTCATTCAAAACGTCCGGCAAGCGAAGTTTACCGCGATCTGCGCGCAGGGGCGGCATCGGGATGGGATTACTCGTCACGCTGGCTGCGTAACCCAAAACGCCTGGCCAGTATTCGCACGACACAATTTATCCCTATCGATCTCAATGCGCTGTTGTACAAGCTTGAGTTGATGATAGCCACGCTCTCGCATGCTAAAGGTGAAGAGCTGACTGCGCTGGCCTGGCAGAAAAAGGCCGAGGCGCGTAAGCGGGCGATTACCCGTTACCTGTGGGACAGCACGGCAGGAGTCTTTCGCGATTATGACTGGCGCCGTGCGCGCTTCGGTGCCTTTACCGCCGCCGCCGTCGTGCCGCTGTTTGTCGGGCTGGCAACGCCCTATCAGGCCCACCTGCAAGCTATCGCCCTGCGCCACCTGCTGCTCAGCAACGGCGGCCTGCTGACCTCAATGGTGGAAAGCGGTGAACAGTGGGATAAACCGAACGGTTGGGCGCCCATGCAGTGGATGGCCGTTGTGGGCTTAAACAACTATGGGGAAGAGTCGCTGGCGAACGAGATTGCCGTTAACTGGCTGACCACGGTGAACAATTTCTACCAGTTGCACCATAAGCTGGTAGAAAAGTACGATATCAGCGGCGATCGTGCCCGCCCGGGCGGCGGTGGCGAATATCCGTTACAGGACGGCTTCGGCTGGACAAACGGCGTAACGCGTCGCCTGATGGCGATGTACGGTCATTTAATGGCTGACTAACCGCCCCAGAAGCACGTAAAAAAGCCGGGAACATTTCCCGGCTTTTTACCGCCTGCGGCACCGCAAACGCATTATTTCTTCGCTTCAACGCCCGGCTGCGCGGAGCGCTGCAGGAACTGTTGCGTCACCTCAGGCAGATGCTGGAACAGCCATTCAGCCATCGCAATCTCCTGATTGCGAATTTCGCTCAGCACTCTGACACCTTCACTGTCACCGACCTGTTCTGCTGCCGCAATCAGGCTGGTATAGCTGGCGATCTCTGCGTTCTCGAACACATAGCCGCTCATCGCCCCTTTCACGACTTCATCAGAGGTGAACATACCGCCGATCGCCTGCCCCATTGCCGCCATTTTTCCCATCACGTCTTTCATGATGGAGTGGTCAATGCCGTGACGATCCAGCAGCTGCTCAAGCAGCTGAAGCTGATGTTTGGTTTCTTCCAGATGCTGTGCCAGGCGTTGTTCCAGTGCCGGGTAGTGCTCAAGGCGGCCCGACATTTTGCTCAGCATGCTCTCGGCCTGCTTCTCCATGGCATGCGCATCGCGTAGCCAGTCATGATAGTTTTCAATCGCCGTGGTCATTTTGCTGCTCCTTCAACCGTGCTGATTGCCTGAGCAAGCGTGGTGAGTTTTACATCGGTTTGTTTTTCTTCCTCAAGCGTCAGTGCCAGCAGCTTCGCCGCTTTGGTGTAGCCTAGCTTGAGTGCCAGCGCCTGCAGGGTACCGTAGGTCGCGATTTCATAATGCTCAACTTTTTGCGCCGCTCCGATCAATCCCTGATCGCGTACCTCTCCCTTTTCTACCGACTCGATAATTTCCTGTGCTTCTTCCGCCAGCCCTTCCAGCGCATGACATTTCATACGTTTAATTTTTACCTCGGGCGTGGCCTCAACTAATTCATCCAGACGCTCAATTTGCCCGCGTGTCTCTTCAAGGTGCTGATTAAACGCAGCAACCAGGTTTTCATCACTGGCAGCGCGCGCCATTTTTGGCAGAGCCCGGGCAATCTGTTTTTCTGCACTGTAAACATCTGACAGGTCGTGGATGAAAAGATCATTTAACGTTTTAACAGTCATGAAAAGAGCCTCATTAATTAAACAGCAGCACCGAGGTTTCAGCGCCGCTTCAGTCAATCGCACTTTATATAACCTTAGTGGAGTTGGCGGGAATAGTGTTTAACTTTGCAAAACCTGACAACATAAGTGGCATTAAAAATGCATTTTTTTCTTTCATTACCAGTGATTTATCTTTTTTAATTTAAATTTATTAAAAATGAGGATCTGTTTAAATTCAGCCAAATCTGTACGAATATTCCCATCCGCGTACAACTTAGCACCCAAGGAAAATAATGCCCATTCCGCCCATTGGATTGAGGTTCCATTTTTTTATATTTATTTTTTGATGTCAGCGGAGCGCTGAAAAAGACACCGGAAAGGGGGCGTTCTTTCCGGTAAGATTCTTGCGACCTCACACCAGAGCGTGTTTTCACAACAGGTCAGACGGGAAGACAGAAGCGTACTGAACGTATTTCCCTTTTTTAAACCGCCAAAGATAATAGCAAGTCATTGTAAGTAAATGATTAACTACGACGGCTTACTTTACCTCCTTTGCGGCCTGCTTCGATCGCTCGCTGCGGGTCATTCTTAAAGTTCCCACCGCTGTTCTGCCCGCCTTTACGCCCGGCCTCTGCCGCGCGCTCTTTATCTGCGGCGAAATTACCCGCGCCACCACGATATTGCGTCATTCTGTATTCTCCTCAAATTTCATTATTCAACTGGCACAGTTAAAGCTGCATTACCTTAAAGGCTACAGAATTAAATGTAGCCATAAAAATCACCTTATCAAGCATAAACGCTGAGCGCTGGCGTGGGTTGCCAGACAAAACCATTTTGCGGCTCATCCCTTTAATTCTTTAGTAACGAAACTATCTAAACAAGAAACTTAACGAGAATGGCGATCATGTCAGCCCTGTGACAGCCACTCTTCCCGCCCCTATTAATCGATCGATTCATTAAAAAGTCCACCCCGTTTTTCTTTATAAGCGAAGCGGTAAATCGGATCAGCATCACGGAACGTCGTCAATATGATCAATAAATGTTCTTTTTAACCACGCCTGATAAAGCAAATTCAACAACATCACACTTCCATCATCTGAAAATAAGCGAAGCGGTAAATTCGTTAATTATCGATGTTTCTGTTAAAAGCAGATTATTAAATAATCAAAAAAGCATCAATTAGTAAAATGGTCATGAAAAATAAAAGAGAAGAAGGTAAAAAAGGTGTTTTAAATAAGCGAAGCGTTGAGGAATAAAAAAAACGCCCTGACGGGCGTTGCTTTCAGATTATTCTGTTCCGTTACTGTTGTAAAAACGTCAGTAAATCCTGATTGAGTTGGTCCTGATGCGTGACGGCAAAACCATGTGGGCCATTGTCATAGATCTTAAGTTCCGAACCCGGTATCAGCGCATGTGCCAGCTTGCCCGTGGCTTCAAAAGGCACTATCTGGTCATGACTGCCGTGAATAATTAAGGCTGGCACATCCACTTTCCCCAGATCTGCGCGGAAATCTGTTTCGGCAAACGCGGTAACACAGTCCAGCGTTGCTTTAAGCGATGCCAGTAAAGCGATGTTTAAGGTCTGCGTGAGCACGCCTTCTGAAACCTGCTGACCGGCATTGGTGCCATAAAACGGCGCAGCAAACTCGTTGATAAACTGCGCGCGATCTTTCAACAATCCCTGTTTAATGCCGTCAAAGACCGATTTCTCGACACCTTCGGGATGATCGTCAGTCTGGCCGAAAATCGGCGTTACCGCCCCCAGCAGCACCAGCTTTTTAACCTTATCTGTCCCGTATTTGCCGATGTAGCGTGACACATCCCCGCCGCCCATTGAGAAGCCAATCAGGGTCACGTCTCTGAGTTGCAGATGTTCAATCAGGCAATGAATGTCGTCAGCAAAGGTGTCGTAATCGTAACCGTCCCAGGGCTGATCGGAACGCCCAAAGCCACGTCGGTCAAAGGCGATGGCGCGGTAGCCGCGTTCTGCAAGAAAATTGAGCTGACTGTCCCACATGTCCGCATCCAACGGCCAGCCATGACTAAACAATACTGGCTGACCTTTACCCCAGTCTTTGTAATAGAGATTATATCCATCTTTGCTTTTAAACAGACTCATGCGTGCCTCGCTCCAGGTGGAAGTCATTACGCCTCAGGCCTCCGCCGCTCATGTTGCCGCGACAGCGCTGGCAGAATGGTGATACCACATAAGCCTGGCAGAGGGCGAAAAATGTTCCAGTCGCGGGAAGCGTCCTTATAAGCCTTCCCCGTGTGACAGGGCGACGCCACATTTGCCATTTTTTTTGATGCTGTACATGGCCTCATCGGCCCGGGCGAGCGCGCTGTCAAAGTTCTCGGGGCTGTTAACCTGAACCACACCAATCGAAGCGCCAATGGACGCTGTACCGTTAGCCAGTTCGAAGGGCTGCAGGGCAGCTTCAAGACAGGCTTGTGTGAGTTTATCTGTGAGCGGATGGGACAAGGCGAAAGGGATCAACAAAACAAATTCATCTCCGCCCAGTCGGCCAATAATGACATTAGACGGACAGGCGGCGATAAAGCGCTGGCTGAGCTGAATCAGAACGTCGTCGCCGCTGCGATGCCCCAGCGTATCGTTGACGTGTTTGAAATTATCTAAATCAATAAAGGCAATGCAAAACACGGCTTCCGTTTTCATATCGCGAAAATGGGTGAGTAATGCATGGCGGTTAGTTAACTGCGTAAGAGGATCATGCATCGCCAGTGTCGCCAGCTGCTCTTCGTACTGTTTCTCTTTGGTCATATCGATATGGGTGCCCGTTACTTTGGAGGGCCTTCCCTGCTCGTCCCATTCGCTGACCCGACCGCGATCCAGTACCCAGGTGATCTTGCCCGTTTTGCCCACCATGCGGTGCAACGCCTCATAGAAAGGTGCCTTTCCGTTAATATGATCGTAGAAAGCCTTCAATACGTCGCTGGCATCGTCCGGATGCAGGCAGGATTTCCATACGTCGAAATGCGCACCGACTTCTTTGGGCTGAAAACCCAGCATCGATCCCCAGCGTCGGTTAAAAATGACCAGTTTGCCGCTGGGAATATCCAGCTGCCACAAGCACAGTCCTGTTCCGTCCAGTGCGGCGCTTAATTTATTACGGGCATCGTGCGCAATACGCTTTAATCGCGCATTGTGCTTTTTTAAATTCGCGATTTGCTGCCGCAGAGCTTCTTCAGACATAGCGATTACTGGAAAGGGAAATGACTATTTTGCCAGTGCCAGACGTTGTGTAAAGCAGCCTACTCAAAAGAAGACGAGACGCGGATAAAATCCACACACACAGGATTTCCCACGCTTAACGGCCACCGGGCCAGCACACGACAAAATCTTAAGGGGAAAAAGACAGTGTGTTTCCTCTGTCGTTACCCGCCTTATTTTCCCGTTAACAGGATGATGAAAATTCAACCTGATGTCAGCCTGTACGTTTTCTTCTATAGAAAACTCAGGTTTCTTAAAGAACGGAGGACCTGTTACAAACTCATTCATCTAACTCAATGACTTTTAATGAAAAATAAAGATGAAAAATGTAACGATGACATTTTTCTGCAAACTCATAATCACACTTAAATATCTTTCGGGTGTTAATTAAAGACGTCAGCACGACATCAAGGAGATAAATTATGGCCCGGTTAATGACCCTTTCTTTTCACGGCAGCCAGTGTGAAAACCCGTCACAGCAGGATGTACACCTTACCGAAGCATGCTTTTCAGGCGATATGTTTTTTACCCAACTGCGCGGCAGCAACTGCCCTGTAAAAGATTACGCCTCAGACAGCGCCGCTCCCGATCGTTTCTGTGTCAGTAATGCTGTTCTGGATAATCATTTCCACAGTAGCAAAACCCAGACGGCGATATTCATCTGACAATCACTGTCTATGATTTTTCCGGAAATATTTATTACCCGTAATAAGGCACGCTTTATGTAATTAATGACGTTAGCACCTTTCGGATGCATACATACAGAGGATTAATATCATGAAAAAGATGATTGTTAGCTCAATGATTGTAGCCGTATTAGTGTTTACTGGTGGAGCCGCTGCCGCTGAATCTTTTAAAGACAGCCACACGTTAAATAACGAAGTCGTATCCGCGCAGGCGGCCCAGGCGATGAATGATATTCAGCTTTCTCGCAACGCGTTATTTAACGGTCAGACGCAACAGGCAAAAGCGCTGGCCACCCAGGCAGAAACCTACCTGAAAGATAATAGCGTGGACTGGACCAAATATATTCGCTACGACAAGAAAGCCCCCATGAATGGCGATAACTATATTCGTATCGGTTCAGACGTCTCCGTTTCAGAAGATTATCAGTTTTCGAAACAGAAAAATGATGCTATCGATCAGGCCAACCAGCATATCAAAGCGGGTGATAAACAGGGCGCGCTTGATGCGCTGAAACTGGCAGGCGTTGCCGTTACCGAAACGCAGGAACTGATGCCGTTGCAGCAGACTGAAAACGATGTTTCCAGCGCACTCGCCATGATGAAACAGGACAAATACTATCAGGCAGGTATGTTGCTGAAATCCGCTGAAGAAGGGGTAATTTATGATACTCAAACCTATTCTGAGCTTCCTGTGAGCCCAACTGTGCACCACACCCAAACGGGCGCTCATGCGCAGACAGGGAGTAAAGGCTAATCATCGCAGTTAATAAAAACGACGTTATTTAACTGCTCTGTCGCTTTCATTATTTCGAATGAAAGCGACATTTTTTATACATATCCATTAGCAACTTTCTCCATGTTTTTTTCTGCATTAGCGTTTTGAATCCCTTCACCTCCGCAAAGCGAAATTGCTTTCTCTTTATTAAGCTGTTTTGCCACGTGCTTATGGAACGGCTAAAAGTCACGTGACTGCTCGTAACATACTGTTATGTTATCCCCACGGCATCGTATCCTTTCTATAGATAACCAAGGTAATTATCTGCGGCTAACCTTAAGGACAGGTTTTATAAAAAAAGGAGGTGCGGTTATAAACTGCCACTCTTCTTTGCCGATAAACGAAATGTAATGGCTTTTATCACAAAAATAATAAGATCACTTATCGGGGAAAAACATGAAAATCACAACCGGCCGTAAAATCGCCTTCGCGTTCGGCATCATCGTTATTGTTTCGCTGATTGGCAGCAGCTTGTCGATCGCCAATTTTCTTAAACTGCGTCAGGCCAACACCTGGAACATCCACAGTTATCAGGTCATGAGCGTCAGCGACAGTATGCTGACCGATATGGTGAATATGGAGACGGGCGTGCGTGGGTTTGTTGTTTCAGGCAATGACAATTTCCTGGCACCGTTTAACGCTGGTAAAACCGCTTTCGATCAGAAGTACAATCAGCTTCGCAGCATGACGGCGGATAATGCCGAGCAGCAGCAAAGGCTGACCTCGCTGCTTGAACTGCATAACAGTGTTCAGGCTGTGGACGATCAACTGATCGCCTTGCGCCGGGATGTAAACAGCGGCAAACAACCGCTGGAAACGCTGACGCATTTCTTTCAGGAGGGCCGTGATAAGGCATTTATGGATCGCTATCGCGCCCTTGCCGCTGAATTCAACAATGCGGAAGCCACGCTGTTAACTAAACGCTCTGAAGAGGTGAACAGCCTGGCCTTTGCCACCAAAATGACGCTGAGCCTGGCCGGTATTATTACGATTCTGCTTTCGATTATTCTGGGTACGATTATTACGCGCAGCATTATCCGCGCACTGGGCGGCGAGCCAAAAGCGGCGGCCGATATTGCCGGAATGATTGCGCAGGGTAACCTGACCGTGGACATTGCTGTTCCGCTTAAAGGCCAGGGCAGCCTGATGGCGTCGCTTGAAGCCATGCGTCAGCAGTTGGTCACCATCGTCAGCGGCATTCAGTCGTCTGCGGAGCTGATCAACAATTCAGCCAACGAAATCGCGCAGGGCAATATCGATCTGGCTCAGCGCACAGAAGAGCAGGCTGCCGCGCTTGAACAAACGGCTGCCAGCATGGAAGAACTTACCGCCACCGTTCGTCAGAATACTGACAACGCACGTCACGCGAATACTCAGGCCGACACTACATCACATGTGGCGATTCAGGGCGGGGATGTCGTGAAGCAGGTGGTGGAAACCATGCGCTCTATTTCAGAAAGCTCGGGCAAAGTTGCCGAAATCATTTCAGTCATTGAAGGCATTGCATTCCAGACCAATATCCTGGCACTTAACGCCGCCGTTGAAGCCGCAAGAGCGGGCGAAGGTGGACGCGGATTTGCGGTCGTCGCCGGTGAGGTGCGTTCGTTGGCCTTACGCAGTTCAACCGCGGCCAAAGAGATCAAAGATTTGATCACACAGTCGGTCGAGCATGTGGCGAAAGGCTCAGGCCTGGCAAGAGAAGCCGGTAATACGATGGAGGAGATCGTGAAATCGGTGCAGGGCGTAACGACCATTATGGGCGAAATCACCATCGCATCGGATGAGCAGAGCAATGGTATCGGTCAGGTCAGCATTGCCGTTAGCCAGATGGATCAGGTTACCCAGCAGAACGCCGCGCTCGTTCAGCAGGTTTCCTCCGCCGCGCAGGGCATGCTGGAACAAACCGTAATGCTGCGCAACGCAGTGTCTATTTTCCGCACCGAAAGAAGCGGCACTCTCGCGACGCCGGCTTTCCGATAACTGACGCGCTTTTCTTCCGATAACCGCGTTTTATCGCCTCACCCGGGCCAGCGCCTCGCTGGCCCGGCCATGTTACAGCATGATATATCACCGTACGCGGTCCCCGCGCATCCCCAATAAAAAGCATTTCACAAAGCGCCAATGATCACTAAAGTGAGCATAACCTCACTCACTACTGGCGCTATTATGTTTACGAAAACGTATCAGGTTGACGAAAAGCACATCGATTTTCAGGGCGTGGTGGACGGACTCTACTATCCGTTTTATATGGAATGGACACGTCACGCTTTTATGAAAGAGCACCTTGGTGTCGATCTCGAAGAAGAGTTTACCGCGGGTCGTATTCATATGCTGCTGGAGTACACCCTGCGCTTCAAAAAGAGCCTGAAGAAAGGTGATGAGATGCAGGTGACCTGTACACTGGCGGCCAATGAAAAACGCAACCGCGTTAACTTCATCCAACAAATTCTGGTGAATAATGTCGTTTATGCCGAGGCGGTTTTCACCGGCACCTGTCTGGAAAACGGTCGCCCTGCCATCCCTGAATTTTTGCGCAGTGCAATACCGGATAACCCGTCATAACGCGGCTTCAGGCCGCTTCATTGCAGCACCATCCGCTCCCCGACACTGACAGTGTTGAGAGCGAAACCTACGCTGAGGGGCATGCGCATTGTTGACGTCACCGCATGCCCTTTGTGAATAGCGTGATGCACCTCACCAGACTTTAATTGTGTCCATAATGTGACCTAAATATGACACGCGCGATGCCGATAACGTTAGTGGACCCGAGCCGATCGACCTCCCTGTAAACAGGTCGCTGTCTCTCCACTACGTGGTCAACTCTTTGACCTTTTTACGGCTATAAATGGAGAGTGCTATGTTTTCCTTTACGCGTTTTAAACCGGGCAAAACCCCGCTGAATGTCTCCGACGATCGGAGTAACGTACAGGCGATCAAAGCCTGTAGCGGCTGGATTGAATTTACGCCCGAGGGCATCATTCTTACGGCCAACCCGGTCTTCCTGGCGGTCACGGGCTACCAGCTCAGTGAAATTACCGGCCAGCATCATCGTATGTTCTGTAAGCCAGACTTTGTGCGCTCTCGTGAATATGCCGAATTCTGGGCAACCCTGGCATCAGGTCAGTCTTTCAGCGGCATCTTTGAACGCTACAGAAAAAATAAAAGTCTGCTCTACTTAAGCGCCAACTATTTCCCCGTGAAAGACAAACACGGCACCGTGAAGAAAATCATCAAAATCGCCAATGACATCACTGACCGGCACGAAGAGCTGACGCATAAAGAAGCGATTATTACTGCGTTGAACAACTCCATGGCGATGATCGAATTTACCCCGCAGGGCGAGATCCTCAACGCCAATAAAAACTTTCTGACGCTGATGGAATACGATCTTGCGGCGATTCAGGGTAAACACCACCGTATATTCTGTTTTGATACCTTTTACAAAGAAAACCCTGATTTTTGGCAGAAAATTCAACATGGACGCGCGTTCACCGGGCGTTTTGAAAGGGTAACGGCATCAGGAAAACGTGTCTGGCTTGAGGCCAACTACAACCCGGTTAAAGATGCTGCGGGGCACATTTATAAAGTGATTAAGCTGGCTTCGGATATCACCCAACGTGTCGTCACGGCGCAGGAGGTTGCGGATATTGCCATGAATACCTCTGAAAAAACGTCGCATCTCACCGCGAATACCAATGAGGTTCTGAGCCAAACGGTGCGAAATGCAGAATCCATGGCCTCTCAGGTAACAGCCGCTGCGGAGATCAGCGACAAACTGAATTATTCGGCCAAAGACATCAAAGAGATTGTCTCCACGATTCACAACATTGCCGGACAAACCAATATTCTGGCGCTGAACGCCGCCATTGAGGCTGCACGCGCGGGCGAAGCGGGACGTGGGTTTGCGGTAGTCGCGGAAGAAGTCAGACGTCTTGCCGCCTCCACCTCTCAGGCAACGCAGAAAATCAGTAAGGTAGTTGAAGAAAATGCCAGTCTTATCGGCGACATGCATCAGCAGCTTGATGGCATCAACAGTTTTCTCACGACGGAAAACGACAAGATGATTCATCTCTCAGACAGTATTCAGGAAATTTTCAGCGGTGTGAACGAATGCGTTACGGTGATCCATCGACTGAATGTGTGACGGCACAGGCGATGTTGCAGGCTGACATTGGCGACACCGCCTGAGATGTCATCGCCACGCCAGCGCCCCACCCGCTGGCGCATGATTGTTTGGCTCGTCAGCCCCTGCCACTATCCGCCCTCTACGCGCCAGTATTTTAATCTCGCCGCCTGCATGTCAGCCCGGCAGAGGCCGGTACTGGGGGATTGCGCTATCGCCGGTATCTTTTGCTGTCCGTCTGAGAAAGGGGAGCGGACGCTATCACCTTGCGCTGCGCTCCTCAGGTATTTCTTTGTCTTACGCAGAACGCCTTCGCTTAAGCCGATGATAAAAACGCAGTTGGGTTGCCCGAAGTGAAATCAGTCCAGCTGAACGAACGCCTGTCAATCGAATCATCCCCCGATTCATTTGGATAACAAAAACGTCCCCAATGTTTTTTGTCATCATTCAACAAGTTATGATTAACAATTACTCCGATGTGCTGGCAATTTTTAATGACTTCCGTCCTGAAACAGGCCGTCCGCTGCCCCTGCCGTTTTTTCAGTCAGAACAGCAAACATGGCGAGGGAACCCGCTAAATTACTGCTGCTCGCGTATTTTACACCACCATCTCATCTTCGGGCTGCACGCCAGGCAAGAAAGTCCGCGTGCTTATACCGCACTGGATCGCTTTGCCTGCCACTGTGATAACCATCACTTTTTTTAATCTATTTCTAAATATGAATTCATCAGTGCCGATAATCTAAGACGACCCGCGCCGGACGCTTTACTTTTCACAGGCAGCAAATTCCCCGACACAGGCCAAAATCGTTTGTCCCTTTTATCTGAAAAAGATGGAGAGCGTTATGTTTGCCCTGACACGTTTTATGCCCGGTAGCGCTTCATGGGGGTCCGCAGATGACCAGACCAACACGCAGGCGATCAAAGCCAACATTGGCTGGATTGAATTTACGCCTGACGGCAGCATCATTACGGCAAACGAGCCCTTTCTTGAACTGACGGGTTACACGCTCAACGAGATTGCGGGTCAGCACCATCGCCTGTTCTGCGATGATAACGTCGTGCGCTCCAGCGACTACGCGCATTTCTGGCAAACCCTGGGCGCCGGTCACTCCTTTAGCGGCATTTTTGAGCGCTTTCGCAAAAATCACAGCCGGCTGTATTTAAGCGCGACGTATTTCCCTGTGAAGGATCGTCACGGCGCGGTAAAAAAAGTCATCAAAATCGCCAACGACATTACTAATAAACATGAAGCGTTGAAGCATAAAGAAGCCATTATCACCGCCCTAAATAACTCTATGGCCATGATCGAGTTCACCCCGCAGGGCGAGGTTGTTGATGCCAATAACAATTTTCTGAAATTAATGGGCTACCCGCTTGATGGCCTCAAGGGCAAACATCATCGTATGTTTTGCTATGATGAATTTTATAAAGAGCACCCTGATTTTTGGCAAAAGATCCAGCAAGGCCGGGCTTTTACTGGACGTTTTGAGCGGGTCACCGCCTCAGGCAAACGCGTCTGGCTGGAAGCCAGTTACAACCCTATAAAAGATGATGCTGAGCACGTTTATAAGGTCATCAAACTGGCATCTGATATTACCGAACGTGTCGAGAATGCTAAACGGGTTGCTGACATTGCCGTCACAACGTCGGAAGAGACGTCTCAGATCACCTTTAATGCGAATGATGTACTGGGTGAAACCATCCGCAATGCGGAATCGATGTCGTCACAGGTCAGTGCGGCAGCAGAAATTGGCGATAAGCTCAATCATTCTTCGATGGATATTAAAGAAATCGTCTCGACGATCAACGCCATCGCCGGGCAAACCAATATTCTGGCGTTAAACGCCGCGATTGAGGCGGCACGTGCAGGCGAAGCGGGGCGTGGATTTGCCGTGGTGGCCGAGGAGGTCCGGCGACTGGCGGCCTCGACATCGCAGGCGACGCTTAAAATCACCAGAGTGGTGGAAGAAAATACCACCCTTATTGAAAACATGACCCAGCAACTTGAAGAAATTAAACGCTTTCTTACCGCCGAGAATGACAAAATCAGCAACCTCTCGCGCAGTTTTCAGGAGATTAATCGCGGGGTGAATGAATTCGTGACGGTTATTCATCGGCTCAATGTATAGACGTGGGAAAGTCATGCCAGCGCTGAATACGCTGGCTTCTTCTTGCCCTGGCTAACAGGACAAATACGATCCACTGCGCCCCGCCGATTAGGTTGCGTCCCGCAGGCTGAATGCACCCAACCCGGCCAAGAACGCCGGCGCGCGGTTCCTCTTCTGGACATCACACTCTCCCTTCATCTTTTAGTCACAGACATTCGCCAGGATGGCCGATTGAGATGCGCGTCCCCTTGATTAACCAGCACGATGATGCCGGGATCTGTGCTCCCGCGCAGGTGTGTTATCGCCCCCTCATCATTGCATCAGGCTTCTGCTGTCCTGTGACATCCCGGCCAGACAGAGAAGACGTCCTCTCTACATGCCCGTGCAAGATCGCACAGGCGAGGAACCCATTAATGATTTTGCCGGAATCTGCTCAATACTGAGGTAGGACGATGACAACACGGAGAATGCTGTTGAAAGGTACGATTGCCACTCTAGGCGGTATGGCCGCCGCCCGCGCTATCGGTGCGGAACACCGCTCTAACGACGTGGGCCGTAAGTTTGCCGCGGACGGCCGGGTTCTGCCGTTTAGGGGAAACACGATTATTTGCCATCTGCCGCAGCAAGGTGAAGGCTCGGAACCCTTCGATGCCCTGCTTGATGTCTATCGTGAGTTACCCGGTGAAAGCTGGTCACGAAAGGTCACCGCGCTGCCTCCCTCCAGTTATCATATGACCGTTTTCGGCGGTGCCAACGACAAGGAAAGACGCTATCCCCTATGGCCTGCTGGGTTGGCTCTTGATATGCCTATGGAAGAGTGCGATCGGATCCTGGCTGAGCGCCTGCGGTCGTTTAAGCTGGGTGAAGATGCCGCGCCATACCGCATGCGCGTTAATCCGGAGGCGCCCTCTGCGCATGAAACCCCGTTAACGCTGCGCCTGTTAACGGCCGATGCAGATACAGAGAAGCGCTTGCGCCAGTTGCGCGATCGCCTGTCTGAAGTCACCGGCATTCACGAGCCGGGCCACGATCGTTACCAGTTTCATATTACGCTGGGATATCAGGTTGCGCCGTTAACCGACGACGAAGATGCCGCCTGGCGACATTCACTGGCAAACTGGAAGACCATGATTGCCCAACGCGCGCCGGTTATCACGCTCGGCAATCCCGAGTACTGCCTGCTGAATGATATGTTTGCTTTTAAGCGCCAGTTTTACCTGTCGTGAATCTGCCCTGCGGGAAATGCGCGAGGCCCTTTCTTCGCGCTTCCCTTATACATCCTGGTTTTACGAAAAAAGCCTTACCTATCCATCGTGGCTGAATCGTTTACAGATTTTTGACTACTGCCGATAAAAAGATGACTTAACACCATTAAAAAGCATTTTAAATGTGAGCAACATCCCACTAACACGCTTAATCCTTCCTCATTTTCCAGCAGGTGAGGAAAATCACGTTTCCGTTACGTCCGAATCAGTAAATTCCTCTGATGATTGAAAAAACGATTCAGCTAAAGGGGTAAATGATGAAGACAAAACTCGCACTGACGGTATTAGCCGTGATGATTTCTGGTTCTGCGTCTGCCAAAACCTGGGTGCTGACGAGTGCTGAACAAGGCACAGACAAAGGAAACTGGCAGGTTAACAGCAGCGAGCTGAAATTCCAGGGCAAGCCGTTCAGCATTGAGCAGAAAGTGTTGCACGGCGGTAAGCAGGAAGGCAGTAAGATCCTGGAGATTCGTAGTCAGGATGGCCTGACCATCACGCTCGTTCCCACCCGGGGAATGAACCTGCTCCGCGTGGAAGGCTTTGGCACCCGACTGGGCTGGGATTCACCGGTTAAAGAGGTGGTGAATCCCGCTTTTATCAACCTTGAAAGTCGCAATGGCCTGGGCTGGCTGGAAGGGTTCAACGAGATGATGGTGCGCTGCGGCTATGAATGGACCGGCCATCCTGTTAACGACAAAGGCCGCATCTATACGCTGCACGGCAAAGCTGGTAACACGCCGGTCTCACAGCTTGAAGTCGAGGTGGCGGATGCGGCCCCGCACGAAATCCGCATCCGCGGTTTGATCAAAGAGAGCACCTTCAAGAAAGCCGATCTCCAGACGTGGACGGAATTGCGCTATGTACCGGGCAGCAATCAGTTCAGCCTGCATGACGTGCTGACTAACCATTCCGATTACCCACACGATTACGAGATTATCTATCACAGCAACTTTAGCACGCCAATTCTGGAAGAAGGCGCACGGTTTCTCGCCCCGATGTCGCAAATCAGTCCGTTTAATGACTATGCCAAAGCCGGTTTGAAAAACTGGCAAACTTATCAGGGCCCGACAAAAGACTTCGATGAAATGGTGTTTAACATCAAGCCGCTGTCTGACAAGGATCATCAGACCCTCGCCGCCGTAGTGAATAAAGCCGGAAACAAAGGTGCCTCTATCCAGTTTGATACCCAACAGCTGCCGCTGCTGACCCTGTGGAAAAATACCGATACGCTGAAACAAGGCTATGTCACCGGGATTGAGCCCGGCACCAACTATGCCTATCCGGTGACCATTGAACGAGAACAGAAACGCGTGAAACAGCTGGCACAGGGCGCGAGTGCAACCTTCGATCTGACCTATACCTTGCTGCATAACAGCGAGCAGGTGAATGCGGTGGAAAAACGCATCCAGGCGATTCAGGGCGATACGAAGATTGACGAAAATGCTACGCCGATAGCGACAGAGTAAAACATCCTGCCTCTCTGCCGGGAAATTTGTCGTCTCTCAGAGCGGACAGATGATGAATCACACTTACGGGCATAATTGCCCGTAAGTGCATCAACGAAGCCTGGGCGCGTTTACTTCGACTCACTGTTGGCTGTTCCTCATAATGCTGTTTCTGCGAACCGAATATGCATGAGATATCATCGATAGATGAGCAGGTTAAACCTCACAGGCGAGGCGCTTTACTTCAAGGAATGTTGAATCAGTTGGATGCTGTTTTTAATTTCATGCTGAATCTTGTTCTCATCCCAGTCCGCCAGTTCTGACGCAAAAGGTTCAAAGGCATAAATGCCTTTATAGCCTCGTTCTTCAAGCTGTTTAACCTGGCGACAGGTGAACAGGCGATCTTCCGGCGTTAACATTATGCGCTCGGCATCTGTCAGGCTTTCACGCGGACGTTTGTCCTCCACGCCCGACAGGTGAACCAGACCAATTTGGGCGATATCCACCTGACTGAATTCGGCGTCAGCATCGGGATAGAGATGATGATGGAAGGTGTCGATTAATAATTTAAAGGGAACATGGGCATCGCGAATAAGCTTCTGCGCCTGCGCTGCCGAACGCAGCGAGCTTTGTGGGAAGCCGAGTGGCTCAACCAGTCCGGTTATTCCGTAGGTCGCGAACAGCGGTGCCAAATCGCGCAGTGCGTTTAATGTTACCTCTGGCGCAACCGACGAGCCGTCGTTCAGGGGACAAAGCACCAGCGAACGCGCCCCCACCGCTTTCGCATCGGCCAGCAAGGATTCGGTCAGTTGGCGAACCTGTTCCGTACGCTGATTGAAGGGATAAACGGCATTTATGGTAAAAATGTCAATGCCATAGCGTTCAGCCAGTGCGCAAACCTGGGCAGCACTCAGGTTGTCCATCACGTTACCGCTGGGCAAATCGTTACGAAGTTCCACCTTATTCAACCCTAAACCGTTCACCAACCTGAAGAAGGCTTCAATGCTCAGCGAGGGGGCGATCTTTCTGTTAATACAAAAACGTTCTGCGGCGATGGTCATGCGACTCTCCTGAACCCGGTAACATCAAGCGAACCCAATGGGATAATGAAAATATTTATTTCATTTTATGTTAAAGGGAAAATAAAGTTCTTTGATGACACTCGCAAATACGTTAACACCCGGTTAAACAACGCAAAAAATAAAGAATAAAATCCACTATTTCTCTTAATTAACAATTAACTATTCATTATTCTTTTCCTGACAAGAATCGGCAGGTTCACGTGAAAAAATGCATCCCTGATGAAATGGAAATTTCATTTAAATGCCCTTAAGCACCCTGCGAGGACAGCGACAGTCAGGTATGAATCTTTTACCGGTGTCAGGCCAGTACCTGACTATCGCGGGTTAGGTTATTAGTGGAGAGCAGCCATCCAGCAGCTAACCGGCGTTAACACCATTATGTATTATGCCCCCACCGTGCTGAAGTCAGTCGGTATGTCGGATAACGCCGCGCTTTTTGCCACCATCGCCAATGGCGTGGTGTCCGTCTTGATGACGTTCGTTGGGATCTGGATGCTGGGTAAAGTGGGTCGCCGAACCATGGTGATGACGGGACAGTTTGGTTGCACCGCCTGCCTAATCTTTATCGGTACGGTGAGCTATCTGCTGCCTGAAACGGTTAATGGTCAGCCAGATGCGCTACGGGCTTATAGGGTACTGGCGGGCATGCTGATGTTTCTCAGTTTCCAGCAGGGTGCCTTATCAGCCGTGACATGGTTGTTATTGTCAGAGATATTTCCGACGCGACTGCGTGGCATCTTTATGG
Organism: Pantoea sp. B623; assembly: GCF_024814475.1. Taxonomy (NCBI): domain Bacteria; kingdom Pseudomonadati; phylum Pseudomonadota; class Gammaproteobacteria; order Enterobacterales; family Erwiniaceae; genus Pantoea; species Pantoea sp. B623. The sequence continues at coordinate 3,204,631 of NZ_JANUXM010000004.1, read as the reverse complement.
GCGGTGCCTATTCGCCATGTGGATAGCGAACTTCCTGATCTCTCTTTTCTTCCCTCTTCTTCTTGCCTGGGTTGGTCTGGCGAGTACGTTCTTTATTTTCGCCGCCATTGGACTCTTTGGTGCCATTTTTGGCATCAAATGCGTGCCGGAAACCCGTAACAGAAGCCTGGAGCAGATCGAGCATGATCTTAAGGGCTGGCTTGATGATGAAAATCGCCATACGGCCAACCATGCCGTTTTCGTTTCAAAAAGCCGCTAACGGCACAGGCGCTTAAGAGTTGGTAATCGCCTGTGCCGTAATGAGGACGTTTAAGGGATGATAGTGCTCAATGTTATCTGACGATGCCCCGTGGATGATCGCGTTCCAGTAAGTAAACCGTCATCTCAACGCTGCGCGGGGCATGACGAAGATTGATCACCTTTTGCGCCACCATCTGAGCCGTCATGCAGTATAACCGCCCCGGATACAGAGACAGGCTGATATCCGGGGCGTTATTAATTACCGTCAGGCGCTGTGCTAAGCATCGGTGTTCCCCCTACGGACTCATTTAGGGGAAAGCCGTTAGGCCGAAAAGCGACAAGGACGATCAAGCTCGTCCAGTTTCTTTTCCACCAGCCACTGAAACGCTTTGCCATCCGGGCGGGAATAAAGCGCTTTTCTCACCGGCACCAGCGCCACCCACTTCTGGGCAATCGTCATTTTTTTAACGTCGGACAGCGGCAGCCCATGACTTTCGCTAATCGCCCGATTAACGGCCTGTTCGGCAGTGATGCCCTTCCAGTTACGGTTACGCTTCAGCGCCTCGCCAAACCACAGCAGGCGAAAACTCTGGTGACGTTCGATAAGCCCTTTCATCGCACTGACGCGCTGCCAGAACGTTTTACTGAGGGTATCAATGACATCCTCAGGAAAGAAAGAATCCATGGTGGTTCTCCTTTGCAGATGAATGTTCAGGTCAGTATGTGCACCGCTCTCTGTTATATCGGCATATGACCGTCAGAGTGACAGTAACGCATAGCAGGAATGATAAGCGTGTCACAGGTAAAAAACGCGCCTGTTTACAGCCTTTTACGTCCTTTACACTATCTAACGAGAGATATCATGGTGTGACCACGGCGCGGTATAGCCGCCTTGTAAGCGAGCTGTTAGCCATCGAAGGCTGCGCCATAACCTTCAGGCGCTTTGCATCCTTTTACTGCGGGTATTTCAGCAATTCACCCGGCGGTTTTATCAGAAACGACGCGCCTGCGGTGGCAGTCGCCCGGTTGCAGTTTGTTTCCCTGAGAGGAGCGCACATCCAAAAACTGAACCGGCTTACCCTGTTCGTTATCAAGCAGAACAGAATAGGTTTCCCCTTGTTCAAACATATAACGCTCTCCCCATTGCCGCATCGCCACAACAATGGGGAAAACGGAACGCCCCTTTTCCGTCAGGACGTATTCCCTGTAGGCGCTGCCATCCGATGCTGGCAAAATGTCGAACACGCCGATATCGACCAGATGTTTCAGGCGCGAAGCCAGGATGTTTTTGGCAAGCCCCAGGTTTTTTTGAAACTCGCTGAATCTCCGCACATCATCAAATGCCTCGCGGATAATCATCATGCACCAGCGCTCACCAATCGATTCCAGCGTCCGCGCAACGGGACATTCGCTGGTTCTTAGCGATTCCTGTTTTGCCATGGGTGTTCTCCCTGTCAGTCTGTCTACTGATGTAAGCTTAATCCCCGCATTTAACAGTTGCAAAAAAAAACCACTCTTGTTACTTCTATAAGCAACCTAGTTTTAAAAAGAAACCAGAATAAAGGCACCTTATGGCAGGTAAGGCAAGTACGTGTCGCAATGACGGAACGAAAATCGCATCGACCAGTGTCACTGCGCTGAGTTCAGGGATGACGATGCTATTTTCATTGACCTGTGCACTGGCGGTAGCCAATGTGTATTCTGCGCAACCGTTACTCCAGTCGATGGCGACAAGCCTGAAAGTCTCGCCCGCTATGATCGGCAGCATAGTTACTGCCACACAGGCGGGCTATGCCATCGGCTTGCTTTTTCTGGTGCCGCTCGGGGACTGGATGAACCCTAAACGCGTAGTGATGACGCAGTTGTTATTCTCCGTTATGGCGTTAGTTATGGCGGGGTTATCACGTAGTGTCACGGTCCTGCTCTGCGCCGTGATGGTTATTGGCCTGATGGCCGTGGTGGTGCAGCTTATCGTAGCGTGGGCAGCGAGACTGGCGACACCACAAAAACGAGGCCAGGTGATTGGCACCCTGACCAGCGGAATTGTTACAGGCATCCTGTTATCCCGTTTTATCTCAGGCGCCATTGCCGATATCGCCGGCTGGCGGGCTGTTTATCTCACCTCTGCCTGCCTGATGTTGCTGATTACCTGTTTCGTCTGGAAAGTGATGCCATCGCCCCCGCCACGGCCCTGCAGGCCCAGTTACCTCTCCCTGCTGAAGTCGGTTTTTCGGTTGTTTATCACGGAACCTCAACTGCGAAAACGTGGGATGATTGCGCTCCTGATCTTCGCGGCTTTCAGCATGCTGTGGACAACCATGGTAATGCCACTTACGGCACTTTCCCTGACACATACCCAGACAGGTATGTTTGGCTTAGCCGGAATGGCTGGCGTGCTCGCGGCATCACGCGCGGGCAAGTGGGCTGACAGAGGATTTGCCCAACGCACAACAGGGTTAGCACTGGCACTATTGGTGTTCTCATGGCTGCCTGTCGCATATGTCGAAAACTCTTTGTGCTGGCTGGTGGCAGGCATCATCGCGCTGGACTTTGCGGTGCAGGCCGTTCATGTCTCCAGTCAGAGCCTCATCATTGCAGCCAGACCCGCAGCAGCAAGCCGTCTGGTCGGTGCTTATATGTGTTTTTATTCGCTGGGCAGCGCAGCAGGCGCCCTCATTGCAACGCAACTGTATGCCTACTGGGGATGGCAGGCCGTCTGCCTTGCCGGTGCCTCGGTCAGCGCGTGTGCCTTTCTTATCTGGTCAGGATCCCGTTAATCATGAAATACCCACACCTTCTGCTCGCCATCCTGGTTACCGCAATCTGGGGCGTAAACTTTTCCGTCATTAAACTTGGCCTGCACACTATCGATCCCTTCATACTGGCAGCCATTCGCTTCACGCTGAGTGCCCTACCTGCCCTTTTTTTTATCAAAAAGCCCGATGTGCCGTGGCGTTACCTCATCGGTTACGGCCTGATTTTTGGCATCGGCTTGTGGGGGCTGGTCAATCTGGGAATCAAAACAGGCTTGTCTGCCGGGATAGCATCGCTTGCGCTGCAGTTCAGCGCTTTTTTTACCTTATTGCTGGGCAGCCTGATATTCCGGGAGCGCCTCAGTCGCTATCAAATCACCGGTTTTGTTATCGCCTGTGCCGGTTTACTGAGCATTGTTTTTGTAACGGATGGCTCGGTTACACTGAGCGGTATGCTGCTGGTCATGGCCGGTGCGCTTGCCTGGAGCGTCGCCAACATCATTATTAAAAAGGCAGGCACAAAACAGGTATTCGCCTTTCTGGTATGGTCGAGCGCATTTTCGCCGCTACCGCTTTTTGGCCTGGACTGGCTGGTTAACGGTAGCAGCGGCTTTACAGAGATGTTTAGCCACATGGACAACCGCGCGTTGTTGTCTGTTTTGTTCCAGGTCTATCCCAATACACTTTTCGGCTACTGGATATGGAATTCGTTACTCAAGCAGTATCCGGTTTCCACAGTCGCACCGCTTTCACTACTGGTGCCGGTCTTCGGGATTTTAGGTTCCATGATGATATTCGGCGAGCATATCTCACCGCAAAAAATGCTTGCTCTGCTGTTGATTATTATCGGGCTAACGGTCGGGTTGTATGGTCAGCGACTCGTCCAGCGCGTTCAGTTGCTGCCGCGCAAACGCTAGAAATACCTCCAGCGCGGCACTACGCGGCCGGCCGGAAGGCACCTGCAACTGCAGATTGCGCTGGCTTAATTGATCGATGCCGACGGATCGCAAAACCAGTCCGTGCGCTTCGGCTTCCTGTATCACGCTGAACGCACTGCAAATGGTGACGGCTAATGGCGTATGCAGCAGGAACTGGAACAGGGTTGAGAAATTGTCGCAGGTCACGACCGGTTCAATCAGATTGCCGCTCATATGGCTTGCCAGCTCGAACAGCTGTCGTACCGTGGTGTTTTGCTGCGGCAGTGCCAGTGGATAGTGGCTGATATCGCTGAGCGTTACCTGCGGCGCGCTGGCCAGTGGATGACCCTGATGCATGACTAACAGCACCGGTGCAGGCCAGGAACCGAGGATCTCAACCCCGTGCTCAGCGTGCAGGCTGAACTGCAGCGCCAGGTCGCAGTCGCCATTACGTATCAGTTCTGATACGCCCTGTGGGCTGGCGACCTTGATCTCAAAAAGGATGCCGGGATTATTCTCCCGAAATGCGGCGATCATGCGGGGCAGCAACGTGAAGGCCAGGCCATCGGTACAGACCAGCCGAATCAGGGTGCGGCGTACTGCTTTTAGTCCTTTGATTTCCGCCAGCGCGTATTCCATATCCAGCATATTTTTGCGCACGTGATGGGCAAAAATTTCCCCGGCTTCATTCAGCACCATGCCGCGCGCGTGGCGATCAAACAGCGGCACGCCCACCTGCGCCTCCAGCCGCTGAATTTGACGACTGATCGCCGATACCGCAATAAACAGCTGCTCGCTTGCCGCACTGAGCGATCCGGCATTGGCGACGGCAAGAAAATAGCGGATTTCATTACTGATCATGCGAACGCCTTTTGCTGGTGCATGCCTCGAAAACGGGCAGGCAGCTTTGCTTTAAAAGCAAATCTTACTCGATAAATTGATAATTGTGGCAAAGCAGCGTTTCGGAAATGATGGGAAAACCATAATACGAATAAAAGACGAGCAAACATGACAGCCCAACAAGCGGTAGACCAGGCCACCGCCTGGTTCGACAGTGGGGAATTTCAGCGGGTTCTGGCGCGCCGCGTTTCGCAGCGAACCGAGAGCCAGCGCCAGGATCGCGACAGTGAATTACACCACTATTTACACGACGAAATCGGCCCACAGCTAAGTGCGTTGGGTTTCACCCTCCACTTCATCGAAAACGCCGAAGCGGCCCATCGTCCTTTTCTGGTGGCGGTGCGCATCGAAGATCCTGCGCTCCCTACGCTGCTGAGTTACGGCCATGGCGATGTAGTGTTCGGCGATGACGAAAACTGGCGTGAAGGATTAATGCCCTGGCAGCTCGTTGAAGAGGGCGATCGCTGGTACGCCCGTGGCAGCGCAGATAATAAAGGTCAGCACTGCGTGAATCTGGCCGCGCTGGAACAGGTGTTTCTCGCACGCGGCGGACGTCTGGGCTTCAACTGCAAGCTGCTGTTTGAGATGGGCGAAGAGATCAGCTCACCCGGCCTGGCGCAGCTGTGCCGGCAGCACGGCGATCTGCTGAAAGCCGATCTGTTTATCGCCTCGGATGGCCCGCGCCTGAATGCGGTGCAACCTACTCTGTTTCTGGGATCGCGCGGTGCCGCGAATTTCCGCCTGACGGTGACGGCCCGTGACAACGCCTATCACTCTGGCAACTGGGGCGGTTTGCTGAGCAATCCCGGCACGCAACTGGCCAACGCCATTGCCGCGCTGGTTAACGCACAGGGCGTACTTCAGGTGGAAGCACTGAAGCCTGATTCACTGACGCCGCAGGTACGTGACATTCTCAGCCAGATCAACGTTGGCGGGATGCCGGGCGATCCCGAGATCGATCCGAACTGGGGCGAACCCGCATTAACGCCAACGGAACGCCTGTACGGCTGGAATACGCTTGAAGTGCTGGCCTTCCTGACCGGCAATCCTGCGCGCCCGATGAACGCCATTCCAGGTGAGGCAACGGCCGTCTGTCAGTTGCGCTTTGTGGTGGGCACCGACTGGGAAAAGCTGGCGCAGCACGTCAGCGAACATCTGACGCAGCACGGCTTTGGCTATGTGAAGGTCGAGTTCCTGCGCGGATCGCCGGCAACCCGCCTTGATCCCACCGATCCGCTGGTCGACTGGGTGCTGGCCAGCATCGCCGAAACCAGCGGTAAGAAACCGGCTCTGCTGCCCAACCTGGGCGGTTCGCTGCCCAACGAGGTGTTTTCCGACATCCTCGGCCTGCCCACATTGTGGGTGCCGCACTCCTATCCCGCCTGCGGCCAACACGGCGTGAACGAACATATGCTGAAGTCGATTGCGCGTGAAGGTCTGCAAATCATGACCCGACTGTTATGGGACTTAGGCGAGCAAGGCCGCGAACTGGTGGCGAAGCACCGTCAACATGCCGGAGGTGCCGCATGAGCACGCTCAACACCGCTGCACCGCTGCACGCGAATAAACCCAGCCTGCATAAAACCCTTTTCGCCACTTGCATCGGTAACGCGCTGGAGTGGTTTGATATTGCGGTTTACGGCTTTTTTGCCAGCTATATTGCCCATGCGTTTTTCCCGACCAGCGATCCGTCCGTTTCTATGCTGCTGACCTTCGGCAGTTTCGGTGTCTCTTTCCTGATCCGTCCGCTGGGCGCGATTGTGTTGGGTAACTATGCCGATCGCCACGGGCGTAAAAAAGCGCTACTGCTCTCCATCAATCTGATGATGCTGGGCGGTGCCATCATTACGTTTATGCCGGGCTACGAACACATTGGTCTGGCTGCGCCCTTGTTGATTCTGCTGGCGCGTCTGATACAAGGCTTCTCTGCCGGTGGCGAATTTGGTAGCTCGACGGCGTTTCTGGTCGAGCATTTTCCCGAGCGCAAAGCCTTTATCGCCAGCTGGCAGTTCGCCACGCAAGGGGCAAGTACCCTGATGGCCTCCGCGTTTGGTCTGGGATTAACGAAAATCCTGACGGAAAGCGAGATCCAGGACTGGGGCTGGCGCATTCCTTTTGCCTTTGGTCTGCTGATCGGCCCGCTGGGGATCTATATTCGCCGCCACGTACATGAACCTGCCAGCTTCGCCACCCGGCAGCCTGAAGTCGCCCCGCTTAAGCGCCTGTTTGGTCGTCAGAAAGAGCTGATGCTGCTGGCGATTGGCCTGATGGTGATCTCTACGGCGGTTAACTACATGCTCAACTATGTGCCGACCTACGCCACCCGCAATCTCCACCTGCCCGGCTCTGTGGCCTTTACCGCCACCTTGCTGGCGGGGGTGATCCTGACCGTGGTGACGCCGATTATGGGCCTGTGGGCAGAGCGCGTGGGCCGGGTTCCGCTGATGTGGGGATCGCTGATTTTACTGATTGTCACCATCTACCCTGCCTTTAAGCTGGTGGTGAATCACACCACGCCCACCACGCTGATCGTGCTGGTCTGCTGGATGGCGTTGCTCAAGTCGATTTACTTCTCCACGGTACCCTCGGTCATGGCCGATCTGTTTCCTATGGGCACGCGCGCCAGCGGCATGGCGATCAGCTATAACATCGCGGTGACGGTATTTGGCGGATTTGCGCCGCTGATCTGCACGCTGTTGATCACCGCCACCGGCACCAGCCTGGCTCCCGGCTATTACCTGATGGCGATGTCGGTGCTGAGCGGCCTGGCGCTGCTGCGAAGCCAGAAGCGGGTGACGTGAGAGGACAGGTGCACAGGGTTGTGCACCTGACGGATTTTATCATCGTGATGAACAGACAGCATGTTTTTGGAAAGAGATTCCCATTTTTGTCATCCATGTCAGATTTCCGCTGTTCGTCATGGCAACCTTAATCATTTACACGTTATGGCGCATGGTTCATCTTTACGGTGTGGTCAGCAACTCGGTTCGATTTCAGCATGACCGGGCTTCACTCTTTTTGTTGCATCATGCCCAGTCATTGAAGTGTGTACCTCTCTCATAACAAGGATGATGGGATGACAATCTCTAAGGAAAAGACCAAAACAAATCAGTACCAAATCCGACTTTCTCACGAGTTTCGGACGCAGCTCGAAGAACAGGCGTGTGAGGATGGTGACGTCAACCTGGCGACGTGGATAAAGCGGGTACTGCGGAAAGAGCTTAAGGTAAGGGGCATTGAGCCGAAGGGGGGAATTTAGGTTGGAGTTATTTCGCTTTAACGGCATTATTATTGTTGTCTCAACAACCAGCCAATGTTTCAGCTGCCAGAGATAAATGCTTATGCGGTTGCCAGTTTTAGTTGACTACTACAGTGCTGACGAATAATGGATACGTAGAGTAAAATTACCCCAAAGTGATCTCGAAGCAGTAGTTAATAAAGAGGGTATGGTTAAAAGTAAAGATTACATAGCTAAATGGCTTTAGACAGGTGAGGATTTATAATGAGTGCAGTAAAAGTTGCAATTAATCCATAGGACTTCACTCTTTATAAATTTGATGACTCTACTTATATAATGAAAGTCATATTTAGTGAAGGCGAGTATAAAGTTGATGTGGAGAGGTTTTTTATTTTAACTGATTATTTTTCTGGGTTTGAATATAACATCTAAAAATTAAAAAAAATCTCTCAAGAAATAAGAAGTGACTATAATAAGCACAAGTATAGAGAAATTAATAAGATTGGCTTTAATATTCTTTAAAGTTTTTTTAACAAGTTTATCACTATGAATCGCCACGGATAATCTAGACACTTCCGAGTCGTTGATAATACTGGTTTTCATATTCTGTCGGTGACATCTGATCGCTCAAACCATGCCGACGCATACTGTTATAAAACATTTCGATGTAATCAAAAATATCACTGCGGGCTTCTTCCCGCGTTCCGTAGATCTTTTTCTTTATCCGTTCGCGTTTCAGCAACTGGAAAAAGCTTTCTGCAACCGCATTATCGTGGCAGTTACCGCGACGGCTCATGCTGCCCTCAAGGCTGTGTGATTTCAGGAACGATTGCCACTCATAGCTTGTGTACTGACTACCCTGGTCCGAATGAACCAGCACCTGTTTTTGGGGATTACGCCGCCATACAGCTGTAAGTATCCCGTCAAAACGAACCATTCACTTCTAGAGATCTTCCGACATACTGATTATGTCCCTGAGGAGATCACCATGCGTAAAGCCCGATTTACCGGGCACCAGATCGTCACCGTTCTCAAGTCTGTTGTAGCCGGACGTACCGTCAAAGATGTCTGCCGCGAAGCGGGAGTATCTGAGGCTTCATATTATAACCGGAAAGCGGAGTATGACGGCATGGAAGCCTCTGATATCAAAAAAATGAAGGATCCTGAGGACGAAAACCACCGATCAAACAGATGCTTGCCGACCTGAGTCTGGAAAACCGCGCGTTAAAAGACGTCATTGATAAAAAGCTTTAAATCAGCGATAAAGCGTAAGTTCGTCAGCTGTGTGAAAGCGATGTTTTCGATTAGCGTACGTCAGGCATGCAGGACATTATCGCAGAGCTGGACGGTCTGTTTTTACCAGCTCGATACCCGTCGCGATGAGCCGGTGATCCAGACGCTGACTGAACTAGCGGAGCGCTATCCGCGATACGGCTTTAAGAAGCTGTTCCAATTGCTGCGCAGGCAGGGCAATAGGTGGAACCATAAACGCGTTCACCGGATTTACTGCCTGCTGAAACTGAATTTTCGTCGTAAGGGAAAGCAACAACGTCTGCCGGTGCTCAATCCGGCTCCGCTGACGACGCCGGAAGCACTTAATCAGAGCTGGTCGATAGATTTTATGCATGATGAGTTGGTATGTGGCTGACGCTTCCGGACATTCAATATGGTGGATGATTTTAAACGTTAAGCGCTGGCGATAGAAATTGACCTGAATATCCCGGCGCAACGCGTCGTGATAGTGCTGGACAGGATAATGGCAAACCGCGGCTATCCGCGGAAGATGCGTATGGATAACGTGCCAGAACGGGTATCACTCGCACTGGCGCAATGGGCCGAAGAACATAGTGTGTTGCTGGAATTTATCAAGCCGGGAAAGCCGGCGCAGAATGCGTTTATCGAGAGTTTTAACCGGACATACCGGACAGGGATACTAGATTTTTATCTGTTAAGAACGCTGAATGAAGCACGGGAAATCACAGAGCGCAGTTTGACGGAATACAACAGCGAGCGGCCTCATTAATCCCTGAATAACATGACGCCGGAAGAATACCGGCTGATGGCTAAGAAACTGGAAATCTCAAAAGTGTGTGTAAATAAATCTGGGATACTTAAAACCAATAGTAAATGTTTAGAAAACATGGCCGATAAATATATTTTAAGCAATAGAAATGTACAAAAATGGCTAAATATTTTTTATTATCTCATTTCTTTTTTATATTAACCCTCTTAAAAAAGATAATTTAAAACCAATCTCGAACTCAATAAGTAAATCTCAAGCAAAAAGCCAAATCCATATATAGTAGAGAGTCTTGTTAGTAAAATTAATTTATGAGCCCCTACAAATATTTAATTATTACCCTAAGGAAAATTAATTCATATGAAATACTCACCCACCTGTCTCAGTGTCGTAGATTTTTAAATTTAGTCTCTCCAGCCATAATAAATCGCAACATCAACTTTGAATACACTACACCATTCTCGACTAAACTTCGCCGCTTTTTCTGCTTACTCATCTGTGTTTCGATTGCAGGCTTTTTTTTTCCGAAGCGCTGGATCTGACAGCGTTAGCATTCGGTAATTATCAGATGATTGAATTGTACGAGCAAGCTAAGTCTTACAAGTTAAATTTTGAGAGGTTTGACATGGCTATAAACATTATGAAAGCATTCTTAACATCCACTCTTTATTTTACTTTTTCAATGCAATTCATAACTATTTGTGCATCCATGTGACGAGTTAAAATAATTAATAACTAGTTTAGTCTATTTCCATCAGCCCCATTCAGGGAATATCACGTTTCATTTTCTACACGTAACTTTTCAACTACTTAAATTATTTTCCTCTCTGCTACCTTACTTCATACCATTTCAATGAAGTAAGATTTATGTGATGAAGGCATTACTGACATCGCGGTATGTTAATCAACGGGGACAAATCACGCACTATTTTTAGCGCCATATGCCCGTCTTTTCTCGATCATTCTTATATAGAAATCATGAAACTCTTTATATTGCCTTTCTCTGATTTCTTTAGGAAGCATTTCACGAGATTTTGACCAGGCATCCAGTTCTGGCTTGCATTTTATGTATGCGTCGTCGACGATTTTTTTTGCTGGAATTTTTGTGCTTATGAAAGGAATCGTATTGTCATTGAGGCATTCCACTTCGGGTGTCATAAAACCGGGAGTGTATGAGAATGCGAACGCAGGATATAAGATGCCTAAAAATAATGTACGTTTCATCATACAGCTTCCTGTTGCTGTTTAGCCTGCTTGGTTATCCAGGGAATAATTCGCTTCTGCGGTATCTCATCAGCTCGCACACGGCGAAGCTGCGTGTTGTGCAAGGCAATGACGAAATGCGCCTCTGTGCCATCCCCGCCCATATGCTTTCAGCATCACATAGTGAAAATGCCGACCATCGAAACCGTAAACCAGAACATTACGATCGCGTAAATCAACCTTACCTCAACAACATCACAGCGTTAAAGCCCCCAAACGCAAAAACCCCCGCCGAAGCGAGGGTTTCAAATTTGTGGTGCCCGAACCCGGAATCGAACCAGGGACACGGGGATTTTCAATCCCCTGCTCTACCGACTGAGCTATTCGGGCAACGGGGCGCATTAAACCTTAAGCAGGCCCCAGCGTCAAACGCTTTTCACAAAAATGAAATCAACTGACGGGTTTTCCATCAACCAGAAGGGGAACGGGCGAAAATTTAGCAATCCGCCCAATCAACCGCCGGATTTTCGCGCTGCAGAACGCCCTCTGGCAGGCTATTTTTCGCTGCTATTTTGCTTTAACTGCGATTTATCGGCCCTCTTTTTCCCAACCGTTTTTTTGCCATAAATCCGTCATCTGCGCTCATTACTCTAAGATTATTCCTGGACAATCAAGAGCCGCATCATGCAGTTACCCGCCTCTGTGAATACTGTGGTTTCCGCCTCAAGCCGCTATGACGCGCGGGTGTTATGCATTGAGGTCCCTTTCGTCAGTCCGGAGACAGATAACCGTGCCGTCATGGCACTCTTTGCCGAACACAAAGATCTGATCGGGTTGCCCGTAGTGGAAAACGGCAAGCCGTTCGGCATGATCAACCGCCACATCTTTTTATCGCAGATGGCGCGCCCTTTCTTTCCCGAACTCTATGACCGCAAGAGCTGCATTGCCTTTATGGATAAGTTCCCGCTGGTGATTGACGTGGAAAATACGCTGGAAAGCGTTGCGCAGCAGGTCGTGGCCAACGGGGATAAGTCCGTCGCCGATGGGTTTATCCTGACGGAGAACGGGCACTATATCGGCATTGGTTTAGGGATCGATCTGATTCGCCGCGTCTCCGATTTACAGGCGCGCCAGCATCAGCAAATTTTACAAAGCATTGATTACGCGCGGGTCATTCAGGACGCGATGCTGGATCGGTCCAACCAGCTGATTGCCTCCCTGCTCGACGACTGGTGTTTGTACTGGCAGCCCCGAGACGGCGTGGGCGGCGATTACTACGCTTTTCACCGCCATGACAATGGCTGGCTGGCGGTCATCGCCGACTGCACGGGCCACGGGATTCCCGGCGCTTTTATGACGGTGATTTTGCAGTCGGCACTGGAAAACGCGCTGCGCGAGGCCGATCTGCAGGCACCTGCCAGCATCCTGCATGCCCTTAATCACCATATTAAACAAACCCTGGGCCAGCTGAACGCCTCCCAGCAAACCTCACTCTCTAACGATGGCTGCGATGCCATCGTGATGTCAGTTGATACCGGGCTGCATCAGCTGCGCTGGGCCAGCGCCCGAACCCAGGCATTTATGCTCAGCAACATCAGCAATGAAATTATCTCGCTCAGTCAGGATCGCGTCCGCGTCGGCTATACCGATACGCCGGAAGACTATCACTGGCCTGAACAGAGCCTGGCGTTTAATCCAGGCGACATGCTGTTTGTCCTCACGGATGGCGTCACCGATCAACCAGGTGGCGAACGGAATATCATGTTTGGCAATAAGCGTATTCAGTCTCTGCTGATGCGCTATCAGCATTTGCCTATGGCGGAGTTATCGCTGGCGTTTCAGCAAGACTATTTAAGCTGGCAAGGTAATCAGGCGCGACGCGATGACGTCACCTGGTTTGGCTTTCGCTATTGACTGCACCGGGAAGAAAATGAAAAACGAGTCACTACGGGGTCTGCCCTTTAATACCGAATCGCAGTCCGGCCTTATTGCATTGCAGTATACCGGCTTTTTTTCACCGCAGAACATCACGGCGATGGGCGAAGTGGTCAAACTGTTTCTGGAGAATCACGAGCGGTCACAAAAAGTCAGGCGGCGGCTGTTCTCCAGCTTTGTCGAGATTGCGCAAAACATTCTGCGTTACTCGCAGGACAGCCGGGCGCTGAGTCATAACGATCAGCTGTATCGCTTTGGTTCATTGAGCCTGCGTTACGATGACGGTCGCTACTATCTGGAAAGCGCAAACCTGGTCGGCAGCGACGCCACTCATCAACTGCGCGGGGATCTGGATTCGCTCCGCGTGATGAATGCGGATGAAATTAAACAAGCTTACCGAAACCGGTTACGCGCTGAGAGTCCGGTCTGGAGCAAAGGCGCCAATATCGGCTTGCTTACCCTGGCGCGCGACGTCAGTGAACCGCTGGAGTATTGTTTCCAGCCACTGGAGGCCAGCGAGCTCTCTGCCTTTTGGCTTAAGGCCACTATCTGCCATGACTGAAGAAGCCCCTATGCAAATCATTCAACTTACCGCCACTGAATGTACGCCCGCCGTAGAGTTTGACTTTGTGGCCCACCGATTCTCCCTGCGGGGAGAATCCTGGCCAGAGAATGCCGCCGCCTTTTACCGTCCGCTGCAAAGCGCGCTGGAAAGCTGGCAGCCTCAGGCCAGCCAAGCGGCAGAGGTGAATATCGACCTGAGCTATTTCAACAGCTCAAGCACCAAGATGCTGTTTGGGCTGTTTGATCAGTTCAACAGGCTCGCGCAGAGCGGCTGCACGATCGTACTGAACTGGTTTTACGATGCCGAAGATGACGTGTCAGAAGAGTTTGGCGAAGAGCTGTCTCTGGATTTCACCGCGTTAACCGTGAAGCTGCATGCGGAACAGCGCCAATGACGCACCTCAATGAGCTGTTTCTGGAAGAAACCCAGGCACTCAATCAGGCCAGCCATGTCGCGGCGCAGCATAGCCTGCAGGCTGAAGAGTATCGGCAGGCGCTGCTACAGCTCAACGGGCACTACCAGCGACTGATGCGTGAAACCTATCGGTTAATCTCACGCAGCGATCGGGCAGAGCGTGAGCTGAACCGGGTAAATGAGCAACTGAACGAGCTGGCAACGGAACTGGAGTACAAAGCCACGCACGATCCCCTGACGGATGTCTGGAACCGCAGCGCGATTATTCAACGCATCAGCGATACGCTGGACCAGGCGCCGGCGGCCTTAATCATTCTTGATATCGACTTCTTTAAACGCATCAATGATGAATACGGTCATCCCGTCGGGGATAAGGTGATTTGCGAACTGGTACAACGTATTCAGCGTAATACGCCTGCCATCGCCAGCATCGGTCGAATCGGCGGTGAAGAGTTCACCATCATGCTGCCCAATACCTGGCTGGGCGATGCGGTTATCGTCGCCGGAGCCATTCTCGCCTCGCTGAACGCCTCGCCGTTAAATGCGCTGCCGGAGCGGCTGGTCACGGCCAGCCTCGGCGTCAGCTGGGGCGCAGCAGGCACCCGGTTCGAAACGCTTTACACGCAGGCAGATGCCGCGCTGTACGATGCCAAAAAGCACGGGCGTAACCGGGTATTCTTCCGCTAGCCTGCCTGGTGCTGTGCCACCTCAACGGGCGGCGGGGTGGTCGGCGGCAGGAAGATATGGTCAAGCAGCTTGCGCATCACCGGCGCGGCAACCACGCCTTCACTTCCGCCGTTTTCCAGAATCAACGCCACCGCAACTTTGGGAGCGCTGAAGGGTGCGAAGGCGGTATAAAACGTATGATCGCGCAGCCGTACCGGAATCATTTTGGCGTTGTAGGTCTGGTTTTCTTTCAGGCTGAACACCTGAGATGTCCCACTTTTCGCTGCAATGCCGTAAGGCGCGGTATGGAAATATTTATAGCCCGTGCCGTTCGGTGCGTTGGCCATGCCAAACATAGCGTGGCGCACTAATGACCAGTAGGGAGAATTCGGATCGCCAATCTGCGCCTGTGGCAGCTTAGGCTGATAGAGCTGAACCCGGGTGCCGAGCTGGGATTTTTCCAGTAAGTGCGGCGTAATCACCCGTCCATTATTAATCAAGGTTACCAGCGCCTTCACCATCTGAATCGGGGTCGCAATCCAGTAGCCCTGACCGATCCCCACCGACACCGTGTCCCCCTGATACCAGGGCTTTTTATGGACTTTCATTTTCCAGTCGCGGCTGGGTAGCAGGCCGCTGTACTCTTCGTTCAGATCGATGCCTGTGGAGCGGCCGTAACCAAATTTGCTGAGCATGGTGTGAATGCGATCGATGCCCATCATAAAGGCCACCTGATAGAAGAAGGTATCTGCAGACTCTTCGATCGCTTTGGTGACATCGAGCGTGCCGTGGCCGCTTTTTTTCCAGTCACGGTAGCGACGGTCGGTGCCCGGCAGCGTCCATGTTGGGCCGCCAAAAAAGGTGGTTTGCGGCGTAATCACATGGGTTAACAGGGCAGACATCGCCATATAGGGTTTGACGGTGGAGGCCGGGGGATACAGGCCCTGGGTGACACGGTTAATCAGCGGCAGGTTTTTATCCTGCAGCAGCGTCTTGTAGGCTTTATAGCTGATGCCCTTCACAAAAGGGTTGGGATCGTAGCTGGGGCTGGAAACCATCGCCAGCACGGATCCGTCATGGGGATCTTCCACCAGTAACGCGGCACGCTGTCCGGCCAGCAGGCTTTCCGCATACTGTTGCAGATGCAGGTCCAGCGTCAGGGTGATGTTCTTGCCTGCTACCGGCGGCACTTCTTTCAGCACCCGGACAATGCGGCCATGGTTATCCACTTCCACTTCCTGATAGCCAGGCTTACCGTGCAGCAGGGATTCGTAATAGCCTTCAATCCCCTGCTTACCAATGTTGTGGTCAGCCGCGTAGTTTTCAGCAATGCCTTCGGCATTCAGCCGCTTATAGTCGTTATCATTGATTTTAGAGACGTAGCCAACAACATGCGCCAGATCGGCCCCATAGGGATATTCCCTGTCCTGATAGGTATCAATGCTGACGCCGGTAAACCGGAACTGGTTGACTGAAAAGCGCGCCACCTCTTCGTCGGTAAGTTCCTCTTTGAGGATAACCGGTTTGTAGCGGCTGTTCTGCCGGAGATCGTGCTGAAAACGCGTAATGTCGTCCGGTGTCAGATCGATAAGCGGCGTGAGCTGGCGCAGCACGTCCTTCATATCGTCCACTTTATACGGGGTGATAGTGATGTCGTACCAGGTCACATTGCGCACCAGCGGAATCCCGTTACGGTCGAAAATCAGCCCGCGCGTGGGCGCGATAGGGATCATTTTGATATCGTTTTGGTTTGAGCGCGTCTGGTAATAGCTGTGATCGCGTACCTGCAGGCGATACAGGTTTAAACCCAGGATGGTGAAGCAGATGCAGACCAGCACAAATGCCATGGCGGCACGGCGTACAAACAACTTCTCTTCAGCGTCGAAATTTCGAAAATTCATCAGGCAGGTATTTTCAGTCTGGCATGTTGTTATTTATTGTTCGGCTTCATGATAGTGGCATAAGCGGTCCTTGCCAGTAGCAAGATGCACAAGCCTGATGAAAAGTGTGTCATTTGATGAGAATGTTGCGAAATGAGCGGGAAGCGTAAATCTTCTGACGCGCTCACCCGGCAACGTCGCGCTGCCGGGTGAGCAAGAGCATCAATGAGCGTGGAGATTAATCGCCCAGCAGCACAGATTCCAGCGCAATCTTAATCATGTCATTAAAGGTTGTCTGGCGCTCTGCGGCAGTCGTCTGCTCATGGGTACGGATATGATCGGACACGGTGCAGATCGTCAGCGCTTTCGCCCCAAATTCAGCAGCCACGCCGTAAATGCCGGCGGCTTCCATTTCCACACCGAGAATGCCGTACTTCTCAATTACGTCAAACATCTGCGGATCGGGCGTGTAGAACAGGTCGGCAGAGAAGATATTCCCTACGCGCGCGTCAACACCCAGATTTTTGGCCGCATCGACAGCGTTGCGCACCATATCGAAATCCGCAATCGCGGCAAAATCGTGATCCTTGAAACGCATACGATTCACTTTGGAATCGGTCGATGCGCCCATGCCGATCACGATATCACGCAGTTTCACGTCGGGACGCACGGCACCACAGGAACCCACGCGGATGATTTTCTTCACGCCGAACTCGGTGATCAGCTCTTTGGCGTAAATGGAGCAGGAGGGAATGCCCATGCCGTGGCCCATGACGGAGATTTTGCGGCCTTTATAAGTGCCGGTATAGCCCAGCATGCCGCGCACGTTGTTCACCTCAACGGCATCTTCCAGAAAGGTTTCTGCAATGTGCTTCGCACGCAGCGGATCGCCCGGCATCAGTACGACGTCTGCGAAATCACCCATTTCTGCATTAATGTGAGGAGTTGCCATAATTCTCTATCCTTTTTAAAAATTTCGCTGTTTTTACAGCATGTTCTTGCCGTAGTCCATGGGGGACAGGTCAAAATAGTGCGCGATCGTCTGGCCGATATCGGCAAAGGTGTCGCGATAGCCCAGCGACCCCGGCTCAACCTTCGGTCCGTAAATCAGGATCGGAATATGCTCGCGTGTGTGTTCCGTGCCTTCCCAGGTCGGGTCACAGCCGTGGTCGGCGGTGAGGATCAAAATATCATCCTCTTTGACCAGTTCCATGAGCTCTGGCAAACGGCGGTCAAACAGCTCCAGGCCGCCCGCATAACCCGCAACGTCGCGGCGATGGCCCCAGGTGGAATCGAAGTCGACAAAGTTGGTGAACACAATCGCTTGATCCGGCGCAGTTTTCATTTCCTGAATGGTCGCATCAAACAGCGCGTCCAGACCGGTGGCTTTCACTTTTTTAGTGATGCCCTGCTCAGCATAGATATCGGCAATTTTACCAACCGAAATCACATGACCGCCCTTCTCGTCCACCAGCTTCTTCAGCATGGTCGGCGATGGCGGCTCAACGGCCAGATCGTGACGGTTGCCGGTGCGCTCGAAGCTGCCTGCTTTGTCGCCCACAAACGGCCGGGCAATCACGCGACCAATGTTGTAGCCGCCTTCGGTCAGCTCTTCGCGCGCAATTTCACAAAGTTCATACAACCGCTCCAGCCCGAAGGTTTCTTCGTGGCAGGCGATCTGGAATACGGAGTCCGCCGAGGTGTAGAAAATCGGCTTGCCAGAGTGCATGTGCTCTTCGCCCAACTGGTCGAGGATTACCGTACCGGATGAGTGGCAGTTGCCGAGATAGCCGGGTAAACCGGCGCGTTCCACCAGCTTGTCCAGCAGCGCCTGCGGGAAGCTGTTCTGCTTATCGCTGAAGTATCCCCAGTCAAACAGAACAGGCACGCCGGCGATTTCCCAGTGGCCTGACGGCGTATCTTTGCCCGATGAAAGCTCACTGGCGTAAGCATAGGCGCCCGTGATCTTCGCCTCAGGATCCAGCCCCGCAGGAAAACGACCAGTAGACAGCTCAGCCGCTTTGCCCAGGCCCAGCGCGGTCAGATTAGGTAAGTGCAGCGGCCCTTTACGGCCCTTATCCGCCTGACCGTTAAAGCAGGCTTCTGCGATATGACCTAACGTATCTGAACCTGCATCACCGAATTTATCGGCATCTTTGCTAGCGCCGATTCCAAACGAATCCAGCACCATAATAAAAGCACGTTTCATGCCAGTCTCCTGCGCCAAAAGCGCGCGACAAGTCAAAAAAAAGCGATCAGATCAGTATACCTGAATCCGGGACGGTATAAAGGGGTTCCCTGCGTCAGCCTGCCTCAGTGACGCGGCGATACACGACAGGCGTGGCTGCCGGGGCGCGTTCACCCAAGGTAATCGCGGCTTTTACGGCGGCAGCGGCCTGTTGCCAGTGCGCTTCACTGCTGGCATGGATGACCGCCAGCGGACGTGAAGCATCCACCTGCTCGCCCAGGGTGATCATGTCGCTCAGGCCCACGCTGTAATCGATGGCATCACTGGCGCGCTGGCGTCCACCGCCCATCGCCACCACCGCCATGCCCAGCGCGCGGGTATCCATATGGGTAACACAGCCTGCCCGGTCGGCAAAAACCGCTTTGCTCATCGTTGGCGCAGGTAAATAGCTGTCGTAGCGCTCAACAAAATCGGTCGGGCCCTTCTGCGCCGCCACCATGCGGGCAAACACCTCTGCGGCCTTGCCGTTATCCAGCACAGTCATGAGTTTTTCGCGCGCCTCAGCCTCATTTTCCGCCAGTTTGCCGGAGATCAGCATTTCGCTGCACAGCGCCAAAGTGACTTCCAGCAGGCGCGGGTTACGCTGCGCACCGGTCAGGAAGCGCACTGCTTCGCGCACTTCCAGCGCGTTACCGGCCGTGGAGGCCAGCACCTGGTTCATATCCGTTAACAGCGCCGTGGTGCGACAGCCCGCGCCGTTGGCGACGCCAACAATGGCCTGCGCCAGATTTTCAGAGGCTTCATACGTGGGCATAAATGCCCCGGAGCCGACTTTGACATCCATCACCAGCGCATCCAGCCCTTCGGCCAGCTTTTTCGCCAGAATCGAGGCGGTGATCAGCGGAATCGAATCCACGGTGGCCGTGATGTCGCGCGTGGCGTAAAAGCGTTTGTCCGCCGGAGCCAAGGAGTTGGTTTGGCCAATAATTGCCACGCCAACCTGCTTTATGGTCTGGCGAAAGTGGTCATCACTGGGGAAAATGTCAAACCCGGGAATCGCTTCCAGCTTGTCCAGGGTGCCGCCGGTGTGCCCCAGCCCGCGACCTGAGATCATCGGGATATAGCCGCCACAGGCGGCCACCATCGGCCCCAGCATCAACGAGGTGACATCGCCGACGCCGCCGGTGGAGTGCTTATCGACCACCGGCCCGTTCAGATTCAGGGATTTCCAGTTCAGCACGGTGCCTGAGTCACGCATCGCCATCGTCAGAGCAACCCGCTCCGGCAGCGACATATCGTGAAAATAAATGGTCATTGCCAGCGCGGCAATTTGTCCTTCCGAAACGCTGTTATCACGCACGCCGTTAATGAAGAAACGAATCTCGTCTTCACTCAGCGCGTGGCCGTCACGTTTTTTTCGAATGATTTCTTGTGCAAGGTACAAAGTCGCCCCCTTACGTCAGGGAAAGAGGAGAAAAGGCGGTAAGATGCCGCCCGGAGATATCAGTAGCCTGACTGACGGGTATCGCTGCTGTGTCCAAGGGTGTTCAGCAGGTTTGCCAGCAGGCTGGAAGCGCCAAAACGGAAGTGCCGTGCGTCAGCCCAGTCGGCACCCAGCGTATCTTCAGCCAGTTGCAGATAGATGGCGGCATCTTCAGCGGTACGCACGCCGCCAGCCGGTTTAAAGCCAACCTGCGCTTTCACACCTTTATCGCGGATCACGCTCATCATGATCTGTGCCACTTCGGGCGTTGCATTCACGGGCACTTTACCGGTTGAGGTTTTGATAAAGTCCGCTCCGGCATCAATGGCAATTTCAGAGGCCTGACGGATCAGCGCTTCCTGCTTCAGCTCACCGGTTTCAATAATCACTTTCAGCAGTACATCCGCTTCCGCACAGGCTGTTTTGCAGGCTTTAACCAGATCAAAGCCCACCTGAGTATTGCCAGCCATCAGCGCGCGATAAGGGAAAACCACGTCCACTTCGTCAGCACCGTAGGCGATAGCGGCACGGGTTTCAGCCAGTGCGATCTCGATGTCGTCATTGCCGTGGGGGAAGTTGGTGACGGTGGCAATACGCACGTCCGGCGTGCCCTGCTCACGCAGCGTTTTGCGAGCAATGGGAATAAAACGCGGATAAATGCAGATGGCGGCGGTATTGCCCACCGGGGATTTCGCCTGGTGACAGAGTGCGATCACTTTCTCATCGGTGTCATCTTCATTCAGGGTGGTTAAATCCATCAGTTTCAGCGCGCGTAGAGCCTGCTGTTTGATATCAGTCATAACAATCTCCAGGACAAGGGGTGAATTATTATCCACCCGTATGTGATAATAATAACAATTCGGAGCCGGTGAATATGTGCCATTCGTCACATCGAAATATGAAACAACTGCAATATTTCAAATTAAAGTTGATTCAGTCACGAAATCAGGCGAAGTGAAGCCCATATAAGCCCACGACGGGAATGTTACTATTATAACATTTTGTGAGAAAAAGGGTAAACGGGCGACATCAGGAAAGGCGAAAAAGTCTGTGGCTGTTGTGCCATAGCGCATCGGCAATGACCTCTGGCGCTTCTTCACGCAGCTCACACAGCACCTGCCACACCTGAAAAGCGCGCTCTGGTCGATTGGGCTGGCCCTGAAAACCGTTCAGCGGCATATCGGGGGCATCCGTTTCCAGCAACAAGGATGAAAGCGGTAACTGTGCGATGGTCTGTCGGGTTTTACTGGCGCGCGGATAGGTAATGGTGCCGCCTACGCCAATCGCATAGCCAAGTTTGATAAAAGCCTGGGCCTGCTGCAGGCTACCGGCAAAACCATGAACCACGCCACGGCGCGAGAGATCGTGACGGCGCAGATGCAGCGCCAGCTGATCGTGCGTTCGACGCGAGTGCAGGATCACCGGCAGATCGTAACGTTTAGCCAGCTTCAGCTGCGCATCCAGAAAATGTTTCTGCTTGTCGAACTGCGGCTCGTCCCGATAAAGATCCAGGCCGATCTCACCTAACGCTACCAGCTTAGCGGGCGGCTTTATCAACCGGGCTTCCAGCTCGCTAAGATGCGATTCCTGATGATGTTCAATAACAATCGGATGCAGCCCCAGCGCAGCATAAAGGGCGGGATGCGCGTGAGCCAGCTGGCAGACCGTTGCAAAGCGTCCCGCGTCTACCGAGGGCACGATAATTTTTTCAACGCCGGACTGGGCGGCCCGGGCAAGACTTTCCACCGCCTGCCCGACGAAGGGCGGAAAATCAAAGTGGCAATGGGTATCCACAAACCTCATGCCAGCGAGCCTTCATTCCAGGCGTCGTCATTGCCCGCCAGCGGCGTAACGATCGCCCCACTGTTGGGTTCATTCGCCACCGGCGCGGCAGGCGTGACAATATCCAGCCCCGTTTGCGGCTCGGCATCGCTCAGCCACTGGCCCAGCGTGGCCATAAAATAGCGGCCACAGCGGCGTCCCAGGTGGTAATCCTGGTTAAGCGAGGCGATCCGGCTGCCTAACGCGTTACTGGCCAGCACGCGCGGTGGGAAAATTTCAATGATGCGTAAATCCCCTGGCGGTGACTCAATAAACTGCTGCGTTTCCCGATAGGTCTGCTCATGATGATGCAGGATAGTGAGCATCGGCTGCAGCGCACCGCCGCTGAACCAGCGTTCCATACGCGTTATCCAGCGTGGCGTATCGAACATCTGAGAGGGCACGGTACGGATCACCACGATCGTATCTGCGCCACGTTTGGCCGCCTCACGCACGGGTATAGCATCACTGACACCACCGTCCAGATAGCTGATGCCTTCCAGATCCACTCCCAGGCGATAAAAGCCCGGAATCGCACTGGAAGCTTTAATAATTTCCAGCCAGTTATCACTGGTGGGCGCAAAATAACTGGGCGCATAGTCATCACTGCGGCAGGCACACATATAGAATTCGCGCCCGCTGGAAAACAGGGTTTCGGCACTGCTCATCGCCAGGGGGAATTCGCTTCGGGTGATGTCGATTAACCAGTCGAGATCGATAAGATTGCCGCCGCGTAAGAAACGCAGCGGATCGAAAAACTGCTTACTGGTCGTATAGCGGGTGATCACCCGGCGCGCGTAGCCCGGCTGCGCGCAGACAAAGGCGGACAGATTCTGTGCCCCGGCCGACGTGCCAAGCAAAAGCTGGAAAGGGTTGAATTTAGCCCGCTGAAACTCATCTAATACGCCGGCGGTGAAGATGCCGCGTTGACCGCCACCCTCGCACACTAAGGCGATTTTCCTGGCTTTAAAAGGTGTGAGAGCAAGGGGTTCAATCGCCCCAAGCGTCACGGGAATACGTATACCCAATGTACCGACCTCAGATTGGGTTCCCGATAGGCAAATGTAGGGAATGCAGGGATTAGAATTGTGAAAGGATACTAGCACGGAGAACCAGCTACGTTGTCCATAAATTGTGCTATTGGCGTTGCGCCGTTTAACACATCGTTGCGAATATGAAGCATCCTTTGCCTCACAATAACATTCGCACAAATAACTGGTCTCCGTTTGATGCTGACTACGCCAGCATCAAACAGTCTGGGTCATCGCTATAGCTTTTTACGGCCAGTGAACAAGCTGATGAGGAACAGAATAATACCCACCACGAATACGACTTTAGCTGCCCAGGCTGCGGTACCGGCAAGGCCACCAAAACCTAATGCAGCAGCGATCAGTGCGATCACCAGAAAAATAATGCCCCAACGAAACATAAGCCTCTCCTTAACCATTTTAATATTGAACTGCTTGTTTCATCCCACGATGGGTATTTTTATCAGTGCGGCTTCCGGAAGAAGCCGCACCGGGTCGTGTTAAGACTTGACCTTCAGGTCATTTTTAACACTTTTTACGCCTTCGATAGCTTTAGCGATGCTTTCGGCACGGTCAGACTGTGCCTGATTCGCCACTTCACCTGAAAGCTGAACCACACCGTCGGTGGTTTCCACTTTCACGTTACGTGAAGGAACCATGTCATCTGCTAATAGCTTAGCTTTAATTTCGCTGGTTGTGGCAGCGTCACCGGCATAACCTTTCATTGACTGTTTTTTCGCGTCTTTCACGTGCAGCTTGTCGCTGACTGATTTAACGCCTTCAACTTTTTTCACCACGGCCACGGCTTTCTCAGCCTGGTCTTGTGAGGTCACGAAGCCGCTCAGGGTAACAACGCCCTGATGGGTTTTGACAGAAATGTCGGTGCTTTTGATGGAGTCGTCATCAACCAGGGCCGCTTTTGCTTTAGCCGTCACGGCGCTGTCATCCATAAAGCCGCCCACTTTCTTCATTGAGCTGTCAATTTTTGCACCAGCGCTGTCAGCCGTTTGTGAGGCTTTCTGAGACGCGGATTCCTCTGCAAATGCGCTTCCGCTCAGCAGAGCAGTACCGATCATCGCAGCCATCAATGTTTTAGTAATCTTAGTTGTGTGCATCGATATCATCCTTCTATCTGTTAACTCGCCCAAAACTGTGGGCGCAAGAGCAGCAAACAGTGCTGCTGCGGCACTGGACGCGGGGAGAATAAGTCTCTTAAACCGTCCGATGAAATAATCATAGTCGGGATTTAGAGTTTTGCTCGGGTAACTGGTTGATCGTGCGTCAAAAGAGAGGAAAAGGCGCGTTTTAGGAGGGTTCTGTATCCGTTGAAACAGGGCCATTCCGTGCTGGAATGGCCCTGAAAGCACGAATTAGTGCTCGCGGGTTTTACGGAATGTCACATCAGGATAGCGTTCCTGAGTAATATTCAGATTCACCATGGTGGGAGCGATATAGGTCAGGTTATCACCGCCATCCAGCGCGAGGTTCACCTCATTTTTACGCTGGAAATCTTCGAACTTTTTGGCATCGCTGCACTCGACCCAACGTGCCGTAGAAACGTTAATCGCCTCATAGATGGCTTCAACGTTGTATTCGCTTTTCAGACGCGCGACGACCACGTCAAACTGCAGGACACCAACAGCTCCTACAATCAGGTCGTTATTGTGAACCGGACGGAACACCTGAACCGCGCCCTCTTCCGACAGCTGGACCAGCCCTTTCAGCAGTTGCTTTTGCTTCAGCGGATCGCGCAGGCGAATACGGCGGAACAGTTCTGGCGCGAAGTTCGGAATACCGGTGAACTTCATGTTCTCACCCTGGGTAAAGGTGTCGCCGATCTGAATCGTGCCGTGGTTGTGCAAGCCGATGATATCGCCCGGATAGGCTTCTTCTACGTGCGAACGGTCGCCCGCCATAAAGGTTAACGCATCAGAAATCACGACGTCTTTGCCAGTGCGCACCTGGCGCAGCTTCATGCCTTTTTCGTAACGGCCTGATACCACGCGCATAAACGCCACGCGGTCACGGTGCTTGGGATCCATGTTAGCCTGAATCTTGAACACGAAACCGGTAAATTTCTCTTCTTTTGCCTCAACCTGGCGGGTATCGGTCTGGCGCGGCATGGGGCGCGGCGCCCACTCCACAAGGCCATCCAGCATATGATCAACGCCAAAGTTACCCAGCGCAGTACCAAAGAACACCGGAGAGAGTTGACCGCTAAGGAAAGCCTCTTTTTCGAATTCGTGCGAGGCGCCCTGCACCAGCTCCAGCTCTTCACGCAGCTGTGCGGCCAGCTCTTCGCCGACGGCCGCGTCGAGGTCCAGGTTGTTCAGGCCTTTAACGATGCGCACTTCCTGGATGGTGTGCCCTTTACCGGTCTGATAGAGATAAGTTTCATCGTTATAAAGGTGATAAACCCCTTTAAACAACTTACCGCAGCCTATTGGCCAGGTGATGGGCGCACAGGCGATTTTTAACTCGCTTTCCACTTCATCCAGCAGTTCCATCGGATCGCGGATGTCACGGTCGAGTTTGTTCATAAAGGTCAGGATCGGCGTATCGCGCAGGCGCGTCACTTCCATCAGCTTACGGGTACGATCTTCAACGCCTTTCGCTGCGTCGATCACCATCAGGCAGCAGTCAACGGCGGTCAGCGTACGATAGGTATCTTCAGAGAAGTCTTCGTGCCCCGGCGTATCCAGCAGGTTTACCAGGCTGTCACGATAGGGAAACTGCATAACTGACGTCGTGATTGAAATACCACGCTGCTTTTCCATCTCCATCCAGTCAGACTTCGCATGCTGGTTGGAGCCGCGGCCTTTTACCGTACCGGCGGTCTGGATCGCCTGTCCGAACAGCAGGACTTTTTCGGTAATTGTGGTTTTACCGGCATCCGGGTGCGAGATAATCGCGAAGGTGCGGCGGCGTGCCACCTCTTCTAAAAAGGGATTAGACATGAGTGAATTCTTCTCAACGTAGCCACGCGCTAACAGGCGCGGCAGATAAATCACGGTGGCCGGCAGAACCTTACCGGCGGATAAACGGTGCCAAATGCGACTTTATGTCGTCGCGGGGTGAGCGCAAAGTTACATTGGCGTGCTTCCGGTTACCTGGTCAACTTTAAGGCGGCATAGCATACAATATTTTGTGCTATTGGCCTACAGCGTACGGAAGAGAAAGTGGCGTCAGTCAGAAACGGCAGGCCGCCGCGCCGGTAGTACGTCAGGGTGGCCAGGCGTTACCCCGAACGAAACCTGCCCCATAAAGCGTATTCGCGGGGGCTGCTACTCCTCAGGCCTCGACTAATCGACGAGTTCGATGCCCAGACTTTCCAGCAAACAAACCGCTTCCAGGCGAGAAAATTTGGCTTTATCGACCGTGTTATGGAAGATATTGATGGCGTAATTCCAGGATTCTGTGAGATCTGCGCCACGTAGCACGGTGTGATTGAATAAACTGCCCGTCAGGTCCGATTCGGTGAGCGTTGCGCCGGTTAAATCGCACTCCCTGAAATCCACCTCTGTCAGTTTGCATGCCTCCATTTTTAAGCCCTGCAACCGCAGCCCAAAAAAAGAGCCGCTGGCCAGAATACATTTCTGAAAATGCAGTTCGTGGTCCAGATAAAAATCGGGCCAGTAGGCTGTCGTCCAGTCAATGCCGGTCAGCTTGCACTCATTGAAGTGAACGCCAAAGAAGCGGCTATTGGATGGGTTCAGCAGGCTCATATTGCAGTGATTAAACACACAGTTGATGAACTTGCAGGCCGAAAACACCGCAGAGGTAAAGTTGGCGTTATTGAATTCGCAGTCTTCAAAATGCGTTTCAGCGATCGTCAGACCGGTGAAATCTTCTTTTGAAAACTGGACGTCGTAAAATTCAGCATGGCTTTTGACAGATTGCATATTCACCCTGAGGGTTAACGGTGGCATTTCACGAAAAGTTTATGCGATTTCTTCGCGATGAACCCGCATAAGATTCACCTTCACGCCTTGCCTCACAAATCTCTGGTCAGGCATTTCTTGCGCATGCGCTGCAGCCGGTTCATCGCCGGGTCACCCTTGCCTTCCTGCCAGGCCGCATCCAGCCTGACCTGCCGGTAAAGGAAGCCGCACGGAAGCCAGGCGCACCGGCTTACGGAGTGACAACTGGCGACCCGAAAAGCTGACCACAATGATAATCGCTCGCATTCAATAGTTGAAATAATTCTTTTTAAATCAACCAGATAAATTGCAAATTTTTCAATAAAAGGCTTCCCATTCGTTACCAGCCTGTTGCATAATTCACCACTAATTTATTAACACTCAAAGGACGCGGCCATGCTGACTGCTGAAATGACTGGACGTTTAAACGACCAGCTGAACCTCGAATTTTTCTCCGCCAATCTCTATTTACAAATGAGTGCGTGGTGCAGCGATAAAGGCTATGAGGGCGCAGCGTCCTTCCTGAAAATGCATTCGCGTGAAGAGATGGAACACATGCAGCGCCTGTTCGACTATCTGAGCGATACCGGTGCTATGCCGGTGCTGGGCAGCATTGCTGCACCGCCCGTTGCCTACAATTCACTGAATGAAGTGCTGATTCAGGCGCTGGATCACGAGAAGCTGATTACCAGTAAAATCAATGAACTGGCGCACTCAGCGATGACAACGCAGGACTATTCAACCTTCAACTTCCTGCAGTGGTATGTTGCAGAACAGCATGAAGAAGAGAAGCTGTTTAAAACCGTGCTGGATAAACTGGCGATGGTTGGCGATAGCGGTAACGGTCTGTTCCTGGTCGATAAAGACCTTGGACGCATGAGCACCGAAACCCACTCCGCCTAAAATAAACCGGCCCACGCAGGTGGGCCGGTAGTGTGATTTGCGCTCTGGGTTACGCCAGTCGGTAACAGGTTGTCATTTCCCCGTTGACCCACAACGGACGCTTCTCGCCCGGCGGTAAGCTAATCGCCATATCACGCCACGCTGGCTGATAATCTCCCCGCTTTTCAATGCTCAGCTCCAACCGTGACGCGCTGCTGGTTAACGTCCAGCTCAGCCAAAGCGCATTGCCCTTCTGCCAGCCATGCGTTTCTCCGTCGTCGTCAAACAGTTCGCCGGAGGTGGTCGCATTGCCCGGCGCAGGCCACAGCTGCAGTTCCCGTACGTTATCACGCTGCGCATCGGTGGTACTTTCACACTCTCCCAGTGGAATTGCAGCACCGGCACGGATCAGTAACGGCAGACGATCCAGCGGCGCATCCAGCATTACCGACTGGCCCCCCGCCAGCCAGCTACCGCTGTGCCAGTCATACCAGCCGTGGGCGTTATCTGGCAGATAGACCTGGCGCTGACGGGCGCCCTGCTCAACCACGCTTGCCACCAGCAAATCTCGCCCCAGCATGAAATCATCGCACTCGTCATAGGTGCGCGGATCGTGCTCGTGATCGAGGAAGGTTGGCCGCAGCATTGGCTCATCCTGCTCGCTGGCCTGCCAGGCCAGCGTATACAGATACGGCATCAGGCGATAACGCAGGCGAATAGCCTCACGAATCATTGATGTGGCTTCCGGATACATCCAGGGCTCGTTGACGGTGTGATCGTCATTCCATGAATGAATAGTAAAACGGGGATGCATCACGCCATTCTGTACCCAGCGCACAAACAGCTCCGCATCCGGTTTATCGCCGGCAAACCCGCCCACATCGTGCCCGACGTTAAACAGGCCCGACAGACTCATTCCCAACCCCATACGGATGTTGTAGCGCAGGGTTTGCCAGTTTGTCCGGTTATCCCCGCTCCACGTCTGCACATAGCGCTGCATGCCTGCGCAGCCTGAACGGGAAATCAGGTACGGCCTTTTTTCCGGGGCAAAGCGCTGCTGAGCCTCCATCGAGGCGCGCATCATCAGCAGCGGCATCACCGGTCGGATGTGCTTAATCGCAATGGGTTGGCCAAAGCCATAGCAGCGTGCTTCGCCGTCCCAGACTTCATATTCGTTATTATCGTTCCAGGTCGAATCGATCCCTTTTTTCAGCAACTGCTCAGTGACGTTTTGCTGCCACCACGCCACCGTTTGGGGATGGGTGAAATCCAGATGCGAGCCTTCATCATCCCAGAATACGGAACGCTCAGGCCGATCCTGTTCCGAATCGCGGATAAACAGCCCCTGATCCGCCACTTCTTTATAACGTGGATGATCCTGTAACAGGCAAGGCTTGATGTTGGCCGCCAGCTTCATCCCGGCCTGATGGAAAGCGGCGCTCATGGCATTGGGATTCGGCACCTTGTCATAGTTCCAGTTGAACACGTAGCGCTTGTTATTGATGGAGGTGTAGCCCGACGACAGTTGAAACGAATCGCAGGGAATCTCATGCTCGCGGCACAGTTGAATAAAGGACAGGAGCTGTTGCTGCGCATCAGGCGCATCCGTGTAGTGCATTGTGGAGCCGCTGTAGCCCAGGCTCCACTTCGGTTGAAAGAGCGTCCGGCCGGTGAGGCGAACAAACGCCTTGGTCACCTCCAGCAGCGTCGGGCCCAGCATCATGTAGTAATCCAGATCGCCCGCCTCTGCGCGGTAACGGCGATAAGGCAGATGATAATTATCTAACTCATTCCCCAGGTCCAGCCAGCTGCTGGTGAGGTTATCGTAAAACAGCCCGAAGCTGACGCCGTCACGCTGGGTCAGCGTGAAAGGAATATGTTTGTAGAGCGGATCGGTACTGGCAGCGTTATAGCCCATCGCATCCAGATTGCGCATTTCGAAACGGCGATTGACCCGGTTGAGATCGCCGCTCTTTTCACCCAGGCCGTAAACCCGGTCCTGCGGCTGACGACGCTGATAATGTTCCACGCCATCGCCATGCATGTTCAGCAGGTAAGCCCCGGTATGGCGATCGACCGCCAGCGGCTGCCAGTCGGTGCCGTCAAAATGTTCCCAACTGAGGCAAAGGGGATAATGCACGGTAACCCGCAGTCGATCCGTGGCCAGACGGATTTGTTGCGCCTCCTGTTGCAGGGTAAAGGCGGGCAGCGTAAAACCTTCCAGCGATTCGCGGTCGCGCCCCTCCCAAGGCACATCCTCCTGCGGGGCAATGCTCCAGGTGCGGTTCAGCGCCAGTTCCCCGTCGCGTTTCAGCAGCACGCGCATCAGGCCGTTTTCTAATACGTAAATCCGTAAAAAGTGACGCTGCTCGACTTTCAGTTCGACAAAATGCGGCGTTTGTTGATGTAGCGTCCATGTCTTAAGTGTTTTCATGAGATTACCCTCACTGTTTAGCAGTACGTTGGCGGCGTTCGGCAATAAACATCACCAGAAAAACCGCGCCAATCAGATCAAAAAAGCCCATGGCAATAAACAAGGGATTGAAGCCAATGGTGTCGGCGGTAACGCCGATAATCAGTGAAAAAATAAAGCTGGCTATCCAGGCGCAGGACCCGCGCATGCCGTTGACCGTCGCCATCTGGCGGCGATCAAAACGCTCAACCACCAGCGCGCTCAACATGCAGGAAATCACCTGGTGGCCGAAACCGCCGATGGAGATCAGGGCAATGGCAAGATAGGGATCTTTAACCAGCGTCATCAGTGCCAGCGAGATCATCAGCGCGGCCCCGGTGACGGAACTGGCGACGATGGAGTTCACGCGGGAGCAGCCAAACCAGCGCACGTAGAGTTTTGTCAGGTAACCGCTGGCGACGCTGCCGAAGTCAGCGGCCAGGAACGGCAGCCAGGCGAACATCACGATCTGCTTCAGATCCATGCCGCGTTCATTGGCCAGGTAGAGCGGCACCCAGAAGCTCAGGACCGCCCAGGCGGGCTCGGCTAAAAAAGCCGGAATAGCGATTCCGTAAAACTTCTTCTCTTTCCCAATCACTTTCATCGCAGTGAAAAACGGCAGCTTTTCGCCGATGACTTCGTTGTCCTGGGTAATAAACGCCCGCTCCTCATCCGAGAGGCGCGGATGGCGTTCAGGCGAGTGATAGCCCCACCACCAGAGCGCCACCCAGATCAAACCCAGCCCGCCGGTGAGCAGGAATGCGCCCTGCCAGCCAAACGAGATATGCGCGATATAAATAATGGGCGGAGCCAGCATCGCGCCGACGGAAAAGCCAACGCCCGCCCAGCCTGCCGCTACCGGCCGCTCCTTTTTCGGAAACCACTCCCCAATGGCCTTGGCATTCGCGGGCGTGGCTGCCGCCTCTGATGCACCCATCACAAAACGTAACAGCGCCAGATGCAGCCAGCTTCCTGCCCCGGCGTGCAGCAGACAGGTGACAGACCAGATAACGGCGCAGATCAAAAAGCCCACTTTCAAACCGATAACATCGATTAACCAGCCGCACACAGGCTGAAACAGCGTATAGGCCAGTTGGAAAGCCGCCACGACCCAGGAATACTGCTCCGTGGTCATATTCAGAGTGCTTTTCAGTTCCGGTGCCAGAATCCCCAGTGAGTTACGGGTGATGTAATTCACCGTGACGCCCAGCAGGAACATGCCCAGCATCCACCAGCGCAAATTTTTAATCATCCGCAGCGGGCGCGACGACGCGTGAGTGCGGGTGGTCGAGTCGAGACTCATGATGAAACTCCTGTAGCCAGTGATTGACGCGTTGCCGCGCAGCGAGCCTGTTTATCTGATCCGACCTTAAAAAAGCCGAAAACGTGGGTACAGCCCATTTTTTGCAACCCTTTTCATGGCACTATCGGGAAATAATAAAAATGCCCTTGCAGACCAGCAGGGACACGATTCAGCACCTTATGAAAATTTTTTCATTTGCAGATTTGAGGGCGATCACAGAATGAAGCAAAGCTTAAAAGTGAGCGAAATTGCCGCCCTGAGCGGCGTGTCGATCAGCACGGTTTCGCGCGTCCTTGCCGGGAAAGCCAATATTCGCGCCGCCACGCGCGAGAAAGTGTTACGCATCGCCCAACAGCAAGGCGTACTGGATAATCTTCAGCATGGTCGGCTGTTGCTTAATGACCTGATGGTATTTGCGCCACCGCGGGCATTCGATATCCGCACGGATATCTTTTATTACAAGGTGATCCAGGGGATCAGCGAAGCCGTTAAACCGCACGATGTGCGGTTGCGCTACTGCCCGCTGGAAGAAGTGGAAAGTGATGCCGCGCTGTTTATCGACAAGATGCAGCAGACGGAAGCCGCGCTGTTGATCGGTATCGACGATGAACACATTCATCAGTTGGCGGCCGAAATGAACAAACCCTGCGTGCTGATCAACGCCCGCGACCGCCGAATGCGCCTGCCCTCGGTGTCGCCGGATCATCAGCTTATTGGCGAGTTTTCCGCGCGCTATCTGTTTGAACAGGGCCATCGGCAAATTCTGTCGCTGCACTGCCTTCGGCGTTACACCATGGAGCAGCGGCTTCAGGGTGTACGCGATGCCTGGCATGCCATGAATCTGCGCTTCGACAGCCGCCAGCACCTGATTACGCTCAACAGTTTTAGCAGCAGCGAAGCCAGCGCCTGTCTGGGCGACTATTTGCGTCGCTGCCCGCAGGCGCAGCGCCCTACGGCGATTCTGGCGAGTGGCGATTATATTGCCGCCGGAACGGTGCAGGCGTTACAGCAAGCAGGCCTGCGGGTGCCGGAAGATGTGTCCGTGATGAGCATGGATGGTTTCAACCTGGCCACCGTGCAGGAGATCCCGTTAACCTCGGTTCAGGTTCCGCGAGACGAGCTGGGCGAGGCCGCCGTCAAAATGCTTCAGGCGCTGCGTTTAGATCCAAACCTGCCGCCCGGTAATCTGCTGCTGAACGGCAAGCTGGTGGTACGCGACTCGGTACGCCGCATCCGGGATAATCCGGGTCATGCGCCGGTGCAGCAGCACGGGCTTTACAGCTAATGCGATCAGGCAAAGCTTTCCCAGCGGGATGACAGCGTAAAGTGACGCTGCCAGCTGAGCGTGGCAGACGCGCGGGCGATTAACTGCTGGCACAATGCCGGCTCGACAAAAGCGGGAATGACCTGGTCCGCTCCGCTGTGTTTGATCAACGCCAGTTGATCGTCCAGCGGGGGATGGACATTCCAGGGCAACCACTGCGCTGAGCCGTTTTGTAGCATCGCGAAGGCCCGCGTGCCGCGAGCGACATGACTGCTAAAAATCAGGTTGAACTCGGGCCGCTGGCTCAGCAAGGCGGCCAGGCCGCTGTCCGCCACCGCATCGGCCGCGACGATAACGCTGTCAGGTCGCCATTGCGCAGGCGTCGGCTCACGCAGCAACGGCAGCAACGCCAGCGCCGTGGCGGCCGGCAGCGCATTTTGCGCCAGCAGCTGTGACACGTCTTCCCGCACCTGCGGGCACAGCACCACCGGCAACCCTTTTGCTCGTAGCCGCAGTGCCATCTCCGGGCCTCTGCCGTGCAACGGCGCCGTGACCACCGCCCCGTGGCGGGCAGCCTGTATCAGCGCGTCAACCTGCTGATTAAGCCGCTGATGACGGTCGCCGTAAGAGGCATCGGTAATCAACCAGCGCGCCCGTGGTGGTCGGTCAAAAGGCAGCAGCAGTGATTCGCGACTCCAGTCGCCCATATAGGTGATGCCGCCCGCGACCGGCAGGTGAAACCAGACGGATCCTGGTGAGTGGCCGCTCCGGCCGGTAAACAGATTAAGCGGGCCAACCGCGCACTGCCCGCGTAAGGGCAATGCGTGCCGCGATCGCCCAGGTACTGGGCACTCTCCCAACTGCTGCCAGGTCAGCTCCGTGGCGTAAACCGGCGGCGATCCCAACGCCTGCCAGCTGTCGAGTGCACCTGTATGGTCTCCATCAGAATGGGTCAGACAGATGGCATCGACGTGCCCCGTGACCGTTAAATCCGGCCTTACGCCGGGCTCCGGCCCCGCGCCCAGATCCCACAACAGGCGGTATCCCTGAATCTCAAGCAGGAAAGCGGCGGGCAACTTTCCCCCCACGCCGCTCACCACGGTCAGGCTTGCCATGGCAATACTCCCTGCGGCAGCGCGCGCGTCAGGCGCGTCGCCAGCAACATCAAGGTCAGAACAACCAGAATCATCAGGCATCCTACGGCGGCAGCCAGCGGTGCAGAGCCGCCCTCATCAAGAAAGATAATGGTTGGCCCAAGGGTTTGCGTATCGGAGGTCACCAGCAGCACCGAGACCTGAATTTCGTTCAGCGCGGTCAGAAAGACCAACAGGCTTCCCGCCAGCGCAGACGGCGCCGCCAGCGGCAGTAAAATATCGCCCATGCGGCGCAGAAACCCCGCTCCACACAGACGCGCGGCCTCATCCAGCGAGGGGTCAATTTGTGCGAAGCCCGCCAGCGTGGGGCGCAAGACTAAGGCCAGGAAGTTGGACAGATAGGCGGCGAGAATGATCCAGACCGTGCCGTAAATCGAGACCGCCAGCAGAGGAAGCGGCGGCAGAAAAAACAGGATTGCCGCCACACCTGTCACGATACCGGGCAGCGCATAAGTCAGCTCGCTGGCAAACCACAGGCCGCGCACCAGTCGCGTGCGTCGCCAGCTCAGGAAGAAAGCCAGAAACAGCGCCATGACCGTGAGCATCAGCGTCGCCAGCGAGGTGAGCCACAGGCTGGTCGCGAAAGCATGGCGTATTGCGGGATAGCCCCACAGCGCCTGATAAAAGTTTTCCAGCGTCAGGGTCTGCCACGTCAAGGCCTGACCAAAGCCGCGCGTCAGCGCACTGGTCAGCAGCGCGCTGACCGGCATGATGAGCGTAGCCGCCATCCACAGCCAGGCCATCACCTCCGTGGGCAGCCGCGCGCCGTTAAGCGGTTGCTGAAACGGGCGCGGCGAGCCACTCACGCGAACATCACGCCGTCCGCCCAGCCAGCCGCTCAGCATCATGCCGGTTAAGGTGATCAGCGCAATCAGCAAAGAATAGACGGCCGTATCCGGCAGCGCACCGGGGCCAATGGCGTTAAGTTGCTGATAGACCAGCGTAATTAAGGTCGGCAGGCGTGCCGGAATGCCCAGCATCGCCTGAATACCAAAATTACCCACGCTTGCCACAAATGCCAGCGCTGCGCCCGCGAAGATGGCGGGACGCGCCAGCGGTAAAATAATGGTGCGCAGGATTTGCCCGTGCGAAGCGCCGCTAATCTGCGCGGCTTCCACCAGTTCTGCCGGTAAACGGCGAAACCCGGCACGCACCGTCAGGAACACCAGCGGCGCATTGTGCAGGCCCAGCAGCAGCACGATTCCGCCCCATGAATAGAGCGGTTGTTCACCCGGCGCGAACCAGGGTAAACCCAGCAGCTGAAACAGCGATGCCAGCAGGCTGCCTGGCGCCAGCGCCTGCAGCCAGGCAAGTGCAGTCACCTGTGGCGGAATCATCAGGGGTAAGATAAAGGCGAAGACCCAGGCTGCTTTAGCGCGCATATCGCTCAGCGCAACCAGCCAGGCGGCGAGCGTGCCAAGCAACAGCGACAACAGGGTGGCGCTCAGCCCGATGCTTAAGGTCGTTAACGTGGCGCTGAGTACCCGGCGGCTGATCAACAGCTGCGTCAGCCGTGTCAAATCCGGTACGCCCTGCGGGGCTATCGCTGTCCAGATCAGCCGGGTAAAAGGCGCCACGGACAGCAGCCCGATCGTCAGCACCAGCAGCCCTAGCACCCAAGGTTCAGCGCGAAAACGCCAGCGTGTGCGATGCACCCGGCGAGGCTGACAGTCGTTACTCAGCACGCTCATTCTCAGCCACCGAACAGCGCGGTAAACTGTTCCCGCA
Organism: Pantoea sp. B623; assembly: GCF_024814475.1. Taxonomy (NCBI): domain Bacteria; kingdom Pseudomonadati; phylum Pseudomonadota; class Gammaproteobacteria; order Enterobacterales; family Erwiniaceae; genus Pantoea; species Pantoea sp. B623. The sequence goes on along the minus strand of NZ_JANUXM010000004.1, from coordinate 3,168,677 downwards.
CCTGCGCATCATCGGCCACCGCCTTCTCCACGTCCGGGGTCAGCAGTTTGATCTGGTCTACCGGAACAAAGCCTTCAGGCGCGGCAATGCGGTCATCGACCGGCCGGTTACCCTGCTGAACCACCAGTTTCTGTCCCGGCTCTGACAGCAGAAAATCCACAAAGGCTTTCGCGGCAGGCAGGTTATGCACCGATTTCATAATGGCGACGGGTTCCGTGACGTAAGACACGCCCTCTTCGGGATAGACCAGGTCGATGGGCGATCCCTGCTTTTTGGCCCGGATAATGTCGGCATCGGTAATCACACCATATTTATCCAGTCCACTCGCTACGGCTTTTAACGCAGGTCCGTTACCGCCCTGCGGCGCGATGCCCAGCGCCGCCAGCTGTTTATAGAAGTTCCAGCCGATGTCAGGCGTCGTGATATCCGTGTGCAGCTTATACAAGGCAGCCCCGGAGTAAAGCGGACTGGGCATGGCTATTTGCCCTTTGTTGTCCGCGTTTAGCAGGGCTTTCCAGCTGTTAACGGGTTTAGCGCGCTGCGTGTTGTAGGCAATCACGGTGGCGATAATTTTGGTGCCAAAAAAGGTTTTATCCCGGTCATAAAAGGCGGGTTTCAGGTGATCGACGGGCGCATCCTGATACGCATAGAGCTGCTTCTCTTTCTTCAGTGCGCCAAGGTTGATGGCGTCGGCAACCAACAGCACGTCGGGCTTCACCTTGCCGCTCATCATTTCCGTGTGCAGCACGTTCATTAACTGCGTGGTGCCGTTGCGCGTCCATTCCACCTGAATACCGGGATAGGCCGCTTTGAACGCGTCCATAGTTTGCTGCGCAATTTCCGGTGCCTGCGAGGTGTAGACCACCAGCGTGCCGGAAGGCTTATCTGCCGCCTGTGCCAGCGTGGGGCCTGCCAGCGCAGCCGTGAAGAGCAGAGATGTAACCGAGGTAAGCATGAGTTTTTTCATACTGTCTGAAGTCCTTTATGCGGGAAGAATCCAGCCGTCAGTCACGGCAATATTTACGGTGTCGTTAACCCTGAGAGCAGAGACATCGTCAAGGGCCAGCGTGATGGAAACCTCAGGCTCTGCCTGTGGAGACAGATGGATATCGTAATGTCCGCCGCGGTAAATCAGGCGTTCAACCCTGGCGGTGAAATGGCCGGTTTCGTCAGCCGCCAGGCGAAAACTGGCCCGATGAAAGCTGGCTTTACCCTGCGGCAAGGCTGTCTGATGCGCGGCACAGCGCAACCGCATCCGTGTACCAAACAGCATCACCGATGCCTGGCCCTGGCCTGTCGGTTCAATCTCTTTTACCGGCAGCACGCGCCCCTCATCAATAAAGGTGGCGACCATCTCATTAGCGGGCTCACGCCACAGGGTTTGTGGTGAAGCAAACTGCATGACCTGCCCCGCATTCAGCACCACAACGCGATCGGCGAGCGCCATCGCTTCGCGCTGATCGTGGGTGATATAAATTAAGGTGGCCCCGCTGTGACGGTGAAAACGGCGAAACTCCTCTTCCATGGCGGCACGCAAATGCACGTCAAGGTTAGCCAGAGGTTCGTCAAGCAGGACCAGCCGAGGCTTTGCCACCAGGCAGCGGGCCAGGGCTACGCGTTGACGCTGACCGCCGGACAGATCGGCCGGGCGGCGATCGGCAAAGGCCAGCAGGTCGACCAGCGCCAGGGCCTGCCGGATACGTTCTTCCCGATCGGCACGGTTTACGCCGCTGACTTTCAGGCTATAGCCTACGTTTTCAGCCACCGTCATATGCGGCCACAGCGCGTAGTTTTGAAACACCACGCCAAGATCGCGGTTTTCGGGAGGCAGATGAAAATCCGGGGAGGCAAACAACGTGTCGTCCACCCAGATCTCGCCGCGATCCAGCGTTTCAAATCCGGCGATTAACCTGAGTAAGGTCGTTTTGCCGCAGCCGGAGGGGCCCAGCACGGCGATAAACTCACCCTGCTGGATCTCCAGCGAGACCGCCTCAAGGACCGGCTGCGCCGCGAAGGCTTTATTCAGCCCGGAGAGTGAAATTGCGGCCATGTTGATGTCGCCTTTGCCGTGTACGTTTTGTGCAAGACGTTACGACAGTTTGATGACAGGACCGTGACACCGGGCTACTTCGGCAGATGGACCGCCACGTAGCGCTCGTAGCGCGATGGCTTGATTTTGGTTAAATCCGCCAAAACCAGCCCATCAATACAGTTGTTGAAGTCCGGGTCGCTGCCGAAATCAATAAACTGCACCCCGCCTGGCTCATAGACTTCGCAATACTGTTTGTAGAGCGTGGGGATGGCGACGCCGAGGTTACTGAGCAGCTGTTTCAGCCGCTGAAGATCCTCTTTGTAATCATTGCCGCTAAACTGGGCCAGTACGGCAGGCAGAGAGGCCGGATAAGGACAGCGCGAGGTCGCCAGCGGAAAGTCCGTTGGGAAATAGATCCGATAGAACGCGACCAGCAAATCGCGCGCCGCCAGCGGCATAGTGCCAGAGATGGAAACCGGTCCGAACAGATAGCGCACCTCAGGATATCTGGCCACGTAAGCCCCGATGCCAAGCCAGAGATAGTCCAGCCCGCGTTTACCCCAGTAGGCGGGCTGAATAAAGCTGCGGCCCAGTTCAATGCCCTGACGAAGAATAGGGATCATGCGTTCGTCGTAATGGAACAGGCTGTGACTGTAGAGGCCTTCCATGCCGCGTCGTTCCAGCTGTTCGCCACCGGGGATAAACCGGTAAGCCCCCACGATTTCCAGCTCTGCGTCGTCCCACAGAATCAGGTGATAGTAGTCATCATCGTAGCTGTCGAGATCCCGTCGGCGACCGCTGCCCTCACCGACTGCACGAAAGGCAATCTCACGCAGCCGTCCCAGTTCACGCAGTATCGGCACCCAGGTCGCCCCGTTACGCCGCCACAGATAGATCTTCTTGCCGTCAGGCGTATTGCCCAGCAACTCGCTTTGCAGCAGAGCCTTTTTCAGTTCGGCACGATCTTCCGCCAGCGCGATGGCGGATTCTGTCTGGAAGAGCCCTTTTTTGCCCTGCCCCAGGCGGTAAACATGTTTTCGCACGCGCTTTGCCAGCTCTTTGCCGGGCGTATGGCCATCGTGCCAGTGCGCGAAGGGGATCTGCGCGCCGATACGCAGTTTGATGCGCATCCCGCGTTGTTTAAACATTTCACGCACCAGCATCAGCATCGCCACGGACGGTGCGACTTTCGCGGTGGCATAGAACAGTGAGCTGTTTCGACCTTCGACATGCACCGGTACCAGCGGCGCGCGCGCTTTCGCGGCCAGGCGCAGAAAGCTGTGATGCCATTCGCGATCGCGCACGCCGGCGCTGGTCAGGCGGGACACTTCGCCCGCCGGGAAGATAATCAGGACGCCCTGATTGCTCAGGTGCTGTTGCATGTGCTGCAGCTGCTGGCGGTTGGTGCGGTTACCGATATTGTCGACGGGTAACATCAGGCTGTTGAGAGGTTCCAGCAGCATAATTAGCCGGTTCGCCACGATTTTCACGTCGCGGCGAACCTGAGATATCGCATGCAGTAACGCCATGCCGTCGATGGTACCCAGTGGATGGTTCGCCACGATCACCACCGGTCCGTGCGATGGGATCTGCTCCAAATCGCGTTCGCTGAGTTCGCAACGGACGTCAAGATGTTCCAGTACCTGCTCGACCATATCCAGCCCTTTCAGGTGGGGATAGCGCGCGGCAAAGCGCTGGAATTCATCTTCACGTAGAATCCACTTCAATATCCGTTTCTGCCAGTTGGCAGGACGCTGGTTCGGCCAGAAACGTTCAATGACCTGATCGACTGAAAACATAGTTAACCTTTCGTGCCTGTCCCGGAGATACAGCGAAAGTAAGTCGCATTGTTTGCACTTTTATGAATTACGGCAGGTCGGCAGGCAAATTTGTTGGCGCGGTCAGCGGCACATGAGCGCCTAAACAGGTTTTCATCAGGAAAAACAGCAGGATAAGACAGGATATTTCGCCGGCTCGGTGCGGCGCCGGGATATGAAAAATCTTAATACTGGTTGCTATAAAGGCGCTAACGTCTCCTGGCCGCCTCTCAGTAGGAGGCAGCGGGGCCGGTTGCCGCTGCCAAACCTCTGCAGCCACGTCTTCATCCCTTTTGGGCAGCCGGTCCCTGTGCGCGCTACGGGTTGTGCATCATGGCGGCAACCGGGGTCCAGATCTCGGTCATCGCACCCGCTTTACCCGTAAAGGGATCCCGTTTTGGCAACGGGACTTTTTTCACTTTTTCCTGGGACAGTTTGAGCTGGCCGATTTCATCGCGCAGAATTTCAGGCTTCAGCCCTTCAGGATAGGCACCTACCGCCAGGAAATCTTCGCTGGCGGAAACCTGTCGATGCCCGACACCCGCAGGGATCAGCACGGCATCCCCTGCCCGCAGGGTAATCATGCGGCCACTGTCGCCCCCAAACAGCACTTCCGCCCAGCCTTCAGCGACGCCAAGAAGCTCATGCGTATTAGGATGGTAGTGCATATAGGGAAACAACTGATCGCGCCAGTCAGGCGGCCAGCCATTTTTTTCAAAGGTTTCCTCGAACCAGGTGGCGATATTCTCTTCGTCCTCCGGCACCACGCGTGGCCAGATAATCAGCGGCAGCGGATTGTTTGGTACGCCGGCAGACGGGCTGGCGAACATCAAATGTTGTGGGTTATTTGATGCCCCAGCTGAAAATGTGCCTGCTGCGAAAGACATCAGCAACATCAGACTGGAAGTTTGGGCAGTCATACAATGTCTCCTTTTTTTCTTTAGTGTGACAAAGGTCGCAGGGTTGGAATGTGCGCTATACATCACAATTTACATAATCACTCTAACTCGCTAACCAAAGCCAAATTAGTTGTTAACAATATCTCCTTAACCCGCTAAGTCTTTTTTATCTGGTAGGATTAATCTGTAAACGGTGCGGCGGCCATCGTTGCCCGCTGAACCGCCCGCTTTTTTGCCGCCGTCAGCGCGAAGATGAAGACCAATACCGCCAGAAAATGACGGGCCGATGACACCGCCCCGATCTGCTGCGCGGGCTGTTGCAAGGAAATAAAAAAACCCGCCAGAGCTGACGGGTCGGTGCACGTTCATGGGCCTTAACGGAAGCGCCTGGCTGGCTCGTTTTACTCAGTAAATAATCCCGGGTGGATTAACCATCGAATGGGTAATCGCCTCATCCTGCTCGCCCCAGCGTTGTAACACCTGGCGATACTGCCCGCCGGCAATAGTGCCATCCAGCGCGGTTTGCAGCGCCGCGGCCAGGCCATTGCCTTTTTTCGTGGTCACCGCTACCCAGGCGCGGTAGGGCCCCTCGCCGACTAATTTCGTCTGGCCGCGTGACGCCACCTTCCAGGCCGCCACGGCGTGCGGACCAAACATCGCATCTGCCCGCCCTGAAAGCAGATACAGCGTGGCCGAGGCATCGTCGGTCAGGTAAATCGGCGTGACCGGTGGCAATCCTTTCGCCCGGTTCTGTGCGTCCCAACTGAGTAAAATACGTTCCTGATTGGTGCCGGAGGCCACGATGATGCGTTTGCCCGCCACGTCTGGCGGAGAAGTTATCGCGCTGATCGGACTGTCCGCCTTGACGGCAAAGGCGTGGTTATCGGCCCGATAGGTCGCAAAATCAAACTTCTTTTTCCGCTCTTCGGTCACCGCGATATTAAACATGGCCACGTCATAGCGCCCGGCACTGATCCCCAGCGGCCAGTCCTCCCAAGAAGCCGGTACCAGTTTAAGTTTCAGCCCGAGGCTGTCCGCCAGCAGGCGGGCAATATCCGGATCGCTGCCAATGCGGGTCACGTTATCCGCCGCCAGCAGCGCCAGCGGCGGTGAGTGAGTGGCTGAAGTCGCTACCGTTAACGTGCCGGGCTCAACAAAATGAAAATCCGCCGGAATTTTTTTAACCGCCTCAGGGTTCACCGGCGCGTGAATCGGCTGTTCATTTCGGGCGACATCCGGTTTTTCCTCGGCAAAAACCGCGCCGCTCACCAGCAGCGCGCACAGCGTCACACAGGCATATCTCATTCTGGCCCCTTAGAGTACGCGCGCCAGAAAGCGGCGCGTTCTCTCATGTCGTGGGTGGTTTAACACCTGGCTACTGCTGCCCTGCTCGACAATTTTTCCGTCCACCATAAACACCACGTTGTCAGCTACCTCGCGGGCAAATCCCACTTCGTGTGTCACGATGACCAGCGTGGTGCCCGATCGGGCCAGCTTTTTTATCACGTCCAGCACTTCGCCGACCAGTTCCGGATCCAGCGCCGAGGTTGGCTCATCAAACAGCATCACCCGGGGTTGCAGCATCAAAGCCCGGGCAATGGCAATGCGCTGCTGCTGCCCGCCAGAGAGATGCCGGGGCCACGCATCGGCCTTATGACGCAGGCCGACGATATCCAGTAGCTCACCGGCACGGATTATCGCTTCACGCTTCGAGAGCTGACGGTGCGCGATGGGCGCTTCGATTAAATTTTGCAGTACCGTAAGATGGGGAAACAGATTGAAGTTCTGAAAGACATAGCCCACGTTAATGCGCTGACGCAGAATCGCCCGCTCCTTCAGCTCATATAGCCTGTCACCCCGACGCTGATAACCAATGTAATCGCCGTCAATCTGGATAAACCCTTCATCCACGCGTTCCAGGTGGTTAATGGTGCGCAGCAGCGTCGATTTTCCCGATCCTGATGGCCCCAGAATCACCGTAACGGAACCGGGTGCCAGATCCAGCGAGACGTTGTCCAGCGCCTTGAGCCTGCCGAAACGTTTGCTGACGCCGGTAATGCTGATGGCTCCGGTGGTAGGGGATAAATGGTAATCAATGGCTTCGGACATGGCCGATCTCCTCAACAGGATTAAGCGGTGCGACGCGAGTGCGCCATTGTCGCCAGCGCGACGGTTGGGGTTCACGGCTGACGCTGCGAGCCAGCCAGCGCTCAACGCTGTGCTGAATCACTGACAGGACGGTGGTGATAATCAGATACCAGGCCGCGCCGACCATCAGTAACGGGATCACTTCCTGGTTGCGGTTGTAGATCATCTGGATGGTGTAAAACAGTTCCGGCATCGCCAGCACATAGACCATCGCCGTGCCCTTCGAGAGGCTGATAATCTCGTTAAATGCCGTCGGAATAATGGTGCGTAACGCCTGAGGCAGAATGATGCGAAAGGTGCGACGCGACGCGGACAGCCCGAGGGCGGAAGCCGCTTCCACCTGACCATGATCGACACCCAGAAAGCCGCCGCGAATGATCTCTGCACTGTAGGCTGCCTGTACCAGCGTCAGACCAATCACCGCCGCGGGAAACTGGCCCAGCACATTGATGGTCTGAAAATGGCCCCATGACAGCGAGGTAAAAGGCACGCCAAGAGAGAGCGTGTCGTAGAGATAGGAGAAGTTGTAGAGAATGATCAGCACCACGATCAGCGGCAGCGATCGAAACAGCCAGATGTATCCCCATGCCAGGCTGCTTAACAGCCGGGACGACGAGAGCCGCGCCAGCGCCAGTACGCCACCGAACAGCAGGCTGAACACCGTGCCCAGCAGGGTCAACAGCAGCGTTTGCCCCAGGCCATGTAAAATTACCGGATCAAAGAACCAGCGGGCAAACACGCCCCATTCCCAGCGTGGATTAAACGCTACCGACTGCACCACGCCCGCCAGGATAAACAGCGCTACCACGGCGCCCAGGGTGCGGGCGGGATAGCGGGCAGGCACCACATGAAGTTGTTGTTGATGACGCATGCTCGCTCCTTAACTTGCCTGCGCAACGCTGTGCACGTCGATGACTTTGATGAAGCGTAAGCGTCCATCGTGCGGTGGCTGTCCGAAACGCTCCAGATCGCCACTCAGATCGAACTGCGGCTCATAGCCGTGGCCGGTATATAAGCGCACCGCCTCGGGCTGGCGGAAACCGGTGGTCAGAAACAGGCGCTGATAACCGGCGCGCAGCGCCCGTCGCTCCAGCTCTTTTAGCACCACCAGCGCCAGCCCCTGACGGCGCAGGTCGCCACGCGTCCAGATGCGCTTCAGCTCTGCCGTGTGCGCGTCGTAAGGTTTATACGCGCCCATGGCGATAATCTCGCCGTCGCGCTCCAGCACAATAAATAAGCCGTGCGGCGGCAGATACCATTCGGCCTGCTCCTGTTCCTGATGGCGGCTGAAATAATCGCCATAGCGGGCCGCATATTCACCGAATAAACCGGTCAGGATGGGCACCAGCTCCGGCGCATCCGGTGACAGCTCGCGGAATTGCAGTTCACTCATCATGCGCTCCTTAGTCACCCAGACCCGGTGGATTAATCTCGGAATGGTCGATGCGTTCAACGCCCTCGCCCCAGCGATCCAGCACCTTCTGATAGTCACCATTTTGAATGACGCCGTTCAGGGCGGTGCTGATCGGTTCAGCTAACCCACTGCCTTTTTTTACCGTGACGGCAATGTGCGCGGCTTTCGGCCAGCCCCCATCAACGCTGCCGACCAGGCGGGTTTTGCCGTTGAGCGCGGCTTTCCAGGCACCGATCACGTTAGGGCCAAAGTACGCATCCGCTCGTCCGGCCTGCAGCGCCAGCGTCTGGGCGGCGTCATCTTTGGTGTAAATCGGCGTGAAAGGCTTAAGGCCCCTGGCCTGATTTTCTTTATCCCAGGCGAGTAAAATCGCCTCCTGATTGGTTCCAGAACCCACAATGATGCGCAGTCCGGCAATATCCTCGGCTTTAGTCAGCGACTGGATTGGGCTGCTGGTTTTGACGTAAAACCCCAGCGAGTCTTTACGGTAGGTCGCAAAATCAAACTTCTCTTTGCGCGCCTTCGTCACGGTGATGTTGGTAATGGCGGCATCATATTTTCCCGAGGCCACGCCGAGCGGCCAGTCTTCCCAGGAGGCCGGCACCACGTTGAGCCTCAGCCCCAGGCTGTCGGCCACCAGCCTGGCGATATCGACTTCGCTACCCAGCAGCGTTTTATTGTCATCCGAAAAAACAGTGAGCGGCGGGGAATTCAGCGCCGCTACCGCCACGGTCAACGCGCCCGGTACGGCAAAATGATAGTTGGCGGGCAGCTGCGCCACCGCGCTGGCATTTTTCAGCGTGTGGATCGGGGCTTTGTTGGCCTCAAGACTGACGCGCTGGCCATTTACGGCGACACTGGTGCTTTCCGCCAGGCTGCCACCGCTGACGCTAAGCATCAGCAAGGCGATAAAACTCGTTTTATGCATAGCAAAGGCTCTTATTGTGAGGTGAATTGATTAACCGGCTGTGGCAAGGCAAAGCTGTCACGCAGCGTTCGGCCCGGGTAGTCACGTCGCGCTAACCCGCGCGCCTGCAAGACGGGCACCACCTGGTCAACAAAACGCTCAAAGGTATCAGGCGTACCGCCGTTGATGATGAAACCGTCTGCCGCCTGGCTTTCAAACCACAGTTGCAGGCCGTCGGCGACCAGCTCCGGTGTGCCATGAAACAGCGGACGTGGCGTGGCCGCTTCCAGCGCCGCCTGACGCAGCGTGTGCCCCTGCTCGCGGGCTTTGCGTTTAATCTCGTCGGTGGTACTGCGGAAACTGTTCTGGCCGATTTCACCGAGATCGGGAAAAGGCGCATCGAGTGGATACTGTGAAAAATCATGATGGTCGAAGAAGCGACCGAGATAGTTGAGCGCATCCTGGATGGAAACCAGCGCGGCGGTGGTTTGATATTGCTGCTCCACCTCCTCTGCATCTCTGCCGACAATCACGCTTACGCCCTGAAAAATATGCAGATCCTGTGGCTGACGGCCGTTTTTCACCAATTGCGCTTTAACATCCCGGTAAAAAGCCTGAGCTTCTTCTCGCGTTGGCTGATGCGTAAAAATGGCATCGGCATGACGCGCCGCCAGCTTTTTGCCGTCCTCCGAGGCACCTGCCTGAAAAATGACCGGTCGGCCCTGCGGCGTGCGGGAAATATTGAGCGGTCCCTGCACCTGAAAGAAGTCGCCATGATGGTTAAGCGTGTGCAGCTTCGCGGGATCGAAAAACTGACCACTCTCTTTATTGCGAACAAAGGCATCCTGTTCCCATGAATCCCACAGCCCTTTCACCACCTGCAGATATTCGTCGGCAATACGGTAACGCAAGGCATGTTCCGGGTGCTGCTGGCGAGAAAAGTTCTTCGCCGACCCTTCCAGCGGAGAAGTGACCACGTTCCAGCCCGCACGTCCGCCGCTCAGGTGATCCAGGCTGGCGAACTGGCGCGCCACGGTAAAGGGCTCGCTATATGAGGTGGAGACGGTGCCTACCAGCCCCAGATGTTCGGTGACGCCAGCCAGAGCCGACAGCAGCGTTAAGGGTTCGAACCGGTTCAGAAAGTGGGGAATCGATTTTTCGTTGATAAATAAGCCGTCGGCGACAAACAGAAAATCCAGTTTGCCCTGCTCCGCTTTACGCGCGATTTTTTTCGCGTAGTCAAGGTTAATGCTGGCATCTGCCTGGGCTGCCGGGTGGCGCCAGGCCGACATGTTTCCAGAGGCGCCATGCAGAATGGTACCCAGTCGAAGCTGTCTTGTGGTCATGATGTGCTCTCTTTTGTGCATCAGGATGCCAGGCAGCTGTCCGGGACAGCCACACAGGCACTTCAGGCGGTTGAAATCAATTCAGGGCGGGTTCACGACATCGGTCGTGAAGATGGTGCAATGCCTGCCGGGCGAGTTGCGCAAAATAGTGAGCGGCAGGCGCTATCGAAGATTCGTCGGGGGTGAAACCGGCATGATGCAGGCCAAAGTCGCTGGCGCTGCCAATGCTGACAAACGCGCCCGGCACCTGCTGGAGGTAGAAGGCGAAATCTTCCCCACCCAGGTGTAGATCGGCAGTCTGAACCTGATAGCCTACCTGGCGAGCCACCTCACTGCTGAACTGCGCCCAGTTCGCGTCGTTAACCAGTACGGGCGGTCCGGCATGCCAGTGCAGACTGGCCTGAGCGCCATTCGCCAGGGCGATGTTCTCCACCAGCGTGCGAACACGTTTTTCCAGTTCCGCCCGTAGTTGCAGATCGTGGGTGCGGGCCGTACCGCCAAACTCCACCGTTTCCGGCAGCACGTTCCAGGTCTTGCCGCCGTCAACGCGGGTGATACTGAGTACCAGGCTATCGAGCGCATTAAAGCTGCGACTGGTCAGCGCCTGCAGTGCCTGAATGATCTGGCTGGCGACCACGATGGCATCAACGCCCTGCTCGGGATGCGCAGCGTGCGCGCCCTTACCTGTCACGTGGATAACAAACTTGTCGGCATTGGCATAAAACGCCCCGCCACGCGTGGCGAAGGTCCCGCTCGGCAAGCCTGGCTCGTTATGCATGCCAAAAATGGCCTGTACCTGATCCAGCACGCCAGCCTGAATAAACTGCCTGGCACCGCACGCAATCTCTTCGGCTGGCTGAAATAAAATACGCACCCGTCCACGAAGCTGATGTTGCTGAGCCTGCAGTTCGAGCGCCGCCCCAAGCATCACGGCACTGTGTAAATCGTGGCCGCAGGCGTGCATGACTCCCGGCTGGCGAGAGTGAAAACTGACGCCGCTGGCCTCGTGGATAGGCAGCGCATCAATATCGGCACGCAGTGCAATCAGGTTTTCACCGCTGCCGATTTCCGCGACCACGCCGGTTTCCAGTGGATAATCCAGCAAGCGAATGCCGGCATTCTGAAGCCACTGGCGTAACCGCGCGGTCGTCGCAAACTCCTGGCCGGAGAGTTCAGGCCAGGTATGTAATTCACGTCGCCATTCAATTAACTGTGCTTCGTTCAGACTCATGGTTTACCTCGGCTAACACATCGTGCTCAGGCGGCGACCCACTGATGGGTGGCCAGTAGCTCCAGCGATCGGTAACGCGCGCGGGGATCGGCAATCGGCGTGTCGATAACAAACTCGTCAATGCTGAAGTTGCGCTGCAGGGCCTCCAGTTGGGCGTGGACCTGTGAAGCGGTGCCTTTCAACAGGGACGGCGTACGAGGCTCAATCAGGTAGTCCGTAAAGCCGCCCTGACGAACATAACGCTCCGCCTGTTCCAGGCTGGCGACGTTCACGCCTGGCCCGTTTTTGACCTGCACGTGAAAATGCCTGAGATCGGCCACCAGCAGCTCGGCCTCGGCGGGCGAGTCAGCTACGACCACCTGCACCGCCACCAGCGCCCGTTTGCCCTGAGCCTGTTGTGAATAGGCCCGCAGAGATCGCGCCAGAAGCTGACGATCGCCGTTGATATGCGCGGCAAACACGAACTGCCAGCCCAGCCGGGCCGCCAGCCGTGCACTCTCTTCGCTCCCGCCTAACAGAAAACGCTGTGCCGGACGGGCCGGTAACGGCGTCGCGCGCACGGCTTCGTCCTCGTCCCGCGGTCCTGTCTCAGGCTTCAGCCAGCTGTCCAGTTGCGTAAGCTGTTCGTCAAAACTGCCCTTTTCGTCCTGATGGACCCCAAGCTGCAGTGCCCGAGTTGAAAGCGGCAGGCCTCCCGGTGCTTTACCGATGCCCAGATCGATCCTTCCCGGCGCCAGCGACGCCAGTAAATTAAAGTTTTCTGCCACTTTGTAGGGGCTGTAGTGCTGCAGCATCACCCCGCCAGAGCCGATACGAATATGTTGAGTTTGCGCCACCAGCCAGGCGATCAACACCTCAGGTGACGGGCTCGCCAGCTGCTCAATATTGTGGTGTTCAGCCAGCCAAAAGCGGTGATAGCCCCATTTTTCAGCCTGTTTCGCCAGCTGCAACGTGCGCTGGAGCGACGCCGCCGGTGTTTCACCTTCCGCTACGGGGGCTTTGTCTAACAGACTTAACTGATATGCCATTCACCTGTCCTCACTCATTTCCGTTATGGGCCAGTGTGGCGATGAGGATATATTTCGTAAAACAATAAATATGAGAATATGAAGTTAAAAAACGGCAATAGAATTTAAATAATAAAGTAATCAACCGAGGAGATTATTATTTCCGCGCGTAAAACATGATCGCGGAGAAGAGTAAAAAATCGCTCAATCACCATTTGCGTATTTTAACTAAGCTTTGATTAATTCCTTATTTTATCCGCGAAAGATCTCGCCTGATGATGATTCATCAAACTCACGATCTCAGGGCAAAAAAAGCATGGCAAAATTCAGCATGTTATTACACCGTCTCTTTTCAGGTAAACAGGGTTCAGACTGCCAGCACAGCGCAGTAAAAGCGCAGACGGCGCGGGCGGGCTCAGCCTCTGACAGCGCGTTATCCCCCCGCCATCATGTGTCGCGAGATAATAATCAACCTGCCGGTGTGCCGGTTTTATTTACCCATGAAAACGCCCCGACGTTATTACGCGATTACCCCTGGCAACCGAATCATCTTTAATCACCCGTCAGCAGCCTCAGATAAGGCGTTGGCCTGTTTAAATAAGGAGACTCATGACGTCATTATTAACGGAACAGCTGGTGCAGTGGCGTCGGGAATTGCACCAGCATCCCGAACTCTCTCATCAGGAGTTTGCCACCACGGAACGTATTACACGCTGGTTAAAGCAGGGTGACATTCGTTTGCTGCCCCTGCCGTTGAAGACCGGCGTGGTGGCGGAAATCGGCCAGGGAGAACCGTTGATCGCCTTTCGCGCCGACATTGATGCCCTTCCCATCGATGAAGGGGTGAACGTACCCTGGCAATCCCAGCGGTCAGGCGTAATGCACGCCTGCGGGCACGATATTCATACCGCGGTGATGCTCGGCGTGGCACATCAGCTTAAGCAACGCGAAGCCACGCTGCCGGGCCGCGTGCGGCTTCTTTTTCAGCCCGCAGAAGAGACGTTTGAAGGGGCCAGCCAGCTGCTTGCCGCAGGCGCGCTGAACGGCGTAAAGGCCATCTTCGGCATGCATAACGCGCCCGATTTGCCGCTGGGCACGCTGCGAACCCGGCCAGGCGCGTTTTACGCCAACGTTGACCGCTTTACGATTCGGGTGCACGGCAAGGGCGCCCATGCCGCACGGCCTCAGGAGGGGATTGACGCTATCGTCATTGCAAGCCACATCGTCACCGCCCTACAGACGCTGCCTGCGCGGGTGTTTAGCGCTCTGGACACAGTCGTTTTGAGCGTCACGCGTTTTACGGCGGGGAACACCTGGAATGTCCTCCCGCAGCAGGTAGAGCTGGAAGGCACGGTCCGCACCCATAATGCAGCGCTACGTCAGCAGATACCTGAGCGTATGACCACGCTGATTCAGGGCCTCGCAGCAGGCTTCGGCGCGCGGGCAGAACTGGAGTGGATAGCAGGGCCGCCTGCCCTGATCAATACGCCAGAATGGGCAGAGGTTGCGCTGGACCAGGCCGCCCAAAGCGGCTATTGCGCGGAAGAGGCTGCAACGCCGCTGATGGGCGGGGAAGATTTTGCTTTTTATCTGCAGCAGGTACCGGGCGCCTTTGTGAATATCGGCAGTGCCAGCGCGTTTGGCCTGCATCATCCAGCTTTTAATCCCGATGAGGCACTGTTGCGGCCTGCTGTCGACTATTTCACCCAGTTGGCACCGCGCGCCCTGAACATCGTGGCGGCACAGTCCGTGCGTGAAAGCGAAACTGTTATATAAAAAATGGCGTCATCTGTGTCTGAACGGCTTGACTGTTATCTGTTCTAATTGCTATCAGTTGAAAGTGAGGGGAACGATGGACGCCATTAAACAGATCTTGATCGACGAAATTAATACGCTCAACCGTGAAGAACGCCGCGATAACCTGCCGCGTTTCAGCTTCTCTTTTTTGAAAAAGCATCCCGGGCTGTGGGCGGTGATGTACCTGTGCTACGGCCTGTGCGTGGCTCTGATTTTTTCCACTGAGATGCTGGGCTGGCCGGCGTTTTGGTTTGCCACCGCTTTTGTGCTGGTGATGAGCTTTCTGATGTTGCTGGACATCAATCCCAAATACCGCTTCGAAGATATCGATGCGCTGGACCTGCGGGTTTGCTACAACGGCGAATGGTATTACGTGCAGCCGGTGCCTGAACAGGCGGTCTCGCGCATTATGTCTTTACCAGATGCGCCAGAGCGCGTGAAAACAGGGATTGATCGTTTGCTGAAACAGAAAGGCGAAGTGGACTTTTACGACGTTTACTACCTGACATGGGGACATCGCCAGGCCGCGCAGGTTTAATCGCCGGCCATTTCCGCCATAATTTCACCCAGCGTAACGACTGCCGCCTCGGCCCGTGAATCCCAGGGCCAGGCGGTATTGAGCCGGAAACAGTGGCTGAACTGTTCACCTGCAGCAAACATCTGCCCCGGCGCAATACTGATGCCTTTCGCCAGCGCCCGCTGGTAAAGCTGCGTGGTGTTGATGCTGTCCGGCAGCGTGACCCACAAAAAATATCCCCCCGCCGCGTCACTCACCGTTGACTGCGCAGGCAGAACCTTTATCAGTGCCTGGCGGGCCAGCTGCTGGCGCTTGACCAGACTTTGCCGCAGCCGTTTCAGATGATTATCGTAGCGGCGGGTTGCCAGAAAATCGGCCAGCGCCAGCTGCATCGGTGCGCTGGTAGAAAGCGTGCTCATCAGTTGCAGACGTTGGATGCGCTGTGCATGCTGACCTGCCGCCACCCAACCCACCCGAAATCCCGCCACCAGTGATTTTGAAAATGATCCACAGTGCAGCACGTTGCCCTCGCGGTCCCAGGCTTTGGCCGGCAGGGGCGGTGCGCGTTCGTCCCACAGCTCTGCGTACACATCGTCTTCAATAAGCGGCACCTGATGACGGGCCAGTAACGCCACCAGCTGCTGTTTACGCGCGGGCGTCAAGGTAACGCCTAACGGATTTTGCAGGGTCGTCATCAGCCAGCAGGCCTTCACCGGCCAGCGCTGAAGCGCATCCTCAAGCTGCTGTAAATCAATGCCGTTCTGGGCATCGCTCGGAATAGCCAGCGCCTTGAGCTTAAGCCGTTCAATCGCCTGGAGTGCGCCATAAAAGCTGGGCTGCTCAATCACGACATAGTCGCCGGGTTCGGTCAGGGACTGCAGACTGAGGTTCAGCGCCTCCAGCGCACCGCTGGTGATGACGATTTCATCGGGCGATAAGGTCATGCCCTGGCGGGCGTAGCGCTGGGCCAGCAGCTGGCGCAGCGTCGCATTGCCAGGCGGCAGGTTATGTAACGCATCGGTAGGCGTCAGCTGGTGGGAAACGTTCGCCAGCGAGCGCATAAGCAGGCGCTGGGGAAACAAAGCCGGATCGGGAAACGCTGAACCAAACGGCACGATGGCCGGATCGCGCGTGGCCTGCAGGATGTCGAAGACAAAGTCGTTGATATCTACCCGCTCGCTAATGGCCACGCTGAGCGGCGCGGCCGCCAGCGCCCGCGGCGCCACGTAATAGCCGGACTGCGGACGCGAGACGATCCATCCCTGACTTTCCAGCAATTCATAGGCATGCAGCACGGTCATCAGGCTCACCCCCTGCCGGGCGACCTGCTGGCGCAGCGAAGGCAGTCGGGTGCCTGGGGGCCAGATACCGGCTTCTATTTGCTGCTGAATGTCGTCCATTAATCGCTGATATTTCGCCACGGCATGTTGCTCCTGATGCTGAGGCGTCACTTTAGCATGTTGAACATCTGTAACAAAAAAAGCCGTGGCGCTAACACTCCAGTTCAGCGGGTTTGTCTGTTTCTGCGCGGGCAAACACGTCCATCTCTTCAATCCGCTCCGGTGGAAGGGGGCGACCGAGCAGATATCCCTGCAGAGTGTTGCAGCCAAGATCGGTAAGAAACGCCTGCTGTTCAGGCGTTTCGACGCCTTCGGCTACCACTTTTAAATGCAGTGACTGCGCCAGCGCAACGATCGCCGACACAATGGTGGCATCTTCTGACTGATGCTGAAGTTCGTTCACGAAGGCCCGATCGATTTTCAGCTCGCTGGCCGGCAGACGTTTGAGATACAGCAGGCTGGAATAGCCAGTACCAAAGTCATCGATCGACGCTTTGACGCCCAGTTCGGTGAGTTCGGTCAGAATGCGCACACTATCGTCAGGATTGCGCATGGCGGTGGTTTCGGTCACCTCCAGCGTTAACTGCGCGGCCGGAATATGGTGCAGCGCCAGCGCCTGCTTAACGGTATCGACCAGGTTACTCTGCTCAAACTGCATCGCGGACAGGTTTACCGCCACCGACCACTCAGGATGGCCCTGCAGGTGCCACTGGTGCAGTTGGCGGCAGGCCTCATTAATTACCCAGTTACCAATATTGACTATCATGCCGGTTTTTTCCGCCATCGGCAGAAAGCAGTCCGGCGACAGTAAGCCGTGCCTTGGATGCTGCCAGCGCAGCAGCGCCTCGAAGCCCAGAATCGGGCCATGCGGGGCACAGAATTTTGGCTGGTAATACAGGCGCAGCTCATCGTTATCCAGCGCATGCCACAGGTCGTTATTAAGCTGTAGCTGGCTCTGCGCCAGGATATTCATGGACGGCTGGAAGAAGGTGTAACCGTTTCGACCGTTGTTTTTAGTGTGATACATCGCAGCATCGGCATTAAACATTAGCTCGCGTTCATCCTCGCCATCGCCGGGATACACCACGATACCAATGCTTAACGACACCACCAGATCGTAACGGGAAATGGAGAACGGGCGATCGACGGCTTTCACCAGTTGATCGGCCACCGCTGCCGCATCGTTCGGTTCGGTAATTTCAATCAGCAGAACAAACTCATCGCCACCCAGCCGCGCCAGGGTGTAGTAGCCTTTCATCTGCTCACTCATCCTTTCCGTCACGCTGATCAGCAGACTGTCGCCAATATGGTGACCAAAAGCATCGTTTACCGCTTTAAACCCATCAAGATCCATGAACATCAGGGCAAACTGACTGCACTCCCGGTTGGCTTTGTTAATGGCCTGTTCAAGACGATCTTCCAACAGGATACGGTTGGGCAGTCGGGTCAGGTTATCGTGCAGCGCCAGCTGTGCCAGCTCACGATTGGCTTCCGCCAGCGAACTGGCCAGGATCGACGTTCGGGCCTGCATACGCGCATCCAGCATGGAAACCAGTAGCGTAATGCCGAGAATGGCAAGGGTCACCACGGTCACAACCATGGCTAACCAGTTGCTGTTAACGCCAGCGTCCATGCTATGGCTGCCCGCAGGGAATTCAGCCGCCATCATGCCGGTGTAGTGCATGCCGGCAATCGCGGCGCCCATCACCACCGAGGCGCACACTCGCAGAGTCGCGACGCGTCCCTCATGCCCTTCCCGTAGTTTAAATGCCAGCCACAGTGCGGCAACGGAGGCAGCCAGCGCAATGATCACCGATATCAGCACCCAGCCCCAGTTCCAGACGATCCCCTGCGACAGCATCAGCGCGGCCATGCCGGTATAGTGCATGGCTACAATGCCGGAGCCCAGCACGATGGCTCCGCCGGCTAAGCGCGGCAGAGGCAACTCCCCGTGACAGACCAGCCACAGCGCGAATATTGAGGCGCACACCGCAATACCGGCAGACAGTGCCGTCAGCCGGGCGTCGTAACTCATCATCATGTCCAGATCCATAGACAGCATGCCGATGAAGTGCATTGCCCAGATGCCGATGCCCATGGCAAAGCCGCCGCCAAGCAGCCATACGAGCGCCACTTTACCGGTTGAGGTTGCCACGCGTCCCGCCATATCCAGCGCAGTAAATGAAGCCAGCATCGCCACCAATACCGAAATGACGACAATAAATGCGTTATAAGAGGCCACTAACATAGGGTTTTCCGAACAGCGCCGAATACGCAGCTGTAATAATGGAGTTGAAAAAGATCTTTTGCCTTGTTTACCGTTTATCGGCGCAGAAAAATACTAACTTAGGCTTTTTTAATAGAAGATATCGATGCTTCCGAGCGTCAGGATCAATCAATCCTCTTTACAGGCAAAATACATGATAGTCATGCAGCGCGATTTTGCCCGGACGGCTGGGGTGCCGCTTTCCCTTCTCCGCTATCCGCCCATGCGTCTCAGTGACATAGAGCCACCTAAAAACGAGACTTTTTCAAAAAGTTAACAGGCGAAAACACCCCAATATTATCCTTGACGTTCGCCCGTAACCGAAGCGTTTCGGTGAGCGTTTCAGACCGGTGCGAAAACATATCATCGAAACCGAAAGTGGGATAGAGGGCCGGCAGTTTCGCCTTTTTTATTTTCATGCATTAACGGGCGAGGCAGATGAAGGGGGCTGATGTAACAAAATAATAAAAATTTTTACGCGGAGTTTCGCCACAGCGCATAAGCTGATGTATAGTAAAAAAAACTAATATAAAACGATCAACCCGATGACGCGGTTATCGTCAAAACGCTGGCAGGATGCTAATAACTTACAGCAAGATTCTAATTTTTCTGGTTTTTCTGTATTACGCCATCAGGTGAAAAAGCACTGATCCTCAATAATCGGTAAGGAATGGTTATGAAATTCAAGCTTTTTCTGTTCGTTGTCGGGTTGACTACGGCGCTGCCTTCCGCGACGTTTGCTGCCACCACCACGGGTGCGATTAACGCGACGCTAACATTAACCACGGGTTGTCTGGTGAACGGGCAGTCCGCCACCACTGGCGTAAATTTCGGTTCGTTAAACTTTGGCAGCAGTGCCGCGACCTTCGATACCCTGAATGCCACCTTAGTGGGCGCGGCGGGTAACGGTATCTACGTGCGCTGCACAACCGGTCAAACCTTTAACGTCCAGGTGACCAGCAGCAATGCGGCACCGGGAACCGTCTACGGCACCGTGTCATCCGCTCCACGCTACCTGGTGCTGGGGGCGGATAATACCCAGGGTATCGCTTATACCCTCTATAGCGACGCCTCCTTTAGCACCGCCATCGCAAATAACACCAATATTGCCCCCAGCGGCACCACCGATCCGACGCTTGGTACCAATTACGCCATCTACGGGCGCGTCGTGGGCGGCGGTTTTAACCCTGTGATACCGGCCGGGACTTACACCGATACGATTAACGTCGCCGTGAACTATTGAGTGCTCGTGTTTGAGTAGCTACAGATGACGGCAAAGTGGTCACCTGTTTCGGTCACCGTTGGCGGGCTGCTGCTGTGGGTGAGTGGTAATGGGTGGGGCATCACGACCAGCTCCACCACATTCCAGGTGTCAGCGTCAATCGTTGCGGGTTGCGTGGTCTCAGGCACGAATACGGGGATCTTTGGCACGCTTAATTTTGGTACCCAGTCGGGGCTGGCCACGAACAGCGTTAGCGCCAGCTATGTACAAAGTTCCACGATTAACCTTGCCTGCACACCGGGCACCACGCTGAGCATGACCATCAATGGCGGCAGTAACTATACCTCGACCCGTAATCTGAAGCTGGCTAACAACACCAACACGGTTCCCTATTACCTCTACAGCAATGCTGCACGTACCACGCCGATTCCGGTGAACACGGCAGTGCCGTTGAGCTACAGCAATGCGAATAACATCACGTTACCAATATATGGCTCGCTGCAGTTACCCGGCCCGACGCGCGCCGGGGTTTATTCGGACACCCTCAGCGTCACGCTGACCTGGTGATAAAAGGACAAAGGAGCTTTACCATGCCATCCCTGCGCGCCCTGTTTTTTCTGTTCACATTTCTGCTGTTGCCTCAGGCTCAGGGCGCTAACTCCGTCATGATTTGGCCCATCGATCCGGCGATTAACCCGGAGGAAAAAGCCAGCGAGCTGTGGCTGGAAAACCGTGGCAGCAGCACCACCCTGATGCAGGTGCGCATCTTCGCCTGGCAGCAGACGCACAATCAGGAGCAGTATCAGACCCAGCAGCAGGTTGTCGCCAGCCCGCCGCTGATACGCATCGAACCCGGGCAAAAGCAGCTCGTTCGCCTGATTAAACAAGTTCCGCCCGTGGCAGGAAAAGAGATGGCCTACCGCGTCGTGCTGGATGAGATCCCCACCCCACGGTCGGTCGGCGATAATCAGGCCGGACTGAATTTTCAGATGCGCTATTCAGTTCCCCTGTTTGTCTACGGCAACGGACTGGTTCGCGATGACGCCAAATCTGTACTGAGCTGGCGCCAGGTCAACACTGGCGGTCAGCGTTATCTGGAGCTGACTAATCGCGGTAACGGCCACGCACGTCTCAGTAATGTCAACGTGGGCGGTCAGCGACTCGGAAACGGACTTTACGGTTATGTGCTGGCTAACAGCACCCAGCGTTTTCCTCTGAGAGCCGCGGTCAGCGGTGAACTGCGCGCAGAAACCAACCACGGGCAGTGGCGCAGCGCTGCGGCTCAGTAAAGTGTAATGATGTCGTTTTCGCCGCATCCCGTTGCGCTGGCTATCGCGGGGCTGTGCTGCCTGACACCCGGTTCTGTCTGGGCTGAAACCTTTACGTCGCTCCCGCCGCCGCCCGCCGTGGACAACAGCGCCGCCGGTCAGCGCTACATGTTAGAGCTGGTGGTGAATCAGCAGGCACGGGGCGATATCGTGCCGGTAGAGCAACAAAACGGTCACTTTCTGGTGCGGGCAGGCGATCTGCAGCGTGCGGGGATCCCGCCGGAAAAGTATCAGGGACAACAACAGGTTGATGTTAATCAGCTCGCAGAGGTGAAAGTGGACTATGACGATCGTCGCCAGCGCCTGCTGCTGACGGTACCGCCCGGCTGGCTGCCCGAACAGACGATTGGTGAGAGCAACACCGGACCGCGCTTTCCCGGACGCGTCAGCCCTGGGGCGCTGATAAATTACGATCTCTACGCCACGCGCACCGACGTTGCGGGTACACGTCTGGCGGCCTGGAACGAACTGCGCCTGTTTGGTGATGCCGGACACATCTCCAGCAACGGCGTCTGGCAACAGCAGCTGGAAGGACAAAATCGCTACCAGGATGATGGCTATATCCGCTACGACACCTGGTGGAGCAATGAAAACGAAAACGCCATCCTGAGCTGGCGGGTCGGCGACCTCACGACCGATGCGCTGGCATGGACCAGCAGCGTCCGGCTTGGCGGCATTCAGGTTGCGCGGGACTTCAGCGTACGTCCGGATCTGGTGACCTATCCCCTGCCCGCGTTTTCCGGTCAGGCGGCGGTGCCCTCAACGGTCGATCTGTTTGTTAACGGCTACCGCTCCACTCAGGCCAACGTTCAGCCCGGTCCCTGGTCGCTCACGAACGTGCCCTTTGTAAACGGCGCGGGCAACGCGGTGATTACCACCACGGATGCCGTCGGGCGTCAGGTGGTCACCACGCTGCCGTTTTATGTTTCCAGTAATCTGCTTAAGCCTGGCCTGTCCGATTACGCCTTTTCCGCCGGTGCGATGCGGCAAAACTACGGCATTAAAAACGCGGATTACGGTGCAGCGGCGATGAGCGGCTCATGGCGCTATGGCATGACAGACTGGCTTACCCTGGAAACCCATGGGGAGGGCAGTAACCACCTGGGCATGGGCGGAGCAGGCGCGCAGTTTAAAGTGGGCAGTTGGGGCGTGATCAACGGCGCAGCCGCGCAGAGTCAAATGGACGGGCAGTCTGGCGCGCAGTACAGCTGGGGCTATCAGTACAACAACAGTCGCTTTAGCCTGGGTACGCAGCACCAGATGCGCAATGCCGGCTTTGGTAATCTGGCCCTGCTGAGCAACCAGCGCAACGGCGGTTCGGATTACCGTTACAGCCTGGCGCGGCGAACGGCGCAGTACAGCGCCAGCATATCGCTCAACCGTTATGGCAGCCTGGGTGCAGCCTATATTGATATTTCCGGCGGCGATAACCAGCGCACCACCCTGTGGAACCTCTCCTGGAGTAAAAACCTGTGGGGCAATGCCAGCCTGTACGTTTCCGCCAGCCGTGACAGGCAACAGGGCGAATGGAGCGGCGCCGTCTCGCTGGTCATTCCGTTTGGTGAAAACAGCAATGCCTCACTGAGCGTTGAGCGCGATCAGCAAGGTCGACACAATCAACGGGCTTATCTGTCCCGCGCCATGCCCAGCGACGGCGGTTTTGCCTGGGACGCCTCCTGGGCCAACCAGGGCGGGAATAGCGGTGATTACCGGCAGGGCAGCCTGCGCTACCGTAACAATAAAATCGATACATCTGGCGGATTCTACGGGGATGATGGCAACACTACGCAGTGGGCAGATTTATCCGGCGCGCTGGTGTTAATGGATAACCAGGTCTTTGCCGCAAACACGATCAATGATGCCTTTGTGGTGGTGAAAACCAACTACCCGGACGTCAATGTCCGCTATGAAAACCAGTCGATGGGACGTACCGACAGCAAGGGCTATCTGCTGGTGCCCTCCATCAGCAGCTATTACGCGGCCAAATACGATATCGATACGCTCGACCTGCCCGCCGACATGACCACGCCCAAAGTCGAGCAGCGTTTTGCCGTGAAGCGCCAGAGTGGATTTTTGCTGAATTTTCCGGTTGAGCGTTTACGCGCCGCCAGCGTGATTCTGTATGACAGCCATAACCAGCCGTTGCCGGTATCCAGCCAGGTGATCCGTCCCGGCCAGGCAACGGGCTACGTTGGCTGGGACGGTATCGCCTGGCTGGACGATCTCAGCGAACACAACCCAATTAAGGTCATCGCGCCTGACGGCCGAACCTGTAAAACCGAACTGACTCTGGCGGGTGGCCAGCCGCAGGCATTGAAAACCTACGGTCCGCTGACCTGTCCCCTGCCGCCGCTGCCCGACGGCGCACCGGTACCCAACCCCGAAAACGCGACAGCCGGAATAACACCATGAAAAACCTGATGCTGCTTTGCCTGCTGCTGCTACCCTCGCTGGGCTATGCCGCCTGTACCCTTCCCGCGTCCAGCGCCAGCTTTGGCACACAAACCACGTTTGTTGCCAATACCAGCGTCAGCACGACCTCCACCAACGCTAACGTTAACTGCGGATCAGGCACGGCCCTGACTCTGCTGAGTAATAATCAGATTACGTTTCAGCTGACCAGCGCCAGCAACACCAACGGCACGCGCGGCACGCTCAAGCGAAGCGGCGATACCGGTAGCGACAATATTCCGGTGCGGCTGTGTACCGACAGCGCCTGCGCCAATGAGCTGACCATTGGCGGATCGGCTTTTGTGTATAACTCGGCCACATTGATCAACCTGGCGGGATTACTCGGCAGCCTGAACTTCGCGATTCCGGTGTATTTACGCACCGTCGCCGGGCAAACCGTGGCGGCGGGCAGCTATACGCTCACCCTGAACATGACCGTCACCTATAACATCTGCACCTCTGTTTCCGCCCTGGGCGCTTGTCTGACCCCGCAGACCGGCAGCGGCGTGATCCCCATTACCGTGACCGTCGTTCTGAGCAATGACTGTACAGCAATTACCGCCCCCAACATTAGCTTTGGCAGCGCGCCGCTGGTCGCCAGCTTTGGGGCAATTTCGCAAACCATCAGTGTGTTATGCAGTAAAGGCAGCACCTATACCGTGGGCTTAAGCAATGGCAACAACGCCTCAGGCAGCGTGCGGAATATGGCAAGCGGGACCAACCGTTTGAGTTATGAAATCTATAAAGGAACCAGTAGCGATCGCTGGGGGCCGAGTGGCACAGAACGGGTGGGCAGTGCGGCGGCCAATACCGTCAGCACCGATGGACTGACGCGCAGCTATAACTACACTGCGCGCGTCCTCACCACGCAAAACACGCCGCCTGCGGGAAACTACAGCGACAGCGTGGTGGTGGATATTGCGTTTTAAAGGGATGTGCTGACCGGCGTGCTGCCGTGACGAGCGCGATACTGCTTAACCATGCGACCAATGAGCAGCGTACCAAACAGGCCACAGACGGCCGCAAAGGTCAGCCACACGCCCGGCATCGCCTTGTCACCTGTGGCGTGAATCAGATAGCTGGATACTGCTGGCGTAAAGCCGCCAAACAGCGCCGTTGCCAGGCTGTAGGCCATAGAGAAGCCCGCGGCGCGCACTTCCGCTGGCATAATTTCCGCCAGATAAACCACCATGGCGCCGTTATAGCTTGCGTAGAGAAAGGAGAGCCATAATTCCGCCTCGACCAGATGCGCGAAGCTGGGCGAGCCCACCATCCAGTGCAGCACCGGCCAGGCGGTGGCAATCATCAGCACGGTAAACGTCAGCAGCAGCGGGCGACGACCAATGCGATCGGAGAGCGCGCCCATCACCGGTAGCCAGAACAGGTTCGAAATCCCGACAAACAGCGTCACCATAAACGCCTGGGTGTCGCTCATCATCAACACCGTTTTGCCGAAGGTGGGCGTAAAGGCGGTAATCATATAGAACATCACGGTGGTAGTGACGACCATCAGCATACCTGCCAGCACCAGCGCCCAGTTGCTGGCCACCGAACGCATAATTTCGGTCATGGCCGGGTGGTGTTTACGCTGACTGAAGGCTTCGGTTTCTTCCAGCATACGGCGGATATAAAACAGGAAGGGCACGATCAGGCAGCCCACCACGAAGGGAATGCGCCAGCCCCACTCGGTGACGTCATCATGAGAAAGCAGATGGTTCAGGCCCAGTCCCAGCAGCGCAGCGAATATCACCGCAATCTGCTGACTTCCGGATTGCCAGCTGACAAAGAAGCCTTTGCGGCCTTTCGGTGCGACTTCGGCCAGATAGACCGACACGCCACCCAGTTCCACACCGGCTGAAAAGCCCTGCAGCAAACGCCCCAGCAGAATCAGAACCGGTGCCGCCGCGCCCAGCGTGGCATAACCCGGTACCAGTGCAATCGTGAGCGTGCCCAGCGCCATCAGGCCAAGCGTTAACAGCAGCCCTTTGCGACGACCATGGTGGTCGATGTAAGCCCCCAGAATAATGGCCCCCAGCGGACGCATCAGGAAGCCCGCACCGAAGGTCATCAACGTCAGCATCAGGGAAGAGAACGGATCGTCACCGGGAAAGAAGGTTTTGGCGATGGCCGTGGCGTAGTAGCCAAACACCATGAAATCGTACATCTCAAGGAAGTTACCACTGGTAACGTTGAAAATGGTTCTGGCCGCGCTGGCAGGCGGCTTTTGTAAAGTTTCACTCGGGTTCATCACGGCTTCCTTGGTTTTTTATCCGTTTTAGCCTGCGACAAGCCAGATTAATGTGACGCCGATCACCATTGCAGTTTACAAGTCTATAAGTTTCCGTAACAAGAAATTAACAGGAGAGTTACAGCAGCATCTTTGCCTGTTATCAGGCGGAATGAGCAGAAGAAGATTCTGTGAAAACAGACATAAAAAAAGCGCGGCGGAATGCGCGCTTTTTAGCCCTGATAGCGGTATTGACGAGGCGCGTTTACCACGCCTGAAGGCCCCGAATGTTGGCTGAATGCGTTGAGCGTTGAGCGGGAAAGCCCGACCGGCTCCAATCGCTATTTCTTGACCGTTTCCATTCCCATCAAGCCAATTTTTAAATACCCGGCCGTGCGCAGTTCGTCCATCACGCTCATCAGGGTTTCATAATCGACAGACTTGTCCGCCTGGAAGAAGATCGTGGTGTCCTTGTTGCCTTCCGTCTGCTGGGTCAGCACGTTGATCAACGACGCTTTATTCACCACCTCGTTACCCACGTACAACTGCTTGTCGGCTTTGATCGAAAGGTAAACCGGTTTTTCCGGACGCGGTTGGGGCGCACTGGTGGAAGCCGGAAGGTTAACACGGACATCAACGGTCGCCAGCGGCGCTGCAACCATAAAGATGATCAACAACACCAGCATCACGTCGATAAACGGCGTGACGTTGATTTCGTGCATTTCGCCATCTGTTTCGGCCTGGTCGTTTAATCGCATCGCCATAACGCTTACCCCAGACGCAGTTTTTGTGCGGCTGCCGGGCGGTTAACGTCAGGCTGGGCCAGGTTTCCCAGGTCGATATCGCGGCTTTGCAGCAGCATGATTTGCGCGGCCACATCGCCCAGCGAGGCTTTGTAGTTGGCGATCATGCGGGCAAACACGTTGTAGATCACCACGGCCGGAATGGCGGCGACCAGGCCAATAGCGGTAGCCAGCAAGGCTTCGGCAATGCCGGGGGCAACCACGGCAAGATTCGTGGTTTGCGTTTTGGCGATACCAATGAAGCTGTTCATGATGCCCCAGACGGTGCCGAACAGGCCGACAAACGGCGCGACCGAACCAATCGTGGCCAGGAAACCGTTACCGCGGCCCGCGTGACGGCAGAAGGCAGCCACCCGACGTTCAAGACGGAAAGCGGTACGCTCTTTGATCCCGGCGGTATCTTCAACGCCAGCAGAAAGTTCCAGCTCATTTTGCGCATCGTTAAGAAGTACCGCGCTGTGGCTGGCGGTTTTGAACTGCTGGGCAGCGCGCGAGGCATCATTCAGGTTGCGGGCTTCACCTAACGCCAGCTGCTCGCGCTTGAGGCGACGTTTGGCCGCGCTCAGCTCAGCATATTTACCGAAGAAAATTGCCCAGGTCACGACCGAGGCCAATAACAGACCAATCATGACCACCTTTACCACGATATCGGCATGCTGGTACATGCCCCATACGGAAAGGTCTGCTTGCATTAAGTCACTGGCTACCACGCTGCTTCTCCAACTTCATCTACTACATGGGTGCGGAATGAAGTGCCGATGATAGCAAAAAACAATCGAATTGATAGTGGTTCTCATTAGTATTTACAATCTTGCAGCCACTGACGACGGTGAGCCAGCACCTGAATACGCCGCGTCTGCCTTGCCGTTTCTCTAGTCCAATCCTGACGAGATGCCTGGCGTCGATCGTTTCGCCCCTGCTGGCGGCATCCCGCCCTTAAACGGTTAATTAGCGATCACTCTCATAAAATAACTTTTTCGTTTCGATGAATGTGAAAATTATGTTGCAGCTAAAAACCGCCTACAGCAGGATAAGTAGAACGTTCTACTAAAACGTTCTACTTACAATAAAAACGCCAATAGGGGCGCAACATCGGGAAAACTCGGTATGACACTGCTATCAGGGTTGGTTAAATCGTTATCGAAGTTATCAATGATTGGTCGGGCGCTCATGTTGCCTATTTCGTTGCTGCCTGCCGCTGGCTTACTCCTGGCATTTGGTAATAAGTTCGAGTTACCGCTGATGATGAACGCCGGAGGGGTGATTTTTGATAACCTGCCGATGCTGTTTGCGATTGGCTCAGCTGTGGGACTGGCCGCCGAATCCGGGATAGCCGCACTTTCCGCCGCGGTTTCCGTCTTTGTCACCAACATCACCATTGGCACCATGCTGCATATCACTCCGGAAATGGCGGCCCAGGGAGGAAAATATGCCATGGTCGTCGGCATTCCGACGCTACAGATGGGCGTATTCGGCGGCCTTATCTGCGGCATTCTCGCTGCCTGGTGCTACAACCGCTTCCATACCCTGCAGCTCCCTGAGTTCCTGGGTTTCTTCTCGGGTAAGCGTTTTGTTGCCATTGCGACGGCATTTTTATCCTTTCTGCTCGGCCTGCTGATGCCCTATGTCTGGCAACATATTCAGGCGGGCATCGATGCACTTTCGGTGATCGTCAACGGCGATAATCAGGCGGCCTCCACCTTTATTTTTGGGCTGGTGGAGCGCGCCCTGATCCCGCTTGGCCTGCACCACATCTGGTATCCCTCGTTCTGGTACTCCTTCGGTGATTACGTCACCAAAACCGGCCAGGTGATTCATGGCGATCAAACCATCTGGTTCAAAATGCTGGAGGAAGGCGTGAAATCCTTTAGCAGCAACGGCTACCAAAATGCGGGCAAGTTTATGCAAGGTGAGTATCCGCTTATGCTTTTCGCCCTGCCTGCCGCCTGTCTGGCGATGTACCACGAAGCCCATACCAGGAATAAAAAGATCGCGTTCGGTATCCTGTTTTCAGCGGCGTTGACCTGCTTTTTGACCGGCATCACCGAGCCAGTGGAGTTTACCTTTATCTTTGTCGCACCCCTGCTTTATGTCTTTAATGCCATCATGGCGGGCCTGGCCTATATGACCATGTATTTACTGCATGCCCATATCGCTAAATCTTTTTCCGCCGGATTGATTGACTACATTAGCTTTGGCATTGTGCCCTCGCTCAACGGTTACCAGACTCACTATCTCAGCGCGGTTATCGTGGGCGTACCGATGGCATTGATTTACTATTTCACCTTCCGCTTCGTTATTCGTCGGTTTAATGTAAAAACACCGGGACGAACGGACGTCACGGCGACGACCGATGACAAAACCGATGCAGAGCTGGCTAGCGAAATCATCGTCCTGCTGGGAGGTGAGAAAAACATCCGCTCGGTGGGCGCCTGTATCACGCGCTTACGGCTTGAAGTCGTCAACAGCCATGACGTTGACCGTGAAGGGCTGAATAATCTTGGCGCACGCGGCGTGGTTTTTGTCGGCGATAACGGTATACAAATTATTTTTGGCGCCAGAGCGCAATTTATTGCCCAGACGCTGTCCGGGATGACAGGCTGATGCAGGCCTGGCTTTCTGACAATGGCGGGCAAGGCGATAGCAGGCTGAGCAGATGAATTTCAGGGAGCAGGTTTGAAGAGAGTCAGCATTACTGATGTGGCTAAACACGCCGGCGTGTCGGTTTCGACCGTCTCGCTGGTGCTGCGTCAAAAAGGAAAAATATCCGATGCCACCATCAGGAAAGTTCACGCCGCCATTGATGCGCTCGACTACGTTCAGAATGTGGCAGCCGCCAACCTGCGCGCCAGCACCTCTAACCTTATCGGTCTGATTCTGCGTGATTTCAGCGACAGTTTCTCCGTGAAGGTCATGGCAAGCCTTGTGCAGCAGCTGGAAAAGCAGGGCTATATGGTGTTTTTGGGGCAGCCCACTGACGACGGCGAATCGCTGACGCGCTGCCTGCTCTCCTTTAAACAGCAGGGCGTCGCTGGCGTTGTCTGCCTGGCGTCAGACAGACGAAATGCCAGCCTGCCGTCGCAGCTTCTCCACTGCCCTTTACCCCTGGTGGTGGTGTCCCAGTCGCTGCTGGCGGAGAAGTGTAATCTGGTCATGCGTGACAACCACCAGGCCGCCCACCTGGCGACCCGCTATCTGATTGAACGCGGTCACCGCAATATTGCCTATATTGGGGGAATTGAAGGGGACCTGATCCGTCAGCAGCGCTTACTGGGGTTTCGCAGCGCCCTGACTCAACACGGGCTGGCCGTAAGGGAAGGATTTACGCCATCCTGCCGTGACGATACCCACTCAGCCGCCTTTGCCACGCGTCAGTTACTGGAGCAAAACAACACCATTACCGCGCTGCTCTGTCACTCTCCGGATGCGATAATCGGGGCGATGTCAGGTATTCATCACACCGGTCGCACCGTGGGTAAAGACGTGTTTCTGACCCAACAGGTCGCTCTGATGGGCTTTGAGGACATGCTGCACGTGAACCTCACCTCGCCCTCTTTTACCTATGTTTCCTCCGCCAGTGAAGAAACCGGCCGCCAGGCGGCTGAGCTTATCCTGCGTCAGCTACAAGACCCTGAGCGCCCAAGGCAGCGTATTTTATTATCGGGCCAATTAATTACACGAGAGTCAGCATAAATCGGCATTTTGATTGTCAGAGAAGCGAGTATGTGAAAAATCGCTTTCGGGCGCAGCGGTTAGCCTCTGCGAACGGTGGGTGCGCAAACATAACGATAAACAGCCTATGAGCAACACAATCATAACCAGCCTAACGTCACTTTTACGTCGGAAACGACAGCAGCGCTTATTACGGGATCGCCGTATAGGCTTTAACCGTGCACGCGCGCAAGATCACGCATCACGCGCTGCGCACGCTTCGATATTGCCTGGTCCTGACGGCCATCGCGCTGACGCCACAGGGCCGCTTACTGCGCCCGCCCGTTCTGCAGACGGCTCGTCACCGCTCCCCATCACGACGCCAGACCGGACGATGCTGCTGTGGCTATCCCGCTGCTTATTATTTGTGTCGCTGCTGCTGCCGGGTTCAAACATGATCTCATCCTGCTCTGGTGCCTGTTATGCGGCGACCAACACGCTGATCACCCTGCACTTTTTCAGGCGCTGTTATGAGTCAGATAAACCCTCATCCGGCATCGTGAAGTGTTTCAGTCGCCAGTTGCGCAGCGTGGCCCTGATTCGTTTTATCCACGCCTCACGCAATGCGGCGCCGCCGGGCAGACTAAAGCGTTTTCACTACGGTCATCAGTCGGATAAAACGAGAAGGCGCAACGTGCGCCCGCCGTTCCGTGCGGCTCCCGAATCAGACTCAGCCATCCATGTCAGCCCGGCAGAGCCCTCTCTGTTTTCACCGGATGCCTTGCTCAGGTCGCCGCAGGCGCAATCGTTACCGCCCTGTACCACTCCGCACTACAACGCCGCTCCTCCGTTGATCACGCCGCCGCAGAACCCGCTGGCGGCATCCCCGGGCTGTCAGCCCTGAGCAGGCGACACGTCCACAAAGCCTGGCCCAGTGGCGGGTGATTAGCGGATATCGCCAGGGCTTATCCCCCAGCGGGAAGGCGTGCTTCTTTCGCCCGCCTGGCGCTGCTGACTGCGCCCCTTGGCCGTTATCATCGCCACCGTTAACAGGGCCGGGATGGCCAGCACGGCGAAAATAGTGGCGAACCCCCAGCCCAGCGCCAGCATCTCTGCCCCCACCAGCGCGCTGAGAATGGCCCCGATGCGCCCTACGCCGTGCATCCAGCTGGAGCCCGTTGCACGCGCCTCGGTGGGATAAAAGCTGGCCGAAAGCGCATTCATTCCCGTGTTAGCGCCACCGATGCAGAAGCCGATCATCATGGCGCAACCGCCCAGCAGCACCGGGTGCGCCAGCGAAAATCCCATCCCCACCGTGAACAGCGCGCCCGCGCCGTAAATCATCGACAGCGCCCGGTGCGATTCAATCCTGTCCATCAGCCAGCCCGAAAACAGCGAACCGCAGGTTCCACCCGCCTGGAACAGAGCCGTGATAATGGCGGCCTGCACCACGTCAAAACCGTTATCCTTGATCAGCATGGGGAGCCAACTGCCCAGGGTATAGAATAAAAACAGTGCGGTAAAATAGGCGCCCCACAGCATCAGGCTGCCAAACCGGTACTGGTCGTTAAGTACGACTTTTACCGGCTGCGCCCTGGCCTTGCTGACCGGCGGCAGTTCGACGCTGCACTGCTGCAGATCCAGATCCGGTGCCAGCTTAGCCAGAATACGGTGAATTTTTTTGCTGGCGGCACGCCTTACCACTAAAAAGCACACCGATTCCGGCAGCGCCCAGAGCAGTAACGGCACGAACAGCATTGGCAGGATCCCGCCCAGCATCAGGACAGAATGCCAGCCGAAGTGCGGCATCAGCCAGGAGGCGGCAAAGCCACCCAGCGCTGCGCCAAACGTGAAGCCACAAAACACCACGGTGATAAGGAATGCCCGTCGTCTGGCAGGAGCAAACTCGGCCACCAGCGTGCCCACGTTGGGCATCGCCGCGCCTAATCCCAGACCGGTCAGAAAACGGAACAGGATCATCTGTTCCATATTTTGCGAAAAGGCGGTTATCAGCGTCCAGGCGCCAAAAAAGAACACGCTGTTAATAATCACGACTTTGCGACCCAGCCTGTCTGACAGCGGGCCGGAGAGCATTGCGCCCAGCGCCAGCCCCACCAGGGCAGCGCTGATGATCAGCCCCAGTTCGCGATTGGTGATGCCCCAGTCCGCTTTCAGTTCAGGTGCAATGAACCCCATGATGGCAATATCAAACCCATCGAGGGCGATGATGCAGAAGCCAAACAGCACCACCATTTTTTGCCACATCCCCAGCGGGCGGCTGTCGATTAACGCCCGAACATCAATTGCTTTGCTTTCCGCCACGGTGACTCTCCGGTGAAATACGTAATGTGGGGTTACTATATGCAGGCGCTGTAATGCGTTAAACGGCGATAATCGAAATTTTGTGCGTTTATCGCACGATTATGCGCGAATTAAACGCCAAATCTGCGTTAACAGATTGTTAAAAAAGACAATTTTTTTGGCAGCATGGGTTCCGTTATCGGCAAAGGATTGTGAGCGGGATCGGGCGGATTTGAGCGGGCGAGAACAGGCAGAGAAGCGGTCTGAGCAGGATAGCGGGCCAGCGAAACTGGCCCATCAACGTCTTACCGCATGGCGGTCAGCCGCACGGGAGCATTGGCCGCGCCAAAGCCACGATAGCCGCCACGTCGTTCCAGCAGCTCAAAGAAGAAGCGGCCCTTTTCATAGGGAAGCGTATAGACGTGCAGCAGCTCCCCGCCCTGTTCGTCCCGATCGTACAGCACATCGTAACGCTGGAGCTGCGCCAGAAAATCGGCGTCAAGATCGAAACGCGCCATCAGGTCCTGATAATAGTTATCGGGAATGTGCAAGGTTTTCAGCCCACGTTCGCGCGCGGCCTTTACCGCACTGAACAGATCGTCACAGCCAAAGGCGACGTGCTGCAAACCTGCGCCCTGATAGGTCGTTAAAGCGCGGGCTATCTGGGTTTCCCGACTGACCGACATGTTTAGCGGCAGGCGAATCGCATCGTTGGGGCTTCGCAGCACGCGGCTACGCACCAGCCCCAGCGGATCGGGCAGTTCCCACTCGGTATCCTGCACAAAACCCGGCACGCTACGCAGGAACATAATCCAGTTATCGCGCGTATCATCCGGCAGGGCAATCGCCAGATGGTCGATGGTCTGCATCGCAGGCTGGGGCGCGGCGCGGTGCGTTAAGTGGAAGTCGCTGTGGTAGCCGTCTTGACCGGCAGGCTCATCTTCCACCAGATAAATCAGGCTGCCGTCAGGCGCACATAACGCCGGGATCTGGCGTTCGTTGGGGCCGGTTTCCCCCTGCCAGATGGCGTAACCGTAATCCTGCGCGCGCGTGATCAGCTTATCGACCCCGCGAACCCGCCAGGCCACCGCACACAGCGAAATACCGTGCTGATGATAATACCCGCTGGCCTGGCTCTCCGGCTGCGCATTCAGAATCACATGCACCTTGCCGTTACGATACAGCGACACCTGCTTGGAGCGATGATCGCCCGCATGAACCAGGCCAAGCTGCGTCAGCCACTGTCCGAGTGCAAAAGCATCATTGTGGCTGACGGCAAACTCAATGAACTCCAGCGACAACAGCGGCGGCTGGGGCGCAGAGTGGAACAGCCCTTCCCCGGCCAGGGAGGCCAGCGCGCTCGGCAGCAGCGGCTGTCCGACCAGCCAGTCACGGGTTTGCTCCTCCAGCCACAGCAGCGATCGGTAACCATCCTGCGCGGTAGGCACCACCGGCGAGGCGCGGAATCCATCGTTGAAAATTTCCAGCGACCAGGCATCCCGGTAGCCATGCGCCGACAGTTGCGTCATAAACTGAGTCAGATTGAATTCGCCCTGGCCGGGAAAACAGCGGAAGTGGCGACTCCACGACAGCACATCCATTTTTAGCAGCGGTGCATCCGCCAGCTGTACGAACACAATTTTCTCCGTCGGGACCGCTTCCAGCCCGTCCAGGCTGTCGCCGCGCGACAGAATATGAAAACTGTCGAGCACGATCCCCAGCGCGGGATGGTTGACGGCCTTGACGCGGGCCCAGGCGTCGCGCCACAGGCTGACGTGTCGTCCCCAGGCCAGCGCCTCATAACCGAGAGTAATACCGTGCTCAGCCGCCAGCTCTGCCAGAGCGGTGAGATCACTGACCTGTGTGGCGAAGTCGTCACTGCAGTCGGGTGAGACATTGCTGCAGACCAGCATCCGCTGACAGCCCAGCTGTTGCATGACCTCAAACTTGCGCGCCGCGCGCGCCAGGTTTTGCGCCAGCCTGTCACGGGGGCCGCCTTCGAAGTCGCGAAAAGGTTGAAACAGCAAGATTTCCAGCCCGAGGGCTTCACACAGCTGGCGGATTTCCACGGGTGAGCCGGGATAATAGACCAGATCGTTATCGAAAATTTCAACGCCATCGAAGCCTGCGGCGGCAATTGCTCGCAGTTTTTCCGGCAGCGTGCCCGATACCGAGACCGTTGCGACAGAACGTTTCATTGTTGCCTCCTGATAAACGGTCACGGGGTGACCTTAAAGCAGCCGGTCAGCAGCGAGGCATTCTGCTAACGGAGATTGGCAATTGTTATGAACCAGTTGGAACATTTCGTCAATGTGTAACTGGTCATGATTTTTGGTTATGACAAAGCCGACGATTTTTCACTTTTCTTTTACAAGTTGCGCTTCCTACACTTCCCGCTCTGTACCGAAAATAATAAGGATGCCTGGATGAAAAATGACTGGCCCGCCCGCGAACTGGTTCATCGTGACTATCGTGATCACCCACCGGCGCTTGCGCCTTTGTATAAAACAAGTCTGCTGCGCTCGCCACGCAACGCGCTGATTTCTTTGCAGAATTCGCTATCCGAAATCACGGCACCGGTGTTCACCCAGCAGGAGCTCGGACCACGAGACAGTGACCTTATCCTCAATTACGCCAAAGAGGGTTTACCCATCGGCGAACGGATTATTGTGCATGGCTACGTGCGGGATGCATTTGGTCAGCCGGTGCGCAACGCGCTGGTTGAGGTATGGCAGGCCAATGCCGGGGGGCGCTATCGTCACAAAAAAGATCAGTATCTTGCGCCCATCGATCCAAACTTTGGCGGGTGCGGTCGCATGCTGACCGACGATAACGGCTACTACTGCTTCCGCACCATTAAGCCCGGTCCTTACCCGTGGCGGAATCAGGTGAGTGACTGGCGTCCGGCGCATATTCATTTCTCACTCTCTGGCGAAGCCTTTGCCCAGCGCCTGATTACCCAGATGTATTTCGAGGGCGATCCGCTGATCGGCCGCTGTCCCATTGTTCAGTCAGTCGGCAGCGAAGCGGCCGTGCGCACGCTGATTGCCGAGCTGGATACCCACTCTGCCGTGCCACTGGACTGCCTGGCCTACCGCTTTGACCTGGTCCTGCGCGGGCACCGCGCAACCTGGTTCGAAAACCGCACTCAGGGGGCGGCATCATGAAACGCTATCTTGCCGAAACGGCGTCACAAACCGCCGGACCTTATGTGCACATTGGTCTGGCGCCCCATGCGGCGGGCTTCGACATTTTTGAAAACAACTTCAGTGAGGTGCTGACCCAGCCGGAAACGCGCGGCGAGCGCATTGTGGTAGAAGGCTGCGTTTACGACGGTTCCGGTACGCCGTTGCGCGACGTGCTGATTGAAGTGTGGCAGGCGAATGCCGAAGGGCGTTACAACCATCCCGCCGATCGGCAGCACGATAAGCCGCTGGACCCGGCGTTTCGTGGCTGGGGACGGACCTGCTCCGACTTCGACAGCGGGATCTGGCGTATCAAAACGATCAAACCCGGTAGCGTGACCGGGCGCGACGGTCGCCCCATGGCGCCGCATCTTAACCTGTGGATTGTGGCGCGCGGCATTAACATCGGACTGAACACCCGGCTCTACTTCGCCGATGAGCAGGCGGCAAATGACGCCGATCCTGTGCTAAATGTGATCGAATGGGAGAAGCGACGTCGCACCTTGCTGGCGCGGCGTGAACAGCGCGGCGACGAGACAGTCTACCGGTTCGATATCTGGCTGCAGGGTGAAAACGAAACCGTGTTCTTCGATGTCTGAACCTTAATATGCCCACGACAATGTCCTTGCCGCTTCGGCGGCAAATTCATAACATGAGTCATGGATAGGGTTTCCCGGTTTAGTCAGCGCGTGCGCGTGCGCCATCTTCACGCTTTTGTGGCCACTGCACAGCAGGGGACGCTGGGGCGCGCCGCGCTCCATCTGGGGATTACCCAGCCCGCCCTGTCCAAGACCCTCAACGAACTCGAATACCTTGCCGGTGAGCCGCTGTTGCTGCGCAGCCGCCAGGGGACGGAACTCACCGCCAGCGGCACGCGATTCCTGCACGATGCCATCCGTATTCTTGATGCGCTGAATATTGTGGACCAGGTGATGCGTCCCGGCAGTGCGCCGCAGCCCGGACCGATGCATATTGGCGCACTGCCTACCGCCATTGTCAGCGTGGTGGCGCCGGTATTAGCCGGCCTGCAGCAGCACTATCCGGGCTGGCGCATTCAGGTCAGCACGCTGGCGAATGATGCGTTGCTGATGGGGATAAAATCAGGGCAGATGGCGCTGGGGATTGGGCGCATGGCTGAACCCGTATTGATGGATGGCCTGAACTTCGAGCTGCTGTATCTGGAAACCCTGCGTCTGGTTGTGGCCCCACATCATCCTCTGCTGCATGCTGGCGTAACGCTGGCTGAAGCCCTGAGCTGGCCGCTGATCCTGTCTCCACGCGGCACGGTGCCGCGCCAGAATGCCGAATCGCTGATGACCAGCCATGGCCTGAGATTACCGGATGGCGCAGTGGAAACCCTGTCAACCACGCTGGCCCGCCGTCTGACGCTGAGCCACGGCTACGTCTGGCTGGTGCCCTACGGCGCGGTGCGCGACGACCTGACCAGCAACCAGCTACGCACGTTGCCGCTTCCCAGCCAGGGGATGGCTGAGGCGGTCGGCATCCTGACCCGCCAGCAGCACGCGCCACCACCCGAGCAGCTGCAGCTGGTGGCGGCCTTGCGGCAACGGGTGCTGGACGTGCCTGTCTGACAGCGCAGTTTACTGGGCGCTGTCCTGCTCATCGAAAACGCTCTGCGCCAGATGGAACGCGGCGTTGGATGCTGGCAGGCCGCAGTAGAGCGCAGCATGCATCAGCAACTCTTTGATTTCATCCCGGCTGACGCCGTTATTGAACGCGGCCCGCAGGTGCATTTTCAGCTCCGCTTCGCGGTTGAGCGCAATCAGCATGCCGATGGTGATCAGGCTGCGCGTGTGGCGAGTCAGGCCGGGCCGGGTCCAAATCTCGCCCCAGGCGTAGCGGCTGATAAAGTTCTGAAACTCATCATTCAGCGGCGACAGGTTTTCGAGCGTCCGCTCAACGTGGGCGTCGCCGAGCACCGCCCGGCGTACGGTCATGCCCTGCTGGTAGCGCTGCTGCTGGGTCAGCTGTGCGTCAATAAAAGGCTGCAGCGCGCGGTTAAACGCCAGCCAGACCTCGACGCTGGACAAGTGCGAGGCGGGCAGCACGACACGCTGCGCACCCGGGATCTGTTCAACCATGCTGTCTGCATCGGCCAGGGTCGTAACCCTGTCGTCACGCCCGGCAATCACCAGCACGGGTAACGAAATCGCCGCCAGTTCGTGGCGCAAATCGGCTGTCGCCAGGGCTTCACAACAGTCAGCGTAGCTGTCGGCGTCACAGGCGCTGAGCTGGGATACCAGATGGTTTACCGTCGCAGGCGCACGTTCACAGAAGGCCGGGGTAAACCAGCGTGCCGCCGCGCCCTCTGCAATGGCAGCCATGCCGTACTGACGAGCCTGCGCGGCCCGCTCTCGCCAGGCGGCCGACTCGCCGATCTTTGCCGCGCTGTTGGCGATCGTGAGCGTGATCAGGCGTTGCGGATGAAAACGCGCCAGCCAGAGTCCGGTCAGCCCGCCCATTGAAATGCCGCAGAAGTGCACCCTGTCGATGCCCAGTTGGTCCAGCAGCGACAGGACCGCTATCCCCAGCTGTTCCAGCGAGCGGGTTTGTCCGTTCGGTGCCGAAGCACCGTGGCCGGGAACGTCGTAACGCAAAAGGCGATACGTCCCTATCAGCGCATCACGCTGCGGCTGCCACATCTCGGACGTTGTGCCTAAGGAGTTACTGAATAAAATCACCGGGGCATCGTCTGGCCCCTCAAGTACGTAATGCAACATCATGTGGCCCTCGCAGCCGCTAAAACCTGGTGAATAAAGCGTGACGCGCTGCCCGTGGCGTTCGCCGGATCGAGCAGCCTCTCCAGTTCGGGCCGACTCAGGTGCGAGGCAACGGTTTCATCCGCGCACAGGACGGTCAGCAA
Organism: Pantoea sp. B623; assembly: GCF_024814475.1. Lineage (NCBI taxonomy): Bacteria > Pseudomonadati > Pseudomonadota > Gammaproteobacteria > Enterobacterales > Erwiniaceae > Pantoea > Pantoea sp. B623. The sequence goes on along the minus strand of NZ_JANUXM010000004.1, from coordinate 3,129,904 downwards.
ACGCTGCTGCGTCGCCAGCGCCCGACGGCAGCACTGTTCAATATGATGATGGGCCTGCTGCCGTCCCAGCGCGTCTGCCAGCGCCAGCGTGACCGCTTCCGCCATGATGAGCCCCTGTGTCAGGCCGAGATTGCGTTGCATGGCTTCTTCATGGACTTCCAGTCCGTCGATCAGTTCTGTGCTGTGCACCAGCGCCGCGCCGCTGAGCATAATCAGCTGCGGCAGGCTCTGCCACTCGGCCTGCCAGCCGCCCAGCGCACGCTCGTGCTCCTGAACCTGACCGGCATACAGACCTGACATCAGGGCCGGCACCCGGTTGGCCGCGCTGAGAATCGCCGCGCAGAGCACCGGGTTCCGTTTGTGCGGCATGGTAGAAGATCCCCCGCGCCCCGGCGCCAGGGGTTCACTGACTTCGCCGACTTCGCTCTGCATCAGAAGCGACATGTCCCGGGCCAGCTTGCCCAGCGTACCGGTAAGACCGGCATACCAGCCCGCCAGTTCGGTGATTCTGTCGCGCTGCGCATGCCAGGGCGTAGCGCTTCGCGGCAGCGCCAGCACATCAGACAACGCCTGCTCGACGCGTTCGCCCTTTTCCCCCAGGGACGCCAGCGTGCCCGCCGCCCCGCCAAACTGCAGCACCAGCACCCGCGGCCGCATGGCCTTCAGTCGCGCACGAAAACGCACCAGCGCATCCAGCGTGCCCGCCAGCTTCAGGCCTAACGTCACCGGCAGCGCGTGCTGCAGCCAGGTCCGGCCGACCATCAGCGTCGTGCTGTGCCGCTCGCACTGAATCGTCAGGGCGGCAATCAGCCGATCCAGCAGCGAAGCCGTGTCGTTAAGCGCGGTGCGCAGTTGCAGCATCAGTCCGCTGTCGATCGCATCCTGACTGGTTGCGCCCCAGTGCACATAGCGCGCGGCCTCGGGCGACGCCGCCGCAACCACGGCAGTGAGCTGTTTAACCAGCGGAATCGCCAGGTTGCCCGCCAGGCCCGCCGCCTGCGTCAGCGCCGCCGTATCGATCGCCTGCGCCTGGCAACAGGCCTGAATACAGTGAGCGGCGGCGTGATCGATCACGCCTGCCGTGGCCAGCGCCTGTGCCAGCCCGGCTTCGAAATCCAGCATTCCCTGTAACAACGCCGTATCGCTAAAGCAGTCGTCAAGGGGAGAGGCCATAAACATGGCGCGGTAAAGAGACATTGGTTATACCCGTTCCAGAATGAGTGCGATGCCTTGCCCCACGCCCACGCACATGGTGCACAGCGCGTAACGGCCGCCCGTGCGCCGCAGCTGATACGCTGCGGTCATGGCCAGCCTGCCGCCTGACGCGCCCAGCGGATGTCCCAGCGCAATCGCGCCGCCGTTGGGATTCACATAGGCAGCATCATCGGCCAGTCCCAGTGCGCGCGTCACCGCCAGCGCTTGGGCAGCGAAAGCCTCATTTAATTCGATCACGTCCATTTGCGCCAGCGTCAGGCCACTTTGAGCCAGCACTTTACGCACGGCAGGCACCGGACCATAGCCCATAATGCGCGGCTCCACGCCACAGGCCGCCATCGCCACCACCCGCACCAGCGGCGTGAGTCCATGTTCTGCCGCCGCGTTCTCGCTCGCCAGCAGCAAGGCGCAGGCTCCATCGTTAATGCCCGATGCGTTACCCGCCGTCACGCTGCCGTCCGGGCTGACCACGCCTTTTAAGCCCGCCAGCGCCGCCAGCGAGGTGCTGCGCGGATGCTCGTCACAGGTGACGTTCAGGGCTTCGCCTTTGCGCTGCGGGATGCTCACCGCCATCAGTTCGTCACTAAACAGCCCCATTTCCTGCGCCCGGGCGGTACGCAACTGACTACGTAGGGCAAAAGCATCCTGATCGGCGCGGCTGATAGCGAAATCACGCGCTACGTTTTCTGCCGTTTCCGGCATGGTTTCGACACCAAAGCGGGCGCGCATCTGCGGGTTGATGAAGCGCCATCCCATCGTCGTGTCTTCCATTTTCAGGGAACGGCTAAACGCACTGTCTGCTTTGCCGGTCACAAAGGGCGCGCGCGACATGCTCTCCACGCCGCCCGCTATCATTATTTCGGCCTCACCGCATTTGATCGCCCGGGCCGCCGTGCCGATGGCATCCAGCCCCGAGCCGCACAAACGGTTGAGCGTGGTGCCCGGCACGCTGGACGGCAGCCCGGCCAGTAACAGCGCCATGCGCGCCACGTTACGGTTGTCTTCTCCCGCCTGATTTGCGCAGCCGTAAATCACATCGTCAATAGCCTGCGCCACCGAAGCCGGCTGGCGGGCTAACAGCGCCGCTAAGGGTAAAGCAGCCAGATCGTCAGCACGCAGGCTGGCAAGCGCGCCCGCGTAACGGCCAAAGGGCGTACGGAGTGCATCGCAGATAAACGCCTGTTGCATCAGCTTCTCCTCAGGCGGTAGCCAGTTCAGGTTGCAATAAACGCACCGGCGTTAACGCCTGCAGCGCATCAAAACTCAGCCCGGGGCAGCACTCCACCACCAGCGGGCCCTGTGGGGTAATATCGATCACGGCCATATCGGTATAGAGACGACTGACGCAGCCCAGACCGGTAAGCGGATAGCTGCACTGTTTGACCAGCTTGCACTCCCCTTTTTTGGTCAGGTAATCCATCATCACATAGACTTTGCGCGCGCCGATGGCGAGATCCATCGCCCCGCCTACGGCAGGAATCGCGTCTTGCGCCCCGGTGCTCCAGTTAGCCAGATCGCCGCCGACAGACACCTGATAGGCCCCCATTACGCAGATATCCAGATGCCCGCCGCGCATCATGGCAAACGAGTCGCCGTGGTGGAAAAAACAGCCGCCGGGCAGCAGCGTTACCTGCTCTTTCCCGGCGTTGATCAGCTCCGGATCCTCCTCTCCGGCGACGGGAGCGGGCCCCATGCCGAGGAGCCCATTCTCGCTGTGCAGGAAAATCTCTTTATCTGCAGGCAGATAGTTGGCAATGCGGGTGGGCAGGCCGATGCCCAGATTGACGTAGGCGCCCTCAGGAATATCGCGCGCCACGCGCTGTGCCAGTTGGTCTCGGGTGAGTTTTTGCATAGCCTACTCCTCAGGCGGAAAGGGTCAGGGTTGCGGGATTAGCCACGGCCACCAGCCGCTGCACAAAAATGCCCGGCGTGACGACGTTTTCAGGATCGAGCTGGCCGAGCGGCACCAGTTCTGCCACCTGCGCAATCGTGGTCGTAGCGGCCATCGCCATCACCGGACCAAAATTTCGTGCCGCTTTGCGGTAAACAAGGTTGCCCCAGCGGTCGCCCCGATGCGCTTTGATCAGGGCAAAATCAGCCTTGAGCGGCTTTTCAAATACGTAATGACGACCGTCGATTTCACGGGTTTCTTTGCCCTCCGCCAGCGGTGTACCAAAGGCGGTTGGCGTGAAAATCCCCCCCAGCCCGCTCCCTGCCGCCTGCATTCTGGCGGCAAGGTTGCCCTGCGGCACCAGCTCCAGTGCAATTTCTCCCCGGCGATAGCGTTCGTCGAACACCCAGGAATCGACCTGGCGGGGAAAAGAGCAAATCATCTTCTCAACACAGCCGGCCTTCAGCAGCGCGGCCAGGCCACTTTCGCCGTTGCCCGCGTTGTTGCTGATCACCGTCAGCCCACGCACGCCATGGTCAATCAGCGCATCAATCAGCTCCAGGGGCTGGCCTGCGGGTCCAAATCCGCCAATCATGATGCTGGCCCCGTCCGGTATCACCGCAACGGCCTCTGCCAGCGTTGCCACACTTTTATCGATCATCTGCTCTTCCTTTCGCCCGGCACAGGCCGGCTTGTCGTGAATAGCCAAAAAGTAGATCGCTCTGTGACAGCAAACAATACCGATAATCGAAATAGTGTGCGATTATCGGTCACTGACGGGATAAAACAGGACATTGTGATCGCGCACACAGGCGTGCGCGCATCAAGCCACTGACAGGAGAAAACCATGACGGATGAACAACAACGACTGCGCGGTAACAGCGATCCCTGGAAAGGCGATCCCAATTTTATGGCCTCCCTGGCGCGGGGACTGGAAGTGCTACAGGCGTTTACGCCACAGCGCCGCCTGATGTCCGTGTCGCAAATCAGTCAGCGTACGGGCATTCCCCGTGCGGCCGTGCGGCGCTGTCTGTATACGCTGAGCAAGCTGGGGTTTGTGTATGCGGAGGATGGCAAAAACTTTGAACTGCGTCCGCGCGTGCTCTCTCTCGGCCACAACTGGTTAGGCGCAACGCCGCTTGCCAGCGCCTCGCAGCCGGTTTTGCGTCAGCTCAGCCAGACGCTGAACGAGTCCTGTTCGATGGCGGTACTGGACGGGGACGACATTCTCTACATCGCCCGTGCGTCGGCATCGCGCATTATGACGATTGACCTGCACATCGGCAGCCGCCTGCCTGCCAGCACCACCTCCATGGGAAGAGTGCTGTTAAGCGGCCTGGCCAGTGAACCGCTTAACGATTACCTGGCGCGCTTGACTCAGCTGCGTTATACCAGTCATACGCTGGTAAGCAGCAGCGCGCTGCGTGAAGAACTGGCGCGCGTCAGGCAGCAGGGCTACGCCATTAACGATCAGGAACTGGAAATCGGGCTGCGATCTCTCGCCGTGCCGCTCAGCGCGCCGGGGGGCCGAATAGTGGCCGCGCTCAACGTGGGCGTGCATGCCGGGCAGGTTTCTGCCGATACGCTGCGCCAGCACCATTTGCCGCTGCTGCAGGAGGCGGCCCGGGAAATCTCCCTGCTGCTGCGTCAATAATCTGTTTTGCCCCTCAACGTCGCTACAAAATTCGTGGTAACGTGAAGGCTGAGTTGCAAGCGGCAAAGTAGAGAGTTATGACCACGAAAAAAATTGATACCACCCTCGTCAGCGCTGGACGCAACAAGCGTTATACCCAAGGCTCGGTGAATGCGGTCATTCAGCGAGCCTCTTCACTGGTTTTCGATAGCGTTGCAGAGAAAAAACGGGCCACCGCAGGGCGCGCGAAAGGCGAACTGTTTTACGGCCGTCGCGGCACCCTGACGCATTTCGCCTTGCAGGATGCCATGACGGAGCTGGAGGGCGGCGCGGGCTGTGTTCTCTATCCTTGCGGCGCAGCAGCCGTCTCCAATGCCATCCTCGCGTTTGTCGAAGCGGGCGACCACATTTTAATGAGCGGCGCCGTTTACGAACCGACTCAGGACTTCTGCACAAAAATACTCAGCAAGCTCCAGGTCTCGACCACCTGGTTTGATCACTGTATTGGCCACGACATCGCCGCGCTGGTTCAGCCTAATACCCGCGTGGTTTTCCTGGAATCTCCTGCCTCCATCACCATGGAAGTGCAGGACGTGCCGGCTATCGTTGCGGCGATACGCGCTAAAGCGCCAGACGCCATCATTATGATCGACAACACCTGGGCGGCAGGCGTGCTGTTCAGCCCGCTGGCCCTGGGCGTGGATATTTCTATACAGGCTGGAACGAAATACCTGATCGGCCACAGTGACGCCATGATTGGCACCGCTGTCGCCAACGCCCGCTGCTGGGATCAACTGCGCGAAAACAGCTACCTGATGGGCCAGATGGTGGATGCCGATACGGCTTACATGGCAAGCCGTGGCTTACGTACGCTGGGCGTGCGCCTGCGCCAGCATGAAGAGAGTGCGCTGCAGGTAGCAGAGTGGCTTTCTGCCCGCCCTGAAGTGGCGCGGGTTAACCATCCGGCGCTGCCCTCGTGCCGCGGGCATGCATTCTGGCAGCGTGACTTCACCGGCAGCAGCGGTTTATTTTCATTCGTGCTGCAGCAAAAACTGAGCCGTGAACAGCTGGCGAATTATCTCGACCATTTTCATCACTTCAGCATGGCTTATTCCTGGGGTGGATATGAGTCACTGATTTTAGCCAACCAGCCCGAAGAGTTAGCGGCCATTCGCCCGGCCGGTGGCGTTGACTTTGAGGGGACGCTGATACGGCTCCACATTGGTCTTGAGCATGTCGATGACCTGCTGGTCGATCTTGAGGCAGGCTTTGATCGCCTGACGCGCTAAAATAGTAAACATGATATAAACCAGGCGCCGACCGTCGTGATATTACACCCGGTCATGGCTGGTTAGCTGTTAACATTCGATCTATAAAAAAGTGTTCAGTCAGCAGAAGAACCGCAACATTTTACCCCTTCACCGCGCAATGCTGTGGTGGGAAGTAAGAGGTCAGCCAGGTCTGAACAGAACAATTGAGTTTCATTTTGACGTAATGGGATAGCTAATGGGTGTTTTACACGAGATTGTGCACGCGCTTTGGCATCAGGACTTTGCCGCGCTGGCCAATCCAGAAGTGGTCTGGATCGTTTACAGCGTAATGTTTATGACGCTATTCCTGGAAAATGGTTTGTTACCTGCCTCTTTTTTGCCTGGCGACAGCCTCTTGCTACTGGCCGGTGCCATGGTGGCTAAAGGCGTGATGGACTTTTTCCCGACGCTGGTGATACTCACGGTCGCCGCCAGTCTGGGCTGCTGGCTGAGTTATCTGCAGGGGCGCTGGCTGGGCAACACGAAGCTGGTGAAGAGCTGGCTGATGCAGCTGCCGGCGCAATATCATCAACGCGCCTGGAATATGTTCAACCGCCATGGTCTGATGGCGCTTCTGGTTGGCCGCTTCCTGGCGTTTATTCGTACCCTGTTGCCTACCATGGCGGGCATTTCCGGACTGTCTAATGCCCGTTTCCAGCTGTTTAACTGGCTCAGCGGCCTGCTCTGGGTCGGCATCGTGGTCACGCTGGGTTACGGTATCAGCCAGGTGCCCTTTATCAAACGTCATGAAGATCAGGTCATGGCGATCCTGATGATACTGCCGATGGTGCTACTGGTGGTCGGCCTGGTCGGCAGCGTCATCGTGATCTGGAAAAAACGTCGCCAGAAACACGCCTGACAGCGGGTAGCGTCAGGCGGGCGGTTCGGCCACCGTCTGGCGCACCCGATTCACTTCCTCTCCCGGCGTCACGCCAAAATAGCGTTTAAACTCACGCGAAAATTGCGACGGACTTTCATAGCCAACCCGCACGGCCGCCACGCTGGCTTTCAGGCCATCGTGCAACATCAGCAACCGCGCCTGATGCAGACGATAACGTTTAAGGTACTGTAACGGCGACGTCTGCGTGACGGCCTTAAAGTTATGGTGAAACGCCGACACGCTCATGTTCACTTCCGCCGCCAGCGCATCCACGCTGAGGTTATCGGCATAGTGATTCTCAATGCGGCGCAGCGCGCGGGCGATCTGGCTGAACTGCGTCTGCCGACTCACCAGCGAGAGCAGCGCGCCGCCTATCGGCCCGGTCAGCACGTAATAAATAATCTCCCGCACAATATGCGGCCCCAGCACGCGCGCATCGCGCGGCTGCGTCATCACATCCAGCAGGCGTTCTGCGGCACACAACATGGGCTCGGTTAACCAGCCGGAGTGAATACCGGAGGTGAGCGGCTGTGGCTGAAACCCTTCGTCGTCACCTATATCCATCAGCAGATCCTGCAGACTGGCCGTGTCCACGCGTAAACACATTCCGGCCAACGGCTGCTCCGGTGAGGCCCAGGTTTCGCATTCGACCGGCAAGGGCACGGTCAGCATTAAATATTTTGTGGCGTCGTACTGAAAAACCGTACTGCCGAGATAGCCGGTTTTACCGCCCTGAAACAGAATGACGATGCCCGGCTGATACATGATGGGCGTGCGCGGACGATACTGATCGGCGTAGATCAGAGAAACGTTTTCTACCGGACAGCGCTGGTGACGGCCATGTGTCATCAGCGTGACCACCTGCTGAGCCAGACGTTGGCACAATGCGTCGTGAGGCATAATCACTCCAGAAAATAAAACAGCAGTTTGCCGCGCGCCTGGTTAATTCGCCAGCAAAATGGAGAATCAGGCAAGAAGTTTACAGGATCAGGCAGGGTTATCCTGTGCGGTTCACAGGCAGCCTGAAAATTGTTAGCTAGACTTAAGCACAGCGAGGATTCACTGGTTTACTGCAAATGTAAGGAGCATGTTATGGCAGACCAACCCATTATCAAACTGCACGATGGTAACATGATGCCGCAACTGGGACTTGGCGTGTGGCAAGCCAGCGTCGAAGATGCGCGTCATGCCGTGCTGAAAGCGCTGGAGGTCGGCTATCGCTCAATTGATACCGCCGCCGCGTATAAAAATGAAGAAGCCATAGGTCAGGCGCTACAGGAAACGGAGGTCGCGCGTGACGATATCTTTGTCACGACCAAGCTGTGGAACAGCGACCAGCAAAACGTTCAGCAGGCGCTGGAAACCAGCCTGGAAAAACTCAAGCTGGATCAGGTTGACCTCTATCTGATGCACTGGCCGTGTCCAGAGAATGATCACTACGTTGAAGCCTGGAAACACATGATCGCACTGCAGCAGCAGGGCCTAGTGAAGAGCATCGGCGTGTGCAACTTTAATCAGCCGCACCTGAAGCGGCTGCTGGAAGAGACGGGCGTGACTCCGGTCATCAACCAGATCGAGCTGCATCCCATGCTGCAACAGCGCACGCTCCATGCCTGGAACGCCATGCACCAGATTCAGACTGAATCCTGGAGTCCGCTGGCCCAGGGCGGTGAAGGCGTATTCGATCAGGACATCATCAAATCGCTGGCGAAAAAATACGGTAAAACCCCGGCGCAAATCGTCATCCGCTGGCACCTGGACAGCGGCTTGGTGGTGATCCCTAAATCCGTCACGCCTGCGCGCATTGAAGAAAATTTCAAGGTGTTTGATTTCCGTCTGGATAAGACAGAAATGAGCGAGATTGCGAAGCTGGACAGCGGTAATCGCCTGGGTCCTGACCCGGATACGTTCAACGGCTGACCGTCGCCTGCCTCGACTTAACAAGAGAGTGGGTACGCATCGCCTCTCCCGGCTGGGGGAGGCTTTTTTTTTATGGCTGCGCGGGAACGGGGAGTTTTAAGATTTTTTAAAATCTGTGTCAAAGGACATCATTGATGATCAGCCTGCGTCAGACGCATTCGTCTTCTCCGGCACAAGATGAGCGGCTCGCCAGCACATCGCCACATCCTGCGCCTCGTTAAGTCAAATCCCCCCTCTAAAACCTTGCCTTATCCGCCAGCAATACGGTTATCTGTGCCGTTTAAAAACGGGCTTAGCCTGCTGGTGGCCCCGTTCCCTGTTAGCGCGACACGCTTTGCAACACACCGCCGGGCTGACTGACTGTGCCGGTCTGATAACCGGGGTGATAATGATTAACGTTATGATCTTTTAGCCTGGCTCTGCTGCCTGCCCGCCCCCGTTCAAGGGATCGCGGCATTAAGGCGCAGTGAAGTAAAGCGTAACGTTATCAACCCAGGAGCCTGTCATGTCGGTTATCAATACCAATATCCTGTCATTGATCGTTCAGAATGACCTTTTCCTTTCGCAAAACGCGATGTCGACGGCCATTGAACGCCTCTCTTCCGGACTCCGCATTAACAGCGCTAAAGATGATGCTGCCGGGATGGCGATAGCTAACCGTCTGACCTCAAGGATCAACGGAATGACGGTTGCCACCCGAAACGCCGGTGAGGGTATTTCGCTGTCACAAACCGCTGAGGGCGCGCTCGATGAAATAAATAACAACCTGCAACGTATACGCGACCTGACGGTACAGGCACAAAATGGAAGCAACTCCGCTGCGGATATCGACTCGATTCAGACCGAAGTGAACCAGCGAATGGAGGAAATTAACCGCATTACGGCGCAAACGGATTTCAATGGCATTAAGGTGCTGAATACCGGATCGGGTGCGTCCGAGTATCGCTTTCAGGTCGGTGCGGAAGACGGTGAAACCATCAGCATCGATATTGACTCGAGTGACCGGTACAACCTGCTAAAAGCGGGAACAACCGGCACCACGCTCAACGTCCGGCAGATGACATCAGGTGACACCGTTAACGGGGCCGCACGTACGGTTGCCGCAGAGGGTTTTGACGTTCTGAAAGGCGCAGTGACTGGCGGAGCGAACGGGACAGCGACGGGGAACTCGCCTCTGACTGATATTGACCGGGCGATTCAGTTCGTTGACACGCAACGCAGCATGATGGGGGCAGACCAGAACCGCTTTCAGTCCGCTATCGCCAACCTGGGGAGCATGGTAACCAATCTCACTGCCGCACGGAGCCGGATAGAGGATGTTGATTACGCGACAGAAGTATCGGCGCTGTCACAGGCGCAGATTTTACAGCAGGCCGGCGTAGCGATGCTGGCTCAGGCCAACCAGATGCCCCAACTGATGCTGCAGCTTCTTCGGTTTTAATCTCCGAAGGGCACGGGCAGGAGAGGCTCTCCTGCCCTGTTGAAGCACGTGTGCCGCTAAGACAGCGTAGGTTGCGTCAGCAGCTGACCTGCCGTGCCGCGATCCGCCAGTTCCAGCGTCTGGCTGTGATAGACAAACGGAAAATGCTCAGAAGAACTTTGCGTAAAGCTCACCAGAAGCTCTACGTCTCCGTCCACCCAGACCGTGTCCTTCCAGCCGCGATCTTCGCCCATGGGCTGAGCGCCGTTTACGCTCTTAATCAGGAACATGACGCCCTGGATGTGGAAAGATTGCGGACGATCGGCGCGAATAATCCAGCGTTCGAACGTGCCCTGCTGTGCGGTAGAATCAATGCGGTTCATATCCCAGACGGCACCATTGATGCCCGGCAGGCTGTCGCCAATGCGGAACTCACGCGTGCGCACCGAGGCGCCATCCAGAATCTGATCGGCTAGCAAACGCATCGGCAGGTTATCCGTCACCAGCGGCAGCAGGCCGGTAGGCCGCAGCGTAAGCACCAGCGTTGAGGTCAGGATTGTGGAGGGCTCAAAGAAACCGCGCAAACGATCCATAATGCCCGCCGCCGTGCCTGCCGTGATGGAGACTTCATCCCCTTGCGACATATCCACTAAGACTTCACGCCGTTCGCCCGGCGCCAGAGTTAAGCGCTGTACGGCGACGGGTGACGGCAGAAAGCCCTGATCGCTGGCAATCACCGTGAAGGGCCGGTTGTCACTGAGGCTCAGTTCATAACGCCGCGCATTGGAGGCGTTAAGCAACCGCAGACGGACCCAGCCACGTGATACCTCGACAAAAGGGTTACGCACACCGTTAACCAGCAGCGTATCGCCGAGAAAACCGCCGTCGCCCGGTGGGTCATAAACCGGCGTGGCAAAGTTATCCAGCCGTTTATCCTGAATAATCAGGGGGAAATCATCCACGCCATAATGTTTCGGCAAAGGTAGCTGCTTGCTGATGTCATCCTCAATCAGCCACATGCCCGCCAGGCCATTGTACACGTGCGGGGCCATGCGATTTGGCGTGTTGGCGTGATACCAGCAGGTCGCGGCACTCTGGCGAATCGGTAAAACCGGCGCCCAGTCGACCCCGGCTGACATCATGCGCGGCGCGCCGCCCATCAGTGCGCCCGGCACCTGCAGGCCACTGACCGTCATTGAAACGGGTTCATTGAGGCGGTTGCTGTAAATCAGTTTGACATCATCACCGCTGTACACGCGCACCGTGGGGCCGAGGTACATGCCGTTGATGCCCCAGACCGGGACTTTATTGTTATCGCCGTTAAACGACCAGTGGCTGCGCTGCAGGGTCAGAAACAGCGGCTGACCGCGGCGAGATTCCAGTAGCGGCGGGACAGGCAGGGGCGTATCACCGCCCGCAGAAGCGGCACGCGCCGCATGAGGTACAAGCGCGGCACTGAGCGCCGCACCGGCAGAAAGCTGGATAAACTGACGTCTGCTGAAAGACATTGAATTTCAGACCTTTTACGCGTGGCGCTGAACCGCCAACTCTGTTTTTATTGCTGTCATTGCTGTGCTGCGTGCACGGCGAGCAACGTCATGCTGACTCGCCGTGGGGCATCCATGCAGAATAGTCCGATAAAGGGCTTATCGGTTAGATTTTACCGTTTTTTTCGCGTTCTTCGACTTCGGCGTTCAGCTCTTCCAGCTTGGCCGCCATCAATTCCCGGCAGTGAGTCGCCAGCTTGCGCACCGAAGAGGATTCAAATTGTTTCACGTCCACCGGCGGCAGCATTTCCACAATCACCAGTCCGTTTTTCAGGCGGTTGAGGTTAATCTTGCCGTGAGTATTCGATACTACAATTGGAATGATCGGCACGCCTGCGGCAACGGCGGCATGAAATGCCCCGGTTTTAAAGGGTAACAACCCACGACCACGGCTACGCGTGCCCTCCGGGAACATCCAGAAGGAGATGCGTTTTTTATTAAACTGATCCACCAGCTCACCGATCGTCCCGTGTGCTTTGGCGCGGTTGTCACGATCGATCAGCAGGTTGCCGGTCAGCCAGTAAAGCTGACCAAAAAAAGGTATCCACAACAGGCTTTTTTTACCGACGGTGACCGTTGTTGGCTGCACAATCTTGGCTGCGGTGACCATATCGTAGTTGTTCTGGTGGTTAGCGATGTAAATCGCGTTGCCGTAGTTATCCGCGCCTTCGGGCCGACGAAGCTCAACTTTAAGCCCAAACAGCGTCGATAATTTGCCAAACAGGTGACCAAAGGTCGCAACGTGGCGCGGATTACGTGGCGAGAACAGGCACCAGATACAGCCAAAAAAACTCAGCAATATTGAATAAATCACTACGATAATAGTGCGTAATATCAGTAACATATTTTCCTCAATGTGACACGGCTGGCCGGGGCCAGCCGGGTGAATTACGCGTCGCTGTCCGCGCTGCCGGGACGTGCCGGCGCATCCAGTTCGACCCGATCAATTTTTTGCAGGCCGCGCGGCAGCAGTGTGCCACGACGGCCGCGATCGGCACGGAACTTCTGCAACTCTTCACTGCGTAACAGCAGCTTGCGTTTGCCCACGTGCAGCGTAATCGCACTGCCCGGTGGCAGGATCATCAGCCAGGCCAGTTTATCCGCTCCCGACGCGGCATCCGCAGACGGAATCGAGATAATCTTGTTGCCCTTGCCCTTCGACATCTGCGGCAGTTCGCCGACCGGGAACATCAACATCCTGCCCGCCTGCGTAATGGCCAGCAGCATGTCATCTTCGTGATGGACAGCCATGGGCGTCATCACGCGGGCATTTTCAGGCAGCGTCAGCAGCGCTTTACCCGCACGGTTGCGCGAAATCAGATCGTTGAAGGTACAGATGAAACCGTATCCGGCATCAGACGCCATCAGCAAACGCTGCTCTTCCGGCTCCATCAGCACCTGCTCCATAACGGCACCCGGCGGTGGCGTCAGCTTACCGGTCAGCGGCTCGCCCTGCCCGCGTGCCGACGGCAGCGAGGTGGGATCCAGCGTATAGCTGCGTCCGGTGGAATCGATAAAGGCCACAGGTTGGTTACTCTTGCCGCGCGCCGCCGCCAGATAGCTGTCGCCCGCTTTGTAGCTCAGCCCTGCCGGGTCGATGTCATGTCCTTTAGCGCTGCGCACCCAGCCCATCTGCGACAGCACAATGGTGACAGGCTCGGACGGCACCAGCTCGGTTTCACTCAGCGCTTTCGCTTCTTCACGCTCACGCAGCGGTGAACGGCGGTCGTCGCCAAAATTGTTGCTGTCTGCCTGCAGCTCTTTTTTCAGCAGCGTATTCATTTTGCGTTCGGACGCCAGAATCGCCTGCAGCTGATCGCGCTCTTTTTCCAGCTCGCTCTGCTCGCCGCGAATCTTCATCTCTTCCAGCTTGGCCAAATGACGCAGCTTGAGTTCAAGGATCGCTTCAGCCTGGGTTTCGCTAATGTCAAAGCGCGACATCAGTACCGGTTTCGGCTCGTCCTCGGTACGGATGATATGAATCACTTCATCAATATTGAGGAACGCCACCAGCAAACCGTCAAGGATATGCAAACGGCGCAGCACGCGATCTAAACGGTAGTTCAGACGGCGGCGCACGGTGTCACGACGGAACACTAACCATTCAGACAGGATCTCCAGCAGGTTTTTCACCGCCGGACGGTTATCCAGGCCGATCATATTGAGGTTGATGCGGTAGCTTTTTTCCAGATCGGTGGTGGCGAACAGGTGGTTCATGACCTGCTCAAGATCGACGCGATTGGATCGCGGCACGATCACCAGCCGGGTGGGGTTTTCGTGATCGGATTCGTCACGAAGATCCTCTACCATCGGCAGCTTTTTGTTGCGCATCTGGTTGGCGATCTGCTCCAGCACGCGCGCACCGGATACCTGATGCGGCAGCGCGGTGATCACCACTTCGCCGTCTTCTTTTTTCCACACCGCGCGCTGACGCACCGAACCGCGTCCGTTCTGATAGATTTTGCGAATCTCGTCACGAGGCGTGATGATCTCGGCTTCAGTCGGGAAATCCGGGCCCTGCACGATTTCCAGCAGCGCATCCAGGCTGGTTTTCGGATCGTCAATCAGGGCGATAGCGGCCTGCGCCACTTCACGCAGGTTGTGCGGCGGAATATCCGTTGCCATGCCCACCGCAATGCCGGTGGTGCCGTTCAGCAGGATGTTCGGCAGCCGCGCCGGCAGCATCTTGGGCTCCTGCATCGTGCCGTCAAAGTTCGGCACCCAGTCAGCCGTGCCCTGCCCCAGCTCGCCCAGCAGCACTTCGGCATACTTCGACAGGCGCGACTCGGTATAACGCATGGCGGCGAAAGATTTAGGATCGTCCGGCGCGCCCCAGTTTCCCTGGCCATCGACCAGCGGATAGCGGTAGGAGAACGGCTGTGCCATCAGTACCATGGCTTCATAGCAGGCACTGTCGCCATGAGGATGGTATTTACCCAGCACGTCACCGACGGTACGGGCGGATTTTTTAAATTTGGCGGTGGCGTTCAGCCCCAGCTCTGACATGGCATAGACAATGCGGCGCTGCACGGGCTTTAAACCGTCGCCAATATAAGGCAGCGCGCGGTCCATGATGACGTACATGGAGTAATTTAAGTACGCATTCTCAGTAAACGTATGCAGGGCAAGACGCTCTGCACCATCCTGCGTCAATTCGCTCATTAAGTCCTCATCCTCACATCGTGACCCGCAACGGCGGATCACCCGGCGGTTGTTTGGCGAGGATAGTACCTTATTCGTGGGTGTTAGTCACAGGCCAGACGCAGTCAGGCCTGGGGTTTTTTCCCGGTTGACCGATCGCCGAAAATCCGCCTCAGGACAAAATGCCGAATGTCTTATTTCTAATAGTTTGTGACCGCGCTCGCAATTAATTACCGGCGACGTTATAGCGTATTAATCCTGTCCCGTTTCGGGGACAACATTTAGTATTGTTGATTCGCCTTCCACGCCCTACATTCAATTTTAACGCTGTTACACACTTTTATTTTTTTCCAGGTTGGATTTAACGAATTGCCACTTAAGCACCGCTAACGAAATAATAGACAGGTGACTGAATGCAGAATCTGACTTCACGACAACACCGGTTACTGAAATTACTGCTGCAGGCGGGTACGCCGCTGGCTTTAACGCAATTAGCCCAGCAGTTAACCGTTTCTGAAAAAAGTATTTATCGCGATTTGCAAAGCCTGGAAATCTGGCTGGGCGCCTGGCAGGCACAGCTGATCAAGCTGCCCGGTCGCAGCGTGATACTGCAAACCGAGGATATCGCGCAACGCCTGCGATTACAGCAGCATCTGGCCAGTGAAGAGAACTGGTCTGAAGGTTTAAGCAACAATGCACGCCGGGTGAAAATTCTGTCACAGCTGCTGAGGGATGCGCCGCGTGAAACCTCCATCAGTAAGTTATCTGAACGCTATTTCATTAGTCACGCTTCTATCGTCAACGATTTAAAGGTCATTGAAGAGTGGCTACAACCGCTGGCGCTGGCGCTGGTCAGAAGTCAGAGCGGTACGCATGTCGAAGGCAGTGAGCAGGCATTACGTCAGGCGATGGTATCGCTGATTAACGATGTTATGCAGCATAACGGTGGCAGTAACACGGCGCTACCGCGGCTGGACCCGGGCAGTTACCAGGCGCTGATCCACTATTTTGGCGAGGAGGATGTGGCGTTTGTGCAGACCTTACTGCAGCAGATGGAGCAGCAGCTTGGCTATCCACTGAGCGATGCGTACTACATCAATCTGTCCACCCACATCCTGATTATGATCCACCGCATGTCGCAGGGTAAGGCTTTATCTCTGCCCTTAGCGCTGAGCGCTCAGGAAATGGATAATCGCATTCTGAAGATTGCCCGTCAGATGGTGCGACAGGTTGAACAACGTTTAGACCAGTCAGTGCCGGCGGATGAAGTCGGATTTATTTATCAGTACATTATTTCGTCGGGCATTGTGGTTGAAGAACGCGGCAGCGATATGTTGCCGCAATATCAATTATCGAATGAAGCCTCGCGTAATATTACGGTTGAATTAATTCGCTGCTTCTCAGAACTTATTCAACAGGACCTCACTGCCGATCCTTTATTATTTGAAGGTTTACTTTTCCATATTAAGCCATTACTTAACCGGCTGAAATATCATATTAGCATTCGTAATCCATTGCTCGATGATATTAAAACGGAGCTGAGTGAAATTTTTACGCTGACTCAGCGGGCCATGCAGCTTACCGCCGCGCGTTTTCATTACGGGTCGATTGCGGACGACGAAGTGGGCTATTTATGTGTCCATTTTCAGGCCGCGCTGGAACGGCAAATCGCCCATAAACGCATTTTGCTGGTCTGTTCCAGCGGCGTCGGCACCTCGCATCTCCTGAAGAGCCGTATTCTGCGCGCGTTCCCGGACTGGATTATTGCGGGCGTCATTTCGGCCAGTAACCTCGGCGATTTTTGCCAACAGGAGCCGGTTGATCTGGTGATCTCGACTATTCACCTCGACACCTCGCTGTTTCCTACCGTGTATGTGACCGCGTTTTTCAATGACGACGATATTCGCCGTGTGACTGACGCCATGATTGGCAGCCAACTGCCGAAGGCCGTTAACAGCGCCCTGGCAGAACATTAACTGAATGAGGTCTGACTGATGGATATTTCTCGCATTCTTACGCCACGCCGCGTCAATCTCAACCTGCAAGCCAGCAGTAAAGAGGAGGCCATCATTGAACTGACCGATTTGCTGTTCAGTGACGGTGCGATTAGCGATAAACAGGCCTTTATCAAGGATGTCTGGCTACGCGAGGCAGAGGGTTCGACAGGGTTTGAAAATCACATTGCCATTCCCCACGGGAAATCGTCAGCCGTGAAACAGACCACGTTAGCTATTGGGCGCAGCCAGCAGGATATTCCCTGGGAAACGCTGGATGGCAGCCAGGTGCGCTGCATCATCCTGTTTGCCGTTCGCCTTGAAGATCAAAATACCCCCCATATTCGCCTGCTGTCCCAGGTGGCCAGTGCGCTGGCCGATGATGAGGTGATTGCGCAGTTGCTGGTGGAAAACGACCCCAGCGAAATCATTCGGCTGTTCAGTCAGTACGCCGAAACCGACCTCTGTTAATCCTACACGTCCGAGGTAGACCATGAACATTGTCTGTGTTGCCGCCTGCACGGCGGGTATCGCGCATACCTACATTGCGCGCGAAAAACTGATCAAGGGAGCCCATGCCCTTGGTCACACCATCCACGTGGAAACGCAGGGCACCATTGGTACTGAAAACGCCCTCGATACGGAAACCATCGCCGCCGCCGATGTCGTCATTCTGGCGGTGGATGTCAAGATCAACGGTGAGGAACGCTTTCGCGGCAAACCGATCGTCAGGGTGAAAACTGAAGTGGTGATCAAGTCGCCGATTAAGTTTCTGGAAAAAGTGGCGGATTCACTGGCGCGTGCCTGAGGAGATCCACAATGAACGATAACAAAAGACAGTACGGACAGGAGATCAAAGGTCATCTGTTGACGGGGATCTCCTGGATGATCCCGCTGATTGTCGCCGCCGGGATCTGTATCGCGCTGGGCCAGGTCATCGGTGGTCCGGACGTAGGCAAACATCCCGGCACGATTGCCTGGATGCTGAACCAGATGGGCGGCTGGGGCATGGGATTGATCGTGCCGTTGATTAGCGCCGCCATCGCCTACTCGATTGCCGACAGGCCGGGCTTTGCGCCTGGCTTAATCGTGGGCTTTATCTGCGGCCAGATCGGCACGGGTTTTATCGGCGGCATCCTTGGCGGCTTCCTGGTGGGTTATACGGTGATTCTGTTGCGCCGCAGCATTCGGCTGCCGCAGTCGATGCAGGGCCTGATGCCGATCATGGTGTTACCGGTGCTGAGCACCATTATCGCCGGGCTTTTGATGATGACCTTCATCGGCCAGCCCATCGTCTGGTTGCAGAAGGCGCTGATTGCGCTGTTGGAATCCATGCAGGGCGGTTCGAAGTTCGTTATGGGCGCCATTCTGGGGGCGATGGCCACCTTCGACTTTGGCGGGCCGGTCAATAAAACCATGTCGCTGTTCGCGGATGGCATGCTGGTCGACGGTATTTACGGACCGGAAGCGGTCAAATTTGTCGGTTCGATGATCCCGCCCTTTGGTATCACCCTTTCCTGGCTGTTAACCCGCCATAAGTACACCCGCGCGGAAAAAGAGGCGCTGAAGGCGGCCTTTCCCATGGGGATCTGCATGATCACTGAAGGTGTGATCCCGATTGCTGCCCGCGATCTGCTTCGTGTCGTCGGCAGCTGTGTGGTGGCTTCCGCCGTCGCCGGCGGGCTGATTATGGTCTGGGGCGTCGAAGCGCCCGTGCCTCACGGCGGCATGTTCGTGGTGCCTCTCTTCACCAAACCCTGGCTGTTCTGCCTGGCGCTCGGTATCGGCAGCACGATCTGTGGCGTGATGCTATCGCTGCTGAAAAAGCCGGTGACCGAAGCCGACGAAGAGTTTGACGACGTGGAAGATCACAGCGTTCGTGACGACGACATTAAATTCACACTGGAATAAGGAGTGCGTATGTACGCGGCAATGAACGACCTGATCGCACGGGCTGCCCGTAACCAGTATGCGGTACTGGCCATCAACTGTTTCAATCTGGAGAGCGCACGTGCGGCAGTGAAGGCGGCGGAGGAGCAACGCGCGCCCCTGATCCTGAATGTTTATCAGGGGCACAGCCGCCATTTCCCGCCCGCTGTCGCCGTGCCGTTGGTTCAGGCGCTGGCAGCGAATGCCAGCGTGCCGATCGCGCTGGCGCTTGACCACGGAAAAGCCTTTCCGCTGATTGGACAGGCCTTTCGGGCCGGGTTTACCGGACTGATGATCGATGCCTCCTCCGAGCCGCTGGCAGAAAATATTCGCCAGACGGCAAAAGTGGTCGAGATGGCGCATACCGCCGGGGTTTGTGTGGAGGGCGAACTGGGGCATATCGCCGATGCCCCAACCTATGCGCTGGCAGACGCTGCGGTGAAAATGACCCAGGTGGCGGACGTGGTGCCCTTTCTGCAACAAACGGGCATCGATCTGTTAGCGGTGTCGGTTGGGACCGCGCACGGGCTCTATCCCGCTGGCGTCAAACCGCAAATCGACTTTCAGCGTCTGGCTGCGCTGCATGGGGTTTCGCCGGTTCCCCTGGCGCTGCACGGCGGCAGCGGCACGCCAGCCGACGATATTCGACGCGTCAGTCAGCACGGCGTCGCCAAGATTAACGTTGGCGCGGCGGTCTTTGATGCAGGCAAGCAGGCGCTCCATCAGGCGCTTAAGCAGCATCCCGCTGCTGAGCTGCCTGATCTGCTGGCGCTGATGGAGGCCGCCTGCTGCGAAGTCGTACATGACTATCTGAGCTGTTCCGGCTCCGCTAATCAGATCTGATTTTTTTCTGCTGTAACCCGGTGCGCGTCTCTGAACGTCAGCGCAGGGCATCCCTTTGTCGTAAAACAAGCTGAGGAAGATTTAACATGTTGATTTCAATGAAAGAGATGTTAAGCCCCACCCGCCAACACCGCTTTGCTATAGGCGCATTTAACGTGGCCGACAGCTGTTTTATCCGCGCGGTGGTGGAAGAAGCCGAAGCCACACAAACTCCGGCCATTATCTCTATTCACCCCAGCGAACTGGCGTTCGTGACGGATGCGTTTTTTGGCTATGTTCGGGAGCGCACCCTGAAAAGTACCGTGCCCTTTACCCTGCATCTGGATCATGGTGCTTCGGTTGCCCACGTGCTGCGCGCTATTCAGTGTGGCTTTACATCGGTCATGATTGACGGCTCGCTGCTGCCCTATGAAGAAAACGTGGCGCTGACTAAAGAGGTAGTGAAGCTGGCGCACGCGGTGGGCGTATCTGTCGAGGGCGAACTGGGGACTATTGGCGATACCGGCACCTCGGTAGAGGGCGGCGTCAGTAAAGTGATTTACACCGATCCCGCGCAGGCGGAAGACTTTGTGCAGCGCACCGGCGTGGATACCTTAGCGGTAGCAATAGGCACGGCGCACGGTATCTATCCCAAAGATATGAAGCCCGAACTGCAAATGCATATTCTGCGGGATATCTCTCAGCGCGTGTCCATTCCGCTGGTCTTGCACGGCGGTTCGGCGAATCCCGATGCCGAAGTGGCGGAGGCGGTTACGCTGGGCGTGGGTAAAATCAATATTTCCAGCGATATGAAATATGCCTATTTCCAGAAGGTGCGCGAAGTCTTAACCCGCGAAACCTGGTGGGATCCAAACGTGATTTATCCTGAAGCGATTGAGGCGGCCAAGGCGGTCATTCGCTACAAAATGAACTTGTTTGGCGGACTGGGAAAAGCCTCGCTGTATTGAGTACTGAAGGGTAAAAATGTGTGGTTGGTGTTCCGTGCGGTTCCCACCGCCACGGTATCGGATCTGACGTCCTCGCGCCGCTAACGCGGTGCCTTCGCGGCGTTCGTCAGCCTGACGAACCAGCGGAGACGGTACTTCCTGTACCGGCTCCGCTTTTTGCCCGCGTCCTGCGGGCAAATTCTGGCTTCCTCGCTCTGCTCAGCGCTGCGAATTGTCTGTTCCGCTCCCGTGACGGTGGGCACAGTGACGCATGTGCGCCATTTCGGACGGCTATCTGCAGTTTTGAAGCCCGGCGTTAACACATCAGGTAAACCCCCTGCTTTCGCCTTACTTCATCACACCCATCCACTGCTGGGCGATCTGCGCATATTCCCCGGTCGCGGTGCTCAGGTGCAGCCACTGATCGACATACTGCTTCCAGCTCATATCATCACGCGGAATCATGTAAGCTTTTTCACCGTACTGCAGCGGTTTATCCGGGTTGAGCGCACACAGGGAAGGAAAGCGTTTTTGCTGATACAGCGCCTCTGAGGCATCGGTGATCATCACATCGGCTTTATTGTCCACCAGCTGCTGGAAGATGGTCACATTATCGTGAAACAGCGTTAACGCAGCCTGAGGTAAGTGGCTGTGAACAAACGCCTCGTTCGTGCCCCCTGCTGGCTCAACCAGACGCACGCTGGGCTGGTTCATCTGTTCGACCGTCTGGTACTTCGCCTTATCGGCGCATCGCACCAGCGGAATTTTACCGTCCACGCCTAACGGCTGCGCAAACCAGGCCGTTTGCTGGCGCTTCAGCGTGACCGATACGCCACCCAAGGCGATATCGCACTGCTTCGCGATAAAGTCCTGCATCAGGGTTTTCCAGGTGGTGGGTACCCATTGCACCTTCGCCCCCAGTGACGCGGCCAGGGATTCAGCCATGCTGATATCCAGCCCTTCATAGCTGCCATCCGGTTTCAGGAAGCTGTAAGGTTTGTAGTCCCCGGTAGTACAGACTTTCAGAGTTTTGGTGTTAAGAACGCTGTCCAGACGCGACTGGGCCTGCGCGCCGCCAGCCACCAGCAGTAACGTGATTACGAGTGTTTTTTTCATCATTGTATTTTTTTCGGCAGTGAGTTTGCGCTGGTATGGTGACATAACCTCGGGGGTTATTGCGCTATTCGCAAAAGTGTTGTGATCATTCTCGCATTTTTCTCCCGCGCATCGCGGCCTAAGCTACCCCCCATTGACGCATACGGGAGACAAGCTTAATGAGTAACATTTTAATTATCGATGGCGGTAAAACCTTCGCCCATTCGAAAGGCGAGCTGAATCATACGCTGACCGAGGTGGCCGCCAGCCAGCTGCGTGATCTGGGCCATGAGGTCACGATCACCGTTGCCGACCACGCGTATGTTGTGGCCGATGAGGTGCAAAAATATCTCGACAGCGACGTGGTGATTTATCAAATGCCGGGCTGGTGGATGGGTGAACCCTGGACCGTGAAACGTTACATCGATGAGGTTTTCACCGACGGCCACGGTAAGCTGTATGCCAGCGATGGCCGCACCCGTGCCGACGGCGCAAAAAAATATGGTTCAGGCGGACTGATTCAGGGCAAAAAATATATGCTGTCCCTGACCTGGAACGCACCACTGGAGGCCTTTACCGACCCTGAGCAGTTCTTTGAAGGCGTGGGCGTTGACGGACTTTATCTGCATTTCCATAAGGCGAATCAGTTCCTGGGCATGGAAGCATTGCCGACCTTTATCTGCAACGACGTGATGAAACAGCCGGATGTTCCACGTGATATTGCACGTTATCGCACGCACCTCCGCGAGATTTTTGCTTAAATAGATGTTCACCCAGAAAGAGGAAACGTGAATGTTAACCGTCGTTGCTGAAATTTGTGTTAAGCCAGGCTGTCGCCAGAAAGTACTGGATGCGTTTCACCAGGTGATCCCTACCGTGCTGGAAGAAGAAGGCTGCCATCAGTACAGCCCTCTGGTCGATCACCAGGCGCAGGTGCCCTGGAAACACAATTCACCTGATTCGATTTTTATGCTGGAGCAGTGGGAAACCCTGCGCCATCTTGATCAGCATCAGCAGATGCCGCATATGGAAGCCCATCGTACGGCGATTAAAGACTATGTGACTGACGTGAAAATTCTGGTGCTGGAGCCGGGTAAATAATCCTGGCGGAACACGCACAAAAAAAGCCCCGTTCAGGGGCTTTTTCCATCAGGCTGCGGATTACACTTCAATATCCGCTTTATCGCCTTTTTCCTGCAGCCAGTTACGACGATCTTCGGATCGCTTTTTCGCCAGCAGCATATCCATTACCCGCAAAGTCTGTTCAATGTCATCGTCACTGACGGTGAGCTGCACCAGACGGCGCGTGTTGGGATCGAGCGTGGTTTCGCGCAGCTGCAGCGGATTCATTTCACCCAGCCCTTTAAAGCGCTGCACGTTTGGCTTGCCCTTCTTGCGCTTCAGCTGCTCCAGTACGCCCTCTTTCTCGTCTTCATCCAGCGCGTAATACACTTCTTTGCCCAGATCGATGCGATACAGCGGCGGCATGGCGACATAGACGTGGCCATTTTTTACCAGGGTGCGGAAGTGCTTCACAAACAGCGCACACAGCAATGTGGCGATGTGCAGCCCATCCGAGTCCGCATCAGCAAGGATACAGATTTTGCCGTAGCGCAGCTGTGAGAGATCTTCGCTATCGGGATCGATACCGATCGCCACCGAAATATCGTGCACCTCCTGCGAGGCCAGCACTTCATCGGACGAGACTTCCCACGTATTGAGGATCTTACCTTTAAGCGGCATGATCGCCTGATATTCGCGATCGCGCGCCTGCTTCGCCGATCCGCCCGCCGAATCCCCTTCCACCAGGAAGAGTTCGGTTTTATTCAGATCCTGCGCGGTGCAATCTGCCAGCTTACCCGGTAGTGCCGGGCCGCTGGTCAGTTTTTTACGCACCACTTTTTTGGCTGCGCGCATACGGCGCTGGGCGCTGGAGATCGCCAGCTCCGCCAGCTGTTCTGCCGCCTGCACGTTCTGATTCAGCCACAGGCTAAAGGCATCTTTTACTACGGCAGACACAAAGGCGGCGCACTGGCGCGAGGATAAACGCTCTTTTGTCTGGCCTGCAAACTGCGGATCCTGCATTTTTACTGACAGCACATAGGCGCAGCGATCCCAGATATCCTCTGCGGACAGTTTGACGCCGCGCGGCAGAATATTGCGGTATTCACAAAACTCACGCATGGCATCCAGCAATCCCTGACGCAGACCGTTGACATGGGTACCGCCCTGCATGGTGGGAATCAGGTTCACATAGCTTTCGGTCAGCAGCTCACCGCCTTCCGGCAGCCACAGTAATGCCCAGTCCACCGCTTCGATATCACCGGCAAAGGTTCCGACGAAGGGCTTCTCTGGCAGGGTTGGCAGGCCGTTGACGGCTTCGCACAGGTAATCTGTCAGACCATCTTCGTAGCACCAGCGCTGTTCGGTATTGTTCAGCTTGTCTTTGAAGACAATTTCCACCCCTGGACACAGCACGGCTTTCGCCTTAAGCAGGTGTGATAAGCGGGACACCGAGAAGCGCGGGCTGTCAAAGAAGTGCTCATCCGGCCAGAAATGGACGCTGGTGCCGGTGTTGCGCTTCGCAACCGTGCCCGTGACGGTCAGATCCTGCACTTTTTCACCGTTTTCGAAGGCGATACTGTAGATCTCACCATTACGTCGCACGTTGACTTCAACACGCTTAGAGAGGGCATTGACCACCGAAATGCCGACGCCGTGCAGGCCACCGGAAAACTGGTAGTTTTTATTAGAGAATTTCCCCCCCGCGTGCAGCCGGCACAGGATGAGCTCAACGGCCGGGACGCCTTCTTCCGGATGGATATCCACCGGCATGCCGCGTCCGTCGTCAGTCACTTCTAACGACTGATCGGCATGTAAAATCACTTCTACGCGCCTGGCATGGCCCGCCAGTGCCTCATCGACACTGTTATCAATCACTTCCTGACCCAAGTGGTTAGGGCGCGTCGTATCGGTATACATTCCCGGGCGACGGCGAACCGGCTCAAGGCCAGTCAGGACCTCAATGTCACCCGCATTATAGCTTGATTGACTCATGGTAACTGTCTGATTAGAAGAAGAAAATGGTTGCGATTTCCGCGTTACTCAAGCGTGATTCAGGCCCAGAAAGTCCAGAATTTGCGGGAAATGGCGTTCGAATCCAGTAAATGCATGATTTCCGCCCTCTTCCACCGTATGACGGCACGCGCTGTAGTAGTCGAGCGCCTGGCGGTAATCGAGCACTTCATCGCCGGTTTGTTGCAGCAACCACAACAAATCAGGTGCTTCCAGCGGTTCAATCTGCATCACTTTCAGATCGTAAATGTGGCGAGACTCTAACACATATTGCTGACCGGTGTAGGGATTCTGATTCTCCCCTAAAAAATCCACCAGCAACTCGAACGGCCGCACGGCAGGGTTGACGACCACTGCAGGCAACATAAAGCACTGGGACAGCCACGTCGCGTAGTAACCGCCCAGCGAGGAGCCCACCAGGCCCATTTCACGCCCGCTGTGACTTAACACGATGTCTTCCAGCATCGCCGCGGCCTCGGCCGGAAAAGTGGGAAGCTGCGGCACAATCATCTCTATGTCGGGATGATTGTGACTCAGCCACTGTTTGAACAGCGTCGCTTTCGCTGAGCGCGGGGAGCTGTTAAAGCCGTGCAGGTAAAGCAGCGCCTTCATCCGTCAGTATCCTTCGGCATCAAGATCGGGGCAAAACGCCTGAGTGCTGAGCCGGTTCACTTCTGTATCAAGCTGACCGTCATTGTGCAGCGTAAACCAGCGCCAGCCTGGCGCAAGGGTATCAATGGTAAAGCTGGTGCAGTGCGGTTTGAACTGCACGCAGGTGGAAGGCGTGGCCAGCACGCGGCGACCGTGCCACGCCACATCCATTTCCTGATGGATATGGCCGCACACCAGTGTCTTTGCCAGCGGATAGTGCTGTAACACGGCATCAAGCTGATGGGGATTGCGCAAACTGTGTTGATCAAGCCAGGTGCAGCCTGAAGCAAGCGGATGGTGGTGCAGCAGCACCAGCGTATGACGCAGGGGAAAGCGCGCGAGGGCGTTATCAAGCCAGTCGAGCTGATAGTCGCTTAACATGCCATGAGGCACGCCGAAGACCTGACTGTCCAGCAGCACGACCTGCCAGTGTTCGCCCACCAGCACATGCTTATGCGCGTTGATGCCGGCCCTGGCCAGCGTATCCACCATTGCGGGCTGGAAATCATGATTACCCGGCAGCCAGACACAGGGTTTTGGCAGGCGCGAAATGCCCTCAACAAAATGCTGATAGGCTTCGACCGAGTGATCCTGAGAGAGATCGCCGGTGGCCACAATGAGATCATAGTCGCGCTGTTGTGCGATGATCGCGTCCAGCACGGCGTCATAACTCGACCAGGTATTCACTCCCAGCAGCGATTCGTGTTTTCCTGCGAACAAATGCGTGTCCGTCACTTGCAGAATCCGCACCCCAGATTCTGTTGCCGCAGGAAGAGTTAGCAGGCTATCCAAAGCGTTTCCTTCGTCTCTACGCCGTTCAATGCATTATACGTATCAGCAAGCCGGTACTGCCATGGCGCCATGCGTCAGACAGTAGCGTAACCAGTCAGCGAGGAACTGATTGATTTGATGCTTTTCATCACGCTGATTCATCTTTTTATTCGGGTAATCATAACGCGCTTTAAACCGATAGATCTGCTGTGTTGAACACACTTCAGCGACCATGGCGTCATGATACAGCCTGACAGACATGGAAGGCAGGCTCCAGTAACTCACCGCCGGTGCCGTCTGGCGAATTTCAACCAGAGTAGTGTAACGTGTTGATTCTTCGATTGTTAACTGATAGCGGGCGCCGCTCACCTGATAGCTAACCGATGCGCCTGCCTCGTCATCGCGCGGGAGCAGACGGCGTAACTGGGCGAAATTGGTTTCGCACAGCCGCATCATCTCGGGGAAATCAGGGATATAGCGCTGTTTCATTTTTGCGTCCACTCTTCTCGAAGTTCTTTATGGTGCAGTGCCAGCCATTGCAAGGCGATGACAGATGCCGCGTTATCAATAATCCCCTGTTCCACCCAGTGGTAAGCCTGTTCACGGCTTACGACATGCACAAGAATATCCTCATTCTCTTCCTCCAGGCCATGGCATCCTGTTGCCAGGCCGGCATCCACTTCTCCCACCATAACTGATAAACGTTCGCTGGTGCCGCCCGGGCTGGCAAGATAGTTCAACACGGGCTTCACCCGGCCAACGGTCAGACCGGCTTCTTCTGATGCTTCACGGCGTCCCACCTGTTCCGGAGTTTCACCGGGTTCAATAATGCCCGCAATCATTTCCAGCAGCCAGGGCGTGGGGCTGCAGTCGAAGGCCGGAATGCGGATCTGCTCAATCAGCACCACTTCATCACGGATGGGATCATAAGGTAGCAGGACGGCAGCATGGCCGCGCTCAAAAACTTCACGCGTCACTTCTCCGCTCATGCCGCCTTTAAACAGACGATGGCGAAAACGGTAGCGAACGATGGAAAAAAAACCGTCGTAGGCCGTTTCACGTGCAATAATTTCTACATCATTTTTTGTGAAAGTCACAGGTGATGTTTTATTGTCCTTCATCGTTTGGTTCCTTTTGCAGATTGGGATGACACAGATAAAACACAAGCCCGGGCACTATCTAAACAGTCATTACAGAGTTATTTACCTGAAACACGCAAATATGGCACGTTCAGCCACCTTATCTCACAGTTGCCCTCTGCTAGAATCTGCGATAATTTTTGGCTTACCGGCGGCACTATCATTGCGATTTGCTGCAACAAAAGGAATGCAAATGAAAAAACTGCTCCCATTATTTATTGGGCTGAGCCTGGGCGGTTTCAGCGTCGCCAGTCAGGCAGAAAACCTGCTTCAGGTTTACCAACAAGCGCGTTTAAGCAACCCGGACCTGCGGAGCTCCGCTGCCACTCGCGATGCTGCGTTTGAGAAAATCAACGAAGCGCGCAGCCCTTTATTACCACAACTGGGTTTGGGTGCAGATTACAGCTATGCAAATGGCTATCGTGATAGTAGCGGTATTCATTCCAACACGACCAGTGGCACACTGCAATTGACGCAAACCATTTTCGACATGTCAAAATGGCGCGCGCTGACCCTGCAGGAAAAAACCGCAGGTATTCAGGACGTCACCTATCAGGTTGCTCAGCAGGATTTGATTCTGAATACCGCGACGGCCTATTTCAACGTGCTGAAAGCCATTGATACGCTTTCTTACGTCGAAGCACAGAAGATGTCCATCTACCGCGAGCTGGATCAAACCACTCAGCGCTTTAACGTGGGCCTGGTGGCCATTACCGACGTGCAGAACGCCCGCGCCCAGTATGACAGCGTGCTGGCCAATGAAGTCACGGCGCGTAACAATCTGGATAACTCGGTGGAGTCTCTGCGTCAGATCACCGGCATGGACTATCTGGCACTGGCCTCACTGAACATCGATCGCTTTAAAACCACCAAACCTGATAACGTTAACGCGCTGCTCAAGCAGGCAGAAAGCCGTAACCTTAATCTGCTTTCTGCCCGTCTGAATCAGGATTTAGCTCGTGAACAGATCCGCTCTGCGGAATCAGGCCACCTGCCAACGCTCGATCTGACCGCGTCTACCGGTCTGTCTAACAGCAAATACGGCGGAAGCCGCGCTGAACAGAGTGCAAACTCAACAGACTCGATTACAGGAAACAGTAAAGTCGGCCTGAGCTTCACGCTTCCGCTTTACAGCGGTGGCAGCGTGACCTCACAGGTGAAGCAGGCGCAATATAACTTTGTCAGCGCCAGCGAACAGCTGGAGGCGGCTCACCGCTCTGCGGTTCAGACGGTACGTTCTTCTTACAACAACGTGAATGCGTCCGCGAGCAGCATTGCGGCGTACAAGCAAGCCGTGGTCTCTGCGCAGAGTTCATTAGACGCCATGGAAGCCGGTTATCAGGTCGGTACGCGTACCATCGTTGACGTGTTGAACGCCACCTCAACCCTGTATAACGCGAAACAGCAGTTGTCCGATGCACGTTACAGCTATCTGATTAATCAGCTAAATATCAGCTATGCGCTGGGCACGCTGAACGAGCAGAGTCTGGGCATTCTCAACAGCCAGTTAGGCAAAGAGATCTCCACCTCACCGGAAACCGTTCAGCCCCAGAACGTTCAGCAGGTACTGGGTGAAGATCACATCGCGAGTTCTTCTGAAACCGCGACGGCGCCGGTGCGCCCGGCCGCCCATAAAAGCAGCCGTAACCCTTTCGCTAACTGATCGCCCTGCGGGCCGCTTTGCGGCCCGCTTCTCTTAAAAACGTATAACTAAGTAAAGATCCCCGTCCTGCCTGGCCGTTAGCTTCATTTCTCGCCACTCATCCCCTATTCTATGCGCTACCTTTGGGCACAGGATATTTATAATGAAACGGACTAAAACGATCCGCTATGCCGCCTTTCGTAAGAGCTGGCAAGCAAGACACTTAACGCCTGTTGCTATCGCTGTTTCAGCGGTATTTATGCTGGCAGGCTGTGAACAAAACGACGAAACCGTCTCGCTCTATCAGAACGCCGATGATTGTACGAAAGCCAATCCCGGCCAGAGTGCGCAATGCACCACCGCGTTTAACAACGCCAAAAAGGAAGCGGAACGTACCGCACCGAAATACGCCACACGTGAAGACTGCGTGGCAGAATTTGGTGAAAACCAGTGTCAGCAGGCGCCTGCACAGGCTGGCGTGGGCAGCACTAATGCCGAGTCGCAGCAAAGCGGCAGCTTCTGGATGCCGCTGATGGCGGGCTATATGATGGGCCGCATGATGGGCGGCGGCGCGGGTTTTGCGCAGCAGCCGCTGTTCTCACCCAAAACGCCAAACAGCCCGGCTAACGGTCAGTTCGTTGATGCGTCCGGCCGTAATTATGGTAACGCCACCTCTGGTAAAACCATGACGGTTCCTAAAACCGCCATGGCGCCTAAACCGACCACCACCTCAACGATTACGCGGGGTGGCTTTGGTGAAACGGTCGCGAAGCAAAACAGCATGCAGCGTAGCAGCAGCGCGTCCGGCACCTCCAGCCGTTCGCTGGGAGGCTAACCCCGCTTATGCAACGCATCGCGATTTCAGAGCGCCCGGGCTGGCGGGAAAAAGCCACGGAGTTTGGTTTTCGTTTTCACACCATGCACGGTGAGCCCTACTGGTGTGAAGAGGCTTACTATCAGTTCACGCTGGCGCAGATTGATTATCTTGAGGACGTCACCGCCGAGCTTCATCAGATGTGCCTGCAGGTCGTGGAAAAAGTGGTGAACAGTGAAGCGCTGCTCACCAAATTTCGCATTCCTAAGCATACCTGGGACTTCGTGCGTGATTCATGGCAACAGCGTCAGCCCTCGCTTTATTCGCGCCTCGACCTCGCATGGGACGGCAAAAGCGATGCCAAACTGCTGGAGAACAACGCCGACACGCCTACGTCGCTGTATGAGGCGGCGTTTTTCCAGTGGCTGTGGCTCGAAGACCAGCTCAATGCCGGTCAGCTGCCGCAGGGCAGCGATCAATTCAACAGCCTGCAAGAGAAACTCATTGAACGCTTTACGGTGCTTCATCAGCAACAGGGGTTTAACTGGCTGCATTTCGCCTGCTGTCGTGATACCGATGAAGATCGTGGGACGGTGCAATACTTGCAGGACTGTGCCACGGAAGCCGGACTGCCGAGCGAATTTCTCTACATTGATGAGATAGGGCTGGGGGAAAAGGGCCAGTTTACTGACGCCCAGGATCAGGTCATCAGTAATCTGTTCAAGCTTTATCCGTGGGAATTCATGCTGCGCGAGATGTTTTCTACCAAGCTGGCCGATGCGGGCGTACGCTGGCTGGAGCCGGCATGGAAGAGCATCCTGTCAAACAAAGCGTTGCTGCCGCTGCTGTGGGAGATGTTCCCCAATCACCCTAACCTGTTGCCCGCCTGGTTTGCCGAAGACGATGTGCCACCGATGGAGAAATACGTAGTTAAGCCACTGTTCTCGCGCGAAGGGGCCAACATTCGTATTGTGGAAAACGGCAAAGAGATCGCCCGTGTGGACGGTCCTTACGGCGAAGAAGGCATGATCGTCCAGCAGTTCCATCCGCTGCCGAAATTTGGCGACAGCTATACCCTGATTGGTAGCTGGTTGATTGACGATCAGCCTGCGGGCATCGGCCTGCGCGAAGATCGCGACCTGATCACCCAGGATCTTTCGCGTTTCTATCCGCACGCGTTTATCGAGTAGCGCTTTCCTCCAGGCCAGCACGCTGGCCTGGTTTCTCTCTAGCCGACCTGTACCGACAGCATACTGATTGCGCCCATTTCCATACCTTCAACAGGTACGGTTACGGCCTCACCTGGCTGACGGGACCCCAGCACGTACAGCAACGGCAGGAAGTGCTCCGGCGTGGGATTGGATAACGCCGCATCCGGATGCTGCATAAAATTCACCAACGGATGGGAATCTGCTCCGGCGTCAACCGCCAGATTATCGCGCACATAGTTGTTGAATCCGGTCGCCCAGTCATAAGCGTTTCCGCCGCCCCACAGAACCTTACGCAGGTTGTGTACCACATTGCCGCTGGCGACGATCATGACACCGCGATCGCGCAAGGCAGACAGCTTTTTGCCTATCTCAAAATGCCAGGCCGCAGGCTTACCGCTGTCGATACTAAGCTGGACTACCGGAATATCCGCCTCAGGATACATTTTAATCAGCACGCCCCACGAGCCGTGATCGAATCCCCATGCATGATCCTGATGAACCGGCACGGGCGATAAAATCTCAGCAATTTCATTTGCCAGTTCAGGCGAACCCGGCGCGGGATAGCGGGTATCAAAAAGCGCCTGCGGAAAACCGCCAAAGTCATGAATGGTACGCGGGTTTTCCATCGCTGTGACCGCCGTTCCCTGGGTATACCAGTGAGCCGAAATGGCCAGGATGGCCCGCGGTCGTGGCAGCGTGGCACCGGCTTTACGCCAGGCTTCGGTGTAACGGTTTTCTTCTAACGCATTCATCGGGCTGCCGTGTCCCAAAAACAGTGCTGGCATACGTAACTGGCTCATAGCGATCCTTAATGTGTTCACTCTATGAGCACTACGATACGCTGTTTGCAGGGGTTATCACGCGGATAAGCATGATGTTCTCTGTCAGGAAATTTGAACGAAAAAGATGAGTCAGATAAGCAGGAAGGATGGGGGAAGAAGTGAAGCAATCAGGCCAGTATTTCTGGCCTGACAGTAAGCCGGTTAGCTGGCCTGACGCGTTTCGTGCTCGCGACGATAGGCAACCAGATCTTCGATCGTCACGACCGGCATCGCATGCTGTTTCGCGAACAGGATCACTTCAGGCGCATGCGCCATAGAGCCGTCGTCGTTGGTCAGTTCACACAGGACGCCTGCAGGTTTAAAGCCCGCCAGCGTGACCAGATCGATGGTCGCTTCAGTATGACCGCCGCGGGTCAGAACACCACCATCATGGGCACGCAGGGGAAAAACGTGGCCCGGACGGTTCAGATCTTCGGGTTTGGCGTTATCGGCAATCGCCGTGCGAATGGTAGTGATGCGATCCTGCGCGGATACGCCGGTGGTGACGCCCTTCGCCGCTTCGATGGTCACGGTAAACCCTGTGCCATAGGCGCTGGTGTTGTTTTCCACCATCATCGGTAATGCCAGCTGCTGGCGGCGTTCTTCGGTCAGGCAGAGACACACGATACCGCTGCCGTGGCGAATAGTGAGAGCCATCTGCTCGACGGTCATGGTTTCGGCAGCGAAAATCATATCGCCTTCGTTTTCACGATCTTCATCGTCGAGCACCATCACACCGCGTCCTTCACGGAGTGCAGCGATAGCACGTTCTACACGCTGTTTCGGCGTGCCAAATTCAGAAAGTAGAGTCTGATTCATGGTAATAAAACCTTTTAAATGTATTGGGTTACCAGAATCAGGGCAAGCTTAGGAGTGACGCCGTATAGACGTAGCAATGACGCAAAACAGACATAATGCCTGACAGATGTCGTTACCCTCTCCCATCCGGACTTTAACCGTCGGCCCCGGAATTTCACCGGATCTGCTGACCTTCACCATCATAGTGAAGCGCTCGCGGGCTGTCAGCCTGGGCTGATTTACCGCCGGTGGGGAATTTCGCCCCGCCCTGAGAATAAGCGTTTTAACTATAACGCTTCCTATTCGGGGCGGCAATCCACAAAGCCATTATTGCTTTAGCATTTTTTGCGCTAAGGATTTCAGGTTTAACCTTTTCAATTCAGGCATTACACTTAAGTGACTCTAGCGTTGGTACAATGCTGCCATAGCAACCCGTAACCAGGAAACCATCATGATCGACACGAAAAAAATTGAACAAATGGCCCGTCAGGTTCATGACGCGCTGCCGAAGGGAGTTCGTGAATTTGGCGATGATGTCGAGAAGAAAATCCGGCAGACGCTGCAGGCACAAATGACCCGCATGGATCTGGTCAACCGTGAAGAGTTTGATGTCCAGACTCAGGTTTTACTGCGTACGCGTGAAAAACTGGCGGCGCTGGAACAGCGTCTCGCTCAGCTGGAAAGCAAGAGTTCAGCGTCTGCCGCGCCCGCTGCCACCAGCACACCTGGCCCGGCACCGGCCATCGTGCCAGCCGCACATCCTGCTGACAAACCGGCTAAATAAAGGGCGGGCGGGAGCCCGGGCTCCCGCCGCCATGACTCAGTCGCCGCGAATGGTTTTGATGATATTGGTGGTCGAGATGCCATCTTCAAAGTTCAGCACCCGCACGTCACCGCCATTGGCCCAGACTTCCTGGCAGCCCGCGATATCTTCCGGTTTGTAATCCCCGCCTTTTACCAACAGATCGGGCAATACGCTGGCGATTAAGCGCTGTGGCGTGTCTTCTTCAAACAGCACGACCCAGTCTACCGCTTCCAGCGCACCCAGCACGATCATACGGTTTTCCTGCGGGTTCACCGGACGGCTGTCGCCTTTGAGGCGTTTGGTGGACGCATCGCTGTTTACCGCGACAATCAGGCGATCGCCCAGCTTGCGCGCGTTGGCAAGGTAGGAAACATGGCCGGCATGCAGAATGTCGAAGACGCCGTTGGTCATCACCACTTTTTCGCCGCGCTGACGCGCCATGGCGACGGCCTCTTTCAGCTCGGATTCAGTCATGATGCCAAAACCGCGCTCTGGACGCGCACGAATGGCGTTTTCCAGCTCCACGATGCTGACGGTTGATGTCCCCAACTTCCCAACCACCACGCCTGCAGCGGCGTTAGCCAGAAAACAGGCTTCTTCCAGCGA
This sequence comes from Pantoea sp. B623, assembly GCF_024814475.1. NCBI lineage: Bacteria > Pseudomonadati > Pseudomonadota > Gammaproteobacteria > Enterobacterales > Erwiniaceae > Pantoea > Pantoea sp. B623. Next base: position 3,095,827 of record NZ_JANUXM010000004.1, on the reverse strand, counting down.
ATCCCCTGCGGCTAAAGCAGCGGCCAGCACGCCAATGACGGTATCCCCGGCGCCGGTCACGTCAAACACTTCTTGCGCCTGGGTCGGCAAATGCAGGGGCGCTTTACCCGGCTGCAGCAGCGACATGCCGTTTTCAGACCGCGTGACCAGCAGGGCGGAAAGGTCGCAGTCGGCGATCAGCTTCATGCCACGTTCCACAATCTCATTCTCTGTCTTGCATTTGCCCACCACGGCTTCGAACTCAGACAGGTTGGGCGTCATCAGCGTCGCCCCGCGGTAGCGCGCAAAATCCGTGCCTTTCGGATCGATCAGCACCGGTACATTCGCCTCGCGTGCCAGCGCGATCATCTGCTGAACGCTGTCCAGTGCGCCTTTGCCGTAATCCGACAGCACCACCGCACCGCTACGGGACAGTGACTGGCGCATTTTTTCGTGCATCGGGGCGGCGTCCACCTGCTCAAATCCCTCTTCGAAGTCCAGACGGATGAGCTGTTGGTTGCGAGAGAGGACACGCAGTTTGGTAATGGTGGGATGGCTTTTTAAGGTGACAAAATCGCAGTCAACACGAACATCCTTCAGCGTTTTACTCAGTACCTGAGCCGCATCGTCTTCCCCGGTCAGTCCGATCAGACGGGAACCCGCCCCCAGCGCAGCAATGTTCATTGCCACGTTAGCGGCGCCGCCTGGGCGTTCTTCAACGGTTTCCACCTTGACCACCGGCACCGGCGCTTCAGGCGAAATACGGCTGGTGGGGCCGTACCAGTAACGATCCAACATGACATCGCCAACGACCAGCACCGAGGCCTGGCCGAACGCGGGCAGAGTAACTTTCATTCCAGACACTCCAGACTGCATTCAAAATAGTGCGCGGATGATAACACAGTTGCGACAGGTGCTATCAGCATCACGCCGTGAGAGAGTGTGGTGACTGTAGCCATCGCTGCCAGCTGGTGTTCACCGACTCTTTTTCCTGCGCAAAGGCGTCAGGTTCAACATGCCCGGGCTGCTCCTGAAGCGCCAGATGATGCAGCGCATCGCGCAGCGTGACATAAGCATGCGTGAGCGCTGCCGCTTCCTCGTCAGACATTTTGTGGTGGATTGCCATCCGTTCAAAAATCCGCACATTGTCTGACCAGCGCGTCAGGTCGGGCTGCTCCGCCGCGTAGCGCAGCACCAGGTACTGGGCGATGAATTCAATATCCGTAATGCCGCCTTCGTCCGTTTTGATCTCCCAGCGGCCCTTGTGCTTGTTGCTCAGGTGCGCGCGCATTTTTTCACGCATCTCTCTGACTTCCGTTTGCAACGCTGCCGCATCGCGCGGCAGACAGAGGATCGCACGGCGAATGGCGCTAAAACGCGCGCTCAGATCGGGCTCACCGAACACCACGCGGGCGCGGACCAGCGCCTGATGCTCCCACGTCCAGGCTTCGTTGCGCTGATAATCGTCGAAGGCTTCAAAAGTACTGACCAGCATGCCAGCCGCGCCCGAAGGCCGCAGTCGCGCATCCACTTCGTACAAAATGCCGGACGACGTACGGGTGCTGAACAGATGCATGATGCGCTGCGCCAGCCGCAGGTAAAACTGCCGTCCGTCTATGCTGCGCTCGCCCTGCGTGACGGCTTCCATCGGGCAGTCGTGCAGGAAAACCAGATCGAGATCGGAGCTGTAGCCCAGTTCCCATCCGCCCAGCTTGCCATAGCCCAATACCGTGAAGCCCCGTTCGTGTTCATGCACAAGGTGCGACGGTCGGCCATAGCGCTGCACCATCATATTCCATGCCTGCTGCACCACCGATTCGATAATGGCCTCGGCCAGCCAGGTTAAGTGATCGCTCACTTTCATCACCGGCAACGTGCCCGCAATATCCGCCGCCGCAATGCGTAATAACTGTGCCTGTTTAAACTGGCGTAATGCTTCAAGCTGCTGCTCTTCATCATCCGCAGGAATGCGCATCAGGTACTGACGCAGCTCATCCCGGTAGGCATCCGTAGCGGTTGGCTGATAGAGCGTGGCGGGATCAAGCAGCTCATCCAGTAACAGCGGATAACGTGCCAGCTGGCTGGCCACCATCGGTGAGGCTGCGCAAAGACGAATCAGGTGACGCAACGCGCCGTGATACTCGGTGAGCAGCTCAAGGTAGGTACTGCGGGTCAGAACGCTCAGCAGCAACGGCGCCAGGCGACTGAAGGTCACCGCGGCATCGCTGCGTGAACAGACTTCACTCAGCAGTTGAGGCATCAGCTGATCCAGCGCCTGACGGCCGCGCGGGCCGATAGTGCGGTGACCGATATCCTGGCGAAACGCTTCCAGCGCCTGATTAAGAGCATGACACTGCGTGGTATCCAGTTGTGGCACCAGCGGGGCCAGCTCAGTGTCCTCCAGGCTGTCGTGCCACAGCATGTTAAAGTCGGCCAGTTCGGGGCGATCGCCCACATCCGGCGTATCCTCACCGATTAACTCATCGAAGATGGCACGCACGGCGGCCATATGCGTTTCCAGCCGGGCGCTCAGCGCAGCCCAGTCATCACAGCCCATCGCCCACGCCAGCCGGGCGCGGGGTAACGCCTCTTCCGGCAGCGTTTGCGTTTGTTCGTCCGCCAGACTTTGCAACAGGTTTTCCAGCCGACGCAGAAACAGATAAGCCGCGCGCAATGCCGCAACCTGCTCGGGTGGCAGTAAGGCCAGAGATTCAATAGCAGACAGCGTAGGTATCAAGGCCCGGAGCTGAAGCGAGCGCTCACGTCCGCCACGAATCAACTGAAAAACCTGCACGATAAATTCTGTTTCGCGAATCCCGCCCGCGCCCAGCTTGATGTTGTTTTTCAGCCCACGGCGACGCACTTCACGCGCGATCATCGCTTTCATATTGCGTAACGACTGGATGACGCTGAAATCGATGTAGCGGCGATAAACAAAGGGCCGCAGCATCTGCTGCAGTTCCTGGCTCCAGCGATCCTGCTCATCGCCCATCAGCCGCGCCTTCACCATGGCGTAGCGCTCCCAGTCGCGGCCCTGCTCCTGGTAATAATCTTCCAGGGCGGCAAAACTCATGACCAGCGGCCCGCTGTCGCCAAACGGGCGCAGGCGCATATCGACCCGGTAAACAAAGCCGTCGGCCGTGGGCTGATCGAGTACTTTGATCAGGCGCTGGCCCATGCGGGTAAAAAACTGCGCATTGTCGAGTTCGCGGCGACCGCCGCGCGTGGTGCCGTTTTCCGGCCAGGCAAAAATCAGATCGATATCGGAGGAGAAATTCAGCTCGCCACCGCCCAGCTTGCCCATTCCGAGGATCAGCAGCGGCTGTGGTTCACCCGCGGCATTGCAGGGCGTGCCGAATTCGCGACAGCAGTCCTGATAAACCCAGTGGCGCGCGGCGTCGATCAGCACCTCGGCTAATACGCTCAGCTGCTGCAGCGTCTGCTCTGTCGTGGCAAGCTGCAAGCACTGCATCCAGGCAATGCGAACCAGCATGCGACGGCGAAACAGGCGCAGCACGCGCATCAGGCTGGCTTCACTGTCCACCGCCGCCATGTCTCTGCCCAGCCACTGCGTATACTGCTGCCACTCGTCGGCCTCGGGCGACTGTGCGGCAATCTCCTGCCACCAGTGCGGATTCTGCTGCAGGTTATCCAGCACAAAGTCGCTGAAGGCCAGACCGGCAAGCTGCGCCTCGCTGAGAGCGGTATCCGCAAGACCGAGCTGTTCAACTGCCCGCGCGGCCTGGGTGCGCAATACGGTGGGTAAGGATGGCAACATGTTCTCTCCCTGATAGCGTGCTGTATGACTTAACGTGGCGAACCGCTGGTTAACCAAAAGGGTGACTGTTTCATCGCCTGCGCCGTTAACCAGTCCAGGCTGGCGTGCTGCTGTTCCCTGATTGCGCGCTGCAGCTGCTGCCACGGCGCCAGCCAGTCGTGAACGGCATCCGGCGAGTAAGCGCCCGCCAGCAAATGCACCACCAGCAGCTGTCGATCCAGGCGCGTGGCCTTGTCCTGATACTCATTCACCTGATGGACGGTGCTGAAGGTTTCTTTCAGATCGGCATTGATGCGGCCCAGCATGATATCGCCAAAGCGTTTAAAGGAACCGTTGAGCTTGGTTTGCCCCTTTTCATCAATCCACTGCCGCCAGTGCGCCTCGGCTAACCAGTGAGTAAGTGCTAACTGGGCCTCTACCGAGAGAGCCGAAAAACAGAAGCTGTCGGCATCGACATCTTCATTTAGCAGCGTTTCTTCCAGCGTGGTCAGCTTCTGACGCAGCTCGCTACTGGCCTTGCGCGGGACTACCGCCCCAAACAGCGCAAACGCCTGACGCAGAACATCCAGCGCCTCACGAACCGCTTCTCTGGCGCGCTTATTGCCACGCAGCCACACTTCTTCATGATATTGCCAGTGGTGAAGACCTGCCGCCATGGCCGCTGCCATGCCCTCTTCCACCGTGGCTTTCGCCCCGGCTTTTAACAGCGGAAAGGCGGTTACCTCACGCGAGGGATTACCTTTGGCTAACTGATAGCCGCGCGCCGCCTTGCTCAGGCTGCCCATCCGCAGGTCGCCCACGGCCACTAACTGCTGAGCAAAGGTCAGCAACTCGCTGCGCTGGCCACCTTTTAGCTCAAGCTCAACCTCTGACAGAGGTTCGCTCAACTCCCCCGCCGTCACGTCGCCCCGATCGCAGGCAATTTCTATTTCACTACTGCCCGCCGTGACTACCCAGATCTCTCGTTCAAAATGGGTACTGAACAGCGGCTGCAGACGCTGCTGTAGCGCTGCCACATCCGTTCCTTCCGGCCAGATGTCTGCGGGCAGACGGCTGATGTCCAGCGTTGGCTCAGTGAGGTCAACGTTGTATTCACCGCGCTGATGTAGCCCACCCAGCGTTTTGCCGGCGGTTTTCAGCGTCATTTCGTAGCGTTGATCAACGCCCCGAATGCGCAATCCCATATTCCAACGACGTAACTGATTATCGTCGGTTTCAAAATAGATATTGGTCAGCTGACGGGCAGCCTGGTGCTGATGCGGAAACGCCGCCAGCCGTTCTGCCAGTTTCCCGGCAGCATTGGGTTTAGCAATGAACTTAAGTTCGATTTCGATGGTCATATTTTTTTATTCACTAACGCCGCTGGCACTTAAGGATATATTCCCTGCCTGTTTAAGGTTATCTTCTGCTGCATCCACTGAGCTGAAGGTTAGGGTTTTCAGGCGAAGAGTAATGCACAGAAGCCGGACTGTCTCTGCTTTCTTTGTGCTTTCGCTACCCTTTTCGCACTGTCATGAGACCAGGATAGTTCTCATTCAGATTTACGCGAAGCCTCTACAGACTGTGCCGGTAAATTATCTTTAATTTTTAAGCAAAACGAAATCTAATGAAAAAAATCACAATCGCTGGAATCACTTTGCTGGCCCTCAGCACCCTTGCACCTGCTCACGCCGATGAAAAACGTTACGTTTCTGACGAATTATCCACCTGGGTTCGTAGCGGTCCCGGCGACCAGTTTCGCCTGCTGGGCAAGCTGAATGCGGGTGAACAGGTACAGCTGCTGCAGACCAATGATGCCACCAAATATGGCCAGGTACGCGATGCCGAAGGCCGCACCGTCTGGATCCCCCTGTCGCAGCTGAGTGAAAATCCCAGCCTGCGCACCCGGGTACCGCAGCTGGAACAACAGGTTAAAGACCTGACCGCCAAGTTAGCCAATATTGATAACAGCTGGAATCAGCGCACCGCCGAAATGCAGAACAAAGTGGCCAGCAGCGACAGCGTGATCAACGGCTTAAAAGAGCAAAATCAGAAGCTGAAAAACGAACTGATCGTGGCGCAGAAGAAAGTCAGCGCCGCTAACGTTCAGTTGGATGACAAACAGCGTACGATCATCATGCAGTGGTTTATGTATGGTGGCGGCGTGCTAGGCGTCGGCCTGCTGCTGGGGCTACTGTTGCCGCACATGGTGCCGCGCCGTAAGAAAAACGATCGCTGGATGAACTAGTTTTACCACCGCTCGCTATCAGGGGATCGTAAGATGCCCCTTTTGGCCTGTCTGCAATATGTCGAATTTGTGCAACAATAGAGTTTGTGCCCGTCTGGATTCAGGTGCCGGAAGCCCACAGACGCGCAGATCACTTATTTATCTCTGGAGTTGTGCGTGAAGACGTTTCTTGTTGGCGGTGCAGTGCGCGATGCGCTGTTGAAGTTGCCGGTTAAAGACAAAGACTGGGTTGTGGTAGGCGCGACCCCGGAAGCCATGCTGGAACAAGGCTACCAGCAGGTCGGCCGCGACTTCCCCGTGTTTCTGCATCCCAACAGCCGGGAAGAGTATGCGCTGGCGCGTACCGAACGGAAGAACGGCAAAGGCTACACCGGGTTCACGACCTGGTCGGCGCCAGACGTCACGCTGGAGCAGGATTTACAGCGCCGCGATTTGACGATTAACGCCATTGCCCGCGACGATCAAGGCGAGCTTTACGATCCCTACCACGGACAGCAGGATATTGCCGACCGGCAGCTGCGCCACGTTTCCGATGCCTTTAGTGAAGATCCCCTGCGCGTCCTGCGCGTCGCGCGTTTTGCCGCGCGCTTCGCCCACCTTAATTTTCGTATTGCCGACGAAACGCAGGCGCTGATGCGACAAATGGCAGAGAGCGGCGAGCTGGCCGATCTCACGGCCGAACGCGTCTGGAAAGAGACCGAAAAAGCCCTGTCCTCCCATAATCCCCAGGTTTACTTCCAGGTACTGCGCGACTGCGGCGCATTGCAGGGGCTGTTTCCGGAAATCGATAACCTGTTCGGCGTGCCGGCGCCCGCCCGATGGCACCCGGAAATTGATACCGGGGTTCACACGCTGATGGCGTTAACCCTGTCTGCTGGCCTGTCGGAAGCGATTGACGTGCGCTTTGCGACGCTGTTTCACGATGTCGGTAAAGCCCTAACGCCGGTTGAAAAATGGCCCAGCCATCACGGACATGGCCCGGCAGGCGTTCCGCTGGTCGCCGCGCTGTGTCAACGGCTACGCGTGCCGAATGCGATCCGTGATCTGGCGCTGCTGGTCACGGAGTTTCACGACATGATGCATACCATTGAGCAGCGCCCTGCCGACGCGTTGATTGGCTTATTTGACCGCCTTGACGCCTGGCGCAAACCCGAGCGGGTTAACCAACTGGCGCTGTGCAGCGAAGCGGATGCCCGCGGACGCGGTGGCCTTGCCAACATGCCTTATCCCCAGGGCAACTACCTGCGACGTGCGTTTGCCCTGGCTCAGGCCGTGTCATCTAAGGCGGTCGTGGAGGCGGGATTTAAAGGGATAGAGGTGCGGGAAGAGCTCACGCGACGTCGTATTGAGGCTGTCGAACAGGGCTTAGCGTAACGCGGCCAGTCGCCCGACCGCGTTACCCTGTGGCTTACATGAAAATCATGTACACCGCGCCCGCCACGATAAAGCGGTAGATGGCAAATGACACGAAAGAGATGCGTTTGATCAGCTCCAGGAACACTTTGATGGCCAGCAACGCGACAACGAATGCGGTGATAAAGCCCACCGCAAACATCGGGAAGTCGGCCATCGTCAGGAAGCCGAGGCTTTTATAGATATCCAGCCCTGTCGCCCCGATCATCATCGGTACGGCCAGGATAAACGAGAACTCGGATGCGGCATAGCGGCTCACGCCCATCAGCATCCCACCTGAAATGGTGGCGCCCGAACGCGAGAAGCCCGGCCACAGCGCCAGACACTGGAAGCAGCCAATCATAAACGCCTGACGATAGGTGATATCATCAATACCTGGTGATTTTGGCTGTTTCGGTTTCAGGAATTCCGCTGCCAGCAGCAGTAAGCCCCCGACCACCAGCGCATACATCACGTTAATCGGATTAAACAACGTTTTAATCTGATCGTGCAGCGCCAGACCAACCACCACCGCAGGGATCATGCCCAACAGGATATGGATCAGGGTTAACCGACCTGTCCCGACACCTTCATGTTTCACTTCACCAAAGTGAATGCCGATCAATCCAAACAAACGCCGCCAGAACATCACGACGACGGCAAGAATGGAACCTAACTGAATGACCACTTCAAAGGTTTCTGCTTTGTCGCCCTCAAAGCCCAGCAGGTGCCCCACTATAATCATGTGCCCGGTAGAAGAGACCGGTAAGAACTCGGTTAACCCTTCTACCACGCCCAGGATTGCAGCTACCCACAGCTGATGAAGATCTGCCATCAATGTATTCCCTCTGTCCGTTTTAAAACCATGAAAAAGGCGCTAGCTGTTGCGCTATCGCCTTAAATCTTATCTGCTTAAGTCTGAGTAAAACCTTAAGCTCAACTGCCGTTTAGTCTGTCGTAACGAAACGGCACGTGCTGAGACAAACAGTAATTTGGTTTGGTTTCATTGTGATGGCAATCACATCGTAACTATTTAGGAATAGTCCCGCGCTCAATTCGCACGCCAACCTGCGCTGCCTGAGCCACCGCGCCCGGTTTTGCTACCCTGATGCGCACGCCAGGTGAATTGAAACGGTTCATCAACAGATCCGCAATTTCTTCCGCTACGCGCTCCACCAACGCAAAACGCTGTCCCGTCAGATGCGACAGAATCGCTTCTGAGACATCGGCATAGCTCAGGCAGTCTTTCACATCGTCGCTGGCGGCGGCCTGACGGTTATCCCACGCCATTTCTACATCGATCACCAGCTTCTGCTGAATTCCCTGCTCCCAGTCGTAAACCCCTATCGTGGTGAAGACGGTGAGTTGTTCTATAAAGACGATATCCATGATGATGCTCTCTGTTTTTGGTCGCGCCGGATACCACTTCCGGCAGATTGTGCGTATTATCCATGGTAGACGTGATCAAAACGACCCCAAAGGAAACGGGACGGTGTTATGAGTGCTTTCGCGCTTGGTATGATTATTTTCGCGTATCTGTGCGGTTCAATTTCCAGTGCGATTCTGGTTTGCAAACTCGCCGGTTTACCCGATCCCCGCACCCACGGTTCAGGCAACCCGGGCGCAACCAACGTACTGCGTATCGGCGGCAAACTGGCGGCTGCGTCTGTGCTGGTGTTCGATATTGTGAAAGGTATGCTGCCCGTGTGGCTGGCCTATCTGTTTCATGTGCCCCCGCTTTATCTGGGCTTAACCGCCATTGCTGCCTGTCTGGGCCATATTTATCCGGTGTTTTTTCGCTTTCGTGGCGGGAAAGGCGTGGCGACGGCGTTTGGTGCAATCGCTCCCATTGGCTGGGACCTGACCGGACTCATGACGGGAACGTGGCTGCTGACCGTGCTGCTGAGCGGCTACTCATCGCTTGGCGCGATTGTCAGCGCGCTTATCGCGCCTTTTTATGTCTGGTGGTTTAAGCCACAGTTTACGTTTCCGGTTTCCATGCTCTCCTGCCTGATTTTACTGCGTCATCATGACAACATTCAGCGCCTGTGGCGCGGTCAGGAAAGCAAAATCTGGAAGCGAAAAAAGAAAAAGTAAGCGTAAAAAAAGCCGGTTAACCGGCTTTTTTAATCTCAGATGGCGGGCAGTTCCGACAAGGGCCAGCGCGGCCTGACGCTCACGCCCAGTTCTCCCCGCGTGCCGCCTTTAAGGCGCACCATGCCCGCGTAGGCAATCATGGCCCCGTTATCGGTACAAAATTCAGGACGGGCATAGAACACCTCACCGCCCCGCTTTTGCATCATCACGGCCATCTGTTCACGCAGGGTGCGGTTAGCACTGACGCCGCCCGCAATGACCAGACGTTTAAAACCCGTATGATCCAGCGCGCGTTTGCATTTAATCGCCAGCGTATCGACAACCGCATCTTCAAACGCCCGGGCGATATCGGCGCGGGTTTGCGCGTCATCGTCATTGCCACGAATGGTATTCGCGGCAAAGGTTTTCAGGCCTGAGAAACTAAAATCCAGCCCCGGACGATCCGTCATCGGGCGCGGGAAGGTGAACCGCCCGGCGGTGCCCTGCTGCGCCATTTTCGACAGCATCGGGCCGCCAGGATAATCCAGCCCCAGCAGTTTGGCGGTTTTATCGAAGGCTTCACCTGCGGCATCGTCAATCGACTCGCCCAGCAGTGTGTATTCGCCAATACCGGTGACGCTGATTAACTGCGTGTGACCGCCTGAAACCAGCAATGCGACAAACGGGAACGCGGGCGGATTCTCTTCCAGCATCGGTGCCAGCAGATGACCTTCCATATGGTGAACCGGCACCGCAGGTACCTTCCACGCAAAGGCCAGCGCGCGTCCAACCGTTGCGCCCACCAGCAACGCGCCCACCAGGCCCGGTCCGGCCGTATAGGCGACCGCATCAATTTGCTGCGGTGCCAGGTTGGCCTGCTTCAGGGCCGCCTGGATCAGCGGCACCGTTTTACGCACGTGATCGCGCGATGCCAGTTCCGGCACCACGCCGCCGTAATCGGCATGCAGTTTTACCTGGCTGTACAGTTGGTTAGCCACCAGGCCAGCCTCGTCATCATAGATTGCGATGCCGGTTTCATCGCACGATGTTTCAATACCCAGAATTCGCATTGCTTCACCTCATTCTTGCGGCGCGCAGTTTAGCATAGCCCTTGCACGAAAAGAGGATGCAATCCACGCAAAAAGTCATTTTCTGCTGCCTAAAGAGTGCGCTATACTCCCGCCCCTGGAAAAAACCGGCAGCCGCACAGGCAAACGCTCCTGTTGGTTCTAAATTATCCATGGTGCTTTACAAGCCGACGCGAGTTGGAGTAAAATGCTGCACCATTTTGAAATGTGCTGGCGCCGCAGTCAGCAGCAAAACCGAATTTTATTGAGGTGAGAGTTACATGCCGGTAATTAAAGTACGTGAAAACGAGCCGTTCGACGTAGCACTGCGTCGCTTTAAGCGTTCCTGCGAGAAAGCAGGCGTTCTGGCTGAAGTTCGTCGTCGTGAGTTCTATGAAAAACCAACGACCGAACGTAAGCGCGCTAAAGCATCTGCAGTTAAGCGTCATGCCAAAAAACTGGCTCGCGAAAACGCACGCCGCACTCGTCTGTACTAATTTCCCGGAGGTTCGCCTCCACAGCGTGATAAACGCAGACCGAGTCAAGTAAAAGGCCGTGCTTTCCGAAAGGAAGCGCGGCTTGTTGTCGTTTATGAGCTGAAAAAACGGGGCTTATGGCAGGACGTATTCCACGCGTATTTATCAATGACTTACTTGCCCGCACGGACATCGTGGAGTTAATCGATGCCCGCGTTAAGCTGAAAAAGCAGGGAAAAAATTATCATGCGTGTTGTCCTTTCCATAATGAGAAAACGCCCTCTTTTACCGTAAATGGCGAAAAGCAGTTTTATCACTGCTTTGGTTGCGGCGCTCACGGTAACGCAATCGACTTTCTGATGAACTATGATCGTCTTGAGTTTGTTGAAAGTATTGAAGAGTTAGCCACTTCCCATGGTTTAGACGTACCTTACGAAGCGGGCAATGGGCCAAGCCAGATGGAACGCCATCAGCGCCAGAGCCTGTACCAGCTGATGGAGAACCTGAACGGTTTTTATCAGCAGAGTTTGCAGCAGTCCAGCGCCCAGTCAGCACGCGATTATCTTGAACATCGTGGTCTGAGCGCCGACATCATCAACCATTTTTCGATTGGCTATGCGCCCGCCGGTTGGGACAACGTCCTGAAACGCTTCGGCAAGCAGCCTGAAGATCGTGAATCGTTGATGGAAGCGGGGATGCTGGTCAGTAACGACAAAGGCCGGGTTTATGACCGCTTTCGCGAGCGCGTGATGTTCCCGATTCGCGATAAGCGAGGCCGCGTCATCGGTTTTGGTGGCCGCGTGCTGGGTAATGATACGCCTAAGTATCTGAACTCACCGGAAACGCCGGTTTTTCATAAAGGCCGTCAGCTCTATGGCCTGTATGAAGCGTTAAAAAATCATCCTGAACCTAAACGCCTGTTAGTGGTGGAAGGCTATATGGATGTGGTTGCCCTGGCGCAATTTGGCGTGGATTACGCGGTTGCGTCACTGGGGACATCAACCACGGCTGAACATATTCAGCTGCTGTTTCGCAGCACGGACAACGTGATCTGCTGTTATGACGGCGATCGGGCTGGACGTGAGGCAGCATGGCGTGCACTTGAAACCGCATTGCCTTACATGAATGACGGTCGTCAACTACGCTTTATGTTTCTACCCGACGGCGAAGACCCGGATACGCTGGTTCGCCAGGAGGGTAAAGCCGCATTTGAGGCGAGGATGGAGCAGGCGATGCCGCTCTCTTCGTTTCTGTTCGACAGCCTGCTACCTCAGGTAGATTTGAGCTCTCGCGACGGTAAAGCACGTTTAAGTACGTTGGCGTTGCCGCTGATCACACAGATTCCCGGTGAAACACTGCGTATCTATATGCGCCAGGCGCTGGGTAACAAGTTAGGTATTCTGGATGACTCTCAGCTTGAAAAGCTGATGCCAAAGCAGGCCCCGGGCGGAAGCGCACCGGTCGCCCCACCGCTTAAACGCACCACGATGCGCGTTTTAGTGGCGCTGCTGATTCAGAATCCGCAGCTGGCAACCCTGGTGCCGTCACTGGACGGGCTTGCCGAGTCGAAAATTGCCGGTTTACCGTTATTTATTGAATTAGTGACGCGCTGTAATGAGAATCCTGGATTGACCACCGGTCAGCTACTAGAGTTATATCGCGGAACAAATTTTAGCCAGACGCTTGAAACACTGGCCGTCTGGAACCACATGATAGTGGATGAGGAAAGCGAGGCGGTATTTCAGGACTCCCTTGCCAGCGTTTATGACTCGGCGTTGGAAGAGCGACTGGAGTTCCTGATTGCGCGTGAACGTACGCACGGGCTCAGTACCGACGAGCGACGCGAGCTCTGGGCGCTGAGCCAGGCCTTCGCGAAAAAGTAACGCATTATCCGGCCTGCGGCTTTCCCTAAGCGAAGCGGCATGCTGAAAAATTGAGGGGCGAAGCACGTTTTGTTTCTGTTGGCGCGCAGTCACCGGCGCGTACTAATGTACGTGAGGATGACGAGCACTTGGCAGCGGCAAAAATGGCCAGTAAGCCGGCTTCCGCCTTCGGGCCGTCGGCGTCGAAGCAAGTTTTGTCGCTGAAAGCGCGCAGTCACCGGAGCGTACTGATGTACGTGAGGATGACGAGCACTTAGCAGCGGCAAAAATGGCGAGTAAGCCAGCTTCCGCCCTCGGGCCGTCGGCGTCGAAGCAAGTTTTGTCGCTGAAAGCGCGCAGTCACCGGAGCGTACTGATGTACGTGAGGATGACGAGCACTTAGCAGCGGCAAAAATGGCGAGTAAGCCAGCTTCCGCCCTCGGGCCGTCGGCGTCGAAGCAAGTTTTGTCGCTGAAAGCGCGCAGTCACCGGAGCGTACTGATGTACGTGAGGATGACGAGCACTTGGCAGCGGCAAAAATGGCGAGTAAGCCAGGCCCGACATAAAATTTGCGGCTTAAGTGCCGATTACTGATGGGCAAAGCCCAGGCCGCGACGAAGGCAGCGGCGAGAATAAATGCCTTCACTGTTATTGTTGGCACGCTGCCGACCAACACCAATCTAATTAACAGAAGTGTGGATACCGTCTTATGGAGCAAAACCCGCAGTCACAGCTCAAGCTTCTTGTCACCCGTGGTAAGGAGCAAGGCTATCTGACCTATGCTGAGGTCAATGACCATCTGCCGGAAGATATCGTCGACTCCGATCAGATCGAAGACATCATCCAGATGATTAACGACATGGGCATCCAGGTGGTTGAAGAAGCCCCGGACGCCGACGATCTGATGCTGAATGAAAACAGCTCCGATACTGACGAAGATGCCGCGGAAGCTGCCGCTCAGGTATTATCCAGCGTTGAATCTGAAATTGGCCGCACCACTGACCCGGTTCGCATGTACATGCGTGAAATGGGTACCGTTGAACTGCTGACCCGCGAAGGCGAAATCGACATCGCGAAGCGTATCGAAGACGGTATTAACCAGGTTCAGTGTTCCGTTGCTGAATACCCGGAAGCCATTACCTACCTGCTGGATCAGTACGATCGCGTTGAAGCAGGCGAGTCGCGCCTGTCAGATTTAATCACTGGCTTTGTTGATCCTAACGCTGAAGAAGACCTGGCACCGACCGCCACTCACGTGGGTTCTGAGCTGTCTGAAGCCGATCGTAACGACGACGAAGATGACGACGAAGAGAGCGATGACGACAGCTCTGACGACGATAACTCTATCGATCCAGAACTGGCGCGCGAGAAGTTCTCTGACCTGCGCACGCAGTACGAAACCACGCGTGACGTGATCAAAAGCAAAGGACGCAGCCATGCTGCCTCGGTTGCCGAGATCCAGAACCTGTCTGACGTCTTTAAGCAGTTCCGCCTGGTACCGAAGCAGTTCGACTACCTCGTGAACAACATGCGTGAAATGATGGAGCGTGTCCGTACTCAGGAACGTTTGATCATGAAGCTGTGTATTGAAGTGTGCAAAATGCCGAAGAAAAACTTCATTACGCTGTTCACCGGTAACGAGACTAACGAGAGCTGGTTCAAAGCCGCACTGGCCATGAACAAGCCGTGGTCTGAAAAACTGCTGGACGTGCAGGATGACGTGATGCGTTCTCTGCAGAAACTGGCCCAGATTGAAGAAGAAACCGGCCTGACCATCGAGCAGGTTAAAGACATCAACCGTCGTATGTCGATCGGTGAAGCGAAAGCCCGCCGCGCGAAGAAAGAGATGGTTGAAGCTAACCTGCGTCTGGTCATTTCAATCGCGAAGAAATACACCAACCGTGGTCTGCAGTTCCTGGATCTGATTCAGGAAGGTAACATCGGTCTGATGAAAGCGGTTGATAAGTTCGAATACCGTCGCGGCTATAAGTTCTCAACTTATGCCACATGGTGGATTCGTCAGGCGATTACCCGTTCTATCGCTGACCAGGCGCGTACCATCCGTATTCCGGTGCATATGATTGAGACCATCAACAAACTCAACCGTATCTCGCGCCAGATGCTGCAGGAGATGGGCCGCGAGCCGACGCCAGAAGAACTGGCTGAGCGCATGTTGATGCCTGAAGATAAGATCCGCAAGGTGCTGAAGATTGCCAAAGAGCCTATCTCTATGGAGACGCCGATTGGTGATGATGAAGATTCACATCTGGGTGATTTTATCGAAGACACCACGCTGGAGCTGCCGCTGGACTCTGCCACCTCTGAGAGCCTGCGTTCTGCCACCCATGACGTGCTGGCTGGCCTGACCGCCCGTGAAGCCAAAGTGCTGCGCATGCGTTTCGGCATCGATATGAACACCGACCACACGTTAGAAGAAGTAGGCAAACAGTTTGACGTTACTCGTGAGCGTATCCGTCAGATTGAAGCGAAAGCCCTGCGTAAACTGCGCCATCCGAGCCGCTCGGAAGTGCTGCGTAGCTTCCTCGACGACTAAGTCAGTTAAAACCCCGGTTCGCCGGGGTTTTTTATATCTGCCGCCCTTCCCCACTTTTCACGCCTGACCTTTAACCTTGTGCCTGTAGCGCATCGTACATCTGACGATACATCGCCACCATCTCTTCCAGTGATGCCCGATTCAGTCCGCTGGGATTCGGCAGCACCCAGACATGGGTTTTCCCCATGTAAATCGGCTGCTCGCCCCACTCCACCTTGCTCTGCCGAAACGCGCGTTTAAAGGCATCCTTACCCAGGATAGCCAGCGCAGCAGGTTGATAACGTATCACCTTATCCATCAGCCGCTGACCGCCATCGCGAAGCTCATCACCACCCAGTTCATTCGCCTGAATGGTCGGACGCTCAACCAGCATCGTGATACCGCATCCGGTCTCCAGTAAGCGCTGCTCCTCTTCCGGCTTCAGCTGCTGCTCGGTAAACCCTGCCAGATAAATCACCTTCCAGAAGCGGTTACCCGGATGCGCAAAGTGATAGCCGGTGTGCGCGGTTGACTGGCCGGGATTGATGCCGCAAAACAGCACGTTCAGGTCCGGTGCAATGATATCGGTGATGTTGTGTTCGCTCATGTTGCCTCCTGGCTTTGCGCCTGCGCGCCTCACTGTCGCTCACGCAAAGGGTCCTTGTTTGTCATCGTCTGTCACTGATTAAAGCGCATTTAGCGGGCAGCGTCGTGGTTTGGGTTGGCTTTTTTCACTGTTAAGCAGGGAAAGACAATTAAGGATAACCGCGCCGGTTATGTCGCCGCCTGTCAACCAGAGGTTTTTGTCTGTTTTATCATAGTTATCAGCAAGTAAAACATTGCTGCTTATTTCAGCAACCAGCCGAACAACGCTGGATTGCCTCGGACAGATACTTTATAATCCCCGCTCCATTGGCCCCTTAGCTCAGTGGTTAGAGCAGGCGACTCATAATCGCTTGGTCGCTGGTTCAAACCCAGCAGGGGCCACCAGATTTAGTGATGAAAAGCATTCAGTTAAGCCACCTCGCAAGGGTGGCTTTTTTGTTTTCAGAATTCGTCATTGGTCGTAAAATACCAGATATAGATCTTCTCAAACGGCCGAGACGGCAAAATGATTCGCCGCCAGTTTGCGATGAAGGGCGAAGCACACTCCTATGAGAAGTTCGTAAAAGAACAGGCTCAAGATAAGCCCTGGCTGGGAGAAAAAGCAGATAAGCGGCGGGTAATTGAGCTGGTTGAGTTGTGTTTCAACACGCACTGCATCACGTTGGCGGACGGCGAGAAGCGACGAACCACTATAGCGTTCGCATGCGAGGCGATGGGGAATCCACTCGCAACCGAGTTTAACGCGAAAATTTTTGCGTCTTATCGTGAGCAGCGATTAAGCGGCAAAATTACTCGCCCCAACCGAGTAAAAATAGTTACGCCTCGCACAGTAAATTTAGAGCTGGCGTACTTCCAGGCGATGCTTAATGAGCTATGGCGGTTAAATGAATGGACCGCACCAAACCCGTTAGAGAACGTGCGCGAGTTTAAAATCAGCGAATCGGAAATGGCGTATCTCACCATTGAAGAAATCAGAACCTTCCTCGCCGAATGTGAGAACAGCCGATCTAAAGATTTAACTACCATTCTGAAAATCTGCCTGGCAACTGGCGCACGATGGCGTGAGGCAGAAGACTTAAAATGAGATATGCGCATTTTGCGCCAGACTATTTGTCTGAAGCTACTCTACTTAATCCACTTAATTCCGTTTAGTTAAACACCAAAAGTTAATTGGCCTTCCAATTTGGGTACTCAATATAAACCTTATCAAACCATTCAGTCATTTCGGGAGAGGTTGTGCTTTTTAACCATGTATTTTCGGAATCATAACCTAGCAATTCAAATATCGAATTCAATTGCATCATAAGAATATTATAATAAGGAGTAAACTCTTCTATCTGTTCATCACTCACCAATGACTCAACATAACAAGAAAGAATAAACCGGACTCGGGCCCCCGTTGATGGATGTGTTGATTTAAAGTGCTCATGGGGGAATAGCCCATCCGTAAGTTTAAAATAGCTCATGATAATTAATAAAGATAGTAACACCCCACCTTTCTCACCATCAAAAACTGGCAACAAATTATTAAGGTAATCGGATTTTCGGTCAAAAACAGACTCAATATGATTTCTGACAATATTAAGAGCGAAGCAGTCAGCAACTAATTCACGGGCATGGCTCGCTATTAACTCTGCTTCAGAAATCTCTCTATGTCCTAAAACATCATCGAATATTCCATCGAAATCACGTAAAGTTTCACGATTACCATGATTATTAACAAAATGACCTACTTCATGGCTGACAATGAAGAGCATCAGACATTCAAGAATAAACATAAAGAAATGAGATTCCAATTCATTTTCCTCACGCTCTTCATTATTAAAACCTACAAATGGGTTAGCAACAAAATGAAGATCATGAAAATTTAAAGGCATATCTCTGACTGTAATCACACCAGACCTAGCAATAAGCTCAGATAACTTACACAGCCTATCGAACGTACCGTAAGACATGAAAACTAACTTTTCATGATGGATAATACCGCATCTAATACTCAATTCTGTGGTTATACAAAAATCTAATCTAACTTGATTAACAGAATCCATGAACATGCAAAAAAAAGGTAATAACAGCCCATTCCCCCTATCATTTTTAACATCATAGATTAAGCCTAGATTATGTTTTTTCAGAATGAAGTTCATTTCTTCAAGTTTTTGCTCAAATCTATCCACTTGTACTCCTTATTGAACAGACCATTGGATCATATGGTAACTACTCATCCAACTCCCCAGAATCGACAAGCCCATCAATAATTTCATCCAAATTTTCAGCGTTAGCGAGTAATTCAGCTAATTTTTTTTCTTCTGGGCTACTAACCGCAGCTATTAGTCCTTTATTTTTCAATATAGCCTGCATTGCCTTTTTCTTCGCATCTCTCTTAGGATTTTGTGAAATTTTTTGAAAACACATACCCATTGAAAGAGCCAATGATAAAAAGTCGCTATCCAAATGGCTTGGATTATTATCGTAAACAGAAAAAACTTTTGAAAGCTCACTCTTTAGTTGTTTTAAACCGGATCCTGTATCTTGATATTCTATATACCTTAACCCGGCAATATCGAATGGTGCGTTAATACTTCCCTTCTCTTTAATAAGAATTGTTTTATTTCTTATTGCATGCCTAAGACCCAACTCATAGAAAACATTAGGGTTAGGGTATGTCAAATCAACAACAACGTAGTCCGATAACATTAATTTTTTGAAAATCTCAGAGGTTATCGAACCGGAGTTTGATATATCATCAGCGCGCACAACTTTTATTTCTTCAGAAATACTTTCAATTGACTCCCTGATCAAACCATTATATCTATCTCTTAGTTCGGCAGCAGTAATAAGTTTTCCATTGTGAGTTTGATCCCCGATAGCCATAACGACAAAACAAGTCTTCACAATTAAATCTCCCTTTAAATTATGATAAGCTATAAGCATAGTATTTATAAAAATCACATTAATACAGGAAATTTATAAATAAAAATATCTTTTAGTAGTTTTAACTATTTGAACGTAAATTATTGAATTTAAATTTCGCTATAATGTTCATTCAACAGACATTTTCACTTTTTGTAAGTTATCATGCATACGCCGAACTTATGTTGAAAATCAGTCATCGCCAAGATTGGCAGCAAAATGGCAGCAGAGCTCAACGCTGTGTAGCACTTTTCATCACTACTCGGCCTGAAGAAAATAAAAAAATCAGTAACTTACTGATTTTACTCACTTCGTATTTCGCTGCTTCAAAATTAGCAGAGAACATTCTTGATGTGTCCTAAAGAGCAGATTAGTTGCGATTTTTTCAATATGTAGTAATGTACTTAGAAAATAATGACCTTCTTAATTCAGACTTGCTTTGTTGAAATACAAGGATTTTACGCATGGCTAAGAAAAATACAATATGCAAAGAACCCGTTATCGAATATAAAGATAAAACTCTCCATTACCGCATTGCTAAAGTTATTGGCGAAAATGTAGATCAGACTCTTCAGGAGATGGTGGCTGTAGCGCTAAGCAGGCTTTCTTCAGTAAAACAGCGATACCAGATTGTTAGCGTGGATAGCCATGACGGTGAGGATGGCGACGTCCAACAGGCTCGCCACTTCATGAATAATAAAATTGAAAGGTGGAATCTACTTTTCAATGAACTGGTTCGTTATAGCGATGGAGCAAATAAAAACATTATCACCATTGATGAGAACGCATCTTTTCTATCCATTGACCAAATAGCACCACCAGTAACAGAAGATGGTTTAAGACGTGAATTTTTAGATTCAATTATGCATATGGCATTTTTAAAAAATCATGTTGTTGTAATTCAATCATCAATACTTCGGACAAGAGAACTTGAAAAATATATTACTTGGTTATTAAAAGCAGCAGGAGTCATAACTAAAGGTTCAGTAATGCTCAATGCTGAACTACCTAAAAATCAAAGAGATAAAATAATTAAAAACAATACAAAAAAAGTAAAAATTGGTACGCCTTTGGTTGATTTCATAGATGGCGTCCCCATTGATACAGCACGAACTATAGTAACAACAGAAGCGATTAGAGCAAACCACGTTAAAGTAAAACCAAAAGGAATGGGGCTAGACATCATTAAAGCTTTGTTCACTGATAGAGAGCGTGAGAATTATGGCCTTACTGATGAAGTTTTTTCAGGAGATGCTATAGACAAAGGCAACATTAATGTTTCTGTTGAGATTAGTTATAATTACAAAGCAAAAAAAACATCACAAGAGTTAATCAATAACATCAGTCAAGCTCTTAGACATAGCCATCCAGATGATGTAGAATTAACACTTGATAAAGTTGGAAAAATAAAGGGTAATAGTTTAGTTATTAGCAAAAAAATAAAACTTAAATTCACTAATGGTATAGCTGATCCTGAGGAATTGTATATGAAGATTCATGAGTGGTTGACAGAGCAGATACGGTTAGGCGAACTAGATGCTAAAGCTCAGTAATATAATCAGGACTGTTTTGTTTTTGATTATTTTACTTGGCTCTTTTTGTTTTTTTTCGAAGCCGAGTAGAATTGAACATCTGAATGGTTGGTTCCAGTTAGTAGTCAGCGGGGGGCTTTTGACTCCTTTAGTGACATATGCATGGTTTTTAAAAGGTAAATTTGAGAAAATTATAGATAATGACGGGCTAGACTCTATTGAAACTAGTAGATTAAGCATAAAAACATCTTTATTCATTAAAAAAATATGGCTATGGGTGATTTATTATATATGTAGCGGTGCAGTCATAGTACTATTTAACATACTAAAAGATGATGCTACTTACTCCCGTTACTTGGGTTCTTTATCTATCGCATTACTTTTCATTGCTCTTTTATCGGCTATTTCTCTTCGTGATTTTGATGTTGCATTATCAGAGTTAAAAGCAGCTATTATAATCAGGCGTAAGAAAAATGCAGAAAAAGAGGCCATGCTGAAATTACTGAATGAAGATGATGAGTTTAGCCAAAAAGAAAAAGACTATTTTAATCGCTATAATGGAAATGGATAGTTTTATATCTTAGAGCCACTGCAATTTTTTTTAGTTCCTCAAGCATTGTAACTTGCTCGTAAGCCCCGCAGCATGAAGCAAGTTAATGCTTCTCCCATATAACTTTTCATATTAATATCTACTATGCTCTCAATTAACTCTTCCATGTCACTTAGCTTTTCCATTTAACCCTCATTTACTTTGATTGGTTTTATTGGAGTTTTAACTCAAGTTAAAATGCCGATAACATGAGTTTACAAAGAACATCTAAAAATGGCAGCAGAGCGCAACCCTATGTGCCAATTTTAATCACTAATCGGCCTTAAGAAAAAAATCAGCAACTTACTGATTTAATTCATTTAAACTTGGGAGTCACAATTTTTTGACCGCTCTATCCAACATTAAGGGAGACATATTTTACCGATTATCGGTATTTTATTGTGCCTTTTGGTAAGGCACTTAAAGATTTAATTTTAAAAAAATATATCGAACAAAAAAATTACATTATAGTGTTTGAATTAACATACAGATTAGAAATTTATAATTTATTTAGAATCACACCCACTTACTGTATCGTATATATACATAAGCAACTATAACGATCCAAGCGAGAACAAAAATCATTGGGTAAAACGTTACAAATCTTACAATGATATATGCTCCAACAAAACTAATTATAATTGGTACAAGATAAAAAAATGATTGAAGCAACCATAAAAAAAAACTCTTCATTTATTTAATATCTCATGCAATGCATCAGCTATTTTCTCTGGATTATTGTCACCAGAATTTATTTGATAGATAATTTTAGTCATGTAGGGTTCAATCGTATAATATAGCATTTCAAGATTTTCTTTGTATAGCAACTGATAATACTCTGGATCTTTGAACTTCAAATTATTCGCTGCTAAAGCCGATAGTTGAGCTTTTGAATATAAAGTCGTTCCGGTAATAAACCATGACGCAAATTTGTTAACCATGCTGATATGCGTTTCTTTAAAATCACCTGAGCTAACTATAAACTTTGTAATAGTTAGAGCTAAAGCCATTTTGCTAACTTTACTCGCAGCCTTGTTGGCAATTAAACCCATTTTTTGATGCAAGAATGAAGCAATCTCGTCTGTTTTGTTGTTGTCAATCTTATTGAGAGTTTTCTTAAAATATATTGATACCATATCAGCAGCAACATCCTGTCTGCGGTAAATCTCCCCTACAGCCAAGAGGAGGCGCTCATCCTCTCTTATCATATCCCTACAAGTGCTACGGTAATACTCGTCAGGCACTAAGCATGAACCGTAGTTTATAAGGCGCTGCCCGCCCGTTTTGACTCCATTAATAGTTGAAATCAAGTTATCATGAACACTCCTGAGAGAATTTGTGAGCGATATAGCCAGTTGCTTTTTTGACTGCATCTGTAGCTGAAAATAGCTTTGTGACATTCTATGCGCCTTTGTTGTATCATCCATTCATTATGATTGATCAACAACCCCGCGTAGGGCAAGGCTCAAGATGAGTAAAAAAAGAAAAGTGCTGATTTATGCTATTACGATTATTACTTACTTTTTGGTTATTCCCGAGATCATTCTGCGTACACTCTCTTCTGAGCATCTTTCGTGGTTAGGCTTTATGACTAGCTTCGGTGGCCTTATAAACCCGCTATTGTCAGTCATGATTTTTATGGGTGTTTTATCTATCGTTCTGGCTATCGCCACGATATATATCGCACGCAAATTTTTTCATTTGCGTTCACGTAATTAAAATCGCCATGATAAGCATCGTATCTCCAA
This sequence comes from Pantoea sp. B623, assembly GCF_024814475.1. Classification (NCBI taxonomy): domain Bacteria; kingdom Pseudomonadati; phylum Pseudomonadota; class Gammaproteobacteria; order Enterobacterales; family Erwiniaceae; genus Pantoea; species Pantoea sp. B623. Next base: position 3,073,052 of record NZ_JANUXM010000004.1, on the reverse strand, counting down.
ACGACTGCTTTGATGGCTTATTAATAAATTTTCGTTTGTAAAAAACATACATATACTTGTACCACTACCACGAATGGAACAATATGCATGTAAAATATAATGACTAAAAAACGTCACATTGTAAACCTAACTTGATAATAATTAACTAATTTATATACAAATTAATCTCACCCCTTCGGCTCAATTCCCCTTGCCTTTAATGCCTCCCTCGCCAGATTCTTCAACCAGTTTGCCAGACTAATTCCTTCTTCAGTTGCAACAGCATCGAGCTGTTTTTTCAAGGCGGGATCAATGCGCATTTGAAATTGTGGGGACTTGCCTCGACCTTTTGGTTTTTTTTCACGCATTATGATTGACATGTATTGACCTATTCCCTCATTTTAATCCTTTAAAAGACCACACTAACATGAGGCCTTTTATGAGAGCAACGCCCCGGCAGTGATGCAACACATACCGGAGCGTCTAACCACAACGTTCACTCTTTAGGAAACAACGCTATGGCTAACACCGATAGTAACACAACCGCTCATCATCAAATCGTGGACATTCAGCCAGTTATCGGATCTGCGATCTCAAACCTCTTGAAAACGCCGCTCGGCACCACGCACGATCTCTTTCAGGTGCTGGATACGTGCGTGCGCTATGTCGATGCCCTGGTGGAATGTAACGATATTGTAGATCGCATGGCGCTGTGCGGTCGTCTGCTGGCTGCACTAGAAGTCTTGAAAGTTCTGTTAGACAAGCCACTGCCAGAACACCTGATTAAACGCCTCACGCTGGAGAAAGGTGATGACAAAGCCTGTCGCACCAAGGATTTGATAGACTCGGAAGAGATGCGGCAATATTGCAGCGCGTTAACGTTAGTATTGCTGAATCAGCAGGCCCCGGCAGACTTGCAAAAACATATCACAGGCTTGTTATTCCAGATGGTTAACATCATGGCTGATGACTTAACCGCGCCTCGCTTTGTGCGAACAGAGTCGGGGCTGGTGATGATTGAGAGCAAATTTACACATATCGTTCACTGATTTTGGACCCTTCCCTTCTTCCGCAGGGAAGAAGGGAATTCGCATGCAAAATTTAAAATATCACTGTTGACTCACACTCAGTGCCAAAATGCTTTATAACCCTGAGTTTCTTCTGCCGAAAATACCGCCACGATTCATCTCCATTCACTGGACATATATTTTGTCGTGCTGACACTTCTGAAATCTTTTCATTCCCGTACAGTTATTGCCATTGTCCCCAAGGGTCCGCGCGCCCTCCCCGCCGTACAGTTATTAACAGAACTCCCAGAGGGCGCTGTCGCCCCCTTAAACGTCAACGGCTCGCTGGCCTTCAGCCTCATCTCTCAGCGATCCTATCCAGGCCGCAGCCATAAAAAAACCCGCTTTCGCGGGTTGGGCTTACAGCAGCTGCGGTGAGGGGTTATTGCTGCCTTTTGCCATCATCGGCACCGTATTGATCTGCGCCGGTTCGACGATAATCCCGGACACGCTCTCCAGGGTTTTAAAGGTACAACTGCAGTTAATGTTCTGGCACTGGTGATAACGTTCTTTCGTCTCTTTCGAAACGTAGCGACTGCTTTTCGTATGGGCGGCGGTCTGACATTTTGGGCAATGCATCATGGTGGTTCTCCTCTCTGGCATACGACAACATTAGCCAAAGACTAAACAAAAAGCAACTTAAATTAGACTTAATCTAATCAACCTGTTTTTCCACTAAGACGTAATCCACGTTTTCAACCATCAGCTCCAGGTTCAACAAGGTGGTAAATCCACTTTTATCGAGGGTATGCACGATATTGGTAATCAGCCATTTTTGATTATCGATGACCGATTTAAAGCCCTGGGCTTTGACCGGCGTTTCAGGAATCAGCTTTGCAGCGCCCAGTGCCAGTAGGATCTTCAACGTAGCCCGGTTGCGTTGCAGTTCCTGCCACTTCGCTTTAGCCGCCTCCTCTGCTTCCTCCTGGCTACTGAAATGCGTATTCAGTACGAACAGCTTCTTATTGCTGCCAAAAACATAGGTTTTTCCCGGGTCTTGTTGCCCGATTGTGGGGATATTTTTGGCCGCCGGATGGACAGGGTTCACCGCCGGTGTTGCTGGCGGTATCGTGTTGACGGTTATCCCTTTCTGCTGCGCCTTTTTCTGATCGTACCATTTTGCTTCAACGCCACTGTAATCGTCGCGCTTAAACAATTTGTACTCATACTTATCGCCATCCTGTCGGTTCAGATTCAGAAGTGGAATCGGCTGTCCGCTCACGGTCACGCCCTTCCCGGGGGCAAAGAACAGCAGCGTCTTATCTTTTATTGCCGCCACCGCGCCAACCAGCATAGCCAGCCGGGTAATGAACGTGCCGTCCGTTTCCTGCGTCTGATCGATATGCTTAATCTTTTTTTTGGCTATCTCCGGCCGCACGTCGGAGGTAAGTCCGTTACGTTTTGCGATTTTCTCCACAACCTCGCCAACCGTCATGTCTGGATACGAATCAGTGATTTTAACATCGAGCGAACCGCTAAAATCGGCGCTTCGGGCGACCACCGTTATCGTGTCCGGCGCGCCCTGGTAGGTGACCTGATCAATGATGTAGGAGCCTTTATCTGCAAGCGGCTGCCCCTTCCAGCCTATCTCTAAGACTATTTTCGCGCCAAAGGGCGGCATGACCAACTGGCCGTCACTGTCGTCGAGTACCAGGTCCAGCTGATCGACCTCCAGGCCGCGGTTGTCCGTCAACTTCAGAGAAATCAGCCGTGGGCGAATATCTTCCGTTTTATCTTTCGTCTCAATTTTGATAGTAAAGTCCGGCGTAGGCGCGACGCGCAGGGGCACTGGAATCGGGACGATATCGCTCATCTCAGCGCCCTCCATTCAGCGCAGAGGTGGCGCTTTTGATAACAGAGCCGACCCGTTGCGCTGCGTCGCTGGCCCGGTTTTGCAGTTCTTCCGCCTGCCTTTTTAAGTCCCCGAACATACTGGTTAGTGAATCGTCTACCCGCAGCAGGTTGAGGGTAAAGCCTATCTTGCGCGCGCTGCCGTCGCTGTAGAACTCCGTATGCGTGGCCGAGAAATCCGTCACAACAAACATGCCGTAAATAATGCCATTGCCGCCAATCAGCGGCCACGCCAGCCCTTCATCGGCCATGGCCTTCAGCGCCAGCAGCGTGACATTGCCGCCGGTGATTTCAGGCCGGAGCTCGCCAGACAGCTTGATTTTATCGTCGCCGCCGCCCAAAAACTGGGTCGACTCACGACGCCCCACGCGGCTGTTTTTTGCCCAGCGATAGGTAATGTCATGCTGTAAATTGTCGAAGGGAAGGGTTTGCCGTACAAACGGCATCATGCCTAATATCATCATCATGGTTAATTAATCCAGACTAAACATGGAGTTATAGCTATGGTCAGACGTGGACCATAGCGATGCAGTGGAATACTGCGCAACGGCCTGTCCAATCGCCTGAGGCTCACCTGTCGCATAGATATTGTTGGTGACCGTGTGCTGACGGTTATCCACGTTTGAATTGTTAACCGAGGGCAAAGGCTGATTGAGCGTGCTGTTCAGGCTGGCGCGCGATGCGGCCGGACGGGCATCCGCGTTATCCTCATCCTCTTCATCCTGCTCACGCATTTTGGGCGGAGGCAGCTTGTCTTTCACCTTGTCAGATTTCTCATCGATGATGCCAAGCTTGCCCAGCACCCAGTCAATGCCGCCTCGCAGCTGATTCAGGGCTTCACCGGGTAATTTGAGTGCCGTCGCCAGCATATTGCCGAAGCGCTGTCCCATCTCACCTGCCGAGGCCAGTTCCTGTTGAGAAAACTTCACGGGTTCCAGCAGCTTTGAGAACCAGGCTCCCAGCTCGGACACTTTATTGCTGAACCACTCAAATACCGGCTTCAGCGGCGCGAACGCGTCGCTTATCGGCCCCATCGCCGCACTGAAGCCCTGAGCGATGCCGCTGATAAAGGCGCTAATCGGTTCCCAGTACTGATAAACCAGCATGGCCCCCGCCGCGATAGCGGCACCAAGCACCACCACCGGCAGCGTGATCGCTCCCAGCGTGGCCGTAATGGCGCCGCCGATGATGGCAAATGCACCGCCCAGCAGCTCCACGCCCGCCATAATGGTGCTCAGCCCGCTAATGACCGGCCAGGCAATGTTCCCGACGCTGGCCAGGGAATCCACCAAGGTCAGCCCACCGGCCGCCAGCGTCAGCAGGCTGTCAGAAAGTTGAGGATTGATATTCATGACGCCGGTCAGAACGGACTGAACGGATAAGCCGTCCTGACTGATAGCTTGCAGGTTAGTATCCACAGAGGCATCTGCTGCAGGCGGCTGGGCAGCGGGCGCCTGAGAGAGCTGATCCAGCCGGCCACTGGCCGCGCCCTTCATCAATGCTGCGGCAGGTGCGGCGCCCTGTTCACCAAATATTGCCTGCAGATAAGTGGCCTGCTGGGCAGCGTCGAGCTTGTTTTTCTCAAACGCCGCCTGCACCTGGCTGAGCACCGCGAAAATGGGCTGACTGTTGCCCTGGTCGTCAGCGGTTTGCACATTCAACGCTTTAAGCGCGCTGTCTGCGCTGGCATCAGGCGCCTGAACGTGCGTTAACATCGCACTGGCGCCGGCGCCTGCCTGGCTGCCCGTTATACCGTTTTCCGCCAGCACGCCCATCATGGCCGCAGTCTGGCCAACGCTTACACCGGCGTCCTTCGCGGCTGGCCCTACGGCGACCATCGCCGTCTTAAGTGCGGCAAAATCGGTTGTTTTATTGGCAAAGGTCGATGAGAGCACGTCGCCTAACTGACCAACCTGGTCATCTGCAATGCCGAACGCGTTTTTAATATTGAGCACCAAAGACGCGCTTTCTTGCATGCTACGTTGCGTCGCGTTTGCAAGGTTAGCTACTGCCGGTGCTGCAGCTTTTGCCTCACCCGATGAGCCACCCGATTGCGTAATCGCCGCGCGGGCTTGCACAACCTCATTTGCAGGTGACAGATAATCGATAACTTTGCGACCCTTCTCGACAAAGTCTTTGGCTTTCGAACTGGCGCTTTGTACGTTATCTGCCAGCGCCATGCCCGCACGGTAACGTTCACGGGTGCGGTTGAGTTTGTCCTGACGCTGATTTAGCAGATTCATGGACTCACCCTGCGCATTGAGGGTGGATGTCGTGCGCTCTGTTTGTTGATTTAGCTTCTGGCGCTCGCTGCTCAACCGGCGCGTGGAAATTCCCGCCTCGTTCAGGGACTGGCGCTGATCCTGTACTGACTGACGCAGTTGAAGGTTTTTTTGCTGCAGCGCGTTAGCCGACTGACGCAGCTTATCCAGCGCCTGGGTTTGTTCCGCGGTAGGGTTTTGAGTGTTTTTAAGTTGAATGGCAAGTGCCGCTGCTTCTGCCCGGGTATTTTTAAGATTTTGTTGGGTCAGCGTCAGTTCTTTGCGGGTTTCACGGAACCCTTCAATCTGCGCGGATTTGGCATTGAGCTCGTCCAGGCGATCCTGCGTTTCCTGGATATCCGCAGACAGCTTTTCGGTTTCTTTACGTACGGCATTGAACGGGCGCGTAGCCCGATCAACCGCTTCCAGCAGCACTTGCAGCTTGAGCGTGTTACTCATCTGAGGTTACTCCACTGCGGATCATCACTCTATGCCGCCAGTCGAGTAACTCTTCCAGCGACATGGGATACATTTCTGAGGGTGGCCAGTGAAAAACGCTGGCAATATCGGCCATCAGGTCATTGACCGTCAGATCGCGGGGCCAGCTTACGCGGCCGATTTCGCTGACAAAAAACCAATCACCTTGCCGCCCAGGGCAATCAGGTCAACCGGGTCCAGTGCATTGCACTCTGCTTTGGTCAGCGATGGCATGGTGATGCGGGGCAGCACCATCAACAGGGCATCCACATCGGACGAGGCCAGGTCAGCCAGCCGCACACCGCGCAGCGCGCCGGCGGTCGGTTTGACCAGCTCAACCTGGGCGATCACCACATCACCACGTGAAATCGGGCTTTCCAGCACCACCAGGTTTTCTTTCAGTTCTGGCTTATCAAGCTGTTCCATTTTTTCTCCATCCCAATCAAGAGAGGCCAGCGCTGGACGCGCCGGCCGTTGTTATTACACCAGGCCGAGGTTTTTACGGCGCTGTTCCAGACGATCGACGCCGTTGACCTTCTCCACCATGTTGACGGTGTCGATTTCAATCAGCTCTTTGCCATTCCAGGTCAGTTTGAAATAGGTGTTTTTACTGGTGATTTTGGTTTCGGTGTTTTCGCCCTGTTTGGCTTCACCGAAGTCAAAGGACTGGTGCTTACCGCGTACTTCGATTTCCACGGCGATTTCTTCGCCGGTGTCATCACGCTGATAAGAACCGGTGAAACGCAACGGTACGTTCGCCATCGCGCCCCACTGGCTTAATACCAGCTCATCCATCCCGCCCAGCGTCCACTCCATATCGAGTGCCGCATCGTCCAGGCCGTTATCAATGAATGCCGCACCGTTCATACCGCCGGCGCGGTAGGTATCCAGCTTGCGTGACAGCTTCGGCAGCGTAACTGCGGTGACGATGCCCTGATAGCTGTTTGAATCGTTGAAGAGGTTCAACCCCTTGAGTTTACGTGGCAGTGCCATTTATCCGGCTCCTTAGCTGTTTACGGATGCGGCGAAGTTCGCCAGATAGGTATCGGTGATGCGCTGACGCAGGGTCAGATCTTCCAGCGGCGGCACCGGCGTGTAGTCGTAATCGATAAACAGTTTGCCCGCTTTCAGGCTCTCTTTATCGTTGGCGCTTTCGTCGTACCAGCAGTTGGCGCCTAGCAGGTAGCCGGCACTGACCAGCTCACGGAACTTGGCATTGATACCGGCGATGATTTCGCGTACCAGTACTGGCGTCAGCGGTTTGTCGTTGGCCCACATGTGCGCTTCCGCCATGGTATCGGCCAGCACCTGTGCTGAACGGGTGTAGTTTTCAAAGGCAAAAAGTGGATCGTCACTGCAGGTGCGGTTGCCCCAGAAACGGAAACCGTCCTTGCGAATCAGCGTGGTCACACACTTTTCGTTCAGCAGATCGGCATCGGTGCCGGTCTGTTGCAGATCCCAGAAAACATCTGCAGAGATACCCGTCACGCCATTGACGCCCACGTTAGACAGGGTTTTATGCCAGCCGGTGTCGTTGTCAATTTTGGCGCGCAGGCCCAGCGCACGTGCGGTGGCATAAGCCATTTCAGATTTATTGGTTGCCGTATTCCAGGCAATAAAATCTGGCCAGATCACCATCAGCTCGCGCTGGCTGAAGTTTTCGCGGTACTTCATGGCGTCAGAGATGGTTTTGCTGTTCCAGGCAGAGACGTAGGCAAAGCCACGCAGCTGCTGGGCAATGCTGGCCAGCGCTGTCGCCACTTCCAGCGAATCCAGACCCGGCACGCCAAGAATGCGCGGTTTAACACCCAGCTGCGTTTGCGCGCTGAGCAGCGCCTTCATGCCGGTGTATTTACCGTTCGCATCCGTCGAGCCAATCAGGTTAGAGGTGGTTTCAGCCTGGCTCGCGCCTTCTGCTACGCGAACCACGACGGTTACCGGCTTCGCCTGGTCAGCAATCGCCTGCAGCGCGGCTGCTAACGTGCCTTTGGTGCCGGCTTTACCGATAGCTGCCTGCACGTTGGTCAGCAGAACAGGTGTATTAAGAGGAAATGCCGTTGCATCAGCATCTTCTGCGGTGCAGATCATGCCAACAATGGCGGTTGAAACTGTTGAAATGGTGCGTGTACCGTCATTGACTTCGACGACGCGGACACCGTGATGAAAATCAGACATCTGTAGCACTCCGTGTTGTGGGTGTGCTCAGAGTGTCAGGTCAGTGAAAAGGATGCATGCGATTGCGGTTTGCTGATCGTTCAGTAAGAAGAACCGCGTAAATGGTGCTGTTTTGGCGCTGGAATATAACGATAAATGGTTTTGGTTGAAACATCTAATACGAGTGCAACCTGATGAAGCGTGGCGCCATTCGCCATCATCCGTTCCGCTCTGGCAACGACTTCCGGCGTCATAATGCGCCGGCGGCCACCAATGCGTCCTTTCTCACGCGCAGCGGTCAGGCCGGCACGCGTTCGCTCGACAATCAATTCGCGCTCCATCTCCGCCAGTGCGCCCATCACATGAAAGAAAAAACGGCCCATCGGTGTGCTGGTATCGATGCTGTCCGTGAGGCTACGAAAGTTTACCCCGCGTTCGCGCAGCTCCTCGGTGAGCATGACCAGGTGACGCATGCTGCGGCCCAGTCGATCGAGCTTCCATACCACCAAAGTATCGCCCTCTTTTAACGTCCGCAGCGCCCGCTTTAAACCAGGCCGTTCACTGGTCTTACCGCTGATTTTATCCTCAAAAATCTGTTCACAATTTGCGCTCTGCAGCGCATTCCGTTGCAAATCGGTGTTTTGGTCATTTGTTGACACCCTGACATAGCCAATCAGCATCGTTTTTCCTCCGGTAAAAGGTGAGGAGTTTGCCATTGTGCAGGTGAGGCGGGCCAGGGGTTTGTTTCATCAAAACCTCGGTTTGACTGAACGGTTTTCGGGGCGTTTTATAAGCCAACAAATATTTTCCCTACCCGGCACGGTGAACTACAAACCCACGTCTGGCACCAAACGAATCAAAATCACGCTCACTGGCGGCGGCGCTCGTGGTTACGGCTTTCTAGGCTGGGGTTCAAATTATAGATCCCGGGGTGCGGGTGGTGGTGCGGGCGCGACGGCTATCGCATGGCTGGATATTGACGACACTAAAACCTATACAGGTGTCGTCGGACGTGGAGGGGACGATACCTCTTCGGCTACAAGCAGCACCTTTAATGGGATTATTACAGCAGCCAATGGCGGCACACCGGCAATGGGCTCAGATGGAGGTCGAGGAGGAATAGCAGTTGGCGGCGACATTAATATCCAGGGTGGGGACGGTAGTGATGCGCCAGGCGTTATATCTGACAACAATAATGTCTACCGCGGCGGCTCGGGTGATGGTGGCGTGAGTTATTGGGGCGGTGCTATTCGTAGCGTGGAAGGCGCAGCGCTCAGCCGTCAAATGTCTTTCGGTACGGGCGGTGGGGGCAGCATTCGCGAAAATCCCTTTATTGGAAATTTTGGATCTCACGGTGTGATTTATGTTGAGGAGTATTCTTAATGAAAACCTATGTTCGTCTTGAAGAAGAACGCGTTGCGGAAATTATTTCACTTAGCATAGAGCCTAAAGAACTCTATCACCCATCGCTGATATGGATGGATATCAGCACAATGGATCAACAGCCTAACGTGAATGATATCTGGCGCGATGGTGTTTTTTCCGCGCCGATTACTAAAGCGGAAGAAAGCATTTTTATTGCAAGCAGCCGACTGAATACTGAAATGGATCTGGCCAGCCGGACGATAGCACCGTTGCAGGATGCTGTTGATATTGGTATCGCAACTAACACTGAAATCATACATCTGGATGAATGGAAACGTTACCGTGTTGCGCTGAGTCGAATTGATCTCAGTAAAACGCCAGATATTGAATGGCCAATACAACCATAATGACTAAAGCCCGCTATTGCGGGCTTTAGTCATTATGGCATCCGTAGCTTTGCTTATGTAGAAACCTGAATCATCGTATAAACCTCGGTTTGGGAGAAGGTGCTCCACTCATCGGTTCTCCTTTTGCATGGCCGCATTCAAAAATGCCCAATGAGCTGTTTGCATCAATGGCTGGAATGGTTTTTGTCAAAGCTAATGGTGCTTCATTCTCCAGTACAACCTACCCTAAACTGGCTGTACTTTATCCAGGGTTGAAATTGCCGGACTTACGCGGCGAATTTATTCGTGGTTGGGATGATGGTCGAGGTGTGGATAGCTCGCGCAACTTGCTTTCATCCCAAGAAGATATGTTTAAGTCCCATAACCACAGATTTGTAAACGAATATGGTACACCTACGGACCGGATAATCGCATACACGGATGAAAATAACGAAAACGCTGAGGCAAATAATGTAAGTGGTTTACGGGCCTGGACGTACATTTTCATGGAGAAAACTGGTGGCAATGAAACCAGACCACGCAATATTGCATTCAATTATATTTTGAGGGCTGCGTAATGTTAAAAGCTCAGTTAGATAAAGATTTCGTCGCTATTAAAGCTGGGGAAATTAGCGTTTGTAATTATGATGGTGTTTCACGTGAATACCTTTCAACCATCACTGAAATTCTTGCTAAAGGAGTAGGCCTTCCTGCTAATTCGTGTATCGATGCTCCTTTAGAGAAAAAAGAGGGCATGGTGGTTTGTAGAACTAAAGACCTTTCTGCGTGGGAGTATATCAACGATCATCGTGGTGAAACTGTTTATGACATTGAAACAGCAAAGCCATTTATTATAACTGAATTGGGTGATTATCCGACCAATACCACTTCAATAGTTCCAGCTTCAGACTTCTGTAAATGGGATGGTGAGAAGTGGGTTGAGGATATATTGCTTAAACGTGAGGCCGATAAAATAAGTGCAGAGAAATATCGAGAAGAGATTTTGAATGGCATTGATAAAATAATATCGGACTGGAAGATTGAACTTTTACTTGGGGATATAAGCGATAGTGACAAGGAAAGACTTTCAGCATGGATGATGTATAAAGCTTCAGTTAGAGCCGTCGATGTATCGACAGCACCTGAAGTGTTATGGCCGCAAAAACCGGAATAATTTCAGTTTTTCTTTGGAATGACAGATAGCGAAGGTCGCTATCTGTTAAATCACTTTATTTAGAATCGTCCCTTCATTATCTGGAGAGGTAAATATAGCGATCGATTCTCTTTTTAAATTATTTAGACTCCACATATACAAGAATCTCTCTCCATTATAAATTTATATTTTCCAAGGGGGGTTCCCCGACTCGAAAACCTGGCTACCTTATATCAATAAATAATATATCTTTTTCAAAATATAAACTGGCTAGGGTTTTCCCTATAAAAAGGTTGACCTCCTTATTTCATAGGGCGGGGCGATTAAAATTAGCCATAAATAAATGCCAGAGGCATTAAATTTATTTACCCCAGCAATTTTTTCGACATCAATCTAAGCATCAAAAGATGGTATATGCTAGTAGCCGTCGATACTTCGGCGGCTACTGAATTCGCATATGCCATCCAAGCTAATAATTTCGCTTTACCATCGTTAATGTCACAAAACAAAAGTACAATCTTTCAGTTCGAGATAGTGCCATTGATGATTTTCAAAACATCTTTTCAATGCCCCCAGATATCTTACATTAAGGTTTAATATTTCCACCAGTTACTCATACAGCCTGTGCTGTCTCAATCAGAATGCTGAAGCAGGAGTGAATAAGTCATTACTTAGCCCTAACTATATAATTGAATGCTAAGTTACGTGGTCTGACACTTATACCTTTCGATATTCCAGATTTTATAGTGGTAATAATGGTTGCATTCAAACCATTGTCTGAGATCGCGCCTTCATAATTATTTGGATTAGTTCCATCTGGCATTTTGAAATCATATTGCTGCATATCAAATAATGAATCTTCATTTTTGAATCCTAAACCGACTACACCATTCGCCCCCGTTGCGTCTTGGTTATAGTAATCAAGCATCGCGGTTCTTAGGGTCGTTGACTGCTGCGATGTTAAAATTCCTCTGCTGATATCGACACCACGCCCAGCATCCCAACCACGAATAAACTCCCCACGCAAATCCGGTAATCTAAGCGATGGATAAGCTTTCGCCAGCAGCGGGAAATCAGTTGCACTAAAAGCGTCACCATTACAGGTTAACCAGCCTGATGGTGGTATTTCAGACGGCCACGGAACAGGCACCCCAACCGGCAAAGCGGAGCCTTCTCCCAAACCGAGGTTTTTAAGAACCTCCGCCACCAGCCCCGCGTCTTTAATTTCTGCCAGCGCTTTAGCCGTTTGCAGATACTGACTATGGGGATTGGCCGCATCAACGTGCTTCTTCATCACATCGTCGGTGTAGGCTTTCACCTCGATGACTTTGTCATCTACATACTGGCGCGTGGCGAGCACAACCGAAGGGTCAATTTTTAACGTGACGGCACTGGTGCTGTTCACGATCAGGATCATGCGCACGGTCTGAGTACGACCGCTGCCCTCCTGCAGTTGCGGCTTGTAGGTTTCCGCGCAGTTCGCGACGGCAATCAGCACGCCGTCGGCGTCATACAGGCCAATCTCACGGATCCAGAAGCCGCCTTCGCCTTCAGGGATAATCTGTTCAGCGATAATCTGGCTGCTGTTCGCGGCATCCACCTTCAGCGAATTCAGCGCGGCACGGCGCTTTTCGCCCACCAGTTTGGTCTGCGCAGGATCGGGCGTAGGCAAAACACCGCCGCCGTCACCCACCGCCATCTGGGTAATCTGCAGTTGGGTTCCCAGGGCCGCGGCATTGGCCAGCTTTGCCGCGCCCTGATTGGTCAGTAGGGCAAAATATTTCGTTGTCATGCTCTCACTTCCGTCAGGTCAATAAGATGGACCGCTGCGCCGGTGTAACCGGAACCGCCTGCGGTGATAACTTCAGGTGTATAGGGGTAAACAGTAAGCTCATCGCCACTGTAACTGGCGGCCGCAACAGGAACGGTGCCGGTGCTGTCCAGGTTGATGGATAACCCAGTCAGGTGGCGACTCACCGGCTTGGCATCGGCAATCAGCCGCTCCAGCTCGTTGTACATCGCTTCGGTAATACCGGTTTCCAGTACGCCGACATCAAGGCGAAAGGTGCCGGGCGCTTCATTGGTTTGCCACCATTCCTTAATGCGAATCAGGTAGCCCAGTGGCTCCACCACACGGCGCAGAGAGCCAATCGTCCCTTTGTGTTTATGGATATATTCCGATGCAGCAACCACGCTGCGTTTCGTGCTTTCGCTCCAGCCCGAATCCCAACGATCCACCGACCAGGCCCAGGCCAGGTAAGGCAGTAGCTCCACCGGACAGGTCTGCGAATTCCATAACTGGCGCAAAGGAACAGGAATGGATTCCAGCGCTGCGCAGGCTTCAGCCGCGGCAACTTCCAGGGCTGATGAACCCGTTGGCAGCAGGCGTTTACTCATCGGAACCTCCTACCGTGATCTGGTAGCCGGTGCAGAACGCCGCCTGGGTTTTATCCAGCACCACATCGGCCACCGGCTGGGCCAGTTCGACGCGCTGTACACCTTCTACATGTAGCGCGGCATACAGCGCAGACTTGCGAATATCGCGGCCTAAACGAGCCTGGGTGTTGACAAATGCCTTGAGCTTCGCCTCGGATGCGGCACGGATGGGCTCCGCCTCGGGACCGGGATACAAATACAGCGTGGCGTCAACGCGGTAATCCACAATCTGAGCCGACTGGACGGTAACCCGGTCAGCAACCGGACGGACATCTTCGTCATTTAGCGCGGCATTCACGATCGCCAGCAGGTCGCTGCCCGCCGCACCGTTGCCTTCGCGGGACAGCACGGTAATCGTGACGCTGGCGGGAGAGGGACTGATAGCCGAAGCATCGGCTACGCGGCCATCGGCGCTGCGAGCATGAAATTCGTAAGCACCGGACGGCCCCGCAACACTCAGCCCTTCAAACGCGGCGGCAATGCGGGCACGGAAGTCTTCATCCCGCTCCATTACCGCCTCAACGGGCGGCGTAGCGCTGGTATCCGCCGGCGTCAGCACCAGCCGCGTCACGCCGTTGTTGGCGCCCAGTTGATCCAGATCGCTGCCGCTGGCCCAGGCCACCATCACCGCCTTGGCCGCCTCGTTGATGCGCTGACGCAGAATGACTTCCCGGTAGGCGTTCTCCTGCAGGAGTTTCACCAGCGGGTCGGACTCCAGCGCCAGAACCCGGGCAACCGATGCCTGCTCGTCTGCAGGATAGAGCGAAATCAAAGTGGCTTTGCGTTCGGCAAGCAGCGTTTCATAGTCCAGCGTTTCCACCACGTTTGGCGCAGGCAGCTGGCTCAGGTCGATAGTAGGCATGATTCAACTCACAGGGACGGTTAACGAAAAATCCTGCGCGGTGTCCGCACGGTTGCCGGTGATTTCCACCACCATCCCGCCGTCAAACGCAGATTCAAAATTAATGGCAGTCAGGCTGATGCGCGGCTCCCACTGCAGGATCGCCATATAACAGGCTGACATGATTTGCAGGCGCAACCTGTCGTTCTGCGGCTGGTCGATTAGCGCCGACAACAGTGAACCGTAGTTACGGCGCATCACCCGCGATCCCAGCGGCGTCGTCAGAATGTCACGGACGGACTGGCGGATATGCTCCAGCTCAACGAGGGTTACGCCTGTTTCGCGGCTCATGCCGGTGTAGCGTGCTGTTGTCATAATGGTGCTCCTGTGGTGCCACCGCTGTCGCCCGGATGCTGGTGCGTATGCAGCACTTTGCCATTGGAGGCGAAGCTGCCGCCGCTGTGCGACACATCGCCCTTCATGGTGCCGCCCTGGGTCACTTCCAGCGTGGCGGTTTTCAGTAACGTGGTGCACTCCACTTCTGGCGTATCCAGCAGGATTTTGACAGCCGCCTTGATCGTCGCCGTCTGAATCCCTTCGGCTTTCAGCGCGCCGGTTGCAGGCTCGTATTCAATGACCGCACCATCGGGAAAAGAGTAGTGCAGCGCATCGGCAGAGGCCGAGGGCGCCGGGCTGGCGTCAGAGAACACGCCGGGTAACACGAAGCCGCTGTTCAGCTCACCGCCCAGGCTTATGATCAGCACCTGCTCGCCTGGCGACGGCGCATTCCATGAACGGGTTCTTCCCGCCCGGGCACTTAGCCAGTGCAGCCAGTCAGTGGTGTTATCGCCGGTTTTTACCCGGCAGGTTCCCGCCTCCAGATTGATGGCGGCAACGGTGCCAATGCGGACCATGTTGCGCAGCAAGCGCTTGATTTCTAATATTTGCTCGTTCATGGCATTAGTTTCTCGTTGCAGGAGAAAAGCGGCAATCGAATGCCGTTTACCCAGGGATGGCTAAACAGCGCGTCAGCGAATAAGGGTTATCGCTATGTTTTCCATTCGCTGACCAGCTTGCCTTTGATGTACAACTGCCAGGGGCGCTCAACATTTTCCGGCATAGCCGGTTCTGGCAGATGCGTGATGTGTAATGCGCCGTTCTGCTGCTCAACCCAGACGCGTTCGGTCAGTTGCAGAGTGATATTCACCTTACTGCGCCCATCGCCGGTTGCCTCAAGGGTGAAGGTAAAGCCGGTGCGACGTTTCTCATCCGAAACCATGATGTCGGGCTGGTTTTCCCGGAGCCATGTCAGCAGGGGAACCATGATCAGATCGATATCCTCTGCGTAGTCAGTAATCGTGACGGCCAGCTGGAAGTGGTATTCAAACGACAGCGAGCTGGCCAGCGTGGAAACCAGGTTTCCGGACTGAATCGCTATCGTCAGGTTGTCAGGATTTTGCTGAAGCAGCGGAACGCTGTTTATCAGCACCTGGCGTAGTTGGGTCGCTTTCAACATCATGCTGCTCCTGGCACGCTTTAATCATCTCAATCTGCAACCCGCACGATGCGAGCGCAGCCTCTAACTGGCGGTTATCCGCCGCCAAATCACCCTGCGTCTGCAGGTTGTTTTCCGGAATGGGGCAACTTGTCACGCGTGGACAACCAGTCCAGATAATCTCGGGCATTGCTGAAGGCCGGACGGCTGTGCAGCCGGATAACGTCAGCAGGCAAAGCAGCAGCGCTCCAGGCACGTAAAGCGGGATTGGCATCGGTTTCTCTTCTGATAATGGTTTCACGATGGAGCGCCTGCGCGCTGGCCTGGTTCTGAAGCAGCCGCAGCGCCGCCTCGCGTTTTCGGCTAGCCTGGATATCCGCATCGAGTTGGGCCAGCGCCTTGTCCCGGCTGCTGACGTCAGCCGTCAGCGTACTCACCCTGCGCTGTGCCTCATCCCGTTGATGAGTCATCACGCTAAGGCGCCAGCCGGTTAAGCCCAGGGCAATAAGCAAAATGGCGATCGCCAGTGCAACCAGTCGCATCATGCCGCTCCTTTTAAACACCACGCCATTTCGCGCTGGCGACGGTTATCCAGGCCCGGGTTGTAGGTGCCTTTGACATATACCCAGCGCTTAAGCTGCAGGCAGGCATCGTGCCAGCGGCCGCTGTTGATCAATCCCGCCAGGGTTGATTGACAGGCGGCGTGCACGCCAACGTTAAAACCGAATGACACCACCGCGTCATAAACCTGGTACGGCATTTCACGTGGCATGCACTGGTCGATCCCGCGTTCAACGCGCATCACGTCGTAAACCAGGTTTACCGCGGCCTGACGCTCGTTCACCACACTGGTCGGGGTAACACCTTGCGTGTGACCAATGCCGTTGGTCCAGACGCCGGCGCTGCACTGATAGGGCGAGGTGCGGCAACCTTCTGCATCGGCAATCAGCTTCAGGCCGGCTTCAGAGGTTTTCAGCATGTTGATTTGCGGTAGCAACGCGGCCAGGGCCAGTACGGCCGCCACGGCGCAACGTTTAGCGGTCTGGCTCAAAGTTAAGCCCCTGTAAGTTGCGCTGCTGTAGCTCGTAAGTTTTGCGACGGTAGTGCCAGTTGATAAAAAACGTCGCAACGTTGGTGCACATGGTCAAAACGGCGACGCCAGAGCCAACCATAAAGGCGATATCCTGCGGTGTGTGACGTCCAAACCACATCAGGACGATCCCGATGAGGTAATTAATCAGAGAACTGATTTTTTCCATTGGCGCTAATCCCACAGATTGAGGGTTTCACCCGTGGCCGCCTGAGGCAGCTCCGGTAACACCACTCTGCATCCGTGCGGTAATGTTGGGCCTTGTTCTGCCAGGCCAGGATTGGCGGCATAAACCTGTTCAACCGCCTGCTGCGTGCGTCCGTAGTAACGCCAGCAGATCTCATCAACGGTTTCTTCCTGTTGTGCGTAAATCAGCATTGATTGGCCCCTTATGAGCGTAAAAGCCATGGTCGAGTAGGCGATAAGTTGAGAACATCCGCTGTCGTGGTGACAGGCAATAAAGGCCCCGTTGGCCAACAGAAATCGGTTCAGAGAATTGCACCGTCGGGCCACCAAACCGCCCTGAAGCCGAATCCGGATAACCCGGATACGCGATGTGCATTGGCCTTCGCGCAGAGCGATCCAGAGATTGCTGTGCCTGCCGCTTGTCAGAAGTAGTGTGTGCCTCAGCAGGCGCTTGCTCAACGCAAGGCCGTCCGCTCAAGGCTGGGCGGGCAGAGGCTTACACCCTGAATGCGGGCGCCGATGGAAGGGTCGCGAAAGCGCTGGGATGACGTGAGCGTATTTGCTTTCACAGCGACGACCGGGAGAGGTCGTAAGCCAGCAACAGGAAAGGGGCAGTAACCAAAAGATTGCCGCGAACGCTGACAGGAAAGCGGCCGGGATAACGTTATTCAGTAAAGGTGGGGGAAGACTACGCCTGGCGAACAGGGGTTGCTGCAAACGCCTGCAGGCAGCAGATGCCCGGCGTTTTCGGTCGGTCATGACGCAATGTCAGCGATAAAACGCACTGGCGCGGTTTTGCTGTTGCCCGCGCCTGAACCCTCTCATCCGTTAAGATGGCTCAGGCAACGGACAACCGTCCTGATGTCACAGTGAATGCGTCGCCATCATGATTTTTTTAAAGGCGTCGCCGCAAAGACAACAGAAAAGTGGTTATCGGAAAGGGTGTAGTTCGCAGCGATTTCAGCGATCAAATTTAACGCGATTTCCCTGTCACGCTCCCGGCAGGCTCCTTCACTGGTAAGCCTGGCGATAAGTTCGACGCGTTCAAGCATGACTCGCTCATGTAATTCATTTCCCACAATTCCCTCCCCCAAATAAATACTGTACATACATACAGTATCATAGCATTCGTTAACTGTGGAAGCGTTTTAAGATAGTTCGTAAAAAATTATATCATGTTGATAGGCATCAACTTTTGTTGTACTGCCTGCCAGACAGGTGAAGGCACACTTACGCCAGAAGCGTAAGAAAAATCAATAGATTTTCTTCATTTACCCATCCAAAACAGCAGGTTTTCACTCCGTCTTTTCGTCACGTCAGGGCGAAAAAGAAATCCTCACCGTTGGCTGGGCTGCAGGAGAAGCATCGCCTCTGTCGTAGCCTGAAACAGGGCCAGGAATGCGTAAAGGCGAAGCCCGGCAGATAAACCTGGAAGCCCTTTCGCCTTCGTGACCTCTGCGCCACGGATCTGTGCGCAGATCGTCAGAGACCTCACTTCTGGCATAAAAACGGCTTACGGGGTCCGTACAGTTATTAACAGAACTCCAAGACAACGAAGCGGACTGGCTTTTTTCGTCGCCCGCATCTTCAGCACGTTTGGGCACCAGCTTCCATAGCTTTAACCGCGTCAGGACTGGCGTATCAGCACCAACGGCAGTGGCGTAAACGCCTTTAATTGACTGGATTTCCTCACCAAATGCATTACAGTTTTCCGCGGGCTGGTACCAGGTGCGCACCGCAAGCGCGTCGCGTTTAACGAACGGGCCGCCCTGGGCATTGATGTAGTCGGCCCATTGACCGGCATCTGCCGCATCGTGCACCGCGGCGAATTCCACGCTCAGGCCATGCGCGGTTTCGGTGTCCGCCATACGGCGAAGTTCGCGATAAACTGTTACGGGCGCACCTCCAATAAACTGAAACTGGCGGATGTGCCAGCGTGCTGCCCATGCCGACACCGCCATCGCCGTCTCTCTTAGCGGTTTACCGCTCTCGTTATCCCGCTCGCCCTCTAGCGCATAGCCGTCAATGTTTTTAGAAACATATTTGGCAACATAGCCGGTCGCGCTGCCTTTCGCCGGATCGATCGCTTCGACGTGAAAACGGGCTTTACGTGCCTTTGCGCTGTTCAGTTCCTCACTGTCCTGCTGGCAGGCGTAATGGCGCAGGATCTCGTCTACGCGGTTAACGTCTTCAGGGCGCATAAACATCAGCAGATGCCAGTGGGGCGTGCCATCATGATGCGGCTCCGCAACCCGTAAACCAAAAATGCTGATCTTTTCACGATGCAGTTTGGCCCGCACTTTTTGCCAGAGTGAGCAGAGATAGTGCTGTGTTTCAGCCGGGCTGGCCCCCGTCCATTTAGCGTTACGGTGACCACTCTGCAAGGTCGCGTGATAGCGTGACGGCGCGGTTAACGTGTAGAAGCAGGCCCGAAAGCCCATATCCTGACAGATGGTTTCGAAGCCACGAATACGCGTCATCAGTTCAGCACGACGAATAGCCGGATTGGCTACGCTGCCGTCGTATTTTTCAATCAGGCTGATGCGGTTGCCCTCTTCATCCTCCAGATCCATTCCCTGGAGGAAATCACGGGTACGTCGGCGTTGCTCACGCCATTCCGCTACGGCCATAAGGCTGGCATAAGGGGAATGCGTTTTATTGACGTTCGCCAGGGCGATATGCAGATGTTCACGCCAGAAGGCACTGATACGACGCAGCTGGCCTTTCCACCATTTTTCCGCCTGCATACGCAGAATGGCCGAGGTCACCGCTTCAGGGCAGAATACGCGGGCGCTGACGGTTTCCCATAAAGGCGGCGTCTGACCCAGCTCACGGGTGATCACCGCCGCGGTCATATACAGTCTGTGGGTATAACGGTAGTCCGTATCGGTTTGGGCGTGAGTGTGCAGTTGCACCAGCTCCGCGTGAATAAAATGCGCGATATCCCCTGCCAGCACATCAGTGTCGGCACGGGACATATCCGCAAGGCGGTTAAAGCGTTTCATCAGTTCCCACAGCGTGCCGGCGGCTCTGGCTGCCCCCTGCGGGCAGGACATGCTGCGGGTCAGCTGTGCGACAACGCCCGTGCGCATATCATGCAGTTGATAACGTCGATTAACAGCGTCAACACGTGGCAATGTGCGCTCAACAAAGGTTTTTGCTAAGTAGGCATTGGCCCGGGCTGTTCCCTGCTGCTGTTCCAGACTGGCAAGACGACGCTTCACGTCCATCTGGACAATGCTGGGCTGGGCACGAAGAATTTTCTGTCCGTGCAACCACGCCGCAATCTGTCGATGACGGTGCTGCTGCTGGTCATGGGTCAGATACGGGCTGGCTATCGCCAGCCGCGGGGCATTCCACGGGTAAGCGAACGACATCATCGCGTATTCCCGTAGTGAAGACGTGCTCTCAGCTCGCTCAACTCCTGACAGGAGAGGCAGCGGGTCACGCCCTGCAGCGCACGACGGCGCGCTTCAGGAATCGGTGCGTCGCACTCTTCACAGAGCGAGGCGCCGATCGCCACAGGACGTTGCGTAACCTGCGCGATATTTTGCGCCAGGATTTCCTCGCTGCGCTGCTGCGCAATATCGATTGCATCTGCCATTAGCGCATCTCACCTGATTCGTTTTCATAACGCTCAGCTTCAGATCGCAACAGCTCTGCTGCTTCGATGCCGTTTAGCGTCTGCCGCGTAATGTGCGCTGCCATCGCACTCAGCCGCTTCGCCACGGCCAGCGCACAGGCTTTACGCTCATTATCGAGCAGTTTATTGAGGGTAAAGGCCATGGCGTCGTTCATTGGATGTGTCTCGGTATTCATCATTTCTCTCCAGATTTTGGGCAAAGGCATGCCCGACGGGTTTACGTCATCACTTCAGGGGTGATTTATTTATTCAGGCAGAAAGCAGTCAGCCGTTGAGAACTGACGCGGCAACATGTTTCCCCAGCGGGCCAGCTTATTCATTGCTAAAATGATGTGCTCACGGCGCGCCTGGTCAAAAAACCGGAAAGGCCTGCCAATGTCTTCCAGCCTGAACATGCCCGGGCAGTCGCGGTTAGCCAGGGTTAATACGCAAAATTTAAAGTCATCATTTTGACGATTAAAATAGCGAAGTGATGGGTTTCGATTGTGATCGCGCAGCAAGCGCCAGTGCTGTCGAAACGCATCAAACGTCATTTTTTCGCTGTGGCAGTCTTGCTCTGCGGTGAAACGTGGCCCGGCAGATGACTGACTGATGACCTGGACGGTGCGGTTCATAGGCTCCTCCGATAAACGTTGCAGCGGGTTTTGACGAATCAATACCCTCATTGTTATTACAGTGACGTTTTACTGGCGGCGGATTCGCGCCTGTCTCATCCATGACGCTCGTTAAGCATTAAGCGAAACGGCAGGTGCGCAGACGGTTTCCCCCCAGATTGCCCCGGACAGGGCGCGTTGCTACGCCAGCCGCGGCCTGAGAGCGCTTTCGACCCTGAAAGCGCGCTTTTACGCGCCTCTCCACGTGCGCTGACTGCATTAGCCCTGCATCTCATTGCGACAATAAGGTTCTGGCTTGATGATTGTAAAAATGAGCCTCATCAGGCAAAATCCTGAGTTATCAGATAAAGCCGCACCCTGTTGCATCATTCAAAGGCTAACTTAAACTGGAGGATACTTAGACTAAATCTAAGTGTCAATAAAAATGAGCGTTTATACTAATTTCAAATTTCCGAACTCGAGCGCAGAAGCTCTGGATCGCGTTGTCGATGCCTACGGCTTTACCATGAAAATGCAGCTTGCAGATCACCTTGGAATTGCAGCAAGTAGCCTGTCTGCACGCTATAAACGTGATGTTTTTCCTTCAGATATCGTTTTACAGTGCGTGATGGAAACGGGCGCAGACCTGCAATGGTTGATCACAGGCAAAGGCTCAAAATTCTCTGAAAGCAAACCCGACACGCCCACACTGATTAGAAAAAAGCTAATCAGCGGCAAAATCGAGGAAGCGGGTTATGTGATGCTGGATAAAGCGTTATACGCGCCATTGAAACAGGAACCGCGCAGTGCTTTCTTACTGTTGGCGGAAACCACCCAGTACATCATCGATACCGATTTTGAAGATATGCATGACGGCGTCTGGTTGGTCGAAATTGAAGGAACCGCCAGCGTCAGGACGCTAACGCGCATTCCGGTCAGGAAGGTGCACGTCAGCGGCATAGGCGTAGCGTTTGATTGCGGGATTGATGATATCAGGCTGATTGGCCGCGTGGTTCTGACGATTCAATAAACCGGCGTCGTGCGCACGGCAACGCCTTATAACGGCCTCAGCGTCACTAACAGAATGCGGTACAACGCGGGCCGCCTGCCTCAGGCCGCCCGCTCCGCTCTTAGCGGCAAGGGGTTCCCACTAAAGCGGCTTGCTGATCGCTGAGGTTGGCTCCCCGGTCGATACAGGTTTAATTGTGGCTCGCCCGTTACCGCCAGCGTTAACGCTTAATACAGTCCGGCCTTCCCCGCTGAAGAGAAAAGCCGCATCTTGTGCTCGACAACGGCTTTCGCCGCCGCCATCGGGCGCACGTAGAGTGCGCTGGGTTCATGTCCGTTTGACTGCAATTCTTCCTGCAGCGCGACATAAAACGCCTTCTTCATATCGCTGGAGATATTGATTTTCCCTACGCCATACTTAATCGACTCCGCGACCTCGCTGTCTTTGTTGCCCGAGCCGCCGTGCAGAACCAGCGGAATTGTCAGCCGCTGTCTGATGGCTTTGAGACGGTCAATATCCAGTACAGGCTGTTTACCCGCAGGATACAAACCATGCGACGTGCCGATGGCCACGGCAAGCGTATCCACTCCGGTTTCTCTGGCAAACCGCTCCGCCTGGTCGGGATCGGTGTAGAGAATTTCACTGTGCCCCCCTTCCGCGCTCCCCTCTGCCACGCCAATCGTTCCCAGTTCGGCTTCTACCGAGACGTTAACCTTGTGGGCAATGGCGGTGATTTCACGCGTCAGCGCAATATTCTCTTCAAATGGCAAGCCTGAGGCATCGATCATGACCGAGGTATAGCCGGTGCGGATGGCGGTTAAAATATGCGCCAGCGTCTGGCCGTGATCCTGATGAATCACCACCGGCACGGAAGCGTTAACCGCCAGCTCCCTGAGATAGGCGATGAAACTGTCGCCGACGAAAGCGTGCTCATCGGGATGCACTTCCAGGATGACGGGAGATTGCAGGGATTCCGCCACCTCAATGACCAGCCGGGCAAACTCAGCGGAGGCGATGTTGAAGGCACCGACGCCGAACTGATTCTCCTGCGCCACCTTCAGTAACGCCTTCATATTTATCAACATAATTCACTCCTGCGGTAAATGTTGCGGATGATCTTTTTTAATCACTCTGAGGATCAGTGCGGTAAACAGCGCACCGGCGAGAATGGCAAACAGGTAGGCTGAGACATGGGTAATGACGTTCGGTATGAACATAACGAAGATCCCGCCATGCGGTGCGCGGGAAGCACAGCCGAGCATCATTGACAGTGCGCCAGCCAGTCCCGAGCCCGCCACAATGGCGGGAATGACGCGAAGCGGGTCCGCCACGGCATACGGAATGGCCCCCTCAGTGATAAAAGAGAGGCCGAGCACGTAGGTGACCTTGCCGGTTTCGCGCTCCTGAACGCTGAATTTCTTTTTAAAAAGGGTGGTGGCAAGGGCAATGCCCAAGGGAGGAACCATTCCCGCAGCCATGCATGCTGCGATGGGTTCGTAGATTCCGGTCGACATCAATCCAATCGCGAACATACAGACGGTTTTGTTAAGCGGCCCGCCCATATCGAAAGCCACCATCATTCCGATAAGCAATCCGAAGATAGCAGCGTTGGCATTTCCCATATCCGTCAGGAAGGTAGTCAGGCTCTGTAACAGAAGCTTAATGGGCTGGCCGACGACCAGAATCATCAGCGCACCGGTCAGGAACACGCTTAACAGTGGCACAATCAGAATGGGTTTAAGTCCGGCAATGGCCTTGGGTAAGTTGATGTACTTCACCACGAGCAGCGTGATGTAGCCCGCCATAAAGCCCGCCAGTAAGGCGCCAAGAAAACCCGATCCGGTATGAATGGCTAACATGCCGCCCACCGCGCCCGACACAATCCCCATATTGCCACTAATCGACTTGCTGATGCCCAGTGAAAGAATCGGCAGCATTAACGCAAAAGCGGCACCGCCACCAATATCGGACAGCATCTTTGCAATGGGGTTATAGAGGGGATCGCCTGGCGTGGCGGCAGTGATCCCAAAAGAAAAACTGAGGGCAATTAATATCCCGCCAGCCACGACAAAGGGGATCATCAGGTTGACGCCGGTAATCAGATGCACATAGATGCTCGACAGCGCCGCTTTTTTGTCTTTGTCTCTGCCCTGCAAGGTTACGTCTTCTGGTGAGGCGGAACAGATTTCGCCGGTTAAGGCCCCGGACAAAATGTCGTCCAGTAATCCAGCGGCATCTCTCGCGGCTCGGGTAACGGACACGGTAATCATGCTTTTGCCGATAAAGCGGGAGCAATCAATCTTTTTATCCGCGGCAATAAGCACGATATCAGCACGTTTAATATCCTCTTCAGTGAAAATATAGTCACTTTCAACGGCACCCTGTGTTTCAACAAGGATCGTTATGCCTTTTTTCTCTGCGCTCTTTTTTAAATTGGCTTCCGCCAGATAAGTGTGTGCTACGCCTGTGGGACAGGCGGTAATCGCAATAATATTCATTTTTCCTCCCGGTGAAAGGCTTACTCCTGGGTGTTATTGACTAATAAATTAAATAAGGCCTCTTTTGTCTCTGCGTTTAGTAATGCCTCAACGACTTCATCATCGCCAAGGGCAATTGAAATTTTTGCCAGTAGTTTTATATGTCCCGCGCCGCTGTCGGCTTCTTTAACCGCAAACAGAATCACGAGGCTGACCGGCGAATCGTCCATGGTTTCCCATTCCACGGGGGACGCCAGTTTGGCTACCGCGATCCGGGTTTCGTTCACCCACTGCGATTTTCCATGCGGGATCGCTATCTGATTTTCGAAGCCGGTAGAACCTAATGCTTCGCGCAGCATGACGTCATGAATAAAACCTTCTTTGTTGCTGATAATATTTAATTCACACAAGCTTTGCGTTAATTTCTCAATAACCTCATCTTTATTTTTTGCATTTAGATTCATAAAAACACAGGTCTGACTTAACAGATCGGCCACAACAATTTTATTATGCATCCGTTACTCCGTTAGCATTATCTTCTTTATTAAGGCACTCCATCACCCGCAAAACATCTCTGTTTGAAAACAGGGCAGAAACATAGGCCACAGGATGTTCAGTCTCCTCCAGTCTGATCGTGGAGATAATTAAATCGCACCTGACTTTCTTAATGGCTTCGTTCAGGCGGGCACCCGGCACAATATCCACGATCTCCCATTCGGGAAAGGCCCGGCTGATTCGGCTGGAAAGCAGCTGAGATGTACCAATGCCGCTGGAGCACACCAGCATGACGCGTTTAGTTGCATGACACTTTTCTAACGCGTTCTGAATGTAAATAGTCAGATAGGCAATCTCATCATCCGACGCTGTCGGAAGCCCCCACTGCTGATTAAGGTGCAACACGGCCTGTTTGACGACGTTAAATACCGCGGCAAATTCTTTACGTATCTCGTCCAGCAACGGGTTGTGAATAACAATGCGGTAGGCCAGCCGATTAAGCATGGGCTTCACATGTGACACCAACGCGTTAAGCAGCACGCTGTCGCTGCCAATATTCTGTCTTAATAACGAAGAAAGCCGGGTGATTAAGGTCGTGGCGTAGTTCACGGCGTCTTCGTCGTAGTGCGATGGAGAGGGAAAACCGGCGCTAAACGGATGCCGACCCGACGAGATGAGGTATTGATAAATATAGTGAACCTCAACGGGCGCGAAGGAGACCGCGTAATTTTCCTCCAGCCATCTGACCGCTTGCCGGGCGACTGACCATTCGTGATTGTTGTAACCTGCCATGTCCGACTCCGCTGGCGCGGGTGGCGTGCCGTTAAGCGCTCTTTTAATCGTCACCAGCAGATGGGAAAACAGGTTGGTATAATAGGGCTCGCTAATGGCGCAGTGCAGCGCCTCTTCAATGTAGGTGATCAGATTAATGCAGCAGGCCACATTGTCGCTGCCAAACTCCGCCACCAGCTGAACGCGCGAAAAACGATCGATGCGGCTGTCGGCGACAGGGTAACCACTCATCACGCTGAAGGTAATAATCTCTTTCAGCGCCAGACGAATATCCCGGTCGCTGCCGGTGATACAGGTTCCGCTATGGCTACGCGCAATGCGCAGTGAAAAAGGCGTTAACCAGACCTCAATTTTTCGTAAATCTGCCACGATGGAAGAGCGGCTGATAAAATATTTTTCCGCCAATGCGCTCAGCGTGAGCGGTGATGGAGAACAGGTAAGCAAGTCTGTTGTGATGGCGACCAGCCTTTTATTTTTCAACAAACCTTTTACCTCTTCCCCATGCAGATCCACGGGTAAGGCGACGCCATTTTCCAGCAACAATCCCAACCCGGGTTTGCTGAGGATTCGGCTCTCCTTGTCGGCGAAATAGTGATTAACGGAATCCACATCGCGGCGCAGCGTACTGGCTGAAACCTTCAGCGTCCGGGCAATATCTGTTGCCGAGCGCCATTCGCCCTGAGAAGCTAAAAGATGAATTAATGCCTTTTGTCTTTGGGTCAGCACGTTGACTCCCGGCTTCGCTAGGTGATCCAGATGCTCGGTCATTACCGTTATATCTGCCTTGTTCCGGTAGAGAAATACCAAACCATGGCGTCGATATGACCATAATAGTGAACAGTGCACCTGCAATGCTGCTAACCCGGTTCCATTCGTGCAAACTCCAGTGTGTCGCGGCGTGACAGAAAGAGCGGGCCTGAACATCAGGCCCGATGCGGTTAATGTCCGCCAAAGACTTTTTCAACTTCTTCGGGTTTGTCATGTACGCCAAAACGATCGACAACGGTTTTTGTCGCCTCGTTCATGCCACGAATCTCGACATCCGCCCCTGTCCGACGGAATTTAACCACCACCCGATCAAGCGCGTTAACAGACGTGATGTCCCAGAAATGGGCATGGGTTACGTCAATCACCACCTTTTCCAGATCCTCCTGAACGTCAAAGCTGCGGACAAAGCGATCGGCGGAGGCGAAAAATACCTGCCCGGTAACGGCGTAATGGCGACAATCGCCTGATCGCGTGGAACTGACCGCCATTAAGCGTGCCATTTTGGTGGCAAAATTTAATGCAGCAATCAGCACGCCCACGATGACGCCAAAGGCAAGATTATGGGTAAAAACCACGACCAGGACGGTAGCTATCATGACGACGCTG
This sequence comes from Pantoea sp. B623, assembly GCF_024814475.1. Taxonomy (NCBI): domain Bacteria; kingdom Pseudomonadati; phylum Pseudomonadota; class Gammaproteobacteria; order Enterobacterales; family Erwiniaceae; genus Pantoea; species Pantoea sp. B623. Next base: position 3,045,928 of record NZ_JANUXM010000004.1, on the reverse strand, counting down.
CTTGAGAGAGGATGGGTGCGTAACGTCGCCACCGAACGCCAGGAGAAGGTACCTATCGAAACCATTATCATGACCGCGACCAGTGCCGCCATGGGAATCTGAGATACCCACTGGCGCAGAAACACCACCATCACCAGCAACGTGATACCCGCCATGAGTGTGGAAAGCCGTCCACGACCGCCTGATTTTACATTGATCACCGACTGACCAATCATCGCGCAGCCTGCCATTCCGCCGATGAAGGAGGTACAGATGTTGGCAATGCCCTGCCCCTTACATTCGCGGTTTTTGTCGCTCGCGGTGTCCGTCATGTCATCAATAATGGTCGCCGTCATCATCGACTCCAGCAAGCCAACCACGGCCAGACCTGCGGAGTAAGGCAAAATGATCAACAAGGTGTCCATGTTCAAAGGCACGTCGGGAAGCAGAAAAATGGGCAGGCTGTCAGGCAGTTTGCCCATATCGCCCACGGTTCGCACATCCAGGTGCAGAAACAATGAAACCGCCGTCAGAATCACAATGCAGATCAGCGGTGACGGCAGTGTTTTGTCGAACAGTGGATAAAGATAAATAATCGCCAGGCCGGCGGCGGTGAGCGCATAAACATGCCAGGTGACATGAGTGAGTTCAGGCAACTGCGCCAGGAAAATCAGAATGGCCAGCGCATTAACGAATCCCGTGACCACCGAACGCGACACATAGCGCATCAGGTTGCCGAGTTTACAGTAACCCGCAATGACCTGAAGTACGCCGGTGAGCAACGATGCGGCAAGCAGATACTGCATCCCGTGCGTTTTGACCAGCGTCACCATTAGCAACGCCATCGCGCCGGTGGATGAGGAAATCATCGCCGGACGCCCACCAAAAAAAGCCATGACAACCGGAATACAGAAGGCGGAGTAAAGACCCACTTGAGGATCGACACCCGCGATGGCAGAAAAAGCGATCGCTTCAGGAATCAGCGCGAGCGCGACAACAATACCAGCCAGCACGTCACCACGGACGTTACCCAGCCAGTCCTTACTCGTCGAGGACAGCAACATAGTATTTTCTCAAATTTTGAATGCAGTTCGCCCAAAAGGGCAGATTTCAGACAGAAAGCGTCACATCCACAGACGGGATGTCAATGAGGTGCGTCCGAATGGGATCGGGACGACAGGGAAGGGATAAAACTCAGGGTGGCGTGATACGCATGACGGTTAAAAACTCCTTATCAGCATGGGCTGGCTGCAGCAAGGCACTGCAGTAACATTGCCGGGTCATCTCAGGCAACGCCCTGTTCAGCTGACTACTCTACACAAAAAATCACCCGCACTGGAAGCCTGAATTTGCCTTACAGCCCAGGCACTCCCGGCCAGCGGCGGGAGAAATCCTCAATAAGCGCTTGTAAAACTGCTGTTTATTGATTTTATAACATTGCGTGCCGCAGGCGCATATAGCCTGACTGACCGCATAAATGAACGGTCAGCCAGGCGTGACGCATCGCTTCGGCGCGTCGTTACACTCTGAATGCCTCAACCATACCGCGTAATGAATGTGCCTGTTCAGACAGGGACTGCGAAGCAGACGAAGACTCTTCGACGAGTGCCGCGTTATTCTGGGTGACCCCGTCCATCTGGCTGACCGCAATGCTGACCTGAGAAATGCCCTGCATCTGCTCCGAGGACGCCATCGAAATCTCATCCATTGCGCCCGCCAGTTCGTTCACCATGCCCACGACTTTTAAGATGCTTTCACCCGTACCGGCCGCGACGTGCACGCCGCTGTCCACCTGCTCTACGGCACGTTCAATAAGTTCTTTAATCTCTTTCGCTGCGGTGGCGCTTCGCTGCGCCAGCGTTCTGACCTCGCCGGCAACAACGGCAAATCCGCGTCCGTCTTCACCCGCCCGCGCCGCTTCGACAGCGGCGTTCAACGCCAGGATGTTTGTCTGGAACGCGATACTTTCAATCACGCCGGTGATGTCACGAACCTTGGTAGCACTGGATGCGATTTCATTCATGGTGTGAGACATCAACTGCACCTCTGACTCACCAGTGCGTGCCAGGGTTGCAGCCTCTCTGGCAACGGTGGCGGTATGCTGAGCACTGGCAGTATTACTTTTCACCGTCGCGGTCAACTGTTCCATACTGGCCGCCGTTTCCTGCAGGGCTGCGGCCTGCTGTTCAGTGCGTGATGACAGCTCAGTATTGCCCTGGGCGATCTCGTCTGAGGCGGAGGCGACCGAACCTGCCGATTCTTTGATTTGCGTAACCAGACTTCGCAGGCTGGACTGCATGTTAGCCAGCGAGGCAAGCAGGCTGCTGGAATCGTTGTGGCGGAGTATGGCCGGCGCTGTGAGGTCGCCGCTGGCGATGGCCGCAGACAGTGCCTGGGCCTGGGCCGGTTCCCCGCCCAGTTGGCGCATCAATACTCGGGTAATGATAAAGCCCGCCGCAATTGAAATCGCCACGGAAAGCGAGGCCAGAATCATTAAGATTGTGGTTGCTCTGTGAACGTTTTGACTGGTGTTTTCAACCGACCGCTCACTGTCTTCCATTTGAATGTTCGTCATTTCCTTGAGGGCCTCCAGCAACTGGCCCTGCAGCGGCCTGACCGTTTTTATCAGGTAGTTTATCGCTTCTTGCTGTTTATTTTGCAGGCCTAACTGCCCTGCCTGATCCAGCACGGCCAGAACGGGGCCTTCGCTGCTGACGATCTTGTCGAAGGCTTCCCGGGCCTGCGGGGTTGAATCTTCGGCGACCATGGCAGCAAGCCGTTCGCGGTTTTCAATATAACGGGCTTTTTGCGTGACAATACGCTGCCATTCCTTCTGCATCTGGTCGGCTTCGGTCAGCAGGGCAAGGTTACGAACGATGACGGCCATATCACGTAACCCGCCGTACATTTCCATCCCCAGACGGTATTTCTTCATTTTGACATTGACGGCGTTGTCCATGCCATTACGGGCATTATTCAGGCCGTTATAGGCCACCGAGGTGCAGATAATGAATAACGTAATCAACAGGCCAAAGCTGATAGTGAGACGCGTAGAGATTTTCATGGGGACTCCTGTTTATGTTAGGAAACAGGTATCGGTTGAAATAATAAAAACCACAGTAAAAAAATCATAAATAATAGTTATAATAATGTAAGGCATTGATAATTATGTTATTATAATAATTTCATTTAATAATTTGACGAATGCGACTTTATATTCTATTGCGCCATGAAAAAATAAATATCACCAACCAACCATTTATTAAAAAATATTCCATGCTTCCTTTTCGATTAAGAAAAATAATATAAAACGTCGTTGCTGCGGCATACTCTGCTGATTGATGGGCTTAACGCTATGGATTTTTGCTGTCAGCCGCGATTGTCCGGTCAGGAAGACCCGCAGACTGTCCAGGGAGTGGGTTTGTGCAACGGACAGGATAACGAAAGGATAAGTCACTGGCTGTGCCTGACGATCACCGCTGCTATCATGGCAACGAAACCGGTAGCGATGACGGTTTGGATTTGGATTTGGATTTGGGTTTGGATTGAGGTTTGGATTGAGGTTTGGATTTGGATTTGGATTTGGGTTTGGATTGAGGTTTGGATTGAGGTTTGGATTCGGATTGAGGTTTGGATTCGGATTGAGGTTTGGATTGAGGTTTGGATTGAGGTTTGGATTGAGGTTTGGGTTGAGGTTTGGGTTTGGGTTGAGGTTTGGGTTTGGGTTTGGGTTTGGGTTTGCGGGTGAGATAACAGGAGCCAGACTGCCGCCATTCATAATTAGCGCTGCGCGAGAGAAATGGAGTAGCGTTGAGCGTTATCACTTTAATTTTTATGCATGCGCATGCCAGCATCCCGACAAGGGCGCTTTTTTAAAACACACAGAATAATTAAACGGGGATATTATCGGCACATTTTTTAAAAACTTTACTATTTTTATATTTTTTAATAAATGAAAAGGTTTTCATTTATCACAACCCCGGACATACCTATTTATGATTAGCCTGAGGTTATCGAAAAAATATTAATTTGGCTTAACCGGATCCAAAAGAAAATATTGTGCATTTCTAACGTGGAAAATAACACACCACATTCTATAATCTCCTCTACTATGGAAAGTAGATTTTCCCCTGCGCATTTCAACAGACACATAGTGACCAAGAGTCACGCGCAAGGCCTTGATAAATAGAAATTTAACAAAGATTATTATAAATAAATTACACGAATAATATTTGATGGCATTCATCAAAAAACACCATTTCACCTGGAATTCAATAAATGAAAAACATTCTCAATAACAGTAGTCTGCCGACTAAATTCCTGATCCTGGGGATTTTCGCGTTGGTATTATTTGTCTTTCCCACCTATTTATTTATCCAGACGGGTAATCAGGCTATTGATGCGAAGAAACAAGAGCTGCAGGGCGTACCGGTCGAAAAAGATATCCTGACGTTGCTTAACCTGATTCAGCGTCACCGGGCTGAAAGTGCAATCGCCATTTCATTGAATAAACCTGATAATGCGCCGCGCCTGGCACTTGCCTCTCAGATAGATACCCTGACAGATACTATTGCCGCAGAATTACGCCAGTATGATGCCAGTGCGCAGCCGACCCAGCGCTTCAACGGCGTCAAAGCCGCCTGGTCTCAGCTTCAGCAAGATGTTGCATCGGGTAAATTGACGCTGGCTACCAGCCTTTCGCATCACGCGCTGCTGATTCAGAACTTACTGGACACCAACCAGGACATTCTTGATTTATATGGTCTTTCTTTGGACGCGGACCTCAATACGTATCAACTTATCATGAGTATCTATGGTCGGTTACCTGAACTGACCGAGACGCTTGGACGCATCAGAGCCAGCGGTACCTCTGTGATTGCCGCGGGTGACAACGCATCCGATTCTTCACGCGGCACGATGGAGTACCAGATTGAAGGGGGTAATGCGGCGCTGGAAAAATTCAGTAATGTGTTAAATAAAGCGTTTGCCGTAGAGCCGGATCTCAAATCTGAATTTACCGCGCTGGCGAATGATGCCTTCCAACGTTCCGCCAGCGTCCTTAAACTGGCTGAAGATGTCTTTATTACAAAACGTGTTCAAATTACCCCTGTTGAATATGTAAAAGACTTCACCCAGGCTATTAACACTTATAACGATCTTGGCATGAAACTCAGCCTGCAGCTGGGAAAAACACTGAACGACCAAATCGACCAACGTCGTCGTTCACAATATATATTGCTGGCTTCACTGATCGCCGTGGCCTTGCTGGCCGTATGTGTGGCGGTGATGATCAGCCGGTCCGTTACCCGTCCGGTAAAAGAAGCGGTTTTACTTGCCAGTAAAGTGGCCGCCGGTGATTTAACGACGACGATTACCGTGTCAGGTAAAAATGAAATTGCTGAGTTGCTCAATGCGCTCTCGCAAATGCAGCAACGTCTTGCGCTTCTGGTATCGAATATTAAAAACAATGCGTCAACCATCGCAAACTCCTCTGAAGAGATTGCGATGGGGAATAACGACCTCTCTTCCCGAACTGAAGAACAAGCGGCCTCACTGGCGGAAACCGCGGCCAGCATGGAGCAGCTCTCTTCAATCATCAAGCAGAATGCTGACAACACGCGCTACGCATCAGATATGGCGGTTTCAGCCACTAACGCAGCGCTGAAGAGCGGCGAAGCGATGACTTCTGTAATGACTACTATGCAAAAAATTCGCAGCAGTTCGGGGCAAATCGAAGAAATCACCTCCGTTATTGACAGCATCGCCTTCCAGACGAATATTCTGGCGCTGAATGCGGCCGTGGAAGCAGCGCGTGCGGGCGAGACGGGCAAAGGTTTTGCCGTGGTTGCCGCTGAAGTCCGGGCGCTGGCCCAGCGTTCGGCCAGCGCAGCGAAAGAAATTAAGGGCCTGATTGAGCAGTCTGTTGGGCATTCGAATGAGGGCTTAATGTTGGCGCAGGATGCCGGCAGTAAAGTAAAACAGAGCGTCGAAGCAATTGAACAGACATCTCAGTTGATTCGCGATATCTCCTCATCCTCTGAAGAGCAAAGCAGCGGCGTAAGCCAGATAAATATTGCGGTTAATCAGATGGACCAGGTCACGCAGCAAAACGCCGTGCTGGTTGAACAGTCGGCGTCTTCTGCTGACGAGCTGGCAAAACGTGCGAGCGATCTGCGCGACATGGTCTCTGTGTTCCGCACCGCTTAATCTTCTCCTTTTGCCACTGCCGTCAGCCTTTGGCTGGCGCAGTGGCCGTTATAATCCCTCATGTCCGGCGTTAGCCAGGCAACTTTCGACCAGAAAAACAGCGAAATCACACGGATGATTAATTGAATGATTACCGAAAGAAACTTATTCTGTTCGCCGTAAAAAAACAGTAAGCGGTCAACTGCACTCTGCTAATGTCCGAAGGCTGGGGTTGTTGCGGTCCATCGGTGCATTCTCATTTTGATACAGAGCACCTACCCGTTGGGCTAAGCTGTGCTAACCTTCCAGTCTCAGAATCGCCATTCGGGGAGAATATGAACAACGTTTTTGACGAAAAAATGACGGACATCATCATCGGTGAGATGGTGACGCAGCTACTGAATGAGGATGCGGCTATCTCGTGGAGCATTCTCCTTGAGAGGCTGCAACAGTTTCTGGACATCGAGCGGGATGAAACCCGGCTCAGAGCGGCTTTGCGGGCGATGGATGAGATACGCGCCGAAATGCTGTTACATCCGGCCGAGAACAACGGGGTTGAACCTCATCCGGCAAATCTTCATCAGCTTCACTAAGTATTGAGCAACACGGCTGGACATTCCGTTTACGCGTTGTGAGTGGTCTACCGTCTGAACGACAATTTATAATATCGAAACAATGACAGTAATAATCCAGAAGCCACTGCTCTGGCGGATAACCGCCCCATGAGCGACGAGACCGCCACTGAAGATATCTATACCCTGATTGGCAGGATAGTTACCCATCTGCTCAGGCCAGATGGGGAAATACACCTGCAGGACATACTCAGTTCGTTGCACCACTTCAGCCAGCAAAGTTCCGATAAAGGTGAAAAGCGAGCCTGCGAGGAAGCCATCCGTTTGCTCTCCAGACAGCTCCACTGAGAGACAGTCACTCAGCTCGCTGCCGGGTGTTACCTTATATCGCCAGGCCTGCTAACGCCTCAGAACAGAACCCGGTTTTTTGCCCTTATGCCTGTTCTTCCTGAGAGCACGTGCGGCCGACCACAATCTCAAGGCAACTCCGCAATACATCCAGCTGTACAACATCTTCTGTACTCTCCAGCTCGGCAATCAGATTGATAATAATGGCCTTGCTGGTCACTTTTTGTCCCTGAATGACAATATTACGGATCACTGCATCCAGCACTGCACTTTCAGCCTCAAGTTTATCGCCCGCACCGCGAAAGAGGCGCATAATTTCCGCTTCGGTCGTGCTTTGCTGAGTGTCGATGGTGTTCTGCATGATGCTCTTCTTAATCAATGTCAATTTAGTGGACACGTGGTAATGCCGCGAAGCGGGCAGAAATACAGACGTGTCTGTCCTGGGTAGTGATGATTGCACTACGCATAGTAAAAAAGTTTTTTGAAAAGGCGTGAGACGAGCCTTAATGCTTGCGACTGTTGTCCGGGACGCTTTGACCGAATGCAAGCGCCGCAGAATCAACGGGATCACGCGCGGAGGCAAACTCGCTCTGCACTTCAGCAAGCACCTTTTCAATGGCCTCTTGCCGCCCGGCATCCGTTTCATCTCTGAGCATAGACTTTAGCCTGTTAGCCAGGGTCGCACCGCTGATTCTGTCATTGCTGTCCAGTAGCGCAATCACCGCCTCGCCCATGATGTGCTCAGTCAGTTTCTCAAGTTTGTCTTTCAGCATACCCGCACCTCTGATGACATTGTGCCCATACAACCGGGCAAACCAGCCTCAAACGCTCAGGCTTCTAATGACCTGCTAATTTGGCCGATCAGATTGATGCTGCGAGACGTTATTACCCTTTAACGCAACGCGGCACGAATCTCAGCGGTCAAAAAGCATGCCGATAAGTTTCTGGTAATGCTGCTCTTCTTGAGGCCCGGTCGACTGGCTAAGGCGACGGATCAGCGCGCTGCAAATGGCCTTACGGTTAAGGCTTTTACCTGCATGCAGGATCTCAAGAATGACCTGACCCAGCGTCTCTTTTTCAGAAGGCTGCGTGTCATTGCCGAAGTAGCGCGCAATGTCATGGACGGTATTTGTAGTGGTTTCGTTCTGATGCATGCTAAACCCCCAGATGTGAAATTGAGTGAACTATAACCAAGCCTTGTCCACTAAACTTATACAACATCTGGAAAATTGTACAGGAATTCCGTTTATTCCCTGCGCTGAGAATTGTGCATAAAGTGCTATGCCCTGTATAACAATTACTTGCGTGAGTATCAGATTCTTAACCTTTAGAACGTTACCCACTCTTTAACAGGCAAAGACTGTCTTAGACATTCCTTTTTCATGTCGCAAGGTGAACCTTGTACAAGTCTCTGGCAGCGAAGCTATCTGTCATCGTCCTCATCCGAACGGAATCGGATGACATCATCATTGCGCTTCGCGTTTTCATTCTGGTTCGCCAACATAAGCCACCTCAGACTCGCATTGGGACGGGCATGCGACTGCCTGAACTGTTTCAGCCAGCTACGGGCAGCAAAAATCTCTGCCAGTCTGTTGTCACAGGTTTCCTCTTCGGCCATCTGGTTGAGCTCTGTGATGAGCGTATCAAAACTTATTTCTTTCTCACCGAGAGCCAGGCTGACCACGGCTTCACCAAGAATGACGTGCTCTTTCTCATCGTCATGAAATAACACTGTATCCTCCTGCTTTATAAATTACATCGTTTCTACATAAGCTATTTTAGTGACCCGAGGCCAGATGACAAAAATATTTCCTGGCCATCAGAACAATATTTTACAGGTGCGAATATCTTATATTTTAAATGCTTTTTTTAACCTGATGAAAAACAATCATTTTGTGGGTTAATTTACTTACTAAAATCCTGTAAAAGACTATTCTTAAAGCGCAGCCTGGCTGAAAATGGTCGAACCAGGCCTGACGCTGCAAGGCTTGCGGGTCGGTGGTCATTAACGTCTCGACATCTTTAAAGAGGCAATCTGCGCAGCATTTAACCCTATAACCTGCCTTATTTTATGATTTTCATCTGATAATTTCACTTGTCACTTTTTAAGCGCCCGCTTATCACAACCTATAAAACCACACTCAATGCAGTGTTGTTTTTTTACTGATGCAGAAGACAGGATTTATTGCGGATAACATTTCCCGACGAGGTGACCAGCCCAATTTCCCCCTCCTGCAACGTTCAAAAAATCAGGCAGGTTTCGCGGTGAGTTTGAAAAACAAATATGCGCGGGTATGCCGGTATTCGTGTTTCTCAGCGGCGTGCAGGCATTGTCACACCGGGCCCAGAAAAAGTAAGCCAAACGGCACAGATTTTTGTTAGGGCACGATCGGTAATACTGCTGTACAGCAGCCCCCAGGATCGGTTAACTTGCGCACAACTCTTCCTACTTCGCTCAAGGGAACACTATGCGCCAGAACGGTTTACCACCTTCGGGGAAAACCAGCAGTCTGGCCCACTATTTCAGCCAGATTGATCATCCCCACCAGCTCGAAACGCTGGGCAGGATAGCGGTTGAAATACTTCACGAGAATAAGCCCGTCAGTCGACGGATCATCTGTCTTAAGCTCATCGGCTGTCTTGAAAAAGCCACCCGTGAGGAAGACGCTTTGCATTATCGTGAACTACTGGCCATGCTATTCAGTCAATAACACCTGCTAAACCGTGCTTCCATCAATGAGCACGTCAAACCCAACACCGCCCTCTACGTAACATCACGTCGGAATCCGTCTCTCCCTCGCTGCGCTCTGCTGTATAGCACAGTGCGAGTAGCGGTTTTCAGATGCGCTACGGAGGGCGAGCTCCCCCCTTACGCTTTACGACAAAATGCAAACCCCCTGACGCCGACAAAAAAAATGCCCGCACCTCGTTAAAGGGTCGGGCCGGAGTTCTCAGGGAAATCCTAAATGACTTCCAAACAGCGTTTTTAAATTAGTTCACCATCTGAATTGTCGCCAGTCGAAATCGGACAAATTTTTTCTAAAGCTGAAATACGTCTCTAATTTTTTGCTGATAAGTGCCGTCTGACAGTAAGAATTAAGCTTCATATCACATTTTTGCAAAGTCTTATCGGGCCGGTTCCATGTTCTGCCTGGCGAGCCGATAAGGGTAATGTGAGTTGATTATCACAATGATTGTCCTGACCACATGTTGCTTACTTCGGCACCCTTGCGGTGCCGTTTTTTTGTCATGCGTAGGGTCAATAAGTGCCTGGCGGGGTTTGCCAGGCACAGTGAAACGCTATCCCTGACGGGAACACGGCGAAGGCTTAATTCAACGGAGATAGAGTTGTTCAAACCGGGGTGCGCTGACCGGAGAGCCCGTCTGATTGCCCTGCAAAACGTCGCATTCAGCCGCGCAAATCAACGCGTGCTGTGCGTCGTTCTCAATGCCCTCGGCGGCCACCGTAATCCCCATATTTTTAGCCAGTGACGCGATAGCGTTGATTAACAGCCGGGTTTTGTTGCTCTTCTCCAGTTGCAGAGTCAGTGATTTATCAATCTTAAGCCCCGCGACGCAGCGATGTTGTAACAGGCTCATTGAGGCAAGGCTTCGGCCAAAGTGATCAACGATCAATAATGCTCCCGTCGCCTGAATGGCTTCTAAAACCTGCGATTTGATGTCCACAGTATTGGTCAGCAAGGGTTCGTCCACTTCCAGGTCGATAAAACCTGCGTCATCGCCGGCACACTGACGGATCACCTCTTCAAGGCCAGCCTCCATTAGCTGGCGCGGAAACAGGTTAATACTGACCCGCAGGGACAGATTTTGCGCACGCCACTGCTTAACCTGACTGACGGCAGACTGAACAATCCACGTCCCCAGAGTAATGGACAAAGGGCTTTTAATCAGCATATCGATGAAATCAGCGGGAAACAGCAGGCCCCTCGCCGGATGCATCCAGCGTACCAGGGCTTCACAGCCGATTAACTCGCCATTCTGGGCATCAAACCGCGGTTGATAATGCAGAACAAACTGCTGCTGGCGAACGGCGGCTTCCAGCTCACGTTCAAACCGACGCCGCCCCAGTTCCGCCTCACGAAACTCAGACTTAAACAGCACTGACTGGCCTTTGCCGCTTGCCTTAGCCCGGTACAACGCCAGATCGGCTGCTGACATCACCGATGAGGTATCCGTCGCGTGATGGGGAAAACTGGCCACCCCGGTGCTGGCACCGACCGCTATAGTCGAATCCATGTAATGAAAAGGCGTCTGAATCGCGGCGGTGAGTTGCTGGGCAATCTTCATCGCCTCATCGCTACCGCAGGGCAGTAAAACGATAAACTCATCGCCCCCCAGACGAGCGGCGGCGATAGCCTGAGTGCAGACAGCGCGGATTTGCTCAGCCACATGGCAAAGCAATGCATCACCAGCCGCATGACCGCGGGTATCGTTAACGTCTTTGAAACTGTCTAAATCTGTCATCAGCAGCGTATAAGGTACGCCTGATTCAGTGAGTTTGCTGAGCTGCGTCATGAAGGCGCTTCGGCTGGCAAGCCGTGTCAGCATGTCCAGTGAGGCCAACTCGCACAGACGGGCTTCGCTCTCGTAACGAAGCGTCACATCCCGAATGATCATACCGATGTAACGCTCAATGCCCTCCCGCCAGCCGGAAAAAGAGACTTCCGCCGGAAACTCTTCCCCATTGCACCGCTTGCCCCAGATCTGCAAGGTACGCGGCGCTGAGATAGCCGCCTCTTCATGTTCAAGGCGCTCAAGCTCATTGCGGTAATCCGTCTGGCAGCGCTCCGGAATGAGTCCGGCAACGTATTTACCCGCCATCTCTTCAGCATCATAGCCAAACATGTTGGTCGCTGCAGGGTTCCAGAAGGTAATCCCCCGGTTCAAATCCGTACAGATAATGGCATCGGGCGAGGTTATCGAGATGGCTTCGAGGCGCTGCTGACTGGCATGACGCAGCACCTCGATACGATGAACTTCCATGCGATCCATGACCAGTGCGGCAAGATCGGTCAGATTCTGACGGTCGGTCGTACTCATCGCGGGGCGTGGATGATTATCGGTCAGACAGAGCGTACCAATGCGATGCCCGTCCGGCGTAATCAGCGGCACACCCGCATAGAACCGGATAAAAGGATAACCCTGCACCAGCGGGCTGTTTGCGAAACGGGGATCGTCGAGCGCATTGGGAACGCAAAGGATATCGTCACTTTCGAGCGTGTGGTGGCAGAACGCGACGCTTCGCGAGGTTTCTGTGATTTGCAAACCATAACGCGACTTAAAAAACTGCCGTTTTTCATCTATCAGCGACACAAATGCGACCGGCACGCTGAACAGTCTGGCCGCCAGAATAGTCAGTCGATCAAAGGCTTCATTGGGCGGCGTATCCATCAGATGGTACTGGGCAAGCGCACGCAAGCGTGCGACTTCACAGCCGCTTTCAGTTGAGTGCTTCAGAGTTTGTCCTCCTGAGGTCATATACTGTGGCCGGGCATCTCACAGTAAAAAGAGGACGCCTGCAATCAGACAGAACCAGGTAACGCACTACACATCAACCTGAAGCCGCAACATAGGTCCGCCTGTACAGCATAATGTCTGAGATCAGAAACCTGTACTGATAACGACATCTACTCTTACATAGTGCCCGATGTTGCAATTATCGTCCGTTCAGGAGCGAACTTCATAGCTAAAACCGTGTTTACACTTTCAAAGGGTAAAAATCGTCATTTTTTCTGTTGCGGCACCAGTTCGTAATGGGGATGGCGCCCTGCAAGCAGCAGCAGAAGCTCATACTCACCCTGACTCAACAGGGCGACCTTGGCGGTGGCCTCTTTGGTTTGCCATGCCCGCAGACTCAGGTCGAAGCGTTCGGCAGCCCCTTCCTGCGACAGGCCAGCGGCAATCCGCAGTTCACGCACGTTATTCTGGACGGTAACGGGCCGTCGGACGATTGAATTTCCCAAACCAGGCTCCCTGTGGATAAAGTAGGGTAACAGGTCGTCAGCCGATCCCTTCGGTGTCCGCTGACACATCTGTCTGCAACCGTTGCAGCACACATTTCATAAGGATTTTTAATCTTATCTGTTGAAATGTCAAACAGGGGGCAGCTCGTCTGTAGGGATTATTTATCTCTAAAAGGAGGGTCAGTTCAGCCCGGCTTATTTTGATTAAGCGAAACGCCTTTATATTTAACTGGCTCAAAATTTTGGTTTTTATTCTGTGTTGTTATTATGTAAGTAAATATTTATCACGGAATGCTCTATTTAATGCAAACAAAAAACCCCGCATCCAATACGGGGTTTTAAAAGGCATCGCGGCAGGTTAGCGCGTTTATAAGGTATCAGGTTGTTCCCAGTCCCTTAATATCTTATGAGACAGGCACGAATTAACGGCCAAACGCGACCCACGCATCATCATCTTTGGTCGGTGCAGAGACGATGTGACGCTTCGCCGGTGCTGGCGTGACTGGGGAAAACTGAGCGGGGGACGTCGCGGGTAGCGTAAACCGCGTGATCACGCTGGTCAGCGTTTCCGTCTGATTATTCATGCTCTCTGCTGAAGCCGATATCTTATGAACCAGCGTGCTGTTTTGCTGCGTCACACGGTCAATCTCGGCAACGGCGATCGTCACCTGAGAAAGGCCCTTGCTTTGCTCTTCGGATGCCAGCGCTATCTGGCTAATCAGCTCGTTAACGCTGCTCACGCTCTGCAGGACCTCTTCCATCGTGCTGCCGGCGCTGTCGGCTGCTCCGCGCCCTTCACCAATGCGCGCGACCGTGTCCGCAATCAGTCCTTCTATCTCTTTCGCCGCTTCAGCACTGCGCTGGGCCAGCGACCGAACTTCGCTGGCAACAACCGCAAAGCCACGCCCCTGTTCCCCGGCACGTGCGGCCTCAACCGCGGCGTTGAGGGCCAAAATGTTGGTCTGGAACGCGATGCCATTAATGGTGGCAGTAAACTGGCGGATTTTTTCAGCCCCCACGGCAAGTCCCGTCATCGCGGTCACTACTGTTTTAACCAGCTGCTCGCCTTTCTGCGTTGTCTGGGCTGTTATACCTGCCAGCTCACGCGCTTCACGACTGTTTTCAGCATTGTGCCGAACGGTGGCCGTCAGTTGCTCCATGCTGGCAGCCGTCTCCTCCAGCGCCGCAGCCTGGGTGGCCGTTCGGTTCGACAGGTCAGCATTCCCTTTCGCAATATCCCCCGCTTCAAAGTTCAAAACAGAGGCGTTATCGCGAATAGCCAGAACGGTATTTAACAAACTTTGTTGCATTTCTTTCAATAAAGGAACCATTTGCCCGACACAATTCCTGCCAAGATCTTCGGGTTCACGGGTCAGATCACCTTCGGCAATCACGCGGAAGTGAGCGCGCAGTTTCGCGACCGGTCGCACCAGGTGCACCACCAGATAACGGTCGCAAAAGAGCAGCAGCGCGGTGACGGCGGCCAGCGTCACCAGAAAGAGATCGACCAGCTTCTGATGCTCATTGCGCAGCGGTGCCTGATTAGCGGAAAGCTGCTGTTCAAGTGCCGAGAGCCGTTCCTGAGCCGCTGCGGGATAATCCTGAGGCACGCTGGTGAGTGCGGTACGATACCGCTGCCAGTCAGCCTCTGCCGGTGCCTGGGCGGCGATGTCTGCATGCGTAGCCGTTGCGTTAGCCTGCACCTGCAAGCTGGCGCGATTAAGAAAAACCAGCTGCTGAGTCAGGCTGTTACTGCGGCTGGCCTGATGGCCGATTTCATTGATGATGAACGATCCATATGCGCCGGCTAGTGCGATAATTATGACGGCAGCGATAAGGATCCAGAGGACAACGCGTCTGATTGTAAAATTTTTTAGGATATTCATGGTATTTCCCCGGTGTGGCGGCAAAAAAAGCTCAAATAAAATATTCACGGCTAATAGTTGCGAGCAAAACAATAGCGCGCTACTCTTGTCTGAGTATTGTGGCAGCGTTATTGAAAAAATAAAGACCGAAATATGATTAAATGTATGCATCGTTGATAACTAATAAATTCATTAAAGAAAATAAAAAGAGACATAAAACCAGAACGCGCCTATTATTTACCGAGAAAAAAACTATTTTTTATTTTCCTTTCGCCGAGTCCGGCCTCATTCCGGTGTTTTTATTCGACATTTTTTCTTTTTAATTTCGCGCCGTGAGCAATCCGGAGCGGAGGACACACATGCTTATGAATCTCGACGGCGATCATGAACGCCGCACGCGTGCCCTTGAGGCCCTTCGCTACCCCGATGAAAGTCGGGATGATGTGCTGAGAAAATTCGTCAGGCTTGCCAGTCAGGCGCTGAATATTCCCGGAAGCTTTATTTCGGTCATTGATGACGAATTCCAGTACATTCGTGCCTCACACAACTTCAAGCTGGAGCGCTCCTCCCGCGAGGACTCCCTTTGCCGCTACGCGGTAGACAGCGATGCTGCGGTGGTGGTGCCAGACACGTTTCTGGACAGCCGGTTCGCGGCACATCCGCTGATCATTGGTGCCCCCTTTATTCGTTTTTATGCGGGCGTACCGCTTAAAAACCGCGATGGCATTAATCTGGGCACGCTGTGTGTGACCGATATTCAGCCGCATCCTTTCACCCCGGCACAAATCACGACGCTGACACTGCTGTCATCACTGGTGATGTCATTTCTGGAAGCGTGGCATTCTGCAGGATTTATCGATCCGGTGACGAATCTGCCAAATCGTCAGCGCCTGATCCGCGACATGCATTATCTGGCGGCTGCCGGTGACACCACGCTGCGTCGCCTGGTCCTGATTGACTGTATAGATATGCCCCGTGCCTATGAACTGGCCCGTTCAATGGGCATGGCCCCGGTCGAAAGCCTGCTTAAAGATGTTGCGACACTGCTGCCTTTACGCCTGCGTCCTGCACCCAGCGATATTCTTTACACCGTGGCGACTGGACGTTTTGCCGTGCTGACCCGGGCGGACAGCCGCATCAGTGCTAACTGGGTGGCCTGCCAGATGGCGGGCATCAGTGCGGATTTGGGTGAAGGCCTCTCGGTGGGGCTGAGTACGCACACCGGTGAAGTCGATTTTGTCTCCGGCATTTTCCCCCCTCACGAAACGCTGCGTCAGGCAGTCAGTGCCTTGCATGAAGCCATCGATCGGGGATTGCCCTCTTTACGCTTTAGCGAGGCCACCGACAACAAACGTACCCAGGACTTCACCCTGGTAAACGATCTGGCGAGGGCGTTGCGGGAAAATAGCGGCCTGTATTTGGTTTACCAACCCAAAATTTGCTTACAAAGCGGCAAGCCTATTGGGCTGGAGGCTCTGATTCGCTGGCGCCATCCCGTACACGGTGAACTCTCCCCTGCCTCATTTATTCCGCTGGCCGAGCAGACAGAGATACTCACGAGCCTGACCACCTGGGTCATAGACAACGTGATTACGCGCCTGAAACGTCTGCGCAATAGCTGTATCCAGTTGCCGATCACGATTAACGTTAGTGAGCGTGATTTCTCGATTGATGGCTTCGCGGACGTGCTGGAAGAGAGAATGTTAAAGGCGAAACTTCCCACGTCGCTGTTGGGAATTGAGTGCCTGGAAACAGAGCGCATTGTGGAAAGCCCTTCCGCCATGCGCGGACTTGAAATGCTTAAACTGCGCGGCTTCGGTATTTCTCTTGATGATTTTGGCACCGGCTACAGCAATATCAGCTATCTTCGCCGTATGCCGCTGGACGTGATTAAACTGGACAGATCGTTGATCAGTGAGCTGTCGTCAGATACGGCGTCACGCATCATCGCCCGCAACATCATCGCCATGCTGAAAGAGCTGGATTATGTCGTGCTGGCTGAAGGCGTAGAATGCGTCGATACCGTCGAGGCATTAACAGAATATGGTTGTGACCAGGCGCAGGGCTTTTTCTACTCCCGGCCGCTGGCAGACAGTGAACTGGATCACTGGCTGCACTGGAAACTGCGTGAGATGTGCTGATACACGGCGCGCAGGCTTATCCGGCAGGATAGCGAGAGATCGCGCCCTCGTGGCTTATCATCACCCGGTTACGGCCATCCCCTTTGGCCGCATACAACGCTTCGTCTGCCCGTCTTAACAGGGCGTCTTTGTCCTCCGTTTCACTTAGCGTCGCGACGCCGAGAGAGACAGTCATCGCACTGATAAACGGAAATGACGTTTTGCTGACGGCTTCACGGATGCGTTCCGCCATCGCGGCCGCGTCGTTCAGTGCCGTACCGGGAAGCAGCAAAATAAACTCCTCCCCCCCAAAACGGCTTATCACATCCAGTGTGCGGCATCGCTTACGCAACAACCCTGCCAGGCTTACCAGAACCTCGTCTCCCGCATCATGCCCGTAGCGATCGTTGATCTTTTTGAAGTGATCGATATCAATAGCGATGGCGCTTTGCACAGGCTCTTCGCTGTGCTGCGCCGCCTGAATATAAAAGCCGCGCCGGTTATTCAGTCCGGTCAGCGGATCGGTCATGGCTTTATCATTCAGGTCGGCAACGTGTCCGGCGACCGCCCGACGATGCTGCTGAACCGCCTCTCTCAACCTGTCCGCTTCGTTATACCAGGTGTTAACCGATGAGAGCAGCTCCGGGCTGGCATCGCTACCACCATCGCGCACCATTCCGGCCAGTTTTTCCAGCGGATAAGAGATGCGCGTCGCCAGAAAGGCCATACAGGTTGCGGTGAGCACGATAACACCGAGGATAAACCAGAACGCGCTCCTGGCCGTGTGCGCCATCAGGCTACCCACGGTTTCTGAGGTGCCTGACATAAAAATATTCCAGTCGGTTTTTTGCAAGCTGGCATAACCGATGAGGTATTTTTTGCCCTCCTCCTGAATCATTAACTGACCACTCGTGGTTGAGGCCAGCCGCTTTTGCAACTGTGGGCTTAGCGCCATGCGTTTGCCAACCTGGGCTGGATCGTGACTGAAAATAACGGAGCCGTCATCACTGACAATACTCACCGAGGTGCCATCCCCGTAATAATGCTGGCTCAGCACATCACTCAACATGCTCTGTTTCTTCAGGTAGATGGTTCCACAGATAAAACCAAGATAACGTCCATCCGCTGCAAACAGGGGCTGTGACAGCAGCACGACGTAATTGCCTGAAGGGGAGTTGAAAGGCGAGGAAATAAAGGGCTTACGGAACGTAATAGCCTGCTCTGTCTGCGGAGTGTCTACTTTCACGCCCACGAGGCTGAGGCTTTCAGGCGAAACGGAAGCGATAACGGCATGACGGTCAACAACAGCGACCGAATTAAAAAAGCCGGACTGCTGCAGTAAACGCGTGGTTTCGCGATGCAGCCTGTTCAGATCGTTGAGATCGGTGATCTGATTAGCACTCCAGGCCAGTTCGCGCTGAGCAATGGTCAGGTAATGATCGGTCGTATCCGCCAGCTTGCGCGCGTAGGCGATGTTACTGTCTAACAGCGACTCTTCAATATTGCTCTTTTGAAAAATAAACAGCGCGCCCAACAGCAGACCTGAAGTCAGTATGACGCTTCCAATGGATAACGCGGTAAGGAGCGTTCGTAGATGTATTTTTCTGCGATACATATTGGGTTGCGCTGAGGATGAGTTAGTCAAATTTTAACCGCCGCAGCGCCAGACAAACGCGAGAATAAACGCCTGTTTACTTGTCTTTCATACTGAATGACGTTACGCATTGCTGTAAAAGCAGCCTGATACTCTTTTTTTTACGTTGTGCAGCATTTAGGCGCCGTGAAGGTGTAATCTGGGCCAGCGGTTACCCGGGCGTTTTTGGGTTTACCCTTGCCAGGCATTCCTGCCGGATAACGCCTCTGGCGGCGGCGCAAAGCCTTTCGTGATAAGCGGAATCATCCGATCACGGCACGGTTGCCTGTGCTTTTCTCTGCGCTAATAATGTTCAACACCTACACAGACTCTGAGGAAGACCATGATGAAAAGCGCTGTTCTTAGCATGCTGGCCAAAATTTCAAAAATGGATGCTGAAACGAAAGAACTGGTTGCTCAGACAGAAGCGCAATCGCTGTTGCTCAGCGCGTTGACGCTGACCGTGGGCAAAAGCGGCGGTGTCGAAGAGCTGATTTCAGCGATCAGTCAGGCCATAAATACGGTTCTGGAGTCCTCTGACGGCCTGATTAAATCCGATGCGGAGCTTCTGCTGACCAAATTTCAGGAGCAGTTAACGCTGACCCGGCTGGTGGATGAGGAGTCAAAAGAGTTTCTGAAAAGCGTTCCTCAAAAATCGCTTCCCTCCGTCTCTGGTAATGAAAAAATTACCGACTGCTAGCCACCGCCTCTGAGGGCGATGCGTTAAGCGCGTCTGTCTGTCTTTTATCGTCACGCCTGTGGTAGGGTATTTATTTGCCTGTACGTGGATAAGGTTCGATGAAAAAACAGCGAGTTGGCATCGTGTTCGGTGGCAAATCTTCTGAGCATGAAGTGTCATTGCAGTCGGCTAAGAATATTGTTGATGCGATTGATAAAACCCGGTTTGAGGTTGTGCTGCTGGGGATTGATAAGCAAGGCCAGTGGCATCTTAATGATGCCTCAAACTTTCTGCTGAATGCGGAAAATCCGTCGCTGATTGCCTTAAACCGCACGGCAAAACAGGTCGCACTCATCCCCGGCGACCCCCAAAACCAGATCATTGACCGAAAGGACGCCCATCCGCTGTCGCAGCTCGACGTGATTTTTCCCGTGGTTCACGGCACGCAAGGCGAAGACGGTTCCCTGCAGGGTTTGCTGCGCATGGCTTCGCTCCCCTTCGTTGGCTCGGACGTGCTGGGCTCTGCCGTCAGCATGGATAAAGACGTCACAAAACGCCTGCTGCGGGATGCCGGTTTAAAGGTTGCCCCCTGGCTGAGCGTGACGCAGGCGCAGATGAACAATCTGGACATCGAAGCCGTTATCGCACGCTTTGGACTCCCGCTTTTTATCAAGCCAGCGAATCAGGGATCGTCCGTTGGCGTCAGTAAGGTCACCACCGCTGCAGCGTTTCGTGCGGCGCTGGAGCTGGCGTTTAGGTTTGACAATAAGGTTTTAATTGAAAAAGGGATTAAAGGTCGCGAGATCGAGTGCGCCGTGCTGGGCAACGATTACCCAGAGGCCAGCCCCTGCGGCGAAGTCGTGGTGAGCGATGCCTTTTATTCCTATGACACCAAGTACATTAGCGAAACCGGCGCACACACGGTGATTCCGGCGGACATTCCTGCGGCTGTCGATGAGGCGATTCGTGAGGTGGCGCTCACCGCCTTCACCGCGCTGTCCTGTTTTGGTCTGGCCCGTGTTGACGTGTTCTATACCGAAGACGGTGAGATTATCGTGAATGAGGTGAATACGTTACCCGGCTTCACCAACATCAGCATGTATCCTAAGCTTTGGCAGGCGGCAGGTCTGAGCTATCAGGATCTGATTACCCGCCTGATTGAGCTGGCACTGGAACGTCATCAACAGAACGCGTCGCTCAAAACCAGCGTTAATTAATCGCCGCCAGCGGCCTGCTCAGGCAACGTCGCTGGTCATCTCACTGCGCGCATTGCCGGGTGAGGTCTGATTACGGCCGTTTCGCTTAGAGATATAAAGGTTTTTATCCGCGGCAGAGATCAAACGATTAACCGTTTCGGCCCACTCCACACCGGGTTGCGCCTGGCCGTATGCCAGCCCCAGGCTGACGGTGACGGTGACCGCGTTGCCATGCAGTAAGAATTTCTCTTTAACGATGCTCTGACGAATGCCTTCAGCCAGTGAATAAATCATTTCCGGCGAGAGGTCGAACTGCACAATCACAAACTCCTCTCCGCCAAACCGGCAGATATGGCCGTGGTTGCCCACCAGCGGCGAAATGCGCCGCGCGATCTCCTCCAGTACCCTGTCGCCCGCATCATGGCCAAAATTGTCATTGACCGATTTAAAGTAGTCCACATCCAGCAGGATCACCCCAACCTGGCGTTGCTCAGAACAGGCTTCATTGCGGAGATGTTCATACAGCCCCGAACGCGACAGGAGCTGGGTCAGAAAATCGTAGTCCGCACGTAGCG
Organism: Pantoea sp. B623; assembly: GCF_024814475.1. Taxonomy (NCBI): domain Bacteria; kingdom Pseudomonadati; phylum Pseudomonadota; class Gammaproteobacteria; order Enterobacterales; family Erwiniaceae; genus Pantoea; species Pantoea sp. B623. The sequence goes on along the minus strand of NZ_JANUXM010000004.1, from coordinate 3,024,791 downwards.
CCAGACGTTCATTGAGCTGGCGAATCGCATCCATGCTTACTGCCACAATTAACGGACTCAGAGCGATCGTGGCTACGCCGAGGCGCGCTGAGGTCAGATGGCTGATGGGCAGCAGACTGTTATCGCCCTGAATATTCATCACACCGTGAGAAACCAAAATAATTTGGCTAATCCCGGTTATCAGGGTGATCAGGCTGGTCAGCGGCACAGGCAACACGATGGCACACCAGATTAGGGCTGGCACCGGTAAGGTAAGGCTGCCTGCCCCGCCCATTAACGCCCCGGCGACCAGTGACAGCACGACGGCAATTAACGGGACAATTTTGCCCATTTGCAGCCGCCGGGCTGAAATCCTCACGCGCCAGCTTGAGGTCAACAGAAACGGCAGCAGCATGAGTCCGGTCGAAAACTGCTCGCTGAACCAGTTCATCCACGCGTCGGCAAATTCGGCATTTATGCTGCCGACCTGCGCCAGGCCGCCCCAGGTGGCGCAACCGAACGCCGCCAGCAGGCAAGCCGGAAAAATGCGCATGGCGTTAGCGATACGCTCGCTGCTGGAGTCGTGCTGATACTGCCGCCCCATCACCACGACGCAAATCAGGATAAACAGAATATTGGCAACGTTCAGTGTGAACGCCGGTAAGGCCCAGCCTGAAAACACCGCGTCGTTAAATACCATGGCGCTGAAACAAACAAGATAAAAACGGGTGCGATGAAGAAAGGGATAGCGCAGCATCATACCGGCAATAAAGGCGTTAACCGGCCAGAACAGGGATAAGTCATGGGGAATACGCAGATGTCCGCCGACAAAACAGAACATCAGAGTAATCATAAACAGCCAGAGGGCACTTTTTTTAGCATTGTGCTCTTCAAACAGCTTAACGCGCATACGTCTGGACCTTGTCACAAAGAGGCTTACCATCACGCCGCTTACGGGGTATATGGCGTTATGATTATTTAACCCTGAATCTTGTCTGCGCCATTCAAAGAAAAGCACCCTTAAATGAACGAACGTAAGCGATTTGAAGCCCGTTACTGGGTATAAGCATGCAGGCAGAGATCCCCATCCATTATGTCTTACAAATAAAAAAATCGGATATCCGAGATATCCGATTTTTCACGTTTTGTCTGACTGTTTTGGTCTGAACGGTTATTTCACCGCCACCGGCCATTGACTCAGACGGATTCCCCGCTTATCCGCATTCTCACCAAAATCCTTCAGGACGGCTTTGACGTCCGGATCGATGTATTCTGCATTATCGTTATCGACGATTACCACGCTATTTTCGGGTATTTTATCAAGCAGCCCCTGCAGTTTAGGATTGTGCATAAACGTCAGATTTTGCTGGAAACGTAAAACGTAGTGGTCGTCATAACGTGTAAGCTGCAATGCGTTACGGTGGCTCTTGTAGATGCTGTAAAGGATCTGGGTGGCAATACCGATACCGATACCGACCAGCATCCCCAGCGTAATAATCCCGATAATCGTGGCCAGGAACGGTACGTACTGTTGCGCGCCCATGCGGAACTGCTCAATAAACAGACGAGGTGCGGCCAGCTTGTAGCCGGTGTACAGCAGCACCGCCGCGAGGCTGGCGAGCGGGATAGCATTCAGCATTTCACTGAACCACATTCCGCAAATCAGCAGCATGACGCCATGCAGCAAAATGGACAGTTTAGTTTGTGCGCCAGCGTTGACGTTAGCCGAACTCCGGACGATCACCGCCGTAATGGGCATGGCACCAAGGAAGCCGGCCGTCAGGTTACCTATGCCCTGGGCAAACATTTCTCTGTTGGGTGACGGCGCTGGGGTTTGCGGCCGCAGCTTTTTCAGGGCTTCCTGGCTTAACAACGTTTCCAGACTCGCCACCAGCGCCAGGGTCAGGGCCACGACCCAGACCTGTGGATTTTTCCATGCCATCCAGTCCGGGGTTTCCAGCTCCGCCATCATCGCGGAAACGCTGTCAAAAGCGGGCAGTGAAATGCGCGGTAAGGCACCGGTGAGTTCAGGGAACAGTCGCGCGCCTGCAACGGTCACCACACAGCCAAACAGCACGGCGAACAAGGGGCCAGGTATCCATGCCAGTGCCTTGATTCGTTTAATGGGTCCGGTTGTCCATACAAACAGAATGAACAAGCCCACTAAAGAAACCAGCAGGGCGGACAGCGAGAATGTCATTTCCCCGTTGACCAGCGACACTAACTTCACGCTGCCGCCCGCGCCCAGCGCGACCGGTATCTGCTGCATAATCAGCAGCAACCCAATCGCCGCCAGCATGCCCTTGATGACGCTGCCGGGCACCAGGGCGATGAAACGCCCGGCGCGTAACAGGCCAAACAGACATTGCAGCACCCCGGCGATAATCAGGGCGGTCAGAAACGCGGAGAAGCTGCCCAGCGTCGCCATAGAGGCCACGACGATGGTCACCAGGCCCGCGGCCGGTCCGCTGACCGCAAAACGTGAAGGGCTCAGGGAGGTCACGAGTATCCCGCCAATCACCCCCGTCAATAAACCGGCAAACGGCGGCAGTCCGCTGGCCTGTGCGATGCCCAGGCAGAGCGGCAGTGCGACCAGAAACACAACCAGCCCTGCCGGCACATCGCGGCGTAATGTATCCAGATTCATGGTGAAGACTCCTCTGCAGATTGCTGAATCAACTCTTTAAGATGACCCGATTGCAGGTCGTAAACACAGCCAAACACGTCCAGTTCCTGACCAGACTGCCAGGCCTGCCGTACCGGTTCGGCCGCCACCAGATTGGCAAACTGCACCAAAACATTGGCCTCAACCAGACGATTCAGTTTCTCGCTTTCCGTCTCCTGCGTGGCTTCGCTGTGAAGATGACTCGCTAACCCACGCCGCAGAAAAGTAATACGCCGTGCCAGTGCCGAATCCTCAGTGGCCAGCGGGCTGTCGGGCAGGGATAAGGCCGCCTGAACGCCTCCGCAGCCGTAGTGACCGCTCAGCACGATTCGCTTTACCCCAAGGTAAAAAACGGCATATTGCAGCACGCTAAGCAGGTTATCGTCCTCTGCCACGACCATATTGGCGATATTACGGTGAACAAACAGTTCACCGGGATGCGATCCCGTTAATACCTCCGCCGGTACCCGACTGTCTGAACAGCCTATCCATAATGAGTGCGGTTTTTGCTGATATAAGGATTTTTCAAAATAGGCGGGGTTACGCTGGCGGCGCTGAAGTGCCCAACTGCGATTTTTCGCTAATAAGGGTTTAAGTGTCGTCACAATCATCTTCTCTCTACGACCGGGAACAGGACGTTCTGGCTGACCACGGAGTGAACCCGCTCACTTAATATCCGCGAATGGGTTACGAAACCTGAAGCTCATCACATTAAAAGGTTATAGCTGCTTATCATTATCAATGCACACGGAATATTTCAGCCCAGAAAAACAGGGCGTTTTATGTAAGCACTTATTCAACAAACGTCATGGTTACGTAAATAAAATTAAGAGGTCATACCACTGAGATATCTAGTTACTTTAATTATTTATCATTAAAATCATTTAGTTAAATATTTATCAGGAAAAGCAAAACTGACAAATAAATACAAAACGCTTTCCGGGCGAGAATGAAAAAAAACAGAGGTCGCGCATCAGACCAGGATTACTCTTAAATGCAGAATTTATGAATAGCACAATCCACCGCCTTTATTCGAATTAGGCAGTTAAATGAACTTTGTTAAAGGGAATATTAAAGCAAGAGATGGTTAATTTAATTTGCATGAGAATAGTGACGACAGTAAGTAAATGCCCACAGCGATGTAAAAAGAGCCTACTCATTGCAGGCTCTCTGTATTGACACATTATTTACCGTTCCAGGCCCTCAGGCGCGCTTCACGGACGGAGAGCTGCTGTTCAGGCGTCAGTTTATTGTAATTCTCGGCCATCCCGCTCTCCCAGTCGCCGTAGAGCGGGTTCGGCAACACAATGAACTGTGTACCAAACTGTGCATGGTTACGCTCAACAAACGCCTGGCGCTGTGCATTCCCCTGATGCCAGGTTGCCCCACCAAAATCGTTCAGGTTGTCACCGATATACAACACCACGTTGTAGCCCGCATTTTTGATTGCATCGAAACGTGCCTGTTTGTTTGATGAGTCCGTTTTCAGGCTCACCGTTTTTTCGCTCACGCCGCTAAAACCAAGCTGTTCAAGGTTAGCCACCGTCGCAGCGTAATCTTTCTGATCGCGGTTGGAGACATAGAATACGGTGCCGCCATGGCTATTGACATAACGGGCAAACTCCACCGCGCCGGGAACGGCTCTGGCCTGACGCGCCTGGGTCCAGGCTGACCAGGTCTTATCGCTGAAAGGCTGTCCGTTTTTTGCCTGCCAGGCACTGTAGGCGCTGTTATCGAGCATGGTTTCATCTAAATCGACGATGACCGCTTTAGGCTTGCCGGTCAGCGAAGCCGATTGATCAAAGGCCAGACGGGCGCTGTTAAATGCCTGCCAGCTGAGCGCCTGATATTCGCCGGACTGCTGGAACCAGTCTAACGCCAGCACCGATTGCTGCCCCAGTTGCTGCTGTGCCTGCTGCCGGGCAGGTTGCGCACAGCCCGCCAGCGCCAGCACAACCATGGCTGACAGCGCGACATTCACTGAATTTTTCATCGTTTCATCCTAAGGTGTGAAAGATTTGAGTGGGTAACGCTTCAAAAATGTAGCAGTTAACGTAAGCTGAGGGCAGCAGATTGCACGCTGACCTGACAGGAGAAGAGGATGTCCGCCATGCCGCGTTCGCCATTACTTGATGCACTCGACTGGGTCGATTACGCTTTTCAGCCCGCAGGTGAGCCGCCGCCCGAGGATGCGGCCTATGGTCATCAGCGCCACAGCGCCGTGGTCGTCACCGATATCCATAATCTCCCCCCTAAAAGCTGTGATGCAGATGGCGTGATTGCCACCGGTCATCGCCCCGTCGCCGTTTACACGGCCGATTGTTTACCCGTATTGTTTGCCGACCGGCAAGAGAAACAGGTGGCCGCCGTGCATGCCGGCCTGCAGGGCACGCTGGCCGGGGTGCTGTACCGCGCCGTGGAGCAACTCTGTGAACGCGGCGCAACGCCCCAGAGCCTGACCGTGGCGATTGGCCCGGCGCTGGCGCCCTGCTGTTTTGAGCTTGATCGGCAACGCCTGGCAGATATTGAGCGGTTGCCAGGTATCCCCCTGCCGCTGCGCTATCACGAGCAGCAGCCTCGTAATCCGTACGCACTGCGCCCCCAGGCCGTTGCCACCCAGGCAGGCATCTGGTTCGATTTACCGCAGTTGGCTAAGCAGATGCTGGTCAATACAGGCATACCTTCAGCACAAATCGACCTGATTCCTCTGTGTACCTACTGCGCCACCGAATCTGGCTCCAGCTACCGCTTCAATACCCATCACGGCAGCGGCTATCGTTCGCGCTATTCCTGGATTCGCCGCCGCTGAATTCCACTGAGTCTGCTCTTTTGCGGCGTGTTTAAGGGGCGGGCTGCCGCGCCGGGTAGTGACGCTTTTATGATGTTTCTCACACCCTGATGCCATTTCACTTTTTTTTAACATAGAAATGGTTGAAGCTAACTCATCCGACCACTTTATCTGTGAGTGATTATGACAGCGCTGCCCTCCCACTATCCTGCTTTATTCACCCCGCTCGATCTGGGCTTTACTCAGCTCAGAAACCGTTTTCTGATGGGGTCAATGCATACGGGCCTTGAAGAGCGTGAAGATGGCGCGGCCAGGCTGGCGGCATTCTACGGCGAGCGGGCACGGGAAGGCGTGGCGCTGATCGTCACAGGCGGCGTGTCACCGAATCCCCAAGGCGTGACCGCCGAACACGGTGCCGTACTGAATGACGACGCACAGTGTGACTGGCACCGACAGATTACCGCCGCGGTGCATCAGCATGAGGGGAAAATCGCCCTGCAGATATTGCATACGGGCCGCTACAGCTTTCAGCGCGGTCTGGTTGCCCCCTCTGCGATACAGGCCCCCATCAATCGCTTTACTCCGCGTGAACTGAGCGATGCCGAGGTTGAACAGACCATTGCCGATTTCGCCCACTGTGCCCGGCTCGCCCAGAAGGCGGGCTACGATGGTGTGGAAATCATGGGTTCCGAAGGTTATCTGATTAACCAGTTTCTGGTGCAGCACACCAACCAGCGCCAGGATCGTTGGGGCGGTGATTTTACCGGGCGCATGCAATTTGCCCTGGCGATTACCCGCGCGGTGCGTCAGGTCACTGGCGAGCGCTTTATTATTATCTTCCGGCTGTCGATGCTGGATTTAATTCACCACGGCAGCACGTTAGAAGAGACGCTGCAGCTGGCCAGCGAGCTGGAACGCTGCGGTGTGACGCTGTTTAATACCGGCATTGGCTGGCATGAGGCGCGAATTCCAACCATTGCCACCTGCGTACCCCGCGCCGCCTTTGCCTGGGTCACGCGCCGTTTGCGTCAGCACGTCGCGGTGCCGGTGGTAGCGACTAACCGAATCAACCACCCACAGGTGGCCGAACAGCTATTACAGGATGGCTGTGCAGACATGGTGTCGATGGCGCGACCTTTTCTGGCCGATGCTGCCTTTGTCAGCAAGGCGCAGCGGGGGGATGACAACAGCATCAACACCTGTATCGCCTGTAATCAGGCCTGTCTGGACCAGATTTTTGCCGGTCATGTGACCTCCTGCCTGGTTAACCCCCGCGCCTGCCATGAATCCCTGATGCCCGTTACGCCGACGCGCGCAGCTAAACGGCTGGCCGTGGTCGGCGCCGGACCGGCGGGCATGGCGTTTGCGTTGCAGGCGGCAGAACGGGGGCATCAGGTAACACTTTATGATGCCGCGCCAGACATCGGCGGGCAGTTTAATATCGCCCGTCAGATCCCTGGCAAAGAAGAGTTCAGCGAAACCCTGCGCTATTTTCGTCATCGTTTACCTGCGGCAGGCGTGGTCATTAAAACAGGTTGCCGGGTCAGCGCCGCTATGCTGGCTGACGTCGATGAGGTTATCCTGGCAACCGGCATTAAACCCCGCACGCCAGAGATTCCCGGTATCGATCATCCCAGCGTGCTGAGCTATCTGGATGTGCTGGCGGATAAACGTCCGGTTGGGCCGCGCGTGGCGATCATTGGCGCAGGCGGGATCGGGTTTGATACGGCAGAATACCTTTCTCAACCGCATCAGACCGAAACGGTGGACGACTTTTATCGTGAATGGGGCATCGATCACAGCCTGACGCAGCGCGGAGGTCTGATCGCCCCCGCGCCGCTGCGATCCCCTCGCCAAATCTGGCTGCTTCAGCGTAAGGCGGGCAAGCCCGGCGCAACGCTGGCGAAAACCACCGGCTGGATCCACCGCAGCAGCCTGCAGTCACGCGGCGTTGAAATGTGGGGCGGGATTACGTATCTGGCGATTGATGATGAAGGACTACATATCAAACGCGACGGCGAACCGCTTGTCCTGCCGGTTGATAATGTGATTATCTGCGCCGGTCAGGAGCCGCAACGCGAACTGGAAGCGGCATTGCGGGCAAACGGCAAACCGGTGCAGGTAATTGGCGGGGCCGATGTGGCGCAAGAGCTGGATGCCCGTCGGGCAATCGCCCAGGCCACCGCACTGGCGTTAACGCTTTAGTTAACGCATTTTTACGGCGCGCAGCACCACAAATTTTTTGTTGGAGGCCACCAGCGTACAGTTACCGAACAGCTTTTTCAGCTTGTGGTGATAATCAAGGTGGCGGTTGCCAACGATGCGCAGTTCTCCACCATATTGCAGGCAGCGTTTCGCATCGCGGAACATCTGCCAGGCCAGGTGGTCGGTGACCGCGTGCTGCTGGTGGAAGGGTGGATTACAGAGCACGGCATGCAAGGTATCGGATGGATAGCCACTAAGCACGTTGTTGACCCGGAACTGGCAGCGCGACAGATCGTCTGGGCGGTTGACCTCAACGTTTAACCGGCTGGAGGCCACTGCCATATAAGACTCATCAAGGAAATGCACCTCTGCCTCAGGATTCTGCGCCAGCGCCATCAGCCCGATAACGCCATTGCCACAGCCCAGATCGACGATTTCGCCCTCAATATTTTCCGGCAGATGCTGCATGAACAAGCGCGCACCGATATCCAGAGAAGATCGGGAAAACACGTTGGCATGGTTGTGAATCTGGTAAGGCGTTCCGTCCAGCGGCCAGACCTGCGTTGGCGCTTTTTCACGCAGCGCGGGTTGGGTGAACTGACTGTATATCACCCGCGCTTTTTTTACGGCCAGCGAGGTTTTGGTTTCACCAATGATCTGTTCAAACAGTTGCAGCGTGGAGGTATGAATCTCTTTCGCACGCCCCGCCGCCAGCACTACGGTTTCCGGGGTAATCACCTGACGCACCGCACGCAGTTGCTGCTCCAGCAGGGCCAGCGTTTTAGGAACTTTAATCAACACCAGTGCGGGCGCCGCCGGTAAGTCAGAGAGGCTGTCGAGGAAATGGACGTCGCTGTCATCCAGCGCATTCAGGCGCAGGTTCTGGCGCGTTGCCTGCTGGCTCAGCCAGGAATCACTAATATGCCACACCGGACGCGAATGCAGCGCGCAGGTTAACGCCCCGAAACTGTCGTTAAAAATCAACGCCGGACCCGATGGCAGGCTTTGCTGCAACAGATATTCATCAGCGGCATCCCAGGCTTGTAACGGACTCTCGTCACGCATCTGCGGGAAACGATGCAGGGTTAGTGCGCGATCGTTCAGTTCAAGTTGGCTCATGAATTCTCCGGCGTGGTACACTTTGGTTGATTTTCGCCCCAAAAAGGGGGCGCAGTATACTGTCTTTCGCCGGGAATCTCTAATGTCCTCACTTATCTATCTTCAGGGTTATCCTGAGTCCATCCTTGAGCAGGTGCAGACCCTTATCGATCGCCAGCGTTTAGGCCCGGTGCTGCAACAGCGCTATCCTGATATGCATGACAGAGTGAGTGATAAGGCGCTGTACGACTTCACACTGGCGCTGAAAAACCGCTACATGCGAAATGCTCCGCCGATCAATAAGGTGGTATGGGACAACAAGATTAAGGTGATGAAGCATGCGCTGGGTTTGCACACCGCCATCTCCCGCGTGCAGGGCGGCAACCTGAAGGCCAAAGCCGAGATCCGTATTTCGACGTTTTTCCGCCAGGCGCCCGAACCCTTTTTACGCATGATCGTGGTGCATGAGCTGGCACACCTGAAAGAGAAAAACCACGACAAGGCGTTCTATCAGCTGTGCTGCCATATGGAGCCGGACTACCACCAGCTCGAATTCGATGCGCGCCTGTGGATGACGGAACAGGCGATGCGGGGCAACGCAGCTTAGAGAAACTGCTGCGCTTGCTGAATCAGGCTGGTTTTGGTGAGCGCCCCCAGGAAACGCCGCTCCTGCGGGTTATTCAGCACCGGCAGGCGCTCCAGCGTCACGGCCGCAAAGGCTTCCCACCCTTCCCGTAGGCTTTGATTCTGATAGGCGACCGGGAAATCCTGATCCATCACGCACTGCACCGGCGAGTCCAGATTAATCTCCTGTGCCAGCACCCTGCGTGATATCTCATGAATCGAGACCACGCCCAGGAATGCACCTTCCGCGTTGATCACGTAAACATAGCGTTCGCGCTTAAGCGAACTCACCGCCAGCGCTTCGCCCACCGACGCTTCAGGCTGGAGCGCCGCGCCCGGAATAATCAGCTCGCTGATGCGCATATTATCGAAGTCATATTTGGCTTCAGAGCGGTTGAAGTGGTGAGTCACGACCGGATAGGTACTTGCCATTTGCAGGCGATAAACCACCATTGTCGCCAGCACGGAAGCGATCATGACCGGGAACAGCAAGCTACTGTTGAGCGTCATTTCCAGCACCATCAGCATCGCCATCAGGGGAGCCTGACTCACGGCAGCCAGCACCGCCGCCATGCCTACGGCGGCGAACAGCAAAACGTTATCTAGCGGAAGATGCAGCGCCACGCCGCCGAGTGCAATGACCATGCCCAGCAGCGCGCCAATGAGCAGGGACGGCGTAAACAGCCCGCCCACCGCATTGGATCCCACGGAAAGAGTAGTCGCCAGGGTTTTTAACACCAGTAGCAGCAGTAACCCGGACAGCAGATAATGACCCGCCATCACCTTCACAATCACCTCGTAGCCATTCCCGAGGATATCGGTTGAGATGAGCGCAAGCAGGCCCACGGCAAATCCCCCTGCCCCAAGGCGCAACGGCAAGGACTTGACCCGACTGAACAGCGTTTTAGCGCGCGCAATCAGCCGAATAAGGAGTAAGCCGGCCAGACCAGACAGTAAACCGATCAGGATGGTAATCAGCAGGCTGTAACTATCCATCGTGAAGCTGACATCGGCCAGCGGATACAGCGCATTACGAAAGCCTAACGTCCACATGGTCATAACCGCCACAGCGGACGACACCACCAGCGGAATCAGCCGTTGTAAAGCCGACATGCCAAAAGCAATTTCCGCCACGAAGATAGCCGACGCCAGCGGCGCATGATAAACCGACGAAAGACCGGCGGCGGCGGCCATGGCGACGACGTCACTGTTTTTTAACTGCAACGCGCCGGGCAACACGCGCCCAATGATGCTGCCGCACAGGGCGGCAAGCTGAACCATTGGGCCTTCTTTACCGATTGACGCGCCGCTGCCAATACTGGCTATCGACGACAGTGCCCGGAAGAGCGAGGTTTTGGTGGGCACGACATCAAGGCGCGCGTTGATGACTTCCAGATAATCTGTTTTTACGGTTTGCTGCTGCTCGATTGCCACCGCATAGCGCAGGAAGAATCCCGCCAGCAGTCCGCCGACACCGACCAGAACCGGCCAGAATATCCAGGGCCAGAGATGCAGAGATTCGGTAATGTCGTTGCTGCGGCCAAACAGCAACTGATTGATAAACTCGATCGTTTCACGAAATAACAAGGTAACTAACGACGCCGCACAGCCAACCGGGATGGCGATAAGCAATGTGGTCCAGTTTAGTGCATGTTTACTTCCTTTCACCTGCGCTCCCCGTCTTGTGCTTAACGTGCGTTATCGAGACATATTATTGGAATGGAGATCTCAGGATCAACGTCTGGCGTTGCCTGCCCGGTTTCAGATGCTACTCTGCGTTTTTATCTGTGCAGGAGGCTAACTGTGATTCGCTTTGCCATTGTGGGAACCAACTGGATTACGCGTCAGTTTATTGAAGCGGCACATGAAACCGGCAAGATGACGCTCTGTGCCGTCTATTCGCGCACTCTGCAGCAGGCAGAGGCATTCCGTCATGATTATCCCTGCGACCAGCTTTTTACGTCGCTGGAGGCCATGGCCGCCCATCCTGAAATCGATGCCGTGTATATCGCCAGCCCCAACGCCCTGCACTGTCAGCAGGCCATGCTGTTTATGTCGCAGGGTAAACACGTGATTTGCGAAAAGCCGCTGGCCTCGAATCTGCAGGAAGCTGAGGCGATGATCGCCTGCGCCTTCCGGCATCAGGTCGTGCTGTTTGAAGCCTTTAAAACCGCCAGCTTACCGAACTTTATTCAACTGCAACAGGGGCTGGCAAAGACTGGCACACTGCGCAAGGCGCTGCTGAACTATTGCCAGTATTCCTCTCGTTATCCGCGTTACCTGAATGGCGAGCGGCCTAATACTTTCGATCCCCGCTGGTCCAACGGCTCCATCATGGATATCGGTTACTATTGCCTGGCGCTGGCCGTCACGCTATGGGGCGAGCCGCAGCAGGTTAACGCCTCCGCCACCCTGCTGGAAAGCGGCGTCGATGCGCACGGCACGGTGATCCTCAATTATGGTGAGTTTGATGTCACGATTGTGCACTCCAAGGTCAGTGACTCCGTGCTGGCCAGTGAAATTCAGGGTGAGGCGGGATCGCTGGTGATAAACCGCATCGCTGAGTGCCAGTCAGTGACCTTTATCCCGCGTGAAGGGGATAAACAGGCGTTAACCCAGCCGCAGCATATCAACAGCATGTTGTATGAAGCAGAGACCTTTGTGCGGCTGGTTGAACAGCGCCATGTCAGCCATCCGGCGCTGGCGGTTTCTCGTTGCGTGGCCGGATTACTCACCGAGATCCGACGTCAGACGGGCGTCGTTTTTCCGGCCGATGCATCCTGAATGTAAATATTTCAAAATATGACTGGCAATGATTGATTCCTGAGCGCCAGCCACGTAACTTACCCGCTTGCAAAGGGGAGTAACTTGTAAGCTGATTGATCGTCACTACGTTGCGCACGCATCCGGTCATCAGGCAACCCAGAATCAATTCCTGAGTTGTAAGTGAGACCTTGCCGGAAGGCGAGGTTTGCTTACACTGAATAAGCGGCTGACGTCTTCTGACTTCAGCCGTTTTTTTATTTTTCAGACAGGATACGATTATGCAAACTGTAGGTACGCCACTCCTCTGGGGCAGTTTTGCGGTTGTAGTAGTTATCATGCTGGCGATTGACCTGTTCTTACAGGGTCGTCGCGGTTCGCAAACCATGTCCTTTAAACAGGCTGCGGTCTGGTCGCTGATTTGGGTTTCCGTCTCGCTCCTGTTCAGTGCTGCATTTTGGTGGTATCTGGACGGCACCGCCGGACGCGAAGTCGCCACCAGTCAGACGCTGGCTTTCCTGACCGGCTACGTGCTGGAAAAATCCCTCGCGGTCGATAACGTTTTCGTCTGGATGATGCTGTTCAGCTACTTCTCTGTTCCTGCCAACCTGCAACGTCGTGTGCTGATCTACGGTGTACTGGGCGCTATCGTGCTGCGTACCATCATGATCTTCGCGGGTAGCTGGCTGGTCACGCAGTTTAGCTGGATCCTGTATATCTTCGGTGCCTTCCTGCTGTTTACCGGTATCAAAATGGCGATGGCGAAAGAGGATGATGCGGCGGTGGGCGACAAACCGGTGGTGCGCTGGTTGCGTAAACACCTGCGCATGACCGACACGCTGGAAGGGGAGAAATTCTTTACCCGCAAGAACGGCGTACTGTTTGCGACACCGCTGCTGCTGGTACTGATCATGGTCGAATTAAGTGATGTGATCTTTGCCGTCGACAGTATCCCGGCCATCTTTGCCGTCACCACCGATCCCTTTATCGTTCTGACCTCAAACCTGTTTGCGATTCTGGGCCTGCGCGCCATGTACTTCCTGCTGTCTAACGTCGCGGAACGCTTCTCAATGCTGAAATACGGCCTGGCTGTCGTGTTGGTGTTTATCGGTATCAAGATGCTGATTGTCGATATTTACCATATCCCGGTGGCGATATCGCTGGGCGTCGTGGGCGCGATTCTTGCCTCAACCCTGATGATCAACGCCTGGGTGAATCACAAGAACGACAAGAAGAAGCTGACTAAGCCTTAACGGCAGGGTAAGGAAACACAGTGAAAAAGGGCAGCAGACATGCCGCCCTTGCGTTTACAGCGTCACGCCGCTTTTAAAAATAGCCAGCTCACGGAAATCATTCTTTTCATTGTTGGTTAATTGCCCGTTGGCAATCGCCACGATGGTGTCAACAAAGTCGGCTAACAGCGCGTCCATGCTCATGCCTTCGACCAGCCTTCCGGCGTTGAAATCAATCCAGTGCGGTTTCTTTTCGGCCAGCGGCGTGTTGGTGGCCAGCTTGACCGTAGGGACAAATCCGCCGTACGGCGTGCCGCGCCCGGTGCTGAACAGCACCATATGGCAGCCCGCACCGGCCAGCGCACTGGTCGCCACCGCATCGTTCCCCGGCGCACTGAGCAAGTTAAGGCCCGGCGTTGTCAGACGTTCACCATACTTGAGCACGTCCACCACCTGACTTTGCCCCGCCTTTTGTGTGCAGCCGAGTGACTTCTCTTCCAGCGTGGTAATACCGCCTGCTTTATTACCCGGTGACGGGTTTTCATAGATGGGCTGATGATGATCGATAAAGTACTGTTTGAAGTCGTTAATCATCGACACGGTTTTGTCGAAGGTAGCCCGATCCCGGCAACGGCCCATCAGAATCCGTTCGGCCCCAAACATCTCCGGCACTTCCGTCAGTACCGTGGTACCGCCGTTGGCGATCATCTGATCGGAGAAGCGCCCCAGCAGCGGATTCGCCGTAATGCCCGAGAAGCCATCGGACCCGCCACATTCCAGGCCGAACTTGAGCTCGCTGAGTTTGCCGGGCGAGCGGCGATCGTGACGCATTTTTTCATAGAGTGCGTGCAGCCGTTCCAGTCCGGCTTCCACTTCATCGTCGTGCTGCTGGCACACCATAAACTCAACGCGATCGCTTTCAAACGCGCCCAGAGTTTCACGAAACACATCCACCTGGTTGTTCTCACAGCCCAGGCCTATCACTAATACCGCGCCGGCATTGGGATGGCGCACCATGTTTTGTAGCATGGTGCGGGTGTTGTCATGATCCTGGCCTAGCTGTGAACAGCCAAAGGTGTGACTAAACAGAAAAGCGCCGTCTGTACCGGCGGCATCCTGCGTCTCCTTCAGAAAGCGCTGTAAAATCTGTCGCGCAATGCCATTCACGCAGCCGACGGTGGGTAAGATCCACAGCTCGTTGCGAATGCCGACCTCACCATTGGCACGACGGTAAAGTTGTACCTCACGGTCGCCCGGCTGGGTGGCTGACGCAATCTGGTCGGGCTGATATTCATAGTGATCCAGGTCGCTAAGATTGGTGCGGGCATTGTGGGAATGAATCAGCTCTCCTGCGCCAACGACCTGAGTCGCATGCGCAATCGGCAACCCATATTTTATGATCAACTCGTCCTTGCCGATGGCGCGCAAGGCAAACTTGTGCCCCCGTCCCACGTCCTGAATCAGCGTGACGGGCTGGGCGGCGAGTTCAATCGTGGTGTTGGCTTCCATATCATGCAACGCCACGGCAACATTGTCCTGCGGATGAATTTTTATGGCGTCTTGCATGGTTATCTCCGTTGGCTCAGCGCGTCACGCATACCGTGCGCGAGGATGCGTTGCAGGTGCTGGCTGACCGTTTCGGCCAGGCCGGGTTGCTGTGTTAAATCTTGTCCCCAGTGCTCGGCATCACTTAATACGCGACTGACCAACGCTAAAGGAGAGATCTGCTCTGCTGCCACGGCGGCCCAGCCCTCTGAGTAGCGTTCCAGCCAGTGCGGCTCATCCTGCAGAGGCCAGCTTTTATCCGCCGATTCTCCGCGATAAAACGCAATCAGGGCTGCCAGCGCAAACGTCAGGTGCTGTGGCCACTGCCCTGTTTTCGCATGCGACATCAGCAAAGGTTGTAGCAAGCGCGTACGGAACTTGGTCATGCCGTTCAGGGCGATGGAAAGCAGTGCATGGCGAATAAACGGATTGCGGAAGCGACGCAGTACCGCATCGGCAAAAGCATTAAGCTCATCAGCGGGCAAATCCAGCGTGGGAATAATCTCTTTGCGCAGCAGCGCATCCACGTACGCCGAGATTTGCTCATCGTCCATCGCCTCTCCTACGCTCTCCAGCCCCGCCAGATACGCAACCGGCACCATGGCCGTGTGAGCGCCGTTCAGAATCGCGACTTTTTGCGCTTTGTACGGGGCGATATCGTCAACGTGACGGACATGCGGCGCCAGTGCGGCAAGCTTCAGTTCGTCAAACAGCGCAGCTGGCCCCTGAAGAACAAATTGATAATAAACTTCACCGGCCACCAGAAAACGGTCCTGATAGCCCAGTTGGGTTTCAAGCGTGGCGCTCTCGGACGGGAAGCCGGTTACAATGCGATCCACCAGCGTGTTATAGAATGCGCAGCGCGTATCAACCCAGCGTTGAAATTCCCTGGGCAGTTGCCAGAGATCGGCATAGCGCAGCACATGTTCACGCAGCATATCGCCATTGTGATCGACCAGCTCACAGGGCACGATGAGCCAGCCTTTCTCTTTATCACCGTCGAAATGCTGGTAACGCGCCCACAGCAGTTGCGTCAGCTTGCCCGGAAAGCTGGATGCAGGCCGATCGTCCAAGCGATCCGTTTCGGTAAACGCGATGCCGGCTTCGGTGGTATTGGAGAAAACGAACCGCATAGCAGGCTGACGTGCCAGCGCCATAAAATCGTCAAACTGCTGGTAAGGCTGAATCTCACGGTTAAGGCTGCGGATCAGGCGGCTTTCGCTCACCTGTTCGCCTTGCGCGTTCAGCCCGCGGATCAGCGTGGTATACAGACCGTCCTGCTGATTCAGATTGTCGCTGACGTCGCGATTACGCGGCCTGACCACCACCACACCGGCGTCTGTGCCCTGATCTTCATTGAGCCAGTCAAGCTGCCAGTCGATAAAGGCACGCAGAAAGTTACCTTCACCGAACTGAATCACGCGATCGTGGTAGACCGCGCCGGGAAAGTCGTGGCGGTTTAGCCGCTTCATGGTCAGGCTCCCAGCTCAATGCCAAAATAGTCACGGGCATTGTTGAAGCAAATGTTTTGTACCATCTGGCCCAACAGCGCTTCGTCTGCGGGTGCTTCGCCCTGTTCGACCCAGCGGCCAATCATCTGGCACAGCAGCCGACGGAAATATTCATGACGGGTATAAGAAAGGAAGCTGCGGCTGTCGGTTAACATCCCGACGAAGCGGCTCAGCAGGCCAATTTGCGCCAGCTGCGTCATCTGGCGCTGCATGCCGTCCAGCTGATCGTTAAACCACCAGGCGGAACCAAACTGCATTTTCCCGGCCTGGCCTTCGCCCTGGAAATTTCCGGCCATGGTCGCCAGCACTTCATTATCCCGCGGATTCAGACAATAGAGGACGGTTTTAGGCAAGGCGTTATTGAGGTTTTGCGCACCGAGTAAGCGGGCCAGCGGCTCGGCGACGGGCTGATCGTTGATGGAGTCAAAGCCTACATCTGCGCCCAGAAGTTGGAACTGGCGTTGGTTAGTATTGCGCAGCGCGCCGATATGGTACTGCTGCACCCATCCGCGACGAGCATATTCCCCCCCGAGCCATACCAGCACTGCGGTTTTAAACTGGGCGATAGCCTGGGCATCCGGCTTTGCGCCTCCGCGACGATGCGCCAGAATGCTGTCCAGCGTGGTTTCATCGGCATCGGCATAACATACGACGTCCAGCGCATGGTCGGAAATCTTGCAGCCGTGTGCCGCAAAGTGATCCAGACGTTTGCTCAGCGCCTGACGTAAATCATCAAAGCGCTGCACGCTGATATCGGTCAGGCTTTCCAGTTTTTCAATCCACGGCAGGAAGGTGTCGGCTTCGATATTAAAGGCTTTATCCGGACGCCAGCTTGGCAACACCTTCACCTTGAAGCTGTTGTCTTCAGCCAGTACGCGGTGATGCGTCAGATCGTCCAGCGGATCGTCGGTGGTCCCGACCATCTTAACGTTCATCTGCTGCATGATGCCGCGCGCGGTGAAATCGTCCTGCGCCAGTAAATCATTGCAACGCTGCCAGATCTCATCAGCCGTTTTTTCGGACAGCAGCACGCCGGTAATGCCGAAGGGACGGCGCAGCTCCAGATGCGTCCAGTGGTAAAGCGGATTGCCAATGGTTTGCGGCACGGTGCGCGCCCAGGCATTGAATTTATCCCGATCGCTGGCGTCGCCGGTGCACAGCGCCTCTGCCACACCGTTAGCCCGCATCGCCCGCCACTTATAGTGATCGCCTTTCAGCCAGATATCGTAAAGGTTGGCAAAACGATAGTTTTCAGCAATCTGCTGCGGCGGTAAATGGCAGTGATAATCGTAGACAGGCTGGTCTTTGGCGTAGTCGTGATAGAGACGACGGGCGAACTCAGTGTCCAGCAAAAAATCCTCGGTCATGAAACGCGACATAAAAAGCTTCCTTATGGGATGACCCCTGAATGGCTCAAAGTTATCATACCAATTTTGGCTGACTGCAGGTTTTTTTACGACTCAGGTCACATTTAAGCAAGATGATCAGATCCCATATGGACCTTATTGTCGCCCGCAGCGCGCTAACTGGCTGTGTTCTCGTCTGTTTGCAGTATCCCACAAGCTATTGCGGGTTTTTGTGATGGCTTTCAACTTTTAAAGTTGTATAACAAGTTAGGCTCTCGCTTTACCGCAAGGTAACAACTTTCTTACACAAGGCAAGGCAGATAACGGTCGCTGGTGCAGGGCCGGCGGGCGTGAGCAGAGCTGTATCACGAGATGTCCCGCTCCAGATAACAACAGCGGTAAGACCGCGCAAACAACTGGAAGAGGTACAGAATGCGTAAGATCAAAGGATTACGCTGGTATATGATTGGCCTGGTTACCCTGGGTACGGTACTCGGCTATCTGACGCGTAACACGATTGCCGTGGCAGCCCCGACGCTACAAACCGAACTGCATATCACCACCCAGCAGTACTCCTATATTGTGGCGGCATACTCTGCCTGCTACACCGTCATGCAGCCTGTCGCAGGTTACGTTCTTGACTTACTGGGCACCAAAGTGGGCTACGCGGTGTTTGCTGTGCTGTGGGCGATCTTTTGCGCCGCGACGGCGCTGGCGGGAAGCTGGGGCGGTCTGGCCCTGGCGCGCGGCGCAGTGGGTGCCGCAGAAGCAGCGATGATCCCTGCCGGGCTAAAAGCCAGTAGCGAATGGTTTCCGGCGAAAGAACGCTCGGTAGCGGTGGGCTATTTCAACGTCGGCTCCTCAATCGGCGCGATGCTGGCACCTCCCCTGGTGGTCTGGGCGATTGTTGCGCACAGCTGGCAGATGGCCTTTATTATCGCGGGCGTACTGAGCATGATTTGGGCGCTATGCTGGCTGGTGTTTTATAAGCATCCCAAGCAGCAGAAAAAGCTGAGTGACGAAGAGCGCCACTACATTATTTCGGGTCAGGAGCTGCAGCATCAAACCGGCAACACCACCAAAATGTCGGCCCTGCAGATCCTGCGCAATCGCCAGTTCTGGGGCATCGCCCTGCCACGCTTTCTGGCTGAACCGGCATGGGGAACGTTCAACGCCTGGATTCCGCTGTTTATGTTTAAAGTTTACGGCTTTAACCTGAAAGAGATCGCGCTGTTCGCCTGGATGCCCATGCTGTTTGCCGACTTCGGTTGTATCCTGGGCGGTTACTTGCCCCCGCTGTTTCAGCGCTGGTTTGGGGTCAACCTGATTGTGTCACGTAAGATGGTGGTCACCATGGGCGCGATCTTAATGATCGGCCCGGGCACCATTGGTTTATTTACCAGCCCTTATATTGCTATTGCGCTGCTGTGCGTAGGCGGCTTTGCCCACCAGGCGCTGTCTGGTGCGTTGATTACCCTGTCTTCCGATGTGTTTGGCCGTAACGAAGTTGCCACGGCGAACGGCCTGACCGGGATGGCGGCCTGGACAGCCAGCACCCTGTTTGCGCTGGTCGTCGGTGCGCTGGCCGATACATTAGGCTTTAGCCCACTGTTTGCCGCCCTGGCCGTGTTCGACTTGCTCGGTGCCGTGGTGATCTGGACAGTGTTAAAAAATAAACCCATTTCTGAACTGCAGACCGCCCCTTCCCCTTCTCAGGCTGCGCCGATACGTAGCTAATCCTGAGGGCTGGCCCGTGCCAGCCCTTTTCTTCTCTTGCCGCAAAGTGGTATAACAACTTATCTGCTCGTTACTTTGGATTGCCTCATGGACCTCACTGAATCTCGTCGACTTTATCAACAGCTGGCCAGCGAGTTAAAACGCCGCATTGAAAACGGGGTTTACCAGGTGGGAGAGAAACTGCCCGCAGAGCGCCTGATCGCTGAAGAAATGGAAGTCAGCCGCACGGTGGTGCGCGAAGCCATCATCATGCTGGAGGTTGAAGGCTACGTTGAGGTGCGTAAAGGCTCGGGCATTCACGTGATTTCCAGCCAGCAGCAAAACCGGGTCACCGAAAGCAGCAGCCAGCTAGAGTTTGCCGCCTTTGGCCCGTTTGAACTGTTGCAGGCGCGCCAGCTTATTGAAAGTAACGTTGCCGAGTTCGCGGCAACCCAGGTGACACGCCAGGATATTGTCGATTTAATGGCGATTCAGGAGAAAGCGCGACAGGAGGACCATTTCAGGGACTCTGAATGGGATATGAGGTTTCACGTTCGTATTGCTCAGTCGACGCAAAACAGCGCCCTGGCCGCGATTGTCGAGAAGATGTGGCTGCACCGTTTACACAACCCTTACTGGCTTAAGCTGCATGAGCATATCGATCAGCGCAGTATCGTAAGCTGGTGCGACGATCACGATCAGATTCTTAAAGCATTAATCCGCAAAGATCCCGCCGCCAGTAAGCTGGCAATGTGGCAACATCTCGAAAATACTAAGCAGATGTTATTTAACGCCACCGCCGACGATTTTGAGTTCAATGTTGACCGCTACATGTTCAGTGAAAATCCAGTTGTCCTTCCGGATGCAGATACGATTCAGCGTTAATTTGACCGAAAAACAGTCAGTTAATCTGCAATAGTGTCAGGACATGTAAAACTCCTTTTTACATCGAGATACAGAGGGTAAAACTCCTGTTCGTTTAGGAGTAGTTCTGTCTCCGAAGCTTGATTTTTGTTACAGTTATCATCCTTTTCTTACCTTTTGCGATAAGGGCTTATCAAATCGCTGATTTAACAATCAGTTCTGGAAGGATCCAGAAACGCTTGCTCAGACTACGCTCTCAGAATCGATAAAAAATGTCAGTCTGCGCTGAGGTCCCTGTGGGACATGTTCAACGATGATGTTCGGGAATGATTGATGGAAATTTTGCAAGCGCTGCTGCATGCCTTGTGGCAACAGGATTATGAAACGCTTTCCGATCCAACACTGGTGTGGGCAATTTACGGCGTCTTATTCATGATCCTTTTTCTGGAAAACGGCTTATTGCCTGCCGCTTTCCTGCCGGGTGACAGCCTGCTGATTCTGGTGGGCGTGCTGATTGCCAAAGGAACCATGAGTTTTCCGCTGACCATTCTGGTCCTCACCACCGGCGCCAGCCTGGGTTGCTGGGTGAGCTATATTCAGGGCCGCTGGCTGGGGAACACGCCGACGGTGCAAAACTGGCTATCACACCTTCCTGCCCGCTATCATCAGCGTGCACATAATCTGTTTCACCGTCACGGCTTATCGGCACTGCTCATTGGCCGTTTCATTGCTTTCGTGCGTACGCTGCTGCCTACAATTGCGGGCCTTTCCGGTTTAAGCAACGCTCGTTTCCAGTTTTTTAACTGGATGAGTGGCTTTCTGTGGGTCGTCATCCTCACGGTTCTGGGCTTTGCCTTAGGCAAAACGCCGATCTTCCGCCGCTACGAAGATGAACTGATGTTTTTCCTGATGATGCTGCCGCTGGTGTTGCTGGTGATTGGGCTGGTGGGCTCGCTGATTGTGCTGTGGCGTAAACGCCGCGCGAACCAGCGTGGTGAGGGCTCATGAAACCTTTACACGCTTTTCCTAAACGCTGGCTTCCCTGGTTAATTGGCGGGGCATTTGCGCTGGTAGCGGTCAGCATGATGCCCAGCCTGATGCGCCATGAAAACGTGGTGCAGATTCGCGTTTCGCACGCGGGTGCGCCGATGCCCGATGGCTTCTATCTCTATCAGCAGCTGAGCGCCCAGGGTATTCGAATCAAAAGCATCACGCCCTCAGGGGATGCGTTGATTATTCATTTTGACAACGAAGAGCAAAGCCTCGCCGCGCAGAAAGTTCTGCGTCGATTGCTGCCGGACGGGTTTATCGTCGCGCAACACGACCAGGCGGCTCACCTTTCACTTGCTTAATTCGTCGCCCTTCTTAAACGCTTAGCGCACTTTCAGGCTGTGCTAAGCGTTTCTCTGTATATCGGTGATCTTTGGACTTTTTCCACCTGATGTCTATGCTTAAACTAAGGCGCGTTATCAGCGCACTGCGGAGGGTTCTTGCAGTGCGCTGAATTAAGTCAGGCAACAATGGAAGGTACAAAGCCGAATGAAACATACGTTACTACTGGGAATCACGCTGTTTTCTCTTTCAGGCTCCCTGATGGCGGCACAGTCGCTGTGTCAGCAAAAAGAGCAGGACATTCAGCGTGAAATCGAGATGGCTCAGAAGCACAACAATCAGCGCCGTGTGAACGGTCTGGAGCGCGCTCTTACCGAGGTGCGCGCGGGATGTACTGATAAAAAGCTTAAAGCCTCGCATCTGGAAAAAATCAACGCTCAGAAAGAGAAAGTGGCTGAGCGTGAGCGCGAACTCAAGGAAGAGCGCGACGAAGGTCATGACAAGGACAAGATTGCAAAACGCGAACGCAAGCTGGAAGAAGCACGCCAGGAGCTTAAGAAGTTACAGGCGGAGCCCTATTAATCGGATTCAATCTACTGATGTTAAAGGAGTATTTTATGTCTAAAGACACATCATCGGAATATTTGCGTGCTGAATTGAAAAACCTGGCGGATACGCTGGAAGAAGTCCTGAGCAGCGGGACTGAAAAGTCCAAAGGTGAACTGGATAAGCTCCGTCACAAAGCGCGCGTTGCGCTGGACAGCTCTCGTGAGCGTTTAGGTGAATCGGGTGAGCGCCTGGCGGCGACTACGCGCGAAGCGGCGCAGAAAGCAGATGGTTATGTGCGTGATAATCCATGGCATGGCGTGGGTATCGGTGCCGCCATCGGCGTTGCCATCGGTATGCTGATCTCGCGTCGTTAATCATGACGGATTCACAGCAGAACCACGGACCGGCCAAAGGGGTCATCAATATTGGTCAGCGTATCGTCACCACGCTGGTTGGTATGGTCGAAACACGCGTTCGTCTTGCAGTGGTAGAGCTGGAAGAAGAGAAGGCCAATATCATCCAGATGCTGTTGATGCTTGGCCTGACCATGCTCTTCACGGCTTTTGGCCTGATGAGCCTGATGGTGCTGATTATCTGGGCAGTTGATGCGCAGTACCGTTTAATGGCTATTGCCATCACCACTGGCGTGCTGTTCTTGCTGGCGTTGATCTTTGGGCTATGGACATTGCGTAAATCACGTCAGTCAACCCTGCTGCGCCACACGCGCAAGGAACTGGCGAACGATCGTGATCTGCTTGAGGATAACCGGTAATGAGCCGCCGCGAGCGTGAAGCGCGTATCGATGAACTGCTAAAACAGGTTCAGCAGCAGCGTCTGGACCTGAGTGCCGCGCGGCGTAGCTGGCTGGAGATCACCGCGCCCTACGATCGTGGCTGGTTTACGTTTTTGAGTCTGAAACGCTATCTGGCCATTGGCAGTAGTGCATTAGCTATCTATTCCATTCGCAGTCCTAATCGCCTGCTACGCTGGGCGAAACGGGGCTTTGGCCTTTGGAGTACCTGGCGCATGGTTAAATCAGCCCTTCCCCCGCGTTGAATCCCCAAAGCCAGTCCAGTGCGACTGGCTTTTTCTTTTTTCAGTTTTACTGAATAACATCGACAGTTTATATCGCTTACAACTGTCACTTCTCGCGACTATCATCTCCAGCTATCAGCCCGGCCAATTGCAACCATGCAGTTAACGGGAATATTCACCGCGGGCATCGCTGCCTTGCAAACTTTTAGCGTTGGAGTAGATGATGAAAAAATTCGAAGACAGTGGTTTGTTAGCCGCCCGTATCCTGATGACTATCCTGTTTATTACTGCAGGCTGGGGCAAAATCACCGGTTACGCTGGCACTCAGCACTATATGGAAGCCATGGGCGTGCCCGGCTTCATGCTGCCGCTGGTTATTCTGCTGGAGTTTGGCGGCGGCCTGGCCATCATGTTTGGCTTCCTGACCCGTTTTACCGCGCTGTTTACCGCTGGCTTTACGATTCTGACCGCGTTTCTGTTTCACAGTAACTTCGCCGAGGGCGTGAACCAGCTGATGTTCATGAAGAACCTGTCTATCGCTGGTGGTTTCCTGGTGTTAGGTCTGGTAGGTCCGGGTGCGTACAGTATCGATCGCCTGATCAGCAAAAAACCTCAGGGTGCTCTGGCGCGCTAACTGACGCCTGACTACACCGCTTTTCTGACGCACCGGTTGCTTTCTGCCGGTGCGTTTTGCTTTTATGAGCAAAATCCTTTGCCGGGCGGTTTGAAGCGATCATGTCCTACCATCCCGTAGAGCCCCAGGCCCACCCGGTGCTTAAGGTAAGCCTAATCTAGTCATGGAAATATAGCGTTCCGTCCCTCTTCTTTTTGGCAACGCTATGAAAGTATCTTATGGTCAGTGGCTTCCCCATCACGATGCATCCTTTTTTCGACGGCTTCATCTTTTGGTCGCCGTGCTGATCCTTTCGCAGATCATCAATTCCAATTTCACCGCACGTGAAGCGCTCGGTGAGCACAGCCTGGAGACGCTGATAACCTGGCTACATATACTCTCAGGACTGTTGCTGATCGCTGCAGGCGTTATCATGCTCATCTGGATGCTGGTTCAGCGAGGTTTTCGCTGGTACTTCGCCTGGTTCACGCTGGATTTTCGGGGTATTCGAAACGATATCGTACAGCTGACCGGCCTGAAACTCCCACAGGCACATGGCGGTGGCATAGCCGCGACGGTGCAGGGCCTGGGGGTTATCGCGTTGATCGCCGTCGCTTGTTCTGGTGGGCTATGGTTTTTATTTAACAGTACGTCGCTCGCCACGCCTGATTTGACGCGTAGGGTATTGCACTGGCATAAATTCCTGACCACCTTTGTAGAGATTTATTTTTACAGCCATGGCGCGATGGGCGTGCTTCATATCCTGCTATCCCGCTATGAAAAATAGCAAAGGGCACGCATGCAGGCTGTCGCCCTCCTGATTAAACGAATCGCTTATCACTGGAAGACCCGATGCTACATAGTGAATCGCATAAAATTGAACACGCCGGATGGCTACGGGCTGCCGTATTGGGCGCGAATGATGGCATCGTTTCGACCGCCAGCCTGCTGGCCGGCGTCGTTTCTGCCAGCAGCAGTCATCACAATGTTTTGCTCGCCGGGCTGGCAGGTATTGTTGGAGGCGCAATGTCGATGGCGACGGGAGAATACGTCTCGGTGTCCTCGCAGTCAGATACTGAAAAAGCTTCTCTGCGGCAGGAGAAAGCTGAACTCGAGGCCGATTTTGCGGCTGAAACGGTGGAGCTGTCAGCCATATACAGGGCGCGTGGCCTGTCGCCCGAGCTGGCTCGTCAGGTCGCAGAACAGTTGATGGCCCATGATGCCTTAGCCGCTCATGCCAGAGATGAGCTGGGCATCACCGATTTCAGCAGTGCCAAACCCC
Source organism: Pantoea sp. B623 (assembly GCF_024814475.1). NCBI lineage: Bacteria > Pseudomonadati > Pseudomonadota > Gammaproteobacteria > Enterobacterales > Erwiniaceae > Pantoea > Pantoea sp. B623. The sequence continues at coordinate 2,999,644 of NZ_JANUXM010000004.1, read as the reverse complement.
TTCAGGCCGCTCTGTTTTCTGCGGTCAGCTTTGCCTCAGGCAGTATTTTACCCTTCGCCGTTGCCATGCTGATCACCGGCCCCTTCGCCTTGCCCGCCATTGCGGTCTCGGCGCTCCTGGCATTGACGCTTCTGGGCGCGACGGCGGCCAAAGCCGGTGATGCGCCGGTCAGGAAAAGCGTCACGCGCATTTGCTTCTGGAGCCTGCTGGCGATGACGCTGTCTGCATCAGTCGGCTATCTTTCAGGTATGGCGCTTGGCTGACGCGCTTACTGGGTAAGGATGCATCTGCCGCCCTCAGCGCGCCAGATGCTGCCCGACAATCAGCCCGAGCTGGCCTGCCAGCGTCGTGCCCGTGACAGATTCGCCGCCCGCAGACTGCCCCTGCAGAATTTCAAGTTGTCCCTGCCCACAGCCAATAACCAGCGGTGTAACTGAAACAACTTCACCCGGCTGGCTGGCTTTACGCGCATCAATAACGCGGGTTTGCCAGACGGTAAATCGCTGTGAGTCTGCCAATGTAAAAGCGCCGGGCCAGGGAAACGCCAGCGCCCGGACAAGGTTATGGATATCGCGGGCGGGCGCCTGCCAGTGAATTTGGCCATCTTCCGGCTTACGGCTGCCAAAACAGCTTGCTGCACGCTCGTCCTGAGGGGTTTCGGTAAGCTCGCCCGCCACCAGCGCATCAAGCCAGGTCGGTAGCATTTGCGCCGTGGTCGCAACCAGTCGGGTATGCAGTGCCAGGGCATTGTCCTGTGGATGAATTTCAACGGCCTTCTGCGCCAGAATCGGGCCGGCATCAGGACGTTTAATCATGCGGTGCAGGGTCACACCGGTTTGCGTCTCGCCTTTAATAATTACCCAATTGAGATGGGCACGGCCCCGATAAGCCGGCAGCAAGGCGGCATGCACGTTATAGGCCCCTTTTTTAACAGAGGAGAGGATGGCTTCGCTGAGAACCTGACGGTAAGAGAAGCAGAACAGATAATCTGCCTCAAGGCTGGCTATGCGGGCTTGCCATTCGGCGGTATTGACATCCTCGGTGATAAAAACCGGGATGTTGTGGCGCTCAGCCAGGCGGGCGACGGAGCCGTAAAACTGCGCGCCGGACGCGGGATCTGCATGGGTAAACAGGGCACTAACCGTGAATCCGGCATCCATTAACGCCTTCAGGCCGGTACAGGCCATTTCGTGATAACCAAAGAGTACCGCTTTCATTCCGCTTTCCTTCATCTTTTTTTCGCCTGATCCTGCGGGACGGGCGTGATGGACGGCTTGTCCGTTACAGGCCGTAGACAGCCCCATGATAAGGCATTCTTAGCCCGATTACGCCTCTGGCCCGTTCGCCGTATAGCGCGCATTTATGCGGGTGGGCAAAATGTTTGGCAACGCACGTGGTGCGCTGTCGAAGTTATCCATAACCGCCTATGGTTAAAGTCGGAAATATTCTTTTTATCGTTTGTACGGGAGACAAGATGGGTCAGCTAATTGATGGTGTCTGGCATGACACCTGGTATGACACGAAATCAACCGGTGGGCGCTTTAAGCGCTCGGAATCCGCATGGCGTAACTGGGTTACGCCCGACGGTAGCGCAGGACTGAGCGGCAAAGCCGGATTTACGGCAGAACGCGATCGCTATCACCTCTACGTGTCGCTTGCCTGCCCGTGGGCGCACCGCACCCTGCTGATGCGTCAGCTTAAAGGTCTGGACAGCATGATTGATGTCTCGGTGGTGCATCCGCTGATGCTGGAAAACGGCTGGACGTTTGATGACAGTTTTCCGGATGCAACTGGCGATAAACTGCACCAAAATGAATTTCTTTATCAGCTCTATCTCCATGCAGATGCCGACTACAGCGGGCGTGTCACCGTGCCCGTGTTATGGGACAAACAGCAGAACACCATTGTTAGCAATGAGTCTGCCGATATTATTCGCATGTTTAACAGCGCGTTCGATGCAGTCGGGGCGCGGGCGGGGGATTACTATCCGGCTGACCTGCGAGAGAAGATTGATGCGCTCAATGGCTGGATTTACGACACCATTAACAACGGCGTGTACAAAGCCGGTTTTGCCACCTCTCAGTCCGCTTACGATGAAGCCGTAACCGCCCTGTTCCACTCACTGTCGCGGGTAGAGCAGATCTTGGGTCAGCATCGCTATCTGGCTGGCGACAGGTTAACCGAGGCCGATTTACGCTTATGGACCACGCTGGTGCGCTTTGATCCGGTTTACGTCACCCATTTTAAATGCGATCGCCACCGTATCAGCGACTATCTGAACCTGAGCGGTTTCCTGCGCGACATTTACCAGATGCCGGGTATCGCCGACACAGTAAACCTGCCTCACATTCGTCACCACTACTACTGCAGTCATAAAACCATCAACCCGCACGGGGTGATCTCTGTCGGACCGGCCTTTGACTGGGATGCGCCGCACGGTCGCGGTTAACAATAGAACACCGCGTTGAATTGGATGTGAAAAGACCTGACGTGCGCTGGCTAACAGCATACGTCAGGTCAAACAGGGCTGAATGACGGTCAGAAAAACTTATAAGCGATATTTAAAATGGTGAGTAAGCCAATCGCGCTGACAAAAACGTTGTCAGCCCGGCCTTTGTATTTTGCCAGTGCAGGGACTTTGCTGATGGCATACATGGGTAACAGGCAGAGCAGCGAGGCGATAATCGGCGCGCCCATCGCCTCAATCAGGTCGAGAATATTGGGGTTAAGGTAAGCTACCAGCCAGGTCGAGCCCATAATAAAGACCATGCTCAGCGTATTCAGCTTACGGCTGGACACAGCGTCTTTATCGCCCTTATAGCGAAATTTGATAATCAATCCGTTTAACCCTTCCAGCGTGCCCAGATAGTGCCCAAAGAAGGATTTGAAGATAGCGACCAGAGCAATCACCGAGGCGCTGTATTCCAGTACCGTAGAGAAGGTGGACTTCTCACCCGACAGGGCGGAAAAGTGATTCGCCAGGTAGGAGAGCACAGGGATATTTTGAGCCTTCGCGTCCGCCATATCCTGCGGTGATAAGGTAAACAGACAGCTAAAGGCAAAGAACATCACTACCGCCACCATCAGTATGCTGGCGCGGGAGATGATCTGGCTGCACTTGTTTTCGGTATAGGTCCGGCCCATTTCCGGCTCGTATTCTTCCCGCTTTGACACCACAAAAGAAGAAACAATCGGCGAAAAATTGAATGAGAACACCATAATAGAAATGCCTAACCACACGGTAACCAGAATGCCATCGTGCCCGGTCAGGGCGATGTCGCTCAGGTTGACCTGGTCGATTACAGCGGAATTCCAGTAGGGGATTAACGACAGTGAAATCAGCACCAGGCTGGCGATAAACGGAAACACCAGCCAGCTCATCACCTTTACCATCAGGTCTTTACCAAACCAGATCACAAAAGCCATCAACAGCAGCAGCAACAGCGCCACCACACCGCGATTGAGGGCCGGCAGCAGTAGCTGATATTGCCAGAACGCCATGAAGGTATTGGTGATGGTGACGCCATAAATCCAGAGCAGCGGGCAAATCGCGAAAAAGTAGAGAAAAGTAATGACCACCCCGCCCGTTTTTCCGAAATGCTCTTCTACCGTTTCGGTAATATTGCCCGATACGTCACTGCCGGACAGGCAAAGGCGAGCCAGTGCCCGATGGCAGTAAAACGCGATGGGCCAGGCCAGCACCAGCATGATCAAGATAGGGATCAGCCCACCGTAACCGGCCCGAATGGGAAAGAAAAGCACGCCGGCGCCAATGGCCGTGCCAAACAGTCCGAGTGTCCATGTTGTATCGGACTTACGCCAGGTTGAGGTTTTTTCCTGGTCGAGAATATTTTCAGAATTACTCATAACTTATCCTTTATGCGTCAGCAAAACCCGTAATCTGGGAAACCCGGGACAAATCAATATTGCCGCCTGAGATAATGCACACCGTTTTCCGCCCCTGAATGTAGTGGTCGACTTTGCCGCTCAGTAACGCGGCGCATGCCAGCGCGCCGGCACCTTCTGTGACCACTTTGTTTCGCTGAATCAATGCAATCATACTTTTACGAATGTCGTCTTCACTCACTAACACCATCTCATCGACCAATTCTCTCACAATCGCGAAGGTGAGATCGCCCGGACGGGCGACATCGCAGCCGTCCGCAAGGGTGCCGGTAAGACGATGGCGCGTAATGGTATCAGCAAAAAAGGAGGCTGCCATACCGTGAACGTTTTCAGACTGCACGCCGATGACGGTAATCGTGGGATTAATGGACTTGATCGCCGTGGCAATCCCGGCAATGAGCCCGCCGCCGCCTACGGGAACGATGACGTTATCGACATCAAAGAGATCCTCAAGAATTTCCAGACCGATGGTGCCCTGTCCGGCAATGATTTTCACATCATCATAAGGCGGGATAAATATGCGGCCTTCGCTGGCCACAATGTCTTCCACTTTGGTTAGCGTGTCATTAAAGTTTTCACCATAAATGACCACCTCCGCGGAGTAATCGCGCGTCGCCGCTTCTTTGGATTTTGGCGCACCCGCAGGCATGACCACTTTGCCGTCAATATGCAGCATGGCGCACGACAGTGAAACGCCCTGCGCATGGTTACCCGCTGAGCAGGCGACAACGCCCTGACGTTTTTCTTTCTCCGTCAGTGAGCTCATTTTATTGAATGCACCACGAATCTTAAAAGAACCCGTTCGCTGCATATTTTCAAATTTAAGGAATATTTCTCCGTCGCAGCGCTCGCTGAGATAGTTTGAACGTGGCATGCCGGTTTTATAAACTTTCCCTGTTAGTCTCTCTCTGGCAGCATAAATTTCATCAAGGCTAACGGGAAGATTTTTATGGATATTCATATCGACTCCTTTTCCAGGCAGGGTTTATTCAGCAAAATTCCCCGAAGAGAAATGCGATCGTATAAAAGCTGAAAAAAAGTAATAAACTTACCGTTTTCGCTTCGCAGCATGCTGTAACAGCATGAGCTTACGCAGTTGATTTAAAAAGAAACGGGCAGCGAGAGGATAGGAAAAGGATGGCGATAAAACAGCGTATTGTGTGGAAGAAACTGTATTACTGACGGAAGGGATAAAACGTATTCTTGCAGAAGAGACGGGGTTAAAGCGATTCGTTAATAGGGGGCGAACAGTGCTCTGATACAGTGTTAGCCGGGGCGTTCGTCGTTGCGTATACCTGTGCATGATGTCATTCCTTTACGTCGCCTTTATCCGCTACGAATCTTAATCATCATAAAAAAATGGGATTGTGCTGTTTCTCACACTTCACTCTTTTCTTATGAGAACCAATGCTTTTATTTATACTGACTTTGTGCAGATCAATAAAATATCTTTTTTTCACTTAAGAATATTTCGCCGAAAAAAGCAGAGCGATGAAACAGCCGTTAACAGAACAAGGATAAGGGAAGACAATCATGCTATTTAAGACGGGCTTAGCCGGGAAAGGGGGAGGGTCATTATTATCCCTGAAACGCTGAAGATAACGCATCCAATAACATTTCAATGCGCGACGTTTGCCGATGAGTCGCGTTAAAAGATTAACGCCCATCTGTTCAATGGGCGTTATTTAAAAATTATTTCGTTTCGCACGCGACGGGCCAGGGCTTCGCAGGGGAGTTGAACGGATGGTACTGGTAGCACCAGGTTTCCGACACCAACTTGTCTTGTGCTTTCAAATAGAGCTTAAGCTCTACCGGATCGCCTTCGCCGGCGACCAAATCAAACTGCGCCAGCCAGTTGCCTGAATCGTCCGGCAATTTAGACACGAGCACGTTCTCAAAAGTACCACGCGATGCAGAAAGCACGGCTTCGGGGGAAACGCCTGACGGCAGATGATTAAGCACATCGCCACGGAACTCGACGGCAAACTTACGGCTGTCATGCGGACGATCGGAACCCGGCACACCGCCCCGCCCCAGTCGTGTTGCCCCGCAACGCGCCAGAGGAGAAGGATAGGGCTCATCGGCCAGCCAGTGCAGACGATAATGGAAATGATGCTGATCGCCCGCTTTCGCTGGCGCATCCGGTACCCACATGGCGACGATATTGTCGTAGATTTCATCGTCAGTCGGGATTTCCATCAGTTGAACTGAGCCTTTGCCCCATTCCCCTCGCGGTTCCACCCACAGATCGGGACGTTTCTCGTAGTGCGCAGCGTCCAGATAGCTGTCGAAATCCCGATCTTTCTGCAGTAAACCAAAGCCGCGTGGGTTCTCATCATGAAAACTGGATGTGACCACGCGTAATGGGTTGTTCAACGGCCGCCAGATATGTTCGCCGCTGCCGGTCCACATCGCCAGACCATCGGAGTCATGCACTTCCGGGCGCCAGTCTGTCGCCGCTCCTTTAACCGTTTTTGAGAACCAGTACATGGAGGTCAGAGGCGCGATACCGAAACGCTGAATGTCCTTACGCAGGAAAAGCGTACATTCGACATCCTGTATAACCCCTTTGCCGCGCTTCAGGATAAATTTGTAGGCGCCCGTGATACTCGGCCCGTTGAGTAGCGCATAGACCGTGAGATGTTTGCTGTCGTCTTTCGGCGCTTCAAACCAGAAATCCGTAAAGTCAGGGAACTCTTCATCGACACCCGGCTGAACGGTATTCAGCGCAATACCGCGCGCGGATAAACCAAACTGACCCAGCTCGCCGATGGCGCGGAAATAAGACGCGCCCATAAAAGATATCCAGTCATTTTGTGGATTGGTTTTTAGCGTGTCCTGGCTGGCCAGCACTCTGAAACCTGAGAATACGTTACCTTTCAGCGCCGGCAACGTAACGTTTTTATCCGTCGTGGTGAAGTAGTCAATATTTTGAATAATTTCACGCGCGGCGTTATTTTCCACGACGTGCATTTTCACCGGCATACGGTGTAAACCGTTTACCATGAAAAAGGTAACAGGAAACCGTCCGGCATTTTTAAACAGCGCATAGTCCGGCTTGTAGACGGTTTTCATGTAGGCGTCATAGGTTATGTTGGATAACAATGACGGGTCGAATGAGGTGGGTTTTTCATAGGGTTTGGCTGCCAGGGCTTTGGCCTGGGCAATCAAGGTTTCAAAGTTAAATGCTTCGCTGTTACCTAACTTGAGAACGCCTGCTGCGATAGCGCCGGGAGAAATGCCTAATGCAGATAAGGCAGCAAACGCCCCGGAATAAGTCAGTAAAGTCCTTCTTGTAACCATGATCCACCTGTTTTTTTAATCTTCATTCAATGAATTCGCGCCCAATTGGGCAAAACGTAAAATAATGACGTGTGGCAAGCTGCCTTCAACTATAGACGAGAGAAACCGTTGCCTCCCAAACAGATGGCAAGCCATCATCTGACACATCGGATGAGCCTATATTGCATTGGAAAGAAAATGGATGGGATTTGCCTGAGAAACAAAGCCTCTGGCAACGCGGCCCATTTTTCTTGCCAGATCAGGAGAGTGAATCGCGTTTCCTCTCAGGGTCGCCAGCGCAGAAGCGCCCTGACCGGCTAACGCCACATTGTTTTACAACGGTATCGGGCAACGCCCTTCATCGCGCTGGTCAGCCCGCGTCAGCAAGGAGCCGTGGCCTGCTTGCCGATATCCCCCGCGTCTGGTGGCGGCAGCGACGCCTGCTTTGCCGCGCCATAAAGCAAAAACCCCGCTTGCGCGGGGTTTGCATTAAGAAGTCGAAACTGACCGATAAGCCGGGTTCTGTCGTGGACAGTCATTCATCTAGGCCAGCAATCGCTCACTGGCTCAAGCAGCCTACCCGGGTTCAGTACGGGCCGTACCATGTGAACCCCTATTTGGCCTTGCTCCGGGTGGAGTTTACCGTGCCACGGACTGTTACCAGCCGCGCGGTGCGCTCTTACCGCACCCTTTCACCCTTACCTGATCCCATTACTGGGCCATCGGCGGTTTGCTCTCTGTTGCACTGGTCGTGGGTTTCCCCCCCAGGCGTTACCTGGCACCCTGCCCTATGGAGCCCGGACTTTCCTCCCCTCCGCCCGTCTCCTTCAGAGAAGGACGACGACGAAGCGGCGACTGTCTGGTCAGCTTCGGCGCGCATTATAGAGGGTTTAGCCCGCGCTGTCACGCCCGGCGCGCAGGCAACTCAACAGGCTCAGGCCTGCTGCTCAAGCGCATGTTTATAGAGCGCATTCTTTTTCACACCGTGTATCTCAGCCGTGAGCGCCGCCGCCTTTTTCAACGGCAGTTCCTGCTGCAACAACGCCAGCGTGCGCAGTGCATCTGCGGGTAATGCCTCTTCGTCAGGATGATGGCCTTCAACGATGAGCACCATCTCACCTTTACGGCGATTTTCATCCTCTTTCACCCAGGCCAGGAGTTCCCCCACCGGTGCGCCATTCAGGTTTTCCCAGGTTTTGGTTAATTCGCGCGCCAGCACGACGTAACGGCCAGCCCCCAGCTCCGTGACCATATCCTGCAGGCTGTCCAGCAAACGGTGCGTGGATTCGTAAAAGATTAAGGTACGCGGCTCCTCGGCCAGCGCCCGAAGCGCATCACACCGCGCCTTTGTTTTGGCGGGTAGAAATCCTTCGTAACAGAAACGATCAGACGGCAATCCCGCTGCGCTTAATGCTGTTATCGCTGCGCAGGCACCCGGTAAAGGAACGATGCGAATACCGGCCTCACGGCAGCGGCGAACCAGGTGATAACCCGGATCGTTGATCAATGGCGTGCCAGCATCAGAAACCAGAGCTATGCTTTCTCCCTGTTGCAGCCTGGTTAGCAGGATTTCTGCTTTCTGCTGTTCGTTGTGGTCATGAAGTGCGAAGAGTCGCGCATTGATGGCGAAATGTTGTAGCAACAGTCCGGTATGACGTGTATCTTCCGCTGCGACCAGATCGACGCTGGAAAGTACCGCTAGCGCCCGCTGGGTAATGTCAGCCAAATTACCTATTGGGGTTGGCACGATGTAGAGCGTGCTGGCGGAAATGTCTGCCCGATCGAGTTGTTTCATTGTTTCATCCGAATTGCCGATTTAATATTGAGCATCTTGAAAAAAACATCACTGGATACAGTATGCTTCCTTCAAAAATCGTTCGTCATAAAGCAGGACGCTTTGTGCCTGTCCTTCTTGCTGGTCTGATTTTAGCCGCGTGTAGTGGCCAGGGCCCGAAAAGCCAGTCCGTAGACATCCAGGCACCCGTTACTAATAATTCCGCCTACTATCTGCAGCAGGTGCAGCAAAGCAGCGATGATAGCAAGACCGACTGGCAATTACTCGCAATCCGCGCCCTGTTGAAAGAAGGAAAATATCCGCAGGCTGCTCAGGCGATCGGCGAACTGCCTAATCAGCTTTCTGATAAACAGCAGCAAGAATTACTGCTGCTGAAAGCCCAGTCTCTGGTTGCTCAGCAAAAGATTGCCGATGCCCAACCGATATTGAGTCAGGTGAAAACCAGCGAGCTGTCTCAGGATCAGCTGGCGCGCTACTACGGTTTACAGATTGCCAGCGCACAGGGTAAAACTTCGCTGGCCCTGCTCCGCGCCTATATTGCTCAGGAGCCGTTGCTGAAAGGCGATGAACGCCAGCAGAATATCGATGCCACCTGGCAGGCGCTGACCCAGCTGTCGCAGCAGGATATGAATTCGCTGGTGATCAATGCCGACGAAAACATTCTGCAGGGCTGGCTGGATCTGCTCACGGCGTGGCATGCCAACGCGCAGGATGCCAACATGCTGAAGTCAGCCATTAAAGACTGGCAGACGCGCTATCCCGATAACCCTGCTGCAAAAACCTTACCGACCCAGTTGAGCCAGGTGCAAAACTTTACCAAAGCGTCCACCAGCACTATCGCGCTGCTGCTGCCGCTGAACGGTCAGGCTCAGATGTTCGCCAGCGCTATCCAGAAAGGCTTTAACGACGCGAAGAACGGCACCCTCGCTACCGCGCCTCAGGCGATGCCGGGCAGCGCCCAGGATCCTATCGCGATAAATCAGCAGCAGCCTGCGGATGCGAATGCGGTCGTCAGCCCGTCAGCTAACCCGGCGGCTGCGCAGCAGAGCGGCACGGCGCAGCAACCGGCAACGACGCAACAGCAGCCTCAGCAACAGCCGGCCGCCGAACCCGCTAGCAATGCGCAGGTGAAGGTGTACGACACCAGCAGTCAACCCATCGCGCAGGTGATGCAGCAGGCCCAACAGGATGGTGCCACGCTCGTTGTTGGACCGCTGTTGAAAAACAACGTTGAAACGGTCGCGAACAGCCAGACACCGCTGAATGTCCTGGCGCTGAACGAGCCAGAGCAAATCCAGAACCATCCGAATATGTGCTATTTTGCGCTGTCGCCTGAAGATGAAGCGCGCGATGCGGCGCATCATATCTGGGACCAGGGCAAACGCCAGCCGCTGCTGTTAGTACCTCGCAACGGCTTGGGCGATCGCGTAACGGCGGCCTTTACGAAAGAGTGGCAGTCACTGGGCGGCGGCACCGTGCTCCAGCAGCGCTTTGGTTCTGTTTCAGAACTCAAGCAGGGCATCAATAGCGGTGCAGGCATCAGCATGAGCGGTACGCCCGTGGTTATGCCCTCGTCTTCTCAGCCGCAAAGCGTTTCCGTTGCGGGCCTGAACATTCCGGCACCGCAAACCAGCGCCCCGGCCGCCAGCAGTGGCGGAGCCATTGATGCCGCTTATATCGTCTCGACTCAGGATGAACTGCAACTGATCAAACCGATGATCAGCATGCGCACCGGTAGCCGCAGCAACGTTGCGCTCTACGCCAGTTCGCGCAGCGCGCAGGCGGGCGCAGGGCCGGATTTCCGTCTGGAAATGGAAGGGCTGCAGTTCAGCGATATCCCCCTGCTTTCCGGCGCAAATCCGGCGTTGATGCAGCAGGCCGCGAAGTCGTTCAATAACGATTACTCGCTGGTGCGTCTGTACGCAATGGGGATTGATGCGTGGACGCTGGCTAACCACTTTAACCAGATGCGTCAGGTGCCGGGCTTCTCGCTCGACGGCAATACCGGCAAGCTGAGCGCCACCGCTGATTGTGTGATCAACAGGAAGTTGACATGGAACCAGTATCGCCAGGGCAACATCGTACCGGCCAGCTAAACCGCCGCCGTACGGGTGCCGAGCACGAACAACTCGCCCGCCGCTATCTTGAGCGGGCGGGGTTAACATGGGTCGCCAGCAATGTTTACTATCGCGCAGGGGAACTAGACCTGATAATGCGAGACAACCAGTGTTGGGTGTTCGTCGAAGTGCGTTACCGGCGTAACGCACGCTTCGGCGGCAGTCTGGCCAGTATTACCCGACAGAAACAACACAAGCTGCTGCGTGCCGCCTCTCTGTGGCTGGCGCAACGCGGCGGCAGTTTTGAAACAGTGAATTGCCGTTTCGACATCATTGCCATTACCGGCACGGCGCTTGAATGGTTGCCGAATGCCTTTAATGCAGACGTTTAGAACCAGGTGGTCGTGTGCAGGAAAGAATTAAAGCGTGTTTTACCGAAAGTATTCAAACTCAAATCGCTGCTGCAGAGGCGTTACCCGATGCCATTTCGCGTGCAGCAATGACAATGGTGCAGTCACTTCTCAACGGTAACAAAATACTGAGCTGTGGTAATGGTGCGTCATCCGCCAATGCTCAGCACTTTGCCGCCAGCATGATCAACCGCTTTGAAACCGAACGCCCCAGCCTGCCCGCGCTGGCCTTAAGTGCGGACAACGTCATGCTGACGGCGATCAGTAACGATCGTCTGCATGACGAAATTTATGCGAAGCAGGTGCGTGCACTGGGACAAACCGGTGACGTTCTGCTGGCAATCTCTACACGCGGTAATACACGGGACATCGTGAAGGCCGTCGAAGCCGCCGTCACGCGCGATATGACTATCGTTGCGCTTACCGGTTATGATGGGGGCGAATTAGCCGGATTGCTGGGACCGCAGGATGTGGAAATTCGTATTCCTTCACATCGTAGTGCTCGCATTCAGGAGATGCATATGTTAACACTCAACTGTTTGTGCGATCTGATTGATAACACCTTGTTTCCCCACCAGGAATGACGGAAGGAGCACCAATGAAAGCATTGAACGCTATAGCCATTGTTTTAACCGCCATGCTGCTGCAGGGCTGCGTCGCGGTGGTTGCCGGTAGCGCCGCTGTGGCGACCAAAACCGCCACCGATCCCCGCTCTGTCGGAACGCAGGTCGATGACGGCACGCTGGAATTACGCGTCAGCAACGCGCTGGCAAAAGATCAGCAAATCAAAACCGATGCTCGCGTCATTGCTACCGCCTATCAGGGTAAAGTCCTGCTAACCGGTCAGGCCCCGAGTCAGGAGATTGCCAACCGCGCGAAACAGATCACCATGGGCGTTGATGGCGCAACCGAAGTCTATAACGAGATTCGGATTGGGCCGAAAGTCAGCCTTGGCACCTCGTCGTCTGATACCTGGATTACCACCAAGATTCGCTCGCAGCTGTTGGGCAGCGATCAGGTGAAATCATCAAGCGTCAAAGTCACCACGGAAAACGGTGAAGTGTTCCTGCTGGGCCTGGTGACGCCAGAAGAAGCCAAAGCCGCCGCGGACATTGCCAGCCGGGTCAGCGGTGTGAAACACGTCACCACCGCGTTTACCATGGTGAAGTAATGCTGAGTTAACCCCAGGACAGCTGTCCGGGTTGTTACTGACGCAGACAGAAAAGCCGCAACCTGTTGGGTTGCGGCTTTTTTATTGCGGGTTTAGCCGTGACCGGGTCAGAGCCAACAAACGTTATCCGGCTTGCCGCCCAGCATTATCGCGCCGCCCGAGGTTGTCTCCGCTGGCGGCGGCGTAACGAAAGAAGGCCTCAGACCGGAATATCGATCACCAGTGCGCGGGTCGGGGTTTTCGCTGACAGCCACAGCTGTTGCTCTTCCTGCAAAAATGCGCCATCGCCACAGCCCAGCTGTTCCTGATGAGCGCCCCCGGCCGAGGCCTCAAACGCGCCATGGATAGATTGCAGATAGGCGCGCGCGCCCTGAAGCGGCACCAGATGCTGCTCGCCTGCCGCCAGCTCAAGCTGATGAATCCAGACCTGCTGACGCAACTGCAGGCTGCTGTCGCCGCCATCCGGTGAGGCCAGCAGTTGCGAACGCATGCCGCCCGACAACGTCATTTTCTGCATACGGGGATTTTCACGTTCCGGGCAGGCCGCCAGCCAGAGCTGCATACGGGTTAACGGGCGATCTTTACTCGGGTTAAGTTCGCTGTAGCTCACGCCAGGCTGAGCGGAGAGCAGCAACGCCTCACCTTCACGCACGCTGATGTGATTGCCTTCGCTGTCCCGGTATTCCGCCTCACCCTGTAAAACGATATTCAGCACATCCACCTGAGGATAGGTGCGCGGCTGAAACGCCGCGCCGGGTGCCAGGACTTCCTGATTCAAAACGCGTAAGGAGGCATAACCCATTAATTTGGGATCGAAATAGTGGCCAAAAGAGAAGCTGTAGCGCGCCTGTAACCAACCGTAATCGGCCTGACCACAAGCGGATGCACTGCGTGTCGTAATCATTATGTACCTCCAGCATCCGTCGGCAAGAATCGACGACGGGAAATATGCCTTTATGGTAAAAGTCTGGACGCCGGATTGTTAGCCAGTTAATCTGCCGTGCATATTCAAATTTCCTGACAGAGAACCGGGATGGCCAAAGATCGTGCGTTAACCCTTGAAGCTTTACGTGTGATGGATGCTATCGATCGCCGCGGCAGCTTTGCCGCCGCCGCCGATGAACTGGGCCGCGTGCCCTCAGCGCTTAGCTACACCATGCAGAAACTGGAAGAAGAGCTGGATGTGGTGCTGTTTGACCGTTCGGGCCATCGAACGAAGTTCACCAATGTCGGAAGAATGTTACTGGAGCGCGGTCGGGTGTTGCTGGAGGCTGCCGACAAGCTCACGACCGATGCCGAGGCGCTGGCACGCGGCTGGGAAACCCAGCTGACTATCGTGACGGAAGCGTTAGTGCCCACCGACGCGCTGTTTCCGTTGGTCACGAAGCTGGCTGACAAAGCCAATACCCAGATCGCCATCATCACAGAAGTACTGGCTGGCGCCTGGGAGAGACTGGAACAGGGGCGGGCTGATATTGTCATTGCACCGGATATGCATTTTCGCGCCTCGACCGAAATAAACACCCGCAAACTTTACAGCATCATCAGCGTTTACGTTGCCAGCCCTGACCATCCAATACACAACGAACCCGAGCCGCTTTCAGAAGTCACCCGGGTAAAATATCGCGGCATTGCCGTGGCAGATACAGCCCGCGAACGTCCGGTTCTGACCGTGCAACTGCTGGACAAGCAACAGCGCCTGACCGTCAGTACGATGGATGACAAACGTCGCGCGCTCCTGGCCGGTTTAGGGGTCGCCACCATGCCTTATAACATGGTGGAGCAGGACATTGCAGAGGGCCGCTTGCGGGTGGTCAGCCCGGAGTATTCGCGTGAGGTCGATATCATCATGGCCTGGCGGCGTGACAGCATGGGTGAGGCAAAAGCCTGGTGCCTGCGCGAAATTCCTCGCCTGCTGGCCCGGAAAAACTCACCGACGCCGGGCGCCCATCCCTGAAGATTACAGCCGGCTCAGACAGTCCAGCGCGACGCTTTTAAAGCAGGCAAAGTCACTGCTGTCGCGCAATCGCATCATCGCCCGCTCGCGCATAAAGGTCACGAACAGGTCATAGATAGCCATCGCTTCCTCATACTCGTTTTTGCTGATTGCCAGCAGGAAAATCACGTAAGCCGTGTCCTCGCCCCAGGGGATCCCCTGCGGGGCCAGCACGGTGTACACCACCGTTTTTTTCGCCATCAGCCCCAGCGAATGCGGAAGCGCAATCCCTTCGCCCAGCATGGTGCTGACAATGGCTTCACGCTCCTCAACGGAAGCATAAAACGCATTATCCACCACGCCTTCTGCCTCCAGCCGATCGCATAACAGCCGAAACAGCGCAGACTGACTCATCGGCCGATCGATGATGCAGAAATGGCGGGCATCAAAAAATTTCTCCAACATATAGGGCCGGGTGCGGTCCACCAGCACCAGCTTGCCTATCTGCTCCCGTTGAAATTCCGTCGGGAAAGGCGCGACCACGACAACCGGTTTCTCTTTTTCACTCAGCCGCGTGGTAGAAATCACAAAATCTTCTTCGATGCGCTGGCGGGCCTCATATTCACGCTGCGACAGGCACTGCGTCACCTGCAACTGGGGATAGTTGCGCATTAACATGGCTTCGATCATGCGGAGCGTCGACGTACCGCTGTCGCACACCAGCAGTACCTGAGGGCGACGCTGGTAACCCACGTTATAATGGCGCTCCAGCCCGACGCCGATATGAAGCACCAGAAAGCCAATTTCATTTTCGCTAATCGTATAGGGCGAATATTTTCCCCAACTGGACACTGCCGCCAGCGTCACATCATAGGCCATTGGATAGTGCTGCTTGATGTTGCTTAATAACGGGTTAGGAATATGGATCTGATAACGCACGCGCGTGATCATCGTTTTAATATGGGTAAGCAGATCGGCACGGAGTTGAGGATCGTTCTGCAGATCGTAATAGTAGTGAGTGTTAATAAAGCCGAGCAGGTAGTTAACCAGCGCCTCCGCATCGTCAGCATTAATGGCGCTGGGGGCAACGTCCTGAATGCGTCGGGCGGCGATATTCACCCGCAGCCAGCTCTCTTCCGCCGGAGAAACCGGTTTAACGGTAAGCGGCCGCAGCGCATGGATCAGCGTCTGCGCAGACTCGCGCACGTCCTCCCCGATCTCTTCCACCTGCGGATCGCTCAGCGGATAGCCTTCATTGATGCGACGTAGCGCCACCGCGCAGTAAAAACGCAAATAGCGTTCGCCTTCATCACTGAGGCGGATATTGTGCTGGGCAAGGCCGTTTTGCAGCAGCGGCTGAAGAGTTTCCAGCAGGCCGCTTTCCAGCGATTCGGGCACGATCAGCGGGCTGTCAGGCTGCTCCTGATCGATCTCAAACAGCAGATCGGTTAAGCAGGTGCGGATCGCCACTTCACTGCCAAACAGCTTCATGCCGTGATGGGGTTTGCTTTCGATACTCAACTGATAACGGCCGAGCCATTCGCGCACGTCGGCCATGTCATTCTGCAGCGTGGCACGGCTGACAAACCACTCCTCTGCCAGGGTTTCCAGCTTCAGGGAATAGGCGGCGGTGAGGAAACGCACCAGCAGGTAGCGGATTCGGTCGTGTGAGGTGCGCGGCACCCGCAGAGGCGCACGCGTCTGCTGCTGCAGCACGTTAAAGCGCAGCGCATCAATAATTTTAAGCTGGTAGCCCGCACCGCGATTCAGGACAAACTGCGCGCCGTGCTGCTGCAGCATGGCGTTGAGCGCGGTAATATCCGTGCGTACGGTGCGCGTGGACACCGCAAACCGCCGTGCCAGTTCGTCCTGGGGGAGCGTTTCGTTTTTCAATGCGTCGAACAGTTGCGCAAGGCGCTGATTCGGGAATCTCACGTCGGGTTACCTGCTTCAGCGGTTAACAAGAACAAAGTAAACGTCAGACTGCCGGAAAACAGGCGGCAGGTCTATTATGCCCTGCGCGCCCGTAATCTGTCCTTGAAGTGGCGCACAGGCCTGGGCTCAGTCCAGCAGACTTTTACAGATGGCCAGCAGTTGGCGCACGTCTTCCACGCGGGTTTCGCCACTGGCTTTGTCGATGATCGAACTGTAAATGTGGGGAATGATCTTGCTCACGCCAGCGTCCAGGGCAATACGCAGGATCGGCCCAACGTTTTGCAGATCGATCCCGCCGGTCGGCTCCAGCCAGAAATCCTGTTTCGCACAGGCTTCGGCCACCGCGCGGTACTCGTCCACCGTATCCAGACCGCCCATTGGAAAATACTTCACGGAACTGCCGCCCATGTCCTTCAGTAACGCAATCGCGGTATCAATGGGCACAATTCCGTCGCTGCTCTGTGAACTGAGGGGACCGGTGGAAATTTTCACCTTGCCCGGCGTGCCGGTTGGTGAAATCAGCCCGTTGACTACCGTTTGTGACTGACCGAGCAGCGCACGGCTGGTGCCGACGCCGGTAAACACCTGGTTAACATGTTGCGGCTGTAGTACAGCGGCCAGTTCGCTGACCATTCGCGACTGCCGGGGATCGCCCGCGCCCAGGCCGATGGACAGCGCGTTATCAATCAGCGCGGCGTACTCGCGCATATCCGCAATAGCGGCCTCGTTGCTGGGGTAGTTTTTTGATAACACGCCGACCAGTACGTGGCCTTCTGCGGCCTGCCAGATGGCTCGCGCGTTCTCTTTTGAACCCGCCAGCACGTTAAGACACAGGCGATCCTGATAAAAATTGGGGGTTAGCGTCATGCTATTTTTCTCCTGTTAACAGCGCCTGAATGCGGGTGAAAATAATCTGCAGCTGCTCAGCGCTGACGCTGCGCACGTCGGCTTCAATAATGCCCTCATTGGCTTTGTAGCCACGGAAGTAAATGGCGATATCACCGTTTTTTAGCGCCTGCACCAGATCGCCGGTCTGATGCCCGATTGTGGTCTCATCGAATTTGATCTCTGCCCGGGCAATGTCGCGCCCGGCGGCATCCCATACAACGCGCGCACTGACGCCATCCAGACCGTTAAGGTTGTTGATGAAAGGCGTCATTTTTTCCACCATCTGGGCGCCGGTGGTTTTCGGCAGGGTCAGGTAGGATTCAATGGCCTGGGTCAGTCCCAGAATCCCCTCTTTGCCCACTTTCATGGTGCGGCCAATGCCGTTGCTCTGGCGCTTCACCCACTCGACAAGCTGATGTTTCCCGATAACCAGGCCGCTGGTGGGGCCTTCAATGGCTTTGGCCCCGCTGTAAATAACCAGATCGGCACCCGCCTGGTAATAGCACTGCAGATCTTCCTCAGCGGCGGCATCCACGATAAGCGGCACGCCATGCTTACGTGCCACCTCGGCGGCCTGCGCCACGCTCAGGTGGCTCTTTTGTACACAGTGATGGGACTTCACATAGAGAATGGCCGCCGTCTGGGCGGTGACTGCAGCGGAAAGCTGCTGTGACGAGCACTCGTTACTGTAACCCGCCTCAACCGTCCGACCGCCGCCCAGCGCAATCATGCTGCCAACGGGCGCGCCGTAATTCACGTTATGCCCTTTTGGCACCACGATGTCGTGCGGCACGGTCAGCGGTGCGCTGTGTAAATTATCCAGCAGCCAGTCGTCATCTTTCACAATGACGGCAGCCACGCTTTGGGCGATGCCCGCAGAAGCACAGGACACCACCAGCGCATTTTCCACCTGCAGCAAATTAGCGATGTAAGCCCCGGTCTTATCAACCAGGTCCTTCACTTCAAAATAGTGCTCCAGGCCGTATTTAACCGTATCAACCACGTCGCTGGCCGGTGTAGACACGCCAAGAATGGTCATGCGGCCAGAGGCATTAATGACCTTCTTCAGGCCATATTTCTCATACAGTGAAGACATTGTGTTTTTTCCCTTCTTCAGTCATCCAGCACTCACCGGCGACGATAGCCGCCAGAGGAATCAATTGGCGATCGCCCTGCTCCGCCAGCCCTTCCGCATCCACAAACGACACGGATTCGTGCGCCACGGTAAACAGGGTAAAGTCGGCATCAAGTCCGGGCTCAATAGCACCTTTGCTGCGTAATCTCAGCCCGCTGGCCGCCTGATGCGTTACGCAGGCAATAATCTGTGGCAGCGTCATGCCTACATTGAAAAATTTCGACATCACGTGCGCCAGGGTATAAACCGGTCCGTTCAGACGATTGCGGCAGTAGATGTCTGAACTGATGGTGTCAGGCAGAATGCCTTGGGCAATCGCCGCGCGCGCCACCTCAAAGCTGAAGCTGGCACTGCCGTGGCCAACATCAAGCCGCACGCCCCTTGCCAGGGCCTGTTTTACCGCTGCACGCAGTTGCCCTTCGGGCGTCAGGATGCGGTTTGGCTTGCCGTTGTAGCAGTGGGTGATGATGTCGCCGGAGGTCAGCAACGCGGCGATTTCATCGAGGTTGGGGGGATTGTTACCAATATGCACCATCAGGGGCAGGTTGCCATTTTCCTGCTGAATCGCCTTCGCCAGCACCAGCGGCCGAATGCCGTTTTCGCCCACTACGCTGCTGCTCATCCGGGCTTTAAGCCCGACGATAAAATCGGGATGACGTCTTACCGCGTCGGCAATCGCCGGGCGATCAATCTGCGTCATGTCCGCCAGTTCATTTTGGGTAACGATGCCGGTGCGGGCGATATTCAGCAGCGCAAAAACCTGGGTGGTGACCGCTTGCGTGCGCTGTCTGAAATCATCAATGTCGTCTGCACCTGTACTGCCTGCATCGACAACACAGGTGACGCCGCTTTCCACGCCAATCCGGTCGGGATGATCGTGGTAGATGGGCGATTTTTCATAGCAGTGTACGTGGGAGTCGATCCAGCCCGCACTGAGATAGCAGTTCGCCGCCAGGGTTTGTTCCACTCTGGCCCTACCGGTTACCTCACCCACGGCGGCTATTTTTCCGTCGAGTATGGCGATATCGATCAGACGTTCATCCGGCAGTCGCGCCCGACGCAGAATCAGATCGTACATAGGAATCTCCTTTGACTGCCCCGATCGGCCTTCACCGATCGGGCATTAACGCGATCAGATCGCGACCGGAAAAATCGCGCCGAGGATCATGGCACCGAGGATCGCCCCGCCGGTGATCGGTTTGTTCCACAGATAGAACACCAGCGCACCCAACAGCGAACCGAGACCGATAGGAATGGAGGCGCCCATGGCGGCCAGGATAATCAATGGCCCCAGGAAGCGTCCTGATGCATTGCCCGCGCCCATCATCACGTCCGCACCATAGGTGCTGTTGCTTTGATTAATGGTGAACTTACGCGCCAGAATGATGACGTAGCCTATCGCCACACCGATAACCAGACCGGTGACCAGCGAAGCCGCAAAATTCGCCACCGGGAAGACAAAACCGGCGCCCAGCAGCAGCGCGGGCACGCCCAACCCGACGCCGGTCTGGATGGCACCACCGATATCCAGAATCCCGACCAGCGATCCTTCAATGATGCGGGCGAACAGAAAGCTGGCACCGAAAGCGGCCACCGCGCCGTAAACGCCGGTATCGATGCCCGCCCGTAACATCGAGACGAAGGCCACTTCGTTAAAAGCGCCGATACCGTACAGGTAGTACATATGGGTCCCGGCAAACACGCCGGAGGAGAGCAGACCGACAAAAATCGGGAATGACCAGTCGGCATACCAGAAACCTTTGTTTGATTCTTCCATTGCAGACGCTCCGTTATTTGCCGCTCAGGCTGTTATGAATACTGTCGAGCCAGCCAGGAATGCCGAGCTGGAAGGATTGCAGCATCTTCATATCGAAACCGCGGAAGAAGGCGCTGAGAACAAACAGGGCGACGATGGCGGTCATCATGATTTTGGTCACTTTGTTCCAGCCGCTCTCTTCAACCCCTTTACCAATCAAAATGCCCAGCACCAGGCCCGGTACGGCATTGCCCATAATCAGCTGTGCCAGACCGCCGAAGATGGTGGCCCAAAAGCCCGATTTCTTACCGGCGTCAATTGCCGCCAGCCAGAAGATCACCGGCATGACCGTGTTCACCAGCAAATTAGCGGCCGGTACCAGCACCTTTACCGCCGTGACCTGCAGGGCCGCCGGAACGGCAGAGGCGGTCGAGTTGAGAAAAGCCACCACCACCATGCCGATGATGCCGCAGGCGATAGCCATCTTTTTCGGGTCGTATAGCGTCTCTGCCACATTGCGGTTTTTGATCATGATCGCCGCCGCGCCCCAGTTGGGGATGATGCGATGATCCACGTCCTGCGTGAACGCACCCGCCGCCACGGAGGAGGCCCAGGCGTTAAAGAAGAATCCCAACCCAAAAGAGAAATGAGAGGCAGGATCGCCTTCACAGGAGTTAAGTTCACCCAGTGTGCGAAAGGCGCCCATACCTTGTGTCGTCGGGGCATGAAACATGCGGGCGGCACCGGCGCCCACACCGACGCCCACGAGGCCGCCGATAATTAACGACTTGAGCAAAATGATGAGAAACATCCTCTTTCCTTATATGTGTTGTTTGAGGCTGACTTACACGCGGGTGAACTCGACCTTATCGCCGTCCAGGCAGGTCACGTTAATGGTGACCTCCAGGTCGACGCTGAAGAGCCTGCGCTCGCGTGCCAGGAAAAAGAAAAGGAATTTTTCGGTTGTGACGCGTTCCCGCGCGCGCACCACCTTTACGTCCTGCGGTTCAATGCGCAGCAGAATCTTATTGGCGTTGCGCAGGACTTCGTGCTGTACACGACTCAGCGCATCTGCGAAGGCTTTCGCCTTGGTGTCGCCCTTACCGCTTACGGCAACCGAGGTTGTAAAGGTCTCTTTCATTCCTTATCCACCGTGTTTTTTGTTCCAGGCCTGAACCAGACGTTCACCCAGCTCTTCTTTGTCCATAAAGCCGAAGCCCAGCACGTTCGCGCCTTCATTAATGGCGGTCACGCCTTCATCCACAGAGCGCATACCATGTTTGGCCTTATAGCCGTATTTGTTTTGCGCCGTAATCGCGCCTGCCCCTCCGCTGCCGCAAAAGGAGATACCGAAATCGGCATTCTCTGCTTTCATGACGTCGCCCAGCTTCATGTCTGCCGCGACGCCCGGCACCACAACGGCACGGCCACCGGCTTTTTCTACGCCAGCCGCCACTTTTTGTCCTTTACCTAAACGATCGCCGATCACTACGGTTACCATATGTCTGTTCCTCTCAGGGTTGGAAAATTAGTCGTTCTTCGCCACTTCAAAGTGGACAGAAAGCAGCCAGGCTTCTTCTGGTGGCAAATTGCCAAACAGGTCCACCACCTGCTGTGCCAGCGCCATCGACTCTTTGGAAATTTCGTCAAACAGCTCAGCCTCAACCTCTGGCAGACTCTCGCCGGTGACGGATCGCAATGCCATTGCCCGCACGTGCGAAGCCAGCATTTGTATCTGCACGGCATTCGGCTGGATGGCCCGCTCGGCAAAAAGCACCTCAATCTGCGCCATCACGCGATCCGTCAGGGCCTGAATCCTTTGCTGTTCGTCTTGTGACGCATTCATCGCTACCGCTCCCTTACCCGTACTCATCGTCTGCTTCCCATTTCGCGCTTAGCGTGATCTCAAACTAACCAGAGGCGGCAGCGCTGTGGAGAACGACTTTTTCCGTTTCGAAGTGGAAATCCGGCCCTTGTGAGTGATCCGGAACGCAAACTTGCGCGTTCGCTTAGCGGACGGATTATTTTTACCAGATTAAACAGTGAGTTAAAAAAGGGATATCACACAGGAAAGGCGGCAGGTGAGGAATAAACAGCAAACCGGGTTGCTGGTCAGCCGTCACAAAACTGGCAAACAGCAACCCTGAGGGCAAGGTAACAGAGAAACTTATGACTCAGCGTCAGTGGGCTGACGTAATGGCGTAACGCGGTTTTTGTCGTCAACGGGCTGGAGGCGATGCGTTTTACGTCGGCTAATGGCGGCCACGATCAGGGCAAAACGCGCTTCATTCAGCTTGTAGCAGAAGCCCATGATCAACGCCGCCGCAATCGCCAGCGAACAGGGCCAGATAAAGATCAGCTGCCTTAAACCTGCCAGCGTGCCATCGCTTTGTACGGCATTGGGCACGTAGCCTATTTGCGTCAGCATCAGACCGGGCAGAAATCCCGCCAGCGCGGCGGATATCTTGCGAAAGAAGGTGTAGCCCGTGTAACAGGCACCTTCTGCCCGAATGCCGGTTTTCCACTCCCCGTACTCGACGGTATCCGGCACCAGCGCCCAGTTAAGGCTGTTAACGAATGCCGTACCGAAAAACGCCACGCAGGAGAACATGACGAACAGCAGAGAGCTACTTCCCCAGAGAAAGTTACCCAGATCGCCCAGGGCCCAGAGGATGAGTCCCCCCAGATAAACCTGTTTCTTACCAAACTGTTTTACCGCTGTGGGCACCAGCAGTACGCCCACCAGAATACAGCCCATGCTGAAGAAGCCCATCCAGGAGAGCAAATGAACATCGTTCAGCACGTACTGCGTGTAGTAGACCTGAATGGCCAGCTTGATATTAAACGCCGCCAGGGTACAGAGGTTCGCGAGGCACAGAACCAGCAACGGCGGATTGTGAAAGATGGCGCGGAAGGCCGTTGCCACACCGGGTTTATGATGCGTCGGGGTGAGCTCAACATAGCGCTCTTTAACCCCGCTGTAACAGAACCACATGCACAGCAGCCCGGCGACCACAAAGACGGCGGCGGCAACCTGATAGCCCAGCGCACTTTTGCCAACAAACAGCGACTGAATGGGCATAAAGCACACCGTGCAAACCAGTAATCCCACCGTTGCCCCGCCCTGCCGCCAGGCGGCGAGGTGGGCGCGTTCGTGGGGATTTTTGGTTATGGCTGGCACCATTGCGCCATAGGAACAGTTCATCAGGCTGTAAAACAGACCAAACGTCATAAACAGGGCGGTCGCGATTGTTGTCTTTATCGTCAGGCTAAAGTCGTTAGCAACAAACTGTGCCGCAGCCACCAGCGCTACCGGCAGCGAGAAATAGAGAATAAAAGGTCTGAATTTTCCTCTCGTGCCAATATGGCGGCGTGAATCCAGCACAATGCCGGTGAACATATCGGTTAGGGCGGTAAAGAATTTCGCCACCAGGAAAATCACCCCGCCGTACCAGGCTGGCATGCCCAGCTCATCGGTGTAGAACTTGAGTAAATAAAGCGTCCCGATAGTCAGCATCAGGTTGGAGCCAAAATCACCGACGCCGTAAGCCACCTTCTCACGCAGCGGGAGTTTCAGCGTTAATGGATCGGAGCCTGTCTTCATAAGTGATCCTTTTAGCGCCGCGACCGGCGCAGTCACAAAGCCAAATTAGCGCTGACGCTTACGTGCATCGATCTCCTCAATGATGCGGACATACATCTTCTCATTGAGATTGTAGAAGCACCCCATGGCCACGATGGTGATCACGGCCAGCGCACCGGGATAGATGAACATCAGTTGCTTCAACCCTTCTACCGTTCCGGACGACTGAATCACGTTGGGCACGTAGCCGATTTGTGTCAGCATCCAGCCGGGGAAAAAGCCGGCCAGCGCCTGTGAGACCTTACGGAAAAAGGTAAAACCGGTATAAACCGTACCTTCAGAACGAACGCCCGTCCGCCATTCCCCGTACTCCACCGTATCGGAAACCAGCGCCCAGTTAAGGCTGTTGACAAAGGCTGAGCCAAAAAAAGCCAGGCAGGAATACGCGACAAAACTGACCGAACCGCCGCCGAAGAAATAGTTGAGCAGATCGCCCGCGACCCAAATCAGCAAACCGCCGATATACACTTTTTTCTTACCAAAGCGCCTGACCGCGCCGGGCATCATAAATACGCCAATAAAGATGCACCCCATGCTGAAGAATCCCATCCATGACAGCAGAATGGGATCGTTTAGCACGTACTGGGTGTAATAAACCTGGATCGCCAGTTTGACGTTAAAGGCGCCCAGTGTGCATAAGTTGGCAATGCACAGGATAAACAGTGGACGGTTGCCCGCGATGGCACGGAACGACGCTAACAGTCCCGGTTTCTGCGTGGGGCTGCTGGCGGGTTGCTCGACATAACGCTCTTTTACGCCGGCATAACACCACCACATAAAAAATAAGCCAAACGCCGAGAACAGCGTGGCCGCAACGACATAACTCAGCTGCGGATTGCCTTCAATCAGGTTCATGACCGGTACAAAACCCACGGTACAGATCAGCAAGCCCAGCGTTGCGCCGCCCTGCCGCCAGGCGGCCAGTGCGGCACGCTCGTCGGGGTTTTTCGTCATCGCGGGCACCATCGCACCGTAGGAACAGTTCATCATGCTGAAGAACAGGCCATACATCATAAACAGCACTGTGGCGACGATCGTTTTTCCGGTGACGTCAAACGGCGTACCCACAAAATTGGCGATAGCTAACAGGGTTACCGGAAAGGCCGCGTACAGCACGAAGGGACGGAACTTGCCTTTCGGGCCAATCCGACGCCGCGAATCCAGCATGATGCCGGTGCCCATATCGGTAAAGGCGGTAAAAAACTTGGCCACCAGGAAAATGATGCCGCCGTAGGTTCCCGGCAGCTCCAGCACGTCGGTATAGAACTTCAGGAGGTAGAGCGTACCGATATCTAATAAAATATTTGAACCCAGATCGCCGATGCCATAGGCGACTTTCTCTTTGAAGGGCAACCGTAACGTCGCCGGTTCACTGCCGGAAGCAAGATGGTGTTGGCTCATGATTTCTCTCCGCTGCCCCACTGAACCTGTCAGCAGGGCCGCTTTTTCAGGATGATTTTGAAGCGTTTTGTTGCTCGATTTCAGCGCGAATAGCGGCCACTTTTTTACCAAACAGCAGCTGCATGACGGCCAGCAGGCCAAATGAGGGCACCAGTACCTGCCAGGCCGGGATATCCAGAGCGCCTTTGATCAGCATGGAGCCCGAAGCAATCAGCAGGAGAAACACCATCAGTCGGAAAGCCCGCACGGAGATACGCTTGTGCACATACTGGCCCACTAACGATCCCAGGATCATGGTAGGAATGCAGAACATCACCAGCTTGACCGTTGAGACCGTTAAAATGCCGCTGGTGGTCAGGCCGCCAATAATGGCGATGTTATTCGCGGTAAAAAATGCATTGAGCGTGCCGCGAAAAGCAGCGGGTGCCAGATTCCTTAACATGCCGTAGATCACGACGGGCGGACCGTTGGTGGCAAACGCCGAGCCGAGCGCCCCGGCGATAATACCGGTGGGCATCACTATCCAGTTTTTGTCATAGACAGGCAGACGAGGAATAAACAGGCTGTAGAACGAATAAAGGATCAGGAAAACGCCCAGCCCGGTTTTCATCACGTCGTCCGGAAAATTGGACAGCGCGTAAATGCCCAAAGGGATACCGGCAAAGGAGAACAGGATCAGCACCAGGGCTGACTTCCAGTTGGTTTCCTTGCGAGACAGCCAGGTGGCATACAGCGCCGTTGCCGTCCCCACAATCACCGACATCGGTGCAGCCATTTTGACCGGCAGCAGCAACGTCACCAGCGGCATCGTAACCAGCGCGCCACCAAATCCCGCACAGATGCCAATAAAGGTGTACAGAAACATAATGGCAATAATGATGCAGACGACCTCAGTGGTGATTTCCAGACCTTCAGGTGTAAGTAGCGTAAAGAAATCCATAATCCTTTCTCCCGCTACTGTGGCAATATCTGACTGCCAGCAAGCCGTAATGAAGCAAACAATGACTGCCATTCGCTGTCTGCCCGATAAAATACCGGCGGCTGCCCCATCGGCGCGGCGACAGTGATATCCCCGCCGTTTAACGTTTCTCCGGTCCACATGTTGACCCAGCGGTCTTCAGGCAGATAGAGCGACCAGTCGCGGCGGCCCTCTTCATAAACCGGTGCCACCAGCAGGTCACGCCCCAGCAGATATTGGTATTTGAGCGTGTAGGTGCGGGCATCCGCTTCATAGTGCAAAAACAAAGGGCGCATAACGGGTAAGCCCGAGTGGGCATTCTGCGCGACAGCCTGCTTGATATAAGGTTTTAAGGTGGTGAAGATCGTGGACATGCGGGCAAAGTGGGCAATGGTTTCTTCATCGCTGTCAAACTGCCAGTTATCGCCAGGACGGTTCCCTTCATGGGTGCGCATCATCGGGGTAAAGGCATTGAAGTCACACCAGCGAAGCAGCAGTTCTTTACTGCGTTTCATGCCGTACAGCGTGGTGTAGCCACCGATGTCGCTGTGATGCAAACCGTGGCCGCTCATCGCCAGTGACAGCGCGGCGGGCACCACCGAGGCCAGGCCATCGTCCAGGCTCCAGTCAACATTTTGATCCCCGGCCCACATCATCACCGAGTATTTCTGACTGCCGGTGTAACCCGCACGCATAAAGAACAGCACGTCACCGAGTTTGCCGGTTTCTTCCAGCGCCTCGTAGTTACACTTCGCCCACAGCGCGGGCCAGGCATTGTGCATGATTTCGGCGCTGACGCCGTTGTGCAGATACGTGTCCGTTGGCAGGTACTCCCCAAAATCCGCCATCCAGCCGCGACAGCCCAGGGCAATCAGATTGTCTTTGATGACGCCTTTGAACCAGTGGTAAGCCTCCGGATTCGTGAGATCGACGACGCCCGCATAAAACTCACCAAATTCGACGTGGTAATCGTCCCCAGCCGCATTTTTGGTCAGATACCCTTTCCGGGCAGCCTCTTCGCACAGGTTACGGTCGCTGGCGACGTAAGGGTTGATATAAGACAGGAACTGTACGCCTTCCGCTTTCCACTGCTGAATGCGCGCGTCCAGTTGGGGATAAAGCTCGCTGTCCCACTGCCAGTTCCACATCACGCGTTTGCCGAAGGAGGTCATCCGGATGCCGGACCAGTCCTGCGCCCAGATGCCATTCACTTTCACGCCCGCCTGACGCATTTTGTTCAGCTTCTGCTGGCAGACCTCGGTGCCGCCCTGGATCCCCAGCGTGACGCCATCGTAAACCCAGTCCGGTAATACCGGCTGACGCCCCAACAGGGCACTCATTTTTTCCAGCAGGGCGATGTAGGTATCGGCACATTCAAAACGTAACGTGGCGTTATTTTCCCAGAAAGCCAGTTCATGATAATCCGCTGCGCTGAAGTCAAAATTCATGTAGCCGCTGTTATCCACATGGCAGTAATACTTCTGGCTGCTGACAAAGGTCGGCTGTGGGAAAAAGGTCCAGTAGTAATCTCCGCCGGCATTCTCTGCACAGTCAGCCTGCCAGGTGACCACGCTTTTCTTATTGCGCCCGACGCCCTGTTCGCTGGTCCAGAGTGGAAAAGGTTTCCCGCGCAAATCAAAACAGGAAAACTGCTCGCCACAGCCGTAGATATGATCGTCGTCCAAGGCTGACAGCCTCAGCCAGATACGGTTAAGCCTGTCGCTGTCGTTTGTCAGCGTAAGCAACAGGCGGCCGTTTTCATCTGTGCCGATGATCAGCGTGGCGCTAAATACCTCTCCGCGTGAGAAGCGCACCGTCCAGCCGGTGTCCTGCGCGGTCACAACGGCCGAGGTTAACGCCAGTTTTTCATTCAACCGGTCTTTAATACTGAAATTGCCGCGAAACATGTCGATATCGGCGTTGCCATTGCCTATCCACAGACAGGGTTTTTCCTCGCTGTGGCTAAGAATCTGTCGGTTTTGATAAGTCAGTGAAAAGCCGTTACCGGCGGCAGTCAGCTTTACGCCTGCCGTCTCAGGATGTTGTAAATGCATTCTGACCTCTGCGTTGTAGGATAAAAAAATAAGGTTTAGCGTGATTCGTGCTGGTCACAGCCAATCGTGAACGTCATGAGATGGCGCGCCTGTGGCGCAAGAAAAATCACATCAATGCCAGAATTGAACGCGTCAGGTGGACAACTCATCGGCTCGGCTGCCAATCCCGTGCGGCCAAGTTTTTCGCCGCTGTAAATTTGCAACCAGGGTTGATCGCTGCGTAAAAAAACCGAAAGTGCCTGCTGTGGACAAGTTAATCTCACCTCCCATTCGCGTCCGGCTGCGCGGGTGTTAACACTGCAGTCGATCTGCGTCGACGCCAACCGACGCGGGGTAAGAAAATCCCCTTCTGCAATCGCGGCCGGTAGCGTCAGCAGGCAGTGATCCACCAGGGTCATGTTGCAGGTCAGATAAGGATGCGAACCGACACCGTAGGGCGCGGGTTGATCGCCTACGTTCTGGCTGCTGATACTGACCTGCAGGCCCTGTGCGGCATCAAGCCGGTAAGTCACTGCCGATAGCAACGCAAACGGATAGCCGTAACTGGGCGGCAGGAAAACCGTTAAGGTCGCCTCGCTGTCGGTGTGTTTGGCGATCTGCCAGTCACGCCAGGCCAATAAGCCGTGAATGGCGGTAACGCCTTCGTGGTCATTGATGGGTAGCTGAAGCAGCTTGCCGTTATGTTTCCAGGTTCCTTTCGAGACGCGATTCGGCCAGGGAATCAGGACTTTGCCCATATGCGCCAGCGGCATTGCCTCCGGAGGATGTGGGAGCACCAGATGGCGGCCCGCGTGCGTCAGCTCAGCCAGGCCAGCGCCTACGGTGACGATTTTTGCCTGATATTCTCCAGCGTGAAGAACAAGGGTTTGTCCGCTGCTGTGCATAGCTGGTACTCCCGTTAGTCTGTTTTTCAGGGGTTATTTCGCATTACAGTCCAGTAATCCTGCCGCTACGGCGGGTGCCAGCCCCGGTGCCAGAGGAAGGCGCGGGATCACCAGGCAATGCAGCAGGTGATAGATATCCTGTTTGCCGTCCCACACTTTGGTGGTCACCTTGTTTTCGCAATCCAGCTCTTGCCACCATGAGCCATTCTCGAAATCCATCATGTAAGTGATGCAGTAATCCCACCATTTCTGGTACCAGGCTTCGTATTGCGCCTCGCCAGTGACCGCATACAGGGCGTAAGCCGTGCCCATTGCCTCAACCACGGGCCAGCGCACTCTTTCACTCACTACGGGCTTGCCATCCCAGTCCACGGTGTAAACAAACCCGTCTGCGCCATCGGGCGCCCAGGCATCGCGGATAGTGGCGTGGAATAAGCCTTTCGCATCTTCAATAAGCCAGGCCGGCGGCGTTTCGAAGCGCGCTTCCAGCGCAGCATGCAGATGCAGCATCAGACGTCCCCATTCAATCCAGTGTCCGGGCGTGCCGCCATAAGCCCGGAAGCGGTGAGCGGGATTCTCTTTGTTGTAATCGCGTAATGGGTTCCAGTCAGTGTCGAAGTGTTCATTGACGCGGTACTCACCGTTGCGCGCGACGTCGTGAATAATCACCGAGGTGACACGCAGCGCGCGATCCAGCCATTTCTTGTCGTGCGTGACGTCATAGACAATCAGGAAGGCTTCAACGGCGTGCATATTGGCATTGCCGCCGCGGTAGTCTTCTGTCTTGCTAAAGGCTTCATCCCAGGACTCCAGGCACATCTGTTCGTCTTCACTCCAGAAGTAGCGATCGATCACGTCGATCGCGTCATCCAGCAGCTGGCGGGCGGCAGGATGCCCCGTAGTGACCGCACTGGCCGCGCCCAGCAACACGAAAAAGTGCTGATAACCCTGTTTGGACGCATCAACGACGCCTTCATCGTTTACGCAGGCATACCAGCCGCCGTACTGTTTATCGCGCAGCGCACCATTCAGGGCGTTAATGCCGTGATCGACCAGTTGATAAGCTCCCGGCCGTCCCATCGAGGCCGCAACGGCATAGACATGCAGCATGCGTGCGGTAATCCACAGGTGCGTGCCCATCTCGGGTTTTACCTGCCCGGTATTCCCCAGCCAGCCAAATCCGGTGGCGACCGCTGCGTTTTTACCAAAGTCGAGAATCCTGTCCGTTTCCTGTTCGAGCCAGCGGTTATGACTCAGCGTGTTAAACCATTTCATTTGCGTTGCCCTCTTAGCGTTTAGCCATCATTTCATCTACGATCTCACCCAGCCGTTGCAGCCTGGGGACGGAGACATCCCGCAACATCAGGTCGGTATCCGGTAAGCCAATGACGGAAGACCAGACGGCTCGCCCGGCCAGGAAGCCCGATGCGCCCGCCTGCATCGCCACCCGCACGGCGCGCGGGAATAATTTTTCATCAATGCCGGACGAGAGAATGACCCACGGCATCGCGATCCGATCGTTGAGCTTTTGCGCGGCCGCCAGCAGATCCGACTGTGTACCTTTGCCGTACAGGGGCATTTCCACCTTGTAGAGATCCGCGCCGCTGTTGCCCAATTCTGTGGCCGCGTCCAGGATCGCCTGCTCGCGATCAAAGCGATCGCCGCGGCGCGGTGGCCTGACTACCGGTTCGATAATGCTGAGCAGGCCATGGCGGTGGCAGCGGGTGTTGAAGGCCTTAACCATGTCGAGACGTTGCTGCGGATCTTCATCGCTGCGCCACAGCACCAGCAGCTTCAGCGCCTTCGCGCCGTCACGCTTCATCGCCACCGGATCGACGTTGTTATCGATCGCCACGCTGTCCACCGGAATACCATTGCCCGGAATGAATTCATCCGCCGCGACGATAAGGCCGCAGCCGGGGGCAACCGCTTGCCGTTCGACGATGTGCGGGAAACAAAACTGTTGATCAATCAGGATCGCCGAGGCATAGGGCGATAACACGCTGGCGGCATTGACTTTAAACTCGGTCAGCACGCGATCGCTGACGGGTAGTGACGCGCCAGCGGCCGCGAACATCAAACGCATGGCCTCACGCTGATCGACTGCGAGCATGGCGAAACCACCTGAAGGTCGGGTGATGTCTTTAAGGGTGTAATGAGTCATGCTTCTTTCCTCTGAATTAAGCGTCACACTGTGTGGGGAGAAATGAGGCCCGCGCTGGCGCGAACATGTTCAAGGATGGCGGTCCAGTCCTCGCGTCCGCGTCCGGCAGCGCGGGCCTGGTTGTAAACTTCACGTGAGGCAGCCCCGAGCGGCATCGGTACATGCAGCTGGTTGGCAACATCCAGCGCAATCCCCAGGTCCTTATGCGCCAGATCGATCATGAAGGCCGGTGAGCGATCCCCTTTCAGTACCTTGTCAGGCCAGGTCGTGGTGAAATGCCCTTTGCCCGCAGGCGTGCCGTTCATCACCTGCAACGCCACGTCAAACGACAGCCCCAGACCTTCACACAGCACCGCCGCTTCCGCCGAGAGGGCATTCAGGGCGATGCTCATGTAGTTGTTGATCAGCTTGACGCGAATCCCCATACCAGGGCCGCCTGCCACGACCAGCTCATTGCCCATCGCCATAAGCACGGGTTTTGCTCGTGCAACCTGTTGCGGCGTGCCGCCTGCCAGCAGCAGCAGTGAACCGGCTATCGCATGGTCTGACGTGCGGCCGACGGGCACGTCCATCATGCTGAAGCCGCGAGCGGCCATCTCACCGATCAGCCGATCGGTTTGCAGCGGATGGATCGTGGACATATCAATCACCAGCGCAGTGGATGCCAGCGTGGTACACACACCTTTGTCGCCAAGCAGTGCGGAACGCACTAACTCGCCGTTGGGCAGCATGGTGATAACAAACTCGGCCCCGGTTGCCGCCTCCGCAGCTGAAACGCTCGCCCGGGCGCCCTTATCAACCAGACGCGCGACGGCCTGAGGATCCACATCAAAGACGTTGAGCTGATGGCCCTGCTTCAGCAGATTGCTCGCCATCGGCCCGCCCATTTGTCCCAATCCAATAAACGCAATTACCGACATACCGCTCTCCCAACCCCGTTATTGTCATATTTTGTCACTACAGACGACTTTTACTGTCTGTTTTAGATCATATTTGTAATTTATGGTCAAAAAATTGACAGGTGTCACTTTTAAAACATTTGATGAAATTAAAATGACAACACCAACAAAATGTGAGGAAGCGTTATGACGCGTATTGCTTGTGTAGGGGTCACCGTATTAGATCGCATTTGGTATCTGGATACCTTGCCGTCTCAGAGCGGAAAATATGTGGCAAACAACTATCGGGAAGTCGGCGGTGGTCCGGCTGCTACAGCGGCCGTTGCCGCAGCTAAACTGGGTGCAGAGGTGGATTTTATTGGTCGGGTTGGTGACGATGACACAGGGAAGAGACTGCTGTCTGAGTTAAATGAGTACGGCGTAAAGACCCGATATACTAAGGTTTTCGAGGCCGCCCGCTCTTCACAATCCGCGATTCTAGTGGATGCCGAGGGGGAACGGATGATTGCCAACTACCCTAGCCCGGACTTAGCAGAATGCGCAGACTGGCTAACAGAGATCGACTTCTCACAATGGGATTCGGTGCTGGCAGATGTTCGCTGGCACCAGGGTGCCAAGTGCGCGTTTACCCTGGCCCGCCAACAGGGCGTTCCCACCATTCTGGATGGGGATGTGACCCCGCAGGACATTGGGGAGCTGGTGGCGTTAAGCGATCATGCGGCATTTTCAGCGCCGGGTTTACAGCGCTTAACCGGGCTGGAGGGGGAAACGGCGGCGTTAAAAAAAGCACAAATGCTCACAAATGGTCATGTCTATGTTACCCAGGGCGCTCAGGGCTGCGTCTGGCTGGACGCCGGCACGCTCCAGCATCAGCCCGCCTTTGAGGTACAGGTCGTCGATACCACCGGCGCGGGCGACGTCTTCCACGGGGGGCTGGCCGTGAAACTGGCGCAGAAGGGCTCTGTCACAGAGGCCGTGCGCTTTGCCAGTGCGGTCGCGGCGCTAAAATGTACGCGACCGGGCGGGCGAGACGGGATCCCTGATTATGATCAAACCTGTTCTTTTATGTCGGTAAATGTATAAACTGTGTGCCATGGTGGTATTCAGAGAACAATCCATGATCCTCACGGACGTAACCGGTAATCCTCGCCACGATCGTTTGCTCAGGCTGATCGCTGAACGTGGCTACATGAATATTGATGAACTCGCCTTGCTGCTCGACGTTTCCACACAAACGGTCAGGCGCGATATTCGTAAACTCAGCGATCAGGGATTAATCACGCGTCATCATGGTGGTGCGGGCCGTGCTTCCAGCGTAGTGAATACCGCTTTTGAACAGCGCGAAGTCTCACAGACCGAAGAAAAACGTGCGATTGCGGAAGCCATTGCGGACTATATTCCCGATGGATCAACGGTATTTATCACTATTGGCACTACGGTTGAACACGTCGCCCGGGCGCTGGCAAACCATAAACATCTGCGCATTATTACCAACAGCCTTCGTGTCGCCCATATTCTGTATAAATGCCCACAGTTTGAAGTGATGGTGCCCGGCGGCACGCTGCGCGCCCACAACGGTGGCATTATTGGCCCGGTCACGTCCGCGTTTGTGGCCAGTTTTCGGGCAGATTATCTGGTTACCAGCATGGGCGCCATTGAGAGCGATGGGGCGCTACTGGAATTTGATGTTAACGAGGCCGCCGTGGCGCAAACCATGATGGCGCATGCGCGTCATATTTTGTTAGCGGCAGACCACACCAAGTTTCAGGCATCGGCAGCGGTAGAAATGGGCAGCGTTACCCAGGCGACCGCCCTGTTTACAGATCGGTTGCCGGCAACGGCGTTGCAGAACGTGCTTAAAGCGCATCAGGTGGAAATCATTCAGGCGACGCCAGGCGACGATGAAGAGCCCTGAGCAATTAACCCCGGCAAGCCGGGGTTATCGGTAAAATTAGCGGAACTTCTTGTGGTTTTCGTTACGGATAGCCGCCAGCTTTTGCGCTTCTGCTTTGGCTTCATCCAGTTTACCCTGCTTAGCCAGCGCATCCGCTTTATCAATCTGGGCGATCAGGTCATCCATACCTTTGTGAAAGTCTTTCATTTCCGGGCTGTCCGGGGCTTTGCCTTCCAGCTTGTCCGGCGTGCCTTTTTTGGCATCCTCTGCTTTAGCACGCAAATCACTTAACATCTTGTGCAACTGGTCGGCGCTTTTCGCCCCGTCCAGTGACTTATAGATACCCGACATATCTTTCATATCGTGCTCAAGAGAGGCAGCACCGGCGGTCACGCTCACGGATAACACGGCTACAGCTAACAACGACATAAGCTCTTTACGCATGCTCAGCTTCCTTTTTATTGTGGGAATGCTTTTTATAAAAAAACGGAGGGTCGATGCCCTCCGCTTGCTATCGCATAAACAACTTAAAAGAGATTTTACTGTCCGGCAATATACATTTCGGGGAGTAAGACCGAACCGCACTGAATATTACTACGCGTTTCAATGTCATCGCCCACGGTGACAATGTTCCGCCACATGTCGCCTAAGTTACCGGCGATAGTAATTTCGCTTACCGGATACTGGATTTCACCGTTTTCTACCCAGAAACCGGCTGCGCCACGTGAGTAGTCGCCCGTGATCGCACTGACGCCCTGCCCCATCAGTTCTGTCACCACCAGGCCGGTGCCCATCTGCTTCAGCATAGCGTCGAAGCTGTGCCCCTGACCGGCGATGCGCCAGTTGTGGATACCGCCCGCGTGGCCGGTGCTGGTCAGGCCCAGCTTGCGCGCCGAATAGCTGGTCATCAGCCAGGTTTGCAGCACGCCATCTTTGATAATGTCGCGAGCCAGGGTGCGAACGCCTTCGCTGTCAAACGGCGTTGACGCTAAACCTTTCAACAGGTGCGGCTGCTCCTGAATGGTCAGCCACTCAGGCAGAATCTGTTTGCCCATGGCATCCAGCAAGAAGGTGGATTTCCGATACACGCTGCTACCGCTGATGGCGCCCACCAGGTGACCGAACAGACCCGTTGCCACTTCGGGGGCAAAGATCACCGGCGCTTTCATGGTGTCGAGCTTGCGTGGCGCAAGACGCGACAGCGTACGGCGCGCGCATTCTGCGCCGACCCAGTCCGGGCTTTTTAAATCGTCGATTGCCCGGCCGATGGTGTAAGCATAGTCACGCTCCATATTGCCGTCCTGCTCAGCAATTACGCAGCTGGAAAGCGAATGGCGGCTGGAGCAGTAGCTCTGTAACATGCCGTGGCTGTTACCGAAGACTTTAATCCCGATGTGGCTGTTAAAGCTGCCGCCTTCGGTGTTGGTGATGCGTTTGTCCGCCTGCAGCGCCGCCTGTTCTGCCTGGGCCGCCAGTTTGATGGCGTGATCGGCATCGATCTCCCACGGATGGTAAAGATCGAGATCCGGAGCCTCATAAGCCAGTAATTCTGCATCCGCCGGTCCGGCAAAAGGATCGGGTGACGTATAGCGTGCAATATCGATCGCCGCCTGCACAGTCCGTTTGATCGCATCCGGGCTGAGATCGGTCGATGAAGCACTGCCTTTACGGTTTTGATGATAAACGGTAATACCCAGTGCGCCGTCGCTGTTGAACTCAACGTTTTCTACCTCGCCGTAGCGGGTACTCACACCAATACCGGTCGTCTTGCTCACCGCGACTTCCGCGCCATCCGTACTTGCTTTTGCCAGTTCAAGCGCCTGCGCAATTGCCTGTTCCAGTGCTGTTCGCTGTTCTGCAACTTGAGTTGATACGTTCATCGACCTGCCGTCTAATCTTATGGTTGAATAATTTGAGTCTATCAGAGTCAGAGAACAATTTCGCAGTCACCCGATAAACTGGTAGGATTAGCCTCTTTTTTTTGGAGCCAGATATGACTAAGCAGCCTGATGAGTGGCTCGACAATGTACCCGATAATCACGAAGAAGAAGATGAAGAGATTATTTGGGTTAGTAAGAGCGAAATAAAACGTGATGCTGAAGAGCTGAAACGCCTGGGTGCCGAGCTGGTCGATCTGGGTAAAAACTCTCTGGATAAAATTCCGCTGGACGAGCGTTTACGTAACGAGATTGAACTGGCACAGCGCATCAAGAAAGAAGGTCGCCGCCGTCAGTTACAGCTTATCGGTAAACTGTTGCGCAGTATGGATGTTGAGCCGATCCGCATCGCACTCGACAAACTCAAGAACCGTCACAACCAGCAGGTCGCCCTGTTCCATAAACTGGAAATGCTGCGCGATCGTCTGATTGATGAGGGTGATGAGGCGATGGCGGACGTGATCGCCCTTTATCCGCAGGCCGATCGCCAGCAGCTGCGTAGCATGATCCGTAATGCGCAGAAGGAAAAAGCCGGTAACAAACCGCCAAAATCTGCCCGTCAGATTTTTCAGTATCTGCGTGAGTTAGCCGAAACCGTCTGACCTTTCCGCTGATTTGCGGCTGAGCAGCGCCCAGCCGCAGGGTTTTCTTCTCCCGTCTGAGGGAGAGGAACGGGTCCGCTAGTGATCAGCGCGCCAGACGATCCAGCAGCTTCTGATGAATCCCACCAAAGCCCCCGTTACTCATGACCAGGATGGAATCGCCCGGCTGGGCCGTTTTCGCGATCGTCTCTACCAGCGTATCGATATCCGCGCTGCAGTGAGCGGGCTGCATGCAGGCTTCTGCGACGTCAGCGACCTGCCACGGAATATGGCTCGGCTGGAACAGGAACACTTCGTCTGCGCGCGCCAGCGACGGTGCCAGCTCATTTTTATTCACGCCCATTTTCATGGTGTTTGAACGCGGCTCCAGCACCGCCAGAATGCGCGCGGTGCCGCCCACTTTACTGCGCAGTGCGCTCAGCGTGGCCAGAATCGCCGTCGGATGGTGGGCAAAATCATCATAGATCTTGATGCCGTTGACCTCACCGCGCAGCTCAAGACGGCGACGGGCATTAATAAAGCTGTCCAGCGCCTGGCTTGCGTCCTCAGGTTTTACGCCGACATGGCGCGCTGCCGCAATCGCCATCAGGCCATTGTGAATGTTGTGCTCGCCTACCAGTCCCCAGTTCACCTCGCCCACTTTTTCACCCGCCAGCAGCACTTCCCAGCGGGAGGCATCCGGCGTCAGCTTCTTCGCCTGCCAGTGACCGCCGTCGCCCACATGCTCCTGTTCGCTCCAGCAGCCCATTGCCATCACCTGCTTCAGGTTATGATCGTGCTCTGGCAGCAGGATCTTGCCCTGACCCGGCACAATGCGTACCAGATGATGAAACTGTTTCTGGATGGCCCGCAGATCGTCAAAAATATCGGCATGATCGAATTCAAGATTATTCAGAATCAGCGTACGTGGGCAGTAATGGACGAATTTCGAGCGCTTGTCGAAAAACGCGCAGTCGTATTCATCAGCCTCAATGACAAAGAATGGGCTTTTTCCTAATTTTGCAGAAACATCGAAGTTACCGGGTACGCCACCAATAATAAAGCCAGGTTCAAGGCCGCAGGCTTCCAGAATCCACGCTGCCATGCCTGCTGTGGTGGTTTTACCGTGCGTGCCCGCCACGGCCAGCACCCAGCGATCGCGCAGCACAAAATCGTGCAGCCATTGGGGGCCAGAGAGGTAAGGAATGTTGCGTTCCAGTACCGCTTCCACGCAGGGGTTACCGCGCGTCATGGCGTTGCCAATAATGACCAGGTCCGGTACGGGCTCAAGCTGGCTCGCATCGTAACCCTCTGTTAATTCAATGCCTTGCTGCTCAAGCAACGTGCTCATCGGTGGATAGACATTGGCGTCAGAGCCTGTCACCTGATGACCAAGGGAGCGGGCCAGCATAGCCAGTCCGCCCATAAAAGTGCCACATATCCCGAGGATGTGAATGCGCATAACGAGGTCCATAACTCAAAAGTTCGGCGCACAGTGTAACCTCGCTTGCACACGGAAGAAACGGATTAGGACTATGGTTTTTAAAGTTCAATCGGCTAAACTGCGTACGCATCCACGGGCAGTTAAGTATGCCGCTGCCACTCCATCGATGATTCAGGGAATGTGTTATGAAAACGTTGGGCGAATTTATCGTCGAGAAGCAACACGACTTTCCGCACGCCACAGGTGAACTGACGGCACTTATCTCAGCCATTAAGCTGGGTGCTAAAATTATTCACCGTGATATCAACAAAGCCGGCTTGGTCGATATTCTTGGTGCCAGCGGCGTTGAGAATGTTCAGGGTGAACAGCAGATGAAACTGGATCTGTTCGCCAACGAAAAACTCAAAGCCGCACTGAAAGCACGCGGCATTGTTGCCGGTATCGCTTCTGAAGAAGAAGATGAGTTTGTTATCTTTGAAGGCGAGGAAAACGGAAAATACGTCGTATTGATGGACCCGCTCGACGGTTCGTCGAACATCGATGTTAACGTCTCCGTCGGCACCATTTTCTCCATCTATCGCCGCGTCAGCGAGCCGGGTACGCCAGTTGTCGAAGCCGACTTCATGCAGCCAGGCAACAAACAGGTTGCCGCCGGTTACGTCGTTTATGGCTCATCCACCATGATGGTGTACACCACCGGCTGTGGCGTCCATGCGTTTACCTATGATCCCTCTCTGGGCGTGTTCTGCCTCAGCCATGAACGCATGACCTATCCGGAAGTGGGTTACACCTATTCCATTAACGAAGGTAACTACATTCGTTTCCCACAGGGCGTGAAAAAGTACCTGAAATTCTGTCAGGAAGAGGATGTGGCGACGCACCGTCCTTACACATCACGCTATATCGGCTCTCTGGTCGCGGATTTTCACCGTAACCTGCTGAAGGGCGGTATTTATCTTTATCCCAGCACCGCCAGCCATCCAAAAGGCAAGCTGCGCCTGCTGTATGAGTGCAACCCAATGGCTTTCCTAGCGGAGCAGGCCGGCGGTAAAGCCAGCGACGGTCAGAACCGTATCCTGGATATTCCCCCGGTCACGCTGCACCAACGCTGTCCGTTCTACTGCGGTAACACCGCCATGGTTGACGACGTAGAGCGTTTCCTGGCTGAATTCCCCGAGTGCCGTCAGGGCTAAACATTAAGGGCGCGCGTGACGCGCCCTTTTTGCGTTACGACTGCTGCAGCCTGAACTGCGCCATCGCCGCCTGGAGCTGCTCGGATTGCGACTCCAGTGAATGGGTCGCCGCCGTTGCCTGTTCTACCAGCGCCGCGTTCTGCTGCGCCGCTTCATCCATCTGCGTGACCGCGTGATTCACCTGATCGATTCCCCGGCTCTGCTCTTCTGACGCCATGGAAATCTCTTTCATCAGGGCCGTAACCCGCATAACTTCAGCGGCAATCTCATCCATTGTTTCACCCGCACGCGTCGCCATTTCACTGCCCTCTTTGACGCGCGTTTGTGAATCACCGATCAGCGTACGGATCTCTTTCGCCGCACTGGCACTGCGCTGTGCCAGCGTACGAACCTCGTTGGCGACCACGGCAAATCCGCGCCCCTGCTCTCCGGCACGTGCCGCTTCCACCGCCGCGTTCAGTGCCAGGATATTGGTCTGGAAAGCAATGCCGTCAATGACGCTCAGGATATCGCCGATACGGTTAGCGCTGTCGGTGATTTCATGCATTTTTTCCATAACATAATTCACCACCTCTGCGCCGCGATCGGCACTGTCAGACACGGCGTTAGCCAGCTGATGGGCCTGCTGGGCATTGCTGGCGTTAAGACGGACCGTTGCAGTTAGCTGCTCCATGCTGGCCGCCGTTTGCTCCAGCGATGCCGCTGACTCTTCGGTACGTTGGGAAAGATGGACATTGCCGGCGGCCAGTTCACGGCTACCGATGTCAATTTTCAGGCCGGCTTCGCGCACCTGATTAACCGATTCGCGCAACGCATGCTGCATGCCCGCCAGCGCATTGTTCAGGCGCCCCAGCTCATTATTGCCCGCCAGCGGCAACGTCTGGGACAAATCGCCCGCCGCAATCTGCTCAAGATGGATGATCGCGTTGTTTAGCGGAATCAGCAGCATGCGGCGCAACAGCACCCAGGCCAGCACCAGCAGCAACAACGAGAGTCCGACGGCCACGGCTATCAGCACTTTCATCATGATTTCATTGCGCTGGGCTTCAACTAATTGCGCCTGGGTAATCTCATCGGCTTTTTTACCGAAGGTTTCTACCGCTTTGCTGTATTTCGCCGAAAGCTGCTCCAGCTTGCCTTCCAGCAGCTGGTAGTATTCATCGTTGTACTGTTTATCCAGCGCCTTCATCATTGGCAGGATGCCCTGATCGAGGTAGTCCTTATAGCTGGATGCGATGGCATCGGCCATAATTTTCCCTTCAGCGGTCACGGTACCGGCATCGACAAATCGCTTAAGATTCTGCTGCGATGCCGCGACATCAGCCTGCGCCGTTTTGGTGACCTGCGCGCCCTCATCCAGTAAACCAATCTCAATTTTACGCACCGCCAGCGCAGCACTGGCCCGTGCGCGCATTAAATCGGCATTACTTTGATACAAGCTGTTTAACTCGATTCCCTGAATGCGGTTGATCACATCCAAAGAACGGTTACCTTTATTAATGGCCACAATGCCCATCACACTCACCGCCAACAGCAGCAGTGTCATGAATGCCAGCAACGCCAGCAACCCCGTGCGTAGTGATAACTGTTTCATCTTGATCGTTTCCGTATGAGTAGTAAAAGGCGAAAAAAATTTCGACAACCCTTAAACGGAGAAAGTATCGGCACTGCGATTCGTAAACTTTAACGCCAGTGAATGATTAACCCATTCATTACCGCTAATCTGTTAATGAATCTGAAGGTATTGTGTTAAAAAAACAAAAGGGGAAATCCATGAAAAGAAGATGGGTGTTGCTGTTACTCTTAAGCTGCAACGCAGCAGTTGCGGAGCAGTCCACTATTGATGTCACATTAAATCAATGCCTTAATCAAGCTGATACCACGCTGGCCTTGATGCAATGCCAGGATGCGGCGACCCAGGAGTGGGACAAGGAAATGAACACGCAGTACAGTGCATTGATGAAAAAATTAAGCGGACAGCCCAGAGAAAAACTGCGTGCCGCACAGCGCGCATGGATGAAATACCGTGAGGCATGGTTAGCGGCGAGCCGCAGCCAACTGAATACGCAGGGCACCCTTGGTCCCGTTGCGCTGGCGGCGCAGAGTACAGCCCTGGTACGCAATCAAACGTTACAACTGCAATCTTTGGCCAATGGCAGTTGCGCTAACCCCGACGATTGTTGATTAATGTCAGTCCGTTGTTGGCTTTTTGCCAATGTTGTCTTTTACCTGCAGGGAAAAATCATGGCTGCTTATGCCTCTACGCTGATATTAATCGGCCTTGCCATACTGAGCTATTTTGTCCACAACACCGCCGTCACCCTTTCTATATTGATTCTGCTGGCCATCAAACTGACCCCGTTGGCGCAGTTCTTCCCTTACGTGGAAAAACAGGGCATTACGATAGGCATTATCATCCTTACGGTGGCGGTCATGGCCCCGCTCGCCAGCGGTTCGTTGCCCGCCTCCTCCCTGATTAAGTCCTTTGCCAGTTGGCAATCCATTGTGGCGGTGCTGGTGGGTATTTTTGTCGCCTGGCTGGGCGGCCGTGGCGTCAGCTATATGAGCGTGCAACCTTCGGTCATTGGCGGGTTGTTGATGGGCACGGTGATTGGTGTGGCGTTTTTCCGCGGCGTCCCGGTAGGGCCATTGATTGCTGCGGGCATTGTTTCCCTGTTCATCACGGCCAAATAGCGTTGAGGAGCATTCCGAAACGCCAAAAAGGGGGCGTACTTTCACAGTCAGTTGGCTATAATAGCCAACACTCAACACACGACGACTGAAGGAATTCCCGATGAGTTTGAACCAGGTGCCAGCAGGTAAAGACCTGCCAGAAGATATCTACGTAATTATTGAGATCCCGGCCAATGCCGATCCGATCAAATATGAAGTTGATAAAGATTCTGGAGCCCTGTTTGTAGATCGCTTCATGTCCACTGCGATGTTCTATCCGTGCAACTATGGTTACATCAACCATACCCTGTCACTGGATGGCGATCCGGTAGACGTGCTGGTCCCTACCCAGTACCCACTGGAGCCAGGCTCAGTGATCCGTTGCCGCCCGGTTGGCGTATTAAAAATGACCGACGAGTCAGGTGAAGATGCCAAGCTGGTTGCCGTTCCGCATACCAAGCTCACCAAAGAATACGATCACATTAAAGATGTGAACGACCTGCCAGAGCTGCTGCGTGCGCAGATCACCCATTTCTTTGAGCACTACAAAGATCTGGAAAAAGGCAAATGGGTTAAGGTTGACGGCTGGGATAACGCTGAAGCAGCGAAAGCTGAGATCATCTCTTCTTTCGAGCGTGCGGCGAAGAAATAAATCCCCTTGCGCTGAAACGCCCTACCGTTTTCAGCACAGGACAAAAGGCAAACGACGTTTTCCTTTGTCATACATACAGGCCCTGCTACGGGCCTGTATTTTTTTGTCGTTATTATGTTGCTTCGTTGCGGGCTGGCCGCCTGTTAGTGCTGGCATCCCTTTAATGTGAAATCGACGGTTAAACGATCGCGATACTTATACAGGTCATAGTCCTGATTATGAGCAATGCGTTCTCCATGGCACATCGACATGACCACATCCTCATGGCTTACCGTAATATCGTCCTGTATGGGATTGGACGCTTTAAAGCCTCTTATTGCCATATAGGGAAACGGAAACCACCAGTTGGCAAAATATTCAGGAATCAGCGCACTGAGCACAGGATAATTATTAAGAGAATTGAGATAGACAGGTGAACGAGGCGCGGTCCCGTTAAACTGCATATAGAGCGCTCCCACAGACAATGCATTCGTGTCCCGTTTTAACTGATTCGTAATCCCGGCATTAATTACGTCCTGTTGATGAACCGCATTACCGTACACATATATGCCCGTAAATGCATAGAGCAAAGGAATCGCGATAATGACGTTGACGAAGGCGCCTTTTCCCTTCATTGCCCATGCCAGTAATGTTGCACTGAACAGCATAAACCCACTCACTGCCAGCATCACCCGAGGAGCAAGAAGGGGATTCTGTAAAATAAGCAGACTCCCCGGAATAATCACGAAGGCAGCGAAGGGGAACAGCAGCGCCAGTATGGCAACCATAATACGGATGGGATTACGCTGTTGTTGTACATAGCGTAGGGCAATTATTGCTGCGGACACGACAGCCACGACCAGAACTGAAAGCAGCACTGCCATCCCTTTGCCATCTTTATAGAAGGTAGCATCAATAAAATGCCAGTAGGCCAGCGCATTGTTGCAGAGAGTTCCCCATAGCTGGTTACTGGCAATACCGGGATGATTGGCAGCATGCTCACCAGAGAAGGTTAGCGGTAACAGGATCTTAAGGTAGATAACAGACGCGACCAGAAACGCTGCACCTCGCTGAACAAGATCGCGAATAATCTGTAACGGCGGCGTATTGTTCACCATCTGACCAAATGCCACAACAAAGACCATCATGACCGCAATATTGATGGCTATTTGATAAAGGCAATAAATAGCGAGAAGAACAAAGACCGCTGTCAGGAACTGGATAATCGTTTTTTGTACCGGAAATAATACCCAGGCCAGGCTCAACACGAGCGCAGAACCGATAGTGAGCACATCAAAACGATAGGAAAATATTTCAGCCAGATACGGATTAGCAAAAAAACTCAGCGTGGCTAACACGCCAACCCAGGTTTTCGACGCGGTGAAGTGGCGATGATGATAGTGTGCCAACGTTACAGCGATAAGAACGGCAGTGATAATGAGCGGTAAAGGAAAAATGTCTGAAACATGGGAACTGAGGAACAGCGCTTTCATTAGCAGGTCAGCTAATGGCCTTCCGTCTCTCCCCCAGAGTGCATTGCCCGTTATTGCTCTGCCGTTGTCATCAATATAAAAAGTATTGGCAAGTAACAGCGGTAAAGAAAATATAAAAGCAGCGATAAGATAAATATTGATTGTTTTTTTCATTACTCTTCACTTTGATGATATCTGTACGGTCATTCGCTGAGTGAGTGATAACCGGGCGTTCATGCGACGCACTTACCCGCCCGTATGCTTACCGGAAAAGGTTTTGTATCATTAACGACATTAACCGCCC
Organism: Pantoea sp. B623; assembly: GCF_024814475.1. NCBI lineage: Bacteria > Pseudomonadati > Pseudomonadota > Gammaproteobacteria > Enterobacterales > Erwiniaceae > Pantoea > Pantoea sp. B623. The sequence continues at coordinate 2,955,241 of NZ_JANUXM010000004.1, read as the reverse complement.
TTTCCACACTTTTTCATAAATTGCCCATGATTAAATCCTGTCTTGCTTACGGCCGCACGACACCGAAGACATTACGTCTCGTCTTAAAAGCCCTGTGAAGACACGATAATGAGGCAGGCTGGAGAGTCGCCTGAAAACAGGAATAAAAGGGTTCATCAAGATCATGAACCCTTTTATCTGAATGGCATTCAGCTTAACTGGCTGGTGAGTCCAACGAACTAATCGCTTTCCTGCTCCTCTTCACGTTTCAGCCAGTCGCCGCTCATAATGCGCTGACGTCCTGAAACTGAACGTTGATAAACATAAAGCCACGCGCTCCCAAACGGCGTCTGAATCAGAAAACGTTTGTATTCTCCGCCTTTGGTGCGAAGCGCATCTAACTCGGCGAGGATGGAGGCATCAATTCGGTATACTTCGCAATATACCGTTCCTTCGCCAGTAATCACGCCGGGATAGTGACCCAGACTGTAAAGCTCATAGCCCTCAATCTGATGGTCACCCAACCATTGCGCGTGTGTCATCCAGTGACTGTTTCCCTGTTTGCGCCGTAAACTGCCATAGACAATTATTCGCATTGCTAAAACTCAAACTGATAAAGCAAATCAAGAGCCTGATCCACACCGGACACGGCTTCCAAATAGAGTTTGGGCATCAGGCGGTAACGCAAGGTTAACGTTGCCAGTGAATCAAAAATGCCCACTCCGTATTTTACTTGTAGACCCGGCAGTACATAGCCGCTGACCTGCACCTGTTGACTGTCGCCAACGCCGGTGGTGTCGAGAGCAAGGTTACTTACACCGAACGTCTCGCCGATTTTACCCACAACCTGCCCACTTTGTGCAACCCCTAAGCCGACTAACGCCGAAGTTAGTGCGTTACCGTCACCGTCGCTTTTCAGTCCCTGACCCCGTAACAGGTATGAAAGGGCTTCCTGCTGTGACATCGCCGGATCGGAGAACACTTCTACTTTTGGCTCGTCTGCCAGCCCCGTGACGCGCAATCCTGCGGTTACGCCATCCTCTGTTGCATCCGGATTACGAATCGCCTCCAGGTTGAGATAAGGCTGGTCTGGCGGGCCTGCAAACTGCAGTTCACCTTTGCGTACGATCAAGTCCTGACCATAGGCATGGAAACGGCCGGATGGAATGTTGATCTGTCCGTTAAGCCCCAGTCCGGATTTATCCTGCACCATTTTCAGATCGCCATTGAGCCGGGCTTTTAGTCCAAAGGCCGACAGACGTACGTCGTTTCCGACGTGAATGGTCAGGTTACTGTTAATCGGTATTGAGGCGGTTTTAGGCTCAATCGGTTTGAGGTTCTTATCCAGCATCACCTCGTCAGAGGAGACGCCCACGGCGCTCTCTGGCACCTCTTGTACCGTGATGCGCGCCCATGGGATATCCACCCGGCCGTCAAGGTTAAAGGCGGCTGGCGTAGCCTCAAAGACCACATCCGGGGAAACGTCCATGCGCACCATGGGCGGCACGGTGACGCGAACCCGACTGCCTTTAGCGGCAACGCGCGCACGCCAGTTATCCAACTGACTCCAGTCCGCATCACCACTCAGGTTAATGTTGCCCTGTGCGGTCTGGAGCAGGCCATTCAGCGTCGAACTCATGCCGTTAAACACCATATTCAGGCTGGCACTGGTGAGATCCACCGGCATGAAGTTGCCTTTTACATTCACATCTTTGAGGCCGAGTTGACCAAAAATCTGCGGCTGCTGTGCCGTTCCTCCCAGACGCAGATTACTGTTCAGATTGCCTTTGATGCTTTCGCCCTGCATCAACGCCGGGTTGATCATTGCCAGCGAGATGTTGCGGATATTCACGTTGCCGCCCAGCGTACGGCGCTGCTGCGGATCGGTAATCTGCACATTGCCGTCCAGTTGACCGTTATTCACGATGCGAATCAGCCAGTCGAGCTGAGCCCGTCCGTCCCGCAGTGCCGCATTAACATTAATCGTGTTAAAGGCGATGGGCAGCGTATTGCCCTGCACATCCTGCGCGACTTTCACGTTGTTACTCTTCAGCGCCAGCGTGCCGACGGGCAGTTTACCCTCCGCCGTCCAGTTGACGCGGGCATCGCCGCTGAACACGCCGCTCAGCTGCGTTTGATCGGTCAGGAAGGGTTTCAACATTGCCAGATCGAAGCGGTTTAACACCACGTGAGCATGACCACTGGGGCCGGCTTCAATCGGTTCTGGCACACAAAGCTGTGCATTGGGGTTTTGCCAGCAGTGGGGGCCGATCGTCGCGCTCTGTTTCTGATTAAAATAGTCAATGGTCATCGCACGCGTCAGGCGCCATTCACCCACCGGCGTGTCAAAACGCGTGTTATTAAGGCTGCCTTTCCACGTCTCTGTCTGACGGTCAAAGCTGCCGTTGAGCGCAAGCTGTCCTGATACCGGCTCACCCTGTACGTTGAGTTTGAGCTGGTGCTGCTTTTCATCACCCTCGGCATTGAGCGTCAGCAGGCTGATGTTGAGTGCATCCTGTTTTAGCTGTTCAACCCGCAATTGAAGTTTACCGGCGATCTGATCGCTGGAGCGCACGTCGCTTTTCAGGGTGATGCGGCGGACAAGCAGTTGCTGCCAGCGTAAACCCGTGGTGGTAAGATCGGCCAGCAACTGTGGCGCTTTCAGCGTACCGCGTGCTTTGATATCCCCTTTCACCACGCCGCCCAGGCCCGGCAGTGCATTATCAAGACGGGGCGCATCAACGTTGGCATCCAGGTTCAGGCTATCTGCCAGACTGCCTTTTATCTCCAGGTGATTGCGTCCCAGCGCTATTTTGATACCGGGGATATCCCATTGGTTGTAGCTGTTGCCCCTTAAGGTCCCCTCTGCGCTGACCGCATTCTGCTTAACGTTACCTTTTAGCATCAGTTGCGGTACGCTGATCTGCCAGCTGCCGCCATACAGGCTGCCGCGCGTGGTAATGTTGCCGTTCAGCTTTGCCGGCCAGTCAGGATACTGGCGTGCGGTATTGATGCCGTCCAGCGTCAACTCACTGCGCCAGCTGATCGCTTTGCTCCAGTCCACCAGCGCTGTCAGGTCAACGTTGCCCTGCAACACCGCCACACGCAGCTTATCCAGACTGAACTGCTGAACGTTGCCTTTCCCCTCCAGGGCGACCGTCGCAGGCGGCACCGACTCCCCTTTGACCGACGTACGGAGCGACATGACATAGTCAGTCGCCTTGCCGTTGAACTGGTAGTGAAGATCGTCGGCCTGATACTGAACCGGCCCGGTCAGGGGCCAGCGTAACTGCGGACTGGTCAGGTTGAGCGCCAGCGGAAGCCCAATAACGGCGGGCTGGGCGCTGGCATCGAGCTGCGCGCGCACCGGGCCTGAAAGCGTTAGCGCCAGTTTCAACTCGTCGCGCATCGCACCTTTTACTGTCAGATTTAGCTTTTCGCCTTTCACCGGATCAACGTTCACGTCACCGTTTAGCGTCAAATCAACGGGCCAGTTGTCGGCCAGCGTCGCCTGACCGCTGCCGTTCAGCTTGCCCAGGTTTGAATCCACCGCCAGCGTTTGCAACTGCATATGCCGGTCGAGGGTTTTTGCCTTCACCTGCAATCGGCTCACCGTAATATCGGTATCCCCAGTAATCCGCAACTGCTCGCCCACAATGTCCTGTACATCAATGTCCAGCGGAAGCTGAAAGTCGGGCAGTTCAGGCAACAGCGGTTTGGCAAACATCGCCTGTAAGGTTTCGCCCAGCGGCTTCTCGTCGGGCTTCGGCTGCTGTATTTTGGGCTGCACCACCTGCTCTTTTGCCACCTGCGCCGCTTTCGGCAGCGCAATCAGCAGGCTTTGAATATGGGTGGGATTGAGCGTCAGCGCACGATCCTGCCACTGCAGGCCGGTGGTAAAATCCACCAGCGAAATAGCGGTATCATCCACTTTCACGTTTATATTGTGCAGGCCCACGTGGCGCAGGGCGATCGGATAGGGCGTGCTAAGGTTTGTCTTGCCGCTTTCTTCTTCCGGCGGCGCGGTGGAGGGCGTCATCTTTTTGCTGTCGACCACCACGCTGATATCCTTCAGCGTAAGATCGTTCACACAAACAGACGAGTGCAGCAGGCAGTTAAGATCCACGGCCAGATGGATATTGCCCGCGTTCACGCTGACGCCAGGCATCTCATAGCGCAATCCACTGAGGGTAAGATTACGCCAGCCACCGTCCACTTTGTTAATGGATAGCCCCGGCACCCAGCGCGAAGCGCCCTTCAGCACCAGATGTAATCCCGGCGTTGTGCCAATCAAAAATGCCAGGCCGGCAAACAGCAGCACTAAAAAAATCAAAAAGCCAATCAGGACCTTTTTCCAGCGCGTCATAATTCAGGCCCCAATCCTACGTAAAATTGCACACCATGCTCCTCGCTGTCGCCAATAGGGCGGGCAATATCAAACTTAATGGGCCCCACGGGTGATGCCCAGCGTACGCCGATACCGGCACCGGTTTTGATATTGCTTTGACTGATGTCATTAACGGCCTCACCGGAGTCAATAAACACCGCACCCCACCATTTGCCGCTGACGTTGTATTGATATTCCAGCGAACCGGTGGCCATTTTCGAGGCCCCGGTCAGTTTGCCGTCACTGTCACGGGGCGAAACGTTTTTGTATTTATAACCGCGAATGCTGCGATCCCCGCCAGCGAAGAAACGCAGGTCCGGCGGCACCCTGTCGAAGTCGTTGGTTTCAATCCATCCCACTGTGCCGCGCGCGATAAAGCGGTTCTTTTCGCCCAGTGTGCGGATCCAGACGTTTTGCGCCTGCAGGATCAAGAAATCGACATCCGATCCCCAGGTGGTATCGGACACATCGGCGGAATAACGCTGCGAGTCGCCCCAGGTGGGCATTAAGCCCCCGCGCGAACGGGTGCGGTTGAGACTGACGCCGGGATAGAGCAGCATCGTGGTGTTAGTGACGTTACCCTGTGTAAAGTGGTCCAGGCTCCAGCGCAGATTAAGGGCTCTTTGCCAGCCGCTGCTGCTGTCCCAGTTACGTGATACCGCCAGCGTACTGGTGTCCGCCTTGGTATCGTTGAGGTCGGTGCGCTTCAGGCCGCCCGAGAACGTGTAGTACTGCTCCAGGGGGCTTTTCAGCAAGGGGACTTTATAACTGAGATCGACCTGCTGCTCGGGGGCAGAAACATAGGCACTGGCGACCATGCTGTGACCGCGATCGTTAACCCAGGGCTTTCTCCACGTTCCTTTCAGGCGCGGTCCGACATCGGTTGAATAACCGACACCGGCTTCGATGGTGTTTTTAGCGCGGGGCGATACCACCGCATTCAAGGGCAGGACTTTGGTTTTACGTCCCTGCTTAAACTCAGGCGCAACCACAACTGACTGGAACCAGCCGGTCGCAGAAAGACGGCGGTTAAGCTCAGCCAGATCGCGCGAGCTGTAGTAATCGCCCTCTTTAAAAGGGACTAAATTTTGCAAATAGGCTTCGCGAATCTGCGAACCTTCAAAGCTGACATTGCCAAAACGATAGCGCGGGCCGCTGTTGTAATCGAGATCCCAAAAGGCTTCGTGGCGCGCAACGGAAACGCCCAGCTCGCTTTTCTCAAACTCACCGTCGAAATAGCCGTTACGGAGGGCAAGGTTAGTGAAGCCGCTTTTGAATTTGTCGTACTGCCCGTGATTCAGCACCGTTCCGACTTTGGGGTGCCCCTGCGCGATCCAGTTTTTATAGTCCGCATCGTTTTTAGCCTGGCCGGTGACGATAATCGTACTGCCCGCAATTTTTACCGGCTGACCGGGCGTGACGCGGGCGATTAACACCGGACGGCCGCCCTGAGGTGGCGCGGGCCGGGATACGAAGTCGATATCCGGCTCATAATAGCCAAGCGCACGCAGCCCCTCTTTTATTGCCGCGGATACGCGGGAGCGAAAGCGGCCATCGTTGGTGACTTCATCGCTGCCAATAGTCGACAGGCGTGCCCTGACGTTTTTTTGCAGTTCTCCGGTTAGCCCTTCCAGCTGTAGTCGAACCGGCCCTGCCCCGAAGGCGGGCGCGACGAGTAGTAAACCCGCCATGCAATAAACATAAAATCGTGGCACCTGTACTCCTGTCTGTCATGCCTGCCCCATTCCACAGGGCGCGTGTTAATCCTCGTTACCGATACGATCGCGACGGCAACTCACTCATCATAGCCGCACTTTTTGCTAACTGGCAGTGTACAACGAGTTATAAGTCAAATTGAGCATTATTGTCGGCAAAACCCACTTACGTTACAACGATGTTGTTACGTCGCAGGCGCGATTGCCGTTTGTACGCCTGACCGGGCGGTTGATGACAGACTGCCCGATAGCCTCACAGGACGCCACCGATTGCCCTCTGGCGGCGGCATCGTCGCTGCTGCTATAATCACCCACCACAGGCATCCCGCCTGTCTTCATTTCTGCCCCGACGCTCACGCATTGTGTTAAATGGGCGCAGACATTTTTGGCACGGATAGCTCCCCTTGCGTCACCAGCACAGGGAATGACCGCCTAAACCGCACGCTGCCCAGGCCAAAAATGACAAGTGAATAACTCTTTGGATCTCATATGCTTGATAGCTTACTTGTCATTCTGCTACTGATCGTAATCAGTGCTTTTTTCTCTCTTTCGGAAATCTCGCTGGCCGCCGCCCGCAAGATTAAGCTGAAACTTCTGGCCGACGAAGGCAACATCAACGCTCAGCGCGTTTTGAAAATGCAGGAAACCCCCGGCATGTTCTTTACCGTGGTGCAAATCGGCCTGAATGCCGTGGCGATCCTCGGTGGTATCGTCGGTGATGCGGCGTTTTCGCCCGCGTTTTCCAGCCTGTTTAACCGCTTTATGTCGCATGAACTTGCCGAACAGCTTAGCTTTATCTGCTCGTTTACCATCGTGACCAGCCTGTTTATTCTGTTTGCCGACCTGACCCCGAAACGCGTCGGTATGATCGCGCCCGAAACCATCGCCCTGCGCATTATCAATCCCATGCGCTTCTGCTTGCTGGTGATGCGCCCGCTGGTGTGGCTGTTCAACGGTCTGGCCAACGTCTTCTTTCGCATTTTTAAACTGCCGATGGTGCGTAAAGACGATATTACCTCTGACGATATTTATGCGGTTGTCGAAGCCGGTGCGCTGGCCGGTGTGCTGCGTAAGCAGGAGCACGAACTCATTGAGAACGTGTTTGAACTGGAGTCGCGTACCGTCCCTTCCTCCATGACCTCACGCGAAAACATTGTCTGGTTCGATCTGCACGAAGATGAAGTCAGCCTGAAAACCAAAATCGCTCAACATCCTCACTCTAAATTCCTGGTCTGTAATGGCGATATTGACCACATTGTGGGCTATGTCGACTCTAAAGAGCTCCTGCTGCGCGTGCTGGGAAATCAGAGCATGGCGCTGAACAGCGGGGTTCAGATCCGATCGGCGCTTATTGTGCCCGATACGCTGACGTTATCTGAGGCGCTGGAAAGCTTTAAGACGGCGGGTGACGATTTTGCGGTCATCATGAACGAGTACGCGCTGGTGGTGGGCATCATTACGCTTAACGACGTCATGACCACGCTGATGGGCGACCTGGTGGGCCAGGGCATGGAAGAGCAAATCGTCGCACGTGACGAAAACTCCTGGCTGGTGGAAGGCGGTACGCCGATAGATGATGTCATGCGCGTGCTGGATATTGATGATTTTCCGCAGTCAGGTAACTACGAAACCATTGGCGGCTTTATGATGTATATGCTGCGCAAAATCCCGAAGCGCACAGACTTTGTGAAGTTTGCCGGTTACAAGTTCGAAGTGGTGGATATCGACAGCTACCGAATTGACCAGCTACTGGTGACGCGGATTGATGAACGCCCGCCGATGCTGAATGTGGCAAAAACCGAAGAGTAGAAACACTAAGGGCGCCAACGGCGCCCTGTTATTTAGTTGAACTCTAGCTTGAGACGAACGACCTGGCGGTTAATTTCTGACATCACGCTCAGGTGCTGTTTGTCTTTGACCCGTGGGATCAGGACTTTACCTTTATCAAACTCGAATGCGCCAACATCCTTGATGTACAACCTTCCTTTAAACAGCGTCTTAACATATTTTGCTATCTGTAGTGGATTATAGCGCTGGAAGATTTTCATAGTGATTAACTCCTTAATTTTTAAGCACGCTTCACCGTTGCCAAATTCGGTACGGATCCATGAAGCGCGAATTCGAGATAAACTATAGAACACTCTGTTTGCTTCGCACGATAAGAAATAAATTTTTTTACCGTTCTGACACAACATTACAGAATACTCTGTTATTTACTTTTCACTATTCAGTATAAACCTTCATTGGTTAAAGAATTGTGTTGTCGATAGCAAAGCTGACAGCTTTTTGAGACAGCAGCATCATCCCTACTTAATATGACAGTGGAATGACTAACTGGTCTGATCACTGGAGAGAATGATGATGCGTGCAACACTGGCAGCACTGGCTTTATCGTTGTTGATTCCCGTTAGCGCGCTGGCGCATAACATTGAGCTGGGCAAACGTGTGCCAGCAGTGGGCGTCAACGACAAAGGCGAGCTGATTTTACAGCAGGAAAAATTCAGTTATAAAAACTGGAACAGCGCTCAGCTGAGCGGAAAAGTCCGCGTAGTACAGCATATTGCCGGGCGCTCATCCGCGAAAGAGATGAACGCGGCGCTGGTTGAAGCTATCAAGGCAGCGAAATTGCCTCACGACCGCTATCAGACCACCACCATTGTTAATACCGATGATGCCATTCCTGGCACCAGCATGTTCGTACGCAGCAGTATTCACAGTAATAAGCAGCAGTATCCCTGGTCGCAGTTTATCGTCGACAGCAATGGCAATGTGCAGCACGCCTGGCAATTACAGCAGGGCGGCTCGGCTATTGTGGTACTGGATAAAACGGGTCAGGTTAAATACGTTAAAGACGGGGCGCTCTCTCAGCAGGAGGTGCAGCAGGTGATGAGCTTATTAAAATCGCTGTTGCAGGACTGAAGGCGGAAAGCGGGAGGGCTGCGCCTCCCGCACTGGGTTAAAACAGCGAGACGCGAAAGCCGGGATTAAGAAAAGATTCACGCGGTGCATAGTCCAGTGTTCTTCCCTGCCAGTCGTGAACGTGAGCACCCGCGGCCGCGGCAACGGCATGACCCGCTCCGGTATCCCAAATATTGGTTGGCCCAAAGCGCGGATAGAGCTGTGCTTTCCCTTCTGCCACCAGGCAAAACTTCAGTGATGACCCGGTTGCCACCGTCTGATGTTCCCCCAGTTGCTTGAGGTACTCTTTCATCTCGTCGTCGTCGTTGTGCGAACGACTCACCACCACTAACGGTGGACGCGCATCAAGCACATGAATCTGTTGTCGCTCGCCGTTCTCTTCTTTCCAGGCTTTGCCCTCTGCGGCGGAATACATCACGCCCAGCGCGGGAGCATAAACCACGCCCATTACCGGTTTGCCCTGCTCAATCAGCGCAATATTCACGGTAAATTCGCCGTTACGTTTGATAAATTCTTTGGTGCCATCCAGCGGGTCAACCAGCCAGTAACGTTGCCAGTGCTGGCGAACCTCCCAGCCGGGCGGATCTTCCTCTGACAGCACCGGAATATCCGGTGTCAGCTGTTTTAAGCCCGACACAATCACATCATGAGCGGCCAGGTCTGCCGCCGTGACAGGAGAATCATCCGCTTTGTGAGAAACGTCTGTCGGAACGGAACCGTTGTAGACCTGCATAATCGCGTCGCCTGCTTCACGCGCCAGTTGGCTTATTTGCTCTAACATTTTCCACCTCATGTATGAGAATGCTACGCGTTAACTGTCATACCCGTTGGAATACAGTCTAGCAGCTTCACGTTCATCTCTGATTTCAGGCAAACATTCTGAATCATTTTTCAGGTATATCAACATAATAGAAAAAAATGGCAACGATATCCTTTTACAAATCCTGCAACGCGTTTCGCCCGACCCCAGCGTGCGGCTGGCTCAAAACGTTATCTTCATCACGATTTAATCTGCCCTTTCATCAGAGTTTTACATTATTTTTGTAGCCTTGATCTATTAGCTTTGGGAGCGAGCATGTTTAAGGCGGGAATGATGTTACTGGCGTTGAGCGTTTCAGTTGCAGCACAGGGAGCCACCGTGGATTTACGCGTGCTGGAAACGACCGATCTGCACAGCAATATAATGGACTTCGACTACTACAAAGATACGCCCACGGAAAAATATGGTCTGGTGCGCACCGCCTCGTTAATCCATGCGGCGCGTCAGGAAGCCACCAACAGCGTTTTGGTAGACAATGGCGATCTTATTCAGGGCAGCCCGCTGGGCGACTATATGGCCGCAAAAGGGCTCAAACAGGGCGATATCCATCCTGTCTATAAAGCTATGAATACGCTTGATTACAGCGTCGGTACGTTGGGCAACCATGAGTTTAACTACGGCCTGCCGTACCTGCAAAAAGCGCTGGCTGGCGCGCGCTTCCCCTATGTGAATGCGAACGTTATCGATCTGAAAAGCGGTAAGCCTCTGTTTACGCCCTACCTGATTAAACCGACCCGCGTGACCGATCGTGAGGGTAAAACACATACCCTGCAGGTGGGCTATATCGGCTTTGTCCCGCCGCAAATTATGGTGTGGGATAAAGCCAACCTGCACGACAAGGTGCGGGTGGATGACATCACAGAAACCGCACGTCGCTATGTCCCAGAGATGCGCGCTAAAGGCGCGGATGTCGTTATTGCCCTTGCCCACTCCGGTCTGAGTAGCGAACCTTATCAGGCCATGGCTGAAAATTCTGTTTATTACCTCAGCGAGGTCGCAGGCATTGATGCCATTATGTTTGGCCATGCGCACGCCGTTTTCCCAGGCAAGGAGTTTGCACGGATTAAAGGTGCGGATATTGAGAAAGGAACCCTTAACGGTATTCCTGCGGTGATGCCGGGCATGTGGGGCGATCATCTGGGCGTGGTGGATCTGGCGCTGAGCAACGCAGGTGGCCGCTGGCACGTTACTCAAGGCACCGCACAGGCGCGCCCTGTCTATGACACCGCAAACAAGACATCGCTGGCCGCAGAAGATCCGGCACTGGTTAACGTCCTGAAAGACGATCACCATGCCACCCGCGAGTTTGTCGCTCAGCCCATCGGAAAATCCGCCGACGTGATGTACAGCTACCTGTCGCTGGTTCAGGACGATCCCACCGTTCAGATTGTGAATAACGCTCAGCGCGCCTACGTGGAGCATTTTATTCAGGGCGATCCCGATCTGGCGACGCTGCCGGTGCTGTCGGCCGCTGCGCCGTTTAAAGCCGGTGGACGTAAGAACGATCCTGCCAGCTACGTGGAAGTGGAGAAAGGTGACCTGACGTTCCGAAATGCGGCGGATCTTTATCTCTATCCCAATACGCTGGTGGTGATGAAAGTGAGCGGCGAGCAGGTAAAAGAGTGGCTGGAATGCTCCGCAGGCCAGTTTAATCAGATCGATCCGACCAGCACCCGTACGCAATCGTTAATTAACTGGAATTTCCGCACCTATAACTTCGACGTGATCGACGGTGTGAGTTACCAGATTGATGTGACACAGCCGGCCCGTTATGACGAAGAGTGCCAACTGATTCATCCTGATGCCTCACGTGTTAAGGATCTTCGCTGGCAGGGGCAACCCATCGATCCTAAAGCAACCTTCCTGGTGGCGACCAATAACTACCGGGCCTACAGCGGTAAATTCGCGGGTACGGGCGACAAGTACATTGCTTTTGCCTCACCGGATGAAAACCGCTCAATCCTGGCGGCCTATATCAGCGCAGAAACCAAAAAGCAGGGGGAAGTGCGCCCTCAGGCTGACAATAACTGGCGGCTGGCGACGATCAAGGCTGCACAGCCTCTTGATATTCGCTTTGAAACCGCGCCCGGTGATAAAGCCACGCACTTTATTCAACAGCATGCGCAGTATCCAATGAAGGCAACAGGGAATGACGAGACGGGATTTGCTCTCTGGCAGGTAAATTTACAGCAGTAAGAGGGCTAAGGGCGGCATCGCGCCGCCCTTTTATCCTTACAGGATTTCCAGCAGCTCAACTTCAAAAATCAGGGTGCTGAATGGCGGGATGGACGCACCCGCACCGCGCTCGCCGTAAGCGAGGTTGTGTGGAATAACCAGTTCCCATTTGGAACCCACCGGCATCAGCGTCAGCGCTTCGATCCAGCCCGCAATCACGCCGGTAACCGGGAATTCAGCCGGTTCGCCGCGAGCGACTGAGCTGTCAAAGACGGTGCCGTCGATCAGTTTACCGGTGTAATGCACGCGTACGCGGTCCTGGCGCGATGGAATCGGACCTTCCCCCTGCGTCATCACGCTGAACTGTAAACCTGACTCGGTGCTGCTGACGCCTTCGCGCTGGGCATGGTCCTGCAGGAAAGCCTGGCCTTCTGCGGCCATCGCTTCCACGCGCTCACGACGCACGCTTTCCGCACGCTCATGGACTTCACGCAGCGCGCGATGGACCACATCAACAGGCACCGCGGGTGAGTTCCCTTCCAGCGCGTCGCGCAGGCCCGCGAGCAGTGCTTCTGGCTGCAGCCCCTGCAGACCAGACTCCAGCAGCTGCTGGCCAACCTGTAAACCAATACCGTAACTTGCTTGTGCTTCGACGCTGTCGAAAGAAGGGGTAGTCATCTTCGTTCCTTTCACTCTCGGATATAGTAAGACGGGCAGCATAGCAGCGCAGGCCGCTGGCGTAAAATCCACAGCGCCGCAGATGACTTTTGCTGGCGAAAGAGAAACAATACGCAGGTCAAATTTATCAATGCTGGCAGGCACTTCGCGTCCACATTGCCCATACTGTATAAGTGACAAGTTTTTCCTTGTCAGTGGCACTATAAGAAAGAGAGAAAATATGGGCCAGATTGCCCCTCGTCGCCGCAGGACGCACGCACTGCGTATTTTAACCCGGTTACAGGCCTGGCTGCCGCAACGAACGCGGCCGCAAGGTGCCGGAGCGGAGGAACCTGATATGCCTTCAAACGTCTCGTCTCGCCTGCCTCACTGGCTTTATCGAATCTGGCATTTCACAGACGATATCCGCTGGATGGACCCGCTGCCGGCTTTCCACCGTCGTGGGATCGTGCTCGCTTTACTCATCCTGCTGCTGGCCTTTCTCTGGCCGTCCAGCACGCCACAGTATCCGGTAGAACGGCCTGTGACGCCTTCGGCAGAAAAAGAGGTGCCGATGCAGGCGGACATCTACAATAACAAACCGGCTCAATCCGCGTCTCAGCCAGAGGCAAAGGCCGATTCTCAGGGTGACTGGCATAGCTACCAGATTGCGTCCGGGCAGACGCTCGCGCAGCTGTTCCGCGACAATAATCTTCCGGTGAATGACGTCTTTGCGATGGCGCGCGTCGAAGGTAACGATCAGCCGCTCAGCACATTAAAAGAGGGCCAGCAGGTGAAAATCCGTCGGGATGCAAAAGGCGTCGTGACAGGTTTAACGCTGGATGGCGCGAACGGCCCGGTGCTGTTTACCCGCCAGCCGGACGGCAGCTTTTTACGGGTAGAATAAGCGATAACCGGTGGCTCACGTCACCGGCTGTCCGTTATCCCGCTTTTTTGATTTTATTGACCAGCACGATCCCCGAACAGACCAGCAGCAGGGCAAGCAGATACTTGATGCCCAACATATCTTCACCCTGGAAAACGGCGAAGAGCACCGTGCCTGCTACAGGCATCACGACGTTAAACGGCGCAATCATGCTGACGCGGTTATATTTCAGCAGCACGCTCCACAAGGCAAAGGTCACTGACGAGATCAGCGTCAGATAACCCAACACCGCCCCAGCACCGATACTGTTGATCTGCAGCGTCTCACTCGCCAGGCCACCGCCCATTACCATGACGCCCCTGCCCAGAGCCAACTGCCAGCCGGTCATCACCCTCGGATCGATAGTGTGAGAAATGCGTTTTCCCTATCGCGTGGCGGCAGAGAGGAGAAACGCGGCCAGCACCACGAAGCCGTTACCCTGCCAGACAAACTGAAAATCACTCAGTCTACTTTCGAGGTTGACCAGCATCACGCCGCTAAAACCCAGAAGGCAGCCAGGCGATTTGTTGTCACTGAGCCTGTCATTTTGATAGATAAAATGCGCCAGCATGATGCTAAAAAATGTGTCCGTGGCGTTCATGATCGACCCTTTTACCCCTGTGGTAAACGCGAGCCCGATTTAGAAAAACGTGTATTGAAGGGCGGTTTGCATGCTACCCAACAGGGCAAGCTGACTAAACTGGCGGGGGGATAAACGGTAAACCGGTTTGCGCTGCACCAGGGCAAAAAGAAACAATATCAGCCCCGCTAACAAAAAACGATAACCGGCAAAAACTACTTTCGAGGCAATATCGTCTGGGCGATTCGATACAGCGCGTATCCGCTTTTGATCGCGGGGTAAGAACGTCCCCAGAGCAAACAGCACCGCGTTGCGCAGGCAAAAACCCCATTTCGACGGGTGAACACGGACTCGACAGAAGGATATGCATGGGCGTAGCCAATAATAAAATCGCGTTTCATTTTATATTCAACATGCCCGGAGGAGCCTGAATCTGCAAGACAGAGAAGGGAATTCTGTTACGTCGTTAAAACAAAAACGCCGACACAAGTAGTGTCGGCGTTCAGGTGTGGCAGGTAACTAAAAATTAGCCTGCTACTACGTTCACGATCAGTTTCGCGAAGACTTCGCTGTGAACCTGGAAGTCCACTTCGTGCTCACCGGTGGTGCGCAGAACGCCGTTCGGTAAACGAACTTCGCTCTTAGCGACTTCAACGCCAGCTGCAGTAACTGCATCAGCGATGTCGCGGGTACCGATGGAACCGAACAGTTTACCTTCATCGCCTGCTTTAGACGTGATGGTAACGGTGCCCAGTGCGTTGATTTTCTCTGCGCGAGCATTAGATGCTGCCAGAACGTCAGCCAGTTTGGCTTCCAGTTCTGCACGACGTGCTTCGAAGAATTCAACGTTTTTCTTGGTAGCAGGAACAGCTTTACCCTGTGGAACCAGGAAGTTACGAGCGTAGCCCGCTTTAACATTAACCTGATCACCCAGGCTGCCCAGGTTTGCTACTTTATCAAGCAGAATAACTTGCATTACCTTATCCTCTTAAAGTCGTTAATGGACAACAGCCGTTACTGATGACGATCAGTGTACGGCAGCAGAGACAGGTAACGCGCGCGCTTGATAGCACGAGCCAGCTGACGCTGGTATTTTGCGCGAGTACCAGTGATACGGCTTGGTACAATCTTGCCGCTTTCAGTGATGTAGTTTTTCAGCGTTGCGATATCTTTATAATCGATCTCTTGAACGCCTTCCGCGGTGAAACGGCAGAACTTGCGACGACGGAAATAACGTGCCATTTGGCTAGTCTCCAGAATCTATCAATTCAATCTGCTCGGCATGTAACACCATTTTACTCTGACCATTTCGCGCCTGATGGCAGCTGATAAAGCCTTCGAGAATGAGTTGCGTGCCGACCGTTATATGTTGAGTAATCACCTGATGGGCGCTGCCGCTAATAATAACAGGCATTCGACACCAGGCTTGCCGGTGAAATCCGGCCTCCTCCTGCACCGAGTTGTGCTCAAGCACGAACTGACAGTGCGGAATTCCTGACGGGCTAATTTTACGGACTGGCGTCTTGCACACCGTGCCAGACAAGCGCAGCCGATTAACCGTCACGATGGATTACTCTTCAGAATCCCCAGCATCTGAGTCATCAGCGGATTCGTTAGCAAAATCTTCGCGGCGCTCACGACGCTCGTCTTTCGCTTTAACCATCGGTGATGCTTCAGTTACCGCGTTTTTAACGCGCATAACCATGCTACGGATAACGGCGTCGTTGAAGCGGAAGTTCGTTTCCAGCTCGTCGATCACTTCCTGCGGCGCTTCTACGTTCAGCAGAACATAGTGTGCTTTGTGCAGTTTGTTGATCGGGTAAGCCAGCTGACGACGGCCCCAGTCTTCCAGACGGTGGATCGTGCCTTCTGCACCAGTGATAGCACCAGTGTAACGCTCGATCATGCCCGGAACCTGTTCGCTCTGGTCAGGATGAACCATAAATACGATTTCGTAATGACGCATCGAAATTGCTCCTTACGGATTATTCAGCCTCCTGTCAGGGTCAGCTGCGGCCCACGGAAGCAAGGAACGTTATAGGTCGTGGGTCACCGTAATGACACACACCTCTGAATGCAGCTGAAAAATTGACGCGTAATCATACTGGCGGCAACGCACAAACTCAAGCGGGGATTTCATTTAAATTGTCGGGAGACGCCCGCTTTCCGCCCTTGTGTGCGGAAAGCGGGAATGCAGAGGCAAACAGAGGCTGAAACGGAAGGCGCTGTCGTTTACGGGCTAGAGTTGGCGCTTAAAAAAGCTGACCAGCGCCGTCAGGCCCGACGGCGTAATTTTGTGTCCGATATGCTTTTCGGACAACGAAACAAGATGGGTATCCAGCCTCTGCTCATGCAGAGCCCGTTCCAGCCGCTGGGTTTCTGCGAAAGGGACGACCTCATCGGCCTCACCGTGCCATAGCAGGAGGGGGCGGTCCGCGAGATTATGTAGCCGGGCAGCGGGATCGTAATCCGCCAGCGGCGCCATCCGTTTTGTGAACTGTGCCTGCTGTTCCGGGCCCGTTACAGTGACAGGCGGGAACAGCGTGTGGCTGAGTTGCATAAAATAGCCGGACCCCATCATGCAGGCGACGCTGTGAATATGCGCATAGCGCGCCATCACCCCTAACGCCGTCATTCCGCCCATTGAGGCCCCGGCGACGGCAAGACGGTCGCCGGCAATCAGGTCATCAGCGCGTAACGCGCCCTCTATCAACGGGAATTCATCAATGTTTTGTTTGAGGATGTCCCAAAAATGGCTAAACCGCGCGTCGGCATCGCCGTTATAGCGTGCGCCATGCATATCGGCGTCGGGCATCAGGGTACGAAACCCCGCCTGGGCCAGGGCCACCGCAAAGTAGGCATAAACCTCTTTCGACGAGGTAAAGCCATGATAAAACACGACCGTTGGCAGCCGCTGCTGGCGCTGGCCTGCGGGTGCTGCATGCAAACATTCAATACCTGCCAGCCTTTCCGTGGTGAGTTCAATCATATTTTCTCCTGAAGCAGGGGCGGCCTTTAGCGCCTCGCCAACGACGATAACCTGGGTAATGGTTTACAACATTACAATAGTAATAATTTCTAAACTAAATATTTCCGCTGCGCTGCCGTTGTTAATGCATATTTGACAAGAAAACAAAGGTAATCTATGAAACGTTTCTCTCTTAGCAGAACGAGCCTTGGAGTGAAGCTATGCGTCATCACTTCCTTCAGCGTAGGCGTTTTGTTATTGGCGTTAACCCTTATCCAAAGCCAGAATGCCTCACGCCAGTTGGAAAGTCTTGCCGTCGATGACATGGTTAATCAGGTGCAGGGCATCACCGAGATGGCATCCATGTTTAATGCGACGCTGACGCAGGAAGTCGGCAACTATACTCAGCTCTTCGTCAGCTTTTTACCTAAACGCTTCAGCCGCGATGAAACCGCACGTGTTCAGGTCGGCGAATTTTCCACACCGACCCTGCGTGCCGGCCTTAAAACCCTTAACCTCGATCAGATCGCCGTCGATGATTTTACGGATCGCACCTCGGCTGTCGCGACGATTTTTGTCCGCGATGGTGACAATTTTATCCGTATTTCCACGTCCCTGAAGAAACAGGATGGCAGCCGGGCGATCGGTACCCAACTTGATCCTGCCAGCGCCGCCTGGAAAAGCGTCATGAAGGGGGAAACCTTCCGGGGCCTGGCCACCTTATTCGATCACCGTTACATCACGCAGTATCAACCGATTAAAGACGACAGCGGTGCCGTCATCGCGATTCTGTTTGTCGGCGTCCAGATCGATAAGCAGTACGGCCTGATGCGCGAAAAAGTGCTGGCTCGCCGCCTGGGCGACAGCGGGCATTTCTATGTGCTCAATGGCTCGCCGGGCGCGGCGCAGGGACAATATCTGTTTGATAAACAAAATGAAGGCAAGCGTCCAGACTGGCAGGATAGCGTCATGAAGCAGATGCTGGCGCAGCCCGAGGGTGTTCAGCAAGTCGAAATCGACGGTGAAACGAAGATGCTCGCCTGGCAACAGCTGCCCGGCTGGAACTGGATTGTGGTCGGTGAAGTTAATCGTGACAGCCTGCTGGCTCCGGTTATTCACAGCCGAAATCTGTTTCTTATCACCGGCCTGATTCTGGTGTTGCTGTTTGCCCCCTGCTTTGTCTGGTACAGCCGCCGCGCCATCACGCGACCGTTACAACAGGTTATTCACTTAGCTGAGCAGTATGCCGCCGGCAATTTGCTGGAGCATCTGGACACCACGCGTCATGACGAAGTGGGTCAGTTGATTAACGCCATTAACGGCATCGGCGAGGGGCTGGAGAAGATTGTTGCCCAGGTTCGCCGCGCCGCGCAGGAGATCAGTGACGGCACAGATACCATTGCAGCCAGCAGCCACAACATCAGTGAGCAGATTGGCCGCCAGGCCAGCAGCGTTGAAGAAACCTCTGCCAGCATGGAGCAGTTTGGTGCGACCGTTGAGCACACCGCCGATAGCCTGCGTCAGGCCATGTCGCTGGTCGCGGAGGCTAGCGGTATCGTGAGTAATGGCAACCAGACGGTGACGCGCTCGGTCAGCACGATGTCGGCCATTAACGTGTCTTCGCAGAGCATTGCCGAAATTACCCACGTTATCGAGTCCATCGCGTTCCAGACCAATATTTTGGCCCTGAATGCCGCTGTCGAAGCCGCGCGTGCAGGTGAGCACGGTCGTGGATTTGCCGTAGTGGCAGCCGAAGTGCGTGCGCTGGCACAGCGTTCGGCACAGGCGGCAAAAGAGATCGATACGCTGATCGCGACCTCGATACGTCACGTTGCGGAGGGACATACACTGTCGGAGCAAACCCGTGACGCGATGAGCGATATCGTGACGCATATTGAGCAGGTTCAGGCATTAATGGGTGAGATTAACGTTGCTGCACAACAGCAGACGGCGGGCATTGGTCAGGTCAATCTGGCGATGAACCAGATAAGCCAGGCTACCCATCAAAACAGTGAACTGGTTGCACAGGCAGAAAACACAGCCCAGAGCCTGAGCGACAAGGGGCATCATTTGACGCAGCTGGTCAGTGTTTTCTCGATCAAATCGTGAAGATAACGGGCGGGTAGCTTACACTTATCCACTTAACCTGACGGCGAGAAATCTGCTATGCGTTACGCTCTGTTACTGACGTTAAGTTTGTTGTTAAGTGGCTGCTCGCTGTTCCAGGTGACGCCAAAGGCCCCGCCCGCGCCAACAGGTCACGCGCAGTCTATTACCCGTGCCCAGAGTGGCGGTTTACCGAAGCTGGGCACCATTAGCGCCAGCGTAAGAGGCTCGCCTGACGACGCGCAGCGTGCCATTGCTGCGCGCGCGAATCAGGCCGGTGCCGTTTATTATCAGATTTTGATGGTCGACGAAACGGTTACCCCCGGGATCTGGTACACAACTGCCATCCTGTATGGCGCCTCACCTGCCGCTGGCGCGCGCCAGTAAGCGGTCGGTCAGTGGCCCCTCGATTTTGCGCGTGCCGCGCGGGTCGAGCCACTGACTGCACCATGCATCCGCCACTAACGGCTCGGCGTGCTTCAACAACTGTGCCGCCGTCGCCAGTTGCAGCAGCCTGTCGGTAAGTTCACGGGCCTGCGACTCATCCATTTTGCTCAGGTGCAGAGCCAGCTGTCGCCAGCTGCGATCGAAATGGCGGTTACAGCCTTTAACGGCGTCAAACGCCTGCCTGAGCATGTCCAGCGTGCCGCTCTGGCGGCCCACCACTCTTAATACGTCAAGGCACATCACGTTGCCCGATCCTTCCCAGATACTGTTAACCGGAATATCACGATAGAGGCGAGGCAGTTCGCTGTCTTCGCAATAGCCCACGCCGCCCAGTATCTCCATGGCCTCAGCGATAAAGGGGGCACCTGCTTTACAGATCACATATTTCGCCGCCGGGGTGAATAACCGGGCGAAGGCGGCTTCATGGACGTTGGCGGGAGAAGACCAGGCACGAGCCAGGCGTAGCAGCAGTGCCGTTTGCCCTTCTAACTGCAAGGCCTGACGCGCCAGCACCTGACGCATGATCGGTTGATCCACCAGAGTTTTGCCCATGACCTGGCGCTGATGTGCGTGGTACAGCGCAACGGAAAACGCCCGGCGCATTTGGCCGTGGCTGCCCAGCGCGCAGTCAAGACGCGTCATGCCCGCCATTTTCAGGATCAGACGAACGCCTTCGCCCTCTTCGCCCAGCAGCCAGCCGGTCGCATCCCTGAACTCCACCTCACTGCTGGCGTTGGATCGGTTACCGAGCTTGTCTTTTAACCGCTCAATGACGATGGCATTTCGTGAACCGTCCGGCAGCAGCCGTGGCAGAAAGAAGCAGCTGAGCCCCTGCTGCGTTTGCGCAAGAATCACATGCGCATCGCTTTGCGGCACAGAGAAAAACCATTTATGCCCGACGATACGATAGGCTTCACCGCTTCCGCGCCTGTCCAGGGGCTCTGCGCGCGTCGTGTTGGTCAGCACATCGCTGCCGCCCTGCTTTTCAGTCATGCCCATGCCAATCAGCAGACCGCGCTTCTGATCGCCCGGAACCGCATGCGTGTCGTAACGATCGCTGAGTAAGGGTTCAAGCCAGGACTCAAACCGGGCAGGCAAATAACGCTGTAGTAAAGGGATTGCCGCGTGGGTCATGGTCACCGGACAGAGCGTTCCGGCCTCAACCTGAGCATGCAAGATAAAGCGTGCCGCACGGGCCACGCTGGCATTTGGCTGTACGTCAGGCTGCCAGCTGAGGTTATGCAGACGGCTGGCGCAAAGGCCCTGCATCAGTACATGCCAGGCTGGATGAAAGCGGACGTCATCCAGCCTGACGCCGCGTGCATCATAACGGTGGAGTTCAGGCGGACTGGCATTGGCGAGCCTGCCCAGCTCCAGCGATTCTGCACTGCCCAACTGCCTGCCGACTGACGCCAGCCACTCGCTGTCCCAGCCGCCGCCTTCACGCTGCAGTGCGTCACACAGCGGAACATCAGACAGAAACAGATTGCTGTGACTGAGGGGAAAAGGTTGGTTGAAAACGGTGTGAGTTGTCCAGGTCATAACGGCTCCTCGCGGATATCACTCACTCAGTATGTAAGGTGAGCCACCATTATGACCGGACAGAAAGACTAAATTGCGGCAGCGATCACGCGTTACGCTGACGAACCGCTTCAAACAGGCAGACGCCAGTGGCCACTGACACATTGAGGGACGAAACGCTGCCTGCCATAGGGATACTGATTAGCTCATCGCAGTGCTCACGCGTCAGGCGACGCATCCCTTCACCTTCAGCCCCCATGACAAGCGCCATCGACCCGGTCATCTTGCTTTGGTATACAGTATGGTCGGCTTCGCCAGCGGTGCCGACGACCCAGATGTTATATTCCTGCAGCAGGCGCAAGGTGCGTGCCAGATTGGTTACCCTGATGAGGGGAACGTTTTCTGCCGCACCACTGGCAACCTTTTTCGCCGTCGCGTTCAGCGGTGCGGAGCGATCTTTGGGGACGATCACGGCATGGGCGCCTGCGGCATCGGCGCTACGTAAGCAGGCACCGAGGTTGTGGGGATCGGTAACGCCGTCGAGCACCAGCAGGAACGGCTTTTCCAGGCTCTGCAGCAGATCCGGCAGATCGCCTTCCTGATACTGGCGGCCCGGCTTCACACGCGCCACGATCCCCTGATGTACGCCGCCTTCCACCTGGCTGTCCAGCCATTTACGATCGGCCAGTTGAATCACGATCCCTTGAGCTTCTAACGCGGTCACCAGCGGTTGCAGGCGACGATCGTCGCGGCCTTTGAGAATAAAGACTTCCTGGAAACGCTGAGGATCGCGTTCCAGCAGCGCCTGCACGGCATGGATACCAAAAATAATTTCGCTCATCAATCTGCTCAGTGGTTGGAAATGAATGGATAACAGCCCCTGCATGCACGCAGGGGCTGATGTGCGCATCAGGCCGGCTTCGCCTTCTTCGCGGCACGCTTAGCCTTGGTGGCGGCGGCGATTTTACGGGTTTTCTCGGAAACTTTTTTACTTTTTTTCTCAGTCTTTGCTGCAGCAGGCTGACTGCTGCTGTTGCGGAAGGCTGAATCCGGCTCGAAATTCGTTTTGCGACCGGCCTGGCGGCGATGCTTCGTCGGTGCCTTAGCGTTCCGCTTCGCCTTATCCCGTTCCGTTTTGCCTTCGCCACGTACCTGGCGCTTGCTGGAAACCAGCGCAAAGTCGATTTTACGCTCGTCCATATGGACCGCTTCGACCCGGACTTCAACGGTATCGCCCAGGCGATAGGTACGACCGCCAGATTCGCCAATCAGTCGCTGCCCTACCGGATCGAAACGATAGTAGTCGTTGTCCAGCGTAGAGACATGAACCAGCCCGTCGATAAAGAGATCGCTCAGGCGCACAAAGAAGCCGAATCCGGTCACGCTGGAGATCACGCCGTTAAAGACGTTGCCTACCTGATCCTGCATAAAGTCACACTTCAGCCAGTCTGCCACATCGCGAGTGGCCTCATCGGCACGGCGCTCTGTCATGGAGCAGTGCTGGCCCAGCTGCAGCATCTGTTGCATATCGTAATGGTAGCCGCCGGTAGCCGTGGTCAGGCCTTTTACTTCGCCCTGCTCTTTTGCCAGCAGATACTTGATGGCGCGATGCAGTAACAAATCCGGATAGCGGCGGATTGGCGAAGTGAAGTGCGCATAAGAGGCCAGCGCCAGGCCAAAGTGGCCCCGGTTTTCCGGATCGTACACCGCCTGTTTCATGGAACGCAGCAGCATGGTTTGCAGCATTTCCGCGTCGGGGCGATCGGCAACCTGATCCAGTAGCGCGGCGTAATCGATCGGCTGCGGTTTGTTACCGCCCGGTAAGCTCAGACCCAACTCATTCAATACCGTGCGGAAGCTTTTGATACTGTCATCGCTGGGACGATCGTGATCGCGGAACAGTGCCGGTTCCTGATGCTTCTCGACGAAACGCGCGGAGGCAATGTTTGCCAGAATCATGCACTCTTCAATCAGCTTGTGGGCATCATTACGTGAGGTGCGCTCGACACGTTCAATTCGACGTTCCGCGTTGAAGATAAATTTCGCTTCTTCGGTTTCAAATGAGATGCCGCCGCGCTCTTCACGGGCCGTTTCCAGCACCTGATACATGTTGTGCAGTTCCTGCAGGTCTTTCACCAGCGGCGCATATTGCTCACGCAGTTCCGGATTGCCCTGCAGAATATTCCAGACTTTGTTATAGGTCAGACGTGCATGGGAGTTCATCACGGCTTCATAATGCTTAAAGCCGGTGAGCTTACCTTTTGACGACACGGTCATTTCGCACACCATACACAGGCGATCGACCTGTGGATTCAGCGAACACAAGCCGTTCGACAGCACTTCCGGCAGCATCGGCACCACCTGCGAAGGGAAATAGACCGAGGTACCGCGCTGCTGCGCTTCGTTGTCCAGCGGTGTGCCGGGACGAACATAGTAACTGACGTCCGCAATCGCGACCCACAGCCGCCAGCCGCCGCCGCGTTTTTTCTCGCAGTAAACCGCATCATCGAAGTCGCGCGCATCTTCACCATCAATAGTGACCAATGGCAGATCGCGAAGGTCAACACGGCCTTTTTTTGCCGACTCCGGGACCTCTTCATTCAGTTTGCCCACCTGAGCCTCAACCTCTGGCGGCCAGCTGTGCGGAATTTCATGCGTGCGCAGCGCCATATCGACCGCCAGGCTGGTGCCCATGTCATCGCCCAGAATCTCTGCGATTTTGCCGATCGCCTTCGAACGACGCGTTGGGCGCTGCAACAGTTCAACCACCACCACGGAGCCCATTCGGGCATTCATGGTTTCGTCAGGGCCAATCAGGATGTCGAAGCTCAGACGGCTGTCATCAGGCACCACAAATCCCACGCCCGCGTCCGTAAAGTAGCGGCCGACGATTTGATTGTTACGCGGTTCCTGTACCCGCACCACACGGGCTTCACGGCGGCCTTTGCGATCCGCACCCAGTGGCTGGGCCAGAATCACGTCGCCGTGCATGCAGAATTTCATCTGTTCCGCAGACAGGTAGAGATCGTCTTTTTGTCCTTCTGCGCGCAGAAAGCCATAGCCATCACGGTGGCCAATGACTTTTCCACGGAGCAGATCGAGACGTTCTGGCAAGGCATAACACTGGCGGCGGGTAAAAACTAACTGACCGTCACGCTCCATCGCACGTAAACGACGGCGCAAGGCTTCGAGGTGTTCTTCTTCCTGCAGGTTCATCTCTTGTGCCAGCTCTTCACGGCTGGCCGGTTTTTCTCGTTTTTCTAATAACGCCAGAATAAATTCACGGCTTGGAATAGGGTTTTCGTACTTTTCAGCTTCTCTGTCCAGAAAAGGATCTTTTGACATTACGGTTCCTCCGATGTCATTTAATATTCATTGCCACCGGCGGTTCGGACAATATAATTTCATATAAAGGTGTATTACCTTCTACTAAGTCTGCCAGCGTGTAGCCATCCAGCTCCTGTAAAAACAGCTGCACGGCGTCATGTAAGGCCTTTTTAAGGCGGCAGGCGGGCGCGATAGAGCAGTTCGAGCAATCCACTAACTGTAGTGGCTCCATTTTGCGTACCACTTCACCTATCACGATGTCCCTGGCGCTCATGCCCAGGCGGATACCACCATTTTTACCACGAATGGCGGAGACGAATCCTGCACGACTAAGCTGATTGATAATTTTGACCATATGATTACGCGATACGCCATAGGTATCGGTGACTTCAGTGATATTGGTCAGCCTGCCTTCCGGCAAGGTGGCCATGTAAATCAGCGCCCGCAGGCCGTAATCGGTAAAACTTGTTAGCTGCACAGTGACCTCAGTCAATCATCCGGTGGCACGTCTATGCTCGCCCGTCCTGCTCTTTATTTCAATGTTGAACTGGCTCTTTCGTATCGAGCTACGATGATAAACCAGACTGTTGACGACTGTGTATTTTTTCAGCCAGTGAAGGGTTTGACAAGCGAAGGGGCGTTTAGTGGCATCAAATTACATAAAAAACAAAGGCCGGACAATGTCCGGCCACAGGATGATTATGCGTTGAAAGGATCGCGCAGAATCATCGTCTCGCTACGGTCTGGACCCGTTGAAATAATATCAATTGGCACACCGGTCACTTCTTCTACACGTTTAATGTAGTCACGCGCGGCCTGGGGCAGGCCTTCCAGCGTTTTCACGCCAAAGGTTGTCTCGCTCCAGCCCGGCAGGGTTTCGTAGATCGGCTCAATGCCTTCCCAGTTTTCCGCTGCCAGCGGCGTGGTGGTGACTTCGCTGCCATCAGGCATGCGGTAAGCCACACAAATTTTCACTTCTTTCAGACCATCCAGCACGTCCAGCTTGGTCATACAGAAGCCGGAGAGCGAGTTAATCTGCACGGCACGACGTACAGCGACCGCATCCAGCCAGCCAGTACGGCGGCGACGGCCTGTTGTGGCGCCAAACTCGTTGCCCTGCTTGCACAGGAACTCACCGGTTTCGTCGAATAACTCGGTCGGGAACGGGCCTGCACCGACACGCGTTGAGTAAGCTTTAACGATACCCAGGACGTAATCCACAAAGCGTGGACCAATACCTGACCCCGTCGCCACGCCACCGGCAGTGGTATTTGAGGAGGTCACATAGGGGTAAGTACCGTGGTCAATATCCAGCAGCGTGCCCTGGGCACCTTCGAACATGATCAGATCGCCACGCTTACGCGCCACGTCTAACAGTTCAGAAACGTCAACAACCATGCTGGTGAGGATGTCGGCAACCGCCATCACATCGCTCAGCACTTTGTCGTAGTCAACGGCTTCTTCTTTGTAGTAATGCACCAGCTGGAAGTTATACAGGTCGATCACTTCTTTCAGCTTGGCTGCAAAGGTTTCTTTGTTAAACAGGTCGCTGACGCGCAGTGCACGGCGGGCTACTTTGTCTTCATAAGCAGGACCGATACCGCGACCTGTGGTACCAATGGCTTTTGCACCACGCGCTTTCTCGCGCGCCATATCCATTGCCACATGGTATTGCAGGATCAACGGGCAGGCTTCAGAAATCAGCAGACGTTCGCGTACCGGAATTCCACGCTCTTCCAGGCCTTTCATCTCTTTCATCAGAGCTTCAGGAGAAAGCACCACGCCATTACCGATGATGCTGGTAACGTTGTCACGCAGAATGCCAGAAGGGATTAAGTGGAGGACGGTTTTTTCACCGTTGATGACAAGTGTATGGCCCGCATTGTGGCCGCCTTGATAACGCACAACGTAATTAGCGCGCTCAGTCAGAAGGTCTACAATCTTACCTTTACCTTCGTCACCCCATTGGGTGCCCAGTACGACGACGTTCTTACCCATTTCTCAAAATCACCGATTGCTTAAAAAAGGATTCTACCATCTGATTTTTCGGTTTTCAGCACTTTTAGCATACGATTGCGCGCTTTTTTGCCTGAGTTTTGATCACTACAACATCCAGGGGTAAAATCGAGGCTGAGATACCATTCAGACGGCGAGGCTGAACGCATCAGAGTTCGCCATGCAGACGCAACATACAGTAAATCACCATTCCTGCCACCACCAATCCCCCGCCAAATCGATGTAACAGGCGATCGGGCAATTGTGTCATGCTCAAAATCACACGTCGCCACAGACGTGGCATAAACATTGGCCCCAGGCCTTCCAGCACCAGAACCAACGCCAGTGCCATCCAGATATTCACGTTCATACTGCATCCAAAAAAAAGGCCGACAACATTGTCGGCCTGTTAGTTATATCAGTTCTTAACGCGTGGCGTTAGAAGGCGCCTTCATATAGCGGAAGAAGTCGCTATCCGGGCTCAGCACCATGACGTCCTGATTTTCATTGAAGCTGTTTTCATACGCGCGCAGGCTGCGGATAAAGGCATAGAAATCCGGATCCTGGCTGAATGCGTTGGCAAACAGTTTCGCCGCTTCTGCATCACCATCACCGCGGGTAATCAATGCCTCACGCTGTGCTTCTGCCAGCGTACGGGTGACCTGGTAATCGGCCTGGGCGCGCAGTTTTTCGGCCTCTTCCTGACCCTGCGAACGCTGACTACGTGCAACGGCTTCACGTTCTGCGCGCATACGGTTGAAGATCGCATCCGACACTTCCGTCGGCAGGTTGATCTGTTTGATGCGCACATCTACAACCTGAATCCCTAACGCCGCCATACTGTTTGGATTAGGCGCAGGTTCGCTGCTGTTGGTTTCACGCTCAACCCGCGCGGCTGCACTGGCGATAGCATCATCCGCAGCAGGCGTGGCAACTTCGTCGTCACCGCCCGCCGTACCGGTGTTCAATGCATCGCGCACGTCGGTGGTTAAACGGCCTCGTGAATCGGTCACGATGTCTTTAACGTCAAGACGTCCCATCTCTGAACGTAAACGGTCACTGAATTTACGTTTCAGCAGGACTTCAGCCTGAGAAACATCCCCGCCACCGGTCGCCAGGTAGTAACGACTGAAATCGCTGATGCGCCACTTGATGTAAGAGTCCACGATCAGGTCTTTCTTCTCTTTGGTTACAAAGCGATCGGCCTGGTTGTCCATGGTCTGGATACGTGCATCCAGCATCTTAACCGTTTCGATAAACGGAATTTTAAAATGAAGACCCGGCGCAAACACCTGCGGTTTGTTTTCGCTATCGCGTAACACTTTACCAAAGCGCAGAACGATACCGCGCTCGCCTTCCTGAACCACGAACAGCGACGCATAAAAGGCCACCAACGCGATAATGATTAGTACAATTACTGGCTTACGCATTGATTACTCTCTCCCTTCGCGCTGGGTATCGTTGCGCAGAGCATTGGCTCGACGCTGATCCATGATGCTGTCTGGACTGTATGACGACGTGTCATTGCGGCTGGCACTGCGATCGGAAAGCGAGGGCAATGTTGAGCTGCTTTTTTGTCCACTCTTCGCGGATGAAGACTCGCCGCCACGCATCAGTTGATCGAGAGGCAGGACCATCAGATTGTTACCGCGATCGTTCACCAGCACTTTACGTGTATGGCTCAGCACGCGTTCCATGGTCTCGATATACAGACGCTCTTTGGTGATTTCCGGCGCGGCTTTGTACTCAGGCAACAGCTTGGCAAAACGCGCGACTTCACCCTGTGCTTCCAGAACCGTACGCTCTTTATAGGCACGTGCTTCTTCCAGAACACGCTGTGCACGACCGTTAGCACGCGGCTGAACTTCGTTGGCATAGGCTTCGGCTTCACGTACGTACTGCTCACGGTTTTCCCGTGCGGCAATCGCATCGTCAAACGCCGACTTCACTTCTTCTGGTGGACGTGCCGCCTGGAAGTTCACGTCGAGAACCGTAATGCCCATATTGTAAGGACGAATGGTTTCGTCGATTTCACGCTGGGTTTCGCTACGCACGACCGTACGACCTTCGGTCAGAATACGGTCCATGGTAGAGCGACCAATGACGCCACGCAGGGCGCTGTCGGTTGCCTGACGCAGGCTGTCGTCGGCGCTGGTCACCGCGAATAAATAGCGCTCAGGATCGGTAACGCGATACTGCACGTTCATTTCAACGCGCACGACGTTTTCATCAGAGGTCAGCATCACACCTGATGCCGCCAGTTCGCGAACGGCTTCAACGTTGACCGCGCGCACCTGATCGATAAAGGTCGGTTTCCAGTTCAGGCCCGGCTCCACCAGGTGGCTGAACTTACCAAAGCGAGTGACTACGCCCCGCTCGGCTTCTTTTATCGTGTAAAATCCGCTCGCGGCCCAGATGACGACGGCGGCTACGGCGACGATACCAAAGATTTTGCCACTACCACCGGAACTGCGCTGACCGTTATCACCTTTTTTGCCACCACCGAATCCGCCGAGCTTTTTGCTCAGTTTACGGAAGATATCATCCAGATCAGGAGGCCCAGATTCCTTACCTCCCTTATTTCCCCCAGAGTTGCCGCCTTGATTATTGCTGCTTCCCCACGGGTCGCGGTCCTGTCCGTTATTTCCGGGCTGATTCCACGCCATGTCATTACTCCATTTATAGTTTTAGCGGCTTACCCGTTGTATTCCGTATTGTCGCTACGCTGGCTACGCTCATTGCCCTGACCCTTTGCAAAGTCACTGTCAGAGAGCAAACCCCCAACGCCGCACGACAACATAAAATCCTCAGAGTAAGTTCGATTTGGCAATATCAAACAATATAACTGGTCAGCGACGGCTCCTGCTTGCACAAGCGGCGCCAGTCAATCACGGGCATACGCACATGCAACCCTACACAGCCGTCTTCTTCGTTCCACTCTTTTTCAATCGCCTGCAACTGATAGAAGCGGCTGCGTAAGCGACCCGCCTCCGGCGGCAGACGTAAATCATACTGCGCAATTTCACCGGACAACCTCTCGGAAAGCGCCTGCCACAATAAAGGAATGCCGACGCCGGACTGTGCAGAGAGCCACACGCGGACAGGCATATTTTCTTCATCACGGTCGATGCGCGGCTCAAAACCGTCCAGCATGTCGATCTTATTCATGATCAGTAACGTGGGGATTTCATCAGCGTCGATTTCCTCCAACACCTCATTAACCGCGCCGATATTTTCATTAACCCGGACATCGGCGGCATCGATCACGTGCATCAGCAGCGTGGCCTGACGCGTCTCTTGCAGGGTAGCTTTGAAGGCGGCAACCAGATCGTGCGGCAGGTGGCGAATGAAGCCAACGGTATCGGCCAACACCACGTCGCCCACATCAGCGACGTTTAGCCGACGCAGCGTGGGGTCCAGCGTCGCAAACAGCTGGTCCGCGGCATAGACATTGGCAGACGTAATGGCGTTAAAGAGAGTAGATTTACCGGCGTTGGTGTAGCCCACCAGTGAAACAGTCGGGACGTCCGCTTTGGCACGCGCCTGGCGGCCCTGCTCGCGCTGTTTTTCAACACGTTCAAGACGCGACAAAATCTGGCTAATGCGCCCGCGAAGTAAACGGCGGTCAGTTTCTAACTGGGTTTCACCCGGACCACGCAGGCCAATCCCGCCCTTCTGGCGTTCAAGGTGCGTCCAGCCACGTACCAGACGTGTTGCAAGGTGACGCAACTGCGCCAGCTCAACCTGCAATTTACCTTCGTGGGTACGTGCGCGTTGGGCAAAAATATCAAGAATCAAGCCAGTGCGGTCGATAACACGGCACTCGCACAGGCGCTCAAGATTACGTTCCTGAGCGGGCGTTAAAGCATGATCGAAAAGAACGACCGATGCTCCACTTGTTTTTACCGCATCGGCAATTTCAACGGCCTTTCCTTCACCGACAAAATACTTTGGGTGTGGCGCTTTACGACTGCCGGTGACAACCTGCAGTGCTTCAACGCCAGCAGAAGACACCAGGGTTTCGAATTCCTGTAAATCTTCCAGCTCTTTGTCTTGGGAGAACCAGATGTGTACCAGTACGGCCTGCTCACCGGCATCATAACGGTCAAACAAGCTATAACCTCGCTTATATAAAAAGACCAGGATGGAAAACCTGACGCTTTCCGATCCTGGTTAAACGGTGCCGCCTTACTCTGCGTTATCACCGTCTTGTTGTGGCTGCGACTGCGCAGAAGTGCTGCTGCCGCCATGATGGTAATTGTTGCTGCTGCCACCGCCGGTATTGTTGCTATGGTGAGAAACCGGGCGTGAAGGCACGACGGTAGAAATGGCGTGCTTATAAACCATCTGACTTACCGTGTTTTTCAACAAGATCACGAACTGATCAAAGGATTCGATCTGACCTTGCAGCTTAATACCGTTAACCAAATAAATCGAAACCGGAACACGTTCACGACGCAGTGCGTTCAGAAACGGGTCTTGTAATGATTGCCCCTTAGCCATTCTATCTTTTCCTTATATGCTTGTTGTTTGTTGCTTGTAGAACACAGTGGTTCTGAAAAAAACTGCGTAAAAATTTGCGCACGTAACTTGCCAATTGTACACAATCACCCATGCTTCGCACTAACAACCTTCAGTACTGTATCACGCGCTGAGTGAGGTTCATCACTGTCTAGCCAGTGAATATTTTCCCAACCACGTAACCAGGTCATCTGGCGTTTAGCGAGTTGCCGGGTTGCGCAAACTCCCCGATAAACCATTTCGTCGTAATCGATCTCGCCAGCCAAATACGACCACATCTGGCGATAGCCAACACAACGAATGGAAGGCATATCCGTATGCAAATCACCTCGTGCAAACAGGGCCCGAGACTCCGCTTCAAATCCTGACGCCAACATCTGATCAAAACGCAGTGCGATGCGTTGATGCAACAGTTCGCGGTTCGCGGGGGCGATAGCAAACTGATGCACATCGTAGGGTAACGCTTCACCAGAAATTTTTGTCAGTTCCGTTAAAGTTTTACCCGAAATAAAAAAAACTTCCAGTGCTCGCGAAAGTCTCTGCGGATCATTCGGATGAATACGACTGCCTGCGACCGGATCAATTTCGCAAAGTTGACGATGTAAAGCTTCCCAGCCTCTTTCATTCGCCATTTGCTCTATTTTTTGACGAACCTCCGGATCGGCCGAGGGCAGCGGCGACAATCCTTCAAGTAACGCCTTGAAGTAGAGCATAGTTCCACCAACAAGCAACGGAATTCGTCCATGCTGAACGATATCCGCCATTTCTGCTAACGCATCCCGCCGGAACTCTGCCGCCGAATAGGCTTCGGCAGGATCGCGAATGTCCAGCAAACGATGGGGCGCCTGCGCCCGCTCTTCTGCAGAGGGTTTTGCCGTACCGACATCCATCTGACGATAAATCAGAGCCGAATCTACGCTGATAAGCTCTACAGGTAAGTGCTTGCGCAATTCGATCGCTAATGCGGTTTTGCCTGACGCTGTAGGCCCCATCAAAAATATTGCCTTTGGCCGGCCAGCCTGGTTCAGTTCACTCATGCTTCAACGCGTTGACCGCGCTCTCAATCTCAATGGCTTGTACTAAGCCAGAAGGTGGCGATTTCAGTAACTGCGGACAAAGCCTTTCGAGCTCAGCCAGCAAGGTAATCGCCTGGGAGTGATTCCAGTGTTGAGGCTCTGCATCTTCACGTCGCGCCAGCCACTGGGCCAGTTGCGTAGCAGAGTTCTCTTGCTGCCGGGCGAGATAGCCTAACAGTTCAGGAATCAAGATTTGTAAATTTTGTGTTCGTAACGGTAAAGGCACCGCACGCAGGATAATGTGGTCACCCTCAGGGTGTAAATCAATGCCCATCAGGTTGAGCAGGCTGAGATTTTCCTGGGCCGCCTTGCGCTCCGCCGAGGCGATTTTTAACCGCACCGGGATCAAAAGCGGCTGTGATTTCAGCCCACCTTCGGTAGGTTCTAACTGTGCCTGCTTTAACCAGCGGGTTGCCACAGGCAGAGCCATTAGCAGTAACCGCTGGCCCTGCTCAAGCAGAGCATACTGGCCTTCAAGCACGGTTAACACGCGGCCAAAACTGTGGGCGTGAGCCGCCAGAGGTGGCACGGCACTGACCGGCTCTCGTGCCGCAGGCTCGGCACTTTTGGTTGCCGGCGAACTCGCCGGCGTTTTAAGAAGCTGCTGGTAAACCCGGCCTTCGCGTTGGCTGTATCCGGCGTCTTTATTTTGCCAGGCGGGTGCAACCGATGGCCTGGCCGCGTCACCTGTGACAGCCGGCTGGCTGAAATGATTGCCGCCTGCCGCCTGGCGGTTTTCCTGCTGCCAACGCGGAGTGGGTTCTTCAGCCTGTAACGTTGGCAGAACCGGGGAGGCGCTTTCCTGCAGCACGCTCATGACGCCCTGATAGATGAAGTCATGCACCAGACGTGACTGATGAAAACGCACTTCGTGTTTTGCCGGATGCACATTTACATCGACCTGATGCGGATCTATCTCTAAATACAAGACGTAAGCGGGGTGCTGATCATCCTGTAGCTGGCTCTGAAACGCCTGACGTATAGCATGATTGATCAGCTTGTCACGCATCATGCGGCCATTAACATAGCAATACTGAATATCACTCACCTGACGGGAGCCGGACGGATCGGCAACCCAGCCGCGCAATACAAGGTCATCATGTTGCCAGTCTATGCGTAGCGCATGCTGCATGAAGGTCGTCCCGCATATGGCACCCAGCCGACGCTCACGTTGCCCGTCATCATTGACGGCCCGGTACTGACGCATCAGTTTGCCGTTATGGCTTAATGAGATAGCCACGTCAAAGCGCGCCAGCGCGATGCGCCGGATCACTTCATCAATATGCCCGAATTCAGTTTTTTCAGTGCGCATGAATTTGCGCCGGGCTGGCGTGTTGTAAAACAGGTCAAGCACTTCCAGCGTCGATCCACAAGGATGGGCGGCGGGCTTAACAGTAACGTCCATATCGCGCCCTTCAGCATACGCCTGCCAGGCTTCGTTTTGCTCGGCCGTGCGCGATGTCAGGGTCAGACGAGACACTGAGCTGATACTGGCCAGGGCTTCACCGCGAAAGCCCAGGCTCATAATGGCCTCAAGATCGTCCAGCGAAGCAATTTTACTCGTGGCATGCCGAGCCAGCGCCATTGCCAGCTCATTTTTCGCTATACCGCAGCCGTTATCGCGGATGCGAATCAGTTTTGCGCCACCCTTTTCAATTTCCACATCAATGCGCGTCGCCCCGGCATCAAGGCTGTTTTCCACCAGCTCTTTGACGACCGATGCAGGACGCTCAACCACTTCTCCCGCCGCAATTTGGTTTGCGAGTTGCGGCGGCAAAATTTGTATTGGCATGCTGGATATCCTTGTGGCTGACAACCCGGCACGGCGGCCGGGCTAACAATCAGGATGCAGGGATTTTCAGGTTCTGACCCAACATCACGTTGGTGGATTTCAGGTTATTCGCCTGGAGAATCGATTTAGGGCTGACGCCATAATGCGCGGCGATACTGCTCAGCGAGTCTCCCCGCACCACTTTATGCCGCACCGGGCGATGCGCCCCTGAGGAAGCCGGTGCGGTACGGCTGGCCACCGCACTGGCCGGAACTTTCAGCCGCTGCCCCACCCAGACAACATCGCGCTTCAGGGTGTTCATCTGCCGCAGTGTTGCCATGCTCACGCCATATTTTGCCGCGATTCCTGAGAGCGTTTCGCCGCGCGTTACAGTATGCCGCTGAATGGCGCCCGTATACTGCGTCTCTCCGGTCGCCGGATTACTGACTACGCTGACCGCTGGCGACGTAGCCAGCGGCCGGTTTTCCTCCTTTGGGACCGATTGTAGCGGGTGCGCCAGGAAATAAGCGCGCAGTCCTTTATATATCGACTGAGCAATCTTATCCTGGTGTGCGCTACTGCCGAGCAGTCGCTCCTCCGAGGCATTACTAATAAAACCGGTTTCCACCAACAGGGAAGGAATATCCGGCGAACGTAACACGCCAAGACTGGCATGCTCAGGTAAACGCTTGTGTAAAGACGTGACGCCACGCAGCTGCTGAATCACCTTCGTCGCGATGTCATACCCGACGCGCTGCGAGTGACCAAACTGCAAATCCAGCACGGCCTGACTCAGATAGGGATCGGCCTGACTGTTCGCCAGCAGATCGCCTGCTCCGCCTAACAGTTCTGACTGTTTCTCTTTCTGCTCCAGCCAGTTTGCCATCTCACTGTTCGCGCGGCGGTTAGACAATACCCAAACAGAGGCTCCGGTTGCCGCATGGCTGGGTGCCGCATCGGCGTGAATTGACACCAGCACGTTAGCATTCGCTTTGCGCGCAACGTCTGAACGGCCCATTACAGAGATAAAATAGTCGCCGTCACGCGTCAGAACCCCTTTGAACATGGGATCGTCGTTTAACAACACTTTCAGTTTACGCGCAATGGCGATGGTGACGTTTTTCTCTTTAAGTCCGTGCTGGCCTATCGCCCCGGGATCCTGGCCTCCGTGTCCGGCATCAATGGCTACAATAACCGTGTCGTTTCGGCTGGCAACCCCACCGGGACGGACCGTGCTGTTGGTGTTGGTGACCGTGGTCACCGGGTTAGCATTGAACGGATTACTGGCTGCGGTTTCCCGTGCTCGTGTCGGCGCAGGCTCGGCTGCAACCACGGGCGCGCTGCGCGTAACGGCCGGATGTTTACCCTGTATGGTAAAGACCACGCTGTACTGACTGCCGTTGCGTTGCGTAACGGCGCGGGTTTTTCCAGACTGCGTCAGCTCAAAGACCAGACGTATGCTTTGTTTATCTTTTGGGGTACTGGTACGAATGCGTTTAACGATGTTATCGCCGCTAAACGTCAGGGGTAAGCCTTTGATGACGCCGCTTTGACGAATATCCAGCACCACACGGTCGGGATTGTGTAGCGGAAAGTAGGCATAAACCGGTTGGCCGGAAAAACTCAGCGTAACCGTGGCCTGATTTCCGCCATTCGATACCTGAATATCAGACAGGTTAGCGGCAAACAGGGGGCCGGTAATGAGTAGCAATCCTGCCACAACGAGCATTTTCATCCATGTCATCATGCCCGGACCCTGCCTTGTTCGATCTGATCAACCCAGCGCTGCCCCTGGGCGGAGTGCGCAACCAGCTCGGCTTGCCGCGCTTCATCGACATAACGGAGCGTCAACGCCACGTCCGGCGGGGGCAAAATACCGGCGCCCTGTTGGGGCCACTCAACCAGACAAACCGCGTCGTTCGTGAAGTAGTCACGAATGCCCATAAACTCCAGCTCTTCCGGATCGGCAAGGCGGTAGAGATCGAAATGATAAACGGAACGCCCTTCAAGAACATAAGGCTCGACGAGGGTGTAGGTAGGGCTTTTCACATTGCCCGGATGACCGGATGCCTGCAAGAAACCGCGGCTGAAGGTGGTCTTTCCTGCGCCGAGGTCGCCATAAAGATAGATCACCGCCGCATTGCCACAGGCCTGCGCCAGTTGAGCACCCAGTTCGAGTGTTGCCGCCTCATTGGGCAAAGATATAACACAGCTCTTCATGCTTCTTGATTCATCTC
Source organism: Pantoea sp. B623 (assembly GCF_024814475.1). Classification (NCBI taxonomy): domain Bacteria; kingdom Pseudomonadati; phylum Pseudomonadota; class Gammaproteobacteria; order Enterobacterales; family Erwiniaceae; genus Pantoea; species Pantoea sp. B623. The sequence goes on along the minus strand of NZ_JANUXM010000004.1, from coordinate 2,919,115 downwards.
TGGATTAACAAACTGCCACAGCAGATCAAATAAGTCTGATGCCAGCATGCCGCGCGTGCCCCGCTGCTCAGCCAACGTATCAGCGGCAGCACCGTGAGCAACACAACCTGCACAGGCAGCATCAAACAGCGCCAATTTTTGTCCCATTAACGAGGCAATAATACCGGTGAGCACATCACCCATTCCGCCCGATGCCATCCCGGCATTACCCACATCGGCAAACGCCATTTGCCCGTTTTCACTGGCGATAATCGTGCCCGCACCTTTTAATACGGCAACGCCACCATAACGTTTCGCCAGCTCTCGTGCGGCTTGTAAGCGGTCACTCTCAATTTCGCTGGTCTTAACACCCAGTAAACGAGCAGCTTCACCCGGATGCGGCGTTATAATGCGATTCTGACGTTTCTCAGCGCTTATTGCCAGCAAGTTAAGCGCATCTGCATCCCAAAGCATGGGCTTTTCAGTACTTTTAACCTTTTCGAGCGCCTTTTTGCCCCATTCCCGCTGTCCCAGCCCCGGACCGATGGCGATGACGTCCGCCCATTCCAGCGCATCAGCCAGTCCCGCGTCCGTGAGCACATCCACCATAATTTCCGGGCGCGCGGTGAGGATAGGGATAATATTGTCTTTGTGAGTAAGCACTCGCACCAAACCACTTCCCGTTCGTAGCGCGGCTTCTGCCGACATCCGCACGGCACCGGCGGTGCCGCTGTCACCGCCTATCACCAACAAACGCCCCTGATCGCCTTTGTGGGACGTTGCTTTACGCGGTTTCAGCCAGTGGGATAAGAAACGGGCATCATAGCGAGCCATAGGCGGCGACTGCGCTGACAGAAAGCTTTGCAGTCCCAGGTCGGCAAAGTAAAGCGACCCAATACAGTCCCGCGCCTTGCCGGTAAGCTGTCCGGGCTTCAGCGCAATAACGCTCAACGTATGCGTGGCATTGATAACCTCTCCCGGTGTGTTGCCTGTCGCTGCAGACAGACCAGAGGGGAGGTCAATCGCCATGACTGGCGCGTCATGTGCGTTTGCCTGAGTTATCAGGGTGGAAACAGGTTCGGCGGGCGCCCGGCTGATGCCTGTTCCCAGTAACGCATCGACGATAATATCGACCTTTTCAGGCCAGGCCACGTCGGGCGCATGGATCACCCCACCCGCTTCAAGCCAGCTGTTTCTGGCGGCCTCCGCTTCGTCGGGCAGCGGCTTATCGCTATCACAGGCCAGAAGCGTCACCTGTTTGCCTGCAGCCTGCGCCAGACGGGCAACCACATAACCATCGCCTCCGTTATTGCCATGACCGCACAGCACCAGCCAGTGCTCTGCATCCGGCCAGTGGACAGTTATATGCTCATAGGCGGCCTGTCCTGCCCTTAACATCAGCTCGTAGAGCGAGATACCCAGTGCATCGGCACCCTCACGCTCAAGTTGTGCCAGTGCCTGCGCAGGCCAGACAGAGTGTGGTAAACTGCTGCCGTTTCTCTTCGAATTCTGGTTAGTCATGTCATACCCTCTCGATCTTGATCAACTCGCTCAACACATTAAACAGTGGGGACGCGATCTCGGCTTTCAGCAGGTCGGTATTACCGACACCGATCTCAGCGCTGAAGAACCGCGTCTGCAGGCATGGCTGGACAAACAGTACCATGGCGAGATGGAATGGATGGCCCGCCATGGAATGATGCGTGCGCGTCCCCATGAGCTGTTACCCGGTACGCTGCGGGTGATCAGCGTGCGCATGAATTATCTTCCTGCCAAAGCCGCTTTCGCCAGTACGCTGAAAAACCCACAGTTAGGTTATGTCAGCCGCTATGCGCTGGGCCGTGATTACCACAAAGTATTGCGCAATCGCCTGAAAAAGCTCGGAGAAATGATTCAGGCCCACTGTGGCGAAAGCCAGTTTCGTCCGTTTGTCGATTCTGCCCCACTGCTTGAACGCCCTCTGGCAGAGAAAGCCGGATTGGGCTGGACCGGCAAACACTCGTTGATCCTGAACCGCGAAGCGGGCTCATGGTTTTTCCTGGGGGAATTGCTGATCGATCTGCCTCTGCCGATAGATTCCCCACAGGAAGAGCAGTGTGGACGCTGCGTGGCCTGCATGACGATTTGCCCGACAGGCGCTATCGTGGCGCCTTACACGGTGGATGCCCGCCGCTGCATTTCCTACCTGACGATTGAGCTCGAAGGCGCCATCCCCGAAGCGCTGCGGCCCCTGATGGGAAACCGCATTTATGGCTGTGACGACTGCCAGCTCATCTGCCCCTGGAACCGCTATGGGCAACTGACTGACGAAGCGGATTTTTCACCCCGCGCAGCGCTGCATGCGCCAGCGTTAACCGCCCTGTTTCAGTGGGATGAAGCGAAATTCCTGCGTATTACCGAAGGCTCTCCCATCCGCCGAATTGGTTATCAGCGCTGGTCACGCAATATTGCGGTGGCGCTAGGGAATGCCCCGTGGAGCGCAGAGATCCTCCCCATACTCGAACAGCGGCTGGGGGAAAGTGATTTACTGGACGAACATATTCAGTGGGCCATTGCGCAGCAACAGGATAAGCGAAAGCACGTAGAGATTGACGTACAGCCAGCACAGCAAAAAAGGCTCGTCAGGGTAATAGAGAAGGGATTGCCGCGTGATGCCTGATTGCGCAACGATACACAGGAAACAGATTTCCACATCCTGTGAATAAAAATAAAAACACCTTGTCATTCAATCGTAATAACACAAGTGACAGAATCAAATAACATAATGAAATATTATTATTTCTTTAACTATCAATAGATTAAATAAAATTTGTGTTATTTTGCAAATGCGTCTAGCGTTTGGCTTAATCCCTATATCTGTGGATAACTCTGTTTAAAAGAGTTTTACAGAACGGCAAAAAAGCATGAACAGTCATCTGTCCTGCTGTGGATAACTCTGACTGTAGTACTAAAGATCATCATCCAGCCTGGCAGGCTGCGACAAAGAAAGTGACAAAACTGGAGCGGGAAACGAGACTCGAACTCGCGACCCCGACCTTGGCAAGGTCGTGCTCTACCAACTGAGCTATTCCCGCATAGAGGGTACTGCTAAACATAATTTGGAGCGGGAAACGAGACTCGAACTCGCGACCCCGACCTTGGCAAGGTCGTGCTCTACCAACTGAGCTATTCCCGCATAGAGGGTACTGCTAAACATAATTTGGAGCGGGAAACGAGACTCGAACTCGCGACCCCGACCTTGGCAAGGTCGTGCTCTACCAACTGAGCTATTCCCGCGCCTTGTACCGTCATAAATTCTTCACCGGTACGGGGTGCGCATTATACGAGAAATCGCTGCTGCTGCAAGATGCTTACAGCAAAAATTTGCGCTTTTGATGCGTTTGCTGCTTATTGCATCAACCTGGCGATTTCCTGCGCACCCTTTGCGGTTTAAAGCTGCAAAAAGTGTTGGCGGTAGTACGCCAGTTCGGCAACGGACTCACGAATATCGTCTAACGCCTGATGCGAGCCGCTCTTTTTGAAGCCTGGAAGAATGTCTGGCTTCCAACGACGAGCCAGTTCCTTGAGCGTGCTGACATCTAAATAGCGGTAGTGGAAATAGGCTTCCAGCTCTGGCATGTACTTGAACAGGAAACGGCGATCCTGCCCAATGCTGTTGCCGCAGATGGGCGAGGTGTTTGCGGGCACCCACTGCTGTAGGAACTCGATAGTCGCTTTTTCCGCAGCGCGATCGTCAATCTTACTGGCCTTTACCCGTTCCACCAAACCGCTATTCGTATGTGTACGAACGTTCCATTCGTCCATTAAGGCGAGCTGTGCATCTGACTGATGAACCGCCATCACCGGCCCTTCAGCCAGGATATTGAGGTCGGCATCGGTCACGATAGTGGCGATCTCAATAATGCGATCGCGTTCCGGATCGAGTCCGGTCATTTCAAGGTCGATCCAAATTAGATTATTTTCGTTTCCAGTGGCCATGCTGTTACCTGTGGTTGCTGAGTCGTCATTCATCATGAATAAGGTGTATCATAGACGTTTTGCCCCTCAGGGCGAAATCCAGCTAAACGGTGAGGGTGAGTGAGTAAAAATAAACTGTCTAAAGGTCAACAACGTCGCGTAAGCGCTAACCACGATCGTCGTTTGAACCAGCGCAAAACGCGCCCGGAAGCGGACGATAATTTGTTTGGTCAGGACGCAGAGGGCGTGGTGGTCAGCCGATTTGGCATGCATGCCGATGTCGAGGACAGTGCTGGCCTTACCCACCGTTGCAATATACGTCGCACGATTCGTTCGCTGGTCACCGGCGATCGGGTGGTATGGCGTCCCGCGCTAAACGGCGGTAAAGGTATTGTTGAAGCGGTGCACGAACGCACCAGCGTGCTGACGCGCCCCGATTTCTACGATGGCGTCAAACCCATCGCCGCAAACATCGATCAAATTATTATCGTGTCCGCGATTCTGCCAGAGCTGTCACTGAATATTATCGACCGTTATCTGGTCGCCAGCGAAACACTGGATATTGAGCCCCTGCTGGTGCTGAACAAAATCGATCTGCTGGATGACAACGCACGTGCGTTTGTTGACGAGCAGATGGAGATTTACCGCAAGATCGGTTATCGGGTATTGATGGTTTCCAGCCATGTGAAAGAGGGTTTGAATGCACTGCAGGCAGCCTTAACTGACCGGATAAGTATCTTTGCCGGGCAGTCCGGCGTAGGTAAGTCCAGCCTGCTGAACGCCCTGCTTGGCTTCGATCAACAGCAGGACACCGCCATTCTGACCAATGATGTTTCCGATGTTTCCGGACTGGGCCAACATACCACGACCGCATCCCGGCTTTATCATTTCCCCGAGGGCGGGGATGTGATTGATTCTCCGGGTGTCCGTGAGTTTGGTTTGTGGCATCTTGAGCCGGAACAAATCACGCGTGGATTTGTCGAATTCCGTGCGTTCTTAGGCGATTGTAAGTTTCGTGACTGTAAGCATGACACCGATCCGGGCTGTGCGATTCGTGAAGCCGTTGAAAACGGCAAAATCGATCAATCACGCTTCTATAACTACCACCGTATTCTTGAAAGCATGGCGCAAATGAAAACCCGGAAAAACTTCGCCGAGAGTGAAGATTAAGGCCCGTAACGGCGTATTCGCCATCTGACTGGGGCGCTGTTACAATCCGCTCCCTTTTTGTCAATGTTATGAAAGATAGCCAGGAGGCTAGGGTGTTTGATCGTTTTAAACTCGGCTTGAATCACATTCTTCCAAAAAAATGGCTGACTGAACTTGCGGGTTGGGGAGCCAGCCGTCGCGGCGGCTGGCTGACGAAGCTGGTCATTGATATTTTTGTCTGGTTTTACAAAGTCGATATGGCTGAAGCACGGAAACCGGATACCGCCAGCTACCGCACCTTTAACGATTTCTTTGTTCGTCCGTTAAAGGACGATGCACGCCCAATCGATCCCGATGCCAGCCTGATCGTTCTGCCTGCTGACGGCGCGATCAGCCAGCTTGGCCATATTGAAGGCGATCAGATTTTCCAGGCGAAAGGCCATTACTACACGATCGACGCCCTGCTCGCCGGTAATGAGCATATGGCGGCACAGTTTCGTGAGGGGGAATTTGCGACCACTTACCTGGCACCGCGTGATTATCACCGCGTCCACATGCCTTGTAACGGCATCCTGCGTGAGATGATCTATGTACCAGGCGATCTTTACTCCGTTAATCCGCTGACCGCACGTAACATCCCTAACCTCTTTGCCCGTAACGAGCGCGTAATTTGTTACTTTGAAACCGATATGGGCCCGATGGTGCAGATCCTGGTGGGCGCAACGATTGTCGGCAGCATTGAAACCGTTTGGGCAGGCACCGTCACACCGCCGCGCGAAGGCATTATTAAACGCTGGCATTACCCGGCCGCCGATCATGACGGTGCCGTGGTATTACTCAAAGGTCAGGAAATGGGCCGCTTTAAACTGGGTTCTACGGTAATCAACCTGTTCGCGCCTGGCCGAATCAAGCTGGCGGAAAGCCTTGAGGCGGAAAGTAAGGTTCGACTGGGCCAACCTTTAGCGCTCGCCCTTCCACTGACGACTACCGCGCCTGACGCTGTCGAGTAGAACCTATGTTCGTGCGTTCGATCTTTTGTCTGCTGCTGAGCCTCTGGCTCAGCTCTTCTACGCTAGCCGCCAGCCTGCCTGATGCCAGCCAGCTCAAACAGCAGCTGGAAGAGGTCAAAGCCACTAAAAATGCCCCCTCGCAAACTGAACAAATTCAGTCACTGGAAGCCGCACTGGCCTCGCTCTCTGAACGCGATGATGCCCTCGAACGCGCACAACAGTATCAACAGGTTATTGACGATTTTCCGCGCCTTGCCCGCGAGTTAAGGCAGCAAATCGCCACGCTTAACGACAACGCTAAAACCGTGCGCAGCACGATGACCAGCGCAGAGCTGGAACAAGAGATTCTGCAAATCAGCAGTCAGCTGATTGAAGAAGGACGCCAGGCCCAGCAGGAGCAGGACCGTGCCAGAGAGATCAGTGATTCCCTGTCGCAGTTGCCACAGCAGCAAACGGAAGCGCGCCGGGCACTGACCGAGAGCGAACGGCGCTTACAGAGTGCCGGCAGCGCTGCCACTCCAGTCGGTCAGGCCCAACTGGTGGCTCGCCAGGCAGAAAATGCCGCCAATAAAGCCAAAGTCGATGAGTATGAGCTGGCGCAGTTGTCGGCCAACAATCGCCAGGAGCTGGCTCGCATGCGCGCCGAGGTGCATCAGCGCAAAGTGACCCAGCTTGATAATTATCTGCAGGCTTTACGTAATCAACTGAATGAACAACGTCAGCGCGAGGCCGAAACGGCGCTGGCGCGTACGGAACAGCTGGCGGAAAACAGTGGTGATTTACCGCCCGAGATCAGTGAGCAGTTTCGGGTTAACCGCGATTTGTCCGGTGCGCTGAATCAGCAGGCACAGCGCATGGATCTGGTGGCATCGCAACAGCGCCTCGCCACCAATCAAATTATTCAGGTCCGTCAGGCGCTGGCAACGTTGCGGGAACAATCCCAGTGGCTGGGTGCCTCTAACCTGCTCGGCGATGCGCTTCGGGCACAGGTGGCGCGTTTACCCGATATGCCGAAATCTCAGCAAATCGATAATGAAATGGCACAGCTGCGCGTTCAGCGCCTGCATTATGAAGATCTTCTGGAACGACAGAATGCGCTTCGCAAAGCACATCAGGCGGACGGGCAGCCTTTTACCAGCGACCAAAAGCGCATTCTGGATGCACAGTTAAAAACGCAGCGAGAATTGCTGAACTCCCTGATATCCGGCTGCGATACGCTGATTCTGGAAATCACTAAACTCAAGGTCGCCAATACGCAGCTTCAGGATGCGTTAACCGAAGTCAAAGACGCCACGCACCGCTATCTGTTCTGGACAGCAGATGTCAGCCCCATTTCATTGAGCTATCCTCTGGACGTGGCTAAAGGCCTGTCGCACCTGCTTACGCTGGATACGCTTGGGCAGCTTGGCAAAGCTCTGGCAATGATGTTTACCAGCCGCAGCACCGTCCTGCCCATTTTGGGTGCCGTGTTGCTGGTCGGTTTTAGCCTGAGTACACGTCGTCACTTCAACGCTTTTTTGGAACGCTCAGCCAGTAAGGTTGGTAAGGTCACCCAGGATCGCTTCCGCCTGACCATCCGCACTGTTTTCTGGTCAATTCTGGTCGCGCTTCCGCTTCCTGTGCTTTGGGCAACCCTGGGATACGGGCTGCAAAACGCCTGGCCGTATCCGGTAGCCGTTGCTATCGGCGATGGCATTACGGCGACGCTGCCTCTGCTGTGGATATTCATGGTCAGCGCCCAGTTTGCCCGCGCCAACGGTTTGTTCATTGTGCATTTCCGCTGGCCGCAGGTACGCGTTGCGCGTGCCATGCGTTACTACTCGTTGAGTATTGGCCTGATCGTGCCGCTGATTATGCTGCTGATCACCTTTGATAACCTTGACGATCGTCTGTTCTCTGCCACCCTGGGCCGACTGTGTTTTATTTTGATCTGTGGCGCCCTGAGTCTTGTTACGGTAAGTCTAAAACGTGCAGGGATCCCTCTTTATCTTGATAAAGAGGGCAACGGCGAAAACATGATTAACCGCCTGCTGTGGAATATTATGATCGCCATTCCATTGCTGGCCGCGCTGGCCTCCATGATTGGTTACCTTGAAACAGCGCAGGCGCTGCTGGCACGTCTGGAAACCTCGGTGGCAATCTGGTTTTTCCTGCTGGTTATTTACCATATCATTCGCCGCTGGATGCTGATTCAACGACGCAGGCTGGGGTTCGATCGCGCACGCCAGCGCCGGGCCGATATGCTGGCCAATCGCGCGCGCAACGAAGAAGAAAAAGATCAGGCGCAAAATACTGACGTTATTGAAATAGAAGAGCCCGTGATTGATTTGGACGCCATCAGTGCTCAGTCACTGCGCCTGGTCAGGTCAATCCTGACGCTGATTGCGCTGGTGTCAGTCATTGTCCTGTGGTCGGAAATCCACTCTGCGTTTGGTTTCCTTGAGAATATTCGTTTATGGGATGTCAACACCTCCGTTCAGGGCGTGGAGAGTATTCAACCCATTACGCTGGGCGCCGTTCTGATCGCCATTCTGGTGTTCGTGATTACGACGCAGCTGGTGCGCAATATGCCGGCCCTGCTTGAGCTGGCCCTGCTGCAGCATCTTGATTTGTCGCCAGGCACCGGCTATGCCATTACCACGCTGACCAAGTATTTGCTGCTGCTAATTGGTGGCTTGCTCGGCTTCTCATTGATTGGGATTGAATGGTCCAAGCTGCAATGGCTGGTGACCGGCCTGGGCGTTGGGTTGGGATTTGGCCTGCAGGAGATTTTTGCGAACTTTATCTCCGGCCTGATTATTTTGTTTGAAAAACCCATTCGTATTGGCGATACCGTTACTATTCGCGATCTGACCGGCAGCATTACGCGCATCAATACCCGCGCCACGACAATTACAGACTGGGATCGCAAAGAGATCATCGTGCCTAATAAGGCCTTTATTACAGAACAGTTTGTTAACTGGTCGCTGTCGGACTCCGTCACGCGCGTCGTGCTGACCATACCCGCTCCCGCACAGGTAAGCAGCGAGGAGGTCACCACGTTGCTCAAGCTGGCTGCAGAACGTTGCAGCTACGTTCTGGATACACCGCCGCCGGAAGTGTTTCTGGTTGACCTGCAGCAGGGAATACAGTTGTTTGAGCTACGCGTACACGCCGCTGAAATGGGCCATCGCATGCCGCTTCGCCATGAACTGCATCAGCTTATTCTGCACGGCTTTGCAGAACATGGTATCGAAATGCCTTTCCCACCCTTCCAGATGCGGGTAGAAACCTTAAGCAGAAAAACGCCTGCCGGAAATGGTGCGTCGACGACGCGGACTTTTAAATCAGGCGGGTTATAAAAAAACGCCCGGTTTGACCGGGCGTTTTCCTGTTCGGGCTGCGGGGGTTATTGCTTCACAAAAGCTTCGCCCTGCGCGATATCTTTTTTCAGTGTTTCCAGCATGCCATCCAGCGCCTGCTGTTCGAACGGGCTAAGGGCACCAACAGGCTTACGCTCCGCCACGCCGTTTTTACCTAACAGCAGGGGCTGAGAGAAGAAGCGGGCATGCTCGCCATCGCCTTCCACGTAGGCACACTCCACAACGTTCGCTTCGCCGTTTAAGGCACGTACCAGCGATAAACCGAAACGGGCGGCGGCCTGCCCCATGGATAACGTTGCTGACCCCCCACCGGCCTTCGCTTCCACCACTTCTGTACCGGCGTTTTGAATACGTTTGGTGAGGTCAGCCACTTCCTGATCGCTAAAGCTGACGCCCGCAACCTGGGACAGTAATGGCAGAATAGTGACGCCTGAGTGTCCCCCCACCACGGGCACGTTCACCTCGCCAGGCTGTTTGCCTTTCAGCTCAGCGACAAAGGTATTGGCGCGAATAATGTCCAGCGTTGTCACGCCAAACAGTCGATTCTTGTCATAAACACCGTGTTTCTTCAGGACCTCGGCCGCAATCGCCACCGTCGTGTTAACCGGATTGGTGATCACCCCAATTAACGCTTTCGGCGCTGTCGTAGCAACCTGCTCAATCAAATTACGCACGATGCCGGCATTGACGTTAAACAAATCGGCCCGATCCATACCAGGCTTACGCGCTACCCCAGCAGAGATGAGCACGACATCCGCACCTTTTAAAGCCGGGGTGGCATCTTCCCCACTAAAACCCTTAACGTTAACTGCGGTAGGAATGTGGCTGAGATCGACCGCGACGCCAGGCGTGACGGGCGCGATGTCGTAGAGAGAAAGTTCTGAACCTGCGGGAAGCTGGGTTTTGAGTAGAAGTGCTAGCGCCTGGCCTATGCCACCAGCGGCACCGAGTACGGCAACTTTCATTCATAACTCCTTATTAAGGTGGGGCAGAGAAGAGCCGAAATTCCATCTGTGTCAGACCTTAATCAACTGCTCAGGTGATGACGGGTATCCGAGACTATTTTACGCGCTAATGCCCGCAGTCTCGGGATTTTAAAACTTACTTATCATCGCTATATCGTCCTCATCCTGCGTTGCAGACAACGAGCTAACCTGTTTGCCGTGTCAGGGCTACCTCAGGTAAGCGCCGACGACGGTGACGGGATTTCTCTCCAACTGTTGCGCGGGAGTTGGCCGGTATCACCTGAAATCGACAACCTTGACGTCGGCAGACAGAGAACGGCAGTGTAAATTTTTATTTTCTTACCTCATCAATAATATAACAGCTTTGCAACCTTTGCCTTTCCAGGCTGTGAGCTGGGTTTTGGTCTGAGTAAATTCTTTGCTATTATCGCCGCCCGCCATGGATACCGCCCCGTTCAATTAACAACCAATTGCATAAAAATTCATTTATATGCATAATAATGACTTTGCTGCGGTCTGTTCCGCGGTTTTTCTTACATTTGCTGGTAAATTATGCGAAACCCATCGAAACAAGACGATCTGATCAAAGCCTTCAAGGCTTTATTAAAAGAAGAAAAATTCAGTTCTCAGGGCGAAATTGTTCAGGCGCTTCAGGAAGACGGCTTTGAGAACATCAACCAGTCCAAAGTTTCCCGGATGCTGACAAAGTTTGGCGCGGTGCGGACCCGCAATGCCAAAATGGAGATGGTGTACTGTTTGCCTGCCGAGCTGGGCGTGCCGACAACAACCAGTCCATTGAAGAATCTGGTTCTGGATATTGACTACAATGATGCGCTGGTCGTGATCCATACCAGCCCTGGCGCAGCGCAGCTGATCGCTCGCCTGCTGGATTCTCTGGGTAAATCTGAGGGGATTCTGGGAACGATTGCGGGTGATGACACCATTTTTATCACGCCGGCACGCGCCTTTACCGTCAAACAACTTCACGATGCTATCCTCGTCCTGTTTGAACAAGAGCTATAGTCGTTCCCGCTAACCGGCAGCACATCGCCGGTTTATTCTGCCCGTTATCCCCCCCTTCCTTCTGTCAGCTCTCTTTCAGCCGATACGTTACTTTTCAAGGCATTACTCTTTAGCCTCGTCGTTTTCAGCGCATCAAATATTGGTCATACCCTTTGCCACCTTTAACATTGCGCGCTATTTTACACTGCTTTACATTCAAATAATGGCGTCATCACCCAGACCAAAACAGATAAGCAGCCATATCAACCATGATTTTTCGCACTAAAAGTTAAAGTAACGTATCTTACTGTTTTTATGCGTAATTACCCATCTGTAGTGGCATTTTAGCCATTTTTAATAACTTTTAGTTATTAAAAAATCCCAAATGGTTAAATTGCATCAACAAAACATTATTAGGCAGGTATTAATTTCTGCCGTTATTAGTCCTATACTTAGTTTCGTGATGTGAATCACACTAATAAAAAAGAAGAACAACCAGGACGAGGACATCTTTTATGAAAACTAAATCTACCATCGCTGCCTTGAGCATTTTATCTGCCCTGTCATTCGGCGCTTCTGCAGCAGATTATATTTCTGCTTCACAAGCACAAAATCTGCAGCCTGTTGGCACGGTAAGCGTGAGCGGTGTGGCAGGCGCGCCATCCGATATCAGACAGCAACTGAGCGATAAAGCCGATCAACAAGGCGCGAAAGCTTTCCGTGTTATTGAGGCCTATAACGACGGCAACTACCACGCGACGGCTGAGCTGTACAAATAAACTCGCAGGACCTGACAGGTAACCAGCTGTCCCAATGCGACCGCTGGTTAAACATCCTTACCGGAGAATGAATGATGAAAATCCAATTAACGATTGCCGCGCTGGGCGTGGCCTCACTGCTCTCTTTTGGTGCCAATGCCGCTAGCATGGTCACAAATCAGCAGGCGCAAGACATGAATCTGCAGCCGCTAAACCAAACAATTAGCGTAAGCGGTATCAATGGCGACCAGACCAACATCCGCCAGGTACTGTCTGAGAAAGCGGATGCACAAGGTGCAGGCCATTATCGCGTGATTGAGAACAACCGTGACGATACCTTCCACGTCACCGCCGAACTGTATAAATAATTCATCTGCGGCAATGTTGCCGCCCTGACAAAATCGATGACCCGCTCTATGTATGCTATTCCGCAGGTTGTTGATTGCTATGAGGAATAAATCATGAACATCAAATCAACCATCGCAACGATGAGTCTGCTCTCCGTGATCGCTTTTGGCGCTTCAGCAGCGCAGCTCGTCACGGCCGATCAAACGCAGAATCTGCAACCTGCAGGAACCGTAAGCATCAGTGGCGTTGCGGGTTCACCTATCGACTATCGCGCCCAGCTGTCCCAGAAAGCGGATGAACAAGGCGCAAGTGCCTATAAAATTATTGAGGCTAATACCGGTGACAGCTACCACATCACCGCGCAGCTGTATAAATAGTTCCTCGTCTGACGTATGACGAACCCTTTAGCCCCGCTCGCCGGGGCTTTTTTTTGCCTGAAACGCGCGGTGAGTGAACTGTGACAGGGGGTAAGCAAAGGCAGCCTTCATCCGCCAATGTTAATCGACGGGATTCAGCGACATAAAACGACATGAGCAGAAGAAGTCTGGCTTACGCGGGGGATTAATACGCTGTCAACAGTACCGTAAATCACAGACCTAAGGCGCAATATATCAATGGGCAATCTGCGCCAAATCATCGTCTGACAGTCCGGTCATCTCTGCGACAAGGCTGGGAGGCAAACCGTTTTGCAGCATTGTTCGCGCGATTTTTAGTGCAGCCGACCGTTCTCCCTCACTGCGGCCTTTCACCAGGCCACGTTGTTCACCAAGCTGAAGGCCCTCTTCCAGGCCCTTTTCCATCCCCTTTTCAATGCCTTTCTGCTCAAGCTGTTGTGCGATGGTCATCAATGCATCCTCATGTTGCGGCACCCGCTGCGCCAGCGTTCTGACGAAAAGGTCAGCGTCCGCGGTTTCGCCCGCCTGTAAAAGATAGTTTACCAACGATATAACCTGTGATGAAGAGAGATAACCCGCCAGTGTGACAGGGGCCAGCTTATCGATGAGTTCTGCTAAATCTCTTTGATGAATATGCTTTTGCAGCAGTGTTAATGCAGCCATGCTGCGGTGGCCGACAATCTCCTCATCAGGAATCACCGTCACGTCCACTAGCGGAAAAGCGTTGCTGTAGAGCCGACTGGCGAAGGCGGGAATCGAAAATTCGTCCAGCCAGCGGGTACTATAGGGATAGGGACTGCGTTTGCCACTGTAGAATAAAATCGGAATGACTAACGGGAGTTTTTTGTGCCCGGCATCCAGGTGCCGCTGCATTGCCGCAATAGCATAACGCATCAGTCTGAATGCCATATGCCTGTCAGGTGATGACTGATGTTCAATCAACACATGGATATAGCCATCATCGCGGCTTGTGGTTTTTAGACTGTACAGTATATCGCTAAAATATTGCCGTAAGTCCTCTTCCACAAAAGCGCCAGACTCCAGTTTTAACGTATCCAGATCGCACAGCGCGAGAAACTCTGCCGGAAGATGCAATGCCATAAAATCACGGGCAATGGTGGACTGGGACAAAAATTGACGGAATGTCGCATCATGGGGCGTGGGCGTGCCATTTTTACTTTTCATGTAACCTGTCCTGATGATGAGGTGGCAGGTTAGCACGACCTGAAAATGCTCAGCGTCAGCAAACGGTGACGTTGCGAGAGCTCTCGAGGAATTTCTCGCACGTGGGCGACCCGATAATACACGTTAGTCGGTCTTCAACGCTGTTAACGCTCTATTACGTTAAATTGCAGTTGTCCTTCCAGCTCCTCTTCCGCCTCGTCGAACAGCAGAATTAAGGCTCCATAGCGCCGCTTCTGCCCTTGTCCTAAATTCACAAACTCTATTTTCAGGGGGAGAGGTAAACCTTTGCAGACAATGATGTCCCACAATCCATCCAAATCACAGATGGCGTACGCCTTTAAAGCAAAGCGTTCGCAAAATTGCCGTAAGAAATGGGCCTGATCGACAATCTCATTAAAATCAAAACGCTCGACTCTCATACTGGCGACTCCCGTTATCCGGTTCTGGGCGGCCCTGCGCCGCCCGGATGTTCATCTAACTTAACCCGCCGAGGTGCAGCGCTTTGACCTCCAGGTACTCATCCATCCCCAGTACCGATCCTTCACGTCCCAGACCAGACTCTTTCACGCCGCCAAAGGGGGCCAACTCTGTCGAGACCGCACACTCATTGATGCCAATCATTCCACTTTCGAGCGCGGCAGAGACCCGGAATACCCGCTGCAGGTTTTGCGTATAAAAATACGCCGCCAGCCCGTACTCCGTCTGGTTGGCACGACGGATAACCTCTTCTTCGTCATCAAAGCGGAAACAGGCTGCCACCGGGCCAAACGTTTCTTCCTGAGCCAGTTTCATGCCTTCATGTGCCTCAACAATGACCGTTGGCTGCCAAAAATTACCGCCCAGCGCGTGCCGCTGACCACCCGTCAGCACTTTTCCGCCCTGAGCAATGGCATCTTTGACATGCTCTTCGACTTTTTCTAATGCGGATGATTCGATTAACGGGCCGACGACCACGCCATTATCCATGCCGTTTCCGACGCTAAGCTTATCCACTTCAGCGGCCAGTTGGGTCGTAAAACGTTCGTAAACTGCACTGTGAATGAAAAAGCGGTTAACGCTGACACAAACTTGACCGGCATTGCGGAATTTATTGGCGATGGCTCCCTGCACGGCTGCATCGATATCTGCATCTTCAAAGACGATATAGGGCGCATTACCGCCCAGTTCCATCGAAACCTTTTTCATGGTTTCAGCAGCGTTACGCATTAGCGTTTTCCCCACTGCCGTCGAACCGGTAAAGGAAATTTTACGTACGGCTTTGCTGGCCATAATGGCATCGCTAATGGCATGCGTGTCGCCTGCTACACCGTTAAGCACGCCATCAGGGATGCCGGCTTTTTTTGCCAGCGCCAGTAAGGCAAATGCGGAAAGCGGTGTGTTATTCGCGGGTTTAATAATGCCTGTACATCCCGCTGCCAGCGCCGGGCCTAACTTACGTGTCAGCATCGCCATAGGGAAATTCCAGGGCGTGATAGCGGCGACGACGCCGACCGGCTCACGGGTTGCCAGAATGCGCGAGCCCGCTTTAGCAGGAGGGATGATTTCACCGTTAGCCCGTTTAGCCTGCTCGGCGAACCATTGAATAAAGCTGGCGGCATATTCCACTTCGCCTTCTGCTTCCTTGAGCGGCTTGCCTTGCTCCGTTGTCATTAACTCAGCCAGCCAGCGTTTATGTTCAATGATTAACCTATACCAGCGGTACAGCAGTTCTGAACGCCCCTTGGCGGTCTGTGCTCGCCACGCTGGGAAAGCATCCTGGGCAGCCTTTATTGCAGCTTCCGTTTCCGTTTTTCCTGCTTTTGCCACCTGAGCGACGACCTCGCCCGTGGCAGGGTTCGTCACGTCAAAGGTAGACGTGGTACGCAGCCATTGCCCGTTTACCAGATAGCCTGTCTGGAACAGTTCGCTGTCGTGCAGTAAAGAATGCATTAGGTGCTCCTGTCGGTTTGTCATCTGTCAGGAAAGTATAGATGGCAAAAATGACAGGTCAGGTAACACGGGGGATCATCATGGCCGCCAGCGCTTGCCGCGGCCATAATTCAGATTTGGACGAGCGTATTTTGATATTTTTTCAGCATCTCAGCCAGTCGCGTTACCGGCTCGGTCACGCTGGTTGGGGCGTCATAGTGCGCCAGCTTGTGCTGATAGACATCCAGCTCTTTGAGTAACCGTTCGAAATAGTAACGGCGCTTTTCGTCACTGCGTACCGAGATGATCCGATCCGCCGTGTGGCGCAGCTGGCGATGATACGCAGACAGATCGGCATTAACCGGCACATCGGCAGCACGTAATCGCTGATGACCAATAATTAAGGTCAGGGCAATGCGATATTTGTCGATGTCACCCGGGAACAGGTTAAGCAGTAAAAAGAGCTGCTGATAGAGTGCCGGAAGATGGTTTTCACGACGGCGAGCCTGGTTAGTGGTCATCGCCGAGACCGCCGCATACATGAAGCGGTTGAGCAATTTACGGCCCGTGCGCGCTTTGGACTTATCCCGAATCAACAGGATGACCATCAACGCAACGAAGCTGCCGATCCACTGTCCCAGCGCATTGTCGATAAACTGCGTAAAGTTGAACTGCATCGGATTATCCAGCACCAGCACGTTGATTGTGCCGACCATGGCTCCCAGCGTACCAATCTGCCTGCGCTGAATTAAAATGCCGGAAATAAACCCTAACAGGCCAATGGCAATGCACAGCAGCACGGCACTTTGTTGGGTGTTGGGCAAAATATACATGAAATAGAGTGCGCCCAGCGGGACCGCCACCGTCATACCGTAAACAAAGTCTTTAGCCATCATGAGCGGATTGGGCATGCGCATCGCCAGTGCCGTAATCACGCCCAACATGACCATACAGCCGCTACCTGATGTCCAGCCGGTATAGAGCCAGAACAGCGAACCGAGCGCAGTCGCTACAAAGGTGCGAACACCGTTAATCATCGCATGGTGGTTTTCAGCAGAACGCGCCTGAATCACGACCTCGCGCTGAAGAATCCCCTCCTCCAGTGCTGTGATACGGCCGTTACTTTTGATGCCATGCGTCAGCAGCTGATATTCCGTTGCTGCCTCAACCCAGCTTTCCAGCGTCTCGGGGACCGTTTTACTGCTGACGGCAATTAACCGTCGCAGCGCTTTCATACGCTTGTGTACGTCTTCTGCCGTCGCTGCCTCTTTCTCCATTAACACACGATACTGCGTTGCAATGTAGTCAGGCCGTGAGTTTTGAATTAAAAAGGTTTCAGCCGCCTGGGTAATCATCGTCAGTGACAGAGTGTTCAGCATTTGCAGCCGTCGACTGGTATTCTGCCAGCGCGAAGACTCCATCATCAACTGGCTACGCATACTGCTGAGCGCCGTGGTACGCCGTACCAAAGCCCCCCAGGCTTTATCGACTTCTTCTTTGTCCTCATGCGCCACGCACAGCTGCAGCAACCTGTAATGCGCCACCAGCAGCGAGTCAACTTCAGCATCAATCACTTTTTTAATCGAACGTGGCGAGAAAATCATATCGGCCAGAATGGCGCACAGTATCCCTAAAATGATCTCGCTACAGCGTTCCACGGCATATTGCGGGACCAGCGTCAGCCCACCACTGGCATTCGCCGTCACGACAATAATTAACGCGGTGTAACCAGCCAGTCCTAGCGCATAGGAGTTTTCAACCTTGATCAGCGAAGACAGCCATACGCAGAAACCCGCCCAAATACAACACAACAGCAGCATGACTACCGGTGCGCGTACGGTCGCAATCATGATGACCAGCGCGGCGACACAGCCAATGAAGGTTCCGATGATACGAAGAATACCGCGATAGCGTAATGCGCCCGAATAGGGATCGCCGCCTGCCGCAAACGCCGTCCCGCCTGCCACAATGCCCGCTGTCATGACGGCCCAGCGAGGGGTTTCAAGGTTAAGATGAAAGCCGATCATCAGCGCCGCAACCAGCGCAAAAGTCAGCTTTATCGGGAACCGCAGGAACTCAGTCATAGCGTCCTCTTAACCAAACTCACGCAGACGGTTAAAGAAGGACATGATGGGCGATGTATCAGTATGCTGACGATCCTCTGTGCCAGTGATGACCACGGTCGCTGTCGTTCCGGCCGGATAGTGATTGCCGGGGTCCTGGTCAAGACGGATGCGAACCGGTACGCGCTGCGCCAGGCGTACCCACTCCAGGTTAGACTGGACCGTTGCCATTCCTTTACTGTCAACGCTGCTGCTGCTGTTGGTCACGCCTGCCGCGATGCTGTCAACCGTACCGCGCAGCGTCACATTGCTGCCCAATGGCGTGATCTCGGCCCGAAAGCCGGGGCGCACACCATGCAGCTTGGTCTCTTCGAGATAAGCCAGCACGTAAAATGAGCGCTGCTGTACCAGCGCCACGGCAACCGCTCCCCGCGTAATGAATTCGCCCTGGTAGACGTTCAGGTTCGTCACCCATCCATCTGACGGCGCGGTGATCGTGGTTCGTTCCAGGTCGATCTTAGCCAGATCGCGGGTAGCGACAGATTTTGCCAGTTGATGTTCACTGGTTTGCAGATCGTTGTTGGACTGCTCAATGGCTTCGCGTGACATCGCAGAGGTCCCGAGTCGGTTTCGACGTCCGGCCTCACGGCGTTTTTCATTAACCAGTGCCTGGTAATATTCCACATCAGCCTGCGCTTCATCTAACGCTTTTTGGTACCGTGGACGATCGACCACAAACAGCGTGTCACCTTTTTTAACCCGTTGGTTGTCGTGAACGGGAACCTCGGTAATTAACCCGGTGACATCAGGTGAAATCGCGACCACATCGGCCGCAAACCTTGCATCGCGTGTCCAGGGGGATTCGGTATAGAACACCCAGGCACGGAATATGATAATGACGGCGATGATGACCAGCAGGATGGTGATCGCGTAACGCGCGATTTTTCTTATAAGCGTGTTCACGTAAACCTCAAACAAATAAACGGGATACCAGATAAAATACACAGCAGTAAAGGGCTGTATTGAAGAGTGCCGGATGCCAGACAAGATCGTAGATACCGCTGGGCGTCAGCACGCGTTTCACCATCCAGAACAGCATGAGCGAAACGATGAGTTCGATGAAAATGGGCGGAAAAGAGAGCCCAAACATGACAAATACCGGAAGTACACTCATTAAAAATCCTTAGTTCGATACGGCCGGGATAATTCACCGCCTGAAGGACGCAAACGCCTGCGCGCCATAAGCCACATCTGAACTACGGCTGACTTAATAATAGCGTATCATCGGGTGTTTTCAGGTAATGAAGCGTCGCCAGGTCATACCCCGGTCGACATATAGTAACGCGCTTAACTATACGTTTTCTACTGAATGTGATCTAAATCACTTTTTAGCCAGAGTAAACAATGGAACGACTCAAAGGTATGTCGATTTTTGCCAAAGTAGTTGAACTGGGTTCTTTTACTGCGGCCGCACGACAGCTTCACCTTAGCGTGTCATCAATCAGCCAGATTGTCGCCAAACTGGAAGATGCGCTGCAGGTAAAGCTACTCAACCGCAGTACGCGCAGCATTGGGCTCACTGAAGCCGGTAAAATCTACTATCAGGGCTGTCGCCGTATGCTGGCAGAGGCTAACCAGGTTCACGAACAGCTTTATGCCTTTAACAACACGCCGATCGGCGTACTACGCATTGGCAGTTCTTCCACGATGGCACAGAACGTGCTGGCCGGTATGACGAGCGACATGCTGCGTGATTACCCGGGGCTGAGCGTCAACCTGGTCACCGGTATTCCTGCGCCAGATTTAATCGCGGACGGGCTGGACGTGGTGATCCGGGTGGGCGCTTTAAAGGATTCGAGCCTGTTCTCGCGCCGACTCGGGGCGATGCCAATGGTGGTCTGTGCCGCTAAACACTATCTGACGCAGCATGGGACGCCGGAGAAACCTGGCGATATCACTAAATTTGCCTGGCTGGAATACAGCGTAAGGCCAGATAACAATTTTGAGCTGATTGCCCCCGAAGGCATCGTTACGCGTTTATCACCGCAGGGGCGTTTTGTCACCAATGACTCTCAGACGCTCATCCGCTGGCTTAAGGCCGGTAATGGCATCGCCTATGTCCCGATGATGTGGGTGGCGGATGAAATCAAGAAAGGTGAGATTGATATTTTGTTCCCGCAGTACCAATCTGACCCACGACCGGTTTATGCGCTTTATACTGAAAGAGACAAGCTGCCGCTGAAAGTGCAGGTTTGCATCGACTATCTGACGCAGTATTTCGAGCAGGTTGCCGAGCAGTACAAACAGCACCGCAAAAGCTAAAAACCCGCCAGTTGGCGGGTTTTGCGTCTCGGTCAGGCGGTGCCGCCGATTGTCAGCTTATCCAGCTTGAGTGTGGGTTGCCCCACGCCTACCGGCAGGCTCTGTCCTTCTTTACCACAGACGCCAACGCCTTTATCCAGCGCCAGGTCGTTGCCGACCATCGAAATTTGCTGCATTGCCTCGATACCGGAGCCGATCAATGTCGCCCCTTTTACGGGTTTGGTCACTTTGCCCTTCTCAATCAGATAGGCTTCCGAGGTGGAGAACACAAACTTTCCGGAAGTGATATCGACCTGACCGCCGCCGAAGTTAGGGGCATATAATCCGTACTCCACGCTTTCAATGATGTCCTGCGGCGTGGATTTACCGGCCAGCATATAGGTATTTGTCATACGCGGCATCGGCAGGTGCGCATAGGATTCGCGACGACCATTACCGGTGGGATTCACCCCCATCAGTCGGGCATTCAGCTTATCCTGCATATAGCCTTTCAATACGCCATTTTCGATCAGCACATTGTATTGCCCCGGCACGCCTTCATCGTCGATAGCTAACGAACCCCGCAATCCATCAATCGTGCCGTCATCGACAACGGTGCACAGATCAGAAGCGACCAGTTGGCCCATCTTGCCGCTAAAGACCGATGTACCACGGCGATTGAAATCACCTTCCAGGCCGTGACCTACGGCTTCGTGCAGCAGTACGCCCGGCCAGCCAGCGCCCAACACCACAGGTAAGGTTCCTGCAGGCGCAGCCACCGCTGACAGATTTACCAGCGCCATGCGCACGGCCTCACGAGCCCAGGCATCGGCCCGCACCTCGCCGTTCTCATCGGCCAGGAAAAAGGCATAGCCGGTACGCGCACCGCCGCCGCTTGAACCGCGCTCACGCTTGCCCTGATCTTCAACCTGGACGCTAATGGACAGACGAACCAGTGGGCGGACATCGGCGGCTAAGGTGCCGTCAGTAGCGGCAACCAGGACCTGCTCATAGACGCCAGTCAGGCTGGCATTGACTTCCTGAACGCGGGGATCGGCAGCACGTGCGACCTGGTCTACACGATGCAGAAGGGCTATTTTATCTTCACGGCTCAGGCTACCGAGCGGATCGACCGGCGCGTACAGCGAGCGGTTAACTACGGCCGACAGCGTCTGTGCCTTGCCGTTGCCTTGTTCACGCACAATGCTACGTGCCGCTTCAGAAGATAAACGCAACGCATTCAGGGTAATTTGGTCAGCATAGGCAAAGCCGGTTTTTTCACCGCTTACGGCGCGTACGCCCACGCCCTGATCGATATGGTAGGACCCGTCTTTAATGATTTTATCTTCCAGAACCCAGGATTCATGGAAGCTGGACTGGAAATAGAGATCGGCATAGTCCAGACGACGTTCTGAAAGCTGCCCTAACAGGGAAAAAAGGTCCTGCTGATTAATGTTGTTAGCAGTTAGCAACTGCTCACTTACCAGATTCAGAGTCATCGTTTCTCACTTAATATGTGCTCGGATAATCATAGCCTGCGGCAATTATGTTACGCCGTCAAATATCACTTGTTATAGGTTTCGCGTGGTTTACGCATTACTTCATCAATTTCAGGCTTATCCAGCGGCCCGCTGATGTGATAACGCAGCACGGAAATCTTACTCCAGAGCGGCCCCAGCACCTTGCTGGCAGCAAATACCGCAGCGCCCACCACCGGATTGATGGCAAACGCAGCCGCTACGCCGACTGAGGCTGAGATTTCTGGCGTGACTATCGCTTCCATATCAATGCGGCGCTTCACCAGGTCCATATTCCCCTGCATGGCGATATCCGCTTCCAGCCCATCGACAAGCAGGTTATCCGTGCGTACGACGCCATTTTCAATCCAGGCGGTGCCGTTGATGGCGTCGAAGTAGAATCCTTTGTTAAAGGTATCGCTGAAGTCAAAACGCAGTTTGCGCAACAACGCATCAAAGCTCAGCAGACGCAGGATCTGTCCCGCAGCGCCGGTATCCACATCACTGATTTGCCCTTTGCCAAAATGCGTTTTTAATGTGCCGCTCAGCGTTTCCGCTGCAGGCTGCCACGGTGCAGAGCGCCAGTGCAGATCATAATCAATCTTGAAAGGCGCATCCCGCAGCGGTGTATTTACGCCAAACCAGTTGGTGGCGTTATTGATGTTGCTGCCCTGTAATGTGCCTTTCAATGAGGTTCGCTGGTCGTCTGGACGATTAACCCATTCGCCCTGAATATTCAGGCGCGAGGTGCCGGTGTCAACCAGTCCGTTAGTGAGTGCTAACGTACTTCCATTGGGCTGCAGTCTGGCGTTCACCCGGCCATACTTCTGCCCCATCAGCCAGCATTCCGCACACTGCAGCTGTAAGGCAGGCCACTGACTAAAATCGATCCGCTCGCTCTTTTGTCCCAGCGGTGAAGTCGACGCGCCTTTTTGATCGGCCGTCGCCTTCCATTCTGGATTGTAATACAGGTAATCCAGTGCAATCTGCCACGGGGCCGAAGGTGAGGTCGTTAACTGGCCTCTCAGCTCATCGGCGTTGACCTTCACCCGGGTCTTACCACTCATTTCCTGAGTGAGAGAGGTATCAACGTTATGCCACTGTTGCCCGGCCAGAGTCACAGAAGGACTGCGCAGGATAATATTGCCTGGCAGCGTTGCGCCGCCCACCTGATGCTCACCCGTCGTCGAACGGGTTGATCCGCCGCCGCCGGTCGCCATCAATGCCGCCCAGGCTTCGCCATCCAGCGCCGGCAGGTTCAGCACCATTCCCGATCGGTCTGGCAACGTCGGTAGGGTTTTTGTATCGTTAAGCCAGATGCCCCGATCGACGCGCAGTGTGGGTTCCAGCAGCCAGCGGCTGTTGAACTTATGTCGTTCATCCACGCTACCGCTGAGATCAAAATGCGTTAAATCGCCTTTAGCATTGACGGCGATCGGCAGGCTTTCGCCCGCTTTTTTATCAAGCGGCGAAGGTAAGCGACTACTTACTTCTTTTCCGTCACCTTTCAAGGCTACGTCATAACGCGCGCCGCCCTTGTGCGGTAAGGAAACGTTCACCTCACCCTGCCAGGGAAGATGCCCGGCCAGTTGGCTGCCAATCTGAGGCGGCATTCCGGTGATTTTTGCCAGCTGCCAGTCAGCAAGCAACTTTACGTTAACGCCAAAATCATCGGGGTTTTCTTTCGTACTAAAGCTGACATTGAGTGGCTGACCAAACCAGTTAGCCTGCATCTGATCGCTTTCGAGATTGCCGTTGTCATAACGAAACTGTCCTGTCAGATGCGTCATGGTGGTGTTCAGCGGCTTGATATGCAGGCTGTTATTGTTCATCACCACATCACCGCTGGCGTGAACATCCTTACCATCCAGCGGAATATCAAGTTTGAGATGGCCCTTGGTCAGACCTTTAATCTGTAGCTGCTCCAGCGCCGCGCCCAGCGAGGACTTAAGTGGCGTGTGCTGAAAGTATTCGCCAATTTCCTGCCCATCACCGCTGATATCGCCATTGATAATCAGCTTTTCCTTCATGTAATCAGGAATGACGGCGCTGACGTTGCGGGCATTAACCTCCCCCAGTTTTGCCAGATGAGCCTGCATCCACAAACCGTCATTGAGAAAGTTAAGATCGATATCGAGATTGCTGATATCCGGCCAACCCGGCTGGAAGCCATAGGTAGCCTTGCGTAACGGTACCCAGACCTGAAACATGCCGTCGTTGTGCTGGAAGGGGAAAAGCGCCGGATTGCCGTTGAA
This sequence comes from Pantoea sp. B623, assembly GCF_024814475.1. NCBI lineage: Bacteria > Pseudomonadati > Pseudomonadota > Gammaproteobacteria > Enterobacterales > Erwiniaceae > Pantoea > Pantoea sp. B623. Next base: position 2,894,961 of record NZ_JANUXM010000004.1, on the reverse strand, counting down.
CAGCAGCGTAGCATTGTCGACCCTGCCCCCTTTTACGGCACCGCTCAGATAGCGCGTAAGTGAATGCCCCATTAACGGCGTTGGGAAATAGCGCCAGGCATCGCCCGCGTCAGTAACGTTGATCCCGGCCAGGATATCCAGCTGAGGATGCGTATCGGTATTTTGCTGATAACGGAAATCGCCATGCGCCCAGAGTGAACGCGCCTGTACATCAAGATCCTGACCTGCCAGAGTCAGTCCGTGTTGGTCACGCAGCCAGTTCATGCTGCCGGTCACCTTCTTGATCTCTAACGGGGCCTGGAACATATCACCATAGGGCACCGTAGCCTGACCCATCGCAATCCTGGCCTGTCCGTTATTCAGGCTGCCTGCTGCCTCGCCACTTAAATGACTGATTCCCGGAACCAGTTTCCAGTACTGCCAGCTGAAATCTCGCCATTTAACCTGAAAGCGTGTCTGCTCAGGCTGCTCAACAGGAATATCCAGGGCCAGCCCGTCAATGGTGCCGCGAGGTCGCAGTGCTCGCCAGTTATCAAACAGCGCCGGTGACAAGGGCGCAAACAGCGGCACCAGGGGGGCAATATGGTCCAGCGCCAGTTGCGTCGCGCGAACCCGTACCTCAGCCTCGCTGTTGCTGCCCAGCATCTGCGCGTCCTGAGGTTGCCAGAGTAGCGAAAAATGACCAGCGGGCCAGGCGTTACCGTCTGTGCTGAGTTTGGTTTGCGGCACATTAACCACCCAGCCATTTTTGTAACGCGACAGATGGGCAGTAAGGTTATCAACGCTCAGCGTATGTGGGCCGCTTTCGCCCTGCCAGCTTGCGCCGCCCCGACTTAACAGCAGATCGCCGGCATAGACGTCGCCATCGCGCAAATTAACCCAGGCCGCCAGACTGAATCGGGCACTGTCAAGACGCGTATTATCCCGCACCCAGCGGCCCAGCCAGGGGCGCATATCAACGTCATCAGCCTGCATCCATATACGACCATCGTTGAGTAAGCCACCGCTGTCTTTCAGGTCGAGACGGACCTGCACCACGCCGTGCTGGCCGGTAAAGCTCGACAAGCTGACTTCACCTTCAGCCCGATGCCGGGTGTTTTCATTCAGCCATGTCAGTTTCGGTATCGCCAGTTCAGCATGTTGGCCGGATGGCGTGATAAAACGAATGGTGCTGTCACGCAGGTCAAAGTGATCGAACTGGCGCAAAAACAGATCGTTAACCTGAGTGAGTTTGAAACTGTGCTTGTCATTGTCACTGGTTAACAGAGGCTGTGTGCTGTCGAGATGTAACTGCCAGAAGGTAAGATCGCGGAACTGCCAGCGCCAGTGAAGCAGTGACTGCCAGACGTCCAGTGCCACGGTGATACGCGCGATAGAGAGCGACCCCGTCTCTTTCATATCGACGTCTAAATTGCGGATTTGTAGCGTGGGCCCAAAATTCTCCCACTTGCCACGTAGCTCACTGGCTTTCACGTTGACGCCGCTGGCGTCAGAAACCCACTGAAGGACCTGACTGCGATAGGCATCGAGATGCGGCATCGCCAGACGTAGCGCGCTGACGAGCAGCGCCACAATCACAACGACTGTCGCGAGCAGCAGTAACAGAATTCTTGGCAACTGCCTCACTCACACCTCTCCTTGTCTACCGTTAACGACGGATGGTTGCTGCTCATACCCGGCGTCCTATGACATAGCGGTATGGGTTCACATTTTACCCTAAAATGTGCAGTCAGGCATCGTCAGCCCGACCAGCCAGTATTACATCATCACCACGTCAAATTGTTCCTGGGTGTAAAGCGCTTCGACATGCACCTTTACCTGCTTGCCCACGAAAAGCTCCACTTCGGCCAGCGCATGGGACTCATCCGTTTTCAACGCTTCACCTACGGTTGGCGAAACATACACCAGGAAACGATCCGAATCATAAGCATGGTGCACGCGGACGATTTCGCGCATGATTTCATAGCACACGGTTTCAACCGTTTTCAGCGTGCCGCGCCCTTTGCACACAGGACAGTCTTCGCACAGCACGTGCTCAATGCTTTCGCGCGTGCGCTTGCGGGTCATTTCCACCAGCCCCAATGCGGAAAAACCGCTGATACCTGTCTTGACCCGATCTTTATTCAGCGCCGTTTCCAGTGAATGCAGTACGCGACGACGATGATCTTCATTACTCATATCAATGAAGTCGATGATAATAATGCCGCCAAGGTTGCGAAGCCTTAGCTGACGTGCAATGGCCTGAGTGGCTTCCACGTTGGTATTAAAGATCGTCTCATCAAGGTTTCGGTGTCCGACAAAGGCACCCGTGTTGATGTCTATCGTCGTCATCGCTTCAGTTTGATCGATGATGAGGTATCCGCCAGATTTGAGTTCAACTTTACGCTCCAGCGAGCGTTGAATCTCATTTTCAACGTCGAACAGATCGAAGATGGGCTGCTTGCCGTTGTAAAGTTCGAGCTTGCTGGCCATCTCGGGGATGTATTCGCTGGTAAACTCGTTAAGTAAATCACAGGTTAGCCGCGAGTCTACGCGAATGCGGTCAAGGGCTGCGCCGGCAAAGTCTCGCAGAATACGCTGCGCCAGCGCCAGTTCGCCATAAAGCAGGCAACGTGTCTGGTTACGTTTTTTCCGCTCGCTGACTTTGGTCCACAGACGTTTCAGAAAGGCGGCATCCTGTGCCAGCTCTTCTTCGCCAATGCCTTCGGCTGCCGTGCGAATAATAAAGCCGCCCAGATCGTCGCAGTAGTCAGCTACTACCGCTTTGAGACGCTCGCGTTCTTTTTCACTGGCAATACGTTGAGAAACCCCGACGTGCGCAGCACCAGGCATGAACACCAAATAACGGGAAGGCAACGTGATATCCGTAGTCAGGCGCGCGCCTTTTGTGCCAAGCGGGTCTTTCACTACCTGCACGACCAAATCCTGCCCCTGACGAACCAGTTCTGCGATATCGCGTACGACAAAATTTTTCTTTTCATCGCCTGCGACACATTCCGTATGCGGCATGATGTCAGAAGCATGCAGGAAAGCGGCCTTGTCCAGTCCGATATCCACAAAGGCCGCCTGCATGCCAGGCAGCACGCGACTGACGCGTCCCTTGTAGATATTGCCAACAATGCCGCGTCGGGCTTCACGCTCAATATGGATTTCCTGCAGGATGCCGCCGTCGATATAGGCGACACGCGTTTCAGCAGGCGTAACGTTAACCAGTAGTTCAGCCGTCATGTTAACCCCTTACGGCACGCAGTGACTGAAAATGGTCGATCAGCTCCGCTGTCTCAACCAAGGGCAATCCGACCACCGCGTGATAACTTCCATTGATTTTACGAACAAAGTTTCCGCCCTTCCCCTGAATGCCGTACGCGCCGGCTTTATCCATGGGTTCACCTGTTGCGATGTAATCGGTAATGTCGCGCGCGGTTAAGTTACGAAATGTCACCTCGGTTACCACCAGGCAGTCCAGCACCTGCTGACGATCGGCGAGGGCAATTGCGGTCATGACCTGATGGGTTTTCCCGGAGAGTTTACTGAGCATGGCGCTGGCATGGTCGGCATCGTGCGGTTTTTCCAGCACTTCTCCATTGAGCACGACAATGGTATCCGCGCCCAGCACCGGCAAATCGTGTTGGGCAATCAGCGTACCGGCTTTCGCTTTGTCATGCGCCAGGCGGCGGACATAAACGTCTGCCGCTTCATGGGGCTGACGCTGTTCTTCAACGTCAGTGATGATGCGCTCAAAGGTCAGACCCAGTTGGGTCAGCAGCTCACGTCGACGGGGAGACGCGGAGGCCAGATAAAGGGTTACCATAAATTTCCTTATTGAACAGCGAACTGACGGCGGATCTTTCTCATTAATAAGAATAGCCACGGCCAGAGAATCCCGTCGACAACACTGCTCCAGAAAATTTCAGGGCGGAATGAGACGTTGATCACCAGAAACTCCGCCCAGAAGACGATCACATCCATTGCTAATGACAGCACCATAACCATTAACGCCTGCTGCCACAACGCTAAGTTACGGAATAGCTGGAATTTAAATGCGACCAGATAGGCGATGATGCTCAGCGCCAACGCCCGAACGCCGAGCGTCGAACCCGCGATTAAATCCATAATCGCTCCCAGCAGAAAACCACTTCCGACGTTGACACGGTGCGGTAGCGCCAGAACCCAATAGACGAGAATCAGCAATAGCCATGATGGCCGGAACATATAGATCTGTTCCGGCCACGGCATGATTTGCAGAATAAAGGCCATAAGGAAGGACAGCCAGATAACCCATCGACCCTGGCTGCGATATCGACTCAATTCTGGCCTCCGCGTGAGCGCGAAGCGGAACCCTGTGCGGCGCTTTCGCTACTACCCGAAGCCGGAGTGGTGTTCTGCGCTGAAGGCGCAGGAGGGCCCATTTCACCGGCGGGAGGCAGAACCTGCGGCATCATTTGCATCAGCCGTTCATTAGCTACCCGATGAACATCGTCAGGTGCCATCGGCATCTCGCCTTTGCGATCCGCGCCCCACAGCAGCAGCAGGTAACGCAGACGTTGCAGACCCGCGGTAGGATGCGCCTGAATGACAGTGTAGGCGCGCTGTGTGTCAACCTTGACCGATGACACAACACCCACCGGATAGCCTTCAGGGAAACGGCCACCTAAGCCAGAGGTGACCAGCACGTCACCAACGCGAATGTCAGTATTGCCCGGCAGATGCTCCAGCTGCAGATCTTCCGTACAACCATTGCCCGCTGCGATGACACGAATGTCATTGCGCAGCACCTGAATAGGCAGCGCATGTGATGCATCACAAATCAACAGAACACGGCTGGTGAACTGGCCTACGGCAATCACCTGACCGACCACACCTTTATCACTGATAACCGGCTGGCCTTCATATACGCCATTCGCACTGCCCTTATCGATCACGACCTGATCGGTGTAAGGATCGGTGCCGGTAGAGATCACCTGGGTCACCATCTTGTGCTCGTCCTGACGCAGTGGGGAACCCAGCAGCTCGCGCAGGCGCGCGTTCTCCTGCTTATATTGCCCCAGCATGAGCAGGTCGCTGTTCTTCAGAAAAAGCTCTCGACGTAACGCTTTATTTTCCAGTTCGAGCTGCTGGCGAGAAGCCAGCGTGTCTGACACGCCATCAAGTAGCTGGCGCGGCCCGTTGGCCAGGAAGTAAAACGGACTGACCGACGTGTCCAGATAGTTGCGTATTTGAGTAAATGAACTCACGCGACTATCAGCGATGATAATGGCAATCGCCACAATCACCGCCAGAAATAGACGCAATTGCAGAGAAGGCCCTCTGCTAAAAATCGGCTTCATATAATCTGCGTGTTCCTCGACTACAAGGTAAGAAAGTACGGGCGGGCCGCACTTTCCTGGGCTGGTCACATCATACCGATGCACGCAGCGCCGGTTTACACGCTACTCCCTGCGCACTGTTACAACGATTCCAGCCGGTTGAGGCAATTATTCTTCGCTGAATAAATCGCCGCCATGCATGTCGATCATTTCCAACGCTTTACCGCCACCGCGAGCCACGCAGGTCAGGGGATCTTCCGCGACGACCACAGGAATACCGGTTTCTTCCATCAGCAGGCGATCCAGGTTACGCAGCAGCGCACCACCACCGGTCAGTACCATACCGCGCTCGGAGATATCAGATGCCAGCTCCGGCGGGCACTGTTCCAGCGCAACCATGACTGCACTGACGATACCGGTCAGAGGCTCTTGCAGGGCTTCAAGAATCTCGTTGGAATTAAGTGTAAAGCCGCGTGGCACACCTTCCGCCAGGTTACGTCCACGCACTTCAATTTCGCGCACTTCATCGCCCGGATAAGCCGAGCCGATCTCATGCTTGATGCGTTCTGCCGTGGCTTCACCAATCAGTGAACCATAGTTACGGCGCACATAATTAATAATGGCTTCGTCGAAACGATCACCGCCGATACGGACGGATGACGAGTACACGACGCCGTTCAGGGAAATAACGGCGACTTCAGTGGTACCACCACCGATATCGACGACCATAGAACCCGTTGCTTCGGAAACCGGTAGGCCAGCACCAATCGCGGCCGCCATCGGCTCTTCAATCAGGAAAACTTCGCGGGCGCCAGCGCCCTGGGCCGATTCGCGAATCGCACGACGTTCAACCTGGGTAGCGCCAACTGGCACACAGACCAGCACGCGCGGGCTTGGACGCATAAAGCTGTTGCTGTGAACCTGCTTAATGAAGTGCTGCAGCATTTTTTCCGTCACAAAGAAATCGGCGATAACGCCATCTTTCATTGGACGGATAGCTGCGATATTGCCTGGCGTACGGCCAAGCATCTGTTTGGCGTCATGACCTACTGCCGCCACGCTTTTTGGTGAACCGGCACGATCCTGGCGAATAGCAACCACGGAAGGCTCGTTCAGCACGATGCCTTGTCCTTTTACATAAATCAGGGTGTTCGCGGTACCCAAGTCAATGGACAAGTCATTTGAAAACATGCCACGAAATTTTTTAAACATACTAAAGGATAATCCTGCAAGCTGGAGGCGGAAAATAAAATCCGCTTACTTTACCAACCACACGAAGCTGCCACAAGGCGCAAAAACGTTCTGCTTCGGTGAAAAATTAGACTGCATTCGCTTTACATCATTTATGCCTGTTACGCACACGAGCGGAACAGCGATACCACGGCATCAGAGCGGCATGTTAAAGAATTTTCTTAACTTTACTCCGACATAAAATCTAACATTTCAGGCGCATTATTCTGCCTGTTTATTGTCACATATTCACCAAAAGCGCAGGCGATAACCCTGAAACCGGTCAAACGATTAAAAACGGTAACGTTGGGAGTACTTTTTTACGTTACTGTTAACCGGTTGTGAAGGTGAAAAAAAGTCACCCTGACCACCTTCTACACCTAACCCGACCAAAGTCTGCCACTCTGCGTGCGTTCGCACGCCAGTCGCATACAGCTGCGTCCCGGTGGGTTTGCAAACATCCAGTAAGCTTCGCACGAACAGCTGGTTTTCTGTACGGCGCTCAATATTACGTACTAAACCCGCATCCAGCTTGATCAACTCAACCGGTAACTGCCGGATATAGGCACTGCTGACCACCGTCAAACCCGCCTGATTAACGGCGATGCGACAACCGAACGCCTGCAATGCGTGAAATACGGGAATCAAATCGCTGATGTGTTGACAGACGTCCCCTTCTGCAAGTTCAAATAAAAATCGCTTTCTTTGACTTTTTGGGCACTGCAACAACATCGTGTACAACCAGGCAATAAAGGGACGTTTCAGCAACGACTCAATGTTAACGGAGATCGCCAGCGTCTCTTCCGGCCACAATTCAGAGAGTGCGGCAACGCGTAATACCATCTGCCGGTCCCAGTTCTCAGCCATACCGAGCTGCTGAACCAGGGGCATATATTCTGCCGACAGGACCTCTTTATCCCCGTCAAAAATGCGCGTGAGCAGAACGCGATGCCGCACCTTACCCTCTCTGTCCACGGCGGGCTTTTGATATAACCGGGGGCCGCCGCGACTTAAGGTATTTTCCAGCAGAGTACGCCAGCGAACGCTGCCGCGCCCGGCATCCAGGGGATTTCCTGCGCCATTGGACCAGTTGTTTCCGCCCGACAGGGTTGCCCGACGCGTGGCCATTTCAACGTTTTCCATGACCTGGGGCACCGTCTGTCCGCTGTGCCAGGCGCTGATACCAATGTGGATAAAATCGTCCCGGTTGACCATGCGCATAGGCGGCAGGGCATCGACCGCATTGATGAGGTGATCGGCGATGCTGTTAGCCTCTTTCAGGCTGCGGTGCGGCAGTAAGACCGCAAAATCGCTGCGAAAATAGCGGGCCAGAAGTGCGCCGGGGTAACGCATGACAAAGGTCGACAACATATTCACGACATTGAAGAGATACTCTTCGACCAGCACGGGCCCCAGTGAATCATCATGTGTATCAAGTTCAGGAAAACGGATCATCATGACCACGCCATGCGTGCCAACATCTTCCTGATCTTCAAGCAGCGTTGCCAGCTGACTGTCGAAGAAAAGGCGATTATTCAGCCCCGTCCGCCCGTCCTGTGCAGCGAAGGTACGAATTAAGGTATCAATGCGCACACGCTGCTCACCGGCTTCCTGTAAATCGGAGAGCAACACGTCAATTGCCCGGCTGGCTTTAGGCGGCCACTCATCAGCATGCTTCTGGCGATAAAGCTGGCGCGCGCCGCTGAGTATTGATGCCGACCGGCTCTCCAGCTGTTCCATTCCGCGCCATTGTCTTACGAGCCAGCGATGGGTGATGAACAGCGTCACCGCCATAATCAGCACCACCAGCATCAGGGCGGCAAGCGTATAGGTGGTGGGAATAGATCTTAGCCAGGTTTGTGCCGGGTCAAGTATCGTCAATTGCAAACGCATACCCGGCTGATGCATCAGCGCAATGTCAAAGTGGATGTAGCGGTTTTTTTGATGTTGCAGCATCTGGTTTTCGTGGCGGGAAAGCGTAAAAACATTCTGCCGGCCATTGTATAAAGATAATTGCTCAGCGTTGATGACGGGTAAGACCGGCGCAAGCCAGGCTTCTAACGCATCGGGCGGCTGTTTTAGCAAGACTTTATCCACTTCCGTTGCCAAAACCTGTACGCGATTTTCAACGCGTTGATGCGTGAGCCAGAAAACGCTAAAAGCACAGCCCACCAGCATTAAAACCATTGCCAGTACGCTAATAAATGTAATAAATGCAGAAAGTTTGGTAGTTAATCGCATCCCTGTGCCTGTTTCACTACGGTTGTAGCCGAATCACGCCGCCCCTCTGCCCGTCCGCCGGGAGAAATTTTGAGAAAAATAACACAAATTGTTCCCGGCGGCAGCGAGGTCGTGCATGAAGCCGAAGTATACCGTTGAGAAAGGCCCAGAGCGCTTAATTATCCTTTTTTCAGCGCATTCTCATTGGAAGGGTTTACCAGGAAATTTCACATTTTTGCGGCAAAATTCGCCAGCTTAAGTAATAGTCATCATGCTGATGATGAAAATCGAGCCGGAGAAGAGACGATGACGCTGAAAAAACGCCTGACTGAAGCTGATGTAACGCCAGAAAACATCTTTAATATGAATCGTCGTCGCGTGCTTCAGACCCTGGGTCTGGGCGCTGCCGCTATTAGCATTCCCGGCATGGCCAACGCCGATATTCTGAGTTGGTTTAAAGGCAATGACCGCCCACCCGCGCCCGCAGGCCGCCCTCTGGACTTTACCAAACCTGCACAATACCAGGCTAACCTGCCGTTGACGCCTGCAGACAAGGTTTCGGGCTATAACAATTTCTATGAGTTTGGCCTTGATAAAGCCGATCCGGCCGCCAATGCGGGGACGCTAAAGACCGATCCCTGGAAGCTGACGATTGAAGGCGAAGTGGCAAAGCCCATCACATTAGATATGGATGATATCTTCAAACGCTTTGCCATGGAGCAGCGTATCTATCGGATGCGATGCGTTGAAGCCTGGTCGATGGTGGTGCCCTGGATAGGTTTCGAACTCAATAGACTCCTGAAGCTGGCAGAACCCACCAGCAAAGCGCGTTTTGTCGCTTTCCAGACGCTTTATGCTCCCGATCAGATGCCTGGTCAAAAAGATCGCTTTATCGGCGGCGGGCTAAATTACCCTTATGTAGAAGGTTTACGTCTGGATGAAGCCATGCATCCCCTCACGATTCTGACGACAGGCGTTTACGGTAAAGCGCTGCCCCCGCAGAATGGTGCCCCGATTCGCCTGACGGTCCCGTGGAAATATGGCTTCAAGGGCATCAAGTCCATTGTGAAAATCACGCTGACGCATGATCAGCCACCGACGACCTGGAACCAGATTGCCGATAACGAGTACGGCTTCTATGCTAACGTTAATCCGCATGTTAATCATCCACGCTGGTCGCAGGCGACCGAGCGTTTTATTGGTCCGGGCAGCAGCTTTAATGTGGATCGTCAGCCAACATTACTCTTCAACGGTTATGCCGATCAGGTCGCGTCGCTGTATCGCGGTATGGATTTGCGGGAGAATTATTGAGTGCGCCTGACAATAAAGCAGATCGGCTGGCTTAAAGTCCTGCTACATCTGGCGGCTTTCTTACCGCTGGTTTACTTGATTATGGCCGCTATGCAGGGCGGTCTTAGCGCCGATCCCGCCAAAGATATCCAGCATTTTACCGGCCGTATGGCGCTGAAACTGCTACTGGCGACGCTGCTTGTCTCGCCGTTAACGCGCATCGCCAAACAGCCTTTACTCATTCGCACCCGACGGCTGCTGGGGATCTGGACTTTTTTCTGGGCCAGCCTGCATTTAACCAGCTACTACCTGCTGGAACTGGGCATTAACAACCTTGGTCTGCTCGGTAGCGAACTGATTTCACGCCCCTATCTCACGCTGGGAATTATTTGCTGGTTTATTCTGCTGGCGCTGGCGGTGACCTCTTTTCAACGCATGCAGCGAAAACTGGGCAGACGCTGGCAAACCTTGCACAACGCGATTTATCTGGTCGCGATTTTGGCCCCAATTCACTACATATGGTCGGTAAAAATCCTTTCTCCCCAGCCTGTCATCTACGCGCTTTTCGCCCTGATCCTGTTAGCCTGGCGCTATAAAAAGTTCATTAAATGGTGGCCGCGTTAGCCCCTGCGCTTCTCCTAACGTCTGCGAAAAATGGGGTCCACAGGCCGCACCCGATCAACTTCGCAGATAAGACCAGTATTTTGCTGCGAAATGCCACGAAACGGATATAATGCCCGGCTTTATTGCGATATGACGCTTCTTTTTTACTGTGACGGGTGACAAATGGAAAGCGGCAAGGTATTTTACGCGATGCCTCAATGATTGCGGGAGATGGCAGCAAGATGGCCGACAAATTACATATTCTGCTTTTGAACGGTCCCAACCTTAATCTGTTAGGGACGCGCGAGCCTGAAAAATACGGGGATGTCACCCTGGATCAGATCGTTTCCGATTTGAGCCATCAGGCAGACCAGCTGAATGTAAGATTAAGCCATATGCAATCCAATGCTGAATTTCAGCTTATTGATCGCATTCATGAGGCAAAAGGCAATGTGGATTATATCCTTATCAATCCTGCTGCGTTTACGCATACCAGCGTAGCATTACGTGATGCGCTGCTAGCGGTGAATATTCCCTTTATCGAAGTTCACCTGTCAAATGTGCACGGTCGCGAGCCTTTTCGCCATCACTCCTATTTTTCTGATGTCTCTGCTGGCGTCATTTGTGGGCTTGGCGCTGACGGTTACTCGTGGGCATTGCAAACGGCAGTAAAGCGCCTGTCTCATACTAATTAATCAAACTGAGTACGGAACCCCATTCATGGATATTCGTAAAATTAAAAAACTGATCGAACTGGTTGAAGAATCTGGCATTTCTGAGCTGGAAATCTCCGAAGGCGAAGAGTCTGTTCGCATCAGTCGCGCACCTGCAAATACCGGTTACCCAATGATGCAACAGGCTTATGCCGCGCCGGTTGCTCAACAGCCTGCTCTGGCGACAGCCGTTGCACCTGTTGCCGCCGTTGCAGAAGCCGCGCCTGCTGAGATCAGCGGCCACATCGTACGTTCACCAATGGTAGGAACCTTCTATCGCACACCAAGCCCGGATGCAAAAGCGTTCGTGGAAGTGGGTCAGAAAGTCAATGCAGGTGACACGCTGTGCATCGTTGAAGCCATGAAAATGATGAACCAGATTGAAGCGGATAAGTCTGGCGTTGTTAAAGCCATTCTGGTGGAAAGTGGTCAGCCGGTAGAATTTGACGAGCCACTTGTTGTCATCGAATAACGGGGCGAACCATGCTGGATAAAATTGTTATTGCTAACCGCGGTGAGATTGCGCTGCGCATTCTGCGTGCCTGTAAAGAACTGGGCATCAAGACTGTCGCGGTCCATTCAAGCGCGGATCGTGACCTGAAGCACGTGCTGCTGGCAGACGAAACGGTTTGCATCGGCCCGGCGCAGTCGGTCAAAAGTTACCTCAACATCCCGGCGCTGATTTCTGCCGCTGAGATCACCGGCGCGGTGGCGATTCACCCCGGCTACGGCTTCCTTTCTGAGAACGCCGATTTTGCTGAGCAGGTTGAGCGCTCTGGCTTTATCTTCGTCGGTCCGAAAGCCGATACCATTCGCCTGATGGGCGATAAAGTGTCCGCGATTACCGCGATGAAGAAAGCGGGCGTTCCTACCGTCCCCGGCTCCGATGGCTCGCTCACCGATGACATGGAAAAAAACCGTGCCTTCGCCAAGCGCATCGGCTATCCGGTTATTATCAAAGCCTCTGGCGGCGGCGGCGGTCGCGGCATGCGCGTTGTGCGTAGCGATAAAGATCTGGAACAATCCATCAACATGACGAAAGCGGAAGCCAAAGCGGCTTTCAACAACGACATGGTTTACATGGAAAAGTATCTGGAGAATCCACGCCATATCGAGATTCAGGTACTGGCCGACGGCCAGGGCAATGCCATTTATCTGGGCGAACGCGACTGTTCAATGCAGCGTCGTCACCAGAAGGTCGTGGAAGAAGCGCCAGCACCGGGGATCACGCCAGAATTGCGTTCCTTCATCGGTGAGCGTTGCACCCGAGCCTGTATTGATATTGGCTATCGCGGGGCAGGTACGTTTGAATTCCTGTATGAAAACGGCGAGTTCTATTTCATTGAAATGAACACCCGTATCCAGGTTGAGCATCCGGTTACCGAGATGATCACCGGCGTTGACCTGATTAAAGAGCAGCTGCGTATTGCTGCGGGTCAGCCGCTGTCAATCAAGCAGGAAGACGTGATTATTCGCGGTCATGCGGTCGAGTGCCGTATCAACGCGGAAGATCCGGTTAGCTTCCTGCCAAGCCCGGGCAAAATCACCCGCTTCCATGCGCCGGGTGGTTTTGGCGTGCGTTGGGAATCTCATATTTATGCCGGTTACAGCGTACCGCCTTATTATGACTCCATGATTGGCAAGTTAATCACCTACGGTGAAACCCGCGATATCGCCATTGCACGTATGAAAAATGCCCTGGCGGAGCTGATTATCGACGGTATCAAAACCAACATCGAACTGCAGATGAAAATCATGTCCGATGAGAACTTCCAGCAGGGTGGAACCAATATCCACTATCTGGAGAAAAAGCTTGGCCTGCACGAGAAGTAATCGCCACGCTGAGTCAGTCTGAGGCCGGATATTCCGGCCTTTTTCTTTTCCCGCTGGCGTTGAGGTCACACTATGGACGCGCGTTATTTACAGGCTCATAAAGAAGCTCGCTGGTCACTCTATCTGACGCTGGCCTGGTTAGCCGTCTGGGGCGGTTCTGCCTGGTTAGGGGGAAATGCCACTGGCCTGACCGGCTTACCTCGCTGGTTTGAGCTCTCCTGTCTTTTTGCCCCCCTACTGTTCATTTTTTTATGCTGGATGATGGTGCGTAAAATCTTCCGGAATATGTCGCTGGAGGATGAAAATGAATACTGAAATCATTCTTCCACTGCTGGCTTATCTGGCTGTTATCGCGGGCCTTTCCGTCTTTGCGATGCGAAAACAACGCCAGGGAAATTTCCTGACTGAGTATTTCCTGGGCAGCCGCTCAATGGGCGGATTTGTCCTGGCAATGACCATCACGACCACCTATATCAGTGCGAGCTCGTTTATCGGCGGGCCGGGTGCAGCTTATAAGTACGGCCTGGGCTGGGTGCTGCTGGCTATGGTACAGGTGCCTGCTGTCTGGCTGTCGTTAGGCGTGCTGGGTAAAAAGTTTGCCATTCTGGCGCGCAAGCACAACGCCGTGACCCTTAACGATATGCTCTATGCACGCTATGGCAGTACGCTGCTGGTCTGGTTAGCTAGCCTGAGCCTGCTGATTGCCTTCGTGGGCGCGATGGCCGTGCAGTTTATTGGTGGCGCGCGTCTGCTGGAAACCGCTGCCGGGATCCCTTACGACACCGGCCTGTTGATCTTTGGCGGTACAATAGCGCTTTATACGGCCTTCGGCGGCTTCCGCGCCAGTGTGCTGAATGATGCGATGCAGGGCGTGGTGATGCTGATAGGCACGTTTTTACTGCTGTTTGCCGTTATTCACCACGCTGGCGGTATTCACTCGGCCGTCGATAAACTGCACGCCATCGATCCCAAGCTGCTGTCGCCGGAGGGACCGGGCGATATTATTACGCCCACGTTCCTGAGCTCGTTTATCGTGCTGGTCTGCTTTGGCGTCATCGGCCTGCCGCACACCGCCGTTCGCTGTATCTCTTACAAGGACAGTAAAGCGGTACACCGGGCTATTGTGCTTGGCACCATTGTTGTTGTGCTCCTGATGCTGGGAATGCATTTGGCCGGGGCGCTCGGACGCGCGGTATTACCTGACCTGACCGTGCCGGACAGCGTTATCCCTACGCTGATGATCACCGTGCTACCACCACTGGCTGCCGGGCTGTTTTTAGCCGCGCCGATGGCGGCGATCATGTCCACTATCAATGCCCAGTTGCTGCAGGCCTCCGCTACGCTGGTGAAAGATCTCTACCTGCGCCTTGCACCGCAGCAAATCGATAATGAGCCGCGGTTGCGAATATTATCGGGAACGGTGACCTTTTTGCTGGGTGTCATACTGCTGTTTGTCGCCTGGCATCCGCCAAACATGATTATCTGGCTCAACCTGCTGGCTTTTGGTGGTCTGGAAGCCGTGTTCTTATGGCCGCTGGTGCTGGGTTTATATTGGGAGCGCGCTAACGCCGCCGGCGCTGTCAGCGGCATGGTGGTGGGCGGAGGATGTTATGCCGTTCTGGCAACCTTTGGTCTGCAACTATGGGGTTTTCATCCCATTGTGCCGTCATTAATGTTAAGTCTGCTGGCATTCCTGGTCGGCAACCTGTTTGGGCGCTTACCGCATGCGGTTGATGCACCACAACACTGAATTAAGAGAGACGTTATGCCTTGGATTCAAATCAAAATTAACAGTTCTGGCGCAAACGCGGAAGGACTGAGCGACGCGCTAATGGAAGTCGGTGCCGTGTCTGTGACCTTTCAGGACACAAACGATACGCCGGTATATGAACCTATGCCGGGTGAAACGCGTTTATGGGGTGATACCGACGTTATCGGATTGTTCGACGCTGAAAGCGACATGGATGGCGTGATTGCGGAACTGTCTCAACATCCGCTGCTCGGCGAGAATTTCCGTCACAAGATCGAGCAGATCGAAGACAAAGACTGGGAACGTGAATGGATGGAAAACTTCCATCCTATGCGGTTCGGTGAGCGTTTGTGGATCTGTCCAAGCTGGCGCGATGTACCCGACCCCGATGCCGTCAATGTGATGCTCGATCCCGGCCTGGCGTTCGGAACCGGCACGCACCCCACCACTTCGCTGTGCCTGACGTGGCTCGACGGCCTGGATCTCGCGGGTAAAACCGTGATCGATTTTGGCTGCGGTTCAGGGATCCTGGCAATTGCGGCGCTTAAACTTGGGGCGGCGCAGGCTATCGGTATTGATATCGATCCCCAGGCGATCCAGGCCAGCCGCGACAACGCCGAGCGCAATGGGGTGGCCGATCGTTTATCCCTGTATCTGCCGCATCAGCAGCCGGAAAACCTGCAGGCTGATGTCGTGGTCGCGAATATCCTGGCCGGGCCGCTCCGCGAGCTGGCACCGCTTATTGGTGTCCTGCCTAAATCTGGCGGGCATCTTGGTTTGTCAGGCGTACTGGAGAGCCAGGCTGAAAGCGTCTGTGAAGCTTACAGGACGCATTTTGCGCTCGATCCCGTTGCAGTCAAGGAAGAGTGGTGTCGTATTACAGGCGTTAAAACCGCTTAGCCTTTCAGGCATTGCAGCTACCAACAGCAGCCCTGGCGGATCGGCAGGGCTGTTAAACATTCGTTACTGTCCGTTCAGTGTTTCACCCAGAGCCGCGATTGCAATCGGCTGAGGCTAAACCCTCCTGTGGCGCAGTCTTTGTGGTTGATAAAACCGCTGCTTGTATCGTTAATCACGGTATGTGACGTTTTTTATCTGGTGAATACCGAATCTTCGTCGGAAAAACCTTTGTTCACAAAATAAACACAAACACTTAATCTACTGATTTATCTTGTTATTTATCCTTATCAACAGGGTCAGTGCAGGATAAAAGCGGTTTTCTTGTGAATTGTTCAAAGTTTGGCCTTTCATCTTCATAAAAAAATGCGTAATATACGCCGCCTTGCAGACACAGTATGGCATTACGACTTCATGCGCATTGGAAACCTCCAGCTGAGAAATCGACTGATTGCAGCGCCGATGGCCGGTATTACCGACAGGCCTTTCAGAACGCTTTGTCACGAGATGGGTGCAGGAATGGCGGTTTCTGAGATGTTGTCATCGAACCCCGAAGTCTGGGCCAGTGACAAATCTCGTTTACGCATGGTGCACAGTGATGAACCCGGCATTCGTGCCGTCCAGATTGCAGGCTGTGATCCCAGTGAGATGGCCCAGGCTGCACGTATTAATGTTGATGCTGGTGCACAGGTTATTGATATTAATATGGGTTGCCCGGCGAAAAAGGTGAACCGCAAAATGGCGGGCTCCGCCTTACTGCAGTATCCCTCAGTAGTAGAGTCAATTCTCTCTGCCGTGGTAAATGCTGTTGATGTCCCGGTAACGCTGAAAATCCGTACCGGATGGGATCCAGAAAACAGAAACTGTGTCGCGATTGCCCAATTGGCTGAACGCTGTGGCATTCAGGCTTTGACGATACATGGCCGCACTCGTGCCTGCCTGTTCAACGGAGACGCTGAATACGACAGTATTCGGACAGTTAAGCAGAGTGTTTCTATTCCGATTATCGCGAATGGAGACATAACTGACCCGCATAAAGCCAGAGCAGTGCTCGACTACACCGGAGCCGATGCTCTGATGATAGGACGTGCTGCTCAGGGAAGACCGTGGATCTTCCGGGAAATCCAGCATTATCTGGACACTGGGGAGCTGCTTGCCCCGCTGCCACTGGCAGAGGTCAAGCGTTTGCTTGTTTCGCATATACGTGAGCTGCACGACTTTTACGGTTCAGGCAAGGGATACCGTATAGCGCGAAAGCACGTCTCCTGGTATCTCCAGGAACATGCCCCAAATGACCAGTTTCGGCGCACATTCAACGCCATTGAGGATGCCAGCGAACAGCTGGAGGCGTTGGAGGCATACTTCGAAAATCTTGCGTAACGAAATAAAGAGCTGAAAGAACTATGTTCGAACAACGCGTAAATTCTGACGTACTGACCGTTTCTACCGTTAACTCACAGGATCAGGTAACTCAAAAACCTTTGCGTGATTCGGTTAAACAGGCACTGAAGAACTATTTTGCTCAACTGAATGGTCAGGATGTTAGTGACCTGTATGAGCTGGTTTTGGCTGAAGTCGAGCAGCCTCTGTTGGACATGGTGATGCAGTATACCCGTGGCAACCAGACCCGTGCTGCCCTGATGATGGGTATCAACCGCGGTACGCTGCGTAAGAAACTGAAAAAATACGGCATGAACTGATTCAGGTTCAGGCCGTTAATCTCGCCAGCCTCAGGGCTGGCGTTTTTATTTGTGCCCTGACACACAAATTGTTTTAAAACTTGTGAAACAGTTGCGTCAAATATGGTAACTGTAGTTGCAGTCGCCAGCGTGATTTTTAACGGGCTGCCTTTTTCATATCGTCCTCATTTCCAACCCTGTCTTTTCCCGTTTCCAGCCTCTCAGCCCCGCTATAGCGGCCTTGTGTGAGCCTGCTTTACTTTTTTCGCAACGAGCACCCTGCTTGCAGTCAGCACATGCAACGCTGCTCACAATGTTGCTAAATAGTGAAACATTTTGCACTAAATGTGATCCCTACGACTCGAAATGCTTCCTTTTGGTGCGTCATATTAACGCAGCCTTCCAGATAATTCAGATTATTACCCGATCTTTCAGGTGACTTCAGGATTCTGCAAACCTGGCACTGGCTTTGCAAAGTCGTGGGGGGCCGTTCGCCACAGACAGGACGCACAATAAAGTGCGCAATACATAACAACACAACATGACATGCCACACAGGATGCTTTATGAAAAAGATGATGCTCTCTACTCTGGTTGCTGCGGCTTCTCTGCTTGCCGTTGCTCAGCAGGCCCATGCAGGCCCTACACTCGATGCGATTAAAAAGAAAGGCTTCATTCAGTGTGGGATCAGCGATGGCCTGCCGGGGTTCTCTTATGCGGATGCCAGCGGCAAATTTACCGGCCTTGATGTGGATATCTGTCGTGCTGCCGCGGCTGCCGTATTTGGCGACGCCACAAAAGTGAAGTACACCCCGCTGACGGCAAAAGAGCGTTTTACCGCGCTGCAGTCCGGCGAAGTCGATGTGCTTTCTCGCAACACCACCTGGACCTCATCACGTGACGGCGGCATGGGCTTCATGTTTACCGGCGTCAACTACTACGACGGCATTGGCTTCCTGACCCACAAGAAAGCGGGTCTGAAGAGCGCGAAAGAACTCGACGGTGCGACCGTCTGTATTCAGGCGGGCACCGATACCGAGCTGAACGTCGCTGACTTCTTCAAAGCCAACAAAATGCAGTACACGCCGGTCACCTTCGATCGCTCTGATGAATCCGCTAAGGCACTGGACAGCGGTCGTTGCGATACGCTGGCATCTGACCAGTCTCAGCTGTACGCCCTGCGCATTAAATTAGGTAAGCCAGACGACTTTATCGTCTTGCCTGAAGTGATTTCTAAAGAACCACTGGGGCCGCTTGTACGTCGCGGTGATGATGACTGGTTCACCATTGTTAAGTGGTCGCTTTTCGCCATGCTGAACGCCGAAGAGATGGGCATCAACTCCAAAAACGTTGATGAAATGACGGCTAAACCGGCAACACCTGATATGGCTCACCTGCTGGGCGCTGAAGGTGATTTCGGCAAAGACCTGAAGCTGGATAACAAATGGGCTTACAACATCATTAAACAAGTAGGTAACTATCAGGAAAGTTTTGATCGCAACGTCGGTAAAGACAGCCCGTTAAAAATCGCTCGTGGCCAGAATGCACTCTGGAATCAGGGCGGTATTCAGTACGCGCCACCGGTACGTTAATCGCGCCTCAACCCGTCGGGCACCGTTTTCTACGGTGCCCCAGCAAAGCTTTTGTTATTGAGGTTTAAACATGTCACAACGCCCAACCGTGAAAAGGGATTTTTCGTTCGGTAATCCCACGGTTCGAGCCTGGCTTTACCAGATAGTTGCGATCATTATTGTAGTTGCTGTGGTGGGCTACCTTATCCACAACACCGTTATCAATCTCGCTAATCGCGGTATTACTTCCGGGTTTGGTTTTCTGGAGCGCAATGCGGGTTTCGGCATTGTTCAGCATCTTATTGACTACACTGAGGGTGACACCTACGCACGCGTCTTTCTGGTCGGGCTGACCAATACGTTACTGGTTTCGGCACTCTGTATTGTTTTTGCATCTGTTCTGGGTTTTTTTATCGGACTGGCACGCCTGTCAGATAACTGGTTACTGCGTAAAATCGCCAATATCTATATTGAAACTTTCCGCAATATTCCTCCCTTACTCCAGATCTTCTTTTGGTATTTTGCAGTATTACGTAACCTGCCCGGCCCCCGTCAGGCGCTCAATGCTTTCGATCTGGCCTTCGTCAGCAATCGTGGCCTGTATGTGCCCTGGCCGACCTATGCACCGGGAAGCTGGCCATTTGTTTTTGCCCTCGTTTTGGCTGTTGTCGCGAGTTACGCCCTGTTCCGCTTCAACCGTCAGCATCAGCTTAAAACCGGTCAATTTCGTCGCACCTGGCCTGTCGCCATTTTGATGTTGTTACTCTTTCCCTTCATTGCACATCTGGGCTTTGGCGCAGCCATGCATTGGGACATTCCTGAGTTACGCGGCTTTAACTTTAGGGGCGGTTTCGTCATGATTCCTGAGCTGGCGGCACTGACGCTGGCGCTGTCGATTTATACCTCCTCGTTTATTGCGGAAGTCATTCGATCAGGTATTCAGGCTGTGCCCTATGGGCAGCATGAGGCGGCCCGCTCGCTGGGATTACCCAATCCGGTCACCTTGCGTCAGGTTATTATCCCTCAGGCGATGCGCGTGATCATTCCTCCCCTTACCAGCCAGTATCTGAATATTGTGAAGAACTCTTCTCTGGCTGCGGCAATTGGCTATCCCGATATGGTGTCGTTGTTTGCCGGAACGGTCCTGAATCAGACCGGCCAGGCCATCGAAACCATTGCTATCACCATGAGCGTCTATCTGATTATCAGCCTGCTGATTTCAATGTTGATGAACTTCTACAACCGCAAAATCGCGCTGGTTGAGCGTTAAGAGAACGGGATAACTATGTCTGTCACTACACACGAAACACCGCAGATAGCCTCATCACCGCTGAGCCGGGCCTGGCTGTGGGCGCGCAAAAATCTGTTTTCAGGGTGGTTTAATACCTTTCTGACGCTGCTTTGCATCTGGCTTATCTGGCATGTGATTCCACCTGCTCTGAACTGGCTGATCTTCGATGCAAACTGGTTCGGCACAACACGCGCAGACTGTACGAAAGAGGGGGCATGTTGGGTCTTTATTCATGCCCGCTTTGGCCAGTTTATGTATGGGCTTTATCCACATGAACTGCGCTGGCGCATCAACCTGGCGCTGGTCATTGGGCTGGCATCCATTGTGCCGATGTTTATTAAACGACTGTCTTACCGTGGACGCTACCTTGCCGCATGGGCAGTATGCTATCCCCTTGTTGTCTGGTTTCTGTTGTATGGCGGTTTCTTAGGGCTGGACCGGGTGGAAACCCGTCAATGGGGAGGGCTTACGCTGACGCTGATCATTGCATCCGTCGGTATCGCTGGCGCCTTACCGCTGGGGATTTTACTGGCGCTGGGACGACGCTCCCGGATGCCGGTGGTGCGAACGCTGTCAGTGATTTTCATTGAGTTCTGGCGCGGCGTGCCGCTGATAACCGTGCTGTTTATGTCTTCGGTCATGTTGCCGTTGTTTATGGCAGAAGGAACGACCATCGACAAACTGGTGCGTGCACTGGTTGGCGTGATCTTGTTCCAGTCGGCTTATGTGGCAGAGGTGGTACGTGGTGGACTCCAAGCCTTGCCTAAGGGGCAGTATGAAGCTGCTGAATCGCTGGCTCTGGGATACTGGAAGACGCAAATGCTGGTCATCCTTCCGCAGGCCTTAAAGCTGACTATTCCAGGACTGGTGAATACCATTATCGCGTTATTCAAAGATACCAGCCTGGTCATCATTATTGGTTTATTCGATCTGTTTAGTAGCGTGCAGCAGGCTACCGTCGATCCCGCCTGGCTAGGCATGTCTACTGAAGGCTATGTCTTTGCCGCGCTGGTCTACTGGATTTTCTGTTTTAGCATGTCACGTTACAGCCAGTATCTGGAAAAACGTTTTCACACCGGGCGCAAATCGCACTGAGGTTTCTATGACACAAATAATAACTGATTCAACCAATGCGATGATTTCGCTGGAAAATGTGAACAAGTGGTACGGGCAATTCCATGTGCTGAAAGATATTAATCTTCAGGTTAAACCCCAGGAACGTATCGTCTTGTGTGGTCCATCAGGTTCAGGCAAATCCACCACAATTCGCTGCATCAACCATCTTGAAGAACACCAGAAGGGCCGTATTGTGGTTGATGGTATTCATTTGAATGATGATGTGCGCAACATTGAGCGGGTCCGTACCGAGGTCGGTATGGTGTTTCAACATTTTAACCTTTTCCCTCATCTTACGGTTTTGCAGAACTGCACGCTGGCGCCCATGTGGGTGCGTAAAATTGCTAAAAAGGATGCCGAAGAGCTTGCTATGCACTACCTCAAGCGTGTTCGTATTGAAGAACATGCGCATAAGTTTCCCGGCCAGCTTTCTGGGGGACAGCAGCAGCGCGTAGCTATCGCACGTTCGCTATGCATGAAGCCTAAAATCATGCTGTTTGATGAGCCGACCTCTGCTCTGGATCCAGAGATGGTGAAGGAAGTGCTCGATACGATGATTGGACTGGCCGAAGATGGTATGACAATGCTTTGTGTGACGCACGAAATGGGCTTTGCCCGTACGGTAGCCGACAGAGTGATCTTTATGGATCGCGGTGAGATCGTGGAAGTCGCTCCTCCGCAGGAGTTTTTTGCTAATCCTCGATCAGAGCGTACCCGCGCGTTCCTGTCCCAAGTTATCCACTAACCCCTCTTATCTCTCCCCGCATCTTCGTCTACGACGGAGGTGCGGTTTCCCCCCATGACGCTCAGCATAATATGCTTCTGCTACGCGAATAATCGCACTGCGTTAACTGTGGTTGCACAACGCCTCAGCTGCCAGCGTTGCCTATAATCGCGTTTCATTACGCTAACAACCCTGTTTGAGCTCAGTTGCCCGGTTTTTAGTCGGCGTTTTATTCGTATGGAAAGGAGCATTCGAAAGTTTTCAGTGCCCAATGGGGGCCTTCCGCGCGCCATAATCGGCTCGATATTGGCTTTTTACCGCATCGCAGACGTAAAAAAGCCCCGCACTTTCGTACGGGGCTTTTCTGTTTGATGCCTGGCAGTTCCCTACTCTCGCATGGGGAGACCCCACACTACCATCGGCGCTACGGCGTTTCACTTCTGAGTTCGGCATGGGGTCAGGTGGGACCACCGCGCTACAGCCGCCAGGCAAATTCTTTATTTGCCGAACTCTAGCCATATATAACTGGTGCTGATACCCAGAGTCGAACTGGGGACCTCACCCTTACCAAGGGTGCGCTCTACCAACTGAGCCATATCAGCACGCAACAGGTACTCCCGGCACTGTTATGCTGATGCTCGGGTCTTTCAATTTGATGCCTGGCAGTTTATGAATCACGCTGTGATTCACCCTTCGGGCCGCTGCCTCGCAGCGTTCAAAAGCGTTCGCTTTTGTCCTACTCTACTGAGTAGTGAACTGCCCGAGGTTACGTGCAGGTCCTTCAATTTGATGCCTGGCAGTTCCCTACTCTCGCATGGGGAGACCCCACACTACCATCGGCGCTACGGCGTTTCACTTCTGAGTTCGGCATGGGGTCAGGTGGGACCACCGCGCTACAGCCGCCAGGCAAATTCTGTTTCCCGCACCGCCCTCGCAGGCCGCACGGTTTTATCCGGTAAACAATGCTGAAAATTTAAATCGTCTCTCTACCAAAACGCCTCTGGCGTTGTAAGGTTAAGCCTCACGGGTCATTAGTACCGGTAAGCTCAACGCATCGCTGCGCTTACACACCCGGCCTATCAACGTCGTCGTCTTCAACGTCCCTTCAGGAGCCTTAAAGGCTCAGGGAGAACTCATCTCGGGGCAAGTTTCGTGCTTAGATGCTTTCAGCACTTATCTTTTCCGCACTTAGCTACCGGGCAGTGCCACTGGCGTGACAACCCGGACACCAGCGGTGCGTTCACTCCGGTCCTCTCGTACTAGGAGCAACCCCCCTCAATTCTCCAGCGCCCACGGCAGATAGGGACCGAACTGTCTCACGACGTTCTAAACCCAGCTCGCGTACCACTTTAAACGGCGAACAGCCGTACCCTTGGGACCTACTTCAGCCCCAGGATGTGATGAGCCGACATCGAGGTGCCAAACACCGCCGTCGATATGAACTCTTGGGCGGTATCAGCCTGTTATCCCCGGAGTACCTTTTATCCGTTGAGCGATGGCCCTTCCATTCAGAACCACCGGATCACTATGACCTGCTTTCGCACCTGCTCGAGCCGTCACTCTCGCAGTCAAGCTGGCTTATGCCATTGCACTAACCTCCTGATGTCCGACCAGGATTAGCCAACCTTCGTGCTCCTCCGTTACGCTTTGGGAGGAGACCGCCCCAGTCAAACTACCCACCAGACACTGTCCGCAGCCCGGATCACGGGCCTACGTTAGAACACCAAACATTAAAGGGTGGTATTTCAAGGCCGGCTCCACGCAGACTGGCGTCCACGCTTCAAAGCCTCCCACCTATCCTACACATCAAGGCTCAGTGTTCAGTGTCAAGCTGTAGTAAAGGTTCACGGGGTCTTTCCGTCTTGCCGCGGGTACACTGCATCTTCACAGCGATTTCAATTTCACTGAGTCTCGGGTGGAGACAGCCTGGCCATCATTACGCCATTCGTGCAGGTCGGAACTTACCCGACAAGGAATTTCGCTACCTTAGGACCGTTATAGTTACGGCCGCCGTTTACCGGGGCTTCGATCAAGAGCTTCTCCTTGCGGATAACCCCATCAATTAACCTTCCGGCACCGGGCAGGCGTCACACCGTATACGTCCACTTTCGTGTTTGCACAGTGCTGTGTTTTTAATAAACAGTTGCAGCCAGCTGGTATCTTCGACTGGCTTCAGCTCCGGGAGCAAGTCCCTTCACCTACGCGCCAGCGTGCCTTCTCCCGAAGTTACGGCACCATTTTGCCTAGTTCCTTCACCCGAGTTCTCTCAAGCGCCTTGGTATTCTCTACCTGACCACCTGTGTCGGTTTGGGGTACGATTTTGTGTTACCTGATGCTTAGAGGCTTTTCCTGGAAGCAGGGCATTTATCACTTCAGCACCGTAGTGCCTCGTCGTCACGCCTCAGTGTAAAGTGAACCGGATTTGCCTGGAACACACACCTACACGCTTAAACCGGGACAACCGTCGCCCGGCTGATATAGCCTTCTCCGTCCCCCCTTCGCAGTAACACCAAGTACAGGAATATTAACCTGTTTCCCATCGACTACGCCTTTCGGCCTCGCCTTAGGGGTCGACTCACCCTGCTCCGATTAACGTTGAACAGGAACCCTTGGTCTTCCGGCGACAAGGTTTTTCACCTTGTTTATCGTTACTTATGTCAGCATTCGCACTTCTGATACCTCCAGCAACCCTCACAGGCCACCTTCGACGGCTTACAGAACGCTCCCCTACCCAACAACGCATAAGCGTCGCTGCCGCAGCTTCGGTGCATGGTTTAGCCCCGTTACATCTTCCGCGCAGGCCGACTCGACCAGTGAGCTATTACGCTTTCTTTAAATGATGGCTGCTTCTAAGCCAACATCCTGGCTGTCTGGGCCTTCCCACATCGTTTCCCACTTAACCATGACTTTGGGACCTTAGCTGGCGGTCTGGGTTGTTTCCCTCTTCACGACGGACGTTAGCACCCGCCGTGTGTCTCCCGTGATAACATTCTCCGGTATTCGCAGTTTGCATCGGGTTGGT
The DNA here is from genome assembly GCF_024814475.1 of Pantoea sp. B623. Classification (NCBI taxonomy): domain Bacteria; kingdom Pseudomonadati; phylum Pseudomonadota; class Gammaproteobacteria; order Enterobacterales; family Erwiniaceae; genus Pantoea; species Pantoea sp. B623. The sequence goes on along the minus strand of NZ_JANUXM010000004.1, from coordinate 2,869,717 downwards.
AAGCCGGGATGGCCCCCTAGCCGAAACAGTGCTCTACCCCCGGAGATGAGTTCACGAGGCGCTACCTAAATAGCTTTCGGGGAGAACCAGCTATCTCCCGGTTTGATTGGCCTTTCACCCCCAGCCACAGGTCATCCGCTAATTTTTCAACATTAGTCGGTTCGGTCCTCCAGTTAGTGTTACCCAACCTTCAACCTGCCCATGGCTAGATCACCGGGTTTCGGGTCTATACCCTGCAACTTAACGCCCAGTTAAGACTCGGTTTCCCTGCGGCTCCCCTATGCGGTTAACCTTGCTACAGAATATAAGTCGCTGACCCATTATACAAAAGGTACGCAGTCACCCCATAAAGAGGCTCCCACTGCTTGTACGTACACGGTTTCAGGTTCTGTTTCACTCCCCTCGCCGGGGTTCTTTTCGCCTTTCCCTCACGGTACTGGTTCACTATCGGTCAGTCAGGAGTATTTAGCCTTGGAGGATGGTCCCCCCATATTCAGACAGGATACCACGTGTCCCGCCTTACTCATCGAACTCACAGCCTGTGCACCTTTGTGTACGGGAGTATCACCCTGTACCCTGCGACTTTCCAGACGCTTCCACTGATGCACAAGCTGATGATGGTTCTGGGCTCCTCCCCGTTCGCTCGCCGCTACTGGGGGAATCTCGGTTGATTTCTTTTCCTCGGGGTACTTAGATGTTTCAGTTCCCCCGGTTCGCCTCATACAGCTATGTATTCACTGCATGATAGTGTGTCGGAACACACTGGGTTTCCCCATTCGGGTATCGCCGGTTGTTGCGGTTCATATCACCTTACCGGCGCTTATCGCAGATTAGCACGCCCTTCATCGCCTCTGACTGCCAGGGCATCCACCGTGTACGCTTAGTCGCTTAACCTCACAACCCACAGGCGTTTTACGCTGCGTGTCGTGAGCTTTTGAGAGACTCGAACGCGTTGTGCTGTGTTCCTTATTACGGAGGAACACGACAATGCGTCGTTTCAAATTTTCAGCTTGTTCCGGATTGTTAAAGAGCAATATCTTAAACATGACTCGCAAGTCATCTTTAAGATATGTGGGCAACACCTTTCACCTGTCACCAAGCAAGTGGCGTCCCCTAGGGGATTCGAACCCCTGTTACCGCCGTGAAAGGGCGGTGTCCTGGGCCTCTAGACGAAGGGGACGTGAAATACTTGTGCAACAGACACGGGTAGTTTCACGTGAAGGTGAGATTGTATAATCAGGCGACAATTAATATTGTTACCGCACCCCAACGCGTAGACGCTTTGCTCATTACTTTTCTATCAGACAATCTGTGTGAGCACTTCGCGGGAAGGTATCTTCAGGTAAGGAGGTGATCCAACCGCAGGTTCCCCTACGGTTACCTTGTTACGACTTCACCCCAGTCATGAATCACAAAGTGGTAAGCGCCCTCCCGAAGGTTAAGCTACCTACTTCTTTTGCAACCCACTCCCATGGTGTGACGGGCGGTGTGTACAAGGCCCGGGAACGTATTCACCGTGGCATTCTGATCCACGATTACTAGCGATTCCGACTTCACGGAGTCGAGTTGCAGACTCCGATCCGGACTACGACGCACTTTATGAGGTCCGCTTGCTCTCGCGAGGTCGCTTCTCTTTGTATGCGCCATTGTAGCACGTGTGTAGCCCTACTCGTAAGGGCCATGATGACTTGACGTCATCCCCACCTTCCTCCGGTTTATCACCGGCAGTCTCCTTTGAGTTCCCGACCGAATCGCTGGCAACAAAGGATAAGGGTTGCGCTCGTTGCGGGACTTAACCCAACATTTCACAACACGAGCTGACGACAGCCATGCAGCACCTGTCTCAGAGTTCCCGAAGGCACCAAAGCATCTCTGCTAAGTTCTCTGGATGTCAAGAGTAGGTAAGGTTCTTCGCGTTGCATCGAATTAAACCACATGCTCCACCGCTTGTGCGGGCCCCCGTCAATTCATTTGAGTTTTAACCTTGCGGCCGTACTCCCCAGGCGGTCGACTTAACGCGTTAGCTCCGGAAGCCACTCCTCAAGGGAACAACCTCCAAGTCGACATCGTTTACGGCGTGGACTACCAGGGTATCTAATCCTGTTTGCTCCCCACGCTTTCGCACCTGAGCGTCAGTCTTCGTCCAGGGGGCCGCCTTCGCCACCGGTATTCCTCCAGATCTCTACGCATTTCACCGCTACACCTGGAATTCTACCCCCCTCTACGAGACTCAAGCCTGCCAGTTTCAAATGCAGTTCCCAGGTTAAGCCCGGGGATTTCACATCTGACTTAACAGACCGCCTGCGTGCGCTTTACGCCCAGTAATTCCGATTAACGCTTGCACCCTCCGTATTACCGCGGCTGCTGGCACGGAGTTAGCCGGTGCTTCTTCTGCGGGTAACGTCAATCAATGCGGTTATTAACCACATCGCCTTCCTCCCCGCTGAAAGTACTTTACAACCCGAAGGCCTTCTTCATACACGCGGCATGGCTGCATCAGGCTTGCGCCCATTGTGCAATATTCCCCACTGCTGCCTCCCGTAGGAGTCTGGACCGTGTCTCAGTTCCAGTGTGGCTGGTCATCCTCTCAGACCAGCTAGGGATCGTCGCCTAGGTGGGCCGTTACCCCGCCTACTAGCTAATCCCATCTGGGTTCATCCGATAGTGAGAGGCCCGAAGGTCCCCCTCTTTGGTCTTGCGACGTTATGCGGTATTAGCCACCGTTTCCAGTGGTTATCCCCCTCTATCGGGCAGATCCCCAGACATTACTCACCCGTCCGCCACTCGTCACCCGAGGAGCAAGCTCCTCTGTGCTACCGTCCGACTTGCATGTGTTAGGCCTGCCGCCAGCGTTCAATCTGAGCCATGATCAAACTCTTCAATTTAAAGTTTGATTTGCTGAAACAAGTCCAGCGGTGCTCATCTGTAAAACGTCATAATGAATTTCATTATGTGTTCACTCGTGAGGCTTTGATATTTTTTACGTCCGGAGACGCTGATATCAATCCTGCGAGTGCCCACACAGATTGTCTGATAAATTGTTAAAGAGCAGTGCGAACAGCGGGTTAACCGTCTGTCGCGAGGTGGCGTATATTACGCTTTCCTCCTTCAGAGTCAACCTCTTTTTCAGAAGTTTTTCTCCGGCGGCTCAGTTGCCTGACCCTCTCAACACCGCATTCCGTAAGCCGTTGTGCCGTGTCGATGGAGGCGCATTATAGGGATCCGATTTAATTGCACAACCCTTTTTTTGGATCTTTTTACTGACTGCCGAGAAAACATTCATATTGATTAGATCACCAACGATCCGGCGCAAAATCCCCTTGCCAGTTGGTCACAATCGCATCAGGCTGCCGGTAAACACAGTAAAGGAGAGCACAATGACTGTAGCGTTACGTCCTTATAAACATCTCTTCCCGCAGTTGGGTCTGCGCGTCATGGTTGATCCCACCAGCGTTGTGGCGGGTGACGTAATCATGGAAGACGATGTCGGTATCTGGCCTCTGGTGGCTATTCGTGGTGATGTGAACCAGGTTCGCATCGGCGCCCGCACCAATATTCAGGATGGTAGCGTGCTGCATGTTACCCATAAGTCTGATGCTAATCCTGCAGGTTTCCCACTGGTGATCGGTGAGGATGTTACTGTCGGACATAAAGCCATGCTGCACGGTTGTACTATTGGCAATCGCGTACTGGTTGGAATGGGGTCAATTGTGCTGGATGGCGTGATTGTTGAGGATGACGTTCTGATTGGTGCCGGGAGCCTGGTTCCTCCCGGTAAGCGGCTGGAAAGTGGTTATCTTTATGTAGGCAGTCCGGTCAAACAGATCCGACCGCTGAATGAAAAAGAAATAGCAGGATTGCTCTACTCTGCCAGCAACTATGTCAGTTGGAAGAACGACTACCTGGCCGGCGACAGCCAGATCCATCCTTCATTATCGACCTGATCGTTACGGATACAGTCTTCCGCCTGATCTTCCAAATCCCAGCGATGGTCACGAAACAGTGCCATCGCATCCCCTTCCCCGAATTGTTGGTGTAAAGCCGTCACACTGATGGCACAGGTTAGCCCCATGCCATTGACCAAAACAGGGAAACAGACAGCCATTAATGTCGTATCCAGCGTTTCACGATCTGGAAACTGGATAGCCTGATTCACGACGACAGCTCCGCTTTCAATGACGCGATCACCGGCGCAATTTCCGGCATGATGCCATGCCATAAATGAAATGCATGCGCGGCTTGCCCCACCAGCATGCCTAATCCATCCGCAAGATGCGATGAACCCTGTTGTTGGCACCAGCGCAGAAAAGCGGTTAATCCGTTCTGATAAAACATGTCATAGCAGTGTAAATCAGCATGGATTAATGATGAGGGTAATGGCGGCACATCGCCATTAATGCCACTCGATGTCGCGTTAATCAGTAAATCAAATTGTTTACCACTCAGCGCATTAAATGAACATGCACTCACCGCCCCATACTGTCCGAACGCCTTTGCCATGCTTTGGGCACTCGCAGCCGTGCGGTTGACTAGCGTAATCGTCGTTCCCAGAGAAAGCAGAGGCAGGATAACGCCACGCGCTGCCCCACCAGCCCCCATCAGTAAGACACGATCGCCTGGTTTGATCATCGACAGACGCTGAAGATCGCTGACTAAACCAATGCCGTCCGTATTGTCGCCAAGAATCTGTCCGTCCGGGCACTTTTTCAACGTGTTAACCGCCCCCGAGGTAGAAGCCCGCTCGGTCAGTTGATCGGCATATTCCCAGGCCTGCTGCTTGAAAGGTAACGTGATATTTGCGCCCGCTCCGCCTTGGGCAAAAAACGTCGTAACCGCCTCGGGGAAACTATCCACAGGCGCTTCAATACGATCATATTGAAGGGTGATCCCCGTTTGTCTGGCAAAAGCCTGATGGATTTGCGGCGACTTACTGTGGCTTATTGGGTGACCAAAAACGGCAAAATGTGTCATCTGCTAACCCTGCCGTATCTGGTTGCCGCTGATGACGTCGCGGATCTCGGAGGGATTTAACCTGCCTCCCGTGTTCCCGTTGAGCACGGGGAACGCCGGACCAAACTGCCGTTTGACTTCATCTACTGTGCGACAGGGCGGCTGCCCTGAAAGATTCGCACTGGTTGACACCAGAGGCTTGTCAAACGCCCGGCACAACGCCTGAACGTCAGGATGATCGCTGACGCGAATAGCCAGAGAATCGAATTGTCCGGTTAACCAACGCGGCGTATGCGGTGCCGCAGGCACGACAAAGGTGACCGGGCCGGGCCAGCAGGCAAACATACGTTCACGCTGCATCGCCGTTAACACGTGATCGGAAACGTAGGGCATGAGCTGGCCATAATCGGCCGCTATCAGAATCAATCCTTTTTCCACTGGCCGCCGTTTCAACGCCAACAGCGCCATGACGGCCGATTCATTATCAGGATCGCAGCCCAGGCCGAATACCGCTTCTGTAGGGTAAGCAATGACTGCATGTTGCTTCAGATGGTTCACACAATCCTGGAGTGAGCCGGAAACTGGTTGATTTTGCATGATGATGTCTTACGTCTCTTCAATGATAGCTTTGCCACAACGTTTACTGGCGCAAAAAAGCCGGGTGCCTTGCGCGGTCTTTTTTTCAACTAAAAGTGGAAATTCACAATGCGGACAACGCCCGGCCACGGGTGTAAGGTTGACGGCAAACTGGCAGGCTGGATAGCGATCACAGGAATGAAACGTTTTACCAAAGCGCGATCGCCGCTGTACCAGTTTACCCTGCTGACACTGCGGGCAATCGAGAGTCGTCTCATCAGGTTTATCGATCGTTTCTGTGTAATCACATTCTGGATAATGGCTACAGCCAATGAACATACCAAAACGGCCCTGGCGTAATACTTTATCTGCGCCACATTGCGGGCAGGCGTGACCTTCCAAAACTTTCACAACGTGCCCGTCGGCCTGGTTGCCCAGGGGCCGAATGTAATCGCAGGCAGGGTAGTTTGCACAGCCCAAAAAAGGACCGTGTTTTCCTGAACGTATAACAAGTTCTGCCCCGCAAGCGGGGCAGGGATCCTGTTTACGCACAGTGAAGAGTGCGGTTTTACTCATAACGATAATGCATCAGTGAAATTTAATGCAGCATACCTTCGTTGACGTCGAATAACAGTTCTTCCATTTGTTGGTAGGCATTTTCACATCCAGGGATGTTAAAAAGCACCATCAACACCACCCATTTAAGATCCTCAAGATCGAAATCAAGAGTATCAAGCGCCATGACACGTTCAATGACCATTTCTCGTGTTTCAAGGCTCAATACCTGAATTTGTTCCAGGAAGAGCAGGAAACCGCGGCTTTCGGCATCTAAACGCTTGCTCTCTTCATCTGTATAGATGCGCATGGAGAGCGGATCATTTGCCAGTAAAATTGGTGCGACCAGACCTTCCTGGTAGTCTGCCAATTTTTCTAACCAGTTCAACGCGTTATAAATGTCTTCGCGATGAAAACCGGCATCCGTCAAGTCATCTGTCAATCTGTCCTGATCAACACCCATTTCTGCTTCGTTGTGGATATAGGTCTCAAACAAGTACATGAGTACGTCGAACATGGCATGCCCTCCTCAATCGGACATAGCCGCCGGGTACAGCTGCGATCCATCCTGCTAACTCCAGTTCCAGCAACTGAGCTGTAATAACTGGCACAGGTTGGCCGGCACGTTCAGCGACAACGTCAACAGGTGTAACCTCATCACCTACGTTAGCCAACAGCTCGGCAAATGGCAATGGAGCATCGTCACTGGCATCAGAATAAATTTCGTCTGATTGTGTAACAGGTAACCAGTTAAGCATAGCGCGTAAATCTTCAATGATGTTATTAGGATGTGCCACCAGCATTGCTCCCTGCTGAATCAACCAGTTTGTTCCCTCACTGCCGCTGTTGCCCAATGCTCCAGGCAAGGCATAAACAGCGCGATTTTGCTCTAATGCGTAACGGGCTGTGACTAATGAACCACTCTTTAATGACGCTTCAATGACTAACACGCCCTGGCTTAATCCGCTGATAATCCGGTTTCTGCGTGGAAACCGGTGTGCCAGAGGAAGTGCATCAAGCGGAAACTCGGATATCACCGCGCCCCCCTGCTCGACAATTTCCTGAGCCAGCGCAACATGCCTCCTGGGATAGAGGTGGGCCAGTCCACTGCCCAGTACCGCAACGGTTTTCCCCCTCACGTTCAGCGCAGCACGATGTGCAACACCATCAATACCGAGAGCCAGGCCGCTGGTGATGGTGAAGCCACTGAGCGACAACGCCTGTGTGAACCCGTCACACCAGTAACGACCGGAGTGAGAGCACTGGCGGCTGCCCACCACCGCCAGTTGCGATGTACCCAGAACGGAAGGATCGCCCTTTACATACAGCAAAGGAGGAAAACAGCTGATTTCAGTGAGCTGAGCGGGATAAAGCGGATCAAGGGCGGTAATCAAATGATGTAACGGGCTTTGCGACAGCCACGTGTTTACCGTTTTCAGCCAACCCGGGGAGAGATGATGGTAATGGTGGCGCTGTGAAACCTCTAATCCATTCTGGGTCAACACATCGTCAACATCTTTGCCTTCAGACAGTTGCTGTGCCGCCTTTAACCAACGCCTGCCGGTTAAGCCCGGTATAGTGCCCAGCCGCAGTAATTGCTCCCGTTTTCTCATCTTCAAAGCCCTCTGACAAGCATCGCGTCCCTCCGCAGAATGCTGTCAATCGGGTAGTAAAAAGTCTACAATATGAGGAAGTAATCTTTCCCTTTTAGAATTTATATCTGGATATTTATGTCAGTTTTACAGGTATTACATTTCCCTGACGAGCGCCTGCGCAAAATTGCCGCGCCTGTTAAAGAAGTTAACGCGGACGTTCAGCGTATCGTCGATGATATGTTCGAAACCATGTATTCCGAAGAAGGTATCGGCCTTGCCGCGACGCAGGTGGATATTCATCAGCGCATCATTGTGATTGATGTCTCTGAAAACCGCGACGAACGCCTGGTCTTAATCAATCCTGAGCTGCTGGAAAAGAGCGGTGAAACGGGTATCGAAGAAGGTTGCCTGTCTATTCCTGAGCAACGTGCCTTTGTGCCTCGTGCCGAGCGGGTAAAAGTCCGTGCACTGGACCGCGAGGGTAAAAGCTTCGAACTTGAAACCGGTGATCTTCTTGCTATCTGCATCCAGCACGAAATCGACCATCTCGATGGTAAGCTGTTCATCGATTATCTTTCGCCTTTAAAGCGTCAGCGCATTAAAACAAAGTTAGAAAAGCTGGCGCGTCAAAATGCTCAGGCTTCCTGAGATCGGAATAAGGGATAAACGTGTCTGCTCCGCTTAAAATTATCTTTGCTGGCACGCCAGACTTTGCAGCGCGTCATCTTGACGCGCTGCTTGCTTCTGAGCATCAGATTGTCGGCGTCTTCACCCAGCCGGATCGTCCTGCAGGTCGCGGCAATAAGTTGACCGCCAGCCCGGTCAAGTCATTGGCCCAGGCTCACAACATTCCGGTATTTCAACCCCAATCCCTGCGCCCGGCCGAAAACCAACAGTTGGTTGCAGACTTACAGGCTGACGTCATGGTTGTCGTCGCTTATGGGCTCATCCTGCCAAAAACCGTGCTTGAGATGCCCCGTTTGGGTTGTATCAACGTGCACGGTTCCCTGTTACCACGCTGGCGTGGCGCCGCGCCTATTCAGCGCGCACTCTGGGCGGGTGACAGCGAAACCGGCGTGACCATTATGCAGATGGATGTCGGGCTGGATACGGGTGACATGTTGTTAAAACTCGCCTGTCCGATTAGCGCTGAAGACACCAGCGCAACGCTTTACGATAAGCTGGCAGATCTGGGTCCGGCAGGGTTGATGACCACATTATCCCAGTTACGTGACGGTAACGCGCAGGCCGTTCAGCAGGATGAAAGTCTGGCTAACTACGCAGAAAAACTGAGCAAAGAAGAGGCGCGCCTTAACTGGACGTTATCGGCTGAACAGCTGGAACGCTGCATTCGTGCTTTTAATCCCTGGCCGATAAGCTTCTTTATGGTGAATGACCAGCCGGTGAAAGTCTGGCAAGCCAGCGTCTTACCTCATGTCAACAAGCAGCCGGGAGAGATTATCCAGGCTGACAAACACGGCATTCACATTGCCACTGCCGACGGCGTGCTGAATTTACTTCAGCTTCAACCCGCCGGTAAAAAAACGATGTCAGCACAGGACCTGCTTAACTCGCGCCGTGAATGGTTTGAAACCGGCACGCTTCTGGACTGACCCTCAGGCCCGGCAAAACCGGGCCTTTTGCTTGATGGCACTATCTTATGACTAAATCAACCAATCTTCGTAGCCTGTCTGCTCAACTGATCGAACGCGTTGTCGATAAAGGCGAATCACTCAATACCGCCTTGCCCGCGGCACAGAAAAAACTCTCAGATAAAGATGCTGCCCTGGTACAAGAGATCTGCTTTGGTGTACTGCGCACGTTACCGCAGCTGGAAGCGCTGATCGGCAAACTGATGGAACGTCCCTTAACGGGTAAGCAGCGTACGCTGCATTTCCTGATTATGGTGGGCTTATATCAGCTACTTTATACACGCGTGCCCGCTCATGCAGCATTAGCGGAGACAGTGGCCGGGGCGGAGGTGCTGAAACGCGCAAACCTGAAAGGATTAATCAATGGCGTCTTGCGCCAGTTCCAGCGTCAGCAGGAAGCCCTTCTTGCCAGTATTCAGGATGGTCCTCAGCGTCATCTTCATCCGGGCTGGTTACTGAACCGGCTTCAGCAGGCATGGCCAGAGCAGTGGCAGCAAATTGTTGAGGCAAACAACCAGCGACCACCGATGTGGTTGCGTGTTAATCGCCAACATCATTCACGTGACAGCTGGCTGGCGCGCCTCACCGCAGAGGAGAAGAGTGCTGCTGTCGCCCAAGATGTGCCAGAAGCGCTGCGTCTTGCGGCGCCTGCACCGGTTACTCTGCTGCCTGGCTTTGAGCAAGGCTGGTTTACGGTACAGGATCTCTCCGCTCAACGCTGTGCGCTTCTGCTTGAGCCAAAAAACGGTGAGCAGATTCTGGATCTCTGCGCGGCGCCGGGAGGGAAAACGACCCACATTCTGGAGATTGCTCCCGAGGCACAGGTGCTTGCTGTCGATGTTGATGCCCAACGACTGAAACGCGTGAATGAAAATCTGACTCGTCTGGGGATGACCGCCGAGGTAAAACAGGGCGATGGGCGCACGCCGCAGCAGTGGTGCGACCAACGTCAGTTTGACCGCATTTTGCTGGATGCGCCCTGCTCAGCGACCGGCGTTATCCGCCGGCATCCCGACATTAAGTGGTTACGTCGCGATCGCGACATTGCCGAGCTGGCCGCATTACAACGTGAAATTCTGGATGCGACCTGGCCGCTGCTCAAACCCGGCGGTACGATGATCTATGCAACCTGCTCTGTCTTACCGGACGAGAACCAGCGGCAAATCAGCGAGTTCATCGAGCGTCACGCTGATGCGGAAGCGGTCTCATTATCCGGCGCGCCCCTGAACGGTTGGCAGGTCTTTCCCGAGGCAGAAGGCGGAGATGGTTTTTTCTACGCTAAGCTGGTGAAACGCACGGGTCCACTCTGAAAAGGCATTGATAAGCGATGAAAATCATAATTCTTGGTGCTGGTCAGGTCGGCGGCACACTGGCAGAAAATCTGGTTGGTGAAAATAACGATATTACCGTTGTGGATACAGACTCAACGCGGTTACGCCAACTGCAGGACAAATTTGATTTACGTGTCGTGCAGGGCCATGGTTCTCACCCACGTATTCTCCGTGAGGCCGGTGCAGAGGATGCCGATATGCTGGTTGCCGTGACCAGCTCGGATGAAACCAATATGATTGCCTGCCAAATCGCTTATTCGCTTTTCAACACGCCAAATCGCATCGCCCGTATCCGTGCGGCGGACTATCTGCGCGACGCCGATAAACTGTTTATTCCTGAAGCCGTGCCCATCGATCATTTGATTTCGCCTGAGCAACTGGTCATCGACAACATATATCGTCTGATTCAGTATCCTGGTGCACTGCAAGTCGTTAACTTTGCCGAAGGTAAGGTCAGTCTTGCCGTTGTCAAAGCCTATTATGGCGGTCCGCTCGTAGGCAATCCGCTGTCGATCCTGCGGGACCATATGCCACATATCGATACGCGCGTGGCGGCAATCTTCCGTCAGGATCGCCCTATCCGTCCACAGGGATCCACCATTATTGAAGCAGGGGATGAGGTCTTTTTCATTGCCGCAAGCCAGCATATTCGTGCAGTCATGAGTGAAATGCAGCGGCTGGAAAAACCCTATAAACGCATCATGTTGGTGGGCGGCGGAAATATTGGTTTTGGCCTGGCGCAGCGGCTTGAGAAAAATTACAGCGTCAAACTCATTGAGCGTAATCCTCAGCGTGCTGCCGAGCTGGCAGAACAGTTACATGATACAGTGGTGTTCTATGGTGATGCGTCCGATCAGGAGCTGCTGGCGGAAGAGCACATCGAGCAGGTCGACTTATTCATTGCCGTCACCAACGATGACGAAGCGAATATTATGTCGGCCATGCTGGCTAAAAAAATGGGTGCCAAGAAAGTCATGGTGCTGATACAACGACGGGCTTACGTCGATCTGGTCCAGGGCAGCGTAATTGATATTGCCATTTCGCCACAGCAGGCCACGATTTCAGCCCTGTTAGGGCACGTGCGCAAAGCGGACATTGTAGGCGTTTCGTCTTTACGCCGCGGTATTGCCGAAGCCATTGAAGCCATTGCGCACGGTGATGAAACCACCTCACGCGTGGTGGGACGGTCAATTGATGATATCAAGCTTCCACCAGGCACATTGATTGGTGCGGTGGTTCGCGGCGATGATGTGATGATAGCGAATGACAACCTGCGTATTGAACAGGGCGACCACGTCGTCATGTTTTTAACCGATAAGAAATTTGTACCGGACGTCGAACGCCTGTTTCAGCCAAGTCCGTTCTTCCTCTAAAAAATTCAGGGCTGTGTCTGACATCATTCAGCAAATTGTTCGCAGCAATGGCAAATATGGCAAGCTTTGTTAAACTTTATGGCATTGGCTAAGGCAAGGAGAGAAGTATGAGTTTATTCAAAGAGTTTCGTGATTTTGCGATGCGCGGCAATGTGGTTGATCTGGCCGTCGGTGTCATCATTGGTGCGGCATTTGGTAAAATTGTTTCATCATTGGTGGCGAACATCATTATGCCACCTTTGGGTTTGCTGATTGGCGGCGTTGATTTCAAATCGTTTAGTTGGGTGCTTAAACCCGCCGTAGGTAATGCGCCCGCTGTCGTCATGGAATATGGTGTTTTCCTGCAAACCGTATTTGATTTCATCATTGTTGCTTTTGCTATCTTCATGGCAATCAAGTTGATGAACAAACTGTATAAAAAGAAAGAAGTGGAAAAACCGGCCCCCAAACCTTCAAACGAAGAACTGCTTCTGACCGAAATTCGCGACTTACTTAAACAACAAAACACGAAAATTTAAACGACGAAGCCGCTTCAACGCGGCTTTTTTGTGCCCAAAAAGCAGAAGGCCAGTGATAAACGGCTTGCTTATCACTGGCCTCCCAGTCTTTTCCTTTTCCATGTTTTGCTTTACGTTTGAAACTGCCCTTCCCTTTTTGTTTCTGTTCGACCCGCTGTCTGAAGAGAGGATCGTGTAACAATGCCTGTAAGGCGTTATCCTGTATTTGCCCTTTCGTATGGCGATAACTGGACATAATTTCTCCGTCTTGTTGATAGAAATAAGGCTGTTAAAGATGCAGCAGCCACTATTATACGCGGATGCTGGCGACATAAAACATACTAACCTGGCGAAATCTTGTGCTTAATTGCGCGGCCATATTCGCCATCCAAAAAATCTGTGCTCATACCGGCCTGACGAAGTTTAACCTTCAGCAGCAGTAGCCGTTGTGTCTGAATCAGTCGCTCAGGATCGTCAGGATCTAAATGGTGTAACAGATCGCTGACCTGCAGCGCTTCGCGCCGGAGTTCGAGTTCCGGGGGCAGGAAGCCTGCATTTTTTAACAGCCGAAATCCTGCACGCAGCTCAGGTGGAACCTGACTGTCGTCTTCAAGTTGCAGCGGCGCACCTTCACCCGGCAGGTTACTCAGCTCGCCTTTCTCCTGCGCCGCTTTGATATGCTGTTCAACAAGCTGATCAATTAACCACATTGTTCGCCTCATTCATAACATGACAAGCGTAGCAGACGCGGAACTGCAGACAATAAAAAACCCGCCGAAGCGGGTTTTTCACGTTGCAACAGATTACTCTGCCGCAGCTTCTGCTTGAGCTTCTGGACGATCAACCAGCTCGATGTATGCCATCGGAGCGTTGTCACCAGCGCGGAAGCCACACTTCAGAATGCGAGTGTAACCACCTGCACGGCTCGCGAAACGCGGGCCTAACTCATTAAACAGTTTTGCCACGATCTCGTTATCACGAGTGCGGGCGAATGCCAGACGACGATTAGCTACGCTGTCGGTCTTGGCAAGAGTAATCAGCGGCTCAACTACGCGGCGCAACTCTTTGGCTTTCGGCAGAGTCGTCTTAATGATCTCATGACGAACCAGAGAGCCAGCCATGTTGCGGAACATAGCCTGACGATGGCTGCTGTTGCGGTTCAGTTGACGACCACTCTTACGATGGCGCATGACCTTATCCTTCTCAGTGAAACCTTAACCTGTGATCGGGTTATTCATCAGCAATGCTTGCCGGTGGCCAGTTTTCCAGGCGCATGCCCAGAGACAGGCCACGTGAGGCCAGCACATCTTTAATCTCGGTAAGAGATTTTTTACCAAGGTTAGGCGTTTTAAGCAGCTCAACCTCAGTACGCTGTACCAGATCACCGATGTAGTGGATAGCTTCTGCCTTAAGGCAGTTAGCAGAGCGGACAGTCAATTCCAGATCGTCAACAGGGCGCAGCAGGATCGGATCGAATTCTGGTTTCTCTTCTTTAACTTCCGGCTGACGTACATCACGTAAGTCGACGAAAGCTTCCAGTTGTTCTGCCAGGATGGTTGCCGCACGACGAATCGCCTCTTCAGGATCGATTGTGCCGTTGGTTTCCATTTCGATGACCAGCTTGTCCAGGTCGGTGCGCTGCTCTACACGCGCTGCTTCAACATTGTAGGCGATACGGTCTACAGGGCTGTAGCAAGCGTCAACTAACAGACGGCCGATTGGGCGCTCATCTTCTTCCGAATGAATTCGGGCAGAAGCCGGCACATAACCACGACCACGCTGAACTTTGATACGCATGCTAATAGATGCATTTTCATCGGTCAGATGGCAGATCACATGCTGCGGCTTGACGATTTCGACATCACCATCATGGGTAATGTCGGCTGCAGTCACAGGGCCAATGCCAGATTTATTCAAGGTAAGAATAACTTCATCTTTGCCCTGAACTCTTACCGCCAAACCTTTAAGGTTGAGCAGGATTTCCAGGATATCTTCCTGTACACCCTCTTTGGTGCTGTACTCATGCAGTACACCATCAATTTCAACCTCGGTCACCGCGCAACCCGGCATTGATGAAAGCAGAATACGGCGCAGCGCGTTACCAAGAGTATGGCCAAAGCCACGCTCTAAAGGCTCAAGGGTCACCTTGGCGTGCGTCGAACTCACTTGCTCGATATCTACCAGGCGCGGTTTTAGAAACTCTGTCACAGAACCCTGCATTGTGTCCTCTCTTTGGTACTAAGCTTTACTTGGAGTAAAGCTCGACGATCAGGTGTTCGTTAATGTCCGCAGACAGATCGGTACGTTCAGGAATACGTTTGAACACACCTTCCATCTTAGCTGCATCAACTTCCAGCCAGGTTGGCTTTTCACGCTGCTCAGCCAGCTCCAGAGCGGCCTTCACGCGAGATTGCTTTTTGGCTTTCTCACGGATGCTAACGACATCATTCGGAGATACCTGATAAGAAGCGATGTTAACAACGCGACCATTTACCAGAACAGACTTATGGCTCACCAGCTGACGTGCTTCCGCACGCGTGGCACCAAAGCCCATACGATAAACGACGTTGTCCAGACGGCCTTCCAGCAGAGCCAACAGGTTTTCACCGGTGTTGCCTTTCAGACGTGCTGCTTCTTTGTAATAGTTACGGAACTGACGCTCAAGAACACCGTACATACGACGAACTTTTTGCTTTTCACGTAACTGGCCGCCGTAGTCAGACAGACGTGGCTTACGCGCACCGTGCTGACCAGGAGCTTGTTCAATTTTACACTTGGAATCAATCGCGCGAACGCCAGACTTAAGGAATAAGTCAGTGCCCTCACGACGGCTCAGCTTGAGCTTAGGACCCAAATATCTTGCCATTTTCTTTCTCCAACTATCCTAAAAAACGGGGCGTTATACGCGACGTTTTTTCGGCGGACGACAACCGTTATGAGGGATCGGAGTCACATCAGTAATATTCGTGATGCGGAAACCAGCGGCGTTCAGTGCACGAATTGTTGATTCGCGACCCGGACCCGGACCCTTAACCATAACTTCCAGGTTCTTAATACCGTAATCTTTTACCGCTTCTGCACAGCGCTCTGCAGCGACCTGAGCAGCAAACGGAGTGGATTTACGTGAACCGCGGAAACCGGAACCACCGGCGGTTGCCCAACCCAGTGCGTTACCCTGACGATCAGTAATGGTAACGATTGTGTTGTTAAAAGAAGCATGGACATGAGCCACGCCATCTGAGACTTGTTTTCTTACACGCTTACGTGCACGAACTGGTGCCTTTGCCATTATTTACTCACCCCGATTATTTCTTGATCGGTTTACGCGGACCCTTACGGGTACGTGCGTTGGTCTTGGTGCGCTGACCGCGAACCGGAAGACCACGACGATGGCGCAAACCACGGTAGCAACCAAGGTCCATAAGACGCTTGATGCTCAGGGTGATTTCACGGCGCAGATCACCTTCTACAACGAATTTAGCAACTGCATCACGCAGCTGATCAATTTGTTCTTCAGACAGCTCACTGATCTTAACATTTTCAGCAATGCCCGTTGAAGCGCAGATGGCTTTCGAACGAGTCTTACCAATACCGAAAATCGAGGTTAAAGCGATAACGGTATGTTTCTGATCAGGAATGTTAATGCCTGCTATACGGGCCACTATGCACTCCTACTATTTAATATGTACGTACCATGCCGAAAAGCCCGTTTTCAGGATACTCAAATGGAAACGTACAGACATACAAAAGATTGGCTGGCTAATCTAGCCAGCTCAACCCGACTTTGCAAGAAAAATATGTGAAAATCAGCCTTGGCGCTGTTTATGCTTTGGCTCGGCGCTGCAGATCACACGAACGACACCGTCGCGGCGAATGATTTTGCAGTTACGACATAATTTCTTGACGGAAGCACGAACTTTCATTTTTACTCTCCGTAACTTCTCAACCACCTGAATTAACGGCCGTAGCCCTTCAGGTTAGCTTTCTTCAATGCAGACTCGTACTGACTTGACATCATCAGAGTTTGCACTTGAGCCATAAAGTCCATGATGACGACCACTACGATGAGCAGTGATGTACCGCCAAAGTAGAAAGGAACTTTCATCGCATCACGCATGAACTCCGGGATAAGGCAGATAAAGGTAATGTAGAGGGCACCGATTAAGGTTAACCGCGTCATTACTTTATCAATATACTTCGCCGTTTGCTCTCCCGGACGAATTCCCGGTACGAATGCACCAGACTTCTTCAGGTTATCTGCTGTTTCACGCGGGTTGAAAACCAACGCCGTGTAGAAGAAACAGAAGAAGATGATAGCAGTCGCATAGAGTAGCACATAAAGCGGCTGTCCTGGCTGCAAATACATCGAAATTGTTGTCAGCCAGTTCCAACCGGTACCGCCCCCGAACCACGATGCAATCGTTGCCGGGAACAGAATAATGCTGGAAGCGAAGATTGCCGGGATAACCCCTGCCATATTCACTTTCAACGGTAAATGTGTGCTCTGTGCAGCGTATACACGGCGACCTTGTTGACGTTTGGCATAGTTCACCACAATGCGGCGTTGACCACGCTCAACGAAAATAACAAAAAAGGTCACTGCAAATACGAGAACTGCAACCAACAGCAACAGAAGGAAGTGCAGGTCACCTTGCCGCGCTTGCTCGATGGTATGGCCAATGGCCGGCGGAAGACCCGCAACAATACCTGCGAAGATAATGATTGAAATACCGTTACCGATACCACGCTCAGTTATCTGTTCGCCCAGCCACATCAGGAACATTGTCCCGGTAACCAGACTCACAACAGCGGTAAAACAGAATGCAAAGCCTGGATTCATTACCAGGCCTTGCATACCAGGCATATTCGGTAAACCGGTAGCAATACCGATTGACTGGAATATGGCCAATACCAACGTACCGTAACGGGTGTACTGGCTAATCTTACGACGGCCAGCCTCCCCTTCTTTCTTGATTTCAGCTAACGCGGGATGAACCACCGTTAACAGCTGGATAATAATCGATGCCGAAATATACGGCATGATACCCAGAGCAAAGATAGAAGCACGGCTGAGAGCACCACCAGAGAACATGTTAAACATTTCAATGATGGTGCCACGCTGTTGCTCAAGCAGTTTGGCAAGTACAGTGGCATCAATACCAGGGATCGGAATAAAAGAGCCAATACGGAAGACAATCAGTGCACCGATTACAAACAGCAGTCTGCGTTTCAGTTCACCAAAGCCACCTTTGGCACTTTGAAAATCTAATCCCGGTTGTTTAGCCATCTGCTACTTATTCCTCGATTTTACCGCCAGCAGCTTCGATTGCAGCACGAGCACCTTTGGTGACACGCAGGCCGCGAACCGTTACCGGTGCAGAAACTTCACCAGAAAGAATTACTTTAACGAATTCAATCTGAACACCGACAATGTTGGCTGCTTTCAGCGCGTTCAGGTCGACGATACCGCCTTCAACTTTCGCCAGATCAGACAGACGAATCTCTGTGGTGATCATTGCTTTGCGAGAGGTGAAACCGAACTTCGGCAGACGACGGTACAGAGGCATCTGACCACCTTCGAAACCGCGACGTACGCCACCGCCAGAACGAGAGTTCTGACCTTTGTGACCACGACCACCGGTTTTTCCGAGGCCAGAACCGATACCACGACCCAGACGCTTGGTAGCGTGCTTAGACCCTTCGGCCGGAGACAGAGTATTTAAACGCATCTCTTACTCCTCCACTTTAACCATGTAGGAAACCGCGTTGACCATACCGCGTACAGCTGGCGTATCTTCACGCTCTACGGTATGACCAATACGACGCAGACCCAGGCCAACCAGAGTGGCTTTATGCTTAGGCAAGCGGCCGATTGAACTACGGGTTTGGGTGATTTTAATAGTGTTAGCCATCGTGATTACCCCAGAATTTCTTCAACGGATTTACCACGCTTAGCAGCGACCATTTCCGGAGACTTCATATTGCCCAGACCGTCAATAGTTGCACGAACCACGTTAATCGGGTTGGTGGAACCATAGGCTTTTGCCAGAACGTTATGTACTCCAGCGACTTCCAGAACGGCGCGCATTGCACCACCGGCGATGATACCGGTACCTTCTGAAGCCGGCTGCATGAACACACGGGACCCAGTGTGCGCACCTTTAACAGGGTGCTGCAGGGTGCCGTTGATCAGCGCGACATTAACCATATTGCGACGGGCTTTCTCCATCGCTTTCTGGATCGCTGCTGGAACTTCACGCGCTTTACCGTAACCAAAACCAACGCGGCCGTTACCATCACCCACTACAGTCAGTGCGGTGAAGGAGAAAATACGACCACCTTTTACAGTTTTAGATACACGGTTTACCGCGATCAGTTTTTCCTGCAGTTCGCCAGCTTGTTTCTCGATGTGTGCCATCTTAGACCTCTACCTTAGAACTGAAGGCCAGCTTCACGGGCAGCATCTGCCAGTGCCTGGACGCGACCATGATATTGGAAACCGGAACGGTCGAAAGAAACACCAGTGATGCCTTTTTCGATTGCGCGTTCTGCAATAGCTTTACCTACAGCAGCTGCGGCTTCTTTATTACCGGTAAACTTCAGTTGTTCAGTGATAGCTTTTTCTACAGTAGAAGCAGCAACCAGAACTTCGGAACCGTTCGGGGCGATTACCTGTGCGTAAATGTGACGCGGGGTACGATGTACCACCAGGCGAGTAGCACCCAGCTCTTTGAGCTTGCGACGTGCACGGGTCGCACGACGGATACGAGCAGATTTCTTATCCATAGTGTTACCTTACTTCTTCTTAGCCTCTTTGGTACGCACGACTTCGTCGGCGTAACGGACACCCTTGCCTTTATAAGGCTCAGGACGACGGTAGGCGCGCAAGTCAGCTGCAACCTGGCCGATCACCTGCTTATCAGCGCCTTTCAGCACGATTTCAGTCTGAGTCGGACACTCTGCAGTGATACCCGCGGGCAGCTGGTGATCAACTGGATGAGAAAAGCCCAGAGACAGGTTAACTACGTTGCCTTTTACGGCAGCACGATAACCAACACCAACCAGCTGCAGCTTCTTAGTGAAGCCTTCGGTAACACCGATAACCATTGCGTTCAGCAGCGCGCGAGAAGTACCCGCCTGCGCCCAGCCGTCAACGAAACCTTCGCGCGGAGCGAAAGTCAGAGCGTTGTCAGCATGCTTAACTTCAACAGCATCATTGATAGTACGAGTCAGCTCGCCGTTTTTACCTTTAATCGAAATTACCTGACCGTTGAGTTTTACCTCTACGCCGGCAGGAATAACGACAGGTGCTTTAGCAACACGAGACATTTTATTCCTCCGATTACGCTACGTAGCAGATAATTTCGCCACCAAGACCAGCCTGGCGCGCTGCACGATCAGTCATGACACCTTTCGATGTAGAAATGACAGCGATACCCATACCAGCCATTACCTTTGGCAGCTCATCTTTTTTCTTATAGATGCGCAGGCCGGGACGGCTTACTCGCTGAATGCTTTCTACAACAGCTTTACCCTGGAAATACTTAAGAGTCAGTTCCAGTTCCAGCTTGATGTCGCCTTCGATTTTAAAATCTTCAATAAAGCCTTCTTCCTTCAGCACGTTGGCAATTGCCAATTTCAGCTTGGAGGAGGGCATGGTGACCGCAACTTTGTTCGCGGCCTGACCGTTACGGATACGGGTCAGCATATCCGCGATCGGATCTTGCATGCTCATCTGTGTTACTCCCGTGATTCAATTGGTGACAATTACCAGCTAGCCTTTTTCAGACCCGGGATTTCACCGCGCATTGCGGCTTCACGGACCTTGATACGGCTCAACCCAAACTTCCGCAGGAAACCGTGCGGACGACCTGTTTGACGGCAGCGGTTACGCTGACGTGAAGGGCTGGAATCACGCGGCAGACTCTGCAGCTTGAGAACGGCATCCCAACGGTCTTCGTCGGAAGCGTTCACATCAGAAATGATCGCTTTCAGTTCAGCGCGTTTTGCGAAGAATTTGTCTGCTAATTTCACACGCTTAACTTCGCGTGCTTTCATAGATTGCTTAGCCATTAAGTAACCCTACCTTACTTACGGAACGGGAAGTCAAAGGCAGCCAGCAGAGCACGGCCTTCATCATCAGATTTCGCAGTAGTGGTAATGGTAATATCCAAACCACGAACGCGATCGACTTTGTCGTAGTCGATTTCTGGGAAGATGATCTGCTCACGTACACCCATGCTGTAGTTGCCACGACCATCGAATGACTTAGCGGACAAGCCACGGAAGTCACGGATACGCGGTACAGCAATGGTGATCAGACGCTCAAAGAACTCCCACATGCGTTCGCCACGCAGAGTTACTTTACAGCCGATCGGATAGCCCTGACGGATTTTGAAGCCTGCAACTGATTTGCGTGCTTTGGTGATCAACGGTTTTTGACCGGAGATTGCTGCCAGGTCAGCTGCTGCGTTATCCAGCAGTTTCTTGTCAGCGATCGCTTCACCAACACCCATGTTCAGGGTGATCTTCTCGACCCGAGGGACTTGCATGACAGAATTGTAGCCGAACTCACTCATGAGTTTCTGGACTACCTCGTCTTTGTAGTAATCATGCAGTTTCGCCATCGTACTACTCCAAATTACTTGATAGTTTCGCTATTAGACTTGAAGAAACGGACTTTTTTGCCGTCTTCGAATCTAAAGCCTACACGGTCAGCCTTACCGGTTGCCGCATTGAAGAGAGCAACGTTAGAAACCTGAATAGCAGCTTCTTTTTCAACGATGCCGCCTGGTTGGTTCAGAGCCGGAACAGGCTTCTGATGTTTCTTAACCAGGTTGATACCTTCAACGATGACCTTGCCAGAAGACAGGACGTTCTTAACTTTACCGCGCTTACCTTTATCTTTACCGGTTAACACGATAACTTCGTCGTTACGACGGATTTTAGCTGCCATTGTTCGCTCCTTAGAGTACTTCTGGTGCCAGAGAGATAATTTTCATGAACTTTTCAGTACGAAGTTCACGAGTTACCGGCCCAAAAATACGCGTACCGATAGGCTGCTCACTGTTATTGTTTAAAATAACGCATGCATTACCATCGAAGCGAATGACAGAACCGTCCGGGCGACGAACACCCTTCCTGGTGCGCACCACTACCGCCTTCAGGACATCACCTTTTTTAACTTTACCACGTGGAATTGCTTCCTTGATGGTAACTTTAATGATGTCGCCGACGCCTGCGTAGCGACGGTGCGAGCCACCCAGAACCTTGATACACATTACGCGACGTGCACCGGAGTTGTCGGCGACGTTCAGCATAGTCTGTTCTTGGATCATTTCAGTGCTCCGCTAATGTCAACTACTACTTCGGGACCTAGACCTCAGGTCGATTGAAAGCCCCATAATTGAGGGCGCGGCATTATAACACCGGTTCTCGCAGATGGGTAGAAAAAATGAACGGCTCTTGCGAGCCGTTCATTCGATTTTTAAAGAGGGCAGATTCTATTACAGAATTGCTTTCTCTACAACGCGAACCAGAGTCCAGGACTTAGTCTTGGACAGTGGACGGCATTCGCGGATTTCTACCACGTCACCGATTCCACATTCGTTGTTCTCGTCATGGATGTGCAGCTTAGTCGTACGCTTAATGAATTTTCCATAGATTGGATGCTTCACGAAACGCTCGATAGCAACAACCGCAGATTTCTGCATTTTGTCACTAACGACACGACCCTGCAGAGTACGGATTTTATCGGTCATTACGAACCCGCCTTCTCAGTCAGTAAAGTCTTAACGCGCGCAACATCACGGCGAACCTGCTTCAGCAGATGAGACTGCTGCAGTTGGCCAGATGCTGCCTGCATGCGCAGGTTAAATTGCTCACGCAGCAGATTAAGCAGCTCAGTGTTCAGCTCTTCAACGCTTTTTTCACGCAGCTCTGTTGCTTTCATTACATCACCGTCTTAGTTACAAAGGTGGTTTTGATAGGCAGTTTTGCTGCTGCCAGCTTGAATGCTTCACGGGCCAGCTCTTCTGGTACGCCGTCCATTTCATACAGGACTTTACCAGGCTGGATCAGGGCAACCCAATACTCGACGTTACCCTTACCTTTACCCATACGCACTTCCAGCGGCTTCTCGGTGATCGGTTTGTCCGGGAATACACGGATCCAGATCTTACCTTGACGCTTAACTGCACGGGTCATAGCACGACGTGCTGCTTCGATCTGACGGGCAGTCAGACGACCACGGCCAACAGCTTTCAGACCGAAAGTCCCGAAGCTAACATCCGTACCCTGCGCCAGACCACGGTTGCGGCCTTTGTGCACTTTACGGAATTTTGTACGCTTTGGTTGTAACATAGCGACTCTCCTTACTTACGGCCTTTACGCTGCTGCTTTTTAGGTTGAGCAGCCGGTTCCGGTTGTTCAACAGCAGCCATACCACCCAGGATCTCGCCTTTGAAGATCCATACCTTAACGCCGATTACACCATAAGTGGTGTGCGCTTCAGAGGTGTTGTAGTCAATGTCAGCACGCAGAGTGTGCAACGGCACGCGACCTTCACGATACCATTCGGTACGTGCGATCTCGGCGCCGCCCAGACGGCCGCTAACTTCAACTTTAATACCCTTCGCGCCCAGACGCATGGCGTTCTGAACCGCACGCTTCATAGCACGACGGAACATCACGCGACGCTCCAGCTGTGAAGTGATGCTGTCAGCAACCAGTTTAGCGTCCAGTTCCGGTTTACGGACTTCGGCGATATTGATCTGTGCAGGTACGCCAGCGATTTTCGCCACGACCGTGCGCAGTTTTTCTACGTCTTCACCTTTCTTACCGATCACGATGCCAGGACGAGCGGTGTGAATGGTCACACGGATGCTCTTAGCCGGACGCTCGATAACGATACGAGATACAGACGCCTTAGCCAGTTCCTTAGTCAGGTACTGACGTACTTTAAAGTCGCTGTCCAGGTTGTCAGCGAATTCTTTGGTGTTCGCAAACCAGGTAGAGTTCCATGGTTTTACAATACCCAGGCGAATACCATTAGGATGTACTTTCTGACCCATTGCTAGTCTCCAGAGTCTCAGCGATCGGACACAACCACAGTAATGTGGCTGGTGCGCTTCAGGATGCGATCTGCACGACCTTTTGCACGCGGCATAATGCGCTTCATGCTTGGGCCTTCGTCGACGAAAATTTTCGCGACTTTCAGATCGTCGATATCAGCGCCATCGTTGTGTTCAGCGTTAGCAATGGCAGATTCCAGAACTTTCTTGACCAGTACAGCCGCTTTCTTGTTGGTGTAGGTCAAAATGTCCAGTGCCTGCGACACTTTCTTACCGCGGATCAGGTCAGCAACAAGGCGAACCTTCTGAGCAGAAGAACGAGCGTGGCGATGTTGAGCTAAAGTTTCCATCTCTTCCTCCTACTTATTTCTTCTTGGCTTTTTTATCAGCCGCGTGACCGCGATAAGTACGTGTCGGCGCGAATTCACCCAGTTTGTGACCAACCATTTCGTCGGAAACAAAGACAGGAACGTGCTGACGACCATTATGGACAGCGATGGTCAAACCGATCATGTTAGGAAAGATCGTTGAACGACGGGACCAAGTGCGCAAAGGCTTCTTGTCACCGCTTTCCACCGCTTTCTCTACCTTCTTCAGCAAGTGCAGGTCAATAAAAGGACCTTTCTTGAGAGAACGTGGCATGGCTTATCCTCTAATATTATTTGCTACGGCGACGTACGATAAACTTATCGGTACGCTTGTTGCTACGGGTCTTCTTACCTTTGGTCTGAACGCCCCACGGGGTTACCGGGTGCTTACCAAAGTTACGACCTTCACCACCACCGTGCGGGTGATCTACTGGGTTCATCGCGGTACCACGAACGGTCGGACGAACACCACGCCAACGGGTTGCACCGGCTTTACCCAGAACGCGCAGCATATGCTCAGCGTTACCGACTTCGCCCAGTGTTGCGCGGCAGTCAGCTTCGACTTTACGCATTTCACCTGAACGCAGACGCAGGGTAACGTAGGAACCTTCACGCGCAACGATCTGCACGTAAGCACCGGCTGAGCGAGCAATCTGACCGCCTTTGCCTGGTTTCATTTCTACGTTGTGAACGGTAGAACCCACCGGGATGTTACGCATCGGCAGTGTGTTACCTGCTTTGATCGCAGCATCAACGCCAGACTGAATCTGGTCGCCGGCTTTCAGGCCTTTAGGGGCCAGGATGTAACGGCGTTCGCCGTCTTTGTACAGAACCAGTGCGATGTTCGCAGAGCGGTTCGGATCGTACTCAAGACGTTCAACGGTTGCCGGGATACCATCTTTGTTGCGTTTGAAATCAACCAGACGGTAAGCCTGCTTATGACCACCACCGATGTGACGGGTAGTGATGCGACCGTTGTTGTTGCGGCCACCGGATTTGCTGTTTTTTTCCAGCAATGGAGCAAACGGCTTGCCCTTGTGCAACTCTGGGTTCACCACTTTAACGACGTGGCGACGACCCGGAGATGTCGGTTTACATTTAACAACTGCCATTGTCTTTCTCCTCCGACTTACTCAGCGCCGCCGACGAAGTCCAGATTCTGGCCTTCCTTCAGGGTGACGTAAGCTTTTTTCCAGTCGCTACGACGACCGATACGCTGTCCGTGACGCTTAACCTTACCTTTAACAACCAGGGTGTTTACGTCTTTAACTTCTACTTCGAACAGCTTCTCAACAGCAGCAACGATCTCTGCTTTAGTCGCGTCTTTAGCTACTTTGAGTACGATGGTGTTGGTTTTTTCCATCGCGCTAGATGCCTTTTCAGATACGTGCGGCGCGCGCAGTACTTTCAGCAGACGTTCTTCACGGATCATGCCAGCATCTCCTCAACTTGCTTAACTGCATCAGCAGTCATAACGACTTTGTCGAAGGCGATCAGGCTAACTGGATCGATACCCGCTGCATCACGCACGTCAACCTTGTACAGGTTACGCGCAGCCAGGAACAGATTCTCATCCAGTTCACCGGTGATGATCAGCACGTCTTCCAGCGCCATGTCTTTCAGCTTCTGCGCCAGCAACTTGGTTTTCGGTGCTTCAACAGAGAACTGCTCGACGACGATCAGACGATCTTGACGTACCAGTTCGGACAGGATGCTTTTCAGCGCGCCGCGGTACATCTTTTTATTAACTTTTTGACTGTGGTCTTGTGGCTTCGCAGCAAAGGTCACGCCACCTGAACGCCAGATCGGGCTCTTTACAGAACCTGAACGCGCACGGCCGGTGCCTTTCTGACGCCAAGGCTTTTTGCCTGAACCGGTTACTTCAGCGCGAGTTTTCTGCGCGCGAGTACCCTGGCGGGCGCCTGATGCGTAAGCAACAACAACCTGGTGAACCAGCGCTTCGTTGAAATCACGACCGAAGGTAGTTTCGGAAACAGTCAGCGCGCTCTGCGCGTCTTTCAATACTAATTCCATTGCTATCCCCTTACGCCTTCACAGCTGGTTTAACGATCAGGTCGCTACCGGTAGCACCGGGAACTGCACCTTTAACCAGCAGCAGGTTGCGCTCAGCGTCAACACGTACTACGTCCAGGCTCTGAACAGTTACGCGCTCATTACCCAGCTGACCTGCCATTTTCTTGCCTTTGAACACTTTGCCCGGAGTCTGGTTCTGACCGATAGAACCCGGAACGCGGTGAGACAAGGAGTTACCGTGGGTAGCGTCCTGGGTACGGAAGTTCCAGCGCTTAACGGTACCTGCGAAACCTTTACCTTTAGAGGTGCCAGTTACGTCTACTTTTTTAACGTCAGCGAAAATTTCAACGCTGATGCTCTGACCTACGGCATACTCATCACCTTCAACGGTGCGGAATTCCCACAGGCCACGGCCAGCTTCTACGCCAGCTTTAGCAAAATGACCAGCTTCAGGTTTGGTCACACGGTTTGCTTTTTTAGCACCGGTGGTAACCTGAATTGCCTGGTAACCATCGTTTTCCAGGCCTTTGACCTGAGTAACGCGGTTCGCTTCAACTTCGATTACGGTTACTGGGATAGAAACGCCATCTTCAGTGAAGATGCGGGTCATACCCACTTTTTTACCGACTAAACCAATCATTGTTTCAACCTCTCAATCGCTCGATGACCTGATTAACCCAGGCTGATCTGCACGTCAACACCGGCAGCCAGGTCCAGACGCATCAGAGCATCAACGGTTTTCTCAGTTGGCTCAACGATGTCTACCAGACGCTTGTGAGTGCGAATTTCGTACTGATCACGCGCGTCTTTGTTAACGTGCGGGGAGATCAGAACGGTAAAGCGCTCTTTGCGGGTTGGCAGCGGGATCGGACCACGGACCTGCGCACCAGTGCGCTTGGCAGTCTCGACGATTTCCGCGGTTGATTGATCGATCAGACGATGATCAAACGCTTTAAGACGGATACGGATTCTTTGGTTCGACATGAGACCAAGGCTCCAAACATTTTATAGACGAAAAAAATTACTACTCGAACCCATTACGATTGATGGGAGAGTGTAATCGTTCAGCATATAACTCCACAGTTGGGAGTATTGTCAGACGGCCCAACATTCTGCCGTCTGCGATTCAGCTCGAATCGCGCCTACCAATATCGGTAGGCCCGCGCATTATACGTATATTTGCTCAGGAAGCAACCCATGTCAGGAATTTGCCGGTGAAAAGTGCAAACTGATGTGCTGGCACAGCC
Organism: Pantoea sp. B623; assembly: GCF_024814475.1. Classification (NCBI taxonomy): domain Bacteria; kingdom Pseudomonadati; phylum Pseudomonadota; class Gammaproteobacteria; order Enterobacterales; family Erwiniaceae; genus Pantoea; species Pantoea sp. B623. The sequence goes on along the minus strand of NZ_JANUXM010000004.1, from coordinate 2,842,467 downwards.
CGCACAAAATGATGAATAAGAGATGTAAAGCCGCAATTTCTCTGTGAGGGGCGCTCCACTCTGCTCATCTTGCCCGCGACGTCAGATGGGCCTTCCGCCAGGCTGGGGCGACATGTCAGTTCATTTGAGGCAATGCGGTGCTTATCATCCTGTTGACTGTTACGGCGCTTGGCGCCGCCCTGGGTAGCACTCTTGCCCTGGCCTGCCAACGTTACTCGCCCACGGAGTCACCGTCCGACTGGTTCCGCGCGCTGTGGACGCCACCTTCGCGATGCATGCTTTGCCGGGCCCCCATCCTGTGGCGCGATAAAATCCCCTTAATCAGCTGGCTGTGTCTTCAGGGGCGCTGTCGTGCCTGTCGCCAGGCTATCGGCGTGCTGCCCCTGCTGTTTGAGCTGACGGGCGCCCTGCTTTGCCTGATGCTGGTGATCGTGTTTAACGCGTGCCCCCTTACCGCAGCATTTATTCTGGTGGCGTCCTGCCTGCTTCTGTTACTTGCGGTTATTGACCAGCGCCACTTCCTGCTGCCGGATGTGCTGACGGGCGCTTTACTCTGGCTGGGACTGTCGCGGTTCTTTTTCGCTGTGCCGCTCTCCGTCACCTCGGCAGTCGGCGGTGCCGTCGCAGGTTACGGTTCACTCTGGCTACTGGCCTGGCTGTATCGTCAGATAAAACATCAAGAGGGATTGGGTAACGGCGATATCAAACTCTTTGCCGCACTGGGCATATGGTGTGGTTGGCAGGCTCTGCCGTGGATTGCCTTGATAGCCAGTGTGTCAGCCCTGCTTGCCTTTGCGGTCAGGGCTATCATCCACAAGCGCTTGTATATGAACAGCCCGCTTCCTTTTGGCCCTTTTCTGGCCGCCGCGGGCTGGGGAATGATCGTCCTGCAAAGCCTCATTCGTCTCTGATTTGCGCCTGAAGATAGTTTTGAATGCCCATTTTTTTGATCAGATCGAGTTCGGTCTCGATCCAGTCGATATGGTGCTCTTCGTCCGCAAGGATTTCGATCATCATATCCCGACTGACGTAGTCATGAATTTTGTCGGCATACGCGATCGCTTCGCGCAGATCTTTTGCGCCTTCAAGTTCAAGGTTAAGATCGGACTGCAGCATCTCTTCCACATCCTCTCCGACCCTGAGTCGTCCCAGATCCTGCAGATTTGGAATGCCCTCAAGAAACAGAATGCGTTCAATGTATTTGTCCGCATGCTTCATTTCATCAATGGATTCGTGGTACTCAACGTCATTAAGACGCATCAGCCCCCAGTTTTTGAACATCCGCGCATGGAGAAAATACTGATTAATCGCAACCAGTTCATTCCCTAACAGTTTATTGAGATGACTTATGATTTTCGCATCGCCCTTCATTTCACGTCCTCCGCTCATGTTTATTTGAGCGTAGATGCGGTTAAAAAGAAGTCAAAAAACGCGATGAAAACTGTGGGTATTATCATGTCCCAGGAAAGAAAGCGCTCAGGCGATCTCTTTATACTGCGGAACCTGCTGCATCTCTTCATCCATGATTTCACGGGCGACACGAATGCACTTACCGCATTGCTTACCCACGGGTACGATTTGGCGAAGCTGCTGAATAGATTTCGGCTGGTAGCGGCGCACGACTTCACGGAGGGTCTTATCACTAATGGCATTACACAGACAGACGTACATTTCTTCATCACTCAGTCTATTTCGTACACACAGTGTAAATGCGAATCGTTTTTATTTCAAACCTACCCTTTGTAGGGAAAACGTTCAGGTAGCCTGTTTAAGCCCAAAAAAAAGAGAGCACCTAAGTGCCCTCTTCTGTCTTGCTGTGACCGCTTACGCGGCCACATCAGATATCACAATTAAGCGATAACTTTAGCAACAACACCCGCGCCAACGGTACGGCCACCTTCGCGGATTGCGAAGCGCAGACCTTCGTCCATTGCGATTGGGTGAATCAGGGTAACAACCATTTTGATGTTGTCGCCTGGCATAACCATTTCAACGCCTTCTGGCAGCTCTACTGAACCGGTCACGTCTGTGGTACGGAAGTAGAACTGTGGACGGTAGCCCTTGAAGAACGGAGTATGGCGGCCACCTTCGTCTTTAGACAGAACGTAAACTTCTGACTCGAACTTGGTGTGTGGCTTGATTGAGCCTGGCTTCGCCAGAACCTGACCACGCTGGATGTCTTCACGCTTGATACCGCGCAGCAGAACACCACAGTTTTCGCCTGCCTGACCCTGGTCCAGCAGTTTGCGGAACATTTCAACACCGGTACAGGTTGATTTCGCGGTATCTTTGATACCAACGATTTCAACTTCGTCGCCGACTTTAACGATACCGCGCTCTACACGACCGGTTACAACAGTACCACGGCCAGAGATTGAGAATACGTCTTCGATTGGCAGCAGGAATGGCATATCGATTGCACGTACTGGATCCGGGATGTAGTTATCCAGGTGACCAGCCAGCTCAACGATCTTCTCTTCCCACTCTGGGTTGCCTTCCAGCGCTTTCAGGGCTGAACCGCGAACGATTGGTGTATCGTCGCCCGGGAAGTCGTACTGTGACAGCAGGTCACGAACTTCCATCTCAACCAGTTCCAGCAGCTCTTCGTCATCAACCATGTCACACTTGTTCAGGAACACGATGATGTAAGGAACGCCTACCTGACGACCCAGCAGGATGTGCTCACGGGTCTGCGGCATTGGGCCGTCAGTCGCAGCAACAACCAGGATCGCGCCGTCCATCTGCGCAGCACCGGTGATCATGTTTTTCACATAGTCGGCGTGGCCTGGGCAGTCAACGTGCGCATAGTGGCGAGACGGGGTTTCATACTCAACGTGTGCCGTGTTGATGGTGATACCACGTGCTTTTTCTTCCGGGGTGCTGTCGATCTGATCGAACGCACGTGCCTGGCCGCCGTTGGTTTTAGCCAGAACGGTGGTGATCGCTGCAGTCAGGGTGGTTTTACCGTGGTCAACGTGACCGATGGTTCCCACGTTTACGTGCAGTTTGTTACGTTGAAATTGCTCTTTCGCCATGGCGATATTCCTTACGTTATGCCTTCATCACTCTGGATGAAGGCATCAGTTCAAATTTAAACCGTAGCTTATTTGCTACGAGCTTCAATAACGGCCTGCGCAACGTTGCTCGGTGCGTCGTCATACTTCAGGAACTCCATGGAGTACGAAGCACGACCTTTGGTCAGAGAGCGCAGCTGAGTTGCATATCCGAACATTTCAGACAGCGGAACTTCAGCGTGGATCTGAACGCCAGTAGCGTTAGATTCTTGCCCTTTGAGCATACCACGACGACGGCTAAGGTCACCGATTACGTCACCGGTGTTCTCTTCTGGGGTTTCAACTTCAACCTTCATGATAGGCTCAAGCAGAACAGGCTGCGCTTTCTTAAAGCCATCTTTAAAGGCAATAGACGCGGCCAGTTTAAACGCCAGTTCAGAGGAGTCAACGTCATGGTAAGAACCGAAGTGCAGACGAACACCCAGATCCACAACCGGATAACCTGCCAGTGGGCCTGATTTCAACTGCTCCTGGATACCTTTATCAACGGCCGGGATGAATTCACCAGGAATTACACCACCTTTGATATCGTTGACAAATTCGTAACCTTTCGGGTTAACGCCCGGCTCCAGTGGGTACATGTCGATAACAACATGACCGTACTGACCACGACCACCAGACTGCTTGGCGTGTTTACCTTCGATACCGGTGACTTTAGAGCGAATGGCTTCACGGTAAGCAACCTGTGGTTTACCCACGTTCGCTTCAACGTTGAATTCACGCTTCATACGGTCAACGATGATATCGAGGTGAAGTTCACCCATACCAGCGATGATAGTCTGGTTAGACTCTTCGTCAGTCCATACGCGGAATGACGGGTCTTCTTTCGCCAGACGACCCAGAGCCAGACCCATTTTTTCCTGGTCAGCTTTGGTTTTCGGCTCAACGGCGATAGAAATTACCGGCTCTGGGAATTCCATGCGCTCAAGGATGATGACGTTATCTGGGTCACACAGGGTGTCACCTGTCGTCACGTCCTTCAGGCCGATCGCTGCTGCGATATCGCCCGCACGAACTTCTTTGATTTCTTCACGCTTGTTGGCGTGCATCTGAACGATACGGCCCAGACGCTCACGGTTTGACTTAACCGGGTTGAATACGGTATCACCCGTGTTAACTACACCAGAGTAAACGCGGAAGAAGGTCAGGTTACCTACAAACGGGTCGGTAGCGATTTTAAACGCCAGAGCAGCAAACGGCTCTTTGTCATCGGAATGACGCTCAGCCGGTGTGTCTTTACCGTCGTCCAGGATACCGTTGATCGCGGTAACGTCAGTCGGTGCTGGCAGGTATTCAACAACCGCATCCAGCATCGCCTGAACACCTTTGTTCTTAAATGCAGAACCACAGGTCACCAGGATGATTTCGTTTTTCAGAACGCGCTTACGCAGAGAAGTTTTGATCTCTTCTTCTGTCAGCTCTTCACCGCCGAAGAATTTCTCCATCAGCTCGTCAGAACCTTCAGCTGCGGCTTCAACCAGTTTCGCACGCCATTCTTCAGCCAGTTCCTGCATGTTGGCTGGAATGTCTTCGTAAACGAAGGTCACGCCCTGGTCTTCATCGTTCCAGTTGATCGCTTTCATTTTCACCAGGTCAACAACACCGGTGAAGCTGTCTTCTGCGCCGATAGCCAGCTGAAGTGGGACTGGGTTTGCACCCAGACGCGCTTTCATCTGGTCAACAACTTTCAGGAAGTTAGCACCCATACGGTCCATTTTGTTAACGAACGCGATGCGTGGAACTTTATATTTGTTGGCCTGGCGCCATACGGTTTCAGACTGTGGCTGAACACCACCAACTGCACAGTAAACCATAACTGCGCCATCAAGCACACGCATAGAACGCTCAACTTCGATGGTGAAGTCAACGTGTCCCGGGGTGTCGATGATGTTTACGTGGTGTGGTTCAAACTGCTTAGCCATACCAGACCAGTAGCAGGTGGTCGCAGCTGACGTGATGGTAATACCACGTTCCTGCTCCTGCTCCATCCAGTCCATGGTTGCTGCGCCGTCATGAACTTCACCGATTTTGTGGTTTACACCGGTGTAGAACAGAACACGTTCGGTAGTTGTAGTCTTACCGGCGTCGATGTGCGCACTGATACCAATGTTACGGTAGCGCTCAATGGGTGTTTTACGAGCCATTTGATTCCTCTGATTCTTAGACGTTCTAAGTTAATAAAGCCCAGCAGGTAAGCCACTGGGACGCCCGCTGGGTTAATAACACCTACGCAGCTGTTACCAGCGGTAGTGAGCGAACGCCTTGTTGGCTTCAGCCATACGGTGAACGTCTTCACGTTTCTTCACTGCAGTACCTTTGTTTTCTGCAGCATCAGAAAGTTCGTTCGCCAGGCGTAAAGCCATAGATTTATCACCGCGTTTACGAGCAGCTTCTACGATCCAACGCATTGCCAGGGCATTACGACGAACCGGACGGACTTCAACTGGAACCTGGTAGGTTGAACCACCAACGCGACGTGACTTAACTTCGACAGTCGGACGTACGTTTTCGAGAGCAACCTCGAACGCTTCCAGGCCATCTTTACCAGCACGTTGAGCCAGGGTCTCAAGCGCGGTATAGACGATAGATTCGGCAGTAGATTTTTTACCATCTACCATCAGGATGTTTACAAATTTAGCCAGCAGCTCTGATCCGAACTTAGGATCCGGCAGAATTTTACGCTGACCAATGACGCGACGACGTGGCATGGAAATACTCCGTTGTTAATTCAGGATTGTCCAAAACTCTACGAGTTTAGTTTGACATTTAAGTTAAAACGTTTGGCCTTACTTAACGGAGAACCATTAAGCCTTTGGCTTCTTCACGCCGTACTTGGAGCGTGACTGCTTACGGTCTTTAACACCTGAGCAGTCCAGCGCGCCACGAACGGTGTGGTAACGCACACCTGGCAGGTCTTTAACACGACCGCCACGGATCAGGATCACGGAGTGTTCCTGCAGGTTATGACCTTCACCGCCGATGTAGGAGGTGACTTCAAAACCGTTAGTCAAACGCACACGGCAAACTTTACGCAGTGCTGAGTTTGGTTTTTTAGGAGTGGTGGTGTACACACGAGTACAAACACCACGTTTCTGCGGGCAAGCTTCCAGCGCCGGCACGTTGCTCTTTGCAACTTTGCGGACGCGTGGTTTGCGAACCAGCTGGTTAACTGTTGCCATTAAATAGCTCCTGGGATTTAGCTTTTTGCTTCGTAAACACGTAATAAATCACCTCGTAGAATTACGAGGAGGCAGAATTTTAGGGCTGTGTCAAAAGGGTGTCAAGAAATAACCAGGGGGTTAACGAATTACCAAGCCATTTGTTGTCGATGTTTTACCGTTAACGCAACGAAGAAAGTATAGTCTACTGGCTGCACAATGGGGGAAATTTGCTCACCCAGCCCGCGTGCATTCAGATCCGCTTCCAACGCCCACACGTTTACCCCACTGGCGCTCAGTTTTTCCAACGCCTTACTGCCCTGCATCGCAGCCAGCACGCCGTCCTGCAGTAATAACAGGTCGTCGTCCGGGCTGAGGAGCAAAGACAGCGAATCGATATCACTGTAGGCCGGAGAATGAAATAAAGTATGCAGCATTACACGCTCTTAAAAAGTCACAATACGGTCATAGCTCGCGAGTTTTTGACGCAGCAACGGCGCATCTAAAATCTCAGCATCCAAAATGCGCGGCGCACGTTCCGCTAAACCGCGATCCCTTAACGCGTCCCGACACAGGTAACATTGCTCAATATCGTACAGCGCCAGCACACCAAAGGTCGCGGCATAATGACGGGCGTGAATGCTTTCTGGCTGTTGCCCGCTGCAGAGCTGGAACACGCCATCGCCGATAAAAAACAGGCCAATATCGTCGCTTAACGCGCCGGTGGCCAGCGCAGCATCCAGTCCTTCACGCCCCGCGCTGCTACCATGCGGCGCACGGGTAAAAACAAATGCAACACGATTCATTAAAACTGCACCATACGTTCGCAACGCAGCAGAGCTTCCGCCAGCGCGCCTAACCCCGCCAGCGTAAAGCCGGGTTGAAGATTAGCGCCGGGCAGCGCCAGCCGTGACGCTTCCTGCTGGTCGGTCACGCCGCGGCGTAACGCCGCCGCAACGCAGATATTCAGCGCGACGCCCTGAGTCTGACTGAGTGTCTGCCATGCCCTTACCAGATCAAACTCATCACTGGCCGGTGCCGTCAGCTGATTCGCATTCAGCACCCCTTCGCGGTAAAAGAACACGCTTTCCAGTTGATGGCCGGCTGCCAGCAACGCGTTGGCAAACAGCAAGGCGCTGGTCGCCTGCTGCGTGCCATAAGCCGGTCCCGTCACTAACAGCGCATAGCGCATTAGCGATCCTGCCCCTGAAAGTCGCCATTTTTAAACTGACGGATGTACAGATACACGGTGTGTTTAGAAATATTTAAGCGGTCCGCCACCTGATTAATCGCGTCCTTGATGTCAAAAATACCTTTCTCATACAGGTTCAATACGATCTGACGATTCTTGGCATTATTAGAGACATTGCGATCGGCGCTCACCTCTTCAATAGTAAATTCCAGCGTTTGCATCACCAGGTCGTCTACCGAACTGGCGAAGTTGACGTTAGAGTCAACCTGATGCATCTCAGGCGGAAGAAATGTCGACATAATCTGCGAAAACGGAACATCAAGGTTCATATTGATACACAGCAGCCCAATCACCCGCTGCTGTCGGTTACGAATCGCGATGGTCACTGACTTCATCAGCACACCGCTTTTCGCGCGGGTAAAGTAGGCACGGGAAACATTGCTGTCTGCACCCTGCATATCGTGCAGCATGCGCAGTGCTAAATCCGTAATGGGCGATCCCACTTTACGCCCTGTGTGCTCGCCGTTAGCAATGCGCACGGCCGAACAGTTCAAATCCTCCAGTGAGTGAAGGACGATTTCGCAATGCGAGCCAATCAACATGGCAAGGCCATCTACGACGGCCTCATACGACTTTAGAATATCGTAATCAGTTTGCTCGAACGGATGCTGCTCCAGAAGATCGAAGTCGCTCAGTTCACCGGGATTGAATGGATTAGACATTGAAGACATCACCCTACATGGCTGGAGCCTGTCTCAGCGGCTTACGGGCAGACTCAATATTGGGATAGTTATGCAGGCGATAGTCTGGCAAATGTCGCGGGCTTATGCCAGAGGTTTGTCATAAACAGAAACCGCCACCCGAAGGTGGCGGTAGACAGATTACTGCGATTTCTTCGCGTCAGCAGCAGGGGCCTGCGTTTTTTCATCCGCTTTCGGAGCAGGTTTGATATCAAGCAGTTCAACATCAAACACCAGGGTGGAGTTAGCCGGAATACCCGGAACGCCGTTTTTACCGTAAGCAAGGTTCGGTGGAATGACCAGCTTGATCTTACCGCCTTTCTTAACGTGCTTCAGGCCTTCGGTCCAGCCCGGGATCACGCCATCAAGACGGAATGACAGAGGCTCACCGCGCGTGTAAGAGTTGTCGAACTCAGTACCGTCAATCAGCGTACCTTTATAGTTGACGACCACGGTATCGCTGTCTTTCGGCGCATCACCGGTGCCTTCTTTCTCTACTTTGTAAAGCAGACCACTGTCAGTTTTCTTCACGCCGCTCTCTTTGGCAAACTTAGCGCTGTAAGCTTCCCCTTTCTCAGCGTTTTCTTTTGCGTCTTTTTCCATCTTGGCTGAAGCCGCGCCTTTCACACGCACTTCAAACGCCTGCAGTGTTTGCTCGATTTCTTCGTCAGACAGTTTGCTCTTGCCACCGAATGCATCCTGAACACCGGCAATCAGCTGCTGTTTGTCCAGTTTGATGCCCAGCTTCTCTTGTTCTTTAAGAGAGTTGTCCATGTAACGGCCCAGCGATGCACCTAATGCATATGCAGATTGCTGATCTTCGTTTTTGAAGGCAGCGTTTTTTGGAGCCTGGGGAGCAGTCTGAGGTGCATCAGCAGCAGCCGGTGCCGCTGCAGTTTCTGCGGCCATTGCCAGCGGAGCATTTAGCGCAACGGCCATGGTGGTAGCTAACAATGTGACTTTGAACAGTGATTTCATCCTTTCTCCAAAACCGAAGCCTGACACCTCGGGAATCATTGCGGACTGCGGGCCCACACTATAACTTTACGTGGCAGTGGCGAACACTCCCACAGCGTAATTATCCTGGTCTACTTCCGACCTTTTTTGCATCAGGAAGTTTCACCAGAGATGATGCCATCTGGGCCATTTTCAAGCTAAACACTAAATTAAAGATAAAAAATAGGGCAATTCTGCAACGTCAGCCATTAGAATTGCGCGCTGAGTAGCACCTTAACAGGAGAACAGGTCATGCAACAGTCAGAGTGGGAACAACGTATTGAAACGCTTGAAAGTAAACTGGCTTTTCAGGAGATGACCATCGATCAACTGAACAATACCGTGGTCCAGCATGAACTTGAAATGAGTAAGATGCGCGAACATATGCGCCTGCTGCTTGAGAAGTTCAAAGCCAGCGCGCCATCGATGATTGCCGATCCTTCTGAAGAAACGCCACCGCCTCATTACTGATCCAGGCGGTTATCGACGCGCGCACCGCGACAGGCAGAAAAAAGTAAGGCCACCCGGAGGTGGCCTTGACATGCAGATTTGAACTTAGTGGCTGCAACCGCAACCACCGGTACCGCAACCACCCTGACCGTGGTCATGGCCGTGATCGTGGTCGTGGTCATGATCGTGATGATGACCATCGGCACCGTGAACGTGGCCATGGGCCAGCTCTTCCGGTGTGGCTTCACGAATCGCAACCACCTCAACATTGAAGTTCAGGTTCTGACCTGCCAGCATGTGGTTACCGTCAACCACAACATGCTCGTCTTCAACTTCGGTGATTTCAACCGGTACTGGGCCCTGATCGGTTTCTGCCAGGAAACGCATACCAACCTGTAATTCATCAACGCCCATAAAAACGTCTTTTGGTACGCGCTGTACCAGGTTGTCATCGTACTGACCGTAAGCGTCGTTTGCAGGAATGTGCACCTCAAACTTATCGCCCGCTACGTGGTTTTCCAGCGCGTTTTCCAGACCAGAAATCAGGGAACCATGACCGTGCAGATAGTCTAACGGTGCACTCACCGGTGACTCGTCAACCAACACACCGTCTTCTGTACGTACCTGATAGGCCAGGCTTACCACCAGGTCTTTTGCTACTTTCATGATATCTCCTAACCGTTGAGAACAAAGATCCCGTCTCATTGGTCTATTCTTGCGTGCAATAACACCAACCAGAAAGGTTCGGGGCTGAGTACAAGAGGTTATCTTTTTCTCTTGCGACCACAGCGTTAATGGCGTCAATTGTAACGGAATTCAATCCCGCTGTGTGGTTAAGCTTAAAAAAAGCTGGGCCATTTCGCTACTCGGGATGGAAAATTCCGATCACCTGCTCATTGCTGCGAACCTGATCGCGTGCCTGTTTATCCGCTTCGCGCATTTGATGGCCGCACTTCACACACTCAACCACATCGACATTGTTTTCACGCCACATGGCCAGCGTGTCTTTTTCCTGGCAGTGCGGACAAACCGCACCGGCAATAAAACGTTTACGCATGATGCTCTACCTGCCTTCTCTGATTACTGATCGTCGTCCCAGTCATGGATCTGACGCCGTTCATGCTGCATTTCACGCTGGAAGATATCTTCAAGTTCCCGACGGGCTTCACGCGCACGAGAAATCTGTGCATTGTCGGAATGGGCGGGCATCAGTTCCCGTAACATGCGCATATCCAGCCGACGGAAATGCTGCTGTGCGCGGTGCGCCTGATGCGGATGCATACCCAACGACATCAATGTTTTACGCCCCAGTTCCAGCGCACTGGAAAAGGTTTCACGCGAGAACTGCGTAACGCCCGCCTGAAGTAGCTCGTGGGCTTCTACGCGGCCGCGAGCACGCGCCATGATGTGCAGATGCGGAAAATGCTGCTGGCAGAGATGGACAATCGTCATGGCATCTTCCGGATTACTGCAGGTAATCACAATGGATTGCGCACTGGCCGCCCCGGCTGCACGCAGTAGCTCCAGCTCGGTGGCATCGCCATAATAAACCTTGTAGCCATATTTACGCATCAGGCTCACCGCGCTGATATCGCGCTCCAGTACCGTGATACGTTTATTGTTCGCCATCAGCAAGCGGCCAACGACCTGACCAAAACGACCAAAGCCCACCACAATAACCTGCGGCTGATCGTCTTCAACGAACGGCTTTTCAGCATCTTCGTCGATTTCATTGAAACGACGTGCTAACAGACGGTCAATGCCTTGCATCAACAGTGGCGTCGTCATCATGGACAGCGTCACGGTTACCAGCAGAAGCGGAAGTTGATCGCCCGAAAACAGTTTGGCGGATGACGCGGCTGAAAACAGGACGAAGGCAAACTCACCGCCCTGACTCAGTACACCGGCAAACTGCTGGCGCTCCGAGCTGCGCAGACCATAAATACGCGCCAGTACGTATAAAACCAGGATTTTTACCGCCACCAGCGCCAGTACGCCCAGCAAAATCGCGATAATATGGGTATAGAGCACGCCAAGATTCAGCGCCATGCCGACTGAGATAAAAAACAGCCCCAGCAGCAAACCTTTAAACGGCTCAATCGCCACTTCCAGCTCATGCCGGTATTCACTTTCCGCCAACAGAATGCCGGCGATAAATGTCCCCAGCGCCATGGACAATCCCAGCGCATCCATAAACAGCGCCGATCCTAATACCAGCAGCAGTGAAGCAGCGGTAAACACCTCGCGTACGCCCGATGCCGCGATATAACGAAAAATGGGGCGCAGCAAATAACGGCCACCCACTAACATGCCAGCGAAGGCCAGCACCTTCATGCCCACTTTCATCCAGTCGATACTGCCGCTGTCATTGCCTGCCAGCAGCGGAATCAACGCCAGAGCTGGAATGACGGCCAGATCCTGGAACAGCAGTACTGAAAAGCCTAACTGCCCGGCTTCACTGCGATTCATTCCCTTGTCGCGCATCAGCTGGAGCGCCATCGCCGTGGATGACATTGCCAGACCAATGCCGCCAATAACCGCCGCTCGCCAGTCAAATTTAGTCAGCCACAGCAATACGCCGAGAATGGCCGCTGAAAAAATCACCTGCGCCGCACCGATACCAAAAATAGAACGGCGCAGCGCCCAAAGCTTTGCCGGATTAAGCTCCAGCCCGATGATAAACATCAGAAACACGACGCCCAGCTCAGAAAAGTGCAGAATCTCATCGACGTCGCTAATAAACCCTAGTCCCCATGGCCCGATAGCAATACCGGCCAGCAAGTACCCTAAAACCGCGCCAATACCGAGACGCGCCGCTACCGGTACGATCAGCACCGCCGCAACGAGATAGATTACCCCCGCGGTCAGTAGCGTTTGTCCTTCCATTTATAACCCTCCATTTGGCAGCGGTGCTGCCAGCCAGTCGCTGTACGCGCGGGCATAGTTTTTCAGTAAATCGGGATCCTGACGGCGAGCCCAGTAAATAATCATCGGCGGCATCCAGTGCATGCGGCACATCTGCGCCGTCAGCTCGAAGGGACGTAAAATGTCATTCATGGCGTAGCGATTTAGCCCCTGGCGCTGAAAGGCGGACTCTGGCTCACCGGTGGTCACAATACTGCGCCAGTATTTGCCTTCGAGCGCATTACCATCCACGCCGTTGGCAAAGCCGCGCGACAGCACGCGATCCAGCCACTCTTTTAACAGCGCCGGGCAGCTGTAGGTGTAAAGCGGATGTTGAAAAATAATCACATCATGCTCACGCAGCAGCTGTTGCTCGTGGTAGACATCAATAAAAAAATCCGGGTAGGCAGCATAGAGATCGTGAACGGTGACATGTTCTGTTTTCTCTGCCGCCTCCAGCAAAATGCGATTTGCCTTTGAATCCTGTGCTTCAGGATGAGCAAAAAGCAGCAAAATCTTAGGTGGCTGCGACATCCTTTCCCTCCAAAGCGTCGTCATTGGTGCAGATTTCCGCTACCATGCACAACGCAACAAAAACCCAATTATGTTGCAGGTAAATTAACATATTCTGACGATACGGCGCTTATGATTGTCTTCTCTGCCCTACAAATTCGCCGCGGTATTCGCGTTCTGCTCGATAACGCGACCGCCACCATCAATCCCGGCCAAAAAGTCGGACTGGTGGGTAAAAACGGCTGTGGAAAATCCACGCTGCTGTCGTTGCTGAAAGGCGAGATCAGCAGCGATGCTGGCTCATTCACCTTTCCCGGCAACTGGTCACTGGCCTGGGTGAATCAGGAAACCCCTGCCCTGAGCCAGGCCGCCCTTGACTATGTGATCGATGGCGATCGTGAATACCGCCAGCTTGAGGCAGAACTGGCAGAGGCGAACATCAGAAATGACGGAAATGCCATTGCTTTGGTACACGGAAAGCTCGATACCATTCAGGCCTGGACCATCCAGTCACGCGCCTCGAGCCTGCTGCATGGACTGGGATTTAGTCAGGAGCAGCTTCAGCGCCCGGTAAGCGACTTTTCGGGCGGCTGGCGCATGCGGCTAAACCTGGCTCAGGCGTTACTGTGCCGCTCAGATTTGTTGCTGCTGGATGAACCGACCAACCACCTCGATCTGGATGCGGTTATCTGGCTGGAGCGCTGGCTGAAAAGCTATGAAGGTACCCTGATCCTGATCTCGCACGATCGCGATTTTCTCGATCCCGTGGTGGATAAAATTATCCACATCGAGCAGCAGACGATGATGGAGTACACCGGGAACTACAGCTCCTTCGAACGCCAGCGCGGCGCCAAACTGGCCCAGCAGCAGGCGTTATATCAGAGCCAGCAGGAAAAAGTGGCGCATCTGCAGAAATATATTGATCGCTTCCGTGCTCAGGCAACCAAGGCGAAGCAGGCCCAAAGCCGCATCAAGATGCTGGAGCGCATGGAGCTGATTGCGCCAGCGCACGTGGATAACCCCTTCAGCTTCAGCTTTCGTGCACCGGAGAGCCTGCCGAATCCGCTGCTGAAAATGGAAAAAGTCACCGCAGGCTATGGCGATCGCATCATTCTTGATGCCATTAAGCTTAACCTGGTGCCCGGCTCACGTATTGGCCTGCTGGGGCGCAACGGCGCCGGTAAATCGACCCTGATTAAGCTGCTGGCCGGTGAGCTCAGTGCCAAAGAGGGTGAGATTGGGCTGGCAAAAGGCATCAAGCTGGGTTACTTCGCCCAGCATCAGCTGGAGTTCCTGCGCGCCGACGAGTCCCCTTTACAGCACCTGTCCCGTATCGCGCCGAAAGTGCTGGAGCAGCAGTTACGTGACTATCTCGGCGGTTTTGGTTTTCAGGGTGATAAAGTCACAGAGATAACAGCGCGTTTCTCCGGTGGAGAAAAGGCGCGCCTGGTGCTGGCGCTGATTGTCTGGCAGCGCCCTAACCTGCTGCTGCTGGATGAGCCAACCAACCATCTGGATCTGGATATGCGCCAGGCACTCACCGAAGCGCTTATCGATTTCGAAGGCGCCTTAGTGGTGGTTTCGCACGATCGTCATCTGTTACGTGCCACCACGGACGATCTCTATCTGGTTCACGATGGCAGCGTAGATGTGTTTCCCGGCGATCTGGAAGACTATCAGCAGTGGCTGAGCGACCTGCAAAAACAGCAGTCTCAGCAGGATGCGGCACCCAGGCAGGATTCCGGCAACAGCGCTCAGGCGCGCAAGGACCAGAAGCGCCGTGAAGCGGAGCTGCGCACGCAGACCCAGCCGCTGCGTAAAGAAATTGAGAAGCTGGAAAAGCAGATGGCAAAATGGCAAAGCCAGCTCGCCGACGCCGAAGCCCTGCTCTCAGACAGCGCCCTCTATGAGCAAAGCCGTAAGGCCGATCTCAGCGCCGCGCTACAAAAACAGGCCGAGAGTAAATCGGCCCTGGAAGAGGTGGAGATGGCCTGGCTGGATGCACAGGAAAAACTGGAAGCCATGCTCACCGCCTGATAAAGGCGGTGATGTTTCTTGCTCTTGCCTTACTCCTCCGCACCGGCTCCAGCGCCGGGTGCGGATCAATAAGGCCGGTCACCTAGCACCGTCGCCCGCTGCATCACTCGCCTCGCCGGATAGTAGTCCGCATTCGCATAGTGCTGTGTCACCCGGTTGTCCCAGATAGCCAGGTCGTTTGGCTGCCAGCGCCAGCGCACCTGAAACTCGGGCCGGGTCACGTGGGCAAACAAAAAGCCCAGTAGCGCGTCGCTCTCTTTCTGACTGATATCCATAATCCGCGTCGTAAACCCCTCGTTGACAAACAGGGCCTTCTTGCCACTCACGGGATGGGTGCGGATCACCGGATGATAAACGGGGGGATTTTTCGCCACAGCCTGCTGCCACTGCCGATGCGCCTCTTCCGTCTTGCGATGCTTATATTCAGGAAACGCCTTGGTAAAGTCATGCTCTGCACGTAACTCAGCCAGTAATGTCTTAAAAGGCGCAGACAGCGCCTCGTAAGCGGCAATGCCGCTGGTCCACAACGTATCGCCCCCAGACTCAGGCAGCACTTTAGACGCAAGTAACGCCACGGCGGGCGGCGTTTGAATAAAGGTCACATCGGTATGCCAGTTGTCATTATCCGGCGGATTATCCTGGTGCGTGTCCAGAACGATGATCTCTTCCACGCCCTCGGCATGAGGGTAAACCGGATGAATATGGAGATCGCCAAAGCGAATCGCCAGTGCGCGATGCTGCTCGGGCGTAATGACCTGTTCGCGTAGGAACAGCACCTGGTGACGCAGCAGCGCATGATAAAGCTGTTCAAACTGCGCGTCGCTGAGGGGACGTGATACATCAAGGTTGCCGACCTGGGCACCGATAAAAGGCCCCAGCGGCTTGATGGCTAACTTTTCGTTCATTTTTGCTCTCCATTCCAGGGCGTTAACCGGCGTTGCAACGCACGCAGACTCAGCTCTAAACCAAACGCAATCACGGCAATGACCGCGATCCCTGCCAGCACCACATCCGTAGCAAGAAACTCGCCCGCCGACTGCACCATAAAACCCAAGCCTCGGGTTGCCGCGATTAACTCGGCAGCCACCAGCGTTGACCATCCCACGCCCAGACCAATCCGTAACCCGGTCAGTATCTCCGGCAGGGCGCCAGGCAAAATGACCCAACGCAGCTGTTGCCAGCGGGTCGCTCCCAACGAGGCCGCCGCACGCAGACGAACCTGCTGAGCATGACGCACGCCCGCCACCGTCGACAGCACCACCGGGGCGAATATAGCCAGATAAATCAACAGGATTTTCGAGGTCTCGCCAATACCAAACCAGATCACCATCAGCGGCAAATACGCCAGCGGCGGTACGGGCCGGTACAGCTCAATCAGCGGATCGATCAACGCACGCACGACCGGGCTGATGCCCATCGCGATCCCCACCGGGATGCCGATCGCCGCCGCCGCGGTTAAGGCAATCAGCATCCGCGTCAGACTGGCCGACAGATGCTGCCACAGCGTGGCGTCCATAAATCCTTGCGGGCCAGCCACCAGCAGCAGCTTACTTACTACCTGCTGCGGCGAAGGTAAAAACAGCGGTGCAATGAGGCCCAGCGCAGTCACGCTCCACCAGACGAACAGCAGCACAAGCAGGCTCAGGGCGCTCAGCGTAAACGAGGTGGAAAAAGGCCAGCGCAGGCGACGGTGGCGCACGGTGGCCGGCTCATCGTTGATCAGCGCACTCATACAAAGGCCTCCCGCTGTTCAAATACCCGACTCAACACATATTCCCGCTGGGCAATAAAATCAGGATCGGATTTAATGCTCCGGCAGGGTTCGCCCTCCACGAAACGCTGACCAAAATTAAGCGTCATTTTTTCTTGCACGCGCCCAGGCCCGGGAGAGAGCAGCACCAACTCGCTGGCCAGAAAGATGGCTTCTTCAATGTCGTGAGTGATAAGCAGAATCTGCTTACCGCTGTTGCGCCACAGGGTTAATAACAGGGTTTGCATTTGCTCACGCGTAAACGCGTCAAGTGCGCCGAAAGGCTCATCCAACAGCAACAGTTGTGGATTGGCCGCCAGCGCCCGGGCGATCCCGACGCGCTGACGCTGGCCTCCTGACAGCTGCCAGATAGGGCGTTTTTCCGCACCTTCGAGTCCGACGCTTTTGATGAAGCCCCGTGCAATCTCCTCACGCTGCTGGCGCGCCATGCCGGCTATCTGCAAGCCGAAAGCCACGTTATCCAGCACGTTACGCCACGGCAGCAGGCCTTCGTTCTGAAACACCACGCCACGCTCTGCGCCCGGCCCGCGCACAGGCTCTCCGTCCAGGGAAACCGTGCCGGACTCAACCGGTAAAAATCCGGCGATCAGGTTAAGCAGGGTTGTTTTGCCACAGCCTGACGGCCCCAGCACGACCATCAACGCTTTTTTATCAAGCTGTAACGTGATGTCCTGCAACACAGGCTGGCCGCCATAACTCGCGTTCAGGTGAGCGATACGTAACATGGCGTTCTCCTCAGGGTTTAGCCAAGGGGGCAACAAAGCGGCTGGTGACATAACGGCTGTAATCACTGCCAGCCTGCGGCACTTTTCCCTGCGCTTTCAGAAACTGCGCCGTATCCACAATGGCCTTGTTCACCGGCTGATCCAGCTGTTTAACCTGCTGCGCGGCCGTAAGGTAGGTATTGCCTTTTACCAGTTCCGGAACCGCTTGCTCTGGCACGCCGCTTAAACGCGAAAGCTTGCTGAGGTTGTCAGCCTGTTTCAGCCACTTTTCCGGGTCATCCAGATAGGCTTTCTGCGCCTCAAGGGCGCTGCGGGCAAAGGCGGTAACAATATCAGGATGCTGCTGTGCGAAGTCTTTACGCACGACCCAGACATCCAGCGTAGGCGATCCCCAGCGGCCAACCTGAGAAGAGTCTGTCAGGACCTTGCCGTCCTTTTCCAGTGCATTGACCGCCGGTGCCCAAACGTACGCGCCGTCGATATCGCCCCGCTGCCAGGCGGCCACAATAGCGGGCGGCTGCAGGTTCACCAGTTGGACCTGGGAGGGTTTAATTCCCCAGTGCTTCAAGGCAGCAAGCAGGCTGTAGTGCGTGGTGGAGATAAAGGGGACGGCGATGCGTTTGCCAATCAGATCCTGAGGGCTGGCGATGGTTTTCCTGACAACAAGCGCTTCTGAATTCCCCAACTGAGAGGCGAGCAAAAACGCTTCTATCGGGAGTTGCTGCGTCGCCGCAACCGCTAGCGGACTGGACCCAATATTGCCTATCTGCACATCTCCGGATGCCAGGGCGCGCAATACGCCCGCCCCACTGTCGAATTTGCGCCAGGCTACCGTTGCGCCGCTCTCTTTAGCAAAAGTGTTATCTGCCTGCGCCACCTTGGCCGGTTCGGCAGAGGTTTGATACGCCACCGTCACGTCGACCGCGCCGGCCTGAAACGCCAGCAGTGACAGCACAGTAGCCAAAATGGTTGACTGCCCTTTTAACATGATTTTCCCCATCACTTTTATGATGTGGGCAGTGTTGCTGGCAGGATTAATTTCACAAAGGAATTAAAAGTTATCCCTAATAGAAAGAAATTCTTAGATCATCATCTGCAATAGATTGCTGTTATATGCAAATTAAAATTCAGACAAAAAGCCATAAATTTGTCAGGCGCTCACATGCTGGGTGTGCTATTGATATGCGCTATTATTTGCTCCCGGTGAGGCCTGCGAGTTCGATGTCGATCGACAAAGTTGCCCTGTTAGCTGGCGTGTCTAAAGCCACGGTATCCCGCGTGCTTAACGCTCATCCAGGTGTGAAAGCGGATACGCGCCAGAAAGTGCTGGATGCCATTTCAACCAGCGGCTATCAGCCAAACCTGTTAGCGCGTCAGTTGCGTACCTCACAAAGCCATATGCTGCTGGTGCTGATTTCAGATATCACCAATCCCTTTTGCTCCAGGGTGGTGCAAGGCATCGAAGCGGAAGCCGAAATGCATGGCTACCATATCCTGTTGTGTAATTCCGCCTCGCAGTTTAAACGCGAAGCCGCTTACCTGACGCTGCTCACAGGCAAAGTCGTTGATGGCGTCATTACCATGGACGCGGCGGCCGGTCTGGAAAGCCTTATCGATATCATTGGAGATGCGCCTTGGGTACAGTGCTCAGAGTTTGATCCCCAGATTGCGGCATCCTCGGTCTCCATCGATCATCTTGAGGCTGCGCGCGATACCGTACATTACCTTGCTGCCAGAGGCCGCCAACGCATTGCACTGGTCAACGGTGACATGCGTTATCTGTATTCCCAGTATCGTGAGCAGGGTTATCGCCAGGCCATTGAGCAAACGGATTTGGGCTGGTCTAAGGTCGTCTATACTGCGGATATTTCCTGTGAAGAAGGCAGTCGGGCTTTACGGGAGATGTTGCACTCACCCGAGCGACCAGACGCGGTCTTTGCCGTGTCCGATGTACTGGCGGTCGGCGTCGTGCATGCGGCGCTGGAAGCAGGCTTGCGCGTGCCCGAGGATTTGGCTGTGGTCGGGTTTGACGGTATTCCCTTTACCGGCAGCCTGAATCCGCCTTTGACCACCATAGAGCAACCGATGAATGAGCTGGGCGCCCGCAGCGTACAGTTGCTGCTGAAAAAAATCCGTCAGCCCCATGCGCCGGTTGTCAGGGAGGTGCTGCCCTGGAAGCGCCTGGAACGCGCCTCCAGTTAACGTCAGCGCCAGATGAGCAGTACGCAGGCTGCGGTTAACAGCCCCATACTGAGGTTAAATATCTTCCACGCGCGCGGACTGCGTAAAACACGGCCAATCATCGCGCCAAACCCCATCCAGATGATGCCCGCGACCAGATTGACCATCACCATCCCTACGCTGATTAACAGGACAGAGTGGCGATATCCGGCACCGGCCAGGCTAAAGCTGGCTATCGCCCCCAGGGCCATTAACCAGGCTTTGGGATTGATCAACTGCAACAATCCTCCCTGCCAGAAGGGCATGGGCGCGACCGGCGCCGCATCGGTCTCCAGCTTTTCGTATGCGGCGGTCGCAATTTTCCATGCCAGCCACAGAAGATAGAGGCTCCCGGCAACTTTCAGGATAAGGTGCAGTGAGGGATAGAGCAGGATCAATCCCCCTACGCCAAACGCCACCATCAGTAGCATCAGTTGCATACCAATCATGATGCCGACCATTAACGGAAGGGTTCGGAAAAAGCCAAAGTTGGCGCCCGAGGCGGTGAGTAACATATTATTAGGTCCGGGTGTAATCGCCGCGACCCAGAGAAACCCTAACATTGATAAAAAAAGACTGAGTTCCATTAATCCGGGTTCTCCCTCCATTATGTGAAAACTTATCGAAGCTAACAGTGTGATATGGAACAGACAAGCCTTTACAACATGAAATTTTCGGGCCCGGACGGCGCGGCGTTCAGCCCCATGCGCGGCCTGACCAATCCGCATGTGCAAACCATACTGCCGCGCCTGTTCCGCCGTACTCTAGCGTTAACGCCTCACTGGCAGCGGCTGGATTTACCCGATGGTGATTTTGTCGATCTGGCCTGGAGTGAAGATCCACAGTTTGCCGCGCATAAACCACGCGTGGTGCTGTTTCATGGTCTGGAAGGAAGCTTCCACAGTCCCTACATCCATGGCCTGATGCAAGTCTGCAGGCAACGTGGCTGGCTGGCCGTAGTGATGCATTTTCGCGGCTGTAGCGGCGAGCCGAACAGGCTAAACCGGATTTACCACTCCGGCGAGACGGAAGATGCACGCTTTTTCCTGACCTGGCTGAAGGCCCGCTGGGGACAGGTTCCTACTGCAGCTGTGGGGTTTTCGCTGGGCGGGAATATGCTGGGTTGCCTGCTGGGCCAACAGGGCAGTGACGTTGCGCTGGATGCCGGCGTTATCGTTTCGGCACCCTTGATGCTTGAACCCTGTAGCGCCCGACTGGAACGCGGGTTTTCCCAAATTTATCAGCGTTACCTGCTGAGCCAGCTTAAAAAGAATGCCAGGCGCAAGCTGCACGCATGGCCCGACACCTTACCGGTCAATCTCAGTCAGCTGAATGCCCTGCGTCGCCTGCGTGATTTTGACGACGCCATCACGGCCCGGGCGCATGGCTTTGCCGACGCCACGGACTATTATCGCCGTGCCAGCGCCCTGCCGTGGCTGAGATCGGTGACAAAACCGTTGCTGATTATCCATGCAAAAGATGACCCCTTTATGAGCGATGAGGTGATCCCGCAGAATGACCAGTTATCTGCCACTATTACCTATCAGCTGACAACACACGGTGGTCATGTTGGATTTGTGAGTGGTACCCTGCGTCAGCCTGAATTGTGGCTGGAACAGCGCGTGCCGCAGTGGATTTCCCCTTATCTGGATAGCTAACCCTGTGATTATTCCCTGGCAACAGGTTTCTCCCGAAACCCTTGAAAACGTTATTGAAGCCTTTGTTCTGCGCGAAGGTACCGACTACGGCGAACAGGAACTCAGCCTGACCGAAAAAGTCGCCAATGTGCGACGCCAGCTGCAGCAAGGTGAAGTCGTGCTGGTCTGGTCTGAGCTTCACGAATCGGTCAACATCATGCGCAAAAGTGAGTTCCGTGGCTGATGCACAGAACGAAAAATCGTGCTAACAATGCTCATCGCCTGATTTCACAGGGAGTTTCACTATGTCGGCACGTCATCCGATTATCGCGGTAACAGGTTCCAGCGGTGCCGGAACCACTACCACCAGCCTCGCATTCCGTAAAATTTTTCAGCAACTCAATTTGCACGCGGCCGAGCTGGAAGGAGACAGTTTCCACCGATTTACCCGGCCTGAAATGGATATGGCTATCCGTAAGGCGCGCGATCTGGGTCGCCATATCAGCTACTTTGGCCCGGAGGCGAATGATTTCGGTCTGCTGGAGCAGACCTTTGTTGAATACGGTGATCAGGGCAAGGGCCAGTCACGTAAATACCTGCATACCTACGACGAAGCGGTGCCCTGGAATCAGGTGCCAGGTACCTTTACCCCGTGGCAGCCGCTGCCACCGGATACGGACGTGCTGTTTTATGAAGGACTGCACGGCGGCGTCGTGACGGCTCAGCACAACGTCGCTGAAAAAGTGGATTTACTGGTCGGCGTCGTCCCCATCGTTAACCTGGAGTGGATTCAGAAGCTGGTACGCGATACCGGTGAACGCGGTCATTCGCGTGAAGCCGTAATGGATTCGGTGGTGCGCTCAATGGAAGATTACATCAATTTCATTACGCCGCAGTTCTCACGCACCCATATTAACTTTCAGCGGGTTCCAACCGTCGACACCTCTAACCCCTTTGCGGCACGCACCATTCCTTCACTGGATGAAAGTTTTGTCGTCATCCACTTTCAGGGGCTGGAAGATATTGATTTTCCCTACCTACTGGCCATGCTGCAGGGATCGTTTATTTCCAATATCAACACGCTGGTTGTACCTGGCGGGAAAATGGGGCTGGCGATGGAATTAATTATGGCACCGCTGGTAAAACGGCTCATGGAAGGCAAACGCATTGAATAAAATCAGAGGCCGCGCTGGCCTCTGAATAATTACAGCTCGATAACTTCGTAACTGTGGGTAATTTCCACCCCTTTGCCTAACATAATGGCAACCGAGCAATACTTCTCAGCTGAAAGGTCGACCGCACGCGCCACGGCTTTATCTGAAAGTGCTTTTCCACTGACGATAAAATGCAGGTTGATGCGGGTAAAGATGCGAGGCGCTTCTTCCCGACGTTCTGATTCGAGTTTTACTTCGCAATCAGCCACATCGTTGCGACCTTTTTGCAAAATTGATACCACATCAATGGCGCTGCATCCGCCGGCCGCCATCAGCACCATTTCCATAGGGCTGGGCGCTTTATCGCCGGAATTGCCGTCCATTAAGACCTGATGTCCGGACGAAGACTCGCCGAGGAATGTTAACCCTTCAACCCATTTGACTCTTGCCTGCATAATCTGGCCCCCAGAATGCCCTGTTTTTGCGTCAGAGTACGCTTTTGCCTGGTAAACAGCAATCCGGAGAAATCAGCCTTATTGCTGAAGCGAGACAACACAAGACAGTCGGCGAAAGCTGTGCTACAAACAGTGCTGAAAATATTTTTCGTCATCCGAAGACGAAGCCGGGAAGAATGATGCGCTCTGCGCAAATGCAGCCCGAATAATTTCCTGAATGGAAACACGCTTAACGCTTTCATCGCCTGGCAGGGAAACTGAGCCCTGTATTTTGGGCACGATTACAATAGAGGATAATAGCGAATGGTTCTCGGCAAACCGCAAACAGACCCTACACTTGAATGGTTCCTGTCCCATTGCCATATTCACAAGTATCCATCCAAAAGTACGCTGATTCACCAAGGTGAAAAAGCCGAAACGCTTTACTACATCGTGAAAGGTTCCGTCGCGGTACTGATTAAGGATGAAGAAGGCAAAGAGATGATTCTTTCTTATCTGAATCAAGGCGATTTTATTGGTGAGCTTGGCCTGTTTGAAGAAGGTCAGGAGCGCAGCGCCTGGGTACGTGCGAAAACTGCGTGCGAAGTGGCAGAGATTTCCTACAAGAAATTCCGTCAGCTCATCCAGGTTAACCCGGATATTTTGATGCGTCTTTCTTCTCAGATGGCTCGCCGTCTGCAGGTGACGTCAGAAAAAGTGGGAAATCTCGCTTTCCTGGATGTGACCGGACGCATTGCACAAACGTTGCTTAATCTGGCTAAACAGCCAGATGCCATGACGCATCCTGACGGCATGCAAATTAAAATTACTCGTCAGGAAATTGGCCAAATCGTTGGTTGTTCACGTGAAACCGTGGGCCGTATTTTGAAGATGCTGGAAGATCAGAACCTGATCTCCGCACACGGCAAAACCATCGTTGTTTACGGCACACGCTAAGCCTGACTGTTCACGGCGTGATGGCGACATTATGCCGTGAATGTCTTGTGTTGAGCCGATGTGGCGAAGAATAATCTATCACCCCGAAGTTAACTATGCGCTGCGCCAGACGCTGGTGTTGTGCCTTCCCGTAGCGCTCGGCTGGCTGTTCGGCGATCTGCAAAAAGGATTGCTGTTCTCATTGGTTCCCGCCTGCTGCAACATTGCCGGTCTGGACACGCCCCACAAACGCTTCTTTAAACGCCTGATCATCGGCGGCAGCCTGTTTGCCCTTGGCAGTTTACTGATGCAGTGGCTGCTGCTTAAAGACGTGCCGCTGCCGCTCATCCTGTTTGCCCTGCCTTTGCTGCTTGGCGTCACCGGAGAGATCAGTCCGCTGCACGCCCGACTGCTGCCCGGCACGTTAATCGCGGCAATTTTTACCCTCAGCCTGATTGGCCGTATGCCCATTTACGTTCCGCCCCTGCTCTATATCGGTGGAACGCTCTGGTATGGCCTGTTCAACTGGTTTTGGTTCTGGCTGTGGAAAGAGCAGCCGATGCGCGAAAGCCTGAGCCTGATCTACCGTGAGCTGGCAAATTACTGTGACGCCAAGTACAGCTTATTGACGCAGCTGACCGATCCGGAAAAAGCCCTGCCGCCCCTGCTGGCGCGTCAGCAAAAAGCGATCGATCTGATCAACACCTGCTATCAGCAAATGCATATGCTGTCTGCGAGTCGCGATCACAGCCACAAACGCCTGACCCGGGCGTTTCAGGTAGCACTGGATCTGCAGGAGCATATCTCCGTCAGCCTGCATCAGCCGGAAGAGGTCCAGAAACTGGTTGAGCAAAGCCATGCTGAAGCCGTCATCCGCTGGAACGCCAGAACGATTTCAGCCCGGCTGCGCGCGCTGGCCGACGATATTCTGTATCACCAACTCTCTGGTCGTTTCGATATGGACAAGCAGTTAGGTGCGCTGGAGAAAATCGCCCTTCAGCATCCGGACAATCCGGTGGGTAACTTCTGTCTCTATCATTTCAGCCGTATCGCCCGGGTGCTTCGAACCCAAAAGCCGCTTTATCAACGCGACCTGATGGCCGATCGCCAGCGTCGTTTACCGCTGCTGCCCGCGTTACGGAGCTATCTGTCGCTGCGGTCTTCCGCACTGCGAACGGCCGGGCGTTTTTCCGTCATGCTGATGCTGGGCAGCGCCCTGGCCGTGTTCTTTTCGATTCCTAAGCCCTACTGGATTTTGATGACCATCATGTTTGTCAGCCAGAGCAACTACAGCGCAACCCGCGTACGTATTCAGCACCGGGCCCTGGGAACCTTTGCCGGACTGGCTATCGCGGCGGCGTCGCTACGCCTGGATGTGCCTGAACCGCTGGTGCTGAGCATCATGCTGGTGATTACCTTTATCAGCTACCGTTTTACCCGCCAGTTTTACGGCTGGTCAATAGTAGGATTTACGGTTACGGCCGTTTATACGCTGCAACTGCTCTCCCTCAACGGGGCACAGTTTTTACTGCCCCGCCTGCTGGATACGCTGATGGGCTGCCTGATCGCCTTTGGGGGCATGTTATGGCTGTGGCCGCAGTGGCAAAGTGCCCTGCTGCGCCAGAATGCCCATGATGCGCTGGAGGCCTGTCAGGATGCCCTGCGAATGTTGCTGGGCCCAGAGCAGTCACCCGATGCGCTGGCTTACCAGCGGGTTAAGGTCAACCAGGCGCATAACGCCGTATTCAACTCCCTGAATCAGGCCATGCAGGAGCCGGGATTTAATTCACGCTACCTGCAGGATATGCGCTTATGGGTCACGCACTGCCAGTTTATCGTGGAGCACATTAACGCCATGACCATTCTGGCACGTGAACATACCATGCTGCCGCCCACGCTGGCTGAGCACTACCTGCAATGGTGCGAGATCGCCCTGCAACGGTGTCAGCAAAGGCTGGAATATGATGGGGAAAGTTCGCAGACGGATCTGCTACAGGGCGTGGAAGATATAAATGAGGGGCCGGTCACGGTACTGGAGCAGCACGTCAGGCGCATCCTGGAGCATCTGAAAGTCATGCACACGATCTCTTCTCTGGCCTGGAACCAGCGGCCTCATCATGGCCGCTGGCTGTTGCGCAGTCTGCGCCGCAAATAACTCAGGCAGACAGCACTTTCTCTACCGCACGGGCAAAGCGAGCCATGCCCTCTTCGATATCGGCAGGCTCGATAATCAGCGACGGTGCGAAGCGCATCACATCTGTTCCGGCCACCAGCACCATGACGCCTTCCGCAGCTGACGCATTCAGAATATCGCGCGCCTTGCCCGCATGCTGCGGCTTCAGGGCTGCACCAATCAGCAGGCCTTTACCACGGATATCACTGAACAGGTCGTGACGCGCATCAATAGCCTTGAGCGCCTCAACAAACTGCTGGCGGCGGATTTCTACCCCATTCAGTACAGCTGGCGTATTGATAATATCTAACGCGGTTTCTGCGATCGCGCATGCCAGCGGATTGCCGCCATAAGTCGTGCCATGCACGCCAGGCGCCATGGTTGAGGCTACCTCATTGGTGGTCAGCATGGCGCTTACCGGAAAACCGCCGCCCAGCGCCTTCGCCGAGGTCAGAATATCGGGCGTCACGCCGTAGTGCTCATAGGCAAACAACTTACCGCTGCGCCCCATGCCGCTTTGCACCTCATCCAGTACCAGCAGCGCCTGGTGTTTGTCGCACAGTTCACGTAACCCCTGCATAAACGCTGGTGTTGCAGGCATCACACCGCCTTCACCCTGAATCGGCTCCACCACAATGGCGCAAGTGTGATCGTCAATCACCGCCTTAACCGCGTCCAGATCGTTGAACGGCACATGAACGATATCGGCGGGTTTCGGGCCAAAACCGTCGGAGTACTTGGGCTGACCGCCCACCGTTACGGTGAACAGCGTCCGGCCGTGAAAGGCGTTGTGAAAGGCAATGATTTTGCTTTTGAACGGGCTGTGACGTTTACAGGCATAGTAGCGAGCCAACTTAAACGCGGCCTCATTGGCCTCTGCCCCCGAATTAGCAAAAAAGACCCGTTCCGCAAACGTGGCGTTGATCAGTTTACTGGCCAGACGCAGCGCAGGTTCATTGGTAAACACATTGCTGGTATGCCATAAGGTTTCGCCCTGTTTCTTCAGGGTCTCAACCAGCGCCGGGTGACAATGGCCCAGAGCGGTCACGGCAATGCCGCCAGAGAAGTCGATATATTCTTTACCCTGTTGATCCCAGACGCGGCTTCCCTTGCCTTTTACCGGTACAAACTGAGCAGGTGCATAAACAGGCAAAATAACCTGATCGAACGTCTCACGCGTTACTGCCATATTTTCCGCTGTCATTGACAACCTCATTAACTGATTCGTTGAGTCACGATGAAATAATAATCATGAAATATGCATAAAAAATCACTTAAAGGCAAACACAACTTCACTGGTGCAGGAAATTAGCCAACAGCTGGTGTCCCTGTTCACTAAGGATGCTCTCTGGATGAAACTGCACGCCTTCCAGTGCGAGCGTTTTATGGCGAATCCCCATAATCTCATCCGGCTGGCCGTTACGCAGGCTCCATGCGGTCACCTCGAACTCATCAGGTAAGGTTTCCGTTTTGACAATAAGTGAATGGTAGCGCGTAACGGTCAACGGCTGATTCAGACCGCGGAAGACGCCACAACCATTGTGCTGCACCGCCGAGGTTTTACCGTGCATTACTTCGCGAGCGCGAACGATCTGCGCCCCAAAAACCTGGGCTATCGCCTGATGGCCCAGGCAAACGCCCAGTACAGGAAGACGGCCAGCGTAATGGCGGATGGCCTGCAACGAAATACCGCTCTGATCGGGCGTGCAGGGGCCAGGGGAAATCACCAAATGAGTCAGCGGCAGCGTGCGCATTTCATCAAGGGTAATAGCATCATTTCTTACTACCCGAACCTGAGCACCCAGTTGGCAAAAATACTGGTAGAGGTTCCAGGTAAACGAGTCGTAGTTATCAATAAGCAGCAACATGATTGTGATTTCAGGCAGACCGGAGGGATGCGCGGAGCGTTCAGCATCCAGAGTGATGACCAGAGCGCTATCCTATCATGCTGTTCAGGATGAGTGTGATGTGGGGATGCAGGATAACCGGTTTCGTGCAGGGCGACGCACCTGGGGCGCCGCCCTGTGGCGTAAGCGGATCAGGGGGCTTTGGCTTCACTGACGATACGGGCAAAGAGCTTTTCCAGCGGCTGCAACGCGCCGGCGGCACCGGCCTGATTTGCCGCAACCCAGTCTTCGGTGCTCAGGTTGTCCCATTCCAGCACGTAGCCGGCATGCAGCGCCAGCTGTTCAAAGAAAATACGTTGCGCCCTGCCGTTACCTTCGCGGAAGGGATGCAGCATATTGACTTCGCAATAGTACCAGGCAATCCGTTTCACAAACTCAGCCTGAGGCAGACAGGCCAAGGCTTTCTCCTCTTCCAGCGCCGCCATCAGTGCATTTCCCTCTTTTTCGATGTACTCGAAATGACAAAAAGGGGTTTCGTCGCGCCAGATGTCCAGCGTACGCAGTTCGCCGGCCCAGCTATAGACGTCCTGAAACAGGGTACGGTGAATATGGCAGAGGTAGGGTAATCCGATCTTGCACGGGCCCAGTTCAAGCGTGGCAAGGCGCGCGGCACTAAAGCTTAACTCGGCTTTACGCAGCTGCGCGGCATCGTGAATATCAAGACGGTTTTTCAGTACGGTATCGTTTTGCCACAGGTAGGGATCCTGAGTGACGGCAGTGTTAGCAGCCATATTGCCTCCTCAGTGAGGCCAGACGCGCTTCTGCATCTTCACCCTTGATTTCCGGTTCCGTCAGGGTAAAGCCTTCGAGCCGACAGCTTGCCCGATAGCTGGCATTTCGCCGCTGTTGCCAGAGCGCTGCTTTTTGTTTATCTGTGAGTTTGTTTGCCATACCGCCTCCTGCTCAGGTTTGCTCTAAGTATAAGAGCAAATTTTCCCTTTGCCGGAGACGAGATGGCATTGGATCAAATTACGGTAAGACTTTCGCTGACAAAATAACCACAGGTTTGGTTGGCACATTCTGATACGGGCCCACGTCTTTTGTCGGCACCTGAGAAATTTTATCCACCACGTCCTGGCCTTTGACAATCTTACCAAATACGGCGTAACCAAAATCACGTTGACCGTGATCCAGGAAAGCGTTGTCAGCAACGTTCAGGAAGAACTGGCTGGTGGCGCTGTCTTTATCGGCGGTACGGGCCATTGAGATGGTGCCACGCAGGTTGCGCAAGCCGTTGTCTGCTTCGTTTTTAATCGGCGCGTTGGTCTGTTTTTGCTGCATTTCACTGGTAAAGCCACCGCCCTGGATCATAAAGCCAGGAATGACGCGGTGAAAAATCGTGTTGTTATAGAAACCGCTGTTGACGTAATCCACGAAGTTTTTAACTGAAACCGGTGCTTTTTGATTATTCAGTTCGAGTTCGATATTGCCAGCAGAGGTGGTAAGCAGAACATGCGTATCACCTTTAGCCGCTAAAGCTGAGGCGGAAACAGAAGAGAGCGCTAACAGGGCAACTGCCGCTGTCAAAGTACGTTTAAACATGAGTAATTCCTTACTTTGGAGAGCCAGCTCAAAAACGATATTGATTGTAAAGAGCATGTAATACAAGAGCCAGCGTTTTACCTATATTTACGCTAAAGGCACCCACCAGAGCCTGAATAAGGTTGCTTCCGCTTCGTGACTAAAATCACAGTATTGATGAAATGAATGACATCAGTTTTCACTCTTAGTTTATTAAGATCACGGTTACGTTTACAATTTCTGACGCTTCAGGCTCTCCCGCTTCCTAACAGGTTCAGAACATGACAAATCGTAATCGTATCGGCCTTACCTGGATTAGCTTTCTCTCGTATGCGCTTACCGGCGCACTGGTGATTGTCACCGGCATGGTAATGGGCGATATCGCGAAAGATTTCCAGATTCCTATCGACAGTATGGGCAACACCTTCACCTTCCTGAACAGTGGCATTCTGGCTGCGGTTTTCCTTAATGCCTGGCTGATGGTGATTGTGCCGCTCAAACGGCAGCTGATATTCGGCTTTGTGCTGATGGTGTTAGCCGTCATCGGCTTAATGACCAGCCGCGATCTGTCGGTATTTTCACTGTGCATGTTCGTGCTTGGCGTGGTCAGCGGCATTACCATGTCGATTGGCACCTTCCTGATAACCCATATGTACGAAGGCCGTCAGCGCGGTTCACGTCTGCTGTTTACGGATTCGTTCTTCAGCATGGCAGGCACCATTTTCCCCATCCTTGCCGGTATCCTGCTGGCGCGTCATCTGCCGTGGTACTGGGTTTACGTCTGTATTGGCGTGATTTATGTTGGCATTTTTATCATGACGCTGTTTGTTGAATTCCCGGTGCTGCGCAAGCCGGAGAACAGTCCGACCGTTGAGAAAGAGAAATGGGGGGCTGGCGTCCTGTTTCTGGCCATTGCGGCGCTATGCTACATCCTGGGCCAGTTAGGCTTTATTTCCTGGGTGCCAGAGTACGCGACCAAAGTCATGGGCATGAATATTGACGACGCCGGTCAGCTGGTGGGCAGTTTCTGGACCGCCTACATGGTCGGTATGTGGGTGTTCAGCTTCCTGCTGCGCTTCTTTGATCTGCAACGCATTTTGATGGTGCTGGCAGGCCTGGCAACGGTGTTGATGTACTGGTTCGTAAGCAGTCATGACGCCAGCATGCTGAGATGGATTATCTTAACGCTGGGCTTTAGCTCAAGCGCGATTTATACCACCATTATCACCCTGGGCTCGCTGCAAACCAAAGTGGCCTCACCCAAGCTGGTTAACTTTATTCTGACCTGCGGCACGGTCGGCACCATGCTGACCTTTGTTGTGACGTCACCGATTGTGAAAAACAGCGGCGTTCACAGCGCGCTGTTAACCGCAAACGGCCTGTACGCGGTGGTGTTTATTATGTGTGTGCTGTTAGGTCTGGTGACCAAACACCGCTCCCACGGTCATAACACCCATTAATCTCTCTGGGCGGCGCCACCGTGCCGCCCTCGCCTTTCAGCGTTTAAACGTCACGTCTTCCCACTGTTCTAAACAGATTGCGCTTTTCGCAGGCTGAGTCTCGGCGATCACCTTTCCGCGACGCAGCGAATAGCGCACCGGTACCTGTCTTCTCACCGCGTCAAAGCCGTTTTCCGCTGGCAGGATAATCAAGCTGGCGTCATGCCCGCGTTGAATGCCGTATTCTGCAAGATTCATCGTTTTGGCACTGTGATGGGTGATGAGATCGAGCCCGGCATTAATTTGTTCATAGCCCATTAGCTGACACACGTGTAGCCCCATATGCAGCACCTGGAGCATATTGGCCGTGCCCAGCGGATACCAGGGATCAAACACATCATCGTGACCAAAGCAGACGTTAATCTCCGCCTCCAGAAGCTCTTTAACACGGGTAATGCCGCGCCGCTTAGGGTAACTGTCAAAACGACCCTGAAGATGAATATTGACCAGCGGATTTGCTACAAAGTTAATGCCGGAGAGCTTCAGGAGTCGAAACAGACGCGATGTGTAGGCACCGTTATAGGAGTGCATCGCCGTAGTGTGGCTTGCGGTCACGCGTGCCCCCATGCCATCGCGGTGGGCCAACGCGGCCACGGTTTCAACAAAGCGCGACTGCTCATCGTCAATTTCGTCGCAGTGCACATCCACCAGCCGGTCATAACGGTTAGCCAGCGCGAACGTTTTATGCAACGACTCGACGCCGTATTCCCGGGTGAATTCAAAATGAGGAATCGCCCCGACGACATCTGCGCCGAGCCGCAGCGCCTCTTCAAGAAGCGCTTCACCATTGGGATAAGACAGGATGCCTTCCTGCGGAAACGCCACGATCTGAATATCAATCCAGGGTGCCATCTCCGCTTTAAGTTCCAGCATCGCTTTGAGAGCCGTTAAGGTGGGATCGGATACGTCCACATGGGTACGGACATACTGTATGCCGTTCGCTATTTGCCACTTCAGCGTCTGCATTGCCCGCCGTTTGACGTCCTCATGACTCAGCAACGCTTTGCGCTCTGCCCAGCGCTCAATGCCCTCAAACAAGGTCCCGGACTGGTTCCAGGCTGGCTCTCCCGCGGTTTGCGTGGTATCCAGGTGAATATGAGGTTCAATAAAAGGCGCAAGGGCCAGGCCACCTTCCGCATCCAGCGAGGCGCCGTCCGCAGATATCTGCTGAGGCTGTGCCGTCATTCGGACGATTTTCCCTTCAGCAATTTCTATCTGCCACAGTCCGTCACGTGTGGGCAGACGCAGATTGTTTATCCATCGAAGTGGTGCGGTTGTCATTGCGGGCTCCTGATACGTTAAGCGCTGCTGATTAAAGCTAACACGATAGCGTTGCCCTGCTCCAGATGACTTTGTAAGTCAGTAACCTCACTTAAGGTAATGGGCTGAATCGTGCAGCACTCCCTTAAGAGGTATAGCGTACTGCGATTGATGTACATCAATAAGCACCAGACAGGTGATTCGCCGCTGTCGGATTGTCCTGCACGAAATATTACGCTGGTGGTAAAAACAAAACGGCGAGCCTCTGCTCGCCGTTTACATGCCCGACTCGCCGATTAGGGCTGAGCGACAAAACCTACAGCGTCATAAACCTTTTTCAGGGTTTCCTGCGCCTGAGCACGGGCTTTCTGCGCACCGTCACGCATCACCTGCTCCAGCAGCGCTTCATCGTTACGGAAGCGATGATAGCGTTCCTGCAGATCAGTCAGCATACCGGACACCGCATCAGCTACTGCGCCTTTCAGATGCCCGTACATTTTGCCTTCAAACTCCTGCTCCAGCGCCGTTACGGGCTTGCCGGTCACGCCTGACAGAATGTCCAGCAGGTTTGAAACGCCCGCCTTCTCTTTAATGTCATAGCGAATGACCGGCGGCTCTTCCGAGTCGGTCATCGCGCGCTTGATTTTTTTGACCACGGATTTTGGATCTTCCAGCAGGCCGATAACGTTATTGCGGTTATCGTCCGACTTAGACATCTTTTTCGTCGGTTCCAGCAGGGACATCACGCGTGCGCCAGATTTAGGAATGAACGGCTCGGGCACTTTAAAGATATCGCCATACAACGCGTTAAACCGGCTCGCAATGTCGCGACTCAGTTCAAGGTGCTGTTTCTGGTCTTCACCCACTGGCACCTGCGTCGTCTGATAAAGCAAAATGTCTGCAGCCATCAGCACCGGATAGCTGAACAATCCTGCGTTGATGTTTTCTTCATAGCGCGAGGATTTGTCTTTAAACTGCGTCATACGGTTCAGCTCACCAAAATAGGTGTAGCAGTTCAGGATCCAGCTGAGCTGCGTGTGCTCGGGCACATGGGACTGAACGAAGATAGTGCTTTTCTCGGGATCGATACCACAGGCCAGATACAGCGCCAGCGTATCTAAGGTGGCTTTACGCAGTGCTGCCGGGTCCTGGCGAACGGTGATCGCGTGCAGGTCGACGATACAGTAAATGCAGTGGAAATCATCCTGCATCTGCACCCACTGACGCAGCGCACCCATATAGTTGCCAATGGTCAGTTCGCCGGACGGCTGTGCGCCGCTGAAAACGATGGGTTTGCTCATGCTTATGTCCTGATAAATTACCGCCCGATAGCGGGCAAAAGTTCGTCAAAAGAGTCAAGGGTGAGATCGGGTTGGCTGGTCGCAATAGGCTCGCCGTAGTTATAGCCAAAGGTCATACCAATATTGGGAACACCAGCCGACTGCGCAGCCAAAATATCGTTGCGCGAATCCCCGACAAACAGCAACTGCGCGGGCAGCAGGCCAAATTTACCCAGCACCAAAAAAATGGCCGCAGGATGCGGTTTTTTCGCTACGACGTCATCACCGCCAATAATCAGCGAAAACGCGTCATCAATCCCCAAAGACTTCAGCAGCGGGGCGACAAACGGCGTAGGCTTATTGGTCACAATCGCCATCGGTATCCCCTGCGCCTGCAGGGTTGCCAGCGTTTCCTTAACCTGAGGAAACAGCGTGCTGCCGGCTTCCACGGTACTGGCATAGTGCTTGTCAAAGAGCACTCGCGCATCACGCTGCTCATCCTGCTGTGGCTCACGCCCCAGCGCCCAGGTCAGCGCGCGGGCCATCATGATATCCGCACCGTTACCAATCCAGGTGGACACGCGCGCCACGCCAGCAGCCGGTAAACGCAGATCCGCAAGCGTCAGATCGATTGCGTCAGCCAGGCCCGGCGCGCTGTCGACCAGCGTACCATCCAGATCGAACGCCAGTGCGCGTATATCAGTGAAATGAGCCATTGGCTTTCTCCAGCTCGTTTCGCATGTCATCGATTACTTTTTTATAGTCCGGATGGCCAAAGATGGCTGAACCGGCCACAAACATATCCGCGCCTGCTGCGGCGATCTGGCCAATATTATCAATCTTCACGCCGCCGTCCACTTCCAGACGAATGCTGTAGCCGCTCTGATCGATGCGCTTACGCGCTTCACGTAGCTTATCCAGGGTGCCGGGAATAAATGACTGCCCGCCGAAGCCAGGGTTCACCGACATCAGCAGAATGATATCCAGCTTATCCATCACGTAATCAAGGTAGCTGAGCGGCGTGGCGGGATTGAAGACCAGGCCGGCTTTGCAACCGTGCTCTTTGATCAACTGCAGCGTACGGTCAACATGCTCGCTGGCTTCCGGGTGGAAAGTAATGTAGGTGGCACCAGCTTTGGCAAACTCGGGAATTAACGCATCCACGGGCTTCACCATTAAATGCACATCGATTGGGGCCGTAATACCGTAATCGCGCAACGCTTTCAGTACCATCGGTCCCATGGTCAGATTGGGAACATAGTGGTTGTCCATAACGTCGAAGTGAACCACGTCGCCTCCGGCCGCCAGTGCTTTCGCAGTGTCTTCACCCAGGCGAGCAAAGTCTGCCGAAAGGATGGAAGGGGCCAGCAAATATTGTTTCATCCGATTCTCCACTGTTGTGCGCCAGCATCGCTGCTGGCGAAATACCCTGGCCGCGGACGAAACAGACTAGCGATAGAGTGCCAGCAGTTCGTCGACCTTGGTGCGGCCGGTTATGCTTCGGCTAATAGAACGCCGGACTTTAACCACATGTAACACGGCATCCTGATACCAGCAACGTGTCAGCTCAGTATCATGATTAGAAATCAGTACCGGAATCTGGCTCTCAGACGCCAGCTTAGCCGCCAGCTGTGCCAGATGCTGCTGTTCATGCAGACTGAAACTATTGGTGTGGTAAGCCGTAAAGTTAGCCGTCGCGGACAGTGGCGCGTACGGCGGGTCACAATATACCACAGAGCCTTTCCGGGCATTGTTCAGGGTAACATCGTATGATTCACAGACAAACGTCGCTTTCTGCGCACGTTCGGCAAACCACAGTAACTCTGCTTCCGGAAAGTATGGTTTGCGGTAGCGACCAAAAGGGACGTTGAACTCGCCGCGTAAATTGTAGCGACACAGGCCGTTGTAACAATGGCGATTAAGATAGAGAAATAGCAGCGCACGCTGATAAGCATCCTGGCTGAGATTGAATTCAGTGCGGAGCTGGTAATAGCAGGCTTCGTTATTCCCTTCAGGCGTAAAGAGTAAACGCGCATCGCGGATAAAATCTGCCGTACGCGTTTTCACGATGTTATAGAGATTGATGAGATCGTTGTTGATATCGGCCAGATGATAGCGATCAAAATCGGTGTTGAGAAACACTGAGCCAGCGCCAACAAAGGGTTCGATCAGGCAATCACCTTGCGGCAGGTAACGGTGGATCTCTTCGACTAAGGGAAACTTTCCCCCCGCCCATTTCAAAAAAGCGCGATTTTTTTTCATGCTGTCGTGGTAATTACATCTTATTGTGAGGCTGTGGTTAAACCGACAGCAGATCTGCGCTTAAAACGGGACCGGCAACGGCCGGTCCCACATCATTTATTGGCTGGCTTCTTTCCTGACCTGACTGACCGGTTTTACCCATGGGTTCTGTGCGCGGACGGCGGCAGGCAAGGTTGCTACAGCGCGTTTTGCGTCCGCGGGCGTTGCATACGCACCACTCACCAGCACGTACCAGGGTTGGCCATTGCGCGTCGTCTTATACACATGGTACGCGCTCAGATTCTGTTTCCTGGCCCATGCATTCAGGCTTTCTGCTTTGGAGGCACCGCTCAGCTGCAGAGTGTAATTGCCGCCAGGCAGCGATTTACTCGCCGCTGCGCCGCTGCCAGTGGCTTTAGCTGGCGCATTATGCGCGGCAGTGTGCGCTGGCGTGGTGTGGGTTTTGTGCTCGCTGGCTGCGGGCCTAGTCGCGGTTTTGACCGGTTGCTCACGCATGTGACGTGGGGCGACCGCGATCTGACCTGAAGGCGCCCGGCCTGTTGTTGCTGGCGCTGAACCGGCTTTGCCGCTAACCGTGGCAGGCGCCGTAGGCAGTGAGCTGCTGTTTTCTGCTCCCTGCACCGCGCCATCAACCTGCTGCTGTTGATTGGTCAGGGCGCTGTTGAGATCGCCGGGTAACGTTACGCGCTGCTGATTTGCTGGGGTTTCAACGGGCGCTGCCTGCGTCGGCGTTGAAGCCACCGGCGGCATAGAAATATCTCGTGGCGCATTTGTCGCTCCGGCAGAAGAATCCGTACCCGGTGCATTCTGCGCTGTCGAAGAGGACGGCTGAGTCCCTGCGGCATTTTGTCCACCGCTCATGGCGGTAGATCCACTCAGATCAATATTTTTTTCGCTGCCCGTTCCCGCGGCTCCGCTGGCAGGCGCGTTCTTATTATCGCTGGCCGAAGAGGACTTACTGTCGTCAGAACCGTTGAGCGCAGAACCGATTCCCAGCACTAACAGCAGTAACACCAGAATCCCGACGCCCATCATGACATGCTGGCGCGATACCGGTGCTTTCGTCGCAGAAGACGATTTACGTGGGCGCGAGGGACGACGGTCGCTGGCGTCAGGTTTTAACTCATCATCCGGTTTGAACTCATCCATTTTGCCTCCTCCGTAAAGCGGCATCCCGCACTGCGCACCTGCGCGCCGCGTCACCACTTACCTGCTTAATATCAAGATTTCTGGCAATCATTAATTGCAGCCATCACCATATCATGAGCCACGCCACCGCGCACTTCAGCGCGACCAATGGACAGCGGCAGTATCAGACGCAATTCACCGGCCAGCACTTTTTTGTCACGCATCATATGCGGCAAATAGTCCTCTGCCTGCATCTCTACTGGCCCGTTCACCGGTAAACCGGCCCGCTGCAGTAAAGCAATGATGCGATCGGTGTCCTGTGCGCTGAACTGGCCCAGACGTTGCGCCGTGCGCGCCGCCATGACCATCCCGGCAGCAATCGCCTCACCATGTAACCAGTTGCCGTAGCCCATATGGGCCTCAATGGCATGACCAAAAGTATGACCCAGATTCAGTAATGCGCGCTGACCGTGCTCGTGCTCATCTGCGGCAACGACCTCCGCCTTCAACTCGCAGCAGCGGCGAATACACCAGGCCAGTGCAGATTCATCCAGTGCCAGAAGCCCATCAAGATTCTGCTCAAGCCACTGAAAGAATTCACCGTCCAGGATAATGCCATACTTGATGACTTCAGCCAGACCGGAAGCCAGTTCACGTGGCGGCAGTGAACGAAGACACACCGTATCGATCACCACCGAGGCGGGCTGATAAAACGCGCCGATCATGTTTTTGCCAAGAGGATGGTTAACGGCCGTTTTGCCGCCAACCGATGAGTCAACCTGCGACAGCAGCGTTGTCGGTACCTGAATAAAGCGCACGCCGCGCTGATAGCTTGCCGCAGCAAACCCCGTAAGATCGCCAATGACACCACCGCCAAGCGCCACCAGCGTAGTATCACGGCCGTGGGGTTTTTGCAGTAGTGCGGTAAAGACCTGATCCATCACGGTCAGCGTTTTATACTGCTCACCGTCGGGCAAAATCACCTGATCCGTTTTCACCCCCGCCGCCTTCAGCAGAGCCGATACCTTATCCAGGTAGAGCGGTGCCAGCGTCTGGTTGGTCACCAGCATGGCATTGTCACCCGCTTTTAACGGCCAAAAAGAAGCCGGATCGTTAAACAGTCCGGCGGCGATAGTGATGGGGTAACTACGTTCCCCCAGTGAAACGGTGATCTTCTCCATGATGCTCGATACCTGTCAAAGAGCCTTCAAACGTTGGATCAACTTTTTTCCAACATGTGGATAATCTGATTCGCCACCACTTTTGCACTTTGATCGTCAGTGCGGATAGTGACGTCGGCGATCTCTTCATAAAGCGGGTTACGTTCACCTGCCAGCGCTTCAAGCACTTCACGCGGCGGTGATTCTACCTGCAGTAAGGGGCGTTTTTTATCACGCTGTGTACGTGCCAGTTGTTTCTCAATAGTGGTTTCAAGATACACCACGACGCCGCGAGCGGAGAGACGATTACGTGTTTCCCGGGATTTTACGGAGCCACCGCCGGTCGCCAGGACGATGCCCTGCTTCTCGGTCAGTTCATTGATGATTTTTTCTTCACGATCGCGGAAGCCAGCTTCGCCTTCAACGTCAAAAACCCAGCCCACATCCGCTCCGGTGCGTCGCTCAATTTCCTGATCGGAATCGAAGAACTCCATATTGAGTTGCTGAGCCAACTGACGGCCAATAGTGCTTTTGCCGGCACCCATCGGCCCAACCAGAAAGATATTGCGTTTCTCTGCCATTTTGTCGGTATTACTAAGAATTCGTTAATGATACCCCGCTTTCAGCATTTTGCTGGCGGGACAGGAACTGAGACCTCATGAGCGTTAGCAAGAGTCAGACGAAAAATTATCTCAACACTCAAGGCTGTTTGGCAACCGATTATATTGCTTACAGCACATCCATTTCTGAATTGGCCCGTCGTTCGCGAAACTGTAATGCGTCAGTACAGCGTTGTGACATTACGGCGAGCAGAGGAATTCTTTCATCTGCTTGCCTGGTTTTTCCAACACAGACGCTTACAACGTGTTAAAAATCGCTAAACCTTGTAAGCTAATTCCAGCCCTGCGTCAACGCAGTTGGACTTTATGGGCACATTTTCCGTTTTATCGTGCCGAAAGCGCTGCTTCCCTGACCAATCGCGGCGTCATGAAAATGACCAGCTCACGTTTTCTCTGCTCTTCTGCATGCTGCCGAAACAGGCTGCCCACAACAGGAAGATTACCGAGCAGCGGAACCTGGCGCTGCCCGCGAGTGCGCTGCTGATGAAAAATTCCCCCCAGCGCCAGCGTTTGCCCGTCACTGACCGTGACCTGAGTTTCAATTTCCTGCTTATCAATGGACAAAACCTGTGAATCGCCGGTCTGAACCGCCCGACCCGGCACGTTCTGACTGATGCGTATTTTGAGCTGAATGCGGCCATTGCCTAAAACGGCAGGCGTGACCTCCATGCCCAGCACTGCCTCTTTGAACTCAATGCTGGTCGCTCCGCTGTTGCCGGCAGAGACTTCATAAGGGATTTCAGTGCCTTGCTTAATGGATGCCGTTTGTTGGTGGGAGGTAAACAAGCGCGGGCTGGCGATAATTTCCACCTGATTTTCCTGCTCCAGAGCGCTGAGTTCTAAATCCAGAAGTTTGCCACCAATCCGCGACAGCGTGACGCCCACAGACACGTCGTGGGAATTCAGCCCCAATGGAATATCAAGTAAAGGATGACGTAATGCACGATTTATGACGTCGCCTTCGTTATACAGCCGCCAGTTGACGCCCAGTTCATGCAAGTGCTCTTCGCTGATGGTGACGATATGCGCTGCCAGTTCCACCTGCTCCAGCGGGACATCCAGCGCACGTATCCAGCGCGCAGTCTCCTCAAGCGCCAACGGGCTGTCGCGCAGCAGTAGGCTGTTGGTCCGGCTGTCAACCGTTGCACTGCCGCGCGCGGTCATCAGCGATGGCCGTTCACTCTGCAGGCTGCGATGGACGTCGCTGGCACTGGCATAGTGCAGGGGGATCCTGCGTTGTTGCAGCGGCTGTTGCTGTAACGCTTCGGCCTGTTGTGCCTTTTCGGCCTCATGCCGTTGCTGCTGCCAGCTCTCAGGATAAACCAGCAGAACGTTCTCCTCTTCCAGTAAGGTCAGGCGAGCCATACGGCCGACCAGCGACAGCGCCTGTTGCCAGGGTACATTCTCCAGCCGCAATGACAGTCTTCCCTCAACCTCAGGCGAAATCATCAGGTTAATGTGTTGATAATCAGCCAGCGCCTGCAAAACGCGTTCAACAGGTGCATCATCAAATGCCAGGCTTAAGCCGTCATCGTGGCTGGCGTGAGCGGGCGTCAGGCAGAGCACCAGCCACGTCAGAATCGCTGTCCTTATCATGCAGGCTTCCTTTGAGACGAAAGGTGAAACGTTGAGATGAACAACTGCCCGGTACTGACAGCTCAAGGGTACGCGACGTGAACTGCACGGTTTGCCACGGCCCCATCGGGAAAGGGCGATCGCTGAGAACTTTCACGCCATGACCCTGCGGCGTCACCAGCCAGCCCTGAAACCTCGGCGCACGACCCACAATGCCCTGTAAGCGCCATTCGCTGAGCGGCTCAACGTCTGCCAGACAAGCCGTACCGGGAAGAGGACGAAAAGGATCGCGCGCATGAACGGCGCCGCAGCAGAGCAATACCAGGATGACGCTAACGGGCTTCATCGGATTGCAGCCAGAGTTGCGCGACCAGATGCGCCGGATGTGCGGTGAGTTGAAAACGCCCCGGAAATGCCGTCGCTGATTGCGACAACGCTGAAAACAGCGGTTGAAACTGCACCCATTGCAGGTGGAACGTCAGCACCCGCGGCTCTTCATCAGTAAGCCACTGCATTAACTGCGTCCCCCGCTCCGCGATGATGGCCTCCAGCGTGCGTGGCGCTGCAGGTTGTCTTGCCGTTTCCAGCACCAACTGAGCCTGTAATGTCGCAATGTCAGGATGCTGAGCCAGCTGAAACTGCCGCTGTTGCACCCGCTGCTGCTGCTGCGCCAACTGAAGCCGGGCTTCGTGCATTACCCGCCGCTGCGGCTGCAACAGCATCCACCAGGCAACAAAGAACAGCCCAAAGGCTGCAGCCAGCAGGCTGAGATAGCGAAGCGGCCAGGTTAACTGTAACCAGTGCTGCATAGCGTTACTCACTGACTTCCTCCTTGAGTGTAATGCGCAGCGTGAAGTGGTAATCCCCTTCTGGCTGGCGCTGCACATTGCCCTGCCGAATCTGTGCAAAAAAAGCCACGCCCGTTAAGCGCTGACGAAAATGGCGGATAGCCTGCATTTGCAGTGCCCTGCCCTCCAGCAGCAACTGCGCATCGTGCTTTTCCAGCCGCGTTAACCACAGCCCATCGGGCAGCATGACCGGCAGGTCCTGCCAAAGCTGCTGCCAGACGCTGAATTGCCTGGACTGCTGACGAAGCCAGATGCGCTGTTGCTGCAACCCGTCCAGCTGTTGCAGCAGATGTTTTTGCTGCTCTGCTCGCGCAACAAGGCGCTCAAGAACAGGACTGAGTTGAGCATGCTGCCGCCGGACATGAATGAGAGCCTGATGTTCCTGCCAGTACAACAGGAGCACCGCCAGCGCTAAGAGCAGTAATGTCAGGCCCAGCGCGATAATGCTCTGGCACCGTTGACGCTGCCAGCGCCACGCCCGCCAGGGTAAAAGATTAACCGCCACCATCAGCGATCCTCCTTTCGCAGCGCCAGCCCGGTTGCCAGCGCGAACGCACCGGGATTGTCAGGTAAAGGCGGCTGATAGCGAAGTGGCTGGAAGGGTGAAAAAGGACGCGTACCCTCAGGAAACGAGAGGTTGTCGGCATCGCAATAAAACAGGTGGCTTGCCTGCGGAAAGGCCTGCTCACGCAGAGCCGATAACCCGTCCACTTCAGCCAAAGATGCTGCACTGATGCCGTCACTCCACAGGTAACGTGCATCCTGTCGTAAAACCACTACACTTCCCGCTGCTAATTGCGCCTGCTCAGTCACCATTTTTAGCGCATGCGTAGCCAGTTCAAACACGCGGGGCTTGAGTCCTGCCTGCGTCAGCGGGGCCAGCCACTGTTGCACCACATCAAGCCGGGCTGCCGTAATACACAGCTGGTTATGGGTGGGATCGAGGCGGTAATCCAGCGCCAGTTCGCGCACGTCAACGGGAAAAAGGCGTTGGGCCGCCGCCTGGATGAAACGGCTTAATGCGGGTTCTTTTAACGGCAGTTCGGGAAGGGAAAGCGGCTGCTGCAATACCAGCTGGGCAGGCAGGCCCACACGCAGTGAGTAGCGTAGAGGCAAGCGCTTGCGCCAGCGGGTTAACACGGTCAGCAATTCAGGGGAAGATTGCAGCACGCCGTTTCTTAACGTATCTTGCGCCAGCCGCTGCTGCCACCAGTGGCATAACTGCCAGCCCTGGCGGCGACGCAGGATGGCAATGGCGCAGCACTGCCTGTTCTGGATATCCAGCCCAATTTGCCAGGTGTGCAAAGTCATGCGCGCGATCTCCTTATCGTCCAGAAAAATGGACATATCAAAGCGTCTGGCTTGCCTTTATACTACTGCGCGGTTGCTTATAAACTGCC
The DNA here is from genome assembly GCF_024814475.1 of Pantoea sp. B623. Lineage (NCBI taxonomy): Bacteria > Pseudomonadati > Pseudomonadota > Gammaproteobacteria > Enterobacterales > Erwiniaceae > Pantoea > Pantoea sp. B623. The sequence goes on along the minus strand of NZ_JANUXM010000004.1, from coordinate 2,799,893 downwards.
CAAACGACAACAGATGGGAAATCTCAGGTGAAGTTCGTAAAGTATTTATTGATCCTTGCAGTGTGTTGCATCTTGCTGGGAGCTGGCTCGATTTATGGTTTGTACAAATACATTGAGCCACAGCTGCCCGACGTTAACACGCTGAAAGATGTGCGTTTGCAAACCCCTATGCAGGTTTACAGCGCTGAGGGCGATCTTATCGCTCAGTACGGTGAAATGCGCCGTATACCGCTTAGCCTGCAGCAGGTTCCGCCTGAAATGGTGAAAGCGTTCATTGCCACGGAAGACAGCCGCTTCTATGAGCATCACGGTGTGGATCCCATCGGGATTTTTCGTGCTGCCAGCGTTGCGCTGGTGTCAGGTCATGCCTCTCAGGGTGCCAGTACGATTACCCAGCAGCTGGCGCGTAACTTTTTCCTGAGTCCGGAACGCTCCCTGATGCGTAAGATAAAGGAAGCCTTCCTGGCGATTCGCATCGAGCAGTTGCTGAATAAAGACGAAATTCTTGAGCTGTATCTGAATAAAATCTATCTCGGCTATCGGGCTTACGGCGTGGGCGCAGCCTCACAGGTTTATTTTGGTAAGCCTGTCAATGAGCTGTCATTAAGTGAAATGGCGACCATCGCAGGCCTGCCTAAAGCGCCTTCGACGTTTAACCCGCTTTATTCGCACAGCCGTGCGGTAGCACGCCGCAACGTCGTCCTTGCCCGCATGCTGGATCAGCACTACATCACCCAGCAACAGTACGATGAAGCACGTAATACGCCTTTAGTGTCCACTTATCATGGGCCTAAAATCGTCTTCGCTGCGCCTTATCTGAGTGAGATGGTGCGTCAGGAGATGGTAAAACGTTATGGCAACAACGCCTATACCGATGGCTACAAGGTTTATACCACCGTCACACGTCGTCTGCAGCAGTCCGCGCAGGAGGCCGTTCGGAATAACGTGATGGCCTACGATATGCGCCACGGCTACCGCGGCCCTACCAGCGTGCTGTGGAAAGTTGGCGAGCCCGCGTGGGGACAGGCGCAAATTGTTAAGGCGTTAAAAGACCTGCCGTTATACGGCCCGCTTCACCCGGCCGTGGTCACACATGTCCAGAGCGATGAAGCCACCGTTATGATGAAAGATGGCAGCAACGTCTCGCTGACCATGGCAGGCGTGCGCTGGGCGCGTGCCTTTAAGTCGGACACGGCGCAGGGGCCAACCCCTAAGAGCATTACTCAGGTTCTGCAGCCGGGCCAGCAGGTTTGGGTGCGCCAGGTCGGTGAGACATGGTGGCTGGGCCAGGTGCCGGATGTTAACTCGGCACTGGTTTCGCTGGATCCTGCCAACGGTGCCGTGCGTGCACTGGTGGGCGGTTTTGACTTTAACCAAAGCATGTTTAACCGCGCCACCCAGGCCCTGCGCCAGGTCGGTTCGAACATCAAACCGTTCCTCTACACGGCCGCGATGGATCGGGGATTAACCCTGGCATCCATTCTTAATGACGTTCCTATTTCCCGTTGGGATGCGGGTGCCGGGGCTGACTGGCGTCCGAAGAACTCTCCGCCGACCTACGATGGTCCGATTCGACTGCGTCAGGGCCTTGGCCAGTCGAAAAACGTGGTGATGGTGCGTGCGATGCGTGCAATGGGCGTGGACTATGCTGCAGAGTACCTACAGCGCTTTGGCTTCCCGGCTCAGAATATTGTGCATACCGAATCGCTGGCCCTTGGCGCAGCCTCGTTTACGCCTCTGCAGGTCGTGCGCGGCTACTCGGTTATGGCGAATGGCGGTTTCCTGATTGATCCTTACTTCATCAGCAAGATTGAAAATGAGCAGGGACAAACCGTTTTCGAAGAAAAACCGAGAATTGCCTGTCCACAGTGCAACCTGCCCGTGATTTACGGTGAAACCAAAAAAGCGTTGGCGCTGAACGCCGAAAGCGTTGAGAACGTTGCGCCTTCCGCTCAGCAGCAAAACCAGACGGTGCCGCAGCCTGAGCTGGAGCAGGTACCTGCACAGCCACAGTCAGGTGGCGAACAGCTTTATGCGCCACATGTGATTAATACACCGCTGTCATTCCTGATTAAGAGCGCGCTGAACAGTAACATTTTTGGCGAACCGGGCTGGATGGGAACAGGCTGGCGTGCCGGCCGCGACCTGAAACGTAATGACATCGGTGGTAAAACGGGGACAACCAACAGTTCCAAAGATGCCTGGTTCTCAGGGTACGGGCCTGGCGTGGTGACCTCGGTGTGGATTGGTTTTGACGATGCGCGCCGCGATCTGGGTCGCAGTACGCTTTCCGGCGCCATTCCCGATCAAATTTCGGGTTACGAGGGCGGCGCGAAGAGTGCACAGCCTGCCTGGGATGACTTCATGAAGGTTGCCCTGGAGGGCGTTCCTGTGCAGCCGCTGACGCCACCAGAGGGGATTGTGACGGTTACTATCGATCGCAGCACCGGCAAACTGGCCAACGGCGGGGGCAATACGCGCCAGGAATACTTTATCAATGGTACTCAGCCAACCGAGTATTCGGTACATGATGCAGGGACAACCATCATGGATAATGGCGAGAGCCACGAACTGTTTTAATCTTCAGGGGCGGCGCAAGTCGCCCCTGCTCACCGAAAGCCGCTTTTACGGCCCATCAATAACTGATACGTCCCTGCTTCACCAGCCACTCACGCACCATAAACAATGCGCTGACGTTGCGTGCCTCGCGAAAATCAGGCTCCTGCAACAAAGCCAGCAGATTGCTCAACGGCCAGTGATGGACGACCAGCGGTTCAGGCTCATCGCCTTCCAGCTTCTCCTGATAAAGCCCTTCCGCCACCACAATATTCATCTTGCTGGAAAAGTAGGACGGCGCCAGGGTCAGTTTGCCCAGGGTGGTCAGTTGACCCGCACCAAATCCCGCTTCTTCTTTAAGTTCCCGATCGGCAGCCTGATTTACGGTTTCACCCGGATCAATTAAGCCTTTTGGAAAGCCCAGTTCGTAGCTCTCCAGGCCCACCGCGTACTCTTCAATCAGCACCAGGTGATCGTCAATAATCGGCACGATCATCACCGCTTCACGTTCCGAGGGCTTCATGCGCTCGTAGATACGCCGTGCGCCATTACTAAAGGCCAGATCTACCGCTTCAACAGTAAACAATCGTGACTTCGCCACGGTTTCTACATTGAGGATGTCCGGTTTTTTTAACGACTTTCTCATATCAGCCTCAAACTTGCTGCGCCAGCACTCAGGAACGAATTAGCATACCTAACCCTCCGCCATTGTGCGACTCTCAAGGCGCACGCGAAGCGTATGTTGTTTTTCTACGATAACATTGGTTTCTCAGGTACAAAAAATTTGTGTTAGTCAATATCTCACGTCAAAATTCAGACAATGCCGATACAATAACCTGTGCACTGTGGTTACTATTCTGGCAATGTGTGATGTAATAACGCCTAATTAAATGATTTACATTACTATTTCGTTTATTGTTAAACTTGTCAGCGTTGTTTAACCTCCCATAAGTCGTCTTAACTATCCGGCGCATCTGGGGATAATAAGTTTAAAGTGAAGGCAGTATTTTGGCTGAATTGAGCAAAGCATGAGCACAATAATTATTATATTGGCCGTAGTGCTAACCTGTTCAATTCTGGCAGGTATTGGATTTTGGTACGCTATGCGGCGCAGGCCGCCGTTGGCGAAACCGCTGCCATTCATTAGTCCGCCCTGCCGTAAACTTTCTGAGCGGGAGCGCAAGGCGGTTGAACAATACCTTGCCGCACTGGAAAAACAGCCCCGTATCCTCAGCCCGGGTGAAACCCGTCGTCGTCATGAAAAACTGGTGCTCACGGCACAAAGCAATAACGTTTACCCTGTTACGCGGGCGATAACCCGTTATGGCCTTTCCACGGACGATCCGCATAAGTGGCGCTACTACCTCGATGAAGTCGAAGTGCATTTGCCGCCGCTGTGGGAACAATATATTACGGACGAAAACTACGTTGAGTTAATCCGCACCCAGTCGATCCCCTTGATCATCTCTTTGAACGGGCATTCTCTGGTGGATTACGCTATCGATCAGCAGTCGCTACCCAATCTGATACGTCCGTCCTCCACCAACGCCTCGATCCGTAAAGCCGAAAGTGAAAACGTCGAGCTGGTACGAGTACGCAAAGAAACGCTGGAAGAATACCGACTGTCTCGTCCCGATGGCACGCGCGAAGCCGTAATTATCTCATTTGCCCTGCTGCTGTTTTTTATTGGTTTGCTGCTGCCCGCGAGCCTGATGATCTGGCTGTCCGTCCTTGCTGGCATGATGATTGTCGCCAGCCTGTGGCTGATGTATCGCGTACCGGGTGAAAATGGCCTGCGCGAAATTCACTGCCTGCGCGGGGCCCCTAAGCGCTGGGGCCTGTTTGGGGAGTCAAATCAGGAGCAGAGCAACATTACGCTGGGGATCATCGATCTGGCTTATCCTGCACACTGGCAGCCTTACGTCGCGCACGATCTTGGTCAGGTAACGGATGTCGATATTTATCTGAATCGTCAGGTAGTACGCCAGGGGCGCTTCCTTTCCCTTCAGGACGAGGTAAGGAATTTTCCGCTACAGCGCTGGCGGAAAAATGTTGTTCTTGCCGTTGGCTCGCTGATTGTTCTGGCCTTATTGATCACCTGGATCCCCCTCAGTATGCCCATTAAACTCAGTCTGGCATGGGCTAAAGGGACGGAGAGCCTGGATGTGAATAGCGTAAACCAGCTGAGTCGTGAAGATCTTAAAGTAGGCGACAGCCTTAAGGTCACCGGAACCGGTATGTGTGCGGTACCGGACAACTACCAAAGCAACCGCACCTATACTTATATGCCGTTCGATTGCTCGCAAATTTACTGGAATAACGCCACACCGCTGCCGCTGCCCCACTCAGATATTATTGAGAAAGCCTCGGCGTTGCTGGACACCACCACCAGGCAGCTCCATCCTGAAACGAACACCGATCCCAAACTGAACCCACAGTTAGCGTCGGCGATTCAGAAATCAGGCATGATTCTGCTGGATGACTTTTCGGACCTCGTGTTAAAAACGCAGGCGCTTTGCAATCAGGCACAGGACTGTATGCGACTCAAAAATGCGCTGGTCAATCTGGGGAATGCCAAAGACTGGGACACCTTAGTCAGCCGTGCCGATTCTGGCCAGCTAAACGGGATGAATGTCCTGTTGCGTCCGGTCAGTGCGGAGGCGCTGGAAAACCTGGTGCACACGGCAACCTCTACCTTCTTCTTCCGCGAAACGCGCCGCGCCGCAGAAAACCTGAACAGCCCACCGCCAGGCGGGTTTGTTATCGCCAGTGATGAAGGGCATCAGCTCGTCAATCAGCCTCAGCCTGCCGTTCCTCTGTTTGATCTGGATGCGGGTTCGCAGTGGCAAGAGTTGCAGCGTCTGTCCTCCTTATTGCTGCACACACCGTTTAGCGCTACAGGCATCATTACCGGCATTTATACCGATGCCAACGGCACGCGTCATATCGCCCTGCACAATGAGCCTGACGCCATGGCAAAATGGCGCTATCTGGGCGCCGCACTGTTGCTTATCGTGTTGCTGACCTGCGCCATTACCAACGGTCTGCTGGCACTGCGGCGCATCCATCTTAACCGCCAGCGAATGCTTGCTATCCAGCAGTATTACGATAAGTGCTTTAATCCCTCGCTTAACACTATACAGGGCGTGCGCTCCATATTCTGAGCCACCTGCAACTGTGCTACCCTGTTGCGCTGACAAGCAACGGGTGAATTGCCATGATGTTCAACGGGTCCGACATTGACACCGTGCTGCTCGATATGGACGGCACGCTGCTTGATTTGGCGTTTGACCGCTTTTTCTGGCTGGAGCATGTCCCCGACATCCTGAGCACCCAACGCGGCATCCCTGCTGCTCAGGCCCGGCTGATTATTGAAGAAAAATATCAGGCCGTAGCGCATACGCTAAACTGGTATTGTCTGGATTACTGGTCACAGGCGTTGCAGTTGGACATTCATGCCATGACCTGGGAACAACGTCACCGGGTCAGTATCCGCGCGGATACGCTGCCTTTTCTACAGGCACTGCGTCGCGCGGGTAAGCGCACCATCCTGCTGACCAATGCGCATCCCTGGAATCTGGATGTGAAACTCAAACAGACAGCTTTAGCACCACACCTTGATTTATTGCTTTCCACCCATACCTTTGGCTATCCGAAAGAAGATCAGCGTTTGTGGCAGGCGGTTGAGCAGCACACTGGCTTTGATGCATCGCGGACATTGTTCATCGATGACAGCGAAATCATCCTCGATGCCGCCAAATCATGGGGAATCGGCTGGTGCCTGGGCGTCAGTAATCCTGACTCTGGCCGTCCTGAACAACACTTTCAGCGTCACTGTGCGATCAGCGACTACCGCACACTGATTCCGTTCTGGGAGCAGCAATGAAAGAGAAACCCGACGAAGGCGTTCGTCTTGATAAATGGCTTTGGGCGGCACGGTTCTACAAAACCCGCTCGATTGCGCGCGAAATGATTGAAGGTGGCAAGGTTCATTACAATGGTCAGCGGAGTAAACCCAGTAAACTGGTCGAACGGGATGCTGAGTTAACCCTGCGTCAGGGCAATGAGGAGCGAACAGTCGTCATTGCCGAAATCAGCGAGCAGCGGCGCCCCGCCAGTGAAGCACAGCTGCTTTACCGCGAAACCGAAGCCAGTATTGAAAAACGTGAAAAAGTGGCTCTGGCACGCAAGATGAATGCGCTGACCATGCCCCATCCCGATCGCCGGCCCGATAAGAAAGAACGCCGCGATTTGATGAAGTTTAAGTTATCGGGCGATGAGTAAACCGGCTACTGAGCCGGTTATCGTCCGCCAAAAGAGAGAAAAACTATGTCTGTACAAGATCAACTGCGCCGCTATTTGTTTGAAAATGCTGCCGTCCGCGGCGAACTGGTTAATGTTTCAAACACCTGGCACGCTATCCTTAAAAATCACGACTACCCGCCAGCCGTACAAACGCTGCTGGGGGAGTTACTGGTGGCAACCAGCTTGCTGACCGCCACGCTTAAATTTGACGGGGAAATTACCGTACAGCTTCAAGGCGATGGCCCCCTGACCTTAGCCGTGATCAATGGTAATAATCAGCAGGAGTTACGTGGCATAGCCCGCATGAAAGGTGACATTCCTGACGACAGCACGCTCAAAAGCATGGTGGGTAACGGCTATCTGGTTATCACCATCACGCCTGAAAAGGGCGAGCGTTATCAAGGCGTGGTAGGACTGGAAGGTGACACGCTGAGCGACTGTCTGGAAGACTACTTTATGCGCTCCGAGCAATTGCCGACCCGACTGTTTATCCGCACCAGCGACGCAGGCGCAGCCGGGATTCTGCTGCAGGTCCTACCGGCTCAGGACACGAGTAAAGATGACTTTGAGCATCTGGCGACGCTGACAGAAACCATTAAAACCGAAGAGCTGATTGATTTGCCTGCAACCGATGTCCTGTGGCGGCTTTATCACCAGGAAGAGGTGACCGTTTACGATCCGCAGCCGGTTGTTTATAAATGCACATGTTCACGCGAACGCTGTGGCGAGGTGCTGAAAACCCTGCCGCAGGAAGAAGTTGACGAGATCATTGCAGAAGATGGCAAAATCGATATGAACTGCGACTATTGTGGCTCGCATTACGTATTCGATGCGGTAGACATTGCCGGGATCCGCAGCAACTCCGTTGAGAACAGCAATCGACTTCACTGATCGGACCAGGGCGGTTATGCCGCCCTGCCTGCCTCACTGCTATGCCATTAATTTACTTAGCAAATTATCTTTTTTTACTTTCATAACATCTTAAAAACGTTCGAAACATATCCTTAACGCGCCCTAAGTCTCATTTTTAACGAACAAGCCTTTCTCGCCTGGCACAGTAGCGTAAACTGCGCGCGATCGCGTCTCCGCCTCTCACTCTGTGGCATTTTAAGGACGCGATCCCAAACTCTCTTTGCCCTACAGAACAGACACCGATTTAAGGAGCAGTAAAATGCGCGTTAACGGCCTGACCTCGAAAGCCCTTGCCGATCTGGGCATCACCGATACCACTGAGGTGGTTCATAACCCTGATTACGCTACGCTATTTCAGGAAGAGATGCGTCCGGAGCTCGAAGGTTTTGAGCGTGGCACCCTGACGCAGAGCGGCGCAATCGCCGTTGATACCGGGATTTTTACCGGGCGCTCGCCCAAGGATAAGTACATTGTGCGTGATGACACCACGCGCGATACGCTGTGGTGGAACGATCAAGGAACCGGAAAGAACGATAATCAGCCCCTGTCCCAGGAAACCTGGCAGGCGCTGAAAAAATGCGTGACCCGGCAGCTCTCAGGGAAGCGTCTGTTCGTTATTGATGCCTTCTGCGGGGCTAACCCGGATTCACGCCTGAGCGTGCGTTTTGTTACCGAGGTTGCCTGGCAGGCGCATTTCGTCAAAAACATGTTCATTCAACCGAGCGCGGCTGAGCTGGATAACTTCACGCCCGATTTTGTAGTGATGAATGGGGCTAAATGCACCAACCCTGACTGGCAGGCACAAGGGCTGCATTCCGAGAACTTTGTTGCCTTTAACCTGACCGAACGTATGCAGCTGATTGGCGGCACATGGTACGGCGGAGAAATGAAGAAGGGGCTGTTCGCGGTGATGAACTATCTGCTGCCGCTGAAGGGCATTGCCTCTATGCACTGCTCCGCCAACGTGGGTAAAGCAGGCGATGTCGCGGTATTCTTTGGACTGTCCGGCACGGGTAAAACCACGCTTTCTACCGATCCGGACCGCCAGTTAATCGGTGACGACGAACACGGCTGGGACGATGACGGCGTGTTCAACTTTGAAGGCGGCTGTTACGCGAAAACGATTAACCTTTCTGAACAGGCTGAGCCGGAAATCTATCGCGCCATTCGTCGTAACGCCTTACTGGAAAACGTCGTGGTACGTGAAGACGGCAGCATCGATTTTGCTGACGGCAGCAAAACCGAAAACACCCGTGTGTCCTATCCGATTAACCATATCGACAATATTGTTCAGCCGGTTTCCAAAGCAGGCCATGCGAAGAAAGTCATTTTCCTGACCGCCGACGCCTTTGGCGTGCTGCCGCCCGTCTCCAGACTGACGCCAGAGCAGACTCAGTATCATTTCCTGTCGGGCTTTACAGCGAAGCTGGCAGGCACGGAGCGCGGAGTAACGGCGCCAACGCCAACCTTCTCAGCCTGTTTTGGCGCAGCCTTCCTGACGCTGCATCCTACACAGTATGCAGAAGTGTTGGTGAAACGCATGGAAGCGGCGGGCGCGCAGGCTTATCTGGTTAATACGGGCTGGAACGGCAGTGGCAAGCGTATCTCACTGAAAAATACCCGTGCCATCATCAACGCCATTCTGGCCGGTGAACTGGACGATGCGCCAACGGAAACGCTGCCGGTATTTAACCTGCAGGTGCCAAAAACGTTGGGCGATCTGGATGCCGAAACGCTCGACCCACGTCGTACCTGGGAAAGCGAAGAGAAGTGGCACGCGGCGGCAGATGATTTAGCCCAGCGCTTTATCACTAACTTTGAAAAATATACCGATAATGCGGCCGGTGCCGCGTTGGTAAAAGCAGGTCCTCAGCGTTAATCACAGCGGCGCGGCTTAACAGGCCGCGCCGCTGCTGTTTAACTCAGTGCAAGGTTGCTGTTGTTGGCGCCCGACTCCGGGCTTTCCGCTAAGGGTAACCAGGCACGGATACGTAATCCGCCGCGTTCACTGTCACCGATCTCTAGCGAACCCTGATGCGCATCAATAATGCGCTGGACGATCGCCAGCCCAAGGCCCGTGCCGCTGGTGCTGCGTGCGCTGTCACCGCGCACAAATGGCTGAAAGAGATGCGCCAGCTGATCCGGCTTAATGCCGGGACCGTCATCTTCAACCTGGAACCAGGCCCTATGCAGCTCGCGTCCGCTGCTGACTTTGATCCAGCCGTTGCCGTAACGCGCCGCGTTCACCACCAGGTTAGCCAGGGCGCGCTTAATCGAAAGGGGATTAATCTCCAGCATGAGCTCTTCTGCCATGACGGCGTTTTCAATTTCACGTTCATAACCGCTTTCTGCGGCCACTACTTCGCCCAGCACGCTGTTGAGATCGGCCAGCTCAGTCTGCATCTCCTGCCCGGTGCGCAGGTAATCGATGAACTGCTCGATGATGGCATTGCACTCTTCGATGTCTTTGTTAATCGACTCTGCCAGGTAGCCATCCTGCTCATTCATCATTTCCGTCGCGAGCCGGATGCGCGTCAAAGGGGTGCGTAAATCGTGGCTGACGCCCGCCATCAATAAAGTGCGGTCATCGGCAAGCTGCTTAACGCCCGCCGCCATTTGGTTAAACGCGCGCGTCACCGAACGCACCTCTGACGCACCGTATTCACGTAATGGTGGAGGAATAATGCCCTTGCCCACCTGTAATGCGGCATGTTCTAAATCGACTAACGGGCGGTTCTGGATGCGGATAAAAAGCCATGCGCCGCCTATCGCCAGCAACATTATCGCCAGGGTATAGCGGAACAGCGGCGAGAAATCACCCTGATGAATTTCCGTTAACGGCACCCGTACCCAAATGTCGGGCGATAGCCAGGTTTTGAGCCAGACAACAGGGGAGTTTTTGTTGACCTCGACGCGAACGTCTGTCGGGCCGCCAAGCTGCTGGCCCATCTGATCGCTAAGGAATTTGTAGTGCTGCGCCCAGCGCAGTCCGCTCTCCTCTGCCGCCGCATTGGTATAAAGCGAAATACCCAGTTCACGATAAATTTCGCGACGAAAAGCGGGCGGCACTTCCAGCTGCGTACCATCTTCCAGTTGTAAACGGTCGGTCATCAGCATACGCACTTCGTAGGCGAGGACTTTATTAAACTGTTGCAGGCTGGGAAGAATGGCAAAGTTCAGCACCACCAGGTAGGTCGTTACCAGGCTGACGAACAGCAAGGTAACGATCAACAACAGGGTGCGTGCAAATGAACTTCGTGGCGAGAAGCGCAGCCGCCTCATGCTTTACTGCCGTCCGGAACAAATACATAGCCCAGGCCCCAAACGGTCTGGATGTAGCGTGGATGGGCCGGATCTTCTTCCACCATGCGTCGCAGGCGGGAAATCTGCACGTCGATAGAACGTTCCATGGCGCTGTACTCACGACCACGGGCCAGATTCATCAGCTTATCGCGCGACAGCGGCTCACGTGGATGGCTTACCAGCGCCTTGAGAACGGCAAATTCACCGCTGGTCAACGGCATAGGTTCGTCTTCACGGAACATCTCACGCGTGCCCAGGTTAAGCTTGAACTTGCCAAAAGCGATGACCGCTTCTTCCTGAGACGGCGCACCGGGCAGTTCATTGGCCTGACGGCGCAATACCGCACGAATACGCGCCAGCAGCTCACGTGGGTTGAACGGCTTTGGAATATAGTCGTCAGCACCGATTTCCAGCCCAACGATGCGATCCACTTCTTCGCCCTTGGCGGTCACCATAATGATAGGCATCGGGTTGCTCTGACTGCGCAGGCGGCGGCAAATGGAAAGACCATCTTCGCCAGGCAGCATCAGATCAAGCACCATTAAATGGAAGGATTCGCGGGTTAACAGACGGTCCATCTGCTCGGCGTTGGCGACACTGCGCACCTGAAAGCCCTGCTCGGTAAGATAGCGCTCTAATAGTGCACGTAAACGCATATCGTCATCGACGACCAGAATCTTGTAGTTTTCTTGCATTTTTAACTCCCAAAGGCGCTATTGCCTGAGCCGATATTGTTAAAAAAAGATGCGGCACAGTGACAGTGTTTAATGGTTTATATTCTAGTCAAAATTGTTACAAAGCATATTAAACAGCAGCTTATATTTAAATTTTGGTCTGACGGCCGGGCAAGCTGCGTAATGACCACGGCGTTGAACAGAATACGGCAAATCTGAAATATTGGGTAAAATTCCGCTATTCACTGGTTTAGACGCGGCACACCGTGGCACAGCACTTGCAAATTCAAGCGCTTGCCAGAAAATTTGACTTAAATGACGTTCGTATCTGACGACGAATCCCGGATAGTCCGGTTTTTTAGACTGATAACAGCATAATATTCGGAAAAAAAACAGGTTAATACGCGACCTCTCTCGGATTAGTTTGATAAGCCTCCCGAACAAGGCCATCTGCAGGTAAAGAGAGATAAATCAAACAGTAAAGCCCGCTTTGCGGCCCAATGGATTTCACCCACACTATAGCGACACCAACTTGCCGCTTTACGGGGAAACCATAATGAAAAAAACGATTTTACTGCTGAGCGCACTGGCTTTGGCCAGCGTCGGTCAGACTTATGCCGCTACCGCAACCGGTGAAGCCGCGGGCGCACAGGCAACGACCACCGCTCAGGGTAACTCCAACGCGATTGGTATTGGCGCAGTCGCCGCTCTGCTGGGCGTTGGACTGGCAACGGCTGGCGGCGGCGGCGGTGACGGCACCAACAGCAGCACCTCGACGACCACCTCGACCAAAGCCGGTAAGTAATTCCTGCCGCCACGGAACCGCACCGGTCTGGATATGACAGCCCCCTCCTCTGTCATTGCCGTATAAGGGTTTTTTAACAGGTAAAAAACCCTTTTCCCACCTCTTTTTCGCCACGCACGATTTGCTTTACACTGATCCTCTTTCGATTTGACCGGCTTGTACCATGAGAACCCGACTGATTACCCGAGAAGGTTTCAACACCTTAAAAGCTGAACTCGATCACCTGTGGCGTGAAGAGCGACCTGAAGTCACCAAAAAAGTGACCTGGGCCGCCAGCCTCGGCGACCGCAGCGAAAATGCGGATTATCAATACAATAAGAAACGCCTGCGTGAAATTGACCGCCGCGTGCGCTATTTGAGCAAGAGCATTGAGCAACTGCGCATTGTGGATTATTCACCCCAGCAGTATGGCAAAGTATTTTTTGGCGCCTGGGTTGAAGTCGAAAACGATGACGGCGATGTGAAGCGCTTCCGTATCGTGGGTTACGATGAGATTTTTGGCCGCAAGGATTACATCTCAATTGACTCGCCCATGGCGCGGGCGCTGTTAAAAAAGGCCGTCGGCGACGCGGCGGTAGTAGAAACGCCAGCGGGCCCGGCATGCTGGTATGTCAATGAAATTAGCTATGTTGAAGGCTGATTCAGAATATCGCTGAAAGCAGGCCGCTTCTCTGGCAATTTCAGCCATCAATCCGTATAACTATCGGCTATTTCTCAACCCAGAAAGCATAATAGTCCGATGATGAATGTTCTTAGCCAGCTAATTGCAAGTGAGCTACAGGCGCGCCCTGAGCAAGTTGATGCGGCCGTCCGCCTGTTGGATGAAGGGAATACCGTGCCGTTTATCGCACGTTATCGTAAAGAGGTGACGGGCGGCCTGGATGATACACAACTCCGCCAGCTCGAAACCCGCCTCAGCTACCTGCGTGAATTATCCGAGCGTCGGCAGGCCATCCTGAAATCTATAGAGGAACAGGGAAAACTCACCGACGACCTGGCGAATGCCATCAATACCACCCTCAGCAAAACCGAACTTGAAGACCTCTACCTGCCCTATAAGCCTAAGCGCCGTACGCGTGGCCAAATCGCGATTGAAGCCGGGCTGGAACCCCTGGCCGATACCTTATGGCAGGATCCTTCACAGGACCCTGAGCAGTTGGCAACAGGCTATGTGAATGTGGATAACGGTGTCGCTGACGTTCGTGCGGCGCTGGATGGCGCGCGTTATATCCTGATGGAGCGCTTTGCTGAAGATGCCGCCCTGCTGGCTAAAGTCCGCCACTATTTGTGGAAAAATGCCCATCTGGTCTCAAACGTGGTGGAAGGCAAAGAGGAAGAAGGCGCGAAATTCCGCGACTACTTCGATCACCATGAGCCGCTGCACAGCGTTCCTTCGCATCGCGCGCTGGCCATGCTGCGCGGTCGTAATGAAGGTATTTTACAGCTGTCGCTGAATGCCGATCCGCAGTTTGATGAGCCACCGCGCGAAAGCCACGGTGAAACCCTGATTGCGGAACACCTGAATTTGCGACTGAATAACGCACCGGCTGACAGCTGGCGCAAGGCCGTGGTCAGTTGGACCTGGCGCATCAAAGTCATGCTGCATCTGGAAACCGAGCTGATGGGTACCGTTCGCGAGCGTGCGGAAGACGAGGCCATTAACGTCTTTGCCCGTAACCTGCACGACCTGTTAATGGCGGCACCTGCGGGCATGAGGGCCACGATGGGCCTGGATCCCGGCCTGCGTACCGGTGTGAAAGTTGCTGTGGTTGACGCGACCGGCAAGCTGGTCGCCACCGATACAGTTTATCCGCATACCGGGCAAACGGCCAAGGCGGCGGCAGCGGTCGCGGCGCTGTGCGTGAAACATCAGGTGGAACTGGTCGCCATCGGTAATGGCACCGCCTCACGTGAAACCGAGCGCTTCTTTCTGGATCTGCAAAAACAGTTTCCCCAGGTCACCGCCCAGAAAGTGATCGTCAGCGAAGCGGGCGCCTCAGTCTACTCCGCGTCTGAATTAGCTGCGCTGGAATTTCCGGATCTGGATGTCTCACTGCGTGGCGCAGTGTCGATCGCCCGTCGCCTGCAGGATCCGCTGGCCGAACTGGTGAAAATCGATCCGAAATCGATCGGTGTCGGCCAGTATCAGCATGACGTCAGCCAGAGCCAGCTCGCGAAAAAACTGGATGCGGTGGTGGAAGACTGTGTGAACGCTGTCGGTGTCGATCTCAACACGGCTTCGGTACCGCTGCTGACGCGCGTGGCCGGGTTAACCCGCATGATGGCACAAAATATTGTTGGCTGGCGCGATGAAAACGGCCGTTTCCAGAACCGTCAGCAGCTTCTCAAGGTCAGCCGTCTTGGGCCTAAAGCGTTTGAGCAGTGCGCTGGCTTCCTGCGCATCAACCACGGCGATAATCCACTGGATGCCTCGACGGTGCACCCGGAAGCTTATCCGGTGGTGGAACGCATTCTGGCCGCGACCGAGCAGGCGCTGAGTGAGCTGATGGGCAATCCCACCAGCCTGCGTAACCTGAAAGCGTTGGACTTCACAGACGACCGCTTTGGTTTACCGACTGTGACCGACATCATGAAAGAGCTGGAAAAGCCAGGCCGCGATCCCCGTCCTGAGTTTAAAACGGCACAGTTTGCCGAAGGCGTGGAAACCCTGAATGACCTGATGCCAGGCATGGTACTTGAAGGCGCCGTGACCAACGTCACCAACTTTGGTGCGTTCGTTGATATTGGCGTGCATCAGGATGGCCTGGTTCATATTTCTTCGCTGTCGGACAAGTTTGTGGAAGATCCTCATCAGGTCGTGAAAGCGGGCGACATCGTTAAAGTTAAAGTGATGGAAGTGGATCTGCAACGTAAGCGCATTGCCTTAACCATGCGCCTTGACGAGCAGCCGGGAGAAGGCAACGCGCGTGGCGCGAAGAGCGGTGCGCCACGCGAAGAAAAACGTCCGGCCGCGAACAAAGGCCGCGCACGTCCTGCCAGCCAGCCCGCAGGCAACAGCGCCATGGGCGACGCGCTAGCGGCGGCATTCGGTAAAAAACGCTAGTTACGCACCACGCAGTCACCTCTTATACCCGTCATGGAGAAGGAGGTGACTGTCATCCTTCTCTCGCTGGTCGCTCGTTTTATCTGAACAGAAAAAACGTTCCAGGCTGCCCCTGTTTACCTTCTGACGTGGGCGCGGTTGCCGACGTGGGGCTTCACGCCTGCTGCTTTGCACTGGCTTTTCAGGCCGACCTGGCACGTTTGAGTTGAAAATCCCCGCCCTGACGCTACGCTAAAAAGACGCCCGTCATAATAACGACACCTGCTGTGGCACCCTTTGATAATGGAAAAGATCACTGCTTTAATCGATAAGATTTATGCCGATGCCTTTCCTCAGGCTATGCGCGAACGCCTGCTCGCCACGATCGTTGAAGCCCGTGACACCACTAAGCTGCCGAGAAAGGCCCACTGGGATGAGCAGGACGTGGTGCTGATTACGTATGCCGATCAGTTCCGCGAGCCGGGCAAACCCACACTCAACACCTTTTCACGTTTCTACCAGCAGCATTTGCACGCCACGTTTCCGCTGGTGCACCTCCTGCCGTTTTATCCCTATTCGTCTGACGACGGCTTTTCGGTCATTAACTACCATCAGGTCGATCCGCTGTGTGGCGACTGGCAGGACATTGCCTTACTGCATCAGGAAACGCGCCTGATGTTCGACTTTGTCTGTAACCATATGTCAGCGCATAGTGCGTGGTTTAAACATTATCTTGCTCAGGATGAAGGCTGGGATGATTTTTTTATCAGCCTGCCGCCCACCACCGACCTCAGCGCGGTCACGCGGCCAAGAACGTCACCGTTGCTCACCCCCTTTACGCTGGAAAACGGTGAAATCCGCTTTGTCTGGACCACGTTCAGTGCCGATCAGATTGACCTTAACTTTGCCCGTCCCAGGGTGCTGATGCGCATGGTAGAGGTACTACTCGACTATCTGAAACGTGGCGCGGACTATGTGCGACTGGATGCGGTGGGATACATGTGGAAAACGCCGGGCACGAACTGTATTCACCTCGAAAAAACGCATCTGCTGGTCAAACTGTTTCGCGCCATTGCCGACGTGGTCGCACCCGGCACCGTCATCATCACCGAAACGAATGTGCCGCACAAAGACAACATCAGCTACTTTGGGAACGGGCAAGACGAAGCCCAGATGGTGTATCAGTTTTCCTTGCCGCCGCTGGTGCTGCATGCCATCCACACCGGATCGGCTCGCGCTCTGCGTCAATGGGCCAGCACCCTGCAGGTGGGCAATAGCAATACAACCTTTTTTAACTTCCTGGCCTCGCACGATGGTATAGGTCTTAATCCGGCACGCGGGATTTTATCGGAGGTGGAGATCACGGCGCTGGTGCGCGATCTGGCACTGGAGGGGGCGCTGATCTCCTATAAAAACAATCCTGACGGCAGCACCAGCCCATACGAAATCAACGTGACCTATTTCGACGCGCTTAACCGTGAAGGCGATGACGACGAAACGCGCCTCAAACGCTTTATGCTGGCGCATGCTATTTTACTGGCCTTTCCGGGTGTTCCAGCCGTCTATATTCAAAGCATCCTGGGATCGCGTAATGACTATGACGGCGTACGTGAGGCAGGCCATAACCGGGCCATTAACCGGCAAAAATATTCGCTCTCCGCTATCGAAGACGCACTGGTGAACAGCGAAGGCTTACGCCATCAGGTTTATACCCGGCTGAGCAAACTGATTCAGCAGCGTCGACGCCAGACGGCCTTTCATCCCGACAACCCGTTGACGTTGTTTCAGAGCGATAATGCCCTGCTCATCATGAAGCGTTATTCGCATAACGGCGGTGATGAATTACTGTGTGTGTTTAATCTCAGTGGCAGGCAGATTGAAGCCCGGTTACCGGAGGCGCATCTTTTTCAGGATGTGGTAAGCGGTGAGAAAATTGATGGCACCCAGCCAGTAACGCTGGATGCCTGGCAATTCATGTGGCTACGATAATTACTTGTACACTTCCGCTGTCGCACTGAACTTACCGTGCTCACGACCCGCGATCACCAGGAAGTATTTGCCACCCTTCTCATCAGCGGCCTCTGACAGCTTCTTCTTAGCATCCATCGGCGACGTGGTTTCGGCCGTGGTATTTACGGTGCCGATTTTGGTCAGATGCATCTTCTGCACTTCTTCTTTGGTGACTTCTTTCGCCGCCAGAGCAGAGAATGACACTGCGCCCATCATCATTGATGCAACAACCCATTTCATAACCTTCATTTGTCTACCCTCATTCATGATCCATTGTTGAGATGTAAGCAGCCGCAAATCGCTTAAGGCTATATCGAACGGCATAGTCATCTCCCTGACTAATCGCATAGAAGTGCAGCGGCCTTGCTCACTCATGAAGTATTGCCGCTGCGCAGAAATTTGCCAGTGAGGGCCAGGGTTATCTGTCTAATTTGCTGATAAATGAAACAATGTGCTGGCAGAACGCATCCGGGTGCGAAATAAAGGGGGCATGTGCCGCTTTGTCCGTTACGACAGACGGCGACGTGGGCAGCAGCGGATCGAGTTGCTGCACAATCCGGCGCGGCACCAGACCATCCAGCGCGCCATACATCCGCAAAAAGGGCAGCGTAATGGCCGTAAGCCTGTCACGCAAATCATCGTCGCTCAGAATCGTCAGTCCGCCATTGAGCACGTCCACGTCTGGCATCGGCTGCGACAATACCACCTCCTTGAGCTTACGTGCATCCGTCCGAGCGGTTTCCGTTCCCATGGTCTGCAGCGCCAGAAAACGCTCGACGGTACGCTGAAAATCGTGACTGAGCTGCTGCTGGAAGTTATGCAGGGTTAAGGGGGCAATACCCGGCCAGTCATCGCGGGCCGTAAAACAGGGCGAAGAAGCCACCGTAATCAGGGCGCGTAACCGCTCTGGCTCGCTCAACGCCAGCTGTGTGGCGACCAACCCGCCAAGCGACCACCCCAGCACAATAGCGCGAGGCGGCAGAAAGGGCACCAGTGTCTGCGCCATCTGTTCCAGCGACAGGGCAGCAAACCCGCGGCTGCGACCATAGCCAGGCAGATCCACCAGGTGCAGGCGAAACTGTGCGCTGAGTCGCGGCACAATGTTTTGCCACACTTCCGCATTCAGTCCCCAGCCGTGCAGCAGCACAAGATCGTCATCTCCTTCGCCACAGGTATGCCAGTAAAGTGAGCTCATCCGTTACTATTCCATGATTGATAAGGAGGTCACTATGCTACCAATGCCCGCCCTGTGTTGGCTATGTCAGTTACCCTTGCGGATTGCCCTGCATGGACTCTGCAGCATTTGCCTGCGCCAGCTACCACGGCTGCCATCACTGTGTCCGTGCTGCGGCCTGCCTGCCGTATCCGATGCTCTGCCCTGCGGTCGTTGCCTGCTTAGACCGCCGCCCTGGCAGGCGCTAATCTGCGTCAGCCACTATCAGCCCCCGCTCAGCACATGGGTGAATCAATTAAAATTTTCGGGTATTACCGCACTCAGGGTGATGCTGGCCCGGCTGCTTTTGCTAAGCTGGCTCAATGCGTATCGCAGAGGACAGACCGTTCGTCCCGACTTACTGATGTGTGTTCCGCTGCATGCCCGACGCTGCTGGCGGCGCGGTTACAACCAGACGGCCCTGTTGGCAACGCCGCTGGCACGCTGGCTGGAGTGTGAATTCAGCCTGGCGTTATCCCGTCAGCGCGCCGGCGCCGTTCAGCATCAGTTGAGTGCCCGTCAGCGGCGCCGCAATCTACGCGGTGCGTTTTGCCTTGAAACGGATGTTAACGGACGCCATATCGCCTTAATCGATGATGTGGTGACGACCGGCAGCACGGTCAGAGAAATCAGCCGCCTGTTACAGGGGCGAGGCGCAGCCAGCGTGCAAGTGTGGTGCCTGTGCCGTACCTTGTAGAGCCTGAATGATGGGCGTATTATAACCAACTAAATTAGTCAACTATTGAGCAACTGACATGATCCGAATTACTGATTCTGCCCAAGAGCATTTTTCAAAACTGCTATCCAAACAAGAAGATGGCACCCAGATTCGCGTATTCGTGATTAACCCGGGTACGCCAACTGCCGAATGCGGTGTGTCCTACTGCCCACCGGATGCGGTAGAAGCGACAGATACTGAACTGAAATTTGAAAAGCTGTCAGCCTATGTGGATGAGCTGAGCGCGCCCTATTTGGAAGACGCTGAAATCGACTTCGTAACGGATAACCTGGGTTCGCAGCTGACGCTCAAGGCGCCTAATGCCAAAATGCGTAAAGTTTCCGATGATGCGCCGATGGTTGAGCGTGTTGAGTACCTGTTACAGGCTCAGATTAACCCGCAGCTGGCAGGCCACGGCGGTCGCGTTTCGCTGATGGAAATCACCGACGACGGTTTTGCTATTCTGCAATTCGGCGGCGGCTGTAACGGCTGTTCGATGATCGACGTCACCCTTAAAGACGGCATTGAGAAAGAACTGCTGGCGGCGTTCCCGCAGCTGAAAGGCGTGCGCGATATCACCGAACATCAGCGTGGCGAGCACTCTTTCTACTGATGTTTACGCGCGACAGCCCGGCTGTCGCGCGCATCCGTTATCCTGCCTTGCGTCGTTTAGTCACGGTTTCCAGCAGTTTATTCACGTTATCGTCGGCAAAAATGCGTTCCAGCGGCTGCGCGAGCTTGCGCCGCCAGTTGGGATATTGATCGACCGTACCCGGCACATTCACCGGCGTCGTCATCCCCAGCCAGTCTTCCGGCTGTAGCCCCAGCAGCGCACTGTTCGTGTCCGCCAGAAAACGGTGAACGGACTGATTCAGTTCGGCCGTCATCGCCAGAGCATCCGCCCGCTTTGCGCTGCGCGACGGTACGGCTCCCGCTTTATGCAGAGCATCCAGTAAGGCCTGTTTTTGCTTCATCCGCTGCTGCTGCAGGTTCTGTACCGTTTGCCCGTCTGGATAAAGCCCGATTTTCTCGCCAAGCTCTAAATCACCTGCACTCCAGAAGCCGGTCAACGTGGGAAGATCGTGCGTACTGGCGCTGGCAATGGACTGGCGTGGATAGGCCTGGGGGGCACGGTAAGTCCCCTGTTTTTCCTGCTCAAACCACAAGACTTTCCAGGAAAACACGCCGCTGTCGCGCAGCAGGCTGACGATCTCTTTAGGTACCGTACCGAGATCCTCACCAATCACCATACAGCGCAAACGCTGGCTTTCCAGCGCCAGAATGCCAAGCAGATCGTGCACAGGGTAAGCGACGTAGGCGCCTTTATCCGCCGTTTCACCTGCCGGAACCCACCAGAGGCGCAGCAGAGCCATGACGTGGTCAATACGCAGCGCCCCGCAGTCACGCATATTGGCGCGCAGGATATCAATAAATGGTTGATAGCCCCTGGCCTGCAATACGTGAGGATCCATTGGCGGCAGCCCCCAGTTTTGCCCCAACGGCCCCAGCCTGTCAGGCGGCGCGCCAATTGATGCCTTAAGGCGGTACAGCTCCGGATCGTGCCAGGTTTCGGCACTGCCTTCGGCCACACCGACCGCTAAATCACGATACAGCCCCACGCTCATGCCCAGCGCCTGGCTCCGTGCCCAACACTGAGAGAACTGCTGCTGTGCCAGCCACTGTAACCACTGCCAGAAGGCAATCTCATCCGCGTGCTGCGCGCACCAATCCTGAACGTCAGAAGACTGACTGTTACGCCAGCGCTCAGGCCAGGCCGGCCAGCCCGCGTGCGTGGCACCTTTCCCCTGCATTTCAGCCTGCAGACCCTCATAGGCCGCCTGATAGCGCAGGCTGTCGCCCCCCTGCTGGATGAAATCCGCAAACTGCTGCTTCTGTGCGTCTTGCGCATCGCGCGACTGGAACCGGGCCCAGCCGTGACGTAATGCCGTAATTTTCAGTGCCATAACCGCGTCATAATCCACCCATTCGCTTTCACGGGCTTGCTTTAACGCCTTTTGGGTTTTGGCACTTTTCCACCACTTCTGACCCGCGCTGCTTTGTTGGAAATCGGCAACCTGTGCCACATCGATGTAAATAATATTCAGCCAGCGGCGCGATGAAGGGCTGTAGGGGCTGGCAAAAGCGGGGCTGGACGGATAGAGCGCATGCAACGGGTTCAGGCCAACAAAGTCGCCGCCGCGTGCGACAAGCTGCTCCAGCAACATTTCCAGATCGCCAAAATCACCGATGCCCCAGTTTTTCTCTGAACGCACGGTATAAAGCTGCACCAGCGCCCCCCAGCGTTTCTCTCCGGCGCGCAAGGCCGGTGGCAGATAACAACGGCGCGGTGTCACGATCACACGCGTCTGCCACTCACGCTTGCCCTTGCTCAAGGTCAGCTGGTGATAACCCTGCCCCAGAGGCGAAGGCAGTTTAAAGGGCGCACCGCCTTCGAGGGTTCCGCTAAGGGTTTTGCCTTTCTCTGTCTGCAACTGCCAGCGGAAGCTGCCGTCCATCTGAGGCGTCAGCTCGCGTTTACGGTTACCGCTAAAAACCACAACGGGGGGCAGCGGAGATTTACCGGCTTTCTGTGGGTTTTCCATTATGCCCAGTAAGGCGCGTTTGGTATCATCGCTGATGGCTTCAGGTTCACCGTTCGCATCGAAATACGTGAGCGCTATTCCCGCCGCCTGGGCGGCTTTATCAAGTGAAGTGGATTTCATCGCAATTCCTTAGCGTTGCGCCTGCCAGATGCGCTGTTGATAGTCCCGAATCGACCGATCCGAACTAAAAATACCGGTTCGCGCCGTGTTGAGAATGGCGGCGCGCGTCCAGGCTTCCCGATCGCGCCACAAGGCCTCAACCCGTTTCTGCGCATCGATATAGGCCTGATAATCCGCCAGCACCAGCCAGGGATCGCCATTTTTTGTCAGGCTATCCAACATTAGGTTGAATGCATGCTTATCGCCATGACTGAACGTTCCTTTTTTCAGTGATCTCAACAGTTCATCCAGTTCCTTGTTGTGCTTACGGACTTTTTGCGGTTTGTAGCCTCCGGCCTTGAGGGCTTTAACGTCATCCACGGTATTGCCAAAAATAAAGATATTTTCTGCCCCTACCTGCTCCGCAATTTCCACGTTGGCGCCATCCAGCGTGCCGATAGTCAGCGCGCCATTCAGTGCAAGTTTCATGTTGCCGGTGCCGGAAGCTTCATAGCCTGCGGTGGAAATCTGCTCTGACAGATCGGCGGCGGGAATCAGGTATTCGGCGGCCGTGATGCGGTAATCCGGAATAAAGACCACCTTCAGCTTGTCGCCGACAAGCGGATCGTTGTTCACCACCTCTGCCACCTTGTTAATGGCATAGATAATGTTCTTTGCCAGGTAGTAGCCTGGTGCCGCCTTTGCCCCAAACAGAAACACTCTGGGGATGATACTGGCGTCATTGGGGTTGTCGCGGACGTTTTTATAGCAGTGCAGAATATGGAGCAGACCCAGATGCTGACGTTTATATTCATGTAGCCGCTTAATCTGCACGTCAAAAATCGCGTTTGGATTAACCACAATGCCGGTGTGCTGAGCAATATAGGTGGCTAACCGCGCTTTGTTGTGTTGCTTAACCGCGCGAAAACGCTCACGGAAAACGGGATCGTCGGCGTAAGGCTCCAGGCCCTGCAGCGCGGTCAGGTTGTTGACCCATTCACGCTTCAGGGTGTCATCAATCAGGCCAGCCAGCGCAGGATTGCACTGCTTTATCCAGCGGCGCGGCGTAATGCCGTTGGTGACGTTATGAAACTTCTGCGGCCAGAGCTGATGGTACTCGGGGAAAAGATCCGTCACGACCAGCCCGGAATGCAGGGCCGCCACGCCATTCACCGCAAAGCCACTGACAACGCAAAGATTGGCCATTCTGACCTGCCCCTCGGCGACCACAGCTAACTTGTTCCAAAGCGCTTTGTCATCAGGCCAGCGCTGCTTAACCTGCTGTTTGAGACGACGGTTGATCTCTTTGATGATCATCATGTGGCGCGGCAGCAGGCTGCGCATCAGCTTCTCATCCCAGCGCTCCAGGGCTTCGGGCATTAAGGTGTGATTGGTGTAAGCAAACACACGACTCGTGATATGCCAGGCCTCGTCCCAACTTAGCTGGTGCTCATCCAGCAGCAGGCGCAGCATCTCCGGAATGGCGATAGTGGGATGCGTATCGTTAAGCTGAATGACCTCAAAATCAGGCAGCGCATGAATGCTTCTGCCCGCCTGATGATGGCGACGCAGAATATCGGCCACCGCACAGGCACACTGAAAATACTGCTGCATTAAACGCAGGCGTTTGCCCTGTTGATGGTTATCATTGGGATAGAGCACTTTGGTCAGGCTGGCGGCATCAATCCCCTGCTTCTCAGCCTGTAAAAACTGACCGTCGTTGAACAGGGTCAGGTCAAAGGGATGCTCACTTGTCGCTTTCCACAGCCTCAACGGCAGGGTGACGCCATTGCGATAACCCGTTACCGGTAAATCCCAGGCTTCTCCACGAAGATAAATGGCGGGCTCCCACACTTTACGCCCGTCATCCTGCTTGATGACTTTTCCGCCCATCGCGACGCGGACATCCAGCGCAGCATTATGCCGAAACCAGGGGTACGTCTCGCGCGCCCAGTCATCGGGTTCCTCGACCTGTTTTCCCTCTGCAAAACGCTGGCGAAACAAACCGTACTGGTAGTTAAGCCCGTGCCCGGTAGCGGGTTGGCCCACCGTTGCCATTGAGTCCATGTAACAGGCAGCCAGCCTGCCCAGGCCACCGTTACCCAATGCCGGATCGACTTCTTCTTCCAGTAATTCACTTAACTCAACCTGGTATTCCGCCAGCAGGGATTTGACCTCGTCGTACCACCCCAGATTCATCAGGTTATTTCCTGTAAGGCGCCCCAGCAGAAACTCCATTGAGAGATAGTTAACGTGACGCTGGGGTTGCGCGCCCCGGACCGCCGGTTGGGCGTTGAGCAATTCGTTGACCGTGGCACTCAGTGCCTGCCACCACTGGCGCGGCGTCATTTGTTTTGCGGACGAGAAACCAAGATGCTGCCAGTGGCGGGTTAACGCAGCCTGAAAACGGGATTTGTTGAATTTCTGCTGTGGCATATCACTCCCTTTTGTATCCATATGGGTAAAGCAAAAATGGAATGCGCATGGGCCAGCCATATTGCTGGCGGCCATGTTAATTAAATACGCGAGTGGAGAAAAAAGCGACAGGCAGGTTTGAAAAACGCCAGTGATCTGACTGGCGTGCAGGTCTCAGCAGAGTTCGAGGTGAACCTCATGCTGTTCAATAACTTTCATGATGCTGTTAGGCGGCATCTTATCGGTGTAGAGATAGTCGAGCTGGCTCATATTCCCCAGATTGACCATCGCGTTACGGCCAAATTTCGAGTGGTCTACCACCAACATGACACAGCGGGAGTTTTCGATGATGGCGCGTTTGGTACGGACTTCGTGGTAGTCAAACTCCAGCAGCGATCCGTCCATATCGATGCCGCTGATCCCGAGGATGCCGTAATCAAGACGAAACTGTGAAATAAAGTCCAGCGTCGCTTCCCCCATGACTGCGCCATCACGGGTACGCACTTCTCCACCAGCGATAATAACCCTGAAATCCGGCTTGCCCATCAACAGCATTGCCACGTTCAGGTTATTGGTCACCACGCGTAAATCGCTATGGTTTAACAACGCATGTGCCACGGCTTCTGGTGTGGTACCGATATCGATAAACAGCGTCGCCCCGTCCGGTATCTGGCTGGCCACTCGCTGTGCGATACGCGCTTTTTCTGCTGACCACATCATCTTACGATCCTGCCAGGCGGTATTCTCTGAACTGGAAGGCAAGGCCGCGCCGCCGTGGTGGCGCTGAATTTTATTTTGATCGGCAAGGTCGTTTAAATCACGACGAATCGTTTGTGGGCTGACCTCGAAATGATCGACCAGCTCCTCAGTACTGACATATCCCTGACGCCGAACCAGATCAATAATGGCGTCATGACGTTGCGTCTGCTTCACATTCCTCTCCTGTTTCGGGCTTATTCTTATTCGTTGTGACTACCGTTTACGCTTGCGTGTGTCGACAAACGCCATTGCCAGTCCGACAAGCAGGCCACCAACGTGTGCTGCGTTAGCGATAGCCAGACCAAATGCACCAAACCAGCCCACCACCAGCCAGACAAGTGCAAAGCCGATTAACCCACGCTCCAGATAAACACCGCTGTCGGGATCGCGTTCACCGCGCAGCCAGCAGTATCCCATCAGCGCATAGACCACACCGGACAGGCCGCCAAACCAGATACCGCTAAATTTCGACTGAAGCCAGCCGCTGAGCAGTGCAGAAATGATAAAAATAACAAAAAGCTTACCGCTGCCCAGACGTTTTTCTACGGCTCCACCGAGATACCACCACCACATCAGATTAAACAGGATGTGCAACAGTGAAAAGTGAAGTAGCACATGGCTGAACCAGCGCCAGATCTCAAAATGTTGATCGGCATCTGGCCACGCCAGCCAGTACATTACGGTACGATCGCCCAGTACCTGCATCAGCACAAATACCGCAATACAGGCAAACATAACCACCATGGTCAACGGCCCGGCACGCTCACGGATGTTTGCCCAGATATTGCTTCGCTCATAGCGCAACCCGCTGTCGGTTTTACCACTGTGCCAGCTTGCCGCCTGGTAGCGCGGATGGTTGGGATCGCGCACAAACTGCTGAAGTTCGTTTTCGACCATCGAAAGCTGGCTTTCATCATCCAGCATAATGACGTAATGACTTTCACGTTCAATACGCAATTTCACGCCGCGCGTTGCCATATAGTCAACAAAAGCCTGCGCCATGCGCGGCTGGTTAAATTGGGTAATGCGCATTACTCACTCTCCGTGTTACGCCTGACCAGTCAC
Source organism: Pantoea sp. B623 (assembly GCF_024814475.1). NCBI lineage: Bacteria > Pseudomonadati > Pseudomonadota > Gammaproteobacteria > Enterobacterales > Erwiniaceae > Pantoea > Pantoea sp. B623. Next base: position 2,773,413 of record NZ_JANUXM010000004.1, on the reverse strand, counting down.
TCAGCGCCACTGGTCACCTGTTGAGGGAAGGCGGCGCGCCAGGCATCAAACCCGCCATCAATACTGTAAGCAGTGGTAAATCCCTGGGCGTGCAGATAATCCGCTGCACTTTTACTGCTGTTGCCGTGATAGCACATTACCAGCACCGGCAGGCTTGTATCGGTTGAACTGATAAAATCATTAAGGTTGTTATTCGATAAATGCAAGGCGCCGTTGGCATGACCAAGAGCAAAACTTTGCGCATCGCGGATATCCACCATTACTGCGCCTTGTGCCAGCCGCTGTTGAGCCTGATGAACATCAATACATTGGTAAGTTTCCATGGTGTCTCTCATAACATCATCAAAATGACGTCTAGTGTAACCTGATAATCCTCACCAATAACCTGACAATCACTACGGCTATTCACCTTTGCGCCCAGATAATGTTATCCATATCACGCAAAATTGTTTTTAGGTGGTTAAATACTGGCATCAATGTTGGTTTGCGATTATGATTATGCTCGAAAACGAACATAAGTGAACTATTCCGAACATCGGAGGAGACAACGTGGAAACCAAAGACCTGATCGTTATCGGCGGCGGCATCAACGGTGCTGGCATCGCAGCAGACGCTGCAGGACGCGGACTGTCGGTGTTAATGCTAGAGGCGCGGGACCTGGCTTGCGCGACCTCTTCCGCCAGCTCAAAGCTGATTCACGGTGGCCTGCGCTACCTTGAACATTATGAATTCCGTCTGGTGAGCGAAGCGCTGGCCGAGCGCGAAGTGCTGTTAAAGATGGCACCCCATATCGCGTTCCCAATGCGCTTTCGCTTACCACACCGCCCGCATCTGCGTCCGGCGTGGATGATCCGTACCGGTCTGTTTATGTACGATCACTTGGGCAAGCGCACGAGTCTGCCGGGCAGTAAAAGCCTGAGCTTTGGTGCAGAGTCTGCACTTAAGCCTGAAATTAAGCGCGGTTTTGAGTATTCCGACTGCTGGGTGGACGATGCCCGAATGGTGGTACTCAATGCGCAGGAAGTGGTTAAACATGGTGGTGAGGTGCGTACCCGCACTCGCGTGACTCGCGCATGGCGTGAGAACGGCCTGTGGATGGTAGAAGCTGAGGATATCGACAGCGGCAAAACCTTCACCTGGCAGGCCAAAGGCCTGGTCAACGCCGCCGGTCCATGGGTTAAGCAGTTCTTCGACGATGGCCTGGAGCTGAAATCGCCTTACGGTATTCGCCTGATCAAAGGCAGCCATATTGTGGTGCCGCGCGTTCACAATGAGAAGCAGGCTTATATCCTGCAAAACGAAGATAACCGTATTGTGTTTGTCATTCCGTGGATGGATGAGTTTTCTATCATCGGCACCACCGACGTGGAATATAAAGGCGATCCGAAAAACGTCGCTATTGATGATAATGAAATCGACTACATCCTGAAGGTGTACAACGGCCATTTCAAAAAGCAGCTGACGCCTGACGACATTGTGTGGACCTATTCCGGCGTGCGTCCGCTTTGTGATGACGAGTCCGATTCGCCGCAGGCGATCACTCGCGATTACACCCTGGATGTCCGCGATGACAACGGTCAGACGCCGCTGCTGTCCGTTTTCGGTGGTAAATTAACGACTTACCGTAAACTGGCCGAGCATGCGCTGGAGAAGCTGTCGAAGTATTATCCTGATGCGGGCGCAGCATGGACTAAAAACTGCGTGCTGCCCGGCGGTAATATTTCCGGCAGCAGCGACGATTACGCTGCCAGCCTGCGCCGTCGTTACCCGTTCATTACTGAAAACATGGCACGTCACTACGCCCGCACTTACGGTAGCAGCACCGAAGTGCTGCTTAAAGATGCGACATCGCTGGAAGACCTGGGTGAAAACTTCGGTCATGAGTTTTATGAGGCGGAGTTACGTTACCTTGTGCAGCATGAGTGGGTGCGTGAAGTGGATGACGCTATCTGGCGCCGTACCAAGCAAGGTATGTGGCTGAACGAAGCCCAGCAGGCACGCATTGCCGAATGGCTGGCGGCTAAGGCGAAGCCTACGCTGTCGCTGGCATCGTAGTCGCGCGTCAGCGCAGAAAGCGCGGTGCAACAGTTTGCGGCCTGTTGTGCCGCTTTTTTTTGCCTGCGCGGCAACGTGTTGAGGTTCATTGCATGAACGTGGCTTTTGGTTGGTTGCCTGAGCGGCGTCCAGTTATGTAACTCTGAGAAGGTTTCGCTCGCCAGGCGGCGGGCAGTTTCAGTCCGCCCCGTGCGGGCGACCGACAAGGGGCCGCCAGTCGCCGCGGCCCCTTGACCCCCGGCTCCCGTCCTGCCCACCCGCCGCTGCGCGGTGCCTTCGCTGCTTCAGGATTTCTGCCGGACCGCCAGGACGCGCCGTCCCTGGCGCGGCCTGACTTTCGCCGACGTCCTGTCGGCTCATCCGGAAATCCTGCGTCCGCTCAGCGGGACGGGAAGGCCGGCCCACTCCCCCGCTTCAGTCTCTGGGTTAAGACCAACTTCCGTATCGCTTCAGGTGTCATAAAAGCATCCGCCCCATTAGTGTTCATTTTTTGTTTCATCAGAATTCCATTGCATGCTGTTAATAACAGACAAAACCAGCCTTTTGGAAAAACAGAAAATCTCACAGGCGAGGGGTTTTCAGGAGGCATCCGGCGCGCTGAGGAAAGAACGGAGGCCAGGACGGCGCGGCACGGAAGCCGCGACGAGGACGGCTGCGCCTGGGATGGCGCATCCGGACGGTCCGTCAGGCCGCAGTAAGTGACGAAGGTACAGCGGCGGCTGCCGGACGCCGGGATTGTTAAGGGGCTGGCGCGAGCCCCTTAACCCGACCGCCTGCACGGACAGGCTGAAACTCCCCGGCGCCTGGCGGGCGGAACCTGCTCAGAGCATAACGGTATGCTCACCGCCTCACAGGCAGAGCCAAACCCAATGATGAATAAGCCCTCACAGGCAGGGGTTTTCCGGAGGCATCCGCCGCGCTGAGGAGAGAACGGAGGCCAGGACGGCGCGGCACGGAAGCCGCGACGAGGACGGCTGCGCCAGGGATGGCGCATCCGGACGGTCCGTCAGGCCGCAGTGAGTGACGAAGGTACAGCGGCGGCTGCCGGACGCCGGGATTGTTAAGGGGCTGGCGCGAGCCCCTTAACCCGACCGCCTGCACGGACAGGCTGAAACTCCCCGGCGCCTGGCGGGCGGAACCTGCTCAGAGCATAACGGTATGCTCACCGCCTCACAGGCAGAGCCAAACCCAATGATGAATAAGCCCTCACAGGCAGGGGTTTTCCGGAGGCATCCGCCGCGCTGAGGAGAGAACGGAGGCCAGGACGGCGCGGCACGGAAGCCGCGACGAGGACGGCTGCGCCAGGGATGGCGCATCCGGACGGTCCGTCAGGCCGCAGTGAGTGACGAAGGTACAGCGGCGGCTGCCGGACGCCGGGATTGTTAAGGGGCTGGCGCGAGCCCCTTAACCCGACCGCCTGCACGGACAGGCTGAAACTCCCCGGCGCCTGGCGGGCGGAACCTGCTCAATGCAAGACCGTGCCCCCACACCTGCCAGGTGCACAACCGTTGCGGGGGGAACATGCTCAGAGCAGAAACGTTACCGCCAAACTACAACCTTACCGGCGAAATATTCCAAATCTCATCCGCATATTCCTGAATCGTACGGTCAGACGAGAAATAGCCCATGCCAGCAATGTTCATAGCCGCCCGGTGCTGCCAGACATCCGGCTGGCGATACAGTTCATCAACCTTATCCTGCGTATCCACATAGCTGCGGTAATCTGCCAACAGCTGATAATGATCGCCGAAGTTGACCAGCAGATCGAACAGATTACGGTAACGGCCGGGATCCTGCGGACTAAAGACGCCTGAGGCCAACTGAGTCAGCACCTGATGCAACTCTGCATCTTCTTCATAGTATTTACGCGGGTTATAACCTGCTTTACGCAAGGCTTCGACCTGCGGCGTTGTGTTACCAAAAATGAAGATGTTCTCTTTACCCACATGCTCCAGCATTTCAACGTTGGCCCCGTCCAGCGTGCCGATAGTCAACGCGCCGTTGAGCGCAAATTTCATATTACTGGTACCCGATGCTTCGGTACCTGCCGTTGAAATCTGCTCAGAGAGATCGGCAGCAGGAATAATAATCTGCGCCAGACTCACGCTGTAGTTAGGAATAAATACGACCTTAAGTTTGTTTTTAACCTGAGGATCGTTGTTGATGACCTTAGCCACATCGTTAATCAGATGAATAATGTGCTTGGCAACGTAGTAAGCGGACGCGGCTTTACCTGCAAAGATGTTAACACGCGGCACCCACTCGGCGTCCGGATCGGCTTTGATGCGGTTGTAGCGCGTAATCACGTGCAAAACGTTAAGCAACTGGCGCTTGTACTCATGGATGCGCTTAATCTGTACGTCAAACAGCGCGTTAGGATCGATAACGACATCCAGATTCTTCGCCACCCAGATCGCCAGACGTTTTTTGTTTTCCAGCTTGGCTTCAGCCACTTTCTCAATAAATGCAGGATAATCAACACAGCTTTTGAGTTCACTGAGCTGGCTTAGATCGGTGCGCCAGTTACGGCCAATTTGTTCGTCCAGCAATTCTGACAGTGGCGGATTAGCCAGCGCCAGCCAGCGACGTGGCGTTACACCGTTGGTTTTGTTACAGAATCGGCCTGGGAACAGCCGCGAGAAATCGGCAAACAGGGACTGAACCATCAGGTTCGAGTGCAGTTCAGAAACGCCGTTAACCTTATGACTGACAACAACAGCCAGCCAGGCCATACGTACCCGACGCCCGTCGTTCTCGTCGATGATCGAAATACGCGACAGCAGATCCCAGTCGTCTGGATAGTATTCCTGAATCGTTTTAAGGAAAAAGTCGTTGATTTCAAAGATGATGCTCAGATGACGCGGCAGGATCTTACCGATCATATCTACCGGCCAGGTTTCCAGGGCTTCAGTCATTAACGTGTGGTTGGTGTAAGAGAACACCTGGCAGCACACATCAAACGCATCATCCCAGGTGAATTTATGCTCATCAATCAACAACCGCATCAGCTCAGGAATCGCTAACACCGGATGTGTGTCATTAAGGTGAATGGCGATTTTATCAGCCAGATTGTTCCAGGTGCGGTGCATCATCCAGTGGCGATTCAGGATATCCTGCACGGTAGCTGACACCAGGAAGTACTCCTGACGCAAACGAAGCTCACGCCCGGAATAGGTCGAGTCATCGGGATAAAGCACGCGCGACACGTTTTCTGAGTGGTTTTTATCTTCCACAGCCGCAAAATAGTCACCCTGGTTGAATTTACCCAGGTTGATTTCGTTACTGGCCTGCGCGCCCCACAAACGTAACGTATTGGTCGAGTCAGTGTCGTAGCCAGGGATAATTTGATCGTAGGCCATGGCGAGAATTTCTTCGGTTTCCAGCCAACGCACTTTGGCACCTTCGTGCTGAACGCGGCCACCGAAGCGAACTTTATAACGGGTGTTGAAGCGCTGAAACTCCCACGGGTTACCGTATTCCAGCCAGTAATCCGGAGACTCTTTCTGCTCGCCGTCCACAATATTTTGTTTGAACATGCCGTAATCATAGCGGATGCCGTAGCCGCGTCCGGGCATGCCCAGCGTAGCCAGAGAATCCAGGAAGCAGGCGGCAAGACGGCCTAAACCCCCGTTGCCCAGGCCGGGATCGTTCTCTTCTTCCATGAGTTCGGCCAGATCGAGGCCCATTTCGTCCAGTGCCAGATTGAGATCGTCGTAGATCCCCATGGCCAGTAGCGCATTGCCCAACGTGCGGCCCATCAGGAATTCCATCGACAGGTAATAAACCTGACGCACATCCTGGGAAAGTTGAGCACGATTAGAACGCAGCCAGCGCTCTACCATGCGATCGCGCACGGCCAGCAACGCGGCGTTGAGCCATTCATGTTTGTTCGCAATCGAAGGGTCTTTACCAATGGTGAACATCAGTTTGTAAGCGATTGAGTGCTTTAAGGCATCAACCGTCAACGTAGGTGAAGCGTAAGTGAATGGTGTATTCATTTTCTGTTTCCCAATCCGTTACAACAAACGTTGGTAAAGATCGCGGTAGGCTTGAGCGGCAACCTGCCAGCTAAAGTCCATTCCCATCGCCTGACGCTGCACATAACGCCACAGTGAAGGACGAGACCACAACACAAAAGCGCGACGAATGGCCCTTAATAAGGACCAGGCATTACTGTCTTCGAAACTGAACCCACTGGCAATGCCATCCGCTAAATTTTCTAGCGAACTGTCGTTGACCGTATCCGCCAGCCCGCCCGTGCGGCGGACCAGTGGCAGCGTGCCGTATTTCAGTCCATAGAGCTGTGTCAGGCCGCAAGGCTCAAAACGGCTCGGTACCATAATGACATCGGCCCCACCAACGATGCGATGCGAGAATGCCTCGTGGTAGCCAATCTGCACGCCCACGCTGCCGGGATGTTCGGCGGCGGCGGCCAGAAAGCCCTGCTGCAGCTCAGCATCACCCTGTCCTAACAGCACCAGCTGTCCGCCCTGCGCCAGTAAACCCGGCAGCGCTTCCAGCACCAGATCCAGCCCTTTTTGCCGGGTCAGGCGGCTGATCACGGCAAACACCGGTGCTTTATCGTCAACCTTCAGTCCCATCGCAACCTGCAGCTGGCGCTTGTTTTCCGCTTTAGCTTCCAGCGTATCCCGGTTGTAGCGGGAGCTCAGCAACAGATCGTGAGAAGGATCCCAAATAGCCGGGTCCACGCCGTTCAGAACGCCGCTCAGGCGACCTTCACGCATACGCTGTGCCAGCAACGTTTCCATGCCATAGCCGTACTCTGGCGTCGTAATTTCACGCGCGTAAGTTGGGCTGACTGCCGTCACGTGGTCGGCGTAGAACAAGCCGGCCTTCAGGTAAGAGATCTGGCCAAAGAACTCCAGACCAAACATGTTAAAAAACGATTGTGGCAGCTGAATCTGATCCAAATGGTGCGCCGAAAAAAGCCCCTGATAAGCCAGGTTATGCACGGTGAAGACAGACTTAGCCGGACGGCCACGCGCCTCCAGATAAGCACACGTCAGACCCGCATGCCAGTCGTGTGCATGAACAATATCCGGTCGCCAGTAGCTATCCAGCCCGCAGCCTAACTCACAGCCCATCCATCCCAGTAAAGCAAAGCGCAAATAGTTGTCGACGTAGGCAAACTGCGATTCATCATGATAAGGACTGCCCGGCCGATCGTAGAGATCGGGAGCGTCGATAAGATAGATACCTACCCCATCGAATCGCCCAAAAAGCAGGCGCACCGGACCGGCAAAGGTTTGCAGTTCCGCAACCACCTGCGTATCGGGTATTCCTTTACGTAATGCAGGAAACGCGGGTAACAACACACGCGTATCTGTTCCACCCGCAATTTGTGCCTGAGGTAATGCTCCGACTACATCAGCCAGCCCGCCCGTTTTCAGCAGCGGGAAAAGTTCTGAACAGACATGTAAAACCTGCATCCTCGACCTCATTAAGTTACCAGGCACGATCCTCGTGCCGATGGGTTGTGTGCCGCTTGTCGTTTATGATCCCGCGCTATTTAGTTTGGCCAGCATGGCGCGCGTAACCAGTACAATGCCTTCTTCTGAACGGAAAAACCGGCGGCTGTCTTCATCAGGGTTTTCACCAATCACCATCCCTTCTGGCAGCACACAGGCGCGGTCAATGACGCAGCGGCGCAGACGACAGGATCGGCCGACTACCACATCAGGTAGCAGTACCGTTGAATCGATATTGCAAAATGAGTTCACCCGCACGCGGGAAAACATGACCGAATTCACCACCACCGATCCCGAGATAATGCAGCCACCGGAGACCAGTGAGTTCATCGTCATACCATGGCTGCCGGAACGGTCCTGAACAAACTTTGCCGGTGGCAAAGGTTCCATGTGCGTCCGAATCGGCCAGGTGCTGTCGTACATGTCCAGCTCGGGTGTAACAGAGGCTAAATCAAGGTTGGCGCGCCAGTAGGCTTCCAGCGTACCCACATCCCGCCAGTAGGGCGGTGCCTCGTGATCGTTTTGCACACAAGAGATCGCAAACGAATGGGCGTAGCCCTCTCCACTCGCGACCACTTTTGGCAGAATATCTTTGCCGAAATCGTGGCTTGAACCCGCTTCATGCAGGTCGGCTTCCAGCAAGCCATAGAGGTATTCGGCGTCGAAGACATAAATTCCCATACTGGCCAGCGATTTGGTGTCATCGCCCGGCATTGTCGGTGGCTTCGGCGGCTTCTCTACGAAATCGATTACTTTATTGTTTTCGTCGACGGCCATCACACCAAATGCGGTCGCCTCATGCACCGGCACGGGCAGACAGGCGATGGTGCATCGCGCATCGTTCAGCACGTGGTCCAGCAACATCCTTGAGTAATCCATCTTATAGATATGATCACCGGCCAGGATGACGACGTACTGCGCGCCATAGCGTCGGATAACGTCAAGGTTCTGTGTTACTGCATCCGCTGTTCCGCGATACCATTGCTCCGTCGAGAAGCGCTGCTGCGCAGGTAGCAGGTCAACAAATTCATTCATCTCTTCGTTGAAGATAGACCAACCACGCTGAATATGTTGAGTTAACGTATGAGACTGGTATTGCGTAATGACCCCAATGCGGCGAATCCCTGAGTTCACACAGTTGGAAAGTGCAAAGTCGATAATGCGGAATTTGCCACCAAAGTGAACGGCGGGCTTGGCACGCTTAGCGGTAAGATCGACCAGACGCGTACCGCGTCCACCAGCCAGTACAAGGGCAACGGTTTGTGTAGGGAGCTGGCGCGCCAGCATGAGATGTTCTGCTCTTTCTAATTTGACCATGTCTGACTCCTTATCATTGCTTTTGGAACACACACACAGCGTGTGCGGGACCATGCCAGACAGTTAACCGGATGGGGTGACATTCCCCGGTGAAAGGAGGAAGGACGTGCCATTCTCCGTCTGGTAAGGCGATATCACATATCGAATCTGTCGCATTTATTGTTATTAACCAGCGGTCTGAAAGCAGAATCTGCAGGCTACACATGCCCTGCTTCCAGCCAGCTTCATCTACGGGATTACCCTGGGCGTCCAGCCACTGAACATTGCCGTCATCGTTCTGCCACCAGCGATCTGCTGTGAGTGCAGGAATTCGCTTGCGCAGTTGAATCAGCGACGCCGTAAAATCGACCAGCGCTTTTTCGTCATCGTGCCAGTTGAGCCAGCTCAGAGGATTGTCCTGGCAATACGCATTGTTATTGCCCTGCTGACTTTGACCCCGTTCGTCTCCCGCCAGCAGCATGGGCGTTCCCTGAGAAAGCAGCAGCGTGGTCAGCAGCCCTTGCATGCTGCGGCGCCGACGCTGCGCCACCTCCGCACTGCTCTCCAGACCTTCTGTACCATGATTGTGGCTATAGTTGTTACCATGCCCGTCACGGTTTTCTTCACCGTTAACTTCGTTATGTTTATTGTTGAAACTCACGAGGTCGCGCAGGGTAAAACCATCGTGAGCGGTAATCAGATTGATGGTCGCGTGTGGCCTGCGATCGTCATGCTGAAAAAGGTCGCTTGACGCGGCAAACCGGCAGGCAAATTCCCCCAGGCTGACGTCACCATGCAGCCATGCGCGCCGGGTCGTATCGCGAAATTGATCGTTCCATTCTGCAAAGGGCGCAGGAAAATTGCCTACCTGATAACCGCCTGGACCGATATCCCAGGGCTCGGCGATCAGTTTGACTTTTGACAGTATCGGACAGGCGCGAATGGCCTCAAACAGAGCCGCATCGCGGTGATAATCCGGTTCGCGACCCAGCACCGGCGCAAGATCAAAGCGGAAACCATCGACGTGACAGACGCGCACCCAGTAGCGCAGCGCCTCCAGCGTCCAGTTCATTACCTGCGGATGGCTGAGGTTCAGGGTATTGCCGCAGCCGGTCCAGTTGTGATAATCGCCCTGTTCGTCCAGCCAGTAATAGCTGGCGTTATCAATGCCGCGAAAGGAAAGCGTCGGTCCGGTGTCATCCAGTTCCGCCGTGTGGTTAAACACCACATCCAGCAGCACCTCAATCCCGGCAGCGTGCAGACGCTTTACCGCCTGCTGAAACTCTTGCAGAGGAGACAGGCCATCCTGACCCGATGCATAGCGGGGATCGACAGCCCAGAGGGCAAAGGGGTTATAACCCCAGTAGTTAGTCAGTCCCAGGCGCAGCAGGCGAGGCTCGCTGGCGAACTGCGCAATGGGCAGGAGCTCAATGGCGGTGATGCCCATTTTCAGCAGGTAATCCACCATCACCGGATGGCCCAGAGCAGCATAGGTGCCGCGCAGGGGTTCGGGAATGCCGGGATGCAGCTGCGTCAGACCGCGGACATGCGCTTCGTAAATGACGCTATCGCCCCACGACGTGCGCGGCGGCACATCCCCTTGCCAGTCGAAATCGTCCGTCACGACAATGCTCTTGGGAGCGAGGGCGGCGTTATCACGACCATCAGGCTCGCCATACCCGCAGTGAAAGCGCGGATCGTCGGGGACATCGCCCTGCACTGCTCTGGCGCAGGGATCGATTAACAGTTTGGCAGGATTAAAAAAGTGCCCCTGCTGGGGCGCCCACGGCCCGTGTACCCGATAGCCATAACGCTGTCCGGGCTTGAGTCCGGGCAGATAGCCGTGCCAGATATCGCCGCTTCGCTCAGTGAGTTCAACGCGCTGCTCAAGGCCGTTCTCATCGAACAGGCACAGTTCAACACGCTCAGCGTGATGGGAAAACAGCGTAAAATTGACCCCTTTCCCATCGTAGCTGGCACCCAGCGGTTGGGGATGTCCGGCACGTAATATCATTCCCCCTCCCGCACGAACCATACCGTCGCCAGTGGCGGTAAATTCAGGCTCAGCGATTGCGGGCGGCCATGACTTTCCTGCTGATCGGTGTGCACCAGATGATTGCGCACGTCGCTGCCGTGGTATTCATGCTGGTCGGTATTAAGCACTTCGCGCCAGCTGCCCGCCTGGTTCACGCCGAAGCGATAGCCCGGACGCGGGACAGGGGTAAAGTTGCTGACAACAATCACTTCATTGCCATCACGGTCGCGACGTACAAACGCAAAGACGGAATGCTCTGCATCATCAACAACCAGCCACTCAAACCCCGCTGGATCGAAATCAAGCTGATGCAGGGAGGTGTAATGCTGATAGGTATGGTTCAGATCGCGCACCAGACGCTTAACGCCGTGATGCCAGTTGTCCTCACCTTCGAGCAGGTGCCAGTCAAGGCTGACATCGTGATTCCACTCTTTGCCCTGCGCAAATTCGTTGCCCATGAATAACAGCTTCTTACCCGGAAACGCCCACATCCAGCCGTAGTAGGCACGCAGGTTAGCGAATTTTTGCCAGGCATCTCCCGGCATGCGATCAAGAATAGAGCGTTTTCCGTGCACCACTTCATCGTGCGACAGCGGCAGGACGAAGTTTTCGCTGTAGTTGTACATGATGCCAAAGCTCATCAGATTATGATGGTAGCGGCGATGTACCGGGTCGAGTTTCATATAGTCCAGCGTGTCATGCATCCAGCCCAAGTTCCATTTGTACCAGAACCCCAGGCCGCCACCTTCAGGCGGTCGTGAAACACCAGGATAGTCTGTGGACTCTTCAGCCATCGTCACTGAACCTGGGGCGACGTGTCCCAAAGTACGGTTGGTATAACGCAGGAAATTGATGGCTTCGAGATTTTCGCGACCACCGTATTGATTGGGGATCCACTCGCCTTCGGCGCGGCTGTAATCACGATAGATCATTGAAGCCACCGCATCGACACGCAGGCCATCAATACCGAAGCGCTCCATCCAGTACAGTGCATTGCCTGCCAGGAAGTTACTGACTTCCCGACGGCCAAAGTTGTAAATCAGTGTATTCCAGTCCTGATGGTAACCTTCACGCGGATCGCTGTGCTCATACAGTTCGGTGCCATCAAACTTCGCCAGACCAAAATCATCGCTCGGGAAATGGCCTGGCACCCAGTCCAGTAACACATTCAGCCCTGCGGCATGGGCGCTGTCGATAAAGTAGCGGAATTCATCACGGGTACCGAAACGGCGGGTGGGCGCGTACATACCGAGCGGCTGATAACCCCAACTGCCGTCAAACGGATGTTCGTTAATGGGCAGCAGCTCGATATGGGTAAACCCCATCTCTTTAACGTAAGGCACCAGCTGTTCAGCCAGCTCTTTGTAACTGAGCCAGAAGTTGTCATCAGTATGGCGACGCCACGATCCCAGATGCACTTCGTAGATAGAGATGGGTTTATCAAACTCATTTGCCGCTTTGCGTGAGGCCGACATCTCCACTTTTTCGGGCAGGCCGCAAATCATTGATGCGGTTTGCGGACGCATTTGTGCTTCAAATGCTAAAGGATCGGCCTTGATACGGAGCTGTCCATGGGCATCGATGATTTCAAATTTATAGAGTTGCCCGTTAACGGCGCCGGGAACAAACAGCTCCCAGACGCCCATTTCCTGACGCAGACGCATCGGATGACGACGGCCGTCCCAAAAGTTGAAATCACCGACAACCGATACGCGGCGTGCGTTAGGTGCCCAGACACAAAAACGCGTACCAATCACACCATCAATGACGTCGCCGTGGGCGCCCAGCGTTTCATAGGGCCGCAGGTGCGTGCCTTCTGCCAGCAGCCACAAGTCCATCTCTTGCAACAAAGGGCCAAAGCGGTAGGCATCATCAATGAGGTTCTGCTGGCCGTGCCAGTTAACCGCCAGTTGATAGCGAAACGGATTTTTACGACGAGGAACGACGCCACTGAAAAAACCACGAGAATCATCACACTTCAGTTGGACCAGTTTGCGTCCTGTTGAGGTTTCAATGACCCAGACTTCCAGGGCTTCCGGAAGCAGCGCACGCACTTCAAGACCATTTTCGGTTTTATGCATCCCCAGCAGTGAAAAGGGGTCGGAATAATTACCCGCAAAAAGGGCATTGATCGCCTGGCGATCGGGTAGCTCTGACATGACTTTCTTCCTGTGATAGTTGGCAGGCGAAAAGACCACGACGTCGTGTTATCGCAGGTCTGTTGCGCTGCTCTTCATTGAGCCATGAGTACAGCGGCGTGGGTGTCAAAACGAAACGCTCCTCACCACGCGCCTCCTTAAATCACAACCAGTTAGCATCAAGCCTGTCTGCTCAATGCAAAGCCCGTAGTACCGCCAGATGCCCATCCGGCAAGCCTCCAGACATTAAATAACTTTTACTTTCACGTGCAAGCCGGCCCTGGCTAAAAAAGGCAGTCATCACCTACATCATCTGATGTAAGACCGTTTTTAAGAGAGAACACCCGCCTTTTATTTTTGCGAACCGCCCCGCAAAAAATTAAATTATATTAATGTATAACAGATTCGCGTTTCATCTTATTTAATAAAAACCGGCCACTTTTCGCTAAGAGCCCGCCATTCCGCTTAAGCCGTTCTTTTTTTCGGAAAGACCGGCCGGGAGGAGGACGTTTTACCGCCCAGCTGCTGCACCGCGTATCTCAGGCGCCGCCGGGTTTTAGCGCAGAGCGAAGCCGCCAGCATCGCGGGTTAAGCGCTGCCAGTCAGATATGATTTATCCGCCTCATCGGTTTGATGGACATCGGTGAAAAACAGTGCCAGTACGTTCCTCGAAAAAATGTCTTTCCCATCTACAACAACCATTTAGTTAATAAAGTAAAACAGTTAACTCGCGGCGCACCCTTGTTAAATCATAGCTTGATGACAGCGGTTATAAGAGCAGATAAGCAAAAATTTATTTCTGGACAGGCAAAAAGGGGAAGCGGATCACTTAGCGATCGTAACAGTAGAACAATTTGCAGTGATTTATGGGAATAAGACCGGACAAGTCCGGTCTTTTGATGCTTTCAGATTTAGTCGATGAGCAAACGCAACATGCGACGCAGCGGCTCGGCAGCGCCCCAAAGAAGCTGATCGCCGACAGTAAAGGCAGAAAGATATTCTGGCCCCATATTCAACTTGCGGAGACGTCCTACCGGTGTATTCAGCGTACCGGTCACGGCGGCTGGGGTGAGTTCACGCAGGGTGAGTTCACGATCGTTAGGCACCACTTTCACCCATTCATTGTGGGAAGCCAGCAGTTGCTCAATTTCCGCCAGCGGCAGGTCTTTTTTAAGCTTCAGCGTAAAGGCCTGGCTGTGGCAGCGCAGCGCGCCCACGCGGACGCACAGCCCGTCAACCGGAATGACGCGCGGGGTCGCCAGAATTTTGTTCGTTTCGGCCTGACCTTTCCACTCTTCGCGGCTCTGACCGTTTTCGAGTTGCTTGTCGATCCACGGAATCAGGCTGCCCGCCAACGGCACGCCAAAGTTATCCGTTGGCAGCGTACCAGAGCGGGTGAAATCCGTTACGCTTCGCTCAATATCCAGAATCGCCGAAGCCGGGTTTTGCAGAGAAGTCGCCACGTGATCGTGCAACATGCCCATCTGCGTCAGCAGTTCGCGCATATGACGCGCGCCGCCGCCGGATGCCGCCTGATAGGTTGCCACTGAGGCCCATTCCACCAAATCCTGTGCAAACAGACCGCCTAGCGACATTAACATCAGGCTGACGGTGCAGTTACCGCCAACAAAGGTTTTTACGCCGCTGTCGATGCCCTGACGAATAACCTGATGGTTAACCGGATCGAGAATAATGATGGCATCGTCTTTCATACGCAGCGTTGACGCCGCATCGATCCAGTAGCCATTCCAGCCGCTGGCGCGCAGTTTTGGATAGATCTCAGAGGTGTAGTCACCGCCCTGACAGGTGATAATGATATCCAGCGCGTTCAACGCCTCAATATCAAAGGCATCCTGCAACGTACCCTGCTGCTTGCCTGCAAACGTCGGGGCCGCTTCACCGTGCTGCGAGGTGGAGAAGAAGACCGGATTGATCACATCAAAATCCCGTTCTTCGCTCATGCGGGACATCAGCACTGAGCCAACCATACCGCGCCAACCAACTAAACCTACATTCTTCATGTCATGTCCGTTTCAGGATGATAAACACCTGACTTTCTTATCGAAGGGAAAAGTGTCGTGGTACTCTCACGCCACTCTGCGTAATAATCAGATCTGCCTGTGATGATTTACTCTACAAAATGCAGCTTTTCTGGCAAGTGAATTAATGTAATCAGGCCAACTTTTTCAGCAACACCGCTAATAACCTGACTTTATCTATAACGAGAAGACGTAAAACGAATGACTGAAATGATCTCGGCAACAATATTATTGTTGTTAATAATGGATCCCTTAGGCAATTTGCCGATTTTTATGTCGGTTTTAAAGCATCTGGAACCGAAACGTCGGCGAGTCGTGCTTATTCGTGAAATGCTGATTGCGCTCATCATCATGTTGCTGTTTTTGTTTACCGGCGAGCGAATTCTGGCCTTTCTCAACCTGCGTACTGAAACCGTGTCCATATCTGGTGGCGTCATCCTGTTTTTAATCGCCATCAAAATGATTTTCCCGTCACCTGAAAGCAGTAGCACGGGCTTACCGGCGGGAGAAGAGCCTTTTCTGGTGCCGCTGGCGATTCCCCTGGTGGCAGGGCCGTCATTGCTGGCGACCCTGATGCTGCTGTCGCATCAGTATCCCAATCAAATGTCGCATCTGGTGGGTGCCCTGCTCATTGCCTGGGGCGTAACGGTCATGATTCTGCTGTTGTCAGGCCTGTTTCTTCGGCTGCTGGGCGATAAGGGCGTTAATGCGCTGGAACGTCTGATGGGATTGATACTGATTATGCTGGCAACGCAGATGTTCTTAGACGGGATTCGCGTGTATCTGAAGTTGTAACCATGGTCGATTGTAACCGGGCAGCCCTGCCCGGTTACAACGCATCAGGAAAGCAGCGTAAAGGCGATCATGCCGACTACGGCACCGACGGTGCCCAAAATGGTCTCCATCAATGTCCACGTCTTTAAGGTTTCCCCTTCCGTGGCGCCGGTAAATCGCCCAAACAACCAGAAACCTGCATCGTTAACATGGCTGATAATAATGGAACCGCCACCGATACAGATGGACAAGGCCGCCAGCTGCGCGCCGTTATAATGCAGTGGCTCAATCACAGGCATGATCAGTCCCACTGTCGTCAAACAGGCGACCGTGGCCGATCCCTGAATCACCCGGACCGCCCCAGACAGAATAAAACAGGCCAGCGCAACGGGCAGCCCGGCACCGGTCAGGGCATTTCCCAGCACAGGCCCTACGCCGGAATCGACCAGTACCTGTTTAAAGACGCCGCCTGCACCAATCACCAGCAAAATAATGCCCGCTGGCTGCAGTGCGCTGCCGCAAATCTGCATCACTTTCTCTTTTTCCATGCCCTGACGATAAGCCAGGCCGTAAATAGCCACCAGGCAGGCCAGCAGAATGGCGATAAAAGGATGGCCGATAAATTCCAGCCATTGATAAAGCGCGGTGCCTTCCGTGGTGAAGCGTGCGCCAATGGTTTTTAACCCGACCAGCACGAGAGGAAACAGGATTAATGCCAGGCTAAAACCAAAAGAGGGCAGCTTGTTTTCATCAATATCCGGCTGATGATCTTCAGGAGGCGCGCTGAACGAAACGCGTCTGGCGATATAATTACCAAACAGCGGCCCGGCAATCAGCATGCCCGGCAGCGCAGCGCACAGGCCGATTAAAATCATCCAGCCAAAATCTGCGTGCATCTGAGACGCCAGCAACATGGGCGCAGGCCCCGGCAGCAGAAAGGCCGCGGCGGCGGCCACTCCGGCAAACAGCGGTATCACCAGCTTCACCAGATTATCCCCCGTGCGTCGGGCGACGGCGAAAGCAATGCTGATAAGCAGTACCACGGCAACTTCAAAGAAGAGCGGTAAGGCGCAGATTAGCCCGGCGATTCCCATGGCAAAGTGGGCGCGGTTTTCGCCAAAGGTCTTGAGCATGCGAACCGCAATTTGGTCAACGGCACCGGTTTCATGCAGGATCTTGCCGAACATCGCGCCCAGCGCCACCACAATTGCCAGAAAGCCCAGCGTGCCGCCCATGCCTTTCTGCATGGTTTCGGCGATGTTATCCAGTGGCATACCGGATAACAGCCCGGCTCCGACTGAAACCAGCATCAAGGCAAGAAAGGCATGCATGCGGGCTTTCATCACCAGAAAGAGCAGCAGCAGGACAGAGCCTGCTGCGGTTAAAATAAGTGTTGCGGTATTCATGGCCTAGCCTTGATTAATGGCGTCCTTGATGGTCGCAACCGTCGCCGCCACAACCTCATCCAGCGGGTTCGCGATATCCACGACCAGCACATCTTTTTCATCACTGCCCGGCTCTTCCAGGGTGGCAAACTGCGTCACCAGCATTTGCGGCTTGAAGAAGTGGCCTTTACGCGCCTTCAGACGGGCTTCGATGGTATCGAAATCCCCTTTCAGATACACAAAACGCAGGTTGTCATTGCCCTGACGAAGAATGTCGCGGTAATGCTTTTTCAGGGCTGAACAGACGATGATGGAAATGGCCTGGGTGCGTTGCATCGCGAAAGCCGCGTCGTTCAGAGCCTGTAACCAGGGCAGACGATCGTTATCATCCAGTGGATGGCCTTCTGCCATTTTCAGGATATTGGCACGCGGATGAAGAAAATCACCGTCGAGAAACGCGGTGTTCAACTGGTGAGAAACCTGGTTAGCGACAACGGATTTACCGCTGCCTGAAACACCCATCAGAATAAAAACGTGATGTGGCGAAGATTGCGTGGTCATTTTTTACTCCGGCAAGTTCAGTCAGTCTGCCATGTTACCGATAACAATGGTGGAGCACATTGTCCTGGTGGCATTACATGCTGGCAACCTTTTTACATCCCAAAGCGTTAAAGTGTGAGCTGCTTCATAAAATCGCGTTAATCAGATACTGCCACCTTCCAGAATCTCAAAACCGATATCCAGAGGTGGTGTAACGCTGTGTTCCCCGGCGATACGCGCCAGTAATAATGCAGCAGACTCACGTCCCATTCGGTCGCGCGGGGTGAGTACCGTTGCCAGCTGCGGCGTGACAACCTGGCTAATATCATGGCCGTGGAAACCGGCAATCGCCATTTGGGAAGGCACCTTGAGTCCCTGTCGCTGACACTCAAACATCGCGCCGACCGCCAGATCGTCATTGGTACAGAACAGGCTGTCTGTCTGAGGATAACGGCGCTGCGCTTCACGCAGCAGATCGCCGCCTGCGCTAAACGAGGAGGCTTCTTCCATCATCACGCTGCGCGGCGTTAATCCGGCCTCGCGCATGGCGGCTTCATAACCGCGCTGTTTTTGCAGCGTTCGCTCATCCAGACGCGCGCCCAGATAAACGGTATGACGATGACCTTTATTGATGATTGCCAGCGTCATCTGCCGGGCCGCCTCGACATTGTCAAAGCCGACCGCCATATCAAGACAAGGGGTAACGCTGTCCATCATTTCAATGACCGGAATCCCCGCCACTTCCAGCATGCGCAACGTGCCGGGCGTGTGGGTGCGCTCCGTCAGGATAACGCCGTCGATGTTCCAGCCCAGCAACGACCGTAGCTGACGCTCTTCTTTTTCCGGGTTATAGCCAAAGTGCGCCACCAGCGTCTGATAACCGGCCTCATCGGTGACGGCTTCAATGCCACGCAGTACGTCGGCAAAAACCTGATTGGTCAGGGAAGGCAGCAACACGCCAATGGCGCGGCTGGTCGCATTCGACAGCATATCCGGGGCACGATTCGGTATGTATCCCAGTTCATCCAGCGCCACGGCAATCTTTTTCCCCAGCGCAACGGACACCTGCTCGGGATTACGCAGATAACGACTGACAGTCATTTTGGTGATACCGATACGATCGGCAACGTCCTGTAAAACCGGTCTTTTCTTCTTCATCGTAAGCGCCTGGATAGCCCTGAAAGCAAGTTACGACGAGTCTATCACTTTTTTGCAGCCAGATTGCCAGTGGGGCGAGATATGCCCGCCCCAACAGGCTTATACCGGCGGCAGATCAAACAGCAGGACTTCCGCGGCGCTGTCTGCTTCGAGCACCAGGCTGCTTTCGTCCCAGATGGCAAAAGCATCGCTGTTTGTCGCTGGCTGACCGTTTACCTTGACCTGGCCCTTCACCACCTGGATCCAGATACGGCGGCCCGCGTCGGGTACCACGCTGTCGCTGTCGCCCGCCGCAAATACCCAGCGCGACAACGTCATGTCCTGCCAGACTTTGAGCGATCCGTCACGGGCATCAGGCGTCAGAATATACTGGCGTCCCTGTACGTCGGGAAAACGGCGCTGAGCGTAGCGCGGCTCTATCCCTGTGCTTTCTGGAATAATCCAGATTTGGTAGAGGTGCAGGGGTTCGGTTTGGCTGGCGTTATATTCTGAATGACGCACGCCCGTACCGGCACTCATAATCTGGAATTCGCCTGCCGGTATCTGTTCTTTATTCCCCATGCTGTCCTGATGTTCAACGGTACCTGACAGCACATAGGTCAGAATTTCCATGTCTTTATGGGGATGCGTACCAAAGCCCTGACCCGGATCGATCACGTCTTCGTTAATGACGCGTAACGCCGAAAAGCCCATAAAATTGGCATCGTAATAGTTGGCAAAGGAAAAGGTATGCCAGCTGTCCAGCCAACCGTGATTCGCGTGACCGCGTTCTTCAGCTTTACGTAAATAGATCATGTTCAAATCTCCTCACTGTTTTTTATAGTGTGGTATCCGGCGTAAAAGATTGATAGCTGAAAAACTTCACCTCTCTGTTCAAAAATTATGAACATTAAATCACGGGTTGTTGAAAGGGGCTGAAGGAGGCCTGGCGGGAAGAGGTAGCAAAAAAAAGCCAGCACCCGGCTGGCTAAATAATACTGGAAGCAATGTGAGCAATGTCGTGCGTTCTACCGTGTCGATGACACGCGAGAAAGCATGACAATAATAATCATTATCATTCGCATCTGTAAAGTCTTTTTGCACATTCTTTTATTGACGTCATGCGTAAATACCTTGAAGTTGAAAGGGTTATCACCCTGCCAACAAGGATAAGCGCTATGAACACGGTAACCATTCGTCATGCTATCCCTTCTGACGCATCCGCATTAACGCGTCTTTACAGCCAGCCCGAAACGCAGGCGGCTACCCTGCACCTGCCTTATCCTTCCCCCTCGCTGTGGGAGCAGAAACTCGCCAACCCGCGCGCGGGCGTTTATATGCTCGTTGCCTGTCTCGGTGAGCAGGTCGTTGGGCAACTTACGCTTGAGGGAATGACGGCCGCACGGCGACGGCATTGTGCCAGCCTGGGGATGGGCGTCGATCCGGCGTTTCATCGTCGCGGGATTGGCAGCGCCCTGATGGCCGCGATGATCGATCTCTGCGACAACTGGCTACAGGTTACGCGCATTGAACTCACGGTGTTTGCCGACAATGACAACGCGATAGCGCTGTATCACAAGTTCGGCTTCCGAATTGAAGGCACCGCGCAAGGCTTCGCCATGCGTGAGGGTGCCTTGATCGATACACATTATATGGCGAGGCTGAAAACATAAGATTACGGGCAGCCAAAGGGCTGCCCGTTTTCATCAGTAACCTGCGCTCAGGTCATCTACGGTGCGCGGATCGGACGCGCCATACAGCGTACCGTCAGGCCCAATCATAATACTTTGGGTACTGCCCATCGACGGCAACACTTTCACATGCTGGCCTTTGGCCTCCAGTAACCGCAAGGTATCCGGACTGAATCCCTTTTCAACACGCAGCTGATCGGGCAGCCATTGATGATGGAAGCGCGGCGCGTTGGTCGCCTCTGCCACGTTCATCCCGTAATCAATACTGTTCACCACCATCTGCAATACCGTGGTGATAATGCGGCTGCCGCCCGGGCTACCCGTTACCAGCCATGTTTTCCCGTCTTTCACCACGATAGTCGGTGACATCGAAGACAGCGGACGCTTCCCGGCCTGCACGGCATTGGCTTCGCCGCCGACTAACCCGTAAACATTCGGCGTGCCCGGCTTGGCAGAGAAATCATCCATCTGGTTATTCATCAGAATGCCGCTGTTACCGGCGACGATACCGCTGCCGAAGTAGGTGTTAAGCGTGTAGGTGACAGCGACCGCATTGCCACTTTTGTCCACCACGGAGAAGTGAGTAGTTTGATTACTTTCGTAAGGGGCCAGTTTACCCGGCTTGATCTCGCTGGACGGGCGGGCTTTGGCAATATCAATCTGCTGCGCCAGTGACTTCGCATAGGCTTTGCTGGTCAGCGCCTGCCAGGGCACCTTGACGAAATCCGGATCGCCCAGATATTCGGAACGGTCCGCGTAAGCATACTTCTCCGCTTCCGCCATGACCTGCATCGCGTCCGCGCTGCCGAAGCCCATTTTGCCCAAATCAAAATTTTCCAGGATATTCAGGATCTGCACGATATGAATGCCGCCCGATGAAGGCGGTGGCATGGAAAACACCTCATAACCACGATAGGTGCCGCTGACGGGCTTACGTTCAACCGCATGATAGGCTGCTAAATCGGCTTTATTAATTAACCCGCCATGCTGGGCCATTTCGGCAGCGATTTGATCGGCAATTTTTCCTTTATAGAAGGCATCCGGGCCTTGCTGCGCAATCAGTTGTAAGCTGTGGGCCAGATTTTTTTGCACCAGACGGTCGCCCTTCTGCCACGGCGTACCATCAGCCTTATAGAAAATGGCTTTGCTATTGGGATGCGTAATCAGCACTTCCTTACCGTAGGTTTTCAGGTCATCCGCCAGCGCATCGTTGACGACAAAACCGTCACGCGCCAGTTTAATAGCAGGCGCCAGCAGCTTGCTGAGCGGCAGCGTGCCATATTTATTGACGGCTAAAGCAAAACCCGCCACGGTGCCGGGCGTACCTGAGGCCAGGTGCGAAGTGAGGGAAAGCTTGCTATCGGCATTTCCCTGCTTATCCAGGAACATATCGCGTGAAGCCGCCGCCGGGGCCATTTCACGGAAATCGATGGCCGTGGTCTGTCCTGATGCCGTGCGCAGCAGCATAAAGCCCCCACCGCCCAGGTTGCCCGCCTGCGGATGCGTGACCGCCAGCGCAAAGCCCACCGCAACGGCGGCATCCACGGCGTTCCCCCCCTGGCGCAGGATATCCACCCCAACCTGGGTTGCCAGCGCATCAACCGAGGCCACCATACCGTTATGCGCCTTAACCGGATGAAAGGTATCACTGTCGACACCATAAGAGACGGGCGGTGCCTGAACCGGCGCGGCACCCGCCCCGGTCACAACAGTAAAACTCATCAATAATGACCAGCCCAGCTGGCGCAGTTTGCCTTGCATCATCATGTTGTTTCCACTCTCCACTTTTATTTACATTTCTTTATTCTTTATGTAACTGACTACAAACACAGTCGAATATCAAGAATTAACGCAAATTCAGTGCACTCCTGGAGCAGGAATCTGAACCCGTGCATAGAATTATGATAACGACCCCGTGACCCGATTTGGGCACGCACACACAGCATCCGGTCGTTTACTGGAGGATAAAAATGAAAAAGTGGCTTATGGTTTTTGCCGCCCTGCTGCCGTTAAGCGGCATGGCGAACATGCTGAATAACACTAACAATCCTAATCAACCCGGCTATAACCCCAGCCAGCAGCGCATGCAAACGCAGATGCTCAACCAGTCGCAGCAACAACAGAACAAACTGCAACAGGATCAGCAGCGTCAGAATCAGGATTTACAGCGTAAACTGCAGGAACAACGAGACAGTGCCCAGCAGCGAGTGATTAAATCGCAGCCGGGCCAGCAGCAGAATCAACAGAGTCAGTATTAGCGGAAATCGGGGCCGATGATGTCGATGCTGTCCGTACAGATGGCATCAACGCCCCATTTCAACAGCGTTCTGGCCCGGTCAGGGCTGTTTACGGTATAAACCAGAATATGCAGATCGGCCTCTTTCAGTTCTGCCACCCGCGCCTCGGTTAACACCTTATGATTGAGATGAATGGAGGTGCAGTCGAGCGCGCGGGTTTTCGCTTTCCACGCGGTGTCCCAGCTATGGGATAACAGCCCACGCGGTAGCTGAGGTTCAGCCTGCATCGCGGCTTCCAGCGCCTCAAAGGAAAATGATGACAGCAATGGCAGCGTTTGTCCCTGCCACAGCGCGGCGGCTGCCTGAGCAATGGCGCGCCCGGTTTCTGCATCCGTTCCTGTTGTAGGTTTAATTTCGATATTGGCCATCATGCCATGCTGGCGACAGCGCTCGGCGACCTCATCCAGCCGGGCCAGCTTTTCCCCCTGAAATACATCGCTAAACCAGCCGCCCGCATCCAGCTGCGACAGCTTGTCCCAAGGCAGTTCACCCGCTACGCCCCAGCCGTTGCTTGTACGATCTAACGTATCGTCATGCAGCAGGAAAATATGCGCATCGGCCGACAGTTTGGCGTCGAATTCAATCATCAGGTGACCATATCTGGCGCCCGTATCAATTGCCGCAAGTGTATTTTCCGGTGCCAGCTTTCCTCCGCCCCGATGGGCGACGATGGGCGGATAAGGCCACTGTTTTTTGCTCATTCCAGACGTTTCCCGTGCGTTGAATCGAAGAAATGTAGCGACCCCACGGGCAGATGCAGCCACAAGGTACTGCCTGCTTCAGGGCGCTCGCTGTGGGGCAAGCGTACCACTAAACGTGCCTCGCCGATGCGGCCATGCGCCAGATTATCCGCCCCGAGCATTTCCAGGGTTTCCACCCGGAACGGAATTCCGCCCTGCGCCTGGCTGCTGATCTGAATATGTTCTGGTCGTACGCCAAGGACGACGGGACGGTTGGCCCACTTCGCTTTTCCCTCGCCAATGGCTATCCCGTGGGAGGCATCAATCGTAAAGCGCGTCCCCTCCTGGCTGATATTGCCATGGATCAGATTCATGGCCGGTGAGCCCATAAAAGACGCGACAAACTGGCTGGCGGGCCGTTCATAGACCTCTACCGGCGTGCCGATCTGCTCCAGTATGCCTTTGTTCATGACCATGACGCGCTGTGCCAGCGTCATCGCCTCGACCTGATCGTGCGTCACGTACAGGCTGGTGGTTTGCAGACGACGGTGCAGCTGCTGAAGCTCCAGGCGCATCTGGACACGCAGGCGGGCATCCAGATTAGAGAGGGGCTCATCAAACAGAAACACGGCAGGCTCACGCACGATAGCGCGGCCCATGGCCACGCGCTGGCGCTGCCCACCCGATAACTCACGCGGACGGCGCGTCAGCAGGTGATCCAGCTCCAGGCTCCGTGCGGCTTCCAGCACACGTTGACGAACATGTTCTTTACCCATGCCGCGGATTTTCAGGCCGTAAGCCATGTTCTCTTCGACGGACATATGAGGATAGAGCGCATAGTTTTGGAACACCATGGCAATGCCGCGGTCTTTTGGCTCTTCATGAGTGACACGTTTATCAGCAATATAGATATCGCCAGAGGTCACCCGCTCCAGTCCGGCGACCATACGCAACAGCGTGGATTTGCCACAGCCCGAAGGGCCCACCATCACCATAAACTCACCGTCGTTGATCGTGACGTTGAGCGGTTGGATGATCTGATTTTTACCGTCGTAAGACTTGGTCACCGCCTGAAGGGTTACGCCTGCCATCTTTATTTCTCGCTCTCAACCAGACCACGCACAAAGGCGCGCTGCATAACAAATACCACCACCACCGGTGGAATCAGGGTTAACAGCATTGCCGCCATCACTTCGTTCCACTGGGTTGGCGAACCGCTGGTGGAGATCATGCTTTTAATGCCGGCCACGGCAGTGCCCAGGTTGGCGTTATCAATGATTAACAGCGGCCAGAGATACTGGTTCCAGCCATAGATAAAGGTGATCACGAACAGCGCCGCCAGGTTAGTTTTCGACAGCGGCAGCACGATGTCCCAGAAAAAACGCATCGCGCTGGCCCCGTCAATGCGCGCCGCTTCGATTAACTCATCCGGTAGCGACATAAAGAACTGCCGAAACAGAAAAGTGGCGGTAGCTGAGGCCATCAGGGGCAGGGTCAGCCCGCTGTAGCTGTCCAGCAGATTAAGATCGGCGATAACCTGCACCGTCGGGAAAATGCGCACCTCAACCGGCAGCATCAGGGTAATAAAGATCATCCAAAAGAACAGCGAACGCAGTGGAAAGCGGAACCACACCAGCGCAAAGGCCGACAGAATCGACACCAGGATTTTGCCAATCGTAATACCCAGCGCCATGATGACGCTGTTCATCAGCATCACGCTAAAGGCCGGACCGTTGCCGTTAACCCCGCGCGTCCAGATGTTCGAAATGTTTTCCCACAGGTGCGTGCCGGGAATCAGCGTCATCGGGACGTTATACACGGCGTCGTTATCCAGCGTAGCCGCCACAAAGGCGACATAGAGCGGAAACAGAATGGTCAGGATGCCCAACACCAGCACCACATGGCTGAATATGTCCAGCCCGCGACGGTTTTCAATCATTGGTATTGCACCTTACGCTCAACAAAACGGAACTGAATGACCGTCAGGCCAATCACCAGCAGCATTAACACCACGGACTGCGCGGCTGAAGAGGAGAGATCGAGGCCAGTGAAGCCTTCCCGGTAAATTTTATAGATAAGCGTGGTCGTTGCCTGAACCGGACCACCGCCTGTCGCGGCATCAATCACCGGGAAGGTATCGAAGAAGGCATAGATCAGATTGACCACCAGCAGAAAGAAGCTTACCGGCGTGATCAACGGGAGCGAAATCGAGAAGAAGCGGCGCACCGGCCCCGCGCCATCAATGGCGGCGGCTTCAACCAGCGACTTCGGTATTGACTGTAATGCAGCAAAAAAGAACAGGAAGTTGTAGCTCATCTGTTGCCACACCGAGGCCAGCACCACCAGAAACATAGCCTGACCGCTGTTTTGGGCAAAGTTCCAGTTATAGCCCATGTGGTTAAGCAGATAGCTGAGTAAACCCAGGCCGGGGCTGAACAGAAACATCCATAATACTGCGGCAATAACCGGCGCCACGGCGTAGGGCAGCAGCAGCAGCATCTGATACAGCTTGCGCAGCCGCACGACATAGTCCACCAGTGCCGCCAGGAGCAAAGACGATACCATGCCAAAAAACGCCACCATCCCGCTGAACTTGATCGTGGTCCAGAAGGTATCCAGATAGAGGCTATCGGAAAACAGCCGTTTGAAGTTATCCAGCCCGACAAAGGTGCTGGAGATACCGAAGGGATCCAGGTTTTGCAGGGAATACCACAGCGCTTCACCCGCTGGCCAGACAAAGAAAATAGCGGTGATCAGGAGCTGCGGGAGCACCAGCAAATAGGGTAACAGGCGATTGCGAAACACCGGGCGAGATGGAGACATAACGTTCTCTGACTTTGGGGAAAAAAGGCCAGCCGGAGCTGGCCTGCACACCGGATTACTTGTTCTGTTGCTCGAAACGACGCAGCAGTTCGTTACCGCGTTTCACTGCGTTATCCAGTGCCGCCTGCGGTGACTGCTTGCCGGTCCAGACGCCTTCCAGCTCTTCATCCAGAATGGTACGGATCTGAGGCATATTCCCCAGACGCATGCCTTTGGTGTAAGGCAATGGTGGCTTGTTCATCATCTGGCGAATAGCGATATCCGCGCCTGGATTTTTATCGTAGAAGCCTTCTTTCTTCGTCAGCTCATATGC
The DNA here is from genome assembly GCF_024814475.1 of Pantoea sp. B623. NCBI lineage: Bacteria > Pseudomonadati > Pseudomonadota > Gammaproteobacteria > Enterobacterales > Erwiniaceae > Pantoea > Pantoea sp. B623. Next base: position 2,746,721 of record NZ_JANUXM010000004.1, on the reverse strand, counting down.
CGCAGTGGTAATCGGCAGGTAGCCGGTTTTCTGATGCCATTCCGCCGCAATTTTTGGCTCGGTGAGGAATTTCATGAATTCCGCTGCACCTTTGTAGGTGTTAGCATCTTTGCCCTTCATCACCCACAGGCTGGCACCGCCGATAATCGCGTTCTGTGGCGCATTCGGGATATCCGCATCGTAAGGCATCATGCCTACGCCGTAGTTGAATTTGGCATAATGACGGATGTCGGCCAGCGAGCCGGATGAGGCCGTCGTCATACCACAATCCCCGTTGTAGAACTTGGCGGTCGATTCATCTTTACGACCAAAATAGGTGAAGTCACCTTTCTTGTTCATATCTTCCAGTAGCTGGATATGACGAACCTGTGCTGGCTTGTTGAACTCCAGCACGGCATCAGTGCCGTCGAAACCATTGTTCTTGGTCGCCACCGGCAGACCGTTCCAGGCACTGAAGTTTTCAATCTGGATCCATCCCTGCCAGCCGCTGGCATAGCCGCAGCTCATGCCTGACTTACGCAGCGCGTCGGCATCCTTTGCCAGTTCCTGCCAGGTTTTTGGCGGCTGGTCCGGATTCAGGCCCGCTTTTTTAAACGCGTCTTTGTTGTAGTACAGCACGGGCGTGGAGCTGTTGAAGGGTTGAGAGATCAGTTGGCCTTGTGCGTTGCTGTAGTAACCGGCGACCGCAGGCACAAACTGCTTCTCATCCATTGGGATGCCAGCATCTTTAAACACCTGGTACACCGGCACGATGGCTTTGGAGGCCATCATGGTTGCCGTACCCACTTCATAAACCTGTAACAGCGCAGGGGCTTTTCCTGTGCGGACCGCAGCGATACCTGCCGCCAGACTCTGTTCGTAGTTCCCTTTATACACCGGGACGATCTTGTAGTCGGGGTGCTCCTGGTTAAAACGTTGTGCCAGTGAGTCAACTTCTTTGCCTAACTCGCCTTCCATTGAGTGCCAGAAAGGGATCTCAGTTACGGCCAGTGCATTACCACTGATCGCCAGACCGAGCAGTGCGCTCATCAGGCTACGACGAAAAGTAACAACGGACATAGAATTTTCCTGTTCAGGTAGGTACGCGCGTTATCACGCATTTTTTGCTCGCGAAGTAACATGACACGCGGAAATGACGGAAAAATAACAGTCAGATGACGGAAAAATGACGGCAGAATGTCAGAAGATGACAGGGATAAGCGGGATTAATGCATGATGACGACAAGCGAGTGCAGAAGAATGCAGCTAAGGCAGCGCTGAGAAACAGCGCCCACACCTTTACGAGGAGGGCGCTGCCGGATCCTGGCCTGGCAGGAACGTCAGGCCAGAAAGCTAGGCGCCCAGATACGCGCTGCGCACGGCCTCGTTAGAAAGCAATGCCTCACCGCTGTCCTCCAGCACCACGTGACCGTTTTCCAGTACGTAGCCCCTGTCGGCCAGTTTCAGTGCCTGGTTCGCGTTTTGCTCGACCAGGAAAATCGTCATGCCTTCGCTGCGTAACTGCTCAATCGTATCGAATATTTGCTGAATAATAATCGGCGCCAGGCCCAGAGAAGGCTCATCGAGTAACAACAGGCGCGGCTGGCTCATCAGTGCCCGACCGATAGCCAGCATCTGCTGTTCGCCACCGGACATCGTGCCTGCCCGCTGAATTTTACGCTCAGCCAGACGCGGGAACAGCTGGTAAACACGTTCGATGCGCTGCAGATACTGCTGACGACTGGCAAAAAAACCGCCCATCGCCAGATTCTCTTCCACGGTCATACGTGAAAATACGCGACGGCCTTCAGGCACGATGGCAATGGCTTCACGCATAATGCGCGCCGTTTGCCAGTCGGTAATAGCTTTGCCATCAAAAGTAATGGTGCCGCTGGTGGCGCGCGGTTCGCCGCACAGCGTACCCAGCAGCGTGGTTTTACCGGCACCGTTGGCACCAATCAGCGTGACGATCTCACCCTGATCGATATGCAGGCTTACGCCATGCAGGGCCTGAATTTTGCCGTAATGCGCACTGACGTTATCAATGGTTAACATGGCCATATTACGCCTCTCCTAAATAGGCACGGATCACGTCCGGATTGTTACGAATCTCTTCCGGCGTGCCGTTAGCCAGCGGCGTTCCCTGATTAACCACATAGATACGATCGGAAATGCCCATGACCAGTTTCATGTCGTGCTCAATCAATAAAACGGAAACCTTATGTTCGCCACGTAACTCGGCAATCAATTCATCAAGCTCGTGCGTTTCTTTGGGGTTAAGCCCGGCGGCCGGTTCATCCAGCATTAAAATCTCCGGACGCGTCACCATGCAGCGGGCGATCTCCAGGCGGCGCTGCTGACCGTAGGCCAGATTACCGGCCTGGCGGTTGGCCATGTCCAGCAACCCGACGCGTTCGAGCCAGGTGGCGGCACGATCCAGCGCCTCGCTTTCACTGCGGCGAAAGGCGGGCGTTTTAATCAGGCCGGAAAAGACCCCGCTTTTCAGATGTTGATGCTGCGCGACCAGCAGGTTTTCTATCACCGTCATTTCGCGGAACAGGCGCACATGCTGAAAGGTACGGACAATCCCCATGCGCGCGATCTTCTGCCCGGATAAACCAGCCAGATTCTTGTCACGCAAGGTAATGCTGCCGCCTGTTGGCTTGTAGAAACCTGTCAGGCAGTTGAACACGGTGGTTTTGCCTGCTCCGTTCGGACCGATAAGCGACACGATTTCCTGTGGACGCAGTTCCAGTTTGACGTTGTTTACGGCTAACAGACCGCCGAAGCGCATCATCAGGCCTTCAACGGCTAATAAAGGCTGACTCATGCCTGCTCTCCTTGTTTACCCTGCCTGAGTTTCAGGTGTGGACGCTTCATCGGCAATAAACCCTGCGGCCGCCAGATCATCATCAGCACCATCAACCCACCGAGGACCAGCATGCTGTACTCATTGAGGTCGCGCATCAGTTCACGCGACACCACCAGCAGAATGGCGGCCAGAATCACCGCAAACTGCGATCCCATTCCGCCCAGAACCACGATGGCCAGCACAAACGCGGATTCAACGAAGGTAAAGGATTCGGGACTGACAAATCCCTGGCGCGCGGCAAACAGCGTACCGGCAAACCCCGCAAAAGCCGCACTGATAGTAAAGGCAGTCAGCTTGATACGGGTCGGGCTTAAGCCCAGCGAGCGACAGGCAATCTCATCTTCACGCAGTGCTTCCCAGGCCCGTCCAAGCGGCATACGCAGCAGACGGTTAATCACAAACAGCGTCAACACCACTAACAGTAACGCCACCAGATACAGGAAAATCACCCTGTCGCTGGGATCGTACTTCATGCCAAAGACCTCGTGAAACGTGCCCCATCCCCCTTCACTGACGCGGCGGCCGAACTCCAGGCCGAAGAAAGTGGGTTTGGGAATCTGGGCAATACCGTTCGGTCCCCCTGTAATCGCGGTATTGTTAAGCAGCAGAATACGGACGATTTCGCCGAAGCCCAGCGTCACGATAGCCAGATAATCGCCGCGTAGCCGCAATACCGGGAACCCCAGCAGCAGGCCAAAGGCCGCGGCCACTAATCCGGCCAGCGGCAGGCTCTGCCAGAAACCGAAACCATAGTAATGATTGAGCAAAGCAAAGGTATAGGCACCGATGGCATAGAAGCCGCCATAGCCCAGAACCAGCAGCCCCGATAGCCCAACCACCACGTTCAGCCCCAGGCCCAGCATGATGTAGATGAGCGTCAGCGTCGCAATATCAACGCTGCCGCGCGAGACCAGAAAAGGCCAGATAACGGCAGCAGCGATCATTAACGCCATGACAAGTTTTTGCTTCGGCGTGGAACCATCAAACCCAGGCAGCACCAGACCGCCACTGCTGCGCTTCAGCTTGCCCTGAAGCAGCGGACGCAGCAGCTGGAACAGAAACACCACCGCACAACCGATAAATATCCAGTTCCAGCGCACGCTACCGGCATTGACCACCTGTAGCTTCGTACCATTCAGATCGAGGCGCATTCCCATAAAGAACGCAGCCAGAACCAGCAACATGACCGTAGAGATCAGCGCATTGACCAGACCAAGGCGTTTCATACTTTCTCTACCTCCGGACGGCCCAGAATGCCGGTCGGCATCACCAGCAGCACCACGATCAGTAAGGCAAACGACACCACATCTTTATATTCCGTGGAGAGATAAGCCGAGGTCAGGGCTTCAGCAATGCCCAGCACCAGACCGCCAATCATCGCGCCGGGAATACTGCCAATGCCGCCCAGCACCGCTGCGGTAAAGGCTTTCATGCCCGCCATGAAGCCGATAAAGGGGTTGATGGAGCCATAAAACTGGCCTAACAGCACGCCGGCCACCGCCGCCATCGCGGCACCAATCACGAAGGTCAGCGAAATGACGCGATCCGTATTAATGCCCAGCAGGCTGGCCATCTTCAGGTCTTCAGCACAGGCTCGGCAGGCGCGGCCCATGCGGGAATAGCGAATAAACAGGGTCAGCGCCAGCATGGTCAGGAACGTCACCACCCAGATCACCAGCTGCATCGTCGACAGCGTGGCCGCGAAACCATTGCTTTCTCCCAGCGTCCACTGGCCGGTAATTAAGCTCGGCAACGCAAGATCGCGCGAGCCCTGGGTGAGGCTGACGTAGTTTTGCAGGAAGATGGACATTCCGATGGCGGAGATCAGCGCAATCAGGCGCTTGGAAGAGCGAACCGGCCGGTAAGCCACGCGCTCAATGCTCCAGCCATAGGCGCTGGAAATAATCACTGCCATCACAAAGCCGGCGGCGATCATGAGCCATGAGGTATCAATGCCCATCATCATCAGGGCAGCAATCACCATAAAAGAGACATAGCTGCCGATCATATAGACCTCGCCGTGGGCGAAGTTGATCATGCCGATAATGCCGTAAACCATGGTGTAGCCAATGGCGATCAGCGCGTAGGTGCTCCCGAGGGTGACCCCGTTGAACATCTGCTGAATGAAATAGAGAAACTGCTCGGACATAATGAGGACCTACTCAGAAACCAGAAAACCCCTCTCCTGCCAGCAGGAGAGGGTTAGCAAGGCGAAAGCATTGCCCCACAGGGCGCATCGCTTTGGCCTGCTTCCCCGAGCAAAGGCTGCAGGGAAGCGTCATGACCTTATTTAACCGCGGTGGATGAACCGTCTTTGTGCCATTTGAAGACACCAAACTCGAAGCCTTTCAGATCGCCTTTCTGATCCCAGCTCAGGTCACCCATCACTGTCGGCACAGGCGCGCCGGTTTTCAGGTTCTTCGCAATCGCATCTGGCTCATCGCTCTTACTGCGTTCAATACCAGTTACCAGAGACTGAATCGCCGCGTAGGTTGTCCAGACAAAGGGGCCGGTTGGATCTTTGCGGTTAGACGCGGTATTCGCTTTAATGGCTTCAACAATCGCCTTGTTCTGCGGCAGCTGGTCGTAACGTTTTGGTAAGGTTACATACAGCCCTTCAGAAGCGTCGCCTGCGATGTTAGACAGCGAGGCGTTACCCACACCTTCTGGTCCCATAAAGCCGGCTTTCAGGCCTGCCGCTTTCGCCTGGCGCAGAATCTGGCCCAGCTCCGGGTAGTAACCACCGTAGTACACGAAATCCACGTTCTCTTTCTTCAGACGCGCAACCAGCGTAGAGAAATCTTTATCGCCCGCGGTGATACCTTCGAACATCACCACGTTGCCGCCTTTGGCCTTCAGGGTTTTTTGTACGGATTCCGCGAGGCCCTGGCCATACTGCTGTTTGTCATGCACCACAGCGATACGTTTAGGTTTGATCACATCCAGAATGTAGTTCGCCGCCGTTGGGCCCTGGTCAGAATCCAGACCGGTGGTGCGCATCACATCTGCATAGCCACGTGCCGTGAGTTCAGGTGCCGTGGCCGCGGGGGTAATCATCAGCACGCCTTCGTCGTTGTAGATATCTGAAGCGGGCTGAGTTGAGGAGGAGCACAGGTGGCCGATAACATACTTAATGCCGTCGTTGATCACCTTGTTCGCCACCGCAACCGCTTGTTTTGGGTCGCAGGCGTCGTCATATTCCACACCGACCAGTTTGTCGCCGTTCACGCCGCCTTTGGCATTAATATCTTTAATCGCCTGCGCAGCGCCGGTAAATTCCATATCACCGTATTGCGCGACCGGACCAGTAGCGGCGCCTACGATAGCTATTTTAATCTCTTTCGCCATTGCCGCATGGCTCATCGCCAATGCAACGCATCCTGCCAGTAACGCGCGACCTGTCATTTTCATGCGAACTACCCCATCAGTTGTGTCGTGTTTGTTGTGAGTGGTTTTATTTTCTGCCAGATAAAGTGGAAAACTGATTTAACAATAATGAGTTAGCACGCTTTTCTGGCTTTTATTAATAATAAGGCTTTATATTTCAGTCTATTAAACAGGAAGTTTATTCTGTAAAGCAACTGACATATTCATGATTCGCAGCCAAAAGCAGCATAATCCTCTGGAGCCAATGCGTGGCTTTTACTCACCAGGCCAGCGCGTTATGCTGCCTTTAAAAGCGGATATCATGTTTATAGCTATTATCCTGGCACTCTGTCGCTGTTTTGACCTGTTTTATTGCCTAAAATGTGCCAGGGTTCCGGTAACGGGAATTGACTACACTAACGACTTTTTACACGCACAGGTGTTTATTATGAAGCTCACCATTTTGCGTCTCACCTCGTTGACGCTACAGGACCGGATAGATCTGGGGAAAATCTGGCCTGAGATCGATATAGAAAAGCTGGAGACAGCGTTGAATGAAAGCCATCGTCTTTATGCGGCGCGCTTCAACGATCGTCTACTGGCTGCATTACAACTTGAAATTTCAGGTATTCACGGCAAAGTGCATCATTTGGCTGTAAGAGATGTTACCCGGCGACGTGGCGTAGGACAGTATTTGCTGGAAGAGACGATGAAGCAGAATCCATCGTTAAACGACTGGTGGATTGCCGATGACGGCAGTGACGATCAACGTATTCGGGCGGCGTTTATGCAGGCCTGTGGTTTTCGCGCCCAGGTTGACGGCTGGGTAAAATAAAAAAACAGACAATAAAAAAGGGCGACCTGAAGTCGCCCTGTCTCGTCAGGCTTCGATAGCCATTCGGAGTTTCTTCATCGCGTTCTTTTCAAGCTGTCGGACGCGCTCTGCGGAAACGCCATAACGATCGGCCAGTTCCTGCAGGGTAGTTTTGTTGTCCTCATCCAGCCAGCGGGCGCGAATGATATGCTGGCTGCGCTCGTCCAGGCCTTCCATTGCGTACGTCAGCTTGTCGGCTGCATGTGACTCCCAGTTATCCTCTTCGATACCGTCGGCAAAATCAGAGGTTTTATCCTGGAGATACAGCACCGGCGCCATGGATTTACCTTCACCGCTTTCGTCATCAGCGGACATATCGAAGGTCATATCCTGAGCGGCCATGCGCGATTCCATTTCCCGCACATCTTTGCTGCTCACGCCCAACTCGCGCGCGACCATTTCTACTTCGTCCTGATTAAACCAGCCCAGGCGCTGCTTGGTTTTACGCAGGTTAAAGAACAGCTTGCGCTGTGCCTTCGTGGTCGCCACTTTCACGATACGCCAGTTACGCAGCACATATTCGTGAATTTCCGCTTTAATCCAGTGTACGGCAAAGGATACCAGACGGACGCCAACTTCAGGATTAAAGCGACGAACGGCTTTCATCAAGCCGATGTTACCTTCCTGAATCAGGTCAGCCTGAGGCAGGCCGTAACCTGAGTAGTTACGAGCGATATGAACAACAAAGCGTAGGTGAGACAGGATCAGCGTCTTAGCCGCATCCAGATCGCCCTGGTAATGCAGCCGTTCAGCCAACGCCTTTTCCTCTTCTGCCGACAGCATCGGCCAGGTGTTGGCAGCCCGAACGTAAGATTCCAGGTTGCCCAGAGGAGCAATAGCTAAAGTTTGCATTTCTTTGGTCATTCAAACCCTCACAAAATCAGTGGAATTGCCGCATCTTTCCTTAAGCGCACGTCACATTATGTCAACGTCGCAGGAAAACCAAAAGCAATCTGTGCTACTTGGAAAACAAAGTTATCCACAAGTTCAATTTTAGCAGTGAATATTTTACACACAGATGACAGCGGGGCAATATCCTCTGCACCCATTGTCGGCAGCAGAGGATGATTATAACAAAAAAATGTTGCAGAGGTTTACTGCGGCGTAAATCGGCGTAAATGTTGTACCGTAGCCAGCCAGGCCGCAACCCATCCAATAATCGCCGCGATCAGCAGCAGCAACAGTGCCTCATCCCAGGAGAACCCTTCCAGCGAGAAGGTCGTGCCAAACACCGAGGCAACATGGGCCACCACGGACTGCAAACGCAGGACCAGCACTTCGGAAAGAAGCAGCGATAACACGGCACCAGAGAAACCTAACAACGCACCGCCATACAGGAACGGACGCAGAATAAACCCGTCGGTCGCCCCGATCAACTTCTGCACGTTGATGGTATCGCGCCGGGCAAAAATGCTCAGCCTGACGCTGTTACCAATCACCAGGAACACCGCCACGATCATTAAGATACCGATCATGGAGGCAATCTGCCCCACCAGCCCGGTCAGCGCCGCAAGACGAGCAAACCAACTGTCATCCATGCGCACTTCGTCAACGCCCTGCACTTTCGCCACCCTGTCGCGCAGAGTTTGTAGCGTGTCGGAATTCTGGAAGGTCAGTTTAGGCGTAATGATGACCACGGCCGGGAGAGGATTCTGCTCCAGCATATCCATCGCGCCGCCAAAGCCTGACCAGTTACGGAATTCGTTCAGGGCTTCTTCACGCGTCAGGTAGTTAACGTGGTCCACGCCATCGACCTGCTTCAGCTGAGTCGTCACGTTTTCGGCGGCGGCATCATCCAGCGTTTTGGAGAGATAGACCGTCAGCTGCGGCGCGGGATACCACTGAGTGGCGGCCTGGCTAACGTTTTTCCACACCATGTAACACACGCTGGGCAACGTCAAAGAGATCGCGATAACCATCACCGTCAGCAACGTCGCTAACGGCTGACGCCACATGTCAGACAACGTACCGCGCAGCGCATAGCGCCACTGCTCCTGCCAGCCGCCGCGTAACGCTTTGCTTTTCGACGGTTGCTTCGCCTTCGGCGCGGCCGCGCGTTTGTTGCGTTTATTGACCATCGTGGCCTCCGTGCAGGCGTCCTTTATTTAGCGTCATCACCCGATAATTTCGGCGACCGATTAGCCCCACATCGTGTGTCGCCATCAGGACCGTCACCCCAACGCGGTTAAACTCTTCAAACAGGCGCAGGATGTCTTCAGACAGCGCCTCATCCAGGTTACCGGTTGGTTCATCAGCCAACAGCACCGCCGGTTTATTCACCACGGCGCGTGCAATACCCACGCGCTGCTGTTCACCACCGGAAAGTTGAATAGGATAACTTTTCGCTTTGTCGAGCAGGCCCACTTTATCTAACGCGGCTGAAACACGCCGCCGGATATCTTCCCCGCTGGCACCGGAGATGATCAGCGGAATGGCCACGTTGTCATAGACAGAACGATCCATCAGCAGGTGGTGATCCTGAAAGATCATACCAATCTGACGGCGCAGAAACGGCACCTCGCTGTTACGCAGGCGTGAAATATCATGCCCGCTAAACCAGATTTGTCCGGCGCTGGGACGCTCAATGCCACAAATCAGCTTCAGCAAGGTACTTTTCCCTGCGCCAGAATGGCCGGTCAGAAACGCCATTTCACCGGGACGTAGATGAAAATCTACGCCCTGCAGCGCCTGACGTCCGCCGAGATATGCCTTACTGACCTCTTCAAAGCGAATCATCCTAATTAGTCCTCTCGGGCAAACAATGCCTCAATAAAATCCTCGGCCTTGAACGGCCGTAAATCTTCGATGCCTTCTCCGACACCGATGTACCGGATAGGGATGCCAAACTGATCTGCCACCGAGAAAATCACACCGCCTTTGGCCGTGCCATCCAGTTTTGTCAGGGTAATACCGGTCAGACCAACCGCTTCATGGAACAGTTTGGCCTGGCTGATGGCATTTTGCCCGGTGCTGGCATCAATTGTCAGCATGACTTCATGCGGCGCCTGCTCATCCAGCTTTTTCATGACGCGCGTAATTTTCTTCAGTTCTTCCATCAGGTGCGATTTGTTTTGCAAACGGCCTGCGGTGTCGGCGATTAACACGTCAACGCCACGGGATTTCGCGGCCTGAATCGCATCGAAAATCACCGAAGCGGAATCGGCACCGGTATGCTGCGCCACCACAGAAATGTTGTTACGCTGGCCCCATACCTGAAGCTGTTCAACGGCCGCTGCACGGAAGGTGTCGCCCGCCGCCAGCATGACCGACTTGCCTTCTGCCTGATACTGACGAGCCAGCTTGCCGATGGTGGTCGTTTTACCTACGCCGTTAACACCGACCATCAAAATGACAAAAGGCGTTTTGCCTTCAACATTAAGCGGTTCTTCCACTTTCGCCAGAATGTCGGCCATTTCAGTTTTCAGCAGGCCATAAAGCGCCTCTGCATCGCGAAGCTGTTTACGGTCGGCATGCTGCGTCAGGCTGGTGATGATACGGCGCGTCGTTTCGACCCCCACATCCGCAATCAGCAGTTGCTCTTCGAGCTCTTCAAAAAGCTCATCATCAATCTTTTTGCCACGGAACAGGCCGATAAAACCCGATCCCAGGTTCTGACGGGTTTTCACCAGGCTGCGTTTCAGGCGGGCAAAGAAGCCCTCTTTTGTCGGACGATCCTGCTCCTGCGTCACCAGTGGCGCGGCGGCTAAAGGAAGATCGCTGACGGTATCTGTCGGCTCCACCCGATCGGCGTTTTCTGGAACATCCTCAACGGCATCCGCGTCGGCCAGCGCCAGTGCGGCGAGTTCATCATCGCTGAGCGGTGCCTCGTCTGCCACCGGGACAGGTTCGGACTGAAGGATTTCAGGCTCGTGCGGCGTAACCTCCACGATATCCGCATCGGCCAGCGCCAGCGCGGCGAGTTCGTCATCGCTGAGCGGTGCCTCGTCAGCCACCGGGACAGATTCGGACTGAAGGATTTCAGGCTCGTGCGGCGTAACCTCCACGATATCCGCATCGGCCAGCGCCAGTGCGGCGAGTTCGTCATCGCTGAGCGGTGCTTCGTCAGCCACCGGGACAGATTTGGACTGGAGGATTTCAGGCTCGTGCGGCGTAACCTCCACGATCTCCGCATCGGCCAGCGCCAGTGCCGCGAGTTCGTCATCGCTGAGCGGCGCCTCATCGTCCACAGGCTCGGACGCAGGTTCTGCGGGCGTGATAACGCCATCATGCGGATCAGGCACGTTTTCAGCCGATGGGGTAATTGCTGTCAGCTTTACTTCGCTATCGGGATCCGCTGCGTGTTGCTGTTCAACGACTTTTTCAGTCGTTGCAACGGTCTCTTCCGCGTGGATCTCCGCCTGACTTATTGCCGGGGCTTCCTGTTCTGGCTGCTGGACTTCCGGTTGTGCAGTTTGTGATGCCTGCGCTTCCGTTGAGGGTTGTTTCTCTTCTTCTTTGCCAAATCCCAGCCAGGAAAAAAAGCCTCGTTTTTTCTCTTTTGCCATTGTGTAACCACACTCCTCGATGGCTTCATCCCGGTAGCACAATGTTCCCAGGGTTAAAAACAGTATTGGTGATAAACGCCAGATGAGCGTCAAACCGCAGAATTATGCATAACAGCAGCAACGCTGTAGTCTAACACTTTCCAGCCAGCTCACCACAGCACCCTTTTTTAACGTTTCTTCTCATCGTTTCGCCCGTTAAACTACGCAACAAATTATGAAGATTTGTGAGCAAGATGATAAAACCTCCCCGTAAGACTGGTGGTGCAGGCCAAATCCGCATTATTGGCGGACAGTGGCGCGGCCGCAAATTGCCGGTGCCGGACAGCGCCGGACTGCGTCCGACTACCGACAGAGTGCGTGAAACGCTGTTTAACTGGCTGGCGCCCTCTATTCAGGCGGCCAACTGTCTGGACTGCTTTGCCGGCAGTGGTGCGCTGGGGCTGGAAGCCTTGTCGCGTTTCGCCGCGTCGGCAACGTTACTGGAGCTGGAACGCCCGGTAGCGCAGCAGTTGGCCAAAAATTTACAGACGCTTCAGGCCGCCAACGGCCAGGTTGTGCAGACCAATACGCTGACATGGCTGGCGCAGAGCGGTAAGCCGTTTAATATCGTGTTTATCGACCCGCCGTTTCGTCAGGGCCTGCTGGAACAAACGCTGCAACTGCTGGAGAATAACGGCTGGCTGACTGCTGACGCACTCATCTACGTTGAAAGTGAAGTTGAACGCGGTGCTCCCCCGGTTCCAGCACACTGGGATCTATACCGCGAAAAAATTGCCGGCCAGGTGGCCTATCGCTTATATCAGCGCCAACAGGAGACACACGATGTTACTTAATTTAGGACGCCTGCTGATGCTGTGCGTATGGGGTTTTTTACTGTTTAACCTGATTCATCCTTATCCTAAGCCACTGACCTGGTTTATCAATGTGGCTCTGATATTTATGATTCTGATGCATGGTCTGCAGTTGGTCCTGCTGCGCACCACCCAAGGTAAAGATGCGCCGCCGATCGATCGTGTCACCCAGATAAAAGTCTTTTTGTTTGGCGTATTCGAACTGGTCGCGTGGCAGAAAAAAAACTTCCCACGTAAGTAAGTCGTCACGGCGGGCACCTGGCCCGCCGTCAGTGCCGGGCGGGCGTAAACTGAATAAAGCGCGAGCCCTGCAGAGTCAGTTCCCCTTGCGTGCCCTTGTCCATCAGATGGTAGTCGCTTTCACTTACCCGCATCTTAATATCGCTTTCGCCGTTCAGCGGATGAAACCAGGCCTCATAGCGCATTTCATCACCGGCGATCACTTCCCGTTCACGCGAGCGCCGACTGGAAACAGAAAACTCACGTTTGGCTTTCACTTCGACTGTCAGGGTGCGAACCGGCGAGGCATCGTTGACGGCGGCTTCACGCCGCTGTTTGATGAACTGGCGAGTCGCTAAAACGGCGATAACAGCCAGCACAATGATAAAAAGTAGCGGTGGTTTCATAATATCCCAACGTTTCTCAGGTTACAGATGGCGTACATGGCGCGCTAAAGCATACAACCAGAGTTGACCGATTGTCACATCAGGCTGGCGTAACCTAGACTGACAGGAGTATTTCAGGAACTGTCACCATTTTTGGTCAATAGGGAGAAGCAATGCTCTGGTCCTTTCTCGCGGTACTTTTCTCCGGCTGGCTGTATGTGGATGCCTCTTACCGGGGACCTCAATGGCAACGCTGGTTATTCAAGCCGGTAACCTTACTGCTGTTAGTCGGCCTCGCCTGGCAAGCCCCCACGCGCAACACGTCAGACTATCTGATTGTGGCCGGGCTGGTCGCCACACTTGTCGGCGATACGCTGACGCTGCTTCCACGTCAGCAGACGCTCTACGCGCTGGGCGCGTTTTTCCTGTCGCATCTGCTCTATACGCTGTGCTTCGCCGCCAACATGACGATGAGTTTCTACTGGCCCATTCCGCTGACCTTTTTGATCATCGGGGTTGTCGTGATTGGCATTCTGTGGAGCAAGCTGGAAACGCTACGCTGGCCGGTCTGTACGCTTATTGGCATGACGCTGGTGATGAACTGGATGGCGGCAGAGCAATATTTTTTCCGTCCCAGCGATTACAGCTTTTCGATTCTCGTCGGTTCGGCCCTGCTTCTTTTGGCCAATATTGTGTGGTTTATCAGCCATTACCGTCGCCGCTTTAGCGCGGACAGCGCCATTGTCGCAGCCTGCTATTTTGCGGGCCACTTTATGATTGTCCGCTCCCTGTGGATTTACTAAGAAAGCGTCACAATAAATCTGAAGATGGAATAAACCGTCGGGTGTAAGATAAGGCGTGGGCATGGTGCCCACGTCTTCCGGAGGTTATATGCATCAACATCATGCTTGTGGCTGCGGTAAGCCCTGCGGTACGCACCGTGCCGCAAAACCGCTTTGTGCAATCCGCCCTGTTCGTTCCGGTACGCTGTCTGTTACTGCGGCAACGCCTGAAATTTCTGACGGCAATGGCTGCGGTGGTGACTGCGCGTGCGGCAGTTCATCCAGCAGTGAAGCCAATGACGAAGGTGACCGACGACGGTCCTCAGATGCTTTTCAGTTCAGCTGGCTGGTCAGCGGCATGGACTGCCCCAGCTGTGCCCGCGCTATCGAAACGGCCGTTCGTCAGCTTCCTGACGTCACCCAGGCCCGCGTCGTATTCTCCAGTGAGAAGCTGATTGTTGACGCCCGCGCACCGGTTCAAGGCGCGATAGAAGACGCCGTCAGAAAAGCCGGATTTCAACTCTCCTCCGCCGCTGCTTCCGCTTCTTCACCCGCCCCCTGGCAAACACATATCCCCCTTTTTCTGCTCGCCGGGTTAATGCTGGCCAGCGTTGCGCTCAGCCAGGTCAATGCTGTGTGGGGCGATCGATTATTTATTCTCACCACGCTGGTTGGTCTGGCACCGGTCGCGCGTAAAGCCTGGCAACGTCTACGAACCGGCTCCGCTTTTACGATTGAAACCCTGATGACGCTGGCGTCGGCGGGCGCGCTGTTGATTGGCGCCCATGCGGAAGCAGCCATGGTGTTGCTGCTGTTCCAACTGGGTGAACGCCTGGAGGCCTATGCGGCAACCCGTGCGCGCAGTGGCGTGAGTCAGCTGATGGCGATCCGTCCCGAATCGGCCGTGCGCCTGCAAAATGGCGTTCGCAGTGAGGTTCCACTGGCGGCGCTGCAGCCAGGCGACCGTATAGAGGTTGCCGCCGGTGGTCGCCTGCCGGTTGACGGATGCCTGGTCGCGGAAAGCGCCAGCTTCGATGAAAGCGCCTTAACTGGCGAGTCTTTGCCGGTTCTTCGCATGCGGGGCGATAAGGTGCTTGCTGGCGCCACCAGCGTGGACAGGCTGGTGACGCTGGACGTGGTGTCAAAACCCGGCGAGAGCGCGATTGACCGCATTTTGCAGCTGATTGAGGAAGCCGAAAGCCATCGTGCTCCGGTGGAACGCTTTATCGATAATTTCAGCCGCATTTACACGCCTGCAATCATGCTGCTGGCGCTGCTGGTCATGGTCATACCGCCGCTGCTCGGCGCGGGTCCATGGCTACCGTGGATCTACAAAGGGCTGACGTTACTTCTCATCGGTTGCCCCTGTGCACTGGTGATCTCGACGCCAGCGGCCATTACGTCTGGCCTTGCGACCGCGGCGCGGCGCGGCGCTTTAATCAAGGGCGGTGCAGCCCTGGAACGCCTGAGTACGGTGCAGACGATTGCGTTCGATAAAACCGGGACGCTCACGGAAGGCAAACCGCAGTTAACCCGCATTTTGTCATTCGGCGATCTCAGTGAAGACGAGATTCTGCTGCTGGGCGCCGCCGTTGAACGGGGCTCCACGCATCCGCTGGCTACGGCAATTGTGGCTGCGGCCCAGGCGAAATCCCTGACAATTCCGGCAGCCGCGCATCAACAGGCCATCGCCGGCAGCGGCATCAGGGCCGAGGTTGCAGGCCAGCGCATTGAACTGCTGGCACCGGCCTACGTCAACGCGCTGAACGCCCGGCAACTGGACATGATTAGCGAGCAGGAAGCCCAGGGCGAAACCCTGGTGATTGTGCTGCGTAATGGCGATGCGCTGGGTGCGCTCGCGTTGCGCGATCGGCTGCGCAGTGAAACGCCTGCCGCGTTGCAGGCGTTAAAGGCGCTCGGCATCAACAGCATTATGCTCACAGGGGATAACCCGCGAGCGGCGGCTGTGGTGGCGCAACAACTGGATATCGCGTGGCACGCAGGCTTATTACCCGCCGACAAGGTTGAGCGGGTTCGCCAGCTCAGTCAGCATCAGGTTGTGGCAATGGTGGGCGACGGCATCAATGATGCGCCAGCCATGAAGGCGGCCACGCTGGGCATCGCCATGGGCAGCGGCACCGATGTCGCGCTGGAAGCAGCCGATGCGGCTCTGACGCGCAATCAGCTTAGCCATCTGGCTCCAATGATCGGTCTGGCGCGTCGCACCCGGGCAATTATTCGTCAGAATATCGGCATTGCGTTAGGGCTTAAGGCGCTGTTTCTGGTTACCACGCTTCTCGGACTGACCGGATTGTGGCTGGCGGTGCTGGCTGATTCTGGCGCGACCGCGCTGGTCACGGCGAACGCGTTGCGGCTGCTGCGCACGCGGGATTAACAACCTGACGGCGGCAGGTGCCGCCGTTATTCGCCCATCCCTTTTCTGATCAAAAACTGATAAGGCAGCGTGTCGGTTTGCGCGACCAACAGGCGATGCTCCATAAAGCGGCAAAAACCGGGAATATCCCGCGTGGTCGCCGGATCGTCAGCCACGATCAGTAGCGTTTCACCATCCTGCATCCCGCGCACGGTTTTGCGAACCATCATGACCGGTTCGGGACAGCGCAGGCCTAACGCATCCAGTTGATGGTCGGCGGAAGAAAATGCATCACTCATCACGATCTCAATTCAGGTTGGCGGGCGCTTATTCTAGCGCGTCAGCCCTTTGACGCAAGGCGATAACGATTGCGTTAAAATTAGCCATTGCATTAATAGCACACCAGGGTAAGATGCGGCCGTTTTTTGTTCATGAAACCGTAGTGCGCGGACCGATCTGCGCCCTGCAATGGGTTCCCTCACCCCACGATTAAAAAGGCTAACTATGCTCGCATTTACCCCGCGTCAGCGCACTTATGCGCTTTTCTGGCTGTCCCTGTTTCACCTGCTGGTGATTACCTCCAGTAATTATCTGGTGCAGTTGCCCGTCTCCCTTTTTGGTTTCCATACCACCTGGGGCGCCTTTAGTTTCCCGTTTATCTTCCTGGCGACCGATCTGACCGTCCGCATTTTTGGCGCGCCGCTTGCACGGCGGATTATTCTGGCGGTCATGGTGCCGGCGTTGTTTATCTCCTATACCATCTCCAGCCTGTTTTATCAGGGCGAGTGGCAAGGCTGGCAGGCATTGCAGCAGGTGAACCTGTTTGTCGCCCGTATCGCCTGCGCCAGCTTTATGGCTTACGCGCTGGGCCAGATTCTGGATGTGCATGTCTTTAACCGCCTGCGTCGCCTGCCGCAGTGGTGGATAGCGCCCGGCTGTGCCATGTTTTTAGGTAATATCAGCGACACGCTGGCGTTCTTTTTTATCGCCTTCTATAAAAGCTCCGATGCGTTTATGGCGCAGCACTGGGTGGAAATCGCCCTGGTCGATTACAGTTTCAAGGTGCTGATCTGCATGGTGTTCTTCCTGCCTGCCTATGGTGTGTTGCTCAATGCGGCGTTGAAACGTCTGGCCGAACGCCAGGCTCAACCACAGATACATTTCAGCTAACCGGCAATACAGCCTTTCCTGACAATCCGCTAAAATCTTCTGACAATACTCAGGTTGCGTTTGCAGCCTGATTCCTGTTGTATAAACGCCTGAGTGGAAATTTAAAAAGGGATTCTGATGCGTAATTTAGTGAAATATGCGGGAATTGGTTTGCTGGTCCTCGGCCTTGCCGCCTGTGACCAAAAGAAAGATGACGCGGCAAACGACAACGGCGCATCTGCCAGTCAGTCGGCACAAACCGTGACGCTGATGGATGGCAAGTTAAGCTTCGCCTTACCGCCGGGCATGTCCGATAAGAGCGGCAAGCTGGGCTCACAAAGCACCAATATGCACGTGTATGCTGATGAAAGCGGCGCGCGGGCGATTATCGTCATTGCAGGTGATCCCACTAACGAAGGGCTGGATGTTTTATCACAGCGCATGGAACAACAGCAGCGTAACCGCGATCCGCAGCTACAGGTTGTCTCTAACAAAGCGGTCACCCTGGGCGGCGAACCTGCACAGCAGCTGGACACCGTGATCTCAGCCAATAACCAGACCTCCTGGTCTTCCGTCGTGTTGGCAAAGGTGGATGGTAAGCTGATGACCATGCAGATCACGCTGCCGGGCCAGAACCAGCAGCAGGCGCAAAGCGATGCTGAAACGGTAGTGAAGAGCATTAAACTGAAATAACCGCAACAGGCCCTTGCCTGATATGGGTGTTATTTCAGGTTCCCGCCCTGAAAACAGCGAGCCGCGTGGGAAAGCACGTCTCCACACGGCTCGATTCTGGTTCTTTTCACGCCTGCTCGCGTGCCGTGCGCCAGTAATCAATCAAACGCAGATAGTTATCTTTTACAGCCGTTACCAGCGCCGCGTCGTCAATTTCACCCTGCAACCACTGACTTGAAGGCTGGGCAAAAATCGTCCGTCCCACCGCGAAGCCTTTCACCCATGGCGCAGCCGCAGCCGCAGCGAAACCGAGTTTCAGCGTCTCCTCTGGCGCATCCAGCCCGAGCAACAGGATACCGCGACAGTGAGGATCCTGCGCCTCAATCAGGGTGCCAATGGCCTGCCAGCTCGCTGTTGACAGGGGCGGTAATTTCCACCAGTCCGGCTTGATTCCCAACGCATAAAAGTGGCTCAGAACCGCCAGATAACAGGCTTCGTTACGGTCTGGCTGCCCCTCTGGCAGAATCACTTCCAACAGCAGTTCATGCCCGCTTTTGTTACAGCCTTTCCAGACATCCAGCAACACGGCATCCTGCTCTTCACGCAGTTCGGCGCTGTCATGCGGGTGATAAAACACCAGACATTTTACCACGTGCTCCATTGGCCAGTTGGCAAGCTGTGTGCCGATATCGCCGTGTTCAAGGCGTAACGGTCGGGATCCCGGTAACTCTATCGGCCGCCCGATCCATCTGTTCTTGCCGGTAATGGCGTTAAGCGTCCGTTGCCCGAAGGTGGTATCGGCCAGAATGCCGCTTTTGCTTTCAATGCCTGCCTGCTGTACCGCCTGCTCTGCGGCCTGGAGCAGCAGGAGCTTGAGTTGAGGAATGTGGCTGACGTCAGCCCCCGCTGCCTTGGCCATATCGACCAGTTGCTTACGATGGTCAAAGGCAAAGATATTGAGTTCCGGCCAGGCACGCTGCCGGGTGGTCACGCGGTGCAGGTGCGTTAATCGACTGTCCAGATCCGGACGCTTGACGGCGTTTTCGCGGCTCAGAAAATCGTCCAGTTCTTCTCGGGTCGGCATCGCCGGCGCGCAACCATGGCGTGAAACCACCAACGCACCGCAGGCATTGGCATAACGGCAGGCCTGCTCCCAGCCTTCATCATTTAACCAGCCACGCAGCAGGCCCGACATAAACGCGTCACCTGCGCCCAGCACGTTTAACACCTCGACGCGCACGCCGCTGTGCAGCGTTACCTGCTCCCAGCTTTCCGGAATCTCATGTTCAAAGACAACGCATCCCATTGCACCCCGCTTACAGACCAGCGTAGCCTTACTGACCTCACGGACATTTCTCAGCGCCGTCAGCGTATCGGTGCTGCCGCCCGCGATATGGAATTCTTCTTCGGTGCCTACGATAAGATCGAAATAGTGGACGACCTGCTGCAGTTGCGCCGTTACCTCTGACGATGCAATGAAACGTGTTTCACCGTCACCCAGCGAGGTTAATCCCCACAATACTGGCCGGTAGTCGATATCCAGCGCCGTTCGCAGGCCGTTTTTGCGGGCGAGCTCCAGCGCCTTTAGCACAGCCGCCCGGGTCTGGGGATGTGACAAGTGCGTGCCGGTGACCGCTACCGAGCGGGAGGAGGCGATAAAGGACTCCTCGATATCCTCTGGCACCAGCCCCATATCGGCGCAGTTATCACGATAAAAAATGAGTGGGAACGTTTCGTCGTCTTTGATGCCGAGAATCACCAGGGCAGTAAGGCGTTTTTTATCCGTTATCAGCGCATCGGTATTACACCCAACCCTTTGCAGGCTTTCACGTAAAAAACGGCCGTTATGCTCATCGCCCACGCGCGCCAGCATGGCTGAACGCAACCCCTGAATAGCGGTGCCATAAGCGACGTTACCCGATGAACC
Source organism: Pantoea sp. B623 (assembly GCF_024814475.1). Taxonomy (NCBI): domain Bacteria; kingdom Pseudomonadati; phylum Pseudomonadota; class Gammaproteobacteria; order Enterobacterales; family Erwiniaceae; genus Pantoea; species Pantoea sp. B623. The sequence continues at coordinate 2,726,765 of NZ_JANUXM010000004.1, read as the reverse complement.
GCCAAGATATTTGGCAAAGGACGTGGTGTCCTCCAGTCGCGCGCCAATTTGCTGACCATAGAAGTCTACGGCGATGCGTCCAATACAAATCACATCAAGACGCTTCTGTTGTGTACTCATGCTTCTGGTTTCCTTCTGTGATGAGCAGACACTGTGGACAAGTTGGATATCGGGGTCTGAAGGTGTCTGATTAGCGATAAACACAGTATGAGGAACAAATATTCCAAACTCAATTCAAAATGAAACTTACAATGCAATTATGTGAACCAGTTAAAAATCTGTCGCTCCCCGGTACTTTATCGCCATGCCCTGCGCACCGCGTACCACAAGGCGGCAGACTCACCGCCCGTCTTTTAGGGCTGACCTGACAATGAAATGAAATATCTTAAAAAACGGCAACTCTCACCAATCATTCCAGTTCCCCCCTTTCCTGCGTATTACGTGGGATCGGCAGGAATGTAAATTTGATCCCCCTCGCAAAATGAAATATTTCTTCTGTAATTGTATTTTATGAAAAATGCATTTGTTTATAATCCTCTGACATTTCAGTTATCCCGGTAGCTCTCTCCGTTACGTCACGCCGTTTATACGCGGGGCCGGACGCCGCTACAGCCAGCACGTTGAGGAAAGTTTATGGCCACCATCAAACTGACTACCGCACAGGCATTAGTTAAATTTCTTGATAATCAATACATTGACGTAGACGGGCATGAGACGAAGTTTGTCCATGGCATTTTTGCCATTTTTGGCCATGGCAATGTACTGGGTCTGGGCCAGGCACTGGAACAGGACAGTGGGGATCTGGTGGTATACCAGGGACGCAATGAGCAGGGAATGGCGCACGCTGCAACCGGCTTTGCCAAACAATCCCTGCGGCGTCAGATCATCGCCTGCACCTCTTCTGTTGGCCCGGGTGCGGCCAACATGTTAACGGCGGCGGCCACGGCGACGGCGAACCGAATTCCCCTGCTGCTGCTGCCCGGTGACGTTTTTGCCACCCGACAACCTGACCCGGTGTTGCAACAGATTGAGCAATCCTGGGATCTGAGCATCAGCACCAATGATGCCTTCAGAGCGGTCAGTAAATACTGGGATCGCATCAGCCGCCCTGAACAGTTAATGAGCGCCTGTATTAATGCGATGCGCGTGCTCACCGACCCCGCTGAAACCGGGGCCGTCACGCTCTCTTTACCGCAAGATGTGCAAGGCGAAGCCTGGGATTACCCCGACTATTTCTTCCAGAAACGCGTGCACCGACTGGACCGTCGTCAGCCCACCGTGGCCCAACTTGAAGATGCGCTGAAGCTTATTATCCGCAAACGTAAGCCGCTGATTATCTGCGGCGGTGGCGTCAAATATTCGGGGGCGGGCGAGGCGCTGCAGGCGTTCGCTGAACGGTATCAGATTCCGTTCGCTGAAACGCAGGCCGGAAAAGGGACGCTGCTGTCCGATCATCCGCTCAACGTTGGCGGCGTAGGTGAAACCGGCTGTCTGGCGGCAAACCTGCTGGCAAAAGACGCCGATCTGGTGATTGGGATTGGCACACGCTATACCGATTTTACCACCTCATCGAAATGGATTTTCCGGCATCCGGAAGTGAGCTTTCTTAACATCAACGTCAGCAATTTTGACAGCTACAAACTGGACGGCGTGCAGCTGCTTGCCGATGCGCGTGAAGCCCTGCTGGCGCTCAGTCATGGGCTGGTTTCGCAGCACTACGGCAACGACTGGGGCACGCAGGTTGCCGAGGCGCGGCACCAGTTAGAAGAAGAAAGACAGCGCGTGTATCACGTTACACATAACGATGCTGAATTTGTGCCCGAGATTGCCGACCATCTGGATCGGGACGCCGTCTACGCCGAATTCAATCGCTTGACGCAGTCTCTGCTGACCCAAAGCAGTGTCTTGGGTACCCTCAACCAACATTTGCCTGCCGATGCCGTCATCGTCGGTGCTGCAGGCAGCCTGCCCGGCGACCTGCAACGCGTCTGGCGCACGCGCGGCTATAACGGCTATCACCTCGAATACGGCTATTCCTGTATGGGATATGAAGTGAATGCGGCGTTAGGCGTTAAGCTTGCGGAGCCCCAGCGGGAAGTCTATGCCCTGGTCGGCGACGGCTCTTTTATGATGCTGCATTCCGAGCTGGTGACCTCCATTCAGGAGGGTGCCAAAATCAACGTGGTGCTGCTGGATAACATGAGCAATGGCTGCATTAACAACCTGCAAATGGAGCACGGTATGGACAGCTTCATTACCGAGTTTCGCTTCCGCAATACGGACAGCGGTAAGCTAAACGGCAGCCTGGTGCCGGTAGACTTTGCCGCAATTGCTGCCGGTTATGGGTGCAAGACCTATCGCGTCAGCACGCTGGAACAGCTTAAGGCTGCGCTGGACGATGCGAAAACACAGCAGGTTTCTACGCTGATAGATATTAAAGTACTGCCCAAGACCATGATTCATAAATATTTCAGCTGGTGGCACGTTGGCGTTGCACAAACTGCCCAATCGGCGCGCACGCAGGATGTGGCGGACAAACTGAATGCGCATCTGGCACAGGCCCGCAAATACTGATTTCCGGGCCGTCTGACGGCCCTTGTTTCTTCTCTTCGATTTAACCCTACAGGTGTAATTATGACATTGAAACTTGGTGTGATTGGAACAGGCGCGATTGGTCAGGAACACATTCGCCGCTGCAACAATGTCTTACAAGGGGCAAGAGTGGTCGCGGTATCCGATATCAACGTTGAAGGCGCGCAGGCTGCACTGCAACGGCTGAATAGTGATGCGCAAGTCTGCAAGGATGGCTATGAGGTGATTCAGTCACCTGATGTGGATGCGGTGCTGGTGACCTCATGGGATCCGACGCATGAAGAGTTTACCCTGGCGGCCATCGCGGCGGGTAAGCCGGTGTTCTGTGAAAAACCGCTGGCCATGAGCGCAGAGGGTTGCCGTCGGGTAGTCGAAGCAGAAATTCAGCACGGTAAGCGGCTGGTTCAGGTGGGTTTTATGCGGCCTTACGATGCCGGCTACCGGGCGCTGAAAAAAGTGATTACCGACGGTGAAATCGGCGAGCCGCTCATGCTGCATTGCGCGCATCGCAATCCGACGGTGCCCGAAAATTACAATACGGAAATGGCGATCACCAATACGTTAATTCATGAACTTGACGTACTGCGCTGGCTGACGAGTGACGACTACAAAAGCGTGCAGGTGGTTTTCCCGCGCGTCAGTTCCAAAGCGCGTCCGCATCTGAAAGATCCGCAAATCGTCCTGTTTGAAACGCAAAAAGGGGTGCGCATCGATGTAGAAATTTTTGTTAACTGTACCTACGGCTACGACATTCAGTGTGAGGTAGTGGGTGAAGAAGGCATCGCCAGACTGCCGGAGCCTTCGTCAGTGCAGCTGCGCAAACAGGCCAAACTTTCCAACACCATTTTAGTCGACTGGAAAGACCGCTTTATCGAGGCTTACGACGTCGAACTGCAGGCGTTTATCAACGACGTGAAAGCCGGGCAGTTAACCGGTCCGTCTGCCTGGGATGGTTTTGCCGCCTCCGTCGCCGCTGACGCCTGTATCAAGGCGCAGAAAAGCGGTGCCATTGAACCGATTGAAATGCCCGCTCGTCCGGCATTCTATAACTAAATCTCTCGCCTTTGGAAGGTAAACAATGAACAACGATAACGTAAAGCTGGCGATAGCGCCCATTGGCTGGACAAATGATGATATGCCCGAGCTGGGCAGCGAGAATACCTTTCAGCAAACCGTCAGCGAGATGGCACTGGCGGGCTTCTCAGGGAGTGAAGTGGGTAGCAAATACCCACGCGATCCTGCCATTCTCAAGCCAATGCTCGATATTCGCGGCATTCAGATCTGCAACGCCTGGTTCAGCACATTTTTTGCGCAGGGTGACAAAGATGAGACCCTTGAGGGTTTTACGGCGCACATGAATTTTCTCTATGAAATGGGTGCCCGGGTGATCGGCTGTTCAGAGCAGAGTAAAAGTATTCAGGGCACAGCACGGGCAGTGTTCGATCACAAACCGGTGTTTAACGATGACGAGTGGCAGAGAACGGCGGAAGGCTACAATACGCTTGCCGACCTTGCCGCCGCGAAAGGGATGCGCGTTTGCCTGCACCACCATATGGGCACCGGCATTCAGACGCCCGCGGAAATCGACCGTTTCATGGCGCTCACGCATGACAATGTCGGTTTACTCTATGATACCGGCCACATCTATTATTCTGAAGGCTCACAGGACGTGATGCTGGCAGTGCTGAAAACCCATCTGCCGCGCATTTTCCACGTTCATCTGAAAGACGTGCGGGATGAGATTGTCGCAGAAGTGCGTGACCAGCACCTGTCGTTTCTGGACGGTGTGAAAAAGGGCACATTCACCGTTCCAGGCGACGGCGTGATTGATTTTAAACCGGTTTTCAAAATTCTTGATGACTACGGCTATCAAGGCTGGATGGTGGTTGAGGCTGAACAGGATCCTGCGTTGGCCAATCCGTTCGAGTACGCGGTAAAGGCAAGAAAATATATTCGGGAGAATACCGGACTGTAAGACTGTTATCCGCCCTGAAGAGAATGATCAGGTCTTGTGTAAGGCTGTGCCCTCATCGGATGCAGCCTGTTTTAGTGGCCAGCTCGCCCGCGCGTCGCCCCTGTCGCGGTGAATCTGTGAGTCATTTCATAAACCAATGAAATAAAAGCTGCATACATAACAAAAAAATGAAATTTTCCAACCATCTGATATCATAGCGTTCATTATCCAGCCACGTTTTCCGCAAATGAGCAGATGTCATGAGTAATAATCCCTCCCAACTTTCACTGCTGCAGGACGAGATTCGCCGTCGCTACGAAACGCTGAGCAAGCGTCTGAAGCAGGTGGCTCGTTATATCCTTGATAACAGTAACAGTATTGCTTTTGACACCGTGGCCTCTATTGCGCAGCAGGCCGACGTTCCGCCATCTACGCTGATTCGCTTTGCTAATGCATTTGGCTTCAGCGGTTTCAACGAAATGAAACAGGTTTTTCGTCAGCATCTGATGGAAGAGACCGTCAACTATACAGAACGAGCGCGGCTGTTTCGTCAGACAGCAGCGGACGATGCTGCGAATTCGCCCGAAAGTCCGGCTGAAATTCTCAATGTTTTCACCATGGTCAACAGTCAGGCCCTGCAGCAGCTGGCCATGCAGGTGAGCCCGGACCAGTTAGACAAAACCGTGCAGCTTCTGAACGAAGCCGAAAATGTCTACGTAATCGGCCTGCGGCGGTCGTTTAGCGTTGCCTCCTATCTAGTGTATGCCCTGCGCCATCTGGAACGCCGTGCCTTCCTGATTGACGGGCTGGGCGGCATGTTTACAGAACAGCTTAATCTGGTCACGCCCAAAGATGTGGTGATTGCCATCAGCTGTTCACCCTATGCAAGGGAGGCGGTAGAAGTGGTCGAGTTGGGGGCCAAACGCGGTGCCAGCTTAATCGCGATCACTGACAGCCAGGTCAGCCCACTTGCCGCCTTCAGTGACGTCTGTTTCGTTGTACGCGAAGCCCAGGTTGACGGTTTTCGCTCTCAGGTTGCCTCGCTGTGCCTGGCACAAACGCTGGCCGTATCCCTGGCGCTGGCGAATGCGCAGTCCGGTCAGCTCTCCTGACATGCCGCCAGCTGCGGCGGCTTTGCTTACAGGTCATACCTGAACACATGATACACGCGCCCTCAATAAAGCCGGGAGCATGACGCCGCCGCGCGTCCCGGCGAGAAACGCCCTCTGCAGCAACAAAAAAGCAGCCCTCAGGCTTAATGCTGGTCACTTAGGGGGACCAGCCTTTTTTTATCGGCATATTTCCGGGATCTTATTCGCCGCTCCCGCGGATAACTTGGTTCTCTTCGCCCCGGCAGTATCAGCCATCTCGCCTTTTCATACGGCGTTCTCAGTTCGCCCGGAACCGTGCCCGGGGTAACTCATCAGGAGCCGCGATATCTCACTGATGGCTCTGCTGAAGCTCAGCGGGAATAAGATCAGAGAGCGAACGGGCGCGTTCGGGAGAAGTGGAATGAATGATGCCCAGAGCCTGTGAGAGTTCCATAAAAAAGGGTTCATGATGAACATGACCCCCTTTGATACCTGCCACTGGATCGGTCAACCGGGCCTTAAATGACCCGCATTAGCCCTCAGGCTGCCGTTTTGCTTTCAGCCGTGATTAACGTGACGGATAGCGATCGCTGTTGATCCAGGCATGATCCTGTTCCCAGCTGAATTTCCACAGGCGAACCGGCCCTGCCATAACGTTAAGGTAGTAATTGTTATAGCCAGCCAGGGTTGCTACAGGATGGTAACCGCGCGGTACGGTGACGACATCCCGGTTATAAACAGCCATGCACTCATCCAGAGAACGATCGTCCGTATAAACGCGCTGCATCGCGAAGCCCTGTTCGGGTTCAAAACGGTGGTAATAGGTTTCTTCCAGATAGGTTTCGTTCTCGCTGTTTTCCTGGTCGTGCTTGTGACTCGGATACGAACTGGTATTGCCCTCATCGGTAAACACTTCCACCACCAGCAAGCTATTTGCCGGTTCACTGTCCGGCAGAATGTTGTGCACAAGTCGCTGGTTGTGGCCTTTGCCGCGCCGCTCAACGCCGACATCTTCTGGCGCAATCAGTCGGGCGGGCAGATTGTCGCCCTGCCCCGGTGCCTTGCAGACCGCCAGCTCAAGATCGCTGTCCGCTCTTACCGTCACTGCATCATCATGAGGGACATACACGGAATAAGGCGGCGTACGTTCAAACGGCGACATTCGCTTACCTAACCCCGGAAAGTTTGCATGACGTGTGCTAATCGAGGCCAGGCCTGCCACCAGCACCAGGCAAAGCTCGCTGTCACCGCTGGTCATGTCGAGCGTCTGTCCTTGTTTTAACAGGAAAGACTCGAAACCCACATAGCGCCAGCCCGCACTGTCTGGCGTTACCTGCTGTATGCGCCCCTGCTCATCGGGCTGTTTTACCTTTGAGAGTAATGACATCCGCCGTCTCCTAATCCATCGCCCTTTATCGTCAATACGCTGTCACTCAGCGCCCACTCAACCCAACGTCGGCATACTGAATTCAGAAACCGTTTGCTGGCCGCTCGGCCAACGGACGGTCGCTGTTTTCATGCGCGTATAAAAACGCACGCCGTCCGGACCGTGGACATTCAGTGCGCCAAACACCGAGCGCTTCCAGCCACCAAAACTGTGGAATGCCATTGGCACCGGCACGGGCACGTTGACGCCGACCATTCCGGCTTCGACGTTTTGGACAAATTCACGCGCCGTGTGACCATTACTGGTAAAAATGGCGCTGCCGTTGCCGAATTCGTGACTGTTAACCAGTTTCAGCGCACTGTCGTAATCCGGCGCGCGCATGATGCTCAGCACCGGGCCAAAGATTTCTTCACGCCAGATCACCATCTCTGGGGTTACGTGATCGAATAACGTTCCACCGACATAGTAGCCGTCCTCATAACCTGCAACCTTCTGGTGACGACCATCCACAACCAGCGTTGCCCCTTCCTGCTCGCCGATGTCGATATAACCCAGCACTTTCTTCTGATGGGCGGCCGAAACGACAGGCCCCATTTCATTCTCGTCACTGCCCTTACTCATGCCCGGCCCGACGCGTAATGCTTTAATCAGCGGCGTCAGGCGCGAAATCAGTTTATCGGCGGTGTCATCGCCTACTGCGACCACGACAGGCAACGCCATGCAGCGTTCACCCGCCGAGCCAAATGCGCCCCCCATGATGGCATTGACCGTGGCGTCCAGGTCAGCATCAGGCATGACGATAGCGTGGTTTTTGGCCGCGCCAAATGCCTGCACGCGTTTGCCGTGCGCGCTGGCCGTTTTGTAAATGTGCTCAGCCACACCCGACGAACCCACAAAGCTAACGGCCGCGATACGGGGATCTTTGTAAAGCTGTTCTGCATTCTCATTCGAACTGTGTACCACGTTGAAAACGCCATCCGGCAGGCCCGCTTCTTTCAGTAACTCCGCCATGCGCACGGCGGCAGACGGATCCAGCGCAGGGGGTTTAAGTACAAAGGTGTTGCCGCAGGCCAGGGCAATAGGGAACATCCACAGTGGCACCATGGCGGGGAAATTGAAGGGGGTAATCCCTGCAACCACGCCGACCGGCTGCATGAGCGAGTAGCTGTCTACGCCGCCGCCCACGTTAGGCGAGTTCTCCCCCTTAAGCAGGTGAGGAATGCCGCAGGCGAACTCAATCACCTCAATCCCGCGCGTCAGTTCACCCAACGCATCAGACCAGACTTTGCCGTGCTCGGACACGATCAGCGCCGCCAGCTCATCACGATGCTGTTCCATTAAGGCTTTAAAGTTGAACATCACGCGTGCGCGGCGCAGCGGGGCGGTTTTGGACCAGGCAGGAAAGGCTGCATGCGCCACGTCGATTGCCTGGGCCACTTCGTCTGCGCTGCATTGGGTAAGTTCACGGATCACCTTGCCGGTTGCCGGATCGAACACAGGAATGGTTTCGTTGCTGGCACTGAACGTGGTTTTACCGCCAATAAAATTTCCTACGATAGTCATGATGTTGCCTCTTTGGTATGTACGGTTCCAGCAGGCAAAGCACAAGAAGTGGCATGCTGGCTGGGCAGGAAAAGCCAAAAGCATGCTGAGAAGCTATTACAATGGAATAAATTTTTCAAATAAATATTTTTGAAAAATTACTTTTTAGCGGGGCAGATCGCATTTTTGCATGTCGCTCTGAACGGCTCGCCAGCAATGGCTGTACATGACTTGTCTAGGGGGAAGTTAGTGCCTGTATGCTGTGACGACAAACGCCAGCGTGAAGCCTGCACTGATGCGGTCGTCCCTTCCCGGTCAGGCGTCAAAATAAGCAGGGAGAGACAAAACACCGCCTTCCTTTTAAGTTTCATTAAATCGCATAGTGAAATGAATATTTCTTTTTACGCACCTCTTGCCCTCAGCCTGCCTTTGACAAGGTTCACTCTGCTGGCGCAACGCCCTTAAGCCAAACTGGTGCACGACAGTGGTGCAAAATCCCTCAACCACGGCCATTTTCTGAACCAATAATTTCCTGATTGCAAATCAGGAATCATGTGTTTCACAGCTTACCGCCTTTCCTGCATCGCAGAGTAACGGTCTATCTGTATGATTATTAGCATTATTTATGAGATCCCTCGACACAACGCAAAACCTGGCCTGCTTTATGCAATATCGTCGGACCTCCCTGCACCCGAAAGAGATAATCATGTCTGACCCAAAAAACAGCGGCTTACTGTACGGACTGGACCAGCGAATCCCACCACTCCAGGCTTTCTTCAGCGCTTTACAGCATGTGCTGGCGGGCCTGGTTGGCATTATTACGCCCCCGTTGCTGATCGGCACGGCGCTGGGTCTGGATGCGTGGCTGCCTTATTTGATCAGCATGTCGCTCCTTGCCTCCGGCATCGGGACGTTTCTGCAGTCAAACCGGGTATGGGGCATAGGTGCCGGCATGATATGCATGCAGGGCACCAGTTTTGCCTTTCTTGGTGTGGCCATCTCCGGCGGCCTGTGGGTCAAAGCACAGGGCGGCAGTCCAGAAGACATCATGGCGATGCTGTTTGGCGTCAACTTTGTCGCGGCGCTGGTGCCGGTCATCGTCAGCCGCTTCATCGATACCTTAAAGCGGGTTTTTACGCCGGTGGTGACGGGGAGCGTGATTGCGCTGATTGGTATCAGCCTGATAAAAGTCAGTGTGATTAACTGGTGCGGCGGTGAGAAAGCCCAGGATTTTGCCAGCCTCAGTAACCTGGCGCTGGGTGCGTTAACGCTTGGCGTCATCGTTGTGCTGAGCTGCTCCGGTAACCGCTGGCTACGCCTTTCATCGGTCGTGGCCGGCATCGCAGCAGGCTGTATTGCCGCTGCCCTGAGTGGCAAATTTCAGGTTCACGATCTGGGCGAGAGCGTCTTTCGTTTACCCTCTCTGTTTCCGTTTGGCTTTCACTTCAACAGTACGCTTTTCATTCCGGTGGTGCTGGTCTCTCTGGTCTGCATCATCGAGGCGGTGGGCGATCTTACTGCTAACAGCCTGATTTCCGGTAAATCTATTACCGACAAGACCTTTAGCGCCCGTCTCAAGGGCGGCATTCTGGCAGACGGACTGAGCTGCATGATTGCGGCGATGCTGAGCGCCTTTCCCAACACCACCTTTGCGCAAAATAACGGCGTGATCCAGATGACGGGCGTGGCGAGTCGTTTTGTCGGTCGTTACGTCGGCGTCATTCTTATCCTGCTGGGGCTGTTTCCGCCTTTCAGCGAAGCACTGCGTCAGATTCCCACACCGGTGCTGGGGGGAGCCACAATGGTGATGTTCGGCTGCGTCGTCACGGCGGGGATTCGCATCCTAAGCCAGGCTCCGCTAACGCGCAGGGAAATACTGATTGTCGGTCTGGCGTTTAGTTTCGGGCTGGGAATCGAATCCGTTCCCGCTTCGCTTTCCCATCTGCCGCCCATGTTTGAGAATCTGTTTGGCTCCGCGGCCACCACCGGCGGCCTGGTCGCCATTGTCCTGAATCTTCTCATTCCTGGCGCAGACAAGCCGGCACGTGAAGAAGTAGAAGAGGGCGAATCCGCACAGTCATTATAATCCTGCCACATTCACCCGCGACGCAGTCGTTGCGGGTGACCGCCTGTGCGCTCATGCCCCCTGCCCTTGATGTCTCCGACAGCTTTCTCACTGGATCCGCCCCAGAATCCTTTAACACCCAGACGGCAACACAGCAGGAAATCCGGCTTATTCCGCCATTTATCGGGTAAAAAACTCGCCTGATTTACCGTTTCCCTTAACAAATCAGACCGTTACTTTTCCTTCAACTACACTTTCATCAGTTATTTATGCGTAGAGATACAGAATGAACGCGTTACAGCAGGAAAAAATTGGACAAAATATCTTAATCAAACTCGCGATGCTGGTGATTATCCTTGCCGGGATAAGAGCGGCCTCCGACATTCTGGTCCCGTTACTTCTGGCGGCCTTTTTTGCCATCGTACTGAATCCGTTAGTCACGATACTGATGCGGCGCGGGCTGCGGCGGGGGTTGGCGATTACCCTGGTGATTACGGTGATTTTTATCGTGATTCTGCTGCTGGGAGCCATACTGGCAAGCTCGATGAGTGAGTTTTCCGACCTCTATCCTCAACTGCGCACCATTATGGAAAAGAAAATGGCGGTGGTTCAGCATCTGGCAGCCAGCATCCATCTCAATATCTCAACCGATGCCCTGGTTCAGCGTTTCGACCCAAATACCGTTATGAATCTGGCCAGTGTGGCGCTGAGTGGCTTTTCAGGCGCGATGACCAATACCGTGTTACTGATCCTCACCGTGGTCTTTATGCTGTTTGAGGTGCACCATCTGCCTTATAAAATGCGTAACTCGTTTGTGAACCCCAAAATTCGTATCGCCGGTTTACACAAGGCCTTAAAAGGGGTGACGCATTACCTGGCATTGAAGACGCTAATCAGCCTGATCACCGGCATCGCGGTCTGGCTGACGCTCTACCTGCTGGACGTGAAATTTGCGTTACTGTGGGGCGTGGTGGCCTTTATCCTTAACTTTATTCCCAATATCGGGCCGATTATTGCCGGTATTCCTCCTTTCCTGCAGGCGCTGCTGCTCAACAGCGTGTTTGACGCGGCAATGGTGGCGGCGCTGTTTACTGCCATTCACATGGTTTTCGGCAATATGCTTGAGCCACGCATCATGGGGCGCGGTCTGGGCTTATCAACATTGGTGGTGTTTCTGTCATTGATATTTTGGGGCTGGCTGCTGGGCCCGGTCGGCATGCTGCTGTCCGTTCCTCTGACCAGCATCACTAAAATTTTAATGGAAACTACCCCGGGCGGGAGCCGTCTGGCCATTATGCTGGGAACCGGCCGCCCCAAGCCTTCGCGGCTGTTAACCAAGTAAACGCTGCTGCACATGCTGCAGATGATCTCTCATCGCCGCCTGTGCAGCCTGCTCATCACCGGACGCAATTGCCTCGGCGATGCGCTGATGGTCCGCGTTCATTTCATCTGCAAAGGTATTGTCGGCATAATGACGTTCCAGCCGGCGGAAATGGGCGCTGTCGCGTTTGTTCCACAGATTTTCCATCATTTCCCGCAACAGATCATTGCCGCTCATCTCGCTAATCAGCAGATGAAAGCCTTTATCCTGCTCGATGAAAGCCGCGTCGTTTTCATTAAATGCCTGGAGCGCTGCGCTAAGGGACAGCAGCTGCTGACGCTGGGCCTCACTGCCGTTTCGCGCCGCCATGCCCGCCAGCATGCTCTCATAGGCTTCGCGCGCCTGTAGCAGATCCTGCAGGCTGAAGTTCTCGGTTTCTTTGCCTGCTGAAGGTTGCGGTAAGGTCTGAGCGACAAAAACCCCCGTACCGGTGTGGATGCTGACGTAACCCGTCATCTCCAGCGCTATCAGGGCTTCACGCACCGATGAACGACTGACGCCCAGTTGTCGGGCCAGTTCCCGTTCGGGCGGCAGCGCCCCGCCCGGCACGAAATCGCCGCCATGAATGCCCGCAATGATGGCATTAGCAATTTGCCGATAAAGCCGCTCAGTTTTCAGTACCGCTAACCCCATAACTCTCTCCTGTTGCAGGCCGCCTTTCGGGCATCAGATGATACGTATTTATATTGCTGCGATCCGGATCACGGCCTTAATTTACGCGCTATCTTACTCTTGGTCCAGCGGCCTGACCACTGGGCCACACGTCCACCAAGGAGCAATAATGGAACATACATGGCGCTGGTACGGCCCGAACGATCCTGTGTCACTTGACGATGCCCGCCAGGCAGGTGCAACAGGAATTGTCACAGCACTTCATCACATCCCTAACGGAGAAGTGTGGCCTGTAGCCGAAATCAAAGCGCGTCAGGCGCTGCTGGCGGAAAAAGGTCTTACCTGGTCAGTCGTTGAAAGCATTCCTGTGCACGAAACGATTAAGACCCAACGCGGCGATTATCAGCACTACATCGCCAATTATCAGCAGTCAATTCGCAACCTGGCAGCCTGCGGGATTGATACCGTATGCTATAACTTTATGCCGGTTCTTGACTGGACGCGTACCGATCTGGCCTGGGAACTGCCGGACGGCGCTAAGGCGCTGCGCTTTGATGCCGATGCCTTTGCCGCGTTTGAACTGCATCTGTTACAACGCCCCGGCGCGGAAAAAGATTACAGCGCCGCCGAACAACAGGCCGCCGCAACGCGTTTCGCCGCCATGACCGAGGAAGAGAAAGCCACGCTGGTGCGCAACATCATCGCAGGCTTACCCGGCGCAGAAGAGGGTTATACGCTCGAACAATTTCAGGCACAGCTGGCGCAATACGACGGTATTGATAAAGCCAGGCTGCGCGAGCATATGGCCACCTTTCTGCGCGCCATCGTGCCGGTGGCGGAAGAAGTCGGCATTAAGCTGGCCGTCCATCCTGATGATCCTCCCCGTCCAATTCTTGGTTTGCCGCGCATTATCTCCACGCAAGAGGACATGCAGTGGCTGAAAGAAACGGTAGACAGCCTGCATAACGGATTCTGTTTCTGTACCGGTTCCTACGGCGTACGTGAGGATAATGCCCTTATCGAGATGGCAGAAACCTATGCCGACCGCATTAACTTTGTGCACCTGCGGGCAACAAAGCGAGAAACGAACCCCAACAGCTTCCACGAGGCGGCCCATCTGACAGGCGATGTGGATATGGTTGGCGTCATCAAAGTGATCCTGGCCGAGGAGCAGCGTCGCCGTAGGGCGGGCGAACAGCGAGCCATCCCGATGCGCCCCGATCATGGTCACCAGATGCTGGATGACTTGCGTAAGCGCACCAATCCAGGCTATTCCGCGATTGGCCGCCTTAAAGGACTTGCAGAACTGCGCGGCGTCGAAGTCGCCCTGAAGCAGATCTATTTCCAGGACTAAACGTTGTTGCCCCGACGTCGTTATGCTGTCGGGGCACAGGGTAATTTAGACAGGTTGCTGTACTCATATTTATGGCGCGTCATCAGTTGGTCAGCCGCGCTTTCCAGGTAACAAGAGGGTTCTCATTTCTCTCCCTTCTGGCTGCCGTGTTTTGGATTACTCCTCCCACGGCTTCGCTGCGGCACCCTTTTCAGGACACCCCCAAGCTCACCTTTTCCACGACCGGTTTATAGCTGCCATCAAACTAATGTGTGAGCATTCACTAATAGCATGAATTTTTTGTCAATTAATTGCCTGCCAGGTCGATAATTGACCATATCGGAGAATAAGGGATTTCCGACCGTTCACCAGCGGCGTGAACTGGCGTGCTATGCTGCATTAACCCTTAGCACCTCTCAAAACACGATCACGATTCAGAGGTTTTTACGGTGCCGCTAATAAAAAGAAAACATGAGCATGCCAAATCGCTCATTGTCCTCGCAGGACTATTGCCACTGCTCCTGGGGTTGTTGTTCACGATAATTGATGCCAGAAAAACAGTAAAAGAACAGCAAATTGATACGGCCGCGACCTTACTGTCTCAGGCAGAAAAAATCAGCGATAACGCCTGGAGCATGATCGCCTGGCTGCGCCAGTATGAGTACCAACCCTGTGAAAAGATAGAAAATACGCTACGGGTTAATAGCACTCTCCATCCCTATTTTCGCGGTATAGGCAAACTGGAAAGTAACACGGTAAGCTGCTCTTCTGCCTACGGTAACAAGCCCGCTACGCTTAAAGCCATGATTGGCGTCGCCCCGCCCGTGACCGGCAAAGACTGGTGGAGCCTGTCCATCGCGGGTTCTTACATCGTGCCAGACCGACCTGCCGTGATATTTGTGCGCCAGCTGGCAGCTGGCAGAGCCCTCTGGGTGATGGTTGAAGGGCAGTATCTTATTGATTTTATGAGCGCGCTGGGCAGTACGCATCATTATCAGATAACCATGCGTTTTAGTAACGGTGCGCCAATCGTGTCAGGCGATCGTGAAATGGCCGACGACAGGTGGCTTAAGCCTCAGGTCTATCATGCCACCTCTTCCCGCTATAGCATCAAGGTCACCCTGATAGCGCCCGGTGCTGAGCTGGTTAAAACATGGACGCAGCTTCTTTTCGTGTTTATGCCGATGGCGGCGATTTTTTCCGTGCTGTTTATGATTCTTACCGCCTCCTGGCTTCGCAGACGTTTTTCCTGGGGAGATGAAATTCGTCGCGCCATTCAGTCCCGTCAGTTCAGCGTGCATTATCAACCTACCTACAGCTGCACGCTGCAACGTTGCACGGGCGCAGAAGCCCTTTTGCGCTGGACCCTGCCCAACGGTAACAGCGTGCGCCCGGACACCTTTATTACCGCCGCAGAAGCGGAAGGGATGATTATCCCGATTACCCATCATTTGATGGAGTTGATCGTTGAAGACACGCAAAGCTGGGCGCCTAACCCCGGCTTTCATCTGGCGATTAACGTGGCTGCCGAGCATCTTCAGCACCCGGATTTTGTTGACGACATGCTTAATTTTGCTGACAGGATGGCGAGAACCGAATTCAACATTACTCTGGAACTGACGGAGCGGAGCCTGATCAAAGAAGGGAGCCTTGTCGCGGCTAAGCTGGCGCAACTGCGTCAGGCAGGCATGAAAGTCGCTATTGATGACTTTGGTACGGGGCACTGCTCTCTGAGTTACCTGCAAACCTTTACGCTGGACTACCTAAAAATCGATCAGGGTTTTATCAATGCCATCGAATCCCTGGAGGGGGAAACGCCGGTGCTGGACGCCATTATCAGTCTGAGCCATAAACTGAAGCTGCAGGTATTGGGAGAAGGCGTCGAAACGGCAATGCAGTTCCGCTATTTACAGCAGCATGGTGTCACCTTTATCCAGGGCTATTTTTACGCCAGGCCCATGGATAACCCCACGATCGTGGCGTGGATGAAACAATATGGTCATTTGCCGGTTGAGGTTGAAAACACCTGAGCCGCAACTTACTGACGCACGCGGCACAATGACGGCGAAGAAGCGCTAAATCAACGCGCTTTTCGCTGTGCTGCACGCTGCTTACTCGCCGCCCGCATTGCCACCGCAATGGCCTCTTCCTGTTGAATGACGTGCTCAACAGGCGCACTGGCGCGCTGATTCAGCCGTTGCAGCGTAGGCATCGACTGCTGCAACAGTTGCTGGCACTCCTCGTATTCCGAGCGTTGCTTACCTGTCACGGTCGATGTTTGTAGTGCTTCGCTCAATTGAGCCAGGCGGTCAATCCAGTATTTCGTGCGGCAGCTAAGCCATCCAGAACTGAGCTGCGCCTCAGGAGACCGGGAAGCCGTGGGCACCTCAGAAGAATTCATTAATTTTCTTTCTACACTATCTATCTGCGCCACCCAAGGGCTCTGGCAAGTAAGGGGTGTTTTCCTTGACATTCTTCCTCCAAATCAAGGTGAAAGAGTATTGCCGAAGGCGTTCTGATAGGCAAGCCTCAAACCTTAACCCGCCCAATCCTTAATCTTTATTAATAGCTTTAAGCCAGACGGCTGAGTGAGCTCAAACCGCAGCGCTCACTTAACACGCAAACGCGCGCAGAACCTGACTTTTTTTCGCTTCAGGGGCTGCTATAAACCACCGGTAAAATTGTTCGTTTTCAGGTCAAACATGACAAATATCACACAAAAACGTTATACTCTGCGGCCGATAAATCAGATAACAACAGTATTTGTTGTTTTGATGGATCGACAGATAATGCTGTTTTACGGCTATGCTTAAATTTCCTCAACGCAGCGGTCTGAACGCTGTTTTCGGTTCGCGCCGTTGAGGACTTTCATGTTCCATTACAGGGTAATTCTATGAAATTGCGTAGGAAGCGTGTAAAACCGATTGGGATAGATGATGTCACCATCATTGATGATTCCCGTTTACGTAAAGCCATTACCGCCGCCTCTTTGGGTAACGCCATGGAGTGGTTTGATTTTGGTGTTTATGGCTTTGTGGCTTATGCCTTAGGTAAGGTGTTTTTTCCGGATGCCTCTCCAGGGATTCAAATGATTGCCGCACTGGCAACCTTCTCCGTTCCTTTCCTGATTCGTCCTTTAGGCGGCCTGTTTTTCGGCATGCTGGGGGATAAATATGGTCGTCAGAAAATCCTGTCGATTACCATCGTCATTATGTCGGTCAGTACCTTCTGTATCGGCCTGATTCCCTCCTATGCCTCCATTGGCATCTGGGCGCCGGTTCTGCTGCTGTTGGCCAAAATGGCCCAGGGCTTCTCAGTCGGTGGGGAATATACCGGTGCCTCTATCTTTGTGGCCGAGTATTCGCCTGACCGTAAGCGCGGCTTTATGGGAAGCTGGCTGGACTTCGGTTCTATCGCCGGCTTCGTGCTGGGCGCGGGCGTCGTCGTCTTAATCTCTACCATCATCGGCGAAGAGAACTTCCTTGCGTGGGGATGGCGTCTTCCGTTCTTCCTGGCCCTGCCACTGGGTATTATTGGCCTGTATTTACGCCATGCCCTGGAAGAAACCCCCGCGTTCCAGCAGCACGTCGACAAACTGGAACAAGGCGATCGCGAAGGCCTGCGTGACGGTCCGAAAGTCTCTTTCAAAGAAATCGCCACGAAACACTGGCGTAGCCTGCTAGCCTGTATCGGTCTGGTTATTGCAACCAACGTGACCTATTACATGTTGCTGACCTACATGCCAAGTTACCTGTCGCACAACCTGCACTACTCTGAAGATCATGGCGTGCTGATTATCATCGCCATCATGATGGGCATGCTGTTTGTCCAGCCCGTGATGGGGCTGCTGAGCGACCGCTTTGGCCGTCGTCCGTTTGTGATTATCGGCAGTATCGCCCTGATGATCTTCGCCATTCCGGCCTTCATGATGATCAACAGTGGCATGCTGGGAATGATTTTCGCTGGGTTGTTGCTGCTGGCCGTTATCCTTAATGCCTTTACCGGCGTGATGGCTTCGTCACTGCCTGCTATGTTTCCGACGCACATTCGCTACAGTGCATTAGCCAGCGCCTTCAACATATCGGTACTGATTGCAGGCCTGACGCCAACGTTAGCGGCCTGGCTGGTAGAATCGACCAATAACCTTTATATGCCCGCTTACTATCTGATGGTGGTTGCAGTCATTGGCCTGATTACCGGCCTCTACATGAAAGAGACGGCGAATAAGCCCCTGAAAGGTGCAACTCCCGCCGCCTCTGACATGGAAGAAGCGCGCGAAATTCTGCAGGAGCATCACGATAACATCGAGCAGAAAATCGAAGATATCGACGCCGAGATGGCCCGCCTGGAAGCCAAACGTAAAAATCTGGTTGAACAGCACCCAAATATCAACGAGTAACGCCCCTCTCTCCCGCCCCTGAGGCGGGAGAATCTTTTGCTGCCTCTGCACACCGCACACAAACCTTCATCGCCTGCACCTAATCGGAGTAGACTGTGCGTCTTATTTAAACTGGCTACGTGAGTGTCTATGTCTGATTTTTCCCTTACCCAACGTCCCAGAAGATTGCGCGCCAGCGCGTCAATGCGTGCAATGTTTCAGGAGTCCAGCCTTAGCCTGAACGATTTGGCCCTGCCCATTTTTGTTGAGGAAGGTGTTGATGACTATAAAGATATTCAGGCCATGCCTGGCGTAAGACGTATTCCTGAAAAACGTCTTGCCTATGAAATTGAACGTATCGCTAAGGCGGGCATTCGCTCGGTCATGACCTTCGGGATTTCCCATCATACCGACGCGACCGGCAGCGATGCGTGGAATGAAAACGGCCTGGTGGCGCGTATGTCGAAAATCTGCAAAGACACCGTGCCTGAAATGATCGTGATGTCGGATACCTGCTTCTGCGAATACACCAGCCACGGCCACTGTGGCGTGCTGTGTGACCACGGCGTCGATAACGATGCCACCCTGATCAATCTGGGCAAGCAGGCCGTTGTGGCGGCGGCGGCGGGGGCCGACTTTATCGCGCCTTCTGCCGCAATGGATGGCCAGGTTCAGGCGATACGCCAGGCGCTGGACGCCGCAGGCTTTACCCAGACAGCGATCATGTCTTATTCCACCAAGTTTGCATCATCCTTCTATGGCCCCTTCCGGGAAGCGGCAGGTACGGCCCTGAAAGGCGATCGTAAAACCTATCAGATGAACCCGATGAATCGTCGTGAGGCTATTCGCGAGTCGCTAATTGACGCGGCTGAAGGTGCCGATGCACTGATGGTTAAACCGGCCGGAGCCTATCTGGACATTCTGCGCGATATCCGCGAGCGCACCGAACTTCCGCTGGCGGCCTATCAGGTTAGTGGTGAGTACGCGATGATTAAATTCGCGGCCCAGGCGGGCGCCATCGATGAGCGTAATGTCGTGCTCGAAAGCCTTGGCGCGATCAAGCGGGCTGGCGCAGATTTGATTTTCAGCTATTTTGCACTTGAGTTGGCCGAGAACAACCTGCTCTGAGCCATGGCCCTTCTGCGACGGTGCCTGCACCCTCGCAGAAGGCGTTATTCCTGTCCGGTAAACGGGGAAATGAACGCGATGCTTATTGGCGTGAATTAATCACATCACTCATTATGCCCTCTATTCAGTAAACAAATAATACACAAATCGCAACGTAATATAATCTTTTAGCCTTTACTTCCACATCGCAGGAAATAACCATTCACTTCCTTAAGAATCTTTACGCATGTAATGTTTTGAGAAACACAGGATAATTTACAATCACCTTCGAAATTTAAGGGGGTGTTATGAATGAGAACAAATACAATGAGAGCGTGATTATTTCTGTTACTGACTGGATTAATAAGAATCTGGACCAGCGCTTAAGCATTGACGACATTGCTGAAAAGGCGGGTTATTCAAAATGGTATCTACAAAAGTTATTTTCCCGTTATCATAATGAAACGCTGGCCCATTACATCCGTAGAAAGAAATTAATTGCCTGTATTAATGATTTAAAATACAGCCATGCGCCCATTATCAGCCTGGCGGTTAAATACCACTTTGAAAGTCAGCAGTCTTTTACCCGCTCCTTCAAGCAGATGATGGGCTGTACGCCTAGCGTATGCCGTAAAAGCCAGCGACTGAACGTTACCGACAGCAACGCCCATCCTTGCAGCGTATGTAGTAAGGCTGAAAACCCCCCAAAAAAGAAGTTATTTAGCGGAATAAACGAAACCTTCGGGGTTGGTCATTTAGTCCGCTTGCTTTAACCGTGGCAGCAAAAAACTAGTTATCATCAGGCTTATAGTACTGTACGCCAATCTGGATCCGCTCGCGACCACTGGCAACGCGATGACGATTGGTATCCCGTAGGGAGTAAACACAACCGCAATATTCCTGCTGATAAAAACTCTCACGCTTACTGATTTCAATCATGCGTGCCGATCCGCCGCCTTTACGCCAGTTGAATTCCCAGTAGGACAGATCGGGATAATGTGCGGCAGCACGGACGCCGCAGTCGTTAATTTGCTGCATGTTCTTCCAGCGGGAAATCCCCAGTGAACTTGTGATCACCGGGAAACCATTTTCATGGGCGTACAGCGCCGTGCGCTCGAAACGCATATCGAAGCACATGGTGCAGCGCTCACCGCGCTCCGGTTCCCACTCCATCCCTTTGGCACGTTTAAACCAGTAGTCACGATCGTAGTCCGCATCGACAAACGGCACGCCAAACTTTTCGGCAAAGCGGATATTTTCGTCTTTGCGCAGCTCATACTCTTTAAGCGGATGGATGTTCGGATTATAGAAATAGATGGTGTATTCAATGCCGGATGCCAGCATCGCCTCCATGACTTCTCCCGAACAGGGCGCGCAGCAGGAGTGCAACAGCACTTTTTTATGGCCACCCGGTAAGGGTAGCGGTTGTCGCTCGTAGGGCTGAGACATAAGCACCTTCAATCAATGTAATCAAAAGCGCAGTGTAATGCCGGGGCGTGGATGTTGCAAAATTTCACGCTGACGGGCTGCCATTATCCCTGTCAGCCCGTCAGCGTTGCTGCAACCTTTACCTCACCACTGAAGCGTTTTGCCCGCGTAGTCCAGATAGTGGTGGCCGCCACGTCCCCGACTGGCGGTTAACTGCGTGACAATCCCATTGGCGCTTTCTTCAGGCGTGAGCGGTGCCGCATCGCCTCCCATATCCGTTTTGACCCAGCCGGGATGCAGGGTTAGTAGCGTGCCGTTTTGCGCCGCCACCGGTCTGGCCAGCGAGCGAGTGAGCATATTAAGAGCCGCTTTGCTGGCTGAGTAAAGTGGCGCTTCTGCATGTCGATTCTCATTCAGGCTGGCAAGTTGAGATGAGGTTAACGCCAGTACGCCGTGTTGCTGGTTCAGTAACGGCAGCAAAATTTCTGCGGTTCGTATCGGCGCAACGGCATTGGTCATAAACAGCTGGATTAGCTCAGCATCGTTGCTCTCTGACAGCTTCTGATGCGCAGGCCCGTAAATGCCGGCGTTGATCAGAATCGCGTCAAAAGGCTGCCCGCTCAGCCCAACCGCAAATTGCTTGACCGCCTCGGTCTGCGTCATATCGAGCCGACGCCAGTCAACCTGCGGGATTTCCCCCTGCGGGGGGACTTCACTGCGATGGGTTGCCGTGACCTGCCAGTTGTTGGCCGCAAACGCCTTGACGACCGCCAGTCCTATGCCACGTGATGCACCAATCACTAACGCTTTGCCTTGATAAGCCATAGAGTTTCCTCGTTGATGAACGCAGTAAACAGCGTAGATACGTATTGGCAAACACACTGCATCATCAATGCTATTTTGCATTCAGACAGCATTGATGGGGCAGTGAATACGTACGGACAGAGGTGTTGCTGTATTATTCAATTTGCTGGTCTGGCGGGGATGAATGGTCACCTTCACGACTTTTCTCAACGCTCTGCGGATGGTCTTCGCCCATTGACAGTGCAGTTGCGCTGGCAGGATCAAACAGTGAGAAGCTTTCAATCTGATCCACCATGATGACTTTTCGAAATGCCATCGCGTTTTTCGGCTCAGAATCCAGTGTGATGTCGTGCTCGGCATACCAACTGCTGTAGTTGTGCTCGACCGACAGTTTCAGCGTATGGCTGTCGCGGTAGCCGCTCAGCATCGGGATGAGCACGATATTGGCCGTGCGCTCATATTCAAAGGTGGCAGCGTGTACCATGCCGATATAAATACGACGGGATTTTAAGGTGATCCACGCCAGCTCTCCTTCTTCCATGCACTGGAACAGCATCTGTTCAACACCATTGGATCGTGAAAGCTTCTGATAAAGATCTTTGCGACCTGACACGTTCAGTTGTGCGCTGCCTGCCCAGTTTGACCGGTAGAGACAGAACAGGATGGCAAAGCCCAGCATGATTACCACTGGGGCCTGAATACCGAGAAAACTCCAGTTCATGAACTTCATTTGCAGTTGCAAATGATCGCCAGGAAACGCATACAGGAAATTGGAAACGCTTGAAATAATAAACAAGATAAACCAGATAAGGGCGGTGACGAAAACGCCCTGCAGTACAAAAATACAGCCGTAAAGTGCGACAAGAAAATAGACATCCCATCCTGAAGAACGACGCATTTTGAAACGGCTGGACAGATCCCGGCTGGTGTACCAATAACCACTCACCATCAGTACCATAAAAATTGCGGTTCCCACCTCAAACTCCCTTTAAGGTATTGACGTGCCGATTAAAATCTTCCTTTACTTCATCACTGAGAATATTGACGGCAGCATTGCCATTTTCATCAATAATTATGCGCTCACCATCCGCAATGGAGTCGTTTATGTCCTGGCGGCTCATTATCTGCAGGAATTTATCCGGGCTGGCGAACAAAGAACGAACGAAGCTAATCATGATGTGTCACTTAACGAGTCAAAAAAGCAAGTATGTGACTGAATCGTGTTTACTGCCATTTTATTGCCGGTAAACATTCTTAAAAGTCACTTTAGCGAAGCGGTAATCAGCCATAATTTTTTCTGCATGCAAAAGGCCGCCGTTTTTAAAAAATCACGCCAGAAACAGGTTATTTTAACGCTGAATTTTCCCCTGCGCGGCCACCGCTGATTTTTGCTTTACCTCACTCCCTGGGGTTCAAAACGCGCCCTGAAAAACCGATCGTCTTTGACTGGCCCTCAGCATGACGAGTAATGTCTCCGCACCGTTCAGGCCACTCAGGCCTTGTCCTCAGACCTCGTAGCGCAACGGCCTTAACCGCGCTGACCGGGTCCGCGCCGTGCTGAACCGTTTTCTTCACCTGCATCACATTTCCCGCCGATTTTGTTGCCCCAATGTGATGCAGGTTTCAAATATGTTGCACCCTAATTGCGCCAGATTGATGGACGGGCTATTCACTCCTCTCACTCCCTTTACTGAATCCTCTGACGTGCCGCTTATTTTCATACACCTCAGAAATATGGCATGCATTGTGCTTGTTACCTGACTAACAACGCAGCGGACAATGACAGCCAGGTAACATTGAGGACAACATGAGCGCGAACGAAGCCCTGTTCAAAAAAATCGAAGCCGCTTTTAGCCTGCAAACGCCAAGCGAAAAGCGGATTAGTTCGTGGCTGTTAAGTCATCCCGAGCAAATTCCGTTTGAAACGGCTGACAGCATCGCCCAGGCGACCGGTACCAGCGGTATAACCGTAGGACGTTACCTGCGTAAGCTGGGATTTAAAAACCTTGATGATGTGAAAAACCTGCTGCGCGACGTCCCCAATACGCCCTACAAGCAATGGGGGGTTATTGACCGTCTTGATTCCTGGGAGCAGCAACGCACCCTGCCCGACCTGTCCAGCCAGTCCCTGCAGATGGAGCTGGATGCCATTCGCTATGTCTATCAGCTGGCCCAAACGGATACTTTCCGCCATATCAGCCAGCAAATCGCGGATGCCGACACGGTCATCGTGCTGGGTATTCAGTCTACACGCGGCATTGCCAACACCTTTTTCAGTCATCTGGAATATTTGCGCCCGCGCGTTACCTACGCCGATGGCAGCTCAGGCAGCTGGCTGGAGTCGCTGAATTCCGAGTCTTCAAGGCCTTACGTCATTCTTACCGATACCCGGGCCTATTCCACTGTAGCAAGGCAGTTTTGCCGGATTGCCACCGAGCGCAAGGTCGCGATGGCGCTCGTCACCGATATCTGGTGCCCATGGGCGCGTGATTACCCGGTTGATCTGCTTCAGGTAAAAACGGATACCGCCAATTTCTGGGACTCTCTTGCGCCCATCAGTTGCCTTTTCAACCTGCTGCTGTCTGCCATCGTGGAACGACTTGGCCCGGCGCTTTCTGAGCGTCTGGCACAGAACCGACTGTTGCAGCAGGAATTTGGCCAGTTTGAACATTAACAAAACAGGGATTACAGCATGATGCAGGAAACAGAGTTGGTCGATATTGCAGCGGCCTTTCCCGCGCTCACTATCGACCTGAAATATGCCACCGCCGATAACATCACAGGAAAGCCCATCTACAGCGTCGCCCGCTGTCTGCTGCACCCCGATGCGGTCAGCGCGCTGGCGAAAAGCATCGCGATCGCAAAAGTGGCCGGATTGAGTCTGCTGGTGCTGGACGCCTATCGCCCGCAAAAAGCCCAGGAGCTGCTGTGGCACGCCTGCCCCGATCAGAATTACGTGGTGCCTTTATCGCAAGGATCCAACCATAGTCGTGGTACCGCCATTGACGTCACGCTGGTCGATGCCGAAGGTCAGATCCTGGATATGGGTACCGGATTCGATGAAATGCAGGCGTTGTCCCATCCCTATCATCCCGACGTACCGCTAACGGCTCAACGTAACAGGCTGCTGCTTAATGCCGTGATGTTTGGCGGCGGCTTCACTGGCATTGCCACGGAATGGTGGCATTTCGAATTACCGGAAGCGGCCCGTTATCCGCTGCTCAATGATGTTTTTACCTGCATATCCCCAGCCCAGACTGACGGAGTATTACCATGAAAATGACGCACACAGCACCCGGCTATTTTCGCCCTTTGTTACTGGCCATGACCCTTGCAGCCACCACGACATCCGTCCTGGCGGCGGTTCCCAAAGACATGTTGGTGATAGGTAAAGCTGCCGATCCCCAGACGCTTGATCCTGCCGTGACTATCGATAATAACGACTGGACCGTTACCTATCCTGCCTACCAACGATTGATCAAATACAAAACCGAGGATGGGAAGGGTTCGACGGACGTTGAAGGCGATCTGGCAGAAAGCTGGCAGAGCAGCGAGGACGGAAAGGTGTGGACGTTTAAATTACGTCCCGGCGCCGCGTTTGCGGATGGGTCAGCCGTTAACGCGGAGGCCGTTAAGCTGTCGTTTGAGCGCCTGCTGCGCATTAAGCAGGGGCCTTCAGAAGCGTTCCCGTCCGATCTCAACGTTGAGGTCGTGGACCCGCTTACCGTGCGCTTCACACTGAAGACGCCGTTTGCGCCTTTCCTTTACACTCTCGCTAACGACGGCGCTTCCATCATCAACCCTGCCGTGCTGAAAGCGAATGCCGCTGACGACGCGCGCAGTTATCTGGCCGACCATACCGCGGGCTCTGGCGCCTACATGCTGCAGCGCTGGCAGAAAGGTCAGCAGCTTGTGCTGGTGCCGAATCCACATTTCTCCGGACCTAAGCCTGCCTTTAAGCGCGTGTCCGTAAAGATTATCAGTGAAAGTTCGGCCCGACGCCTGCAGCTGGCAAAAGGTGATGTGGACATTGCGGACGCCCTGCCGATGGACCAGTTTGCCGCCCTGAAAAAGCAAAATGAGGTGGCAGTGCGGGATTATCCCGCTCTGCGCGTGACCTATCTCTATCTCAACAACAGTAAACCGCCACTGAACCAGCCCGATTTGCGCAAAGCGATCTCCTGGGCCACCGATTATCAGGGAATGGTGCAGGGCATTCTGGGCGGCAACGGTAAACAGATGCGTGGACCGATTCCGGAAGGCATGTGGGGCTACGATGCCAAGGCCATGCAGTACAGCTTTAATCTTGCGAAAGCCAAAGCGGAGATGGATAAAGTGGCCACTAAACCACAGTCGCTGTCGTTCCTCTATTCTGACAACGATCCCAACTGGGAGCCGATTGCCCTGTCGATGCAGGCCAACCTTCAGGCTATTGGCATCAATGTGAAGCTGGAAAAACTGGCCAACGCCACCATGCGTGAGCGCATCGGTAAAGCAGACTATGACATCGCGATTGGTAACTGGAGCCCGGACTTCGCTGATCCCTACATGTTTATGAATTACTGGTTTGCGTCAGACAAAAAAGGCCTGCCGGGTAACCGCTCCTTTTATTCCAACCCTGAAGTCGATGCGCTGCTGAAAAAAGCGGTATCGACCACGAATCAGGCTGAGCGGACTGCCGATTACCAGCAAGCGCAAAATATCGTGATTAACGATGCAGCTTACGTTTACTTATTCCAGAAAAATTATCAGGTTGCGATGAACAAATCGGTTAAAGGCTACGTGTTTAACCCGATGCTCGAGCAAATATTTAACATCGCCACCATGCATAAAGAATAACACCGCTCACGCCCGTTCATGCAGGGCCTGCCTGGCCCTGCTGAGGAAGACATGATGAGTTACTGGAGTTTATTAAGACAGCGTAGCTGGGGACTGCTGTTGGTGGTCGCCGGCGTCTGCGTCATTACATTTATTATTTCGCATCTTATTCCCGGGGATCCTGCCAGGCTGCTGGCGGGCGACCGCGCCAGTGATGAAATCGTCCAGCACATCCGTCAGCAGTTGGGGCTGGATTTACCGTTATGGCGACAATTTATCCGTTATGTGGAGCAGCTGTTACATGGCGACCTGGGCACCTCTATCCGGACAGGTCGCCCGGTCCTGGACGATCTGCGGGCGTTTTTTCCCGCGACTCTGGAACTGGCCTTTTGTGCCCTGACCATCGCCCTGCTCGTTGGCGTGCCGCTGGGCGTGCTCTCTGCGGTGTATCGTAACCGCTGGCTCGATCATCTGGTTCGTCTGCTGGCGCTGACCGGGATTTCCACACCGGCCTTCTGGCTGGGCCTGGGGGCGATCGTGCTGTTCTATGGCAAGTTAAACCTGCTGCCCGGCGGCGGACGGCTGGATGACTGGCTCGATCCCCCTACGCGCGTTACCGGCTTCTATCTGATCGATGCCCTGCTGGAAGGCAACATCGAAGTCTTCTTTAATGCGCTTCAGCATCTGATCCTGCCTGCCACCACCCTGGCCTTTGTTCACCTTGGCATTGTGGCGCGCCAGATTCGCTCGGCCATGCTGGAGCAGTTGAGCGAAGACTATATTCGTACCGCGCTGGCCAGCGGGCTGCCGAAATGGACTATCGTCGTGCGCTATGCCCTGCCCAATGCCCTGATTCCCTCCGTAACCGTACTGGGCCTGGCATTAGGCGACCTGCTGTATGGTGCAGTATTAACCGAAACCGTGTTTGCCTGGCCAGGTATGGGCGCGTATGTGGTGTCTTCTATTCAGGCGCTTGATTTCCCGGCGGTGATGGGCTTCGCCATCGTGGTTTCCTTTGCTTACGTGCTGGTAAACCTGTTCGTGGATCTTCTTTATCTGTGGATTGACCCGCGAATGGGTCGGGGAGCGTAGAACATGATGATAACGCAAGAGCAGCCCGCCGTGCGTCAGGTAAAACCCAGCCTGTTCGCCTGGAAACGCCGCCTGTGGATGCTAAGTAAAAGCCCTCTGACCCTGTTGGGTGCCGCCATCATCACGCTGATGCTGGGATTAATGGTGTTTTCACCGTGGATTGTGCCGCACGATCCCAACGCCATTAGCCTGACCGATCGCCTCCAGCCACCCAGTGCCGCGCACTGGTTCGGGACTGATGAGGTGGGCCGGGATCTGTTCAGCCGTGTCCTGGTGGGGAGCCAGCAGTCGGTCGCAGCAGGGCTGGCGGTCGTGCTGCTGGCTGGCATAAGCGGCTCGTTACTGGGCTGTCTGTCCGGCGTATTAGGTGGCCGCAGCGATGCGATAATTATGCGCCTGATGGACATCATGCTGTCTATTCCTTCTCTGGTACTGACCATGGCGCTGGCTGCCGCGCTGGGGCCGAGCCTGTTCAACGCCATGCTGGCTATCGCCGTTGTGCGCATCCCTTTCTATGTCCGGCTGGCGCGCGGTCAGACGTTAATCGTCAAACAGCATACCTTTGTTGAAGCGGCAAAAACGTTCGGTGCTTCGCGCTGGCACCTGATTAGCTGGCATATCCTGCGCAATGCTCTGCCGCCCTTGGTGGTGCAGGCCTCCCTGGATATTGGCAGCGCCATTTTGATGGCGGCCACGTTGGGTTTTATCGGGCTGGGCGCTCAGCAACCGACGGCGGAATGGGGGGCAATGGTGGCTAACGGACGTAACTATGTTCTTGACCAGTGGTGGTACTGCACCTTTCCCGGGGCCGCGATTTTGATCACAGCGGTGGGATTCAATCTGTTTGGCGATGGCATCCAGGACCTGCTGGACCCCAAAGCGGGAGGACGTAACTGATGCAAGAAAGAATTCTGACGATCGAGGATTTACGTCTCAGCTTCCCGGTTTATCAGGGAGAGGTGAACGTGCTGAATAGCGTATCAATGCACATCAATCGCGGCGAGATTGTGGGCGTTGTCGGCGAATCAGGTTCGGGGAAATCCGTCACCGCCATGCTGGCGATGCGGCTCATTCCGGAACACAGCTATCACATCAAAGGCGGCAGGCTGGAGCTGGCGGGTCAGGATGTCCTCGCCGCCAGTGAAGTGGACATGCGCAAAATGCGCGGCAATCGTGTTGCCATGATTTTTCAGGAGCCCATGACCGCGCTGAATCCGACCCGCCGCATTGGCAAACAGATGGTCGATGTGATCAGACAGCATCGTCCTCTGTCTGTCCGTGAGGCAAAAGCCCGGGCGCTTACGCTGCTGGGCGATATGCAAATTGCGGATGCGAAGAACGTTATGGAGCGCTATCCCTTTGAACTGTCAGGCGGAATGCGTCAGCGCGTCATGATTGCCCTGGCCTTTTCCTGTGAGCCAGACCTGCTGATTGCGGATGAACCCACGACCGCACTGGATGTTACCGTTCAGCGGCAGGTACTGCGCCTGT
This sequence comes from Pantoea sp. B623, assembly GCF_024814475.1. Lineage (NCBI taxonomy): Bacteria > Pseudomonadati > Pseudomonadota > Gammaproteobacteria > Enterobacterales > Erwiniaceae > Pantoea > Pantoea sp. B623. The sequence continues at coordinate 2,697,690 of NZ_JANUXM010000004.1, read as the reverse complement.
TGAAACAAAAAGCCGAAGCGACCGGCACCGCCGTGCTGTTTATCAGTCACGATATGGCTGTGGTTTCACAGCTGTGCGATCGGATCTACGTTATGTATGCCGGGTCCGTCATTGAAAGCGGCGTCACTGAAACCGTGCTGCGTTCACCACGCCATCCCTATTCCATTGGTCTGCTGGCCTGCTCGCCTGACGCGATTGAACCGCGTGCTCCGCTGGCATCCATTTCCGGCACCGTGCCTAATCTGGCCTGTTTACCCGCAGGCTGTGCCTTTCGCGATCGCTGTTTTGCGGCAGGAGAACGCTGCACCACCACGCCGCGCTTGCATACTACCGACAACGCCGCGCAGCAGGTTGCCTGCTGGTATCCACAACAGGAGGCGCAGCATGTCTGACGCTCTGCTTACGCTGCAAAACGTACATGTCACCTTCCCGGCCAAAAAGAACTGGCGCGGCAAAGTCACGGAACAGGTCCATGCGCTGAATGGCCTGGATATGGAGGTCAGGCAGGGAGAAACGCTGGGGATTGTTGGCGAATCCGGCTGTGGAAAAAGCACCCTGGCGAAACTGTTGATGGGCATGCTCTGCCCAACCTCAGGCCAGCTCGAACTGGCAACAGCGCCTGCCGATAACCGGGGACGTCGCATGCAAATGGTGTTTCAGGATCCGCTCTCTTCACTCGACCCCCGCCTGCCCGTCTGGCGCATTATCACCGAGCCGGTGTGGATTCAGTCGCGTGCTTCAGAAAAAGCGCGGCGCGCGTTGGCGGAATCACTGGCTCACCAGGTCGGTATTCGCCCCGAATATCTGGACCGTCCGCCGCATGCGTTTTCCGGCGGCCAGCGTCAGCGCATCGCGATTGCCCGGGCCCTGTCATCGCAGCCCGATATTATCGTGCTGGATGAACCGACCTCGGCACTGGATATTTCTGTTCAGGCGCAGATTCTGAATCTGCTGGTAGAACTGCAAAAACAGCAAAACCTGACCTATATCCTGATATCGCACAACGTGTCGGTCGTGCGCCATATGAGCGATCGCGTTGCAGTCATGTATCTGGGACAAATTGTGGAGCTGGGTGAAACACAGCGCGTCCTGGACGCCCCGCAACATCCTTATACCCAGCTACTGATGGCGTCCGTGCCGCGCATCGGCGCAGTGCTGGATGGCGCGCCTGTGAACACCGAGCTACCGGGTAACCGCCACCTGCCAACGGGATGCTATTTCCGCGATCGCTGTCCGCAAGCCACCAGCGGCTGCGAGGCGCCTCAGTTACTCCTGTCGCAGGAAAAGGGCAGCGCGGTGCGATGCTGGCAGGCACAAAACCGGGTTCAGGCATAAGCCACAACGAGAACAGATGGCCCAGGCAACGCCTGCGCCATTGATCGATAACGCATGCAGGATAACGATCAACATGAAAATTATTGTACTCGGCAGTGGTGTCGTGGGCGTAACAACCGCCTGGTATCTGCAGCAGGCCGGACATCAGGTGACCGTGATTGATAAAGAAGCCGGTCCGGCATTAGGCACCAGCGCGGCCAATGCCGGGCAAATTTCCCCAGGCTATGCCGCGCCCTGGGCCGCGCCGGGCGTTCCCTTAAAGGCGGTGAAATGGATGGTACAGCGTCATGCTCCCCTTTCCGTGCGCCCGGATGGCTCACGTTTTCAGCTTGCCTGGATGATGCAAATGCTGAAAAACTGCAATCCGCAGAGTTACGCCGAAAATAAGGCCAGAATGGTCAGGCTGGCAGAGTACAGCCGGGACTGCATCAGAGCACTGCGGGCCAGCACGGGCATTGAATATGAAGGGCGTCAGGGCGGCACGCTGCAGCTGTTTCGCACCGCTCAGCAGTTTGACAATGCGGCACGCGACATCGCCGTGTTGCAGGACGCCGGCGTTCCTTATCAACTGCTGGAAGCCTCACAACTGGCCGAGGTTGAACCGGCGCTGGCGGCGGTTAAGCATAAGCTGACCGGCGGGCTGCGACTGCCTAATGACGAAACCGGCGATTGCCAGTTATTTACCCAGCGGCTTGCGGCAATGGCGCGCGAGGCGGGCGTCGACTTTCGCTTTAACACCACCGTGGATGCGCTGCTGACACAGGGAGACAGGATCAGCGGTATGACCTGTGGTAGCGAAACGCTGACGGCGGACGGATACGTCATGGCGCTGGGTTCATACTCCACGCCATTACTCCGGCCACTCATGTCTGTTCCGGTTTACCCACTCAAAGGCTACTCGCTGACGATCCCCATTGCCGATGCGTCCGCCGCGCCGGTGTCCACGGTGCTGGATGAAACCTACAAAATTGCCATTACGCGCTTTGATGATCGCATTCGCGTGGGCGGTATGGCGGAAATTGTGGGATACAGCAACACCCTGCTGCCTGCCAGACGGCAAACACTTGAGATGGTAGTGAACGACCTTTATCCCCGTGGCGGTCGCGTTGAGCAGGCAACCTTCTGGACCGGGTTACGTCCCATGACGCCTGATGGCACGCCCATCGTCGGCCATACACATTTCAGCAACCTGTGGCTGAATACCGGCCACGGTACGCTGGGCTGGACGATGGCCTGCGGCTCCGGCCAGCTGTTGAGTGATGTGATTTCAGGCAAACCGCCCGAGATTGCCCATGCGGACTATGCGGTTTCGCGTTATGCCTGAGTGCAGGGCGAGATGGCGACCTTACAGCGCCTGGGCGCAGGCCCAGGCCGAACTCCAGGCCCACTGGAAATTATAGCCGCCGAGCCAGCCGGTCACGTCCACCACCTCACCGATAAAATACAGCCCCGGTACGTCCCGCGCTTCCATCGTCTTCGATGACAGTTGAGTAGTATCAACGCCACCGAGGGTCACTTCGGCGGTGCGATAACCTTCGGTGCCGTTAGGCTGAACCTGCCAGCCATGCAGCGTCTGCACCAGCTCTGTTTGCTGCTTGCGGTTAAGTTGCTTCAGCGTCACATCCGGCACGACGTTCATATCCTGTAGGACCTCCACCAGGCGCTTGGGCAGAATTTTCGCCAGGCTGTTTTTCAGGCTCAGATTCGGATGCGCCTCACGTTGAATCGTCAGGAAATCCTCAAGACGGGTGGCCGGAGAGAGGTCCACAGTGAGGCATTCGCCCGGCTGCCAGTAGCTGGAAATCTGCAACACTGCCGGGCCGGACAGGCCGCGGTGGGTGAACAACATCGCCTCTTTGAACAGGGTGCCGTCCTTTGCCGCAATGGTCGTATCCAGCGCAACGCCTGACAGCGTCTGCAACTGTTCCAGGAGTGGTTTATGTAAGGTAAAGGGCACCAGCGCCGCGCGCGTGGGCAGCACCTTCAGCCCAAACTGCTCAGCAATTTTATAGCCAAACGGTGATGCACCCAGGCCCGGCATGGAAAGGCCGCCACTGGCAATGACCAGCTTCTCAGCCTGAACCGCGCTGCCGTTGAGCTGCAGGCTGTAGCCCGCATCATCCCGGGTTACGCTCAGTATTTCGCTGCGCAGCCGAACGGTGACACCACCTTTGTCACATTCGGCCATTAATAAATCGACCACCTGCTGGGCAGAATCATCGCAAAACAGCTGCCCCAGGGTTTTCTCATGCCAGGCGATACCGTGGCGATTCACCAGATCGATAAAATCCCATTGGGTATAGCGCGCGAGGGCCGACTTACAAAAGTGGGGATTATTCGACAGGTAGGCGGCCGGTTCAGTGTAGAGATTGGTGAAATTGCAGCGCCCACCGCCCGACATCAAAATCTTGCGTCCCGGCTTCTTGCCGTTATCCAGCAGTAATACGCGGCGACCACGCTGTCCGGCCTGCGCAGCACAAAAAAGCCCTGCAGCGCCTGCCCCAATTACGATAACGTCAAACTGTTCCACTGCTTTTGCCCACCTGGTAAGAGAGGGGCAGATTGTAGTGATCTGCTCCTGTGGATGCCAGTGTCAAAATTTTGCCGTAAATATGTCACAATGTAACCAGCTAATTTTTATAGCTTTTGTATCTGTTCACCGGGTTAATTGACACTTTTAGTCCAAATCATGACTATATTTTCCTTTCCCAGACAGCATGTTGTCGCGGATAATGCGCCGCGTTCATGTCCTCCAAAAATGGCGTAACGTCTATGCTACATCTGTTTGCTGGTCTAGATCTTAGCACCGGCCTGTTACTGATACTTGCTCTGCTGTTTGTATTGTTTTACGAAGCAATTAACGGCTTTCATGATACGGCCAACGCGGTTGCGACGGTCATCTATACCCGTGCCATGCGGGCGCAGCTTGCCGTTTTAATGGCAGGCGTCTTCAACTTCTTTGGTGTATTGCTCGGCGGATTAAGCGTGGCTTACGCTATCGTGCATATGCTGCCTACCGATCTGCTGCTGAATGTCGGATCGGCCCACGGTCTCGCCATGGTCTTTTCCATGCTGCTGGCGGCGATTATCTGGAACCTGGGTACCTGGTATTTGGGCCTGCCCGCGTCCAGTTCCCATACCTTAATCGGCGCGATTATCGGCATTGGCCTGACGAACGCGTTGATGAGCGGCACATCGGTCGTTGATGCGCTTAACATCCCGAAAGTGCTGAATATTTTCCTGTCTCTGATTCTTTCCCCTATTGTCGGACTGGTGATAGCGGGCAGCCTAATCTTTCTTCTCCGCCGTTACTGGAGTAACACCAAAAAGCGTGCGCGTATTCATATGACGCCCGCCGATCGCGAGAAGATTGATGGCAAGAAAAAACCGCCTTTCTGGACGCGCACGGCACTGATTATCTCCGCCATTGGTGTCAGTTATTCACACGGTGCGAACGACGGGCAGAAAGGCATTGGCCTGATCATGCTGGTTCTGATAGGCGTTGCGCCAGCCGGCTTCGTGGTGAATATGAACGCATCGGGTTATGACATTACGCGTACACGGGACGCGGTCAATCATCTTGAGCAGTATTATCAACAGCACCAGGCCTCACTGAACCACATCATCGAGATGGCGCCGCCTAAGCTGCCTACGCCGGAAGAAGTGGCGCCGGTATCATCGACAGAGTTTCATTGCGACAGTGCACGTGCGCTGCAGGCCGTGCAACGTGCTCAGTTGCTGCTGAACAACCTGCAAAGCTACAGCGATCTGTCCGTCGAGCAGCGTAGTCAGATGCGTCGCCTGCTGCTGTGTATTTCCGACACCGCCGATAAAGCGGCGAAGCTGCCGGAAACCTCTCCAGACGATAAACGTTTCCTGGGCAAGCTCAAAGGCGATCTGTTGAACACCATTGAGTACGCGCCGGTATGGATCATCATGGCGGTTGCGCTGGCATTAGGCGTCGGCACCATGATCGGCTGGCGTCGCGTGGCCACCACCATCGGTGAGAAAATTGGTAAGAAGGGCATGACCTATGCGCAGGGCATGTCTGCGCAGGTGACGGCGGCCGTGTCGATAGGCATCGCCAGCTACACCGGCATGCCGGTCTCCACCACGCACATCCTCTCTTCTTCCGTTGCCGGCACCATGCTGGTTGACGGCGGCGGCTTGCAGAGCAAAACCATCAAAAACATCGCCATGGCGTGGGTATTTACCCTGCCGGTCTGTATTTTGTTATCGGGTTCGCTCTACTGGATAGCGCTGAAACTCATCTGATTCGGCGGCATACCAGGGCGACTTCGGTCGCCCTTTTTAATGCCAGATGGCCAGCGCAATCAGGCTAATAATCACCAATCCACACAGTGAACTGGTTAAGATAAACAGACCTCTCACCCGCTCACACCGGCGAATGAATTCGTCGTCATGATGATCAAGATAGCGCCTAGCCCAAATGTAACGCACCAGCCGCACCTGCTTGCCGGGCTGACCATGGGATGTGAAAAACCCCGCGCCATCAACATACTGATAAAGCAGCGGATCACAGCCACGCAGAACCACCAACAGCGCACGCAGCGATGAGAAATAGCGCGCCATATTCACAATACATACCACACAAAGAGCCCAAAAAAGCGCGATAGTGCTGATCATGTCATCCTCCTTACCGGCACCGCAGCAGGGTACTGAGCGCGCACCCTGTTGAACAGTCCCTGCAGAATTAGCCAACAACCCCATAAAGCGATTTGTAGTTTTATTTTGAATCATCAGAAAAGTAGCAACCGTGTGACGCAGGCTGCTTTTTCCAGTTTAGGAGAAATGTTCAATTTTTTACCAGCGAGGATTTTCGTTTTATACGAGTAAAAATCGTTCATCATTGATCTTATTCACAACCCAGGCGGCTTCAGAAGCATTTGTTAACACACAGGGCTATACTTTCAGGTATAACAACATCATCGCCTGTGCTGTACATTAATCATCTCGGTGGCGCTCATCGCCCGTTCGCGCAATGGATTTCGCAACTGTGACGCGTCTGGAAACCGCTGCCATTCTGAATCTCGTGGAAGGAGTTATATCATGGCTTATAAACATATCCTGATTGCAGTCGATCTTTCGCCAGAAAGCCAGTTGTTAGTGGATAAAGCTGTCTCACTCGCGCGCCCTTACGACGCAAAAATCTCGCTGATTCATGTCGATGTTAATTACTCGGATCTCTACACCGGCCTGATTGATGTCAACCTCGGAGATATGCAAAAGCGTATTTCTGAGGAAACGCATCTGGCGCTAAAAAGCCTGTCCGATGCCGCGGGCTACCCTATCACCGAAACCCTGAGCGGCAGTGGCGACCTGGGGCAGGTGCTGGTGGATGCGATTAAGAAATACGATGTGGACATGGTGGTGTGCGGTCATCATCAGGACTTCTGGAGCAAGCTGATGTCGTCTGCCCGCCAGTTGATCAATACCGTGCACATCGACATGCTGATTGTGCCGCTGCGTGACGAAGAGGATGAATAATTCGCGAGCGTTAAGCCGGTGCGACTGAGGTGCCGACCGGCTTAAAACCACGATTAAGACAGAGGCGGATAGATATCGAAGCGGTGGCTTTTGGTGACCACCGCAGACTGCGTGGCAACACCGGCCAGCGGTGGCGCGTAGTCGGGACGCTTCACCACAATACGTTTCTTTGCCAGACGGCGAGCCGGTGCCAGCAGTGCGTCGGCATCTTCATCCGCCCCCACCAGCGACTGAAAGACCCGCATCTCTTTTTTTACCATGGCGCTTTTTTGCCGATGGGGATACATAGGATCGAGATATACCACGTCCGGCTGCGGGGTAATATCGGTCAGAGCCTGAATGCTGGAAGCATGAATCAGCGTCAGGCGTTCGCGCAGCCAGCCGCCAATTTCTGCATCTTCATAGCCACGCGTCAGCCCGTCCTCCAGCAGTGCGGCCACCACCGGATGGCGCTCCAGCATGCGAACCCGACAGCCCAGCGCGGCCAGCACAAAAGCATCCCGTCCTAATCCGGCGGTGGCGTCCACCACATCGGGCAGGTAGGTCCCTTTTATCCCCACCGCTTTCGCGACGGCTTCACCGCGGCCACCGCCAAAACGACGTCGATGTGCCAGGGCACCGGAGGCGAAATCCACAAAGATGCCCCCCAGTTTGGGCTCATCCCGTTTGCGCAGTTCAAGATGTGTGGCGGTCTTCACCAGCGCCAGCGCGGCGTCATCACAGTGCGTCAGTTGCCAGCGTGCGGCTAAAACAGGTAAGGCGCCGTCACCGGCGCCTGTCTCATCAAGCAAACAGATTTTCACGTACGGCTTATCCCTGAATACCGTAGTGTTCCAGCATGGCATCCAGCTGTGGTTCACGGCCGCGGAAGCGTTTAAACAGCTCCATCGGTTCTTCTGACCCGCCGCGCGTCAGAATATTGTCGAGGAAGGACTGCCCGGTTTCCCGGTTGAAAATCCCCTCTTCTTCAAAGCGCGAATAGGCATCGGCTGCCAGCACATCAGCCCACAGATAGCTGTAATAGCCCGCTGCATAGCCACCGGCAAAGATATGGCTGAAGGCATGAGGGAAACGTCCCCACTCCGGGCTGGGGACCACGGCGACTTTGCTTTTCACTTCGCGCAGGGTTTCGAGAATCTGTGCACCTTTTTCCGGATTGAATTCGGTATGCAGGCGGAAGTCGAACAGGCCGAACTCCAGCTGGCGCAGGATAAACAGCGCCGCCTGGTAGTTTTTCGCCGCCAGCATTTTATCCAACAGTTCTTTAGGCAGTGGCTCACCGGTTTCGTAGTGCCCCGAAATAAACGCCAGTGCTTCCGGCTCCCAGCACCAGTTCTCCATGAACTGGCTAGGCAGTTCCACGGCGTCCCATGGCACGCCATTAATGCCGGACACGCCCGCCGCCTCGATGCGCGTCAGCATATGGTGCAGGCCGTGACCGAACTCGTGGAACAGGGTAATCACTTCGTCATGCGTAAACAGCGCAGGCTTGCCGCTTACCGGACGGTTGAAGTTACAGGTCAGGTAAGCCACCGGTTTTTGCAGGCTCCCGTCCGCTTTACGCATTTGGCCCACGCAGTCGTCCATCCATGCGCCGCCGCGTTTGTGTTCGCGAGCATAGAGATCGAGATAGAAACTGCCGCGCAGCTCGCCGCTTTCATCGAACAGATCAAAGAAGCGGACATCCGGATGGTAAACATCGACGTCAGTGCGCTCTTTCGCGGTAATACCGTAAATGCGCTTCACCACTTCAAACAGGCCGGACACTGCACGCGACTCCGGGAAGTAAGGGCGCAGCTGTTCATCGCTGATGGTATAAAGATGCTGCTTCTGCTTTTCGCCGTAGTAGCTGAGATCCCATGGGTTCATGGTTTCTACGCCGAACGCTTTCTGCGCAAAAGCGCGCAGCTGCGCCAGCTCTTTCTCACCCTGTGGACGGGCGCGATCGGCCAGATCGTTCAGGAAATCGATCACCTGTGCCGGGCTCTGTGCCATCTTGGTGGCCAGGGATTTATCCGCGAAGGAGTCGAAGCCCAGCAGCTGCGCCAGCTCGTGCCGCAGCGCCAGCTCTTCCGCCATAATCGGACCGTTATCCCATTTACCCGCGTTAGGGCCTTGATCGGAGGCGCGGGTCGAATAGGCGCGGTACATCTCTTCGCGCAGCGCGGCATTATCGCAATAGGTCATGACCGGCAGATAGCTGGGGATATCCAGCGTCAGTAACCAGCCTTCCTGCCCTTTGGCTTCCGCCTGGGCTTTCGCTGCGGCCAGCGCGCTTTCCGGCATGCCCGCCAGCTCGCTTTCGTCCGTAATCAGCTTGCTCCAGCCCATTGTGGCATCAAGCACGTTGTTACTGTAGGCCGAGCCCAGCTCGGAAAGACGCGCGGCAATTTCGCCGTAACGCTGCTGCTTGTCTTTTTCCAGACCGATACCGGAAAGCTCAAAATCACGCAGTGCGTTATCGACCGCTTTCTGCTTTGCCTGATCCAGCGAAGCATAATGACTGCCTTCTTTCAGATCGCGGTAGGCCTGATAAAGCCCTTCGTGTTGGCCCACCCAAGTACTGTATTCAGACAGCAGCGGCAGCGTTTGTTCGTAGGCTTCGCGCAGTTCCGGACTGTTTTTAACAGAGTTCAGATGGCTGACCGGTGAAAAGATACGGCTCAGGCGGTCATCGGTTTCTGCCAGCGGCTGAACCAGGTTATCCCAGGTGTAAGGTGCGCCTTGCGCCACCACTTTTTCCACCATTGCGCGGCATTCATTCAAAACGTCGGTTACGGCGGGCACCACATGTTCAGGCTTAATCGCTGAAAACGGGGGAAGTGTGAACGAGGTGAGTAACGGATTGGTCATAGCGCAGTCCTTTAACAATGTGTGGGGCGCGACGGCTCGCGCGACGCAATTTAATTAACATGCGGTCGGATATCACGAAAATCAATGGCGCGACCGACGGTGATTTCAACAATGGTGCGAATAGTGATCCTTCTGACAATGAGATCAATCATAGCTGAGGACAAAACAGGCTATCACTTTCCTGTCGCTGAATACGTAACGGAGGTTAACAGCCTGTGGCAGATTGCTATGCAAAGTGTAAAGCGGTCTGAACAGGGAAAACCGGCTTCACGGGCGACGGATGCGCGAAATGCCAGCAATTATTCCCGTCTGTCGGTATAATCGGGCCAATATCACTATTTTTAGCTTCAACCGCGGAAATCCCCTTTTTTATGCTGAGTTATCGCCACAGTTTTCACGCCGGCAACCATGCCGATGTGCTTAAGCACACCGTACAAAGCCTCATCATCACCGCCCTGAAAGAGAAAGAAAAACCGTTTTTCTATCTTGATACACATGCAGGCGCAGGACGTTATCAACTGAGCGGCGAGCATGCAGAGCGTACCGGCGAATATCTGGAAGGCATTGGACGCATCTGGCAGCAGCCGGATGCGCCCGCACTGCTGCAACCCTATTTTGATGCGATTCATGCCCTGAACCGCAGTGGAACGCTGCGTTACTATCCAGGCTCCCCACTGATCGCCCGCCACTTGCTTCGCCCGGAAGATAAGATTCAACTGACCGAGCTGCATTCCAGCGATTTTCCCATGCTGCGCACTGAGTTCAGTAAAGACAGCCGCGCGCGCGTTGAAAAGGCCGATGGCTATCAGCAGTTAAAATCAAAGCTGCCCCCGCTTTCACGCCGTGGGCTGGTGCTGATCGATCCACCTTATGAAATGAAGAGTGATTACCAGGCGGTCGTCAAAGGCATTCAGGAAGGCCACAAGCGCTTTGGCACCGGCGTTTATGCCCTGTGGTATCCGGTTGTCATGCGTCAGCAAATCAAGCATATGCTGCGCGATCTGCAGGCGACCGGCATTCGAAATATCCTGCAAATTGAACTGGCTGTGCGTCCTGACAGCGATCAGCGCGGGATGACCGCCTCCGGCATGATTGTGATCAATCCCCCCTGGAAGCTGGCCGATCAGATGAATACGCTGCTGCCGTGGTTACACCAGAAACTGGTACCGGCAGGTACAGGTCATTTCAGCGTAAACCAGATCGTTCCTGAATAACGCCTTTCCCGTTTAGCGTCGCCGGTTCAGTTACGGCGGCGTGATATCGCAGGTCATTTTTATGTGGATTATTCTGGCAGGCGCCCTGGCGGCTCTGCAACCGGCGAAACGCCTCTCTCTGTTACTGCTGGCACTGGCAACGGCTCTGGGTGTGTACCAGAACGTGCTGGACTGGCCCGTTACCCTCGTTTTTGCTGCGGTGGCAGCGCTGGTCGCGTTTCGTATTTACGATCGCCGCAGTCGCGTGTGGCAGGGCATAAGCGAGGTGCTCCTGGTCGTGATGGCCGCTGCGCTGCTGCTGCATGTTATTCCCGGCTTTAACAATCCGCGTCAAATCGATGCCGTTCAGGTAGGCGCACGCAGCCTGCCCTTCTCTTTTTCGTTTAATTTTGACAAAGCCCTGATCCCCTTCCTGTTGCTGGCCTGTATGCCGACGCTGTTCAAAGCTGAGGCGCACCCACCGCCCACGCCTCTGTTATGGCTGGTACCCGTGGCGGCGATTCCGCTGCTGTTAGTCAGCGCGGTAGGGCTGGGTGGGCTGGCATTTGAGCCACACCTGCCTGACTGGCTGGGCGCGTTCGCACTGGCCAACCTGTTTTTTGTCTCGCTGGCAGAAGAAGCATTTTTTCGTGGCTATCTACAGCAGCGGCTGCGCCAGAAATGGGGCGGCACAATCGCCCTGGTGGCCACCGCCTTGCTGTTTGGCCTGGCGCATGCGTCCGGCGGCGTACTGCTGATGATATTTGCCGGGCTGGCCGGGCTAATTTATGGCCTGGTCTGGCACTGGAGCGGCCGGCTTTGGCTGGCAACAGCCTGCCATTTTGCACTCAACATGGTTCATCTGTTGTTGTTTACCTACCCGGCACTGATGCATTAGTCGTTACAGCGTAAAGACGGCCAGGTCATACGCCATCTCGGTTTCGGGGAAAATGGCCTGGCACTCTGCCAGCAAACGCGTCATGTCTCTGGCGAGATAGCGTGAGCTAAAATGCGTGGCGATCATCCGTTTTGCACCGGCCTGCTTTGCTACTGTAGCGGCCTGCACGGTAGTTGAGTGACCGCGCCCGTTGGCTTTTTCCGCCAGCGCATCCTCCAGCGTGGTTTCGTGCACCATCACATCCACATTGGCCGCCAGCTGTAACGCCACCTCGGTGGGCGCCGTATCGCCAAAAATCGCCAGGGTTTTTCCTTTAGTGGACGGCCCCAAATACGCCGCGCCATCAATGGTGCGTCCATCTTCCAGCGTGATACTTTCTCCCTGCTTCAGCTGTTGATACCAAGGGCCACGGGGCACACCTTCCGCTTTGAGACGTGCGGCATCCAGAAAGCCGGGCTTGTCTCGCTGTTCAATACGATAGCCAAAGCAGTCAATAGTGTGATTCATCGGCCAGGCCGTGACACGAAACTCGCCATCATCCAGCACCTCGCCCGCCGCAATCTCGCTCACCTCAAGCGGATAGTCGGTGTACGAGCTGGACAGGGAAAGTGCGCTATCAACAAAGGCTTTCAGTCCTTTTGGGCCGTAAACCGTCATCGGCGTGGTCAGCCCGGCCATTGAACGGCTGGTGAGCAGGCCCGGCAGGCCAAAAATATGGTCACCGTGCAAATGGGTAATAAAGATTTTATCGAGCTTGCCGGGTTTAAGATCGGATCGCATAAACTGAAGCTGAGTGCCTTCACCACAGTCAAACAGCCAGGTGTCGCCACTGCTTGCCCGGGTGAAGGCAATGGCGGTGACGTTACGCTGCAAGCTGGGCGCGCCACCGCCCGTGCCAAGAAAAGTCAGGTGCATGCTATGCTTCTCTGTAAGTAGTGGAAAAATATGGCCTGTTACAATCATAGGCGCAATTTTTGCGACACCGTGCCCTGCGGCGTTACACTCTATATCAATTTCCATGTAACCGGATGATACTTCAATGACCCGACATTATGACTATCTCGCCATCGGCGGCGGCAGCGGCGGTATTGCTTCGATTAACCGTGCAGCAAGCTATGGCCAGAAGTGTGCCTTGATAGAAGCCAAAGCGCTGGGCGGAACCTGCGTCAACGTAGGCTGTGTGCCGAAAAAAGTCATGTGGCATGCCGCGCAAATCGCCGAGGCCATTCATCTTTACGGGCCTGATTATGGTTTTGATACCACGGTAAACCGCTTCGACTGGGGCACGCTGGTCAAAAACCGCAGCGCCTACATCGACCGTATTCACCAATCATACGACAATGTTCTGGGGAAAAATAAGGTCGATGTCATCACCGGTTTTGCCCGTTTTATTGATGCGCATACCGTTGAAGTCAATGGCGAAACCATTACGGCCGACCATATTTTGATCGCCACCGGGGGACGTCCGAGCCATCCCTCTATCCCCGGAGCGGAATACGGAATTGATTCAGATGGCTTCTTTGAACTTGATGCGCTGCCAAAACGGACCGCGGTGATCGGTGCCGGTTATATCGCGGTTGAGCTGGCAGGCGTGGTCAATGCGCTGGGCTCGGAAACCCATTTATTCGTCCGTAAACATGCCCCGCTGCGCAGCTTTGATCCGCTGATTACCGATACGCTGGTTGAGGTCATGAACGCGGAAGGCCCAACGCTGCATACCGAGGCGACACCAAAAGCCGTCGTGAAAAATGCCGATGGTAGCCTGACGCTGCAGTTGGAAAATGGCAGTGAATACACCGTGGATTGCCTGGTCTGGGCGATTGGCCGGGTGCCGGAAACCGACAGCCTGAATATCGAGGCGGCGGGCGTTTCGCTGGATGAAAAAGGCTATATCAAGGTCGATAAATTCCAGAATACCAACGTGCCAGGCGTTTATGCCGTTGGTGATAACACCGGCGCCGTTGAGCTGACGCCGGTAGCGGTGGCGGCAGGTCGTCGCCTGTCTGAGCGGTTGTTTAATAACAAACCCGATGAGCACCTGGATTACAGCAATATTCCTACCGTGGTGTTCAGCCATCCGCCGATCGGCACCGTGGGCCTGACGGAGCCGCAGGCGCGCGAGCAGTACGGTGATGACCAGGTAAAAGTCTACAAATCGTCCTTTACCGCAATGTATACCGCGGTGACCCAACATCGCCAGCCGTGCCGCATGAAGTTAGTCTGCGTCGGCCCGGAGGAGAAGATTGTGGGTATTCACGGCATCGGCGGCGGAATGGACGAGATGCTGCAGGGCTTTGCGGTGGCGTTGAAAATGGGCGCGACCAAGAAAGACTTTGATAACACCGTGGCGATTCACCCGACGGCGGCAGAAGAGTTTGTGACGATGCGTTAATCCGCTTACGCGCATAACGTAGCGCTGCCCGCTGACCCTGTGGTCTGCGGGCAGCAGCCTCAATTAAAATAGGTCTCCCGCAGCGGCGTCAACGCCGCCCCCAGCGCCGAACTGTCCCCTTCGATCTCGCTCAGCAGAATATCCGGATATTCCGCAGAAATGTTCCAGCGTTTACCCGAACTGATGCGCGGCATGGCTAAAAACATTTCGCCCAGCTTACGGGGAATCTCGCCCCCTAATATGATGGCTCCGGGATCGATCACCGCATTCATGGCATCCATTGCCCGATGCAGGTTTGGCGTGACGTCTTCTACCCACTGTTGCGCAATCGGCCAGGCCGGATCGAATTTATGATTGAGATCGCGAATATCTTTAATTTCAATACCGCCGTTACGTAACCGATCGATCAAGATCCCCAGGGCCGGGCGCAGCTTGCCCTCTTCCGGCGTAAAAATACGGCTGATCTCCCCCGCATTTCCAAACGCACCCTGGAACGGTTTACCGTTAATCACGATGCCACCGCCAAAACCATAATTAAAAGAGAGATAGCCAAAGGTATCGTATTTCAGCCCGGCGCCTAAAAAGGCTTCAGCGTGCGCCGCCGTTGTGGCGTTATTTTCAATCCATACTGGTCGATCAAATAACATAGTAATTTCACGGCGCAGATCGATGCCCATCCAGTTTTTTAAAGGTTCAGGCGGATTGAAATACTTTCGTGATTCATAAAGAAAGCCCGCCATGCTGTATCCCACACCACAGACTTTGTCTGGCGAAATACCGTATTGTTTCAAGGTATCCAGATAGTGATGTTTGATATTGAGTAAGGTACGGGCAGGATCGCGCGGATGCGTATCCAGTACGCAGTATTCTGTAATACCGCCCCGGAAATTAATCAGGCTGGCGGCAACGCTGTCTGAGTTAATAGAGATGCCGTAACCATAACGCGCATTCGCATTCAGTGATAACGATGGGCTGGGCTTGCCTCTTCCCTGGGACGGTGATTCCCCCAGGCTGAGAAAGCCGTTTTCGGTCAGCGTATCAACAATGCGGTGAACAGATGACTGATTCAGAATGGTTTGCGAAACCAGCGAGGAGCGGGAAATGCCATCGTTGCGGCGGACAAGCTCAAGAATGAGTTTTTCACTGCGATTAAGTTCGACTTCATGACCAGCGGAATATCCATGAACCACAGCGTTGTCCTCACCGTATTAAATAATGGGTTCTGTTAATACCCTAGCATGCTTTTATGCAGGACGAATAGTAAAGGCCCCTGCCTTTACGTTTTAATAAAATGTGCTGATTTTCAGCTTCTCCGGCCCGGTTTTTCCCGATCATAAAAGCATCATAATAGTGAAACATAACGGAGAGACACTCTAATATCATGCAATGAGCATTATATTAAAAGCGAGCCTTATGTCCGGATGGGCACTTTCATGTGCGTAGGGTTCTGTCTTCATTCACATGCTTCTTCTTATACATCAGGTAAACAATGGAAACGCGCTTAAAGGTTGCTGAACGCATCGCACAAGAGGCTTCACTTTTGGCTCTTGACTATTTCAGACAGCTGAGTGAATTAGCGATCTGCGAAAAAAGGCCGCAGGATGTCTTCAGTGAAGCCGATCGGGAAGTGGAAAATCTGATTCGGCAGCGCCTGGAACACCATTTCCCACAGGATTCTGTTGTTGGGGAAGAGCATGGCGGTGAGCTCAGCGCCAGCTACTGGTCTGTTGATCCTATCGATGGTACGAGTAACTTCCTGCGCGGCTCGTCATTGTGGGGGATTTCTGTTGGCTATGTGCACGATGGCGAGCCGGTTATGGGCGTGATCGTCCATCCGGTATTAAACCTCATGGTGAGCGGCGGCAAAGAGACAGGGGTTTATCTGAATGGTGAACCCTTTGAACGGCCAGTGGTTGCCGAGGCGCTGAAAACCGTGGCGATTGGCGACAGTCCATCATGGGATTTCACCCATCAGCTCTGTATTGAAAAGGTCTATCGGGACGACGGCTGGAATGTGGTGCGCTATCGCTGTGCCACCGTAGGTTTAACCTTTAGCGTGCTGGGTTACGTTGACGGTTATCAGGAATGTTTTAGCAGCATGTGGGACGTTTCTGCGGGTTATGCACTCTGTAAAGCGGCCGGACTGGATGCGCATCTTGCCGGCACACAGGAAAAAAGCAGTACACATGTTAGTGTCGGTACGGCTGAAATGAACCGCCTTTCCGCCCAGTTTATCCCTCACCCTCGTTTTACTCCCGCCTGACCACGCATTGCCCCCGGCTTACCTCATCACTGCATTTCAGGACAGCGTTCCCCCGCTGTCCTGCCCTCTGTGCGCTTGCTGATACAACAACCTTGTCCTTCGCCTCAAATATTAATCACAACGCATTAAAATGGTTAGCACGTTAAACGTACGATTTCAAAGTGATCCTTCATTTAGCTGTTATATATAGGTTTTAAAAACTTAATAAATTCTTAACCTGTCTGAAATTGCTTAAATTCACTACAGCAAATTATTATGCGTCTCGCATTAATTAAGAAGTCCCTGGCATTATATGACGGAGCAGCCCAACGTGAACACGCTAGAAATACACAATGCCATGCTGACGTTCGACGATTTTGTCGCGCTGAACGGCATTTCACTGCAGGCCAAAAAAGGACAATTTGTTTCCCTGCTTGGCCCATCTGGCTGTGGCAAAACCACGCTGCTTAAAGTTATTGCCGGCTTTTACAGTCTTGATAGTGGCGAAGTACTGATCCACCAGCAGGACATGCATCATGTAAAACCTGAACATCGCGACACGGCGATGTGCTTTCAGTCCTATGCGCTTTTTCCTCACCTTTCCGTTGCTGAAAATATCGGGTTTGGCCTCAAGCAAATGAAGATGGCGAAAACGGACATTCACGATCGCGTCGCGCAGACCGCCGCTCAGGTATCGCTGAATGCGCATTTGCCTAAACTGCCCGCGCAGTTATCCGGCGGTCAGCAGCAGCGCGTGGCGCTTGCCAGAGCGCTGGCCGTGCGTCCGGAAATCGTGTTGTTCGATGAGCCGCTGTCAAATCTGGATGCCAAATTACGCGACAAGGTACGACTGGAGATCAGACAGCTTCAGCGCTCCCATGGGTTTACCGCCATTTATGTTACCCACGACCGTGCAGAAGCCTTGTCGATGTCTGACATTGTAGTGGTCATGAATGCCGGAAAAATTGAGCAAACCGGTACGCCGGATGAGATCTATTATTCCCCGGTAAACCGCTTTGTCGCCGGTTTCGTCGGTCAGGCTAACGTCATGAAAGCCCGCGTAGTGGATAGCGACAGCAGCACCGGTATTTATCGCATTGCGTGCGTACTGGGCGAAATGGAGATCCATAGCCATGTGCCGCCCGTCTCGGACAAGGTCTATACCTTCTGGCGCCCTGAGGATGCCTTACTCAGCGAACACAGTGCCGGGAAAAACACGCTGGCCTTCGAGATCGGTGCGGTGAGTTTTCTGGGCAACCTTTCTGAACTCCAGGTTCATCCGCTGGGCCATGAAGAAACGGAATATCAGTGGTGTATCCAGCTGGTCGGTAAAAACCACATTCGCGAAGGTGACAACGTTAATTTCTCTATTGCGCCAGACAAGATCCGCTTTTTACGGGAAAGCTATTCATGAAAACGCGCAACCGGAACAGGCTCTGTTGGTTGCTGGTCCTGCCTGCGGTCGCGCCGGTCATCATCACTCTGGTGCTGATTGTGATCATGGCGTTGGCGCAATCCGTTGGCCTGTTTAATTTTGGCGCACCGGCGCACTTCACGCTTCAGTACTGGCAAACCATTCTGAATGACAGCCAGCTGTGGCGCGCGACAGGCTATTCGCTCAGAATCGGCGTGCTCAGTGCAGTGCTGTCCGTTGCCCTGGCGCTTCCGCTGGCACTGTGGCTGAGAAAGCCGTTTCCCGGCTCGATGCTGATGGGCGGCTTACTCAAAGCCCCGCTGATGGTACACGGACTGGTGGCTGCGCTGCTGTTTATCAACCTGATTTCCTGGCAGGGCTTTATTAACCTGGGCTTGCTCAAGCTGGGGATCATCTCGCACCCCATCAGAATGCAGAATGACCGCTGGGGAATTGGCGTGATTATTTTGCAGGTCTGGAAACAGCTTCCCTATGCGCTGCTTATCATTACCGGCAGCCTGCGCGCGATTGGTGACGAAATTTTTAATGCCGCGCGGGATTTAGGCGCCGGCAAGACTGCCCGGTTGTTACAGATCATCCTGCCCTTATCTATCAAGTCCGTTCAGGTATCGCTGGTGCTGATCTTCATCGGCGCCTTGGGTGACTTTTCATTTCAGGTCGTTGCGGGGCCAACCAGCGTGTTCTCTCTTTCGCAATACATGCTGCGCTTCCCTGAAATCAGCGCGCAGGGCTGGAATCTTGCGGCCGTTGTCGCGGTAATTTTGATGCTGGCGGCTTTTATCGGTGCAGTGGTGCTTGCCACCCTGGCGAAGTGGCTACAACAAGCCGGAGAACAGAGATAATGAAAGCCAGAGAGACGTTATCCCCGCTGCGAATCGTCATGATGATCCTTATCACCGCCCTGTTTATGCTGTGGCTGGTTATTCCCTTTATGTTGACCGTCCTGTGGTCACTGGTCGATAAAACCCATCCGTGGGCATGGCCAGATGCCCTGCCGCCGGTTCTCTCACTGGGACGCTGGGTGGAGGTATGGACCACGACCGCGTTACCCCAGGCGCTCAGGAACAGCTATTTACTGGCGGCAACCGTCTCCGTCTGCACGCTGATGTTGGCTCTGCCTGCCGCGTGGGCGTTTGGCAGAATGTCGTTTACGGGCAAACACCTTTTACAGAATGCGATCTTACTGCCGCTTATCGTTCCGGGCTTTGTCGTCGCGCTGTTTTTTTCCATGTTGCTCAACGTGGCGGGCATTCACAGCCGGTTTGGTGGCATTTTGCTGGGGCATATTATTATCTTGATGCCTTATGCCGTGCGCATTCTGACCCTGTCATTTTCGCAGATACGCCAGGACACGCTCGATGCAGCACGAGATATGGGCGCTTCGGTGATCAACCGTTTTTTAGTGGCCTGCCTGCCCACCATCAGACCGGGAATATTTGCTGCATTAATTATTGTCTTTACGTTATCAATAGAAGAGTTCGCCATAAGTTTCATTGTTGGCTCACCCGATTTTATTACCGTCCCTACCATTCTGTATTCTTATCTGGGTTATAACTTTATTCGACCCAATGCGGCGGTTATTTCTTTAATGCTGGTTGTGCCAAATGTCATGTTGATGTTGATTGCAGAAAAATTACTGACAAAAAATCCTGTCGCCTCCTTTGCAGGAAAAGGCTGACAGTCTTTAACACGCGTTATTGGGGAAAAATATGTTCAGACTCGTTGCTGCAATATTATTGCTGGCCGGGGCTTTCTGTAGCCAGGCTCAGGATTTAACCTCGATGAACTGGGAACAGATTGTCGAACAGGCGAAAAAAGAAGGGAAATTAACCTGGTATCAATGGTATTACCAGGACCGTTTAAAAGAGCAGGTCAGCCTGTTTGAAAAACAGTACGGTATTAACGTTACCCTGTCTGAAGGCACATTGCAGGGCAACATTAATAAACTCATGGCTGACCGGGGACGGGAAACGGGCGATATTGATGTGTTTTCGATTGGCGGGGGCGCATTCGGTACCGTATCGCCTCAGCAAACGTTTTTTGGCCCGCTTAATACACTGCTGCCGGAAGGCAAAACCCTGAACTACACCATTGAGGGAACGGACAGTAAAGGCTATGGCGTGGCATTTTGGGGCAACCAGACCGGTCTGGCCTACGATTCGCGCCGCCTGAAAGAAAGTGAGTTGCCACGAACCCTGCCGCAGATTACGTCCTTCCTGCAAAGTCATCCTCAGGAATTTGGCTTCAACGTTGAAAACGGCGGTTCCGGCCCGGCCTTTATTGAATCGGTAACGCGCACGCTGGTACCGGGTTTTGATTTCACCAAAGGCGACGCTGATGTAAAAAGCCTGACGGCTCTGCAGCCCGCCTGGAACTGGTTCAAACAGCAGCGCCCCAACTACATCATTACGGCCTCCAACGCCGACAGCGTCACCCGACTGGTCAGCGGTGAGTTCCTGCTGGTCCCCGCCTGGGAAGATTACCTGGTGGGATTAGAAAACCACGGTGAAGTCCCGAAAACTATCCGGCTGTATATCCCCGATTTCGGCATGCCCGGCGGCGGAAATATGGTGGCGATACCTAAAAACGCGCCCCACAAAGCGGCAGCGTTGCTGTTTATCCACTGGTTGACGCTGCCCACCACCCAACGGCTGTTCCAGCAGGTTTATGGCATTAAGCCTCAAAACAAAGAAGTGAATCGTGATGCCGGGCTGATCAATAGCAAAGAGCGCGTTCATGGCACTCAGTTCATGCCTAAACCGCTGGGTGATGAAGTCAGGACCGAATTCTCTAACCAGGTTTTGCTTAAGTAGACCTGCGATAAAACCCTAACAGAAGGTAAAGCCAAGAATGTCGACCAAAAAACACCCTGCACGCGTAGTGAACGCCCGCCTGATTGCCCATCGGGGAGCACCGCTGCTGGCACCGGAAAACACGCTGCCTTCGTTTCAGGCGGCGGTTGAACGCGGAGCGACGTGGATAGAGGTGGATGTCAAACTCACCAAAGATATGCACCCGGTCATTATTCATGACGATTCCGTAGACCGGACAACGAATGGCAAAGGCTATGTGGCAAATTTAACCCTGGATGAGATCCGGTCGCTGGAGGCTGGCGTGTGTTACGGCCACCTCTTTAAAGGCGTGAAAGTGCCTACGCTGGCTGAAACTGTGGGCTTTGTACTGGATAAAGGCGTCGGGCTGCAACTGGAAATCAAACCCACCTCCGGGCAGGAAGTGGAAACGGCGGAGATTGCGATCGCTCAGTTGAAGTCGCTGTGGCCAGCGAGCGAGAAGAAGTTATTTATCAGCAGCTTCTCTGAGATTTCGCTGCAGGTTGCCGCCAGGCTGATGCCTGACGTACCGCGTGGGCTGGCGGTTTGCGTCCCGCCAAAAGACCCGGCGGCGCTCCTCGCCAGAACAGGTTGCCAGATCCTGCATTTCCTGGGTGACTTCGCAACGGACGAAGACCTGACGCGCCTGGCCCGTTCAGGTATTGAATTCGCGATTGCCACAATCAATGACCCGGTGCTTGCCCGAAAATATATTGATGCGGGCGCACAAACGGTATTAAGCGATATACCCGACTTGGCATTTTGAATAAAAAGTCCATCAGGATCTTCTCTGCCTGAATGCAATAACACCAGGGAAAGCCATTATAAAAAATGGCCATAAATTTTATGGCCGCTATACCCATTTTATTATTTAGTCATTAAATAAGACGAAAGTGATATTGCAATAAATACCGCCCTGAGCGGTAACATCCTCATGCTTCAGTTAACTGATAAGGGTAGATGATATGCACAATAAAATAAAAACAGTCGCGCCGTATGCAATGTGTTTTCTGGTCTCATTTTCTGCATGCTCCGCCGAGATTTATAATAAAAGTGGAAATAAGCTCGACCTGTACGGTAAAGTCGATGCGCGCCATGTTTTCTCAGATAATATTGCAGAAGATGGCGACAACTCTTATGCACGCCTGGGTTTTAAAGGTGAGACGCAAATTAATGATAAGCTTACCGGTTATGGTCAATGGGAATATAATTTCCAGCTGAATCACAGTGAAGGCGGTAGCGATGCGCAAACGGGTAATGCCACACGCTTAGGGTTTGCCGGTCTGAAACTCGCCGACTTCGGCTCGTTCGATTATGGCCGTAGCTTTGGGGTACTGTATGTTGCCTCTGCCTATACGGATATGGCACCGATCTATGGTTCCGGCACCATGACCACCAACGATAACTTCCTGTCAAAACGCTCAACCGGCCTCGCGACCTGGCACTCTCCGGACTGGGGCGGGTTAAAGTTAACCCTGCAGTATCAAGGGAAAAATGACCGCTCAACCGCCAAACTGGCTAACGGAGATGGTTACGGTGCTGGCCTGACTTACAGCATTACCGATGGGCTGAGCATTGCGGCGGCAGGGATGAAAGCAAAACGGACACTGACTCAGCAAGCTGACGGTCAGGGAGACGATGCCACCGCCTGGGTAACCTCTGCAAAATATGACGCCAACCAGATCTATCTGGCCGCCATGTATGGCGAAGCCAATGACGTTACGCCTTATGGACAGCTGGCACAGGTCGCCGACAAAACCCATAACTTTGAGGCGATTGCACAGTACCAGTTCCTGAACGGTTTGCGCCCTTCTGTCGGTTTTGTCACGCAGCGTGGCGAAAACCTGCAGGGCGCTGGGAATTTTGCCGGGGGCAGCCAGACGATGCAGAAATATATTGCGGTGGGCACCTATTACTATTTCAACAAGAACATGCTGACCTACGTGGACTACCGCATTAACTTACTGAAGGAAAACGATTTTACGCGCGCCACCGGCATTACGACGAAAAACAGTATCGGTATGGGCCTGACCTATCAATTCTGATCCGCCTGTTGCTGCTTCGTCCTGTGTTGCTTCAATCCTGATCATCGCTCATTTAGCGAGGCCGGCAAATGCCGGCTTTTTTTACGCCTGCCGCAGGAAGCGTCAGTCAGGACAGAACGGAGGCGTGCCTGACCGCCAATGCGCCCTGACTGAGGTTTTCCAGCCATTTAACATAGGCCTGATCCCACAGCGCGGCAGGTGTACCCGCTTTGCCGAGTCCAAAACCATGCCCCCCGCTGGACAGCTGAATCAGCTGCACCGGTACGCGGTTGCGGCGACAGGTGTCACGCATGAGCTGGGTGTTAAAGGGTTTTGAGGTGTGATCGTCTCCGGCCTGAGCCAGGAACGTGGGCGGATAGAGATTCGTCACATAGTTTTGTACTGACCAGCTGGCTTCTTCTTGCGGACTGGCGTCATTGCCCACCATCATCAGGTGCGTGTTGGTATGCTGATAGGGCGCTTCAAGCGTAATCACCGGGTAAATCAGCCCAACACTGTCGGCTTTAGGGACTTCCTGATCCAGCCTGTCCACCGGCGGATATGACTGAAATTCCGGGCGCGCCGCCGCCATGCCCAGTAAATGCCCCCCAGCCGAAAACCCCAGGACATGCACTTTTCGTTCAAACGAACGTATCAGGCGCAGCGCGCGCTGTGCATCCTGTAAGGGCGCGAGGTTGCCAGCCTGCCATTTCTCGCGCGGTAAGCGGTAGCTGAGCACATAGGCGGTATAACCGTTAGCATTTAACCAGTGCGCGACGGGCCAGGCTTCGCGTCCCATACCAATCCACCGATAGCCTCCCCCGGCCGCAATCAGCACCGCTTCGCCATTGGGATTTTCTGGCCTGAAGCGTTGAATCGCCGGGCTGACAATATTCGACCATGAACCCCAGGCGTCCACGCGCAATGTTCCAGACGGCCCACCGCCGCCGGGCGGTTCGTCCGGCCAGAGAGGAATAATATCATCGCGGGCAAACAGTTTGCTGGTAGCCAGTGAAAGCGCAAGCGCTCCTGTGCCGAAAATAAAGCGTCGACGCGTAATCATGATGCCTGTTAAATCAATGCCATAAAGGTCAGCCGACCCTTTTGGCCCGCTGCGTTTTTATTATGTATCGCACATTTGGTTAAGACGCTGGCGATTATGTACGCAATCGGTAGGGAAAATCCATTAAAAAACGCGCCATTTTAGCGCGTTTATTGGCGAATTAACTGCGGTTAATCTTCCTGCTGAAACTGCGTCATCACCGTTTGTTCACACTGTTGAGTATTGGTGCGGAGTTTGGCGCGTTCTTCATCACCCAGCTGCAGCCAGGCGCTGGCCACTTCATTGGCCAGCTCTTCATCAAATTCAGGCTTGCTGACGGCAGAGGAGGACTGCGATCCTGCCACGCTGGCCTTCATTTTTTCCACATACTGGTCGGCTGTCGAAACGCTTTTTTCACTGCTGACAATGTGACACAGCTGGCTTGCATACACGCTTTCTTCACTATTGTCTTCCGCCAGCGCGCTGCCCGACGCCAGCATGCTCAGCAACAGTATCTGAGATATCTTCATCATCTACTCCCGTTATCAGTTAATTCACTCTCATGACTGGCGTTGTTTCGCCTCCAGTCGGGCCTGGCGCCAGTTGAGCAGCGGCGTCACCGAAATACCGTGAACCACGATACTGCACACCACCAGCGTCAGCGCCATATCAGCCATTATCGTTGCTTCTGCGCCCCCCATGCCATGGACCCAGGCGAACGCAATATAGTTAAGGCTCCCAATACCGCGGATACCCAGCCAGCCAATCAGCAACCGCTGAGGAAGCGGCATGCCCGTCCCGAGGGTAACCAACCATACCGCCAGGGGGCGCACCACGATAAACAGCAGCAGTCCAAGGAAGATGCCCTGAATGTTCCAGTGGTATGCCATGGTTACGCCCAGTACCACCATCATGATGGCAGCCAGCAAACGTTCAATAGTATCGCCAAAAGAAAGCGCGTCGCCTACTACTAAACCAACGGATTTCACCATGCCACTGCTGCGTTGCTGCAGGCGCTTGTTGGGATTGACCAATGCCTCTGCAGGCAGTAACCGATCGTCGTCCGACATATCGTCTGGCTGGTAACGCTTAAAGACGCCCAGCTCAGCACGGCGCAGCCCAAGACCGGCGGCAAAGGTGGCCAGAAAGCCTGAAGCACCCAGCCATTCCGCCAGGGCGTAGCTGAGCGCGATCAACGCCAGCGCCAGAAAGTCGTTGGGGGCGCAATCCCCATGCGCATTGCGAAGCCGGGTGGCCAGTAAGCCAACGAGTCGGCCCAGGCCAAATCCCAGCAGGATACCGCCGCCGATGGCCCACACGACGTCGACAGCAGCCCAGTGCGCCAGCATGCCTGCACTGAGGTTTTCGCCGTTGAACAGCAGCAAAGCCAGCACCAGCAACGGCAGCGCTGAACCATCATTCATGCCCGCCTCGCTAGAAATGGCGACGCGCAAGGCGTCATCGTCCTGCGCGTCGCTCACCGAAATCAGGCTAGCCAGTACCGGGTCGGTGGGCGCAACAATTGCGCCAAACGCCAGTGCAACGGGCCAGGACAACCCGACCAGCCAATGAGACAGCAGCGTCATGGCCGCCACCGTCATCAACATCGCCGGAAAGGCCAGTAAGCCTCCGGCTCGCCAGCTTTTCGCTTTAAGCGGCAAGCGTAATTTGAGCCCCGTAATAAACAGTGACGCAGCCATCGTGATTTCGGTAATGTGCGTCACCAGTTCCGTATGGCGAATGATATCAATCTCGATAACATCAAACATCCACGGCCCACAGGCGATCCCGGCTAACAAGAAAAGACCAAAAGAGGTCACTGGGCCACGGTGGATCCACCCTGATGCCAGTGACATTAATAACAGAAGACAGCCCGTCGCAGCTGTCCAGGCAATAAAGTTCATAACGCACCGTTTTAATTGAGTTTATGACTAAGCCTGGCACATTTGCTGACGGGCGGAAGGATCAGTCCTTGAGATGACGACTGGCGAGCCGCACCATCAGGCTGGCAGCGGCGGCGAGCGTGGACAACACCACAACGCCATTCCAGCCCCAGTGGGCAAGCGCCAGGCTGCCCAGCGCCGCACCGCTGGCCATGCCGATAAACACGATGGTAAACAGTAGGGCGTTAAGACGACTACGTGCATCGGGTACCAGACCATAAATCAGCGTTTGATGGGCGACCAGCGTGGCCTGCACGCCTAAGTCGAAACCAAGCGTGCTGATAACGATGACGACCAACTGACCGGGGAGCGACAGCAGCGGCAGCAAAAACATCAGGGCGAAGGCCGCCGTGACCAGGCCGGCACCAAACTGGGTCACGCGTGCCGGGCCGAGTCGATCGGCCAGGTTACCCGCCAGCGGCGCGGCCAGTGCACCCGCCGCCCCTGCCAGACCAAAGGCACCGGCGATGGCACTGTCAAAGTGAAAACGTTCGCTGAGCATGATCGCCAGCGTAGACCAGAAGGCGCTGAAGCTGACAGAAAGCAGTCCCTGAGCCAGGGCCGCGCGCCGCAGGGTCTGGTGTTCGCGCCACAGGTGAACCAGCGATAAAAGCAGGCGGGGATAGCTTACCGACGTGCCGGGCGTAAAGCGCGGCAGCACACGCCACAACGTCAGGCTAATCAGAAACACAGCCAGAGCCGCGATAATATACATGGTGCGCCAGCCAAAATACTCTGCCACCACGCCGCTGACGACCCGGGAGAGTAAAATGCCTACCAGTAATCCCGTCATTACCGTACCCACGGTTTTACCCCGGCTGTGCGCCGGTGCCAGCGCCGCCGATGCCGGAACAATATCCTGCGCCACGGTCGCCGTCAGGCCGGTGACAAAGCTGGCGATGAGCAGCGCGCTGATGCCGCCGGAAAACCCACACAGCAGCAGCGCCATCACCAACAGCAGCCCTTTGATCAAAATTATCGTGCGGCGATCGTGGCGATCGCCAAGCGGGGCCAGCAGCAGAATACCTAAAGCATACCCGGCCTGCGTTAACATCGGCACCATGCCTACGGTGCTCACACTGACCTGAAACTGCTTACCGATGATATCCAGCATCGGCTGACTGTAGTAAATCGAGGCCACGCTCAGGCCCGCGCCGGCAGCCAGCGTAAAGACCAGGGGGGCGGGCAGGCGTTCAGTTGAGTGGGGAGTCATAGTTTTTACCGCTGACATGGTTACATCCTCAAAAAATAGTGTGGCAAGTAAAGCCTGTTTTTGACATACGCGGTAGACTAATAAAAAGCAAAACGGTTATACGTGGAACGCATGAGCAATTTCAGTAACAGCGATCGTATCGAACTGATGCACACCTTTATTCGCATTGTCGAAAGCGGCAGTTTGTCTGCCGCAGCGTTGCAACTGGGTATTACGCAACCGACAATCAGTCGCCGGTTGCAGTCTCTTGAACAGGGGCTGGGGCTGAAACTGATTCTGCGCACCACCCATGCGCTAAAGCTGACTGATGATGGTGAGCGTTGCTATGCACAGGCCCGGCAGCTCCTGGCAACCTGGCACGCGCTGGAAGATGAACTGACCGGCGCCGGCAGCGATCCGGTTGGCATTTTGCGGGTGCGCGCGCCCCACGCTTTTGGCCAGGATCAGCTGGTCACACCGCTGGTGAACTTTATGCGCCGCTATCCGCGTTTGCGCATTGAATGGATGCTGAACGACAGGACGCCAGACTTCGTCGCCGAGAACGTGGACTGTGCGATTCAGGTGGGGGCACTGACCGACCCTTCTGTTGTAGCCGTGCTGCTGGCCGAAGTGCCGCGCATTGTTGTCGCTGCGCCCGCGCTGCTTCAGCAATATCCCCCGATTAACCAGGTGGCGCAACTGGGCGATTTGCCGTGGCTGGCGCTGACGAGTTTCTACCGTAACGAGATCGCATTACAACATAAAGACAAGGGGGAACCGATGAATCTGCCTATCGTTCCCCTGCTCAGCAGCGACAGCCTCTTCGCCGTGCGCAAAGCTGCGCTGGCGGGGCTGGGAACCGCTATTCTGTCGACATGGGTCATTCAGGAGGATCTGGCACAGGGCAATCTGATTCAGCTTATGCCGGAATGGCAGGCTCCCCCGTTGCCAGTCTGGCTGACCTATCCGTGGGCGAGCTATTATCCCGCCAGGCTGACCGCCTTCTTTGCCATGATCAAAGCGGTATTTCCGCATCTGACGGGCGCGCGGCCCGCTTCAGGCTGAAAAAGGCCTCCCCCACCGGGGAAGCCGTGTCACCGGACGGCGTCCAGGGGGTTGCCGTCGATCAGACGTTTTTCTTTTCCGCTCGCGACATGTTGTCCAGCCAGCCCATCACGAAGGCAGACAGGACAAAGGTCAGGTGGATGATGACGTACCACATCAGCTTGTCGTTTTCGACATTGCGCGCATCCATAAACACCCGCAGCAGGTGAATGGAGGAAATCGCCACAATCGAGGCCGCGACTTTATTTTTCAACGAGCCGGAATCCATCTTGCCCAGCCAGCTCAGCTTCTCTTTGCCCTCGTCAATGTCGAGTTTGGACACAAAGTTTTCGTAGCCTGACAGCATAACCATGACCAGCAACCCACCCACCAGCGTCATATCCACCAGCGACAGCAGCAGCAAAATCAGATCGTTTTCTGCAATGCTAAAAATGTTGGGCAACAGGTGAAAAATTTCCTGGAAAAATTTGACGGTGAGCGCCAGCAGTCCCAGCGAAAGTCCAATGTAAACCGGAGCCAACAACCAGCGCGATGCATACATCAGGTTTTCGGTAAAACGTTCCATAATTTCCCAATCATAATCAGTAAGGTCGCGCATTATAACCGATCATCTGTGAAGTTATTTCAAGCCTTCAGGAGAAATTTCAGGAACGGGTGGAAGTGGTAAAGAGAGACGAAAGCAGGCACCGCCTTCAGCACGATTTTCCGCCCAGATCTGACCGCCGTGGCTTTCGATAATCGTTTTACAAATCGCCAGTCCCAGCCCAACGCCCGGTACGGCCGATTCTTTATCACCGCGTGAAAATTTATCGAAAATCCGCGTCAGGTCGTTTTGGGCGATGCCCGGCCCGCCATCCCAGATGGCGATTTCCAGCCGGGTATTTTCACACCAGGCACGTATGCCGCGGGGCGCACAGTTGCCAGCGTACTTCAGGCTGTTTTCAATCAGGTTGGTAAATACCCGCTCCAGCAACGTACTGTCGCCTTTGATCAGGACAATATCTTCAGGCAGGTCGAGTTCGACCTCTCTTCCCTTGAGCGACGGCGCCATGCTACTGAGCGCACCGCCAATCACCTCTTCCAGCGCCAGCCACTCTTCGCGTAAATTCAGGCCGCCTGACTGAATACGCGCCATATCCAGCATGTTGCTGACCAGACGAATGGTACTCAGGGTTTGTTCACGAATCTGGCTGGCCTGGGGCACATACTTTGAGTTATCGCTGGCCAGGTCCAGCATCAGCATTTCTGCCTGACCAAACAGCACCGTCAGCGGGGTACGTAAATCATGGGAGAGCGCCGACAGCAAAGCATTACGCAGCTGCTCACGTTCAGCTGACAGCCGGGAAGCCGCCTCACTCTGGGACAGCGCCATCCGCTCCAGGGCATTGGCAATCAGCACGGTGAAGGTTTCCAGCAGCCGTTGCTGTTCCGGCACCATCAGCTGACGCACATTCTGCGGTTCAACCACCAGCAATCCGCGACACAGATCGCCCACTTTCAGCGGCAGAATCTGGTAGGGCACCGCCGGTAAGGTGTCCGTGCCTGCGCCTGCTGGCTGGCCCTTGCTGAAGCTCCATTTCGCGATAGCCCAATCCGGTTCGTTGCCCGGCAGCGCGTTGCCCAGCGTGTGCAGTTCGCCCTGCTCATCGGGTAGCAGCAGCAGGCATCGCGCCTGTAAGGTCGCCTCCAGCACCCGCTGGCTGGTTGCGGCGATATCTTCAGGCGTCAGGCCGCTTCCCAGCGACTTGGCCATTTCGTAAAGCTGCCGCGTGCGCTGCTCCCGGTAACGGGCAACCCGCGCCTGGTAGCGGACGCCGGCCGTCAGGTTGCCAACAATAACCCCGACCGCCAGCATCACCCCAAAGGTCACCAGGTATTGCAAATCCGAGACCGCGACCGTGCCGGTAGGTGCGACGAAAAACAGGTCAAAGGCAATGATGTTCATAACGGTGGCGATAACGGAGGGCCATCGTCCATAGCGCAACGCGACGATCACCACCGCCAGCAAATAGATCATCACACAGTTGGCCGGATCGAAGCTGATCAGCACCGACTGCCCTGCGGCGGTGACCACAATACACAGCACCAGCGCCATCAGTACGCCGCGCAGCTGCAGCCGCCATTTGTCGCTGTTAACCCGATCCTCGGCTAACGGATGGGGCGCATCCTGGATAGGCTCATTGAGCGCCACGACCAACAGATCCAGATCGGGACCCAACTGCCCCAGCCGCTCGGCAAAGCTGTCACGCCGCCAGCGGCGCGCCGGGCGTCGGCCTGTCACAATCTTACCCAGATTGTGTTCCCGCGCGTAACGCAGGACCGCCTGCGCCTCATCAGGGTCGGACAGCGTCGCCGTCTCCGCCCCCATATCCTGCGCCAGCTTCAGCGTGCGTAAAATGGCCCGACGCCGCGCTTCCGGTAGCCGGTTAAGCCGGGGCGTTTCCACGTAAACGGCATGCCATTCGCTGCCCAGCCTGGCGGCCAGCCGCGCCGCCGTCCGCACCAGTTTTTCGCTGCCGGTATCGTCCCCAATACACAATAAAATGGCATCACGCGTGTGCCAGACCCGATCGCGGCCCTGACTGTCGCGCCAGGCGCGCATCTGGTCATCGACCCGGTCGGCAGTGCGGCGCAGCGCCAGCTCACGCAGGGCATACAGGTTGCCCTTACGAAAGAAATTTTCGATGGCGCGTTCGGCACGATCGCCAATGTAGACCTTGCCCTCTTTCAGGCGCTGGCGGAGATCGTCAGGCGGGAGATCAACCAGTACCACTTCGTCGGCAGCGTCAAAAAAGGGATCGGGAACGGTTTCACGCACCTGAATGCCGGTGACGCCACCGACCACATCATTCAGACTTTCCAGATGCTGAACATTCACTGTCGTCAGGACATCAATGCCCGCTTCCAGCAGTTCCTCAATATCCTGCCAGCGTTTGGGATGACGTGAGCCCTTCACGTTCGTGTGCGCCAGCTCATCCATCAAAATTACTGCCGGATGGCGCGCCAGCGCGGCATCAAGGTCGAACTCCGCATGCCGCGAACGGCCCGTCGCCCGGCGCGGCAACAGCACCAGTCCGTTAAGAAGCTGCGCTGTTTCCGGACGTTCGTGCGTTTCCACTACGCCCACCAGCACATCCAGCCCCTGGGCACGCAGCCGCTGCGCCTCCTGCAACATGGCATAGGTTTTTCCTACGCCCGCACAGGCGCCAAAATAGATTTTCAGTTTGCCGCGATGGCTGTCGCTGCTGGTCTGCAGCAGCGCATCCGGATCGGGGCGCAGCGGTTCGTGGTTCATAGCGTCCTTACAGTTATTTGAGGTCGTTCAGCGCCAGATTAAGCTGCAGCACATTGACAGTCGGTTCGCCGATAAAGGGCAGCAGCGGGCGCTGCGTCATGCTGTCTACCAGGGCATCCACTTTCGCCAGCGGCAGCTGACGTGCCGCCGCGATACGCGGTGCCTGCCACAGCGCAGCCTCAGGCGAAATCTCCGGGTCCAGTCCACTGGCCGAGGTGGTTACCAGCTCGACCGGTACCGCCCCGTTAGCCTGCGGATTCGCCGTGCGCAAAGCCGCCACGCGCTCGGCTACAGCCTTATCCAGCGCCGGGTTGCTGGCCGCCAGGTTGCTGCCGCTGGAGGCCAGAGGATTATAAGGCTTATCACCGGTTGCAGAAGGACGCCCCCAGAAATAACCGGGCTGGCTAAAATTCTGACCAATCAGCGCTGATCCCCGTTCTTCGCCATCGACATTCAATACTGACCCGTTAGCCTGCCAGGGAAACAGCAGTTGCGACAGTCCCGTGGTAAGCAAAGGATAAACGACGCCGCACACAACCGTTAGCAGCAAAAGCAGGAAAATCGCCGGACGTAACTGACTCATTTTAATCTCCTCAGGCCATACCAGACAGCACGAGCAACATATCAATCGCTTTGATGCCGACAAAGGGCACCAGCAGCCCACCTAACCCATAAATCAGTAAATTACGGCGCAACAGCGATGCGGCACTCAAGGGGCGATAGCTGACACCTTTAAGCGCCAGAGGGATCAGGAATACAATCACCAGGGCGTTAAAAATCACGGCCGACAGGATGGCCGATGCGGGCGAGTGCAGCTGCATCACGTTGAGCATATTTAACTGTGGATAGGTTGCCGCAAAGGCGGCCGGGATGATGGCGAAATACTTGGCAACGTCATTGGCGATACTGAAGGTGGTCAAGGAACCGCGCGTCATCAGCATCTGCTTACCAATGTGCACCACTTCCAGCAGTTTGGTGGGGTTCGAGTCCAGATCGACCATGTTGCCCGCTTCTTTCGCCGCCTGAGTACCCGAGTTCATGGCAACCGCCACGTCCGCCTGGGCCAACGCTGGCGCGTCATTGGTGCCGTCACCGGTCATCGCGACTAAGCGCCCCTCCGCCTGATACTGACGAATCAGTGCCAGCTTGGCTTCCGGCGTCGCTTCTGACAGAAAGTCATCCACTCCCGCCTCTGCCGCGATGGCGGCGGCGGTGAGCGGGTTATCACCGGTGATCATCACGGTTTTAATGCCCATCTTGCGCAGTTCCGCAAAACGTTCTTTGATGCCACCTTTAACGATATCTTTTAGCGCCACCACGCCCAGCACCTTTGCGCCTTCCGCCACCACCAGCGGTGTGCCACCGGCCCGCGCCACCTCTTCAACCCGGGCGTTCACCTCAGCCGGAAAGGCACCGTGGCTGGCTTCAATATGACGGCGCACCGCATCGACCGCACCTTTACGGATCAGGCGGTCCTGTACGTTGACGCCGCTCATACGGGTTTGAGCCGAGAAGGGAATAAAGCTGGCGCCCATGCTGCTCAGGTCACGTTCACGCAGGTTAAACTTTTGCTTCGCCAGCACCACGATGCTGCGCCCTTCCGGCGTTTCATCCGCCAGGGACGCCAGCTGCGCCGCATCGGCAAGCTGTTCTTCCGTGACGCCGGGAGCCGGTAAAAACTGCGTTGCCTGACGGTTACCCAGCGTGATGGTGCCGGTTTTATCCAGCATCAGCACATCCACGTCGCCAGCGGCTTCAACAGCGCGGCCACTGGTGGCAATGACGTTAGCGCCCAGCATCCGGCTCATCCCGGCCACGCCGATAGCGGACAGCAGACCGCCAATGGTGGTCGGGATCAGGCATACCAGCAGCGCCACCAGTACGGTGATGGTGACCGGCGTGCCGCCCCAGGCTGAAAAAGGCCACAGCGTGACGGTGGCTAACAGAAACACAATGGTGAGCGACACCAGCAGAATGGTCAGGGCAATCTCATTCGGGGTTTTACGACGCTGTGCGCCTTCGACCATGGCGATCATCCGGTCCAGGAAGGTTTCGCCTGGGTTGGCGCTGCAGGTAATGACCAGCCAGTCAGACAGAATGCGTGTCCCGCCGGTCACCGAGGCGAAATCCCCGCCCGATTCACGGATCACCGGTGCCGATTCACCGGTGATCGCGCTCTCGTCTACCGATGCGCCCCCTTCCACGACTTCACCGTCGCAGGGGATCACATCACCGGCCTCTACCAGCACGGCATCCCCTTTACGCAGCGCATCGGCCGCCACCTGCTGCCACGCTGCACCGTAGTGCGCCGCCGACAGTTTTTTGGCGAAGCTGGTCTTTTTAACGCCTTTCAGGCTGTTTGCCTGGGCTTTACTGCGCCCTTCCGCCAGGGCTTCTGCCATGTTGGCAAACAGCACGGTGAACCATAGCCACAGGGCAATCGCGCCGGTAAAGCTGGCGCTGCCGCTCTGGTGTCCGGTAAACATCATTATGGCCAGAATCGAGGTCAGGATACTGCCCAGGTAAACCACAAACATGACCGGATTGCGAAACTGCACGCGAGGATCGAGTTTTTTTACCGCATCGATCGCTGAGGTACGTAACAGCGCTGCGTCAAACACCTGTTGTTGACGACTCATGATTATTGTCCCTGAATAAGTTGCAGATGCTCGGCGACCGGACCCAGCGCCAGAGCAGGAATAAAGGTCAGCGCGCCGACCAACAAGACGGTACCGACCAGCAGTGCGATAAACAGCGGACCGTGCGTAGGGAGCGTGCCGTTACCTACCGGCTGCACTTTTTTCACCGCCATTGCCCCCGCGATCGCCATGACCGGAATAATGATGCCGAAGCGACCCACGAACATGCACACCGCCAGCAGCAGGTTCCAGAACGGCGTATTGGCGCTCAGGCCCGCAAAGGCGCTGCCATTGTTATTGGCGGCCGACGAAACGGCATACAGGACTTCACTAAAGCCATGCGTTCCGGGGTTTGCCATACCTGCGCGTCCGGCGTCGGTCATCATCGCAATCGCCGTACCGATCAACACCAGCGCGGGCGTGACCAGAATCGCCAGGGCCGTCATTTTCATTTCCCATACGTCGATTTTCTTGCCGAGGAATTCCGGTGTGCGGCCAATCATCAACCCGGCAATAAACACCGCCAGTAAGACAAACAGCAGCATCCCGTACAGACCGGCACCCACGCCGCCAAACACCACCTCGCCCAGTTGCATCAGCAGCATCGGCACCATACCGCCCAGCGCCGTAAACGAGTCATGCATCGCGTTTACCGCACCGCAGGACGCCGCCGTCGTAATCACCGCAAACAGGCTGGAGTTGAGAATGCCGAAGCGCGTTTCTTTGCCTTCCATATTGATGGCGCTGTCAGCCCCTAGCGTCAGAAAGTGCGGGTTGCCACGTAGTTCAGCCCACATCACCAGCGCAGCAGCCACGACAAACATCAGCGTCATGGACCACAGCAACATTGAGCCCTGGCGCCGATCTTTTACGCTTTCGCCAAAGGCAAAGCAGAGAGCCGCCGGAATCAGGAAGATACTAAGCATCTGTACGAAATTGCTCAGCGCGGTAGGGTTCTCAAACGGATGCGCAGAGTTGACGTTGAAAAAGCCGCCGCCGTTGGTGCCCAGCATTTTGATGGCTTCCTGAGAGGCAACCGGCCCCATTGCCAGCGTTTGCTGCGCACCTTCGAGGCTGGTGACGTTGTGATACGGCAGGAAGTTCTGGATGCTGCCCTGGCTGACAAAAAACAGCGCCATCAGCAGGCTGATCGGCAACAGGACATAGAGTGTAATGCGCGTTAAATCGCGCCAGGCGTTCCCCAGGGTTGCCACCGAACGATTAGCAAAACCGCGAATCAGCGCAAACGCCACGGCGATGCCGGTGGCGGCGGAAACGAAGTTCTGCACCGTCAGCCCGACCATCTGGCTGAAGTAACTCAGGGTGCTTTCACCGGCATAAGACTGCCAGTTGGTGTTGGTGACAAAACTGATAGCGGTATTCAGCGCCAAATCCCAGCTCAGTCCGGGAAGATGTTGCGGATTGAGCGGCAACGCTCCCTGAAACATCAGGATGGCGAGCAG
The DNA here is from genome assembly GCF_024814475.1 of Pantoea sp. B623. Classification (NCBI taxonomy): domain Bacteria; kingdom Pseudomonadati; phylum Pseudomonadota; class Gammaproteobacteria; order Enterobacterales; family Erwiniaceae; genus Pantoea; species Pantoea sp. B623. The sequence goes on along the minus strand of NZ_JANUXM010000004.1, from coordinate 2,662,340 downwards.
CACCACGAAGCCAAGCAGGTTGAACACCAAAATTGCCAGCAGGTAGTGCTGCCAGCGCATACCGCCTTCTTGTACACCCGAAAAACGCCACAGCAGGGCTTCAGCACGTGCAAAGAGGGGTTTATCGGCAACCAGCGCGGCCAGCCCACGCCCCAGCGGTTGCGCCATCACCATCAGCAACAGCAGATAAACCGCGATCAGTAAAAACGCATTGGCCGCCATCAGAAAGCCTCCGCATTTAACAGGGCATAGATCAGATAGCCCAGCAACAACACTACCAGCACAATGCCGGTTATTACGCCTGCACTCACAGCAACCTCCAGAGGATTGGATTTGCTGAGTAGCTTGCGCTGGCGCACATAAAGAAAGGGTTAAAATGCGGGTCGGGGATGTAAAAAATGTATAAAAACGACCCGCAATATCAGGCGGCGTCCAGCAACCAGATTCGGCGCAGATCGACGTTGTCCCAACGGCCGTTATCTTCGGCACACACAATGCTGTCAGTACAAAAACTGTCGCCCAGATCCAGCACCTCAGGTTTGATTTCCCGCTGCGCATGCAGTGACCAGAAGACATGCACCGTAGGTCGCTGTAATGACTTATCGCCGCCCTTCACCACCAGCGCAATGCGTCCAGACGCCAGGCGAACCAGGGAACCGACGGGATACATCCCTATCGTACTGACGAAAGCGTGCAGTAAGGTACTGTCGAAATGCCCCGGCCAGCTCAACATCATTTGCAGGGTTTTGGCTGGGGTCCAGCCTTTACGGTAAGGCCGCGTTGAGGTCAGCGCATCGTAAACGTCACAAATCGTCGCCATGCGGGAATACACGCTGATCTCATGGCCTTTCAGGCCATAGGGATAGCCGCTACCGTCATATTTTTCATGGTGATGCAGCGCGATATCCACAAGATCATCGCCTGCCTGTGCATCCATCAGCATTTGCGCACCTGCAATCGGATGTTCACACATGATCTTAAACTCTTCGTCGTTGAGCGTGTCCGGTTTGTTGAGGATAGCGAGTGGTACGGCTGCCTTACCCAGGTCGTGCAGTAATCCGCCCATCCCCACCCGCTGAAGCTGCTGAGCATCCAGCCCCAGTTTTTTTCCAAAGGCGATCATGAGCCCACAGACCGCCATGGAGTGCAGGTAGGTGTAATTGTCATGATCCTTTAGCTGCGCAACGCGTAACAGCGCGGAGGGCTCACGCTCAATAGAGCCCGCAATCTGATCGACAATGGCAATCATATCATTGAGATTCAGACCATGGCCCAGGCGTGCCTCGCTGAACATGGCCAGCACTTTTGGCTTTCCCTGTTCAAAGATATGCTGCGCCTGCTCCATTTCCTGAGAAAAAGGCGCACGCAGGCCTGAATCGACCTTTTTCGGCACAGATGGCGTCACTGAAATCGATTTCTCCATATCGATCCATAAACGCTGTATGCCCTCATGACGAAACATCGAAACCTGACGTTGATCGGTGATCAACATCTGATTACGAATGCGTTTGTCTTTAAACCACCAGACTTCAAGCTTGTGGACGAACATACCCGGTTTTAGTTCGTCAATGGTGATGAGTTTAATCACAATCTCCCTCCAGAGTATCAGCGGGTGATATCGTGATATCGGCAGGCACTCGGTTTTGTGCAGGTCATTTTGTGCGAACTGTGGCACAGCACAAATTTTAGCCGTCGAAGGGAGATTTTTCCTGTTAACCGGTAAAAAAGAGCGTGGTCAGGCTGTCTCAGTGAGCAATTTTGCCATCATCACCACATCGTGAAATTTGCCTTCACGCAGTGACGCCTGGCGGCGGATGCCTTCGCGTTCAAAACCCAGTCGCTCATACAGCGCCAGCGCCCGGTGATTATCGTGAAACACCTCCAGTTCCATACGGGTGATGCCCAGCCAGTTGCGCGCATAATCCATGGCGTTACGAATCAAATGCTCTCCGATTCCCCGACCAGAGAAGGCGGGATCGACGCCAATACCGAAACTGATGCAGTGGCGGGTACGCGGATTATGATTGGTAAACAGCGTGAGTTCGCCCACCATTTCCCCCTCAACTTCGGCGATAAAATTGATAAAGCCTTCCGCATCCATCTTTGCAAACTTCTTTTCCCAGGTCGCGACGCTGGGGAAAGGCAACTGAAGCGTCCAGGGATAAACCGCCGGATGACCGTAAAGACGTTGGTATGCCGCAGCATCGCCAGGCTCGCGGCCGCGCAGAGTGATATCCATATTTAATCCTTTTTAATCGGGCGTACACATGCACTAAGCTGTAACTCTTCCCGAACGGAAAGAGTGACTCTATGTTGTATCGTCGTTTCGAACGTTTTATCAATATTTTTCAGGATGCGCCAACCGATATGCCGCCTTCACGGGTCTGGCCATTTTACTTTTACTATCTGCGTCAGGTGTGGCCGAGCTTCGCCGCACTACTGGTGGTGGGATTAATTGGCGCACTGATTGAGGTTGCACTGTTCAGTTATCTGAGCCGCATTATCGATTTGGTGAATCACGCTACGCCAGCAACGTTGTTCAGGGATAACTGGCAAACGTTGTTATGGATGGGCTGTGTTGCGCTAATACTGCGCCCGGTATTTATTGCACTGCACGATATGCTGGTCCATCAGAGCATTAACCCCGGCATGACCAGTATGATCCGCTGGCAGCACCATAATTATGTCCTGCGGCAGAGCATGAACTTTTTTCAGAACGACTTCGCCGGGCGGATTGCGCAACGTATTTTGCAAACCGGTAATTCGCTGCGCGACTCGGCAGTACAGTTGGTGGATGCGATCTGGCATGTGCTGATCTATGCCGCAACGGCGATGGTCCTGTTTGCAGAAGCCGACTGGCGTTTGATGATTCCGCTGATAATCTGGATTGTGGCCTACGTTGCCGCGCTGCGCTTTTTCGTCCCCCGGGTAAAAGCCCGTTCGGTGGTGTCATCGGAGGCCCGTTCGAAGCTGATGGGCACCATTGTTGACGGCTATACCAACATCGCCACCATCAAGCTTTTCGCGCACAGCGATCTTGAACGTCAGTATGCCCGCGAAGCGATTCAGGAGCAGACGGATAAGACGCAGCATGCTAACCGGATGGTGACCAGCATGGACCTCACCTTATCAACGCTGAACGGAATCCTGATTGTCTCAACGTCAGGACTGGCGCTGTGGCTGTGGAGCGAGTCGCTGATCAGCGTTGGCGCCATTGCCCTGGCAACCGGCCTGGTGATCCGCCTGGTCAACATGTCCGGCTGGGTGATGTGGGTGGTAAACGGGATTTTTGAAAACATCGGTATGGTGCAGGACGGACTGAATACCATTTCACAACCGCTTAGCGTGCAGGATTCCTCAAAGGCAACACAGCTAAAGGTGACGCAGGGCGAGATTCGTTTCGACGCTATCCGTTTTGACTATGGCGGCGGCCGTCAGGTCATTGATGGCCTGAACCTGACCATCAAACCCGGTGAAAAAATTGGCCTGATTGGGCCTTCCGGTGCGGGTAAATCCACCCTGGTGAACCTGCTGCTGCGCCTGTACGACCTCAACGGCGGTCGTATCCTGATTGACGGTCAAAATATTGCTGAAGTGACGCAGGAGAGCCTGCGCAGCCAAATCGGGATGATCACCCAGGATACCTCGCTGCTGCATCGCTCTATTCGCGAAAACCTGTTGTACGGGCGGCCAGATGCCAGCGAAGAAGAACTCCAGTTAGCCATTCATCGCGCCCGCGCCGATGAGTTTATCCCGTTGCTGTCGGATTCTCAGGGCCGGTTTGGCCTGGATGCACATGTGGGTGAACGCGGCGTGAAACTGTCAGGCGGGCAGCGCCAGCGCGTAGCTATCGCCCGTGTCCTGTTGAAAGATGCGCCGATCCTGATTATGGATGAAGCGACGTCCGCGCTCGATTCCGAAGTGGAAGCCGCGATTCAGGAAAGCCTGGAATCCCTGATGCAGGGCAAAACGGTGATTGCCATCGCCCACCGCCTGTCCACCATTGCCAAAATGGATCGTCTGGTGGTGCTGGAAAAAGGCCAGATTGTGGAAATCGGTAGTCACTCTGAGCTACTGGCTCAAAATGGCCTGTATGCCCGTCTGTGGCAGCATCAGACGGGAGGATTTGTTGGCGCAGATTAATCGCCGCGTCGATATGGCAGGGCGTCACGGGCTTCTTCGGCCCAGAGATGGACGCCTTGCCGCTCCTGCTGCAGAAAGTCATCCACGGCCGCGCGCAGGCCGGGATGGCACAAATAGTGCCAGGAGTGGGTCATCTGGGGTTCAAAACCACGTACCAGTTTGTGCTCGCCCTGCGCGCCCGCATCAAAGCGTTGCAGCCTTTCCGCAATGGCGAAATCCATCCCCTGATAAAAACAGGTTTCGAAGTGAAGCCGGTCAAATTCCGCCAGGCAGCCCCAGTAGCGGCCATACAGGCTTTGGCCGTCCTTGAGGTAAAAGGCCATCGCCGCCGGTTGTTGCTGCAGACGGGCAATGACCACGCGAATATTGTCCGGCAGCCTCTCAGCCAGCAGGCTGAAGAAGGCGCGGGTCAGATAGGGCCGCTGGCCGCGCACTGCATAAGTATTGGCGTAGCAGGTATAGACAAAGTCCCACTGATCCTCGCGCAGTTGATCGCCGCGATACCAGTCAAATTCAAAACCGCTCTGCACCACCTGCTCGCGCTCTTTTCGCAGCTGTTTACGTTTACGCGACATCAGCGTATCCAGGAAATCCTGAAAGTCGCGATAGCCTCGATTGTGCCAGTGATACTGGCAGCCCAGGCGTGACAGCCAGTCAGGTTGCGCCGCCAGCAAGGCGTTCGCTTGCGGGTCGGTGAAGTTGATATGCGCACCACTCAGCCCCTGTTCAGCCAGCGCGTCCGGGAGAGCAGCAAGCAGTCGGGCGGCGGCATCCGCTGCGCCGAGTACGCGTGCCCCTGTGACCGGGCTGAAAGGAATCGCGCCCAGCCATTTCGGATAGTACGGAATCCCGGCGCGCTGACAGGCATCTGCCCAGGCGTGATCGAAAACGTATTCACCCTGAGAATGAAACTTTTGATAACCGGGAAGCGCGGCGCGAAGCACACCGGCCTCACGCCAGAGAAGGTGATCGGGCTGCCAGCCCCTTTCCGGCCGGACGCTGCCACTTTCTTCCAGGCTCAGCAAAAACGCGTGGCGTAAAAAAGGCTGTTGATCGGGTAACAGCGCATCCCATTCAGCGGCAGAGATATCTGAAAGCGAACTCAGGTGGAACAACGACATGCATAACTCCAGACAGCAACCGATGACACGTCAGTCAAGCAGGTTTTAGGGTTCAGGGAAAGCAGAACGGCACGGAATGCCTCATGCCAACGCGCGACCTGAAGCGTCGTTAGGTTTTGACGTTAATCCCGCCAGCTGTTCAAATGCCTGCAGAATCTGACAAAACAGCGAAGGAACGGACATGGCAAAAGCATTGGTGATCTTCCTACACGGCGTGGGCAGTAACGGCGACGATCTGGCCCCCATTGGCGACGACTGGGCAACCCTGCTCCCGGATGTGGCCTTTGCCTCACCGGATGCGCCTTACGTCTTTGAGCATGGCGCGGGCTATCAGTGGTTTAGCCTGGCCGGGATTACGCCGGAAAATCGCCCGGGTCGGGTGCGTGAAGCCCGCGAGGCCTTTGACCGCGTTATTCGTCATCTGATGGCGCAGCACGGAATGGCAGATCGCTGGGAAAACGTCATTCTGGTGGGCTTTTCGCAGGGCTCAATTATGGCGCTGGATCTGCTGGCTTCCGGGCGTTATCCGCTCGCGGGCGTGGTGGCGTTTTCCGGACGCCTGGCCTTTGACGGCCCGCTGACGCCAGCACCTCACACGCCAGCCCTGATAATTCATGGTCGTGCTGATACGGTCATACCGGCCAGTGAAAGCGAGTCGGCGGCCACTCGCCTGAAGGCGGCTGGCGTCCTGGTCGAAGCGGTATTTGAGCCGCAGACCGGTCACACGATTTCGGGTCAGGGCGCGATGCACGCCGCCGGGTTTATTGCTCAGTGCTTGCAGGACTAAACCGCAGACATGCCGGTTTGGCCCTCAGGCTAGCCCAACAGGTTAATGAGCGCGAAACCGGCAAAACTCATCAGTAACGAGCCAATGACATGCACCAGCGCACTGCTCATCGCCCACAGGTATTTGCCGGTCTGCAATAAGGTCATTAACTCTGCTGTAAACGTGGAAAACGTGGTAAGCCCGCCGCATAAGCCCGTAATGATGAGTAACCGCCAGGCGGGATCGAGTGAGGGATTTTTGATAAACCAGGCCATTGCACCGCCAATCACGAATCCGCCAATCAAATTCACCAGCAAAGTCCCCGGTGGCAGATTGGGGAAAAACGCATTAAAACGCATACCGAACCACCAACGCAGTACACAGCCCACACTGCCGCCCAAAATCACAGCCAATAGCGGTTTTAACATCACAGACTCCATTTCAGGATTTGCGCAGAAGAGGGTGGAGGGCCAGAAAAAATGCATGCACCTGACACTCCAGCTCCCGCGAAAGGATTAAGGATAATGTCAGGCGTCATCAGCCGCAGGTTACGCCTGCAGGCGGTTGGGAAAGGTGGAACGCCATCACCTTATGCGCGCCATAATACGACGCCTTTTTCTGACTGGCAACCACAGTTGAGCGGGGAAATCAGCAATGCCAACCGACGCCGTCTGGACAGATGCCCCCGCTCAGGCTGCCGCAAAGCAGACGGTTTTGGGCCACACAATTCAGGTTTCCTCTTGAGCCGTTTTCCGCTTAAATGGTGACCTGCCAGCGGCCTTAAAGGGCCGTTTAATGCCCTTCACGCATAGCGAAGGGATGAGCCTGTTCTGGAGCGGCCTGTGCGAACTGTCATTTTAGATACTGATATCGGCGTAGACGATGCCTTTGCTCTGGCTTATGCCGCCCGCACCCAACATTTGCTGGGCATTACTACGGTGTTTGGCAACGTTGCCGTGGGACAGGCCGTGAAAAACGCCCGGCTGTTTTGCCACAAAATGGCGATTGAGGTGCCGGTATACCGGGGCTGTTCACGTCCATTAGCCCAGGCGCCGAGCGCGCCTGCCCGACTGCATGGCGAAGATGGTTTAGGGGACGCGTTTGATAATCCCTTCAGCGATGAGGCACCCGGTGCCGTTCAGTTTATTATCGACAGCGTGCGGGCCCGTCCGGGTGAAATCACGCTTGTCGCGATAGGTCCGCTGACCAATATCGCCAGCGCAATCAATCAGGCGCCGGATATTATTCCGCTGGTGAAAGAGCTGGTCATAATGGGCGGCGCATTTGGCACGGATGGGCACAGCGGGAATGTCACGCCCTTCAGCGAATTTAATATCTGGAAAGATCCTCACGCCGCCGATCAGGTTCTCTCTTCCACCTTGCCGATCGTGGTGATCCCGCTCGATGTCACGCATAACGTCTTGATCCACAGCGATGAGGTCGATCGACTTCATCAACCCGTCCTGCATGCGATCTGCCGCCCCTATCTGGCATACAGCCTTGAGAAGGAAGGCTTTTCTGGTATGGCGCTGCATGACACGCTGACGATATCCTGGCTGTGTTTGCCTGACGCGTTCACGCTGGTGGAAAGCCCGCTTCGTGTCATTACGGAAGGCATTGCCTGCGGCCAGACGGTGCGTCAGTTGAGTGCCCTGGCGTCCCGGCATGATCCCTTCCGCAATCTGCCTCGACAGCGCATCGCACTGGGGGTTGATGCGGAGGCCGTGCGGAAACACTTTTTTCAGTTGCTCAGCCGATAAGCCTGGCGGCGAGACGGCTCCTGTCATCCACCGTTAGCGATCAAAATCGATAACGCCTTTAATCAACTCACGATTGTTGATAACCGCTTCCTCAAAGTGCTCTGCCAGCGTAGAGAAGGCGAAATGGCGGTTCAGCATCATTTCTGCTCGCAGTTTCCCGGCGGCCATGAGTTCACGCACCCGGTCAAAATCTTCGCGCGTAGCGTTCCGGCTGCCCATCAACGTACTCTCTTTTTTGTGGAATTCACTGTCGGGGATGACCAGGTCGCCTTTGTGCAGGCCTACATAAACCACCGTACCGCCATGCCGAATCAGGTTAACCGCCGCGTTCATGGCCGCCGGGTTGCCCGTGGCATCGATCAGGGTTAACGCCAGCTGACCGTTAAATCCAGCGCGCAGCTTGGCGATGAAATCGGCGTCAGCCGGGTTAAGCGCGGGAAGACCCAGCTGTTGACTGACGTGCTGGCGGCGGTATTCACTGGTGTCCGCCACGATGACCTGCGCGCCATTGGCCGCCGCGATGGCCGCCGCCCCCAGCCCAATAGGGCCAGCGCCCACCACCAGCACGGCATCGCCCTGTGCCACTGCCGCACGCCTTACCGCATGGGCGCTAATCGCAAAGGGTTCAATCAGCGCCGCCGCCTCAGGTGCCAGCGCGTCCACGGCCAACAGGTTTGACGCAGGCACGCTCAGATAGTCACAAAAGCCGCCATCCTGATGTACGCCAATAACTGAGATATGTTCACAACAGTTGGTTTTACCGCTTTGGCAGGCATCGCACTGATAACAGGAGAGATAGGGGATCAGCGCCACGCGCTGGCCAACGGCAAACCCCTCCACGGCGCTGCCTATTTCAACAATGTCTGCGCAGAGTTCATGCCCGAGTACCCGTGGATAGCTAAAAAAAGGTTGGTTTCCCGCCCAGGCATGGATATCCGTGCCGCAGATGCCCGCGCTGACAATTTTAATCAGCACCTCCCCTGGCGCGGGTTGAGGCGTTGCGCGCGTGGTCCAGACCATATTGCGTGGTTCGGCGATGACTAATGCTTTCATTGTTGTCATGGTAAGACTCCCGTTATCGTTAGCGCAGTTATGGCTAATCTTGCCGTGACAAGGCATTTCCTTTGCGCGTTCTGTGAAGCGTGACGGTTTTTTTGGGCCTTCAATGGTTTTTAATGCATAAAAAACCGGAGCCGCTCATGAGCCGTAGTCAGAATTTACGTCATAACGTGATCAACCATATGCTGGAAAGCATTGCCCAGGGTCATATTCAGTCGCCCCTGCCGCCACAGGCCGCCCTGGCTGAAATGTTTAATATCAGCCGCACTACGGTGCGGCATGCTCTGCGTTATCTGCACCAACGCGGCGTGCTGGAGAACGTAAAAGAGAGCTGGGTCATCGTGCGCGAGCCTGAAGAGCAAGACAGCCTCAGCGCCGTCACGCCAGCCATTGAGCTGCAGGCCAGCCAGGTGGAAAAACGCTTTTTTGATATGATTAATCAGCGACTGCTGCAGCCCGGTGACACGTTCAGCGAACTGCAACTGGCAAAACAGGCCAACGTCAGCCCGGTAGCGGTACGGGAATTCCTGCTGCATTTTATGCGTTATAACCTGCTGGAACCGGTTAAACGCGGCCACTGGCAGATGAAAAAGTTTTCACAGGAGTACGCCGAAAAGTTATTTGAGCTGCGCGAGATGCTGGAAACTCATGCGCTTACCCGCTTTCTAAATTTGCCCAGAGAGGATGAACGCTGGATCCAGGCCAGAGATCTACTGGATCGCCACCGATCGATGCGCGAAACGATCGCCAGCAACTATCGCCATTTTGCTGCCCTCGATAAAGAGCTGCACTGGCTGATCCTGTCTGCCGCCAACAACCCCTTTTTTAATCAGTCGCTGGAGATTATTTCAGTGATTTTTCATTCGCATTATCAGTGGGATGAAAGCGATCTTAAGCAGCGCAATATCGTCGCGCTGGAAGAGCATATGGCGATTCTGTCCGCCCTGATTGGCCGCCGGGATGTGGATGCGCTGTGCGCATTGCATAACCACCTGGCTACCGCCAAGCGCTCTATGGTACGGAGCATTAATCAGTACAATTAAAACCCGATTAAAAACCACAAAGCATTAGCTCCCGCACGATTTTGAAACAACTTTACAACATATCCTGTTCATTCCCCCTACTCTCAGCGCAACGCCCCGACGGCCTTGTACCGCCGGGCGACCGTAATACTCACAATAATGATGAATCGCCTGCCCGGGGAGATTGCCATGGAACACAGATCGGTTGTTGATCACGCGAACCCGTCCGACACTTCGCCCGATGAGGCGTTTGTGCCGTGGCGCAGTGATATCGTGCGCTCGCCGCGCATTCGTAAAGTCCAGATTACCGCCATGCTGCTGCTGCTGTTTGCTGCCGTCATTAACTACCTGGATCGCAGTTCGCTGTCTGTGGCCAACATGACCATTCGTGATGAAATGGGGCTGAGCGCCACCGAGATCGGCGTGCTGTTGTCTGCGTTTTCGCTGGCCTATGGGCTGGCGCAGTTGCCCGCCGGTGCGCTGCTGGACCGTAAAGGACCGCGCATTATGCTGGGCCTGGGAATGTTTATCTGGTCCCTGTTCCAGGCCGCGTCCGGACTGGTGCATAACTTTACGCAGTTTGTCCTGGTGCGTATTGGGCTCGGCATTGGTGAAGCCCCCATGAATCCGTGCGGGGTCAAGGTCATCAACGACTGGTTTAACATTAAAGATCGCGGTATGCCGATGGGGATGTTTAACGCCGCCTCGATGATTGGCTTATCCATCGCGCCGCCGATCCTGGCGGCCATGATGCTGGTTCTGGGCTGGCGCGGCATGTTTGTCACCATCGGGATTCTGGGTGTGTTTCTTGCCATCGGCTGGTACCTGGTTTACCGCGATCGCGATAACAAACAGCTAAGCGCTGAAGAGATCCACTACCTGCAGGCAGGCAGCGTGGCATCGCGTAAAGAGCCGATCAGCTTTCAAGAATGGCGTGGGCTGTTTAAACAACGCACCATGTGGGGCATGATGATTGGCTTCAGCGGCATCAACTATACCGCCTGGCTGTATATCGCCTGGCTGCCGGGCTATCTGCAATCCACCTATCATCTCGACCTGAAAAGCACGGGATTACTGGCGGCCATTCCCTTCCTGTTCGGTGCCGCAGGCATGCTGTTAAATGGCTATGTGGTTGATGCGCTGGTCAGGCGCGGCTGGGATGCGGTAAAAACCCGTAAAGTCTGCATTGTCAGCGGTATGATTCTGTCTGCCGGGTTTACCGCTATCGTGACGCGCGCGACCGACACCACCAGCGCCGTGACGCTGATTGGGATGGCGCTGTTTTGCATCCACTTTGCCGGTACTTCCTGTTGGGGTTTGATTCATGCCAACGTCACCGCGCGTATGACGGCGTCCGTGGGCAGCATTCAAAACTTCGCCAGCTTTATCTTTGCCTCGTTTGCGCCGGTCGTGACCGGATGGGTGCTGGATACCACCAAATCATTCAGCCTGGCGCTGATGATTTGCGCCTGCGTCACCCTGGTTGGCGCCCTGGCGTACCTGCTGCTGGTGCGCAAACCCATCACGGACGGCGCCTGATATCCCCGATTCAGGTCAGCGGGTGGAGGGTCACGCCATGGCGCGCACCATAACGCTGAATGCCCGCAATCGCTTTATCAATACTGAGCGGCGGCGGCGCAGGCAGTAGCGGGGCGCGCTCCCGGAGCGCCGAATCGAACCGGGAAAAGGTGGCAAAATCGTGGGGGAAGCGCGTTTCATCTACCCCGACTAATGCGCCCTCTTCCCTGGCGAAGGCCAACAGCTGTTTCCAGCGATCGACGTCCGCCAGGCCAATGCTGTCGGTGCCGTGCGAATACAGCATCATATCGATATGGTTGAAAGGCGGCTGCTTTTCAAGAAAGCGCTGTAGCGCATCAGCCGACGGCACGGATGGAAACATCAGCCAGAACGGAATTGCGTGCTGCTGCATGCTGCACCAGGGATCCATAAGTAAAAAGCTGTCTACCGTCAGCCGGGCAGGCAATATGCCCGCCGCCAGATACCAGTCGCGATAAATTTCAGCGACCACGAAACTCAGCGCTTCGGGATGGTCGTAGCGAATCTCCATCAGCCGCCAGCGCTGGGCTTCTGCCAGCTTTTTCAGTGGCGAAATCAGGTAGCCATCCAGCCCCCATTCGGCTTCAGGGACGTGGTCGGTGATAGCAGGCGGTTCCCAACGCGCCCGATCCACGCCTGCCCGCGCCAGATATTCCGCCACTCTCGGCCCGCCCTGCAAATACTCCTTTTCGGTTGCGCCGCCGGGGGCGCCAAACTGAAAGAAAGAGCGGTCACTGGTGCGCGTTACCGGCCACTGTCGCGTACAGTGATTAATGAACAGTGTTGATCCCGCCGGTAATCCTCCCAGCAGAAACTCATTGAAGGCCAGCGGCATGTCGCGCAGCTTCAGGCGGAAATAGTGCATTTTTTCCAGCAGGAGGCGATCCTGACTCGGATCCTGCATGTGGTGCACGGCAAGCTTAGGCCAGGTCGCCAGCAACGCTGCTGCCACGGCCTTGCCGTTTTCAAATTCGGACTGGGCGTCATCCGGATCGCTCTGCTGTACCCGCACCGGGCACAAAAACGTTTGCGGTAGCCACGGCGTTCCCATCGCCGCGGCCAGATGCACCATGGCACCGTTAGTGGCACCGACAAACGCAGCCGGATAATCGCGCTGCGGATAGGTACTGACCATCCATTCGGCGATGCCTTCGACGTCCAGTTCACTGGCCTGTTTGTGACTGATGCCCTCGGCCAGGCCACTGACCGCATAGCCCCACTCACGCAGCCGGGTCGGTAACCGATCAAGTGAAGGCAGTAAGCGGTCTAACATGGGCGACTGGCCTGGACTGGCAAAAGGCCGATCGTGCAGCGCATTCGCTAAGGCCAGCAGCATCGTGGCGGCTGAATCAAACCGGGCAATGCCCTTGGGAGGTTTACTCATGCTGGCTCTCCTGCTGAATACGCGCCAAAAAAGGTCGGATGGCGTGGCAGAAACTCCACGGATAGACATAGTGCAGCCGGTGCGTGCCGCCGCGCAGGGTGATTTTTTCACTGTGCGGCAGCAGCCCCGCCAGCTCATCCAGCCAGCGCGCCGGGCAAACCGGATCGCGCGAGCCTCTCAGCAAGAGGGTTGGCGCGGTGAGATAGGTCAGGTGGTGTTCGATAGGATCGTTCAGCATGGCGCGCAGGGTGCCAAAGGCTCGCGGCAAACCGGCTTTCGCCCAGTCAATTCGGGCCAGCGAGTCGGGCGATCGATGCGCTTCCATTCGGCTGTTACGCCAGCCTCGCCATATCTGACGAACCACGCTGCGCGCGTGGCGATCGGCGGTGGGCCCCTGTAATACCAGGCCTGCCACCGCTTCGGGGTATTTATCCGCCAGAGCCGCCAGCACCTGGCAGCCAAAAGCGCTCCCAACCCAGATCGCCCGCTGAAATCCGTTATGCTGTAACCATTGCCACAGGATATCGGCCAGCGCTTTCACCGAAAGAACCGGTGGGGATGCGGGCAACGCACTACCGCCAAAGCCTGGCAGGTCGGGCACCAGAACGTGATAATCCCGTCCCAGCGCCAATGCCAGTGATTCCATCGACCGCCCCGACATTACCAGGCCGTGAATCAGCACCACGGGCAACCCCTGAGGTTCCTCAGGCGTGACGCGGGTAAACATGCGCCAGTCACCGATCTGTTGATAATAACCCGCCAATCCCGCGTGATGACTGCGTGGTGAAACCGGCGGCGTTTGCTTCATTTGCTGCCAGCGTTTCGTGCCCCACATGACCGCCGCGACACCTAAGCCGATCCCGGCGGCAAGCGCCATGCCCTGCCGCTTTCTACACTGGATGGTACGCCTCATCAGCTGCTCCTGTTCCTGGGTATCCATTGAGTGTAGGACGGGAATGGCAGAGGCAGGCGGTTAATGCATTGGGTCAGGCAATGGTATGGCGCAGGCGGCCGATTTTTTCGATCTCAACCTCAACCACATCGCCACTGAACATGAACAGCGGCGGCGTGCGTTTTTTACCCACGCCGCCCGGTGAACCCGTGATAATCACATCGCCTGGCGACAGCGGGCTAAAGGCGGAAACGTATTCAATAATGTTGGCTACCGGATGCACCATGCTGCCGGTGGTATCGTTTTGTACTTCCTGACCGTTCAGCACCGTTTTAATGGTCAACTGCTGCGGATCAGGGATCTCGTCGGCGGTAGTCATCCAGGGCCCGAAGCCTCCGGTTTGCGGCCAGTTTTTCCCTGCGGTAAACCAGGTAAACTGCATGTCGCGCACCGTCGCATCCATAAAGCAGCTGTATCCTGCCACCGCGCTCAGCGCCTCTTCCGCCTTAACCTGATGCGCAGGCTGGCCGATGATCACCGCCAGTTCCCCCTCGTAATCAAACTCCTGGGTGGTGGTGGGTTTTTGCAACGGTTGCTCATGGCCGACCAGGGAGTCAGCAAAGCGTACAAATAACGTGGGGGCATCCAGCGTGGCGGCGAATTCCTGGCGTTTATCGGCATAGTTCATGCCCACGCAAAACACTTTACCAGGCTGCTCGATGACGGGCAGAAACTGTACAGTTGACCAAACATGATCGGCGGGCATCGCCTCAAAAGCAGTCAGGTCGGCCAGTGACGAGCGCGTCAGGAAGGTTTTTAAATCCGGGCAGGCTTTTCCCAGGCGCATACCGACATCCACTACGCCTTGAGCCTTAACGATACCAAAGCTTTTCTTCCCCTGTTCAGGAAGGTAAAAACTGCATAGCTGCATGACCGCCTCATGATGATTACGGGTTATAACCGCATGTTTTACAAGAAATTGGCGCGCAGAGTAGCAAAAATAGCGATGAAAATCGTACCTCGTTTGGCACATCGGATGTCCAGATGTATCACGTTGTGTCAACAGGAGGATGTCAGGAAGGTCACGCAGATAAGGTTGTCGTTATGACAGGGGACAATCAAAAGGGGGGCGAGATAACGAGGTGATAATCACCGGTCAATCCCTGACCGCGACTATCGAGGGTATTCGGTGGGCGCTTAGTTCAGCGCGCCTGGCGGTACGTGTTTAAAGGTTTCGACATAAGCGTGGAACACGTACTTAAAAAAACGTTTCATACATCATCCGGTTAAAAATTTGTTGAATATCTACAGCAAAAGTATAGCGCCTGCTGTTTAAAGCATCAATAAATTTTGAACCAGATCACAAAATTCACTTTTAACTGCGTTACTGAAACAGGGCCAGGTGCTCTGCAAGAATGGTTGACCCAATAGCAATCAGGACCAGGCCGCCCAGCACTTCAGCCCATTTGCCCAACACCGGTCCGATAAAACGCCCAATCAGCACGCCGGTGGTGGCCATTACGGTGGTTGCAGCACCGATAGTCAGGGCCGTGGTCACGATATTTACCTGCAGGAACGCCAGTCCAACCCCGACGGCCAGGGCATCAAGACTGGTTGCGACCGCCGTGGTGGCCAGTACCATGAAGCCGTGACTCTGCGGTGCTTCACAAGGCTCTGTGGCTGTTTTGCGGAAGCCTTCCATCATCATACGCGCGCCAAGAAAGGCCAGCAGGAAAAAGGCAATCCAGTGATCCCATGCCGCTACGTACTGGCTGGCTGCCAGGCCCAGCGCCCAACCGATAAGCGGCGTCAGGGCTTCGATACAACCGAAAATCAGACCGGTCCGCACGGCTTCCTTCAGGCCAGGACGATGCAAGGTTGCACCTTTGCCCAGTGCGGCGGCAAACGCGTCCATTGACATTCCAAAAGCAAGAATAAGCGTGGCAATAAAGGTCATGATTCGTTCACTTGGGATGAAAAAGCACGGCTTCATGCTAAATCCATCACACAATTTGCTCGGTTATTTAAAAAGTGCGCGCAGTCTATCACGCGATAATCGATATAAAAAGACAATAAAATCAGGGATTTAAGTATAGCAAAGGCTATAACTCATAACAGTCGCTATGAATGCCGCTAAGTTAATGTCATTTAAGCCTTTTCTCGACAGCTTTCCTCCGGGAATGACAGGTAGCGGCAGAGCATGATTGAACCTCTGCACGGAATACCGGAAAATGTCCGGCTGATAAACAGAGAACACTGCTCATGAATAACCCTTTCGAGTCCTTAATCCTTCCCGGTGGCATTTTACTGCTGGGCTTTCTGTCTGCCCTGCTGCTACCCGCACCGGCTTTTAGCCTGACGGTGGCGCAGCATTTGCAGCAGCTGTTTCATTTACAGGATCTGAGCCAGCTGTACACCCTGGTGTTCTGCCTGTGGTTCCTGGTGCTGGGCGCGCTGGAGTTTTTTGTTATCCGCTTTGTCTGGCGTCGCTGGTTCAAGGTGTGACAACGCTGTCCTGCAAAAACGGCCTGGATACAGGGCTGCCGGGCGGTTGGCCCTGGCCGGTTTTCTGTTCTGAAGAAAATCTTAAAATTACGCTGTCACGCGTATTTCCTGAGGCGTCGCAACCGTGCTGGCATCCTGCATGGGGCCACTCCTGAGGTCACAAAAATGTAACATTTGTTTTACACAAATGGGCCAGATACACCAACGATTAAAAATTCACCTCAAAGAATAAAATTAAATAAACGCCATTTTTCATAAGTTTAAATTATTCCTTCCCTTGGGTGACATTTTCACCCTGCACCATAAAGAGGCAATCTCGCAACATCCATTTTAACTTAACTCACTGAGTTAAAAGAAAAATCCCCCTTATACCCAGCCAGGCATTATGATTATTTCTTATGCTGAATCATTTCTGCATTTAAAAAATAAACAAATGTTTAAATCCGATACGAGAATGTTATATTTGGGCAACAAAGCATAACGTTGAGTTAACTCGTTATCGTCGCTTTAACCCATACCTGAGTCTTAACCCGGAAATAGCGCAACGCGCTCATCAGAAGCGTGACTATTTCGCCTGCAACGCTGTTGAGCTTCAGGTCAACAGAAGAGGAGATGTCGCCTCATGTGCAAATCAGCTGTAAATCTTGCGCTCATGATGAGTGTTAGCGGAAAGGACACCACCAGGGCGCAGGAGCGTAAAGACGTTGATGTACTGCTTATTGGCGCAGGCGTCATGAGTGCTACGTTAGGAACCTGGCTTCAGGATCTGGAACCTGACTGGTCCATCGAAATGGTGGAGCGGCTGGGGCACGTAGCGGAAGAGTCTTCAAATGGCTGGAACAACGCGGGTACAGGCCATGCGGCGCTGGCTGAGTTGAACTATACGCCTCAGCGAGCCGATGGCAGTATCGATATCGCCAAAGCCGTTGCGATTAACGAGTCATTCCAAATTTCTCGCCAGTTCTGGGCTTATCACGTCCAGAAAGGCAACCTGCATACGCCGAAAAGCTTTATTCACAGTACTCCGCACATGAGCTTTGTCTGGGGCGATGATAATGTCGCGTTCCTGCGCAAGCGCTTTACTGCCTTACAGAAAAGCACGCTGTTCCGCGGCATGGCTTACTCTGAAGATCCGCAACAAATCGCACAGTGGATTCCGCTGGTCATGAAAGGCCGTGCGTCGAATCAGAAAGTGGCAGCAACCTGGACAGACATGGGCACCGACGTCGATTTCGGTGAAGTGACGCGCCAGCTGATTGCTTCACTGGAGCAAAAAGCCAACTTCCGTTTACGGATGCATCAGGAAGTGCGCGAGATTACCCGCCTTAATGATGGCCGCTGGCAGGTGACGCTCGTCTGCATGAAAGAGGGTACGCGCCGCACGTTGACGGCTGGAAAGATCTTTATTGGCGCGGGCGGTGCGGCGCTGCCGCTGCTGCAGAAAGCCGGCATTCCGGAAGCCAACGGCTATGCGGGCTTCCCGGTTGGCGGTTCCTTCCTGGTCACCGAGAATCCAGACGTCGTGAAACAGCACATGGCGAAAGTCTATGGCAAAGCCAGCGTGGGCGCGCCACCGATGTCCGTGCCCCATGTCGATACGCGTGTGCTGAACGGCAAGCAGGTGCTGCTGTTTGGTCCCTTTGCGACCTTCTCGACCAAATTCCTGAAGCAGGGCTCGCTGCTGGATATGTTTGCCTCACTCAACAGCACCAACGTAATGCCCATGATCAAGGTCGGACTGAAAAGCTTTGATCTGGTGAAATACCTGATGGATCAGGTGCTGCAAAGTGACCGCGATCGTATGGATGCACTGCGTGCTTATGTGCCACAGGCGAAACAGGAAGACTGGCGCCTGGTGACGGCCGGGCAGCGCGTGCAAATCATCAAGAAAGATGAGAAAGAAGGCGCAGTGCTGCGTTTAGGCACGGAAGTGGTGTCGTCCGAAGACGGCTCTGTCTCAGCGCTGCTGGGTGCCTCGCCAGGTGCCTCGACCGCCGCGCCGATTATGCTGGAGCTGCTGCATAAGGTCTATCCGGAGCAGATGGCGTCGCCGGAGTGGCAAAATAAAATCCGTGCCGTGGTGCCGTCCTGGGGTCGTAAGTTGAATGGCGATGTGGCGCTGACTGAAAAAGTACTGGCAGAAACCAGCCGTATCCTGCAGCTCAAATACACGCCGGTTACGCCAGTGGCTGCCAACGATGAAGGCCGTGAAACCGCCTATGTCATAGGCAAATAACCCACGGCAGCTCGCAAAACATCATCGCTACGGGCGCATTCGTGGCGATGATATGTCGGAAATCCAGAACGAAACGTCGCCCTTGACGACCGCGTCAGGCCCACCGAACTAGAGAAGCCTGAAGGCATCGACCAGCATCCAGATCGTGGTCGCCACTAACGACAGCGCCATAAGGCTGTTAAACAGCTGGCGTTTCCAGTTGATTTGCAGGTGACCGCGCAGGCGGTCACCCAGTGCAGCCCACAATAAAATGCATGGCAGATTGAGCAACATAAAAGCCCCCATCACGGTCAGCACGCCACTGCTGGCGCTGTAGAGCAGTGCCACGTTGCTGGCCATTAACCAGGCTTTTGGATTGATAGCCTGAAAACAGGCCCCACCCACCAGGGTCATGGGCTGCGGCTTTGCACGCGCTTCGGGGGCATTCGCCCGAAATATTTTCCATGACAGCCATAACAAATAACCACATCCCACCAGCGTCAGCGGCAGACGCACAGATGCCATCCAGTGCAGCAGGACTTCCAGCGCCAGCCCCGCAATGACGGTTTGTAGCGCACAGCCAATCAAAATGCCAAACACCATCGGTAACGTCCGGCGCATACCAAAGTTAACACCGGAAGTGGCGAGCAACAGATTATTTGGCCCCGGCGTAATCGACATCACGGTGACATAACTAAAGAAGGAAGGATCGAGCATAGTGGCGTTCCTGATGAAAGAGAGAACACCATGCTACGATCAGAAAAGCTATGGTAACAGAGACAAGAAATCGCTATTTTGATGGGTACAATCAGAACTGATTCCAACTGTACCTGTTACCTGCGGAGGCAATTGTGTCCCCTGAAACTCAGTCCGAGCACAGGCTTTATCAGCAACTGGCCGACAGCTTTGCCGAGGCCATTCACAAGGGCACGCTAAAACCGGGCAAGCGCTTACCCGCCATCCGGCGCGTTGCTCAGTCACATCAGGTCAGCGTGAACACCGTGCTGAATGCCTGGCAGCTGCTGGAGAATCGCGGTCTGATTGAGGCGCGCCCGCAATCGGGCTACTACGTGCGCGGCGTGCTGCCGGTGGTGACGCGAGATGCCCAGCACTCTGCCCGGGTGGTTCGCGATCCAGGCAACGAGAAGCTGGACTTGATTGATAAGGTTTTCGCCGCACAAAATCATCCGGATTACACCAATATTTCGCTGGCCTGTCCGCAGGACAGTGACCTGTTTCCGTCAGCCAGACTGGCGCGCATTACGGCCTCTCTGCTACGTCGCGATCCACAACTTATTGGTCGCTACGCGCTTCCGCCGGGTAGTGAGCGCTTACGGGAGGAGATTGCGCGACGTGCCTTGCATAGTGGCCAGTCGCTCGCCGCCGATGAGATCACCCTTACCCATGGCTGCATGGAGGCACTTCAGCTGGCACTCAGGGCGGTGACCCGGCCGGGTGATTGTGTCGGTCTGGAATCCCCCACCTATTTCTTCCTGTTTCCCCTGCTGGCATCGCTGGGCCTAAAGGCACTGGAGATTCCTACCGATCCTCAGCGCGGCCTGTCGCTGGATGCACTTGAGATGCTGCTCCAGGAAAAGCGTATTCAGGCGCTGGTTGCCATGCCCTCTGCGCAGAACCCGCTGGGCTTTGGAATGTCGTTGCCCGACAAGAAAAGGCTCGCAAAGTTAGTGAACACTTACAACGTTCCTTTGATTGAGGACGGGCTTTACGATGAGTTGCAGTTTGACTGGCCGCTGTCTCCTACGGTGAAGTCATTCGATCAGCATGGCTGGGTGCTCTACTGCACCAGTTTCACGAAAACCGTTGCACCCGATTTTCGCATCGGCTGGATTGCAGCCGGCCGCTTTCATGATTCCATTGCACGCCTTAAAGCCGTGTCATCCATGGCGGAATCGGCCCTGCTGTCTGAAACGCTGGCAGAATTTCTTGCCAACGGAGGCTATGACCACCATCTGCGCAGCCTGCGCCGTAGCTATGCCAGCAATCTGGATGAAGCGCGCGGTTTGATTGCGCAGCATTTTCCTCAGGGTACCCGGGCTACGTTACCGCGCGGCGGCTTCGTTTTTTGGGTCGAACTGCCCGGCAATGTGAATACCACAGAGATGTTTACCCGTCTGTTGAAAGAGCAGATTTGTGTCACGCCAGGTGCACTGTATTCGCTGAGCGAGCGCTATAACCATGCATTGCGCCTCTCATGCTGCTATCCGTTTGATCAGCGCTACGTTCGCGCCATCATCCGCGCGGGGGCGGTTGCCTGCGAACTCGCTGGCCTGCCGCCGGGCCAGGATCAGGGCGTGCCATTACGTCCCCAAATGGTATAGCCATGCCGTTCAGTGAGGCGTTCGTAGTAGGTCCGCACGGCCGGTAAATCAGGATGGTCAAGCGGCGTTTCAAACCAGCGGTTAACGGCCAGCCCAATAGGGATGTCCGCCAGACTGAAGTTACGCCCGGCAACGTAGCGACCGGTATGTTCCAGCTGCTGATTGAGGATGCCCATGGTGTGGGACCAGCCTTTACAGGCGGCGGCCAACAGTCTTGGGTCCTGATGGGCGGGCGAATTACGCACCAGTGACATAAACGCATAGCGCCATGAGGTGTTAAGTTCCGTCGACTGCCAGTCCATCCACTGATCCACCGGCGCACGCGCACGCGGATTGTCGGGATAGAGCCAGTCGCCACCGTAGGCGGTGGCCAGATAGCGTAGAATGGCGTTGGACTCCCACATCGTCAGGTCTTCATCAATCAACACCGGGATCATGGCGTTAGGATTAAGCGCGATAAATTCAGGAGAGTGCGTGGATTTGTACCCTTCTCCCCACTCTTCACGTTCGTAGAGCAGGTCCAGTTCGTCACACAGCCAAAGTACTTTGCGCACGTTGATTGAGGAGGCGCGTCCAAGAATTTTTAACATAGCAGGCTCCATCCAGTTGCTTAACTTATTCATAGCCCTGTTAACTGACATAAGCAATTGCCGGAGCAAGAAAAAACATCTTTACCTCATTCACAAGGAGTCAAAATGCACGTTGCGTTTAAACAAGTAGATGTATTTACTTCGGCCGCGTTTAACGGCAATCCCCTGGCCGTCATCATGGATGCACAAGGTCTGGACGACAGCCAGATGGCGGCCATCGCACGCTGGACTAACTTATCTGAAACGACCTTTGTCCTGCCGCCGCAGGATAATCAGGCCGACTACCGCGTGCGTATCTTCACCGTAGAGGGCGAACTGCCCTTTGCCGGCCATCCGACGCTCGGTACCGCTCATGCTTTACTGGAAGCGGGCTTCCAGACAAAAACGCCGGGGGTAATAATTCAGGAATGCGGCGTGGGCAACGTGAAGATAAAAATTGCCGACGACAGCACGCTGGCCTTTGCCGCGCCAAAAGCCACCTTAACACCGTTTCATGATGCGCTTATCAGCGCGGCGCTCAACAGCCATGCGCTCGATACCGCGCAGGATGCCGTGGTGGTCGATATGGGCATCCGCTGGCTGCTGATCCCGATGATCAGTGCCGATGCGGTCCTGGCAATTAAGCCTGATATTGCGGATTTACAGCGGCTTGTCCATCACGCCAACGTCACTGGCATTATGCCATTCGGCCCACTGCCCGCAGGAGAAGCGGAACAGTACGAGGTTCGCGGCCTGATAATTGAGCATGGAAGCCTGACCGAAGATCCGATCACCGGCAGCGCCAATGCCTGTCTGGCACGTTACTTCGCCGCTCAGGGCAAAACGCAGGATTATCGCGTCCGTCAGGGTACTCAGGTAAACCGACAGGGACGCGTGACGGTGGAATATCAGGGCGATACGATCTGGATCGGGGGGAAAACCGTGACGGTGATAGAGGGCACCATCAGGCGCTAACCCGGAAGCTGGCACAAGGGCGGCAAAGCCGCCCTAAAATTACAGCGCCTGACCACCCGATGCTTCGATACGCTGCGCAGTGATCCAGCTGGTTTCCTCACTGAGGATGGCGCAAACGGCATCGCCGATATCGTCTGGCAGGCCCACCCGGCCCAGGGCGGTTAATGCGGCGATAGTGTCATTGACCGTTTTATCATCACGCACGCGCCCGCCGCCAAAGTCGGTCTCAATGGCACCCGGCGCCAGGATGTTAACGCGAATGCGCCGCTCGCCCAGTTCTTTAGCCTGATAGCGCGTCAGCACTTCCATCGCGCCCTTCATTGAGGCATAGGTTCCGGAACCGGGGTACGTCAGGCGGGTTAATCCGCTGGAGATATTCAGAATGCGCCCGCCGTCTGCTATCGCAGGCAATAGCGTCTGAGTCAGGAAGTAAGGCCCCTTGAAATGCACATTCATCAGCGCATCAAATTCAGCCTCGGTGGTCTCAATAAAAGGTTTATAGTGCCCATGGCCGGCATTGTTCACTAAATAATCAAATGTCTCACGCTGCCAGTGCTGTTGCAGTGCATTTTTCACTTCAGACATGAAACGATCAAACTGGCTCAGGTCGCCGACATCCAGCTGGAGCGCCACTGCGCGGCCGCCTGCGCTTTCAATTTCCCTTACCACGTCCTGCGCTTCATGTTGATGACTGCGGTAGGTCAGAATGATATCCCGGCCCTTAGCCGCCAGTTTTACCGCTGCATTCCGGCCTAAACCGCGATTAGCGCCCGTGATCAAGACGATTTTACTATTCATGTTGATTTCCTGTTGCAAAATTGAACACAGGTTGAAGATATTCTTTAATAATTGTTCTATAAACGCTTAAGAACGAGCAGCACTGTTCCACTTACAACAACAATCGGCAGGCCATATGGATAAAATTCATGCAATGCAGGTTTTCGTCAGAGTTGCAGAGATGGGCAGTTTTACGGCAGCAGCAGAAAGTCTTGGGCTGCCAAAAGGAAGCGTCTCGCGACAAATTCAGGCGCTGGAAAATCAGATGGGAACGCGTCTTTTGCACCGCACCACTCGTCGGGTGCAACTTACCCAGGATGGCTTAGTTTATTACGACCGCTGTCTGGATTTGCTGTCGATGATTAGTGATATGGATAGCCTGTTCCAGCACGATCCCGCCACTTTAAGCGGTAAGCTACGGGTGGATATGTCCGCCGCGATGGCGACCGATCTGATCCTGCCCCGCCTGCCAGAATTTTTGCAGCATTATCCCGGCGTTGAAATCGAGCTCAGCAGCAACGATCGCCAGGTTGACGTTATCCGCGAAGGGTTTGACTGCGTGATCCGCGTTGGCGAGCTGAAGGATTCGGGCCTCATCGCCCGCCGTATCGGCACCCACACCTTAATTAACTGCGCCAGCCCTGGCTATCTTTCACGTTTTGGCCGGCCGATTCGGCTTGAAGAGCTGTCGCAGCATGCCATGGTGCATTACAGTCAGCAGCTCGGCCAGCCTGCCCAGGGCTTTGAGTTTTTCGATGGCAAGCAGTGCCACTATGTGCACACCGGCGGGGTTGTCACCGTCAACAGCACCGAAACCTATCGCGCGGCCTGCCTCGCGGGGCTGGGCATTATACAGGTGCCGACCGTGGGGATTCACAAATATCTGGAAAGCGGTGAGTTGGTGGAGGTGCTGCATGCCTTCCCGGCAAAACCGATGCCGATTCATTTACTTTATCCCCATCGCCGTAACGTCGCCCGTCGCGTTCGGGTATTTATGGAGTGGTTAAGTCAGGTGCTTCAGGAGTATGTCACCTGAGAGGCTATAATGTGTTTTTTACGTTTAACAGGAAGTGAATGTCTATGACAGACGAACAGGACAACGCAAAAGACGCACAGTCACCCAAACCACTGATTGATATCAAAACAGGTAACAAGTCTGTCGATCGTTCGATCGTGCGGGTTTCACGTTTTGCCACCTGGTTTCAGGCCATACCCGCCGTTGCCCATTTTATTCGTGCGCTTGACCGGTTTAACGATCGTCTCGGTAGCCAGTTTGGCGCAGCCATTACCTATTTTTCATTTTTATCATTAATCCCGATTTTAATGGTGTCCTTTGCCGCCGTGGGTTTTGTGCTGGCATCGAATCAGGATCTGCTGACCGATATCATCAACAAAATCGTCAGCAGCATCAGCGATCCCTCACTGGCAACGACCTTGAAAAATACCGTCAACACGGCCATTCAACAGCGCGCGACCGTGGGGATTACGGGTCTGCTGTTGGCGCTATATTCGGGCCTGAACTGGATGGGCAACCTGCGGGAAGCGATTCGCGCTCAGTCGCGTGACGTCTGGGAACGCCAGCCCGACGATAAAGAGAAAATCTGGAAACGCTATATTCGCGACTTCTTATCGCTGACAGGATTGATGCTGGCTCTGGTCATTACCCTGTCGTTAACCTCTGTCGCAGGCTCTGCCCAGGCGATGATCGTGAGCGCGTTAGGTCTGGATGGCATCGAATGGTTACGTCCTGCGCTGACAATTATCGCGACCTCGATTTCCGTAATGGCAAACTATTTGTTGTTCCTGTGGATTTTCTGGATTTTGCCTCGCCATAAGCCCCGTAAGAAGGCGCTGCTGCGCGGTACGCTGCTGGCGGCAGTGGGTTTCGAAATCATCAAGTTTGTCATGACGCTGACCTTACCAAAACTGGCCACCTCGCCCTCAGGTGCCGCATTTGGGTCGGTATTGGGATTAATGGCCTTCTTTTATTTCTTTGCTCGTCTGACGCTGTTTTGCGCCGCATGGATTGCCACCGCGAAATACAAAGACGATCCGCGTATGCCGGAAAAAGGCGCGCTAACCACTCACAAATGACAATACTGCGTTAAACCAGCGTAAAATATCCCCCTCCGGTTATTTATTCATCAACTTACAGGATGAATAACTGAGGGGTCACTTTTCTTCAGCGCTTTCTTAGAGTATCTCGCCATATTTGCGTCACTTAACGCTGCCATTCTCCGGCATTTAACACATCACAAAAATTTTCCACTTTTGCCGGCGCAACGTCGCTAACCACGCGGCTTTCCGCCATTGAATGCCGTTATACAGGTGCGTAAGATTCCCTATCTGTCATTAAAAATAAGAAACATTTATGCAAGCCTCCATCTCAGAACCGCTCGATCAGCAAAACGATCCCACGCCAGTAAACTCACGAAGTAAAGTGGTTATCGCCTCGCTGGTTGGCACCGCTATCGAATTCTTCGATTTCTATATTTATGCCACCGCAGCCGTCATCGTTTTCCCTCATATCTTCTTTCCTCAGGGTGATGCGACCGTCGCGACGTTGCAGTCGCTGGCCACCTTTGCGATTGCGTTCATCGCCCGTCCCATCGGCTCTGCCCTGTTTGGTCACTTTGGCGATCGCGTAGGCCGTAAAGCCACCTTGGTTGCCTCACTGCTGACGATGGGGATCTCGACCGTGGTTATCGGTTTATTACCCAGCTACCAGAGCATTGGCGTTCTGGCTCCGCTGCTGTTGGCGCTGGCGCGTTTTGGTCAGGGGTTGGGCCTGGGCGGTGAGTGGGGCGGCGCAGCCCTGCTGGCGACGGAAAATGCACCTGCCAAAAAGCGGGCGCTGTACGGCTCCTTCCCGCAGTTGGGCGCACCGATTGGCTTTTTCTTTGCCAACGGCACCTTTCTACTGCTCTCCTGGCTGCTGACCGATGAGCAATTTATGCAATGGGGCTGGCGCGTCCCTTTTGTTCTGTCTGCCGTACTGGTCTTGATTGGTCTGTACGTACGCGTATCGCTGCATGAAAGCCCGGTATTCGCCAAAGTACAGAAAGAGAAGAAACAGGTACGTGTGCCGATTGCCTCGCTCCTGAGCAAACATCTGACGGCAACGATACTTGGCACCTTTATCATGCTTGCCACCTATACGCTGTTTTACATCATGACCGTTTACTCAATGAGTTACGGCACCGCCGCCGCGCCAGCCGGACTGGGGATATCCCGTAACAGTATGCTGTGGATGCTGATGATGGCGGTGATTGGATTTGGCGTGATGGTGCCGATTGCGGGCCTGCTTGCTGACCGCTTTGGTCGCCGTAAAACCATGATCGTCATTACGCTGATGATTATTGGCTTTTCATTCCTGTTTCCGGCCATGCTGGGATCCGGCTCTCAGGCGCTGGTGATGGCGTTCCTGCTGCTGGGCTTGAGCATTATGGGGCTGACGTTTGGCCCGATGGGTGCGCTGCTGCCTGAGCTGTTCCCGACGGAAGTGCGTTATACCGGCGCATCCTTCTCCTATAATCTGTCGTCGATTTTAGGTGCGTCGGTTGCGCCCTATATTGCGACCTGGCTGAACGCGCACTATGGCCTATATGCTGTCGGATTGTACCTGGCTTCCATGGCTTTTCTGACGCTGATTGCACTGATTGCCTGCAAAGAAACCCGGCATCAAACGCTGTATGAAGTGTGATACCCGATAACGTTAAAGACACTCAACCCGGCTCAGGCCGGGTTTTTTATCGTTTCCGATCACGCTATTTCGCTTTAAGCCAGGCCATAAAATCGTCGATAAAGACACGGGTTTTTAGTGGTAACAGACGGTTGGGTAAGGTAATGGCGTAAGTGGTCATTGAGAGCGTATTTTCAATCCGCCAGTCTGGTAACACGCGGCGTAACTGCCCGTTGAGCAAATAACCATTTGCAATAAAGGTGGGGATTAACGCAATACCCACACCCTGCAATATCGCATCGATCATGGCATCACTGTTATTTATCATCAGCCGGGGCGTAAGTGTAACGCTCTCCATCGTGTCGTTTAACCAGAAACGCCATTCACCGCGAAACTGTGCGTCGTCAGGGAAGAAAATATTATGCTGTTTGAGGTCGCCCGGCATATCAGGCAGCCTTTGATCGTAGTGCTCTGCACATACTAAAACATAGTCAACAGGCATTAATGCCCGCGCTACCATATTGATGGGTGGCGTATCCGTGACGCGCAATGCCAGGTCGTACGACTCATGCGTGAGGTTAATCAGATGGTCAGTGAGATTGAGCTCAATATTGATTTCAGCATAGCGTCGCAGAAAACCAGGCAGGAACGGCGTCAGTAAAATCTTCCCAAGCGTTGTCGGCGCAGTAATACGCAGTAATCCCTTAGGGACATCGCTGTAACTGTCTGCCTGAGAAAACAGGGATTTAGTTGCGGCGATAACTGATAAAGCCTGGTGATATATTTCCTGTCCGGCTTCGGTCACAGCGAGCGCGCGCGTCGAGCGGGTAAAGAGTAAAACATTTAGCCTTTTTTCCAACCTGTCTATCATACGACTCACTGAAGACGGCGTCATGGATAGCGCTCTGGCAGCTGAGGAAAAGCTACCACTTTCAACCACCTGAACAAACAAAACCAATCCAGGCAAGACTTCCGTTAATTCATTTATGTTCTTCACGCACAGCTCTTTTGCATCTCAACTATCTAGCCAAGCTAGCACTGAACAGTATGATGTTCAACAGAGGTTTACATCCGTGAAACCTTATTATTCTTAATACTTTAATTACAGGCTAGCTATGTTTGAACATGCAGTAATCAAACGCATTGAACAACATGACGTATTAAATGTTGGTGTGAGTTTAGGTTTTAAAGGCCTTTCGCAGCGCGATCCCCTCGACAACAGCTGGAATGGATTTGATATTGATTTGGCACGCGCTGTGGCTATCAGCGTGCTGGGAGACGGCGGCAAAATCCATTTTATACCTTTGCAATCGGCTGATCGCTTCCAGGCCCTACGTGATGGCGTCATCGATCTTGGCACCTTTAACGCTAGCGTGACCTTTCAGCGCGAAGCGGAGTACGGCATTAATTTCCTACATCCGATGTTGTTTGATGGGGAAGTGCTGATGACTCCGCGCAGTAACCTCACTGAAGAAACGCCACAAGCCAGGTTCACTCGTCAGCGTCGTATTGCTGCGATGCGTGGCTCAACAACTGAAGAGAACCTCACTCGCTATTTTGATGAACTTAACCTGCCCTGTGAGATTCTGCTATTTGACTCTCCGCAGCAAGCGAGGCAAGCCTACGAATCAGGAGAATGTGACATCTACTGTCTGGATGGTTATCTACTAGCGGGTGAACATCACCAGTTAACAGACAGCAGCCAACATCTTATCCTGGACGATCGCATTTCACTTGAGGCAATGGCACCCGCCGTTAGCGCCAGTGATTCACAGTGGTATATTGCGACAAAATGGGTTATGCGCGCACTGATTGAAGCTGAGAATCTGGGTATTACCCAAAAAAACATTTTAGAAAAAAGTGATAATCCTGAGGGTTATTTAAAAACGTTTCTCTATCCCGATGTGAATTTGTGTTCGCAACTCGGTCTACAACCTGATTTTATTAGAGAGATAATACGTAAAATTGGCAACTATGGTGAGATTTTTGAGCGTAATCTGGGTAAAAACTCAGAATTAAAACAACAGCGCCGCGACAATAAACCTTGGGCGGAAGGCGGAATGCTCTGGTCACCTCTTTTTATTTGATTTCTTAAATTCAAATGGCATGGAAACATTATGACTGATTTACTGACCTTAGAACCTACGCAAACAATATTAACGGGTTCAAAAAAAACAAACTTTGGCTATCTGGAATCAACAGATGGCGTTATTAACTTCTCCATTGTTAAAAACATTATTCTTAACGGCCATCATCATGGCAATGTTTTATATGTTATTCGTAATTACGCATCAAAAGCCGTGTGCGAAAAACTTGCAAAAAACTTTGATTACAGGGTCACCCAAAGTGGAGGGAATCGCGCTGACGATGGCTTTGTTTTAACCAATCAGATCGGTGCAACGCAGTTTTCGCGTAATGGTGAACAATATATTCATGAGGTCAATCGTGTGAATCAAAGCGTCGCCGACCTGATGAAAGCAACCAGCGCAGAAGATAGTGAATCACTTTTCCTCAACCTGACGCTGGAAAAAGAATTTTTAGAACGAGGTATTCATTTTGGTCCAGCACGATTCAAAAACGGCTATGCCTGTTTTGCAACCTTTCGTCGCTGGCTTGATAACGGTGTGATGTCACTTATGCCACATGAAGATATGGCACAGGTTGACTTTGCAAAAGAAGACGGCTTTGAGATTGCGAATACTCAAACTGTAACAGCCTATAATGTTTGTCTGGAAGCTGCGCAGGGTGGTGGCCAACTTAAAATCTGGAATCTCATTCCCGACCAGGTGTGCCGTGAAACACTTGGCGTAACACGAACAGGTTATCCTTATCCACCCCATCTGTTAAATGAAACCGAATCCCTTTCTGTTCAGCTCAATGCTGGCGATCTTTACTTTATGAATGCTTGTCACTTACATGGCGTAAGCAGTGTAAGTGAAGGAAGCCGACTCACTGCTGGACGATTTATTGGAAAACTGAATGACCGTAAGGTGGTTTACTGGACATAGCTTATGGAATGTATTTAAAACTATCCTTTTAATGCAGAGATAAATAAATGATGGAATATGCAACGCATCTCTCCAGGCAAGGCTATGCCTTTATTCCCGGTGATTATTATCGTTCAATTGAAGCCATGCAGTTTTCGAATAAAGAAGATTTCTTAGATGAGCTGGAAGAATTAAAAAAAGGCTATGAGAATTTACTTCTTGATCCTTATTCGCCAGGAAACCGCTGGCGC
Source organism: Pantoea sp. B623 (assembly GCF_024814475.1). Classification (NCBI taxonomy): domain Bacteria; kingdom Pseudomonadati; phylum Pseudomonadota; class Gammaproteobacteria; order Enterobacterales; family Erwiniaceae; genus Pantoea; species Pantoea sp. B623. The sequence goes on along the minus strand of NZ_JANUXM010000004.1, from coordinate 2,632,333 downwards.
GGTTATGCTCAATGCAAAAAAAATGAAAAGGGCGAATTAACCTTTGGAAAATTCAACCCTTATAAACAAACAAAAGCCTTTAATCCTGATACTGGTGATATTATTCGCGATTATCCGCTATTGCCTGAAGCGATCACCCGCAATCGTCTGTTTCAAACGCTGTTGCACGATGATTTATCGTTAGTAGACGCTTATGAAAGCATTGGCCCTGTCGACAGCCTGACCATTGGCATTCATTTTTTTCGTTATCAGGCCACGGAAAATGAGCCTGCTTATAGCTCGCCCGTCTGGCTGCATAAAGACGATGAAGACGTGGTGTTTGTGCATATGATTAATGCCTCACCGAATATGCTGGGCGGAGACAGTCTGATTGCCAGCCATCCTCGCAGCATTGATCGCGTGCTGCGTCTGGAACAGCTTTTTGACACCTTAGTGGTTAATCACGACAAACTTCATGCCGTCACTCCCGTTGGCGCACGTGAAAACAGTGGCCCTGCTCAACGCGACATCATTCTGATCACGTTTCAGAAAAACGAGGAGAAGACAGCATGTCCGGTCTGAAGCTTAAAGCCATTATCACGGGGGCATCCAGCGGAATTGGCCGCGCGCTGGTCAAGGCTTTCCTGGACAAAGGTTATCAGGTTGAGGGGATCGATCGTTCATCATCGGAATTTAACGATACGTCAGCCTATCGCCATCATCAGCTGGACGTGACTGACTCAGTCAGCCTGGCTGCACTTTTCGAAACTCTGGAGTACGGCGAGGCTAATAACGTTCTGATTAACTGTGCCGGTACGCGTGAAATTTGCAGTATCGCGGATTTAACGCTGGCGCAATGGGAATCCGTTTTTGCCCTTAACGTGACAGCCAGTTTTATAGCAGGTCGTGCTTTTTGCCAACAGTTGGTAAACCAGAACCGCCCCGGAAATATGGTTAATTTGGCCTCCGTTTCAGGATTAATGGGCGAGCCTGATCGAACGGCTTATGTCTCATCAAAACACGCCGTCATCGGCCTGACGAAACAACTGGCACTCGAATACGGCAAACACGGTATTCGTGTCAATGCGATTGCGCCCGGCGTTATTCGTACGCCACTGACGGAGTCTTATTACCACGATGACTCGCAGCTTGAAAAAATTAAGCGTGGCCAGTTTTTACCGGTACTAGGTGAGACAGGTGACGTTGCCGAAGCGGCACTTTATCTGACCGCCCCGGAGAATCGTTTTGTCACAGGTTCAACACTGGTCATCGATGGTGGCTGGACGCTGGGAAAAGATCTTTAACTTTCTTGGGTCAGATAAACGGCCCAACCTCTTTGCAGGAGAAGCAACATGGATAAGCGTTATATATTAATCTTAGGCGGCGAGTTTTCCCTTCGTGAACGTGTATTAGCCGGTGCACTGCGCGCAGCAGGCGGAATGCAGGTGCTCACCATGGCAAAAAATCGTACCAGTGCCGCAATCAAATTTTTTGACGGCTATTTGTCAGGTGATGTCGCCGATGAAAACGCCGTATTGGATGCGGTAAAAGCCCATGAGGCCTCAACCGGATGCAAACCCGCCGCGGCTATCCCCATGAATGATTTCACTGTCCGCGCCGCCAGTCTGGTGGCTGAACATTATCAGCTTCACGGTAATAGTCGTCAGACTATTCATAATTGCCGTGACAAGTTTGTCATGAAGCAACTGCTGGAGAAGGCCGGATTACCGGTGCCACGTTTTGCCGCATTCAGTACGCTGGAAGAACTCAGACACCATATTCGTGATATTGGGCTGCCTGTCGTTATTAAGCCCCGTGAAATGGCAGGTAGTCTTGGTGTTCTGAAGATTACCCGTGAAGAGGAGATTGAACCGAGCTTTGCCAGAAGTGTGGCTGACGTCATCTCACTTAACGGTGAATCCTATGCTCCCGAAGACCTGTTCCAGGTGGAAGAGTACATTCCCTCCCTTCAGGAAGTCAGCGTCGAGGTAATAAATCAAGGTGACTACCACAAAGCTATTGCGGTAACGGATAAATACCTGGGCGAGGAACCTCATTTTGTTGAAGTGGGGCACAGTGTCCCTTCCGTTCATGCCAGTAACCCACAGTTGCGGGATATCGCGGAGCGCGCCTGTCATGCCCTGGGCATTCATTATGGCGTGGCGCATTTTGAAGCGCGAATTACCCCCGCCGGAGAGATCAAAATCATTGAAGTGGGTGCCCGCACCGGCGGCGACACGATTATGGATCTGGTTGAACGGAGCTATGGCATTAATCCTTATGAGCTGCATGTAGCAAGCCATTTAAACGCCCTTAAACCTCTTGCAGAACCTTTAGTGCCGAAAGGCCTGAGTGCGGTGGCCTTTATAAAAGCGCCTGTCGGTACAATTGAGAAAGTGACACTTCCTGCCAGCCTTCCTGATCACATTGTGAATATGCAGATCACCGCAAAACCGCTGGATACATCGAAGAAGCTCGAGTCCTGGAAAACACGTGAGGGATCGGTAGAGTTTTTTTGGCCCAGCCGGAAACCGGAAACCGGTTTTAATGAGCATCTACGCACAGCGGATGACCTGGCGACTACGCTCTTTACCTTACGCCAGGCGTAATTATTTTTGAGCCGCTGCAAAGCGGCTTTCAAGCAGGAGTACCCTTATGTCTGCTGAAAACTTCGGTTTAAAGCGCTTCGTTTTTTCCCGTTTTGTCGGCGCGTTGTGCGATCAGTTCTTACTGTTTGCTGTTCCTCTGGCTATTCTCAAGGCGACAGGGTCGCTTACGCTTTCATCCCTGGCCTTTGTCATTGAATGGCTGCCACGCATTATTTTCTTCCCGTTATCAGGATTTATGGCTGACCGCATCAAGCCCCGTTTCATCTTTTTCAATGTCGATGCTCTTCGTGCCTTACTGATGGGGGCCGTCTTCGCCCTTCTTTACTGGTATCCGGGGTCAACTTTTCCGGCCCTGGCCGCGATGATGGCTTTGTTGTCTGTAGCCTATGTACTCAACTTTGTGGCCACGGATGCCCTCTTGCCTCGTCATTTGTCCAGTGAAGCCTTGCCGAAAGCCCACTCCATGCTCCAGGGCGTCGATCAAATCACTATGGTATTGGGGCCTGCTATCGCGGTTGCGATTTCTTCGTGGGGCGGCATCGACAGCATTTTGATCGTCGCAGCTGTTCTGTTTGCCATTTCGGCTATTAATTATCTTTTTTTGGAAACACACGATCTAGAGGTGACGGAAAAGCTAGGGTTTCATACCTTACTGGCATCTAACCGAACGGCATTGCACGTGCTCAAGAAAAACAAAATACTGCTGCATCTTTGCGCCCTGACCTGGGTCGTGAATCTGGTTTACGGCGCGGCACTGGTCGTGAGCGCAGCGGTCATTTTAAAAGAGTTCAACCTGTCCGATCGCTACTTTGGCGCCTTGCAGACAACAGCAGCTCTCGTCACTATCGTGGCATTCTTCTTTGTTCCCAGGTTTGCCAGCCGCTTTGGTTTGTCCACGTTGGGAACATTTTCGTTTTGCGCCATGATTCTTGCGGGTGCCATAATGTCGCTGTCCGTTGATTACGCAATGTATCTGGCAGGCTATGCTGTGCTGATGGCTTTTGACGGTGCATTCAGTGTTTATTTGCGCACGTTGAGAAGCCAGGTCATTCCTAAAGAACATTTAGGGAAAACCATGGGAATTATTGGCTTGATGAACATGTGTTCAGTACCGGCGAGTGGGGCTGTGGTATCGCTGCTGTCCGGGCATTTTATGCCGCTGCAAATCATTAGCATTATTCTGGTTGCCGCATTAGTGTTTGGCTTGCTTTTGATTTTCTTCGGGCGCCGTGTCTTTGGCTATAAAAGTTTATTACCCCCAGTGATCGTGTCAGAGCCATCCTGTTAACTTTTTTCATACCTGAATTTTCATAACAAGCCGCAGGCTTAATACATAAAAAGGGCGCAGCCAGATGGCTGCGCCCTTTTTGCATGTGCTGTTTTGCTGAAAACAGTGGCGGTGCGGCTTAGCCCGCAACCGCGATGCGTTTCATATCCGTCATGTAGCCACGCAGTTTGCGACCTACCTGCTCGATAGGATGCTGACGAACGGCTTCGTTAACGTCGCGCAGCTGTGCGTTATCCACCTGAGTGCCTTCAATGGCTTTGCCCAGATCGCCCGGCTGCAGCGTGGTCATGAACTCTTTCAGCAGTGGAACGGCCGCGAAGGAGAACAGATAGTTACCGTACTCAGCGGTATCAGAAATCACCACGTTCATTTCGTACAGGCGCTTACGGGCAATGGTGTTGGCAATCAGCGGCAGCTCATGCAGCGATTCGTAGTAAGCCGACTCTTCGATGATGCCTGCATCAACCATTGTTTCAAATGCCAGCTCAACGCCCGCTTTGACCATCGCAACCATGACAACGCCTTTATCGTAGTACTCCTGCTCTTCGATTTTGCCATCGAACTGAGGTGCGGTTTCGAACGCGGTTTTACCGGTCTCTTCGCGCCAGGTCAGCAGTTTCTTATCGTCGTTAGCCCAGTCGGCCATCATGCCCGCAGAGAAATCGCCGGAAATGATGTCATCCATGTGCTTCTGGAACAGAGGGGCCATGATGCCTTTCAGCTGCTCAGACAGCGCGTAAGCACGCAGTTTGGCCGGATTCGACAGGCGATCCATCATCAGCGTAATGCCACCAAACTTCAGGGATTCGGTGATGGTTTCCCAGCCAAACTGAATCAGTTTTTCGGTGTATGCCGCATCGTGACCTTCTGCCACCAGCTTGTCGAAGCACAGCAGAGAACCGGCCTGCAGCATGCCGCATAGAATGGTCTGCTCACCCATCAGGTCAGATTTCACTTCCGCAACGAAAGAGGATTCCAGCACGCCAGCACGGTCGCCACCGGTGGCAGAAGCCCAGGCTTTGGCGATCGCCATGCCTTCACCTTTTGGATCGTTTTCCGGGTGAACCGCGATCAGCGTCGGAACACCGAAACCACGCTTGTATTCTTCACGCACTTCGGTGCCGGGGCACTTCGGCGCAACCATCACGACGGTGATGTCTTTACGAATGGTTTCGCCCACTTCAACAATGTTGAAACCATGTGAATAGCCCAGCGCGGCACCGTCTTTCATCAGTGGCTGTACAGCCTGAACAACGGCGGAGTGCTGTTTGTCCGGCGTCAGGTTGACCACCAGGTCCGCCTGTGGAATCAGTTCTTCGTAAGTGCCAACTTTAAAACCATTTTCTGTCGCTTTACGGAATGAGGCACGTTTTTCAGCAATCGCTTCTGCACGCAACGTATAGGACACATCCAGACCCGAATCACGCATGTTCAGGCCCTGATTCAGACCCTGAGCACCACAGCCCACAATCACAATCTTTTTGCCTTTCAGGAAGCTGGCGCCATCCGCGAATTCGTCACGCCCCATAAAACGACATTTGCCCAGTTGCGCTAACTGGTTGCGCAGATTCAGTGTATTGAAGTAATTAGCCATGGGTACTCCGGTTAAATGTTGTGTTTGCTTTTGTCTGATGACGGCATAAGGTTCAGCGCCGCGAATGACCCCATCATATGACAGGATTTCTGTTGCTTAAATTGATATATTAACAACGTTACATTGCAATAATTGCAATGCCGTCCTGAGGTGGACCCCCTATGGATTTACGCGATCTCAAATTGTTTTTGCATCTGGCAGAAAGCTGCCATTTTGGCCGCACCGCACGCGCCATGCACGTCAGCCCTTCCACGCTGTCGCGCCAGATCCAACGCCTGGAAGAGGATGTGGGCCACGCCTTATTTCTGCGCGATAACCGCACCGTGGCGCTCACCGAAGCGGGCGAAAGACTTAAGCTGTTTGCCCAACAAACCTTACTGCAGTATCAACAATTGCGCCATGCTATGGATCTCAATGGTCCTTCACTTAGTGGTGAACTGCGCCTGTTTTGCTCGGTGACCGCCGCGTACAGCCATCTGCCCCCTATTCTGGATCGCTTTCGCGCCGAGCATCCTCAGGTCGAAATCAAACTCACCACCGGCGATGCGGCGGATGCGATTGAAACGGTGCAGTCGGGCAATGCAGACCTGGCTATCGCGGGCCGGCCTGAGTCGCTACCGGCCAGCATCGACTTCACCACGCTGGGGCTGCTGCCGCTGGGGCTGATTGCGCCTGCGCTGCCCTGCCCGGTACGCAGTCAGGCAACGGAAGAGGCACCTGACTGGACGCAGATTCCGTTTATTTTGCCCGAGCAGGGGCCGGTTCGTCGGGCCATTGAGCTGTGGTTTCGTCGTCACCGCATTGTTAACCCGTTGATTTACGCCACGGTTGCGGGCCATGAAGCGATCGTTTCCATGGTGGCGCTTGGCTGTGGCATTGCCTTGTTGCCGGATGTGGTGCTGGAAAACAGCCCTGAGCCGGTACGTAACCGGGTGTTACCGCTGGAGAACGTGGAGTCCGTTGCACCGCTGGAGCTGGGGGTTTGCGTACAAAAAAAGCGGCTCGGGGAGCCGCTTATCAGTGCGTTCTGGCATCAGTTGTAGTTACTGACCGGCCAGAAAAAAGCGGAACGCCGGGTTATGGGTTTCGTCGTGGAAATCATAGCCCAGGTCGGTAAGGTGCTCTTCAAAACGTGGCTCATCGCTGCCGAGCTCAAACGCCGTGAGCACCCGACCATAATCCGTGCCGTGGCTGCGGTAATGGAACAACGAGATATTCCAGTGCGTGCCCAGCGTTTGCAGAAACTTGAGCAACGCACCGGGCGCTTCCGGGAATTCAAAGCTAAACAAACGCTCACGCAGCGGCTTGGAAGGCCGTCCGCCCACCATGTAACGCACATGCAGCTTCGCCATCTCATCGTCAGACAGATCCACCACCTGATAGCCGTTTTCCGTTAACTGACTAATGATCTCTGCTCGCTCTTCCATCCCGCGCGTCAGGCGCACCCCCACAAAGATGCAGGCTTTGTCGGTATCGGCATAGCGATAGTTGAATTCGGTAATCGAGCGACCACCCAGCGTCTGGCAGAACTTCAGGAAACTGCCCTGCTGTTCCGGTATGGTGACGGCCAGAAGCGCTTCACGTTGTTCACCCAGCTCGCAGCGTTCAGAAACGTAGCGCAAGCCATGGAAGTTAACGTTAGCACCCGACAACACGTGCGCCAGGCGCTCGCCTTTGATGTCATGCTGCTGAACATATTTTTTCATGCCTGCCAGCGCCAGCGCCCCTGAAGGCTCCGCCACGGCGCGCACATCTTCAAACAGATCTTTCATGGCCGCGCAGATCGCATCGCTGTCCACGGTGACGATATCGTCGAGAAATTCCTGACACAGGCGGAAGGTTTCATTACCGATGCGTTTCACCGCCACACCTTCGGCAAATAATCCCACGCGCGGTAAATCTACCGGCTCACCGGCGTCCAGCGCTGCCTTCAGGCAGGCTGAATCCTCTGACTCTACGGCAATCACTTTGATTTGCGGCATCAGCTGTTTGATCAGGACGGCCACACCGGCAGCCAGACCACCACCGCCCACCGGGACAAAGACCCGATCGAGATGGGCGTCCTGCTGCAGCAGTTCCATCGCCAGCGTACCCTGTCCGGCAATAACCGCCGGATGGTCAAACGGTGGGACAAAGGTGTAACCCTGCTGCGTCGCTAACTCGATAGCTTTAGCTTTTGCCTCATCAAAGTTGGCACCAAACAGGAAGGCTTCTCCGCCAAATGCACGCACGGCATCCACCTTAATGTCGGCAGTGGCTAGCGGCATCACGATCAGCGACTTGATGCCCAGCTTCGTGGCGGATAAGGCAACGCCCTGAGCATGGTTGCCCGCAGACGCAGTGACGACGCCGCGTGCTTTCTGCTCTTCGTTAAGTCCGGCAATCATCGCGTAAGCACCGCGCAGTTTAAAACTGTGCACCGGCTGGCGATCTTCTCGCTTCACCAGAATGGTATTGCCCAGACGCGCAGAGATTTTTTCCATCTTCTGCAGCGGGGTAACCTGTGCCACTTCGTATACCGGTGAACGCAATACAGCGCGCAAATACTCGGCGCCGCAGGGCGCCTCGGGTAGCGGTTGAGCCTCAGCCATTTTAGCCTCCCAGCTTACTCTTATCGCGCACAGCACCTTTGTCGGCACTGGTGGCAAGCGATGCATAGGCGCGCAGGGCAAACGACACTTCGCGCTGACGGTTCATCGGCGTGTAAGCGGCATCGCCACGTGCTTCCTGCTCTTCACGGCGCGCGTGCAGTTCATTATCCGGCACGGCCAGCTTGATGCCGCGGTTAGGAATATCAATTTCAATGGTATCGCCATCTTTAACCAGCGCGATGGTGCCGCCATTGGCTGCCTCGGGTGAGGCATGACCAATGGAGAGGCCAGAGGTACCGCCAGAGAAGCGACCGTCGGTGATCAGGGCACAGCTCTTACCCAGCCCCATCGATTTCAGGTAGGTGGTGGGATACAGCATTTCCTGCATGCCCGGTCCGCCTTTTGGCCCTTCGTAGCGAATCACAACCACGTCACCTGCCACCACTTTGCCACCGAGGATGGCTTCTACTGCGTCATCCTGGCTTTCATACACTTTGGCCGGGCCGCTGAAGGTCAGAATCTCTTTATCGACGCCCGCCGTTTTCACGATACAGCCATCTTCGGCGATGTTGCCGTACAGCACGGCCAGACCGCCATCCTGAGAATAGGCGTTTTCGCGCGTGCGGATACAGCCTTCAGTACGGTCATCATCCAGCTTGTCCCAACGGCAATTCTGTGAGAACGCCTGTGTGGTGCGAATACCGGCCGGGCCCGCGCGGAACATGTCCTTCACGGCCTGGTCCTGGGTCAGCATGATGTCGTACTGATCGATCGTTTCACGCATGCTTTGCTGCAGGATGTTGCGTGCGCTGGTGTCAATAAGTCCGGCACGATCCAACTCGCCGAGAATACCGATCACGCCACCGGCGCGGTGCACATCTTCCATGTGATATTTCGGGGTACTGGGTGCGACTTTGCACAGCTGAGGCACTTTGCGCGACAGGCGATCGATATCAGAGATATTGAAGTCGATCTCGCCTTCCTGCGCGGCAGCCAGCAAGTGCAGCACGGTGTTGGTGGAGCCGCCCATGGCGATATCCAGCGTCATGGCATTTTCAAACGCTGCCTTAGTGGCAATGTTACGCGGCAGCATGTTGGCATCGTCCTGCTCGTAATAGCGTTTGGTCAGGCTCACGATGCGCTTACCGGCGTTGATAAACAGTTCTTTACGGTCGGCGTGAGTGGCCAGCAGGGAACCGTTACCCGGTTGCGACAGGCCCAGCGCTTCGGTCAGGCAGTTCATGGAGTTTGCAGTGAACATGCCTGAACAGGAGCCGCAGGTCGGACAGGCGGAGCGTTCAATCTGCTCGCTGTCGGCATCGCTGACGTTCGGGTTAGCGCCCTGGATCATGGCATCCACCAGATCCAGCTTGATGATCTGATCGGAGAGCTTGGTTTTACCGGCTTCCATCGGGCCGCCGGACACAAAGATAACCGGAATGTTAAGGCGCAGTGACGCCATCAACATGCCGGGGGTGATTTTGTCGCAGTTAGAGATGCAGACCATGGCATCGGCACAGTGCGCATTCACCATGTACTCGACGGAGTCAGCAATCAGTTCCCGGGAAGGCAGAGAATACAGCATGCCGCCATGGCCCATGGCAATACCGTCATCCACCGCTATCGTGTTGAACTCTTTGGCCACGCCACCAGCCGCTTCGATTTGCTCGGCAACCAGCTTACCCAGATCACGCAGGTGAACGTGGCCCGGCACAAACTGGGTGAAGGAGTTCACGACGGCGATAATCGGTTTGCCGAAATCATCGTCGGTCATTCCTGTTGCGCGCCAGAGGGCACGGGCACCGGCCATGTTGCGGCCGTGGGTGGTGGTAGCGGAACGGTACTTAGGCATGCTCTTTACTCCAGTGAAAATAAGTTCGCGGACATCCAGCGACATCCGCGCAGGTCTGGTTATGCGTTAACCGGGTCCAGCCAGCCCCATTTGTCTTCAGTCTCGCCGGTGAACAGGCCGAAGAAGGCCTGCTGAACGCGTTTGGTGACGGGGCCGCATTTGCCTGCGCCAACCTGAATGCGGTCAACGCTACGCACTGGGGTAATTTCAGCTGCGGTGCCAGACATAAAGACTTCATCAGCCAGATAGAGCGACTCACGGGACAGCGTCTGTTCACGTACTTCGATGCCCATATCACGCGCCAGCGTAATAATGGCATCGCGGGTGATGCCCGGCAGTGCAGATGAGGTAAACGGCGGGGTAAACAGCACACCGTCTTTCACTTCAAACAGGTTTTCGCCTGCGCCTTCTGAGATCAGGCCATTGGTGTCCAGTGCAATGCCTTCCTGATAACCATGGCGGCGCGCTTCGCTGCCCACTAACAGTGAGGAAAGGTAGTTGCCGCCTGCTTTCGCCGCGGTTGGCAGCGTATTGGGCGCAACACGGTTCCATGAAGAAACCATCGCATCAATACCGTTTTCCAGCGCTTCAGCACCCAGATAAGCGCCCCACGGGAAGGCCGCAATGATCACGTCGGTCGTAAAGCCATCCGGCGGGTTCACGCCCAGTCCCACATCACCGACGAAAGCCAGCGGGCGGATATAGGCGCTTTTCAGGTTGTTGACGCGAATGACTTCACGGCAGGCTTCCATCAGTTCATCAACGCTGTGTTTGATTGGGAAACGGTAGATTTTGGCGGAATCGTGCAGGCGCTGCATGTGCTCACGGTGACGGAATACAACCGGCCCTTTATGGGAGTCATAGCAGCGAACGCCTTCAAATACCGATGTGCCGTAGTGCAAAGCGTGAGACATCACGCTGACTTTTGCCTCTTCCCACTTAACCATTTCGCCGTTGAACCAAATAAAGTCTGCTTTCTTCGTGCTCATTATTATTTCCTATAGCGACTACGCGCGTATTTGTTGTGATGTCTGTTGTTGAGTCTGGACGCAGGCGACATCCATCAGTTTTCTTAGCTGGGAAGACAGTAAATCGACAGAGCGCTGGCTGGCAACGGTCATTTCGATATTAATGTTTTCAGTGTTAGCCACGGTGGCCATGTTCATGGAACACACCTGAAAACCACGATGGCGTACCACACGTAAAATACGTTCCAATATTTCAGGTCGAAAGCGCGCTTCGATAGACAATTGATGCTGGTTCATACGGTTTTCTCCATCATGTTGGCGTTGCTGGCACCAGGCGGTACCAATGGCCAGACGTTTTCATGCTCATCGATTGAAACATGCAGGAAGTAAGGTCCTTCACTGCTCAGCAGAGCATCGAGTGCGGCGTCGACCTGATCTTTACGGGTGATTCGCTGGCCTGGGATATCAAACGCGCTGGCCAGCGTAAGGAAGTCGGGATTATCAGTCAGGATGGTTTCACTGTAGCGACCATCAAAAAACAGTTGCTGCCACTGGCGCACCATGCCTAAACGCTGGTTGTCCAGCAGCAGAATTTTTACAGGCAGCTTGCCACGCTTGATGGTGCCCAGCTCCTGAATGTTCATCATGATCGAGCCATCGCCCGAGACGCAGATAACCGTATCGTTGGGACGCGCAACCTGCGCACCGATCGCCGCGGGCAGCCCAAAGCCCATGGTGCCTAATCCGCTGGAGGTGATGAAATCTTCAGGCGCGTCACAGGAGATATGCTGGGCCGCCCACATCTGGTGCTGGCCGACGTCGGTCGTGATCACGGTGTTAGCAGGCTTGCGGTCGGACAGTTGTTTCAATAATAACGGCGCATAGATCGCTTCGCCGGGATGATCGTAGCGCCATGCATGCTGGGCTTTCAGGGCGGCGACTTCGTCACGCCATGTCTGAATCTGTAAAGGCTGGCTCAAGGCTGGCAGGACATGGTTAAGATCGCCCTGCAGTGAAACATGCGCACGGCGCAACTTGTTCAGTTCTGCGGGATCAACATCCAGATGAATCACGCTGGCCAGCGGGGCAAACGTATCCAGTTTACCGGTGACGCGGTCGTCAAAACGCGCGCCAACGGCAATCAACAGGTCACAGGACTGCACGGCAAGGTTTGCGGCCTTAGTACCGTGCATGCCCAGCATGCCCAGATAGCCTTCGCTGTGGGCGTCAACACTTCCCAGGCCTTTCAGCGTGGCGACAGCAGGGATGCCGGTCTCCTGCATCAGCGCGCGCAGCGCCGGCACGGCCTGCGCCATCCCTACACCGCCGCCCACATAGAATATCGGCTTTTTAGCCTGAGCCATCATGGCGCGCGCTTCAACAATGGCCTGGTGCGGCATCGACATCACTTCTTCGACCGGCATCAACTGCGGCGAAGGCTCGCCTTTTGCCATCTGGATATCTTTCGGGATATCCACTAATACAGGACCGGGGCGGCCTGACTGGGCAATAGCGAAGGCTTCGGCCATGACGGAAGGCAACTCGTCCAGAGACTCAACCATAAAGCTGTGTTTCGTGCAGGCTAATGACAGGCCAAGAACATCGATTTCCTGGAATGCATCCGTGCCGATGAACGCAGAGGCGACCTGCCCGGTTAAGGCGACGACCGGAACAGAGTCCATCATGGCGTCGGCAAGACCGGTGATCAGATTCGTCGCGCCGGGGCCAGAGGTTGCGATGCAAACGCCGGTTTTGCCGGTTGAACGGGCATAGCCGATTGCGGCCATTACCGCGCCCTGCTCATGACGGCACAACAGGTGTTCTACGCCGCCGTCGTATAGCGCATCGTATACTGGCATGATCGCGCCACCAGGATAGCCAAATACGATATCAACGCCCTGTGCGCGTAAAGCCTGAACTACCCATTGTGCACCTGTCATCGCTATTCTCCTGTATTCCGAGGGGAACAACAGAATTTTATGCTACTGTTCATTGTTTGTTCCTTGCAGATTTACTAAGTTTTTGCCAGGTCAAAAAAAAACCCCCGGACCTTTCGGTGCGGGGGGTTTTTTAGAGTTCTGGCTTGATTTTTAAGCCTTTCTTGCTCCAAGCGTTGCCCCGCACAGTGGGTTAATAATCACCACCACGCTAATCACGACAAGGCTAATCACTAGTAGAAGGGCTTTCATAACGTATTCGATTCTTTAACTCGTTCGAAGTAATGCCTACAGAGTTATCATAGTTACCTCTCTAATTACAATATTTTTTATCAGGTTTTTTAATCACGCAGGTTTACCGTATTCATTATCGAATTGTTATTAAAAGATTATTTTATCATCCGGGGTTCCGGACAAAAAAAGGCCGCTCATTGCATTTTGACGATTTCACAGTCTGCTTCTGCAAAATGTGAAACCCGATGTATGGCAGATAAAAAGTTTGCGGGGCGACATACATTTCCTTGTTCTGGGCTTCGCTACACCTGAATTCCGCGTACAGAATGGCCGCATTTGGGGGCCGCTATGTCATTGTCAAAGGTGCTGACACGGGCAGCCATCGGTGTTGAAGCGCCGCTGGTGACGATTGAAGTGCATATCAGTAACGGATTGCCCGCCCTCACGTTGGTAGGGTTGCCTGAAACGACCGTGAAAGAGGCGCGTGAACGCGTACGCAGTGCCATTATCAACAGCGGTTTTGACTTCCCTGCCCGACGTATCACCATCAACTTAGGCCCGGCAGATTTACCCAAAGAAGGCGGCCGCTATGATTTGCCTATGGCTATCGCCATTCTGGTGGCCTCTGAGCAGCTTCCTGCGGACAGGCTCAACCACTACGAGTTTCTGGGTGAGCTGGCGCTTAACGGTGGCCTGTGTGGCGTTAAAGGCGCCATTCCGGCGGCACTGGCTGCGACAGGAGCCGGCCGGCAGCTGGTGCTCTCTGCTGAAAACCAGCCTGATGTGGGATTGATACGTCAGGGCGCGACTTTAGTCGCCGCACATTTGATCGAGATTTGTGCCTTTTTGCACGGTAAGTGTGAGTTAGTGACCGCAACCGCTCATGTTAAAGATGATGACGGCATTACCGAAGATCTTCGCGATATTGTGGGTCAGGAGCAGGGACGGCGTGCCCTGGAGATTACCGCTGCAGGTGGACATAATCTGTTGCTGATCGGTCCGCCGGGAACCGGTAAGACCATGCTCGCCACACGCTTACCCGGTATCATGCCGCCGTTAAGCGATCAGGAAGCCCTGGAGTGCGCCGCCATCGCCAGCCTGAGCCAGACATCTCCATTACATCTGCGATGGCGTAAGCGGCCTTTTAGAGCCCCTCATCACAGCGCTTCGCTGTATGCCCTTATCGGGGGCGGTGCGTTACCACGACCCGGAGAAATCTCGCTGGCACATAACGGCGTGCTGTTTCTGGACGAACTGCCTGAGTTTCAGCGCAGCGTGCTGGACGCGTTACGTGAACCCATTGAGTCCGGCGAAGTGGCCATTTCGCGGGCCAGGGCCAACGTCGTTTATCCCGCACGCTTTCAGTTAATCGCAGCAATGAATCCCAGCCCAACCGGACACTATCAGGGACAACATAACCGTACGTCGCCACAGCAGGTTTTACGCTATCTCAGTAAACTTTCTGGTCCTTTCCTGGATCGCTTTGATCTGTCACTGGAAGTTCCGCTGCTTCCTGCGGGAATGCTGAGTCAGCAACGGCAGGCAGGGGAAAGCTCTGCAGAAGTGCGTGAGCGCGTTTTTGCCGCGCGTCAGATACAGATGGCGCGCTCAGGGAAGATTAATGCGCAGTTGGCTAATTCAGATGTACTACAGTGGTGTCAGATTTCGCCGTCGGATGCACGGTGGCTTGAGTCTGTTTTAAATCAGCTGGGCTTATCGGTGAGGGCGTGGCAACGTATCCTGAAAGTGGCGCGCACGGTGGCCGATTTAGCGGGGGAAGAGGTGATTGGACGTCATCATCTTCAGGAGGCCGTAAGCTATCGAAGCATTGACCGACTGATGATCTATTTGCACAAAAGCTTGCAGTAAAAAGGGGCTTTCACCCCTTCTCGTTAATCGTCGCTTTCGGTGTAGTCTTCAACGGTATCCATCTGTGGTTTACCGCCTGACAGCGTGTGAAAACGCTTAGGACGCTTAATACGTGTCATGTATTTGGACCATACACGTTCTGCTTCCGTTTGTGGCTCACGCACGCCACGACAAACCTCAATGAACAGACGCTCTTCTTCTGTCGCTGGCTCACGCTTGGCGAGGTCCAGCTCATTAAACGCTACGCCGTGACGTTCAAGTAGCTGTGCTTCTTTAATCGTAAAGTCACCATGTCGCGAAAAACCGCGTGGGTAATGTTTGTTGTCAAAGAAACGATTTTCCGTTGAGAAGCTTTCCGCCATGTTACACGCTCCTGTTTCTCTTATGGCCGTGCTATTTATGGCGCGGAGTATTAGATAGGCTTGACAGAGTGTAAAACAAAACATTTAAATCTATACGACAAACAAATTTTGGGAGAACGCTGTGGATACGGAATTACTGAAAACTTTCCTGGAAGTGAGCAGAACTCGCCATTTCGGGCGCGCTGCAGAAGCACTTTACTTAACGCAGTCTGCTGTCAGTTTTCGCATCCGCCAGTTAGAAAATCAGCTTGGTGTTAATCTTTTTACCCGACATCGTAACAATATCCGTCTGACCTCCGCAGGTGAGCGGCTGCTGCCCTATGCGGAAAGCCTGATGAATACGTGGCTGATGGCCAAGAAAGAAGTGTCGCATACGCAGCAGCACCATGAGCTCTCCATTGGTGCCAGTGCCTCGTTATGGGAGGCGTATTTAACACCCTGGCTTCAGACGCTCTATGAGAACCGTGAAAGCCTCCATCTGGAAGCGCGCGTGGCACAACGCCATTTACTGGTTAAGCAGCTTCACGAACGTCAGCTGGATTTATTAATCACCACTGAAGCGCCGAAGATGGATGAGTTAACCAGTCAGCAGATCGGTCATATCTCACTGGCGCTGTTTCGCTCACGACAGACAGACAAGCGTGAAAAATATGATTATATAAAACTGGAATGGGGAGCCGACTTTCATCAGCATCAAAGCTATCTCTCTGGCGGTGACGATGTGCCCGTGTTAACAACCACATCCGCCCAGGTGACGCGTGAGTTGCTTCACACGACAGGTGCATGTGCGTTTCTACCTGATTTCTGGCAAAGCCTTTACAGCGATCTGATGGTAATGCCTGATACTTCTGTAGCCGTTCGCCCTCTTTATGCGGTGTGGTTACAAAACAGCGATCAGCAAACGTACATCCGTCAGCTGTTAAAGTTTCCTGTGGTACCTAATTAAAAACAGGAGGAAGTCAAAGAGGATTGGGCCAGTATCTGCTGGCTGGTTTTCTTTTTCACTTTTTTGCAGGCAAAAAAAAATCCTTCGCCGAAGCAAAGGATTTTTCTCTTTCTGGCAGGGGCGGAGGGACTCGAACCCCCAACACCCGGTTTTGGAGACCGGTGCTCTACCAATTGAACTACGCCCCTAAAAAGGGTGGCGGAACGGACGGGGCTCGAACCCGCGACCCCCTGCGTGACAGGCAGGTATTCTAACCAACTGAACTACCGCTCCACCGATTCTGTACTGACGTCAGAAAAACGTTCTGATATCAGGTATATCGCCCTTCCGCGTCACCGGTAAGGTCATGACCAGCGTACTGGTCTTAATTTGATGCCTGGCAGTTTATGAATCACGCTGTGATTCACCCTTCGGGCCGCTGCCTCGCAGCGTTCAAAAGCGTTCGCTTTTGTCCTACTCTACTGAGTAGTGAACTGCCCGAGGTTACGTGCAGGTCCTTCAATTTGATGCCTGGCAGTTCCCTACTCTCGCATGGGGAGACCCCACACTACCATCGGCGCTACGGCGTTTCACTTCTGAGTTCGGCATGGGGTCAGGTGGGACCACCGCGCTACAGCCGCCAGGCAAATTCTTTGTGCTCCGTCCTGCGTCTTTCACGCTGCTGCCGCGCTGGCTTCCCTCGCGCCGCTCAGTCACATACCTCAGTATGCTCCTTCACCCCGTCTCGGTTGCCGCCTTGCACTCAGCGCAAAATCCTTCGGACTCACGTCCGCAGAACAGAACTAAATTCTTTATCCGGTAAACAATGCTGAAAATTTAAATCGTCTCTCTACCAAAACGCCTCTGGCGTTGTAAGGTTAAGCCTCACGGGTCATTAGTACCGGTAAGCTCAACGCATCGCTGCGCTTACACACCCGGCCTATCAACGTCGTCGTCTTCAACGTCCCTTCAGGAGCCTTAAAGGCTCAGGGAGAACTCATCTCGGGGCAAGTTTCGTGCTTAGATGCTTTCAGCACTTATCTTTTCCGCACTTAGCTACCGGGCAGTGCCACTGGCGTGACAACCCGGACACCAGCGGTGCGTTCACTCCGGTCCTCTCGTACTAGGAGCAACCCCCCTCAATTCTCCAGCGCCCACGGCAGATAGGGACCGAACTGTCTCACGACGTTCTAAACCCAGCTCGCGTACCACTTTAAACGGCGAACAGCCGTACCCTTGGGACCTACTTCAGCCCCAGGATGTGATGAGCCGACATCGAGGTGCCAAACACCGCCGTCGATATGAACTCTTGGGCGGTATCAGCCTGTTATCCCCGGAGTACCTTTTATCCGTTGAGCGATGGCCCTTCCATTCAGAACCACCGGATCACTATGACCTGCTTTCGCACCTGCTCGAGCCGTCACTCTCGCAGTCAAGCTGGCTTATGCCATTGCACTAACCTCCTGATGTCCGACCAGGATTAGCCAACCTTCGTGCTCCTCCGTTACGCTTTGGGAGGAGACCGCCCCAGTCAAACTACCCACCAGACACTGTCCGCAGCCCGGATCACGGGCCTACGTTAGAACACCAAACATTAAAGGGTGGTATTTCAAGGCCGGCTCCACGCAGACTGGCGTCCACGCTTCAAAGCCTCCCACCTATCCTACACATCAAGGCTCAGTGTTCAGTGTCAAGCTGTAGTAAAGGTTCACGGGGTCTTTCCGTCTTGCCGCGGGTACACTGCATCTTCACAGCGATTTCAATTTCACTGAGTCTCGGGTGGAGACAGCCTGGCCATCATTACGCCATTCGTGCAGGTCGGAACTTACCCGACAAGGAATTTCGCTACCTTAGGACCGTTATAGTTACGGCCGCCGTTTACCGGGGCTTCGATCAAGAGCTTCTCCTTGCGGATAACCCCATCAATTAACCTTCCGGCACCGGGCAGGCGTCACACCGTATACGTCCACTTTCGTGTTTGCACAGTGCTGTGTTTTTAATAAACAGTTGCAGCCAGCTGGTATCTTCGACTGGCTTCAGCTCCGGGAGCAAGTCCCTTCACCTACGCGCCAGCGTGCCTTCTCCCGAAGTTACGGCACCATTTTGCCTAGTTCCTTCACCCGAGTTCTCTCAAGCGCCTTGGTATTCTCTACCTGACCACCTGTGTCGGTTTGGGGTACGATTTTGTGTTACCTGATGCTTAGAGGCTTTTCCTGGAAGCAGGGCATTTATCACTTCAGCACCGTAGTGCCTCGTCGTCACGCCTCAGTGTAAAGTGAACCGGATTTGCCTGGAACACACACCTACACGCTTAAACCGGGACAACCGTCGCCCGGCTGATATAGCCTTCTCCGTCCCCCCTTCGCAGTAACACCAAGTACAGGAATATTAACCTGTTTCCCATCGACTACGCCTTTCGGCCTCGCCTTAGGGGTCGACTCACCCTGCTCCGATTAACGTTGAACAGGAACCCTTGGTCTTCCGGCGACAAGGTTTTTCACCTTGTTTATCGTTACTTATGTCAGCATTCGCACTTCTGATACCTCCAGCAACCCTCACAGGCCACCTTCGACGGCTTACAGAACGCTCCCCTACCCAACAACGCATAAGCGTCGCTGCCGCAGCTTCGGTGCATGGTTTAGCCCCGTTACATCTTCCGCGCAGGCCGACTCGACCAGTGAGCTATTACGCTTTCTTTAAATGATGGCTGCTTCTAAGCCAACATCCTGGCTGTCTGGGCCTTCCCACATCGTTTCCCACTTAACCATGACTTTGGGACCTTAGCTGGCGGTCTGGGTTGTTTCCCTCTTCACGACGGACGTTAGCACCCGCCGTGTGTCTCCCGTGATAACATTCTCCGGTATTCGCAGTTTGCATCGGGTTGGTAAGCCGGGATGGCCCCCTAGCCGAAACAGTGCTCTACCCCCGGAGATGAGTTCACGAGGCGCTACCTAAATAGCTTTCGGGGAGAACCAGCTATCTCCCGGTTTGATTGGCCTTTCACCCCCAGCCACAGGTCATCCGCTAATTTTTCAACATTAGTCGGTTCGGTCCTCCAGTTAGTGTTACCCAACCTTCAACCTGCCCATGGCTAGATCACCGGGTTTCGGGTCTATACCCTGCAACTTAACGCCCAGTTAAGACTCGGTTTCCCTGCGGCTCCCCTATGCGGTTAACCTTGCTACAGAATATAAGTCGCTGACCCATTATACAAAAGGTACGCAGTCACCCCATAAAGAGGCTCCCACTGCTTGTACGTACACGGTTTCAGGTTCTGTTTCACTCCCCTCGCCGGGGTTCTTTTCGCCTTTCCCTCACGGTACTGGTTCACTATCGGTCAGTCAGGAGTATTTAGCCTTGGAGGATGGTCCCCCCATATTCAGACAGGATACCACGTGTCCCGCCTTACTCATCGAACTCACAGCCTGTGCACCTTTGTGTACGGGAGTATCACCCTGTACCCTGCGACTTTCCAGACGCTTCCACTGATGCACAAGCTGATGATGGTTCTGGGCTCCTCCCCGTTCGCTCGCCGCTACTGGGGGAATCTCGGTTGATTTCTTTTCCTCGGGGTACTTAGATGTTTCAGTTCCCCCGGTTCGCCTCATACAGCTATGTATTCACTGCATGATAGTGTGTCGGAACACACTGGGTTTCCCCATTCGGGTATCGCCGGTTGTTGCGGTTCATATCACCTTACCGGCGCTTATCGCAGATTAGCACGCCCTTCATCGCCTCTGACTGCCAGGGCATCCACCGTGTACGCTTAGTCGCTTAACCTCACAACCCACAGGCGTTTATCTGTTTTACCGTAACGGCTTCACAGTTAGCTTGTAAGCTGTAAGCTTTTGAGAGACTCGAACGCGTTGTGCTGTGTTCCTTATTACGGAGGAACACGACAATGCGTCGTTTCAAATTTTCAGCTTGTTCCGGATTGTTAAAGAGCAGAATACTTCGCAGCACACCGTTGCCGGTACGCTCTGAAGTATTTTCAGAAAAAATACAGTAGTGAGTATGGTGGAGCTAAGCGGGATCGAACCGCTGACCTCCTGCGTGCAAGGCAGGCGCTCTCCCAGCTGAGCTATAGCCCCATACAGTTACTGCAGAGACCACTACTACCACTCAACCGAGTACACTTCGTGAGAAGTGCACTTCGTGCTCAGGCAAGGCGTGTGTCCGCGAAGCATAGTGAACTATGCGAGCCGGAGACATAACGCAGCATGAGTGCGAAGTTGGTAGGCCTGAGTGGACTTGAACCACCGACCTCACCCTTATCAGGGGTGCGCTCTAACCACCTGAGCTACAAGCCTGTAGAGGTTTTTTCTGCTCGTGACTTTCTATCAGACAATCTGTGTGAGCACTTCGCGGGAAGGTATCTTCAGGTAAGGAGGTGATCCAACCGCAGGTTCCCCTACGGTTACCTTGTTACGACTTCACCCCAGTCATGAATCACAAAGTGGTAAGCGCCCTCCCGAAGGTTAAGCTACCTACTTCTTTTGCAACCCACTCCCATGGTGTGACGGGCGGTGTGTACAAGGCCCGGGAACGTATTCACCGTGGCATTCTGATCCACGATTACTAGCGATTCCGACTTCACGGAGTCGAGTTGCAGACTCCGATCCGGACTACGACGCACTTTATGAGGTCCGCTTGCTCTCGCGAGGTCGCTTCTCTTTGTATGCGCCATTGTAGCACGTGTGTAGCCCTACTCGTAAGGGCCATGATGACTTGACGTCATCCCCACCTTCCTCCGGTTTATCACCGGCAGTCTCCTTTGAGTTCCCGACCGAATCGCTGGCAACAAAGGATAAGGGTTGCGCTCGTTGCGGGACTTAACCCAACATTTCACAACACGAGCTGACGACAGCCATGCAGCACCTGTCTCAGAGTTCCCGAAGGCACCAAAGCATCTCTGCTAAGTTCTCTGGATGTCAAGAGTAGGTAAGGTTCTTCGCGTTGCATCGAATTAAACCACATGCTCCACCGCTTGTGCGGGCCCCCGTCAATTCATTTGAGTTTTAACCTTGCGGCCGTACTCCCCAGGCGGTCGACTTAACGCGTTAGCTCCGGAAGCCACTCCTCAAGGGAACAACCTCCAAGTCGACATCGTTTACGGCGTGGACTACCAGGGTATCTAATCCTGTTTGCTCCCCACGCTTTCGCACCTGAGCGTCAGTCTTCGTCCAGGGGGCCGCCTTCGCCACCGGTATTCCTCCAGATCTCTACGCATTTCACCGCTACACCTGGAATTCTACCCCCCTCTACGAGACTCAAGCCTGCCAGTTTCAAATGCAGTTCCCAGGTTAAGCCCGGGGATTTCACATCTGACTTAACAGACCGCCTGCGTGCGCTTTACGCCCAGTAATTCCGATTAACGCTTGCACCCTCCGTATTACCGCGGCTGCTGGCACGGAGTTAGCCGGTGCTTCTTCTGCGGGTAACGTCAATCAATGCGGTTATTAACCACATCGCCTTCCTCCCCGCTGAAAGTACTTTACAACCCGAAGGCCTTCTTCATACACGCGGCATGGCTGCATCAGGCTTGCGCCCATTGTGCAATATTCCCCACTGCTGCCTCCCGTAGGAGTCTGGACCGTGTCTCAGTTCCAGTGTGGCTGGTCATCCTCTCAGACCAGCTAGGGATCGTCGCCTAGGTGGGCCGTTACCCCGCCTACTAGCTAATCCCATCTGGGTTCATCCGATAGTGAGAGGCCCGAAGGTCCCCCTCTTTGGTCTTGCGACGTTATGCGGTATTAGCCACCGTTTCCAGTGGTTATCCCCCTCTATCGGGCAGATCCCCAGACATTACTCACCCGTCCGCCACTCGTCACCCGAGGAGCAAGCTCCTCTGTGCTACCGTCCGACTTGCATGTGTTAGGCCTGCCGCCAGCGTTCAATCTGAGCCATGATCAAACTCTTCAATTTAAAGTTTGATTTGCTGAAACAAGTCCAGCGGTGCTCATCTGTAAAACGTCATAATGAATTTCATTATGTGTTCACTCGTGAGGCTTTGATATTTTTTACGTCCGGAGACGCTGATATCAATCCTGCGAGTGCCCACACAGATTGTCTGATAAATTGTTAAAGAGCAGTGCCACACTTCTCTGTGGCGCGGGCTGCATATATTACGCTTTCCGCTTTATCAGTCAAGCACTTATTTTTGCTTAACTGACCGGTTCGAATCGTTCTGAACCTTACTTAACCCGGCGCTTCGTATTCCGTTGTGCCGTGTCAGTGGAGGCGCATTATAGGGAGTTCTTTTCGGCTGACAAGGGCTAATTTCAATAAATTTTCCGAGTGCTGTTTTTTTCAACGAAAACCTTCTAAAGCGCCAGTTTTTCAAGCAATGGGAAGCCATAACGCTGCAAAACCGGTGACAATTGCACCGCTTCGCCATCCAGCTCGGTACAAAACGCCACGTTTTGCAGTGACGATCGGACTTCAGGGGCTTCATTTTCCAGTAGCCAGGCCGTTCGTCTGGCTATAGCTGCCCCAGAATCAATTAAACGCGTCCCTTCCGGCAGGATCTGCTGCAGCTCATCGCGCAGCAAAGGAAAGTGCGTACATCCTAACACCACTGTGTCCGGCGGCTCTGCCATACGTAACCAGGGTTGCACAATGCGCCTGATTTCATCTATCGCCACCTCTTCGCCATGCAGTTTGGCCTCAGCCAGCTCAACCAGTTCGGCTGAACCCAACATTTCAATCTTGCAGGTTTTGGCAAACTGCGACACCAGCTCATGCGTATACGAGCGACGAACCGTCGCGCGCGTTGCAAGCAGCCCCACCACACCATTACGCGTTAGACGCGCAGCAGGTTTAATCGCAGGCACTACGCCGACGACAGGAAAGGCAAATCGCTCACGTAATGCGGGCAGTGTCACGGTGCTGGCGGTATTGCAGGCGATGATGACCAGGGAAATGGGATGACGGCGGGTAATGGCATCAACAATCGCGACCACACGCTCGACAATAAAGGTCTCGGTTTTCTCTCCGTAGGGAAAGCCCGCGTTGTCGAACGCATAAAGATAGTGCAGGTCCGGCAGAAGTTGCCGAACCTCATCATAGACTGAAAGCCCGCCGACGCCGGAGTCAAACACCAGCACAGTCGGGCGCAGGTCAGAAGCTGTAGCTTCCGCTGAGGTAATACTCTCTTCCTGGAGTCTGATAGCCATACGCTGTCTCGTAATCTTTATCGAACAGGTTGGCGATTCTACCACGAACGGTCAGATGTGATGTGACCGGATACGATACGGCGAGATCCCACAGGCTGACACCGCCCAGCTTTACCGTTTCAAGCGTGTTGAAATTGGTGTCGTAACGCTGGCCAAGATACTGATAACTCACTGACCAGTCGAAATCATACAGCGTTAAATCCAGCTGATATTTAAACTGTTCTTTTGCCCGACGAGCCAGCCATTGATTTGTCGTCGCATCGCGAGCATCAAGATAGTCAAAAGATAATGAATGAGAGAGCACGCCAGTATCAAAAGATGCCGTTGTTTCAACGCCTTTTATCCGGGCCTGGTTGACATTGTAATAGCGATTATTGGTATAGGAGATCAAATCATCAATATCATTGCGGTATCCCGACACTCGCCAGTTAACCGGGCCTGTCAGGCCTTCAAAACCCCCTTCCCATTGTTTGCTTTTCTCTGGGTTGAGATCCGGGTTACCGCCAAAGCCACTGTATAACTGTCCAAAATCAGGGGCGTTAAATGCCGTGCCATAGTTGGCAAAGACACGATAACCTTCTACAAATTCCCAGGCTGCGGCTGTCTGCCATGTGGTATGCCAGCCAAACTGGCTATTGTCATCCCCACGAAGTGCGCCTTCCAGCGTCACATCGCCAAATTTTTGTTGGGTCGTCGCGTAAAGGCCGGTGTTGCGCTGTTCGTAGCCCTCACTCAGGAAGTTTGTACCAGGCTGAGTCGCCTCTTTTTGCCAGTCGACGCCGCCGCTGAAGGTGCCGTGCTCTGCTTGCAATGTGTTGCCCCATTGCACGTTATACTGCTCAATGTCATCAAAGGTCGCGGTACTGTCATATCGCCCCAGTTGAGGGCTGTAGTTAATGTCTTTGGTATGGCTGTAACTGGCCACCAACTGCGTTGAATAGATGCCCTGATTGAAGCGCAAGCCGCTATCCCAGCTTTGACTGTAGAGTTGGCGAGTATCAACAAACGCATTGGGATCGAAAGATACCTGCTGTCCATCGTAGGCAGTGCGGTTGTCAAAACCATAGCCACGGACAAAACCACTAAATTGATCGTTAAATTGGTGCTCCACCGTGCCAAAGAGGGTTTTACTCATAAAACCATCACGATCGGGCTGGGCCGCGCTAAAGGCATCAGGCAGGTTAGCCACCACATCATACCCTTTGGTATAGGTATAATTCCCCGCCAGAGTGGCTGTGGTCGCCTCACCCAGCCGCTGCTGGGTGGACCCATCGTATGCCTGATAGCCGTTAGAACCCACACCTGCGGTCAGCGTGGTACCGGGCTTATCGCGGCCCGTAATAATATTCACGACGCCGCCGATGGCATCTGAACCATAAACCGCCGAACGTGCACCCCGGATGTATTCGATTCGTTGCACCAGCGACAGCGGGATCTGGCTGAGATCGGAAGAACCCGAAATCCCAGCCTGGTTAAGACGAATACCGTCGATCAGTACAAGAACATGGCTGGAATTGGTTCCACGAATAAACATGGAGCTTAACTGCCCCAGTCCACCGTTTTGAGCAATATCCACCCCCGGCAAACGCCGCATGACATCAATGAGGCTTTTGGACTGCCAGCGATCAATCTCTTCACGCGTAACCACGGTCGTCGGGGCCAGCACCGACGACACTGGCTGTTGAAAACGATTGGCGGTCACGATTTGCGTATCATCATTACCCTGCGCAAAGCCATTTTGCGCCCAGAGGGAAATCGCCGTTGCGCTGAAGGCAAACAGCGAGGCTTTTGTTTTACTCATTTTTTATCGCATCCAAAAGAAAAAGGATGCCGCAGGCATACAATCGATAGCACGCGATGACTGTAAGAGTGGCGACGTCACACCGGCAGGTCTTCGGGCTGGGAATCATAGCAGGTGATGACTTCCCATCCCGCAGGACAGTGTCTGCAATTGCAATCACCCTGACATTCCTTACCGCTGCGCGTCAGCTCCAGATTCACACTGGATTCCCTATTAACTCAAGGCTGAGGCCGGTGCCAGCAGTCTACGAAGAGCGCATGAGCAAGTCCAGACTTCCGCACGTCGTCTTTCTGCGCCAGCGTACAAGACTGGACATCGGCAGGTGAATGCCTACAATCGCCCGGCAAGTAAGCTCTTAACCAGGATTAAACATGACACCCGAACATCTCCCTGTTGAACAGTATGACGCGCAGCTGGCGGAAAAAGTCAGTCGGTTAGAAACGATGATGACGCCATTCGCTGCGCCCGCCGTGGAGGTGTTTCGTTCACCCGTCAGTCACTACCGCATGCGAGCAGAATTCCGCATCTGGCACGAGGGTGATGACCTCTACCATATTATCTTCGATCAGGAGACGAAACAGCGCATACGCGTCGATCAGTTTCCTGCGGCCAGTGAGTTAATCAATCAGGTCATGCCAAAAATGATGGCGGCCATTCGGGACAATCGTCTGCTGCGCCACAAGCTGTTTCAGATCGACTACCTGTCCACGATGAGTCATCAGATCGTGATTTCGCTGCTCTACCACCGCAAACTGGATGAGGAATGGCAGCAGGCCGCCAGCATGTTACGCGATCAATTGCGGGCCGAAGGTATTGATGTCCAGCTGATTGGCCGCGCGACCAAGACCAAAATCTGCCTTGATCGGGATTATGTCGATGAGCGTTTGCCAGTGGCCGGAAAAGAGATGATTTACCGTCAGGTAGAAAACAGCTTTACGCAGCCTAACGCCGCCATGAACATTCAAATGCTGGAATGGGCACTGGACGTCACCACGGGTTCTCGCGGCGATCTGCTGGAGCTCTACTGTGGTAATGGCAACTTCTCGCTGGCGCTGGCCCGAAATTTCCGCCGGGTACTGGCAACAGAAATCGCCAAACCTTCCGTAGCGTCAGCGCAGTACAATATTGCCGCCAACCAGGTTGATAACGTGCAGATTATTCGCATGGCGGCCGAAGAGTTTACGCAGGCGATGAATGGCGTGCGCAGCTTTAACCGGCTGGAAGGGATCGATCTGAAGAGTTATGACTGCGAGACGATCTTTGTCGATCCGCCGCGCAGCGGGCTGGATGAGGAAACCGTTAAGATGGTGCAGGCTTATCCTGCCATTCTCTATATTTCCTGCAATCCGCAAACCCTGTGCGACAATCTGCGGATACTGGCGCAAACGCACGACGTCACGCGGCTGGCGCTGTTTGACCAGTTCCCGTACACCCACCATATGGAATGCGGCGTGCTGCTGACGCGTAAAGCGTAAAAAAACGGGAACCTGAAGGTTCCCGTTTTTAATTACCGATTGCGGTTGCGCTTGTAACGCAGGGCAATCCAGAACACCAGCCCAACCATCAAAATGGTCGGGATGAAATTAGAGCCAATATCCGGGTACTCTGCCCTGACCAGCGCGCTGTAAACCAAAATGCCCAGCAGGAAAAAGGCGGCAGCAAGGCCGGGAACGCCATCCGGCATGTTTTTGTTCAGATAACGCTGATGCAGGCACCAGGCCGACAGCCCCAACGCAATCAGTGGAAAAATAGAAAAAGGAACAAAAGCACTAAACAGCACGGAGAACGAGCCGTTCATAGCAAGGCCGGTAATAAAAGCCAGCAACATCGTGCCTTTATCACGGGAGCTTGGGTGGGTCATGGCAGGGTCCTTATTCATATCTCTTCAGGTTTATCCAGGGTTACCGCCAGGCGTTCTTGTTCCCGGCGATACCAGTAATAAGCGCCTTTGGCGATCATGCGTAACTGTAATACCAGACGATCTTCCAGCTTACGTCGCTGCTCGATATCAATGTCCAGCGCTTCAGCACCCGCGCTAAAAACAATCGTCACCATCGCTTCAGCCTGCGCTTCGGTGAAGCTGCGCGGCATGCGATTTTCGACCTCAAGATAGTCAGCCAGTTCAGCAATAAAATGTTGAATTTCACGTGCAACAGCAGCGCGAAAGGCCGCAGAAGTTCCTGAACGTTCGCGCAATAACAAGCGAAACGCATTGGGGTTATTCTCGATGAACTCCATGAATGTGGCGATAGAGGTTTTAATAATGCTGCCACCTTTTGCGATACGCTGGCGTGCCTGGCGCATCAACTGGCGCAACATCAGTCCACTTTCGTCAACCATCGTCAGACCTAACTCATCAACATCTTTGAAATGCCGATAAAAAGACGTAGGCGCAATGCCGGCTTCCCTGGCAACTTCACGTAGGCTCAGGCTGGCAAAACTGCGTTCGGCGCTGAGCTGACTGAATGCAGCTTCGATGAGTGTACGCCGTGTACGTTCTTTTTGTTGCGCTCTGACACCCATTCTCTCTGCCTTGTGAGGTTCTGAAACAGCACTATAACAAAATATTCAGCGTACAGTCGGGCAAACTTTGTGACGGCTTGTTAAACACCACTGAAAGGCAAAACGTGATGAAAATCGCTGTTAGAATTCAGAAGTGCGCGGTGAGATGTTAGAATCTCGTTGTAAAAATGTATAAATAATAGGACGTATCGGTATGCAAAAGTCTTACGATTACGATGTTATAGTGATTGGTTCAGGACCCGGCGGCGAAGGTGCGGCGATGGGACTGGTCAAGCAAGGCGCACGCATCGCGGTTATCGAACGCTATCACAACATCGGCGGCGGCTGTACTCACTGGGGAACCATCCCTTCAAAAGCCCTCCGTCACGCTGTTAGCCGCATCATCGAATTCAATCAAAATCCCCTTTACAGCGACCACACCCGACTGCTTCGTTCATCCTTTGCCGATATCCTTAATCACACGGAAAGCGTGATCAACCAGCAAACGGCGATGCGTCAGGGTTTTTACGAGCGTAACCGCTGCGAACTCTTTCAGGGCGATGCCCATTTTGTTGATGCCAACACGGTCGAGGTAGAACATCATGACGGTACGCGCGAAAAACTGACCGCCGAGAAGTTTATCATCGCCTGCGGTTCACGCCCTTATCATCCCCACGATGTCGACTTTACCCATCCACGCATTTACGACTCCGATTCTATTCTCAACCTGCACCATGAACCTGGCCACGTGATCATTTACGGCGCCGGTGTCATTGGCTGTGAATATGCTTCTATTTTCCGTGGACTTAACGTCAAAGTTGATTTGATTAACACCCGTGACCGGCTGCTGGCATTTCTTGACCAGGAGATGTCCGACTCGCTGTCCTATCACTTCTGGAACAGCGGCGTTGTGATTCGTCACAATGAAGAGTTCGAGAAAATTGAAGGCGTAGATGACGGCGTGATCATGCACCTTAAATCCGGCAAGAAAGTAAAAGCGGATTGCCTGCTGTATGCGAATGGTCGTACCGGTAACACTGATTCGCTGTCGCTGGAAAATGTCGGTCTGGAAGCAGACGGACGTGGCCTGCTGAAAGTGAACAGCATGTATCAGACAGCTCAGCCGCACATTTATGCGGTAGGCGACGTGATTGGTTATCCAAGTCTGGCATCCGCTGCTTACGATCAGGGCCGTATTGCCGCGCAGGCCATTATGAAAGGTGAAGCCTCAGCGCATCTGATAGAAGACATCCCAACCGGGATCTATACCATTCCGGAAATCAGTTCTGTGGGGAAAACCGAGCAGCAGCTGACGGCAATGAAAGTGCCATACGAAGTGGGTCGTGCTCAGTTCAAACATCTGGCGCGTGCGCAAATCGTTGGGATGAATGTGGGTAGCCTGAAGATCCTGTTCCATCGCGAAACCAAAGAAATTTTAGGCATTCATTGTTTTGGCGAGCGCGCGGCGGAGATCATCCATATCGGTCAGGCGATTATGGAGCAAAAAAATGGTGGCAACACAATCGAGTACTTTGTGAATACCACCTTTAACTATCCCACCATGGCCGAAGCCTATCGTGTTGCGGCGTTAAACGGCTTAAACCGCCTGTTTTAACGCCGTATCGAAATAGCCTTGCATGTGCGTTCGGATTGCCTCTGCCAGTTGTTCATAACGACTGCGCAGGGGTGAACCGGGACGGTATACCAGTGCGATAGTGCGTTGGGGGACCGGTTTGTAGCACGGGAGATAACAAACGCCGTCACGAATACGCTGATCCGGTACGGCCAGTGCAGGCAGTAACGTGATCCCGCTTCCCGCCGCAACCATATTGCGCAAGGTTTCCAGGCTGGTCGCGCGGAAATGCGTATCTTCGTCTGCACCTGCTTCAAAGCAAAAGCCCATCGCCTGATCGCGCAGGCAATGACCGTCTTCCAGCATTAGCAGCTTTTCGCCCGCCAGATCGGACATCGGCACGCGGTCACGATCGCGCCATGGGTGATCTTCATAGACGGCCAGCTTCATCGGCTCATCAAACAGCGGGACCTCGATAAAGGCTTCGCTTTCTTTCACCAACGCCAGAATCGCACAGTCCAGTTTGCCGCTGTCGAGCTGCGCCAGCAGTTGCTGCGTCTGCGCTTCATGCAGATACATTTCCAGCTTTGGAAAGGTCTGATGCAGCATTGGAATGATCTGCGGCAGCAAATAAGGGCCGGTCGTGGGGATAAGCCCAATATGCAGTGGCCCTGACATCGCTTCGCCTTGCTGACTGGCCATCTCTTTCAGCACTTTGACTTCACGCAGAACGGTACGCGCCTGGTCGACCAGCAACAGGCCGGCCTGAGTAAACAGCACTTTGCGGCTGGTACGCTCCAGCAGCATGACACCTAATTCGTCTTCTAATTTACGGATCTGTCCGCTCAACGTGGGCTGACTGACATGGCAGGCATCCGCAGCACGTCGGAAATGACGATGTTCAGCAAGCGAAACCAGATATTCAAGATCACGGATATTCATTATTACCCTCCATTCCACGATAGCTCGTGGCGATAGATAGAATAGCAACCAACGATTGGCCCTATCAAGAGCGGATGGGAATAATGCCCACATCAATTCAGATTCATTGCCACCCAGGGAAATGTTTTCTGAACGTTGAAAACGGTGTTCTCCCTGTTTTCAACAGTCGTGAGCCCTTCGCCAAAAAAAAGACGAGAAGCGCTGTCAGGCTTCCCTAAAACGCGTAGAGGGTAAACGCTACGAATCTTAGCATCGGCCGGGAGCGCCGCGGCTCTGATGATGTGCCTAAAATAAAAGTAGTTTCTGAAGCTAGAGGTTGGCGGGCATCTGATGCCCGCTTTTTTTTTTGCCTGCCGTTTACGCTAAGCGTGTTTTGGCATCCGCGATAGCACGGGCAACCTGACCGGGCGAAACCCCACCCTGCGCATTACGCTTATCCAGACAGGATTTTAGGGCCAGAACAGGATAGACATCGTCCTCTATCACGCTACTGAAGTGCTTTAACTGCGCCAGCGTCAGTGCTTCCAGCGCCACGCCCTGTTTTATCGCTTCAACGACCGTTTCACCGACAATGTGGTGCGCCTCACGGAACGGCACGCCTTTGGCAACGAGGTAGTCAGCCAGCTCGGTTGAGTTAGCGTAGCCCTGCTCTGCCGCTTCCTGGCAGCGAGGACGTTTCACCTGCAGGCCATCCAGGACAAGAACCGACATATGCAGGCAGTCCAGCCAGGTATCCAGCGCGTCGAACAGCCCTTCTTTGTCTTCCTGCATGTCTTTGTTGTAGGCGAGCGGCAGGCCTTTCAGCGTCATCATCATTCCGGTTAACGCGCCCTGTACACGGCCACACTTGCCGCGAATCAGCTCTAGCGCATCCGGGTTTTTCTTCTGTGGCATCAGGGATGAACCCGAGGTGACTTTATCTGAGAGTTCGATAAAGCCGGCTTCGCCTGTGTTGAAGAAAATCATGTCTTCAGCAAAGCGCGACAGATGTACCATACCGATTGACGCATCCGAGAGCAGTTCCAGAACATGGTCACGATCGGAAACGGTGTCCAGGCTGTTACGTGTGGCAGAAGCAAAACCTAACCAGCCAGCCAGCTGCTCACGATCGATGTCATACGCCGTTCCTGCCAGCGCGCCACAACCCAGTGGGCTAACATCAAGACGCTTCAACGTATCCTGCAAACGGCTTTCATCGCGCGCCAGCATTTCAACATAGGCGAGGCACCAATGCGCAAAGGTCACCGGCTGCGCCCGCTGCAAATGCGTATAGCCCGGCATCACCGCGTCCTGGTTCACTTCGGCGGTGGCGACCAGCGCCTGCTGCAGCTCACGTGTGGCCCCCAGCAGTGCGTCGACCTGCTCCTTACACCACAGCTTCAGGTCGGTGGCTACCTGGTCATTACGGCTACGGCCGGTGTGCAGTTTTTTGCCCAGCGCGCCGACTTTCTCGATCAACTGGCCTTCAACCCAGCTGTGAATATCTTCGGCATCACTTTGCAGAATTTGCTCAGGATTGGCACGAACCTCTTCCAGCAATGCATTCAATGCGGCTTCCAGCTGCTGCTGCTCATCACCGGTCAGAACATTTACCGTCACCAGCGCTTTGGACCAGGCCACTGAGCCAATGATGTCCTGCTCAGCCAGGCGGTAATCAAAACGCAGCGAGTCGTTGAACTGTTTGAAACGTTGATCTGCTGCCTGGGTAAAGCGTCCACCCCAAAGTGCCATGTGAATCTCCTTCAAGTCGTTAAACCAGGGGCGGCCTGAAAGCCGCCCCTGAGGTCATACTGAGAGGCGAGGCGATCCTCGCCTGCGATTACTTCTTCTGCTCGTTCAATGCACGAATACGTGAAGAGAGTGAGAACAGACGGATAAAGCCGCCGGCATGACGATGATCGTAAACTTCGTCTTCGCCGAAGGTTGCAAACTCTTCGGAATACAGGCTGTTGGCTGAACGCTTCTGCGTCGCCGTGGCCTGGCCTTTGTAGAGTTGCAGGACCACTTCACCGTTGACTTCTTCTGCCAGCGACTCTGCCGCCGCCTGGATAGACTTACGCAGCGGTGCAAACCAGCGACCATCGTAAACCACATAGGACATTTCATGGCCCAGCTGCTCACGCCATTTGAAGCTGTCGCGATCCAGAACCAGTTGCTCAACCGCACGCAGTGCGTTAACCATGATGGTGCCGCCGGGAGTTTCGTAACAGCCGCGTGATTTAATGCCCACCAGACGGTTTTCAACGATATCGATACGACCTACGCCGTGTTTAGCACCCAGCACGTTCAACTTTTCCAGACACTGGAACGGGCTCAGTTTCTCGCCGTTCACCGCGACAACGCGCCCTTTTTCAACGGTTACCGTCACGTCTTCAGGCTGATCCGGGGCTTCCAGCGGATCAACGGTCCAGACCCAGCAATCTTTATTCGGCGCATTAGACGGGCTTTCCAGCACGCCGCCTTCGGTAGAAATATGCCAGGCGTTTTCATCACGGCTGTAGATTTTTTCCAGCGAAGCGGTGGTCGGGATATTGCGCTCTTTCAGATAATCCAGCAGCGCTTCACGTGAACGCAGGTTCCATTCGCGCCATGGCGCAACCACTTTCAGCTGGGGTGCCAGCGCGGTATAGGTGGTTTCAAAACGTACCTGGTCATTCCCTTTACCGGTCGCACCGTGGCACAGGGCATCAGCACCGACTTTCAGCGCCAGCTCAACCTGCGCTTTAGCGATGATAGGACGCGCCATGGAGGTGCCCAGTAGGTAAGTTCCTTCATACAGCGCACCGGTCTGCAGAACCGGATAAACGTAGTCGCTGATAAACTCTTCACGCAGATCAACCACGTGGCATTCTGATGCACCCGACTGCAGCGCTTTCTTCTCAACGCCTTCCAGATCGCTACGTTCCTGGCCGATATCAGCCACAAACGCGACCACTTCACAGCCGCCATAGTTTTCTTTCAGCCAGGGAATAATGGCGGAAGTATCCAGACCACCAGAGTAAGCCAGAACGATTTTTTTGATGTTTTGCGTTTGCATTTCGTAATCCTTGAATCTGAGTCGTTAAGCGAGAATCCGGGTGCCAATGGACACACCGTTAAAAAGGTCGGGCAGTTGCTCGGCATGACGCCAGCTGGCGATATCAACCGGGCGGCCCAGCGTGCGCGCAGCATCCAGCGCTGCGTTCACTTTCACAATCATGCCATCGGTGATGATGCCCTGCGCAATCAACTGTTCAGCTTTGTCAGCCGTCATCTCTGCAATGCGCTGGCCTTTGCCATCGAGAATGCCACTGACATCCGACAACAAGACTAAATCAGCACCCAGCGTTGATGCCAGCGCCGTGGCGGCCTGATCCGCATTGACGTTCATTAACTGGCCGTCATCGGTAATGCCAATTGAGCTGACAACAGGCATATAACCCGCCGCAAGCAATGTATTGACCAACGCGGGATTACCCGGCGTGGCGTGGCCCACATGACCGAGTGCTTCATCCAGCTGCGTGACATTAACCAGGCCTGCATCGCCCAGGCAAAGGCCTACCGCGTGAATGCCATATTTTTTCGCCCAGGCCAGCAGGGTTTTGTTCGCGGTACCCGCCAGTGCGCCGGTAATGATGTCGATCTGGTCGGCAGGCGTAACGCGTAAGCCGTTCTTTTTCTGCACCGGCAGCGCCAGTTTTTTCATCAGTTCATCGACCAGACAGCCGCCGCCGTGAACGACGATCAACGGGCGCTGATGCGCGGAGCGATAGGCCAGCAGCGCGTCAAATAAACGGGCCAGCGCTTCTTCGCTGTCTAACAGCACACCGCCCAGCTTGATAATCAATGGATTGGTCATGGTTTACTCGTCCGTTAAATCAGTGACTGCGTTTCAGGGAAACCGAAACGAATATTAAGGCACTGCACCGCCTGGGAGGCCGCGCCTTTGAGCAGGTTATCTTCTGCAGCCACCACAATCAGGTGTTCGCCCTGAACGGCGAACCCGATATCGCAGTAGGGTAGCCCGACAACCGCTTTCAGAGCCGGCACGCCCTGTTCGTACACGCGTACCAGCGGCTTATCGTGGTAGGCGTTATGAAAAGCTTCAGCAACATCATCACGGCTTACGCCGGCCTTCAGGCGGCAGGTAACGGTCGCCAGAATCCCACGCGGAAAACTGCCCAGGTGCGGGGTGAAAATCACCGGCGTTCCCAGGTGCGCCACAATCTCAGGATGATGACGATGATTAAAAATACCGTAAGGTTGCAGGCTGACTTCGCAGAAGCTGGTGCCGACATTCGCTTTGCGCCCCGCCCCACTCACGCCGCTGGTGGCGTTAATTACCGGCCACTGCGCGTCATTCAGCAAACCCGCATCTAACACGGGCTTCAACGCCAGCTGGGAGGCAGTGGGATAGCAGCCCGGTACGGCCACCAGCTGTGCTTCTTTAATTTTTTCCTGCTGGAACTCAGCAAGACCGTAAACGGCTTTATCCAGCCAGTCACCGTGCTGATGCGTAAAGCCATAAAACTGGGTGTAAAAATCGCCATCGTTGACGCGAAACGCGCCTGACAGATCGAACACCACACAACCGGCTTTAAGAAATTCAGGGGCCAGGTCATGGCTGACTTCGTGGGCGGTCGCCAGAAACACCACATCCACTTTGTCTGCCCATTCGGCGGCATCACTCAACGGCTGCAGCGGCAAATCCACCACGCCTTTAAGCTGTGGATGAAGATCGGACAGGCGCTTGCCCGCATCGGGACTTTGCGCAGATACCGCCAAAGCGGTTATGTTGATATGTGGATGGCGATTAAGGAAGGTGGCAAGCTCTACGCCAGCGTAACCACTGGCACCAACGATCAGCGTATTCAACATCAGGCTGTATACCTTTATTACAGTCACACGTTCCGGGTCGCGGCCTTGCCCCGTTGCCCACGATGTCGTTTGCAGCGATTTAAGGTTCACATGCACACGACGTTAATGTATTTTTATTCACTATTAATGCATGAATATTGATACATCCTAACTCAAGGACCGTCAACAGTGAAGACAAAATTACCGCCTTTTATCGAACTATACCGCCAGTTGATCGCTACGCCGTCAATCAGCGCAACCGATGCCGCACTCGATCAGAGCAATGAAACTTTAATCAATTTACTGGCTGGCTGGTTCCGCGACCTGGGTTTTGCTGTGGAAGTACAGCCCGTACCCGGAACACGTCATAAATTTAATATGCTGGCGCGCACCGGAAACGGCGCGGGCGGCCTGCTGCTTGCCGGGCATACCGATACCGTTCCGTTCGATGATGGTCGCTGGACTCGCGATCCCTTTACCCTGACCGAACATGACAACAAGCTGTACGGTCTGGGCACCGCCGATATGAAAGGCTTCTTTGCGTTTATTCTGGACACGCTACGTGATGTGGATGTGACAACCCTGAGTAAGCCGCTGTACATTTTGGCGACCGCCGATGAAGAAACCACGATGGCAGGTGCGAAATATTTTGCAGAGTCCACCCAGCTTCGCCCCGACTGCGCCATTATTGGCGAACCGACCTCGCTAAAGCCGGTGCGGGCGCACAAAGGCCATATATCTAATGCGATTCGCATTCAGGGACAATCGGGCCACTCCAGCGATCCCGGACGCGGCGTCAATGCCATTGAGCTAATGCATGAGTCGATTACCGAACTCATGCAGTTGCGTAACACACTCAAATCACGTTACCACCACGATGGCTTTGCCATCCCCTATCCGACCATGAACTTTGGTCATATTCACGGCGGCGATGCGGCAAACCGTATCTGTGCCTGCTGCGAATTGCATATGGATATCCGGCCCCTGCCGGGCCTTACGCTGAGCGATCTCGACGGGCTGCTAAATGAAGCACTGGCACCGGTAAGCGAACGCTGGCCGGGACGGATCACCATTGAAGAACTGCATCCACCGATTCCCGGCTACGAGTGCCCCGCTGATCATGAACTGGTTAAAGTGGTAGAAACGCTGCTGGGGATTCAGACGGAAGTGGTGAATTACTGCACTGAAGCGCCTTTTATTCAGCAACTCTGCCCAACCCTGGTACTGGGCCCAGGATCGATCAATCAGGCGCACCAGCCAGACGAGTTTATCGATACCGCATTTATTAAGCCTACCCGTGCGCTGATAAGCCAGGTTGTGCAGCATTTCTGTCACTAATTATCATTAATCGGGGCATTTCACTGAATTAACAGCAAAATGCCCCGCCATTCTGCGGGATTTGATAATAAGAATAACTTATCCCGCTTCTCCCCTATCAAATTCCATGAATTTCCAGCAGTTAGCTGCATGTTTCCTTCACTTTAAGTCAATTGACGAACGGATGATTACGTGGCTAGATAAAAGACGATGTTATACCTACGGGGCAATCATCCCACTTTATTCAGCTTGCGACAGGCAGCAACTGAAGAACCTCGGGCAGTACCGAGAGGACAACGTTGCTGGCTTTTGTGCTGCCTGAAAAGACCGGGTATAGAGGTTTATCAAGACGATAAGGGTGTCAGGGTCACATGAACGAACAATATTCCGCAATGCGAAGTAATGTCAGTATGCTCGGCAAACTGCTCGGGGATACGATTAAGGATGCGCTGGGAGAGAACATCCTGGACCAGGTGGAAACCATCCGTAAGCTGTCTAAATCATCCCGTGCTGGCAATGACACGCATCGTAAGGCGTTGCTGAATACGCTGCAGAACCTGTCAAATGACGAGTTGTTGCCCGTCGCACGTGCTTTCAGTCAGTTCCTGAACCTCACTAACGTGGCTGAACAGTATCAAACCATTTCCCGCAGCGGCGATGGCGCGAATCATCCCGAGTTGTTAAAAAAGACCTTCGAAACGCTCAAACAAAACAATCTTAGTGAAAGTGCTATTCACGCGGCGATTGAATCCCTGTCGCTGGAACTGGTGTTGACCGCCCATCCCACAGAAATTACGCGTCGTACGCTGATTCATAAACTGGGCGAAGTTAACAGCTGTCTTGAACAGCTCGATCACAGCGATATTTCTGACTACGAGCGTAACCAGATTATGCGCCGCCTGCGCCAACTGGTCGCTCAGGCCTGGCATACGGATGAGATCCGTAAATACCGTCCTACGCCCGTGGATGAAGCCAAATGGGGCTTTGCCGTCGTTGAAAACAGCCTGTGGGAAGGCGTACCTGCGTTTCTGCGTGAGCTGAATGAACAGGTAGAAGAGACGTTTGGCATTAAGCTGCCGGTCGATTTCGTTCCGGTGCAGTTTACCTCCTGGATGGGCGGTGACCGTGACGGCAACCCCAATGTCACGGCCTCCATCACCCGCCACGTCATGCAGCTCAGCCGCTGGAAAGCCACCGACCTGTTCCTGCGTGACATTGGCGTACTGATTTCAGAACTGTCGATGTCTGAATGCAGCCAGGAAGTGGCCGATCTCAGTGGCGATCCTGAAGCGCTCGAACCTTATCGCGTGATTTTGAAGCGTCTGCGCAGCCAGCTAATGAGCACGCAGGCTTATCTGGAACGTCGCCTTAAAGGCGAACGTTTACCACGTCCGGCTGACCTACTGGTCTCTAACGCTCAGCTTTGGGACCCGCTGTATGCGATCTATCAATCCCTGCAGCAGTGTGGCATGAGCATCATTGCCAACGGCCAACTGCTGGATACGCTGCGCCGCGTCAAATGCTTCGGCGTGCCGCTGGTCCGCATTGATGTTCGTCAGGAAAGCACCCGTCACACCGAAGCCATTGCAGAGATTACCCGCTACCTTGGGCTGGGCGATTATGAGAGCTGGTCAGAAGCCGACAAGCAAGCGTTCCTCATCCGCGAGCTGAACTCTAAGCGCCCTTTACTGCCGCGCAGCTGGGAACCGAGCGATGAAACCCGCGAAGTGCTGGAAACCTGCAAAGTGGTAGCGGAAGCGCCTCAGGGCTCTATCGCCGCCTATGTGATTTCGATGGCAAAAACGCCGTCGGATGTGCTGGCCGTCCACCTGTTACTGAAAGAAGCCGGTATACCTTTTGCGATGCCGGTTGCACCGCTGTTTGAAACGCTTGATGACCTCAACAATGCCAACGATGTGATGAGCAAGCTGCTCAACATTGACTGGTATCGCGGCTTTATTCAGGGCAAACAGATGGTCATGATTGGCTATTCCGACTCGGCGAAAGATGCCGGCGTCATGGCGGCCAGTTGGGCGCAGTATCAGGCGCAGGATGCGCTGATTAAAACCTGCGAAAAAGCCGGAGTGTCACTGACCTTGTTCCACGGACGTGGCGGTACTATCGGTCGCGGCGGCGCGCCGGCACATGCTGCGCTGCTGTCTCAGCCGCCAGGCAGCCTGAAGGGCGGCCTGCGCGTTACCGAGCAGGGCGAAATGATCCGCTTTAAATACGGTTTACCGGAAGTGACTATCGCCAGCCTGTCGCTCTATACCGGTGCGATACTGGAAGCTAACCTGATGCCACCGCCGGAACCTAAACCGGAATGGCGCAGTATTATGAATCAGCTTTCTGCGGATTCCTGTGCCATGTACCGGGGCTACGTGCGCGAAAACGCCGACTTTGTGCCCTACTTCCGTTCAGCCACCCCAGAGCAGGAACTGGGCAAGCTGCCACTGGGTTCACGCCCGGCCAAACGCCGTCCTACCGGCGGTGTGGAATCCCTGCGCGCCATTCCCTGGATCTTCGCCTGGACCCAAAACCGTCTGATGCTCCCGGCATGGCTGGGTGCAGGTGCGGCGCTGCAGCAGGCGATGCTGGCAGGCCATCAGGATCAGCTCGAAGCGATGTGTCGCGACTGGCCGTTTTTCTCAACCCGCCTCGGTATGCTGGAGATGGTGTTCTCTAAAGCAGACCTGTGGCTGGCGGAATATTACGACCAACGGCTAGTGGATAAATCCTTGTGGCCATTAGGTCAACAGCTGCGTGACCAGCTGGATGCCGATATCAAAGCCGTGCTGACCATCGCCAACGATTCACACCTGATGGCGGATCAGCCGTGGATTGCCGAATCCATTGCCCTGCGCAACGTGTATACCGATCCCCTGAACGTACTGCAGGCTGAACTGCTTCACCGTTCACGTGCTCAAGAAGCCCGCGGTGACGAACCGGATGCGCGCGTCGAACAGGCGCTGATGGTGACGATTGCCGGTGTCGCTGCTGGCATGCGTAACACGGGTTAAGTCCATTCTCGTCAGGACGGTCCGCTCAGCCTGTGCGGCCGTCCTTAACCCACCCGCGCTCGGGTGAGTTTGCCCGTCTCAAATACGCACCCTCTGATGATTGCCTGCTGTTTTATCTAATGTTTTACCCCTTCACCCACAGCGTCCTTGAGACCATTTCATCTGGTCAAGTGCATTACCTCAGAAATTATTACAGTTTGATTACAGTTAGCCTATAAACCTTATGCCTTTGTGGTCGTTACTCTTTATACGGGTCAAAAATCACCCGGATTGATCGTTAAAAAGCCACACACTGATTCACAAACCACACTGACAGAAGGCAGTGAGGCCTTCGTGCTTATCATTAATATCAGGGTAACAGTATGAATAACATCAGAATAGGAATACGGCTCGTGGCGGCTTTTGGCTTCATGGGTATGCTTGTCATTTTCATGGTCCTGATCGGTATTACCAAAACACGTTCTCTGGCCGACGCTAACAGTGAGATCGCCGGGGGCCTTTACGCCAAGGCATCCGAATCGGCCATGCTGTCATTTTATGCGCAAGATATGAGTCGTCTGGCGCGCATTGCCGTACTCCAGCCGGATCCGGCAAAAACAGAAAAAGCGCTTAACAGCTATCAGCAGGTCAGAAGCCAGGCCGACAGCCTGATGCAGGTGCTGGATAAAGAGGTTGCCTCCGTCACTGGCAGACAACTTTTTTCCAACATCCAGTCTCACGCGGCGCTTTTTCTGCCGCTAATGGATAAGGTCGTTGCACTTGCTCAGCAAGGTAAAAAAGAGGAGGCCGACCAGCTGTTACAGGCCTCGGGAGACAACATTCAAACGGGCTATATAGCCTCCCTTCAGGCATTAAAAGATCACCAGGAAGCGCGGATGCAGGTTGCAGAGCAAACTTCCCATAGCGATCGAACCAATGCGTTGCGTTTACTGGCGGGCGCCGGTGCCGTTGCGCTATTTCTGGCGGGATTGTCTGCCTGGCTTATTACGCGCAGCATCACCCGGCCCCTTAATCAGGCCCTGATTGCCGCACAGCGCGTGGCAAAAGGTGACCTCAGCGAGCCTGTGCAGGTCACTCACACCGATGAAACCGGCAAACTGCTGGTGGCAATCCGGGAGATGCAGGAGGCACTGGTTCAAACGGTCAGCCTGGTGAGATCCAATGCGGAAAGCGTCGCCTCTGCCAGTAGTCAGATAGCGCAGGGAAATGCCGACCTGTCACAGAGAACCGAAGAGCAGGCCAGCGCGCTGGAGCAGACGGCAGCCACCATGACGCAGCTTGGCATGACGGTGAAAAATAACGCCAGCAATGCGCAGCAGGCCAGTCAGCTTGCGGTCAATGTGCGTAATGTCGCCAACGAAGGCAATGATGCCACGGCAGCGATTACCAGCACGATGCGCACCATTAAAGACAGCTCAGGGAAAATCGCCGACATCACCGCCGTTATTGACAGTATTGCCTTCCAGACCAATATTCTCGCGCTGAACGCAGCAGTAGAAGCCGCGCGCGCGGGCGAACACGGTAAAGGTTTTGCGGTGGTTGCCAGCGAGGTCAGAACCCTGGCGCAACGTAGCAGCACGGCCGCAGGTGAAATTCGCCAGTTAATTGACGCCAACGCCCGCAGCGTGGGGCAAGGTGACGAACTGGTTGCACATGCCACCGCGACGATGCAGAGCATCGTCACGGCTGTAGGTCACCTGAGTGATACCGTTGAGGAAATTACCTCAGCCAGCGCCGAGCAGGCCAGAGGCGTAGAACAGGTGGGCATCGCGGTAACCGAGATGGACAGCGCCACACAGCAAAACGCCGCATTAGTGGAAGAATCCGCCTCGGCCGCGAACAGCCTCCGGGAACAGGCACGACAGCTGCTGCAGGCGGTCTCAGTCTTTCGCTTTAATAACACGACACAGCAGGTGCATAGCGTACCGACGCTCAAAAACCCCTCGCGAGTGAAACCGGCTCAACCCTTGACCCATGAAGGCTGGACACATTTTTAATGCGTGGCACATCAGGCTGCTGTCAGCCCTGTATATGCAATGGATGAGACATTCAGAACCGACGCGGACACGTCGGTTTTTTTATGGCCATCTTCAGGCGGCAATTCCCGGACGCACACCTAAGGTATGACAAATGGCATAGCTCATTTCTGCCCGGTTCAGAGTATAGAAATGAAAATCTTTTACGCCCTCACGCGACAGGATT
This sequence comes from Pantoea sp. B623, assembly GCF_024814475.1. NCBI lineage: Bacteria > Pseudomonadati > Pseudomonadota > Gammaproteobacteria > Enterobacterales > Erwiniaceae > Pantoea > Pantoea sp. B623. The sequence continues at coordinate 2,590,757 of NZ_JANUXM010000004.1, read as the reverse complement.
TTCACCATGTCCATGGCGATGTTCGCCCCCACCATTTTGCGCGTTTCAGGATCCTCATCCAGCCCTGCAAACATGGCATTCATCCAGCCCGGAACGCGTACATTGGTCAGGGCGGCAAAACGCTGCAGCTGTTTGAAATTTGATACCGGCAAAATGCCCGGCACGATCTCAACATCAATGCCGGTGGAAACGCAGCGATCACGAAAACGCAGATAGCTTTCAACATCAAAGAAGAACTGGGTAATGGCACGGTTAGCGCCAGCATCAATTTTACGTTTCAGGTTAATCAGGTCAGCCTGGGCACTTTTTGCTTCGGGGTGGACTTCCGGATAGGCCGCGACGGAGATATCGAAGTCACCGACCTCTTTAAGCAGCGAAACGAGATCGCTGCCGTACATTTCCGGCTTACCGCTATTGGGTGGCAGATCGCCACGCAGCGCCACGATATGGCGAATACCGTTATTCCAGTAATCCTGTGCAATGGCTTGCAGCTCATCCCGGGTAGCGTCAATACAGGTCAGATGCGGCGCAGCTTCGAGCCCCGTACGTTCTTTAATGCCTTTAATGATGCTGTGTGTGCGGTCACGCTCACCCGAGTTCGCCCCGTAGGTTACAGAGACAAAACTGGGCTTCAGGCTGCTCAGACGATGGATGGAGTTCCACAGCGTTTCTTCCATTTCACTGGTGCGCGGCGGGAAAAACTCAAAAGAGACACTAATTCGCCCGTTTAGCTCTGCCAGGCTCTGATTGAGCGCCTCGCGCTGATTGGCATGAAAGAAACTCATCCTGCTACCTCCGCCCACATCGGTTATCTGTTAACCTGTAAACATCTATACGTTTAGACGTCCAGACACTCAAAGTGAACCATTTTCCCGCAAGCGTCAACTGATAAATCATCCCAGGAAGTGACAAATATTCAGTCGATGTGAAAGGGCTTTTTATATGAGGATGTTAGGGCAGGACAGGCGCCGAAGCGCCTGGAGAAAAGCAACGTCAGAGGAGTCGGGCAAGGCGATTAATATCAGACTGGATAGCGCCGGCGGTAACGTCCCGGCCTGCACCAGGTCCGCGGATCACCAGCGGATTATCGCGATACCAACGGCTGTCGATGGCAAACACGTTGTCACAAGGCAGTAAGGCGGCCAGAGGATGCTCCGGACGTACCGCTTCGACGCCAACACGTGCTTTGCCGTTAGCATCGAAGCGCGCAACATAGCGCAGCACCAGCCCCATCTCCTGCGCGGCTTCAAGCCGTTGCAGCATCTGCTCATTAAGCTCGTCGCCATTCTCGAAAAAGTGATCTATTGATTCATCTTCGCAGCTCTGCGGCACCAGCGACTCGACGCGCACCTGATCCGGCTCGATGTTATAGCCTGCTTCACGTGCCAGAATCACCAGTTTGCGCATCACGTCCTGACCCGACAGATCGACGCGAGGATCCGGTTCCGTCAATCCCTGCTGCCACGCCTGATCCACCAGGTCGGTAAAGGGCACCGTGCCATCAAATTGCAGAAACAGCCAGGACAGCGTTCCGGAGAAAATACCGCTGATCGACAAAATCGTGTCACCGCTTTCCCGTAAATCGCGCACCGTATGGTTTATCGGCAGACCTGCGCCCACGGTGGCGTTATACAACCAGTGGCGGCCGGTTTTTTCAAAGGCATCCCGAATCTCGCGCCAGGTTTGCGTATCCGATGCTCCCGCCACTTTATTGGCGCTGATGACATGAAACCCATGGCTGGCAAAATCAAGATATTGCTGTGCCAGCGGCTTACTGGCCGTCACATCCAGCACAACCAGATCATCGTAAGGGTGCGCGCGCATCCACAGAAACAGCGACTCTTCATCGCGCGCTTCCGCTTCATCGTCAAAGAATGCCAGTGCGCGACTGGCGTCCAGACCTTCATAGCTCAGCAGGCTGCGTTGGCTGTCCACCACGCCCGCTAGCACAAACTCGAAACCGGTGCGCGCCGACAACGTTTCCTGCTCGCGGGCAAACAACTCCAGCCAGCGAGAACCGATGTTGCCCTTGCCAAACAACATCAGGCCAATGCGCTTTTCTGCCCGAAACAGGGAACTGTGCAACCCCTGAATGAGATGCTGAGTAGGGCCAACGCGCAGCACCGCAACCACGCTAATGTGCTCTGGCGACTGGCTGATAAATTCGACCGGCTGATCTTTTAGCTGCTGCCAGAAACGGTGCGTGTGCAACGGGTTGCGCGTGACGCCAGCGCCAACCAGCGCAACCAGCGCTAAACCTTCACGTAACTGCAAATGTCCAGGTAAGCCGGCGTCCTGCAATAAAGTAAAGGCACTGTTCACCACTTCAGAGGTGTAGCACAGTTGCAGCAGCTGACGATCGGGATGAATGCCCATCGCCAGCGGACGCATCTGCGCGCGCGTCAGCAGCTGATCGATCTCTTTTTGAAACAGCGCAAAATCGTGCTGCTCAGGAAGTTGGATCTCTACCAGGCACACGTCGTCGTGGCTGGTGACGATGCGGGCGCCCGTACCGGACGCGAGGACGCGCTCGATACGGGTAGATCCCTGTTCCGGCTGATAGCTGCAGCGTAACTGCAAATCAATATCGCTGCCCGAGACCGGCTGTAAGGTGCGGGTATGCAGTACCGGGGCTGCCAGACGCGCCAGCTCACTGGCCTCATCCAGGCGCAGCAAGGGCAGCAGACAGGCATCAGAGACTTTGCGGGGATCGGCACTGTAAACGCCCGCCACATCGCTCCAGATCGTCACACGTCCCACACCTGCCAGCGCACCAATCTGCGTGGCAGAGTAGTCAGAACCGTTACGCCCCAGCAGTACCGTTTCGCCCGCGTCATTGCCGCAGATAAAGCCAGTTACCACGATGCGTTTATGCGGATGCTGGGCCAGCAGCGTTTGTAACAACGGCCAGGATTTGCCTTCATCTACCTGCGGCTGGGCGGCCCGTTCCGCGCGCAGAAAATCGCGTGCATCCAGCCAGCAGGCATGAAGATCCTGCTGGTTCAGCACCGCTGACATTAAACGTGCAGACCAGATCTCACCATGGCCCACCACTTCCGCATAGACCGCTTCTGTGACGTCACCATCCAGTAACGCCGCCAGTTTTTCGAGGTCGCGAATAAAGGCAGTAATTAAGGGTTCGGCTATTTCGGCAGGTAACAGTGCACTGATGAGCTCACTCTGATAGCGACGTAATGTCTGCTGCACCTGATGTGCGGACAGTCGGTCGCTCTGGCTCAGCTTCAGCCAGCTAATCAGCTGATTGGTCGTCGAGCCCGCGGCCGATACGACCATCATGTCACCTGGCTGGCTGTAATCCGCCATAATGCTGGCGACACGCTGGTAGCAGCGTGCATCTGCAAGGCTGCTGCCACCAAACTTGTGGAGCTGTCTGTTGTTTGGCGTTCCTGCGCCAGCTGAACTCGTCATCATCAATCCTCGGCTGCGATCCGGAATGCATTATCCAAATCGGCAATTAAATCTTCGTGGTCTTCAATACCTACTGAAATACGTAGCAATGTTTCAGAGATGCCTGCTGCGGCCCGGGCCTCTGCAGACATACCTGCATGGGTCATGGTCGCCGTGTGTGAAATCAAGCTTTCAACGCCGCCCAACGATTCCGCCAACGTGAACAACTCAAGCGCTTTGAGGAAACGGCGCAACCGGGCTTCATCGCCGTCCAGCTCAAAACTGAGCATGGCACCGAATCCACGCTGCTGGCGTGCAGCGAATTCATGTCCCGCGTTTTCCGGCAGTGAAGGATGATACAACGTTTTCACCAGCGGCTGTTGCTTGAGATAATCAACAATGGCTAACGCATTACGTTGCGCAGCGGCCATACGTGGGCCCAGCGTGCGCATTCCGCGCAGCAGCAGATAGCTGTCAAAAGCGGAGCCGGTGACCCCAATATTATTGGCCCACCAGGCTAAATCGGTCGCCGCCTGCGGATCTTTAGCAATCACGGCACCGGCTACCACGTCAGAGTGGCCATTCAGGTATTTGGTACAGGAGTGAATGACCAGATCCGCACCCAGTGCCAGAGGATTTTGCAGTGCCGGACTCATAAAGGTGTTGTCCACGACGCTCACGGCGCCCGCCGCACGCGCCGCTGCGCAAATGGCGGCGATATCCACCACGCGCAATAGCGGGTTACTGGGGCTTTCAACCAGCACCAGTTTAGGCTTCTCATCCATTGCCGCCTGCAGCGCAGCTTTATCACCCTGATCGACAAACTTCACCCGGTAAGCGCCCCGCTTACTCAGACTGTCGAACAGCCGATAGCTGCCGCCATAACAGTCGTGCGGCGCAACCAGCAGATCGCCAGGCTTCAGGAACACGGTTGTCACCAGATGAATCGCGGACATGCCGGTATTGGTCAGCACCGCTCCCGCTCCGCCTTCCAGCTCTGCCAGGGCACGCTGCACCACATCACGCGTGGGGTTACCACGACGGGAATAGTCATGCGCACGGGGCTCATTGAAATCATGGAAGTTATAGGTGCTGGAAAGGTGGATGGGCGGGACAACGCAGCCGTATTGCTCGTCGTCATTCAAACCGCTGCGCACTGCGATGGTTGCCTGTTTACGCGTCATAGGGCTAACTGTTCCTGAAGTATGAAATAATTTGCCAACAGGATATCACCTTGCTTTTAGACGTCAATACATCTGGACATCCAAATGTCTTTGCGTATAGATTGAGCATCGTCGCAATAACCGCTAAAATTATGCGCCCATACCTGGCGTTCAACTCCATTAGCACTGTGCGTTGAACGAAGAAACCCGCCAGAGAAGGGGTCAGGTAGAAGAAAATCAGGCATAATCGGCTGATTTCGTAACTTTTAACTTTTATTGATTAAGGTATCCCATGGCTGAATGGAACGGCGAATATATCAGCCCGTACGCTGAGCACGGCAAAAAGAGCGAACAGGTTAAAAAAATCACGGTATCAATTCCGTTAAGCGTGCTGAAAATTCTGACAGACGAACGGACACGTCGTCAGGTTAACAACCTGCGCCACGCGACAAACAGTGAACTCCTGTGCGAAGCCTTCTTGCATGCTTTTACCGGACAACCGTTACCTAATGATGTCGACCTGCGTAAAGAACGTAACGACGAAATACCGGAAGCCGCGAAAAAAATTATGCGTGACATGGGCATCGACCCGGATACCTGGGAATACTGATTTTCAGACATAAAAAAACCCAGCCTGAGCTGGGTTTTTCTTGCCGCCGAACAGATGTTCGAATGCCGTTTCTTATTTTTTGGTGCCTGGCACGCTGAAACGCTTGTTGAAGCGGTCAACGCGGCCACCAGTTGCAACTTCACGCTGCTTACCGGTGTAGAACGGGTGGCACTTACCACAAACGTCCAGGTTCAGTTCGTGAGTCAGCGTAGAGCGAGTGTGAATCACGTTACCGCAAGTACAGTTGATGGTAACTGCTTCGTATTTTGGGTGAATACCTTGTTTCATGGGAAACCTCATATAAGGCCGTGTCGCTCTCCGCGCCAGGACGTGAACCTGCGCAGCACCACACGCGATTGAACATTAATGGTGAACTCCGGCAAGGTCTTTCTTACCGAAGGCGGCATATTATACAGGCTAATGTTTAATGCTGCAAATGTCGCCTGAGATACACGCCGTGTGCGTCAGCGTGTACACTAACCGCCCTGCTAGATGAACCGGAAAGAGACTGTTATGCCCGTTGTTCAGGTTGCCCTGCCCGTTCCCCTTCCTCGCCTGTTTGACTACCTGCCTCCTGTCGGCGTGCAGCCGGTCATTGGCGGTCGGGTGATCGTGCCTTTTGGTAACCGAAAAATGACCGGTATCGTGGTGGCATTACCTGACACCAGCGACCTGCCCGCGACCCAGCTCAAACAGGTGATATCGGTACTGGACAGCGAGTCGCTCTTTCCCCCGTCTCTGTGGCGCATTCTCCACTGGGCGGCGAACTACTATCATTCACCTCTCGGCGAGGTACTGAGCCATGCGCTACCGGTGCTGCTCAGACAAGGTAAACCTGCCCAGGATAATCCCTTATGGCGTTGGGAAATTACCGAGCAGGGCCGGGCTACTGCCCCCGAGAGCCTGAAGCGGGCCCCCAAACAGCAGCAAGGGCTTGCAACGCTGCGACAGCGGCCGCTTTATCGTCATGAAGTCACTGAGCACGATCTCACCGATGCCGCCATGCAGGCGCTGCGTGCCAAAGGGTTATGCGAATTACATGAGCATCAGCCACACAGGCATGACTGGCGCAGCAGCTTCGCGGTCAAAGGTGAACGCCTGCGCCTCAATACCGATCAGGCGACGGCAGTCGGGGCGATGCGCAGTGAAGATGAGCATTATGCGGCCTGGCTACTGGCGGGAATTACCGGCTCAGGCAAGACTGAAGTTTATCTCAGCGTGCTGGAAAACGTCCTGGCCAGAGGAAAACAGGCCCTGGTGCTGGTGCCGGAAATCGGCCTGACGCCACAAACCATTGCCCGTTTCCGCGAACGTTTTGATGCGCCGGTTGATGTGCTGCACTCAGCGCTGAATGACAGCGAACGCCTTTCTGTCTGGCTACGGGCGCGCAGAGGAGAGAATGCCATCATCATCGGCACTCGCTCGGCCCTGTTTACCCCTATGGCGCGTCCGGGCGTCATTATTATCGACGAAGAGCACGACAGTTCTTATAAGCAGCAGGAAGGCTGGCGCTATCAGGCTCGCGATCTGGCCGTGTTTCGCGCCCATGAAGAGAATATTCCTGTCATCATGGGTTCCGCGACACCGGCGCTGGAAAGCCTGCACAACGTGCGTAACGGCAAATACCGTCAGCTCGACCTGATGAAACGCGCCGGTAACGCTAAACCCGCTCTGCAGCAGCTAATCGATTTGAAAGGCGTACAGCTGACAGGCGGCCTGGCGCCTGCCCTGATCTTCAAAATGCGCCAGCATCTGAAAGCAGATAACCAGGTGTTGCTGTTCCTGAACCGCCGTGGTTTTTCACCTGCGCTGCTCTGCCACGACTGCGGCTGGATTGCCGAATGCCAGCGCTGCGATCGCTATTACACTCTGCATCAACATCATCGTCAGTTGCGCTGCCACCATTGTGACAGCCAGCGGCCGCTGCCCAACCAGTGTCCACAATGTGGTTCAACTCACCTGTTACCGGTGGGCGTAGGGACGGAACAGCTTGAGCAGCAGCTAGGCACGTTATTTCCCGGTGTGCCGGTCTCGCGCATCGACCGGGATACCACCAGCCGCAAAGGCGCGCTGGAGCAGCATCTGGCGGATGTCCATCGCGGCGGCGCGCGTATTCTTGTGGGAACCCAGATGCTGGCAAAAGGGCATCATTTTCCTGATGTGACGCTGGTGTCACTGCTGGACGTCGACGGTGCCTTATTTTCCGCTGACTTCCGTGCCGCAGAACGCTTCGCTCAGCTTTATACTCAGGTTGCCGGGCGCGCCGGTCGGGCCGGTAAGCAAGGCGAAGTCTTGCTGCAAACACACCATCCTGAGCATCCGCTTCTGCAAACGCTGCTCCACCAGGGCTACTTCGCTTTTGCCCAGCAAACGCTGTTGGAGCGCCAGTCGGTTTTTCTCCCTCCGTGGACACATCATGCGCTGTTTCGTGCGGAGGACATGGACAACCATCAGGCTGCAGAATTTCTGCAACAGCTGCGTAATATGCTGGAAGCCAGCCCGCTTAACGACACGGCAATGTGGTTCATGGGGCCACTGCCTGCTCTGCAGCCAAAGCGGAGCGGTCGCTGGCGCTGGCAGTTGCTGGTGCAGCATCCGTCACGCAAACGTCTGCAACAGCTGCTGAGTAGTTCGTTACCGCTGACTGGCACTTTACCGGCCTCGCGCAAGGTAAAGTGGACGCTGGACGTGGATCCTACCGAAAGCTAGGCCCGGGCAGGTTGTGAGAGGGATCGAAAAACGTCGCATAAGTCACAATTTTTATGCAAATTAAGTAACGGCCCGGCATCGCAATCGATAACAATGGTGCCTGGCCTGTTTTTACCTCAGACAATACGAACGTTGAATGCGCGATTACGCATCAGGAGCATGTGTTGGATCAGAATCAACCGTCGGCTGCCGCCACGATGAAAGACGTCGCAGAAAAAGCCGGCGTCTCGACCGCTACCGTGTCGCGTGCACTCATGAATCCGGAAAAAGTCTCTTCGGCCACGCGTCAGAAAGTCGAACAGGCCGTGGCTGACGTCGGCTATGCCGCCCAGAGCATGTCCCGCCATGCCAGGCGCAATGACACGCAGACGCTGCTGCTGATCGTCCCCAATATCTGCGATCCCTTCTTCAGTGAAATTATCCGTGGCGTTGAAGTCGCCGCCTCAAAGGCTGGTTATCTGGTGCTTATCGGCGACTGCGCACACCAAAAACCGCAGGAGTGGACGTTTTTAAACCTGATGCTGACCCGGCAGATCGATGGCATCGTGCTGCTGGGCGCGCAGTTACCCTTTGATGTGAGTCCTGAAGAGCAGCGCAATCTTCCGCCGATGGTGATGGCGATTGAGTTCTCGCCAGAAATGTCGTTACCCACCGTCAATATCGATAACCTGACGGCCTCGTTTGTCGCGGTCAATCACCTGCTGCAGTTGGGTCATAAACGCATTGCCTGCCTGACCGGACCGGAAGACGTTGCGCTCTGCCAGTACCGCCTTCAGGGTTATGTGCAGGCCTTACGTCGCAGCGGCATCAGCGTGGATCCCACTTATATCGTTCGGGGTGACTTCACCTTTGAATCCGGCGTTGATGCCATAAATCAGCTATTGGCTTTACCACAGCCGCCACGAGCCCTGTTTTGTCATAGCGATATCATGGCCATCGGCGCTATTAGCCAGGCAAAACGATTGGGCCTGCGCATACCGGAAGACCTGTCGGTTGTGGGGTTCGACGATATTGAACTCTCGCGTTACTGCGAGCCGCCGCTCACCACGGTGAAACAGCCCTGTTTTGAAATAGGCTGCGAAGCCGTGCGGCTGTTACTGAATGAATTACAGGGTAATAGCATTCATAACGGTTCAACGCTGCTGGATGCCGAACTGGTGGTGCGTGGTAGCACAACTTTGGCAAAAAAGGATGAGAGATAAGCGAAAAGTTCCGCTATTTTCAGGGGATTCTTAGGGCTATCATTGCTGGTCAAAGTTCCGGCCCTTAAGTAACATGGCGGGCTCCTTGCCGGGCGTGTGGTAACAACGGATTCGCCTACGTGGCATCATATTTTCAAGGGTATCAGGACGAGAGTGGCACAAAAAGATTATGTAGGCCGCGGGCGTTCAACAGGGACGCGTCGCAAGAAAAGCCCAAGCCGTGGCAAAAAAACAAAAAGCGGTTCAGGCACCTCTAAATTAATGATTGTACTGGCGGTTGCTGTATTGGTGACCTTTGCCGGTGGTTTATGGTTCCTGGCGCACCACAAGAAAGAAGACGTGCCGGTTATTACGGATCATAAAGCCAACGGGAATGGCTTACCGCCAAAGCCTGAAGAACGCTGGAAATACATCAAAGAGCTGGAAAACCGTCAGGTCACTGTGCCGACCCCAAGCGAGCCTACCTCCGGTGGCGAAGTGCAGTCACATACGCAACTGACCGATGAGCAACGCCAGCTGCTTGAGCAAATGCAGGCGGATATGCGTCAGCAACCCACCCAATTAAATGAAGTGCCGTGGAACGAGCAGACGCCAGCTCAACGCCAGCAAACGCTGCAGCATCAGCAGCAGGTACAGCAACTTCAGCGACAGCAACAGCTCCAGCAACAGCAATTGCAGTCGCAGCAACGTCAGCAGCAGGCACAACAGCAGCAGCAGGCACAACAGCAGCAGCAACGTCAGCAACAAATACAGCAGCAGCGTCAGGAGCAACATACTCAGCAACAGCAGAGTGTGCAGCAGACACAACCCGCGCCTGTTACGCGTGAACCTACTGCTCAGCCTAAAACACAGGACACCGCCAAAGCGAAACCGGCTGAAAAAGCAGCCTCGCAACGCTGGATGGTTCAGTGTGGCTCGTTTAAGGGAACAGAGCAGGCTGAATCGGTGCGCGCCGCGCTGGCGTTTGAAGGGTTTGAAAGCCGTCTGACCTCCGGCGGCGGATGGAATCGTGTCGTGGTAGGGCCCTTCAAAGACCGCGCCAGCGCAGACAGCACGCTGAAACGTCTGCGCGCTTCAGGACATTCCGGCTGCATTCCGCTCGCCGTTGGGGGTTGAAACCCGTCAAATCTGCCCCATATCTGTCTGCATGATCCTCCGCGCCCTGGGCGCGGAGCTTTTTTCCGACAGTAAAAGGGGTCTGCCCGTGACAACAATAGTAAGTGTTCGACGCAACGGCCAGGTAGTGATTGGCGGCGATGGCCAGGCTACGCTCGGTAATACCGTAATGAAAGGCAACGTCAAAAAAGTGCGTCGTCTTTACAACGATAAAGTGATTGCTGGCTTTGCTGGCGGCACTGCAGATGCCTTTACCCTGTTTGAACTCTTCGAACGCAAACTTGAAATGCATCAGGGCCATTTGGTGAAAGCGGCCGTTGAGCTGGCGAAAGACTGGCGCACCGACAGAATGTTACGCCGCCTGGAAGCGCTGCTGGCGGTGGCGGACGAATCGGCATCGCTGATCATTAGCGGTAATGGTGACGTCATCCAGCCTGAAAACGACCTTATTGCTATCGGTTCTGGCGGTCCCTATGCCCAGGCCGCTGCCCGTGCCCTGTTAGAAAATTCTGAATTGGGTGCGCGCGACATCGTTGAGAAATCGCTGAATATCGCTGGCGATATTTGCATCTACACCAACCACAACGTTAATTTCGAAGAATTAACGTCCAAGTCGTAAGGATCTAAACATGTCTGAGATGACTCCACGCGAAATCGTCAGCGAGCTGAACCGCTTTATTATTGGCCAGGACAGCGCTAAGCGCGCCGTGGCTATTGCCCTGCGTAACCGCTGGCGCCGTATGCAGCTTGACGAAGAGCTGCGTCACGAAGTGACCCCTAAAAATATTCTCATGATCGGCCCAACCGGTGTGGGTAAAACAGAAATTGCTCGCCGTCTGGCAAAACTGGCCAACGCGCCGTTCATCAAAGTTGAAGCCACCAAGTTTACCGAAGTGGGCTATGTCGGCAAAGAAGTCGACTCCATTATTCGTGACCTGACGGACTCCGCGATCAAAATGGTGCGCAGCCAGGCCATTGAGAAGAACAAATATCGCGCAGAAGAAATGGCGGAAGAGCGCATTCTTGATGTGCTTATCCCACCGGCGAAAAATAACTGGGGACAGGCTGAACAAACCAGCGAGCCTTCATCTGCACGTCAGTCTTTCCGCAAGAAGCTGCGTGAAGGCCAGCTCGACGATAAAGAAATTGAGATCGATTTAGCCGCAACAGGCCCTGGCGTTGAAATCATGGCACCGCCGGGCATGGAAGAGATGACCAGCCAGCTGCAGTCCATGTTCCAGAACCTGGGCGGGCAGAAACAGAAACCGCGCAAGCTGAAAATCAAAGAAGCCTTTAAGCTGTTGATTGAAGAAGAAGCCGCTAAGCTGGTGAATCCGGAAGAGCTGAAGCAGGATGCCATTGATGCGGTAGAACAGCACGGCATCGTGTTCATCGATGAGATAGACAAAATCTGTAAGCGCGGCGGACAAAACGCGGGCGGCCCGGACGTCTCACGCGAAGGCGTTCAGCGCGACCTGCTGCCACTGGTAGAAGGCTGCACCGTGTCGACCAAGCACGGCATGGTCAAGACTGACCATATTCTGTTTATCGCCTCAGGTGCGTTCCAGGTTGCCAGCCCGTCCGATTTGATTCCTGAGCTACAGGGTCGTTTACCGATCCGTGTTGAACTCCAGGCCCTGACGGTGAATGATTTCGAGCGCATCCTGACCGAACCTAATGCTTCAGTCACAGTGCAGTACAAAGCGCTGATGAATACCGAAGGCGTGAACATTCACTTTACCGACGATGGTATTCGTCGCATCGCGGAAGCCGCATGGCAGGTCAACGAAACCACAGAAAACATCGGTGCGCGTCGCTTGCATACCGTGCTGGAACGTCTGATGGAAGATATTTCCTATGATGCCAGCGATCGGAGCGGTGAATCCGTCACCATTGATGCCGAATATGTGGGTAAACATCTGGATGAGCTGGTTGCAGACGAAGACCTGAGCCGCTTCATCCTGTAACGTTCACCTGTCTATGTGCTGTATCAAAGCCCGGCCAGTTTGGCTGGGCTTTTTTCTGCATGCGCTTGATGCGGTACCGGTTTTTTACCGCTGATGATTTTGCCAACAATTGGCATAAAGCGATATACTTAGCGCTCCTGTGGCAAACAGACGAAACCCTTATGAAATACGATACTTCTGAACTCTGCGACATCTACCACGAAGAAGTGAACGTTGTTGAACCGCTTTTCTCAAATTTCGGTGGGCGGACCTCATTCGGCGGTCAGATAACCACAGTGAAATGTTTTGAAGACAACGGGCTGCTTTACGATCTGCTGGAAGAGAACGGTCGTGGCCGCGTGTTGCTGATTGATGGCGGTGGCTCAGTACGCCGCGCTTTAGTTGATGCGCAGCTTGCCCGACTGGCAGCGCAGAATGAGTGGGAAGGCATCGTGGTTTACGGTTCGGTACGTCAGGTAGACGAACTGGAAGAACTGGAAATCGGCATTCAGGCTATCGCCGCTATTCCGGCAGGCGCGGCCGGTGAAGGCATTGGCGAAAGCGATGTGCGCGTGAATTTCGGCGGCGTCACCTTCTTCTCTGGCGACCATCTCTATGCGGATAACACCGGGATGATTTTATCGGAAGATCCGCTCGACATTGAATAATGTCAGCGAACGAAAACGGGTGCCAGGCACCCGTTTTTCGCATTAGTTGAGGCTTATACCTCTTCCATTTTTCCCAACAGCGCACGCAGGCGTTCTTGCCAGACATGCTGCTCCTCTTTCAGATGCTGATTTTCGCGCATCAGTGCTTCATGGTTGCCAGCAGCATTCTGCGCGTCGTGACGCAGGTTGTTGTTCTGCTCTTTCAGCTCTTCAATTTCCATTTGCAGCAGGGTGATAGTATCAATCGCCTGCTGTACTTTTGCTTCCAGTTTCTCAAACACTTCAAATGACATCTTTCTGACCTCTCCTAAAATCTTGCAAGGCGTTGATGATGCCAGCTTTCGCACACAAGGCGTTTACCAGCAACGTTGTCCCGATTGTATGTAGCCTCATCACGCAAGTCCAGCAACGCGGGCCTGCAGACCGCCGTCAGTAACATTTTTCAGCCTATCCCTAAAATGTTCCTTTCCCACCTGTTTGCCTGGCGAAGCCGGTATCACGCGGAGGAAAACGGCCCGAATGGCGCTTAAGGAAAATCAAAACACGCGAAAACGCGCATTTTTTTGACACACTACACAAAAATCGATTTCGCTATTTCTCGTTTATGCTCGTTAACGATAAATTAACAACAGCCCTACATCAAAGATGGGTGACTCACGGAATGAGAACAAAAACTGATAAAATTTAACCTCGCTTCAGGAACAACTATCATGAGTCAGACTACAACCACACTCAAAGGTCAGTGTATTGCCGAATTTCTGGGTACCGGTTTGATCCTGTTTTTTGGCGCGGGTTGCGTTGCCGCGCTTAAGCTGGCTGGTGCCACTTTTGGCCAATGGGAAATCTGTATCGTCTGGGGGCTGGCCGTTTCTATGGCGGTCTACCTCAGCGCAGGTGTGTCAGGTGCCCATCTCAACCCGGCAGTGACTGTCGCACTCTGCCTGTTCGCCAATTTCGAAGGCCGTAAAGTCCTTCCTTATATTCTGTCTCAGGTGGCCGGTGCTTTCTGTGGCGCGGCGCTGGTCTACGGACTTTACTACAGCTTGTTTATCAATTTCGAACAAAGTCATAACATGGTGCGGGGTTCAGTTGAAAGCCTGAGCCTGGCGGGCATTTTTTCTACCTATCCGAATCCGCAAATTAGCGTAGGTCAGGCCTTCCTGGTTGAAATGGTGATCACTGCAGTCCTGATGTCCGTGATTATGGCACTGACCGACGATGGCAATGGCGTCCCGCGTGGCCCGATGGCACCGCTGCTGATTGGCCTGCTGGTTGCCGTTATTGGTGGCTCTATGGGCCCATTGACCGGCTTTGCCCTGAACCCGGCACGTGACTTCGGACCGAAAGTCTTCGAGTGGCTGGCTGGCTGGGGCACCGTTGCCTTCACTGGCGGTCATCAGATTCCGTATTTCCTTGTGCCAATTTTTGGCCCACTGGTCGGTGCTTGCCTGGGAGCCTTTGGTTATCGCGCCCTGATTGGCCGCCATTTACCCGGTGCGGTGATTTCCCCACCGACCAGTGACAAACCGATTGCGTCCGCGCATGAACGTAAAGCGTAAGTTCCACTTTTTATCATCAGGAATGAATTTATGACTACCACCGATAAAAAATACATCGTCGCTCTCGATCAGGGCACAACCAGTTCACGTGCTGTGGTGCTGGATCACGACGCTAACATTGTGGCGGTATCGCAACGCGAATTTACCCAAATCTATCCGAAAGCGGGCTGGGTAGAGCATGACCCAATGGATATCTGGGCATCACAGAGTTCTACGCTGGTTGAAGTGCTGGCACATGCTGATATTCGCTCAGATGAAATCGCGGCGATTGGGATTACTAACCAGCGTGAAACCGCGATCGTCTGGGATAAAGAAACCGGTAAGCCAGTCTATAATGCCATCGTCTGGCAGGATCCCCGTACTGCTGACTACTGTAATAAGCTGAAGAAAGAGGGACTGGAAGAGTATATCCAGCACACCACCGGTCTGGTGATTAACCCTTACTTTTCTGGCACCAAAGTTAAGTGGATCCTGGATAACGTAGAAGGCGCGCGCGAGCGTGCAAAACGTGGCGAACTGCTGTTTGGTACAGTCGACACCTGGCTGGTGTGGAAAATGACCCAGGGGCGCGTGCACATCACCGATTACACCAACGCCTCACGTACCATGCTGTTCAACATCCACAAGCTTGAGTGGGATGAGCGCATGCTGGAAATCCTGGATATCCCGCGTGCGATGCTGCCAGAAGTGAAATCTTCGTCTGAAGTGTATGGTCAGACAAACATTGGTGGTAAAGGCGGTACGCGTATTCCTATCGCGGGTATCGCAGGCGACCAGCAGGCTGCGCTTTATGGTCAACTGTGCGTTCAGCCGGGTATGGCGAAAAACACCTACGGCACCGGCTGCTTTATGCTGATGAACACCGGTACCGAAGCCGTCACCTCAACGCACGGCCTGCTGACCACTATCGCCTGCGGGCCACGTGGTGAAGTCAACTATGCACTGGAAGGGGCGGTCTTTATCGGCGGCGCGGCCATTCAGTGGTTACGCGATGAGATGAAGCTGATCAGCGATTCGGCTGACTCAGAATACTTCGCGATGAAAGTGAAAGATTCAAACGGTGTATATATGGTTCCTGCCTTTACTGGCCTGGGTGCACCTTACTGGGATCCCTATGCACGTGGCGCGCTGTTCGGCCTGACACGTGGTGCGAATGCGAACCACATCATCCGTGCAACGCTGGAGTCCATCGCTTATCAAACACGTGATGTCCTGGAAGCCATGCAGAATGATGCCAACACGCGCCTGCAGGCTCTGCGTGTGGACGGAGGAGCAGTGGCTAACAACTTCCTGATGCAGTTCCAGTCAGACATTCTTGGCACACGCGTTGAGCGACCTGAAGTGCGTGAAGTCACTGCGCTGGGTGCCGCGTACCTGGCAGGTCTGGCGGTAGGTTTCTGGCAGGATCTGGAAGAAGTCCGTGCCAAAGCCGTGATTGAGCGCGAATTCCGTCCAACACTTGAAACCACCGAGCGTAACGTCCGTTATGCCGGCTGGAAGAAAGCTGTCGCGCGCGCACAAGCGTGGGAAGAACAAGAGTAATCCGCACTGCGCCCGTGACGTCCTCCGTCACGGGCCTTTTCCCCGCCTTCTCCCTCCGCTACACTGCCAGCCTGTTTTTTGTCAGGTACATGCAATGAAACGAGAACTTGCCATTGAATTTTCCCGCGTAACTGAGGCTGCCGCACTGGCTGGTTATAAGTGGTTAGGGCGCGGCGATAAAAACGCGGCGGACGGTGCCGCCGTTCATGCCATGCGTCATGTCTTAAATACCATTCAGATCGATGGACAGATAGTGATCGGCGAAGGGGAAATTGACGAAGCCCCTATGCTCTACATCGGCGAAAAAGTGGGCACGGGTCAGGGCGACGCGGTGGATATTGCCGTCGATCCTATTGAAGGTACCCGCATGACGGCAATGGGACAGGCCAATGCGCTTGCCGTGATGGCCGTCGGTGACAAAGGCAGTTTTCTTCATGCGCCTGACATGTATATGGAGAAGCTTATCGTCGGTCCGGCGGCGCGGGGCCATATCAATCTGGATCTCCCGCTTGAGATTAACCTGCGTAATATCGCCATCGCCATGAATAAGCCGTTGTCACAACTCACCGTGTCCATTCTGTCAAAGCCGCGCCATGACGCCGTTATCGAGCAGCTTAAACAGCTGGGCGTAAGACTATTCGCGTTCCCTGATGGTGATGTGGCGGCCTCCATTCTGACCTGTATGCCCGACAGCGAAGTTGACGTGATGTACGGTATTGGCGGCGCGCCTGAAGGCGTGGTATCGGCCGCTGTGATTCGTGCGTTGGACGGTGATATGCAGGGCAGATTACTGGCACGACATCACGTAAAAGGTGACAGCGAAGAGAACCGCCGGATTGGGGAATATGAGCTGAAACGCTGCGCTGGCATGGGGATTGAGGCAGGAAAAGTTCTGCCCCTGCAGGCGATGGCGCGAAACGATAACGTGATCTTTGCCGCCACCGGTATCACCAGTGGTGATCTGCTGAAAGGCATCACCCGTCAGGGCAATATGGCCACCAGTGAAACCCTGTTAATTCGCGGCAAATCACGCACGATTCGCCGCATCCAGTCTGTGCATTACCTGGACCGCAAAGATCCGGTTTTGCATCCCTTTATCCTGTAACAGCCTGATTCTCGCCTGCTGGCTGTCGCGAAAGCGGCAGCCAGCACAGCAACATCACCAGAGCCGTGATAACCATCAGCAGGCCAAGGCTGAACTGATCGCGCTGAGGCATTAACGCCGACAGGGACGCCACCAGCCCGGAACCCAAATTCTGTAACCCCCCAATCAGTGCGCCCGCACTTCCTGCGAGCCAGGCATAGGGCTCCATCGCACCGGATGTGGCCAGGGGAAACAGCATTCCCGCGCCAAAGAAAAACAGCGACGCCGGTATCAATAACGTCCAGATTGTCATGATGCCAAACCAGGCAGGTATCCACATCAACACCGCCGCCAGCAGGCAACTGTTGACGCCAAACCACATCAGGCTATGCCAGGAGCGCTGTTCACGTCCGGCGAACCAGGCACCAAAGAAGGCCGCAGGAATAGGTAAGATAAACAAAATACTGACGGTGAAACTGTTCAGGCCCAGAACGCCACCGAGCAGCACGCCACAGCTGGCCTCAAAGACGGCAATGCCGGCCAGTGCGCCAATCAGCAGCACCAGATAACGGACGAAATTCGCATCACGTAACAGCCGGATATAGCGTTTTAAGAAGGGCGTGACTTCGGCACCGTTTGGGCGCGTCTCCGGTAGCCAGCGCGCCATGGCGACCGTCACCATCAGACACAGCAACAGCAGAAAAGCAAAGCAGGCATGCCAGCCAAACAGCTGCGTTAACAGTGCGCCAATCACCGGTGCCACTAAAGGGCTGGCGAGCACGCCCATATTAAGCCAGCTGTTGGCCTGGCGTAGGGCATGACCGTGATAAAGATCGCGCGGCATGGTTCGCGCCATGACACCGGCCACGCCGGTGCCCGCGCCCTGAATCGCACTGCCCGTGACCAGCATATCCAGCGACGAGGCCATCATGGCGGCAATCGCGCCGATCATAAAGATCGCCATCCCCGCCAGGATCACCGGACGGCGCCCCACGCTGTCAGAGAGCGGACCGTAGATCAGCTGCGATCCGCCGTAGGTGATTAAATAGGCCGCCATGACATGCTGCATCATGCCATTTCGCACCTGAAGTGCATCCGCCATTGCCGCCATGGCGGGCACATAGATGGTCTGAGCCATCTGGCCGACTGCGACCAGTGCAATGAGCATGATCAGCAACGGACGATTTTCTATTTTCTTCATCATCTTTTAACGAAAGGTCTGTATGAACAGGGACGATTAAACAGCACAAATAACGGCTGAAACCCGTTGTGGCAGGAAAATATCAGGATTTCATGACAAAGCGAGTGATTCATAAAAAGTGGCGGGGCAATTCACGTCAATAATTGCAACCAGGATGTAAACTAAATATTACAGTTTGTCGATTAGAGCCTTTGCAGCCTGACGGACTGGTAATCTGCCAGTGCAGTAGAGAAGATGTTTATTCGCCAGACGATTCAACGCTGAAGGAGTAACCATGGCCGAGTGGATCAATGCTCAAGTAAAGGAAGTAAAAAACTGGACTGACGCGCTGTTTAGCTTGCGGGTTAAGGCCCCTATCGCCCCGTTTAGTGCCGGGCAGTACGCCAAGCTGGCACTGGAGATCGAAGGTGAACGAGTGCAACGTGCTTACTCTTACGTCAATGCGCCCAATGACGACCTGCTTGAGTTTTACTTAGTCACCGTACCCGACGGCAAATTGAGTCCACACTTACAGGCGCTGCGCCCCGGTGAGCAGGTCATGATTACCAAAGATGCTGCAGGCTTTTTTATTCTGGATGAAGTCCCGGAATGTCAGACCTTATGGATGCTGGCAACCGGTACGGCAGTGGGGCCTTATTTGTCCATTTTGCAGCAGGGTGAAGGCCTGGATCGCTTTAAACATATCGTACTGGTGCATGCCGCACGTTACGCAGCCGACCTCAGCTTTTTACCGCTAATGCAGCAGCTCCAGCAGATCTATAACGGCAAGCTGCAGGTGATCACGGTCGTCAGTCGTGAAGAAAGTATGGGCTCATTAACCGGACGTGTTCCGGCATTAATCGAAAGTGGCGAGCTGGAGCGGGCGGCCGGATTGACTATTGATGCAGAAACCAGCCATGTGATGGTCTGCGGCAATCCACAGATGGTAAGAGATACGCAGCAGCTGTTGAAAGAGACACGCGGCATGCGCAAGCACCTGAAGCGCAAGCCCGGTCATATCACCAGCGAGAATTACTGGTAAGTCGCCCGCTTCAGACGTAAAGGCACCGGTGCGGCACCAAAGCGGTTATCGCCAGCGGTGCCACGAAACAGGCCTAAGTCCAGGATCAGTCCTGCCAGAATGATAAATGGCAGCGCGCGGCCAATAACCCACTGCAGGACAGCGCCGGTCATGCTCCAGTTACCTGCCATCAGCAACCAGGCAGCGATGAGTAACAGCGCCCAGTAACCGCGGCGATCACGATCGTGCAGGCGCTTAACCACGATGGCGCTGGCCGGCCACAATAAACACACGATGCCAAACGCAGCCATTTGCGTATCCACCAGATCGTTACCGGCTAAAAAGAACAGGACGCTGGTTAACAGCAACCAGATTGCCTGCCAGAGCCAGAAATCACGGCGCCCGACGCGACCACGAAACGAAAAAAACCATTGCTGTAATATCATGCATGCTCCCCAGACAAAATTTTACCTGCACGCTTTTGACCTTAGAGGTAAAAACCGTTCTAATTTGATTCCGAGTTTATTGGTCAGGGCCGACAAAATGAAGAATTTGCCAGGCGCACTGTTGCTGAGTCTTGCGCTGACGGTTCCGGTATTTGCTGCCGATCCGCCGCCACTCGACAAGGCCGAACATATGCCTACCGCGCCCTATCTGTTAACAGGCGCGCCCACGCTGGATATGACTATCGGCCAGTTTCGTGAAAAATATAATCTCGCGAACCCTCAACTGCCGCTACTGGAGTATCGCGCCATTGACTCCCGCGATGAGAAAACCGATCTGACGCGGGCAGCCACCAAGATCAACGAAACGCTTTACTCCTCGACCGCGCTTGAGCCTGGCACAGGTAAAATTAAAACGCTGCAGGTCACCTGGCTTCCGGTTCCGGGCCCGGATCAAAGTGCGTCCCAGGCCAGAGCCATGGATTATATGACCGCAATATTACGTTTTTTTGTGCCGGGACTCACGCCAGAAGAAGGGCGTAAAAAGCTGGAAACATTACTTAAAGCGGGCAAAGGCTCACGATACTACGAGCACGTTGAAGGCGCACTGCGTTTTGTGGTGTCTGATAACGGGGATAAAGGATTAACCTTTGCCATTGAGCCGGTAAAACTTGCGCTGGCTGCGCCCTGATGGACGGGGCAAAAATGACGAAAAGCAAAGCCACGACGTTATTTGATCTCTATACTGTCTGGCAGACAACGTTGCCCCGGGGCAGCGCCATTTCATGTATCGCGTTATGCGGAGGATAGAATGCGACATCCACTGGTTATGGGTAACTGGAAGTTGAATGGCAGCAAGCATATGACAGCCGAACTGATCGACGGTCTGCGCAAAGAACTGTCGGGCGTTGAGGGTTGTGGCGTCGCTATTGCACCGCCCGCGCTCTATCTTGATCAGGCTAAACACGCCATCTCCGGTAGCCACATCGCTCTGGGTGCTCAAAACGTTGATGTAAACCTCTCTGGCGCATTTACCGGCGAAGTGTCCGCTGAAATGCTGAAAGATATCGGCGCGAAATACATCATCATTGGTCACTCAGAACGTCGCACTTATCACAAAGAGAGTGACGAATTCATTGCGAAAAAATATGCCGTGTTGAAAACCGCTGGCCTGGTGCCGGTTCTGTGCATCGGTGAAACCGAAGCGGAAAACGAAGCGGGCAAAACCGAAGAAGTCTGTGCACGCCAGCTTGATGCGGTGCTGACCACGCAGGGTGCAGAAGCGTTTAAAGACGCGGTCATCGCTTACGAGCCGGTATGGGCGATCGGTACCGGGAAGTCAGCCACACCTGCTCAGGCGCAGGCCGTTCACAAATTTATTCGTGACCACATTGCCAAAAAAGATGCGGCTATCGCTGAGCAAGTGATTATTCAGTACGGCGGCTCAGTTAACGATAAAAACGCTGCCGAGCTGTTTACTCAGCCGGACATCGACGGTGCCCTGGTTGGCGGCGCGTCGCTGAAAGCCGATGCGTTTGCCGTGATCGTTAAAGCTGCTGCGGCGGCTAAACAACGCTAACCGGCGATTGAGCACAGCATAAGCGGCCTCATCAGGCCGCTTTTTTTATGGGTTGCAGCAGGGCGCAGTCGTGATCCTGCACCTCCTCTGCCGATCCCTTATTCAGCAAAAGCCAGTTGCGCGCTACCGCCATCAGCACCAGACGACCATCGGGTAAGCTTGCCAGTGCCATACCGTATTTCCCCATCGCATTCTTAGCATCCGGGACTTCAGACGCTAACCGGATAAAGACACTCTGTTGATCCAGTTCCGCCTGACTGAGCACCCGCACAATATAGTGATGGTTCAGAAAGGTAACATCCTTCCACTGCGCATTGAGAGTCGGTGCCAGTCCATCCAGTTGCTGACGGACATCGGGCCGTAAGCAGGAAATATGAATATGGAGCTGATTCTGAGTTCGGCCGTACTCGGAGTTGATCGCCAGCGACAGCACGGTGTCTTTAATGGGCGAGCCGAATTTCTGCGCCACTACGCCTCTGTCCTGCCAGGCAAAGCTGAAAAAATTGGGTGTGGCTGTGCTGAGCAACCGCGGGCTTTCGATGCCGGTTATCTTATCAACGGGAATTAACAGGTATTGCAAGGGGCCGTTACGGTCTTTGAGCAGTGTATAACGCTGCTGCAGATCAACTCGCAGGCAAGGCGCGGGTTGCCCGTTATTCTGCTGATTGGGTACGCACTTTTCGCTGACGATCTGCCAAAGCGCATCGGCATTGCCTTTAACATGAAGGGAAGCTATCCCCATTCCTGCCACGACAAGCACCAGCAGAAACGCAATGATGATGAAGGCCCGACGATTTGCCTGCATAGTTACCCTCTCCATACTGAATCAATCAGCATCCTCGCCTGACAGCGCCGGAATGTCACGCATAAAAAAACCAGCGTTTCCGCTGGTTTAGATTGTGTCAGGCGATCGTTACGGCTTCATGACCTGGTCATAGGTGCCGCCATCCGCGAAGTGGGTTTTTTGTGCCTTAGCCCAACCGCCGAATTTCTCGTCCACAGTAAACAATTTTACAGGGGCAAAGGTGCTGGCAAACTTCTTCGCAACCTCAGCATTGCGCGGACGATAGTAATTCTCGGCTGCAATCGTCTGTCCCTCGGTCGAATAGAGATACTTCAGATAGGCCTCAGCCACTGGGCGCGTTCCCTTCTCATCAACCACTTTATCCACCACGGAAACCGTCGGCTCTGCCAGAATAGACTCGCTTGGGGTAACGATCTCAAACTTGTCTTTGCCCAGCTTATTCACGGCCAGGTACGCCTCATTTTCCCAGGCGATCAGAACATCACCAATGCCGCGCTCAACGAAGGTGTTGGTCGCACCGCGCGCACCGGAATCCTGCACTTCAACATTTTTAAACAGGGCTTTGACATAGCTTAGCGCTTTTGCCTGATCGCCGTTGTTGTGATCCAACGCCCAGCCCCAGGCTGCCAGGTAATTCCAGCGTGCACCACCTGAGGTTTTTGGATTAGGCGTGATGACGGAAACGCCAGGTTTGATCAGATCGTTCCAGTCATGGATCCCTTTTGGATTACCCTTGCGGACCAGGAACACAATCGTGGAAGTATAAGGTGCCGAGTTATCCGGCAGACGCTTAATCCAGTTCTTATCAATGCGGCCACGTTCAGCAATCGCATCAATATCAGACTGCAGCGCCAGCGTCACGACGTCAGCACGAATGCCGTTTATCACTGATGTGGCCTGCTTGCCTGAGCCGCCATGCGACTGACGGATCACCACATTATCGCCCGTTTCCTGTTTATAGTGCGCACTGAAGGCCTTGTTGTACTGCTCATACAGCTCACGGGTGGGATCGTAAGAAACGTTTAACAGCTGAATATCCTTCGCCAGAACACTGCCTGATGCCAGTAACAAGCTAATACCGATGGCCCATTTATTCATTGCGCACTCTCCCAGTTCATTATGGGACAAGCGTGACATAAACTTTTTCAGAGCTAAAAGAATTAAAAATAAGCGGTTATAACTTTGGGGAATATACGGAAGGTATAAGGGCATGCCTGAAGAGCATGCCCGTTAATGCGGTGAAATCAGTAAAGCTGCTTCGCGGTATCCATCCAATCACGCTTGAATGGACGCTTCATGTTCTCGATCGCATCAATGATGTCATGGTGCACCATTTTGTCGTTCTGAATACCCACACAGCGGCCACCGTAGCCCTGCATGAGCAGTTCAATGGAATACGCGCCCATGCGGGAGGCAAGAATACGATCATATGCGCACGGCGCACCGCCACGCTGAATGTGGCCAAGTACCGTCGCGCGCGTTTCGCGCTTCGTTTCGGTCTCGATAAACCGCGCCAGATCGTCGATATCACAGATATGTTCAGTGATAGCAACAATCGCATGCTTTTTACCTTTCGCGATGCCGGCCTTAATTTCTGCCACCAGCTCTTCACGGGTATAGGGAATTTCTGGCAACACGATAAACTCGCATCCACCAGCGATAGCGGCAGCCAGGGTCAAATCGCCACAGTAACGGCCCATCACTTCAACGATGGAGATGCGCTGGTGTGATGAAGAAGTATCACGCAGGCGGTCAATCGCCTCCACCACCGTCTCCAGTGCGGTAAAGTAGCCAATGGTGTAATCGGTGCCGGCAACATCGTTATCGATCGTGCCTGGCAGGCCGATACAGGGGAACCCCATCTCGGTCAGTCGCTTGGCGCCCATATAGGAACCGTCCCCGCCGATCACGACTAACGCATCAATACCGCGCTTTTTCAGGTTTTCAATGGCCACCTGACGGACATCATCGTTACGAAACTCAGGAAAACGCGCTGAACCCAAAAAAGTGCCGCCGCGATTGATCATGTCAGATACGCTGTAACGATCGAGATTGATCATGCGGTCTTCGTACAAACCCTGATAGCCGTCATAGATACCAAAAACTTCCAGCCCTTCACTTAACGCGGAGCGAACCACGCCGCGAATGGCTGCGTTCATGCCTGGGGCGTCACCGCCGCTGGTCAGTACACCAATTTTTTTGATCATGACAACCTCTGGATTGTTCGAAGCTAAGGGTTAATCCGGCCTGTTCAACGCTGATAAACACGATTGTGATGAGCGCAACATATAATGGCAGATAGTATATCAAAGGCCTGCGGCTGAATTGATTCAGGTCAGACAACTTTTCACTAATTTTTTGCAGCAATGTTAAAAACGTGCCGTTTCCATTTTATTAACTTAATTCATGTAAGTTAAAAGTTAAAAGAATCCTGCTTTTCAAACGGTACCACAGAACAGGGATCCTGATGAATAATGACGTCAGAACCGGGAAACGCTTTTCGCAGCGCTTTCTCTACCTGATCGGCAATACGATGAGCCTGGACGAGTGGTAACTGATCTTCGAGCTCAACGTGAAGCTGGATAAACTTTGTCGGGCCGGACTGACGCGTACGCACATCGTGTACGCCCTGCACACCCGGCCAGTTGAGGGAAATCGCAATAATTTGTTGCCGCTCTTCATCGGGTAATGCTCTGTCCAGTAAAGACTGAACGGCTTCATGGCCCATCCGCAGCGCACTAAAAAGAATATAGACGCCAATCCCTAACGCAAACAGTGCATCAGCGCGCGTGAAACCGTAGCTGCTTAATATCAGCGCCACCAGGATAGCTCCGTTCATAAACACATCTGACTGATAGTGCAGCATATCTGCACGAATGGCCTGACTCCGGGTTTTACGCACGACCCAGCGCTGGAAGGTGACCAGTACTAATGTCGAAACCAGCGCTACGACGGTGACAACAATTCCGATGCCCGGCGAGCGCAGTTCGTTAGGGGAAGCGAGATGTTGAATACCCGTAAGAAAGAGGAAAAGGGCTGAACCCGAAATGAACATGCTTTGGGCCAGCGCGGCCAGCGACTCCGCTTTACCATGCCCAAATGTATGATCGTCATCGGCGGGCTGTAAGGAATAACGCACTACCAGCAGGTTGGTCAGCGAGGCGGCAATATCCACCAGGGAATCGACCAGCGCGGCCAGCAGGCTAACCGATCCGGTGTACCACCAGGCAAAAATCTTCACAACCAATAAGACGGAAGCCAGCAGCGTCGCCGCGACTGCCGCAGACTGGATTAACTTTCCGTACGAAGCCTGCATGCCAAACTCCATAGACATATTACTGAAACGTAACGCAGTATGAGAGAAAGGCTAAGTTTAACACTACAGAAGGCGTCGCGCCTGACTGTCTGAACGGCGAAGAAACAGGATGAAATGGCATTTCTGAAGGGAAAAAAAGTACTTCGCCCCGTCCTCATAGAGAGACGGGGCGAATTGCCTACCTTGGGTAAGCGCCAAATCAACGTGCAGATTTGGTTCAGTGCTTAGCAGCCGTTACTTTTTGCCGCCTTTCTTGCCCGCTTCGGAGGCTTTTTCGGGGTTATTTTTAAAATTACCGCCGCCGCCAGTGCCGCTGCTCTTACCGCCTTTTTTACCGGCTTCAGACGCTTTTTGCGGGTTGTCTGCGAAATTACCTGAACCACCACGATGCTCTGCCATAATTTACTCCGTTAATAGGTTAATTCGGACTACATGATGTGGTTGCTGCTCTCCGTTAATTTCGTAAGTACATCGGCTTCCATGCTGAGACAACTTAAGTGTAGAACTGCGCAATTAGCGTGCAAGCGGAGCGGGATATTTGCAGCTGATTGAAATATAAATAAAAACAAAGCAGGAAGTTAAATAAGTTTTACTTATCATGTATTTAAAAGATGAAAGAAAAGTGAAATATCTTCGATGGTAAAACGCGCAAGAAAAACAGCACCCTGAAAAACAGGAATAAAACCAACGGTGTTTTCTATTTTTTTAACTATCCGATAAATTGTAAATTCATCGTAAATGATAAATCGCAGATAAAAAACATCATGAGATGAAAAGGGATCTTTGGTTCAAAGTGAGCCAGGAACAATTCTGCAAATTAATGAAACTGGCGAAGCCAGATATACCCAGGCATCAAGCTATGCATATCTTGCGGCATACGTTCAGTCGTTGGTCATGATAGACGGCAGAAATCTCATATCGGTACAGGCGATTTTAGGCCATGCGAGGATTGAGCAAACGGCAGCTTATGCCCATCTTGCACCTAACGATTTGAGGGATGCGATTACGCGTAATCCGCTTGAAGGTGGCCTCAATGTGTAGCTAACGTTGTCTACATATTGTCTACACCAGCGGCGCTTATACCTGTCTGCAAATGCTTAGCGTGTTTTTAGTCACGCACTGATTTTAAAGGATTTTTGGATAAGTACCTGATAAAAAAAACCCCCTCATCATGAGGGGGAAGACAGGGATGTGTCTATGGCAAGGAAAACAGGGATACTATTTACTACTGGTTACTACTGGTACGACTCACGGGTTGCAGCGATGATGCTGGCTGCAGATTCGAAAGCTTGCGTAATGAATTTATACGCCGCTCATAATTCTTTTGTAACGCGGCCTGCTGCTCCGGCGTTAACAGGTGGTACATCTGATTACGAACGCGCGCCATCTCAACCTGCTGCTCTACCTGAACTCTGGCAATGGCTTCTGCCTTACTGCGGATGGCCGCTTCGTTAAAATTATCTGCAGTCACTAAATCATGCATGGCTGCGATATCATCAATATTCGTTGCCGGACGATCGTGTCGGGCTTGCTGCATAAGGTCACGCATCTGCTGCCGTTGATGTTCCGTCAACTCAATGCCGTCGAACATGTGACTTTGCGAATTTTGCGTCATACTGCCTGTCGTAAATTCGCCGTGATGCACATCATCAGGCGCCATCGGCTCTGCTGCTCTTGCGCTGGCGTTACAGAGAACCATCGCTGAGGCAATAACGACGGCGGTTAATTTGCGCATCGTTTACTCCAGTTCGTTCTGTTTTGCGATTCAACGATAGCCAGTGTACGGCGATAGCTGCAAACATCCGTCAGGGGGTGTAAAAGTACGTAAATCGATGGATTGGTATCATGGGAACACGCTATTTTGCCTGCGGAGGGCTACAAAAATGAATAAAATCCTGTTGGTAGATGATGACCGCGAATTAACTTCGCTTTTGAAAGAGCTGTTGGAAATGGAAGGGTTTGAAGTCGTGGTCGCCAGCGATGGTGAACAAGCGTTGAACCTGCTTGATAACTCAATTGATCTGCTTTTACTGGATGTCATGATGCCGAAGAAAAACGGTATCGACACCCTGAAAGAATTACGCCAGCAATATCAGACGCCCGTCATTATGCTTACCGCACGCGGAAGCGAACTGGATCGCGTGCTGGGCCTTGAACTGGGTGCCGATGACTATCTGCCTAAACCCTTTAACGATCGTGAGCTGGTCGCGCGTATTCGCGCTATCCTGCGCCGTTCAAACTGGAGTGAACAGCAGCAACAGCACGATAACAGTTCACCCACGCTGGAAGTTGACTGCCTGCGCCTGAATCCGGGCCGTCAGGAAGCCAGTTTCGACAGCGAGACGCTGGATCTCACCGGAACGGAATTCACCCTGCTTTATCTTCTGGCACAGCATCTTGGGCAGGTTGTCTCTCGCGAGCACCTTAGCCAGGAAGTGCTGGGCAAACGCCTTACGCCTTTTGACCGCGCCATTGACATGCACATCTCTAACCTGCGCCGTAAGCTCCCTGACCGCCGTGACGGACATCCGTGGTTTAAGACATTACGTGGCCGCGGCTATCTGATGGTTTCTGCATCATGATAGGAAGTTTGACTACCCGCATCTTTGCTATTTTCTGGCTGACGCTGGCACTGGTATTGATGCTGGTGCTCATGGTACCCAAGCTTGATTCACGTCAGATGACGTCGCTGATGGAGAGTGAGCAGCGTCAGGGGACGATGATAGAGCAGCACGTTGAAGCGGAGTTAATGCGCGATCCCCCTAACGATTTGATGTGGTGGCGGCGCTTATTTCGCGCGATTGAGAAATGGGCACCGCCCGGTCAGCGCTTGCTGTTAGTCACCAGCGAAGGCCGGGTTATTGGCGCGCAGCATAATGAAATGCAGGTTATCCGTAACTTCATCGGTCAGTCAGACAATGCCGATCATCCACAGAAGAAAAAGTATGGTCGCGTCGAAATGGTGGGCCCTTTCGCCGTTCGGGATGGGGAGGATAACTATCAGCTTTACCTGATTCGGCCTGCCAGCAGTTCTCAACTGGACTTTATCAACCTGCTGTTTGACCGGCCTTTGCTACTGCTTATCGTTACCATGCTGATTAGCTCACCGCTTCTGCTCTGGCTGGCGTGGAGCCTGGCGCGTCCTGCACGTAAACTCAAATACGCTGCGGATGAAGTGGCCAGCGGCAACCTGCGTCAACATCCTGAACTGGAATCGGGCCCGCAGGAGTTTCTGGCCGCCGGTTCCAGCTTCAATCAAATGGTGAGTGCGCTGGAGCGCATGATGAACGGTCAGCAACGTCTGCTTTCCGATATCAGCCACGAATTGCGTACGCCGCTGACGAGACTTCAGCTGGCTACCGCCCTGCTGCGTCGCCGTCAGGGTGAAGGCAAAGAGCTGGAGCGCATTGAGATGGAAGCTCAGCGGCTTGACGGCATGATTAATGACCTGTTGGTGCTGTCGAGAACCCAGCATAAGAACGCGCTGGTCAGCGAAGCCATGAAGGCAAACCAGCTCTGGAATGACGTGCTGGAAGACGCCAGGTTTGAAGCGGAACAAATGGGCAAGACGCTGGAGATTCCTTATCCTCCAGGCCCCTGGCCGCTATACGGCAATCCACATGCGCTGGAAAGCGCGCTGGAGAACATCGTCCGTAATGCGTTGCGCTACTCGCACACGCATATCAGCGTCAGTTTCTCCGTGGATATCTCGGGTATTACCGTGCACGTTGATGATGACGGTCCTGGCGTCAGCCCGGAGGATCGCGAGCAGATATTTCGTCCTTTCTACCGCACTGATGAAGCGCGGGACAGGGAATCCGGCGGTACCGGCCTGGGGCTGGCGATTGTGGAAACGGCAATACAGCAACATCGCGGGTGGGTCAAAGCGGATGACAGCCCGCTGGGTGGACTGCGCCTCACTATCTGGCTACCACTTTACTCCTCTGCAAGGCAATAATTTGCTATGCTTCGGCCCTCGTTATCGGGGGCCTTATGCTTAACATCGTATTATTTGAACCAGAAATCCCACCTAACACCGGCAATATTATTCGCCTGTGCGCCAATACCGGTTTTCAGCTCCACCTGATTGAGCCACTGGGCTTTGCCTGGGACGATAAGCGCCTGCGTCGCGCCGGGCTGGACTATCACGAATTTACCGCGATCAAATTTCATGCTGACTATCAGGCTTTCATCGCTACCGAGCAGCCTGAGCGCCTGTTTGCGCTGACCACCAAAGGCACGCCCGCACACAGTGCGGTCAACTATCAGTCTGGGGATTATTTGCTGTTTGGACCGGAAAGCCGCGGGTTACCCGCAGAGATATTACAGGCTCTGCCCGCAGCGCAAAAAATCCGCATTCCGATGATGGCGGAAAGCCGTAGCATGAACCTGTCCAACGCGGTATCGGTAGTGGTTTACGAAGCGTGGCGCCAACTCGACTATGCTGGCGCACTGATTAAATCTTAAATACCATCGCCAAACTGGAAGCCTGCACCGTTACCGTTAAAGTGTTGATCCATATCCATTGACGGCTTTTCACTGCCGGGCTTGCCGACGATGCGCGCAGGAACCCCGGCGGCGGTGGTATGTGGCGGGATAGATTGCAACACCACGGAGCCGGCACCAATCTTGGCACCACGGCCTACCTCGATATTACCGAGGATTTTCGCACCCGCGCCAATCATCACCCCTTCACGAATTTTCGGATGGCGGTCGCCGCTGGTTTTTCCGGTGCCGCCAAGCGTTACTGACTGCAGGATTGATACATCATTTTCCACAACGGCGGTTTCACCGATCACAATCCCGGTGGCATGATCCAGCATGATCCCATGACCAATTTTGGCAGCCGGGTGAATATCAACCGCAAAGGAGACTGAGACTTCGTTTTGCAGATAAACGGCCAGAGCGCGTCGGCCTTCATTCCACAGCCAGTGCCCGATACGATGCGCCTGAAGCGCATGAAAGCCTTTCAGATAAAGCAGCGGCGTGGAGTATTTATCAACCGCAGGATCGCGCAGGCGAACCGCCTGAATATCACAAGCAGCAGACGCAATCATTGAGGGATCTTCACGGTATGCTTCTTCTACCACTTCACGAATAGCGATAGCAGGCATGATCGGATTCGCCAGCTTATTGGCCAGCATATAGCTCAGAGCACTGCCAAGATTCTCATGCTTAAGCAATGTCGCATGGTAAAAGCTGGCCAGCATCGGCTCGCAGTCTGCCAGCGCGCGTGCTTCCGCCTTGATATTGTCCCAGACCAGTTCTAACTCATCAGACGACATGCTGTTTTCTCCCGATAAAAAAGCGCCTTGATCGGCGCTGCAGGTTATGATGCCTGGCTTCCTGCTTTAGTTTGTACTGTTTTCGTCCTTCCTCGAACGCCCCAGCAGGCTTAATGCTGCATCTCGTGCCGGTTTTCCGCAATAGAGCACCTGATAAATCTGCTCCGTAATGGGCATTTCAACCCCGACACGTGCAGCCAGCGCTTTGACTTCTTTCGTATTTCTGTAACCTTCTACAACTTGTCCGATAATGCGTTGTGCGCCATCGACCTCTTCGCCCTGCCCCAACATCATGCCAAAGCGGCGGTTACGCGACTGATTATCGGTACAGGTAAGCACCAGATCGCCCAGGCCTGCCATCCCCATAAACGTCGTGGGATCGGCACCCAACGCTGCGCCAAGACGGCTCATCTCTGCCAGTCCACGGGTGATTAATGCCGTTCGTGCATTCGCGCCAAATCCGATACCGTCCGATATCCCAGCACCAATCGCGATCACATTTTTAACCGCGCCACCCAGCTGAACCCCGATAAAATCGGGATTGTTATACACGCGGAAACTTTTGCCGCAGTGCAACCGCGTTTGCAAATCATCCGCAAACTGCGTATCGGTTGCCGCCAGCGCAATCGCCGTAGGTAAACCCGCGGCCAGTTCTTTCGCGAAGGTTGGGCCAGATATCACCGCCAGCGGAATGGCCTCACCCAGGATTTCCCGGGCGACGTCCTGCAGCAAACGACCGGTTTCTTTTTCCAGCCCTTTCGTCGCCCAGACGATACGCGAGTCCTCACGTAAGCCAGGTTTGATCTGCGTCAGCACTTCGCCAAAGACGTGGCTGGGTACGACCACCAGTAGATCGCGGCTGGCCGCAATGGCCCTGGCGAGATCGGGTTCAATCGTCAGATTATCGGGAAAGGGAACATCAGGCAGGAAAGCGAGATTGCAGCGGTCTGACTGCAGCTGTGCCATGTGGGCGGGATTATGGCCCCACAACAACACGGGATGGCCATTACGGGCCAGCGTAATCGCCAAAGCGGTGCCGTACGAACCGGCACCGATGACGCTAATCGAAGCGTGAGTAGTCATCAGGCATCCTGATGTTGCGCGGCACCTTCTTCGCCTTGCTGCTGCTGCAGATAGTTCATAAACAGCGCATCAAAGTTCACCGGCGCGAGGTTAAGCTGCGGGAACGTACCACGAGAAACCAGACTGGTGATGCATTCACGGGCATAAGGGAACAGAATATTCGGGCAGTAAGCGCCCAGGCAATGCGCCATCTGAGTGCCGTCGATACCGCCGATGGTGAAAATGCCCGCCTGCTGCACTTCACACAGGAAAGCGGTATCTTCGCCAACGGTCGCGGTTACAGTCACACGCAGCACCACTTCATACACTTCATCAGCCAGCTGCGAAGAAGCCGTGTCCAGATCCAGCTTAACGTCTGGTTCCCACTCTTTCTGAAACACTTGTGGCGCGTTCGGCGCTTCAAAAGAAATGTCTTTCGTGTAAACGCGCTGAATCTGAAATTGCATTTCGTTGGTGTTATGTTCTGACATGTGACTAAGTCCTGTAAGTTAATATGTCTGGCGTAATTACGCCTGAAGTAACGGATCTAAACCTGCACGATCGTTGAGCGCCATCAGATCGTCGCAGCCGCCAATATGCTGACCGTCGATAAAGATCTGCGGCACGGTAGTCCGGCCACTGCGCTTAATCATCTCTTCGCGTTTTGCCATGTCCCCATCAATGGGAATCTCCTGAAACGCCACGCCTTTTTGACTCAGCAGCGCTTTTGCCCGGTGGCAATAAGGACAGGTTGCTTTGATGTAAATTTCAACATTTGCCATAGGGACCTCAGGATGATTATTTACCGCGAACCAACGGCAGATTTTCGCCGCTCCAACCACTGATACCGTCTTTCAGAACGGCAACCTGGGTAAATCCAGCCGCGCTCAGATGGGCAGCAGGATCTGCCGCGCTTTGTCCGGTTGCGCATACAACAATTATGGGCTGTGCTTTATGCTTTTCCAACTCGCCTAAACTGCCTTTCTTGATATCTGCTGCAGCCACATTTATCGCGCCCGAAATGTGCCCCTTGCGGTAATCATCACGCGAACGCACGTCTACCACTACCGCGTCCTCTTTGTTAATGAGTCGGGTTGCTTCGCCTCGACTGATAGTTTTTACTTTAGAGAACATTCCTTTAACGGTAGTCACAATCACCAGTACGAGTAAGACGACCCATGCCAGACTCAGGATGGGGTGATTGCTTGCAAACTGCATAATTTCTTGCATGAGGGGTAACGACTCCAGACCGGGCTAATAAGCTAAAACAAGGCTTCTGAGTATACCTGCGCCACTTCGCATGTACAGACGCTAAGCGGACAGAGTGACGATTTGTGCGTCATTTTCCAAAAAAATTGGCTGAATGGCAAAAATGTCGTGGCGCTTGTCCCTTGTCCTGATGAAAATGGATCGCACTGAGAAAGCAAAAGCCGGTCGGCAATGCTGGTAAGCAACTGTTCATCGTGGAATAATCATCGGCCTATGAAGGGAAAGACAACCGTTCTACCAACATGGACTCGTTACAACGGTCGTCCCCTGCCGTTGTTTACACGCTTGTCCGCCCTGTCTTTTAGCCTGCTTTATGCGGGCATATTGTTGTTTCCTCTACCCGGCTTATCGGCGGATGACAACAAAGCCCAGCTGAAATCTATCCAGCAAGAAATTGCCGAAAAAGAAAAAAGCGTAAAAGCCCAAAAGGTTCAGCGCAGCCAGTTACTTAATCAGCTACAAAGTCAGGAAAAGATCATTGCTCAGGCAAGTCGACAGCTACGGGAAACCCGTAACAGCCTGTCGGCCCTGAAGGGTGAGATTACCCAGGTCACCGCCTCGGTTTCCCGTCTTGAAAAGCAGCAGGCCCAGCAGGAAAAGCTGCTTGCTGAACAGCTGGACGCCGCCTTTCGCCAGGGGCAGCACAAAGGTTTGCAACTTCTGTTAGGCGGTGAAGAGAGTCAGCGTAGCGAACGTATCCTCGCTTACTTTGGCTATCTGAACACCGCACGTCAGGAAAATATCACCGCCCTGCAAACCACCCGTCAGGAATTAGCCCAACAGCGCG
The DNA here is from genome assembly GCF_024814475.1 of Pantoea sp. B623. Taxonomy (NCBI): domain Bacteria; kingdom Pseudomonadati; phylum Pseudomonadota; class Gammaproteobacteria; order Enterobacterales; family Erwiniaceae; genus Pantoea; species Pantoea sp. B623. Next base: position 2,557,003 of record NZ_JANUXM010000004.1, on the reverse strand, counting down.
CCTCGCTGGAACAAAAGCAACAACAGCAGAAAACGCTGTTAACCCAGCAGCAAGAACAACAAGACAAACTCCAGCAAGCCAGCGCCGCGCGTAAAAAAACGCTCACGTCTCTGGAAAGCGCACTGCAGAAGGATCAGGCTGACCTGGTTGAGATGCGCCAGAACGAAAGCCGCCTGCAAGATAAAATCGCTCGTGCCGAGCGAGAAGCCCGTGAACGCGCCGCCCGTGAGGCACGTGAGGCAGAAAAAGTGCGTCAGCGTCAGGTGCAGGCGAAAGCGAAAGGCTCCAGTTATCAGCCAACACAAAGCGAGCGCGAGCTGATGGCGCGAACGGGCGGACTGGGACGGCCCAACGGTCAGGATATCTGGCCGGTACGCGGACGCGTCGAACATCGGTTCGGTGAGGAACTGCAAGGCGAATTACGCTGGAAAGGCCTGGTCATTGCGGCTCCGGAAGGCACAGAGGTCAAAGCCATTGCCGATGGTCGTGTATTGATGGCCGACTGGTTGCAGGGCTATGGTCTGGTCGTAGTTATCGAGCATGGTAAAGGAGATATGAGTCTGTATGGCTATAACCAAAGCGCCCTCGTCAGCGTAGGTGCCCAGGTGAAGGCCGGTCAGCCCATTGCGCTGGTGGGCACCAGCGGTGGTCGCGGCACGCCTTCGCTCTATTTTGAAATCCGACGTCAGGGTAAAGCGGTCAATCCAGTTCCGTGGTTGGGAAAATAAGTGTTAGTTCATCGTTACCAGATTACCGCCTTGCTGTGCGGACTGTTGCTCAGTTTCGCGTCCCAGGCCGCTAAGCTCGCCATCGTCATTGATGATTTCGGCTATCGACCCACGGAAGAAAATAAAGTGCTGCAAATGCCGCAGGCGATCTCTGTCGCGGTGCTTCCTGATGCGCCCTATGCACGTCAGATGGCCATCAAAGCGCATCAGGGCGGCCGTGAAGTTCTGATTCACCTGCCTATGGCGCCGTTAAGTAAGCAACCGCTTGAGAAAAACACCTTAACGCCTGAAATGAGCCGCACGGAAATCGATCGCATCATCCGTAGTGCGGTCAACAATGTCCCCTATGCAGTGGGGCTGAATAACCATATGGGCAGCAAAATGACATCGAGCCTGCCGGGTATGCAAAAAGTCATGCAGGCGCTGAATCAGTACAATCTGTACTTTCTCGACAGCATGACGATTGGTAACAGCCAGTCACTGCAGGCCGCACAGGGAACGCACGTCAGGGTGCTTAAGCGTCGCGTATTTTTAGATGACAGTCAGGATATCAATGCGATTCGACAGCAGTTCAGCCGGGCAGTCACTCTGGCCCAGCGTGATGGCTACGCGATTGCGATCGGTCATCCGCATCCCAATACCGTGCGGGTGCTGCAACAAATGTTGCCCTCGCTGCCCGCAGATATCACCCTGGTAACGCCGGGTCAGTTGTTGAATGAACCGCTACGCAACGGCAACGCATCGCCAGCCAAAATCACACCACACAGCAAGCCACTTCAGGGCTTCCAGCCGCCTGGTGAATGTAAAGTGAAGCAGCCGCTGGCACCAGTTCCGGCTAGCCGTGCGCTGAGCGTTATTGGTGAAAGCATTACAGAAAGTCCGCTTTATCATCGTATTGATGAACTGTTCTAAAACACTCAGCACCAGGCATTAAACCTGGTGCTGAGCAATCACATTACGCAGACAAACGTTATCTTTCTTACTCGCTACTCGGGCGATCAAGGCGACGTCCAGTCCAGAATCACCTTTCCAGACTGCCCCGAGCGCATTTCATCAAAACCCTGCTGGAAGTCATCAATCGGGTAACGGTGAGTGATAATCGGGGTGAGATCCAAACCTGACTGAATCAGCGCGGCCATCTTATACCAGGTTTCGAACATCTCACGCCCATATATGCCCTTAATAAACAGTCCTTTAAAGATCACCAGATTCCAGTCAATAGCCATTTCTCCCGGAGGAATGCCCAGTAAGGCCAACCGCCCACCGTGATTCATCACCTCAAGCAAGGTTCGGAAAGCGGGCGGTGCACCTGACATTTCTAATCCCACGTCAAAGCCTTCTTTCATGTCCAGCGCATGCATGACTTCACGCAGATCTTCCCTGGCGACATTGACCGCGCAGGTCACGCCCATCTTGCGGGCCAGTTCAAGCCGGTAGTCATTAATGTCCGTGATCACGACATTCCGCGCACCGACATGGCGGCACACCGCAGCCGCCATAATACCAATAGGGCCGGCACCGGAAATGAGTACGTCTTCACCGACCAGGTCGAAGGATAAGGCGGTATGTACCGCGTTGCCGAAGGGATCAAAAATCGCTGCCAGCTCGTCGGAAATATTGTCGGGAATTTTGAATGCATTAAAGGCGGGAATAACCAGATACTCTGCAAAGCATCCCTGGCGGTTAACGCCAACGCCTTGGGTATTTCGACAGAGATGGGTACGGCCTGCGCGGCAGTTTCGGCAGTGCCCACAGGTGATATGCCCCTCACCCGAAACCCGATCGCCTATGTTAAACCCTTTAACCTCCTGACCAATAGCCACCACTTCACCGACATATTCGTGGCCGACAATCATGGGGACCGGGATGGTTTTACGCGACCAGTCGTCCCAGTTGTAAATATGTACGTCTGTCCCACAGATGGCGGTTTTACGAATTTTTATCAGCAGATCGTTGTGACCCGGCTCGGGAACTGGCGCATCAGTCACCATCCAGATGCCCTGCTCTTTTTTCAACTTAGCCAGTGCTTTCATGGTTAATCCTCAGGCAATGACGCCAAGTTGTTTACCAATGCGCGTGAAAGCTGCCACCGCCTTTTCGAGTTGCTGCTGGCTGTGCGCTGCTGAAATTTGGGTTCGGATGCGTGCCTGACCTTTTGGCACAACCGGATAGAAAAACCCGGTGACATAGATGCCTTCCTGTTGTAACAACTGAGCAAATTCCTGCGCGACGCTGGCTTCTCCCAGCATGACCGGAATGATGGCATGATCGGCGCCGGCCAGCGTAAAACCTGCCGATGTCATTTTTTCGCGGAAGAAACGTGCGTTGTCCCACAAACGCTGACGCAAACCGTCGCCTTCGCTTAATAAATCCAGCACGCGAAGAGAAGCCGCGACAATTGCCGGTGCCAGCGAGTTAGAGAACAGATAAGGCCGTGAGCGCTGACGCAGCCATTCCACCACCTCTGCTTTAGCAGCAGTGTAACCGCCTGATGCGCCGCCCAGCGCCTTGCCCAGCGTGCCGGTGATAATGTCGACCCGGCCCATGACGTCGCAATACTCATGCGTTCCGCGACCGGTACTTCCGACAAAGCCAACCGCATGGGAATCATCGACCATGACAAGTGCGGAATAGTCGTCTGCAAGATCGCAAATGGCGTTCAGATTGGCGATCACGCCGTCCATTGAGAACACGCCGTCCGTGGCAATCATAATGGTCTTCGCCCCGTTATCCCTGGCTTCCTTCAGGCGGTCGCGCAGTTGCGCCATATCATTGTTAGCGTAACGATAGCGCTGTGCTTTACACAGGCGTACACCATCAATAATCGATGCATGATTGAGTGCATCAGAGATGATGGCATCTTCCGCGCCCAGTAAGGTTTCAAACAGCCCGCCGTTGGCGTCAAAACAGGAGGAGTAAAGAATGGCGTCCTCCATTCCCAGAAAATCGGCGAGCTTTTTTTCCAGCTGTTTGTGTATATCCTGGGTACCGCAGATAAAACGCACGGATGCCATGCCAAAACCGTGCGAATCCATGCCCTCTTTGGCTGCCTGAATTAAGGCTGGGTGGTTGGCCAACCCCAGGTAGTTATTCGCGCAAAAGTTAATTACGGGACGATCAGGCCCGACCTCAATTTCTGCCTGCTGTGCGGAGGTAATAATACGTTCTTTTTTGAATAAACCTTCACGCTGGGCGGCGTCGAGTTGCTGCCGGATATGTTGGTAAAAATGCGCTGGCATTATCCTGCTCCTGATAAGGTGGAAATCTGGCAAATATTACTGAACATATCGCCTTTCTACGCTTAATCGACCAAAAGAATGTTAATTTTGCAGCATAGTTCACGCCATTCTGTTGGATGTGCAGGACCTTACAGAGTCATCTGGCTGTCTGGAGCGGGATGAAATGTTATGATGTAGGCATTACGTGTGAAATGTCCCGTTTCAACTCAAAACTTTAAAGGTAACAGTATGATTATCGTAACCGGTGGCGCAGGAATGATCGGCAGCAATATTGTCAAAACGCTGAACGATCGCGGTCACAACGACATTCTGGTCGTGGATAACCTTAAAGATGGCACCAAGTTCGTGAATCTGGCCGATCTGGATATCGCTGATTACATGGATAAAGAAGAATTCCTGACCTATATCATGTCAGGCGAAGATCTTGGTCCGATTGAAGCCGTTTTTCACGAAGGTGCCTGCTCAGCCACCACCGAGTGGGACGGTAAGTACATGATGGATAATAACTATCAGTACTCTAAAGATCTGCTGCACTTCTGTCTTGAGCGTGAAATTCCGTTCCTTTACGCTTCTTCTGCCGCCACCTATGGTGGACGCAATGAGAATTTCATTGAAGAGCGCCAGTACGAACAGCCACTGAATGTCTACGGCTATTCAAAAATGCTGTTCGACCACTACGTGCGTCAGATCCTGCCTGAAGCCTCCTCGCCGGTATGCGGCTTTCGCTACTTTAACGTTTACGGCCCGCGTGAAAGTCATAAAGGCAGCATGGCAAGCGTGGCGTTTCATTTAAACACGCAGATTAGCAATGATGAAAATCCAAAGCTGTTTGAAGGCAGCGACGGCTTTAAACGTGATTTTATTCATGTCGATGATGTGGTGTCGGTGAATCTGTGGTGCTGGGAGAATGGGATTTCCGGCATCTATAACTGCGGAACAGGCCGCGCCGAATCCTTCCAGGAAGTGGCAGATGCGGTGCTTAATTTTCACCAGAAAGGCCAGATTGAGTACATTCCTTTCCCTGACAAGCTGAAAGGCCGCTACCAGGCTTACACGCAGGCCGACCTGTCTAATTTACGCGCAGCGGGTTACGACAAACCGTTTAAGACCGTGGCACAGGGCGTTTCTGAATATATGGTTTGGTTAAATCGCAACGTCTAAAGGAATAGATACCGGTAATGAAAATTCTGGTGATCGGCCCGTCGTGGGTCGGCGATATGATGATGTCGCAAAGTCTCTATCGTACCCTCAAGGCCGAACATCCTGACGCAGTGATTGATGTGATGGCACCTGCGTGGTGCCGTCCTTTACTTTCACGGATGCCTGAAGTGAATCAGGCGCTGGCGATGCCGCTGGGTCATGGCGCGTTAGCGCTTGGCGAGCGCCGTCGGCTGGGCAAATCGCTCCAGGCCAGCCATTATGACCGCGCTTATGTTTTACCCAACTCTTTTAAATCAGCGCTGGTTCCCTTTTTTGCCGGGATCAAGCGCCGTATTGGCTGGCGCGGAGAAATGCGTTACGGCCTGTTAAACGATTGTCGGGTACTGGATAAAGCCGCGTTTCCGCTGATGGTTGAGCGCTATGTGGCTCTGGCTTATGACTCACCAGTCCGCTCAGCGCGGGAACTGCCGCAACCCCTGCTAACGCCTCAGCTACAGGTCAGTGAACAGGAAAAAAGTGAGACGTCCGCGCAGTTTCAGCTGACTCCCGAGCGGCCGACGATTGGTTTTTGTCCCGGTGCAGAGTTTGGGCCGGCAAAACGCTGGCCGCATTTTCACTATGCGACGCTTGCCCAGCAGTTAATCAGTGAGGGTTATCAGATTCTGCTGTTTGGCTCGGCTAAAGATCATTCCACCGGTGAAGAAATCCTGTCTTCGCTACCGGAAGCGAGCCGTGCACATTGCCGCAATCTGGCTGGCGAAACGCAGCTGGAACAGGCTGTTATTCTGCTGGCTCAGTGCCACGCAGTGGTCAGTAATGATTCGGGCCTGATGCATATTGCCGCAGCGTTAAACCGACCGCTTGTCGCCTTATATGGTCCCAGCAGCCCTGACTTTACGCCACCTCTGTCTGACCGGGCACGTATTCTCCGTTTAATTAGCGGCTATCATCGTGTACGCAAAGGCGATGCCGGGCAGGGCTATCACCAAAGTCTTATCGATATTCAGCCCGCACAGGTTCATGAAACATTGAGCACGTTGTTGCGCGAAGTCCAGGAGGGGACATGCACGTCCTGATCGTCAAAACCTCCTCCATGGGAGACGTCCTGCATACGCTGCCAGCACTCACCGATGCCATGAATGCCCTGCCCGGAATACGCTTTGACTGGGTGGTGGAAGAAAATTTTGCACAAATCCCGACCTGGCATCCGGCAGTGGATAAGGTTCTGCCTGTCGCCATTCGACGCTGGCGTAAACACTGGTTTGGCAGCCTGCAGCGTGAAGAGCGCGTGCGTTTCAAGCGTGAGCTTCAGTCTCGTGACTACGACATCGTGATCGACGCTCAGGGGCTGATTAAGAGCGCCGCGCTTGTGACTCGTCTGGCTAAAGGCGTTAAGCACGGCCTGGACAATCGTAGTGCGAGAGAACCTTTCGCCAGCTGGTGGTACGACAAAAAACACGAGATCAGCAAGCAACAACATGCAGTCGAGAGGACGCGTGAGCTGTTTGCTAAAAGTCTGGGTTACGATAAACCCCCGTCTCAGGGGGATTATGCAATTGCCAGCCATTTTCTGAAGCCCTTATCACAGCATGAGAGCCCTTATCTGGTATTTCTTCATGCCACTACCCGTGATAACAAGCACTGGCCAGAATCTCACTGGCGAGAGTTGATTGAACGTGTCCGGCCAGCGGGCTTGCGTGTAAAGCTGCCGTGGGGCGCTGAACATGAACATCAGCGTGCGCTGCGTCTGGCTGAAGGTTTTGAGCACGTAGAAGTCTTGCCTAAGCTTTCTCTTGAAGCCGTAGCACAGCAGTTGGCAGGCGCAGATGCCGTAGTGTCGGTAGATACAGGGCTGAGCCATCTGACCGCCGCACTAGACAGGCCCAATATCACGTTATATGGCCCCACCGATCCGGGTTTGATTGGGGGTTATGGGCAAAATCAGTATGTTTTGCGGCCTGCAGAGGGCAGCAAATTAGCAGACATTAGCGCTAAGGACGTCGCAGATATGGTCTTTGAGATTCTTGTATGAAGAAACTCCACATCATTAACCTTGAAAAAATGGGTGGTGTTGAACGCCTGTTCCTGCAGTACATCAATGATTTTTCTGACGGAAATGATGATGTGATATGCATCAGTAATGAGATAGACGATGATATTCGTCGTCACATTCCTCAACAAAAAATCACCTTTGCCAATCGTTGGGTAAATGGCCTGAAATATAAAGTCCCGCAATTTCTTCGGAAATATTTGCTAAAAAAACGCATTGAGGCAAGTGATGCCGATGTAATAGTGGTTTGGGATTTAATTCCAGGACTGCCAGCAAAACCCAGGCGGGCTGCTCTGGTCTATTACGATCATGGCTGCTCATGGCGTTATCCAAAAAATAAAAAAACGCTTAACTTTATGGCAATGCTGGACGGCGTGATTTCAGCCTCATACGCGTCAAACCGGGTGATGCATCACCGCTTCAACCTACCTTGCCCGCATCACGTCGTGATAAACCGAATCATGTTGCCGCAGGGGATAAATTCCGCAATCAGAACGCTAAAAAATCCGCTCAGGCTAGGAACGGCATCTCGCCAGGTTAGCCTGAAAGGCATTAGCGTAGGACTTTTAACGCTTAAAGAATTACGCCAACGTGGACACAACGTTGAGTTGGAAATTGCGGGAAAAGGGCCCGATCATGACGCCTTCGTGGCGCTTGCTGAGCATTTGAATATTAGTCAGTTTGTTACCTTCAGCGGTTTTCAGCATGATATGAGCGCCTTTTTTAATCGCACAGATATCTATCTCAGTACACCTGTCACTGAGCCATTTGGCCTTTCCTGTATGGAAGCGCTTTATTTTGGTGTACCGGTTATTTTCCCCATGATTGACGGCCAACCTGAAGTCGTTGGTCATCAGCAGTGTGGCATTGGATTACCCCCCTCCGTTACAATTGATGAGCATGAGAAATTAACTGGTATACGCGTTGATTTCCCCTATCAGGTCTACGAACCTGTCCATGATGTTATGGAAGAAGCCAGGCTGGTTTCACATATTGATTGCGCCAACGCGGTTGAAGTCTTGTCGGTGCCTGAAACGTATCAGCGATTTAGTGAAGCTGCCAAAGCCTGGACAGTAGAACATTTCGACTATGCGCTGTTTAAGACAGAATTCAACGATGCTTTAAAGGACGTTATAATTAAAAAATGAAACTAAATCATTTAATCTTTAAAAAAGAAGCGCCTGCCAACTTTTTCAGCCAGCTTATTTTTATCGGATGTGCTATCGCTTTTATTACTTCGCCATTTGGATGGGCCTTTGGCAGGAACGTTTTTTATCTTTCCAGCTATCTGGCTTTTCTGGTCATCGTTTTTCATCTCAGATTTTACATTGCTGACAAAAAAAACCTGATTCTCCCTTGTGCGTTTTTTGCTGTCGGGATCATCAGCATTATCTGGACAGCCATGTATAAACAACCTGGCGATTTCATTAGTCTGTACCGGCAGTACCAATCAACCGGACGATTACAAATCGCCGCAGCGTTTGTTCTACTGGCGATGCTTAATACAAAGATAGCGCTACAAAAAAATACCGTGCTGGCAGCCCTTGCTTGCGGGCTTGCGGTAAATAGCTATGCCATTTATCAGGGGGTTTTCTTACACATAGCGCGTGTAGAGCTGAATTTTGATCGAGCAACGGTTGCTGCCTACATCATTACCGCAGTTAATCTGATATTCATTAAAGCCGTATTACTTTTAAGAACCCGCCACAGAGTGTTGCTTTTTTTGGCAGCTTTCGCCTTTACCTATGCTTCCATTCTGTTGACTGGAACCCGTGCAGCTATGCTGGCTTATCCCGTGTTGGCTTTAATGATTGTACTCATGAGCACACATGTGATTAATCGTCGTCACAAAATTATTCTGTTCACCCTGGTCCCCATCATGCTCCTGCTCAGCGCTGCACTTTTTCATAAAGTCATCACTATGCGTATACAGCAGTTCAATCAGGATATTGCGCACATGCATGAGCAAACGGGAGAAAACTCAATCATCTCACGCTTAAGCATGCAAACCGTTGCATTTCGCACGGGCTCTGAAGCCCTGTGGGGAGAGTCTGCAGAGCAACGAGCGGCAGAAGCAAAAGTGATTGTTGCACAAGAACCTTCGCTTTATGGGGCATTAACCTACCTTACCGTTCATATGCACAATGAACTGATGGAAACGTTCTCGATTAAGGGCATTGTGGGTCTGTTAGCGTTGGCAGGTTTATATCTTTGCTTATTACGCAGCGCATTCACGCCTTACCGCAATCCCGCACTCTTCGCAGTCACAGTATCTTTGATCACCTATGGCCTGAGCGACGTGATATTTTTCAGCACTGAGGGAACCCTCATCTATTGTCTGGCCGTCATCATCAGTGGCTTATTAGTTAAAACACCGTCTGTATTACAGGAAGCGAAGTAATGCAAACGCGTGACTGGCTGCTAAGCATCATTATTCCTTTATACAATAGTCAGGATTATATCGTTCCCTGTCTGACATCCTTGTTTACCCAAATTGACCCTGATATTCAGGTCATCATTATCGATGATGGGTCGACAGACCTTTCAGCCCAGCGTGTGAAAGAATTTCTCAAGACTTATCCTTCAGCTTGTGTTGAATTCATTCAGCAGGCTAACCAGGGGGTTGCCGCAACCCGCAATGTTGGCCTGTCAAAAGCTAAAGGAAAATTTATTACCTTTTTGGACGCTGATGATCTACTCAGTAAAAATTATCTATCAGTTATCCGACCGTTATTACTCTCCGATCAAGACGATCTGATTGATTTTAACTACGCACGCTTTGAAAACACGCCCCCTGAAGCATCAGAAAACGAATTGCCTCAACGTGTCGCTTACGATTTTTCCGTTCAGGGGCTGAATTGTCTGCGTCCGCTTTTTATCCGATCGATGTGGCATTTATGGAACCGCATATACAGAAACAGTCTGCTGGAAGGTGAGGCTTTTGAAGTCGGCAGACGTTACGAAGACGTTATCTTTACGCCATTTCAATATCTCAAAACACAGCGTATCGCTCATCTTGAAAATACGCTCTACTACTACCGCGATAATCAGCAGGGCATCACACGGAATGTCCGTATGAGTGACATTGAGGACATGCTATTCGCCATGAATAAAATGTGTGCAATGGCACAGTCTGACACTGAGCTGCGTCGACTGGCTGCAGGGATGATAGTGAACTGCTTTAATGAAGTGAAAAGCATGTCGAAAGCGGTTTTTGGTTATTATCATTACGATAAACAAACCAGGCTGGCCATTAAGTCAGCCGCACGCCTTTGTAGGGGCCATTGCAAAACAAAAAAGTTTTGGCAAATGCGCTATCCCGAAGTCGACACGCTTTTTTCGTGGTTGCGATTTAAGGCCCGCAAATCTGTTCCTGAAGCGAATCAGTGACGGCACCGAGTGCCGTTTTTTTCTTCAGGGCATATTCGGTCAAGGTCATACCCTGGGTACGTTCCTGAAGCCAGCTGAACAGCTGCTCTAAATCATCGTAAAGACGGTCAATGTCTGCGTCGTTTTTAAACGTCGGGCTGCCGTCAGGCATAAACTCCGATGAATGCAGCATAAATTCAACATAGTCGTTTCCCTGCGACAGCGTTTGCTCAACGACATGCTTCATTTGCGCCAGATTCCCGCCCACAGGCCGCAGCCAGTTTACCCGAGGTCCTCTCGACTTACCCCTGACGTTGTCCCAGACTTTTTTAAACTGGTTTTTCAACATGCCATGCCGGTACTGAATGCTCATCGGCAATTCCAGTAAGGTTGAGCTGCCAGGCTTGGAAATATCGTTGATGTCGACATAGTAGGCCTGGTCAGGAAAATGGCGGTAATCTGTACCGCCTTTCCCCTGGGGAGCACCGGGAGAACTACGCCAGTCCACGCGCGGCGTCACAGAGCAGTCGACCAGATAGCCATGATCGATCAATGCACGTGCATAAACTTCATTGAAGGCCCAGCGGCCTGCACGGTGACTACGCATTTTAGTTTCAAATGCCGTTTCAAGCAGGTCGGTCATATAGGCGACCTTATCGTGCAGTATCGACTCTGGATATTCGATCAAATAAGGCTGGTAACGCCAGTCATCCTCCGTAAGTGCATAGTCAGGAGGGCTGTACCAGGCATGTAAATGCATGCCTATTTCACCCTGATTACGCTCAAGAAGATCTCGTCCGAACTCGACATAAGCCGGATCGCAAGCCATTTCATAATTAGTAAGCCACGTCGGTTTGAACGCGTATTTCTCGCAAAGCGACTGAAAACGCGGTAGAAAGCGGACATTATGTGTGGTGACATTGCCGCTGCGGTTGCGCCAGAGGTTGTCACCTTCCGTATCGAGAGTGATTAAAAATGCCGGTTTATCCATGACTTATCCAATAATCGGTAGAGATTATCCTGACTATGTTACGCAGGGTAGTCATTCCGCGCAAAAATATAATTGCAATTGGTTTGGTTTTTATTCGTAGTCATCAATGGCCTGATAACCTAAGATAATTCCCGTAGTCAGCGGGGCCTTTATTTTGTAACGCCTTGAATAAAATAGCGTTGTGGTGTTTTCCCTATTGAAAAACTGCGTTAGATCCCCACTATTTTGCTCTGTTATGGCGAGTTTACTGCCGTGCGCTTTATGCTTTAGGCCATTCACAGTGCTGGCGGCGTCTTTGAGGTGATAATTTGTCCAAGCGTATTTTGATGATAATAGACGGGCTGCCTGGTGGCGGCGCTGAAAAAGTAGTACTGACCCTGGCACAGGGCCTGATTAACAGTGGACATCAGGTATCACTTTTTTCTTTGCGTAACGTCTGTGATTATTCCCTTCCGTCAGGGCTTGATTACCAGGTGATTGAAGACCGTTGTCGCAGTCCATGGCGTAAGCTTACCGAAACATCTCGTCGCGCCGCGCTCCTGGATAAAGCCGTCCGTTACAGTGAAACCCGCCAAGGCAAATTTGATCTTGTGCTGTCTCATCTGCATAAAACGGACCGAATAGTGTCTTCTTCGCGTGCTCTCGATCCGCTCAGGACCTGGTATTGCATTCATGGCATTTTTTCTGCCTCTTATCTCGCTCGCAAATCGGGTTTTTCATTATGGCTCAAGCGACAGAAAATACGTCATGTCTATCGCCATCGCCAGGTGATCGCGGTTTCCCAATATGCTCTTGATGACTTGATCAACCATATTGGCGTAAAAGCATCGCGAACGGATGTTATCTTTAACCCTTTTGATTTCAATGAAATCAAAAGGCTCTCACTGGAACCCTGCCCACTGGCAGGTGAGGATTTCCTTGTTCATGTTGGCCGTTTCCATGAAACTAAACGCCATGACCGCCTGTTGGAAGCTTATGCGCAAAGTGGCATTCAGGCTCCTTTAATCTTACTGGGACAGGGCAGTCCTGCTATGAAAGAAAAACTGTATCGTTTATCGGAACAGCTGGGCGTTTCAGATCGCGTGCGCTTTGAAGGCTTTCAGCGTAATCCCTATCCCTGGATACATCATGCACGGATGTTGATTTTGAGTTCTGACAGTGAAGGCTTTGGCAATGTTTTGATCGAAGCAATGAGCTGCGGAACACCTGTAGTGAGTACACGTTGCCCCGGCGGGCCCGCGAGTATTTTGACGGGTGACCTGAGTCGCGGGCTGTCTGAGATGAATGCAACCTCACTGGCGGAAAAGATGCGAGAGATTTACGATAACCCGCCTGATTTGCATCAACTTGACCTGAGTATCTACAGCCTCTCCGTTATCTGTCAGCGATACTTGCAGTTGGCAGATTTCCGAGCGTCCAAATGAATGCATGTTGACCGCTCATAGCATCAATCAGTCGTTCCCATGAACCGATAAGCAGATCAAGGGAACGGCACGTTTTAAGCGTTGTTCTTCAGGTAATTGACATCGTTTAGCCAGAAATTTTCGGAAAATAATTGAGCGTGTCACGTAGTAGCCACTCAAGAGATGTCCTTAAGCTGCAGCCACGCACTCATCACCTCTTGAGGAGTAACGTCGTTACATTCACCAGAAGGTGTCTGCAAAATCCTGTACTCACCAGACCATGGATGCCACCCAGGCGCATCCGTATCGCCAAAAAACACCACCTGCTTTTTATGCAAACCCGCCGCGATATGCATTTGGCCACCATCGCTACACAGAATTTGGTCACAACAACTAAAACCCGCCATTAGATCACGCACTGATGTGGTAGTGTAAGCCGCCACTCGTGAAGAATTGACCAGTTGCATGAGTTGCTCGGCTCGGGCGTCATCACCCCGATCATCCGGCCCCAGCGCTCCCTGCGGCGACCAAAAGATCAGCACACGGGCTTGCGCATCTTCTAACAGATGACGAATAAAAACAGCATACTTTTCTATATCCCAGCGGCGCTTTGGGCTGCGACTACTGATGTGTATACCGTATGTCTGACCCGATACCGTAAACAGTGAATGCACATGCGTTTTAGCCTGTTCATGCTCTCGTGGGGTTAAATAGACTCTGACGGGGGGAACGACGGGCAAATGAGCAGTGAGCGCTGAGAGATACGAGTAAGTGTGTTCGACTTGGTGGTTGCCAGAAAAATCGTCTCTGCCAAAGACTCTTGTCAGCCCGTTATCGGCTTCGCCAGCGCCAATGATGTGGGTTGCGCCCGCCATACGCGCGAGGCGAAGGCTGTATTTACAGGGAACCGGGTTCGCCAGTAACGCCGCATCAAACTTCGTTTTACGTAAAGCCCAAAAGATCTTTAAACGGTGCCAGTAAACGCCAATTGCGGTCTCGTTCTTGCCACGGTGCTTGGCTTTCTTATAGACATGAAGCGCATCGACATGGGGGTTATGCAGTATCACATCCTGCGCCACTTTATTTACCAACAGCGTCAGTTTAGCTTCGGGAAAGGCTGTCTTTATGCCTTCCAGTAACGGTGTGGTACAAACCATATCACCAATGTTGTCGCGCCTTATGACGAGGATATTTTTCATATTGTACCTGGTTATACGTACCTGACCGGACTGGAGCGTACACACGCCATAAAGTTGCGAAAAAATAAATTTCTGCTACATATCAAGGTTTGACCCTAAATGCACAAAAAGTTCTATCGGCATTCGTAATAATGTCGGCGGAAATCCGTCTCTTTTCACTTGAAGTTATGCTGCTGTGTCACAAAATTCGCCTTTACTATCGATAATCACACCAATGTTTAACGCTGGTGCCATGTTTGAGACATTTATTCAGTCTTTACTGGCTCAGACGCTGACATCTCTGGAAATCATCCTTGTCGATGATGGATCGACTGACGGCTCGGGTGAGAGGGCGGATGACTACGCACAACGTCATCCTCATATCCGGGTCATTCACCAACCTAATGGTGGTGTATCACGTGCACGCAATGCCGGGCTGGCTGTTGCATCCGGTAAGTACGTAACCTTTCCAGACGCTGATGACACCATGAAGCCAGAGATGTATCAGACACTGGTCGATATGGCAGAGGCAGACGATCTCGATGTGGCGCAATGCAATGCCGAATGGTTTTTCCAGGCTAGCAATGAAACCCAGCCGTTGATACCGCCTGAACGACTCTCAAGCACATCCGTCCTTAGCGGCCCTGAGTGGCTTAACAAGGCGCTGAAGACTCATCGCTATAAACATGTTGTCTGGCTCGGTATTTACCGACGCGAACTGATTGAAAAACTGAAGCTAAATTTTGAACCCGGCCTGCACCATCAGGATATTCCGTGGACCACAGAGTTCATGCTGAATGTAAAACGCGCGCGCTATACCGATAAACAGCTGTATCGCTACTATCTGCACGATGCTTCAATCAGCAACCGCAAGCGGACCGGCCTGCGTAACGTTGAATATCAGCGTCACTATCTGAAAATTGCGCAAATGCTGGAGTCAATTAACAGCCGCTATCGCCATAAGGTAAAAATTTATCCGGCCTTTCACTATCAGATTACTTACGAAGCCCTGAGCGTCTGTCACAGTATCCGACGCGAACCGGACGAATCAGCGCGACAGGCGATGATTGCCGATATCTTCGCGACCCAGACACACACGCGTATGCTGCGTAATGCGCGCGGTGTAAAACAGTGGTATCACCTGCTGCTATGGCTGGGTCGAATTTATTACTGGCGCAGGAAATAAGCGGCGTCACTTGCTTTAACCTCAAAAGGGTTTGCCCTACAATCGGCTCACTGAATTCTGAGAGCATTTGAGTATGACAAGCCCGATTCCAGTCCAGTTTGCACCCAAAAAAATTCTGTTAATCAAACTACGTCATCACGGCGACATGCTGCTGACTACGCCTGTCATCAATGCTTTGCATCAGCATTATCCGCAGGCCAGCATTGATGTCCTGCTCTACAAAGAAACCCGGCCCATGCTGGAAGCACATCCTTCTGTCCGTCATCTGCACATCATCGATCGAAACTGGAAAAAGGAAGGTGGCTGGCAGACGTTTCGCCATGAAGTCGCACTGGTCTCAGCGGTGCGAGCCTGTCATTACGATTTGGTGATTAACCTTGCCGATCAGTGGCGCAGTGCCATTCTCACCGGACTATCTGGTGCGCCGGTACGCATTGGATTCGCGTTTAAAAAGCGTGATAACGCCTTCTGGCGCGGGTGCCACAATCATTTGGTTACCACAGAAAATCATGAGCGCTTACATACGGTTGAACAGAATCTTTCCGCTCTGTCACCGCTGCAGATTTCAGCCGACGGTGCCAGAGCCTCGATGCACTTCAGCCCGGACGATGCGTTAAAAGTGCAGAATATGCTGCTTCAGCAGCAGGTGAAGCCCCCTTATATCGTGCTGCAGCCTACCTCCCGCTGGCAGTTCAAATGCTGGGAGGAAGACAAGGTTGCAGCCACTATCGACCAGCTGGCTCAAGCCGACCGAAAAGTCATCCTGACAGCAGGACCGGATGATAGTGAGCTGGCGATGGTTGAGCGGATTCTGGCGCAGTGCCAGTCTCCGCATGTTATCTCGCTGGCAGGCAAACTCTCTCTGCCACAACTGGCTGCACTGATTGCTTGCGCTCAGCTCTTTATCGGCGTTGACTCAGCCCCGATGCACATGGCCGCCGCGCTCGACACGCCCTGCATTGCGCTTTTCGGCCCGACAAAACTGCAGCACTGGCGCCCCTGGGGTGACAACAATCGGGTCATCTGGGCTGGTGACTATGGCCCCCTTCCTTCTCCGGATTCCATTGATACTCGTACCGAACAACGTTACTTGTCCGTTATCCCGGTTGAGGATGTCGTTACCGCAGCAAGGAGCTATCTAAATGAGTAAGTTACGCCTGGCGATTGTCCGGCAGAAATACCGCCCTGATGGCGGGGCCGAACGCTTTATTTCACGCGCGCTGGAAGCCCTGGGTAGCGAAAAACTGGATCTCAATATCATCACCCGAAGCTGGGAAGGAAAGCCCAACCCGGACTGGCACCTGCATATCTGCAATCCAGGGAAACTGGGACGGGTTTCACGTGAACGCGGTTTTGCCCACGCGGCGCGGGCCTGCTGGGAACGTGAAAAGTTCGATATTGTTCAAAGCCATGAGCGTATCGCTGGTTGTGACATCTTTCGGGCAGGCGATGGCGTTCATCGTGTCTGGCTTGAACAACGGGCACGTATTGTTTCGCCCCTGCAGCGTCTTAGCGCCAGCCTCAGCCCATATCATCGCTATGTTCTGCAGGCAGAAGCCGATATGTTTAACTCCCCCGCACTGAAAGCGGTGATATGTAATTCTGAGATGGTAAAAAAAGACATCCTGCGCTGCTTCGCACTGCAGGCTGACAAAATACATGTCATTCACAACGCCATTGATTCAACGCGCTTTCAACCTGCGACAGAGGCCGCCCGCCATGCGGTTCGGACACAGCTGAACCTGCCCGCTAACGCGACTGTTCTGATCTATGTGGGTTCGGGATTTGAACGTAAGGGCCTCAAAGCCGCCATTGAAGCGCTGGCCAAAAGTAACCGCTATCTGATCGTGGTCGGCCAGGACAAACAGGCAAAACGTTATCAGCAGTTAGCCAGTCAGCTTCACTGCAGTGAGCGGCTTCGTTTTGTCGGCGTACAGCAGGATGTGCAGCCCTATTACCATGCTGCTGATGGATTGCTTCTGCCCACCCTTTACGATCCTTTTCCCAACGTGGTGCTGGAAGCCATGGCCTGCGGGTTGCCGGTGATCACCAGCACCGGGTGTGGCGGCGCTGAATTTATTCGCGAAGGTCAGGAAGGGTTTGTTCGTGATGCGCTGGATGTAAAAGGACTCAATCAGGCCATTAATGCCCTTTCTGCTTTAACCGTTGACGGCAGAATGGGCGAAGCAGCAAGACGCAGGATTGAACCTTACACGCCGCAAAACCTGGCACATTCACTGAACAGGCTCTATCAGCAGGTCCTGAGTCGCCACGCATGATGTGGGATGAGTGATTATGCTGTTTCTGATAAGATGCTGTATTCTGACTTTAATCTGCTTTTTTGACGCCAACGTGTCATAACGGTAACTATGACGACCATTTACACCGCATTGCTTTATCTCATTCAGCCACTTATTTGGCTGCGCCTGTGGCTGCGCGGTCGTAAAGCTCCTGCCTACCGTAAACGTTGGGCAGAGCGTTATGGCTATTGCGCCGGAAAAGTGAAGCCTGAAGGCATCGTTTTACACTCGGTTTCCGTGGGCGAAACCCTGGCGGCAGTGCCGTTGGTGCGCGCGCTACGTCATCGCTATCCAACGCTACCTATCACCGTCACAACCATGACGCCAACCGGTTCTGAACGTGCGCTCTCTGCTTTTGGCAAAGATGTGCATCATGTTTATTTGCCTTACGATCTCCCCAACGCCATCAATCGCTTTCTTGATACGGTCAATCCACGCCTGGTGATCATTATGGAAACCGAGCTGTGGCCTAACATCATTCGTATCCTGCACCAGCGCCATATTCCCCTGGTGATTGCTAATGCCCGACTTTCCGAACGATCGGCTAAAGGCTATCGCAAGCTTGGCAAGTTCATGCGTAATCTCTTACAAAGTATCACGCTGATCGCCGCACAAAACGCCGAGGACGGTGAGCGGTTTGTGCAACTCGGCCTGAAGCGCTCGCATCTGTCGGTTACCGGCAGCCTGAAGTTTGATATTTCTGTTACGCCCGAGCTGGCCGCAAGAGCAGTAACGCTACGCCGGCAATGGGCACCCCGTCGCCCTGTCTGGATTGCCACCAGCACTCATGAGGGTGAGGAAGCTATCCTGTTGGATACGCACCGTCGCTTATTACAAACCTTTCCGGATTTGCTGCTGATTCTGGTGCCGCGTCACCCGGAGCGTTTTAACGATGCCCGAGAGCTGACGCAGAAGCGCAACTTCAGTTTTACCCTGCGCAGCAGCGGTGAAATCCCATCCGGCTCAACGCAGGTTGTGATTGGCGACTCGATGGGTGAACTGATGTTGCTGTATGGCATTGCCGATCTGGCCTTTGTTGGCGGCAGCCTGGTTGAGCGCGGTGGTCATAACCCGCTCGAACCCGCCGCTCATGCTATTCCTGTGCTTATGGGCCCCCATACCTGGAACTTCAAAGATATTTGTAGCAAGCTGCAACAGGCACAGGGGCTGATTACCGTTACTGATGTCGCATCGCTGGTAAAAGAGGTGACGAACCTGCTGCAGGACGATGATTATCGTCGCTACTACGGACGCCATGCCGTAGAAGTGCTGCATCAAAACCAGGGCGCCCTTCAGCGTTTGCTGCAGTTACTTGAACCACACCTGCCGCCACGAGCCCATTAATGACATCCACTCGCCAACGCCTTTCAGTCGTTATGATTGCCAAAAATGAAGCAGAGCTGCTGCCCGACTGTCTTGCATCAGTGAGCTGGGCCGATGAGATTATCGTGCTGGATTCTGGCAGCACAGACGACACGATGGCGCTGGCCCGGGCAGCAGGCGCGCAGGTTTTTCAGGCGACGGAATGGCAGGGCTACGGCAAACAGCGCCAGCGGGCGCAGAGTTTTGCCAGTTGCGACATGATTTTAATGATCGACGCCGATGAGCGAGTCACGCCAGAGTTACGTCAGGCCATTGAACGGGTGCTCGAGGCCCCGCCAGGCGACACCGTTTACAGCTTCAGCCGCAGTAATCTTTTTTTGGGGCGATTCATGCGCCACAGCGGCTGGTACCCTGATCGAGTGATGCGTCTTTACCCACGTACGTTAAGCTATAACGATAACAGCGTGCATGAGTCACTCAACACCGAAGGCGCCTCCGTGCAGGCCCTCAAAGGCGATTTACAACACCTGACCTGTCGTAACCTGATGGCTTTCCAGCGTAAGCAGCTGGCCTATGCGGAGGCCTGGGCACAGGAACGATTTCAGCGCGGAAAAACCTGCAGCCTGTTTTCGGTCTTCAGTCATGCGCTCGGCGCCTTCGCGAAAACGCTGCTGCTGCGTGCCGGCTTTCTTGATGGTAAACAGGGTTGGCTGCTGGCGGTCGTCAATGCCCAGTACACCTTCAACAAATATGCAGCGCTATGGGCGCTGACACATGCTTCGGCGAAAGGGCGCACATGACCACGAAAGCTATTTATCCAGGCACCTTCGATCCCATCACATTAGGCCACATCGATATTGTGACGCGTGCTGCGCAGATGTTTGACCGACTGGTCGTAGCCATTGCCGCCAGCCCGAGCAAAAAGCCCTTATTCACGCTTGATGAAAGAGTTGCGCTGGCGCGTCAGGCGACCGCGCATCTGGCGAACGTTGAGGTGACAGGTTTCAGCGATCTGATGGCGAACTTTGCCCGCACTCAGCAGGCAAACATTCTGGTGCGCGGATTGCGTGCCGTGTCGGATTTTGAATATGAGACACAGCTGGCGCGTATGAACCGGCATTTGCTGCCGACGCTGGAAAGTGTGTTTTTGATGCCATCGGAAAACTTTTCTTTTATCTCTTCTACCCTGGTAAAAGAAGTGGCGCGGCACGGCGGCGACGTCTCGGCCTTCCTGCCCGCGCCTGTCCACCAGGCTCTGCTGGCAAAACTGCCTTAGTGTTGACAGTTGGGGCACCAGTAAGTACTGCGTTGCCCATGCTT
The DNA here is from genome assembly GCF_024814475.1 of Pantoea sp. B623. Classification (NCBI taxonomy): domain Bacteria; kingdom Pseudomonadati; phylum Pseudomonadota; class Gammaproteobacteria; order Enterobacterales; family Erwiniaceae; genus Pantoea; species Pantoea sp. B623. The sequence goes on along the minus strand of NZ_JANUXM010000004.1, from coordinate 2,536,755 downwards.
GCCACTGACAATCGGTGTGCCACATGCTCTGCAGGGCTCTCCCGCGCGACCATAAACCTGTAGCTCTTGTGCAAAATAGCCCGGTTTGCCATCACTTTGTAAAAAGTCGCGTAATGTTGTTCCGCCCTGCTCGATTGAGCGCAGCAGTACCGCTTTGATGGTATTCGCTAATATCGCCGCATCTTCATGGGAAAGGCTCATTGCGGGTCGATCAGGAATGATCCCTGCCGTAAACAGTGACTCACTCGCATAGATGTTACCCACGCCAACGACAATTTTATTGTCCATTAGCCACTGCTTAATCACCGTTCGCTTTCCGCGGGATTTTTCAAACAGATAGTCACCACTGAACGCTTCACTCAGCGGCTCTGGGCCGAGGTGTGCCAGTACGCTACTGCCGGCCAGGTCGCTGCTCCACAGCCAGGCGCCAAAACGCCGGGGATCGGTATAGCGCAGGACTTTACCGTTGCTCATGACCAGGTCGACATGATCGTGTTTGGCTGCGGGCAACTCTTCTGAAAGGACACGTAAACTGCCTGACATACCCAGGTGGATAATAATCCAGCCGTGCGGCAATTCGAGTAAAAGGTATTTGGCACGACGTTGAACGCTCAGCACAGGCTGATCGCTTAACGCCAGGATTTCTTGTGACACTGGCCAACGCAAACGCGCATTGCGCACGACTGCGTGAAGAATTGTCTGACCAACCAGATGTGGCTCAATGCCGCGTCGGCTGGTTTCTACCTCTGGCAACTCAGGCATAACCTCTCCCCTGCGCATTACACAAACAAAAAACCCGGCCTGAGCCGGGTTTTTTGCAGAAAACCAAAATTACTTAATTTTGGCTTCTTTGTAGATCACATGCTGACGTACAACCGGATCGAACTTTTTCAGTTCAAGTTTCTCTGGTTTAGTACGTTTGTTCTTCGTGGTGGTATAGAAGTGACCTGTACCAGCAGAGGAAACCAGCTTGATCTTCTCACGAATACCTTTAGCCATGATTCAGTTCCTTAGTACTCTTAGTACTTCTCACCACGGGCACGCATGTCGGCTAACACCGTATCAATGCCCTTTTTATCAATAATACGCATACCTTTTACAGATACACGCAGAGTAACGAAGCGCTTCTCGCTCTCAACCCAAAAACGGTGTGAGTGCAGGTTCGGAAGGAAACGGCGTTTCGTCGCGTTCATTGCGTGGGAACGGTTGTTACCGGTCACCGGACGCTTTCCAGTTACCTGGCAGACTCGTGACATGTCTATTCTCCAAAAATCAAATCAGCTCGAGCTTTAAAAATTAGGTTTTGGCCGCCTCGTCAGGCTTACAGCCCGCCAGGCGAGTTCCATGGAACCCGCTAAGCTGGCCTAACCGCCAAACCCGAGATTCTCAAAGGTGGCGTAGTATACGCCGCTCGGCCCAAGTGCTCAAGTCCCGAACAGATAAAGATCCCGAATGATCGTGTAAAAATCCGCCACCTGGACCAGATTTTCAGGCTCAGAGCCATCCCCGCTCGGTAAATGAGACCGATTCACCCCGTCCAATCACTAAATGATCGAGCACGCGAATATTGACCAGCCGACAAGCTTCGCAGATTTTAACGGTAATGTCGCGGTCAGCCTGACTCGGTTCGGCTCTTCCTGACGGATGATTGTGTGCGATGATTAACGCTGCGGCATTAATTTTAAGCGCCTCGCGCACAATTTCGCGCGGATGCACTTCCACACTGTTAATCGAGCCTGAGAACATTTGCCGGGCGGTTATCACCCTGTGTTGATTATCCAGAAACATCACGATGAAAATCTCACGTTCCTGCTCTGCTAACAGCGTTTGCAGATACTGGCGTGTCGCAAGCGGGCTGTCGAGGGTATTTTCACGGGCCAACTGGCTGGCGAAAAACCGTTTAGCCAGCTCAGCAACGGCACGTAGCTGAATTAGCTTAATTTCCCCCGCCCCTTTGATTCCTTTGAAATCCTCCGCACTGGCGTTCACGATGTTGTAAAGCGACCCCAGCTCTTGCAACATCTGCTGCGCCAGCTTCATCACCGGTACGCCTCTTGAACCCGTACGTAAAAAGATGGCCAGCAGTTCTGCATCGCTTAATGCATCTGCGCCCAGTCGCTTGAGTTTTTCCCGTGGTAGAAAATGATTCATTGCTGCTCTCCCTGTCGCCCCCTGTATCATCCTCTGGCAGTTAACACGCGACCAGTGAGCAAATGTGATTCTTCGGCACTTCTCGCAAACGCAGCCTTTGAACAGGTGACGGCAAGGTTTTGTGATAAAATTCGCCCATTCCGCCGTGGCTGTACGGCAACTGAAAACGAGGTCAACTGCATGATGGGATTAGCCGGTAAAAAAGTGCTTTTAGGCGTAAGCGGTGGCATCGCAGCCTATAAAACCCCCGAGCTGGTGCGCCGTCTGCGCGATCGCGGTGCCGATGTGCGCGTGATGATGACCCATGCAGCAAAAGCGTTTATTACGCCCCTCAGCCTCCAGGCCGTATCGGGCTACCCGGTAATGGACGATCTGCTCGACCCGGCAGCAGAGGCCGCCATGGGCCATATTGAGCTGGCCAAATGGGCCGATCTGATTCTGCTGGCACCCGCATCCGCGGATTTAATCGCGCGCGTCACAGCCGGTATGGCGAACGATTTAGTGACAACCGCCGTGTTGGCTACCGCGTCGCCTGTCGCGATTGTGCCGGCGATGAATCAACAGATGTACCGCGCCGCCATCACGCAAACGAACCTGACGACGCTCCAGGCGCGCGGCGTATTCATCTGGGGGCCTGACAGCGGCAGCCAGGCATGCGGCGATGTCGGGCCGGGCCGCATGCTCGACCCACTGGCTATCGTTGACCATGCGGTTCAGTGGGCCAGCCCCGTCAACGATCTGCAACATCTCAACATTATGATTACCGCCGGCCCGACTCGTGAAGCCCTCGATCCCGTGCGCTATATCAGCAACCACAGCTCAGGAAAAATGGGTTTTGCCATTGCGGCCGCGGCCGCCAGACGCGGTGCCAGCGTCACACTGATTAGTGGCCCGGTTAGCTTAGCAACGCCCGTGGGCGTTAAGCGGGTGGATGTAACGTCGGCACGGGAGATGCAGTCTGCGGTGATGGATGAGATAAATAAACAACATATTTTCATTGCAAGCGCAGCCGTGGCAGACTACCGGGCAGCCGACATTGCGGATGAGAAAATCAAGAAACAGGATGACGATGATAATGTCACCCTGCAGCTCATTAAAAATCCCGATATCGTCGCGGGCGTTGCCGCATTAACGCAGGGCCGGCCTTTTGTGGTTGGATTTGCGGCTGAAACCCAGAATGTGGAAGAATACGCCCGAAAAAAACGCGCGCGTAAAAAGCTGGACCTGATCTGTGCTAACGACGTGTCGAAAGCTGGACAAGGGTTCAATAGCGACACCAATGCTCTTCACCTTTTTTGGCAGGAAGGAGAAAAGACCTTACCGCTCAGCGATAAGTCACTCCTTGGTCAACTTTTAATAGACGAGATTGTCAGCCGTTATGATGAAAAAAATAGACGTTAAAATTCTGGATGCGCGCGTCGGCAAAGATTTTCCATTGCCGACCTATGCGACACCGGGTTCCGCTGGGTTAGATCTTCGTGCCTGTATTGATGACGTGATGGAAATCGCCCCCGGGACTACAACATTAATCCCTACTGGCCTGGCTATCCATATTGCCGATCCGAGCCTTGCTGCTGTCATCCTCCCACGCTCAGGACTGGGCCATAAACATGGCATCGTACTGGGTAACCTGGTGGGGCTTATTGATGCCGATTATCAGGGTCAACTGATGGTATCGGTATGGAATCGGGGTCAGGAAAGCTTTACGCTACAGCCGGGCGACCGCATGGCCCAGCTGGTTTTTGTTCCTGTCGTTCAGGCCGAATTCAATCTGGTAGAAGAGTTTGATGCCAGCTTGCGCGGTGAAGGCGGCTTCGGTCACTCAGGTCGTCAGTAACCAGCACTACCTATTTTCACTTACGCTCATCATTTTATTTCTCATCGCCATAGGTGTTTATCTTGTGGCTGATGCGTAGGTGTTGCCTGTTTATGGTGAAATTCAGGGGTTTTTAAGGGCATGGCAGAAAAAAAAGTCGTAAAGCGGAATCGTCGCGAAGAGATTTTGCAGGCGCTGGCGCAGATGCTTGAGTCCAGCGATGGCAGCCAACGAATCACTACCGCGAAGCTCGCGGCCAACGTCGGTGTTTCGGAAGCGGCGCTGTATCGTCATTTTCCCAGCAAAACACGGATGTTTGACAGCCTGATCGAATTTATTGAAGACAGTCTGATTACCCGCATCAATCTCATTCTTAAAGATGAAAAAGAAACAATGGCGCGCCTGCGTCTTATTGTGCAGCTGATTCTGGGGTTTGGTGAGCGTAATCCGGGGTTGACACGTATTTTAACGGGTCACGCGCTGATGTTTGAACAGGATCGTTTACAAGGGCGCATTAACCAGCTGTTTGAGCGCATTGAAGTCCAGCTACGTCAGGTGATGCGTGAGCGGAAAATGCGAGAGGGTGAAGGCTTTCAAACCGATGAAGCATTATTAGCCAGTCAGCTACTGGCTCTGTGTGAAGGATTACTGTCGCGTTACGTTCGCTCGGAGTTCCGCTTTAGTCCCACCGCTGACTTTGACACCCGCTGGCCGCTGATTGCGGCACAGCTGGTGTAACAGGCAGGCGGGCAGCGCCCGCCTGTAATCAGACGCCGTACGCTTTTTGATACGCACGCACCTGCGCTAAATGATCGGCCATATGCGTTTTTTCAGCCAGATAGTCGATCAGGTCGTTGAGCGTGATAATGGCGGTAACCTTGCAGGAATAGTCACGTTCCACTTCCTGAATAGCGGAAAGCTCTCCCCGGCCACGCTCCTGACGATCCAGTGAAATCATGACGCCAGCCAGACTCGCATCATGGGCATTAATGATATCCATCGACTCGCGGATTGCCGTGCCTGCCGTGATAACGTCATCGACCAACATAACTTTACCCTGTAGCGGGCTTCCCACCAGCAGACCGCCCTCACCGTGATCTTTCGCCTCTTTACGGTTAAAGCAGTAAGGCACATCCCGGTCATGATGATCGGCTAAGGCAACCGCTGTCGTGGTCGCAATAGGAATCCCTTTATAAGCGGGCCCGAACAGCAAATCGAAATCCACGCCGCTGTCCACTAACGCCTGCGCATAGAAACGCCCCAGCAGCGCTAAGTCTTGCCCGCTGTTAAACAGACCGGCATTAAAGAAATAGGGACTTTTACGACCAGATTTTAACGTAAACTCACCAAATTTAAGCACCTGCTTATTCAGTGCGAATTCAATAAACTGCCGCTGCCAGGCTTTCATGTCTTACTCCTCAGATAAAAAAAGGCGACTCTGCGGTCGCCTGTTACTTTATTTTTCCAACGCCGCTTTTTGCGCCTGAATTAACTCTTCGATGCCGCCGCGGGCCAGCGCCAGCAGTGCCAGCAACTCTTCATGGCTGAAAGGTTCGCCTTCCGCCGTGCCCTGCACCTCGATCATACGGCCGTCTTCCATCATCACGACGTTCATATCGGTTTCAGCAGCGGAGTCTTCAACATATTCAAGGTCACACAGGGCTTCACCGTTAACGATGCCCACAGATACCGCCGCGACCATCCCTTTCATCGGGTTCGCTTTGAGCTTACCGCTGCCAACCAGTTTGTTTAGTGCATCCGCCAGTGCCACGCAGGCGCCGGTGATAGATGCGGTACGGGTGCCACCATCAGCCTGGATGACGTCGCAATCAAGCGTAATGGTATATTCACCCAGCACTTTAAGATCGACGGCTGCGCGGAGTGAACGGGCGATCAGACGCTGAATTTCCAGCGTGCGGCCGCCCTGTTTGCCTTTCGCGGCTTCACGTGCCATGCGGCTATGCGTTGAACGCGGCAACATGCCATATTCGGCAGTGACCCAGCCCTGTCCCTGTCCTTTGAGGAAGCGCGGAACACCTTCATCCACCGTGGCAGTGCAGAGCACTTTGGTTTCACCGAATTCCACCAGAACGGAACCTTCTGCGTGTTTAGTGTAATTGCGGGTCAATGTGACTGGACGCACCTGATGTGCGCTACGGCCTGCTGGACGCATGGTTATCTCCGGCTTGCAAATGATTGGCTGCGTATTATACGGACTTCCTGGCCCGCTGTCTCTTGCAGTGGGCTGTAAGGCTCAGGATGAAATTCATGTGGGAGTATGGCTAAATGCCCTACCTTTTGCCGCATTTTACGAACAGATTAAACTATGGCCGCTATTTTACATTTCCTGCTGGCGCTGGTGGTGATTTTCGCCCTTGCGCTGTTGGTCAGTCATGACCGTAAACACATTCGTCCGCGCTATATCATTCAGCTCATTATCGTTGAAGCCGCGCTGGGCTGGTTTTTCCTTCATTCTGCCAGTGGACTGGCGCTCGTGGGAGCGGTGGGCAGCTTCTTTGAAACATTACTGGGTTTTGCTGCACAAGGCACAGAGTTTGTTTTTGGCGGCATGAGTCAGCAGGGCCTGGCCTTTATCTTTCTTGGCGTACTTTGCCCGATTGTTTTTATTTCCGCTCTGATTGGTATTTTGCAGCACTGGCGCATTCTGCCGTTGCTAATCCGCCTGGTGGGAACTGTCCTGTCTAAAATCAACGGCATGGGAAAGCTGGAATCTTTTAATGCGGTCAGTACGCTGGTACTGGGTCAGTCTGAAAACTTCATCGCATATAAAGGTATTCTGGCGGATATCCCGCCGAAGCGCCTTTACACCATGGCGGCAACCGCTATGTCTACCGTCTCGCTTTCCATTGTCGGTGCATACATGTCGATGATTGAGGCTCGCTATGTCGTGGCGGCGCTACTGCTCAATATGTTCAGCACCTTTATCATTCTGTCGATTATTAATCCCGGTAAGGAAAGCGAGGAACAGCCTGTAGCCCTGGATAAGTTGCATGAGGAGCAGAGTTTCTTCGAAATGCTGGGAGAGTACATCCTGGCGGGCTTTAAAGTGGCGATGATCATTCTGGCAATGCTGATCGGTTTTATTGCGCTGATCGCGGCCGTCAATGCGCTGTTCGCAGCGCTATTTGGCTACAGTTTCCAGCAGCTCCTGGGCTATGTTTTTTACCCTTTTGCCTGGTTAATCGGCATCCCCGCCGTCGACGCCCTTCAGGCTGGGAGCATTATGGCCACTAAACTGGTGGCCAATGAATTCGTCGCCATGATCGAACTGAAGAAAGTGGCGGCAGGCATGACGCCGCGTGGATTAGGCATCCTGTCGGTATTCCTGGTCTCGTTTGCTAACTTTGCGTCGATTGGTATTGTGGCAGGCGCGATTAAGGGGCTGAACGAACAACAGGGGAACGTCGTCTCCCGATTTGGCTGGAAACTGGTATATGGTTCGACCCTGGTAAGCCTGCTTTCGGCTGCGTTCGCCGGACTGTTTATCTGATCATCTTACGGCGGCCTGGGCCGCCGTTAATGGCATCAGAAACTCACGCAGGAAGGCGAATCGACACGCATGACCGATTCCTGACCAAACTGTTTTTTATACTGCTCGCGTAGTGCTTCGACACGGCTGTTGTTATCGCTGTCAAAGTTATAGATGAGCACCAGCGCTTTGCTTTTCTCACGCGCCAGCTGACCGTTTTCACCCAACCACTGCCCTTGCGCATCATAAACCGAGAGCCCGGCTTTAAAGCGAGGCGTCACTTGTTTATCGATAAAATTCATCCAGTCCAGCGAACTCACGCTACCGCCTTGTGGCTTACTGAGACCAAACCACAATGTGGTTTGCATCATCACCTCACCGCCAGCACATATGGGAACAGGTCGGGTTGATGGCACAGGTGGCGGTGATGGCGAATGACAGCCAGCCAGCAGTAAGGTCAGCATTACAGGAAAGCGTAATACGTGAGACATAAACGGGGTCCTCAACGAGTAAGCCAGTAAACAGCATAAGTGCCTGTTGCTGAAAGCGGAAATAATTTGTTCTCTCATCCTGCTGCTGCTTACACCTGTTATGGTTAGCTTTGCCTCGTTATACTGACTTTAATCTTTCTGAAAATGAGTAACGCTTATGATCCGCAGTATGACCGCCTACGCCCGCCGTGAAGTTAAAGGCGAATGGGGCAGCGCCGCCTGGGAGCTGCGTTCCGTTAACCAACGTTATCTTGAAACCTATATTCGTCTGCCAGAGCAGTTCCGCGGACTGGAGCCGATGATTCGGGAACGCATTCGCCAGCGTCTGACGCGCGGTAAAATCGAATGTAATCTGCGCTTTGATGCCGATCCCGGCGCACAAGGCGAGCTGATGCTGAACGAGTCGCTGGCTAAACAGCTGGTTCAGGCCGCTAACTGGGTGAAGATGCAGAGCGACGAAGGCCAGATCAATCCACTGGATATTTTGCGCTGGCCTGGCGTGATGTCTGCGCCAGAACAGGATCTGGACGCGATTAATACACAGCTGATTCAGGCACTAGATGGCGCACTGGATGATTTCATTGCTGCACGTGAGAGCGAAGGTAGCGCATTGAAATCCCTGATCGAGCAGCGTCTGGAAGCGGTAACGCATGAAGTCAGTAAAGTGCGAGCTCAACTGCCTGATGTCATTAAGTGGCAGCGTGAAAGGCTGATCGCCAAACTGGAGGACGCCGAAGTGCAGTTGGAAAACAACCGCCTGGAGCAGGAACTGGTGATGATGGCGCAACGTGTGGATGTAGCAGAAGAGCTGGATCGCCTGGATGCGCACGTTAAAGAGACGTACAACATTTTGAAGAAAAAAGAAGCCGTCGGACGTCGGCTCGACTTCATGATGCAGGAGTTCAACCGCGAGTCGAACACTCTGGCCTCGAAATCGATTAATGCAGAGATCACCAATTCAGCCATTGAGCTGAAAGTGCTGATTGAACAGATGCGCGAGCAGATCCAGAATATTGAATAATTTTCTCTTGTTTTCCAAAGCTTTTCAATATTTATCAACGCCCTGATTTATCAGGGCTTTTTATTTCCAACCTGTTTTGTACGTTTCAATTTGTTTCATCCAAGCGGTGAGCACGTCAAAGTATTGAGACCAGGCTATGACAGTAATTTGAGAAAAAGATGAGATTCTCAGCACTTCCCTTTCCCGTATATGAAGTTTATTATTACACTAATCAGCTATAGGTTAAGAGTCAGAAATGAATATCTTGTAATGACAAGGAACTGAGTTTACAGACATGACGATATTTAAAGATTTGGATCTACCTTCACAAGTAAGAGTTTGGTCTGAAAATTAATATCATAAGGAAGTTATTATGTCAGCTATGGTGTTCCCAGTCACACTTTATCAGACTAAGCATCAGTTCAATGACCACAGCTCTGATGATATGCAATGTGGCGATCTTACTGAAAAACAGCTTAGAAGCGACTTAGGTCTTGATGATGTTTCTGATGTCGTTGATCCGTGGACTGGAGAGGAAGTCTCAATATTTAGTTCCTTCCGTAAATCCCAACCAAAATCAAAAACGGTAATTGCTCAAATCCTTTTCGATGAGTTTCTTCGAGTGTCATTGCCTACATATTACTTAGGGCAACATAATTTATTTAATAATCTTGTAAAGCATTTTTATCATGGCAATGGAAAAAGCTATTCCAGCCCTTTTCTTGATAGTGCATATAAAAGTTTGATATTAAACGAACAATCCTCTCCGTTATCTTCGCTAAAAATAATCCAGTCTATGCTCGATAAGGTTGCCATTGATGTAAAAAATGGCTTATCTGATGCCGACAAAGATTCAATAACTAAAGCAATAGGAAATTCAATACTTCCTAAGTTTAACAGATGGGCAGATAGCTTTAATGGATTAGGAATGTCTATACATGACATATATGCCACAAAGATACAACTCACTAAAATTGATATCACTGAGAGTGGTTATGTAGCGAAAGTAACTTTTACGGGACAAGATCATTTTGGTCTCGACAAAACTGACATTATGAATATGAAGTTTCACTATATTAGGGCATTCCGCATCTGGTTTGTGCTCCAACGATGGGAAAAATTTGCATTTAAACCTTTTTTTACAAATATGAAAGCCGAGTTTGAAATTAGTAGCCGGAGGAATGGATGAAAGCCAGAAAAATTATAATATTTATATTAGCAGCTATTATTCTTGTATTCTTCTATTTGAATTTTTTTAATTCCACTAAGGTCCTTGCCGTTCACGGCACTGGCTCTAATAAAGAATTTTTAGTTAAAAACATGCCTTTCAGTGATAGTAGTAAAATTGAGTGGTGGGATAATAATGGAGCTAAAACCCTCTCATCCGCTGAAACTTACTTTGTTTCAATCTGGAAGTTTGACGGAAGATATCAAAAGCTTGCCCCTAAAAATTCAGGTATTTTTCCAGATCATGATACAGATTATTTACTATGCTTCGATGACATGAATACAGAAGAAAATTGTATTGATAAGTCTAATTGGATCATGGACATAACTAAGACAAAGGATGGCTATACCTATTACCGGATAGGAACCGAATCTTACTATCGGAAACCTTCTGGTGAACTCATGAAAGGTGAAAGATCAAAGACAACCATTCAATGACAGATGCAATCTGTAACCTGGCGAGCTGAACAGCTTGCCACTGTTATAAATGGGGAGTTGATTGGGGAGTAAAATGGTAACCCCGTCACAGATCAACTCATTAAGATGATGATAAATAGCATTTATTTTATTTTAATCAACATTCAAATCCAAAATATCGAGTAATAGATAATTTCGCTTTATAGCGTTTACTACGTCACTTCATCATTATCAAGTCCTTGTAATAGCGGACTTTTCACATTGCTGCTCAGCAAATTTAGGCGCGTAAAAAGGCTTAACAACCTGCTGTAAGCGCACTGGACGCCCGTTTTACTCATGCTTTCTGAGCAGACAGATTAAATCTGTAACCCTTTAGTGTTAACTTATCATTTTCGGTGCTCCCTTTTTTAACGGAACATGGAATTGATTTTTATCGTCAGTATTATGCAGCCCTCTCGGCAAGGCCCCCTTATTTCTTAAGTAAACCGTTCTCACCGAAGAACCTTCGCTAACCGGATAGTGAGATGTGATAAGCAGGACGGAAACTAAAACGCGAAGAAGCCCAGACGCACAACAATTCCAGTACGGATAATGAACATGTTTCATCTGGGTGATACATGACCTGGATGCCGCATTTCAGCCTACCTGCACCCCAATTTTCATACGCCTTATTGAAACGGTTATTTTGTGATTTACCGCCCAGTATTCAGGCGAATTTGTTAAAAAAGAGAAAATCTTACTAAGAAAACAAATGCCCATAAGGTGGTGAACTATAATCCACTAAGCTTCTTCCAGAAATCGGCATTAATAAGAGTCTGTAAGTGCTAAATCACTCACACTATCGTATAAAATAATTTTTAAAAAATAAAAAAGCACGATCGACTAAAGTTTTATTATTTGGTGCCGTTCTTTGTTTATGAAAATCAACACAGAGTGTGAAGCCATGAAAAAACTAACTTATGTATTTGTCTTAATGGCACTATCATCCTCGTCATTTGCAACTGGCGGCCAAATCACTTTTCGTGGTGCTATTGTGGAGACCGGATGTGATACCCTGATTGTTCATTCTCAGATTAAGCAAAGCTGCACAAGAGGAGGTAAAACCGAAGCTGCCACCCTAGGGTTGAATGACAGCCAGCAATCTTTGCCATTCAAGCTGGGCACGATGCAGTTAAAAAAAGTCGGTAATTACCGCATGATGACTGTGAATTACTACTAGCGCTCCTTTTTTGTACAGCATGTTCTTTCAGGCTATGATGTGACGTACAGGGACAGACGTGTATAGCCTGTGAAGACGCATGTCCTTACTCTCTCCTCTTATGATCTGCCGAAATCACTTATCGCACGGATCATGTCGCTTTTCATCACATCCCGGCGCATACTCGTCCTTAGCCAATTTTTAGAATTTTGCCACTCTGAATGTAAGTTTTTCGAAAAGATTTTAGCTTGTGAGTACAGAACTGTCTTAATTTCCCTACGCTTCCCTTAACGTTCTGGCTTTACAAGAGTATACTTAAGACGTTGTTTTTAAATCATTAAAAAATAAAACACCACCCTGTTTTGTTCGTTCAGTAAGCCATTACATCGATCGTCTTACTCCACAGGGTGACGAAAGCTCACTGTGACAGAGGGCACTTTTTGATAAAGTGCTGGTCGTAGTTAGTACAGCCGTACCGCTTGGGAACTTAAGGAATGGGTCTTTTTGCGTTACATCCATCAATCCTTTAAGGTCAATGATGAAAAACACCAGGCAGTTCAGCAGCACACTTTTACACCCGCGTTATTGGTTTACATGGTTCGGTCTAGGCATTCTCTGGCTTCTGGTTCAACTCCCTTATCCTGTTCTGATGAGATTGGGTGCAGGTGCCGGTAAACTTTCCCGTCATTTCCTTCAGCGTCGAGAGCGCATAACCCGTCGTAATATTGAACTCTGCTTTCCTTTTATCAGCGACGAAGAAAAAGAAAGCATGATCGCGGGTAATTTTGCCTCTCTCGGTATGGCACTGGTTGAAACGGGTATTGCCTGGTTCTGGCCTGATCATGCGGTTAAACGTTTATTCAACGTCTCTGGCCTTGCAAACCTCTATTCAGCTCAAAATGAAGGCCGTGGCGTGATGTTAATCGGCATCCATTTTATGTCCTTAGAGCTGGGTGGCCGCATCAGCGGGTTGTGTCAGCCGATGATGGCTATGTACCGTCCGCATAACAACCGCGCGATGGAATACGTACAAACCAAAGGCCGGATGCGTTCCAACAAGGCGATGATTGACCGTCGCGATCTGCGCGGCATGGTGCAGGCACTTAAGCAGGGCGAATCCGTCTGGTTTGCACCGGACCAGGATTACGGCCCTAAAGGCAGTACATTTGCGCCACTGTTTGCCGTTGAGAAAGCAGCGACAACGAACGGTACCTATGTTTTATCTCGCCTGGCCAAGCCAGCTATGGTGCCAATCATGCTGATTCGTAATCCCGGCAACGATGGCTATAAACTGATTATTGAACCGATTCTGGAAAACTATCCTCACAAAGATGAATCAGCCGCTGCTGCTTACATGAATAAGGTGATCGAAAGCCAGATTATGCGCGCGCCGGAGCAGTACCTCTGGCTACATCGCCGGTTTAAAACGCGCCCACCGGGTGAAGCGTCTCTTTACGTATAAAGACAAAGCAGGCTCTGGCCTGCTTTACTTTTTCAGGCGAGATTTGTTTTACCGTTACGGCAAACAAGGCAGGTTCAGCCTCGCCTTTCCCTGCGTTCTTTAATCACTGCCTAAGGCGAATTTGCCAGTACAGCGGTTGAGTCATTCTTACGCTCCGGTTTTTTATGTTCAGAATGTTTAAGTATTTACCCCTCACGCGCGTAACAAACGTGTTTATGCTTTGCTGCTGCTTAAGCATTTTAAAGCGGAAAAATCCTGGCTCACGCTTTCACAGCGTGCCTATGTACAGTGTTTAAAAGCCTTTTTTATTCCAGACTCTTTTATGCTGGATAGTCACACCGAATTCTGGCACAAATAAATATGTAGATTTTATCTGTCAGTCAAAAAACATCATGCAGTTACTCAATATTAACGCCTATCTCAAATCGCATATCAGATTTTCCTTATGATGTTATTTCTAATAAAAAGCGCTATAAATCACCTACACACAGCAATACTTATATAACGAAATAACAAAGGCGTTCAGTAATGTTCATTATGGCATCATGAATGTTATAATTATGAATGACGTCTGGATAATTAAAACAACAACAGGGATTCAGCATCACCAGGGGAAATATGCGCGCTATAGATCCGTTCGCGACAGCATCAGCTTGACCGTTAATATAACCTGTATAAACAGACCAAACGCTAAGCCAGGATTTCACCTCCGCTTACCACTATAATTATTTACACGATGGAAAAAAACATGGCTATACGTAAAATAAATATTATTGACGCTAAATGGCCCTTTCTTTCATCAATAAAAATCTTAAGCATTGGCGTGTTGCAACTTTCCCTGCTGGGTAAATTCCTGCAGGCAGAAGCATTCAATTTTCTGGCTGTCGTGATTGCCGGCCTTTTGGTCATAGATACACTGGCGGATCGCGGTTTTTCAAACAAAGTGATTCGCTATTCTCCCCTCTCCGACAATACGTTGTCTGTCATATATTGGGGGAATGTGTTAATGGGCCTCCTCATTTTTTCTGCGCTTTTTATTTCCGGCATTGTTGCCGATCATCTTTTTAACCAGCCAGAGATTACCATGATGCTGGAGATGGCAGCGGTCATCTTTATTATCATCCCTCAGGGTCAACATTACCGCGCGATCTTGCAGCGCGAAAAGCAGTATTCCGATATCGCTTTTTGTGAAATATCATCCGTATTCGTTGGACTGATCATTACGCTGCTGACTGTGTGGAGCACGCCTTCAGTGTTATGCGCGTTATGGGGCTATCTGGCAATGATTTCAGTAAGGATGCTGGCTTACTGCTGTTATGGCCGGGTCTGGTTTCAACCCGAGTATCAATTTAATCTGAAAACCTTTTTCCAGGTTTGTATCAGGAACGTACCGCGATAAGAAGGTATTTGGACTTCAGGCATCTGAAAAAAGGGCTTCACGTGCTGCCAGTCAGCACGTTTTTTTGAGAACACACAGCCCTTTCCGTTATTGGTTATTCCTGCGGATTCTGTCCTGCTTTTCACCGGCTTCTGCATGCGGGCTGCCATTCACCCAACAGGGTTTCACCCTGCATGGCTTTCTTGCGTTGTTTCCTTTCCCTGTTTAGACCAACATAATGTCATGGCAGAGAGCAAGATCAGGGCAATGCGTCAGCGCCCCCTGGCGTGTCTGGATTAAAACCAATAAAAAATTTCATCTCTACTGGTGTCTTCCCCCATGCACCTTATTGATTATTAATGTCTTATCCAGAACGGGATAATTTTTACTAATACTTTTAACGTCACTAACAGAAAATCTCAGTCGCGCCGTGCTCTTCAGTGGCGTAGCCTTGCCGCCGTCTTCCTGGAGTCTGCTATGTTACTTACTGTTCTCTATATCATTGGTATCACCGCTGAAGCGATGACGGGTGCACTTGCCGCCGGCCGTCGTAAAATGGACCTGTTTGGCGTGATCATTATTGCTTCTGTGACCGCGATAGGCGGGGGTTCAGTACGCGATATTCTGCTTGGCCATTATCCACTGGGTTGGGTAAAGCATCCTGAGTACATCATGATCGTCGCCGCGGCTGCCGTGGTGACCACCTTTGCCGCGCCGTTGATGACACATCTGCGCAAGGTATTTCTGGTTCTGGATGCGCTGGGTCTGGTGGTGTTCTCCATCATTGGCGCTCAGGTTGCGCTGGATTCAGGTCATGCCATGATCATTGCCGCGATAAGTGCCGTCATCACCGGCGTATTTGGTGGGGTTTTGCGTGATATGTTTTGTAATCGTATCCCGCTGGTTTTTCAAAAAGAGCTTTACGCCGGTATCGCTTTCGCTTCTGGCTGGATGTACATCCTGCTACTGAAAACGCCTCTGGCACATGAGCTGGTGATCATCATCACCTTACTTTTCGGTTTCTTTGCCCGCCTGCTGGCACTGCGGTTTCGACTCGGCTTGCCCATCTTCAATTATCCCCACCCTGAACACTGATGATGCCGGGATGCCCTGCTGCTGCAAAAAGGTAATCAACTTCCGCAGCCCGGCATCCTGAAATTGTGCGGCAATGCGTTCAGCACGCCTTGCGCCCACGCCGGGCAGCGCTTGCCAGGTTTGCACATCACGAGCCAGCAAGGGTTCCCACTCTTTATCGGCCAGGGCGCGAAGTGCCTTTTGGGGCAACGCGATGCCCAATGCGTTAACCCAGCGACGCAAAGGTTGCTGGCGGGTCAATTCGAACCTATGCCAGATTTGCTGTGCTCTTTCAGAGGAGATGCCTGCTGCAGCGGCAATCTGTTCTGGCGTAATCGTCAGCCAGGAAAACAGGTGCGTAATACAACCGGTATCCAGTAGTCGCTGCCAGGTGCTGCGCTGAACGCCGGGAATATTCAGCACGAACTTTTGACTCAGCCAGCTCAGGCGAGCCAGTAACTGGCGATGGCAATCCGGCGTTAACGTATAACAACTCAGATGAGTGAAGTGCTCAGAACCCGGTGGCTCAGGGTAATCACGCTGCGCCACGCGCCAGATAACGCGCTCCAGCCGGGGAATTCCCTGTCCTGCCAGGCTAACCGTCACCTGATCTCCCGCGATGACATCCTGCTCTCGCCAGCGTTTTAACGACCCTATGTTGACACGCCTGACGGTTTTGTCATCAAGCTGAACGGGCTGAAGATTCAGTACGACCGCCACCTTTCCCGTTCGTCCTATTGAGAAATCTACGGATCGTACCTCACTGCTCACCTCCGGTGGCTGGTATTTCCAGGCGATGGCCCACTCACCCTCACCGGGCTGCCAGTACTTTCCTGCCGGGCGGGCAGCCTGGTGCACAACAATACCGTCGGTAACAAAAGGCAAGGGCGCGTGAAACCAGCGCTCGCGCCAGCTTGCCGCATCCTCTTCATCCTGAACGGGTTGAGTCCAGTGGCTGGCGAGGTCAAAGCCCCATGAGCTCAACCGGGCCAGACGTTCAGGCATACTCGCCGGCCCGTCAGGCCAACTCCAGATAAAAATACCCAGTTGTGCCAGTAGCGGCGAGTCAGCCTGGCTCATCATTGCCCCTGCCACACGGGCTCTGGCATTCCTGCCGCCGTCCACAGCCTGCTGATGACCGGTCATCTTCAAAAAAAGCTCGCCCTGCAGGACGATGCTGCCTTGCTGACTGTCGATAACCGATGGAATGGCAGGAATATGATGGGCTTTCGCCAGCCACTGCTCGCCGTGTAACCCATCGCCGCGGCTGATTAGCGAGACCAGTTTTCCCTGTCGATAGATCAGGGAGACGGCAACGCCATCGATTTTTGGTTGTACCCAAAGATCGTTTCGTGCCTGCATCCAGTAACCCAGCGCACGTTTATCCCGTACTTTTTTAACGCCGGTGTGCGCAACGGGATGCCACTGCGTACCGTCCTCAGGCAAGGCAGGCACATATTCATCCGCAGCCTGAGTAAAACAGCGCTGCCAGTGGTTAAGCCGCTGCTGCAAGCTATCGTAGTCTGCGTCACTAACCAGCGAGCGCCCTTGCTGGAAATACGCCTTATCCCACTGCCGAAGTTGCTGTTGCAAATGCGCGATCTCATTGACGGCACGCGCTGACGTCCAGGCGGGGCACAAAGCCGCAAGGGAAGAAAACGTGCTGAATATCAGTAGCAGCCCAACAATAAACATCCCTCTCATTCGTCACCTCCTGATTTTGAACCATTCAATCTCTGAACATCAGGCTGAGCCAGCCCTGTTCCGGTGTTCTGGAACGGGTTAGGCGAACAAAGAGTTGTGTTTTCAGCTGCTGCAGGCTGGGCTGCGTAGCATGTCGCATAAACTTTTCGCTTTGAGGATGGCGCAAACGCTGCGTGGGGCGGGGAAGCTGTGTATACTGTGCAGGAAACCGACTCCGCACTTAATCAATTCAAGAAAATCATGGCCCAAGGTACGCTCTATATTGTTTCTGCGCCCAGTGGTGCAGGAAAATCCAGTCTGATTCAGGCACTGTTAAAAACGCAGCCGCTGTATGATACGCAAGTGTCTGTTTCCCATACCACCCGTGGTATGCGTCCGGGCGAAGCGCATGGTGAACATTACTTCTTTGTTCAACAGCATGAGTTCGAAAAAATGATCGCGGAAGATGCTTTTCTGGAGCACGCGAAAGTTTTCGACAACTATTACGGCACCTCGCGTAAGGCAATTGAACAGGTCCTGGCGACCGGCGTGGACGTTTTTCTTGATATTGACTGGCAGGGCGCGCAGCAAATTCGCGCTAAGATGCCAGAAGCGCGCAGCATATTTGTCTTGCCGCCTTCGAAAGAAGAACTGGATCGTCGCCTGCGTGGTCGCGGTCAGGACAGCGAAGAGGTCATTGCGCGTCGGATGGCACAGGCCGTGGCAGAAATGAGCCACTACGCCGAATACGACTATTTAATTGTGAATGATGATTTTGATCTGGCGTTATCGGATCTGAAAACCATTATTCGCGCAGAACGTCTGCGCATGGCCCGTCAGAAAGCGCGCCATGATGCTTTAATCAGCAAACTGTTGGCAGTCTGAACCCAGTTTCAGTATGATGCCGAGTCATTTCTTCATCTGTGGAGTAGCACACCTATGGCACGCGTAACCGTTCAGGACGCAGTAGAAAAAGTTGGTAATCGTTTTGACCTGGTGTTGGTCGCTGCACGTCGTGCACGTCAGATGCAGGTAGGCGGAAAAGATCCGCTGGTTCCGGAAGAGAACGATAAACCTACCGTTATCGCACTGCGCGAAATCGAAGAAGGTTTGGTCACCAATCAGATTTTAGATGTGCGTGATCGTCAGGAGCAGCAAGAGCAGGAAGCCGCTGAGTTACAGGCCGTTACCGCTATCGCTGAAGGTCGTCGTTAACAGCTAGCTGCAGGTCAACCTTGTATCTGTTTGAAAGTCTCAATCAACTGATTGAACAATACTTGCCTGAGGACCAGATTAAGCGCCTCAAGCAAGCTTATCTTGTGTCACGTGATGCCCACGAGGGACAGACACGCTCCAGCGGCGAGCCTTACATCACCCATCCTGTTGCAGTAGCCTGTATTCTGGCAGAAATGAAGCTCGACCATGAAACGCTCATGGCCGCGCTTTTGCACGATGTTATTGAAGACACGCCAGCTACCTATCAGGATATGGAACAGCTGTTTGGCAAGAGCGTTGCCGAACTGGTTGAAGGCGTTTCAAAGCTGGATAAGCTGAAATTCCGAGACAAGAAAGAGGCGCAGGCAGAGAACTTCCGCAAGATGATTATGGCAATGGTGCAGGATATCCGTGTCATTCTCATCAAGCTGGCTGACCGTACCCACAACATGCGAACGCTCGGGTCGTTACGTCCCGATAAACGTCGTCGCATCGCGCTCGAAACGCTGGAAATATACAGTCCACTGGCGCACCGCCTGGGTATTCATCACCTAAAAACAGAACTGGAAGAGCTCGGTTTTGAAGCGCTCTATCCCAATCGTTTTCGGGTGATTAAAGAGGTCGTGAAAGCGGCCCGCGGCAACCGTAAAGAGATGATTCAAAAAATCCTCTCTGAAATCGATGGCCGCCTGCAGGAAGCCGGTATCCCCTGCCGGGTAAGTGGGCGCGAAAAGCACCTTTACTCTATCTACCGCAAAATGACGCTCAAAGAGCAGCGTTTTCACTCGATCATGGATATCTATGCCTTTCGCGTTATCGTCAAAGATTTAGATACCTGTTATCGCGTGCTGGGTCAGATGCACAGCTTGTACAAGCCGCGTCCGGGCCGGGTAAAAGACTATATTGCAATCCCCAAAGCTAACGGCTATCAATCTTTGCATACCTCAATGATCGGGCCACATGGCGTACCGGTTGAGGTGCAAATCCGTACCGAAGATATGGATCAGATGGCTGAAATGGGGGTTGCCGCGCACTGGGCCTATAAGCAGGCAGGCGAAAGCGGTACCACGGCGCAAATCCGCGCTCAGCGTTGGCTGCAAAGCCTGCTTGAACTGCAACAGAGCGCCGGCAGTTCATTTGAATTCATCGAAAGCGTGAAATCCGATCTCTTCCCGGATGAGATCTACGTCTTTACGCCAGAAGGCCGTATCGTCGAACTGCCGACAGGCTCCACGCCGGTCGATTTCGCCTACGCGGTACATACCGATATTGGTCATGCTTGTGTAGGCGCGCGCGTTGATCGTCAGCCTTATCCGCTGTCTCAGACGCTCACCAGCGGCCAAACTATCGAGATCATCACCGCGCCCGGCGCGCGTCCTAACGCTGCCTGGCTCAACTTCGTGGTCAGCTCCAAAGCTCGCGCTAAGATCCGTCAGCTACTGAAAAACCTCAAGCGCGAAGACTCGGTAAACCTGGGACGTCGCCTGCTCAGCCATGCAATGGGCGGCAGTCGTAAACTGGCGGAAGTACCGGCTGAAAACATCAAGCATGAGCTTGATCGCATGAAACTGACGTCACTGGACGATCTGTTAGCGGAAATCGGTCTGGGTAATGCAATGAGCGTGGTCGTGGCCAAGAACCTGCTCCAGACCGACACCAGCACGCTCAGCAATAACAAAAAACAAGGCAAGCTGCCCATCAAAGGTGCAGACGGCGTGCTGATTACCTTTGCGAAATGTTGTCGCCCTATTCCTGGCGATCCCATTGTCGCTCACGTCAGCCCCGGTAAAGGCCTGGTTGTTCACCATGAATCCTGTCGAAATATTCGCGGCTACCAAAAAGAGCCAGAAAAATTCATGCCGGTAGAGTGGGATAAAGTCACCGAACAGGAGTTTGTGGCTGAGATCAAGGTGGATATGTTTAACCACCAGGGTGCACTGGCTAATCTCACGGCAGCCATTAATACTGCCGGATCCAATATCCAGAGCCTGAATACTGAAGAGCGCGATGGCCGCGTTTACAGTGCCTTTATCCGTCTGACCGCACGCGATCGCGTCCACCTGGCGAATATCATGCGTAAGATTCGTGTGATGCCGGATGTGATCAAAGTTCACCGCAACCGTAACTAGTGCATGAATCCTCAACGCTTTGCTCGTATCCAGGAAATGCTGGCCCTGCGCCAGCACGACCTTACCGTCTGCATGGAGCAGGTGCATAAGCCTCATAACGTTTCCGCTGTCATTCGTACCGCCGACGCGGTAGGGATTCATGAGGTCCATGCCGTATGGCCCAGCCAGCGCATGCGCACCCAGGCGTCGGCATCGGCCGGCAGTAACAGCTGGGTGAACGTGGTAACGCACCGCTCAATCAACGACGCCATTAGCCATCTTAAAACGCAAAACATGCAGATACTGGCGACCAACCTCTCTGCTGACGCCGTGGATTTTCGTGAGATTGATTACACCAAACCCACCTGCATTTTGATGGGGCAGGAAAAAACCGGTATTACTGATGAAGCTCTGGCGTTGGCCGATCGTCATATCATTATTCCGATGGTCGGTATGGTTCAGTCACTCAACGTTTCCGTTGCATCTGCCCTGATTCTTTATGAAGCGCAGCGCCAGCGTCAAAATGCCGGTATGTATCAACGTCAGACCAGCCTTTTAGCCCCGGAAGAGCAACAGCGCCTGCTGTTTGAGGGCGGCTATCCCGTTCTGGCCCGCGTGGCAAAGCACAAGCGCATGCCGTATCCTTATATCAATGCTCAGGGCGAGATAGAAGCCGATGAAACCTGGTGGGCAACGATGCAATCTACAGGCAGAAGTAAGAAATGAAAGGCCGTCTGCTGGATGCCATCCCGCTCAGTACCCTGACCGGCGTCGGCGCCAGTCAGGCGGCAAAGCTGGCTAAAATTGGCCTGCATACCATTCAGGATTTACTGCTTCACCTTCCCCTGCGTTATGAAGATCGTACCCAACTTTATGCCATTAATGACCTGTTACCGGGCATTTGGGCAACTGTTGAAGGCGATATCCTGCATACCGAGATTACTTTTGGCCGCCGGCGCATGATGGTGTGCCAAATCAGTGACGGCAGCGGCGTGCTGAGCATGCGCTTCTTCAACTTTAATGCCGGGATGAAAAACAGCCTCGCGCCGGGCAGACGTGTCACCGCCTATGGTGAAATAAAACGTGGCCAGCGCGGTGCAGAAATCATTCATCCGGAATACCGTGTACAGGGCGAGCACAGCACCGTGACGCTGGAAGAAACCCTGACGCCCGTTTATCCCACAACTGATGGCATTCGTCAGGCGACGCTGCGCAACCTTACCGACCAGGCGTTAACTTTGCTGGAAAACTGCCCGATTACGGAGCTGTTGCCGCAGGCGTTAAGCGGCGGACTGATCAGCCTGCCCGAGGCCTTACATACGCTGCATCGGCCACCGCCAGATGTGAAACTCAGCGAACTTGAAAGCGGGCACCATCCTGCGCAGCGCAGGCTGATTCTGGAAGAACTGCTGGCGCATAACCTGAGTATGTTGGCGGTTCGGGCTGGCGCACAGCGCCATTATGCTCTGCCCATGCCTGCCCGGCATACATTGAGTGACCAGTTACTGGCCGCTCTGCCTTTTTCACCCACTTCTGCCCAAAAACGCGTGGTCGCCGAGATTGAGAAAGACCTGGCCAATGACTTCCCCATGTTGCGATTGGTCCAGGGAGACGTCGGCTCAGGAAAAACGTTAGTTGCCGCCCTCGCCGCCCTGAACGTTATTGCTCACGGCAAACAGGTGGCGATGATGGCACCGACAGAGTTGCTGGCCGAACAGCATGCAATCAATTTTCGTCAATGGCTCGCGCCACTGGGTCTGGAAGTCGGCTGGCTGGCAGGTAAACAAAAAGGCAAAGCGCGTCAGGCGCAGCAGGATGCCATCGCGAGCGGTAGTGTCGCCATGGTCGTTGGCACACATGCACTGTTTCAGGAGCAGGTGAAGTTCAACGGGCTGGCGCTGGTGATTATTGATGAGCAACACCGGTTTGGTGTTCATCAACGGCTCGCGCTATGGGAAAAGGGGGAGGAGCAGGGTTTTCATCCCCATCAGCTGATCATGACCGCCACTCCCATTCCGCGCACGCTGGCCATGACCGCCTATGCCGATCTGGATACATCAACCATTGACGAATTGCCGCCAGGCAGGACGCCGGTCACGACCGTTGCCATTCCGGACAGCCGTCGCAGTGAGATTATTGAGCGCGTACAAAAGGCCTGTCACGAGGGCCGTCAGGCTTACTGGGTCTGTACGTTGATTGAAGAATCGGACCTGCTGGAAGCCCAGGCGGCAGAAGCCACATGGGAAGAACTCAACGTGGCGCTGCCTGATTTGCGGGTAGGACTGGTGCATGGTCGTATGAAACCGGCGGAAAAGCTGGCAGTCATGCAGGCTTTCAAAGCGAACGAGATCCAGCTGTTAATCGCTACTACCGTAATTGAAGTCGGCGTGGACGTGCCAAACGCCAGCCTGATGATTATTGAAAACCCGGAACGGCTTGGGCTGGCTCAGCTGCACCAGCTACGCGGACGCGTGGGACGGGGTGCGGTTGCCTCTCACTGTGTGCTGCTGTACAAAGCGCCGCTGAGCAAAACGGCGCAGAAGCGTTTGCAGGTGCTACGCGACAGCAACGACGGCTTTGTGATTGCCCAACACGATCTGGAGATTCGGGGGCCGGGTGAACTGTTGGGAACGCGCCAGACCGGTAATGCTGAGTTTAAGGTTGCCGATCTCCTGCGCGATCAGGCCATGATTCCTGAAGTTCAACGCGTCGCACGGCATATCCACCAGCACTATCCTGAACAGGCACACGCCCTAATCGAGCGCTGGCTGCCGGAAACCGGCCGCTACAGCAACGCCTGACACTTTTTTTGCCACCGTTAGCAAACGTTTGCTTTTGAGCCGTTGCAGATTACAATCGCCTCACTTTTTTTGGGAACCGTTACAATGTCGACCAATCAGCAGCCAGCCTCCTCATCCGTCAGTAAAAGTGAACTGATCTACCGCCTGGAAGATCGCCCGCCGCTTGCGCAAACCCTGTTTGCAGCCGGTCAGCATTTGCTGGCCATGTTCGTCGCGGTGATTACGCCCGCGCTGCTCATCTGCCAGGCATTGGGTTTACCGGCGCAGGACACACAGCACATCATCAGCATGTCTCTGTTTGCCTCTGGCGTAGCCTCAGTGCTGCAAATTAAAACGTGGGGGCCGGTTGGCTCAGGTTTGCTGTCTATTCAGGGCACCAGCTTTAACTTTGTCACACCGCTGATTATGGGTGGGATGGCGCTGAAGAACGGCGGCGCAGATGTGCCCACGATGATGGCGGCGCTGTTTGGAACGCTGATGGTCGCATCCTGCACGGAAATGGTACTGTCACGGGTGCTGCACCTGGCTCGCCGTATCATCACGCCCCTGGTGTCCGGTATTGTCGTAATGATCATTGGGTTATCGCTTATTCAGGTTGGCCTCACCTCCGTCGGCGGCGGCTTTGCCGCCATGAACGATCACAGTTTCGGCGCACCGAAAAACCTGCTGCTGGCCGGCGTCGTTCTGGTCGTGATTATCCTTCTGAACCGTCAAAAAAATCCTTATCTCCGCGTTGCCTCCCTGGTGATTGCAATGGCGGTGGGCTACCTGCTGGCCTGGGCGATGAATATGCTGCCATCCATCAGCACACCGGCCGATCAGCCGATCGTGGCGTTGCCGACTCCGCTTTATTACGGTCTGGGTTTTGACTGGAATCTGCTCATCCCGCTCATGCTGGTGTTTATGGTGACCTCGCTGGAAACGATTGGTGATATCACCGCAACCTCAGATGTATCGGAACAACCGGTGAGCGGCCCCATCTATATGAAGCGCCTGAAAGGCGGCGTGCTCGCTAACGGCCTGAACTCCTTTGTCTCTGCCCTGTTTAATACCTTTCCTAACTCCTGTTTTGGGCAGAATAACGGCGTTATCCAGCTGACCGGCGTTGCCAGCCGCTATGTTGGTTTTGTTGTGGCGCTGATGCTTATCCTGCTGGGTATGTTTCCGGCGGTGAGTGGACTGGTGCAGCATATTCCTGAGCCGGTTCTGGGCGGCGCAACTATCGTGATGTTTGGTACCATCGCCGCATCCGGCGTACGTATTGTCTCCAGAGAGCCGCTCAACCGGCGTGCAATCATGATTATCGCCCTCTCACTGGCCGCAGGACTTGGCGTGTCACAGCAACCGCTGATTTTGCAGTTTGCACCGGACTGGTTGAAAACCTTACTGTCTTCCGGCATTGCCGCAGGGGGCATCACAGCGATTGTGCTTAATCTCGTCTTTCCACCGGAAAAGTCGTTTTAAGGCAGGCTGCGGCCTGCCTGCTATTTATGCTGATTTACATCCAGGCGGTTGAGCTATAACGATAATTCAGGCATAACAACCTTTCAGCGGACTGAACCCGGGAAGGATACGATGAAATTTATAGGAAAGTTTTTCCTTACCTTATTGTTACTACTACTGTTTGCGTTAGTGGTGCTGTATGTACTGCTGCAAACACAGTGGGGCGCGGGCTGGTTTAGCCGTTGGGTGAGCGACAAAACGGAATGGCATCTGTCGCTGAGCAAAATCGAACATAACTTTTCATCACCTACACACATTATTCTGGATGACTTCAGTTTTGGCCATGACGGACAACCGGCCGTGCTGGTCGCCAAACGCGTCGATCTTGGCATCGCCCTGATGCAGTTCAGCGATCCCTTCCATTTTGCCAGCATAGAGCTCCGTGACGGTGAGGTTAACCTGACCAATCTGGCCAGGAATAGCGCCTTACCCGTGCAGGCCGATCGCCTGCAACTGAACAACATGCGCATCGACAGTCCCGCTTCCGTTTTACCGCTTTCCGCACTGCAGGTGAATGGCGGCATTCTGCCGTGGAAGCCCTTGCCCGACGATGTGCTGGGTAAAGATGCACAGTTCCAGATGAGTGCAGGCAAGATGACGCTCAACAGCGTGGCAGGTGAAAACGTGCTGATTCAGGGCAACGTGTCCCAGGGCCGCATGACGTTTAGCAACATCGGCGCGGATTTAGCCCGGGGCTCGATGACCGGTAACGGAGAGCGCGATGCGCAGGGAAACTGGAAGATCAATCAGCTCCGCCTGAACGATATCCGTTTGCAAACCGCCAGCTCGCTTGTCGATTTCCTGAAGCCGTTTGAAGAGGTGCCCTCGGTTACGCTGAACCGCGTCGATATTACCGATGCCCGGCTGCAGGGCCCTGACTGGGCGGTAACCGATCTCGATCTGACATTGAAAAATATCAGTTGGAAAGGCCGGGACTGGCAGAGTCAGGATGGCTCACTGGCGATGAACGCAGGCAACTTTATCAATGGCAAATTCGAGCTCAACGATCCCATTATCAATATGGACTTCTCGCGACAGGGGATTGCCCTGACCCAGTTCAGCTCACGCTGGGCCAACGGCGTGATCCGGGCTGACGGTAACTGGTCACGTAACGACAAACGCTTAACACTGAATAACCTGGCCGTCGCGGGCCTGGAATATACGCTGCCACAGAACTGGCGGGCGTTATGGCAGGATCCCCTTCCAGACTGGCTGGATGGGATTACCGTGACCCGTTTCACCTCAAACCGCAATTTGATTATCGACATCAATCCTGCGTTTCCTTTCCAGCTTACCTCACTGGATGGCAATGGTGAGAATCTGCAGTTGGCCCGTCAGCATCAATGGGGGATCTGGTCAGGGAAACTGAGCCTGAATGCAGCGGAGTCGACTTTTAACCGCACGGATTTACGCCATCCGTCCATTGCGCTGGAGGCTGACGATCGGCAGATCAGGGTGACGGAACTCAGCGCGTTTAGCGCTAAGGGTTTACTGGAAGGCACGGCAACCGTAGGTCAGCAAACCGACCGCCCAGTTAGCCTTAACCTGACTGGTCGCGGCGTACCCGTCAATGTCTTGCAAAACTGGGGCTGGCCCGCCCTTCCTCTGGAAGGCGACAGCAATTTCCAGCTGCGCCTGAATGCCTCCCTGAAGGCCGATCAGCCGCTGGCACCGTCGGTTAACGCCACGCTGTCGGTGAATACAGACAGCCAGCAACTGCAGCAGACCATGCAGGCAGGTCAGGTGAAGTAAAACACACAGGGCCGCAATCGCGGCCCTGTCGTTTAATTGATGCGCGCCCCTGAGCCGCCCTCTTCGAGCGGCCCGTCCGGATCCACAGGCAACACGATGTACACCGCTTCAAATACCGCACCACACTCATCATCACCGAATAGCTGCACGTCCAGCTGAACACGGGCTTTGCGACCCCGTGCCAGGCGATCGAGATCGCCACTCAGTGAGCCAAGGTCGGCAATAGCACCCGGCCTGCCGGTGATCGGACGGCTATAGCGAATATGCGCATCGGCCAGAATAATGGTGCCACCGAGATGGCGCTCACGCAGTAGCAGCCAGATCAGCCCCCAGCCGGTAAGCGTGGCCAGCGAAAACAGGCTTCCGGCAAACAAGGTATGATGCGGGTTTTGATTACCTGTTTCCGGCATGGTGGTAATAAATTTTTGCCCGGTATATTGCAGAATCCGCACGCCCATTTTTTCACTCAGGGGGATGTGCTCGTACCAGGCCTGCTGTAGCTGCCCGCACCAGTCCGCGCGGTGTAAGATATCATCCAGCGTAACAACCGGCTTAATCATGAGAAAGTGGCGCACCGGCGTGGTCTGTGGAGCAGTAATTTCGCCCTGATTGACATATCCGAGCTTGGCAAAGAACGCCACCGCATCCTCACGCGCACTGCACGTCACACGTTTGACGCCTTCCTGACGCGCAACCGACTCCAGCGTCATCGCCACCAGCGTGCCCAGGCCTTTCCCCTGAACGGTTGGGTGTACGGCTAAAAAACGGATCGCCGCCTCATTATCCGCATTGATGTAAAGTCGCCCCACCGCAACGGGTTTACCCTGCTCATCCACTACCATTTGATGATGCGCTAACGCATCCCAGGCATCACGTTCAGAACCCTGGGGTTGATGCAGCGGCTTTCGTAACATTTCCCAGCGGAACTGATAATAGACATCCAGCTCTTCCGCCGTTTGTGGCACACGAAGATGATACATAAAATGTTTCTCTCGGTCTGATGCGGGATGGCGGAGGTTTAGCCGCGCGGTATGCGGCGTCATACCTGTAACCAGAATGTCACTGGCCCGTCGTTGACCAGCGCGACCTGCATATCCGCGGCGAAACGGCCATTCGCGGTCATCACGTCATGGCGACGGCAACACGCGCTGAAATAGTCATACAGCCGTTCTGCTTCTTGTGGCTCAGCCCCGCCGGAAAATGAGGGGCGCATGCCCTTTTGCGTATCGGCAGCCAGCGTAAACTGAGACACCACCAGCACACTGCCGCCCGCCTGTTTGACGTTCAGGTTCATCTTGCCCTGGTCGTCACTAAAAATACGATAGCCCAGCACGCGCTCCGCCAGCCGCTCGGCGCGCTTGTCATCATCACCTTTTTCAACGCCCAACAGTATTAACAATCCCTGTCCGATTTCACCCACAACAGCGTTATCAATACTGACGCTGGCACGCTGAACGCGTTGAATTAAAGCAATCATCCGTCCTCTCGTTCTTTTTCTCTTTCCTGCCGTTTGAACTGGCGGTAGTCATCTAAGGTCACGGTAATTTCCGCACCGAGAAGTACGATACACCAGGTCCAGTAAACCCACAGGAATAAAATGGGGATCACCGCCAGCACACCATAAATCAGCTGGTAAGACGGGAACATCGTAACATAGAGCGCAAAGCCCTTTTTCCCCAGCTCAAACAACAGTCCGGCGACCAGCGCCCCCGTCAACGCATCGCGCGAAGGAACCCGCTGTGTCGGGACAATACTGTATAACAGCCAAAACGACAGCCACGATAAGAGCAGCGGAAAGAAACGCAGCATCTGATCGACCAGGCTGGTTACGCCCGTCACGTTGATCCATTTCAGCGACAGCAGATAAGAGCTGATGGCTAAACTGGCACCCGCCAGCAAGGGCCCGAGCGTTAATATCATCCAGTAAACCGCAAAGGAATAGACCAGCGGCCGCTTTTTGTCGCTGCGCCAGATCGCATTCAGCGCCGAATCCACGGAATGCATGAGCAACAGCGCCGTTACGATCAACCCCACCGCGCCCACGGCCGTCATCCGGTGCACGTTTGCCACAAACTGCTCAAGGTAACGTTGCAGCGTGTTACCCGCAGCGGGCATGAAGTTGGTAAAAATGAAATTCTTAAGCTGTACGCTAATATCAGAGAACACAGGAAACGCAGCAAACAGCGCAAAGACCACGGCAATCAACGGCACCAGCGCCAGTAACGAGACAAAGGCCAGGTTGCCTGCCTGCGTCGTCATGGCATCATTATCAATGCGCTTCCACAGCAGCTTAAGCCACAACCAGAACGCATGAAGCCCGGGGCGAAAATGACGTAACTTCATGGCTTAATGCTGACCTGCAAACCAGTCCGGCACGGTTGTGCTGTCGGTTACCAGCACGCTGTTAATTCCCAGCGCCCGCGCGCCCTCAATATTCGCGGCATTGTCATCGAAGAACACAGCCTGATCGGCGCTCACCCCTTCAGCATCTAACACATGCTGATAGATTCTCGCTTCAGGTTTACGCATGCCCAGCTCCTGTGACAGGTAGATCTTGTCAGCCGCCTGCTGTACGTCAGGATATTGCGTTGGCCAGAAGGTACAGTGCAGGGCGTTGGTGTTGGAGAGAATCACCACCCGATGTCCCGCCTGTCTTAGCTGGTGCATTACGGCCAGCGTCTCCGGCCGGACACCCACAAAAACCGCCTGCCAGCCTGCCGCGAACTGTTCATAGCTCAGCGCGATATCCAGCTTCTCACACAGGGCTTCTGCAAAGGCCTCATCACTGATTTCGCCGCGCTCATGCTGTTCAAATGCGTCATCCATATGGAAGTGGCTTTGAAGCGAAGCCAGCGGCACGCGGCTGAGGTCACTCCAGACGCCCAGTACGCGGTTAAAGTCGATATCGATAATCACATTGCCCAAATCAAAGATATACAGCATGGTGCCTCCTCGGGTTCCCTGGATCATTCACTCTAGCGGTAAAAGCGCAGCCTGAACAGGCAGCCTGGACGAGAAAAACAGAAACAGTAAATTAAGGCACGACGACACAACGTTGAAAGGGCGGAGAGAAGAAGTTACGGGCTGGTTTAGGGTAGATTTAACTCTGGGTAGCAATCGCGCAGGAAAAAAAAAGCCCCGTTTAAACGGGGCTTCCTACAGCGCAGTTATGCGTCTTTACCGCCGCGTGAAGCACGCTTACGGTCGTTTTCAGTCAGGTGACGTTTACGGATACGCACTGACTGAGGGGTCACTTCGACCAGTTCGTCATCATCAATGAACTCGATAGCCTGCTCAAGTGTCATTTTGATAGGTGGAACCAGCGTCGTCGCTTCGTCAGTACCGGAAGCACGCATGTTAGTCAGCTTCTTACCGGTCAGGCAGTTTACAGTCAGGTCGTTAGAACGACTGTGAATACCGATGATCTGGCCTTCATAAACTTCTGCACCGTGACCCAGGAACAGCTTGCCGCGATCCTGCAGACCGAACAGGGCGAACGCAACCGCTTTACCCTGACCGTTAGAGATCAGCACGCCGTTCTGACGCTGGCCCACTTCGCCCGCACGAATATCATCGTAGTGACTGAAGGTGGAGTACAGCAGACCGGTACCTGAGGTCATGGTCATAAATTCGTTACGGAAACCGATCAGGCCACGGCTTGGGATCACGTAGTCAAGACGTACGCGGCCCTTGCCATCTGGATCCATGTTTTTCAGGTCGCCTTTACGCTCGCCCATGGCTTGCATGACTGAACCCTGATGCGTTTCTTCGATATCCAGCGTCACGTTCTCGAAAGGCTCTTGCTTACGGCCTTCGAATTCGCGGAAGATAACTTTCGGACGGGATACCGCCAGTTCGAAACCTTCACGACGCATGTTCTCGATCAGAACAGACAGGTGCAGCTCACCACGGCCCGATACGCGGAACGCGTCAGCATCTTCGGTTTCTTCAACACGCAGTGCTACGTTGTGAACCAGTTCTTTGTTCAGACGCTCAAGGATCTGACGAGACGTCACGTACTTACCTTCTTTACCGCAGAACGGAGAGGTGTTGACGTTAAAGAACATGGTAACCGTTGGCTCATCCACGCTCAGTGCTGGCAGCGCCTGCACGTTCTGCGGATCACAAATGGTGTCAGAAATGTTCAGCTCGCCCAGACCGGTAATCGCAATGATATCGCCTGCTTCTGCCAGGTCGCTGTCAATACGCTCCAGGCCCAGGTGAGTCAGCACTTTACCGACTTTACCGTTACGGGTTTTACCTTCGCTATCAATGATAGTGACTTGCTGGTTAGGCTTCACTTTACCGCGCTTGATGCGGCCGATACCGATAACGCCCAGGTAGTTGTTGTAGTCCAGCTGAGAGATTTGCATCTGCAGCGGGGCATCCGCTTCAACCTGTGGAGGCGATACATGGTCGACAATAGCCTGATACAGCGGGGTCATATCGTCAGCCATGTCTGTGTGCTCAAGACCGGCAATACCATTCAGCGCCGAGGCGAAAATGATAGGGAAGTCGAGCTGCTCGTCAGTCGCATCCAGGTTAACGAACAGGTCAAATACCTGATCAACAACCCAATCAGGACGCGCGCCAGGACGGTCAACTTTGTTGATAACCACAATCGGCTTCAAACCATGCGCGAACGCTTTTTTGGTTACGAAGCGGGTTTGCGGCATAGGGCCATCCATCGCATCTACAACCAACAGTACCGAATCCACCATAGACATTACGCGTTCAACTTCACCACCGAAGTCGGCGTGTCCTGGGGTATCAACGATGTTGATACGGTAGTCGTTCCATTTAATGGCGGTATTTTTTGCGAGGATGGTAATCCCACGCTCTTTCTCCAAATCATTGGAGTCCATCACGCGCTCGGTGGCTTCAGTACGGGCATCGAAAGTACCGGACTGTTGCAGCAGTTTATCAACCAGGGTGGTCTTTCCATGGTCAACGTGCGCGATGATGGCGATGTTACGCAAATTTTCGATCACAGCTTTTTTGCCTCAGGCATTAGAAATAACGCGGTATTGTACACGGATTAAGCGGGAGACTGAACACGATCACACTTTTCACTGAAAGTTTATTGCATTGTCGCAAAATCGCACTAATAGGCGTGCAAAATTTGCACTGTGTCGATGTTTTGCACCAAAAAAGTGCTCACTTTCAACCCAACCGCACACAAACAGTGCAATGCAACTATCATGGTGCATGACCTTTATGACAAAAAGGTGCATGACAGCGCGATTTTGTGTAAAGAAATAAAGTTGGCACAGAATTCGCTTTGTATTATCCAGATGAAAACGATGTAAGACAACGGTTACAGAGCTGGTCAGGATCAGATTCAGGAAAGACAGTTAACAGTCGTCTATTCCGTAACCCGGTTCTCGCCATGTAGACAATGACCATTTCCAGGAGAGTTGAGTATGTCCGCTGAACACGTTCTCTCGATGATGAACGAGCATGAAGTTAAGTTTGTTGACCTGCGTTTTACCGATACCAAAGGTAAAGAACAGCACGTTACTATTCCGGCTCACCAGGTTAACGCTGACTTCTTCGAAGAAGGCAAGATGTTCGATGGCTCTTCCATCGGCGGCTGGAAAGGCATTAACGAATCAGACATGGTGCTGATGCCGGATGCAACCACGGCGGTAATGGATCCTTTCTTTGAAGATTCTACCCTGATCATTCGTTGCGACATTCTTGAGCCAGGCACCATGCAGGGCTATGACCGCGATCCACGTTCTATCGCTAAGCGCGCGGAAGATTACCTGCGTTCTTCAGGCATTGCGGATACCGTTCTGTTTGGCCCAGAGCCAGAGTTCTTCCTGTTTGACGATATTCGTTTTGGTTCTTCAACTTCGGGTTCTCATGTTGCTATCGACGATATCGAAGCAGCCTGGAACACCGGCAAAGAATACGAAGGCGGCAACAAAGGCCACCGTCCAGGCCTGAAAGGTGGTTACTTCCCGGTTCCACCGGTTGACTCATCACAGGACATCCGTTCTGCCATGTGTCTGACCATGGAGCAAATGGGTCTGGTTGTTGAAGCCCATCACCATGAAGTTGCAACAGCAGGTCAGAACGAAGTGGCTACACGCTTCAATACCATGACCAAAAAAGCTGACGAAATTCAGATCTACAAATATGTCGTTCACAACGTGGCTCATGCCTACGGCAAAACGGCGACCTTTATGCCAAAACCGATGTTTGGTGATAATGGTTCCGGTATGCACTGCCATATGTCGCTGTCTAAAGGCGGTCAGAACCTGTTCTCTGGCGATAAGTACGGCGGCCTGTCTGAAATGGCGCTGTTCTACATTGGCGGCATCATCAAGCATGCTAAAGCTATTAACGCCCTGGCGAACCCAACCACCAACTCCTACAAGCGTCTGGTGCCGGGTTATGAAGCGCCGGTGATGCTGGCCTATTCAGCGCGTAACCGTTCAGCCTCAATCCGTATCCCGGTTGTTGCCAGCCCGAAAGCACGTCGTATTGAAGCGCGCTTCCCGGATCCAGCGGCTAACCCATACCTGGCGTTTACCGCACTGCTGATGGCGGGTCTTGATGGCATCATCAACAAGATCCATCCTGGCGATGCGATGGACAAAAACCTGTATGACCTGCCACCGGAAGAAGAAGCTGAAATTCCAAAAGTTGCAGGTTCACTGGAAGAAGCGCTGATTGCCCTGAACGAAGACCGCGAGTTCCTGACCCGTGGCGGCGTGTTCACTGATGACGCGATCGATGCCTATATCGAACTGCGTAAATCCGAAAACGATCGTGTGCGCATGACGCCGCACCCGGTTGAGTTCGAACTGTACTACAGCGTTTAATTTCAGAATAAGCAAATGGGTGCCGCAGACAGATCTTGCAAAGGCGGCACCGATAGTCTGAAACGTTTTTTTGTTGCCGTGGAAACTTTAGCCCATCTTCGGATGGGCTTTTTTCTCCGCGAATTCATCGTTCATTCGCTTTAATTCCGGCTTAAAGATTACAATGCACTAAATCAGTGCAGAGGAACGCTGTATGGCAACTGCCTCACTGCCCGATGCCGGGCAGATTCTCAATACCTTAATCAACAGTATTTTGTTGGTGGATAACGATTTGGTTATTCACTACGCCAACCCCGCGGCACAGCAATTACTGGCGCAAAGCTCGCGTAAATTATTCGGCACGCCGTTACCTGAACTGACCGGCTACTTTTCGCTGAATGTCGAGGTAATGCGCGAGAGTCTTGAGGCGGGCCAGGGCTTTACGGACAGTGAAGTTACCCTGGTGGTCGATGGTCGGGCACATATTATGTCGCTGACAGCGCAGCGCTTGCCTGATGGCCTGATTTTGCTGGAAATGGCGCCCATGGATAATCAACGTCGCCTGAGCCAGGAACAACTCCAGCATGCTCAGCAGGTTGCGGCACGCGATCTGGTGCGTGGGCTGGCTCATGAGATTAAAAATCCGTTAGGCGGACTGCGCGGTGCGGCCCAGCTGCTGTCTCGCGCCCTGCCCGATCCCGCGCTGAATGAATATACCAAAGTCATTATTGAACAGGCCGATCGCCTGCGGAATCTGGTGGATCGCTTATTAGGGCCGCAACAGCCCGGGATGCACATCACCCAGAGTATTCATCAGGTCGCCGAACGGGTGGTCAACCTGGTCTCGATGGAGCTGCCAGAAAATGTGTCTCTGGTCCGCGATTACGATCCCAGCCTGCCGGAGTTGCCCCACGATCCCGACCAGATCGAACAGGTACTGCTGAATGTGGTGCGTAATGCGCTGCAGGCGCTGGGCGAGGACGGTGGCACGATAGTCATTCGCACCCGTACCGCCTTTCAGCTGACGCTGCACGGTACGCGGTATCGCCTGGTCGCCCGTATTGATATCGAAGATGACGGTCCCGGCATTCCGGCTCAGCTTCAGGATACGCTGTTTTATCCGATGGTAAGCGGACGTGAAGGCGGAACCGGTTTAGGTCTTTCTATTGCCCGTAGCCTGATTGATCAGCATTCAGGAAAAATTGAGTTTAACAGTTGGCCAGGTCATACCGAATTTTCGGTTTACCTGCCTATTCGCCAGTGAGGTTTCTATGCAACGAGGGATAGTCTGGATCGTCGATGACGATAGCTCCATCCGCTGGGTGCTTGAACGCGCGCTCACTGGAGCCGGTTTGAGCTGTGCGACCTTTGACAGTGCGAACGACGTGCTGAACGCATTAGCGACAAAAACGCCGGACGTTTTATTGTCAGACATTCGTATGCCCGGAATGGACGGGCTGACGCTGCTAAAACAGATTAAACAGCGCCATCCCATGCTCCCGGTCATCATCATGACGGCGCACTCCGATCTGGATGCCGCGGTCAGTGCCTATCAGCAAGGGGCCTTTGATTATCTGCCCAAGCCGTTTGATATTGATGAGGCTGTTGCGCTGGTCGAGCGCGCCATCAGCCACTATCAGGAACAGCAGCAGCCACGTAATCAGCCTGTCAGCGGCCCGACCACCGATATTATCGGCGAAGCGCCCGCCATGCAGGATGTGTTTCGTATTATTGGCCGTCTCTCTCGCTCGTCGATCAGCGTCCTGATCAACGGGGAATCCGGTACGGGTAAAGAACTGGTTGCGCATGCGCTGCATCGCCACAGCCCTCGCAGCAAAGCGCCGTTTATTGCCCTGAATATGGCCGCGATTCCCAAGGATTTGATCGAGTCAGAACTGTTTGGTCATGAAAAAGGGGCGTTTACCGGTGCCAATCAGATCCGTCAGGGCCGTTTTGAACAGGCTGATGGCGGCACGCTGTTTTTAGACGAAATCGGCGATATGCCGCTGGATGTTCAGACACGACTGCTGCGCGTTCTGGCTGACGGGCAATTTTACCGCGTCGGCGGCTATGCGCCGGTAAAAGTTGACGTCCGTATTATTGCCGCAACGCATCAGAACCTTGAACTGCGGGTGCAGGAAGGCAAGTTCCGTGAGGATTTATTCCATCGTCTGAACGTCATCCGCGTGCATCTGCCGCCGTTGCGTGAGCGCCGTGAGGATATCCCGCGTCTGGCCCGTTATTTCCTCCAGGTTGCGGCACGGGAACTGGGGGTTGAGGCCAAGATTCTGCACGCGGAAACCGAAACCGCGCTGACACGTCTGCACTGGTCGGGTAACGTGCGCCAGTTGGAGAATACCTGTCGGTGGTTAACCGTTATGGCTGCGGGACAGGAAGTGCTGATCCAGGATCTTCCGCCAGAGCTGTTTGAATCCAGTACCCCGGAAAGCCCTACTCAGTCGTTGCCGGATAACTGGGCAACCCTGCTGGCGCAGTGGGCTGACCGCGCCTTGCGTTCCGGTCATCAAAATCTACTGTCTGAAGCCCAGCCGGAGATGGAGCGTACGTTGCTGACCACGGCGCTCCGTCATACTCAGGGCCACAAACAGGAAGCGGCACGTTTGCTGGGTTGGGGGAGAAATACCCTGACGCGTAAGCTCAAAGAACTGGGGATGGAATAAGAAATCCACTGCCGGAACAGCGCAGGCTGCTCCGGCTTTTTTATATGACGCGTGAAAACTGCTGCTGCCGCGCCTTGTGACGTAGATACGCATCAAAGCACATACAGATATTTCGAATCAGCAAGCGTCCGGCTCCCGTCACTCTCAGGTCCGTTGCATGCTGCTCCACCAGCCCATCACTAATCAGCGGTTCTAACAGCGCCATGTCTTCCGCAAAATAGCGTTCAAACTGAATATTCCACTGCGCTTCGACCGTGCTGAAATCAAGTGAGAAATTGCAGATCAGCCTTTTAATCACGTCGCGACGTAAGCAGTCGTCTTCACTCAGCAGTAATCCGCGCCACAGGCCATGGCCCTGTTTTTCAACCTGACTGTACCAGTCGTTAAGCCCTTTCTGGTTTTGCGCATAGCTGTCGCCGATCATGCTAATCGCAGATACGCCAAGCCCCAGCAAGTCACTGTCGCCCTGTGTCGTATAACCCTGAAAGTTGCGGTGCAGTTTTCCTTCACGTTGCGCGACTGCCAGCTCGTCCTGCGGTTTAGCAAAGTGATCCATACCAATAAACTGATAGCCCTGTTGGGTCAGCGTGGTAATGGTCTGCTGGAGGATATCCAGCTTCTGCTGTGCTGAGGGCAGCTCATCTTCTTTAATTTTACGCTGTGCGGAGAACAGCGCGGGGAGATGGGCATAGTTAAAGACGCTGAGGCGATCAGGATCCAATGCGATAACGCGCTGCAAGGTATAAGCGAAGCTTTCAGGCGTTTGCAGCGGCAACCCGTAAATCAAATCGATGCTGGTTGAACGAAATCCCTGCTCGCGCGCCCGCGCCATCAAGGCAAAAATGACCGCTTCATCCTGTACCCGATTCACCCGCTCCTGCACGGCTTTATTGAAATCCTGCACGCCCATGCTCAGGCGATTGAAACCACACGCGCGCAGGTGATCGATCATATCCAGTTCAATTTCACGTGGATCGACCTCGATCGACATCTCTGCGTCGTCGATAAAGGTAAAGTGCTGCTTCAACAGCGCCACCAGCCGGCTGATTTGCTGTTTATTAAGGAACGTAGGCGTTCCGCCGCCCCAGTGCAGCTGGCTAACCTGACGACCCTTAAACAGCGGTGCGCGGGCAGTGATCTCCTGCTCAAGCGCATTCAGATAACGGTCGGCTTTATGCAGCTGACGCGTGACAATCTTATTGCAGCCACAGAAGTAGCACAGGCGATGACAGAACGGGATGTGGATATACAGCGATAAGGCACGTTGCGGATAACGTTCAATGGCGTGTCTGAAGTCGTTATCGGTAAACTTATCGTTGAACGCTAAGGCGGTGGGATAAGACGTGTAACGCGGACCGGCAGAGTTATATTTTTCAATTAACGCCTGGTCCCACTTGATCTGCATTGCTGACATGCTCACTCCTTCCGCTTACGTTGCCGTCGTAAAGGTCGCGATCCAGAAGGAAAGAGAGGTGAGCGGGCGGAAACCCGACGTAAACGCTGCTTCAGACGCGACAGTCGCCGTAGTTTAAACAATAACCACAGCAGATAACATGTCATCAACAACACGAAAATTGATCCAGGCCAAAACATTGTCGTTTACCTGTTAAGCATGGCATGCGCATGCGCGCATGCCGATCAATACAGCTTAGTTACCTTTTAGCAGGCGATACATATCCTCTTCCGCCTCCTGGTCTTCCTCTTCGTCCATTTCAATACCAAGCTGTTCCATCAGTTCATCAATGCGATCCAGCGTCACGTCAAGCCAGCCCTGATCTTCTGATGACAACGTTTCACCCTTTTCAAGACGATCGAGCAGCGCATCCAGGCGCTCACTGTTCTCCAGCTGCGCCAGCTCCTCTTCAGGCGTGAGAGACACTTTTTTCTCCCTCGCCGGTTTGGTCGCGACGTTTTTCGCTTTTGCCGGTGCGGCCTTTTCGTCAGCGATCAATGCCACTGGCTTCTTGCTGCCAATACGCGGGTCTTTCGCAGCGGCGCTTTGCTTGCCGTTGTTGCTCTGCGTTTGCGGATTAGCACGGCTGCCTGACGCATGGCCACGATGCTTTTTATCGCGTTTACGATCGCGCGCTTCATTATTGATATCTTCACGCGATTTACGTTTAGCCTTGGCGACAGGCTTACCTTTCGCAGCGCTTGCAGGTTGCTTCATGATGTTCGGTCCCGGTGTTTTTTATTCAGTATAGAATTGCGGCGAAATCTAGCAGAAACCAGACAAAGAAAAAAGGCGACAGCTCAAGCTGTCGCCTTATTTCATACCTTCAGCAGAAGGAATCATGTTTCAAATCCGTTTCGGCTCACAACGTCCCGGTTAATCCTGCGCCTGCTCAACTCCTGAGCGTATCCCTTTCCTTTTCCGGCTCCCGTCCATAGCCATTTCCATTCCAGCCGCTCTTCGTTATCCCAACATTCCTGAGCGCATCATCCTGATGAGTGCGTCCTGCACTGCTGAATAATGTAGACCATATGGTAAAAGGCTCAAGTAACACATGTCAGTCTTTAGGCGAAAAAACCTGTACTTAAGTATAATTCACTGAATTTTAATGGTTTATTTTTTTAATTATTTAACTAAAAAGAGACATAACGGGCAAAATTTATGGCAAATATCTTACAAAGGCGCCTCACCAATGGTATTGAGCACTTTCGCGCCATAACGCGTATAATCAGCGCCATTGCCCTAATGCGTTTCTGGAGTATTCCCTTGTCTGAACTGAATTACCATGTCACCCGCTTCATTCTTAGCGCACCGGACATCCGCCATTTGCCCTCTGATACCGGCATTGAAGTTGCGTTTGCTGGTCGTTCAAACGCGGGTAAATCCAGCGCCTTAAATACGCTCACCAATCAAAAAGGCCTGGCGCGAACCAGTAAAACACCCGGTCGTACGCAGCTGATTAACCTGTTTGAAGTTGCAGAAGGCAAGCGCCTCGTAGACTTACCGGGTTACGGCTATGCTGAAGTGCCAGAAGAGATGAAACTCAAATGGCAACGGGCATTGGGCGAATATCTGCAAAAAAGGCAGGCGCTTAAAGGCCTGGTGATACTGATGGATATCCGCCACCCGCTTAAAGATCTGGATCAGCAAATGATTCAGTGGGCGGTTGAGAGCGAGATCCCTGTACTCCTGCTGCTGACTAAAGCTGATAAGCTCGCTTCCGGCGCACGTAAAGCCCAGCTCAATATGGTGAAAGAAGCCTCAATGGCGTTTATGGGTGATGTGCAGGTTGAGGTTTTCTCATCGCTGAAAAAAATCGGCGTCGACAAAGTGCGCCATAAGCTGAATAGCTGGTTTAGTGAACTCGAACCTGCTGTTGAAGATCAGGGCACTGAAGCCTGACAAACCTCACAGGCTGCCGTTTTTTAGCGTCAGCCCAATAAAAAACGCCCCAGTCACAGAATGACTGGGGCGGCTAAATTCAGCCAAATCCGATTACGTGAAGTAAAAGGTCTGAAAGATAGAACATCTTACCTCTGTACCCTACGCCTCGAACTTTACCTGATTTTTTGTGAGCAACAAAGGTTTTTTTGTTGCTCTCTTTCATTTTTAGTCACTTTTTTTACCATGCTCGTCACAAAAATGAGGATGGCATGTAGTTAAATTACAAAAAAAGTGCTTAGGCCATAATAAGTTACTGCATCGTTTTGCAGCGCCGGTACCACGGTGTGCCGGCTTCATGCCTGATCACGTGATAATGCGCCAGCGGTGGCGCATAAACGCCACCAGCCAGAGTCTTAATGCGCCTGATCCCAGTTGTCGCCTACGCCGACTTCGACCAGTAAGGGGACATCCAGCGCCATACTGCCCTCCATCAGCGCGCGAATCTGCTTGCTGGCTTCATCGACGGCTTCAGCTTTGATTTCAAACACCAGTTCATCGTGCACTTGCATGATCATCCTGACCGCATCATCGGTTTGCTTTTGTAACCAGTCATCGACCGCAATCATAGCGCGTTTGATGATATCCGCGGCCGTTCCCTGCATGGGGGCATTAATCGCCGCACGTTCAGCAGCTTTACGACGAATGGCATTACTGGACTTGATGTCGGGCAACCACAAACGGCGTCCATCCAGCGTTTCAACATACCCGTTACTGGCTGCAAGCTGCCGCGTGTTTTCCATATAGCGCAGCACGCCAGGATAGCGCTCGAAGTACAAATCCATATACTTTTTCGCTTCGCCTGCGCCAATGTTCAGCTGGCGAGATAATCCAAACGCGCTCATGCCGTAGATAAGACCAAAGTTGATGGCCTTGGCGCTACGACGTTGTTCGCCCGTGACCTTAGACAGCGGCACGCCAAAGACCTCTGACGCAGTGGCACGGTGAATATCTTCTCCCTGAGAAAAGGCATCAAGCAGCCCTTTATCCTGTGACAGATGCGCCATGATACGCAGTTCAATCTGTGAATAGTCCGCCGCCACGATACGGTTCCCCTTGCCCGCAACAAAGGCCTGACGAATGCGGCGTCCTTCATCGTTACGGACCGGGATGTTTTGCAGGTTAGGATCGGTTGAAGACAGGCGACCGGTAGCCGTTACCGCCTGATGATAGGACGTGTGCACGCGACCGCTGACAGGATTGATCATCAGCGGCAGTTTATCAGTGTAAGTTGACTTCAGTTTCGACAACCCACGGTGCTCCAGAATGACCTTTGGCAGCGGATAGTCCAGTGCCAGCTCAGCCAGGACTTCTTCACTGGTAGAAGGCGCGCCTCCGGGTGTTTTCTTCGTCGGCTTAATGCCCTGCTTTTCAAACAGGATGACCTGCAGCTGCTTGGTCGATGAGAGATTAAAGGGCTCGCCCGCCAGCTCATGCGCTTTAAGCTCAAGCTCAGCCAGGCGCGATGTCAGCTCTTTAGAGTGCTGCGCCAGAATGGCTTGATCGATCAATACGCCGTTACGCTCAACACGTGAAATCACCTTAAGCAGGGGCATTTCAATTTGTTCAAAAACCTTTTTAGGGCCGGCTTCTTTTTCAAGCTCAGGCCACATTTTCAAATGCAGTTGCAGAGTGACATCGGCATCTTCTGCTGCGTAATGTGCAGCCTGCTCTAAAGCGATTTGATTAAATGTGAGCTGATTTTTCCCTTTACCGGCGATCTCTTCAAAGGTAATGGTTTTATGATTCAGCCACCGCGCAGACAGGCTGTCCATATCATGCTTGCCTACTACGCTGTTCAGAATATATGACTCCAGCATGGTGTCATATTTGATACCGGCGAGTTCAATATCGTAGTTTTTCAGCACGCCACGATCGTATTTGAGATTTTGCCCCACTTTACTGGCGTCAGGATCTTCGAGCAGCGGCTTGAGTTGGGCAAGAACGGCATCGCGGTCGAGCTGCTCCGGCGCATCAAGGTAATCATGTGCCACGGGCAGGTAAGCCGCCTCACCTGGCGCTACCGCAAAACTGAGGCCGACGATATTAGCCGTTAACGTATCCAGCCCATCGGTTTCGAGATCGAACGCAAAGACCTCGCTGTTTTTCAGCTTCTCCACCCAGGCATCTAAGGTTTGCTGATCCAGAATGGTGATATAGCCGTCAGCCGATAACAGGCTGGTGGCCTCAACGCTCGCCACCGGCTCATCGGTAAGAACCTGCTGGGCTTGCCGGTTGCTTTTAGTACCCTGCAGCCATTTTCCCTCTTGCAGGTCGGTCAACCAGCGCTTGAATTCGAAACGGCTAAATAGCGCTTGCAGCGCGTTAACATCAGGTTCGCTGACCGTAAGCGCTTCACAGGGTTGATCGAGCTCGACGTCTGTTTTAATGGTGGCAAGCTGATAAGAAAGAAAAGCAACATCGCGATTCTGCTCCAGTTTCGCGGCCATGGTTTTTGCACCGCGAAAAGAGAGATCGGCGACTTTATCAAGATTGTCGTAAATGGACTGCATCCCGCCCAGCCCCTGCAGCAGCGCCTGGGCTGTTTTTTCACCCACGCCGGGTACGCCGGGAATATTATCTGAGCTGTCCCCCATCATCGCCAGAAAATCGATGATCAACGACGGTGGCACACCATACTTCTGCTCAACCTCTTCTGGGCCAAGAATGGTATTCGTCATGGTATTGATTAGCGTAATGCCCGGTGTGACAAGCTGCGCCATATCTTTATCGCCGGTGCTGATCAGAACAGCGTGGCCTTTTTTCTCTGCCTCTAACGCCAGCGTACCAATCACATCGTCCGCTTCAACGCCGCTGACAGCCAACAGCGGCAAGCCCATCGCACGCACCATTTCGTGCAGCGGCTCTATTTGTGACCGCAAATCATCAGGCATCGGTGGGCGGT
Source organism: Pantoea sp. B623 (assembly GCF_024814475.1). Classification (NCBI taxonomy): domain Bacteria; kingdom Pseudomonadati; phylum Pseudomonadota; class Gammaproteobacteria; order Enterobacterales; family Erwiniaceae; genus Pantoea; species Pantoea sp. B623. Next base: position 2,494,197 of record NZ_JANUXM010000004.1, on the reverse strand, counting down.
GGGATTTGTAATGTTCAAACAGTTCATCCCTGAAGGTTTTGCCTTTAGCATCAAACACCACAGCAACATGTGTAGGGCTGTACTGTACCAACAGGCTTTTCAGCATGTTGAGCACGCCATACATAGCACCAGTAGGCTCTCCTGCGCTGTTGGTTAGCGGCGGGAAAGCGTGGTACGCGCGATAAAGATAGGATGAGCCATCAACCAAAATCAGGGGGTTTTCTGCTATTTGCGCCATATGTCTGTGTATTCTTCGTTGCCATGGATTGGCCTATAAGGATGCCACACCTTGGCGAAAAGGGTTAATCAAGACAAACAGGGAGTGACGTTTTTCGTGCTTCTGTAATGAGGATCGCAACGATCTTTCTGTGGATAACTTTGTGCGTAAAAATTATATCAATAGTTTATTTATGTCATAAAAAAGATTCAGCCAAAATTAAAAATAATAAAATCATATAGTTAATATAAATCCGTGATGCGATCGTGATTTTTAATGGCATGTTTGCTTGTGTGGATAGAAAAACTGTGCTTCTTCAACAGGTCAGCGATGGGCGCACAAATTACAAATGAAAACGCCAGCGTATGCTGGCGTTTTGCAAAAAACTCAGCGTAAAACGCTTATTTTTTCTCAACCAGGAACTTCACTACGTTGGCATAATCCGCCACGAAGTTCGCCATTGAGCTGGTATCCAGACCGCCGTTATTAACCATATATTTGCCGTTAATAAACATCGCTGGCACGCCGCGCAGATCAACGTCAGACGCCGCTTTTTGCTGCTGGGCAACAAGGGCTTTTACTGCAAAGCTGTTCCAGGCCGCATCGTACTGCTCAGAAGAAATGCCCGCTGCTTTGATGAATACGTCTTTCAGGCTGGCTGCATCCGTAATCGTCTGGCTTTTCTGAATGCCATCAAAAATAGGTGAAGTCACTTTATCTTCTACGCCCAGCGCCATCGCGACGGCCCACGCATGGGTGACAACGGGACCTAAGTCGCCGCCAAGGAAGTCAACGTGGTACTTCACCATCTTCGTATCGGCTGGCAGATTCTTTTTAACTGCATCACCGACATGGTAAATTTGCTCAAACTGGTAGCAGTGAGGGCAGAAAAAAGAGAAAAACTCCATGACCTGGGGTTCACCTGCAACAGGTTTAGGCAGGCTAACGTATTGTTTACCTTCAGTGAATTGTGCAGCAGATGCGCTGAACGCCAGCACCAAACCCATCAGTGCAAAAAATATTTTCTTCATTGGGGAAAACTCTCCTGACTTTTCATTAAAATTGCGGGGCCAGCTGCAACGGAGGTTCCCGTAACACCTTTTCCTGCTCGATAAACTGCAAAATTTGCCGGCGCCAGAAATCCTCATCCGTCATCCAGGGGAAAGCGCGCGGAAAAGCGGGATCCTGCCAGCGGCGCACGACCCAGGCCAGATAATAAATCATGCGCATAGCACGTAAAGGCTCAATCAGTGACAATTCGTTAATATCGAAGTCGCTGAATTCGCTGTATGCGTCCAACAGAATATCCCACTGAATACGCTGTTCCTGCCTATCGCCACTTATTAACATCCACAGATCCTGAATAGCGGGACCATTGCGGGCATCATCAAGATCGACAAACAGCGGGCCATCGCGCCACAGAATATTGCCCGGGTGGCAATCACCATGTAAGCGTAGCGGCTGCCAGTCGCTATGCCAGCACTGCCGCAGCGTGATGCCAAGTTTATCGACAGCTTCCAGCAATGCTGGGCGGAGTGACGCAGGCACGAGCTCAGCCTTTGCCAGGACTTCTCGCGGCTGCTCCAGATATTCTTCCAGCCCTATGGATGGGCGTTGCTGAAACAGGCTTTTGCGGCCAGTTTGATGAATACGTCCCAGGAAACGGCCTACCCATTCCATCTGATCTTCGTTGTCGGTTTCATACTGCCGTCCACCCAGGCTGGGAAAGACCGCATAGTAAAAGCCAGCATGACGTTGCAGCGTATCGCCCTGCAAAACTAACGGCGCGGCAATCGGCACCTCATCATCCAGTAAATCCTGGGAAAACCGATGCTCTTCGGTGATCTGTTCTGCACTCCAGCGCTGAGGGCGATAAAACTTGGCCACATAGCGACGTTTTTCATCGTCGCTAAACTGATAAACCCGATTTTCATAGCTGTTCAGGGCGGTTAAACCGGAATCTACCCGTATGCCCGTTTCCCAAAGCGCATCCAACAGGACATCAGGATTGAGTGTCTGGAAGTTAAAGGCGGCATCACTCATGGTTATCCCTGTGCTTATCTTTACGGTTAATGGCCAAGGATAACACTACTCGTCATTTTTGATGACACCACGTGCACGTAGCAGGGCGGTTTTAAAATCGACTTCATAATCTTTTTTCAAGCCTGGAATCTGATCGTCGCTGGCTGAATCACGCATTTTTAGATGATAAATCAATACGTCATCGCTTAATTCACTTAATGGGCCAATGAAACCAGACTCGTGGGCCAGTTTTTGTAAAAATGCCAACAGGTTAAGATCGGGCTCTTTCTCCCATGCCGGTTGCAGGAGTTCAAGCAGTTCAGTCAGCCGATGGGTTTTCATAATGATTCCTCAATGCAGGTGATTCACGTCCAGAATGACACAAGGAGACAAGATGGCAGCATTTACCGGTGTAATCCTTGCTGGTGGACAAGGTAGCCGTATGGGCGGGCAGGATAAAGGATTACTCATGATGCAGAGTAAACCCCTATACCAACACGTTCTACAGCGGTTGAGGCCGCAGGTAGACATTGTGTTAATAAGCGCTAACCGCAACATTGATCGTTATCAGCTAAGTGGTTATCAGGTCGTAACCGATTCAATCAAGGACTACCCAGGACCGCTTGCAGGTATGTTGAGCGGTTTACGGCACAGCCCCACTGATTGGGTGGCATTTTGTGCCTGTGATACACCTCAGATCCCCGGTGATTTTGTTGCGCGCCTCTGGCAGCAGCGTAACAACGCACCTGCTGTATGGGTGAAATCCTCCCAGCGGGATCATCCAACCCTGGCCTTGATGAATAAGGCGATTGCCGACGATCTGGAGACATGGTTGTTACGGGGGGAGCGCAGGCTTATGCAGTTTATGCGTGAGCATGGTGGGCACCCGGTTTTATTTAGCGATCCAGAGTCAGCGTTCAGCAACATCAATACGCCTGACGACCTTGTGGAGCAGGAGAAATCATAATGTGTGTTCCGTTGTTGGCCATTGTCGCCTGGAGTGGGACCGGTAAAACCACACTACTCGAGCAAGTTATACCCTTGTTAAGGGCGCAGGAGATACGTGCAGGATTAATTAAGCATACCCACCATGACATGGACGTAGATACGCCAGGCAAGGACAGTTATCGACTGCGCCAGGCCGGAGCCGATCAGGTTATTGTCGCCAGCGACAGGCGTTGGGCACTCATGTGTGAAACGCCTGAGCAGCCTGTCAGCTTAATGGCGTTAGTGGGACGAATGGACAGCGAACAGCTGGATGTAGTGTTAGTCGAAGGATTTAAAGATGAGCCAGTCGCCAAAATTGTGCTTTGGCGCTCGGGTATTAAAGGTGAGCTAGCAGCACTGCTGGATGAGAAGGTGGTGGCTGTCGCCTGTGACGACACGACTTTAAACCTGAATGTGCCCGTTTTGAACATCAACCAGCCACAAGAAGTGGCCGCATTTATCCTGACATGGCTGGGTAAAAAGGCGCATAGCTGACAACACAATGGGTAGCGAGTGGATGATGCAGATCAGCAGCGTTCAGTAGAGGGTTTTCCCGTCTTCGAACGGCAAAGAAGGTGTAATTACCATCATCGTTAGAGCCTGTCTGCCGCGTACCAGATGACGTGCCTGTGTTTTACGTCGCTCCGCCACTGCACCCGTGCCTTGCTGCAGGTTCACCCTTGCCCGCTAAACGCCGGTAAAGGGATGCGTCCGGTCCGGAACGGCGCAGAGATGAGGGGTTATCTGCCAGATCGCAGACGTAAAAAAGCCCTGAACGTCAGTTCAGGGCTTCTTCACTTGTTTGATGCCTGGCAGTTCCCTACTCTCGCATGGGGAGACCCCACACTACCATCGGCGCTACGGCGTTTCACTTCTGAGTTCGGCATGGGGTCAGGTGGGACCACCGCGCTACAGCCGCCAGGCAAATTCTGTTTCCCGCACCGCCCTCGCAGGCCGCACGGTTTTATCCGGTAAACAATGCTGAAAATTTAAATCGTCTCTCTACCAAAACGCCTCTGGCGTTGTAAGGTTAAGCCTCACGGGTCATTAGTACCGGTAAGCTCAACGCATCGCTGCGCTTACACACCCGGCCTATCAACGTCGTCGTCTTCAACGTCCCTTCAGGAGCCTTAAAGGCTCAGGGAGAACTCATCTCGGGGCAAGTTTCGTGCTTAGATGCTTTCAGCACTTATCTTTTCCGCACTTAGCTACCGGGCAGTGCCACTGGCGTGACAACCCGGACACCAGCGGTGCGTTCACTCCGGTCCTCTCGTACTAGGAGCAACCCCCCTCAATTCTCCAGCGCCCACGGCAGATAGGGACCGAACTGTCTCACGACGTTCTAAACCCAGCTCGCGTACCACTTTAAACGGCGAACAGCCGTACCCTTGGGACCTACTTCAGCCCCAGGATGTGATGAGCCGACATCGAGGTGCCAAACACCGCCGTCGATATGAACTCTTGGGCGGTATCAGCCTGTTATCCCCGGAGTACCTTTTATCCGTTGAGCGATGGCCCTTCCATTCAGAACCACCGGATCACTATGACCTGCTTTCGCACCTGCTCGAGCCGTCACTCTCGCAGTCAAGCTGGCTTATGCCATTGCACTAACCTCCTGATGTCCGACCAGGATTAGCCAACCTTCGTGCTCCTCCGTTACGCTTTGGGAGGAGACCGCCCCAGTCAAACTACCCACCAGACACTGTCCGCAGCCCGGATCACGGGCCTACGTTAGAACACCAAACATTAAAGGGTGGTATTTCAAGGCCGGCTCCACGCAGACTGGCGTCCACGCTTCAAAGCCTCCCACCTATCCTACACATCAAGGCTCAGTGTTCAGTGTCAAGCTGTAGTAAAGGTTCACGGGGTCTTTCCGTCTTGCCGCGGGTACACTGCATCTTCACAGCGATTTCAATTTCACTGAGTCTCGGGTGGAGACAGCCTGGCCATCATTACGCCATTCGTGCAGGTCGGAACTTACCCGACAAGGAATTTCGCTACCTTAGGACCGTTATAGTTACGGCCGCCGTTTACCGGGGCTTCGATCAAGAGCTTCTCCTTGCGGATAACCCCATCAATTAACCTTCCGGCACCGGGCAGGCGTCACACCGTATACGTCCACTTTCGTGTTTGCACAGTGCTGTGTTTTTAATAAACAGTTGCAGCCAGCTGGTATCTTCGACTGGCTTCAGCTCCGGGAGCAAGTCCCTTCACCTACGCGCCAGCGTGCCTTCTCCCGAAGTTACGGCACCATTTTGCCTAGTTCCTTCACCCGAGTTCTCTCAAGCGCCTTGGTATTCTCTACCTGACCACCTGTGTCGGTTTGGGGTACGATTTTGTGTTACCTGATGCTTAGAGGCTTTTCCTGGAAGCAGGGCATTTATCACTTCAGCACCGTAGTGCCTCGTCGTCACGCCTCAGTGTAAAGTGAACCGGATTTGCCTGGAACACACACCTACACGCTTAAACCGGGACAACCGTCGCCCGGCTGATATAGCCTTCTCCGTCCCCCCTTCGCAGTAACACCAAGTACAGGAATATTAACCTGTTTCCCATCGACTACGCCTTTCGGCCTCGCCTTAGGGGTCGACTCACCCTGCTCCGATTAACGTTGAACAGGAACCCTTGGTCTTCCGGCGACAAGGTTTTTCACCTTGTTTATCGTTACTTATGTCAGCATTCGCACTTCTGATACCTCCAGCAACCCTCACAGGCCACCTTCGACGGCTTACAGAACGCTCCCCTACCCAACAACGCATAAGCGTCGCTGCCGCAGCTTCGGTGCATGGTTTAGCCCCGTTACATCTTCCGCGCAGGCCGACTCGACCAGTGAGCTATTACGCTTTCTTTAAATGATGGCTGCTTCTAAGCCAACATCCTGGCTGTCTGGGCCTTCCCACATCGTTTCCCACTTAACCATGACTTTGGGACCTTAGCTGGCGGTCTGGGTTGTTTCCCTCTTCACGACGGACGTTAGCACCCGCCGTGTGTCTCCCGTGATAACATTCTCCGGTATTCGCAGTTTGCATCGGGTTGGTAAGCCGGGATGGCCCCCTAGCCGAAACAGTGCTCTACCCCCGGAGATGAGTTCACGAGGCGCTACCTAAATAGCTTTCGGGGAGAACCAGCTATCTCCCGGTTTGATTGGCCTTTCACCCCCAGCCACAGGTCATCCGCTAATTTTTCAACATTAGTCGGTTCGGTCCTCCAGTTAGTGTTACCCAACCTTCAACCTGCCCATGGCTAGATCACCGGGTTTCGGGTCTATACCCTGCAACTTAACGCCCAGTTAAGACTCGGTTTCCCTGCGGCTCCCCTATGCGGTTAACCTTGCTACAGAATATAAGTCGCTGACCCATTATACAAAAGGTACGCAGTCACCCCATAAAGAGGCTCCCACTGCTTGTACGTACACGGTTTCAGGTTCTGTTTCACTCCCCTCGCCGGGGTTCTTTTCGCCTTTCCCTCACGGTACTGGTTCACTATCGGTCAGTCAGGAGTATTTAGCCTTGGAGGATGGTCCCCCCATATTCAGACAGGATACCACGTGTCCCGCCTTACTCATCGAACTCACAGCCTGTGCACCTTTGTGTACGGGAGTATCACCCTGTACCCTGCGACTTTCCAGACGCTTCCACTGATGCACAAGCTGATGATGGTTCTGGGCTCCTCCCCGTTCGCTCGCCGCTACTGGGGGAATCTCGGTTGATTTCTTTTCCTCGGGGTACTTAGATGTTTCAGTTCCCCCGGTTCGCCTCATACAGCTATGTATTCACTGCATGATAGTGTGTCGGAACACACTGGGTTTCCCCATTCGGGTATCGCCGGTTATTGCGGTTCATATCACCTTACCGGCGCTTATCGCAGATTAGCACGCCCTTCATCGCCTCTGACTGCCAGGGCATCCACCGTGTACGCTTAGTCGCTTAACCTCACAACCCACAGGCGTTTTACGCTGCGTGTCGTGAGCTTTTGAGAGACTCGAACGCGTTGTGCTGTGTTCCTTATTACGGAGGAACACGACAATGCGTCGTTTCAAATTTTCAGCTTGTTCCGGATTGTTAAAGAGCAAATATCTCAAACGTGACCCTGAGGCCAGTTTTGAGATACTTCGTGGAGACACCTTTCACCTGTCACCAAGCAAGTGGCGTCCCCTAGGGGATTCGAACCCCTGTTGCCGCCGTGAAAGGGCGGAGTCCTAACCGCTAGACGAAGGGGACACTGACGTGTCTCGACTTCGCAGCCGTCTTGCTTCTTTATCTTTCTATCAGACAATCTGTGTGAGCACTTCGCGGGAAGGTATCTTCAGGTAAGGAGGTGATCCAACCGCAGGTTCCCCTACGGTTACCTTGTTACGACTTCACCCCAGTCATGAATCACAAAGTGGTAAGCGCCCTCCCGAAGGTTAAGCTACCTACTTCTTTTGCAACCCACTCCCATGGTGTGACGGGCGGTGTGTACAAGGCCCGGGAACGTATTCACCGTGGCATTCTGATCCACGATTACTAGCGATTCCGACTTCACGGAGTCGAGTTGCAGACTCCGATCCGGACTACGACGCACTTTATGAGGTCCGCTTGCTCTCGCGAGGTCGCTTCTCTTTGTATGCGCCATTGTAGCACGTGTGTAGCCCTACTCGTAAGGGCCATGATGACTTGACGTCATCCCCACCTTCCTCCGGTTTATCACCGGCAGTCTCCTTTGAGTTCCCGACCGAATCGCTGGCAACAAAGGATAAGGGTTGCGCTCGTTGCGGGACTTAACCCAACATTTCACAACACGAGCTGACGACAGCCATGCAGCACCTGTCTCAGAGTTCCCGAAGGCACCAAAGCATCTCTGCTAAGTTCTCTGGATGTCAAGAGTAGGTAAGGTTCTTCGCGTTGCATCGAATTAAACCACATGCTCCACCGCTTGTGCGGGCCCCCGTCAATTCATTTGAGTTTTAACCTTGCGGCCGTACTCCCCAGGCGGTCGACTTAACGCGTTAGCTCCGGAAGCCACTCCTCAAGGGAACAACCTCCAAGTCGACATCGTTTACGGCGTGGACTACCAGGGTATCTAATCCTGTTTGCTCCCCACGCTTTCGCACCTGAGCGTCAGTCTTCGTCCAGGGGGCCGCCTTCGCCACCGGTATTCCTCCAGATCTCTACGCATTTCACCGCTACACCTGGAATTCTACCCCCCTCTACGAGACTCAAGCCTGCCAGTTTCAAATGCAGTTCCCAGGTTAAGCCCGGGGATTTCACATCTGACTTAACAGACCGCCTGCGTGCGCTTTACGCCCAGTAATTCCGATTAACGCTTGCACCCTCCGTATTACCGCGGCTGCTGGCACGGAGTTAGCCGGTGCTTCTTCTGCGGGTAACGTCAATCAATGCGGTTATTAACCACATCGCCTTCCTCCCCGCTGAAAGTACTTTACAACCCGAAGGCCTTCTTCATACACGCGGCATGGCTGCATCAGGCTTGCGCCCATTGTGCAATATTCCCCACTGCTGCCTCCCGTAGGAGTCTGGACCGTGTCTCAGTTCCAGTGTGGCTGGTCATCCTCTCAGACCAGCTAGGGATCGTCGCCTAGGTGGGCCGTTACCCCGCCTACTAGCTAATCCCATCTGGGTTCATCCGATAGTGAGAGGCCCGAAGGTCCCCCTCTTTGGTCTTGCGACGTTATGCGGTATTAGCCACCGTTTCCAGTGGTTATCCCCCTCTATCGGGCAGATCCCCAGACATTACTCACCCGTCCGCCACTCGTCACCCGAGGAGCAAGCTCCTCTGTGCTACCGTCCGACTTGCATGTGTTAGGCCTGCCGCCAGCGTTCAATCTGAGCCATGATCAAACTCTTCAATTTAAAGTTTGATTTGCTGAAACAAGTCCAGCGGTGCTCATCTGTAAAACGTCATAATGAATTTCATTATGTGTTCACTCGTGAGGCTTTGATATTTTTTACGTCCGGAGACGCTGATATCAATCCTGCGAGTGCCCACACAGATTGTCTGATAAATTGTTAAAGAGCAGTGCGAACAGCGGGTTAACCGTCTGTCGCGAGGTGGCGTATATTACGCTTTCCTCCTTCAGAGTCAACCTCTTTTTCAGAAGTTTTTCTCCGGCGGAAACTCCTGGGAGCCTCCTGCTGAACACCGCGTTACGTAAGCCGTTGTGCCGTGTCAGTGGAGGCGCATTATAGGGAGTTCTTTCTGAGTGACAAGCATTAATTATAAAAAAATGTCTGAGCGGTTTATTTTTAAACGAACGAGGTAAAAAGCACCACTTCCTGCCTAAACAACGCACGGAAATCACCACGTAGTCTCTGAAAGAGGCGTATTGTGCATTTCTGCCAATGCTATTCTTCTTCATTATCTTTGCTGAAAACATTACGAAGGACGCTCAATGATTAAATCCGCGCGCAGTATGGCCGGTCTGCCATGGATTGCCGCTATGGCATTCTTTATGCAGTCACTGGATGCCACGATATTGAACACAGCCCTGCCCGCGATCGCCACCAGTCTTGACCGTTCCCCGCTTGCCATGCAGTCCGCCGTCATCAGCTACACCTTAACCGTTGCCATGCTTATCCCCGTCAGCGGCTGGCTTGCAGATCGTTACGGCACACGCAAAATCTTCATGATTGCCGTTTCGCTCTTTACCCTTGGCTCGTTAGCCTGCGCCTTGTCGCCTTCTTTATCTGTTCTGGTTACCTCCCGTGTCATTCAGGGCGTTGGTGGTGCCATGATGATGCCGGTAGCGCGCCTGGCACTCTTGCGCGCCTATCCGCGCAGTGAACTCTTACCCATCCTTAACTTTGTGACGATGCCGGGGTTAGTGGGGCCGATCCTGGGGCCGCTGTTGGGCGGTGTAATGGTGACGTATGCCACCTGGCACTGGATATTCCTGATTAACATCCCTATTGGCATACTGGGCATATTCTATGCGCGTAAATATATGCCTGACTTTACTACCCCTAAACGCCGCTTCGACTTTCTGGGCTTTTTACTCTTCGGCATCGGGTTGGTGATGATCTCCACCGGGATAGAGCTGTTTGGTGAGCGTATCGTCTCGCCCTGGATTGCGGCCGGGGTATTGTGTGGCGGTGTTGTGTTATTGCTTCTTTATATTGCGCACGCCCGACGTCACCCCTCTCCCCTTATTAATCTGCCGATGTTTAAGACCCGCACCTTCTCGGTAGGTATCATTGGCAACATCGCCTCGCGGCTTGGTACAGGCTGTGTGCCGTTTTTGATGCCGCTGATGCTTCAGGTGGGTTTCGGTTACTCGGCTATTCTGGCGGGATGCATGATGGCGCCCACGGCCGTAGGATCTATTCTGGCAAAACAAAGCGTGACGCAGCTGCTGCGCTGGTTTGGTTATCGCCGCTTGCTGGTCAGCATTACGGTGATTATCGGGTTCATGATTGCCAGCTTTTCACTGCAGTCACCTTCTGAAAGCATCGCATTGTTATTGATACCGCTCTTTCTGCTGGGTATGGCGATGTCCACCCAGTTTACGGCGATGAATACCATTACGCTGGCTGATTTAGATGACGACAACGCCAGTGGCGGCAATAGCGTGCTAGCCGTGACACAACAACTGGCGATCAGTTTCGGTGTAGCGGTCAGCGCTGCTGTACTGCGTTTTTATCAGGAGTTTGATAGCACGACGGTAGAACAGTTCCATTCCACCTTCCTGACGATGGGCATCGTAACCGTGCTGTCGGCGCTAACATTTATGATGTTGCGCAATGGTGATGGACGTAACCTGATCAGCAATCGCGATAAAAAGAAAAAGGCTTAAACCGAGCCTCGCGGTACCAGCTCCGGCGTCAGTACCAGCGTTTGCTGGCTGACGTCGGGATTGCTCAGGCGGTGAATCAGCGTATCTATCGCCAGTTCGCCCAGTTCGTCTTTAGGTTGATGAATAGTACTCAGCGGCGGTGACATATAGCGAGCCAGTTCAATATCGTCATATCCCATCACCGCCATATCCTGTGGAATCTGCAGTCCGGCCTGATGCAATGCGTGATAAACGCCAACCGCCATCGCGTCGTTGCTGGTAAAAACAGCATGCGGCGGCGTTTCCAGCGCCAGCAATTCAAACATTGCGTTGTAGCCGCCTGAAAACTCAAAGTCGCCACTGACAACATATTCTGGCGGAACATGCAGACCGCTTTTCTGCATCGCCTGGTAATAACCTTCCAGTCGCATGCGTGCAGGTGTTTTATCAAGCGGCCCAGAAATACAGGCAATACGCGAGTAGCCACTGTCAATTAGGTGCTGCGTGGCCAGCTCTCCCCCTAACAACGCGTTATCCTGAATAATATCGCCATGGCCTTCAAAAGGTGCCCAGTCCATCATCACCGTTGGGATAGAAGGATAACGATTAAGGATTTCGGCCGAAGGCAGATGACTCTCGGTACACATGATAAGCAAGCCATCAACGCGCTTTTGCAGCAGCGTTTCCAGGCTACGATTCATGCGCGCTTCGTCGCCAGCGGTATTACAAAGAATCAGACTGTATCCCCGCTCATAGCAACTGTCTTCCACCCCACGCACGACTTCTGCATAAAAAGGGTTGCTACTGGCAGTCAGCAGCATGCCGATGGTATTGGTTTGGTTAAGCTTGAGGCTACGCGCTAATGCCGACGGCGCGTAGTTGAGTTCGCGGATCGCCTGTTCAATTTTTTCACGCACGCCGTCACTGACAAAACGGTTCTTGTTGATGACGTGTGAAACCGTTGAAGTTGAGACACCCGCCAGTCGGGCGACATCTTTCATCGTAGCCAAGCGCTTAACCCTGCTGCTGTAAAAAGTCGTCGATTTCCGCACGCCACGGTACAGAAGGCTGCGCACCTGAACGGGTTACCGCAATTGCCGCGGCGGCATGGGCAAAACGAACGGCATCATGCATGGCCTTACCTTCAAGGCGCGCAGTGATAAACGCACCGTTAAAGGTATCGCCAGCAGCAATGGTGTCGACCGCGTTGACCTCAAAGCCGGCAATACGTTGTCCCTTCCCATTTTCACTGAGCCAGACGCCACGGCGTCCCAGGGTGATCAAAACGGTAGCAATACCTTTTTCATGCAATGCGGCGGCGGCACGTGCTGCATCATCATCATTATTTACCGCAATACCGGTCAGAATTTCAGCTTCAGTTTCATTCGGCGTAATGATGTCGATAAGCGCTAACAAATCATCAGACAGTTTCGTTGCCGGAGCAGGATTTAAAATCACGCGGGTCTGATGCTGTCTGGCCAACGTCGCCGCAGCCAAAACGCTGTCCAGGGGCGATTCCAATTGCATCAGTAAGGCATCCGCCTGGGCAATGACCTGCTGGTGACGTTCAACATACTGCGGCGTCAATGCCGCGTTGGCGCCGGAATAGATGCCAATGTTATTTTCGCCTTCGCCATTCACGAAAATCATCGCCACACCCGTAGATTCACCCTCGACGGCTTCTACTGGATGCGTATCAATATTGTCCTGCGCGAGCTGCTGGCAAATACGTTCGCCAATGTCATCAGCGCCAACACAGGCTATAAAAGCGATATTCGCACCCGCACGACCCGCGGCAACCGCCTGATTCGCGCCTTTACCGCCAAACGCAATCTGGTATTTCTGCCCGATCACCGTTTCGCCAGGGCGGGGAAAATGAGCCAGATTAAGAATGTGGTCAGCATTAATGCTACCAAGAACGGCCAGTTTTGCGTTTTTGCTCATTGGAGGAGTCCAAAATAAGTGCGCCACCGACGGGTGGCGCAATGCCCTGCTTTTCTTTGATTTATTTGGTAACCAGTTTCAGATCGACCGGATTGACCGCCTGCACTTTTTCACCTTTCAGCACTTTATCAGCAGTCTGAACGCCGATCATGCCAATTTTCTCTGGCATCTGAGCCACGGTTGCGGCCAGCTTGCCACCTTCAACGGCTTTCACGCCATCAGGTGTGCCATCGAAACCGACGACCATCACATCGGTTTTACCTGCAGTTTGCAGTGCACGCAGCGCGCCCAGTGCCATTTCGTCATTCTGTGCAAACACCGCCTGAACATCCGGGTGCGCCTGCAGCAGGTTCTGCATAACGTTCAACCCCTTGGTACGATCAAAGTCTGCCGGCTGGCTGGCCAGGATCTGGAATTTATGTGCGTCAGCAGCCTGTTTAAAACCTTCGCCACGTTCACGCGCAGCAGAGGTCCCTGCGATGCCTTCTAACTCGATCACTTTCGCGTTATCACCCAGTTTACGTGCGATGTAGTCACCCGCCATCTTGCCGCCAAAGCGGTTATCAGATGCAACGTGACTGACTACCGTACCCTGTGCAGCTACGCGGTCCAGGGTGATCACCGGGATCTTCGCCTGGTTAGCCATTTTGATGGCGTTGCCGACAGCGTCAGAATCGGTCGGGTTAATCAACAGCACTTTCGTCCCGCGCACGGTTAAGTCCTGAACGTTAGCCAGTTCTTTTGCCGGGTTGTTCTGTGAATCCAGCACGACCAGGTTGTAGCCCAGTTTATCGGCTTCTTTCTGTGCGCCGTCTTTCAGTGAAACGAAGAACGGGTTGTTCAGCGTAGAGATAACTAAGGCAATGGTATCTTTAGCCATTGCGCTGGCGCTGAGCGTTGCACCAAGGATCACAGCTAATGCAGTTAACTTTTTCATCATTTTATCCTGTATTAAGGTCTGAGTTATTTGCTGCTTTTATTGTCCACCAGCACCGCCAGCAGAATGACTACCGCTTTTACGATCATCTGGTAATACGACGATACACCCATCAGATTTAAACCATTGTTCAAAAAGCCAAGGATTAATGCGCCAATTAAGGTGCCAACAATCCGGCCCTTACCTCCGGCCAGGCTGGTACCGCCTAATACAACGGCGGCAATCGCATCCAGTTCATAGCCTGTTCCGGCTGTCGGCTGCGCGGACGAAAGACGGGCGACTTCGATAGAACCCGCCAGCGCCGCCAGCATGCCAGACAGCGAATAAACAATGACTTTGACCCGATTGACGTTGATACCGGAGAGACGTGTTGCGGCTTCATTCCCCCCCAGTGCATAGATGTAGCGGCCCAACCGCGTGTGGTGCAGCATGTACCAGGCCGCCACGAACACCAGCACCATCAGCCATACGGGTGTAGGAATCCCCAACGGACGACCAATACCAAACCAGCCGAACAGATCGGCATTGTCATTAAAGCCGGTATTCACAGGGCTGCCGTTGGTATAAACCATGGTGACACCGCGCAGTAACAGCATCATCACCAGCGTGGCGATAAAAGCCTGCACCTTACCGCGCGCGACAATGGTACCGGTCACCGCGCCAATGGCTGCGCCCAGCGCCAGCGAGGCCGCAACCGCAACAAAGGCATTCACCTCCATTCCCACCAGCGATGCCGCCACCGCACCTGTGAGCGCCAGTAGCGATCCCACAGAGAGATCGATACCTGACGTCAGAATAACCAGCGTCATGCCCACCGCCATAATGGCGTTGACCGATGTCTGCTGCAAAATGTTGAACAGGTTTGCCACGGTAAAGAAATTAGGGCTCTGGCTGGCGACCACGGCAATCAACACAATCAGCGCAATCAGCGACTTTTGCTCAAGCAGCCAGGCTTTGCTGAACCAGCGACGGTTAGACGGAACGGTTTGGGTGGTCATACAACTAAATCCTCACTGTGTTGCTTACCAACGGCTGCGGCCATCAGGCTTTCCTGGGTAGCGTCTTCACGGGTAAATTCGCCGCTTAAACGGCCTTCATGCATCACGACAATACGGTCACTCATGCCCAGAACTTCTGGCATTTCCGACGACACCAAAATAATGCTCAGCCCTTCTGCCTTAAACTGGTTAATGAGCTGATAGATCTCTTTTTTTGCCCCCACGTCAACACCGCGCGTCGGTTCATCGAGAATCAACACGTTGGGGCGCGTCATTAATCCGCGGGCAATCGCGACTTTCTGTTGATTACCGCCGGATAGCAGGCCAATCGGCTGCTCCATTGACGGGGTTTTAACGTTAAACAGACGGATAAAATCGCTGACGGCGAGCTGCTCTTCAGCGTGCCTGAGCCTGCCGCCCAGGTGACTGAAGTAGCGCAGTGCGGTCAAAGACATGTTCTCTTTGACTGACATGCCCAGCACCAGGCCATCGCGCTTACGGTCTTCCGAGATATACACGATGCCATTGGCAAGGCCATCCTGCGGTGAGCGGGTCACCACTTCACGTCCACTCAGCCAGATCTGCCCGGCGCTGCGGGGCGCAGCACCGTAGAGGATTTTCATCAGTTCGGTGCGCCCAGCGCCCATCAGGCCAGACACGCCAAGAATTTCACCTTTGCGCAGGGTAAACGAGACGTTATCGACGCCAGGCCCGCTGAGGTTTTCGACTTTAAGGCGCACGTCGCCAGGCGCCTCGTCCAGATGGGGATATTGATCTTCCAGCTTACGGCCCACCATCATCTCAATGAGGCTTTCTTCGCTCAGATCGCTGACGGCACGCTCAGCAATAAACTGACCATCACGGAACACCGTGACATCATCGCAAATCTCAAAAATCTCTTTCATGCGATGGGAGATATAGACGATGCCGCATCCCTGTGCTTTCAGCTCGTTGATAACGCGGAATAACGACAGGGTTTCGGTATCGGTCAGCGCGTCGGTCGGCTCATCCATAATGATGACTTTCGACTCAAAGCTCAGCACTTTAGCGATCTCGACCATTTGCTGATCGCCGATGGATAAATCGCCCACCAGTTTGTGGCTGTTAAAACGTAAATTCAGGCGCTTTAGCAGCGCGTCAGCTTCGGCATACATCCGTTTCCAGTTGATGCAGCCCAGGCCATTAACGAATTCGCGGCCAAGAAAAATGTTTTCCGCGACGGTTAACTGGGGGATCAGGTTAAGTTCCTGATGGATAATACCAATGCCCGCTTCCTGAGAAGCCTTGGGGCCGCTAAACGTCGTTTCTTCACCCAGCCACAACAGTGAACCGGCATCACGACTGTAAATGCCGGTAAGCACTTTCATCATGGTCGATTTGCCCGCGCCGTTTTCCCCCACCAGCGCCATAACGCGTCCCGGCCAGACTGACAACGATGCGCCATTCAGTGCTTTGACGCCCGGAAATGATTTTTCGATGCCTTTAAGCTGCAGTAACGGTTGCATAATGGCCTCAGAAGGTCACACCTGCACTCAGGATGACATTCGCAAACGGAGAACACTCTCCGCTGCGAACGACCGCCTGACTACGCTGTGTTTGTTGTTTGAACTGTTCGTGACTGATGTAGTGGATACTAATGGTATTTCCCTGGTGCTGTTGCAATGCGTCGAGCACGGCGATCAGTTCGCTGTGGAGCTGCGGATTATGCTGCTTAATTTCTTCCGCGATAAAGGCGCTTTCCACCTGCATCTCATGCGTTACCGCTTCAACCACCTGCATAAATCCTGGCGTACCCGGTATCAGTGCCAGATCGATACGCTGCGTTTCTGCCGGAATCGGCAACCCCGCATCGGCGATCGTCAATGTATCCGTATGGCCCAGGCGGGCGATGACGTAAGAGAGTTCAGCGTTTAACAGGCGACCTTTTTTCATTTTTCCACTCCAGAGCGAAACGTTTCGCTTTCAGGAGTGTATTAAATGAAGGTTACAATTCAACCACTGAATAAGAAATTTGTGATCGCTATCGAAACGTTTCGCTGTTGCAGACCAGAATTTGAGTTAGGGGGCAATCAGAAGGGAAAAATGGACCGCCTGGGCGGTCCATTGGGGCAGAATCAGGGCAACTTTTTGACCTGTTTGACGTCCAGCTCAATGCTGTTGAAATCTTTGTCCAGTTCCCCGGTCAGTTCAACACGGTCTTTGGGTGAAACGGTCAGCCCATTCCAGCGCTTATGATCGATTTCTACTTTCATCGTGCCGGTCTGATCACGGAACACGTAGTCTTCGTCACCAATCTGCTTTTCAAGCTGGCCACGAACGGTAATCCAGCTGTCATCTTTCATCTCTTCAGCCTGTTTCACCGTTACAACACTGCTTTGATCGGTTTTGAAACCGCCCTGCTGCTGATGTGCGGCCGGCGCTGGCGCATTTGGATCAACAAATCCGCCTTGTTGTGCAGCAAAGACCGGCGCGGAAGCCAGCATGGTTACGGCTAATAGTGCAGCATACTTTTTCATTTTGTCACCTCTTGTCCATGAAGCAGTTAGGGTAGTGACTGTAGTAAAACATAGAGTTCTTAACAGGATCTTAAGGCAAAAATAAACGCAGTTTTTAGCCAAACTCACTGTACAACCCCCATTCGCCTTCGTATAAATCGCTTACTAAAAGGGAGAAGCGATGCGAATTTTACTGATTGAAGACGACCGCCTGATTGGAGACGGCATTAAAGCGGGACTCAGTAAGCTGGGATTCAGCGTTGACTGGTTTGTCTCTGGCGAGGCCGGTTTTCAGGCATTAACGGCGGCGCCGTGGGATGCGGTCGTACTCGATTTATCACTGCCTGAGCGTGACGGGCTGGACATATTGCGTCAATGGCGTCAGCAGGGGCACGATGTCCCGGTTCTTATCCTTACCGCCCGCGATGCGCTTGATCAACGCGTTGAAGGATTACAGATGGGGGCTGACGATTACCTGTGCAAACCCTTTGCCCTTACAGAAGTTGCCGCACGCTTACAGGCACTGATTCGCCGCCGCCACGGGCAACTCCAGCCCGAACTGCGTCATGGCGATGTAGTGTTGATTCCCGGTAATCTCTGCGTGGAAAGAAACGGCGAAAATATCGCGTTAAAAAGCCGTGAGCTGGCCCTGCTTGAGCTGTTTATGCGAAATCCGGATCGGGTACTGACGCGAAGCCAGCTTGAAGAAAAGCTCTATACCTGGGATACCGAAGTGTCGAGCAATGCGGTAGAAGTGCATATCCATCATCTGCGTAAAAAACTCGGTAACCGCTTTATCCGCACCATCCACGGCGTGGGCTATACGCTGGGGGAAAGCGAATGCGATCGATGAGTTTGTTTTTACGCCTTGGCATTGGCCTGGTGCTGATACTGGGCATTTGTTGGGGAGCGGCCACGCTCAGCGCCTGGTATAAAACACGTGACACCGTTAACGAGCTGTTTGATACGCAACAGATGCTGCTTGCTAAGCGCCTGCTGACCCTGGACTTCACGACGCTGAACGGCACGTCGCTGCCAAAAACGAAAAAGTTGCTGGATCACAATCGTGGCGAACAGGACGATGACGCGCTGGCTTTCGCGGTATTTGACCGGGAGGGAAAACAGGTCCTCAACGACGGTGATAATGGCAAAGATCTGCCCTTTAATGCGGATCATCAAGGTTTCCAGGATGGCCAGCTTAACGGGGATGACGATCTCTGGCGTTTTGTCTGGCTGACTACGCCCGATCAACGTTACCGCGTCGTGGTAGGTCAGGAATGGGAATACCGTGACGATATGGCAAAAGATCTGGTCGATGCCAGCATGTTGCCCTGGCTGATCTCATTACCTTTTATGCTGCTGATGTTAACGGGCCTGGTGTGGTATGAACTTCGTCCGCTGAAGAAACTCAGCCACCAGCTTGCCGGGCGGGCACCTGACGATGATGCGCCCTTGCAGGCCGATCGCGTTCCCAAAGAGGTACGACCGTTAATTGACGCCCTGAACGGCCTGTTCAGCCGCATTCATACCATGATGCAGCGGGAACGCCGTTTTACGTCGGATGCCGCACACGAATTACGCAGCCCGCTCGCCGCACTGCGGGTGCAAAGCGAGGTCATTCAACTGGCCGCCGATGACGAGGCGATGCGCACTCACGCGCTGCAACAGCTGGATGCGGGTATTACCCGCGCCACTCGTCTGGTTGATCAGCTGCTTACCCTTTCCCGCATTGAAGCCGAGGATGTTCGCAATACGTTCCAGCCCGTCATGTTAAAAAAGGTGGCACAGGACACGCTGGCTTCACAGCTGCCACTGGCAGATAAGGCTGACATTACGTTGCGCCTTAACGCTGAAGCCGATCCGGTTATTTCGGGACACGCGTTGCTGCTGTCGCTGCTGATCAGAAACCTGTTGGATAACGCTATCCGCTATACACCGCCGGGCAGCCGCGTTGACATCGTGCTCAGCCCGAATACGTTGCGGGTGGAGGATAACGGAAACAGTCTATCGGCAGCCGAGTTGCAGCGTTTAGGCGAACGTTTCTGGCGTCCGCCGGGGCAGGAGAAAAGCGGCAGTGGGCTGGGTTTATCGATCGTACGCAATATTGCCCAGTTGCACGGTATGTCGCTGCACTTCAGTCAACATCCCGGCGGCGGATTGTGCGTCACGCTGCACTGGTGAAACGCTGTGCCTGACAGGCAGGCACAGCGTTTAAATCTCGACCTGCGTTCCCAGCTCGATAACCCGATTCGGCGGGATCTCAAACTGATCGGGCGCACGCAGCGCATTGCGTTGTAACGTCATAAACAGCTTGCCGCGCAGACGCAAATACCAGGGGCGTTTTCCAATGATCAGCGACTCATGGGACATAAAGAAAGAGGTCTCCATCATGCGGCAGTTAAGTCCTTCCAGGCCACAGCGGTGGAAAATCTCTTCAACGTTCGGCGTTTCACGCCAGCCGTAACTGGCTACCACGCGCCAGAAGGTGGGCGACAACTGCTCAATGGTGACGCGCCTGACGTTGTGTACGTATGGCGCATCTTCGGTACGCAGCGTTAACAGCACGACGCGCTCATGCAGCACCTTGTTGTGCTTAAGATTATGCAACATGGCAAAAGGAATCACGTTCAGCGCGCGAGACATGTAAACCGCAGTGCCGGGTACGCGAACAGGCGGTGACTTTTCCAGAGAAGCAATCATTGCTTCCAGGGAATTGCCGTGCTCATGCATGCGGCGCAGCAACCGAAAGCGTTCACTCTTCCAGGTTGTCATCACAATAAACATCATCAGCGCCAGCGTCAGGGGCAGCCAGCCGCCGGAGAAAATTTTAATCAGGTTGGCCGAGAACAGCGACACATCAATGCACAGCATCGCCACTAAAATCAGCCCCACCAGATAACGATTCCAGTGCCAGTTCAGTATCGCCACGGTCGCACACAGAATGGATGTCAGCACCATGGTGCCCGTGACCGCAATCCCGTAAGCCGCAGCCAGGTTACTCGAATGCTCAAAGCCGATGATGACAATCACGACAGAGAAATAAAGCAGCCAGTTAATCACGGGGATGTAGATCTGCCCCGACTCTTTTTCCGATGTATGGACGATGCGCATTGGCGGCAAATAACCCAGACGTACCGCCTGTCGGGTTAATGAGAAGACCCCGGAAATCACCGCCTGTGAAGCAATAACGGTGGCTAAGGTCGCCAGAATCAGCATGGGGATCAGCGCCCAGTCGGGGGCCAACAGGAAGAACGGGTTTTTAATCGCTTCCGGCTGCTTCAGTAACAGCGCGCCCTGTCCAAAGTAGTTGAGCACCAGCGAAGGCAGCACCACCACAAACCATGCCAGCCGGATAGGGAATTTACCAAAGTGCCCCATGTCCGCATACAGCGCTTCGACGCCTGTAATTGCGAGCACCACCGCGCCGAGCGCAAAGAAGGAGACAGACTTGTATTCGACAAAAAAGTGCAGCGCCCAGTAAGGATTGAGCGCCTGCAATACTTCGGGATTATTGAGAATGCTGCGCGCACCCAACACGGCCAGGACAATAAACCACAACAGCATGACGGGCGCGAAGAGTTTACCCACGATGCCGGTCCCGTGTTTTTGAATGACAAACAACAGTGTCAGGACGGCGATGGCCATGGGCACGATGTAGCTATCGAGACTTGGCGCCGCAATTTCCAGACCTTCAATCGCCGACAGGACAGAAACCGCCGGGGTGATCACCACCTCGCCGTAGAAAAAACTGCCGCCAATCAGCCCCATAATCACCAGAATTGCGGTGGCTCGCCCGCCCGTATGTCGCCCCGCCAGGGACATCAGCGTCAAGATGCCGCCTTCTCCGGCATTGTCTGCGCGCATGACGTAGCTGATATATTTCAGCGATACCACCAGCACCAGCAGCCAGAAAATCAGCGAAAGAAAGCCAAAGACCGCATCCCGCTCCACGCCAAAGCCAAACTGCCCCGAAAGACATTCGCGTAAGGTATAAAGCGGGCTGGTGCCGATATCCCCGTAGACGACACCAATGGCAGCCAGCGTTAATCCGCCTAGTGAGTGCTTATTATCCGAGCTCATAAAATTATCTTTTGTTGGAGTCTGAGAGGCGCACAAGCCATCAAAAAGCGCACAGTATGCACGTATTCACAAAAATTCCTACATCGCCGTCCGGGTAACCGATGGTCATTCACTGTTTTTTGGTGCTGCATTAACATTTAAAGTCGCGCTGTCGAACCTTCTGAAACAAAAAAGCTGACATCGATTAACGCTTTCGCGCATCATACCCTATAGAGTATTGCGTTCGCTAAAACGCGGCGGCTCGACGATCGTAAGGACATTGATGTGATTATGGCTCAACCCCATCTTTTGGCAGAAAGAATTTCTCGTCTCAGCAATGCGTTAGAAAAAGGTTTGTATGAGCGACATCATGCCATTCGCCTTTGCCTGCTCGCCGCACTCAGCGGCGAAAGCGTATTTTTGCTGGGTCCGCCAGGCATAGCAAAAAGCCTGATTGCCCGTCGCCTGAAATGCGCCTTCCAGCATGCCCGCGCTTTCGAATATCTGATGACCCGCTTTTCTACCCCGGAAGAAGTCTTTGGTCCGCTGTCTATTCAGGCTTTAAAAGATGAAGGACGCTATCAGCGGCTGACCAAAGGCTATCTCCCCGATGCCGAAATCGTTTTTCTGGATGAGATCTGGAAAGCCGGCCCGGCAATCCTTAACACGCTGCTTACCGCCATCAACGAACGCCGTTTCCGTAATGGCGATAGCGAAGAAAAAATTCCGATGCGCCTGCTGGTCACGGCCTCCAATGAGTTGCCGGAAGCCGATAGCGGGCTCGAAGCCCTGTATGACCGCATGTTAATTCGCCTGTGGCTGGATAACGTGCATGAAAAGCAGAACTTCCGCAGCATGCTGACCCATCATCAGGATGAAAATGACAACCCGGTCGCCGAATCGCTGCGCATCAGCGACGAAGAGTATGTGCGATGGCAGCAAGGCATCAGCCAGGTCACCCTGCCCGATAACGTGTTTGAACTGATCTATCAGTTACGCCAGCAGCTGGAAAAGCTACCCGAGGCGCCTTACATCTCCGATCGCCGCTGGAAAAAGGCCATACATCTGTTGCAAGCCAGCGCCTTTTACAGTGGGCGAAACACCATTGCGCCACTGGATCTGATCTTATTAAAAGACTGTTTGTGGCATGACGTTGCATCCATGCAGCTTCTGGATCGTGAAATCGATCAGCTCATGACTCAACATGCCTGGCAACAGCAGGCGATGTTGCTCAGGTTGCAGCAACTGAAAGCCCGACGTCTGGCCCTGCAACAGCAGCAAAGCGTGGCTGCCGCCATTACGCTTGAGAAGCACAGCGGCATGTTCAGTCGTAAACCGCATTACGACATGCCCGAAAGCCTTACCGACGCGCAGTTAACGCTGATGCTGCAAAAGCCGCTCACGCTGCATGATATGCAGGTCACGCATCTGGTTATTGAGCGTGAAGCACTGAACCACTGGTTACAGAAAGGCGGCGATATTCGCGGCAAATTAAACGGTATTGGATTTGCTCAAACGGTGTATATGCTGGTGGATGCGCAGCATTGCCTGGCGGTTCGCGATGTCAGCTTACAAACGGCAAGACTGACACTGCCCGGCAGCAGCAGCAGTGAGGCGTTGCCGGAAGAAATCAGTGAAGCGCTGGATGAACTCGACAACCAGCTGCGTCAACAACGCCACCTGTTCAGTCAGCAACAGCGTTGCCTGTTTATCAGTGATGACTGGCTGGCTCGCGTCGAAACCAGCCTGCAGGACGTTGCGGAACAACTTAAACAGGCGCGTAAATGATCTCACTGGAGACGCTGAGTACCCTGCTGTCAATCGGCGAGACCGAGCTGATTGAAGAGTTAATTCTGGCACTCCTCGCGTCTCCACAACTGGCCCTGTTCTTTGAAAAATTTCCCGGCATGAAAAAGGCGCTGTTACGGGATGTTCCTCGCTGGAAGGCAGAAATTGATGCCGAACTCAAAGCCACGCCGGTCCCGGAAGCACTGGCGGAAGAGTTTCAGTTATTCCAGCGTATTCAGTTACTCAGCGATCGTGAATTCAGCCAGCAGCTTGATGAAACCCTTTCTCACCTTGAACGCCTGGCATCCCCCTTCCAGGAAGAAGCAAAACGACTGCTTCTTCATAACGATCCCGGCCATCTCAGCACTGCCCAGCATACGCTGTTCCTGCAACGCTGGCGGCTCAGCCTTACGCTGCAAACGTTAACGCTTAATGAGCAACTTCTTGAGCAGCAGCGCGAACGTCTGATGGCGGAGTTACAGCAACGTATGGCCCTGAGCGGGCAACTGGCACCTGTGCTGGCAGACGATGACGAAGCGGCAGCCGGACGGTTATGGGATATGGGCAAAACGCCGCTTCAGCATGGCGATTACCAGTTGATGCTGCAATACGGCGAGTTCCTTGCACAGCAGCCCGAATTAATGAAGCTGGCCCAGCAACTGGGGCGGAGTCGTGAGGCAAAATCGGTTCCCTCCCAGGATGCGCCGATGGAAGCCTTTCATCATCTGGTGCGCGAACCGGATGCCGTACCGGAAGAAGTCAGCGGTATTCATCAAAGTGATGACGTATTACGCTTGCTGCCACCTGAACTGGCAGCATTGAGCGTCAGCGAGCTTGAACTTGAGTTTTACCGCAGGCTGGTAGAGAAGCGACTGCTTACTTACAAACTTCAGGGCGATACCTGGCATGAAAAAATCACTCAACGTCCCGTCAGCCACCAGCAGCATGAAGAACAGCCTCGTGGCCCGTTTATCGTTTGTGTCGATACCTCAGGGTCAATGGGAGGGTTCAATGAACGTTGTGCAAAAGCCTTTTGTCTGGCCCTTCTCAAAGTGGCACTGGCCGATCGCCGTCGCTGTTACATCATGTTATTCGCTCATGACGTAATTGGTTACGAATTAACGGGCGATGACGGGCTGGAGCAGGCCATCCGTTTTCTCAGCCAACGTTTTCGTGGCGGAACCGACCTCGCAGCCTGTCTTTCCGCGGTGGTCAAACGGATGGAAGGCCCGTTGTGGCAGGATGCCGATGCCGTCATCGTGTCAGACTTTATTGCGCAGCGCCTGCCGGAAGAGGTGGTACGTAGCGTTAAACATCGCCAGCAGCAACAGCAGCAGCGCTTCCACGCCGTCGCCATGTCCACGCACGGTAAACCCGGCATAATGCGCATCTTCGATCATATCTGGCGTTTCGATACCGGCTTAAAAAGCCGCATTTTACGTCACTGGCGGCGCTAAGCGAGACAGCAGAAATTCCATTTTGCTTTATAGTAAATATCTGCAATTACTTATTCAGCAATCAGGAGTGTCCTGTGAACACCGTTCAACCCCATCGCGATTTACCTGCGCCAACCCGGACGCTGATGCTCTCTGGCCAAAATGTCGAACAAAAACGTGCCGAGCTGCTGGCTTACTTTATTCAGACATGGGCGCTGTACGAAGATCTCTTTACCTGCCTCAACGATCAGCGCGCATGGTTTACGAAAGCGATTCCCCTGCGCCATCCGCTGATCTTCTACTTTGGCCACACCGCCACGTTCTACATTAACAAGTTAATGGCTGGACGTTACATCGATGACCGCATTGACGATCGCATCGAAGCCATGCTGGCTATTGGCGTGGACGAAATGAGCTGGGATGATCTCAACGACAACCACTACGACTGGCCTTCTGTAGAAGCCGTTCGCGACTATCGCGGTAGCGTAAAAGCCTTAGTGACACAATTTATTCAGGAGATGCCGCTTGAACTGCCCATCACATGGGACAGCCCGGCTTGGGTGATCCTGATGGGGATTGAGCATGAACGAATTCACCTGGAAACCTCCAGCGTGCTGATCCGTCAGCTGCCGGTCGAATGGGTGAAACCTCAACCGCAGTGGCCAGCCTGCGCGGAAGCGCGCCGCGATCGTCAGTTGGTGCCCACCAACGCACTGGTCTCCCTGCCCGGTGGCCACATCACGCTTGGTAAAACCGATGATACCTATGGCTGGGACAACGAGTACGGTACTCAGCAGGTTGAGCTAAAGCCTTTCAAGGCCAGCAAAATGCTGGTCAGTAACGCAGAGTTTTATGAATTTGTGCAGGCTGGTGGCTATCAGGAATCCCGCTGGTGGGATGAAGAAGGCCTGGGCTGGCGCCAGTTTGCTCAGGCAGAAATGCCCACCTTCTGGGTGGGTAACGCTGCGATGCCCGATCAGCTGAAACTCCGACTGATGTGTGAAGAGGTACCCATGCCGTGGGACTGGCCAGCTGAGGTCAATCAGTTGGAGGCCGCGGCCTTCTGTCGCTGGAAAGCGGAAGAAACCGGTAAGTCAGTCCAGCTACCCTGTGAGGCGGAATGGTATCAACTGCGCGAACAGGTCGAAGGCGATCAGCCAGACTGGCAGCAGGCGCCAGGCAATATTAATCTGGCTTACTGGGCCTCTTCCTGCCCGGTCGATCGGTTCCCGCAGGGGGAGTTCTACGACATCGTGGGCAACGTCTGGCAATGGACAACCACCCCAACCAATGGCTTTGAAGGCTTTAAAGTCCATCCGCTCTATGACGATTTCTCAACGCCCACTTTTGACGGTAAGCACTCACTTATAAAAGGTGGAAGCTGGATTTCCACCGGCAATGAGGCGATCAAATCATCGCGTTATGCCTTCCGCCGTCACTTTTTTCAGCATGCGGGTTTTCGCTATGTGATTTCTTCCCACCAGGAAACCATGGCCTTAAACCCCTATGAAACCGACAGCATGGTTTCTCAGTACCTCGATTTCCAGTATGGGCCTCGCTATTTCGGCGTCGATAACTATGCAGAAGCCTTGGTCAAACTGGCGCTGTCGCACAGCCAGAATCGGGGAGAGGCGCTGGATATTGGTTGCGCCACGGGCCGGGCAAGCTTCGAACTGGCCCGCCACTTTGAGCATGTCACCGGCATGGATTATTCGGCCCGTTTTATTGATGTGGCGCTCCAGCTCACCACTGGCGAAGATTTCCGCTACGTGGTGCCTGAAGAAGGCGATCTGGTGGAATACCGTCAGGTACGACTTAAGGACTTTGCTATCACCAATGAGCAGGCGAAGCGCATTCAGTTTGTTCAGGGCGATGCCTGTAACATGAAACCTCAGCCAGCACGTTACGATCTGGTCCTGGCCTCGAACCTGATCGATCGCCTGCGTCAGCCGGCACGTTTTCTTCAGGACGTCACGCCCATGTTGCGTTCTGGTGGGATCTTAGTGCTGTCGTCACCTTACACGTGGCTTGAAGCCTTTACCCCGAAGGAAAACTGGCTGGGCGGCGTACGTGAAAATGGAGAAGCCCTGACCACCCTGCAGGCACTGCAACGGTTGCTGGCCGCCGACTTTGAGCAGATAGGTTCACCACAGGATATGCCATTCGTCATCCGTGAAACGGCGCGTAAATTCCAGCATACGCTCGCGCAGGTCACTCTGTGGCGTAAACGTTAAGGCAACCGGCAGCGGCTTATGCCGCTGCCGGTGTGTTGCCAGTTACGTTATTTTGCTGCACATTCTCCTCAGTTCATTGAAGAAAAACGATAACGAGGACGATCATGCCCGAACATCTGCAACTGGATAACCTTGACCGGGGGATCCTGAATGCACTACTGGAAAATGCACGCACCGCGTATGCCGAACTGGCAAAACAGTTCAACGTCAGCCCGGGTACCATTCATGTCCGTGTCGAAAAAATGAAGCAGGCAGGCATTATTCTGGGAACGCGGGTTGAGATCGATCCCCGCCAGCTGGGCTTTGATGTCTGTTGTTTTATCGGCATTATTCTCAAAAGCGCCCGTGATTACCCGGCGGCGCTGAGTAAACTGGACGCGCTGGATGAAGTCGTTGAAGCCTGGTATACCACCGGGCATTACAGTATTTTTATTAAAGTCATGTGTCGATCTATCGATGCTCTCCAGCAGGTATTAATTAACAAGATCCAGACAATTGATGAAATCCAGTCAACAGAAACCCTGATCTCCCTGCAGAACCCCATCATGCGAACCATCAAGCCCTGATCTTTCCACCCGCTTGTGCACAATTTTATCCTTTAACGATCGGCCGCCTGACAACGGCTGTATCGCCCTTGTCAAAACTAATAACCTTGTTTTCCACAGGTGGATCACCGCTTGATCACAGCGTACAATGCTCACCTTGATCTCAGGAGAGCACGATGGCCGACATTACGTTAATCAGTGGCAGCACCTTAGGCAGCGCCGAATATGTTGCTGAACATCTCGAAGAAAAACTGCAGGAAGCGGGCTTCTCAACGCAGATGCTACATGGTCCTGAGCTTCATGATGTGCCCCTGCAGGGGATCTGGCTGGTCGTGAGTTCTACCCACGGAGCCGGAGAGTTGCCTGATAATCTGCAACCTTTTTATGACGCCATTGATGAAAGCCGTCCCGATCTGTCAGCCGTGCGTTTTGGCGCAGTCGGCATCGGCAACCATGAATACGATCTGTTTTGTGGTGCGATACGCAATCTTGACGCTCTGTTAATTACCTGTGGCGCACAGCGCATCGGCGAAAGGCTGGAAATTGATATTCTGCAACATGAGATCCCCGAAGATCCGGCTGAAGAGTGGGTGATGACCTGGAAAGACGCGATCTGAGCCGGTCAGGGATCGGGAAATCACGACGATCCCCAGCAGAAGATACTGTTTTTCCCCGGATCTGGTCTTTTATTTTGTGGATAACTACCCTGTTTAGTTGCGTATAACCGGTAGTTATCCAAAGAACAACTGGAGTTTACTTTATGAGCTGTGGATAAAGTCCTCTTTTGATCCCAGCTTATACGGATCAGGATCACCGATCATTAACAGGTAACGATCCTCGCTACGCACTTGTTTATCCTGTGCTTTTCGCAGATATCCACAAGAGATGGCGATCCTAATAAGAGATCTAACAGAAAGATCATACAAAGAATTAAGATCTTTTCTTTTAATACCTGTCGATCCCGCTGCTTTCACCTCAGCCATAATTTCAGTAGAATCCACGGCCCAGAGAGAACGATCTCTGACTATTCATCAACGAGGTACCACTTCATGTTTTATCAAGATCCTTTTGACGTCATCGTTATTGGTGGTGGTCATGCGGGCACGGAAGCTGCCATGGCAGCAGCCCGAATG
This sequence comes from Pantoea sp. B623, assembly GCF_024814475.1. Lineage (NCBI taxonomy): Bacteria > Pseudomonadati > Pseudomonadota > Gammaproteobacteria > Enterobacterales > Erwiniaceae > Pantoea > Pantoea sp. B623. The sequence continues at coordinate 2,465,631 of NZ_JANUXM010000004.1, read as the reverse complement.
GGTCAGCAAACCCTGTTACTGACCCATAACATCGATACGCTGGGACAAATGTCCTGCAACCCGGCCATCGGTGGCATCGGTAAGGGACATTTGGTAAAGGAAGTGGATGCCTTAGGCGGTTTGATGGCCGGTGCAATCGATCGGGCGGGTATTCAGTTTAGGATACTAAACGCAAGTAAAGGCCCTGCCGTAAGGGCGACCCGTGCTCAGGCGGACCGCGTACTCTATCGTCAGGCGGTACGTACTGCGCTGGAGAACCAGCCAAACCTGATGATCTTCCAGCAGGCCGTTGACGATCTTATCGTCGAGAACGATCGCGTTGTCGGTGCGGTAACCCAAATGGGCCTGAAATTCCGTGCCAAAACGGTCGTGCTTACCGTGGGTACCTTCCTCGACGGAAAAATTCATATCGGGCTGGATAACTACAGCGGAGGTCGTGCAGGCGATCCGCCGTCGATCCCTCTGGCAAAACGCCTGCGTGCTTTGCCACTGCGCGTTGACCGCCTGAAAACCGGTACACCGCCACGCATTGATGCACGCAGCATCGATTTTAGCGTACTTGCCCCGCAGCATGGCGATAACCCGATGCCGGTGTTCTCTTTCATGGGCAATGCCGGACAGCACCCACAGCAGGTGCCGTGCTGGATGACCTATACCAATGAAAAAACACATGATGTGATCCGTAATAACCTCGATCGTAGCCCCATGTATGCCGGGATCATCGAAGGGATCGGGCCACGTTATTGTCCGTCGATCGAAGACAAAGTCATGCGCTTCGCCGATCGCAACTCGCATCAGATCTTCCTTGAGCCTGAAGGACTGACCAGCAATGAGATCTACCCCAACGGTATCTCAACCAGCCTGCCATTCGACGTACAGATGCAGATCGTTCGTTCAATGCAGGGCATGGAAAATGCGAAGATCGTGCGCCCGGGTTATGCCATTGAGTATGACTTCTTTGATCCACGTGATTTAAAACTCACGCTGGAAAGCAAATTTATCGACGGCCTGTTTTTTGCCGGTCAGATTAACGGCACCACAGGCTACGAAGAAGCGGCAGCACAGGGATTGCTGGCGGGGCTTAACGCCGCGCGTCAGTCTGCTGACAAAGAGGGCTGGGCACCGCGTCGCGATCAGGCTTACCTCGGGGTACTGGTCGACGATCTTTGCACTCTCGGCACTAAAGAACCTTACCGCATGTTTACCTCACGTGCCGAATATCGCCTGATGCTGCGTGAAGACAATGCAGATTTACGTTTAACGGAAACCGGGCGTGAACTCGGCCTGGTGGATGATGCGCGCTGGGCGCGCTTCAACCAGAAGCTTGAAGCGATCGAGCAGGAACGCCAGCGACTGCGCGATATCTGGGTGCACCCTAAGTCCGAACATGTTGAGGCGGTGAATACCATCACCAGCTCTCCATTGACGAAGGAAGCCAGTGCTGAAGATCTGTTACGCCGCCCTGAAATGACCTATCTGAAGCTGATGGCACTTGATGCTTTTGGCCCGGCTTTGGCGGATGAACAGGCTGCTGAACAGGTTGAGATCCAGGTAAAATACGAAGGCTATATTGCGCGTCAGCAGGAAGAGATCGATCGTCAGTTGCGTAATGAGAATACGCTGCTGCCAGCCACGCTTGATTATCGTCAGGTCAGTGGCCTTTCTAATGAAGTTATCGCCAAGCTTAACGATCATAAACCGGTTTCAATCGGCCAGGCATCACGCATCTCAGGCGTCACGCCTGCGGCCATCTCAATTTTACTGATTTACCTGAAAAAACAAGGTCTGCTGCGCAAAAGCGCCTGATCTGAACCGGGGCGGGATTTTCCGCCCCCGCTGACTGGACTGATGCTGTGATCAACAAACTCACTTCGCTGCTGCAAGCGGCCAAAATTTCCCTTTCCGATCAACAAAAACAGCAACTGGTGGCCTATGTAGGGCTACTGGATAAATGGAATAAAGCTTATAACCTGACTTCGGTGCGCGATCCTCAGCAGATGCTGGTTCGCCATATCCTCGACAGCATCGTGGTGGCGCCACATCTTCAGGGTTCACGTTTTATTGATGTCGGCACCGGGCCCGGTTTACCTGGCATTCCGCTGGCCATTGTGATGCCGGAGGCACATTTCACTTTGCTGGACAGCTTGGGTAAACGCGTACGTTTTTTACGGCAGGTGCAGCATGAGCTGAGACTTACAAATATCGAGCCGGTCCAGAGCAGAGTCGAAGCCTTTCCTTCCGAACCGCCATTTGATGGGGTGATCAGCCGCGCCTTTGCGTCGCTGGAGGATATGGTGAGCTGGTGTCATCACTTACCCGCGGAAAATGGCCGTTTTTATGCGCTTAAAGGCGTGCGGCCGGATGAGGAAATCGCCAGCCTGCCTGCGGGCTATGCGCTGGACAAGGTGATTTCACTTCATGTTCCCCAACTGGAAGGCGAACGTCATCTGGTTATCGTTGCCAGGAACAGTACGCCATAGCGCATTCAGGCACCGTAAAGCGTATCAACGCGCGGTGCCATGTAACCAAAGATGCGATGGTCTTTGGGTCATCTACTCTGCTTTTCCGGCTCACGTTGTTAAATCCTGACGCGGAAATTATCTGAAAAACTTTTTCACATTTAACTTTTATTTCACAAAGTTTTATCAAAATAATCACGAGTTTTTGGCGTTTTATCGGTGCGCACCGCGATTAATCATATTTAAGGCCACCCGCCTTTCGGCAAGAGTAATAGGCTTTTTACGATTCTGAAGGAGACTTCGATGTCAATAGACTATTTTCATCGGGAACAAAAAAACGTTACGGTATATTGCTTTTTAACTGATTGATAATAAGGTTTTTTATCCCTTATTTTGCGTTCGGATAATTGGGTCTTAATAAAACATAACGCGGTGCGAATGCTTATTATGTGATCTAAAGCACGCTTTAAAACTGAGTTGCTGCGGAACTTTTTACGGCTTTATCCGAAACGGGCTGCTCAGTATCTTTTGAAAAATAGTCATTCGGAAAGAAATTTAGATAATTGTTCACCTTTTCGTTACTTAACGATTGAAATCACAGGTACGGCCCGTATAATTTGCACGGCTTTTGCTACTTGACTCAAATGCACAAAGGCAGTCTTATACGACACGCGACATACCCCTAAAGGGGCAGGAGAGTATCAGCGTCATGTCAGTGTCTCTTTACAGTGTGAAATACGCCCGAACGGTGCTGGTGATTCAGCTAGTGACCATCGTCATCGTCGGTGCACTCTTTGCCCTGAAAGATGTCACATGGGGCGGCTCTGCTCTTGCTGGCGGAATGGCAGCCTGGCTGCCAAACGTGTTGTTCTTGTTTATAGCCTGGCGCCTGCAAGGGCAAACTCCGGCTTCGGGGCGCGTCGCGTGGAGCTTCGCTTTGGGGGAAATAGCCAAAGTGTTCGCGACCATTATTTTGCTCATTGTGGCGTTGGGTGTATTCGATGCGGTCTTCTGGCCGGTCGGGATCACCTGGTTATCGGTGCTGGTCGTTCAGATGTTGGCACCGGCGGTAATTAACAACAAAGGGTAAGAGGCATCATGGCTGCAGGAGAAATCTCTACTCCGCAAGAGTACATTGGTCACCACCTGACTCATCTTCAGTTGGACCTGCGTACCTTCGAGTTAGTGAATGCTCACGACGCTCCCGCGACGTTCTGGGTATTAAATATCGATTCCATGTTTTTCTCTCTGGTGCTGGGAGTTATCTTCCTGGTGTTGTTCCGTAGCGTGGCGAAAAGCGTCACCAGCGGTGTGCCAGGGAAAATGCAGGCGGCTATCGAACTGGTTGTCGGTTTCGTTGATAGCAACGTGCGCGACATGTATCACGGTAAGAGCAAACTTATCGCCCCGCTGGCTCTGACGATTTTTGTCTGGGTCTTCTTGATGAACTTCATGGATCTGCTGCCAATCGATTTGCTGCCCTATATTGGTGAGCACTGGTTGGGGTTACCGGCGCTGCGCGTGGTACCTTCTGCAGACGTGAACATCACGCTATCCATGGCGTTGGGCGTATTTATTTTGATTCTGTTCTACAGCATCAAAATGAAAGGCATTGGCGGCTTCACGAAAGAGCTGACGCTGCAGCCTTTTAATCACCCGATCTTTATCCCCATCAACCTTATTCTGGAAGGTGTTAGCCTGCTGTCCAAACCGGTTTCACTCGGTCTGCGACTGTTCGGTAACATGTATGCGGGTGAACTGATCTTTATCCTTATTGCCGGTCTGTTGCCGTGGTGGTCACAGTGGATTCTGAATGTGCCTTGGGCCATTTTCCACATCCTGATCATTTCGCTACAGGCTTTCATCTTCATGGTCCTCACGATTGTCTATCTGTCGATGGCATCTGAAGAACATTGATTTTTTTCTCAACAATACGCGTTTAACTGAAACAAACTGGAGACTGTCATGGAAAACCTGAATATGGATCTGCTGTACATGGCTGCCGCTGTGATGATGGGCCTGGCGGCAATCGGTGCTGCGATCGGTATCGGCATCCTCGGAGGAAAATTCCTGGAAGGCGCTGCTCGTCAGCCTGACCTGATTCCTCTGCTGCGTACGCAGTTCTTTGTTGTAATGGGTCTGGTGGATGCAATCCCAATGATCGCTGTTGGTCTGGGCCTCTACGTGATGTTTGCTGTCGCCTAAAGCCCCTGTGTTCACTCCGTACCTGGTGCGAGAGTGAACGGATTCTGCCGTTTATCGTTGATAGCGGCAGAAAAGTTAAATACTTAATTAGAGGCATTGTGCTGTGAACATTAATGCAACAATCCTCGGCCAGGCCATCGCGTTCATCCTGTTTGTCGCGTTCTGCATGAAGTACGTATGGCCACCGATTATGGCTGCCATCGAAAAGCGCCAGAAAGAAATTGCTGAAGGCCTTGCTTCTGCTGAACGCGCGAAGAAAGATTTGGATCTCGCGCAGGCTAATGCGACCGACCAGCTGAAAAAAGCGAAAGAGGAAGCTCAGGTCATTATCGAGCAGGCGAACAAGCGTCGCACGCAGATTCTGGACGAAGCCAAGACTGAAGCTGATAACGAACGTACTCGCATTGTTGCACAAGCGCAGGCTGAAATTGACGCCGAACGCAAGCGTGCACGTGAAGAACTGCGTAAGCAAGTCGCGTTGCTGGCAATGGCTGGCGCCGAGAAGATCATCGAACGTTCCGTGGATGAAGCTGCTAACAGCGACATCGTTGATAAACTGGTCGCTGAACTGTAAGGAGGGAGGGGCTGATGTCTGATCTGATTACTGTAGCTCGCCCCTACGCCAAAGCAGCTTTTGACTTTGCTGTTGAGCATCAAAGTATTGAACGCTGGCAAAAGATGCTGGCGTTTGCCGCAGAAGTGGCTGCCAATGAACAGATGGCCGACCTGCTTTCAGGTGCATTAGCACCCGAAGCGCTGGCTGCCTCGTTTAATGCAGTCTGTGGTGATCAACTGGATGAACCCGCACAGAACCTGATTAAGGTGATGGCGGAAAACGGACGTTTGACAGCGCTTCCGGCTGTACTGGCGCAATTCATTCAACTGCGAGACGCTTATGAAGCGACTGCCGAAGTGGATGTTATTTCTGCCAGCACGCTGAGTGACGACCAGCTGACTAAAATCAGCGCCGCGATGGAAAAACGTCTGTCACGCAAAGTTAAGCTGAATTGCAAAATTGATAAGTCTGTGATGGCAGGCGTGATCATCCGTTCGGGTGATCTGGTTATTGATGGCAGCGTACGCGGCCGTCTTGACCGTCTGGCTGACGTCTTGCAGTCTTAAGGGGACTGGAGCATATGCAACTGAATTCCACCGAAATCAGCGAACTGATCAAGCAGCGCATTGCTCAGTTCAATGTCGTGAGTGAAGCTCACAACGAAGGTACTATTGTTTCTGTAAGTGACGGTATCATCCGCGTACACGGCCTGGCCGATGTTATGCAGGGTGAGATGATTTCCCTGCCGGGAAACCGTTACGCTATCGCCCTGAACCTCGAGCGTGACTCTGTAGGTGCGGTGGTGATGGGTCCGTATGCTGACCTGGCCGAAGGCATGAAGGTCAAGTGTACTGGCCGTATTCTTGAAGTACCGGTTGGCCGTGGCCTGCTGGGCCGTGTGGTGAACACCCTGGGTGCACCTATCGACGGTAAAGGCGCGATCGACAACGACGGCTTCTCGCCAGTCGAAGTGATTGCACCAGGTGTTATCGACCGTCAGTCCGTAGACCAGCCTGTTCAGACCGGTTACAAATCTGTCGATGCGATGATTCCAATCGGCCGTGGCCAGCGTGAGCTGATCATCGGTGACCGTCAGACCGGTAAAACCGCAATGGCTATCGACGCCATCATCAACCAGCGCGATTCAGGCATCAAGTGTGTCTACGTTGCGATTGGTCAGAAAGCGTCAACCATTTCTAACGTGGTACGTAAACTGGAAGAGCACGGCGCGCTGGCTAACACCATCGTTGTTGTTGCCTCTGCGTCTGAGTCTGCTGCACTGCAGTATCTGGCTCCGTATGCAGGTTGCGCCATGGGCGAATACTTCCGTGACCGCGGTGAAGATGCGCTGATCGTTTACGATGACCTGTCTAAGCAGGCTGTTGCTTACCGTCAGATTTCTCTGCTGCTGCGCCGTCCACCAGGCCGTGAAGCATTCCCAGGCGACGTGTTCTATCTCCACTCTCGTCTGCTGGAGCGTGCATCACGCGTGAGCGCTGACTACGTTGAGCGCTTCACCAATGGTGAAGTGAAAGGCCAGACCGGTTCTTTGACCGCGCTGCCAATCATCGAAACTCAGGCGGGTGACGTTTCTGCGTTCGTTCCGACCAACGTAATCTCGATTACTGATGGTCAGATCTTCCTGGAATCTAACCTGTTCAACTCCGGTATCCGTCCTGCTGTTAACCCGGGTATCTCTGTATCCCGTGTGGGTGGTGCTGCTCAGACTAAGATCATCAAGAAACTGTCCGGTGGTATTCGTACCGCGCTGGCGCAGTATCGTGAACTGGCGGCCTTCTCCCAGTTTGCATCTGATCTGGACGATGCAACCCGTAAACAGCTGAGCCACGGTCAGAAAGTGACCGAGCTGCTGAAGCAGAAACAGTATGCGCCGATGTCGGTTGCGCAGCAGGGTCTGGTGCTTTTCGCAGCGGAACGCGGCTATCTGAACGACGTTGAGCTGGCAAAAATTGGTAGCTTTGAAGCTGCTCTGCTGGCGTTCGCAGATCGCGATCACGCCGAGCTGATGGCTGAAATCAACCAGTCTGGTAACTTCAATAACGATATCGAAGAGAAGCTGAAAGGCCTCCTCGAAACGTTTAAAGCAACCCAGTCCTGGTAATGTCTGGCGGCTTGTCTGAAAGGGCAAGCCGCAAGGCTTTGAGGAGAAGCTAATGGCCGGCGCAAAAGAAATACGTACCAAGATCGGAAGCGTAAAAAATACGCAGAAGATCACCAAAGCGATGGAAATGGTCGCCGCCTCCAAAATGCGTAAAACGCAGGAACGCATGGCGGCCAGCCGTCCGTATGCAGATACCATGCGCAAAGTGATTGGTCACCTTGCACTGGGGAATCTGGAATACAAGCACCCTTACCTGGATGAGCGCGACGTTAAGCGCGTCGGCTACCTGGTCGTTTCGACTGACCGCGGGCTTTGTGGTGGTTTGAACGTTAACCTGTTCAAAAAATTGCTGGCAGAGATGAAGGCCTGGTCCGACAAAGGCGTACAGAGCGATCTGGCCATTGTGGGATCGAAAGGCGTGTCATTCTTCGGCGCTGTTGGTGGCAATGTTGTGGCACAGGTCACTGGCATGGGCGATAAGCCTGCGCTGTCTGATCTTATCGGCCCGGTAAAAGTGATGTTGCAGGCCTACGATGAAGGCCGCATCGACAAGCTGTACATTGTTAACAACAAGTTCAACAACACCATGTCTCAGACTCCGACCATTACCCAACTGCTGCCGTTACCGCCAGCGGAAGGTGAAGAAGAGATGAAGGCGAAGACCTGGGATTACCTGTACGAGCCCGATCCGAAAGCGCTGCTGGATACGCTGCTGCGTCGCTATGTCGAATCGCAGGTTTATCAGGGTGTGGTGGAAAACCTGGCCAGTGAGCAGGCCGCACGTATGGTAGCAATGAAAGCTGCAACCGATAACGGCGGAAATCTGATCAAAGAGCTGCAGTTGGTTTACAACAAAGCTCGTCAGGCCAGCATCACCCAGGAACTTACCGAGATCGTCTCGGGAGCCTCCGCGGTTTAACCAGGTTTGGAATTAGGTAGAGGATTCAAGATGGCAGCTGGAAAGATTGTCCAGATTATCGGCGCCGTAGTTGACGTCGAATTCCCTCAGGATGCAGTACCGCAAGTGTACAGCGCTCTTGAGGTTAAGAATGGTGATGCTCGTCTGGTGCTGGAAGTTCAGCAGCAGCTGGGTGGTGGCGTGGTTCGTACTATCGCCATGGGTACTTCTGACGGCCTGAAGCGCGGTCTGGAAGTCACCGACCTGAAAAAACCGATCCAGGTACCGGTTGGTAAAGCAACCCTCGGCCGTATCATGAACGTGCTGGGCGAGCCTATCGACATGAAAGGCGACCTGACAGAAGAAGACGGCAGCGCAGTAGAGGTTTCCTCTATTCACCGCCCTGCGCCTTCTTATGAAGATCAGTCTAACTCGCAGGAACTGCTGGAAACCGGCATCAAGGTTATCGACCTGATGTGTCCGTTCGCTAAGGGCGGTAAAGTCGGTCTGTTCGGTGGTGCGGGTGTAGGTAAAACCGTAAACATGATGGAGCTGATCCGTAACATTGCGGCTGAGCACTCAGGTTACTCGGTATTTGCCGGCGTGGGTGAGCGTACTCGTGAGGGTAACGACTTCTACCACGAAATGACTGACTCCAACGTTATCGATAAAGTTGCGCTGGTGTATGGCCAGATGAACGAGCCGCCGGGTAACCGTCTGCGCGTGGCACTGACCGGTCTGACCATGGCGGAGAAATTCCGTGATGAAGGCCGCGACGTTCTGCTGTTCATCGACAACATCTACCGTTATACCCTGGCCGGTACGGAAGTATCCGCGCTGCTGGGTCGTATGCCATCTGCGGTAGGTTATCAGCCAACGCTGGCAGAAGAGATGGGTGTGTTGCAGGAGCGTATTACCTCCACCAAGACAGGTTCAATCACCTCCGTACAGGCCGTATACGTGCCAGCGGATGACTTGACTGACCCGTCACCAGCAACCACCTTTGCTCACTTAGACTCAACAGTTACCCTGAGCCGTCAGATCGCCTCGCTGGGTATCTACCCGGCCGTTGACCCGCTGGACTCCACCAGCCGTCAGCTGGATCCACTGGTTGTGGGTCAGGAGCACTACGACGTTGCACGTGGCGTACAGTCACTGCTGCAGCGTTATCAGGAACTGAAAGACATCATCGCCATCCTGGGTATGGACGAGCTGTCTGAAGAAGACAAACTGCTGGTGGCACGTGCGCGTAAGATTCAGCGCTTCCTGTCTCAGCCGTTCTTCGTAGCAGAAGTGTTCACCGGTTCTCCAGGTAAATACGTAACGCTGAAAGACACCATCCGTGGCTTTAAAGGCATCATGGAAGGTGAATTTGACCACCTGCCAGAGCAGGCCTTCTACATGGTTGGCGCCATCGAAGAAGCGGTCGAAAAAGCGAAGAAACTGTAATAACGGTTTCCCAGGAGGAAAATTATGGCTATGACTTATCACCTGGATGTTGTCAGCGCAGAGAGCCAACTGTTCTCTGGTCTGGTACAGAAAATTCAGGTGTCAGGTAGCGAAGGTGAACTGGGGATTTTCCCTGGCCATGCCCCGTTGCTGACTGCCATTAAGCCTGGAATGATCCGTATCGTGAAACAGCACGGCGAAGAGGAGTTTATTTACCTCTCTGGCGGCGTGCTGGAAGTGCAGCCTGGCAGCACCACCGTTCTGGCCGATACCGCGATTCGCGGTACCGATCTGGACGAAGCGCGTGCGCTGGAAGCAAAACGTAAAGCAGAAGAGCATATGAACAGCAGCCACGGCGACGTGGACTACGCTCAGGCCTCTGCGGAACTGGCAAAAGCCATTGCGAAACTGCGCGTGATCGAGCTGACCAAAAAAGCGATGTAATCCGGCTTTGTGCGTCACGAAATGCCAGCCCATTGGGTTGGCATTTTTTTTGCGTGGCGGTAAAGCAAAAGGATGCTGGCTAATTTCGGGCCGAGAAAAATGTAGTAATCTCAGCGCTAAATCGTTTAACTTTCTTCAGTCTACAATCAGTCAGGATAGATATGTCTAACAGTGCGATGAGTGTGGTGATTCTTGCGGCTGGCAAGGGCACCCGTATGTATTCCGATCTGCCGAAAGTGTTGCATACGCTGGCAGGAAAACCGATGGTTCAGCACGTCATTGATGCCGCAAAGGGCCTTGGCGCAAAGCATGTGCATTTGGTATACGGGCACGGTGGTGACCAACTCAAAGCAACGTTAAACGACAGCACAGTAAACTGGGTGCTACAGGCAGAGCAGCTGGGTACGGGCCACGCTATGCAGCAGGCGGCCCCTCACTTCTCCGATGACGAAGACATCATGATGCTCTATGGTGATGTCCCGCTGATTTCTGAAGCTACCTTACAGCGTCTGCGCGAAGCAAAACCCGCGGGCGGTATCGGTTTATTAACGGTCGTCCTGGATAATCCCACCGGTTACGGTCGCATCGTACGCGACAATGACACCATCGTAGGCATTGTTGAACAAAAAGATGCCACGCCTTCTCAACTGACCATTAACGAAATCAATACCGGTATCCTGATCGCCAATGGCGGCGATCTTAAGCGCTGGCTGTCCCAGTTGAATAACAATAATGCTCAGGGCGAATTCTACATTACCGATATTATTGCCCTGGCGCATGAAGAAGGTCGGGTGATTAATGCAGTGCATCCGGCCCGCAATAGCGAAACTGACGGTGTCAATAATCGCCTGCAACTGGCCACGCTTGAGCGGACTTACCAAAGCGAGCAGGCTGAAAAACTGCTGTTGGCAGGCGTCATGCTCCGCGATCCTGCGCGTTTCGATCTGCGTGGCACCCTGCAGCATGGCCGTGATGTTGAAATTGACACCAACGTTATCATTGAAGGCCAGGTGACGCTGGGCAACCGGGTCAAAATTGGTGCTGGCTGCGTCATCAAAAACAGCGTTATCGGGGATGACTGTGATATCAGCCCCTATTCGGTGATCGAGGATGCAAATCTGGCTGCAGACTGTACCGTAGGGCCATTTGCGCGTCTGCGCCCGGGAAGTGAGCTGGCTCAGGCCGCGCACGTAGGTAATTTTGTCGAGATGAAGAAAGCCCGACTGGGTAAAGGGTCCAAAGCGGGTCACCTCTCTTACCTGGGCGATGCCGAGATTGGTGCCAATGTGAATATTGGGGCGGGAACGATCACCTGTAATTACGATGGCGCGAATAAATTCAAAACGATCATTGGCGATAACGTCTTTGTAGGATCGGACACGCAGCTGGTCGCGCCGGTCAATGTGGCGGCAGGCGCGACTATCGCAGCGGGCACCACGGTAATGAAAGATGTCTCTGCAGCCGATCTGGTCTATAACCGTAAAGAACAGAACCATAAAGCCGGTTGGCAACGTCCGCAGAAGAAAAAATAATTTTACGGCCCGTGGTACACGGGCCGCTTGCAGTGCCAAAACTATAATCCCCACTCTCTACAAGGCTCGGGGAACCGGCAAAGCCGGACTATCAGGTCATATGACAACGCAATGGCGAACAGCCATGAAGTCAGGAAATAACTATGTGTGGAATTGTTGGCGCAGTAGCACAACGTGATATCGCTGAAATTTTGTTAGAAGGGTTACGCCGCCTGGAGTACCGCGGTTATGACTCAGCCGGTCTTGCCGTCGTCGATCAGCAGGGGCACGTAACGCGCCTGCGTCGTCTGGGAAAGGTTCAGATGCTGGCTGCCGCCGCAGAAGAACAGCCCCTAGTCGGCGGAACAGGTATTGCTCACACCCGCTGGGCAACTCATGGCGAGCCCTCAGAAGCCAACGCGCATCCGCACGTTTCTGAGCACATCGTTATCGTCCATAACGGCATTATTGAAAACCATGAGCCCCTGCGTGAAGCGCTGATGGCGAAGGGTTATCACTTCGCCTCAGAAACCGATACCGAAGTGGTGGCGCATCTGGTCCATCTGGAACAGAAACAGGGCGGCTCGCTGCGTGAAGTTGTACAGCGCGTGATCCCTCAGCTGCGCGGCGCCTATGGCATGGTGATTATGGACAGCCGCGATCCGTCGCTGCTGGTGGCGGCTCGTTCCGGAAGTCCGCTGGTCATTGGCCGTGGTGTGGGTGAAAACTTTATCGCTTCTGACCAACTGGCGCTGCTACCGGTCACTCGCCGCTTCATTTATCTGGAAGAGGGCGATATCGCTGAAATTAGCCGTCGTGATGTCACCATCATTGATGGCAACGGCAATAACGTCCGTCGTGAAGAGATCGAGTCCAGCGTGCAGTATGATGCGGGCGACAAAGGCCAATATCGTCACTACATGCAGAAAGAGATCTATGAGCAACCGAATGCGATTAAAAACACCTTAACAGGGCGTTTTAACCACGGTGAAGTGGATCTCAGTGAACTGGGGCCAAATGCAGAAGCCCTGCTCAGCAAGGTTGAGCATGTTCAGATCATTGCCTGCGGCACCTCATATAACTCCGGTATGGTTTCGCGTTACTGGTTCGAGGCGCTGGCAAACGTCCCTTGCGACGTCGAAATCGCGTCTGAATTCCGCTATCGCAAATCTGCTGTGCGTAAAAACAGCCTGCTGATTACCCTCTCTCAGTCGGGTGAAACCGCTGATACGCTGGCTGCGCTGCGCCTGTCCAAAGAGCTGGGTTATCTGGGTTCGCTGGCTATCTGTAACGTCGCGGGTTCGTCGCTGGTGCGCGAATCCGATCTGGCGCTGATGACCAAAGCGGGCACTGAGATTGGTGTGGCCTCCACAAAGGCCTTTACCACCCAACTCACCGTGCTGCTGATGCTGGTGGCAAAACTCGGCCGCCTCAACGGCATGTCCGCAGAAAAAGAGCATGAGATTGTTCATGGTCTGCAGGCGTTGCCAAGCCGCATTGAGCAAATGCTGGCGCAGGATAAGCTGATTGAAAACCTGGCTGAAGATTTCTCTGATAAGCACCATGCGCTGTTCCTGGGTCGTGGCGATCAATATCCGATCGCCATGGAAGGGGCGCTGAAGCTGAAGGAAATTTCGTATATTCATGCGGAAGCCTATGCTGCGGGTGAACTCAAGCACGGTCCGCTGGCGCTAATCGATGCTGACATGCCGGTCATCGTGGTGGCACCGAACAACGAGCTGTTAGAGAAGCTGAAATCGAATATCGAAGAGGTGCGCGCGCGCGGCGGTCTGCTGTACGTGTTTGCCGATCAGGATGCCGGTTTCAGTGACAGCGAGGGAATGAAGATCATTCCCTTGCCGCACGTTGAAGAGGCCATTGCGCCTATCTTCTATACCGTGCCGCTCCAGCTACTCTCCTATCATGTCGCCCTGATTAAAGGCACCGATGTGGATCAGCCGCGTAATCTGGCGAAATCGGTTACGGTCGAGTAAAGCCTCTCACGCGTGAATCCCACCAGGGATTCACGCGTTCCATTTATTTGATTTTGCTGCTGACTTGCTCAATTACGCGCTGCTGATCGCTGATTTTACGGTTAGCCTCATCGAGTGAGCGTTGCAGGTTATTGATCGTATCTTCATTTTTACTGAGCTTTTGTGTGAGCTGGTTGAGGGTATCAGTCTGGTTTTCTTGCGTTTTTAATAATTTCTCTACATTCTCCTTCGTTTTACTCACATCCTCAGCATTGACAGAAGCTTGTCTGACCGCGCCACCACTATCAATTGTAGCCAGAGTGCCTCTGTTATCTGTCATTGCAAAAGATTCATCCGAATGAATCTGCGGTACGTCGTACGCCTGGGCGCTGGCCAGCGTACAGAGGACGACGATATTGCCTACCAGAAGCTTCTTCATAAATTTCATCGAACATGTCCTTTTCAATAGTGGGCTTGTAAAAATTAGCAATAATTGTGTCTGTCATATAACTGTAATATTAACTACATTTTTCTGTCACTAAACTGTCCTATTTTCCCTCCTGCAGCAATCACTGACTCTTACTAAAAAGGCACTTAGCCTGACTTTTCTCCCCTGGAGGGAACATGACACTGATGCGTAGCACCGTAGCCCGAATCCTCGCCGCCTCTCTTGCCGTTAGTGCGGTTTCTGCCTTTGCAGCCACCGATCTGACTGGTGCTGGCGGTACATTCCCGGCGCCGGTTTATGCCAAGTGGGCAGCAGAGTATCAGCAAGCCACCGGTAGCAAAATTAACTATCAGGGCATTGGTTCATCTGGCGGTGTAAAACAAATTATCGCCAAAACCGTTGATTTCGGTGCGTCCGATGCGCCTATGAAAGACGAAGATCTGCAGAAGAATGGGCTGTTCCAGTTCCCTACCGTGATCGGTGGTGTGGTGCTGGCGGTTAACCTGCCAGGCGTAAAATCTGGCCAACTGACGCTGGACGGAAAAACCGTAGGTGATATCTATCTCGGCAATATCAAGAAGTGGAACGATCCAGCGATCGTTAAACTGAACCCGGGCGTGAAACTGCCAGACACCAACATCAACGTGGTGCGCCGCGCGGATGGTTCAGGTACCTCTTTCGTTTTCACCAGCTACCTGGCGAAAGTCAATGAAGAGTGGAACAGCAAAATTGGTAAAGGAAACACCGTTAACTGGCCAACCGGTCTGGGCGGTAAAGGTAACGACGGCGTTGCGGCGTTCGTTCAGCGTCTGCCAGGCTCCATTGGTTACGTTGAGTACGCGTATGCCAAACAGAATAACCTGACCTACACCAAGCTGATGGATGCAGACGGTAAGGCCGTTGCGCCAAGCGAAATCAGCTTCTCTAATGCCGCAAAAGGCGCAGACTGGAGCAAATCGTTTGCCCAGGATCTGACCTTCCAGAAAGGCAATGATGCATGGCCGATCACCTCAACCACCTTTATCCTGATTTACAAAGACCAGGCTAATGCGGCGAAAGGTGCAGAAGTACTGAAATTCTTCGACTGGGCTTATAAAGACGGCGGCAAAACGGCTAACGCCCTGGATTATGCCACCCTGCCTGAGAGCGTAGTTCAGCAGATCCGTGCCGCATGGAAAGCCAATATCAAAGACAGTTCAGGTAAAGCGCTTTACAAGTAAGTGAATGACCCTGGCCGGACATCAGTCTGGTCAGCCTTCAGGGGCGGCGTCTGCCGCCCTGATAACTTCTGAGGACTGAGACTTCTATGGCTGCAACGAAGTCGGCATTCAAAGCCCCAGGCAAGCAAGGTGACAGAGTTTTCGGTGCACTGGTAAAACTCTCTGCGCTGATCGTCTTGTTACTGATGGGCGGCATCATTGTCTCCCTGATCTTCTCTTCCTGGCCGAGCATACAGAAATTTGGTTTCGCGTTTTTGTGGACCAAAACCTGGGACGCCCCTAACGAACAATTTGGTGCGCTGGTACCGATTTACGGTACGCTCGTCACCTCAATCATTGCCCTGATTATTGCGGTACCGGTCAGTTTCGGTATTGCGCTTTTCCTTACTGAACTCGCACCAGGCTGGTTACGTCGTCCACTGGGGACCGCCATTGAGCTGTTAGCGGCGATCCCCAGCATTGTTTACGGCATGTGGGGCTTATTTGTTTTTGCGCCACTGTTCGCACAGTACTTCCAGACGCCGGTTGGCGATGTGATGTCGGGCATTCCTATCATTGGCGAGCTGTTTTCTGGCCCCGCATTTGGTATCGGTATCCTGGCCGCAGGCGTTATCCTGGCCATCATGATCATCCCCTACATTGCCTCGGTAATGCGCGACGTGTTCGAACAGACGCCGGTGATGATGAAAGAGTCGGCTTACGGCATTGGCTGTACGACCTGGGAAGTGATTTGGCGTATTGTTCTGCCCTTCACCAAAAATGGGGTGATCGGCGGTGTCATGCTCGGTCTGGGACGTGCACTGGGTGAAACCATGGCCGTGACCTTTATTATCGGTAATACCTACCAGTTAGACAGCGCCTCGCTGTTTATGCCCGGCAACAGTATCACCTCCGCGCTGGCGAACGAATTCGCTGAAGCAGAATCAGGCGTACACGTTGCGGCCCTGATGGAGCTGGGCCTGATTCTGTTTGTGATTACCTTTATCGTGCTGGCGATTTCAAAGTTAATGATTATGCGGCTGGCCAAAAGTGAAGGAGCGCGATCATGACAACAATGGAAGTACAGGCTCGCGCTGAGCTGGAAGCGTCACGTCGTAAGATGCAGTCGTGGCGCAGTACCAAAAACAAAATTGCGCTGACAATGTCGTTACTGACCATGGCTTTTGGCCTGTTCTGGTTAGTGTGGATTCTGTTTACTACGGTAAGCCGTGGCATTGATGGTTTGTCATGGTCGCTGTTTACGGAGTCCACTCCGCCGCCAAACACCGCGGGTGGTGGCTTAGCCAATGCCCTGGCGGGAAGCGGTTTACTGATTTTC
Source organism: Pantoea sp. B623 (assembly GCF_024814475.1). Classification (NCBI taxonomy): domain Bacteria; kingdom Pseudomonadati; phylum Pseudomonadota; class Gammaproteobacteria; order Enterobacterales; family Erwiniaceae; genus Pantoea; species Pantoea sp. B623. The sequence continues at coordinate 2,449,028 of NZ_JANUXM010000004.1, read as the reverse complement.
TGGTCTACCTTCTTCGGTACGCCGTTGGGCATCATGGCCGGCGTTTATCTGGCAGAGTACGGACGCAAATCAGCACTGGCAGAAGTGATTCGTTTTATTAATGACATTCTGCTGTCAGCGCCATCGATTGTGGTTGGCCTGTTTGTCTACACCATCGTCGTGGCGCAGATGCACCACTTCTCCGGCTGGGCCGGCGTGATTGCGCTGGCGCTGCTGCAGGTTCCGATAGTGATTCGAACCACGGAAAACATGTTGCGACTGGTACCAGACAGCATGCGCGAAGCCGCCTATGCGTTGGGTACGCCGAAATGGAAGATGATCTCGGCGATTACGCTCAAGGCGTCGGTTTCCGGCATCATCACCGGTGTGCTGTTAGCGATTGCCCGTATCGCCGGTGAAACCGCGCCGCTGCTGTTTACTGCGCTGTCGAATCAGTTCTGGAGCACCGACATGATGCAGCCCGTGGCTAACCTTCCGGTCACCATATTTAAATTCGCCATGAGCCCGTTTGCCGAGTGGCAGAGCCTGGCCTGGGCTGGCGTATTGATTATTACCCTGTGCGTGCTGCTGCTGAATATCGTAGCAAGAGTGGTTTTCGCCAAGGGTAAACACGGTTAACTACCGACACTGCCCTGTGCGGTGTCGATTAAGAGAGAAAAACAATGAGTACTGCGACTGCGTCAGCCGGAAAAATCGAGGTTCGTAACCTGAATTTCTATTACGGCAAGTTTCACGCTCTGAAAAACATTAATCTGGATATTGCTAAAAACCAGGTTACGGCGTTTATTGGGCCATCAGGCTGTGGTAAGTCCACCCTGCTGCGCACTTTCAACAAAATGTATTCGCTCTATCCGGATCAGCGTGCCGAAGGTGATATTCTGCTGGATGGTGACAATATTCTGGCGTCGCATCAGGATATCGCGCTGTTGCGGGCGCGCGTTGGCATGGTGTTTCAGAAGCCAACGCCTTTCCCAATGTCAATTTATGACAACATCGCTTTCGGCGTGCGCCTGTTCGAGAAGCTGTCTCGTGCCGACATGGATGAGCGCGTGCAGTGGGCCCTGACCAAAGCGGCCCTGTGGAACGAAACCAAAGACAAGCTGCACCAGAGTGGCTACAGCCTGTCGGGTGGACAGCAGCAGCGTTTATGCATTGCCCGCGGCATCGCTATCCGTCCGGAAGTGCTGCTGCTGGATGAGCCATGCTCAGCCCTGGATCCGATTTCCACCGGCCGTATCGAAGAATTAATTACCGAACTGAAGCAGGATTATACGGTTGTGATCGTGACCCATAACATGCAGCAGGCTGCACGGTGTTCCGACCACACGGCATTTATGTATCTGGGCGAACTGATTGAGTTCAGCGACACCGACACGCTGTTCACCAAGCCGGCACAGAAACAAACAGAAGACTACATCACAGGTCGCTACGGCTGATTTGACAGGAGATCGCCATGGACAGTTTAAATCTGAATAAACACATCTCCGGTCAGTTCAACGCTGAACTGGAGCACATCCGCACTCAGGTGATGATTATGGGCGGGCTGGTCGAGCAACAGCTGACCGATGCGATTACCGCCATGCATAACCTGGACGGTGAGCTGGCCCAGCGCGTCATCGATGGCGACCAGAAGGTCAACATGATGGAAGTGGAGATTGATGAGGCTTGCGTGCGCATCATTGCCAAACGCCAGCCTACTGCGATTGACCTGCGTCTGGTTATGGCAATTATTAAGACCATTTCCGAGCTGGAACGTATCGGCGACGTGGCCGAGAAAATCAGCCGTACCGCACTGGAGAAGTTTGGTCAGCAACATCTGCCTCTGCTGGTCAGCCTGGAATCCCTGGGCCGCCACACCGTACAGATGCTGCATGACGTACTGGACGCGTTTGCACGTATGGATCTTAACGAAGCCGTTCAGATCTACCGCGAAGATAAAAAAGTGGATAAAGAGTACGAGGGGATTGTGCGTCAGCTGATGACTTACATGATGGAAGATCCCCGTACGATTCCCAGCGTGTTAACTGCACTGTTCTGCGCCCGCGCCATCGAGCGTATTGGTGACCGCTGCCAGAACATCTGCGAAATTATTTTCTACTTCGTCAAAGGTCAGGATTTCCGTCACGTCGGCGGAGACAAGCTTGATGAGCTCTTATCCGGCGACGACGGCAGTAATAAACCTTCTTGATTCTGCACAACCGTGTGCTATTCAGGCGCACGGTTGCGGCTATTCTGCATAGACCTCATCAGCATCGCTCTTTATACTTGCGCCAGTTTTTTAACCAACGGGTGCTGACTCATGTCCTCTTCTTCCTCTTCTAAGCAGAGCGTTACGCCTGCCAAAGCGATGCTGGCTGCCGTCAGCGGTTATGCCATGGATGGATTCGACCTGCTGATTCTGGGATTTATGCTGCCTGCCATTAGCCTGTCGCTGGCGCTTGATCCCTCACAGGCGGGCTCGCTGGTGACCTGGACGCTGATTGGTGCCGTGATTGGCGGCATCGTGTTTGGCCATCTCAGCGATCGTTACGGGCGTATTCGTGTCTTAACCATTACGATACTGATGTTCTCCGTTTTTACCGGCCTGTGCGCGGTGGCTCAGGGTTACTGGGATCTGCTGGCGTACCGCACGCTGGCTGGAATGGGGCTCGGCGGCGAGTTTGGTATCGGCATGGCGCTGATTGCGGAAGCCTGGCCGGCAGAGAAGCGCAACCGCGCATCGGCGTGGGTCGGGATCGGCTGGCAACTGGGGGTTCTGCTGGCGGCGTTTATCACGCCGCCGTTGCTGAGTGTTATTGGCTGGCGCGGGATGTTCCTTGTGGGGCTGCTGCCCGCGCTGGTGTCGTTTATCATTCGCCGCAGCATGGGCGAACCTGAGAGCTTTACCCGTCAGATCAAACATGTTCCCTCGCTGTCTTTTCCCGCCCGACTGAAATTGCTGGTTAAAGACCGCGCCACCAGCAAGGCCAGTCTGGGGATCTTTATTCTCTGCTCCGTCCAGAACTTTGGTTATTACGGCCTGATGATCTGGATGCCGAGCTACCTCTCATCAAACTTCGGTTTCAGCCTGACAAAATCCGGCCTCTGGACGGCAGTAACCGTGGTCGGCATGACTTTTGGCATCTGGTTGTTTGGCGTGCTGGCGGACCGCTTTGCACGTTGGAAAATTTTCCTGCTTTATCAGTTCGGCGCAGTCGTGATGGTTGTGGTTTATGCGCAACTGCGCGATCCCACCGTTATGCTGTTTACGGGCGCCCTGATGGGGCTGTTTGTTAATGGCATGATCGGCGGATACGGTGCACTAATCTCGGATACCTTCCCACCGCAGGTGCGCGCGACCGCGCAAAATGTGTTGTTTAACCTGGGACGTGGCGTCGGTGGATTCGGCCCGCTGGTGATCGGCCTGCTGGCAGGCAAGTTTTCTTTCGTGGCGGCCATTACCTTACTGGCGCTCATCTACCTGCTGGATATTGTGGCAACGCTGTTCCTGCTGCCGAAGAAGCAGAGTCAGGACGATGCGCTGGGGGCAATTGGTTAAGTGAAAAGGGGGCAACACAGTTTGCCCCCTTTCTGGATTACTGCTGCATCAACGGCAGCAGCTGCTGATACAGCCGGCTGAACGTCTCACGTCTCGGCTGATAGTGCGCATGACGCGCCGGGTCCGGCTGGTGGCGCTGCACCTGCTTCAAGGCAGGCACGGTCAGATTCTCATCCAGCGCCATTTGCGCCAGACGGGCTGCGCCCAGCGCGGGTCCGACATCGCCACCTTCGCAGTAATCCAGCGTCTGTCCGCTGATATCCGCCAGCATCTGGCGCCAGTAACCGCTACGGGCGCCGCCGCCAATCAGCATGATACTACTGGGCGTCACACCACATTCGTGTACCACATCCATGCCTTCGGCCAGTGCAAAACCAACGCCTTCCAGCACGGCTTGCGCCAGCTCTGGTCGTCCGTGCTGGTGGGTAAAGCCAAAGAAGCTGCCACAGGCGTGCGGATTATTATGCGGCGTGCGTTCCCCCGACAGATAAGGCAAAAACCACAGCGGCGGCGCATCCTGTTTTGCCCGCTCCGCCTCTGACAATAAATGAGGAACATCGTCGCAGCCGGTCAGCGCAGCCGCCCAGTCAAGGCAGGACGCAGCACTGAGCATCACTGACATCAGATGCCAGCGCTGTGGCAGGGCATGACAAAAGCTATGAACGGCACGTTGCGGATTACTGAGATAGCCGTCGCTAACCACAAAATAGACGCCGGACGTTCCCAGCGACAACATGCCTTGCCCCGGCGCTGTCATACCGACACCCACTGCGCCGGCAGCGTTATCGCCCCCTCCTGCCACCAGCGGCACCTGAGGCAGTTTCCAGCGCTGTGCGATATCCGCTGACAGCGCACTGGTAATCTGATTACCTTCAAACAGCGCAGGCATGTGGTGACGCGCCAGCCCGCAGGCCGCCAGCATCACATCACTCCAGTCACGCTTTTCCACATCCAGCCACATTGTGCCCGCCGCATCTGACATATCGCTGGCAAATTCGCCGCTCAGTCGCCAGCGCAGGTAATCTTTGGGCAACAGCACTTTTGCGACCTGAGCAAAAACGTCAGGCTCATGCTCTTTCAGCCACAGCAGCTTTGGCGCGGTGAAGCCCGGCATCATCAGGTTTCCGGTGATCTGACGCGATTCAGGCACCCGCTGTTCCAGCTCACGGCACTGATCGCCGCTGCGTCCGTCATTCCAGAGAATGGCCGGGCGCAGCACCTGATGCTGTACGTCAAGCAGCGTAGCGCCGTGCATCTGCCCGGTCAGGCCAATCGCTTTTACCCCACTCAGATCGTGCTGCTGGGCCAGTGCCTGTATCGCGCGGTCTGTCGCCAGCCACCAGCTTTCGGGATCTTGTTCGCTCCACAACGGCTGCGGGCGGGAAACCGTCAAGGGTGAGGTTTCCACCGCAACAACCACGCCTTGCTCATCCAGCAGCACAGCCTTAACGCCGGATGTGCCGATATCGATCCCGATTACCATGTCGCGCTCCTTACGGATTAAAAATCATAGAGATAGTGATTCACCAGGTTTTCCAGCTGCTCCTGACGTCCACTGTTGTGCTGCGGGTTAAACTGCTGCTGATGCGCATGGGCCGCCAGCGCGTCCAGAGAGAACTCGCCTTTCAAAATCTGCTGGCCGAACTCACCGTTCCAGCCGCTGTAGCGCTGCGCAACGCGTTTATCCAGCTCACCGTCAGACAGCATGCGCGCCGCGACTTTCAACGCCAGTGCCATGGTGTCCATCGCGCCAATATGACCATAGAACAGGTCATACTTATCGGTGCTCTGACGGCGCACTTTGGCATCAAAGTTTAGGCCGCCGGTCGTGAAACCGCCTGCTTTGATGATTTCGTACATCACCAGCGCGTTTTCTTCCACGCTGACCGGGAACTGGTCCGTATCCCAGCCGCACTGCGGATCACCACGGTTAGCATCCACCGAACCAAACACGCCAAGGGCAATGGCCGTTGCAATTTCATGATGGAAAGCGTGGCCGGCCAGCGTCGCATGGTTCGCTTCGACGTTCACCTTAATCTCTTTTTCCAGACCAAACTGCTTCAGGAAGCCATAAACCGTGGCGACATCATAATCATACTGATGCTTGGTGGGTTCCTGCGGCTTAGGTTCGATCAGCAGCGTGCCCTGGAAGCCGATTTTGTGCTTGTGCTCCACCACCATTTGCATAAAGCGGCCGATCTGCTCGCGCTCCTGGCGCAGGTCGGTATTTAACAGGGTTTCGTATCCTTCGCGACCGCCCCACAGCACATAGTTTTCGCCGCCCAGCGTCTGGGTGGCTTTCATGGCACTGCATACCTGGCTGGCTGCCCAGGAAAACACCTCCGGATCGGGACTGGTTGCAGCGCCTGCACCATAACGCGGATGGGTGAAACAGTTCGCTGTGCCCCACAGCAGCTTAAGCCCGGTTTCCTGCTGCTTTTCCAGCAGTTTATCGGTCATGACGGCCAGGTTTTCGCGATAGCTTTTCAGCGAATCCCCTTCCGGTGACACGTCCACATCGTGGAAGCAGTAATAGGGCACGTTCAGCTTGTGAAAAAACTCAAACGCCACGTCCGCTTTGAGTTTGGCCAGATCCAGCGCCTCGCCCGCTTTCTGCCACGGACGATCAAACGCACCCGCGCCAAACATATCGGCACCGTTCCAGCAGAACGTATGCCAGTAACAGGCGGCGAAGCGCAGATGCTCGGCCATGGTTTTACCCATGATCACTTCATCCGGATTGTAGTGACGGAACGCCAGAGGATTGGTGGTTTTTGTTCCTTCGTAGCGAACGCGATCAAGCTGGTCAAAATAAGCGTGCATGGTTTGCTCCTTAGCATCGGCCCCGAATGGGTTACCCAGAAGCGTTATTGTGCGTACCCGCTCTCAGCGCGCTCAATTACGATATTTCACACAGCCGGTAAGATAATTATTTATTGTGCACTTGCTCGCAAAAAAATATGAAGGCTTTATGACGCCCGACAGGTCCTATCTCGCAATCGGTGAGTCTGAAAATGTAAAATTTTCGATCGCGCTCATAAATACAGAAATAAACCAAAAAACGTAATAGCGGGATAAAAATCAGTAATTGCTGGCAGCAGAAAATAAGGTGAACAATTCATCCGCCTGGTTCATAGCCTTACAACGACAATAACCGTACCCTACAGGATGACCATGATGAAAATGAAACCTGCATTACTCGCTGCCCTTGCAGCGCTGGCCCTGTTCAGCCAGGCCAGTCTGGCAAAAGAAGTCAAAATTGGCATGGCAATCGACGATTTGCGCCTGGAGCGCTGGCAAAAAGACCGTGACATCTTTGTCAAACAGGCTGAGGCGCAGGGCGCAAAAGTCTTCGTGCAGTCAGCCAATGGCAACGAAGAAACTCAGATGTCGCAAATTGAAAATATGATCAACCGTGGCGTTGATGTGCTGGTTATCATTCCCTACAACGGTCAGGTATTGAGTAACGTAGTGGCAGAAGCCAAACGTGAAGGGATTAAAGTGCTTGCCTATGACCGCATGATAAATAACGCCGACATCGATTTTTATATTTCCTTTGATAATGAAAAAGTGGGTGAAATGCAGGCGGAAAGCCTGGTGAAAAAGGTACCAAAAGGAAATTACTTCCTGATGGGCGGCTCACCTGTAGATAATAACGCCCGCCTGTTCCGCGCAGGACAAATGAAGGTGTTAAAACCTTACATCGATAACGGCAGTATTAAAATTGTTGGCGACCAGTGGGTGGATGCCTGGCTGCCGGAAAACGCGCTGAAAATTATGGAAAATGCCCTGACCGCCAATAAAAACAATATTGACGCAGTTGTCGCCTCGAACGATGCCACTGCGGGCGGTGCCATTCAGGCGCTAAGCGCTCAGGGGCTGGCCGGTAAAGTGGCCATTTCCGGGCAGGATGCGGATTTGGCTGCCATCAAACGCATTATGAACGGCACCCAGACCATGACCGTGTACAAACCCATCAAAGAGCTGGCTACCGAAGCCGCGAAGATTGCCATCGAGCTGGGCAACGGTCAGACGCCAGCCAGCAACGCCACGCTCAATAACGGCCTGAAAGACGTGCCAGCGCGCCTGTTGACACCGATTGAGGTCAACAAAGACAACATCGACAGCACCGTGGTGAAAGACGGTTTCCACAAGAAAAGCGAACTCTAATCGCGCTACGCGAAGGAGAGTAAACGATGTTGCTGGAAATGAAGAACATCACTAAGCGCTTTGGCGCGGTGAAGGCGCTGGATAACGTCAGCCTGCAGCTGGATGCCGGTGAAGTGCTGTCGCTGTGCGGTGAAAACGGCTCTGGCAAATCGACGCTGATGAAAATCCTGTGCGGGCTCTATCCGCACGGGGATTTCGACGGGCAGATTCGCTTTGCCGGGGAGGATATTCAGGCGCAAACCATCCGCGATACCGAACGCAAAGGCATTGTCATCATCCATCAGGAGCTGGCGCTGGTGCGGCAGCTCACGGTGATGGAGAACATCTTTCTCGGCGCAGAGCTGGGGCGCTTCGGCATGGTAGATGATGAAACCATGACGCTGCGCTGCCAGCAGCTGCTGGAGCGCGTCAAACTCAACGTCTCGCCGGATACGCGCGTGGGTGAGCTTGGCCTGGGGCAACAACAGCTGGTGGAGATTGCCCGTGCCCTTAACAAACAGGTGCGCTTACTGATCCTGGATGAACCCACCTCATCGCTGACCGAGCAGGAGACGACAGTGCTGCTCAGCATCATCCAGAACCTGCGCGGACACGGCATTGCCTGCGTGTACATCTCGCACAAGCTCAATGAAGTGAAGGCTATCTCGGACACGATCTGTGTCATCCGCGATGGTCAGCACATCGCCACCCGGCCAGCGGCAGGCCTGAGCGAAGATGACATCATCACCATGATGGTCGGACGCGAACTCACGGCGCTTTATCCTCATTCGCCTCACGACATTGGCGACACGGTATTGCAGGTCGATAACCTGACAGCCTGGCATCCGGTTAACCGTCACGTGAAGCGGGTGAATAACGTCTCCTTCACCCTGCGAAAGGGCGAAATTCTCGGCATCGCCGGATTAGTCGGTGCAGGCAGAACCGAAACCGTGCAGTGCCTGTTTGGCGTCTGGCCGGGACGCTGGCAGGGCGACATCGCGATCAATGGCCAAAAAGTCACGATTCGCGACTGTCAGCACGCTATCGCACACGGCATTGCCATGGTGCCGGAAGATCGTAAAAAAGACGGCATCGTGCCGCTGATGGGCGTAGGCAAAAACATCACGCTGGCCGCGCTGGACCAGTTCAGTCATCGGCTTTCCACCCTTGATGAGGCCGAAGAGCTGCGCGCCATCAACGCCGCCATTGCACGACTGCGGGTGAAAACCTCTTCGCCTGAGCTGCCGATTGGTCGCCTCAGCGGCGGTAATCAGCAAAAAGCGATTCTGGCGAAGTGCCTGCTGCTCAACCCGAAAATCCTGATTCTGGACGAGCCGACGCGCGGCATTGATGTTGGGGCGCGCCAGGAGATCTATGTGCTGATCAACGCCCTGGTAAAGCAGGGCATCTCGGTGATTGTGATTTCGTCTGAGCTGCCTGAAGTGCTGGGCCTGAGCGATCGCATTCTGGTTATGCATGAAGGGCAAATCAAAGCCGATCTGATTAACGACAATCTGACTCAGGAGCAGGTGATGGAAGCCGCCCTGCGGAGTGAACATTATGCTTAACAGCGAGAGTAAACCTGCCGTAGCGGCACCGGCTAACAAGCACGTATCCAGCAAGCTCGGCCTGCGTAACCTGCAGGTGCTGGTGATGCTGGGGGCGATTGTCTTGATTGCCCTGTTCTTTACCTGGACCACCGACGGCGCCTGGCTCAGTCCGCGCAACGTCTCTAACCTGCTGCGCCAGACGGCGATCACCGGCATTTTGGCCGTTGGCATGGTGTTTGTGATTATTTCCGCCGAGATCGATCTGTCTGTTGGATCCATGATGGGCCTGCTGGGCGGCGCGGCGGCAATCTTCGATGTCTGGCTGGGCTGGCCGCTGCCGCTGACTATCGTGGTCACGCTGGTGCTGGGGCTGTTGCTCGGCACCTGGAACGGTTGGTGGATAGCTTATCGCAAGGTCCCTTCATTTATCGTTACCCTGGCCGGTATGCTGGCGTTTCGCGGCATTCTGGTGGGCATCACCGATGGCACTACCGTGGCACCGACAAGCCCGGCGATGTCGCAGATCGGTCAAAGCTATCTGCCCGGCGGTATCGGTTTTGGCTTTGGCTTTGCGGGCCTGGCGCTGTTTATTCTGTGGCAGTGGCGCCTGCGGCTGCGCCGTCAGCAACTGGGTCTGGCTCAGCCAGCCGCCACCGGCACCGTAGCACGGCAGGCCATTACCGCCGTTCTGGTTCTGGGCGCGATCTGGCTGCTGAATGATTATCGCGGCGTACCGACACCGGTCCTGCTGCTGGCATTGCTCATGCTGGTGGGGATGTTTATGGCCACCCGCACCGCCTTCGGGCGGCGTATCTATGCTATTGGCGGCAACATTGATGCCGCGCGGCTCTCCGGCATCAACGTGGCGCGCACCAAGCTGGCGGTATTTGCCATCAACGGCCTGATGGTGGCGATTGCCGGGCTAATCCTCAGTTCGCGCCTGGGGGCCGGTTCGCCTTCCGCCGGGAATATCGCCGAGCTGGATGCGATCGCGGCCTGCGTTATTGGTGGTACCAGCCTGGCCGGCGGTGTCGGTTCCGTCGCGGGCGCGGTGATGGGCGCGTTTATTATGGCCTCGCTGGATAACGGCATGAGTATGATGGATGTGCCGACTTTCTGGCAGTACATCGTTAAAGGTGCGATTTTGCTGCTGGCCGTGTGGATGGACACTGCAACGCGCCGCCGCCTGTAATCGTGTGAACGATCACACTGTGGCGCAAACCATTTCTGTGGCGCATCCGGCTGTGCTATGCAATGCGCTGGGAGTTAAAGGGATGTGCCACTATGCATGAAAAACGATACCGCATTACCCTGCTGTTTAACGCCAACAAGGTTTACGATCGTCAGGTGGTAGAAGGCGTTGGCGAGTATTTACAGGCTTCGCAGACCAACTGGGATATTTTCATTGAGGAGGACTTCCGCTGCCGCATTGAGAATATCCATGAATGGCTGGGCGACGGCGTCATCGCAGATTATGACGACAGTGCCATTGAGCGTTCGCTGGCGGACGTGGCAGTGCCGATTGTCGGCGTAGGCGGCTCCTATCACCGTGAAGAGGATTATCCGCCAGTACACTACATCGCCACCGACAACAGTGCGCTGGTGGAAAGTGCCTTTCTGCACCTGAAAGCGCGCGGCATCAACCGTTTCGCCTTTTACGGTTTACCGGCTTCCAGCGGCAAACGCTGGGCGCAGGAGCGCGAACTGGCGTTTCGTAAAATGGTGATGCGCGAACGTTACATGGGCGTCGTCTATCAGGGCATGGAGACTGCCTCTGAGAACTGGCAGCATGCACAAAACCGCCTGGCCGACTGGCTGCAAACGCTTCCTCCCCATACCGGCATTATTGCCGTCACCGACGCCCGCGCGCGTCATCTGCTGCAGGCCTGCGAATACCTGAAGATTCCGGTGCCGGAGAAGCTGTGCGTGATTGGTATTGATAACGAAGAGCTGACGCGTTACCTGTCGCGGGTAGCGCTGTCCTCCGTGGTTCAGGGCTCGCGCCAGATGGGTTACCAGGCCGCCAAACTGCTGCATCGCCTGCTGGATAAGCAAACCCTGCCTCTGCAGCGTATCTTAGTACCGCCGGTAAAAGTCATTGCCCGCCGCTCTACGGACTTTCGCTCACTGCACGATCCCGCCGTGATCCAGGCGATGCACTTTATCCGCTTCAACGCCTGCAAGGGCATTAAGGTAGAGCAGGTGCTGGATGCGATTGGCATGTCGCGCTCAAACCTGGAGAAGCGTTTCCGGGATGAAACCGGCGACACGATTCATGCCATGATCCACCGTGAGAAGCTGGAGAAGGCTAGGGAGCTGCTGGCGGGCTCGTCGCTGAGCATCAATGAGATCTCCCAGATGTGCGGCTACCCGTCGCTCCAGTATTTCTACTCCGTGTTTAAAAAAAGCTATGCCACCACGCCGAAGGAGTACCGGCAGGAGAATGGTGAGGTGATGTAGATGCTTAACGCTTGCCTGGATCGCTGCATGAGGCAATAAGGTTAACCGCATCATTCGATCTTTTCACGAGCAACACTCGCGTATTCTGCTGAAGCTGGATGGCAAGAAACGGACAAAGGCACAGCAAAAAACGCTCACCAAGGGTGCCAGCTGACTCCCTTTCAAAAGGACAGGAAAACCGCCAGCGCGAAAATATCGTCTTAGTTTTTTGGTCACACCGTCTCACTTCTGCGCATCGGCTTGACGATGCTCTTAGTGAAGATGCCCTGCTGATAGCACCTGTCGTTATCATTACTGATAGTGCACCAATGTGCCTGCAAGAGTCGGGTAAAGCTCACCCGCATTGTCATCGCTTAGTTGTTGTTTTAACCAAAAGGAATTTCCAATGCTCAAGGTCCGCAAAGCCATACCAGAGGATTACTCTGCCTGGCTAACCCTCTGGAAAGGTTATCTGCATTTTTACGGACAGAACCTGGACGATGCCGTCACGTTATCTACCTGGCAGAGAATACAGTCGCCCGAATCAGCGTTAATGTGTTGGCTGGCCGAATTTGATGGCAAGGTGACGGGCTTCGTGGTCTGCGTGATACATGAAGGCACATGGTTTACACAGCCCGTATGCTATCTGGAAGATCTCTTCGTTGAAGAAAATGCGCGTGGCGTGGGAGCGGGAAAAGCGCTCATCACGCGGGTCTGCGATGAAGCCCGTGAGGCGGGCTGGGCAAAGGTGTACTGGGTGACAAATGAAAATAACCCCGCGCGTAAACTCTACGACAAGCTAGCCCAGGTTGATGATGTTGTTCGCTACAACGTCAGGTTCTGAAAACCGACCTCTCAGCACCTTCCCAATCGCACAGGAGACTGCCCTTATTAAAATAATAAGGGCAGAGATTAATAACCCCTCTCCCCTTATTATTGGCATCTGCCAATAATAAAAATAATCTGTGATAAATATCCCAATATTATAGTATTAAGATTCATTGCGACCCTTATTCATTTTCCCTCTGTTTTCAACGGCGCAGGAAGGCTTCTCCAACGGCTGACATTCCTAAAATAGAAGATCCCCCATTGAAATAAACTGTGCGCGATCACAAGATGGATTTGTTTACTAAAAAACGATAATCAGTAAATTTTGAGGCCAGTTATGCAACATACACTGTTACCGACCACCTTCCTGCTCCAGAAGGCATTTTTCCGTACCCAACCCGTAGAGGTCGTCAAGGCCGCGGGGTGCAGCGCGACATTATTTACCTATGAATCAGGAATCGAAGCCGTGCGGCTGAAAAACGCCCGAGGTCATCTGGTGGTGCTTCCTTATTTTGGTCAGATGATCTGGCAGGCCATGTTTGATGGCGTTGACCTGACAATGCAAAGCCGTTTTACCGAGCCACGTCCTGCCAGCGATATTGTCGGCACCTACGGCTGCTTTATGTATCACTCAGGGCTGCTGCGCAACGGTAACCCCACAGCGGAAGACACGCACGCTCTGCACGGTGAAATGCCTGTTGCACCTATGCAGCGGGCACGTATTGAAACGGGCGAGGATGCGCAGGGGCCGTGGCTGGCACTGGTGAGTGAGCGTGAATACCTGATGGGATTTGGTGACCATTATCTGGCCCAGCCGCGGGTGGTTATCCGTCCGGACAGCGCGACCTTTGAAGTGTGCATGGAGGTAGAGAACCTGTCGCGCAATCCCATGGATCTGATGTACATGTGCCATGCTAACTTTGCCTATGTCGAAGGCGCTCGCATCATTCAGCCTGCGGCCTTTACGGCGGCCGACACGGTGATCCGTTCGTCAGTACCGGCCATCGTGAAAGCGAATGATGCCTATCTGGCAAGGCTTGAGCAGCTCAGGCACGATCCCGCCAGCACAGAAGTGCTTAACGCTGAGTTGCAGCCCGATCCTGAACTGGTTTTCTACATCAAAAATCTGCGTAAAGCCGAGGATGGTCAGGTCCATGTCATGCTCAGGCGGCCGGAAGGTGATGCCTTTACGGTGAACTATAACCCGGAACACTTTCCGTTTCTGACGCGCTGGATTCTGGCGAATAACATGCAGAAGGTGTGCGCCTTCGCGATGCCGGCGACCTGCGGCGTTGAAGGTTATCTGGCAGAAAAGCGTGCCGGGAATGTGCGGTCACTGGCCGGAGGGGAACGGGCCTGCTTCAGCATCACGCTCGGTTACCTTAACGCGCAGGAAAGCCAGCATGAAGAAGCCCTGATCCACGATTCAGTTTGATCGCTGCCGCGATTTTGTTAATGAAATGTGTGAGCTTTATCAAAGAAGGAATCTTTATTGGTGGTAGGTAATTTACTTTATTTTTCATTTAAGTAAATTCTTGAGTGTGCCAGGACAATTATGCGGTTTGTTTTGGAAAATGGGAAAAACCCTTAACCTGTAGAACGGTTTATTTTCTCTTTTTATTACTACGAATACCCACTTTTCAGGGTTGATTATTTATTTGCTGTCGTCATTGCTGGCAGCTGACGCTTTATATCAATTTCTGACAAGAGAAGATTTCATCATGTTAATGATAACCAGGGGTAGCAAAATGAATCGCCGCAATATAATTAAACTGTTAAGCATCTCTACGCTGTTATCCGTCTCAGTAAGTTTAGCCTTTCCCATGTGCGCACTGGCCTCCGAAACCAAAACCATGGTGACCGTGGTGAAAGAAGCCGGTGTGCCCTGGTTCAATATCCTTAATCAGGGATTAAAAGAGGGCGGCGAAAAAAACAATCTTAAAACCTCAATGGTGGGACCCACGCGAGCCGATCCTGCGCAGCAGGTGAAGCTGATTGAAGATTTGATTGCCAAAAAAGTTGATGTGATTGGTTTGGTTCCGCTGGATACCAAAGTCACAGCGCAGGTCGTGAAGCGTGCGCGTGATGCGGGCATCATGGTGATCACCCAGGAAGGTCCAAACCAGGAAGGCAAAACCTGGGATGTGGAGCTCATGAGCGCGAAAGCTTACGGCGAAGCACAGATGAAAGCCCTGGCGCGCGAGATGGGTGAAAAAGGGGAATACGTCGTGCTGGTCGGCACATTGACGACCACGGGTCACAATCAGTGGGCCGATGCCGCTATCGCCTACCAAAAAGAGCACTACCCGAATATGAAACTGGCCGCCGACCGCTTTCCTGGCGCGGACTTTATCGATGAATCCGAACGGGTTACGCAGGATATTCTGAAAGCACATCCGAACGTGACGGGCATTATGTCGATGGGCTCGAACGGTCCGATCGGTGCAGGTAATGTGCTGAAAAAACGTCATCTGGAGAAAAAAATCGCCCTGGTGGGGACCACTATTCCCTCCCAGGCGCGGGCATACATTATGTCTGGTGTGATTCGTGAAGGTTTCCTGTGGAGTCCGAAAGAAGCCGGACTGGCCATGACGGATGTGGCCCGCCTCGCGCTGGATAATGCGGAATTCAAAACCGGCATGACCATTCCGGGTTTGGGGGAAGCCATTGTGGATAACGAAAACAAGGTGATCATGGTGGACCGCATCCTTCAGATCACCAAAGCCAACGTTAACGATCTCGTCAAACTCGGTCTGTAATTCTCACCATCAATGCTGATGCTGGCCAGGTTCAACAGAACCCGGCCAGTTCCCCGTATTCTGATTAGGTAAGGGATAGTGCTATGCCTGCATTTTTACAACTCGATGGCATATCGAAAATATTCGGCGGCGTGCATGCACTTTCAGATGTCAGCCTCACGCTTGAAGAGGGCGAGGTACATTGTCTGTGCGGACAGAATGGCTGCGGTAAGTCGACGTTGATCAAAGTGATGTCTGGCGTACATCAGCCCGAGCCGGGTGGCCGTATTACGATTAGCGGAAATGAGGTTTCGCCGCTAACGCCAGTAGAAAGCACCCGTCTGGGCGTGCAGGTGATCTATCAGGACCTGTCTCTGTTCCCTAATTTAACCGTGGCGGAGAACATTGCCATCGGTCAGCATACCGGCCGCTTTAAACGGGTTAACTGGAAAAAGATTTATGAGATAGCGGCCGAAGCGGTTGCGCGCATTGGCGTTTCGCTCGACCTGAATGACAAAGTGGCTGATATCTCTATTGCTCAGCGTCAGCTGGTGGCAATTTGCCGGGCGATGGCGGCGAATGCCCGGCTGGTGATTATGGATGAACCCACATCCTCCCTGACGCGCCATGAAGTGGACGCCTTACTGAAGCTCACCCTGCAGCTTAAACAGCGCGGCATCACGATTGTTTTTGTCAGCCATCGTCTGGATGAAGTGCTGGAAATTGCCGATCGCGTGACCGTGATGCGCGATGGCGTGAAGCTGAGCACCTTTGATGCCCGTGAAATGTCAGACCGTAAACTGGCCACGCTGATGACGGGTAAAGAGTTCCATTATGAATCCGTTGCCAAAGACAGACCGCAAACCGAAACGGTGCTCGAAGTCAGCAACTTGTCCCGTAAAGGTGAGTATCGGGATATTTCGTTTGATATCCGGCGTGGCGAAATTCTCGGTCTCACCGGCCTGTTGGGGTCGGGACGCACCGAATTAGCGCTGAGCCTGTTTGGTCTGACGCGCCCACATCAGGGCGAAATAAAACTCCACGGTCATGCCGTACAAATGCGATCTAACCGCGATGCTATTGAACACGGCATTGCCTATCTGTCAGAAGATCGTCTGGGACTGGGCCTGGTACTGGAGCAGTCCATTAGCGCTAACATTACGCTTTCTGTAGTGGAGAAGCTGGTGAACAAAGCCGGACTCATTCGTGACGACCTGTATGAGCAAACGGTCAACGACGCGATTGCCTCCCTGTCTATCAAAGCCGGTAATCCCGATAACAAAGTCAAAACCCTGTCAGGCGGCAATCAGCAGCGGGTGGTACTGGCAAAATGGCTGGCGACGCAACCCAAACTGCTGATCCTGGACAGCCCCACCGTGGGCGTCGATATTCATGCCAAAGACGGTATTTACGCCATCGTGCGGAAACTCGCCGCCAGCGGTATTGCCATCATCATGATTTCCGATGAGATTCCCGAGATTTATTATCACAGCGATCGGGTGTTAGTGATGCGCGGCGGCAGGCTTAATGGGGAATACTTCCCTGGCCGCTGCAGCGAAGAAGAATTAAAGGAGGCAGTAAATGCGTGATTTCCTCCCGCGTTTTATTCACACCCACGAATGTCGCCTGCTGGCGGTAATGACCCTGATGATTGTGTTCCTGACCGTATTCACCACGGAGTTCGCAACCTTACAAAACCTCCTGGACGTTTCAGGCGCAACAGCCTTCATTGGCATCATGGCTGCGGGCCTGCTGGTGGTGATTATTACCGGCGGCATCGATCTCTCTTTTGCGGCCACCGCCTCCATTACCCAGTATGTCGCCCTGACCTTAGCGAACAATATGGGGCTGGGCTGGGTGGGCATTTTTGCCGTTGCTATCGGCCTGGGCATCGTACTGGGTTTTATCAATGGCGTGCTGGTTAACGTGCTGCGGACCTCCGCGCTGATTATCACCATTGCAACGCTAAACGTTTTCTTCGGCATTCTGCTGACGGTGACCAGCGGCCAGGACATTTTCATGCTGCCGGACTGGTTTAACGCCGGGTTTGAACTGGTGTTCTATACCGATGCGCAAGGGGCTACCTATGCGCTGAACTTCCAGATTATCGCTCTGGTTCTGGCGTTTGTGTTGACGTGGCTGCTGCTCAACCGAAGTAACACCGGCCGACAAATCTATGCCACCGGTGGCAACCCGGATGCCGCGCAACGCGTAGGCTTCAACGTGTTCAAACTGAATATGCTGGTTTATGGCTACATGGGGGCGCTGGCTGGTCTGGCGTCGCTGGTTCAGGCACAACTTGCCCAGTCGGTTTCCCCGACGGCACTGGTTGGCAGGGAACTGGACGTGGTGGCGGCGGTGGTCATCGGCGGTGCCAGCCTGACCGGCGGTAAGGGAACCGTTCTGGGCACCGTCCTGGGCGTGGTGCTGATTGCAGTGATGCAGAATGGCCTGATCCTGCTGGGTGTTTCATCTTACTGGTCGTTGTTCAGCACCGGCCTGGTGATCATCGCCGCTATGATCATGATGGCCAGAGAAACCCGCAAACAGAACAAGCTCGTCGATGAAGGAGCAATATCATGAAGCAGACTGGCAACGTGTTGGAGCAGGTGGAAAAACGGCTGGGTACCACCAACGTCCGGCTGCTGTTTATTCTGATAGTTATGGTGATCGGTCTTGGGCTGCTTGAAGGCGACAAACTGTTTGCGGCGGCAGGTTTGCGATCGATGGGCTTCCAGCTGCCGGAACTGGGATTTCTTGCACTCGCCATGATGATTCCTATGCTTTCCGGCGGTATCGATCTTTCGATCATCGCCACCGCCAACTTGTGCGCGTTAACGGTCGCCTACACCTTGACCACCTTCATGCCTGAAATGCAGGGAGCATCAGGGGATCTGCTACAAATTGGCGCACTGCTGCTGGGCCTGGTGTTGTCAGCGCTGGTGGGTTTGCTGAATGGCGTGCTGGTGGCCTACCTGCGCGTGCCGCCGATGCTGGCGACGCTGGGCACGATGACGGCGGTGAAGGGCATTGCCATCGGATTCAGCCATGGCGATGTGATTTCCGGCTTTCCGGCGCCGATTGTGTTTATCGGGAACGGTACGGTGTTTGGCATCCCTTTTGCACTCATCATTTTTGCACTGGCGATTATTCCGTTAAGCATTTTCGTCAATAAAACCCCACTGGGCAAATCGATTGCCATGATCGGCTCCAATGAAAGAGCGGCCCATTATTCCGGCATTAACACGCGCAAAAGCCTGGTATGGGTTTATCTGATCTCGGGTTTATTTGCCGGTATCGCGGGCATTATCATGATGGCGCGTTTCGATTCGGCGAATGCGGCCTACGGTGAAAGCTACCTGCTGGTCGCTATTCTGGCTGCGGTGCTGGGCGGGGTCGATCCGCTGGGTGGATTTGGCCGGGTCAGCGGCGTGATTCTGTCGCTGCTGATTCTGCAGTTGGTGTCTACCGCCTCGATTCTGCTCGATCTTAGCCAGTTCATCACGCTCGCGTTGTGGGGCGCGATTTTGATAGTGGCATCGGGCGGTGTTGTGCTTAAAGAGTGGCTCTCTGAGCGGCGGAAGCTCCGCAATAAAGCGCCTGCTGTCACACGAAAGGCGTAAGTTTTGTAAACCCTGTTGATGCATCGCCATGCCGACCATGGGGCGGCGTGGCGATCGGACCTCATGACATGATAGATTTAAAAAATAATCATCCAACAAGGTATGTCATGAGTAATCGAGCTGATGATGTCAGTGCTATAGGTCCCCGGTTACGACTAATGATCGCCTCATTAACTTCTCTTGAAGCCCGGTTGGTTCACGCCGTGTTATCAAGCGATTTTGATGAGAATGTCTCTATCAAAGCCATTGCCAGCCGTTGCGAAATGTCAGAGGCGATGGTGGTGAAGACAGCAAAGAAGCTGGGTTTCAAGGGTTTCAAAGAGTTACGCATAAAAGCAGCCCTGTATAACCGCCTGCCCATCACCGAAATGCATCAGGAGCTTTCTCCCAGCGATACCACGCGTGAGATCGTCAGTAAGGTCTTTCGCACCTCTGTTCAGGCTATTGAAGAAACACTGGCTATCCTGGATATGGCGGCCTTTGAAAAAGCCGCAGATCTGCTGGCAAACGCCCGCCAGCGAGACTTCTACGGCTTCGGCGGCTCGGCGCAAATCGCGCGGGATGCGGTGCATAAGTTTTTGCGCATCGGCACGCGGTCGGCCGCCTACGACGATCCGCATATGATGTTGATGTCGGCTGCGTTACTGAACGAACAGGATGTGGTTGTCGCCATTTCACATTCCGGCCGCACTAAAGACATTATCGAAGCGGTGAAGGCCGCGCAGCTGCAAGGCGTCCCGGTCATTGCCATTACTAATTCCATTGGTTCACCACTGGCTAACCTTGCCGATACCGTTATCTGCTCGACCGCCCAGGGCTCGCCGCTGACCGGTGAAAACGCGGCTGCGCGCATCGCGCAGTTAAATATCCTGGACGCGCTGTTCGTTGTCGTCGCGCAGCGTGACTATGCCCAGGCCGAACGCCAACTGGGCCGCACGATGCTGGCCGTTGCCCATAAACGCAAATAGCGATAACCACTTTTCACAGGAGCCTCGAATGGCAACACGGGAGCATCATTATCAGGTCAACGTGCGCTGGACGGGTAATCGCGGCGCCGGGACGCAGTCTTACACGGCCTATGACCGAAACGGCGAACTGTCCGGTGAAGGTAAAGCCACGGTCGCACTTAGTGCCGATCCGGCATTTCGTGGTGATGCCGCGCGCTGGAATCCAGAGGAGCTCTTGCTGGCGTCAGTATCGGCCTGCCATAAGCTGTGGTATCTGCATCTTTGCGCCGATGCCGGCATTATTATTGACGCTTATGAGGATTCAGCTGAAGGCACCATGGTCGAAGGGGATCGTGGCCATTTTACCCGCATTACGCTAAAACCCAGAGTGGCGCTGCGTAATAAAGATGATGTAGCCCGAGCCGAAGCACTGCATCATCACGCCCACGAAGCCTGTTTTATCGCAAATTCACTGAATTTTCCGGTGAGTTTTGAACCGATGTTTGTTTAAGAATACAGGGCAACGTCTCAGTTAAAACAGATACTGATTCAACGCTTTTGTCAGCCATGGTTGCGCGCCATGCCAGAGCAGTCGATTGGCGCTTAACGCCTTGATGTGATCAGGCTTCGGCACCGATCTCCGTTTTCCTTTAGCGCCCATTTTCTGTTGCATTACTCACGGCGATCGTTGATGTCGGAACCCGTCGTACCGCTGTAATCAGCATCAGAACCACGATATTAAGACCAATGACACTTTCCCAGGCCAGCCAGAATCCCAGTCGATCGGCCATAACGCTTAATCCCAGGCCTAATACCGTTGAGAGACAGATAAATACAATCTCGTTAAAGGAGAGGATACGAGCCAGCGCCTGGCTGTCTGACTGGGTCATGATCAGTGTGTTTCGTCTTACCCTGATGTGGCAATGGCAGAAGGCGATAAGGAAAAGGCACGCATATACGGCGCTGAGGGTTTTAAAGAGTAAAGGAAGCAGTAAACCCAGGGTAAACACCGTGCCAAAAAGCAGATATACAGATTTCAGGGTCGGCAGATAGCGCTGAGAATTTAACATGCTACCCGCAATTGCGCCCAGCCCGTAAGGAACCACCAGAATCGCGTATGCGCTCACTGGGGCACCGATCTGTGTAAACAGCGCAGGATATAAGGCATTTAGAAACACCACACAGATATATGGAAACAAAGAAAGCAGTTCTACAACGCGTTTTTGTTCCCCCAGAAAGAAATCATAACCTTTAACATACATGCCACCTTTTAACGTTTTATGGCTTTCAGGTTCAGCGCCGCTGACATTATCCACCGGAATAAAAACGTTAATCAGTAATGACAGCGTGAAGCAGAGAAGCATAACCAAGCACACGTTGTGAATAGATTTGTCCTGAAGGATAAAAAACGCCACGCCCCCTGAAAGAAACGTTATTCCCTGCCTGACCATTTCCAACAATCGGTTCGCGTGGTAAAGCTTTTGCTCAGGCAACACCTTTTTCATATAGGTGGCGCGAATGACCTGATCAGAGGCGCGAATCAACGTAAATACGGATGTAGATAACAAAATGACCGTAAACGAAAGGAGGGCACTGAGCTCGCCTGGATTGATTAAAAAAAAGGCCAGAGCGTTGATGGCGCCCAGGACATACATAATCGTCAGCATCCGCTTACATGTCGTTTTATCCGTTATATGTCCAATGAAGGGCAGTGCAAAGAACGTGATGATGTAGCCCGATGACAAGACCGTTGAAACCAGCAAACTCGACCCGAATGTACTCTCAATAAACCAGGCAATGGCAGTAAAAAACACTGCCATTGAAACACCTGACGTAAGCGCCGAGAGCAGGACAGGAAACATAGTCAAATCCCGAAGTAGTCGACCCGCTGCCGAGGAATATAGTTACCTTCTTTCGAATAATACTCTTCAATTTCAAGGCACTGAAGATCGATGGCATGCTTGATATCGTGTAGGGCATTCAGTATGAAGGACGTTTCTTCCATGTTAGCAAGGGTAACAAGATGCAGATGATCGTCCAGAAGACGTGAATGGCCTAATTCATAATCAATTTGAGAGTGTTTGAAGAAAGGTTCAAGAGTTCCAGGCTGAAGATCGTAATGGCTATTAATGTCCTGAATGGCATTTTTCACCTCAGCCTCGTCAAAATCGTGAGACTCGATCACTTTTGCAATCAGAAAGACCGTCGAGGGATGTGTTATGAACAGCGCCTTCATCATATTAATCAAATTCAGTGTTGAAACGAGCGGAATGGCATTTTCAACTTCTTCCTGCTTCATACCTAATTTAATTAGAGTTTCTAATATGAATGATTCGTGGCCAGTTTCCTGTAGCTTATAAGTCATCAGTACAGACTGAAGTTCAGGGTTGTCTGTACTCTTAATGGCGACGTTAATGATGTCCGGAAAGGCCTTAATGTAATGCCAGGTTTCTATGAAGAAGCCTGTCAGAACGTTACGGTGCGTATCGCCATAAAGAAATTTATTGAACAGATGCGTTTCTTCAACCTGCTCGGCCCACATTTCACACGCCTGAATTGTTTTTTCAAGGATGTCTTCATTGTGCGGTTTTTTTTCGTTTCTGAGCATCCCAATATCGCTAAGAGAAGTCACCATCTCCTCAATGCGCTGAACGGGAACGTTGGTTTTTTTAGCAATGTCAGCGATGGTATTATGGCCGGTGCAGTAACCACGTATTTTATAAAAATCTTGCGCATCCCCTTGTTCTACTTCGTATAGCCCACCCGTGAAGCGAAGGTAGTGCTCACCATCTTCGTTAGTGGTCCAGAGGTTATGAACAAATTTGGGTGAGGTTTGATAATTTTTTTGCATGGCATTTTTTCCTTCAGCGCGGACAGCAGGGCCGGTGCAAACGACCGGCCCCGATTTTTATATGCATGGGTTAGCCGCAGGTTGCGCCGCCCAGTTTTTTCGTGGATTTCTTGCTAACTTTTTTCAGTTTCATGGTTAGTTCCTCTGTTTAGGATCGGTAAGCCTGATAACAGGCGTTCAGATTGTTTACATAAACTGATGTTTTGGTAAAGTTACTGTACGTTTTTTTGTTGGAAATATTAGACATACTTCTCATTTATGCAGGGTTCTGACTGGTTGAATCGCAGTAATTCTGCGCATCAGGTCGCGTTGGGATAAGGATGACTTTTGGTGGAGGTGATGCTGCCGGGACGGGGTTGAAGACAGGCAAGGTCGACAGGGGTTCTTAACTCGACGCGGGGCGCGGTCAGGAAGGCATGGGCGTGGGATGAAACGAGACGAGAGTTGACGACATGTATCATTTTCGTCTGAGGGTTAGCGCGAATCATTGTTCTGTCGGCATCCAGAGGTCGTGCTTAAAAAAACACCGACCATCCTCAAGTTTATCTCATCATTGCCGATACTTTATGCGCAACTGGCGAAATCCGTCGCCGGTATTATGTGACCCCCATTCGGGGCTCAGTCAACATAAGGAGCAACTGCATGGATATTCAGCAACTCACAACGCTGTCTGCAGGGTTGGAGCAATGGCAGGCACGTGGTGAAGCCAATGCGACGCTGTTAAAGAAAACCCTGAACCAACAGGCAGATACCATCACGACACTGGTTGAAGGCGTCACCGCGCTTCCTGCTAACCCGGCGGTAGGGCGCAATATCAACACCACCGCCTGACGGATCCCCCGGGCGGCTTTTGTTGTGTCGCCCGTTTTAAATGCACCACGCAATCAATTGTTTTGCGTTGAGTGTGCCCGGCTAACCGCCTTCTCAACGCCTCCATGACAAGCAACTCATCCCTCATCCGCTTTCTAAAACCTGCTATGGCAATCATTACCCATGTTCTTCAGTCAATCCGGCAGAACTAAAAGCAGCAAAGCGCTATCAGTGCAATAGATAGCATGATCACAATAACGGCACTTATTGTTAACTATGTATTAATAACAGTGGTTATCATTATCCCCATCGAAAGCGAACCGCTTTCCCGCTTACAAGATAAGGAACAGGATTATGAAAACCATGAAAACACTTTCACTTGCCGCCGTTGCTGCGCTCTCACTGATGTCAGCTTCCGCTTTTGCACAAACCGTTACCGCCACCGGTTCAACGCTCGATGGCACAGAAGCGAAAATTGCTGCCCAGGCTGAGCAGCAGGGCGCACAGTATAAAATCATCGAAGCCAATACCAACGATCGTGTTCACATGACTGCTGAGCTGTATAAATAACAGCGTTATGTTGAGCAAAGCGAAAGAGCTGCCTGATGGCAGCTTTTTTTTTGGGCTTTTATCGCGGACGATGAGAACGTCTTCTTTCGCCGATAGCGCGATTGACCTGAAGTGCACATGTTTCTCAGCACAATGACAGTTTTCCCCTTTTAACGCGGTCATCAGGCAGCGCTGCGTCCGGTATTCAGCCCTGTATCGAAGTTATTAACCTTGTCACAATCTGTTGCTTGTTTATTCGCCATTGTCTCAAGCCCGTTCTTTATCCTGCCGATAACTCATCCAGACCACTCAATATGGCAGTATAAAAATGACAATATTAAAAAAACTATTTTCTGTTTTTCCTAAACACCAGCATAAACACGCCGCCGATTCGCTCAGAGCACTGGACGATGCGGTTCCGATCATCGAATTTACCCCAGATGGCATCATTCTTCGCGCAAATGCCCTGTTTCTGAGCAAGATGGGTTACGACGCGAAAGAGATTGTGGGTCGTCACCACAGTATGTTTTGCCCGCCATCAATGGTGAACTCAGCCGAGTACCGCCAGTTCTGGCTGCGCCTTGCCAGCGGCAAGAGCTTTAGTGGTAAATACCTGCGCCTGGGCAAAGACAGCCATCCGGTCTGGCTGGAAGCCAGCTATGTGTCAGTAAAAGACAAACATGGCCGCGTCATCAAGGTGATTAAGCTGGCAGCAGATATCTCCGAGCGTATCAGTGAGGCACAGCAGCAGGATGCGCTGGTGCAGGCCATCAGCCGTTCAATGGCGGTCATCGCGTTTAATAAAGCCGGTGAAGTGCTGGAGGTAAATGAAAACTTCCTCAAAGCAACGGGCTACAAGGCAGACGAGGTACTGGGCAGGCATCACCGGATGTTCTGCTCTGAGGAGCTGCGTAACAGCCAGGAATATCAGCAGTTTTGGCAGCGTCTGAATCAGGGAGAATTTTTCTCTGGGCAGTATCCGCGGCTCAATCGTAATGGCGAAACTATCTGGCTGCGCGCAACCTATAATCCGGTTTTTGATGCAGAGGGGCGGATGTACAAGATTGTCAAATTCGCCAGTGACGTCACCGAGCAGGTATTGCAGAACCAGCAGGAAAATGAGGCGGCTCAACACGCGTGGAAGATGGCGCAGCAAACCCGCGAAAGCTCGGTAACGGGCGCGGATGTGATTGAAGACAGCGTCAGAACGATGGCCGAAATTGCGAAAGAGATGAACAGCGTATCCGCAGATGTCTTTGGCTTAAACGGACAGTCGGATCGTATTGCTGATATGGTACATACCATTCGAAACATCGCCGAGCAGACGCGTTTCATCGCCCTGAATGCGGCAATTGAGGCGGCCAGGGCCGGCACGTCCGGACGCAGTTTCGCCATTGTGGCAGCTGAAGTCCGGACCCTGGCGGCCCGAATTAATGAAGCGACCGAAGAGATAGGGCGCGTGGTGTCCAGCAATAATCAGCTGGCCAAAAAGGTGCTGGAAGATATCGAAAATAACCTGAAAAACACGGCTCGCGGCGTTAATTTGATGCGTCAGGCCGGAGAGGTGATAGCCAGCATTCAGAGTAATTCAGCGCGAGCCGAGGAAGCGGTCAGAAACGTGTCTCGTTCAGCGTCACCGCGTGTCGCGTAGTTTTTGTTATGCCGGATCGCCTGTTTGCACAGGCGATCCCCCTTTTGACCTGCCGTTTTCTGTTACCCGTCCCGTCAACATTTCACTTTGTTTGCCGCCATTCGATAAGGCACTATGAGTTCCCTCTGTCTTTGCTTCTCCATCGTTGAAAGGAACGTCAGCCGCTATGCCCGTTAATTTCGATCTTAACGATCTCTATGCGTTTCGCGCATTGGTCGAATATGGCAATTTCCGTATTGCAGCGGAATCCATCTGCCTGTCTCAGTCGGCGCTGAGCCGCAGGATCGAGAAGCTGGAAACGGCACTGGGAATCAGGCTGTTTGACAGAACCACTCGCCGGGTCACGCTGACGCTTTATGGTCAGACGTTTGCCGCACGTTCAGAGCAGCTTCTGATCAACTTTGAAGAAGTTATGGCGGATATCAGTAAAGTCAGTCAGGACAGAACAGGCCTGGTGACGGTGGCCACAGTGCCGTCTGCTGCCTATTACTTTATGCCGGATGTGATCCGCCGCTTTCAGGCCCGCTATCCCAGAGTGCGTGTCAAAATTATTGACAGTAGCGCAGGCAACGTCATAGAGGCCGTCACCAGCGGTCAGGCAGATTTTGGCATTTGCTTCTCCGGTAATCCGCCGCCTGACACCGAATTTTTACCGCTGGTTGAGGATGTTTACGTGGTTGCCTGTCGGCACGATCATCCTCTTGCCAGCCGTAAAAGTCTGACGTGGCAAGAGTTTTATCAGCAGGATTACGTGGGGCTGGATAAAACTTCAGGCAATCGTAACCTACTTGATTCCGCGCTGGGCCATGTCGTTCCCGCGCGTCCAAGTATCTGCGAAACCCGGCATGTCACAACCATGTTAGGGATGGTTGAAGCGGGAATCGGCATTGCTGCCGTTCCCGCGATGTCGATGCCGTCATCAGGCCATTCGGTGCTGGTTCATCTGCCGCTTACCGATCCGGTAGTGAAACGCACCGTTGGCCTGATCCGGCGCAGCGGACGCATTCAGTCCTACATTGCCGCTGAACTGGAAAAGCTAATTACTGAACGGTATCACTCTGCTTAGCAGGCTGCTGCGCTTTGACCGAGTGCAGGCCCGTGGCATGGACCACTTCCTGAGCCGGAGCTGACGCCAGGAAATCAAGTAGCGCTTTGCCTTCATCTGGATGCTCAGCTTTGGCTGGCACGGCGCCGGCAAATCGGGTGATGTACTGCACGTCGTCAGGCAGTTCGCCTACAAAGGTCACGCCCGGCACCGGCAGGAGCTCACTCACCTGCTGGAAGCCCAGCGCATAGTGGCCTTTTGCCACTTCAGACGCCACCGGAATGCGCTCCACCTCGTGGGCTTTGCCTTTGACCTTGTCTTCAATGCCTAACTTTTTAAACAACTGATTGCTAACGTATTGACCGCTGGCGCTGTCGGAATAGGCAATGGATTTAGCATTCAGCAGGGTTTTACGCAGTGTGTCATCCGTTTTGATATCGGGTTTGGCATCTCCCTTCTTCACCACAATGCCGATCGGCGAATCGGCCAGCTCAACGCGTGAACCTGGTTTGATCCACCGGTCTTTTTCCAGCTGACTGAGCGCATCGCCCACCATAATCACCACGTCGGCTTTTTCCCCGCGCGCCAGTCGGTTGGGGATCGCCTGCGGGGTTTTGCCCATGGAAGGCCCGGACACCAGAATAATTTTATCGCCACTTTTCGCTTCAAACTGAGGCGTCAGTTTTTCCAGCGCGGCTTTGAAGCCGCCAGAAATCATCACGGTCACATCTTTTGCCAGCACCGCGGTGCTGACCGACGAAAGAACCAACGTGGCAAGGAGTGAACGGTAAATTATTTTCATTATGTAAGCCCTGACTTAATGTTTAACGGCGGTTTGCAGATTGACCGTGCTGCGACGGTACAGGTACAGCGTTGCCAGTAAGGCGCAGACGGCAGCGAAGCTCATCCAGTAACCCGGAGAGGCTTTATCGCCGGTGTACTCAATTAACGCTGTTGAAATCACCGGCGTGAATCCGCCAAAGATGGCGGTCGCGAGGCTGTAAGCCAGTGAAAAGCCTGCTACTCGCACCTCAGCTGGCATGATCTCGGTAAGTGCCGGAATCATCGCGCCGTTGTACAGGCCATAAATAAATGACAGCCACAGCAGGACAGTGAGCATCATGGAGAAGCTGGGGGCAGCAGCCAGCATCGTCAGGGCAGGATACGCGGTCGCCAGCGCGATCAGCGTCATGCTGACCAGGACGGGTTTACGTCCAAAACGGTCAGACAGCGCTCCGCCAACCGGCAGCCACAAAAAGTTAGAAATGGCGACCAGCAGCGTAACCAGCAGGCTGTCCGAGGCGCTGAGCATCAGCACTTTCTTGCCGAAAGTAGGCGCATAAACGGTGATCAGATAGAACGCGGTGGTGGTCATCGCCACCATCAGCATGCCGGCAATCACAACCTGCCAGTTGGCCAGAAGGGTTTTAAACACGTCGCGCATCGCCAGGTGATGACGACGGGCGTTAAATTCCTGGGTTTCTTCGAGCTTGCGGCGCAGAAAGAAAATGAAAGGCACAATCATGCAGCCAAACAGGAACGGAATGCGCCAGCCCCACTCACGAATCGCGCTCTCTTCCAGCACGGCATTCAGGGCAAAGCCCATCGCGGCGGCAACCATAATGGCAACCTGCTGGCTACCGGACTGCCAGCTGGTATAAAAGCCTTTACGGCCCGGCGTGGCGATCTCAGCCAGATAAACGGAAACGCCGCCCAGTTCGGCTCCGGCAGAGAAACCCTGTAACAGGCGGCCGGTTAACACCAGCATCGGTGCCCAAAGCCCAATGCTTTGGTAAGACGGAATCAGGACGATCAGGAAGGTGCCCGCCGCCATAATTGACAGGGTAACAATCAGACCTTTACGTCGGCCGACCTTATCAATGTATGCGCCCAGCACCACAGCACCAATGGGGCGCATCAGGAAGCCTGCGCCGAACACGGCAAAGGTCATCATCAGTGAGGCAAATTCACTGCTCGCAGGAAAGAAGGTGTGAGCAATATAGGTGGCATAAAAGCCGAACAGGAAAAAGTCGAACTGCTCCAGAAAGTTGCCTGAGGTAACACGTAATATGGCGCCGGTTCGGGCGCGGGTGGTCATAGGTGAAGTCGAGGAATGCATCGGTATCTCCAGTTTATCATTGACGCTTTTTGCCGCGTCTGTTGCTGAAGACTGGATCAGGAAAATAAAGTAAATAAGCGCAATAAACTCATCGACTAATGCGTACTGTGCATCAATAACCCCAAGCCATTACCTGAGGCTATGTGTAACAAGCCTTTAACAACATGGCGGGATAAACGGTCCTCGGTAAACACGGAAAAACGGAATGCGTGTTTTGTGACAAGGTTCATACGGGTTTTTGAAGGCGAGCGTGCAGCGTAACGCGATTGTCAGGTTTTATCGGGCGTGCCGGGCGCTGGCCTGGCAGGGGTTAAACTCGCAGCCCGTGGACCTGATCTCCCGCCCTTACCTGAGACCGCCAGACCACAGGGGATGACAACATGCCGTTTGCAACGCGCCAATGCCGATCGGCCCTATACGGGAACCTCCGATCGGCAATGGGTTATCGTTGTTGGAGACAGAATGCGCGTCTGTCATCCGCAGGATGAGATCACTGTTCGGGTTGTGCCTAAAACCAGGCTTCCCACATCGCGCCCAGATTAAAGTCGTCCAGTATTTCGTTCTCCCTGCCGTTCACGCGAGCGGTGCGCGCATTGTCCACTTTGCCCCCGGTGACATAGAAGCGCAGCATAGGACGAAACTCCGGCCCCATGGCAATGGCGATATTTTGCGACAGAGTCAGCTTCCAGCCATGGTTACTGCCGCCTTCATCGTAGTTAACGCGCTGATAACCGGCTTCCAGCCAGGTGGAATGGACGTCATTCCAGAAATACATTGGGCGGACAATTGCGGCGTAGTTCTTCCGGTTATCGCTTTTCAGCCGACTGTTATCGTAGTCGTGATAACCCAACAAATACTCGACCTGTGCCTGCGGGCTAAACAGATGCTTACCCTCAAAGCTGGTATACACAGTGCTGAGGCCCTCGGTTTTGCTGTAAACGCTGTTATCCGAATTGTCAGAATAGCGGGCAATCACTTTATTCACGCCATGGTCGTTAGTGTGGCTCAGTACAAACGCACCCTGCCAGGCTTTCAGGCGGTCCTCACTGTCTACGGCTTTAGAGTCGAAACCGTAATTAGCGTACAGCTCCAGATCGAGTGCGCCCAGCTTGATGCCGTGAATTTTAGAGGTGGCAGCGTAGTTGCCTTTATCCCCGGTACCTGAACCTCCCGTACAGGTGATGCGCGAGGGATTAGACTCATCGCTGAGCACTTCAGGGCTACAGGATTCCACGGCAGCGACGGCGGCCACGTCAAATTTTATCCCGCCCACATCGAAGTTCTTCACGCCCGCGCCCTGGCCATCATGGTTCATCCAGAAATAATCATTGATGTTCTGCTGCGGGCGCTGATGAAAGTCCCGTCCGGCCCAGAGATAAGCATCAGGATTTGATGCAAGCACATTCGTCACGCCGGCATAGGCCTTTTTCAGATTCACCTCGTCGCCCCAGTGATCGATCATCACATTGACATCCCAGATAGCCCCACTTTGGCTTTTAAACGCCTTTGAGAGCTGGAATTCGCCACCGTTGCCTTCGTTGCCCAGACGGCCAATGCCGGAGGCACCGTTATAAGAACCGTCCACGGCTACATATTTCTGATCGCCGCTTTGATAGTGCGCACCGTAGCGCGCATAGCCGCTGAACGTGACGCCAAAGGGGATTGCCATATCCGGTGACTGGGCCGGGCTTTGCGGGTCGGTCACCACGTCCGTTTTTTTCGCTACGGCCGCATCCATTTTCGCCTGACGTTCGGCCAGGGCTTTATCAACGGCTTTGGCGACGATGGCGTCGATCTGTTCCTGCGTAAACTCCTGTGCAACGGCGACGGCAGGGCACAGCGCGGCTATCACCGCCAGAGGTAATGGAAGTTTTCGAATAATATTCATGGCTATCTCGTTTGCACAGCGTCCTTCGGGTTGATGATGTTCAACCCGAATAACGACGTGTGTTAATGATCAGACAATAACCATCCTGCGCGGGTTTATTGATGACCAGGGCAAGTTGATTTTTATATTATGTTATTTCCAGAGGTTTTTTGTTTTTCAGCCGATCTCCTGTCATGTTTTTTTATTAACGCTGGTAGAGATAAACAATTTCTTCTGCCAGTTCACGTGCCAGCATTGAGGTCATTAAATGATCCTGAGCATGGACCATAATTAAGGTCATTGGCTGGCGGGCTTCACCTGCGTCCTGCTCTATTAATCGGGTTTGCATTTGATGCGCGGTGCGGGAATAGTCGTCGGCCTCCTTTAGCCGGGCTTTTGCCTCATCAACGTCACCCTTTCGTGCTGCCTGAAGGGCTTCAAAGCACAGGCTGCGGGCATGCCCGGCATTGACAATAATCGTCATTACCGCGTCTTCAAGTTCAATCATGATCGTGCTCTCAATTAAAACCGTTGTTTTCGGCAACCTCAGCAAACCATTTGCCACTCTTTTTAATCGTACGTTTTTGCGTGGCTAAATCTAACTGCACAAAACCGTAACGATTTTTATAACCGTTTAGCCATGACCAGTTATCAATAAATGTCCACATATGATAACCCAGGCAATGACAGCCTTCGCGAATCCCTTTATGCAGCCATTTAAGATGTTCGGAAACAAATTCGATACGATAATCATCCAGAATTTCACCGTTCTGAATAAATCGCTGTTCATTCTCAACGCCCATACCATTTTCAGAAATAAAACAGCGCGGGTTTCCATAATTAACCCGCAGGTTAGTCAGAATATCGTAAATACCGGGCGCGTAAATTTCCCATCCACGATACGGATTCATCTGACGGCCTGGCATTTCATAGTGGTCGAATAACCACTCCGGCATAAAGGGCGCTTCAGCATTGACGGCGCTGTCCCGACACTTCACCCGGCGCGGCTGATAATAGTTCACGCCCAGAAGGTCGATAATGCCGTCGGTAATCAACGCAGCGTCGCCAGGCTGGCAGCGCGGAAGCTGGTGGTACTGACTCAGTAAGCTCAGCAGATCCACGGGATATTCTCCCTTCAGAACCGGATCCAGAAAGCTGCGGTTAAACAACAGGTCAGCATGATGTGCGGCTTGCACATCGGCCGGATTCGCCGATCGTGAATAGGACGGCGTGAGGTTCAGCACCACACCAATGTCACCGTCGTAGCCGCCGTTACGCCAGGCGCGTACTGCCAGCGCGTGTGCCAGGACTGTGTGCAAGGCCACGTTAGCCGCTCGTCTGAAGTCCACAACGTTGGGATAATGAAAATCGTACAGATAGCCACCTTCAACCGGCACAATCGGTTCATTGAAGGTAAACCAGTGTTTCACCTTATGGCCGAACAGCGCGAAACAGCGCTGGGCATAGCGGCCAAACGCCTCCACAACCTCACGGTTCTCCCAGCCGCCTTTGTCCTGCATAGCCAGAGGCATATCAAAATGAAACAGGGTGATAAACGGTGTAATGCCCTGCGCCAGTAATGCATCGATGACCTTGTTATAAAAAGTCACGGCGTCAGGATTCACGGCGTCAGTGCCGTCTGGCATCAGGCGCGCCCAGCTCAGCGACGTGCGAAAGCTGTTGTGCCCTAACTGCTTTAGTAATGCGATATCGTGCTGCCAGTGCTGATAAAAGCCCGAGGTGTCTTGTGGGCCAATGCCTTGATGGAAACGGTGAGGCTGTTGTGCAAACCAGCGATCCCAGGTGGTAGGGCTTTTACCGCCATTCAGGCTGTCCCCTTCGGCTTGTAACGCCGAGCTGGCGCTGCCCCACCAGAAATTTTCAGGAAAACGGTAGTTCATTTTATGGGCTCCTTAAGCCTGTGGATGACCGGGCACGGGTTGGCCTGCAGGGGGCGCATCCTTGATTTTTTTCTCTTCTGCTTTAATCAGGCTGCGTTCATAGGCACGCAGGAAGGGTAAGTACATCAGCGCCGACATCAGCATACAAATCAGGCACATCACCAGCGGGCTTAGCGCCCAGTTAGCGGCCCAGGAGGCACCGATCGGGGCGGGCGTGGTCCATGGCGTAAGCGAAACCACCTGGGCGATCCAGCCGAGTTTCGTGGCGGTATAAGCCAGCACGGCATTAATCATTGGAACGCAGACGAAGGGGATAAACAGCAGCGGGTTCATGATGACCGGCGCACCAAACAGGATGGGCTCATTGATATTAAAAAAGCTGGGCACCACGCCCATTTTGCCAATGGTGCGTAAATGTAGCACTCGGCTACGCAGCAGTAAGAAGGCCAGCGGTAAGGTGGAGCCCACTCCGCCAATCAGCAGGTAGTGATCCCAGAACCCCTGTAGATAGACATGCGGCAGCGCGGCTCCCGCCGCCAGGGCGGCCTGGTTAGCAGAGAGGTTAGCCATCCAGAAGGGATTCATAATGCCGGTGACGATCAGTGCACCATGAATACCGGCAAACCAGAAAATCTGACACAGCAGGACGGAAAGCAAAATGGCGGGCAAAGAGTCCGAAGCCGAAACCAGCGGCTCCAGCAAATGCATGATCGCCTGTGGCATAATCATGCCGGTTTGCGCTTCGATAAACAGGTTGAGCGGATGTAACGTTGCGATAATCACCAGTACCGGGATCAGAATCTCGAAGGAGCGTGCCACGCCGGTAGGCACTTCTTTCGGCAGGCGGATCGTGACATTATTTTGTTTTAGCCAGGCATAAACCCGGGTGGCGTAAATGGCGGTAATCAAGGCAGTAAAAATTCCCTGACCGGAAAGATACTGGGTAGAGATCTTTTCATCCGCATAAGGCGCGGCCACCAGTAAAAACGCCATAAATGCCAGCAAACCCGACATGATGGGGTCCAGATTAAACTGGCGGCCCAGGCTGGCACCAATCCCGACCGAGATAAAAAAGGTCATAACGCCCATGCTGAGATTAAACGGCAGCATCAGCTGTTGGCGATAAGTGATGGAAAAGTCCAGCCAGGCACGGGCAACGCTGTTGGTGGTGTCCGCTGAAAACGGCGGGAAGATAAATACCAACATAAACGATCCAATAATCATAAACGGTAGCGCCGCCGTAAAGCCGTCACGAATCGCTATCACATACTTTTGCTGACCTAACTTTCCGGCGAGTGGCGTAATGGACTGTTCAATTACCGTCACCATCGACTGATATAACGAACTCATAATGACACCTTTCTAGTGTGCCGCTTCAATAAGCGACAGAGCGTAATCCAGCACCTTGTCACCGCGTTGCATGCCGTAGTCCGTCATATTGATGGCCTGGACAGGAATGCCGTGGGTGGCAGCTTTTTCTGAGAGCGTGGTTAACATGTACTTCACTTGCGGACCGAGCAGAACGACCTGATAGTTTGGAAACTGCGCATCAAATTCGGAAACGCCCCAGGCATCGATCTGCACACTCAGCCCGCGCTGGTTCGCAACGTCGACCATCTTGCGGACTAAAAGACTCGTGGACATTCCTGCTGAACAACACAACATAATCCTGATCATGAGTAACCCTCCTTTGCGTATAAAACGTGTTACAGACGTGATTTGATATGATACGGAAACCGGTTTCCATTTGATGCAAACGGAAGTGTGACAGGCATCATGATCCCCGTTAAATAAACATTTTTCTTACGATTCAGATCACGTAATTTCAAGTTATTGTCGATAATTGAGAAGAAATGGAAAATCGGTTTCCATGAAAAAACGAAAAAGCTATACTGCCGGTGATGATTATTTGAGCCGCAGGATTAGGGCGTTTTTCAGGGATTCAGCGGGGTTTTCAGGGGAAAAGAATGTCTACTATCAACGATGTATCGCGTCTCGCGGGTGTGTCAAAAGCCACGGTGTCGCGCGTGTTGAGTGGGTCACGCGGTGTAAAAGAAGCCAGCCGCGTTGCGGTATTAAAAGCGGTGGATGAACTCAGTTATCGTCCAAACGTGATCGCTCAGTCATTACTCAGTCAAACCACCGGCTGTATTGGCGTAATTTGCGCACAGGACAACATTAACCAGACCACCGGTTACCTCTATGCGCTGGAAAAACACCTCAGCCAGCACCAAAAACACCTCTTGCTCCGTTTCGCGAACAGCAGGATGGAAGTGATGACCTGTCTTGATGAGCTGACCTGTGGGTTGTGTGACGATGTATTGATTATCGGCGCGCGCTTCCCGCTGAACCTGAATCAAAAAAACGTTATCCTGGTGGATTGTCTGGAAGCCGGGGACGACGTTAACAGCATTCAGTTCGATCACGCCTTTGCCGCCGAAACCGCCTGCAACTACCTGATAAGCCAAAATCGCCGACAGATTGCTCTGATTCATCCTGACAGAATGGGATTTTCCGATCGGGTTCTGTTGGGTTATAAACACGCGCTGGAAAAAAACTTTCTGCCGTTTAACCGCAACCTTGTGTTTATGGACGCCACATCCTCCTCGGTAGCACTCCAGGAGTTGCTGAATAACGCGTCCACGCTGAATTTCAGCGCATTGCTGGTGGCGGATGAACAACAGGCGCAGAAAGTCATTCCCCAGTTGCAGGCGTTCAACAAAAAGGTTCCCGACGACATTATGGTCTTCAGTCTGGCGGGCTCGTTGAACTTGCCCGGCATTCCGACTATTCCGGCGATTGAGTACTCGATGGACGCGATGGCAGCGCGCATCGTTAAGGCACTGACTGAACAGACGCGTAGCGTACTGGACTCCTATGTCATGCGGGGTGACCTGATTATCCCTGACTTTCGCCAGCGCTGAGCGCCCTTAGTCCGTTCGCTGCTCTTGTTGTTCAATAATCGCCAGCGCCAGTCCCGTTGCCGGTGCAAGGTGCGACGTCAGAAAATGTACCTGAGTGTGAGCGGCAATGAATGCCAGCTTGTTGGCCTGGGTTTGATTAAGTACGGCCTGACAAAATGTTGGGCTGACGCTCCAGGGGCAATCAATGATGATGTTGGCCGGATTGAGCAACAGCATGATCTGGCTGAGCGCGATACCCAGATAGTTTCCCGCCAGTTGCATCACTTCGTTTACCACGTTAGGCGCGCTGTCGCGGTTGTGCCAGGTCAGCCCCGGCTGACGCTGGGCCAGCTGTTGATTAATGGCAGGTTTACTGATCATGGCTTCCAGACAACCCTGACGGTTGCAGCTACAGCGAGGCCCGTTCGGCTGGACAGTGAGGTGGCCGGCTTCGCCCGCCGTCCAGCTGTTGCCGGTAAAAACGACACCGTGCTGTACCAGTGCGCCGCCAATTCCTTCGGCAATTCGTAAATAAAAATGCCCGCTTTCGGCGGGCAAGTTGAGTTGTTGCACAGACAGCAGCGCAGCGGCTTTAACGTTATTCATAATGCGAATCGGTAATCTGATCTGTTTACGCAGGTTGCTCGCCAGATCAACGTCCTGCCAGCCCAGATGGGTAGATAAATGCATCCAGCCCCGTCTGGGATCGACGACGCCAGGAAAGCCCAGCCCGATGCCCAGCAGGCCCGGCCAGGATTCGGTGAGTTTTTCACATAAGGCGGTCACCTCCGCTAACAGTGGCCCCGGTCGGCTGGTATCTGTCCGCAGGGTTTGTTCCGCCAGGGGTTGAGAGAAATAATCGCAAACCTGCCAGTGGATCAGGTTCTTTTCCACCATTATGCCGGCGCTGACCAGCTTTTCCGGACGCAGGGTAATCTGGATTTTAGGGCGACCTGCCGCAGAGACACTGGCTTTTCCCAGCTCCTGCACGAGATCCTGTTCCAGCAGATCATCAATAATCTGCGACACGGTATTTTTACTGATTGCCAGGATGTGCGCGAGGTCCTGCCGCGACGTGATACGGCGCTGGCGCAGTTGCGCCATGACCCGCTTTTGATTATTCAGCCGCATTAATGCAGGCCCTTTGCCAGTCACTTTCATGGCGGATTACCCCAGGTGTGGAAATCGGCAGCAGATTTGCCACCAACGATGAAGTCTTATTAGTTTGATGTCTAATCAAAACTTAGCATCGTGCAGATAAGCCTGCCAAACGGCGACGGCCTCAGGGCGAGAGAATTAAGTCAGAAATGGGTGCCAGGCCACAGGATTGTATAACGGTAAGGTAAAGAGCTGGCCCGCGTTCGCGGGCAGCCAAATCAGTATTCATCACCGCGAACGCGGCTACGGTAGCTTTCCCAGTCAAAGCGAACCCACAGGCTATTGCCCAGCCGCATGCGATCCATAACGCGTTCACCCAGCAGCGCATTCATCCCGGCGTGATCGAGGTTAGACAGCATGCCCGTCGGGCGTTTCGAGGAGGAACGGCGGTCCACAATCTGGTTAATAATCACTTTCTCGTAGCGCGATTCACTCTGCATACCGATCTCATCGATCACCAGCAAATCAACGCTGCTGAGATCCTGAATCAGCCGTTCTTCCGTAATATTGCTGCTGCCGCTGAAGGTGCCCTTCATGCTCGACATCAGATCTGCCACCGTAACGATTAGCACGCTCTTGCCACGTAAAATCAGATCGTTACCAATGGCGGCTGCCAGGTGGTTTTTGCCAGTGCCTGGACGGCCAGAAAAAACAAAGCTGGCAATACTGCCATCAAATTCGGCCGCATACTGGCGAGCCAGTTCCAGCGCTTTGCGTTGGCCTTCGTTTTCAACCCGATAGTTATCGAACGAGCAGTTGATGTGTAGCTCGCGAATGCCGGAACGGCCCATGATGCGCTGCATTTTCATCGCACGATTTTCGCGCACGATAGATTCTGATCGCAGACGGCCCTGTTCCTGATTCCAGGCCAGTAATTCTTCACCGTTTGTGAACTTGGGTCGGGTACCCGCGGGCATCATTCGTTTCAGACGGTTAAACAGATCGTTCGGCGTTTTCATTATTCACCCCGGAAACCATCAGGAATTGTGCTGTCAGGATTTGGCAACTGTGTAATGTCACGTCTGGGTTGTCCGCCATTGGCCGCCCGATTCATTTGCAGGCTGCGTGCCAGCTTCTGCTGCCACTGCACGTGATGAAACAAACGCCCTTCCGCCTGCCAGTAGGCCACAAAGGCAGCCAGTTCAGCTGGCGTCACCGGTTCGCTTAGCGCAACGCCCCAGATGGCCGCCTGTCGCGTAAAGTCAGCGTCCGGCTGCCAGCCATCATACATGGCGAATTTACCCACCGGCGTATGCAGCGTAGCAGAAACATCGTCATACAGGCTGTCGTCCAGCGCCACATCACTGGGTTGCTGGGCGGCGGCCTCAAGTGCCAGTAGCCGCGCGAGGCGCGCTGGCGTAATGGCATACAGTACGGGCGTATAATTTTCCAGCACCGCCAGCGTGCCGTCTTCAGCCTGCTGCAAGGCGCTGAGCGGATCCTGACGGAAAGCCTCAAGACCAATAAGCGTTGACGTTAAGATTTTGACTGACATGAAAAGACCTGCGGTTAACTTACACCGAACACCGGATAAAATTTCCAGTGCAGAAGCGGATATTGTACCTTTTTTAACGCGCGGGATCGCTGAAAAAGCGTTGAGGTTTTCCACCCAACCGGATGCGTTTACACAATGGCTGGGCGGACGTGGCGTAAGCTGTCTTACGCTTTTAGCGACGGGTTTGCCACAGATAGCGGAGCCCGGCCAGCCAGCACAGGCTGTAGCCCAGTAATTCCACGCCTTCTTCGGCCATGTTTTTTACGCCACGATTGTAGTGATCGGGCATCAGGTGAGCCCACAGCGTGTTCATCCCAAACAGTCGGGAAAAAACCAGCACGATCATCAATCCGGCAGCCATAACGGGCCAGCGGTTGTGCCTGAGGAGATCGGCCAGCGCGCTCAGGGTCTGCTTTGGGGTACGCATGGCCACCGCTAAACTGCCCAGCGCGATCGCCAGCGCAAACCACACCCAGCTACCATGACGGATGAGATCGAAGAAAAAATCCAGTTCACGAATAAGCATGCAACTGTAAAAACCGGCAATTAGGGTTAATCCACCGCGTTGTGCAGGCCGATGACGGGCGGCAATAAAAAACAGTGCGGCAAGACTGAATAACAACAGTTCCTGCGCGGTTTCAGTAAAAGACGCTTCGTGCAGCGCATTATTCATCCAGACCACATCGATATAGATGGGGCCGATCATGAAGGTGATAAACAGAGAAGCAAAAAGAAATACGGTGAGCTCACGCCCAATAAGGATGACATTGTTACGCATGGAGTTACCTGAAAATGACTATCGTTATCATTGTATTTACATTCGTTATCGCTGCCTTCGCTTTTTATGCGTGATCGGTTCAGCTAAATGCATGACTGCAGCGGATAACCGAAGCGGCCTCGCAATTTACTGTGACTCGGGTTCAAATGTTGGAGGATTCCCTCTACTATCGAGGCAATAAACATGGCCTGGCATAAAAGGAAAAACACGATGCAACGATGTGGCTGGGTAACGCAAGATCCTGTCTATCTGGCGTATCACGACGACGAGTGGGGCAGACCACAGAGGGATAAGCAGGCGCTGTTTGAAATGCTCTGTCTGGAAGGCCAGCAGGCTGGGTTATCCTGGATTACCGTACTGAAAAAACGCCAAAATTACCGCGCCGCGTTTCACCAGTTTGAACCGCAAACCATTGCGCAGATGGACGAACAGGATATCGCCCAACTGATGCAAAACAGCGGCATTATTCGTCATCCCGGAAAAATTGCGGCCATTATTGCTAATGCCCGGGCGATGCTGGCAATGGAAGCAAAAGGGGAGGATTTTGCCCACTTTGTATGGCAGTTCGTTGATAATCAGCCTGTCGTCAATCATGTTGCCGATTACAAACAAAGCCCCACCACCTCTGCGCAGGCTATCGCGCTTTCAAAAGCGCTAAAGACCCGTGGTTTTAAATTCATCGGCCCGACAATTTGTTATTCATTTATGCAGGCCTGCGGCCTGATAAACGATCATCAAACCAACTGCTTTTGTCATCCTGACAACATTTAACGTCGATCCTTTACAAAATAAGACATTGTCTCAGGATTTTCCTCACTTTTGCGCGGCATAATCAATGCCAACCGGGGACAAGGTGCCTCGTTGTGATGAATCTAAGGGACAAATAATGCAGAAAAAGTTAATTGCTCTCACCCTGCTGTTGAGCGGTAGTTTGGTGGTATCAGGTTGTACAACTAATCCTTATACCGGTGAGTCTCAGGCGGGAAAATCCGGTGTAGGCGCAGGTTTGGGCGCATTAGTGGGTGCTGGCGTTGGCGTGCTTTCCTCTTCGAAGAAAGATCGGGGCAAAGGTGCGTTAATCGGTGCAGCAAGCGGCGCGGCGTTAGGCGGCGGCGTGGGCTATTACATGGATGTTCAGGAAGCGAAGCTGCGTGACAAAATGAAGGGAACCGGCGTTAGCGTTACGCGTCAGGGCGATAACATCGTGCTGAATATGCCGAACAATGTGACCTTTGATTCCAGTAGCAGCAGCCTGAAACCGGCGGGCGCTAATACGCTGACCGGCGTCGCTATGGTGCTAAAAGAGTATCCTAAAACCGCCGTGAATGTCGTGGGACACACGGACAGCACCGGCTCGCGTGCTTTAAATATGCGTCTGTCGCAGCAGCGTGCAGAGAGTGTGGCCAGTGCGCTGATCGTTCAGGGTGTAGCCAGCGACCGCTTGCATACCCGGGGGGCAGGTCCAGACAGTCCAGTTGCAACCAACAGCACTGAAGCCGGTAAGGCGCAGAACCGCCGCGTTGAAATCACGCTCAGTCCGTTAAATTGATCATCTCGCCCCCGTTGTCGGGGGCAAAGTCAGACTCGCTGTCCTTTTTTCGACGGCTTTTGGTAATAAAATGGGTAAGGTTTCCAGTTGGGAACCTGCGCACGGTGCCTGTCAACGCTTTATGCCAGAATGGTTCAAATTGAACAATGGATAACGCATCATGTCACTCAAAG
This sequence comes from Pantoea sp. B623, assembly GCF_024814475.1. Lineage (NCBI taxonomy): Bacteria > Pseudomonadati > Pseudomonadota > Gammaproteobacteria > Enterobacterales > Erwiniaceae > Pantoea > Pantoea sp. B623. The sequence goes on along the minus strand of NZ_JANUXM010000004.1, from coordinate 2,408,367 downwards.
CCATTGCGTCAGTACTGGGTCTCTCCGTTACCACAGTGAGCCGGGCACTCAACGGCTATGATGATGTGGCAAAGCAAACGCGGCAGCGCGTGGAAGAAGAAGCGCAGCGGCGCGGCTACCGTCCCAACGTTGCAGCGCGACGGTTGAAAACCGGCCGTGCCAATGCGGTTGGCCTGGTTTATCCAATGACCACACCCGCTTTCAACGATACGCACTTTAACAAGATATTACTGGCGCTCGATCAGCGTCTTTCCAAACACGATATCGATCTCGTGTTGTTAACAGATAAACCGCATGACGGGCAGCGTTCACTGATTCGCATGCTGCGCAGCCGGGCAGTGGATGCCATTGTTGTTACGCACACGTCACCTCATGACGCGCGCCTGCTCAGCCTGCAGCAGAAAGGCGTGAGTTTTCTTACGCTGGGACGCAGTGATTCAGAGCAGAATCATGCCTGGTTCGACGTTGATAACGCCGCAGGTTCGGCACTGGCGGTAAAACACTGCCTGGCGCTGGGTATGCAACGCATCGCCTGGCTCGGAGGCAATACAACCTGCACCTTTGTGCGCGATCGTCGCCAGGGCTACCTCAACGCAATGGATTCCGTGCCGCCCTATGCCACGGCGGTGGTTGCGCCGTCGCGCCGGGCGGGCTATCAACAAACCACAGACTGGCTGGCACAGGGGCTGCAACCTCAGGCCATTATCACCGATTGCAGCGCCCTGGCGGAAGGCGCGCTCGTGGCCTTACAGCAGGCGGGCCGCCTGGAGGGTGATACTGCTGTTGCCTTAGTGGCATGGGATGGGCTACCGGTCGACGCCATTATCGAACATCCGGTTATCGCCATTCGGCAGGCCAGCGAGCAGCAGAGAGGCGAGCAGGTTGCGATGATGGTGATGCGGCTGCTGGAAGGAGCACCGCTGGCGGAGTTACAAGTACTGTGGCAACCCTGGCTGCAATTTCCCCAGTAACGCGAACGTTTTTGCCATGTTGTATGGCTGTGGTAGTCTCGCGGGATGCTTAATTTGCGGAATACTTTATGAAAATCAGGCCGCCTCGCGCCACTATCAGCGATGTTGCTCATGCGGCAAAAACCGGTAAAACCAGCGTCTCGCGCTATTTAAACGGCGAGCAACATCTGCTTTCTGCCGATTTAAAAATGCGCATCGAGCAGGCGATTAGCGATCTTAACTATCGGCCAAGCCAGATGGCACGTGGCCTGAAACGGGGGCGTACCCGACTCATTGGCCTGATCATCGCCGATATCACCAATCCCTATTCTGTAGACGTCATGTGTGGCATTGAAGCGGCCTGCCGTGAATGTGGCTTTACGTTACTGATGTGTAATACCAATAACGAAGTCGATCTGGAGCAACATTACCTGCAATTGCTGAGCAGCTATCAGGTTGAGGGCATTGTCGTTAACGCCGTTGGCATGCATGAAGCGGTACTGAGCCGACTACAACAGTCTTTACTGCCCATGGTGCTGATCGACCGAAAAATCCCTGATTTCCCCTGTGATGTGGTCGGGTTGAATAATGCCGAAGCGGCAGAAACGGCCACCGCCCATCTTATTGACAACGGTTATGAGTCGCTGCTGTTTCTCAGCGAACCCTTAGGCAGCGTGAATACGCGCCGGGAGCGACTGCAGGCGTTTCGGCAACGTCTTGCTGCACATCCCGCAATCGCCCATGAGAATGCGGAAGTCGCGCTGCACCAGCCCGGGATAATGGATAAGATTCTGCGCGACTTTCATCAGCGGCACGCGGGAAAACGCTGTGCGGTAATGGTAGCCAATGGCGCGCTGACCTTGCAGGTGGCTCATTCTCTGCAGCGTCTTGCCCTACGCTGGGGTAGAGATATTGGCCTGTTAGGGTTTGACGAGCTCGAATGGGCTGCGTTGGCTGGCGTCGGTATTACCACCTTAAAGCAGCCCACCTGGCAAATCGGTTATCGCGCGCTCGAACGTCTTATATCCCGTATTGAGGGGCACGACCATCCACCTTGTGAACAGGTTTTTTCAGGCGAACTCATCGTGCGCGGTTCCAGCCAACGCCTCGGCTGATTTTCAGACTCTTCCCTTCGATTACGTGCTCGCTTCGTGAGCACGATCATACTTCCGCATTTTGCTACTTTGCTTTGGAACCGGTTCCATTTAACGTTTTTATAACGTTAATGCAGATTTTCACATCAGGAGTCGTAATGAAGCCCGAAATCATCGTCGTGGCCGCCGCGTATGGTCATCAACAGATTGCTGAGCTGGGCGGGCAGGCCGCGCTATTGCCCCTTATCCAGCAGGCGGGCGCCGACGGTGTGGAAATCCGCCGTGAACTGTTTGATGAGACCACGTTAGCCCATTTACCCGCGCTGGCGCAGGCAGCGCAGGTGCACCAGCTGCGCATCAGTTATTCGGTACCCGACACCTTGTTCTGTGAGGACGGCAAACTTAACCCCTTACTGGACGGTTACTTTTCCGAAGCACGTCAGTTGAATGCACAGCGGCTGAAAGTGGCGCTGGGTAACTTTACGGGCGCGCTGTACAGCGAAAAGCTACGTGGCTTGATGACAGAATATGGCGTGCCCCTGACTGTGGAAAACGATCAAACCCGCTTCGGCAAACAGCAACCGATGGTAGGGTTCTTTAAGGCCGCCGGTGAGGCGGCGCTGCCGATTACCATGACATTTGACATGGGTAACTGGTGCTGGACAGGTGAAGACCCGATCCAGGCGGCTGGTCTGCTGGCTGAGCATGTGGGTTACGTGCATGTCAAAGCGGCGGTGCCGCAGGGGACAAGCTACCGCGCCATCGCGCTGGATGATGCCGGCCCTGGCTGGCAAAGCCTGTTACACCGGTTGCCAGCAGCAGTGCCTCGCGGCATTGAGTTTCCGCTGGAAGGCGACGATTTGATTGCGGTGACGCGCCATTATGTGACGCTGCTGCGTAACGTCTGAGGAGTACATATGACTACCCATCCAAACGGCACGCTTGATGTAATCACCATCGGTGAGGCCATGGCCATGTTTGTCGCCCGTGAAACGGGCGATTTGGCCGCAGTAGACACCTTTGTGAAGCGCGCCGCTGGCGCAGAGCTGAACGTCGCTATTGGTCTGGCGCGACTGGGGCTGAAAGTGGGCTGGGTGAGCCGCGTGGGGCAGGACGCCTTTGGTCGCTTCATCTGTCAGGTGCTGGATAAGGAAAATATCGATCATCGTCAGGTGACCGTTGACCCGCGCTATCCAACCGGCTTCCAGCTGAAATCCAAAGTCGACGACGGTTCAGATCCGCTGGTGGAGTACTTTCGTAAGGGCTCCGCCGCCAGTCATCTGTCGCCAACAGATTTTGATCACGACTATTTTGGCGCTGCACGTCATCTGCACCTCAGCGGGGTTGCAGCAGCGATTTCAGACAGCTCACTTGAGCTGACAAAGCATGCTGCTAAAGAGATGCGGGCGCGAGGCAAAACGCTTTCGTTTGACCCCAATCTGCGCCCGGTACTGTGGCGCAGCGAAGGCGAAATGCGCAAGCAGCTCAATCTGTTAGCAGAATACGCAGACTGGGTACTGCCTGGCGAAAAAGAGGGCTATATCTTAACTGGCTATCGCCAGCCGCAGGATATCGCTGACTTTTATCTTGATAAGGGCGTAAAAGCGGTGATCATTAAAACCGGCTGTGAGGGTGCCTGGTACAAGACGGCCAGCGGTGAACAGGGCCAGGTGGAGGCGATGAGAGTGGATAACGTCGTCGATACTGTAGGGGCAGGGGATGGCTTTGCCGTGGGTGTGATTAGTGCGTTGCTGGAAGGGAAGCCACTGGTGCAGGCGATCCGCCGGGGTAACAAAATAGGTTCACTGGCGATTCAGGTTATTGGCGACAGCGAAGGGTTGCCGACGCGTCAGCAGTTAGGCGATGCATAGCCCAGCCCTCAAACACAGACAGAGGAGTTCCCGATGAAAACGCAGACGATCGCGCCAAAACGCTGGTGGTTCATCATGCCCATCGTGTTTATTACATACAGCCTTGCCTACCTTGACCGTGCCAATTTTAGTTTTGCCTCAGCAGCGGGCATTAACGACGATTTGGGCATCACGAAAGGCATGTCGTCATTACTGGGCGCCTTGTTCTTTCTGGGATATTTCTTTTTTCAGATACCCGGCGCGATTTATGCCGAACGCCGCAGCGTAAAAAAACTGATCTTCTGGTGCCTGATTCTGTGGGGCGGCTGCGCCTCACTGACCGGCGTAGTCAGTAATATTCCCATGCTGGCGGCCATTCGCTTTATCCTCGGCGTGGTTGAAGCGGCCGTAATGCCTGCGATGCTGATTTATATCAGTAACTGGTTTACTAAATCTGAACGCTCGCGGGCTAATACCTTTCTGATCCTGGGCAATCCGGTCACGGTATTGTGGATGTCAGTGGTCTCCGGTTATCTGATTGAGGCCTTTGGCTGGCGGGAAATGTTTATTTTTGAAGGCATTCCTGCGGTTATCTGGGCCGTAGCCTGGTGGTTTATGGTGCAGGACAAACCCTCACAGGCACGCTGGATGAGTGAGGTCGAAAAAGCCGCGCTGCAGGCCGAGTTGCAAAAAGAGCAGGAAAGTATCAAGGCCGTGCGTAACTATGGGGAAGCCTTCCGTAACCGCAATGTGATCATTCTTTGTATGCAATATTTTGCCTGGAGCATTGGCGTTTACGGTTTCGTGCTGTGGCTACCTTCAATTTTGCGTAACGGTACGCAAATGGGCATGGTGGAGGCGGGCTGGTTATCGGCAGTGCCTTATCTGGCGGCGACCATTGCAATGGTGCTGGTGTCCTGGGCGTCAGACAAAACCCAAAACCGTAAGTTATTCGTCTGGCCTTTATTGCTGATTGGGGCGCTGGCCTTCCTCGGCTCCTACCTGGTAGGATCGGGCAATTTCTGGCTATCCTATACGTTGTTAGTGATCGCCGGGGCTGCGATGTACGCGCCATATGGCCCCTTCTTTGCCATTATCCCGGAAATGTTGCCACGTAATGTTTCAGGTGGCGCAATGGCCCTGATTAACAGTATGGGTGCGCTGGGTTCCTTTATCGGCTCATGGATTGTGGGTTATCTGAATGGCGCGACCGGGAGTCCTTCTGCCTCCTATATCTTTATGGGAGGGGCGTTACTGCTGTCAGTGGTACTGACGCTTATCGTCAAACCTGCACAAAATAAGGCGCCGTCGCTTCATGGGGCGAAACCGGCCTGAAAGCGTAAGCGTTAGCCTCTTCTCCGGGCGACCTTAGCGTTGCCCGTCATCTATTTACAGGAAGCTATCTGATGAAACCCGCCGTCATTCTATACAAAAAATTGCCTGACGATCTGCGTGCGCGTCTTGCTGAACATGCCACGGTGACTGAAATGAAGGATCTGTCGCCAGAAAGCCAGCAGCAGCATGAAAAAGCGCTGCAGGAGGCAGAAGGATTACTGGGCTCGGGCGGCAAAGTTAATCGCGATCTGTTGGCAAAAATGCCCATACTGCGGGCCTGCTCAAGCGTGTCTGTGGGCTATGACAACTTTGATGTGGATGCGTTAAATCAACGAGGCGTGGTGCTGATGCACACGCCGACGGTGCTGACTGAAACGGTCGCCGACACCATCATGGCGCTGGTGCTCAGCAGCGCGCGCCGCATTCCGGAGCTGGATGCCTGGGTCAAGGCTGGCAACTGGCAAAAAAGCATCGGACCGGCGCATTTTGGTATTGATGTACACCACAAAACGTTGGGCATTCTGGGGATGGGCCGCATAGGCATGGCGCTGGCCCAGCGGGCGCATTTCGGTTTTGGCATGAAAATTATTTATCAGGCTCGCCGCCAGCACGCGCAGGCCGAGTCACAGTTCGCCGCAGAACGGTGTGAACTGGAAACGCTATTGAAACAGAGCGACTTTGTATGCATCAGCCTGCCGCTGACTGAAGAGACTTACCATTTGATCGGCGCGGAACAGCTGAAACTGATGAAATCCAGTGCGGTACTGATCAATGCCGGCCGTGGGCCAGTGGTGGATGAAAACGCCCTGATTGCCGCCCTGCAGGAGGGCACTATTCACGCCGCCGGGCTGGATGTCTTCGAAAAAGAGCCTTTACCCACTGACTCGCCGCTGCTGTCGTTACCGAATGTCGTGACGCTGCCGCACATTGGTTCAGCGACCCACGAAACCCGATACGGAATGATGCAGGATGCGGTTGAAAACCTGATTGCAGCCCTTAACGGCAATGTAGAGAAAAACTGCGTTAATCCGCATGTCCTGACGTAATCCCCACGGCTTTCCATTGCGCCCGCCGGGAGCGGGCGTTATGGTGGTTCTCCCATTATTCATTACAAATTTTTAACCGCTATGGCCTTTTCTCAGTTCGGCGACAAATTTACTCAGCATTCCGGCATCTCACGTCTGATGGAAGACATGGGTGCAGGCTTACGCACGCCAGGCACTATCATGCTTGGCGGTGGCAATCCCGCGCAGATTCCGGAGATGAACGACTATTTTCAGCAGTTGCTGCAGCATATGCACGATGAAGGCAAACTGAGTGAGGCCTTGTGTAATTACGATGGCCCTCGCGGCAAGGCGGTGCTGTTGGATGCGCTGGCGACGATGTTGCGAGAGCAACTGGGCTGGTCTATCACTGCACAGAATATTGCCCTGACCAACGGCAGCCAGAGCGCGTTTTTCTATCTGTTTAACCTGTTTGCAGGGCGCCGCAGTGACGGCAGCAAAAAACGCGTGCTGTTCCCTCTGGCGCCCGAATATCTGGGCTATGCCGATGCGGGTCTGGATGACGCTCTGTTTATTTCGGCCAAGCCGAATATTGAGTTACTGCCGGAAGGGCAGTTTAAGTACCACGTCGATTTTGAACATTTGCCCATGAATGATGACGTCGGCCTGATTTGTGTATCACGCCCGACGAATCCAACCGGTAACGTGATTACCGATGACGAACTGCTGAAGCTGGATGTGCTGGCGCAGCAGCATGAGGTTCCGCTGCTGATCGACAATGCCTATGGCGTCCCCTTTCCGGGCATTATTTTCAGCGATGTCCGGCCTTTGTGGAACCCCAATATCATTCTCTGCATGAGCCTGTCCAAACTCGGCCTGCCTGGCGCGCGCTGCGGAATTATCATCGCTGATGAAAGTACCATCACGGCGATTAGTAACATGAACGGCATTATCAGCCTGGCACCGGGCAGTATTGGGCCCGCTATCGCCTGTGAAATGATCCAGCGTGGCGATCTGTTGCGGCTGTCTGAAGGGGTGATCAAACCCTTCTACCAGCGCAAGGTCATGGAGACGATTAACATTATTCGTCGTTATTTGCCCGCAGAACGTTGTCTGATACATAAACCCGAAGGGGCGATTTTCCTGTGGTTATGGTTCCGCGATTTGCCGATCAGCACGGAGCTGCTGTATCAACGGCTTAAGGCGCGAGGCGTACTGATGGTGCCCGGGCACTTTTTCTTCCCGGGGCTGGAACATGACTGGCCGCACACGCATCAGTGCATGCGTATGAACTACGTGCCGGATGCGGAAAATATTGAACGAGCCGTACAGATTCTTGCAGAGGAAGTGGAGCACGCCTGGCGGGACAGTTAGAGCTGCTCCCGGTCTGAACACGGACAGCCCTATGTGAGGTTACCTGGTTATACGCCACGCTGCCTCAACCTGATATTGAGGGGCTGCCGAGACCTGTTTTTGCATTATCGATAGATGCGATTGAGCTCAGCGCTATTGTGGCCTGAGACGGGCAAAAGGAGTGTGCTGTGTCGGGAAAAGATATGCTGTTGGCCCTGTGCGTGGTGGTTGCCTGGGGCGTGAACTTTGTGGTGATCAAACTGGGCCTGCAGAATATGCCGCCCTTCCTGCTGGCCGGGCTGCGTTTCGCCCTGGTCGCCTTTCCTGCCATTTTGCTGGTGCGTCGTCCTGCCGTGCCACTGCGCTGGATTTTACTCTACGGGATGACCATCAGCTTTGGACAGTTTGCGTTTCTGTTTTTGGCGATCAAGCTGGGCATGCCCGCAGGTCTGGCCTCGCTGGTGCTACAGGCCCAGGCGTTCTTTACGTTGCTACTCGGCGCGCTGTTCCTGGCAGAGAAACTCCGCTGGAACCATATCGCGGGCATTATTATCGCCACGCTGGGCATTTTTTTGTTGGCGACCTCAGGAATGGTGGGCCAGAGTGCGGCTGGTATTACGCTCACCACGATGATGCTTATGCTGGCAGCGGCATTCTCCTGGGGGCTGGGGAACATCACGAATAAGATCATTACGCGTCACTATCCGGTGCCGGTGATGTCGCTGGTGGTCTGGAGCGCACTGGTCCCGGTTATCCCCTTTATTGGCTGTTCGCTGCTGTTCGACGGTAAAGCCGCGATAGTCAGTAGCCTGGCGCAGATTAACCTGCAGACGGTACTGGCGCTCGTTTATCTGGCCTTTATCGCGACTATTTTGGGCTATGGCATCTGGAGTACGCTGCTTAGCCGTTATGAAACCTGGCGCGTGGCACCGCTTTCTCTGCTGGTTCCGGTTGTTGGAATCGTCAGTGCAGCCTTGTTGTTGAACGAAACGCTGTCACTCCAGCAGGTTGTCGGCGCTGCGGTCATTATTGTCGGCCTGCTGGTGAATATGTTTGGTGGCATGATCAGGCAGCGGTGGTTTATGCGCCCGCAGATCTAAAGTATCAGGCTGAGGTTGCAGGCCTCTGACGAGCATACAACCTCATTTTCTGATTGTTTATCCGTGGGCGTGATGATCAAAGCCATAGAGCTCTGATGGATTATCGAGCAAAATCAACAACCTGTCCGCAGACGAAGGTGCCCAGTGCGCCAGTAAATCGAGCATAGCGGCATCATCGGGCTTATCATTTTCTGCTTTTGTCGGATGGGGCCAGTCACTTCCCCATAACAGGCGGTCTGGCCGGCGCCTTACCAGTTCCGCAGCGACCTGGCCGACATCCTCATAACCCGGTGGTCCGATGCGCGACTTGATATAGGGTCCAGACAGTTTTATCCAGGTATTACCCGCGTCAAGAAGACGGGTTAATGTCTGGAAACACGGCGCTTTTGTTCCCTCGGGTTGCGGAACATGTCCCATGTGATCGATAACCAGCTTTGTCGGCAATGCTCTCAGGCGCGATGCCAGCTCAGCCAGTTTTTCACCGGGCGCAACAACCTGAATATGCCATCCCAGTGGTGCGATTCGAGAAGCAAGAGGCTCCAGACTGTCCAGAGAGGTTCCCCCTCTGCTCAAATTAAAACGGATACCACGCACGCCCTGCCGGTCCATTTCTTGTAGCTCTGCATCACTCACCGAATCGTCGACAACGGCCACGCCCCTTGCCTGTCCACCACTCTGCCTGAGACCGTCAATTAAAAGCCGGTTATCTGTGCCGTAGGTCGAAGGTGTGACAATGACCATGCGGCGAAGTCCCAGCCGGGTTTGTAACTGGTGGTAGTCGGCAAGAGAGGCATTGGCGGGCCGTAAGCTGGCACCGGGCGCAGCAGGGTATTTATCGTTATAAAGGTGCATATGGCAGTCCACGCTGCCTTCGGGAACGTCCAATACAGGTTGTTTTTCTCCTGAGCTAAAAGGTGTGCTGCTGAGGGCGTTAAAAACCGTTAGCGCACTCAGCGCACCGCCGGCCTGTAATATAAAGCGTCGGGTTATAGCCATTAAGAGACTCCTTACATGTTGGAAAGAGTATTTAATGTATCGTCGTGTAACGTTATATTCTAATCTGTCGTTACGGTTAAGTTTATCGCTAAGCGTTTTTGGTCAGCATGATTTATAAAAATAAATTTAATCCTGTGTGAGTGTATAGGTGATGAAATGTTATAGAAAAATTTTTAAGGAAAATAAGTGATGAGAATGGCCAGGGTTGAAGGGGATGTTATTGCATGCATGTTTTTACGTGATGCATATAAAACGATTGGTTATCACACATGAGTGGTCATTATTTTCATTGGTAGGGCGTTTAAATATAGAAGTCGGCGCGGCATTATATTTATTAATGACGGGTCAGCAGGCATTAATATGGAACGCACTCCTCAGAAAAAATAATTAGCCTGGACAGCCCTCCGGGGAGATGAAAGTATCAATCCACCAAGGCAATGAAAGACCAAAAAAATTGCACGATTTCCTCAGCCTCAAACGTTACTTCCGGGCCGGGGAGCTGTGCTTATTATCATTCACAGGCCGGATGTGATGAAAAAAAACACTACGCCAACACCGCACGATGCGACTTTCCGGCAATTTTTAACCCAGCCCGAAATTGCCCGCGATTTTATGGATATTCATCTCCCTGAAGAGCTGCGCGCTGTTTGTGATCTCAATACGTTAAAGCTGGAGTCAGGTTCTTTTGTCGAAGCGGATCTTCGTCAATATTTTAGCGATGTGCTTTACAGCCTGAAAACCGCAGGCGGTGAGGGTTATGTTCATGTGTTGATCGAGCATCAGTCTTCACCCGATAAACATATGGCGTTCAGGCTCCTGCGCTACGCGGTAGCGGCAATGCAGCGCCATCTCGAAGCTGGCCATAAAGCCTTGCCGCTGGTGATACCCGTACTGTTTTATATGGGGAGACGCAGGCCATATCCTTATTCCACCTGTTGGCTGGATGAATTTACCCATCCCGCGCTGGCCGGTAAATTGTACAGCACCCGCTTTCCGCTGGTTGATGTCACGGTAATATCGGATGACGAAATAGCGGGCCATCGCAGTATGGCTGCGCTGACGCTGTTACAAAAGCATATCCATCAGCGCGATCTCGCCGATCTGATGGACAGGCTTGTTCCTGTGCTGCTGTCAGGTTATCTTTCATCATCACAGGTCGTATCATTGGTACATTATATCATGCAGGCGGGGGAAACCCCGGCCGTCGAGGCTTTCATTCAGGAACTCGCCCTGCGGGTGCCGCAACATGGAGACGCGCTCATGACCATTGCACAGCAGCTTGAACAAAAAGGTATTCAGAAAGGCCTTGAGCAAGGTATTCAGAGAGGCCGCGATGAGGGGAAACGTGAAGTCGCGCGAACCATGCTACAGAATGGTCTCGATCTTTACACCATAATGAAAATGACAGGCCTGAGCGAGGAAGAACTGGCGCAGATTCAACACTGATTTCTGTGCAGTTGGTCGTTCAGGGCGGTTGTATTCCTGCCTTATTTAGCGCGTTCTCCTTTTTTCAGTCAGTTTCCCTGACCGCGGCGCTTCTCAGTGACGCGTTATCGCCATCGTATCCATAAAAAACGGCCACAGCACGTAGGCTGTGGCCGTTTTCAAAATGACGTAGCCATTACGGCCGCTTTATTTCAGAATTTCAATCCGGCGAGGTTTCGCTTCTTCAGGCACCAGGCGCTCGAGATCGATGCTTAACAGACCATTTTCCAGACGCGCATCGCGTACGACGATATGGTCAGCCAGCTGGAACTTGCGCTCGAAATTACGCTCGGCGATGCCCTGGTAGAGATACTTACGTTCAGTCTGCTCTTCTGGGTGGGCACCGCGCACGATCAGCACGTTGTCGTGGGCAGTAATATCAAGTTCACTCTGGGCAAAGCCGGCCACCGCAATGGTAATGCGATAATGGTTTTCATCAACCAGTTCGACATTATAAGGAGGATAACCGCCATTGCTCTGATTTTGATTGGACTCAAGCAGGTTGAACAGGCGATCAAAACCGATAGCAGAGCGATAAAGTGGAGACAGATCAAAGTTACGCATAAAAATACTCCTGAATGTCAGCAAGTTTTGGCAACCTTCCACCATTGGACAGGTTGTGTCGTACCGCATTGCCCCTTACGGCGGCAACCTTAACGGCCTGCTATAAAAATGGGTGCGGACAACATCCTTTCAAGGGCCTGTGCGTAATTTTTTCGCCAAATCGGTGAAATGACATACACTCAGGGGTAGATTGCCGGACCAGAACGGACTTCACTATCAGGTGGGAAGGTACGCTGGCGAGCAAACTCAGCCAGGTGTGACCAGGACTGAAGGGATGACGATATGAAAATGATGAAAAGGTTACCGCTGGCTGGCGTTATGTGCTGCGCAGTCGTTTCAAGCGGCTGTTCGAGCGTGATGTCGCATACCGGAGCAAGCCAGGGCTATTATCCGGGCACGCGCGCCAGCGCGGATATTCTGACCGACAGTAACACCAGTTGGGCGCTTAAGCCGCTGGCCCTGGTTGACCTGCCGTTTTCTGCGGTCATGGATACGCTGTTATTGCCATGGGACTACTATCGCAGTGACAGCGACCAAAGCCTGGATTCTCCGCGCGCTCGGGTGCTGCAGAGCGAAAAGCTGGCGCACACTGAAGAAAATCTGGCGCATGCCCAGCCCATGCCCACTATGCAACCGCAACGGTAAACAACTGTCGCCAGCCCTCAATCTCACGCATGAAGGCAATCTGCTTCCCGTCTGGTGACCAGACGACCGCATCACCAGACGGTGCTTCACTGCTTCGCACCGTTAAACGCTCACACTCGCCCGTTACCACATGGCAGCGCATAACGCTGTTGTCGCTGATAAAGGCAATGGCTTCGCCGCGAGGCTGCCAGCTAAACGCCGACTGAATACTGTGGGTAAGCCGGGTCACCTGATGTGGTTCGCCGCCATTGGGCGACACGACCCAGAGCTGGATGACCTGTTGGTTATCCGCCATCAAAAACGCAATTTTGCTGCCGTCTGGCGAGCTGCGCAACCAGTGACGAGGCTGTGATGCCAGGCCCCGGGTAGTCGTTATTCGACGTTGCCGGACGCCAGCGGGTGGAGCCGGTAAACGATCGCTGCTACCTTCCAGCGGGAAAAAGCCGGGTTTTGCGAAGTCTTCCAGCTTCTCTGGCAGATCGACCACGAACACCTCAGGACACTTTTCGCCTGAAGCGGAAAGGGTATCGCCTGTAAAGGCGATGGCCCAGCGCTGCCAGCTACCGTCAGGTTTTTGATAGCCTTGGTTACCAATCCATCCCTCTTCATATGCCCGACTGATCTGATCGCTGCCCGGCTGCGGATTGACGTGGGTTTCACTGACCAACACACAAAAATGGCTACCGTCATATTCTCGTGGGTGCTGCTTTTCTGGCGTAACCGCCCACAGGGGAACGGCGACGCCAACGTTACGCAGGTCGAGGCGCCGATCCCGTTCGTGCATCACATGATCGTTATAGGTGAAACTGAGACGTGTCCCATCCGGGCTAAAAACATGTACGTGGGAGCCGCCCCGCAAGGCTCCGGCAGTAAAGGGCGGCGTAATGTCACATGCATCCAGATTTTCTGCCTGACCCTTTTCAACGATCACGCCACGGCGATGATGAAAATCGTACTGCCAGTTGTCATCGGGATGTTCAGGCCCATGAATACAAACGTAACGTGGGGGCAATGTCGGACTCACGGTGACAACCCCGACGTGCGCGCCATCCCTTGCCTGATATAACACCTCCACGTCGCCGGTGTTCACATTGACCCGCTCAATGGTCTGGCTGGTAAAAGAGGCACCGGAGGGCCGCACATCAAATGCCAGCCACTGGCTGTCGGCTGTCCAGACGTTGATGTTAGTCAACTGATGATGGCGTGATGCAAATGTGATCTGTTTTTCAGACATGACAAAATCCAGTGAGCGGTAATATTCAGACAAGTTACGCGCGCGTATTTACTGATGAAACGGCCGCGTCAGGTGCTTTCACTCGCCGTTTCATCCTGCGTCAGGAAAGAATTAAAGTACCCATTTTTCAATCGCGTGCGCGACGCCATCTTCCCTATTGGTTTTGGTAATAAACTGGGCAATTTTCTTCACCGACTCAATCGCATTGCCCATCGCCACGCCAGTGCCCGCGTAGTCAATCATGGCCAGATCGTTTTCCTGATCGCCTATCGCCATGACGTCTTCCGCTTTCAGGCCCAGTTTTTCTGCCAGCATTTTTACGCCATAGCCTTTGTTCACCCGGCGATCGAGAATCTCCAGGTAATAAGGCGCACTTTTCAGGATGGTGTAAGTCTGATGCGCCTGCTCAGGCAGTTTTGCAATCGCCGCATCAAGCAGGCCGGGTTTATCAATCATCATCAGTTTCGGGAAACGCGTGGCGGGATCCATCTCTTCTACTGCGCGATAACGTACCGGAATACCGGTCAGGCTGGCTTCGTGAATAGTGAATTCGCTGATGTCTTTGTTTGGCGTATAGAGGTGGGATTTATCAAAGGCCTGAAAATGTACGCCCAGTTCTCGCGCCAGCTTCTCGACATACAAATAATCGTCAAAGCCCAGCGTCACATCCGCCACGACCTCGCCATCTTCGGCCTGATGAACCAGTGCGCCATTATTGCTGATGCAGTACTGTCCGTGAGCCTGCAGATCAAGCTCCTTCAGATAACGCTCAATGCCAACGAAAGGCCTGCCGGTCGCTAACACAATGGACACCCCTTTTTCCCGGGCGCGGTTCAGGGCGGTTTTTACCGCAGGTGTGATCTCATGCTGCGGATTAAGCAGCGTGCCGTCCATATCAATTGCGATCAGTTTTATAGCCATAGCATCCTCGTTGTGTCGGGTTTACTGCAATGCTAGCGCGATTCAGCTCACATTGACCAGTTTGTCGACGCTTTACAGCACGCGTAAACCATTATCTTGTTGCAGCGGGTTCTGCCCCGCGCAGGGCAGGCAGACGTATCGGGCAAAAAAAACCCTTCCGGTGGGAAGGGTTTTGTCTGTCGCAGGGCGATTAGATATCAATATTTGCGGCTTTCAGCGCATTCTCTTCAATGAAGGCGCGGCGCGGTTCAACCGCGTCACCCATCAACGTGGTGAACAGCTGATCGGCGGCAATTGCATCTTTGATGGTCACGCGTAACATACGGCGGCTGTCCGGATCCATGGTGGTTTCCCACAGCTGCTCTGGGTTCATTTCGCCCAGACCTTTATATCGCTGCACTGACAGGCCGCGACGCGACTCTTTCTCCAGCCAGTCAATCGCCTGTTCAAAACTGCTGACAGGCTGACGGCGTTCGCCACGTTCGATATAGGCATCTTCTTCAAGCAGACCGCGAAGCTTGCCGCCCAGTGCACAGATCTTGCGGTATTCGCCACCCTGCAGGAACTCGGCATCCAGAGGATAATCCGTGTCCACTCCATGTGTACGAACGCGTAAAACCGGCTCAAAGACATTCTGCTCACGGTTCTCACGCACCTGGGCCAGATAGGTACTGCCGTGCGCCTCGCGTGCTGTCAGGTAGCTAACCAGACCGTTGATCCAACTGGTCACCTGCGCTTCGTTGCTGATATCGCTCAGTGTGTCGTGATAAATCAGCGCACGCAGCATGGCCATCGGATAACGACGCTCCATGCGTTTGATCATCTTCTGAGTGCTGTTGAATTCAGCGACCAGTGTTTCCAGCGGTTCGCCGCCTAGCGCCGGTGCGCTGGCGGTGGTATGCAGCGAGGTACCGTCAAGGGCGATAGCAATCTGGTACTGCAGCATGGCCTCGTCATCCTTGATGTATTGCTCCTGCTTACCTTTTTTCACCTTATACAGCGGCGGCTGCGCGATATACACGTGACCACGCTCGATAATTTCTGGCATCTGACGATAGAAGAAGGTCAACAGCAGTGTACGAATGTGGGAGCCGTCGACGTCCGCATCGGTCATGATGATGATGCTGTGGTAACGCAGTTTATCCGGATTGTATTCATCGCGGCCGATGCCACAGCCCAGCGCGGTAATCAACGTGGCGACTTCCTGAGAAGCCAGCATCTTATCGAAACGCGCCTTCTCAACGTTCAGGATCTTACCTTTCAGCGGCAGAATGGCCTGATTCTTACGGTTGCGGCCTTGCTTGGCAGAACCGCCCGCAGAGTCACCCTCCACCAGGTAAATTTCTGACAGCGCCGGGTCGCGCTCCTGGCAGTCCGCCAGTTTGCCTGGCAGGCCAGCAAGATCCAGCGCGCCTTTACGGCGGGTCATCTCACGGGCACGGCGTGCGGCTTCACGAGCGCGTGCGGCGTCAATAATTTTGCCCACAACGATTTTTGCATCGCCCGGATTTTCCAGCAGATATTCAGCCAGCAGTTCATTCATTTGCTGCTCAACGGCCGATTTCACTTCTGAAGAAACCAGTTTGTCTTTGGTCTGTGAAGAGAATTTCGGGTCCGGCACTTTGACCGACACGACCGCAATCAGACCTTCACGGGCATCGTCACCGGTCGCGCTGACTTTGGCTTTTTTGCTGTAGCCTTCTTTATCCATGTAGGCATTCAGCGTACGCGTCATCGCGGCGCGGAAACCCGCAAGGTGTGTACCGCCGTCGCGCTGTGGAATATTGTTCGTGAAGCAGTAGATGTTCTCCTGGAAGCCGTCATTCCACTGCAGTGCGACTTCCACGCCAATGCCGTCTTTCTCGGTTGAGAAATAGAATACGGTTGGGTGAATAGGCGTTTTGTTTTTATTCAGGTACTCAACAAAGGCGCGGATACCACCTTCGTAGTGAAAGTGGTCGTTTCTTGCATCACGCTTGTCTTCCAGACGAATCGATACGCCAGAGTTCAGGAAGGACAGTTCGCGCAGGCGTTTCGCCAGAATGTCGTATTCGAAATCGGTAACGTTGGTGAAGGTGTCATGGCTTGGCCAGAAACGAATGCGGGTACCGGTTGCATCGGTATCTCCCGTAACCGCCAGCGGCGCTTCAGGTACGCCGTGCAGATAAATCTGCTGATGCACTTTGCCTTCACGACGAATGGTCAGTTCCAGTTTCTGGGACAGGGCGTTCACAACGGAAACACCTACGCCGTGCAGGCCGCCAGACACTTTGTAGGAGTTGTCGTCAAACTTACCGCCAGCGTGCAGCACGGTCATGATAACTTCAGCCGCCGACACACCTTCTTCTTCGTGGATACCGGTTGGAATTCCGCGTCCGTCATCCTGAACGGAAACCGAATTATCGGCATGGATTGTCACGACAATATCTTTACAGTGACCGGCGAGCGCTTCGTCGATTGCGTTATCCACGACCTCGAATACCATGTGATGCAGACCGGTTCCGTCATCGGTATCGCCGATGTACATGCCCGGGCGTTTGCGTACCGCATCAAGCCCTTTCAGGACTTTGATACTTGAAGAGTCATAAGAATTCGACATCAACGTTTCTCGCTCATTTAATCTTTAGGTTGAACCGCTATTTTACCCTGTTCCACGCGGAACATCTTGCCCTTTTCGTCAGTCATGTCGATTACATGCTCCGAAGAGATGGCGCTGACAAAAACCTGTGCCTGGGTTGCTTTAAGTCGTTCCGCCAGCAGGCGGCGACGGCTGTCATCCAGTTCAGAAGCAAAGTCATCAATGAGGTAAACACAGCGGCGTCCGCTCTGGCGGGTCAGGAACTCGCCCTGTGCCAGACGCAATGCGCACATCAGCAGTTTAAGCTGACCGCGTGAGAGTAAATCTTCCACCGGCGTGCCCTCGGCACGAATACGAAAATCCGCTTTGTGCGGGCCGCTGGCGGTATAAGTCAGGGCGCGATCGCGTTCGAAGTTGCGCTCAAGCAACTCGGCATAATCGCTTTCTTTGTCCCAGCCGCGCTGGAACGAAAAACGCAGATCAAATTCGGGCAGGAACTGTGCACAGGTGGTGACAATTTCGGCCGAGATGGCTGCGCTGTAGTCGGCGCGCCACTGGCTGATTTGCTCCGCCAGCGGCACCAGCTCCTGATCCCAGGGACGAATCTGGCTGTAGCGCGTTACCTGGCGCAACGCCGCATTGCGTTGCTTAAGCAGGCGTCGCAGATTGCTCCAGGCATTAAAAAAACCGGGTGTGTTATGAAAGCAGCCCCAGTCGACATAGGCTCTACGATATTTGGGACCGCCGTTGAGTAAGGTAAAACCTTCCGGCGTGATCAACTGCATTGGCAGCAACTGTGCCAGCTCAGCGACTTTGTGGCCATCGCTGCCATCAATACGCACTTTGCTTTCGCCAGCGCGATTTTTACTGAGCCCGACCGAAAACTCACGTTCCTGGCCTTCCAGCCTGCCGTGCAGCACAAATGCTGCCTGATCGTGACGAATTACCCGGCCGGCCTGCAAACTGCGGAAAGCACGGCCGTGACCCAGTGTGTAAATCGCCTCCAGCACGCTGGTTTTACCGCTACCATTCGCCCCTACCAGAAAGTTAAATCCTGGCGCTAACGCTAAGTCGGCCTGTTCAATATTACGAAAATCTTTTATCAGCAGGCGGGTTAAAGCCATGAATCAATCCAGCGTGAAGGGCAAATGAGGTTTATCGAATCTCAGTGAGTAAGGACGTCAACGGCACCGCACCTTTTCGCACGGGCAGTGCGCCTGACGCATACAGCGTACGTGACAGGTGCACTGCCCGAATAAAGCCCGTGTGCTACAGACGCATCGGCATGACGACATAGGCCGCTGCCGGACTCACCACATCTTCAATCTGCACGCTCGAAACGGAATCCGTCAGCAGCAGGCGGACATTCTCGCACTTAAGTGCATTCAGTACATCCAGTACGTAACTGACGTTGAAGCCAATTTCCAGCTCGCTGCCGGTATAGCTGACATCCAGCATCTCTTCCGCTTCTTCCTGCTCAGGATTATTAGCGGTAATTTTTAGCTGATTTTCGGTGATATGGAGACGAACGCCGCGGAATTTCTCATTAGAGAGGATCGCCGCACGGGCAAAAGCCTGCTTGAGCAGATCGCAGCCTGCCTCCAGCGCTTTATCCGGATTTTTTGGCAGCACCCGACGATAATCCGGGAAGCGACCATCCACCAGCTTAGAGGTAAAAATATAGTCGCCAACGTGCGCGCGGATGTTGCTGCTGCCAATCTGCACCTGAAGCGGTGTATCACCGCCGTCCAGCAGGCGTAACAGCTCGATAACCCCTTTACGCGGTACAATGACTGAATGGCTGGGAAGCGCCTGGCCAATGGGCATGGAGCAGACCGCCAGACGGTGACCGTCGGTGGCGACCGTACGCAGCTCTTCGCCTTCCGTCTCAAACATCATGCCGTTCAGGTAGTAGCGTACGTCCTGATGGGCCATAGAGAACTGCGTGGCTTCGATCAGGCGTTTTAGCGTGGCCTGAGGCAGGGTGAATTCCACCTCGTTCTGCCAGTCATCCAGATTTGGGAAGTCGCTGGCGGGCAGGGTAGAGAGCGAAAAACGGCTACGGCCGGAACGCACTAACATGCGCTCGCCTTCCAGCGTCACGTTTATCTCCGCCCCTTCCGGCAGGCCACGGCAAATATCCAGGAATTTGCGTGCCGGAACGGTCGTCGCACCCGTCTCGTGCGGCTGGGTTAAGGCAACCCGTGCAACCATTTCCATTTCCAAATCGGTGCCGGTCAGTAACAACGATCCTTCATTAACCTGCATCAGCAGATTGCCGAGGATAGGCAACGTCGGGCGACCGCCTAGCGGACCGCTGACTTGCTGCAGCGGCTTTAGCAACTGTTCACGTTCAACAATAAATTTCATAGCGTCACGAAGATAATGTTCTGATGAGATTTGAGAAATCTTCTTTGATGTCGTGGCTTTCTTCACGCAGTTGCTCAATCTTACGGCAAGCGTGAAGTACCGTGGTATGGTCGCGACCACCAAAAGCGTCGCCGATCTCCGGCAAACTGTGGTTAGTCAGCTCTTTAGCCATCGCCATCGCCATTTGACGCGGACGCGCTACCGAGCGCGAGCGGCGCTTAGAAAGCAGGTCAGCGACTTTAATTTTGTAGTACTCAGCAACGGTCTTCTGAATATTATCAATAGTGACCAGCTTCTCCTGCAGGGCAAGCAGATCCCGCAGTGCTTCACGAACGAAGTCGATGGTAATCGCCCGGCCGGTAAAGTTGGCGTTGGCGATAACCCTGTTCAGTGCCCCTTCCAGCTCACGGACGTTAGAGCGTAAACGCTTGGCAATAAAGAAAGCCACTTCGCCCGGCAGGCGGATATCGTTTTCATCCGCCTTTTTCATCAGGATCGCAACGCGTGTTTCCAGTTCCGGCGGCTCGATCGCCACCGTTAAGCCCCAGCCAAATCGCGACTTCAGACGATCTTCAACACCGTTGATCTCTTTTGGATAACGATCCGAGGTCAGGATGATCTGCTGATTGCCTTCTAACAGCGCATTAAAGGTGTGGAAAAACTCTTCCTGAGAACGCTCTTTGTTGGCAAAGAACTGAATGTCATCGATCAGCAGGGCGTCAACCGACCGGTAATAGCGCTTAAACTCTTCGATAGCATTATTTTGCAGCGCTTTAACCATGTCCTGCACAAAGCGCTCAGAGTGCATATAAACCACTTTGGCATTGGGTTTACGCGCAATAATGCCGTTGCCGACTGCATGCAACAGGTGAGTTTTCCCCAGGCCCGTACCGCCATAAAGAAACAGTGGGTTGTAGGCGCCGCCAGGGTTATCAGCCACCTGACGTGCCGCCGCGCGTGCCAGCTGGTTCGATTTACCTTCAACAAAGTTATCGAAGTTATGACGATTATTAACGTTAGAGCGATAAGTGACATCCGCAGGCGCAGGGACGTTGTCCCAGCTTGGGCGGACAATTTGTGCCGGTGCCGGACGGTTTTGAACCGGTGCAGCCGGCGCGCTGACGCTGGCCATCGCTGGCTGACTGACCGCTGCGGCTTGTTGAACCGGGCGCGTGCCCACCTCAAAACGCAACAGAGGTACATTCGCACCGCAGAACTCATTCAGTAGTGCATTGATGCTGTTGAGGTATTTATCCCGAACCCAGTCGAGTACGAAGCGGTTAGGAGCATATAAGGCAAGCGTATTGTCGTTTAATTCAGCCTGAAGTGGACGGATCCACATGCTGAATTCGGTGGCAGGAAGCTCATCCTGCAAACGGGCAAGACACTGTTGCCAAAGCGTAAGTGACACGGCGGACTCCACTCGTACAAATTCGATAAGAAAAGTAGGTGCTAATCTAAGAAACGTTCATTTTGACACAGACGAAAGAAAGCGCCTGCGACCGCTATCAGCGGTTTTCCATCCTGCAATCATTAGAGGATCGTCAGAGGAAGGGCGGATCATAGCGCAAAGCGCGACAGAGATCTTCCCTTTCTACACAGTTTTTATCCTTTTTATCCACAGGACATGAACGCGAAGGAAAGTCTACGCCTGTGGCAGAAAAAACCACCTGGGATCGCGCTGAATGATTCAATTTTTCGGACGATCTCTCGTTTTTGTCTGCGCCTGCGGCAGGTCGATCGCAATAAGATCCTGCGCGATCCTTGCGCTTTAACGCAGACCCCGTATAATTCTCCCCCCGGCGTTGTCGCGTAAAGCTCAATGCCCGGACTCAGCGGACTGTATCCGGGTTATCTGGTACCGCGACAAGCGAAGTAAATTGACTCGGGACTGTACAATTATTACAATCCCGCCTCTTTATTAAAGACACATTGAGGCGTCGGTCTGTTTTTTGGTCCGGAAACGCGTCACCCAGTGAAAATTTTCAAGTTTAGGTAGAAATCGCCATGAAACGCACTTTTCAACCGTCCGTACTGAAGCGCAACCGTTCACACGGCTTCCGTGCTCGTATGGCTACTAAAAATGGTCGTCAGGTTCTGGCACGTCGTCGTGCTAAAGGCCGCGCTCGTCTGACCGTTTCTAAGTAATAAAGCTAACCCTGATGGGTAAGCTCGCATTTCCCAGGGAGTTACGTTTGTTAACTCCCACTCATTTCACTTTCGTCTTTCAGCAGCCACAACGGGCTGGCACGCCGCAAATTACTATTCTCGGCCGCCTTAACGCGCTGGGGTATCCCCGCATCGGTCTGACCGTCGCGAAAAAACATGTGAAACGCGCTCACGAACGCAACCGGATCAAGCGATTGACCCGCGAAAGCTTTCGCCTGCGTCAACAT
Source organism: Pantoea sp. B623 (assembly GCF_024814475.1). Lineage (NCBI taxonomy): Bacteria > Pseudomonadati > Pseudomonadota > Gammaproteobacteria > Enterobacterales > Erwiniaceae > Pantoea > Pantoea sp. B623. The sequence goes on along the minus strand of NZ_JANUXM010000004.1, from coordinate 2,386,492 downwards.
GAATTGCCGTCGATGGACTTTGTGGTGGTTGCGAAGAAGGGTGTTGCCGATCTCGATAACCGTATGTTGGCGGAAGCGTTGGAGAAATTATGGCGTCGTCACTGTCGCCTGGCGCGCGGTTCCTGATCGTCCTGATACGCGTCTATCAACGCGGCATCAGTCCATTACTGGGGCCACACTGTCGGTTTCATCCGACCTGCTCTCAATACGGAATTGAGGCCTTGCGCAGGTTTGGGTTGATAAAAGGCAGTTGGTTGACTTTAAAACGCGTATTAAAATGCCACCCTTTGAACCCGGGTGGTGACGATCCTGTGCCGCCAAAAACCTTTGATACCAGAGAACATTAACGATGGATTCGCAACGCAATCTCTTTCTCATCGCTTTTCTGTTCGTGTCTTTCATGATCTGGCAAGCCTGGCAGACGGACCATGCTCCGAAGCCTTTGCAGACCCAGACCACGCAGAACACAAACAGTGCAGCCGGTGATGCTGCAGGCCAGGGTGTACCGGCCAGCGGCCAGGGTAAAACGATCACCGTTAAGACTGATGTCCTGTCATTAACGATCAACACCCGCGGTGGCGATGTTGACCAGGCTCAACTGCTGACTTACCCGGATAAGTTGGGTTCTGACAAGCCGTTTGAGCTGCTGGAAACCACACCGTCGTTTGTTTACCAGGCGCAAAGTGGTTTAACCGGCCGTAATGGTCCGGACAACCCGAATAATGGTGCGCGTCCGCTGTATAACACGGCTCAGGATCACTTCGAACTGGCTGAGGGTCAGAGCGAACTGCGTGTTCCGATGACGTTCACCGCTGAAAACGGCGTTGTTTACACCAAGACGTTCGTGTTCAAGCGTGGCGACTATGCGGTTAACGTTGACTACAACATTAACAATACCAGCCAGCAGCCGCTGGAATTGTCGATGTTTGGTCAGTTAAAACAGACGATCGATTTGCCTAAGCACCGTGATACCGGCAGCAACAACTTTGCGTTGCACACCTTCCGCGGAACGGCTTACTCCACCAGCGAATCGAAATACGAAAAGATTAAGTTCGATACCATCGCCGATAACGAAAACCTCAATACCACCACCAGCAATGGCTGGGTGGCAATGTTGCAGCAGTATTTCGCGACCGCATGGGTACCGCGCACACAGGGGACAAACACGCTTTATACCAGCAATCTGGGTAATGGCGTTGCTGCAATCGGCTATAAATCTGCGCCGGTAACCGTCGCACCAGGTGCGCAACAGACGCTGGATGCCACGCTGTGGGTAGGGCCGGAAATCCAGGACAAGATGGCCGCGATTGCGCCTCACCTTGACCTGACGGTTGACTACGGTTGGTTATGGTTCATCTCTCAGCCACTGTTTAAACTGTTGAAGTTCATTCACAGCTTTATCGGTAACTGGGGCTTCTCCATCATCATTATCACGTTCATCGTGCGTGGCATCATGTACCCGCTGACAAAAGCGCAGTACACCTCGATGGCGAAAATGCGCATGCTGCAGCCGAAGATTCAGGCGATGCGTGAGCGTTTAGGTGACGATAAGCAGAAGCAGAGCCAGGAGATGATGGCGCTGTATAAGGCAGAAAAAGTGAATCCGCTGGGTGGCTGCTTGCCGCTGGTCATTCAGATGCCTATCTTCCTTGCCCTGTACTACATGCTGTCTGGCTCGGTAGAACTGCGTCATGCGCCGTTTATATTGTGGATCCACGATCTGTCAGCACAGGATCCGTACTATATCCTGCCGATTCTGATGGGTATCACCATGTTCTTCATTCAGAAGATGTCACCGACCACCGTGACCGATCCGATGCAGCAGAAGATCATGACGTATATGCCTGTGATTTTCACCGTGTTCTTCCTGTGGTTCCCGTCAGGTCTGGTGCTGTACTACATCGTCAGTAACCTGGTAACCATTCTCCAGCAGCAGCTGATTTATCGCGGCCTGGAAAAACGTGGCTTACACAGTCGCGACAAGAAGAAAGCGTAAGACCGTCGCGGGAGGTTTCCCGCGATAAATACGGTTATGCTCAGGCGGTCAAAGCGACCGCCTTTGTTTTTTGTAGTGAGAGAGAATTTATGAGCCATAGCGATACCATTGTTGCGCAGGCAACCCCGCCCGGACGGGGCGGCGTTGGCATTTTGCGCATTTCCGGTCCGCGAGCCGCAGAGGTTGCCCAGCAGATACTGGGTAAACTGCCCAAACCGCGTTATGCCGACTATTTATCGTTTAACGATAGTGACGGTAGCGTGCTGGATCAGGGAATCGCGCTATGGTTTCCCGGCCCTCACTCTTTTACCGGCGAAGACGTGCTGGAGTTACAGGGCCACGGCGGCCCGGTGATTCTGGATCTGCTGCTGAAACGTATTGTGGCGCTGCCTGGCCTGCGCATTGCCCAACCGGGCGAATTCTCTGAGCGTGCTTTCCTTAACGATAAACTCGATTTAGCCCAGGCAGAAGCCATTGCCGACCTGATTGATGCCAGCTCAGAACAGGCGGCACGCTCGGCGGTCAACTCGCTGCAGGGAGCCTTCTCTGTTCGCATTAATCATCTTGTAGAAGCCCTGACGCACCTGCGTATCTATGTTGAGGCGGCCATTGATTTCCCCGATGAGGAGATCGATTTTCTGTCTGACGGCAAAATCGAAGGGCAGTTGAATACGGTCATCAGCGATCTTGATGCCGTGCGTGCCGAAGCCAAACAGGGCAGCCTGTTGCGCGAAGGCATGAAGGTGGTGATTGCCGGCCGCCCCAACGCAGGAAAATCCAGCCTGCTGAATGCGCTTGCCGGTCGTGAGGCGGCCATCGTGACGGATATTGCCGGCACAACGCGCGATGTGCTGCGTGAGCATATTCATATTGACGGTATGCCGTTGCATATCATTGATACCGCAGGGTTGCGTGAGGCCAGCGATGAAGTGGAACGTATTGGTATTGAACGCGCCTGGCATGAAATCGAACAGGCCGACAGGGTGCTTTTTATGGTGGACGGCACAACGACGGACGCAACCGAGCCCGTGGAGATTTGGCCGGATTTTGTCGCGCGTCTCCCGCCTCAGTTGCCGATTACCGTCGTACGCAATAAGGCGGACATCACCGGTGAAGCACGGGGACTGACCAACGCGAATGGCCACGCGCTCATCAGGCTGTCAGCCCGAACCAGCGAAGGCCTGGATACACTGCGTGACCATCTGAAACAGACCATGGGCTTTGCCGATAATATGGAAGGCGGTTTCCTGGCTCGTCGCCGCCATTTGCAGGCACTGGAGCTTGCCGCTACGCATCTTGAACAGGGCAAATCCCAACTGTTGGGTGCCTGGGCTGGCGAGTTGCTGGCAGAAGAACTGCGTCTTGCGCAGCAGGCGCTTAGCGAAATCACTGGTGAATTTACGTCAGACGATTTGCTGGGGCGAATTTTCTCCAGTTTCTGTATCGGCAAATAACACTGCACATGGCCCGTAAGCGGCCCGGTAAAACGAAGCCGTCGCCGTTTACGGGCCAACGCGTCATGTGTTGCTTATTGGTTGTTGTGGCGTAGATTATTGTAGAGTTGGATGTTATGACGCCGTGTTTTCAGCTGGACGTCGACAAGCACATCACGCAATGAGACGGGCTGAAACGCATCCAAAAACGTGAACTCACCGTATAGGTCGAATACTGGATGTTTTCCCTGGAGAGTTATATGACTACATCGCTTGATAATGCCGCGCTAGACACCCTTTTTTACCACGCCCGCACCCATAATCACTGGCAGCAAAAACCGGTCGAACAGGCCCTGCTGGAACAGCTCTACCAGCTCGTTGCCCTGGCCCCAACTTCAGCAAATTGCTCCCCGGGACGCTTCGTTTTTGTCACCTCAGCCGAGGGGAAAGAAAAGCTGAAACCGGCGCTGGCGTCCGGCAATCTTGAGAAAACCCTGAGCGCACCGGTCACCGTTATTATTGCCTGGGACAGCGAGTTCTATCAGCATCTGACGATGCTGTTTCAACATGCCGATGCGCGTAACTGGTTTACTAACACGCCAGATTTAGTCAAAGAGACGGCGTTTCGCAACAGTAGCTTACAGGCAGGCTATCTAATTCTTGCAGCCCGAGCGCTGGGGCTGGATGCGGGACCCATGTCGGGCTTCGATCCGCTAAAAGTTAACGATGCCTTTTTTGCCGATACCACCTGGCAGGCGAATCTGTTAATTAATCTGGGCTATGGCATCCCGGATAAACTTCCTCCCCGTCTGCCCCGCTTGAGTCTTGAGCAAGCCTGCCAGTTCGTCTGATATCCCAGCGCGTTACGACTTTTTCGTAACGCCCGTTTCTGCTGGTGACTTCTGCCTGTAGTGAGGGCTCCAGCCTGCTGCTTTTCTGAAAAAAGGGCAAGCTGTATGCGGTAGCCTGGGAAAGCGCTTATAATGGGATTGATGATTATTTGACCATTTTCATGGAGAGACAGATGGCGGGTCATTTTGTTCGTTGGACAGGCAATCCCGGGCAGTTGGTGGCTGATAGCGCAATCCCGCAGGACATCATCGACAGCGCGCAGCATCTTGCGGATAAACGTCGAGGGCGATTTCTGGCGGCCCGTATCCTGCTGGCACAGCTCATGCAGCGTATTTACGGCCTTCATCGTCTTCCGCCTATCGTTAAGCGTCATAACGGCCGCCCGGCCTTTGCGGATCGCGATCTTCCTGATTTCAATATTGCCTACGCGGGGAATACCGTGGGCGTCCTGCTGGCTGAAGAGCGCAGTCAGGTCGGCCTGGATATGGATATCGTGCGGGCACACAGTCGTCAGACGCAGGCGCTGATGGTACAGGGGTTAAGTTCAGGAGAAATCGCCTGGATCAATGCTCAACAAGATGTGCCTGAGGCCGTGACGCAGATCTGGACGCTGCGCCACAGCGTAATGAAACTGCAGGGCGCAGGTGAAGAAGGGCTGCGTTCGCTACAGCTATTGCCCGGCGCCGGGCGCCTGCGTACAACGCTGCCCACCGACCTGCAGATTCTGTGCGATGCGGAGCCCACGCTGGTGTGGTCCTGTGCTTTATCACCCCATGTGCGGCGCCTGTACTTATGGGAAATCACCGGCGGCGGCCAGTGGTCTGCACTGCGTGATATCGCGTTAGATAAGCCGGATGACGGGACAAAAATGATGCGTCTGACGACGCTGCATGGACGCGCGCTGGCCTCATACTGACCCAGTAACAGGCCGCCAGCGCACGACTTCCCAGGGCGCTCAGTGTGCGTCGATAAACGCGATTTTAAGCACAAACAGTAACGCGACAATCACCACGCAGGGGCTGATTTCACGCCAGCGCCCGGTGCCAAGTTTCATGACACAGTAAGCAATAAAGCCCAGCGCGATGCCTTCCGTAATGGAGAAGCTAAACGGCATCATCGCGGCCGTAACAAAAGCGGGAACGGCCTCCGTCAGATCGTCCCATTTAACCCGCGACAGGCTGGCGGTCATCAGCACGCCAACGTAGATCAGCGCGCCCGCTGCGGCATAGGCCGGAACCATGGCTGCCAGCGGTGATAAAAATGTGACCAGCAGGAACAGAAGGCCGGTGACGACCGCCATCAGTCCGGTACGACCACCAACGGCGACGCCAGACGTACTTTCAATATAGGCCGTAACGGAAGAGGTCCCTGCCAGCGCGCCAGTAACGGAACTGATGCTGTCGACATAGAGCGCCTGTTTCATCCGTGGGAAAGTCCCTTTTTCATCGACCAGGCCGGCTTTATCGGTGACGCCAATCAGCGTACCTGATGAGTCAAACAGATTGACCAGCATAAAAGAGAAGATGATGCCGGCCATGCCAATATTGAACGCGCCCTTGATATCGACCTGACCGACCACAGAGGTGATGGACGGAGGCGCAGAGAACAGACCCACAAACTTCACGTCGCCCAGCATCCAGCCAATCGCCGTGGTGACGATCATCGAAATCAGCACGGCGGCGTGAATATTGCGTGACGCCAGAATGGCGATAATAAAGAAACCCAGAGCACCCAGCAGCACGTTATGCGAGCTGAGGTTGCCCACAGTGACCAGCGTATCCGGGTTGGCCACAATGATGCCGGCGTTTTTCAGGCCCATCATGGCAATAAACAGGCCAATGCCGGCGGTAATGCCCACGCGCAGGCTAAGTGGAATATTGGCGATCATCCAGTAGCGAATACGCAGCAGCGTCAGGATAAGCAACCCCAGCGCGCCCCAAAAGATGGCGCCCATACCGACCTGCCACGAGTAACCCATAGCACCCACGACGACGAAGGCAAAAAAGGCATTGAGGCCCATTGCCGGTGCCAGTGCGACCGGAAGATTGGCGAACAGGCCCATCAGGATGCTGCCGAATGCGGCAATAAGACAGGTCGTTACGAACACCGCCTGGGCGTTCATCCCTGCCACACCCAAAATTTGTGGGTTTACAAAAACGATGTATACCATGGTCAAAAACGTGGTAACGCCAGCAATGACCTCGGTACGAACCGTTGTACCGTGTTCCTGCAATTTAAATACGCGCTGAAAAAGGCTTTGTTTGTTCATGCCGTTTATCCGGAAGAAAATTTCACCGGCGCGTATCCTGGCGATTTTGCCCGGGCAATACAATGATTTTTCGCAACCGATTGCCATTATCACAACGCGTCAGGCTTAGGGTAGAGTGTAGGGGCACCCAACTAAAAGGATGGAGTCAGATGTCAGCAGAATGCGTCTTTTTCGATTGTGATGGTACCCTGGTAGACAGCGAAGTGCTTTGTACACGCGCTTACGTCACCACCTTTGCCCGTTACGGTATTACGCTCTCCTTACAGGAGATGTTCGAAAAGTACAAAGGGGTGAAACTGTATGACATCATCCGTGACGTTAGCGAGTCGCATGGGGTCAGATTACCGCTGGACGAACTTGAACCCGCCTACCGGAGTGAAGTTGCCCGACTTTTCGATCTGGAGTTGAAGCCGATAGCCGGGGCGAAGGCGTTGGTGGCGCAGATGAACGTCCCGGTGTGCGTGGTATCCAACGGTACGGTCAAGAAGATGCAGCACTCGCTGGGATTAACCGGCATGCTGGACTACTTTGCCGAGCGCCTTTACAGCGGTTACGACATTGGTCACTGGAAACCCGAGCCTGAGCTGATGTTTCACGCCGCAGAGCAAATGCGAGTGCCTGTTGAGCGTTGTATTTTAGTGGATGATTCTGAAGCGGGCGCGCGGGCCGGAATCGCCGCTGGCATGCCAGTGTTCTACTACTGTGCCGACGCGCACAACCCGGAACTGGATCACCCGCTGGTCACGGTGTTTACGGATATGGCGGCGCTGCCTGAACTGTGGCGTGCGCGGGGCTGGAACCTGACAACCTAGCCTCAGGTTACCCAGTGGCGCCTGTCCAGCCGACTGAGCAGCATCGCCAGAAGCAGGCTGCCTGCCAGGGTGACCATAAAGACGGCGGGCAGATCCAACCAGGGACGCGTCATATCGTCATAGTGATTTGTACGGATGAAATGGATAAACAGCGCGTGAAAACCGTAGATGGGCAGCGAGTAGCGCGAAATCGTCGCCAGGCCAGGCAGGGTGCGTTGATTAAAGGCATTTTTGAACACCAGCAGGGCGCTGATGGCCGCAATAAACACCAGCGGTCCACAATAGAGATACCAGGTATCGTTAAATGCGCCGTTGACGATTAATGCCCGTTTAGTGCCCAACATAATACCGGTCACGCAGGCCAGGAAGGCCAAGACCGCCAGCGCAGTTACGCCGCGCCTGTCTGTTTCCATGGTGCCGATAGCACGCCCCAACAGCGCGTAGAGCAGGTAATAAATACTGTCTCCGCTCAGATAGAGGTTGATCGGTAACCAGTGAAACCGCCCCCATGACTGATCCATGGTATTGGGATTAGCCAGCACCGCCACAACCAGCACCAGCACCGCCACATAGCGGGGGCGCACGCTTTTGACCTGAATTAAGGGCGATAGCAGGTAAATGCCGATCAGCGCGAAGAAAAACCACAGATGATAAAACACCGGTTTCTGTAGCATTTTCAATATTGAACGGCCTTCACCGATGGGCGTTAGCAGGCTGATATAGACCAGCGCGACGGCGCTGTAAAACAGCAGGCATCCGACGAGTCGCCATAGATGACGGGGTTGTGCGCTGCGTTCGCCAAAGAACAGGTAGCCGGAAATCATAAAAAACAGCGGCACACAGATGCGTGACGTTGAGTTGAGCAGGTTGGCGATGTCCCACCAGTGACCTTTTATCGCCATCGGCCCGGCCAGATACCAGGTGGTGGTATGGATGACGATGACCATCAGGCAGGCAACTGCCCGCAAATTATCTATCCAGTAAATCTTTTGCGACATGGTTTCCTCTGGCGCAGTGCGTCCCGGTGCAAAGCGTAGCCAGTCGCGTTGCAGTCAACAAGCGCGCCGACAGGGATTCAGAACCCTCTGTGCGCAAGATCGCATGAAAAAAGCCAAACGGCACAGGTTAATTTTGCCGTTCAGCATCGCTGTGGCGCTGAACGTCATCCTAAAATCCACTCTCCAGGCTGCGCGGCAGGATTTCCGGCTGCACATCGCGCGGTCAAAGGGTATACTGTCGCACTCTTTTTTTATCTAGCCGAACCGCGTGCGAACTCATCATGCAAAAGTTTGATACCAAGACCTTTCAGGGCCTGATCCTGACATTGCAGGATTACTGGGCGCGCCAGGGCTGCACCATTGTTCAACCACTGGACATGGAAGTGGGCGCTGGTACTTCACACCCAATGACCTGCCTGCGCGCACTTGGCCCGGAGCCGATTGCCGCCGCCTATGTGCAGCCGTCCCGCCGTCCTACCGACGGCCGCTACGGCGAAAACCCGAACCGCTTACAGCACTATTACCAGTTTCAGGTGATCATCAAGCCATCGCCGGACAACATTCAGGAGCTGTACCTTGGGTCGCTGAAAGAGCTGGGTATGGATCCCACGGTGCACGATATTCGCTTTGTCGAAGATAACTGGGAAAACCCTACGCTGGGTGCCTGGGGACTCGGCTGGGAAGTGTGGCTTAACGGCATGGAAGTGACGCAGTTTACCTATTTTCAGCAGGTAGGTGGCCTGGAGTGCAAACCGGTTACCGGTGAGATCACCTACGGTCTTGAGCGCCTCGCGATGTACATCCAGGGCGTTGACAGCGTTTACGATCTGGTCTGGAGCGACGGTCCGTTAGGTAAAACAACCTACGGCGACGTGTTCCACCAGAACGAAGTCGAGCAGTCTACCTACAACTTTGAATACGCCGACGTGGATTTTCTCTTCACCTGTTTTGAGCAGTATGAGAAAGAAGCGCAGCAGCTGCTGGCGTTGGAAAAACCTCTTCCGCTGCCTGCTTACGAGCGCATTCTGAAAGCCGCACACAGCTTTAACCTGCTGGACGCGCGTAAAGCGATCTCGGTGACGGAGCGTCAGCGCTACATTCTGCGTATCCGCACCCTGACTAAAGCCGTGGCTGAAGCCTATTACGCTTCTCGCGAAGCGCTGGGCTTCCCGATGTGCAATAACAAAAAGTAAGAGGCAGCCATGACTGACAAAACGTTCCTGGTGGAAATCGGCACCGAAGAGCTGCCACCGAAAGCATTACGCAGCCTGGCGGAAGCCTTTGCTGCTCAGGTGACTGCCGAGCTGGATGCGGCTAATCTGAACCATGGCGAGGTAAGCTGGTTTGCTGCCCCGCGCCGTCTGGCGTTGAAAATCGCCAGCCTGAGTGCCTCCCAGCCCGATCGTGAAGTAGAAAAGCGTGGGCCTGCGGTCGCGGCGGCCTTCGATGCAGAAGGCAATGCCACTAAAGCAGCGGAAGGCTGGGCACGCGGTAACGGTATTACGGTTGAGCAGGCTGAACGCCTGAGCACCGACAAAGGCGAATGGCTGGTTTATCGTGCCCAGGTTAAAGGTGAGGCTGCTCAGGCATTGCTGCCAGGAATGGTTGCCACTGCTCTGAGTAAACTGCCAGTACCTAAACTGATGCGCTGGGGCGACAGCGACGTACAGTTTGTGCGTCCGGTGCATACCGTCACCCTGCTGCTGGGCGATGAACTGATTCCCGCCACGATCCTTGGCATTAAGTCAGATCGCGTTATTCGTGGTCACCGCTTCATGGGCGAAAGTGAGATCACGCTGGAGAACGCCGATCAGTATCCGGATGTGCTTGAAAAGCGCGGTCAGGTCATTGCTGACTATCAGGTTCGCAAGGCCATGATTAAAGCCGATGCAGAAGCCGCGGCGCGTCGTTTAGGTGGGGTCGCTGACCTCAGCGACAGCCTGCTGGAAGAGGTGACGTCGCTGGTGGAATGGCCGGTCGTATTGACCGCCACCTTTGAGGAAAAATTCCTTAAGGTGCCGTCTGAAGCGCTGGTTTACACCATGAAAGGCGATCAGAAGTACTTCCCGGTTTATGATGCGGAAGGCAACCTGCTACCAAACTTCATTTTTGTGACCAACATTGAGTCCAGCGATCCGCAGCAGATCATTTCCGGTAATGAGAAGGTTGTACGCCCGCGTCTGGCGGATGCCGAATTCTTTTTTGATACCGACCGCAAAAAGCGCCTTGAAGATCACCTGCCGCGCCTCGAAACCGTGCTGTTCCAGAAAGAGCTGGGTTCGCTGCGTGACAAAACCGATCGTATTCAGGCCCTTGCCGGTTGGGTCGCAGCGCAGATTGGTGCTGATGTGAATCACGCCACGCGCGCGGGCCTGCTGTCCAAATGCGACCTGATGACCAATATGGTGTTTGAGTTCACCGACACGCAAGGCGTGATGGGCATGCACTATGCGCGTCATGACGGCGAAGCCGAAGATGTTGCGGTGGCGCTGAACGAGCAGTACCAGCCGCGTTTCGCAGGGGACGATTTGCCGTCCAGCCCGGTTGCCTGTGCGCTGGCGATTGCCGATAAAATGGACACGCTGGCCGGGATTTTTGGTATTGGTCAGCATCCAAAGGGCGATAAAGATCCCTTTGCACTGCGTCGTGCCGCGCTGGGCGTGCTGCGCATTATCGTAGAAAAAAATCTGCCACTCGATCTGCAAACGCTGACCGAAGAAGCCGTGCGCCTGTATGGCAGCAAGCTGAGCAATGCCAATGCGGTTAATGACGTCATCGACTTTATGTTGGGTCGCTTCCGCAGCTGGTATCAGGAAGAAGGCCACAGCATTGATACGCTGCAGGCGGTACTGGCACGTCGTCCAACCCGTCCGGCCGACTTTGATGCCCGCATGAAGGCGGTCTCACATTTCCGCACGCTGGATGAGGCTGCCGCGCTGGCCGCTGCCAATAAGCGCGTCTCTAACATTCTGGCTAAATCGACCGAACCGCTGAATGACAGCGTGCAGGCGTCGTTGTTAAAAGAGAATGAAGAGATTCAGCTGGCCACCTTCGTGACCGCTCTGAGCAGTAAACTGCAGCCTTACTTTGCAGAAGGTCGCTATCAGGATGCGTTAATTGAGCTGGCGCAGCTGCGCGAAGCCGTAGACAACTTCTTCGATAAAGTGATGGTTAATGCGGAAGACGAGGCGGTGCGGATTAACCGTCTGACGCTGCTGTCGAAACTGCGCGGACTGTTCCTGCAGGTCGCTGATATTTCGCTACTACAGTAACCGGCCTTGACGATGTTGAAAAGGGACGAGAAATCGTCCCTTTTTTATTCTGTGTGTCCCGTCCTGAATAATCGAGGTACGTTGCCCATCGACAGGGCGATATGTGAAACCTCATCTGTAGAGCATGTTTATATTCAGGCGCTGCAGCCGGTTACCGGCACAGGCGGCGCTATCCGCGAGTCTATCTCAAGCCGCCAGGCATTGTGGCGGCACAGCCCGAATGCCCGCTTTAAAATGTCCAGGTAACGCCTGAAGAAAGCGTCCAGTAATACTGTTGATCCGTCATCGGACTGTCGCGAAGTGCGCCAGTCAGGAAGGTGACTTTGGGCTGAAGATAAATATGCAACGGCGTAACCGGGTGCCAGTCAAACGCCAAAGCAAGCCACGGCGTAATGCCCTGATGACGCCAGGAAGGTAAACCGCTGCGCTCGGATTCCTGAGCGTTCACGCCGTAGTAATAGCTTGCCTGCTGCTTATTCATCCAGTCCACCCCAACCTGCGGATAAACGTCCAACTGCATGAACGACACCTGGCCCGCCCATGCGACCGTTCCCAGTAATCCCCGGCTTTCATTCAGCGTATCCGCAGAGAGTTCCGTTCTGAAAGCACCGACGGGGGTTATCTTTTGATAGCTGATGCCGCCCATCATGGTGCTGTGGCGGATGTCTAGCTGTCGAAGCGCCGGGTCAGATGACTGGCCGGGATCGAATTCGTTATCCAGATACCACCAGCGCGCCTTTAGCTGTGTGGTGTCATCTTTGATCAAATAGGCGCCGACTTCGGTGCCGTCAATATAGACATGGTTGTTGTCATATCCTACATAAGGCAGACCTGAAAACTGCGTTTTGTACTGGCGATAAGGCGTAAAGTTCGCCTCGCCCTGGGCGCCCAGCGTCAGCCCCTCAGCCCAGGCCTGTGTGATATTACCGACCAGGAGGCAGCACAAGGCCATTCTGAAGTGTGATCGCATGATAGTGATTTGTCCGGTTTTCGTCTGTCTGAGGCAGTGGGCTGCCAGGTCTCACAGCCCATGACGAGGCCGGAGCGTAAATAAAAAAACTGAGCGTGGTAATGAACTGCCTTTTACCCTGGCTTACGGCCCGCGCGCGCCGGGCCGCTTCAGGACAGGGCCTGAGCGAAAGATATAGCGGACTCGCTGCAGCAATGCAAGGCGCGGCGATGCTTATTCTTACCGGGTTCATCCCCTGATTACCGCTACCTTCTCTGACTACTGGGACGTAACATCAATCAATCGTCAATCGGTCCTGAATTCCGTCAATGTTATCCCTTTATTTATTGTGGGAATAAGGTGTTTTTGTTAAGGTCCCGTTCCGCCAGATAACCGTTAATTTCGCAGGTTTACCGCGATCTAATGATGTTTTTCCCGTGAGTGGCAAGGCTTAAAAAGAAAATATCTGGCGCAAACAGGCTGTTTCATTTCGGATGAGACAGGGCTGAATAATACTGAACTCACAGCCCTGTCTTGAAAGGATAAGGCTGTCTGTATCAGAGAATTAACAGGGTGCGATGCGCCACCTGTTTTTTATTATCAGGACTGTTGTATGAACAAGGTGATTATTTCCGCTATTTTCTGTGCGCTGCTGAGTGGTGCGGTGCCCGCAGTGGCAAGTCAAACGCTGTCTGTAGGCTATGCGCAGAGTAAAGTTGAAGATTTTAAAAATATGCCCGGTGTGAATCTGCAATATCGTTATGAGTGGGACTCACCGGTTAGCGTAGTGGCCTCTTTCACCACTCTGGAGAACAGTGAGGACAGCAACAGTTCTTTTTTTCAGCGCCATACGTCCGATCACGTAAGCGCAAAATATTATTCTTTACTGGCGGGGCCGGCATATCGTCTGAATCAACGGGTCAGTGTTTATGCGCTGGCCGGCTTTTCCCATGCCGCGATGAGCCGCCAGTATCACGGCTATGATTCTCAGGGAATGCCTCAGGACATCCAGTTTTCGGAGACGACCAATGCGTTGGCTTACGGGGCCGGTATTATCATTAACCCGGTTGATTATCTGTCTGTAACCCTGGGTTACGAAGGTTCCCGCACCCGGGTTGAAGGAGAGCAACGCGCTGTTAACGGCGTTAATCTGGGGGTGGGTTACCGTTTCTGATTGCACGTTTATGCAGATTTGCTCTGCATCCTTCGCGGCGTGCCTCTCACCGCTTCAGAATACGCATAACGCCGCTGGCCCTTCAGAAACCCGGCTACTGGCAACTTGCTGCGCCGAGTGATCAGGATGCGGGCGGCGTGGTTCGGGCAAAGCTTTCGCGCTGAAACAGGTTTTCTGCCAGCTTGACTAACGCCGGGCGGCCAACGCACCAGTTCGGCACGACGCGACGGAAATTCAGATAACCGAGCATGCAGCCCGTCGCAATATCCGCCAGATTAAGTGCGCCAGTGTTGATCCATTTTCCTTCGTTCACGGAGGCTTCCAGGCTGTCCAGGCCACGCTGAATCTTTTCACGATTACGCAGTAAAACCTCTTCTGACTGCATATCGCCCGGACGTAACTGCTCACGCACAATCACCAGCGCCGCGTCACTGATACCGTCAGCTAACTTCTCGAGCTGACGAACGTTTAACGATGCGAGGGAAGTGTCAGGCAATAAAGCAGGCGTCGGGCTGCGCTGTTCCAGGTACTCAGCGATGATGCTGGAATCGAACCAGATCTGATCGTCCTCCGCGACCAGTGCAGGCACTTTTCCCAACGGATTATATTGCGGAACGTGGCTGTCATCGCTATAAGGCGAAGCATTAACGAATTCAAACATCATACCTTTTTCCAGCATGATGATAGATATCTTGCGTACAAAAGGGCTGGTATAGCTGCCAATCAGTTTCATTGCGTAGCTCCTTTTAGCGAGGTTTTTTAGCAATAGCTATTCACCAGGGAACATAAAGGGATTCAGACTGCTTCGTGTAAAGCCTTCCTGCTCCATACGGGCATCCAGCACCAAAGAAGCGAGATCGTCCGCGACGGGTTCAATTGCCGGATTCTTTTGCTGGTACAAGATTTTCAGATAGCTACCACAGTCACCACAGCTTTCAGCTTTTACTGCTGCATGTTCACTGTCCAGCGACCAGTAGTGAAGATCGCGGGATTGTTCGCAGTTTGTGCACTTGCTACGCACCACGTACCACTCACTTTCGCACAGATTGCAATGCAGGTAACGTGCGCCTTCGTCGGTGCCCATATGAACCATGCTTGCAACGGGCATACTGTTGCACACCGGGCAGTACTGGCGTTGATTGCCCATCTCTGCCTGTGCTTTACCCGGTATCAACGCCGCCATTTGCGCCCAGTAAATCGACAGTGACGCCCAGATAAAAGGCGCTTTGTCGCTACTGACCTGAGCATACTCGCCCGCAAAGAGTGCGCTGGCCATCGTTTCCAGCTCGCTGGCAGATGCTTTTTCCAGGTTCTCCAGCACTGCCAGCGCCTGGCCGCTCATCTCGGGTTTAAGTTCCGCAATCAGCGAATGCAACAGGCGGTGCCAGTGCGTATCCCGCGGTAAAGTATGAATATCCAGCGGCGGTTTGCCTTCCTGAGCACTCTGTACCAGGCGGGCATGAAGATTCATCTGCAGCGGATGGTCATACAGCACAATTTCCTGCGCCTGGGCTATGACGGCGGCAAAGCGTAAATAATCGCCCAGTGGATTTTTAGCGGCCAGATCACGCAGTCGCGCGGCGCGGCGGCTGTATAAACGCTTCAACTGGGGGAAAAGTAACGGCGGGATTGTCTCCGCTGGATTTTTTTCGCTCTTCTCCAACTGATCTTGCGGGATAATGCGGATGCTCATAGAGGGCATTTTCCTGTTTTGTTGGCTGATTACGCGATTCACGACACCAGCAAGAATAGGTTTTCAGTCGTGGCTCAGGCCATTCGGACGGTGGCTTTGTCGCCGGTTTTACGTTTTTTCTGTTGCGGTTATCTCCATCATGACAGGACTCGTCGTCAGTCAGAAGATTGCAGCATTTCAGGATCTCATCAATGTTCCCGACAGGCTGATCATAGCAGTCCAAATCCCGCCCTTGTGGATGAAATGTATTTTTCCCGAGGCTGGATGATTTCATACAGATAGACATCGAGCATGCCGGGCCAGCCGCGCGCCATTTCACGCTTTATGCTATCAGGGTGCCATGCGCTTGTTGCTCTCTGTCAGCAGGTTCAGAATAGGCACTATTCAGCATAACGGAATACTATTACCTTTCAATCATTGCGGAATCAGCCAGGATCAGAAAAAAGTGAATAAAAACGAGGCGAGAAGTGATGCTGATGTAATCGGGAATGCCGGTCTGCGTGAAACTCTGGTGTGGCAACGTGACGATTTACATCACTCCCGGGCTGACTGGCTAGCGGAAGAGGTTCCCGTGGCGCTGGTTTATAACGGCATTTCCCACGTCGTGATGATGACAACGCCCAAAGACCTGGAGGCTTTTGCCATCGGTTTTTCTCTCTCTGAAGGCATTATCGATGCGCCGGCAGATATCTTCGGTATGGATGTGGTCGCGGGTTGCAATGGCATTGAGGTACAGATTGAGCTATCCAGCCGTCGTTTTATGGCGCTGAAAGCGCAGCGACGGGCCCTGGCGGGGCGGACCGGCTGTGGCGTTTGCGGGGTTGAGCAACTGGACCAGATTGGTAAGCCGCTTACGCCGTTGCCGTTCACCCAGCGGTTTACGTTAGCGCATCTGGATCGCGCACTGGGGCAACTTAACCAGTTTCAGCCAGTGGGGCAAAAAACGGGCTGTACCCATGCAGCGGCCTGGATACAGCCTGATGGTGTGCTGATTCACGGCTGCGAGGACGTCGGTCGTCATGTGGCGCTGGATAAGCTGTTGGGCTATCGCAGTCAGGCCGCCTGGGGCGAGGGCGCCCTGTTAGTTTCCAGTCGCGCCAGCTATGAGATGGTGCAGAAATCTGCAATGTGCGGCGTGGAGATTCTGTTTGCCGTCTCCGCTGCGACCCGACTGGCTGTTGAGGTTGCAGAACGCTGCAACCTTACCCTTGTCGGTTTCAGTAAGCCGGGCCGGGCGACCATTTACACTCATCCACAGCGGCTGATGTAAATGCTGAGCAGCGCGAATGAGTGCCTGCAGAAGCGGTTATCAGGCCGTCACGGGCTCGCTGACTGCGCCTGCGCGAAGCCCGTTTTGCGGTCAGCATCAAACGAAAAATGCGCAGTCTTTGCATGTTTTTTCAAAACCTTATGTTTAATAGGGCATTGATTACGCTTTTACCGATCATGAATTTAACTATAATGATAAGACTGCTTACGCGGCACGTGCCGACATTGTCGTGCTGCTCAAACACTAAATGGAGAGGAAGAACATGAGTTATTCACTGCCATCCCTGCCTTACGCCTACGACGCACTGGAACCGCACTTTGACAAGCAGACGATGGAAATCCATCACACCAAACATCATCAGACCTATGTCAACAACGCCAATGCGGCGCTGGAAGGCACTGAATTTGCTGATCTGCCCGTTGATGAACTGATCACTAAGCTGGATCAGCTGCCAGCAGACAAAAAAGGCCCGCTGCGCAACAACGCAGGTGGTCATGCTAACCACAGTCTGTTCTGGAAAGGCCTGAAAACCGGCACGGCCCTTCAGGGCGAACTGAAGGCGGCTATTGAGAAAGATTTTGGTAGCGTTGAGAAATTCCAGGAAGAGTTTGAGAAAGCGGCGACCACCCGTTTCGGTTCAGGTTGGGCCTGGCTGGTTAAAAAAGGCGACAAACTGGCCGTGGTTTCCACTGCTAACCAGGATAATCCACTGATGGGCGAGGCCGTCGCTGGCGTTTCTGGCTATCCGATCATTGGTTTGGATGTGTGGGAACACGCCTACTACCTGAAGTATCAGAACAAGCGTCCGGACTACATCAAAGCGTTCTGGAACGTGGTTAACTGGGACGAAGCGGCAGCCCGCTTTGCATCGGCTAAGTAAGCGATAACCCAAGAGACCTGACCGGCAGAACCTGTTCTGCCGGTTTTTTTTCGCCTGAATATCTGGTTTTCGTCCTTTTCCGGTCTGAATGTTGCCATTGCCATTGCCATTGCCATTGCCATTGCCATTGCCATTGCGATAGCTGATGCTGCGCTGCCCGCACCGCTTCCCACCTTTAAAGCCCAACGTTCGAAGTCAGTTAAACCAGAATTAAACGAAGCGTCAGTTTATCCCGGTAAGTTTTTAACAATTTGAGTCATTAACCTGTCGTTGATGTGGCTCGTTTTATCATCAGCGCCACTATCAAATTAATAAGAACTTATGCCATGTCTATTTATACTACACACGAGCCGGTTGCTGATTCGTATGCCTCTCTTTTTTTTCAATTGGTCAGCGGAAAGTACGTGCCAAATAAACGTTGGCTAAGCCGTCAATTCCGTTTTAAATTTGCCTTAAGGACGCTGATTGCGCCCGTGACCACATTGCGCTATTTACAGCAGCTCTCAGAGTTACCCCGGTTTTCGCAATTAATGCGTGTGCAGGGAGTCTTACCCGCGAAGTTACATCGCCCTTATCTGCGTGCCGGAATGGGTGTAGCTGCACGCGCCCAGGCTATTCTCGACCATTATCATTTAATGAACAGCCTGGATAATCTTCAACTTCGCCAGGTTTTACAAAGTGGCGAAGAGAGCGTGCTGGCCAGGCTGAAGGGTAAAAATGATGAAGATTTTGTCATTGCCTGTAGCTCAGGTTATTACGATCGTGAAGGTGAAATAACCTTAGTCTTGCGTTATCAGGGAGAAGGCTTAGCCTCACTTTCATTCACGATCTTGAACGAGGAAAACGCGCGCACACTCTTAATCGGTGGCTTACAGGGACCGCGTAAAAGTATCAGCAATGATGTTATTCGTGATGCAACCAAAGCGGCACATGGTTTATTTCCTAAACGCTTATTGATGGAAGTCGTCTTTATTTTATCTCAGCAATGTGGTGTCAGGAAAATAGCGGCGGTAGGGGATGAAACGCATGTTTTTCGCAGCCTGCGTTATCGCCAGAGTAAAGAGGATAAATTCCATGCCAGCTACAGCGATTTCTGGCTGACGATCAACGGAAAGGAGCGTGCTGACGGCGTCTTTATGCTGCCGCTGGCGCTGCCGCGTAAAACGCTGGAAGAGATTGCCAGTAAGAAGCGTGCGGAATACCGCCGTCGTTATACGCTGCTGGATACGCTGGCAGAGCAGGTTGGGACTGCTACTGGCCAGCAAAACAGCGATCGGGCCGCCGCCTGAAACATGATCAAAAGGCGTTTTTAGCAAATCCGGTCATAACGCTAAGCCCCATTTCTCGTCCCAGCGCGGTCATTGGATGCACCACCACCAGGCCGCGCACGCTTTTCTTCAATGCGCCTAAATTTGCCTGCTCTTTTTTCGTAATTTCGCGGCTGAACGGCAATTTTTGCAGTTTTTGCGCTTCCAGGCTCAGCTTAACGTCACGCTGACTGCGAAGACGCTCAATTTCCGTTACCAGCGTTTCTTTCTCTTTCAGCAACGCGCCCAGCTTTTCAGCATCACCGGATTCGAGTAACTGAGGCTCTTTACGATTCAGCGCGTCAAGTTGATCGCTGAGACGTTTAATTTCGTTTTTTTCTTGCTCTTTCATGACAACAACTCGTTGAGGAAAACAGGCTAAGGATACACCAAATTTAACGTAGATTCTCGGTGGTTAGCGTGAAAAGGGGAGCCTTGAGGCTCCCGGCGGGATTTAGCTGACTGACTTTTTAAACGCCTGTTTCATACTAATGCGGGAAATCAGTTCGGTGAGTGACAGGACCATAGTGGAGCGTACCATCTGCAGATAACGTTGCTGCTGCATCGCCTGTAGTGCTGCATCTTCAGCATGAAATGTGGGAACGGGGGGCCAGGCCGCCACGCAGTGCAATTCACCAAAGGGTCCCAGAATTTCATCATCAGTAAAACGGTAATCGCCCGCGTCATGATTGAGTTCTTCACGCAGCGCCAGCAGTAACTCACAGTCTTCATATTCATGCCGACTAATCACGCCAAGGCCATAGATCAGCTTGAGCCTGACGGAGAGCTCACCTAACGGACCGTCGCCCAGCAGCAAGGGCTCTACGGCGTATTTCACCGCGTAGTCATCTTTACGGAATACCTGCAGCACCAGCACATTGACGGCTTCAGCTAACAACTCGACAGCGGCGAACAAAAAGCTTCTCACCGAGCGTCCAGCGTTCAGGCGTTCAAGCACCCGGTTTTCAAAAGCCTGCTTTTCTTCCATTCTTGCCTGCATCAGTGTAGTGCTGCTGTCGGGGGCCCGTTTATTGCCCCCGATCTGGGTCGCTAACATGGGGCTATTATGCCATGGCGTGCCAGGCACTCACGGCCTCTTTTATTATTTCACTCTCAGCATCCAGTCCTGAAACCTGCGCTAAGGTTGCCTGCGGACCTTTTTCCGCCAGCAGCGCGGCTAACTCCTGCGCCTGGGGATCCTGATCGCTATGATAATGCATTGCAGCAGCAATGCCCTGAACCAGGTTGGCATGCGGCAGGCCATATTCCAGCGTGCCGAGTGTCGGTTTAATCAGGCGGTCGCCTGCGCTCAGCTTGCGGATTGGCTGACGACCTACGCGTTCAACGTCATCTTTCAGATAGGGATTTTCAAAGCGGCTAAGAATTTTTTGAATATAAGCAGCATGCTTGTCTGCTTCGAAGCCGTAGCGTCTAATTAGTACCGCGCCACTTTCTTCCATCGCACCCTGGACGACCGCGCGAATATTCTCATCGAGAATGGCATCGCGAATAGTCTGGTGCCCCGCCTGTTGCCCCAGATAGGCTGTAATTGCGTGGCCGGTATTCAGGGTGAAAAGTTTACGTTCCACAAAGGCCATCAGGTTATCGGTCAGTTCCATGCCCGGAATGGTGGGTAATTCGCCTTTAAACTGGGTTTTGTCCACAATCCATTCGCTGAAGGTTTCCACCGTGACTTCCAGCGGATCCTGACTGCCTGCTTCAGAAGGGGGAACAATACGGTCTACCGCTGAATCCACAAAGCCAACGTGTTGTTCGAGCCAGACATGATATTCAGAAGGCAGCGCCTGTAGCACGTGCTGCTTAAGCTGGCTGGTTCCACGCACCATATTTTCACAGGCGATAATATTTAACGGCCGAACATTGCCGTTATCACTGCGTTTGGCCAGACCTTTTGCCACGCTGGCAGCGATGCGCTCAAGGATTTGCGGACCAACGGCAGTGGTAACGAGATCGACATCCGCGATCAGTCCAGTAATGTCGTCGCTGGTGCTGTTCACGGCGCTGACGCCCTTAACCACTTCAACTTTGGCCTGTTCACCTACCACATGCACGGGATATTCATGACGTGCATTAAGGGCATCCAGCACTGCCTGATTCACATCTGCAAAAATCAGCTCAATACCGGCATCTGCCAGCAGTTTGCCGATAAAGCCACGACCGATGTTGCCTGCTCCAAAATGTAACGCTTTCATAAAATTGACCCATATCAAATAACGATGGGGCGGGCATGTCCGCCCCCAAAAAATGGGACGGGCACAACCGCCCCAGGGAAATGTCGGACCCGATTATGCTACAGCGGGTTTGCCTGATAACAGATCCAGAACATCCTGTACGCTTTCTGTACGTGCCAGTTGTTCAATGACCTGCTCATCATCGAGCGCGTTCGTCAGGCTGGTAATCACCTGAATGTGCTCGTTATTGCGGGCAGCTATACCAATCACCAAACGTGCCACTTCATCAGGTTCCTCGCCAAACTGAACGCCGGCAGGGTACTGGCAGAAAACCACACCCGTTTTCAGTACACGGTCTTTCGCTTCAACGGTACCGTGCGGCACAGCAATCGACTCGCCAAGATAGGTTGGCGTCAGCTTTTCGCGCGCCAGCATGGCATCAATGTATTCGGGTTCTACGTAGCCGCCTTTGACTAACTGCTCACCGGCAAAGCGAATCGCCTGCTCTTTATTGCTGGCACTCAGCCCCAGGAAAACGTTGCTCTGGCCGAGTTTAAACAGGTTGGCATGGCTGTCATCGTAGCTGTCACCCAGCGTCTTCTGTACGGCTTCGCGGTTAGCTTCACTGCGATTAGCCGCCACCAGGCGCTCGGTCAGCGTGCTATAAAGTGCACTGTCCAGGAAGTTATTTAAGGAAATGTGCTGGGCATGAGGCGCCTGACGGATGGCTCGTTCAGTAAGATCGCGATGGGTAATCACCAGATCAACGTCACCCGGTAAGGCATTAATCGCGCTGTTGGTGACCGACACGTTACTCAGACCTGCATCATGGACCTTCTTACGCAGGACACCAGCGCCCATGGCGCTTGAGCCCATACCTGCATCGCAGGCCACAATGATTTTACGCACATGGTCCAGATCTACGCTCATCGCGTCGCTCGCAACCGGCGCACCTGTCAGACTCTGACCTTTTGACTGCGCTTTCATATCACGCATACGCTGCGTAGCCGCTTCAATATCGTCATCTTCTTTCACTTTGCTGGTCTTCAACAAAATGGCAGAAATCACAAACGACACCGCAAATGCAGCAAAGATGGCGGCGATATTGGCAAAGTAAGCCCCTTTTGGGGTCATGGCCAATACGGCCAGGATAGAACCTGGTGAAGCAGGCGATACCAGACCACCGTGCAGTACGGTCAGCGTAAAGACACCGGTCATTCCGCCAAGGATGACGGCCAGCAGCAGGCGTGGTGCCATCAGCACGTAAGGGAAGTAGATCTCGTGAATGCCGCCCAGGAAGTGGATGATCGCCGCGCCCCCAGCAGACTGTTTAGCACTGCCGCGACCAAAAAACATATAGGCCATCAGCACGCCCATCCCCGGACCCGGGTTGGCTTCGATCAGGAAGAAAATTGATTTCCCTGCTTCACTTGCCTGCTGAATACCCAGAGGTGAGAAAATCCCATGGTTAATCGCGTTGTTCAGGAACAGGATTTTTGCAGGTTCAACGAAGATTGACGTCAATGGCAGCAGGTTGTTCTGCACCATCAGGTTAACGCCCGTGGCAAGAATGTGTGAAAGACCTTCAACCAGCGGACCAATCGCCATAAAAGCCAGCATGGCCAACAGCATACCGATAATACCGGCAGAGAAGTTGTTCACCAGCATCTCAAAGCCGCTTTTGATTTTACCGTCAACCATACGGTCAAAGGATTTGATCGCCCAGCCGCCAAGTGGGCCCGCAATCATTGAGCCGAGGAACATCGGCATATCAGCACCGACAATTACCCCCATCGTAGTGATTGCGCCAACCACCCCACCGCGATCGCCACCGACCAGGCGTCCACCGGTATAACCGATCAGGAGTGGCAGCAGGTAAGTGATCATTGGGGCGACCAGTTTCGCCAGCGTTTCGTTAGGGATCCATCCTGTTGGAATAAACAGCGCGGTGATAATACCCCAGGCGATAAATGCGCCAATGTTAGGCATCACCATATTACTCAAAAAGCGACCAAAGCTTTGTACTTTGACCTTTACTGATGAGGACATAAGCCCACCCCTTGTTGAGACGCGCTGCAACAGGAGCGCGCGTTTGTTTTTGTTTAGCCACTACGGCGATGAGCCGTCAGTATTACTGTATGCAGGCGGACTTTATCACGCGAATAGTGGACTGCGTAGTGCACGAGGCTTAGTGTGATTTAGGTCACATTTATGTCGGGGGGATGGGGGGGTATTAAG
The DNA here is from genome assembly GCF_024814475.1 of Pantoea sp. B623. NCBI lineage: Bacteria > Pseudomonadati > Pseudomonadota > Gammaproteobacteria > Enterobacterales > Erwiniaceae > Pantoea > Pantoea sp. B623. Next base: position 2,363,157 of record NZ_JANUXM010000004.1, on the reverse strand, counting down.
TGACTTTTATCACAGAAATGAGCCATTACGGCGAGAAGACGACGGATTTTTAGCCATCGAAATCGATTTATAGTGATTGCGATCACATTTATGGCGTTGAGCTTTGTTTGATAAATGAGACTAAGATCACAATTTAATTTAATGAAAAACGGGCCGGATCACATTTTGATCAGGCCCGTTTGAATGCGGAATCATGATTTCACGTGGCTCAGGTTAGGCGGTGAATGATCCGTCCCCTGCACGCCGATTATTGCAAATTACCCTGTACTGCATTTTTAGCTTGGCTCAGCGCTTGCACATTAGCTGATAAGCTCGTCATTAAGTCATTATATTGCGTCGCCTGTTCCTGAGTTGGGAACTGAACGCCACCGTTATTGAAACTGACGCGCGTTCCCTGAGCCTGCAAAAACTCACCTGTCTTTACAGCATCCTGACTAAGTGCCTGCAGTTTGGGTAGCAATGGGATCAACTGGCCAGCAGGCTGCGTCACCACTTTGTCATACGCGGTATCGAAGACTTTTTTCAGGTCGTCGTTTTGCTTAAGCGCGCTTTTACTTTTATCTGCCTGCATTTTTGCGGTTTCCAGTTGCTGGGTAGCCACCGTCAACGCGCTGTTGGCCTGGGCCAGTGAGTCGTGGCGGCTCAGATAGTCCTGCGGCACATGAATAGCAGAAAGTTCATCCACCACCGGACGCATCCCCTGATCCACAGCTTTGTTCGCCTGCTGCGAGAAGCCATAAAGAATGGCGTAATCACCGGTGAAAGGACCAAAACTTTGTTTCTGATTTTCACTCAGGCTGGGTAGATGTTCACCGCTACGCATAACGGTATTTTGCAGAAAATCGATAAACGCTTTGCGCTGTTCGCCCTCTTTATCACCACATGCGGTAAGTTGCAGCACAAGAAGCACGCCAGTCAGCAAAATGCCGCTGCGTGCCAGGATACGGGAAATGCCTGAAGCCATGGGTTCAACTCCTGTCGGTAAAACTGGCTGATGTCCGGATAAGCAGTGGCCTAAAGAATAGAACAAAGGATAACGGCCACACAATGCGAAAGCGCGATGTAAGGCCATAACCTGTAAGAAAGTTTGCCTTAAGCGTGTTTAAGATGATGTTACAGGCTTATGGTGTCAGAAAAGAAGGCCAGCGTATCCGCGACTCAGGCTTTTTTGCACCGATAACGAGCCCGCGAGAAGGGAAGCTAACGGATCCGTAAGTATAGGTCATAAATAATTAATTCCATCTTATGTTTCGACCGACACAGATGTTCCATCTGAATCGTTAACGTTAAACGTCCATTAACGAGTTGCCCTAAAATTGTTCGTCTGCATTAAAGTGGTGCAAACGCCTCCATGAACGCAATCACTGGCACGAATCGCACAAATTATCGTGTTCACTATAATTAAAACGTCATGTTGTCCTTCGATGATAAAGCTGACTCCCTTTTCAGCGCTTCCGGCGCCACCTACGTCAGGGCTGGCAAGTGTTTTTTTATTTTGGAAGCAAGAAAGGCGTGATGGCTGACAGCACTCTCCAGCCAGTATGTGTTCAAAAAATGAAAGTCTGGCGCATATTTTGCAACCAACTCACAGAGCCGGTGCGGTTATCCTGGCCAGTTCATCACCTGATTGCCGGCCATAAAGAAAACGCGACCAGCGCTGTTGACAGACGCTGTGGTAACAAAACCAATCGCTTCAAAAGGTTAAGTTGCTTAACCATTTTTCAGAATTGTAAAGTTAAAAAAAATGTCTAATTTGCGCTGCAAATTGTCAGGTATCTATCCATACTTAGTCTCCCGGCATTTGTGGCATTGTGTTGACATGTTTAACAGCAATGCAGGTCAGGCTGTGTCCCATAAGGGTTTTCTTACAATAAAAACAAACTCTTAAGGGATGCAGCTTGCTTAATCCGGTTTCTGAGCCTGATTTCAGGTTCTTGTACCTTCTTTCACGTGATTCATAGTGAGTTTTAAGGAGTTCTCTATGGAGTTAAAAGACCCAATGTTTGAATTGCTCAGCAGCCTTGAGCAGATTGTTTTGACACGTGATAACAGCCCTGTAGCGCTGCAAACTCAGCGTCAGCCAGCCGTGCCAGAGCCACAGCGTTTACGCGAAATGGCAGGAATGCAGGTAGATGAGTTTGCCAGGATTATGGGCGTTAGCGTTTCTTCGGTTAAAAGCTGGGAAGCCCAGCGTACGCGTCCTTCCGCAACTGCACAAAAATTGATGAAATTACTTCACGCCAATCCTTACCTTGGGCGTCAGTTACTCGATTAAGTCACTAAGTCGTATCCCGGCTTTTGTTGGCGCCGGTCACGTGAGTGACCGGCCGTTCAATACCTCTCCCTGTTGACAGGCTTCGTTAAACCCGTTTCCAGTCCGTCCTGTCGGTCAGCTAAACTTTGGCAAGATGTTAAGCACATTGCCAAACCAGCAGATGATGACGATAACACCAAATAAAATGACCACAGCCGGAATAACCTTTCCGCCCCAGACAGTGAATGTTTTATCGGGAAAGCGTTTTCTCGATTTTAATGCCAGCAGGGCAGGGACGATAACTGCCCAGATTGTTGCGCACAATCCTGCGCCACCGATACCGTAAATAAAACCATTCGGGAAGAGCAAATATAAGATGCCGGGAGGTAGAAAGGTTAACAGCACCGTTTTAAATCGTCCAAAGTGGGAATTATCGATTTTAAACAGATCCGCCAGATAGTCGAACAACCCCAACGTGACCCCAAAGAAAGAGCTGGCCACGGCGAGATTAGAAAAAACCAGTAAGAAAAATTCAATGACGCCGCCAGGATGCGTTCCCATAAAAGACTTCACCAGCGCGTCAACATTTCCGCCCGAAGAAATGATTTCTTTGAATTTTTCACGCGGGATATTCCCCATGGTGCAATACAGCCAAAAAAGATAGATAAACAGCGCCAGCAGTGAACCAAGAACAATGCTTTTAACCAGCTTATCTTTTCGTTTTCCATAACAAATGATCAGGTTGGGGATATTACCGTGAAAGCCAAAAGAGGCAAGGCAAACCGGAACGGCCATAAATATATAGGGAAAATAACGATTGCTTTCACTGATACCGCTAACATCGCTAAGGATTGAAAAATCAACTTTGAAAAATAAAGAGCCAAAAACAATGACGAAGGCTAAGATTTTAATACCCAAAAAGAGCGAGGTGATTCTGCTGGCTGCCAGAGAGCTAATCCATAACACGCTGGCAACGAAAACCGCTGTACCGATGCCGATAACACGTGAAGGTATCGTCATGCTGGAATGCATGGACAGGGTTTCGCTAATAATCGCGCCGTTAGCGGAGATATAAGCGTAAGTCAGTATATACAACACAAAAGCAACGGTAATACCGCTTATTACATTCCATCTTTTACCCAGCAGATCTTTGGTCAATGTATTGAAGCTTGAGCCTGTTGGATAGTTCAGGTTAGCTTCCAGTAACAGCAGACCGGAATGAAGCATGGAAAACCAGGCGATGATCAAGATGAAAGCGCCCCAGAAGAACCACGCGCCCGCAAGATCGACAGGGAGTGCAAACATCCCACCACCGATTACGGTTCCAGCGATAACCATCACGCCCCAAAAGGCGGAGTGTTTCTGATCTGTATTTTCTTCCATGGTGTCCTCTCAACAATATTCTTCGCTTTTATCGTTGTTATAATTTTTATGCCTGACAGGCAGGGTAATGGAGCAGCCGTGGCCAAAACAGCTGCTCACTGTACAGGTATGACTATGAAATCTCTTTAAGTTTTGCGGTGAAATGGCGCAAAACCTTAGGCTCATAGGTAAAGGCTAATCCTTTTATGTTGCTCGCATTCTCTTTCACATGCTCAAAAGCTTCGATAATGAAGTCCATATGCGTTTGTGTGTAGGTGGCTCTGGGAACGGTTAACCGCAACAGTTCGGCCGGACAGGGCAGTTGTTCTCCTGATTTAGGATCGCGGCCCAGCAAAAACGAGCCGATCTCGACTGCCCGGATACCGGCCACTTTATATAACTCGCAGGCGAGTGCCTGAGCCGGGAACTGATGCGCCGGAATGTGCGGCAATAATTTTCCGGCATCGACAAAGGCAGCATGGCCACCGGCTTGCTGGCAGGTCACACCAATCGATTCAAGGCCATCAACCAGGTATTGAATTTGACTGATACGATAAGCCAGCCAGTCTTGATTCATGCCGTCATAAAGGCCTACCGCCAGGCGTTCCATTGCGCCGCCTTCTAACCCACCATAGGTGGGGAATCCTTCCTGAACAACGCAAAGTGTTCTGCAGTCGGTGTACACATCAAAGAAGCTGTCATCTTTGAAAGACAACAAGCCACCCATGGGGACCATCGCATCTTTTTTTGCCGACATGGCCAGCATGTCAGCATATTTATAGCTTTCCCGGGTAATCGCTTCGATTGTCCAGTTTTTGTACGCTTTTTCCCGCTGCTGAATAAAGTACGCGTTTTCAGCAAAGCGGGCTGAATCCATGACCACCGGAATGTCATATTTTTTTGCAATCTGGTACATGGCTTTTAAGTTTGCCAGCGACACGGGCTGCCCGCCGGCGGAATTGCAGGTAATAGTGGCAACAATATAGGGCACATTCTCCGCGCCCACATCCTGGATGCCTTTCTCCAGGCGCTCAAGATCAAAGTCGCCCTTGAAGTCGTGGCGAACCGCCGTATCGAAAGCCTCTTTGATATAAACATTTCGCACGGTACAGCCATTTATCTGGCTGTGGCCCTGTGTAGTATCAAAAAAGTAGTTCGAGAAGGCCACCATTTTTGTTCTGTCCAGACCTTTTTCTTGCTCCCGTTTTTTTATTAATACCGGAATATAAATTTGTTCTGCGCCACGGCCCTGATGTGTTGGAATAGTATAGGCATAACCAAAAATAGCTTTTACCGCTTCCGCTAACGTGTAATAACTGCGGCTGCCACTGTAAGATTCATCGCCTCGCATCATAGCAGCCTGCATATTTTGCGTAACGGCGCCGGTTCCGCTATCGGTGAGAAGATCAATAAAAACGTCTTCGCTATCCAGCAAGAATGGATTCATTCCGGCTTTTATCATCGCTGCATTACGATGCTCTCGTGTAGTGCGTTTGACGGGTTCAATAACACGAATACGGAATGGCTCAGGTAAGTGTCTAAAGTTATTCATCATCATGTCCTTTTATTCAGACGTGCCGATGCCGTAGGTTTTTTTAATGAATGAATTAAAAACCCGGGCAAATGTTTTTATCCTGTTTCAGCCGATAAGAAACGTGACTGCATTGTATGTTGCATCGCGTTTTCAATAGCCAGTTTTGGGCAAGTAAACGGATCGCACCCATAATGCAGGGTTTTTAAAGTCTGAATGAGTGAAAATGCGCCCGATAAATTACGACCCTGTCAGTCGAAAGAGATGGGCGATTGTAAAAAGAAGACGTTAAGGCAGGTGATTGACAATAACATTATCAATATTAAACCATTTGGATATTACACTGCTGCTGTTTAAGATGATCATAATATTTCAACTCTCATTAAACATAGTGCCACCCTATTATATTAATTATTTATGTCTAGCATTACGTTTAGTTATCGTGACTGATATCACATGAAACCTTCTTTCTGTCTTAATAGTTATTTATTTTTTATTTTAAAAATACATTTTTTTGACAGTTTCCCTGCTTGCTAATTACTTTTTAAAAACCCGATTTTTTCTACACATTCATATGCCCTCTCTGATCGCTGTAAAAGAGAAAGCCGTGCTGATCGTAATCGATTGGGGATCCCCAGGTCGGGCTTATCGTTTCCTGTAAGCCTGTAAGCCTGTAAGCCTGTAAGCCTGTAAGCCTATAAACCTGTAAACCTGTAAACCATATAATCGGTTCCTGATGACTGGCTTACCCTGTGCAGTTTACTTCAAAGGCGACCACATGCAGCGGCGGGTTTTAGCTCAACCCACCGTATTTCGCGGCTTGCTTCACAAACCACTTTTCGGGCACGTTATAGGGAGCCTCAGCCAGTTGCGCAATGCCATTTTCAATATTGGCAGAAGCCTGACGCCAGAGTTCTGTGTTGCCCTGTCTGAGTAATTGAATTTGCACCCTTTTTTCAATCAGATAAACACGGGCGAAATGGGGATCGAAACGAACAATTGAACGTGTATTGTCAATAATGTCAGCCAGCTTTATCGTTTGTGCCTCTGGGCTGGCCTGAGCCGTATGGCGAAAATCGGCCACTTTACGTGCCGCACGGTTCTTTGCACTCTGTGGTGCCGTGTTGGTCAGCATCTCAACCAGCTTCGCGACCTCGTCACCAAAATGCGTCTGGATATCATTGAGGGTGGTCGCCGTATCTTCCACGGTATCATGCAGCCAGGCGGCGGCCAGCATCACAGGATTATCGGTAATGCTTCTGACCAGTTCCACAACGGCAGCGGGATGCACGATGTAGGGCTCATCGGTATATTTGCGTCGTTGACCCGTTTCGGCATGGGCTTGTGTGGCATAGCGACGCGCCCGTTCTTCCAGAGAATCCTGCATGCACTACCTCATTTCATAAATTGCTTGCAATTAACTAGCGCGCTATTTATATTGCGTCTATGAACAGTAATCAAAATGACAAAAAAGTGAAAGCTGCGCCACTGTTGCTCGATCAGCAACTTTGTTTTGCACTTTATTCCGCCAACCTGGCGATGCATAAAGTATACCGTAAGTTGCTCACGCAGATGGATATTACCTATCCGCAATATCTGGTGATGCTGGTACTGTGGCAACAGGATTCACTGACCGTATCAGAAATTGGTGAACGCCTCTTTCTGGATTCTGCAACGCTGACGCCGCTGCTGAAACGGCTGGAAAATGCGGGCTTACTTAATCGCCAGCGTTCCCGTCAGGATGAACGTCAGGTCGTCGTGAGTTTAACGGATGCAGGGCGTTCGCTGCGCCAGCAGGCTGAAAGCATTCCTGATGAGATTCAGTGTGCATCTGACTGCAGCGAAGATGAAATGAATTCGCTCAAACTGCAGTTGAACCAGTTACGTGACAAACTCATGGTGCCGCGCTAAATTTTTAATCTGGATGTAGAAACGAGTCAAACTTCGCAGCTCGGTGCTTATTGATAAGTCGCGAGCGATTAAATAGTGTAATGGAGAGCAGATATGTCTTTAGAACAAGTGGTTTATCGTGCAAAAGCTAAGGCTACCGGTGGTCGTGATGGTCGTGCAACCTCATCTGACGGCGTTCTGGATGTGAAACTGGGTGTACCGAAAGAGATGGGCGGTGCAGGTGGCGAAGTCACTAACCCGGAGCAGCTTTTTGCCGCGGGATACTCAGCTTGCTTCCTGGGGGCAATGAAGTTCGTTGCTGGCCGTGACAAAATTGCGATGCCAAAAGATGCATGGATTGAAGGTGAAGTGGGTATTGGCCCTATCCCCAATGGTTTCGGTATTGAAGCAACGCTGAATATTCACCTGCCTGAAATGGACGAAGCCGAAGCGCAGAAACTGGTTGATGCGGCTCATATCGTTTGTCCCTATTCAAATGCCACACGCAACAACATTGATGTCACGCTGAATATCATTCGCTAAACGCTTAAGGGCCTGAATACAGGCCCTTTTTTCTCTCTGCGCCTTTCTGAGTGACGTTTTTGAAACGTCCTGTCCGGGAATATTTTCTGGTCTAATTTGTTGCCGCATGGTTAACTGTGCCACTTCGCATTATGACGTCTAAAAACGTTCAGAATACTCTTCTTATTTATCCGGCCCGCTTAATTCGCGAACTCTGCCGAAATATGGCAGTCAGATTAACGTTTAGTTAAGCGCTTCGCTCCGGGGAAACACCATTTTTCATGAATTACATAAAATCATTAACACAGCAAAAGCTGTCGCTCTTGCTGGCTCTGTATCTCGGTATCTTTTTGAATTTACCAATCTTTTATCGCCGATTTGATGGCTTTCTGACCCGATCAACCGTGACAAACTGGCTGACCGCGTTTACCGAGGTCGTCGCTATCGTGCTGCTGACGTTTTTCCTGATGCGGTTGTTATCGCTAGGCGGAAAATGGTTCTACCGGATTCTGGCCACCCTGATTGTCCTGATCTCTGTTGCTGCTGGCTATTATATGGCCTTTTTCAATGTGGTCATTGGCTACGGAATCGTCGCCTCAGTCATGACGACAGATACCGATTTGTCAAAAGAGGTGGTGGGTTATCACTTTATCCTGTGGATGGTGCTGGTCAGCGCGCTGCCACTGTTCATGATTTGGCGCAACAACCTTAGTATGACGCTCAATGAGCAGTTACGTACGCCAGGACAGCGCCTGAAACCCACTTTGATTATGCTGGCCTGCGTTGCGCTCGTGTGGTTACCCATCCGTTACTTCGACAAGTTGCAAAAGGCGAATGAGGAAGTGACCAACGTCGATCTGCCAAGCTATGGCGGAATTGTCGCGCACTCATATCTCCCCTCTAACTGGCTGGCCGCGCTGGGTTTGTTTACCTGGACCAAGATTGACGAGACGCTGGAAAATCAGGAACTCCTGGATCCTGCCCAGAAATATACTTATGTTGCTCCTCCGGGGTTAGATGATACCTATGTGGTGTTTGTTATTGGCGAAACCACTCGCTGGGATCATATGGGCTTGCTGGGCTATGAGCGAAACACCACCCCTAAACTCTCTAAAGAGAAAAATCTGGTCGCATTTCGTGGCGAATCTTGTGATACCGCGACCAAGTTGTCTTTGCGTTGTATGTTTGTGCGCGAAGGCGGCACTATGGACAATCCCGGGCGAACACTGAAAGAGCAAAATGTGTTCGCAGTGATGAAAGAACTGGGCTTCACTTCTGAGCTGTTTGCGATGCAAAGTGAGGTTTGGTTCTACGATAACATCAACGCCAATAATTTCTCTTTCCGCGAGCAGATTGGTTCTGAGCCACGTAACCAGGGTAAATCAGTAGATGATATGCTGCTGGTGCCTGAGTTACAGGCCTCACTGCAGCGCTACCCGAAGGGTAAGCATCTGGTTGTCCTGCACACGAAGGGCTCACATTATCTCTACTCACAGCGCTATCCGCGCAGTTTTGCACGCTATCAGCCAGAATGCATGGGCGTGGATGAAACCTGTAGCAAAGCGCAACTGATCAACGCTTACGATAATTCCGTCCTTTATGTGGACAGCATGCTGGACAGCGTTCTGGATCAGCTGCGTGATAAAAAAGCGATCGTGTTTTATGCATCGGACCATGGCGAATCGATCAGCGACAATATGCATCTGCATGGTACGCCGCGTGAAATGGCACCGCCGGAGCAGTTCCGTGTTCCTATGATGGTCTGGGCGTCAGATAAATATCTGGCTGACCCGACAAACCGTGAAAACTTCGAACGCCTGCAGGCGCAACAGCGCGTCGGCAAAACCCATCGTCATGTCGAGCTGTTTGATACCATTATGGGCTGCCTGGGTTACACCTCGCCAAATGGCGGGATTAAGCAGGCTAATAACTGGTGTCAGGCACCTGCCGGGACAGCGTTAAAAGCGCTATAGCGGTAAGGCAATTTTTCGCGGCAAGGCATAAAACTCGCTGGCCGCCTGCTTTCCAGGCGATTGGGCGGGAAAGCGCAAAAAGCGGTTGACGCTTCCTGGGGGGAGCAGTAACATGCGCCCCCATCGGCGAGTAGCGCAGCTTGGTAGCGCAACTGGTTTGGGACCAGTGGGTCGGAGGTTCGAATCCTCTCTCGCCGACCATATTTAAGAAACCTGTCTGCAAAGACAGGTTTTTTTTCGCCTGAATAAAAGAGGATGAGAACCTCCGAAGGAGGGTTGCGCCGAGCGCAGCGAGACAACGTTGCGAATGCAACGGCCCGAAGGGGGCTTACGCAGTAAGCCTAATCCTCTCTCGCCGACCATATTTAAGAAACCTGTCTGCAAAGACAGGTTTTTTTTCGCCTGAATAAAAGAGGATGAGCACCGCCGAAGGCGGTTCGCGCCGGGCGTCAGCGAGACAACGTTGCGAACGCAACGGTCCAAGGAGAGCCGGGCCTGTCGCAATCGATTCAGGCAGACAATTTGACCGGCGCAATTCGTATAAAAGGAGGCCGTTTCTCACAGGCATAAATAACACCTCTTCCAGACGCTATTGCCCCGCCTCGGTTATTAGAATATCTCATGTCACACTTTTTTCGGGACCGCCATAATTCCTCCTTGAAATCAATTTCTGCTCCAGACAGCCTGTTTTATTGTCTCATCGCTATGCAGGCCTTCTCATCAGAGGGTTACAGAGGGATAAAAGATAAGTTTTGGTTATGCCACAAAATGGCAAATTGGTCATTTTCAACCCAAAGTTAACAGCATTTTTCGCTGTGTGAACGTCATAACGCACAGTAAATCGTTCAGATATCCAACATTTGGCGCTAAATGATGTCTGTTTTTTTTTAGCGCAAATCACTGCTCATTTATGACCTGTGTAGCAGAATACATGGCATATAAACCCATGCCGCTGTGCATTATATGGCATTGCGTCTGTATGGGTTTTTTTTATCGTTGCTTGCTATTCCTCACACTCTGTGTAAATAAGTAACCGTTGTATTGACGTTCTTTGCAACTGTTGACAAATTGATGCGTCAATAACAGTGCAGATACAGATTTTTCTGATGGGTGCTTATCAATCAGGATTATCCAAACAAACTATCTCACTCTTATCACACCCGCAGGGTGGACCGCCTGAACCGCATAAAAAAACCAGAGGTCGGGCAATGCACACAACAACACATCACAATGGAGCAAAAGCATGATCAACTCCCTGGCCAAATCCAGGATGCTGAAGGTCGGTCTGAGCCTCGTCGCCATGACCGTAGCCGCAGGTGTTCAGGCAAAAACCCTGGTTTATTGTTCGGAAGGTTCTCCGGAAGGGTTTAACCCGCAGCTCTTTACCTCGGGTACAACCTATGATGCCAGTTCTGTACCTATCTATAATCGCCTGGTTGAGTTCAAAACCGGTACGACCGAACTGGTGCCGGGCCTGGCCGAAAAGTGGGACGTCAGCGCTGATGGTAAAACCTATACCTTCCATTTACGCAACGGCGTGAAATGGCAGACGACGAAAGATTTCAAACCTACGCGTGAGTTAAACGCTGATGACGTGGTGTTCTCTTTTGAGCGGCAGTTAGATAAAAACAACAAGTACCACAACGTCTCTGGCGGCAGCTATGAGTACTTTGAAGGTATGGATATGCCAAAGCTGATCAGCAAAATCGAAAAAGTGGACGATCATACCGTACGCTTCGTGCTGACGCGTCCTGAAGCGCCTTTCCTGGCTGACCTGGGGATGGATTTTGCTTCCATCATGTCTAAAGAATATGCCGACAACATGCTGAAAGCCGGTACGCCAGAGAAAGTTGACCTGAACCCGGTTGGCACGGGCCCATTTGTGCTCCAGCAGTACCAGAAAGACTCGCGTATTCTGTATAAAGCTAACCCGGATTACTGGGGAACCAAGCCAAAAATCGATCGGCTGGTTTTCTCAATCACTCCAGATGCCTCAGTGCGCTACGCCAAGTTGCAGAAAGGCGAATGTCAGATCATGCCTTATCCGAACCCGGCTGATATCGCCAGCATGAAAAAAGACAGCAAAATTAATCTGATGGAACAGCCTGGTCTGAACGTCGGTTATCTGTCGTTTAATACTGAGAAGAAGCCGCTGGATAACGTGAAAGTGCGTCAGGCACTGACCATGGCGGTTAACAAACAAGCCATCATTGATGCGGTATATCAGGGCGCGGGCCAGCCAGCGAAAAACCTGATCCCACCGACAATGTGGGGCTACAACAACGACGTTAAAGATTACGCCTACGATCCGGAGAAAGCTAAAGCCCTGCTGAAAGAAGCTGGTATGGCTGACGGTTTCTCAATCGACCTGTGGGCGATGCCGGTTCAGCGTCCATATAACCCGAACGCACGCCGCATGGCTGAGATGATTCAGTCTGACTGGGCCAAAATCGGCGTTAAAGCCAAAATCGTGACCTATGAGTGGGGCGAGTACCTGAAACGCGCCAAAGCGGGCGAACACCAAACTGTGATGATGGGCTGGACCGGTGATAATGGGGATCCAGATAACTTCTTCGCGACGTTGTTCAGCTGTGCGGCGGCCAAAGACGGTTCTAACTACTCCCGCTGGTGTTACAAGCCGTTTGAAGATCTGATCCAGCCAGCCCGTGCAGAATCCGATCACAACAAGCGTATTGAATATTACAAGCAAGCTCAGGTAGTGATGCACGATCAGGCGCCTGCACTGATCATTGCGCACTCAACCGTTTATGAGCCTGTGAGTAAGAAAGTCACCGGCTATGTGGTTGATCCATTAGGTAAACATCACTTCGAAACCGTCGATATTCAGGAATAACCTTTCGGATTATTGCAGTAAGGGCCGGTTTTTCCGGCCCTCAGGCGATCGCCACCGATCGCCTGTTGCCTGCTCTTTTTTTCCGGCTAATTACTTTTATTAAAGAAGCGCTTCTTGCGTCGCGTCCGGCTGTCGCCGGGTGCGGTTAATGAGCAATGTTATCTCTGGCCAGGGCCAGGGGAAAACGACTGAGAATTACGCCTATGCTGCAGTTCATACTCCGGCGTCTGGGGCTTGTCATCCCAACGTTCATCGGTATTACATTATTGACCTTCGCGTTTGTGCACATGATTCCGGGCGATCCGGTGCTTATCATGGCAGGCGAGCGCGGTATTTCCCCTGAGCGCCATGCTGAATTGATGGCGATGATGGGGCTCGATCAACCCCTGTGGAAGCAGTATCTGCACTATATCTATGGCGTTCTGCATGGGGATTTAGGCATTTCACTGAAAAGCCGCATTCCTGTGTGGACCGAATTCGTTCCGCGCTTTAAAGCCACACTTGAGCTGGGCATCTGCGCCATGATGTTTGCCGTATGCGTAGGGATCCCGGTCGGCGTCATGGCTGCGGTGAAACGTGGCTCGGTGTTTGATCATACCGCGGTGGGCATTTCACTGACCGGATACTCAATGCCGATTTTCTGGTGGGGCATCATGCTGATTATGCTGGTATCTGTTCAGCTTAATCTCACGCCCGTTTCCGGACGTGTTGCAGATACCGTGTTCCTGGATGACAGCCATCCGCTCACCGGTTTCATGCTGATCGATACGTTAATCTGGGGTGAGCCTGGCGACTTCAAAGATGCGGTCATGCACATGATTCTGCCCGCTATCGTGCTGGGTACGATTCCGCTGGCGGTCATCGTACGTATGACGCGTTCTTCCATGCTGGAAGTGCTGGGGGAAGACTATATCCGTACGGCGCGTGCGAAAGGCCTGACGCGTATGCGCGTCATTGTCATTCACGCGCTGCGTAATGCGATGTTGCCGGTTGTCACCGTTATCGGCCTGCAGGTCGGTACGCTGCTGGCAGGCGCAATCCTGACTGAAACCATTTTTTCCTGGCCGGGCCTTGGCCGTTGGTTAATCGAAGCGCTGCAACGCCGTGACTATCCCGTTGTGCAGGGCGGTGTGTTACTGACGGCTATTCTGATCATCCTGGTCAACCTGCTGGTTGATCTGCTGTATGGCGTGGTGAATCCGCGCATACGCCACAAGAAATAAGGGGGCATCATGTCTGTTGTTGATCCCGCAAGCGTAAATGTTGCACCCAAGCCGATGACCCCGATTCAGGAATTCTGGCACTATTTTAAACGTAATAAAGGCGCAGTAACGGGCCTGGTTTATATCGTGTTAATGCTATTGATCGCCATCTTTGCTGACGTCCTGGCGCCGCACGGGCCGGCGGAGCAGTTCCGTGACGCTCTGCTGCATCCGCCTGTCTGGCAGGAAGGCGGAAGCTGGAGCTATATCCTTGGCACTGACGACGTGGGTCGCGATATTTTGTCGCGTCTGATGTATGGCGCCCGCCTGTCATTGCTGGTTGGCTGTATGGTGGTCGTACTGTCGCTGATTTTTGGTGTCATTTTTGGTTTGCTGGCCGGGTATATCGGCGGGGCGGTCGATGCCACCATTATGCGCCTGGTTGATATTATGCTGGCGTTGCCCAGCCTGCTGTTGGCGCTGGTGCTGGTCGCCATTTTTGGCCCGTCGATTGTTAATGCGTCCATTGCGCTAACGTTTGTCGCGCTTCCCCACTATATCCGTCTGACGCGCGCAGCGGTGCTGGTTGAAGTGAACCGGGACTATGTGACGGCTTCCGGTGTAGCGGGGGCAGGCATGTTGCGTCAGATGTTCGTCAACATTTTACCTAACTGTCTGGCACCGTTGATCGTTCAGGCTTCATTAGGCTTTTCCAACGCCATTCTCGATATGGCGGCGTTGGGCTTTCTCGGAATGGGTGCGCAGCCGCCAACGCCGGAGTGGGGCACCATGCTCTCCGACGTCTTACAGTATGCGCAAAGTGCCTGGTGGGTGGTGACGTTCCCTGGATTAGTCATTCTGCTTACCGTGCTGGCATTTAACCTGATGGGCGATGGTTTGCGTGATGCCCTCGACCCGAAACTCAAGCAGTAAAGAGGCACCGAGATGGCATTATTAAATGTAGATAAATTATCGGTGCATTTCGGCGACGATAAGGCACCGTTCCGCGCAGTTGATCGCATTAGCTACCAGGTTGAGCAAGGCCAGGTGGTGGGCATTGTTGGCGAATCCGGCTCGGGTAAATCCGTGAGTTCTCTGGCCATCATGGGATTGATCGATTTTCCCGGAAAAGTCATGGCGGAAAAACTTGAGTTCAATCAACGCGATCTGAAGCGGATTTCTGAAAAAGAACGTCGTCAGTTAGTGGGCGCCGAAGTTGCAATGATTTTTCAGGACCCGATGACCAGCCTGAATCCCTGCTATACCGTGGGCTACCAGATCATGGAAGCCATCAAGGTGCATCAGGGCGGTAATAAAAGCACCCGCCGCCAGCGGGCAATTGACCTCCTGAATCAGGTGGGGATTCCCGACCCCGCTTCGCGTCTGGATGTTTATCCTCATCAGCTTTCGGGCGGGATGAGCCAGCGCGTGATGATCGCCATGGCTATCGCCTGTCGTCCAAAGCTGCTGATTGCTGACGAACCCACAACCGCGCTGGACGTCACAATTCAGGCACAGATCATTGAGTTGTTGCTGGATCTGCAAAGGCAGGAAAACATGGCGCTGATCCTGATTACTCACGATCTGGCGCTGGTAGCGGAAGCCGCACACCACATTATTGTGATGTACGCCGGGCAGGTTGTGGAAAGTGGCAAAGCGACGGATATCTTTAAAGCGCCGCGTCATCCTTACACCCAGGCACTGCTCAGGGCGTTACCGGAATTCGCGGCGGACAAAGCACGGCTGGCCTCATTACCCGGTGTCGTGCCTGGAAAATACGATCGTCCGTCAGGCTGCCTGCTTAATCCGCGCTGCCCTTATGCCAATGACCGCTGCCGTAAAGAAGAACCTGAACTGCGGACGATTCCGGGACGTCAGTCCAAATGTCACTATCCGCTGGACGATGCCGGGAGACCAACTTATGAGTCCTGATAATACAAAGCACGAGTATCTGCTGCAGGCTATCGACCTGAAAAAACACTATCCGGTGAAGAAAGGATTGTTTGGTCAGGAACGCCTGGTTAAAGCGCTGGATGGCGTCTCTTTTAATCTGGAGCGCGGTAAAACGCTGGCGGTTGTCGGAGAGTCTGGCTGCGGTAAATCCACACTGGGCCGTTTACTCACCATGATTGAAACGCCAACAGAAGGTCAGCTTTACTGGCACGGTCAGGATTTGTTAAAACACGATCCCCACGCCCAGAAGCTGCGTCGGCAGAAGATTCAGATCGTCTTTCAGAATCCGTATGGTTCTCTGAATCCACGCAAAAAAGTCAGCCAGATCCTGGAAGAGCCGCTGGTTATCAATACTTCACTCAGTAAAGCGGAACGTCGCGAGAAAACGCTGGAGATGATGGCCAAGGTAGGATTGAAAACCGAGCATTACGATCGTTATCCCCATATGTTTTCGGGTGGCCAACGTCAGCGTATTGCCATTGCCCGTGGCCTGATGCTTGAGCCAGACGTGCTGATTGCTGACGAGCCGGTTTCAGCACTGGACGTGTCCGTACGGGCACAGGTGCTTAATCTGATGATGGATCTGCAGCAAGAGATGGGGCTGTCCTATGTGTTCATTTCTCACGATTTATCCGTGGTCGAGCATATCGCAGATGACGTGATGGTGATGTACCTGGGGCGCTGCGTGGAAAAGGGCAGCAAAGAGGCGATTTTTGCCAATCCACGTCATCCTTACACCCAGGCCCTACTTTCTGCCACGCCGCGGCTCAATCCTGATGAGCGTCGTGAACGTATTAAGCTGACCGGGGAACTCCCCAGCCCGCTGAATCCACCGCCCGGCTGCGCATTCAATGCCCGCTGCCGGCGTCGTTTTGGCACCTGTGTCCAGCTGCAGCCCCAACTCAAGCAGTATGGCGACCAACAGATAGCCTGCTTCGCGGTTGACCAGGATGAAAGCCAGCTAACGGCATCAGTCGAGTCTGCCAGCCAGCCTTAATCAGTGACAGGCGGAATCCTCGTGGGGTTAACCACAGGGATTCCGCCATCACCGCCGTACGTTCATTTCGTTATTCTGTCTGTTTAACGACACAACGTTTTCATTCGCCTTCGCCTGTGAAAGTCCAGCAACGTGCGATGTGCGTTCCAGATTCCGTGCCACATCCTGCCGGCGAAACGTGCTGCCTGGGCGCTGCTGCTGCGCGTCCGAAGCCTGTTCATCAGCGTAACCTTTTCGCACCGGCACAATCATTAGCGGGTGGTCATGAGGGAAAACGAGAGGTCTTCACCCTAATTGATACATTAGCGACATGAACAGGGGCGTTTTCAGTGCCAGCGTTCTACTGTAGCAGGATGAAGTCGCTTTATTTTTTTACCCCGTGGATGGATTAAACAAACCGACCCCTGAGATAAATGTCCTAAAAGATAATGATTTCAACAGCGATCGGTTTTTAATTAGCGATAATTAGCAGGGTAATACTTTACCAGCCGTAATTTGAAAACACGGAATCTGTCCAGGGAAAAGGCACACCAGCCGGTAAAATGCCGAACCGAACGAAATTTTTTTTGCCTAAAAATACAAAGGGTTGGAACAGCGGCTATCCTGATGTAAGCGATCGCTAAGATGTTAATCACCTGTGAAAATATTTAACTTAAGATGGTCTCAACAATTTTTACGGATATATGTGAAATAGTACTCATTTTTTGCTAAAGAGTAGTGATTAGTATTAAGCTTTCTTATTGAATTCGTCGGTTTTGTAATCAGAATTATCTCACTGTGTTTAAATTATTATGATATATTCCTGGAAAAATCCCCCCTTAGTTGTAGGCCAGGGTCTATGAAAAATTACGACGACTTGCAGCGTTTTAAGGAAAAGACAAAAACGCTCGACATCGCCTTTCAGGATATGTCAGGCCAATCGCAGGAAGCGGCGGATAAAAGCAAATGGTCTCTCATTCGTCAACTGGCGAGCGAAGACCAGCACATGCCTTTTAGTGGGGGACAACGTATTGATCTGCCTCAGCCCCAGCCGATTCAGGGTGACGAATTCAGCATGCCTGAGGTGACGGAGCGTTCTCAGCCTGTCACGCCGCCTGCTGCTGTGTCTTCGCATTCTATTATGGATAGCCTGACCAATAGCGAACCCGATGTTGACGTTGTGGCGCCCGTTGCCCCTTCTTCTGCCTCACCTCTCTTCCCGGCTCCCTCCGCGCAGTCTGTTGCACAGGATGCGGTGAGGGTTTCGCCCGTAACTGAGAAAGAAACGCGGATACCACAGGTAACGGCGCAGCCGAATACTGACGTTCCTGCCACAGTTCATAGCCGTTTTAGCGGGCTCTTCCGCGCGCGCAGCAGTGGGTCAGAAAATTTACCAAAAGAAACGTTATTAAAACCGCTACTGGAGAAGATTGCCTTATGCCGTTAGTTTGTGTGTGCTCGCCCAAAGGTGGGGTGGGGAAAACGACGTTGGCAGCGAATCTGGCCTGGAGTCTGGCCCGTTCAGGTAGCAAAGTGTTAGCAATCGATTTTGATGTTCAGAACGCCCTTCGCCTTCATTTTGGCGTGCCGCTGCACGATGGACGCGGCTTTGTTGCGCGCTCGGAGGAACAGGCGGACTGGAGCCAGTCTATTCTGACTACCGGCGGAAATATTTTTGTCCTGCCCTACGGCAACGTGACCGAATCCCAGCGCGAACGGTTTGAAGAAAACCTGACCAAAGATCCTCACTTCATTAAGCGCGGCCTCGACACGTTACTGAACTATCCCGGTCTGGTCATGGTCGCGGATTTTCCGCCGGGCCCCGGCCCTGCGCTTAAAGCGATAAAGACCTTAGCCGATATGCATCTGGTCGTGATGTTGGCCGATACCGCCTCAGTATCGTTATTACCGCATATTGAAGAAAATCGCCTGATTGGTCAGCCGCTGAACAGTAAACACGGACATTATTTTGTTCTGAATCAGTGCGACAATCGCCGGAATATTAATCGTGACGTGACGGCTTTTATTCAGCAACGTCTTGGCGATAATCTTTTGGGCCAGATTCATCGCGATGAAAGTGTGGGTGAAGCGAATGCCTCACAGCAATCTGTTTATGATTTCAGCCCGTCATCCGCCGCTGCCTTTGATATTGAACTGATCGCTAAACGCGTCGCCAGTATTCTGAATGTCAATGTAGGGAATGGCGAAGTTCAGGCACAGATTCACACCAGCAACTATTAAATGTAATGACCTGGCCAGGCCAGGTTTAAAAAAACAGCTCTTTCAGGGTGGAACATGGGTAAAATCGGGTTTTACCTGCTGCTGCTGGTGCTTGCACCTGTTGCTGCGGTGATCATTATCACGCCAATGGATAGCCAAAAGCAGTATATTTTTGGCTTGATAAGCATCGGTATGGTGTTTTTATTGGGGGTCAGTAAAAGCCGTAAAATAACGGTCGTAATGGTTATTCTTTCCGCCCTGATGTCGTCCCGATATATATGGTGGCGAACAACGGAAACCCTGTATTTTAATTCTGAAATCGAAGCGATACTTGGCATCGGCTTATATATTGCTGAGCTGTACGTCTGGCTGATTTTAATCCTGGGTTTCCTGCAGACCACATGGCCATTAAAACGTACTATTGAACCCTTGCCAGAAGACACCCACTTATGGCCAACGGTCGATGTCTATATCCCGACATATAATGAAAGCCTCGACGTGGTGCGCGACACGGTTTTGGCTGCCCAGTGCATCGACTATCCACGCGATAAAATTAAGGTTTACCTGCTTGATGATGGTAAACGCAGAGAATTTGCCGTTTTCGCTGCCGATGTGGGAGTGGGCTATATCACTCGTGATGATAACAGCCATGCTAAAGCGGGTAATCTTAATCACGCGATGAAGATTACCAAAGGGGAGCTGATTTGCGTCTTTGACTGTGACCACGTCGCCACCCGGACTTTCCTGCAGGCAACGGTGGGGCCGTTTTTGAAAGATCCTAAGCTAGCACTGTTGCAGACGCCACACTACTTTTACTCGCCGGATCCGTTTGAGCGTAACCTGAGTGCCGCTCGCAGTATTCCTAATGAGGGATCGCTGTTCTATGGCCCGGTTCAGCAGGGTAACGATAACTGGAACGCGACCTTCTTCTGTGGTTCCTGTGCCGTAATTCGTCGTTCAGCCCTGGAAGAGATCGGCGGCTTCGCAGTAGAAACGGTTACCGAAGATGCGCACACCGCGCTGAAAATGCAGCGTCTGGGTTGGGGATCCGCGTTTCTGGCGATTCCGCTGGCTGCTGGCCTGGCGACAGAGCGCCTCGGGCTGCACGTTATTCAACGTACGCGCTGGGCCCGTGGTATGACGCAGATTTTTCGCGTGGATAACCCGCTGTTCGGCCGTGGCTTGAAATGGCAACAGCGGTTGTGCTACCTGAATGCCATGTTGCATTTCCAGTTTGGTCTGCCGCGAGTGGTCTTCCTGACCGCGCCGCTTGCCTATCTGCTGTTTAATCTGAATATCATCCATTCGTCGGCGTCGCTGATTTTCGCCTACGTTTTGCCGCATCTTGTCCTCTCCTTGTATGTTAACTCACGCATGAATGGCCGTTTCCGCTACACCTTCTGGGGTGAAATCTATGAAACGGTCATGTGCTTTCATCTGGTCATCCCGACTATCCTCACGTTGCTTTCACCCAAACACGGAAAATTTAACGTGACGGATAAGGGCGGCGTACTGGACCAGGGATTCTTTGATTTCCATATCGTTCGTCCTCACGTCATCGTTGCCTTTCTGCTCAGCATCGGCATTGTGGCGGGCATCGTGCGCGCCACCATGCATGACTATTTTGGCGTGGATCCCTACGTGATTGCGCTCAACGTCGGGTGGGCAGTCTTTAGCTTAATCATTTTGATGGCAGCCATTGCCGTGGCACGCGAAACCAAGCAGGTACGAAAAACGATTCGTATCGAGGTACAGATTCCGGCCATTATCCACTATGCCAGCGGCATCTCATCCCGCACGATGACCAGCGATCTGTCGATGGGCGGCGCGAATCTGGATGCGCCAGATAATCGTTATGAGCACGATACGATTGAAGAGATCGATCTGATACTGAAATCAGGCACCATTACTATCCCGGCGACCAAAATATCGGGCGATGAAGAAAGCATTCGTCTGAGCTTTGGTGCCATGCCGTTGGCACGTCGCCGCGAACTGGTGCGCGTGGTACTGGCGCGTGCCGATGCGTGGATCCAGCCTGAATATAAGCAGGACAATCCGTTAACCTCTCTGGGCACCATCATTCGAACGGTTTTTGAACTGTTCTGGCTGACCTGGCGAGATCGTCGTGAGAAGCGTAAGAGCGGCCCAGACGTTGCGACGAAAGAGGACAGCGCAGTATGAGGATCTTGATACAGTCGATGCTGGCCGGTTCTCTCTCGGCGGTGCTGTGGGTCATTCCGGCCTCGGCTGAAACGCCCCTCGCAGATAACAGTATGGTGCCAAACAGCAGCGCGGCTCCAAACAGCAGTACGGTACCGAATAACAGTGCGGCTCCGAGCGACAGTGCGGTACCAAATAACAGTGCTGCGTCGGTTAACAATGCAGCACCGAATAACAGCGCTGCGTCGGTTAACAATGCGGCACCGAATAACAGCGCGGCCCCGGGCAGCGCCCCCGCGCTTAGCAGCCAGATCACGCCTGCGGACAGCAGTGCGGCGGATAACCGCTCGACATCGAGTGTTGCGACTGGCGCGCCTGATAACAGTACGGTATCTGCCAGCCCGACGACGCCCGTTAAGGGTGACGCCGTTGCCGATTCGGCCACACAGATCGGAGAAAAGGTTCCCGCAACGGCGGATGCACAGCCTGCCGGCAGCGCTTCGCCCGTCACTCAGGACAGCAGCGCGTTATCCAGCGTGCCACCGCCAGCCGGCCTCGGTAATGCGGAAACGGGCCTGGAGGCCGCCGCAGGAGAAACGCCCTACAGACCAGGCCAGGCCGCTTCCTCCGTCGACACAACCTCAATGGTAAGCAGCATGCTTAACCAGCCGGTGAGCAGCACGCTAAATGTGGCACAGATGGGACAGCGTCAGGGCATTACGCTGACCGGCGGACAACTGCAGTCAGGCATCATTTTTACCCTACCGGGCGACGAGGTGGTCACCAACGCGCGTCTCAACCTGTCCCTGCGCGTTTCCCAGGCGCTCGCCGCGCGCAATACCTCATTGCAGCTGATGTTAAACGGACAGCCGCTTGGCACGCTGCCGCTGGGGTCGGGTGACAGCGATGAAAGCGATTATCAGCTGGATATTCCGGCAGCGATGATTGTGTCCAGTAACAATTTGAGTTTCAAAATTAACGACGCGGACAAGCTGCTGTGTGAAAAAGACAGCGCAGAGCAGTACCAGGTCACTATTCTGCCTAAAACGATGCTGAGCCTTGAAGGCCAGCAGTTAAATATTGGCACCAGCCTGCGTAATTTCCCGCGTCCATTTATCGATCCTCAGCGTATGACTGCGGCTGACGTGACGTTTAGCTTTGCCGACAATGTCACGCCGGATACGGTGACCGCGGCGGTGCTGGTGGCCTCCTGGTTGGGTATTCAGAGTGATTATCGTGGCATCCATTTTCCTGTCGTGCGCGGTAATCTGCCGGAAAAAAACGGCATCCTGTTTGGTCATCCTGGTGACAGGATCGGTACGCTAACCTTCCCAGCCAGTCGTGGTCCATCCCTGCAGATGGTCGATAATCCGGGTAATCCGGTTTATAAACTCCTGCTGGTCAGTGGCGAAGATGAAAGTCAGCTGCGTCAGGCCGCTTATCGTCTGACCACCCAGCCACTGGCGACCGATAGCAACAGCATGCAGGTCAAACCGCAGTCCATAGTCCTGCGCAGTCCTTACGATGCGCCGCACTGGATCAATACGACGCATCCCGTGCGACTGAGTGAACTGCTGCGCAAAGATCAAAGCCTGACGGCGACCGGCATCTGGCACGATGCGATGCGGGTGAATTTCCGCGCTGCACCCGACCTGTTCCTCTGGGATGGCGATACGGTCCCACTCTATTTGCACTACCGTTTCCCGTCTGAAAACTGGATTGACGAAAAAAACTCGCTACTTAACGTCACGTTGAACGGCACGTTTTTGCGCAATCTGACGGTGAATAAAGTGGGCTTACTTGAAAGCGCCTGGCATCGCTTAGGGGGAGATGCGCGTCAGGAACATTACCAGATTAACCTTGATCCCTATTTGATTTATGGCGACAACCAGTTGGCGCTTTATTTTAACATCAAGCCTAAAGCCGATGCGCCCTGCGGCGTTTTGCTGAACAACAATATCAAAAGTCGAATCGAAGACGATTCCTGGATTGATCTCAGCCACACGCGGCATTTCAGTATGCTGCCCAATCTCTCCTATTTTGTGGGTGCCTCTTTCCCGTTTTCCCGGCTGGCTGACTTTTCGCAGACTACGCTGCTGTTGCCTGAAAATCCAAGCGATGCGGAGATCTCAACACTGTTAAACCTGTCCGCCAGGGCAGGAAATGCCACCGGCGTGGCGCTGGCACAAAATCAGGTTCTGTTTGGTCTGCCAGTCGGCGGCAATAACCTGGCTCGCGTTCAGCAAAGTGACATACTGGCAGTGAGCACGACGGGCAACAGTGCGTTTAACCAGGCGATGCTGGCGAACTCCCCGTACGAGGCCAACGGCAGTGCGTTAGGGGTTAAAGAGCCGTCTGCGCTCGAAAAATTACGTAGCTGGCTGGTGGGCGACTGGTATCGCCAGCCGCTGGATGCCGATCGCTACTTCTCTTCAAATGAGTCCTGGCGTGGGTTTCTGAGCTACCGCTCAATGTGGAATCCGGATCGTCTGGTGGTCATGGCAGTGGCGACCAGCGACGATCAACTGCTGCGCCTGCACGGTGATTTAGGCTCGGCCCGCATCAACGCGGCGGTACGCGGTGATACGGCGATTATCACCGATGAGAACGGTATCCGGAGTTTCCGGGTGGGGCCACAGTTCCCCAGCGGCGAGATGCCGTGGTACATGATGGTGGTGTGGTACGCGAATCAGCATTCGGTATTAATGGCGCTGGCTGCACTGCTGTTCTCCGCCATCGTGGGGAGTGCCGCGTGGGTGATGCTGAAACGACATGCGTCGCGGCGTCTACAGTCAAAACACAATCGCGATGCCGGTAAGAAGTAAGGGTCATCATAATGAATAAAAACCAAATCAGTGCCGGTATCTGTCGTGCGTTGTTACTGGGCGGGGCGCTCTCGCTGTCTTTGCCATTGCAGGCGGCGGAGAGCAGCAACCCGGCCTTGCAGGCGCTCTTTGATCAGGCGGCCTACTGGCATCAAAAGGCTCATGACGACCTGGCGAAAGCGTCACTGCAAAAAGTGCTCATGGTTGAGCCGAACAATACTCAGGCGCTTTATCTGCTGGCGCTCTATTCGCAACAAAGCGGTGACAACGCAGGAGCGATGCAGTATCGCACGCGTCTCAGTCAGGTTTCACCTGACGATCCGCACCTTGCTGAACTGGATAATGCCCGTCAGTTGCAGACGATTCCCCAGGCGCAACTCTCGCTGGCCCGTCAGCAGGCCAGAAGCGGAAATATTGCGGCGGCCTTGCAGACCTGGCGCAATACCTTTAGCGGCAACGAACCGCCCGCCAGCGTGGCTGCCGAATATTATCTGACCATGGCCGGCGATCGCACGCTGCTGCCACAGGCGATTGAAGCGTTGCGCGAGTTTTCAGCCCAGCATCCTCAGGATACGGGGGCCAAACTGGCGTTGGGCAAGGCGCTGACTTATCAGGACTCGACCCGACGTGAAGGCATTGACTTGCTGAGTACGCTGGCAAGTGGCAATCAGGATGCCGATCGTTCTCTTCGTCAGGCGCTGTTGTGGCTGGGTCCACAGGCATCGGATGCCTCGCTTTACCAGACCTGGCAGCAGCGACATCCCCAGGATAATGCGGTAATGGACTATTACCGCAAGAACGTGGGCGGAGCCGAAAAAGGCGCGGGATTTAGCGCGCTTAACAGCGGCGACGTGAACACGGCAGAAAGCAATTTCGGCAAAGTGTTACAGGCTAACCCGCAGGATGCGGATGCACTGGCCGGGATGGGATACGTCGCGCAGCGAGAAGGCCGTTATCAGGACGCCGCGGATTATCTGCAGCGCGCGGCGCAACTGGGTGGCGATCAAAGCGCCGATCGCCAGAAGCAGGCTGCTGATGCGCGTTTTTATGCGCAGTTAGCCAGCGCCCAGCAGGCCTTTAAAAATGGCGACAGCGCGCAGGCACTGGCGCTGAGCGAACCGCTGACGCATGCAGAAGGTGAGAAGGGCGTTGCGGCCGGCTTATTCCGTGCCGATATTTTGCGCCGCAGTAATCAGCCCGATCAGGCAGAGCAGGCTTACCGCGCGATTCTGAAAACCGATCCCGATAACCGGAGCGCACGCGAAGGATTGTTCTACGTGCTGCGTCAGCAGAACCGCAGCGCTGAAGCCAATACGTTACTGGCCTCATTGCCGGAAAGCGTCAGGCAAAGTGTGGCGCCGCGAGGCAGCAGCGTTGATCCGATTCGCCAGCAGGCGAAACGTCAGGTCGCGGCAGGCAATATCAATGCCGCGATTGCCACCCTGCAGCAAGGTATCCAGCGTTATCCGCAGGATGGCTGGTTACGCCTCGACCTCGCCCGCCTTTATCGCCAGCAAGGGAATACCATGCTGGCGGCAGGCGTCATGCAGCCGGTGATGCGGAGTGGTGCCAGCACCACGGAACGCTATGCGGGCGCTATCAACGCCAGTGAAAGTGGAGCCTGGCAGCAGGCAAGTTCGCTGTTGGCGGGTATCCCTGCCCGCGAGCAAAACCGTGATATGCGGGAACTGGCGCAGCGTGTGAATTTCAATTTGCAAATGGCCACGGCCGATCAGTATCTGGCGCAAGGATCGAATGCCGCAGCGGCAAACACGCTGAAAGCGCTGGCGGTGAATCCGCCTGATAATCCTGTTGATGCCGGGAACCTGGCACAAAAGCTGGCCAAGGCCGGCGATATCAACAGTGCGGTGGCGGTGGTTCGCGGAAATATGCAGCGCGGTGTTCAGGGGAATGCCGGAGATTATGCCGCTCAGATAGCCGTACTGAATCAGGCCGGGCTGGACAATGAGGCACAACGTTTTCTTAGCCTGCCCGAACTGCAGACACGCAGTACACCAAAGCAGCTGGCAGAGATACGTGAAGGTTACCTGATTAACGACGTTGATCGGCTGCGACAGCAGAAGCAGTATGCAGCTGCCTACGATAAGCTGATTGGTGCACTGCAGCGCGATCCGCAGAACCGTGATTTGATGTTCGCCATGGCCCGTCTGTATCAGGACGGCAAAATGAATAAAGACGCGGGCGTCGTCTACGACTATTTGATGACCCAGGATACGCCATCCCAGGATGCGCGCGTTGGCGCAATCAATGCCGCGCTGGCACAAAATAACGTGCAGCGTGCCAATGAACTGGCAAAAGGACTGACGTCGAGCCAGACGCCACAGCGTCAGTTGCTCCTGGCGCAGGTCGCCGAGGCCAATGGCGATCACATGCAGGCCATGCGCTATCTACGCTCGGCGCGCGGTCAGATTATTGGTTTGCAAGGCGCACAGCCGGGTGCCACGCCGACCATTGGCGGACTGGCCCTGGCCGACAATCCCTTTATCAATCGCAGTACCTCGCCCGTGGGGCGCACGCCGTCCAGCTATGGCACCGTGCTGCCGTGGCAGGTTGCGCCGGTATCCGCAGAGGGCGCGCAGGAGGGCACCCTGGCCAGTGCCAACACGGTTTCCTCTCAGCAGGCTCAGACGCTGCACGATGTTGACGCCATGATGGAGAGGTTGCAGGAAAAGACCGGCACCTGGGCGCAGGGCACCGTGCAGGTGCGCGGGCGTGACGGTGAGTCAGGGTTGAGTCAGTTAACGGAAGCCAAAGCACCGCTGACCTTCTCTACCGTGCCGTTTGGCGATGCGCGTTTCAACTTTACCATGACACCCGTTTCACTCACGGCGGGTAGCGGTGCAGGCGATGCCTGGCGTCGCTTTGGCACGAATGCGCTGGAGCAGGGCAAAGTGGTCGCGGCCGGTCTTGCCAAAGTTGACGATGTCCCGACTGCCACAACTGATTCGCAAAGCGCATCCGGTGTGGAGCTGAATCTTGCCCTTCAGGGCGACAGCTATAAAGTCGATCTGGGCAGCACGCCACTGGGCCAGGATCTCAATACGCTGGTGGGAGGGGTGCAATGGTCGCCGAAACTCACGGATTTCCTGACGCTGATTCTGACCGGTGAGCGCCGGGCTATTACCGACAGCCTGCTGTCTTACGTTGGCGCGGAAGACAAATCCAGCGGCAAACGTTGGGGTAATGTCACCAAAAACGGCGGCAATGCGCTTCTGAGTTATGACAACGGCGATGCCGGATTATTTGTCGGGGCAGGCGCTTACAGCTACGTGGGGAATAACGTGGCCAGTAACAATAACCTGCAAGCCAATGCGGGTGTTTATGTCCGTCCTTTCTATGCTGACGATCGTGAACTAAAGGTCGGCATGAGCCTGTCCTGGATGAATTTCTCGAAAAACCTCAGCTACTTTAGCTATGGTCAGGGCGGTTATTTCAGCCCTCAGGACTATGCGTCGATTTCTTTCCCAGTCGACTTCTCACGCACGTTTGACGATCTTAAAGTTAACATTGGCGGCGCAGTGGGTTACCAGAGCTACAGTCAGGATAAAAGTGCTTATTTCCCGGGCGATGCGGGCCGTCAGGCGCAGCTGGAGCAGCTGGCTGCCAATGGCAATGTGAAAAGCGCCTTCTATGACGGCAACAGTAAAAACGGTGTAGGTTATAACCTGCATGCGGGCGCGGATTACAAAATTGATAAAGATGTCACGATTGGCGGACAGCTGGGTTATGACACCTTTGGTGACTATAACGAGAGCACGGCGCAGCTCTATTTCCGTTATTTATTCGGAGAGAAGTAATGAGTGAAGCATTTAGCGGGATGACCCACCCGTATCAGCCTGGCTGGTTTGATCTGGTCAGCGTTATGGTCGAAGGAATGATCGCCAACGCAGGCCAGGAGCAGGCGGAGGCGTTTCTACACAGCATGGGCGAATCGCTGGCGACACGCTATCCTTTACCTGAATCGCGTACGGTGCAGGATTTCGAACGAGAAGTGAACCTGCAGCTGGCCCGGTTCAGTTGGGGATTTGTGCAGTTACAGCCGCAGGAAAACGCCCTGTTGATTAAGCATCATGCTCTGCCTGTCGGCGACAGCACACAGTCGGTCGCTCACTGGCAGGCGGCATTGAGCGCCATCCTGGCGGGGATGTTTTCCGGCTGGCTTCAGGGCCAGGGCGGCAGTAAAACCGTACCGGTTGTGCTGGAGCTGAACGATGGTCATACCATGCATTTTCGATATCAATAAGGTGCTCTGATGAGAGTTAAGCCAGTGTGGTCCGGTATTCTGGTCTTGTTTATGATGTTTTTTAGCACCCAGGCGATGGCAAGTGGTTGGGATACCTATAAAAGCCGCTTTCTTCAGTCAGACGGACGCATTATTGATACGGCAAATAATAATGTCAGTCACACGGAAGGCCAGGGTTACGGCATGTTGCTGGCGGTTGCTTATAACGATCGCGCGACCTTCGATAAACTCTGGAAGTGGACGCGCACGAACCTGCGCAATCCGCAAAACGATCTGTTCTACTGGCGCTACATTCCTGATGCACAGGATCCTGTCGCGGATAAAAATAACGCGTCCGATGGCGATGTGCTGATTGCATGGGCGTTGCAACGGGCAGCGCAAAAATGGAATGCAAGCGATTATCAGCAGGAATCGGACCGCATTCAGCGTGCGATAGTCAAACTCGATGTGACGAACTTCGGTGGCTACACCGTAATGATGCCGGGCGCGCAGGGATTCAATAAGAACAGCTATGTGGTTTTGAATCCCTCTTATTTCCTGTTTGTCGCCTGGCAGGAGTTCGGCCAGCGCAGCCATTTGCAGGTCTGGAACAAGCTGATTGACGGCGGGATGGCGCTGCTGGGTAAGATGCATTTTGGCAACAGCGATCTGCCGCTTGACTGGGTCGCGCTGAACGCCGACGGCTCCGTCGCGCCCGCGGTGGGTTATTCAAATCGCTTTAGTTACGATGCCATCCGCGTGCCGCTGAATATCTGGTGGTACGATCCGCAAAGCCTGGCGCTGGGGCCTTTCCAGCGACTCTGGCAGGGCTATGGTCGTATGAATACGCCGGCCTGGTTTGATGTGCTGGCCAATACGGCGGCGCCTTACCATCTGGAAGGCGGCTTGCTGGCGGTACGTGATTTGGTGCTCAACGAAACAGGCTACCTGAGTGACAAACTGTCTCCTGAGCAGAACTACTTTTCTGCCAGCCTGCAGTTACTGACCTGGATGGCTTATCAGGAAAAGCGTTGATCGTGGCCTGAACACAGACGGCAGCATTCCTTCACGGTTCCACATTGAGGGGATGCTGCTGAGGCAACTCTCTTTTTGTTACTTCCTCCTTTCTGAATCGTCTGCTTCCGCCCCCTTAAGCCACAAAATAACGCTGCAATAGGATATACTTGACGCGCTTTTCCAGACGGATATCTACGCTCTTAGCGAGCCGGGAGTAAAATTTTTGCGCGTAAGCCGATCACTGACGATAAAACAGATGGCAACCGTTTCTCTGATTGCGACGGTCACCATCAGCATTTTTATCGTTATTCAACTGTTCCATTTTGTGCAGCAGCGCAGGATCGACTACGCCCAGCAAATGGAGAATATCGCGCATACCGTGCGTCAGCCGCTGTCTGAAGCCGTCCTGAAAGCCGATATTCCCCAGGCCGAACGCATTCTTCACTCTCTTAAGCCGGCAGGCATCTTATCGCGCGCGGATGTGGTGTTGCCCAATGCTTTTCAGGCGCTCCACGCGAATTTTGAAAACGAAAAGCCGATTCCCAGGCTGGTGGCCCGTCTGTTTGAGCTGCCGGTGCAAATCACGCTACCGCTCTATTCGGTGGAACATACTGGCTTACCTAAGCCGCTGGCCTATCTGGTGTTACAGGCCAATTCAACGCGTGTTTATCAGTTTATCCTGAGCACGCTCTCGACGATGATCATCACCTACCTACTGCTGGCGCTGATACTGTCGGTCTCGATCAGCTGGTGCATCAACCGGTTAGTGGTGCATCCACTGCGGCGAATTTCGCGTGAGATCCAGGAGTTGCCGCCCCAGTCAATCCTGACGCACAAACTCACCCTGCCTGCCGATCATCGCGACGATGAAATTGGTATGTTGATTCGCAGTTATAACCGCAATCAACACGTGCTGGAGTCCATCCACGATGAGATGAGCCGGTTAACGACGCACTTTGCCGTTACCGATCTGCCTAACCGGGCATTGTTTTTAGCACTGTTGGACCAGTTTATCTCTTCCCGGAGACAGCCTTTTAGTTTGATGGTCATTCGCATTGAAACGCTGCAGGAAGCCAATGGCGTATTAAGCGACGATCAGCGCGATACGCTGATGTTGACGCTGGTCGAGAAAATTCGCAGCACCATTGATGACCACACTGTCTTAGCGCAGACCACAACCAGCGATTTCGTTCTGTTGATGAAGTCGGCCAATAACCCGTTTCGCGCCCTGCGTCTGGCCCGTAATCTGATGATTCGCCTAAACCAGCCCGTCAATCTGCATCAATTGCAGCTACGGCCTAACGCCAGCATCGGCCTGGCATTAGGTGAAGAGGGCGAGTCGATGGGCGCCGGTGAGATGCTGGACAGAGCGACCTCGGCCATGATGTCAGCACGCCGTCAGGGCAAAAATCAGATCCTGTTTTTTGATGCCGCGTTAACCGAGCGTGCGCAAAAACGCTTGACCCAGGAACATGATATTTTACAAGGCCTGCACGACGAACAGTTTGCCCTTTATCTGCAGCCTCAAATCGATATGCAGACCGGCAGGTTAGCCGGTGCGGAAGCGCTGTTACGCATGCGTCAGGCCGACGGCAGCTATGGCTTACCCGAAGAATTCATTGCCAGTGCTGAAGAGATCGGGGTGATTTCCGCCATTGGCCGTTGGGTCGTTGAGGAAGCCTGTCGCATTCTGGCGGGCTGGCAGCGTCACGGCGTAACGGTGCCGCTGAGTATCAATATTTCTGCCGTACAGTTACGCGATGCCAGCATCGTCAGCCATTTGCACGCTCTGCTTGAGCGGCATCGCATTGCGCCCGGTTCTCTGGTGCTGGAGATTACCGAAACCGCGCAGATTGGCGATGCCGAGCAGGCTATTTCTCTGCTGAGAATGTTGCAAAAAACCGGTGTTGCCGTCGCGCTTGATGACTTTGGGATGGGCTATTCCAACCTGAACTATCTGCACCAGTTTAAGTCATTGCCAGTCAATAAGCTTAAAATGGACCGCAGCTTCGTGGCCGCCTTACCTGAAGATGACACCATGGTGCGCATCGTTGCGGCCATTGCGGATATTATCGATCTGGATGTGATTGCTGAAGGAGTGGAAACCTGTGAGCAGCGTGACTGGCTGCTTGCGCGTGGCATCACGATTGGTCAGGGTTATCTTTACTCTGAAGCCCTGCCGCTGGCGCAGTTCAATGCGCAATGGGTTCCCTCACCTCAACCGGAGGATTAACCCTCTGATTCCTTGATTTTGCAAGAATTTTAGTTACAAAACCCCTTGCTGAAGCGTTTCAGTTCAGAATTACGCTTGTATCATTTCCCCTGACTTTGCAGCCCTGTATTAATCACGTAAACAGAGTGTTATTTTCTGTCCACTGTCTGGCCCGGCCTGCCTCGCCAGCCAGTCACAATAAAAAATCCGACAACATTACCCTATTCGTTAGTGGATACCTGTTTATGAAACTATTTAAAAGCCTTTATTTCCAGGTTCTGGTCGCCATTGCTATCGGCGTACTTATGGGCCATTTCTATCCAGATTTAGGTACCCAAATGAAGCCGTTAGGGGATGGCTTCGTTAAATTGATCAAAATGATCATCGCGCCTGTGATTTTCTGTACGGTGGTGACCGGTATCGCCGGGATGGAAAGCATGAAAGCCGTCGGCCGCACGGGTGCGGTTGCGCTGCTCTATTTTGAAATCGTCAGTACTATTGCGCTGATTATCGGTCTGATCGTGGTTAACGTTGTACAGCCTGGTGTGGGCATGAACGTTGATCCCGCGACGCTGGATGCGAAAGCCGTGGCTATTTATGCCCAGCAGGCCGAGCAGCAAGGCATCGTTGCCTTCCTACTGGATGTGATTCCGGGCAGCGTGATTGGTGCTTTTGCCAGCGGTAACATTTTGCAGGTCCTGTTATTTGCCGTCCTGTTCGGTTTTGCGCTGCATCGTCTGGGCAACACGGGCACGTTAATTTTCAACGTGATCGAAAGCTTCTCCAAAGTGATTTTTGGCATCATCAATATGATCATGCGCCTTGCGCCTATCGGGGCATTTGGTGCCATGGCCTTTACCATCGGTAAATATGGCGTAGGTTCACTGGTCCAGCTTGGACAGCTGATTATCTGCTTCTATATCACCTGTATTCTGTTTGTGGTGGTGGTGCTGGGACTCATCGCTCGCGTCTTCGGTGGCTTCAGCATCTTTAAATTCATTGCCTATATCAAAGAAGAGCTGCTGATTGTACTGGGCACCTCTTCATCGGAATCTGCACTGCCACGTATGCTGGATAAGATGGAACGGCTGGGTTGTAAGAAGTCCGTGGTGGGGTTGGTGATTCCAACAGGATATTCCTTTAACCTGGACGGAACCTCAATCTACCTGACGATGGCGGCTGTCTTTATCGCCCAGGCCACCAATGCCCACATGGATATCTTCCATCAAATTACGCTGCTGGTCGTGCTACTGCTGTCTTCCAAGGGCGCAGCCGGGGTAACGGGCAGTGGGTTTATTGTGCTGGCGGCAACGCTTTCAGCAGTAGGACATTTACCGGTTGCTGGCCTGGCGCTGATTTTAGGTATTGACCGCTTTATGTCCGAAGCGCGTGCGCTGACCAATCTGGTCGGTAACGGCGTCGCCACGGTGGTGGTGGCAAAATGGGTTGATCAGCTGGATAAAAAACAGCTGGGTGACACGCTGGCGGGCAAAAATAAGGCAGAAAATCCCTCAGAATCTGCGATTTAACCTTTGAATGTGATTTAATCCTCTCAAATGCCCGCTGTCACTTGCCCTGACAGCGGGCATTTGGATAATAAACCCCACTTGTTTTTTTCAACGTTTTTCACTTCGTTGCGTGACATCCCGGTCTTCCTGTGGTCAAACCTGTTGTTAATGATCGGCAGCGCGAATCGGCCATGTCCGGTTTGCTTATAAACGCGGCTAAACGCGCCAGTGATAACGATTTTTGAATTGTTTGAGTAGGGGTTCACATGCAGGGCACCAGAATTCGGCTTTTGGTTGGTGGATTAGTACTGGCAGCGACCAGTTACGGTGCGCCGGCAGAAACGCTGCAACCTGATCCAGCCTGGCAACAGGGAAGACTGGACAACGGATTTAACTGGCAACTGTTGGCAACACCGCAACGGCCAAGCGATCGCATTGAGTTACGCATGGTGGTTAATACCGGTTCACTGGTGGAAAGCGCCCAGCAAACCGGTTTTAGCCACCTTTTGTCACGCCTGGCGCTGGTACACAATACCGCCCTGGATACGAATCAGCAGCGCGCATTATGGCAGCAGAGTATCGATCCACA
The DNA here is from genome assembly GCF_024814475.1 of Pantoea sp. B623. Classification (NCBI taxonomy): domain Bacteria; kingdom Pseudomonadati; phylum Pseudomonadota; class Gammaproteobacteria; order Enterobacterales; family Erwiniaceae; genus Pantoea; species Pantoea sp. B623. The sequence goes on along the minus strand of NZ_JANUXM010000004.1, from coordinate 2,329,866 downwards.
GCGGCCTCTGCCGCCGGTTATTTCATCGTATGATTACACGCAATACAATTTAAGCCTGCCCAATAACCGCCCTGAGTTACTGAAAGAAGCCCTGAACTGGCTGGCGGCCACGGCGGGTGATATGGCGATTACCAATCAGGTTGTCGATACAGCCCTGTCCGCTTCCGATCCGGTAAGAACCTGGCCTGCGGATACTCAGGATGTCTGGTGGCGCTATCGGCTGAAAGGATCGGCGTTGCTAGCGCACGATCCGGCTGAGAAGCCGCGTGCCCCCGTTGACGTCGCGCAGCTGAAAAGTTTCTACCAGCAGTGGTATACACCAGATGCCATGACACTTTATGTCGTCGGCAATGTCGACAGCCGTAACCTTTCCGAACAAATCAACAAAGCGTTTTCACCGCTGGAAGGCAAGCGCAGCGCCCCTGCATCCATGCCCACCTTGTCTCCTTTACCGCATGATCCGGTTAATCTGGTCAGCGGCACGTTAGCGCAGGATCGCCTGTCCCTTGTCTGGGATACGCCGTGGCAGCCCATCCGGGACTCACAGAACTTGCAGCGTTACTGGCGTAGCGATCTGGCGCGCGAAGCGCTGTTCTGGCACGTGCAGCGCGCGATGAGCAATAAAAAAGTTCAGGGTGTGCAGGTGGGATTTGACTGTCGGGTGCTTTACCAGCGTGCGCAGTGTTCCATTAATATGGATACGCGCAATGACAGCCTGGAACAGAATATGAACCTGGTTGCCCGCGAGCTGGCTGCCGTGCGCGATAACGGTTTGCCACAGGAAGAGTTTGATGCCCTGATGGCCCAAAAACTTCTGGAGCTGAATAAGCTGTTCACAACCTACGCGCGCACAGATACTGACGTGCTGATTAGCCAGCGTTTACGATCGCAGCGCAATTCAGTGGTAGATATTGCCCCGGAGCAGTATCAAAAGCTGCGGCAGGATTTTCTCTCCGGCCTGACGCGCGATCAGCTCAATCAAGAGTTGCGGCAGCAACTTAGTCAGGAGTTAATGATGGTACTGATTCAACCGGAAGGTGAATCAGAAACCAACGTTAAGAGCCTTAAAACGGGCTGGGATAAGCTGATGACGTTGCCTGCGACAGCATCTGCACCAGCGGCAGGCGGGGACGTCAGCCAGCCGGACAGTAACGCTGCCGGTGATGCAGCGCCACCGACCTCCTGATCCATCAGGTTTTTGCCCTGAGCCATTCGGTCACTAACATTGGCCAACTGGCGAGGGGCAAATCCGCGACGCCACGGATGCCAAAACCGTGCCCGCCTTTCTGGTAAAAATGCACTTCGACGGGAACATTGTGTTCCCGTAATGCGCTGAAAAACACCATGCTGTTATTCACCGGGACGGCATCATCATCGGCGGCATGAATCAGCAAGGTCGGCGGCACCTGGTTGTGCACCCGGGTTTCGAGTGAATAGGCATCAATCGCTTTCTGGTCAGGCCATGCGCCTAATAAACGGGTGCGCGAGCCTTCATGGGCCAGGCCATCACGCATACTGATCACAGGATAAACCAGCACCATAGCGTCCGGACGAGGCGAAAAATTCTCTGCGTTGTCCTGAACGGGATAAATCTTCTCCGCAAACCGCGTGCCGAGACTTGCGGCAACGTGGCCGCCAGCCGAAAAACCCATCATAACAATGTATTTGCCGTTCAGCCCACGCTGCGCCCGCTCACGCAGGACGCGCACGGCTCGCTGCGCATCGGCGAGTGGAGCATCTGGTCCTTCATGATGTCCGTCATAGGGCAGGCGATAGGTCATGACGGCCAGGGTGTAACCCATAGAGGTGAAAAAGGTTGCCAGCGCGCTGCCTTCACGGTCAATCATGATGCGATGGTAGCCTCCGCCGGGCGCGACCAGGAGCGTAATCCCGTTGGATTCCACAGGATGCCAGATAGCCATTTCCGGGCAGCGAACGCCGGTTGCCACGCGATCGTAGGGTTCGTACTCTTTTGCCGTATCGACGATTTGTGGCTGAGCGCGAGAATCGCTGGCACCGGGCGCATCACCATTAGGCCAGATATTAATGATTTCAGTATTCATAGCTGTGTCCTGATGCGAGAGATGTTGTCGTTGTTTTGTTCGCGGCCGTGAAAACAGCATCCTGCTGTCGCTGTTTAAAAGATGGCCTCTTTTGGCCTAATCGTCCAACTCAAAACCGCTAAAATGCCGAGATTCAGACTATGCCTGGCATGCTGGGTATGGTGCTAAGCCGATAATTTTAAAGGAATAAAAATGAATTAAGATTAGCCAGCATTAACGGACGAGGGCAGGATAAAGCAGGAAGGAAACGGGTTGGCTGACTTAAGTAAAATGAATGGATTTTCCTTTTGCCCTGACGGAAACGGAGGACATATTTATCGTGTTTTTATTTAAAGAAAGTGATGTGTTGCTGCGCGGTTAACTGTTGTGCATGCGGGAAGTCTGGCACGGGTTGCGCCGCGCCAGAACGCGAGCGCTACGCGCTTTCATCAATAATTAGCCTGTTTCGAGCGTCAAACTTCCAGAAGGATGCCCAGGCAATCTCCCAGTAATCGCCATCGGGATCGCGAAAATAAACGCTGTAGCCGCCCCAGTGGACTTTTTGTGGCGGCTTGGTCTGGTTCCGCCGTGATGTTGTACCAAAGCCATGAGATCATCGACCTCCTGCTCTGACTTAACATTTATGGCAAAAGTAATCCCGTTGAACCCGCCGTAAGCCAGCGCAGGCGGATGGCTTTCATTGATATCTTTTGCCAGATTTTGCAGCGGATAAGGCTCAAGCCTGGTGCCGGCATGATTGAAAAACACAATGGGCGGATTCTGCTCAGTCACCTGCGTTTTAAAACCGATGCCTTTATAAAAGGCCAGGGATTTTCCCTATAACGCCCGCCCAGGCAGACCAGATTGATGCGATTCATACTGACTCTGTTTACAGTCAGGCACGGCCAGGATACTCGTCTCACCCTGGCCACGCGACAGAGCAATTATGCAGGCATATCTTCCTGCGGAATAATCGCCCCACGAAACTGAATAACCGTGCTGGCAGTGAGATGACCACGCTGGGCGGCCTCCTCGACCGAGGCGCCAACCAGACGCTTAGCCAGATAGCCCGCACTGAACGAATCGCCCGCCGCCGTGGTGTCAATAATCTTTTCTTTAGCCAGCATGATTGACGGAACCTCTCTAACAGGCTGGTCTTCCGCGGCAATCAGGCAGGATTCCGCACCGCGCTTGATGACGATCTCGCTAACGCCTGCCTGACGTGCCCGGGCAATGACGTCTTCGACAGGCTGCACGCCCCATAACAGATGCTCGTCATCCAGCGTCAGGAAGGCAATATCCGTGTTATCGAGCATCTTTTGATAGGCCTGGCGAGTACTGGCATTGTCTTTCCACAGGCGAGGCCGGTAATTATTATCGAAAATCACCTTGCCCCCGTTTTTGCGGCAGTTTGCCAGCAGCTGCATGAGCTTTGCACGGCTGGCGTCAGTCAGGATAGCAAGACTGATACCGCTGAGATAAAGGTAGTCGTAATGTTCCAGCTGCTGGCAAATGTCTTCTGCCAGAGGGCCATTAAGCCAGTAGCGTGCCGCCGCGTCATTGCGCCAGTACCAGAATGTGCGCTCGCCCTGGTCGTCTGTCTGGATCATGTACAGACCGGGCATTTTATCCTCAAGGCGTTGGATAAGGTCGGTATGCACGTTTTCCTGCTGCCAGCGGGCGATCATCTGTGCGCTAAAGGGATCGTTTCCCAGCGCCGTCACGTAATCCACCCGGATTTTGTGTTGATCGACCTGTCGGGCAAGGTAAACGGCCGTATTGAGCGTATCACCGCCAAAGCCGCGTTTAATGTTGTCGCCTTTTTCGGACAGTTCAATCATGCATTCACCGATAACGGCGATTTTTTTATGCGTCATGGTTTAAGGCCTGTAGTTTACATTTGCTTCAGTCTCGCGTTTGTTAGCGTCATCGTCAACTTTTTAAAACAGCGTTTTAATTTAATTTAGGGTGAGGTAAAGCGATAATTAACCCGATAAAGCGGCTTGTTTCGGCGATTGTCGCACTAAAAGAGGCGTAGACTCGTTGCTTCAACGTGGCCGGGTTTTCACTAAGTTGTCGAATGTTAAACGATAAACGCTGCCAGGCCGCCAGATGAAGGCGCTTACTATCAACCAGGAAAAGACCATGGTTATGGAGAATTTTAGTCAATGGCTACCTTCTTCAATTGACATCAATCCGCAGCAAAAAAAACGTCTCATCTGGCAACAGTGTCAACGCAGCTATACCTTTCAGCCCATCTATAAGGTTTCGGGGCAACTGCTGGCGATTGAACTGCTGACGGCCATCACACATCCGTCTGAACCAGAGAAGAAACTGTCTCCTGAAGCCTATTTTTCTGAGCTGGAAATAGCACAACGCCTTGATATTGTTCAGGAGCAGTTAGAATTACTCACCCAGTGGGAATCGTTCTTTGGTCGCAATAACGTCATGGCATCAGTGAATATTGACGGCCCTTCGTTGTCGTTGATACAAAACCATGTACCGATTCGCAGTCTGATTACCCGTTTACCCTGGGTTCGCTTTGAGCTGACCGAGCACCACGTCCTGCCTCAGGAGGAGATGGTCGCGCAAATGCCTGAACTGGGGCCGTTGTGGCTGGATGATTTCGGTTCGGGCATGGCGAACTTCTCTGCACTGACCGAGCTTAAATACGACTACATTAAGCTGTCACGTGAACTTTTTATTCTCTTACGTGCGTCAGATGAAGGCCGGATACTTTTTCCCATGCTGTTGTCGCTGATAAATCGTTACTGCAACGGCGTGATTGTTGAAGGCGTTGAGACGCAACAGGAGTGGGATCAGGTTAAATCGTCCCCGGCGATGGCGGCTCAAGGGTATTTTTTTTCTCGTCCTGCTCCCTTTTCCGAACTGGAAAGCCTTCCTGTCCAGCTTGATTGATCCCTTCCCGCGCGCTCTCGACTATCTTTAACGGAGACCGTGAAAGAGCAGGGAGGAAGCCTAATGTCACGCGCCGGAAAAATTGTAAGCTGGATTGGCGGGATTGTTGTATTGCTGATCGTCGTTGTAGTGATAGTCATTGCAACATTCGACTGGAATCGCCTGAAACCCACTATTAATCAGAAAGTGTCTGCGGAACTTAACCGTCCCTTTGCCATTCGGGGGGATTTGGGCGTCGCATGGCAGCGTAACCCTGAAGAACCCGGATGGCGCGGCTGGTTACCCTGGCCTCATCTGCACGCCGAAGACATTATGTTGGGCAATCCCCCTGATATTCCTGACGTGACCATGATCCACCTGCAACGCGTGGACGCCACACTTGCCCCTCTGGCCCTACTGCACAAAGAAGTCTTTATCCCGTGGATAAAACTGCAGCAGCCTGATGCCCGCCTGATTCAGACCGCCGATAAGAAAAACAACTGGACCTTTACCCTCGCTGACAGCGACAGCAAAGATGATAATGCGCCACCTTCAGCCTGGTCATTTCGTCTCGATAATATTCTGTTCGATCAGGGCACCATTCTCTACCGCGATGCCGTTAACCAGGCCGATGTCACGCTGAAGGTTAACCCGCTCGGCAAGCCTGTGCCCTATTCACAAATCGCGGGCGGAGACGATAAACAACAAGGCGCGGGTGATTTTGTCTTTGGCTGGCAGGCAAGCGGCAGCTACCACAATGAAAAACTCACGGGTCAGGGCAAGATTGGCGGCATGTTATCCCTGCGTAGTCAGACCACAGCGTTCCCGATTCAGGCAGACGTCCGGAACGGTAGCACGCGCGTACAGCTGACCGGCGGCGTTCAGGATCCCCTGAATCTGGGCGGGCTGGACGTGCGTCTACGTTTTTCTGGCGATACGTTGGCAAACCTCTATGGTCTGACCGGCGTTCTGTTACCGGATACGCCGCCTTATGAAACCGATGGCCGCCTGATTGCCAAATTTACCGGCAAAGACGGCGCCGTTTTTCGTTACCAGGGATTTAATGGTCATATTGGCGACAGCGATATTCATGGCTCTCTGACCTACAGCCAGGGCAAGCCACGGCCAAAACTGGTCGGTGAACTCAGATCGGATCAGTTACGTATGGCGGATCTGGGCCCGTTGATCGGCGTTAACTCGGGCAAGGGCAGCGAGAAAACCGAACAGGCCAAGGCAAAACGCGGTGAAAAAACCGTACAGCCTGCGGATCGCGTTCTGCCTCACGACAGGTTCGACACCAAAAGCTGGGACGTTATGGATGCGGATGTGAAGTTTAGCGGCAAGCGCATCGAACACAGCAGTTCACTACCGTTGAGCGATCTTTATACCCATTTGCAGCTCGATAACGGAAACCTGCTGCTTGATCCACTCCGTTTCGGTATGGCGGGCGGTAATCTGAACAGCACCATCCGCCTGGAAGGGAATCGCTCACCGATGCGGGGCCGGGCCGATATTCATGCCCGTAAACTTCGCCTGCGCCAGCTGTTCCCCGACGTACAGGCAATGCAAAACAGCCTTGGGCAGCTGAACGGCGATGCCAGCCTGACCGGCACCGGCAACTCCGTTGCTGACCTGCTGGCAACCAGCAACGGTCAGTTGAAACTGCTGATGAACGACGGACTGATCAGCCGCAACCTGATGGAAATTGCCGGACTCAACGTCGGCAACTATCTGGTCGGTAAGCTGTTTGGTGATGATGAAGTTCGTATTAACTGTGCGGCCACCGATCTTAAACTGCAAAACGGTCTGGCCACGCCAAACCTGTTCGTGTTCGATACGGAAAATGCCGTCATTAACGTGTCAGGCAACGCGAACTTTGCCAACGAGCGGCTGGATCTTTCAGTCAATCCAGAAAGTAAAGGCATCCGAATCGTGACCCTGCGCTCGCCCTTGTATGTTCGGGGCACCTTCAAGCATCCGGACGCTGGCGTGAAAACCGGTCCCTTACTGGCACGCGGGGCGGCGGCGGTGGCATTAGGTGCTGTGGTCGGGCCTGCGGCAGCGCTGTTGGCGCTGATTTCACCCAGTGATACTGACGAGAATCAGTGCAGCCGGGTCCTGCAGCAAATGAAGAAGAAGTGATCAGTTGCGATAGAGCACTTTGATAATGTGATAACCAAAAGCGGTTTTCACCGGCCCGAAAGGTTGTAGCAACGGGCAGGTGAATACCGCTTTATCAAAAGCCGCGACCATTTTTCCCCGACGAAACTCGCCTAAATCTCCCCCGTTCCGACCAGAAGGACACACAGAATGCTTGCGGGCAAGCTGCTGGAAGTTTTCGCCTTTTTGCAGTTTTTCCAGCAGGGCGATTGCCTGCGCCTCGTGTTTCACCAGAATATGTAAAGCTGCGGCAGTTTTCGCCATGATAATGTCTCTGTTGTGTATAATCGTCCCCCATTATAAACCTGTCTTTTCAAATCGCAGATGCGTTTACCGCACCTGTTGCCTGTACATGCCGGCTTGCGGTTTGAAATCGGTATCTTATTTCAACAGAGCGATGTCCCGATGCGTTTAAACTCCAGCCAACAACGAGCCGTCGAATTTGTTACCGGTCCCTGTCTGGTGCTGGCAGGCGCTGGCTCGGGAAAAACCCGCGTAATCACCAACAAAATCGCGCATCTGATTCGTGAGTGTGGCTATCAGGCCCGCCATATCGCCGCCGTGACCTTCACCAATAAAGCCTCACGCGAAATGAAAGAGCGCGTGGCGCAAACGCTGGGGCGCAAAGAGGCGCGCGGCCTGATGATCTCCACGTTTCACACGCTGGGTCTGGAAATCATCAAGCGCGAATATGTGGCGCTGGGCATGAAGTCCAACTTTTCCCTGTTCGACGATCAGGATCAGTTGGCGTTACTCAAAGACCTCACCAGCGAGTGGCTGGAAGAGGACAAGACGTTACTGCAGCAGCTCATTTCTACCATTTCGAACTGGAAAAACGATCTGGTCGATCCGCCGCAGGCGGCCGCGCTGGCCCGCTCGGAGCGGGATAACGTGTTTGCCCATTGCTATGCCCTGTATGACCGGCATCTCAAATCCTGTAACGTGCTGGATTTTGACGACCTCATTCTGTTGCCTACGCTTCTGCTACAGCGTAATCAGGACGTCCGCGAGCGCTGGCAACAACGTATTCGCTACCTGCTGGTGGATGAATATCAGGACACAAACACCAGTCAGTACGAACTGGTGAAGCTGTTGGTCGGCACCCGTGCGCGTTTTACCGTGGTAGGAGATGACGATCAGTCGATTTACTCCTGGCGCGGTGCCCGGCCACAAAATCTGGTCCTGCTTAATGAGGATTTTCCGGCGCTGGAGGTGGTCAAGCTTGAGCAAAACTACCGCTCTTCACAGCGTATTCTCAAAGCCGCGAATATTTTGATCGCCAATAATCCCCATGTGTTTGAGAAGCGTCTTTTTTCTGAACTGGGTCTGGGCAGTGAACTCAAGGTGCTGAGTGCCAATAGCGAAGAACATGAGGCTGAACGGGTAACGGGCGAACTCATTGCCCATCACTTTATTAATAAAACGCAGTATAAAGATTACGCGATCCTGTACCGCGGTAATCATCAGTCCCGCGTGTTCGAAAAATTCTTGATGCAGAACCGCATTCCCTATCGCATTTCAGGCGGGACCTCGTTTTTCTCTCGTCCTGAGATCAAAGACCTGCTGGCTTATCTGCGGGTGCTGACCAATCCCGATGATGACAGCGCTTTCTTGCGTATTGTGAATACGCCACGGCGCGAGATTGGTCCGGCAACGCTGCAAAAACTCGGTGAGTGGGCCAATATCCGCAATAAAAGCCTGTTTAACGCCAGCTTTGATGTGGGCCTTGGGCAAACGCTGACGGGGCGCGGCCTTGAACATCTGCAGCGCTTCACCCACTGGCTCAACGACATTATCCAGCTCAGTGAGCGTGAACCGGTTAATGCCGTGCGCGATCTGATTCGCGGCATCGATTACGAAAGCTGGCTGTTTGAGACATCGGGCAGCCCCAAAGCCGCTGAAATGCGGATGAAAAACGTCAATACGCTGTTTCAGTGGATGACGGAAATGCTGGAGGGCAGCGATCTGGATGAGCCGATGACGCTGGCGCAGGTTGTCACCCGCTTTACGCTGCGCGACATGATGGAGCGCGGTGAGAGCGACGAAGAGCTTGATCAGGTACAGCTGATGACGCTTCATGCCTCAAAAGGGCTGGAGTTCCCCTACGTGTTTCTGGTCGGCATGGAAGAAGGGCTGTTGCCGCATCAGAGCAGTATCGATGAGAACAACATTGAGGAAGAGCGCCGTCTGGCCTACGTTGGCATTACCCGCGCGCAGAAAGAGCTGACGTTTACCTTGTGTCGGGAGCGCCGTCAGTATGGTGAGCTCATCCGCCCTGAACCCAGCCGCTTTCTGCTGGAGCTGCCGCAGGACGACGTAGTGTGGGAAACCGAGCGCAAAGTGGTCAGTGCAGAAGAGCGCATGAAAACCGGCCAGAGTCGGGTGGCCGGATTACGTGCAATGCTGGAAAAGGCGAAAAAGAGCTAATCCGTCGCAGACGGGATCAGGAAAGCGTTAACGACCAGTGAACATATGACTGATAGTGGCTTTCCTGTTCGAGCAGCTCGGCCCGCAGAGGATGTGCTTCCAGCCAGCCCGCCGGTAACGTAACGTGCAGTGCTTCATCATCCGCCTGCATACGAACGGCGGGTAACGTGTCATCACGACGCCGAGTCGAGAAGATAATGGACAGCCGTAGCAGACGGCACAAACGCTCGGCCAGCCTCGGCGGCAGGGCGTTTTGTTGCGTGAGTAGCGCAAGGTCGATGCTGCCACTTTGATTTTGCAGTAAACAGGCCAGCAATTTTTTCTGCGCTGGGGTGAAACCCGGAAGATCAAGGTGGCGGACCAGATAGGCCGCGTGCTGCGGTGCCTGACGGAAATCGACGCTCAGCCCGATTTCATGAATCGCACAGGCGCTTAGCAGAAGCTCCCGACAGCGCTGATCCAGTTTCCAGTGAACACTGACCTGGCGAAAAAAACTTTCCGCTAGCTGCCGGACCCTGTCTGCCTGGCAGACATCAATATTGAACCGGCGCTGCACATTTTGCAGCGTGCGGCTGCGAATATCGCGATCGACTGGCAGGTGCAGCATTCCGTACACCAGCCCTTCGCGCAGCGCGCCGCCGGCCAGCGTCATGCTGTCAATATTGAGTTCCTGAAAGATGGCAATAAGAATGGACAAACCGCTTGGAAACACTAACGCCCGCTCCAGCGTCAGGCCTTCGATTTCAAGCTCTTCAAGTTTGCCGCACTGAATGGCCCGCTGTTTTAACTGCTGTAGCTTACTCAGGGTGATGCGCTCATCCATGCCTTGAGCGACCATGATTTCCTGCAGGGCCTGAACGGTTCCGGACGCACCAACGCACACCTGCCAGCTCTGTTTGCGAAGTTCTCCGGCAACAGGTTTCAGCATCGCTTTGGCAGCCTCTTCAGCCTGGTCAAAATTCTCTTTAGCCAGGTGGCGATCGCCAAAGAATCGCTCCAGCCAGGTGACACAGCCCATCTGCAGGCTAAACAACACGTTGGCATGGGAGCCATCGCCGGTGGCTAACTCTGTGCTGCCACCGCCGATATCCACGACCAGGCGTTGATCGGAACCCCCGGTAGTATGTGCTACGCCTTGATAAATCAGACGCGCTTCTTCTTCGCCGCTAATCACATTGATGGTGCAACCCAGAATCTGTTGCGCCTTATCAAGAAACGCCTGCGCATTAGCAGCAATGCGTAACGTGGCGGTTGCCACTACCCGAATTTGATCGGGAGGAATATCCTGAAGCTGTTCAGAGAAAAGCCGCAGACATTGCCAGCCCCGGGCCATGGCTTCGGCGGACAGGCAATTGGATTTATCCAGGCCTGCTGCCAGGCGCACCTTGCGCTTGATTTTGGCGATGGTCTGGATACTTCCTGACACTTCGCTGACGACCAGCATATGAAAGCTGTTAGAGCCTAAATCAATTGCAGCATAGAGAGTCGATGCGCTTAGCATGGTCAACTTAACCCGAACGTTTACGGTTGCTATGACGGGGTGCACCGCGACGGCCGGTATTGTTGCCTCCGCGACGCTGACCGTTGCCTGAGCGATTGCGCGTCAGACGTTTCGGTGGCGGTAATTCAGTTAACAGCGCGTCGCTGTTGTATTTACTCACCGGAATGCTGTGACCAATGTACTCTTCAATACCGGGCAGGTTTAATGCGTACTCTTCACAGGCCAGGCTGATGGAGTGACCGCTTGCGCCTGCACGTCCCGTACGGCCAATGCGGTGAACATAGTCTTCGCGATCGTCCGGCAGGTCATAGTTAAATACGTGCGTCACCGCAGGAATATGCAGGCCACGAGCCGCAACGTCGGTCGCGACCAGAATATCAATATCGCCTTTGGTAAAGTCATCCAGGATACGTAAACGCTTCTTCTGTGCCACGTCACCCGTCAGCAGGCCGACCCGGTGACCGTCTGCAGCCAGATGGCCCCAAATGTCTTCACAGCGATGCTTGGTATTCGCAAAAATGATTGCTCGGTCAGGCCACTCTTCTTCTACCAGCGTCTGTAACAGGCGCATTTTCTCTTCATTCGAAGGGTAGAAAAGCTCTTCTTTAATGCGATGACCGGTTTTTTGCTCAGGTTCAACTTCAACGTATTCGGCGCTGTTCATGTGCTCGAATGCCAGCTCACGCACGCGGTAAGAGAGCGTGGCGGAGAACAGCATGCTCAGGCGTTGCGTGGCCGCAGGCATGCGACGGAACAACCAGCGGATATCTTTTATAAAGCCGAGATCGAACATGCGATCGGCTTCGTCCAGTACCATGACCTGAATGGCACCGAGATTGACGTGATTCTGCTTGGCGTAATCGATTAAACGGCCGGTGGTACCCACCAGAATGTCGACACCGTTTTCCAGTACTTTTAACTGTTTGTCGTAGCCATCGCCACCGTAAGCCAGACCTAATTTAAGGCCGGTTGATGCCGCCAGTGGTTCAGCATCGGCGTGAATTTGCACCGCAAGTTCACGGGTTGGGGCCAGAATTAAAGCGCGAGGTTGGTTAACCTGGCGGCCCTCTGGAGCAGGGTGAGAGAGAAGATGATGAAACGTTGACGTTAAAAACGCCATCGTTTTGCCGGTACCGGTTTGCGCCTGACCTGCGACATCACGCCCTGAAAGCGTAAACGGCAGTGCTAACGCCTGGATAGGCGTGCAGTTATGAAACCCTTTTTTATCAAGGGCTTCCACCACCAGAGGGTGCAGGGCGAAGTCGGAAAACTTCTGTTCAGTTAAGTGTGTTTTGCTCATAGTGTGGTAGAATATCAGCTTACTATCGCTTTACGAAAGCGTATCCGATGAAATAAAGTCAACCAACATTGGTTTATATTACGCCAATTCGCCAGGCACAATCTTGTGGAGTAAAACATGAGCAGCGATAAAATCGTTCATCTGACCGATGACAGTTTCGACACCGACGTGCTAAAAGCCGACGGCGTTATACTGGTAGATTTCTGGGCTGAATGGTGTGGTCCTTGTAAAATGATCGCGCCAATCCTTGATGAAGTTGCAGAAGAGTATGATGGCAAACTGACCATCGCTAAGCTGAATATTGACGATAACCCAGGCACTGCGCCTAAATACGGCATTCGCGGCATCCCGACGCTGCTGCTGTTCAAAAACGGTGAAGTCGCTGCGACAAAAGTGGGCGCATTGTCCAAAGGTCAGTTAAAAGAGTTCCTGAACGCCAACCTGGCGTAATCGGGCCGGGCGTCCGGCAGTGGTTAAATTTTTGCCTGCTGCTGGACGTTCGCTTTTAAGCGTGCTAACTTATTTTCACTGCACTATGAACATACCTTGTAGTTAGCATTCAAAGTTTTCTCTTGTTAGACCCTGTCATACTGTACCTACCAGCGGTTTAGCAATCTAACGACTAGCTCTACTCTGACTAAGTCGACCGTCTCCTCGCTCCCAGTCATTATTCAAGACGATGATCGTTGAGAAGAGTTGAAAAAGTCATTAACAGAACAGGCATGGACTAACTGCCATACCATTCACGACAAACATTTCGAGTATTACCCCGAGTTTAAGAACCCATCAATATGAATCTTACCGAATTAAAGAATACGCCGGTTTCTGAGCTGATTACCCTCGGCGAGAATATGGGGCTGGAAAATCAGGCTCGTATGCGCAAGCAGGACATTATTTTCTCAATCCTGAAGCAGCACGCGAAAAGCGGCGAGGACATCTTCGGTGATGGTGTGCTGGAGATATTGCAGGATGGATTTGGATTCCTCCGCTCTGGAGACAGCTCCTACCTCGCCGGTCCTGATGACATCTACGTTTCTCCCAGCCAAATTCGCCGCTTTAACCTCCGCACTGGTGACACCATCGCCGGCAAAATCCGTCCACCAAAAGAAGGTGAGCGCTACTTTGCCCTGCTGAAAGTTAACGAAGTTAACTACGACAAACCAGAAAACTCGCGTAACAAGATTCTGTTCGAAAACCTCACGCCGCTGCACGCTAACAGCCGTCTGCGTATGGAGCGGGGTAATGGCTCAACTGAAGACTTAACCGCTCGCGTACTGGACCTGGCGTCACCGATTGGTCGTGGTCAGCGTGGTCTGATTGTGGCACCGCCGAAAGCCGGTAAAACGATGCTGCTGCAGAATATCGCGCAGAGCATTGCTTACAACCATCCAGACTGTGTGCTGATGGTGCTGCTAATCGATGAGCGTCCGGAAGAAGTGACAGAGATGCAACGCCTGGTGAAAGGTGAAGTGATCGCGTCTACCTTCGATGAACCGGCTTCGCGTCACGTTCAGGTGGCCGAGATGGTGATCGAAAAGGCCAAGCGCCTGGTCGAGCACAAAAAAGACGTCATCATTTTACTCGACTCCATCACGCGTCTGGCCCGTGCCTACAACACCGTCGTTCCGGCCTCCGGTAAAGTACTGACCGGTGGTGTGGACGCCAACGCCCTGCATCGTCCTAAGCGTTTCTTCGGTGCGGCACGTAATGTGGAAGAGGGCGGGAGCCTGACCATCATTGCGACGGCACTGGTGGATACCGGTTCGAAGATGGATGAAGTGATTTACGAAGAGTTTAAAGGCACCGGTAACATGGAGCTGCATCTCTCACGTAAGATCGCCGAAAAACGTGTCTTCCCGGCGATTGACTACAACCGTTCAGGTACCCGTAAAGAAGAGCTGTTAACCTCTCAGGAAGAGCTGCAGAAAATGTGGATCCTGCGTAAGATTATCCATCCAATGGGTGAAATCGACGCGATGGAATTCCTGATTAACAAGTTGGCCATGACCAAAACCAACGACGAATTCTTCGATATGATGAAGCGTTCTTGATCCTGTAGAGCGTCATCTGAGCAAGATGGCGTTTTTTTACTTTAAAAGATCATAAAATAGCCCCGACGCCACGTTCTGACGTGGCGTTTTTTATTTTCGGGCTATAGGATTGAGTGCTGGCAGACGTAATAATAATGACGGTGGCAGTGGTGGACGATTAACCGTTCGTGCACCTCTTCATGCCGAATTCGGAATCTGGAACGGTAACAGGCGTGATTTTTAGCGTATGGTGAGTTCCAGGATGATAGCTGAGAGCGTTTAACGTGAATTTACTCACTATGAGTACTGAGCTTGGTTTAGTTTTTATCTTTTCCCTTGTGTTTCTTTTCCTTGCTCGTAAAGCAGCTAAAAAGGTTGGTCTGGTAGACTCACCTAACTCGCGTAAACGCCATCATGGCGATATCCCACTGGTTGGCGGTATTTCTGTTTTTGCTGGCATTGCTTTCACCTTTGCCATCACTAACTATTATTTGCCCCATGCCACGTTGTACCTGGCCTGCTCAGCAATTTTAGTCATCGTCGGGGCGTTGGATGATCGGTTCGATATCAGCGTCAAAATCCGTGCCGTGATACAGGCTGCGGTGGCTATAGTGATGATGGCTGGCGCGAAACTCTATCTGTTGAGCCTGGGATTCATTATTGGTCCGGTTGAGTTAATTGTGGGGCCCTTTGGTTATGTGTTAACGCTCTTTGCCGTCTGGGCGGCAATCAATGCTTTCAATATGGTTGATGGTATTGATGGGTTACTGGGAGGGCTCTCTTCAGTGACCTTTGGCGCAATGGGCCTTATTCTCTCACTGGATGGTCAATACAGCCTGGCGATGTGGTGCTTTGCAATGATTGCCGCCATCCTCCCCTATATCATTCTCAATCTGGGTTTACTGGGTCGCCGCTATAAAGTTTTTATGGGCGATGCAGGCAGCACGATGATTGGCTTCACCATTATCTGGATTTTGCTGGAAACGACCCAGGGGCTGAGTCATCCCATTTCGCCAGTGACCGCATTATGGCTGATAGCCATCCCGTTGATGGATATGGTCGCCATTATGTACCGCCGTCTGCGCAAGGGGATGAGTCCCTTTTCTGCCGATCGCCAGCATATTCATCATTTATTAATGCGTGCCGGGTTTAGCTCGCGTCAGGCTTTCGTACTGATAACTGTCGCTGCTGCCTTACTTGCAGGCGTGGGTGTGTTGGGTGAGTACCTCGCGTTTGTTCCTGAGTGGGTCATGCTAGTCCTTTTTCTGCTAGCGTTTATGGCCTACGGCTATTGCCTGAAACACTCCTGGCGTATAGCGAGACGCATACGGCGCTTTAAGCGTCGGATGAATACTCCTGGTGATATTGATAAAGAAAAGTTTGATTAGACTTAACAAAGGATAACGCTCTGATGCGCGCTAACGTTGTGGAGAACGAACTGGATATTCGCGGCCTGGGCTGCAGCCTATGGCGTGGAAAGCGCTGGATAGTCGGCTGTGCAATCGTGTTTGCATTGGTAGCCTGGATAGCAACGCTGCTGATGAAACAGGTGTGGAGCACGACCGCGATAACAGGGCGGCCTACGGTGAATATGCTGGGATCCTACTATTCCCAGCAACAGTTCCTGAACAATCTGGATATGCGCAATAACGCTTTAACGTTAAATACGGCGTCACCTACCGTGATGGACGAGGTGTATCAGGAGTTCCTGATGCAGCTCTCATCCTGGGATACCCGCCGGGAGTTTTGGCAGCAAACCGATTATTATAAAACGCGAAAAAGCGGCAATGCCCACAATGATGCTGCCTTGTTGGACGATATGATTGATAACATTCAGTTTACGCCAGCGGATAGCGCACGAAATATTTTCGACAGCGTCAAACTCAAGGCAGAAACTGCTGCGGATGCGAACAATTTGCTGCGCCAGTATATTGCCTATGCCAGTGAACGCGCTGCACGCCATCTCAATGCAGAGTTAACGGGGGCGTGGCAGGCACGGACCAGCCAGCTTAAGGCGCAGGTCAAACGTCAGGAAGACGTAGCGAATGCGGTATTCCTGCGACGGCAACATCGGCTGGAACAGGCGCTGAAAATTGCCAGCCAGCAGGGCATTAATGAGAAGCAGACGCGTGAGGTGAGCGAAAACCTGGCTGACAGCGATCTGTTTCTAATGGGCCAGCCTTTATTGCAGGGGCAGTTAGAAACCCTGAGAGCAACCGGGCCGAGCTTTGATATCAGCTACGACCAAAATAAAGCGATGCTGACCACACTGGATGCAGGCCCGACGCTTAACAGCAAATTCCAGACCTACCGTTATTTGCGTACGCCGGAAGAGCCGGTTTCACGCGACAGTCCCCGCCGGGCATTTATGATGGTGATGTGGGGCGCGGTAGGTGCGCTGGTTGGTGCGGGCGTGGCGCTAGCGCGTCGTCAGCGTCCGATGTCAGATACACAAGATTGAGAGAAACAGTGTGAAAGTTCTGACAGTTTTTGGCACCCGACCTGAAGCCATTAAGATGGCACCACTCGTGCAGGCACTGGCACAGGACCCTGCTTTTGAATCACGGCTGTGCGTCACTGCGCAACACCGTGAAATGCTTGATCAGGTGCTGAGCTTGTTTCAGCTGCAACCTGACTACGACCTCAACGTTATGCGACCCGAACAGGGATTAACGGAGATAACCTGCCGTATTTTACAAGGCATGCATACCGTACTGCTCGATTTCAAACCCGATATTGTGCTGGTCCACGGGGATACGACGACCACGCTGGCGGCCAGCCTGGCGGCTTTCTATCAGCAAATCCCCGTCGGGCATGTTGAAGCAGGTTTACGCACGGGCGATCTGGCTTCGCCGTGGCCTGAAGAGGGGAATCGTAAGCTGACGGGACATCTTGCCCGTTTACACTTTACGCCCACACTGCGTTCCCGACAGAACCTGCTGGATGAAAACCTCGCCGACGACAGTATTGTTGTCACCGGTAATACGGTAATTGATGCCTTGCTATGGGTGCGAGATCGGGTGCTGGACGATAATGAGATAAACGCGCAGCTGGCTTCACGCTATCCCTTTCTTGATGACAGTAAAAAGCTGGTACTGGTGACGGGTCATCGTCGTGAAAGCTTCGGCGAAGGTTTTGAGCGCATCTGTAGCGCTCTGGCCCAGATTGCGCGCCAGCATCCTCATGCGCAAATCGTTTATCCGGTCCATCTCAATCCTAACGTACATGAACCCGTTAACCGCATTCTGCGCGGCATTGATAACATTGTGTTGATTGATCCTCAGGAGTATCTGCCGTTTGTCTGGTTGATGAACCGGGCGTGGCTGATTCTCACCGATTCTGGCGGTATTCAGGAAGAAGCGCCTTCACTGGGTAAACCGGTTTTGGTGATGCGTGAAACCACCGAGCGTCCAGAGGCCGTCGAAGCCGGAACGGTGAAGCTGGTTGGTACGGACACGGCAAGAATTGTTAATGAGGTCAGTACATTACTTAACGATGATGAGGCCTGGCAGACCATGAGCCGTGCCCATAACCCTTATGGGGATGGCGAAGCCTGCGGGCGAATATTGCAAGCCTTAAAAGATAACAGAGCCAACTTATGAGTTTTGAAACCATTTCCGTTATTGGACTGGGTTACATTGGGCTGCCAACCGCAGCCGTTTTTGCCTCAAAGGGAAAGAAAGTGGTGGGCGTCGATATCAATGCCCACGCAGTTGACACCATCAATCGTGGTGCCATTCATATTGTCGAACCCGATTTGGATCGGGTGGTTCAGGCTGCGGTCGAGCGTGGAGATTTACGTGCTACGACGCAACCCGAAGCCGCTGATGCTTTTTTGATCGCCGTGCCCACGCCCTTTATGGCGGAGCGCCAACCGGACTTACGCTTTGTGCGTGCGGCTGCGCTGTCGATTGCGCCGGTACTGAAAAAAGGCGATCTGGTGATTCTGGAATCGACTTCTCCGGTTGGCAGTACAGAGCAGATGGCCGACTGGCTGGCCGCGGCGCGACCTGATTTGCGTTTCCCACAGCACGACGGGGATCCTGACGTCTTTGTCGCCTACTGTCCCGAACGCGTTTTACCCGGTCAGATCATGACTGAGCTGATCAGCAACGATCGCGTGATTGGTGGCATGACGCCAGCCTGTTCTGCCCGTGCGAGTGATTTGTATCGTATTTTTTTACAGGGCGAGTGCGTCGAGACAAATGCACGCACCGCTGAAATGTGCAAGCTGACAGAAAACAGCTTCCGCGACGTAAACATCGCCTTTGCCAATGAGCTGTCACTAATTTGTGCTGCGCAGCAGATTAATGTCTGGGAGCTTATTGCACTGGCGAATCGTCATCCGCGCGTCAATATCCTGCAGCCTGGGCCAGGCGTCGGCGGGCACTGCATTGCGGTCGATCCCTGGTTTATCGTGGCGCAGAATCCGGACTTAGCACGCCTGATTCGTACCGCTCGCGAAGTGAATGATGCCAAGCCGCACTGGGTGCTGGACCAGGTAAAAAAAGCGCTGGCAGACTGCCTGATGCAGACCGGAAAACGTGCCAGCGATCTGACCATTGCCTGCTTTGGCCTGGCGTTTAAACCGAACATTGATGACCTGCGTGAAAGCCCAGCCATGGAAGTGGCGCACCTGATTGCCGACTGGCATCAGGGCCGCACGTGGGTAACCGAACCGCATATTCAGCAGATTCCCGACATCCTGGCGACACAGGCCACCCTGGTTTCAACCGAGCAGGCGCTGCAGGAGGCGGATATTTTGGTGATGCTGGTCGATCACCATGCATTCCGCCGTGTTGATGCTGCGCACATTACTCAGCAATGGGTTGTTGATACGAAAGGTGTCTGGCGATGAAAAATTTTTTGATTACGGGTGGTGCCGGGTTTATCGGCTCGGCGCTCGTGCGATTCCTGATAAACGAAACAGAACATAACGTGGTTGTTGTTGATAAGTTGAGCTATGCGGGTAATCTCTCATCGCTCGCCTGCGTTACAGATAATCCTCGTTTTAAATTTGAACGGGTCGATATATGCGATCGCGCGGCGCTCGACAGCGTTTTTAGTCAGCATCAACCGGACTGCGTTATGCATCTGGCGGCAGAAACCCATGTTGATCGCTCAATTGATGGGCCAATAGCGTTCATAGAAACAAATATAGTTGGAACGTATCAGTTACTGGAAGCGGCCCGTCATTACTGGAATGCCTTGACGGGTGACAGGAAAAAAAACTTCCTGTTCCACCATATCTCAACGGATGAGGTTTTTGGCGATCTAGATGATACTTCGGCATTTTTTACTGAGGATACGCCCTACGCCCCCAGCAGTCCTTACTCAGCAACGAAGGCAAGCAGCGATCATTTGGTACGAGCCTGGTTACGCACTTATGGATTGCCCGTCATTGTGACCAACTGTTCAAATAATTATGGTCCTTATCATTTTCCAGAAAAGCTGATCCCGCTGACAATTATCAATGCGCTTGCAGGAAAATCCTTACCTGTTTATGGAAATGGGCAACAGGTGCGCGACTGGTTATACGTTGAGGATCATGCTCGCGCGCTTTATACGGTGGTCACGCGTGGTAAAACTGGGGAAACCTATAATATTGGCGGTCACAATGAGCGTCAAAATATTGAAGTGGTTGAAACCATTTGTTGTCTGTTAGAAGAACTTGCACCAGAACGTAAACTAACAGGTCTGCATAACTACAAAGATTTGATTAGCTATGTCACCGATCGTCCCGGCCACGATCAGCGCTACGCGATTGATGCCCGTAAAATTGAACGCGAACTAGGCTGGACGCCGCTGGAAACGTTTGAAAGCGGGATGCGTAAAACCGTCAGTTGGTTTCTGGATAACGCCACGTGGTGGCAAGCTATCCTCAATGATCGCTATGACGGTGAACGTCTTGGTCTGAAAAAATAGTCAACAAAAGGAGCAGAGATGAAAGGCATCATTCTCGCTGGCGGCTCAGGGACACGATTACACCCGATAACACGTGCCGTATCGAAGCAACTCTTACCCGTCTACGATAAACCGATGATTTATTATCCCTTGTCGGTACTGATGCTGGCGGGTATCCGCGACATTTTGTTGATCACGACACCTGAAGACAAGCCTCATTTTGAACGTCTGCTAGGAGATGGCAGCGAATTTGGCTTGCGCCTGAATTATGCCGTGCAGCCCAGTCCTGATGGACTTGCTCAGGCCTTTATCATTGCCGAATCGTTTATTGCCGGAGAGTCCTGTTGCCTGGTGCTGGGCGATAATCTTTATTTCGGTCAGGGTTTTAGTCCTAAATTGAAAAAAGTGGTTATGCATAATAAAGGTGCCACTGTATTCGGTTACCAGGTCATGGATCCTGAGCGTTTTGGCGTAGTGGAGTTTGATGAAAACTTCAATGCGATTTCGATCGAAGAAAAACCCTCGCAGCCTAAGTCACGATGGGCGGTAACTGGCCTGTATTTTTATGACAGTCAGGTGGTGGAGTTTGCCAAACAGGTTAAACCTTCCTCACGGGGTGAACTCGAAATCACCGCCATCAACCAGATGTATCTGGAACGGGGAGCGCTAGCCGTCGAACTTCTCGGTAGGGGATTTGCATGGCTAGATACGGGAACACATGACAGTTTGGTTGAGGCCAGTATGTTTGTGCAAACGGTCGAGAAAAGACAAGGGTTTAAAATTGCATGCCTTGAAGAGATCGCCTGGCGAAATGGCTGGTTAAGTGATGAGCAATTACGTGTTGCGGGCGAAGCGTTAGTTAAGACAGGTTACGGTCAATATTTGTTGGATCTTCTGCATGTCCGTCCTCGTCAGTATTAATCCACTCACCTGGGAGAGCCAGTTCTTCGGCTTTGACGCCGTGAGGCTGGAAACCGGGGGGGATCTGTCGCTCGAAAACGCGCTTCGGCACGCCTGCGCGCTGTTTCAAATCAAAGTGTCAGCGGAACAAACCGACATCATCGATGCGTTAAATCAGCATCAGTTTCACCTGGTGGAAGGTGAAGTGGATTTGTCGTTGACGATCAAACGCACCGAACGCCAGACTGGCATTCGTATTGCGCGGGAAACACAAATCCCAGCATTACGCGAAGCCGCATCTCTGGCCTTCCGTCAAAGTCGTTTTCGCACGCCGTGGTTTGCGCCTGATGACAGTGCCCGCTTCTATGCGCAGTGGATCGAAAATGCGGTCCGCGGCACCTTCGATCATCAGTGCCTTGTCGCCAGTGATGAACGCGGCACGCTTCAGGGCTTTGTCTCTTTACGTGAGGTCGAAGGCGATGCGCGTATTGGCCTGCTGGCGGTGGTGCCTGAGGCGCAGGGACAAAGTATCGGTCAGCGCCTGATGCTGGCTGCAGCGGACTGGGGCCGTGCGCGTCAGCTCGAACGTCTGCGGGTTGCCACGCAAATCAGTAATCTTACGGCGATGCGTCTTTATCTACGCAGTGGCGCGCGTCTTGAAAGCACGGCGTACTGGTTTTACAGGAGAGGTCATGATTCCCTTTAATGCGCCCCCGGTTGTGGGAAGCGAAATCGAGTATATGCAGTCTGCCATGAGCAGCGGCAAGCTGTGTGGCGACGGCGGTTATACTCGCCGCTGTCAGCAGTGGATGGAGCAGCGCTTCGGTAGTGCGAAAGTGTTACTGACGCCTTCCTGTACCGCCTCGCTGGAGATGGCCGCGCTGCTGATCGATATCCAGCCAGGTGATGAAGTGATCATGCCGAGCTACACCTTTGTTTCAACCGCCAACGCCTTTGTATTACGTGGCGCGAAAATTGTGTTCGTGGATGTGCGCCCCGACACCATGAACATGGATGAAACGCTGATTGAAGCGGCGATAACCGATAAAACCCGCGCTATCGTGCCGGTCCACTATGCGGGCGTTGCCTGTGAAATGGATACGATTATGGCGCTGGCGGCACAGTATAAGCTGTTTGTTATTGAGGATGCTGCGCAGGGCGTGATGTCAGCGTACAAAGGCCGGGCATTAGGCACCATTGGTCATATCGGCTGTTTCAGCTTTCACGAAACCAAGAATTACACCGCAGGTGGAGAAGGCGGCGCGACGTTAATTAACGATGCCAGCCTTGTGGAGCGTGCAGAAATTATTCGTGAAAAGGGCACCAATCGCAGTCAGTTTTTCCGGGGACAGGTAGATAAATATACCTGGCGCGATATGGGGTCCAGCTATCTGATGGCTGACCTGCAGGCGGCTTATCTCTGGGCGCAGCTGGAGTCCTCTGTTCGAATTAATCAACAGCGCTTGCGCTTGTGGCAACGTTACTACGATGCCCTGAAGCCGCTGTCGGAAAACGGCAAGATTACATTGCCTTCCATCCCGGCTGATTGTCAGCACAACGCCCATATGTTTTATATAAAGCTGCGTGATGAGAAGCATCGTCAGGCCCTGATCAACTGGCTTAAAGAGGCCGAAATCCTGGCCGTTTTCCATTATATCCCTTTGCACAGTTCGCCTGCGGGCCAGCGTTTTTCACGTTTTGCCGGTGAGGATCGTT
This sequence comes from Pantoea sp. B623, assembly GCF_024814475.1. NCBI lineage: Bacteria > Pseudomonadati > Pseudomonadota > Gammaproteobacteria > Enterobacterales > Erwiniaceae > Pantoea > Pantoea sp. B623. Next base: position 2,306,988 of record NZ_JANUXM010000004.1, on the reverse strand, counting down.
TTACTACAGCAGAGAGTGAGCGCTTATTACGTTTACCGCTGTTTTATAATCTGTCGGATAACAATCAGAGCACCGTGATCGGCTCGCTACTGAGCTTTTTTTCCTGATGTCATTAGCCAAAGCATCGTTATGGACCGCCTCATCGACGATAGTAAAAATTGCGGTTGGGCTGCTGGTCGTCAAGTTACTGGCCATCAGCTTTGGTCCGGAAGGCGTGGGCCAGGCCGGTAACTTTCGCCAGCTCATCACCGTGCTGGGCGTGCTGGCCGGAGCGGGTATCTTTAACGGCGTCACCACGTATGTTGCACAATATCAACAGCAGCCCCGGCAACTCCGCGCGCTAATCGGCACCGCCTCGGCAATGGTGACGGGCTTCTCAGCGCTACTGGCGCTGGTCTTTTTATTGGCTGCGGCTCCCATCAGCACTGCGCTGTTTGGTCACGATCGCTATCAAAACGTGATACGTATCGTTGCCTTTCTTCAGTTTGGTATCGCGTGGGCAAACCTGCTTCTGGCGTTCATAAAAGGCTACCGTGATGCGCGCGGTAATGCGCTGGCCCTGATTTGCGGTAGCATAACGGGCGTGCTCGGTTACGTGCTGTGTTGGTGGCTGGGGGGCTATGCGGGCGCATTGACCGGGCTGGCTTTGGTACCCGCGTTACTCGTTTTTCCAGCGCTGGTGATACTGAAACGTCGTGTCCCGCTCCCCTTGAGCTGGCTGCGGCCCACCTGGCAGCCGGAAATGGCGCGTCATCTGGCAAAATACACGATTATGGCGCTGATCACCGCCGTCACCCTGCCGGTTGCCTGGGTGATGATGCGAAATCAACTGGCGGCCAGTAACGGCTGGGCGCAGGTAGGATTATGGCAGGGCGTAACCAGTATATCTGATGCTTATCTGCAGTTTATCACCGCGACCTTTAGCGTCTGGCTACTGCCGACACTGGCCCGGTTAGATAACAAAAAGGATATTGCGCGTGAGATCGGCCGGGCGTTACGCTTTGTGTTACCGGCGGTCGCGGCGGCCAGCCTGAGCGTGTGGATGATGCGTGATATCGCCATCAGCCTGTTGTTCTCCGCGGCATTTCACGACATGCGGGATTTGTTTGTCTGGCAACTCTGTGGCGATGTTTTCAAAGTCGGTGCCTACGTTTTCGGCTATCTGGTCATCGCGAAAGCCTCATTACGCTTTTATGTGCTGACCGAAATCAGTCAGTTTATTTTGCTGACGCTGTTCTCGCGCTGGCTTATCCCGTTACAGGGGGCCAGTGGGGCAGCGCAAGCCTATATGTTCACCTACGTTACCTATTTCGCGCTCTGCTGTGGCGCATTTATTCTTTACTGCCGAAAAAAATGACTTTAATTCACGTTTTGGGATCCAATATTCCCCATCACAATCTGACGGTGTTGCGTTTTTTTAACGACGTGATGAGCATCGAGCAGCCTGTTACTGCACCGCGTCACTTTATGGTGGTGACATCGCAGCCTGAAAACCTCACCGGTTTTGGCGCTTTGCACATTGAAACCTTTAGCAGTAAGAAAGCGCTGGCTGAGGCGCTGTTGCAGCGGGCGAAAAATCGCGACCAACGCTTCTTTTGCCACGGGCAGTTTAACCCCTGGCTTTGGTTGGCGTTGCTGAGCGGCAGGTTACGCCGTTCTCAACTGTTCTGGCACGTCTGGGGAGCGGATTTGTATGAAGATTCACGCAGCCTGAAGTTTCGGCTGTTTTATTTCCTGCGCCGTGCTGCGCAGGGGCGCGTTGCACACCTGTTCGCCACCCAGGGCGATCTGTATCACTACCAGCAACGCCACAAGTCTGTACCGCAGTCTTTACTGTATTTCCCCACAAAGTTACCTGCAGTCGCCATTACGCCTCATCCAGACAAGACGTTTACCGTGCTGCTGGGTAATTCTGGTGACGCCAGTAACCGCCATATTGAGGGGCTTGCAGCGATCAAGGCTCAGTTTGGTGAAGATGTGCGCATTGACGTGCCGCTGGGTTATCCGCCTGACAATGATGAGTATATCGGACAGATTCAGAACGCCGCCGACAGACTCTTTCCGCAGGGGCAGGTAAGGTTACTGCGGGATAATCTTGCTTTTGACGACTATCTGGCGCTGTTGGCACGCTGCCATTTGGGCTATTTTATGTTCGAACGGCAGCAGGGCGTGGGAACGCTATGTTTGCTGATTCAGGCTAATGTGCCTTTCGTCCTGACGCGTAAAAATCCGTTCTGGCGGGATGTTACCGCGCAGCAGCTCCCTGTCTTGTTCAACGACGATGCGCTGACGCCTGATATCGTCGCAGAGGCGCGTCGGCAACTTGTGGGATGCGATAAACAGCGCATTGCTTTCCTGGCCCCTGGCTATCTGGAAGGCTGGCGAACAGCGTTGCGCCTTTGCGAAGGAGAGCCCTCATGAGTCTTATGGCATTTAGTGGTCTGCTGATCGTGTATGTGCTGTCACTGGTGACCATTGTGACCCTAAACATGCGCGAACTTAAACAGGAACGATTTAACTTCCACCTTTTTTTTACCTTATTGTTTTTACTGACCTTCTACTTCGGTTTTCCGCTAACCAGTATTCTGGTCTTTCGGTTTGATACGCAGGTGGTTTCGGCGGATTTTCTGCTGCAGGCGATGCTGTCGGCCACGGCGTTTTATGCTATTTACTTTGTCAGTTACAAGGTGCGCCTCAGGCCGGCATCCGCAGCGCCTGCCCGGCCCTGGCTACAAATGAACCGGGTCGAAACGCATCTGACCGGTGGGCTACTGGCGCTGGTGGCGGTTGCAACCGTAACGGTGTTCTTTATCCATAACGGATTTTTGTTATTCCGACTGACGGCCTATAACCAGATCTTTTCCAGTGAAGTGTCTGGCGTTGCACTGAAGCGGTTCTTTTATTTCTTCATCCCGGCGATGCTGATTCCCTATTTCTTGCATCCCACGCGCCGTAACTGGCTGCTGTTTCTCATCATCACGGTCAGCTTTGGCTTACTGACCTACGCGCTGGTGGGTGGCACGCGTGCCAATATCATTATCGCTTTTGCGTTATTTCTGTTTATCGGTATTACACGTGGCTGGATCACATTGTGGATGCTGGCCGCTGCGGGCGTGATGGCGATTGGGGGAATGTTCTGGCTGGCGCTGCGTCGCTACAATCTGGCTGTCATGGGCGACGAGGCTTTTTACACCTTTCTGTACCTGACGCGCGATACGTTTTCGCCATGGGAAAACCTGGCTTTGCTGCTGGAGAATTACCATAAGATAGACTTTCAGGGCTTAGCGCCCATGTGGCGCGATTTCTATGTGTTTATCCCAACCTGGCTGTGGCCCGATCGTCCTCTGTCAGTACTGAACAGCGCTAATTACTTTACCTGGGATGTACTGAACAACCATTCCGGACTGGCGATTTCGCCTACCTTAATCGGTTCGCTACTGGTGATGGGCGGCGTCTGGGCCATTCCGCCAGGCGCTGTGGCCGTTGGGCTGATCATCAAATCTTTCGACACGCTCTATAAGCGCGGACGCAATGAATCGAATCGTTATACCGGGGCGATTCTGCAAAGCTTTTGTTTCGGTGCCGTATTCAACATGATTGTGCTGGCGCGCGAGGGGCTGGATGCGTTTGGCTCACGTGTTGTGTTTTTCTGTATTATTTTTGCCGCCTGTCTGGGGATGGCGAAATTGCTTTTCTGGTTACTGGATCATGTCGGCCTGATTCGCAGTCGACGTGAGCGGGCGCTTCATAGCCCATCCTGATTAACCTCTGGGATCTAAGGGAAGAATTAAAAAGAGATGAGTACAGTTTCCGAAACGCCACGCTATGTGATTCGCGGCATCACGCTGTACGGCTTTGACAGCATGGCTTCATTTGTGGATTTCCTGATGCCGCATTCCGCTGTCCGGAGCGGCACGCTGGTGGCCATCAATGCGGAAAAAGTGCTGAATGCCGAGCAGGATGCAGCGCTGCGTGCTCAAATTCAGCAGGCTGAATTCAAATATCCGGATGGCATCAGCATTGTACGCTCTGTTCGCAAGAAATATCCGCAGGCCTCAGTACAGCGGATTGCAGGGGCCGATCTCTGGGAAGCCTTAATGGAACGTGCCGGACGCAACGGAACGCCGGTGTTTTTGATCGGCGGTCGGCAGGCAGTGTTGGACGAAACCTGCGATAAACTGCGTCGTCAGTGGAACGTGAATATTGTGGGTGCACAGGATGGCTATTTTGTCCCGGCGGAACGCGATGCACTGTTTGCCAGGGTTGCGGCCAGCGGAGCCAGGCTGGTAACGGTAGCGATGGGCTCTCCGCGTCAGGAACTTTTAATGGCCGAGTGTCAGAAGCACTGGCCTGAGGCGTTGTATATGGGCGTAGGCGGTACCTATGACGTGTTTACCGGTCATGTAAAGCGCGCGCCTGTAATCTGGCAGAAGCTTGGACTGGAATGGTTTTATCGCTTAATCAAACAGCCCAGTCGCCTACGCAGGCAGTTGAAGCTGGTGAAATATTTGCGTTATCACTGGCGTGGCGATCTGTAAGATCGCTGATTAACGCCAGGTTTTTCGCACGAGTAACGGCATAAATGCGTTAATTGTCGACGAAATGCACAAAGCGTAATCAAACGCGCTATTTTCTTTAAAAAGCACTAGACAGCGTGGGCGCTTATCTCTAGTATGCACATCCGCAACGGCGCTACGCGCCCGTAGCTCAGCTGGATAGAGCGCTGCCCTCCGGAGGCAGAGGTCTCAGGTTCGAATCCTGTCGGGCGCGCCATTTAGTTTGTGCGTAAGAGCTTCGGTGGTTTGAGTACCGCGTTAGTAACAAAGATTTAAATGCTGTGGGTTTGACTTGCAACATTCAGTACAGTGGTGGCTATAGCTCAGTTGGTAGAGCCCTGGATTGTGATTCCAGTTGTCGTGGGTTCGAGTCCCATTAGCCACCCCAGATTTTGCTGGGATACGCGAAGGTGGCGGAATTGGTAGACGCGCTAGCTTCAGGTGTTAGTGTCTTAACGGACGTGAGGGTTCAAGTCCCTCTCTTCGCACCAGGCAAAACAAAATAAAAAAATCGGCGAGTAGCGCAGCTTGGTAGCGCAACTGGTTTGGGACCAGTGGGTCGGAGGTTCGAATCCTCTCTCGCCGACCATTTTTAGAAACCTGTCTGCAAAGACAGGTTTTTTTTCGCCTGAATAAAAGTGGATGAGAACCTCCGAAGGAGGGTTGCGCCGAGCGCAGCGAGACAACGTTGCGAACGCAACGGCCCGAAGGGCGCGTCCCGCAGGGGCGCGTAATCCTCTCTCGCCGACCATTTTAGAAACCTGTCTGCGAAGACAGTTTTTTTTCGCCTGAATAAAAGTGGATGAGAACCTCCGAAGGAGGGTTGCGCCGAGCGCAGCGAGACAACGTTGCGAACGCAACGGCCCGAAGGGCGCGTCCCGCAGGGGCGCGTAATCCTCTCTCGCCGACCATTTTAGAAACCTGTCTGCGAAGACAGTTTTTTTTCGCCTGAATAAAAGAGGATGAGCACCGCCGAAGGCGGTTTGCGCCGAGCGTCAGTGAGACAACGTTGCGCAGGCAGTGTCGTCTTTCAGGGGCGAAAATCCGCTCAGACGGGCACGTCATTTCTCCCGGAAGTGAGTCAGAGCGGAGTCATAGTAATGGCTGTCGCAAAAATGAGACGCTTAAATTACTGTTTTAACACGGATTGACAAGTCTTTACCTTGTTTGTCGCCTGTATGCGACATCCATTGTCTGGTTTGTCGTAATAACACGACGCTCATCGCAAAGAGAAAGAACCCCAAAAAAAGCATTAAGATATAAGTGACTGATTTATAAAAATAATTAAAATAATAATAACAACTGGCATGGATTATGCAATAATTAACGCGTAGATGCTCATTCCACCTCTTATGTTTGCTTCGGCTACATAAACCTGGGAATGACGCAGAGCCAATTTTGGGTACCTGTTGTCTGCCTGCCTGTATCGCGAAAGTCTTACAGGGTTATCAGACACCACGTTGAGTCGGGTACCTCTCGGTTGTCTAACCGACCTGATCTTACACCTGCTTTTAGCAGGTGTTTTTTTTTGCCTGAAAGCGCAGACACAAAAAAACCGGGCGAGCCCGGTTTTTTACTTAACGCGATGCTGTGCTATCAGGCATCAGGGTTATTTTTCAGCGTCAGCAACAGGCCTTCACGACGCATTTTTGCCGCCTCTTCCGGACGGCGAAGGCGATCGTAAACGTCCGCCAGCCACGCGTAGTCAAAGGCGTCAGGGCGCTGAGCCAGTGCCTGCTGAAGTGCTTCCGCTGCCTGCTGCCATTCACCGTGGCGCATTAACAACTGCCCCAGGGTACTGTGCAACAGGGGCGTCGCGCCATGCTGTTTGATTTGCTGACGTAAGGCTTTTTCCAGTGCCTCTGGGTTGCCGCTCTTAATACGTGGCATCAGCAGCACCAGACGATCATCGTAATGACGTTTAAGCCCATCCAGCAAGATGTCCTGCGCGGTATCGTGGTCGTCACACTCAATCAAATGGTCAATCATCGCTACCTGCAATGATGTCTCATGGCGAGTTTTACGGCTCAGATTGCCCCACCAGCGCTTCAGTCCCTCGCTGCCCTGATCGGCCATCGCCTGGTTCATCAGGCCCAGCCAGGCCTGTTGCTGCAGCAGGGTGCGTTGCTCTTCTGTCCCGACCTCGGATTTTTCCATGGCGGGAAGAATATCCAGCAGTGCGCTCCAGGCGCTGGTGCGGACATATGCCTGCTCAGCCAGACGAAGTACTTCCGGATGACGAGGCGCGACTTCGAGCAGGCGATCGATGCTGTGGCGCGCTGCATGATCTTCATGACGCGCCAATTGAATGCGGGTACGGGTAATTTCGACCGGAATCACATCATTGCCAGCCAGCTCAGCCGCCCGTTCTAGGTGCTGGTTGGCCCGCATTTCATCTCCACGCTGTTGTGCGGCTTCTGCAGCTAGCAGGTAGTTAGCGACAGGCACATCAGCATGCTCTGCGTCTTTAGACAGCAGTTTTTCTACCTGTCTGAAATCCCCTTCCGCCAGTTTCATCAGGGCATTTTGCGTATGGCGCTGGGCACGACGACGCTTACGGCCAGTGAACCAGCCGCGGGTGCGCGCGCCGGTGCGAAATAAACGGCGCAGTATCCATTCCACAGCCAGGATCACAAGCAGGCTAATAATCAGGATGATGGACAGGCCCGTCACGCTGGTTTCAACGTTCCAGTTGTCGGTCTGAATCAGCACGTAGCCCTGATGACCCGCAATCATCGGCCCCAGTACAATGCCGGCAATCAGCAGAACAAAGAGGATAAATACCTTAAGCATGATTAGCCTCCCTGCTGATTAGCGGCGGCAGAAGGCTGTGCCATCAGATTACGAACGCGGGTTTGCATCAGCTTTTCAAGCAGCGGCTGGCTCTCCAGGCTGTCGGGCAGATCCATATTGATGTTCTGCTGGCTTAATTCATCCAACTGGGCCAGAAACGCTTTGGTTGAGGCATCATTGGTGTCATACCACGCGCGTACCCATGTTGAGACGGTTTCAAGCGACTGCTTGTAAATCTCTTCCTGGTGACGTGGTACGGCCTGAGCAGCGATGAGCAGGCGCGAGCGGATGTTCTCACGCAGATAAACATCCTGATTCGGTGCCAGCAGCGGCTGTGCGGTATTATCGCGACGGCGGATGGTAATAAAGTCATCCATAAAGTTATGCCAGCTCTTCACCAGATTCTGACGCCATTCACGAATGGAACTGGAAAGTTCACCGCTGTCGCTGTCCATAGGCGCATCATCGCTGTCGTTATCTGCCAGCCGCAGATTATCCACACCGTTTGATAACTGATTAAGTTTCAAAATGATGCCGTCATAATCCACCTGGGAGATGGCGGAGAGCGTACTGATATCCTGAGTTAACGCACGACGCACGTTCATGACGCTGGGATCGTTCATGTCTGCCAGGCTGGCATCTGCACTTTTCAGCAGCGCTGCAGCGGTGGTCACGTCCTGATCGCTCCACAATTTACGTCCGGCCAGCTTCACCAGGTAGTCAGCCTGGGCCACTAACCAACTGCGCACGTCATTACCTGAAATTGAAGCCATTTTTTCACGCAGCGTTTCCAGCTCTTTGGCCGATGCCGCCTGCTGTGACTGAGCGGTCTCTAATGCTTTTTCTGTCGCGCTCAACTGTTGGGCCAGCTGCTGTTTGTCGCTGTTTGCCTGTTTCTGCAGCGTGGACAGCTGATCACTCAGTTCCTGGTTGGTTTGTGCCTGCAGTTCGGCCTGGTGTTTATCGTTCAGGTATAACCCTGCGCCAATCGCCAGTGCGATGACAATCGCGACTGCTCCCAGCACCATGCCACCATTATTGCGATTGCGCGGTGATTTTTCCTGGGTAGAAGAGGGGCGATCAACCGCTGGTGTGGTTTCGTCAACCACGGCGGAGGTGTCTTTTTGTTCCGTCATATCTGGCACATCCCATTGTTAAGTTCAACATAACGCGCGCAACAGCGCATCGTTATCGGCACCATCGGCTACCTGAATAGTCTGCCAACCAAGATCGGCGGCCAGGGAAGCCAAACGTTCGCTGACGACGACTAGTCGACAGCGGAGCAGCCATTCCTCACGATCGACCTCGGGGAACAGCGAATACAGCTGATGCAGCATCTCACCGCTGGTCACGACCAGCGTGTGAATATTACGATCGCGCCAGCGACGGCCTTCGATGGCGCCGTCATAGTGTTTTTGGCAACGTTGATAGCACTCTGCATAGGTGACCTGCGCGCCACGTGCCACCAGCGTTTCTGACAGCAGCTCGCGGCCCTGATTCCCTCGAAGGATAAGCGCATGCTTACCCGCTATTTGCTGCAATGTCGCCAGTTTTATCAACTCTTCGCTGGTTTCATGCGCGTGAGGGTAGGTCACCTGCAGGCCGCTGATCGTATGAAAAGCCAAAGCGGTGCTGCGACCAATTGCATAATAGTCTACGTCAGCGGGCCATGCTTTGATGGCGTGCTGTGCAAAGTGAATAACCTGCTGCGAAAGGAGGAAAACGAGATCGCCGCGTTTCAACGTGGCAAGGGTGGCCGGTAACTGCAGGAGATCGTTACCCGGCGCGAATTCTATCAGCGGCAGGCTCCACGCCTGTTTACCCTGGGCGTGCAGGCGCGAGACCAGCTCCGCCGCTGCGGGTTCCGGGCGCGTCACCAGAATCGTCATACGGGAGGTTGCCCCTGATAAACGTCGCGCAGAATTTCACGTGCGCCACCGTTGAGCAACTCGTCTGCCAGCGAAATGCCCATTTGCTCTGCCTGATCGCGAGGCCCACGGCGTTCACCGCTCACCATGACGCTCCCATCGGGTGCACCCACCAGACCGCGAAGCCAGAGTTCGTCGCCTTCAAGTACGGCAAAGCTACCAATCGGAACCTGGCAGCCGCCTTCAAGTCGGGTATTCATGGCGCGTTCCGCTCTCACACAGACCGCCGTATCATCGTGATTCAATGCCTGTAACAGCGCAATTAACGTGCTGTCGTCTAACCGACATTCGATGCCAACTGCGCCCTGACCCACGGCGGGTAAGGAAATATCCGCAGGTAGCGGTTGGCGAATACGATCGGCCAGGCCAAGTCGATTCAACCCGGCGGCGGCAAGAATAATGGCGTCATATTCGCCAGCATCAAGCTTACTTAATCGTGTGCCCACGTTCCCGCGCAGCGAGCGAATCACCAGATCGGGACGTCGCGCGCTAATCTGGCACTGACGCCGCAGGCTTGACGTTCCAATGACAGCGCCCTGTGGAAGTTCATCAATTGACGCGTAGTGATTGGAGACAAACGCATCGCGCGGATCGTCCCGCTGGCAAATGGTGACCAGGCCCAGGCCTTCCGGAAATGCCACGGGCACATCTTTCATCGAATGTACGGCCAGATCGGCACGGTTTTCTAACATTGCCTGCTCGAGCTCTTTAACGAACAGCCCTTTCCCCCCCACTTTCGCGAGCGGTGTATCAAGAATGATATCGCCCTTTGTCACCATAGGTACCAGCTCCACGCGCAGGCCAGGATGGGCACTGATCAATCGTTGCTGTACATATTGTGCTTGCCACAGGGCAAGTGGGCTTTGTCGTGTAGCAATTCTGAAAATTTTGTTTAACATGCCGTTAACCATTTAGATCGTTCATCGAATATCCTATCATCGTTGAGGGAATGCTGTCAGTTTCAACGGATTGAAAAGAACCGCCTGCGGATTAAACCTGATATATCAGACAGTAATCTCAGGCCAGGCGCAGAGTGAGCGAAAAGTAGACGAAACCGTGCTAAAATGCAGGTAGCGTAACTTTCTTTACGGTCAATCCAGCGAGTGATAGATTGATCACGTTTCCAGCAATTATCTGCACGACATCTCTCTTATTAAGCGGCAGAGACTGGAAACAGGGTGCTTAAACTCCAGGACAACCAGGCGAAACGTCTTGTACCTCTATATTGAGACACTAAAACAGAGACTGGATGCAATTAACCAGCTGCGCGTTGATCGCGCACTCGCTGCCATGGGGCCCGCTTTTCAGCGAGTCTACAGTCTGCTTCCGATCTTACTACATTATCAACATCCGCTGATGCCGGGTTACCTCGAAGGTAGCGTTCCCCACGGCATCAACGTCTTCACGCCTGATGAAAACCAACTGCAGCTGCTTGCAGAGTTAACGGGCAAACAGGAACTCTCCCTGGTCGAAGCCCCTAAAGGTGAACTGCCTATCACTGGCATCTACTCAATGGGCAGCACCTCTTCCGTTGGGCAAAACAGCGTGTCCGATTTGGATATCTGGGTTTGCCATCAATCCTGGCTGGATAATGAAGAGCGCCTGAATCTGCAGCGTAAATGTGCGCTGCTGCAAAAATGGTGTGCCTCGCAGGCCATCGAAGTCAGCTTTTTCCTCATTGATGAAAACCGCTTCCGCCACAACGAAAGCGGCAATCTTGGTGGTGAAGACTGCGGTTCTACCCAACATATTTTGCTGCTGGATGAGTTCTACCGCACGGCGGTAAGAATGGCCGGTAAACGTATTCTGTGGAATATGGTGCCAGGCGAAGAAGAGCATCACTATGATGACTACGTGATGTCGCTGTATGCGAAAGGCGTGCTCACGCCAAACGAGTGGCTGGATTTGGGCGGCCTCAGCACGTTATCAGCAGAAGAGTATTTCGGTGCCAGCCTGTGGCAGCTGTATAAAAGTATCGATTCGCCCTATAAAGCGGTGTTGAAAACGCTGCTGCTGGAAGCTTATAGCTGGGAATACCCGGATACCAAACTGCTCGCGATGGATATCAAGCAGCGTCTGCACGACGGAGAAATCGTCTGCTTTGGCCTTGATCCTTACTGTATGATGCTGGAACGCGTTACACGCTATCTCACCAGTATTGACGATCAGCCCCGCCTTGATTTGGTTCGCCGCTGCTTCTATTTAAAAGTTTGCGAAAAACTCAGCAGTGACGATCACCCGCAGCGTAGCGGCTGGCGCCGTGAGATCCTGTCGCAGCTGGTTAAAGCCTGGGGCTGGGACGACGAAAAGATTGCTATTCTGGACAACCGTGCCGAATGGAAAATCGAGCGCGTGCGCGAAGCGCACAATGAGTTGCTGGATGCGATGATGCAAAGCTATCGCAACCTTATCCGCTTTGCTCGTCGCAACAATTTAAGCGTCAGCGCCAGCCCGCAGGATATCGGCGTGCTGACCCGTAAATTGTACGCCGCCTTTGAGGCCTTGCCGGGCAAGGTGACGCTGGTTAATCCGCAGATTTCTCCCGATCTGTCCGAATCCAATCTGACCTTCATTCACGTGCCGCCGGGCCGTGCCAACCGGCCAGGCTGGTATCTGTATAACCAGTCGCCGGACATGAGCTCAATCATCAGCCATCAGCCGCTGGAATATAACCGCTATCTTAACAAGCTGGTCGCCTGGGCCTGGTTCAACGGACTGCTGACCAGCAAAACGCGGCTGCACATTAAGGGCAATGAGCTATGCGATCTGGCGCGCCTGCAGGAACTGGTCGACGATGTCTCCAGCCATTTCCCGCTGCGTCTGCCTGCGCCCACGCCCAAGGCGCTCTACAGCCCGTGTGAAATCCGCCATCTGGCCATCATTGTTAACCTTGAGCACGATCCCACCTCGGCGTTTCGTAACCAGGTGGTGCATTTCGATTTCCGCAAACTCGATGTGTTCAGCTTTGGTCAGCAGCAGCAGTGTTTAATCGGCAGTATCGACCTGCTGTACCGTAACTCGTGGAATGAGGTGCGTACGCTGCACTTCAGTGGCGAACAGGCGATGATCGAAGGCCTGAAAACCATCCTGGGTAAAATGCATCAGGACGCTTCCCCGCCTGATACCGTTGAGGTGTTCTGCTACAGCCAGCATTTACGTGGATTGATTCGTACCCGCGTACAGCAGCTGGTGTCAGAGTGCATCGAACTGCGCCTTTCCAGTACGCGTCAGGAGCCAGGGCGGTTCAAAGCACTGCGTATGGCGGGCCAGACCTGGGGGTTGTTCTTTGAACGCATGGGCGTATCGGTTCAGAAGCTGGAAAACGCCGTTGAGTTTTATGGCGCCATTTCCAACAACAAGCTTCACGGCCTGTCGATTAAAGTCGAGTCTAATCAGACGCCACTGCCGCCTGTGGTTAACGGCTATGCCAGCGAAGGGATCATTCAGTTCTTTTTTGAAGATACTACCGACGATCGCGGTTTCAACATTTATATTCTGGATGAAAGTAACCGCGTCGAGGTCTATCACCATTGTGAAGGCAGCAAGGAAGAGCTGGTGCGGGACGTCAGCCGTTTTTACTCCTCGTCGCACGACCGTTTTACCTATGGCTCAAGTTTTATCAATTTTAACCTGCCGCAGTTCTATCAAATCGTGAACACAGGTGAACGTTATCAGGTCATTCCATTCAGAAATCAGGTCCTCACCGATCTCTGTGCCTCGCAGCCTGATAACGACAATAACGATTATCAGCCACGCTATCAGGTACATTGAGTTCGGTAAGCCCGCAATGATGCTATCTTCAGGGCTTGCCACAGCGCTCACGTGATTAGCTGGCATTTCCTGTTGCTTTTCCAACTTCAACTGCGATGATAAGCATCCAGGTCACAGGACATGAAGAGCATAAAGAATGAAGAAAGCGATAAGCCTGTTAGCAATGACAATGGCATTAACAAGCCTTGCAGGCTGTGGATTAAAAGGACCGCTCTACTTCCCGCCGCAGGACACGCCAAAACAAGCTGCGCCAACGTCAGCACCCACGCAAAAACAGAAAGCCGACGCGTCTAAAGCGGATGTAGGTGGTCTGGTGACGGGTGGTTCAAGCTCAAGCTCACAAATGAAATAACACTTATGGCGCATCCGGCGGAGCAAAAAATGCAGTTCTCCAAAATGCACGGTCTCGGCAATGATTTCATGGTTGTGGATGCCGTAACGCAAAATGTCTTTTTTTCGCCGGAATTGATCCGCCGGCTGTCCGATCGCCATCTCGGGATTGGCTTCGATCAGCTGCTGGTCGTTGAGCCGCCTTACGATCCCGATCTCGACTTTCACTACCGCATTTTTAATGCAGACGGGAGTGAAGTCGCGCAGTGTGGGAATGGCGCCCGCTGCTTCGCCCGTTTTGTTCAGTTAAAAGGGCTGACGAATAAAAGCGATATTCGCGTGAGCACCCAGGCTGGTCGCATGGTTCTGAGCGTGACACCAGACGATCTGGTACGTGTGAATATGGGCGAGCCAAATTTCGAACCCCAGCAGGTGCCTTTCCGCGCCAATAAAGCCGAAAACCTTTACCTGTTACGCGTGGCGGAACAAACGGTGATGTTTGGTGCCGTCTCCATGGGCAACCCTCACTGCGTAATCCAGGTGGAAAGCACGAAAACGGCCCAGGTTGAGCTTCTGGGACCGGTCCTGGAAAGCCATGAGCGTTTTCCGGAGCGCGTCAATGTGGGCTTTATGGAAATTATCAGCCCTGAACACATCCGGCTGCGTGTTTATGAACGCGGTGCAGGGGAAACCCAGGCGTGCGGTAGCGGTGCCTGTGCGGCGGTTGCCTGCGGTATCCAGCAGGGTATTTTAAGTCAGAAAGTACGCGTTGATTTACCAGGCGGCACGTTACATATCGCCTGGAAAGGCGTCGGACAGCCGCTCTACATGACCGGTCCGGCCACACATGTCTACGATGGGTTTATTCACTTATGAAAAATATCGAAGAGCAGGTGGAAAATACTGTCCTGCTGGACGATCAGGCCGTCAGTGATTATCTGCGTCAGAATCCTGATTTCTTTATGCGCAACGCCCGTCAGGTGGAACAGATGGCGGTACCGCACCCGGTTCGCGGCAGCGTATCGCTGGTGGAATGGCACATGGCGCGCCAGCGCAATCACATCCAGCGTCTGGAAGAAGAAATTACGCTGCTGATGGAGCAGGCGACCGCAAATCAACAGTTATTCTCACGTCTGCTTTCACTGCAAAGTCACCTGGCCGCCGCCAGCTCACTCCAGGATATGCTTAATCGCCTGCATCGCTGGGCGCGCGATCTCGGACTGGCGGGAGCCAATATCCGCTTGTTTAACGACAAGTGGCGACTGGGTGCGCCGTCTGACTTTGTGCAGCTTGGCCTGGCCCGTCAGGCTTTCGAACCGTTACGCATTCAGCGCTTCGGTAATGAGCAGCACTATCTGGGGAATATCAATGGCCCGGAGCTGCTGCTGCTGCTGCCTCAGGCAAAGGCCATTGGTTCAGTCGCCATGTCCCTGATGGGTGATGAGGGCGAGCTTGGCATCATTATCTTCAGTAGCCGTGACAGCCTGCACTATCAGTCGGGCATGGGCACCTTACTGCTTCAGCACCTTTCGCAGATGATACCTGCGCTGCTGGAACGCTGGGTGGAGCGCGCATGAGCAGCGTGTTGCAGGAGACCGTTGACGGCTTTCTGCGCCACCTGAAGGTTGAACGCCAGCTCAGCCCGCTTACCCTGAGCAGCTACGCGCGTCAGCTTGCCGCACTGGTGACAATTGCCGATGAGATGAAAATCAGCGCGTGGTCACAGCTCGATCCCGCCATGGTGCGGAGCATGGCGGCCCGCAGCCGTCGTGCAGGTCTGGCTGCAAGTAGTCTGGCATTACGTCTTTCCGCATTACGCAGTTTCCTTGACTGGCAGGTGAGCCGCGACATGCTGGCGGCTAATCCGGCGAAAGGGATCGCCACGCCGCGCAACGGTCGTCATCTACCGAAAAATATCGATGTTGATGACGTTAACCAGTTGCTGGAGATTGATCTCACCGATCCGCTGGCGATCCGCGATCGTACGATGCTGGAAGTGATGTACGGCGGAGGGTTACGTCTTTCCGAGCTGGTCAATATGGACTGCCGCCATGTCGATCTTGAGGCGGGAGAGGTTTGGGTTTTAGGTAAAGGCAGCAAGGAGCGGCGCGTGCCGATCGGTCGCACCGCCGTCAGCTGGATCCAGCAGTGGTTGCCGCTACGCACCGCGTTTAACCCTGGGGATGATGCGCTGTTTCTCTCCAGCCGTGGCTCTCGTATCTCTGCGCGCAACGTCCAGAAACGCTTTGCCGAGTGGGGAATTAAGCAGGGTATTTCCAGTCATATACATCCCCATAAGCTGCGCCACTCTTTTGCCACCCATTTGTTGGAGTCGAGTGGCGATCTGCGCGCGGTGCAGGAATTACTGGGCCATGCGAATCTGTCGACCACCCAAATTTACACCCATCTTGATTTCCAGCATCTGGCATCGGTGTACGATGCTGCGCATCCCCGCGCCAAACGAGGAAAGAGTGAATGAAGTTTTATCGCCCTCTGCGTGACATCAAAGCGATCACTTTCGATCTAGACGACACGCTCTACGACAACTATCCGGTGATCCGTAAAACCACGGAAGCCTCTCATGCTGCGCTGCAGGCTTTCCACCCGGCGCTGCGAGCCATAACGCCGGAAGACGTAGCCGCCTCGCGCAGTCAGTTACGTGCAAGCGAACCTGAGATCTACCATGATGTCTCTGAGTGGCGTCGGCGTTCAGTTGAACATGTCATGTGCCAGGCCGGGTTAACGCCATCCGAAGCCGCGGCGGGCGCGACGCAGGTTATGGATGTGTTCCATCAGTGGCGCAGCCAGGTCGATATGCCTGCTGAAACCCATGACACGCTGAACGCCCTGGCGAAAAAAGTGCCGCTGGTAGCGATCACCAATGGCAACGCGCAGCCTGAAAAACTCGGGCTGGCACACTACTTCCAGTTTTCACTCCGGGCGGGGCCAGACGGGCGCGCTAAGCCGTGGCTGGATATGTACCAGCTGGCCGCGCAACGTCTTAATATCGCCCCGGAACACATTCTGCACGTTGGCGACGATCTCACCACCGATGTGGCAGGCGCGATTCGTTTTGGCATGCAGGCCTGCTGGATTAACCTTCGTGAGGGTAATCTCATGCAGATCGAGGATGCCCGTCTGCTGCCACACGTTGAAATTTCCCAGTTGGCATCACTCACCTCGCTGTTATAATGGCTGTAAATTTATCCAGTCTTATGCTTCGCATTTTCTGACTCATTGGTGCTTATGGACGTTTCTGAACTGCTCGACGGTTTGAATGACAAACAGCGCGAGGCCGTTGCGGCGCCGCGCAGTAACCTGCTGGTGCTGGCGGGCGCGGGCAGCGGAAAAACACGCGTTCTGGTGCACCGCATCGCCTGGCTGCTGTCGGTAGAAAACTGCTCGCCGTACTCCATTATGGCCGTGACCTTTACCAACAAGGCAGCCGCAGAGATGCGCCACCGTATTGAGCAGCTCATTGGTACCAGCCAGGGGGGAATGTGGATAGGCACGTTCCACGGTCTGGCACACCGCCTGCTGCGCGCGCATCATCTCGACGCAGGCCTGCCGCAGGATTTCCAGATCCTCGACAGTGAAGACCAGCTGCGCCTGCTCAAGCGCCTGATTAAGGCGATGAACCTGGATGAGAAGCAGTGGCCAGCGCGCCAGGGCATGTGGTACATCAACGGCAAGAAAGATGAAGGTTTGCGGCCCAAGCATATTGAAAGCTACGGCAATCCGGTCGAACAAACCTGGCTGCGGATATACCAGGCCTACCAGGAAGCCTGCGATCGCGCCGGGCTGGTCGACTTTGCTGAACTGTTGCTGCGTGCTCACGAGCTGTGGTTAAACAAACCCCATATCCTGAATCATTACCGTGAGCGCTTCAGTAACATTCTGGTGGATGAGTTTCAGGATACCAACAATATTCAGTACGCCTGGATTCGCATGCTGGCGGGCGACAGCGGCAAAGTGATTATCGTGGGTGACGACGATCAGTCAATTTACGGCTGGCGCGGTGCGCAGGTCGAAAACATTCAGCGCTTTTTAAAGGATTTTCCCGGCGCGGATACCATTCGCCTGGAGCAAAACTACCGCTCGACCAACAACATTTTGAAGTCAGCGAATGCCCTGATCGCCAATAACAACGGCCGACTGGGGAAAGAACTGTGGACTGACGGCAGCGATGGTGAGCCCATTTCGGTTTACTGCGCCTTTAACGAGCTGGATGAATCCCGCTTTGTGGTCAACCGTATCAAGGCCTGGATGGAAAACGGCAATGCGCTGGCGGATTGCGCCATCCTGTATCGCAGCAATGCCCAATCGCGTGTGCTGGAAGAAGCCCTGCTACAGGCCAGCATGCCGTACCGTATCTATGGCGGTATGCGCTTTTTCGAACGTCAGGAAATCAAGGACGCGCTGGCTTATCTGCGACTGATGGCCAACCGCAACGATGACGCCGCCTTTGAGCGCGTGGTGAATACGCCAACGCGCGGTGTGGGCGACCGTACGCTGGATGTGGTGCGTCAGACGGCTCGGGAAAAGCAGATAACCTTATGGCAGGCAACGCGCGAGCTGCTTCAGTCGCGCGCCCTGGCCGGTCGTGCGGCCTCTGCGCTGCAACGCTTCTGTGAGTTAGTGGATTCGCTGGCAAGCGAAACCGTGGATATGCCGCTGCACGTGCAGACCGACAGAGTCATCAAGGATTCTGGCCTGTGGATCATGTACGAGCAGGAAAAGGGTGAAAAGGGCCAGGCCCGTATCGAAAACCTGGAAGAACTGGTGACGGCAACGCGCCAGTTCAGCTACCAGGATGAAGACGAAGATTTGATGCCGCTGCAGGCATTCCTTTCTCATGCGGCTCTCGAAGCCGGGGAAGGCCAGGCGGACAAATGGCAGGATGCGGTGCAGCTGATGACGTTGCACTCCGCGAAAGGCCTGGAGTTTAGCCAGGTGTTTATTGTCGGGATGGAAGAGGGCATGTTCCCGAGCCAGATGGCGCTGGATGAAGGCGGGCGACTGGAAGAAGAGCGTCGCCTTGCTTACGTCGGCGTCACGCGTGCCATGATGAAGCTGACCCTGACCTATGCGGAAACCCGCCGTCTTTACGGTAAAGAAGTCTACCATCGACCTTCACGTTTTATTGGCGAACTGCCTGAAGCCTGTATTGAAGAAGTCCGTTTACGCGCCAGTGTGACGCGACCGGTCAGTCATCAGCGCATGGGCACGCCGATCAGCAAAAACGACACGGGATTCGCCCTGGGGCAACGCGTTCGCCACGCCAAATTTGGTGAAGGCACTATTGTGAATCTCGAAGGCAGCGGAGAACACAGCCGCTTGCAGGTGGCGTTTCAGGGCCAGGGGATCAAGTGGCTGGTGGCCGCCTACGCTAAACTGGAAACCGTCTAGGCGCTGGTTGACGACTTTTTCGTCTCAGCGTAACATGCGCGCACTATTATCATGAGAGGACAATGCCTTGGACACGCCCAGTCGATGCTGGCTCATTAACCTGGTTTTCAGGAATAACATCTAAGGCTATCTCATTACGCTGGTAGCCTTAGCGGTTATCAGCGACCTCCCTTTTTAATCCGTCGCACGAGTCAGCACTGATTTATCCTTTATCCGTGTTCAGGTTCGCGGGTCTGCATTCAGACCGGCCGACAGCGTTGTCCCATAAAGTCTGCAATGGGGAGTCTTGCTATGCTGAGCGCATTTAAACTTGATAACAGTCGCCTGACGCGTCTGGAACTGGAAGATGAAAGCGATAAACTGACCACGTCAGTGTGGGTTGACCTGGTCGAGCCTGAAGAAGGCGAGCGCGACCGCGTGCAATCTGAACTGGGCCAGAGCCTGGCAACGCGCCCTGAACTGGAAGATATCGAAGCCTCGGCGCGTTTCTTCGAAGATGAAGACGGCCTGCACATTCACTCCTTCTTCTTTTTTGAAGATGCCGAAGATCACGCCGGTAACTCCACCGTTGCGTTTACCATCCGCGAAGGGCGTTTATATACGCTGCGCGAGCGCGAGCTTCCCGCTTTTCGTCTTTATCGAATGCGTGCCCGTAACCAGACATTGATCGATGGCAATGCCTATGAGCTGCTGCTTGATCTGTTCGAGACGAAAATCGAACAACTGGCAGATGAAATTGAGAACATTTACAGCGCACTGGAAAAGCTCAGCCGCGTCATCATGGAAGGCCAGCAGGGTGAGGAATACGACCAGGCACTCTCGCGTTTAGC
Organism: Pantoea sp. B623; assembly: GCF_024814475.1. NCBI lineage: Bacteria > Pseudomonadati > Pseudomonadota > Gammaproteobacteria > Enterobacterales > Erwiniaceae > Pantoea > Pantoea sp. B623. Next base: position 2,287,371 of record NZ_JANUXM010000004.1, on the reverse strand, counting down.
CGAGCTGGAAGATATCGGCTGGAAGGTGCGCTTGTGTCTGATGGATACGCAGCGTGCGCTTAATTTTCTGGTCCGAAAAGCCCGTTTGCCGGGTAATCAGCTGGAGCAGGCGCGCGAGATCCTGCGCGATATCGAATCCCTGCTGCCCCACAATGAGTCGCTGTTTCAAAAGGTCAACTTCCTGATGCAGGCGGCGATGGGCTTTATCAACATAGAGCAGAACCGCATCATCAAGATCTTCTCGGTGGTATCCGTGGTTTTCCTGCCACCGACGCTGGTGGCATCCAGCTACGGCATGAACTTTGAGTTTATGCCTGAACTGAAGTGGAGCTTTGGCTATCCTGGCGCCATTTGCCTGATGATGCTTGCAGGCCTGGCACCTTATCTCTATTTCAAGCGTAAAAACTGGCTTTAATCATCAGCACGGGCTGTTAATACGGCCCATTTTGCTGGCCTGCCGCCTTAATTCTGCTACTCTAGCCGCTCAATTTTCATAATTGATTAATCATTCTATGGACGCTCTTTCGTTGCGCTGGCAATGGCTGCTGCTGTTAGTGTCATCTGTATTACTTGGCGCAATCTTCCAGTATTTTCACGTGCCGGCCGCCCTGTTGCTGGGACCCATGATCGTTGGCGTGGTCATGGGCCTGTCCGGTGCCACACTGCGTATTAACAAGCGGTTATTTCTGCTGTCGCAGGCGGTGCTGGGCTGCATGATTGCGCAAAGCCTGTCACCTTCTATCCTGACGCCGCTGCTGCAGGACTGGCCAGTCGTGTTAGCGGTCCTGCTGCTGACGCTGGCCGCCAGCGGGCTGTCGGGTTTTCTGCTGGTGCGTTTCAGCCAGCTTCCGGGCCCGACGGGCGCATGGGGATCTTCCCCTGGTGGTGCCTCTGCGATGGTCGCGATGGCGGGCGAATTTGGCGCGGACGTCCGGCTGGTTGCGTTCATGCAGTATCTGCGGGTGCTGTTTGTGGCGGGCGCGGCGGCCATGGTGGCGCGGATCGGGCTGGGCGACGGCGGTCATGCCGGCTCGCTGGTGTGGTTTCCGACGCTTAACAGCGGTTTCCTGGTGACAATGTGCCTGGTGGTTTGCAGCGCATGGCTTGGCCCATGGCTGCGTATCCCATCTGGCGCGTTACTGATACCTGCGCTGATCGGTGCAACCCTGCATTCAACCGGTACGGCGGTGCTTCAGATGCCAGAATGGCTGCTTGCCCTGGCGTACGCCATGATTGGCTGGAGCGTGGGGTTACGTTTCACCCGGCCGATCTTCAGACTGGCGTTAAGCACGCTGCCGCAGATGCTGCTGTCCATTTTTGGCCTGATGCTGCTGTGCGGTGGGCTGGCATGGATGTTAACCCGCGTGTTGCATATTGACCTGATGACGGCGTATCTCGCCACCAGCCCAGGCGGGCTGGACACGGTGGCGATTATCGCTGCCGGAAGCCGGGTAGATATGGCTTTTGTGATGGCGATGCAGACCCTGCGATTATTCACCATCTTACTGACCGGGCCGGCAATGGCGCGCTTTCTTTCACGCTTTGCGCATTCGGCTCCGCGCTGAAAACGCCACGGCATCCAGAATAAAGACCAGCAGAGCCAGCCAGATAAAACCAAAGGTTACCATTTTATCTGGCGTAACGGTTTCACCATAAAACAGCACCGCCAGCAAGAACATCAGCGTAGGGCCCAGATACTGAAAGAAGCCCACCGTTGACAGGCGCAGTCGGGTACAAGCCGCGGCGAAGAACATCAGCGGAATCGTGGTAACAATGCCTGCGGCGATCAGTAACAGGTTCAGGCTCATGGGGTTCGCGCTAAGGTGGCTGGTGCTGCTGTCAGCAAAGCCAAACAGATAGAGCGCGGCCAGCGGAAACAGCCACAGCGTCTCTATCAGCATGCCGCTCTGGGCATCGACCTGAATTTTCTTCCTCATCAGGCCATAAAACGCGAAGCTGAACGCCAGCCCTAAGGCAATCACCGGCACTGAGCCAAATTTCCACAGTTGCAGAAGCACGCCGCCAGCCGCCAGGGCGACCGCCAGCCACTGCAGGCGACGGAAACGTTCACGCAGGAAAATCATGCCAAACACAACGTTAATCAACGGGTTGATAAAATAGCCCAGGCTGGCTTCAAGCATATGCTGATTGTTCACCGCCCAGATAAACAGCAACCAGTTTCCCCCTACCGTTACCGCCGTAAGGGCCAGTAGCAGCACTTTTTTTGGCTGGCGCAGCACGCTTCTGACCTGTCCCCAACTGCGACTCAGGGTAATCAGTAACAACATGAACAGTGCTGACCAGATCACCCTGTGGGTCATGATTTCAGTCGCCGGTACGGCCTTCACTAATTTGAAGTAGGCGGGCGCAATGCCCCAAATAAAGTAAGCGCCAAGCGCAAAGCCGATGCCCTGACGGGTTTGCTGGGTATCCATAATTCATCCTGAAAATTTGTACTGTACCGGAGGTCACTGAAATACAGCGGCGTGACAGAGGGCCGCAATGGTAACGCAGTCCTCGTTATCTCTGTAGCCCGATCTGGCGATAATGCTGGGTCAGTCTTTCTCCTGCTCCAGCGCGCGCTGGCGAGAAAGGCAGATGGCCTGATGATTGTTATCTGCCCATGCAATTAATTGCTGCATGGGTTCGAGAAATGAACGGCCTAAATCCGTCAGGCTGTACTCAACGCGCGGCGGCACTTCCGGATAAAGTGTGCGCAGGATATAGCCATCCATTTCCAGCCGTTTCAGACTGCGTGACAGCACCTGACGGGCAACATCGCCAATATGACGGTGAAGTTCATTGAAACGTAAGGTCTGTTCGGCCAGCGCTTCGAGAATCAATAAACTCCATTTGTCGCCTATCCGGTCAAGCACATCCCGGATGGGGCAAGGTTGTTGATACGTAAAGGTTGCGGGTGAAGATTTGGGCATCGGGTCGGTTCCTGTGCATCGCTAAGCGTCACTTTCAGGTGATTAAGTCACTCTGGTGTGACTTCTTGTTATCCATTTTGCGCGAATGTAACATCCGTCACGACGTCAGTCTATTTTTGTGACCAGGTGTCTGAGCGAAACCCTGTATCGCATTCGACAGACGTCAGGCAATCCCTGTGTACTCAAAATCTGGTGCCTCGCGACCAGCGCTATGACGAACGATCAAGGAGAATAATGATGGTAGCTTTTCTGAAAGCCCTGTTGCTGGCGGCAGGTATCCTGACCGCGGGTGCAGTTTACGCGGCACAACCTGGCGAAGGCCGGGATATCAAGGTGGAAGAGGCCAATCGTGCACTGGTGATCCATTTCTATGATCAATTTTTTAATCACCACAAGGTCGCTGAAGCGGCCCGGGTTATCGCGGATAATTACCGTCAGCACAATCCCGGCGTGCCAAACGGCAAGGCACCGCTTGTTAACTTTTTTACCGACTATTTCAGGAAAAACCCGCAGTCAAAAGCACGCATCGTCCGAAGTGCGACCGATGGCGATTTGGTCTGGCTGCATGTTCACTCCACCAACGGTGAACACGATCGTGGCCAGGCCGTTACGGATATTTTTCGCGTGAAAAACGGCAAAATTGTCGAGCACTGGGATGTGATTCAGGCTGTACCGGCGACGTCGGCGAACACCAATACTATGTTTTGATTCAGGCAGGATAACGCGTGGCAGTACTCAAACGCTGCCACGCGTTCAGTTCTGTGATCAACCTGTCAGATAGGTGGCTGTGGCGGTCGCGATGTAAACGCCCTGATCATTGTGTAACTCCACCCGCGCCACAGAGACTTTATTGCCGGCACGCAGTAAACGACTGGTGGCGATAAAACGCTCGCCGCGACCGGGACGCAGATAGTCTACCCGCATATCAATCGTTCCCATGCGAGACAGTCGCTGGCGGAGCATTTCCTCACTGATTGTTTCCTCACGCGTCAAGGCATGACTGACGCACACCATGCCTGCCGCCACGTCCAGTACGGCGGCGGTGACCCCACCGTGGAGAATCTGTTGAGCGGCATTGCCGACCAGCATGGTTTTGTTCACAAAACTGATTTCAGCGTAGTCGGCGTCAAGGTGATCCAGTTCCAGACCAAGTGCCTGGTTAAACGGCATATGATAAATAAAAATTTCACCGACCAGGCGGCGAGCGTCCTGCTGAGTCAATAGCACGGATGACATTGTGTTTAGTCCTGAACAGCTGACAAATGAACTGTAGATGTTAATGAGTTGTTTATTCTATGCTTCGCTCGACAGGGTTTCCAGTTTAGGAAATCAGCGCTGATGTTCGCTCACATTTGTGTGTAGAATGTCCTGCTTTTTACAACACCCATTCGCTTTTATGAATACGCAGTTTCCATTGGAGAATCCTATGCGTAAGCATCGCGCCTTGCTGGCGGCAATGTTACTTCCTGCTTTGGCGCAGGCGGACGAAGCCACGATCAAACACGTTCACGATGCACCCCAGGTTCGTGGCAGCATTATTGCCAACCTGCTGGAGCAGCATGACAACCCGTTTGTGCTTTATCCTTACGAAAATAACTATCTGCTTTACACGTACACTAGCGACATTAATAAAGAGGCGATTTCCTCTTATAACTGGGCGCAGAATGCCCGTAAGGACGAAGTGAAATTCCAGCTTAGTCTGGCATTTCCACTGTGGCGCGGCATCCTGGGTGACAACTCCGTGTTAGCCGCGTCCTATACTCAGCGCTCATGGTGGCAGCTATCCAATAAAAAAGAGTCGTCGCCCTTCCGCGAGACAAACTATGAGCCGCAGATTTTCCTGGGCTGGGCGACCGATTATTCGTTTGCCGGCTGGACGCTACGTGATGTTGAAGTGGGCGTGAATCATCAGTCCAATGGCCGTAGCGATCCCACGTCACGAAGCTGGAACCGTGTGTATACCCGCCTGATGGCGCAAAACGGTAATTTCCTCGCAGAGATCAAACCCTGGTTCCGTATTTCTGAGAGCGCCAGCACGGACGATAACCCGGATATTACAAAATACATGGGCTACTACCGGGCGAAAGTGGGCTATGCGATGGGTGACAGCATTTTCAGCGTGGAAGGCAACTATAACTGGAATAGCGGTTACGGCGGCGCTACGCTGGGCTGGAGTTATCCCATCACCCAGCACGTGCGTTTTTACACCCAGCTTTTTAGCGGCTATGGTGAATCTCTCATTGACTATAACCACCGTCAGACTCGTTTAGGCGTAGGTGTGACCCTTAACGATTTGTTCTAACCAACCATTAAGTCAGGAATACAGTGGCAACCTCGGCAGTTCTTAATCAGGAAGCGTTGGCGCAGCAGGTATTGCAGGATACCTTCGGCTACCAGCAGTTTCGTCCCGGTCAGCAGACAATCATAAATGAAGCGCTGAGCGGGCGGGATTGCCTGGTGGTGATGCCGACCGGCGGCGGTAAATCACTCTGCTATCAGATTCCGGCGCTGGTGCGCGAGGGGCTGACACTGGTGGTGTCGCCACTCATCTCTCTGATGAAAGATCAGGTGGATCAGCTCCTGGCAAACGGCGTGGCCGCGGCCTGCCTGAACTCGACCATGACGCGCGAGCAGCAGCAGGTTGTCATGGCCGATTGCCGCAACGGGCGCGTGAAGCTGCTCTATATCGCGCCAGAACGTCTGATGATGGACAACTTTCTTGACAGTCTGGCGCACTGGCAGCCCTGTATGCTGGCCGTTGATGAGGCGCACTGTATTTCCCAATGGGGACATGATTTCCGACCGGAATATGGCGCGCTGGGACAGATGCGCCAGCGCTTTCCCGATCTGCCCGTCATGGCGCTGACAGCGACCGCTGACGAAACGACCCGTCTTGATATCATTAACCTGCTGCATATGCAGGATCCGCTGATTCAAATCAGCAGTTTTGACCGCCCCAATATTCGTTACACGCTGGTGGAAAAATTTAAACCCACTGAGCAGTTGCTGCGTTACGTACAGGATCAGCGCGGTAAATGCGGCATTATTTACTGTAACAGCCGGGCAAAAGTTGAGGATACCGCCGCACGTCTGCAAAGCCGGGGGTTAAGCGTTGGGGCATATCATGCCGGAATTGACAGCGCCCAGCGCGCCCGCGTACAGGAAGCGTTTCAGCGCGACGATTTGCAAATCGTGGTGGCGACCGTGGCATTTGGGATGGGCATCAACAAGCCTAACGTGCGTTTTGTGGTGCACTTTGATATTCCACGCAACATTGAATCCTATTATCAGGAAACAGGACGTGCCGGACGTGACGGCCTGCCGGCAGAAGCCATGATGCTCTACGATCCTGCTGATATGGCCTGGCTGCGCAAATGCCTGGAAGAGAAGCAGCCTGGCCCGTTACAGGATATTGAACGTCACAAGCTGAATGCGATGAATGCTTTTGCCGAAGCGCAGACCTGCCGTCGTTTGGTGCTGCTGAACTACTTTGGTGAAGGACGTCAGCAGCCCTGCGGGAACTGCGATATTTGCCTCGATCCGCCAAAGCGTTATGACGGCCTGGTGGAGGCCCAAAAGGCACTCTCCAGTATTTATCGCGTCGGCCAGCGCTTTGGTATGGGCTACATTGTCGAAGTATTGCGCGGTGCCAATAATCATCGCATCCGCGAACAGGGACACGACAAGCTGCCCGTTTATGGGCTGGGTAAAGAAAACAGCCACGAGCATTGGGTCAGCGTCCTGCGTCAGCTGATTCATCTGGGGCTGGTGACGCAAAACATCGCCATGCATTCTGCGCTGCAGCTAACTGAAGCGGCCCGACCGGTATTGCGTGGTGAAGTTCCGCTGATGCTGGCGGTGCCAAGACTGATTACCGCCAGACCGAAAAGCAGCGGGTCGGCCAAAGTGTATGGCGGCAACTACGACCGCAAGCTGTTTGCCAAGCTGCGTAAACTGCGTAAAGCGATAGCCGACGAAGAGAATATTCCGCCCTACGTTGTGTTTAACGATGCAACCTTGCTGGAGATGGCAGAGCAGATGCCGGTGAGCGCCTCAGAAATGCTCAGCGTGAACGGCGTGGGGCACCGCAAACTGGAACGTTTCGGTAAGCCGTTTTTGCTGATGATTAAAGAACATCTCGATGAAGAGTAAAGAGGAGTTACCATGTTGATTTTGTTCGGCACGATTGCCCTGGTCCATCTTGTTGCCCTGATGAGTCCCGGCCCGGATTTCTTTTTTGTCTCGCAAACCGCCGCCAGCCGTTCGCGCAAAGAAGCGATGTTGGGCGTTCTGGGCATTACCCTGGCGGTCATGATCTGGGCCGCGGTAGCGTTGATGGGCCTGCATCTGATTTTGCAAAAGATGGCCTGGCTACACCAAATCATCATGGTCGGTGGCGGACTCTATCTACTATGGATGGGTTGGCAGTTAATTGGCTCAGCCCGTCAGCGCCACAAACAGCCCGTACAGCAGGAACCTGTCGTCGAACTGCCCAGGAAAGGCATGAGCTTTATTAAAGGCCTGCTGACCAACCTGTCGAATCCCAAAGCGGTTATCTACTTTGGTAGCGTCTTTTCCTTGTTTATCGGTAACGATGTGGGGGGGCTGGAACGCTGGGGGCTGTTCGTCCTGATAAGCGTTGAAACCTTCGCCTGGTTTTCTCTGGTCGCGGCTGTTTTTGCCCTGCCGTGGATGCGGGATAAGTATCAACGTGCTGCGAAGTGGGTAGACGGTGTTGCGGGCGTGCTGTTTGCCGGTTTTGGCATTCATCTGATCCTGTCGCGCTGATAGCCGGTTACCGGACACGTCAGTCGTTACGGCAAGCTGCCGACAGCGTCACTGTCGTGCGGCAGCCTCCGCCGGTTCAGGCGATACGTCTGGCGCTGGCCAGCAGTCCCCCAATCGCGATGAATAAGCCGCCGAAAATGCGGTTCATTAGCTTCATCTGCCTGGGCCCTTTGATCCATCCTGCAATGCGCGTGGCTAATGTGGCATAGCCAATCATGACGATGATATCCACCAGAACGGTTGTGACGCCCAGCACCAGATACTGCAGCATCAGCGGCTGGTGAGGCAGGATAAACTGGGGAAACAGCGCCGCCAGAAACACAATGCTTTTGGGATTCGTCAGGTTCACCATTACTGCCCGCTTGAACAGGCGACGACGCGGCATGGCTTTCGACATAGCGTTGAGGTCAATCGCGCCCGCAGTGCGCCACTGTTGGATGCCCAACCAGACCAGATAGCCTGCACCGGCCCACTTTAAAATCTCAAACGCCAGCAGCGACTGGGAAAAAAGCGCCCCAAGACCGATCCCCACCAGGGCGATATGCAGGGCAAGACCAACCTGCAGGCCTGAAATAGACGCGACCGCACCACGATAACCGTGGCTGATGCCCGTGCTCATGGTGTTAATGGCACCAGAGCCGGGTGAAAGGCTAAGAATTGTGGTGGTAAGAAGATAAGTCAGCCACCATTCGATGGTCATGGGTTGTACTCCCTGTCACGTCTGAAGTGTGACACAATACGCCAGAATGCTGCGCAGGGCTATGGACATCATGCGGCCGTTCAGACTCTTTTTTTCCGGCAATCAGGAGGGCGGATGAAGCAACACAGAGCAAGCTGGCTGCAACGCGAAAAGGCCTTCGCTGCCTTCGCGACCGGCCCACTGCTTGATTTCTGGCACAGCCGTGAAGAGTGTGAATTTACCGGTGTTGAGAATCTGACCTTACGTTACGTTCGGTTCATTTCACCGCAACACAAGCGCGTGATTGTAATCGTTCCCGGGCGCATTGAGAGCTATGTTAAATATCCCGAGCTGGCCTACGATCTGTTTCACTGTGGGTTCGATGTGATCGTGCTCGATCACCGTGGTCAGGGGCGATCCGATCGGCTGCTGGATGATTCGCATCTTGGACATGTGGTGGAGTTTTCCCACTATGTCGATGACCTTGAAACGCTCTATCTGAAAGAGATTGTGAGCCGTCATTATCAACAACGTTATGCGTTGGCGCATTCAATGGGGGGCGCAATTCTGGCCCTGTTCCTGGCGCGTCAGCCTGGCGCGTTTCACGCTGCGGCTCTGGTTGCGCCGATGTTTGGCATCGCGCTGCCGTTACCCTCTTTTCTGGCGCATAAGATCCTCGATTGGGCAGAGAAACGACCTGCCGTTCGCGATGGCTATGCATTAGGCACGGGGCGCTGGCGGGCTCATCCCTTTGGCATTAACCGTCTGACGCACAGTCATGAACGTTATCGTCGCAGCCTGCGTTTTTATGCGGACGACCCGGCGATTCGTGTTGGCGGTCCCACCTATCACTGGGTACGGGAAGGCATTCATGCCGGACGCAACATATTCAGTCAGGTTGATAAGATAACGACGCCGCTATTGCTGCTTCAGGCAAGCGAAGACAGCGTGGTGGATAACCGCTCACAAGATCTGTTTTGCGCCGCCATGGCGGCAGCCGGTCATCCCTGTGAGGGCGATAAGCCCCAGGTTATTAAAGGTGCACGCCACGAGATTCTGTTTGAAAAAGACAGCATGCGTGCCGAAGCATTGAATGGGATCGTCGATTTCTTTTTATCGCATCACTAGTTATCCGTTTACATTACCGGCTACGGCCAACCGACACAGATACCCGAGGTTTTCATGTACCACATTGTTGTGTCCGACCTGGACGGCACACTGCTCTCTCCCGAACACCGCCTCACGCCTGATGCCCGAGAAACGTTGCAGCAGCTGGTGGCAAAAGGCATTCACTTTATTTTCGCCACGGGCCGCCATCACATTGATGTTGGACAAATGCGCGACAAGCTGGGGATTCCGGCGTATATGATTACGTCAAACGGTGCCCGCGTGCATAATCCAGCCGGCGAACTGATTTTTAGCCATAACCTGGATTGGGATATCGCCCAGGACCTGTTCGGCCTGCAGTACCATCATCCGGAAGTGCTGACCCATGTTTATCGTGACGATGAGTGGTTTGTCAGCCGCTGCAGTCCGGCAGAGAAAGATTATTTTCGCGAATCTGATTTTCATTATCAGGTTTATGAACCGGGCATATTGCCCACTGACGGCATCAGCAAAGTCTTTTTCACCTGCGAAGAGCCTGAACACCTTATTCCAATGGAGCTGGCGATTGAAGCGCGTTGGGGAGACAGGGTCAACGTCAGTTTTTCACTGCCCACCTGTCTGGAAGTGATGGCGGGCGGCGTCTCAAAAGGCCACGCGCTCGAATCTGTGGCAAAACAGTTAGGCTTTACGCTGAAAGACTGTATTGCCTTTGGTGATGGTATGAACGACGTCGAAATGCTGAGTATGGCGGGCAAGGGCTGCATTATGGCTAATGCGCACCAGCGCCTGAAAGATACCCTGCCAGAGCTGGAAGTGATTGGCAGCAATGTTGAGGATGCCGTGCCGGCGACGCTCAGAAAGTTGTATTTATCGTAGTGCGCCTGAGCAGAAGGCCGGTTAACCGGCCTTCTGACGGCTAGGCCAGTTTTTGCTTGTGTTTATGCTCGCTGACCATAGTGAGCAGCAACAAAATCACTGCCAGCACACAGCCCACAATCATGACTAAAAATCCGCCATCCCAGCCAAAATAGTCCACCGTGTAACCCACAATGGCGCTGGCTGCAACCGATCCTCCCAGATAACCGAACAGCCCGGTAAAGCCCGCGGCCGTCCCGGCGGCTTTTTTCGGCGCCAGCTCCAGCGCGTGGAGTCCTATCAGCATCACCGGCCCGTAGATCAGGAAGCCAATAATAATCATACAGGCCATGTCCACACCGGGATGACCCGGCGGATTTAACCAGTAAACCACCGTTGCGATGGTCACCAGCGTCATAAAGAACACGCCCGTCGCGCCACGGTTTCCGCGAAACACCTTATCGGACATCCAGCCGCACAGTAGCGTGCCAGGGATCCCCGCATACTCATAGAAGAAGTAAGCCCAGGACGACTTATCCAGCGTGAAGTGTTTCACCTCTTTGAGGTAAGTCGGTGACCAGTCCAGAATGCCGTAACGCAGCAGATAAACAAACACGTTTGCCAGGGCGATATACCAAAGTAATTTATTCGGCAGAACATACTTCATGAAGATTTGTTTCGCCGTGAACTCTTCTTCATGGCTTTCGTTGTAGTCAGCCGGATAATCGTTTTTGTAGGCCTCGATGGGCGGCAGACCGCAGGACTGCGGCGTATCCCGCATCAGGGCAAAGGCCAGGATGGCAATGACAATGGCGCCAAAGGCCGGCATATAAAGGGCCGCCTTCCAGTCGTTAAACCAGGCCATTCCCAGCAGAAACAGCAGGGGAGGAATGCCGCCGCCGACGTTATGGGCACAGTTCCACACCGAGACAATGCCGCCGCGTTCCTTTTGCGACCACCAGTGCACCATAGTGCGTCCGCAGGGTGGCCAGCCCATTCCCTGAAACCAGCCACAAATAAACAACAGCACAAACATCACCATGATGCTGGAGGTTGCCCAGGGAACAAACCCCATGAACAGCATCACGAAAGCGGCCAGGATCAATCCTGCGGGTAAAAAGACCCGTGGATTAGAGCGGTCGGACACCGAGCCCATAATAAACTTGGAAAAGCCGTAAGCGATGGAGATACCGGAAAGCGCAAACCCCAGATCGCCTCGTGAGAAACCCTGTTCAACCAGATAAGGCATGGCCAGGGCAAAATTCTTTCTGACGAGGTAGTAAGCCGCATAGCCAAAGAAAATACCGATAAAGATTTGCCAACGCAGGCGGCGGTAGAGTGGATCGATACGATCCTCTGCCACCTGAGGCTGGTGTGGTGCAGGTTTAAAAATACTTAACATTAGGGTGGCCCTCCGGGCGCATTATGGTTTTGATTCCCAGCAGGTTGGGTCGAAAGAAAAAAGGGTGCTCGCAATGCACCATTTCGCGCAGAGAATAGACAGAGGCGGACTGGGTTACTGTGATGAATGACAAATTTGTTACAGTTTTATTACAGTAAGGCGCGAAAATGCCAGGCAGATGCGCTTTTTCGCCCATTTTTAACCTCAGGCATGCTCTCCTGAGCGGATAAAAGTCGGGGTGAGGGATTGTTGCCTGATCGCCTGGTAAATAACCAGATGTCAACCAGATAATGCAGCTCTGATTCAGGACATTGTTTACACTGACGCTCTGTTTATTTCGGGGTTGTTACCGTGCTTTTATTGATTGTTACTACCATTCTGTGGGCATTCTCCTTTAGCCTGATCGGTGAATACCTTGCCGGGCAAGTGGACAGCTGGTTTTCAGTGCTGATGCGCCTGGCGCTGGCCGCCATTGTGTTTCTGCCGTTCCTGCGCTGGCGCGGCTATCGGCCTTCGACGCTCTTGCTCTATATGCTGGTAGGGATGTTGCAGCTGGGCATTATGTATTTGCTGAGTTTTGAAGCCTATCTGTATCTGAGCGTGTCAGAATTCCTGCTGTTCACCGTGATGACGCCGCTGTATGTCACCTTAATCTACGACCTGATAAGCCGAAGGCCCCTGCGCGTGGGCTACATTTTCAGTGCGCTGCTGGCCGTTGCTGGCGCGGCAATCATTCGTTATGACAAAGTCAGCGATAACTTCTGGTTTGGTCTGCTGCTGGTCCAGTTGGCGAATATCTGCTTCGCGGCGGGGATGGTGGGCTACAAACGTTTGCAGGAAACCCGTCCAATGCCGCAACATACGGCGTTTTCATGGTTTTATCTGGGCGCGGTTCTGATTGCGATCGTTGCCTGGGCAGCCTGGGGCAATCCCCATAAATTGCCTACCACGACGCTGCAATGGGGCATTCTGGTCTGGCTGGGCGTCGCGGCTTCGGGGCTGGGCTACTTTATGTGGAACTACGGCGCGACGCAGGTCGATGCCGGCACGTTGGGCATTATGAATAACATGCACGTTCCGGCCGGCTTATTGGTGAACCTGGCGATATGGCAGCAAAAACCGCACTGGCCAAGCTTTATCGCAGGAGCCATCGTGATTATGGCGTCGCTGTGGGTCCATAAGCGCTGGGTGGTAGGCAACAGCGCAAGATAGTCCGGGGCGGGCCTTGCCAGCGAGTAAACCGTAGCGGGAGAGGAATGCAGTGCATCTGGGCTGGAAACAGGCTGTGAACGCCCCTGAGCCTGACCGGAAGCAGACCGCATGACAGGCGAGCTGCTTCCGGTCAGGGCGTTTCTGATTAAGCGGGTTTACCTGTGGCGGGGCGATGAATCATCGTCAGCCCTTTAAGAAAATTACGCAGAATCTGGTCACCGCACTCGCGGTAGTTTTTATGATCCGGTTTGCGGAAGATTGCGCCAATCTCAGCCTGAGAGACCGTAAAGTTGGCTTTTTTCAGCACGTCAGGAATGTCGGTAGTTTTCAAATCAAACGCGATGCGCAGCTTTTTCATAAAGATATTGTTGTTCATCTTGCGCTCGATGGAGGGCGCAGGCGCGTCTTCACTTTTTCCGCGGCGATGAAAAATTAAACCGTTAAGAAAATATCCCATCACCACATCGGGGCAGGGTCGAAACGCCGCATCCTCATCTTTCTTCAGCCAACTGGTGATGTCCGCCTGAGCCACTTCACATTCAGCCAGCGCAAAAATCGCCACCATTTTGGCATCGTTCAGATCGAGCATATAGCGCACGCTGCGCAGAATATCGTTGTTAGTCATGGTGAGATCTTCTCATGGTAAATCGACAGGCTGCGCATTATAGGGGATTTTGCCTGCTATCGCGCAGCTTTGTCACTCACGCGATAAAACCTTCGCAGGATGCGCGGCGTCCCTGACAAAGGGCAGATGCTCGCAGGCATGCTGACGGGCAAAACGCATAAACGCTTCCAGTACCGGCTGGCGCTGTTCACCGTCGCGTACAGCGGCGTAAAGACGACTCCATAACCCTTCGCCCAGCGTTTTGGTGATCACCAGGCCCTGTTTTTCAAAACTTTCGACGACCCAGTGCGGCAGCGCAGCAATCCCCATGCGCGCCGAGACCATTTGAATCATCAGCAGCGTGTTATCGACATTCTTGAGCGCCGGACTGATCCCCGCAGGTTGCAGAAAGTGGCGCCAGATATCCAGGCGCTGGCGCTGTACCGGATAAATCATTAGCACTTCATCCGCCAGGTCTTCAGGTGAAATGTGTTCAACCTGCGCCAGAGGGTGATCTGGCGCCAGCACCAGGCGGACTTCGAAATCAAACATAGGTGAATAGAACAAGCCTGAGCGCGGCAGGATATCCGACGTCAATACAATATCCAGTTCGCCCTGCTGCAGCGCGGGCTGCGGATCAAAGGTTACGCCCGATTTAAAATCCATCATCACCTGGGGCCAGCTCTGACGAAACTTATCTAAAGCCGGTGTCAGCCACTGAATGCAACTGTGGCATTCGATCGCGACGCGCAGCGTGGTCTGATGCGGTTCGTGGCAGGCCTGAAGCGCCTGCTGAATTTGCGGCAGTATCTGCTCTGCCAGCTGCAATAAAATTTCGCCCTGCGGGGTAAAACGCAGTGGCTGACTTTTACGAACAAACAAACGAAATCCCAGCCGCTGTTCCAGATCGCTGAACTGATGTGATAACGCCGACTGTGTCTGATGAAGCTGAGCCGCAGCAGCAGCCAGCGAGCCCGTATTCTGCAGAGCCTGAAGCGTCCGGAGGTGTTTGAATTCGATCATGAGAGTCCTTCACATCGAAGCTGAATAATTTGCGCTTGAGCGACATACAGTACCCGCAGAATATAGCGGTGTAAACATCTGGACGGCTAAACATCTTTGGCGACCCGCCAAAGCCGAAGACTTTCTGGAGAATAGTGAATGACTATCTTAAATCATACTCTCGGTTTTCCACGTATTGGTCTGCGTCGCGAGCTGAAAAAAGCACTTGAAAGCTACTGGGCTGGCAACAGCACGCAGGAAGAATTACAGGCGGTGGGTCGCGAACTGCGTGCGCGCCACTGGCAACAACAAAAAGCGGCTGGCGTCGATAAAGTGCCGGTGGGCGATTTTGCCTGGTACGATCATATTCTGACGACCAGCCTGATGCTGGGCAACGTGCCTGCTCGCCATCGAAATCAGGACGGATCGATTGATCTGGATACGCTGTTCCGCCTGGGCCGGGGGCGTGCACCGACGGGTGAGCCAGCCGCGGCGGCAGAAATGACAAAATGGTTCAACACGAACTATCACTACATCGTGCCAGAATTCACGCAAGGTCAGTCGTTTTCTTTAACCTGGACCCAACTGCTGGATGAAGTGGACGAGGCGCTGGCGCTGGGTCATAACGTTAAGCCTGTGTTGTCAGGACCGTTAACCTACCTCTGGCTGGGTAAGGTAAAAGGAGAACCCTTTAATCGTCTGTCACTACTGAACGATATTCTGCCCGTTTACCAGCGGGTCCTGACCGAACTGAACGCGCGCGGCGTTGAGTGGGTACAGATTGATGAACCCGTCCTGGCGCTGGAACTGCCACAGGAATGGCGCGAGGCCTTCAAAGTGGCTTACGCTGCGTTAAACGGGCAGGTCAACCTGCTGCTGACCACCTACTTCGACAGTATCGGCCAGAATCTGGATATTATCCGCACGTTGCCAGTGCAGGGCCTGCATGTGGATCTGGTGCAGGGGCAAGATGATATCCGGCAGGTGAACCAACAACTGCCCGCAGACTGGGTGTTATCTGTCGGCGTGATCAATGGCCGCAACGTCTGGCGTGCCGATCTCAGCCGTTGGTTTGAGCGCCTGCAGCCGCTGATCGCCTCACGTGAACACCTGTGGATTGGCACGTCATGCTCGTTGCTGCACAGCCCCATTGATCTGAGTGTGGAAACCCGTCTGGACGAGGAGGTGAAAAGCTGGTTTGCCTTTGCCTTGCAAAAATGTGATGAGCTGTCGCTACTGAGTACGGCGCTTCGCCGCAACGATCCCGCATCGCTGAAGGAATGGAGCGCACCGGTTCAGGCACGTGCGCATTCCCGCCGCGTCCACAACGCGGCTGTCGCACTGCGTCTGACAAATGTTCAGGCCAAAGACACCGAACGTGCCAGCCCTTACGCCGGGCGTGCCAGCACACAACGTCAGCGTTTCAACCTGCCCGCCTGGCCAACCACCACCATCGGTTCCTTCCCGCAGACCACTGAAATTCGTGGATTACGACTCGACTTCAAAAAAGGCGCGATTGATCGCGCGCATTACCGTACCGGTATCGCGGAACACATTAAGCAGGCGATAGCTGAGCAGGAGCGTTTGGGACTGGACGTGCTGGTTCACGGCGAGGCGGAACGCAACGATATGGTGGAATACTTTGGCGAGAACCTGGACGGCTTCGTCTTTACACAAAATGGTTGGGTACAAAGCTACGGTTCACGTTGTGTTAAACCGCCGGTCATTATTGGTGATGTCAGCCGTCCTGAAGCCATTACCGTGGCGTGGGCAACCTATGCGCAGTCCCTGACTGACAAGCCGGTAAAAGGTATGTTGACCGGCCCGGTGACCATTCTCTGTTGGTCATTCCCGCGGGAGGATGTATCACGTGAAACAATCGCCAAACAGATTGCACTGGCGCTGCGGGATGAAGTTGCGGATCTGGAACACGCCGGCATTGGCATTATTCAGATTGATGAGCCCGCACTGCGTGAAGGATTGCCGCTGCATCAATCCGACTGGGCAGATTATCTGCGCTGGGCCGTGGGGGCGTTTCGGTTAACCGCCGCTGTCGCGAAAGACGAGACGCAGATTCACACGCATATGTGTTACTGCGAGTTTAACGACATTATGGCATCCATTGCGGCACTGGATGCGGATGTGATTACCATCGAAACCTCACGTTCCGATATGGATTTGCTGGATGCATTCAACGCATTTGAGTATCCGAATGAAATCGGGCCCGGCGTGTACGATATTCACTCCCCCAATGTACCCGACGTCGAGTGGATAGAAAATCTGTTACGCAAGGCCGCACAGCGTATCCCTGAGGAACGTCTGTGGGTGAATCCGGACTGCGGCCTGAAAACCCGCGGCTGGCGCGAAACCCGACAGGCGCTGGCTAACATGGTCAAAGCGGCAAGAAACCTGCGGGGCGAAACCGCCTGATTTCCTGGTGTTGTGTCAATACGTTGTCAGTATGTTGGGGCGCCTGAGCGCCCCTTTTTTCAGTCACTTCGCGGGGGCAACGCCGTATTGCGCAAACCAGGCTAACATGCGCGCCCAGCCATCGGTGGCCGATTCGGCGTGATAGCTTGGACGATAGTCGGCGTTAAAAGCATGTCCGGCCTCGGGATAAACAATGATCTCAGCTTTGGCATTGGCCGCGTGCAGTGCCTGGCGCATCTGCTCGACGCTCTCCAGCGGAATGCCGTCATCCTGACCTCCATACAACCCCAGCACGGGCGCGTTTAGATCAACGGCGATATCGATAGGATGTTTTTGCTGCTTCATGGTTTTTTCACCCACCAGGCGACCATACCAGGCTACGGCGGCGCGCAGTTGCGGGTTGTGCGCGGCATAAAGCCAGCTGATGCGTCCGCCCCAGCAGAAACCGGTAATCCCCATGCGGCGAATATCTCCCCCGTTACGGGCAGCCCAGTTCGCCGCGTGATCGAGATCTGCCAGCACCTGGCTGTCGGGCACTTTACTGACCAGCTCTTTGAACAGGGTAGGGATGTCGTTGTAATCGTTGGGATCGCCTTCACGGAAGTACAGTTCTGGCGCGACGGCCAGATAGCCCTCCAGCGCCAGCCGACGGCAAATGTCGCGAATATGTTCGTGAACGCCAAAAATTTCCTGTACCACCAGCACGACCGGCAACGGACCTTCTGCTGACTGCGGCTTCGCATAAAACGCCGGCAGGTTTTCACCCTGGCTCGGAATGGAGGTTTCCCCCGCATGGATGTTGGCGCTGTCGGTAATAATGGTGGTCGCTGCTGTGGGCTGAACTGCCGGAGCAAACGCGCCTGCAGCTGATTTTTGTGTCATATTATCTTCGGTTTTCATCGTTCTCTCCGTGCAAGCATAGGCGCAATCACGTAACTATAGCCTGGCCACCCATGACAGGTACCGGGCATTGAGTAACAGAGCTGTTAACCAATAAAATTACACTTCTCTTTAACATTCCCGCGATAGCTCCCACATCACCATATGTAGCAATACGCAAGGCGAGAGATGGATGTGTGATCTAAATCACCTTATTTTTCTTTGAGAATGTAACTTTCATTTTCTTAAGTGAATTTAGTCACATATTTACCTCGCCCGGTGACGTAAAGTGGCGTAAAAATTTTCCTTAACCCGGAGTCTGATATGACACAGTCTGACGTATTCCATCTTGGCCTGACTAAAGCTGACCTGCAGGGGGCAACGCTGGCCATTGTTCCTGGCGATCCAGAGCGCGTGAAAAAGATTGCCGGACTGATGGAAGATGCACAGCATCTTGCTTCCCATCGCGAGTTCACCACCTGGCTGGCGAAGCTGGATGGCAAACCGGTTGTTGTGTGTTCGACAGGTATTGGCGGACCTTCTACATCGATTGCCGTTGAGGAACTGGCACAGCTTGGCGTGCGTACGTTCCTGCGCGTGGGAACCACTGGGGCGATTCAGCCCCATATCAACGTCGGCGATGTTTTGGTCACCACAGCATCAGTGCGCCTGGACGGTGCCAGCCTGCATTTCGCTCCCATGGCGTTTCCGGCAGTGGCGGACTTTACCTGTACGACGGCATTAGTCGCGGCGGCGGAAGCCTGTGGTGCTAAAACCCATATCGGTATTACGGCCTCTTCTGACACCTTTTACCCGGGTCAGGAACGATACGATACCTTTTCAGGCCGTGTCGTAAAAAGCTTCCAGGGCTCTATGCAGGAGTGGCAGCAGATGGGCGTGTTGAACTACGAGATGGAGTCGGCGACCCTGTTAACCATGTGTGCCAGCCAGGGGCTGAGAGCCGGGATGGTAGCGGGCGTTATCGTCAACCGCACCCAAAAAGAGATTCCGGATGCCGTCACGATGAAGCAGACGGAAAGCGACGCGGTGAAAATCGTGGTGGAAGCCGCGCGCCGTTTACTGTAATTCCCCTGTTTTAACAGACAGGCCCGTGATCGGGCCTGTCTGTCCTGCCACTCACAAGCCTTTGCGTCGCCTCTTCCAACGCCAGCAAATATATCTGGACATTCATACAGTGCGAATTTACCTTTTCCTTCATTAGCCTGACCAGCGGGGAAAATATGGATCAGCACATCATTATCTACATCTGCCTGGCGCTTGCCGGCCTTGGTGTGGGCTGGATACTGGCGCAAATGCGGGTCGGCCATCAGCTGGCCAGCTTTTCTACAGAACGTCGCCTGCTAAAAGAGGGACAACAGCGTCAGCAGCTGCATATCGACCAGCTCCAGCAACAGGTGCAGCAGCGTGAACAGGAGCTGAGACAGCTTCATGGCGCGTTAAGCGGGGCTAATGAGCGCCTGCAACAGCTCGACTACTGGCGCAACGAGAGCGAACAACTCACCCGTGAATTTCGTAATCAGCTCGAAGTGAACAGCGCGCAGGAAGCAGAGCTGCGCGAGGTCACGATTCGTCTGGAAGAAACCCGCTTTGCAGCAGAAGAAAAACAGCGACTGCTGACAAACAGCGAGCAGCGACTCAGCGCGCAGTTTGAAAATCTGGCCAACCGTATTTTTGAAAACAGTGGACGTCGGGTTGATGAGCAGAATCGTCAAAGTCTTAACAGCCTGATAGGGCCGCTCCGGGAGCAGCTTGACGGGTTTCGCCGCCAGGTGAATGAAAGCTTCGGTGCCGAAGCCCGTGAGCGCCACACGCTCACTCACGAGATTCGTCAGCTGCAGCAGTTAAATGCCCAGATGGCTCAGGAGGCGCTTAACCTCACGAAGGCGCTCAAAGGCGACAATAAAATTCAGGGCAACTGGGGCGAAGTGGTACTGAGCCGGGTGCTGGAAGCTTCTGGGCTGCGTGAAGGCTATGAGTACGACATTCAGGTCAGCATGCAGAATGAACAGCAAAGCCGGATGCAGCCGGATGTGATTGTTCGCCTGCCACAGGGAAAAGATGTGGTTATCGACGCTAAAATGACGCTGGTGGCCTACGAGCGTTATTTTAATGCCGATGACGATGTGGAACGCGAGCAGGCTATTCAGGAACATGTCAGCGCCATGCGCGGGCACATTCGCCTGCTGGGCCGCAAAGATTATCAACAATTGCCCGGTTTACGCTCGCTGGATTATGTGTTGATGTTTATTCCTGTTGAGCCGGCCTTCCTGTTGGCTATCGATCGTCAGCCCGAACTCATCAGTGAAGCTCTGCAGCAGAACATCATGCTGGTCAGCCCGACTACGCTGCTGGTGGCGCTGCGGACGATTAATAATCTCTGGCGCTATGAGCACCAGAGTCGTAATGCACAGCGCATTGCAGAGCGGGCCTCCAGACTGTATGACAAAATGCGGCTGTTTGTAGACGATATGAGCGGGATTGGTCACAGCCTTGATAAGGCGCAGAACAGCTATCGCGAGGCGATGAAGAAACTGGCAGAGGGGCGCGGCAACCTTATCGCCCAGGCTGAAGGTTTTCGCGATCTGGGTGTAGAAGTCAAACGCGCCATTAACCCGCACCTGGTTGAACAAGCTATGCCTGAGAATGAGCACGACAGTGAGCAAAATGACAAGGACAACGCAGACGAAAGTCATGAGCGGGTTCGGCACCTCCGCGAATAAGAAGGTCACCAGCGTGCCTGACCTCTATGACTCTGATACACTTCAGTGAGTATTGTTTGTGGAGCAGGTAAAACCGATGGCAGATGAATCACAGCAGGAAACTACCCATTTTGGCTTTCAGACGGTCGCCAAAAGCGAGAAAGCCGATAAAGTCGCGGACGTGTTTCACTCCGTAGCGGCAAAATATGACCTGATGAACGATTTAATGTCGTTTGGCGTTCATCGAGTCTGGAAGCGTTTTACCATTGACAGCAGCGGCGTGCGCCGTGGTCAGCGCGTGCTGGATCTGGCGGGTGGAACCGGCGATCTTACCGCGAAATTTTCGCGTCTGGTGGGTGAAACCGGTCAGGTTGTGCTGGCTGACATTAACAGCTCAATGCTGAAAATGGGCCGGGAAAAACTGCGTAATCTGGGCGTGGTAGGCAACGTCAGCTATGTGCAGGCCAACGCCGAAGCATTGCCGTTTCCTGATAACTATTTTGACTGCATCACTATTTCGTTCGGTTTGCGTAACGTGACTGAAAAAGAGAAGGCACTGGCCTCGATGTTTCGCGTGCTGAAGCCAGGTGGACGTTTACTGGTGCTGGAGTTTTCTAAACCTGTTATCGAGCCCCTTAGCAAAGCTTACGATGCTTACTCGTTCCATATTTTGCCCCGTATTGGGCAACTGGTCGCCCAGGACGCAGAAAGCTATCGCTACCTTGCTGAGTCAATTCGCATGCATCCCGATCAGGAAACCCTGAAAGCGATGATGAATGACGTGGGATTCGAAAACA
This sequence comes from Pantoea sp. B623, assembly GCF_024814475.1. NCBI lineage: Bacteria > Pseudomonadati > Pseudomonadota > Gammaproteobacteria > Enterobacterales > Erwiniaceae > Pantoea > Pantoea sp. B623. The sequence continues at coordinate 2,265,963 of NZ_JANUXM010000004.1, read as the reverse complement.
CGACCTATTCCAACATGACGGGTGGGATTGTGGCGCTGCATCGTGGGTTTAAATTTTAACCATTATGGCGATGACCTTAACACCTGTAATGACCGCCGGTATTGAAACGGCGTTAAACCGCATACTGTATCGCGATCGTAGCCTGAAAAGCGCGCGTCAGCGCCTGGTCGGCAAGGTGCTGATGCTGCGTTTAAGTGAGCTATCCTGGCCGCTGGTGCTGGTGTTCAGTGAACAGCAGCTTGACGTGCTCAGTGACTGGCAGGACAGCAGTGACTGCACGGTCATTACCCAGCTTAAGTCCCTGCCAAAGTTACGCGATCGCCAGCAGCTGACGACCTTGATTCGTAGCGGTGAGCTGCAGGTTGAAGGTGACTTGCAGGTGGTTCAGCAGTTTTCTGCGCTGATGGATTTGGCCGAGCTGGATCCCGCTGAATACCTTGCTCCCTGGATCGGTGATATCGCCGCTCAGGGGATGAGCCAGGGCGCGCAGCGTGCATGGCGTTTTTTCAAAGCAGAAACGCAACGGCGTCAGGACTATCTTGGTCAGGCATTAACCGAAGAGTGGCGGGTTGCGCCGGGCGCCCTGGAATTTGCCTGGTTCTCTGAGGAGGTTAGCGCGATGGAACGTTCGCTTGAGGCGCTTGATGCGCGTCTGGCACAGCTGGAGGCGAAATGAGTTTTGGAGAGATCCGCCGGTTATATTTTATTATTAAGGTGTTTTTGACTTACGGCCTTGATGAACTGATTCCGCAGATGCGCCTGACTCTTCCGCTCAGGCTATGGCGACGCTGCATTTTCTGGATCCCCAACCAGCACAAGCAAGAACTCCTTGGCGTGCGTTTGCGTATGGCGATGGAGCAGTTAGGCCCGGTCTGGATCAAGTTTGGTCAGATGCTGTCGACGCGCCGTGACCTGTTTCCCCCGGTGATTGCCGATGAGCTGGCTGTCCTGCAGGACCGCGTTGCCCCCTTCGATGGCGTTAAAGCGAAAGCGCAGATCGAAGCCTCAATGGGCGCACCGATTGAATCCTGGTTTGATGACTTCAATATCATTCCACTGGCCTCAGCCTCTATCGCTCAGGTACATACCGCAACCCTGAAATCCAATGGCAAGAACGTCGTTATCAAGGTAATCCGCCCGGATATCCTGCCGGTCATCAAAGCGGACATGAAACTCATCTACCGCATTGCCCGCTGGGTGCCACGATTGCTGCCGGATGGCCGCCGTCTGCGCCCGGTTGAAGTGGTACGGGATTATGAGAAGACCCTGCTTGATGAATTAAACCTGTTGCGTGAAGCCGCCAATGCCATTCAGCTTCGCCGCAACTTTGAAAACAGCCGCATGCTGTATGTGCCAGAGGTCTATTCGGACTATTGCAGTGAATCCATGATGGTAATGGAGCGCATTTACGGCATTCCCATTTCTGATGTGGCGACGCTGGAGCAGCACGGCGTCAACATGAAGCTGTTAGCAGAACGCGGTGTGCAGGTATTCTTTACCCAGGTTTTCCGCGACAGCTTCTTTCATGCCGACATGCATCCGGGCAATATCTTTGTCAGTTACGATCATCCTGAAGATCCTCAGTATATCGGCATTGACTGCGGTATCGTCGGTTCGCTGAATAAAGAAGATAAGCGCTATCTGGCCGAGAACTTTATTGCCTTCTTCAATCGCGATTACCGCAAAGTGGCGGAACTGCATGTCGATTCGGGCTGGGTGCCTGCCGATACCAACGTTGAAGACTTTGAGTTCGCTATCCGTACCGTATGCGAGCCCATTTTTGAGAAACCGCTGGCAGAAATTTCGTTTGGGCATGTGCTGCTGAACCTGTTTAACACGGCGCGTCGCTTCAATATGGAAGTCCAGCCGCAGCTGGTGCTGTTGCAAAAAACCTTGCTTTACGTTGAAGGCATCGGTCGCCAGCTCTATCCACAACTGGACCTTTGGAAAACGGCAAAACCCTTCCTTGAGGACTGGATTAAGGATCAAATTGGGATTCCGGCGATTATCCGTGCGGTAAAGGAAAAAGCCCCTTACTGGGCAGAAAAACTGCCAGAACTGCCAGAATTGTTTTACGACAGTATGCGGCAGCATAAGCAATTACGCCTCAGCGTGGATAAACTCGCGAACGATTTAAGTGTCCAACGTTCACGTCAGCAGCAGGCGCGTTACCTGTTTGGCGTAGGCGCGACGCTGTTGATTAGCGGAACGGCGGTGCTCCTCAGCAGGCCTGAGTGGGACCTGTTTCCAGCGGCATTAATGGCGGCGGGCTTTGTCAGTTGGTTAATCGGCTGGCGTAAGACAAACTGATTGTCACCTGCGCCAGAAACGCGGTAATGTCGCTGATTCGGACCCGAATAAACACGGGTTTCGTGGTGCATGACCCCGCAGTTTTTAACAATAAAATCGAGGCTATCTCATGGGCGGTATTAGTATTTGGCAGTTGTTAATTATTGCCGTGATTGTGGTTCTTCTGTTCGGTACCAACAAATTACGTAATCTGGGTTCGGATTTGGGTTCTTCTATCCGTGGGTTTAAGAAAGCCATGAGCGACGAAGACGATAAAAAGGATCAACCGAAAGAGCAGGATGCTGATTTCCATGCCAAAACGCTGGCGGATAAACAGCCAACGTCGGCTCAGAAAGATGACGTCAAGAACGACAAGCAGGTGTAAGCCGTGTTCGATATTGGTTTTGGTGAATTGGTATTGGTGTTCGTGATCGGGCTGATCGTTCTTGGCCCGCAACGTCTGCCCCTTGCGGTAAAAACGGTCATGGGCTGGATCAGAGCGATCCGCTCGCTGGCCGCCAATGTCCAGAGTGAGCTGGCGCAAGAACTCAAGCTTCAGGAGCTGCAAGACAGCCTGAAAAAGGTGGAAGAAGCCGGCCGGGGCACGCTGTCCCCCGAGCTTAAGGAATCCATGGAAGAGCTGCGGAAAACGGCTGATTCAATGAAACGCTCGGTCAAGCAGAGCATTGATATTGAAAGAGACGAAGACGAAGCCAATACCATCCATTCTCCTCATCCTGCATCGACCACCGAAACACTGCACCCCGTTACCCCTGCCGCCAGCGAACATCAGGCGCAGGCACCTGTGCAGGCTCCGCTGGCGACGTCTGAACCTGCGGCTTCTCAACCGGCCGACAGCCGCGTTGAGCCCTCCCCGGTTCAGCCGCGACCTGCCTCAGGGCATGCCAGTGCACCGGCACAGTCGCCCGCTCATGCCGATGCGCAAACCGCGGCTAAGCCCGTTAGCGCTGTGCCGTCGGCAGGTTCAGTTTCTACTCCTTCTGCAAGTGATGAGCGATAATGGCCGTTGAAGATACCCAACCCCTGATCAGCCATTTGATTGAGCTGCGTAAGCGTCTGCTGAACTGTATTGTTGCCGTGTTAGTCATCTTTCTGGCGCTGATTTACTTTGCCAATGATATCTACCATGCGGTGGCGTCGCCGCTCATTAATCAGATGCCCGCGGGCGCCAGCATGATCGCCACGGATGTCGCGTCACCGTTTTTTACCCCGATCAAGCTGACCATGATCGTATCGGTATTCCTTGCCGTTCCGGTTATCCTCTACCAGGTCTGGGCCTTTGTCGCGCCAGCCCTCTATCGCCACGAACGCAAGTTGGTCATGCCGTTGCTGTTCTCCAGTACGTTGCTGTTTTACGTGGGCGTCGCTTTTGCTTACTTCATCGTCTTTCCGCTGGCCTTTGGTTTTTTCGCCAAAACCGCGCCCCAGGGCGTCACTATTGCAACGGACATTACCAACTATCTTGATTTCGTGATGACGCTGTTCATGGCCTTTGGCGTGGCATTTGAAGTGCCGGTCGCGATTGTGCTGCTCTGCTGGACGGGCATTACCAACCCCGATGATTTGAAAAAGAAACGCCCCTATATTCTGGTTGGCGCGTTCGTTGTTGGGATGCTGCTCACACCACCAGACGTTTTTTCCCAAACTTTGCTCGCTATTCCGATGTACTGCCTGTTTGAAGTCGGCGTATTCTTCTCACGTTACTATGTGGGAAAAGGCCGCCAGGCAGAGGATGAGGAACATAACGCCGATTCCTGATGTCTGATTGGGCACAACCCGCAAGGCGGGAGAGGAAAGTCAAAAACCGCCGCCAGGCGGTTTTTGTTTAGGGTGTTATTGATAAAGAGTGGAAAAAATATGTTTGATATCGGTGTAAACCTGACCAGCACGCAGTTCGCCTCCGATCGGGAAAAGGTGATCTCACGCGCGCGCGAAGCGGGCGTCACCGGCATGTTGATTACCGGCACCAACGCACTTGAAAGTCAGCAGGCGCAGAAACTGGCTGAGGCCCATCAGGATTATTGTTGGTCAACCGCTGGCGTGCATCCCCATCATGCCAGCGAATGGTCAGCGGACGTTGCTAACACGCTGCGCCGCCTGGCAGAGAAAAAAGACGTAGTGGCAATAGGTGAATGCGGTCTGGATTTTAATCGTAACCTGTCCGCTCACCAGCAGCAGGAGTATGCGTTTGACGCTCAGTTGGCACTGGCGGCAGAGCTTAATATGCCGGTGTTTCTTCACTGCCGGGAAGCCCACGAGCGCTTTGCGGCAGTTCTTGAACCCTGGCTGCCCAAATTGCCTGCTGCAGTGATTCACTGCTTTACCGGCACGCGCGAGGAGCTGACCGCTTGCCTGGACATGGGGCTGTCGGTAGGTATTACGGGCTGGGTATGCGATGAGCGTCGAGGTATCGCGTTGCGTGAGATGCTGCCACTGATTCCGGCAGAGCGGTTATTACTGGAAACGGATGCACCTTACCTTCTGCCGCGTGATATGCGTCCCCGTCCCACGTCGAGACGAAATGAACCCTGCTTCTTGCCGCATATCCTGCAGCAGGTCGCAAACTGGCGCGGGGAGAATGTCGAGATGCTAACACGTCAGGTGGATCACAATGCGCGTAAGCTGTTCGGGCTGATTTAGGCTTTACGGAACTGCCGGTTATCCACGCTGCGTACGACCTGCTTGTTGAGCAGATTCAGCAACAGAATTGAGCGTGCTTCGCCATCCGGTTCAGAGAATATCGCACGCAAGCCCTCGAACGTGCCTTCGGTGATGATCACTTCATCACCGTTTTGCGGCGTTTCGGGATCGAGCAACGTCTGGGGGACGTCGGTTTGCAAGGCATCAATCACCAGGGCGGGCACGGTTGCCGGTGTTGTACCAAAGCGCACAAAATGGCTGACGCCACGCGTACTGCTTATGGTCGTGGTATGAATGGCTTCCGGATCAAATTCGATAAATAGATAGTTTGGAAACAGCGGCTCACTCACGGTCGTCCGCTTACCGCGCACGATCTTCTCCATCGCGATCATTGGACTCAGGCATTTTACCTCTTGCCGCTCAAGATGCTCTTTCGCACGCAATAGCTGCCCACGTTTGCAATAGAGTAAATACCAGGATTCCATAACTGCTCCCAATGAATGGACGCTAAGAATAGCAAACCTCCAGCCAGAGTTATAGCGCATTGGGGCCTGTAACGCGGCGTTGCCTGGAAAATAAACTAAGATTGTTCTGAATGATCAGTGCCACCGCATAAAGTGAGTAAACGTGAGTCATTCGCAACCCACGGGGCAATAACGATCGCCGTACCCAGCCTGACCGTTGTAAGTTACAGGCCAGGTAAAAGATGGGGCGCATAAAGCTCAACACATCCCCACAATCAGCCCTATAATGGCCCATTCACTCTGGCCGGAAAGTTGAAGCCGCATGAAATATCAGGATTTAAGAGACTTTATTGCGCTGCTTGAACAGCGTGGTGAACTTAAGCGTATATCGCACGAGATCGACCCCGAACTGGAAATGACGGAAATTGCTGACCGCACCTTACGTGCAGGCGGCCCGGCATTATTGTTTGAGAACCCTAAGGGTTACGACATGCCCGTTCTGTGCAACCTGTTTGGCACGCCAAAGCGCGTGGCGATGGGTATGGGGCAGGAAGAGGTCAGCGCACTGCGAGAAGTGGGCGAACTGCTGGCCTTTCTCAAAGAACCCGAGCCGCCAAAAGGCTTCCGTGACCTGTTCAGCAAAATGCCGCAGTTTAAGCAGGTGCTGAATATGCCCACCAAAAGGTTGCGCAATGCACCCTGTCAGGAAGAGGTCTTCAGCGGCGACGAGGTCGATCTAACGCGGATTCCGGTCATGAAATGCTGGCCAGGCGATGCAGCACCCTTAATTACCTGGGGGCTCACGGTAACCCGCGGTCCGCATAAAGAGCGACAAAACCTGGGCATTTATCGCCAGCAGGTGATTGGTAAAAACCGTCTTATCATGCGCTGGCTTTCTCATCGCGGCGGGGCACTTGATTATCTGGAGTGGACGAAAGCCCATCCTGGCGAGCGTTTCCCGGTATCTGTTGCGCTGGGTGCCGATCCGGCGACAATTCTTGGCGCGGTGACCCCGGTACCGGACACGCTGTCAGAATATGCCTTTGCGGGCCTGCTGCGGGGGAATAAAACCGAAGTGGTCAAATGTATTTCCAACGATCTGGAAGTGCCTGCCAGCGCGGAAATCGTGCTGGAAGGCTACATTGAACCCGGCGATATGGCCCCGGAAGGCCCCTATGGCGACCATACGGGCTACTATAATGAAGTCGATAGCTTCCCGGTTTTTACCGTAACGCATATTACTCAGCGGCATCAGCCTATTTATCACTCGACCTACACCGGACGTCCGCCAGATGAGCCAGCTGTCCTTGGCGTGGCGTTAAATGAAGTGCTGGTGCCGATTCTGATTAAGCAGTTCCCGGAAATCGTCGACTTTTATTTACCACCCGAAGGATGCTCCTACCGGCTGGCGGTCGTCACGATTAAAAAACAGTATGCCGGTCATGCCAAGCGCGTAATGTTTGGCGTTTGGTCGTTTCTTAGACAGTTCATGTACACCAAATTTGTTATTGTGTGTGACGACGATGTTAATGCCCGTGACTGGAACGACGTCATCTGGGCAATTACTACGCGTATGGACCCGGCGCGCGATACCGTATTGGTAGAAAACACGCCAATCGATTATCTTGATTTTGCGTCACCGGTGTCAGGACTGGGTTCTAAAATGGGCCTGGATGCGACGAATAAATGGCCGGGCGAGACACAACGAGAGTGGGGCACGCCGATTGTTAAAGATCCGGCAGTCACTGCGCGTATCGACGCTATCTGGGATGACCTCGGTATTTTTAAACAGCCATCACAGCGTTGATGGCGCGCAATAACCATAAAGACGACCCGACAGAGGGAACGCATGACAACGTTAAGCTGTAAAGTAACTTCAGTTGAAGCGATTACCGACACGGTGTATCGCGTTCGCCTGATTCCGGAAGCGGAATTTAGCTTTCGTGCAGGACAGTATCTTATGGTAGTGATGGATGAGCGCGATAAGCGTCCGTTTTCTGTAGCCTCTACGCCAATGGAAACCGAAATCATTGAGCTGCATATCGGCGCGTCGGAGCTTAACCTGTATGCGATGGCCGTGATGGATCGCATCCAGCAAGACGGGCAAATCGTTGTTGATATTCCCCACGGCGACGCATGGTTGCGCGAAGAGAGTGATAAACCGTTAATCCTGATTGCGGGCGGCACGGGCTTTTCCTATGCGCGCTCCATCTTACTGACTGCGCTTGCTCAACAGCCTGATCGCGACATTGCGATTTACTGGGGCGGCCGTGAGCTGAAACACCTGTACGATATGGATGAACTGGACGCGCTGGCCATTAAGCATCCTAATCTCAAAGTGATTCCGGTAGTAGAACAGCCTGAAGCAGGCTGGCAGGGTCGTTCTGGCACCGTATTAACGGCCGTCATGCAGGACTTTACTACGCTGAGTGAGCATGAGATTTATATCGCCGGGCGCTTTGAAATGGCAAAAATTGCGCGCGATCGCTTCTGTTCTGAGCGTGGCGCAGTGGAATCACAGATGTATGGCGATGCCTTTGCCTTTATCTGATTTCATTTAGCAAGAAAAAACCCGCCCCTGACAGGCGGGTAAATCCCACAATAACGTCCCAACGTATCAAACGCGTTCGATAACGGTGGCGATGCCCTGACCCAGGCCAATACACATTGACGCCAGACCAAACTGCGCATCGCGGCGTTCCATAATATTCAGCAACGTCGTACTGATGCGTGCGCCTGAACATCCCAGTGGATGACCCAATGCGATGGCGCCGCCATTTAAGTTCACCTTCTCATCCAGTTTGTCTGACAGGCCCAAATCCTTAATGCAGGGCAGAACCTGCGCTGCAAAGGCTTCGTTAAGCTCGAAGATGTCAATGTCGTCAACGCGCAGCCCAGCGCGCTTCAGCGCCAGCTTGCTGGCGGGCACCGGACCGTAGCCCATGATTGAGGGATCGCAGCCCACCACCGCCATACTTTTAATACGGGCGCGTGGTTTTAGCCCCAGCTCCCGTGCGCGGCTTTCACTCATAATCAGCATGGCGGCTGCCCCATCTGACAGGGCTGAGGATGTGCCTGCGGTCACCGTCCCGGTCACGGGATCAAATGCAGGTCGCAGTGCCGCAAGGCCTTCCAGGCTGGTATCTTCACGGATCACTTCATCAAAGTCATAGCGTTTCAGCACGCCGTCGGCGTCGTGGCCGTGTATCGCAACAATTTCATTTGCGAAATCGCCGCGCTGTGTCGCCTGCCAGGCACGTTGATGGGAGCGCAAAGCGAATGCATCCTGCTGCTCGCGGCTAATGTGGTGCATGCGCGCCAGCATCTCTGCGGTTAATCCCATCATTCCTGCCGCTTTCGCAACGGTACGCCCTAAGCCGGGATGAAAATCAACGCCATGGTTCATGGGGACATGTCCCATGTGCTCCACACCACCGATCAAACAGGCATGTGCATCTCCCACCATAATGGCGCGTGCGGCATCGTGTAGGGCCTGCATTGAGGATCCACACAGACGGTTGACCGTTGTGGCGGGTACGACATGCGGGATTTCGGCCAGCAGCGCGGCGTTGCGGGCAATATTAAAGCCTTGCTCCAGCGTTTGCTGTACGCAGCCCCAGACGATGTCATCCAGGGTGGCAGCATTGACTGCCGGATGCCGACTTAACAGTTCACGCATAAGGTGCGCTGACAGGTCTTCAGCACGAACGTGACGAAAGGCACCGCCTTTCGAGCGGCCCATTGGCGTGCGCACTGCGTCAATAATGACTACATTTTCCATTTTTTATCACCTCAGGCGCTTCTGAACGCGGCTTCATCAATCGGTTTGACGGCGGGGTACCAGCTTTCATGTTGGCGCGCTTTTTCTGACAGCAGGACAGGCAGCTCATACAGGCCGCCCAGTGCCGTATAGCGTTTCGCCTGATCCACGACATTACTGTTCCCCAGCGTGTCGAGATAACGGAAAGCCCCGCCACGGAATGGCGGGAATCCCAGGCCGTACACCAGCGCCATGTCTGCCTCGGCAGGTGAAGCAATAATCTTCTCTTCCAGACAGCGGACAACTTCATTCAGCATTGGCAACATCATGCGGTTCAGGATTTCTTCATCACTGAAGATCCGCTTAGGCTGGCAGGCAGGTTCAAGCAGCGCATCGACCTCGGGATCAGAGACTTTTTTAGGTTTCCCTTTTTTGTCTTCTTCCCAACGCCAGAAGCCTTTACCGTTTTTCTGACCAAAGCGTTTTGCTTCAAACAGAATATCGATAGCATCGCGATAGTCTTTTTTCATACGCTGTGGGAAACCATCCGCCATCACGCTTTGCGCATGATGTGCGGTATCAATCCCCACGACATCCAGCAGCCAGGAAGGGCCCATCGGCCAGCCAAACTGTTTTTCCATCACTTTATCGATTTGGCGGAAATCCGCACCATCACGCAACAACATGCCGAACGCGGCAAAGTAAGGGAACAGAACACGGTTTACGAAGAAGCCAGGACAGTCATTCACCACGACAGGGGTTTTGCCCATCTTGCTGGCCCATGCCACGACTTTACCCAACGTCGCTTCACTGGTTTTCTCTCCGCGAACCACTTCTACCAGCGGCATACGGGGAACCGGATTAAAGAAGTGCATACCGCAAAAGTTTTCGGGACGCTGCAGTGCCTGCGCCAGCTGGCTGATGGGGATCGTAGAGGTATTCGAGGCCAGGATGGCATCACTGCGCATATGCTTTTCTGTTTCAGCCAGCACACTGGCTTTGATCTGTGGATTTTCGACCACGGCTTCGACCACGACATCGGCCTGATCAAATCCGGCATAATCCAGCGTGGGTTGAATGGTGGCAATGACGGCAGCCAGCTTATTCCCGTCTATTTTACCTCGCTCCAGCTGCTTGTTCAGAAGCTTACTGGCTTCGTTCATGCCCAGGGTCAGCGCCTGCGGATGAATATCCTTCATCTTGACCGGCACACCTTTCCACGCCGACTGATAGCTGATGCCGCCACCCATAATCCCGGCGCCCAGCACGGCAGCCTGCTTCGGCGCACCATTTTCGCTGCTGCGTTTTTTTGCCAGCCCTTTAATGTACTGATCGTTGAGGAAAATTCCGACGAGCGCGCGAGCCACATCCGATTGCGCCAACGGAACAAACGCCGCCGTTTCCAGTTTTAACGCATCGTCACGTCCTAATGCGGCTGCGGCCTCGATCGTCTTCACGGCGGTGAGCGGCGCAGGATAATGTTTTCCGGCCGTTTGCATGACCATGCCTTTAGCGATTGTAAAGCTCATTGCGGCCTCGACAGGGCTCAGCTTTAACGGGGCTAATTTAGGGGCGCGACGTGCCCGCCAACTGCCATCACTGGCTGCCGCTTTAAGCATCGTCAGCGCTGCATCGCGCAGTTTATCAGGGCTGACAACTGCATCGACCAGACCCAGCCTGAGCGCAGCCATACCATCAATATCTTTACCTGCCGCAATGATTTCCAGCGCGCTGTCAGCACCCAACAGGCGAGGCAGGCGAACGCTGCCGCCAAAACCCGGCATGATGCCCAGCTTGGTTTCAGGTAAGCCCAGGCGGGCGGTCGGCGTGGCAACCCGTAAGTCCGTCGCCAGAACACATTCACAGCCACCCCCCAGCGCGTAGCCATCGATCGCGGCGATGGTGGGAACGGGTAAATCTTCCAGACGATTAAAAATACTGTTTGCGAAGGTCAGCCACTGGCTCAGCTTTTCCGTTGGCGCGTCAAAAAGCGCAAGGAATTCGGTGATGTCAGCCCCAACGATAAAGGCGGGTTTAGCTGAGCTCAGAAGCACGCCGCGCAGATCGGCGTGTTGCTCCAGCACAGCAATCGCTTCGCCGAGGCTGGCAACGGTTTGTGTATCCAGCTTATTAACGGAGCCGGGGGCATCAAACACCAGCTCGACAATGCCGTCGTCCAACTGATTAAGAGTGAGGTTAGCGCCTTGGTAGAGCATGTACGTCTCCTGAAACCGCGAAAGGTGATCTGGTCATACCAGATGATCGTGAGTTTGGGAGCGATGTTAATTTTTTGCAAACAGCTCTTTGTTTATTTGCTAACAAGATCACAGCCGCCCTGAACCCGGCATCCGTATTTCGGCTGTGATAAACTGCGGCTTTTCCGGACACTGGAGAGGCGGCAATGGATTCATTAAAAAGCTTGTATCACGCGCATATTACGACCTTGCAACAACGTGCTCAGCAGGTATTGGCACGTCATAAACTGGATGCCATGCTGATCCATTCCGGCGAGTTGCTCACCGTGTTTCTGGACGATCATACTTATCCGTTTAAGGTTAACCCGCAATTTAAGGCATGGGTGCCCGTAACCCAGGTGCCAAACTGTTGGTTGTGGATTGACGGTGTGAACAAACCGAAGTTGTGGTTTTACTCTCCGGTGGACTACTGGCATAACGTTGAACCACTTCCGCACAGTTTCTGGACCGATGACGTTGAGATTATCGGCCTGGCAAACGCGAATGCCATCGGCGATCTTCTGCCAGCCCAACGTGAAAACGTCGCCTACATTGGCCCGGTGATCGAACGTGCGGCGCAATTAGGGATTAAGGCGGGAAATATTAATCCAAAAGGCGTGATCGATTTCCTGCATTACCATCGCAGCATAAAAACCGATTACGAGCTCAGCTGTATGCGTCAGGCGCAAAAAATTGCCGTGGCCGGGCATCGTGCGGCGAAAGAGGCCTTTTCTGCCGGCCTGAGTGAATTTGATATCAATCAGGCTTACCTGACGGCAACCGGACATCGCGATACCGATGTGCCCTATGGCAATATTATCGCCCTGAATGAGCATGCCGCCGTGTTGCACTACACCAAACTGGACCATCAGCCACCGGCTAAGCGTTACAGTTTTTTGATTGATGCCGGAGCGGAATATCAAGGCTATGCCGCCGATCTGACGCGCAGTTATGCCGCACAAAGCGGCACGCTGTATGCCAAAATGGTTGAAGCGATGAATACGGAAGAGCTGGCGTTGATTGCTACGCTGAAAGCGGGCGTGCGCTACACCGATTATCATCTGCAAATGCATCAACGTATTGCGAAATTGCTGACGAAGTTTGATTTGGTCCACGGGATAAGCGAAGAGGCGCTGGTAGCCGAGGATTTGACCGGCCCCTTTATGCCACACGGTTTAGGCCACCCGCTGGGCTTGCAGGTCCACGATGTCGCGGGCTTTATGCAGGATGAAACCGGTACGCACCTGGCCGCGCCAGAGCAATATCCTTATCTGCGCTGCACCCGGGTTATCCAGCCTGGGATGGTGTTAACCATTGAGCCAGGCTTCTATATTATTGATTCACTGCTGGCCCCGCTGCGAGAAGGCAAATTCAGCGCGCATTTTAACTGGCAGGCACTGGATGCGCTTAAGCCTTATGGCGGTATCCGCATTGAGGACAACGTGATTATCCATGCGAACCGCGTCGAAAACATGACGCGCGACCTGCATCTTGCCTGATGGAGGCGTTTGATATTCCTGCGCAGGCGCTCAGCGTCAGCGAGGAGACGATCAAAAAAAGCCGGTTTATTACGCTGCTGGCTCACACCTGTGGCGTGGACGCGGCGCGGGCTTTTGTCCAGCAGGTAAAGCAGGATCATCCCACTGCCCGGCATCATTGCTGGGCCTGGGTAGCGGGTGCGCCCAACGACTCACAGCAGTTGGGCTTTTCCGATGACGGTGAGCCTTCCGGGACGGCAGGTAAACCCATGCTCGCGCAGTTAATGGGTGCCGATATCGGAGAAATTACGGCAGTGGTCGTGCGCTACTACGGCGGCATTATGTTGGGGACGGGGGGCCTGGTTAAGGCTTATGGCGGCGGTGTCCAACAAGGGTTGAAACAGCTTGAGCGCCAGCGAAAAGTTCCGGTAAAACTGTTCACGTTACAGTGCGATTACGCCCAGTTGAGCGATATTGAGCGCCTGGTGCAGCGCTTTGAAGGGAGCATTTCTGAAAGTCAGTATCTTGACCGTATCACTATGACGCTGGCATTGCCTTATGGACATATTGATGGATTTAAGCAAAACCTGTCAGACTTCAGCCGGGGTGCGTTAACGCTTCTTCCGCTTACACCATGATGTTCTTCTCTTTAATTAAAGGAACGGCTTAATGCACTTTCGCGCCATTACCCGCATTGTCGGTCTGCTGGTGATCCTCTTCTCGGTAACGATGATTTTACCCGGCCTCGTTGCGCTGATTTATCGGGATGGCGCGGGCCGCGCCTTCAGCCAGACGTTTATGATGGCCTTGGTGATTGGTTCGTTATTGTGGTGGCCAAACCGCAAGAAGAAAACGGAACTCAAGCCGCGCGAAGGGTTTCTGATAGTCGTATTGTTCTGGACCGTGCTGGGCAGCGTCGGTGCCATGCCCTTTATCTTTGCTGAACAGCCGCACCTGTCCGTTACGGACGCGTTTTTTGAATCCTTTTCCGGATTAACTACCACGGGCGCGACCACGCTGGTGGGGCTGGACTCCTTGCCTAAAGCCATTTTGTTCTATCGTCAGATGCTGCAGTGGCTTGGCGGCATGGGGATCATTGTGCTGGCCGTGGCTATCCTGCCGATTCTGGGCGTCGGTGGCATGCAGTTGTATCGTGCTGAAATGCCTGGCCCATTGAAAGACAACAAAATGCGCCCGCGCATTGCGGAAACGGCCAAGACGCTCTGGCTCATCTATGTGTTGCTGACGATTGCCTGCGCGCTGGCCCTGTGGTTTGCCGGGATGCCTGCCTTTGATGCAATCGGCCACAGTTTTTCCACTATCGCCATTGGCGGTTTTTCAACGCATGATGCCAGTATCGGCTATTTCCAGAGTGGAACGATCAACACCATCGTGGCGGTGTTCCTGCTGATCTCCGGTTGTAACTACGGCCTACACTTCTCATTACTCAGCAACCGCAATCTGCGAGCCTACTGGCGCGATCCCGAGTTCCGGATGTTTATCGGGGTGCAGCTGACGCTGGTGCTGATTTGCACCATCGTCTTGTGGCTCCACAATGTGTATGACAGTGGCTGGCAAACGCTGAACCAGGCCTTTTTCCAGGTGGTATCCATGGCAACCACTGCGGGATTCACCACGGACAGTATTGCGCGCTGGCCGCTGTTTCTACCGGTGTTGCTGTTGTGTTCTGCATTTATTGGCGGCTGTGCGGGTTCTACCGGCGGCGGTTTAAAAGTGATTCGTATTCTGCTGCTGTGCAAACAGGGTAACCGTGAGCTTAAGCGGCTTGTCCATCCCAATGCGGTTTACACCATCAAACTGGGCAATCGTGCGCTGCCGGAACGTATCCTCGAAGCCGTATGGGGATTCTTTTCGGCATACGCGTTGGTGTTCCTGATCAGCATGCTGGCCATTATTGCCACCGGCGTTGATGATTTCTCAGCGTTTGCTGCGGTTGCGGCAACGTTAAACAATCTTGGCCCGGGCCTGGGCGTAGTTGCCGATAACTTCACCTCAATGAACGATGTAGCTAAGTGGATTTTGATTTCTACTATGCTGTTTGGTCGCCTTGAGGTTTTCACGTTGCTGGTGTTGTTCACGCCGACCTTCTGGCGGGAATAACGAATAAGGATGAACATAATGAAAGCGTTAATTCTCTTTTCCACCCGCGATGGTCAGACGCAAAAAATAGCCTCGGCTATTGCTGATGAGATTAAGGGCCAGCAATCTTGCGATGTCATCAATATCCAGGATGCAAAGACACTCGACTGGCAGCAGTACGATCGGGTGTTGATTGGTGCTTCAATCCGCTATGGTCATTTCCAGCCTGTCGTAAACGAATTTGTTAAGCACAACCTGCTTGCACTGCAGCAGCGCGTAAGCGGCTTTTTCTCCGTTAACCTGACGGCGCGCAAGCCTGAGAAGCGCTCGCCGGAAACGAATGCTTATACCGTCAAGTTTTTAGCACAGTCGCCCTGGCAGCCTGATTGCTGCGCCGTCTTTGCTGGCGCACTCTATTATCCGCGCTATCGTTGGTTTGACCGGGTCATGATTCAATTCATTATGCGGATGACTGGCGGTGAAACGGATGCATCTAAAGAAGTGGAATACACGGACTGGCAACAGGTGCAGCGTTTTGCCAGGGATTTTGCACAGTTACCAGGCAAATCGTACTGAAATAACGCGATTTGGCGAAATTTGAGACGAACAGTAATCTTTTTGCAATTAACCCTTGTCAGGCCGCGCGAACTCCCTATAATGCGCCTCCATCGACACGGCACAACGGCTTACGGAATGCGGTGTTGAGAGGGTCAGGCAACTGAACCGCCGGAGAAAAACTTCTGAAAAAGAGGTTGACTCTGAAGGAGGAAAGCGTAATATACGCCACCTCGCGACAGACGGTTAACCCGCTGTTCGCACTGCTCTTTAACAATTTATCAGACAATCTGTGTGGGCACTCGCAGGATTGATATCAGCGTCTCCGGACGTAAAAAATATCAAAGCCTCACGAGTGAACACATAATGAAATTCATTATGACGTTTTACAGATGAGCACCGCTGGACTTGTTTCAGCAAATCAAACTTTAAATTGAAGAGTTTGATCATGGCTCAGATTGAACGCTGGCGGCAGGCCTAACACATGCAAGTCGGACGGTAGCACAGAGGAGCTTGCTCCTCGGGTGACGAGTGGCGGACGGGTGAGTAATGTCTGGGGATCTGCCCGATAGAGGGGGATAACCACTGGAAACGGTGGCTAATACCGCATAACGTCGCAAGACCAAAGAGGGGGACCTTCGGGCCTCTCACTATCGGATGAACCCAGATGGGATTAGCTAGTAGGCGGGGTAACGGCCCACCTAGGCGACGATCCCTAGCTGGTCTGAGAGGATGACCAGCCACACTGGAACTGAGACACGGTCCAGACTCCTACGGGAGGCAGCAGTGGGGAATATTGCACAATGGGCGCAAGCCTGATGCAGCCATGCCGCGTGTATGAAGAAGGCCTTCGGGTTGTAAAGTACTTTCAGCGGGGAGGAAGGCGATGTGGTTAATAACCGCATTGATTGACGTTACCCGCAGAAGAAGCACCGGCTAACTCCGTGCCAGCAGCCGCGGTAATACGGAGGGTGCAAGCGTTAATCGGAATTACTGGGCGTAAAGCGCACGCAGGCGGTCTGTTAAGTCAGATGTGAAATCCCCGGGCTTAACCTGGGAACTGCATTTGAAACTGGCAGGCTTGAGTCTCGTAGAGGGGGGTAGAATTCCAGGTGTAGCGGTGAAATGCGTAGAGATCTGGAGGAATACCGGTGGCGAAGGCGGCCCCCTGGACGAAGACTGACGCTCAGGTGCGAAAGCGTGGGGAGCAAACAGGATTAGATACCCTGGTAGTCCACGCCGTAAACGATGTCGACTTGGAGGTTGTTCCCTTGAGGAGTGGCTTCCGGAGCTAACGCGTTAAGTCGACCGCCTGGGGAGTACGGCCGCAAGGTTAAAACTCAAATGAATTGACGGGGGCCCGCACAAGCGGTGGAGCATGTGGTTTAATTCGATGCAACGCGAAGAACCTTACCTACTCTTGACATCCAGAGAACTTAGCAGAGATGCTTTGGTGCCTTCGGGAACTCTGAGACAGGTGCTGCATGGCTGTCGTCAGCTCGTGTTGTGAAATGTTGGGTTAAGTCCCGCAACGAGCGCAACCCTTATCCTTTGTTGCCAGCGATTCGGTCGGGAACTCAAAGGAGACTGCCGGTGATAAACCGGAGGAAGGTGGGGATGACGTCAAGTCATCATGGCCCTTACGAGTAGGGCTACACACGTGCTACAATGGCGCATACAAAGAGAAGCGACCTCGCGAGAGCAAGCGGACCTCATAAAGTGCGTCGTAGTCCGGATCGGAGTCTGCAACTCGACTCCGTGAAGTCGGAATCGCTAGTAATCGTGGATCAGAATGCCACGGTGAATACGTTCCCGGGCCTTGTACACACCGCCCGTCACACCATGGGAGTGGGTTGCAAAAGAAGTAGGTAGCTTAACCTTCGGGAGGGCGCTTACCACTTTGTGATTCATGACTGGGGTGAAGTCGTAACAAGGTAACCGTAGGGGAACCTGCGGTTGGATCACCTCCTTACCTGAAGATACCTTCCCGCGAAGTGCTCACACAGATTGTCTGATAGAAAGATAAAGAAGCAAGACGGCTGCGAAGTCGAGACACGTCAGTGTCCCCTTCGTCTAGCGGTTAGGACTCCGCCCTTTCACGGCGGCAACAGGGGTTCGAATCCCCTAGGGGACGCCACTTGCTTGGTGACAGGTGAAAGGTGTCTCCACGAAGTATCTCAAAACTGGCCTCAGGGTCACGTTTGAGATATTTGCTCTTTAACAATCCGGAACAAGCTGAAAATTTGAAACGACGCATTGTCGTGTTCCTCCGTAATAAGGAACACAGCACAACGCGTTCGAGTCTCTCAAAAGCTTACAGCTTACAAGCTAACTGTGAAGCCGTTACGGTAAAACAGATAAACGCCTGTGGGTTGTGAGGTTAAGCGACTAAGCGTACACGGTGGATGCCCTGGCAGTCAGAGGCGATGAAGGGCGTGCTAATCTGCGATAAGCGCCGGTAAGGTGATATGAACCGCAATAACCGGCGATACCCGAATGGGGAAACCCAGTGTGTTCCGACACACTATCATGCAGTGAATACATAGCTGTATGAGGCGAACCGGGGGAACTGAAACATCTAAGTACCCCGAGGAAAAGAAATCAACCGAGATTCCCCCAGTAGCGGCGAGCGAACGGGGAGGAGCCCAGAACCATCATCAGCTTGTGCATCAGTGGAAGCGTCTGGAAAGTCGCAGGGTACAGGGTGATACTCCCGTACACAAAGGTGCACAGGCTGTGAGTTCGATGAGTAAGGCGGGACACGTGGTATCCTGTCTGAATATGGGGGGACCATCCTCCAAGGCTAAATACTCCTGACTGACCGATAGTGAACCAGTACCGTGAGGGAAAGGCGAAAAGAACCCCGGCGAGGGGAGTGAAACAGAACCTGAAACCGTGTACGTACAAGCAGTGGGAGCCTCTTTATGGGGTGACTGCGTACCTTTTGTATAATGGGTCAGCGACTTATATTCTGTAGCAAGGTTAACCGCATAGGGGAGCCGCAGGGAAACCGAGTCTTAACTGGGCGTTAAGTTGCAGGGTATAGACCCGAAACCCGGTGATCTAGCCATGGGCAGGTTGAAGGTTGGGTAACACTAACTGGAGGACCGAACCGACTAATGTTGAAAAATTAGCGGATGACCTGTGGCTGGGGGTGAAAGGCCAATCAAACCGGGAGATAGCTGGTTCTCCCCGAAAGCTATTTAGGTAGCGCCTCGTGAACTCATCTCCGGGGGTAGAGCACTGTTTCGGCTAGGGGGCCATCCCGGCTTACCAACCCGATGCAAACTGCGAATACCGGAGAATGTTATCACGGGAGACACACGGCGGGTGCTAACGTCCGTCGTGAAGAGGGAAACAACCCAGACCGCCAGCTAAGGTCCCAAAGTCATGGTTAAGTGGGAAACGATGTGGGAAGGCCCAGACAGCCAGGATGTTGGCTTAGAAGCAGCCATCATTTAAAGAAAGCGTAATAGCTCACTGGTCGAGTCGGCCTGCGCGGAAGATGTAACGGGGCTAAACCATGCACCGAAGCTGCGGCAGCGACGCTTATGCGTTGTTGGGTAGGGGAGCGTTCTGTAAGCCGTCGAAGGTGGCCTGTGAGGGTTGCTGGAGGTATCAGAAGTGCGAATGCTGACATAAGTAACGATAAACAAGGTGAAAAACCTTGTCGCCGGAAGACCAAGGGTTCCTGTTCAACGTTAATCGGAGCAGGGTGAGTCGACCCCTAAGGCGAGGCCGAAAGGCGTAGTCGATGGGAAACAGGTTAATATTCCTGTACTTGGTGTTACTGCGAAGGGGGGACGGAGAAGGCTATATCAGCCGGGCGACGGTTGTCCCGGTTTAAGCGTGTAGGTGTGTGTTCCAGGCAAATCCGGTTCACTTTACACTGAGGCGTGACGACGAGGCACTACGGTGCTGAAGTGATAAATGCCCTGCTTCCAGGAAAAGCCTCTAAGCATCAGGTAACACAAAATCGTACCCCAAACCGACACAGGTGGTCAGGTAGAGAATACCAAGGCGCTTGAGAGAACTCGGGTGAAGGAACTAGGCAAAATGGTGCCGTAACTTCGGGAGAAGGCACGCTGGCGCGTAGGTGAAGGGACTTGCTCCCGGAGCTGAAGCCAGTCGAAGATACCAGCTGGCTGCAACTGTTTATTAAAAACACAGCACTGTGCAAACACGAAAGTGGACGTATACGGTGTGACGCCTGCCCGGTGCCGGAAGGTTAATTGATGGGGTTATCCGCAAGGAGAAGCTCTTGATCGAAGCCCCGGTAAACGGCGGCCGTAACTATAACGGTCCTAAGGTAGCGAAATTCCTTGTCGGGTAAGTTCCGACCTGCACGAATGGCGTAATGATGGCCAGGCTGTCTCCACCCGAGACTCAGTGAAATTGAAATCGCTGTGAAGATGCAGTGTACCCGCGGCAAGACGGAAAGACCCCGTGAACCTTTACTACAGCTTGACACTGAACACTGAGCCTTGATGTGTAGGATAGGTGGGAGGCTTTGAAGCGTGGACGCCAGTCTGCGTGGAGCCGGCCTTGAAATACCACCCTTTAATGTTTGGTGTTCTAACGTAGGCCCGTGATCCGGGCTGCGGACAGTGTCTGGTGGGTAGTTTGACTGGGGCGGTCTCCTCCCAAAGCGTAACGGAGGAGCACGAAGGTTGGCTAATCCTGGTCGGACATCAGGAGGTTAGTGCAATGGCATAAGCCAGCTTGACTGCGAGAGTGACGGCTCGAGCAGGTGCGAAAGCAGGTCATAGTGATCCGGTGGTTCTGAATGGAAGGGCCATCGCTCAACGGATAAAAGGTACTCCGGGGATAACAGGCTGATACCGCCCAAGAGTTCATATCGACGGCGGTGTTTGGCACCTCGATGTCGGCTCATCACATCCTGGGGCTGAAGTAGGTCCCAAGGGTACGGCTGTTCGCCGTTTAAAGTGGTACGCGAGCTGGGTTTAGAACGTCGTGAGACAGTTCGGTCCCTATCTGCCGTGGGCGCTGGAGAATTGAGGGGGGTTGCTCCTAGTACGAGAGGACCGGAGTGAACGCACCGCTGGTGTCCGGGTTGTCACGCCAGTGGCACTGCCCGGTAGCTAAGTGCGGAAAAGATAAGTGCTGAAAGCATCTAAGCACGAAACTTGCCCCGAGATGAGTTCTCCCTGAGCCTTTAAGGCTCCTGAAGGGACGTTGAAGACGACGACGTTGATAGGCCGGGTGTGTAAGCGCAGCGATGCGTTGAGCTTACCGGTACTAATGACCCGTGAGGCTTAACCTTACAACGCCAGAGGCGTTTTGGTAGAGAGACGATTTAAATTTTCAGCATTGTTTACCGGATAAAGAATTTAGTTCTGTTCTGCGGACGTGAGTCCGAAGGATTTTGCGCTGAGTGCAAGGCGGCAACCGAGACGGGGTGAAGGAGCATACTGAGGTATGTGACTGAGCGGCGCGAGGGAAGCCAGCGCGGCAGCAGCGTGAAAGACGCAGGACGGAGCACAAAGAATTTGCCTGGCGGCTGTAGCGCGGTGGTCCCACCTGACCCCATGCCGAACTCAGAAGTGAAACGCCGTAGCGCCGATGGTAGTGTGGGGTCTCCCCATGCGAGAGTAGGGAACTGCCAGGCATCAAACAAGTAAAGAAGCCCTGAACTGACGTTTAGGGCTTTTTTACGTCTGCGATCTGCCAGATAACCTCTCATCATATTCCGTCTCATCATGACCCCGATACAACCGCGGGTCTGCAACGCCGCTCTTGCTGCTTTAATCCTCTCCCGCACTGCGTCATTCTGTGCATCATCTGAAAAAAACTGTGAAAATCGTTACCTGCCAGCCTCCCGGTATCCACCCATCCACTTTATTTCTGTCGCTATCAGGATTTTCAGGAGCCGCAAAATCGTTGAAAGCCTTTCATCGCATGCAAATTCCCCCGCATTACCGTTGTGATGCGGTAAACTACCGGCAGATTAACCCGTTAAGGCCGTATCATGTCCAGTTCGTACATCTCATTAAAAGCCGACAACACGCTGGGGCTTGATGTCAGCGCAAAAACACGTATTGTCGCCGAATCGCCGGAAGCCATACTTTCAGCCTGGCAAATGAGCCAGCGTAGCCAGCAACCTTTTCTGATCCTTGGGGAGGGCAGCAACGTGCTCTTCCTTGAGGACTTTGCAGGCGTGGTGGTGATCAACCGCATTGCAGGGGTTGAAATCCTTGATGAGACTGAGCGCTGGAAACTGCACGTTGGCGCGGGCGAGAACTGGCACCAACTGGTAAAAACTACCCTGGAAAAAGGGATTTCGGGTCTGGAAAATCTGGCACTCATTCCTGGAATGGTAGGATCAGCACCGATACAGAATATCGGTGCCTATGGCGTTGAGTTAAAAGATGTATGTGAATACGTCGATGTACTAAATCTGCATACCGGTCTCACACAGCGTTTGAGCCGTGACGATTGCCAGTTTGGTTATCGCGACAGTATTTTCAAACATCAGTACCAGTCAGGCTACACGATTATCGCTGTCGGATTTTCATTGAAAAAACACTGGCAGCCCGTCCTGACCTACGGTGATTTAAAAACGCTAAACCATGCCACGGCAAATGCCTGGGATGTTTTTCATGCGGTCTGTCATATGCGACAGAGTAAATTACCGGATCCGAAAATAACCGGTAACGTGGGCAGTTTTTTTAAAAATCCCGTGATAACTGGCCAGCAGGCGGCTGCGCTGTTGAGTGAGTACCCAGCGATGCCACATTATCCTCAGCCTACAGGTGATAGTAAACTGGCTGCAGGCTGGCTCATCGATCAATGCCAGCTTAAAGGCAGCCGAATTGGCGGTGCGGCAGTGCATCAGCAGCAGGCATTAGTGTTAATCAATGCTGAAAATGCCACACCCGACGACATTGTCGCGCTGGCAAAAAAGGTACGTACCCGGGTAGGTGAAAAATTTAATGTCTGGCTGGAGCCAGAAGTTCGTTTCATTCAGGCTCAGGGTGAATGTAACGCTGTAGAGGTCATCTCATGAAGGATCATAGCGTACCGCTTAAATTAATCGATATCCTGGCCGATGGTGAATTTCACTCGGGTGAGCAACTCGGTGAAACGCTTGGTATGAGCCGTGCGGCGATTAATAAACATATTCAAACGCTAAAAAGCTGGGGCCTTGAGGTATATACCGTCACAGGTAAAGGCTACAGTTTTCCAGCCCCACTTCAGTTACTGAATGAACAAGAGATTTTGGGGCAACTGTCTCAGGCTGATATAGCCGTAATACCGGTTATTGATTCAACTAATCAGTATTTACTCGAACGTATGCATTCTCTGCCTTCAGGATCCGTCTGCCTCGCTGAATATCAGCAGGCAGGACGTGGTCGACGCGGACGCCACTGGTTTTCACCCTTTGGTGCCAACCTCTACATGTCTATGTACTGGCGCCTGGAACAGGGCCCGGCAGCGGCAATGGGGCTGAGCCTGGTGATTGGTATCATTATGGCGGAAACGCTGCGGTCGTTGGGTGCGCAGGACGTACGGGTAAAATGGCCTAACGACATTTATCTTCATGACCGGAAGTTAGCGGGGATCCTGGTTGAATTAACCGGTAAAACCGGTGATGCAGCACAAATCGTGATAGGCGCCGGAATTAATCTGGCGATGAGAACTGCCGAAGCGGCGCAGATTAATCAGGGCTGGATTAACTTACAGGAAGCCGGCGTGACGATTAATCGCAATGAACTGGCAGCAACACTGATTAATCGCCTGCGTGAAGCACTACCCGTATTTGAGCAGGAGGGATTAACGCCCTTTGTGACGCGCTGGGCCGAACTGGACAACTTCATCAATCGCCCGGTTAAATTACTGATTGGTGAACGTGAAGTGCACGGTATTGCTCGTGGCATTGATAATCAGGGTGGTTTGCAGCTGGAACAAGACGGAAAAATTCAATCGTGGGTAGGGGGAGAAATATCTCTTCGACCGGTTTGAAAAATAAAATAAAGCCTGCTTTTTGGCAGGCTTTATCGCCACCTGTTATTTTCTGAGACGCAGTTTTTCCACCGCGTGGTTACCGCTTTTCGTCATAATTAAGCTGGCTCTTTCACGTGTAGGAAGAATATTTTCTTTAAGATTCAACCAGTTAATCTCCCGCCACAACGAGCCAGCAATATTAACGGCTTCGTCTTCAGGTAGCTGAGCATAGTGATGAAAATAAGAATTGGGATCGGTAAAAGCGCCTTGGCGAAATTTAAGGAAACGATTCACATACCAGCGCTGCAAAAGATCTTCTTCAGCATCCACATAGATTGAAAAATCCACAAAGTCGGAAACAAAAACATGGTGTGGATCGTGAGGATAATCCATGCCGCTCTGCAGCACATTTAAGCCTTCCAGAATCAGAATATCAGGTTGCTGGACAACCTTATCGCCATCCGGAATAACATCATAAATTAAATGGGAGTAGACGGGAGCGGTAACCTGGCTGGCGCCCGACTTAAGGTCGGAAACAAATTTCACCAGCCGATGCATATCATAGGACTGAGGAAAGCCTTTTTTCTTCATTAAGCCGCGCTCTTTCAGCACGGCGTTGGGATGAAGAAAACCATCTGTCGTAATTAACTCAACCTTACGGTGTCCGGGCCAGCGGCTCAGAAGCGCCTGCAAAACACGAGCAGTGGTGCTTTTGCCCACCGCAACGCTGCCCGCAATGCTGATGATATAAGGAATTTTTTGCCCGTTCGTTCCCAGAAACTGCTCCAGCACGGCCTGACGGCGGACATTTGAACTTATATAGAAATTAAGCAGACGTGATAGAGGCAGGTAGATTTCTGCCACTTCCTCAATTGAAAGATCTTCATTGATCCCTTTCAATTGCGCGATCTCATCCTCTGACAGCGTCATTGGAACCGAGTCGCGTAATGCCGCCCACTGTTCACGAGTGAACTGTAAATAAGGCGTCGTAAGTGATGTCGTTTTATCCATAAGTATACATTTGACTGCAGATTCAAACCGATCTGTACATTTTCGCCGATGACGAGTCGGGCCGTGTAGAGAAATGAATTGCCGGTCACAGGGCTATTAACGAGAACAATGGGCTGGAGGGTATCACCAGTATAGCTTTTAAAAGAAGTAAAAAATAAACGGCGGTATGCTTTCGCAAGCCTCTCCGCAGATTTGATAAATCGTCGGTACAGAGACTTGAAATCTTTAATCGTTATGCTTTTTATTGCCATTCAGACATCAGGCAATTTTGTGCAAAGGCGTTTGTGGCTTTCGCACCGCTGTCATCGTGACGCATGGTTCAGGCCGGGTGCATGGCATCAGATATGCCCGGATATACCCTTTTGATGCTGCACAGCTGGCGCTATAGCACGACGTCCGTGCCTGCTGTTCGAAAGACAGCCGCGCTGTGTCGTACAGGCACATGCAGATTGTCAGCGCTTGCTCTTTATTGCGTGAACCCTGTCTGCCCTGGCGTCTTCGGTCTCATGCTGCTGTATTAAGGACAGCCATAGCTTATCTGTCAGCGACGCTGGTGCATCAGACATTCTTATAGAGGCTCTCAGCGACGTTCTTTATCGCATCTGAGTTTCATGCTCACCCGACCTGCTATGCGGTGGACAGCATGACAGGCTGTCTGTGAGTCACACAGCTGCTCTACGAACGCTTATGCAGATTATCAGCCCTTATTCTCCTCAGGCACCGAACCGCCCCACAGGTGGTCTGTCAGCCGTGACGTTTTTATCTGCCTTTCGCCTGATACTGATACTTATCTTCATGCCGGGCAGTGTCGCCTGAAAACTTTTAGGAGATAACACCCAAGGCTGCGGCCTTAGGTAGGGTCCTGTCGCGATAAAAGTACGCATGAGGTGATTGAAAACTGAGCAGTTAATGCATTTTTCAGGCAGAGGCCTAAGAAAACCTGAGGGATGAAGACAACAAAGCGGGCGAGACAGGGGGAGGGGGCAACATTATCCGAAAGAGAGCGAAGAGAAATTTTAACCAATAATTGGATGTTATTTCTGCATATCAGGGGTAAATTGCGATGCTTTGCACAAATAGTAAGCGATAGAACAAAAACAGTGATTTTTTTGTTGCATCCTTCTGCCGACCTTCCTAGAATGCGCGTCACTTGATGCCGGCTTAGCTCAGTTGGTAGAGCAACTGACTTGTAATCAGTAGGTCACCAGTTCGATTCCGGTAGCCGGCACCATCAAGTAGGTGGGATTCCCGAGCGGCCAAAGGGAGCAGACTGTAAATCTGCCGTCACAGACTTCGAAGGTTCGAATCCTTCTCCCACCACCATTTCAACCCCCGGGTTGAGAAACAGATAAACAACCTGTTTATCTGGCAGGTGAGTCGCTTCTTCTCACCCTGAATTCAGATTGGGTGTAAGCTCAGTCAAAGTCAGTCAGCTTCGCTGACGGGCGAAGGATAACAGAGGACATCTTCTGTTATTCACAAGCTACAGAAAGAACAGGTAGCCGAGTTCCAGGATGCGGGCATCGTATAATGGCTATTACCTCAGCCTTCCAAGCTGATGATGCGGGTTCGATTCCCGCTGCCCGCTCCAGATGTGCTGATATGGCTCAGTTGGTAGAGCGCACCCTTGGTAAGGGTGAGGTCCCCAGTTCGACTCTGGGTATCAGCACCACTTCCTTTATCTCCCTCCTGATTTTTCTCTGTAACTCCTTGCAGTCAGGCAATGCCTGGTTAATGTGACGATATCTTTGATATATCCGTGTCTTAGAGGGACAAGCGATGGCTAAAGAGCAATTTCAACGTAACAAACTGCACGTAAACGTGGGAACCATCGGTCACGTTGACCACGGTAAAACCACCCTGACTGCAGCGATCACCACCGTTCTGGCTAAAACCAACGGCGGCCAGGCACGTGCGTTCGATCAGATCGACAGCACCCCGGAAGAAAAAGCACGTGGTATCACCATCAACACGGCACACGTTGAGTATGAAACCCCGTCTCGCCACTATGCGCACGTTGACTGCCCAGGCCACGCCGACTATGTGAAAAACATGATCACCGGTGCTGCGCAGATGGACGGCGCGATCCTGGTTGTTGCTGCGACTGACGGCCCAATGCCGCAGACCCGTGAGCACATCCTGCTGGGTCGTCAGGTAGGCGTTCCTTACATCATCGTGTTCCTGAACAAGTGTGACATGGTTGATGACGAAGAGCTGCTGGAACTGGTTGAGATGGAAGTTCGTGACCTGCTGTCACAGTACGACTTCCCGGGCGACGATACACCAATCGTTCGCGGTTCAGCCCTGAAAGCGCTGGAAGGCAACCCAGAGTGGGAAGAGAAGATCGTTGAGCTGGCTGGTCACCTGGATAACTACATCCCGGATCCAGTACGTGCAATCGATATGCCATTCCTGCTGCCAATCGAAGACGTATTCTCAATCTCTGGCCGTGGTACTGTTGTAACCGGTCGTGTAGAGCGCGGTATCGTTAAAGTCGGCGACGAAGTTGAAATCGTTGGTATCAAAGATACCGCGAAATCAACCTGTACCGGTGTTGAAATGTTCCGCAAACTGCTGGACCAGGGTCAGGCAGGCGAAAACTGTGGTGTTCTGCTGCGCGGTATCAAGCGTGAAGACATCCAGCGTGGTCAGGTTCTGGCGAAGCCAGGCTCAATCAAGCCACACACCAAGTTCGAGTCAGAAGTTTACGTTCTGTCTAAAGACGAAGGTGGCCGCCATACTCCGTTCTTCAAGGGCTACCGTCCACAGTTCTACTTCCGTACCACAGACGTGACCGGTTCAGTAGAGCTGCCAGAAGGCGTTGAAATGGTTATGCCAGGCGACAACATCAAAATGGTTGTTACCCTGATTCACCCAATCGCAATGGACGAAGGTCTGCGCTTCGCAATCCGCGAAGGTGGCCGTACCGTTGGCGCGGGTGTTGTTGCCAAAGTTATCGCTTAATTACCGATAATATTTGACGCAATGCACGTGGAAAGGGCATCATTTGATGCCCTTTTTGTACGCTGTTTCATAGAACCTGACTCATCAGTGATTTTGAACCATAATCATTGCTGAGACAGGCTCTGTTATGCGGCGCTGGATACCGAGTTACGCCCCAAAAGCTCATTCGGTTTGGATGCCTCGCAATGCGGGGCAGAATAGTTTCTGAATTATTGTGGCAGGTTGGTTTATGAGTGCGAATACCGAAGCTCAAGGGAGCGGGCGCGGCCTCGAAGCGCTGAAGTGGGTAGTGGTAGTCTTATTACTGCTTGCGGCGATCGTAGGTAACTACCTCTATCGCGATGTGACGCTGCCTTTGCGCGCGTTAGCTGTGGTTGTACTGATTGCGGCAGCAGGCGGCATTGCGCTTTTGACGACAAAAGGCAAAGCAACCGTGGCCTTTGCACGTGAAGCAAGAACCGAAATGCGTAAAGTTATCTGGCCAACCCGCCAGGAAACACTGCATACCACGTTAATCGTTGCCGCGGTTACTGCCGTGATGTCACTGATTTTGTGGGGGCTGGATGGTATTCTGGTCCGTCTGGTATCGTTTATCACTGGCCTGAGGTTCTGAGATGTCTGAAGCTCCAAAGAAACGCTGGTACGTCGTGCAGGCGTTTTCCGGTTTTGAAGGCCGCGTAGCACAGTCGCTGCGTGAGCACATCAAACTGCACAACATGGAAGAGCTGTTTGGCGACGTCATGGTTCCTACAGAAGAAGTTGTTGAGATCCGTGGTGGTCAACGCCGCAAGAGCGAGCGCAAATTCTTCCCCGGCTACGTTCTGGTACAGATGGTAATGAATGACGCCAGCTGGCACCTGGTGCGCAGCGTTCCGCGCGTTATGGGCTTCATTGGCGGTACCTCTGACCGTCCTGCGCCGATTAGCGACAAAGAAGTCGATGCGATTATGAATCGCCTGCAGCAGGTGGGCGACAAGCCGCGTCCGAAAACGCTGTTCGAACCGGGCGAAATGGTACGTGTCAACGATGGTCCATTTGCCGACTTTAACGGTGTGGTTGAAGATGTGGACTACGAAAAGAGCCGCCTGACGGTTTCTGTTTCCATCTTTGGACGCGCAACGCCAGTAGAACTCGACTTCGGTCAGGTTGAGAAGGGCTAACCTTTTCCGACATACAATTTGGCTGTTGCAGCAGGCGCGAAATTTAACTATAATTTCGCGCCTTTTGTTTTTATGCGCTGGCAACAGCGTGTAAATCGTTACCACGGGGAGCCTTTTACAGGCGCTATAACCCAATTGAGGAATTATCATGGCTAAGAAAGTACAAGCCTACGTCAAGCTGCAGGTTGCAGCTGGTATGGCGAACCCAAGTCCACCGGTTGGTCCAGCTCTGGGTCAGCAGGGTGTTAACATCATGGAATTCTGTAAAGCGTTTAACGCCAAAACAGAATCACTGGAAAAAGGTCTGCCGACTCCAGTTGTTATCACCGTATACAGCGACCGTTCTTTTACCTTTATTACCAAAACGCCTCCGGCTGCCGTTCTGCTGAAAAAAGCAGCAGGCATCAAGTCTGGTTCTGGTAAGCCGAACAAAGATAAAGTCGGTAAAGTGACTCGTGCTCAGGTACGTGAAATCGCAGAAACTAAAGCTGCGGACATGACTGGTTCTGACGTTGAAGCGATGACTCGCTCAATCGAAGGTACTGCTCGTTCCATGGGCCTGGTTGTAGAGGACTAAGAAATGGCTAAGCTGACCAAGCGCATGAGCGTAATTCGCGACAAAGTTGACGCGACCAAGCAGTACGATATTGCTGAAGCAATCGCTTTACTGAAAGAACTGGCTACTGCCAAGTTCGTCGAAAGCGTTGACGTTGCTGTTAACCTCGGCATCGATGCACGTAAATCTGATCAGAACGTCCGCGGCGCGACCGTTCTGCCACACGGTACTGGTCGTTCAGTACGTGTAGCTGTCTTCACCCAGGGCGCAAACGCTGAAGCTGCTAAAGCAGCTGGCGCTGAGCTGGTAGGTATGGAAGACCTGGCCGATCAGATCAAGAAAGGCGAAATGAACTTTGACGTTGTTATTGCTTCTCCGGATGCAATGCGCGTTGTTGGCCAGTTAGGCCAGGTTCTGGGTCCACGTGGCCTGATGCCAAACCCGAAAGTCGGTACTGTAACGCCTAACGTTGCTGAAGCGGTTAAGAACGCTAAAGCAGGTCAGGTTCGTTATCGTAACGACAAAAACGGCATCATCCACACTACCATCGGTAAAGTGGACTTCGATGCTGACAAACTGAAAGAAAACCTGGAATCTCTGCTGGTTGCGCTGAAAAAAGCAAAACCTGCACAGGCGAAAGGCGTGTACATCAAGAAAGTTAGCATCTCTACCACCATGGGCGCCGGCGTTGCCGTTGACCAGGCGGGTCTGACTGCCGTAGCAAACTAATTGCTACTTGAAACGGGCGAAAAATTCACCTAGAATCTTACGCCCGTTGTTCTGCATTAATGCAGACGTCGATGTGGGTTATTCAGAACGTGGTAAGACGGTGGCCGAGTCAGCGACCTGAAGCACAGTGAACTGTGCGGCGGGTGAGGGCAAAGACAGCCAGCGCAATGCGGTTTGAGTGGCAACACACGACCCAAATTTTAGGTTGGAGCCAGGCCTTATCCTGGCCTCCGTCCAAGACCGCAGGAGCGGAACATCCTCGGATGTAATGCTTAATCCCCTGCGTAGACGGTGACAGAACCAAAAGATTTTTTCTTAACTGGATTCTGCTCACCGTGTATTAGCGCTTATTTTCCTTCGGGCGAGTAAGTGAAGTGAGTTCCGGGGAAATCCTTCCCCGGTCAAATCCAGGAGCTAAAGCTAATGGCATTAAATCTTCAAGACAAACAAGCGATTGTTGCTGAAGTCAGCGAAGTAGCCAAAGGTGCGCTTTCAGCGGTTGTTGCGGATTCTCGTGGCGTTACCGTTGATAAAATGACCGAACTGCGTAAAGCAGGTCGTGAAGCTGGCGTTTACATGCGTGTTGTTCGTAACACCCTGCTGCGCCGCGTCGTTGAAGGTACTCAGTTCGAGTGCCTGAAAGACACGTTTGTTGGTCCGACCCTGATTGCATATTCTATGGAACACCCGGGCGCTGCTGCTCGTCTGTTCAAAGATTTCGCGAAAGCGAATGCAAAATTCGAGGTCAAAGCTGCAGCCTTTGAAGGTGAGCTGATCACGGCGGCCAATATTGACCGTCTGGCAACTCTGCCGACCTACGAAGAAGCACTGGCACGTCTGATGTCGACCATGAAAGAAGCCGCTGCCGGCAAACTGGTTCGCACTCTGGCTGCTGTTCGCGATGCAAAAGAAGCGGCTTAAGGCCTCTCTTTTCTTCGCTCTTGCTAACGTATAAACTTTTTCTGATTCTTAGGAACAATTGTTATGTCTATTACTAAAGACCAAATTCTGGAAGCCGTTGCCGCTATGTCCGTAATGGAAGTAGTTGAGCTGGTTTCTGCTATGGAAGAAAAATTCGGCGTTTCTGCTGCTGCTGCTGTAGCTGTTGCTGCTGGCCCAGCTGAAGCTGTTGAAGAGAAAACTGAATTCGACGTCGTTCTGAAAGCTGTTGGCGCGAACAAAGTTGCAGTAATCAAAGCCGTACGTACCGCAACTGGTCTGGGCCTGAAAGAAGCCAAAGATCTGGTTGAAGCAACTGGCGTGATCAAAGAAGGCATCAGCAAAGATGACGCAGCTGCACTTGAAGCTGCTCTGAAAGAAGCTGGCGCTGAAGTTGAAGTTAAGTAAGACAACCCTCGGGTTGCAGTCTGAGTAGTTTCAGACTGATGGCTGGTGACTTTTTGGTCACCAGCCTTTTTGCGCTCCAGGGCCTCAATGGGGTTTCGCACTGTTTGTCCATTGTTGCTCATCAATATCTTTCTCTATCGACGACTTAATATACTGCTTTCCCGTGCGGGTTCCCTGCCCACGCTGAAGCAATGAAATGATTTAAGCGTGATAGAAAGAGGTATTGCACGTACTGCAGAGCAGTAGGTGAATCAAACAAAATCGTGTTGCATGAACTGTCCTGTCAGGACGGACAGCGTGGGTCGACTTGTCAGCTAGCTGAGGAACCCTATGGTTTACTCCTATACCGAGAAAAAACGTATTCGTAAGGATTTTGGTAAACGTCCGCAAGTTTTGGACATACCTTATCTCCTTTCCATCCAGCTTGATTCGTTTCAGAAGTTTATCGAGCAAGATCCAGAAGGTCAGTACGGACTGGAAGCTGCATTCCGCTCTGTATTCCCTATTGCGAGCTACAGCGGCAACTCTGAGTTGCAGTATGTCAGCTATCGCTTAGGTGAACCTGTCTTTGACGTGAAAGAGTGTCAGATCCGTGGCGTGACCTACTCGGCACCGCTGCGCGTGAAACTGCGTCTGGTGATCTATGAGCGCGAAGCGCCAGAAGGCACAGTAAAAGACATTAAAGAACAAGAAGTCTACATGGGTGAAATTCCACTCATGACTGACAACGGTACCTTTGTTATCAACGGTACTGAACGTGTTATCGTTTCTCAGCTGCATCGTAGTCCTGGCGTGTTCTTTGACAGCGATAAGGGTAAAACCCACTCCTCGGGTAAAGTGCTGTATAACGCACGTATCATCCCTTACCGTGGTTCATGGCTCGACTTCGAGTTTGACCCGAAAGACAACCTTTTCGTCCGTATTGACCGTCGTCGTAAGCTGCCGGCCAGTATCATTCTGCGCGCACTGCATTACACCACTGCTCAAATTCTCGACGTGTTCTTCGAGAAAGTGGTGTACGAAATTCGTGACAACAAGCTGCAGATGGAACTGGTGCCAGAGCGCCTGCGCGGTGAAACCGCGACCTTCGATATCGAATCGAATGGCACGGTCTACGTTGAGAAAGGGCGTCGCATCACTGCGCGTCATATTCGTCAGCTGGAAAAAGACGGTATCCAACACATCGAAGTCCCTGTGGAATACATCGCGGGCAAAGTGGTCTCTAAAGACTACATCGATGAGAATACCGGTGAGCTGATCGTTGCGGCCAACATGGAACTGTCGCTGGATCTGCTGGCGAAGCTGAGCCAGTCGGGTCACAAGCGCATTGAAACGCTGTTCACCAACGATTTGGATCACGGCCCATACATCTCCGAGACGCTGCGCGTTGACCCAACCAACGATCGCCTGAGCGCGCTGGTTGAGATCTACCGCATGATGCGTCCTGGTGAGCCGCCAACGCGTGAAGCTGCAGAGAACCTGTTTGAGAACCTGTTCTTCTCTGAAGATCGTTACGATCTTTCTGCAGTCGGCCGCATGAAGTTCAACCGTTCATTGCTGCGTGATGAGATCGAAGGTTCAGGTATCCTGAGCAAAGAAGACATCATCGAAGTGATGAAAAAACTGATCGACATCCGTAACGGTAAAGGCGAAGTGGACGATATCGACCACCTCGGTAACCGTCGTATTCGTTCAGTCGGTGAAATGGCTGAAAACCAGTTCCGCGTCGGTCTGGTCCGTGTTGAGCGTGCAGTGAAAGAGCGTCTTTCTCTGGGCGATCTCGATACGCTGATGCCACAGGACATGATCAACGCCAAGCCAATTTCGGCGGCGGTGAAAGAGTTCTTTGGTTCCAGCCAGCTGTCTCAGTTTATGGATCAGAACAACCCCTTGTCAGAGATTACGCACAAGCGTCGTATCTCTGCTCTCGGCCCGGGCGGTTTAACCCGTGAGCGTGCCGGCTTCGAAGTGCGTGATGTACACCCAACGCACTACGGTCGTGTCTGCCCAATCGAAACCCCTGAAGGTCCGAACATCGGTCTGATCAACTCCTTGTCTGTGTACGCGCAGACGAACGAGTACGGTTTCCTGGAAACCCCTTATCGTCGCGTTATTGACGGTGTGGTTTCCGATGAAATTCATTACCTTTCTGCAATCGAAGAAGGTAACTACGTTATCGCGCAGGCGAACACCAATCTGTCAGAAGAAGGTGCGTTCGTTGATGACCTGGTCACCTGCCGTAGCAAAGGCGAATCAAGTCTGTTCAGCCGCGATCAGGTTGACTACATGGACGTTTCCACCCAGCAGGTGGTTTCTGTCGGTGCGTCACTGATTCCGTTCCTGGAACACGATGATGCTAACCGCGCCCTGATGGGTGCGAACATGCAACGTCAGGCCGTTCCTACTCTGCGTGCTGATAAGCCGCTGGTAGGTACCGGTATGGAGCGCGCTGTAGCCGTTGACTCCGGTGTTACCGCTGTTGCGAAACGTGGCGGTACCGTTCAGTACGTTGATGCATCACGTATCGTTATTAAAGTTAACGAAGACGAGATGTACCCGGGCGAAGCGGGTATCGACATCTACAACCTGACCAAATACACCCGTTCTAACCAGAACACCTGTATCAATCAGATGCCGTGTGTCTCTCTGGGTGAGCCCGTTGAACGTGGTGATGTGCTGGCTGACGGCCCGTCTACCGATCTCGGTGAGCTGGCGCTGGGTCAGAACATGCGCGTCGCGTTCATGCCGTGGAACGGTTACAACTTCGAAGACTCCATTTTAGTCTCCGAGCGCGTAGTGCAGGAAGATCGCTTCACCACCATCCACATTCAGGAACTGGCCTGTGTGTCTCGTGACACCAAGCTGGGGCCAGAAGAGATCACGGCTGACATCCCGAACGTGGGCGAAGCTGCACTCTCTAAACTGGATGAGTCCGGTATCGTTTATATCGGTGCTGAAGTGACCGGCGGTGACATTCTGGTTGGTAAGGTGACGCCAAAAGGCGAAACCCAGCTGACGCCAGAAGAGAAGCTGCTGCGTGCGATCTTCGGTGAGAAAGCGTCTGACGTTAAAGACTCTTCTCTGCGTGTACCGAACGGTGTTTCCGGTACCGTTATCGACGTTCAGGTCTTCACCCGCGATGGCGTGGAAAAAGACAAACGTGCGCTGGAAATCGAAGAAATGCAGCTGAAGCAGGCCAAGAAAGACCTGTCTGAAGAGCTGCAGATCCTGGAAGCGGGCCTGTTTAGCCGTATCCAGTCTGTCCTGATTTCCGGTGGCGTTGAAGCAGACAAACTGGACAAGCTGCCGCGTGAGCGTTGGCTGGAGCTGGGTCTGACTGACGAAGCCAAGCAAAACCAGCTGGAGCAGCTGGCAGAGCAGTACGACGAACTGAAGCACGAGTTTGAGAAAAAACTCGAAGGTAAGCGTCGTAAAATCACCCAAGGCGATGATCTGGCACCTGGCGTGCTGAAAATCGTTAAGGTTTATCTGGCTGTTAAACGTCAGATTCAGCCTGGTGATAAAATGGCGGGTCGTCACGGTAACAAAGGTGTTATCTCTAAGATCAACCCAATCGAAGACATGCCTTACGATGAGAACGGTACGCCGGTCGATATCGTACTGAACCCGCTGGGCGTACCTTCGCGTATGAACATCGGTCAGATCCTTGAGACTCACCTGGGGATGGCAGCGAAAGGTATCGGCGAGAAGATCAACGCGATGCTGAAAAAGCAGGAAGAAGTCGCCAAGCTGCGCGAATTCATCCAGCGTGCTTACGATCTGGGCACCGATGTGCGTCAGAAAGTTGACCTGAACACCTTTACTGATGACGAAGTTCTGCGCCTGGCTGAGAACCTGAAAAAAGGTATGCCAATTGCCACGCCGGTGTTTGATGGTGCGAAAGAGAGCGAAATCAAAGAGCTGTTAGAGCTCGGCGGTCTGCCTTCTTCCGGTCAGATTACCCTGTTTGATGGCCGTACTGGTGAGCAGTTCGAACGTCAGGTAACCGTAGGCTATATGTACATGCTGAAACTCAACCACCTGGTTGATGACAAGATGCACGCACGTTCTACCGGTTCCTATAGCCTCGTTACTCAGCAGCCGCTGGGTGGTAAGGCACAGTTCGGTGGTCAGCGCTTCGGTGAGATGGAAGTATGGGCGCTGGAAGCTTACGGTGCTGCGTATACCCTTCAGGAAATGCTTACCGTTAAGTCTGATGACGTCAACGGCCGTACCAAGATGTATAAGAACATCGTGGATGGCAACCATCAGATGGAACCTGGCATGCCAGAATCGTTCAACGTACTGTTGAAAGAGATTCGCTCGCTGGGTATCAACATCGAGCTGGAAGACGAGTAACCCTCAGTAACAGGCCTGGCCTGGAAGCGCAGGGTTAACGCGCTCGCATTTGTACTGGTTATGGGGCGTTCAATTTCGGTTGGACGCCCCTGAGTCTCACTCCGACGGGAGCAAATCCGTGAAAGACTTACTTAAGTTTCTGAAAGCGCAAACTAAAACCGAAGAGTTTGATGCGATCAAAATTGCGCTGGCGTCGCCAGACATGATCCGTTCCTGGTCTTTCGGTGAAGTGAAAAAGCCGGAAACCATTAACTATCGTACCTTCAAGCCAGAGCGCGATGGTCTGTTCTGTGCCCGTATTTTTGGGCCGGTAAAAGATTACGAATGCCTGTGTGGTAAGTACAAGCGTCTGAAACACCGTGGTGTGATCTGCGAGAAGTGCGGCGTTGAAGTGACCCAGACTAAAGTGCGTCGTGAGCGCATGGGCCACATCGAGCTGGCTTCGCCAACCGCACACATCTGGTTCCTGAAGTCACTGCCTTCGCGTATCGGCCTGCTGCTGGATATGCCGCTGCGTGACATCGAACGCGTGCTGTATTTTGAATCTTATGTCGTTATCGAAGGTGGCATGACCAACCTCGAGAAACGTCAGATTCTGACTGAAGAGCAGTACCTGGATGCGCTGGAAGAATTCGGTGACGAATTCGACGCGAAAATGGGTGCAGAAGCGATTCAGGCACTGCTGAAAAACATGGATCTGGAGCAAGAGTGCGAACAGCTGCGCGAAGAGCTGAACGAAACTAACTCCGAGACCAAACGTAAAAAGCTGACCAAGCGTATTAAGCTGCTGGAAGCGTTCGTTCAGTCTGGTAACAAGCCAGAGTGGATGATCCTGACCGTTCTGCCGGTTCTGCCGCCAGATCTGCGTCCGCTGGTACCGCTGGATGGTGGTCGTTTCGCTACGTCGGATCTGAACGATCTGTATCGCCGCGTGATCAACCGTAACAACCGTCTGAAACGCCTGCTGGATCTGGCTGCGCCAGATATCATCGTGCGTAACGAAAAACGTATGCTGCAGGAAGCGGTTGATGCCCTGCTGGATAACGGTCGTCGCGGTCGTGCGATCACCGGTTCTAACAAGCGTCCTCTGAAATCTTTGGCCGATATGATCAAAGGTAAGCAGGGTCGTTTCCGTCAGAACCTGCTCGGTAAGCGTGTTGACTACTCTGGTCGTTCTGTTATCACCGTAGGTCCATACCTGCGTCTGCATCAGTGCGGTCTGCCGAAGAAAATGGCACTGGAGCTGTTCAAACCGTTCATCTACGGCAAGCTGGAACTGCGTGGCCTGGCCACCACCATCAAAGCCGCTAAGAAAATGGTTGAGCGTGAAGAAGCTGTCGTGTGGGATATCCTGGACGAAGTGATCCGCGAACACCCGGTACTGCTGAACCGTGCACCAACCCTGCACCGTTTGGGTATCCAGGCATTTGAGCCCGTCCTGATCGAAGGTAAAGCTATCCAGCTGCACCCGCTGGTTTGTGCGGCTTATAACGCCGACTTCGATGGTGACCAGATGGCTGTTCACGTACCGCTGACGCTGGAAGCCCAGCTGGAAGCGCGTGCGCTGATGATGTCTACCAACAACATCCTGTCACCTGCGAACGGCGAGCCAATCATCGTTCCTTCACAGGACGTTGTACTGGGTCTGTATTACATGACCCGCGACTGTGTTAACGCCAAAGGCGAAGGCATGGTACTGACCGGTCCGAAAGAAGCTGAACGCGTTTACCGCGCCGGCCTCGCTTCGCTGCACGCTCGCGTTAAAGTGCGTATCACTGAGCACGAGAAAAACGAGCAGGATGAGTGGGTTTCTAAAACCAGCATCATCGACACGACGATTGGTCGCGCCATCCTGTGGATGATCGTGCCTAAAGGTCTGCCTTTCTCCATCGTCAACCAGGCGCTGGGCAAGAAAGCGATCTCCAAGATGCTGAACACCTGTTACCGCATCCTGGGCCTGAAACCAACGGTTATCTTTGCTGACCAGACCATGTACACCGGCTTCGCCTATGCGGCACGTTCAGGTGCGTCTGTTGGTATCGACGACATGGTTATCCCAGAGAAGAAAGTGGAAATCATCACCGAAGCGGAAGCGGAAGTGGCTGAAATCCAGGAGCAGTTCCAGTCTGGTCTGGTGACGGCAGGCGAACGCTATAACAAAGTGATCGATATCTGGGCTGCGGCCAACGAACGCGTTGCTAAAGCGATGATGGAAAACCTCTCTACTGAAGTCGTGATTAACCGCGATGGTGAAGAAGAGCGCCAGGTTTCCTTCAACAGCATCTTTATGATGGCCGACTCCGGTGCGCGTGGTTCTGCTGCACAGATTCGTCAGCTGGCCGGTATGCGTGGTCTGATGGCTAAGCCAGATGGCTCAATCATTGAGACGCCGATTACGGCAAACTTCCGTGAAGGTCTGAACGTACTCCAGTACTTCATCTCGACGCACGGTGCACGTAAAGGTCTGGCGGATACCGCACTGAAAACAGCAAACTCCGGTTATCTGACGCGTCGTCTGGTTGACGTTGCACAGGATCTGGTTGTGACTGAAGACGACTGCGGCACGCACGAAGGCATCATGATGACGCCGGTCATCGAAGGTGGCGACGTGAAAGAACCGCTGCGTGAGCGTGTTCTGGGTCGTGTGACTGCGGAAGACGTGCTGAAGCCTGGTACGGCTGACATTCTGGTTCCACGTAACACTCTGCTCGATGAGCACTGGTGTGACGTGCTGGAACTGAACTCAGTAGACAGCGTGAAAGTGCGTTCTGTTGTTGGTTGTGAAACCGACTTTGGTGTGTGTGCGCATTGCTATGGTCGCGACCTGGCACGTGGTCACATCATCAACAAAGGTGAAGCGATCGGTGTTATCGCGGCACAGTCCATCGGTGAGCCGGGTACACAGCTGACGATGCGTACGTTCCACATCGGTGGTGCGGCATCACGTGCGGCTGCTGAATCCAGCATTCAGGTGAAGAACAAAGGTACCATCAAGCTGACCAATGCCAAGTCGGTAACTAACTCGGCAGGCAAGCTGGTGATCACCTCGCGTAACGTTGAACTGAAAATGATCGACGAATTTGGCCGTACTAAAGAGAGCTATAAAGTTCCTTACGGTGCGACCATGGC
Organism: Pantoea sp. B623; assembly: GCF_024814475.1. Lineage (NCBI taxonomy): Bacteria > Pseudomonadati > Pseudomonadota > Gammaproteobacteria > Enterobacterales > Erwiniaceae > Pantoea > Pantoea sp. B623. The sequence goes on along the minus strand of NZ_JANUXM010000004.1, from coordinate 2,227,202 downwards.
GAAAGGTGATGGTGAGCAGGTTGCTGCGGGCGAAACCGTTGCAAACTGGGATCCGCATACCATGCCGGTTATCACTGAAGTGGGCGGTTTCATTCGCTTCACGGATATGATCGATGGTCAGACCATTACTCGTCAGACTGACGACCTGACCGGTCTGTCATCGCTGGTGGTCCTGGATTCTGCTGAGCGTACTGCGGGTGGTAAAGACCTGCGTCCAGCCCTGAAAATCGTTGATGCTAGCGGCAATGATGTCCTGATCCCTGGTACCGATATGCCAGCTCAGTACTTCCTGCCAGGTAAAGCGATTGTACAGCTTGAAGATGGCGTGAAGATCAGCTCGGGTGATACCCTGGCGCGTGTTCCGCAGGAATCGGGCGGTACCAAGGATATTACCGGTGGTCTGCCACGCGTTGCTGACCTGTTCGAAGCACGTCGTCCGAAAGAGCCAGCAATCCTGGCGGAGATCAGCGGCATCATCTCCTTCGGTAAAGAGACCAAAGGTAAACGTCGTCTGGTTATTACTCCGCTGGATGGTAGCGATCCGTATGAAGAGATGATTCCGAAATGGCGTCAGCTGAACGTGTTCGAAGGTGAACGTGTTGAGCGCGGTGACGTGGTTTCCGATGGCCCAGAGTCACCACATGACATCCTGCGCTTGCGTGGCGTGCATGCGGTTACCCGTTACATCACTAACGAAGTGCAGGAAGTTTACCGTCTGCAAGGCGTTAAGATTAACGATAAGCACATCGAAGTCATCGTTCGTCAGATGCTGCGTAAAGCAACCATCATGAGCGCGGGAAGCACCGAGTTCCTGGAAGGTGAGCAGGCTGAATTCTCTCGCATCAAGATCTCTAACCGTGAACTTGAAGCGAACGGAAAAGTGGGCGCTACCTTCATGCGTGACCTGCTGGGTATTACCAAAGCGTCACTGGCAACCGAATCGTTCATCTCTGCTGCATCGTTCCAGGAAACCACGCGTGTCCTGACCGAAGCGGCAGTTGCAGGCAAGCGCGACGAACTGCGCGGTCTGAAAGAGAACGTTATTGTGGGACGTCTGATCCCTGCCGGTACCGGTTATGCATACCATCAGGATCGTATGCGCCGCAAAGCGGCAGGCGAAGTGCCGGTTGCACCGCAGGTGACTGCGGATGAAGCCTCTGCAAGCCTGGCTGAATTGCTGAACGCTGGTCTGGGCGGTAACAACGACGAGTAATCGTCAAACGCCTGATAAAAAACCCTGCTCTGGCAGGGTTTTTTTTTTATCTTTAAGCTATCAGTGAATATCGCGTCGATTTAACCCAATGTCTTTTAACTGACAATCGCTAAGCCTGGACAAAATAGCGCGGGTTTCCCGCTGGCATTGCCAGCGTCGGATGCTCCCCCAGACAATGCGCAAGAACCGAAACGGTCTTATGACAAATGGCTTAGCCGCGCGGTTTTCTTCATATCCCATGATCCTGCCCCTCGTTGTTTATCTGAGAAACATTTTCACGTAGACCGTCTGTTCAATACAGACTCACCATGAACAAATATTTAACATACAGATTGCGCGTTGACGCATCTGAATGGTAGAAATAGCGTTAATCTGTACCGCTTTGCGGGGCAATCAAACTTCATAAGGCATACAATGACGCGTTATCAACATTTAGCCATGCTGCTGGAAAAGCGCATTGCGCAGGGTTTGTATCGGAACGGCGAACGGTTGCCCTCGGTGCGCAGCCTGAGTGCTGAACACGGTGTCAGTATTAGCACCGTGCAACAGGCCTATTATTTGCTGGAGCAGAAACAGTTGATCATCCCGCAGTCCCGTTCGGGCTATTATGTTGCGCCGCATAAAGCGATGCCGCCCATTCCGGCACTGACCCGACCGGTACAGCGCCCGGTGGAAATCACGCAGTGGGATGCGGTCTTTGATCTGCTTAACAGCCGGCTGGAAGATGACATATTGCAGTTGGGCAGCGGCATGCCGGACCTCACACAGTCTACCCTGAAGCCGCTCTGGAAAGCGTTTAGTCGGCAGGCACAGAAGCAGGAAAGCACTCTGCTGAATTACGATAATCTGTATGGGGTGACCTGCCTGCGAGAGCAGATCGCCCGGCTGATGATTGACAGTGGCTGTCAGCTCAGCCATGAAGATATTGTCATTACGACGGGTTGCCATGAAGCCCTGTCTGTTTCCGTTCGCGCTGTCTGCCAGCCGGGCGATATCATCGCCGTAGAATCACCATCGTTTCACGGCATCATGCAAACGCTGCGCGGTTTTGGCATTCGCGCCATTGAGATCCCCACTGATGCGGTAACGGGCATCAGTCTTGAGGCGCTGGAGCTGGCCTTTGATCAGTGGCCGATTAAGGCCGTCGTGGTGGTGCCCAACTGTAATAACCCACTTGGTTTCATCATGCCAGAGAAGCGCAAGCGCGCCCTGCTGGCCTTGGCGCAACGTTTTGACGCCGCGATTATTGAAGACGATGTCTATGGCGAGTTGGCCTGGGAGTATCCACGGCCTTCATCCATTAAATCGATGGATGAAGACGGGCGCGTATTGTTATGCAGTTCATTTTCAAAAACGCTGGCGCCGGGTCTGCGCGTAGGCTGGGTGGCGCCGGGGCGCTACCGCGATCGGGTTCTGCATATGAAATACATCGGGACCGGGTCTACTGCGACTCAGCCTCAGCACGCAGTTGCAGAGTTTATTCATCAGGGGCATTACCAGACCCATCTGCGGCGGATGCGTCAGGTTTACCAACACAACTACGAAACCTTTATTTGCTGGGTTCGGCACTATTTCCCCTGTGGAATCTGCGTCACGCGGCCTCAGGGGGGATTTCTGATGTGGATTGAACTGCCAGAAGCCTTTGACGCCGTGCAACTTAACAATACGCTGCGGGAGTCCGGGATACAGATTGCTGTGGGTTCGCTGTTTTCCGCCTCGGGCAAATATCGCAACTGCCTGCGCCTGAACTATGCCTTGCCTGCCAGCGATAAAGTTGAACGGGCACTGGCGATAACGGGCAGCGCCGTTGAGCAGGCGATAGCGGCATGTGTCCACGATCGGCCAAGGGCACATACCTCTTTACCTGTGGTTGAGGAGCAGGGCCAGAAAGAGGAGGGAACTGGCCCTGGTCCGGCCATTCCGGCCGGACACCTGTGACTTTACTGAGCATAAAAAAACCGCGCCAGCCGTAATACTCATTGCCGTGCGCGGCTTTCCACTCTTTAACAGCCTTTTGCACAGGCTGCAGGTATTTCTGGGCGCTGACGCGCGTTAGTACGCCGTTTCGGGTTCGGCAAGCCGCAGCAGAACACGCGTGGCCTCCTGCCAGTCTTCTGCCTGAGTAATCGCGCTCACCACCGCAATACTGCCCACCCCGGTGGCCAGGACCTCTGGCGCACGATCAATACTGATGCCTCCGATCGCGACTGTTGAGATGCCGTGCAGCCGGGCCAAATGGCGCTTAAGTTCAGCTACGCCCTGAGGGGAAGAGGGCATGGCCTTCGTCTGGGTGGGGAAGATGTGCCCCAGCGCCACATAGGAAGGGCGCAGTGCCAGCGCCCGATCCAGCTCTGCATCATCATGAGTTGAAAGTCCCAGCCGCAAGCCTGCGTGCAGGATCTGCTGCAGGTTAGCGACCTCTAAATCTTCCTGACCCAGATGGACGCCATAGGCCTGATGTTTAATCGCCAGTTGCCAGTAATCATTGATAAACAGACGTGCCTGATAGCGCTTACCTGCGGCGATAGCCCGAATAATCATGGGTTCAACCACCTCGTCCGGCTGATCCTTGATCCGAAGCTGAAGGGTTCGCACACCGGCTTCCAGCAGGCGCTCTATCCATTCCACGCTGTCAACGACCGGATAGAGCCCCAGACGTGATGCGGTTGCGGGAAAGGCGTCCATTTATTCCTCCTTTATTGCGGTCGCAGGGTGATACAGCTCACCGCCGCGCTCACGAAAATGATCAGACATTTTCGCCATCCCCACCTCAATCGCCTGGGCTTCGGCTTCCTGCCTTGCGGCGTAGTCACGCACTTCCTGGGTAATTTTCATTGAGCAAAATTTGGGGCCGCACATAGAGCAGAAGTGGGCCACCTTACCGGACTCCTGCGGCAGGGTTTCATCGTGGTAAGCCCGGGCCGTATGCGGATCCAGTGCAAGATTAAACTGGTCTTCCCAGCGAAACTCAAAACGTGCTTTGGACATCGCATTGTCGCGGATTTGCGCGCCCGGATGACCCTTGGCCAGATCGGCTGCGTGCGCGGCGATCTTGTACGTGATTAAGCCCTGTTTAACATCTTCCTTGTTTGGCAGACCTAAATGCTCTTTGGGCGTGACGTAGCACAGCATGGCGCAGCCGAACCAGCCAATCATCGCGGCACCAATGCCGGAGGTAAAGTGATCGTAACCCGGAGCAATATCAGTGGTGAGGGGGCCCAGAGTGTAAAACGGCGCTTCATGGCAATGTTCCAGTTGTTCGGTCATGTTGCGACGGATCATTTGCATGGGAATATGGCCGGGGCCCTCAATCATCACCTGCACGTCGTATTCCCAGGCAATTTTCGTCAGCTCACCTAAGGTGTGCAGTTCCGCAAACTGCGCTTCGTCATTGGCATCCTGAATCGATCCCGGACGCAGGCCGTCACCCAGTGATAATGAGATGTCGTAGGCCGCACAAATTTCACAGATGTCGCGGAAGTGCTCATACAGGAAGCTCTCTCTGTGATGCGACAGGCACCACTTCGCCATAATGGAACCACCACGCGAGACAATCCCAGTCAGGCGCTTCGCGGTCATGGGCACGTAGCGCAGCAGCACGCCTGCATGAATCGTAAAATAATCCACACCCTGCTCGGCCTGTTCCAGCAATGTGTCGCGGAAAATTTCCCAGTTCAGATCTTCTGCCACACCGTTAACTTTCTCAAGCGCCTGATAGATCGGTACCGTACCGATAGGCACCGGGCTGTTACGCAAAATCCATTCACGGGTTTCGTGGATATAGCGGCCGGTGGAAAGATCCATGACGGTATCGGCGCCCCAACGCGTTGACCACACCAGCTTTTCAACCTCTTCTTCAATCGAGGAGGTCACGGCTGAGTTGCCGATATTGGCATTCACTTTCACCAGAAAGTTACGCCCGATGATCATGGGTTCGGATTCGGGATGGTTAATATTTGCCGGAATAATAGCGCGCCCGGCAGCCACTTCCTGACGCACAAACTCAGGGGTAATATTTTCTGGCAGATGGGCGCCAAAGCTGTGCCCCGGATGCTGCTGCAGCAGCACCTCGCCGCGGATGCGTTCCCGGCCCATATTTTCCCGCAGCGCGATAAACTCCATCTCCGGCGTAATTATGCCCCGACGAGCATAATGGAGCTGGGTAACGCAGTGGCCTGCCTTCGCACGGCGTGGTGTGGGCAGGTGTTCAAAACGTAAGTGATCCAGGCCGTCATCGGCCAGCCGCTGTTGCGTGTAGGCAGAGCTGATTTGCACCAGATTTTCGCTGTCATTCCGCTCTTCAATCCAGCGCGCCCGCAGTTTATCCAGCCCCCGATGCACGTCGATTTGTGCGGCGGGATCGCCATAGGCACCGGCCGTATCGTAAACCGGAACGGGCTCATTCTCCTCATAAACCGGCGCTTCTTTACTGCCGCTGGTCAGGGTAGGGCTGAGTTGAATTTCCCGCATTGGGACACGGATATCATCGCGGCTGCCGGTAAGCCAGATACGTTTTGAATTAGGGAAGGCGCTGCCGCCCTGAAGAGAGTCAATGAATTCCTGTGCCTGAGCACGTTGTTCGCGACGGGTCGTTTTAGCAGTAGACATAGCAATATTCCAGTAAGAGGGAAGGTTGCTTGTCCGGAGTTCGGAAGGAGTAACGGCACTGCTGACACCATTCGGTGGCGTACCGTATAAATTTACTCTTGTTCCCTTCGCAGGTTCTAACCTGATCAGGTTCCGCGGATCCCGAATTAACGGTCTCAGCCCTTAGGCACTCCGACAAGATGAGGTTTCAACGATTTCGCTACGGCGCCCGCTCGGCTTCACCCCGGAAAAAGGGATAGCATGAACAGCGCCCGTAGATGACGTATCAACCGTAAACACCGACTACGTTCGGCGTTAAACGTAAAGCCCACTCAGCATAAGGGGGCTTTTGGCTAATCACAAGTCTTTTACAATCGATTAGGTTTTAGGCGGGGCGGGCAATTTCGCTGTCGTTAGCCACGGGCGGGGTCAGGTGATTATCCCATGCCATCTGGATGAGTTTGTCCTCAAGCGTAAAGCGTCCTTCCAGGGCTTCTCCGACCTCCGATAGCGCATTCTGAAAGGTGACGTAGTTATCGTCATCAATCGCCTGCTGCAGGTGTCCGTCATACAGCTTCATCAGTTGTTCGGTGTTGGCTTCCAGCGAGGGATAAATCTGCGTTGCTGCCAACAGCGGACTGGTACCGTCCATTTCTCCGATCAGGCGTTGATAGAGGCTGAAGTGGCCGGATGAAAGGTAATCGACCAGATTATGGCAAAAGTTATCAAGTGCCTGTTCATCCAGACGCGTCAGTGCCTCTTTCTTTGGCTTGATACCGACCAAATGGTAATAAGAAACCAGTAACTGGCGGCGAGCGGCCAGCCATGAATCGACCAGTTCATTACTGCCACCTACGCGTTTGGTCAGAACGTCTAACTGGTTGAGCATAGTTAACTCCGTATGAGTTATGCACCTTCATATTTCAGATTAGCGATGCGTCAAGTGCGCTTGTTTTCCACGAGCCTGCCGGGGAGAAATAAGCGTGTTGCCGTCTTGCAACCAGAATTATTTGGGTATAGTTGTTCATCTACACACTTAACATCGGGACTTCAGCGTGCGGGTTGACGCTAAGGATGACGAAATAAATGCAATGCGAAATTTCAAGCGTAGACGCTGGATGGTGGATTGTCAGCAGTGAACAAAAAATTTGGTTACCGCAAGGAGACCTGCCTCACGGTAATGCGCAGCATTTTGGCCTGACGGGTCATCAGGGGCGCGTAATTGGCGAATGGCAGGGGGAGAATGTCTGGCTGATTTGCGAAACACGTTCGGAGGATATGCTGTCTTTGCGGCAGTTACTTAACGAAGATCCGGGACTGTTTCAGTTGGCAGGGCGCGGTGTACAGCTTGCCGAATTTTATCGCTCTCACCGCTGGTGTGGCTACTGCGGCCATGAGATGCACGCCAGCAAGCATGAATTTGCCTGCCTGTGCAGCCACTGCCGTGAACGCTACTATCCACAGATTGCGCCCTGTATTATCGTCGCCATTCGCCGGGGGGACGAGATCCTGCTGGCTAACCATGCGCGCCAGCGTAATAACATTTACACTGTACTGGCCGGTTTCGTCGAAGTCGGCGAAACCATTGAACAGGCCGTCGCGCGCGAGGTAATGGAAGAGAGCAACGTGCGTGTCAGGAATGTCCGCTATGTCACCTCGCAGCCCTGGCCTTTCCCGCAGTCTCTGATGATGGCGTTTATGGCGGAATATGATGGCGGCGAGTTACAACATGACGGCAAAGAGCTGCTGGACGCCGGATGGTTCCGCTTTGATGCGCTGCCTTTACTGCCGCCGCCCGGTACCGTCGCCCGTCGATTAATTGAAGATACGGTGGCCCTCTGCCGCGCTGAGGCGTGAGAGTGCTACACTACTCGCTTGATACCGAGAGAGTCCTGAGATGAGTGAACTGAAGAACGACCGTTATTTGCGCGCCCTGTTACGCCAGCCTGTAGATGTCACCCCCGTATGGATGATGCGGCAAGCCGGGCGTTATTTGCCGGAATATAAAGCGACGCGCGCCCAGGCAGGCGATTTTATGTCGCTGTGCAAAAATGCCGAACTGGCCTGCGAAGTCACCCTGCAACCCCTGCGTCGCTTTAAGCTGGATGCGGCGATCCTCTTCAGTGATATTCTCACCATCCCTGATGCGATGGGGCTGGGTTTATACTTCGAAACAGGCGAAGGCCCGTGCTTCTCCAACCCGATTACCTGCCGTGCTGATGTCGATCGCCTGCCGGTGCCCGATCCTGAACAGGAGCTGGGTTACGTGATGAATGCGGTACGCACCATCCGTAAAAACCTCAACGGCGAAGTACCATTGATAGGCTTCTCAGGCAGCCCCTGGACGCTGGCGACCTATATGGTTGAAGGGGGAAGCAGCAAAGCCTTCACCAAGATCAAAAAAATGATGTATGCCGAGCCTGCCACGCTGCACGCCATGCTGGATAAGCTGGCCGACAGTGTCATCCTCTATCTTAATGCCCAGATCCGCGCCGGTGCGCAGTCGGTGATGGTCTTTGACACCTGGGGCGGCGTGTTAACCGGGAACGACTATCGTGAGTTCTCGCTTTACTACATGCATAAAATTGTCGACAGCGTGCTTCATGAGAACGAAGGACGTCGTGTGCCCATCACCTTGTTTACCAAGAATGGTGGCCAGTGGCTGGAAGCCATTGCTGAAACGGGCTGTGATGCACTAGGTCTGGACTGGACTATCGATATCAGTGAAGCCCGCCGCCGTGTCGGCCACAAAGTTGCTTTGCAGGGCAATATGGATCCTTCCATGCTCTATGCACCCCCGGCGCGAATTGAGCAGGAAGTGGCAACGATTCTGGAAGGATTCGGCCAGGGTGAAGGCCACGTTTTCAATCTGGGACACGGCATCCATCAGGATGTTCCACCCGAGCATGCCGGCGTATTTGTTGAGGCGGTGCACCGTCTGTCACGCCAGTATCATTCGGCGTCATAATGGATATCGCCGCTCTTCGCGCGGAGCAACGCCAACGGGCCGCAGAAGTCGTACGGCAGGATGATTTTGACGTGCTGCCGCCACGCTTTATTGGTGGCGCAGACGTCGGTTTTGAGCAGGAAGGCGCAGTGACGCGTGCGGCACTGGTTATTCTTGAATATCCGTCCATGAAGCTGGTGGAATATCGCATCGCGCGCATTGATACCACCATGCCTTACATTCCGGGCTTTCTCTCTTTCCGTGAGTATCCGGCCCTGCTGGCGGCCTGGGACATGCTGGAGCAGAAGCCCGATCTGCTATTTGTCGATGGTCATGGTATCTCACATCCGCGCCGGCTTGGTGTCGCGTCGCATTTTGGGTTGATGGTGGATGTTCCCACTATCGGTGTTGCGAAAAAGCGTCTGTGCGGGCACGTTGAGGCGCTGGATGAAACGCCCGGCAGTCGGCAGCCGTTGATGGATAAAGGAGAACAAATTGGCTGGGTATGGCGCAGCAAGGCACGCTGTAACCCGCTGTTTGTTGCCACCGGACACCGCGTCAGTCTGGACAGCGCTCTGGAATGGGTAGAAAAGTGCACACAGGGCTACCGTTTACCGGAGCCCACGCGCTGGGCGGATGCTGTGGCATCTCGCCGACCCGCATTTCTGCGCTGGCAAAGCGCGCTTTAACACTGTTTGTATGGCGCTTTTGGGTTACACTGCCGCCAGCGAAACGAATAAGAGCTCTGTGTATGTTACAAAACCCTGTACATCTGCGTCTGGCAAAGCTGGAAAGCTGGCAACACCTGACGTTTATGGCTTGCCTGTGCGAGCGCATGTATCCCAACTACGTGGCTTTTTGCCAGCAAACCGAGTTTGCCGATCCTGCACTTTACCGCCGTATTCTGGATCTGATTTGGGAAACGCTGACGGTTAAAGATGCGAAGATCAATTTTGACAGCCAACTGGAAAAGCTTGAAGCGGCGATTCCCGATGGCGATGCGTTTGAGGTTTACGGTGTCTATCCGGCCATTGATGCCTGCGTGGCATTGAGTGAAGTGCTGCATTCGCAGTTAAGCGGTGAAACGCTTGAACATGCGATTGAAGTCAGCAAGACCTCGATCACCACCGTTGCCATCCTGGAAATGACTCACGAAGGTCGCGAAATGACCGATGAAGAGCTACGAGAAAATCAGGCTGTCATCGATGAATGGGACCTGCAATGGGAGATTTTTCGCCTGCTCGCGGATTGTGAAGAGCGAGACCTCGAATTGATAAAAGGTCTGCGATCTGACCTGCGTGAGGCGGGAATTAGTAACATCGGTATAAAAATTCAGCAATAAGGCGAGAAAACGTGACTTCAGGCCTTAATTAGCGCGCCTGGAGGCTTCACATCAGCCCCCAGTCTGGTCTACATTTGGGGGGCTGAAAATTGTGGCTATCGGTGCGTGCAGGCTGAAGAGTGCCCGAAGCTGGCTTTTCCCTCGCACTCGTTGCTTAGCAAGCGATAAATACACTTTAAGGATAACTTATGAACAAGACTCAACTGATTGATGTGATCGCAGAAAAAGCTGACCTGTCTAAAACCCAGGCCAAGGCAGCGCTGGAATCTACTCTGGCTGCAATCACTGAGTCTCTGAAAGAGGGTGATGCTGTACAACTGGTTGGTTTTGGTACTTTTAAAGTGAACCACCGCGCTGAGCGTACCGGTCGTAACCCACAGACTGGCAAAGAAATCAAAATCGCTGCGGCAAACGTACCTGCATTCGTGTCTGGTAAAGCTCTGAAAGACGCCGTTAAGTAAGACGTCGCACTGCGGTAACGTTTTAAAACAGGGGCGATTTCGCCCCTTTTGTTTAGGGGCCAGCCACCATGACTACGCTGTTTCAGCGATTATCAGCCCTGCTTCTCTCCTCTTTTCTCATTGGGTGTAGTTCAACGCCCGACATTCCGGCTTTCTCGGCCAGCGGTTATCTCGCCGATCGCGGCAGTGTTCGTATCTGGCGCAAGAATACCGATCATCACTCGGTACATATTCGTACGCTCTATAATCCGTTCAACAGCGAAAAAAGTGAAATTACGGACTATCGCTGGCTCGGCGATGATCTGATCAGCGTGGAACGCCAGGTGAAAGGCGAAAAGCCAGACGACGTTACGCTACGCTTTGATCAAGGCGGCAATCTCAATTTTATGCAGCGCCAGCTCGCGACGCGCCGTGAGGCAGTCAGTCCGGATGCGGTTGAGCTTTACAAGTTTGATGCACAACGTATGCGTGAAGTCAGCGATGCGCTGTTAAGTGGGCGGGTGTTTCTGAAACAAGGACACTGGTCAGGTGGAAGCGTTGTGACAACCTGTGAGGGCCAGCAGGTGACGCCGGCTTTCGACAGTTATGCACTGCAGACGCTTACGCACTACCGCCGTGATAAGGCGGAACCCTTGATGATTTCATGGCTGGAAGCGCCTGAAGGCGTGCAGTTGCTGCGTGTGACTCAAAAAGATGAATGCGCGGATGCGCCGGATGAGGCGAATTTCTGAGGGAATAAAAAGGGGCACTGGGTGCCCCTTTGATCATTATTTACGGTTAATGGCACGATAGCCGATGTCGCGTCGGCAGAAACTGCCTTGCCAGGAAATCGGCTTAGCCAGTTCGTAAGCCCGTTTCTGTGCGGCAGCAACATCATCGCCTAGCGCGGTGACGCAAAGAACCCGCCCACCGTTCGTCAAAACCCGATCCTCTTCAAGGCGCGTCCCGGCGTGGAAAACTTTGCCGTCGGCAACCTCTTCCAGCGGCAGACCGTGAATCTGATCGCCGTTATTGTAAGAGCCGGGATAGCCCCCGGCTGCCAGCACCACGCCCAGTGAAGGGCGGGGATCCCATTGTGAGTCTTTTTGATCAAGCTTGCCTTCACAGGCGGCCAGACACAGATCCACCAGATCCGACTGCAGGCGCAGCATAATGGGTTGTGTTTCGGGATCGCCGAAGCGACAGTTGAATTCGATCACTTTAGGCTGACCAGTCTGATCGATCATCAGCCCGGCATATAAGAAGCCCGTATAGACATTGCCTTCGGCGGCCATGCCACGTACGGTTGGCCAGATAACCTGATCCATAACGCGCTGGTGGATTTCATCGGTCACCACCGGGGCAGGGGAATAAGCACCCATTCCTCCCGTGTTCGGCCCGGTATCGCCGTCGCCCACCCGTTTATGGTCCTGGCTGGTGGCCATTGGCAACACATTCTCGCCATCAACCATCACGATAAAGCTGGCTTCTTCGCCGTCCAGAAACTCTTCAATCACGATACGGTGCCCGGCGTCACCAAACGCATTGCCCGCCAGCATATCCTGCACGGCATCTTCCGCTTCCTGCAGCGTCATGGCCACAATCACGCCTTTACCGGCAGCCAGCCCGTCAGCTTTGATGACAATCGGCGCACCTTTTTCACGCAGGTAAGCCAGCGCAGGGGCGACGTCGGTGAAGTTTTGGTACTCGGCACTGGGGATGTTGTGACGTGCAAGAAAGTCCTTGGTGAATGCTTTAGACCCTTCCAATTGCGCGGCGGCCTGAGTTGGACCAAAGATTTTCAATCCGGCCTCGCGGAACGCATCAACCACGCCTGCCACTAACGGCGCTTCAGGGCCGACAATGGTGAGATCAATCTGTTCACGTTGAGCGAAGGCCAGCAAAGCGGGAATATCGGTGGGGGCAATATCGACGTTCTGCAACGCGGGTTCCAGCGCGGTGCCCGCATTACCAGGTGCGACAAAAATGGTTTCTGCCAGCGGCGACTGCGACGCTTTCCAGGCCAATGCGTGTTCACGTCCGCCGTTACCGATGATTAAAATTTTCATAAAAGGCTCCACAGAATTAATGGCGGAAGTGACGCATGTCGGTAAAGATCATGGCAATACCATGCTCATCCGCTGCCGCAATCACTTCATCGTCGCGGATAGAACCGCCAGGCTGAATCACACAGCTTACGCCCACGGCAGCAGCGGCATCAATGCCATCCCGGAACGGGAAGAACGCATCGGAAGCCATCGCGGACCCTTTTACTTCCAGGCCTTCATCACCCGCTTTAATTCCTGCAATTTTGGCAGAGTAGACGCGGCTCATCTGGCCAGCACCTATGCCGATGGTCATATTGTCGCGCGCATAGACAATGGCGTTGGACTTAACGAATTTCGCCACTTTCCAGCAGAACAGGGCATCACGCAGTTCCTGCTCAGAAGGTTGGCGCTTGCTGACGACGCGCAACTGGCTGGCATCGACCATACCGAGGTCGCGATCCTGAACCAGCAGACCGCCATTCACCCGTTTGAAATCAAGGGCAGCCACGCGACCCTGCCAGCCACCGCATACCAGCACGCGGACGTTTTGTTTTGCCGCGGTCACTTTCAGCGCAGCTTCCGTTGCAGCAGGAGCGATGATGACTTCAACAAACTGTCGGCTGATGATGGCCTGGGCTGTCGCCTCATCCAGCTCGCGGTTAAAGGCAATGATGCCGCCGAAGGCAGATGTCGGGTCAGTCTGATAGGCACGCTCATAAGCTGCCAGAATTGACTCACCCACCGCAACACCGCAAGGATTGGCGTGTTTGACAATGACGCAGGCGGGCTCAATAAACTCTTTCACGCACTCAAGCGCGGCATCGGTATCCGCAATGTTGTTATAAGAGAGTGCCTTGCCCTGCACCTGGCTGGCGGTAGCGACCGAGGCTTCCTGCACATTCTCTTCTATATAGAAGGCGGCGTCCTGATGGCTGTTCTCGCCATAGCGCATATCCTGCTTCTTAATGAAGTTGAGATTGAGGGTGCGCGGGAAGCGGCCGGCTGGTTGGCTGGTTTCACCATGATAGGCAGGAACCAGAGTACCGAAGTAGTTAGCGATCATGCTGTCGTACGCGGCGGTATGTTCAAACGCTTTGATTGCCAGGTTGAAGCGGGTTTCGAGCGTCAGTGAGTTCTGATTGGCGTCCAGCTCAGCGATAATGGCCGGATAATCGCTGCTCTTAACGACAATCGCCACGTCTTTGTGATTCTTGGCCGCCGAGCGCACCATTGTCGGGCCGCCAATATCAATGTTCTCAACGGCGTCTTCCAGTGAGCAATCTGGTTTTGCGACGGTTTGGGCAAAGGGATAAAGATTGACGACCACCATATCAATCGGGCTGATAGCGTGCTGCGCCATCACCGCATCATCTTGTCCACGACGTCCTAAAATGCCGCCATGGACTTTCGGGTGCAGTGTTTTAACGCGTCCATCCATCATTTCCGGGAAGCCGGTGTAGTCAGACACTTCTGTGACGGGAAGTCCCGCCTCTGCGAGCAGGCGAGCGGTACCACCTGTGGAGAGCAGCTCAACACCGCGCTGAGAGAGTGCCTGAGCAAATTCGAGGATGCCGGCTTTATCAGAAACACTGAGCAGGGCGCGGCGTAAAGGACGAGGTTGTTGCATGGTGGTTTTATCCCTTGGCTTTGATTCGCGTAAATAAGAGCGTTACATCAAGCTTGCGTGCTTACTTTTCTCTATATAGAGCAGCAAAAGCGTAAAAACTTCAGGTAACGCCCCGAAAAGGGGCATCCATTGCGTTGCGGGGCATTGTAGCGAAAACGTTTGCGTGATGCTCGTCTAAATTTGATGCGGCCAGGAATGTGGATAACTTTGTGTGTAACTGCGTATAAGGCGGGGTTTTGCTGTGGAATGCAGCGAACAGTCATTTTTATTGAATTTAGCCCTTGTCAGCCAGAGAGAACTCCCTATAATGCGCCTCCATCGACACGGCACAACGGCTTACGGAATGCGGTGTTGAGAGGGTCAGGCAACTGAACCGCCGGAGAAAAACTTCTGAAAAAGAGGTTGACTCTGAAGGAGGAAAGCGTAATATACGCCACCTCGCGACAGACGGTTAACCCGCTGTTCGCACTGCTCTTTAACAATTTATCAGACAATCTGTGTGGGCACTCGCAGGATTGATATCAGCGTCTCCGGACGTAAAAAATATCAAAGCCTCACGAGTGAACACATAATGAAATTCATTATGACGTTTTACAGATGAGCACCGCTGGACTTGTTTCAGCAAATCAAACTTTAAATTGAAGAGTTTGATCATGGCTCAGATTGAACGCTGGCGGCAGGCCTAACACATGCAAGTCGGACGGTAGCACAGAGGAGCTTGCTCCTCGGGTGACGAGTGGCGGACGGGTGAGTAATGTCTGGGGATCTGCCCGATAGAGGGGGATAACCACTGGAAACGGTGGCTAATACCGCATAACGTCGCAAGACCAAAGAGGGGGACCTTCGGGCCTCTCACTATCGGATGAACCCAGATGGGATTAGCTAGTAGGCGGGGTAACGGCCCACCTAGGCGACGATCCCTAGCTGGTCTGAGAGGATGACCAGCCACACTGGAACTGAGACACGGTCCAGACTCCTACGGGAGGCAGCAGTGGGGAATATTGCACAATGGGCGCAAGCCTGATGCAGCCATGCCGCGTGTATGAAGAAGGCCTTCGGGTTGTAAAGTACTTTCAGCGGGGAGGAAGGCGATGTGGTTAATAACCGCATTGATTGACGTTACCCGCAGAAGAAGCACCGGCTAACTCCGTGCCAGCAGCCGCGGTAATACGGAGGGTGCAAGCGTTAATCGGAATTACTGGGCGTAAAGCGCACGCAGGCGGTCTGTTAAGTCAGATGTGAAATCCCCGGGCTTAACCTGGGAACTGCATTTGAAACTGGCAGGCTTGAGTCTCGTAGAGGGGGGTAGAATTCCAGGTGTAGCGGTGAAATGCGTAGAGATCTGGAGGAATACCGGTGGCGAAGGCGGCCCCCTGGACGAAGACTGACGCTCAGGTGCGAAAGCGTGGGGAGCAAACAGGATTAGATACCCTGGTAGTCCACGCCGTAAACGATGTCGACTTGGAGGTTGTTCCCTTGAGGAGTGGCTTCCGGAGCTAACGCGTTAAGTCGACCGCCTGGGGAGTACGGCCGCAAGGTTAAAACTCAAATGAATTGACGGGGGCCCGCACAAGCGGTGGAGCATGTGGTTTAATTCGATGCAACGCGAAGAACCTTACCTACTCTTGACATCCAGAGAACTTAGCAGAGATGCTTTGGTGCCTTCGGGAACTCTGAGACAGGTGCTGCATGGCTGTCGTCAGCTCGTGTTGTGAAATGTTGGGTTAAGTCCCGCAACGAGCGCAACCCTTATCCTTTGTTGCCAGCGATTCGGTCGGGAACTCAAAGGAGACTGCCGGTGATAAACCGGAGGAAGGTGGGGATGACGTCAAGTCATCATGGCCCTTACGAGTAGGGCTACACACGTGCTACAATGGCGCATACAAAGAGAAGCGACCTCGCGAGAGCAAGCGGACCTCATAAAGTGCGTCGTAGTCCGGATCGGAGTCTGCAACTCGACTCCGTGAAGTCGGAATCGCTAGTAATCGTGGATCAGAATGCCACGGTGAATACGTTCCCGGGCCTTGTACACACCGCCCGTCACACCATGGGAGTGGGTTGCAAAAGAAGTAGGTAGCTTAACCTTCGGGAGGGCGCTTACCACTTTGTGATTCATGACTGGGGTGAAGTCGTAACAAGGTAACCGTAGGGGAACCTGCGGTTGGATCACCTCCTTACCTGAAGATACCTTCCCGCGAAGTGCTCACACAGATTGTCTGATAGAAAGTCACGAGCAGAAAAAACCTCTACAGGCTTGTAGCTCAGGTGGTTAGAGCGCACCCCTGATAAGGGTGAGGTCGGTGGTTCAAGTCCACTCAGGCCTACCAACTTCGCACTCATGCTGCGTTATGTCTCCGGCTCGCATAGTTCACTATGCTTCGCGGACACACGCCTTGCCTGAGCACGAAGTGCACTTCTCACGAAGTGTACTCGGTTGAGTGGTAGTAGTGGTCTCTGCAGTAACTGTATGGGGCTATAGCTCAGCTGGGAGAGCGCCTGCCTTGCACGCAGGAGGTCAGCGGTTCGATCCCGCTTAGCTCCACCATACTCACTACTGTATTTTTTCTGAAAATACTTCAGAGCGTACCGGCAACGGTGTGCTGCGAAGTATTCTGCTCTTTAACAATCCGGAACAAGCTGAAAATTTGAAACGACGCATTGTCGTGTTCCTCCGTAATAAGGAACACAGCACAACGCGTTCGAGTCTCTCAAAAGCTCACGACACGCAGCGTAAAACGCCTGTGGGTTGTGAGGTTAAGCGACTAAGCGTACACGGTGGATGCCCTGGCAGTCAGAGGCGATGAAGGGCGTGCTAATCTGCGATAAGCGCCGGTAAGGTGATATGAACCGCAACAACCGGCGATACCCGAATGGGGAAACCCAGTGTGTTCCGACACACTATCATGCAGTGAATACATAGCTGTATGAGGCGAACCGGGGGAACTGAAACATCTAAGTACCCCGAGGAAAAGAAATCAACCGAGATTCCCCCAGTAGCGGCGAGCGAACGGGGAGGAGCCCAGAACCATCATCAGCTTGTGCATCAGTGGAAGCGTCTGGAAAGTCGCAGGGTACAGGGTGATACTCCCGTACACAAAGGTGCACAGGCTGTGAGTTCGATGAGTAAGGCGGGACACGTGGTATCCTGTCTGAATATGGGGGGACCATCCTCCAAGGCTAAATACTCCTGACTGACCGATAGTGAACCAGTACCGTGAGGGAAAGGCGAAAAGAACCCCGGCGAGGGGAGTGAAACAGAACCTGAAACCGTGTACGTACAAGCAGTGGGAGCCTCTTTATGGGGTGACTGCGTACCTTTTGTATAATGGGTCAGCGACTTATATTCTGTAGCAAGGTTAACCGCATAGGGGAGCCGCAGGGAAACCGAGTCTTAACTGGGCGTTAAGTTGCAGGGTATAGACCCGAAACCCGGTGATCTAGCCATGGGCAGGTTGAAGGTTGGGTAACACTAACTGGAGGACCGAACCGACTAATGTTGAAAAATTAGCGGATGACCTGTGGCTGGGGGTGAAAGGCCAATCAAACCGGGAGATAGCTGGTTCTCCCCGAAAGCTATTTAGGTAGCGCCTCGTGAACTCATCTCCGGGGGTAGAGCACTGTTTCGGCTAGGGGGCCATCCCGGCTTACCAACCCGATGCAAACTGCGAATACCGGAGAATGTTATCACGGGAGACACACGGCGGGTGCTAACGTCCGTCGTGAAGAGGGAAACAACCCAGACCGCCAGCTAAGGTCCCAAAGTCATGGTTAAGTGGGAAACGATGTGGGAAGGCCCAGACAGCCAGGATGTTGGCTTAGAAGCAGCCATCATTTAAAGAAAGCGTAATAGCT
Organism: Pantoea sp. B623; assembly: GCF_024814475.1. Lineage (NCBI taxonomy): Bacteria > Pseudomonadati > Pseudomonadota > Gammaproteobacteria > Enterobacterales > Erwiniaceae > Pantoea > Pantoea sp. B623. The sequence continues at coordinate 2,209,146 of NZ_JANUXM010000004.1, read as the reverse complement.
CACTGGTCGAGTCGGCCTGCGCGGAAGATGTAACGGGGCTAAACCATGCACCGAAGCTGCGGCAGCGACGCTTATGCGTTGTTGGGTAGGGGAGCGTTCTGTAAGCCGTCGAAGGTGGCCTGTGAGGGTTGCTGGAGGTATCAGAAGTGCGAATGCTGACATAAGTAACGATAAACAAGGTGAAAAACCTTGTCGCCGGAAGACCAAGGGTTCCTGTTCAACGTTAATCGGAGCAGGGTGAGTCGACCCCTAAGGCGAGGCCGAAAGGCGTAGTCGATGGGAAACAGGTTAATATTCCTGTACTTGGTGTTACTGCGAAGGGGGGACGGAGAAGGCTATATCAGCCGGGCGACGGTTGTCCCGGTTTAAGCGTGTAGGTGTGTGTTCCAGGCAAATCCGGTTCACTTTACACTGAGGCGTGACGACGAGGCACTACGGTGCTGAAGTGATAAATGCCCTGCTTCCAGGAAAAGCCTCTAAGCATCAGGTAACACAAAATCGTACCCCAAACCGACACAGGTGGTCAGGTAGAGAATACCAAGGCGCTTGAGAGAACTCGGGTGAAGGAACTAGGCAAAATGGTGCCGTAACTTCGGGAGAAGGCACGCTGGCGCGTAGGTGAAGGGACTTGCTCCCGGAGCTGAAGCCAGTCGAAGATACCAGCTGGCTGCAACTGTTTATTAAAAACACAGCACTGTGCAAACACGAAAGTGGACGTATACGGTGTGACGCCTGCCCGGTGCCGGAAGGTTAATTGATGGGGTTATCCGCAAGGAGAAGCTCTTGATCGAAGCCCCGGTAAACGGCGGCCGTAACTATAACGGTCCTAAGGTAGCGAAATTCCTTGTCGGGTAAGTTCCGACCTGCACGAATGGCGTAATGATGGCCAGGCTGTCTCCACCCGAGACTCAGTGAAATTGAAATCGCTGTGAAGATGCAGTGTACCCGCGGCAAGACGGAAAGACCCCGTGAACCTTTACTACAGCTTGACACTGAACACTGAGCCTTGATGTGTAGGATAGGTGGGAGGCTTTGAAGCGTGGACGCCAGTCTGCGTGGAGCCGGCCTTGAAATACCACCCTTTAATGTTTGGTGTTCTAACGTAGGCCCGTGATCCGGGCTGCGGACAGTGTCTGGTGGGTAGTTTGACTGGGGCGGTCTCCTCCCAAAGCGTAACGGAGGAGCACGAAGGTTGGCTAATCCTGGTCGGACATCAGGAGGTTAGTGCAATGGCATAAGCCAGCTTGACTGCGAGAGTGACGGCTCGAGCAGGTGCGAAAGCAGGTCATAGTGATCCGGTGGTTCTGAATGGAAGGGCCATCGCTCAACGGATAAAAGGTACTCCGGGGATAACAGGCTGATACCGCCCAAGAGTTCATATCGACGGCGGTGTTTGGCACCTCGATGTCGGCTCATCACATCCTGGGGCTGAAGTAGGTCCCAAGGGTACGGCTGTTCGCCGTTTAAAGTGGTACGCGAGCTGGGTTTAGAACGTCGTGAGACAGTTCGGTCCCTATCTGCCGTGGGCGCTGGAGAATTGAGGGGGGTTGCTCCTAGTACGAGAGGACCGGAGTGAACGCACCGCTGGTGTCCGGGTTGTCACGCCAGTGGCACTGCCCGGTAGCTAAGTGCGGAAAAGATAAGTGCTGAAAGCATCTAAGCACGAAACTTGCCCCGAGATGAGTTCTCCCTGAGCCTTTAAGGCTCCTGAAGGGACGTTGAAGACGACGACGTTGATAGGCCGGGTGTGTAAGCGCAGCGATGCGTTGAGCTTACCGGTACTAATGACCCGTGAGGCTTAACCTTACAACGCCAGAGGCGTTTTGGTAGAGAGACGATTTAAATTTTCAGCATTGTTTACCGGATAAAGAATTTAGTTCTGTTCTGCGGACGTGAGTCCGAAGGATTTTGCGCTGAGTGCAAGGCGGCAACCGAGACGGGGTGAAGGAGCATACTGAGGTATGTGACTGAGCGGCGCGAGGGAAGCCAGCGCGGCAGCAGCGTGAAAGACGCAGGACGGAGCACAAAGAATTTGCCTGGCGGCTGTAGCGCGGTGGTCCCACCTGACCCCATGCCGAACTCAGAAGTGAAACGCCGTAGCGCCGATGGTAGTGTGGGGTCTCCCCATGCGAGAGTAGGGAACTGCCAGGCATCAAACAAGTGAAGAAGCCCTGAACTGACGTTCAGGGCTTTTTTACGTCTGCGATCTGGCAGATAACCCCTCATCTCTGCGCCGTTCCGGACCGGACGCATCCCTTTACCGGCGTTTAGCGGGCAACGGTGAACCAGCAGCAAGGCACTGGTGTAGTGGCGGAGCGACGTAAAACACAGGCACGTCATCTGGTACACGGCAGACAGGCTGTTATCAGTAGGCATCTTTGAAAACGCCTTAAAATCGTTGAAGATCGCCTGGTTGAGTTGGATAAGATGGGCAGCATTAATTAAAGACAAAAAAAGACCAGCTATTTTAAAAACGCGGAATGCGTTTAAAAACAGCCGGTCACGTGCTTTTTTAGCGCCGATATTATTTATATAATTCAGCGGTTACGTGGGCATAATTATTGGTGTCTGCACTGATAACTCTAAAATGATCGCCTTGTTGTTTCGCCTGTCTGGCAATTTTAGAGACCGCGCCATCCAGTGTTAATGAGGTGGCAGAGACGGTTTGTGCAAAACAACCGAAAGACATCAATGAAAATGCCACGGCAGCAGCAGCTGACGTTACTTTATTGATTTTCATAATATTACCCCTTTATTTCAGTTGATGAAGGAGTCTGTCTGGCTCCGTTAAAATTAAATTAGCAGAGTATGTGCAGTTTAAAATTAACGCCCTGTGCTCTAATTAATATCAACCTGCTAGCATTATTTTCAGTATGTAAAAGAGAATATCAGCAGGTTAAAACTGTAGGGATTTAATACTGGAATAATATAACTATACACTGGAATATCTTTCAGCCTGATTGTTTACAGCGCATAGTGAGATGCACTTTCCAGTTATGCCCGCTGACCAGCTCGTAATCTAAAAAACCGTCAAGTCGTCCGCACAGTGATTTATCTGACCTTCGCCTGTACAGCCTGAACACGTTCACAAAGCCCTGTCCACCTGGGCGAAGCTGTATCCCGCTGTCAGCTGTCAACATGATTCCGTTAAAGGCCAGTTCCGCAGCCTTGATGGTTTTAGCGCATCCGTTCTCTTTTTACCTTTCTGGTGTTTCGGTGACGCCGATTCGGAAACAGGATAAAGGAGCACAGCAGCGGTCAGGTATGCGCATCAAGAGGCTACCTTGCGGCAGATAAGCGCTATATAATCTCTTGCATTACGCTTCGGGGAAACCTTATTGAATACAACATTAAAGCGCCTGATGCTTGCAGGCATAGTGACGCTTACCGCCTTAAACAGTTACGCCAGCCGTGTTGTGACCGATCAAATTGGCCGCACCGTTACGATTCCAGATCGGGTTGATCGTGTGGTCGTGCTTCAGCATCAAACGCTGAATCTCCTGGTGCAGTTAAACGCGACAGATAAAATCGTAGGGATTCTCGCTAACTGGAAGCAGCAGCTAGGGGACAATTACGCGACGCTGGTACCTGAACTGACGCATAAAGCGCTGCTGGGTGATTTGACCCACGTAGATTTGGAAAAGCTGGTTGCGCTGCATCCACAGGTGGTATTTGTCACTAACTATGCGCCAAAAGAGATGATTGACCAAATCTCTGCATTGGGTATTCCGGTCCTGGCAATTTCATTGCGCCATGACGACGCCGGACAGCAGGGTGAGATCAACCCCAATATGCAAAACGAAGATCAGGCGTACGACCTGGGTATAAAAGAGGGGATTACGCTGATTGGGGAAGTCGTCAACAGGCAGCAGCAGGCCAAAGCGTTAATCTCAGCGGCATTCGCCGGTCGTCAGATCGTCACCGACCGTCTCAAAAATATCCCCGAGCAGCAGCGTGTTCGCGCCTATATGGCTAATCCCGATCTGACCACCTACGGAGCGGGTAAATATACCGGCCTGATGATGGCGCATGCCGGTGCCCTTAACGTGGCGGCCTCGTCGATTCAGGGATTCAGGCAGGTCAGCATGGAGCAGGTTGTCGTATGGAACCCACAGGTCATCTTCGTTCAGGACCGCTATCCACAGGTGGTAAAGGAGATTCAACAGAATCCCCTTTGGCGAACCATTGATGCAGTGAAACATCACCGGGTATGGCTGATGCCTGAGTATGCCAAGGCATGGGGCTATCCCATGCCGGAGGCCATAGGGTTAGGCGAACTGTGGATGGCGAAAAAACTCTACCCAGATAAATTCCGCGACATCGATATGCAGCAGCAGGCTAATCGCTGGTATCAACGGTTCTACCGGACGTCATACCATGAGAAATCTACAGGTTCTGGCAGCAGGTAGCCTGCATGACGTGTGGAAGATGCTCATGACCGCCTTCCATGCCGAATCCGGCTTAACCGCAAATACTCAGTATGGGCCAGCCGGTCTGCTGCGTCAGCGCATTGAACAGGGTGAAATATGCGACCTGTTTGTGTCGGCTAACCTACAGCATCCAGAAAAGCTGCGCCAACAAGGCCTGGCAGATCATACCGGCCATTTTACAAATAACAGGCTTTGCCTGACGGCTAAACGTGATTGCGTCATTGAACAGGATGACTGGCTGTCGCTATTACTCCGTGAGGATTTGCGGCTGGGAACCTCAACGCCGCTTTGCGATCCCTCAGGTGATTACACCCTGCAGTTGTTTGACCATATCGAACAGCGCCATCCCGGTTGTGGCGATGCACTCAGGCAAAGAGCGATCGCGATGGTTGGCGGACCAGACAGCTTGCCTGTGCCTGCGGGTGACCTGGCGGCGCAGTGGATTATCAATGCAGGCCATGCTGAGCTGTTTATCGGCTACGCCAGCTATGCGCCTCGCCTGGCTCGTTTTTCCCAGCTTCGGGTTTTTAACATTCCTTCCACTTACAATGTCCAGGCACGATATGGCTGGGCCACGCTGTCCGCCGCTGCCAGGCCGCTCGCGGCATTCCTGAGTTCCGATACCGCGCAACAAATTTTACGCCAGTACGGTTTTCTGTCCCTCAGCCAGTGACAGAACAGGCTTTCAATTTCTTTTCCGCAGGGGCGCGCTTAGCGAGATGTCACATCTCTGCCCCGCGCCTTGAAACTTTTTCACCTGTTGATATGCAGACTCGACATTTAGCCTTTAACTGGTTATCTTTGGCTGTCTGGATGTCTAAACGTATGTATGGTTACTAGAGGTGATTAAGCTATGCCAATCAGGGTCCCCGACGAATTACCGGCAGTGAATTTTTTACGTAACGAAAACGTCTTTGTGATGACGTCGTCACGTGCCAGTGTTCAGGAGATCCGTCCGCTTAAAGTGCTGGTTCTTAATCTCATGCCCAAGAAGATTGAGACGGAAAACCAGTTTCTGCGCTTACTCTCCAACTCACCGCTGCAGATCGATATCCAGCTACTGCGCATCGACAGTCGGGAGTCGCGGAATACACCCAGCGATCATCTCAACAACTTCTACTGCAATTTTAACGATATTCAGCACGATAACTACGATGGCTTAATCGTGACAGGTGCGCCGCTGGGCCTGGTTGAATTTAACGATGTGGCTTACTGGCCGCAGATAAAACAGGTGCTGGAGTGGGCGAAAGACCATGTTACCTCAACGCTGTTTGTCTGTTGGGCCGTCCAGGCGGCATTAAACATTTTATATGGCATTCCTAAACAGACCCGGCAGACTAAACTGGCGGGCGTCTTTGAGCATCAGATACTGCATCCCCATTCCTTACTGACGCGGGGATTCGACGATAATTTCCTCGCTCCCCATTCACGTTACGCTGATTTCCCGACGCAGCTCATCACGGATTATACCGATCTGGAATTATTTGCTGAATCGGAACAAACCGGCGCGTATCTGATGGCGAGCAAAGACAAAAGGCTGGCGTTTGTGACCGGGCATCCGGAGTACGATGCACTGACGCTGGCGGGAGAGTTTCAACGCGACTATGAAGCCGGGCTGAATCCTGAAGTACCCTATAACTATTTCCCACAGGATAATCCGCAGCTTACACCGCGCGCCACCTGGCGTAGCCATGGAAACCTGCTGTTTTCAAACTGGCTGAATTATTACGTCTACCAGATTACGCCGTTTGATCTGCGCCATATGAATCCCACGCTGGAATAATCCTTTTTTAGCGACAACTGAACCGTGTTAGCCGCTGGCAGCACGGTTTTTTTTCGTCTGTAAAACGTGAGTGAAAAGTATTACCTGTTAAACAATAAAATAAATCATTTATTAATCATGGTGATAAGTTGTTTTTTTATTAAAAATGGAAATAGTTTTTGATTTTAAAATTAAAATGAATATGCTCTGATCCTGTAGCTCAATAATTACCCTATCTGTGGATCATCCATGTTGATCCGCCTGTAAACAGGAGAGAGCAGACATGACAGACTCGGTTATCAACAGTGAATTACTTTTCAGTAAACCCTTTAGCGATGCGGAAAAGCAGTTGCTTACTCCCGACGCCATCGCTTTTCTGCAGGAACTGGTGACGCGTTTTGCACCCCAGCGTGAGAGATTGTTAGCCGCACGTCAGGTCCGGCAAAAAGAGTACGATTCCGGCGGGTTACCTGACTTTGATATGGAAACGGTTTCCATAAGAGAGCGAGCGTGGACGATCCGTGGTATTCCGGCCGATTTACAGGATCGTCGCGTTGAGATCACCGGTCCGCCCGATCGCAAAATGGTGATTAACGCCTTGAATGCTAACGTAAAGGTGTTTATGGCCGACTTTGAGGACTCGCTGGCACCTTGCTGGGAAAAACTCATTGACGGACAGCAAACCTTACGGGAAGCCGTGGCGGGAACGCTGCGCTATACCAGCGAGAACGGAAAAATCTATCAGCTACGGGCCGATCCTGCGGTATTGATGTGCCGGGTACGTGGACTGCATCTGTCTGAAAAACATGTTAGCTGGCAGGGGAATGCGATTCCCGGTGGTCTGTTCGATTTTGCTCTCTACTTTTTTCATAACGCGGAAGCCTTACTGGCAAAAGGCAGTGGCCCCTATTTTTATCTGCCTAAAACTGAGAGCTGGCAGGAAGTTGCGTGGTGGCGGGATATCTTTAGCTTTGCCGAGGATCGTTTTGATCTGGCTCGCGGCACCATAAAAGCCACCGTATTGATCGAAACGCTACCGGCGGTATTCCAGATGAACGAGATCCTGTGGAATCTGCGGGATCATATCGTGGGGCTGAACTGCGGCCGCTGGGATTATATTTTCAGCTATATCAAAACGCTGCGCGAACATGCCGATCGGATTCTGCCCGACCGGCAGTCTGTAACCATGGCTCAGCCTTTTCTGGATGCTTACTCACGACTGCTGATCCAAACCTGCCATCGCCGTGGTGCTTTTGCCATGGGCGGCATGTCAGCGCTCATTCCCAGCAAAGATAGCGCGCGCAATGAATGGGTGCTGCAGCGCGTCACTGAAGATAAACAGCGTGAAGCCAACAACGGACATGACGGTACCTGGATAGCGCATCCCGGTCTGGCAGACACGGCGATGTCAGTCTTCAACCAGGTACTGGGTGAACGCCCCAATCAGCTCAACATTCTGCGGCAGGATGACAGCCCGATAACGGCAGAGCAGCTTCTGGCACCCTGCGAAGGCGACAGAACCGAAGCGGGCATGCGCGCCAATATTCGGGTGGCGTTGCAGTATCTGGAAGCCTGGATTAGCGGCAATGGCTGTGTCCCCATCGATGGCCTGATGGAAGATGCCGCAACTGCAGAAATTGCCCGGACTTCAATCTGGCAATGGATCCGCCATCAGAAATCTCTGCTCGATGGACAGCCGGTCACGGCCGCGCTCTTCCAGCAGCTGCTGAACGATGAGCTGCAAACGCTACAGATGCATCTGGGCGATAAGACATTCAGTTCAGGTCGTTATGAGGAAGCGGCGCGCCTGATGGCGCAGATCACAACCCAGGACGAACTGGTTTCCTTTCTGACTCTGCCAGGCTACCGCCTGCTTCCCTGACTTAAGGAGCCGTTGCCATGACACGTACTCAACATATTCAGCAACTCGAAAAACAGTGGCAGGACGCGCGCTGGCAGGGCATTACCCGCCCGTACAGCGCAGAGGAAGTGATTAACCTGCGGGGCTCTGTTGTGCCGGCCTGTACTCTGGCAGAGCGGGGGGCGGTGAAGCTCTGGTCGCTGCTCAATGGCGACGCCAAAAAAGGCTATATCAACAGTCTGGGAGCATTAACGGGCGGTCAGGCTCTGCAACAGGCAAAGGCCGGTATAGAAGCGATCTACCTGTCTGGCTGGCAGGTCGCTGCCGATGCCAACGTAGCAGGACAAATGTATCCGGATCAGTCGCTTTATCCGGTCAACTCCGTGCCTGAGGTGGTCACCCGTATTAATCAGACATTCCAGCGCGCCGATCAGATTCAGTGGGCTAACGGCACAGAACCGGGAGACAGCCGCTATATCGACTATTTTCTGCCTATAGTCGCCGATGCAGAAGCGGGCTTTGGTGGCGTGCTGAATGCGTTTGAACTGATGAAGTCATTGATCAGCGCAGGTGCGGCGGCCGTGCACTTTGAAGATCAACTGGCGGCGGTGAAGAAATGCGGTCATATGGGCGGTAAGGTGCTGGTGCCAACCCAGGAGGCGATACAGAAGCTGGTGGCGGCGCGTCTGGCTGCCGATGTCATGGGCGTACCCACGATCCTGCTGGCGCGGACCGATGCGGATGCCGCAGACCTGATCACGTCTGACTGTGACGAATACGACCGCCCATTTATACGCGGCGACCGCACGGCGGAAGGTTTTTTCCGCACCAACGCCGGCATTGAGCAGGCAATCAGCCGTGGACTGGCTTACGCCCCTTACGCCGATGTCCTTTGGTGTGAAACCTCCACCCCGGATTTGGCCATGGCCCAGCGTTTTGCCGATGCGATTCACGCCCGCTACCCAGGCAAGCTGCTGGCTTACAACTGTTCGCCTTCGTTTAACTGGAAAAAGAATCTGGATGACAAAACCATTGCGGCCTTCCAGCAGGCGCTCAGTGACATGGGCTATCGCTTTCAGTTCATTACGCTGGCGGGCATCCACAGCATGTGGTTCAACATGTTCGATCTTGCGCACGCTTACGCTCAGGGCGAAGGCATGCGCCACTATGTGGAAAAAGTTCAGCAGCCGGAGTTTGCTGCGCGCGAACGGGGTTACAGCTTTTCATCGCATCAGCAGGAGGTCGGAACAGGCTATTTCGATCAGGTGACCAACACGATTCAGGGCGGCAAGTCATCGGTGACGGCCCTGACAGGGTCCACCGAGGAGCATCAGTTTTGAGTTGAGTCTGTGTCTTTCCCGCCCGGCATCTGCGGGCGGGCTTTTTCAGGAGTGAATCATGCCGCCACGCGAATCACTGATTGCTCACACCATTCTGCAGGGTTTTGACGCGCAGTATGGTCGTTTTCTCGACATTACCGCAGGCGCACAACAGCGTTTTGAACAGGCCGAATGGCAGGCGGTACAGCAGGCGATGAAGGCGCGTATTCATCTTTACGATCATCACGTGGCATTAGTCGCCGATCAACTGCGCGTGCTGAACGGGGCGGCACACTGGGACGATGACTTTTGGCTGACGATTAAAAGCCATTACGAAACCCTGTTGCCCGGCTATCCGCGCTACGAAATTGCCGAGAGCTTCTTTAATTCGGTGTACTGCCGGTTGCATGGCCATAATGCACTGCAGCCGAAACGCCTGTTTATTTTCAGCTCTCAGCCAGCCTCAACGCAAACTTCCCCTGCGCGCCCTCTGGCGCGGACCTATCTGCCACATCAGGGCTGGCAAGCGCTGTTCCATCAGGTACTGCGCGACCTGCCTTTAACGCTGCCATGGCAGGATCGGGCGCGCGATGAAGCGTGGATTCACCGCCATTTGCGCGAGCAGTTTTCCGCCGCCCAGTTGGAGCAGGGCTGGCTGGACGTGTGCAGTGAGCTGTTTTTTCGCAACAAAACCGCCTGGATTGTTGCCCGGCTGCACCTGCCCGACGGCATATTTCCCTGTCTGTTGCCGATTCAGCGCAGCGATAAGGGCGAACTGTGGATTGATACCTGCCTCACGGACGTCAATGACGCGAGCATCGTGTTTGGCTTTGCCCGCGCTTATTTCATGGTCTATGCGCCGCTGCCGGCGGCGCTGGTGGCCTGGCTCAAGCCTGTATTGCCGGGTAAAACCCTGGCAGAGCGCTATATGGCTATCGGCTGTCAAAAACATGGCAAAACGGAAAGCTATCGGGAATATCTCCAGGCGCTGGCGCAAACCGACGCCGCGTTTGAGATTGCACCGGGTATTCGTGGCATGGTGATGCTGGTGTTCACATTACCGGGCTTTGATCGGGTATTTAAAGTCATCAAAGATCGGTTTGCACCGCAAAAAGAGGTCACCGAAATGCAGGTCAGGGCCTGTTATCAGCAGGTCAAAGAGCACGACCGTGTGGGGCGCATGGCCGATACACAGGCTTTTGAACAGTTTGCGTTGCCGCTCGCGCGTATCGCTCCCGCGCTAATGGAGGAATTTCAACACACTATTGCCGGAAAGATACGTATTGAGGGCGATCGCCTGATCATCAGCCACCTCTGGCTGGAACGTCGGATGCAGCCCCTGAATCTTTACCTGGCGCAGGCCAGTGAAAACCAGCGCCAGCACGCCATTGAAGAGTATGGCAATGCGATCAAACAGCTGGCTGCCGCCAACATCTTTCCCGGCGACATGCTGTTTAAAAACTTTGGCATCACCCGACACGGGCGCGTCGTGTTTTATGATTACGATGAAATCCGCCCTATGCAGGAACTCAATTTTCGTGAGGTTCCTCAGGCGCGATATGAAGAAGATGAGCTCAGTGCGGAGCCCTGGTACAGCGTGGGGCCGGATGACGTATTTCCTGAAACCTTCCGCTATGCATTATGCAGCGAGCCTGCCACAGGCGCGCTACTGCAACAGCGGCATCCGGAAATTTTTGAGGCTAGCTGGTGGCGTGCACAACAGCAGCGCATCGCTCAGGGGCATATTGAGGACGTGATCGCATGGCAGCATGCCCAGCGTTTCTGCATCCGTTACGGCAGCACGTTGACGACGTCGTCACGTGTGCCTGCTACTGCAGGCATTCAGCCGTCCGTTTTTGCCAGCGGCCATGAATCAAACAGATAACCATCGAAATCAAGGTCATCAACATTGGAAAACTCCAGCAGGCGCTGTTTCACGTTTTCAAGATGTTGCCACATCGCCAGCTTTGCAGCGCGTGCGTCCTTCTTGATAAGTGCAGCAAGAATCTGTCGGTGATCGATCAACCATGCTTTACGATAAAGCGTATCGCCCAGGTGACTGTGCAACTGAATCCACATAGGGTTATTTTCACGCCATTGCCATGACTGGCGAAACAGTTCGACCAGCATGCTGTTATGCGTTGCTTCGGCAATGGCAAGATGAAAATGCATGTCACCGCTCTCTGAGTTTTCCAGCGAGCAGCTTGCCAGTTCGCGCTCTTCTAACAGCAGGGCCTGACGCATTTTGACGATATCTTCCCGCGTGGCCTGAAGCGCGGCGAATTCGGCGATATTACTTTCCAGTAGCTGTCGTGCCTGAAGCTGTTCAAACGGGCCGGCATCGTTGCAAAAATGCCTGTTCACTTCCTCAATACGTAATGGGTTTTTGTGCTCCACCACATAAATACCAGCACCGCGTCTGACTTCGATTAGCCCTTCAATTTCCAGCATAATCAACGCCTCGCGAACCACGGTGCGGCTGACGTCGAGCATGTCAGCAATTTCACGTTCTGGCGGCAAACGCTGACCCGAGCGGTAAGGCGTCTCCAGAATCAGTTGCCGGATTTTTATACCCACTTGCTGATAGGGCCGCTGCTGAGAGACAGACCTCATAATTATGCTCCCGTCAGATACCGTTCCGGCGAAAACTATATCACCCAACGGGTAAGGTAACAGGGTTTTGCGCACGTTAAGATAAACTGGTTGACCAGATGAAAAGAGGATTTATCCCTTATTTAACAATTAATTGCGGTTTTTATTAAAAGTGACATCATACGATGCCACTTTTGAAACACCTGTGCGACGTAATGGATGCGTCGTTACTTCAACATAAAATCGTATTGCACGCCGGTTTTCACATCCCAGTAATAAAGTTTATCGCCCAGCGCGCTGCCGGGCCGCTTCTCTCTGGCACGGTCAGCAGCCACGTACATATTCAGTCCTTTGAATGGCCCATCGGTAACGTTATACATCACCGCTCCCATGAGTCCGAGCCCGTTAATTTTAGTATTACGCTGCTTGTCTTCGTAACCTCTGGTGATAATTGGCCCCAGCATGACACCGACGTTTTGATTAAAGAAATACTGCCCGCCAAACTGCGCGGATAACATGTTTTCCTTGTTGCGGTCGATGCTCAGAGAGTCGGGATAGCCAATATCGGTGTAGACAATGCGCCCATCGATATCATGGGTCAGTTTGCCCACGGCGCCAAACAATCTTGCCTTATCAAAAGAGTAAGTTAAGCGTCCGGAAATTAAGGCGGTCTCGTGATGGTAACTAAGAGGCTTACTCATCCCTTCTACCTGACCATAAAATCCCATAAGCTCCCACTTCAGTGTATGGTCGTTGGAAAAGGTATGCGTTTTTTCAAAAATGCTCTGCACCTGGGTTGAGACATCTTGCTGATAAGACGCCCCCAACGAATAGCGTGACGACGCATCGTGCCATGATCCCACCAAATAGCCGCGTCCCCGGCGGGGATGGTACTTACCTGTTGCGCTGTCAATCACCCCTTCATCACGCACGCCGGTTGCCGAATCGACATAGTAGAAGGCGCGTTTACGCCACATTGACCAGAATTCCAGGTTTTCTGTTGCCTCAAAACGGGCCAGGACGCCTTCAGAAATCGTCTGTATCGTGCGGGACGAATTATCGGCGATCAGTGGAATGCGGTAGGGGAGACTGCCGTAACCATAGTCGGTACCAAACCGCCCAATGGTTAAGTAGAGATTATCGGCGGGTTTAAGCTTGACCGCGCCGACTGCCACGCCAAAGCTATCGTGCCCATCCAGATAGTAGCGGGTGCTCCAGCCGTCTTTCGCCCCCAGTTTGTATACGTAATAGGCACCCGCGCTGATACCAATAAAGTCAGAATAGTAGCGGGTGTTCACATCAATGAGCCCGCCTTGTACCCAGGCGTAGATATCACGCCCGGTACCTGCACTCGGCTTGTCTGCACGTCGAAAATCATTCTTTAAACGAATTCTTAAACTGTCTTCATTATCATTAATGGCTGCGGCGTACAGCAGCGAGGGACACAGCAGCAAAGCGATGGCCATGCAGCGAAAAAAACGTGTGTTCATAAAGGAATCCCTGGCGTATTAAGTATTTTCATTACGTTCAGGCGCAGGCAGAACGGGCTGCTATCCGATGGGATCAGCCATGCGTAACGTGCAACCCACTCAAGAACTGGCCTGGTTGAATTAAGGGCGTGCGTTATTATCCTGCTGCCACACCTGTTCATAGTCGTAGCCGGTCAGGGCCTTCACCACGACTTTGGTTTCGGGTGTACAGTCGGCTTTATTCCCGCCGGCCTTAAGACGATCAATTTCTTTCACCAGAACCCGATGCGTTTCACGGGTCAGTTTAAATTTGAAGGTCATATATAAGCTGATGAGTAATAAACCACCGGAGCCAAAGACCAGCAGACCAGTAATTGCATTCAGCGCACTTTCTGGCTGAATTAACTGCCCTTTGACGAAATGACTGTGCTCCAGTACGGCACCGACTATCATAATTGCGACGGCCACGGTACTTTTGCGCATCAGCGTCATCACGCCAGCAAAGACGCCTTCACGCCGTTGACATGTGACCATTTCATCCACATCAGGAATAAAGCTGTAAATATTCCAGGGAATAAAATAAAGCCCTGCGCGGCCAAAACCTAACAGAACAAATATCAGCGTGGTGAGCCACCAGGAAGACACAGCGCTATGGCCGATATACATCAAAATGAGATAACCGAGTACAGCAAAAATACACAGATAAGAAATACGCATGGCCAGGGCGGGCCTGATATTCAGCTTGTCCAGCATAAACATGAAAAGCAGCGTCGCGGGAATGGATACGGAGGTGGCAATCGAAAGATAGGCTGACGCGTTTGCCGCATCCAGGCTCAGGCCATATACGACGAAATAAACAAACACCGCTATGAAAATATCCAGCGCCGTAAATGATGAAATATAGATAATCAAGTGCTGTCTGAATATTTTTATTTTGAAGGTGGTGGCCAGCTCGATAAACATATTTTTCAGGTGGGATATCAGTCCAATACTTGGCCCGGCGTTAAGTCGCTCAAACTCTTCGGGATTCATGTCTTTCGATTCCCAGGTACAGGACCAGGTAATCAGCACCACAATAAAAAACAGGCATGAAAACAGGATACCGGTGTAGGTGAATGTCAGGGCAGAGTCCTGACCAAAATACTGGATCATAACGCCCGGTACTGAGGCGGTGAGGAAGGTGCCCACCTGAGAAAACGTCAGGCGGATTGCCGCCATACGGGTTCTCTCGCCAAAATCGTTGGTCATCTCTGCCGCCAGGGTTTCCCAGGGCACCAACACCATCGCCACCAGTAACTCTACCGCGAGATAGGTTCCAAGATAGTACCAGTAGCTCATGTCGCTGACCCAGACCAGCGCATAGATAAACATCAGCGGGGCGCTGATGAGCAGAAAGAAGCGGCGTCGGCCAAAACGTTTACCGAGGCGGGTGCTGCCAAACTTATCGGTGATATAGCCCATTATCGGGCTGAGAATAGCGTCAATGATGCGGGCGATAGCAAAAATGGAGCTCGCCTCGAGCATCGAAAGACCACAAAATGTCGTATAGAAAAAAAGCAACCAAGTCCCAATTAGCGCCATGGAGCCACCGCCAAAAATATCGGTAATGCCATAGCCTATTGCGGTGCCCGTGCCCACCTTCCTGCGTGGCGGTATTGTTGTTGTCATCATAATGTTCCCTTGATTAATTCAGCGTAACGGTCAGAAAACATCTTCAGGTTGTTATGCGATCGTGAAGATGAAGAGAATTTTTTTTAGTTAATTTGTAATAGGAGAAAACGGTTAAATTGAATCGGCGCTTTGTTTAAATAATGTTCCTCCTTTTGTTTTTTATTGTTGGTTGGTTTTAATGTTTAAAATAAGTGGGTTGATTCCCGTTCTGATGTTTAATGTCAAATGAAATTTATTTTGGTTAACCAGTGTTGACGGTGGTTAAGTCAACACAGTGAAGGCTATGTTGATTATCTGTCAGTGTATTTTTTGCTTGTAGTGCGAATGCATGGTAATCAGTCTGCTCTTTTAAAAAAAAGAGGTCGATCACAAATCCCCTGGATGTCCATAAGTTAGACTCAAAGTCAACTTTTGGTTGACCAGTTAAATGAATGGGATGTTTTATTATGTGAGAAGGATGTTATTTGATGTGGGTCTTGTTTGGGGTTTTTGTTAAATAAGGTGGTGGGTAATATATAAAATCTATTCTTCTTGTAATGTATAAAAGTAATGAAAATAACGTTTTTTATTTTTTTTGAAATTATTCAAGGAATCGATAATGATTTATTTTACATCAGGACGTGTTCCATCCTCTGCAAAACTTGAAGCCGCTATGGATGCGGTTATCGATCAGGCGATTGATGCACAGCGCATTGTCGGTTGTACGGTGATGGTAGCCCAAGCCGGCGAATTAATATATCAGCGAGCGGCGGGTCTGGCTGACAGAGAGCAGAAGAAAGGCATGGCGCTGGATGCGATTTTCCGCCTTGCCTCGCTGACCAAACCCATCGTGAGCCTGACGGCAATGCGCCTGATCGAACAAGGGTACATGACGCTGGATGACGACATTACGCGCTGGCTTCCCAATTTCCGTCCCTGCCTGGAAGAGGGGAAACCTGCAACCATCCGGGTGCGACATCTCCTGAGTCACATGTCAGGTTTACGTTACCGTTATTCCGCGCCGGCTGATTCCCTTTATCACACCCTGAACGTGTCTGATGGGATCGACTATCAACCGGGATTATCCATCGAAGAGAATCTACAACGCCTGGCAGGCACTCCGCTGCAGTTTGAACCGGGAAGCGGCTGGCGTTATTCCCTGGGCATTGATGTTTTGGGCGAAATCATGGTGCGGGCAACCGGTAAGCGTCTGCCGGATCTGGTAAGTCATGCGGTCACGGAACCGCTCGGGATGAAAGATACGCTGTTTACCGTCAGGGATGAGGCGCGTTTAACCACGGTGTACACCGATGACAGCCCGGTGCCCACGGCGATAGGCGAGAATCAACGAATACCTTTTGGTGAGGGCGCAGCCATTTTCTGTCCTGACCGTATTCTCAAACCCGATGCCTGGCCGTGCGCCGGCGGGGGAATGGCAGGGACGGCCCCCGATTTCATGCAATTGCTGGAAACGATCCGCCGGCAGGGAGCGCCGCTGATTACGCGCGACAGCTTTGACTATATGACGCAGGAACACGTTGCCGCGAAATATGCCACGCAGGGACCGGGATGGGGATTTGGTGTGGGCTGGGCACTGCTTGCCGATCCCGATGCGGCCGGGTCGCCTCAGTCAGCGGGCACGCTGTCGTGGAGCGGCGCTTACGGCCATACCTGGTTTGTTGATCGCCAAAAAGAACTCTGTGTACTAGCCATGACAAACACGACGCCGGAGGGGGTAAACGGTCAGTTCCCCGTGATGCTGCGCGATGCCGTATATAGCGGTCTTGCGTAATTGATTGTTGGACTGACGGCGGGCGCCCCCTTTTAGGGCGGCGCTGGCCAGTCCACAGGCTGTTTCTTATAAAGGCTGCGGTTGAGAAAGCATGAAGAGCGCGCTGGCGTTATCGGGTGAGGCGGGCGGCATTTCTTTAACGGCCACTGTACGCCAGGGTGACCTGACGGGCTTCGCGGATGACCAGCGCGCCCAGTTCGGTGATGCGGTCGTCCGTCATGCGGGCAATAGGCCCAGAGATGGAAAGCGCCGCAAATGGCTCGCCGTGCTCATCGTAAATGGGGGCCGCCACACAACGCAAACCGAGCGCATGTTCTTCATCATCGAAAGAAAATCCCCGAGTCCGGATCTGTGCCAGATTGGTTTTCAGACTCTGAGGTGACATCAGCGTATTGGGCGTGTAGTAATGCAGGCCTTTCTGATGCAGCAGAGCGGTGACCTGCTCGTCGCTGAGATGCGCCAGAAAAGCTTTACCTGCGCCCGATGCATGCATTGGCAGTTTGCCGCCGATCGGTGCAGACATGCGCATCAGTTGCGTACACTGTACCTGATCGATAATCACCGCCTGAAAATCGCTGAGGTCCAGCACCGCCAAATTGACCGTTTCACCCGAGTTTTCCATCAGCGTACGTAGCACCGGGTGGACCAGCGCCAGCAGGTTCCGGCTCTGTAAAAAACTGCTGCCAACCACAAACGCATGTGCCCCCATGGTCCAGTAGCCTAAATCGCCCTCCTGGCGCACAAACCCCTGCTGCTGCATAGTGGTCAGCAAGCGATGTGTTGTGGAGTTAGGCAACCCGGCCTGCTGCGCGAGTTCGGTAAGCGCGACGCTGCCATGTGAATTAGCGATCAACTCCAGCAGCGTTAACCCACGGGTCAGTGACTGAACCTGACCGCCTGCGGGCGCTGAGGGGGCAGGGGTGCCACGGGGTTTTTTTCCGCGTTTCGCGGCGACGGGCGTTGCCATTCTGTTTCTCCTTTTCACATAGTGGAAACCATTTTCGTTTTAATCTGCCTGAATGCAAACGCTGACGTGCTGGTCAGACCTGATAATCACTTCCCTGAAAATCTCCGCTAAGGTTACTTTGAGGCATCATGACCTTATGCAAGAATGACTGGCTGGTATTTCACCAGCGCATTGACGTGGATGAGATAACCGTGAGCAATCTAACCGACGCGCTGCATCAGCAACTTGCCCACCGCATTATGGTATTAGATGGTGGAATGGGCACCATGATCCAGAGCTATAAACTGGACGAACACGATTTTCGTGGCAGCCGTTTTGCTGACTGGCCCTGCGATCTTAAAGGCAATAACGATCTGCTGGTGCTAAGTAAACCAGAGGTGATCCGCGAGATCCATGATGCGTATCTGGCCGCCGGTGCGGATATTCTCGAAACCAATACCTTTAATGCCACCTCCATTGCGATGGCGGACTACCAGATGGAAGCCCTGTCGGCAGAGATTAACTTCGCGGCCGCGAAGCTGGCGCGTACCTGCGCAGATGCGTGGACGGCAAAAACGCCAAATAAACCGCGCTATGTCGCGGGCGTACTGGGCCCCACCAACCGCACCTGCTCGATCTCACCCGATGTTAACGATCCGGCGTTCCGTAATATCACCTTCAATCAGTTGGTGGACGCCTATCGTGAGTCCACCCGGGCGCTGGTGGAAGGCGGTTGCCACATCATCATGATTGAAACGGTATTCGATACGCTCAACGCCAAAGCGGCTGTCTTTGCGGTGAAAGCAGAGATGGAAGCCCTTGGCGTGGCGCTGCCGTTGATGATCTCCGGCACCATCACCGATGCTTCAGGCCGCACGCTTTCCGGACAAACTACCGAAGCCTTTTATAATTCGTTGCGCCATGCAGAACCCTTATCCTTTGGTCTGAACTGCGCACTGGGGCCGGATGAACTACGCCAGTATGTCGCTGAACTGTCACGCATCGCCGAAGGCTATGTCACTGCCCATCCCAATGCCGGTTTGCCCAACGCCTTCGGCGAATACGATCTCGATGCAGAGGTGATGGCGCAGCAGATTGGGGAATGGGCCAACGCCGGCTTTCTGAACATTGTTGGCGGTTGCTGCGGCACCACGCCACAGCACATCGCTGCCATGGCGGCGGCCGTGGAAGGCGTTGCGCCACGTCAGCGCCCCAAACTGCCCGTTGCCTGCCGTCTTTCGGGTCTTGAACCGCTGAATATCAGTGCAGAATCGTTATTTGTGAACGTGGGAGAACGCACCAACGTTACCGGCTCTGCTAAATTTAAGCGCCTGATTAAAGAAGATAAATATCATGAGGCGCTGGAAGTCGCGTTACAACAGGTTGAGAGCGGTGCCCAGATTATTGATATCAATATGGATGAGGGAATGCTGGACGCGGAAGCCGCGATGGTGCGTTTCCTCAACCTGATTGCGGGTGAGCCCGATATTGCCCGCGTGCCCATTATGATCGACTCCTCGAAATGGGAGGTTATTGAGAAAGGGCTGCAGTGTATTCAGGGAAAAGGCATCGTCAACTCCGTCTCAATGAAAGAAGGTGAGGCCGTATTTATCCACCATGCCCGCCTTGTCCGCCGCTACGGGGCAGCCATGGTGGTGATGGCCTTCGATGAGGTGGGGCAGGCCGATACGCGTGAGCGGAAGATTGAGATCTGTCGCCGCGCCTACCAGATCCTGACGCAACAGGTGGGGTTTCCGCCTGAGGACATCATTTTCGATCCCAATATTTTTGCCGTTGCGACCGGTATCGACGAACACAACAACTACGCGATGGATTTTATTGGGGCCTGCGAAGACATTAAACGTGAACTGCCCCATGCGATGATCTCGGGTGGCGTATCTAACGTCTCGTTCTCGTTCCGGGGCAACGATCCGGTTCGTGAGGCGATTCACGCGGTGTTTCTCTATTACGCCATCCGTAACGGTATGGACATGGGAATCGTGAACGCCGGGCAGTTGGCCATTTATGACGACCTGTCTGACGAACTGCGTGAGTCCGTTGAGGACGTGATCCTTAACCGGCGCGCCGACGGCACTGAGCGATTACTGGTGCTGGCGGAAAAATACCGCCGTAATAAAAGCGACAGTGCGGATGAAAAGCAGCAGGCTGAATGGCGCGGCTGGGACGTGGTGAAACGGCTGGAATACTCACTGGTAAAAGGCATCACCGAGTTTATTGAACAGGACACGGAAGAAGCCCGTCAGCAGGCCGCGCGCCCGATAGACGTGATTGAAGGGCCGCTGATGTCCGGCATGAATGTGGTGGGGGATCTGTTTGGTGAAGGCAAAATGTTCCTGCCGCAGGTCGTGAAATCGGCCCGCGTGATGAAACAGGCCGTCGCCTGGCTTGAACCCTACATTCAGGCCAGTAAAGAAGCCGGACGCAGTAACGGCAAGGTGGTGCTGGCAACGGTAAAAGGCGACGTCCACGACATTGGCAAAAACATTGTTGGCGTGGTCCTGCAGTGCAATAACTATGAGATTATCGACCTCGGCGTGATGGTGCCGGGCGAGAAAATCCTCAAGACCGCGCGCGAAGTGAAGGCTGACATCATTGGTCTTTCTGGGCTCATCACGCCGTCGCTGGATGAAATGGTCAACATGGCGAAAGAGATGGAGCGTCAGGGATTTACGCTGCCGCTGTTGATTGGTGGCGCCACCACGTCTAAAGCCCATACCGCCGTGAAAATCGAACAGCACTACAGCGGGCCCACCGTTTATGTGCAAAACGCCTCGCGCACGGTGGGTGTCGTGTCATCCCTGCTATCGGATACGCTCAGGGATGACTTTGTTGCGCGTACCCGCAAAGAATATGAAACCGTGCGTATTCAGCATGCGCGTAAAAAACCGCGCACGCCGCCGGTGTCACTCAGCGCTGCGCGCGACAACGCGACGAAGATTGACTGGGACAGCTATACCCCGCCCGTAGCGAAGCACGTCGGTGTCAGGCGCGTCGACGCGGGCATTGACGTGCTGCGCAATTACATCGACTGGACGCCCTTTTTTATGACCTGGTCGCTGGCTGGCAAATACCCGCGCATCCTGGAGGATGAGGTCGTGGGCGATGAAGCGAAACGACTGTTTGCCGACGCTAACGCGATGCTGGATAAGCTGAGTGACGAAAAAGCGCTGACGCCACGCGGCGTGGTCGGCCTGTTCCCGGCTAATCGCGTGGGCGACGATATTCATATCTTTGCGGATGAGCAGCGCGATACGCTGCTGAACATCAGCCATCATCTGCGGCAGCAAACGGAAAAAACTGACTTTGCCAACTACTGTCTGGCCGATTTTGTGGCGCCGAAAAGCAGCGGTAAAGCTGATTATATCGGGGCTTTTGCCGTTACGGGCGGGCTGGAAGAAGATGCGCTGGCCGAGGCTTACGATAAGCAGCAGGACGACTACAACAAGATTATGGTCAAAGCTATTGCGGACCGCTTAGCCGAAGCCTTCGCCGAATATCTGCACGAACAGGTGCGCAAAACGATTTGGGGTTTTGCTCCCGATGAGCACCTCAGTAATGAGGCGCTCATCCGCGAAAATTATCAGGGCATTCGCCCGGCGCCGGGCTATCCGGCCTGTCCGGAACACACCGAGAAAGCCACTATCTGGGCGCTGCTGGATGTGGAAACGCACGCGGGTATGAAACTCACGGAGTCTTTTGCCATGTGGCCGGGCGCCTCGGTATCAGGCTGGTACTTCAGCCACCCTGACAGCCGCTACTTCGCCGTGGCGCAGATTCAGCGCGATCAGGTTGAGGACTATGCGGCGCGTAAGCGCATGTCGGTAAGCGAAGTGGAGCGCTGGCTGGCCCCCAATCTGGGTTACGACGCCGACTAAAAAAACAAGGCAGCCTGATGGCTGCCTCTTTTTTAGTTAAACCGGGCGTCACGGTCCGAGGTCATGTCATACAGCTGGTACTTCCTTCCCAGCATCTGGCCACCATCACGGGTGAGCGGTACCCAGTTAATCTGCGCACGGCCACGGGTTGGCGTAACGGTAAACAGATCCATGGGGATGGAGATATAGAAGCCTTTAGTAAAGTCACCTTCGCCATACTGTTGCGATGATACGTTGGTTTTTGTCGCATAAACGCCAACCATCACGCCACTGTCGAAGCGCTTAGAGAGATCAATCGTGACGCCTTTATCCTTCGCCAGATACTGCCCGACGCTGGCTTTCACTAAGACGTTCTCCATAAACCAGGGACGCCAGTAGCCGGTAAGGTTGCCGGTAGGCGCTTCGTAACGGGTGAATCTCATCATGTCATCCCAGTCACGCTGGCGCACATAGTTAGCATCCACGCCAACGGCCCAGTTGCTGTCTACCGGACGATAGAGGACTTCGCCGCCTACGCCGCCATACATGGTTTCCAGATAGCCGCCGTAGACCTGGCCATAGAATCCGTTACCCAGATAATCCATGTAGTTGGCTTGCAGATCGTTAACGTAAACGTTGTTCTCAACGTAGTCGCGAATGTGCGTACGCACGCGTGGCAGCGTGGAATCCGCAGGTGCGCCGTTGTAGTTAAATTTGTCGTAATTGTTCGCAACGTTAGCAAACAGGCTACCGCCTACCAGCAAGTGATCGGTGAGCCAGTAATCGACGTTGCCCATCACGCCAACCTGGTACAGATAGAAACTTTCCGGGCCGCCCACAGACTGGTTAAGTACCGGCGACAGGCTGTAACTCAGGCGCTCTTTGCGAATAAACATGCCCTGCTCGGTAGGCTCCGGATCAACCGGATCTGTGCGGACCTGTTGTAACGGCTTTTCATGCCCTAATGGATAACCCCCCAGCTCGTTGCGCAGGCTGGCAACGGAGGTTTCTGTCGTGACCTGAGGCATGTTGTAACGCGACTCCGTCACGTTTATGGTCTCAATACCGTCTGGGAGATGATTCATGATGATGCGGTTCGCGCGATCCACACCTTCACGCGTGTCACGGTATTTGGTTTGCTCGCCTGATACGTACAGCGTGCTGCCTTTGGTCTGGATTTTTGGACCAGCCAGGCCCGCGTTGTACTTCAGTTCAGACAGCTGATTACCTGTCACCGTGGTTTCCAGCAGCTTAGGTTGCGGGTTCGGGTTGTACGCAGGTTTCGGACTGTCGATATGATCCTGATGCATATCGTTGAAGTTGGTGCGAATGGTGAAGCCGAACATAAAAGTATTGCCGCGCTCATAGCTGGCATTGATATCGGCCCAGTCAGTGACGCGGTAGATTGCACCGACGTTGACCTTGCTGCGCTGCGGCAGGCGTCCGGCGAAATCATCCTTGTAATCGTTACCTTCGTATTCCACCTTCAGGCGCAGCGGCTGCCAGGGCGTCTGGTATTCTATCCCGCCAAATACCGCCGAAGGGCCGTGGAACATCTGCGAGCCATTGATCGATCCCGCCTGACCGACCCCGGGACGCTGACAGTAGCTGTCGCTGTAGGAACAGAAGGGATTTTTCACGGTTCCGCTGTTGCCCAGATAGCCCCAGCCCATACCCAACGTAAAGTCGAACGGCCCCCAGGCTTTGGTGGCGACCAGGTACTCGCTGTCGAACAGGCCGGTGCCGCCCAGATCGCGGGTACCAAACGAGACCTCCGGCAGCCAGTAACCTTCCTGCCACAGGCGCAGCTTCAGGTCGAAAGCTTTATCTTTATAGCTTTGGTTGCCGCTGAAACTTTCCACCGCGCTGTAACGCCGGGTGCGCACATCGGTATAACGCACGGTTGTTTCCAGCCAGGGAAAAAGCTGCAGTGAAGCAGAATAGTAGCGATACTGATCATTATCGCGGAAGTTCAGGCTAAATTCGCCCTCTTTCGCCATACGCGCGGTGGGCACCTGCATCAGGCCCACGCCGCCAAAATCAGACTGCGAAGGCGTTACCGGCGCGGCATACATTTCCGCATGGGCCTGACAGGCGCTTGCCACAGAAACAGCCAACAGGCTGAGAAGATAACGTTTTTTCATCAGTCTGGTATCCGGTGAGTCAGAACAGAAACAAGGCGATCATTCAGGTCTTTAAACGCGCCTGGCAGGCTCCACGACGAGAAGCCCGTCATAATGATGCTGCCGGGTTCGGGTTCAACGTGGCGGTGATTCCAGTAGGCCACAGGCGCTTCCCGCGTCGTGCCGTCCGGCGCAATCACAATCGCGATATTACGTTCTGCTCCAGCCAGGCGGGGGTGCTCGCTCAGGTAATCCCGTACGGATTTCCCTGGCTGCCAGTTCACGGCACCGGCACCCGCGATGGGGCCAAACAACAGGACGCTGGTGCTGGGCTGGGTAAGGTAGAGATCGTAGCTGCCTTCCAGGCGGCGGTTATCCATCGTGTGCAGGCGGATCCAGTCGGGATCCAGGGAGGTGAACTGCCGCCCGGTCACCCGGATACCGCTTAACTGACGAATAACGGCATCAATGGCCGCAGCCTGCTCTCCGCTACTGTCGGCACGCCAGGCGCGCAACTGCGCCAGCGTTTGCTGATACTGCTGCTGCGCGACTGCCGTTGCCCCGCGCTCGGCAATAACGGCGCGTCGCCAGTCAGTCTTTGTCATCAGCGCGGGCTGAGTCACCAGCTGTGCCAGGTTTTCCACCCGGTTAACCTGTACGCTCTGGGTATCGTGGGGGGCATGCACGGTAACCTGACCTGCGGCCTGAGCGGCCAGGGTGGTGAGCAGGCTCATTCCTGCCAACAAGCGTGTTATGTTTTTCATGATTTTGCCGGCTTCAGAATGGTGATATCAACAGGGAATGCATCGGCAGCCAGCATTTGTCGGGATTGCACGACCTGACCACTACTGTTGTCGATCCAGAACGTGTTTTGCCACTCGCGATCTAGGCTGTCGATATGAAGCTGCTCATGCCAGACGCGGCAGGCAATGCGGTTCCCCGCAATATCCAGCACCTCGTCATCGCCCCGCGTGAAGGTTGAGCTCAGGGTTCCGCTATGGACGTTGCCCTGAACGGTCCACTGAACAATTCGCGTCCAGCTGTCTCCGTTGCTGAGGTGCAGGCCTTTAGCCAGCGGATCCTGCTGTAAATTGCTGACGTCTGTCAGATTGTCAGGCAGGCCGAGCGTTTTGATCAGCCTGCCATGTGCGGTGACCAGCATCGATTGATCGCGAGTGACCCACTTTTGCTGGCCATTTTCGTTATAACCCAGCACGACAAAAATGCGCTGGCCATCATTGATTCGGGCATACAGGCTGGCATAGGGCAGATTATCAATCTGCTGAGGCGTGACGGTGACATCTTCTGGCCCTTCAATGGCCATCATCACGGTCTGTTCGAGTCCTTTTTGCGTTTGTGTACAGGCCTGCAGCAGCAGGCAAACGAGCAGCAGCGGAAGTTGGCGCACAATGTGTCCCTGATAAATGATGCCAAAGTAAAAATAACCACACGAAAGTGTGGTTATGTTTAAAGCTCCCATACCCTTACTCGTTCAGGCCGCCGACGCTGTGGCATCCTGATAGCGACTCATTTATCTGCGCAAACGAATCGTGATATGCGCGTTCGCAGCCTTGCTACAGCCCGAATGAGCAGGGTACCCATCAACGCGTGGTGCCCGTTGTGGTTGTGGTTGTTGTACCAGTATTTGCCCCGTCACCACCGCCAGAAGCGGCAACACCGAGTCCTACTAACGCGCCGAGCACGCCGATACCTACAGCGGTCGTCGTACCTGCGGACATGGTGCCCGCCTGTGCGCCCGCTGCAGCACCAGCTTCTTCCGGCGCGGCAAACGCACTGGAAGAGACGGCTACGTAAAGTAATGCCAGACCGGCAATCATGCGTTTTTTCATAACAACACCTACATTGAGTGAATGAAGGATTGCTATCCGACATTTTTGCACAACAGCATAAACCGTTGACGCAAAGCCGAAGGACAGACCCATTACGGGCGCGTCCAGTATAGGGCAACAAAATACCAGAGTTCAGTAATGTAAAAACCTGTCAGTCTGTGAGGGCGTAAACGGGCTAAATTAAGTAAATTCAGCGTTAACTTATTTTAAAGGCATGGGTTTATGTTGAAAGGCCGGATATTTGTCTGCAAAGACGGAGAAAGCAAAGCGGTTTCTACTTATTTAGTATTCTTTGGTACGGAATAAGAATTATCGGAATTTCCTTAAGCGTGGTTAAATTAAATAACATTATAAAACAACGGGTAAGAATGAGTTGCGTGCCGTTTTAGGGCCATTTTTAATAAGATTGTCATGATTTAACCCCGGCTAACTTCGGATTTGCCTCAGCCTATTTTAAGAATTATCCAATCCGTATATCGACTTTTCAGATAAAAAGCGGGTTGCACTCTCCATCATAGAATAAAAAAGGCGACTAAATAGCCGCCTTTTTGTGCCTGTGGAAATTTAACGCCAACGCTTGTAGCGATTAATTAAGGCATTAGTGGAGCTGTCATGACTGGTAATATCACTGTCATTTTCGAGCTCTGGCAGAATACGGTTTGCCAGTTGTTTGCCCAGCTCAACGCCCCACTGATCGAAGGTAAAGATGTTCAGAATGGCACCCTGGGTGAAGATTTTATGTTCATACAGGGCAATCAGGGCACCCAGGCTAAACGGCGTGATTTCGCGTAGCAAAATAGAGTTAGTAGGCCGGTTACCTTCAAACACTTTAAACGGCACAATATGCGCGACCGACTCGGCAGACTTTCCGGCGTCGGTGAACTCTTTCTGAACCACATCACGCGATTTACCAAAGGCCAGGGCCTCGGTCTGGGCAAAGAAGTTAGACAGCAGTTTAGGATGGTGATCGGCAAGCGCATTGTGGCTCACAGCAGGGGCGATAAAGTCGCACGGGACCAGTTTGGTGCCCTGATGAATCAGCTGGTAGAACGCGTGCTGGCCGTTAGTACCCGGTTCGCCCCAGATAATCGGGCCTGTCTGATAGGTAACAGGCTGGCCTGCACGGTCAACGTATTTACCGTTCGATTCCATATTTCCCTGTTGGAAATAGGCCGCAAAGCGATGCATATATTGGTCGTAAGGCAGGATGGCTTCTGTTTCGGCACCGAAGAAGTTGTTGTACCAGATCCCGATCAGCGCCAGCAGCACCGGAAGATTCTGCTCCGCTGGCGTGGTTGAGAAGTGCTTATCCATGGCGTGCGCGCCGCTCAGCAGCTGCTCAAAATTATCGAAGCCAATAGAAAGGATAATTGACAGACCAATTGCTGACCAGAGTGAATAGCGACCGCCTACCCAGTCCCAGAATTCGAACATGTTGTCCGTATCAATACCAAATTCGCCTACCGCTTTGGCATTGGTGGAGAGCGCAGCAAAGTGCTTCGCAACGTGCTGTTGATCGCCGGCCGTTTTCAGGAACCAGTCACGCGCACTGTGGGCGTTGGTCATGGTTTCCTGGGTGGTGAAGGTTTTAGAGGCGACCAGGAACAGCGTGGTTTCAGGACTCAGATCTTTTAGCGTTTCGGCAATGTGGGTGCCATCGACGTTAGACACGAAATGCATGTTCAGGTGATTTTTATACGGGCGCAGCGCTTCCGTCACCATGAAGGGACCGAGGTCAGAGCCACCGATACCGATGTTAACAACGTCCGTAATGGGTTTTCCGGTATAGCCTTTCCAGTCACCGCCGATAATGCGTTCGGAAAAGCCTTTCATTTTTTCCAGCACGGCGTTGACTTCAGGCATGACATCTTTGCCATCAACGATAATCGGCGTATTACTGCGGTTACGCAGCGCGACGTGCAGCACGGCGCGATCTTCA
The DNA here is from genome assembly GCF_024814475.1 of Pantoea sp. B623. NCBI lineage: Bacteria > Pseudomonadati > Pseudomonadota > Gammaproteobacteria > Enterobacterales > Erwiniaceae > Pantoea > Pantoea sp. B623. The sequence continues at coordinate 2,181,538 of NZ_JANUXM010000004.1, read as the reverse complement.
GTGCGGTTAATCTTCTCACCCGAGAACATAGACTTAATCGCACCGCTTAAATCGGTCTCTTTTGCCAGTGCCTGAAGCTTATCGAGGGTTTCCTGAGTAATGCGGTTTTTCGAAAAATCCACCAGCATCTGGTCGTCAAAGGTGGCTGAGAATTTAGCAAAACGATCGGCATCCTGGGCAAACAGGTCGGCAATTTTCGCCGTTTTCATCTGTTCATAGTGCTCTTGCAGCGCTTTCCAGGCTGCGGTTTGGGTCGGATTGATATTTTTCATGGCAACACTCTTGTTGATATTAAGAACCGTCATTCCATCGGGGTCGCATCGTACCCGGTTAGCATTTCAGTATGACCACAGTTGCAACTGAAAGGAAAATTTTGTCTGCGCCATAAAGGCACCATGATGAAAACACGCTGTTTTACGGTCAATAATGCGGCAAGATTTCAGCCTGATTCCATGGGGGAAAGGCTGAAAAGTATGGCCTGTTAGCAGACCGCATACCTTGTGCCACATCAGAAAGTGGTGGCGTTGCTGAAGCCATTAAGCACTGTAGTCGCTGCATTAGGGCAAAATTTGTTATCCGGTGCGCTCTGCATGAAAAATTGTCCCACAGCGGTCATTGACAGCAGGGCCAGAAATCGATAAATCTATGCGCGCTACTTGCGCACCCGTGCGCAAGCCAGAAGAGGCGCGTCGCCCAGGCAGTGTGTTGGAGGAACCGTATCCGGCGATAACACATCAGGGGGAGCGACGCCGAGGTGGTAAACACACGGTGTGTTGACTGTCGGCTACAGGGGCTGAATCCTCTGGGTTGTCACCAGAAACGTCCACAGTCGGACGTTTTGCAAGGTGGAGCGCTTCTGGGTGACTCGTCTATTCGATCTTACCCGTTTCTGCTCTTTCCTTGTGCTTAGGCTGAATTACTGTTTCTCACCCGTTAACGGATGAGGGCAACGTACCCTGACACGAGGTCATACAATGTCTCTGAATCTGAATGTAGCGAAATTTGGCGGTACCAGCGTTGCCGATTTCGATGCCATGAACCGTAGCGCCGATGTGGTATTGCAGGACAGCAATACCCGGCTGGTGGTGCTTTCTGCCTCTGCAGGCATCACAAACCTGCTGGTCTCTCTTGCCGAAGGCCAGGAGACATCGCAGCGTGCAGCGCAACTCGATGACATCCGCCGCATTCAATACGCCATCATCGATCGTCTGCAAAATCCGGACGTCATTCGCGACGAAATCAACCGCATCATTGATAACATCGGCATGCTGTCCGATGCGGCCGCGCTGGCCACGTCTAACGCCTTAACCGACGAACTGGTCAGCCACGGCGAACTGATGTCGACCTTGCTGTTCGTTGAGATCCTGCGTGAACGCAAGGTTAATGCAGAATGGTTCGATGTACGCAAAGTCATGCGCACCAATGACCGTTTTGGCCGTGCTGAGCCCGATGTGGCCGTACTGGCTGAACAGGTTAGCGCGCAACTGCAACCGCGTATTGCTGCGTCACTGGTGGTGACCCAGGGCTTTATCGGCAGCGAAGAAAAAGGGCGCACGACCACGTTAGGTCGCGGCGGCAGTGACTACACGGCTGCCTTGCTGGGTGAAGCGTTAAAAGCCTCGCGCGTGGATATCTGGACGGACGTGCCGGGGATCTACACCACCGATCCGCGCGTGGTGCCTGCGGCAAAACGTATTGATGAGATCACCTTTGAAGAAGCGGCTGAAATGGCCACCTTTGGGGCCAAAGTGCTGCACCCTGCAACGCTGCTGCCTGCGGTGCGTAGCGACATTCCGGTGTTTGTTGGTTCCAGTAAAGATCCTGCCGCGGGCGGTACGCGCGTGTGCAATGAGACGGCGAATCCACCGCTGTTCCGTGCGCTGGCGCTGCGCCGCAAGCAAACCCTGGTCACGCTGCACAGCCTGAATATGCTACACACGCCGGGCTTCCTGTCTGAAGTGTTCAATATTCTGGTGCGTCACAACGTGTCAGTGGATCTGATCACCACGTCGGAAGTCAGCGTGGCGTTAACGCTGGATACCACGGGATCAACCTCAACGGGCGACAATCTGCTGAGCCAGGCGCTGCTGACGGAGCTGTCGTCACTCTGTCGGGTGGAAGTGGAAGAAAACCTGGCGCTGGTGGCCATTATCGGCAACGAATTGTCGAAAGCCTGCGGCGTAGGGAAAGAGGTCTTCGGCGTGCTCGAACCTTTTAACCTGCGGATGATCTGCTACGGTGCCAGCAGCTACAATCTCTGTTTCCTTGTGCCGGGCAATGATGCTGAAAGCGTAGTGCGTACACTGCATCACAATTTGTTTGAATAAGCGCTCAGCCGCCACTGGGTTAAAGCCGGGCTCTGTCCGGCTTTTTCACGACAGGCCGCCAGGCGGCACAGCGTGCTTTCACAGTAGTCCCTCACTCGCTCATAAGGATATCTGTTTATGCTTGCCACCTTAACTCGTCTGTTTCCTTTGTGGGCAATTCTGTTGTCTGTTGCTGCCTACTATTCACCCACAACCTTTCTTGGCATCGGTCCATGGGTCGCTTATCTGCTGATGCTGATTATGTTTGGCATGGGCGTAACGCTGAACATTGATGATTTTAAACGCGTGCTGACGCGCCCGGCGCCGGTTATTGCCGGCACCTTCTTACACTATCTGGTCATGCCGCTGGCCGCCTGGGCGCTGGCTAAGCTGTTTCATATGCCGCCGGATCTCGCTGCGGGGATGATTCTGGTGGGCAGCGTTGCCAGTGGGACCGCTTCTAACGTCATGATCTATCTGGCTAAAGGCGATGTGGCCCTGTCGGTGACGATCTCGTCGGTGTCAGCATTGGTGGGCGTGTTTGCCACGCCGCTGCTGACGCGCTTTTACGTGGATACGCACATTCAGGTTGATGTCGCTGGGATGCTACTGAGCATCGTGAAGATCGTCGTGATCCCTATCGGGTTAGGCCTGATCATCCATCACACCATGAACAGCGTGGTGCGCCGGATCGAGCCCTATCTACCAGCCTTTTCCATGCTCTGTATTCTGCTGATCATCAGCGCCGTCGTGGCAGGTAGCCAGGGCTTTATTGCCTCAGTCGGTGTCATGGTGATTGCAGCGGTCATCCTGCACAATGCCATTGGTCTGCTGGGAGGCTACTGGGGCGGTAAACTGTTTGGCTTTGATGAGTCCACCTGCCGCACGCTGGCGCTTGAGGTCGGTATGCAAAACTCAGGACTGGCCGCCACGCTGGGCAAACTTTACTTTTCTCCTCTGGCAGCGCTGCCGGGCGCCCTGTTCTCTGTCTGGCATAACCTGTCCGGTTCACTGCTGGCGGGTTACTGGTCGGGTAAACCTGTTGAGAAAAAGAAGTAGTTTTTTGCCTGTACAACCGACATCACGGGGGCCGTATGGCCCCTGTAAATTAATCCCCGTCCCTTTCGTCATCCGGCTGTTCCAGCACCGTGTAGGCCACTGCGCAGAACAGGGAGTTCAGCCGCTTCATATCACCCAGCAGGCCCAGATGGAGTGAGCTGGTTTCAATGCTCTGCACATTCTGCTGGTGCAGGCGATTGACGTGTGAATGGGAATAACGGCGTATTTTCAGGCGGAAACGGTGTTTGGCTCGGCGCAACCGCTTCGCGCTGGTGACGTCGTGCGAGAGGAAAACCGACAGGCTCAGCCGCAGGTTTTCAACCAGCTGTTCGTAGAGTGACTCAAGCTCTTTCATGCCTTCTGGCGAAAAGGTCCGCCGCGCGGCAAGAGACTTATCGGCGACATCGCCGCTCATGCGTTCAATGATATCGCCTGCCATTTCCAGATTTAGCGACATTTCAATCACTTCTCCCCAACGGCGAGAATCCTGCTCTGATAAATCCTCTTTGGGCATGCGCGCCAGATAGAGTTTGATGGCGGTGTAGAGCACATCGACGTCATCATCCAGCCGCCGCACGCGACGTTCCGCGCGTGCTTCTCCACGAACCACTTGCAGAAACGTGTCCAGCATCTGCTCCAGCACGTCGCCCATGCGCAACGCTTCGCGCGCCGCGTTAACCAACGCCAGTGCCGGTGTATCCAGCGCGCTGCTGTCAAGGTGCCTGGGTTTCAGCGTGGTATCGCTTTCGGCATCGTCAGCAATCAGTCGGCAACACAGACGCGCCATGGCATCGGCGAACGGCACCATCACCACGCAGCGAATCAGGTTGTAGAAAACGTGAAAGAAGATCACCAGCTCTTCGTCGTTCACCGGCAGCTTGTCCAGCCATACCGCAACCGGATCGACAAAGGGCAGAATCAATACGCAGCCAATCAGCTTAAACAGCAGGCTGCCCATCGCGACGCGTTTACCCGCCGCGTTGGAGCCACTGCCGTTGATGACGGCCAGTAAACCACTGCCGAGGTTAGCGCCAATCACCAGGCACAACGCCACCTTAAAGGCGATCACGCCCGTTGCCGTCAGGGTGGCCGTAATCAGCACCGCTGCCAGGCTTGAGTAGCTGATAATCGCAAAGACCGCGCCGATCAAGGCATCCAGCATCACATCACCCGTTAAGCTGGAAAACAGCACCTGTACGCCCGAGGCCTGGGTTATTGGCCTGGCGGCTTCGACAATCAACTGCAGCGCCAGCAGGATAAGCCCCAGACCAATGCTGGTACGTCCAAGCTGTCCTGCGCGGGTTTGTTTGCGGCTGATGAAAAACACTACACCAAAAAAGATAAACAGTGGTGAAAGCCAGGAGAGATCAAACGTCAGGACGCGCGCCATAATGGCTGTCCCGACGTCAGCACCCAATATCACCACCAATGCCGGTGTCAGGCTCACCAGGTTTTGGGCCACAAATGAGGTCACCAGCAGCGTGGTGGCATTGCTGCTTTGTACCAGCATGGTCACGCCAATGCCGGCCAGGAACGCCATGGGTTTCTTTTCTACACTGCGGCTGAGCACCCGGCGCAAATCGGCACCGTATACGCGCATAATTCCGGAGCGGGTAATGTGCGTGCCCCATACCAGAAGCGCAACGGCAGAGAGTAAGTTAAGCAGGGTTAACACGTATAGTGGCTCCTTAACCATCAGGCTTCAGGCGGTTCAGATTGCCAGCCTGATGGAGAACGCAATCTGATCACGTGATTGCCGGACGCTGTGCAATTTTTTTCAGTGTTTTAAACAACCTGTGCAACGTCGACATCTCTAAATGTAGACTACTCTGGCGATCTGCATGGGCAAATCCGGCCTGCGCGCACCGCTTCGTTTACCGGGCGAGCCTTTTCAGGCCGATTAGACGGTTAGCGGTAGCGCATCGCACAGGCAGAGACGTTCAGTGGGCGCGGGGCAGGCCGGAGAGGGCCGCGGGTGATACCCGGTTGCTGACCCTGGCAGGTCAGCACAGGAGCGGGTTTAAGACGTTCATGTTCTTAACCCTTCCGCCGCACGGGGAAGGGTGCCAGCTTCAGTATGCTGAGCCCGCCAGCAGGGCATGATGGACTGGCTTATCATGGGGCACATCAAGCAGTGAACACAGGGTGCCACAAAGCTCGGTTTGTTGAGGCGCCAGGCCGGGCCTTAGCGAGAATCCCTCGCCAAACACAAACAGGGGAACGGTCGTTTCTTCTGGCAGCATGCCACCGTGCGACCGGTCGTCGTTCATCCCGTGGTCGGCCGTGACGACGACCTGATAGCCTTCTGCCAGCCAGCCGGGCATCCACTGCGACAGATAGCCATCCGCCATGCGCGCGCGGTTACGGTACTGCGCAGAGGACAGGCCATGCTGATGTCCGGCATGATCGATATTCATCGGATGAATCAGCAGGAAATCCGGGTTGTAACGTAACCGAAGACTCTCGGCATCTTCAAACAGGTGCGAGTCTGGATAGCTGTCATCGACGTAAAAATGACCAAACTGAACAGGCAGGGTCGGGGCCTCAGTGTGGCGATCGCGTGCCGGGACGAAAGGGGTGCGGTTATACAGCTCGCTTATCCAGTGGTAAGCGGCGGCGGCGGTGGTCAGTCCGGCATCGCGCGCATAGTGAAACACACTGCGTTCGCGGCTCATACGGTTAACGTCGTTATGAATGATGCCACTCTGCACCGGCGCAACGCCGGTCAGAATACATTCATACAGCGGACGTGACAGCGAGGGTAGCTCGCAGGTCAGGCTGTAATAATGCCCTCTGTCCTGGGCGCATTCCGCATGCAGGTAACCCATAGCATGTTGAGCAACGTAGTGACTCAGGCCGTCCAAAATCACCAAAATCGTTTTCATGTTTTCTCCTTGCTGCGCCGCTGAATTTGCGCGTCTGAGCCCTCAGGGATCACTGTGAGGTTATCTGACGCGGTGACAGGCTTTGATTTCACGTCTCATTACCGCCTGCGCAGGATCTATTTTGATAGTGTGCGCACACTAACTTATTGCGAGCCGTCTGCTTTCTGGTGACGTCTCGCGTACTGCATCGCGTTTTTTGCGGCCACCTGACTCTGCTCACTGCCAGAGGACAGAAGCCACGCGCCAGCTCAGGGCAGTAAACGCCTTCATCCAGAGGCGCGGGTGAAAGCATTGTCTGACGCCGTCGTTCGCAAAAGCCGAGCCAATGTAGTCTGCGGATATGAAAAATGGATGACAGGCTTAACAACCCGCGGCACGGCGAAAATCAGCCGCCGTAACGGGCCGATGTGAGCCGCAGCAACACAGCAATAAAAAACCGGCCTGTACAGCTGTGTCATTCCGCCTTTGGGAGACGGAATTCACCCTGCCTGACAGGGAACACGGCACGTCTCAACGTTGTGTCGGAGAGGGCAGCGGATGCGGTAAGCCTGACGGCTATATTGTGATTTAGGTCACACTAAAGCATGATAACGCTAACCGAACTCCATTCGATTCTCGAGGCGTGACATGAGTGATAAAAATCCTGCAGCACAGAAGATTGCGCGCCTGATGCAGTGGGTGCTGAACGCGGGGCTGTTGATCCTGGCCTTCATTTTGATGGTATTTTTGGGCAAGGAGACGGTACATCTGGCCAATGTGCTGTTTAGCACCGGTGAGCAGGCGTCCTCCTACCTGCTAATTGAGGGCATTGTGATTTATTTTCTCTACTTTGAGTTCATTGCACTCATCGTGAAGTACTTTCAGTCGGGCTACCATTTTCCCTTGCGCTATTTTGTCTATATCGGGATTACGGCCATCATCAGGCTGATCATCGTCGACCATAAAAATCCCTTTGATACGCTGTGCTACTCTGCGGCCATCCTGCTGCTAGTGATCACGCTGTGGCTGGCAAACAGTAACCGGCTTAAACGCGAGTAATCACGTTCTCAGCATTCAGGACGGGTGTTCCTCGTATCGCTCTGCGCTAAACTACCGCTCTGAAAATTTTTAGGGGAAAGTGCCATGACGCAAGACCCGCTCCGTTCGTTACGTTCACTTAACTGGCTGGCGCTGGACGATGCCGCATTGACGCAACCGCTTCGTGACTGGCTAATGGAAGAGGATTCCATGACGCGACGCTTTGAACAGCATTGCCAGAAGGTCAGGGTGGAACCTGTACGTGAGGACTTTATCTCCGCCGATGAACTCGGCGATGAAGGGGCATTACTCCCTGCCGATCAGCGTTTCTGGCTGCGAGAAGTCATTCTCTACGGGGATGAGGAACCTTGGCTGGCAGGGCGCACGCTGGTGCCAGAAAGTACCCTCAACGGCCCGGAAGCGATGTTACAGCAACTCGGTACGCGCCCGCTGGGGCGTTATCTGTTCTCGTCATCAACGCTGACCCGCGATTTCATTGAGCCTGGCCGCGTTGATGCGCTCTGGGGACGCCGCTCGCGCCTGCGACTGTCAGGGAAACCGCTGCTGTTAACGGAACTGTTTTTACCGGCTTCGCCGCTCTATCGTGATCAAGGTTAAGGGTTTGACCTGTGCAGAACACACAAAACATGACGAAATGGCAGGCTTATAGCCGCCTGATGCGCATTGATAAGCCGATTGGCGCTCTGCTGCTGCTTTGGCCAACATTGTGGGCGCTGTGGTTGGCAAAGATGGCTGTTCCGCCCCTACACATACTGGCGGTGTTTGTCGCCGGGGTATTTGTTATGCGCGCCGCAGGCTGTGTCATCAATGATTATGCCGATCGCAAGGTCGATGGTCATGTCGAGCGCACGAAGCACCGGCCGCTGGCAAGCGGTGCCGTCACTGCGAAAGAGGCCAAATACTTATTTGTGGTGTTAGGACTGATTGCCTTTGCCCTGGTGCTGAGCATGAACCTGATGACCATCATGCTCTCGGTCGTGGGCCTGGCACTGGCCTGGGTCTATCCGTTTATGAAGCGCTATACGCATTTGCCGCAGGTGGTGCTGGGCGCGGCATTTGGCTGGGCGATTCCCATGGCATGGTCAGCAGTTAGTGAGTCCTTACCTCTTGTCTGCTGGCTGGTATTTCTGGCTAACATTTGCTGGACGGTGGCCTATGACACGCAATATGCCATGGTCGATCGCGATGATGACCTGAAGATTGGCGTTAAATCAACGGCGATACTGTTTGGCCGCTACGACAAATTCATTATTGGTTTGCTGCAGTTGGCGACGCTGGTACTCATGGCGTGGGTAGGGATGATTCTGGATCTGAACGGGGCGTTTTACTGGACACTATTGCTGGCTGGCGGGCTGTTTGTTTATCAGCAAAAGCTGATCGCAGAGCGCGATCGCCAGGCCTGTTTCCGCGCTTTTCTGAACAACAACTACGTAGGACTGGTTCTGTTTCTGGGCGTGCTGATGAATACGCCGCCGTTTTCACAGCTTCTTTAAACGCCATTGACAGGACATCACAGCCAGCTTGTGGATTGGAAAGTGGGTCAAAGCGGGTAGTTGCGCCATGCCAGCACGCGGATAAAAAAGGCGACCTCAATGGTCGCCTTTTTCGTTGTCGCTGACTCGTTAATCGTGCGCGACAGCGCTCTCAATGGTCATGCGTACATCGCTGGTAACCAGCTCAGCCAGGATATGCCAGGTCGCCAGCGTCTGCGCCACGTCTGCATCGCCACTGTCGCTGATATAGCCTTCATCACGCAGTGTGAGCACCAGTGAGGAAAACACCGCTTTATCAAAGAACTCCGGCGCGTTAATGCCGTGCAACACGCTCAGACGCTGCGCCAGGGTACGGCTCTCTTTTTCCAGCGTGCCACGGTTGATGGTGGGCTTGGCACTCAGGATGGAGAAAGTAATGGCGTAGCGCTGCAGCGTCTCACGTACACCTGCGGCCAGCAGCTGAAGCGTACGGTAACGCGCGGTATTGAACGACAGCAGGCCCGCTTCAATGGTAATCAGCCCCTGACGCGTCAGTTCCTGGCACAAATCAGTGAGCAACTGCGGCAGTTGGTCATTGCTCCAGCGCAGGAACAGTTCGCTCTTCAGCATGGGGTAAATCAGACTGACCTGACGCAGCAGTTCGGCTTCGCTCAGATTACGGTGCTGCTGCACAATCGCCGCAATCAGCGCTGGCATCACGAGCATATGATGAATGTTATTACGGTAGTAGGTCATCAGCACGGCCTGCTCGCGCGGCAGAATAATGATGTCACCAATACTGTCTTTCTCACTCTCGAACTTGTTCATGCTAAGGGCATGGTCCAGCAAGGCTTCGGCGGACATGTCTGGCAATGTTGCATCCGGTGAGTAGGGCACATTGCGCAGCAACTGGGTGTAGCACTCCAGTTGCTCAATCAGCTGCTCGCGAGTTAGTGAGCGCTGACGTGAAGCAAGCAGGGCGGTCACGCACAGGTTCATGGCATTCGCCGCGCCGGCTTCATTGATTCGCACCATGATGGTGGCCGCGATATCATTCGCCGTTGGGGTTAACCAACCCGGGCGTTGGGCTTCAATGGGATCGATAGAATCCCGCCATTCAGGAACGCGCTTGTTCAGATAATTTATCAGCGGCAGCGGCTCACCAAAATTCACGTATCCCTGGCCGAGGTTACGCAGCTTGCGCAAGCCGCGCACCATCTGCATAAAGCCTTCTTTCTCTTTAACGGCACCGCGCAGTTCTTTCGCGTAGGTTCCCACTTCCATGACGTGTTCATAGCCGATGTAAATAGGCACTAACGTGATAGGGCGCGTACCGCCGCGCAACATGGCCTGCAGCGTCATGGATAACGTCCCGGTTTTAGGATCCAGCAGTCGGCCAGTACGTGAACGGCCGCCTTCAACGAAGTACTCGACGGAATAGCCGCGGGTAAAAAGCTCGCCCAGATATTCGCGGAAAACGGTGGAGTAGAGCTTGTTGCCCTTAAAGGTACGGCGAATAAAGAAGGCACCCAGACGGCGGAAAATCGGCCCGGCAGGCCAGAAATTCAGGTTAATACCGGCGGCGATGTGCGGCGGTACCAGCCCCTGGTGATACAGCACGTAAGACAGCAGCAGGTAATCCATGTGGCTGCGGTGGCAGGGCACATAAACGATCTCGTGTCCGTCCTGCGCCAACTGACGCACGCGCTCACCGCCGTTCACATTGATACCCTGATAGAGGCGGCTCCAGAGCCAGCCCATTACCCGGTCCGTCACGCGAATGGCTTCATAGGAGAAGTTGGCGGCAATCTCTTCCATCATCTCGATGGCGTTCTGCTGCGCTTTCTCATGGGAAATCTTTTTACTGCGTGCTTCGTCTTCTACCGCTTTTTCAATCGCCTTCGATTGCAGCAGGCGGTTGAACAAATCCTGGCGCGCGGGAAGGCGCGGGCCAACAGCCGCCAGACGCTGACGGGCAAAGTGGATACGGGCAACCCGGGCCAGTTTCTGGGCGATGGATTTATCCGTGCCGTGCTCAGTCGCCATACGACGCAGAGAGACGGTCGGTGAGAAGCGCACAAAACTGTCACGTCCATGCCAGAGCACGGCAAAGAATTTTTGTACGCCGTTAAGCAAGCGCAAATGCGGTGGATTGTCTTCACCCTGCACTTCCCGGCCAGGTGCACGACCAAACATAACTGAAACCGGTAACATCTGAATATCAAGCTCAGGATTACTGCGGTGCAGATCAAGATATTCGTGGAAGATTTTTACCGACTCGACGCTGGGCACGAAATAGGGGAACACGCGCGGACCGTCGTGAATAAAGACATGGCGCGGCAACAGGGCCCCGTCAATCTCCAGTGGTGAGAGCGGATCGGGCAGATCGTGCCGGATGCACTGCGCACGCAAAGTGAGGAGATCGGCCTTTGAATCATAAGGCAGGACATACATAATAGGCCGGGTAGGATCCAGCCCATGTTCGGATACGGGATCGGCCGGAATGGCCTTACTCTTTACCAGAAACGAAAGGGGTAAATTCAGTAATTTATAAAAAAGTATACGCCAACCTGACATAGACAATATGAAGCCTCTTGTTAGCAAAGCGGCGCAAGCTTATCAGAAAGCGCAGCAAAAATCTGTGACAGCGACAATTGTGCGCTGCCCAATATTGACGTCAATCCTTTGAAAAGAGTTCCTTTATTATGACAAATAATGCCACCGGCCTTAACCGTATTGTGAAAGCGGCCGGCTATTCATGGCAAGGTCTGCGTGCTGCCTGGCAGCACGAAGCCGCTTTTCGTCAGGAAGCGGTTGCCGCAGTGGTGGCGATTATCCTGGCCTGCTGGCTGGATGTCGATACTGTTTCGCGCATCCTGATGATTGGTTCTGTCGTGCTGGTGATTATTGTCGAAGTCCTGAACAGCGCGATAGAAGCCGTGGTAGACCGCACAGGCCAGGAGCGTCATCCGCTTGCCGGGCGGGCAAAAGACATGGGATCCGCTGCCGTTTTTATCGCAATATTACTGGCCCTTTTTGTCTGGGGAACGCTGCTTTGGTCGCATTTGCGATAAGCGTTCCATCTCGGCTCAAATAACTGATTTTGACCTGAGTTTTGGTTTCCATTTCACCAATACCTGTATATACTCACAGCGACTGTATAAACAACCAGGGGGCGGGATGAAAGCATTAACCAGCAGGCAGCAACAGGTCTACGACTTGATTCGCGACCACATTAATCAAACAGGCATGCCGCCAACGCGTGCAGAAATTGCTGCACAACTCGGTTTTCGTTCGCCCAATGCGGCCGAAGAACACCTGAAAGCACTGGCGCGTAAAGGCGTGATTGAAATTGTCTCTGGTGCGTCCCGCGGTATCCGTTTGTTAATGGAAGAAGAGCCATCAGAGGGCCTGCCGCTGATCGGTCGTGTTGCCGCCGGTGAGCCATTACTGGCCCAGGAACACATTGAAACGCATTACAAAGTGGATCCCGACATGTTCAAGCCTTCAGCGGATTTCCTGCTGCGCGTAAGCGGTATGTCAATGAAAGACATCGGCATCATGGATGGCGATCTGCTGGCCGTACACAAAACGCAGGACGTGCGCAATGGTCAGGTTGTGGTGGCGCGCATCGATGACGAAGTCACGGTAAAACGCTGGAAAAAGCAGGGTTCTGTGGTGCATCTCTTACCTGAAAACAATGATTTCGAGCCTATCGTTGTTGACACCCGTGCCCAGTCACTGACCGTTGAAGGTCTGGCCGTGGGCATTGTGCGTAACGGTGAGTGGCTGTAAAACCGGTTAAGATTGTCGGCTTTCGTCAATCTTACTATTCCCCTGCTTGTCCTTACTTTTCCGCTGTGGGTTGACCTGAAACCCCGGCGGTTCATCGCACGGATTCACGAATGCGCTTTCTGACGGCTACCGATAAAAAACTGTGGCGGTTAGCGCTGCCCATGATCCTGTCAAATATTACGGTTCCTTTGCTCGGCCTGGTCGATACGGCCGTTATTGGCCATCTCGACAGTCCGATCTATCTGGGCGGCGTCGCCGTCGGCACGACCGTCACCAGCTTTGTCTTCATGTTGCTGCTTTTTCTACGCATGAGCACTACGGGCTTAACGGCACAGGCATTCGGTGCGGGCGATAAGACCGCGCTGGCGCGTGCGCTGACACAGCCACTGATCATCGCCCTGGTGGTCGGCATCCTGTTTATCTTCCTCCGCTATCCCGTCACCGCATTGGCGACCCGCTTTGTCGGTGGGGATCCGTCGGTGCTGGAACAGGCTGCTCTGTTTATTCATATTCGCTGGCTCAGCGCGCCCGCAACGCTGGCTAACCTGGTAATCCTGGGCTGGCTGCTGGGCGTTCAGTATGCCCGGGCACCCGTCATCCTGCTGGTGGTGGGGAATGTCATCAATATCCTGTTAGATCTTTGGTTGGTTCTGGGCCTGCACTGGGGCGTGGCCGGTGCTGCCACCGCCACCGCGCTGGCAGAATACGCGACGTTGCTGGTCGGTATGGCAATGGTGTGGCGCGTATTAAGGCTCCGTGGTATCAGGTTTGATATGCTCGCCCGCAGCTGGCGTGGCGATATTCACCGCCTTCTTCGCCTTAACCGCGATATCTTACTGCGCTCATTGCTCTTGCAGCTCTGCTTTGCCTCGCTGACCGTACTGGGTGCCCGTATTGGCCCGGATGTGGTAGCGGTAAATGCTATCCTTCTGATGTTTATCACTTTTACCGCTTATGCCCTGGACGGCTTTGCCTATGCCGTCGAGGCCTTTGCTGGCGAAGCACACGGGGCAAAAGACGGTAGCCGACTGCAGCAGGTATGGTTGTCTGCCTGTCGCCAGGCCCTGTTAGTGGCGCTGTTTTTCTCGCTGGCCTATGCTTTTTTTGGCTATCAGATCGTGACTTTGCTGACTTCTATTCGTGCACTGCAAGAGGCGGCCGATAGTTTTCTGATTTGGCAGATGGTGTTACCGCTGATCGGCGTCTGGTGCTATCTGCTGGATGGCATGTTTATTGGCGCAACGCGGGGTAGAGAAATGCGTAACAGCATGGCAGTGGCTGCGCTGGGTTATTTCCTGACGCTCACGACACTGCCTTGGCTGGGCAACCATGGTTTGTGGCTGGCTATCGCCGTTTTCCTGGCCCTGCGTGGCTTATCCTTGTGGCTGGTCTGGCGGAAGCACTGGCGTAATGGCACCTGGTTCAATGCCTGACCGCTCAGCCGGAATTATGACGCAGGATACATAATATTTTCATTTTTTCCGGCAATCCTGAAATTACCTACTACAATTAACTTTGAATGGCGCTGATGACCAGCGCTTTATATCGTGATTTTGCTTAACTGCAAGATAATGCGAAACCGAAGGATAACGTGGAGGTCTGCAATGAATAAAGACGAAGCGAGTGGTAACTGGAAACAGTTCAAAGGAAAAATGAAAGAGAAATGGGGCAAGCTGACCGATGATGACATGCAAGTCATTGAAGGTAAACGCGATCAGCTGGTCGGTAAAATCCAGGAACGTTACGGCTACGCAAAAGAAGAAGCGGAGAAGGAAGTAACGGCCTGGGAAGGTTCTAACAAAGATTACCGCTGGTAATCACGCTTTTCAGGGACGCTCCTACCCGGGTCGGTACGCTCATGCCGGCCACCGCACAAGGATGTGCAAACTAGCTCCGCTTACCGCGCTTTTTCCCTTCAGTGTGATGGTCGTGATCACAATGTTCATGCTGTTCACACGCCTCAACTTCAGCACAGTTCTCACATAAGCCATGCGCTTCGATCACGCTATTTCTGAGGATAAAATGGGCTTCCTCAGCCAAAGAGGCGATGATCTGCTCCGCGCCCTGAGCCTGCTTTTCGGTCACGCCAGCACAGCGATCGCACACCAGCATAACCGACGTGTGTGCAGGCGCTTCGAAGTGATGGCACATTACGTAGCTGTTATTTGATTCCACCCGATGAATAAATCCCTGCTCTAGCAGGAAATCCAGCGCGCGATAAACGGTGGGCGGTTTTGCCTGTGGCTCGCTAACCCGCAGCTGATCAAGCAGATCATAGGCACTGATTGAGCCAGGCTGTCCGGCCATCAACCTCAGCACTTCTGCTCGCTGTGTTGTCAGGCGGACACCGCGCTGTAAACACAGCTTCTCAGCCTGGGTCATAATTTGCTCTGGCGTCATGGTTGACATGAAAGTTCTCCGCTGGACAGGTGATGTTATCTTATCACAATAATTATGTTGACGCTGAACCTCGCCAGGAGTCCCTAAGCCTGCCTTTTTGGCCGCTTTTACCCCCTGTTTTCCCCCGGCAACAACCCGCCTGAGACCAGTGTATTTCAGAATGTTTATAGATATTTTTTACTTTTACTTTACATCTCACTGAGTTAAGCACTAATGTTTAAATGTTCTTAATAAAGTGCTGGCTCAGACCGGATTTGCCTGAAGCTTTTCTGGCGGTAACTGCACATATCGGATCGAAAAATAATCAATCCACGGAATTGCGCCACTATTTACTCTGAATTCACAGCAATAAAGCGTTAGCAATCCTCCACAATGGAGCTAACAAACTATTCAGTCGTTAATGTTTTGACGGCAATATTTCAGGTGATGATAAGCAAATGGCAAAATTAACCGTACCACGTTCCGTTCTGGTTTTTCCTGCAGTGTTCAATGCCCTGGTTTTTTCATCTTCCGCGCTGGCCGCAGGAACCTGGTATGATGCCCGTAACGATGCCATGGGTGGAACAGGCGTGGCGTCGTCGACCTACGGATCAGCCGTTCTGGCCAACCCGGCCTTGATGACCAAAGCGAAACCTGATGACGATGTCAGCATCATTATTCCCAGTGCCGGTGCGCAAATCACCGATAAAGACAAGATGGTCGATAAGATCGATAACATCACTGACACAGTGAATCGCTATCAGGATCTGTTCGAAAATGCATCGGGGTTTGAACTGTTGCGGCGCATTCCTGAGATACAGGCCGCGTCAGGCGACTTAGCGAATACGCTCCGGGACTTACGCGGTAACAAAGCTAATGCCACAGCGGGCGTGGCGATCGCCGTAACCATCCCTAACGAAACCCTGCCTTTTGCTTTTGTGACTAAGGCTTACGGTACAGCACATGTACGCGCAAACGTGAAAGAGGGTGACATTGTCATACTGCAGGGCGTTGCTGATGGCAGCTTTGCAGGTATTCCTGGCGGTCCCTTTGGGCTGGCTAATATCCAAAACTTGCTGGGTTCCAGTGCCAATGGGCTGGCTGCACTGAATACGGATTATGGTATTGCCGTTGCGCATGAATTCACCATCGCCGGTCAGCCGGTTTCAATTGGCATTACACCCAAGCTGCAAAAAACCTGGCTGTATAACTATTCCGCCAGCGTCTATAACTACGACAAAAACGATTTACGCGATGGCCGCTACCGCAGCACGGAAAGTGGCTTCAACATTGATGCCGGCATGGCAACGGTGTTTGCTGAAAACTGGACGCTGGGCGTGACCGGACAAAACCTGGTTTCCCGCGATCTGGAAACGAAAGAAGTCAACGGCTACCGCGATACTTACGAAATCCGCCCATTAGTGACCGCGGGTTTAGCCTGGGATAAAGGTCCCGTTACCCTGACAGGCGATGTTGACCTCACTGAAACCCACCGTTTTAAATCGCAGGAAAACAGCCAGTACGCTGGCGTCGGTGCGGAATATCGTGTACTGGACTGGCTGCAGTTACGTGCTGGTTACCGCGCGGACATGCGTTCGACTGATGAAAACGTAGCCACAGCCGGTTTCGGCCTGTCACCATTCAATAATTCTGTGCACCTGGATCTGGCGGGTTCGGTAGGCCAAAACAATACCTGGGGCGCGATGGCTCAGCTCGGATTTAATTTCTAATCTCCGCCATTCACGGGCGGGCGATACCTTGTCGCCCGCCCTTATGCTATCCTTGCGCAGAATATCATCACTGTTAACCACCGGACCGACTGCGCTTCATGACCGATACTTTTTCATCCCAACGCTTCTCCATTGCCCCCATGCTCGACTGGACTGACCGTCACTGTCGCTATTTCCATCGCCAGCTTACGGCTGACACGCTGCTGTATACCGAGATGGTAACAACGGGCGCGATTATTCACGGCAAAGGCGATTATCTGGCATACAGCGAGCAGGAGCATCCCGTGGCCTTGCAACTGGGCGGCAGCGATCCCGTAGCCCTGGCGCAGTGTGCGGCGCTGGCAGAGCAGCGCGGTTACGATGAGGTGAACCTCAATGTCGGTTGCCCGTCAGACCGGGTACAGAATGGTCGTTTTGGCGCCTGCCTGATGGCGGAAGCTGGCTTAGTGGCTGACGGCATCAAAGCGATGCGCGATGTGGTGGATATCCCGGTAACGGTTAAAACGCGCATCGGCATTGACGATCAGGACAGCTATGCTTTCCTTACCGACTTTATCGGCACGGTTGCCGAACGCGGTGGCTGTGACACCTTTATTATCCATGCCCGCAAAGCCTGGCTTTCCGGACTCAGCCCGAAAGAGAACCGTGAGATCCCACCGCTGGATTACCCACGTGTTTACCAGTTAAAACGCGATTTCCCTCAGTTAACGATTGCGATTAACGGCGGCGTTAAAACGCTTGAAGAAGCGAAAACGCATCTTCAGCACCTGGATGGCGTCATGATGGGCCGCGAAGCCTATCAAAACCCCGGTATCCTCGCACAGGTGGATCGTGAATTATTTGGCCGCGACCGTCCTGCTGTCGATCCGGTTGCGGTGGTGCGCGCGATGTATCCTTATATCGAGGCAGAACTGTCGAAAGGCACCTATCTCGGCCATGTCACGCGCCATATGTTGGGCCTGTTCCAGGGCATTCCTGGTGCACGTCAGTGGCGTCGTCATCTTAGTGAAAATGCGCACAAACCTGGCGCTGACGTCCGCGTGCTAGAGGCGGCGCTGGCGTTGGTCGCCGACAAAATTCCTCAGGAAGCCTAGTTCTGCCAAACCAGCCATCAGGCTGGTTTTTTTAACACCATAATTTGGTGAATTTCATCATCTTTGGGCTGGGGCTATTCTGTTATCTTATTTAAAATCAAAAAGTTAACCTTTGGCACGTTTCTTGTAATAAATAATCTATTGATAACGAGGAGCACCAAAATGGACATACTTTTTGTATTGGGTTTTTTCCTGATGCTGTTATTCACCGGCGTGTCCCTGTTAGGCGTCATTGCTGCCCTGATCGTCGCGACGGTGGTGATGTTTATCGGTGGCGTGTTTGCGCTTATCGTACACGTTCTGCCCTGGCTCATACTGGCGGTGGCAGCGGTGTGGCTTTATCGCCGCTTTTTTACTGATGAAGACACACGTCGACGCAACAGGCTCAAACGCCGCTTCAGCCGACTGGAAAGAGATGGCCGGTACTAAATGTGGGCGAGATCACAGGTTAAGAGATTGCCGGTAAGATAATGGCTGCGGATCATACTTTTTACTTATGTTTTCTGTCAGGATGGCTCGCGTGATTTCATAATCTGTTCATCGCTTCTGCCCCTACATCAGTGCGAATGAAAAATAAAAGAAGGGCTTCCTGCGGGAAGCCCTTTTTATTTCACGGAATTAACAGGCTCGATCCGTGCGTGGCCCGGCTTTCCAGCACCTGATGTGCCTTACTGGCGTCTTTAAGGGCAAATTGTTGCTGTTCTGGCACATCGACCTTAATCGCACCGCTGGCCAGCAAAGAAAACAGCTCAGCGCTGGCTGTCTCCAGTTCCTGGCGATTGGTGATGTAACCAAACAGGGAGGGCCGGGTAACGAACAACGATCCCTTTTTGTTCAGGATACTGAGATCGATATTGGTCACCGGACCCGAAGCATTACCAAAGCTCACCATCAGCCCCTGACGGCGCAGACAGTCGAGCGAGGCCTCCCAGGTCGCTTTACCCACGGAGTCATATACCACGCCAACCTTTTCGCCTGCGGTCAGTTCCATGACGCGCTGGGCAATATCTTCTTGCTGGTAGTTAATGGTGGCCCAGGCGCCGGCGTTTTTTGCCCGCGCCGCTTTTTCTGAAGAGCCGACGGTGCCAATCAGGTGTGCGCCAAGCGCTTTCGCCCATTGGCAGGCAATCAGCCCAACCCCACCGGCCGCCGCATGAAACAGGAACGTTTCATCCGGTTTTACCTTGTAGGTCTGACGAAGCAGATACTGTGTGGTCAGGCCTTTGAGGAAACTGGCGGCTGCCTGCTCAAAGCTAATTGCGTCTGGTAACAGCATCAGACGCTCTTCAGCTACATTGTGGCGTTCACTGTAAGCGCCCAGCGCCGCCTGGCAATATACGACGCGATCGCCGGGCGTAAAGCGCGTAACGGCCGAACCGACGCGGGTGACGACACCGGCCGCCTCGGTGCCCAGCCCCGAGGGAAAATGGCCCGTTGGATACAGGCCGCTGCGCACGTAGGTATCAATATAGTTAATGCCAATCGCGCGATTCTCTACCTGGATTTCATGCTCGGTGGGATCGGCAAGCTCAAAATCGACCCAGTTTAAGACCTCGGGACCGCCGTGTGCGTTGAACTGAATACGCTTTGCCATTCTTACTCCTGTGATTGTTTCATCATGAGGGTGAGGCGCGCCCCTTAACTGAGGTATACTTGCGCGTCCCCACAGAAGATCGGTAATGCATTCACTATGGCAGGAAATAAACCCACCAACAAATCGAACGAAACGCAGGATCGCCAGTTGGAAGGCGTGAAAATGCCCCCGCATTCGCTGGAAGCGGAACAGTCGGTACTGGGTGGGTTAATGCTGGATAACGAGCGCTGGGACAATGTGTCCGAACGCGTCGTAGCTAATGATTTCTTTAATCGCTCGCACCGTCTGATTTTTTCCGAGATGCAGCGCCTGCTGGAAAACAGTAAGCCAATCGATCTGATCACCCTGTCAGAATCGCTCGAAACGCGGGGTGAACTGGAAATGGCAGGCGGTTTCGCCTATCTGGCTGAGCTGGCCAAAAATACGCCCAGTGCTGCGAACATCGGCGCTTATGCCGATATCGTGCGCGAACGCGCCGTGGTGCGCGAAATGATCGCCGTGGCAAACCAGATCGCCGATGCCGGTTACGATCCACAAGGGCGCAGCAGTGAAGATTTGCTGGATTTTGCTGAGTCGAACGTATTTAAGATTGCAGAGGCGCGGGCCAATAAAGATGACGGCCCAAAGAACATCGAGCAGATTCTTGAAGCGACCGTTTCTCGCATTGAGTCGCTGTATCAGACGCCGCATGATGGTGTCACCGGAGTGGATACCGGCTACCAGGACCTGAATAAGAAAACCGCCGGGCTTCAACGGTCAGACCTGATTATTGTGGCTGCCCGTCCGTCTATGGGTAAAACCACCTTTGCCATGAACCTGTGCGAAAATGCCGCGATGCTGCAGGACAAGCCGGTTCTGATCTTCAGTCTGGAAATGCCCAGTGAGCAGATCATGATGCGTATGCTGGCTTCCTTGTCGCGCGTGGATCAAACGCGCATCCGTACCGGCCAGCTCGACGATGAAGACTGGGCGCGGATTTCAGGCACCATGGGCATCCTGCTGGAAAAGAAGAATATGTATATCGATGATTCTTCAGGCCTGACGCCAACCGAAGTGCGTTCGCGCGCGCGTCGTATCTACCGTGAGAACGGTGGACTGAGCCTGATTATGATCGACTACCTGCAGCTGATGCGCGTCCCGGCACTGTCAGATAACCGTACGCTGGAAATCGCGGAGATTTCGCGTTCACTCAAAGCGCTGGCAAAAGAGCTGAATGTGCCGGTGGTGGCCTTATCCCAGTTAAACCGCTCTCTGGAGCAGCGCGCAGATAAACGCCCGGTGAACTCCGATCTGCGTGAATCCGGATCGATCGAGCAGGATGCCGACTTGATCATGTTTATCTATCGCGATGAAGTCTACCACGAAAACAGCGATCTTAAAGGGATTGCCGAGATCATCCTGGGTAAGCAGCGTAACGGCCCCATTGGTACCGTTCGCCTCACTTTTAACGGTCAGTGGTCGCGTTTCGATAACTACGCTGGGCCGCAATACGACGACGAGTAATGCTGCTGTGTGCCGACATGCACGATCTGTGCATGTCGGCCCCCGCCGTGCGAAATAGTGTTGGACAAGCCTGCAGATAATCGGGTTATCTGTAGTAAAGCAACACTTTACGCGATGGAAACAGCATGACTCATGTAGACGATTACGATCTTAAAATCCTCACTCTGTTACAATCCAATGGCCGCCTTACTAATCAGGAACTCAGTGATTTAGTGGGTCTTTCTGCATCGCAATGCTCACGCCGCCGTATCAACCTTGAACAGGCAAACCTTATTCTTGGCTATCATGCGCGTTTGTCGCCCGACGCCGTCGGTCTTGGCATGGTTGGGCTAATCGAAGTGCGCCTGATCAACCATACTGCAGACTATGTTGAGAGCTTTCATCAAATGGTGGAACGGGAAGAGGCCATTGTTGATGCTTATAAAACCACCGGCGATGCCGACTATCTGCTTAAAGTCGCGGTAGCTGACTTAGCCTCTCTCAGTGCGTTAATCAGTCAGCTTTTAGCCGGGCACCAGAGCGTTTCCCATGTCAAAACGTCGGTCGTGCTAGGCAGACTGAAAGAGAATGGCCTGATGATGAGTGCGGAACCGGCTGCGCGCCAAAAAAGCGCATGATGTGCCATTTTGGTGCAGATTAAACGCGGTAAACCGCCTGATTTTGCGCTATCTGTGCATAAAATAAGTCGGTGTTGCACGAAAGTCCCCGCCCGGACGGGCGAGAACGGTGATCTTCTGTCAACCTGTTGCCAGCGCAGCCCGGCTGGCGCAGTTATTGCATCAGTGCGTCATTACCCGTACTGAGACAGCATCATGGATAACATTGTACAACCCGCTCATATTCCCCACTCTCGTCTTGAAGATGCGCTTGCGATTCTGCTCGGCACGTTAATGGTGTCGTTCGGCGTGATTATGCTGAAGCAGGCGGGCGCGCTGACCGGCAGCACGGCAGGCCTCGCGTTTTTAATCAGCTACCTGTCGCCCATGTCTTTTGGCAGCGCCTTTTTTCTCATTAACATCCCGTTTTACTGGCTGGCCGTAAAACGGATGGGCTGGGAATTTACCCTGAAAACGTTCAGTGCCGTCGGACTGGTGTCGCTTTTTACCCACCTGCACCCGCTGTTTATGCATTTTTCCGCGCTGAATCCTTTTTATGCGGCATTGTTCGGTAACGTCATCATGGGGATTGGGTTTATAGTGTTGTTTCGTCACAAAGCCAGCCTGGGTGGAATCAATATTCTGGCGCTGTGGTTACAGGATCGTTTCGATATCCGCGCAGGTAAACTGCAAATGGCGGTAGATACCTGCGTCGTGCTGGCGTCACTTTTTGTCGTCAGCCTGCCAATGTTGCTCGCGTCTGTGGCAGGCGCGGTGGTGCTTAATGTGATTATCGCAATGAACCATCGCCCCGGGCGGTACAGGGTTTAGTGGCCCCTTTTATTTCTAGACCAACCATGGAGATCTGCACCGTGTTCCAAAACGTTGATGCCTATGCTGGCGACCCTATTTTGTCGCTGATGGAAGCCTTTAAACAGGACCCGCGCGAGCATAAAGTGAACCTGAGTATTGGGCTTTATTACAACGAGCAAGGCATCATTCCTCAGCTACAGGCCGTGGCCGATGCTGAGGAACAGTTGCGTGCCGAGCCGCAGCAGGCTTCGCTTTATCTGCCAATGGAAGGATTGAGTACCTACCGCAACGCGATTGCCCCGTTGTTATTTGGTGCCGATCATCCAGTGCTAAAAGCGGGCCATGTAGCATCCATCCAAACATTAGGCGGTTCGGGCGCGCTGAAAGTGGGCGCGGATTTCCTCAAGCGCTATTTTCCGCAGTCAAACGTCTGGGTTAGCGATCCGACCTGGGAGAACCATGTTGCCATTTTTAGCGGTGCCGGTTTTGAGGTGAAGACCTATCCCTGGTACGATCCTGATACTAACGGTGTCCGTTTCGATGCCTTCCTCAACACGCTGAAAACCTTACCAAAGCAGAGCATCGTGCTGTTGCATCCGTGCTGCCACAACCCAACCGGCGCCGACCTGACCAATGCTCAGTGGGACGAAACCGTCGCGGTGTTGAAAGCGCAGGAACTGATCCCGTTTCTCGATATCGCCTATCAGGGCTTCGGTGCCGGAATGGAAGAGGATGCTTACGCGATGCGTGCGGTTGCCGCCGCGGGCCTGCCTGCGCTGGTCAGCAACTCCTTCTCGAAAATTTTCTCGCTCTACGGCGAACGCGTCGGTGGGTTGTCCATCGTGTGCGACAGCGCTGAAGAGTCCAGCCGTGTTCTGGGTCAGTTAAAAGCGACCGTGCGTCGCAACTACTCCAGCCCGCCAAATTTTGGTGCGCAGGTTGTGGCACGTGTCCTGAACGACGCGGCTTTAAAGGCAAACTGGCTGGCAGAAGTGGAAGCGATGCGTCTGCGTATTATCGACATGCGTCAGGCGCTGGTACAGGTGCTGAGCACGGCATTACCGGGCAAGCGCTTCGACTACCTGTTAAAGCAACGCGGCATGTTCAGCTACACCGGCCTGAGCGCGCAGCAGGTGGATCGTCTGCGCGAAGAGTTTGGTGTGTATCTGGTCGGCAGCGGTCGTATGTGCGTGGCTGGCCTCAACAGTAAAAACGTTCACCAGGTTGCAGAAGCGTTCGCCGCGGTCATGTAATTTACGGCCGTCACAGGTTCTGGCCGCCAGCATTGTCTGGCGGCTTTTTTATTTTCAGGCTTCGGGTTTACCTTTGCGCCACATTCTGCACACTTAAATGGTCTGACAGATTCAGGGAAAAAATTATGTGGCATCAACAAACGTTGGTCTTAAGCGCGAAATCTCGTGGTTTTCATCTGATCACGGACGAAATCGTGCAGCAGTTGACGGGATTACGTGATATCAGAACGGGACTGGTGCATTTGCTGTTGCAACATACTTCAGCCTCACTGACGTTGAATGAAAACTGCGATCCTACGGTTCGACGTGATATGGAGCAGCATTTCATGCGCCACGTCCCGGAAGACGCACCTTATCAGCATGACTATGAAGGTCGTGACGATATGCCCGCGCACATTAAATCGTCCAGTCTCGGCGTATCGCTGACATTGCCCGTGCAGCGCGGTCAGCTGGTATTAGGCACCTGGCAGGGGATTTGGTTGGGTGAGCATCGCATTCACGGCGGTGCCCGGCGTATCGTTGCCACCTTACAAGGGGAATGATAATGAATAATTCGGAGTTACTGACCTATTGCATGAACAAACCTGGCGCCGAACAGAGCGTACACAGCGACTGGAAGGCCACGCAGATCAAAAGCAACGGCGTACTGTTTGCCATGGTTCACGAGGTAAAAGGGCGTCCAGCGGTATCGTTAAAGTCGACGCCTGCGCTTGCCGAGTTGATGCGGGAAGAGCACAGCGATGTGTTCCCCAGTGAACATCTGAATAAATCCCACTGGAATACGCTGTTTCTGGATGGCACGTTAAAAGATTCGCAAATCTATTATCTGGTGGACGCCTCTTTTCAGCAGGCTGATGCCGGACGATAACGGCCCTTTCCCGAGGTGGGAAAGGGCAAACGGCAGGGTTATGCCGCTGATTCATCACGCAGCGTATTGATATCAATAACAAAGCGGTATTTTACGTCGCTTTTCAGCATACGTTCGTAGGCGTCGTTAATCTGATTCATCGCAATCAGCTCGATATCTGAGGTAATGCCATGCTCGCCACAGAAATCCAGCATTTCCTGGGTTTCTGCAATGCCGCCAATCAGTGAACCGGCAATACTGCGGCGTTTAAAGATCAGATTGAAAACCTGTGGTGCCGGGTGGTCGTGCTCAGGTGCGCCAACCAGGGTCATATTCCCGTCGCGCTTCAGCAGGGTGATAAACGGGTTGAGGTCGTGCTGGGCGGCGACGGTATTCAGGATAAAATCAAAGCTATTAGCATGCTGAGCCATCTGGTCGGCATCTTTTGAGATCACCACTTCGTCCGCGCCCAGGCGTTTACCGTCTTCGATTTTAGACGGAGAGGTGGTGAACAGCACAACATGCGCGCCCATAGCATGCGCAATTTTCACGCCCATATGACCCAGGCCGCCCAGACCGACGATGCCAACTTTTTTACCGGGGCCTACGTTCCAGTGGCGCAGCGGCGAATAGGTCGTAATGCCGGCACACAGCAGCGGTGCCACGCCTGCCAGTTCAAGATTTGCAGGAATACGCAGTACAAAGTCTTCATCTACCACCATTGAGGTGGAGTAGCCGCCATAGGTAATGGCCCCTGTTAAGCGATCTTCACCGTTGTAGGTGCCGACAAAGCCATTTTCACAATACTGCTCCAGCCCTTCCTGACAGCTCGGACAGCTACGGCAGGAATCCACCAGACAGCCGACGCCGACCAAATCGCCCACTTTGTATTTTTGGGTCTCAGGGCCAACAGCGGTAACGCGACCGACAATCTCGTGTCCCGGTACCACTGGGAAAATTGTGTTTTTCCACTCATTGCGTGCCTGATGCAAGTCAGAGTGACAAACGCCACAGAACAGCACTTCAAGCTGTACGTCATGAGCACGAAGCTCACGCGGTTTGAAATCAAACGGTGCCAGTTTGGATTTTGCATCCTGAGCAGCATACGCATGGGTAATGTTCATGGTGTCTCCAGTTAAGGTGTGTCGTGATTTTTTGATCAACGCCGCAGCGTAAAGCGCGCAGCAAGAAGGTGACGCCAGAGGCGTACCAAAGAGGAACGGATTAAGGATAGTCAGGGGATTGAAAAGCGTATATGCCTATACGTGTCTGAATCTTGCCTGATCCTGCATTTCTCAGGGTAAACAGAACAGCGATCAAAAAAAGCCTGCCAGAGGCGTGCTGCTTGTCAGTCACGCCTCCGCTCAAAGGTGGCCTGAAAAACGGCTGTACCATTACTCAGCGCTACCGCCGATGGCGATGCGCCATTGGCCTTCTCCTGGTTTACGCCTGCCTGGCCGGAAGATCACAACATCAGTCCGTGAAAAATGGCCAACGATGTGAACGTCGCTGCCGGGGCGTTCAGTAAGGTCGTGTCGGAAACAGAGGATGAGGTCATCCCTGGTCATCCCCGGCGTTCTCAACGGCCGGGCACACGAGCAGGATAGTTTCACTGGTGTCTGTTATTGCGTTCGTTCATCTGGACGACTAAGGCTGCTTATCATCCCCGGAAAGGTTCTGTTGCCGTAAGCTGGAATGTTGTCGGACAGGCGATTGAAGAAGAGCCGGCAGGTCAAATCGCGTCAAAAAACATTACGTAAAGTATGGTTTTATGGTGGCGCCGGACAGACATGTAGATAGTCAGCGGAATCAGTTGCGGTTTCCGGCGCGTCAGAGAACCTGAACGAGCTAAAGGTGCGGGCATGTATAAAGTAAAAATAACGGTTTTATCGGTAGAGTTGAAGCCAACGCTAATTGAGCGGTATGGCTATCCGAAAATGGAGAAATGTCCTAAGCATCAAGAGGGCGAGACATTTATTACTGACTTTCGCAAACCCAATGCCCTCTGTGAAGACGCCTGGGGTTGTATGGAAAAGTTCGTGTTTACTCTGGCTCATACCAGCGAGCCATTATTTTGGAACGACTGGTCCAGACAGGGCAAAGCGGTGGTGTGTTGCAATGACGGGTACCGGCCAGTGACATTTTTGCTCGAAACGCTGGATGAAGAGGCCAGGCCGTTTTAGCAATTAAAAGTCACTGTCATATCCCTGTGATATCAGGGGCATGGTCATACAGCGTCTCGTCTTGTGTCAGGGCTCGCCAGATGGGTGCTGCTTCTTACGCTTTGCCTGATGTGCTTGCCAGAGCCTGGCAGAAACGCCCGCCAACGCGCTTTGCTTGCCTGACGTAATGAAGGTATGAGTGCATTTAAAGAACGCCGCAACGTTATCCGTTGCGGCGTTCTGTTATTTTTCCAGCAAGGGCTTCAGGAAGCGCGCGGTATGCGATTTCTCGCAGTTCGCCACGGTTTCTGGCGTACCTGATACCAGAATTTCGCCGCCGCCGCTGCCGCCCTCTGGGCCCAGATCGACAATCCAGTCCGCCGTTTTAATCACGTCAAGATTGTGTTCAATCACCACAATCGTGTTGCCCTGATCGCGCAGCTGGTGCAGAACTTCCAGCAACTGCTGAATATCGGCAAAGTGTAACCCGGTGGTCGGTTCATCCAGGATATACAGCGTCTGGCCGGTACCGCGTTTCGACAATTCACGCGCCAGCTTCACACGCTGGGCTTCACCACCGGAGAGTGTCGTCGCCGACTGGCCCAGACGGATATAGGATAAACCTACATCCATCAGCGTTTGTAGCTTACGCGCCAGCGCCGGAACGGCATCAAAGAACTCGCGGGCTTCTTCAATGGTCATTTCCAGCACTTCGTGAATGCTTTTGCCTTTGTATTTAATCTCCAGCGTTTCACGGTTATAGCGTTTGCCTTTGCACTGATCGCACGGCACATAGATATCCGGCAGAAAGTGCATCTCAACTTTAATGACGCCGTCACCCTGGCAGGCTTCACAGCGTCCGCCACGGACGTTAAAGCTGAAGCGGCCGGGATTGTAACCGCGAGAGCGGGACTCAGGGACACCGGCAAACAGCTCACGTACCGGCGTGAAAATACCGGTATAAGTGGCCGGGTTGGAGCGCGGCGTACGGCCGATAGGGCTTTGGTCGATATCGATAACTTTATCGAAGTGCTCCAGTCCAGCTACGTCGCGGTACGGTGCCGGTTCGGCAGTCGTTGCGCCGTTTAGGGCGCGCTGCGCAATCGGGAACAGCGTATCATTGATGAGCGTCGATTTACCTGAACCGGATACGCCGGTAATACAGGTAAACAGGCCGACAGGCAGGGTTAAGGTGACATCCTTAAGGTTATTACCCCGCGCGCCGGTAATTTTCAACACCTTAGACGGATCGCCTTTCACCCGCTCGGCGGGCACGGCGATTTCGCGTTTCCCACTGAGGAACTGACCGGTCAGGGAGGCCTCTTCAGCCATAATCTGATCGACGGTTCCTTCCGCGACAATCGTACCACCGTGCACTCCGGCGCCAGGGCCGATATCAATAACGTGGTCGGCGGCACGAATCGCATCCTCGTCATGCTCGACCACAATGACGGTGTTACCCAAATCGCGCAGGTGAATCAGCGTACCAAGCAGGCGCTCGTTATCACGCTGATGCAGACCAATGGAGGGTTCATCCAGCACGTACATAACGCCGACCAGGCCGGCACCGATCTGACTGGCCAGGCGAATACGCTGAGCTTCACCGCCGGAGAGCGTTTCAGCAGAGCGCGACATCGACAGATAATTCAGGCCGACGTTGACCAGAAAACTCAGGCGATCGCCAATCTCTTTCAGCACTTTCTCGGCGATTTTAGCCCGCTGGCCACTCAGTTTCAGGTTTTCAAAAAATGACATGGCGTGCCCAATACTCATCTCTGAAATAGTGGGCAACGTCGTGTTTTCAACATACACGTGGCGCGCTTCGCGGCGCAGACGTGTGCCTTCGCAGCTGGCGCAGGCCCGGTTGCTAATAAACTTCGCCAGCTCTTCGCGTACTGCGGAGGATTCCGTCTCTTTATAACGGCGCTCCATATTGTTCAGCACGCCTTCGAACGGATGGCGGCGAATCGAGGTATCACCCCGATCGTTAATATATTTAAACTCAATGTTCTCTTTGCCGGATCCATACAGGATCACGTTGCGAACGTTATCTGGCAGGCTGCTGAATGGCGCTTCAATATCAAACTTAAGGTGTTCAGACAGCGAGCGCAGCATCTGAAAATAGTAAAAATTACGACGATCCCAGCCGCGAATAGCGCCACCGGCCAGCGACAGCTCAGCATTTTGCACCACGCGATCGGGATCGAAATATTGCTGCACGCCCAGACCGTCACAGGTTGGGCAGGCCCCGGCGGGGTTGTTGAACGAGAACAGGCGCGGTTCCAGCTCACTCATGCTGTATCCACAAATCGGACAGGCAAAGTTAGCCGAAAACAGCAGTTCTTCCGCATCAGCATCGTCCATATCAGCAACAATTGCCGTACCGCCAGACAGTTCAAGCGCGGTTTCAAACGACTCGGCAAGGCGCGTCGCCAGATCTTCACGCACTTTGAAGCGATCGATAACGACTTCGATGGTGTGTTTTTTCTGCAGTTCCAGCTTGGGCGGATCGGAAAGATCGCACACCTCGCCGTCAATCCTGGCGCGGATATAGCCCTGCGTCGCCAGATTCTCCAGCGTTTTGGTGTGTTCGCCTTTACGATCTTTCACGACCGGCGCCAGCAGCATCAGGCGGCGGCCCTCAGGCTGCTCGAGCACCTGATCGACCATCTGGCTGACCGTCTGTGCCGCCAGCGGCACGTCGTGGTCCGGACAGCGCGGTTCACCCACGCGGGCAAACAGCAGACGCAAATAGTCGTGAATCTCCGTGATCGTCCCCACCGTGGATCGCGGGTTGTGCGAGGTGGACTTTTGCTCAATGGAGATCGCCGGTGACAGCCCCTCGATATGATCGACGTCCGGTTTCTCCATTAAAGAAAGAAACTGGCGCGCATAGGCAGAGAGCGACTCCACATAGCGGCGCTGACCTTCCGCATACAGCGTATCAAACGCCAGAGAGGACTTACCGGAACCTGACAGGCCCGTCACCACAATGAGTTTGTCGCGAGGAATCGTCAGGTTGATGTTTTTCAAATTATGGGTGCGGGCACCACGAACTTCGATCTTATCCATTCACCTTTCCCGGATTAGCAGCACTCACCGCGCCCTACGACACGGCCAGAAGAAACGCATCATTATGGCACAAAAAATAGACTGAACAAATATCCAGTAGTTTTTTGCCTTTTTAAGACGGATGATAAAAATGGAACACCGCTCTAAAGTGGGAAACCAGGCGCGGGACGTGTTAGAATTGATCGCGTAGACTTACGTAAAAATTCATCGGGAGACAGCAACATGGCCAGTCGTGGCGTTAACAAAGTGATTCTTGTCGGGAATCTGGGTCAGGATCCGGAAGTACGTTACATGCCAAATGGTGGCGCTGTCGCCAACATTACGCTGGCTACCTCGGAAAGCTGGCGCGATAAGCAGACCGGTGAAAACAAAGAAATCACCGAATGGCACCGTGTTGTGCTGTTTGGCAAGCTGGCGGAAGTGGCGGGTGAATACCTGCGTAAAGGCTCTCAGGTCTATATTGAAGGCCAGCTGCGTACCCGTAAATGGCAGGATCAGGGCGGCCAGGAACGTTACACCACCGAAGTCGTGGTTAACGTCGGCGGCACCATGCAAATGCTGGGTGGACGTCAGCAGGGCGGTAACGCGCCAGCAGCAGGCGGCGGCCAGGGCAACAACAACGGTTGGGGCCAGCCTCAGCAACCGCAGCAGGCGAACAACAACCAGTTTAGCGGTGGCGCGCAGTCTCGCCCGCAGCAGCAGCCAAGCGCACCTGCCAGCAACAACAATGAACCACCGATGGATTTCGACGACGACATTCCGTTCTGATTGCAACGTTGCGTCGCTTCTCTACTATATAAAAGCCCCTTACCGGGGCTTTTTGTTTTTCTGCCTTGATTTTGCCGCGGTGACAGCCTGGCTTTTAGCTCAGGTCGTGCAGTGCCTTATCCAGCGGCGGGCTCAGTGAGATGTCCTCAAACGCAACGGCCAGGCCAGCGCGTTCTGGCGTGCAGCACATGACGCCAACGTTAACGCGGCCCGGCGGGAAGGGGCACAAACGCAGCAGCGGCCAGCATTGCCCGTCGGTTGAATACTGCAGTCTCAGGCTGTCGCCTTTGCGCGTCAGCCTCAACCAGAATGCGCGCGCATCGCCGGGAAAGATGCCCGTGGCCCAGTCAGACTGACCAAGCGTCAGGACGCTGCCGATAGCGGGCGCACCATCATTATATTCAATGCCCGCTTTCAACCAGTGCTGCGCATCGCGCATCAGCATCAGTCCGGCCTGATCGTACAGCGTCGTAAAGTCGGCACGAATCTTGACCTGGAAAGTAAAATCCTCCTGCACCGCCCTGGCGAAGATATGCCCGGAAAAGCGTTCAAATCCATACCAGGTTTGGTGCCAGAAATCCGTTTTTTCGTCGGTAACCACGTGCAGGATACCGTTCTGATGCTGCCACCTTGTGGGTTCATTGATCCAGGAAAAAGAGTCGAGCACGGTGCCTCCAGAATAAACCATTAATCACAGCCTTAGCGTTGAGGATAGTCGGCTAAGAAGACGTGTGCCGATCAAACGACGTTGAGCGGACAGGCCTCAGCGCCATTCGGCCAGCAGGGTGGCGGTATCGACAACGCGCGGCACGTTACCGGGCATGCTAAGGGCTGCCCAGACTTCATTATGCTGACCAATTAACTGCTCAGCGTTGGCATAAGTCCTGTCGGCAGTGGTGTGCGCGTCGGCGGCCACGGTGATGCGATACCCTAAGCCTGCTCCGACTTTGAGCGTGGTATCAACACAGTAGTCGGTGGCACAGCCACAAATTACGAAGTCAGTGATAGCTAAGGTGCTCAGCAGCGAAGCCAGGGTTGTCTGCCAGAAACTGTCGCAGGCGGTTTTGGTAACGTAATACGCATTCTGGGGCTGTTCAATTTCGGGTAGCAGTGCAAAAGCATGGCTGCCCTCAATCATGTTCCCTTCGCGATGCTGAATAAACAGTGTAATGTCAGCCTGTCTGATCAGTCGGTTGATCTGCGCCACTCGCCCGGCGCGATCGAAACGCGGCGATTCAAACACGCCATTTTGCATATCAACGACCATGACTACGCGCTGCATAATTGCTCCCGGTGAGTGTGCCTGTGAAGCAGTGTTACCTAATCGACAGAGGATAACAATCTGCAGTTTGGGTGCGGTGCAGAAGACCTTGTTGCAGGAATAAGGAGAGGTGAGGTGGAGGGCATTCCAGCCGTATTTCCCGGTGAAAAAGATCGCGCGCAGTTTAAGCAATCGCCAGACCTGCCAGGTGTGGAGCTTTATCAGGCGCACATCTCTCATTACGCCTTTGAGCCGCATACGCACGAAGCGTTTGGTATAGGCACCATTGAGGCGGGAGCACAACGTTTTCGCTATCGCGGTACGCAGTACATCGCGCCCGCGCATTCGCTGGTGATGATGAATCCCGATGAGCTGCATACCGGTGAATCGGCCTGCGAAGACGGCTGGCGCTATCAGATGATTTATATTCAGCCGCAGTTGATGGACGAACTCAGTGGCGATCGCGGCTGGTGGTTTGATGAGGCGCTCAGAACGGATGTGCGTCTGGCACAACCTTTATCGCAACTCCTCTCGGCGCTGTGGCAGGCCGATACGGCACTGGCACGCGACAGTTTATTATATGAACTGCTGCTGTATATGCGCCCGCTGGCGCGAATGTCCTCACCGCGTAAAGCTGAAGCCCGACACCGTTTCGATGACGTGCGCGACTACCTGCGCGCCAATCTGGCTGAACCGCTCAGACTGGAGACGCTGGCCGCGTTAGCCTCGTTGTCGCCCTGGCACTTTTTACGGGCCTTCCGCGATCGTTTTCACGTTACGCCTCAGCAAATGTTAATGGCTTACCGACTGTATGAGGCCAAACAGAAGCTGGCTCAGGGTGAGGCCATTGCCAGCGTGGCTGCCGCCGTGGGCTTAACGGATCAGGCTCATCTGACGCGTGCGTTTGCCCGTCGTTATGGCATCACGCCGGGCCGCTATCAAAAACAGATAAACTCATAACCACGCAGGCGTTTATGAGGCGACTGCTGGCGCTGATTTGAGTGTGCTGAACAGTGGTCAGCTGGCCTGCTACTGGGGCCTCACTTCGCTCCGCTGATGTGAATCATGCCGCGTTTCCTGTGAGGGAACACAGCCAGCGCTTATCGCTGTTGTTGATGAGGCCTCCCTACGTTTTTGCCATCCTCGCCGGGCCGTTGTGGACATTGGTCTGGACTCAATACGGGCAACCTGTATTCACATTTGTCGCTGTTTTTTTGCCTGTCTTCTGGCCTGTTCTGGACGATGCGATTTAAACCTCAGCCACGCGGTACTGCCATCAACATTCGATAAGCCTTGCCCCTGATAATTGATAATTACCCAGTGTGATATTCACGCTTTTTCGGATTATGCCTGACTCAGGCACGGCAAAATAACGCGGTAATCGCGCTTTTCTCACCCTGTAACTGGCCTTTATCTGTTATATGCGCCGCGCGCTCTGCAAAAAAATGTGATCCCTGTAGGGCGTTACCACGTGCTGCAGGGTGCATTTTGAACAAAAAACAGACAGTTTTGTCCGGGGCACGACAGTCATTCGCCCTAAAAAGAGGAGAATGTGAGCCTGATGTTTAGGCTGGCCGCCAAATTTTATGTGTAACCAGCACGCAGCGTTGCCGTTTGGTTAAGATAAATCCCTATAAAAAACCACCCTTTACTTCAGCAGTGTCTAATTAAATCGCTCGTTCATCCCGCTTCGCTTTTATTTAATGTTTAACGATGGGCATCAATAGTACAGGATATGTGCTATTGGCTGCTGAAAGTGATAAGTATCAATAAACTGTTTATCTGAGATTATTCTGGCCTGTTTTTATCTTTTTATGCTGACAACGATCGCGGCGAGATTGGAAAAAATTCCCAGGGCCAGAGGTGGCTAAAAAAAGCACTTTATAAACCGACTTAACATTACCCTTGCTGAACAAAGAGGCCAGTGGATATTCGATTCTTTTAGGGAGGCTAATGAAAAAAAGAGGGGCGCCAATCTCACCGAAATGAGATTTGGCGTATAAAAGTGGCGTAGATAGAGAGACTTTTGCTGTTGTGAATCAATTTTACCGCAAAAAAGGAAGCGTAACCGCAAATCCATTCATTAATTACGGACTGGGCGAAGCGCACCACCATAAATGTCCTGTTAAATGCTCTTCATCTCTTCTGGTAAGAACAAATCTCAGCGATGTCGCCATTATAAAGCCGTTGTCTCACTATTAGCGGTTATCTGAACCGGCAGGGTAATGATAAACGCTACGGCTAATATCCAGTAAACGGCAGCTGCGCCGGGTTCCTACATCAAAAGTGCTCTGTAAGAAGTTGACCGCCTGACGTTTTTCGTTGGTGGTGAAGAAATTCTTCAATACGCTCTGTAGCATTTCCTTATCCGCGTTCAGCGCTTGCAGTTCGCGTGTCAGAAACTGTACTTTTTCTTCCAGTTCTTTGATTTTTCTGCCTTCTTCCGAGGATAGCCCAGAGAACTTCTTCTTCCAGCTGTAGAAGGTTGCCTCAGAGATGCCCAGCTCTTCACAAATCTCTTTAACCTTAACGCCCGATTCAGAAGCTTTAATGGCATTTGTGATTTGATCTTCGCTATATCGTGACTTTCTCATAAATGCTCTTACCTTTCTTATCAATTAATGGATGAGAATTACTTTATTAACCTTTGGTACTGTATGATTTCATTGAGTGCCGTATTTAAATACGGACGTTAAATTGCGAGGGTTAAATTAAGATATTTAGAATAAATATCATCATGGGATAAATCTTATTTTATTCTTATCGGGATGTCGCGCCTTCCTGGTATGGGGTTTTTGATATAAATTCATCGCATCCCAAAGATAAAAATGACTGTAAATTTGATATTCAAAGCCGCCTGACCTGTTTTATTCAGGGAGGATGGTTTTTGGAAACATTATTGGTTTCAATTTGAAATCGTTTCCAGTAGAGGGTATTCGGTCCAGATATAATCAGAATTCTCCTGAATTCTCCCGATAAAATAAGACTGGATTCTCATTTTTGCGCCGGACTGGCGCGATGTTTATAATTTCGCTATGAAATTTAAGCGCTTATTAATTCGTCCCAGGGATGGGCACCGAAGTGGTAGATGTAGAGTAATACTAAGGAACAGTCGATGAAATTGAGCGTAATGTCTAATGCCGCCTGGATGATGTCTGAAAAGATTATCTCCGTCTTTGGCGTCATTTTCGTGACGTCATATGTGGCAAAATCCTTCGGTCCGACCCTATTTGGTCAGATGGCATTTTCAACGTCATTATTTGCTATGGTGCAAACCATAGCCCTCTTTGGCACTGAAACAATTTTGTTTAAACGTGTCAGCAAAAATGCGGCCAAAGGTTTACGTTTAATGCGCATCGCACGCACGTTGCGCATGGGTTTATTACTTCTCACCTCAGGGCCAGTATTAATTTGGGTTTGGTACAACATGCAGGAGAACTTCCTGGCATTTGCACTGGCCTCTTTTGTTGCGTCTGTTTTTGTCACACAGGACACCTTTAGCGTTTACAACAATGCACGATTGGCTTCAAAGCTGAATACCGTGGCCAATGCGATTGGCATGCTGATGAGTTTTGCCCTGAGCTTTATCATTGCCTGGCTGCGTCTCAATCCATTGTGGCTAACGCTTTCGGTTATCACGGTCACGCTGGTGCCTTACGCCATCAAACGTTACACCTTTTATCAGGCACATCAGGACCAGCTTCCGCCGCGCGAGACGCGAACGCTGTATTTGCGTTACCTGATGTATGCCGGATTGCCTCTGGCGATTTCCAGCATTTTTATCTCTGTCCAGGTAAAAGCCGCGCAGATGTTTTTGGCTGGCATCGCATCGGCCCAGGAGCTTGGCTTGTTTGCCGCAGCCAATACCATCGCCGCCTCGTGGATTTTTATTCCCGTCGCACTCATCACCTCGTGCTTTAGCGAAATTTTTCGCGCGCGCGGTGAGGAAGCGATCAGGCTGACGGCGCGGCTCAATGGCTACGTGATGGCCGTGTCTTTGCTGATGTTGCTGATCGTCGCACTGTTCGGTGAACAGATAATCATCGCGCTGTATGGCCCAGCGTTTACCCAGTCAGGCAATCTCATCACCCTGCTGTCGATAG
This sequence comes from Pantoea sp. B623, assembly GCF_024814475.1. Lineage (NCBI taxonomy): Bacteria > Pseudomonadati > Pseudomonadota > Gammaproteobacteria > Enterobacterales > Erwiniaceae > Pantoea > Pantoea sp. B623. The sequence continues at coordinate 2,145,808 of NZ_JANUXM010000004.1, read as the reverse complement.
CGACCAGCTTTTCGGCGCTGGGCACCGTCGCGTATCGCTACATGGTAAAGGAAGGGGGCTTTGATTATTTACTGAAGAAAATCATTTGTCTGGTGATCATCAGTATGCCGCTTTCCTGGTGGCTGATTCAGGGCTATGGCATTACAGGAGCCGCATGGAGCGTTTTTCTATCAGAGCTCCTGTCCCTGACCGTCATGAATTATTTCTTTAAACACGGCGTGATTCAAAAAATCCAGGTTTCCTCACTCAACTACAAAACCTACAAATGAGGTCAAATATGCTCAAGTTAAAACACGAGCTCAGAAGAAGTTTGCAATACTTCATCAAGAAGATGCCCTGGACTTATCAGGACCGGATTTATTATTTCCGTAAGTTCAGAAGGCTCCCCAACCTGCGTGAGCCCAAGGTGTTCAATGAAAAAGTGCTGTATCGCAAGTTCATTCATGGTGACTATCAGCTCTATGCCCGCCTGTCTGACAAGTTTTCGGTGCGTGAGTTTATTGCTGAGAAGATCGGCAATGAATATCTGATACCGCTGCTTCATGACACGACCGATCCCACCACGTTGAACAATCTGACGCGTTGGAAGGGAACGGTGATCAAACCGAATCATGCGTCAAACATGGTCGAGATCGTGCTGGAGGAACCTAACGCACTCCGGAAGCAGCAAATCATTCATAACTGCTACACGTGGTTAAAGACTGACTTCGCCAACGAAGCGCGTGAGATTCACTATCGCTACATCAAGCCACGTATTCTGGTTGAGCAATACATCGGTGATGGCAAAAGTGCCCCGGTTGACTACAAGTTCCACATGTTTAATAAGCGCGATGGCAACTTTGAGTATGTGCTTCAGGTCATTTACAACCGCTGTCAGCCTCAGCTCTCAATGAATTTTTATGTGAACAACCTGAGTGAGGCGTTCCATAAAATTCGCGATACCGGGCTGGACGTTTCGACGGTGATGCCATCGTTACAACAGGCCCTGGCGTTAAGCAAAACGCTGGCCAGCGACTTCGACTATGTCCGTGTTGACTGGTACATCCATGATGAACACATTTATTTTGGCGAGCTGACGTTCACGCCAGGCGCAGGCATGGTGACGGGTCTGGATCGCGGGCTGGATAAGATGATGGGTGAAATGTGGATTCAGGATCGTCGCGGAACGCAGAGGCCGGACGTAGAAATACAGGACGTTGCCATTCCTGTTATGTTGAAGAAAATTTGACGCTACACAGCAATATAAAAAACCCCGCTTTGCGGGGTTTTTTATGGGTTTATCAGGGCATTTGCCAGTTAGCGGGCGCTCGACTCATCACGTCGATAAAGACATCTTTAGAGACGCTAAAGAAATGGTGCACGTTTTCCATACTCAACGTGATGCCCATCAAGCCGGTCACGAACCAGCACGACATCCCAACGCCTACGCTGCCACAGAGAAACGCCATGACGTGATGACTGTCCTGACGGAGACGGGTTTTTAGCGTGCTGGCAAAAAACATCATTATCGCGCTAAGCAATTCCCAGCGCATAACAAGAAAACTGGTGGTTAAAGTCGCCATCAATTTTGACCTCAAAATCGGAGATTACGCCTGACTGTCTGCGAACATCACGTCGGCGGAAAAGTCTGTCAGGTCGGGCTCTTTCGTCGGCAACAAGTGTCATAATGTGATGTGGGTCACACTATATCATCCGATTTCTGATTTTTGTACAAAATTTGTCTGATCTGGCAGCAGAAAAAGAGGGCGCTTACGACAAGGTTGGGGCACTAAATGCGGCGTGCGCCTGGGCAGGCGCACGGAGCGCGTCAGCTAACCGGACAGCATTCTCCCGTTGTCCGCTGGGTAAAGCTGGTCATCGTGTCGCTGCAGTCAAAGCGCATCAAACGCGGACGCTGGATGGCCTGGCGGCGCATCGCGTGGCGATAAGCCGTGGGCGTTTGTGAAAACTGGCGACGAAAAACGCGTGAGAATGTCTGTTGCGAGTCATAGCCATATTGCATCGCAATATCAAACACTGGCCGCTGCGTTTGTCGCAGCGCTTCAGCGGCCAGCGTCAGGCGGCGTTCGCGAATATAGCCACCCAACGTCTGTTTCGTCACGCTACGGAACATACGTTGCAGATGCCATTTCGAATAGCCTGATTTGGCGGCGACTTCGTCAATTGACAGGCTCTTATCCAGGTTTTGGTCAATCCAGTGCGTCAGTGAATGAATGATCTCTTCTTGTATCATGGCCTCATCCTTCTGGTGAATTTCCCCTTAGCGTTCATGCGGAATTGACAGGCTTTCGGCGATAAAACCGGGTCCGCTCGCTGGCGCATGACATCATAAGGGAAGGTGTCGTTCTGATGGGAAAAGAGTATAATTCCTCAAGTTAACTTGAGGTAAAGTGCCAAATGAAAAAAGATCGCAATTACCCAAAACCCGTGCTGACACCGGGCGAAGTGGCGCGCCGAAGCGGCGTCGCCGTTTCTGCACTGCACTTTTATGAAAGCAAAGGGCTGATTTTCAGCACCCGCAATAGCGGAAACCAGCGGCGTTACAGCCGTGATGTGCTGCGACGGGTGGCCATTATTAAAATTGCACAGCGCATTGGTATTCCGCTCGCCAGCGTCAGTGACAGCCTTGAGAACATGCCGGCAGATAAGCGGATGTCTGCTCAGGAATGGGGCAATCTGACGCAGCACTGGCGCGACGAACTGGATAAGCGCATCGAAACGCTGACGCGCCTGCGTAACGATCTGGATGGCTGCATTGGCTGTGGGTGTTTATCAATGCGTGACTGCCCACTGCGCAACCCTGGCGACCTGCTGGGCCAGCAGGGCTCTGGCGCGGTACTGCTCGATCCTGAGCAGGATGGTTCCCTGCATAAGACAAGGTGACGTCTATACTTGCAGCATATTCACTCACAGGGAACCATGATGATCACCGTTCACCATCTTGAACAATCGCGCTCTCACCGGGTGCTGTGGATGCTGGAAGAGCTGGAAGTGCCTTACCAGGTCAAGCGCTACCAGCGCGAACCCACGATGCTGGCGCCGGACGCACTAAAAAAAGTGCATCCGTTAGGGAAGTCGCCCGTGATCACCGATGGCAATCGCGTGGTGGCCGAGTCCGGGGCCATCCTTGAGTATCTGGAAGAAAGATACGACAGCGAAAAGCGGCTGCAGCTCACCGATGAAGAGGCGCAGCTACAGGCGCGTTACTGGCTGCACTACGCAGAAGGTTCACTGATGCCGCTGCTGGTGATGAAGCTGGTTTTTGGCCGCCTTGGCAGCGCGCCGGTGCCGTGGTTGCTTCGCCCCGTGGGCGCGGCGCTGGGCAAAGGCGTTCAGAAAGCCTGGCTGGATAAACAACTCAAATTGCACAAGCAGGTCATTGAAGCTCACCTTTCAACACAGCCGTGGTTCGCGGGTCAGCGCTTCAGCATTGCGGATGTGCAGATGAGTTTCCCTATTCTGGCGCTGAGCCAGCGCGCCGGACTGAAAGATGCCCCCGCTACGCAAAAATGGTTAACGACCGTGCAACAGCGTGCGGCCTGGCAGCGCGCTATTCAACAAGGCGGTGAGATTAACCTTTCTGGCTGATGCACGTTGCCCGATGACGCCGCCCGGCGTCATTCTTGCCTGCCTTCTCGTGATTGACGCCTTATCCTGACGGACAGAATGTTAAATGATGGTATCAAGAGCATTCCTGATGTTATCAACCTGATCTTTATAGTTACCAATCCTCACTCAGCGGTTGAAAAACGGCGGTTAAACGCCGGATAATCTGCCCCCTTTAAACGGGGCAGCGTGACGTCCCGTTCTGTGCGGCGAAGTAAACGTTTGCCTTTTGCCGGCTGCCCGCTGGCGATGACAGGTTTCCAGGGACGTCAGGGCCGTTACCGCACGATCCCACTACAACAATTTTTGAGGCTCAACTATGTCAATTGAATCACGCCCGTCCGGTGGAAAGCTGGATGCCTGGTTCGCCATCTCGGCCCGTGGCAGCAGCGTGCGACAGGAAATTGTCGCCGGGCTGACTACGTTCCTCGCCATGGTTTATTCAGTGATCGTGGTGCCCGGCATGCTCAGTAAGGCGGGATTTTCACCCACGGCGGTGTTCGTTGCGACCTGTCTGGTGGCGAGCGTGGGATCGATCATCATGGGGCTGTGGGCGAATTTACCCATGGCAATTGGCTGTGCTATCTCACTGACGGCGTTTACCGCTTTCAGCCTTGTGCTGGGTCAGCACATTAGCGTACCCGTGGCGCTGGGTGCCGTGTTCCTGATGGGCCTGCTCTTTACCCTGATTTCCACCACCGGGATTCGTGCCTGGATCTTACGCAATCTGCCAATGGGGGTTGCGCACGGAACGGGCGTCGGCATTGGTCTGTTTTTGCTGCTGATTGCGGCAGACAACGTGGGACTGGTCGTCAGAAATCCGGCCTCAGGGTTACCCGTTGCCTTGGGCCAGTTTACGTCGTTCCCCGTCATGATGTCATTGCTGGGGCTGGCCGCCATTTTTGGCCTGGAAAAACGCCGCGTGCCTGGCGGTATTTTACTGACCGTTATCGCGATTTCTGCTCTGGGGCTGGTGTTCGACCCGGCCGTGCGCTGGCAGGGACTGTTTGCCCTGCCCAGCCTGCGTGATGCGCAGGGTGAGTCACAGCTCTTTAGCCTGGACATCATGGGCGCCTTGCAGCCTGCGGTGCTGCCCAGCGTGCTGGCGCTAGTGATGACGGCGGTCTTTGATGCCACCGGCACGATCCGCGCGGTTGCGGGCCAGGCCAATCTGCTGGATAAAGACGGGCAGATCATCAACGGTGGTCGGGCGCTGACCACGGATTCCGTCAGTAGCCTGTTTGCTGGCCTTGTCGGTGCTTCGCCAGCGGCAGTCTACATTGAGTCTGCCGCCGGTACGGCGGCGGGCGGTAAAACCGGCCTGACGGCGATCGTGGTGGGTCTCCTGTTCCTGGTCATTCTGTTCATGTCGCCGATCGCATACCTGGTGCCGGCTTACGCCACCGCGCCAGCGTTGATGTATGTCGGCCTGTTGATGCTGAGCAACGTGGCCAAGATCGATTTCGGTGACTTCGTTGATGCCATGTCCGGCCTGCTCACGGCGGTGATTATCGTTCTGACCTGTAACATCGTTACCGGCATTATGATGGGGTTCGCCACTCTGGTGGTTGGCCGTCTGTTTGCGGGCGAGTGGCGTAAGCTCAACGTGGGCACTGTCGTGATTGCCGCCGCGTTAGTCGCCTTTTATGCCGGAGGCTGGGCGATCTGACTGTCAAACCGGACGTTCAGCGGAGCGTCCGGAATTATCCGCTTTTTGGTCTTTTAAGCACGGCTTGCTTTTCCTGCCCTGGCCAGTTTGTTTTACACTTTTAACTTATAGTTGATTCGAAGATAACAACCGCCTAAGGAAAGCATGGAAATCTTTTTTACTATTTTAATTATGACACTAGTGGTGTCGCTCTCCGGGGTCGCCGCACGTATCTTGCCTTTTCAAATCCCGCTACCGCTGGTGCAGATCGCCGTCGGTGCTCTACTGGCCTGGCCTAACTTCGGCCTGCATGTGGATTTTGATCCGGAACTGTTCCTCGTCTTATTTATTCCGCCGCTGTTATTTGCTGACGGCTGGAAAACGCCGGTTAGCGAGTTTCTGCATTACGGGCGGGAAATTCTTGGCCTGGCGCTGGTGCTGGTGCTGATTACCGTCGTCGGAATTGGCTATCTGATTTACTGGACGGTTCCCGGTATTCCTCTTATCCCTGCTTTCGCCCTGGCGGCAGTGTTATCACCTACCGATGCCGTGGCGCTTTCAGGCATTGTCGGCGAAGGCCGCATTCCTAAGAAAATTATGGGAATACTTCAGGGCGAAGCCTTGATGAACGATGCCTCTGGCCTGGTTTCACTGAAATTTGCCGTCGCGGTGGCGATGGGCACCATGGTGTTTAGTTGGGGCGGTGCCAGCGTCGAATTCCTGAAAGTGGCGGTCGGCGGCTTAATTGCCGGTGTTGCGGTCTGCTGGCTCTACGGTAAGTCACTGCGTGTCCTGAACCGCTGGAGCGGTGGGGACGATGCTGCCACACAGATCGTCCTGCTGCTGCTGCTGCCGTTTGCCTCTTATCTGATTGCAGAACACCTGGGCGTTTCCGGCATTTTAGCCGCCGTCGCGGCCGGGATGACCATCACGCGCTCCGGTATTATCCGTCAGGCCCCGCTGACCATGCGACTGCGCGCCAATAGCGTCTGGCACATGCTGGAGTTTGTGTTTAACGGCATGGTGTTCCTGATGCTGGGCCTGCAATTGCCCTCTATCCTGGAAAATTCCATTCAACAGGCGAACGCGGATCCCAACGTGGATATCTGGATGATCTTTGCAGATATCGCATTGGTCTATGCGGCGTTAATGGTGGTGCGTTTCGGCTGGCTGTGGATCATGCAGCGTTTCAGCAAGCGCCTGTTAAAAAACAAGCCGTTAGTTTTCTCTAGCTATTCTTTGCGCGAACTGCTAATTGCCTCTTTTGCGGGCGTGCGCGGGGCCATCACCCTGGCGGGTGTCCTGTCGATTCCCCTGTTCCTGAGCAACGGCAATCCTTTCCCGGCGCGCTATGAGCTGGTGTTTATCGCAACCGGCGTGATTCTGTTCTCGTTACTGGTTGGCGTCATTGTTCTGCCGGTGCTGCTGCGCGGCGTCGAGACGATGGATAAGAGTGCCCATCGGCACGAACTTCAGCATGCAAGAGCGGTGATGGCCGGTGTGGCTATCGAGAGTCTGCAAAAGATGGAGGCACGGCTCGAAAAGGAAACCGACGAAAATATCGATCCTGAGCTGCTGAAAGAGGTCAGCCTGCGTGTCATCGGCAACCTGCGTCGCCGTGCGGAGGGGAAAAACGACCTCGAGCACGCGCTGTTTGCCGAGAACCTGGAACGTCGCTTCCGTTTGAACGCACTGCGTGCCGAACGTGCTGAAGTGTATCACCTGCGTGCCACCCAGCAGATATCCAACGAAACGATGCAAAAATTGTTGCACGATCTGGACCTGCTGGAAGCGCTTCTGATCGAGAAAGAAGAGTAAACTCCCTGTTGCGCCGCGCCCGCCCGGTCACCTGCGTTCTGCGACGGCCGGGCGGGCTGCCGCACTAGACGGAGAGGCGCGGTGCCTGATCGGGCCAGTGTTCGCGGCAACACGCAATCCACGCCTGCGCGCTGCGTGACAGATAGCTGCCTTCCCGCCAGATCAGCCCCAGATGCCACTGAAGCTCGGATTCCAGCGGCAGCCACAGTAACGACTGTTTATCTAACCGCTGGCATATCGGCTCCGGCAAAATTGCCAGCCCCATCCCGGCCTGCACCATGGCGGCCAGAAAATCCCACTGCCCGCTACGCACGGCAATGGTAGGGGTTATCTCCTGACGCTGAAAAGCTTTCATCAACTGGCGGTTCAGCGAAAACTCTTCATTAAAGATCAGCAAAGGATGCGGAGCCAAATCGCGCAGGCTGAGCTGGGTGCGTTGCAGCCAGGGTTCCTGACGGGGCAGTAAGACACATAACGGATGCTGCATCAGCGATAACGTTTCCAGGGGTAATTCGGCATCGACCGGGAGCGCCGTCAGGGCAATATCCAGCGTGCCTGCCAGCACCGCCTCCTGAACCGTTAAGCCGCCAAACTCAGCAATGCTGAGTTCCACGCCCGGATACCGGCGACGAAACGCCGAAACCGATCCGGCGATCTGCATGCCGACCATTGGGGGAATACCGAGCCGCAGCTTGCCGGTTTTCAACTGATTGATATCGCCTATCTCTGCCTCAAGCTGATGGAACTCCTGCAAAATAGCCAGTCCGCGTTGATAAACGGCTTGTCCGCTGTCCGTGAGATGTAGGCGACGTCCATCGCGAAGCAGTAGCGCGCAGTCCAGCTCCTCTTCCAGCTGACGCACCATTTTGCTGATCGTCGGCTGCGTCACAAACAGCTTTTGCGCGGCCCGGGTAAAACTCTGCTGACGTACCACTTCGGTAAAGTAACGCAACGCACGCACGTCCATAACTATTCCTTTCTGGCATGATTTTAATAATTTTAATTCATTTTTTTCACAGTACCTCGTGATTCTATACTGAGCGCATTAACGACATGGGAGAAAAATGATGGCACTGGCATTGCGGCACCTTAACCTCGACAGGCTGCAACGGCTCAGCTTACCGCTACAGCTGGCGCTGTTTATCTCGGTATTCGTCGCCAGCGAGCAGCTGGTGAACTGGCTGCACCTGGCGCTGCCGGCCAACATTGTCGGCATGCTGCTGATGTTAATGCTGATTGCGCTACGCGTTTTACCGCTGCGCTGGGTGAAAGTCGGTGCCAGCTGGCTGCTGGCAGAGATGCTGCTGTTTTTTACCCCGGCAGTGGTGGCGGTGGTGAATTACGCTGATCTGTTACAGATTGATGGCTGGCGGATTTTTGTGGTGATTGCGGTCAGTACGCTACTGGTGCTGGCAACGACCGCCCTGGTGGTGGATCGCCTGTACCGCTTCGAGGTCGCGCGGGCCGCGCGTAAGCAGGGCGGCGACGATGCGTAATCTGTTTATCAGCCTGCTGTGTGCGGCCGTCACGCTAATGATTTATTACCTGAATAAACGGCTGTATCGCCGCTGGCCAACACTGTTACTGATGCCGCTGATCATGACCCCGCTCATTCTGGTGGCGCTGCTGCTGCTGACCCATATCAGCTGGCAAAACTATATTGCGGAAAGCCACTGGCTACTGTGGCTGTTGGGCCCCGCGACGTTGGCCTTTGCGGTGCCGGTCTATGAAAATCTGGCGGTGATTAAACGCCACTGGTTATCGCTGAGTGCCGGTGTGTTAACCGCCACAACAGTCTCGGTATGCAGTTCCGTCTGGCTGGCGCGCTTACTGAATTTACCGGAAACTATTCAGCGAAGTCTGGCCGTGCGCTCCATTACTACGCCCTTTGCGCTGGCGGCGGCCAAACCCATGGGTGCGCAGCCCGATCTGGTGGCACTGTTTGTGGTTGTGACAGGCGTATTTGGCATGGCGGTAGGGGATGTGCTGTTCCTGCGCATCGCCATCAAACAGGGCGTGGCGAAAGGGGCCGGATTCGGTGCCGCTTCGCACGGTGCCGGTACGGCACGCGCTTATCAACTGGGGCAGCAGGAAGGCGTGGTATCTAGCCTGGTGATGATGCTGTCTGGTGTAGTAACCGTCATACTGGCGCCGTTCATCGGGCACCTGATGTGGGCACACTGAGCCGGGTGATGACAGGCCTGAATGCGCCTGTCATCCGCTCTTTTCCGCTTAACTTACAGCGCGTTGTCCGTTTTGGCACAAAATGACATCTCTTTTTACGTAAAGCTTTCCAAATTTAGTTGTCACCTCGTTTCAGACTGCTACCCTTGATGCGGAATTATTTGACCCATCATGGAGAGAATCATGTTTAAGCAACTTGTTACCGGAAGCGCTCTGAGCTTCATTATGCTGAGCGGCGCCGCGCAGGCCATCGAGGGCAGCGTCGATGTTGGCGAGCACAGCACCAACCTGAATGTCGGTTTGGGCACGACCTCACCAGGCCTGTTCCTGAACGGCAACTGGTTGCGTAGCGATCATGACGGCAGCACTTACGGCGCTGGCCTGGGCTACAACGTCGATTTCGGCGATCTGCGACTGGCGCCAACCGCAAAGGCGATTTTTACCCATCCTGAAGACGGGAAAGACGGATTTGCGGTGGCGCTGGGCGGCAGCGCGCAGTACAACTTCAACAGCATGTGGGGCCTGTACGGCCAGTATTATTATGCGCCGGAAGGCCTTACCGATCATCTTGACAGCTACCAGGAAGCGAGCGGCGGTGTGAGCTTTACGCCAGTCTCTCTGCTTAACCTGCGCGTGGGTTATCAGTATATCGAGCTGAATAATAAAGGCGGTCGTAAAGACAACGTCCTGGTCGATGGTCCATACGTGGGTGCATCACTGCGCTTCTGATAGTGGCCTGAGAAAAAGGGCAGGGACCTCGCGGACCCTGCCCTTTTTTTATGCCCGGGAAAAGGGATTAGTGCGCTTTGCCTTGCTCAATACCGGCACCGGTCTGGGAGCGAATAAACTGTGCCCGGAAACGTGAGCGCTCTTCTGCGCCCTGTTGCGAATGATCGGTAACCGAAAACAGCCAGGTGCCCACAAAGGCGATAGTAATAGAGAACAGGGCCGGATATTCATACGGATAGATTGGCGAAGCATGGCCCAACACCTGAACCCAGACGGTAGGGCCAAGAATCATCAGCACCACGGCGGTGATCAGCCCTAACCAGCCGCCGACCATCGCGCCGCGGGTGGTGAGTTTAGACCAGTACATGGAAAGCAGGATAATCGGAAAGTTACAGCTGGCCGCAATAGAGAACGCCAGGCCGACCATAAACGCGATGTTCTGTTTTTCAAACAGAATACCCAAGGCGATCGCCACAACACCGAGCACCAGCACCGTAATTTTCGACACCCGCAGCTCGTCGCGCTCGCTGGCCTGGCCCTTACGGTAAACGCTGGCATACAAATCGTGAGAGACCGCCGAAGCGCCCGCCAGCGTCAAGCCAGCCACCACGGCCAGAATCGTGGCGAATGCCACGGCTGAAATAAAGCCCAGGAAGGTGCTGCCGCCAACCGCATTCGCCAGGTGTACCGCCGCCATATTGGTGCCGCCGATTAACGCGCCGGAGGCATCTTTAAAGGCCGGGTTGGCTCCGACCAGCAGTATGGCGCCGAAACCGATAATAAAGGTCAGAAAGTAGAAGTACCCCATAAAACCGGTGGCCCAAAATACGCTTTTACGTGCCTCTTTGGCGTCGGCAACGGTAAAGAAGCGCATCAGAATATGCGGCAATCCCGCCGTACCAAACATCAGCCCCAGCCCCAGCGACAGGGCAGAAATGGGATCTTTAACCAGCCCGCCAGGCTGCATAATGGCCGCGCCTTTCGGGTGGACAGCCATCGCTTCGGTGAACAGCGTATTAAAGCTAAAACCGGTGCTTTTCATTACCATAATGGCCATGAATGAGGCACCAAACAGCAACAGAACGGCTTTGATGATCTGAACCCAGGTCGTCGCCAGCATGCCGCCGAACAGCACGTACATCACCATCAGGATCCCAACCAGGATGACGGCGATGTGATAATTGAGGCCGAACAGAAGCTGGATCAGTTTACCTGCCCCAACCATCTGAGCAATCAGATAGAGCGCAACCACCACCAGTGAACCGCAGGCTGACAGGGTGCGTATGGGTTTTTGCTTCAGGCGATACGAGGCAACATCGGCAAAGGTATAGCGTCCCAGATTACGCAGCCGTTCTGCAATCAGAAACAGAATCATCGGCCAGCCGACCAGAAAGCCCAGCGAATAGATTAAGCCGTCATAGCCCGAGGTATACACCAGCGCCGAAATACCCAGAAAAGAGGCGGCGGACATAAAGTCGCCTGCCATGGCCAGCCCATTCTGAAAGCCGGTGATATTTCCGCCTGCGGTGTAGTAATCGCTACGCGAACGCGTTCGCTTCGACGCCCAGTAAGTGATACTCAACGTGGCGCCGACGAAAATCACAAACATGACGATCGCCTGATAGTTAACAGCCTGTTTCTGTACCGCGCCCGTAATGGCATCGGCGGCCAGAGCAGAAAACGGCAGCAGCGCTGCCAGCATCCACAGCATAAGACGGATCATGGTTTTACCTCGCTGAGGATAGCCTTCGTCAGACGATCAAACTCGCCGTTTGCGCGCCAGACGTACACGCCGGTCAGGACAAAGGAGATGACGATCAGCCCTACGCCGAGCGGAATGCCGCGTGTCACATTGGTGCCGGCATGAAGAGGCGTGCCCAGCCAGCCAGGGGCAAAAGCAATAAGCAGAATAAAGCCGACATACAGCACCAGCATAATTAACGACAGCAGCAGGGCAAAAGACTGGCGCTTGTGTACCAATTCCTGAAAGCGAGGATTACGTTCAATTTGTTGGTAGATCCTTTCCTGTTCGGGCAGGGCATCATTCATCACATTATCTCCAGAAGCATGCAGGCGTGGACCTCACGCAAAAGCGTGAATGAGTTATATTTTTGTGACTACAGAAACACACTACGTAGGGAAGTGGTGGCGGAAAGCCTGATGCTTTCCGCCGGGTTGTTACGGCATGGTGATGGACTGTTTCTCTTCAAGCAGTTTCTCAACGACGCCAGGATCGGCCAGCGTTGACGTATCGCCTAAATTACTGGTATCACCCGCGGCGATTTTCCGCAGGATACGGCGCATGATTTTACCGGAGCGGGTTTTTGGCAGAGAGTCGGTCCAGTGCAGCACATCGGGCGTGGCGATCGGGCCAATTTCTTTGCGTACCCAGTTACGCACTTCGGTGTAAAGCTCTGGTGAGGGCTCCTCGCCGTGATTCAGGGTGATATAGGCGTAAATCGCCTGGCCCTTAATGCTGTGCGGGATCCCCACCACAGCGGCTTCGGCAATTTTAGGGTGGGAAACCAGGGCCGATTCGATTTCTGCCGTGCCCAGACGATGCCCTGACACATTCAGCACATCATCCACGCGGCCGGTGATCCAGTAATAACCGTCCTCATCCCGTCGCGCGCCGTCACCGCTAAAGTAGGCATTTTTGAAGGTAGAGAAATAGGTTTGTTCGAAACGGTCGTGATCGCCGAACAGCGTTCGGGCCTGGCCTGGCCAGGAATCAGTGATAACCAGGTTACCTTCGCAGGCTCCTTCCTGAGGATGCCCCTCATTATCGACCAGCGCGGGCTGTACGCCAAAGAAAGGCGTGGTCGCAGAACCGGCCTTAAGCCGCGTTGCGCCGGGTAGCGGGGTGATCATAAACCCCCCGGTTTCGGTCTGCCACCAGGTATCCACTATTGGACACTGGCTGTTGCCGATTTTTTTGTGATACCACTCCCAGGCTTCCGGATTAATCGGCTCACCGACCGAACCCATAATACGCAGACTGCTACGGTCGGTGCCTTCAATCGCCTTGTCCCCTTCGGCCATCAGCGCGCGGATAGCCGTGGGCGCGGTATAGAGCAGGGTGACTTTATGCTTATCCACCACCTGCGCCATGCGGGCGGACGTCGGCCAGTTGGGCACGCCTTCAAACATCAGCGTCGTGGCACCGCAGGCCAGCGGGCCATACAGCAGATAGCTGTGGCCGGTAACCCAGCCTACGTCAGCCGTACACCAGTAGATATCGTCCTGATGGTAGTCAAAAACAAACTTAAAGGTGGTCGCAGCGTAAACCAGATAGCCGCCGGTCGTATGCAGCACGCCTTTCGGCTTGCCGGTTGAACCTGAGGTATACAGGATAAACAGCGGATCTTCTGCCTGCATTTCTGCCGCAGAGTGGTTGGTACTGGCGTTCTGCATCAGCTCGTGCCAGTGCCTGTCACGTCCTTCAACCCAACCGACGTCTTTGCCGGTACGTTGAAAGACCACGACGTTTTTCACGCTGTTTACGTTGGGATTTTTTAACGCATCATCCACATTTTTTTTCAGTGGGATCGTACGCCCCGCGCGCACGCCTTCATCGGCTGTCACAATTAAGGCTGCACTGGAGTCGATCACGCGACCTGCCACCGCTTCCGGTGAAAAGCCGCCAAAAATAACCGAATGCACGGCGCCAATGCGCGCGCAGGCCAGCATGGCGACCGCGGCTTCCGGCACCATTGGCATATAAATCGCGACGACATCGCCTTTTTTAACCCCGAGCAGCTCCAGCACGTTGGCAAAGCGACAGACATCGGCGTGAAGCTGACGAAAGGTTATTGTTTTGCTTTCGTTGGCATCATCACCTTCCCAGATGATGGCAGGATGATCGCCCCGGGTTGCCAGGTGACGATCCAGGCAGTTCGCCGCCAGATTGAGCGTACCGTCCTCATACCAACGAATGGAAATATTGCCAGGCGCAAAAGACGTGTTTTTGACTTTGCTGTAAGGCTTTATCCAGTCAAGGATTTTACCTTGCTCCCCCCAGAATGTTTCTGGATCGGTAACCGATTGCTGGTACATCGCCTGATACTGTTCGGCAGTAATCAGCGCGTTTGCTGCAATATTTTCTGGAACAGGATAGATATGATGTTGGCTCATGGCGAATCTCCTTGAAGATGTTAATCATATGTCAATCAATGGTTAAGTGAAGCCCGACAACCGGTTTTGTTTCTTTTTTGCGCCATAGATCACGCGTTAACCTTGCTGACATAAAAACGTCGTGAATTGGATAAAATCACCCTAACTCCCTGCAAAAAATGGGGATTTAAGTTGCAACATTTTGTGAAGGGCGCTGGTTAAAAAAACAGCGAACGAACCGCGCAGACATTGAGCATTGCCTGAATAGCTATGCGAAAACTTATCGAAGGTTTACTTTTCATAACAGCAGGTTAGGGATTTGCGCCTGTGCCAGCATTTTATGCTTAAGAGATGGTGAAGTTTTAATCGAAGCCTCCAAGGGTTGCATTTACCACAGTGAAAATGGTACTTATCTCGCCCCTGATCATCAGGTATCAGCTCAGACCGCGTCTGAAAATGGGTATGGAAATCATCGCATTTCAATGCGGGACGCCGTCTATAAACACCCTCTAATTTACCGGGCTTTTTGCTCACTTCCCTGTGTGTATTGTCTTCTGCACCTTCGCAGTAGAGAGAAACGGGTTTTGACTGAGGAAATTACGCGTTATGAAAGGTTTTAAAATCAGCCTTGCCTGGCAGATTCTGATCGCACTTGTGCTTGGCATCATCGTGGGTGCCGTGTTGCATAATCAGCCAGAGGATCGTGAATGGTTAGTCAATAATATTCTCAGCCCGGCGGGCGATATCTTTATTCATCTGATTAAGATGATCGTCGTACCCATCGTGATTTCATCCTTGATTGTCGGCATTGCGGGTGTCGGGGATGCGAAAAAGCTGGGACGCATTGGTCTCAAAACCATTTTGTACTTTGAAGTGATTACCACCGTTGCCATTGTTGTTGGTATTACCCTGGCCAACGTGTTTAAGCCCGGCACCGGCATTGATATGTCTACGCTGGCAACGGTGGACATCTCTAAATATGAAGCCACAACCGCTCAGGTGCAGGAAGGCACCCACAGTCTGGTGGCGACCATCCTGTCGCTGATCCCGCAGAACATCTTTGCCTCCATGGCAAAGGGTGAAATGCTGCCGATTATCTTTTTCTCGGTACTTTTTGGGCTGGGACTGTCCGCTCTGCCGTCAGAACAGCGCGATCCGCTGGTCAATCTGTTCCGTGGCGTATCAGAAACCATGTTTAAAGTGACGCATATGATCATGCGTTACGCGCCAGTGGGCGTGTTTGCGTTGATCGCCGTGACGATTGCTAACTTTGGCTTCGCGTCGCTGTGGCCGCTCGCGAAGTTAGTGCTGCTGGTGTATGTGGCGATCCTCTTCTTTGCCTTTGTGGTGCTGGGGGCGGTCGCGCGTTTCTGCAAGCTACGCATTACGACGCTGATGCGCATTTTAAAAGATGAGCTGATCCTGTCTTACTCAACGTCCAGTTCAGAAACCGTGCTGCCGCGCATCATGGAGAAAATGGAAGCCTATGGCGCGCCCAAAGCGATTACCAGCTTTGTCGTTCCGACCGGCTATTCGTTTAACCTGGATGGATCAACGCTGTATCAGAGCATCGCCGCCATCTTTATTGCTCAGCTGTATGGCATTGATCTGTCGCTGACGGACGAAATTATTCTGGTGCTGACGCTGATGGTCACCTCCAAAGGCATTGCGGGCGTGCCCGGCGTATCCTTTGTTGTGCTGTTGGCAACGCTCGGCAGCGTGGGTATTCCGCTGGAAGGGCTGGCGTTTATTGCGGGCGTGGACCGCATTATGGATATGGCCCGCACCGCGCTCAACGTGGTGGGTAATGCTCTGGCAGTGCTGGTCATTGCGCGCTGGGAAAACCAGTTCGATACAGAACAGGCTAAAGCGTACGAATTACAGTTACGGACGCAAACCGCCAGTTAACAGCGGGTTAGCAAGACAAAGGCTCAACGGTGGTTGGGCCTTTTTTTTACCCCGTTTTTATCACCGCAGAAAAAAACGTGGGCAGAGGATGAATTATTCATTCGTTGTGTTAAAAATATTCAGAATAAATTATTCCTGTGGAGGACGAGTGTGAAAATCGATCTCAGTCAGATGATCACGGAAGGGCGCAATCCGGCCAGCCAGCATATTGATGAAATGAGCACAGAGGCGATGCTGCGGGTCATCAACGAGGAAGACAAAAAAGTCGCTCTGGCCGTGGAGGCGATCGTGCCGGAGATTGCGCGCGCGGTGGAGGCAATCTGCGCGGCGTTCAGCGCAGGGGGACGTCTGGTTTACTGCGGTGCCGGGACATCCGGCCGTTTAGGTATTCTTGATGCAAGTGAATGCCCACCAACTTTCGGAACACCACGCGACCAGGTTATTGGCCTGATTGCCGGGGGCCATCAGGCCATCTTGCAGGCGGTAGAGAACGCAGAAGACAATGTGGAACAGGGTGCTCAGGATCTGAAGGCTATTCACTTTAGCCGCCACGACGTGCTGGTCGGCATCGCTGCCAGTGGACGGACGCCCTATGTATTGGGCGCGCTGGATTATGCCCGGCAGTGCGGTGCCTCCACGATAGCGCTGACCTGTAATCCACACAGCAAAATGGCTCAGGTCGCCGATATCGCCCTGACGCCAGTAGTGGGGCCTGAAGTGGTGACGGGATCATCACGCATGAAAGCCGGAACCGCACAGAAGCTGGTGCTGAATATGCTCACCACCGGAGCGATGATTCGTAGCGGTAAGGTTTACGGCAACCTGATGGTGGATGTTGAAGCCACTAACCAAAAGCTGGTGCAGCGGCAGGTTAACATTGTTATTCAGGCCACTGACTGTGATGAAGCCAGCGCCCGCTCGGCGCTGTCGGCCTGTGGCGGACACTGTAAAACCGCCATCCTCATGGTGTTAGCAGGATTAAATGCCGATGAGGCAATCGCGCTGCTCGCTAAGCACCAGGGCTTTATCCGCAAAGCATTACAGGATTCGGGAGCGCGCTAATGGCAAAAATGACCGATGCACTTCTGCACGATATCGTGCAGGCAGTGGGCGGCGCGGCGAACATCGTCGTATGCGGCAACTGTATGACGCGTTTACGACTGATGCTGAGACACAATCAGGCCGATATTGCCCGGCTGAAACGCCTGCCTGGCGTGCTGGGCGTCATCGACAGCGATGATCAGTTGCAGATAGTGCTCGGTCCTGGTAAGGCACAGACGGCGGCAGAACGGATGCAGGCCATCCTGGCGCAGGCGCAGGGCGATGCCGCGGTATTGCACCAGGTAGCGGCAGAACAGAAACAGCAGATAAAAGCCAGGCAGACCGGCGCGCTGCAGCAGTTCCTGGCACGCTTCGCCACCATTTTTACGCCGCTCATTCCGGGTTTTATTGCCGCAGGTTTACTGCTGGGGTTTGCCACCCTGATTGAGCAAAGCCTGCACCTGAGCACGCCTGGCGATCATCCTGGCTGGCTGATTCAGGGCGTGGCCTATATGAAAGTGTTCGGCAAAGGGCTGTTTACCTTCCTCAGCATTCTGATTGGCTACAACGCGCAAAAAGCCTTCGGCGGCACGGGCGTAAACGGGGCCATCATCGCCTCGCTGTTTATTCTGGGCTACGTGCCGGATGCCAAAGTCGGCTATTACAGCGGTATGGACAGCTTTTTTGGTCTGGCTATCGATCCGCGCGGTAATATCATCGGGGTGCTGCTGGCGGCCATGTTTGGTGGCTGGCTGGAAAGGCGGCTGCGCACGATCATTCCAGACAATCTGGATATGATTCTCACCTCGCTGCTGACCTTATTGATCACGGGCGCGCTGACATACCTGCTGATTATGCCGGTCGGCGGCGAGCTGTTTAAGGGCATGTCATGGCTCTTTATCCACCTCAATAACAACCCGTTTGGCTGTGCGCTACTGGCCGGACTGTTCCTGATCGCCGTCATGTTTGGCATTCATCAGGGATTTATCCCGGTCTATTTTGCCCTGATGGAAACCCAGGGATTTAACTCACTGTTTCCGATTCTCGCCATGGCGGGTGCCGGTCAGGTCGGTGCCTCGCTGGCGCTCTGGTGCAAAGCGGAAAAGGGCGCGCTGCTGCGTGCCCAGATAAAAGGCGCTATCGTGCCAGGCTTACTGGGCGTGGGGGAACCGCTTATCTACGGAGTAACGCTGCCGCGCCTCAAACCTTTTATTACCGCCTGCTGTGGCGGTGCGGTCGGCGGGTTCTTTATTGGCTTAGTGGCATGGCTGGGGCTGCCGGTGGGCATGAATACCGTATTTGGCCCGTCTGGGCTGGTCACGCTGCCGCTGATGACGTCGCATCAGGGGATTTTTGCCGGCATGGCTGTCTATCTGGGGGGATTGATCGTCGCCTGGGTTAGCGGCTTTTTACTGACGTGGTGGTTCGGCACCCGCAATGTCGACCTGCGCTGAATTGATAAATAAAACACGAAGAAAGCCTGTTAAGCAGGTCTGTAAAAAATTAAGGATGGGGAGTCTGTTGCATCAAAACGTCCCTAACACTGTCTCGGGCTTACCAGTCTGCGTACTCAACCCGCTACGTTCGCAATGCATGATCGCGGTATAAATACCAAAAGCCGCCCTAAAGCGGCTTTTTAAATGCAACAAATTTGCGCGTAGCACTAAAGAGTCATTACGCAAGTGCCGAAAACATAAAAAAAGGTAATCTTTACCTTTTAACACTCACTCATTAACACTTCTGGTGTAAGTCTGACTGGTACGAGCAAGGACTCCTATGCGCAATAACCAACCTGTTTCCCAGCGTGAATATGTCTATGACGATCATGCCACACTGATGTCAACGACCGACCTGAATAGCTATATCACCTATGCCAACGACGCCTTTATTGAGGCCAGTGGTTTTACCTCTGATGAGGTAAAAGGGCAGCCGCACAATATGGTGCGCCATCCGGATATGCCACCAGAAGCCTTTGCAGATATGTGGGCCACCTTAAAACAGGGTGAACCCTGGACCGCGCTGGTTAAAAACCGGCGTAAAAACGGAGACCATTACTGGGTGCGGGCGAATGCCATTCCGGTGGTGCGTGACGGCAAGGTCCAGGGCTATATGTCCGTTCGCACCAAGCCCTCAGCGCAGGAGGTTAAACAGTGTGAAGCGCTGTATCGCGATTTCCGCGAAGGACGCGCAAGGGGCCGCCAGTTTCACAAAGGGCTGATTATACGCAGCGGCTGGCGTCGTCTTGGATCGATATTAAAAACGTTGCCGCTCCGCTGGCGCATTCGCACTGCGTTACTGGCTGTCTTGCCGCTGTCGGTTGCGGGCGTCTGGGCATTGGGCGTTGCGCCACTGGCGCTGGCGGGCTTTACGGGCGGTATGGCCTGCCTGCTGTTGCTGGCCAGCCTGTGGCTCGAACAGCAGATCTCGCGTCCCATCGAGCGCATGTGCAGGCAGGCGCTGCGTGTGGCAACCGGTGCCAGCCATCAGGTTGAGCAGATGGATCGCATCGACGAGGTAGGACTGACGCTACGCGCCATTGGACAGCTGGGGCTGATGTTCCGCTGGTTAGTCGATGATGTCAGTGGCCAGGCCATTAATGTGCTGAGTGCCAGTGATGCGATTGCCCGTAGCAATAATGAACTGAGTCGTCGCACCGAGCAGGCGGCGGCCAACGTACAGCAAACGGCCGCGACCATGAACGAAATGACTGCAACGGTAAAAAGTAATACGCAGACCGCACAGGAAGTGAGTTCGCTCTCTGTTAACACCAGTGAAGCGGCAAGCAAGGGCGGCGAGGTCATGAAGGAGATGATGGGAATGATGGCAGAAATCGCTGACAGCTCACAGCGCATTGCCAGTATCACCAGCGTTATCGACAGCATTGCTTTCCAGACCAACATCCTGGCGCTGAACGCGGCGGTAGAGGCGGCCAGAGCGGGTGAACAGGGGAAAGGGTTCGCCGTGGTGGCCGGTGAGGTGCGGAGCCTGGCACAGCGCAGCGCAAAAGCCGCCAGCGAGATTAAAGCGCTGGTTGAAACCAGCGCCAGCCGGGTCAATTCAGGTAACGAGCATGCGGGTGCCGCAGGCCACACCATGCAGGACATTGTGCAGCAGGTCCAGAACGTGACGTCACTGATCGGCCAAATCAGCGCCGCGACAGCAGAACAGTCCACCGCGTTGAGTGAAGTGAGCACGGCGGTGGAAGATCTGGACGATATTACCCATCAAAACGCCGCCCGCGTTCAGGAAAGCGCAGAAGCCTCAGGGCGCATGACGCATCAGGCTAACCGGCTGGTTGAAGCGATCAGCGTGTTTCGCTAAGACGCGACCGCCTGCGTGCCTGTATAGCCGGCACGCAGTGCACCGGGTGACTGGCCGATTATTCGTTTAAAGGCCCGGCTAAAAGCGGCCAGTGAACCATAGCCCAAATCGAAAGCGACCGTTTCCAGCGCCTCACCATGGTCGGCGATGCGTTTAACCGCCAGTCGCATGCGCAATTCGGTCAGGTAGCGCAGCGGCGTCATACCGGTGGCATGAAGAAAGCGTTCGGCAAATACCGAGCGTGAGCTACCGGCTTCGCGCGCTAAACGTTCTACCGTCCAGTTCTCGCCCGGAGAACGGTGCATGGCGGCAATGGCCTCACTCAGGCGCGGATCGCGCATCGCTTGCACCAGCCCGCTACTTTGCCCACAGCCATTTTCTACCCAGCCACGCACCACCAGGGCCGCAACCACATCCGCCAGACGCGAAAGAATCCCGGCGTGACCCGCGTGTCGGGTACGTGATTCACGCTCCATCGCCTCCAGCATTGGGCGAATCTCCGGGTAGTGTGACAGCAGCGTACTGACCAGCATGACGTCCGGCATCGTGTTGATCAGCGGCTGCATGCCGCCCAGTTCAAATGCCATGCTGGCGCTGAATAACAGGACGCTGTGGTCATCTTCACAGGCATCAGCCGGTGCCGTAATGGCACAGATACTGTCACAGATCGGTTTGCTCGCCATCGCGTCAATGCACTGACAGTCGGCATCCTCACTGGAGAGCAGGCTGTGCGGCTTACCGTGAGGGATCAGCAGGGCATCGCCACTGTTCAGCGTGAAAAGCGCGCCGGATGCGCCACGCACCAGCAGCGTACCGCGCCCGACAAAATGAAACTGGGCCCGTCCCGGAGAATCATTAAAGCGCAGGCCAAAAGGGGCGCTGACGGCAATGCGCTGGTAGTTAACGCCATACAGGCGCATGCCCATTAGCAACTCACTGGTCAACTCATCGTAACGGCTCATCACAGAAATCCAGACGAATTATCAAAAATGACGGTGTAACCATCATAGATCGTCTTGCTCATCCCCTCTATGCTCAGCACTACTTTTTTTTCCGGAGAAGCAACATGAGTCTCAACACTGAAGTGGCTGATGAGGTTTCCATACCCACTCAGCCAGCGTGGGGCGCCGTCTTTGCGATGTCGTTTGGCGTATTTAGCCTGATTACCGCCGAGTTTTTACCTATTAGTTTGCTGACGCCGATAGCGCGCAGCCTGAACGTTTCGGAAGGTCTGGCGGGACAGACAGTGACCGTCACGGCCCTGATTGCGCTTCTCACCAGTCTGACGGTAGGCAGCCTGGTCCGACGCATCGATCGCCGGGTGGTGATGCTGGCCTTCTCATTACTGCTCATCGTTTCCGCATTGATGGTGGCACTGGCCGCCAATCTGACCGTCATTTTGCTGGCGCGCGTCCTGCTGGGGGTGGCCATTGGTGGCTTCTGGACGTTGTCTACCGCCATTACCATGCGGCTGGTGCCCGCCGATCAGGTCCCTCGCGCACTCTCCATCGTGTTTAGTGGTATCTCACTGGCGACCATTATTGCGACCCCGCTGGGCAGTTATCTGGGCGGGCTGGTAGGCTGGCGAGCGATCTTCCTGTTTACGGCGGGCCTGGGCGCGACTTCCCTGCTCTGGCAGTTTTTCACCCTTCCCGCCATGCCTGCCGAAGGCAACGCGCGCAGCGGCGGTGTGCTGGCGTTGTTACGGATAAATGTCATGCGCTGGGGAATGCTGGCGGTGATCATGATGTTTACTGCCCACTTTGCTTTTTTCACCTATCTGCGACCGTTTCTGGAAAGCGTGGCGCGGCTTGACCTCAGCCAGCTGTCTCTGGTGCTGCTGGCATTTGGCATCGCTAACTTTGTGGGTACGTATCTGGCCGGTTATCTGGTGACACGTAGCGTATCACTGACGCTGAGCGGAATGGCCCTGCTGATGGGCGCGACGGCCCTGATGCTGGTGAGTTTTGGCCATACTGGCTGGCTGGTTGCAGGCGGTGTCGCGATCTGGGGCCTGGCGTTTGGTTCGATGCCGACGGGCTGGTCTACGTGGATTTCACGTGCGGTGCCAGACGATGCTGAATCGGGCGGTGGGTTACTGGTGGCAACCATTCAGTTGGCGATTACGGTGGGCGCGGCGGCGGGAGGCTGGATGTTTGACTTACGCGGCGCAGGCGGCGTTTTCCTTGCCAGTAGCGCGCTGATGCTGGTGGCGGCAGTAACGATCTTTTCCCGCGTCAGGCATCACGGTTAATGTGACTCATGGCAGCGATATATGCTGCCTTTTTATTGCGGTCTGGTTTTTTAACCTTTTGTGTTTTAACAGGGCTAAACGTGCTTTTCAATTTCAGTTTTATTGAACAACTTAAGCAAAACCCTCTGCTTTTTTCTGATCAATATTCGGCCTATTATGTTTTCACACAAGGCAAAACGCCTTAAATAAACTGAAAATGACCGAGGAATTTATCATGAAAACTATCAAAACTTTTGCTGCTGTTATCGCCCTTGCCGTTCTTCCTGTTGCAGGCTTCGCGCAAACTGTGACAGCGACCGGTTCTACTCTGGACAGCACCGAAGCGAAAATTGCTGCGCAGGCGCAAGAAGCTGGTGCTTCCTATAAAATCACCGAAGCTAACACCAATAACGGCGTGCACATGACCGCTGAACTGCTGAAATAATGCTTGAAGTTGTGTGCTGACAGGACGCCTATGGGCGTCCTGGCGGCGTTTGTGGATGCCCGCCGTTTCATCTTTTCCCTTCCTGGTTCCCCATCAGACTCCTTTGTTATTCGCCACTAAGCCTGTCAGCTGTGCAGACGCTTGCCTGATTTTTGGGCGCGATAACGTGCAGGCTTCTCCGCTGCGGCCGCGATTTCACGCGAAAGACGATTTGCTGCCATTAATAGCCAGGTGCAAGACAGGCTGGCCTCGGACGATCCCTGATGCAGCAAGACGGTAAGACCACGTAAGCCTGGTCGGACGACAGCCGATGGCAAAGTCCATCACGGGCTAAGGGAAGCAGAGCCTGGGCAGAAGAGGAAGACGTAAAACGCATCAGTAACCGGTTTACCGGTCTGCTGCGCTCAGCAAGTCGCCAGGTTCTGCTTGTCAGTCTGGATTGCGCGAAGCGCGGCCAACAATCCTGGCAGGCACCGACTCATGACTCTGGATTCGCGATAATTTGCCTGCGGCATGAGGCTGCCGCAGGCGAAGAGCCTGGTTATGACACGTCTTCAGAGGCGTCACGCATCATCTCACCGTGCGGCACGTCATCCAGAATCTGCTCAAAGCTGCGCAGACGTTTATAGATAGACATCAGCTCAACCAGCGTCGACCACGAGGTGATCAGGTACTGGAACGAGCTGCGGACCTGATCGAAAACGTTGGTTATCTGGTTAAGCAAACCCAGCGTTATCGTTCCGGCGACAATGGACGGGAACAACAGAAACAGTCCAAAGACGTTATCGACCTGAAGATAAAGAATGCGGCTGATGTTGAAGTAGAGATAGTGAAAATACAGACGGAAATAGTTAACCCGCACGTTGTTGAACAGCACTTTTACCGTGGGTGGTGTGGCACGATCGGCGTTGTCTTCGCCGTAAACCAGCTCTTTACGATAAGCAGCTTCAACTCGCTGATTACGAAATTCGAGACCGGGGAGCTTAATCCCGACCAGCGCCAGCAGACCGGTACCGAACAGCGACCAGAGAACCGCAGCAATCACCAGCGCGTAAGGAAGATTCCCCAGAATCGGAATGTTTTCGACATGATGTGACAGGGCGATCAACACCGGCAGAAAGGCCACCAGGGTCATAATGGCCTGGATAAAGTTCACGCCCCAGCTTTCCAGCGTTGTGGCAAAACGCATGGTATCTTCCTGCACACGCTGAGCCGCGCCTTCAACGTGGCGTAAGCGCTGCCAGTGGTGCATATAATAATTGTTCATTGCGGTACGCCAGCGGAATACCCAATGGCTGATGAAAAAAGCATTCATCACGCCAATAACGACCGCAATTAAGGCAATGCCCAAAAAGGCCATCACCTGAGCATAAAATTCGTTGATTTGAACCGAGCCGGCTTTCGTCAGCGCTTTTTGGATCAAATCATAAAAAGGGCCATACCAGGCGTTTACGGCAACGCCAACCTGCACACCAAACCAGGTGACAAAAATAATCAGTGCCGAACCCCATACCGACCAGCGTTGCCACGGATGGTTGTCAGTTAGTCGCCAGGCTATCGCGAAAATTGCCACCATCAGCCAGTAATAGGCATAAAACCACAACTCACCCGGCGCAATAAACCGCATTACCGTCGTGGGCAAGGGCTGCTTGATGGCGGCCTGAAAAGCAGGCCAAAAATGGGCCGGTAAATCGCTGGCAAAGCCAAACCAGCCAAAAATCGCCAGTAAACTCCAAAGGGCGGCCGAGCTGAAAAACAGTCCCGGTCGCGGGAAGAAAGACTTAAACATAGGTACTCCGCTGTTGTGTAATCGCTTTTATAACGTTTAAACGGCTATCTGTCTGTAGCCTGTTGTTTCTGAACATGACATCGACAAAATATATGTTAATGAAATTGTGCTTTTTTGTTTCCTTAAACTAAATGTTTATTGGCAATGGTGTTACACTTATATTCACTGTTACCGGTAACAGTTCGTTGTACCCGAAATCCGCAGATAAAAACCACTACAACGTACTCACTTCTCTTTTTCGTACCGCAGTTGATGCGGTGATGAGGCAATGTCATGTCAGACCAGAAAAAGGGTCATTCACGCAGGGATTTTTTGCTGAAGACCATCACCCTGGCGCCCGCAGTGGCGGTAGGCAGCAGCGCACTTGGTGCATTTTCTGCGCCCGCTCAGGCGGCAGCGCCCGCCGCACCCCAGTCTGCCCGAGATTATCAGCCCACCTGGTTTACCGCCGAGGAATTTGCCTTTATCAAGGCGGCCGTTGCGCGTCTGATTCCTGCTGATGAACGCGGCCCCGGCGCGCTGGAAGCAGGCGTGCCTGAGTTTATCGATCGTCAGATGAATACGCCTTACGCCACCGGAGCGAACTGGTATATGCAGGGGCCTTTCAATCCCGACGTCCCTAAAGAAATGGGCTATCAGCTGCCGCTGGTGCCGCAACAGATCTACCGTCTCGGTCTGGCTGATGCCGATCATTACAGTCAGCAGCAGCACGGTAAGGTGTTTGCCCAACTCGACGCCGGGCAGCAGGACGCATTATTACAGGCCATGGAGAGCGGCAAGGCCGGTTTCCGTCAGCTGCCCGCCAACGTGTTTTTCTCATACTTACTGCAGAACACCCGCGAAGGCTTCTTTAGCGATCCCATCCACGGCGGCAATCAGGGCATGGTGGGCTGGAAGCTCATTAACTTCCCTGGCGCACGCGCCGACTTTATGGACTGGGTAGAGCGCGGTGAACGCTATCCGTTCCCGTCAGTGTCGATTCGTGGAGAGAGAAGCTGAGCATGGCAAATGAATTAAAGAAAGTGGATGCCGTGATTGTCGGCTTTGGCTGGGCGGGCGCCATTATGGCCAAAGAGCTGACCGAAGCAGGTCTGAACGTGCTGGCGCTGGAGCGCGGTCCACATCGTGATACCTATCCGGATGGTTCTTACCCGCAGTCGATTGATGAGCTGACCTACAACGTTCGCAAAAAGCTGTTTCAGGACCTGTCTAAGAGCACCGTCACCATTCGGCACGACGCCTCACAAACGGCCGTGCCTTACCGCCAACTGGCGGCCTTCCTGCCCGGTACCGGTACCGGCGGCGCCGGGCTGCACTGGTCGGGTGTCCATTTCCGGGTTGATCCCGTAGAGCTGAAGCTGCGTAGCCACTATGAGGCGCGCTACGGCAAAAACTTTATTCCTGAAGGCATGACCATTCAGGACTTTGGCGTGGACTACCAGGAGCTGGAGCCTTTTTTTGATAAAGCTGAAAAGGTGTTTGGCACCTCCGGTAGTGCCTGGAGTATTCAGGGCAAGGTCGTCGGCAAAGACAAAGGCGGTAACCCCTTTGCGCCCGATCGCTCTGACAACTTTCCACTGCCCGCGCAAAAGCGTACCTGGTCGGCTCAGCTGTTTGCCCAGGCCGCCGAGTCCGTAGGTTATCACCCTTACGATCTGCCGTCGGCGAACACCTCTGGTCCCTATACCAATACTTACGGCGCCCAGATGGGGCCGTGCAACTTCTGCGGCTACTGCAGCGGCTACGCCTGTTATATGTATTCCAAGGCATCGCCGAATGTGAATATTTTGCCTGCGCTGCGTCAGGAGCCAAAGTTTGAGCTGCGTAACAATTCTTACGTGCTGCGCGTCAACCTCACGGGTGATAAGCAGCGTGCGACCGGTGTCACCTATGTCGATGCGCAGGGCCGTGAGCAGGTGCAACCGGCGGATCTGGTCATTCTGTCTGCCTTTCAGTTCCATAACGTCCATTTGATGCTGTTGTCCGGCATTGGTAAACCTTACAACCCGATCACCAACGAAGGTACGGTAGGGCGCAACTTCGCCTATCAAAACCTGTCGACGTTGAAAGCGCTGTTCGATAAAAACACCACCACCAATCCCTTCATCGGTGCTGGCGGTGCAGGCGTCGCCGTGGATGATTTCAATGCCGACAATTTCGATCATGGTCCGCACGGCTTTGTTGGCGGGTCGCCGTTCTGGGTGAACCAGGCGGGCACCAAACCGATCTCGGGGCTCCCCACGCCGACCGGCACGCCAAACTGGGGCAGTCAGTGGAAAGCCGCCGTGGCGGACACCTACACGCACCACCTTTCCATGGATGCTCACGGTGCGCACCAGTCTTACCGCGCTAACTATCTGGACCTGGACCCGAACTACAAAGATGCCTACGGCCAGCCGTTGCTGCGCATGACGTTCGACTGGCAGGACAACGACATCAAAATGGCGCAGTTCATGGTGGGGAAAATGCATAAAATCGCCGAAGCCATGAATCCTAAAATGATCATTGGCGGGGCGAAGAAGCCTGGTACGCATTTTGACACGACCGTGTATCAGACAACCCACATCAGCGGCGGCGCGATTATGGGTGAAGATCCCAATACCAGTGCGGTGAACCGTTATCTGCAAAGCTGGGATGTGCCGAATGTCTTCGTTCCCGGCGCTTCAGCGTTTCCGCAGGGGCTGGGATATAACCCCACCGGCATGGTCGCCGCACTGACCTACTGGTCGGCGAAAGCGATTCGGGAACAGTATCTGAAGAATCCGGGTCCCCTGGTGCAGGCATAAGGAAGATGGTGATGAAAAACGGTATTTTAGCCCTGGTGTTGGGCAGCCTCGCCTTCGCCGCCCTGGCGGATGACAGCACGGCGGATCTGGTTAAACGCGGTGAATATCTGGCGCGCGCGGGCGACTGTGTAGCCTGCCACAGCAGTGAAGGCGGCAAGCCCTTTGCAGGGGGATTGCCGATGACCACGCCGATTGGCACGATCTACTCCACCAATATCACGCCGGATAAATCGACCGGTATTGGTGACTACAGCTACGACGACTTTCAGAAAGCCGTGCGGCACGGTATCGCGAAAAACGGCGATACGCTCTATCCCGCTATGCCTTATCCGTCTTATGCCGTGGTCAGCGATGAAGACATGCAGGCGCTGTATGCCTACTTCATGCACGGAGTTGCCCCGGTCAGTCAGGCCAACAAAGAGAGTGATATTCCCTGGCCCCTGTCAATGCGCTGGCCGCTGGCGATCTGGCGCAACCTGTTTGCACCGGATGTAAAGGCGTTCCAGCCTGCAGAGCAGGAGGATGCGACGCTGGCGCGCGGCCGTTACCTGGTAGAAGGTCTGGGCCACTGCGGTGCCTGCCATACGCCGCGTAGTTTTACCCTGCAGGAAAAGGCGTTAACCAATGCCGGGGGAACGGATTATCTGGCGGGCAGCAGTGCGCCGGTTGACGGCTGGACCGCAAGCAATCTGCGCGGAGATAACCGCGATGGCCTGGGCCGCTGGAGTGAAGATGACCTGCGCCAGTTCCTGCGCTATGGGCGTAACGACCACACGGCGGCATTTGGCGGCATGGTGGACGTTGTCGACCACAGCCTGCAGCACCTGACGGATGAAGACATCACGGCCATCGCCCGCTATCTGAAGTCGCTGGGTGCCAAAGATCCGCATCAGGTGGCGTTTAGCGTGGATGACGCGACGGCCAAAGCCTTATGGAAGGGCGACGACAGTCAGACGGGCGCCGCGACCTATGTGGACAGCTGCGCAGCCTGCCATAAAACCGATGGCAGAGGCTATAAACGCTTCTATCCTGCGCTGCGGGGCAATCCTGTGGTGATGGCAGACGATCCGACCTCGCTGATTCACATCGTGCTGGTTGGTGGCGAACTGCGTGGAGTAAAAGGCGCGCCTTCAACCATCACTATGCCGGCATTTGGCTGGCGTCTGAACGATCAGCAGGTCGCGGACGTGGTGAACTTTATTCGTCGCAGCTGGGGCAACAAGGCGGCGGATAACGTGACGGCGAAGCAGGTGGCTGCGCTGCGTGAAGAGGTCAAAGATCGTCAGGGCAATGCAGATATCAAGGTGTTAGAAGGGAAGTAGACCTCAGTGTTTCAGCCTTCCCCGCAGGGGGAAGGCTGAATGTTCAGATATGTTCCAGCCTGATACCGCGCGTCTTAGGCCCGAAAACGCCCACCGACAGCATCACCATCAGCATACTCAGCACGATAAACGCGATAACGCCATGCGTGCCGGCGTACTGCAAAATCACACCGATCAAAAGACTGCTGAATGCGGTTGATAACCGGCTGAACGAGTAGCAGAAACCCACCGCCCGTGCGCGGATGTGCGTGGGGAAAATCTCGGTCTGATAGGCATGATAGCTGCAGGTCAGCCAGGCATTCGAGAAGGTGATCAGGAAACCGCAAATAATCAGCAGTACCGGGTTGGTTTGCAGGGCAAACAGCGTACCGAATACCACCGTCATGAGCGAAGAGAGAACGATTTGCCATTTGTTTTCGAGCTGGCTGGTAAAACTGCCACAAATCAGCGATCCAATCGGGTAGGCAAGCGTGATAAAAAACGCATACAGCAGGCTGTGGGTGATCGACGTTCCCTGACCGGACAGCAATGCCGGCAGCCAGTTACCAAAACCATAAAAACCAATCGCCTGAAAGAAGTTCATGACCACCAACATAAGCGTGCGCTTGCGATAGCGGGCTGACCAGATCTCCCGAAAGCGGCTCTTCTCCGGTTTCTTGTCTGAGACGGACGGCTTCGTCAACGGCAGGCCCGGGGCGATGCCGCACCGTTTTTCCATTTTCGCCATCACCTGATGGGCCTCATCGACGCGCCCCTGCTGCACCAGCCAGCGAGCGGACTCTGGCAGGTTTTTGCGCACAAACCAGATCACCAGTGAACAGACCGCACCGGCAATCACCACCCAGCGCCAGCCTTCCAGCCCAAGGATATTTTGCGGCATCAGCCACCACGACATGAGCGCGACGGCAGGCACCGACAGGAACTGGATAAAAAATGAAAAGGCAAAAGCCCGGTTACGCAGGTGAGTGGGCACCCATTCACTCAAATAAGTATCAATGGTGACCAATTCTACGCCCAGCCCAATCCCCACCAGAAAGCGGCACAGGATCACCATCTCCGCGCTGTGCTGAAAAGCCATGAGCAGTGAAAATACGCCGTACCAGGCCAGGGCACAGATAAAGGTCAGTCGACGACCAAAGCGGTCGGCAAGGGGCGTGAGCAGGCTGGCGCCAACAAACAGCCCCAGGAAGGTAGCGGAAGCAAACGCAGCCTGATCGGTAATGCCCAGTATCCCGGCACTGCCCGCGTGAAAGATACCGGCCGCCAGCAAGCCAGTGCTGATATACCCGGTTTCAAACAGATCGTAAAGCTCAAAGAACCCGCCCAGCGCCAGCAGCGAGATAAAGCGCCATAAACCGACAGAAGAAGGTAGCGCATCAATGCGCTCAGCTAAGCTGGTGTTGGCCGACGATGCCGCCGTCGGTGCTATCCCTGTGATGAAGGCTGGTGTCATGTAAGGTGAACCTCATGTCAGGATGATTGCCATTCCCGCTACAGGCCGTGATGTGTTTTGAAAGCGTTGCCCATTCGCGAGCCGTGAAGCAGCAGAATAATCAATTACCTGATTCTTGCCGACAGGAATAGTGATGAATTTTTAGCAACGCATATTGCAGTATTGACTGGGACGGTTTTTAGGGCAGAACGGCAGGCGGCCGAGGTAAAGGCACAAGAGCCGGTCAGGGCACAAAGGCGCGGTCAGCCGTCACCACGATTGGCGGGCCGGTAAAGGCCAGGCACTCACAGGCTGACGCCGCGCCGCACAGAGTCTGTTTCCCGCTCAGGCCTGATCACCCGAGCGGGAATCCGTTTTAGACGCCAGACAGGCGGAAAGCAGAAACGGAGTGGGTCAGGTGCTGAGCCTGCTCTTCCAGCGAAGCAGCCGCGGCGGCCGACTCCTGGACCAGCGCGGCGTTTTGCTGCGTCACACCATCCATCTCAGTGACCGCCTTTTCAATCTGGCTGATACCGTGATGCTGCTCATCGGACGCGGTTGAAATGTGGTCCATCAGCTCGTTCACCCGGCTCACCGAGGAAATAATCGCATTCATCGCCTCGCCCGTGCGGCTGACCTGATCAGAACCCACGCGAATCGTCGCGACCGATTCGGCAATCAGCCCTTCAATTTCTTTCGCCGCCACGGCGCTGCGTTGCGCGAGATTACGCACTTCACCGGCGACAACGGCAAAACCCCGGCCTTGCTCACCGGCGCGCGCCGCTTCGACGGCGGCGTTCAGCGCCAGAATATTGGTTTGAAAAGCAATGCTGTTAATAACGCTGGTAATATCCTCGATCTTCTTCGAACTTTCATTAATTTTGGCCATTGAAACGATAACCTGCTGAGAAACCTTCTCGCCGGTTTCTGCGTTCTGTACCGCTTCGTTAGCCAGACGGCAGGCTTCAAACACGTTGTCCGTGTTCTGTTTAACGGTTGCCCCTAACTGCTCCATGCTGGCCGCCGTTTCCGTTAGCGCCGCAGCTTGCTGCTCGGTACGGGACGCCAGATCGATATTACCGCTGGCAATTTCCTGTGAAGCACAGGACACCGCGTGGGTTGAGTGGCGCACCCGGATAATAATGTCCGTCAGAGACGTCCGCATTTGCTCCATCGAGCTCATCAGTTGCTGAATTTCGCTCTTCGAGCCGATTTTGACCGGCACCGGGTGATCGAGCACGCCTGCCGCAATCTCGCTGCAGTGCGCTTTTGCGTTATTGAGCGGCGATAAGATATAGCGTCTGACAAAGATCAGTATCGCAATGATGATGGCCAGGAATAACAAGCCAAACACGATGAGCAGCGTGATCCCGGATGAAAAGTTGCCCTGGGCGTCAGTATTCAGTTTCTTCGCATAAGCCTCGTGTTGGGCCAGCACCTGATCCAGGACGATTTCATACTGCCGGTCGAGGCGGACTACGTTGGCAATTTGATTTTTAAAGCGCTGCTGATCGCGGGCTTCGGCCGCTTCAATCAAGGGTTGAATTCCCTGATCGCGATAAGCCAGATAGGCCTGACGATAGCGGTCTGCATCGGCCTCTTCACCCGGAATGCGTGGCGCACTCAGATAAGCCTGAAAGGCAGCATCGGCTTTAGCCGCGACGCTTTTCACGCTGTCCAGAGAATAGCCGCCCTGCGGGCCGTCGTTCTCAATTTCTTTCATGTATTCCATCAGCCGGACGCGTAACGTTCGGCTGTGGTTGATAGGATCGATAACTGATAACACTACGCGGATTTCTTTATTAACCGCATTTAACGACGCGTTGCTCCGGGCCAGTAACCAGATGCTGACCGATATGCTGATAAGAAAAAGAATTAACAGGAACGACAAAACCAGTAGTGAAGATTTTTTTAACGACATTACGCAGTCCTGAATAGGGGATTATGGACTGATATATCGGCATCAGGAGGGTAAATATTTAGTGGGAACGTGCTGAAATTAATAAACAATAAGGTGGGTAAAAGATGAGCGAAATAATGAACCAGATGATTCAATATTATTACCTGATGATCTTTTCTGCCGGTTCGGTTATTTCGCCCTTTACGTTAGATAACCTGAGTTTTAGGGCCAGACAGATTTAACAAAGCCCGAACGATCGGCGCGTGCACAGGATGACTGCTGGCGATAAACAGCACGGCGCAAGAGGTGATGTATCGTAACGCGTTATAAACTGGCCTTTTATTTCATCATTCGACGGTCATGCTTTGTTATTATTGCCATGACAATAATATCTGACAGGAAATCACGCTTTTATTGTTGTCAGGTCTGGTCCTGTTTTATTTGTAAAATCAACAGAGAAAAGGCTGACCTACGTCAGGTAAATAATCCGAATGATGAATCTTTATCCGGTTATCGTCGTCAACCCTGACCTGTCGTCTACACTTATTACATCGTTATAAGGAAGTCTCTACTCACCGGTATCGAGGTAATAATGCAAGTATGTCCCTATTTGTTTCTCTATGGTCGCTGTGAAGAAGCGATAGAATTCTATTTGCAGGCAACGGGTGGAAAACTGCTGCAAAAAATGACGTTTGGCGATATGCCGGAGCAGGGTGAACAGGTGGGCGATCGGTCCGCTCCGCCGTTGCCCCCTGAGAAAATTATGCATGCGCACCTCCGCATTGGTCAGGGTGAGCTGATGATGAGTGATGGCAATCCCCATCAGCCTCCGGCCTCAGAACACGCGGGCTATGCCGTGAGTCTGGCAACCAATGATGCAGAGCAGGGTAAGGCATGGTTTGAAAAGCTGTCTGCAGGCGGGAAAGTCACTACGCAATGGCAGGAGACGTTCTGGTCTAACGGCTTCGCCATGTTTATCGATAAATTCAATATTCCATGGCGCATCAACGTGGTAAAACCCGACGCGTAATACGCTGCAGTCTGTAAAGACGCGAGGCCTTCCTCATGGGAAGGCCTCAACGTTTGCCGCCACCTCTTTTCGCGGTGCAACAGCAATCAGAAGTTATAGCCAGCGACCAGGTAGTAACCCCAGCCTGTGGACTTGATTTCAGACGCGCTTTCACCAAATCCTAACTCCTGACCCGCTCCCCACTGACCGCCGTTATGAAAATAACGGGCGACGGCCGAGAAGTGCCAGTGATCGTAACCCAGCGACAGGATATGGCTGGAGGCGATTGAATTGCTGGTGCGAATCGGGCCACTCTTTTCGCGTAAGTCTGAACCCCAGTCGAAGTTGGTAAAGCCTACGTAGCCAAGGTTACCGCCCCACAGGGTGGTGATTGGCACAAAATATTTCACTTTGAAGCGATAGCCATCCCAGCTGTTTTCATTCGCTGCACCGTAGTTTTCCCACTGGTATTTGGCATAGACGTTAAGCGACAGACCGATATCGCTGTGCGTATCAATGTCGGTGCCCAAGCCCATATACCAGGTATTCTGACGGTTGGCGCTGTTGCGGCCCATATCGTAGATATAGTTGTTCGCGAAATACCACTCTTTAAACGGACCAAAGGCCAGGCTGGTACCGGTCAGTTTATCAATGGAGAAACGCGGTTCAATTTCCATGAACAGCGGCGAACCGTGGTCGAAAATGCCGTTAGCATTGCTGTTGCCCACGCCAAAGAAGTTCGGCAGATCAACGTAGCCGTAAAAATCAAACCAGTCTTTTTTCGCAAACGCTTCATATTCCAGATAGACGTCATTATTGAACTGCGGTCCGAAGCGAGTGTGGTAACTGCCCACCACGTTTACGCTCTGATGCCACCAGTCGGAAACGTACTGAGGAGCATTGTCAGCAGCCTGCACTGCACCGTTTAAGGAACCTGCCAGCAGGGCGCCTGCCATTAACGTTTTAAATTTCATTATATTTTGACCACTGGTTTTTATGCGCAAGACAATCGTTTGCGCGCTGTTTGGAAATCAATCCCAAAGGTTGGGCAGTAATGTACTCAGGCCGCCTGTTTTAGTTAGCGTAGCGTGCCTGTAACAGAGAGATAGAAAATAGCTTTTGGTCACATTTGTCAAAATGTGTTGCATAACAATTCATCAATATTGTGATGCTTGTCACAATATTGTCTCAGGCGAACGGAACCAGGCAACCGTTTACGTTGTCTGGTTCCGAATCAAACAGCGAGGATCAGGGAAAAGTGACGCGGACCTGAAAACCGCAACGCACACCGTGCGGATTCAGGCAATTGGACAGGGCAACGCGGATATGATGTTTGTGCGCCACGCTTCGTACAATAGACAAGCCTAACCCGCTCCCCTGGGCTTTAACATCCGGGGCGCGGGCAAAGCGATCAAACGCGCGTTCAATAAACGACTCCGGCATGCCAGGGCCGTTATCGACGATATCTACCACGGTTTGCCCGTCAACACGGTGCAGCAGGACATCCACCAGGCTGCCTTCAGGCGTATGAAGCATGGCATTGCCAATCAGGTTATCAAACAGGCTTCGCAGCTCCGATCGTCCGGCCTGCAACTGGTAGTGCGTGGTGCCGCTAAAGCCAATGTCGATACCGCGTTTATCTGCCACCACCATGAGCTGCTCAATGCTCTCTTTCAGCACATCTTCCAGCGCGATAGTTTCGAGGCTGGCGACAACCGACTGATCTTCCCAGCGTGACATATTCAGCAATTGGGTCACCAGATGGCGGGTGCGGGTCACGCCCGATTCCAGTTGTGCAAACTGACGGCTGGCCTCGCCAGGCTGAATATGCTGCCGCAGGTTCTCCAACTGCAACGTAACCGCCGTGACCGGCGTCCGCAATTCGTGAGCGGCATCTTCCATAAACTGGCGCTGTGAAGACCAGGCCGCACGAAGTTTATCCAGCAGCGAATTATAGGCGGCGACCAGCGGCTGAATTTCATCAGGCAGGCTTCCCGGTGAAACGCTGTGTGGGTGATGGGCATCCTGCGCGGCAATCTCCCGGGAGGCAACGCGCAAATCCCGGGTGATTTTGCGCACGACCAGCCAGATAACCAGTAATGACAGCGGCATCATTAAAATCAGCGGAATAATCGCCGACAGCGCCCGCCTCACCATCATTTCTTTCATGTAGCTGAGATTGAGCATCACCTGAATGGTCTTTATCTCGCTGCCGGGCTGGCCGGAGCGGGTATAAATTCGCCATTCGCAGTCGTGGCAGCCGCCGATCTGCACATCTTTGTAGCCGTTTTCGGCCTGTAACGGCGCGTGCAACTCAGGCCAGGAGCTGGAGCGTAGCTGACCTTTGGCATCCCATAGCTGAATGACGAAGGCGCTTTTGATCTTGTGCGCTGGCGCAATAAGCGGCATCAGTGGAGGGATTTCGCGATTCACTGACCAGGCATCGGCCAGCTTGGCGAGCTGCTCATCCTTGATGACGCCCACCATTTCACCGTAGCAGCTAAAGAAATACCAGGCCACGCCGCCAATCATCAGCAAATGAATGACCAGTAACGTACTGAGTAATTTATTACGTAACGATCGCATAAAGATTTTCATATTGCCGGTACTCGCCAACCCAGTCCGCGCACGTTGCGGATCACATCATTATCCAGCTTGCGCCGCATGCCGTGGATTAATACGTCTACCGCATTGCTGCTGACTTCTTCGCCCCAGCCATAGATGCGGTTCTCTAACTGCTCGCGTGACAGGATGGCACCGGGCCGCTCCAGCAGCGCATAGAGCAGGGCATATTCCCGGGCGGTTAACTGCTCACGTTGCCCTTTGTACAGGACTTCGCGCGTCAGCATATCCAGTTGAACATCCCCGCTGCCCAGCACCGAATCGGCGGAACCGTGATGGCGCCGGGTAATCGCACGCATGCGGGCCATGACCTCCTGAAGATCAAAAGGCTTAAGCAGGTAGTCATC
The DNA here is from genome assembly GCF_024814475.1 of Pantoea sp. B623. Classification (NCBI taxonomy): domain Bacteria; kingdom Pseudomonadati; phylum Pseudomonadota; class Gammaproteobacteria; order Enterobacterales; family Erwiniaceae; genus Pantoea; species Pantoea sp. B623. The sequence goes on along the minus strand of NZ_JANUXM010000004.1, from coordinate 2,109,555 downwards.
CGCACCATAATCCAGGCCCTGTACGCGCTGAGCGACCGTATCGCGGGCGGTAAGGATCAAGACCGGTGTGGCATCCCCGCGCCCGCGTGCCCGTCTCAGCACCTGCAATCCATCGTCCCGGGGTAAGCCAAGATCAAGCAGGACGCAGCTGTAGCCGCCTTCGCTCCAGGCGTTTTGCGCATACACGCCATCGCGTACCCAGTCAACTGACCAGCCTGCCGCTTCCAGCGCCTGCTGCAAATTCGCGCCGATCATTTCATCATCTTCGACCAACAAAACGCGCATGGATGATGCCCTCCCGAAAAATGGCAACAGTGTAGCGCTGGATTATTAGCGCAGAATTATTGGGGCGCTCAGCCTGCTAAAAGGCCGGGGCGCGCCGGATGCCTGTACCTAAAGAGGCGATTTTACCGCTTTGCTAATTCTGCGCTAATTTTTCGCTAATTAAGGGATAAATTTAACGCGCTACAGTGTGTTCCCTGCACATCTGCTTTAACCAGGAGAACACCATGAATCAGCGCGAGTTTATTCGTAGTTTGCTGGAATGGATAGAAAGCAATTTAGGACACGATCTGCATCTGGACGAAGTTGCTCGCCGCGCGGGCTATTCCCGTTGGCACCTGCAACGGTTATTTCGCCAGCATACCGGCTTCTCACTGGCCGAGTATATCCGTCAGCGCCGTCTGACCGAGTCGGCCCTGACGCTGCTTAACAGCAACGAAGCGATTTTACAGGTGGCGATGAGCTATGGGTTTGATACCCAACAGGCCTACACACGAACGTTTAAAAACTATTTTATGGTGACGCCGGGTCAACTGCGCCGTCAGCGCCGGGTAGAGCCAGATCGTTTATTATTCCCTTATGCCATGGCAAGTTAGTCTCTGTATGGACATTCCCATCCGCGAACTTGTGGGAATGTCCATGCATCGTCAGGGCTGCCTCGCGTCCTTTTTCCTGCTCCCACGCTGTCCGCTTTCCTTCCGTTGCTTTATTCTGACTGCCTGAGGCACGGCGTCGTGGCTGTGCAATAACCTTCAGCAGGCCGATTTGTCCCAGGAACCCGATGACTAACAGCGATAACCTGATCGCCATGATGTTGTTTGCGCGCGTGGTGGAACTCAAAAGCTTTACGGAAGCCGCACGCGTACTCGGCGTGTCAAAGTCCCACATCAGCCGGGAAATTGCCGGGCTGGAACAGCGGCTGGGCATTCGGCTGCTCCAGCGTACGACTCGCCGGATGACGCTGACGGAACTCGGCCAGGCTTACTATCCATTTTGCGTGCGTATGCTGGACGAAATGCACCGGGCCGAAGATTTTGTGCAGCAGGCTCACCAAAATCCTGCCGGTAATGTCCGCTTACAGGCGCCCGTCACCTATGGCTGCCAGTGCATCGTGCCGCTGCTGAATCGGTTTCTGCGCGGTCATCTGCACATCAATGTCGATCTCAGCCTTACGGATAACAACGATGAGACCCTTGGCGACGGGGTAGACATCGCGATAGTTATCCGTGCTCATGCGCCCCGCCAGGGCAACTTTCGTGTTTTGAGCGACATCCACTGGGGCCTGTACGCCGCCCCTGACTACCTGGCGCAGCATCCTGCCATTTCGCATCCGCGCCTGTTACCCCGCCATGATCTCTTGATGTTTCACGGCCCGGCGCACACGGCGGCACTGCCTTTTCGTCGCGATAAGCTGCGTCTGGCGGTAGACGTGCGTAGCCGCTTTCGGGCCAATAACAGTATGGCGCTGCTGAACGCTGCACTGGCGGGCAACGGCATCGCCTATCTGCCTTCCTATATGGTGCAGGAGGCGCTGACGCAGGGGCAAATTGTCCAGGTGCTGCCGGAGTGGCAGATGGATCGCTTACAGAGCTACCTGCTGAGGCATCAGGACATCGCATCGGCCTCTCCCATCAACCTGCTGTGCGATACGCTGATCGACCAACTGGGTGCGCGCTGATTGTTGCAGTACAGCAACAAAACAGGCCAGTCAGCAAATATCGCGCGCCGACTGTTGTTGTCTCGTCACCATTGTTAGCCTGAGTCCCTAAACACGATGGGGATATCGCATGGAAATCACGTCTGAGGCACCTGTATTCCACCACTGGAAACGTAACTTATGGGTTTGCGTCTTTGGCTCGTTTACGACCCTGGTCGCCATGACCTTGCTGCTGCCTTTTTTACCCTTGTATGTTCAACAGCTGGGCGTACAGCACCCGGCGGCCATTGCGCGCTGGTCCGGCGTGGCCTATGGCGCAACCTTTCTCAGCGCCGCGTTAACCGCGCCGCTGTGGGGCAGGCTGGGCGATCGCTACGGCCGTAAGCTGATGCTGATCCGGGCGAGCCTGGGAATGGCCCTCGCCATGGCACTGATCGGCATGGCAACCGCTGTGTGGCAGCTGGTGGCGCTACGTTTACTGGCGGGATTACTCGGGGGCTATTCTTCCGGCTCCACCATTCTGATTGCTGCGCAAACCCCTAAAGCGCATACCGGATGGGCGTTAGGCGTGCTGGCATCCGGCATGATGGCCGGTAATGTTATAGGCCCCTTACTGGGCGGTGTACTCCCGCCGCTGATCGGCATTCGGGCTACGTTCTGGCTGACGGGGGCGGTCATTTTTGTGGCATTCCTGGCGACCACCTTTTTGCTGAAGGAGCCAGCCGTGGCGCGTAAGAAGGTGCAGAGCGTTTGTCCTCAGCCGGGCGAGGCTGCTGCTCCCTTTGACCGGGCGATAGTCAGGCTGATGTGGTTAACGGCCATGCTGCTGGTGTTTGCCAATATGTCGATAGAGCCTGTCATCACGCTGTATATCGGCCAGTTTTTACATCAGGAGCATGCCATCACCCTGATGTCCGGCCTGGTGATGGCCGCGGCCGCGCTGGGCAGTATTCTTTCAGCACCCTTTGTCGGCAAGCTGGCCGACCGCGTGGGGCACTGGCGGGTCCTGAGCGCTGGCCTGTTTGGCTGCGCGCTGTTACTGATCCCTCAGGCTTTTATTACCGATGCCTGGCAGCTGCTGCCGTTACGTTTCCTGATGGGCATGTCGCTGGGCGGTCTGATGCCCTGCATTACCGCCATTATCCGTCACCACGTTCCCGCCGTGCAGGTGGGGCGCATGCTCGGCTATTCGACGTCGGCGCAGTATATCGGCCAGGTCAGTGGTCCCCTTTTTGGTGGGGTGATTGGTGGCGCGTGGGGAATGCGGCCAGTATTTCTGGCCACCTGCATGGTCATGGGGCTGTGCGCCTGGTTAAGCTGGCGCTCCCCACGCGCAAAAGCACAGGGCAGATAGCAGGCATAAAAAAAGGCGGACCGGAGTCCGCCTCTGTTCAGGTGTTAATTACTTCTGGTCGGGCAGCGCATAGGCAATCACGTAATCGCCCAGCTTGGTGCCGAATGAACCATGGCCACCGGCAGCAATCACAACGTATTGCTTGCCGTTAACTTCATAGGTCATTGGCGTTGCCTGACCACCGGCTGGCAGGCGCGCCTGCCACAAGAGTTCACCGGTGTCGGTGCTGTAAGCACGCAGGTAGTTATCAGCCGTTGCGCCAATAAAGAACACTTTGCCTGCGGTGGCAACCGGTCCGCCCAGCATTGGCATACCCATTTTAAAGGGCAGCGGTACAGGTGAGCTGTCACGAACGGTACCAATACGTTGTTTCCACACCACTTCGTTGGTTTTCAGGTCAACAGCAGAAACATAACCCCATGCAGGTTGTTTACACGGCAGACCAAAAGGTGACAGGAACGGATTCAGTTCAACGCCATACGGCACGCCGTACTGCGGCTGAATACCGGTTTCAGTACCTGAACCGCCCGTTGCGCCTTTTGGTGGCTCTTCCGGATTACCCGGACCGCGTGGGATCAGCTTAGACACGAACGGCAGCGCCATTGGGTTAGCAATCGCAATCTGACGATGCGGATCAACGGAAATGCCGCCCCATTCAAACATGCCCAGGTTACCCGGGAAGACCAGGGTGCCCTGCTCAGAAGGTGGCGTGAACGGACCTTCGTAGCGCAGACGTTTGAAAATCACGCGGCACACCAGTTGGTCATACATCGTCGCGCCCCACATGTCCTTATCCGTCAGGTTCTGTTTCGGACGGAAGGTCAGTTCAGAGTAAGGCTGTGTAGCTGAGACATGGTCGCCCTTAGCCGCGCCCTGCGGAACAGGGGTTTCCGGGGCCGGAACCACAGTTTTACCTGTGCGGCGATCCAGAACAAAGATGTTCCCGGTTTTGGCAGGGGCATAGATAACCGGCACGGTGTTACCGTCTTTATCGGTAATATCCGCCAGCGTCGGCTGCGAAGGCAGGTCCATATCCCACAGATCGTGATGCACAGTCTGATATGACCACACCAGCTTACCGGTCGTCGCGTTCAGCGCCAGCACGCTGCTGGCATAACGTTCCTGCTCAGGTGTGCGGTTGCCGCCCCAGATATCCGGCGTGGTCACCCCCATTGGCAGGTAAACGATATCCAGCTTCGGATCGTAAACCGCAGGTGCCCACGAGTTAGGGGAGTTCATGGTGAACGTGTGTTCATCCGCCGGAATCGCGTTAGGATCTTTCGCGCCCGGATCGAACACCCACAACAGCTTACCGGTGTTCACATCAAAGCCACGGATGGCGCCTGAAGGTTCACGGGTTGAAAAGTTATCGGTTACCGCGCCAGCCATCACAATGGTGGTGTCAGTAATCACTGGTGGCGAGGTTGGCTCATACATGCCTGGCGTTGTGACCGGCTGCTTGTGCTGCAGATCCAGCTCACCGTTGTTACCAAAGGCCGGGCAGCGTTCACCGGTTTCCGCATCCAGCGCGAACAAACGCCCGTCATTGACTGGCAGGTAGATACGACGCGAGCACAGCGCAGGCTGGGTATTGGACGCATCCTTCGCTGCAGGGAATTCGTGGTATGACACACCACGACAGGTCACGTGCTGGAAGGTTGGATTGGTTTTCAGGCCGGGATCAAACTTCCACTTTTGCTTGCCGGTGGCCGCATCCAGAGCAAATAAAATCTGATGTGGCGTGCAAAGATACAGCGTGTCGCGAATCTTGATTGGCGTCACTTCATCGGTAATTTCGCCCGGATCGCTTGGGCGTTTCATATCACCGGTCTGGAATTGCCAGGCAACCTGCAGTTCTTTCACATTGTCGTGGTTGATCTGCTTGAGCGGCGAGAAGCGCGTCCCTTGCTGATCGCGCGCATAGGCCGGCCAGTCGCCATCAGCAATATTGCTCAACGGCTGTGCCTGAGGCGCATTATCCGCTGTTGCCGGTAATGCACCGTTAACCACTTGCGGATCATTAAAGACGGAATAGGTTAACACCGCTGCACTGGCAACCAGCGCTACGCCCATGGCACCCAGTGCGCCTTTACCCGGCTGGTATAAGCCGCGATAGACAAAGGGCAACACCAGCCAGACGCCAAAGATCACCAGTACGTCGGTACGCGGTGCCAGTGCCCAGAAGTCGGTGCCGACTTCCCAAACGCCCCAGGCCAGCGTAGCCAGCAGTAAGAGCGCATAGACAACCAGGGCAGCGCTGTTACGTCGCCACAGCAGGAAAGCGGTAAGCAGCATGGCTGCACCGCCGATGATGTAGTACCAGGAACCACCGATCGTGGCCAGCCAGATACCACCAATTAACATGAACGCACCCGTTAGCACGGCGAACAGCACCGTTAAAAAACGGACCACGCTAAAGGATGAGGAGTTTTTCCCCATAATGTTGACCTCATTTCGTTGCCAGAAAACTCAGGAAAACAATCAGATAGATTGTTGTCAGTCATAAAGTACAAAAGATGAAAGGCATTCTTATTTCGCTCTTCCCTGAAGCGTGATGATCCATATCTGTTAAATGTTATAGCAAAATTGGTATGAGTTTTGATTTTTTTGGCTTAAAGCTCTTAACAACGCATCTAAGGCAATACTTTAGACGGTGTTAATGGGGCTTGCCGATATGATTCAATAGTGCCAGGAGATAAGAAAGGTTAAAGCGTAAAGGGAATGAGATCGCCAGACGCGCGTTGTAATTGCCAGCCGCTAATGTTAAGTGCCGCGAGTTGTTCTGCTGATAACGTTGGTTCGTAACCGCGCACGATAATCTCGGCGCCTTTCCCTTTTAATGACTCAAGAAAAAAAGGAAATGTAAATTTCCGATAGTTGTCATTAAAGAATGAATAACTTAAGACAATGGCGGAAAAAGGAAAGGATTCGACTAAATGCCAGTCTGCGCCAGGCGGTGCAAAATCAAAAAGCCAGAAACGATAAGCGTTAATTAATTCCAGTAATTTTTCCTGATGGGCCCTGAGGTTGCGATAATTAATACCAATACGCACCCGCGCATCCTGTAGGTGTAAATAACGTTCGGGATGCTGAATCCATTCTTTTAACTGTGCATCACACAGGGGGATAATGATTAATGCTTCTTCAGTTGCAAGATGGTTGTGCAATGAAATAATGTTGTCATCGTTAAGTATCCTTTTCGTCGGTTGTGTGCAGTCCGAATTCGGGAGGTGGTAACAAATACCGGCCACCTGACTCGTGACGTGATGAATAGGCTCAGTAATATAAGGGTTATATCCGCTATTTTTCATTATCTCATCGAAACTATTTAACGTTTGCTGTGAATTTTATTTTTTGCATAACGAGAGGGAAGTACGGCGATTAATATACGCGATTCTCCTGGCAACACACGTTTTTTATATATTAATCAGCACTTTTTTGTTATCCGTTATTTAAATTTATATGCACTCTAATGATAACGTTAAATGGTCTTTTCTGGCGTGACTACTCGTCGAAAGCGTTAATTCACCCTGCACGTTGTTTTGTAAAACGCGTAATAAACGTCATCTGATTATCAGCAGAAAGTGTCGTTCTGATGTCACAACGGCCGCTTCGTTTACTGCTTTATCTTATCCTGAGTTAAGTTATCAGCAGAGCAGGCGGTTTTTTTTAATAATCATCCGCACAGGTCAATCCTCATGGAAAACGCAGGCGGAAACGCCTTATGCCGCGCGACGCTTGCCCGCAGGGCAGGAGAAGTACAGGTGTGGAGGAATAAAAAAACCGGCCTGAGGCCGGTTTAAGTAGGGTACCAGTCGTCGAGCTATGTTTAACCTGATGGGCTCGGGGGAGTGAGCTATCAGGAGGGAACTAGTGCGTTCCCGTTTTTCCCAGGTTGGCGTCAAAACGTGTCCAGCTTTCGGTCAGATCGATGACGCTGCGGGTTTTGCGCGCTTCATCAATCTTAATGGCCGTCAGGCCGGCTTCCAGTGCGTCAACAACAGAAACTTTTAGCGGCGTTCCCTGCTTGACGTGCTTAACGATCTCTTCCGCCATTAAGGCATCGGCACCGTAATGACCGTCATAGGCGTTGCCGCTGTAGGCGGTTTCCACTTCTTTTTCGCCGGTGCGTGCGTTGTGCACGCGAAAATAGTTACGGACAAAATCGCCTTCAGCCATGCCGTCAGTGCCTATCACGCAGAACCGGCGGAATTCGTCCGGGACGTTGAGGTTAGCGTGAAAAGACAGCGTTGCGCCGCTGGCGTACTCAATCAGGGCGGTCTGGTAATCGACAATATCGGCATCGCTGCTAAACACCGCGTCGGTACTCGACCAGCCGCTGGGCTTAGTGTGATAAATCTCAGACTGCTCGGTGATCGCACCTTGTGGTGCATGCTGAGGCGTGAACGACTTGCGTCCGCCAAAGCTGGCTACCCGAAGGGGGCGCTCCTGCATTAATCCCTGGTAGAGATCGATGTCGTGACAGCATTTTTCCAGAATATAAGGACCGGCATACTTTTCGAGCCTGCGCCAGTCGCGCTGGAAGAACGCGCCATGATAAGGCTTGATATGTTCTGTCGCTTCAATAGAGGTGATTTCACCCAGGCGACGATCGTCACGTGCTGCCAGCAGATCGTGATAGAGCGGCGAGTAACGCAGCACCAGCCCTACCAGAATACGGTCTTCGCCATACTGCTGAACCAGTTTTGCCATCGCCATCGTTTGTTCTTCGTTAATCACGACAGGCTTTTCAGTAAACACAGTATAGCCTGCTGCCAGCGCCTGTGTGACATGCTCAAGATGCATAAAGTTAGGCGAGCCCACCAGCAGCAAATCAAAACCACCCTGTTGCAGCAGCGCCTCAACGGAATCGAACGCCTTGCCGGGATCGATGCCGAAACTGTGCAGATTCGGCAAACCGGCCGGTGCTGGATCGTAATAACCTACCAGCGAAAATTCGGTATCAGCCTTGTGAAACTCTTTAACGACATGAGAAAGACGAAAGCCGAGACCAATAATGCCTACTTTCATGGTAAACCCCTGATCCTGAATTCTGACAACGGTGAGTACGCCGCTGACGGGACGCAATGATGGAAAGACTGGCTACCAACTTATTACGACAGAAAAACTAATGTCAATAACGCGTTGTGTGATTTGCATACGTATTTTTAGGTATTTTATTGATTTTAAATAATAAATAGTTATTGTTTTTTGCCTATATTTATTTGTTATTGCGATTTAAGTTTTTTTCACCTATCGTTCGCAGATTACAGAATCGAGATGCGTTTACGGCGGGAGGAAGCGCGTGCAATCACACTATCTCCTTGGTATTGATGGCGGCGGTACGCAGTGTCGTGCGCGGTTGACCGACGCGAATGGCAACGTGCTGGCTCAGGCGGTGGGCGGCCCTGCCAACGTCTGGTCACAGTTTGATGCGGCTCTGAACTGCGTTGAGCAGCTCATGGCAGCCGTGCTGTCTCAGGCAGGGCTGACGCCACAGGCGCTGGCGCAGACCTCGCTGGTGGCAGGATTAGCCGGTGCGAATGTGGCCTCGGTTAAGGCGCGCCTGACGCAATGGCAGCCTGCCTGCGCGAGCGTGCAGGTGGTCAGCGATGTTGAGATTGCCTGCGCCGGCGCCCATGCGGCGGCACCCGGTGCGGTTTTTATTATTGGCACCGGTAGCCAGGGCGCAGCCTGGGATGGCGAGCGGTTTACGCTGCTGGGCGGCTGGGGATTCGCGCTGTCCGATCACGGCTCCGGCGCTGAGCTGGGGCGACGCGCGCTGCGGCTGGCATTACTGGCCCATGAAGCCATTGTTGACAGCACAGACTTTACCCACGGCCTGATGGCACAGTTTAACCACAGCCCGGAAACCATGTTGATGTGGACGCGAGAAGCGATGCCCGCCGACTGGGCGCGCGTGGTGCCTGATGTATTCGCCGCCGCGCACGCGGACGATCGTCATGCCGTGGATCTCCTGCAGCAGACTGCAAGCGATATTGGCTTAATGGTCAGCCGTCTCTCTACCATCAGTCAGGGATGCGTCGCCCTCATGGGCGGGCTGGCCACACCGATTCAGCCCTGGCTGAGCGCGGAGAGTCAGGCCCGGCTGGTCGCTGCGCAACACGATGCTCTGGACGGGGCATTAATGATGGCCCGGGCAAATCTGAGGACGCTATGATTGCTCCAAACGTTACCGCGCGCATTCTGAGACTGATCGTGGAACATGCGCCTGTCAGCCAGTCTGACCTCAAGGTCCGAAGCGGACTCAGCATGTCTACCGTCTCCCAGGCGACCAACCGACTGCTGGCGCAGGGCATCGTGCAGGAACTGGGGCTGCGCCGCGTATCAATGGGGCGGCCTAAAACCTTGCTGGGGCTGAATCCCGATCGCGCCAGCGTCATTGGCATTCAGCTTAACGCCGAACGTAACCTGATCGTAATGACCGACCTCAGCGGCAATCTGCTGGGAGAACAGCAGATGCCTTCCGGCGCCATCACGCCACGACAGCTGGGCGATGCGCTGGCTAAATTTCTACGCGGCGTGGAAGAAAAACAGGTTGGCGCGATTGGCCTGGCCTTATCCGGTTTAGTCGATGCCGAAAACGGCTACTGTATTCGTTCGAAAGTGCTCGACTGGGAGAATGTCCCTATCGCGCAGATGCTGGAAACACGCTTTTCCCTGCCGGTATTTATCGAAAACGATGCCAATGCGATGGCGATGGCCACCCTGGTGTTTGGCCAACTGGGCAACGCGCAGTCAGCGGTTATTGCGACTTACGGTAAAGGCATTGGCGCAGGCATTATTCTTAACCGCCGACTGTATCGCGGGCGACATGGCAAAGCGGGCGAGATCGGTAACGGCCTGGTCGGCGATGGCTCGCTGCGTCTGCTCGAGGATGTGGCCTCGTCCCGGGCAATCCTGCAACGTGTCCAGCAGGATGAAGCGGGCGGTCCGCTAACGTTGCAGGCGCTCGATCAGCGGCCCACGGCCGAGGTGCTGAGCGCACTGGAAGAGGCGGGACGTGAACTGGGAATTTCCCTGGCCAATCTGTCGGTGGCGTACGATCCTGACGTCGTGTTCCTGGCGATGGAACCGCACATGGCTTCACGTATTCTGCTGGACCACATTACCCAGAGCTTTCAGGCCTATCGTCTGAAGCTGACGCCACAGACGACACCGCTGCAGTTTCTGACAGAATCAAACCGCATGTGGGCGCTGGGCGCGGCAGGCTTTGCCGTGAATATGCTGCTCGATCTGCTGGCTGCCCAGGCGGATGAAGAACCCGTGACCTGACGGCGCCGCAGCGCCATCCTGTTTAACGCAGACGCTGCCCCTGCTCATCAAACAGCAGGCAGTGGTCTGCCGATAAACCCAGCCTGACCTCCACGCCTAAATCACGCCGTTGCGCCTCGCGCGCCTCAACAACCAGCATCTGTTCAATGCCTAAATCAAGGTAAAGATAATTGGTGTGGCCGAGCATTTCGGCAAAGGAGAGCGTGCCGCTGAACTGACGTTCGGCTGGCGTTTCCGCGGCGGGCTGCATGTGCTCGGGACGAATGCCCAGGGTGACGCGCTGGCCCTCGCGGCAGGGCGCCGCAATCTTTAGCACCAGCTGCGTTATCTTCAAATCCGGCACGCGTAACTGCACCTCACCCTGACCCGTGGCGGTGACTTCGGCTTGGAGGAAATTCATCTTCGGCGAGCCGATAAAACCGGCCACAAACAGGTTGTCTGGGTCGCTGTACAACGCTAACGGCGCGCCAACCTGTTCAATCCGTCCTTTGCGCAGCACCACGATACGATCGGCAAGCGTCATCGCCTCCGACTGATCGTGGGTCACATAAATCATGGTGTTGCCCAGCGAGGCGTGCAGGCGGGCAATCTCGATGCGCATTTGCAGACGCAGCTCGGCATCCAGGTTGGAGAGCGGCTCATCAAACAGGAAGATGCGCGGATGGCGAATAATGGCGCGGCCAATGGCCACGCGCTGACGCTGGCCCCCGGAAAGCGCCCGTGGCAGGCGATCCAGCAGTTCGGTCAGGTGCAAGCGCGCGGCGGTTTGTTCAATTGCCTGGGCTATCTCGGCTTTCGGCTTTTTCATCACCTCAAGCGGATAGGCCAGATTACCGCGCACCGTCATGTTGGGATAAAGCGCATAAGACTGAAACACCATGGCGATGCCGCGTTCGGTTGCGGGCTGACGGGTCATGTCTTTATCGTCAATCAGCAATGTGCCGTCAGTAATTTCTTCCAGCCCGGCGATCATCCGTAGCAGGGTAGATTTACCGCAGCCGGATGGCCCAACGAACACCACAAATTCGCCGCTGTTTACCCTGAGATCGACGCCGTGAATCACATCGATATGGTCATAGGACTTCTTAACGTTCTGTAAGCGCAGGCTGGTCATAAACTCTCTCACTTAAAGTAACTGGCCCATATATATGGCGTTGCTGCGCAGGATGTGGCTGAATCCCATGCGTTGATAGAACGCGCACACCTGTTCATTTTGCAGGCTGACGCCAAGGTGAACGCCTTTCACGCCGGCCTGGCGTAGCGCAGCCAGTTCCTGTGCAATCATCCTGCGGCCCCAGCCGCCTTGCTGCACCGGCGGCAGCAGATTGATATGTAAATGCGCGGGCCACTGTGTCACCAGCTGCGCATCGGCACGTTCAGGCTGACGGATGCTGTCGAGAATTTTGCTGTCATAGGGGGCGCTGGGCGTGCGGTCACGGTATTTTTCCTGAAGCTGAGGCCACCAGTGCTGCTCAAGCTGCGCTTCAAAGGCGCGGGTATCGGGCGTAGCGACAACATAGCCCATCACTTCGCCTTCCACGTCCAGCACAAAGGCAAAATCCGGTGCAAAGCGGGCGTAGGGCACCGCAAAGCGCTGTCCAGGATACTCGGGATCGGAATAGTGGTTACGGGCATCCTTACCGGCATTGGCGGTTTCCAGACAGATGCGGTAAAGCGCTGAATAGTCCGACTCGGTGGCCGGACGAATGACACCTTGATTCGCCATCGTCATCTCTCACAGGTCAGTAGTTGAACAACCTCACGGTAATGAAAGCTGACTTAGTTTTCAAGATGGAATAATTGCCCCGCTATCCTGAAGTCGCCTCCGCTCGGATCTTATTAGCTGACCAGGCCAGTCCCTGTGGGCTTCTGTCGCAGGCGGTGAACCGGCTGGCGGCAATCGTCAGAGAAAATAAAAAGTTAAAAATGTGAGCGTCATATGATTTTCATATTTTTTATCAGCAAGTTATTACGCCATTTTTAGGCTGGTTTATCGTGCTGGCCCGCGGCGAACGGACACCGATAACGCGCCAGATTTGTGCGGATTTCTCTCCACTTATGCTGAGCGTTGCCCTGTCAGCGTGTTTTTTTGCGCAGGCTCACAACCTGGCAATTCCCAAGGTGGGATGTTTGACTTTATTTTTTTATTAAAGTAACTATGAGTGAGAAGGTGATTTATGCGGCGACAGTCTGCGGGATTGCAGACCCTGTGAAGAAAGGATGCCCATCCTGTATTGGAGAAAGTGAGCATGATGTCTGATTCCTCAGTTCGTTCGTTCCGTTTTCGCACTTCGGTTCGTAGCCTGTTGGCGGCGGGCTTGCTGATGGGCAGCGTTGCGCATGCCGACAGCACCGTTACCCTGAATGAATGGGATATCTACAGTTATCCTCAGCAAACGGCGGCCGTCGATGAAGGTATTAAAGACTTTTCCCAGCAAAACCCCGGTATCGTTATCAACCGGTCCGTGCACTCCTTTGAAGACACGCGCATTCCTCTTAAGTTGGCCCTGACCGCAGGTGAAGGTCCGCAGATTGCCCAGGTGAATCAGGGCGGCGGCGATATGGGATCGCTGGTCAAAGACAAACTGCTGCTGCCGCTGGATAGCTATGCGGCCGAATACGGCTGGACCCAAAAATTCCCGGACTCCATTCTCAAGCGTAACCGCTGGTCTGACAGCGGCCAGTTTGGCAGCGGCAAGCTGTACGGCGTGGCCAGCCTCGGTGAAATGGTTGGCCTCTATTATAACAAGGCGCTGCTGGATAAGGCCGGTATTGCGGTACCGAAAACCCTGAGCGAGCTTGACGCCGCAATGGCAAAACTCAAGCAGCAGGGCACGCCGCCAATGATGCTGGGTTTATTAGACGGCAACATGGGGCAGCAGTTACTCAGTACGCTGTGGGAAGCGCAAATTGAAAGCAGCGACCGCAAAAAACTGGATGATTTGATTTACGACGTGGGCGGCACGTTCAAAGATGACAAGCTGAAAAAAGCGGCCACCATGATGAAAGGCTGGGCGGACAAAGGTTATCTGTTCCCGGGCTATCAGGGCATTGGTCATGATGATGCCGCCACGTTATTCCAGAACGGTCAGTCTGCGTTCCTGGTGAGCGGAACCTGGTATCTGGGCCAGTTTAAAGACAACAAAGATATTCACTTCACCGGGATGCCAGCCGGTGACGGCGTTAAGCAGCCGTTGATGGTCGGCGGAACCGATCTGGCCTTCTCGATGACCAGCATGGCGAAAACCAAAGCCCAGCAGGATGCCGCCGCCAAATTTATTAACTATATGGTGTCGGACAGCATGGCAAACCGCTGGCTGAACGTTGGCTTCCTGCCGGCCAGTACCAATAAAGACGCAAAAATCCCGGCGGATAATCCGCTGTTAGGCGAAGCCTGGCAGGTGTGGCTGAACCTGAATGCCTACGACGGTCTGGGCCATTATGTCGACTGGGCAACCCCGACCATGAACGCCGAACTGAATCAAAACGTTCAGCTGCTGCTGGCGGGCCGACAGACGGCTGAGCAGATGGTGATTAACTTCGATAACAACTATCAGCGTTACATGAAAACCCTGAAACACTAAGCCGGTTGCCCGGCAGCGAACCTGCCGGGCCTGAATGTCGCTCTGACTACGACGAGTACGGTTATGTTGAATCAAAGCAGTTGGCGTAATTTTCTCTATCTTCTTCCCGCAGTCCTGGTTTATGGCCTGTTTCTGCTGTTACCGCTGCTCGCGTCGTTGGGAATCAGCTTTACCGAGTGGGATGGCACCTCGCGGCCAGTTTTCGCGGGCATCAGTAACTACCTGCGTATGTTCAGCGATCCGGTCTTCTGGATTGCCCTTGGCAATAACGCCATTCTGATGCTGTTTTATACTCTCCTGCCGATTGGCGTGGGGCTGCTGCTGTGCAGCTTTCTGTATGAAACCCGAAACAACACCGAGCGCAGCGTACTGCGCATCCTGTTCTTTCTACCTTATATCATGCCGATGGCGGTTCTCGGCGTAGTGTGGCGCTGGCTGTACAACCCGGCCTTTGGCCCCATCGATCAGGTCCTGCGTGCCATCGGATTGCCGCAGTTGGCGATGTCCTGGCTCGGGGATTTTACCTGGGCACTGCCGGCCGTCGGCATGGTCGCCACCTGGTACTTTTTTGGTTTCTGTCTGGTGCTGTTTATGGCGGGACTGCAGCGAATGGATCCGTCCCTGCTTGAAGCGGCGGACCTGGATGGCTCCTCGCGCCGCCAGAAGTTTATGCGCATTACGCTGCCGGGACTGCGTCCGGAGCTGCGCATCGCGCTGTTGCTGACGGTCATCGCCAGTCTGAAGGCGTTCGATCTGGTGTACGTAATGACGCAGGGCGGCCCTGGCACCTCCACCATGGTGACCAATATCTTTATGTACAAGCAGGGCTTTGATCTGCATTACTTCGGCTATGCCTCATCGGTTGCCGTATTCAGTATGGTCATTGTGTTAGGACTTAACTATCTGATCCATCTGGCATTGAAGGAACGTTACTGATGAAAAGCACACCGATCATTTCTCGTGCGCTGATCTGGATTGTGGCGCTGATGACCATCATGCCGTTTTTAATGGCGTTGATGACCTCGTTTAAAACGCAGATGGAGCTGTTTCAGGGCGTGTTTCATTTACCCGCCTCACTGAATGTCAAAAACTACATCACCGCCTGGCAGCAGGGACACTTTAACGTTTACTTTATGAACTCGGTGCTGGTGGTGTTTCCGGTGGTGCTGAGCAGTATTTTACTGGGTATTCTGGCCGGATTTGGCTTTGCCTTACTGAAAATTCCGGGCAAGAAAGTGGTGGCGGCCATGCTGGCGCTGGGCATGGTGCTGCCGAGTGAAGCCTTTATTATTCCGCTCTATCATGAACTGCACTGGATGGGGCTGACCAACACCTATCTGGCCCTGATTCTGCCGCAGGTTGCGCTGTCGCTGCCGTTTACTACCCTGATGATTGCCAGCGCTTTCCAGCAGGTGCCTAAAGAGTTAGTCGAGGCGGCGGTGATGGATGGCGCGCCTCGCATTAAAATCCTGTGGGGGATTTTAGTTCCGGCCATCTGGCCCACGATCTCCACGCTGGCCCTGCTGTTGTTTATCTGGACGTGGAACGAATTCCTTATTCCGTTGATTTTGGTCAACAAAGATGAGCTGCGAACCTTGCCCATTGGCATGATGTTTTTCCAGAATAAGAACACCATTGATATCCCGGTGCTGATGGCTGGCGCGATGATCGTTATCATGCCGCTTATCGTGGTTTTCCTGTTTTTCCAGCGCAAGTTTATCAGCGGCGTAACGGAAGGTGCGGTGAAGTAAGCGCACCGGTTCATCTCTCATTCACTAAGGCCGGACGATGCATCTTTCCCTTGGCGATTTTCATCCCGTCGCAGACGGCGAAACCCCTGATACACGCATCCTGCAACAGGCGATTGACCAGATTGCGGCGGCGGGCGGTGGGCGACTTACGCTGCCGCCGGGGCGTTATCGCAGCGGCTGCCTGAACCTTCCTTCCGATTTTGAGCTGCACCTTGAAGCCGGCGCAGTGCTGGTTGCCAGCCGACATCTGGCGGACTACCAACAGTGGAAAGCGCTGAGCTGTGCCGAGAAATCGCATAACGTCCTGCTGTATGCGCTGGGGCAGCGTAACCTGACAATTACTGGTCAGGGCCATATTGAGGGAGACGCCGAAGCGTGGTTTGCGGCGGAGCCTGACGAACAGGGCTACCGGGTCCCAAAAGCAGACAGGCCACGCATGATCGTGTTTGAGGATTGCGAGCAGGTCAGGTTGCAGGACATCAGCCTGATCCGCGCACCGATGTGGACGGTGCACCTTGTCAGCTGCCGCCATGTGCATATCGAACGTCTGACCATTGATAACGCCATGACGCTGCCCAACACCGACGCACTGGACATTGACAGCTGCGAGGCGGTTTTTATCAGCAACAGCTATTTCAGCGCGGCAGATGATGCGATTTGCATCAAAACCACCTTCAAGCCCGCTGGCCTGCGTCGTCCGGCGCGACGAATCGCGGTGAGCAACTGCCTGCTGCGCAGCGACAGCTGCGCCTTGAAGATCGGCACTGAAACCTGGGACGATATTGAAGATATTACCGTTTCAGGCTGCACCCTGTTCGATTCCAACCGTGGCATCGGCATTGTGTCACGGGATGGTGGGGCGATACGGCGCGTCCTCTTCAGCACAATCGCCTTTAGCTGCCATCATGTTGCCGCCTGCCACTGGGGCAAAGCCGATCCCATTTTTATCTCCGTACGGACCCGTGATCCGGCGGTGCTGCCGGGGATCGTGGAGCAAGTCCAGTTCAGTCAGCTCAGCGGTGTGGCAGAGGGCGCGATCAACCTGCATGCTGCCCAGCCAGGCTGGATCCGTGATATTTCACTCAATCAACTCCATCTGCGGCAAACTGTCGCGCAGGGCGTGCAGGGACAGTACGATGTGCGGCCGCCCTGTAATCCCGATTCCCCCACCGGGATGGGGCTGGATAATGCTTACCGGCTGGATAAAACCACGGGCGAGGCTTACGGCGTTGAGCGCTATCCCGGTGGGCTGCCGGGACTGTTTGCGCGCGGCGTTGAGAACCTGCAATTGAACAACCTGACGATTCAGCGGCCTGAGCCGCTGCCGTCAGGCTGGCATCCGGACAGCGTTGTGCTGCTGGCAGACTAAGTTACAGCGCCGCCGCGATAGCGGCACCCAACTGCTGCGTATCCGCGCTGCCGCCCAGGTCGCGGGTTAAATGTTCACCGGCGGCCAGGGTACGCTCAATGGCGTTCAGCACGGCATCACCGGCTTCCTTGTAGCCGAGAT
Source organism: Pantoea sp. B623 (assembly GCF_024814475.1). Lineage (NCBI taxonomy): Bacteria > Pseudomonadati > Pseudomonadota > Gammaproteobacteria > Enterobacterales > Erwiniaceae > Pantoea > Pantoea sp. B623. Next base: position 2,092,121 of record NZ_JANUXM010000004.1, on the reverse strand, counting down.
GCTCCAGCATCATGGCACCACACCAAATCTGGCCGATCGGGTTGGCGATATTTTTACCGGCGATATCGGGCGCCGAGCCGTGCACCGGTTCAAACAAGCTGGGGAATTTGCCTTCCGGATTGATATTGGCAGACGGCGCGATGCCAATGGTACCGGTGCAGGCAGGGCCGAGATCCGACAGGATATCGCCAAACAAATTGCTGGCAACCACCACATCAAACCAGTCGGGATGCAACACAAAATTGGCGGTAAGAATATCAATATGATATTTATCCACCTTGATCTCGGGATAGTGCTCACCCATCGCCTGAACGCGGTTATCCCAGTAGGGCATGGTAATCGCGATACCGTTCGATTTAGTGGCAGAGGTCAGGTGTTTTTTGGGCCGACGCTGGGCCAGTTCGAAGGCAAACTTCAGAATGCGATCGACGCCCACGCGGGTCATGACCGTTTCCTGAATGACCACTTCCCGCTCGGTGCCGGGGAACATGGTGCCGCCCACGCTGGAATACTCGCCTTCGGTGTTTTCCCGCACCACGTAGAAATCGATATCGCCCGGCTTACGGTTGGCTAACGGTGCTTTCACGCCGGGCATCAGGCGTACCGGACGCAGGTTCACGTACTGATCAAACTCACGGCGAAACTGCAACAGCGATCCCCAAAGCGAAACATGATCCGGCACCACATCAGGCCAGCCAACCGCGCCAAAATAAATCGCATCGAACGTTTTCAGCTCAGCAAACCAGTCGTCCGGCAGCATTTTGCCATGCTGTTGCCAGTATTCTGCGCTGGCATAATCGAACCACTCCCAGCGCAGTGGAATGTTGAACTTCTCTGCCGCCACGTTCATCACGCGCACGCCTTCTGGCATCACTTCTTTGCCAATGCCGTCGCCGGGAATCACGGCAATACGATGGATCTTCTCTGTCACTGGGCACCTCTGAGGTTGGTAGGGTGAGTCGGTCAGGTTTCCGTATGCTGTCTTGGTGCAGCTTGATTTATCACCGGGCGTTAGCGCAGTATAACTCTCCACCTGAGGTAAACAATTGGCCTTAAAGTTAATCCCATGTTGAATCAAAGTAGAGAATCTCGGACGTCAAGTGACGATCTGGCGTTTTTCCTGCGCGTGGCGTCATTGGGCAGCCTGACGGCGGCCGCGCGGGCGCTGGGGCTTTCTCTGGCGGCCGTCAGCAAACGCCTGAGCCTGCTGGAGCAGCGGCTGGGGGTTCAGTTACTGCGCCGCACCACGCGCAGGCTGGAACTGACGCCCGAAGGCCGTCGATACCTGGAAGGGGCTCGTCCGTTGCTGGAGCAGTTGGTGGCGCTGGAAGACGCGGTGAGCGGCGAAACGGCCGAGCTGCGCGGCACGCTGAATATTAATGCCTCGTTTGGTTTTGGCCGCCGCCATATCGCGCCCTGCGTGTCTGCCTTTGCTGCCCTGCATCCTCATCTGGCGCTTTCCCTGCAGCTCAGCAGTCAGTCGCTGAATTTTCTTGATGCCCATGTGGACATCGACATTCGCGTCGGCGAACCGCCAGACTCACGGCTGGTCGCCCGGAAACTGGTGCACAACCCGCGTGTACTTTGCTGCTCGCCCGCCTACGCCGCCAAACACGGGTTGCCGGACAGCATCCGGGCGCTGGCGCAGCATAACTGCATTTTACTGAGGCAGCATGACAGCGATTTCGCCCTGTGGCGGTTTGTCAGCGATGCGGAGAGCCTGAGTCAGAAAGTCCGCGGAAACCTGGTCACGAACGATGGCGAGGTGGCGATGCGCATGGCGCTGGATGGTCATGGCATCCTGCTGCGCTCCTGGTGGGATGCAAAACACAGCATTGCAGCCGGGGAGCTGCGGCATGTGTTGCCCGAATGGCGGTCACCGGACGGCGATATCTTCGCAGTCTGGCAGGCGCAGCGACAGCAGCCCTCGCGGCTCATGGCGTTTGTGACCTTTCTACAGGAAAGGCTTCAAAGCGATAGCGCGCTAACTCATCTGTAATGTCCCACGCAACTTTTCTGTAAATCATTATCACTATTAAAGTATTTTCCGGCAGCGTCGATACCGATCTTATGTGTCTGCGCCCGTTGCGTAGATCGACTGTGAGCACGCCTCTGGTCTGAGGCGCGGTTTAACCTCTGGTGGATGCCTGGCGATGAATACAGATTTAACCCGCTCCGGGGATGGCGTTTCCCCTCAACGTATTGCAAAACAGGCAGACAGGCTGATTGTCATGCTGTGTTGGATCATGGTGGTGATTTCAGCCATCGTCGGAAGCCTGTACCAGTCAACCTGGCTGGCGATAACGGTCGGCACCGGGCTGGCACTGGTCGCCACGCTGGTGGGATGGCTGGCAAACGGCACGCTATTTTCGCGCTTATGGTTGGCCTTCACGCTCATCGGCTTCGCGGGTTTGCTGATTCAACTGGGCCAGGGCGAAACCGAGTTCCACTTTTCGGTGTTTGTCTTGCTGTCGGTATTGCTGGTCTATCGCGACAGCCGACCCTTGCTGGTGGCCGCCGCGACAGGCGCCGTTCATCATCTCCTGTTTAACTATCTGCAGGAACACGATCTGTTTGGCATCGTGGTCTTTCACCATCCCGGTCTGGATATGGTGCTTTTCCACGCGCTGTTTGTGGTGGTACAGACCGCGATGCTGGTGCTTATCGCCCGGCAGATGGCCGCCGATCTCCGCGCTTCAAGTGAGGTCGCGCAACTGGCTGCCCGCATCAACCGTGAACCGGGTTGCCTGACGCTGTCGGTGGAAAATCAACAGAGTGAAACGCCATTCGCCAAAACCTTTAGCCAGACGCTGAGCACGATGCGCGGTACGTTGAACCAGGTCAGCCACGGCGTCGCTGAACTGCTGCAGGAGGCCGACAGCATGCTGTCGCGTAACGCCGCCCTGTCGCAGCGCACCGATGAACAGGCTCAGGCGCTGGAGGTGGCGACCACCGCGATGTCACAAATCAGCGTTGCCGCCAGTCAGGCGAAGGATAAGGCGCAAACGGCCTGCGATCTGGCTCATGAAACCCGCCAGGTAGCGAATAAAGGTCAACAGAATATTCAGCGGGCGATGGCCTCCATGGCGCAGATTAACGTGGAGTCTGGCCGGGTTAAAACCATTCTTGAACTGATTGACGGCATTGCTTTCCAGACGACGATTTTGTCCCTGAATGCCTCAGTAGAAGCCGCCCGCGCGGGTCAGGAAGGCCGGGGTTTTGCCGTGGTGGCCAATGAAGTGCGCAGCCTGGCATTGCGGTGTGAAAATGCCGCCCGTGAGATTCGCCAGCTCATGGATGTGTCCAGTTCCAGCGCCGAGCAGGGCACCGCGCAGGTTGATCAGGCCGCCCAGACCATGCAGGCGATTCACGTCAGTATCGACAGCCTTTCACAGCTGGTGAACGAGCTGTCGGAGATGAGCGTGCAGCAAAATCAGAGCATCGAACAGATTCAGCACAGCATTAACAGTATTGATGACAGCGTGAATCATAACGTCAAACACGTGACCGAAACGCTACAGGTGGCGCAGCACCAGCGTCAGCAGGCCAGCACGTTACAACAGGCCATCTCACTGTTTCGTTTTAGCTAGGCGAAGCAGGCAGAATCCGTTATGAGGCGGTTCTGGCGGAGAAAACACGGGCGTTATTGCCCGGGTCGCGAGCATGCCGTATCAGCCGCGTCGATGGGCGCGAGTGCCCCGCAGGCCAGATGGACTGCGGGGCAATGGCGGGCATGCCCGCAAAGCGATTAATCGACGCCTTTTACCAACAGTACACGATAAGTCGCGCCCTTCAGGCGGTGCTGTTTCGCCTCCTGATATTCCGGGCTGTCATACCAGGCATGGGCGGCGTCGGTGCTCGGAAATTCAATAATCACCACACCTTCCGCCTCGGGGCCTTCCAGGGTTTCCAGATCGCCGTAAAAGGCTAAAGGCTTGATGGGATGGTTGCCATGGGCTTTGCCGGCTTTATCGGCGTAAGTCACCATTTCATCCTGATCCAGGGTGTTGTCACGAATAAATACGACGTAAGCGCTCAACGTTTTTCTCCTCAGGCTTGCTTGTCTTGGGTTTGCGTATCAAAGTCCGATGCGTCATGGCGCTCGCGCAGCTGATCGGCGGGTTCGCCCATCACACGGTTCACCTTGCGGCCGCGCATAACGGCCGGACGCAGGGCGATCTCTTCGGCCCAGCGCACCACATTTTTGTAGGACTGAAGGTCGAGGAATTCTGCCGCATTGTACTGGTTATACAGCACCATGCTGCCGTACCACGGCCAGGTGGCGATATCGGCGATGGTGTAATCGTCACCCGCCAGATAACGGTTATCGGCAAGCTGACGGTCCAGCACGTCAAACTGACGTTTGGCTTCCAGTGAGAAGCGGTTGATGGCGTATTCAATCTTTTCTGGCGCGTAATGATAGAAGTGACCAAAGCCGCCGCCAAGGTAAGGGGCTGAGCCTTGCAGCCAGAACAGCCAGTTCAGCGTTTCGGTGCGTTTGGCCGGATCTTTCGGCAGGAAATAACCGTATTTTTCCGCCAGATAGAGCAGGATGTTACCGGATTCAAATACGCGAATCGGTGGTGTGGCTGAATGATCGCACAGTGCCGGGATTTTGGAGTTGGGGTTGATCTCAACAAAACCGCTGGTGAACTGGTCGCCTTCACCAATATTGATTAACCAGGCATCGTACTCTGCATCGTTCACGTTCAGCGCCAGCAGCTCTTCCAGCAGAATAGTGACTTTCTGGCCGTTAGGCGTGCCCAGAGAGTAGAGCTGCAGCGGATGCTTACCAACCGGCAGGGCTTTTTCATGGGTTGGGCCAGCGGTAGGGCGGTTAGTTTTGGCACCATTACCTTTCGCTTCCGGGTCCCACTTCCAGACTTTAGCGGGCTGATAGTGTTGTTCAGACATGATGAGGTTCGCCTTTTTGTGTTTGGAGTTTTCACGAGTGTAGCAGTTGCCAGCGCGCTGGTTTAACCCTGGTGGCGGTGACTTTGTATCGCTTTACTACAGCGCTCAAGACAGCTTTACCGCCAGTGCGAAGAGATTTTCCCCACACAAATCACATTTATGACGCCTGAGCAATGCTAAGCTAAAACGGTTTAGTAAAATTTAGCTTTATCTGCGTAGGAGAGAGGTATGTCAGCACGAGTCTGGTGTCTGGGTGATGCCGTGGTGGACCTGCTTCCGGACGGGCCGGGGCATTTAATACAGTGTGCAGGCGGGGCGCCCGCCAATGTGGCGGTGGGCATTGCCCGCTTACAGGGCCGCAGCGGGTTTATTGGCCGGGTTGGGGACGATCCTTTTGGTCACTTTATGCAGCACACGCTGGCGACTGAACAGGTTGATACCCGCTATATGACGCTGGACAGCGCCCAGCGCACCTCAACGGTGGTGGTGGCGCTGGATCAGGAAGGTGAGCGGACTTTTACCTTTATGGTGCGCCCCAGCGCAGATCTGTTTCTGGAACAAGGCGATCTCCCCAGGTTTGAGCAAGGTGAATGGCTTCACTGCTGCTCAATTGCCCTGGCGGCAGAACCTTCGCGCTCCACCACCTTTTCTGCCATGCAGCAGATCAGCGATGCCGGTGGCTTTGTGAGCTTTGATCCCAATATTCGTCACGATCTGTGGCACGACGATGCCCAACTGCGGGACTGTGTGAACCGAGCGTTACAGCTGGCCGATGTGGTCAAGCTGTCTGAGGAAGAGCTGGCTTTTCTGACTCCGGGGGCGCAACACGCTGACAGCATGCAGGCGCTGGCGGAACGCTTTGCGATTAGCCTGCTGATGGTCACCCAGGGCAAGGCCGGAGTAAAAGTCTGGCATCAGGGTAAACATTATCACTATCCCACGCTGCCTGTGGTGAGCGTGGACACCACCGGCGCAGGGGATGCGTTTGTCGCCGGGCTGCTATGGGGGCTGGCGGAAAAGGGGATGCCCGCTAATGAGGCCGAGCTGGCGGCACGACTCAGCAGCGCACAGCAGTGTGGGGCGCTGGCGACGACGGCAAAAGGGGCGATGACCGCGTTGCCTTATCGTGACCAAATTGAAGGATGATATCCCGATAACGCCACGATGCACTGACCGGCAACCCTCGCCTGTGTCCGGTCAGTCAGCGGGTGCAGCGCCAAACGGGGTCGGCCGCTCATCCAGCGGGCCTGTCATCACTAAAGGGGACAGCGCCCGTTACCTCAGGTCGGGCAGAGCGATCAGCCCCTGTCCACGCTGATGACCCGGCCGCTCAGGGTGAACCGCCTGCCGGCATAAAGCGTGGTCGGGCTTTGTCTGTCACCGCAACGCAGGCTTTACTGTTGCCCCATCATGCCGAGCCTTTTCGCGCATTGATCTGTTCCCGCGGCCATCCGCCCGTTGTCAGCGCTCCCCGTTCGCGCATCCTGACCGGGGCCGGCAAGACAGCGACCCCGCTCATAAATCTCACTGCCGATCCCGCTTTGCTGTGAGGCAGTTCACTCATTCGCCCTTCGTTGCTTTACATCCCCATTCAGGCCTCGTAATGTCATCTCAATGTGAGCGGATAACAATTTTATGCAGGAGACTGCCATGACCCTGGACAGAGATTCATTAGCGGCCGTACTCGCCCGGCGCGACTGGGAAAACCCCGGCGTCAGCGAACATAACCGGCTAGAAGCCCATCCGCCGTTTTACAGCTGGCGCAGCGCTGAGGCGGCCCATAACAACGCGCCATCGGCGCAGCGAAAAAGCCTGAGCGGCGAATGGACGTTTGCCTTTTTCCCTGCGCCCGAGGCGGTGCCGGATAGCTGGCGCACCCAGGATTTGCAGGCGGCAGCGACGATTACCGTGCCGTCAGTCTGGCAAATGCAGGGCTATGATGTTCCGATTTACACCAATGTTACCTATCCCATTCCGGTTGATCCCCCGCGCGTTCCGGCTGAAAATCCTACGGGATGTTATTCGCTCACATTTAATGTGGATGCAGACTGGCTGCAACATGGAGAAACCCGAATTATTTTTGACGGCGTGAATTCAGCCTTCTATCTCTGGTGCAACGGACGCTGGGTGGGCTACGGGCAGGACAGCCGCTTGCCGTCTGAATTTGATCTGAGCGAATTTCTGCGCGAAGGTGAAAATCGCCTGGCGGTGATGGTGTTGCGCTGGAGCGATGGCAGCTATCTGGAAGATCAGGATATGTGGCGCATGAGTGGTATTTTCCGCGATGTTTCCCTGCTGCATAAGCCTGCCAGCCATCTTCGCGATCTGCGCATTCGTACGCATTTCAATGACGATTTCAGTCGTGCGCGGCTGGAAGCTGAGGTGCGGGTCGCCGGAGCACTGGATGACGATTTACGGGTCAGCGTGCAGCTCTTCGCGGGTGACACGCTAACCGGAGAAGCGACGTCGCCCTTGGGCAGCGCGATTATTGACGAGCGCGGCGCGTGGAGCGATCGGACAACGCTGTGCATCAACGTTGCTAACCCTGCGCTGTGGAGTGCGGAAACGCCGCATCTCTACCGGGCGGTTGTGCAGTTACACCGGACGGACGGTACGCTGATTGAGGCGGAGGCCTGCGACGTGGGATTCCGTCACGTCAGCATCGAAAATGGCCTGCTGCTGCTCAACGGTCAGCCACTGCTCATCCGCGGCACCAACCGCCACGAGCATCATCCTGAACGCGGTCAGGTGATGGATCGTGACACTATGGTGCAGGATATTTTGCTGATGAAGCAGAATAACTTCAACGCGGTGCGCTGCTCCCATTACCCTAACGATCCCCTGTGGTATAGCCTGTGTGACCACTACGGCTTGTACGTCGTCGATGAAGCCAACATCGAAACGCATGGCATGGTGCCGATGAATCGCCTGAGCGACGATCCCGTCTGGCTTCCCGCCATGAGCCAGCGCGTCACGCGCATGGTGCAGCGCGATCGTAATCACCCCTGCATTATTATCTGGTCACTGGGTAACGAATCGGGCCACGGTGCTAACCATGATGCGCTCTACCGCTGGCTGAAAAGTGAAGATCCTTCCCGCCCGGTCCAGTACGAAGGTGGCGGGGCCAATACCGCAGCGACCGATATTATCTGTCCGATGTATGCGCGGGTCGATGAGGATCAACCTTTCCCGGCCGTGCCGAAATGGTCCATTAAAAAATGGCTGTCTATGCCAGGCGAGCAGCGTCCGCTTATTCTCTGTGAATATGCTCATGCCATGGGAAACAGCCTTGGTGGCTACGCAAAATACTGGCAGGCATTTCGTCAGTATCCTCGCCTGCAGGGCGGTTTTGTCTGGGACTGGGTCGATCAGTCGCTCATAAAATATGACGATAACGGCGAACCCTGGGCTGCCTACGGTGGCGACTTTGGTGATACGCCTAATGATCGCCAGTTCTGCATGAACGGGCTGGTCTTTGCCGACCGGACGCCCCATCCCTCGCTCTACGAAGCCCGCCATGCGCAGCAGTTCTTCCAGTTCAGGCTGCTACAGGGCAGCGAGCGCACGCTGGAAGTGACCAGCGAATACCTGTTCCGCCACAGTGATAATGAAATCCTGCACTGGTCGGTGGCTCAGGATGGCAACCTGCTGGCCGCCGGTGAAGTCACGCTGGATATCGCGCCACAGAGCCGCCAACAGATCGCACTCCCGGAGGTGCCGCTGCCTCAATCTGCAGGCCAGCTCTGGCTGACGGTGCGGGTGGAACAGCCTCAGCCGACGGCCTGGTCAGAAGCCGGTCATATCAGCGCCTGGCAGCAGTGGCCACTGGAGGCGATCCTGAATGTGGTCCTGCCGCCTCAGGCGGCGAGTGCGCCACAGCTCAGCCGCGGCGAAGACACCTTCAGCGTGGCGGTGAACAACCAGCGCTGGGCATTCAGCCGTCAGCAGGGCGTGCTCACCCAGTACTGGATCGACGATCAGCCGCAGCTCCTGTCGCCGCTGCGCGATCAGTTTACCCGTGCGCCGCTGGATAACGATATCGGCGTCAGCGAAGTCACGCGCATCGACCCTAATGCCTGGGTAGAGCGCTGGAAAGCGGCGGGGCACTATCAGTCTGAGGTCACCACCCTGCAGTGCACCGCCGAAGCGCTCTCCGACGCCGTCGTGATCAACACCGTCCATGCCTGGCAGTTCCAGGGCAAAACGCTGTTTATCAGCCGTAAAGCGTACCGTATTGATGGATTTGGCGAGATGGCGGTGACGGTCAACGTGGAGATCGCGAGCGGCACGCCTTATCCGGCACGCATCGGTATGAGCTGTCAGCTCACCCAGATCGTCGAGCGAGTGAACTGGTTAGGCCTGGGGCCGCATGAAAATTACCCGGATCGCCTGACCTCTGCCTGCTTCGACCGCTGGGATTTACCGCTGAGTGAAATGTACACTCCGTATGTTTTCCCCACTGAAAACGGCCTGCGCTGCGGCACGCGTGAACTCAACTATGGTGCGCACCAGTGGCGTGGCGATTTCCAGTTCAACATCAGTCGCTACAGCCAGACACAGCTGATGGAAACCTGCCATCGCCACCTGTTACGGCCTGAGGCGGGCACGTGGCTCAATATTGATGGCTTCCACATGGGCGTCGGCGGAGACGATTCCTGGAGCCCGTCGGTATCACCGGAATTCCTGCTCAGTGCAGGACGTTACAGCTACCAGTTTATCTGGGGGCAACAAAAATAATGAGCGGGCAGGCTCGCGCCTGCCTGACTCTCGCGTAAGGACGTCCAATATGTACTATTTAAAAAACACGAATTTTTGGCTGTTTGGTTTTTTCTTCTTCTTTTACTTTTTCATCATGGGTGCCTATTTCCCGTTCTTCCCCATCTGGTTGCATGATATTAACCATATCAGCAAAGGGGATACCGGCATTATTTTTGCCAGTATTTCGTTGTTTTCTCTGCTGTTTCAGCCGCTGTTTGGCCTGTTGTCCGATAAGCTCGGCCTGCGAAAACACCTGCTGTGGGTTATCACCGGTATGCTGGTGATGTTCGCACCTTTCTTTATTTACGTTTTTGGGCCGCTATTACAGGTGAATATTCTGGCGGGCTCGATTGTTGGCGGTATTTACCTGGGTTTTATCTACAACGCCGGGGCACCCGCGATTGAAGCGTACATTGAGAAAGTCAGCCGCCGCAGCAATTTTGAATTTGGCCGGGCGCGCATGTTTGGCTGTGTAGGATGGGCCTTGTGCGCCTCCATCGTCGGGATCATGTTCACCATCAATAACCAGTTTGTGTTCTGGCTGGGGTCGGGCTGTGCCGTGATTCTGGCGCTGCTGCTGTTCTTCTCCCGTACCAGCACATCGTCATCCGCGACGGTTGCGCAGGCGGTGGGAGCGAATCACTCGGCGTTCAGCCTGAAGCTGGCGCTGGAGTTGTTCAGGCAGCCAAAACTGTGGTTTTTATCCCTGTATGTCGTCGGCGTGTCCTGTACCTATGACGTGTTCGACCAGCAGTTCGCTAACTTCTTTACCTCATTCTTTGCTACAGGCGAACAGGGTACGCGGGTATTTGGCTATGTAACCACCCTGGGTGAATTACTGAACGCGTCCATCATGTTTTTTGCTCCGCTGATCGTTAACCGCATTGGCGGCAAGAACGCCCTGCTGCTGGCAGGCATGATCATGTCCGTGCGTATTATCGGTTCCTCCTTTGCCACCACGGCAGTGGAAGTGGTGATTCTTAAAACGCTGCACATGTTTGAAATCCCTTTCCTGATTGTCGGCTGCTTTAAATACATCACCAGCCAGTTTGAAGTGCGCTTCTCCGCCACCATTTATCTGGTGTGCTTCTGCTTCTTCAAACAGTTAGCGATGATATTCATGTCGGTTCTGGCGGGTAACATGTATGAAAGTATTGGCTTCCATGGCGCCTATCTGGTGCTAGGCTCTATTGCGATGGCCTTTACGTTGATCTCCGTTTTCACTCTGAGCGGGCCGGGACCGCTGACGCTGTTACGTCGTCAGGCTGCCTGATCCCTTCCTCAAGACAACCGGACAGGCGTCATGACGCATCCGGTTGTCTGCTTGCCGACCGCGTTTTTTTCATCACGTCATTCCCCCTTTTCGCCTCGTCGCCGCTTCGTTTTGCGAACTGTCTCACATTCATAAAATCGGTTTAGCAAATTACTTTGCCTGAAAATACATCGATGAATATCATCCGAAAACTAAAACGGTTTAGCAAAAGACAGCATCACTACCCTTACCTTTTCTGGGATGTAAAACGATGAATAAAAAGGCACTTGCCGTAACCGTTGGGCTGCTACTGAGCGCGGGGCCGGTTCTGGCAGCAGAACCAAGCATGAGCAGTATTGAAGCACGGCTGGCGGCACTGGAGCAGCGGTTACAGGCCGCGGAGCAGCGGGCGAATGCGGCAGAGAATCGCGCAGAAGCCGCAGAAAAACAGGCGCAGCAGCTTGCCCGCGCACAGCAGAAAAGCCAGGCCACCGCGACGCAGGTTGAACAGCGCACGGCGAAGCTGGAGCAGAAAGCGAGCAGTGAAGACGGCTTCGAATTTCACGGATATGCCCGTTCCGGGCTACTGATGAACAGCTCGGCGACCAAAACTCAGGGCGGCCCGACCGTGACGCCTGCCGGGGAAACCGGCGGGCACGTCGGCCGCTTAGGTAACGAACCTGATACCTATGTAGAGCTGAATCTGGAACATAAACAAACGCTAGAAAACGGTGCAACGACCCGCTTCAAGGCGATGCTGGCCGACGGTCAGCGCACCTATAACGACTGGACGGCATCCAGCAGCGACCTCAATCTGCGTCAGGCTTTTGTCGAGCTGGGCCAGCTCCCAACCTTTACCGGCGCGTTCAAAGACACGACCGTCTGGGCGGGTAAACGCTTTGACCGGGATAATTTCGATATCCACTGGATCGACTCCGATGTGGTGTTTCTCGCCGGTACCGGAGCAGGTATTTACGACATGAAGTGGAGCGATCAGGCCCACAGCAACCTGTCGCTTTACGGACGAACCTTTGGCGATATCGAGAACAACGACAACACCGCACAGAACTATATTCTGACGGCTAACAACTTTTACGGCCCATTCCAGCTGATGCTGAGCGGCATGCGGGCGAAAGATAACGACGACCGGCTGGATGTGAACGGCCTGAAGGTGAAGGGCGATGCCGCGAACACCGGGTTACATGCGCTGGTGGGGCTGCATAACGACAGCTTCTATGGCCTGCGCGAAGGTTCAGCGAAAACGGCCGTGCTGTACGGTCACGGCTTAGGTGCAGAGGTAAAAGCTATCGGTTCAGACGGGGCACTGTTACCGGATGCCGATACCTGGCGGCTGGCCAGCTACGGGATTACCCCGCTGGGCGGCGGCTGGCATATCGCCCCGGCGGTGCTGGCGCAAAGCAGTAAGGATCGTTACGTCAAGGGCGACAGCTATCAGTGGGCCACCGCCAACATGCGCCTGATTCAGGGGCTGACCGAGAACTTTGAAATGCAGTACGAAGCTACCTATCAGTATATGGATCTGCGGCCAGAGGGCTTTAATCAGCGCAGTGCGGTCAACGGTAATTTCTACAAACTGACCGTTGCGCCTACGCTGAAGGCCAGCAACGTGGGTGAATTCCTCAAACGTCCGGAAATTCGCCTTTTTGCCACCTGGATGGACTGGGACCACCGACTGGATAACTACGCGCGCGGCGATGCCTTTGGCAGCAGCGGCTTTGAAGCGGGCGGTGAGTGGAACTTCGGCGTACAAATGGAAACCTGGTTCTGATCAGTCGGCCCTGCGGGGCCGTTTCAGCCGGGCCGACACTATTACATGATAAAACAGAGGTTTTTTATGGATTTCGTACAAATCTCCCGTGCATTACTGCCGTTGCTGGGGGGCAAAGAGAATATTGCCAGCGCGGCGCACTGCGCGACCCGGCTCAGGCTGGTGCTGGTCGATGACGCCAAAGCGGATAGCAGCGCGATCGGTAAAATCGACGGGGTAAAAGGCTGTTTCCGTAATGCCGGACAGCTGCAGGTGATTTTTGGCACCGGGGTGGTCAACAAAGTCTACGCCGCCTTTGTCGCCGAAGCCGGGATCAGTGAATCGAGTAAATCTGAAGCCGCCGATATCGCGGCCCGCAAGCTCAATCCTTTCCAGCGCATCGCCCGTTTGCTCTCGAATATTTTCGTGCCGATTATTCCGGCCATTGTCGCGTCCGGCCTGCTCATGGGCCTGCTGGGCATGGTCAAAACCTATGGCTGGGTGAACCCGGAATATGCCCTGTATATCATGCTGGATATGTGCAGTTCGGCGGCGTTTATTATTCTGCCGATCCTGATCGGCTTTACGGCAGCACGTGAGTTTGGCGGTAACCCGTTTTTGGGGGCGACGCTGGGCGGCATCCTGACCCATCCGGCGCTGACCAATGCCTGGGGCGTGGCGTCCGGGTTCCACACCATGAACTTCTTTGGGATAGAAGTCGCGATGATCGGCTACCAGGGCACGGTGTTTCCGGTGTTGCTGGCCGTGTGGTTTATGAGCCTGCTGGAAAAACAGTTACGGCGCATCATCCCTGACGCGCTCGACCTGATTCTGACGCCGTTCCTGACCGTGATTATTTCTGGCTTTGTGGCGCTGCTGATTATTGGTCCGGCGGGGCGTGCCTTGGGGGACGGCATCTCCTTCGTGCTCAGCACGTTGATTGCTCATGCAGGCTGGCTGGCCGGATTACTGTTTGGCGGGTTGTACTCCGTTATCGTGATTACTGGCGTGCATCACAGTTTCCACGCCATTGAAGCGGGCTTGCTGGGTAATCCTTCAATCGGCGTCAATTTCCTGTTGCCGATTTGGGCGATGGCCAACGTGGCGCAGGGCGGTGCCTGTCTGGCGGTGTGGTTTAAAACCAAGGATCCTAAAATCAAAGCCATTACCTTACCTTCAGCCTTTTCGGCCCTGCTGGGCATTACCGAAGCCGCCATCTTTGGTATCAACCTGCGCTTTATGAAGCCGTTTATTGCCGGACTGATCGGTGGTGCCATCGGCGGTGCCTGGGTAATTTCCGTTAAGGTCTATATGACCGCAGTGGGGCTGACTGGCTTACCCGGCATGGCCATTGTTCAGGCCAGTTCGCTGCTGAATTATATTATTGGTATGGTGATCGCCTTTAGTGTCGCCTTTGTCATCGCTTTCCTGCTCAAGTACAAAACGGATTCTGAATAATGGCCCTGAAAAACCTGCTGCCCGCCATGCTTAAGGCGGTAATGAAAGGCCAGCCCAGGGCGCGGGAGGACAGCCACTATCCGGGCTGGCACCTGGCGCCGGTTACCGGGCTGCTTAACGATCCCAATGGCTTTATCCACTTCAACGGACAGTACCACCTGTTCTATCAGTGGAATGCCCTGGCCTGCGAGCACAAGCACAAATGCTGGGGCCACTGGCGTTCAGCGGATTTACTGCACTGGGAACACGAACCGGTCGCGCTGTTGCCCGATGAAGAGTATGACCGCAGCGGATGCTATTCCGGCAGTGCGGTGGACAACAATGGCGAGCTAACCCTGTGTTACACGGGGAATGTTAAATTTGAGGACGGCTCACGTACCGCCTGGCAGTGCCTGGCCGTGCAGAACGGTGAGGGCGGATTCGACAAGCTGGGGCCGGTTATCCCGCTGCCTGAAGGCTACACCGGTCATGTCCGTGACCCCAAAGTCTGGCGGCATGGCGGGTACTGGTACATGGTGCTGGGCGCGCAGGACGCGCAGTTACAGGGCAAAGTCCTGTTACTGCGCGCCAGCGATCTGCGCCACTGGGAGAACCTGGGCGAAATAGCGGGAAGTGGCCTGGGCGGATTAGGCGCGGCGGGCTATATGTGGGAATGCCCTGACATGTTCACCCTGGGAGCCTCGACGTTTCTGATCTGCTGCCCGCAGGGCATTCCCCGGGAAGAGAAGCGCTATCTGAATACCCATCCCTGCGCATGGCTCAGCGGTACGCTCGACTATGAGAACGCGCATTACTCGCACGGTGCCTTTAATGAACTGGATGCCGGCTTTGAGTTTTATGCCCCGCAAACCACGTTAACCCAGGACGGGCGCAGGCTGCTGGTGGGCTGGATGGGCGTGCCGGACGGCGAAGAAATGCGCCAGCCCACCGTGGCGTTTGGCTGGATTCATCAGATGACCTGTATACGTGAGCTGACCGAGCGGAACGGGCGGCTTTATCAGCAGCCGGTGGCCGAGCTGCAGGCGCTGCGGCTGGACGAGCAACGCTATCGCGGGCCTGCGGATGGCGCACCGGAGATGGCGGCCCGACGTCTTGAGCTGGTGCTGACGTCCGGCGGCGATATCACGCTGGACTTTGCCGATACGCTCCGGCTGAGCTGGCATCAGGAGACGCTTTGTCTGGCACGCCGCAGTCTGGAAAACGGCGAATGGCTTTATCGTCACTGGTGCGGCAGCGCGCGCAAACTGCATATTCTGTGCGATCACTCCAGCGTCGAGATTTTTATCAATGACGGCGAAGGCGTGATGAGTAGCCGCTACTTCCCGCAGCATCCTGCCCGTTTACGCCTGAGCGGCAGCGCAGAAGTCACTGCCTGCTACTGGTCGTTACGATCCTGCATGGTAGAATAAGCCCTTGTTTCCTTGAACGAAGCACCGACGTGAAAAAAACAAAGCGCGTGACCATCAGTGATATCGCTGCGCTGGCCGGGGTGTCAAAAGCCACGGCCAGCCTGGTGCTCAACGGGCGCGGTAAAGAGCTGCGCGTGGCAGAAGAGACGCGCGAACGCGTGATGTCTCTTGCGCAACAGCACCATTATCTACCCAGTATCCATGCCCGTCTGCTGCGCGAAAACCGCAGCCATACGTTAGGGCTGGTGGTGCCGGAGATCACCAACTACGGTTTCGCCGTTTTCTCTCACGCGCTAGAGAACCTTTGCCGTGAAGCCGGGCTACAGCTGCTGATCTCCTGTACCGATGAAAATGCCAGCCAGGAAACGCTGGTGGTTAACAACCTGGTCTCGCGTCAGGTTGATGGCCTGATCGTCGCCTCAAGTCAGCAGAGCGACAGCGACTATCTCAAGCTGAGTGAACAGCTGCCGGTCGTGCTGTTTGACCGCCACGTGAATAACAGCAGTTTGCCGCTGGTGATCACCGATTCGATTACGCCGACCGCCGAGCTGGTAGAGCGCCTGGCGCGTGCTCATCCCGATGAGGTCTATTTCCTGGGCGGGCAGCCACGACTGTCGCCGACCAAAGATCGTCTGGCCGGCTTTATGCAGGGGCTGGAGCGGGCGGGAGTAAGTCCCCGGCCGGAATGGATTATTCAGGGCAACTACCATCCCAGCAGCGGCTATGAAATGTTTGCGGCCCTGTGTGCCCGTCTTGGCAGGCCACCTAAGGCGCTGTTTACCGCCGCCTGCGGTTTGCTGGAAGGGGTGCTGCGCTATATGAGCCAGCACCATCTGCTGGAGAGTGATATTCACATAGCCAGTTTCGACGATCACTACCTGTATGATTCGCTGTCACTGCATATCGATACCGTAGAACAGAACGTACCGCGCCTGGCGCAGGAGTGCTTTTCCGTGATTAGCCAAATGATCCAGGGGCATGAACCGGCGGACAGACAGATTATCTTGCCCGCCAGGCTGCGCTACCGTTCATCTCTGGCGCGTTAACGCCGCTTACCGACAGGCGGCCAGATCGGCCATCTGCTGTTTATCAGGCAGGCCAACAATCTGTTGCAGCTTTTGTTCATGATTCAGGTAGTAGATAGCGGGCGTGCCGTTGGCCCCTAACGCCTGCATCTGCGCCTGGTTATGCTGAATCTGATCAAACAGCGCGCGCGGCGTGCTGTCCGGGAAGGCCGGCTTATTTTTACCCTGCGAGCGTTCGAAATCCTGCCAGGCTTTAGCAGGATCGGCCGCCGCGAGAATGGCAGACGCGTAGCGTCCGCTCTCGGGCTTAAGAATGCCGACAAGCTGGGTTTTGATGCTGAGCGAGTTATTTTGTACCAGCGGCTGCACCTGCTGCCAGAAGGTCCGGCAGTAGGGGCAGAACGGATCGGCAAAGACCACGACCTGACAGCCGGCTTCAGCGCTTCCCTCCTTGATGCCCGGCATGGCCTGCAGTTGCTTCCACATGGCACGTCCGGCGGGCAAATAAATTTCATCATTGATGATTTTTTCGCTGAGGTTATTGCCCTGCGCGTCATACATATAGCCCGAAATCGCATGCTGACCATCCGGCGTCAGGTAAATGGTAACGCCGGTTCCCTGATATTGACCCAGCCAGCCCTGAACCCCGCCGGGTGCCTTAAAAGATTTGATGATTTCCACGCCCTGCTTTTCAATTTGCTGGACGGGGGCGGGCAGCGTAGCCGCCTGGGTCGTGCTGCTCAACAGCAGTGCGGAAACCAGTATCCTGAACGTTTTCATTAATCCCTGTCTCTTAACGTCGTGATGAAAGTGAGGCGGTGCGGCTGTCGAGCCACTCAAAGAGCAGCATGCCTGCCAGCATGGCGATCAGGAACACTGCGCCCTTAAGCACTCCGCCGCCGAGCAGCACCAGCGCCGGACCGGGGCAGATGCCTGCCAGCCCCCAGCCAATCCCGAACAGCATAGCCCCTGCGATCAGTTTTTTATCCAGCGCGCGCTGGCCGGGCAGATGAAAGGTTTCGCCAAAGACCGGACGCTCACGTCGGGAGGCCAGCCAGAAGGCCACCAGCCCGACGGTAATCGCGCCGCCCATCACCAGCGCCAGAGAGGGATCCCAGGCGCGGGTAATGTTCAGAAAACCCAGAACCTTGGCCGGGTTCGCCATGCCGCTGACGATTAAGCCCGTGCCAAATAACAGCCCACTAAGCAGAGAAAATAAAACGGCCATTGTTCCTCCTGATATTCACCCGTGGCCCATCACGCCAACGGTCAGCATGGCGGTTAACATAAAGACCAGCGTCGCCACCAGTGAGCGCAGTGACAGCCGCGATAATCCACATACGCCGTGACCGCTGGTGCAGCCCGAGCCCAGGCGAACACCCAATCCCACCAGCACGCCGGCGAGTACCAGACGTCCCCATGAAGCTTCAGTTTCAATGGCGGGCAGGGCGCTGAACAGCTGGAACACCAGCGGCGACAGGACCAGGCCCGCAATAAAGGCCAGCCGCCAGGGCTTGTCTGATGAGCGGCGTTTAAGCAGACCGCCCAGAATGCCGCTGATACCGGCTATGCGGCCACAAAACAGCACCAGCATGCCCGCCGCCGCGCCAATCAGCAGCCCGCCCGCCAGGCTTTGCCACGGAGTAAAATGGATCAGGTCAATATGCATGACGCTCGACTCCTTATGCCCTGCTTACGTCTTAAGTGAAAAGCGGTTTAGCGGGATTTTCAGATAGCGCTCGCCATCGCTCTCGGGTTCAGGTAACCGTCCGCCGTTGATATTGACCTGCAGTGCCATCAGCATCAGTTCAGGAAGCGGGAGCGTGGCATCACGCTGCTGCCGCCGGGCAATAAAATCCTGTTGATGTTGATCAACCACCCACGGATTGTTTTCCCGCTGCTCACGTACCGTGCTTTCAAACTGCACGTCGCGCCCGTCAGGGCGATAATCATGACCGGTAAATAAACGTGTGTCGTCAGGTAACTGCAGAATGCGTTGCAGGCTGTCCCATAATACGGCAGCGCTGCCGCCGGGGAAATCAGCCCGCGCTGTGCCGCTGTCGGGCATAAAAAACGTGTCGTGGATAAAAGCACAGTCGGCGATGTGATAGGTCACCGACGCCAGCGTGTGGCCGGGAGATAAAATGACTTCACCCCGCAGATTGCCGATGTAAAACACCTCGCCGTCCCTGAATAAGGTGTCCCAGATTTTCTCAGCTGGCGTCAGGCCGGGCAGGTTATAGAGAGTTTGCCACAGCCTTTGTACCTCAGTGACCTTTTCACCGATGCCGGTAGGCGCACCGGTTTTCCCGGCCAGCCAGGCGGCGGCAGAGAAGTGGTCGGCATGAGGATGGGTATCCAGAACCCACGCAACCTGCCAGTTTTTTTGCTGAATAAAATCCAGTATGCGTTGGGCCTGCTGACAGAATACCGCTCCCGAGCGGCGATCAAAGTCCAGCACCGGATCGATGATGGCGCAGCGCCGGGTTTGTCCGTCAGCAATCACATATTGCAGGCTTCCGCTCTCCGGTTCATAGAAATGGTACACCTCTGCCTGAGGCGGATGGCGCAGCCTGTTTGCATACCAGGCCAGGGGCTTATCGGCATCGGCACCAAACTGTTGGCAGGTAGCCCGAAATTCGGCCTCGTCTATCCGGCCTTCGCGTAACTCATGCAGTAAAAACAGGCTAAGCGATCGCGCACCACTCCGACAGTGTGCAAAGATTTTTGCACCGCGTTTAACCCGACGATGAAAAGCCTCAACGTCTTCCCAGCTCAGTGTGTCAAAGGTGAAGGGCATATAGACGTAGTCCATGCCCAGTTGCTCAGCCAGCGCCTTTTCCTGCTGATGAGGCAGAAAGGGGCCTTCTTCCTCATCAGGCCGATTATTAACCACAACCTCAAAGCCCAACTGGTGCAACTGGCTGAAATCCTCTGCAAGTGGTGCATCGGAAAACGCGACTTGCGCATTAAAATGGCGGATATTCATAACCTGTTCCCGTTTATTCAGAGATTTTTAAGCAACATGTAGCTGGCCATCACGATCAACATGGCTGAAAAGACGGCATTGATCGCGCGCGCATTGTGTTTCAGCCGGCTGGCCACCGCGACACCGACTAAGCCGCCCAGCAGGCCGCCAGCAATGAGGTAGATTGTCATCACTACAGAGACTTTGCCCGCCAGGGCATAGCTTGCGCTGGTCGAGATCCCCATGGCGAACACCACCATCAGCGAGGTTGCTATCGCCTCCACCATGGGAAAGCGGAACAACCAGACAAGCGCGGGCACCACTAAAAATCCCCCTCCGATGCCCATAAATCCGGCCAGTATGCCCAGCAGCAGTACGCTTCCCCAGACGATAGCGGGGGCAAAGTGCCTGTCTGGCGCGGAGGCTCCGGGCAAAGGAGACTGTTTTCTCAGCATCATCAGCGCCACGGTGAACATCAAAAGGGAAAACGGCAGTAGCAGGTATTGTCCACTGACGATTTTTCCCAGTTCGGCTCCGAGCAGTGCGCCGCAGACCGCCACAAGAGAAATCCTCGCACCCGTTGCCCATCTGACATTGCCTTTATGACTATGGGCAAACAGATTGATCAGGGCGCTGACCGCCACCGCAATGGCGCTGGTGCCGATGACCCGATGCGTGTCGGGTACCTTCACCAGATACAGCAGCAGCGGCACGCACATGACCGATCCGCCGCCGCCGGTCAGCGCCAGAAAAAAGCCTACGGCGATGCCTGTTACAACTAACAGGCTCACCGTGAGGGCTGAAAAATGGGTGAATTCCTGAATGATCATTTTCATTCCTGGCGTTATTTTTACGCTATTAAAGAGGTCGTAAAAATGACTGTCAACTCATTATTTCTTTTTGCTATATCATATAGCTAAATGTTATAAGAGGTTTTTTTTATAACTTTAAAGTCTATTGATTTGCTTTATATCTGTGCTGCTATCCACTACGGTTAAATGAAAGGGAGGCCTGCATGAATGATAAAAATAATCCCCATCACCCGCATCTTGTTGTTATTGGTGGTGGCTCAGCTGGAATTGGCGTCATCGCAAGTATTAAGAAACGCATTAAAAACATCAAAATAACGCTAATTGAGCCAAAGGAAGAACATGATTATCAACCTGCCTGGACACTGGTGGGTGCCGGATTATTTTCCGCTGAAAAAACCCGAAAACGCATGAGTGACGTTATTCCGTCGGGCGTGAACTGGATTCAAGATGCCGTGACGCATGTTTCACCTGATCTGAAATATATTGAAACAGCGACAGCCCAAAAAATAGGTTACGACTATCTTATTATCGCCAGCGGTCTGATGCTGCGTTGGGATAAAATCAAGGGCCTGAGTGAAACCCTGGGCCGCAACGGCGTAACGTCAAACTACCGATACGATTTGGCGCGCTATACATGGGAACTGGTGCAAAACCTGAAGCAGGGAAAAGCCATTTTTACCCAGCCAGGGATGCCGATAAAGTGCGCGGGTGCGCCGCAGAAGGCGCTCTATCTCTCCGCCGATTACTGGCTGCGACGGGACCGTCTGGCACAGATCAACATTCAGTTCTGCCTGGCAGGTCAGGTCGTTTTTGGCGTGCCCGAATTTGTTCCGCCGCTGAAGGCCTATCTGGAGAAATATCAGGCGCAGGTCAATTTTGGACATACGCTTACTGCCGTTGATGGAATCAATAAGCAGGCGACGTTTACTCTCACCGATCCCGACGGCAGCACGCGTGACGTCACCCTGCCGTTCGATATGCTCCATGTTGTCCCGCCTCAGGCTGCGCCAGACTTTATTGCCGAAAGCGGTCTGGCGGATGCTGCTGGCTGGTGTGATGTCGATAAAGAAACGCTGCAGCACAGCCGCTGGCCCGATATTTTTGCTTTGGGCGATTGCTGCTCAACGCCGAACGCCAAGACGGCCGCAGCGGCGCGTAAACAGATCGTGGTCGTGGCCGAAAACCTGAGGCAGGTCGTTAACGGGGCGATCCCGCAAACGCGTTACGATGGCTACGGTTCGTGTCCGCTCACCGTGGAGAAAGGCAAAGTCGTGCTGGCCGAGTTTGGTTATGGCAACCGCCTGCTGCCGACCTTTCCGCTCCATTCAGCCCGTCCCAGCCGCGCAGGATGGTGGCTAAAGGCCTGGTTTTTACCGCGCTTTTATTGGGCTGGTATGCTGCGCGGTATTGAGTGGTTGGCCAAAAGTAAACCCCTGTAGAGAAGGCCGTTCAGGGGCGAACGTATAAAGCGCCCCGCGACTGCTGTTCAATAATGTAGGTTATGGCGGCGGGCACGACGCAAAAGTGGGATGGCAGCATGCTGACGTCAATATTTTGTGCCCGGAGGGCGTTATTGCAGAGTAACAGCGTCACGCTCGGCGCATTCTTAAGGGCATCTGAAATCGTCCTGCCAGTCACATCACCTGCCGCGTCGCCATTAAAAACGATGGCGATATCCCCGTCAAAATCCTCTTCTTTAAGCAGATTGCCAGCATTAGCCAGGGCGTGAGCAATGCGATTTTTATCAGGTACATGCAAAATGATTTTCATTCTGGGCCTCAGGTTGTTATCGCGACGGGCGAAAAACGAATGGCTCAGAATAAAACAGCGTGAGGATCGGATAAATGTGATGAGTGAAAGAAAATATGTCGTCGACGATGGTTTCTAAAAAAAGAAAAATAGCGGCTCTGATAAATTCGAAATTGCTGTGTGCGTCTTTTTTTAAAAAAAAGGGGGATTCCCCTTTTAATAGCTAATTATTTTTTCAAATTTTCAGGGAAATTGGCAGGTAATTCACTCGCCGCGCAGGCTATCACGTCATCGTTATTTTTTCCCGCATCGTGGACAAAGGTGATAGTCGCGAACTCATCAATGACTTCTATTGGATAAGTCGGGCCGGCATCGCGGTACTGCGCCATTTCGTCCAGATGATCGTTCTGGAAGCAGACGGTGCGTTCAGGATTATTCATGACCCAGCGCGGGAAGAAGATGGTGCCATGAAACAGCTTGTCGCCCAGGTTGGCAATCAGGCTGACACTGGTGCCGGTCGGTTCAGTCCAGGACACTTTATAGATGTCTTCACCGACGCAGACAATATAGACATGCTGGTCTTTCACCCAGCGGTTGCCCACCATGCCGCTATGAATACGGTAATCGACGGTGTCTTCGTTTTTAATATACAGCTCGTAATTCCAGCCATTGTCATAGGTATAAACCAGATGTTTACCGATGAAACCGTCAAGATTGTGTTTGTCGAATTTGCTCATTATTTGTTCTCCTCTGTGGTTGAAACCAGCTTACCCATTCACTTTGTGAATTAAAAACGCTAATTTATGATGAAATTGATTCAAAAATTGGATTGGTTATGCATAAAACCACACTGGAGCAGTGGAGCCTGTTGGACAAGGTGGTGCGAGAGGGCAGTTTTGCCAGAGCGGCGAGTCTGACCAACCGCAGTCAGTCATCCGTCAGCTATAACCTTGCTATGTTGCAGCAGCGCATAGGGATTACGCTGTTACATGCAGAGGGGCGCAAGGCGGTGCTGACGCCCGCAGGCGAGTTGCTGCTGGCGCAGGTGCGCCCGCTACTGAAAGCTTTTCATTCACTGGAGGCGTTTGCGGGATCAATACGCAGCGGCGTCAGAACAAAGCTGGATCTGGTGGTTGACAGCATCTTTCCGCGTCGACAACTGTTTTCCGTCCTTAAGGCGTTTCAGCAATGCCATCCTCATACTCAGATCAACCTGACCGAGGTGCTGGAAACCAACACCGATTACGCCGAGGCCGACGTGATGGTGGTGACCCAGCGCCAGGATATGGCCGGGCGGGGAGAGTGGTTGATGAATGTGGATTTCGTCGCCGTGGCGCACTGCGACCATCCCTTGCATCAGCATGGCGGCATCCTGGATGAAGAACGGTTGGCACAGTATCCGCTGATTCGCATTGCCGACCGGGAACATTTTACCGTGCAGGATGAGAGCAGCAATGGCGATTACTGGTCGTTTTCGACTATTGAGGCGGCGGTAGAGGCGGTGGTGCACCAGGTGGGTTATGGCTGGATCCCCTTCGAGCGCATCGAACATGAACTGGCGCAGGGAACACTAAAAATATTGCCCTTACAGCACGGCGTTCGTCGTGCCACCCCGCTGCACTTACTGATTAAGAAAGACATCCTGACGCTGGATCCACAAATTGTTACCCTGCTCGATCTGCTGAAAAACGCCACCCGTTCGTGACAGAGGGATCGCGATGAGGAACGCGTCTTCAGGGGCTATTTGTCACCGTTCAACGCAAGGCGCAGGGCATCCAGCGAATCTGGCGCGTGCGGATATCCGTTTTTTACCTCGTGAACGTCCCAGGACATTGCACCCTCAAGGCAGAAATCGCCTGCACACTGCAACGCGAGGTCTTCATCTAACAGCCCAATCGGTAGCCAGATCAGGGGGCGGCCGCGCAACAGGTTCGGCACCGTCGAGCCACAGTGCCTGCAGAAGTCATTACGGTATCCCTGCGGGCGACGCCAACTGCTAATATCGGCTTCACCGGCCAGCCAGCTAAACTGATCGGCATGAACCAGCGTGGCCAGGTTATGGCCGGTACCGGTCTGACGGCGGCACAGCGAACAGTGACAGCGGTAAAAATGGCTGGGTTGTTGAGCCAGCTTAAAAACGACCGTTCCGCATAAACAACGTCCAGAAATCATCCTTGTTTCCCTGAATGCGCCAACCCAAAGGCGGTGTTTAGTGTGCCCGCTTTTTGGCCCAGTAAGCCATAAAGTTAATCGCGTCGCGATCGACGCCGCGCTCCCCTATCAGGTGGCGGCGTAATAGCTTCACCACGGTCGATTCGGCCGCTACCCAACCGTAAAATTCCGTGTTGCGGCCCTGAGCACGGTCCCACAGCAATTCGCCTTCTGCCTCTTCCTGCACGTCCTGCTGGCGGCCGCCATCGGGAACGTTAACCCGGGATTTTATTGCCTCAACCAGGCATTCCCCGTGTGAAGCAAATGCAGGTTTTCGCGGCAACCAGACGATGTCGGCAAAGGTATAGGCGTGCAGATCGACGCAATCTTCCGCATCCGGGACTTCAAAAAAGGCCTGAACCCGAGGCGGGTTTTCCTGTCGGGACAGTCTTTCCAGAATGCCTTTCGCCGCGGGTAATGCGGTTTCATCGGCAATCAGTAACGCATTACGCAGCGCATCCGGCGGCGTCCATTCATATCCGCCGCTGTCAGATTCACAGGCCGCATTGGGCGCAACGATCACCAGGCTGTCACCCGGTTCAGCATTGATCGCCCAGGCCGATGCCGGGCCTTCCGTACCGTGGCTGACAAACTCAATCGTCAACTCCTGGCGCTCAGGATCGAGATGACGCAGCGTATAGGTGCGCAACAGCGGACGCTTCTCTTTTGGCAGCGACAGAATGGTCTGGTACCACTCGCCATCATCGGGAAGCGCAGGCATGCTGCCATCTTCCGCCGGCAGCAAAATTTTGATCCGCTGATCGGGCGCGTCAGACTTCATCTGCGCCACGTCAGGCCCGTTGAACACCAGGCTCAGCATTGAGGGAGAAAGATGACGCTTGCGTGCCAGTTTTACGTCAAACAGGCGGTAGCTATGGGCTTCAGCCATCGTCGTTCCTTTTGGTTAATGAGCCGATAAGGTTGAGCGGCGACGTGCACGCCAGATCACACCTGACATCGCCACGAACAGCAGGGCAGCGCTGAATGCGGCAGCGATCAGCGCCGTTTCGCCCTGTGATTGCGACACCAGGGGAACCAGCAGCGCGCACAATCCGTAGCCTAAGGTATGGCTGGTGGCTATCCACCCGGCACCGGCACCGTCTGCCAGCCTGTCATTTAGCAGCAGCTGATAAGCCGGCGTACCCAGTGCAGCACCAAACGAAAGCAGGGCACAGCCGGTGTAAAACAGCCAGAGCGGTGTGCTCAGCATCATCGCCAGACCCAGAGACATCAACAGCCCTGCGCTCAGCAACAGCGCAAGCGGCGTCAGTAACTGTGGTCGCAGTACCATAAACTGGGCGCCCAGTGAGGCGATGGCCGCCACGCTCAGCAGCCAGGCAACCTGATGGCTGATTGCGGCGGTATCACCGCTAAACTGTCTGGCCAGTGCCGGGGATAAGCCCAACTGCATCAGGCTCACCGTGGCCGCCAGCAGCAGAGCGCACAGCAGATAGGGCAGACAATCGATGCGCAGGCGGGCATTCCTGCGCGCCACCGCAGGCTGTGGCTCGGTACCGCGCAACGGCAACAACATAGCCAGCGCCAGCAACGGCGCAACGACCAGTAACACCAGCGGTGCCATCGGATGAATAACTAACATTCCGGCAGCGCACAGCGGGCCAAACAGCCTGCCGCAGCTCAGACCGGAGCTGATGGTCGCCAGCGCCGTCATGCGCTTGCCTTCACCGGCACGGTTTAGCGCCCAGACCTGGCACGCCGGAACCATCGCCGATACCATCAGGCCATAAATCACCCGGGCAATAATTAATATACCTAATCCAATCGGAGCACTGACCGCCCGCGTGGAAAGAAGTGCGCAGCCCATAGCGAGTAGCAAAAAACTTGCGCCATAACCGGCCAGTGACCACAGCACGACCGGTTTGCTGCCGAGACGCGCAATCTGTTTTCCCCACCACGGCGATGAGGGCAAAAACAGCATAGAGCCGAGCGTTAACAATCCCGCCCAGACCGAAAGACTTAAACTGGTCTGCGCAACCAGCATCGGGATAGCCACCAGCAAACCATTCTGTCCGACGCCCAGCAGTCCGGCGCTTAATGCTAAAGGCCAGTTAGGTAAGGCTTTTTGTGGCGTAGCGGTCAGTTCAAGAGATGTCACAATGTTGCTAACCCGTATCTTTGTTGTATGTATTTGTAAAATTTATTCCGCCAATTCTAACAATTGTCGTTGATAATGAGAACTGTTATCGGCAGAATTCGCATTATCATAACGCCTGGAAATTGTTTGATAATGATTCAATCGACGCACAATGGATCCTGGGATGTGGCCGCACAGTGCTTCCTGAATTCCCTGATCCGTGAAACCAAGGACTGGCGACTCAGCCAGGGTGAACCCGCCGAGTTAGTGATTCCGTTGGCGGAAGAAAAGGCCCTACACTTTAAGGTGGCTTACTTTTCTCCTACCCAGCATCACCGTTTTGCCTTCCCGGCCCGGCTGGTCACTCACCGTGGCAGCGAGACGGTGACGTTCGCCACCGTTGCCAGACTGATTGTCGATAAACTGCAACATCAGCAACAGCTGCCCGCTCCCGGCTGTGAGGCGTTTTACCAGCGCGTGATGGAAAGCCATGCGCATACCGCTGAGGCAACGGCTGCCCGCCACGACTGGCGAAGCCTGCGTGAGAAAGCCCTGAACTTTGCCGAAGCAGAGCAGGCCCTGCTGGTCGGGCACGCCTTCCATCCGGCACCCAAATCACATGAACCTTTTACGCAGCAGCAGGCCGAACGTTACCTGCCTGATTTTGCGCCACATTTTCCGTTACGCTGGTTTGCGGTGGATAAAGACCATCTGGCGGGTGACAGCCTGCAGCTGACGTTGCAGCAGCGCCTGACGCGCTTTGCGGCAGAAAACGCGCCGCAGTTACTGCATGCGCTAACCGATCGGCAATGGCTGTTCCCGCTCCATCCCTGGCAGGCGGACTATCTGCTCCAGCAGACCTGGTGTCAGCAACTGGTGGAAAAAGGCCTGGTTACTGACCTGGGTGAAGCCGGTGCGCCCTGGCTGCCCACCACCTCATCGCGTTCGCTGTACTGCGCGACCAGCCGCGACATGATCAAGTTTTCCCTGAGCGTGCGGCTGACAAACTCCGTCCGCACCCTGTCGGTCAAAGAGGTCAAACGCGGCATGCGGTTGGCGCGTCTGGCGCAGACCGACCGCTGGCAGGACATGCAGGCACGCTTCCCGGCGTTTCGCGTGATGCAGGAAGATGGCTGGGCCGGACTGCGCGATGCGCAGGGCACGATTATGGAAGAGAGCCTGTTCGCACTGCGTGAAAACCTGATTGTCGACAGGCCGCAGAGCCAGACCAACGTGCTGGTTTCCCTGACGCAGTCCGCGCCGGACGGCGGCGACTCACTGCTGTCTGCCGCAGTAAAGCGCCTGAGCCAGCGCCTGCACATCAGCGAAAAACAGGCTGCGCATGCCTGGGTCGACGCTTACTGTCAGCAGGTGCTGAAGCCCCTGTTCACCGCCGAAGCCGATTACGGCCTGGTGCTGTTAGCCCATCAGCAAAATATCCTGGTGGAAATGGAGCAGGACCTGCCGGTTGGCCTGATTTATCGCGACTGCCAGGGCAGCGCCTTTATGCCTCACGCCGCAGGCTGGCTGGACATGATTGGCGAAGCGCAGGCGGAAAACGTCTTTAGTCGCGAGCAGCTGCTGCGCTACTTCCCCTATTACCTGTTAGTGAATTCTACCTTTGCCGTCACGGCGGCACTGGGCGCGGCGGGCATGGACAGTGAAACCCATTTGATGGCGCGGGTACGCGATGCGTTAAGTGCGCTACGTAACGAGGTCACGCACAAGGGCTGCCTGGATTACGTGCTGGAAAGCCCGCACTGGAACGTCAAGGGCAACTTCTTCTGTTACCTGCACGATCACAATGAAAACACCATCGTCGATCCGTCGGTGATCTACTTCGACTTCATCAACCCACTGCTGTCTCAGGAGCGCTAAATGTCTCAGGCAACGATTGTTCAAAGCGGCCACGGCCTGCGTTGCGAAAAGTCAGGAAAAACCCTGAATCTGGGTTGGGGACAGGACAACAGTGCGGTGCTGCATTTTGCCGGTCCACTGCCCGAAGGCTGGCTGCGTGACGCGCTGGATCAGATGTTTATCGCTGCCCCGCAGCTTTCTGCCGTGGTGCTGCCCTTCGCAGAGTGGCGTGAAGAGCCTCAGGCGCTGGCGCTGTTTGCGGCCCTGAAAAGCGATATCGTCCACCGCGAGACGTTCTGGCAACTGCCGCTGTGGTTGTCTGCGCCTCGTCAGCAGGCCTCCGGCGAGATGGTATTTGATGCCGAACGTGAGATCTATTTTCCCCAGCGCCCAGCGCGACCTGATGGCGAAGTGTATCGCCGTTACGATCCGCGCGTACGGCGCACGCTGAGCTTCCGCGTGGCCGATCCTGCCCGGGATGCCGAAGCGTTTACCCGCTGGATGAACGATCCGCGCGTGGATTACTTCTGGGAGCAGAGCGGATCGCTGGCCACTCAGACCGCCTATCTTGAACGCCAGCTCGGCAGCAGCTATGCCTTTCCGCTGATTGGCTGTTTTGATGACGAGCCCTTCAGCTACTTTGAAATTTACTGGGCGGCGGAAGATCGTATCGGGCGGCACTACAGCTGGCAGCCGTACGATCGCGGTTTGCATCTGCTGGTGGGGGAGCCGCAGTGGCGCGGGCCGCACTTTGTGCAGAGCTGGCTGCGCGGCATCAGCCACTATCTGCTGCTGGATAATCCGCAAACTCAGCGCCTGGTGCTGGAACCACGGGCGGATAATCAGCGCCTGTTTCGTCACCTTGAACCCGCGGGCTATACCACCATGAAAGAGTTCGACTTTCCGCACAAGCGCTCTCGCCTGGTGATGACCCAGCGCGCCCGTTTCTTCAGCGAGGTGGGCCTGTGATGAATTCGCACGCATGGGAAACCGTTAACCGTCAGCTGGTGGCAAAAATGCTGGCCGAGCTGGAGTACGAGCAGGTCTTTCAGGCTCAGCCGCAGGGCGACAACCGTTACTGCATCAGTCTGCCGGGTGCCGAATGGCAGTTCACCGCCGAGCGGGGCATCTGGGGCTGGTTATGGATAGATGCACAAAGCCTGCGCTGTGCGGATGAGCCGATACTGGCCCAGACGCTGCTGTGCCAGCTACAGCCGGTGCTGTCGATGAGTGATGCCACGGTGGCGGAACATATGCAGGATCTCTATGCCACGCTGCGCGGCGATCTTCAGCTTATGCAGGCACGTCAGGGCATGAGTGCCGATGCGCTGATTGATATGGATGCCGACCGCCTGCAGTGCCTGCTCAGCGGGCACCCTAAGTTTGCCTTTAATAAAGGCCGTCGCGGATGGGGACAAGAGGCGCTGGCGCGCTACGCACCCGAATATATGAATACCTTCCGCCTGCACTGGCTGGCGGTAAAGCGTGATCATATGGTCTGGCGCTGCGACAGCGAGCTGGACATCCAGCAGTTGTTGCAGGCCGCGATGGACAGCGCCGAATATACGCGTTTCACCGAGGCCTGGCAGGCGCAGGGGCTGGACGACAGCTGGCTGCCTTTGCCGGTGCATCCCTGGCAGTGGCAGCAAAAAATCGCGCTCGATTTTGTCGCGGATCTGGCCACGGGCAATATGCTGTCGCTGGGTGAATTCGGCGATCGCTGGCTGGCGCAACAGTCACTGCGCACCTTGACCAACGCCAGCCGTCAGGGCGGGCTGGATATCAAACTGCCGCTTACCATTTACAACACCTCCTGCTATCGCGGTATTCCGGGCAAATATATCGCGGCGGGCCCGCTGGCCTCCCGCTGGTTACAAAACGTCTTTGCCACCGACACGACGCTGCAGCAGAGCGGGGCGGTGATCCTGGGCGAGCCGGCCGCCGGTTATGTTTCCCATCGCGGCTACGGCGCGTTGCCCGAAGCCCCCTATCGCTACCAGGAAATGCTGGGCGTGATCTGGCGTGAAAATCCGTCGCGCTGGCTGCACGCGGACGAAACGCCAATTCTGATGGCCACGCTGATGGAGTGCGATGAAAACAACCAGCCGCTTATCGGCGCCTACATTGCCCGCTCGGGCCTGAGCGCCGAGGCCTGGTTAAGTCAGATGTTCCGCGTGGCCGTGGTGCCGCTGTATCACCTGCTGTGCCGTTATGGCGTGGCGCTGATCGCACACGGGCAAAATATTACGCTGGCGATGAAAGACGGCGTACCCCAGCGCGTATTGCTGAAAGATTTTCAGGGCGATATGCGTCTGGTAAAGGACGATTTTCCGGAGATGGACTCTCTGCCTCAGGACGTCCGCGATGTGACGGCACGCCTGAGTGCTGACTATTTGATTCATGATTTGCAGACTGGCCATTTTGTCACGGTCCTGCGTTTTATTTCGCCGTTAATGGCGCGCCTTGGCGTTCCGGAACGACGTTTTTACCAACTGCTTGCCGCAGTGTTGAGCGACTATATGCAGGACCATCCGCAACTGTCGGCGCGTTTTGCGCTTTTCTCACTCTTCAAGCCACAAATCATTCGTGTCGTGCTGAACCCGGTAAAACTCACCTGGCCCGATCAGGACGGCGGAAGCCGTATGTTGCCCAATTACCTGGAAAATCTGCAAAACCCGCTGTGGCTGGTTACCAAGGACTGAATCATGACAAACACTGTTGATTTTATTGGCGTTGGCATTGGCCCGTTTAACCTGAGTATCGCGGCGCTGGCACACGAAGCTGAAGGCTTTACCAGCCAGTTTTTAGACAGTCGCCCAGATTTTGCCTGGCATCCCGGTATGCTGGTGCCTGACTGCCATATGCAGACCTCGTTTTTAAAAGATCTGGTCTCCGCGGTCGCGCCTACCAGCCCGTTCAGCTTTGTGAACTATCTGGTGAAGCGTAAAAAGTTTTACCGCTTTATGACCACCGAATTGCGCACCGTTTCAAGGGATGAGTTTTCCGACTATCTGCGCTGGGCTGCCGAGGGCATGAACAACCTGCGCTTTAATCACACGGTGGAACGCATCGATTTTGATGAGGCCAATAAACGCTTTGTGATTCACAGTAACGGCGGGGAAAGCTATGCCCGCAACATCTGTCTGGGTATTGGCAAGCAGCCCTACCTGCCGCCCTGCGTAAACCGCATCAGCGCCACCTGTTTCCACGCCAGCGAAATGAGCCTGCGTAAACCCGACCTGCGCGGCAAGCGTGTGGCGGTGATTGGCGGCGGTCAGAGTGGTGCCGATCTGTTCCTCAACGCCTTCCGGGGTGAATGGGGCGAACCGGCTGAGGTCAGTTGGGTGTCGCGCCGCAACAATTTTAACGCCCTGGATGAGGCCGCTTTTGCCAACGAGTACTTCACGCCAGAATACGTTTCCAGCTTTGTCGGTCTGAACGAGGCTGCCCGACAGAAAATGCTGGCTGAACAGAAGATGACCTCGGACGGCATCACGGCAGATTCCCTGCTGACGATTTATCGCGAGCTGTATCATCGCTTTGAAGTGCAGCGTCAGCCGCGCAATGCGCACCTGCTGCCGAGCCGCTCGGTCATTGAACTCAACAGTCATCACCAGGGCTGGCAGCTTCAGTTGCAGCATCAGCTTGACCAGGGCTACGACCTTATCGAATGCGATGTGGTGATTTTCGCCACCGGCTACCGGCCTGCGCTGCCAGAACTGCTCTCCCCCCTGATGAGCCGCCTGACCATGAAAGATGAGTGCACGTTCAGCGTGCGTGAGGACTTCACGCTTGAGTGGAACGGGCCAAAAGAAAATAACATCTTTGCGGTGAACGCCAGTATGCAAACCCACGGTATCGCGGAGCCTCAGCTCAGCCTGATGGCATGGCGATCCGCCCGTATTCTGAATCGCGCACTGGGGCGCGATTTGTTCGATCTCAGCACGCCGCCCGCCCTGATCCAGTGGCGCAGCGTCAGCCGGGAAAAACCGCAGCATGGCGCTGCGTCCACTAAAAACTATACCGAGTCCTTGGGGTAAGCCTTAACCTCGCACGCAGGAACGATAATGAAGACTAAAAACAAGAATATCTGGCTGCTTAATCCGCTGCTGTTAGCCATGATGGCGCCCGCGGTCGCACAGCAAACCAGTGAAAATGACATGGTGGTTTCGGCCAGCCGTACGCACCGTACGGTGGCAGAAATGGCTCAAACCACCTGGGTGATTGAGGGGGCCGAACTGGAGCAACAAGTCCAGGGCGGCAAAGAGTTTAAAGATGCGCTGGCGCAGCTGGTGCCGGGCCTGGACGTCAGTAGCCAGGGCCGAACCAACTACGGCATGAATATGCGCGGCCGCGCGATTGTGGTGCTGGTGGACGGCGTTCGCCTGAATTCTTCGCGCACAGACAGCCGCCAGCTGGATTCGATCGATCCCTTTAACATCGATCACATCGAGGTGATCTCCGGTTCAACCTCGCTGTACGGCGGGGGCAGCACCGGTGGTCTGATCAATATCGTCACCAAAAAAGGCCAGCCGGGCACCCAGTTTGAGTTTGAAACCGGCACCAAAACCGGGTTTAACAACAGTAAAGATCACGATGAGCGCGTGGCGGGCGCAATCTCGGGCGGCAATGACCGCGCCTCGGGACGGTTGTCGGTGGCCTACCAGAAGTTTGGCGGCTGGTATGACGGCAACGGCGATTCTGTTTTGCTCGATAACACCCAGACGGGCCTGCAATACTCCGATCGTCTGGATGTGATGGGCACCGGCACGCTTGAGATTGACGATCACCAGCAGTTGCAGCTGGTGACGCAATACTACAAGAGCCAGGGCGATGACGATTATGGCCTCTATCTTGGCCGAAACTTTTCGGCGGTAACCGGTAACGGTAACGCCTACACCAGTAAAGGACTGAACTCAGACCGTATTCCCGGCACCGAGCGCCACCTGGTCAGTCTGCAGTACTCTAATACCGATTTCCTGGGTCAGGAGCTGGTGGGTCAGGTCTACTACCGTGATGAATCTCTGGCGTTTTATCCCTTCCCAACGGTGTCCGGCGGGCGGGTGACCAGCCTCTCTTCCTCTAAACAGGATACTGATCAGTACGGCGGCAAGCTGGCAATCACCAGTAAACCGCTCGACAACCTGCAGCTGACCTACGGTGTTGATGCCGATCATGAACGTTTTAGTTCCAATCAGATGTTCTTTGATCTGGCACAGTCGGCCGCCTCGGGTGGCCTGAACAACCAGAGCATTTACACCACCGGACGCTATCCGGGTTATGACATTACTAACCTGGCGGCTTTCCTGCAGTCCAGCTACGACATCAACGATACCTTCACCTTGAGTGGCGGCGTTCGTTATCAGTACACCGAAAACAAGGTGGACGACTTTGTCGGCTATGCCCAGCAGCAGGCGATTGCTAATGGCACGGCGCGTTCGGCCGATGCGATTCCAGGCGGCTCAACGGATTATGACAACGTCCTGTACAACGCCGGTATCCTGATGCATATCACCGAGCGGCAGCAGGCATGGTTCAACTTCTCGCAAGGCGTTGAACTGCCGGATCCGGGCAAGTATTACGGCAACGGCACCTATCGTCTGCAAAACGGCAACTACCAGTTGTTGAACAGCGTTAATGTCGATCAGTCGAAGCTTCAGGGCATCAAAGTCGATTCTTACGAGCTGGGCTGGCGTTACACCGGTAATGACCTGCGCACGCAGTTAGCAGCCTACTATTCGCTGTCAGACAAATCGATTTCGGTCAACCGCAGCGATATGACCATTAACGTGGACGATGACAAGCGCCGTATTTATGGCGTGGAAGGTGCGGTGGATTACTTTATCCCCGATACCAACTGGAGCACCGGCGTCAACTTCAACCTGGTCAAGTCTGAAACCAAAAAAGATGGCGGCTGGAAGAAGTGGGATGTCATTTATGCCAGTCCATCGAAAGCCACCGCCTATGTTGGCTGGTCGCCGGATCCCTGGAGCCTGCGCCTGCAAAGCACGCAGTCGTTTGACCTGACCGATAACGGCGGCAACAAAATTGACGGTTATACCACCGTTGATTTTATCGGCAGCTACCAGTTGCCGGTGGGCAAGCTGAGCTTTAGCGTCGAGAACCTGCTGGATCGCGACTACACCACGGTGTGGGGACAGCGTGCGCCGCTGTTCTACAGCCCGACCTATGGCTCGCCGTCGCTGTATCAGTACAAAGGCCGGGGTCGCACCTTTGGGCTGAACTATTCGGTACTGTTTTAAGTCTTCATTCTTGCCCGGTGTGACGCCGGGCAAGCCTCACTCAATCTCACTTTTTCCTCCTGTCGCCGCTAAACACGCTGTGCCGTTACACAATGTAAACAATACCTAAACGAATACGCTCAGTTTTGTCAGGTACATGCCGATAGTCTTTATGTGCGTACATTTAATGCACAAAGCATTTTCGTTTTAACGACCAGGCGGAACAAAAAATGACCATTACACAGCGACTTTTCCTGACCTTCTCCCTCCTTGCCGCCTCACTGGCTGTTCTGGCTATGGTGGCGATCACGGTGGTAACAGGATTTCAATCACGCTTCGATTACGTGCAGAGAAATACAATTCCTTCTATTACCGATCTTAATAAGCTTGTCGATAGCAGCAATGCCCTGACACTGCTGCTTTATCGCCATCAAAGTGCGACCGATCAACGCAAGCAGGCCCAGTTTGAGAAAGATATCGCTGGCGTGATTGCGGATCTGAAAAAGCAAAACCAGTATTACTTTGATCACGACCTTTCCAGTGCTGAAGACAAGGCCCTGAGCGAAAAAGCCTTTGCGGAGATAAAAGAAGCGGAAGCCAGGCTGCCGACCTTTTTTGCCGGGTCACGGGCACAAAATGATGCTATCGCGTTGGGCGCGATCCAGGGAGACAGTGGTGTGGGTCAGTCTGTTCGCGATCTGATAGCGGGGTTAAAGCGACAGCTGCAACTGAATGTGGACATTGGCAAAACCTACAGCCAGCAAAACAATCAGGTTTATCAACAAACCTTGTGGGGCATGTCCGGCGGTTCGCTGCTGATTATCCTGCTGCTTGGCGCGTTTTCGGTGAAAACCATCTTCAGCATCCGTCGTCAGCTCAACGCGATTCGTGCCACCATGGAAAGCGCCAGCGAACGTCTTGATCTGACGCTGCGCGCAGATGAGTCGCGTCGCGACGAAATTGGCTTAACGGCCAGCGCTTATAATCATCTGGTCAGCAATGTGGCGCAGTCGTTGTCGTCCGTTGAACAGGCATCCCACTCTGTCGGCTCTGCCTCATCCCAGATTTCAGCCGGCAACGACGATCTCTCGGCGCGTACCGAAGAGCAGGCAGCGTCGCTGGAGGAAACGGCGGCCAGTATGTCTGAACTGAGCGAAACCGTGCGTCAGACGGCTGAAAATACCCGCCTTGCCAGCCAGCTGTCCAAAAATGCGCGTGAAATCTCGGAAGACAGCTCGGGCAAAGTCAAAACCATGCTGAGCACCATGTCCGATATCAA
This sequence comes from Pantoea sp. B623, assembly GCF_024814475.1. Taxonomy (NCBI): domain Bacteria; kingdom Pseudomonadati; phylum Pseudomonadota; class Gammaproteobacteria; order Enterobacterales; family Erwiniaceae; genus Pantoea; species Pantoea sp. B623. Next base: position 2,056,324 of record NZ_JANUXM010000004.1, on the reverse strand, counting down.
AAGCAGTTCAGCGAAAATCAACGACATTATTGCATTGATTGAAGGCGTTGCCTTCCAGACCAACATCCTGGCGCTGAATGCGGCCGTTGAAGCCGCCCGTGCCGGTGAGCAGGGACGCGGTTTTGCCGTGGTCGCCGGAGAGGTGCGTAATCTGGCACAGCGCTCTTCTTCTTCTGCCCGTGAGATCAAAGCACTGATCGAGTCCTCCATGCGCTACGTTGAAACCGGTGCCGCTCAGGCTGAAGAAGTCGGACAAAATATGGGCCGGATGAACGATGCCGTGCGTCAGGTAAACGATCTGGTCGATGAGATTGCGGTGGCGGCAAGCGAACAGTCGCAGGGCATTGGTCAGGTACATGAAGCGGTTAATCAGATGGACAGCGTAACCCAACAAAACGCCGCACTGGTGGAGCAGGCTTCTGCCGCTGCGCGTTCGTTAACGGAGCAGTCCACCACGCTGCAACAGCTGGTGGCCGCCTTTACCATCCGTTCAGCTCAGGTTGTCGCCGCTAAGCCGCCTTTAGCCGCCGTGACGGCCGCGCCCGTGCTGAAGCGTCCACAGCTTGCGGCGGCAGGTGCAGGTGCGCAGGAAGATAACTGGCAGAGTTTCTGATCGTGGCGAAGCAGTGGCCCGGGCGGCCGCTGCTTTTAAAGGGTTACGAACTTCTGTGCAGCGTCAACGGCGTTGATAACCAGCGGGCAACGCGTTTGCCTGCCTTAATGGCGGGTTTTTCAATCCAGAAAAACATCACGGAGGCCAGCGCCACACTGATGCTAATGGAGAGGATGAAAATCATCAGATTGTCCGTCCAGGCTTTATCCGCCAGGCTGTTCATCAGCAATATCATCATCGGATAGTGGATGAGATAGAGCGAATACGAGATATCGCCAAAGAAGATCAGCGTGCGGTTATGACCACTTTCCGTGCGGTAACCCAGCATCACCGTGATGCTCATAATGGCCGCCGCCAGCCAGAAACCGCCATGCAGGCCAAACGGCTGCGGCCCAATCATCAGCGCTGTCGCAAACGCCAGTACCAGCCCCACCTGCAGTATTCTGCGCATCTGAGGATTCAGCTCAGGGAGCTTTTGTCTGACGATTAATTCAGCCAGCATCATCCCTAAGATAAACTCCATGCAGATGGTATTGCTGATAAGTTTGATCCACGCCTGCCACCAGTGCGTCACCGCCATATCAGGCGAAACCTGAGAGGAAAAGGTAAAACTGCCGTTGTAATACAGCTGAAAGCCCACGCTGGAGGCGAGGAAAATCAGTGCACACAGGAAGCTACGGTAGCGATAGTTTATGCACATCGCCACGGTGAACACGGCGTAGAACAGGATCTCATAGGAAAGCGTCCACGGCGGACCTAATGCGCTGAATCCAAAGGTCGGCCCGGGGCTGCTGTAATCCTGCAGGCAGAAGTAGAGCGCACAGGACATATCCTGAAGCGAACGGTCGTGATAAACCACCACGAACGAGAGCAGCCAAACCACAAAGAAGACCGGCCAGATGCGGAAAAAGCGTTTCACCATGAACGACGTCGGCGCTTCGTTAAACTGATGCGTAATAAAAGTCATGATGAAGCCGCTGATAATAAAGAATACGTCCACGCCCAGCGCGCCGGGGATGTGCCGGGTCCAGTGACTTTCTAACAGCGATGAGTTGTGCGCCAGCACCACAAGTAGCGCAGCCAGGCCGCGCAGATACTGGATTGAGACGATTTTCATGAGCGTTACAGGCCTGTCAGTTTACTCAATCACGGCGTTCGCCTGAACGAACCGGTTAGGGTTAAGCGTAGGCCGTATTGTAAAAATGCCTTAACGATTATCAACCGCCATTTAGCAGCCAGGAAAAAAGGGTTTTGCCTGATAGCCTAATTTTGCCGAAAAATGGCGACGATCGACGGAGTTAGGCGCACAGGATCAGAAGTGCGCCGTTGGGATTTCAGAGGGTTCTTAAACAAATATGATGACTTGAGGGGATACAGGCACTACGCGGACGCGCGCGGAAAGACGCTCCCGCCCATGGCGCGCCGGAAGATCTCAATCGTCCACATCCACAGAATATGCCCCAACGTCTCCGAGGCGATTTCCGCTAACGGCAGGTGCCACAAGGGCGGTGCCCAGCCGTTCATCGGCAAGATCACGCCGTGAAAGCCCAGGGTAATGAGCAGGGCAAACGCTACGCCCTGGCCCAGCGTAACGACCGGGAGGATCTCGGCCATGGCGCAGTAGAGCAGGGCGAAGACGATTGAGAACAGGTGGTGAACCCCGGCAATGCCCCAGTTCACCACGTGACCGGAATAATGATAGACCAGGTTGCTGACGTTGATCCCCATATCCTGCAGCATCTCCGCAGGGGGAATCGCCCTGTCAGGCGTTCTGGGCGGAAACGGATTCTCCGTTCCCCATTTTACGAAGCTGGCAACGTTGCCGCCCCAAAACCCCGCCCAAAGCGCCGGACCATAATGCCGGTCGGCAGGGGACGTCAGACGAAACGACCTGTTCATAGTTAACCGCTCCTGCTGAGTAAGATAACCACTGTGGATTACTGCCCGTAATAGGCATTTGCTCCATGCTTTCTGAGAAAGTGCTTGTCCAGTAAGGGCTGTTGCATGTGGGTAATACCGGGCGTCAGCTGGCGGGAGAAAATGCCCATATAGGCGATCTCTTCCAGCACCACCGCATTGTGGACCGCATTATCGGCGTCTTTTCCCCAGGCAAAGGGCCCGTGCGCGTTAACCAGCACGGCAGGAATAGCGGTCGGGCTGATGCCGCGCGTGCGGAAGGTTTCAATAATCACTTCGCCGGTATTGTGTTCATAGTCGTGGGCTATTTCGGCCTCCGTCATCAGCCGGGTGCAGGGTATGGCCCCGTAAAAGTAGTCGGCATGGGTTGTGCCCCAGGCGGGCAGATCCTGACCGGCCTGCGCCCAGATGGTGGCGTGGCGCGAATGGGTATGCACAATGCCGCCAATATTCGCAAAGGCGCGGTAGAGCGCCAGGTGCGTCGCGGTATCCGACGAGGGTTTTTTACTGCCTTCCACCACCCGTCCGCTTTCCAGTTCCACGACCACGATGTCGTCCACCGTCATGCCGTCGTACGCCACGCCGGAGGGTTTGATGGCCATCAGCCCCTGCGCGCGATCGACAGCGCTGACGTTGCCCCAGGTAAAGGTCACCAGCTGATGGCGCGGCAGCGCCAGGTTGGCGGCCAGCACCTGCTCTTTCATGGCGGCTATGCTCATACTAAACCTCCTTCCTGCATTTTCTGTTCAATCCAGCGCCGGGCCTGCACGATCTCGGCAACCGGCTCCTCGGCTTTTTCCGTCCACATTTCAATCAGGAACGATCCGCGATAGTTCAGCGCCTTAAGCGTGCGGAATACGCCGACAAAGTCCACGCAGCCCTGACCAAAGGGGACGTCCCGAAACTGGCCCGGCGAGCTTGCGGTCACGGGTTGGGTATCCTTTAAATGAATCGCGGCGATGCGATCAATACCCAGGGTCAGTTCGGCGGTGACATCATTGCCCCAGGCGCTGAGATTGCCCACGTCCGGATAAACGGAAAACCATGGAGAAGCCTGCTGCTGCTCCCAGACTTTCCACTTGCTGATAGCGTTCATAAACTCGGTATCCATGATCTCAACCGCCAGCATCACCTGCGCCGCGGCGGCGCGTTGCACCGCACGTGACAAGCCTTCGGCAAAGCGCGCTACGGTGCCATCATCGTGAGGTTCGTAATAGACGTCGTAACCGGCAAGCTGAATCGTGCGGATCCCCACGTCCTTTGCCAGTTGGATGGCGCGATCGATCAGATCGTCTGCCCGCTGGCGGATCGCCGGATCGTGACTGCCAAACGGAAAGCGGCGATGCGCCGACAGGCACATGGAGGGAATGGTCACGCCGGTTTCAATCATGGCGTTGACCAGCGACAGGCGCTGCTCTTTGCTCCAGGTCAGGCGCTCCAGCCGCACGTCGGTTTCGTCTACCGACATTTCCACAAAATCAAAGCCACAGGCTTTTGCCAGCGCCAGTCGTTCAGGCCAGGTGAGGTTAGCGGGCAGGGCTTTCTCGTAAATACCTAACGGATGCTGGCGTTTCATACTGTTCCCCAAATGCTGGCAATGGCCTGATGGAATTCCGCTGCGCGTTGAATGCCGCTGGCGGGATCGCTGAGGGCGCGCCCGGCGATAAACGCTTTCACGTCAACGTCTTTAAATTGCGCAAGATCCTGAGGCGTAATGCCGCCCGTGATGGAGAGCGCAAAACCCAAATCCGACAGGGCTTTCATGGTATCCAGGTCATGCTGATTCCATTGCTGCCCGCTGGCCTGGGCATCCCGCCCCCGATGGTAAATGGCCTGTTTCAGCCCCAGTTGCCGCCAGCGGCGGGCATCGTCCAGCGTCCAGTGACCAAACAGTTCGATTTGAATATCGCCCTGGTGCTGCTGTGCCACGTCCAGCGCGCTGGCAAACGTCGCCAAGGGTGCGGCACAGATGACCGTCATCCAGCTTGCGCCCGCCGTGAAGGCCATGTCTGCCAGCGTGCCGCCGGCATCCGCCACTTTATAGTCGGCCACCAGGGTCTCTTGCGGATGCTGCTGGCGCAGACGGCGCACGGCTTCGACTCCGCAGCTCAGGCACAGCAACGTACCGGCTTCGATGATATCGACATGCTGATGCAGCTGCTGTGCGGTCTCCAGCGCCGCATCCAGCGCGGTATGATCCAGCGCCAGCTGGAGTAAAGGCAGGCTCATAAGGGGGCTCCTTGTGCGTCACTCAGGACGCGGATCAGATGCTGATAACGCTGATACTTCTGCTGATAACGGGCATGCCGTGTGCTGTCCGGTAGCCAGGTGACGATATCCGGCGCCAGGGCCTGCTGGGCCTGCTGCAGCGAGGTGTAAGCACCGGTGCCGGTCAACGCCACCAGCGCCGCGCCCAGACAGCCGCTTTCGCTGATCTGCGGCACTTCAACGCGCAGGCCGCTGGCATCGGCAAACATCTGCATCCAGGGCGCGGAGCGCGTAGGGCCGCCGCTCAGACGCAGGGCAGTGACCTGAGGAAAGCGTTGCAGAATGCGGTTGAGATGCGTCAGGTGGGAGAACACCACGCCTTCGTAGATGGCCTGCACCAGGTGGGCACGCGTATGGCCCGCCTGCAGACCAAAGAAACTGCCGTGCAGGTCGGCCCCGGCGTTGGTGCCGTACAGAAAAGGCAGAAACAGCAGCGCGCTGCTGGCAGGCTCCAGCTCCTCGACCCACTGATTTAATTGTTGGTAGTCGCGGATGCCCCACTGCTCACAGAACCACTCCAGGTTTGCCGCCGATGTCGGGCTGGCTTCGTGGATAAGATACTGGCCTTCAATGGCATAGCGACCGTAAACGTAGGGATAGTCTGCTTCATCGCTAATGCAGTCGGTAATGCCGCTGGTCACCGACCAGGTGCCCATCACCGCGTTCAGGCGCGTTGCGTCATTCAGTCCCGCACACAGCGCGGTGGACATCACGTCAAACAGGCCCCCGACCACAGGCGTGCCGGGCAGCAAACCGCATGCGGCGGCAGCCTGCGCGGTCACATAGCCGGCAATCTGCGTTGATGCCACAATCGGGGGCAACGCCGGCACGATCTCGCTGATATCCAGCATCTCAGCCAGCGCGGGCGACCAGTCTGCCGCCTGCATGTCGTACAGATTGGATTCAGAGATGTTAGTTTCTTCACAGGCCAGCTCGCCGGTCAGACAGAAACGCAGGTAGTCGTGGGCCATCAGTACGCTGCCGATTGCGGCGTAGCGCTGCGGCTGATGCTGCTTTAGCCAGCGCAGGAGCGACACCGGATGACCGGTCCAGAGCGTCTGTCGGGTGAGAGGATAGAGTTTTTGCGGCATGCCTTCCCGCTGCCACTGTTGCACCAGGCTCAGGGCGCGACGATCGGAGGATAAGATGCCATTTCCCAGAGGATTGCGATCTTTATCCAGCAGAAACAGCCCTTTACCCTGAGCAGAGATGCCTAATCCAGCGACGTCGGCGGCATCCTGACCGCTGCGGGTCAGTACTTCGCGAATGACCGCTGCCGCCTGCTGCCAGAGCAGCGTCATATCGCGTTCGGCATAACCCGGCTCTGGTACCTGTACCGGCAGGTTTTGCCGCGCAACGGCCAGCTCGCGGCCCTGCCTGTCGTAGAGTCCGGCTTTAATAAAGGTGCCGCCGCAGTCCAGTCCCAGCCAGCGTTTCATAACGCCTCCCGTTTCGCAGAATCACAGCGGGCAGGCAGGGTCATTGCCAGCAGCGCAGCCAGCGCCAGCGAAATGGCAAGGCTGTAAACCCCGGCATCTTTGCTGTAGAACGCAATCAGCACGCCGACCATGTAAGGCCCACAGAAGCCGCCAAGGTTGCCCAGTGCGTTGATCAGGCCGCGTGCCCCGCCCGCGACCTCGGCATTGAACAGGCGCGGCGGAATACTCCAGAACACGCCCGCTGCAGACTGAATAAACACGCCACAGCCCACCAGCGCCGCGTAGGACCACCAGATATGCGCTTTTAGCAACACCGACAGCGCCATGCATAGCGCAAAACCTGCCAGTGGCAGCGCCACAAACAGCTTGCGCCGCCCGGTTGCATCCGAAAGAACAGAAAACAGAAACATGCCGAAGATCGCCCCGACGTAGGGAAGTATGGCCAGCATACCAACCTGCTCGACATTGCCGTGGGTCAGCTCTTTAAGAATGGTGGGCAACCACAGGGTGTAGCCGTAAATGCCGGTCTGATAAAAGAAATTGACCAGAATCAGCCGCCACATCACGGGCTCGTGCATGACCTTAAGCAGAGAAGCGTTGCGCACATTCTGCCCTTTGATCATCAGTTGCTCGTTGTGCAGGGTCGTAATCAGATACTGCTTTTCAGCCGGAGAAATCCACTTCGCCTCCTGCGGCCGGTTGCTGATGGTGAAATGCCACAGGGCCATGACGACCAGCGATAACACGCCTTCCACATAAAACAGCATGCGCCAGTCCCAGCCGGTAATGATCCAGCCGGAGAGCGGCGCGGTAATGATCCCGGCGATCGGGACAAACATGATCACAATGGCATTGGCGCGGCCGCGCTCGGCATCCGGGAACCAGTTGCCGATCATCGTCAGCACCACCGGCAGCATGCCGCCTTCGGCGATCCCTAACGCAAAGCGCAGTGCCAGCAGCTGGTACTGACTGGTTGCCATGCCGGTCAGTATCGAAATGACTGCCCAGGCCAGCAGCGACCAGCCAATAAAGCGTTTGCCGTTACCGTAGACGGCCAGCTTGCCGCCCGGCACCTGCAAAAACAGGTAACCAATGAAGAAAATACCGCCCGCCAGACCGGCCATTGAGGCGCTGATGCCCAGTTCGGCGTCCATTCCGCCCGGCATGGCAAAGGCAATATTAACCCGATCCATATAGGAAATGATGCAGGTGATCAGGACAGGCGGAATGATCCGTAACCAGCGCAGGGCAGGGATCTTTTCACGGTTAACGGCAGTTGATGTCAGACTCATGGCCTTTCTCCTTGCTTACGCCAGATCGCAGGTGGGGATCTTGACCACCACTTTGCGAATCGGTCCTGGCGTGCCCACCGCGCAATTTGGGCGGTGGATATCCTGCGGAAAAAACACGGCAAAGGTGCCCGGCAGCATGCGCACCTGGGTCTCATGCGGCACGTGCTGGTAAAAAATAATGTCGCGCTCCGGGTCGTAAGGCTGATGCACCGCGAAATCCACAGGCTGCGTTGCGACGCCGATGACTTCTTCGCCCGTAACCAGGTACTGCACATCAATGTGCAGGCGGTGTGCTTCCGGGTAGTTCTCCTCGGCCGGAACGGTGTGCAGATCCAGTACCTGCATAACCCAGCCGGTTTCACTGTCCTGATAACGTCCCGCCGCCAGGGTGAGCAGGTCGTAGCGGGTCAGGCAGGCGATCGCTTTGGCGATCGCCGGAGGATAGTGACGCGGGTCGGTATTCGCGATGTGTCCGGTGATCATGATTCCCTCCTTACAGCGCCTGGATACGCGCCCAGACGCGCTCATCTACCGGAATGCCAAGTCGCTGATTTTCAGCCCGCAGCGGCGGAAACTTATCGCCGGGCAGGCGAATGGCCTGCGCGCTGTCGGCCCGTTCAGCGTTGATAATCGATGCCCGGATGCGGTCGAGCTTGTGCTGGCGGGTTTCACCGTCGATAAGGCGGTCAACATCAATCGCGATAAAGACCTGCGAGATGCCGAATTCATCGCCGTTGTCGTGTGTCACTTCGGTGACGGAGGCACCGTTGGAGAGCAGGGTGGCCAGCATGTCCAGCACCACCGACAGCGCGGAGCCTTTCCAGTAACCCATGGGTAAGATGCGACGGTTCTGCTCAAGAGTGGCCGGATCGCGCGTGTAATTGCCTTCATCATCAAATCCGCCATCGACCGGCAGGCTCTTACCGGCCAGACGGTTCACTTCCAGCATGCCGTAGGAGAACATCGACATCGACATATCCACCATGGTGATTGGCTCGCCTGGCACGGCGATGATCAGCGGGTTGGTGCCGATAGCGCCGCTTTTCGCGCCCCAGGGCGGCATCACGGCAATGGAGTTCGTCCAGCAAATGCCCACAAAGCCCTTTTCGGCTGCCTGCCAGCCATAACTGCCGCCACGCATCCAGTGATTGGCATTACGCAGTGCCACCAGCCCAATACCGTGATCCGATGCCAGGGCCATAGCACGATCCATCATCCCGTGCGCGGTGATGTTGCCGATGGCGCGCTGCGCATCCCACTGCTCGATCGCGCCCAGCGACAGGACTTTTTGTGGTTCCGCCTCGGGCACGATATGGCCAGCATCCAGCTGCTGAATAAACCGCGGGAAGCGGTTTACGCCGTGGGAATACACGCCGTTGAGACTGGTTTCGGTAAACATGCGCGCGCAGGCTTCGGCTTTATCCTGAGGCACGTTACGACCTGTAAGTACGCGGAGAAACTCCTCATACAACTGCTGATAGCTGATTCTCATACGACTGATACTCCCAGCGTTACCGCTTTATTTCATAATGTGGAATGTCATTTCAACTAAATGCTATGGGGAAAAGCCGGGCCAGTCAAAGAAATGACTGAAAAATTAATCAATAAAAATCAGTATCTTATATTTATTGTCGGCTTTTGTGATCTCTGGCTTATTCGCCAGATTTTGCCCACAGGCGGGCCGGTCAGCCCAAGAGAGGCTGACCTGATTGACGCGTGCGGCATCCCTGCCTGAGCAGACGGCTTAGGGCAGCCTTACCCGGTAGAGCGACGTGTTTGCGGTGATATAGAGTTCATTATTATCCGGCCCACCCAATGTGCAGTTGGATACCGTTTCAGGGATCGGAATTTTGCCTTTGCGCTCTCCGTCAGGGTTAAAAATAATCACGCCGTCTGCGCAGCTACAGTAAATGTCGCCGTGAGAATCGACACAGAATCCGTCCGGGAAGCCCGGCGTGACATCGGCAAAAAACTGGCCGGGCGACAGCTCGCGTCCTTTAACCTGATAGACCCGGAGCTGGTGGCGCCCCAGAGTTGGAAAGTCCACCACCGACATATCGGCAACATACAGCAGGCTCTCGTCGGGCGAAAACGCCAGCCCGTTAGGCCGTTGCAGATCGCTGGCCGCAATACTGAGCTGCCCGGAGGCGGGATCGAAGCAGTAGAGATAGCAGCCAATCACCTGACTCGGGGCCAGATAGCCTTCGTGATCGTTAACGATCCCGTAAGGCGGATCGGTAAACCAGATGGTGCCATCGGCGCGGATCGCCAGATCGTTGGGCGAGTTAAAGCGCTTGCCCTCTACTTTGTCGATCAACACGTTGACCGTGCCATCCAGTTCGGTCCGGCTGATAGCCCGGCGGCCGTGTTCGCAGCTGACTACGCGTCCCTGCCCATCCCGGGCATTGCCGTTGGCATAGTTAGCGTGATGACGCCAGATGCTGAGCTCACCGTTGCGCTGCCAGCAGTACATGCGGTTGCCTTTGACATCGCTGAATACCACCGCATCGTGCTGCGGCAGCCATACCGGGCCTTCGGCCCAGATGGCAGGGGAACACAGTTTTTCTACCTGCATGCTGCTGGCCTCCGTTACTTCACGCCCCAAATGGTTTTATAGTGCTGCTGATAACCGTTTTCGGGGTCGTAGTTATTTTGCGGTCCGCCATCCCGGCTAATATTTTCCTGAGTAATTAAGTGCGCAGGCGTGACATAGCCGGAAGGCGGCTGGCCAGCGAAGGCGCGGTTGAACTCATCCAGCAACTGCCAGCCGTGCAGTTTTAACGGTTCTGCCACGGTTGCCGACTGGCTTTCACCATTGCGAATACGCTGGAAGGCCGAGACAGACCCGTCGCCCGCAGAGATATTGTATGGCGCGTTTTTGCCCCCCTTGCCTGCGGTTTTCAGCGCCGGTGCCATGAAGTCAAAATAGAGATCGTTAATCGCCAGCGAGTACTGCCAGCGGTCGCCGTACTTCTGTAACAAGCTGAAGGTGAGCGACGGCATACGGTTAGAGGTATCGGCCAGCGGCGTGTCAATAAAGTCGATGACCTTACACTCGCTGCACTTTTCAATTTCCTGCTTCATCGCATTGGCTTTATCCAGCGCGATTTTGTACAGCGAGTCGGTAAAGATGATGACCTGAGCTTTACCGCCTGATTTCACCACCGCGTACTGTGCCGCCAGGCGGGCAACCTCATTTGAGTCAGAAGTAATGTTATCCGTAATGCCGTACTGCTTAATCGGGCCTGGCTGTGGCTCCGCATGCCAGGCCATCAGCACTATCTTTTGCTGGACCGCTTTTTTGAGCGGCATTTTGGCGACGTTGGGGTTCCAGCCGCCAATAATGATGCCGTCAGGGCGCTGGGCAATAGCCTGATTCAGCGCGGCAAGCTGATCTTTCACCGATCCCGCACCGTCCAGCGTATCCAGCTTCCAGCCCGCCACTTTCGCCGCCTCGCTCAGCCCCTGCTGAACCCCCTGTACACCGCCATTTTTCATATCTGAGGCGATAAAAATCAGTTTCTTGTTCGCCTGGAGTTTCGGCCCCGTGGTAGGGCCGTCCCAGGTGGTGGCGCTGGACGTGGCTTTGGCGACGGCCGCGGTGGCCTGTTCCAGGTAGCTGTCTGCATGAGCGGGCAGTGAGGCGACCAGCATGGCAACGAGAGAAAGACCAAATACCGGATTTTTCATAATGAGTTCCCTGGTGTGATGGTTTTTTGCTGTGGGTCAGGTGTTGTTGCTGGCGTGCTCTGACTGCGCACGACAGCTTTTTGGTTCAACATACGGCGACGCTGGGCGTAGCCGGCAAGCGTAATCGACAGCAACAGCGTGCCACCGTTAAATAAGGGTTCAACCCAGAAGGCGCCGCCAAACTGCTGAATACCGGCGATACCAATAGCCAGAATGGCGATGCCCACTACGGTGCCCCAAACGTTAACCCGTCCCGGACGAATGGTGGTGCTGCCCAGAAAGGCGCCCACTAAGGCAGGCAGCAGGTAATCCATCCCGACGCTGGCCTGGCCGACGCCCTGTTCTGCGGCAATCAGCACGCCGCTGAAGCCGGTAATGACGCTGGAGGCGATAAAGGATCCAATGACGTACTTATTAACGGCGATGCCGTTGAGGCGTGCCGCGACGGGATTACCGCCCACGGCATACATGCATCTTCCCAGCGGCGTATGCTCGGTGACCAGCCATAACGCAAGCGCCAGGCCCAGCACATAGAATGCGCCAATCGGAATGCCCAGGATTTCCGTGCTGTGCAGCGCGCTGAACGCATCCGGTAAATCACCCACAATTTGTCGGCCGCCGGAGTGCCACAGCGCAATCGCATACAGCACCGTCCCGGAGCCCAGCGTGGCGACGAAGCTGTCAATGTCTGCCAGCGCGACCAGGATGCCGTTAAGCAGGCCATACAGGGCCGACAACACCAGCACCGTCAGCACCGCCATCTGCCAGGAAAAGCCATATTCCACCTGCAGCGTAATGGCCAGGATGTGCCACAGCACGATGCCAAAACCGACGTTGAGGTCGATTTTGCCAACGATCATTGGCAAGGTGGCCGCCAGCGCCAGCAGCGCAATTTTTGCCTTACTGGACAGAATCGCCTGTACGGTCAACATCGAAGCGAAGGTGGGGGACAGAACTGAAAACAGTAACGCTAACAGCACACATAACAGCAGTAGCCCGTAGCGGGTGAGGATCTGCATCGACCACGGCGCAAAGCCATGCTGAGCAAGGCTGACCCGTTGTTCGAGCGCGGTGGACTTCACCGAGGTTTTAGACATTTCGTTTCTCCTGACTGCCTGTTCAGACGGTAGCTAATGGAGCAGCAGAACTGGCCGAGGCCAGCTCCAGTAAACCTGCAAACGTAACCTGTTCATTTCTCAGCTCACCCACCACCTGGCCCCGGTTAAACACCAGCGCGCGGTTGCAGATATGAGCAATTTCTTCAAGGTCATTGGAAATCACCAGCACCGCCACGCCTTCGGCGAGGGCTTTATTGAGCAGGTGATAAATCTCTTCGCGTGCGCCGACATCCACGCCAGCGGTAGGATCTTCAAGAATCAGTAGCGGCGCGTTGAGGTGCATCCAGCGGGCCATGACCACTTTCTGCTGGTTGCCGCCGGACAGGGCGCTGATATCCAGGTTGACGTCTTTGGGACGCACGTCGAACAGCTGGACTTTCCACCAGCTGGCGCCTACCTCGGCGCGGCGACCATAGTGCGATATCAGCCGATGACCGCTGGCGCAGGGATTAATAAACAGGTTTTCACGCACGCTCATCGACATCACCAGACTTTCGCCCGTGCGGTCGCCTGCCACCAGTGAGATGCCCGCTGCCATCGCCTCAAGGGGAGAGCGTGGGTGGCAGGGGTTGTCGCGAAAAATAACCTGTCCGCTGGTGGCCTGCTTCAGGCCAAACAGCATTCGGCCTATTTCTTCCTGACCGGCGCCGCGCAGTCCTGCCAGCGCCAGCATCTCGCCTGGCTGCAGGCTAAAAGAAACCGGCCCGACTTCGTCAATGCACAGCTGATTCAGCGACAGCACCGGCGGCCGCGCCTCGGGCAGCGCGAGGCGCTGGTTACTCTCCAGCGCCTCGCCCACAATCATTTCCACCAGATCGTGAAGCTTGTAATCTGCCGTGACGCCTTCCGCAACGCGTTTACCGTCTCGCATCACGCAAATACGGTCGGCAATTTCGATCACCTCATCCAGGCGATGTGTCACGTAAATCATGCCGACGTTGCGGCTTTTCAGGCGTTCAATCACGCCAAACAGGTGGCGCACGTCGTTGGCGGGCAGCGAGGCGGTGGGCTCATCCAGCACCAGCACTTCGGCGTTGACCGCGACGGCACGGGCGATGGCCAGCAGCGATTTCTCTGTCCGCGACAGTTCAAACACGCGGGCATCGGGGTCCAGCTGAATACCGACTTCCTCCAGCGCCGAACGCGCCCGCTCACGCACCGCCCGCCAGTTGACCAGGCCAAAGCGGCGGTTGAATCCCATCACCAGTGCCATATTTTCCGCCACGGTCATCCACTCAATCAGCCCCAGGTCCTGGTGAATAAACGCGATGGGCTGGCTGGTTGCCGTTTTCAACGCGGCGGCGGATGCCGTGACGTTTCCCTGAAAGGTAATCTGGCCCTCATCGCTGGTATACACGCCAGCCAGCACTTTGATCAGGGTGGATTTACCTGCGCCGTTTTCCCCCAGTAGCGCCACCACCTCGCCGGGGAAGACGTCCAGACTCACATCATTAACCGCGGGGTTGCCGCCAAAGCGTTTGGTGATATGGCTGAGTGTAAGAACCGGTTTATCCGGATGAGGTTGCATTTCTGCCTCCCGTGACGCCTGGTGAGTATCGGCAGCAAGAGCGGCGACCGCTCGTTGCTAATTTCAATATGTGAAATACTATTCCAAAAAATAGTATTCCTGACGCCGGGGAAAAGCAAAGAAGGAGGGTGGATATTTATCTATAAGAAACAGTAAGTTAAAATATTGTTTTGAATTTGTGATGAACAGCGCACTTCTGTCACGACGAGAAGCGTGCGCCCGACCACACTAAAAAGCTAAAGATTCCCTGTCGGTAAGCCTTGAGTTAACATCATGCGTTAGCGCGTTCAGGAAGTGAGAAATGGAGAGGGTCGGTGGATGGCGGTGAAAGTGGATAAAGCAAAGGAAACGAAGAGCGATAAACCCTTAGGGACACAAAGCCTGTTTCGTGGCCTGCAGTTAATAGAATTGTTAAGTAATTATCCTAACGGTTGCCCGCTAGCCCATCTTGCTGAACTGTCTGGAATGAACAAAAGCACCGTACATCGCCTGTTGCAGGGGCTGCACAGCAGCGGTTACGTGACCCAGGCACCTTCGCCCGGGAGTTACCGCTTAACCACCAAGTTTATTTCAGTCGGTCAGAAGGCGCTGTCGTCGCTCAATATTATTCACGTTGCAGGGCCACATCTGGAAAAACTCAACCTGGACGTGGGTGAAACCGTGAACTTCTCCAGCCGCGAAGACGATCACGTTGTCTTGATCAACAAGTTAGAACCTACTACGGGCATGATGCGCACCCGCGCCTACATCGGTCAGCATATGCCGCTCTACTGTTCAGCCATGGGCAAAATTTTTCTGGCCTGGGGCAGCGAAGAGTACCTGCTGCAATACTGGCAAAACCATCAGGACAGCATTGAGCAACTGACGAAAAATACCATTACCACGCTGCCCGAGATGCAGCAGGAACTCAACGATATTCTTCAGCAGCGCACCGCGATGGATCGCGAAGAAAATGAACTGGGCGTCACCTGCATTGCGGCACCGGTGTTCGATATTCAGCAGCGTGTCCCTTATGCGGTTTCGGTATCCCTGCCGACGGCCAAGCTGCAGCAGATTGGCGCGAAGCATCTGATGGCGAAGGTGGTTGCCACGGCGCAGGCCATTTCAGAAGAGCTGGGCTTCACCGCCTGAAAACGCCCTTTTCGGTACAGCAGGCCTGCCGAGCCAGGCTTAGTTTTCAGGTAGCGTGCTGTCTCCGTCACCGAGCGTGCGCTGCATCAGCACCGTATCCAGCCAGCGGCCATGCTTGAACCCCACCGACGTTAATGTGCCGGTCACGGTAAAACCGGCGGCACGGTGCAGGGCGATAGAGGCCACATTGGCACTGTCACCTACGTTTCCCACCATCTGGCGAAAGCCGCGGGACTCAGCCCAGTGAATAGCATGGGCCAGCAGGCGTTTGCCAATGCCTTTTCCCTGGAACGCGGGCGCAATATACAGGGAATCCTCCAGGGTGAAACGATAGGCATAACGGGGCCGGTAAAAGCTCAGATAACAGTAGCCACAAACCTGTCCTTCACTGAGGGCGACGAACCAGGGCAGCCCGGCGGCGCGAAGTTTTTCCAGCCGGCTGGCTATCTCTGCCTCGTCGGGCGGGACGATTTCAAAACTGCCCGTGCCCTGTAATACGTGATGGGCGTAAATCTGTTGTATTGCCGGAACGTGGCTGTCTTCTGCCAGTATTATTTCCATTTCACTGTCTCCCTGCCTGTTAGCGTCGCGAAAGGGCATTGTCATCAGAATAAAAACGACCGGACATCGCGCTTCACCGGCAGAGGCCAGGTTGGCTGCACCGGACGCGGTAAGGCGCAACGCCTCCCACCATACAACCGGGCCAGACACGACCGATCCCGGACAAGAATACGCGGATTACACAGCCAAATTCCAGCGCCTGTAAGCCTCATCAATCGCCTTTGTGCCCTGCAAAAAGCATTTGGGCAGATCGATGTGCGGGTAGCGCGTTTTATAGCGCCTGCGGTTTCCCGGCGTTATCAACGCGATGTGCTTTATCATCGCCCAGTTCACCTTATCCACACTGCCCTCAAGTGCGCCCGGCCGGTTGGCACTGGCGTAACAGCGTCTGACGTAACGCAGCAAGCTGGCGGGCATTGGGACATCAAGCAGAATATAGCCGGTTGCTCGCGCCAGTCGTTCGTTAAGACAGGCTGTGTAGTTGCCGTCCATTACCCAACAATCCCGGTGAATAGCCTGATGATGTAAATGCAAAAACTCAGCCTTCTCTCTTGGCTGCCAGTGGGTATTGGGCAGGTGATAAAGTTGGTCAAGATGAATGGCAGGCAGGGCGGTGTGATGTGAGATCGCGGTCGCAAGCGTTGATTTTCCGCTGTTAGACGGCCCCATAATGCAGATGCGTGGCCCCAGATCCTCAAGACTGATTAACGCATTCATGGCGACGGTCCTGTAGACGGTGTGGTGGATTGCCCTCAGCCCGACGGGCAGAAGGGCAGAAGGGCAATCCAGCAGAATTAGACTGAACCTTCTTTTTCGATCACCAGCACTCGCGCTTCACCCTGGGGATGGGCGACATGCTCGGTACCGATACTGGCATAGAAAATATCGCCCGTTTCGAGACGAATTGTCTTCGTTTCTCCCGCTTCCTTGTAATGCATGTCAACGCAACCATCCATAACGGCAAACACTTCCTGGCCATCATTGATATGCCATTTGTAAGGCCTGTCTGTCCAGTGAAGGCGCACGGTTGTGCCTTCAAAATTAGCAATGTCGAGGGCGCCCCAGGCCTTTTCGGCTGAGAAAGCTTTGCTGACGTAGGTTTTCATTTTTTTCCTGACAGTCTGAACGCGTGTGATACGGTTATATCGCATCACATGAGGCATGATTTGCAAAATATTGCGCATATTGCTGGCAGAGGAAGGGGAGGTCACTCGCACGGGGCCAGGTGAGCCAGCGCGGCACGCCGGGGCGCTGCCACGTGCACGATAAAACCAGCCAGCCGGATGCGGTCACCTGCCCGGCTGGCATGAAGGCGGAATCAGAAGTTCACGTTAGCGCTGATTCCACCCACAAAGGCATCTTTCACCTCACTGACGGCGCCCGGCGCAACAACGTATTGCAGGTTAGGACGCAACTGCAGCCACCTGGTCAACTGGGCGTTGTAGTAAATCTCATAATTGTATTCCGACCCCTCCTGGATGGGCAGGTAGGTTGGACTCGTAAAGTCAGTCTGGCCGCTGGCATCGTTCTGCGCACGCAGCGAGCGGGTATAGGCGCTGTTAACGTGAATACGCGCGGCCCCCACACCAATCTCATCCTGCGGACGGGCATCAAACGGCCCTTTCCAGGTGAAGCTGATGGACTGGTAGTTATCTGTTTTAGAGGTTTTATGATCGTTCATGACCGCCTGAAGGCTGACGCCCAGGCCACGGCTGGCATCACCGCCTTGTGCCGTAAGCTGCTGCTGTAACAGCACATAGCCGCCGTAGGCATGGTCTTTGCTCTGATAGGCGCCATCACGCCAGCTGCCGTAGTTATCGCCATTTGCCGACGAGTAGTAGTAGCCGATGCGATAATTACCCGGCAGCTTCTCCGGTCCGAAAGTCGGTTTCCAGCCCAGTTCGACCGGCACCAGATTGCCTTCAGAATTGCTGGTATCAAGACGGAAGCCGTCGCCCCGGTCGTAGTTCGCGCGGTTCTGATTATAGAAACCAACCTGGAAAAAGACCTCAGGGGTAAAGTTAACCTTCACCCGTCCGCCCCACTGGGATACCGGCCAGTTAAACCAGCGATCGCCGCGCCAGTTACCGGCCTGACCGCTGCCGAATGCCAGGTTCTGAAACTTGCTGTCGAAATTATCGAAGTCTTCTCCGACGGTAACGCGGCCGGCTTTAACATTCACTGTGTTATCGAAAAGGCCTTTGCTTAACCAGAACTGCGTCAGTCGCCAGGTCTGGCCGCGGCCGTAGACTTCCTGTGTCGAAGAGAGCATCCCGGTGCGACGGTCGGCAACCTGATCGGAGATGTTGCGACCATTACGATCGGTGATGGTCACCTGGAACTGAGTATCCTGCCAGTCGAGGAGTTTTTGCAGGTCAAAATTGGCCCCGAAAGCCCACTGATCGCTGTAACGCATTGAGGTATGGGTATCGGCGCCGCCGCCCAGATTAGCGGCGCTTTCCATGGTGTAATTAACGTCTAATTTAATGCCGTCTTGTTCCAGCTGTGTTCGCGAACCGTTCCAGTCACCAAACAGATAAGGTGAATCGTAGCTGAAGGCATCGGCGGCCAGCGCGGAGGCGCTTAGCATCGTAAACATCAGGGTGCCCGCGGCCAGGCGAGGCATAAACTGCACTGCTTTTTGCATATTCATAATCATTATTCTTGTGTGAATGACAGTAATTGACAGGGCAGAGAATAATGCTGACTAAATGTCAATTTTTGCAAATCCGTGCGTATATAACGTCAAGATAATAAGTAATTAACGCAAGTGTGACAGCTCTCTCTGAACGAATATGTTTTTAACAGAAAAGGCATTTATTGCGAGGCAGCGTAAAAAAAGGGATGCCGGAGCATCCCTTTCGCCTCAGGCTTTGCTGGCGCGGGAGAGTTCTTCAATCTCCTGCTTACTTAAGGCCAGTTCCGTTGCCTTTACCAGTTCATCAAGCTGTTGCAGGGAGGTGGCGCTGACGATCGGTGCCGTAATACCCGGACGGGCAATCAGCCAGGCCAGTGCAACCTGAGTAGCCGAAGCATCATGCGAGGCGGCGACATCTTCGAGCGCCTCAACAATCCGCAAGCCGCGTTCGTTCAGGTATTTATCCACAATGCCCTGGCCGCGCTGACTTTTCGCGGCATCCTGAGGTTTCTTGTATTTACCGCTCAGAAAGCCGCTGGCCAGCGCATAGTAATTGATCACGCCAAGGTGGTTGTCGCGTGCGACCTGCTCCAGTTCACTTTCATAACCTTCACGGTCGTAAAGGTTGTATTCCGGCTGCAGGGTTTCATAGCGCGCCAGCCCCTGCTGCTTGCTGATATCCAGCGCCGCCTGCAACCGCTGCGCGCTGTAATTGGATGCACCCAGCGCCCGCACTTTTCCTTCTTTCACCAGTGCGTCGAAAGTGCCCAGCGTATCGGCCAGCGGCGTGGATTCGTCGTCACGATGTGCCTGATAGAGGTCGATAACATCCGTTTGCAGGCGGCGCAGGGAATCCTCCACGGCCTGGCGAATATAGGCGGGTTTCAGCCCTTTTTTCTCTGGCGACATCTCTATACCGACTTTTGTCGCCAGCACGATCTTGTCGCGTTTGCCGCTTTTCTTCAGCCATTTGCCGATGATGGTTTCTGACTCGCCACCCTGATTGCCTGGTGCCCAGCGGGAATAGACGTCTGCGGTATCAATAAAGAACAGACCTTTTTCAACCAGCGCATCAAGTAGGGAAAACGAGGTTTTCTCGTCTACCGTCCAGCCAAACACATTGCCGCCAAAAGTCAGAAGCGGCACGTTGATACCACTGTTGCCGAGCTGGCGGGTTTTAAGCTGCGTCATAGCATTCTCCTTGGTTAAACGAATAAGGTATATCTTTCAGCTTAGCAAAGGAAAATCCTCGTTATTTAATTCGGCTTATCAACCCGTGCGCCAGGCGAATGCAATGTGCCGAGACGGATGAGAAGGGTGAGATGAATTTAGCCCGTATAGGGCAGATGAAAGGGAACGTATTTTCATCTGTTTTGCCCGCCATCAGGCGCCGGCGATGCCAGCTGATAAGGCCATCTTTTCCCGGCACGGAACCTGACCTTGCATTTTTTACAGTCTGAAACCCATCTTAACCAGAATGCAAAGAATCGCGGCAGACGGCGAGGTCGTTTGGCGCTATAAAAAAGCAGGGGCCGGGCCAACGTGGCCGGAATATTGCCCACTGGAATCCGGAGGCATCGTGGCGCTACGTCTTACCGATACCGTCTTTACCTCAACCTCGCCATGCCGACGCCGGTTTCTGAAAAGCAGCGCGGCGCTGATGCTGGCGGGCGCGCTGCCGTTGCCAGTTCTGGCATCCATCCCACCTTTTCCCGCCCTTAAAACTGTTGCGGCGCAAAGTCATCGGCTGTTTGGCTTTGCCGTCAGGCCCGACAGTCTGCAATCCGATGCGCACTATCGGCAGTTTGTGGCGAGTCAGGCGAGCATTATCGTGCCGGAAAATGCGCTGAAATGGATGGCCGTCCATCCCGCGCGCGATCGCTACGATTTCGCCGGGCCCGATGCGATCGCCGCCTTTGCCCGCGAGCAGGGGATAAGGCTTCGCGGGCATACGTTTTGCTGGCACCGCGCCCTGCCGGACTGGGTACAGGCTATTGCTGATGAGGCTGAGCTGGAGAAGGTTTTGAGGCAGCATATAGCGACCGTTGCGGGCCGCTACCGCGGGCAGATTCACAGTTGGGACGTGGCTAACGAAATCATCAATCTCGCCGACGGACAACCTGGTGGATGGCGCAACAGTTTCTGGTATCAGCGGCTTGGTACGCGTTATATGGATATTGCCTGCGAGGCGCTGCACCAGGCCGATCCCCATGCGGTCATCTGTTACAACGATTACGGGCTGGAAAGTGACGATGTGAGTGGGCAAAGGAAACGGGCGGCGGTACTGGCTATGCTGCGCGACTTGCAGTCCAGACATATTCCGATTGGCGCGCTCGGCATCCAGTCTCATCTCAAAGCCGGTCCCCATCCCGCTTTTGGGCCGGGGCTGGCGGCATTTATTCACGACGTGAAATCGCTTGGCCTGAAGGTGTACATCACCGAACTGGACGTGGATGACAGCAGCGTGCCGATGGAGAGCCGGCCGATGGCGGTTGCCGCGCTGTATAAACGCTATCTTTCACTGGTTCTGGAGGCGGGCGTTGCCGCCATTTTAACGTGGGGCGTTTGGGATACGCCGCACCGCACGGCTGCGACACCGAAGGCGGGGGACGCGCTGGCGACCGGGCCGCTGCTGTTTGGTAAAGACGGCAGCATTAAAGAGGCCAGTTGGGCGGCGCTGCACGCGCTCCGCTCATCACCGGATCTCAGATGACGCGCGTGCAGCTATCCACTGGCGATAACGCAGCGGCGTCATCTCCATCATCTGGCTAAATGCTTTACGAAAACTCGTCTCATCCGAATAACCGCAGTCGGCCGCTACTTTGCGAATGCTCACGGCGGGGTTTTCCAACTGAATACAGGCACCTTCAATTCTTACCCGGGTGATGAAGGTCTTGGGGCTTTCCCCGGTCAGCGATTTCATTTTGCGGTGAAGCGTGCGTTCGCTGGTATGCAGGGCGGATGCCAACTGTTCTGCCGTAATGCCGGGGTTTTGATAACGAATAATCTCTTCAGCCCGCATGAGCAAGGGGTGCTGGGTATTGATAAAGCCGGGCGGTGCGTAGAGACGTTGCGACAAGGGTTGGGCATCAGCCACCGTCATATCGGCAATCTGTCTGGTAATGTCAGCCCCCAGCATCGTCTGGAGCAGGTGCAACGTGAGGGCGGTCCAGGAAAGCGGGCCGCCTGTGGTAATAATGTTGTCCTGCTGTTCCAGCGTTTTTCCCCAGACAGGACGGGCGTGAGGGTAACGCTCCCGCAGTGTAGGAAAAAGCCACCAGGTGGTGGTACAACGTCGGCGATCGAGCAATCCCGCCTCGCCCAGCACTAAACCCCCAGCGCAGGCGGCACCTACCGTTGCGCCCTGCTGATGCATTTTTTTTATCCACTGCGCCGCATGCGTGACCGCACCGGCATGAAGCGGAAACCTGTCGCTGCCGAGCGCCATTCCACCTACCAGTACGATGTCGGCCTGAGCGGCCTGGGCAAAATCCCCATCGACATGAAGCCATCGGCCTTGCGCATCCCGAACCGGTTGACCATCTGCGCTGACAATTTGCGTTTCTAACAGCGTGCTGGCAACGCGTTCAGCATAGTCGGGGCGGGAAGCGATAACCTGGCGAGCAATCCATAAGGTGTCACAAAACCCGTTAATCGCTGAAGACAGGCTGCCTTCCAGCGCCACAATCGCAATGCGCATATGCGTTTTCCTCTTAATGGCGAGTTTTGCATGTTAATTGTCCAGTTCGCCATCTTACAAGGTGTTTTTTACAGGGTTACGATGGTCTGCATGATAACGGCTAATGGGTGGAAAGACGGATGTGGGGAAAAACAGGAAAAGCGATACGTTTAAAACTCGCCGTTCTGCTGGGCCTGACGTTACTCAGCACGCAAATCATGGCGGAGGCAGCAGCCATCAAAAACATTGTGTTAGTTCACGGCGCTTTTACCGATGGCTCAAGCTGGAAAGCCGTGATTACCCAGCTTCAGCATAAAGGCTATCACGTTACTGCCGTACAGAATCCGCTGACCTCGCTGCAGGATGATGTCAATGCCACTGAGCATGTCATTGCGCGTCAACAGGGGCCGGTGCTGCTGGTGGGGCATTCCTGGGGCGGGGTGGTGGTTGCCGACGCGGCAAATGATCCAAAGGTCAAAGGGATGGTGTTTCTCTCTGCGCTGGTGCCTGACAGCGGTGAATCTGCCGCCGATCTGTTGCAGCGACTTCATGCCCCGATGACAGGGATGTTGGCTGACAGTCATGGACTGATCTGGCTCGATAGTGCAGACCATTTCGCTGAGATCATGGCCGGTGACGTGCCTGAAGCACTGGTGCGTGAACTGACTGCGGTCCAGCAGCCCATAGCGGCGCGGGCGTTTGATGACAAGGTGAAACGGGCCGCATGGAAAAGCAAACCCTCATGGTATTTGCTGACCACAGATGACAAGGCGCTACCGCCTGCCGTCCAGACGCGCATTGCTGCCTCCATCGGAGCCAGCATTGAGCGCATCGCCTCCAGTCATATGTCTCTTGTTTCACATCCTGAACAGGTTGCGGCTTTGATAGATCGCGCCGCCAGGACCCTTACCACTCCGTAGCGTTAACTTTACCAGGGGAATGACATGATCCGATTACTTCATATCGACGCCAGTATTCTTCAAGCGCAATCCGTTACTCGTCAATTGACGGCAGATATCGCTAGCAGACTGACTGAAAAATACCCGGATACTCACGTGGTTTACCGCGACGTGGTAGCGGATGAGATCAGCCACCTTACAGGACCCATTGCAGCAGGATTCAGATCGCTGGACGGAGACGTGTTCGATGAGCGCGTTATCCAGCAGCATCGATTATCTGAAAGCCTGGTGGCGGAATTCCTTGCCAGTGACGTCATCCTGGTAGGTGCACCTATGTATAACTTCTCGGTGCCAACTCAGCTTAAAGCCTGGCTGGATCGGCTCGCTCAGGCAGGCAAGACCTTCAAATACACCGAGAACGGTCCGGTAGGATTATCCGGTGGGCGAACCGTGATTATTGCTTCAGCACGAGGCGGCTTTTACCACGGTGGTCAGTTTGAAGATATGGATTTTCAGGAGCGCTATCTCTCTGCCTTTTTTGGATTTCTAGGCATCAAGAACATTCATTTTGTTCGTGCAGAAGGGGCGTCAAAAGGCGAAGCAATTCTGCTGCGCGAAATGGATAACGCTCGCCATGCTGCCGCGACGCTTATTCAGTCCCTAAATCTGTAATAAATCGGAGGATAGCTCATGCTTTACGTTATCACGCTCATTTATCGTCGTTCTGAAGCGGAACGAGAAAAATACAATCCAGGTCATAAAGCATGGCTGGCTGACAATATCAAAGCAGGCAAGGTGATATTTGCCGGCCCCCTGGAGCATCAGCGCGGCGGACTGGTATTAGCGGCGGCACCCGATGAGCATGCCGTCAGGACTATGCTGGATGACGATCCTTTTGTTGCATCAGCGTTAGTCGATGTGGTGGTGACAGGCGTGCATCCGGCGCTGGTCTCGTCAGCATTTTTATCTGGTTGGGGCAAGGATACGAAGGTCATTGACGTTTCTGGTCACTAAAACGCGATGCTGCGGGGCAGGCACTTGCCCCGCAGCAATGCAATCAGAAGGACTGCCAGTTTTCCGCTGACAGGCCAGCGCTAGTGCTCTCCGCTAAAGGCTTCTTCAGCGATGGTTTACGCAGCACATTCTGACCTGCGGCCGGGGTTCTGCCTGTGTTAAACACCGCTACCGACTGGCGTAACTGCGTTGCCTGATCCTCCAGCGAGGCAGCGGCACTGGCCGACTCTTCAACCAGCGCGGCGTTTTGCTGCGTGACGCCATCCATTTCAGATACCGCTTTACTCACCTGCTCAATGCCGCGCGTCTGCTCGGCCGAGGCGGAGGCAATCTCTGCCATCAACTGCGTCACGCTGTTAACGGAATTCACAATGCTGCCCATCACATCGCCTGCTTCTGAGGCGTGCGTCGAACCACTGTTTACGCGTTGGGTGGACTGGTCAATCAGCGTGCGTATTTCCTGGGCCGCGCTGGCGCTGCGACCGGCCAGAGACCGCACTTCACCGGCCACCACAGCAAAACCACGTCCCTGCTCGCCCGCACGCGCGGCTTCCACTGCGGCGTTAAGCGCCAGGATATTGGTCTGGAAGGCGATGCTGTCAATAATGCCAATAATGCTGGCGATCTGTTTTGAGCTTTCACTTATCTGTTCAATGTTGGCGATCACCTTCGCGACGATTTGCCCACCCTGCGAGGCCATCACGGAGGCATCTTTCGCCATGGTGGTTGCCTGCTGAGCATTTTCCGCGTTCAGTTTTACCGTTGAGGTGAGCTGCTCCATGCTGGCTGCGGTTTCCTCAAGGGCTGCGGCCTGTTGTTCGGTGCGCGAGGAGAGATCGGTACTGCCGGCAGAAACTTCTGCCGCGCCGGTAAAAATTGACTGCGTGGCATCATCCACAGAGCGGATGGTGACAACCAGCGCACTGCGCATCTCTTCGAGCTGGCGAAGCAGTCTGCCGGTTTCATTTTGACTCTCACTGGCGATCTCCTGAGTCAGATCACCGGCAGAGATAGCACGCATGTAATCCGTCGCCATGCTCAGCGGTTTCAGCAGCAGGGTTCTCAGACCGGCCCAAACAGTGGCAACGGTGACAAGGGCAATGATCGCGATAATCAGCAACGTCCACAGCATATTACTGTAGTTGCTATCGTTTTCAGCGGCTATCTGCTTCATTAACTGGTAGTTCGCACTGCGCCATGTCTGATAAGCCTTATCCAGATTATCCTGAGCTTCCTGCGCATCAAGATTCCCGTAACCCTGATAGTTATTATTTTTCAGGAAGTCTACTGAGGCGAGCATTGTTTCGTGCATCTTGTTGTAAGCCGCCTCGACATTTTTTGTCACCTCAGCATGCTGACCCGGTAATGCGGGTGCGGTCTTATAAGCCTGGAAATACTCATCAGCTTTATCGGCGGATTGTTTTGCCACCTCCAGCAGTTTGGCAATAGACGCCAGTGACGCCGGATCTTTCTGGTTTTTAAGGAAGCGAATCGCCACGCGGCTGATCGTCACGCGGGTTTTAATCAGCGTTTGTACACTGTCGCTCAACTGTTGTTGCTGCAGCGTAAGTTGTTCAGTATGCGAGAAATTGCGCCCGGCCTGACTGACAGAGGAATAAAAAAGAAAGCCCGTAATGGTCAATAGCGCACTAAAAAGAAATAACACGGCAACAATACCCGTCGTGATTTTAAGGTTTTTAAGCATTGCAGTAATCCCGGTAAAAGGTGATACAGGTTTATCGGTATTAAAATGATTAGCTTAATAGTGACGCGATAAATAATGTGATCTATGACAATAACTAAGAAATAAAAGCGGCTTTTCTGAAGAGAGAAAATGTTAGCGAGCCCTTGGGGAACATCGTCTCAATGATAAAAGGCAGCGCGGCTAAAATGTACCATCAGATACATTATTGTGATCTGAGAATAATAAAAAGGTCCACGGTTTGCGCCCATGCGTCGTTATTTTGCACACCCGATGCCTGTATTTTCACGTGAATATAATAACGCTTTGAAATAATAATGAAAACCTGATGCCCGGCGCTTTTCTCCCACTGGCGTTATTCGTGCAAGCGATGCAGAGGTTAGCGGATGTCAGGCGTGCTGGCGCAATGGAGGGCGAACAATATTCTGGAAGGCTGCAGCAAGGGCGAATGCAGTTTATGACAGGCATAAAAAAACCCGCACAAGGCGGGTTCTTTTCACAACGACTTAACTGCTCAGGCTGTTGCCATCATCGCTATCGTAAGCGGTCGTGAGGGCATCAGCTGTTACAGAGCAACAACATTGCCAGCTGAAGGACCTTTAGGGCCGTTCTCGATTGAGAACTCCACTTTCTGGCCTTCATCTAATGTTTTGAAATCGCTGCTCTGAATAGCAGAGAAATGTACGAATACATCTTTGCTGCCGTCCTGAGGAGAAATAAAGCCGAAGCCTTTATCAGCGTTAAACCATTTTACTAAACCAGTCATTTTAGTTGACATAGATGTGTCCTTTTCATTTTGAGCCACGCAAGGTGACGAAGATGGCCTGTTTTGCAGATTTTACTTATTGGGCACTTAGGAGGAGGCTCATGAAGAAGGGCATCTGGGAATGACGCTTGAACTGAGGACTGCTTTACTAAAACTGCTTTCATAAGGTCTGTGTTCCAAACCGATGTCGCTACACTATAGAGGTTGAACGTATTAAGCAAGGTTTAATTTTATTTAAGTCAGACAGGCAGGCGGCCATGTAACAAACCCGGCCAGCGCACGGCCTTGCGCTGGCCACGGCCCGTTGTTGAACAGGCCCGCTTATCCCGATCGCCACCACCCCATTCATTTCTGCTTTCCTGGGGTTCTGCCCATCCAGATCAATAAACAAGAATAGTTATCATTTGTATAATCCCTTTCTGCTGTTACCGGAACGGATAAGGCCATGCAAATTACACCAGGTACAACCTATCGCATCAGGGGATACCAACATTCTATTCATCCCGCCTGGCGGCAAAAATTATTAACTATGGGCATGTTACCCGGCACGCTGATTGAGGTCGTTCGGATCGCACCGCTGGGCGATCCCGTTCAGGTCCGCACGCGTCGCGTGAGCCTTGCGGTCAGGCAGCAGGACCTGGCGTCCGTCATGCTGGAAGAAATACGCTGATGAAAACATTGACTCTAGGCCTGATTGGCAACCCAAATACCGGCAAAACCACGCTGTTTAACCAGCTTACTGGCGCACGTCAGCGCGTCGGCAACTGGGCCGGCGTCACTGTCGAACGTAAAGAAGGGCAGTTTTTTACCGCCACAACGGATGTGCGACTGGTGGATTTGCCAGGCACCCGCTCGCTCACCACCTGTTCGGCGGACGGCTCTGTTGATGAAAGCATCGCCTGCCGATACCTGTTTGACGATCACGCCGACCTGATTGTGAACGTGATTGACAGTTCAAACCTGGAGAGCCATCTTTTCCTGACGTTTCAGTTACTGGAACTGGGGGTTCCCTGCATTGTGGCGCTGACTATGCAGGACATTGCGGCCAGCCATAACATTCGCATTGATATCGCTGCACTCTCAGCCCGTCTGGGCTGTCCGGTTGTCACCCTGACTTCTACCCGTGCTGACGGCATCGCTAAGCTGAAAGACGCCATTGATAGCTGGCAAAAAGAGATCGCGCCGCCGCCGGTGGTGTACCCGTCCGGGATCGAAGCAGCGATTTCCCGGCTCCGCGCTATGATGCCCGGCGAGATCAGCACGCAAAAACAGCGCTGGCTGGCGTTACAGCTACTGGAAGGCGATGTTCACAGCCGTGAGGTTTGTCCTGCGGCCGTAGCGCATTTGCCCGAGATTGTTGAGGCGGCTGGCGGCGATCCAGCGATGGTGATCGCCGACAGCCGTTATCAGGCCATTGCGACGCTCTGTGCCGCCGTCAGTAATATTCAGCAGTCGGCGCCGGGCACGCTGACTGAAGGACTGGACAGCATCGTGCTCAACCGGTGGGCAGGTATTCCAGTTTTTCTGGGTGTGATGTACCTGATGTTTGTTCTGTCGATCAATATTGGTGCCGCCCTCCAGCCACTATTCGATAGCGGTTCGGTGGCGCTGTTTATTCATGGCACGCAATGGCTGGGTTTTCACTTTGACTTTCCCGACTGGGTGACGGTGTTTCTGGCACAGGGAATCGGTGCCGGAATCAATACCGTGCTACCGATTCTGCCGCAGATTGGCCTAATGTATCTGTTTCTCTCTTTTCTGGAAGATTCCGGTTACATGGCGCGTGCAGCATTTGTTATCGATCGCCTGATGCAGTCGCTGGGCCTGCCCGGTAAATCCTTTGTTCCCTTAATCGTCGGCTTTGGCTGCAATGTGCCATCCGTTATGGGCGCCCGCACGCTCGACTCACCCCGTGAGCGCTTACTTACGGTGCTGATTGCGCCCTTCATGTCCTGCGGCGCTCGTCTGGCCATTTTTGCTGTATTTGCCGCCACGTTTTTTGGGGCTTACAGCGCCAGCCTGGTCTTTTCCCTTTACGTGCTGGGCATTGCTGTGGCGATTATCACCGGGTTGATCCTGAAACATACGCTGCTGCGTGGAGAAGCGTCTCCGTTTGTGATGGAGCTGCCCGTCTATCATCGTCCCCATCTCAAGAGCCTGCTGATCCAGACCTGGCAGCGCCTGAAAATGTTTATCATCCGTGCCGGACGGGTCATCATTTTAGTGAGCATGGTTATCGGTCTGCTCAGCAGCTTTTCGTTTAACGGATCGACGGTGGACAATATCAACCAGTCCGCCCTGGCCTCAGCCAGCAAAGTCGTCACGCCAGCACTGCGGCCAATCGGGATCACTCCGGATAACTGGCAGGCCACTGTGGGCCTGGTCACCGGCATTATGGCAAAGGAAGTGGTGGTTGGAACGCTGAACAGCCTCTATGTCGGAGAAGATGTGCAAAGCGGTGCCTTTGATCCGCAGCACTTTGATCTGTTAGGTGAGCTGGGCGACGCACTCACAGAAACCGGCAACAGTCTGCAAGCGGCGTTTCGCCTGAGCGCGCTGGCAAATCCTATCGAGGCCAGCAAAGGAGACAGTGAAATAAATGCCAGGCAGATGGGCGTGATGAGTGCGAAGTTTGGCAACGGCTTTGCCGCTTACAGCTACTTAATTTTTGTGCTGCTTTACGTGCCCTGCGTCTCGGTTATGGGGGCGATTGCCCGCGAGGCTGGAAGAAACTGGATGCTGTTTTCATTCTTTTGGGGTTTAAACGTCGCCTATTCCGTCGCCACGCTGTTTTATCAGAGCGTCAGCTTCCGCAGCCACCCTGGCGTGAGTGCGCTTTGCCTGATCGGTGTCGTAATGGTCAACGCTGTGGTGTTTGTTCTGCTGCGGCGATTCAGCACGCGCGTGAAGGTGACGCCTTTTTCCAGCGTGGCAACCTCAGTGGGTTGTGGGGGCTGCCAGGGATGCGCCAAACATCAGCATACAGGTTAGGGCGTTTGCCGTGCGACGAATCAGCGCCCGGAACTCGCCTCTGTTGCTGTTGGCGTGATGGGCGCAATGGTACTGATGGTCCGACGCCAGGGCGTTGTCAGTTGCCCCGATCCTGAAAACCACTGTGCCCGCTGACAACAGCCTTAATCACGCGGCAGTTGATTGGCCCTCAGCCTGTTTCGATTTAGGTACAATACATAGTGCGTGCTCATAGGCCCGTGTGAGCATGACGGCTACCGGCCAAAATGTGATGTTTAAAAAAACAGGCCGTTTAAGCAAAAAAGAGTATTCGATATATCAGCCGCGTGAATATTTAGCGTGGCGATATATCTTCAATACACCGATGCATGAAGTTAAACGTTAATTAAACACGATGGCGTCTTCTGCTTTATATATTTATTTAGTTGTGGACTTTGCTGTTTTTTTAGTTATGCCGCCTTTAGCATTTTGATGGCTATTATAAGGATATTCTTATTCCTGAGACAGAATCCTCACTTCCTCCCCGTAAGACTACGATTAAGAGAGTCCTGATTTCGCATTGTGGGGCGGTTTGTAGAGCCGGCTTATTGCGAAAACGATCCGCATTTGTGTAAAGTGGAATATACCATCCTTTGTGCATTTCAGACGGTATTCCAGGTCCTTTATAAATTACAGAATACTCCTAATTTATCTGTTATTGTTTTGTTTTTTTTGGTTTTTTTTATCACTGGAGTTCTTTAAAACATTTTGATACAAAAATTGACGATGTGCCTACATACGACTGATTTAGAGTAGCCAAAAATTGTTCAAATAAAAAATAGTTGGGACTAACTGGCCATCTCTCTGCATTTCATTTTAATAAATTTGTCACACCAGAGGTTATATGATTAATAATCAGCAGGGCCCTTTAGTGTCATTTATTGTGCCCGTTTACAATGGCGCCGAATTTATTGCGCGCTGCGTTAAGAGTATTCTTAAGCAGCCACAGGCTGAGCGCTGTGAACTGATTCTGGTGAATGATGGATCCAGCGATAATTCACTTGAACTGTTGAATGAATACCAGAATTATCCTGGTGTATTGATCATCGATAAGCCTAATGGCGGGGTTTCTTCAGCGCGTAACTGTGGGCTGGACGCCGCAAAGGGTACCTTTATTTCTTTCGTTGATGTTGACGATTTCCTGCCCCCACGTGTACTTGATACCTGGCTGATGCTCATGAAGGACGATGCAATTTTAGCCGTAGGCGAATCGCGTACGTTTTCTCATGATGGGGAACCTCTGTCAGAGGTAACAGAAAACGACACACAGCGCTGTATGAGTGCGGATAAGGCGATAAGTGAACTGCTGTATCACACGCCCAGGCACGGTCTTTGCGATAAGTTTTTCCGCCGAGACATCGTGCAGCAGCAGCAGTTGCGCTTCCGTGAAGATATCTTTAACTTTGAAGATCTGTTGTTTGTCATCAGTTATTTGTCTGCTGCGCGCCACGGGCAGGTCGTGTTTAGCCGTCGTGTGGTTTATCACTATGTCGAATCAAGAAACTCTGCCACGCGTTCGGATCTTAAAGAAAAACACTTCACCTATGTCCGGGCGTTTGCAGGAATTAAAATGCTGCTGCTGCGCCCCCATGAACGCTTTTACTACTTTTTGTTCCTGAAGGTGACCGCTTCGCACATTTACAAAGCACTGCACAGTAGGGAGTTCAACGCTGCGTTTGTTAAGCAATATATCGATCTCTACCGTCAAAATTACCGTGCTTATTGCGCCGCCGGTGTCATTCCGGATGCATGGAGCCTGTACTTCACCTTTTTCTTTCTGTCTCCGCGGCTGGTATCGGGGCTGCGTCACTTCGCACAGAATGTGCTGAGGGCACGGTCGTGAAACAGAAGCTACAAAACTCCCTGTGGATGATTATTGAGAAGCTGGTTGCCGTCTTTGGGCTGATGTTCGTCACCTCTTTTGTGGCGAAATACGTGGGGCCTGTGACGTTCGGCGTCATCGCGATTTCGATGCTGATATTCCAGTTTATCCAGTCGGTTGCCATGATGGGCTGCGACGTCATTCTGCTCAAACGCATTGCGCAGAACCACCGCTCTGGCATCCGGCTTATGGTGCCCGCCGTCATGCTGGTCTTTGCCATCTACTGCGTGTTGTCTGTGATTGGCATCATCGTGATGCGTGAGGAGATGAGTGCTCAGGCTTTTGTCTTTATCTGCGCCGCCGCGCTGGCCTGCCTGTTTTCTGCTATCGACCTGATTAACATCTATAACGAAGCGGTGTTGAATGCCAGGCTGAATGTCATGGCGAATCTGACCGGTCTGCTCATCAGTCTGGGCATTCGCTATGGAATTTCGTACTACCAGCTCGAACCTGAGTTGCTGGCGATTCCGATTGTACTGGCGACTTTTATTCCTTTCGTCATTAAAATTTGCGTGTTTGGCTGGTACCACAGGCATTCTCAGGTACGAGCGCCGCTTCCCAGGCTGAGCCATATTCGCCGTTACAGCCGCTATATCCTTCAGGCCGGGCGTTCGCTGGTGATGTCGGTTATCGCGATTACCATTTACACCCGACTGAATCAGCTCAGCGTCTCTTGGTTTTTAGGCCTGAAAGAGGCGGGTATTTTTTCGGTCGCGATGACGTTGTCAGTGGCGTGGGTGTTTTTGCCTAATGCGCTGCTGGCTTCTTTCTATCCGGCTCTGTTTGCCGAACGCGATCCTGACGTGGCCGTGGTGCGGGCCCAAAAACTGCAGTTGCTGGTCATTGCCGTTTCACTTGGTGTGATCCTTGGCATCATCCTTGTCGGCCCGTGGTTTATTGCGCATTTCTATGGCGCGGCCTACACCGAAGCAATTGCGCCCATGGTGCTGTTAAGCGTTGGTGCCATGTTCGGTGTGCTGAGCAGCGTAATGGACAGATTCATCATCAAGTACAACGGTTATCGTTATCTGATCAAAAAAACGTTTTGTGTGTTGGCCGTGTGTCTGGCAACGACGGTAACGTTGGTGCCGCTGTTTGGCATCACCGGAGCGGCGATAAGCGTTGTCATTACCGAGTTTATGGCTTTCACCGTTCTTAATTATTTTTTCCGTGGTCAGCCGATGATGAATATTCATAAAATATTCATCCAGCCGGGTAAATTATGGTTCCTGATTAACCGTACCCTGTTTTCTGGCCGGTAAGTTAAGCTTTTATGAAAGGTATTATTATTTTTGAGAAATAATACCTTTCATCATATTGAAATACATTCTTTGAGATTTAATTTCCTCGTCGATTATCTGTAGGCTTCAGATAAATATTATTTTTATAATCCTGCAAACCTGCGGGAGGCGTACGTATGCCTTTATTATTTCATTCATTATTTTATCTACAGTATTTGATTAAGGTTAATTACTGATCTTCGATGCCGGAATTATACCTGTTTACAGTCAGTTTAATTTAGCGCTTTTATACTGTGATCGTGGATTTATAAATAATTAAAAAGCTCATTTTCTCCAGGGAGATAAGGAATGAAGGCGGCTAAACAGCGCCAGTTTTCCTCTGCCCGATAGTGCCATGACGTATGCTGGTTACGAGGTTTTAAAATGAATGATAAATATTTATTCAGTATAATAATACCGGTTTATAATGCCGAGAAAACGGTGATGCGTACGCTGCAAAGCCTTCTTCTCCAGACATTTAAAAATTATGAAATCATTCTGGTCAATGATGGCAGTAAAGATAACTGCGCTGCGATCCTTGAGGAGTTCAAACAGTACAATAATTTTAAAGTCATTACTCAGGATAATGCCGGGGTTAGCGTCGCCCGCAATACTGGACTGGAAGCGGCATCGGGTGACTATGTTATCTTTATCGATTCCGACGACTGGGTTGACAGTGATTTTCTTGCTGTATTTCATCAGCACCTTTACTCAGGCATTCCACAACCTGTTGATCTGATGGTAGGGAACCTCAAGTGTGATCGCGTAGGCGACCTTTCGACTTACGGTTATTTTACGCAACCCGAGATTCCGGCCGTCCTGGGCGAGATAGAGCTCAGCGATAATATTGGTTATCTTCATAACAAGTGTTACAGAAAAAAAATTATCGATGATTTTAGTATTCGCTTCACTAAAGGCATTTCGATGAGTGAAGATCTCCTGTTTAATCTTAACTATTTCTACTACATCGATAACCTGTTTGTTTTCGACAGTGCCTCCTATCACTATGATGATGTAGAGAACTCGCTTTCAAAGAAACGCGTACTGTATGAAGAGCTGCTGGATCGTAAACATTACCTCAACGACTTATATCAAAGGCTGCTGGTTAAGTATAAAAACGGCGATATGGCCCGCTTTTCTACTGGAATAACCAAACGTAAGCTGACGCTGGATATGCAGATCGTGACCGCGATGTACTACACCACGCTGAATATTAATGAGGTGCGTAACAGCATCAAGCGTATTAAAGAGAAGCGTTATCCTGAGAATGTCCTGGGGCTGTTAAACAGAAGCGAGAAAGTGAAGTATCATGTCATGAACGTCAATGCCAGAGCGGCCTATCTGGTGCTGTATATGCTCTACAGATTGCGTTTTTTTTAAGATTCAAACTGTCGCCTGTTTTCATTATTCACTACTAGCCTTCTGGTGCAGGGCGGGGCATGTTGTTGTTTTAACTTTACCTGGTTTTGCGATTTCCGGATCGCCAGCATCAGGCGCTGTTTTTCAAGCGTCAGTTTGTTGAGGCATGCATAAGAGCGCGGGCTGTTGAATGCCGTCAGCCAACGCTCTGTGATTTTCCCAAATTCAGTCAGTGTCCTTGAGCGATATAACAACCCGTCTGGCAGGTCGTCACGTCCAGTTGAAACGCGGAATAAGAGCACGCTGGGTGGGTTTTATCGCTTTGATCAATGCCAGCATCGGGCAACGACCCCATGAG
This sequence comes from Pantoea sp. B623, assembly GCF_024814475.1. NCBI lineage: Bacteria > Pseudomonadati > Pseudomonadota > Gammaproteobacteria > Enterobacterales > Erwiniaceae > Pantoea > Pantoea sp. B623. The sequence goes on along the minus strand of NZ_JANUXM010000004.1, from coordinate 2,022,181 downwards.
ATTGATGGATTATGATACACAAGAGTGATTTATCCCCTCTTCAATAAGAGAAAAAACGTCATCAAGAACATCATAATAAGTGGCTTCAGACTCGCGTTCTTTCCAGATGTCGTAAGCTGAACTGTAGACGAATTCCAAAATAGCCGCGATAGTGTGTGGCCTGATGTCTTTTAAAGGATCGACACCCATTTTCAGTCAATCGCCACGGGTTTAACCGCCCTCTCAGCGTCAGTAGAAATGACTTAATGAGAGGTGTCCATGAGCGGTAAGCGTTATCCCGAAGCGTTTAAAATCGAAACAGTGAAACAGGTCGTTGATCGCGGCCATTCTGTTTCCAGTCTCGCACTACGCCTCGATATCCCCACCCACCGCTTCACGCAGGGATAAAGACGTCAGGTCCGGATTCTTTCTGTAATAATGAACAGTCAGAATATAAATTAATAATTCTGAATCGAATGCATGAAACGCATTTTGCCGAATTGGAAAGAGATGCAAAAGTATCAAACGATTCATTAAAATATTACGAAATATAAAATATAAAAAAACAATGGGTAACGATATCGGCAATCATTCCGATTTGAATTAATAGCAGCCTATGTAATTTTTTGTAAGTTTTGCGCTTGCATTAACCGTAAAAAAAGCATAGAAAGGTTACAATTTAGCAACATTTAATAAAGTTTTACACTGACACACCTGATAGCTTTCACTTCTGTCTGGAGAGGGAAATGAAAAGACTTTCTGCGTTGTTAACCCTAAAATCTCTAAATAGATGTGCAGGATTGCCCCTGAGTAATTTAATGATGAATCAACGATACCAGACAAGTTCGAATATCGCTGCATCACAGGTTGGGGAATCGGCAGATGACCTTGTTATGTCATGGAGGCCGCCAAAAAAAAGCGGAATCCTGAGTAAGGGTTGCACCATACTGGCTTACCAGTACAGGTGGCAAATAAATGGCAGCGACTCAACCACATGGCACTCTATTCCTCAATATGCCACCTGCTTTCAGCGTTTTCGTGTTGAAAATGGCCTAATAACCAGAGGGTATTCTTCTGGCGTTTGTCCGAAAAGACCTGAAGGTGCGAAGTTGATTGCCAACACACCGGTATCAAAATCAACGCGTTAAAGCTACCTGGTCATAATATTGATATCAAATAAATCTGTCATGCCAGATTTACTTGATATTAACTTTCATTGAAGCTTTATAGTAAAAATTACTTGAAGGTAAAAATGAAAAAAAACAAAAAAAACATTCCATTATGCTTCGTAAAAAAGACACGCAACGCTGTTTTTAACAGAAGCATAGCGGCGCTCTTTTCAGCGCTTATCGCTTTTATTTTTTGTTTTTTTTCTGGCGGTGGTGCTTATGCCCAGTCTGCTGGAATATTATCTGCCACAGATAATCAAGACGACTATAAAGAAAACAGTGACAAAGCCTCTCATTCAGAGGGTAGTGCCCTGGCGCTCCCGACAATGTATGTGGTACTTGAATGGGAGTGGTTGCCAAATGGTGAAAACCTTGCGCGCAAGAATTATCAAGTGAAACTTGATGCCTGCAAGGGTTCCGGTATGCCTTTCAAAGCGCTTTCAGCACAAGATGAGGCCAGGCTGGGTAAGGGAGAGGTAGAGATATCTATTGATGGACATCATCAGGTTGCTAAGGAAGTCAGCTGGACGATGAGCGCTGAGGGTGAGGATGCTCAACATGCCTGTATGATTACACTCGAAGAACACACAGACCAAAACGAAGTTAAAGATGCTGCAGAGGAAGGAATGTATCAGGCTATCGACAGCGACAGTCGCATTCAAAATCATCAGAATGCCCAGTCTGTCGGTTGGAAAATAACGGGAGAAAAGCAATATAAAGGTATTTCCTGTACTGCCTGGAGTAATGGTAAACAAGAGGTCTGTATGTGGTCAGGTGGATTAAAATGGGGTTTTGATGATTCAGCAATGGATACCGCGGGATGTTCTGTAAGTACTGCCGGTGATTTTCTCACGTCTATACCTGTTGACGCGAAGCCTTTAAAAGGGGCAAGCGGGTGTTTATTCGAACTCAAGACATTCAATATTAATAAAAGCTAACTCACCTTTTTTATCGATTCCATAAAGCGGTCAGTCGTTCACAACTCATGGAGAAAAAAATGAAAAGCATCATGGTTCTTTTCACAATAATGTTCGTATTAACAGGATGTAGCACATCGGGTGGGGAGGATAAATTTAGCCGCACTTATGTTTCATCCCATATCATAGCCAACAAAACCACACAGGCTGAAGTCAAAGCGCTTTATGGCGTGCCTGACGATCAGAGTTCATCCTCAGATGGTTCGGTCACCTGGCGTTACTACAAGGGTGGAAACTTAAGCACTGCATCAAGTGTTCTGGGATATATTCCGGGTGCCAGTGCTCTCTCCAGCGCCGTTGGCATGGCTTCGGGTGCGCAAAATGCCTCTGATTCAATGACAAAAGCATCCGGCAAACTGACTGGCAATACTGAGCAACATAGTGATTATTTATCCGTATGGTTTGATAAAAACAACGTTGTAAGTAATTGGTTTATGTAAAACTGGAAGTTAAAGAGGGTGAGATTATATGTCACCCTCTTTTTTAAATTTTTATTGCCAATGCTTTATGACTGACTTTCGTTTTTTATGAATAATTGATGTAGAACGGATTTCGCCGTTAGCGCTCTGGCACCGCGCCGCCTCAATCAGATTTAACCTTATCATTATATCCTAACGTCTAATCCTGACCCCGAGTTTAATCCAGTTATAATCAGGGCTAGCCAGTTTCGGTCAGGCTGTATTAAATGTATCCGGCAGGGAATTAAATACCCTGTACGCCCGTCCATCTTCAGTAATGCGTCGGGCACACATTGAAAGAAATATCAGGCTCTGTTCTCAGGTGATTGACACTACGCTTTAAGACGTGTCGGTTGTGCACAAATTTATCTAAACAGCGATGAATTCCTTTTCAGCCAGAAAAAATCAGAGCCTGAAATCAGCGACTCGCTGCACGCCGTGACGGATTCCTGTCTGCTAATCAACGGACAGGCCGCGATCACATTATTCCCTCATGGGGTTTTGCAGGGCGGATCCGATATCAGCGTCGCGCCTCGCTAAACCGCATAAAACTGTTTGCGGGCCTTTACCGATCGCCATTTTGCCCCCACATCTGCAAAATCAGCTGCCGGGATTGTCACGCCGAAATATAATCCTACTGGCGACGCGTGTCGTGCTTGCATGGGTTGCCAGAGCATGGCGCTGTTCGTTGAATGATGTTGCTGCAGCTTGTCAGGTTCATTGTGCAGCGTGGCAGTGCGGATGGCGTATTGATGGGGGTTCCAGCGTTTATCGAACCCACGAGCTTGCAGTTATGCCCCAAAATCCAGATATAAAAAAACCCGTTGATATTCAGTGATATCATCGGGTTTATTTAACGTACTGATTTTTATGTCTCCGGACTGACTAAGCTATCCCAAGACAATAATATGGTGCCCGAACCCGGAATCGAACCAGGGACACGGGGATTTTCAATCCCCTGCTCTACCGACTGAGCTATTCGGGCAACGGGGCGCATTAAACCGTAAAGGCCGCAGGCCGTCAACGGCTTTGATAAAAAAACCACGCAAAACGTGACTGATTGCCTGAATTTCAGTCAAAGACGATGAAACTCAGGCCAGTGCGCCGTTTTTACGGCAGAGGGCGATACTCAATACGTCTTCCGCCAGGCGTTTCGCCACATCAACGTCCTGCACGTTGCGTTTAACCAGCAGTTTGCTCAGGCAGCCTTCCAGTATCAGTTCCATTTGATCGGCAACCATACTGGGGTTATCCAGACCAAGCGAGGTTAAGATGGTATGCGTAAATTGCCATGAGGCGCGCTTCTGCTTTTCTGCCAACTGATGGATGGGATGATCGGGCTGGGGATAAAAACTGCAGGCGGCGATAAACAGGCAACCGGGAAAGCGGCCCTTATTGACCTGTTCGTTTAATCCTTCATAGCGTGCCATCAGCTTCTGATCAGGACGCAGAGCGTCGTTCTGCAGAATGTCATGGCGCCATTGTTCAATCTGCTGTGCGTGAAATTGCAGCGCATCGTAGAGCAGCGCGTCACGATCGGGCCAAAACTGTTCAAGCTGTGTCAGGCTGAGCTGCATATCATCGGCCAGGATTGCCAGCGATGAGGTCGCCGCCAGACCGTTTTGTTCCAGTACGTTTAACGCATGGTCAAGTATCTGTTCACGTTGCAAATCGTTCTCCTCTGGTGTGCAAGCCTGTTTTGTTCAGCAGACTGTGTCCTGGTTCCAGTGTTGTTTACTCATGCAATTTCTGCAAATGCGCGCGAAAATCATTCGCCTTCAGGAAGCCGGTAATACGCGATTCCGGGATCTCTTTTCCTGTCGCATCAAAGAACAAAATCGTGGGTAACCCGAGCACGTGCAAATGCTGCAACAGCGCATTATCGGTGGCCGTGTTCGCCGTGACGTTAGCCTGCAACAGCTGCACATTGTTCAGGCTGTCACGTACCGCGCTGTCGCTAAAAGTATATTTTTCAAACTCTTTACAGGCCACGCACCAGTCCGCATAGAGATCCACCATGGTGATACGGCCCTGAGCCTGCTGCAGGGCCTGGTCTACCTGTTCAAGGGTTTGAACAGGCTGAAAGGGAAGGTGCGCGATGTTTTGCTGCGGCGCGCCGCTGCCAAAGGCCCAGTCCTGCAACGGGCGGGCGCTGATCAGGGCGGCGACCAGCATCATAATTTGCATCACGCGCCATTTGCCGCCGCTGGCGCGTAAGCTCGCGCTGAATGCCCAGGCAAAGAATGCCACGGCCAAAAGGCTCCACAAACGCATGCCCCACAGATCGCCCAGTATCCGCTCCAGCAGGAAGACCGGCAGCGCGAGAATAACAAAACCAAACCCTTCTTTGACGGTCTGCATCCAGGGACCGCTTTTAGGGAGAAAGCGGTTGCCAAACAGGGTAACGGCAATCAGTGGCAATCCCATCCCGACGGCATAGAGCCACAGCGTACCGGCACCGGCCAGCAGGTTTCCGCTCTGCGCGATATAAAGCAGAATTGCGCTGAGTGGCGCAGTGGTGCAGGGCGAGCAGATTAGGCCTGCCAGCGCGCCCATCAGGAAAACGCCCGGCAGTGAGCCGCCTTGCTGACGATTGCTCCACAGTGCCAGACGCGTTTGCACGCTGGCGGGAAGCTGTAGCGAAAACAGGCCAAACATCGACAGGGCTAACAGGATAAACAGCACCGATAAGCCAATAAGCACATAAGGATGCTGCAACGCCGCCTGAAAGCGCAGGCCCGCCGCCGCCACAATCACGCCCAGTAAGGTATAAGTGAGCGCCATTCCCTGTACATAGACCATGGCCAGCGCAAACAGCCTGCCCAGTGAATAGTTACGCTTACCGCCAAGGATAATGCCAGAGATCAGCGGATACATCGGCAATACACATGGCGTGAAGGCCACGCCGATACCAATCAGCAGCGCCCACAACGGCGAAAAGGGCAAAGGGTTGGCGCTGGCAGGCGCAACGGCTGGCGGGGACATTATGGCGGCTACCGGGGAAAGGGGGATGCTGCGGGTTTCCGGTGGATAACAGAAGCCGGCGGCGGCACAGCCTTGATAACTTACGCTAAGGGTCGCTCCTTTCGCGGCCTGCTGCAGTATGATGGGCACGCTGAGATCCTGCGGGTAAATCTCGCTTTTACCAAAAAATTCATCTTCATGCGGCTGGCCCGCAGGCAGGGCTAACGGCGCAATACGTGCATCATGGGGCACGACCTTAATCTGTTGGCGGTAAAGGTAATAGCCCTCTTTGACTTTCCAGTGCAGGTTAAGCTGCGAGCCTTGCTGATCGAAATCAAAGGCAAAAGCCTGATCAACGGGCAAAAAGCGGCTGGTGGTTTTGGGGGAAAATAAGGCAGCCTGCGCCTGCAGGCAGATAAACAGCGCCAGTACCAGTGTGATTAAGCGAGAGATGCGTGCAGCCATGACAAGTATTCACTGTCTCCATGTTGAACCGGAAGTACCAGCAGTTCTGGTACATCGTAAGGATGCGCGAGCTTAAGCAGTTCGATCAAGGCCTGCTGATGGGCTGTGTCGCATTTGAGTAACATCTGAACTTCGCTGGACTGCGCCAGTTGGCCTTGCCAGACATAATATGACGTTGCACCCGGCAAGAGGGTGACACAGGCAGCCAGCCTGGCCTGCAGCGCCTGTGCGGCAAGCTGTTGCGCACAGGCCTGGTCTGGCGCAGTACAGAGGATGATAACGGCGTTCATCGTAACGATCCTGTTGAAAATAACGCCGATAGTAGCACGTTCCCTGCCCGGCTGGAGTTACAGTAGCAGCCCACCAAAAATAAAGCCGAACATGACAGACAAGGTGATAGCAAGGACGCCAGGAATAATAAAGGCATGGTTGAAGACAAACTTACCGATTCGGGTCGAACCCGTATCGTCCATCTCCACGGCGGCTAACAGAGTGGGATAGGTCGGTAAAACAAACAGCGCAGACACGGCGGCAAATGAAGCGATGGCTGTCAGTGGCGTTACGCCAAGCGCTAACGCGGCAGGCAGCAGGGCTTTGGCGGTGGCGGCCTGGGAATAAAGCAGCATGGAAGAGAAGAACAGCACCAGCGCCAGCATCCACGGATAGGTTTTTAAGGTATCGCCCGCCAGCATCTGGATATCAGCCAGATGGGCTTTTACAAAGGTGTCGCCCAGCCAGGCCACGCCTATCACACAGATGCAGGCGCTCATGCCAGACTTGAATGTGCTGGCGCTGAGGATAGCACCGGTATCAATTTTGCAGGTCAGACTGATCAGCGTGGCAATAGTGAGCATAAACACGACGATCGCCTCATTGCGCGGCAGCGGTGGGTTAGCGATCAGGTTGACGCTTTCGCTGGTGGCGGTGGCGTAAATCACCACGGCGGCAATACCGGCCAGGAACAGCAGTACCGATTTTTTAGCGCCGGGTTGAGTCTGATAAACCGTCTCGCCGCGTAGCGTCACTTCACCTTTCGCCAGCCTTGCCTGATAAACCTCATCATCTTTTAGCTCTTTACCCAGAAAATTAGTCACCAGGGCGGCAAGAAACAGCCCCACCATGGTGGCCGGAATGGCAATCGCCAGCAGCATGATATAGCTCACCCCGCGCGGTTCCAGCAGCGTGGCAAAGAACACCACCGCTGCCGAAATGGGAGAGGCGGTAATGGCGACCTGAGAGGCGACAACCGCAACCGATAACGGGCGGGAAGGCCGGACGCCTTGCTCTTTCGCCACTTCAGCAATGACCGGCAAGGTGGAGAAGGCGGTGTGGCCGGTACCCGCCAGCAGGGTCATCATGTAGGTCACCAGCGGCGCAAGGAAAGTGACATAACGTGGATGGCGACGCAGCAAACGTTCGGCAAGGCTGACCAGATAATCCATGCCGCCCGCCACCTGCATGGCGGCAATCGCGGCGATCACGGCCATGATGATTTCGATCACATCAAAAGGGATCGCACCGGGCTTCATGCCAAAGCCCAGCGTCAGGATCAGGACGCCCATGCCGCCTGCGAAACCTATGCCGATGCCGCCCAGGCGTGCGCCCAGCCAGATCGCCATCAACACGATAAACAGCTCAATCAGGAACATCTGTCACTTCCTCAAACAGGATTAGCCGGTAAGCAAACTCATCCTTTTAACAAACAAAAAGGCACATCGTTTTGATTACGATGTGCCTTTTACATCAGTAAGTACAATTAAGCCTTACTGTTCGTTTTCGTCGGTGTAACGTTTGGCTTTATAAACCGGATACATCAGGTTTTGCACAGAGAAAATATCGTCCAGCTCGCTTTCGGTGAGCAGGCCGCGCTCAAGCACCACTTCGCGAACGCTTTTACCGGTTTCGGCACAAATTTTACCGACGATATCGCCATTATGGTGCCCAATGTAGGGGTTCAGGTAAGTGACGATGCCAATGGAGTTAAACACATAAGCTTCACAGACCGCTTTGTTGGCTGTGATGCCGTTAACGCATTTTTCCAGCAGGTTGTAGCAAGCGTTAGTCAGGATGCTGACCGACTCAAACAGCGCCTGGCCAATCACCGGTTCCATAACGTTAAGCTGCAGCTGCCCGGCCTCGGACGCCATGGTGACCGTGGTATCGTTGCCAATCACTTTGAAGCACACCTGGTTTACCACCTCAGGCACCACCGGATTCACTTTGGCAGGCATGATTGAGGAGCCGGCCTGCAATTCTGGCAGGTTAATTTCGTTCAGGCCGGCACGCGGACCCGACGAGAGCAGGCGAAGGTCGTTACAAATTTTAGAAAGCTTCACGGCCAGACGCTTCAGCGAAGAGTGCACCATAACGTAGGCGCCGCAGTCGGAGGTGGCCTCGATCAGATCTTCGGCTGGCACCACCGCCAGGTTACTGACTTCTGCCAGTTTCTGAACGGCTAAGTGTTGGTAGCCATCCGGCGTATTCAGGCGAGTACCAATAGCGGTCGCGCCCAGGTTAACCTCCAGCAGCAGTTCGCCAGTGCGCAAAATGCTTTTCGTCTCTTCATTGAGCAGCACGCTAAACGCATGGAATTCCTGACCCAGCGTCATCGGCACCGCATCCTGTAGCTGAGTACGGCCCATTTTTAAAATCGTCTGGAATTCGTCAGCTTTACGCTGGAAACCTTCGGCTAACTGGCTGATGCCGTCGAGCAGTTTCAACAGCGAGCTGTAAACGGCGATGCGAAAGCCGGTCGGGTAAGCATCATTGGTGGACTGGCATTTATTCACGTGGTCGTTGGGATTCAGATACTGGTATTCGCCTTTCTGATGCCCCATCAGCTCCAGACCAATATTGGCCAGCACTTCATTGGTATTCATGTTGACCGAGGTGCCCGCGCCGCCTTGATACACATCGACCGGGAACTGATCCATGCAGCGACCTTTGTTCAGCACTTCATCGCAGGCCTGAATAATGGTATTGGCGATGTCACGCGGCAACGTCTGCAGCTCTTTATTGGCCATCGCCGCCGCTTTTTTTACCATCACCATGCCGCGCACAAACTCAGGAATATCACTGATTTTGCTGTTGCTGATGTAAAAGTTTTCAATCGCACGCAAAGTATGAACGCCATAATAAGCATCCGCCGGAACTTCGCGCATGCCTAACAGGTCTTCTTCGATACGAATGTTGTTCGCCATGATAACCTTCTTGTTGTCACTGCTAACCATCGCAGATGATGTGTTTGTTTTGTGGGGAAGCGCCAGAACCGCTATTTTATCCGTATTCAGGCGGGTGAGCACGATCCTATTCTGACCCAGCCCTAAAGCGCGAACAGAGATCACCTTACTGGCCTTATGACGTTAACAATATGTGAAATTGCTCACAAATTTAACCCTGCAGCAAAAATTTGCCTGGCACGGTTGAAATGGGCGGCCTGAATGACCATCTCTGTATCTTGTTATCATCATTTTTACGCTGCCGGGTCATCAGCCGGGCAGCCTGACTCACAGGAGAATCCGGTGCGCTGGTTACCGTTAGTGATCTTTTTCGTACTGGCCTGGATTGAGATCTCGCTTTTCATTCAGGTTGCACACGTCCTTGGCGTGCTGCTCACCATGCTGCTGGTGGTTTTCACCTCCTGCATCGGCGTGTCTTTGGTAAAAAATCAGGGCATGAAAAACTTTATGCTGATGCAGGAGAAGCTGGCTCGTAACGAAAGTCCGGCGCAGGAAATGGTGAAAAGCGTTTCGCTGATCATTGCCGGTTTCCTGCTGCTGCTGCCGGGTTTCTTTACCGACATGCTGGGCCTGCTGCTCTTACTGCCGCCGGTGCAAAAACACCTGACCTTAAAACTGATGCCGCATCTGCGCGTCTGGCGGGGGCCGGGTGCAGGCCCGGACAGCGGTTATACAATGGATGGCGAGTTCGAACGCAAAGACAGCGAACGCCTTGAACATCATGACGATCCAAAAGATCGTTAATCTCATCCTCTTAGCGCGACATCAGGTCGCGCTTTTTGTTTGTCTTCTGACCCGTCCGCGCGGTTTGTCTAAAAAGTCATCAGTTGCATCATCAGACTAAAAAAATTTGTGGGTTGCCCCCTTGAAAGTGTCAGGTCGCGGCCCTATCTCTCTGGTCACGAGGCCGGAAGCCACACAGCCCGGTATTCAACCCAAAAATGAATGATTGGACTTCTCAAAGGAGAGCTATCAAATGAAAATTCGTCCATTACACGATCGTGTCATCGTGAAGCGTAAAGAAGTTGAAGCTAAGTCAGCGGGTGGCATTGTGCTGACCGGTTCTGCAGCAGGCAAATCCACGCGTGGTGAAGTCCTGGCTGTGGGCAAAGGCCGTATCCTTGAGAGTGGCGAAGTGAAGCCGCTGGACGTACAAGTTGGTGACGTCGTGATCTTCAGCGAAGGCTACGGTGCCAAAACTGAAAAAATCGACAACGAAGAAGTCCTGATCATCTCTGAAAGCGACATTCTGGCGATTGTTGAAGCGTAAGTTTTACGCGTAATTCACTGAACGAAACGAATTTAAGGGAAATTTGAAATGGCAGCTAAAGACGTAAAATTCGGTAATGACGCACGCGTAAAAATGTTGCGTGGCGTGAACGTACTGGCAGATGCAGTAAAAGTTACCCTGGGCCCGAAAGGCCGTAACGTGGTTCTGGATAAATCTTTTGGTGCACCGACCATCACTAAAGATGGTGTTTCTGTTGCGCGTGAAATCGAGCTGGAAGACAAGTTCGAAAACATGGGCGCACAGATGGTGAAAGAAGTTGCCTCTAAAGCGAACGACGCGGCAGGCGACGGTACCACCACGGCAACCGTGCTGGCGCAGTCCATCATCACCGAAGGCCTGAAAGCCGTTGCAGCGGGCATGAACCCGATGGATCTGAAGCGCGGTATCGACCAGGCGGTCATCGCTGCGGTTGAAGAGCTGAAAAAACTGTCTGTTCCTTGCTCAGATTCTAAAGCTATCGCTCAGGTAGGGACTATCTCTGCTAACTCTGATGAAACCGTCGGTACCCTGATCGCTCAGGCGATGGAAAAAGTGGGCAAAGAAGGCGTCATCACCGTTGAAGAAGGCACCGGCCTGCAGGACGAGCTGGACGTGGTTGAAGGTATGCAGTTCGACCGTGGCTACCTGTCTCCGTACTTCATCAACAAGCCAGAAACAGGTGCCGTTGAGCTGGAAACCCCGTTCATCCTGCTGGCTGACAAGAAGATTTCTAACATCCGTGAAATGCTGCCAGTGCTGGAAGCCGTTGCGAAAGCAGGCAAACCACTGCTGATCATCGCGGAAGACGTAGAAGGCGAAGCGCTGGCGACGCTGGTGGTGAACACCATGCGCGGCATCGTGAAAGTGGCTGCGGTTAAAGCACCGGGCTTCGGCGACCGCCGTAAAGCCATGCTGCAGGATATCGCTATCCTGACCGGCGGTACCGTGATCTCTGAAGAGATCGGTATGGAGCTGGAAAAAGCAGCACTGGAAGATCTGGGCCAGGCGAAGCGTGTCGTGATCAACAAAGACACCACCACCATCATCGATGGCGTGGGTGAAGAAACCACTATTCAGGGTCGTGTCACTCAGATTCGTCAGCAGATTGAAGAAGCCACCTCTGACTACGACAAAGAAAAACTGCAGGAGCGCGTAGCGAAACTGGCAGGCGGCGTTGCCGTTCTGAAAGTGGGCGCAGCAACTGAAGTTGAAATGAAAGAGAAAAAAGCACGCGTTGAAGATGCCCTGCACGCAACCCGTGCTGCGGTTGAAGAAGGCGTGGTTGCAGGTGGTGGTGTGGCGCTGGTTCGCGTTGCAGCACAGCTGACCGAACTGCGTGGTCAGAACGAAGACCAGAACGTGGGTATCAAAGTTGCGCTGCGCGCAATGGAATCTCCACTGCGTCAGATCGTTTCTAACGCCGGCGAAGAGCCTTCTGTTGTGGCGAACAACGTGAAAGCAGGCGACGGTAACTACGGTTACAACGCGCAGACTGAAGAATACGGCAACATGATCGACTTCGGTATTCTGGACCCAACCAAAGTGACCCGTTCTGCTCTGCAGTACGCGGCATCGGTTGCTGGCCTGATGATCACCACCGAATGTATGGTCACTGACCTGCCGAAAGGCGATGCGCCAGACTTAGGTGCAGGCGCTGGCGGTATGGGTGGCATGGGCGGTATGGGCGGCATGATGTAATCGCCCCTGACGCTTGCGTCATAAGAACCCCCGATCGGAAACGGTCGGGGGTTTTTCTTTTGCAGAGGAAAGGGTATAAGTAGGGGCGCAACGGTTACGTTGGCACGGATTAGGGCAATGAATGTTCAGAAAAAATGCGTGTTTTTCTGCTACGCTGCCATCCGACACTGATGATAATAAATGGGGATTATAATGCGTATTAACCTCTTGCTCGGTCTTACGGCTGGTGCGTTATTGCTTGCAGGCTGCAGCAGCTCAACCGACCTGACTTCTGCTGGACAGCGCGTCACCTTTACCGATCAGCAGCCTGGCAAACAATGTCAGCTTCTGGGCAGCCTGACCGGCTCGCAAAGTAACTGGTTAAGCGGAGCCGGTGGCGAAACCAGCGCGCTGCGCGGTGCAGCTAACGACCTGCGGAACCGTGCTGCCGAAATGGGCGGAAACGTCATTTATGGCGCAACCAGTCCTACACAAAACCTGCTTTCAGCCTTTGCACCACTCGACAGCAAGATGACCGGCCAGGTCTATAAATGCCCTAACTGATCCTGCGCTGAACAGGCAACATTTTTTGAGACGACCGGCCAATGTGCCGGTCGTTTTTTTAGCGTTTATCAATGGCTTTTAGCCGCCAGTGCAACGGGTTGGCAGCCCGCTGCTCGGCGGAAATGAGGCTTGCGGCTACCGGGCTGTGTGCCGCCCGTGATTTATTCCTGCCGAAGTTGCAGATCCAGCGGGGTTTTACTGGGTTCCCCGCCGATCTCACGTGCCAGCTTCGGCACCAGATAACCGGACACCCGCGGCAGCAGGCTACGCATCAACGCCCGGGCTTCTTCATCAGAAACGAAGAAATGCGCTGCGCCCTGCACTTTGTCCAGCACATGCAGGTAGTAGGGCAGAATGCCGGCATCAAACAGCGCATTGCTCAGCGCCGCCAGGGTTTGTGCATCATCATTCACGCCGCGCAGCAGTACGCTCTGATTAAGCAGCGTCACGTCAGCACGTTTCAGGCGCAGCATGGCATCACAAAGCGCCTCATCAATCTCACGGGCGTGGTTGATGTGGGTGACCATCAAGACCTGAAGCCGCGTTTCCGCCAGCGTCTGACACAGCGCCTCGGTAATGCGATCCGGAATCACGACCGGCAGTCGACTGTGAATACGTAGCCGTTTCAGATGCGGGATAGCGCCCAGCGCGTCAATGAGCCAGGCCAGCTCATGATCTTTTGCCATTAACGGATCGCCACCCGAAAAGATGATCTCATCCAGTTCAGGATGGGCGGTAATATAATCCAGCGCGGCCTGCCAGTTACGCTTGTTGCCCTGATTATCCTGATAGGGAAAATGACGGCGGAAGCAGTAGCGGCAGTTCACCGCGCAGCCGCCTTTGACCAGCAGCAATGCACGGTTTTTATATTTATGCAGTAATCCCGGCACGACGCTATTTTGTTCGTCCAGCGGATCGGTGCTATAACCTGGCGCGTCGACAAACTCCTGACGGCTGGTCAGGACCTGGAGTAGAAGGGGATCCTGCGCATCGCCTTTTTTCATTCGCCGGATAAAGGCGCGCGGCACGCGCAGGGCAAAAAGTCGGCGTGCGTCGCCGCCAGCAGCCAGATCCGGATGATGGTCGAGCGCTAAAAGTTGCAGTAATTCATGAGGATCAGTGACAACATCAGCAAGTTGCTGCAACCAATCTTCTCTGGAAGGGGAATTTAGGGTTACAATGTGTGCCATTTTTTTGGCTATTACCAGTTAATATCTACAGAGGGCCTTTATGGCGACTTATCTTAGCAACGATTTCCGTCCCGGTCTTAAAATCATGTTCGAAGGCGAACCTTATGCCATCGAATCAAGCGAGTTCGTTAAGCCGGGTAAAGGTCAGGCGTTTGCACGTGTAAAAATGCGTCGTCTGCTGACCGGTTCACGCGTTGAGAAAACCTTCAAATCAACTGATTCTGCCGAAGGCGCAGACGTGAAGGATATGACGCTGCAGTACTCTTACAACGACGGCGATTTCTACTACTTCATGCACCCGGAATCTTTTGAGCAATACCAGGTTGAAGCAAAAGTGCTGGATGAAGTGCAGAAGTGGTTGCAGGACAACGCGGAGTGTATCGTAACCTTGTGGAACGATAAACCGATTGCGGTTCAGCCACCAAACTTTGTTGAAGCGGAAGTCATTGAAACTGACCCAGGCCTGAAAGGTGATACTGCCGGTACGGGCGGTAAGCCAGCAACGCTGTCTACGGGTGCAGTCATTAAAGTGCCATTGTTCGTGCAGATTGGCGAGGTGGTGAAGGTTGATACCCGCTCTGGCGAATACGTGTCACGCGTAAAATAACCTTGAAAGGCGCATCCTGTGATGCGCCTTTTTTTGAGTGAGTTCACCATGAAAAAACGAGCAAAACTTATCGCCTTGGCGTTGCTGGTGGCTTCTGGACTAAGCGGCTGTAACACCTTCCACGGTTTTGGCGAAGACGTATCTCACCTGGGCGGCGCAATCTCGCGCGCGGCTAAATAAGTTATTCCTGCCTTCCTTTTTTCGGCGGCTCAGGCTCGCGACGTTGCATAATCAGTCTATGCTTTAAAAGCTGTACCTATAATGCAACCAAAAAGGATATGGATATGTTGAAGAAAAGTATTGTTGCGATTTTCTCTGTGATGATGTTCTCTGCACTGCTTTCTGGCTGCAACACCACGCGCGGCGTCGGCGAAGACGTTGAAGCGGGCGGCCATGCAATCCAGCGTAGCGCGCAGTAACGGTAAAACCGGTACGAACGTTTTTCGTACCGGCCTTTCTCTAGCCCTGTTTCACCCAAATCAGCTCATCTACCGGGAAACCGGCCTGGCGTGCCTGCTGCACCAGCTTTTGTTTCACACCTTCATCCAACTGCGGCGTCCGTGACAGTATCCACAGATAGTGGCGGTTAGGCCCGCATACCAGTGCGTAACGGTAGTCAGGATCCAGCGCTATCACGTTATAGCCACCGTAGAAGGGCCCAAAGAACGAGACCTTGAGTGCCGCACGCTGTTTATCGCCGGTGAAGTAGGCTTTACCCACGCTCTCCTGCCAGCGCTGCTTTTTAACGTTATAGCCGCGATTAACGACTTTCAGGCCGCCATCCTCACGTGGGCTGTAATTTGCCGTAACCTGTTCGAGGCCGCGTTCAAAGCCATGATCCAGCCGGGCTATCTCGTACCACTGACCGAGGTAACGCTGACTGTCGAAGTTTTCAACGACGGTAACGTTTTTTGGCGGTGTGGTCGTGCAGGCGACGGACAGGAAGGCACTCAGGCTGGCGACCAATGTTTTCCATGGAGACATAAAAAGATTCCTTTGTTATTTAACCTGTTAATTATAGAAGCCGGTCAGTTTATTGGACAGGCTTGCGCCACGATTGTTTGCCACTGACATTACGAGTAGACTTCCCTCCCTTATTTGTATCAGGAGCCGTCACCATGAGTGAAACGACAAGCTGGCAACCTGGCGCTTCGATTGCCAGTTTAATTAAACGCGCAGCCATTATTGCTGAAGTGCGTCGTTTCTTCGCCGATCGTGGCGTACTGGAAGTCGACACGCCCGCGATGAGTCAGGCCACGATTACCGACATTCATCTGGTGCCATTCCAGACGCGCTTTGTCGGCCCTGGCCTGTCTGAAGGCCGCGATCTCTGGCTGATGACCAGCCCGGAATACCACATGAAACGCCTGCTGGCGGCCGGAAGTGGCCCTATCTATCAAATGGGCCGCAGCTTTCGCAACGAAGAGGCCGGGCGCTACCACAACCCTGAATTCACCATGCTGGAATGGTATCGCCCCCATTACGATATGTACCGCCTGATGAATGAGGTCGACGATCTGCTGCAGCAGGTGCTGGAGTGCGACAGCGCGGAGTCTCTCTCTTATCAGCAGGCCTTTATTCGTCACCTTGAGCTGGACCCGCTTTCTGCCGACAAAGCGCAGCTGCGTGAGGCGGCGGAAAAGCTGGGTGAGGGCGAGCTGGCCAGTCGGGAAGAGGATCGCGATACCTTGCTGATGCTGCTGTTTATGCTGGGCGTGGAACCGAAGATTGGTCAGGACAAGCCGTGTTTTATCTACCACTTTCCGGCCAGCCAGGCGGCATTAGCGGAGATCAGCACGGAAGATCATCGGGTGGCAGAGCGGTTTGAGGTGTATTACAAGGGCATTGAGCTGGCGAATGGCTTCCGCGAACTCACCGACAGCCGTGAACAGCGCCAACGCTTTGAGCAGGATAATCGTCGGCGTGCGGCGCGAGGGTTGCCGCAACATCCGATTGATCACTACCTGCTGGCCGCGCTGGAGCACGGCATGCCAGCCTGTTCGGGCGTTGCACTGGGCGTGGACAGGTTGATTATGCTGGCGCTGAAGGCAGAGTCGCTGTCGGAGGTTATTGCGTTTCCGGTAGACCGCTGCTGACCCTTGACGCCGTGCTGACAGAATGGCGCAGCGCCATTTAAGCTGATAAACAAGGCCTCAAGTGGGCCTTGTTTGCGTTCACCGCTACTGACTGCTGTCCGGAAACTCCTGAATCGTCACCGGGAAGGTCAGCTTCTTGTCATTACGCAGCACCTGCACATTCACCACCGAGCCGGGCCGAATTTCCGCAACCTGGTCCATGGTTTCCTGTGCGGAGAGCGCCGGTTTACCGTCTACGCTCAGCAGCACATCATTGGCCTGGATACCGGCTTTCTCAGCCGGGCCGCCCGGCGTCACCACGCTGACGATAATGCCCTGAACCCGATCGAGACTGTTGCCCTGGCCGTGAAGCGGCGGCACTTCGCGGGCGGTAATGCCGATATAGCCGCGAATGACCCGACCATCACGGATGAGCTTATCCATAATTTTGGTTGCCAGCGCGGTGGGGATAGCAAAACCAATGCCTTCGGGCGTTTCGCCATCGCTGCTCTTATCGAACGTCAGGGTATTGATGCCCATGAGTTCGCCCAGCGAGTTAATCAGTGCGCCACCGGAGTTCCCCTGATTGATTGATGCATCCGTTTGCAGGAAGTTCTGGCGGCCTGACGAGCTGAGTCCGACGCGGCCCGTGGCGCTGATAATGCCCTGTGTGACCGTTTGTCCCAGGTTATAGGGGTTGCCGATGGCCATCACCACATCGCCAATGTGTGCGACGCGTTTGGGATTAATCGGGATAACCGGCAGGTTTGACGCGGTAATTTTTAGCACGGCCAAATCGGTCATGGCATCTGAACCCACCAGCGTGGCTTCAAAAAAACGGCCATCCTGTAGAGCGACGATGATCTGATCGGCATTATTGATAACGTGCTTGTTGGTCAGGATATAACCCCGGTTATTCATAATCACGCCAGAGCCCAGCGTGGTAATACCGCGGTTGTTGTTCCCATGCGCGCTGCGGTTGTAAACATTCACAACGGCAGGCACGGCACGCCTCACCCCTTGATTAAAGCCAAAGGGCGTTTCATCGTTACTGTCATTTTGACTATACAGGGCAGCACCGCCCAAACGCAGTGCGGGCAGCGCTGCGAGCAAGATGCCCGCAACAATCAGTCCCAACACCACTGAACGCAAGAGTTTAAGAAACATGGTGTTAAATCACGTCAGGGGAGAACGTTGGGGAGAATAACATGAGAGCGGCGGACACACACGTGCTTGTGTCCGCCATCGTGCGGGGTTTATCTCAATAACAGATAGATACTTTCCTCACCACGAACCACATTCAGCGCCATCACCGGCGGTTTGGCTTCCAGCACCTTGCGCATTTCGGCAATATTCTGAATTCGCGTGCGGTTGACGCCAATGATCACGTCATCTTTTTGCAGGCCGACCTGTTCAGCCGGAGTGCCTTTTTCGATGGCATCAATCTTCACGCCTTTATCACCGGTTTTGGTCTGACCATCGCTCAGAGTCGCGCCCTGCAGGGCTGGAGAAAGCAGCTGTGCGCTGGCCGTCGTCTGGGCGCTTTGCTCAAGGGTGACATCAACACTCACCGGTTTACCTTCACGTAGCAGGCCAAGCTTCACTTTCTCACCCGGCGCCGTCGTGCCGATCTTCACCCGCAGTTCTGCGAAGCTGGTAATCGGTTTATCGTTGACCGAAACAATGATATCGCCTGACTTGATACCGGCTTTTTGCGCCGCAGACTGCGGCAGCACTTCAGAAACGAACGCACCGCGCTGTGCGTCAACGTTAAACGCTTTTGCGATGTCCGCGGTCATCTCGGTACCTTTGATACCCAACTGACCCCGTTTGACTTCGCCGTACTTAATTAACTGCTCGGCCAGGTTCATGGCCATATCGCTCGGAATCGCAAAGCCAATGCCGATATTGCCGCCACTGGAGGCCAGAATGGCGGTATTAATGCCGATCAGCTCGCCGTTCAGATTAACCAGCGCGCCGCCCGAGTTACCGCGGTTAATGGCGGCATCGGTCTGGATAAAGTTTTCCAGCCCTTCGAGATTCAGGCCGCTGCGGCCCAGTGCCGAAATAATTCCAGAGGTCGCTGTCTGACCAAGGCCAAAAGGATTGCCGATGGCCACGGCAAAATCACCGACTTTCAGCTGATCCGAATCGGCGACTTTTATCTGCGTCAGGTTTTTCGCGCCCTGAATCTGGATCAGGGCGATGTCGGTCTGCTCATCGTGACCAATCAGTTTGGCATCATATTCGCTGCCATCGCCGAGCTGGACGTTGATCTTATCCGCGCCGTTGACCACGTGGTTATTGGTCAGAACATAGCCTTTGGCGGCATCAATGATGACACCGGACCCCAGCCCCTCAAAGGGTTGAGGCTGGCTTGGGGCGCCACCGGGCAACTGGCCAAAGAAACGCTTAAGCGGCTCGGGAATATCCTGTGTCTGGGCCTGGGCATCAGACTGGGTGCCTTCAACGTGCACGCTGACCACAGCAGGTAACACTTTTTCCAGCATCGGTGCCAGGCTGGGAAGCGGCTGGCTCTGAATCTGTGCAGGTAGCGTCGCCATCGCGCCGGGCGAAGCGGCAAGACTCATTCCAATACTCAAGGCTAATGCGCTTAACAGTCGTGCTTGTTTTTTCATTGCTACAACGCTCTCGCTGCAAAAATGGGGGGAGTAAATCAATGAGACAGCCGTTTGCGGCCGGGGTTCGCAAAAACAGCGGGCACAGCGTCACTGTGCCCGATCATGCTTAGTCGCGGACGGCGCGTTCACCACGCAGTAAGCCAGAGGCGCCTTCAGAGTAGTCACGCGGCATTTGCACCGGTGCCTGATCGTTATCCGCTTCGGCTTCGGTCAGTTGCCATGCAAAGGGGTTTTTGTCCCCGGGCATGTTCGGCAGTAGGTCGTTGGACCCTTTCGCCATGTGCTGATAGAGCTGACGGTAATCACGCGCCATGTTATCCAGCAGCTCTGCGCTCTGCGCAAAGTGGTTGGTCAGCTCTTCGCGATAATCTGCCAGCTCGGCTTTCGTCTTATCCAGTTCGTACTGCATGCTGCGCTGCTCACGCAGCTTCCGGTTGCCAAAACGCATTGCGACTGCGCCGACAATAATACCTACCACTAAACCAATTAGCCCGTATTCCCAGGTCATAATGACTCCCGTGTTATTTCCGTTGTTCCGTAGGGCGTTGCACCACTTAATAATAGTCACTATACCCGTTAATCTTATGGATGTGGAACTCTGGAGCGCCATGCCTTAGTGTAGAGCGGCCTTTTTTTCGACAAACGACGTTTGAATAAGACAAAATTCAGGGACACTGAGCGAACCATGCAAACCTCATCTCCGCTTGCCCGCTATGAGCAAGCGCTATCACAGGGCGATTTCAAGCCCGACGACGTACAGCGTGAAGCGATTACCCGCTTAGATGCTATCCAGCAAGGGCTGATCGCGCGTCAGCACACCACCGAACTTCCCTCGCAGGGGCTGTTAGGTCGTCTGTCGAAGCTGATGGGAAAAGAAAAGTCGCAGCCCAAAGCGCCCGTCCGTGGCTTGTATATGTGGGGCGGTGTTGGCCGGGGGAAAACCTGGGTAATGGATCTGTTTTTTCAGTCTATTCCTGGCGACCGCAAACTGCGCTTACACTTTCACCGTTTCATGCTGCGCGTGCATGAAGAGCTGACCGAACTGCAGGGGCACAGCGATCCGTTACTGATCATCGCCGACCGCTTTAAAGCAGAAACCGATATTCTCTGTTTTGATGAGTTTTTTGTGTCTGACATCACGGATGCCATGCTGCTGGGAACGCTGATGGAAGCCCTGTTTGCGCGCGGCATCAGCCTGGTTGCGACCTCGAATATTCCGCCTGATAACTTGTACAAAAACGGCCTGCAGCGTGCCCGTTTTCTGCCCGCCATCGAGCAGATTAAGCAGCATTGTGAGGTAATGAATGTCGATGCGGGCATTGATTACCGTCTGCGTACGCTGACGTCCGCGCATTTGTGGACGTTTCCTCTGGGGCCGGAAACCTACGCCGAGATGGACCGCATGTTCCAGGCATTGTCAGGCGAAAAACGCGACAGCGCACCGGTGCTGGAGATCAATCACCGTAAAATGCCGACCCTGGGCGTGGCAGAAGGGGTGATTGCGATTGATTTTAAAACCCTGTGTGGAGAAGGGCGCAGCCAGCATGATTATATTGAGCTGTCACGCCGCTTTCACAGCGTCCTGCTGTTTGATGTACCGGTCATGATCTACAAGACGGAAGATCAGGCGCGGCGTTTTCTGGCGTTGGTGGATGAGTTTTACGAGCGCCATGTCAAACTGGTTGTCGCTGCAGAAACCTCCTTGTTCGAAATTTATCAGGGCACGCGCCTGAAATTTGAATATCAGCGCTGTCTGTCCCGTTTGCAGGAAATGCAGAGCGAAGAGTACCTGCGGCTGGCGCATTTACCCTGAGATTCCAGGTAATAAATGAAAATAGGGTTCGATTTTTGTAATCGACTTCTCTATAATCTTGCGACCCCACGTTACAGCACAGGATTTTTTTCCCAAATCCTCTGCGTTCCGGTAACGCTATCCGAAGGGGTGGCTTGCTGGTCAAAATGGTCGTGTGAGCCTCATTCGTTTACTTAAGCGTTTGGGATTTCACCAACGTGTAACTTAATTTGGGTAAGCTTTTCGATGAAAACTTTTACAGCTAAACCAGAAACCGTCCAACGTGACTGGTATGTTGTTGACGCAACTGGCAAAACCTTGGGTCGCCTGGCGACTGAACTGGCGCGCCGTCTGCGTGGTAAGCATAAAGCGGAATACACTCCGCACGTTGATACTGGTGATTACATCATCGTTCTGAACGCTGAGAAAGTTGCTGTAACCGGCAACAAGCGTTCTGACAAGATTTACTATCACCACACTGGTCACATCGGTGGTATCAAACAGGCGACCTTTGAAGAGATGATTGCTCGCCGTCCTGAGCGCGTGATTGAGATCGCGGTTAAAGGCATGCTGCCGAAGGGCCCGCTGGGTCGTGCTATGTACCGTAAACTGAAAGTTTACGCAGGTAACGAGCACAACCATGCGGCACAGCAACCGCAAGTTCTTGACATTTAATCGGGATTAAAGGCAATGGCTGAAACTCAAAACTACGGCACTGGTCGCCGCAAAAGCTCATCCGCACGCGTCTTCATCAAGCCGGGTAGCGGTAACATCGTAATCAACCAACGCTCTCTGGAGCAGTATTTCGGTCGCGAGACTGCACGCATGGTCGTGCGTCAGCCTCTGGAACTGGTTGATATGGTTGGTAAACTGGACCTGTACATCACCGTTAAAGGTGGTGGTATCTCTGGTCAGGCAGGCGCGATCCGTCATGGTATCACCCGCGCTCTGATGGAGTATGATGAGTCACTGCGTGGCGAACTGCGTAAAGCAGGCTTCGTTACCCGTGATGCTCGTCAGGTTGAACGTAAGAAAGTCGGCCTGCGTAAAGCACGTCGTCGTCCTCAGTTCTCCAAGCGTTAATTGTTGCTGCTTCGGCAGACACAGTTGGCACAAAAAACCCGCTCCGGCGGGTTTTTTATTTTTATTCTCAGGTCATCCTGTCGTATAAAACCACAATACTGTTCGCATTTTACCCGCAAAAATGCATTCCCCCACCCACAAGCTGCCTAAAATCTGGTAAACTCTGTGTCACTTTGCGCCCGCAAGCTGGCGCGTTATGCGCCTCGCATTAGTCGGGGGTGGTTAGCGCGGATTGCGAGCGAGTTCTATGAGCAGGTGAGTCGCCGTGTGGTTGGCCATTCGCAGTAACTTTTTGTGAACAAACTGGGAGGTTTTCATGGCTGTCGCTGCCAACAAACGTTCGGTAATGACGCTGTTTTCTGGTCCTACTGACATTTTTAGCCATCAGGTACGTATCGTGCTTGCCGAGAAAGGTGTCAGCGTAGAGATCGAGCAGGTCGAAATGGATAACCTGCCGCAGGATCTGATTGACCTCAATCCGTACCGCACTGTGCCGACGCTGGTAGATCGCGAACTGACGCTGTACGAATCACGCATCATCATGGAATATCTGGATGAGCGTTTTCCCCACCCACCATTGATGCCTGTCTATCCGGTTGCACGTGGCGAAAGCCGTTTAATGATGCACCGTATTGAGCAAGACTGGTACAGCCTGATGAGAAAGGTTGAGAACAGTAGCGGTCAGGAAGCTGAAGCGGCGCGTAAGCAGCTGCGTGAAGAGCTGCTGGCTATTGCTCCTCTGTTTGGGCGTACGCCATTCTTTATGAGCGACGAGTTCAGCCTGGTAGACTGCTATCTGGCTCCGCTGTTGTGGCGTTTACCGTCAATGGGTATCGATCTGCTCGGGTCGGGCTCTAAAGAGCTGAAAGGCTACATGAACCGCGTATTTGAGCGTGACTCCTTCCTTGCTTCACTGACTGAAGCTGAACGTGAAATGCGCCTGCAAGCCCGGGGCTAACGTATGGAAATGTCACAACTCACAGCCCGCCGACCTTATTTGCTGCGTGCTTTTTATGACTGGTTACTGGATAACCAGCTCACACCGCATCTGGTCGTCGACATCAACCTGCCTGGCGTTCAGGTTCCACTCGAATATGCCCGCGATGGTCAGATCGTACTGAACATTGCGCCGCGTGCCGTGGGTAACCTTGATCTGGGCAATGACGAAGTCTCGTTTAACGCACGTTTTGGTGGCGTTCCACGTCAGGTGAATGTCCCAATGGCGGCCATACTCGCCATCTATGCGCGTGAAAACGGCGCAGGCACGATGTTTGAACCTGAACCGGCCTATGAAGGCGGCACACAGGAATTTGCTGAGAATCAGGAAGAGACGGTCATGTCAGTGATTGACGGCGACCGCCCTGATGATGCCAGCGATGACGATAATTCACCGGATGACGATCCCCCGCCACGTGGTGGCCGTCCCGCACTGCGCGTGGTGAAATAACACAGAATACCCGTCACCTGACGGGTATTTTTTTGCCTGTCTGCCAGCCGGTAACAGGCATAAAAAAATCCGGGAACACAGGTTGCCCGGATTTTTGCTTTCTGCCGCAGCGATCAGTAAACGTCGCGCAGGTAGCGTTTCTCTTTCTTCAGCTGATCGATGTAGTCAGCGGCCCGTTCACTGGAGAGCCCGCCAAACTGACGTACGATTTCATACAGCGCGCTATCCACGTCTTTCGCCATGCGTGATGCATCGCCACACACGTAAAAGTGACCGCCTTCCTGCAGCCAGGCATAGAGCTCTGCACCCTGTTCCAGCATCCGGTTTTGCACGTAGATTTTCTTGTCCTGATCGCGTGAGAACGCCAGATCGAGACGCGTGAGCAGCCCGCTTTCCTGCCAGGCCGTCAGTTCTTCGCGATAAATGAAGTCGTGTTCCTGATGCTGATCGCCAAAGAACAACCAGTTTTTACCCTGAGCACCTGTTACCTGACGCTCCTGCAAAAAGGCGCGGAACGGGGCGATACCGGTGCCGGGGCCGACCATAATCAGCGGGGCGTTGCCGTTAGCCGGAACGCGAAAGGCTTTGTTGGGTGAGATGAAGATCGCGGGCTTTTCACCACGGCGTACACGCTCAGCCAGATAGGTAGAGCACACGCCGCTGCGGTTGCGGCCACCGCTGTGATAGCGCACTGAGGCGATGGTCAGGTGAACCTGATTCGGATGCGCTTTTGAGCTGGACGAGATGGAGTAGGCGCGATGCTGCAACGGGCGCAGCAGGGCGACGAACTCGGGTACGCTCAGGCTACGCGTCAGTTCGAGCTGGAGCAGATCCAGCGTATCTTTGCCCCATAGCCAGACACCGAGCGCGTCTTTGTCGTCGTGCTGAAGCACGTGACGCAGCTCCTGGTTGGTGGTGTTTTGGCCCACCCACTCGATCAGCTTGCGTGAAGGCTCTGAAATTTCAAACTGGTAGGTCAGCAGGTCGCCCAGGCTCCTGTCGAATCCCGGCACCGGCGTCTGGTAATCGGCGTTCAACTGGGTAAGCAGCAGGCTGACCAGCGACGGCTCGTTGACCGGAATCACGCCAAGTGCGTCACCGGCTTCATACTTCAGGCCGCTGTCGGTGAGATCAAACTCGACGTGGCGAATATCTTTTGCCGATTGCTCACTCGACAGGCGTTTATTGGTGATCAGGGCTGCCGCATACGGATTCGATTTGTTGCTGCCAGGAATAACCGGCGCTTCCGGGGCGCTCTCCAGCACCGTGCCGCTGCTGCCTGCGCTGCTGGCAAACTGGGGCATCGTGCTGTTAATCCACTCATTTGACGGCTCTTCGTAATCGATATCGCAGTCAATGCGGTCAACAACGCGCTTTGCCCCAAGCTGTTCCAGGCGCATATCCAGGAACTTACCTGCCTGACAGAATCCGTCATAGCCGGTATCGCCAATGGCCAGCACGGCGAAGTGCATCTGCTCCAGACGTGGCGCGGTGCTGGCGGAAATCGCGTCCCAAAACAGCTGGGCGTTGTCGGGCATTTCACCTTCACCATAGGTCGAAGTGACAATCAGCACGTGTCGCATGGTGGCGAACACGTCGAGATCCACATCGCCTAATGCCTGAACGACCGGCACCAGACCTTTGGCACGGGCTGACTTCGCCGCTGACTGGGCCAGCGCCTCAGCATTACCGGTCTGAGAACCATAAAGGATGTGCAGTTGGGTGGTCGCGGCAGCGCTGCTGCCCGCAGCCGGCTGCTGTTTGTCTTCCAGCACCAACAAACGGGAGTGCAGGCCGGCCAGGAAGCCCGCCAGCCAGTATTTCTGATCACCATTGAAAGGTGCATCTTCAGGAATATATGGAATTTTCATGGATACCTTTACTCAATCCCGCTCTTAACCGTCATGCTTCGCTGTGCCGAAGGCGGGCGGTTCCTGTGCTCTCAGCAACAGCCTGCTGCTGAGAGGATAAGGATGCCGCTGCGCCCGGCACGTCGAACAAATCAGGGTCATCATCATTAAACACAGTTCTGTTCACTGAGCCTGCTGTCAGGCCAGTTTACCCACGGCCGCTGCAATTTCAGGTAACGCCGCACGCGCAAACAACTCTTCAAAATCAGGCAGGCGACCGAGAATGTCACGGTTGCAGGCATCCTGATACATGATCCAGCCGTAAGTGGCCAGGCTGTCCATTGAGCGGATATTACGTTGCGTCAGTGCCGCTTTGTAATCGGACATGCGTTTTGAACCGATCAGGCTGGCCAACTCGCTGTCGCTATAGCTTTCAATCGCTGCTCGCGCATGGCGTTGCAGCTTACTCACCAGTGAAAAGTCTTCGGTCATCAGCAGATTCCGCACAGCTTTCTCCACGGCGGCGTCTTCAACCGGCGTGCCTTTCGGCAGCTTGCTGAGTGCCAACTGCTGGGCAAAGCTCAGTACGGTGTAGTTATTCAGTAAAACAAACATTTCCTGCGTATCTGTCGCGCCATAAGCCGGAACCGCGCCGTCGGCAATGGTCTTGCCTTCGCGCCAGGCGGCTTTAAACTTGGCAACCTGATGGCCTGCCAGCGCCGTTGACAGCTCTTCCAGCAGATCCTTGCGGGACTTGGCCTTCAGAATTTCACCGCCATCCTGGTAAAGCAGCAGGGAACGCGGCATAACGTAGACAAAGTGCTGACATTCGGTTTCCCAGTGCTCCAGCAGCCAGGCGGCACGCGGAGACTGCGTGGCCTCCAGGTGCCAGTTCAGCATGGTGAGAACCGCCTGCTTATGAATCTGTGCCAGCTCATCCGGGTCAGCGATTGAGCCAAACAGAACGGAGTCGCCCGCCGCATGGCTCGCCAGTGAACCATAGGGATCGTACTGATAAGCAAAGCCGCCGCTCATGCCGTTACCGAAGCCTTTACCAAAGGTGCCCAGGTTTAACACTGCGCCGTTGGTCATGTATTCGCAGCAAAAGTCACCGACGCCTTCCACCACCGCAGTGGCACCGGAGTTACGCACCGCGAAGCGATCGCCGGCCTGGCCCTGAACGAACAGACGGCCGCCGGTGGCGCCAAACAGAGCGAAGTTACCGATCAGAACGTTGCCATCGCTGTCCTGCGCGCCGCCGCCCGGTGAGAGCACGACCAGTTCGCCGCCGCACTGACCTTTGCCGACGCCATCGTTACAGGTTCCACGATGTTTCATCAGCATGCCGTCATTGCAGAAGGCCCCGAAGGACTGACCGGCAGAGCCGGTCGTGGTGATTTCTACGCTGGCAGGTGCCAGATAGCGACGACCGCGATCGTCACGAAGCACGGCCGGCATTGCCTGAATCTGTGCAGCCGTCAGGGTGTGATTCAGCATGCGCTCAATATCGATAGCTAACTGGCCGCCCACGCTTTTATTGCGGTTGTTGAGTACAACATCCTTACCCAGTTGCAGAGAGGTTTTACCCTGATCGACCAGTTGCTGGCTCAGTTCTTCAACCCAGCGGTCATCCAGTTCAAAATCTTTCTCCAGATAAACTGGCTTAGCAATCTTCAGCTCGGGCACCACGGTCAGCATGGCACGCAGGTCCAGCTTACCGACTTCCAACGGGTGATCCATCAGATGGAGCAGATCGGCGCGGCCACGGGCTTCACGCAGGGAGCGCAGGCCCATACGCGCCAGAATCTCACGCACTTCATGCGCCACGTTCAGGAAGTACTGTGCCAGCTGGCGTGGGTCGCCATCAAAGGCTTCGGCGTTAGTGGTTAATCCCGCCGGGCATTTAACGTTACAGTTCTTCGCCATCACGCACTTCAGCATCATCAGCGCGGTGGTACCAAACTCAAAGCTGTCGCCGCCCAGCAGAGCGGATTTCACCACGTCGCTGCCGGTTTGCTGTGCGCCTGAGCAACGCAGCAGAACTTTGTCGCGCAGGCCGTTTGCACACAGGGCCTGGTGAACTTCGGCGATACCGATTTCGGCAACGCGACCGGTATATTTCAGGCTGGTCACCGAGGCGGCGCCCGTACCACCCGTGTTACCGGCAACGTTAATCACGTCAGCACCGGCTTTCGCCACGCCCACGGCGATGGTGCCAATACCTTCAGATGACACCAGCTTCACAATGACGCGCACGCGGGCCGCTTTACAGTCGTGAATCAGCTGCGCCAGATCTTCGATAGAGTAGGTATCGTGGTGCGGCGGCGGAGAAACCAGCTCAACGCCTGGCGTGCCGCCGCGTGCGGCGGCGATCTCTACGGTAACTTTTGCCGCCGGAAGCTGACCGCCTTCACCGGGCTTGGCGCCCTGGCCGATTTTGATCTCAAGCTCTTCCAGCATCGGATCGGCCAGGTAGGCCGCCCAGACGCCAAAGCGGCCTGACGCCAGCTGTTTGATACGTGAAGCGCGAATGGTGCCGTGACGGGAGTAGTGCTCACCGCCTTCTCCACAGTTACTCATGCCTCCGACCATGTTGGTGCCATGCGCAACGGCTTCATGCGCCGGTGCGACCAGCGCACCGTGACTCATCGCGCCAGACGCGAAAGTGCGGGTAATTTCGCTCGCGGGCTGAATATCGCTCAACGGCAGCGACGGCAGCGCCGTGAAAATGCGTGACAGGTAGTCCGCCGCTTTGCCGCTGGCGGTGACTTTCAGGCCGCCAGCAACCACTTCTGCGGTTTCAATCTCGTCGTTAAAACGGGCTTTCAGCGCACGTGACAGGTTGAGCAGGCGTTCACTTTCTGGTTTCAGTCCGGCAATGGCATCGGTCAGACGCAGCATAAAGGCATTCTGGCTGCCCTCAATGGCGTCACAGACCAGGCCGCGGGTGGCAAAACCATTGTTAGTCAGCGAGTAGCGACCCAGCTTACGCCGGAATTCGGCCTCACTGTCGATGTGGGTAAGATCTGCCGGGAAGGCCAGAATATCGCGCAGCGCGGCTGGGCGGCGTTTGCGCTCTTCGTACATCAGGCTGGAGAACTGACGATAATCGGCCGTAATGGCAAAATCATTCATCACCTCATCCGGGATGCGCTCAAAGCTGCTGTCTTTAAACGTCTCCGGCTTGATGCCAAAGGCATTGTCCAGACGGGCCAGCGTCATCAGACGAATAAAGTTATCCTCTTCACGCGCTTTGTCCGCGAAGCGAATCGGCTCTTCCGTCATATCAATAAAGGTGCGTACGGCAATGGTGCCGTAAGAGTGGCCTGCGCCCTCTGCACGTTCTTTAAACAGGCCTAACAGCGGCACTTCGGACTCGCCCTGAATTTTAAGTGCGCTCTGATGCCAGTCCACCGCCATCTGAGCGATGGTTGCGAAGCCCGCGCCGCCCACTGGCGTTTTGATGTTTGGAAAATACTTTCTCAGTACCGGGTCATCGGTATTCAGGAAGTTAGGCTCGAAGAACTCGCCGCTGCTGTAGCTCTCAACGGTACACAGCCCCACTTTACCCATGGTTTTCATCAGGGCTTTTTCGGCCGCTTTAGCGTAGCGTTTAAAGGCTTTGTCGCCTTCTTCGCCTTCACCAAATTTTTCCTCAGCACGCATTTGCACGCCGAGCGGATAAACGGCTGACGCGCCAAAGCCCAGCGTAGCCGCAATATGGTGAGAAGAGATGATCTGTCCGCTCTCCACCACCAGCGACACATCCAGGCGTAAACCTTCCTGTACCAGACGCTGGTTAACGGCAGAAATGACCAGCAGCATGGGCAATGCGGCCTGGGTAGAAGAGATATGGCGATCGGTCAGTACGGCAATGCCGCCCTCTGAGCGGGCAAAATCCACCACCTGCTGTGCCAGATCGTCAATCGCTTTTTCCAGCGCGCTGGCGTTCGCTGTGCGGCTCAGCAGATCTTTGCCGGTGACCGGCTCGTAAAGCATTTCGAAGCGAGCGTAAGGGGCCACGTTCTGCTCGCGCAGCTGCAGCATGTCCAGATGGGTCAGAATCGGGGTTGGCACAATGATCTGCCGACCTTTACTGCGGCCCAGATGCGGTTTAGCGCCCAGCGCCACGCGCAGCGTCATGCCATCCGCTTCGCGAATGGAGTCCAGTGGTGGATTGGTCACCTGGGCAAAGCGCTGCGAGAAGTAGTGCGCCATGCCGCCTTCATGATCGGAGAGGCCGTTAATCGCATTGCCGTAACCCATCGCAGAGATTTTCTCGGCGCCGGTGTTCAGCATCGGATCCATCATGAACTTAAAGCTTTCCTGGTTGTAGTAGTACGCCACGAAGCGCTGATAGGTTTTCAGATCGCCGCGATAGCGCAGGGGAGAACCCTGTTGTTCAGCAGGAATAACCGGCAGCTCTCGTAAATCGACACGCGACTTGCCGAGCAATGCCGCATAGTCTTTTTCAGCAGCCAGCTTCTCCAGCGCCTGGTGCGTGGTGTAACTGCGCTTTTCGCGATGGTCAAAATACAGCATGCCGCCGGCTTCAATACGGCCACGGCGCAGCACGCTTTCAGGGGGAAAGGCAATTTGTCCCGCTTCGGACATGGCACCGATGTATTCCGCCGTTTCGATTGAACGCAGCGGGCGCAGCCCCAGGCGATCAAGACGCGCACCGATTACCTCGCCGTTACCAAAAATTAAGGCGGCCGGGCCATCGTTTTTCTCTTCATAAAGCGAAAAGTATTCCAGCATGTCACGCACGGCAGGGGAGAGCGCGGTATCGTTTTCCCAGGCAGGCGGCATCATCGACACCACCGCGGTGATCAGGTCCAGATCGTCTTCCATCAGGCGGCTGTGAATGCTCTGATCCAGTCGCGAACTGTCTGACTGGCCTTTCGGACGCACAATAGTTTTGCCACGGGCGGAAGCCAACGCAGATTCGGCGATGCGGTTTTTACGATCGGTATTCAGCTCACCGTTGTGGGCCATCAACCGGAAAGGCTGTGCCATGGTGGTGTGCGGATCGGTATTCGTTGAGAAGCGAGTATGGAAAAACAGTCCGCGTACGTGATGATCGGGATCGGTCAGATCTTTGAAGTAAGGGATCACTTCATTCGAATTCAGGCGCGCTTTAAAGACCTGGGTGCGCGACGACAATGACAGTGGATATAACCCGCCAAATTCGGTTTGGGTAAAGGCTTGTGCCTCGATCGTCAGCAGGGCGCGATAAATCAGTTTTTCGAAATCGATCTGATTGCTGATGTCCTGAGGTGCGGCAAAAATCCACTGCACAATGGGAAGCTGAAACTGCATGGCAGCCGGGCGCGTGACGCTGTTATCCAGCGGCATTTCACGCTTCAGGATAACCGGCAGATTAAAGCGATTTAGCGTCTCTTCGACTAAACGTTCGGCATTGGCGCGCAGTTCCGTGTCTTTCGGCACGAAGAAGTTACCTACACCAAAGCGTCCGGCCTCAAGCGCCTGACCGGTAATTTTACGGAAAAAATGCAGGGAAAGATCGACGTTAACCCCGGCGCCATCGCCCACGCCTTCGGCGGACATACCTCCACGGTGCGGAACCGTACAGAGTGCGCTGTGCGCCATGCGCAGAATTTCATGAGTCTGCTCGCCGTCCTTACGGGTAATGAAACCTACACCACAGCTGTCACTTCCTGCTGCTGGGTCATATAAGCCATAGGAATCAGGTTTTTTACTGGACATTGAGGGTCTCCTTAAAACTGCTTTAGACATTACCTGCATTGTTTCAGGCACTGAGTTCAACTGCACACTTCCCAGCGCAAATTCTTTCATTTCCGCGCCTGACAGCCTGCGCGATTGGGTTTTACGCACTTTTCATCGCCAGGAGAAAGGTCCCTTGAGGCGTTGCGCTTGATTTTTCCGTTCTCGAAAGGAGATGACTCAAACCATGTGGGCGTCATGTTGCATAGATATGCCGTGACACGTATCCATCATGAAAGCTTTCAGCGGAATTCCAACTTATCGGGAAAGCGAATCGAGGTCAAATAGTGATACTGACACAGTTTAATCCCGTCTTTGTATCCTTAACTGAATGAATTTATTATTTTTTTATGTCTAAAATGTGTCAGTTTGCCATTCAGGTATAGGGTATGAAATGTGAACTGTATCACTGTGCAGAAGGCGTGAAATCACTGAAGTATGCTGGCGATAAGGGACTAAACAGCATCAAATGCTGCTGCAGGCAGTGTAAGCACAGGATGTATCTGTTTTTCTTATAGCACCAAATTTGAATGAATAAGGGCATCATGATTAGCAAAATTAATCACGTCAGGTTGCTTAAAACTGCAATTTATATGAATGAGTATGCATGAAAAGCATGGCGTCGCGATAACAGGAGGTTATTTGGCGAAAAAGCAGAGGCAGTAATAGCCCGCCTTGCAAAAAGGCGGCCTTACAGATTCATTGAGTTAGCACAATTAGTCAAGGGTTTTAGCATTAAGGAGCTGAACGTCGGCGAAGAGACCGTGTTTTGCACCATATAAGTGCATCCGCGCGGCGATCTTACCTTATGCACTGCGACGACAGCGAAATAAATACGCTATCATGTGGCTGTTCTCATCCAGGGAGTGTTTATGAAACAGATTCGCCTGCTGGCGCAATATTATGTTGATTTAATGGTCAAGCTTGGCCTGGTACGTTTCTCGCTGCTGCTGGCCTCCGCGCTGGTCGTGCTGGCGATGATTGTGCAGATGGCGGTCACCATGGTACTGCGTGGCCACGTCGAAAGTATCGATATGGTGCGTTCGGTCTTTTTTGGCCTCTTAATCACGCCCTGGGCGGTCTACTTCCTTTCTGTGGTGGTTGACCAACTGGAAGAGTCTCGTCAGCGTCTGGCAAGGCTGGTGGATAAGCTGGAAGAGATGCGCACGCGCGATCTCGAACTAAATCAACAGATGAAAGAGACCATCTCACAGCTTAATAATGAAATCGCCGATCGTAAAAAAGCTGAGGAAGCACGTGAGCAGGTGATGGCGAAGCTGCGTGAAGAGGTGGCGCGCCGCGAGCAGGCGCAAATTGAGCTGGAGCAACAGTCTTCCTTTCTGCGTTCGTTCCTGGATGCCTCACCGGATCTGGTCTTTTACCGCAATATCGATAAACAGTTTTCGGGCTGTAACCGGGCCATGGAGCTGTTAACCGGCAAAAGCGAAAAACAGCTTATTGGTCTGACGCCTCGCGACATCTATGACAACGATACGGCCACCAAGGTGCTGGAGACCGACGAAAAAGTCTTCCGGCATAACGTCTCGCTGACCTATGAGCAGTGGCTGCAGTATCCCGATGGCCGTAAAGCCTGTTTTGAGATCCGCAAAGTGCCCTATTATGACCGCGTGGGTAAGCGCAGTGGGCTGATGGGCTTCGGACGCGATATTACCGAGCGTAAACGCTATCAGGACGCGCTGGAGAGTGCCAGCCGCGAGAAGACCACCTTTATCTCAACGATCAGCCACGAGCTTCGTACGCCGCTTAACGGCATTGTCGGGCTCAGTCGCATCTTGCTGGATACCGATCTGAACCAGGAGCAGCTTAAGTACCTGAAAACGATCCACGTTTCCGCGATTACGTTGGGCAACATTTTCAATGACGTCATTGAAGTCGATAAGATCGAACGCCGCAAGGTTCAGCTGGATAACCAGCCGGTCGACTTCACCAGTTTCCTGGCCGATCTGGAAAACCTCTCAGGCCTGCTGGCACAGCCTAAAGGGTTGAAGTTTGTCATGGCGCCACAACTCCCGCTGCCGCATAAGATCTCGACTGATGGCACGCGCCTGCGGCAGATTCTGTGGAATCTGATTGGTAACGCGGTGAAATTCACCCAGCAGGGAGAGATCGTCGTACGCGTCGCGTACGAGCAGGATGAAACGCTGCGCTTTGAGGTTCAGGACTCAGGGCAGGGGATTCGGCAGGAAGAGCAGGATAAAATTTTTGCGATGTATTATCAGGTTACCGATCAACACGGTGGGAAGCCGGCGACCGGAACCGGTATTGGTCTGGCAGTGTCACGCCGCCTGGCACAGGCCATGGGCGGGGATATCAGCGTAAACAGCGCACCGGGGCAGGGCTCCTGCTTTACCGTTGTGATAAAAGCGCCACGCATTGCAGAAGAAGTGGAAGATGAAGGCGTGGACGACCCGCTTCCGCTCCCGGCTTTGCACGTCCTGCTGGTGGAAGATATTGAGCTGAATGTCGTTGTTGCACGCTCGGTACTGGAAAAACTCGGATGCAGCGTAGAAGTGGCGATGACTGGCAAGGCGGCACTGGAGATGTTTGATCCGCTTGAGTTTGATCTGGTGCTGTTAGATATCCAGCTGCCGGACATGACCGGGATGGATGTGTCACGCGCCATCCGTCAGCAACATCCAGACGCAAACCTGCCGCCGTTGGTGGCGTTAACGGCCAACGTGCTGAAAGACAAAAAAGAGTACTTCGACGCTGGCATGGACGACGTGCTCAGTAAGCCCCTTGCCGTGCCCGCGTTAACGGCCATCATTAAAAAGTTTTGGGACTATCAGTCTGAGAGCGATGCGCAGCCGGCCAGGTTCGTGAATAACAGTAAAACCGATGCAATACTGGATGTTCCTATGCTCGAACAATATCTGGATCTGGTGGGGCCGAAGCTGATTACGCAAAGCCTGACTATGTTTGAACAGATGATGCCGGGTTATCTTGAGGTGCTGGATTCCAACATGATGGCGCGTGACCAAAAAGGCATTGCTGAGGAAGGGCATAAAATCAAGGGTGCAGCAGGCTCGGTTGGGTTACAGCATCTTCAGCAGGTGGCAAAGCAGATTCAAAGCCCTGAACTACCGGCATGGTGGGACAACGTGGGCGAATGGGTCGAAGAACTGAAGCGTGAATGGCAACACGATGTGCAGGTACTGCGCGAGTGGGTTGCTGAAAAACAGCGTTGATACAAAAAAATGACCCCAGCCGAAGCCGGGGTGCGCTAATACTGCGCCAACACCAGGGAAAAAGACGCTGCTGCTATGCTTAATGTTATTCATGCAACAGCGGGGTATTGGTTAACACTTGCAACACCTTAGCAAATTCAAATTACTTTGTGACAAGATTCATTAAAATTTGTGATGTTGAACCGCGTTTAAATACAGGAAACATTAATTCGACAACATAGTCAAGCAATGAATCAATTTTACCGTCGTGTTGGTTGTTTTTTAATCAAACCTACTGTTTTTTGTACGGGCTTAAGCCAAATTTGTTAACAAAACCTGTGTTGCGCGCGGTAACCAAAATTTTTTGCCGTAGCTTGCGAGTAAAATAGATATAAACTTATGATAATAAAGAATAATGAAGAAAACAGGTCGATCGGACCCAAAACGTTTCGGGTCACCGGATCTTATCTCATCATCAAAAGGTTTTGCCGATAGAAAGCCTTTTATAATTCGGCAAAAACATAGAGTTAAAATAACGCTGTGTGACAAATAAATCCCTTAGCAAGGTCACTGAGTGAACATTTTATCAGCAGGTGCCGTGAGGGCTTTTTACAGTCCGCAGAATTATATATAAGTTTTGTGAAACATTGAGGTATGGGATTGTCACAAAATGGTATCATCTTTTTAGAAAGGTGAGCGCATTACAAAAAAGATGGAACCGATTCCTTACGCGTGGAAGTAATTGAACTCATTCAAACTATTGTTGCATTCAGAATGCATTTTCATTGTTTTGTTATAAACGTTGCACAACGTAGCAGCGCATTTGTCAGTAAAAAAGTGTACGCCGGGCAGTGGTCACGCCTGAAATTAATTAACGCATAAAAATCTTGAGACGAGCGCATGAGTAAGCATAAAGGGAACCTGTGGCGGCGCGTGAAGCCTGTAGTGATGCGCATTGTGTTTATTTGGCTGGGGCTGTGGCTGGCGGGCATTCTGCTCTTTTCGTTCATTCCTGTCCCCTTTTCAGCCGTGATGGCAGAACGTCAGGTAGGTGCCTGGTTCAGGGGCGATTTTGGCTACGTCTCTCATTCGGACTGGGTAGGAGCAGATGAAATTTCACCCTGGATGAAACTGGCCGTCATCGCTTCTGAAGATCAACACTTCCCCGACCATTGGGGGTTTGACGTGGCAGCAATCCGGTCCGTACTGGACGACAGTGACAGCCGGATGCGCGGAGCATCCACGCTGTCACAGCAAACGGCAAAAAATCTGTTTTTATGGGATGGCCGGAGTTGGGTGCGTAAAGGACTGGAGGCGGGATTAACCGTCGGGCTGGAAACCGTATGGACCAAACGGAGGATCCTGACGGTTTATCTGAATATCGCGGAGTTTGGCAAAGGCACGTTCGGGGTAGAGGCGGCTTCACGCCGCTTCTTTCATAAACCTGCCAGCCGATTAACCCTGTCCGAAGCGGCGCTGCTGGCTGCTGTCTTGCCTAATCCGCTGCGCTTCCGCGCAGATGCACCTTCAGGCTATGTCCGTCAACGCCAGCAGTGGATCCTGCGCCAGATGCGTCAGCTGGGTGGCGAAGGCTTCCTGCAGCGCAATCACCTGAACTGACGTTAGTCTTCGTCGAATCCGGCTTCAAACAGTTCAATGACGGCAGCCAGGGCTTCCGTTTCCTGTGGACCGCTGGCTTCGATCTCAATATGACCGCCTTTGGCCGAATCCAGCATCAGCAACGCGATAACGCTGCTGGCTTCGGCCTCTGTTCCGCTCTCGTTACGCAACAGCACTTCGGCATCGAAACTCTGCACCAGTTCAAACAGCTTCATAGCAGGACGTGCATGCATGCCGAGCTTATTTCTGATTTCCACGGTTTGCTTAACGGTCATGATTTACGTTTTTCCAGCGTGCGATGACGAGACTGTACATTTTTACCCCGCGAGCGGAAATAGTCAGCCAGCTGTTCGGCAATATACACGGAGCGATGTTTGCCGCCAGTACAGCCAATCGCCACGGTAAGATAGCTACGGTTGTTGGTTTCCAGCATCGGCAACCAGAGTTCCAGATAGCTACGCGTCTGATATATGAAGTTATGGACTTCAGTATGGCGATCGAGGAACGCGGCCACGGGCCTGTCCAGACCGGTCATGGGACGTAATTTGGGATCCCAGTGCGGGTTAGGCAAAAAGCGCACGTCGAAAACGTAATCTGCATCAATGGGAATGCCGTGCTTGAAGCCAAACGATTCGAACACCATTGTCAGCTCACGCTCACGTTTACCCAGCAAGCGGGTACGCAACATCTCCGCCAGTTCGTGTACCGACATCTCTGAAGTATCAATAATCAGATCGGCACGGGAACGCAGCGGCTCAAGCAGGTCGCTCTCTTCGTCAATCGCGCTTTCCAGCGACAGATTCTTGCTGGATAACGGATGCAGACGGCGCGTATCACTGTAACGGCGGATCAACGTGTTGCGATCGGCATCAAGAAACAGCAACTGCGGTGAGAATGCTGAAGGCAAACTGCTGAGCGCCGTCTCAAAAATCTCAGGAGATTCGGGCATATTGCGTACGTCAATACTCACGGCCGCAGAGATATTGCGCTCGACCAGTGATTCAGCCAGTTGAGGCAACAGCACCACTGGCAGGTTATCAACGCAGTAAAAACCCATGTCTTCCAGCGCGCGAAGCGCCACTGACTTTCCCGAGCCTGACCGACCGCTGACGATCATCAGCACCATGACCTTCTCTCCCGTTTTAAAGCCGGCTTACGCCGGTAAATCACGCGCTTTATTGCTCTGTTTGTGCTTCGGTAATAATCGCATACAGCTCTTCATCGCTCTGCGCGGCACGCAGGCGGCGGCAAACCGTTTTATCCGCCAGTCGTTTTGCCACTAACGACAGCGTATGTAAATGGGTTTTACACTGGTCAGCCGGCACCAGTAGCGCAAAAAGCAGATCGACAGGCTGGTTATCCACGGCATCAAAAGCGATGGGTTGCTCAAGGCTGATAAAGACGCCCACGGCCCGTAAAGTATCTTCCTCCAGCTTGCCGTGAGGGATCGCGATACCGTTACCGATACCGGTGCTCCCCATGCGCTCACGGGTTAGGATCGCCTCAAACAGCGTTTGATGCGGCAGGTTGAGCTGCTTAGCGGCCAGTTCGCTGATAATCTCCAGCGCCCGTTTTTTGCTTTGGCAGTGTACGCTACTGCGGGTGCAGTCTGGCGAAAGCACCGTGCTCAGTTCCAGTGTTAAATCATTGTTCATTGTCGTTTCACTTGCGAGTTCACATAGCCATCAACCCGGTACGTAAACATCACGTCGCGGAATAATGGCGCTGGCACAGATGACAAAACGGGGCGGTTAATCCGCCCCATCCTTTCAGCTTTGCGCGCCGGGCGCGCCTGCCAGCGTGAAGGTTAGTGTTTTTTTAGCTTGTCTTTATATTTGGTCAGTTGACGGGTCAACTTGTCAATCAATCCGTCAATTGCCGCATACATATCTTCCGCTTCAGATGTGGCGTGCAGCTCGCCACCGTTGACGTGCAGGGTTGCATCAGCAATCTGCGTCACCTTCTCAACTTTCAGGACAACATACACCTGATTGATATGATCAAAGTAATGTTCCAGTTTGGCAAATTTCGTTGTCACGAACTCACGCAGGGGTTCGGTGATTTCAACATTTTGCCCGGTAAGGTTCAGCTGCATAGGTCTTCCTTCTCATTTCTGTCAAACCAGCTGTTTACGCTGATTTGAAGGCGGTATGGACAAAGACTCGCGGTACTTAGCGACGGTTCGACGTGCCACTATTATCCCTTGATCAGATAACATGGAGGTCAGTTTACTGTCACTCAAGGGCTTGGCGGGGTTTTCCGCCGAGATTAATTTTTTCACCAGCGCACGAATAGCGGTAGATGACGCTTCTCCGCCACCTTCAGTATTAACATGACTGGAGAAAAAATACTTCAGTTCAAAAATGCCTCGTGGGCTGTGAAGGTATTTTTGCGTGGTCACGCGGGAAATCGTCGATTCATGCATGTCCACCGCCTGGGCAATATCGGCCAGCACCATAGGACGCATAAACTCTTCACCCTGGTCAAAAAAGGCCTGCTGCTGTTCCACAATACAGCGGGAGACTTTTAACAATGTCTCGTTACGGCTTTCAAGACTTTTAATCAGCCAGCGGGCTTCCTGCAAATTACTGCGGATAAACTGACTGTCGCTGTCGTTGCGTCCGGCTCCGCCCATGGCGGCATATTGCTGGTTGATCTTCAACCTGGGCAGGCTGTCGGTATTCAGCTCGACCGTCCAGCGCGTCGTCACTTTACGTACCAGCACATCGGGAATCACGTATTCGGGTTCACCGGTGTTAATCGACTGACCCGGGCGCGGATCGAGCGACTGAATCAGCAGCATCGCCTCTTTCAGTACGTCTTCTTTCAGACGCGTTACGCGCATCAGGCTGCGGAAATCGTGGTTCGCCAGCAAATCGAGATGGCTGCTGACGATCAATTTTGCTTCCGCCAGCATCGGCGTTTCAGGTGCATACTGCGACAGCTGCACCAGCAGGCAGTCGCGCAAATCACGCGCGCCGACGCCGACAGGATCGAAACGCTGAACGCGCTTTAACACGGCTTCGACTTCGTCGATTTCCAGCTCGTCGTTACCGATACTGTCGAGAATCTCTTCAAGTGAAACGGTAAGATAACCGGTGTCATCAATGGCATCGACGATAGAGGTCGCAATGGCACGGTCGTTATCGCTGAAGGGCGTTAACTCGACCTGCCACATAAGATAGTCCTGCAGTGACTGTGTGGTTTCGCCCTGATAAATCGGCAGCTCGTCATCCTGATAATCGGTACCGGTTCCTGAAGGCGTGCCTGCGGTGTAAATCTCGTCCCACGTGGCGTCAAGCGGCAGCTCTTCAGGCATGTCCTTTTGTTCCAGCGCTTCTCGGGTATCCAGTCCCGCTTCGCCTTCCTGATACTCTTTCGCGTCTATTTCATCGTGCAGATCGGTTTGCTCAAGCAGGGGATTGCTTTCCAGCGCCAGCTGTAACTCTTGCTGGAGTTCGAGCGTAGAGAGCTGCAGCAGACGTATCGCCTGCTGCAGTTGTGGGGTCATCGCCAGTTGTTGGCTGAGCCTGAGTTGCAAACCTTGCTTCATAGACAGGATGGATATTCCCGGGTAAACATCAGTATTAACGACACCTTATCAGAGTCTGAACTCTTCACCCAAATAAACCCGTTTAACTTGCTCATCTGCAAGGACTTCATTCGGCGTACCGTGCGCAATCAGGTTTCCCTGACT
Organism: Pantoea sp. B623; assembly: GCF_024814475.1. Lineage (NCBI taxonomy): Bacteria > Pseudomonadati > Pseudomonadota > Gammaproteobacteria > Enterobacterales > Erwiniaceae > Pantoea > Pantoea sp. B623. Next base: position 1,982,480 of record NZ_JANUXM010000004.1, on the reverse strand, counting down.
GACGATATAGGCGCGTTCACAGACTGCCAGCGTTTCACGCACGTTGTGGTCGGTGATGAGAACACCAAGGCCACTGTCACGCAGGTGTTCAATGATTTTTTTGATGTCGATAACGGAAATCGGGTCGACCCCGGCAAAGGGTTCATCCAGCAGGATAAATTTCGGATTCGCTGCCAGCGCACGCGCAATTTCTACGCGACGGCGCTCACCGCCCGACAGCGATTGCCCCATATTGTCGCGCAGATGAGCAATATGAAACTCTTCCATCAGTTCGTTAGCCCGATCCTGTCGCTGCTCTTCGGTTAAGTCATCACGAATTTGCAGGACCGCCATCAGGTTGTCGTAAACGCTCAGGCGACGAAAGATTGAGGCTTCCTGCGGCAGATAGCCAATGCCGCGGCGCGCACGCGCATGAAGCGGCAGGATGCTGATATCTTCGTCATCAATAATGATGCGTCCCGCATCGCGCGGAACAATGCCCACCACCATGTAAAAGGTGGTCGTTTTACCCGCACCGTTTGGACCCAGCAGCCCAACAATTTCACCGGACTTTACCTGCAGGCTGACGTCTTCAACCACGCGGCGGCCTTTATAAGCCTTTGCCAGGTTTTCTGCGATTAATGTGGCCATAGTGATCAGTTACTCTTTTTTTCGCTGTTGGTTGACGCGGGCTTATCCTGCAACTGCGACGGCACCAGCACGGTCGTTACGCGCTTGCTCTGGCCCTGGCTGTAAGCCTGCATTTTTTGCTCTTTTACCAGATAGGTGATGCGGTCGCCTTTGATGTTGCTGTCCAGTTGCTCAATGTAGGCGTTGCCGGTCAGCTCAACAAAGTCATTGGCAAGCTCATAATGCAGTTTGGACGCATGACCCTGAACCGGTTTGCCGTTGTCCTGCATCTGGTAAAAGGTGGCAGGGTTACCGTAAGCATCAACGATGGTCTTTTTGCTGTCGCCGCCCGGACGCGTGACCACCACTTTATCCGCAGTAATTTTGATCGATCCCTGGGTGACAATAACGTTACCGGTGAAGGTCGCGACATTGCCTTGCAGATCCAGAGACTGATTCTCAGAGTCGATATTGACGGGTTTGTCCGAGTCACCGGTCAGCGCCAGAGCAGGCAGGCTGGCTGCAAGCAGCATACTGGCCAGTAAAAACTTAATGCGGTTTTTGTTCATTTTGAATTTCATAAGAAGTTTTGACCTTTTCGATTAACTCGGCGTTCTTTGTCCGTAAATTACCGCGCATTTTCATACCGGTGGAGTTAAAACTGCGGCCATATAACGTCACCTGGTCGTCAGAGGCGACGTCCTGAGTGACAAGATTGACCTGAGCGTTATCCGTTTTAATACGCTCAAGCTGGGAGTCCTGAGCCAGAGCATTCAGCTCAACATGGCCATAAAGATACAGCATCCTGTCTTTGGTAAGCTTTGCTTTATCTGCGCGTATCGTCCAGGTCGGCATTTTATTTTCGTCATAGGTGGTCATCACCGGATTATCAAACCAGCTTATTCCGCTGTCTTCGAAATAGGTGACTTTATCCGATACCAGCTTGTAAGCCAGTCCACCTTGCGGGTTGTAGACTACGGTATGGGAGTTAGCACTGGTGTAGGTTGGCGTTTGATTATTATTCGCTACCGGCGCGCTGTTGTCGCCATCCCGGTTAGTGAAATTCCAGCCAATAAGCACCAGCGCAATCAAGGCCAGACCCAACGTTATCCAACGCCTGCTTTTACTCATACTGATTGCCCTTTGGCATCCTCGAATTTATTTTGCGCCATTAAGATGAGATCGCACAGCTCCCGCACCGCACCGCGCCCACCGGCAATACGGGTAACGTAGTTCGCGCGCGTCAATAGCAATGGATGGGCATCGGCGACAGCCACGCTTAGCCCGACTTTCGCCATCACTGGCCAGTCAATCAGGTCGTCGCCAATATAGGCGACCTGATCGTCAGAGAGCGACAGTGTATCCAGAAGTTCACCATAGGCCAAAAGCTTATCTGATTGCCCCTGATAAAGGTGGCGAATCCCGAGCGTTTTACAGCGGTCTTCCAGTAATTTGGCCGTGCGGCCGGTAATAATAGCCACTTCGACGTCAGAGGTCAGCAGGCAGCGAACGCCATAGCCATCGCGCACGTTAAAGGTTTTCAGCTCTTCGCCGCTGTTCCCCATATAAATCAGACCATCCGACATCACACCGTCAACGTCGCAGATCAGCAGGCGAATTTTACTGGCGCGCGTCATGACATCTGAACTGACCGGGCCGTAGCACGTTTCTAAAGTGGCATTTTCCGACTGCATTATGTCTTCCTGTTTACACTACGCCAGCGCGCAGCATGTCATGCATATGTACCACACCCAACAGACGGTCGTCATCGGCCACCAGCAGGGAAGTAATGTTTTTGGTTTGCATCAAATTCAGCGCATCCACCGCCAGCACGTTAGGCCGCACGCGAATGCCACCCCGGGTCATGACTTCAGCGATAGTGGCGTGTTGAAAATCAATGCCCATATCAAAGATGCGGCGCAGGTCACCATCGGTAAAGATGCCCTCGATCTTCATCAGATCGTCCACGATAACCGTCAGGCCGAGATTTTTACGGGTGATTTCCAGCAGGGCATCACGCAGGGAAGCATCGCGAGTGACGTGCGGGAGTTCATCCCCGCTGTGCATAATGTCGCTGACGTGTAGCAGCAGCTTCCGGCCCAGCGCACCGCCCGGATGGGACAATGCAAAGTCTTCTGGCGTAAAGCCGCGGGCTTCCAGCAGGGAAACGGCCAGCGCATCGCCCATGACCAGCGTTGCGGTTGTGCTGGTGGTGGGGGCCAGGCCGAGCGGACAGGCCTCCTGTGGGACTTTCACGCACAGGTGGATATCTGCGGCGCGGGCCATGGCGCTTTCAGGACGGCTTGTCATGCAGATCAACGGAATCTTTTGGCGTTTCATTACCGGTATCAGCGCCAAAATCTCACTGGATTCGCCACTGTTAGATATCGCGATGACGACATCGTCTTTACCTACCATGCCAAGATCGCCATGGCTGGCTTCAGCGGGATGCACAAAGAACGCCGGCGTGCCGGTGCTGGCAAAGGTGGCCGCCATTTTTTTCCCGATATGGCCCGACTTGCCCATCCCCATGACCACAACTTTTCCCTGACAGGCATAAATCAGTTCGCAGGCGTCGGCGAAAGCCTCATTAATATATTGATCAAGCTGCTCCAGGCCTTCGCGCTCGATGCGTAATACCGTTTTACCGGCTTTCTGAAAATCAAAATTTACCGTTGGTTGCTGATATGACATGGCGAATCTGTCCTTTTTAGCCGTCCATAAACGCCGGCTGTAGCCACAGCAGCGTTACCCAGACGAAGAAACCACAGAGTAAAAGCGAGCCCGCCGTACGGCCAACCCGGCGGCGACGCAGCAGACAAAGCATGGCGAACAGCACGCTGACACCCAGCATTATCCAGTAATCGCGCGCAAATGCGTGATAGTCTACGCTGCCGGGATGAATCAGGGCCGGCAGACCCAGAACGATAGCCAGATTATAAATATTGGCACCAATCAGATTGCCGATAGCGATATCATCTTCACCTTTCAGCGCGCCCGCGATGACCGTTGCCAGCTCTGGCAGACTGGTGCCGACCGCGATGAGCGTCAGCCCCATGACCAACTCGCTGACGCCAAAGTAATCCGCAAATACGGTCGCGTTATCGATCACCATGTGCGTCGACATGGGCAGGATAATCAGTGCGACGGCCAGCCAGAGAAAGGCGACGGTATTTCCGCTCTCTTCACGCGGCAGTTCGGCTAATTGTTCGCGCGTTAACGTATCGTTATTGTCCTTCTCTGCTTTGCGCGCGATGCGGATGGTCACTATCAGATAAATCGCGGCGATAGCAATCAGTGCAAGGCCATCCAGGCGACTAAGATAGTTATCAAATAACATGATGCCGCTAAGAAGTGAGACCAGCACCATCAGCGGCAGTTCACGGCGTATTAAATTGGAATGGATGCTCAGGGGATGCAGCAAGGCCGCGCCACCGAGAATCAAAAGAATGTTGGTGATGTTTGAGCCAAGCGCGGTGCCCACCGCCAGATCCATCTGTCCGTACTGCGCTGCCGAGAAAGAGAGAATGATCTCCGGGAGCGAGGTGCCGATACTGACGACGGTCATGCCGATTATCAGGGGCGGGATGCCAAAGGATCGACAAAGTATTGCAGCACTAAACACCAGACGATCGGCACCATAAGCCAGTAAAAGCAGTCCGATAATCAGCAGTGCGGTAGCGACGAACATGGAAAATCCTTGCTTAAAACCCCTGTCGGCTCGCCTTCAGGTTCTTTGTGACAAAACAGGCGCTGATTTTGACCTTCTGAGCGGCAAAAGTAAATTTTATGACCGTTTTCGCCAAATCTTTGTATTAAGTTTCTGTAAAGCTATCGTGCGTTTAGCCTTAACAGGCTACCATCGTACCCTATGTTGACGCCCGATCCGTAATAGAGGTGATAATGATCCAACAAAAAACGAACCTGGTTGAGGTTCGTGGCGTGAGTTTTTCACGTGGCGATCGCAAAATTTTCGACGATATTTCGCTGACGGTGCCAAAAGGTAAAGTGACGGCGATTATGGGGCCGTCGGGGATCGGGAAAACAACGCTGCTACGCTTAATTGGCGGGCAACTGCAACCTGACAGCGGTGAGATCTGGTTTCGGGATGAGAACATTCCGACATTGTCGCGCACAAAGTTGTATGAAGCGCGTAAAAAGATGAGCATGTTGTTTCAGTCAGGCGCGCTGTTTACCGACTTAACGGTATACGAAAATGTGGCCTGGCCGCTGCGTGAACATACCCGGCTGCCCGCGCCGATTTTACACAGTACCGTATTGATGAAGCTGGAAGCCGTGGGTTTACGCGGTGCTGCGCAGCTGAAGCCTGCGGAGCTGTCAGGTGGGATGGCCCGCAGGGTTGCGCTGGCGCGCGCGATTGCGCTTGAGCCTGAACTCATTATGTTCGATGAACCCTTTGTAGGGCAGGATCCCATTACCATGGGCGTGCTGGTTAAGCTTATTGATGAACTGAATCATGCGCTGGGCCTGACCTGCATCGTGGTTTCCCACGACGTGCCCGAAGTGTTGAGTATTGCTGATTACGCCTACATTGTGGCAGGACAAAAAATTATTGCGCACGGCACGACGCCAGACCTGCGTGCTAACAACGATCCCCGTGTGCGCCAGTTTATTGACGGCATTGCGGATGGGCCAGTGCCGTTTCGTTTTCCGGCGGGCGACTATTTGGCCGACTTAACCGGCTCAGGGAGAATCTAAGCTGATGTTGTTGAAAGCACTGGCGTCGTTAGGACGCCGGGGAATAGGAACCTGCGCCAGCTTTGGGCGTGCCGGTTTAATGCTTTTTCATGCGCTGGTCGGTAAGCCCGCGTTCCGTAAACACTTTCCGCTGCTGATCAAACAGCTTTACAGCATCGGCGTACTGTCTCTGGTCATCATTGTCGTCTCCGGTCTGTTTATTGGCATGGTGCTGGGCCTCCAGGGCTATCTGGTGTTAACCACCTATGGCGCTGAAACCAGTCTGGGCATGCTGGTGGCGCTGTCGCTGCTGCGTGAACTGGGTCCGGTTGTGACGGCGCTGCTGTTTGCAGGGCGCGCAGGATCGGCCTTAACGGCAGAAATCGGGCTGATGAAAGCCACGGAGCAACTCTCCAGTATGGAGATGATGGCGGTCGATCCCCTGCGCCGTGTCGTTTCGCCGCGCTTTTGGGCGGGTTTTATCAGCATGCCGCTGCTGGCGTTAATCTTTACTGCTGTAGGGATTACGGGCGGAGCGCTGGTAGGCGTGAGCTGGAAAGGGATTGACCCTGGCTTCTTCTGGTCGGCGATGCAAAACGCCGTCGATTTTCGTAGCGATGTGGTCAACTGCATTATTAAAAGCGCTGTGTTTGCCGTCACTGTCACCTGGATTGCATTGTTCAACGGTTACGATGCCATCCCGACCTCTGAAGGGATTAGCCGCGCCACGACGCGCACCGTGGTGCATGCATCACTGGCGGTGCTCGGTTTAGATTTTGTGCTGACAGCACTGATGTTTGGGAATTGATGCGATGCAAAGCAAAAAAAGCGAAATTTGGGTTGGCGTGTTTATGATCATGGCAATGATTGCCGTGTTGTTTCTCTGCCTGCGCGTGGCAGATCTCAAATCTTTAGGTACGGAGCCCACCTGGAAACTGTATGCCACCTTCGATAACATCGGCGGCCTGAAAGCCAGTTCGCCAGTGAAAATTGGCGGCGTGGTGATTGGTCGCGTAACGGACATTTCTCTTGAACCTAAAACGTTACTGCCGCGCGTCACAATGGATATCAGTGATAAATATGCCAACCAGATTCCGGATACCAGTTCGCTGGCGATCCGCACTCAGGGGTTACTGGGCGAGCAGTTTCTGTCGTTAAATATCGGCTTTGACGATCCTGAGCTAGGATCGTCAATGCTGAATGACGGCGGGACGATTCGCGATACCAAGTCGGCGATGGTGCTGGAAGATTTGATTGGCCAGTTCCTGTATAAAAGCGGCGACAATAAAGGCAACAAGCAAACCAGTGACAGTAAGGACGCGCAGGGCGGCGAGATGGCCGCACCGGCAGCAGCGGCTCAACCTTAAATAGAGGGATAACATGATGTTTAAACGTTTTCTGATGATCGCCATGCTGGTGGTCACGCCACTGGCAGCCACCGCGGCCGATCAAAGCAATCCTTATAAACTGATGAACGAAGCGGCTAACAAAACGTTCACCCGTCTCAAGAACGAACAGCCGAAAATTAAGCAGGATCCAAACTATCTGCGTGAGATCGTTCGTCAGGAGCTCCTGCCTTACGTGCAAATCAAATATGCCGGTGCATTAGTGCTGGGCCGTTTCTACCGCGATGCCACACCGGCACAGCGTGAAGCTTATTTCAAAGCGTTTGGCGACTATCTGGCTCAGGCTTATGGCCAGGCGCTGGCCCTGTATCACGGTCAGACTTATCAGATTGAACCTGAGAAGCCGATTGGCAACACCAATATTGTGGCTATCCGCGTGACCATTATCGATCCTCAGGGCCGTCCGCCTGTACGCCTCGACTTCCAGTGGCGTAAGAACAGCCAGACCGGCAACTGGCAGGCTTTCGATATGATCGCGGAAGGCGTGAGCATGATCACCACCAAACAGAATGAGTGGGGCGATCTGCTGCGTACCAAGGGGATCGATGCGCTGACCGCTCAGCTGGAAGCCTCAGCGAAACAGCCTATCACCCTGGATCAAAACAAATAATGCAGGCATCACTGCACTGGTCACGCGAGGCAAACACGCTGCGGCTGGAAGGCGAGCTGGATCGTGACACGCTGCTGAGTCTGTGGGAGCAGCGTGAAGCGCTGGTTAACGCGGTCGAACTGATCGATGTTTCCGCCCTGCAAAGGGTGGATTCATCGGGACTTGCGCTGCTGGTTCACCTGCGGGAGATTACCTCGCAGCAGGGAGGCTCGCTGCGCTTTGTGGGAATCGGCGACAAATTGCAGTCGTTGATCACCCTTTACAACCTGCAACAAATTATTGTTTCTGCGGATTAAAGCGCCTGAACTGGCCTTTCTCGTCAAAGCCCCGGTCCCGTACAGGGGCTTTTGCGTATTTAAGAATCAGGCACTTTCCTCTACTATGTCAGCCTTATTATTATTAAGTGAAGTTAAGAGCAATGGAAAACAGTGAGATTCAGGCCGTGCTGATGGCAGCGCTGCCCTTAGATGAAGTTCATGTCATGAGCAATGATGGCAGCCATTTCCAGGTTATCGCCGTGGGTGAGCTGTTTGGTGAGTTAAGCCGCGTGAAGAAGCAGCAGGCTGTCTATGCGCCGCTGATGGAATTTATTGCGGACAACCGTATTCATGCCGTCTCCATCAAAACTTACACGCCTGCAGAGTGGGCGCGTGACCGTAAACTCAACGGTTTTTGATTCCCTCCGGGGCTGCTCGCCTGAGCGTGACCGTTTTATAGCCAGTTAATTGAGAACCGTGTTAATGGATAAATTTCGTGTGCAAGGCCCCACCCGCTTAAGTGGTGAAGTCACCATTTCCGGCGCGAAAAACGCCGCGCTACCCATTCTGTTTGCTGCTTTGCTGGCTGAAGAGCCGGTAGAGATCACGAATGTGCCAAAGCTGCGTGACATCGACACCACCATGAAGCTGTTGACGCAACTGGGTGCAAAGGTTGAGCGCAACGGTTCTGTACACGTTGATGCCAGCGGTGTAGACGTTTTTTGTGCGCCTTACGAACTGGTGAAAACCATGCGTGCCTCAATTTGGGCGCTGGGTCCGCTGGTGGCGCGTTTTGGCCAGGGCGAAGTGTCACTGCCGGGCGGCTGCGCCATCGGTGCGCGTCCGGTTGACCTGCATATTACGGGCCTTGAGCAGTTAGGTGCAGAGATCAAGCTGGAAGAAGGTTATGTCAAAGCATCCGTTAACGGACGCCTGAAGGGCGCGCTGATCGTGATGGACAAAGTCAGCGTGGGCGCGACCGTCACCATCATGAGCGCAGCGACGCTGGCAACCGGCACTACCGTGATTGAGAATGCGGCGCGTGAACCTGAAATCGTTGATACCGCCAACTTCCTGAACACGCTGGGCGCCAAAATCAGCGGTGCCGGTACCGATAAAATTACTATCGAAGGTGTCGAGCGTCTGGGCGGCGGCGTTTACCGTGTACTGCCCGATCGCATTGAAACCGGCACCTTCCTGGTTGCGGCAGCCATCTCCGGCGGTAAAGTCATCTGCCGCAATGCACAGCCCGATACGCTGGATGCGGTGCTGGCGAAGCTGCGCGATGCTGGGGCAGACATCGAAACCGGTGAAGACTGGATCAGCCTGGATATGCACGGCAAGCGACCTAAAGCGGTTAACGTGCGTACGGCTCCGCATCCGGGATTCCCGACCGATATGCAGGCACAGTTTACCTTGCTGAATCTGGTGGCAGAAGGAACGGGTTTGATTACCGAAACCATCTTCGAAAACCGCTTTATGCATATCCCTGAGCTGATTCGTATGGGCGCGCATGCAGAAATTGAGAGCAATACTGCAATCTGTCACGGTGTAGAAACCTTGTCAGGTGCGCAGGTGATGGCAACGGATCTTCGTGCCTCGGCCAGTCTGGTCTTGGCAGGCTGTATTGCGGAAGGAACAACGCTGGTCGATCGTATTTACCATATTGACCGTGGCTACGAGCATATCGAAGATAAGCTCAAAGCGATGGGGGCGAATATTGAGCGCATCAGCGGCGAATAATCTCGCGGCGTCATGCTAATGAAACCAGCCTTATCACAAGGCTGGTTTTTTTTCGGCTACCGATCGCGTTACGCTAGCTTTTGGTCTCGTTGTGAGTCGGTCGCACACGCTTTTTGCGATCCAGGAGACAATGGGTTTCGGGATCGTAATAACGACTTGGCCATATCTCTGACGGATGAACATTGATCGCATCGGCAATCAGCCATTCGCCTTTGGGCCAGGGGCGCGAGAGCGCGTTGGCCAGGGTTGATGAACTTAATCCCGACTGACGTGAAAGCGCCGCCAGCGTGGTGCCACGTTTACGTAGTGCGGCAATGATATCGGCGGGATGCCAGTCCTCTGTCCTGCTCTGCATAACCTTTTCTCCTTGTCCTTGTCAGTGCGTAACGCGCGAGTGATGCTGACTTGTCTACATCCTATCTGGAAAGTTGCTGAATTTTATATCAGAAAATTTCCATAAGATTCCAGTAATATTTAGGCAAGCAGACAGAACTGAGCGGCCTGACTCAAAAGGAGTGTAACGTGTGAAAGAAGAAGGAGGAGTGGGATAAGGTCACGGAGCCGTGGTGGCTCCGTCAGGAACAGAAATCAGAAATCGCGTTGGACTGACATGTGCGCCAGCGCTTCCAGGGCGGAGCGCCACGGGGTTTCTGGCAGAATCTGCAAGGCTGCAATGGCTTTATCGGCCTCTTGCTCCGCACGCTGACGCGTCCATTCCAGTGAGCCACACTGGTTCATCGCTTCCAGAACGGGCGCCAGTAAATGGCGACCGTTGCCCTGTTCGATAGCATCGCGGATCATTTTCGCCTGCTCAGGCGAACCATGGTTCATGGCGTGAAGCAGTGGCAGGGTGGGTTTACCTTCGCTGAGGTCGTCACCGGTATTTTTACCCAGGGTTTCCCCATCGGCACTGTAGTCAAGTAAATCGTCAATTAACTGGAAGGCAGTTCCCAGATAGCGCCCATAATCCTGTAGGGCTTTTTCCTGCGCTGGCGTTGCCTCCGCTAAAATCGCCGAGGCCTGAGAGGCGGCTTCGAATAAGCGAGCTGTTTTGCTGTAGATCACCCGCATATAGCTCTCTTCTGTGATGTCAGGATCGTTGACGTTCATCAGCTGAAGCACTTCCCCTTCCGCGATAACGTTCACCGCTTCAGACATCAGCGCCAGGATACGTAGCGATCCCATGCTGGTCATCATCTGGAAGGCGCGAGTATAAATAAAATCACCGACCAGCACGCTGGCTGCATTACCAAATGCAGCGTTCGCGGTGGCCTTGCCACGGCGCATATCGGATTCATCCACGACATCGTCATGCAATAGCGTGGCGGTGTGGATAAATTCGATCAGCGCCGCGTTGGTGACGTGGAGATCGCCCTGATAACCCATGGCGCGCGCCGACAGCACGGCAATCATGGGGCGAATGCGTTTACCGCCGCCACTGATGATGTAATAACCCAGCTGGTTGATGAGCGAGACATCTGAATTCAGCTGGTCGAGTATGGTCTGGTTAACGGCAGCCATGTCCTGTGCGGTTAATTCGTTAATCTGTTCTAAGTTCATTCGTCTTTTCAGCTATGACTCGTTTCTTTGCCATGGTAAGCGGTTTTACCCAGCCAGCGTTCAGTAATCTGTTACTGATTGTACTTGAATTTTCAGGTTGAGAAACGTTTGCATTGAGCCTGTGTTTTTTTTCTGCAAGAGTGTGCAAAGTGCTCTTGTCTTCTGTTTGAGTTTTGCGTAGAATTCGCGCCCTATTGTGAATATTTAGCGCGCCGCCTGATGAACTGAAAGGCAAGCGCAGAAGCGGAGTTTTATATGTACGCGGTTTTCCAAAGTGGTGGTAAACAACACCGAGTAAGCGAAGGTCAGACCGTTCGCCTGGAAAAGCTGGACATCGCAACCGGTGAAACCATTGAGTTTGACCAGGTTCTGATGATTGCAAATGGCGAAGACGTGAAAATCGGCGCGCCACTGGTTTCAGGCGGTGTGATCAAGGCAGAAGTTGTTGCTCATGGTCGTGGCGAGAAAATTAAGATCGTTAAGTTTCGTCGTCGTAAGCACTACCGTAAGCAAGCTGGCCATCGCCAGTGGTTCACTGATGTGAAAATCACTGGTATCACGGCGTAAGAGGAGATCTGACAAATGGCACATAAAAAGGCTGGTGGTTCGACTCGAAATGGTCGTGACTCCAATGCAAAACGTCTGGGCGTAAAACGTTTCGGTGGCGAATCTGTTCTGGCAGGTAGCATCATCGTTCGTCAGCGTGGCACCAAATTCCACGCAGGTAGCAACGTTGGTTGTGGTCGTGACCACACCCTGTTTGCTACTGCAGACGGCAAAGTAAAATTCGAAGTTAAAGGTCCGAACAACCGTAAATACATCAGCATCGTTGCTGAGTAAGGTTGTCGTGACGCAGACGGTTAACGTCTGAACGCACGAATTGAAGGCCCCGCAACTGTTGCGGGGCTTTTTACATTCTGCGACCCCTTGCCCGACAGGCGACATCGCCTGAATGTTTGCTGTACACTTTATGTACACGCTGGCGTCAGCCAGTTTTGATTTATCCGCCGCTGGTCGCGCAGAAGACCCTGGCGGACCCGTCTGCAGCGTATTGCAGACGATTGTGTGACGGAGAAAGAAAATGAAGTTTGTAGATGAAGCGACAATTTTGGTCGTCGCAGGTGATGGCGGTAATGGTTGTGTCAGTTTCCGCCGTGAAAAATATATCCCGAAAGGCGGCCCGGACGGCGGTGATGGCGGTGACGGCGGCGACGTATTCTTAGTGGCTGACGAAAACCTTAACACCCTGATCGATTATCGTTTCGAAAAGTCGTTCCGCGCCGAGCGGGGACAGAATGGTCAGAGTCGCGACTGTACCGGTAAGCGTGGTAAAGATATCACCGTTAAAGTGCCGGTAGGAACCCGTGTTATCGACCAGGGAACGGGCGAAACGCTGGGCGATATGACGCGTCACCAGCAGACCCTGATGGTGGCAAAAGGCGGCTGGCACGGTCTGGGAAATACCCGCTTTAAATCATCGGTAAACCGCAGTCCGCGTCAAAAAACCATGGGTACGCCCGGCGAGAAACGCGACCTGCAGCTGGAGCTGATGCTGTTGGCTGACGTAGGCATGCTGGGTTTACCTAACGCCGGGAAATCGACCTTTATCCGTGCGGTTTCTGCTGCTAAACCAAAAGTGGCGGACTATCCCTTTACTACGCTGGTGCCAAGCCTGGGCGTGGTGCGTATGGATAGCGAGCAGAGCTTTGTGGTGGCCGATATCCCCGGCCTGATTGAAGGCGCAGCCGAGGGCGCAGGTTTAGGTATTCGCTTCCTGAAGCACCTGGAACGCTGCCGCGTGCTGCTGCACCTGATCGACATTGCGCCCATTGACGAGAGCGATCCGGTTGAGAACGCCCGTATTATTTTGGGCGAGCTGGAGAAATACAGCGATAAGCTGTTTAACAAGCCGCGCTGGCTGGTATTCAACAAAGTCGATCTGATTGATGAAGAAGAAGCTCAGGCGCGTGCAAAAGCCATTGCCGAGGCGCTGGGTTGGGAAGATAAATACTATCTTATCTCTGCCGCCAGCCGTCAGGGCGTTACGGACCTGTGCTGGGACGTGATGAGCTTTATCAACGCCAATCCGAAAGAAGCTGACGTTGAAGAAAAACAGCCGGAGAAAGTGGAGTTCATGTGGGACGATTACCACAAAGAAGCCATTGAAACCGCGGCGGTTGAAGAAGATGAAGAGTGGGATGATGACTGGGATGAGGATGACGACGAAGGCGTCGAAATCATCTACCAGCGCTAGACCGCTTACGACTGCCCCCTTTCCACCGGAACGGGGGCAGATTTCTTTCAGGGCTGCGCCAGCACCGCAACGGTAAGCCGTGCGCTACAGCATAATTTATCCTGCTCGTGACGAATCTCAATCTGCCACGTCTGATTCCGCTTCCCCACATGCAGCGGACGACAGATACCGCGCACCAGACCACCTGAAACGGCCCGATGATGGCTGGCATTCACTTCGATGCCGACCACGCGGCTGCCATCCTCTGATGCCAGATAGCCCGCCACAGAACCCAGCGTTTCGGCTAACACCACTGAGGCGCCGCCGTGCAGCAGGCCAAAGGGCTGCTGCGTGCGGCTGTCTACTGGCATGGTGGCTTCAAGATAGTCATCACCCACTGCGGTGAAAATGATGCCCACATGCGCCACCAGCGTATGAGTGCTCTGCGCATTGAGCGCATCCAGACAAACTACGCGTTTCCAGATCGTTGCCATTGTCAGGCTCCCAGGGTTGCGCCATCGTCTTCCACGCTGCGATGTCACATGACGTAACGCAGAGGCGAAAGAATTAGCGTAGTGATAACCGCCTGCGGCTGTCCAGTTTTACATCAGCATTGCATCTCAAGGGTAAAAGAAGGGCGTTTACTGGGCCGGGCGACAGGGCGTTGCAGCCTCTGCCTGCGATCCCCGTTATCGTCCCTGAACCCGGGTGGATTCGGTTAAGAAAATTTATGCGATTACCCAGGGTGCCAGCGTGAGGCGGGGCGCAGATAACCCGCTAAACAGGTACCGATTCTGTAAGACCCGGGCATAAGAAAAGCCATGCGGCTGGGAGTGATGCGGCCTGGCGCGCAGGCGAAGGTATCCTGAACAGGTTGTTGCGCGCCTGAAGCCGAGGCGTTATCCCTGACTTTTTGGCGATGATAAAAAAAACGCAGCAGGTGGTCGCCCGCTGCGTTTCCTAACATAAATCAGTAATTCTTATTGATATCGCGATAGAGCCGGCTTTCAAAGCGCACCAGCGGAATACGGCGTGTGCGCTGATCCTGCGGCGGAACCGCATAGCCAGAAAGGAACTGCACAAACGCCACGCGTGCCCCGCTAGAGGTGGTGATAAAGCCTGCAAGGTTATATACGCCTTGCAGTGAGCCGGTTTTAGCCGAGACTTTGCCATCCAGACCGGCTTCGTGCAGGCCGCCACGGTACTGCAGCGTGCCATCGTGTCCGGCCAGCGGTAGCATCGAAATATAATCCAGTTTGCTGTCGTTCTGCGCAATATATTGCAGCACCTGCATCATGGTGGCGGGGGAGATCAGATCGTGACGTGACAGGCCCGAACCATCCACCTGGATGCTGTTACCCAAATCAATATTGGCTTTTTCGCGCAGGATGCGACGAACCGCATCTGACCCTGCGCGGAAGGTGCCCGGTACGTTGAAGTAATGATGACCAATGGTGCGGAACACCGTGTCGGCAATCATATTGTCGGACTTCTTCAGCATCATATGCAGCAGCGTATGCAGCGGCGCTGACTGCGTTGATGCCAGCACAGTGCCCGGCTCGGTCACCTGCGTCTGACGGAGCAGATGGCCGCTGTAATCAATACCGGCGGAACGCAGTTCTGCTTTCAGGATTTCGCCTGCCCAGGCCGCGCCATCCTGAACCGCAAAGGCTAAAGGAAGCGGATCGCTACGCTGACGCATACAGCCGGTTAAGGTGTAGCGGTTCAGCTCGCCTGGCACCACGTCCAGCTCGCAGTATTGTCCGTCACCGCTGTTGCGCCCAATCGTCCGCACCTGGCTTAACATGTGAGCCGGGTAGTAGGACGCAATGCGGATAAAGGCATTTTCGCCCGGTTTGTCGGCACTGTAGAGTGAAACCGAGAAGCAGTTTTTATCCACAATAGCCGCCGCCGGCGGTGCGCTAAAGCACTGGGTCATGTCATTCCACGGCCAGCCAGGCGCCGCATCATGGCTGGCAAACACCGAGGTATCGATGACCAGATTACCTTTGATGTGTGTGATGCCTTGTTTTTTTAACGCCGCGACCATATTCCGCAGATCCTGACGACCCAAGGTAGGATCGCCAGCAAACCGGGCTACTAAATCACCATTAAGCGTGCCATCGACCAGCGCGCCTTTGGTTTCAAAGGTGGTTTGAAAACGGTAATCACCGCCCAGTTCCAGCAATGCCGCCAGGGCGGTGATCACTTTCATGGTACTGGCGGGAAGTGCCATCTGTTTCCCGTGGTAATCGATAATTGGCGTGGATGCGCCCACTTTTTGCACCAGCAAAGCCAGATTGGCACCATCTGGCAGATATTGCATGTATTCATCAACTGGCGCTGCTTGTGCCTGCAGCATAAAAGCACAGGTTAATCCGGTAACAAGTCGTGAAAATCGCATAATCTCGCGGCAACTGACAGGTGAAGGCGACAATACTACGTCCCTGGACGGTGGAAAGTAAACGATGACCCGCAGGGAACTCTGGGTTAAAATACGTATCAAATTGCAAAACCTTTTCTGGCCTGGAACACTTTCCGGGTCAGTCTTCTTTTATTTGCAAAACGAGGTCTTGCGCCGCAGAACGCTTTTTTCTGCAGTCACCGGTCAGGATGCACCGTGAAACAGGAATGATGACGAGGAGCTAAAATGAACCAGATTCCGATGACGTTAAGAGGCGCTGAAAGGCTGCGCGAAGAGCTGCATGAGCTGAAAACGGTGAAGCGCCCGCGCATTATTGCCTCCATCGCGGAGGCCCGCGAGCACGGCGATTTGAAAGAGAACGCCGAATACCACGCCGCGCGTGAAGAACAGGGGTTCTGTGAGGGACGCATTCAGGAGATTGAAGCCAAACTCTCTAATGCGCAGGTCATTGACGTCACACAGATTCCGAAAACCGGCCGCGTGATTTTTGGCGCAACGGTAACCGTGTTGAACGTGGACACGGATGAAGAGTTTACCTATCGCATCGTGGGTGATGATGAGGCAGACTTTAAGCAGAATTTGATTTCTGTTAACTCGCCGATGGCCCGTGGCCTGGTAGGGAAAGAAGCCGATGACGTGGCGATTATCAAAACGCCAGGCGGCGATGTCGAGTACGAAATCCTGAAGGTGGAGTACATCTGACAGGGTGCAATTGTCTGAAAAGCATTGCCGTACAGTGTAAAGAAAGGAAAAAGGCCGCGCTGCGGCCTTTTATCCCATGTAAGAGCATGGCACTTTCTTTGCCCACCTAGCGTGGCAGAGAAATTTTGCTCTCTTTAGCGGGGCGATACAGCACCAGCGTTTTGCCAATGACCTGAACGTTGCTGGCACGGGTTTCACGTACGATAGCTTCAACGATCAGCTGCCTGGTTTCACGTTCTTCAGAGGCAATTTTCACCTTGATCAATTCGTGATGTTCCAGCGCGTGTTCAATCTCAGCCAGTACACCTTCGGTCAGGCCATTGCCTCCGAGCATGACGACTGGCTTGAGCGGATGGGCGAGGCCTTTGAGGTGCTGTTTTTGTTTGGTACTTAGATTCATCGTATTATTTACTTACTCGGGGATTGAAAACGGTTCATTCTACCGCCATCTCGGGTATATCGCCAAATCGACGCAGCCTATCGCGTGCAGATTTATCGCTACGATGACGATTTAGTTGGAAATTTTATGACCGGTAAAAAGCGTTCAGCCAGCTCCAGCCGCTGGCTACAGGAACACTTTAGCGATAAATACGTGCTCCAGGCACAGAAAAAAGGGTTGCGTTCGCGCGCCTGGTTTAAACTTGATGAAATCCAACAGGGTGACAAGCTTTTCAAACCCGGGATGACCGTGGTAGATCTGGGTGCTGCACCCGGTGGCTGGTCGCAATATGTGGTACAGCAAATTGGGTCCAAAGGTCGCGTTATCGCTTGTGATATTCTGCCGATGGATCCTATTGTTGGTGTCGATTTCCTTCAAGGTGATTTTCGTGAAGAATCGGTGATCAAAGCGTTACTTGAACGTGTGGGCGAGCAGAAGGTCCAGGTCGTCATGTCGGATATGGCACCGAATATGAGTGGTACACCTGCCGTAGATATTCCCCGGTCGATGTATTTGGTTGAGCTGGCGTTGGATATGTGCCGTGATATTTTGGCTCCCGGCGGCAGTTTTGTTGTGAAAGTGTTCCAGGGAGATGGCTTTGATGAATACCTGCGGGAAATTCGCTCCCTGTTTACGAAAGTGAAAATACGTAAGCCTGACGCTTCACGTTCACGTTCACGTGAAGTTTATATTGTGGCGACTGGGCGCAAACTGTAACCGACGTGATGGATAACCCGGCATTCCTGCTGCGATTCCATGTACGAAGGATCTATAGTACCCTACGCTATCTGTTAACACCGTTGTAATATGAGGTTAATCCCTTGAGTGACATGGCGAAAAACCTGATTCTCTGGCTAGTCATCGCGGTCGTGCTGATGTCGGTCTTCCAGAGCTTTGGGCCCAGCGAGTCGAATGGCCGTAGGGTTGATTATTCAACCTTCCTGTCGGAAGTGAACCAGGATCAGGTCCGCGAGGCACGTATTAACGGGCGTGAAATTAACGTTATCAAAAAAGACAGCAATAAATACACCACTTACATTCCTGTCAATGACCCCAAGTTACTCGATAACCTGTTGACCAAGAACGTCAAAGTGGTTGGTGAACCACCTGAAGAGCCGAGCCTGCTGGCATCTATCTTCATTTCATGGTTCCCAATGTTACTGCTGATTGGTGTGTGGATTTTCTTCATGCGTCAAATGCAGGGCGGCGGTGGCAAAGGCGCGATGTCCTTTGGTAAAAGCAAAGCCCGTATGTTGACGGAAGATCAGATTAAAACCACTTTTGCTGACGTCGCAGGCTGCGACGAAGCGAAAGAGGAAGTCGGTGAGCTGGTTGAATACCTGCGTGAACCGAGCCGCTTCCAGAAACTCGGAGGTAAAATTCCGAAAGGCGTGCTGATGGTTGGCCCGCCGGGTACCGGTAAAACCTTGCTGGCAAAAGCGATTGCCGGCGAAGCGAAAGTGCCTTTCTTTACCATTTCGGGCTCTGACTTTGTTGAAATGTTCGTCGGTGTCGGTGCATCTCGTGTGCGCGATATGTTTGAACAGGCCAAGAAGGCGGCACCGTGCATTATCTTTATCGATGAAATCGATGCGGTCGGTCGTCAGCGTGGTGCCGGTTTAGGTGGCGGTCACGATGAACGTGAACAAACCCTGAACCAGATGCTGGTTGAGATGGACGGTTTTGAAGGCAACGAAGGCATCATCGTGATTGCCGCAACCAACCGTCCAGACGTGCTTGACCCCGCGTTGCTGCGTCCGGGCCGCTTTGACCGTCAGGTTGTTGTTGGCTTGCCAGACGTGCGTGGCCGTGAGCAGATCCTGAAAGTGCACATGCGCCGCGTGCCATTAGCAACGGATATTGACGCGGCGATCATCGCGCGCGGTACGCCGGGCTTCTCTGGTGCCGATCTGGCTAACCTGGTAAACGAAGCCGCGCTGTTTGCTGCCCGCAGCAACAAGCGTGTTGTATCGATGGTGGAATTCGAAAAAGCCAAAGACAAGATCATGATGGGTGCAGAGCGCCGCTCCATGGTGATGACGGAGGCGCAGAAAGAGTCCACGGCTTATCACGAAGCCGGTCACGCCATTATTGGTCGCCTGGTGCCGGAACACGATCCGGTGCATAAAGTCACCATTATCCCGCGTGGTCGTGCATTAGGTGTGACCTTCTTCCTGCCTGAAGGCGATGCGATTAGCGCCAGCCGTCAGAAACTGGAAAGCCAGATTTCGACCCTGTACGGTGGTCGTCTGGCAGAAGAAATCATCTACGGTGTTGAGCATGTCTCAACCGGCGCATCAAACGACATCAAAGTGGCGACCAACCTGGCACGTAACATGGTGACCCAGTGGGGCTTCTCTGAAAAACTCGGTCCGTTACTGTATGCAGAAGAAGACGGTGAAGTGTTCCTCGGCCGTTCTGTGGCGAAAGCCAAGCATATGTCAGATGAAACCGCGCGTATTATCGATCAGGAAGTTAAACACCTGATTGATACGAACTACCAGCGTGCGCGTCAGATTCTGGGTGAAAACATGGACATCCTTCATGCGATGAAAGATGCGCTGATGAAGTATGAAACCATTGATGCACCGCAGATTGACGACCTGATGGCCCGCCGTGAAGTGCGTCCGCCTGCGGGCTGGGAAGATCCCGGCACCAGCAGCAATTCTGATAATAATGGCACGCCAAAGGCACCGCGTCCGGTCGATGAGCCGCGTACGCCAAATCCAGGCAACACCATGTCAGAACAGTTCGACAAATAAGACTTCACGTCTTTTAATAAAACCCCGGCTGGTCCGGGGTTTTTTACATCTATACATTGCGCTACAAGGAGTACATCACCATGAAATTGTTCGCCCGTGATTCCCATCTTGATTTGTCGTTTCCACATGTGATGGGCATTCTTAACGTCACGCCGGACTCTTTTTCGGATGGTGGTAAACACAATGCGTTGGTGGATGCACTCACGCATACCAATGAAATGGTGAATGCCGGCGCAACCATCATCGACGTGGGCGGCGAGTCTACGCGTCCCGGCGCGGATGAGGTCAGCGTTGAGGAAGAACTTGAGCGGGTCATCCCCGTGGTGGCAGCAATCGCTCAGCGCTTTGAAGTCTGGATCTCCGTGGATACCTCTAAGGCTGAGGTCATCAGGGAAGCGGCGAGCGTGGGGGCGCACATCATCAATGACGTGCGCTCTCTGTCTGAACCAGGAGCGCTGGCCGCCGCCGCCGCGACTGGCCTGCCGGTATGCCTGATGCATATGAAGGGCGAGCCGCGCACCATGCAGCAGGCACCGGCCTATCAAGATATCTTCAGCGAAGTGGATGCTTACTTCGTTGAGCAACTGGCCCGCTGCGAGGCGGCCGGAATAAAAAAAGAGAATCTGCTGCTCGACCCGGGCTTCGGTTTCGGTAAGAATCTCAGCCACAATTATGAACTGTTGGCTCGACTCGGCGAATTTCACCATTTTGGTCTGCCCCTGCTGGTTGGCATGTCACGAAAATCAATGATTGGTCAGCTGCTGAATGTCGGGCCTGGCCAGCGTCTGACCGGCAGCCTGGCCTGCGCGGTGATCGCCGCCATGCAGGGAGCACACATTATTCGCGTTCATGATGTAAAAGAAACGGTCGAGGCGATGCGGGTGGTCGAGGCGACACAAAGAGCTAAAGGATGACAGAGCATGAGTAATCGTAAATATTTTGGTACAGATGGCATTCGCGGCAAAGTGGGAGAGTCTCCGATTACCCCGGATTTTGTTTTAAAACTCGGCTGGGCTGCGGGCAAAGTGCTGGCGCGCCACGGTTCAAAAAAAATCATTATCGGCAAAGACACTCGCATTTCGGGCTATATGCTGGAATCTGCACTGGAGGCAGGACTGGCCGCCGCAGGGCTGTCAGCGGCATTTACCGGCCCAATGCCGACGCCTGCTATTGCCTATCTGACCCGCACGTTTCGCGCTGAGGCCGGTATTGTTATCTCCGCCTCCCATAACCCGTTTGACGACAACGGCATTAAGTTCTTCTCAGCCGAAGGCACCAAGCTACCTGACGAAGTAGAAGAAGCGATTGAACTGGAAATGGAAAAGCCGCTGACCTGTGTGGAATCATCCCTGTTGGGTCGCGCCAGCCGAATTGTGGATGCCGCCGGACGTTACATTGAGTTCTGTAAGGGCACCTTCCCCAGTGAGCTGAGCCTGAGTGGCCTGAAAATTGTGGTGGACTGTGCTAACGGTGCCACCTACCACATCGCGCCGAATGTCCTGCGTGAGTTGGGCGCAACGGTGATTGCCGTTGGTGTACAGCCTGATGGCATGAACATCAACAAAGAGTGCGGTGCGACCGATCTGAAAATGCTGCAGCAGCGCGTTCTGGCCGAGAAGGCGGACATCGGCCTGGCCTATGATGGCGATGGCGATCGCATCATGATGGTGGACCACTTGGGTGAGAAGGTCGATGGCGATCAGATTCTGTATATCATCGCCCGTGAAGGCCTGCGCCAGGGGCAACTGCGCGGCGGCGTTGTCGGCACGCTGATGAGTAATATGGGGCTGGAGCTGGCGCTGAAGCAGTTAGGCATTCCTTTTGTGCGGGCCAAAGTGGGTGACCGCTATGTGCTCGAAAAATTACAGGAAAAAGGCTGGCGGCTCGGCGCTGAAAACTCAGGCCACGTGATTCTGCTGGATAAAATCGCTACCGGTGATGGGATCGTAGCAAGTTTGCAAGTGCTTACTGCGATGGTGCGCAATCACATGAGCCTGCATGACCTGTGCACTGGGATGAAGATGCTGCCTCAGGTGCTGGTCAACGTGCGCTTTACGGGTGAACACGATCCTCTGGAAAGCGAAACGGTGAAAACCGTGGCGCAGGACGTGGAGAAAACCCTGGCCGGCCGTGGGCGCGTGTTGCTGCGTAAATCCGGTACGGAGCCGTTAATCCGCGTGATGGTAGAAGGCGAGGATGCAGCCCAGGTGACGGCGCTGGCTAACCAGATTGCGGATGCGGTGAAAGCGGTCTGACGCAGGTGACAGGCCGGGACAGCGTGCTGTTCCTGCCTGTAAAATCATCGCACTGGCGCTTTTTTCTGCAATCAGCCTGCGACAGCTAAATTGCACTTGCAGAGGTATGCGCCATTGGTTAGTATTCACACCCGCTTCTGATGGGTGATGAACATACTCCCCGTCATATTGGTTGAAGCTTTAACTGTGCGGATTACGCGCAAGGAAACAGGTTGATTATGTACGAAGCTCTGTTAGTTGTTTTCCTTATTGTAGCGATTGGCCTCGTGGGTCTTATTATGCTGCAGCAAGGCAAAGGCGCTGATATGGGAGCATCATTTGGTGCAGGCGCGTCTGGCACGCTGTTTGGTTCTAACGGGTCGGGTAACTTTATGACTCGCATGACCGCGGTATTGGCTACGCTGTTTTTCGTGATCAGCCTTATTCTGGGTAACCTGAACAGTAACAAGACGTCCAAAGGAAGCGAGTGGGAAAACCTCACTGCGCCAGCTCAGTCTCAACAGCAGACTCAGCCAGCTAAACCGGCTACGCCGGGCAATGATATCCCGCACTAATAGCAGCAATATAGCGTCAGGAAAAAGCGGCAGAGCAGCGTCGCAGTCAGTGCAGTACCGAGGTGGTGAAATTGGTAGACACGCTACCTTGAGGTGGTAGTGCTCGAAAGGGCTTACGGGTTCAAGTCCCGTCCTCGGTACCAAATCTTAGTATTACTTGCATTTTATGCATGTTCGGCGTAATATTCGCCACGTTTTCGGACGCGGGGTGGAGCAGCCTGGTAGCTCGTCGGGCTCATAACCCGAAGGTCGTCGGTTCAAATCCGGCCCCCGCAACCACTTTCCCTTAGAGTTCTTTTTCAAATATACTGTGTGCATCGACGGGCGCATAAGCAGCGAATTTTGAAAAAAATTCTTTTGGATGGGCGTCCGGGCCGCAGTGCGGCATACAGGGTCCAGTGATAAAAAGCCCCGAATATTCGGGGTTTTTTGTTATTAGCGAATCGTAATACTGGGCTATAGGCCCTTTTTTTATGTCTTGGGGGTGGGCTTGTCCACATTAGAGCAAAAATTGACAGAGTTGGTATCTGCTCCGGTAGAAGCGCTCGGCTACGAACTGGTCGGAATTGAATTCGTTCGTGGTCGCACATCAACCCTGCGCATCTATATTGATAGTGAAGATGGCATCAATGTTGACGATTGCGCGGACGTCAGCCACCAGGTGAGTGCGGTGATGGATGTGGAAGATCCCATCACGGTGCCTTACCACCTTGAAGTGTCCTCACCGGGGCTCGATCGTCCTCTGTTCACTGCAGAACATTATGCACGCTTTACCGGCGATGAGGTGAGCCTGGTGCTGCGTATGGCCGTTCAAAACCGCCGTAAATGGCAGGGAATCATCAAGTCTGTTGAGGGCGAGATGATAACGGTAAACGTTGAGGGTAACGACGAGGTGTTCGCGCTGAGTAATATTCAGAAAGCGAACCTGGTCCCCCACTTTTAAAAGTCCGGATTGAGGCTAACCAGGATGAACAAAGAGATCTTAGCTGTTGTAGAAGCCGTTTCTAACGAAAAAGCCCTGCCGCGTGAGAAAATCTTCGAAGCGCTGGAGAGCGCGCTGGCGACTGCGACCAAGAAAAAGTACGAGCAGGAAATTGACGTACGCGTCAGCATCGACCGTAAGAGCGGCGATTTCGACACGTTCCGTCGTTGGGAAATCGTAGAGCAGGTTACGCAGCCTACGCGCGAAATTACGCTGGATGCGGCGCGCTACGAAGACGAGTCTCTCAATCTGGGCGAATACGTAGAAGACCAGATTGAATCTGTTACGTTTGACCGTATCACGACGCAGACGGCAAAGCAGGTTATCGTACAAAAAGTGCGCGAAGCCGAACGTGCGATGGTGGTGGATCAGTTCCGCGAGCAGGAAGGCGAAATCATCACCGGTGTGGTGAAAAAAGTTAACCGCGACAACATCTCGCTGGACTTGGGCAACAATGCTGAAGCCGTGATCCTGCGTGAAGACATGCTGCCACGTGAAAACTTCCGCCCGGGCGACCGTATCCGCGGCGTTTTGTATGCCG
The DNA here is from genome assembly GCF_024814475.1 of Pantoea sp. B623. Lineage (NCBI taxonomy): Bacteria > Pseudomonadati > Pseudomonadota > Gammaproteobacteria > Enterobacterales > Erwiniaceae > Pantoea > Pantoea sp. B623. The sequence continues at coordinate 1,958,704 of NZ_JANUXM010000004.1, read as the reverse complement.
TGCGTCCTGAAGCACGCGGCGCGCAGCTGTTTGTGACGCGTTCTAAACCTGAAATGCTGATCGAACTGTTCCGCATTGAGGTGCCAGAAATTGGCGAAGAAGTCCTTGAAATTAAAGCCGCTGCCCGCGATCCGGGTTCGCGTGCCAAAATTGCAGTAAAAACCAATGACAAACGTATCGATCCCGTTGGTGCCTGTGTGGGTATGCGCGGTGCGCGTGTTCAGGCAGTGTCTAGTGAGCTGGGCGGCGAGCGAATCGATATCGTGCTGTGGGACGACAACCCGGCACAGTTTGTGATTAACGCCATGGCTCCGGCCGATGTGGCGTCAATCGTGGTTGATGAAGATAACCACACGATGGATATCGCTGTTGAGGCTGGCAATCTGGCCCAGGCGATCGGCCGTAATGGCCAAAACGTGCGTCTGGCTTCACAGCTGAGTGGCTGGGAGCTGAACGTGATGACCGTCGATGATCTGCAGGCCAAGCATCAGGCTGAAGCACATGCGGCGATCGATATGTTCACTAAACATCTCGACATCGACGAAGAGTTCGCCACCATTCTGGTGGAAGAGGGCTTCTCAACGTTGGAAGAAATGGCCTATGTGCCAATCAACGAGCTGTTGGAAATTGACGGCCTCGACGAAGAGACCATTGAAGCCCTGCGTGAACGAGCAAAAAATGCGTTAACCACCCTGGCACTGGCAAAAGAAGAGAGCCTGGGTAATCAGGAACCTGCAGAAGACCTCCTGAATCTCGAAGGTCTGGATCGTGCACTGGCTTTCCGTCTGGCATCGAAAGGCGTTTGCACGCTGGAAGATCTCGCCGAGCAAGGTGTTGACGACCTGACGGATATTGAAGGGCTGACTGATGAGCAAGCTGGCGCGCTAATTATGGCCGCACGCAATATCTGCTGGTTCGGCGATGACGCGTAATAACAGGAAGGAACAGCATGACAGATGTAACCGTAAAATCGCTGGCAGCAGAAATTCAGACTTCGGTCGATCGCCTGGTACAGCAGTTTGCTGATGCGGGGATCCCAAAGTCTGAAAATGATGCGGTGACCCAGCACGAGAAAGAAACCTTACTGTCTCACCTGAAGCATGGTCAGGCCGGTTCAGGCAAACTGACATTGCAGCGCAAAACGCGTAGCACCTTGAATATTCCTGGCACCGGGGGTAAAAGTAAGTCGGTGCAAATCGAAGTCCGCAAAAAGCGTACGTACGTGAAAGGTGATGCAGAGTCTGAGCAAGCTCAGGCAGAAGCGGAAGCTGAGGCACAGCGTGAAGCGGAAGAGCAGGCGCAACGCGAGGCCGCTGAACAAGCGCGTCGTGAAGCGGAACAGAAAGCGCAACGTGAAGCCGAAGAGAAAGCCAGGCGCGAAGCCGCTGAAAAGGCCAAGCGTGCAGCAGCGGAAAATGAGAAAGTGACTAATCAACCTACCGACGAAGTGACCAAGGCCGCGCAGTCCGATAAAGCACGTCGTGAAGCGGAAGCCGCCGAACTGAAGCGTAAAGCGGAAGAAGAAGCGCGCCGTAAGCTGGAAGAGGCTGCCCGCCTCGCTGCGGAAGAAGCCCGCCGTTTAGCCGTAGAAAAAGCGGCTGAATGGGAAAAGCCTGAAGAAGAGGATAAGGGCGACTATCACGTCACCACCTCTACGCATGCCCGCCAGGCCGAAGACGAGAACGATCGTCAGGTTGAAGCAGGCCGTGCCCGTACCCGCAGTGCGAAAGCTGCCCGTCCGGTGAAAAAAGGCAACAAGCATTCAGAAGCCAAAACTGACCGCGAAGAAGCGCGTGCGCAGGTTCGTGGCGGTAAAGGCGGTAAGCATCGCAAACCAAGCGCACTGCAGCAGGGCTTTAACAAGCCAGCGCAGGCGGTTAACCGTGATGTCATCATTGGCGAAACCATTACCGTTGCCGAACTGGCTAACAAAATGGCCGTCAAAGGTTCACTGGTCATTAAAGCGATGATGAAAATGGGCGCCATGGCGACCATCAATCAGGTCATCGACCAGGAAACTGCACAGCTGGTTGCCGAAGAAATGGGCCACAAAGTGACCCTTCGTCGTGAGAACGAGCTGGAAGAAGCGGTAATGGACGATCGTGATACCGATGCCGCACAGGAATCCCGTGCGCCGGTCGTGACCATCATGGGCCACGTTGACCACGGTAAAACCTCCCTGCTGGACTATATCCGCTCGACCAAAATCGCCTCTGGCGAAGCGGGCGGTATTACGCAGCACATCGGTGCGTATCACGTCGAAACTGAAAACGGCATGGTAACCTTCCTGGATACCCCGGGCCACGCCGCGTTTACCGCGATGCGTGCACGTGGTGCGCAGGCAACGGATATCGTTATCCTGGTCGTCGCGGCGGATGATGGCGTGATGCCACAGACCGTTGAAGCTATCCAGCACGCCAAAGCGGCGAAAGTGCCGGTAGTGGTTGCGGTGAACAAGTGCGATAAGCCAGAAGCCGATCCGGATCGTGTTAAAAACGAGCTGACGCAGTACGGGATCATCCCGGAAGAGTGGGGCGGCGAAAACATGTTCGTTAACGTCTCTGCGAAAGCGGGTACCGGTATTGATGACCTGTTAAATGCTATCCTGCTGCAGGCTGAAGTCCTTGAGCTGACCGCTATCCGTGAAGGTATGGCGAGCGGCGTGGTGATTGAATCGTTCCTCGACAAAGGTCGTGGTCCGGTTGCCACCGTGCTGGTACGCGAAGGTACGCTGAACAAGGGCGACATCGTTCTGTGCGGCTTCGAATACGGCCGTGTCCGTGCGATGCGTGACGAACTGGGCCGCGAAGTGATGGAAGCGGGTCCTTCAATCCCGGTTGAGATCCTCGGCCTGTCCGGTGTACCGGCAGCGGGTGATGAAGCGACCGTGGTACGTGACGAGAAGAAAGCGCGTGAAGTGGCACTGTATCGTCAGGGCAAATTCCGCGAAGTGAAACTGGCGCGTCAGCAGAAATCTAAGCTGGAAAACATGTTTGCGAACATGACCGAAGGCGAAGTGTCCGAACTGAACATCGTGCTCAAAGCCGACGTACAGGGTTCTGTGGAAGCGATCTCCGACTCCTTGCTGAAACTCTCCACCGACGAAGTGAAGGTGAAGATTGTCGGTTCAGGCGTAGGTGGGATCACCGAAACCGACGCCACGCTGGCAGCGGCATCCAACGCTATCCTGCTGGGCTTCAACGTTCGTGCTGACGCGTCCGCGCGCCGCGTGATCGATGCTGAAAGCCTGGATCTGCGTTACTACTCCGTCATCTATAACCTGATTGACGAAGTGAAAGCCGCGATGAGCGGTATGCTGGCTCCAGAGTACAAACAGCAGATTATCGGTCTGGCTGAAGTGCGTGACGTGTTCAAATCACCGAAATTTGGTGCAGTGGCAGGTTGTATGGTGACGGAAGGCAATATCAAACGTCACAACCCAATCCGCGTACTGCGCGATAACGTGGTGATCTACGAAGGCGAACTGGAATCACTGCGTCGCTTTAAAGATGACGTGAACGAAGTGCGTAACGGCATGGAGTGCGGTATCGGCGTGAAGAACTATAATGACGTTCGTGTCGGCGATATGATCGAAGTCTTCGAAGTGATTGAAGTTAAACGCACTATCGCTTAAGTCTTAGCGTTAATGATGCAATTTGGGAGGCCGCTGGCCTCCCGAATTATTTGGGAGAAATAAAAATGGCGAAAGAATTTGGCCGTCCGCAGCGTGTTTCGCAGGAGCTGCAAAAAGAGATAGCCATGATCCTGCAGCGTGAAATTAAAGATCCACGCCTGGGCATGATGGTGACCGTTTCTGGCGTTGAGGTATCCCGTGACCTCGCTTACGCCAAAGTGTTTGTTACCTTCCTCAATGATAAAGATGAAGAAGCCGTACAAAATGGCCTGAAAGCGTTAAAAGAAGCCTCGGGTTATATCCGCACGCTGCTGGGTAAAGCCATGCGCCTGCGTATCGTGCCGGAACTGACCTTCTTCTACGACAACTCGTTGATCGAAGGGATGCGCATGTCTAACCTCGTCACCAACGTGGTGAAAAAAGACGTTGAGCGTCGTGGTCCTGAAGCCACGGACGATGACGAGGAGGCGTAATGAGTCGTCCTCGTCGTCGCGGTCGCGACGTCCATGGCGTCTTATTGCTGGATAAACCACAAGGGATGTCATCCAACGATGTCCTGCAAAAGGTCAAGCGTATTTTCAACGCTAACCGTGCAGGACATACCGGCGCGCTCGATCCTCTGGCCACCGGCATGTTGCCGATTTGCCTGGGTGAAGCCACCAAGTTTTCTCAGTATCTGCTGGACTCCGATAAGCGCTATCGTGTGATTGCCCGCCTGGGTGAACGCACCGATACCTCCGATGCGGACGGCAATCTGGTGCAGACCCGTCCTGTGACCTTCACTCAGTCAGAACTCGACACGGCGCTGGACAGTTTTCGTGGCGATATCATGCAGGTGCCTTCCATGTTTTCTGCATTGAAACATCAGGGCAGAAAACTGTATGAGTACGCACGTGAAGGCATCACCATCGAACGTGAACCCCGCCCGATTACCGTTTATGCGCTGCAGTTTATTCGCTGGCAGGGCAATGAGCTGGAGCTGGACGTCCACTGTTCCAAAGGCACCTACATTCGCACCATTATTGACGATCTGGGCGAGAAGCTTGGCTGCGGTGCGCACGTCATCATGCTGCGCCGGGTACAGGTTGCCCGTTATCCGTTTGAGAAGATGGTCACACTGGAGCAGCTCCAGGCACTGCAGCATCGCGCCAGTGAGGCAGGTGAAGATCTGGCGCAGCACCTTGATCCGCTGCTTCTGCCAATGGACAGCCCGGCGTCCGATTATCCGGCGGTTAACGTTTCATCCGATGTCGCCGCCTACTTTAAGCAGGGCCAACCGGTTCACGCCAGTCAGGCGCCAGCCCAGGGCTTAGTACGCGTCACCGAAGGTGAAGAGGGCAAATTTATCGGCATGGCTGAAATTGCCGAGGATGGCCGAATTGCTCCCCGCCGTTTAGTGGTGGAGTATCAGAATTAAGTTGTGCGCTTTCCGCGTTGGGCATTTGCGTTGCCCTCTGGCGAAGAGTAGAATGGCGCGGCTTTAAAGCGGGATGCTGAATTAGAGATCGGCGCCCATACATTCATTTAACTGGAGTTTATTATGTCTCTAAGCGTAGAAGCTAAAGCAGAGATCGTTGCTAAATATGGTCGTGGTGCTAACGACAGCGGTTCAACCGAAGTTCAGGTTGCACTGTTGACCGCGCAGATCAGCCATCTGCAGGGCCACTTCTCTGAGCACAAGAAAGACCACCACAGCCGCCGCGGTCTGCTGCGCATGGTATCTCAGCGTCGTAAGCTGCTGGACTACCTGAAGCGTAAAGACGTTGCACGCTACAGCAGCCTGATCGAAAGTCTCGGTCTGCGTCGCTAAGTCTTAAAATCGGGTCGTCAGGGATGCCACTTAAGTGCGCTAAAACCCGACTGGCGATCTGATTTGTGCGAGTTTCATGAAAAGGGGGCCTTTATGGCCCCTTTTTTCGAGCAATGCGCAGCAATCCTGAGCAAACTCATGTATTGTTGTTGGGTGTGATCTTTGTTTGCAGAGGTTCGCGCGGCTAATGAGAGGCTTTTACCGCAGGGGCGGTTAAGGGTTGTCATTAGTCGCGAGGATGCAACGAGGATCGGTAATCAATGGCAGGCTCAATATAGCACTGCCCCGATGTTAAGGACTTTGATTTTGCTTAATCCGATCGTACGCAAATTCCAATATGGTCAACATACCGTCACGCTGGAAACCGGCATGATGGCTCGCCAGGCGACTGCCGCCGTGATGGTGAGCATGGACGATACCGCAGTATTTGTCACCGTTGTTGGTCAGAAAAAAACCAAGCCAGGTCAGGACTTTTTCCCACTGACCGTTAACTATCAGGAGCGTACTTACGCTGCTGGTCGTATCCCAGGTAGCTTCTTCCGTCGTGAAGGTCGCCCAAGCGAAGGCGAAACCCTGATTTCACGTCTGATTGACCGTCCGGTGCGTCCGCTGTTCCCGGAAGGTTTCGTCAACGAAGTGCAGGTTATTGCGACCGTTGTTTCAGTTAACCCACAGGTTCACCCGGACATCGTTGCCATGATCGGTGCTTCTGCAGCCCTGGCGCTGTCAGGTCTGCCTTTCAACGGCCCTATCGGTGCGGCACGCGTAGGTTATATCAATGACCAGTATGTACTGAACCCAACGGCTGATGAGCTGAAAACATCCCGTCTGGACCTGGTTGTTGCCGGTACACAGAACGCCGTTCTGATGGTGGAATCTGAAGCGGAAATCCTGTCTGAAGAGCAGATGCTGGGTGCGGTGGTGTTTGGCCACGATCAGCAGCAGATCGTGATTGAAAACATCAACTCCCTGGTTGCCGAAGCGGGCAAACCGCGTTGGGACTGGCAGCCAGAGCAGGCAAATACTGCACTGATTTCACGCGTTGCGGCGCTGGCCGAAACCCGTATCAGCGATGCATACCGCATTACTGATAAGCAAGAGCGTTACACCCAGGTTGGCGTCATTAAAGACGAAACCATTGCTGCGCTTCTGGCAGAAGATGAATCACTCGATGCGGCCGAAATCGGCGATATCGTTCACAGCCTGGAAAAGAATGTGGTTCGTACCCGCATCCTGAACGGCGAGCCACGTATTGATGGCCGTGAAAAAGACATGATCCGTGGTCTGGACGTGCGCACGGGCGTTCTGCCACGTACACACGGTTCCGCACTGTTCACCCGTGGTGAAACACAGGCGCTGGTGACCGCGACGCTGGGCACCACCCGCGATGCGCAGAACCTGGATGAGCTGATGGGCGAACGCACCGACAGCTTCCTGTTCCACTATAACTTCCCTCCGTACTCCGTTGGTGAGACCGGTATGGTGGGCTCGCCTAAGCGTCGTGAAATCGGTCACGGTCGTCTGGCGAAGCGCGGCGTGCTGGCCGTGATGCCTAAAGCTGAAGATTTCCCGTATACCGTGCGTGTGGTTTCTGAAATCACCGAATCTAATGGTTCCTCTTCTATGGCCTCGGTCTGTGGTGCCTCTCTGGCACTGATGGATGCCGGTGTGCCAATCAAGGCCTCTGTTGCGGGTATCGCAATGGGCCTGGTGAAAGAAGACGACAAGTTTGTTGTCCTGTCCGACATCCTGGGTGATGAAGATCATCTGGGCGATATGGACTTTAAAGTCGCCGGTAGCCGTGAAGGTATCACTGCGCTGCAGATGGACATTAAAATCGAAGGCATCACCCGCGAGATCATGCAGGTTGCGCTGAACCAGGCCAAAGGTGCGCGTCTGCACATTCTGGGCGTAATGGAACAGGCTATCAGCACGCCGCGTCAGGAAATCTCTGAGTTCGCACCGCGCATTTACACCATCAAGATCAATTCAGACAAGATCAAAGATGTGATTGGTAAAGGCGGTTCTGTGATCCGTGCGCTGACCGAAGAAACCGGTACAACCATTGAAATCGAAGATGACGGTACCGTGAAAATCGCAGCAACCGATGGTCTGAAAGCGAAAGAAGCGATTCGTCGTATCGAAGAGATCACCGCAGAAATCGAAGTGGGCCGTATCTACAGCGGTAAAGTCACACGTATCGTAGACTTTGGTGCCTTCGTCGCTATCGGCGGTGGTAAAGAAGGTCTGGTGCATATTTCTCAAATCGCCGATAAGCGCGTTGAGAAAGTGACTGACTATCTGCAGATGGGTCAGGAAGTCCCGGTGAAGGTGATGGAAGTCGATCGCCAGGGCCGCGTACGTCTGAGCATCAAAGAAGCGACAGAAACCAAGCCTGAAGCTGTTGCAGCTGAGAGCGCACCTGACGCTGAATAAGTCTTTCCTGATTTGCCTCTCCTTGCCTGGCAGGGAGAGGCTTTTGTGTCATCGCGAGGGCGGGAATCCTTGTGCACAGCAGGCGGATAACAGGATGGTTGTCCCAATGTTTGTATTCGGGAGTGGGAAATGAAGCCTTTTTTGCGCTGGTGTTTTGTTGCGACAGCTTTGACGCTGGCAGGATGCAGCAACTCCAATTGGCGTAAGAACGAAGTTCTTGCAGTACCTTTACAGCCCACACTGCAACAGGAAGTGATTCTGGCTCGCATGGAACAAATTCTTGCCAGTCGAGCCCTTACCGATGATGAACGCGCACAGCTGTTATATGAGCGCGGAGTGTTGTATGATAGTTTGGGTCTGAGGGCATTAGCGCGGAACGATTTTTCGCAAGCGCTGTCTATAAGACCAGATATGCCAGAAGTGTTTAACTATCTTGGTATATACTTAACGCAGGCGGGCAACTTTGATGCCGCCTATGAAGCGTTTGATTCTGTACTTGAGCTTGATCCAACTTACAACTATGCGCATTTAAATCGTGGTATCGCCCTCTATTACGGCGGTCGATACAAGTTAGCGCAAGATGATCTGCTGGCGTTTTATCAAGACGATCCTAACGATCCTTTCCGCAGCTTGTGGCTCTACCTGGTTGAAAGCAGGATGGATGCCGACAAAGCAAAAGTGGCGCTTAAGCAGCGTTACGACAAAGCGGTCAAGGACCAATGGGGATGGAATATTGTCGAGTTCTACCTGGGCGACATCAGCGAAGCAACACTGATGGAACGTCTCAAGGCGGACGCAACGGATAACACCTCGCTCGCTGAACATCTCAGTGAAACCAACTTCTATTTAGGTAAGTATTACCTAAGTCTGGGGGAGAAGGACAACGCAGAAGCGTTGTTCAAACTGGCGGTTGCCAACAACGTGAATAACTTTGTTGAACACCGATACGCATTGTTGGAACTGGCGCAACTCGGCCAGGCACAAGACGATTTATCAGAATCTGACCAGCAATAGCTGACGAACTTTTTTGCCTGTAAAACCTGTCAAGTCATCATCTTCAGGGATGAGGGCTTTTCTGTTCGTCAAAACTTCTAATTTGAGCCGGTTCACACTTTTTGATGAAAATGACTGAAAGTTTTCACGACGAGTTATGTAGACTGGCCGCCGCAATCAACGAGGCACGTGTACTACATGACTGATATTCAAACCACTTTTGCAGAACTTGGCCTGAACGCCGAACTCCTTGAATCACTGAACGGCATGGGCTATGTCAAGCCATCCCCAATCCAGGCTGAGTGTATTCCTCACCTGCTGGCGGGCCGTGACGTATTAGGTATGGCGCAGACCGGGAGTGGTAAAACTGCAGCGTTCTCGCTGCCGCTGTTACACAACATCGATCCAACTGTTAAAGCACCGCAAATTTTGGTGCTGGCACCGACCCGCGAACTGGCGGTGCAGGTAGCTGAAGCTGTTACCGAATTCTCTAAACATATGCGCGGTCTGAACGTGGTTGCCCTTTACGGCGGCCAGCGTTATGACGTGCAGCTGCGCGCCCTGCGCCAGGGACCACAGGTTGTCGTAGGTACTCCAGGCCGTCTGCTGGATCACCTGAAACGTGGCACGTTAGATCTGTCTAACCTGCGTGGTCTGGTGCTGGACGAAGCCGATGAAATGTTACGCATGGGCTTCATCGAAGACGTTGAAACCATCATGGCGCAGATCCCAGAAGGTCATCAGACCGCACTGTTCTCTGCCACCATGCCAGAAGCGATTCGTCGTATTACCAAGCGTTTTATGAAAGATCCGCAGGAAGTGCGCATTCAGTCAAGCATGACTACGCGCCCAGACATCAGCCAGAGTTACTGGACGGCTTACGGCCGTAAAACTGACGCGCTGGTTCGCTTCCTTGAAGCAGAAGACTTCGATGCTGCGATCATTTTCGTGCGGACTAAAAACGCAACGCTGGAAGTGGCTGAAGCGCTGGAGCGCAGCGGTTACAACAGTGCGGCACTGAACGGCGATATGAACCAGGCACTGCGTGAGCAGACGCTGGAGCGCCTGAAAGATGGTCGTCTGGATATCCTGATTGCTACCGACGTTGCGGCCCGTGGCCTGGACGTTGAGCGTATCAGCCTGGTTGTTAACTACGATATTCCGATGGACGCAGAATCTTACGTTCACCGTATCGGCCGTACCGGTCGTGCTGGTCGTGCGGGTCGCGCACTGCTGTTCGTAGAGAACCGCGAGCGTCGTCTGCTGCGTAACATCGAACGCACCATGAAGCTGACCATTCCAGAAGTTGAGCTGCCAAATGCAGAACTGCTGGGTCAGCGTCGTCTGGCTAAGTTCGCGGCAAAAGTTCAGCAGCAGCTGGAAAGCAGCGATCTGGAACAGTACCGTGCGCTGCTGGCGAAGATGCAGCCTGAAGAAGAGCTGGATATCGAAACGCTGGCTGCTGCGCTGCTGAAAATGGCACAGGGTGAGCGTCCGCTGATCGTTCCTGCTGATGCACCACGTCCAGCGCGTCGTGAATTCCGTGAGCGTGACGATCGTCGTGAGAGCCGTGATGCACGTGGTCCACGCGAAAGCCGTGATGGCGACCGCCCACGTCGCGAACGTCGTGACGTTGGCGATATGCAACTGTACCGCATTGAAGTGGGCCGTGACGACGGTGTTGAAGTGCGTCACATCGTGGGCGCAATTGCCAACGAAGGCGATATCAGCAGCCGTTACATCGGTAACATCAAACTGTTTGGTACGCACTCCACCATCGAGCTGCCGAAAGGCATGCCAGGTGATGTGCTGCAGCACTTTACCCGTACGCGTATTCTGAACAAGCCAATGAATATGCAGCTGCTGGGTGATGCTCAGCCGCATGAAGGTGGCCGTGGCGAGCGTCGTCCTGGCGCCGGTGCTGGCGAACGTCGTGGCGGCGGTGCACGTCCTGAAGGTCAGGGCCCGCGTCGTTTCTCTTCTGAGCGCCGTGAAGGTGGTCGTGAAGGCGGACGCAGCTTCAACCGCGAAGGCGGTCGTGGTCCACGTCGTGAAGACGGTGCGGCTGCACCACGTCGTCGTGACGCGTAAGCGAGCTAAATCGTCGTAATAAAAAGGGAAGCCTGCGGGCTTCCCTTTTTTTGTCCTGCTTCTGGCTTATCCCAGAAGGGCGGCTGCTGCTTTACAGGCTGCGTGCAGCGTCCATCGCCAGCTTAAACGAGTGCAGACGGGCTTGCGTATCGTAAATCTGACCGTTAACCATAATCTCATCCGCCTGGGTTTCACGCAGCAGTGAAGCCAGTCCGTGACGCACTTTCTCGACATCCCCTACCAGCGACATGCTCAGCGCCTGCTGAACGCCATACTGTTCTGACGGCGACCACAGGCTGTCCATGTTCTCGACCGGGGCAGGCAGCGGGCCCGGCTTGCCACGGCGCAGATTAATAAACTGCTGCTGCATTGAAGTGAACAGGAAACGCGCGTCGCTTTCGCTGTCAGCGGCAACCACGTTAATGCACACCGTAGCGTACGGCTCGGCGAGACGGGCTGAAGGCGTAAAGTTCTCGCGATAGACATGCAGAGCCTGGAACAGCTGGTCCGGCGCAAAGTGCGAGGCGAAGGCAAACGGCAGTCCCATTTTGGCCGACAGCTGTGCGCTGTAAAGGCTGGAACCCAGCAACCACACCGGAATTTTCAGGCCTAAACCGGGCACCGGCTGAACAGGTGGCTGCGCGCCGGCTTCCGCATCAAACCAGTCGATCAACTCAGCGACATCGTCCGGGAAGGTATCGGCCTGAATGCCCGACAGGTTGCGGCGCAGGGCCAGCATGGTGCGCTGATCCGAGCCGGGGGCGCGGCCTAATCCCAGATCGATACGGTCGGGATAAAGCGAGGCCAGAGTGCCGAACTGTTCTGCAATCACCAGCGGCGCGTGATTCGGCAACATAATGCCGCCCGAACCCAGACGCAGCTTTGTGGTGTTCGCGGCCAGATAGCCAATCAGCACAGACGTGGCGGCACTGGCAATGCCGGTCATATTATGGTGTTCAGCCAGCCAGTAACGTTCGAATCCCAGGGCTTCAGCCTGACGCGCCAGCGCGAGTGAATGGTGAAACGCATCACGAGGCGTGGCACCCTGAGGAACAGGGGCAAGATCGAGTACGGAGAGGCGAACGCTTTTTTTCTCAGACATGAGTACTCCAGAGTGTATAGCGCAGGTGTCATACCCTGCGCCATCAAGTATTGCGTAACATCCGCCATATTAAAACTTTTTACACTCGCCGTATGTTGCCTGTATGTGCCTTTCAGTCGCCAGCCTGCAAAACCATGCCCGGCAGCTTGCGCCAGTAGCCATTACAGTCCCGATTTTTCGCCAGATCCAGGGGGGCCTGCCCCTCTTCATTTGCGCGGAAACGGTCAATAAGGCTTAAGGTTTCCTCATCCTGAGGTGACAACCGCACGATATCTACATAGTTGTGCATACCAACCAGATCGTTCCCCAGGTTATAGCAGTAACCGCTCAGGGTCTGGATACCGTTCAGGACGAAAACCTGTTGCGATTCCTGTGAGAGGACCCGGCGTCCATGGGGATAATGAATACAGCAGGTTTCGCAGGCATCTTTGGCGCGATTCTCCGAACGTGCTGTAAAGCAGCGGGCTGACAGGGCCAGCGGCAAATGACCATAACCCAGCACCTCCACCTCGAACTGCTGGCGGATGCCCCTTGTCTCACACTGCTGAAGCAGCTCCACTAGCCAGTCGCGCGGCATTTCAACGGGCAAGCACCAGCGCGTCATGCCCTCTTTGACTAAAAGCTGCAGCGTATCGGCGTTATAAACATTGAGCGTGGGCCCCGCAACGAAGGGCAGCTTGCGCTCTGCCGCCATATTCACGGTGCCCAGGTCGTTGGCTTCAATAATAAACTCGCCGTTCTCTACATAGCGCTTTAGCTCTTTGAGCTCAGAAGGGGATTGCAGCAAAGCCAGCGTGCTAATGACCACCTGCTTCCCACGGGCTGACAGCATTCGTGCTAAATCCATCCAGGCGGCAAAAAGCGTGGCGCGTCGCTTGCTGCAGACGGCTTCCCCAAGACAAACAATGTCAGCGCTGCTGTCAGCAGTGAGGTGATAAAAATGTTCCAGCGTGGCGGTGGGCCAGTACCAGAGCACGGGGCCGAGAGAGTATTTCATGGTTTTTCCTCACTGCCAGTCACGATGATAGGCGCCTAAGGTGGTCTGCGTGCCTTCTGACAGGGCCCCCAGCGTTTTCATCCACTGCTGTGCCACTTCAAAGTTATCCGGCTGAGCTTGACAGCGATCGATAGCCTGACGCCAGACGCGGGCGACATCGGATACGTAGGCAGGGCTGCGCTGACGGCCTTCGATTTTTACGGAGGCAATGCCTGCCCGCATCAGCTCTGGCAACAGTTCAAGCGTATTCAGGCTGGTGGGCTCTTCCAGCACGTGATAGCGCTGGTCGTCAACCTGATAACGGCCTTTGCACAGCGTGGGATAGCCGGCGCTTTCCTCTGCGCGATAGCGATCGATCAGCACGTCATTAAGGCGCACCTCCATGCCGGCCGGCGTTTGTTGCCAGCGAACAAACTTCGCGGGGGAGCAGGCGCCTTTACTGTTTGGCGATTCACCGGTTAGCCAGGAAGAGAGGTAGCAGCGGCCCTCGGCCATGATGCACAGGCTGCCAAAGGCAAAGACCTCCAGCGGAACAGGTGTACTGCGCGCCAGCTGTTTTACCTGATGAATCGACAGTACGCGCGGCAGTACCACTCGGTGCAAATTGAAATGGCGATGATAAAAACGAATGGCCTCAAGGTTGGTGGCGGAAGCCTGCACTGACAGATGACGTTCGATGTGAGGATAGCGCGCGGTGGCATATTCCAGCGTTGCAATATCCGCCAGGATCAGCGCATCAGCACCGCTGTCTGCCGCCACATCGATAGCCCGCTGCCAGCGCTGCATGCCGTCAGGATGTGCAAAGGTATTGATCGCCACGTGCAGCTTACGGCGATGCTGATGAAGGTAGTACGCCGCTTCGTGCAGTTTCTTATCTGTAAAATTCAATCCTGCAAAGTGACGCGCGTTGGTGTCATCTTTCAGTCCGACATAAACCGCATCGGCGCCATTTTCGACCGCACTTCGTATCGCAGGCAGGTTTCCGGCCGGACACAGCAGCTCCATACTCAATCCTCTCGTGATGCAGATGGAGCACGAGTCTAGTCATGGCGCTTTGGGCAAATGTTGATTTAGGGCAGTGAAACGGTCATTGATGAGATAGCCTGGCTTTTTTTTAACCCGCTTACGATAGGTTTTATTGATCTCAAAGGAGGCGGGAATGGCACTCTATGGCAATATAGCTAAAATTTTTTGTGACAGGAGTGCAAAACGTGTTCCAGCGGTTATCTGCCAGTTTAGTCAAAAACGGCCCTAAAATCCTTAGCTTACCTGCAACACTTGCTCCCTTCATATTGAAGAAGCAGCTCTTGCAACAACTCTTAAACTGGCAATTTCGTCATGTTTTAGCCGAAGGTGAGTTAGACTTTCTTCAGGGACGCTTTTTGGGGATTGAGATTAGCGATATTAATCTCACGTGGATCACCACGCTGGAAGGCGGCCAACTGAGGGTGTTGCAGCATGCCGAAGCAGATGTCTGGTTCCGGGGCAACGCCAATGATTTGTTGCTGGTAGCAGCACGCAAAGCGGATCCTGATATGCTTTTCTTTCAGCGCCGACTGCTGATCGAAGGGGATACGGAACTGGGACTGGAGGTTAAGAACGTAATGGATGCAATTGAACTCAACACCATGCCCAAGGGGTTACGTACCGCCATTCAACAGATGGCCGCAATCGTGGAGACAACAATGCAACAGGACGCGAAAGCCGCACAGGCACGCGCGGGTGTCTCATGTTAATACGCACAGAAATTGGCGTGGATGCCGCCGGTATCGATGCATTACTGCGACGCTGTTTTCCCACCTCAGCCGAAGCCGAGCTGACTCAGGCCCTGCGTGAAGACGGGCTGCTAACGCTGGGCGTCGTCGCCACAGACGATGAAGGGCAGGTGCTGGGCTATGCCGCCTTCAGCCCGGTTACCCTGCAGGGGGAAGATCGCAACTGGGTCGGACTGGCTCCGCTGGCCGTGGATGAAAGCCTGCGTGGTCAGGGCATGGCGAAACAGTTGGTCTACGAAGGTCTGGATACGCTGAATGAGTTTGGCTACAGCGCCGTTGTGGTAAGGGGCGATCCCGCATTGTATAGCCACCTGGGTTTCGAGCCCGCAGCACGGCATGGGTTGCACTGCCGCTGGCCGGATAGCGAAGCCTCTTTCCTGGTGTACCCTCTGGCAGACAACGCGTTTGACGGGGCCGAAGGGCGCATTGAGTATTCCGTGCCTTTTAATCCACTGCGCTGAGCCAGGCGGCAAGGCTTACGGGTTGCTCGGCAACCAACTGTAGTTTTCGTTGGCGGGTCAGTTGCTTAACCTGGTACTCCAGCGCGGAAGCCTGCGACCGGTCGCCCGCCGCGCAGGCATAGACCAGCGCCAACGGGCCCTTACCGCGCAGGGCCCGCGCCCCGCGCCCACAGGCATGTTGTCCAAGGCGGCGCGCAACGTCGGTTGTGATGCCGGTATACAGCATGCCTGCGGCCGTTTGTATCAGGTAAAGTTGCCAGTGCTGACTCATAATGTGTTCCAGAAATGCCCGCCCGGCAGTGTAGCGCGCTTCTTTGCGCCGTGCTATCCGTCGCCCTTACCCGGAGTTGATTGTGTCTGACCTTGCCCATCTTGTTCGCTACCTGAAAAAGCAGCATGTGCTGTCCCTGTGCTGCTGTGCTGACGATGATCTGTGGTGTGCAAACTGCTACTACGTGTTTGATGAATTACGCATGGCTTTCTGGCTCATGACGGAGTCGGATACGCGCCATGGCCTGTTAGCAATGAAAAATAACCGCGTGGCGGGGACAATCAATGGACAGCCGAAGACGGTACTGCTGATAAAAGGCGTGCAGTATCGGGGTCATATCCGGCCGCTCAGCGAAGAAGACGCGTCTGAGGCGCGCACCGCATACCAACGTCGCTTCCCGGTTTCGCGCAAGGTTTCTGCGCCCCTGTGGGAAATTACGCTTGATGAGCTGAAAATGACCGACAATGCGCTGGGTTTCGGCAAAAAAATTGTCTGGCAACGCGAGGCGTAAATAAAGCGCCCCCTTCCTGGCGGAAAAGGGCGTGGGCCGTTACAGTGCCTGCAGAATACGCAGGGACTCACGGTTAAAGGCAGGCAGATCCGCCGGCGTACGGCTGGTGACCAGCTTGTCACCGTCAACCACCACTTCCTCATCACGGAAGTCGGCACCCGCATTGATCAGGTCGATCGCAATGGCCTTCACGCTGGTCATTTTACGACCGCGAACGCCGTTGGCGCTGATCAGCAGTTGTGGCCCGTGGCAGATAGCAAAGATGGGTTTGCCGCTGGCCACAAAGTCTTTGGTAAAGGCAACAAAGCGGTCGTCACCGCGCAGCGCATCCGGCGAGTGTCCACCCGGTAGCAGCAGTGCGTCGAATTCCGCCGGGCTAACGTCGTCGATGCTGCGATCGATGGTGACTTCAGCATCGCCCTGTTTGCCCTTCACGGTTTTACCCGCCTGTTCCTCAATGGTAACCACCTCATAGCCTGCACGTTTGTAGACTTCGGCTGGCGAGGTAAACTCAGAGTCTTCAAATTCATCGGTGATCAGAACCGCAATTCTGGTGCTCATCTATACTCTCCTTTAGGCATGTCAGGCGCATACTGCGCTATCCTGATGACCTGTTAAGCTTGGTTGTCGATTCTGAGAACGCAAGCCAGGCGGCTCACATTGGCCAGATTTTGCACGGCTGGCAGCGAAACAGGGAATATTCTGAGATGAATCGTGTATTACTGACGGGCGCAACCGGCTTAGTGGGATCCTGTCTGCTGCGTTTACTGATCGACGATCCGCGCGTGGATGAAATTATTGCGCCCAGCCGTCGTGCGCTTCCCGCAATGAACAAGGTCGTCAACCCTGTTGAAGCCGATCTCACGGATGTCCTGCGCCCGCTGGAGGCACCGCTGACGACGGTATTTTGCTGTCTTGGCACCACGCGTAAGCAGGCGGGCAGTAAAGAGGCCTTTATTCACGTGGATTACACGCTGGTGGTGGACACCGCCCTGAACGCGTTACGTCTGGGGGCCAGAAAGATGCTGGTGGTCAGTGCGCACGGTGCTAACCGTCACTCCCCCTTTTTATACAATCGCGTGAAAGGTGAGATGGAAAATGCGCTGCGCCATCAGGCGTGGCCGAGCCTGACGGTGGTCCGGCCTTCGCTGTTGCTGGGTGAACGAAAAGATAAACGTCGGGGAGAAAGCCTGATGGCTCCGCTGTTCGCCTGGTTGCCAGGCAACTGGCGTGCCGTGTCGGCTCAGGACGTGGCTCGCTGCCTGCATCACCAGGCGTTTGCCGAAGAAAATACGGGGTTCACGCTGATCGAGTCCGGCGCGATCCCCCGTGTTTCAGCGTAGATACCAGATTTTCTGATTTCGGCTGCCGCGCCACAGGAGCGTGGCATCGCGTTCTGCCTCTTCAAACCGCCCGTCAATCACCACGTCTATCCAGGGCAGGATCGCGCGCTGTGCCGGGCTGAGTGCCTGCATGTCATAGCCGGTCCACAACCAGATATCTTTGCCTGCGCACGTCTGTTTTACCCGTTTCACTAACCGACGAACATGCGGCACGTTATGAGGATGCAGCGGATCGCCGCCGCTCAGCGATAAACCCTGACGCGGGATACGCGTATCCTGTAAATCCGCTAACAGCTGCTCCTCCATTTCCAGCGTAAACGGCACGCCCGAGTCCAGCCTCCAGGTGCTCTGGTTGTAACAGCCGCGACACTGGTGCTCGCAGCCTGAGACAAACAGCGTACAGCGCGTGCCGGGCCCGTTCACGATATCCACATCGTAGTAACGATGGATGCGCATCATCCCAGCTGTCCGCTATCCAGGTGCTTCACCCGACGCTGCACTTCCTGCTGTTTACCGGCGTTAAACGGACGCGCATCCGGGCTGCCGAGATAGCCACATACGCGGCGCGTAACCGAAACCCGGGCAGGATCGTGATTGCCGCAGTTGGGGCAGGTAAAGCCGCGACTGGTGCAGGTGAATTCCCCGTTGAACCCGCATTCGTAGCACTCGTCAATCGGCGTGTTGGTGCCGTAGTAGGGCACGCGGTCATAGCTGTAATCCCACACGTCTTCCAGCGCCTTGAGGTTGTGCTGCACGTTGGGATATTCGCCGTAACAGATAAACCCGCCGTTAGCCAACGACGGATAGGGCGCTTCAAAATCGATCTTATCGTAGGGATTCACCTTCTTCTCAACGTCCAGATGGAAGCTGTTGGTGTAGTAGCCTTTATCGGTTACCCCCTTTACCACGCCAAACTGCGCGGCATCCAGACGACAGAAGCGGTCGCACAGGTTCTCACTGGGCGTGCTGTAGAGACTAAAGCCGTAGCCGGTTTCGTCTTTCCAGGCATCGGTAGCCGCACGCATATGGGCCACGATGGCAACGCCTTTAGCGCGCAGCGCCGCATCATCGAAAGGATGGTGTTGCGCGCCACTCAGGGCATTCAGGGTTTCATGCAGACCGATATAGCCCAGTGACAGCGAGGCGCGGCCATTGCGGAAAATGGGGCCAATCTCATCATCGGCATTAAGCCGCACGCCGCAGGCGCCTTCCATGTACAGGATAGGCGCAACGCGGGCTTTGGTTTTTTCGAGTCGGGCAACGCGCGTCATGAGCGCCCGCTTCGCCAGCGCCAGCCGCGCATCCAGCAAGGTCCAGAAACGGGTTTCGTCTCCGTCTGCTTCCAGCGCAATGCGCGGTAAATTAAGGCTGATGACGCCGATATTATTCCGGCCTTCATGAATCTGCTCACCGTTTTCCTCGTAAACGCCCAGAAAACTGCGGCAGCCCATGGGAGTTTTAAAGGAGCCAGTGACCTGGACCACCTGATCATAATTCAGAATGTCGGGATACATCCGCTTACTGGCACAGGTCAGCGCCAGTTGCTTAATGTCGTAGTTAACCTCTCCCGCACGGCGGTTCACGCCTTCCCGAATCGTAAAGACCAGCTTTGGGAACACGGCGGTTTTGTGATTTTTACCCAGCCCCGCCAGGCGGTTACGCAAAATGGAGGTCTGAACCAGCCGTGCCGCCCAACTCGTGCCCAGGCCAAAACCAAAGGTCACGAACGGGGTTTGCCCGTTTGCCGTGTGTAACGTATTTACCTCGTATTCCAGCGACTGGAAGGCGTCATAGCACTCTTTTTCGGTACGTTCGCGAGCATAGGCGTCCGCCTGAGGAATGTGCCAGTCCTGCGCCACGGCAAGGTGTTTTGCGAAGCTCTTTTCCACATAGGGTGCCAGCACTTCATCAATGCGGTTCAGCGTGGTTCCACCGTAAATATGGCTGGCGACCTGCGCAATGATCTGCGCCGTGACGGCCGTTGCGGTGGCGATGGATTTTGGCGGCTCGATCTCGGCATTACCCATCTTGAAGCCGTTGGTCAGCATCCCTTTCAGGTCGATCAGCATGCAGTTGAACATGGGGAAGAAGGGGGAATAATCGAGATCGTGATAGTGGATCTCGCCGCGTTCATGCGCCTGAACGACGTCCCGGGGGAGGATCTGCTGCTGCGCATAGTGCTTCGCGACGATCCCGGCCAGCAGATCGCGCTGGGTGGGGATCACTTTGCTGTCTTTATTGGCATTTTCATGCAGCAGGGCGGCGTTGGTCTGATCCACCAGACCACGAATGGCGTGATGCAGATGGCTGCGGCGCTCGCGCTCCACGTCGCGATCGTGACGATACTCAATATAGGTGCGTGCCAGCTGCGGGTAAGGCCCGGCCATGAGCGTTTCTTCCACCGCATACTGGATGTCACCGATATCCACTTCCTGACGATGGGCCAGTTGAGTGCTGACCCGATCGGCCACCGTGTCGCACCACCGTGCATCTTCCACGTTTGCCGCCCGTGCCGCAGCCTTCACTGCTGCGGCGATACGCTGTGAATCAAAGCCTACGCGGCATCCGTCGCGCTTCACCACCACCGTTGCCATTTTTTCTCCGTTAACTACATATGGGTGTGTTTTTGGATTTTAGACTCAACATGTAGTAATTGCAGTGAATTAATCGGCTTGTTTTTGACCTGAAGCAAAGAAGCCTTGAACAAGAAGATAAAATCGACACTGAAAAAAAACAGACCCGAGATCGCCTTTTCCGGCGGGCGAATTTGCTTAGCGGAGCAAAATGACTTAACTCTGTTTATCGTTCTTTTTAGCCATTGACCCGCAGGGAGCCGTGCCAATGCCGTTACGTCGAAATGTGCTGATCTGTTGTTGTGCGCTGACCTTTTCCGCCGCCGCCGATACGCTGCCGCTCATGCCGTGGCCACAGCAGGTTGAGCAACCTGCCCACGCAGGCTGGCTGACGCTCACCCCACAGCTGACGCTACAGATTGTCGGGGACACGCTGCCCGGCGCCGAAACACGCTGGCTGTCGCGCATCGCTCGCCAAACCGGCTGGCCGCTGTTACCCGCCGATCAGCCGGTTGAGCATCCCACAATTCGTATTGCCATCGCGCAGGCGGTCAACCCTGTCCCTCAGCCTGACAGCGATGAAAGTTACCAACTGGACGTCAACCGCGACGGCGTGCTGCTGAAAGCCAACAGCCGCTTTGGCGCGATGCGCGGCATGGAAACGTTACTGCAGCTGATAGAAAACAGTGCCGAAGGCACCCGTATTCCCTGGATAACGATTCACGATAAACCGCGCTTTGCCTGGCGCGGCATCCTTATCGACAGCGCCCGCCATTTTATGCCGGTCAGAACGCTGAAACGCCAGATCGATGGGATCGCGGCGGCGCGAATGAACGTGCTGCACTGGCATCTCACCGACGATCAGGGCTGGCGCTTTGCCTCCCTCCGCTATCCGCAACTGCAGCAGAAAGCCAGCGACGGGCTTTTCTATACTCAGGCGGAGATGCGTGAGGTGGTGCAGTATGCGGCTGAGCGTGGCGTGCGCGTGGTGCCGGAGCTGGATATACCCGGCCATGCCTCCGCGCTGGCGGTGGCGATGCCGGAACTGATCAGCGCGCCGGGGCCGTATCAGATGGAGCGCGGGTGGGGCGTTTTCAAACCCTTGCTGGATCCCAGCAACGAACAGGTTTATCAGGTTATTGACGCGCTGGTGGGGGAGATGGCAGCGATCTTCCCCGATCCCTACCTGCATATCGGTGGCGATGAGGTGGATCCCAGCCAGTGGCAGGCATCCGCCGCTGTTCAGCAGTTTATGCGCGATCGTGGATTAGCCGATCCCCATGCGCTGCAGGCCTGGTTCAATCAGCGCGTTGAGAAAATCCTCGAAAAACACCAGCGGCGCATGGTGGGCTGGGATGAAATTGCCCATCCCGATCTGCCGCACAGCATTCTGATTCAGTCCTGGCAGGGACAGGATGCACTGGGCACGGTAGCGAAAAACGGCTATCGCGGCATTCTGTCCACGGGTTTTTATCTCGATCAGCCTCAGCCGGCCAGCTATCACTATCGCAACGAAATCTATCCTCAGGGCCTTAACGGCCAGGATGTGGTGCAGTCGGGCGAACAGGCTCAGAGCTGGTCCTTTACCATGCCACGGTTAAAAGGCAGCCCGGTAACGGGGAGTTTCACCCTGATTAAAGGCCGCGACGGCTGGCGCGGTTTTATCGACTTTGCCGGAAAATCGCGTCGTCTGGTGAACGCCATCGACTGGCTTTCGGCGAACCGGCTGACGTTCACGGTGGATACCTGGATGGGACCGTTCAAACCGGTCGTCACCCTGGCGAACAATCAACTGAGCGGATACATGCTGGTGGGTAACGTCCGTTACGCGGCCGAAGGGCAGCGGCTCGACGCGGTGCCTAGGGGGATTCAGCCTGTGCTGCCGGATGCGCGCCAGATGCAGCAAAACCTGCTGGGCGGTGAGGCCGCGCTGTGGGCCGAAAACGTCAACAGCGCGATTATTGATACCAAACTCTGGCCGCGTGCGTTTGTGGTTGCGGAGCGGTTATGGTCAGCCCAGGATGTCACCGATCCCGACAGCATGTACCAGCGGCTGGCGGCAATGGACCGCTGGACGACCGTATCGGTGGGGCTGCAGCAGCATTATCAGGCAGACCGACAGATGACGCGGCTTGCAAACAGCACGGATATTCAGCCGCTGCGCGTGCTGGCTCAGGCGCTGGAACCGGCCCAGTATTACACTCGACAGCATCTCAAGTTTCAGGCCGGGCATTACAACTACTTTGAGCCGCTGAACCGGCTGGCCGATGTTTTACCGGCAGAAAGCGACGCCGTCAGAACACTGGATAAGCAGGTGGTCGCGCTGGTTGAAGACAGAAGCAACGTGGCGGCTGCCGCAGCTATTCGCTCTCAACTCCAACGCTGGCACGATAACGCTGCTCAGGTTGCGCCATTACTCAACGGCAGCGCGCCACTTAAGGCGCTGGAAAGCAGCGCGAAACAGGTGGATGAGCTGAGCGTCATGGGCATCAACATGGTGAATGCCTATGTCCGTAACCAGGCGTTTGGGGCCAGCGAAATGGCGCAGATGCATGCGAAGCTGGATGCGGCGGCGCAGGTGCAGGACGAAACCGTCATCGCCCTTGTCAGGCCTCTTGAGGCCCTCCTCCGCGCCTTCAAATGAATAAGCGGGTGTCCTTCGCGCCGCAGGTGTCCTTGGCCGCGGCTCATCACCCCAGCCAATAAGCTGGCGTCCTTCGCGCCGCAGGTGTCCTTGGCCGCAGCTCATCACCCCAGCCAATAAGCGGGTGTCCTTCGCGCCGCAGGTGCGTTGGCCGCGGCTCATCACCCCGGTCACTTACTGCAGTAAGCTCCCGGGGATGACTCACCTTGCCGCCTTCCTGCAACACGAATGCCACCGGCTTATTCCGCAGAAGATGAGGGATGGAAAAGACATTTTGAACAATGGTTTGGGGATGATTTGGCGGATGGGTTTCCAGCGTGGGACTGAACATATTGGTCACCTACTGCCGTAAGCTCCCGAGGATGACTCACCTTGCCGCCTTCCTGCAACACGAATGCCACCGGCTTATTCCGCAGAAGATGAGGGATGGAAAACACATACGGAACAATGGCCTGAAGCTGATTTGGCGGATGGGTTTCCAGGGGGAGGTTATGCCGCGCTGAGCGTCGCGGTAAGGCAACGATCAACTCAGGATGAGATCGCCTGGCCGCCGACTGAATGACGGCGGACCAGCTTGGGACTGAACATATTGGTCACTTACTGCAGTAAGCTCCCGGGGATGACTCACCTTGCCGCCTTCCTGCAACACGAATGCCACCGGCTTATTCCGCAGAAGATGAGGGATGGAGAAGATATACGGAACAATGGCCTGAAGCTGATTCGGCGGATGGGTTTCCAGGGGAGATTATGCCGCGCTGAGCGTCGCGGCAAGGCAAGGATCAACTCAGGATGAGGTCGCCGGGCCGCCGACAGAATGACGGCGGACCAGCGTGGGACTGAACATATTGGTCACTTCCGGCAGCGGCTGTTGATGTGCCAGCGCCAGAGCCAGTTCAGCGGCCTGCTGCGCCATGGTGACAATCGGGTAACGCACCGTGGTTAAGCGAGGGCGAACGTAGCGGGAAACCAGCACGTCATCGAAGCCGATGAGTGACATCTCTTCCGGCACCTGCACGCCGTTGTCGCTCAGCACCGCCAGGGCACCGGCGGCCATGGAGTCGTTGTAGCAGGCCACGGCGCTGAAGTTTTTACCGCGCCCCAGCAACTCCGTCATCGCCTGCTCGCCGCCGACTTCGTCCGGCTCGCCCCAGGCGACCAGCCGATCGTTGCAGGGCAGGCCGTGCTCCTGCAGCGCGTCGTAATAACCCTGCAGGCGATCCTCCGCATCGGAAATCGTGTGAGTGGAGCAGATAAACGCAATATTCTGATGGCCCAGTTGAATCAGATGGCGCGTCGCCAGCCAGGCGCCGTAGCGGTCGTCCAGCGCGATGCAGCGCTTTTCAAAACCCTTCAGCAGACGGTTCAGTAAGACCATGCCCGGCATCTGCTTCATCAACACTTCCAGCTCGCTGTCGGGGATTTTCTTGGCGTGCACCACCAGCGCCGCGCAGCGATGGCGCATCAGCTGCTCAATAGCCTGCCGCTCTTTTTGCTCATTATGGTAACCGTTACCAATCAGCAGAAAGTTGCCTGTCTGGCCCGCTACTTCATCAACGGCTTTCACCATCGCGCCAAAAAACGGGTCGGAAACATCCCCGACCACCAGCCCCAGCGTTTCAGTGGACTGCTGCGCCAGCGCCCGTGCATTGGCGTTTGGATGATACTGCAGCGACTCCATCGCCTGGCTGACCGCCTGACGTGAACTGTCACTGGCTTTAGGCGAATTGTTGATGACGCGGGAAACCGTGGCGACGGAAACTCCCGCCAACCGGGCAACATCCTTAATGGTGGCCATGCGATTACCTGATTTTGGGGAAACGTTTACACATCGCACCAGTGTTACGGAAAAGCGGGCGCACATCAAGACAACAGAATGCCAGCGCTGTCGCAAACAGGGTAAAATCAGACGGTTGGTGATGCCTTCTGTTCAGGTTGCGGCCCATGCTATGCTGCTGATCCCAACACCTGCCATAGCGATGACCATGAAAACTAAAGTGCCACATCTGGCGCACTGGGGCGCCTTTACCGCGGTAAGCGAAAACGATCGTCTTATCGGCTGCGAACCTTTTTTTGCCGACGCCGATCCCTCGCCGATGCTCAACACCATCCCGGAACTGGTTTACTCAGACAAACGTATTCGCCAGCCCATGGTGCGCCGCTCATGGCTGAAATCGCGCGAAAACAGTGACCGCACGCTGCGCGGACGCGAAGATTTTGTTGCCGTTGACTGGGAGACGGCGCTGGATCTGGTGGCAGAGGAAAATCGCCGTATTCGCGAACGCTACGGTGCATCCGGCATTTTTAATGGCTCTTACGGCTGGTCATCGGCAGGGCGCGTCAATCATGCGCGTACCCTGGTGCGCCGCTTCTATTTCCAGGGCGGCGGTGGCGTCGATCAGCAAGGCAACTACAGCTGGGGCGCCGCGCAGTTTTTCCTGCCTTACGTGATGGGCACCTACATGCCGCTGACCGGGCGCGTCACCGACTGGCCGCAGGTGGTGGAACATGCGGAGGTGTTTGTCGCCTTCGGTGGGCTGGCGTTAAAAAATGCCCAGGTGGCATCCGGCGGCGCAGGCCAGCACAGCCTGAAACCGGCGCTGGAGCAGCTGGCGGCAAAAGGCACGCCGGTGATTAACATCAGCCCGATGCGCGATGACTGCCCAGAGTTTGTTAACGCGGAGTGGATCCCGATCCGGCCGAATACCGACGTGGCGCTGATGCTGGCACTCGGTTACGAAATTTGTCAGCGTGGTGCGACAGACGAGGCGTTTCTGGCCCGTCACTGCACCGGTTGGCCACAGCTACGTGCCTATCTGCTGGGTGAAAGCGACGGCATCGCCAAAACGCCCGGCTGGGCCAGCAAGATCACCGATATCCCGGCGGATCGCATTGTACATCTGGCCCGACAGCTGATCGGCAAACGCAGTTTTATCACCTGCTCCTATTCGGTTCAGCGCGCCCACCGTGGCGAACAGCCTTACTGGATGATGATCGCGCTCTCTTCCATGCTCGGGCAGCCGGGCTTGCCGGGCGCGGGCTTCTCGTTTGGACACGGCTCGATGAACAGCGTGGGCAATCCGCGTCAGGAAGGCCCCGCGCCGATGATGAGCACCGGACCGAACCCTTCAGGCCTGTCCATTCCGGTTGCCCGCATCAGTGACATGCTGCTCAATCCCGGCCAGCCTTATGGTTTCCAGGGCGAAACTCTGCACTATCCGGACATTCATATGGTGCACTGGGCGGGCGGCAATCCGTTTCACCATCATCAGCAGCTTAACCGGCTGGTGGAAGGCTGGCAGAAGCCGGATACCGTAGTGGTCCAGGATATCGTCTGGACACCTGCGGCGCAGATGGCCGATATCGTGCTGCCCGCCACCACCACGCTGGAGCGTAATGACATCGGCGGTTCATCACGTGACCGGTTTGTACTGGCAATGCACCAGGCGATTAAGCCGCAACATCAGGCACGGAACGATTTTGATATTTTTGCCGATCTCGCCGAGCGCTTAGGCTATCGCGATACCTTCACCGAAGGGCGCAACGAGATGCAGTGGATAGAACATCTCTACCAGCAATGTGCGGTGGCGCACGGCCGTCGTGGCATTCCTTTCCCTGAGTTCGGTGAGTTCTGGCAGCGTGGCTTTGTGGAGATCCCCGAAGGCGGTAAGCCTTATATCTTTATGGAAGACTTCCGCGCCGATCCCGAGGCCAACCCGATACAGACTGCCAGCGGTAAGATTGAGCTGTTCTGCCAGACCATCGCTGACTACCACCTGGAGGATATGGCCGGGCATCCGGAATGGCGTGAGCCTCAGGAATGGCTGGGCGCGGCAGCCAGCCGTGATTATCCGCTACACATGATCTCCATTCAGCCATCGGACCGGTTACACAGCCAGTTAGATGCGACGGCTACCGTTCAGAGTAACAAAACCGCCGGGCATGAAACCCTGTATATGCATCCGCAGGATGCGGCGGTGCGGGATATCGGAGACGGTGACGAAATAGAGGTCAGCAATGCGCGCGGCAGAATACTGGCCGGCGTGCGTCTGACTGAGGGGCTGAAGCAGGGCGTGGTGATCATTTCCACCGGCGCCTGGTTTGATCCCGGTTTTGGCAAAGCGTGGCAGCCGTTTGACCGGGCGGGCAACCCCAATGTGTTAACCCTGGATATCGGCACGTCATCCCTGACGCAGGGACCCAACGCCATGAGTTGCCTGGTTGACATTAAAAAACATGCCGTTTGCACAAAAGCCTAAGGTTCACACGGCTGGTTACATTTTGCAGGCATCTGTTGCGTTTCAGTCGTGGCGAAAAAGCCGTTTCGCTTGCTACATTCAGGATCCCAGAGGTATTGATGGGTGAACATCAACTGATTTTTTCTTGATTACACCGACCTGCGTAGATACGCAGGTTTTTTTTGCCCGAAATAAACTGAACGATAACGAACTGATACACAGTTTTCCTGTGTTTTTACCCGTGCTTTGATTATAACTGCGGGATTGACCTCTTTTTTTTAAGCGCAGCGGATTGCCATGCCCCGGATTAAAAAATTACTGGGTAAAGACCAGATAAAAGCCCCGTTTAACCCTTTCCGTTTTCGCCTGATCTGCCTGGGCGTATTTACCTGCATGGCTGTTCTGCTGGTGCGCGTCGCCGATTTGCAGTTTCTTAATCAGCCCATGCTGGAACACGAGGCCGATCAGCGCTCGCTGCGTACCGTTACGCTTCCGACCAGCCGTGGCACCTTACTGGATCGCAACGGCGAAGCTCTGGCGCTCAGCGTACCGTCGCGGGATGTCATCGCCGATCCGCAGCGCGTGCTGGAGAGCAACCCTGATTTTACCAGCGCCAAGTGGGCCTATCTGGCGGCGGCATTAAGTATGCGACCAGAAGAGGTCGCGGCGCAGATCACCGCTAACCCCAAACGTCGTTTTCTCTATCTCGGGCGCAAAGTCGAACTGGGGATCGCCAAAGATATTAAAGATCTGAAGCTTAAAGGCATCAGTGAAGTCTACGACGACAGTCGCTTTTATCCGATGAGCGAAGCCTCCGCGCCGCTGATTGGTATTGTGGGGGCCGATAACACCGGCCTCAACGGACTGGAAAAGGGCTTTGATAAAGTCCTGCAGGGCCAGCCGGGTAAAGAAGTCTACCGGCAGGATGCGGCGGGGAATATTATCGCGATGATTAGCTACCAGCCGCCCACTCAGCCGCCGACGGTGCAGCTCAGCATTGATAAATTCAGCCAGTACACGCTCTACAGTAAGCTGCGCGATGGCGTGCTGCTAAACAAGGCGGATTCGGGCGCGGCGGTGCTGGTTAAAATTGATACGGGCGAGATTCTGGCGATGGCCTCTTATCCCTCGTTCAACCCCAACAACTATCAGGGGGCAACCCCAGCGCAGATGCGCAATACCGCCATTAATGACAGCTACGAGCCGGGTTCAACGGTAAAACCCCTTGTGGTGATGGAAGGGCTGGAACGTCACCTCGTCCGGCCGGATTCCGTGCTGGATACCACGCCTTACCGGGTTAACGGCCACCTGATCCGCGACGTCGGTCACTGGCCGCGCCTGACCATGACCGGCATTTTGCAAAAATCGAGCGACATCGGCGTTTCTCATATCGCCCTGGCGATGCCGGCGGAAGCCCTGGTGAACACCTACTATGCATTTGGCCTGGGTAAACCCACCGGGCTGGGGCTGACCGGCGAAAGCGTAGGGTATTTCCCGCTGCACCGCACGCGCTGGGCCGATATCGAACGCGCGACCTTTTCCTTCGGCTACGGTTTGCGCGTCACGCCGCTGCAAATTGCCCGTGAATACGCCACGCTGGGTTCCTATGGCGTTTATCGTCCGCTGTCGATCACCAAAGTGACGCCGCCGGTGCTGGGCAAGCAGGTCGCTAATCCGGAAACGGTCAAGGAAGTGGTGCACATGCTGGAAAGTGACGTCCTGCCGGGCGGTACCGGACTGAAAGCGGCGGTACCGGGCTATCGACTGGCCACCAAAACCGGTACGGCTGAAAAGATGGGCAGCAGCGGGAAGTATGATGGCGGTTATGTGAACTACACCGCAGGTATTGCCCCGGCCAGCCATCCTGAGGTGGCGCTGGTTGTAATGATTAACCATCCTACCGCGGGCGATCACTTCGGTGGCTCCGTAGCCGCGCCGGTGTTCGGTAACATCATGGGGCCGGTGCTCAAGCACATGAATATTGCCCCGGATGCCATCTACAGCAAGCCTGTGGATAGCGGTTCAGATAAATCCTAACCAAATCAAACTGTAAGTGAGGTGTGGATGTTTTTACACCTCGTTTCATTTCGCCGAATTCATTTTCCTTTTTCACCTGTCACTGACTCCTGCAGGGTGAGAGTATGGACATCCCAGAGGTATTGATGGGTGTGAAAACGGGCACTGCTCCGGCAAGGCCAATCGTTATTACACCAACCCACGCAGATGCGTGGGTTTTTTTTGCCCACTATTCCGGCCGCCAGCCCCTGTTATTCGTGCGGGTCCACCCCGTGGGCAGGGGACTGGTAAGGTTTCTTAACGCAACCCTTACGGTTTGGCGATGGAAAGTCGTAACACAAGTAGCCGATAATCTTTGCAGATGCCGTTTCGACGATGCCTCCCATCCGGAGGATTTCTTTTATCCCTGTTTACCTGAAGAGTTCGATGACTACTCACGCTCCCCGTACCCGTGGTTCCCGCTGGCTGAAATGGCTGCTTCTGCTCATTGCGCTGTTAATCGTTGCCGCCGTGGCATGGCGACTGATGGGCCATAAAGGCGCAGGCGGCACCCTGCCCGCGCGCGGTCATGCCGGACGCCATGGCGGCCCTGGTATGCTGAAAGGCGGCACGACGCTGGTTCACAGCGGCACCGCCAGCACCGCCGATGTGCCGGTCTATCTCTACGCGCTGGGTACGGTGATCCCCAATGCCAGCGTAACGGTCACCAGCCGGGTAGACGGTCAACTGGAGAAGGTTTACTTCACCGAAG
The DNA here is from genome assembly GCF_024814475.1 of Pantoea sp. B623. NCBI lineage: Bacteria > Pseudomonadati > Pseudomonadota > Gammaproteobacteria > Enterobacterales > Erwiniaceae > Pantoea > Pantoea sp. B623. Next base: position 1,929,061 of record NZ_JANUXM010000004.1, on the reverse strand, counting down.
GGCAGAAGGTTGAAGCGGGCCAGCTGCTGGCGCAGATCGATCCCCGCAGCTACGAGGCCACGCTGAATCAGTATCAGGGGGAGCTCAGCGAAAATATGGCGTTGCTGAAAAGTGCCGAACTGACGCTGGCACGCTACCGTAAACTGGCGGCCCAGGACTCGCTGTCCCGCCAGGATTTAGATACGCAAATCGCGACCGTGGGACAGTATCGCGGCGCAGTGGCTGCCGATCAGGCCCAGATTGCCAGCGCCAGGCTGAATATTGGCTATGCGCGCATCACCGCACCCGTCAGTGGTCGGGTAGGGCTGCGTCAGGTCGATCCGGGCAATATGATTCAGAGTGCCTCCACGACCGGGCTGGTGACCATTACCCAGATGCAGCCTGCCGCCGTTACCTTTAGCGTGCCCCAAAGTCATATCCCGACGCTGGTAAAAGCTCTTCATCACGATCGGACATTGCCCGCCACCGCCTTCGATCAGGATAACCAGCATGCCCTGAGTCAGGGGCAGGTGAAATTTATCAGCAACGAGATCGACACGGCGACCGGCACCATTACGCTGAAAGCCATGTTCGCTAACGACGACGAGGCGCTGTACGCCAACCAGTTTGTGAACCTACGCCTGCAAACCAGCGTGCTGAAAGGCGCCACCATTATTCCGGCGCAGGCGTTACAGTTGAGCAGCGACGGCAGCTTTGTTTTTATCATCAATAAAGACAACACCGTGACGCGCCAGCCGGTTACGGCAGGTCCGGCTTACGGTGAGACGTGGCAGGCTATTCTGCAGGGCGTGAAGCCTGGCGACCGTCTGGTCACGGAAGGGATCGATCGCCTGACCAACGGCAGTAAAGTTTCGGTCGCGGACAGCACCCAACCGACTCCACCGGCTGAGGCACAATGAACCCGTCACGCCTCTTTATTCTGCGTCCGGTCGCCACCATCCTGCTGATGGCGGGCGTGCTGATCGCTGGCCTGTTTGCTTACCGGTTTCTCTCAACGTCGGCGCTGCCGCAGGTCGATTACCCAACCATTCAGGTGACAACGCTCTATCCCGGTGCCAGCCCGGACGTAATGGCATCGACGATCACTTCACCGCTGGAGCGCCAGCTGGGGCAGATGTCAGGCCTGAGCCAGATGAGCTCGACCAGCTCAGGCGGATCGTCGATCATCACCCTGACGTTCAGCCTGGATCTGTCGCTGGATGTGGCCGAGCAGGAGGTGCAGGCCGCCATCAACGCCGCCAATAATTTGCTGCCGACCGATCTGCCCACGCCGCCCACCTATAAAAAGGTCAATCCGGCCGACAGTGCGGTCATCACCTTAGCTGCCAGCTCGGATACTCTGCCGCTGACGCAGGTTCAGGACCTGGTGAATACCCGCGTTGCGCTCAAGCTCTCGCAAATTTCCGGCGTGGGCATGGTAACGCTCGCGGGCGGTTACCAACCGGCAATTCGCGTGCAGATGAACCCTCAGGCGCTGGCGGCTCATGGCCTGACGCTGGAGGACGTGAATACGCTTATCGGCAACAGCAACGTCAAAGGCTCCAAGGGCGGATTTGACGGCCGCTATCACTCCGTCACCATCGACGCCAACGACCAGCTGCGCACCGCCGCCGAATACGGCAACCTGATTCTGACCTACCAGAACGGCGCCGCCCTGAGGCTGAAGGACATCGCCCATATTGAGCAGGGACCGGAGAACAGCTTCCAGTCTGCCTGGGCCAACAACCACCCGGCCATCGTGATCGGCGTGCAGCGCCAGCCGGGGGCGAATGTCATCCAGGTGGTGGACAGCATCAAGGCGCAGTTGCCCACGCTGCAGGCCGCGCTGCCCGACGGCGTGAAAATGACCATCCTGTCCGATCGTACCCAAACCATTCGCGCCTCCATCCGCGATGTCCAGTTTGAGCTGATGCTTTCCATTGCGCTGGTGGTGATGGTGACCTTTCTGTTCCTGCGTAACGTGGCGGCCACGCTGATCCCCAGCGTGGCGGTACCGCTTTCGCTGGTGGGAACCTTTGGCGTGATGTATCTCGCTGGCTTCAGCCTCAATAACCTGTCGCTGATGGCGCTGACGATTGCCACCGGTTTTGTGATCGACGACGCGATCGTGGTGGTCGAGAATATTTCCCGGCGGCTGGAAGCAGGGGAGCCACCGCTGGAGGCGGCGTTAAAGGGATCGCAGCAGATTGGCTTTACCATCATCTCTCTGACCTTTTCCCTGATTGCGGTGCTGATTCCGCTGTTGTTTATGGGCGATGTGGTGGGGCGCCTGTTTCGCGAGTTTGCCATCACGCTGGCGGTATCCATTCTGGTTTCAATGCTGGTCTCGCTGACCTTAACACCGATGCTGTGTGCTTACCTGCTGCACTTTGTTCCGCCCGAGAAGCAGTCCCGTTTCGCGCGCAAAGGCGGCGAGGTTTTTGATTGGCTGATTCGCGGGTACGACCGCCTGCTGACCCGGGTGCTGGATCATCAGAAACTGACGCTGCTGGCGGCGCTGGCAACCTTTGCTCTCACCGCGCTGCTGTATATCCTTGTCCCCAAAGGCTTCTTCCCAACTCAGGATACCGGGTTGATTCAGGGCGTGACCGTGGCCACGCAGGACGTCTCTTTTACCGAGATGGCGAAGCGCCAGCAGGCGCTGTCTGCGGTGATCATGCAAAATCCGGCGGTTGAGAGCGTCTCTTCGACCATCGGTATTGACGGCAACAACACCAGCCTGAACAGCGGTCGGTTGCAGATCAACCTGAAGCCCTTTGGTCAACGCGACGACAAAGCCGGTGCAATCATCAAACAGCTGCAGCAGGCGGCAACGCGCGTGGTAGGCATTCAGCTTTATCTGCAACCAGCACAGGATCTGACGGTTAACGATCAGGTCACGCCGAGCCAGTATCAGTTCACCCTTGACGATGCCAACAGCGAAGACCTGGTGACCTGGTCGCCGAAACTGGTGGCGGCCTTGCAGAAACGGCCAGAGTTCAACGGCGTGGTAAGTAACCTACAGGATCAGGGCCAGGTGGCTTATGTCGAGCTGAACCGGGACAAAGCCGCGCGGTTGGGCGTGACCGCAGCGGACGTTGATACCGCGCTCTACAGCGCGTTTGGACAGCGGCTGGTCTCGACGATCTTTACCCAGTCGAATCAGTATCGCGTGGTGCTGGAAGTCGCTCCGCAATACCAGCAAAGCCCGGCCGCTTTCGACGATGTGTATCTGAAACCCTCTGCCAGCACGTCCAGCACCGCATCAGACAGCACGTCTGCCAGCAGCAGCCCGGATACCTCATCAGCCTCAACCGCCACCAGCACGGCCACAACCACCAGCAGCGGCATGGTCAGGCTGACCGCCATCGCCACGATCCACCAGCGGACCGGGTCGCTGATGCACATGCGGCTGAATCAGTTTCCGGCGGTGATGATCTCCTTCAATCTCAACGACGGCTATTCGCTGGAAGATGCGCAGAACGCCATTACCAAAGTGACTGCACAGCTGCAGCTGCCCTCGGCGATTACGCTGCGCTATCAGGGAGAAACCTCGGCGTTTCAAAGCGCTACAAGTAACACGCTGTGGCTGATACTGGCGGCCCTGCTGACGATGTATGTGGTATTGGGCATTCTGTATGAAAGCTTTATCCATCCGGTGACGATCCTCTCGACGCTGCCCTCTGCGGCGGTCGGGGCGCTGTTAACCCTGTTGCTGGCGAATACGGCGTTCAGCCTGATTGCGCTGATCGGGGTGATTCTGCTCATCGGCATCGTGAAGAAGAACGCCATCATGATGATCGATTTTGCGCTGGAGGCCGAAAACAAGCAGCATCTCTCCCCCCGGGAAGCCATTCATCAGGCCTGTCTGCTGCGTTTCCGCCCGATACTGATGACCACCATGGCGGCGCTGCTGGGCGCACTGCCGCTGATGCTCGCGTCCGGATCGGGCGCCGAGTTGCGGCAGCCGCTGGGGCTGGTGATTGTCGGCGGATTGATCGTCAGCCAGGTACTGACGCTGTTCTCAACGCCGGTGATCTATCTGTGGTTTGATTGGATTGCCCAGCGCGGCAATGCCTGGGTGAAACGCCGTCAGCAACAGGCGCGGAGCGGGCAATGAACCTGACCCGGCTGTTTATCTTCCGCCCGGTCGCCACGCTGCTGCTGACGTTGGCGATTCTGCTGCTTGGCGTGCTGGGCTACCGCCTGTTGCCGGTGGCCCCGCTGCCGCAGGTGGATTTCCCGACTATTATGGTTAACGCCAGCCTGGCCGGTGCCAGCCCGGAAACCATGGCGGCAACGGTTGCCACGCCGCTGGAACGCTCGCTGGGGCAGATTGCCGGTATCACCGAGATGACCTCAAACAGCTCGCAGGGCTCCAGCACCATCATTTTACAATTCGAACTTAACCGGGATATCAACGGCGCGGCACGCGACGTGCAGGCGGCGATCAACGCGGCACGCAGCCTGCTGCCAAGCGCGATGGCATCGCTGCCGACCTACCACAAAGCCAACCCCTCGGATGCGCCGATTGTCATGCTGGCGCTGACCTCCGCCACCCGCTCGCCGGGTGAGCTCTACGATCTGGCCGAAAGTAAAATCGAACAGGCGATGGGGCAGATCAAGGGCGTGGGCGACGTGTCATTAATGGGAAGCGCGCTGCCTGCGGTCCGCATCGATCTGCAGCCGCTTAAACTCATCCACGCAGGCATTTCGCTGGATACGGTGCGCAGCGCGGTGGCCAACAGCACCACCACGCTGCCTAAAGGCTCGCTGCAGGGCAGCAGCCAGTCGTGGATGGTGGACGGCAATGGCCAACTGGACAAAGCCGCCAGCTATCGCAACCTGATTATCAGCAACAAAGACGGCAATGTCGTGCGGCTGAGCGACGTCGCCAGCGTGTACGATTCAGTGGAGGATCGCTATCAGGCCGGCTTCCTCAATGCCCAACCGGCGGTCATGGTGGGCATCAAGCGCCAGGCGGGCGCCAACATGCTGGACACCATCGATGCCATCAAAGCCCGCCTGCCTGCCCTGGAAAAAGATCTGCCTGCCGATACTCAGCTTAAGGTGGTGGTGGACCGTTCGCCCGGCGTGCGCGCCTCGCTATACGATACCGAAGAAACGCTGCTGATTGCGGTGCTGCTGGTGATTGCGGTGGTGTTTGTCTTTTTACGCAACCTGCAGGCGGTGATCATTCCGGCCCTGGCGCTACCGGTCTCGCTGATCGGAACCTGTGCGGTGATGTACCTGCTGGGTTACAGCCTGGATAACCTGTCGCTGATGGCGCTGATCATCGCCACGGGATTCGTGGTTGATGACGCCATCGTGGTGCTGGAAAATATCACCCGCCATATTGAAGCCGGCCAGCGCCCGCTGCGTGCGGCCATCCGCGGTGCGCGGGAGGTCAGCTTTACCGTGCTGTCGATGACGGTCTCGCTGATTGCCGTGTTTATTCCCATCCTGCTGATGGGCAGCCTGCTGGGGCGGCTGTTTCGCGAGTTTGCGATCACGCTAACCGTTTCCCTGGTGATTTCGATGTTTGTCTCGCTGAGCCTGACGCCGATGCTCTGCGCGCGGCTGCTGAAACCGAAACCCAACGTGAGCAAGCGCCCGCATCCGCTTTATCAGTGGATTGAAAATCAGTTAAACCACGCGCTTGCGGCCTACTCGCGCGGTCTCAACTGGGTCATGCGCCATCAGAAACTGACCCTGTTCAGCCTGTTGCTCACCGTGCTGCTTAACCTGTTTCTCTATACGGTGGTGCAGAAAGGCTTTTTCCCCGAACAGGATACGGGCCTGCTGATGGGTGCCTTACGGGCGGATCAGAATATTTCGTTTCAGGCGATGAAGCCGAAGATGCTGCAGTTCACCAACATCATTCGGTCCGATCCTGCCGTTGAAAGCGTGATGTCATCCATGGGCAGCGGGATGTTTGGCTCGCGCAATAACGCCGACTTTTTTGTCCGGCTTAAAGCTTTTGACAAGCGTGATGCCACGGCCAGCCAGGTGGCTAACCGCTTAAGCCAGAAAACCAGTAAGATCCCCGGCGCGCAGCTGTTTCTGATGGCGGCGCAGGATCTGCACATCGGCGGGCGCAGTGCCAATGCCACCTATCAGTACAGCCTGCAGGCGGACGATCTGGCCCTGCTGCGCGAGTGGACGCCTAAAGTCCAGGCGGCACTGGCGGCGATTCCGCAGCTCAACAGCGTTGATTCCGATGCGCAAACCGGCGGTCAGGAAGTGATGCTGACGATCGACCGCGACCAGGCCACCCGGCTGGGGGTGAATGTGAAGATGCTGGACACGATGCTGAATAACGCGTTCAGCCAGCGCCAGATTGCCACGCTGTACCATACACTCAATCAGTATCACGTGGTGATGTCGCTGCAGGACAGCGATACCCGCGATCCGGCGATATTGCAGCAGCTGTACGTCATTAACGACAGCGGCGACCGCATTCCGCTGTCGGCCTTTGTCAGCTTCACGGGCGGCAATGCTCCGCTGACGGTGACGCATCAGGGGCAGTCAGCTACCAGCACCGTGGCCTTTAACCTGAATGACGGCGTCTCGCTGGAGCAGGCGGAGGCGCTGATCAAACAGGCGATGGCCCAGATTGGCTTGCCCTCAACCATTCAGGCGGGCTATGCCGGCACAGCGGCCGAATTTAATCAACTGACCGCCACGATGCCGTGGCTGATTGTAGCGGCGCTGGTGGCGGTCTATATCGTTCTTGGCGTGCTGTATGAGAGCTATATTCATCCGCTGACGATTCTGTCGACATTGCCCTCGGCGGGCGTGGGCGCGCTGCTGCTGCTGTTACTGACTAATACGCAACTCACGGTGATCGCGCTGATCGGCATTATCCTTTTGATCGGTATCGTAAAAAAGAACGCGATTATGATGATCGACTTTGCCATCGATGCCGAGCGGCGGCTTGGCCTGTCACCCCAGCAGGCGATTACCCAGGCCTGCCTGATGCGTTTTCGCCCCATTATGATGACCACGCTGGCCGCGTTCTTCGGGGCGCTGCCGCTGGCGTTGGGCAGCGGCGGTGATGCCGACTTACGCAGCCCGCTGGGCATTGCCATCGCCGGAGGGTTAGCGCTGAGCCAGCTGCTGACGCTGTTTACCACACCGGTTATTTATCTGTGGCTCGATCGCCTGAGCCGTGCCACCCAACGTCAATGGCGTCGTCTGCGCCATGCGGGAACCTGAATCATGAAATCACGTCTTCCGGCCGTGCTGGTGCTGCTGTTGAGCGGCTGTACTGTTGGCCCCGATTACCAACGCCCTTTGATGGCGATGCCGGTTCACTACAAAGAGGCCAGAGGCTGGCAGCAGGCGACGCCCCAGGACGATCGGCACAAGGGCGAATGGTGGTCGGTGTACCAGGATGCCACGCTAAACAGCCTGCTCAGTCAGGTCAGCCTCTCTAACCAGAATGTGGCTGAATACGCGGCGCAGTATCGCCAGGCGCAGGCGCTGGTGGCGCAGTCCCGGGCGGCGCTGTTTCCCACCCTGGATTATGACGCCAGTACGACGCGGAGCGGCAGCCACACTGACAGCTCGCGCACCACCAGCAGCAGCCATCAGGCGGCGCTGAATGCCAGTTGGGAGCTGGATTTATGGGGCAAACTGCGTCGGACACGGGAAGAGGATCAGGCCAGCGCGCAGGCCAGCGCAGCGGAACTCGCCAATATCACCCTGAGCGCCCAGACCGAGCTGGCGGAAGACTACTTCCAGTTGCGCATCATGGACGAAAAAATTGGTTTGTATCAGCAGAGCATCGCCGCCTATCAGCGTTATCTGAGCGTGATACAGAACCAGTATCAGGCGGGAACGGAATCCCGCGCCACGGTGGCTCAGGCGCAGCAACAGCTGGAGAGCGCCAGCGCCTCGGCCCAGGATTATCAGTGGCAGCGCGCCCAGATGGAACATGCGATCGCCCTGCTGGTGGGCAAAGCGCCCGCGGATTTCAGCCTGCCTGCCGCAACCCTGACGGCAACCTTACCGGCGATCCCCGGCGGCTTACCGGCCGAACTGCTGCAGCGCCGTCCCGATATCGCCATGGCCGAGCGTAAAATGGCGGCAGCCAACGCGGCGATCGGGGTTGCCACCGCCGGGTACTATCCCGATCTCACCCTCAGCGCCAGCGGCGGCGTGAGCGCCTCTGCGCTGCATAACCTGTTCGCGTTACCTAACCGCGTCTGGTCGATGGGACCCGAGCTGAGCGGCTCGCTGCTGGACTTTGGCGCCACCTCGGCCAGTGTGGATCAGGCCCGCGCTGCCTACGATGCCAGCGTGGCGAACTATCGACAGACGGTGCTGACGGCGATGCAGGATGTCGAAGACCGCCTGGTGGAACTGAACACGCTGCAGGGCGAAATCGCCGCACAGCAGCGCGCCACCGCCGCCGCGCAGACTTCGGCCCAGGTCACACGCAATCAGTATGAGGCCGGGATGATTGACTATCTGGATGTGGCGACAACCGAAAACAGCAGCCTGAGCGCGCAACAAAGTTTACTGACGCTGAAAAGCACCCAGTGGGTCAGTAGCGTGGCGCTGATCGCGGCGCTGGGCGGCGGCTGGCATACCGCACCATGAAGGCGGCATAGCGCTGAAATCTGCCAATAATCAGTTGTCGATTACGGCTAAATCCTGCATCGTGAGTGGCTATTTTTAAGATGCTAAGGAGCCGGCATGTTATTCACCTTTTTCCGCCTGGTATTCCGCCTGCTGTGGCGGGTTGAACTCCGGGGCGATCTCGCTGAACTGCATAAGCAGAAGGTGCTGATTACCCCGAATCACACCTCGTTTCTGGATGGGGCGCTGCTGGCGCTGTTTCTGCCCATCAAACCGGTTTTTGCGATTTACTCGTCGATCAGCGAGCACTGGTTTTTACGTCTCATCAAGCCGTACGTGGATTTTGTTCCGCTCGATCCCACTAAACCTTTGGGGCTGAAGCAGCTGGTGCGGCTGATCGACAGCGGGCGTCCGGTGGTCATTTTCCCGGAAGGCCGGATTACCGTCACCGGATCGCTGATGAAAATTTACAGCGGGGCCGGATTTGTCGCGGCAAAATCTGGTGCCACCGTGGTGCCGATGCGCATTGAAGGCGCGGAGTTTACGCCGTTTGGTCGCCTGGCGGGCGTCTTTAAGCGTCGTTTGTTTCCGCGCATCACACTCAGCATTTTACCCGGCACCTATATTCCAATGCCTGAAGCGAAACGCGCCCGTGATCGTCGCGTGCTGGCCGGTGAACACCTGCATCACATTATGATGGAAGCACGCATGGCCGTGCGCCCACGGGAAACCCTGTTTGAGGCATTTCTCAATGCCCGCCAGCGCTACGGCGCGTTTAAACGCTGCATTGAAGATGTGAATTTCAAACCGGACAGCTATACCGGTTTACTGAAAAAAGCGTTGGGCGTCGGACGGATTCTGGAGCGTTACAGCCAACCCAAAGAGTACGTAGGGCTGCTGCTGCCTAACGCCACGGTCACCGCGGCGGCTATCCTGGGCGCTTCCCTGCGTGGGCGCGTGCCTGCGATGCTGAACTATACCGCTGGCGTAAGCGGCATGCGCGCGGCGCTGACCGCATCAAAAGTGAAAACCGTGTTTACGTCCCGCCAGTTTCTGGACAAGGGCAACCTGTGGCACCTGCCGCAGGGCCTGACAGAGGTACAGTGGATCTACCTGGAAGATCTGAAGGATACCGTCACGCTCAAAGACAAGCTCTGGATACTGGCGCATCTGATCGCGCCGCGCCAGGCCCAGGTGGCGCAACAGCCTGAAGAGGCGGCGATGGTGCTGTTTACGTCGGGATCGGAAGGCCATCCCAAAGGCGTGGTGCACTCGCACAAAAGCCTGCTGGCCAACGTTGAACAGATCCGTACCGTGGCAGACTTTACGCCGCGCGACCGTTTTATGTCGGCCCTGCCGCTGTTTCATGCTTTTGGCCTGACCGTGGGGCTGTTTACACCGCTGATGACCGGGGCGCAGGTCTTTCTCTATCCCAGCCCGCTGCACTATCGAATCGTGCCGGAGCTGGTTTACGACCGTAACTGCACCGTTCTGTTTGGGACCTCCACCTTCCTGGGTAACTATGCCCGCTTTGCCCAGCCCTATGACTTTGCGCGACTGCGCTACGTGGTGGCCGGGGCAGAGAAGTTGCAGGAAACCACGCGCCAGCTGTATATGGACAAGTACGGCATTCGTATTCTGGAAGGCTATGGCGTTACCGAATGCGCGCCGGTGGTGGCGATCAACGTGCCGATGGCCGCGAAAGCGCATACCGTGGGCCGTATCCTGCCGGGAATGGATTCTCGCCTGATGTCGGTGCCGGGCATCGAAAACGGCGGGCAGCTGCAACTGCGTGGCCCCAACATCATGAAGGGCTATCTGCGGGTCGAGAACCCCGGCGTGCTGGAAACCCCGGCCGCTGATAACGGCGAAGGCCAGAGTGAAGCGGGCTGGTACGATACCGGCGATATCGTCAGCTTTGATGAGGGCGGCTTCTGCCAGATTCAGGGGCGCGCCAAACGCTTTGCCAAAATAGCCGGTGAGATGGTGTCACTGGAGGTGGTCGAGCAGATTGCCCTGAAGGCCTCTTCGGATAAACAGCATGCGGCCTCGCTGCGGCCTGACGGTAATCGGGGTGAAGCATTAGTGCTGTTTACTACCGACAGCGAACTGGCACGCGAGAGCCTGCAAAAAGCCGCGCGTGAGCTGGGGGCTGCCGAGCTGGCCGTACCTCGCGACATTCGCGTGGTAAAAACGTTGCCTCTCCTGGGCAGTGGTAAACCTGACTATGTCACGCTGAAAAACATGGCGGAAGAGGAACAGGCATGATCGTAGAACGTGATGCGCCGTTATTGTCGCGCGGCATGATAGCGGTAATGGTGGCGCAGTTTTTCTCCGCGTTCGGCGATAATGCCCTGCTGTTTGCCACACTGGCATTATTAAAAAACCAGTTCTATCCCGACTGGAGCCAGCCGATCCTGCAGATGCTGTTCGTGGCAACCTATATCCTGCTGGCCCCGTTTGTGGGGCAGATGGCGGACAGCTTTGCCAAAGGGCGGGTCATGATGTTTGCCAACAGCCTGAAGCTACTGGGTGCGATGATCATCTGCTTTGGCTTTAATCCCTTTCTGGGTTACACCCTGGTGGGGATCGGCGCGGCGGCGTATTCGCCCGCCAAATACGGCATTCTTGTGGAAATCGCCCATGACGAGAAGCTGGTCAAAGCCAACGGGCTGATGGAAGCTTCCACCATTGCGGCGATCTTACTGGGCTCGGTGGCGGGCGGCATCCTGGCGGACTGGAACCTGATTGCCGCGCTGGCGGTCTGTGCCTTGACCTATGCCGTGGCGGTAACGGCGAACCTGTTTATCCCTAAACTGCACGCCGCGCGTCCCGGCCAGAGCTGGAACTTCGCGGCCATGCTGCGCAGCTTTATTGCCGCAACGCGCGTACTGTGGAACAACGCTGAAACGCGTTTCTCCCTGCTCGGGACCAGCATGTTCTGGGGCGCAGGCGTCACGCTGCGTTTTCTGCTGGTGTTATGGGTGCCGGTGGCGTTGGGGATCCAGGATAACAAAACCCCGACCACGCTGAATGCCATGGTGGCGGTCGGTATCGTCGTGGGCGCGGCGCTGGCGGCAAGGCTGGTTACGCTGGAGACCGTGCGCCGCTGTATGCCTGCCGGTGTGCTGATTGGGATCGTGGTAGTGATTTTCTCGCTGCAACATACGCTGCTGAATGCTTACCTGCTGCTGTTAGTGATTGGCGTACTCGGCGGTTTCTTCGTGGTTCCGCTTAACGCGCTGCTGCAGGAGCGGGGCAAACAGAGCGTGGGATCCGGTAATGCCATCGCGGTACAGAACCTCGTTGAAAACACCGCCATGCTGGTGATGCTTGGGCTGTATACCTTAGCCATTCGGGCTGGCGCGCCCGCGGTGGCGACCGGCATGGGCTTCGGCGCACTGTTTGCACTGGCGATTGCCGTGCTGTGGCTGTGGCGTCCTAAAATGTAACATTCTCGCAGTCAGTCGCGGCTAAACAAGTTACGCCAGGCTCCCGGCGAGGTCTTGAAAGTCCTGTTAAAGTGCTGGCGCAAGGATACCGCACTGCCAAAGCCTGACTGTTGCGCCACGTTTTCGATCGGCTGGCGCGTGCTTTCCAGCAAACGTTGAGCATACGCAAGACGCTGGCCCAGCAGCCACTGGTTGACCGTCATTCCCGTCAGTTCACGAAAGCGTCGGGTGAAGTTTCGCCGGCTCATGGACACTCGCTGCGCCAGTGCATCAAGCGTATGCTGCTCAGCGAGGTTCGCCACCATCCAGTTCAATAAATCCGATAAACGGTCTCCGCCCGGCTGATGGTGCAGGGGCTGTTCAATATACTGCCCCTGGCCGCCCTGACGGTGGGGCGCAACGACCAGCCGCCGTGCAATCTGGTTCGCCACCTCTGCGCCATACCAGCGGCGTACTAAATGCAGACAGCAATCGAGCCCTGCTGCGGTGCCGGCCGACGTCACCAGTCGCCCGTCATGCGCATCCAGATACAACACGTCAGGCAGTAATGTGATCTGCGGATAGCGCTGCGAAAAATCTGCCACTGCGCTCCAGTGCGTGGTGGCTTGCTGTCCATCAAGCAGCCCGGCTTCCGCCAGCACATAGGCGCCCAGGCACAGGCCGACTACCGTTGCCCCGCGCTGCCAGGCCGTTCGCACCGCATTCAGCATGGACTCGGGTGGACGTTCCGTTGCGCTGCGCCAGGAAGGGACGATTAACACCTCGGCCTGCATGGCATCCTCAAGCGTCAGATCGCTATGTAACGTAAAACCCGCGACGGTGCGCAGCTTAGCATTTTCGTCAGCATCCACGGCACAGACGCGCAGGTCGAAGGCAGGTAAACCTTCACCGGCACGGTTTTCAAACACCAGGCAAGGCACTGAAAGGTGAAAAGGACTTATACCGTTAAACGCCAAAACGGCGATAGTGCTGGGTGGCATCCTGGTTTCCATATTGGCCCGATTATTTCGTTTATTGTCTTTCGGGCCACTATACCGCATTCCGGCTACAGGGGAAGATGGGGTGAGAGGACTGGCGCACTGTCAGCCCGGCATTTTCGGAGGAGTTCTGCTAATGGTCACAACCTTTACCGCAAAGCGCGCCTTGATCGTAATTGATGTTCAGAATGAGTATTTTAGCGGCAATCTTCCACTGGAATATCCCAGCCCTGATGAAACGCTGACCAATATTGGTCTTGTTATGGATAAGGCGCGTGAGGCGGGGATCCCGGTGATTGTGGTGCAGCAGACCTCGCCTGCTGATGCCCCCTTGTTTGCGGTAGACAGCGACGGCTGGCAACTGCATCCCACCGTGGCTTCACGTCCGCACGATCTTCTGCTAAAAAAATCCCGTGCCAGCGCCTACGCCGGCACGCAACTGGCGGAGTGGCTGGCAGAGCGCGATATTAATACGCTTACCGTTACGGGTTACATGACCCACAACTGTAATGCCTCAACCATTAACCACGCCTGGCACAGGGGAACCGCCGTAGAATACCTTCATGATGCCAGCGGATCGCTGCCGTATATGAATCAGGCAGGACAGGCGAGCGCAGAAGAGATCCATCGGGTATTTTGTGTGGTAATGCAGTCAAATTTTGCGGCGGTGCTTTCAACCCAGCAGTGGCTGACGTGCGTGGACAGTGGTATGTTGCCGGTGCGTGATACGCTTTACCGCTCAAATCAACGGGCGAGGGGAGTGCTGTACCAGGAAAGGTAAGGACAGTGTGCAAAAACGCGCACGGTCAGTGCCGTGCGCGGTCAGATTTAGCGACGCAGCGCGATCGCTTCAATCTCAATCTTCACATCTTTGGGCAGACGGGCCACTTCCACGCAGGAGCGCGCCGGGAAGGGCGCATTGTGCTCGGTAAAGAAGGCTTCGTAGGTGGCGTTTACGGTCGCAAAGTCATTCAAATCTTTCACGAATACCGTGGTTTTCACGATATCGGCAACCTTCAGGCCCGCCGCTTCGACGATCGCCTTCACGTTTTCCAGCGACTGGCGCGCCTGTGCCGATACGTCTTCAGCAACGTCGCCCGTGGCCGGGTTCACCGGAATCTGACCCGAGGTGATGATCATGCTGCCGAGATCAACGCCCTGCACGTAGGGGCCGATAGCCGCTGGGGCTTTTTCCGTACTGATTTCACGAGACATCATTTCTCCTTAGAGTAAGGCCGGGGCAGCAAAGGCGCTGCCCGCTATAAAACGCGGTTCATTATAAGCGCGGCAGGGCCGATTAAAAGTGACCCAATACCACATGACGGGCGAACTCTTTCTCACAGTATTTACACTTGAGGTGTACCTCATCGGCGCGATGCTTCACGGCGAAGCTGGAGAACACCGGTTCGCTGCGGCTGATGCAGTTGCTGTTCGGACAGGTCAGCACCCGATCGATGCGATCCGGTAGCGCAGGGGCGATCTTGGCCACCACTTCATAGTCATCAATGCGGTTGACGGTGGCGTGCGGCGCATAAAACGCCAGCTGATTGATCTGATCTTCCGTGAGATAGGTGTTCTCGATCTTAATCAAATCTTTGCGGCCCATCTCCCCCGACGGCAGATTCAGGCCGATGGTGATGCGCTGGTCGGTTTCGGTCAGGCGAAACAGCGACAGGAGCTTAAAGCCTACCTGCGCAGGGATGTGATCGATAACCGTGCCGTTTTTGATGGCTTCGACCTGCAGTTTGTTATCCTGGCTCATACTGTCACTCCTTACAGGGCGGTGTCGCTGTTTAAAACCAGTGCCAGTAAAGCCTGGCGTGCGTAGATGCCGTTACCGGCCTGCTGGAAGTACCAGGCGTACGGCGTGCTGTCCACGTCGGTGGTGATTTCATCGATGCGCGGCAGCGGGTGCAGCACCTTCATGTTGTCGCGCGCACCGTTCAGGTCTGCGGCGCGTAAAATAAACTGCGCTTTGACGTTGGCATATTCTGAAGGGTCAAGTCGCTCTTTTTGCACCCGGGTCATGTAGAGAATATCCAGATCCGGCATCACCTCTTCAAAGCTGTCGTGACGTGACCAGGTGATATTCTGCTCGTCCAGCATATCGGTAATATATGCCGGCATCGCCAGCGCATCCGGGGCGATAAAGAAGAAGCGGTTGCCGTCAAACTTCGCCAGCGCCTGGGTCAGAGAGTGCACGGTGCGCCCATATTTCAGGTCACCCACCATCGCCACGTTCAGGTTGCTGAGGCGCCCCTGGGTTTCACGAATTGTGAACAGGTCCAGCAGCGTTTGCGTTGGGTGCTGATTTGCGCCGTCTCCGGCATTCAGAATCGGGATGCCGTTTGAAAACTCGGTGGCCAGCCGCGCGGCGCCCTCCTGCGGATGACGCATCACGATGGCATCCACATAGGTGCTGATAACCGAAATGGTATCGGCCAGGGTTTCCCCTTTTTTACCCAGTGACGTATTGCTGCCATCGGCGAAGCCCACCGCAGAGGCGCCCAGGCGATGGATGGCGGTTTCAAACGACAGCCGGGTGCGGGTCGAGGCCTCAAAGAAGCAGCTGGCGATCACATTATGTTTCAGCAGTTCCGGCTGGGGATGTGCTTTAAGCTGCGCAGCGGTGTGCAGGACCAGCTCCAGCTCGTCGCGGCTGAGATCGTTAATTGAAATGATATGCTTGCGATATAGCGGGTTAGCCATAGCTCTCTCCTCTGCGGCGCGGCCGGATTGCGGACAAAAAAAAGCCCCTTAGAAAGGGGCTTTTTTAAGATCGGTTCGATGACGGAAAGAAACAGCGGTGCCGCCTGCGTTGAGGCGAGGTAGCGCGTCACATTGTGCACGATGCTGTTGCATGTTTCCTCCGGCAAATTGTGGCGCATTATACGCCATCAGGCATGCGCATCAAGGAAAAATCGCGCCACAGGTAAACGTTTGCGGCAGCCCGATTAGCGCTGTCCCAGCGTGGCCACCATCACCGCTTTAATGGTGTGCATCCGGTTTTCAGCCTGATCGAATACGATGCTGTGCGCCGACTCAAAGACGTCATTGCTGACCTCCATGCCATCCTGCAGGCCGTACTGTTCCGCCATCTGACGGCCCAGCGTGGTCTGATCGTCATGGAAGGCCGGTAAGCAGTGCAGGAATTTCACCTGCGGATTGCCGGTCAGCGCGAGCATCGCGTGATTGACCTGATAGTCGCGCAGCAGGGCAATACGTTCTTCCCACACTGCTTTGGCTTCACCCATGGAAACCCAGACGTCGGTATAGATGAAATCGGCGCCTTTCACACCCTCGGCAATATCTGCCGTCAGGGTGATTTTGCCGCCGGTCTGTTCGGCAACCTGACGGCACTGGGCCACCAGGTCGGCTTCCGGCCAGCAGCTTTGCGGCGCGACCATACGCAGATCTAAGCCAACCTGTGCCGCCGCTTCCAGCATGCTGTTACCCATATTGTTGCGAGCATCGCCCACGTACACCAGGGTCATCTCACTGAGCGGCTTGCCTGGCAGATGCTCCTGCATGGTCAGCAGATCTGCCAGCAGCTGCGTTGGGTGGAATTCGGTGGTCAGGCCGTTCCACACCGGCACGCCAGCATGTTCCGCCAGGGTTTCGACCAGTGCCTGACCGTAACCCCGATACTGAATACCGTCATACATGCGGCCTAACACGCGCGCGGTGTCTTTCATCGACTCTTTATGGCCGATCTGGCTGCCGCTTGGGCCGAGGTAAGTGACGTTTGCCCCCTGATCGTAAGCGGCAACTTCGAAAGAGCATCGGGTACGGGTCGAGTCTTTTTCGAAGATGAGCGCGATGTTTTTGCCTTTCAGGTACTGGGTTTCACTGGCGGTTTTTTTTGCGCGTTTTAATTCGGCGGACAGGGTAAGCAAGTAGTCAATCTCAGCCGGGGTAAAATCCAGCAGCCTGAGGAAATGACGTTGATACAACTGACTCATACAGCACTCCGGTATGGGGTTTATAATGAATTAAAATTCAATTTAACCGTATGAATATGCATTTTCAACCCTGACGAGAATAATCTTTTCTGTTTTGTGTAGTGGCGCGACAGGCAGTATGGGAAAATAATCACTTATTGCCGAACTCAGAGAGGATATCGCCATGGCATTTGAAGCATTGTTGGAAGAGCAGCGTGAAGAGACGCGGCTGATCATCGAAGAACTGTTAGAGGATGGCAGCGATCCCGATGCGCTCTATACCATTGAGCACCATCTCTCCTGTAACAACTTCGACTCGCTGGAAAAAGCGGCGGTGGACGCCTTTAAACTGGGCTATGAAGTCACCGAGCCAGAAGAGCTGGAGCTGGAAGACGGCACTACCGTGATGTGTGTGGACATCCTCAGCGAAGGCGCGCTGAAAGCGGAGCTGATTGATGCCCAGGTGGAGCAGTTGGTGAACCTGGTAGCCAAATACAACGTCGACTATGACGGCTGGGGCACCTACTTCGAAGACCCGAACGCCCAGGATGACGACGAAGACGACGGCGAGGCTATCGACGAAGACGACAACGGCATTCGCCACTAATCAACACCGGCGGAGCCTGCTCCGCCTTTCCTGTTCTCCGGCCCTGTCTGACATCCATGAATTACGCACCTTTACTTGAACCGATACATCAGTTTTTGCTCTGCCGCACGCCTCAGGACTGGATCCTTGAGGCGCGTAAACCAGAAAACCTGACCCTGCTGCTCACCGACCATCTGGTATGCGAACTGAAAGCGGCCCAGACCGCCGTGTGGCTGATCCGCAAATACGTTGCCGACAAACCCAGCGGTGACCGGATTCTGGCGTGGCTGAAGCCTTACGAGAATTTTATCTTCCGCGAGGACGGCGACAGCGATTTTATCAACGCCCATAAAAATCTGACCAAAGCCATTATTGTGCGTAACGAGCTTCCCTGGGCGGACGATCTGGTTGAGAAAATGGTGCTGCTGATCAAAGAAGAGCTGCATCACTTTTATCAGGTGTGGGAAATTATGCAGGCGCGCGGGCTGTTCTATCAGAAAATCACCTCAAGCCGTTACGCCAAAGGCCTGCTGCGTGAAGTGACCACCCACGAACCCGATACGCTGGTGGATAAGCTGATTTGCGGTGCCTATATTGAGGCGCGTTCCTGCGAACGCTTTGCCAGCCTGGCGCCTTATCTGGATAGCGAATTAGAGAAGTTTTATATCTCGCTGCTGCGTTCAGAAGCCCGGCATTACCAGGATTACCTGGCGCTGGCCGCGCAGATTTCACCGAAAGACATTTCGGCGCGCGTGCGGGCGATTGGGGAAGCGGAGGCCAGGCTAATCAGTGAACCGGACACGGAGCTGCGCTTTCACAGCGGTGTTCCGGCGTTTTAAGCGCATTACAGCGTTTTCAGCATCCTGAACTCGCAGTCACCATGTCCGGTACAGCCCAGCGCATGGTCGATGCGGGCAAAACCCAGCGATTCATAGAGCTTAATGGCGCGGGTTAAGCTGCCGGTGGTTTCCAGATAGCAGCGGCGAAAGCCCCGCTGACGCGCGTGCGCCATGGCTAAAAGCGCCAGTTCACGCGCCACGCCGAGGCCACGGATGCCCGGCAGGAAATACATCTTTTGCAGCTCACAGATATCCGGCGCGCTGCAGGCGAGGGGGGCAATGCCGCCGCCGCCCATCACTTTTCCCTGATGTTCCACAATCCAGTAGGCGCTGTGCCCGGCGCTGTAAAGTTCATAAAGCTGGTCCAGGTTGGGATCGGCCACGGTATAGCCTTTATCCGCCGTCAGGCCAAATTCCGCAGAAACGTCACGGATCACCCGGGCGATATGAGGATTGTCGTCGGCAGTAATGGGCCGCAACTGAATATCGGCAATGGTTTTCATCAAAATTCCGGTACAAAGTGAGCGCAATAAAAAAGCCGGGCAAGCCCGGCTTCATGTTCAAGCTAGCGGACTACGACGCATTACAATGCCGCAATCACCGCCTGCTGTTCAATCAGTTTTGCTTTTGACTGTTCCATCTCGGCGACGCGCTCGCGCTCTTTGGCGACGACCGCTTCCGGGGCACGGGACACAAAGCCTTCGTTAGCCAGCTTGGTCTGGATCTTCTCGATTTCCACATCCAGCTTCAGCAGCTCTTTGGCCAGGCGCTCCAGCTCGGCGGTTTTATCCACCAGATCCGCCATCGGGATCAGCAGCTCAGCGCCTTCCACGATTTTGGTCACCGACACCGGGCCTTTCTCGCCCGCAGGCAGAATGGTCAGGCTTTCCAGTCGCGCCAGGCGTGACAGGAAGTTACGGTTCGCCTCAACGCGGCGCTGGGCCGCCGGAGAGCAGTCGCGCAGCAGCACATCCAGCAGCTTGCTGGGTGCGATGTTCATCTCCGCACGGATATTACGGACCGCGATGATCGCCTGCTTCATCCACTCGATGTCGGCTTTGGCTTCGGCATCTTCTTTCGCCGCATCAAACTGCGGGAACGGCTGCAGCATGATGGTGTCGTCGCTTATGTTTTTCAGGCCCTTCACGCGCTGCCAGATGGTTTCCGTGATAAACGGAATGATAGGGTGCGCCAGGCGCAGCAGCGCTTCCAGTACGTGAACCAGCGTATGGCGCGTGCCGCGCAGCTCGGATTCACTGCCGCTGTTCATCACCGGCTTAGTCAGCTCCAGGTACCAGTCGCAGAACTGGTTCCAGGTGAAGTCATACAGGATGTTGGCAGCGATATCGAAACGATAGCTGTCCAGCGCCTCACGGTAGGCTTTTACCGTGTGGTTGAACTCGGTCAGAATCCAGCGATCCGCCAGCGACAGCGTCATCTCGCCGCCGTTCTGACCGCAGTCCTGGTCTTCGGTGTTCATCAGCACAAAGCGGCTGGCGTTCCACAGCTTGTTACAGAAGTTGCGATAACCTTCCAGGCGCTTCATGTCCCAGTTGATATCACGGCCGGTTGAGGCCAGCGCCGCCAGCGTAAAGCGCAGGGCATCGGTACCTGATGGCTCAATGCCGTTCGGGAACTGCTTCTCGGTACGCTTGCGGATTTTTTCCGCCAGCTGCGGCTGCATCATGTTGCCGGTGCGTTTTTCCAGCAGATCTTCCAGCGAAATGCCGTCAACCATATCCAGTGGGTCAATCACGTTACCCTTGGATTTCGACATCTTCTGGCCTTCTTCGTCGCGGATCAAACCGGTCATGTAGACGGTTTTAAACGGCACCTGCGGCTTGCCGTTTTCATCTTTGATGAAGTGCATGGTCAGCATGATCATGCGGGCAATCCAGAAGAAGATGATGTCGAAGCCACTCACCAGCACGCTGGTGGGGTGGAAGGTGCGCAGGGCTTCGGTATTCTCCGGCCAGCCCAGCGTCGAGAAGGTCCACAGGCCTGATGAGAACCAGGTGTCCAGCACGTCATCGTCCTGGCGCAGCGCCACATCGGCGGCCAGGTTGTTCTCGGCGCGAACCTCGTCTTCGGTACGACCCACATAAACGTTGCCGTCGTTGTCATACCAGGCCGGAATACGGTGGCCCCACCACAGCTGACGGGAAATACACCAGTCCTGAATATCACGCATCCAGGAGAAGTACATGTTCTCATACTGCTTCGGTACAAACTGAATATCGCCATTCTCAACCGCTTCAACCGCGACTTTTGCCAGCGGTGCCGTACGCACGTACCACTGATCGGTCAGCATCGGCTCGATGACCACGCCGCCACGGTCGCCGTAAGGCACGGTGAGATCATGCGGTTTGATCTCTTCCAGCAGGCCCAGCTCGTCTACCGCAGCCACGATGGCCTTACGGGCGGCAAAACGCTCCATCTTCTGGAAAGCAGCAGGAATCGCGTCGCTGTAAGCGGTGCTGGCTTCGCCGTTGGTGTCATAAACCTGCGCGCTTTCACGGATATCGCCGTCGAAGGTCAGGATGTTGATCATCGGCAGCTTATGACGACGGCCCACTTCGTAGTCGTTAAAGTCATGCGCCGGGGTGATTTTCACGCAGCCGGTGCCTTTTTCCATGTCGGCGTGCTCATCGCCCACCACAGGAATCAGGCGGTTAACCAGCGGCAGCATGATAAATTTACCGATCAGATCTTTGTAACGCGGATCTTCCGGGTTTACCGCCACGCCGGTATCACCCAACAGGGTTTCCGGACGGGTGGTCGCGACGACCAGATAATCTTTACCGTCGGCGGTTTTCGCGCCATCGGCCAGCGGATACCGGATGTGCCACATCGAGCCTTTGCTCTCGCGGTTTTCCACTTCCAGGTCAGAGATTGCCGTACGCAGCTTCGGATCCCAGTTTACCAGGCGCTTGCCACGGTAAATCAGGTTTTCTTTGTACAGGCGCACAAACACTTCTTTCACCGCATTAGACAGGCCATCGTCCATGGTGAAACGCTCGCGCTCCCAGTCAACCGAGTTGCCCAGGCGGCGCATCTGGCGGGTAATGGTGCCGCCCGATTCAGCTTTCCACTGCCAGATTTTGTCGATGAACGCATCGCGACCGTAATCCTGACGGGTTTTGCCTTCTTCTGCGGCGATCTTGCGCTCAACCACCATCTGGGTGGCGATGCCTGCGTGATCGGTACCGGCCTGCCACAGGGTATTTTTGCCCTGCATGCGCTGGTAGCGGATCATGGTGTCCATGATGGTTTGCTGGAAGGCGTGACCCATGTGCAAGCTACCGGTGACGTTCGGCGGCGGGATCATGATGCAAAAGCTTTCCTGGCTGGTGTCGCCATTCGGTTTGAAGTAGCCCTGCTTTTCCCAATGCTCGTAAAGCGGCTGCTCGATATCTTGCGGGTTATATGTCTTATCCATTTCTGCTATGTCGTTTGCGGCTGTGGCGGCGTTGCCGTATTCAATTGGAAGCCAACGCTGCGATACGCTTTGTAGCGATCGCGCGCCAGCTGTTTGAGAGCGTCTTCGTAAGGAACGAAGTCTATCACTTCATGGAAAGCAGTAGCAAAATCTGCGAACTGCGGCAGCAGGCTGATCAGCAGGTCGCGTGGCGAATTGCCCCGACGCTGCGGCCATGCCAGCTCAACCGGTGCGCCGTAGCGCGGACCTTCCCCGGCGAGATTGTGCGGCACAAAGGCGTTGGCGGGGCGCTGCCACAGCGCCTCATCAAGCCGAATGGCTTGCTGCTCATCTTCACAGGCGATGAGCACCCGCTTACCGGCCCGCCAGCGTGTTTCCGCCAGATCGCACACCAGCGCTTCAACGGCGCTTAAGCCATCGCTGGATGCATCGGTTTCCAACACGTAGAAGGTTGCGTTTTTCATCGAATTGCCTGTTTAAAGAAAAGAAGGGCGGAGTAAGCTCCGCCCCGATGGGTTCGGTGGTCCGTACGATCAATCGTCGCCGTTCAGGCCAGCACGATTCAACAGGAACTGCGACAGCATCGGCACCGGACGACCGGTGGCGCCTTTGGCCTTGCCTGAACGCCAGGCTGTACCGGCGATGTCCAGATGCGCCCAGTTATATTTGCGCGCAAAACGGGCCAGGAAGCAAGCGGCGGTAATCGCCCCACCCGGACGGCCGCCAATGTTCGCCATATCGGCAAAATTGGATTCCAGCTGTTCCTGATACTCATCGGCCATCGGTAAACGCCAGGCGCGGTCGCCAGACTGCTCCGAGGCACCAATCAGTTCATGCGCCAGCGGATTGTGGTTCGACAAGAGTCCGCTGACGTGATGACCCAGGGCAATGACGCAGGCGCCGGTCAGTGTGGCAACGTCAATCACCACTTCCGGATCGAACCGCTCCACGTAGGTCAGCGCATCACACAGCACCAGGCGGCCTTCAGCATCGGTATTTAACACTTCAACCGTCTGACCGGACATGGTGGTCAGCACGTCGCCCGGACGCATGGATTTGCCGTCCGGCATGTTCTCGCAGCCGACCAGCACGCCCACCACGTTCAGCGGCAGATTCAGTTCGGCGACCATGCGCATCACGCCATAAACCGAGGCCGCGCCGCACATGTCGTACTTCATCTCATCCATGCTGTCCGCAGGCTTGATGGAGATACCGCCGGAGTCAAACGTCAGCCCTTTGCCAACCAGCACAATCGGGCGCGCGTCGGTATCCGGGTTGCCTTTGTACTCAATGACCGACATCAGGGATTCATTATGCGATCCCGCGCCCACCGCGAGGTAGGCGTTCATGCCCAGCTCTTTCATCTGCTGCTCGCCAATCACGCGGGTCGTGATGTTTTTGCTGTAGGCATCCGCCAGCTGGCGCGCCTGAGATGCCAGGTACGCAGGATTACAAATGTTAGGCGGCATGTTGCCCAGATCTTTTGCCGCTTTCACACCGGCGGCCACCGCCAGCCCGTGCTGAATGGCGCGCTCACCGCTGGTAAGCTCACGGCGCGTCGGCACGTTAAACACCAGCTTACGCAGGGGACGACGTGGCTCCGCTTTGTTGCTCTTCAACTGGTCGAAGTTATACAGCGCCTCTTTCGAGGTTTCGACGGCCTGACGCACTTTCCAGTAGGTATTACGCCCTTTGACGTGCAGCTCGGTCAGGAAGCACACGGCCTCCATCGAGCCGGTGTCATTCAGCGTGTTGATGGTTTTTTGGATCACCTGCTTGTACTGGCGCTCGTCCAGCTCACGCTCTTTACCGCAGCCAATCAGCAGAATTCGCTCTGACAGGATATTCGGCACATGATGCAGCAGCAGCGTCTGGCCCACTTTGCCTTCCAGTTCACCGCGGCGCAGCAGGGCGCTGATATAGCCGTCGCTGATCTTATCCAGTTGCTCGGCAATCGGTGACAGACGACGCGGTTCGAAAACACCAACTACAATGCATGCACTGCGCTGTTTTTCCGGACTACCGCTTTTTACACTGAACTCCATGCACTCTCCTGAATCTTAAAGACAACGGCCGCTGCTGCCGCTAGAATGTAGCGCATTCGTGACCCATTTATTAAGCGAAGCATTAAGACACATGCTGCTGGAGGTCATAATGGATCAGGGTGACAAGATGTTGTTTTTTCATCACCCAAACGCGATTACCATACATTTCTAGCGTCGACGACGGCCATTTATGAAGAAAAATGGCTAATAAGCGTTGAAATTAGCGATTTTCCTGCAAAAAGACAAGTTTTCACAGGCGTATTAAGCGTGATCATTATTAGATATCTGGTTCGGGAAACGCTCAAAAGCCAGCTGGCTATCCTGTTTATCCTGCTGTTGATCTTCTTCTGTCAGAAGTTGGTGAGGATTTTAGGGGCTGCGGTGGATGGCGAAGTGCCGACAAACCTTGTTCTGACGCTGTTAGGACTCGGCGTGCCTGAAATGGCACAACTTATTTTGCCCCTAAGCCTGTTTCTGGCGATTTTAATGACGCTCGGGCGGCTGTATACGGAAAGTGAAATTACCGTTATGCATGCCTGCGGCCTGAGTAAGGCGGTGCTGGTCAAAGCGGCGATGGTGCTGATGCTGTTCACCTCGGTGGTGGCTGCGGTTAACGTCATCTGGCTTGGCCCCTGGTCGTCGCGCTATCAGGAACAGGTCACTCAAAACGCTAAAGCGAACCCTGGTGCGGCTGCTCTGGCTGCGGGACAGTTCCAGACCTCCAGCGACGGTAGCGCCGTGCTGTTCCTTGAGAACGTCAAAGGCAATCAGTTTGGTCACGTCTTCCTGGCCCAACTGCGGCCAAAAGGGAATGCGAGGCCTTCCGTGGTGCTGGCCGACAGCGGGCACATGGAACAGAAGAAAGACGGCTCACAGATTGTGACCCTGGATAAAGGGACCCGATTTGAGGGAACGGCGTTGCTGCGTGATTTCCGCATCACCGACTTCACTAACTACCAGGCTTACGTAGGTTATAAGCAGGCTACGCTGGATCCTAACGATGTAGACCAGGCCACGTTTGCTACGCTGTTATCGAACAAAACGCCTGAATTCAGGGCTGAGCTTCACTGGCGTATTACGCTGGTCTTTGCCGTGCTGGTCATGGCCTTGATGGTGGTGCCCCTCAGCGTGGTCAACCCGCGTCAGGGACGCGTGCTCTCGATGCTGCCCGCGATGCTGCTGTACCTGATTTTCTTCCTGCTGCAGAGTTCGCTGCGCTCAAGCGGGGCGAAAGGCCGCCTCGATCCGGCTATCTGGATGTGGGTGGTGAATATCAGTTATCTGGCGTTAGCGATCGTGCTTAACCTGTGGGATACCGTGCCGATGCGTCGAATTCGTGCGCGCTTTACACGCGGAGGATCGGTCTGATGTTTCGCGTTCTCGATCGTTATATCGGTAAAACGATATTTAATACCATCCTGATGACGCTGTTTATGCTGGTCTCGCTGTCCGGCATTATCAAGTTCGTCGATCAGCTGCGTAAAACCGGACAGGGTGCCTACAGCGCGCTGGATGCAGGTTATTACACCTTGCTGAGTGTGCCAAAAGACATCGAAATCTTCTTCCCAATGGCGGCCCTGTTAGGTGCATTGCTGGGGCTGGGAACGCTGGCGCAGCGTAGTGAACTGGTGGTCATGCAGGCGGCGGGCTTTACCCGCATGCAGGTGGCCCTGTCGGTGATGAAAACGGCGATTCCGCTGGTGCTGCTGACCATGGCTATCGGCGAGTTTGTCGCCCCTCAGGGCGAGCAGATGGCGCGTAACTTCCGTGCGCAGCAGCTTTATGGTGGCGCGCTGGTGTCGACGCAGAGCGGTTTGTGGGCCAAAGACGGCAACAATTTCATCTACATTGAACGTGTTAAAGGCGACGATGAAATTGACGGCGTCAGCATTTACAACTTCACTGACGATCGCCGTTTACAGAGCGTCCGCTATGCTGCAACGGCGAAATGGAATAAAGACAAGAAGTTGTGGGTGCTGTCTCAGGTGGACGAATCGAATCTGACCGATCCGAAACAAATCACCGGCTCACAAAGCCTGACTGGCGAGTGGAAAACCAGCCTGACCCCAGACAAACTGGGCGTGGTGGCGCTGGATCCGGATGCGTTGTCGATTACCGGCCTCTACGATTACAGCAAATACCTGAAGCAGAGTGGTCAGGAGTCTGGCCGTTACCGGCTGAACATGTGGAGCAAAATCTTCCAGCCGCTGTCCGTAGCGGTCATGATGCTGATGGCGCTGTCGTTTATCTTTGGTCCGCTGCGTAGCGTATCCATGGGCGTGCGCGTGGTCACCGGGATCAGCTTCGGCTTCCTGTTCTACGTACTGGATCAGATTTTTGGCCCGCTCAGCCTGGTTTATGGTCTGCCGCCGATTTTCGGCGCGATACTGCCCAGCTTTGCCTTCTTTGCCATCAGTCTGTTTATGCTGATAAAACGGCGATAAACGCTGACAGTCAGAAAGGCCGCGCGATGCGGCCTTTTTTTATGGCTGGTGTCGGTGACGAATCGAACGCCTGAATTTCACCGCCTGATGCGGTGGCGATCGTCACGTGCCAGTAAAGGTGCATCCGGTTGCCCTGATGTTTTACAGACTGGATTATCGATCTAGTAAGGTAAGGCATTCCTGAGGAACCCATCCATTTTCCCCAGAAGGCTTCTCAGCCCAGTACCAGCCGTTAAGCGCCTGCGTCACTATCAGGGCCTCACCGGGATGGACGGTTAACTCCTGTGCCCTATAGTCTTCCAGACAGACAACCTCATTTGGGCTCAGTGGCAAAAAGTATTGCTCTGGCGCCCAGCCCGCTTTGCCATCGGGCAGCGTAATCCATATCCATCCTCGCCATTCAAGATCGCAGTGGCTCACCACGGCTATCTCGTCGGCCTTAATCGTAATCGGATCGGGGAATGCCGACCTGTATTCATCGGTGACCACGGCCTGTGCTCTCATGATTTTTTCTCCTGCCATCTTACGAACAGCTTTAACAGACAGCTAAATCGGGTTTACCGGGCGGCGTGCCAGCAGCGCGTCTACATCACCGACACCATCCCCGCATTGTTGCCGACCTTGTAGGGCAGATCGCCTTCACCCGGCCGTGCTTCAGGAGAATACCGCTTCACAGGTCATCGCACTCCGTCACAAATCAACGCACCATAAAGCGTCTCCGCCTCGGCTAACCTGCTCAGCAGGCAATATTCGTCGGTCTGGTGCGCCATTGATGGCTCGCCGGGGCCCAGAATAATGCAGGGCGGATTGCCCAGCGCAGGCAACAGCAGCGACGCATCGGTGAAGTAGGGCACAATGCGCGGCACCAGCGGCGCATCATGCAATGGCTGGCATCGTTGATAAACCGTCTGAATCCATGCGTGATCGCCTTCACTGAGCACCGCGGGCAGGTCCACCAGCGTAGATATCGTCACACTTTCGCCCAGTAAGGTGCTGAGCTGCTGACGGATGGTGGCGTGCTGAAGATTGGGCGCGCTACGAATATCCACGTCAAACTGCGTGCGGTCAGGCACGGAGTTAATGTTCAGGCCGCCTGTGATGCGCCCGACGTTGATCGTGGGCTGTTTCATCAGCGGATGCGGCGCGCCGGGGGAGAAATGCTGAATTTTACCCAGCGCATCGGCGGCCAGGTAGATCGCATTGATGCCCAGCTCCGGCATCGCGCCGTGCGCGGTTTTACCACGTGTTTCACAGCGCAGCCACAGTGCGCCTTTGTGGCCGATAACCGGATAGTTCGCGGTGGGTTCGCCAACGATCAGCGCGCCCACCTCGGGCATGTCAGCGGTATCGATCAGCGCCCGCGCGCCGTCGCAGCCGGTTTCCTCACCGCCGGTAATCAGCAGCACCACGCCCGACCCCTGGCGAATGGCCTGCTGGTGCGTAACGCAGGCCACGGCAAAGGCGGCAACGGCCGCTTTCATATCGCTCGATCCCCGGCCATAGAGCCGATCGTCCACGATCTCGCCAAAGGGATCGTGTTGCCAGTCGGCGTTACCGAGCGGCACCGTATCCAGATGGCCGGTAAAGGCCAGCGCAGGTCCGGCCTGCTCGCCGCGCAGGCGGGCTATCAGGTTATGGCGTCCTTCTCCGAAGGATGACAGCGTGACCTCGAAGCCGTTTTCCTCCAGCCAGCCGGCAAAAAACATCATGCAGGCGGCTTCGTTACCCGGTGGATTGAGGGTATCAAAGCGGATCAGCTGTAACGCCAGATCCGCCGTGCGGGTAAGGGCCATCAGTGACGAACCGTTAACCAGTCAAGACAGTTGATCCACAGCTGGCGATAACCCTGCCACTGGGCAAATTCCTGCGGCAGCCAGTGGGCAGACATATCGCTGGTCCACACCAGCGAGCGGCCCTGCTGATATTCGCGCACCGCCAGCAACGGATGCGCGGTGCCGGCAATGGTTGCCAGCAGTTTGCCTTCAGGGTGCATTTCCACTTCGTTATAGCCCAGTAACCACGGCCATTCGTCGGGCATGTCGGTAAACAGCGCGTGGGATTCGGTGACGCTCGGATAAGAGCCTTCGGGCGTTTCGATGCGGTCGTCCCAGGCCAGGCAGCGTACCGGCAGCACTTTCTCGACCGCCGTGTTGCGATAGCGCGCGCCGCCGTTGATGCCCTGAAAACTGAAGTAGCCGCCGATCATCATTAAGGCACCGCCCGCCGCCACATAGTCGTGGATCAGCGTCAGACGGTTCGCTGTGCGCTGGCTCTTCAGCCAGGTATCCGGATGCAGCAGCAAGGTATTGGCGCCGATATCCGACAGAATGATCGCGTCCCACGCTTGCAGCCCGGCCAGCGTCAGCGGAAATTCGGTCGCCGCCGCGTGCGCGGGCATATAGGTGATGGCATAGTCGCTGTCGGCCAGCGCCGCCATAAAGTCGGTCGCGCCATTATGCCAGGTGGCGGTGGCAAACTGATCGAAGCCTTTAACGTGAACGGACGTGCTGGTCCAGGATTCCCCGACCAGTAAAATTTTCTTCTGCATTACGGTTCTCCCTTACCCACCAAAAACGCGCTGTGGGTTAGCAATCAGTAAGGTTTCAAGTTGTTCGCCGCTGACGCCGTGGCGTTTCAGGCGCGGAACAAAATGTTTAAGGATGTAGCCATAGCCGTGGCCGCCGTAGCGGGTCAGCATGGTTTTCAGGAACACGTCCTGGGACAGCAAAATCTGCTCAATAAAGCCGTCATCGATCAGTTCGCGGATGGCGCGGGCGTTCTCTTCGTCGGACGGTGACTGCGCGGACTCGTCGGCGTAGTAATAGCTCATGCCGATCATGTCGTATTCCAGAAACGCACCGCGCTGGGCCAGCTCACGCTGATAGCGCTTGTCGGCAAAGCTGGGATTCATGTGGCACAGCACCACGTGGCGCAGATCGGCCCCTTCGTGTTCAAGAATATCCAGCACCTTGTGCCCCAGCCGCTCCCAGCCGGGCAGATGCACCTCAATCGGCACCCGGGTTGCAGCACTGGCCCGGCCTGCCGCCCGCAGGGATTTCTCCTCGCTGGCGGTAAAGCGGCTGGACACGCCGATCTCACCGATCAACCCGGCGAGTACTTCGGGTTTTTCTTCCCGGCCGCCAAGGTCGTAAATCAGCTTGTCAGCTAACGCCTCGACGCTAATCGTTTTCACCCATTCCGGATGCGAAGGCTCCAGGTACAGGCCGGTGCTCATGATGATGTTCAGCCCGGTCAGGCGGGCGATGCGCTGCAATGCCTTGGGATCCCGACCGATGCCGATATTGGTAGGATCGACAACCGTGTCACCGCCGAGAGCACGGAACTTCATCAGCTCCTCAATCGCCAGATCCACATCGAACAGCTGACAATTATCGCGGCTGATTAACGGGTTAAGCGACAGTTCGCCCAGGTTTTCCATACTCACCGGCATTTCCGCTAAATGGCGATCGCCACAGCAGCAGGGCGGCACCCACTTGCCGGACGCATCCAGCAGAATGTGTTCATGCATCAGCGTCACGCCCATCTCACTGACCGGCAGCGGCCCCAGCACCGTCATGACATAGCCGCTGTTGATGCCGAGCGGTAGGGGATCCGGATGCCGAAAAATAGAGTGTTTCATTGGCTATCCTTTTGCCGCCGCGCGGGTCGGGTTGAGAATGCGGGTATTCAGCCAGATCGCCAGCAAAATGATCGTACCGGTCGCGATCTGCGTGTAAAAAGGAGAGATGTGCGACAAAATCAGGCCGTTCTGAATAATGGCAATCGACAGCGCGCCCAGCAATGTACCGATGATGGTGCCGAAGCCGCCAAACAGGCTGGTACTGCCCAGCACCACCGCCGCAATCACCTGTAACTCAAAGCCTTCGCCCTGGTTAGAGGAGCCGCTGCCCAGACGGGCGGTGATAATCATGCCCGCCAGCGCGGCAGCCATGCCGCTGATGATATAGACCTTCATGGTCACGGCTTTGGTGTTAATCCCGCTGCGGCGCGCGCCTTCGGCATTCGCGCCAATCGCGGTGACATAGCGACCAAAACGCATATGATTAAGCACGATATGGCCGACAATCAGCACCACAATGCCGATCAGCGCCGGCATCGGCACGCCCAGCACTTTCGCGCGCCCCATAAAGGCAAACAGGCTGTCGGCAGGAATGGGAATGGAATAGCCCTGGGTAATCAGCAGCGCGACCCCGCGCACCACGGCTAAGGTGGCAAGCGTGACGATAAAGGCCGGAATGCCCTCATAGGCGATAAAGAAGCCGTTGATAGCGCCCACCAGCGCGCCCAGCAGCAGGCCGCCCAGCAACACCACCGGCCAGGGCAGCCCCCAGTTGTTCAGCGCAATAGCCGACAGCGCACCGACCAGCGCCAGCGTCGATCCCACCGAAAGATCGATCCCGCCCGTGGTGATCACCAGGGTCATCGCCGTGGCGACGATCAGCAGAGGCGCGCTCTGGCGAATGATATTGAGCCAGTTAGCACTGCTGAGAAAGTTGCCGGTGATCAACGAAAACACCACGCAACAGAACACAAAGAACAGCGCGATGCTGACCACGCCAGAGTGATTGTGCAGCAGGCGACGCGGCAACGAGTGTTGGGCCATACGGGAACCGCTCAGATTCATAATAGTCATCCTGTTACCTCGCTCAGTGCGTCGCCGCAGAGCGGGCGACAAATTTTTCGCCCACGATCAAATTCACAATTTCGCCCAGATCGGTGTCCGCCACCCGGCGGTCTGCCACGTTGGTGCCTTCGTACATCACCATGATGCGATCGCAGACCAGGAACAGATCCTGCAGGCGATGGGTAATCAGGATCACGCTGACGCCGCGCGCTGATACCCGACGAATCAGCTCCAGCACCGCTTCCACCTCAGCCACGGCCAGCGCGGCGGTGGGCTCATCCATGATCAGCACTTTGGGATCGAAGGCGGCCGCGCGCGCAATGGCAATCGCCTGACGCTGTCCGCCGGACAGATTGCGCACCAGCAAACGCGTATCAGGAATGGAAATGCCCAGGCCTTTCAGCATCTCGCGCGCATCAGCGTGCATTTTCTCTTCATCAAGAAACGGAATGCCGAGGATCGATTTCATCGGCTCGCGTCCCATAAACAGGTTGCCCGCCACATCCACGGTGTCGCACAGCGACAGGTCCTGATAAACCATTTCGATATGGCAGCGGCGAGAATCCGCCGGATTGCTGAACTGCTGCTCTTCACCGTCAATGCGGATCGTGCCGCTGGTGGGCACCACCGCGCCAGACAGCACTTTGGTCAGCGTGGACTTGCCCGCGCCGTTATCGCCCACCAGGCCCAGCACTTCGCCGGGCGCCAGCTGTAAGTTCACGCCGCGCAGGGAACGTATCGCGCCATAGGTTTTGGTTATATTCACCATCTCTACCCGTGCCGGGGCAGTTTGTGATTGCTGCATTCGATAACTCCCATCACCACTAACGGGAAAAGCTGAACAGAGATGAAAAAACTTTATCGTGCACGGTTTACGCCCTTGTAAACCGGTTTACCTGCTAGATAAAGCCTTCATACATAATCTCTGAACAACCGCTGTAACGATATTTGCTTGCCAGATACGTCATTGCAGCATCCGTGCCAGCCTGCAACACAGGCAGTACACATCCGGTTTAACACGTTGTTTTTAAACACGTTTAAATGTTAGTTTTTGGTAAACCGGTTTACTAACTATAACGCGAAGAAATTAAAAAGCGCGTTATTTGCGCTAAAGTTGTGCACTTTTGCGCCATTTTGGGACGCTGTTAACACATTCGTATCGAATCGCGCGCCACCCATTCCACCGCAAGGCGGGTTTCAGGGGGAATATCGGGCTCGTCATTCAGGATGCGCAGCATAATGTGAACCGCCGTGCGGCCCAGTTCCCGGGCGGGCTGGCGGATGGTGGAAATGCGGGGTTGGGTAAAATCGGCATAGGTGGCGTCGTCAAATCCCACCAGCGACAGCGCCTCGGGAGCCTGTAACCCGCGTGCGCGCAGGCCATCCAGCAAGCCCAGCACCAGATAGTCACTGGCGGCAAACACGGCGGTTGGGCGGTGCGGCCGGCTGAACAGGTGTTGAAGCGCCTGTTCGCCAAACTCACGCTGGTATTCGCCGTACATCACCCATTCAGGCGGCACGGTCAGGCCCGCCTGCGCCATGGCGGTGCAGAAGCCCTGATAGCGTTCGCGCACGCTCATCAGCTCATCCGGCCCGCCAACAAACGCGATATGACGATGACCGGCGGCGATCAGCTTTTCGGTAGCAATGCGGCCGCCCTGCACATTATCGGCGAACACCTTTGGCACTCTGCTGCCGGGAATATCTTCATCCAGCAGCACAATACGCTGGTGACGGTTAATTTCCTTACGCAGCAGCCCGTTATCTGGGTGGTTGGTGGTAAACAGCAGGCCATCCACCTGGCAGGTATCCAGCCAGCGGATAAACTGGCTTTCTTTGCCGGGATGGTTGCGGGTGATGCAGAGCACAAGGCTGTAGCCACAGGCCGAAGCGGCTTCTTCCGCCGCGTCCGCCAGTTCGGCGAAGAAAGGGTTAGTAATATCGGGCAGGACCAGCCCTAAGGTTTCACTGCCGCCTTTGCTCAGGCGGCGCGCCAGGCTGTTGCCGCGATAATCCAGCTGGCGAATGGCGGCTTCAATGCGATCGATGGTGTCCTGCGGCAGCATAATGCTTTGATTCATATAGCGGGATACGGTCGCTTTTGACAGCCCGGCCAGCGTCGCTACGTCGGATAACAGCACCCGTTTTTTAATCATATCCACAGCCATCTTGCCCAGAATCGGCTATCTGTAACACAGTTACGCGCGCCGGATACAGTATTTTTGCGCCGCCCCTGGCGATAAAATAATCGCTTGACAAAATCTGAGCGGAAGAGAATGGTAGAGACAGTTTACCGCATTACCCGGGAGTCACTCCCACACCGGCTTAGCCCGTTTCAGGTGTTCACCATAATGGACAGTGAGCAGAAACGCGGTTATTCAGGTTCAGGCTGAATAAGCCATTCACACGATATTTGCCCGCCAACAATAATCCCTCTGCATTTCGATGCGGAGATCGACTGGTTATCGCACATTCCCGACGAGGAATTTTAAGATGATGGCATTTAACACCAGAAAACTGCGTTCTGTTGCGCTGGCAACGGGCTTACTGGCAGCGGGTTCGTTTTTTACTTTGGCTCATGCAGCACCGACTTATGCGCTGGTACAGATCAACCAGCAGGCCCTGTTCTTTAATCAGATGAATCAGGGCGCACAGGAAGCAGCGAAAGCCAGCGGTAAAAATTTAGTGATCTTCAACGCCAACGATAATCCCGTATCGCAAAACGACGCGATCGAAAATTATATTCAGCAGGGCGTGAAGGGCATTATGGTGGACGCGATTGACGTCAACGGCATTATGCCTGCGATTAAAGAAGCAGCCGCCGCTAAAATACCGGTGATTGCGATTGATGCGGTATTACCGGCGGGCCCACAGGCGGCGCAGGTGGGCGTGGATAATCTGGAAGGCGGTAAGATTATCGGCAAATATTTTGTCGATTACGTGGCGAAAAATATGGGCGGCAAAGCGCGGCTGGGCATTGTGGGCGCGCTGAACTCAGCCGTGCAGAACCAGCGTCAGAAAGGCTTTGAAGACACCATTAAGAGCAATCCTGGCATTACCGTCGCGGACGTGGTGGATGGCCAGAACGTGCAGGACACCGCGATGACGGCAGCAGAGAACCTGATCACCGGCAACCCGGACCTGACGGCCATCTATGCCACTGGTGAACCGGCGTTACTGGGCGCGATTGCGGCCGTAGAGAACCAGGGGCGGCAGAAAGACATCAAGGTGTTCGGCTGGGATCTGACGTCAAAAGCGATCACCGGTATCGATAACGGTTATGTCACCGCCGTCCTGCAGCAGGACCCGAAAAAAATGGGTGAAGAGGCGGTCAAAGCTCTGAACGCGGTGACGTCCGGCAAAACCGTATCGAAAACTATTCTGGTACCGGCGACGGTCGTCACCAAAGCCAACGTGGACAGCTACCGCGCGATGTTTAAGTAACGCCTGACTCGCCGCCTGCACTCAGCAGTGCGGCGAGTTCGTTGACGGAGGGGAAGGCACTCAGCGTGCCACGACGGCTCACCGTGATGGCGGCGGCCTGACTGGCATGAGTAAGTGCTAACTTATCAATCTGAACCTGGCGCCTGAGTGCCGACGCCAGCATGACGGCAAGAAAGGTATCGCCCGCGCCGGTGGTATCCAGCGCCTCGACGGGCGTGGCAGGGCAAAACTCGCGGCGGTCGCCCTGAATCAGCCAGGCACCCGCGCTACCGTGAGTAACCACTAACGTTTTAACCGCTTCAGGATGCAACTGCCGGGCTTCGTGCTGATTCACTACGGCAATATCCACCAGCGGCCAGCAGGCACTGAACCCGGCATGGACCGGCGAAGGGTTAAAGACGGTGATCAGGCCACGCGACTTCGCCAGCTGGAACAGCGCATGGGTTTTCTCCGGCGAGAAGTTGCCCTGCTGCACCAGGACATCGCCAGCGCGTGCCGCGGCCAGATGTGCACTGATGATATCAATGCTCAACGCATCGGCTGCACCGGTGCTGGTAATAATGGCGTTGTCGCCGTCGGCGCTGTTGAGAATAAGCGAAGTATCGCTAAAGGGATGGACCGGTTCAGCGGGCACAAAATAAAGCGGCTCCTGAGTGAGCTGCTGGCGAAGAGTTATTCCATTGCTGTCTTTGCCCGTTGCGGCAATTAAATGGGTTTCTATGCCGCAGCGGGATAACAGAATCGCCTGATTCGCGCCTTTACCGCCGATATCCTGCGAAACTTTATTTCCATGAACCGATGCGCCTTTTAACGGAATATCGGCAATGCTCCAGGTTTCATCGACAGTGATATTTCCGGCCACATAAACACGCATAGTGTTTCCCTGAACAGGATAAAGACAAGATGGTTGCTATATCAGCAGAAAAAAATGATGCAATACAAGCGATATTTTCCCGCCCCAAAGCGGTCATTGGCGTGATTCACTGTGACCCGTTTCCCGGCTCGCCTAAATACCGGGGGAAATCAGTTAAGGCGATAACAGAGCGTGCCCTGCGCGATGCGGAAAATTATATTTGCGGCGGCGTTCATGGCCTGATTATTGAAAACCACGGCGATATTCCGTTTTCAAAACCCGAGGATATTGGCCCGGAAACGTCGGCCCTGATGGCGGTTATCACGGAAAAAGTGCGCGAACGGTTTGGCGTGCCGCTGGGCATTAACGTGCTGGCGAACGCGGCGCTGCCGGCCTTTGCCACCGCGCTGGCGGGCGGGGCGGATTTTATCCGCGTCAACCAGTGGGCGAATGCTTACATCGCCAATGAAGGCTTTATTGAAGGGGCCGCCGCCAAAGCGTTGCGCTACCGCAGCCAGCTGCGTGCCGAACATATTCGGGTGTTTGCCGACAGCCATGTCAAACACGGCAGCCATGCGATAGTGGCCGACCGCTCCATTCAGGAACTGACGCGCGACGTTGACTTCTTTGACGCGGACGCCGTGATCGCCACCGGACAGCGCACCGGCGACAGCGCCACCCTGGACGAAATCGACGAGATCCGCGCCGCCACCGCCTTACCGCTGCTGGTGGGGTCGGGCGTCACGCCTGCCAATGTCTGCCAGATCCTGGGCCGCACCCAGGGCGTGATTGTCGCCAGCGCGCTCAAGGTGGACGGCGTCTGGTGGAACGATGTGGATCTGGAAAGGGTTAAACACTTTATGGCCGTGGCGCAGGCGGCGCTGGATAAGGCCTAGCCGCCGTTTAGCGTCAGCAACAGGCAACAAAAAACCCCGCGGGTGAGGCGAGGTTTTTTGTTTACGTCAGCACGGTTACGTGCGGTGCACATCATGCATTATCAACCTCATCAGCCTGTTACAGGCAGCGGAAAGGGTCGCAGGCTGTAAGTGCTCCTGACCACAGGAGCCAGCGTATGAGATGGATAGAAATCGCTCGCGTATTTCTGAAGCTCATGGTTGCACTAGTTGCACTACTGCAACTGCTTGAAATTATCGTGAAGTCCTTCAGGTAAATCACGTTCAGGCCGCACCTGAGGGAGGTGATATTCACCTCTCTTTAATCACAGGGTTCGAAAAAGCAGAACGGTTACGTCAGGCCAGCCAGCCTTTCACCACCGGCAGCACCGCCGGAATCTGCGACAGCAGGTAGAGAATCAGGCCGATGGTGCCGCCCACCAGCGTGCCGTTGATGCGGATAAACTGCAGGTCCTTACCGATATTCAGCTCGATCTGCTGCGACATATCGCGCGCATCCCAGCTTTTCACCGTGTCGCTGATATGGCGCGTCAGGAACGCCGCGAATTCTGGCGCGACGCTGCGGGCAGCGTCTTCCA
The DNA here is from genome assembly GCF_024814475.1 of Pantoea sp. B623. Classification (NCBI taxonomy): domain Bacteria; kingdom Pseudomonadati; phylum Pseudomonadota; class Gammaproteobacteria; order Enterobacterales; family Erwiniaceae; genus Pantoea; species Pantoea sp. B623. The sequence goes on along the minus strand of NZ_JANUXM010000004.1, from coordinate 1,892,339 downwards.
GATGCTGATTCATGGAGCTACGCAGTCCTTCATCGGCGGCCAGGGTTTCGCCCAGCCACAGGGCCGCCTGACGGACCTTGTCCTGCACTTTTGACGCCTCGCTGTTGAGATCCGCTTTCAGCCAGTCGCGCAGATCGCCCCACAGCTCGCCAATATAGCGGTTCAGCGTGGGATCGTCTTTCAGCCAGCCTTTGATCACCTCGGCGCGCTCGGCCATCTCGGGATCGTTTTTCAGCTTTTCGATCAGGCGATCCACCGCGCGATTAAAGCCCAGCCGCAGCTCGTGGCCCTGATCCAGCGCCACGTCATCCAGCAGGGAATCCACCGCGTTGGCCACCAGCTCTGCGCTGTGCTCTCCCAGCCATTCTGTCGGCAACATTTTGGCCTTGATGGGGTGCTCGCGCTTCAGCCAGCGCACCAGCTGGCTGGCGATAAATTCCCGGGTGCTGGGCTTATGCAGCAGCCGCAGCAACTGCTCGACCGCCGCATCCAGCAGTTCCTGATGCCGGTTATTTTTGGTCAGGCTTTCCAGCATCAGCGCGCCGCTCTGGCTGAGATCCACCTTGTCGATCGCCTTATGCACCGCGCGGCGCATGAAGTGCTGGATGCGCGCGTCATCGGTCAGATCGAGAAAGCCGCGCATGACCTGTAGCAGGTGGCGACCGATCCGATCGGCATTGCCGGGCGCGCTCAGCCAGGTGGCCAGCATTTGCGAGGGATCGTGACGGCGGATCAGATTCAGCATCGAATCGGTATCCAGAAACTTTTCCTGCACAAAGCGGCCCAGATTCTCCCCGATGCGATCTTTATTGCGCGGGATGATCGCCGTATGACGGGCAATAAACGGCACCGGTACGCGGCGAAACAGCGCCACCACCGCAAACCAGTCAGCCAGCGCGCCGACCATCGCGGCTTCGGCGATGGCTTTGATGCCGCTGACGTAAAAGTTGGGCGGCAGAAACAGGGTAACCACAAAGGTAGCGGCAGCCAGCAGCAGCAGCGACAGCGCCAGACGTTTGGTCCGTTTTAGTTCACGTTGTTTATCCATGTCCTGATCTTAGCAGCTTGCCTGATGAATACGTCAACATCGCCCAGTCCCGGCCCTCAAATCCAGTTAAGCCTGGCATTAAACCGGCCTGTCTTAACGCGGTGGGCGATTGCCGCATCAGACTGTTCCTAAAAACTAATAACCTCAAAAATTACCACTCTTATAAACAGTTACGTCAGTGTACATTTCCGGTGCAGTCTCCGTACGTTGACGCACCCTATCCATGGAACCAGACCAGGAGAATTCACGTGAAAGCAATCGCAACGGCAACCGCAAGTCTGTTGATGTTAATGAGTGGCGTATCCGCGCAGGCGGAAGGGCTGACCACCTCGCAGGATGGTAAAAACCTGACCGTCAGCTTCGGCCAGCCCACCATTAAGCAGGTGCTGCATTACCGTAAAATGTACGACAAAAAACCCTTCCCCGATGCCGAAATTTATTACTACGACAACGGCACCTATAAAATCATCTCGCAGGGCGAAAACCACTACGGCGTTTACGTGATGCAGGGTAAGTTTGATGATGAGACCTTCACGGTGCGCTTTATCTCGCTGCCTTCCACCGACTGGGGCAACAAAACCGCCTTCCATCAGCTGACCTTTGTGCGCGGCGACAAGCAGAACGTGTTTATTCAGAACGCGATTGTTGATACCGGCGAGGCGATTGCCCAGCAGAACGGCACTTACACCCAGGAAAAGAACACCGTCACCAATCCGGTGTCTACCAGCTGGAAGCACAAGTAGCGTTGAGGTGGCAGCCCGGCTGCCACCGTATTTTACCGACGACGTCCGCCAAACAGGCTGCCCAGCACGCCGCGAACGATCTGGTTAGTAATCTGACGTCCCGCGCTTTTTGCCATGGTTTGCACCACGCCATCCCGCTTGCCGCCGCGCGGACCGGTGCTGCCAAACAAAATGTCTTTTAATCCCCCCAGAATGCCGTCATCGACCGCCACCGCGTTGCCTTTGGCTTCGGGCGCATTGGCCTTGTCACTGGCGGCCTGAACGCCCTGTTGCAGACGTTCGTAAGCCGATTCCCGATCGACTTCTGTGTCGTACTTGCCCGACAGCGGAGAATGGTTGATCAGCCCGTTGCGCTCGTCCGTGTTCACCGGCCCCATGCGCGAGCCGGGTGCGATCACCATCGCCCGCTCCACTACCGACGGGTTGCCTTTGACATCCAGAAAGGAGATCAGCGCTTCGCCGGTGCCCAGCGCCTGTATCGCCTCGACGGTTGTAAAGGCCGGATTGGCGCGCAGGGTTTCGGCGGCGGTTTTCACCGCTTTCTGATCGCGCGGGGTAAAGGCGCGCAGCGCATGTTGCACCCGGTTGCCTAGCTGGCCCAGCACGCTGTCGGGAATGTCCGCCGGATTCTGCGTCACAAACCAAATCCCCACGCCTTTGGAGCGGATCAGGCGGATCACCTGCTCAATCTTCTCCAGCAGCACCGGCGGCGCCTCGTTAAACAGCAGGTGCGCCTCATCAAAGAAGAACACCAGCTTCGGTTTATCCAGATCGCCCGCTTCCGGCAGGTGTTCATACAGCTCTGACAGCATCCACAGCAGGCTGGTCGCGTAAAGTTTGGGCATCTGATACAGCTTCTCGGCCGACAGGATGTTAATAACGCCTTTGCCGTTGCTGTCAACGCGCATCCAGTCGCTAATCTCCAGCATAGGCTCGCCAAAGAAGTGCTCTGCGCCTTGCTCCTCCAGCGCCAGCAGCCCGCGCTGGATCGCGCCTACTGAGGCGCTGTTAATGTTGCCGTACTGCGTCTGAAAGCTTTTCGCGTTATCGCCGATGTACTGTGTCATGGCGCGCAGATCTTTAAAATCCAGCAGCAGCAGGCCCTGATCGTCGGCAATGCGGAAGATGATTTGCAGCACGCCGCTCTGCACCTCGTTCAGGTTCAGCAGCCGCGCCAGCATCAGCGGCCCCAGATCCGACACCGTCGCACGCACCGGATGGCCTTTCTCACCGAAAATATCCCACAGCACCACCGGGCTGCTGGTTGGCTGCCAGTCGGTCACACCGATGTTGGCCAGCCGCGCCTGCAGCTTTTCGCTGCTCAGGCCTGCCATCGCCACGCCGGTTAAATCGCCTTTCACATCCGCCATAAACACAGGCACGCCGATGGCAGAGAAGGATTCCGCCAGCTTTTGCAGCGTCACGGTTTTGCCCGTGCCGGTGGCACCGGTGATCAGGCCGTGGCGGTTTGCCATCTGCGGCAGCAGGTGCAGTTGAACGTCAGGGGTTTGGGCGATAAGCAGGGGAGCGGTCATAGCGCGGCACTCACAAATAGTCAGTCATGCGTCAAGCATAGCCAGCGGGGCGGCTGCCGTCAGTAAAGATTACGTGCTGCCGCCCTGAAATTTACTTCTCCACCTCTTCAAAATTCAGCAGCGTGACGCCAATCCCCTGTTGCGCGTGCGTCACGTTCTTGCGCAGCGCCACCTGCACCTCGCCCTGCAGCATCACCACGTAAGGCGAGTTCTGCTGAAGCTGCTGTTGCAGCGAGACGTAATCGGCCCGGCGTTTGGCGGCATCGCTTTCTCCGGCGGCTTTGCGCGTCAGGGCGCTCAGCTCCGGAATATCCCAGCCTACGCGCCAGGCCAGGGTTTTGCTGCCGTTCGGCACGTTATAGGCGAAGGTGCTGGCGTTGGTGTTGGGATCGATGTAGTCCGCGCCCCAGTAGGTAAAGATGGATTCAAAGTTGCGGCTGCGCATCTTGCTCCACAGCTCGGATTCCGCCACCGGCTGGATATCCAGATTTACATCCGCCTTCGCAAAGCTCGACTGCAGCGCCTGGGCAATATCGATATAAGGCGGCTGATTCACCACCGACAGCGCGATATGCGCGCCGGGCTTAATACCGCCTTTGGCTAATATCGCTTTGGCCTTCTCGACATCGTAGTGGAACGGTTTGGTCTCCAGCGCGCCGTCAAAGCCCTGGGGCAGGAAGCTCTGGTGTACGCGATATTGCCCCTTCAGCAGCTGATTCGCCAGGCTGTCGTAGTCCACCAGCCAGCGCGCGGCCTGCCATAAGGCCGGGTTGCCCAGCGCAGGCTGCTGCGTACTTTTGGTGTTAAAGCCGAGATAGTAGATCAGGCTGGAGGGAAAGGCGGCAATGTGCACGTTGGGATCGCTTTTCAGCGAGGCAAGCTGATCCGGCCCCAGCTGGTAAGCCGCATCCACATCGCCCTGCTGGATCAACAGCCGACGGGTGCCCGGATCGGCCACGCCTTTCAGCAGCACCCGTTTCAGGTGCGCTTTCTGGGTGCTGTTGGGATTAGCCTCCAGCACCAGCGCCTGCAGGGGCACGAACTGCTTGATTGCGTAGGCCGCGCTGCCCGCCGAGTGGGTTTTCAGCCAGCCATTGCCGAAGTCGTTATTGGCGGCATGCGACTGCGCCAGCTTGCTGTCAACGATGGAGGAGACCGGCGCGGTCAACAGGCGCAGGGCCAGATCCTGCCCGATCTCTGCCGGCCAGCGCAGCTCCAACTGATGATCGTTGATGACGCTGAACTGCTGATCGATGTTCTCCGGCGTCCAGCCAAATTCCCCGAGGATAAACGAGGGCGCTTTGTTCAGCTTCACCGCGCGGGTAAAGGAGAACACCACGTCCTGCGCCGTTAACGGATTACCGCTGGCAAAGCGGGCTTTGGGATTAAGGTCAAACACCAGGCTGTGCGGGGTTTTGCCCGCCTGCCAGCGCAGGGCCGCCAGCGGGGCCAGCTTCTGCGGATCCTGATGGTCCGGCTCCAGTAACGTCTGATAGATATTACGCAGGCTGCTGTTGCTGACGGTTTCAAAGCTTTCCGCCGGATCGAAACTGATAATGCCATCCAGCGGCACGGCGACCACAAACGTATCTTTCGGCGTTGCCGCGTGGGCGGCAGAGGAGAGAGCAAGGGCGGTAAGCAGGAGCAGCGGTTTGCGCATAGCGGTTATCCTTAATGATTGATAACCCTACTGTAACCCGCGCCAGAGCAGGTCAAAATGCCGGTTTGTTCTGAGCTATGCCAGTTTCGTCTTAGCCGATTTGTCTTAGCCGATTTGTCTTAGGTGACAGGCCGCCCAGAGGCGGGAGGCTCAGGCCGTCAGTGAAAATCGTGAATGACTTCCAGCACGCCGTTGATGATGAACTGGACGCCCATGCACACCAGCAAAAAGCCCATCAGGCGGGAGATCGCCTCGATGCCGCCTTTGCCCACCAGGCGCATGATCGCCCCCGAACTGCGCAGGGAAATCCATAAAATCACGCTCACTACCAGGAATGTCAGCACCGGCGCGACGTTCAGTACCCAGGCAGGGAAATCCACCCCGCTGCGCACCGTGGAAGCCGAGGAGATGATCATCGCGATCGTCCCCGGCCCGGCGGTGCTGGGCATCGCCAGCGGCACAAAGGCGATGTTCACCGGTTCCTGCGCGGTTTCCAGCTCATCGTGCTTGTGCTTAGCTTCAACCGAATGGCCCACCGGCTTCGCCGGAAACAGCATCCGAAAACCAATAAACGCCACGATCAGCCCGCCTGCGATGCGCAGCCCCGGAATGGAGATGCCGAACGTGTGCAACACCGCGCTGCCCGCGTACCAGGCCACCATCATGATGGCGAACACGTAGATACTCGCCTGCAGGGCCTGACGGTTGCGCTCCTGAAAATTCATCTCAACGGCCAGGCCCAAAAACAGCGCCACGGTGGTGAGCGGGTTGGCGAGCGGCAGTATCACCACCAACCCCAACCCGATTGCTTTGATTAACTCCAGCATGCCTTATCCTGCTTAGTGTTTAGGACGTTCCAGCGCTTCCAGCAGCTCCGGGAAGAAGTCTTGCAGGATCTCCGGCGTCATCAGCTCCGGGTACTGCATCAGGTGCTCGCGGATACGTTCGTTTACGTCCGGGATCAGGCGCTGTGCCGCATCGCTGGCGCTGATTTTGTGCTTCTTCATGCTGCGCAGCAGGTCGGCGGGCAGGTTATCTTCGTCTTCGTTATCTTCCACCATCTCCAGCGCGTCCAGCTCGTCGAACATCTCCATCAACGCTTCGGTCTGCGGCGTGCGGGATTCATATTCGCGCGGATGCTCTTCTGCCATATAGCGCAGCATCAGGCGCATCGGCGTGCCATCGGGGGATTTGGGCGGTTCGGCGGCGAACCAGGTCAGCAGCTGGTGGATGGTGACCTGATGGACGTGATAACCGTTATCCACCAGCTCGTCGGCCAGCAGCTCGGCGCTTTCGTTTTCAATCAGACAGATATGCGTGCGGTTGGGATCGTACTCTTCGAGCCACTGGTAGATCTCTTCGATCACCCCATCGTCGTACTCGAACTTTTTGTTTACATAGCTCCCTTCTGACGCATTTACGCAGGCTGTGATCAGGTCTGGATCGAAGTAAATTGCGATGTTGATACCTTTCATGCGTGCTGTCCTGTTCAAATCCAAAACATCACTATAGCGCCCAACGCATTAGGAAGGAAAACTTATGACTTAACGTGTTGCGATACAAGGTGATGCAGACAGCGGGCGGGGGACTGACTGGCGGGAAAAAAGCGGGTAAGAAGGGGCGATAAACCTGCCAGCGCGGGGCTGGCAGGCGGCTGTCAGGAGATAAAGTTTTTACCCTGTTTCAGCACCACGTCACAGGCTTTAGTTTTCAGCTTCTCGCCCATCGGCGAGTTGCTGAGGCTTTGCAGGTTTAGCTGCTGGCCATTGCCGGTGTTCAGCAGCCCGGCCACGCCCTGGGTGTAATCCGGTTTCTGCTCCTGCGCAGCGGTGGTATTCAGGCCCAGCTTGCTCAGCACCTGATCTTTTACCGACTGCACGTTGTTTTTCACCACGTTGTGCTCCACGCAGTACTGCATAACGCCGGCGGCATTGGTCATGCTGTTGGCGCTCATGGCTTTGTCGTTGCTGTTCAGCAGGCTGGTAATAGAGGACATCGACAGCCCGCCGTTCTGCTGACCTGTTGCACCGTTGTTTTGCTGGCTCAGCTGGTTGGCGGCACTGCTCAGTTGATCCTGCCAGCTTGTGGCTGACGCATTGCCCGCCAGCAGCAGGGCTGCCAGGGCGCAGGCGATATGGCGCTTTTTCATTTCGACCTCGGTTGGGTTTTATGCTTCGTGCTGTTAAGAGGCGGTGCAGATGAGAAAGTTCCGACGAGATCGTAAGGAGAAGGCGGTTTGGGAGGATTCTGGCAGCGGGACAGCGCGGGTTTACCGGGTTCCGTGTGTTTTTTCGCCGCTTAGCGCACATCACAGCGGAATTGGGTTGCTTGCTGGGCACGTAACGGTATAATCCCCAACGTTTTCCGCATCCTCTTCAGTGCCGAAGTGGCGAAATCGGTAGACGCAGTTGATTCAAAATCAACCATCGAAAGATGTGCCGGTTCGAGTCCGGCCTTCGGCACCAGTACCTTGTCCATCCTCGTCCGAGGAATTCCAAAAAATACTTTAAAATCAACATCCAGACTGATTTTATCATCCGACATCGTCCGAGCACATCCGTTGCAATCTAGACCTCGCTGGGGGCATAATTGGGGGCATCCCCACTTCGATAAGAAATGTGCCCCCAAAATGAAGCTGAATGCCCGCCAGGTCGACACTGCAAAGCCTAAAGAAAAAACTTATAAAATGGCTGATGGTGGCGGTTTGTACCTTGAGGTCACGACCAAAGGATCAAAGTACTGGCGTATGAAGTACCGACGGCCAGCCGACAAAAAAGAAGACCGGCTTGCCTTTGGTGTCTGGCCGACAGTAACGCTTGCTGAGGCACGTGCTAAGCGTGACGAAGCTAAAAAGATGTTAGGGCAGGGGATTGACCCCAAAGCTGAACAGAAAGAAGCCCAGGCTGAAAATGCGGGGGCTTATACTTTTGAAACGATCGCCCGCGAATGGCACGCCAGTAACAAGCGATGGAGTGACGATCACCGCTCACGCATCCTTCGCTATCTTGAGCTGTATATTTTTCCTCATATTGGTTTGGCAGATGTTCGTAAGCTGAAAACCAGCCAACTGTTAGCACCCATTAAGGCCGTTGATGCCAGTGGCAAGCATGACGTCGCTCAGCGCCTTCAGCAGCGTGTTACGGCGATAATGCGCTATGCCGTGCAGAACGATTACATTGAATCCAACCCTGCTATTGATATGGCCGGGGCACTTTCTACCGTCAAGGCTCGCCATTACCCCGCATTACCCTTCAGCCGTTTCCCTGAATTTCTTGAGCGCCTAGCCGCATACCGTGGGCGTATCATGACCCGTATTGCTGTAGAGCTTTCATTACTAACTTTCGTCCGTTCCAGTGAGCTGCGTTTTGCTCGTTGGGATGAGTTCGATTTCAAAAGGGCTTTATGGAAAATTCCTGCTCAGCGTAAAGAGATAGAAGGAGTTCGTTACTCCCATCGTGGCATGAAGATGAAAGAGGAGCATCTTGTACCCCTAAGCCGTCAGGTTTTAGCCTTGCTGGAAAAGTTGAAACAATTAAGCGGTGACAACGAAAGGCTCTTTCCCGGCGATCACGATCCTAAAAAAGTCATGAGCGAAAACACGGTTAACAATGCTCTGCGCGCTATGGGGTACGACACGAAGACCGAGGTCTGCGGACATGGGTTCAGAACAATGGCGCGTGGTGCTTTAGGTGAATCTGGGTTATGGACTGAGGACGCCATAGAACGACAGATGAGTCATTCAGAGCGTAATAGTGTTCGTGCTGCATATATTCATACATCAGAGCATCTTGATGAGCGGAGATTAATGGTGCAATGGTGGGCAGATTTTCTTGAGGCTAATGGCGATAATTCTATATCACCCTACGATTTTGCCAGAACAAATGCGTAGAAATTGGTAGGAGAAACCCTGTATTTAATTTTGAAAAGTATGACAGGGTTATTAAATGATTTTACCAAGATATTGGACGCCCAACATAACCTTTTTTAGGGTGATTTAGGAGCCAATGAGACATGTTGTTTATAAGTGGCTGACTAAAGTTTACTCTATAACCTCTGCCCGTAGGATACGCATTTTCATTTACCCCTTCAAAAGTTGGGGAGGGGATGCTATCGCAACCAAAATAAATAAAATTTTGGCTAATCAAAACATTCAGACTGGAGGTGTCTCTTTCTAAATTATCTTGGTTCAAAACTCCATCTTCAAAACTATGATGCGAATCTACCTGTATCCAGTTATTAAATTCATCTTGGTGATATATATTATCTCCAAAAGCGTTAGCTTTATTACTGTAAAGGTTAGGTTTTTTTTTATAAAATCGGACGTCATCCCAATACTGTTGATATGTTATTTTTTCATCAACTTGCATAATGTAAATTAACTCTTCATTATGCCCCATACCTTTACTGCCGTAACCTAATATTAAATCTCCAGTCTTTGCATGCTTGCGGATCTGTGGCTTGCACGTGGCTAATGTACAATATCCATGGAATGGATTAGGTGCAAAACCATAATCTCGTACTATTTTGTACGAAAACATTCTTATTGTCATTGGCATTTTACTCGGTCAATTTGTCTTCTTGGTAGTTTATTTCCATCTGAGTCCTCCCATATGCTTTCACCTTTCACCGCATTTTGAAATTTTCCACTTTGAAGAGAAATTACTGAATTTGCTTTTTCATCAATGATTGCAGGTAATTTTACTTTTTTTTCTGTAACTCCAATTATGTTTTTCCCACCCGCCACCGCACATCCAACAGCTCCGCCAAATGATGGGTATTCATTACATTTATCATCTAATAGGAATATGCAAACTTCAGCATTACTCTGACAATCTGCTACCGCTGGAGTTGATTTTTCTTCACTCCATGACTCTTCTAATTTGACAGAACATATACTAAAACCATTATCCTGTAGTTTCTTCTCAGTCTCAGGCAGCATATGTTCAGTCTCTTCAATATAAATTACGCATGCTTTTTTCATTAGTGATCTCCACTTGAGTGAAATATAATTATCTATTGATAAGTCTCAATATTGTTAAGAAAGAATATCTTTTTCCTAAACTCCCCTTGACCTCCATAACTTGGATGTCTAATTTTTTCGTGAATGATTCCTAAATCAGTTAACCTCTTAGATGCATCATTTCCAAGCGCGAGTATTTTTTCGAAATCGTAGATTTTTAATAAGTTTCGAATGAGAAATGCAGAAGTAAGAAATTCTTTATTAGTATGGCACCTGTTGGACATTTGATTTCCTGTTTCATACGGGTGAAAAGGGAATATGTTCCATAGAAAAGGGATATGTTCAATATTACTTATGACATTCCATATTTCTGTTGCCGTTCTTTCTTTTACGCTCAAGGTGTAAGTACTTTTATTAAAAGATTTTGGACCGATGATCTCAGATGCAAGTTGTAGATGATGTTCATCAGTTAGGGCCAAACCAGTCCTTCTGCCGCCTCTATAGCCGAGGTCCCTACCAACCCATAATTGTTTAGTTTTAAGGCTGGTATGAGCCAATAAATATAATTCAAGATTAAGTAATCTTAACATCGGTGATTCTGGAGTATCGTGATTCGGACATATATCTTTGTATGGGTTGAAAACATTTTCAGATGAGAAGTTTCTAATTGAATTTATGAAACTTTTAATTCTTTCTGATTTATCGTTATCTTTCACTTTAAAGCTCTTCAAAGGTTACTGTATGAGAGACGAAATCGGCTACTATTTTTCCTTTTCTTGATTTTTTCATCTGGCGAAATACTTTATAGCCATCAATAATGGCCTTTTCCCATTGCCAGAGATTGCATTTCTCAACCTCATATCCTTTGACAAATTCTTGAATAAATTTTAACAGGTCGTAATCAAGTCTTTCAACATTCTCAAAAAGAGACTGATTTAAAGCTCTACTAAAAACAAAAGTTGATACACCTTCTTCAATTATAATTGCTCTTGCGCCATCTTGATTTTCATCTGTAGATGAAATGTTTTTTCTTTTTAAGCGTAACAGTGCTCTTAACACAGGTGACCAACCTAGATGTACCGCAAAGCAAATGTGAAAAACATCATGGAATCTATAATCATCTTTATCTTTTTTGTTGTCTGTTAATCGATCACCAATGTTGACACCTTGGCATTGCTGTATCACAAATTTTTTCTCACCAAGATCAATTTCTTTAAAAATGAAATTGATTCTATCAGGGAATCGCTCATATTCTTCATGAGACTTATCAAATGGTTCTGGATATACCTCTTTTTGAGGCCATCTGCTTTCGATTTTTTTTAGATTGCAGTTAATCGCTTTTGAAATAACTAATCTTTTAGATAGGCTAAAGATTATGAGCTTACTGAGGAATTTTGAAATTACACTGGATTTATCTTGATGCGTATCAACTTGTCTGCCTGAATAAAGAGTTAAAAGTAAAGATAAAGAAGTAGCGACTTCTAATGAACTTTCTAAAATGTCCAGATCAAGATTATGAGTTGCTGACAAAATGTCTAAATCATTAAGACTTTTCAAGGATAATGGATCTAATTCTGAATGCTCATCTTTTATTATTATAAATGAATTTCTAACAATTTCTCTAATATCATACCTCTCTCTGTTAATGAGGGATGTGACATACCAAAGTACATCACCTAACTCTTCGTGTAAGTGTTCTTCGAGAGAACCAATTACGAAAAGGTCTCTTTGCTCTTTTTTTATTAAACTGAGTAAATCACCGACTTCACCAACTAAACCTAATGCAATAAAACCAGAACTTTTAGAAGTCAATATATCAGTTTCGGCTACTTTTTTTTGGTATTCATCATAAGTAATCATCTGATCATCCATAATCTAAATTTGATAATGTTTAGATATATATGTTGTGTGTTTGATTTGCAATAGATCCACAACTTCAATATAACCTTTTGAAATTAAAGTGTTTTGCTTTATTTCTTGGTGTGTGTGACTATTTTTATAGATTAAGTTAGATTTATGTTTTCCTTTCTGCAACTGAAGGTGAGCTATATGATCGAAACTTTTTTAGTTAGGATTACAGTCTTTTCATCACGCGTTTCTTAATGTGAATTCTTTTTTTTAGCGAGATGAAATTTTCCTGCCGACTCACTTTTTTAATTTTGCAGTAGGATTGAACATTTATCCCGTTGCGCGCTCTCGTAGCCCCGCCACGCCTGCGCACTTCATGTAGCGTTTTTCATGCACCTGCATGAGTGGCTCCGGGGCGCACCGCTGCTGGCCTTTGCTGCCGTTTTCAGGTGCCGGAAACTCATGCGATTTCATGCAGCACAGACATGCACTCACGCAACAGACATAAAAAAGCCCGGCAGGTGCCGGGCATTAGATGTTTCTGGCCGTCTTTTTTCTTTCAGGGTTGTGCGTGCCGGTCCCTGCGGGAACAGGCTGAGCCGTACCGGCCAAGCGTCTGCGGCTGACGTACCGTGCCGTTCTTCACCTCTGCCTCTGTGGCAACAGGCCTGCCGGGCTTCATGATGATTCTCTCAACGCTCTCCAGCGCGGTGAATGTGCAGGAGCAGTCAAGGTTCCGGCACTGGTACCAGGTGCGCTTGACGGACGGAGCCTCGTAGGCGCTGGTCCGGGTATGAGCCACCTGACCGCATTCGGGACATTTCAGGGCCATTTCGTTTTCCTGTGTGGTCGTTTTCAGTCAGTCAATTGTGCCGGGGCTGGCACAGGCGGTGCCACCGGATGACATTGTGTGACGGCTCAGACAAAAGGTCCTTCTTCTGGCCAGCCAGGGAAAGGTCTCACGAAACCCACATTCCACTTTTAGTTTTATATAAATCCTTCACCATTCTTCACCAGAGAGAAAAAAATAAGTAATACAGTAAATTAGAGGGTGAACAGTTTAAAAAGAATCCTTCACCCACTGTTCACCATCGTTCACCGTCTTAAAAAAGCCCACCGGACATTCATCAGCGTTATTTCCTTTTGATCTTTCACTTTCAATAGCCAGAAACTAAGTCCTGGTTTTACCTCGTCTCTATACGTTTTTATTCGTTTGTATTCGTTTTAAATGAGCAGTAAATGACCATTTTGTAAGGGTGGTGACACAATCCCGCCTTGTTGATTCCCACAAAAATATGCTCAGAATACAGAGCTGCCCGATGCCGGACGTACCCGCCCGGCTCTGTATGGAATCAACGAGAGGTAGCCCATGCACACTGCTTTAACCGCACCATCTTCCGCTCCGTCAGCCCCTTACACGCCGCCGGTTCAGGAGCGATTTATGCGCCTGCCGGAGGTCATCCACGTCTGCGGCCTGTCCCGTTCGACGATTTACGACCTCATCAGCCGTGATGCCTTTCCCGCTCAGATTTCCCTGGGCGGCAAGAACGTCGCGTGGGCGGCCAGCGAGGTGAACGCCTGGATGAACGAACGCATCGCCGCCCGTGGTCAGGGGCGTGCGGCATGACCTTCACCCACCGCTGAGACTGTCCGTCATGCTGCATTTCTTTGCTTTCCCCGGCTTGCGCGCCGGGGGCCTTCCCTGGTACAGTGTTTCTGCTGTCGCAAAATCGACAGCCGGGATTGGCGTCCTGAGCAACTCAATGGCGACACCAGACGCGCCTTGCGTCTTTTTTTGTGTCTTTGCGTCAGTGCACCCATTTATCGGGCGGCGGTTACTTAATCGCTGCACCGTACTTGTAATGGTGGCCCGGGCGGGGGCTTCTCACGAAGCGCCGGTATCCATTGAGGCCGGTTACGCCAACCCTGTCCGGGCTACCACCAGTGAAATTGGCGTTTCCGGTGGTGGCGATAACCGCTACTCAATGGAGACTGCCCTTATGGCTGCCGTCCTTAATTCCCCGCATTCAGAATTTGTCTTTGTGTTTGCCGCCGTGCGCCGCTGTGAGCGTCACGCCCGCGTGCAGATGCTGCGCGCCACCGCCGCCACCGGACGCGCCGCCCGCCGGCTGCTGGCCCGCGATTACGTGCTGGCCTTTGCCGCCCGCCTGCCGGTCACGGAGGTGTGCGCATGAACCACGCCACCATTACCCTTGACGACCTTGCCCGCCTGGAGCACCTGCGCAACGCCGGACGTCTGGCCTGTGACGCGGCCGCCCTGCGCGACTGCTGCACCCCGCCGGAGCCTGCCGACAGCGAACAGCTGGCCTCGCTGCTGTTTCTCATCACCGGCCAGCTGGACGACGTGGTGACCCGCTGCCGCGACGGCTGGATGAACGGGGAGGTGAACGCATGAACGCACGCACCCTGTCCCCTGAGCTGCGCACCGCGCTGTCCCGCCGCGCCGTGGCCTGCGCCTGGCTCACCCTGTGCCGCGAACAGCAGCGCCACTGCTGCCTGACGCTGGCCCGCCTGGAGCGCGCCATTGAGACCGAACTGGAGGGCTTCTACCTGCGCCAGCACGGCCGCGTGCGCGGGCTGGAGATTGCCTGTGCGCTGCTCGACGACCTGCTGACCGCCGGGCCGCTGAAGGCCGCCCCGTGCCTGAGCTTTTTAGGCCAGGTGGTGATGGACGAACTCTGCGGGCGCATCCACGACGCGCCGCTGCACTGAGGGAAAACACAATGAAAATGACCGTATCAGACGCGGCCAGCGCCGCGCGGGGCCAGTGGCCCCGCATCCTGCCCGCGCTGGGCGTGAAGGTGGTGAAGAACCGGCACACGGCGTGCCCGGTGTGCGGGGGCAAAGACCGCTTCCGCTTTGACGATAAAGAGGGGCGCGGGACGTGGTTCTGCAACCAGTGCGGGGCCGGTGACGGCATGGACCTGGTGCAGAAGGCGCTGGGCGTCAGCCTGACCGGGGCCGCCGCGCGCGTGAACGACCTGACCGGCAACCTGCCGCCGGTCACGGAAGCCGCACCGGCGGAGCCGGACAGTGAGGCCGCCCGCACGGCGGCGGCCGCGCTGGCGCAGCAGCTGGTGAGCAGCGCGAAGTCAGTCACCGGCAACGCCTATCTGTCCCGCAAGGGGCTGCCGGAGCAGACCTGCCTGACGCTCACCAGGGCGCATAAGGTGGCGCTGACCACTTACCGCCCCGGCGACCTGATGGTGCCGCTGCATGACACGGATGGCGCGCTGGTTAACGTCCAGTTGATTAACGCCGCCGGTGACAAGCGCACGCTTAAAGGCGGCCAGGTGAAAGGCGCCTGCCACGTCCTGAACGGTAAAGGCACGCCGAAACGCATCTGGCTCACCGAGGGCTACGCCACCGGGCTGACGGTGCATGCGCTGACCGGTGACGCGGTGTGGGTTGCCCTGTCGTCCGCTAACCTCCTTTCCCTGGCCGGCCTCGCCCGTGAAAAACATCCGACGCTGCCGCTGGTGATTGCCGCCGACCGCGACCTGAACGGTGACGGCCAGCGTAAGGCGAAATACGCCGCCGCGGCCTGCAACGCAACGGTTGCCCTGCCGCCGGTGTTCGGCGACTGGAACGACGCCTTCACCGCGCACGGTGAAGACGCCACCCGGCAGGCGCTGCGCGAGGCTTCAGCCCCGCCCGCCGCCAGCCCGTTCGACACCATGAGCGAGGCCGAGTTTACGGCCATGAGCGCCAGCGAGAAGGCGGAGCGCGTTGCGGAGCACTACGGCCGCAACCTGGCCGTGGACGCCAGCGGCGAAATCCTCTGCCGCTATGAGGCCGGGGCGTGGAAGGTGATTTCCGGCAACCAGTTCGGGCGCGACGTGGCGAGGCTGTTCCAGCGCCTGCGCGCCCCGTTCTCGGCGGGCAAGGTGGCGGGCGTGGTGGACACGCTCAAGCTGATGCTGCCCCAGCAGGCCGCGCCGCAGAGACAGCTCATCGGCTTTCGCAACGGCGTGCTCGACACCCGCAGCGGCACCTTCAGCCCGCACCGGCGTGAGAACTGGCTGCGCACGGTCAGCGACGTGGACTACACCCGCCCCGTGCCCGGCGAAACGCTGGAGCGCCACGCGCCGCACTTCTGGCAGTGGCTTGACCGCGCCGCCGGACGCAGCGCAGAGAAGCGGGACGTGATTCTGGCCGCGCTGTTCATGGTGCTGGCGAACCGCTACGACTGGCAGCTGTTTCTGGAGGTCACCGGCCCCGGCGGCAGCGGCAAGAGCATCATGGCGGAAATTGCCACCATGCTGGCGGGAACGGACAACGCCGTCTCGGCCACCATCGAGACGCTGGAGTCGTCGCGCGAGCGCGCCTCGGTCATCGGCTATTCGCTCATCCGCCTGCCCGACCAGGAAAAGTGGAGCGGCGACGGCGCGGGCATCAAGGCGATTACCGGCGGCGATGCGGTGTCCGTTGACCCCAAGTACCGCGACGCCTACTCGACCCACATCCCGGCGGTGATTCTGGCCGTGAACAACAACCCCATGCGCTTCACCGACCGCAGCGGGGGCGTGTCGCGCCGCCGGGTTATCCTGCACTTCGCGGAAATCATCCCGGCAAGCGAGCGCGACCCGCAGCTGAAGGAGAAGATACAGGCGGAGCTGGCCGTTATCGTGCGCCAGCTGATGCAGCGCTTCAGCAGCCCGCAGGACGCCCGCGCGCTGCTTCAGCAGCAGCAGAACTCCGGCGAGGCCATGCGCATCAAGCGCGACGCTGACCCGATGGTGGACTTCTGCGGCTACCTCTTTGCCACCGCTGAGCCGAACGGACTGCACATGGGCAATGCCAGCATCCGGCCTCTGCAACCCCGTCGCTACCTCTACCACGCCTATCTGGCGTACATGGAGGCCAACGGTTACCGCAACCCGCTCAGCATGAAGACCTTCAGCCAGGCGCTGGAGAGCATCCTGCGCGAGTATGGCAAAAGCTATCTGAAGCGGCGCACGAAGCTCGGGATGCAGACCAACCTCGGCCTGACGGACGAAAGCAGCGCCGACTGGCTGCCGAAGTGCGACGACGTGAACGCAGCATGACAACCTGAGCCGGCAAAAGCCGGTTTTTTTACATCCACCGGTCATCTGTGTTGAACGATGTGCTCTGACATTCTCTGCTCACCATAAAGTCAGCGACTGATAAAAATGTTAGTCCGCTATGTGCCAAGAGGGGACGTTAACTTCGTTCAATGCATCACTCCTGAGATTGAACAGAACAATTTTTATGTACACGTGTTTCTGTTTTCCGTCCATAGTAGAAAAATCCTTGCATATTAATGGCATGTGTTTATTTTGGTACTTAAATCAACAGCATTTATGGCCCTTTAATGATGCAAGTGATACTTGTTCGACACGCTGAAACAGAGTGGAATGTGAAAGGTATTATTCAGGGCCATAGTGATAGCGCATTGACTCTTCGGGGGGAGCGCCAAACTTCAGCCTTACTGACAGCGTTTGCAGCGAGTGATTACCAGGTAGAATGTGTTTACGCTTCTACGCTCGGCCGTGCCTGGCACATGGGGCAGAGCCTGGCTGAGACCTTTGGTTGCTCACTGATAGCTGAACTGGCTCTAAAAGAACAGGCATTTGGTCACTTTGAAGGCATGACAACCGTACAGCTCTCGCAACACAATCCGGACGCTGCAAAAGCGTTATTCAAACTTGATGCAGAGTATTGTCCGCCAGGGGGGGAGTCTCTCTCACATGCATCGCAACGAATTGTGCATTTTTTATCCAATCTGGAAAAAAAACGACATTATCAAACAATATGTATTGTGTCTCACGGGCAGGTCATTCAGGGCTTGCTTGCGATTCTAAAAAGTGGATCTGTGGATGATTTTCACAGGTTTGGACAACCCAACGCGAGTTACTCCGTTTTCCACCTGAATAATGGCAGATGTGACACTCTCAGGTGGGGAATTGCTACACATTTACGTCTCCTGGATTAACCGTTACCTTTCAGTCATTCAGTCATTCAGTCATTCAGTCATTCAAAGCTCTCATGATTTAAGCACAACGCCCGCTTTTCGCTCTAGGCGGATGTTGGTCTGCCCGTATGTCCGCTTTGTGCCAATAGCGGAAGCCTGAGCTTCCCGGACCTTTTAATGGCTACTGGCTTGCAGCCCAATTTTTATTATTCTGCAGATTTATTAATCGTTATTGCTAACGATTTCGGTCAAGGCATTCATCAGCTCCTGGCAGGTTTGTTCAAAACCTGATTTATCTGTACGCACAATCATATCGCTGAACATTCTTGAACCGTATCCCTGCTTTAACATTACCATACTTCTTTGAATCTCGGATTCGGACAGTTTTCTTGCCCGATTACGAATATTGTTAATATCAGCAAGCAACCCGATACAACGGCAATCAACACCGCTTTTTTCAAAGTTTTTTTTATAAAAAAACCAGTTAGTATAACGCAGCGGGTACGAGATTATTATACACCGAAATTTCTCAAGTTCATGATTTCCGGCGAAAAGAATTTTTTTGCTTGTTTTAAGTATTGAACGTAACCACGGTCCGGGTTCTGAGTAATCATCTCCGTCAATAAAACCAAAATTCAACCTTCTGGCCACTTCCCGACCTAAGCTTGATTTACCAACACCAATCGGACCGTCAAATAGGAATACATATTTTTTTGTCATAGTGCGGTTATCTGAAGTTCGCTTCATTAATTAACTCTCCGCTCTTTATCTTCATGATTTTATTGGTCATTCATTTGTTGCATTTAATGTAATTTCTTTATCATAAAATCCAACTTTAAAATAAAAACATGCATTATTATACAATTCTATATTATTGTAATGAGGAGATCCTCTTTTCACTGATTGCTTCTCTTGGACGTTGGTATGCCAGACTGATTTGTGCCAGTTTCGGAATTAGCTGGTACTGATGAGTTAATCACTGAGAATCTAAATCCCAGTATAACCGGTCCTCGTCCCGAAAATATAATTTATTGGTATAAACTATTTATAATCAGCTTATTATCTTGATCTTAGGGGGCTTGTTGAAAGCACTTTCAATAGTTCGACCAGCCGGAACACAAATCGCAAATGGACTTAAAACGCTAGAAATTAGGCGATGGCTGCCCGAAGTTCAGGCCGGGGAAGAAATATTACTGGTTGAACATGAGCCCTTCCTTACATCTGAT
Source organism: Pantoea sp. B623 (assembly GCF_024814475.1). Taxonomy (NCBI): domain Bacteria; kingdom Pseudomonadati; phylum Pseudomonadota; class Gammaproteobacteria; order Enterobacterales; family Erwiniaceae; genus Pantoea; species Pantoea sp. B623. The sequence continues at coordinate 1,873,363 of NZ_JANUXM010000004.1, read as the reverse complement.
CGTCAGGAGGAACTAGGCACGGCCGTAGCCGTCATTACTTTTGGAGAAATCAGAGAGTTCAGACGGGAGGACATTCCTCAGGCATGTGCATCTTATTATGAAGACGGCTGGCTGGCCTGGGCGTTTAAGACAATCAAGAAAATCGATAACCCATTCTTAATCCGCGCAGCACGGAAGCTTTACGAGATTGATGACACTGTCATTCATTCTGTGTCGCTAACAAAAATTAGGTAAATCCCCCTGTGAGGTTTCTCTAAGTCGAAATTCTGATTTTCGCTCAAAGCGGACCTTCATCTCAGTCAGCCTGTCCGCTTTGTGCCAGAAGCGGACGTTTTCTTTAACTGAACGCCCGAAGCGCCATCAGTCCCAAAACAGTTAAACTGTGTGTGCCGTAAAGCGGTTTTCAGGTAATCCGGGCTGGAGATCCGATTCAGCTTTGAGCAAAGCTCCGTCATATTCAGACAGCGTAGAGAGCCCCACAGACGCTGTGGTGCAGCAGAGGCGGCTGAAGTTCTCACCTGCCAGTACCGGGCAGGTGCTCTGAATTCCCGGCGACGACAGAACTGCGTCTCTGGTTCCATCCGGCCGGTAGCGGACCACACGACTCCCTCCCCATTCAGCATTCCACAAATAGCCCCTGGCATCCACGCAGGAACCATCAGGCGCGCCTTCGACTTTGGTGAATACGCGCTGGTTTTGCAGCGAGGGGTAATCGCAGCACATTATCCGACCCTGCATCGAGTCACAGTAATAGAGGGTGCCGCCATCGGGGCTGAAACAGATGCTGTTTGGAATGGCGACATCGGGCAGTGCAAGCGTCTCAACTGTCAGCGTTGCCGCATTAAGCCGGTGAAACTTTCCGATAACGTTCACGGGAAAACCGTCATCCATTGTTCCAAAGACAAAATTACCGCTACGGTCACATCGTCCATCTCCAATGCGGGTTCCCGTGCCTCCCGGTGAGCCGGCCACCGTAGTAAGAAACCCGGTGTTGATATCATAAAAAGCCAGCCTGGATGCAAGCCCCATCAGCAGAATATGGCTTCGTTCAGTCAGAGCAAACGAACCGAGGCGTTCAGGCAGCGACCAGCGCATGACAGCATCATTACCTTCTTCTAACGCGAGCAGTTCACTGGCCTCAATGTCAGTCCAGTAAAGCCTGCGGGTTCTTTCACACCACAGTGGGCACTCACCAAGCTTATTCCTGACCTCAGTTGCAATTGTAAACAAGTTAATCCTCCGGATGTAAAAGGTCGTACTTCACGATGGCAAAAGTGGATAGCACAGTTACTGCAGAAACCGTGCAGAGAACCGATCGCCGAAAAGCATGATGGCGAGACCGGCCAGCATGACCAGCATACCTCCCAGTCTCAGCAACGAGACTGGCCGCCTTACCGCGCCCACCAGGCCAAAATGGTCGATCACCTGTGATGAGAGTAGCTGTCCGACAATCGCCAGCCCGAGCAGGGCTGAAAAACCAATTTTCGGTGCGAGTACCACGTAGCTGAACAGCGCGCAGGCACCGATCAGTCCGCCTGCCAGACTCCAGACAGGCTGAGAAGGAATGGCAGAAAGAGAGGTGAATAACCCTCCACGCAGCAGCGAGTAAATCCCGAGGCTGAACGCCCCGGCCGTAAAGGAAAACAACGCGGCGGTGACAGAGTCGCCTCCGAGTCCTTTTGCAAGCTGACTGTTCAGGGTCGTCTGCAGGGTAATCCCCAGACCTGCTGCAAAAGCTATCACGTAATAAATCGCGCTCATGCTGTTCGTCTCTGTCAGTTAGCCTGAACCAGCGGCAGGAATTTTTCCGCAAAGATGTCTGGCTCATACCCTGCCGCCGCAAAAAGGTGCTCGCGTGATTCATCAATGGCTGCGCGGAGGCGCTCACTGTCCACACCCAGCACTTTGCCGTTCTGCTTGACGATGCGCCCGCCGATCATCACGGTGTCGATGTTACTGCGCTCGGTTGCATGTACCACGGTACCAAACGCATTTCCGTTGGGATAGAGGTTGATATCAGCCGCGTTAATCAGCACCAGATCAGCCTGCTTGCCTGGCGTCAGGCTGCCCACTTTGTCCTGCATTCCTGCACAGTAAGCACCATCGACGGTGGCCGATTTAAGCAGCTGCGCAGCCGGAAGCGTCGTCAGCGAATGCGTTGAATCACAGCAGTGCTGCTTGTGCATACCCATCACACGCTGCAGATAGAACGCCACGCGCATTTCCATAAACATGTCGGTACTGTAAGACGTTTCATTGTCAACACTCAGGCCAGGATGGATACCATGACGTTGCGCGGCTTCAATAGCGAACATTCCGCTTTCGATGCCGTAATGCGAATCTGAGCGTGGGCAGACATTCACCCGGACACCGGCTTCTCGCAGGATTTCCCAGCCTTCATCAGGCAGTGCCGTGCAGTGGTTGAATATATTATCCGGGCCAAGCAGACCCTGCCGATGCAGCGATTCAAGCTCGGAGGCCATCTCAGCACCAAAGAATTCGGTCACGATCGGCAACCCCAGCCTGCGCGCTTCGGCCCATAATTCTGGCTCCAGCTGAGCCATGACGCCCAGCGTCACAAGACTCTCAGGATTGTCCGTGAAATATTTTTCCTGCAGGCGCTGCCAGTTGCCAGGCCAGTGCGCCTTATCCCATTCACCGGCCACCGGTGCGCCGGAAGCATGGATCGCGCGAATACCGGCATCAAGCAGGGCCTCAACGGCGGCATCGGAATGTGCTGCGGTCCGGCTGTTGTGCGAGTTATCAATCATTGTGGTGATGCCCGCGTCAATCGCGCCCAGCGCCGTCAGCAGGTTACCCACATAGATATCTTCCGGACGGTAATATTTAGCGAACGAAAAGTGCGTGGCGTTGCTGTAGTCGTCCAGACAGGTGGCGTTGGGGTTGATACGTCGCAGCTGACCTTCCCAGGCGTGACGGTGAGAGTCGACCATCCCCGGCATGGCGATCATATTTGTGGCATCAATGACGTGAGCATCCGGCGCGTCAAGGTTCTGACCCACGGCGGCAATCGTTGAACCGTTGATGAGAATGTCACCGCGCTCAATGTTACCGACGCTCTCGTCCATACTCAGTATGGTCGCGCTGCGAATCAGTGTCACCTTTGGGTTTTCAGTCTGATTGTTAACAATATTTCTGTTGTAATCGGCCATCGTAATCGTCTTTTCAGTGTAAGAAGGAAAAAGATACGCCTCCTGATTAAGCTCAAAAAGATGACTAACGCGTTTTCATAATTCAGAATTAACGAATAATGATGGCTGACAGTGTCACACAATATTCAGGAGAGCAGTCAGGTGGATCGCATTCAGGCTATGCAGGTTTTTATAAGGGTGGCTGAGGCCGGAAGCTTTGTCCGGGCAGCGGAAACACTGTCCCTGCCTTCCTCTACTGTTACCAGCACCATCAAAAACCTGGAGCAATACCTGCAGGTGCGTCTGCTCAACCGCACCACAAGACGGGTCAGTCTTACGCCTGAAGGTCTGCAGTATCTGGCGCAATGCCGGGAAATTCTGGCCTTAATTGAACATACTGAAGCCAGTCTGGCTGACTCGAACAGGCGCCCCCGGGGGCGCCTGCGGGTTGACATGCCGGGTGGGATCGCCCATTTCATCGTCATGCCCAATTTGAAAGACTTTTACCGGCTTTATCCGGATATTTACCTGATGATTGGTGTGAGCGACAGGCAGGTCGATCTTGTGCAGGAAGGTGTGGATTGCGTCATACGAACCGGTGAATTAACTGACTCCACACTGGTTGCCCGTCCGCTTGGCCGGTTTCGCTGGTTGACCTGCGCCTCGCCAGACTATCTCAGGAAGTTCGGGGTCCCTGAGACACCGGAATCGCTGTCACAGCATCGGTCGATTCATTACTTTTCCGGTTCGGGAAGACGCACTAATGAACTGCATTTTAGAAGAGGCACTGAGGCCTTCTCTGTTCCGGTTGAGGGGGATGCAGCCGTCAACGAAACGGGACTTTACATCAGGCTTTGTCTTGAGGGATTTGGACTGGCGCAGCTTGCTGAGAATGTGATTTCAGAGAACCTGCAGCAAGGCAAACTGGTAGAGGTTCTGGCGGACTGGCAGCCACCCTCCGTGCCGGTGACGATACTCTATCCGCATCAGCGGTTTCTCTCTCCCGCCGTGCGTGCTTTTGCTGACTGGGTCGCCGGACTTTTCAACGATGGCGCTGATGAGACACGATCTCCCCGGTAAAAGTGGTCCTGAGAGCAGTCAGACTTTTCAGGATAAAAAAATTAATCTCATCTGCTGCAGAGGAACCGATCGTTCCTCTGCTGATTCAGCCAGTTCAGCCCGGCTGCTTTGCAGGCTCCAGGTGAGCGTTTCGCCCGGCAGCCATTCCGGTGCAGGCACCTGCGACTGCGATTGCTGCGGTCAACAGTAATGGTACCGCCCAGCTTCCGGACAACTCCTGTACTTTGCCCAGCAACAGTGGACCCATAGCTGCCATAAGATAACCGACACTCTGCACCATGCCTGACAGCGCGGCAGCATCACCGGCATTTTTAGTACGCAGCCCGATGAAGGTCAGACCCAGCATCATGCTTGCACCTGAGCCGAAGCCGAGAAGCGCAGCCCACAGCATCGCCTGATTCGGCAGATACAGGATGCCGGTAAAGGACACCGCAGACAGCAGGCTCACGCCAGCAGCGGCTAATCTCTGATCGTTAAGACGGCGCAGCGTGGCCGCCAGAATCAGGCCGGGAAGGGCGGTGGTCAGCTGAAGGATGCCGTGAGCCTCACCAGCCTGTGCTGGTGAGACGCCACTGTCAGTAAGAATGGCTGGCAGCCAGCCGACCGCAACATAGAACGGCATCGCATTCAGCCCCATAAACAGGGTGACCTGCCATGCCAGAGGTGAGCGCCAGACCGCGACGGTTGCCGCTTTTTTTTCACCCGCGGCTGGCAGCTGATGCTTCTTCGTTACCCGGGGCAACCATAAAAGCAGCGCAAGAAGCGGTGCTATAACCAGTATGGCTAACGCCATATTCCAGCCCCAGCGCTGCGTAAGAGGAATGACAACAGCAGAACCAATGGCACCAGCCGCGCCCATGGTGATGGAATACGCACCCGTCACGGAGGCCACATTGCCAGAAAAGTCACGCTTGATAAGGCCAGGCAGCAGGACATTGCCCAGGGCAATCCCTGTACCTATCAATATCGTTCCGCCATAAAGCGCCCAGACACTCCCTGTGGAACGAAGCAGAATGCCCGCTGAAATCACCGCCAGGGCACCAAAAAGGGTGCGTTCCAGACCGTACCTGCGGGAAATCGATGCGCTCAGGGGAGAAAAAGCGGCAAAGGCCAGCAAAGGCAGTGAGTTAAGCAACCCAACGGCTGTGATACTCAGCCCAAAATCATGGCGAATGGACTCTAAAACGGGTGCGACAGCGGTAAAAGGAACACGCAGGTTAATAGCTATAAGAAGGATGCCGGTCACAAGTATGACTGAAGACCACTTGTTCGAAGTGTGGAACATAAATTTGCGTTCTCTGGAAAAAGGAAAGACTTTATAGGACGCATGAGTTACACAATACAGATAACCTGACAATATATAACTAAATCATGCCATTTAATAAAAAACCGGTGACATCACCTGAAGAGTTTGATGCTGATGCTTTCAGTCAGGCCGCCATCGCCCTGCATGTATCATCGTCAGGCGAGTATACCGGGCAGAGTCCGCACGCTCACCGTAAGGGGCAGCTTATTCTCTCTTTACGTGGCGCAGTAAGCTGTGAGGTACAGGATGCGCTGTGGCTTGTTCCACCGGGACATGCGGTCTGGGTTCCGGGAGAAATCCCCCACAGCTGCAGGGTCACGAATAATGCGGACACCTGCTTTCTGTTTATCGAACCCGGTGCGGCAGCGATGCCGGAAATCTGCTGTACCCTAGCGATTAGTCCTCTGGTCCGCGAACTTGTTCTGTATCTGGCAGAGCAGGCACAGGCTTATTCTCCTGACAGTAAAACAGCCAGGCTCGCAGCAGTTCTGCTGGAGCAGATTCCGGGTGTACCGGTTGAAGCGCTCCATCTTCCCGTATCCCGTAATCCGAAGATCCGGAATATGGCTGAGGCACTTTTTAATGAGCCAGCTGACCGGCGAACGTTAAAGCAGTGGGCTGTTTATCTGGCTACAAGCGAACGATCTCTGGCCCGGCTGATAAAAGAAGCGACAGGAATGAGCTTCGGCCGCTGGCGTCAGCAACTGCATTTGATGATTGCTCTGAGCCAACTGGCAGAAGGTAAGTCCGTGCAGCACGTAGCCGGAACGCTGGGATATGATTCGGTCAGCGCATTTATTACGATGTTCAGAAAAGCGCTGGGTAAATCACCGACGCAGTATTTTTCGTCTCTGAAGTAATGCAAACAACACAAACCGGTTTTTTATAAAAAAAGCCAACATCCGCTTATCGCTCACAGCGAACCTTCAGCTCAGTCAGCTTTACGCTAGGAATTGGAAAACGAGAAGTAGAGAAGTTTCTATCGCCTTATCTGGTGAAATCCCAGGCAGTGTGAATACAACAAAACTGTTCTGGCCATAAAATTTACGTCCGCTTTTCGCTCATAGCGGACATAGACCTGCTGCCTATCCGTCTGCTCTGTGCCACAAACGGACATTTTGTAACATTGGATATGCATTATCGGACATCTTACCTTCATCGTATATGACACATTTGTTAATTCTGCGAGGTAATATGAGTCAGGCCGACAAGAAATTTTTAAGAAGAATGAGTGGCTATTTTTTTCGCACAATTCCCATAGAAAGTCTGGCTTATGTCCTTGATCTCCCGAAACCTGAAAGTAGCGGACGATATCACCGCCCCGGACAGCCTATACTCTACATGAGCCCCGTAAAAGAGTGGTCAATAAGGGCTGTGTCCGGGTATATGCGGGCTGACGGAATTCGACGCGTAGTTGTTCCTCTCTATATCGACGAAGCATTTGTCTTGGATCAAAATGATGAACTGGCTTGTAGTGTGTTGGGGATTGATCCAGAGCTTTCAAAAAAGCCATGGATACCTGCATTACAGGTAAATCGTGAACCGCCTTCATGGAAAAACTCTGACCTTGCTCGTAGTTACGGTGCTGATGGTCTTATTGATTGCTCAAGATTAATACCGGGCGGCTGGCATATTAATCTGTTTAGATGGAATGAACCTGGTGCTCCAACTGTACACATTTGCGGAGAACCCATCGAATTCAGACTATCTGTGGAAGGGAAAAAATGGGACCTTTGACAAAAGAATCAGACTCTTGAACTACCCCATTACATCATTACGAATGATAACTCTCAAAGATATAAATAAGCTATCTAACCAAGGAATAAAGTCGCGTAAGTAGTATTTGCTGCGATTCTAGTAATTATTAGACTCAAAAATTATTTTCTTCGCCAACGTCTGCTCCTCGCTCATAGCGGACCTTCAGCGCCGTCAGTCCGCTTTGTGCCAACTGCCGTCATTGCTGGCGAATGGCATGTTAGTTTAAGGGGGGCAGGTCATAGCCTTTTACGTCATTGCTTCTGGTGTGTGCCGGACAGGCTGTTCGGCATGGCTCCGTAATGCTATTGTAAACTGACATCCACAACGCCAGACAAAAGCAGTAGCCATATTATATCTGTAGAATAAATAGTATTAAAATGCTGTTTTTTTTGATATCTGTAGTTGAATGATTTTTTCTATGTTTTATTCTTGTTGAAGATGAAAGCAGTACTCTAGTTAAAGTGAGATAGTTTATGTTTGAAAATGAAGCCTATAAAAAATTACATGCGTCACATGAGGAAAATTATAAAAAAAAGCTTACTCAACTAGATCCAAACAGGACTGGCTTGGTAATTACCTGTCCAGAATGTCAGGATTTGAGTTGGCTAATGCTTCCAGAATGCAAAATGGGATGGAATGACGAAATTTATTTAGCATGCCCATCCGCTTGCGGTTATGGTGGTCTTATTGACACTTTTAGGCCTATAGCCAAACTCAGAGACGATGCTGGAAATTTTGATATAGATACTATTTGTAGAAATTATAAAACCCCCTACTCATTCAACGGTTATATACACAGATGCCCCATATGCTTTATTGAAAACCCAAGAGAAGTCATGAGGGATATGGTGAGTAAAGCTGAGGTGGCGGTTATTCAAAATTATTCCCGAGAACAATTAAAACAGTTGTTGTCAGATATTGTCAGTGCATTTGATGGTGTAATGAAGAGGTGCTATGAAATTCACATGCATAATAAAAATATTTTCGAGTTCAAAACCCCATCCTTTCAGAATGTAAGCGGATGGAAGGATAAAATGGCTGATTTAATAGTTGTTGAAGACGTTGTTGATGATCTGAATGAATTTATACGGATTTTTCAAAAAAGGCATTTGTTTGTTCATTCTTTAGGCGTTGTTGATCAAAAGTATATTGATAAAACAGGTGACACAACGGTTCAGGTTGGAAAGCAAGTGCCATTGAATTCAGAGGAAGTACTTTTCTTGGCAAAGAACACTCTAAATATTGTAGTGTATTTTTTTGGTTATCATTTGTCTTAAAGATTATGCAGCGCTGCCTGTTTTACATTTGGCTTATTGGTGTTAAAAGAACATTATAAGGTAATCCTCCAAGAAGAGGAGGTTTACCGAAATTTTGGTTTTATAGCTATTACGTATTAAATTCATGGTTAACATTAAGCTTTTAATGTTTTTATTCAAATTTATAGCGGCTTTGTTGAATAAAACAGATTTGGGATAAATATTACCGTGGCGGATTTTTTTCAGGCATGCCGGCCTTTGTTATCTTGTTCAATGCACTTACCATGCATAGGGCCTCTGCGATCTGACCGTCATTATCGCGCAGTATAAGCGAGCCTCCGAAAAGTTGTTTTACGAGAGAAATTGCCGTTTCCGCAATGGAGCGACGGTTATATTCCGTAGTCTATTTCTACCGAGCATTGCTCCACTCAGACGTTGAATAGCAGCCGCTCTGTTACGGTCTACTTACTCGCTAGGCCAGTACCCCTCTCACATTTGGGGAGGGATGAGGGCGCTAATTGTTAATTATTACTCCGCAATTCGTTATGTCACATTGCTACACGTTAGGAGCGCATTATTCAGAATGCTCTCAACCAATACACACCGGAAGTAATATTTATCCCGAACTAACAAAGGTTTGGAAAAATCAGCGATAACTTAAGCTAATAAAAATAAACACTCTGAATGAAAATATTTTCATGATAATCATAGATTGTTTTAATAAATTTTTTAGAAATAATTTTAATCTAGGTTTGAAGCTGCTTCTAACGTCTGCTGTTCGCTCAGAGCGGACGGCCTTCATGGAAGTTAGTCTTGTTGTGGTGGCTCTTTCCAGCGCCATTGCAAAACATTCTCATCGCTGAGAATAAACAGTCCTGACCAAATTGCCGTCCAAAACTGGACATTCAGACACCATGGGCGTGTCATAACCCAGCGTAAAGGTTTTGCTTCAAACAGATGAATACCTTTTCGCGATGGTGAATATAACGGGGGGCGTCCCACTAACGGCAGACAAAAGCCCCATTTCCAATATTCAGCAATACGCCTTCGGGCACATTCAATTGCATTACAGTTCCAGATGGTACCCCAACGCCGTTTCCATGTATCATTGAGACACCAGTTTTGCATTAGCGAATATTTGGGCGAATTGTCAATAGATATACTTTCACCAGTCATCAATTTGATCGTGCAATATTTTAACTGGTACTGTTCAACCGTAAATGCGAATCCATCCTCTAGAATAAGTACATCAAGTGTAGGAATATTTGAAAGCGTTAATATTATCGGCGAGTTATTTACATCATGAATGCATAGTGTTTCCTGGTAGCGTAAGCCACTGCCAATGGCTTCAAAAACAAGTTCAACTTGTTGCAGTCGTTCCTCTTTGCTTCTGAAAGCAATACGTGAACAACGAGGTTCTTTATCTGTCAACTGAGCAAATCGTAGACTGTACTCCAAATAATTCCCCAAGGAATGCCAGCTCGCCCCTAGCCTGTGTCTGACTGCCCAGCGCTCATGTGAGAGTTGATAAGTTTTTATCAGCATGATCTGGGTAAGAGTAGACCAGCATTTCTTCACTACTGTAACAATTGCACCAAAAGGAACAGGAAGTGACATTACTAAACCCCTTAAAATATCAGGTAATTAGGTTTTATATCATTTCAGTCAGTGTAATCAAATGATAATCAGGATTGGGGCTAATCTTGAACGCCACTAAAGATCGGCAACAATGGGGACCCAATGTTTCGTTAGTGATTTTTCGCATTAGCAGGCACATGCTTACTTCCGCTCCTCGCTCATAGCTGACTGAAACCAACCCCAATACTTCACGACAAGCCCGCATTTTGATGTGAGGATGATAAGAGCTATTTTCTGAAGCGTCGATTATAGTTCGGGATGCAGACCAACTTGGGGCTGACGGACGAAAGCAGCGCCGACTGGCTGCCGAAGTGCGACGATCCGAACGCAGCATGACAACCTGAACCGGCGAAAGCCGGTTTTTTTATACCCATTATACACCCGTGGTGAAGGATATGCGTCACCCTTCACCCATTCATCACCACCTAACCTTATGATATGAATGCATAAAAACAAAAGGTGAACAGTGTGAAGGATTATTCATAAAATCTTTTTTTATGGGGAATCACGACATCATATTGAGTCGTTATTAACCAACGTCGATTCTGGACGAACATCAATTCGACAGATATGGTATTCAGAGAGCCACAAACGAGGTGCGAAATGGATACAGTTGAAGAGCTGGGTGGAACGTATTTTTACAAAGGAATGTTCAATCTCACCGCTGGAGAGCTTTTTTTCTTCGTGTTTCTGGATGAGGCTCAAAAACAGCTTGGTGTCGAGGATATAGCTACTTTGGCACTTATAATTTTAGGACAACCAACTCAAACGACGCGGGGAAAACCGGCTGGGGCCACTAAGGGGACGTCGATCTTGAGTGCAAACCTCCGCGTTTGGTTGAACATAAGAGTGAACCGCTGGCCAACTCTTACAACTGAAAGTATCAAACGACTTAAATTTAGTTACGTTAATAATCTGGGGGCGTTTGCTGGACGCTGGATACCAATACTAGGTATTGGCTTTATATTAAATGACGTGACACAAATCGCATGGAAAGCAACCCATACCTATAACCTGATTGCAAAGAATGGTGACAAGCTATGGTAAAGGACACGATAGAAAGCGCTATTTTTGAGTGGTACGACAATAATTATAATTCTAAACCCCTTTTCTCAAGAGATAAGCCTGAATTAACGCTCGAAACCAGCCTCTCAACAGGTAAGTATCCTTGGGCCAGAGAGACTGGTGATGAAATAATGAATGACTATTTCCAAAGATTTAACGTTGATAGTAGCGAATTTGACTTTCTTGCATATTGGCCTTACGAAAAAGGCTTTCTGCCCAATTTCTTAAGGCCTAAGTCGCAAAGAGTCCCCGATGTTGAACCAAAGCCCCTTACGATTTTTATGCTTGTTGAGTCGGCAAAAGCTGGACGATGGCTTTTTAACTGAACAGTTTAAGTGCACCCAGATCCATCAGAAAGGCATAGAGCGTGGTTAGGTTCCGTCTTTCGGAACCTAACCAATGGGTTAGATAGTTTTCCACACGACCAGTTTTTAACCGTATTGAGAACCCTGCAAGTTGAAATCGCTAAAAAAAATCAGGGGGCACAAATGGGGGCACTTTGGGTTTTTAATTTCAAAATAAATAATAAAAACAACTAGTTGGATTATTGTTTGAGTCCGGCCTTCGCACCAAGTGAAGTGAGTTGTAGGACTAAGAAGCTGCCTGAGGGCGGCTTTTTTTGTGTCTGAAATTCAGTCACTGCTTGGTTTTTCTCGTTTTTACTCATCCTAAGCCAACCTGATTCAATCCACATCAACTTACTGGTACGGGTCAGAAGCCGGATATTCCTAATTATGAATGGATCACATACAGGGAGCGGGTCAATATGAAGAAATTACTAACATCTCAGTGTATTAATAAATGGGGAGCAGGTCAGCTTGATAATGGCATGCAAGTAACAAGCGCTGGAGTGAAGACCATAGATCGCGTGTTCTTCGCTATCTTGAGCTTTATATCTTCCCGCATATCGGTTCATCCGACATTCGCCAACTCAAAACAAGCCAACTGTTAGCCCCGATTAAAAAAGTTGATGCCAGTGGTAAGCATGACGTTGCGCAGCGTCTTCAGCAGCGTGTCACGGCGATTATGGGTTATGCCGTACAAAACGATTACATTGACTCTAATCCGGCGAGTGATATGGCTGGGGCGCTATCGACAACTAAAGCGCGGCACTATCCTGCTTTACCTCCCAGTAGGTTCGCAGAGTTTCTTGCACATCTTGCTGCATATCGTGGCCGTGTAATGACGCGGATCGCCGTCGAGCTTTCCTTACTAACTTTTGTGCGTTCTAGTGAGTTACGTTTCGCGCGTTGGGATGAATTCGACTGCGATAAATCTTTGTGGCGTATACCGGCAAAACGAGAAGAAATTAAAGGGGTGCGTTACTCATATCGTGGCATGAAGATGAAAGAGGAGCATATCGTTCCTCTCAGTCGGCAGGCGATACTATTGTTAGAGCAGCTCAAGCAAATCAGTGGTGATAAAGAGCTTTTGTTTCCGGGGGATCACGATGCAACTAAGGTCATGAGTGAAAACACGGTGAATAGTGCTTTGCGTGCGATGGGATATGACACAAAAACGGAGGTCTGTGGGCATGGATTCAGGACGATGGCGCGTGGTGCGCTCGGTGAGTCAGGGTTATGGAGCGATGATGCTATAGAACGGCAGTTAAGCCATTCAGAGCGCAATAATGTACGTGCGGCTTATATTCATACATCAGAGCATTTAGATGAGCGGAGATTGATGGTTCAGTGGTGGGCAGACTTTCTCGATATCAATCGCCAAAAAGCCGTGTCTCCATATGATTATGCAAAGCGTAACTAACCAACTTTGCCACTTAATGGCAATAACTAAATGATATATAATGTTATTTTACCTTTCTATGACTGGGGTTTATCATCAATAACTGTTTGACAAATATATTTTTTTGAATCATATTAATTGTAATATTTATATGATTTTTAATAAATCCCTTTATTCATGGTGATTTGTTTCTTTTGGTGTGAAATAAATGAATTATCAAGCTATAAGTAAGATTTTTAGCCGAAATGTTGTTCTAGAAATTGCTAAAAAAAATCGATGTGAACTATTTCGTGATATAATCATGGATAACTGCCCGTCTTACAAAACAGAAGGGAAATCCATTTATAAGATATATGATGAAATGTATGGTTTACTGAAAAAAAAGTATAGAAATGAGTACGTTTATAAAAATGAAATAGCAAAAAATATAATTAGGAAAACTCACAAGTTTAAAAATGTAAGTTACGTTAATGAGTTTAAGGTCAATGGATGTATCGCCGATGTAGCGATTTTTAATGATACGTCTACCGCCTATGAAGTTAAAACTGAGCTGGACTCATTCGATAGGCTTGACGAGCAACTGTCTGTATATAAAGACGTTTTTGAATTTGTATATGTCGTTATACCTCAAAGTAAAATAAACCATGCATTAAAGGTCGCGCATGATAATACTGGAATTATTACTTTAAACGAAAAAAATATCCTGAATTATGAAAGGTCAGCGATTTCAAATAAGAACTTTTTATCTAAAGAAAAGATGTTTAATTGTTTAAAACCTTCTGAATATATTTTTCTTTATGAAAAGGTTACAAGAAGTAAACCATTTGGAAGGCCTGCCGATGTTAAAGAAATGTGCAGGGATGTTTTTGTTGAGTTAAGTATAGATAGTGCGCAAATGGAAATGCTAAATATATTAAAAGCAAGGGGACTTGAGAGATTTGAAAAGGATCACTTCCTTTTCCTTCCTCAATCTTTGCTAGCTACACTTTTGAATCTGCGATTAAATCAGAAAAGCTTAATGACACTTAGGGAAAACATGGTAGAAACTATATGTTAATTGATAAGGAATCACAGCATGTACTATTCTTATTTAAGAGCAAAGCAATATGAGTTGTTAGCTGTTAGGTCATGTTTGCAAAAAATAGCACAGAAAAACATGGCCGTTATTTTAGAGCCGGTTAGAGAAAACAACCGAGACTTATATAGTTGTCTGCGGGATGCTAAAAGTCATAATGCAAGAGTGATTTTAATAGTAAATCCTAAATGTGGCGAGTTAGAAGGGAATGAAAGGCTGGTAGAGGAATTAGTTGAAGGTGCGATTGAATCTTATCCCCAAGTTGAGCTAGGATTTATAGTAGATGATACTACCAGTTTCACGCAGATAAGATCTTTTTTCAGTGTCTATCAGCAGCAAAAAAAATCCATTATTCACAAGGGGAGTTACGCTAATGCCCAGCAACTCCTTAATATTGAAAATTCTGATGCGTTATTTAAAAGTAACATATTCATTGATGGGAAGTGCAGCGTAAGTTACGTGTCGAATTTTAATCCCACAGATAAAGTTCTGATTCGGGATGGGCTAAATCGCACACAGACAAATGCGGGTTATGCCAATAATATTATTGAGTTTTTCTCAGACTTGTATTTGAATTACAGGAATATGGGTTTTCAAGGTTTTGGTGACTTTTCAATTGTTGGCGATCATTTCGCAGAGGGTGGGGGGCAAGCGATCACTGCTGTGATACATTTGACGTATCAAGATACCGAAGAAACAGAAATTTTAATTCATCATTTCCTGTCAGATCATAGAGTTGTTGCCGAAGATGTTGCCATTTTAATCGATGAGGCACTTGAGAAGTTGGATGCTTTTGTTACCAATCAAAGGCCCGATATTCTAAATTGGTCAACGGCTTGCCAAGAGTTGATTTCAATTTACAATACCCCGGGTGAGAAAACAAATTTGGCGTATATCAAAAAGATGACAATAAAACATCATTTTGAATTAATGCACGACATATTATGATATTAACGAGAGGTGCGTATTGCACCTCTTTTTATTTTTCCGATTTTATTAATGTGTTTTAAGTTGAGAGCAAGTGGGGGCTATCTTAATAGCTTCACCTTAAATGGTATCTTCGTAAGCTGAGCACAGCTTAGCTTTAACATCTGTACAAGCCTCAACAGGAAGAAGTTTTGATGTAAAGAATTTTATTTTACCTCTTAGGGCATTGGGTATAAAACACCAATGAATTTTAACATGAGCTCCACTTTTAACCCATTGCGCGCGCTCGTAGCCCCGCCACGCCTGCGCACTTCATGTAGCGGTTTTCATGCACCTGCATGAATGGCTTCGCGCCGCGCCGCTGCTGGCCTTTGCTGCCATGTCTGGATGCCTGAGACTCATGCGTTTTCATGCAGCATAGACATGCACTCGCACAGCAGACGTAAAAAAGCCCGGCAGGTGCCGGGCTGAGGGGGTTTTTACTTCTGGCCGGGGAACCGTTGACGCTTACGCCGGTCAGTTCCGGCAGCCTTGAAGGGGTACGGCCCTGCAAGGCTGATAACATCATCAGGGACATCAGCGGCAGCTTTTTATTCGTCCAGCTCAGCATCAGATTCATAATATATCCACGGTAGAGCGTGTCTGCATCGTTCGCCCCTTCAAGTACACCCGGCGCATGGGGTGAGCCATCGCGTTCAAACTGGCTGTACTTCATTCTCAGCAGGCTGGTCAGCTCAATGGCGTGGAAGAGAAAGAATTCATCAATGAGCGCATCAATGCGCTCGTCCATGATTCGCTCATGGCAGGTGATGTAAGCGTGAGCCTTTTGCCCGGTCACGTCCGCCAGCCCCGGCAGCTGCTTTTCCCTCTGGGTAATCAGTCCGGCCAGCTCGGTGGCCGTCTTCTGCTGCTCCAGATACTCCGCACGCAGCGCCTTCATCTCCGGCGTGACGGTGCCGCCGTTCTGCTCCAGCAGTTCACGAAAGCGCGCCCGGTTGTCCTGGCCTACCTGCTCCGTTGTAGCCTGGCTCTGGCGCAGCGCCTCAACGCTCTCGGCGGCGGCGACTTCGACCTGTCTGGCCTCCACCCAGACCAGCTTTTTTTCCTGAAGTTCCTGAATGCGCGGCTTCCAGCCAGCGGTAAGGCTTTTACCAGCTACCTTGTTAAAAAAATGAGTGCATCAATATAGTTTCGCAATTCTGTTCAACCTTGAGTTTATTTAGCTTCTCATCAATCAATGTTAGATAAGCTCTCAGTCATGGTCTAAAAGGTTAGCGATAGGATTTCAGAAATGTTATCAGTTTTAAATCGCATCTATACATTTTAAATGAACTCAACTCGACTAGAGCTACAAAGTACCTGGACTTGTGAAAAAATTGTTAAAAAAGATAAGGAAAAATTGACTCTTACGAGGAATCTTATAAGGTACCTGTTAAAACTTATAAGTTAAAGGTCTCCGCAATGAGTGTATGGGTCATTTATGTAGCCGGTATTTCAAGGAAAAACTATTCTATCGGAAAGCAGCTTGGGGTGTGGGGCATTAAAAAATTGGTTAAAAACTCCAATTTTACAAAAATAAAACCTGCTGATGATGTTATTTTTATACATAATCTAACAAGGCCAAAGAGCATTTTTTCAGAAAATATTCCTGGCTTTCCAAGAGTCAATATAAATAATTTTGAAAAATTTGAAGGGTTGGCGGCCGAAATTTCGTTTTCGAAAGTGATAGAAGGTTACGGCTACGATGATGAAATGATATGGGCCGATGATATATACCCACATAGGTTTAAATTCCAAAAAGAAAAAGTGTTAGAAAATGTATTGTTCACTGTGAAGGAGATAGGTGAAGTCTTAATAAAAGCAGCTTTAACATCATTTCATTTGAAGGGAGATATTGCTCTAGTCCAAACAGACACACTATTGATTACCGAAAGAATTGATGCTGTGAATGATGGTCATTATGCTCTTGAAGGTGGAGCATCTTATAAAATTCATAGAAAGATAGAGCGTAATAAAAGAATTGTAGAGATTAAAAAAGAGGAATTCATTAAAAAGTACGGGAGATTATACTGTGAAGTATGTGGTTTTTCTTTTGAGGATATTTATGGTCACTCACTTAAACGATCATCGATTGAGTGCCATCATACTAATCCTTTAGCTGAAAGCGGATTAAAAGAAACGCGGCTATCTGATTTGGTTCTTCTTTGTCCAAACTGCCATCGAGTTCTGCATCAGCATAATCCGTGCCTTGATGTTGAAACGCTGATCGAAAGTGTGAAAAAAAATATTAAATAGGTTTTTATGGAGAATTTTTATTGGTTTATTAAGTTAAAGAGCAAAAGGCTTGAGAGGTTTGTGCCATTAAAGATCCTTTAGTTTGAAGTTGAGTGGGTAAATATAAAATAATGAAATGTGTGAATAAAAAGTATGAGAAGCTTATAAATTAACATTTAAGGCCGGGTTAGGGAGAGGCGCGTTTATTTATGCTGAAGTGTGATTAATGAGTATGGGGTTATTATATTTTTAATTGTCTCTAAACAAATTAACCCTAGAGCCAATACTGTCAATCTTATTTTCCGCGGTGTTTACTTTAGTCTGGTAGTGAAAGTTGATGTGCATCGTAAGTGCATTTGAATCTAATGTATTTTGTCTGTATTGCCCTATATGTACTGTAGTAAAACGCTTTGTTTTGACTGTGGTTAAGATGCCACAAGCCTGCTTTTCCTTGGTTTAAGGCCATTTGAGTTAGGGGTAGTATAATCCCCTGTAAGTTGCCACTAAGGCGAGATACTTAAGAATAATTGCAGATAAGTGCGCATCAATCTAGACGATACTCAAAATTACGAGTATTATAGGCACAATACTAAGCTAAAACTAATTTTTCGATTAGTGGCCAGTCTATTTACTCTTTTCCAAGTAGAATTTAAGTTAACATAATGAATAAAAGAAATTTTCTTTTTTTAGCGATTTTTATACCTTGTGCCGCCAATGCTGGGACAATGAGTGCAATTTTTTCTGATAAGATTACGAATTGCTTTCTCATTATAAATGCAATTTTGACATTTATTTTTGTATATAAACGCTTCGACAGATTCGCAGTGGTACACGGTCCTGAAGTACTTACCACAGTTGGAATTCTTGGATGTTTTGTCGGAATTGCTTCTTCCTTACTACATTTTGATGCTTCGAATGTCTCTGAAAGTGTTCCACATTTACTTGAGGGTGTAAAAACGGCGTTTCTGGCTTCGCTTAGCGGTGTATTTGGTTCTCTTGTTATTCGGGTGAGACATTATTTTCAAAAAAAACCAATACAGCAAAGTTCTGGTGCTCCCAAAGCGGCAACTCTGGATGATGTAGTTTCAGCAACACAAGAGTTGCAGCGGAGTTTGTCTGGCAACGCAGAAGGCAGTCTCCTTTCACAGCTTAAATTGATTCGTCAGGAGCAAAGTGATGAATTAATTGCCTTAAGAAAATCATTTGAAAGTTTTTCCGAGAAAATGGCTAAAGATAGTTCAGAAACATTAATTGAGGCTCTTAAGGGAGTTATTAAAGATTTCAATGAAAAAATTGGTGAGCAATTTGGTGAGAATTTTAAGCATTTAAATGCGGGTGTTGAGAAACTAGTTGTTTGGCAGCAGCAATACAAAGAAGAATTAGACAGGTTACAAATATTACAAAAATCGTCTGCAGACGATTTAAATAACGCCTCTGCAGGTTTGGCCTTATTTATCGATAGAGCATCTAATTTTGCTGACACAGCAGAAGCTTTAGAGATAACTCTTAAAGGCCTCGCTTATCAACATGGGCAAATTGAAAATTCTCAGGCTTCATTGACTGAGGTCTTGTTGCAGATGAAAGGTGTAACTCCACAATTTTCTCAGAAAATCGATGAAATGGCAGACTCAATGTCAAAAGGCGTTGCGAAAGTACAGAATGAAATTAATGAAATAATTAAAAGTTTTGGCGTTCAGGTACAATCTACGTCTTCAGAAATGAAGCAACTTTTAACTGAGACGCTTCGTAAGTCACAAAGTGAATTCAATGAAAGCCTTAAAGATTCGATGGATTCAGTCCGTCAAAGTGTTATTACTCTTGATAAAGGTTTACAAGAGGAACTGACGAAAAGCCTTGAGTCGCTTGGCCGTCAGCTGGCATCTCTATCAGAGAAGTTTGTATCTGATTATACTCCTTTAACCGAACGCTTGCGCGAAGTAGTGCAAATAGCTGCTGTGAAGTGAGATGAATATGGATTTTGAACAAAGTAATCAGTCTTATTGGATACCACTAGCAGATCTCATGACAGGTTTGATGATGGTATTTATGTTATTAACAGCTGCTTTTATGCTTCGTGTTGAACAAACAACGACATTGGTTGTTAAAGAATATGAGATGACGAAACAGGACATGTTGCTCGCTTTGCAAAAAGAGTTTTCAAAGGATTTAAAACAATGGAATGCTGAGATTTTGGGAGACATGACAATTCGTTTTAATGATCCCTCTGTACTTTTTGCAACAGGATCATCAGATCTTCGTCCACGGTTCAAACAAGTGCTTAGCGAGTTCTTTCCACGCTATATCGCTCTTTTGAATTCTAAGAAGTTTAAAAATTCGGTAAAGGAACTTCGTATTGAAGGACATACAAGCTCGTTCTGGGGGGGGGCCTTTGATGAAAAACAAGCTTATTTCAAAAATATGGAATTATCTCAAGCAAGGACAAGAAGTGCTCTTGAGTATCTGATGTCCTTACCGAAAGTAAAAAAAGATGAAAAATGGCTTGTGCAACACATGACTGCTAATGGGCTTTCCTCTTCTCACCCTCTTGCAGAGAATGGTGCTGAAGCAGCTAATCAGCGCGTTGAATTTCGCATTGTAACAAATGCGAGCGAGAAAATGGATTTAATTGCAGAAAAATTATCAAAAAAATGAGCTTTAAACTCCCTGATTTTTTAAATTGGTCGCTTTTAAATTCATTACGTGAAGTAATGAGAGCACCTCTTGCAGAAAAATTCACACAAGATTCTGGTTTTGTGCCGATTGACTTCCCTTTAATTGAGCGTCTACGGAGTGTTGGTATAGATGTCAATTTCGATGAGGTTCATGTAGAGGGGGATGGTACTTTAAATTATAATAACCAAAGAGTGCTACTTTATATTAGAGATGTGTCTGCTATAGGCGATAATACTAACATGCCAAAATATCATCTCGCTTTCTGTCGGACCCTTGAAACAAAAAATAAAGACAATCGGTTTGATCGGTACGTGGTTGCAAATAGTGATACAGGCGATTTTCAGGTTAATGTTTTAGGAGGTGGAGTTCAAAGTCAATCAGTACGGTTGAATGTTTGCCAAAACTGCCTTGATAAAATCATGTGGAAAGATTTTAATATTCAAGGGATGTCCAAAGTCGTACGACAAAGGCTTGTCTCAGAGTTCTCTTTAGCTGATTTTTTCGAAAAATACCCTAGAGATATTATTTCGATAAAACCAGCCCACACGTCATCTACTGCACCATTAAATATCTATAGTAAAGACTGGAATGAAATATCAAAAAATATAAGGAAATTTCGAGATTATAAATGTGAGGGTTGTGAAGTTAAACTTGCTGGCAATAATTCAAGATACCTCCATGTTCATCATCGTAATGGTCTAAAATACGATAATAATATCTCAAACCTTGAAGTTCTTTGTATTTCCTGTCATTCAAAAAGACCAAGCCATCAACATTTAAAAATGCTACCTGAATACAATGATTATATGAGATTTAAATCTATTGATAAGAATTAACATTTATCACCTCTCAAATTAATTTTTTTCATGCAATTATTTGAGGGGAGCTTTTTACATAAAGCTACACCATGATTTTCAATGTGTCTCTTTTTTATAAAGATATGGTTTTTTATACTGAGTAGGAGTTTCTAAGTCATATCTTTATCGATGACATTAGTTGAAAATGATATGACTTAGTTTCAAATAAAATTGGATTTTTTTTGGTTTTTAAAATCAATGAATATGGAATATTTCTACTTTCTGACTTATTCTCTTAAAGAAGTTATAGGTTTTTTCAAAGTAGAAAAAACTTCACTCAGTTTTTTTGTCGGTTCTTTATTCCATGGTAAATAATAAAAATAGGTTAAGTCATCTAATATAAAGTTAATATAGTCGCCAGTGTTGCTTTTTACTGGAGGTAGTTCGCTAAAAATAAAAATGTTAAGTGGTTTTGATTGCGATGCTAGTTTGTCCAGTTTGTTTCGTGATGTTCTGCCATATGCTGATGTGTCAACAAGCCGGGATGGTATGAAAAATGTGGGTTTACATTTTAAGTTACCTGCCCGCATTTCACTATCAAATCTAACCAGATAGTAGTTATCAGTACGATTAACCCATGCTTTTCCATGAAAAATTCTCGGCTCATCAAGATATTCATTGATATCTTGTTTATCACAGACGTTAATAAAGAAATTCTTTACATGTATTTTACCCTCGGTTGTGTTTATAAAAAAAACCTCACCTTCCATAAAGGCATTTACTAAACCAGAAAGGCGCTTTCTCGAATGTCTGTGTTTTTCGGCTTCATCATTATCAATTAGGGACGAGCTTCCTAAGCGTTTAGTATTTGACTCTTCATTTTCATCTGTTAACTCGCGGATATTGCGTTTGTTAGGTTGAGTAAAATCAATATCCACGGCATCATCAATAATGAATGGCAATGCTTCAGGATCTTGTTGAGTTAATTTTATGTAACGAATGTTTTTATCAGATTCTGCTTCAAGCCTACAATCAATACTGTGTTCGGATACAAATTTAAAGTAAGGCTCACGCTTTCGAAGGCCTCTGGGTTTATCTAAATTAGCACAGGTCACCTGCGCATGGCAGTTTGGTTCAGGGCATTTAAAATTGTGTTTGGATGCCAAATCTCCTCGAGCATGAAGTTTATCGGCTTCATCAGCAGTGACATTTCTTTTTAACTCATTACTATATGCTTTTTCCAGTTTCATTATTCCTCCTTTTGGATGATTAATTATTAGGGCTTTTTAAGTTCTGAAAGTTATTTTATAAATTTTTTGTTTAGACTAATTTTGACGTTTTTTGAATTATCCCTTTAAAGTTTTTGTTAATGATATTATTGTATTCAAAAGAACGCTTTATTTCGATACTGTTTAATTAAACATGTAGCATTTTGGAGCAGCAATCGTGGAAAAAAAACTTACCTGGAACCAAATATTACGATTTCGTTTACTTGAGATTGTACTTCAGTGGGAGGGGCGTCTTACTACTAATCATCTATGTAACGCTTTCGATATCGGTCGTCAGCAAGCATCCAGAGATATCAACCGTTATATCAGAGACTATTGCCCTAAAGGAATTGAGTATGATGCAAGGCTAAAAGGCTATAAAACTAAGGAATTCTTCTCCCCTCGCTTTAGCGAAGGAAAAGTAGATGAGTACCTCGCACTTTTGCACCAAGAAAAACAATTCGAGCGTCAATCACATGATCCTTTGATAGTCCTTCCCTTGATGGGACTTGGTTACGGTCACATCGAAATATTGGATGTTCCTTCTCGCCGTATCGATCCTCTGATAGTAAGAAAGCTGGTCCAGGCAGCTCGTGATCGTCTGCGTGTAGATGTTGAGTACGTTTCACTGAGTTCTGGAGAACTTAGTGGTCGAAATATTATACCTCACACATTGATTTATGATGGTATTCGCTGGCATGTTCGGGCATTTTGTGAAAAAAAAGGTGAATATTTAGATTTTGTAATGAGCCGTTTTCGCGGTGTACCCGAATTGCTTGATAGTTCCAGATATGGCAGAGAAGAAGACTTGGAATGGAATAAAAACGTTACTGCTATAGTTGTTCCAAATCCTTCATTAAGCTCTGTACAGAAAGATATCATAGCCAATGATTATGCTATGGATGAAGGTAAGCTTTTAATTTGCCAACGCATCCCCCTGATGCATTATGCATTAGAACGGCTACAGGTCAGTTACGGTGGTGATCATGACGAGAATCCAATGCAGCATCTTCTTGTTTTAAAGAATCGTAAGGAATTAATTAGTCAGGGATGTAGCTTCAAACTTACTAGTGCCGATCTACCGAAAGCGTAGAGTTTGATGAATTGAAGTCGTCCATATTCGAATCGATCATTTAGCTAGAACTTTTCAGGATATAAATAGTTTGAATGAAACCCAGCTTGCTCCCAACTCTGCAGGAGCAAGCCCACTCAGCCCTTACCAGTCAGCCAACCCAATTGCTTTCATTACCCGCTTTCTCTGCTGCACGGACAGCGAGGCTAGATCCTTAATCGATCCCACCCGCGTCCCGTTTATCACGTCCCTGGGTTTAAAGCTGATAATAATCTGGCACCAGGTGACTTTTACATCCAGTTGCACACCAATCGGAAACCCCGCTTCTTTTAGCCAGCAGCCCTTCAGGGTAATCGCTGGAACGCGGCGATAATTTGGAGTGCGGGTCACATAACCCACGGTCGCATAGCGCTGGGTATAGTTTGGTGCTTCAGGTTCAGCGTGGCCTGAAATACAATCGAAGGCAGTCATGATTACTATTCCTTGATAAATAGTGATTGTGATCAGCGATGCGGATGTGGGGCAACACATTCGTATCGCGCTAAATGACCCGAACATTTAATCAGGCAGGCAAAAACGCAGCGCGAATGAAAATCACAAAATGCGAAAACGTACGCAGAAATTCAGTGCAGATTTCATCAAAATTCATCGCTTTTCGTCGCAGGTCGATGTTTTGAATTTGATGAAACCCGCTGAAAACATCGCCCTATTTGACCTATCCTCATCGTCGACCCGCTGTCCTTTCTCTTAACCCAAATTGCCTCCATTTGTTACCCAAATAACGCACCTCAGCACGCTGGCAATTGAACAATTTTTCGGTAAATTAAGAGTGCTGGCGTTACAGAAAGGCCATCCAGGTTAGGCACCGTGCATGGACAGAAAAACTGAAATTCGAAAGAAAATCCTCAGTAATCGTTTCACGCCGCAGGATTACAGCGCCTTTGAAACCAACATGAAGATTGTCAAAAAGCGCTACCATCCAGATTTAACAGCCAATCTCGATCTCGCCGAATCCATTACGCAAATGGCCGAAGACAGCAGCAGTCTTAAAGGACTCGCTTTTATGTTGATGATCATGCAGCTCTTCTTTCTGCATGTACTGTCGCGCGGCGGGGTGATATTCAGTATTGGCGTGATGATTTTTGTTATCGCCTTCTCCATCTGGATGAATGCCAGAAATCGCAACCTGCCGTTTATGACAGAGCTTCGCCTGATGAAGCTGGCATGGCGCTTAAGAGCTATCCTTAAAGCACGTGCCCGCGAACAAAAAGCTACGTTCAAGTCAAAAAAACGGCGCGGGCGCGTGAGATAGCGCTGCCGTCAAGTAAGGGCGTGAACGTGTGAGGTGGTTATACCTTTTTATGGGTTCAGCAAAGGGCAGGTAATTTCCTCGTTTTCCATGTGGTGCAATAATCAGGCTCTAAGCGGCTATAAACCCTAATCATCACCCTAACGTGCAGCATACTGCAAAGACACCGAATACCAGATGCATACTTTTCTATCACTTGTCTTACCGCTGGCGCTTATCATTTTGCTGATAAAGTATTTTTTTCTGCCGATGTTCAAACGAGACGATTTCTTTGCTGCTAAGGGCGAGTTGAAGAAAATTTCTATTGATACACCGCTGCTTAACCGTCTTGGAATGAACACGGAGGATTACTATTACGACGCAGATTTTCTCTACCAAAAGCGTAAGGAAGACATGCTTAATAAAATCGCGCTGGGCCAAATCATTCAGGTCAGATCGACCGGAACGCAGATTAGCAATCGCCGCGTCTGGCAGGTTCGTTATCTCACAGGTGTCTCACGGACAGAAAAAACAGTCAGTATTCTGAATAACTACTCGCTATTTAATCAGGATTTTGCCGGTTTTCTTTCAGCCGTTCGGGCGGCCAATCCCGAGGCTGAAGTAGAAAAAATGACAATCTGGCGCATATAAACCTTTGGCGGCCGGTGCTGAAATGAGTCCTGAACTGAGCCACGATGGGCGCAAATCATGGTTTCCCGAGGTCGGTTAGGAATCGTTCAAACAACTCTATGCTGGCAGAGGAGTAACAGCTGTATTATGAAATGCATTGGGGCCCCGTTCCTTCATAAAGGACTATCACCAATGCTGATAACTGAATCAAAAAATACAAATATTCATTTAAAAAATATGGAGGCATATTTTATGGCGAACATAACATAACGACAGGGAATGAATATGAACGCCAGAGTAATAAATATGACAGGATCTACCCCTGTATTAACCAGGCTTAAATACCTTCGAGAGAGAAAATTCTTTTCTTTTCATGCACTCCCTATATCAAGCTATGGAAACAGTGACATTATAGGCGGGTCGAATAGTGAATTAACTGAGCATATTGAAAGTTCAGTGACGGGAGAACTCTTTGATAGTTTCTTTTTTCCGTCTGGAATTATCTCAGAGTCGCAAAAACTGACTGCAGGGCTATATAATGCTGATCATTCATTTTATATCACGGGTGGAACCAGTACAGCTAATCAAATAGCGATTTCCGCGCTATATGAAAAAGGAGAAAGAATTCTCGTTGACAAAAATTGCCACCAGTCGGTGCATTTCCACACCAGATCAATCGGTGCCGAAATTCATTATATCTGTCCGGACCTGCGTACTGAATATGAAGAAATGAGCGCGTGGTCATACGAACATCTGGAACGGACTATTCTGACCCTTCAGGAGAGTGGTAGAGCCTGTGATATGGTTATCCTCACTGCACAATCGTATGAAGGGGTAATCTACGATATTCCTGGTGTTTTGGCGCGACTTCTGGCGGCAGGCATTACTACGCGTAAATTCTTTATTGATGAAGCCTGGGGAAGTCTGAATTATTTCAGTGAAGATATTCGTCCTTTTACAGCAATGAATATCGACTCATTACGCCAGAAGTATCCAGATCTTGAGGTCATCTGTACCCACTCCGCGCACAAATCTCTATTTTGTCTTCGCCAGGCATCTCTCATCCATTGTCGTGGGGCCGACAATCTCGCGGAAAGAGTTGAAACCGCTAAATACCGCATTCATACCACTTCACCGAGCTACCCGATTATCGCCTCACTTGATAACGCACAGGCTATTATGAGCGAACACGGCAATGCCCTCGCTATGCACTCGCGCAGTCTGGTCGATAGATTTGTTAACGGCATATCCTCCCTAAAAAATCTGGGATCTGAAGCTGTCAGTCGACAAATTTTCAATTCACACTGGCATGTTCATTATGATCCTACAAAAGTAATACTTGATGTGTCATCAATTGGAACCGGCGCAGAGATAAAACAGCGGCTGTGCGAAGAAAACATTTACGTAAAAAGAGTGATTAATAACTTTCTTCTCTTCAATTTCCACATCGGTATCAATGAGCAAGCAGTTTCAGCACTTCTCTCTGCGCTAGATAAGATCTGTCAGGAAAAAATGGTTCAACCTGATTCAGAAAATGAAATTTCAGACAAGTTTATTATCCCTTACCCTCCGGGTGTTCCACTTGTTTTTCCTGGGGAAGTTATCGACGAAGTGATAAAAAGTAAAATAGAAAAATATCGCAAAAATGGATTTATTATCATCGCAGCCTGAATTTTAAACCTTACTTCTACCGGGTGTTTATAATGATTACACTTAGCCGAATGAATGAAATTGCCGCCTTGCGCGGTAACAAGACGTGTATCGCCGACAATAAAAATAATTACACATGGAATGATATTATACAACAGACCGAATCCCGCGTGATTTTTCTTAGGCGCAGTTTTAGTGCAGAACAGCTCCGCTCGGTTTGTTATCTGTCGAAAAATAACGCGGAACTTATTAGCTGGCTGGCCGCTTTCGCCACGTTGGGTATTCCAGCCAACGGACTGGATTATTCGCTTCCGACAGAGACACTCCGCAAACTGATTAAACAAATTAGCCCCGGTTTGTTACTGGTTTCGTTCAGCCTCTACGAACCCGAAGAACTCAGTAACCTAAACATTGCTGGAACCAGCATGCTGGGTGTTAATTCCCCAATTGATCCCGTAATCGAAAGTATCGGCGAATTGCATCATCCTGAACTCAGTAGCCTGCTTTCCGTACCGAATGCGTCATCGTTCCGGGCAGTTGCACTGACTTCCGGGACGAGCGCGCTACCTAAGATAGCTCTACGCTACCGCTCTTTTGACGCCCGCCGCTTCGCGTGGTTTACCGATCGATTTGGCTTCAGTGACTCGGATGGATTCATGCTCATTCTGCCTCTTTATCACGCAGCTGGTAACGGATGGGCACGCATGTTTATGGGGCTTGGTGCTCCTCTGTATTTGGTCGACCAAGACGATGAGAGAGCCCTTATACAAACACTCTCAGGAGAGGACGTCCGGGCAACGGTAATGACACCTAATCTGGTTACCAGGATGATAACTATCTGTAAAGATACCGCTTTGCCACATCATTTGCGCTGGGTGCTTGTTGGAGGCTGCTATTTTCCGGTGAAAACCAAACTTGCCGCACGTGCTGCCTTTGGTGATATTTTTTGTGAGTATTACGGATGTACTGAAACGGGAGTGAATGTGCTGTCAGATCCTGACGACATGCTGGAGTGTCCTGCGAGCGTGGGGCGCCCTTATGACGGTAACCAGGTCAGGATTCTCGATAGAAACAATAAACCACTTAGTGCGGGAGAAACAGGAAGAGTGGCTATCTCAAGCTATATGCTTATGGATGAGTACCACGACGGAAGTAAACCGTTCATCGTGCTTGAGGGGGAACACTACTTTTTGATGGCTGACTACGGCTATCTGGATGATAGCGGCAGGCTATTCCTGATGAATCGAAACGGTGAAACTTATAATAAACATGATGTTTACCGCATTGAGGAAAAAATTCGTGCTCTGCCATGTATTAAAGATGTCGCCTTAATCGCGATCCAACGTGAGGGGGTAAATCACCTCAAATGTATTTTTAGCACTGATCAGAATGGCAAAGAAAAGTTTATTCGCCTGTTTGAAAAAATCAATGAGGAGGCAGGAAAAACAGGGGCCATTAATTTTTCAGCTCACTATGTTGATGAAATTCCTTACAGCCCAAGCGGAAAAGTGCGTTTTAGTGAAATCATACGTATTCTCGATGCGGCATAAATGAGCAGTATCAGAATTTCTGATACCTGAATAAAAACTCGCGAATAGTTAATAACTGGCGAATATGAAAATATAAAAAACAACTCCTGCCAAACTTTTCTTAATACATGATGAAGGTGAATAAATGAATAACTATATCAAAGGGCTGCTCTGCTGCCTTCTGGCCACGGTTTCATGGGGCGCTATGTTTCCTGTAATGACACAAGCTCTAACCAGAATCGATCCGTTTAATTTCACTACGCTCCGTTATGGCATTGCAGGTATTGCTTTCGCGTTACTGCTGCTATTTCGTGAAGGACATTCAGCTTTTACGCTGAAGGACGAAAAATGGGGACTGGCCTGGCTTTTCGGAACACTGGGATTTGCCGGATTCGGTTTTCTGGTGTTCCTGGGCCAGCATCTCGCAGGGCCAACGGGGGCGCTGACTGCATCTATTATGATGGCGACGATGCCAATGCTGGGGCTCCTCACTATCTGGGCACTGAAAAAGGTTCGTCCCCGGGCCAGCACCTTTGGATTTATCCTGCTGTCCTTTAGCGGCGTGTTGCTGGTCATCACTAACGGTAATGTCTCAGCAGTCCTGAACTCGCCGATGAGCCTGACTGCTAATCTGCTGCTGATTGCGGGTGCGCTTTGCTGGGTCTTGTATACCCTCGGCGGGAGCTACTTTCCAGGCTGGAGTCCGCTGCGTTATACCACGATAACGACGCTGCTGGGTATGACCAGCGTCATGGGCACGGATGTGCTGCTAATGGCCACGGGTAAGATTGCTGTACCCGACGCCTCTGCAATCATCTTCGTGATTCCGCACCTGATTTACATGGCACTCGTCGCAGGTCTTATGGCGGTTCTGTGCTGGAATATCGGTAACCGGATTATCACACCTACCAATGGCGTGCTCTTTATGGATGTCGTCCCCGTCACCGCCTTTCTTGTATCAGCACTGAACGGCGTGCTACCGACGCACATGCAGATTATCGGTGCCGCCATCACGGCCACGGCGTTGGTGCTTAACAACCTTAACCAGCGCAAAATGGCACGTCAGGCCGTAAACAACACGATTCTGAAAACGTCTACCGCCCGTCGTTGAGGTTCAGGCTCCCCTCTCTGGAGGAGGGGAGTTTTACTACATCACGATGCCACCTGCCAAATATCTCTTACCGTCTCGATCAGCGCGGCAACGACTGGGGACGTTTCTTTTTCACGGTCCCAGACAAAACACAGTTGGCTCACTGTTTTCTCGCCGGGCCAGATATACAACTCACCACTATCCTGAAGCGCCAGAGCAATATCCTCACGCATAAGCGTGATCCCGACTTCCATGCCGACCAGTTCCGCTAGCGTTTTTTCCTGATCGGCGATAATGGCTGGCCGTACCTCAATGCCATGCTTATGAAGAAAATCCCGAGCTATTGAACTAAAAGAACATTTTTCAGGCGTGGCAATCCAGGGAAACGCCCTAAGCTCATCCCAGCCAGCAGTCTCAAGTTGCGTTTTCCAGGCGCGGGGGCCAACAATACATAGCGTAATAGGAGAAACCACAATCGTGCCTAATCGCTCTTCATGTACTTTGCCGATGATGAAACCCGCGTCCAGTTCACCGGCGAGCAGGCTATCAATGATAAGGCCGGATATATTCTGACGAATTGTCAGACTGACGTTATGATGCCGCTGACGCAACTGGGTCAAAACCTGCGGCAGGTTCAGGATAACGGGAACTGAAATAGTGCCGAGCGCACAAGTACCAATAGCATTCAGCGACCGGGCCTTACTGACAAATTTACTGGCAGCATCAAGCGCGAGGCGGGCTTCATCACGCATGATTAAACCGGGTGCGGTTAGCTCCATACCACGAGGGGTGCGTTTAAACAGTCGAACATTAAATTCCGTTTCAAGTGATTTTATGTGAGCACTCACCGCTGGCTGGCTGAGAAAAAGTAGACTGGCCGCTCTTGTAAGGCTTGCTGTTTCTGCGACGGTCACAAAGGTCCTGAGTTGGTTTAAATCCATTCCGCTTTCCGCCTGTTATGGTTAGATGATTCATCAGTTTGTGCGACTGGGATAATTTACATTAGAAATTGTTACTTTACGTTAAAATACGATCGACTCTTCAGCACGCTCATGATGATGACGTTCGGGTCTGTTACCGCTTTTATTTGGAAATAAAATTAATAAGATACCAGGATTGATCTTGGCGGTGAAAAATACTCTTTTTTTGTATTAATAAGAAAGAGTTGTCTGGTTTGGTGTAGGAAAAGAGATATTAAAAAATAGTGTAAATTTTCTATGGGAAATCTTTGCGTGTAGGCTGGCAGGAAAAATTAGCAGGTTTCTTTTTAACAGGATGCGTTTTGATGAAGTTACTACGTTCTATCGTCTCGGTAGAAACATAATGTCACAGGCAGTCAGTTCGCTTTCTTTGATGTATTAGTCCGGCGAGTCATAAGGTGTTGACAGTGTTGCGGATACCGTAACGCTTCCCTGACCTCAACGGGAGCATAGGTTCACAACTTTTAGCATTTTAACTTTTATAATCAGAGGCTTGCCAAAAAATAATATTTTCAGTTGTTCTTGAGTGATTAATTATAGTGCTTATCCTCGAAAAACCTCTCGTGAATGCCAGCCCACAAAATTGTCTGACGGATAATGCTGACTGACCTGCGGCAATGTAATCTGCTTGCCCGAAAAGTCCCAGAACAGGCGATCAACAATGCCACCGCCGTTTACACCGTTAGAAACAACTACGCGCATATTTTCATCCAGCCCAATCGATCCTTTATCAAAGGCTTTATGATGAATAGCGCACAGTGCCAAACCATTCGTGATGTCACAGGGACCACCGTACTGTTTCCATTTGATGTGCGCGGCTTCCACCGCCACCAAAGCGTTGTCGTGGCGCATATTGAATCCACATATCGCACACTGATAGTGATAAGCACGTAGCACCAACTGTCGAAAATGGGGATCGCGTTGCTTTCGCATCTCGCTGATGCCAAAACCCAGTTCGTCTGCCAGCTCTTCCTGAATGCTTTCGGGAAAATGCGCTTCAAGAATTTGCTGTGCCAGGCTATCAATTAACCTGCTGTCTCTTTTGACGAGTTCGTAATGTGCAACATCGAAGCCGCCTGCGACCTCATACCTTTCGAGTTCACCGGCCGGAGGTTGCCTACTGCCAGTTGATGAGCAATGTTCCGCATTAAGTAATTCCCAAAACCCGTCACCTTTTAAACGCCAGAAGGGCATATCAGGTCGATATTCACGACGTTGTGGACCATAGCGTTCCAGCAGTGCGTGAAGGACAGGCTGAATTTCAGATGCATAGTCAAATAACCGGGCATGTCCATTGCGATACTGCGACAGTGCATAAAGCACAAGCAGTGGTTTATGCGGCGCGCGCTGTTCGCCTTTACGCCAGACAGTGATTTCAGAGAGCAATTTTTGCAGGCTTTTAGCTGATGTCATGACGCAAAGTGATAAGAAAATAATTGCGATAATGCTCGCAAATTCGCGAATGATCAATCGATTAGCTATCAGAAATGCAATTAAGAAAAAAGGCATTCTTAGATAGTGAAAATGAAGCCGCCAGGTAAGATTGCCATTGCCTTAAATTGAATCTGTGGGAACATTCAGTGAAGCAAATACAGCCCTTATCAGGGCTTCACTTAATACAGCGACACCAAAAAACCCACCGCCACCAACGCATAAAACCCCGCACAGATCAGATCGAAACTGCGCCGTGCCCGATTGAGGTCTTTCTCTGCGGTTTGCGAGGCCAAAATCAGCGCATACAGGCTAAATATCATCGCGCCGGTCAGTGCACAGGTTGCACCAAAACATCGTACTGCCACTGCGCCGCGGGTCAGCCCATTCGGGGGAGGGAGCCATTACCGCTGACCATGCCGTCAGCGGGGTGCAGAATAAAAGTGATCACTGCCGAGCGCGAATACGCCTGTCATCGGCAGTGTTTTTACATTCAGACTTTGAATGTCTCTACGGCGAGACGCAACGTCTGAGCCTGTTCAGAAAGCGACTGTGAGGCGGCTGAAGACTCTTCAACCAATGCAGAGTTGTTCTGCGTTACACCATCCATCTGGCTTACCGCCACGCTCACCTGAGAGATCCCCTGCATCTGCTCAGCGGACGACAGGGCGATGGTATCCATTGATGTGGCCAGTTCGTCAACCAGATCGATCACTTTAAGAATATTTTGGCCTGTTTCATTCGCAACCGTGACGCCAGATTCCACCTGACCCACCGCCTGCTCAATAAGTGATTTAATGTCTTTTGCCGCTGTGGCGCTTCGCTGTGCCAACGTCCTGACTTCCGCTGCCACCACGGCAAATCCACGCCCGCTTTCACCCGCGCGTGCCGCTTCTACTGCCGCGTTAAGCGCCAGAATATTCGTCTGAAATGCAATACTTTCGATGACAGAGGTAATGTCTCTGACCTTAGACGCGCTTTGTGAAATTTCGCCCATGGTGCCAGACATACGGCGGACATCGTTTTCACCATTTTTTACGTGTAAAGCCGTATCCCTCGCGGCGTTGGCCGTCTGTCTGGCCATGGCGCTGTTACTCTGCACGGTGGCCGTCAGCTGTTCCATACTTGCCGCTGTCTGCTGGAGTGCTGCTGCCTGCTCTTCAGTGCGGGAAGCCAGTTCGTTGTTACCCTGTGAGATTTCGTTTGCTGAAAGTGCAACTGAAGCGGAGCCAGATTTAATGTCGGATACCACCCCGCGGAGCCGCGCCTGCATACTGGACAAAGAGGCCATCAGGCTCCGGGTGTCATTTTTGCGTAGCTGAACGGCTGAGGTTAAATCTCCCTGAGAAATTGCATAGGCAAGGCGCTGTGCGGTAGCGGGTTCACCACCGAGTTCACTCATCAGCTTACGAATCAGATAGATGCCCGTGGACAGGCCAAAAATGACCGCGACAGCGAGCAGTACCAGTAAAATGACGTAAGCCTGTTCCGTCGTTTTACTGTTTGCACTGACGGCGTCATCAGACCGCTGAGTGAGCACCTGACCCATAGCCGTCAGTCCGTCAATCAGGGGATTTTGGGCGGGCCTGACGGTATCCAAAAGAAACTTCACGGTCGCGGCGTTGTTTTTTCCCAGTGCGAGTGGAACCGTATTACTGAATGATTCCAGTGCTTCTTTTTCACTGTTTTTAATCGCGTCGAACGCTTTTTTTTCCTCATTGCTGCCAGACTGGTCAATCATCTGCCCCAGTTGAGTGCTGCTGTCGACAAAGCGGGTCTTTAATTTTCCAAGCCGCGCGGATTGCTCCTCAATGCCTTTTTCATCGGTAAATAACGACAGATTCCTGACTGTAATGGCCATGTCGCGCTGGATTAGCGTCAGGTCTGTTATCAGTTTCGTTTTTTTCATATCTCCCTGAACGATGGATTCAAGGGCGTTTTTGGACTGATACAAAGAATGAATGGCAACCACTATGCACAGGGAAAAGAAGACGATTAACGTACCAAAACCCGAGCCGAGCCGTGTTGAGATTTTCATAAATCTTTCCTGAAGAAGGGAGGGGAGACGACGATCTTTCGGCGCAGACCCGGCAATCTTTATCCCGGCCGTGATAATTAAAATGTAAGCAATCACGACATAAACTTTTACAGGAAAAACCCCTCTCGCGGGTCTGTTAATATTTCTTATCTATAGGTTTTTTTATGGCCCGGCCCGCAGTAGAAATGGCAGATTGCGAGTGGAAACCGCGTCGCGCTGGCATCTTGCTGAGCGTTCTTTGGGAACGGGCTCAGTGCCGGTCATGAGGTGAGCCAGTCGCAATAAGGGCTGTCAGGACATAAGACATGGGTAGCAATGAAACTATGCGGTTAGCGGGCATCGCGTTAATGGTTGCGATAACCTGCTGGCAGAACGCGTTTTCCAACGGCTGAACCGCGAGCGGTGCTAAATCAGAGATCGTCATCTTTTCTGAAGTTCAGGATGAGTGCAGCCAGCGTCATGCCATTTTCAAGTCGTATCCTCAGGTTGTTATCTGCGAAGCTGACGCGCCAGGCAGATCGAATAACCGCCTGTGAAAGGGGCTTTTTTAACCCAGCGACACCAAAAAACCCACCGCCACCAACGCATAAAACCCCGCACAGATCAGATCGAAACTGCGCCGTGCCCGATTGAGATACGTCTCCGCCATTTGCGAAGCAAAAATCAGCGCATACAGGCTAAATATCATCACCCCGGTCAGTGCGCAGGTAGCAACCAGAACATAGCTCTGCCACTGTGGCGCGTTGCGCGTCAGCCCTACACTGGTCACGGTGAACCAGGTTAACGCGGCTTTGGGATTGGTCAGGTGCAATCCCAAACCCTGCAAATAATAGCCGCGTAAACGCGCGTGCGCCTGGGCTGGTCGTGCCGAAAGTTCTCCAGGGCGAAAGGCACTGCGCAGCGCTTTCGAGGCCAGCCAGAGCAGATAAGCCGCGCCGAGCAGTTTTAACCAGACGATAAAACCGTGGGAAGAAACCAAAATCGCGGACACGCCAAAGGCGGTTAACAGGCCCCAACAAATCGAACCTGAAATCACACCGGTGGCCAGCACCAGACCAGCTTTCCGACCATAGTTCATCGCCGCATTGGCAATGGAAAGATTGCCCGGGCCAGGCGATGCCGTCCCTATGCTGTAAACCAGTAATGCTGCAAAGAATGAAGACATATCCCACATCTATCCAACCCCAACAGAAAGCATAAGCATGTATTAACATAATTTTAAAAAACATACATAACGGCTTGTATTGGATGGACGTGCACAGCAATGCTCGACCCCACGTGATTAACGCTGTTCAGCACTGAATCCCGCACTTTCGACGATGAGAATGTTCCCGCGTCGTACTGGTCGCCTGAAGCTGAAAAAGGAGGCACGTCACTTCACGTGCCCCGGGACACATTCCGCGACAACACTACTGCGATACCGCTAACCCGGCATCCGGTTCTCCAGGTTCCTTTGGTTCTTTGATCAGAATCCACAGAGCCGCCGCACCGATAAGGTCAAACACCGCCAGCGCAACAAAGAACGGACCAAAGCCGATGATGCTGACAAACGCGCCAATAAACAGGTTAAAGATCAACTGACCGGACCAGGCACAGGCGCCAGCCATGCCGACGGCAGTCGCGACCTCATCCTTCCTGAACAGGTCTGCGCCCAGCGTGGCGGCCACGGTAGAAAGCAACTGGTGCGAGAAGCCACCAATGCTGATCAGCAACACGGCGACATAGGGGTTTTGAACAATGCTGACCAGGCCGATGGTGGTCATCAGCACCGCCCCGAGCGTAAAGGTAATACGGCGCGAATTGATCAGGCCGATGCCGCGATCGTTCAGGAACTTCGCCACAAAGCCGCTGGCCAGGCAGCCCAGATCGGCCATCAGGAACGGCAGCCAGACAAACATCGCAATCTCTTTCAGGCTGAAGTGCAGGGTTTCCACAAAGAAGATCGGCACCCAGAAATTGATGGTGCCCCAGGCCGGATCGGCCAGAAAACGTGAGAGGCCAATGCCCCAGAAATTACGCTGTTTGAGGATGGCTAATTTAGAGGTCTTCTCTTTCTGCTCGGTATGAAGGTGTTTTTCCTGACCGCCCTCAATATAGGCGCGCTCTTCCGCCGACAGCCGTTTGGCCTCTTTGGGATCTTTATAAAAGATGAGCCAGATAAAGGCCGCCACAATAGCCAGGCCACCGGCCACCAGAAACGCAAACTGCCAGCTGTGAAACAGTATGCACCAGGCGATCAGCGGCGGTGCCAGCATGGCACCAAAAGAGGTGCCCATATTAAAGACGCCAGTGGCAATGCCGCGCTCCTTCGCCGGAAACCAGGTGGCAGCGGTTTTCACCCCGGCCGGAATCGCCGAGGCTTCACTAAAGCCCATGATGGCGCGCATAAACGCCAGGCCCTGCCAGGAACCGGTCAGTGAGTGCGCTAAGGTGGCCAGTCCCCAGACGATGGCGCAGATAAAAAAGCCCAGCTTCAGGCCAATGGTATCAATGAAATAACCCATCACGGGCTGGCCGATGGTATAAGCCAGCTGAAAGGCGCTGACGACCCAGGAATATTGCTCCTTGGTAATATCCAGCTCCTTCATAATTGTCGGGGCGGCAACGCCCAACGCAGTGCGATCGAGGTAATTAATAATCGTAATAAAGCACACCAGTAATATCATGTGCCATCGGTAATGTTTGATTGTTTTCATGATTGCTCCCTCATTGTTACCTTTTCCTTATGACTTTGCTAAACAGGTGACATGATTTTTAAATTTGAGACAGGTTAATTAATTGAGTGTTAGTAAATCTCGTGATTGCACCTTGTTATTATTAGGTAAGCGATTTTGCAATAAACACGGAATCGCGTGGTGTGATGAGGCGCATTGTTTAATGCCGTGAAAATCACTTTTGGTAAATAATGTGATCAACGTAACCCACACAGGTAAAAAGATTAAATAGCGGCAAGATGGCCTGGAATCAGGTTAACACTAAGACGTTGCAACCAAATCTTTATGCCTGAAGCCACTTGCTGGCGTGCATAAGGGCATGTCCCTTGCAGGTTGAGAGGCGAGGTGCGTTTTTATTTCGACTGATTCAGACGTGATGTTAATCACCACAGCGGGTTGGATGCCTGATGGTCAATAAGGCAGCCTGTCGTTTTTAACGTAAATAAGATCGCGCTTTTATAAATATTTTTTACTCAGACGCTTTTCTCTTTTGTTCGTTTACGCTGCCGGTGCGGAGCGTTTATTCCTGCTAAAAAAAAAGAAATGATGGCGATGTTAATCGTTCATGGAAATACGAGCGTGAAGGAATAGGTTGCAACTTTATAAGAGGAATCTTAAAAGGTCGTCGTTTGATGTTGAACAGGGATTCAGTATTATTTTCACCCTGTGCCACCCGCAAAGGATGTGAGATGCAAATCTGTACGATGGACTATGCTCGTCTCTCGCCAGACGGAAAAAGGGTCAAGCTTGACTGTTACGGCATCGGCTCATTTGATGTTTTGTCAGGAATTGACCGTTATCTCAATAACCCAGACTGTTCAGATAGAGAAAAGGCCGCGATCCCGCCGGGCACATACTGGATAGTCGACCGCCCGAAAGGAAGCGTGCTAAATCAACTGCGTGCAGAAGTGATTGATGCGTATCATTTGTACAGAAATCATCATTCCGAATGGTTTGGTTTATATAACGCAGAAACCATGAGTGATCATGCTTACGTCAATGGCACACGTCGGGGCAGCTTTCGGCTTCACCCATTGAACAGCGACGGCACCGGGGTTTCGTGGGGCTGCGTAACGCTGTACAGTTCATCGGATTTTGAAACCCTCAGAAATGCTTTGCTGCGGATACCTAAGATAAAAGTGCCCGGCGGGAAAGACCTGATGGCTTATGGCCGCCTTGATGTGCGCGGCATTCCAGATTTTAGTCGGTGTGGTGTGAGATGAAAATTGCGATATTTATTATTGTGTTGCTGGCGGCTTTTGTGCTGATCCCGGATAGCTGGATCAACACGTTATTCATGAGCCATATCACTATCGAAGGCGATGGCGAAGAGGCGATGAACAGCTATTCGTTTACGTTCATCGTGGTGAAGTTCGTACTGTCTCTCGTGCTGGCTGTCCTGGCCTCGTGGGGATATAGAAAGCGAAAACGTTAGCCCGCGCTCAGGTGCCTGGCGGGAACGCACGACAGATGCTCAGCGGGATAAGCCACGCCTTTCCTGAAGGTGATCATCCGCATTCAACGCGCCTTTACCGTCCACAGACCATTTGTTTCGCGCCCTTCACGACTCACATTTTCTGCTTTTCAGCCATCACAATGCCCGCTTTGATAACGCTTTAGCGACACAACCCTTCACTTCCGTTTACTTCCGTTTTTCCCCAGGTGCTGAGATCTGCATCACTTTCACGCTGCGTGCGCTCCCTTACGCTTAACGGCCAGGCAGGAGGGGGGATGATGTTTCTGGAAGAACGACGCAATCAAATTTTGCAATGGCTGGACGAACATGAACGCGTCACCGTTAACGGGCTGGCGAGCCAGTTGCGTGTTACTCGGGAGACGATTCGCACCGATCTGCGTGCGCTGGCAGAGCAGGGGCTGGTTCAGCGCTGCTACGGCGGTGCCATAGTGCAACGCCGTAATCTGCAGGAAAAGCTCATCAGCGAAAGTGGCCATTTTGATGTTTTACTCAAGCGGTTGCAGGCGCGTAAAACCACCGTAAAGACCACCAGCAGGCAGGGAAAAGTCTGCATCTTTGGCGCATTCAATGTTGATATCGTCGCCAGGGTGGCGCGTTTTCCGCAAAGTGGTGAATCGCTGATGGCGCAAGGCTGCACACTCGGGCCCGGCGGCAAGGGGGCCAATCAGGCCATGGCCGCCAGCCGGGCCGGAGCGCGCGTCCATTTTGTTGCCAAGGTCGGAACCGATCGGTTCAGCCAGTTTGCGTTTGATCACCTTTCGTCATCGGACATTCACTCTTTCCGTTTATACCAGACGGATACCGAACCCACAGGCAGCGCCATCATTTATGTCTCGCAGGAAAACGGCGAGAACATGATTGCCATCTACCCCGGTGCCAATAAAACCCTGACGGATGCCGAAATTGCCGAGCTGACCCATGAACTCACCGATGCGGATGTGTTGTTACTGCAGCTGGAAAACAACGTCGAGGCCACGCGCAGCGCTATCCGGCTGGCACACGCACTGGGCGTCCGCATCATCATGAACCCGGCGCCGTTCTCGTCTGAGGTCGTGAACGTTCTGCCGATGATCGATGTGCTGACGCCCAACGAAACCGAGGCCTCGCGGCTCTCGGGCATTGAAATCTGTGACATGGCGAGTGCGCGTAAGGCGGCGCAGGCGATTGTGGCGCAGGGGGCGCAGCGAGTGATCATCACCATGGGCGCGCGCGGCGCGCTGCTGTTCGACGCGCCGCATTGTCACGTCATTCCCGCCTTTCCTGCGCTCAGCGTGGACACCACCGGCGCGGGCGATGCCTTTAACGGCGCGCTGGCCGCCGCGCTAGCGCAGGGGCAGCCGTTACTGCAGGCCGCCACATGGGCATCGGCCTTTGCGTCCCTGGCCGTAGAGCGGGAAGGCGCAAGCAATATGCCCAAGCGGCATCAGGTCATCACCCGACTTAACCAACGATAATCCGACGTAACGCAACAGCCGCGCGCTGGCGCTGGCAGGAGAAACCATGAAAAAGATTGAAGGTATTGTCCCGGTCATGCTGACCCCATTCACCGCAGAGAATCAGATCGATTACCCCGGCCTGTCACGCCTGATCGACTGGTATCTGGCGCAGGGCGTGGATGCGCTGTTCGCCGTGTGCCAGTCCAGCGAAATGCAGTCTCTAAGCCTAGACGAGCGCGTTGCGCTGGCGCGTTTTGTGGTGGAGAAGGTGCAGGGCCGGGTGCCGGTGATTGCCTCCGGCCACATCAGCGATGAGTTAAGCGAGCAGACTCAGGAATTGCAGGCGATGGCCGGAACGGGCATCGATGCGCTGGTGCTGGTGACCAATCACCTCGATCCACACAATCAGGGAAGCGAGACCTTTTATGCCCACCTGAATCACATTCTGGACGCGCTACCTGCCGGGCTGCCGCTAGGACTCTACGAGTGCCCGGCGCCGTATCGTCGTCTGCTGAGCGACGACGAGTTCAGCTTCTGTGCCAACAGCGGCCGCTTTGTGGTGCTGAAAGACGTGAGCTGCGATCTGCCCACGGTGCAACGCCGCGTCAGGCTGGCGAAAGGCACGCCGCTGGCGGTGATTAACGCCAATGCGGCCATTGCGTGGCCGGCCATCCAGGCGGGCGCGCGCGGCTTCAGCGGCGTGTTCACGAACTTTCATCCGAACCTCTACGTCTGGCTTTATCACCAGGGCGCCCAGCAGCCTGAGAAAGCCCATGAGCTGTCGCTGTTCCTGTCGCTGAGCGCCGTTACCGAAACCCTTGGCTATCCCAAAAACGCCAAAATTTATCACCAGCGCCTCGGCACCTTCGCCAGCGAGCACTGCCGCGTTAACCGGGACAACGTGCTGGAGAAGTTCTGGGGGCTTGGCGTGTTGCTTGACCAGATTCGTGATGGCAGTGCGCTGTGGCAACACCGTCTTTCATAAAAAAATCGGACACCGTCTGTTCCTGCACCGTTTTACCACAAGGGAAAACACCATGATTGTATGCGATCAACTTGACTGGGCGCGTGAGCGTCACGCGTTTCATCCCATCGTTGACCAGGCGATTCGCTGGATAGCGGCCAGCGATTTCAGCCAGATGGAAACGGGGAAATACGATTTACTGCCCGACAACCAGATGTTCTGCCTGCTTCAGGAAATGACGACCGAGCCCGCCAGCGCCCGCCGGGCCGAATCCCATTTTCGCTATGTCGATATTCAGTACCTGCTGGCCGGACGCGAAACCATCGGCGTGACGCGTGCCCATCCGCAGCATGTGATAGCGGAAGACCGGCGGGAGGAAAATGACGTGGTGTTTTATCAGGACATCACGGATGAGTACAGCATCGCGCTGACGCCGGGGCAGTTTGCGCTGTTTTTCCCTCACGATATTCATCGCCCTGGCTGTGCGTCGCCGGTGGCGCAGACTATCCGTAAAGCAGTGATTAAAATCCATCTCGATCTGTTTGCCGGGCGGGAGGCATCATGAAACCCTCTGCGGCGATGTCAGAAACAACGGTGAGCGGGCAGGGCACGCTGAAAGGGAAGCTGCGCTGGGGCATTGTCACGCTGCTGTTGCTGGCGGCGATAGTGAATTACCTGGACCGCGCCAACCTGAGTATTGCCAACACCACCATTGCGGCGGAATTTGGCTTTTCGCAAACCGAAATGGGGTTGCTGTTGTCGGCGTTTCTCTGGCCCTATGCGCTGGCTAACCTGCCCGCAGGCTGGCTGGTGGACAAGTTAGGCCCCAAAAAGATGTTCTCCTGGGCGCTGGGGCTGTGGTCGGGCTTTACCGTGCTGACGGCGTTTGCCAACAGCTACAGCTATTTCTACGGTCTGCGTATGCTGCTGGGCGTGTCCGAATCCCCGTTCTTTACCTCGGGAATTAAAATCACCCATCGCTGGTTTGG
Source organism: Pantoea sp. B623 (assembly GCF_024814475.1). Lineage (NCBI taxonomy): Bacteria > Pseudomonadati > Pseudomonadota > Gammaproteobacteria > Enterobacterales > Erwiniaceae > Pantoea > Pantoea sp. B623. The sequence continues at coordinate 1,832,063 of NZ_JANUXM010000004.1, read as the reverse complement.
CGACAGTGAACGCGGTTTACCCACTGCGATTATTAATACCGGTTCGCAAATTGCCAACGCCATTGCGCCGCCCATTCTGACCGTGCTGTTGTTGACCTTAGGCTGGCGCGGCATGTTTGTGGCGATCGGCGTAATGGGGCTTCCCCTGCTGCTGGCGTGGTGGAAGTTTTATCGCGATCCCAATGCCCGGGAAGATGCGCTGCTGCATGCCGGACAACCCAGCGTCGCAGTGCCGCAAGAGAAGGGCGAGGTGCGCTGGCGTGCGCTGTTCCGACACAGCACCACCTGGTTTATGGTGATCGGCAACTTCTCCATTATGTTCACGATCTGGGTCTATCTGACCTGGCTGCCGGGCTATCTGGAAAAATCGCTGGGCTTTAGCCTCAAAGCCACCGGCTGGATTGCCTCCATTCCGTTTCTGGCCGGTATTCTGGGCGTGCTGGTGGGTGGGATGCTTTCAGACAACCTGGTGCGCCGGGGCGTCAGAGCCATCACCGCGCGTAAGGTGCCAATCGTATCGGGGGCGGCCCTGGCAGCCTGCTTCGTGGCGCCGATTCCGTTTGTAAACAGCACCCCGCTGGCCATTGGCCTGCTGGCGCTGGGTTATTTCTTCTCGCAGATGCCGCAGGGGGCGCTCTGGACGCTGGCCAGTGACATCGCGCCGAAGTCGCAGGTGGCCTCGCTGGGCGCCATTCAGAACTTTGGCGGTTTCCTGGGGGCGGCAATGGCACCGATCGTTACCGGCATTATTCTGGATACCACCGGTAAATTCACCAATGTGTTTTTGCTTGGTGCAGCGCTCCTGATGCTGGGCGCGCTGAGCTACGGCCTGTTTGTGCGCAAGCCGCTACAGGCAAGCTAACAAGCCCAACCCTGGCGGCCAGCCGGGGTTGTACCAGATGGCAGCCCACGCTGACGGTTATCGCAGACAGGGTTTACCTTCTGTTAAAGAGGGCTGTCGTGAGATATACCAGTACGAAAGGGTTTAACGCGGTAATCGGCAGAGCAGGGTGGGGATAACGCCGGTTCAGGATTATCGGCGCATCGATTGCCCTTAAAGAAAATGATTCATCCAGACGGGGGCGTTTTCTCCGTCTGTCATCGTTCTTTCTATTCGGGTTAACCTCTTTGCCCGGCGCGTAATTATCGTTTTTCCTCTTCCCGCCAATAAATCGTTTTAATTAAATTCTGTTGAACTGAAAGAGAAAATATAACAACATTGCGGCCGTTTATCATGGCATCACAGACGAGGCACCGCGTTTAAATTAACGCAAATAAGCCCTGCATGATGATCTCAATAATCATTTTCACGCTAATTATTGTTGTCCTTATTTACTTCACACAGACAGGTATGTTGAATGAAAAAGTTTATGAAATGGTTTGCCGCCCTCGCGGTCGTTGGGGCGTTGGCAGGCTGTGCGCGTACCGCCCCGGTTGAGAAAATTCATACTATCGTCGCGGCGGGTTATACCCAGGATCAGGTTAAAAATGCCATTTTAAGAGCCGGTGTTCAGCGTCAGTGGATGATGACGCAGGTGGCTCCGGGCGAGATTAAAGCGCGTCAGCAGGTTCGTGATCACATGGCTGAAGTGCGAATCAACTACTCGTCGACAGGCTACGATATCGTCTACGACCACAGCACCAATCTGCTGGCATCGGGCGGGCAGATTCATAAAACCTACAACCGCTGGGTGGAAAACCTGGATAAAGATATTCAGGCCAATCTCTCGGCAGGCACAAAATTGTAATTATGCCTAAAGTCGGGCCAGTGATGGCCCGATAAACCGCTTATGACTTAGCAGGTTTTCTCAGCCATCACACCGGAAAATGTGCCATACGCTGCTGCCAGTATGACCACGCAATGGCGGTGGCCTGTCAGATTTGCCGCCCCGGATTGCGCTGACGCGGGAAAATATCGAAAATGCAGGCTTTTCTCATCGCATCGCCTGCCATGAAGTCGATATGCTTGGCGACCTGCCTTTACCCGCAGAAGCCGATGTCGGTTGGATGAGTCAGTTTCTGGACGGCTTTTCGCCTGAACAAGTCGTCACGATGCTGGACCCTGTTGCCGACGTGATAAAACCCGGCGCGAAGCTGTTCATCATGGAACCGTTCTGGGATGCGCAGAACATTGAAGCGGCCTCATTTAGTCTCAATGCGTCTTCGCTTTATTTTACCTGTATGGCTAACGGCAACAGCCGTTTCTACTGCATAGAGACGTTTTATCACTATCTGGACAAGGCAGGGTTCCAGAGCGATGAGCGCCACGACGGCCCGGGCGTTGGGCATACATTATTGCAGTGCCAGAAGAAACCATAACAACACGGCGATAAGCGCCCTGAGTATCACCTGAATATCGCGGACGCGCGTTGATGAAATTTGCATTAAACATTGTTGACTGGCAGGCCAGGGCCCCAGGATTAAGCGAAACGGCACAGTGGCTGGAATGGGCTCGGCTGTCGCACGCCATCGATCCTGCGGCACCGCAGGCAAAGCTGACCGAACTGCCGATGATGACCGCGCGCCGCCTTAGTGCCGGCAGTAAGCTGGCCGTTGAGTGCGGGCTGGCGATGCTGCGTCAGCATGAAATCGATGCCGTGCTTTACACCAGCCGTCACGGGGAGCTGGAACGCAATTTCCGCATTCTGCAGGCGCTGGCGACAGACCAGGCGCTTTCACCAACCGATTTTGCCCTGTCAGTGCACAACTCCGCCGTTGGCAGCCTGACGATAGCCGCGAAGAAGCCGATCGTCTCCTCGTCGCTTTCTGCCGGTAAAGACACCTTTCAGCAGGGGCTGTGTGAGGTGTTGTGTCTGCTCCAGGCGGGCTATCAGCGCGTGTTAATGGTCGATTTTGACGGGGCGATGCCGGCGTTTTATCACTCGCATCTCACATCAGAAACCCCGATGTGGCCGTTCGCGGTCGCGCTGGTGATTGAAGCCGGTGATACCTTGCAGTGTGAAACCCGGTCGCAGCACACCGCGAAAGCGCCCGCGCTGCCGCAAAGCCTACTGTTTTTGCAGCACTACCTGCAAGATGCTGCCACCTTTGTCTTAAGTGGGGAAAGAGTGGAATGGCACTGGAGCCGCGGATGAGCAGGATAGTTTCGCGCCTCAACCGGGCATGGCGATGCGCGATGACCGGCTTTTGTTTTGCCCTGTTCGGTATCGGCGGACTGCTGTTATCTATGGTGTGGTTTAACCTGTTGTTACTCGCGGTATGGGATAAAGGCCGCCGCCGCCGCATCGCCAGGCGCAGTATCGCCGCCAGTTTCCGCTTCTTCTTAAGGGTGGCAAAAGGCGTTGGCGTACTGGATTACCGGATGCGCGGGCTTGAGCACCTGCGTCAGGATCGCGGCTGTCTGGTGGTCGCCAATCATCCGACGCTCATCGATTATGTGCTGTTGGCCTCTGTGATGCCGGAAAGCGACTGTCTGGTAAAGGGGGCGCTCCTGAAAAACCCGTTCGTCAGCGGCGTTATCCGGGCAGCCGATTATCTGATTAACAGCCAGGCCGATGCACTTCTGCCTGCCTGCCGACAGCGGCTGGCACAGGGCGACACGATTTTGATTTTTCCGGAAGGCACCCGAACCCGGCCCGGTGAACCCATGACGCTACAACGCGGTGCGGCCAATATTGCTGTGCGCTGTGGCAGTGATTTACGCGTAGTGATCATTCACTGTAGCGAGCATCTGCTGGACAAGCAGAGCAAATGGTATAACGTGCCGCCCGCCAAACCGCTGTTCAGCGTTGAGGTGCGGGAGCGGATATCTATCGATCAGTTTTACGATGCAGACATACAAGAACCGGCACTGGCGGCAAGACAGTTGAACCGGCATCTTTTGCTTCAATTACAACCAGGTTCTTCACCTTTTTCAGGAATTAATGATGCAAGCGCTTTACCTTGAAATCAAAAATCTCATTATAACGACGCTGAATCTCGACGAACTGTCGGCCGACGATATTGATAGCGATGCGCCGCTGTTTGGCGACGGCTTAGGACTGGACTCCATCGACGCGCTTGAGCTGGGGCTGGCGGTAAAAAATGCCTACGGTGTGGTTCTCTCGTCGGAAAGCGAAGAGATGCGCCAGCACTTTTTCTCCGTTGCCACGCTGGCAGCGTTCATCCACGCGCAACGTGCCTGAGGAGCGTCCGTCATGACAGAACAAAACGCTATTTATGAAGAGGTCACCGCGCTGTTGGTTAAGCTGTTTGAGATCGACCCGCAGGATATCTCCCCACAGGCGCGGCTGTATGAGGATCTGGAGCTGGACAGCATCGATGCGGTCGACATGATCGTGCATCTGCAAAAGAAAACCGGCAAGAAAATCAAGCCGGAAGAGTTCAAAGCCGTGCGTACCGTGCAGGACGTTGTCGATGCGGTAGAACGGCTGCTGAAAGAAGCGTAAGTCGCGATGTCCGGCAAACGCACGCGGCCCGTTCTTACGTTGCTGACAGGCTTGCTGCTGGTGGCGTGGCCCTTTTTGATCAGCGTCGGCCTGGCGCATAACAGCCTGCACTGGCTGTTGCCACTGATGGCGCTTGTTCTTTTACTCCGTCTTCGCCAGACCCGGCGCAAAACGGGGCCGATGCGTGTCATCACTCAGGTGGTGGCGGTGGCCGGCATTGCCCTGTGCGCGGCCAGCTACCTGCTGAAAACCCACCAGCTCCTGCTTTTTTACCCGGTCGTGGTCAATGGCGTCATGCTGGCGGTGTTTGGTGGCTCCCTGTGGTCAGCCATGCCCATTGTCGAACGGCTGGCCAGAGTCAGTGAGCCGGATCTGCCTGAAAAGGGCGTGCGTTATACCCGCCGGGTGACGCAAATCTGGTGCGTCTTTTTCATCCTCAACGGCAGCATGGCGCTCTTTACCGCGCTGTATGGCGATATGGCGCTGTGGACCGCCTGGAATGGAATGATTGCCTATCTGCTGATGGGCACGCTGATGGCGGGCGAGTGGCTGGTACGCCGGAAAATAAAACAACGAGATTCATGATGAAGCAGACGCTTACACTGACCCAGTGGCTCACTGCACCGCGACCGGCTGACGTGCCTGTGGCCTGGCTGGACGACCGCACCTGGACGCTGGGACATCTGCGGCAGGATGTGGCCTGCTTAATCGCCTTACTGCAGCAGCAGGCAGGCCAACGCTGGGCCTTGTGCTTTGAGGACAGCTACCTGTTTACCGTGGCCCTGCTGGCAACGCTGCACGCGGGCAAAACACCGGTTGTCCCCGGTCACTGTCGTGTTTCCTTGCTCAACGAACAACACGCCCTGTTTGACGGCGTGCTGAGTGAAAAAACGCTGAGCTGGCAGGGGCCGCTGCTGGTGGTCAGCAGTGCGATGACCCTCGCCGCCTTTGCTCCGTCTTTTCCGGCCATACCTGACGAGGCCAGCATCGAACTGTTTACCTCCGGCTCCACCGGTCAGCCGAAGCGGGTGGTGAAGGCCGTTCAGTCCCTGGATCATGAAGCGGCCCTGCTGGCCGACCGCTTTGCCGGGCGGCTGGCCGGTTGTCGGGTCGTGGCCTCTGTTGTGCCGCAGCACCAGTACGGTCTGACCTTTCGTATTATTCTGCCGATGGCGCTGGGATTACCGCTGCATGCGGCGATGCTCTGGTATGCCGAACAGCTCGCCGCCTTAAGCCACGATTATCAGTATGTTTTTATCAGCAGCCCGGCGTTTCTGAAACGCCTCGATCGCCAGCTCACCGCACCGCCGGTCGCGATGGTCTTTTCCGCCGGCGGCATGTTACCCTGGCAGGATGTTTCTCAGGCGGCGGACTGGATGCATATCTGGCCAGATGAAATTTATGGCAGCACGGAAACCGGTATCCTCGCCTGGCGCTATCGTCAGGAAGAAGATATCACCTGGCAACCCTTTGACGGCGTCCGTTTTCATCAGGAAAGCGATACGTTGCGTGTGTTTTCACCGCTGATCGCCGACAGAGAGGGTTTGTTGCTCGACGATATTCTGCATATCGAAGAAAACGGCCAGTTCCGGCTGGTGGGCCGTCGGGGCAGAGTGGTTAAAATTGAAGAGAAGCGTATTTCGTTAAGCGAAGTCGAACAGCGGCTGCTGGCGCTGGACGGGATCAGCGAGGTGGCGGCGGTGCCGGTTTTACGTCGCGGCCGACAGAGCATTGGCGTTCTGCTGGTGTTGGACGATGCAGCACGGCAACGCTGGCAGGAACACGGCGGTAAACAGCAAGAGCTGGCCTGGCGACGTGCGTTGTTGCCGTGGCTGGAACCTGTCGCCGTGCCGCGTTACTGGCGGGTGATCGATGCGATCCCGGTTAACAGTATGAACAAGCGTGTTTATGCGCAGTTACAGGAGTGGTTTCATGAAACCCCATGAAATTGAGCGCCATCAGTCGCAGCCCGATCAGGCTGAGATGGTTTTACACCTTGATCCGTCGCTGTTCTGGTTCAAAGGGCATTTTGCCGTTCAACCGCTGCTGCCCGGCGTGGCGCAACTTGACTGGGTGATGCAGTACGCGACGACGCTGCTGGCACCCGGCTGGCGTTTTCACAGCATTCAGAACGTGAAGTTTCAGGCTCCGCTGCTGCCGGACACTACCGTTACGTTAACGCTGAACTGGCAGGAAGCGCGCCAGATGCTGAGCTTTAGCTACCAGCGCCACGACGGTGAGGCACGTCATGTCGCCAGCAGCGGTAAGATTCGGTTATGTCACTAGCCTTTTCCCCCTGCGTGCTGATCCCCTGTTATAACCACGGTGCCATGATGGCAGCGGTGCTGGCGCGCCTGATGCCGTTTGGTCTGCCGTGCATTGTCGTTGATGACGGCAGCGATGCCGCTACCCAGGCGGTACTGGATCGGCTGGCAGCAGAAAACAGCACGCTGACGCTGGTGCGGCTGGCGCAAAACGCCGGAAAAGGTGCGGCGGTGCTGCGCGGTATGCAGGTGGCGGCGCAGGCTGGTTTTACCCATGCGGTGCAGGTCGATGCCGACGGCCAGCATGCTATTGAAGATATTCCCGCGCTGCTGGCGCTGGCGCAGCAGCATCCCGATGCGCTGATTTCCGGCCAGCCCATTTATGACGACTCCATTCCCCGCTCGCGGCTTTACGGGCGCTGGATCACCCACGTCTGGGTGTGGATCGAAACCCTGTCATTGCAGCTGAAAGACAGCATGTGCGGCTTTCGCGTCTATCCCATCGCGCCAACCTTACAGCTGGCACAGCGTGCCACCATCGGCAGGCGCATGGACTTTGATACCGAAGTGATGGTGCGGCTCTACTGGCAGGGTAACAACAGCTACTTTGTGCCGACCCGGGTAACCTATCCGCAGGACGGCCTCTCGCATTTCGACGCGGTCAAAGACAACGTGCGCATCTCCCTGATGCACACGCGGCTGTTTTTTGGCATGTTGCCGCGTATCCCTTCTTTACTGTTTCGCCGCTCGCCCCAGCACTGGGCGCGGCAGAAAGAGGTCAAAGGGCTGTGGGGCATGCGCCTGATGCTGCTGGTGTGGCGCCTGCTGGGCCGTAAAGCCTTTTCTCTTTTGCTGTATCCGGTGGTCGGCGCGTACTGGCTGACAGCCGCAACGGCACGAAAAGCCTCGCAGAACTGGATAACCCGCGTGCGTGAGCAGCTGCGGATACGCCAGCAGCCGGTGCCGAATAACCTGACCAGCTACCGGCATTTTCTGCGCTTTGGCAACGTCATGCTGGACAAAATCGCCAGCTGGCGCGGTGAGCTGCATTTCGGCAGCGACGTGGTCTTTGCACCGGGCGCGGAGGCGATGCTGGACCTCAGTCATCCGCAGGGCAGGCTGCTGCTGGCCTCGCACCTGGGCGATGTGGAGGCCTGCCGGGCGCTGGTGCAGCGCAGCGGCAGTAAAACCATTAATGCTCTGGTGTTTAGCGATAACGCCCAGCGCTTTAAGCAGATTATGGAAGAGATGGCCCCGCAGGCCGGGCTAAACCTGATGCCGGTAACGGATATCGGTCCGGACACCGCCATGTTGCTGAAAGAAAAGCTGGATCGCGGCGAGTGGATCGCGATTGTGGGCGATCGCATTGCCGTTAATCCGCAGCGCGGTGGGGAATGGCGTATTTGCTGGAGCCGCTTTATGGGCCAGCCTGCTCCCTTTCCGCAGGGGCCGTTTATTCTGGCGTCGATCCTGCGCTGCCCGGTTCACCTGATCTTCGCGCTGCGCCAGCAGGGAAAACTGCACATTCATTGCGAGCCGTTCGCCGATCCGCTGCTGTTGCCGCGTGCCGAGCGTCAGCAAGCCCTGCAGCAGACAATTGATCGCTATGCTGAACGCCTTGAGCACTATGCGCTCCAGTCGCCGCTCGACTGGTTTAACTTTTTCGATTTCTGGCAACTGCCGGATAGCAAAGACAAGGAGTAAAGGGTGCTTAACGATCCCCGTTTTACGGTCGACGTAGACCTGACCATTCCCTTTCATGATGTCGATGTGATGGGCGTGGTCTGGCACGGTAACTATTTTCGCTATTTCGAAATCGCCCGCGAGGCGTTACTGAACCAGTTTGACTATGGCTACCGGCAGATGAAGGCCTCTGGCTACGTCTGGCCGGTAGTGGATACGCGGGTAAAGTACCGCCATCCGCTCACCTTTGAGCAACGCATTCGCGTGCGGGCGCGCATTGAAGAGTGTGAAAACCGTCTGCGCATTGGGTATGAAATTTTCGATGCCGACAGCGGCCAGCGCGCCACCACGGGCTATACCATTCAGGTGGCGGTGGAAGAGCAAAGTCGCGAGATGTGCTTTGTCTGCCCGGACATTCTGTTTGAACGTATGGGAGTGACGCCATGAGAGGCCTGCTATTCCTGGCGCTGTTGATCAGCCCGTTTGTCAGCGCGCTGACGCTCGACGATCTGCAGCAGCGCTTCACCGCTCAGCCGGTGATCCGTGCGCACTTCGATCAGGTGCGCACCATTAAGGATATGCCGCAGCCGCTAAAATCGCAGGGCACGATGCTGATCGCCCGCGACAAGGGCCTGCTGTGGGATCAAACCCGTCCGTTCCCGATGCAGCTGCTGCTGGATGATAAACGCATGGTGCAGGTGATCAACGGCCAGCCACCGCAGACCATTACCGCCGAAAACAATCCGCAGATGTTCCAGTTTAATCACCTGCTGCGCGCGCTGTTTCAGGCGGATCGCAAGGTGCTGGAGCAGAATTTTCGCGTCGACTTTGCCGACAAGGGCGAAGGCCGCTGGACGCTGCGCCTGACGCCGATCACCACGCCGCTGGATAAGATCTTCTCCAGCATCGATCTGGCGGGCAAAACCTATCTGGAGCAGATCCAACTCAACGATAAGCAGGGCGATCGCACGGACATTACCCTTTCGCAACATCAACTGACGCCAGCACAACTGACTAATGACGAACGCCAACGCTTTGCCGCCCCGTAAACGGCCCGCGCTGCTGTGGGGGCTGGTCTGCCTGCTCATGCTGTTGGTGCTGCTTACGCTGCTGCCGCAGGCCCGGCTGAACAGCAGCGTGCTGGCGATGCTGCCAAAGCAGGCGCTGGGCGCGATTCCCCCCGCCCTGAACGACGGCTTTATGCAGCGGCTCGATCGGCAACTGGTCTGGCTGGTGAGCCCCGGTAAGCAGGCCGAACCCCAGGTGGCGCGCGACTGGCTGACACGGTTACAGCGATCCGGGGCGCTGGCCGAGGTAAAAGGGCCGATGGATGCCCGCAGCCAGCAGGCGTGGGGCACGTTTTTCTGGCAGCACCGTAACGGCATGATCGACAGCGAAACGCGGCAGCGGCTGCAAAACGGCGGCGAGGCGCAGGCGCAGTGGATCCTCTCTCAGCTCTACTCCGCCTTTTCCGGCGTCAGTGGCAAAGAATTACAGAACGATCCGCTGATGCTGACGCGCGGATCGCAGCTGGCGATGGCGAAAAACGGTCAGCGGCTGCGCCTGATGGACGGCTGGCTGGTGACGCAGGACAGCCAGGGGAATTACTGGTATTTGCTGCACGGCGAACTTGCCGGATCGTCGTTTGATATGCAGCAGACGCACAAACTGGTCACCACGCTGGGCGCGCTGGAAAAAACGTTCAAGGTGCAGTACCCGCAGGCCAGGCTGCTCGCGCGCGGCACGGTGTTTTACAGCGATTACGCCAGCCAGCAGGCGAAGCATGATGTGTCCACGCTGGGGCTGGCAACCGTGCTGGGCGTGCTACTGCTGATTCTGGTGGTGTTCCGTTCGGTACGGCCAATCCTGTTATGTCTGCTCTCAATTGCCATTGGCGCGCTGGCGGGCACCGTTGTGACGTTGCTGGTGTTTGGCGAGCTGCACCTGATGACGCTGGTGATGAGCATGAGCATCATCGGTATCTCCGCCGATTACACGCTCTATTACCTCACCGAGCGCATGGTGCATGGCGGCGATACCTCGCCCTGGCAGAGCCTGGCGAAAGTCCGCAATGCGCTGTTGCTGGCCCTGCTGACCACGGTGGCCGCCTATCTGATCATGATGCTGGCACCGTTTCCGGGCATTCGCCAGATGGCGCTCTTTGCGGCGGTGGGCCTGAGCGCCGCCTGCCTGACGGTCGTGTTCTGGCATCCGTGGCTGTGCCGCGGCTTGCCTGTGCGTCCGGTTCCCGCCATGGTGCTGATGCTGCGCTGGCTTGCCGCGTGGCGGCGTAACAAAGCCCTGTCGGTGGGGCTGCCGGTCGCGCTGGCGCTGTTCTCGCTGGCAGGCCTCGCCACCTTGCGCGTGGACGATGATATCTCACAGCTTCAGGCGCTGCCGCAGCACCTTCTGGCGCAGGAAAAAGCCATTACTGCGCTGACCGGGCAGAGCGTCGATCAGAAATGGTTTGTGGTATACGGCAACAGTGCGCAGCAGACGCTGACGCGGCTGGAAGCCTTCACGCCCGCGCTGGAACGGGCCAAAGCGCAAGGGCTGATCGGCGGTTATCGAACGCTTCCCCTGAACTCGCTGGCGCGTCAGGCACAGGATGTGGCGCTGTTGAAAAATGCCGTGCCTGCCGTCACGCGCGCGCTCAGCGAGGCGGGCGTAACGACATTGAAGCCGGATCTCAATCCTATGCCGGTCAGCGTTGCGGCCTGGCTTGCCAGCCCGGCCAGCGAAGGCTGGCGCCTGCTGTGGCTGACGCTGAAGAGCGGTGAGAGCGGCGTGCTGGTGCCGGTAGACGGCGTAACACACAGCGCCGCGCTTGATGCGCTAAGTAAAGGCTATCCCGGCGTCGCCTGGGTGGATCGCAAAACGACGTTTGACGGGCTGTTTGCCTTGTATCGCCATATCCTGACCGGCCTGCTGCTTGTTGCTCTGGCCGTGATTGCCTGCGGTGCCGTCATGCGGCTTGGCTGGCGCAAAGGCGCGCTCAGCCTGGTGCCATCTGTGCTGTCTCTGGGCTGCGGCCTGGCGGTGCTGGCCTTTACCGGCCATGCGGTCAACCTGTTTTCCCTGCTGGCGCTGGTACTGGTGCTCGGTATCGGCATCAACTACACGCTGTTTTTCAGTAATCCACGCGGTACGCCGCTCACCTCCATGCTGGCCATCACACTGGCAATGATGACAACGCTGCTGACGCTGGGCATGCTGGTTTTCAGCACCACCCAGGCCATTAGCAGCTTTGGTATCGTACTGATCAGCGGTATTTTCACCGCCTGGCTGCTGGCACCGCTGGCGATGCCGACGAAAAGAGAGAAAAAAACACGATGATCAACCAGACTTTACGCATGCTGAAATATTGCCTGGCGCGATGGCGAGCCAGATCGGTGCCGCTACGCGGTCGCCGCGTGTCCGCTGGAGGCTGTTTGATTATTGCCGCCACGCTGCTGCTGGCCGGGTGCAGTCATTCCACGCACAGCCCGCAGCAGCGTCCGCAGGCCTGGCTGGCACCGGGCGCACGCGTGACGCTGCCTGCGCCGGGCATTGCGCCGTCAATCCGTTCCCAGCAGCTTCTGACCGGTCGTTTTCACGGCAAAACCCAGTCGCTGCTGGTGATGCTCAACGCGGATGATAAAAAAATCTCTCTGGCAGGGCTGTCGTCGGTGGGGATTCGTCTGTTCCTGGTGACCTACGATCGCCAGGGATTGCACACCGAACAGTCGATTGTGCTGCCGCAGCTGCCACCGGCCAGTCAGGTGCTGGCCGACGTGATGCTCAGCCACTGGCCCATCAGCGCCTGGCTGCCCCAGTTGCCAGAGGGCTGGACGCTGAAAGACCGTGGGGATAAGCGCGAGCTGCGTAATGCCAGCGGCAAGCTGGTGACGGAAATCACTTATCTGAACCGCCAGGGTAAGCGCGAACCCATCAGCATTGAGCAGCACGCGTTTAAATACCACATCACCATTCAATATCTGGATGACTGAGATGATCTACGTTTCTGCCGTTGGCATGATTAACGCGCTGGGCAAGGATAACGATGAGGTCGCTCTCAACCTGGTGCGTGGCGTGGCCCCTGGTATGCGCGCCCGCAGCGGCTGGTTGCAGGCGCATCCGCACGCCGTGCTGGCGGGCGTGGAAGGGGCGCTGCCGGCGATCCCTGACGCCTTCAGCGCGCATCGTTCGCGCAATAATCGACTGCTGCTGGCCGCGCTGGCCCAGATTCAGCCCGACGTGGATCAGGCGATTGCGCAGTATGGCCGCGATCGTGTCGCCATCGTGCTGGGTACCAGCACATCCGGGCTGGACGAAGGGGATATGCACGTCCGCCTGTCGCTGAATCAGCAATCAAGCACGGCATGGCGCTATCCGCAGCAGGAGTTGGGCGATCCCTCGCGCTTTCTCAGCCACTGGCTGGCACTTGACGGTCCGGCGTTTACGCTGTCCACCGCCTGCTCCTCCAGCGCCCGTGCGATGATAAGCGGACGTCGCCTGATTGAGGCGGGGCTGGCGGATGTGGCGATCGTTGGTGGAGCAGACACGCTCAGCCGGATGCCGGTCAACGGCTTTCACAGCCTGGAGTCGCTTTCTCCCACCCTGTGTCAGCCGTTCGCCCGCGATCGCAGCGGCATTACCATCGGTGAAGGTGCCGCGCTGATGCTGTTAACCCGTGAGCCGCAGCCGATTGCGCTACTGGGCGTGGGCGAATCCAGCGATGCCTACCATATCTCAGCCCCGCATCCAGAGGGGGAAGGGGCGATTCGCGCCATCCATCAGGCCCTGAACGAAGCCGGTATTGCGCCTGAGGCGGTGGGCTATATCAACCTGCATGGCACCGCAACCACGCTCAACGATCAGATTGAATCCAGCGTGGTAAACGCCATGTTTGGCGAGCAGGTGCCCTGCAGTTCAACGAAACACCTGACCGGGCACACGTTGGGCGCGGCGGGCATTACCGAAGCGGCGCTCAGCATGCTGATCCTGCAACGCAACCTGCCGCTGCCGCCGCAGGATTTTAGCCTGTCGCCGCGCGATGCGGATTTGCCGCCCTGTGGCATCATTGACCGGCCTCAGCCGCTGGCGCGCCCGGTGATTCTGTCAAACTCGTTTGCCTTCGGCGGTAACAACGCCAGTATTCTGCTTGGGAAGATCTTATGAGCCACTATTTATCCCCCACGGACTATCTGCCGCACGATGCGCCGATGCTGTTACTGGAAAAGGTCAGCGACGTGACGGCCGACAGCGCGACCTGCTGCGTCACGGTATCGCCGCAGGGCGTGCTGGCCCCGTTTCTCGATTCCGATGGCAACCTGCCGGGCTGGTATGTCCTGGAGTTAATGGCGCAGACGGTCGGCGTCTGGTCGGGCTGGCATCGGCATCAGCAGGGACAGGCCAGTATCTCGTTAGGCATGGTGCTGGGTGCGCGCGAATTAGTGTGTAGCGCAGGGATTCTACCGGCGGATGCCACGCTGATCGTCAAGGTCAAACTGCTGATGCAGGATGAACGCTTTGGCAGCTTTGAGTGCGCCATCGAGGCGGGGAGCGCTACGCTGGCAACCGGCCGGGTAAATACCTTTCAGCCCACCGCCGAAGAACTTCATTCATTATTTCAACAAGGAGCGACCTCATGAGCCGTTCAGTATTGGTTACCGGTGCCAGCAAAGGCATTGGTCGCGCCATCGCCTGCCAGCTGGCGGCAGACGGCTTCACCCTTGGCGTGCATTATCACCATGATGCTGCCGGGGCGCAGCAAACCCTGGATGCCATTCTGGCGGCAGGGGGCACGGGCCGCCTGCTGCAGTTTGATGTGGCGAACCGTCAGCAGTGCCGCGAGGTGCTGGAGCAGGATATCGACGCACACGGAGCCTGGTACGGCGTGGTCAGCAATGCCGGCATTGCCCGCGATGCGGCCTTTCCTGCGTTGAGCGACGACGACTGGGATAAGGTGATTCATACCAATCTGGACAGTTTTTACAACGTGATTCAGCCCTGCATTATGCCAATGATCAGCGCCCGCCAGGGCGGACGCATTATTACGCTTTCCTCGGTGTCGGGCCTGATGGGCAATCGCGGTCAGGTGAACTACAGTGCCGCGAAAGCAGGCATTATTGGCGCCACCAAAGCGCTGGCGATTGAGCTGGCCAAACGCAAAATTACCGTTAACTGTATTGCGCCGGGGCTGATCGATACAGGAATGATCGAGATGGAAGAGACGGCGCTGAAAGAGGCGATGTCCCTGATCCCCATGAAACGCATGGGACAAACCGAGGAAGTGGCCGGGCTTGCCCGTTACCTGATGTCGGATATCGCAGGTTATGTGACGCGCCAGGTGATTTCCATCAACGGAGGCATGTTATGACACGGCGCGTGGTCATTACCGGTATGGGCGGCGTCACCGCCTTTGGCGAAAACTGGCAGGACGTTTCAGCCAGGCTGCTGGCGTATGAAAATGCCGTACGCAGAATGCCGGAGTGGCAGGTTTACGACGGGCTGCATACCTTACTGGGCGCCCCGATTGATAATTTCAGTTTGCCGGAACACTACACCCGCAAACGTATTCGCGCCATGGGGCGCGTTTCATTAATGTCGACCCGCGCCAGCGAACTGGCGCTGGTGGACGCGGGATTGATCGGCGATCTTGTGCTCACCAATGGTGAAACCGGCATTGCTTACGGCTCCTCGACTGGCAGCACCGGACCGGTAAGCGAATTCGCGACCATGCTGACGGAAAAGCACACCAATAATATTACCGGCACCACCTATGTACAGATGATGCCGCACACCACCGCCGTGAATACCGGGCTGTTTTTCGGCCTGCGCGGTCGGGTTATCCCCACCTCCAGCGCCTGTACCTCGGGTAGCCAGGCGATTGGCTACGCGTGGGAGGCGATCCGCCACGGTTATCAGACGGTGATGGTGGCCGGTGGCGCAGAAGAGCTGTGTCCCTCGGAAGCGGCGGTGTTTGACACGCTTTTCGCCACCAGCCAGCGCAACGATGCGCCGACCACCACGCCTTCGCCCTTTGATGAAAAACGGGACGGTCTGGTGATTGGCGAGGGCGCTGGCACGCTGATTCTGGAAGAGCTGGAACACGCGAAAGCGCGCGGCGCGACAATCTATGGCGAGATCGTCGGCTTCAACACCAACTGTGACGCTGCCCATATCACTCAGCCGCAGCGGGAAACTATGCAGATTTGCATGGCGAAGGCATTGACGATGGCGGGATTAAGCCCGCAGGACATCGGCTATATTTCGGCGCACGGCACCGCCACCGATCGCGGCGATCTGGCGGAAAGCCAGGCGACGGCGGCGATTTACGGCAATCAGGTGCCCATTTCGTCCCTGAAAAGCTATTTCGGCCACACATTAGGGGCCTGCGGCGCGCTGGAAGCCTGGATGAGCCTGCAAATGATGCGCGAGGGCTGGTTCGCTCCTACGCTGAATCTGACGCAACCGGACGCCAACTGCGGCGAACTGGACTACATCATGGGCCAGGCACGCCCTATCGATTGTGAGTTTTTGCAGAGCAATAACTTCGCGTTTGGCGGCATTAACACCTCCATCATCATCAAACGCTGGCACTGATATGTATCAGATCTTTCTGGGAAAGATTTCCCGACTCAGTGCTGGCGCGTTAGCACCCGAGTTGAAAGATCGGGCACCTTCGGGCGCGCGGCGTGCCAGTTGGCTTGCCGGGCGCGTCATGCTCTCTGCTGCTATCGCGCCGGTGCCCGCGATGCAGTACGGGGTAAATGGCAAGCCCGCGTTTCCCCCCGAGGTGCAACGCGGCTTTAGTCTGAGCCACAGCGGGGATGACATTGCCCTGCTGTTCAGTGACGAAAGGGACGTGGGCTGTGATATTGAAGTCCTGCGACCGCGACCAAACTGGCCGCGCCTGGCAGAAAAGCTGTTCAGTCCGGGTGAACAGGCCCTGATCGCCGCACAACCGGGGGTGCAGCAGTTAGCGGTCTTTTGGCGCATCTGGACGATAAAAGAGGCGATAATCAAGCAGCGCGGTGAGAGCGCCTGGCAGATGGCCAGCATTGACAGTACGGCCCCGTCTGCGTTGTCGGTCAGCGCGCTGCAGGTGGGCGGCCTGAGTCTGGCGGTCTGCACGCCGACGCCGTTTGAGTTGAGCGCGACCACTCTGCGGCGGCTGGCATAAAGGGCTGGCCACGTTCTCACCGGGCAGCCCTGATTGTTTAGTGACTCTGTTTGCTGTCTTCTTCTTTATGCTTCTTCGCCAGGTAATGGCCTGCTGCGCAACCCGCCACGGCACCGGCAACCGCATGATGTTTAAGATGACCCGCTACGCCGCCCACCAGCGCGCCTTTCAGGCAGCCTTCAGCCTGCGCCTGAGAGGTAACCGACATCAAAAGGCCCAGCGTGACCAGCAGAAAGGGAAGTTTACGCATCAATACTCAGTCCTTATCAAGGGGGAAAAGTGTTCATGCTGCGACGATAACGCGAATGCGAGGCGGGCGGATAAAAAAATACGAGTCGTTGCGCGACTGTTGCAGAAAAAGCGACGGACTTTTCATGCCAGAGAGGGCCTGAATTTTTTGAACCCCATCACACCCTGCGTTTTTTGCGTATCCCTTTGCTCTCTTCCTGAACGTAAAGATGCAATAACTACCTCGGCATACACAAAACCGGAACCCACGATGAAAAGAACTTTAGCCTGTTTTTCATTCCTGGCAGGCAGCCTGCTTACGGGATATGCACCTGCACTGATTGCCGCCCCTTTGCCGTTAACGCCAGACACGAGCATCCCGGTAAGCCGCTACATTACGGCGCTGAATCCGGATCACTCCATTACCTTTCGTCTTTTTGTCCCTGCCGCGAAGCAGGTTGCTGTGGTGACCGGCGCCACGCCGCTGAGCCAGCAGTCGCATGACATGAAAAAGGACAGCACGGGGATCTGGTCATGGACCAGCGAGCCGTTGAAGCCCAACCTGTATGAGTACTATTTTGACGTAGGCGGTTTCCGCACGCCGGATACCGGCAGCCGTTTCCCGAAACCGCAGCGCCAGGTGAACACCAGTATGATTCTGGTGCCGGGCAGTATTCTGGATGAGCGCAACGTGCCACACGGCGATGTGCTGACCCTGACCTATCACTCCACCGCCCTGAAGTCTGAACGTCAGGTGTTTGTCTGGGCGCCGCCGGGTTACAAGGTCGATAGCAAGCCGCTCCCGGTGCTCTACTTCTACCATGGCTTTGGCGATACCGGGCTGTCGGCCATCTCTCAGCTCCGCCTGCCGCAGATCATGGATAACCTGCTGGCAGAAGGCAAAATTAAGCCGATGCTGGTGGTGGTGCCCGATACCGAAACCGACATCGTGCAGGCTATTCCCGAAAACTTCCCGCCAGCCGATCGCCGCAAGGACTTTTATCCGCTGAATGCCGCTGCTGCGGATAAAGAGTTAATGCAGGACATTATCCCGCTGGTGGAAAAACGCTTTACCGTGAGTCGCAAACCGGCTGACAGGGCGATAGCCGGGCTATCCCAGGGCGGCTATCAGGCGCTGGTGTCCGGCATGACGCACCTGAACGACTTTGCCTGGCTGGCCAGTTTTAGCGGCGTGACCACCAGTACAGTGCCTAATGAGGTCGTGACGCGTCAGCTGAGCCAGCCGCAGACCGTGGATAAACAGCTGAAAAACTTTACGCTGGTGGTGGGCGATAAAGATATCGTGACAGGCAAAGACATTGCCGGACTGAAAACCGAGCTGGAAAAGCAGGGCGTGAAGTTCCATTACACCCAGTATCCGGGGCTGGGACATGAGATGGACGTCTGGCGACCTGCGTATGTGGAGTTTGTGCAGCAGCTGTTTAAACCACAGTCGCACTAATTCTGGCTTCAACGCTGACCGCGCACAGGATGAGCAGGGCATCCTGTGCGCATTCTCCCCAACGCGGCGGGAACGCTGCTGTTTCGTTGGCGGCGGATTGCGTCATGTCAGCCACGCGGTAAGCGCTTACGCATCACCCGCTGCCCAAACGCATCACTGCCTTCTGCGACCCAACCATTTGCCTGATAAAACCCCTCCGCGTTCGAGCCGGGATCGGTGGTCAGCATAATCGTCTCTGCGCCCCGATCGCTAAACCACTGGACGATCGCGTTCAGCAGGTGCGTCCCGATGCCCTGTTTTTGATATTCAGGTTTAACAAACAGTCCGCCAATTAGCGGTTCGGGCGCATAGATCCCCAATCCATAACCTGCATAATCATCCCCGAACTGGCAAATCCAGCCGCCGCCCTGACATATATCCTCCAGCGCTTGCTCACGCTGTAAATAGTGAATTTGATGCGCATGAAGCCGGTTTTCCGTAACGGAAAAGCGTATTTCATATATTTCTTTAAGGTGCCGGGGTTCAAGTTTAAAAAAGGAAAGAGACATGGTCGTTCTGTATAACATGACGGTGAAGTTGGACACATTATCGTCTGGACCGCGGTATTTCAAGTCGCCAATATTTGGGGTGACCTCTGTATTTCCCGGAAGCGGTTTTTAACCCGCTTTTTTTCATTTGGCTGGCATCCGGTTGTCATCTGTCTGTCAATTTCTTCTGTTTAACGCTGGCCTTAAGGCCGCCGGGACGATTGAACCCAGCCCTGTTCCCATTCCCCCTGTACTCTGAAAGGAATTAATTGGGACACATTGCCTCACAGGGATGACCGGCAAAAAATGCGGTCCATGAAAAACTGGAGTTTTATAGTTTGCCATTCATCATTAAATAACAAGGGTTTAACGATCGATTTTTGGGATTTGATAGGTTTAATCATAGTTTAATCCGTTAAAATTCATTTGATTGATAGCTAAAGGCGATCAATAATCAATCCACTTCAACATCGTTAATCAGAGCTTGGGAATGGAAATCCAGAATCTTGATAATAATAACCGTGCCTGGCGGTTCATTGCTGAACCCATCGTAAACCTGAAATCCGAACGTATTGCCGTTGAAGTCTTAACCCGATTTGCCGCACCAGGGACGCCTTTTTTTCATATAAACAGAATGAATAAAGGACAGAAAATAAAGCTCTTAAAAGAGCAACTGTTCTTAATTGATAGAAAAAGACATTTCTTTGAACGTAACCAGTTGCTGTGTTCTGTCAATGTAGATGTAGAGATGGCTTTTGCGCTGCTGGAAGAACGGGATATTTACGAGCTCGCCACAGCGCATTCTTTTCTTCGCATCGAGGTTTCAGAAGACTTTCCCAACCTGGCTGAGGGGCTTAATAATCCTCTGTTGCGAAAGTTATATAATAATTACACTTTATGGCTGGATGATTTTGGCAGTGCATCTTCTCATTTTCCCTGTTTGCAGGAGGGATTATATGAGGCGGTTAAAATCGATAAGCACTTTTTCTGGGAACATCATAATCGTCCACTCTGGAAAGAGACGCTGACGCAAATTAAAGACTACTGCCAGTTTATCATTGTCGAAGGCGTAGAAAAGGACACCTACTTCCAGTTTGCTAAACCCCATGCTGCCGCATTTCAGGGCTATCTTTTTAAAGCCTTTTCTTTTGATGCCATTACCTGACGACGCTTTTATTCTTAACGTCGCTGCCTGCTCGTTTTGATTTATTCTGATCGTAAATTTGCTCACTGTCTTATTACTGGCTGAGAGGGTTAAAGCCTACAGCCGGTTGTTGAAGCACGCAGCGTAACGAATGCTGTTCTGGCTGGATAGCTTAACTACAAGAACAGCCCCTCCTGTGATTTACGGCAATCGCGCGGGCTGCAGCCGAACCAGCGGCGAAAGGCGCGTGAAAAAGCGCTGACTTCAGAGTAGCCCAGCAGCAGCGCCATCTCGGAAACAGAAAGATGATGCTGTTTGAGATAATGCGTGGCCATTTCTTTGCGTACGCTGTCCACCAGCGCCGAGAAGCTGGTTTGCTCATCACGTAAGCGCCGTTGCAATGACCAGGCGGATAACCCCTGTTTTTCCGCGATGATTTCCAGTGAAGGTTCGCCGTTCAGCAGTTGCAGATGAATGTCCGTTCGGGTTTGGTTAACGGTGTCCTGACGCACCACGGGCGGGCTGAGCCGACGGATGGCATCCTGCATAACCAGCAGCAGCATCGGATCATGATCCGGCATTTTCCGGTTCAGATCTGCTTTCGCGATGATCATCGAGTTAAAGGGTTGATCGAAGTAAACCGGGGCATCAAACACCTTACAGTGTTCGTGCCAGTGCTCAGGGCGCGGATGCTCAAAATGCACTTCCCGCGGCGCCCAGAGCCGACCTGCGGCATGGCGGATCAGGTTGAGGAACATGCCCAGCGTTAACTCGGCATCCTGGCGGCGCATCAGGATCACGCCATGGCGAACCTGATAATCCAGTTGCCAGCAGTCGCCGCGTTCGGTCAGCCGGATGCAGGTGTTGTGTTGATGAAAGGGAAAGGCATTGACGACGTTCCGCAGCGCCTGTTCCAGCGTGGCTGAACACAAGCCAATATAGCCGATCAGCCCCAGTGACTGGGGTCGGAACTGATGACCGTATTGCAGACCAAAGTTGTCCACGCCTGCCTGGCTTGCGGCTTCCTCCAGCACCCGGCAATAGCTGACCAGGTCCAGGCTCAGCGTTGGGCAGGCGAGCATATCGGGATCGATCCCGCTGATCCCGAAAATGCGATCGACATCGCCGCCCTGTGCATTGATAAATTCGCCTAAGCCCGTTGCGGCGGCAGACAACACACCGCGATGGCCGCCTGCGCCGGAGATGGCCGTTAACGCGGCCTCTGGAACTCTGCTGGTCATCTTGTTTTCCGCAAAAAGTGAACATCTCAAGGTTCTGCAAAAAACGTACCAGCTGGAAACCACGCGATAACAATCGCTTACCCGATTCGCTTTCCGTGTTGCACCGCGATCAGGCACTGCGGCGGTGCGTTAAACGCCAATCGGCAGCGCGGCACCTTCAAGATAGCGCTGACACAGCCGGACGGTGTGGCTGGCCCAGCGATCGCCCAGGCTGCGCGCCATCTCGGTCTCGCGGTGGGAAGCCACCCAGGCCGTCAACTGGATACGCCGCTGGATCAGCATGGCGGGGATCATAGCCAGTTCCCGATCGCTGATGTGTGCGACCTGTTCGTAACCGCGTAACCAGTTTTCCACCCACTGCGGCGCACTCGGATGATGCTCAACAAAACTGATGGCTGCGGCAAGATCGTGCAGGTACCAGCCCATGCCGCAGTCATCAAAGTCGATCACCCGGGTTTCGCCTTTATGCACCAGCAGGTTGGTCAGGCGCAGGTCGGCATGAATCAGCCCATAGCGTTCAGGTGACTGTCCGAAGTCCAGCATCTGGCGGCGCACGTGTTCCAGCGTTTCTTCTACCACCGCGTGTTCAGCGGTGGGTAACCCCGCAACGTCCCGCCAGTCGCCCCAGTGGCCTGCCGGAGACACCATCGTATGATGATCCCAGATGATGCGGCGAAACCCCTGCGGCTTCTGCCATTTCCGGCTGTGATGGTGCAGACGGGCAGTAATGGCACCGAGCTGACGAAACGCAGCCGGATCGACGCTGTCGGTCAGCATATCGCCCTCTATCCAGTGAAACAGCACCGCATAGCGTTCGCCGCCATCGGGCAGCGGCAGGACCTGAATGCGTTCACCCTGACGATCTTCTACGGCAGCGGGGACGCTGATGTCCGCCGCCTGAAGCGCGTCCAGCCAGAGCAGCTCACTTTCAATATCCTGCTTCGCGTGGTAATCGCCCCGGTGAATGCGCAGCGCGTATCGGCCCTGCGGCGTGCTGACAGATAACGTCGCGTTTTCTGAGCGACACAGCAGCCTGACCTCAGCCTGTGCACAGGCGGGATAGTTCACTAATGCCCGGTGGGCAAGCTGAAGGATGGTGTCGTTACTCAGCGTATCGTACTGTTTATGGCTCATGTCCGGCTCCCGGGTTTCTGCGTGTAGGGCCAGCATGGCGCTGAACCCTGCCTGCACGCTTGACCTGAAAGCAGGGGAAAATTGACTTTGGCAGGCACCTGGCAGCCAGGCCAGGGGCAAGTTGACCTTAAATCACGGCGTTCTGTTTTCTGCGGTCAAGTTTTTCCCTTCCCACTGTGTCCATCATCTACCCGACAGCTTTTGTGCAGCATTTTTCAATTAAAACAGACGGGGAACGCAGTGATGAAAGAGAAACTGAAACCCACCCTGGGCACCCTGCGACTTTGGGGCATTGCCGTGGGGCTGGTGATATCGGGTGAGTATTTCGGCTGGAGCTACGGCTGGGGCGCAGCGGGCACGCTGGGCTTTCTGGTCACGACGTTTTTTGTTGCCGTCATGTATACCTGTTTTATCTTCAGCTTTACCGAACTGACAACGGCTATTCCTCAGGCGGGCGGCCCGTTCGCCTATAGCCGCCGGGCGTTCGGCGACACCGGCGGGCTGATTGCCGGAATCGCCACGCTGATTGAGTTTGTGTTTGCGCCTCCCGCTATCGCGATGGCCATTGGCGCCTATCTCAACGTGCAGTTTCCTGAAATTAATCCCAAGCTTATCGCCGTGTGCGCCTATCTGGTGTTTATGGGGCTGAATATCATCGGCGTGAGCATCGCCGCGACCTTTGAACTGCTGGTTACGCTGCTTGCCGTGATTGAGTTACTGGTGTTTATGGGCGTTGTGGCGCCCGGCTTTAGCCTGGCGAATTTCGTCGCGAACGGCTGGGCGGGCCAGGGAACCTTCTCGCTGGCTTCCGTGTCCGGTATGTTCGCTGCGATCCCCTTTGCCATCTGGTTTTTTCTGGCGATTGAAGGCGTCGCGATGGCGGCAGAAGAGGCAAAAGATCCCCGCCGCACCATTCCCCGCGCCTATATCAGCGGTATTTTAACGCTGGTGGTGCTGGCGATTGGCGTGATGGTGTTTGCCGGTGGAGCAGGCGACTGGCGTACGTTATCGGGCATTAACGATCCGCTGCCTCAGGCGATGAAAATGCTGGTCGGGAATGACTCGCGCTGGATGCACATGCTGGTGTGGATTGGCTTATTCGGCCTGATCGCCAGTTTTCATGGCATCATCATGGGCTATTCCCGCCAGTTCTTTGCGCTGGCCCGCGAAGGGTATCTGCCGCCCGCCCTGGCGAAGCTTTCACGCTTTAACACACCGCACCGCGCCATTCTGGCCGGTGGTGTAGTGGGCATTCTGGCCATTTTCTCTGACGGGATCAGCTTTCAGGGCATGAGCCTGACCGCCGCCATGATCACGATGTCGGTGTTTGGCGCCATTGTGATGTACATCATGAGCATGCTGAGCCTGTTTAAGCTGCGTCGTACCGCTCCCACGCTGGAGCGCAGTTACCGTGCGCCGGGTTATCCGGTGATCCCTGCCATTGCCCTGTGCGGATCGCTGATCTGCCTGGCGGCGATGCTGTGGTTTAACCCGGAGATTGGTGCGCTGTTTATGGCCTTTATGGTCGTGGGTTACCTCTATTTCCTGACGACCCAGTCCCGGCGCGGCACGATCGCGCAAACCTCTGTCGCGGCGGAGATCGACTAACGCAGACAGACGCTGCCGCGCACTGATGTACGGCAGCGACAGTATTGAATCCGAGGAGTGATGATGACGGTACGTTCAACCATTATGGATACCAACAGCTTTCGTGCAGAAAACGCGGAAGCGCTGGCCCCGGCGATTCGCCAGTTAACCGACAAACGCAGCAAGGTGCTGGGCGAGTCATATCGGCTGTTTTACCGTAACCCCGTGCATCTGGTGCGCGGGCAGGGGCAGTATCTCTGGGACCAGGCGGGCAAACAGTACCTGGATATGTATAACAACGTCGCCAGCATCGGCCACTGTCATCCGGCGGTCGTGGAAGCCGTGCACCAGCAGATGATGCGGCTGAATACGCACACCCGTTATCTGCATGAGTCTATTCTGGACTACAGCGAGCGCATTTTGGCAACGATGCCGGCGGCCATCGATCGGGCCATGTACATGTGCACAGGGTCCGAGGCAAACGATCTGGCGATTCGTATGGCGCATGCGTGGAGCGGCGGCACGGGCATTATCGTTTCGAAAGAGGCCTATCACGGCACCAGCGCGCTGACGTCCGGCGTATCACCGGCACTGGGCAGCGGCCAGCCGCTGTCATCGCATACCCGGCTGGTGGCATCGCCAGATTTTTACCGCATTCAGCCCGCCGATCAGGGGGCCTGGTTTGCCCACGAAATTCAGAAACAGATCGATGATATGGCCGCGCACGGCATCAAGTTTGCGGGCTTTCTGGCGGATTCCATTTTCTCTTCGGACGGCGTATTGCCCGGCCAGCCGGGCTTTTTAAAGCAGGCTATCGACGTCGTCCATCAAAACGGCGGAATTTTTATTGCCGATGAAGTTCAGCCCGGCTTTGCCCGTACAGGGGAATCATTCTGGGGATTTGCGCGCCACGGCGTGGTGCCCGACGTGGTGACCACGGGTAAACCGATGGGCAACGGTATTCCCGTATCCGGTCTGATGGCGAAAGCCCCGGTTATGGCGGCCTTCAGCGACTCGCTCCCGTATTTTAATACCTTTGGTGGTAATCCGGTGTCGATGGCGGCGGCGCATGCAGTGATGGATGTGATCGAGCAGGAATCGCTTCAGGCGCACAGCCTGAAAACCGGGCAAGCTTTGTTAGCGGCTCTGCAGTCCCTTCAGGATACCTATGCCTGCGTAGGCGACGTGCGCGGCGCAGGCCTGTTTATTGGCTTTGAGCTGGTCACGGACAGAGAGACGAAGCAGCCTGACAAACGGCTGGCGCTCGATTTGGTCGAGGCGCTGCGCGAAGAGTGTGTGCTGACGTCTGTCGCCGGACCTTACGGCAACGTGCTGAAGATTCGGCCGCCGCTGTGCTTCCAGACGCATGATATCGACTGGGTAGTCAGCGCGATGGATCGCTGCCTGAAAAAACTGCAGGGATAGGCCGCTGCCGGGCACAGGACAGGGCGGTAACGGGATGATTTTGCTGAATGCTGCACGCGTCGCATAACGCCCGTCATCACTGCACGGATAAAGCCCGACGTCAGCCGGGCTGGCGATATCCGTAAAACCTGATGCCAGGGATTGGCACGGCAGAATTACAAGGGGAGTTCGTGGCTGTCGCCGGAAATTGTCCAGCTGTCAGGATCCAGTAACCTCCCCTGCCCGAAAACACAGCCGTTTGGCTGGAAAAACACCTCGCCATATTGCGGATCGTTGACGTAAAAGGTGCCGTCTTCGCGCCGCTCAACGGTGAGCTGTGCAAATCGCGCCTCAAAATCCGCCAGGTTATCCAGCCGCGGATCGTCATTCAGGCGAATCAGCCAGCAGGTTTCCTGCCCCGGCAAGCGGACTTCACAGTGCTGTGTCGGGCCATGAGCGATCCGCTGGAACGCGCGGTTGCCGGAGATCTGTACCATACCTTTACCACTGCGCAGCAGAATGCGTTTATCGTAGCAACGCACGTCATCAAAATAGCGCTGCGGCAGCCAGGCGTGAGAAAAATCAGGCTGCCCTTCATGAACACGAAACAGAACGATCGCCAGGCCGCGATACTGCTGCACGCGCGGTAGCGTGCCACATCCTCCCCAGTAGGAAGGCCGCCCGAAGCCACTGTGCAGGCGTTCACCTGGATGGTTGATCCAGATCTGCGCCTCCGGCGTCTCGCCGATCCTCAGATGAATCGGGGTTTCCTGATAGCCCCATTCGCCCCAGCGGTATCCGGCAAGGGAACCCATTGCCACGTCGCGGGTTTTATAGTGGTAAAGGCGCGCAATGCGGTTAAGCCCCTGAGCGAAATACCATTCCAGCGCGCTGTCACCTCGCCATACCGCCACCTTTGCCAGTTCAGGTGAGTGCGTCAGTTTGCCCTGCTTTAACAGTAGCGCCAGCTGCGGTAAGGCATGAAAGCGACAGCCAACGTTGCCTTTGCCCCACAACAGGCGCGAGATAGCGGACAGCTCCAGCGAGCGACCTGCGCGCAGCGTGTGCTCGTATGAACGACCTTGCGATGCGGTGAGCATGCCCTGGTGGGAAGAGCGTGCTATCTGTTCCAGCAGGCGAAGGATAGCGCGCTGGCTACGGGCAACGATATCGGCATCCGGTGCCAGGGCGGCGAGGGCGGTTAATCCTTTGAGGTCGATAGGGAAGTAAGGCGCGGAATTCCATTCGGCCATCTCGCATTGTTCAAAGTGATCCAGCCATGCCAGCACGCGCTGACGGCCTGCCTCTGCCTGATCGCCGCCCAGGCGGCCGGATCGTACAAAGGTTTTATCCGGAAAGGTGCTTCCCGCCAGGTAGGCGGCGGTATGAAACAACAGCGCATGGTTTTCAGAAAAATACCACTGCACGTCATTTCCCGGCTCATCCATCCAGTAACGAAAGGCTAAAATCGCCCGATCCATTTTCTCGCGAACGGGAGCGGCAATGCGATCCGCCCACTGGATCCGACACCACAGCAGCGGTACAAGCGTAAAGTCGGCGCAGTCATGGCAATCTTCAACCGGTGTTAAAACGCCCTCCAGCATGTTCTGGGTTTCGGTGTCATCCATCCCGCAGGCTAGCCGGGCCAGCGCTTTTACGCTGCTGTATTCGCCGTGCAGGGCAACATGCATCAGCGCTTCGTCTGCACGCGCGTCTGCCGTTTTCGGCACCTGCGCCTGTTGCTCTGCATGGCAGATCTCCACGCCCAGGGTGCGCCTGATATGAAAGTTGTCTTTTTCCATGCTGATAACGAAATGACGAAAATCAGCCGGCAACGCGTCGCTTTCGGCAATCTCTGCCACCGTTTCGCCTTGATGTAAAACCGCGTTGATCAGTACGGGCTGGTCTAGCGAAATAAAGTCGCCCTGCACGCGGATATTCAGGTTCAGCGTTTCCGGGGCTGGGATTGGGAAGCACAGGCGAACGGTGCCGCCTGTGTAGGTCGGCTGTTCAAACGCCATGCCTTCGAGCAGGGCTTCCATTTGCCGCACCCGATCTGCCTCAATCGGTGTTGCCAGTGCCACCTGCAGCGGCGCACCTTCAACATAGTCCAGTTGAAAAAAGAAGCGCACATCGCGTTCGGCCAGGTCATCGAACCAGACCGCGATAGCGTTCACCCCGGCATCCAGCATGAGCGCGAACTCAACGGTGCTTTCCAGATTACGCTGATAGTCTGCCTGCCATGCCACATCACCGCCGTTCAGCGTAATACAGGCGGCACCGCAGGTGGTCAGCCGAAAACGGTACAGGCCACGTTGTTCCGCAACAAGGCAGGTTTCTGCCTGAGCGCCGATGCTCGTGGCCCGGAACCAGAAACCTGATAAATCGACCCGATCGGAACCAAAAGGGAACCACCAGTTTTTCAGGGTAGTATCGCCGAAAGGAGTGGGCTTTTTTCCGGCATAGTGTTGCTGAAACTGCGTACGACGGGGATAGGTATGGGGAATAAAGTTTTTATGTTGGCTCAGAAAGAAAAACGGATCCATTTCACCGGACATCGGCGCATTGGGCACATCATAGCGCTGTGAAGAAATCGCGGATAACTGCCAGTAGCGAACGGCTTCATTCTGGTTAAGGGGGAAGTAACAATAATGGTTC
The DNA here is from genome assembly GCF_024814475.1 of Pantoea sp. B623. Taxonomy (NCBI): domain Bacteria; kingdom Pseudomonadati; phylum Pseudomonadota; class Gammaproteobacteria; order Enterobacterales; family Erwiniaceae; genus Pantoea; species Pantoea sp. B623. Next base: position 1,804,155 of record NZ_JANUXM010000004.1, on the reverse strand, counting down.
TGGTCCATGATGATATTCTCCTGGTGTCGACGTCCTGTTATTTTTTTAAATGTCTTAACCCTTCGGTCAGGCATAAAATAGCCAGCGCCTGGCCATAACCGGTTGGCTGTAGCGGAATGTCTTTATAGAACTGCAGGGTTCTTCCCATGCGGGTGCCATAAGAGACGTTGTGGACTGTGCCGCTGCTGTCAATATTTCGCTGTACCGCGCCCAGGGCTTTTAAACCTGCCTGCAACCAACGTTCATCGCCATAGCCAAGACGAACGCCTTTTAATAAGCCATAGCCAAATCCGGCGGTAGCCGATATTTCTTCATAGCTGTCTGGATGGTCGAGCAGCGTGTGCCATGCACCGCTCTCAGATTGCAGCGTGATTAATGTATTAATTTGCGTTTTCAGGCATTCGAGTAAATAGTCACGGACCCCGCCGCGAAGCTGGGTCAGTTCCAGAAACTCAATAATGCCGACGGTTATCCAGGCATTTCCCCGCGCCCAGCGGGCCTGAGCAAAATGGCTCTTCTCGGCAAAGCTCCAGCCGTGAAACCATAAACCGGTCTGCGGATCGTTAAGATAACGGGCATGCAGTAAAAACTGGCGTACGGCCTCATCGACCAGCACCTGTCGTCCGGAAGCCACACCGTAATGGCCGAGAAACAGCACCACCATAAACAGCGTGTCATCCCATATCTCCATGGGGTTAATGCCGTCGGACACCACGTGCTGGAAGCCTTGTTCCGGGGTACGCGGCAGCTCTGTCATCACCCTGTCGGCCCAGCTATCCAGCACCGCTTGATAATGTGGTGCCCGGTTATGTGCCCACAACAGAGATAACGGCAGCATGGGGGCGGTGGTATTAATATTTAACGGGGGCAGGCCTTTTTGAATATTTTGCTGAAACCAGTTTTCAATGATTTGGTAAATATCGTCGCGACGGGTCAACTCCCATAATCTCACCAGACCAAACAGGCCAACGCCCTGCGGCCATTCCCAGTGAGCAAATGAGATGTAATCCCCCGCTGTGCCATCCATATTGGGTTCGTTAAATTTCCCTTCGTCTTTTAGCTGTGTAAATCCATTCAGTAACAGATCAAGTTGGCGGGCTGTTGATAATAATTCCATTATATTTCCCTCAATGCTGTATAAATCCTTACTCGTTTTTTATATTTCTGTGATTATTCACTGTAACCTTGACGTCCTTATTCGCCTCGACAGGCGGGAATAACGGTTATCCATAAGTTTCTCTGGGAAATGAAATCCCATGACGTCATCATTATCGGCTGGCCTTAAGAAGCCAGTTTTACATTAACCAGATATGTTGACTTATTCATACGGTTGGCGTTCAGGGTCACTATTCTGGCCTCAATCATTATTCTTTCTCATAAGAGAGTAAAACCGGCTTTAATGATGCGATTGCCTGCCTGATTAATCGGGCTGCCTGCCATCATTATTTACGTATAACGACAGGCTCGCCCGGGCAGACGTAAAGGCTTAATGCTCAGCCTTAACGCGCGAGCCAGCCGCCATCGACGGCAATCGTATAGCCATTCATATAGTCAGAAGCCCGTGAGGCAAGAAATACCACCGGCCCCATCAGGTCCTCTGGTTTTCCCCAGCGACCGGCGGGAATGCGATCGAGGATTTCGGCACTTCGCTGTGCATCAGCGCGCAGTTGCTGCGTGTTATCGGTTGCCATATAGCCCGGGGCAATTGCGTTGACATTAATACGGTGCTTCGCCCACTCGTTGGCCAGCAAGCGGGTTATGCCCATTACGCCACTTTTAGACGCGGTGTAAGAAGGCACGCGGATCCCGCCCTGAAAAGAGAGCATTGAGGCGATGTTGATGATCTTGCCCCCATCCCCTTGGGCAATAAAATGTCGGGCGGCGGCCTGCGACATAAAGAACAGGCTCTTAATATTCAGATCCATCACATCATCCCAGTCCTGTTCGCTGAAGTTGATGGCATCCTCACGGCGAATCATGCCCGCGTTATTCACCAGAATATCAATGCGGTCAAAGCAGGCGATGGCGCTGTCCAGCAGGGCAGGGATAGCATCAATGTTACGCAAATCAGCTTTCAGGCTAAGGAAGCGACGTCCCAGCGCGGTCACCTGTTTAATCGTTTCGTCGGGTTCAACCTGATTAATACCAACAATATTGCAACCGGCTTCAGCCAGTCCCAATGCCATAGCCTGACCCAGGCCGGTATTGCAGCCCGAAACCACCGCGATTTTGTCCTGAAGAGAAAACGCATTCAGTATCATGTGGACTCCTTATTCACGCGCTACCTGCTTCTGACAGGCGGCGCATTGGTTAGGATTAGCGCAGATCCTTGACCGATACGTGGTCCATATCATCAAACACCTGGTTTTCACCTACCGTTCCCCAGATAAAGGTATAGGCTTTCGTACCGACACCTGAATGGATCGACCAGGCCGGTGAAATGACCGCCTGTTCGTTATGGACAAGAAGATGACGCGTTTCCTGCGGCTCACCCATCATATGAAAAACGCAGGCATCATCATCCATATCGAAATAGAGATAGACTTCCATACGGCGTTCGTGGGTATGACACGGCATGGTATTCCAGAGGTTGCCGGGTTCAAGCTGCGTTAACCCCATACTGAGCTGGCAGGTTTCCAGGACGTCAGGAACCAGATACTTGTTGATCGTGCGGCGATTGCTCGTGAGGTTATCGCCGAGCGTGACGGCAGCGGCATCGCCAGCCGTCACTTTGCGGATGGGCAATGTTTTATGCGCCGGTGCGCAGTTGTAATAAAACTTCGCGGGACGATGGGGGGCCAGGCTGCTGAACAGGACTTCTCGGGCACCTTTGCCGATATACAGCGCTTCACGATGACCGATCTCATAGTCTTCGCCATCAATGGTGACCTGACCGGGCCCGCCGATATTAATCATGCCGAGTTCGCGACGCTCCAGAAAATAGCTGACGCCAAGTTGCTTACCCACATCGTTACCTATCGCGACAGCCTGGCCGACCGGCATCACGCCGCCAACAATGATACGGTCGATATGGCTGTACACCATGGTGAACTCATCGGGCACAAAGATCTTCTCAATCAAGAATTCATCGCGTAATCCTTGTGTATCCAGCGCGTTGGCGTGGGCGCTATGAATGCTTTGTCTGACTTCCACGTTAACCTCCCGTTAGTGGTGCAAGTAAATTTATTCAGTAATGAATTAAAGCAGCATGAATTCATTTTTGTGCATCCTATTCGGCAAAAAATCTCTTTTCAATTAAAATTGAAACAATGTTTTATTTTTAAATTGAATTGGTGAGATGGCTCTGGTTTTTTTATGGGATGTGAGGTGTTCATGTAATTTAATTTGTTAATTATAAAGTGAAATGCATGTGAGCTTTATTAATTTATGATTTTTATCAGTTTTTTTAATATTTATATTATTAGATGGTTGTTAATGTTGATTTGTTTTTGTTAATACTTCTTGAGGATTTTCTTGATACTTTTAAAGTGACATTGATTTACCAAATTTTGAAAGAATTTATAATCTTAATAACACGTTCGTTATAAATAGTATTATGTAAAGATTTTATAGTCAGAAAATATATTTAACGCTCAGGGTTTATACTTTTGCCGATACAGCTTTTTACGCCAGGCGCGTGCAAACAAATAATATGCAACAGATTTGTAAAACATCCTGCTATTAAGGGATCTAATGCAAAAAATAATGAGGAGCATGCTGATAACAGAAGAGCTAATTAGCCATGCACTGTGCATTCGGGCCTGATAAATTGCGACTATATCAAATATAAAATTGAGGCTTGCCAGTGTTGTTGTAAAAACATAAATAGCAAGGTATATCTTTATAGCGTGATAGAAGCCCCTGACTATGGAAAATGCAGAGATGTAGACGAACAGGCAATAAATAATCGAAGTGATAAATACGCCTGTCAATGTAGGATATTTAGGCCAATTGAAGTTATCGATCATTTTAATGCCTAATGGCATCAGAGACATCGCACAAGAAAACAGTGAGCATATTAGACTTGAGCTTAAAGGGATACCCATAATATGCCATCCAATTGGCACTTCCATCTTATCTGTCATCTCATCTTTAATGGATTCAAGTTGTTCATCATTAGCTTTACTAATTTGTGCAGTGACCTTTTTGCTAAGCTCTAATGAACTTTTCAGATTATAAAACATGATTATCAAAAACTTCCTTGGTTTTTTATCAATACAGGATGTGTTTATTTAATAAAATAGGGTCACCATGTTTTTAATTTTTAAGTATGCTTCAACGGAAAAGCCTCGAAGCGAGGCTATAAATTCCTCTCTTTTAGAGATGTGGTTTTTCTCTTTGCATTTCAATTTGTTTACGCCAAGCGCGATTATGCAAGCAGTAAGCAATCATACGATAAAAAACTAAACTATTAATACACATAAAACTTAGTATTATCAGAATGACGCCAATGATTGAAACTATTAAGTGTGTGGTTTTTATGTCTGCACCAAGTAATGTTCCTAATATCGTATATATTAGGAAGGATATTGCTAATGTAGCAGTGCTAAAGGCTATGTAAACATAGCTTTTTAGCGCAAGATATTGCCCTTTACCAACGACCGCCATTAATGGAATGATAATAATGCAACCCACTAAGTCCGTGATCATAGCGCCGATGAAAAAAGCGTTTTTTGACCAGTCCATCCATTTTGAAATTCCATGCCAAATAGAAATTTGAGGCAGAGAGAAACTAACTACTGTGAGTATTGCGCTTATTATTAGAGGAATGCCCATAGTATGCCATCCAATAGGAGTATCCATCTCATTCATCATTGCTTCTTTAATTTCTTCTAACTTTTCATTATCACTTTTTTTTATTTTCATATCAGTGATAAAGCTTAGTTGCAATGTCTTATTTAATTGACGAAACATTTTTTTCCTTAAAGAGATATAGACTGAATAATGCCCACAACATAATTATATGTTTGCTTAACGTTTTGTGGGTTTCTTATAGTCCCTGTTAATGCACTACCAGCAAATGCGGAGGTATTAATGAGTGCATTTGTTAACTCGCGTTGTAATGATTTTTGTATTGCTTCTGTAGGGAAACGCTTAGGATATCCGCCCATTTGTATTGCGGCTTTTATACCGCCATTAGATATACCTGGATTTTGAGCACGGATGATTTCCTGCGTAATTCTTTTGCGTTCTGAACGACTTAATGTTTTTAACCACTTTAAAACACCTGACGAAGATGTACTTTTCATCAATTTATAAGTCTCAATAGTGCTTTTCAAACCAGCACCGGCACCAGCAAGAGAAACAACATCAAGCGCAGTCGTTGTTGCCACATACCAGTCTTGAGTATCTAACCATGCAACGGTATCTTCATTGCCTTCTGATATGGTCACTAATCTTCCTATACCAATTACGCATTGAAAAGTCGTGGCAACTGTTCCCGCAGTGATCACACCGGCTATAACACCTGTTGCTCCTGCTGTTAATGGCACTGACATGGTTGAGGTTAAAGCAAGAATACCTGTTACCACAGCTGCACCGCAGGACATCGCCGTCGATGTAATCTCATTCGCTAAAGAGGGCTTGCTCAGCGTATCCGTAAGTGACTTTGTTGCTACCTGCGGCGTAGTGGCATTGACCTTTGTAATCACCACATGACTTACATTACTTTGGTTCGACGAAGCGTAGCGGCGCGAAGGGCGAACAAGCCATTGTGCAAGACCATCAGAGTAAATAATGCCGACCTGACTGAAGTCCCGCGTGCAATCTAAACGATTTGCCAGAGCATTGAAATCAATGTCATCTGCGGACACCATGCCCAGACGTCGTGCGATATTGTAGTCAGGAAGGTTGTTTGAAGACTGTCCTGGTAAGGCCATTAGCTCACTCCTTGCTGATGAAAACCGGATTGCGAAGCGTCAAGGGTAAAGCGCAGCGGAAACGAATTAATTAAGAATAGTCTTAATGATCCATTAGAGCCATCAATGTGTTACTGCCCCCGTCCTTGTCAGTCATCCCTCTGTCAGAAGTCTGTTGCTTATCAAGTGATTAATCCGGCTTTACATTTCATGACAATCCAGCATGTCCAGGCGGCGACTTGTTTACAGGGCGCTCGGTTAAACGCCTTTTTTCAGCCAAACGGGTCAAACCCGGCCTACATAATATGTTGCTTTAATGTGGCAGAAAGGTTTAAAACTATCGTGCAGGAATTAATCAAATGCTTGAGTTTTTTTAACCTCTCCTTTTACTATGTTTGGGATAAACAAAATCATGAAAAACAGGGTACTTGTTGCTTTTTCTCTGCTTGCGCTGAGTGGCTGTAGCACGATGTCATCTAATGAAGCCATTCCTCCCCTTCAGGCTGAGACAGCAAAAATGCTGGGTCTGAGCTCTTCCGATGAAATCACTGTAACTAATGTATCCGCGACTAAACCAGATACCTTGGGCTCTCAAATGCTCTCTTATCGCGCCACTACAGATAAAGGTCGCATTTTTGACTGTCAGTCTCAGATGATCCCCGGGATCCTGGGGCAGGAACCCGTTGTTACCGTGCCAAAATGTACACCCGTCAAAGTACATAACTAAAAAGCGTTTCCCTGTCTGTCCGTCGGACAGGGAATATCCGTTTTATATCCAGCGTTATTTCAAGAAAGCCTTTATCTCGTTGCGTCCTGCCTTTAAAGCGGGTTCTTTTCATCAGGTTTACACATCGTAACGTTTAAGACTCGGTCTTCATTTGAACATCAATGTGGAAATCGCCTGCATTACTTGAGCGGGAAGTTTATGGCCTCCAGTGTTGTCATCCCGTCGCAAGGCGTGGATCTTACAAAAGTGAACAGGCCTCATTTTTTAAGGTAAGATTTTAAGCCTGATTTAGCGCCATATTTATCAACACGCAGGCAAGCAATCTCTGCTTCAATTTTTCTAATATTTTATGTCGGCACCTCCCTGATTGTTATCACCTGAATAAGGCCTGACGCGGCATTCATCCATCAGGGGTGATGTAGCAGGATATGATGAATCCTCGGGTGTCATTAACACTCTTGTAACGGGTTAATCATAGTGATAAAGCTAATCTGTGATTCACTAACCATCTGGGGTTTGAAGCGTCCTGACGACATTGGAGATCCGGTTTTTCATGGGAAATTAATGCATTTCAGGATGGGCGATAAGCGCCCAGTATTGCTTTCACAAAAAATTAATAAAAACCCGGTCATCAGGTGAGCATACGTTTAACAATCCTGCCTGATAATCCCTCACCTGAAATAATTCAGTCGCTCCCGTGATGAAAAGAAGAGAGGGTTCATGAACTTCCGATTCACCATGCTGGCGGCCAACAGACGGTTATTGCCTAACGTCTGGGATGCCGTGGCTTTTCCCTTGATCATTTGTCTGATTGCTATGGTCGCGGTCGGCTTTCATCAAACGTTGATGCCGATAGACAGTTTAAAAACCCAGGCTATCTCGCTCGATCCCACTAATCTGCCGGAATATGCCATGCGCACCACGCTGCGCATGCTGGTGGCAATGCTGGCTTCCCTGGTGTTCAGCCTGATTTACGGCACGCTGGCCGCCAAAAGCCGCCGTGCTGAAAAGGTGCTGGTGCCAATTCTGGATATCCTGCAGTCTGTGCCGGTGCTGGGATACATCTCCTTTACCGTCACCTTCTTTATTGCGCTTTTTCCGGGGCAGGTGCTGGGCGTAGAACTGGCGGCCATCTTTGCCCTGTTCACCAGCCAGGCGTGGAACATGACCTTTAGCTTCTATCAGTCGTTGCGCACCGTGCCAGCCGATTTGGTGGAAGTCTCGCGCGGATTTCATCTGACCGGATGGCAACGTTTCTGGAAGCTGGATGCGCCTTTTGCTGTGCCGGGGCTGGTATGGAACATGATGATGTCGATGTCAGGCGGCTGGTTCTTTATTGTCGCCTCTGAAGCGATCACGGTCGGCAATAACACCTTTACCTTGCCCGGTGTCGGAGGCTATCTGGCGCAGGCTATTCTGCATAAAGATATCCACGCGGTAGGCTGGGTGTTACTCACCATGGTGATTGTGATTCTGGCTTACGACCAGTTGCTGTTCAGACCGCTGGTCGCCTGGGCAGATAAGTTCCGCATGGAAAACACCCGCTCAGGCAATGCGCCAACCTCCTGGGTGCGTGATTTGATGCGTCGAACCCGTCTGATTCATCAGATCTTCACGCCGTTACGGCTGCTGCTGTCCGCGCTGGCGCGTATCTCATGGCGCTGGCCGACAGCGGCAACCGTGCGTTTCGAGAACAATACTCGCCGCGCTTCAAGGCTGGGTGACATTGTCTGGGGCGCGTTCGTCATTTTACTGACCCTGTATGTGGTGTACCGGGTCATTACTTACGTTCAGATCGGCGTGACGCTGGATGAGGTGAAACACGTTTTCACGCTGGGGCTGATTACCTTATTGCGCGTGACGGTGCTGATTCTGATTTCGTCGCTGATATGGGTGCCGTTAGGCGTAATGATTGGCCTGCGGCCTGCTCTGGCGGGCAAGATTCAGCCCGTGGCTCAGTTTCTGGCAGCCTTCCCGGCAAACCTGATGTTCCCGGTTTTCGTGATTATGATTGTGCATTTTCATCTTAATCCCGATATCTGGCTGTCACCGCTCATTGTGCTTGGCACCCAGTGGTACATTCTGTTTAACGTTGTGGCAGGGACTACTGCGTTTCCGAATGACTACAAAGAGGCTGCAGCGAACTTTCATATCCGCGGCTGGCAATGGTGGCGCCAGGTGATGTTGCCCGGCATTTTTCCTTATTACATTACGGGCGCGATTACCGCTTCCGGAGGCGCGTGGAACGCCAGCATCGTGTCTGAATTTGTGCAGTGGGGGAATACGCAGGTCACGGCGCACGGTTTAGGTGCCTACATCGCACAAACCACCGCCGCCGGGGATTTCCCCAAAATCATTCTCGGTATCGCGGTGATGTCGCTGTTTGTCACCCTGTTCAACCGTCTGTTGTGGCGACCGCTGTACGTGTACGCCGAATCAAAATTCCGTGCCAATTAAGGGACACCTGATGTTAAATAATCCACCCACACTGAACCCAGACGTGTCGAACAGGAAACCAGAAGGGCGCAAAGCGGTCCTGACGGTGAAAGACATTAAGCACGGTTATGATAAAACGCATGGTGAAGTACTGATTCTGGATGACGTTAATCTCACCCTGCAGGAAGGGGAAATTGTCGGTCTGCTGGGCCGCTCAGGCTCAGGGAAATCCACGTTGTTACGCATCATTTCTGGCCTGATCACGCCAGGTTCGGGCGCGGTTGAGTATCTGGGCAAGCCGCTTAACGGGCCGGCCAAAGGCGTGGCGATGGTGTTCCAGACCTTTGCGCTGTTTCCCTGGCTGACGGTACTGCAAAACGTGGAAGCTGGCCTGGAGGCGCTGGGCGTGGAAAAAGCGGAGCGCAGAAAACGCGCCCTGGCAGCCATCGACCTGATCGGCCTGGACGGTTTTGAAAACGCCTACCCACGCGAGTTGTCAGGCGGAATGCGTCAGCGTGTCGGTTTTGCTCGCGCGCTGGTGGTCGATCCCACTCTCTTATTAATGGATGAGCCTTTCTCTGCACTGGACGTATTAACCGCCGAAACGCTGCGTACGGATTTACTCGATTTGTGGAACGAAGGGCAGATGCCGATGAAGTCGGTGCTGATTGTCACTCACAATATCGAAGAAGCCGTGTTTATGTGCGACCGCATTCTGGTGCTGTCGTCGAATCCCGGACGCGTGGTGGCTGAAATCAAAGTGCCCTTTGGCCATCCCCGCAATCGCCTTGATCCCGCATTCCGTCGTCTGGTTGATGATGTGTACACGCAGATGACCGCCAGGCCAACCAGCGATAATGTGAAAAAGAGCCTCAGGCTGGGCACGCACCTGCCGCAGGTATCAACTAATCTGATGGCCGGCCTGATTGAAACCCTGGCGGCCGCGCCCTATCACGGTCGTGCAGACATGCCGGATGTTGCGCGTTCGCTGCATCTGGAGGTCGATGAGCTGTTCCCGATAGCCGAAGTGCTACAGTCACTGGGCTTTGCCGACGTCAGGGAAGGGGATATTTTCCTGACGCCACCTGCCCGGGTTTTTGCCGAATCGGATACCCAGCAGCGCAAAGTCATGTTTGCCGATCATCTGCTGCGCTATGTGCCGCTGGCCGCCTTGATTAAAACCGTGCTGGATGAACGTCCCGGTCATCGTGCGCCACGCATGCGTTTCGAGCAGGAGCTGGAAGACTCACTGGCTGACAGCGCCGCCAAAGAGACGCTGGACAGCGTGATCAACTGGGGCCGCTATGCAGAGATCTTCTCTTATAACGATCAGACCGAATATTTTAGTCTGGAAGACGTTGAGTTTTAATTCTGCTCGCTCAGCAAAACGTTGCGCTATCCCTTACACCATCCCGTTACTCTGCACGGGATGGTGCCTGAAAGATTCTCAAGGCAATAATCCTTTCTGAAAGATAAATAAACGCGGTTTACACTGTTCTTATTCCTCAGAGGTAAATGGTTTATTGTGGTATTTGATAACTATAATTCATTGCCTGCACATTGAAAGCCAGTTGTTTAACTGGCTTGTTCGTGTTTTTTTCTCTTATTATTTTGGGGTGAATTGATTATTGGTGAATATTTAATTCTGTTTTATTTGTTAATTTTATGGTTTCTGAAAATTAAGTGGCGGTAATTTATTATTTATTAATATTTCGTGATCTCATTAATGTTTGTGAGTTGGGCGATGGTTAAACAATTAGGATTAGGTTCTTTTAGAACCAGAGGAGTAAGACTGTTTTCATGCCCTAATGAAATGAAGGTTTAGACATGAAAGAAGACAAGGTTTTAATATTACGTACCTGTGCTAATAATATGGCCGATCACGGCGGAATCATCTGGCCGTTAAGCGGTATCGTAGAGTGTAAATACTGGAAGCCGGTTAAAGGCTTTGAGAACGGACTAACGGGGCTAATCTGGGGAAAAGGATCGGATTCACCGCTGAGCCTGCACGCTGATGCCAGGTGGGTTGTCGCTGAAGTGGCTGCCGATGAGTGTATCGCTATTGAAACTCATGGCTGGATTAAATTTCCCCGTGCTGAGGTTCTTCACGTTGGAACGAAAACCAGTGCGATGCAATTTATCCTGCACCATCGGGCTGATTACGTTACCTGTACGGAAATGCAGGCCGGGCCTGGAGCGCCTGATGTCACTTCAGAGGTAAAGGCAGGCGATCGATCGCTGCCTGTAACAGATGATATTGATGCGACCATTGAATCAGGCAGTACGCAGCCGACACAAACGATTGAAATCGCAACCTATGGCAGTACGCTCAGCGGCACGCATCAGAGTCAGCTGATTGCCGGATATGGCAGTACTGAGACGGCGGGTGATAGCAGCACATTAATTGCCGGTTATGGTAGCACCGGTACAGCGGGATCAGACAGCACATTAGTCGCGGGCTACGGCAGTACCCAAACCGCAGGTGAAGAGAGCAGCCAGATGGCGGGTTACGGCAGCACGCAGACCGGCATGAAAGGCAGCGATCTCACCGCCGGTTACGGCAGTACCGGCACGGCGGGCGCCGACAGCTCCCTGATCGCCGGTTACGGCAGTACCCAGACGGCGGGCGAAGACAGCTCGCTGACAGCCGGTTACGGCAGTACCGGTACGGCGGGTGACGACAGCTCCCTGATCGCCGGTTACGGCAGTACCCAGACGGCGGGCGAAGACAGCTCGCTGACAGCCGGTTACGGCAGTACCGGTACGGCGGGTGACGACAGCTCCCTGATCGCCGGTTACGGCAGTACCCAGACGGCGGGCGAAGACAGCTCGCTGACAGCCGGTTACGGCAGTACCGGTACGGCGGGTGACGACAGCTCCCTGATCGCCGGTTACGGCAGTACCCAGACGGCGGGCGAAGACAGCTCGCTGACAGCCGGTTACGGCAGTACCGGTACGGCGGGTGACGACAGCTCCCTGATCGCCGGTTACGGCAGTACCCAGACGGCGGGCGAAGACAGCTCGCTGACAGCCGGTTACGGCAGTACCGGTACGGCGGGTGACGACAGCTCCCTGATCGCCGGTTACGGCAGTACCCAGACGGCGGGCGAAGACAGCTCGCTGACAGCCGGTTACGGCAGTACCCAGACCGCGCAGAAGGGCAGCGATCTTACTGCAGGTTATGGCAGTACCTCTACGGCAGGCTATGAAAGTTCATTGATCGCGGGCTATGGCAGTACCCAGACAGCGGGTTACGGTAGCACGCTGACAGCGGGTTACGGCAGTACGCAGACCGCGCAGAACGAAAGCGATCTCATCACCGGCTATGGCAGTACGTCTACAGCCGGGGCAAATAGTTCACTGATCGCAGGCTATGGCAGCACGCAGACAGCCAGCTACAACAGTGTGCTAACGGCGGGCTACGGCAGTACCCAGACGGCGAGAGAAGGCAGTGACCTCACTGCCGGGTACGGCAGCACCGGCACGGCAGGCTCGGACAGCTCAATCATTGCAGGTTACGGCAGCACCCAGACCGCCAGTTATCACAGTAGCCTGACGGCGGGCTACGGCAGTACGCAGACGGCGCGCGAACAGAGTGTGCTGACGACCGGTTACGGCAGCACCTCAACCGCCGGCGCCGACAGTTCCCTGATCGCGGGCTATGGCAGCACGCAGACCGCCGGTTACAACAGTATTCTGACGGCCGGTTACGGCAGCACCCAGACGGCGCAGGAGGGCAGCGATCTCACCGCAGGTTATGGCAGCACCTCAACCGCCGGCGCCGACAGCTCCCTGATCGCGGGCTACGGCAGCACCCAGACCGCCAGCTATCACAGTAGTCTGACGGCGGGTTACGGCAGTACGCAGACGGCGCGCGAACAGAGTGTGCTGACGACCGGCTACGGCAGCACCTCAACCGCCGGTGCCGACAGCTCTCTGATTGCGGGCTATGGCAGCACGCAGACAGCGGGTTACAACAGCATCCTGACGGCCGGTTACGGCAGCACCCAGACGGCGCAGGAGAATAGCGATCTGACCACGGGCTACGGCAGTACCTCGACGGCGGGTTACGACAGCTCGTTAATCGCGGGCTACGGCAGCACGCAGACCGCCGGTTATCACAGTATTCTGACGGCCGGTTACGGCAGCACCCAGACGGCGCAGGAGCGCAGCGATCTGACCACCGGCTACGGCAGTACCTCGACGGCAGGCCCCGACAGTTCCCTGATCGCGGGCTACGGCAGCACGCAGACCGCCGGTTACAACAGTATTCTGACGGCCGGTTACGGCAGCACCCAGACGGCGCAGGAGAATAGCGATCTGACGACCGGCTACGGCAGTACTTCTACGGCAGGTTATGAGAGTTCACTGATCGCAGGCTACGGCAGCACCCAGACCGCCAGTTTTAAAAGTACGTTGATGGCTGGTTACGGGAGTTCGCAGACGGCCAGAGAACAGAGTTCGTTGACTGCCGGATACGGCAGTACCTCAATGGCCGGTTATGACAGCTCATTGATTGCCGGTTACGGCAGTACCCAGACGGCGGGTTATCAAAGTACGCTGACAGCCGGTTACGGCAGCACGCAAACGGCCGAGCACAGTAGTACGCTAACGGCAGGTTACGGCAGTACCGCAACGGCGGGCGCCGACAGCTCCCTGATCGCAGGCTACGGCAGTTCGCTGACCAGCGGTATTCGCAGCTTCCTGACGGCGGGTTATGGCAGTTCGTTGATCAGCGGACTTCGCAGCGTACTCACCGCCGGTTACGGAAGCAGCCTGATTTCGGGCAGACGCAGTAGCCTGACGGCGGGATATGGCAGTAATCAGATCGCCAGCCACCGAAGCTCGTTGATTGCTGGCCCGGAAAGCACCCAGATCACCGGCAACCGCAGCATGCTGATTGCGGGAAAGGGCAGCTCACAAACGGCGGGTTATCGCAGCACATTGATCTCCGGGGCAGACAGCGTGCAAATGGCCGGAGAGCGCGGCAAGCTGATTGCCGGAGCGGACAGCACCCAAACCGCCGGGGATCGCAGCAAGCTTCTGGCAGGCAACAACAGCTACCTCACCGCTGGCGATCGCAGCAAACTCACGGCAGGCAATGACTGCATCCTCATGGCGGGAGACCGAAGCAAGCTGACGGCGGGCATCAACAGCATTCTCACCGCCGGATGCCGTAGCAAGCTGATAGGAAGCAATGGTTCAACCCTGACCGCCGGGGAAAACTCAGTTCTGATTTTTCGCTGCTGGGATGGAAAGCGCTACACTAACGTGGTCGCTAAAACCGGAAAGGGAGGAATAGAAGCGGATATGCCTTACCAGATGGATGAGGACAATAATATCGTGAATAAACCCGAAGAATAATCGCCATAACAGAGGGAATGTTCGCGAGGGGACGGGAGGTTTAAACAGCGTGCAGACCAGGCTTAAAAAAGCAGAGAAGCGTGTTCTTGTTGGCTATTTATCTGTCCCTGAACACAGTAAAGTCGACCTGAACGGCCTGTTGTGGTCCAGGCCGGCCAGGCCAACAATGCCAGGGAAAAGCAAAAAGGCCCATTGCTGAGCCTCTGCAAAAAGACCTGATGACTCAGGGACGCCAGACTGTGCCATCCGGAGTCCTGGCCATCGTCCAGGTCGGATTGCCGCCCTCGCAGGGGAATTTCGCCGCCAGCGCTTCGTTGATATCAATCCCTAACCCCGGCTTGTCATTGACGTAAGCATAGCCCTGATCCACTTCAGGACAGCCCGGGAAGACTTCACGTAGCGCATCATTCATTGGCGTGTATTCCTGAATGCCGAAATTAGGCGAGCTCAGATCCAGATGCATGTTTGCGCAAACCCCAATCGGGGAGATATCCCCAGGGCTGTGCCAGGCGGTGCGAACACCGTTTAATTCACTGTAGATAGCGATTTTTTTCGCCGGTGTGATACCGCCAATCGAGCTGATATGACAGCGGATATAATCAATCAGCTTATTGTCGATCAACGGCTTCCACTCATTCACGTTAACGAACAGCTCGCCCATTGCAATCGGCGTGGAAGACTGCTGGCGCAACATTTTCAGCCACTCCGTATTCTCGGGAGCAACCGGATCTTCAAGGAAGAAAAGCTGATAAGGCTCCAGCGCTTTAGCCATATGAATGGCATTAATCGGCGTAATACGTTCATGGGCATCATGGAGTAGCTCCACGCTGAAACCCAGTTTATTGCGCAGATGATCAAACAGACGCGGAATGCTTTTCGCATAGGCTTCCGGATCAAAATAGATCCCCGGGGCTTTGGTGCGAGGCGAGCGCTTGGGTTGAATATTTTTCGCTTTCACCATGCGATTGGCAATCAGTCGCAGGTCATCAGTACCGGCACCGCCGTACATGCCCATCTGGCAGCGAATATACTGGTAGCCTTCTTCCATTTTGGCGCGAGCGCTGTCTTCCACTTCAACTTCATCGGCGCCATCGGTGTGCACATAGAGCGCAATACCGTCGCGACATTTCCCACCCAGCAGTTCATAAACCGGCAGGCCAGCCTGTTTACCTTTGATATCCCATAGCGCCATATCAATGCCGGAAAGGGCATTATTCATTACCGGACCATTGCGCCAGTAGCCACTCACTGTGGCGGACTGCCATATATCTTCTATTCTGGCGGGATCTTTGCCAATCAGAAACGGGGCAAGGTACTCATCAATGGCACTTTGTACGGCGTAAATGCGCTGGGTAAAGGTGGCGCAACCCAAACCGTACAGTCCGGGCTCATTAGTTTCAATTTTAACCACCACCAGATCGATGCCGCCCGGCGCAGTCAAAATTGTTTTTACATTGGTGATGAACAGATTGCTCACACTAGCTCCTTATTATTCAGAACATTAACCGCACCGTACTCATCGCTGCTACGCAGGGTTTAATGGTATGTTGTCATACAATATTTCCTTTCTATCATAAATTTATCCGGCTTGAATTCTGCACTGCTATTTTTGTGACGGCGATCTAATGAAACGTCTCAGGCTAAATGCATTGTTTTTATGTCTATTAAATACAATGATTTGATGGTTTTTTCTGTTAAGCATTTGTGATATGTGCCTCATAAATACGCTTTGTGTATTGATTTAATCTGTCGGCAAATTCACCTTAATAAGATAGTTGTCATACATATTTAAAGGTGGATTATGACTGCAATGTTCGATCTGACTGGTAAAACGGCTTTGATAACGGGGTCCTCCCGCGGCCTGGGGTTTGCCTACGCCGAAGCATTAGCCGCTGCCGGGGCAGAGGTTATTTTGAACGGCACGCGTGAAGCGGTGCTGAACGAGGCCGTTGAACAGCTTAAAAATAAAGGCTATCGCGTCTCCGGCCGGGTGTTTGATGTGACCTGTGAAAGCGCGATAGAGCAGGTGTTCGCCAGTCTGGATGAGCAGGGCATCGCAGTCGATATCGTAATAAATAATGCCGGGATCCAGTACCGCAAACCCATGCTGGAGCTGGAACTGGAAAACTGGCAAAAGGTGATTGATACCAACCTCACCAGCGCCTTTCTGGTTTCGCGCGCGGCAGCCAAACGCATGATTGCCCGCGATCGGGGCGGCAAAATCATCAATGTCGGTTCGTTGACCAGCCAGGCGGCCAGGCCAACCGTTGCACCTTATACCGCTGCCAAGGGCGGCATTAAGATGCTGACCTGCTCAATGGCGGCCGAATGGGCGCAGTTTAATATCCAGACCAATGCGATTGGGCCGGGATATATCCTGACGGACATGAACAGTGCGCTGGTGGACGATGCCCGGTTCGACAGTTGGGTGAAAAGCAGTAACCCTTCGCAGCGCTGGGGACGGCCAGAAGAAGTGGCCGGTACGGCCGTTTTTCTTTCATCGCCTGCCTCAGATTATATCAATGGTCAGATTATCTACGTGGATGGCGGCTGGCTGGCCGTGCTGTAAGCGTTATTGACCCGGAAGAGGAAAAACATGTGCACAGCATAATGACGCATGCCTGCGTGGCAAAGGGTAAAAAAGAGATCGCGGTTGAGCAGCGCGAACTGAAGTATTCGGATGATGATGTCGTTGTTCAAGTGGAGTGCGGCGGCATCTGCGGCTCGGATATTCATTATTACCATGAAGGACGTGCCGGATTATCCGTGATTAAGCAACCACTGGTGATAGGTCACGAATTTGTGGGGCGGATTTTCCAGGCGCCGGCAGCATCAGGGTTAGAACCGGGACAAAAAGTCGCGATTAATCCATCACAGCCATGTGGTCAGTGTGAGTATTGTCGGGCAGGTAAACAGAATGCCTGCGCCACCATGCGCTTTATGGGGAGCGCCCAGTTCACTCCGCACGTGAATGGTGGATTTGCACAATATGTCGTGGTGCCTGCGAAGCAGTGCGTGGCTTATGATGAGCAGGTTCCGGCCAGCGTCATGGCCGTTGCTGAGCCTACCGCCGTCGTGATCCATGCGCTCAACGTGGCAGGCAGCATCGTCGGGAAAAGGGTGCTGGTGATGGGCGCGGGCCCCATCGGCGCCTTAGCGATTGCCGCGGCAAGCGCTTCCGGCGCGGCAGAGATCGTGGCGTTCGATCCGAGCGAGCGCTGCCGCCGCATCGCGGTAGAAATGGGGGCTGATGCGGCAGTAGATGCGAGCGATCGTGCCGCCGTTGCCCGCTACGGTGAAAATCGGGGATATTTCGACGTTACGCTGGAAGCCAGCGGAGCCGAAGCGGCGATTGAATCCAGTATTCTGGTTACGCGGCCGGGCGGCGTTGTGGTTCAAATTGGGATGGGAAAAAGTCCGCTTAATTTCCCGGTAGCGCAGATGCTGGTAAAAGAAATTAGCTGGAAAGGCTCCTTCCGTTTTATCGATGAATTTGATGTGGCGGTGAAATGGCTGGAAAAAGGCATTATCGATCCGCGTCCGATTCTTTCCGGCAATTATGCCTATCACGATATTGAAGCGGCATTAAAGGCGGCCAGTGATAAAACAGAACATTCAAAAGTATTAGTTCAGTTTTCATAAAATATCTCAGAACCTGTAGTTATTACTCTGGCTTAAAACATCGGTGATTGTCGCGGGTGAAGAGATCCTCACGCTCCGCGTAAGCGGCACTCGCCTGTCATTTAGTCGCCTGTTAACGCATCGTCGACCTCAGGGTGAAAACATGAGTCATTTAAATACCAACACCACAGAACGTAATACCTCTGATCTGGTCCGGGCATCCGTATCAGGATGGCTGGGTACAACGTTAGAATTTATGGATTTCCAGCTCTATTCTCTTGGTGCGGCGTTAGTTTTTCATGAAGTCTTTTTTCCCGAACAGTCGGGTGCGATGGCGCTGATTCTGGCAATGGGAACCTACGGTGCAGGTTATATCGCGCGAATCGTCGGCGCCGTTTTTTTTGGGAAAATGGGCGACCGTGTTGGCCGAAAAAAAGTCCTGTTTATCACTA
Organism: Pantoea sp. B623; assembly: GCF_024814475.1. Lineage (NCBI taxonomy): Bacteria > Pseudomonadati > Pseudomonadota > Gammaproteobacteria > Enterobacterales > Erwiniaceae > Pantoea > Pantoea sp. B623. The sequence goes on along the minus strand of NZ_JANUXM010000004.1, from coordinate 1,785,697 downwards.
TCGCCTTAATGGGCGTTTGTACCACCTTAATTGGCGTATTACCCACTTACCAGCAGGTGGGTATTTTAGCGCCCTTGCTGCTGGTGGCGCTGCGTATTATTCAGGGATTAGGCGCCGGTGCAGAAATATCGGGTGCCAGCACTATGCTGGCTGAATATGCGCCCAAAGGGAAAAAGGGCATTATTGCCTCGCTGGTTGCCATGGGCACCAACTGCGGCACGTTAAGTGCAACCGCCATCTGGGCGGCTATGTTCTTTTTCTTCACCAATGACGAAGTCATTGCCTGGGCATGGCGTATTCCTTTCCTGGCCAGTTTCGTCGTGATGGGATTTGCTATCTGGCTGCGCTTCAACCTGAAAGAAAGTCCGGTGTTTGAAAACGTTGCCGAATCTGCCACCGTCAAGCCCCACGATCAGCCGGCACAGTCTGTTTTCCAGTTAATCAAAGGCAAAGCCTTCTGGATTGCTACCGGGCTGCGATTTGGTCAGGCGGGTAACTCGGGCATCATCCAGACCTTTCTGGCGGGTTATATGGTTCAGACGCTGTTGTTCAATAAGGCGGTTCCCACCGATGCCATCATGGTGAGCTCGGTAATAGGATTTATGACAATTCCTCTTATCGGCTGGCTCTCAGACCGGATAGGGCGCCGTATTCCTTACCGCATTCTGACGCTGGGCTCGATTATTCTGGCTTATCCGATGATTTCACTCATCGTCGATAACGCGCAGGCGGTGAGTACCATCATGGTTTGCCTGATCGTCATTCACAATATCGCAGTGTTGGGCCAGGCGGCGATTGAAGGGATCACCATGGCAGAGATGTTTGGTTCCAGAAACCGTTTCGCGCAAATGGCCATCTCTAAGGAGATCGGTGGGCTGTTTGCCACTGGCTTAGGGCCGCTCCTGGCCGGTATTTTCTGCCAGCTCACGGGCACCTGGTATCCGATTGCGATCATGCTGATCGGCTATTCCTGTATCGGCCTGCTGGCTTCACTGATAATGCCAGAGGTGGTGGATCGGGATCTTACCGCAGAGGCCGATGCCTCGGGCGGCGTGCCGGATGGTTGTCATCCTGTTGCCCCCTCGATCCGGGCAGGAAGCGGCGAGTAAGGCAAGGTTGAACCCTGTCTGTCACTGCGTTAGCGCAGGACTTTGCTGGAAAGGATAAGATAGAATGGCGTCATGTAGGACATCATATGAGAAGGTGTTGTGAGCATAAAATCCATTCAGAAACAGAACGTCGTTAACGAAGTGTTCGAGCAAATTAAGGCGAAGCTACTGGACGGTAGCTGGTCCGCAGGCACGCGTTTACCTTCTGAAGCGGAGCTGACGCACTCTTTCAATGTCAGCAGGGTCAGTATACGCAGCGCGGTGCAGCGCCTGCGCGATCTGGGTATCGTGATTACCCGTCAGGGCAGCGGCAGTTACGTGTGTGAAGACTTTTCGCCACAGATGCTTAATCACAATGCCAGACCGTTAATGCATCTGAGCCGGGAAGCCTTTAACGACATGATGGTTTTTCGCCAGACCGTCGAGTTTAAATGTGTTGAGCTGGCAGTGGAACATGCCACAGAAGAGGATATTGGCCTGCTGGAGCAGGCGCTCAATAACATGCTTATTAATAAAGGCGATTATAAGAAATATTCGGAAGCGGATTACGAATTTCATCTGGCGATTATCCGTGCCTCTCATAACAGCGTGTTTTACAACGTGATGAAGTCAATCAAAGATATTTATTACTATTATCTTGAAGAACTGAATCGCTCACTGGGCATTACGCTTGAAAGTGTTGAGGCGCACATCAAAGTCTTTATGGCGATTAAAAACCGCGATGCGTCCTCGGCGGTACAGGTGCTGAATGAGGCGATGAAACATAACGTGGTCGCCATCGATATGATTAAAAAAGAAGAGGGGGAATAGGCTGTTTCGCGCTGCGGGAACGCGAAAAAAGCCACCCCCTTCTGCAGGCTGAGGAAAACAGGATTCACCGTGACAGGCTTCTTATTGCCATTGCTCTGCTGGTCCGTTTTATCGCCAGTAACGCGCTGGTCTGGGTCATGAGCACGTAGCGATCCAGCATTCTGTAAGAAATGAGGGCGAAGCGGCAGGTTAGCCATAGGGCTCTTCCGACGTGAGTGGTGAAGTTAACGGTGGCAGAATAAACAAGGGAGCCAGTGGACCGGGCTCCCTCTTCAATCAATGCAGGCAGCACTGCTTGTATTTTCTTCCGCTGCCGCAGGGGCAGGGATCGTTGCGGCCCGGCTGTTTTTCCGCAGTGACCGGCTGCTGCACCTGAGGAATCGCTTCGGGCTGTGAGATCCAGTAATCATGAAGCGCCAGGGCGGCAGGGCGGATAGCATCAATGCTGCTTTCCATTTCTTCAGGCGTGAGCGCATCAACCTTTTCCAGATTCTCTTCTGTGCCGTGCAGGGCTATGGCGTCCAGTGAGTCCTGGAGTTCAGCAGGGAGTGCAGACCAGTCGGTTAAGGCCACGCCGCGCATATAGCCGTAGCACCACTCTTCAACGACGGTAAATTCCAGACCTTCCATTTCGCGCACGCCAAACAGGGGTTCAAACTGTTCTGGAAACTCAGACAGGCGGTCAGCAATGTCATTCATGTGCTGGAAACTGAGTTCCATAAAGCGCGTCATTTCGCGCTCATTACTCCATTTGGGAATATGCTTTTCGCCGCCCCAGAGCGCGACCAGCCAGCGGCTTGGCTCTACCGTCGTCGGACCTGAAAGCACGGCAGTAAGCAGGCCATCCAGTTCTGAAACATCAAGAATCGACGCTTCACTACCGTATTTTTCCAGCATATCTTCGAGCCATTGCAGCTCTTTTTCGCTTAACGGGCCTTCTTTCATGGGATATCTCCGAACGTGTCTGGTGCAGCAGAAAATTTACTGCGTGTAAAAACGCGCAGTGTACACGCTTATTGCGCTGATGGCAGTGTCGTCGGGTTGCCCTGAACGGCAGCGGACTCAGCAGAGGCATTACCAGGCCTGCTATGTTACTCTTCGCGGCCTGCAATACGTTTTCCTGCACGATCGTGGCTATATCAGGCGCCAACCTGCTTCGTTTCCCTTACGTGTGTCCTGCCAGGGGTGACATCCTTCAGTAGGAAACGATGACCAGAAGCATAAAGATTTGGCTAATCTGTGTCGATATAGGCACAGCGGAATAATCCCCCGGCATGATGCTGATATGAACGTTCGTCAGTGCCTGATAACAACAATAAAATGGGCGCGAGGACGTGACCAGAAAAGAGTATTCACCCCAGAGGTTACACCGCCTGTTGAGCGGATGCGGGCACCTGTTTAGACGCAGTGCAGTTCTGATGATAAGCGCGCTGTTATTGGCTGCCTGCGGCACGCTGTCGCAGACCTCTGCGCCAGCAGGCGACAAGCTTTATCTGACGCACAGCGATTTTCATGACAACCTGGACGATCTGGTGCGCCATTATATGCAGCGTAAACAGGTGTCCGGCATCAGTATTGCAATTATCCATCATCTTAATCCCACCTTGTTTTACAGCGCGGGTGTCACCGATGACGTACATCGCTATCCGATTACGCCTGAAACCTTATTTGCGCTCGGCTCACTGAGTAAAGGCGTAACCGCAGAGGTGATTATTGAGTTGGTTAACGAAGGCCAACTGCACTGGAGTGACACGCTGGCCGATTTGTTGCCCTCTGACGTCAGATTGAGCCAGGATGCACGTCAAATCACGCTATTACAGTTAGTGACCCATACCTCGGGTTTGCCGCGTCAGGATATGGATTTGCCGATGTTTATGCAGTTTATGGGCTATCTGCGCAGCGGTCAGAACTTTTATGGCAACCTGGATAGTGATGACGTTCTGGAATACCTGGCGGATTTTTCTGCGCCGCGTCAGCGGGGAGCGCAATACTCTAACCTTGGCTATGCGCTGCTGGGCTATATTTTGCGTGAACGCTGCCATAGTGATATTGAAACGCTTGCCCACCAACGGATTTTCCGACCGCTGGGAATGAACAACACCAGCTTTGTGCCTGAGCGTTTAAGCGGTTTTTCCACACGGGCGTTAGGGCATGCTGGCGATCAGCCAAAGCTTATCCCGCGCGGTGATCTCACCCCGGACTGGCGTTTCCAGCGTAATATGGTCGCGGCGGGCAGTCTTTACAGCAACGCACGGGATCTGAGCGTCTATCTGCGTGCACATCTCACTGCGGGCAGCGATCCGGCGCGTAATCGTGCCTTTGCTGAGATCAATAAAGGCGTGTATCAGCAGGGCGCACAGACGCAGAATATCGCCTGGGTTACAGACAGGCTGGCAGGAAGGAACATTACCTATCAGGTCGGCTATATTGGTGGTTATTCCGCTTTTATCGGTTTTGACAAGCAGGCAGGCAATGCCATCGTGGTACTGCAAAACGCGTTTAACTGGAGCAACTATCTTGGTATCACATTGTTGCTTAACCTGGCAGAGAAAGACAGGTAAGGTGTAGGTTGGGTCCAGAATGAGTCGTGATTCCTTACACTTACCTTTATGAGTGACGGAACCGCAGCCCTGTTTAGATTGTCTTCAGAGTAGTCTACTGTTATTAAAATCAATTCAATGTGGAAATTATTATGCGCAGGACTCAAATTGCTTTTATTTCAGCTGGTTTACTGTTCGGCTCGCTGAGCCTGATCCCCGCCGCTCAGGCTGCGGGTGAAACCACCGACAATGTGCCACCGCCGCCGCAGATTCAACCGGCCAATCCAACCGCTCAACCTGGCGATAACAACGCGCAGCCCGGTGCTGCAGCACATGCCCAGCCGCAGGCGCCGATGAGTTCTGACTCTAACGACGGTATTACCCCAACAACGCCTTCGCAGTCAGCAGGCAATCCAGGTAAGCCAAATTACGATCTCAGCACCATTATCATTGATTATAAAGAGCATAAAATCGGTGATACCGTGCCTGATAAGTACCGCAGCAAGACTTACACCATCACAGAGTGGCAGAAACGTAATTTGCCTGCGCCTCAGCCAGATACCCACTGGGCTTATATCAATGCCAATTACATTCTGATTACTAACGACACCGGTAAGATCGTTATGGGTAAATCCGGCGATATCTTCTTCCGCGGATAGTCCTGCGGCGCTTTGTTAGTTATCTCTTCTTTCAACGGCCGCGTTAAGCGGCTGTTTTCTATTTCTGTCTTTTTTATCAGTGATGACTTCTCAACGTGTTTGCAACATGGCAACGTGTTTTTATTTACTGCAATGGAGAAGGCATGATGTCGCAACACGTCAATCAGTATGGTCAACCTGTAGGGCAATCCATGCCCGACTGGCAGCCACGTCCCTTACCTCAGCGTGAGGTGCTTCAAGGTCAGGTTTGCCGTCTGGAGCCCTTTAGCGTGGCTTCGCATGCTGAAGCACTCTGGCAGGCCTGGTCGCTGGCAGAAGATGGCCGTGACTGGACCTATCTTTCTGAGGGGCCGTTTAATGATGAAGCCGCCTGGCTCCCCCATGCTGCTACGATGGAGGCGAGTCAGGATCCGTTGCATTTCAGCGTCATTGATGTTGAAACCGGTAAGGCCGTCGGAACGCTATCGCTGATGCGTGTTGATGCGCAAAATGGGGTGATGGAAGTGGGATACGTCACCTTTTCACGATTGCTAAAGCAAACAAGAATGGCGACCGAAGCGCATTTTCTTCTGATGCGTTATGCCTTTGAGCAACTGGGCTACCGGCGTTATGAATGGAAATGTGACAGCTGTAATCTGCCTTCGCGTCGGGCCGCGCTTCGGCTGGGATTTCGCTTTGAAGGTGAATTTCGTCAGGCCCGCGTTTATAAAGGCCGCACGCGCGATACAAGCTGGTTCTCAATCATCGACAGTGAATGGCCAGCTGTTAAAAATGGGCTGGAACGCTGGCTGGCAGAGGCTAACTTTACAGCCGACGGGCGACAGCGTGAAAAGCTGGAAACTCTGCGAGGTTAAGGCCTGAAGCGCGGGTAACGGCTCAGGCAAGCACATATTTAATGGTCGCCATAAGCAACGTGGTGGTCATGATCATCAGCAGACGCTGTACCCAACGCATATCGTTTTTTAAACTCCCGACGTCGGTCTTGAGTACGCTGACATCCGTTTTGAGCTCGGCGACGTCGGTCTTGAGTACGCTGACATCGGTCTTGAGCACGGCAACGTCCGTTTTGAGTACGCTGACGTCTGCCTTGAGTTCATCCACATCGGTTCTGAGGCACGACTCCGTTTTCTTCAGTTGCGTGCTTAGCGAAAAGATATGCTGATTCTGACGCTGAAAAGCCTGCATGACATCAGCACGGGACAGCGCATTGTCCTGCTTTAATGCCGAAAAAATATCCACCATCGCTTCTGCCTGGCGATCGTTGATGCCTGCGCGCTGTAAACGTTTAAACGCTTTGTGTGTATTCATCATGGTGAGTGTCATTCAAGAGCCTTCCCGATTCATCACGTTATTTGAATATCATGTCAGGAGAGCCGGTCTGGTCACAGAAGATAAAAAACATATTGCGAAATAAATTCCATTATATCAATTAGTTAAACGCGTAGTTTTCATCTTTTTGCGGGGTGGGCCGCAAAAAAAACGTTGTCAGTTAGCCTCTTTTACACAGCCCGCTTACCAGGCAGTGTAAAAGGTGGGGGCTAACCGTCATCGTGAATAAACATCAGGGAACGGGGATAACCTTTAACGTAATCAGACCGATGCCGAGTTTGCGTGGGTCCTGACCTGCGATGTTGTTAAGATTGCTGAGTTGCGGCTCTGGTGGGGTAAACGTTAACCGACGGCTTCCGCGAGTGTTATCAAAACGCAGCGTCTGGGTTGATGCTTCTTCTCCCAGCATCAGGGGCTGTTTTGTGTCGCCTACCTGCACCCTTGTGGGTCGGTGCGCATTGGGGCCATAGGCGCGAGCGGTAATCACCAGATCAAATCTGGCGGGCAAAGGGTTAACGAATTCTATGGTCACTTCCGGGGCAAGATTGGCGTTTGACCAGCGGCCCCAGTTTTCCGTACGGGAAAGGCCGCTGAACTGCTTCACGCTTGCGGGTGCGCCGGGAACCGCGAACAGAAAGCTGTCGGCATCATAACGAATCGCATTATCGTCGATGCGCAGCTGCGCCACGGCATGTTGATAGTTTGCATCGTTCTGGGGGCCTGCCGGGAACTGCACCTTTCCTTTCCACAGGGGGGTATCCATACGCATGACGGAGGGATGGCCCGCGAGCTGGCCCATTGCCAGGCACCAGTCGCTGGACAGGGCCAGCGCCGGTTGCCAGATACGGGCAATTTTAAAGCAGCGATCGACCCAGACAAACTTTTCCGCCGAGGTAAAGTCGGCCAGCTGATAACGTAAAGGCGCCGAATATTCCCCCTCAGGCAGTGGCTCTACATGCTTCTCCGTCACCCGCAGCAGAATGGGCAAGGCAAAGCTGGCCCCGGAAAAGCTGAGCGTGTTTTTCGTCTGATCCAGCGTGATGCTGTCGATCTTTTTGGGAAAGTTCCACAGCTGAATGATATCGGCTTTCCAGCTCAACACTTTGGTTTTCATATCCTCAAACTGGCTCGACAACGACACTGCGGACAGGCTGCTACGTCCCAAACCTATCGCATTGTCGCCGCCCAGAATATCCAGTAACGTCGCGCCGTTATCCAGTGTACTGCGTTTCATATCTATCACTTCTGCCTGCGGTTGATCGCCACGGATCACCATAAACAGATCGTGACGAGGACGCTTGATCAGAAAGGGATGCGCCGTGTTGTTCATGGCCAGATGATCGGATGCCACCACAATCACGGTATTCTTAAACCAGGGTGAAGCCTTAATACGGGCAATCAGGCGTGCGATATGCTCCTGCGAGCAGGATACGGCGCTGAACGACTGATTTGGCTTGCCCGCATAGCTGTAACTTTTGCGCTGGCAACTTCGGGAAATAAACCCATCAGGATGATGCGTATCCACCGTGAGCGCAAACAGCGCAAAACGTTTCTGCTGGCGCGAAAGTGCCTCATAGGTTTCAAACACCTCGTCCAACACGGTATCGTCGTAATAACCCCAGTTGTTGCGGTAGGTCGGATCGCTAACCTTGTCTTTGAGTTCCTGCGAACCGAACAGGCGCGCAGGGTCAAAGCCGTGAGAACGTAAAAAGACATCTTTACCCGCAAAGCGCAGGTCAGCGCCCTGAATAAACCAGTTTTCATAACCGGAATTTTTTAAAATATCGCCCAGGCAAACGTTCTGTGGGTAAAAACTGGAAAGGGAGGCGGAAGCATTTCCGTCGAAAGGGGCAAAAAGCGGGATACCGCACATCGATGCGACCATACCGGCAATGGTGTAATCCGTGCCGGGAAGCTGCTCGGTCTGGGTGAAGTCGATGCTTTGCTCTTTTTCCCGGCTGAGTTCGGGGGCCAGTCCAGGGAAGGCAATCGGGTCGAAGTAGGTCCGCTCCAGGCTTTCAGCATAAATATACACCACGTTAAGTGCGGGCTGCGCAATGCGCTTTTTCGGGACTTTATAGACGGTGGCAAAGTCGGAGTTTTCGCGCAGTGAGTGCGAGGTAATGAGAGAACTCACTTGCTGAAAGGCTGGCGTTGTATGTACCGCGCCGGCGGCACAGGCAAAAGCCACCAGGCTCCAGCCTGAATGAAAGGGCCGCTCACGGCGGCGCAGCAGCCATGACAGGGCACAAAACAGTAAAAACAGCACGATGACCAGCCCAAGGGCGGGCACAACGTATTTACTCAGGCCCGCACCGGTCAGGCTGTTCGTTAAGGTATACACTACTGCGTCAGTAATGCCGTCGCCGGTAAAATAATTACTGGCGAACAGCGTGGCGTTGAGCAGCACGAACAGCATTAACAAGCACAAGGTGAGGGAAAACCAGATTCTGCTTCGGCCTGCTTTACAGGAATAAACAGCAATCGCGGTCAGAAAAAGTATCACTGACACGAATTCAGACAACGTCAAATCCTCTTATCGTATGAATATGTCTCTTATCAACAGGGGGACATTCCATGGATTTTTGACTCAATCTATAGTGGCTGTCATCAGGCTGCAACATCTCTGCGCAGATTTGGCTGCAGACTCACAGTACAGTCAATTCCACGTTAAACAGGGGCGAAGTGCCCGGCGATTTCTAATGAAACGGCCGGGCAGGGGCGGATTACGCGCGTTGTTCCTGCGGCGCTGAAAGTCTGGCGGGAGAGGATGGGCTGTCGTGCATCGCTTCCCCGACCAGGCTGGCACGATTGTAAAAGCGTAACCGCAGGTTAAAATCGAGGTGCGCGCGCGCACTGTCACTGAGCCGGATGACCGGCGGCGGCGTGAGCGGACGCTGCTGAAACAGAACAGAGCGCACACAGGCATCGTTGCTGCCAGCATGCACCTGCTGATAATAGCCGACGCTGGCTTCCGCTTTACGTAACCTGGTATTAACCCGACGATGCTCATCCATAGCCAACTGATGTGCCAGCGCCGTGAGTTCGTCACCGGGGTTGCTAAGATTCTGTTGCACTGCAGGGAAATCACTGCGTTTCATTAACTCCAGCAGATAGTTTTGTCTCCCCACGTATTTTACCGGGGCCAGTTGTTTCAGCCATTCACGAATAAAGGGGTTTTGAGCAGGCGCCGCGATAAAGCCGGTTTCAATCATCGGTCTGAGTGGGTTAACTGTGTTTTGCTGACGATAATATCCCAGCACATCCATGGGGCGGTCGCTTTGGGCCTGATGGACCCAGGCAAGATCCTCGAACAGCAACGTGTTGCAGTCGATGCTGATGCCACCGTAGCGTAATAATAGCTCCAGCCGGATGATGTCGCTTTTTAGCTGCGGAGTCAGATCGGAAGAGACAAATTGCACATCCGGCAGCCACTGTCCCAGCGTCTGAGGGGTAAGCAGGTGGATCTCATGATCCGGATTATCACGGCAAATTTTACTGGCGTTAAGGGCAACGGAAGCAGGTAGCCGGTCGCCGGGCCAGTACAGCCAGACTTTTTTAGCAATGGCAGGCAGGGTCTTAGGTACGGATTCCAGCAGCACGTCCTGTTCCAGCGTAGGATCGTATTCAGGCGCGCTTACGGCCCGGTGTTGTTTAATCGTCCACAGCATGCGGCTGGTGAAAGCAAGTTTTTCCCATTGACGCCAGAGATGATGCAAGGAACGGCGGTGTGAATTCATGTTTCACCTGTTATTTTGATTATAGTGTTTATGCCAGTCGGCAAAATAAGGGCTTAAGCTGTCATCCCGTATATAAACCGCCATAAACGCAGACATGCTGCGCTGCGCAATTTTTATTGTATTTCCCTGGTGATGGTTCGATGGCGAGCCACGACAGTTTCTGTGCACAAGCGTGACGTGAGCGGCCGCGACTCATTTATTTAATAGAACACAATTCAACAATTCGCTATTCCTGATGGAAACTTTAGGATAAAACGGAAATAAGCATTCGCCTGAAATAAAAATAAATATTTATTTACGCTAATGTTTTATTCCGCTATGGCAATATCTTTATATCGACAGAGTGGGCGTTTTTCTGTCATGAAACCCATAAACAGTGCGCGAGTATGAGCATCAGTGCGGAATCGAGATAAGTGAAATATTCAGCATGATTAATGAATTTACAGATGCGCGCAGCCTGACAGTCATTGTCTACGCTTTAGCTATACAGACGAAAAGGAGATGACATGCCGTTTGAATCTCGAGGATTACTGGCGATTGACAGGCAAACCAGACGGGCGCTGTTTCTCGATCCTGACACCTTTGACGTCAGCCAGGCCGTGGACGTTATCCCAACGCGACTGCACGAGCTTTTGATGCTCGCGCCCTGGGAAAAGGCTTTTCTCCCTCTGTACGGTGACGATATGCAAGGCGATGCGCCTCATCCTGGCCATAAAGTGGCGGTCATTGATTTACGACAGCGGGCGATTAATGACTATATCGACCTCTCACCGTCACAAGCGCCGCACAGCGGTCAGTTAGGGCGCGACGGCAAAGTGTATCTGTGCTGTGAAAATCCTACTGTCGTGGTGGTGATCGATCCCCTTACCCACCGCGTTGAAAAGACGATTCCCATTCCGCTTGATAATACCCATCGCCTGACGCTTTCGCCCAGCGGCCGCAAGCTCTTTACCGACAATGAGCAGGATGCCACCATTACCGTCGTTGACCTGTGCGAAGCGGAAGGGCGAGTCATTGATACCATCCTGATGCCCGGCCCGGTTTCAGGCCTTACTGCATCACCCAGGCATCCCTATCTCATCGCCAGCGCCGCCGATGTGCCGCTGCTCTATGTCGTCGATCGCCAGAGCCATCGAATCCGCCAGCGGCTGGCGCTTCCTGGCCATCAACAGCCCTGTCAGAAGGTTCGCTTTAGTCCGGATGGCGAGTATCTGATGGCGATCGGGCACCAGGAACCCATCGTCACGCTTTTTGATGAATTACTGAATCCTTTGGGGCATATAGCGCTGACTCACCAGCCGCTGGATGGCTGTTTCAGTCCGGACAAGAAACGGCTGTTGATCACCCATGATGATAACCGGACGCTGAGCGTCATTGATCTGGTACAGAAAACCGTTCTTGCGACAACCGAGGTGGGGGCTGGCTACGAAACGCTGAGCTACTTTCAAATTGGTTAAATAAAGGGGCGATGGTAGATGGCCGAACTCCAGTGGCGGCTGCTGGCGTGTTTTTCCGCCTGCCAGCCGCGCTTACGCAATTCACGGGCAATCATCTTGTTCATAATGCCGTGCCCCAGCAGCAAAACCGTACCCTGCTGCGACAGGGCGATCAGGCGATCGGCGGCACGCGAGGCGCGGGCGCGCGCATGCTGCAGCGACTCGGTCTCCCCGGCATAGCCACAAAACCACATGGCGCGCAGGATGGCCTGCCAGACAAAGGTGGGTAACTGAATGCGATCAGCCCGGAGCAAAGGAATACCGACTTCACTGAACAGCGCATCAACGTGATGGGGATGCAGTCCGAGGCGCTCCAGCGAAGAGTGGGCGCGGGGCAGAGGACTGCAGACCACAACCGCCGCTTTTCTGGCGATGCTGATGCTGCGATCGGGCGGGCCATCGCTCACCAGTGACAGATCATAGGCTTCACACCAGTCTGCCAGCCCCTGTGCGCTTAAACGTCCGGCAAAAGGGTGGTCAGGTTTACCATGTCGCATTAGGATAATGGTCATAATGATTTAACGGCGTTCTCCGGTTTATGCGCCAGTCAGGTATATCTGAGGATGCGGTATGTGGCAATCGCTGCCTGTGCTGTCATCAGGCAGTCACACCAATGTGCGACAACATCAGAGCGATGAAAGGGTCAGACAGCCAGTTTGGCTTAATGTTAAAAGAAAAGTGCCTCTGGTTCCGGTGTATGCTGTTTTTTTGTGCGCCGGGTCGGGATTAACCGCCTGATTTTGCGCTTAAAATGGCATATTAATGAAGCTTGATAGTGAAGGAAATCTAACAAATTTTCTCAAAGGCTATTGATTTATCTACGCGCGTAGATACACTAGCTTCCAGTGATTGCTCACGGTGCTCGATGCACGGTAGGCCGATCGAGGATCAAGTTACATTCGCCAGATTAATACGACCGCTGAAATATACAGCGGCGAAGCTCGCGATACTGCGGATTCCAACACCAGGGAATCTTTAACTTTCCTTTCATCATGGTTAGCCAACTGAATGTCGCCACCGGGGCGTTCTGCTCGTAGTCAGGGAACCGTCTCTCGGAATGGCATTTATCGATCTGCATATTTTCAAGGGACAGCGTTTATGACGGCACAGCACTCCGTTACGCAGCAGGCAGCACAGCCTTCCACCTCTGCCGCTGATGAGCGGTTTACTACCCCAGCCGGCCGCAAAGATTTTTGGCGCGCGACGGTTTCATGCTGGTTAGGGACGGCAATGGAGTACGCGGATTTCGCACTCTATGGCCTCGCCGCCGGCATTATCTTCGGTGATGTTTTCTTTCCTGAACAAACCCCCGCCATGGCGCTGCTTGCCAGTTTTGCAACCTGGTCGGTTGGATTTGTTGCCCGCCCCATCGGCGCGTTATTTTTTGGCTGGCTGGGCGATCGAAAAGGTCGCAAAGTCGTCATGGTAACCACCATTATTCTGATGGGCGCATCCACAACCCTAATCGGCTTGATTCCCAGCTACGCCTCCATTGGCATCTGGGCGCCTGCCTGTCTGGTTCTGCTACGTTTCAGTCAGGGGTTTGGCGCAGGCGCTGAGCTTTCCGGCGGAACCGTGATGCTGGGAGAATATGCGCCGGTTAAGCGGCGTGGCCTGGTGTCTTCCGTTATCGCCCTCGGCTCTAACAGCGGCACGCTGCTGGCATCGCTTGTCTGGCTGCTGGTGGTGCAGATGGATAAACAAAGCCTGCTGGAATGGGGATGGCGTATTCCCTTCCTGAGCAGCGCCGTCATTGCCCTTGTGGCACTGTGGATCCGCCGCAACCTGCGGGAAACCCCGGTGTTCGAGCGCAAGAAAGCGCAACTGGAAGCGGAGCGGGCGAACCTTATCGCCACGCAGCATCAGACGGTTGATACGCGCCCCTTCTTTCAGCGTACCCGTGCTTTCTGGACCATGGTCGGCTTACGTATTGGCGAAAACGGTCCCTCTTATCTGGCGCAGGGTTTTATCGTCGGGTATGTCGCTAAGGTCCTGATGGTCGATAAATCCGTGCCGACCACGGCGGTCTTTATTGCCTCGCTGCTCGGCTTCCTGATTATTCCCCTGGCCGGCTGGCTGTCAGACCGCTTCGGTCGCCGGGTCGTTTATCGGGTTTTTTGCCTGTTGCTGATGATTTATGCCTGGCCAGCCTTTACGCTGCTGGATACGCGCGAACCTGCGATTGTTATCCCGGTTATCGTGGTGGGAATGGCGCTGGCTTCTCTGGGCATCTTTGGCGTTCAGGCGGCCTGGGGCGTGGAACTGTTTGGCGTGAACCACCGTTATACTAAGATGGCCGTGGCCAAAGAGCTGGGCTCGATTATTTCAGGTGGCACTGCACCTTTGGTGGCGGCGGCGATGCTGTCGTACACCGGGCACTGGTGGTCCATTGCGATCTATTTCTCTGCGATGGCTTCCATTGGTTTCCTGACTACCTTTGTGGCACCGGAAACGCGCGGGCGCGATCTTAATCTGCCAGAGGACGCCATCTGAATACGATGAAGTTACATGGCAAGCGGCATTAGATGAGGAGGGCGAAGTGGCGAAACCGGTAAAAACGACGGTCACGCGCAACGACGTGGCAAAAGCCGCAGGGACCTCGGTTGCCGTGGTCAGTTACGTCATTAATAACGGACCACGCCCGGTCGCGGATGCCACCCGTCAGCGGGTGCTTGCCGCCATCAAGCAAACCGGCTATCGCCCGAATGCCGCCGCCCGCGCCCTGGCGTCAGGCCACACCAAAACCTTTGGGCTGGTGGTGCCGAATATCAGCAACCCCTTTGTCGCGTCGATGGCGCACATGCTGCTGCAGGAGTCGCTCAATCACGGGCATGTAATGCTGCTTGGTGATGCAGGCGACGATCGCAAACGGGAGCTGGAGCTGATTCAGGGGCTACTGAATCGTCAGGTCGACGGCCTGTTTTATAACAGCGTGGATCGCCATCCTTTCATTGATATCATCACAGCCAGCGGGACACCGCTGGTTATGCTTGATCGGGTTGAAGCGCAGCCCGGGGTCAGCATGTTACGGGTGGATGAGCGACAAGCCGCCTTTCAGGTGTGCGCACATTTGCTGAGCCATGGTTATCAGCAGGTCGGCATGATTAGCGGACCGCTGGATATGCTCAATGCCCAGGATCGTATTCAGGGCTGGCGTGACGCGATGCAGGCGCACAATGTACAGATAGATGAATCACTGATTTTCCCCACTACCTATACCCGTGAGGGCGGTTATCAGGCAACGCTACGCATGATAGCCAGCCAGAAGCTGCCCCGCGCGCTGTTTGCCAGTAACGAAGGCCAGGCCATTGGCTGTATCCGCGCCTTGAGTCAGCACGGCATTCGCGTGCCGAAAGATGTCGCGCTGGTCTGCTTTAATGGCACAGAACAGTCTGCCTATCACGTTCCGGCATTAACGACCGTGCGTCAGCCGGTAAAAGAGATGGCACGCTGCGCTATCCATATGTTGAAACAGTGGAATGGCGAGGCACGCATTGAATCGTTTCCACACCATCTTGAAATTGGTGAATCTTGTGGCTGTCGGCCATCACAGGCCAGAGTAAATAAACCAAATAATGAAAAGACTGATTATTGATTGTGATCCGGGGAATGGTATTGCAGGGGCGAACACGGATGACGGCCTTGCACTTTCTCTGGCATTAGCCTCACCAGGGCTGTCGTTAGAATTAATTACCACCGTAGCAGGGAATACGCCGAGTGATGTCGGTGCGCGGGTCGCCAAAGATTTGGTGACACGGCTGGGCTGTGCCGTGCCTGTCGTGCAGGGTGCCCGTCAGGCATTGTGTGAAGATCCCGGCCCCTGGCGCGCTGTGCTGGACAAGCGGGTTGAACAGCTCAATCTGCTGTCACTCTGGCAGGGCGTTCCTCAGCCTGCCATGTTAGAGGCTGATGCAACGGATGCCGCGCAGGCGATGGGGCAACTCATCTGCGATAACCCCGGCGAAATCACGCTGATTGCGATTGGCCCACTCACCAATGTGGCGCTGGCCATGCAGCGTTTTCCGGACATGGCGGAATCGGTGGCAGAGATAGTGATTATGGGCGGCGTTTTTGCGCTGGATGATTACATCAAAGACACCAATTTCGGCATCGATCCGGAAGCTGCTCATCAGGTATTACACAGCGGCGCCGCCATTACGCTGGTCCCCATGGATGTCACCACGCAAACGCTGCTGACTCAGGACGATCTGACGCGCATGACCTGTCGCGAACATCCGCTGACGCGCTTTGTGCATGACACCTTGCAGCCCTGGATCGACTACTCAATGCAAACCCGTCGCTTGGCCGGATGCTGGATCCATGATGCGCTGGTCGTCGCCTGGCTGCTTAATCAGCGCGTGGCATGGGGAACGGACTACCGTGTTGATATTGAGCTTCGTCCGGGCGCGACGCGCGGTAAAACCTGGCGCTATCGGCAACCACTGCGTCTGGACGTGGGTATTCCGCCTGACGCCGGCGCGCTGGTGCATGTGTTGCACAGTGTGGATAACGCGCTCCTGCTGTCAATCATTGAGCAGGCCTTTAACCACCTTCCCGAGTAAAACCCAGGCGATTCGTCGCCTGGATTCTCTGCCGTCAGACACGCTTTCTTACAGCCTGATCCACTGCCTGACAATTGCGCGGTACGCTCTCCTCTAGAACATGATGTATACATTTGATTAACAATTACATCACTCTCCGACAGCGGCCAGGAACGTTATGGGCGATGCGCCAGAGTGTCTCACAGAGGAGACGTGTATGCTTGACTGGACATCGACCCAGCGCAACGTTGCTTTCGCCTGTTTTGCCAGTTGGACGTTGGACGCATTCGATTTTTTTATTCTGGTGTTTGTACTGAGTAACCTTGCTCAGTACTTCCACAATTCTGTCACCGATGTGTCCGTCGCCATTATGCTAACGCTGGCGGTGCGCCCGATTGGCGCGCTACTGTTTGGGCGGATGGCGGAGAAATATGGCCGTAAGCCGATCTTAATGCTGAACATTGTCTTTTTCTCCGTGTTCGAACTGCTGTCTGCCTGGTCACCGACCTTCGCTGCATTTCTGGCTTTCCGCATTTTCTATGGTATAGCCATGGGCGGCATTTGGGGCGTAGCCTCTTCGCTGGCAATGGAAACCATTCCCGATCGCTCCCGCGGTCTGATGTCGGGACTTTTCCAGGCCGGCTATCCGTGCGGTTACCTGCTTGCATCCATCGTCTTTGGTTTATTTTTTGATGCGGTGGGCTGGCGCGGCATGTTCCTCATCGGGGCTGTTCCGATTCTGCTGTTACCCTTTATCTATTTCAACGTCCCTGAATCGCCCGTGTGGCTGGCGGCACGTGAGCGCAAAGAGAGCAGCGCACTGATGCCGATACTGCGCCAGCACTGGAAAATCTGCATCTACATGGTGCTGTTAATGGCCTGCTTTAACTTCTTTAGTCATGGTACGCAGGATCTTTACCCGACTTTCCTGAAAGTGCAGCACCAGTTTGATGCCCACACCGTGAGTATTATTGCCATCAGCTATAACATTGCCGCTATGCTGGGTGGCATCTTCTTCGGCACGCTGTCTGAACGTATTGGCCGCAAGAAAGCCATTATTATCGCCGCATTGCTGACGCTGCCGGTGCTGCCGCTGTGGGCCTTTTCCAGCGGTTCATGGGCTATTGGTCTTGGTGCCTTTTTGATGCAGTTTATGGTGCAGGGCGCATGGGGCGTGATACCGACTTACCTGAACGAACTGGTGCCGGGGAATGCAAGAGCGGTATTGCCCGGCTTTGTTTATCAGTTAGGTAATCTCATTGCGTCCGTCAACGCGACGCTGCAGTCACGTATTGCTGAAGCGCACGGTGGCAACTACGGGCTCGGTATGGCCATCGTAGCGGGAACCGTGGCCGTATTGATTTGTGTTTTTGTCGCCTTTGGCCGCGAAACGCGCGGAATTAAAATTTCCGGCGCGATGGCAAAGCAGACACATTAACGCGTTTCACAGACGTCTACCCATTTTGCCGCAGTAAGTTCAGCCATCTGCTGCGGCGAAATGCGTACGGCACTGTGAACCGCGCCCGCGGCGGGCAACACTTCATCAAAGCTTTTTAACGAGATATCACAATATACCGTGACCGGATTTTCCAGGCCAAAAGGGCAAACCCCGCCAACCGGATGCCCGGTCCAGTTGATCACTTCGTCCACGCTTAACATCCGCGCTTTGGCACCCAGGACGGCTTTGAGTTTGCGGTTGTCTAGCCGCGCATCGCCACGGGTCACCACCAGGATCACCTCATTCTTGACCTTGAGGGAAAGGGTTTTGGCGATTTGTCCCGGCGCCACACCGTGAACGCGAGCCGCCATTTCTACCGTTGCCGTACTGTAAGGCATCTCAATGATGTCGATTTCCGGCGCACGCTCGGCAAAAAACTGGCGTACAGACTCCAGGCTCATTTTTCTCTCCATGCTAATTGAAGGCGTAAAAATTGCCACAAGCCCGCAGCGGTGTAAACGAGAGAGAGAAAGAATAGGTAACAGAATGCATAGCGGCGAGAGGGCTGGGGAAGGGCGGAGGCAAAACGAGAGGGCGCTAAGGGGCTGGCACGGTTTTATCTCTTCCTGTTTTCACTAAGTGCCGCCGGATAACATGGCTATCCGGCACGCACTTATATGACGTCACTCGTCGCGGGGCTGGGAACACCGGGCAGATCTTCCCAGGCCAGAATCGTATTTCGCCCCCGATTTTTTGCGACGTATAATGCGCGATCAGCATTGGCAACGGCCTGATCAAATTCATTGTCGTAAATCGGCGCAATACCTGCACTAATGGTGACATGCGTCGAAACGCGCTCATTAAACAAATGGGGAATTTCCAGATTCACCACATATTGGCGAATTCTTTCCGCCAGCTTCATAGCGATTGATGCATTGACGTTGGTCATTAATACTAAAAACTCTTCTCCGCCGTAACGTGTTACCACATCGCGTGAGCGTACCGCATCGCGAATGGCAACCGAAACGCGTGCCAGCGCCTGATCACCCATCGCATGACCATAATTATCGTTGTAAGCCTTAAAGTGATCGATATCTAACAGCAACACATAATGACTGCCGACATGATTATCCAGAATGTTATCAAGGCGATTTTTCAGTCCGCGTCGGTTATATAAGCCTGTTAAGGGATCGAGCATACTGAGATCGCTGAATGACTCTTTTTCTTCATACAATTGATACATTAAGCGCAGCGTAAAGTCTTCCGAACGGCGTCGCATCAGATGTTGCAATGAAAAGCCAATCAAGGGTAAGGCAATCGTCAATAAAATCAACGGCAGATGTTGCCCGTGATCCAGCATGAGCACTGTTAACATGGAAGGGGTTATGTGCAGGCAAAACGCGACCAAATAATCGCTCAGTGCAATGGCGCTGATAAAAAAAACGCACAGCAGACTGACAATCAAAAAACCGCCATCGTCAATTAAAACAGAATGATAGCGATACTGAATATGCCATGCCCATAGCCCGCCCAGGATGAGCGCGACGGGATTTAACAGCGGTAATTTTAGTTTAGTTTTTATTAAACACGTGCTCAGCATGGTCAGGCTAAAGAACGCCACCATCATCACCGGCACGGTGATTTGTGTTTCATTATTTTCGGCCAAAGGGAGCAGACAAAATAGCGAAACGGATGCGTTTAAAAACAAAAAGAGCATCAACGAGAGGCGGTATTTGCTGTGTTTCAATTCATCATAAGATTCTATTTTCATTATTCATACTCGTGACGGCCCTGAAATAACAAAGCAAAAACCGGCGCAGGATTTCAGCCGGTCGACAGGCATTATATTGCTGTTATAAAAAGTGTAATCGGTTGCAATTTAACATTTTCTTGTTTAGCTGTCATCTTCCCGCCCGCCTGTAAAAAAACAAGCTGAAAGTTGAGAATTATTATCATATGCTAATGGGAATGGTTATCATATCGGATTGACTAAAACGGCTCACAGGTGGTCAGGGGGAAGGTAATGCGCGGTATCAAACTGGATAGTGCATGGGGAAGTATGCTGGCATGTGCGGCAATACCGGTAATAACAGCATGGCAGCCTACCTTTGAGCAGTGGCGCATCGTGATGTTAATCGCGTTATTGCTCACCCTGCTTATGTTGTTTAATCAGCGCATGCGGCACTATGTATTGCTGCCTTCCTGTCTCGCGCTGGCAGGCGGCATTGCGGCAACAGGCTTCAAATTCAGCGGGCTGTAGTCTGTCCGGGGAGTGAAACGGGTAACGCAAGGGAAAGGAAAATGCAGGGATAATAGAGTGGGAATGACAACGTTGGTGCGAAGAGAGGGACTTGAACCCTCACGTCCGTTAAGACACTAACACCTGAAGCTAGCGCGTCTACCAATTCCGCCACCTTCGCATCGAGTTGTCTTTTCATATCACCGCAATGGTGCGAAGAGAGGGACTTGAACCCTCACGTCCGTTAAGACACTAACACCTGAAGCTAGCGCGTCTACCAATTCCGCCACCTTCGCGCAGTGCTCGCGATATGAAATATGTGATTTTGGTGCGAAGAGAGGGACTTGAACCCTCACGTCCGTTAGGACACTAACACCTGAAGCTAGCGCGTCTACCAATTCCGCCACCTTCGCATACCCGCAATACGTTACCGTATTACAACCACGGAGGCGCATTTTAGAGATTTTACTCAATGCGTCAACACATATTTCGCCAGACGGAAACGATCGCTGCAAAAAGCAACGTTTTCAGCCTGGCGACGCGCTAAAACGGCGAAAAAGGCAGAGAAAAGGTATTAACGGGCTTTGGCACCGCGACCGTAAACCGCACGATAAACTTTAAAGCGGCCGGTTTGCGCCAGCACTTCGTGATTGCCAAAGGCTTCGTCCAGCACCTGGGGATAAGGCAGGAAGGCGTTCGCGACAATGCGCAGCTCTCCACCGCTGTTCAGGTGCTTAACGGCACCCCGGATCAGCGTTTGGGCGGCATCCAGGCTGGTCTGCGTGCCTTCATGGAACGGCGGGTTAGAGATAATCATGTCAAAGCGCCCGGTCACGTCGGAAAAGACGTTACTGGCAAAGACTTCGCCTTCCAGGCCGTTAGCGGACAGCGTGGCTTTACTGGCCTCGATGGCGGCGGCATGTACGTCACACAGCCACAGGCGCACTTTAGGTGAATGCGCCGGTAACGACGCGGCGATCACGCCTGCGCCGCAGCCGATATCCAACACTTTCCCTTTGGTGTGCGGCGTGAACGTGGATAGCAGTAATGCGCTGCCCGCATCCAGACCGTCGCGGCTGAATACGCCGGGTAACGTATGAACGGTCAGATCATCCAGCTGGTAGCTGTTACCAAAGGCCGAGGCATCAAAGGCAGGCTGCTTCTCCAGACGACCATGATAAAGACCACAGCGGCGTGCACTGTCGATTTTTTCCAGGGGCACCCACTGCTCCAGCATCCCTTCCGCACTGCGCACGCCGCTGCGGTTTTCACCTACCACAAAGACATCGCAGCCAACCGGCAGCAGAGACAGCAGATTTTGTAACTGGAATTGCACTTCCGGTTTGTTCTTGGTCCAGAAGTAAACCAGCGTATCGCAGCCCTGAACATCCTCTGCCTGAGCGACCAGTCCATAACGCGCCTGTTCCCCCATACGACGGCTCAGGTTTTGCCAGTGATGATATTGCTGAGTGTGCACGCGTGAAGAGGCGGTCTCAAGCTGTGCGGGCAGGTCATCCTGCAGATCGCCAGCAAATAAAACGTGGCGGGCGGTAAATTCATCACTGTGGCGCAGAATGACTTCGCTGGCCGGGGTAAAAGCAGACATGTAGGGCTCCTGTAAGATCTGAGCGGAGATTATAGTGGTTTGTTGGCGCATGTTCGATGGGTTTGCTAGCATAGCGTCGCATTCAGCGAGCAAAGCAGGTATATCATGACGTCCAGGCGCGACTGGCTTTTACAGCAAATGGGGATTACGCAGTATCAACTGCGCCGCCCGCGCGTGCTCCAGGGCGAGATCGCCGTACGGCTTTTGCCGGATACGCAGCTGATTATTGTGGCGGAGAATCCGCCAGGTTTGCAGGAACCCATCCTGCGTGATGTCCTGCACACGCTCAGTCTTAAACCGACGCAGGTGATGACTGTGACGCCTGACCAGCTGCAAATGCTGCCGGAAACGCTCAACTGCGCGGGCTGGCTATTGGGCGTTGAGAGCGAACAAACCTTTAATGGCGTTGCCTTAACCAGCGCTTCTTTTAATGAACTGCTTAGCAGCGGTGCCGCCCGGCGCGCGCTCTGGCAACAGATGTGTGAACATGACAGCCATTTCTTTCCTCACGCCTGACGCGATTCCCGAGGCCTTTGCTATTGAATGTCGCAGCCATGCATTCCCCTGGCGCGAAGAGACCTTTAACAGCAATCAGGGCGAACGTTTTCTGAATCTGCGGTTGGATGTCGATAACCAGATGGCCGCCTTCGCGATCACCCAGGTGGTTCTGGATGAAGCGTCGCTGTTTAATATTGCTGTCGACCCGGCTTATCAGCGGCGCGGCCTTGGCCGGGCGCTGCTGCAGCATTTAATCGATCAACTGATTGCGCGCGATGTCATGACATTGTGGCTGGAGGTGCGTGCGTCAAATGCACCCGCCATCGCGCTGTACGAACAGCTGGATTTCAACCAGGTCAGCCGCCGTCCCCACTATTATCCCACCGCCAGCGGCCGTGAAGATGCACTGATCATGGCGCTCACGCTGTAGCCGTTTCTGAGGAGTTTTGATGTTAGATAACTGGGATTGCATCCTGTTTGATGCGGATGACACGCTGTTTCACTTTGACTCGTTTGCCGGCCTGCAACGTCTGTTTGCCGGATACGATGTGCAGTTCACCGACCAGGATTTTGCGGATTACCAGGCGGTCAACAAGCCACTCTGGGTGGAGTATCAAAATGGCCAGCTGTCTGCACTGGAGCTCCAGACCCGCCGTTTTGTCGGCTGGGGGCAGAAACTCAGCGTGGCACCGGCGATCCTTAACGATGGCTTTTTGTCAGCCATGGCGGAAATTTGTCTGCCGCTCGAGGGTGCAGTCAGCCTGATGACGCTGCTGCACGGCCGCGTCAAAATGGGCATCATCACCAACGGCTTTACCGCGCTGCAGCAGCGTCGTCTGGAGCGTACCGGCTTTCTCGAGTACTTCTCTGCACTGGTGGTGTCAGAAGAAGTGGGCGTGCCTAAACCTGACGCCAGGATTTTTGACTATGCGCTCGAACAGATGGGACATCCGCAACGCGATCGCGTGTTGATGGTTGGCGATACGCCAGAATCAGACATCCTCGGCGGCATGAATGCGGGCGTTAAAACCTGCTGGATCGACCACGGCTCGCGCCCGCTGCCCGAATCGATCAAACCGGACTGGCGGGTGAATACGTTATCCGAGCTGGAAGCGCTGCTAAAAGGCTGATCCTGGCGCGTTACGCGGATCTGGAAAGCAAAAGGCCCTTAAGACGGGCCTTTTTTCATCGAGTGGGTTGGTGAGGCATGAGAGCAATGTCTGGCAGGCGGTAAAGTAAACCGCGCCGGGCCGTCGCGTCAGACCGAGGGGTTTGCGGTATCGTCCTTTTTCTCGTCCTCATCATCATCCTCTTTCACAGGCGTACTGGCCGTGAGCAGGAACGGAGACTGCTGCCAGCGCGTGCGGCGGTCACGCAGTAACGTACGGCTGAGGATGATGCCAATCGCCAGCGCCAGCAGCATCATCAGGCGCAGAATATTCGTGGTGTTATCCACCTGACGCGATTCGGTGACCAGCACGTGCGTATCCAGCGTCACCCGCAGAAACCCTGCGGGGCCGTTGCCGCCGGTGAGCGGTTGAACGATTTGGTGATTGAAGTAGCTTCCCGCGCGTTTGCCATCCAGCGCCAGCCGATCGCGCACGTTAATATTTTCGCCGCTGTGCGCCACCAGGCTGCCATCGCCTGCATAGACGGACGCATCCAGAATACGGCTGTTTTCGGTCATCTGATTAATAATGGCTTCAATCTGACTGCGGTTGTCTTCGCTGTTATCCATCAGGGGCTTAAGACTGAACGCCACCTGGCGGGTCAGCGTTTGAGCCAGCTCTTCTGCCTGTTCAGAACGCGCCATTTGATGGCCAAGGCTAAACCAGGATGCGCCTTGCATAAGCACCACTAACAGCGCCAGCGAAATCAAAACGATCACCGTGCGATGTAAGCGAAATTTCAGTGCGGTTTTAGCCATTAATTATCCGAATCACGTTACGACAGAAAGCCTGGATATTATGTTGCCAGAAGCAGCGCAGACAAGGTAGCCTCTTGCGTGGTTTTGTTGTTCCTACAGGAGCCCTGATGTCAAATCATCTTACCTGGTGCGATCTGCCTGCTGATGTCTCTCTCTGGCCGGGGTTGCCCCTTTCACTCAGCGGTGACGAAGTCATGCCGCTGGACTATCGTGCGGGTCGAACCGGCTGGTTACTCTATGGTCGCGGCCTGGATAAACAGCGTTTGACCGATTATCAGCACCAGCTTGGTGCCGCGATGGTGATCGTCAGTGCCTGGAACGTAGACGACTACCAGGTGATTCGTCTGGCAGGTTCCCTGACGCCGTTTGCCAGCAAACTGGCGCACGATCTGGCGCTGGATGTGGCACCGCTCGGGAAAATCCCGCATCTGAAAACGCCGGGCCTGCTGGTCATGGACATGGACTCCACCGCGATCCAAATCGAATGTATCGACGAGATAGCCAGACTGGCGGGCTGCGGCGAGCAGGTGGCAGAGGTCACCGAGCGGGCGATGCGCGGCGAGCTGGATTTTACCGCCAGCCTGCGCCAGCGCGTGGGCAAGCTGAAAGATGCCGACGCCAATATTCTTAAACAGGTACGCGATGAGCTGCCGTTAATGCCAGGCTTAACCACGCTGACCAAAAAATTGCAGGCGCTGGGCTGGCAGGTGGCTATCGCCTCTGGCGGCTTTACCTATTTTGCGGAGTTCCTGCGCGACAAGCTGCATCTGTCGTCCATCGCGGCTAACGAACTGGAAATCCGCGACGGTAAACTCACGGGTGAAGTGCTGGGCCAGATTGTGGATGCCCAGTACAAAGCCGAGACGTTAAAAAAACTGGCGAAGCGGTTCGGGATTGCGCCAGAACAAACCGTCGCCGTGGGTGACGGGGCGAATGATTTGCCGATGATCAAAGCCTCGGCGCTGGGCATTGCTTACCACGCCAAACCGAAGGTCAATGAGCAAACGGCCGTCACCATTCGCCATGCCGATTTAATGGGCGTGTTTTGCATCCTGACCGGAAGCCTGATTCACGAAGAGCGTTAACTGAGGAGTTGTTTTGGCCAAAGCGGCAAAACGCGCATTTGTTTGTAACGAGTGTGGCGCAGATTATCCGCGCTGGCAGGGGCAATGCAGCGCCTGTCACGCCTGGAACACCATTACCGAGGTACGGATTGCCGCCTCACCCGCTGCAGCGCGCAATGAGCGCCTCAGCGGTTATGCGGGCAGTGCCGGGACCAGTCGGGTGCAAAAGCTGTCCGAAATCAGCCTGGAAGCCTTGCCCCGTTTCTCGACCAGCTTTAAAGAGTTTGACCGTGTGCTGGGCGGTGGCGTGGTGCCCGGCAGTGCCATTTTGATTGGTGGTAATCCCGGGGCCGGTAAATCCACTTTGTTGCTGCAGGTCATGTGCCGCTTAGCGCAGAACATGAAAACGCTGTATGTCACCGGCGAAGAATCTTTACAGCAGGTGGCAATGCGCGCCCATCGGCTGGGTTTGCCGACTGAAAACCTGAACATGCTGTCGGAAACCAGCATCGAACAGATCTGCCTGATCGCCGAGCAGGAAGCGCCGCAAATCATGGTCATCGACTCCATCCAGGTGATGCACATGGCCGATATCCAGTCTTCACCCGGCAGCGTCGCCCAGGTGCGCGAAACCGCCGCTTATCTGACGCGCTTTGCCAAAACCCGCGGCGTGGCGATTATCATGGTGGGCCATGTCACCAAAGACGGATCGCTGGCCGGGCCGAAGGTCCTTGAGCACTGTATCGACTGTTCGGTGCTGCTGGATGGCGATGCCGATTCGCGCTTCCGCACCTTGCGCAGCCATAAAAACCGTTTTGGTGCCGTGAATGAACTGGGGGTTTTTGCCATGACGGAGCAGGGCATGCGTGAGGTGAGCAATCCTTCCGCCATTTTCCTGTCGCGCGGTGAAGAGATTACGTCGGGCAGTTCGGTCATGGTGCTGTGGGAAGGAACCCGGCCATTGCTGGTCGAGATTCAGGCGCTGGTGGACCATTCGATGATGGGGAATCCCCGTCGTGTTGCCGTCGGGCTTGAACAAAACCGCCTGGCGATTCTGCTGGCGGTACTGCATCGTCACGGTGGATTGCAAATGGCGGATCAGGATGTGTTCGTCAACGTCGTGGGCGGCGTGAAAGTCACAGAAACCAGCGCCGACCTGGCGCTGATGCTGTCAATGGTTTCCAGCCTGCGCGATCGCCCTTTGCCGCAGGATCTGGTTATCTTTGGCGAAGTCGGGCTGGCCGGCGAAATTCGCCCGGTGCCCAGCGGCCAGGAACGGATTTCAGAAGCGGCTAAACATGGCTTCAAACGGGCGATTGTGCCTGCCGGTAACGCGCCGAAAAAGCCGATTGAGGGCATGCGCGTCTACAGCGCGAAAAAGTTGGCGGATGCGCTGGCGATTCTCGATGATCTTTAAGCTTTCCCCAATGCCCTTTTGCCGTAGCGCAAAAGGGCCGGTGAGGGACAACTGTCCTCACGTCGTTGATCATTTTTTGCAGGAGGCACCACATGTCGGCGTTTGATTATTTAAAAACGGCCATTCGCCAGCAGGGCCACACGCTACAACAGGTGGCCGATGCCAGTGGCATGACCAAAGGGTACTTAAGCCAACTGCTTAACGCGAAAATTAAAAGCCCCAGTGCACAAAAGCTGGAAGCCCTGCACCGTTTTCTCGGTCTGGAGTTTCCACGTCGCGACAAAAAAATTGGGGTGATATTTGGTAAGTTTTATCCGCTACATACCGGCCATATCTATCTGATCCAGCGTGCCTGTAGTCAGGTCGATGAGCTGCATATCATTATGGGCTACGACGAGCCGCGCGATCTGAGCCTGTTTGAAAACAGCGCCATGTCGCAGCAGCCTACCGTTAGCGATCGTCTGCGTTGGTTACTGCAAACCTTCAAGTACCAGAAAAATATTCGCATTCATGCCTTCGATGAAGAGGGCATTGAACCCTATCCACACGGCTGGGATGTGTGGAGTGCAGGGGTGAAAACCTTCCTGGACGAGCAGGGAATTGCCGCAGACTGCATCTATACCAGTGAAGCACCCGATGCCGAAATGTATCAACAGCACCTGGGCATTGAGACGATACTGATCGATCCAAAACGATCGTTTATGAATATCAGCGGCGCGCAGATTCGTCAGGATCCCTTCCGCTTCTGGGAGTATATTCCCACCGAAGTGAAGCCTTTCTTTGTACGCACCGTGGCCATTCTGGGCGGTGAGTCGAGCGGAAAGTCGATGCTGGTGAACAAGCTGGCGAACATCTTTAATACGTCCAGTGCGTGGGAATATGGCCGTGACTATGTTTTTTCCCATCTGGGCGGCGATGAGATGGCACTGCAGTATTCTGACTACGATAAGATCGCGCTGGGCCATGCACAGTACATCGATTTTGCGGTGAAATATGCCAATAAAGTGGCGTTTATCGATACCGACTTTGTCACCACCCAGGCCTTTTGCAAAAAGTATGAGGGACGCGAGCATCCTTTTGTTCAGGCAATGATTGATGAGTATCGCTTTGACCTGGTCATTTTGCTGGAGAATAACGTGCCCTGGGTGGCGGACGGATTGCGCAGCCTGGGCAGCTCTGTGGATCGCCGTGAGTTCCAGAGCATGCTGATCTCGATGCTGGGTGAAAACCACATCGATTTCGTTCATGTGCAGGAAGAAGACTACGATACGCGTTTCCTGCGCTGTATTGAACTTGTGAAAGGAATGCTGGGCGAACAGAGCCCGCTCTAAGGCTTTTACCTTCATACCAGGGCGGGGAAGGAACAAGACGTCGCCCCTTTAATGGCTATTTTTTATTCATATTATTTGCGCCCTCTCTAACCTGAACATGAGAAATAATGGCTCGTGAAAAACCACGTGCAGCCAAATAACGCGCGTAACATTAGAAAACAAAAAAAGAGATTTTGAATTCTCAGGTAACATTATTACGTATTTAAAAACTGATATTATTTCATTTCTTCTGTGTGTTGCTGTTAAATGTAAGTTCAATATTTTTAACTGGTTTATATTGAGGGAATGTTCTTAAGATAGAAATAATGATATACCCGGATGTAATAAGATGAAAAAGATTGGTATTGGTAGCGATGTGGTTTTTTATCCTGGGAAAAGGGAAATTATTAGTCATGATCAGACGGTGAAGTTGCACTCATCGGCCTCCTATTGTTTTGAATTGCTGATCGCGCGCCAGGGCGAAATTGTCGATCATGAAGCATTTTATCAATATGCCTGGCGCCGGTTCGGTATGGAAGTCAGTGCCAATGCCTTATATCAAAGTATTTCCCTGATCAGAAAAGCGCTGCTGGCATGCGATATCCGCCAGGACGTGATCAGAACAATTCCGCGTCGCGGCTTTATGCTTTCAAACGCAATCCTCATTGAGGAATCGACGACTGCGCCTGAAAAGCGTATTTCTGATGAGGAAGCAGTGGCTGGTAAATGTGCCCAGGAAGAAGAACAGCGCATTCCGCTCTCACCTTCGGCCAGTGAAGATGAGGTTTTGCCAAATACGACGCAGCCCGTTATTCAGGATGATGAGAATATTTCAGAAAACCTCATTAATGACATGCCGCATTCTGAACCAAAATCAAAAAAACCGATCGGCGATCCTGAATCTGCTATATTAACACTCAGAAAAAGCGCAAATCGCTATGCGATTTCCCCCCGTCATCTGTTTGTGACAGGGCTGACGGGGTTGACGATACTGATTTGTGGTTTTGCCATCATGGTCTTTTCACTTTACCGCCAGGAAATGGATTTTGTTAAACGCTTTGATATGAATGGATGCGAAATATATGGCAATGAAAAAGCGGATAACAGTCTGGTGGCACGAGTCGCTGTCGATATTAAAGTCGGTTGTACGGAGCGACGAAAAATTTTTATTACAGCGTTCACCAATGGTGAAAGAATTTCAGTTTTACAGTGTAAAAATACCCTTTCACTTTTCGGCTCCCCGGACTGTGTTTCGTATTATTATATAAGGAGTCAGTGGTGAAGTTAACCTTTCTGTTAGCTGTAATCGTGATGACAGCAGCAGGCATTGTCGTATTTATGTTTCGACAGGATTCTGTCCATTGTATAGCAAACATTAATTACATCAGAGGCGGTGAGACATTTTCAGTGATCGCCTCTCACGATATGCGAAACGGTCAGGGTATTATTGCGATTACGGGCCGACTCACCGATAGCGCGCATAAGGTTATCAGCCTGAGTAAAATTATCCGTTTTACTTATCAGCGCGAGGGTGATCTGTATCTTGCGCGATCAACATTAATAGAACCCTCACCGGATAATCAAATGTCTTTAGAGGAGCAACAAAAGTGGCTGCCGGCATTTTTCATTACCGTCGGGGCGACATTTCCGTTTGTCATTAAAAGGATAGGCCTGCAGACGTGGGTATTCTATTCTGGGCCGGTACCGCTTTACCTTTGCGAAAAGTGATGTCGTCAATGTGGCGTTCGCTGTCGTCGCGCGCACGGCCTGGCCTGTTGTTATCTTATGAAATGTCTCTTTTTAGCAACACAGGGTTAACATTATCATATTGAATTTAAATATATTTTTTGTTTTCTAAAGCCTTCTTCACATAAGGTCAGAACACTTCACACACAGTTTCTCTCCCATGCCCCTTATGATTCTCGCCGCCAATGAGCATGTTTATTAATCAGAATCACAAGAGGGAACCAATGAAAGCCAGGTCTTTATCACTCGGCATGACAATTGCCTTATGCGGTGCAAGTTTTATTTCTTTTAATGCTTTTTCCGCATCACAAAATACCATTCGCTTTCAGGGCGAGGTCAATGCACAAACCTGTAACGTTAATGTCAATGATGCAACCGGTAGCCCGATTATTCTGCTGCCAACGGTTTCCACTACCGCGCTGAGTACGGCAAAATCAACCGCCGGAAAAACGCCTTTTACCATTAACTTAACCGGTTGTGTTGCACCGGCATCAGGATCAACGCAGGCAATTAATATCAATCTGGTCGGCAACAATATTTCATCGACTGGTGATTTACTGAATACCGGAACAGCGAAAAACGTGGCACTGCGTTTGCTGGATAGTAGTGATAAAGCGATCGATTTATCTGGCGGTGCGGCGACGGTCAGCGGCATGACGCTGGCGAGCGGAAGTACCAGTGCATCACAAAATTTTTCGGTCGAATATTACAGCGACTCTGGAAGCGCTGGTGCAGGTACAGTTTTGAGTAGCGTCCAATATTCTGTCAGCTATCCATAACTATCAGGCCCTCTTTATTTAAGAGGGCAGGAGAAACCTGTGTTTAAATCTAGCGTTATTTTGTTGCTGATGCTGTCAGCCACTCTGTGTCAGGCGAGTGTGGTACTAAACGGCACCCGGATAATTATTGATGGTTCGAAAAATGAAAAGACCATCCAGTTTACTAACGCAGGCGATCAGCCTGCGCTTATTCAAATTCAGGCAGTGAATCCTGATGCAAATTCAACGCCGCCCTTTGTGGCGCTGCCGCAAATTTTTCGTATAGCACCGGTCGCCGGTCAAACGGTGAAAGTCAACGTCACTGAAAAAAATTTGCCGCAGGACAGAGAGTCGCTGTTTTATCTGGACTACACGGAGCTCCCCTCTGTTAAAAAGGGCGATGAAGATAAAAATAAACTTTATCTGATTATCAAGAACAGGGTGAAAGTCATCGTTCGTCCCGGGGATCTCGATTTCTCTGTGGATAAAGTCAGACAGGCACTTTCCTGGCGTATCCAGGGGCACACAATCCTCCTTAAAAATGCGTCTCCCTTTTACGCCAATATTCGCTCGTTTGTCCTGGTAAAAGGTAATCACACGCTTCCCTGGGACGATGCCGTCACGCTGGCACCTTTTAGTGAACAGCGCATTACGCTGAAAAGCCATTCACCCCTCTCTGGATATGCGCTTAATGCCGTCCTGATTAATGATTTTGGCGCCGACGAAAAAATCAACGTAAACGAAAAATAGCAGAAATGAATAAAGCCACATTATTGTTATTCTTCGCTTCAAGCCTGATTGCAGCCTGGGCAAGTCAGGCGGCTGATGCGCAAAATGACTATACGTTTGATCCTGCTTTAATCCGTGAAATGATGCCGGGACAGGTTGCGATGCCCGTTGATTCACAGGATGCCTGGTTTCAGCCTGGCCGTTACGATGTCGATCTTTACCTCAATGGTAAGTTCCAGCAATCCACGGCTCTGCAAATCGTGCGCGCCGAGGGGCCGCTCTCCGTGTGTCTTACCTCGCCGTTTTATCGGGCGTTTGGCGTCAAAACCCCTTATCTGTCAGCCCTGAAGGCGGAAGACTGCGCACGGCCTGAGGCATTTTTGCCCGGCGCGACCGTCAACGTGAATACGGCAAGCTTACGCGTGGATGTGACCATTCCTCAGGCGATGCTGGTCCAGCGGCCCGTAGGCTATATCGCGCCCGAAAACCTGACGGCGGGCGATACCATGGCTTTCGTGAATTACAACCTTAACCAGTTTTATTCCGATTATAAAAATGCGCAGCGTTTTGAATCCACCTATCTGGGCATTAACAGTGGTATGAACGTCGGGATGTGGCGTTTCCGTCAGCAGGGGAATTTCACCCATGACGAGTTCGGCAATCGCTGGCAAAGCGCCCGGGCCTGGGTGCAACGTGCGCTGCCCACTTTACGAAGTGAGGCGGGGATAGGGGAACTTTTCAGTAACGGTGACTTATTTACTGCTGTCAGTTTTAACGGCGTCAGTCTGGACTCTGACGATCGTATGCTGCCGGATTCTGTTCGGGGTTATGCCCCGGTGGTGCGCGGCGTGGCAAACAGTAATGCACGGGTAACAATCTGGCAGGGCAAGCAGCGGATATACCAGACAACCGTGCCGCCGGGTCCGTATATCATCAATGACCTGAGTCCGGTGAGCTATGGCGGCGATCTCAGCGTTGAGGTTCAGGAGTCTGACGGCAGCCTTCATCGATTTAGCGTGCCTTATGCGGTGTTACCGCAGTCGCTGCGTCCTGGCCGGACGGACTACAACTTTGCTGCCGGTAAAGTCAGGGATTACAGTAAATACAACGCCTTTACCGAATTAACCGTTAAGCACGGACTGACCAACGCCATCACCCTTAATGGCGGCGTACGGCTGGGCCAACGCTATCATGCTTTGCTGGCCGGCGGCGTCTGGGCCTCTGACATCGGCGCAGTGGGATTTAACAGCGCGTATTCTGAAGCCGATCTGAACGGCGGTGAGTCGACCCAGGGATGGCGTTACGCACTGAGTTACAGTCGAACCTTTCAGCCTACCAATACCACACTGACCTTTGCCGGATACCAGTATTCCACTCAGGGTTACCGGGACCTTAACGACGTGATTGCACTGAATAATGCAGAAACGCCTGGCCGCAACCTTATCAACAGCGAATATATGCAGCGTAACCGCCTGCAAATGACCCTTAATCAAACGCTGGGGCAGTGGGGCAATGTCTATCTCTCTGGCTCGAAGCAAAATTACTATGATGGACGCTCCCGGACGACGCAGTTTCAGGTCGGCTATGGCACGGTGCTGCCCAAAAATATCGCGCTGAATATTTCGCTCTCCCGCCAGTATTCGCGCAGAGCCTACTCAACCGATCCGCGCATGGCGGTGATGGCCCAGCATGCAGACGATACCTTTTATAAAGATACCCAGTTGCAGGTCAGCCTCTCTGTGCCGTTGGGCTCGGACGCCACCTCACCCTATCTGGCTCTGGGCGGCACGCGGGGAAGCCAGAACGGCAGTAACTACAACGCGTCGCTCAGCGGACTGAGCGGCGAGAGCGGCACCAGCTATAGCGTGAATGTGAATCGCGATCAGCAGCAACGTGATACGACGTTAAGTGGCAGCCTGGGCAAAAAGTTTTCAGAAGCCAGCGTGACCGGTACCGCATCGACCTCTTCGCGGTTTAACCAGATGTCCGTTAACGCGATGGGCGCAGCAGTGATCCACAGCGGCGGCGTGACGCTGGGCAATTATCTCGGCGACACCTTCGCCCTTGTCGAAGCGAAAGGCGCCAGGAACGCCCACGTTCTCAACAGCCAGGGTACCGAGATCGACCGCTTCGGCTATGCCCTGGTGCCGTCGCTTAACCCCTATCACTACAACCGGATTTCGTTGGGAGCCGGCGGCAGCGATAGCCATGTTGAGATACAGGACAGCGAGAAAATCGTCGCGCCCTATGCCGGTGCGATGGTGAAGGTGTCGTTCAGAACCTTACGCGGTTATCCGCTCATGTTAAAGACCCGCACCAATCGCGATAACACGGTGCCGATGGGCGCAGATCTGCTGGACGAGTCGGGCAATCGGGTGGGGACATTTGGTCAGGGCGGCAATGCCTGGTTGCGGGTGGCTAAAACTCAGGGGCAACTGAAGGCCGTCTGGGGAGAGGGCGCACAGTCAACCTGTTTAATTGATTACCGCATCCCGAAACCCAAGCCCGACGCGGTGATCACCTACGCGGATGCCGTCTGTCGTTTTAGAATCTGAGGTATAAATGATGAAGCGCATTTTAGCGGTAATAACAGTATTTTTTTGGACGGTGTGGCTCCCGGCTCACGCGACCTGCACGCGTATACAGCCGGTCGATCAAGGCTGTGATGCCTGTGGTGCGCCCCTGAATTTCGGCAATATCGGGTTAATGAATCTTCGCTATCAGCCCGCCGGCACCGTGCTGGCCCGTTCGGTGTTTCGGGTGGTGCCGTCTGTGGCTAACAATAATCCCGATCGCGTGTTGTACGAGTGTGACCTTGCTGATAAAGACCAACTGTTTGAAGTCTTCGCCACCAACGGTGACAGCAACGTTGGCGGTGCCTGGGACATGGGGAACAACTATTTCCAGACCTATTTTCCTTTTACCGCATTAAAGCTGGTTCACGTGCGCAGTGGTAAGCCTTTTACCCGTATCTGGCAAAAAGTGCCGCTCACGCAGTATGAGATAGACGGGAACAAAATCAAGATCAGGGGGCGCGATTTCAGCCCCATCAGCGCGGAGCTCATTCGTACCGACAGCAACAACCGCACGCCCGGTTACGCGTCATGGGGCTGCCCCTGGGCGGCAGCCGATAATTATACCGGCGCATACAGTTGTAATCAGCCCAATGGCTATGTGGTGTTTATGGGGCCGGGAATGAATGTGCCCGAAGCGGGTCAGGACAGCTGGAACCATTTTGAAACCTGGGGTTCCGGACGTTACATGGCCTTTGGGATGAATACCGCGCCGGTCGCCACCCTGACGCAAAATATGACCCAGGGCTGCCGGGTGGAAAATTATACCGCAAACGTCATTTTCCCTGGCATCAGCATCAACGGGCTTAATGAAGGCCAGGCCGTGACAGCGCCGCTCAGCATTACCCTGGCCTGTGCAAACGGGACCGAGAACATCTCGGGTATTAACTCAGGCCAGCTCTCTCTGGGCTTCCAGCCAAGTTACGCGGCTTGGCTGCAGGCCGAGCAACTGAGTTTGACGACGGGAGACGGGCTTTCGCGCTACCTGGTGTCCGATCGCTATGACAGCGATCCTTCACTGGCAAAAGGCGTCGGCATTCAGTTACAGACGTCCAGTGGTCAGCCTGTCTCCTTTTTGAGCTGGAGCAGCTTCAGCAGTAATGCGGGCTGGCGGCCGGTACTGGAGGATGCGCAGGTCATCAGCGGTGGCCAGCAGAGTGACGAAAAGCTGTACCAGCGTACGTTCAGTGCCCGTCTTGCAAAGATTCCCGGTCAAACAGTGACGGCGGGCCGTGTTGATGCGACCGCATCCATCCTTATTCGGCTGCAATAACATGAAAACGTTTTTTTGGTTAGTTATGTCTGTCGCGATTCATGCCCATGCCGCAGTGATTCCACAGCAAAGCCGGCTCATCTTTCATCCTGGCGAGGTACAAATTCCGTTGCTGTTGGTCAACAGTGGTGACGCGCCTGTACTGATCCAGACCTGGATAGACGGCGGTTCACCGGAACGATCACCCGGCAGTAAAGCCTTTCCCTTTGTTGCGCTTCCCGGCGTTTTTACGCTGAATAAAGATGAAAAAAAGCAGATTGCGGTTCTGCGCACCGAGCTGGCCGCACAGCTGCCAAAGGATCGGGAATCCCTGTACTGGCTCAATCTTTACGAGATCAGCGCAGTGAAAAAAAGCACGCTACGGGCGGGCAACGACAAGATCAGCATGGCGCTGAACACTCAGCTTAAAGTGATTAACCGGCCGTTCACGGACATTACGCCCTTTGCGGCACGGGTAAACGCGGTCACCTTTCAGGTAAGAAAAAAGCAGGGACAGTTTTTTATTCAGGCCATGAATCATAGCCGTTACTTTTTTACGCCGGGAAAAATGACGGTGACGGCAGGGGGGAAACGTTATCCCGTTTATCTGGACGGGGATAAAACGCTGGCACCTTTCACCCATAAAGCGTATCCCCTCATGGGTGATGCGCCGCCTTTAGCCACAGGTGAGGGCAGCCTTAACTTTACCGCGCTGGACGATCAGGGGAATCCTCAGGTTTTCACGGCAACGTTGAGCCAGGCTTCGGCTTCCCCGTAAAATAACCGTACGCGGGTGCCCCTATTGTCTGGCACCCGCGAGTGATCAGTAAACCATGACAACCTTGCCGCGCATATGGCCTTCCAGCACGCGCTGGTGAGCGGTCTCAAGCGTTTCCACACTCAGGCCATGAAGCGTTTCGTTGAGTGTACTTTGCAGCTTGCCTTCGTCCAGCAGGCTGGCGACGGTATTGAGGATTTCACCCTGCTGCGCCATGTCTGGCGTGTTGTACATGCTGCGCGTATACATGAACTCAAAATGCAGTGCGGCGCTTTTTAACTTCAGTTGATCCATCGACAGCGGATGTTCATTCTCGACGATGGTGCAGATATGGCCCTGAGGGGCGATGAGCTGGCTCATGGTTTCCCAATGGCCGTCGGTGTCGTTAAGGCAGAAAATATAATCGACCTGTTTGATACCGTGCTTTTCCAGCTCCCCAACCATGTCTTTGTAGTTAATGACAAGGTCTGCCCCGCGATCGCGGCACCACTGGGCGGAATCTTCCCGTGAGGCGGTGGCAATCACTTTGGCTTTGCTGCGCATTTTTGCCAGCGGAATGGCCAGCGAACCGACGCCGCCAGCGCCGCCCACGACAAGCAGTGTTTGATCTTCACGTGCGGCGGCCATATCCAGCCGTTCAAACAGGCCTTCCCATGCGGTCAGCGCCGTCAGGGGAATAGCGGCAGAAGCCGCCCAGTCGAGGGTTTTCGGTTTGTGGCCGGTGATGCGTGAATCGACCAACTGCTCCGTACTGTTGCTGCCCGGGCGGGTAATATCGCCCGCGTAGTAAACCTCATCGCCTGGCTTAAAGCCGCTGACTTTGCTGCCGGTTTCCAGTACCACACCGCTGGCATCCCAGCCAAGAATACGCGGCACCTGTAAACCATTTTTGATCGCCCCTTTGTGGACTTTGGTATCCACCGGGTTGACCGAGGCGGCTTTCACCTGGACGCGCAGGTCATATTCGCCAGGCGTGAGGGTTTCTGGAAAAATTTCGACGAAGTTTTTTGGGTTTTCGGGATCGACGGCAATCGCGCGAACAGACATGGTTTA
Source organism: Pantoea sp. B623 (assembly GCF_024814475.1). Taxonomy (NCBI): domain Bacteria; kingdom Pseudomonadati; phylum Pseudomonadota; class Gammaproteobacteria; order Enterobacterales; family Erwiniaceae; genus Pantoea; species Pantoea sp. B623. The sequence continues at coordinate 1,749,085 of NZ_JANUXM010000004.1, read as the reverse complement.
TCTCCTGTAGTGTTTTCTCAAGTGTAGAACCCTGAGGCGATACTGATAAGATGGACAATCGTTATTAGCGTGTTCGTCTGAGGTGAACAATGGCGTTTCGTCAGTGGCAGGATATGGCGCTGTTTGCGTTAGTGGCAGAGTGTGGCAGTTTTACCGCCGCGGCAGAACGGGCGGGCTTACCCAAATCCAGCGTCAGTCAGCGCATCAGCCAGCTTGAACAGCGGCTGGGCATTCGCCTGTTAAACCGCACCACGCGCCAGTTAAACCTGACGTTTGCGGGCGAACGCTACCTGCTGCATTGCCAGGAGATGATGCAGGCCAGCGAACGTGCTGAGCAGGCTATTGCCAGTCTGCGGGAAAATCCCAGCGGTCGCCTGCGCATTACCAGCCCGGCGGGTATTGGCGCAACCTTACTGGCCCGCTGCAACGCCGCGTTTTTACGGCGCTATCCGGATGTGACGCTGGATATTTCCATTTCGGATGATATCCGCGATCTGGTGCAGGACGGTTTTGATCTGGCCTTGCGCACCGGCCAGCCGCAGGAGTCGTCTCTGATTGGTCGGCGCGTTGGCTACTGCCAGCGCTCGCTGGTGGCCGCGCAAGCCTATCTCGATCAGCATCCTCCGGTGACCCATCCTCAGCAGTTGGCCGCGCACCGTTGCATTGCGCACCGGGCCTGGAACGAGTGGGTGCTAAAACGGCACGATCAGTATCACCGTTGGCTGCTCCCGCCTGCACACCTCACCGACAATTTACTGTACGCACGCGAATCGGCGTTAGGCACTGCCGGTATTACGCTTCTGCCGCGCTTTTTAATCGACGGAGAGATGCATGATGCGCGCCTGGTGCAGGTCTTGCCGGAATGGGAAATGGAGGGGAATGAACTGTGGCTGGTGTATCCCAGCCGAAAACTGAACTCACCTGCGCTGATGAAGTACATTGAATTTGCGTTGCAGTCGCCAGTGTTTCGCGAATTCTACCACTGAAGAAAAGAGAAGGGCGGCATCGCTGCCGCCCCTGTGTTACTTAATAATACGCTTGTACTTAATACGCTTCGGCTCCAGCGCATCCGCGCCCAGCGTGCGTTTCTTGTACTCTTCGTATTCGGTAAAGTTACCTTCGAAGAACTCGATCTTGCCTTCATCCTGGTAATCCAGAATGTGGGTCGCGATACGGTCAAGGAACCAACGGTCATGCGAGATCACCATGGCGCAGCCAGGGAACTCAAGCAGGGCGTTTTCCAGCGCGCGCAGGGTTTCAATGTCCAGGTCGTTGGTTGGCTCATCGAGCAGCAGCATGTTGCCGCCAACCTGCAGCAGTTTTGCCAGATGCAGACGACCACGCTCACCACCGGACAGCTCGCCGACACGTTTGCCCTGATCCACGCCTTTAAAGTTAAAGCGTCCGACATAGGCACGGCTTGGCATTTCAGTGTTGCCGATGCGCATAATGTCCTGACCGCCGGAGACTTCTTCCCATACGGTTTTGGCATTATCCATGCTGTCACGGAACTGATCGACAGAAGCCAGCTTCACGGTTTCACCCAGCACAATCTCGCCGGAGTCCGGCTGTTCCTGACCGGACATCATGCGGAACAGCGTTGATTTACCGGCGCCGTTCGGGCCGATGATGCCGACGATGGCGCCTTTCGGTACGGAGAACGACAGGCCGTCAATCAGGACGCGGTCACCGTAGGATTTACGCAGGTTGCTGACTTCCAGCACTTTGTCACCCAGGCGGGCACCCGGCGGAATAAACAGCTCGTTGGTTTCGTTACGTTTCTGGTAGTCGGTGTTGTTCAGTTCTTCAAAGCGAGCCAGACGGGCTTTGCCTTTAGACTGCTGGCCTTTTGGCCCTTTACGTACCCACTCCAGCTCTTTCTCGATGGATTTACGACGTGCGGCTTCGGAAGAGGCTTCCTGTGCCAGACGGGCATCTTTCTGCTCCAGCCATGAGGAGTAGTTACCTTCCCACGGAATACCTTCGCCGCGGTCCAGTTCCAGAATCCAGCCAGCAACGTTATCCAGGAAGTAGCGGTCGTGCGTAATCGCTACCACGGTCCCTTCGAAGTCGTGCAGGAAGCGCTCCAGCCAGGCGACAGATTCGGCATCCAGGTGGTTCGTCGGTTCGTCCAGCAGCAGCATGTCGGGCTTTTCCAACAGCAGGCGGCACAGCGCGACACGGCGACGTTCACCACCAGACAGGTTTGCGACTTTTGCGTCCCAGTCCGGCAGGCGCAGGGCATCGGCGGCGCGTTCCAGCTGCGTGTTCAGGTTATGGCCATCATGTGCCTGAATGATCTCTTCCAGACGTCCCTGCTCGGCAGCCAGCTTATCGAAATCCGCATCTTCTTCAGCGTATAAGGCATAAACCTCATCAAGACGTTTCAGCGCACCGACCACTTCGGACAGGGCTTCTTCAACGGACTCGCGCACGGTGTGCTCAAGGTTAAGCTGCGGTTCCTGTGGCAGGTAGCCGATTTTAATACCGGGCTGTGGGCGAGCTTCACCTTCGATATCTTTATCAATACCGGCCATGATGCGCAGCAGCGTAGATTTACCCGCACCGTTCAGGCCGAGTACGCCAATTTTCGCGCCGGGGAAAAAGCTAAGGGAGATGTTCTTGAGAATATGTCGCTTGGGCGGAACTACTTTGCCGACGCGATGCATGCTATAGACGAATTGAGCCACGTTGTATTGAGCCTCTGGGTCTGTTTGTCGTTTGGATGATGTCGAAGTTTAGCCTTTTTCGCCGCCTATTCACAGCCGATGGGCCGGGATAATTCCGCGCAGTCGCGCAGTCGGGCGTAACTGTTTGATTTGTGTCCGCTGTCAGACGGAGCAGCAAACGGCCGCCTTAGCGCAGCGCGTCTGCTGTCCGCGACGAGAATTTAGCAACAGCCTGTTGCCGCCGCGTGACAGAAAAGCGTCAGGGAAGGCGGACGGGAATGTGCTGTTGGGTTAACCACTCACGCAGGGCGGGTTCGGGCGCGCTGTCGCTGACCAGTAAATCAAAGCGGGCGAGCTCGCCAATGCGCGCGGGCAGCACTTTGCCATATTTGCTGCTGTCGGCAACCAAAATACGTTGGCGGGCGCGCAGCATGGCATGGTGTTTCATCGGCAGCTCGTTGAGGTTGTAGCAGGTCGCTCCCTGATCCCGATCTACGCCAGCCGCAGAGATAAACGCCAGGCTGGGACACAGGTCATCCAGAATGGAATGGCCGCCGACGGGCGTGAATAAGGCATTGTCTGCATGAAATTCCCCGCCGCTCAGGATCACGTTGCAGGCGGGTTTTTCTTTCAGCGCCAGAAAGGTATTCATGGCACAGCAGATGGCGGTAAAGGGCAGCTCATCCGGAATCGCATCCACGACATAGGGCAGGGTGGTGCCGCAGTCGAAAAACACCGTGTCGTTTTCACTAATCAGGCTGGCTGCTGCCTGAGCGAGCCGCTGCTTGCGGGCCGCATTTTGGCCATGTTGATCGGAGATGAAATAGTGTCCGGCGTGGTTTCGGGGATCGCTCACAATATAACCGCCCAACAATACCACGCTCGATGTCGGTTCACTTAAGTCCCGACGCACGGTCATTTCGGAGACGTCCAGCAGCTGTGCGGCATCTTTCAGATGTAATTTATCGGTGCGCTTAAGTGCCAGAGCCAGTTTGCGAATGCGTTCGTCGCGGCGGGTTTCCATTGTCATTTCTGAACCTGTATTCCTTGAAGAAGACGTCATACGTCAGTGCCTGTCACATTGTTATCGCGCAATTAAATTTACCTGAAATCGCCGTGGTTTTATTGAGGCTGTGACAAATTTCAAAAAATATAAGGTGTTGCGTGCTCACCGGGTAAGATTTTTCATCTTACCCGCAATGTTATTACCCCGCAAACCTGCACTAAAGCTAAGAATAACGCGCCGTTCAGATAGCTTGCTTTGTTATAATAGTAACATCTTGAGGGCGAGAAATCCGATATATCGCGGAATCTTGTCACGTTAAATGTGAAATTTATCACATATTAAACGCCGTTGAATTGATAGTGTTATTTTTATAACATTTTAGCTGTTCATTACCGGGGGAAAAATGGATATCGCCGTTATTGGTTCAAACATGGTGGATTTAATCACCTATACCAACAGCTTTCCTAAAGCTGGAGAGACGCTTGAGGCACCCGATTTTGCGATTGGCTGTGGGGGAAAAGGGGCCAATCAGGCTGTGGCGGCAGCAAAACTGGGTGGCGAGGTGATGCTGGTCAGTAAAGTCGGCGATGACCTGTTTGCGCCCACCACGTTGGCTAATTTGCAACAGCAGGGCGTGGATACGCGTTATGTCACAACCGAAAAAGGGGTTTCCAGCGGCGTGGCCCCCATTTTTGTTGATGATCAGTCGCAAAACCGCATTTTAATTATCAAAGGCGCGAATCAGCACCTCAAGCCGGCGGATATTGATGCTGCGGGTGATGCGTTGAAACGCTGTCGGTTGATCATTCTTCAGCTCGAAATTCCGCTGGAAACGGTGTACTACGCTATCGATTTTGCCCGTCAGCATGATATTCGCGTCATCCTCAACCCTGCGCCCGCCGTGGCAGACCTGGATATCCGCTATGCCTGCCAGTGCGACTTTTTTATGCCCAATGAGACGGAGCTGGAAATTCTTACCGGGATGCCGGTGGGGACGGATGATGACGTCAGGCTGGCCGGTGCATCCTTGCTGAAACGTGGCCTGAAAAACCTGATCGTTACGCTGGGCAGTCGCGGATCGTTGTGGATGACCGGAGAGACACAGCACCAGGTTGCGCCTGTGCCGGTTAAGGCAGTGGATACCAGCGGTGCGGGTGATGCGTTTATCGGCTGCTTCGCTCATGAACTGGTGAAAACGGGCGATATTCCTGCGGCGATGGCCAAAGCCTCCGCCTACGCGGCCTGTAGCGTGACGGCGCGCGGCACACAACGTTCTTATCCTGATACAGCGGAATTTCAGCGCTTTCTTGACCTTCAGTGAGGTACAGCCATGCACCAGAACATTGTTCAGCAAAATGACGGTTATCTAAATAAGACTCCGCTGTTCCAGTTCATTCTGCTTTCCTGCCTGTTCCCCTTGTGGGGCTGTGCGGCAAGCCTGAATGACATTCTGATTACGCAGTTTAAAAGCGTTTTCGCCCTGAGCGATTTTGCCAGCGCCCTGGTGCAGAGCGCCTTTTACGGCGGCTATTTTCTGATTGCGATTCCTGCCTCGCTGGTGATCCGTAAAACCAGTTACAAGCTGGCTATATTAGCCGGTCTGGCGTTGTACATCCTGGGCTGCCTGCTGTTTTATCCCGCCTCGCATATGGCAACCTACACCATGTTTCTGGCGGCGATTTTTGCCATTGCCATTGGGTTAAGCTTTCTGGAGACGGCGGCGAACACCTACAGCTCAATGATCGGACAGCGTCAGCATGCCACGCTGCGTCTTAACATCAGTCAGACGTTTTATCCGGTGGGGGCGCTGATGGGCATTGTGCTGGGAAAATATCTGGTGTTTCAGGATGGAGAAAGCCTGGAAACGCAAATGGCAAACATGACGGCGGCGCAGGCGCATGCTTTCCGCCTGTCCATGCTGGAACATACCCTGGAACCCTATAAATATCTGGTGATGGTGCTGGTGGTTGTCATGCTGCTGTTTATGTTCACCCGCTATCCACGCTGCAAGCCGCAAAGCAACGAAAAATCGCTGCCAACGCTGGGGGAAACCTTTCGCTATCTGGCTAAAAATCGCCATTTTAAACGCGGTATTCTGGCGCAGTTTTTGTACGTCGGTATGCAGGTGGCGGTGTGGTCCTTTACCATCCGTCTGGCGCTTACGTTGGGAGCTGCCAATGAGCGCGAGGCATCCAGCTTTATGATTTACAGCTTTATCTGTTTCTTTATTGGCAAGTTTGTCGCCAACATTTTAATGACGCGTTTCCGGCCAGAGAAAGTGCTTATCGCCTTTTCACTCCTTGGCATCGCAACGCTGGGCTACGTGATGCTGGTGCCCAATTTCACAGCAGTCTACGCCGCGGTGTTTGTCAGCGTGCTGTTTGGCCCGTGCTGGGCGACGATCTATGCCGGGACGCTCGCGACCGTTGACAGTAAATACACCGAAGTCGCGGGAGCATTTATTGTGATGTCCATTGTGGGTGCGGCCTTTGTGCCCGCGCTGCAGGGCTTTGTTTCCGATCACCTGGGATCGATGCAGCTGGCATTCGGCGTATCGCTGCTGTGTTTCGCATGGGTTGGGTTCTATTTTTGGGGCGAGCTGCGCCACAAAAAGCAGCCTCGCCTTAGCGGAAACCTGGCGGAGGAGGGGCGATGAAAACCCGTTTACCGCTTTGTCGCGAACAGTTCACCTACACGCCTTGCCTGCTGCTGGAGAGCGAGGACTTCAGCGTCGAGCTGTTTCGTTATCCTGCGGGCATTGAAGCCATTCGCATTCACAACCGACGGGGCACGGTAATTGTGTTGCCGTTTCTGGGCCAGATGGTGTGGGACGTGAATTTTGACGGCCGCGCATTAACCATGGGACATCGCTTTAAACAGCCGCTGCCGGGTGATTCGATTATCGATACCTATGGCTGCTTTGCCTTTCACTCTGGCCTGCTGGCGAATGGCTGCCCTGCAGCGGAAGACACGCACGCGCTGCACGGCGAAATGGCCTGCGCACGCATGGATACAGCATGGATTGTGCTGGAGGGCGACAGACTTTCGGTGGAGGGCGAAACCGAATACATCAAGGGGTTTGGTCACCACTATCGGGCGGCTCCGGCGGTAAGATTAGGGGCCAGTCAGGCACGACTGGTGCTGGAGATGAGCGTCACCAACCTGGCTGGCGCGCCGATGCCGTTGCAGTACATGTGCCACATCAACAGCGCGTGGGTGGCGCAGGGGCAGTTCAGGCAGACGATACCGGATGAGGCATTTCAGCTGCGCCGCTCCCTACCGGCACATGTGCGGCCCACGCCGCAATGGACCGCTTTTACCGCTTCCCTTGCCAGCGATCCCGCAGCTTTACGCCGGTTGGATCAACCCGAGATGTACGATCCAGAGATTGTCTTCTTTGCCGATCATCTGGCGCAGTACGGTGAGAACGTTCAGTTTGAACTCCATTCTCCGGACGGTTACGCCCTGATGACCCGCTTTTCTACTGCGCAGTTCCCACATGCCACGCGCTGGATACTGCATAACGCGGATCAACAGGTTGCTGCCCATGTGCTGCCTGCCACCTGCCGTCCCGAAGGCTTTGCTGCGGCAACGCGCGCCGGAACGTTAATCGTGCTGATGCCCGGCGAGCAGCGCCATTTTCAGGTCGAAACCGGTCTGCTGTAAAACCCGTAAGGCGACGCTTCAGGGTCGCAACCTTACCGGGTGAAACAGGCTGTTGTTACCGCATCGTCTTTTTCCCCAGGGATTCCGGGAGCGTCATGCGCCCCGGATAATCCCTGTGGCGAAACGCGCTGGATAAGCCTGTCGGTATCTTCGTTCGCGCTGGCTTCTTACTGAAGCCAGCCTCTTCAGACCGGATAAACACACCGATATGCCGCGTCATATCAGAACCCCGCCGTCACGCCTCCTGTTTTTTGCCCGGCTGAGAGCCCTTCTTCTTTTGTTTTCGCACCGATGGAGGTGATTTTCGCCATCTCTTCCTCTTCCAGCGCCGAATATAAGCTGTTTTATGTGATCAAGATCACATAAAAAGACATTAGCCACCTTTATGAGAATGCTTACCCTTTTAAAAGTTGAATGATAATGATTATTATTAATGTTGTCATTATCGTTAAAAAGCGCATATTTAATGCAAATTAACCACATAAAATGTAGTTTTTAATGATTTTTTTAAACATAAATTCTTAATTTTCTTGATCTCATGGGTTAGCCAGCTCGGCTAAAGGTTACTGAATCTGAACTGACTCGCGCGGTCTGGCGCATGCTGCTGCCCTGTTTTCACGGTGGCCGGGCGGCCTACGTCTTTAACAAAGGAACAGGATATGGTGTTACGTAAGCAAAATCTGTCGGTGCCTCGCCGACATCTGCCTGATGAGGTCCTGACTGCTCAGGACTTTATCTTTAACGACGCGCAAATCCCTGCGTGGCATCAGCAAACGCAAGAGGCGCTGGCGCTGATCTCCAGCACCGTTCAGCGCGTTGAAAAGCCCTTCAGCGGTATTCTGCCCCACGAGCTGGCTCCGGCTTTCAGCGCTGTCGATCTTGACCAGCCGCTGGGAAATAACGAGGCCGCGCTGGAAGAGCTGCGGACGCTTTATCTGCGCGATGCCGTCTGGTTCCACCATCCCAAATACGTGGCGCACCTTAACTGCCCGGTTGTACTGCCGTCTCTGCTGGCCGAGCAGATCATGGCGGCAGTCAACAGCTCCGTGGATACGTGGGACCAGAGTGCGGGCGGAACGCTGATAGAACAGAAGGTGATTGACTGGACGCTGGGCCGCATCGGTCTGCCTGCGAGCGCAGACGGCATCTTTACCAGCGGCGGGACGCAGTCGAACCTGATGGCGATGCTGCTGGCGCGCGACAGCTGGTGCGCCGCACATCATCCGGGCCACCTGATCAAACATCAGGGCCTGCCTGCCGATGCGGCAAAATGGCGCGTGTTGACCTCCAGACTGAGCCACTTCAGCATCCAGAAATCGATGGCCATTCTCGGCCTGGGCTACGATGCGGTCATCCCGGTAGCGTATGACGACCATTACCGCATGGACAGCGTGCAGCTTGAGCAGGAGATTCAGCGCTGTCATGAGCAGGGCCTGATCCCCATCGCCGTCGTTGCCACCAGCGGCACCACCGATTTCGGCAGTATCGATCCGCTGGAAAGCATCGCGAAACTTTGTCAGCAGCACGGCATCTGGATGCACGTCGACGCGGCATACGGCTGCGGCCTCCTGGTTTCCGAACAGCATCGCCAGCGCCTCAACGGCATTGAAAAAGCCGACTCGGTGACGGTGGATTACCACAAGTCATTCTTCCAGACCGTAAGCTGTGGCGCGTTCTTTGTGCGCGAGAAACAGCACCTTAGCCATGTGACGCACCATGCTGATTACCTCAATCCGCTTAGCGCCCAGCAGGAAGGGACGCCAAACCTGGTCAATAAAAGTATTCAGACCACGCGTCGGTTTGACGCGCTGAAAATGTGGCTGACCTTACGCATTATGGGGCCGTCTGCACTGGGTGAGGCATTAGATACCATTCTGACGCTGACTCAGGCAACCCATCAGCGGCTGAACGCCCATCCGGCGATTGAGGTTCTGCATGCGCCTGAACTGACCACCCAAATCTTCCGCTTCGTGCCACGCCCTGGCATGAATCCCGCACAGCTGGATGCCATCAACGCCGGTATCCGCAAGGCGCTGTTCCGATCCGGTAATGCGGTGATTGCCGGGACCAAAGTGGAGGGGCGGCAGTACCTGAAATTTACTCTGCTGAATCCCACCACCTCGGTGGCTGACATTGAAGATGTGATCGCCCTGATCGCCCATTACGGTCGAGAACAGGCGCGTGACGTGACATTACCCGTGGCTAACCAGTGAGAACGGTGCAATGAACAACCAGATGTATGACTTTATCGGTATTGGTATCGGTCCTTTTAATCTCAGCCTGGCCTGTCTGAGCGAACCGGTTGAGGGGCTGAAGGGGATTTTTCTGGATCAAAATTCGGGATTCGACTGGCACACCGGCATGATGCTGGAGAGTGCGCATCTGCAAACGCCCTTTATGGCTGACCTGGTGACGCTGGCCGATCCCACCAATCCCTACAGCCTGCTCAATTATATGAAACAGAAAGGGAAAATTTATTCGTTTTACATTCGCGAAGACTTCTTCCTGATGCGAAAAGAGTACAACCAGTACTGTCAGTGGGCCTGTTCACAGCTGAGTAATTTACGCTGGAACACGCGCGTAGACTATGTAAGCTACGACGATGCCCGACAGTGCTACTGCGTTCGCTCGGTGGATACGCTCACGGGTCAGCAGCAAGAGTGGCTGGCCCGTAAGCTGGTGCTGGGCACCGGACCCACCGCCTGGCTGCCGGCGTGCAGCCGACCGCACCAGTCGCGTTTCACCCATTCCAGCCAGTATCTGGCAGACAAAGCGGAATTGCAGAAAAAAAGCACCCTCACCGTGCTGGGAAGCGGGCAGAGCGCTGCAGAGATCTATTACGATCTGCTGACGGACATCGATCGGTTTGGCTATCAGCTGAACTGGATCACCCGCGCACCGCGTTTTTATCCGCTGGAATACACCAAACTGACCCTGGAGATGACTTCGCCAGAATGGGTCGACTACTTCCACGCGCTGCCGGGCGAGAAGCGCGATGCGCTGAACGCGCGCCACAAAAATCTCTACAAAGGCATTAACAGCACGTTAATCAACGACATCTACGACCTGATGTACGTCAAGCAACTGGATGGCGCGCTAGACGTTAACCTGTTCACCCATTCTGAACTTACCGGTATGCGCTGGTTGCCAGGCGGTGAATGTGAACTCGCGCTGCATCATCAGGAACAGGATTGTGCTTACACGCGTCGTACTCAGGGCCTGGTCATGGCAACGGGTTATCAGTATCGCCCGCCGATGTTTATCGAAGGCATCAGCCAGCGTCTGCGCTGGGATGAAAAGGGCCGTTACGACGTCCAGCGCAATTACAGTATCGACCTGCACAACCAGGTCTTCGTCCAGAACGCGGAGCTGCATACGCATGGTTTTGTGACGCCGGATCTTGGCATGGCCTGCTATCGCAACTCGGTGCTCCTGCGTGAACTCACCGGGCGGGAAGTTTATCCCGTTGAGCGTCAAATCGCCTTCCAGACTTTCCCGGCCCAAACGGAACACTAATATGTCACAGTCCACACTTTTCACTGCGGCCCGTCCAGCGGGTCAGTTTACCCTTCGTCCCCTGCTGCCCGCTGATGTGAGGCTTATTCACCGCTGGGTCACGCGCGACTACGCCCGCTTCTGGGGAATGCAGGATCACGCGCCAGAGCAGGTCGCCGAATTCTATCAACAGCTGACGGCAAAAGATCCCCATGCGGCGTTAATCGGCTGCTGCGATGGCGAACCGGCGTTTCTTATCGAATGTTATCGTGCCAGTGAGGATGAGGTCGGCAGGCATTATCCCGCCCAGCCAGACGACTACGGCATGCATATTCTGATCGCGCCCGCGGTGACACCGGTCAGCCAGTTTAGCTGGCAGGTGTTCAGCACGGTCATGGACTACATGTTCAGCCGCCCCGAGGTTAACCGCGTGGTGGTCGAGCCGGACGTGCGCAATGACAAAATCCATCGCCTGAATAAACGTGCGGGTTTTCGCTATCAGCACACCATTGATATGGGACATAAAACGGCCTGGTTGGCTTTCTGCCAGCGCGATGATTATCAGCAGGCCCTACTGCAGGATTCACTTATGAATAACACCACACCGCTGTTGAACGGTTCACACCTCACCGGACAAGACTGGCTGCAGGCCAACCGTTTACTGATTCGCAAAGCCATTGCCGAATTCGCGCACGAGAAGCTGATCACCCCTGTTGATGTCGGCAGTGGCCGTTACCAGCTGGCCGTGCCGAATGGCGAATCAGACTATGTTTTTTCCGCACAACGGCTGGCGCTGGACCACTGGGAAATCGATGTGGCTTCCCTGCAAAAACAGGAAAACGGCCAGCGTTTACCGCTGGATGCGCTGCAGTTTATTGAAGAGTTCAATGCCCAAATCGGCATCCCTCAGGCGCTGTTGGCGACCTATATGGAAGAGATCAGCAGCACGTTGTGCAGTAGCGTGTTTAAACTGCAGAAGAACAATCCAGACAGCCAGGCGCTGGTGAAGGCGGACTTCCAGACCCTGGAGTCGTCGATGACGGAAGGGCATCCCTGCTTTGTCGCCAATAACGGCCGTATTGGTTTTGATGCACGCGATTATCTCGCTTATGCGCCTGAGGCGGCGACGCCGGTGAGATTGATCTGGGTCGCCGTGCATCGACGTAATGCTCACTTCTCCAGCATCAGTGAACTGAGCTATGCGCGGCTGTTGCAGGAGGAGTTAGGACAGGCTGCCCTCGACCAGTTCGCCGCTCAACTGGCGAGCAAAGACGTCGTCGCCGAAGACTATATCCTGATGCCGGTCCATCCCTGGCAGTGGCAGAATAAACTGCTGACGGTGTTTGCTGCGGATATTGCTAACCAGGACATTATTTATCTCGGAATCGGTGAGGACCACTATCAGGCTCAACAGTCGATTCGCACCTTCTTTAACCGCAGCCAGCCGCAGAAACGCTATGTGAAAACGGCGCTGTCGGTGCTGAACATGGGCTTTATGCGCGGTCTTTCGCCTTACTATATGGCGACCACGCCCGCGATTAACGAATGGCTGGAAACGCTGGTGGCAAACGATAGCTGGCTCCAGCGCTGTGATTTCCGCATCCTGCGTGAAGTGGCCGCAGTGGGCTATCACAACCGACATTACGAACGCGCGATCAAAGGCGACTCTGCCTACAAGAAAATGTTTGCGGCCCTGTGGCGTGATAATCCGGTCACTGACCTGCAGCCTGGCCAGCGTTTAATGACCATGGCGGCGTTTCTGCATGTCGATCATCAGCAGCAGCCGTTATTACCGGCGCTGATCGCCGATTCGGGGCTGCCAGCGGAACAGTGGATTGACCGTTACCTGAACTGTTATCTCAGCCCGCTGCTGCATTGCTTTTATCAACACGATCTGGTGTTTATGCCTCACGGTGAGAACCTTATTCTGCTGCTGGAAAACAATGTGCCGGTCAGCGCCTACATGAAGGACATCGGCGAGGAGATTGCGGTGATGAATCCGGATGCGGTTCTGCCTGAAAAGGTGCAGCGGCTGGCGGTGGACGTGCCTGAACATCTGAAGCTGCTGTCGATTTTTACCGACGTCTTCGACTGCATTTTCCGCTTTATCAGCGCGATTTTGCATCAGTCTGATACCTTGTCGGAAACCCAGTTCTGGCAGCGGGTGGCGCAGTGCGTCAAGGACTATCAGCAGGCCCATCCGCAGCTTGCCAGTAAGTTCGCCCGCTACGATATGTTTGCGCCCGAATTCACCCGCTCTTGCCTGAATCGCCTGCAACTGGCGAACAATCAGCAGATGATTAACCTGTCCGATCCTGCAGAAAACCTCAAGTTTGCCGGTACGCTGGAGAATCCCATCGCCAAATGGCGGTAACGGGATAATGACCTCCTTTCACATCAGCGCGGTCGCTCAGGCGACCGCGTTTTTTATCGTTTTTCTGGACATTCTACACGATGGCTCTTTTTCAACCGGTCTCGCGCCTCACGCGTCGACATTTCCTGTTCCCCTTATCGCTGGTGTTATTTGAGTTTGCCACCTATCTGGCGCACGACATGATTCAGCCAGGCATGCTGCTGGTCACGCAGGCATTTCACGTGGGTCCGGAGTGGGTCTCCACGTCACTGACCGCTTACCTGATGGGCGGCATGCTGCTGCAGTGGCTGTTGGGCCCGCTATCCGACAAGCTGGGACGACGTCCGGTGCTGCTGGCAGGCGTTGCCTTTTTCATGCTGACCTGCCTCGCAACCCACTGGGTGCAGAGCATTGGGCAGTTTATCCTGCTGCGCTTTCTTCAGGGCATCAGCCTGTGTTTCATCGGTGCAGTCGGTTATGCCGCCATTCAGGAGGCATTTGACGAAGCGCTCAGCGTAAAGATGATGGCGCTGATGGCTAACGTGGCGCTGCTGGCACCGCTGGCCGGGCCGCTGGCGGGCACGGCGTTTCTGGCTGTTGCGGACTGGCGCACGCTGTTTCTGTTTTTTGCCGCCCTGTCTGCTCTGGCATTGACGGGCCTGTGGCTCTCGATGCCGGAAACGGCGGGCGACAGAAACACCTCCGTGTCGCTGAAGTCCCTGGCTGCCGGCTATTACGCCTTGTTAAAAGATCGCCAGGTGATGTGCGGTTCACTGGCCATCGGCCTGGTGACGATTCCCTGTCTGGCCTGGGTAGCGCTTTCTCCCGTTATCCTGATTCACGATCTGGGACTGAGCCGCATGGATTATGCGCTGCTCCAGTTACCGGTCTTTCTGGCGATGATCGCCGGAAATCTGCTGCTGGGGCGGCTTGCCAGCCGTCTGCCGGTTGAACAGCCGCTGCGGCTGGGGGCCTGGCCGATTATGGCGGGTTTGACGGTGGCCGCTGTTGGCACCTTTATCAATGCAGGCAACGCGGCATGGCTGACGGCGGGCCTGAGCCTTTACGGATTCGGCACCGGAATGGTGAATGCCGGGCTGTACCGACTGACATTGTTCTCCAGCCGGGCGGGCAAGGGCAGCGTCGCGGCGATGTTAGGGATGGTCAGTATGGTGGTGTTTGCGCTGGGCATTGAGGCGGTGAAAGCGGCGTACTTCGGAGGCGGAACGGCCTGGTTCAGCCTGATTAATCTGCTGTGCGGGCTGTTATGGCTGGCACTGGTGCGGTCGTTTCTGCGCGAAAAACAGCGGCGACACAGCACCGTAACGGCCTGAGGTGAGACAGGCGGCCAGGTGCCGCCTGTGGGAAGGATCAGAAATCGTAGCCGACGGTGGCAACGATGGTGCGTTCAGCCCCCCAGTAGCAGAAGCCGGTGCCATAGCAGGCGGAGACATAGTCGCGATCGGTCAGGTTATTTGCGTTAACCTGCACAAAAGCCCCTTTCAGGCTGCGGTTCCAGACGCCTAAATCGGCACGTACCGAGGCATCAAACAGCGTGGCGGAAGGCAGACGAGTGGTGTTTTCATTGTCTGCCCACTGCCGACCAATGTAACGGACGCCTGCACCTACGCTGATCCCGGCATCAAACTGGTATTTCGCCCACGCGGAAGCCATCGAGTTGGGCGTCACGTAAGGCGTATGACCGTTGTTACCGTCGATAGAATCTTTGAAGCGCACGTGGTTGAGCGTAAAGCTCGCCAGCGTGCTCAGGCGCGGAGTGAGCTGATTATGGGCTTCCAGTTCGAGGCCCTGAGAGTGCACTTTCCCGGCCGGTTCGTAATAAGAGCCTACCACCACGCGGTTACCCACATCGTTTTGCGTCAGGTCGTACACGGCTGCTGAGTAGAGATCGGACGTGCCCACGGGCTGGTATTTAATCCCGGCCTCGTACTGCTCAGACGTGGTCGGCTTCAGCAGGTTGCCGTCCTGTCCGGAAAGCGATTGCGGCGTAATGGCCTGACTGTAGCTGGCATACGGAGAGATACCGTTATCAAATGCATAGAGCAGCGCCGCGCGACCGCTGACGTGATCGTCTTGACGACGATATTGCGTATCCGTGCTGTACTGTCTGTTTTCAGACACGATCCGATCGTAGCGGCCGGAGAGATCCAGATGCCACTTGTCCCATTTCATCTCATCCTGCAGATACATACCGGTTTGGTAGTAACGGCGCTGTGAGTTCTGGAATACGTAAGCCGGATTCGTCCCCACGGCCTTGCCTGTCAGCGCATTAAGCTGACTAGCTAAGCCACTGGCATCACGCAAATCATTGGTGTACTGATGATATTCCGCGCCCAGTACGACCTTATGATCTACCGGACCCGTGGCAAAATCGGCTTCCAGTTGATTATCGATCGCGTACGCATTCAGTGAAGAACGTGAACCGGAATAGTAGCGATTAAGCAGTTCAGACTGCGGTGAATCCCAGCCAGCCTGATAAACCTGATCCAAATCGACATTAGAGTGGGAATAGCTGGCATTGGAGCGGAAGGCCCAGGTTTCATTAAAGCGGTGAGCGAACTCCGCGCTGTAAATTTGCTCGCGACGTTTGAACTGATCCAGTGTGCTGTCGCCGTCATAAAAACCGGTGCTGAGCTTACGTCCGTTATGCTCGGTTATGCTGCCATCACCCGGCACGGCGCTGTGATAGCCACCGGAAGGATCCTTCTGCAGATAGGCGCGTAACAGCAGTGACGTATCTTCATCCGGTTGCCACAGCAGCGAGGGCGAAATCGCATATTTTTCTTCGCGGGTATGATCGTACTGCGTATCGCTGTTGCGCGTGATGCCGGTCAGACGAAAAGCCCACTGATCGTTGATCGCGTTGGTGTAATCAAATGCGGCGCTGTTGGTGTTATGGGTGCCGGTGGACAGACGGAAATGTCCTTCAGGCGCGTATTGAGGACGCTTAGAGGTCTCCATCACTAAGCCACCGGGAACGGTTTGGCCATACAGGGCAGAAGAGGGGCCTTTGATCACGTCAATGCGTTCCAGGAACCAGGGATCAACCTGCAGCACGTTGTAGCTGCCCGGATCGCTCATCAGCCGCAGGCCGTCCAGGAAAATATTATCCACGTCGCCGCCGTGGAAACCGCGCAACGATACCGTATCGTAGCGGGTGGCCGCACCGGCGAAGTTCGTAAAGGCGCCCGCGGTGTAATTCAGCGCCTGATTCACATCCATCGCACCCTGATCGTCCATTTGCTGGCGCGTGATCACCGAGACTGACTGCCCGGTGGTGATCAGCGGACGATCGGTCTTGGTTGCGCCTTTACTGACGGTCGCCGTATAGCCTTCTGTCGGGGTTGTCGACGTTTCTTCGGGCTTTGCTGTGACCACCAGCGTGTTGGCGGCAAAGGTCACTGCAGGTGTGGCAATGGCGATGGAACACAGCAACGCTAACCGTTTCCGGCAGAAAGGCATTCTCATTGTTTATCCCTTACAAATGGTAGATACGCCGCTCCCGACAGAAGAAAGGAGCGAAAATTGGTGTTAAGAACAGGTTATTTACATTGAATGCAAATGAGAATTATTGCCTTTACTGTTAATCATTACAAGATGTCTACTGCGTTATTGTTAAAGAAATTGCAGGCTAACGGGGTAAACACGCGTGGAACGTGCGTCAGGGAAGCCTTTTCGGGCAGGTTGTATCGGGCGGGGCGAGGGAGAAACATTCAACACGCTTCACGTACAACGTGAAGGCAGGCCAGGCGATCTGGCCTGCCGGGGAGGAGATGTCAGATGGCAACCAGACCGCGCACGTTATCCGCCTCCATGTCACTGCCACGACCGCGCTGGATAATCTCGCCGCGCGACATCACCAGATAGCTGTCGGCCAACTCAGCGGCGAAATCATAGAATTGCTCAACCAGCAGAATCGCCATATCGCCGCGCTGCGCCAACTGACGGATCACCATGCCAATCTCTTTGATCACCGACGGCTGGATCCCTTCCGTCGGCTCGTCGAGGATCAGCAACTGCGGACGACTTGCCAGCGCGCGACCAATCGCTAACTGCTGCTGTTGTCCCCCGGACAGGTCGCCTCCGCGCCGCGACTTCATGTCGAACAGCACGGGAAACAGCTGATAGATCTCATCAGGCACCTGTTTGGCCTGTGAGGCGGAGAAGCGGGACAGGCCCATTAGCAGATTCTCCTCAACCGTGAGACGGGGGAAAATTTCGCGGCCCTGTGGCACGTAAGCGATGCCGGACTGCACGCGCTGATGCGGCTTGCGCGTCCCGATCGGCTTGTCCTGCCAGCGTACCTCACCCGATTTGGCCGGAATCAATCCCATCAGGCATTTCAGCAGCGTGGTTTTGCCCACGCCGTTACGGCCCAGCAGGCAGGTGATTTCGCCTGTTTTTACCTCAAAAGACAGGCCGCGTAGAATATGGCTGCCACCGTAATACTGATGCAGTTCAGATACCTGTAACATTTAGCGCCCCAAATAAACGTCGATGACCTGCTCGTTGGCCTGAACCTCGCGCAGCGAACCTTCCGCCAGCACCTTGCCTTGATGCAAAACCGTGACGTAGTCGGCAATGGTTTCCACAAAGCCCATGTCGTGTTCAACCACCATGAGTGAGTGTTTCCCTGCCAGGCTACGGAACAGCTCGGCGGTATAGTCGGTTTCCGCATCGGTCATGCCGGCCGCAGGTTCATCCAGCAGAAGCAGGTGCGGCTCCTGCACCAGCAGCATGCCGATCTCAAGAAACTGTTTCTGTCCATGCGACAACAGGCCCGCCTGGCGGTGACGCGAACCCGTAAGCCGCAACAGGACGAGGACCTCGTCAATCCGATCCCGCTGCTCGCTGTTAAGCCGTGCGCGCAGGCTGGCCCAAACGGTTTTGGTGGTTTTCAGGGCAATTTCCAGATTTTCAAACACCGTCAGCGCTTCAAACACCGTGGGTTTCTGAAATTTGCGTCCGATACCGCGACGGGCAATCTCAACGGGGGAGTGGCTGGTCAGGTCATTATCCTGATCGTAAATGACCCGGCCCTTATCCGGTCGTGTTTTACCGGTAATCACATCCATTAGCGTGGTTTTTCCAGCGCCGTTAGGGCCGATCACACAGCGCAGTTCGCCCACGCCTATCTGTAAGGACAGATCGGACAGGGCGCGAAAGCCATCAAAAGAGACGGTGACGGCTTCCAGTTGCAGCACCGGATCGCGCTGAACACGATGACGATCGGCGGGAAATGATTGGGTATACGGGTGCTCAGTCATCTTTTCTCCGGCGGAGTAAGCCAATCACGCCACGCGGCAGAAACAGCGTGACCAGAATAAACATCATCCCCAGAAAGAACAGCCAGTACTCGGGGAAGGCAACGGTAAACAGGCTCTTCGCGCCGTTAACAATCGCGGCGCCCAGCAGCGGGCCAATTAAGGTGCCGCGTCCACCCAGTGCGACCCAGATAGCGGCTTCGATGGAGTTGGTGGGGGACATTTCACCAGGATTAATAATGCCGACCTGAGGCACATAAAGTGCGCCCGCCATGCCGCATAACACGGCGGACAGCGTCCAGACGAACAGCTTAAAGCCACGGGGATCGTAACCGCAGAACATCAGACGGTTTTCCGCGTCGCGGACCGCCGTCAGCACCCGGCCGAATTTACTGCGTGCCAGGACAAAACCCAGGCCTAAACTGACTAACAGCAATATCACCGTCGCGACAAACAGGCCGATGCGCGTGCCCGTGGCGGTAACATTAAAACCCAGCAGGGTGGTGAAGCCGGTAAAGCCGTTGTTGCCACCAAAGCCGGTTTCATTGCGGAAAAACAGCAGCATGCCGGCATAGGTCAGCGCCTGGGTCATGATGGAGAAATAAACCCCTTTGATTTTCGAGCGGAAGGCGAAAAAACCAAAGACCAGCGCCAGCAGGCCGGGAACCAGTACAATCAGGCACAGCGCCCAGGCAAAATGCTGGGTGCCCGCCCAAAACCACGGCAGCCGATCCCAGGAGAGAAAGGCCATAAAGGCCGGTACGCCGTCGCCCGCCGCCTGGCGCATCAGGTACATGCCCATCGCATAGCCGCCCAGAGCAAAAAACAGGCCGTGTCCCAGAGAGAGTAAACCGGCATAACCCCAGACCAGATCCAGCGCCACCGCGACCACCGCATAGCACAGAATTTTACCCACCAGGGTTAAGGTATAGGTCGATATCGCCAGCGGATGGGTGGCCGGCAGCAGCGCCAGAAATGGCATGATCAGCAGCATCAGCGTAACCAGTGCGCCAATACCCAGCGTCAGGCGCGGGGCCTGACGAGCCAGACGTAAGGAGATGGGTTGCGTCATTAGTCAGTCACCCTTCCTTTCACCGCAAATAACCCTTGCGGACGTTTTTGAATAAACAGCACGATCATGACCAGAATCAGGATTTTCCCCAGCACCGCGCCGATTTGCGGCTCCAGCACTTTATTGAGAATGCCCAGCCCCAGCGCAGCCACGACGGTGCCGGCCAGTTGCCCCACACCGCCGAGCACCACCACCAGGAAAGAGTCAATAATGTAGCCCTGGCCCAGTTCCGGTCCGACATTTCCCAACTGGGACAGGGCCACGCCGCCCAGCCCGGCGATGCCGGAGCCCAGGCCAAAAGCCAGCATATCGACTCGGCCTGTTGGCACGCCGCAGCAGTCGGCCATGGCCCGGTTTTGCGTTACCGCCCGCACGTTCATCCCCAGCCGCGTGCGGTTCAGCAGCAGCCAGGTCAGGATCAGCACAAACACCACGAACAGAATGACCGCAATACGGTTCCAGGGCAGAACCAGATTCGGCAGCACCTGCAATCCGCCGGACAGCCAGGCGGGGTTCGCAACCTCAAGGTTCTGCGCGCCAAACAGCATCCGCACCAGCTGAATCAGCATCAGGCTGATGCCCCAGGTGGCTAACAGGGTTTCCAGTGGACGGCCATACAGGTGACGGATAATGGTGCGCTCCAGCGCCATACCGATAACCGCCGTTAACCCAAAGGCGACCGGGAGCGCCAGCAGCGGATACCAGCCGATGTAATGCGGCGCGAACTGCTGAAACAGGTTTTGCACCATCCAGGTCGCGTAGGCACCCAGCATCAACATTTCCCCGTGCGCCATATTGATCACGCCCAGCAGGCCGTAGGTAATCGCCAGGCCCAGGGCGGCAAGCAGCAGTATCGAACCCAGCGACAGGCCGCTAAACGCCTGGCCCAACAGATCGCCCCACATCAGGCGGCTTTTAATCTGTTGCAGGCTTTCTTTTGCCGCCTCGCGTACGGTTTCATCGGGCTCCACTGTGGGCTGGGTCAGCCGTTGCAGGCTGGCCTGGGTGTTAGGATCGCCGGACTCGCCCAGCAGTTTCACCGCCCGCAGCCGAACCATGGGTTGAGGGCTGGACAGTTGCAGGCTGGCCGCCGCCATCGCCAGCGCGGCATGCACGCGCGCATCCTTTTCGAGGCTCAGGCGTTGCGTAATCAGCGGGAGAAGATCGGCGGCGGCGTCATTTTGTAACTGCTGTGCCGCACTCAGGCGTACGCTGGCGTCGCTGCTCACCAGTTGATGTGCGGCGAGCGCACTGGCGACCAGCACGCGCAACCGGTTATTCATAAACAGTTTTTTTAGCGCGCCCTTCGGCTGTGATGACGTATCCAGCGGCTGGAGCCCATTACCGGTTTGGCTAAAAGGATGACGATCCTGATCCGTGACCACGGTTTCGGCTTTCAGCGCCTGAAGCAGCGGCAACCGGCTGACATCTGGCGCAGCGGCCCACTGTTGCAGCAATTCCGCCTGCTGAGCGCGGCTCGCCGCGGCGAAGTCGGCCGCCGGTCCGGCGCTGGCAAACAGCGGCAGGAGCAGCAAAAAACTAAAGAAACACAGGCGAAGCGTCATGGGAGAGCCTCATCAAATAGGCGATCATAGGAAGTCCTTACTGCCGCCCCACAGAGGGATCAGGGGCGGCACCTGTCTTACTGAGACGTTTTCATCGGGTGATCGGGTTTTTTGTCATTACCGGGGATATACGGGCTCCAGGGTTGGGCGCGTACCGGTTTGTCGGTTTGCCAGACCACGTTGAACTGACCGTTTTCTTCCACTTCGCCAATCATCACGGGTTTATGCAGATGGTGGTTAGTCTGATCCATCGTCAGGGTAAAGCCATCCGGCGCTTTAAAGGTCTGACCGGCCATTGCGGCGCGCACCTTATCCACGTCGGTGGTGCCCGCTTTTTCGACGGCCTGCGCCCACATATGGATCCCTACGTAGGTCGCCTCCATCGGATCGTTCGTCACAACGCTGCTGGCATTCGGCAGGTTATGGGCTTTGGCATAAGCACGGTAATCGGCGACAAATTTGGCGTTGGTCGGGTTATCCAGCGATTCGAAGTAGTTCCAGGCGGCGAGCTGGCCGACCAGCGGTTTGGTATCAATTCCACGGAGTTCTTCTTCGCCCACTGAGAACGCCACCACCGGTATATCGGTGGCTTTGATGCCCTGATTCGCCAGCTCTTTGTAAAACGGCACGTTGGAATCCCCGTTGATGGTGGAGACCACCGCGGTTTTCCCGCCTGCGGCGAACTTCTTGATATTGGACACGATGGTCTGGTAATCGCTGTAGCCGAACGGGGTATAAACTTCTTCGATGTCTTTATCCTGTACGCCTTTGGTGTGCAGGAAAGCCCGCAAAATTTTGTTGGTCGTGCGGGGATACACATAATCTGTTCCCAACAGGAAGAAGCGTTTCGCGCCGCCGCCATCCTGGCTCATCAGGTATTCCACTGCCGGAATAGCCTGCTGATTAGGGGCTGCCCCGGTGTAGAAGACGTTCGGTGACATCTCTTCACCTTCATACTGTACCGGGTAGAAGAGCAGGCCGTTCAGCTCTTCGAAGACCGGCAGCACGGATTTTCGTGATACCGAGGTCCAGCAGCCAAACACCACCGCAGTTTTGTCCTGGGTCAGCAGCTGGCGCGCCTTTTCGGCAAAGAGCGGCCAGTTTGAGGCGGGATCCACCACCACCGGTTCGAGCTTTTTACCCAGCACGCCACCTTTCGCATTGATTTCATCAATGGTCATCAGGGCGACATCTTTCAGTGGCGTTTCGGAAATCGCCATAGTGCCGGAAAGCGAGTGCATAATACCCACTTTGATGGTGTCAGCCGCCTGGGCGTTCCATGAGAATCCCATACCTGCAACGGTAGCGGAGAGTGCAAAAGCCTTGAGCAATGAACGTCTTTTCATCAATGTTAAACCCCTGGTTAGATGGATGCGTTATTCGATGGGTTGGAGCCTGGCCTGCTGTAACATATGGATCGTGATCTTCCTGACCTCAGCCTTACTGGCGGCAATGTGTTCGCTCAGCATCTGCTGGGCTTTGCCGGTCTGCTGCAAAAAAATGGCCTGTAAAATTTGCGCGTGCTCGCGATACGTCGCCGCGATCCTGTCTTCGCGGGTAAAATCGAGACGACGAATAATGCGGATCTTCTCGGTCAGTTCAGCGTGAATACGCGCGATCTCACTGTTGCCTGCGGCGGCGACCAGCGTCATATGAAAGGCCTCATCGTGCTGCGACACTTTCTTGCCGTCATCCAGCCGGGCGGCCTCACACCAGAACTGATAAAGCTCGCGCAGCCGGGCGGCGCACTGCGCC
This sequence comes from Pantoea sp. B623, assembly GCF_024814475.1. Classification (NCBI taxonomy): domain Bacteria; kingdom Pseudomonadati; phylum Pseudomonadota; class Gammaproteobacteria; order Enterobacterales; family Erwiniaceae; genus Pantoea; species Pantoea sp. B623. Next base: position 1,726,219 of record NZ_JANUXM010000004.1, on the reverse strand, counting down.
GAGGGCAGTTCGCACAGACGCTTCACGGCTTCGCACTCCAGTACCGTGCGCAGATCGTACAGCTCTTCGAAATAGGCAAAATCGAAGGTTTTGACCTGCCATCCGCTGCGAAACCACACATCGACATAGCCTTCACGCTCCAGCCAGAACAGTGCCTGCCGGACTGGCGTGCGGCTGACCGCCATACGTTCAGCAATTTCACTCTCGCTGAAGCGGTCACCGGGCATCAGGCGAAACTCAAAAATGTCGTTTTTCAGCGTCTGGTAAACACGTTCCGCCAGGGCTTCCGGACGCGCTTTATTACGGGGTAAACGGGTTGTCATCGGCTCTCCTTATTCCAGCCACAGCAGCGTATCGCCAGGGCTGACGGCGCGCCCTGCCTGACAGGCGATGCGTTTCACCCGACCGGCGCAGGGGGCTGCAATCGCCAGCTCCATTTTCATTGCCTCAACAATCACCAGCGTCTGACCCGCGCTGACGTCATCCCCGGGCTGTACCAGCACTTTCCAGATATTGCCGTTCATATCTGCCTGCACCGCGTGCGCGCTGTCATCTTCAGCGGCGGTATGAGGCGTGATATCTGGCGGAGAGGCGATCTCCTGTTCCTCCTGCGACCAGCGTGTGACTTCCTGCTCGAAAGCCGCTGCCTGACGCTGGCGAAACGCCGTGATGTCCTGAGCGTTATCCGCCAGGAATTGTTGGTGAGCGGCAAAGTCAAATTCAGTTTCGTCAATACGCAGCGCGGCGCGACCTTCGCGGAAATCGTCACGTAACTGCGTCAGCGCCTCTTCCGTTACGGGATAAAAGCGCACCTGATCGAAGAAGCGCAGCAGCCAGGGTTCGCCTGCAGTAAACTGCGCATTTTTGAGGAACTTGTTCCAGATAGGTAAGGTACGGCCCACCAGCTGATAGCCGCCGGGCGAGTCCATGCCGTAAATGCACATATACATCCCGCCGATGCCGACGGTGCCTTCTGCCGTAAAGGTACGGGCCGGGCTGTATTTGGAACTCAGCAGGCGGTGACGGGGATCGACAGGCACGGCGCAGGGCGCGCCAAGGTACACATCCCCCAGCCCTAAAATCAGATAGCTGGCCTCAAAGATCGTGTCGCGGACCTGGTCGCGGCTGGTTAATCCGTTAATGCGCTGAATAAAATCGACATTATTTGGCAGCCAGGGCGCGCTGGCACGCACGGTTTCTTTATAGCGTTCCACCGCACCGAGCGTCGCGCTGTCTTCAAAGGCCATCGGCAGCCAGACGATGCGTGACGGAACTTTCAGGTGACTGACATTGCCGAGCATCGCTTCCCGTTCCAGCAGCACGTTCATTAACTGCGACTGGCTCAGGACCAGGCTGTCGTAGCGAATTTGCAGCGAGCGTACGCCGGGAGAGAGCTCTTCGATCCCGGTAACAGGCTGAGCACGCAGCGACTCCATTAACAAATGCACACGCAGACGCAATGCCAGATCGAGGACGTTGTCGCCATATTCGATGAGGATGTATTTATCACCGGCCTGGCGATAGACCGCCCTGGGGGAGGTTTCCGTGGCGGCGACAGCGGCGAGCAGGGTGCCGGAACCAAAGCGGTTTTCAGCCAGCGAGGGGACGTCAAACGCGGGCGCAGAGTGGGGCCGCAGTGTGGCAATCACCTGCTTCTGAGCCTGTTCCCGCGCGGTCGCTTCCTCTACGCTGATGGGGTGAAAACGGATGCTGTCACCAGGTTTAACCTGACCGACTTTCCACAGCTCGGCTTTGGCTATCGTTACCGGGCAGACAAAGCCGCCAAGGCTGGGGCCGTCGTGGGTGAGGATCACCGGGAAATCACCGGTAAAGTTGACTGCGCCGATAGCATACTCGCAGTCATGTACGTTGGAAGGATGCAGACCGGCCTCACCGCCGTTAGCGCGAGCCCAGCTCGGTTTTGGCCCGACCAGGCGTACGCCAAGGCGGTTTGAGTTGTAGTGTACCTGCCAGTCGCTGGCAAAAAAGTCGTCGATGGCGGCCTGGGTGAAGAAGTCAGGTGCGCCGTGCGGCCCGTACAGCACGCCAATGTGCCATTCGTTCGTGTAGGTCGGTATCAGCGCCGGGCTGAGCGCCTGGGGCGCGCTGATCGGGGCCGGTGTGGTGCAGGCGGCCAGCAGCGGCTGGGAAACCGGCAGCATATCGGCAACCCGCAGCGTCCGCCCCGCGTGCCCGCCAAACTGACCGAGCGAGAAAGTGGAGCGGCTGCCGAGGTATTCCGGTACGTCAAACCCATTACGGATGGCCAGGTAACAGCGACAGCCTTGCAGCGCGCGGCCCAGCGTGAGCGTTTGTCCCGCATTGACCGTGACAGGCTGCCAGTTTGCAACGGGTTCACCATCCAGCATGGCGGCGCAGTCAGCGCCGGTCAGGGCAATTGTCGTCGCACAATGAAAACGCAGCGTCGGGCCCTGTAAGGTAAATTCCAGTCCTGCTGCGGCCTCATGATTGCCGACGATACGGTTAGCCAGCCGGAAAGCATAGTCGTCCATGGGGCCGGAGGGCGGTACGCCGATATCCCAGTAGCCAAGGCGGCCCGGAACGTCCTGCACGGAGCTAAAGGTGCCGGGCTGCAGAACTTCCACCACCGCGGCCGACGGTGTGAAATCATCCAGAAAACCAGTCCAGACGTTGCCGCTCTGGAAGGCGTCGGTGGCGATGACCTGCCGCAGGTAATCAAGATTGGTTGCGATGCCGTGCAGTTGAGTGGCATTAAGCGCGCGTTGCAGTTTGGTCAGCGCGGCGTCCCGGGTTTCAGCATGAACGATCAGCTTGGCGATCATGGGATCGTAGTAGCTCGATACGTCGCTACCGGTGCTGATTCCACTATCGACGCGCACATCCTCGGGAAAGTGCACATGGGTTAAGACACCGGGACAAGGCTGAAAATGTTTAAGCGGATCTTCAGCGTAGAGCCGGACTTCGATCGAGGCGCCCTGAGGTGCCTGCTGCAGGCGCGGCCAGTCGATCGCTTCATCGGCAGCCACGCGCAACATGCACTCGACCAGGTCAAGACCCGTGACGCATTCGGTGACCGGATGTTCAACCTGCAGGCGGGTATTGACCTCCAGGAAATAGAAGGCGTCCTGCTGCGCATCGTAAATGTATTCGACGGTGCCCGCGCTGCGGTAATTGACCACCTCGCCCAACCGGACTGCCGAGGCGAGCAGCGCATCGCGGGTTGCAGCGGGCAAACAGGGAGCGGGCGTTTCTTCTACCACTTTCTGGTTGCGGCGTTGCAGAGAGCAGTCGCGCTCGCCCAGAGCGACCACGGTGCCTTTGCCGTCGCCAAAGATCTGTACCTCAACATGGCGGGCATGATCGATGCAGCGCTCAAGAAATACGCCTGCGTCGCTGAAGAACTGTTCGCCAAGCCGGCGCACGCTCTCCCAGGCATGCCGGAGCGCCTCGGCATCCGCGCAGCGCGTCAGGCCGATGCCGCCGCCCCCGGCCGTGCTTTTTAACATCACCGGATAACCAATATGGCTCGCGGCGGCCAGGGCGTCATCCAGCGAGTCGAGCAGCGGCGTGCCTGGCGTCATGGGAACACCGGCGTGCGCTGCCAGTTCACGGGCACGGTGCTTTAAACCGAACTCACCAATTTGCTGCGCTGTCGGTCCAACAAATACGATGCCGGTCTCCTCACAGGCGGCGGCAAACGGCAGGCTTTCAGAGAGAAAACCGTAGCCCGGCCAGACAGCCTGGGCGCCGCTTTCCTGCGCGGCCGCCAGAATTTTATCAATGCGCAGATAGCTGTCGCTGGCTTTGTCACCGCCCAGACAAATAGCGATATCGGCATCTTTGACATGTTGCGCGTTACGGTCGGCATTGGAAAAGACCGCGACGCTGGTAATGCCCAAACGTTTCAGGGTACGGATAGCGCGGCAGGCAATTTCGCCACGATTGGCAATCAGAACGGTGCTGAACATGATTGATTAACTCTCCAGAGAAGCGAGCCAGTTACGCCAGCCGCCGAATTCGGTAATCTCCAGCGCGTGCGTCAGCGCGGAACCTTCACAAATAAACCCTTTCACCACGCGACCATCGGCAAGCGTGAGGCTGCCAATGCCTAGGGGTTGTGGGATTTCGGCCACGAATTCGCCAAAGCGCGCCAGGGGGATATCCCAGAGCTCGACGGCGATGGCGGCGCCCTGTTCCGCCCGCATCAGTCCCGGCTTTTTGACCGGGCCATCCAGCAGGGCAAACAGGCGATACTGGCTGGCCGTCTGGGTCTCTTCTACCCGGACGGCCTGGCGTTGCGTGAGCTGAAAGTTAAGTGGCATGCCGGTCAGGTGCGCGCCCACGACCGCAAGACGAACATGGTCGTCCGAAGGGGGAAGCGGCGCAGGTTCAGCGGGTTGGGCCTTGCCAGTGGCGCCGCGCGGCAGGGCCATAGCCTGCTGCCAGCGCAGGCCAAACTGCGCCAGCGCGCGGTCATGCCAGGCGGGGGCGATGAGCGTAATGCCCGCGGGCAGATCGTCGTTTCTGAAAGGGGCGGGCAGCGCCAGTGCGGCAAGATCGGCCAGATTGGTAAAGTTGGTGTAAGTACCAAAATGTGAGTTGTAAATCACCGGCTCCTGCTGCATCTCATCCAGGGTATAGATCGTGGGGGACGTGGGCACGACCAGCGCATCAAACGGCGCCAGAGCCTGCTGAATCTGGCGCGCCAGCCGGGCGCGCAGGTATTCGGCCTCAAAGGCCTCGACGGCACTGTATTTCAGACCCGTCGAGATAATGCTGTGCACCACCGGATCCATCTTCTCCGGGTGGTTGAGCATCTCGCCTACGGCAGCGGTGCGCTCCGCCACCCACGGGCCGTAGTAGAGCTGTTCGGCGAGCTGCATGAAGGGGGTGAAATCAATCGGATGCAGCGTGGCGCCGCTGTCCTGCAGTGCGGTCAGCGCGGCGTCCCAGGCCGCTTCGGCAGCTGCATCATCAAAAAACACGGGGGCGGCAGGAATTGCGAAATCAGGATGGGATTTCATGCCCGCGGGCGCCGTACGAGGATGAACGCGCGAGTAGGCATCCTGAGCATCGTATCCTCCCGCCAGGCTGGCGACGCGAAACGCATCGTCCACCGTCAGCGCAAAGACAGAAATTGTGTCGTTCAGGCGGCAGGCAGGAACGACACCGCGCGCAGACAGCCAGCCCTTGGTCGGTTTCAGACCGACAATATTGTTGAAACCGGCGGGCACCCGGCCAGAACCGGCGGTATCGGTACCCAAAGAGAACGCCACCAGCCCTCGAGCCAGTACCGAGGCCGATCCCGAACTGGAGCCGCCGCTTACAAAGTCCGGGTCGAAGGTGTTACATACCGCGCCGTAAGGTGAACGTGTACCGACCAGTCCGGTAGCAAACTGGTCGAGGTTAGTTTTCCCCATCACCACCGCGCCCGCCGCTTTAAGCTGTGCCACCACAAAGGCATCCTCGGCGGCGATATAACGGAATGCAGGGCAGGCTGCCGTTGTCGGCCAGCCAGCCACGTCAATGTTATCTTTCACGGCAAAGGGAACACCGAACAGTGGAAGGGCATCCGGATCCTGCTGGTAACGCGCCAGGAGCGGCTCAGTTTGCGCCACTAACTGGGCGGGAGTGGCAAGACAGATCCACGCATTATCGTCTGGATCCAGCTCAGAAAGGTGTTCAGCCAGCAGCGTGTGAACCTGCTCCGGGTGTTGCCGAACGCGTTGCTGCCAGTCATTAAGGGTCAAACCGAATGTCGAAGCCATGCAGTGAATTCCAACAGGTATACAAGATGGGATTCAACAGAGCAAAGGACGTGCCAGAATTTTAATGCCATGAATCAATGAGATAATTCGAACAGCCATAAGAAGATGTGATGATAAAACGCACAGTTGTCGCGCAGGCAGTGTGACATCAGGGTGCGTTAAAGCGGTGCGAAGGTAAATTTTGTGAAGAACATGGCAAGAGTGGCTTCCCCTGGTTAGCATGAATAACGTCTGGCACAGAGCCAGCGCCCAGCAACAGAGGAGATTTACGTGGAGAAGTGGCGTAACTGGATGATAGGGATCTGCCTGGTCAGCACGGCCGGCAGCGCATGGGCTGATTCGCTTGATCAACAACGGCAACGATATCAACAAATTAAGCAGGCCTGGGACAGTAATCAGATGGCAACAGTTGAACAGCTGTTACCGACGCTACAGGATTATCCGCTTTATCCTTATTTAGAATACCGTCTGCTGGCGCAGGACCTGGACCAGGAAACCAGCCTGGCAGTACAAAATTTTATTCAAAAGTATCCGACTTTACCGCCAGCGCGCTCGCTGAAAACGCGTTTTGTTAACGTACTGGCGCATCGTCAGGACTGGCAAGGCGTGCTTAACTTCAGCCCCGACGAGCCCACGCCGGTGCAGGCACGTTGTAACTGGTACTATGCCAAATGGTCAACCGGAAAGCAGCAGGCGGCATTTGACGGTGCCAAAGCCATTTGGCTGCGCGGCACGGCCCTGCCGAATGACTGCGATAAGCTCTTCTCCGTGTGGCAGGCCAGCGGTCAGCTTTCTCCCATCACTATTCTTGAACGTATCCGCCTGGCAATGAAAGCGGGCAATGACAGCCTGGTCAGCTATCTGGCCAAAACGCTGCCTGCCGATTACAAGACGATGTCGGATGCATTACTGGCGTTGCAGAAAGATCCTCAGTCCGTCACGACCTTTGCCAACAGCGTGGGCGCAACCGACTTCACGCGCCAGGCCACGATTTTTGCCTTTACCCGCGTTGCCCGTGCCGATATGGAAACAGCCCGTAGCCTGATCCCTGAGCTGGTGCGCGCGCAAAAAATGGGGCCAGAAGATGAGCAGGCGCTGAAAGAGATTGTCGTCTGGCGGATGATGGGCAGCGATCTGACCTCCGAGCAGGCGCGCTGGCGCGATGCGGTGGTGATGAAAAGCGAATCGACCGCGTTAGTAGAACGGCGGGTGCGCCTGGCGCTGAGTGAAAACGATCGTCGTGGCCTGAACACCTGGATTGCGCGTCTGCCGGTTGAAGCGAAAGAGAAAGACGAGTGGCAGTACTGGCAGGCCGATTTGCTTTATTCAAAAGATCGCAAAGAAGAAGCCGATGACATTCTGCGTAAGCTGATGAAAGAGCGCGGTTTTTATCCTATGGTTGCCGCACAACGTTTAGGGGTGGACTATCCTCTTCAGGTCGATGCGGCACCCAAACCTGACGCGGCAACCACCCAGGGGCCAGAACTCGCACGCGTGCGTGAGCTGATGTACTGGGGCATGGACAATCTGGCACGCAGCGAGTGGGCCAACCTGATCGGCAGCAAAACCCATGTCCAGCAGCAGATGCTGGCGCGCTACGCAAGCGAACAGGACTGGTGGGATCTGAGCGTACAGGCCACGATCACCGCGAAAATGTGGGACAGCCTGAAGGAGCGTTTCCCGCTGGCATGGCAGGATCTGTATAAGCAGAACACCCAGGGTAAATCCATTCCGCAGAGTTATGCGATGGCGATTTCCCGTCAGGAAAGTGCATGGAACCCGAAAGCCCGTTCCCCGGTGGGTGCCAGCGGACTGATGCAGATTATGCCGACGACCGCAACACACACCGTGAAGATGTTTAGCATCCCGGGCTATGTGAACGCGTCTCAGCTGTTCGATCCGCAGACCAACATTCAGATCGGGACGCAATATCTGGAGTATGTTTATCAGCAGTTTGATAAGAACCGGATATTCGCCTCAGCGGCTTACAATGCCGGCCCGGGACGCGTACGGACCTGGCAAGGCAGTACAGCAGGCAATCTCAACGCCGTCGCCTTTATCGAAACCATTCCGTTTTCGGAAACCCGGGGTTACGTGAAGAATGTGCTGGCCTATGATGCGTACTACCGCTACTTCCTGGGTCAGCCGGACAAGATCCTGTCCGATGCTGAGTGGAATCGCCGCTACTAGCTGTGTTAAGCTTCCGTACTCTTTAGCGAGTACGGAAGCCTCTCATGAATCAACCCTCTGTGCCATCCACGACTGACCCGGCTACGGACGCGCACTGGCTGCGTTTTGTTGAGCTGATGCAACAGGCTTTTGCGGATAACCAGGCGCTGCCGCTGTTACAGCTGATGACGACGCCAGATGAACGAGAGTCCTTTGGTACACGCTTGCGTATCATTGAATCGCTGCTGAATGGCGACATCAGCCAGCGTGAACTGAAAAACGAACTGGGCGTGGGCATTGCCACGATTACCCGCGGATCAAATAGCCTGAAAGAGGCGCCTCCGGCACTGAAGCAGTGGCTGGAAGCACACCTGACGCGTCGCTGATTACTGCTGATAGAACGGATGGGTTAGCGGGCAGAGCGCCAGTATCAGAGCCTGGTGGTAAACGCTGGAGCGGCTGAGCAGGCCCTGGGTCAGGGTGCCGATTGCGCCGCCTTTGTGCTTAATATTGTCGATGCCGGTGAGGCGCGCCATCTCCTCACCCAGTTCGCGTCCTTCACGTAAACCGGCCATCACCACCGGCGGCAGGGTAAAACTGGCCGAACGTGACTCTCCCCGCTGTTTCTGGTTTTCCACCACCATCCAGGCAAAAGCGCACTCTTCTTCAATTCCGGCTTCAATCGCCACCCAGAAGTCGGCTTCCGGACGAACCTGACGGGCATTCATCACGCGCTGGCGTGCGCCAGTTCGCGTTTCGAGGTTGGTTAAAGGCTGTGCCGCAACGCCGCTCTCGACCTCGACCCCTTCGATATGGCAGGATCCCTCGCCGAAAACGTCGTTGAATGCCTGAGCAATCGCACGAATCTTCGCTGGATTGATGGTAGCTGCGACAACATGGTACATAATTAATTGAACCCTCAGGTAATTAAGGCGATTTTGGTCGCAGTATAACGGAAACTAAGCATGCTACAGGTCTATCTTGTTCGTCACGGTGAAACGGTATGGAATGCAGAACGTCGCATTCAAGGGCACTCCGACAGTCCGCTGACGGAAAAAGGTGAGCAACAAGCCCGTCAGGTCGGTGAACGCATCAAAAGCGCCGGTATCACGCATATTATTTCCAGCGATTTAGGGCGCACCCGGCGCACCGCTGAAATCATTGCCGATGCCTGTGGTTGTGATATCACTTTCGACCCGCGACTGCGGGAGCTGAACATGGGCATACTGGAAAAACGATTGCTAGATGAACTGAGCCCGGAAGAAGAGGGCTGGCGTGCTTCGCTGGTGAACGGCAGCGAGGGCGGCCGCATTCCTCAGGGCGAATCCATGACGGAACTGGCGCAGCGTATGCAGGAGGCACTTAATGCCTGCCTGGCGCTGCCGGCAGGGAGCCGCCCGCTACTGGTCAGCCACGGCATGGCGCTGGGCGTGCTGGTCAGCACCATTCTGGGACTACCGGCCTATGCCGAACGTCGCCTGCGCCTGCGCAACTGTTCGATTTCCCGCGTTGATCATCAGCAGAGCGCATGGCTGGCACAGGGTTGGGTCGTGGAAACGGCGGGTGATATTGCCCACCTCGACGAACCCGCGATGGACGAGCTTCAGCGTTAATCGATGATGCCGTCATTACGGCGGCATCACACCAGGTATTAACGGCGAATCGGGATCAGATATTCACAACGAATCTCTGTAGGCGGTTCGCTGCGCTTTTTACCGCCGTGGGTAATAAAGCGCTCGATGTCCTGCCCCATGCGGCGCGTCAGGCCCAGCGTCGGCATGCAGGTACCGTATAACAACAGAATAAACTCCTGAAGTTCAACGCGCGGACCGCTGTAGTTGAACTGAACGTAATCCCCGGCTTCAAGAATGACCTTCTGGCCCGAATGCATATTGGTCGCGCTGTCGGTTGGCACGGCTGTGGTGTACAGAATCTCCTGCTCATCGTCTTTTTCATGACTGGCACGGACCTGGTGCAGACCGTAGAGCACGGGCGGAACCGTATCCGTTTCCAACAGAAACTGTTTCCAGAAATGGACACGCATTTCATCGCGGTAGCTGGAAATTTGTTCCAGGGTACAGGTGTAGCTCTGTGTCTGTCCCACCAGAACGGTCTCCGGCAGGGTGACGAACTGCGATTCCGGCTGCTGATCGTTTCCTAACCGAATGGGTGGGCGAATACCAAATGAATTCCAGTCAGACGAGCGGCGATACCATGCAGGTGTTTGATTAAACTGCTTTTTAAAGGCTCGTGTAAAGGTCTGCTGTGAATCAAACCGATACTGCAAAGCAATATCGAGAATCGGGCGGCTGGTCAGGCGAAGTGCCACCGCGGCTTTGGAAAGACGTCGTGCCCGGATATAGGCGCCAATGGCGTGTCCGGTAACGTCTTTAAACATCCGTTGTAGATGCCATTTAGAATAACCGGCTTTAGTGGAAACGTTATCCAGTGAAAGTGGTTGATCCAAATGGCTCTCCAGCCAGGCAAGCAAATCGCGAATGATACCGGCTTGGTCCATAAAACATCCTCATACTCTGGTGGCGCAGCTAAATGAAGTCGACGAATAATAGCACTTATTGCTTTAAAGACATGTTTGGTTTTGACTGGGATGGTTGTGCTATCTACGCGGGAATTTATACCCTTTTTACGTTGGTTATTGTATCGATTGACAGTACATTACATGCTCATCTATTACATTTGCAATGGTAACTCAATGACAATACCTCGTCTCCTGCTCGTCACCTTCGCGGGTTTGCTGTTTTCCAGTCCGCTTCTGGCTGAAGAGATTGGCTCCGTCGACACTGTGTTTAAGATGTTTGGACCCGACCACAAAATTGTGGTTGAGGCATTCGACGATCCCGACGTAAAAAATGTCACCTGCTACATCAGCCGGGCGAAAACAGGCGGTATCAAGGGCGGGCTGGGATTAGCGGAAGATACATCAGACGCGGCCATTTCGTGTCAGCAAATCGGGCCGGTAGAACTGAGCGAGAAAATTGCCAAAGGCAAAGCACAGGGTGACGTAGTGTTTCGTCAGCGCACATCGCTGATCTTCAAGAAACTGCAGGTCGTGCGTTTCTTTGACAGCAAGCGTAACGCATTAATTTATCTGGCTTACTCAGATAAAGTGGTGGATGGTTCACCTAAAAATGCGCTAAGCGCCGTACCGATTATGCCGTGGCACTAAGGCAATCATTAAACGCCCGTAAGGGCGTTAAATGATTGCCAGCTTAATCCTGCAGGTCACCACAGAAACGATAACCTTCGCCGTGAATGGTGGCGATGATTTCAGGGGTATCTGGCGTGGATTCAAAATGTTTACGGATACGACGGATTGTCACGTCAACAGTACGGTCGTGTGGCTTGAGATCGCGTCCGGTCATTTTCTTCAGCAAATCAGCACGCGTCTGAATCTTGCCGGGGTTTTCGCAGAAGTGCAGCATGGCACGGAACTCACTGCGCGGCAGTTTGTACTGCTCACCGTTGGGATTGATGAGTGAGCGGCTGTTGATGTCCAGCTCCCAGCCGTTGAACTTATAGCTTTCAACCTGGCGACGCTCTTCATTGGGTAAAGGCAAATTCATGGTGCGCAACAGCAGGTTACGTGCACGAATAGTTAATTCGCGTGGGTTAAACGGCTTAGTAATGTAGTCGTCTGCACCAATTTCCAGCCCAAGAATTTTATCGACTTCGTTATCGCGTCCGGTCAGGAACATCAATGCGACATTGGCTTGCTCACGCAGTTCACGTGCCAGTAACAGGCCGTTTTTACCCGGCAGATTGATGTCCATAATAACCAGATTGACATCATTGTCGGTCAACACCTGGTGCATCTCTGCACCATCGGTCGCTTCGTACACGACATAACCTTCCGCCTCAAAAATGCTTTTGAGGGTATTGCGCGTGACCAGTTCGTCTTCAACGATGAGAATGTGCGGGGTCTGCATGTTTAGCTACCTAATTTTGCCAACTAAATTGAAAACAGGGCGTACAGCGGTTAGGTGCTCTCCAGTGCGGAGAACGGCAAGCTTTGCTGAACCGTTGTACAAAAGTAAATTTTGATAAGCTTTTATCAAGGTCAACAACCGTATTCGCCAGCCTGCCGGGGTAAAAATTCCATGCCCTGCGGAATAATAATTTGAAACACATACTAACTGTATTAACAGCAACCTAACAGCAATAACAACAACTGGTAAGCATAAAAACAACGCTTCGTTGACTTATATCAAATGCAATTGTAGCACGTTAACATTTCTGTGAAAAACATCTCAAAAAATAGCGTGCTGGCTGACATTACGTCTCATTTTTGTCCCCGCCAGCCCGGCTTATCACTAAATATGATGTTAGAAACTTACTATTACAGTGGACTGAAATGAAAGGCTTTTATTTTGAAGGTTTTGATAATGTGCACTTTATGATAAAAAGGCGCGCTCCGGCCTTTTTTAACGTGTTTTAACATGTATGTCAGAGTCTTAACATGACCACCTATATCCCTCAATAAAGCAGGTGCGTGTTACACTAGCAGCGTGCACATTTACTGATGGAATGATCATGCTTTTTCCTCTTATCCTCGTCTCACCTGCCCGGGCAGAAAATATTGGCGCGGCGGCGCGTGCCATGAAAACCATGGGCTTTAATGAAATGCGTATTGTTGCCAGTGATGCATGGCAGGATCCGGCCGCCCGCCGCGTAGCTCATGGCGCAGGTGATATTCTGGACAGGATAAAAACCTTTGATACGCTGGCCGAAGCGCTGGCAGACATCGACTTTTCCGTCGCCACGACCGCGCGAAGTCGGGCCAGGTTCCGCTATTATGCAACGCCGCAGCAGGTGGAAGCGCAACTGCGGGAAAAACGTCAGTGGGTAAACAGCATGGCATTGGTATTTGGCCGTGAAGACAGCGGGCTGACCAATGAAGAGCTGGAGCAGGTTGACCTGCTCACCGGCATTCCAATGGCAAACGATTATCCTTCACTGAACCTGGGGCAGGCCGTTATGGTTTACTGTTACCAGCTGTCGGCGCTCAATCAGGTGGCTGCGCCTGTCGCCCCAGCGGCCGATGGTCAGCAGCTCCAAGCCCTGCGCCAGCGGTTTGAACAGTTACTGAGCCGGTTAGAGGTGAGTGACGACAATAAAATGGCCGACTGGATTAATCAGCGTATTGGCCTGTTAGAGCAGCGCGACAGTGCGATGTTGCACCGTTTGTTGCATGACGTGGAAAAAAAGCTGGCAGATAAATCCTCGGGTTAAGCGTGACTATACAGTCACAGATGTTAACGAAATGCGGTATAACAAACGATTCACCAGGCTTTTTTTGTTTAACAGCATGCTAAACATTGTGGTCTGTATTTGCGCAACGGATAAAACCGTTGACTTAATGTGCGCTTTGCTTTACTTCTTGACGCAGACGGACAATCAATGACAGACAGAAAAAATAAATCTGAATGCGTAATCACAGCCTGAACACCACAATTATTACCACCACCATTACCATTACGATCGGTAAAGGGGCGGGCTGACGCATCCAGGAAAAACAGAAAAGAAGCCCGCACCTCACGAGTGCGGGTTTTTTTTTGACTCAAAATCAGGAGAGTTGACATCATGCGAGTGCTGAAATTCGGTGGGACCTCGGTTGCTAATGCAGAGCGTTTTCTGCGCGTGGCCGATATTCTGGAAAGTAATGCGCAACAGGGACAGGTTGCCACCGTGCTTTCTGCGCCCGCTAAGATTACCAACCATCTGGTCGCGATGATCGAAAAAACCATTAGCGGTCAGGATGCGCTGCCGAATATCAGTGACGCGACGCGCATCTTTGCGGAGCTGCTGCAGGGGCTGGCCGAGGCGCAACCCGGTTTCGACTATGACGGGCTTAAAAGCCGCGTAGACAGCGAGTTTGCTCAGCTTAAACAGGTGCTGCACGGGATCAGCCTGTTGGGACAGTGCCCTGACAGCGTCAACGCCGCGATGATCTGTCGTGGTGAGAAGCTCTCGATTGCGATTATGGAAAAGCTGCTTGAGGCACGAGGTTATGGCGTCAGCGTTATCGATCCGGTCGAGAAGCTGTTAGCCATCGGCCACTATCTCGAGTCTACCGTGGATATCGCAGAATCAACCCGCCGCATCGAAGCCAGTAAAATTCCGGCTGAAAATATGATCCTGATGGCCGGTTTTACCGCCGGTAATGAGCGGGGCGAGCTGGTGGTGCTGGGCCGAAACGGTTCCGACTACTCTGCTGCCGTGTTGGCGGCTTGTCTGCGTGCCGATTGCTGCGAAATCTGGACCGACGTAGACGGGGTTTATACCTGTGATCCCCGTCAGGTGCCGGATGCCCGCCTGCTCAAATCCATGTCATACCAGGAGGCGATGGAGCTCTCCTATTTCGGGGCGAAAGTCCTGCATCCACGGACTATCGCGCCTATCGCCCAGTTCCAGATCCCTTGCCTGATTAAAAACACGGCCAATCCGCAGGCCCCAGGTACGCTGATCAGCGCCAATGGTGAACAGGATGAATTCCCGGTTAAGGGCATCACCAACCTGAATAATATGGCGATGTTTAACGTGTCTGGCCCGGGGATGAAAGGCATGGTGGGCATGGCCGCCCGCGTGTTCGCGACCATGTCACGCACCGGGATTTCAGTGGTGTTAATCACCCAGTCTTCTTCTGAATACAGCATCAGCTTCTGTGTTCCTCAGAGCGAGCAGGCGCGAGCGCGCCGTGTGCTGGAAGACGAATTCTATCTTGAACTGAAAGATGGATTGCTGGATGCGCTGGACGTTATCGAAAATCTGGCGGTGATCTCGGTTGTAGGGGATGGCATGCGCACCCTGCGCGGGATTTCAGCGAAATTCTTCTCTGCCCTGGCGCGCGCCAATATCAACATTATCGCTATCGCTCAGGGATCGTCTGAACGCTCTATTTCGGTCGTGGTCAATAATGATGACGTCACCACGGGCGTGCGCGTCGTGCATCAGATGCTGTTTGCCACCGACCAGGTGATTGAGGTTTTTGTGGTGGGCGTCGGCGGAGTCGGCGGCGCCCTGCTGGATCAGCTGCATCGCCAGCAGACGTGGCTTAAACAAAAGCACATCGATCTCCGCGTTTGCGGCATTGCGAATTCCCGGGCGCTGTTAACCAACGTGCACGGTATCGATCTCAGCGACTGGAAAGGCGAAATGGCGCAGGCCAAAGAGCCGTTTAACCTGGGGCGCTTAATTCGCCTGGTTAAAGAGTATCATTTACTGAATCCGGTGATTGTGGACTGTACCTCGAGCCAGGCGGTTGCCGACCAGTACGCAGATTTTCTGGCGGAAGGTTTTCACGTGGTCACGCCGAATAAAAAGGCCAACACCTCGTCGTGGGAATACTATCAGAAGATGCGTGTGGCGGCGGCGGGATCGCGTCGTAAGTTCCTGTATGACACTAACGTCGGCGCGGGTTTACCCGTCATTGAGAACCTGCAAAATCTGCTCAATGCAGGCGATGAGTTGATCAGGTTCTCTGGAATTTTATCAGGATCGCTATCCTATATTTTTGGCAAGCTGGATGAAGGTGTATCGCTGTCAGAAGCGACCAGGATGGCACGCGAGATGGGCTTTACCGAGCCCGATCCTCGTGACGATCTCTCAGGTACGGATGTCGCGCGCAAGCTGCTGATTCTGGCGCGTGAAGCGGGGCATTCGCTCGAAATGAGCGACATTGAAATCGAACCCCTGCTGCCCGCGCATCTGAATGCCATCGCCGATGTTGACCAGTTTATGGCGCAGTTACCCGAAGCCGATGCGGCGATTGCAGCCAGGGTGGAACAGGCACGTGCTGAAGGCAAAGTGCTGCGTCTGGTTGGCGTGATCGAAGAGGGCGGGGCATGTAAAGTGAAGATCGATGCGGTTGACGGTAACGATCCGCTTTTCAAAGTCAAAAATGGCGAAAACGCGCTGGCCTTTTACAGCCGCTATTATCAGCCGATTCCGTTAGTATTGCGCGGATACGGTGCAGGAAACGATGTGACAGCTGCGGGCGTGTTTGCCGATCTGCTGCGCACACTGTCATGGAAGTTGGGAGTGTAATGATGGTAAAAATTTATGCGCCGGCCTCAATCGGTAACGTCAGCGTGGGTTTTGACGTGCTGGGCGCGGCGGTATCGCCAGTGGATGGTACATTGCTGGGTGACTGCGTGTCGGTCGAGGCGGCCGACAGCTTTAGCCTAAGCAATGCGGGACGTTTTGTCAGTAAGCTGCCCAGCGATCCCAAAGAGAACATCGTCTATCAGTGCTGGCAGCGTTTCTGTGAAGCGATTGGCAAAACCGTACCTGTAGCGATGACGCTGGAAAAAAATATGCCGATCGGCTCCGGCCTCGGCTCCAGCGCCTGCTCCGTGGTGGCTGGCCTGATGGCGATGAATGAATTTTGTGGTAACCCGCTTGATGAAACTCAGCTCCTGACCCTGATGGGAGAACTGGAAGGGCGCATCTCCGGTAGCGTACATTACGATAATGTCGCGCCCTGCTTCCTTGGCGGTATTCAGCTGATGCTGGAAGAAAACGGCATTATCAGTCAGGCCGTACCCGGATTTGACGACTGGCTGTGGGTCATGGCCTATCCGGGTATTAAAGTCTCGACGGCGGAAGCGCGGGCGATTTTACCTGCGCAGTATGCAAAGCAGGACTGCATCAAACACGGTCGTCTGCTGGCAGGCTTTGTTCACGCCTGTCATACGCGCCAACCCGCGCTGGCGGCTAAACTTATGCAGGATGTCATTGCTGAGCCTTATCGTACTCAGCTGCTACCGGGCTTTGCCGAGGCTCGCCAGGCCGCGCAGGATATTGGCGCGCTGGCCTGTGGAATATCGGGCTCCGGCCCCACGCTATTTGCCGTTTGCAACCAGATGGAAACGGCGCAGCAGATGGCCGACTGGCTGAGCCAGCACTATCTGCAGAACGATGAAGGCTTCGTCCATATCTGCCGTCTTGATACGGCTGGCGCACGTAAACTGGGATAACGCATGAAACTCTACAACCTTAAGGATCATAACGAGCAGGTCAGCTTCGCCCAGGCGGTGAAACAAGGTCTGGGTTCACAGCAAGGGCTGTTTTTTCCGCTCGAACTGCCGGAATTTGAACTGACCGACATCGATGCCATGCTGGAAATGGATTTTGTTACCCGCAGCAGTAAAATCCTTTCAGCCTATATCGGGGATGAAATCCCGGCAGCGCACCTGACTGAACGCCTGAAAACTGCGTTCACCTTCCCGGCGCCGGTTAAGGCCGTCAGCGACGACATTGCCTGCCTGGAGTTGTTCCACGGCCCGACGCTGGCGTTCAAAGATTTTGGCGGCCGCTTCATGGCGCAGATGCTGTCATACGTCAGCGGGTCCGATGAGCAAATTACCATTCTGACGGCGACGTCCGGCGATACCGGTGCTGCCGTGGCTCACGCCTTTTACGGTATGGAGAATGTGCGTGTTGTCATCCTCTATCCGCAGGGGAAAATCAGCCCGTTACAGGAGAAGTTGTTCTGCACGCTGGGCGGCAACATCGAAACCATTGCGATTGACGGCGATTTTGACGCCTGCCAGTCGCTGGTTAAGCAGGCGTTTGACGATCAGGCGCTGAAAAAGGCGATCGGCCTGAACTCCGCTAACTCGATTAACATCAGCCGCCTGCTGGCGCAGATTTGCTACTACTTTGAAGCGGTTGCCCAACTGCCGCAGGAGAAGCGTAATCAGCTGGTGGTCTCCGTGCCAAGCGGAAACTTTGGTGATTTAACGGCCGGCCTGCTGGCGAAATCACTGGGTCTGCCGATTAAACGCTTTATCGCCGCGACCAACGCCAACGATACGGTGCCACGTTTCCTGGGCAAGGGTGAATGGCAGCCTAACGCCACCGTGGCGACGCTGTCGAATGCTATGGACGTTAGCCAGCCAAACAACTGGCCGCGTGTGGAAGAGCTGTTCCGCCGCAAAACCTGGCGTCTGAGCGATCTGGCTTACGGTGCGGTAACGGACGATGTTACGCGTGAAGCGATGCGCGAGCTGGCGAAGCTGGGTTACGTCTCTGAGCCGCATGCGGCAATTGCCTGGCGTCTGTTGCGTGACCAGCTGCAGGAAGGGGAGTTTGGTTTATTCCTCGGAACGGCCCATCCGGCTAAGTTCCTGGAGAGCGTGGAAAGCATTCTGGATCAGAAACTGGCATTGCCTGCCGAGCTGGCTGAGCGCGCGGATCTGCCCCTGCTGTCGCATCAGATGGGCGCAGATTTTGCCCAACTACGGGCGTTTCTGCTCAAGTAATGCTCTGTCAGTCAGGATGAGGTGGGCTGACCACCTCATCGCTTTTGCAGGGCTAATGCGTCGGGCTGTTGTTACTGTTCGGCGCGTTTAAACACCATCTCATTCTCACGGCTTTCCTCAGCCGCAAAAGCATAGCCATCCACGTCGAACCGCGTAAGCTGCTCTGGCTTCGTCAGGCGATTCTGAATGATGTAACGGCTCATCAGTCCCCGCGCTTTTTTCGCATAGAAACTGATCACTTTGAATTTGCCATTTTTCTCATCCAGAAAGACCGGTTTAATCAGGCGCGCCTGCAGTTTCTTGGGTTTGATGGCTTTGAAGTACTCATCGGAAGCCAGATTAATCAGCACGTCATCGCCCTGACTGGCCAACGCGTCGTTCAGTTTTTCCGTTAACAGATCGCCCCAGAAGCTGTAGAGATCCTGACCGGCCGGGTTAGCCAGTTTGATGCCCATCTCCAGCCGATAGGGCTGCATTAAATCCAGCGGCCGCAGCAGGCCGTAAAGTCCGGACAGCATACGCAGATGCTGCTGGGCAAAGTCGAAATCTTGCTCGCTAAACGTCTCAGCCTGTAAACCGGTATAGACATCACCTTTAAACGCCAGAATAGCCTGACGGGCATTCTTCAGATTGAAATCCGGCTGCCAGCTGTTAAAGCGGTCAGCGTTTAAGTGTGCCAGCTTGTCGCTAATGCTCATCAGTGAAGCGACCTGTGCCGGCGAGAGCTTACGCGCAATTTCAATCAGCTGTTGTGACTTTTCTAACAGCGCGGGCTGGGTAAAACGCTGCGTCGTCAGGGGGCTTTCATAATCCAGCGTCTTGGCAGGAGAAATCACCATCAACATCGTCGCTTCCTCAATGAGTCCCTTTTTTTAAGGGGTTAGCCTGTAATTGTTGCCTGCGAGTGTAGCAAAAAAGCCGCAAGGATCGGCAAATCACTCCTATTTGTTCGCGCTATCGTAAACGGCATTCCCTGACCTTGCACCACCGTTACCGCGTGATATTATCCCAACAGCCTTTTATCACCCTGACAGTTAACTAAGAGAAAAAACATGACGGACAAACTGACCTCCCTGCGTCAACTGACCACCGTAGTGGCCGACACTGGTGATATCGCAGCGATGAAGCTGTATCAGCCTCAGGACGCAACGACCAACCCTTCTCTGATTCTCAATGCTGCTCAAATCCCTGAATACCGCAAACTGATTGATGAAGCGATCGCCTGGGCGCGTCAGCAGAGCAGCGATAAAGAACAACAGCTGCAGCTGGTATCCGACAAGCTGGCCGTTAACATCGGTCTGGAAATTCTTAAGCTGGTGCCGGGCCGTATCTCCACCGAAGTAGATGCTCGCCTTTCTTATGACACCGAAGCCAGCATTGCCAAAGCTCGCAGCCTGATTAAATTGTACAACGATGCCGGTATCAGCAACGATCGTATCCTGATCAAACTGGCCTCCACCTGGCAGGGCATTCGTGCAGCAGAGCAGCTGGAAAAAGAAGGTATCAACTGTAACCTGACCCTGCTGTTCTCCTTCGCTCAGGCGCGTGCCTGTGCTGAAGCGGGTGTTTACCTGATTTCGCCGTTTGTTGGCCGTATCCTCGACTGGTACAAAGCGAACACGGATAAGAAAGAGTACGCGCCACACGAAGATCCTGGCGTGGTGTCCGTGTCTGAAATCTACGATTACTACAAGCAGCACGGTTACGAAACCGTTGTGATGGGCGCCAGCTTCCGTAACGTCGGTGAGATCATCGAACTGGCCGGTTGTGACCGTCTGACCATTTCGCCTGCGCTGCTGAAAGAGCTGGCGGAGAGTGAAGGCACACTGGAGCGTAAGCTGAGCTACAAGGGTGAAGTTAAAGCGCGTCCGGCTAAGATGACAGAATCCGAGTTCCTGTGGCAGCACAATCAGGATCCTATGGCTGTGACCAAGCTGGCCGAAGGCATTCGTAATTTTGCCATCGACCAGGGCAAGCTTGAGAAGATGCTGGCAGAAATGCTGTAATCGTTTTACCGTGGCGGCGCTGTCGCCACGGTTTTCCCTTTCCGCCACCGTTTGTTATTCTTCTTAGTACCTCCTTCCCCATGCACCGCACTGCGGTAAATCACAGCGAATATCATCATGAACACATTACGTATCGGATTGATCTCGGTTTCCGATCGCGCCGCGAACGGGATTTATCAGGATCAGGGGATCCCTGCCCTGGAAGCCTGGCTGAACAGCGCGATCAGCACGCCCTTTGAAGTGGAAACGCGCCTGGTGCCCGATGAACAGCCCATGATAGAACAGACGATTTGCGAGCTGGTCGATGAGCGTTTTTGCCACCTGGTATTGACCACCGGAGGGACAGGCCCAGCCCGGCGTGATGTTACGCCCGATGCCACGCTGGCCGTTGCCGATCGCGAGATGCCGGGGTTTGGTGAGCAAATGCGGCAAATCAGCCTGCAGTTTGTGCCGACGGCCATTCTGTCGCGTCAGGTAGGGGTGATCCGTAAACAGTCGCTCATTCTCAATCTGCCCGGCCAGCCGAAGTCCATCAGGGAAACCCTGGAAGGCCTGAAAGACGACCAGGGCAAGATAAACGTTCCGGGCATCTTTGCGGCTGTACCTTATTGTTTACAGCTTCTGGAAGGCCCTTACGTGGAGACGCACGCGGATGTGGTAGCAGCTTTTCGCCCCAAAAGCGCGATACGTGAGATAAATAACTAAATATTTTGCTTTTCAGGAATAAGCTACAGGCTCGCTGGTGTGGTGATAAATTGACGGTATAGTAAGCGAATCTTTACAACTGTTTTCACTTTCTCTGGACGCTTATGACCACACTTGAGACACCGCGCCTGAAACCCCAGGATTACAAAACGCTGGCACTCGCGGCGCTGGGTGGCGCGCTGGAATTTTACGACTTCATTATTTTCGTCTTTTTCGCTGCCGTGATCGGCGAGATTTTCTTCCCCAGCGATATTCCTGAATGGCTCCGCCAGCTCCAGACGTTCGCCATTTTTGCAGCGGGCTACCTGGCGCGTCCGCTGGGCGGCATCATCATGGCCCACTTTGGCGATAAAGTGGGTCGCAAAAAAATGTTCAGCCTGAGTATTTTGTTGATGGCGCTGCCCACGTTGGCTATGGGCGCACTGCCTGGCTGGGACGCGATTGGCCTGGCGGCCCCCCTGTTAATGCTGCTGATGCGCATGCTACAGGGCGCGGCGATTGGTGGGGAAGTCCCGGGCGCATGGGTTTTTGTGGCGGAGCACGTGCCCTACAAACGTATTGGTATCGCCTGCGGCACGCTGACCGCCGGACTCACTATCGGCATCCTGTTAGGGTCGGTCGTGGCAACCTTAATTAATACCACCATGACCCAGCAGGCCATTCATGATGGCGGCTGGCGCATTCCTTTTTTCCTGGGCGGATTGTTTGGCCTGGGGGCGATGTATCTTCGCCGCTGGCTACATGAAACGCCGGTTTTCATTGAAATGCAGCAGCGTAAAACGCTGGCGCAGGAGCTGCCGCTGAAAACCGTAATCCTTAAACACCAAAAATCGGTCGTGATTTCGATTCTGCTGACCTGGATGCTGTCTGCCTGCATCGTGGTGGTGATTTTAATGGCGCCGGTCTGGCTGCAGAAACAGCATGGTATGGCCCCGGCGCTCACCTTAAAGGCCAACAGCATCGCGATTATCATGTTATGTATCGGGTGCATCGTTGCCGGGCTGTTGGTGGACCGTTTTGGCGCCAGTCGGACGTTGAGCCTCGGTAGCGTGCTGCTGGCATTGTGTAGCGGGATGTTCTATTCCCTCGCGCCTCAGTATCCTGATTACCTGTTTCAGCTCTATGGGCTGGTGGGTTTTAGCGTGGGCGTCGTGGGGATTGTGCCCTTTGTGATGGTACGTGCGTTCCCTGCTGAGGTGCGTTTCACCGGCTTGTCGTTCTCTTATAATCTTTCTTATGCGGTATTTGGTGGCCTGACGCCGATTTGCGTGACGCTGCTGATGAACGTTTCCACCATGGCACCCGGCTGGTATGTCATGACGCTTGCGCTGGTCGGGTTGCTGACCGGTCTCTGGCTCAGACAGGATATCAGCCATGAGCCGAATCTGTGTGACGGGATAAAACAGGCATAAACACGCACGC
This sequence comes from Pantoea sp. B623, assembly GCF_024814475.1. Lineage (NCBI taxonomy): Bacteria > Pseudomonadati > Pseudomonadota > Gammaproteobacteria > Enterobacterales > Erwiniaceae > Pantoea > Pantoea sp. B623. Next base: position 1,703,884 of record NZ_JANUXM010000004.1, on the reverse strand, counting down.
GGAGCCGGGCTCCGCGTGCTGCCTCGACCATTTGCTTACGCGCCGATGGGCAGAACGATCCGTCCGAAGGTTTCGTTTAGCACTTCACCTATGGCCAGGTAACAGGCGCTGGCACCGCACACCAACCCGACCCAGCCTGCGCAGGGGATCAGCGCGGGAAGATGCGCCAGGTGACCCGTCGCCAGTAACAGGAACAACAACGCCAGCGAGCCGAAAACAAACTGCAGCATCGTTGCGCTCCGCAGCGTGCCAAAGAACATAAACAGGGTAAACAGGCCCCACAGTCCTAGCCAGGCGCCTAAAAAGGTCTCATTGGCCGGTTTCGCCAGCCCCATTTCAGGCAGTAACTGAATAGCCACAAAACTCAGCCAGAACATGCCGTAAGAGGTAAAGGCCGTCAGTCCAAACGTATTATTCTTTTTAAACGCCAGCAGTCCGGCCAGCACCTGCGCAATCCCACCATAAAACATGCCCATCGCTAAAATGGTCACATCCATGGCAAACAGGCCCGTATTGTGTAGATTCAGTAAAATCGTTGTCATGCCGAATCCCATCAACCCCAGGGGGGCAGGATTGGCCAGTGTTGTCGTTGTCATCGTTCCTCAGCGGTGTTGTTAGCGTAAAAGGCGCTGCCCGCCTCAATGCAGAATAAGCGCGGCGAGCCGCATAATAGTCAGCGTATTCATAGCCGTCTTTGATCCTGGTCTGACAGGGACTGAAAATTTTTTTTCATTTAACCCTTGATGCGCTTCTAAGCGACCCCATTTACTTGTCATCGAGCGTTGTGAACGTTGTAAAAAAAAGCATGTGAGGTTGGGTTGAATGTAAACAACCTGCCCACATAAAAGGTTCACAACCCAAACTGGCAACGAATTTAAGTGGGAGATGTTTAGATGGGTAAGATTATTGGTATTGACCTGGGTACAACCAACTCTTGTGTTGCGGTCATGGACGGCACCAAAGCGCGCGTACTCGAAAACGCGGAAGGCGATCGCACCACGCCTTCGATCATCGCTTACACCCAGGATGGGGAAACTCTGGTCGGACAACCGGCTAAACGTCAGGCCGTCACCAACCCGCAGAATACCCTGTTTGCGATTAAGCGCCTGATCGGCCGTCGCTTCCAGGACGAAGAAGTGCAGCGTGATATCAAAATCATGCCATACAAAATTGTGGGTGCCGATAACGGCGACGCATGGCTGGAAGTGAAAGGCCAGAAAATGGCACCGCCGCAGATTTCTGCGGAAGTCCTGAAAAAGATGAAGAAAACGGCTGAAGATTTCCTGGGTGAGCCAGTGACTGAAGCGGTTATCACTGTTCCAGCCTACTTCAACGATGCGCAGCGTCAGGCGACCAAAGATGCCGGCCGTATCGCAGGTCTGGAAGTCAAACGTATCATTAACGAACCTACCGCCGCGGCACTGGCTTACGGTCTGGATAAAGGCCAGGGCAACCGCACGATAGCGGTTTATGACCTGGGTGGCGGTACATTCGATATCTCTATCATCGAAATCGATGAAGTTGATGGCGAGAAAACCTTTGAAGTGCTGGCAACCAACGGTGATACCCACCTGGGTGGTGAGGACTTCGACAGCCGTCTGATCAACTATCTGGTCGCGGAATTTAAGAAAGATCAGGGCATCGATCTGCACAACGATCCGCTGGCGATGCAGCGCCTGAAAGAAGCGGCAGAGAAAGCGAAGATCGAGCTGTCTTCTGCGCAGCAGACCGACGTTAACCTGCCGTACATCACGGCGGACGCAACCGGTCCTAAGCACCTGAACATTAAAGTGACTCGTTCTAAACTGGAATCACTGGTTGAAGATCTGGTTGCTCGCTCTATCGAGCCGCTGAAAGTGGCACTGCAGGACGCCGGACTGTCAGTTTCTGACATCAACGATGTCATCCTGGTCGGTGGTCAGACACGTATGCCACTGGTTCAGGCGAAAGTGACCGAGTTCTTTGGTAAAGAGCCACGTAAAGATGTGAACCCGGACGAAGCGGTTGCCGTAGGTGCTGCGGTACAGGGCGGTGTGTTAGGTGGTGATGTTAAAGACGTTCTGCTGCTGGACGTGACCCCGCTGTCGCTGGGTATCGAAACCATGGGTGGCGTGATGACATCGCTGATCAGCAAGAACACCACCATCCCAACCAAGCACAGCCAGGTGTTCTCGACGGCAGAAGACAACCAGTCTGCCGTAACGATTCACGTGCTGCAGGGTGAACGCAAGCGTGCCAACGACAACAAGTCTTTGGGCCAGTTTAACCTGGACGGCATTCAGGCTGCGCCACGCGGTATGCCGCAGATTGAAGTGACCTTTGACATCGATGCGGACGGTATCCTGCACGTGTCGGCGAAGGACAAAAACAGCGGTAAAGAGCAGAAGATCACCATTAAGGCGTCTTCCGGCCTGAACGAGGACGAGATTGCGAAGATGGTTCGTGATGCTGAAGCGAACGCAGAATCTGACCGTAAGTTCGAAGAGCTGGTGCAGACCCGTAACCAGGGCGACCAGATCGCGCACAGCACACGTAAGCAGCTGGATGAAGCGGGCGACAAGCTGTCAGCTGATGATAAAGCGCCTATCGAAGCTGCACTGAGCGCGCTGGAAACTGCGCTGAAAGGCGAAGATAAAGCAGAGATCGATGCCAAAATGCAGGCGCTGATGGAAGTATCCAGCAAGCTGATGGAAGCGGCACAGCAGTCTCAGGCAGGTGCAGCGGATGCCCACGATGCGTCAGCGAAGAAAGATGACGACGTGGTTGATGCTGAATTCGAAGAAGTGAAAGACAATAAGAAATAATTGCCCCTGACCGGGCGCGACGGTTGCCCTGACAGCCGTTGAAACCAGCACGGGCGTAGGAGTTTTCTCCACGCCCGTGCGATCATGTTAAGGGCTAAATAAATGGCGAAGAGTGATTACTACGAGATTTTAGGCGTCGCCAAATCTGCAGACGAGCGTGAAATCAAAAAGGCTTACAAACGCCTGGCGATGAAACATCATCCGGACCGCAATCCCGGTGATAAAGAATCTGAAACCAAATTTAAAGAAGCGAAAGAAGCCTACGAGATTCTGACCGACCCTCAGAAGCGTGCGGCCTACGATCAGTACGGCCATGCTGCCTTTGAACAAGGTGGTATGGGCGGTGGCGGATACGGCGGCGGCGGCTTTGGCGGCGGCGGTGCAGATTTCAGCGATATCTTTGGCGACGTTTTCGGTGACATCTTTGGTGGTGGCCGCCGTCAGCGCGCAGCCCGTGGTGCAGATTTGCGCTACAACATGGAGCTGACGCTGGAAGAAGCGGTTCGCGGCGTGACCAAAGAGATCCGTATACCGACGCTGGAAGAGTGTGACGTTTGCCACGGCAGCGGTGCCAAAGCGGGCACCAAACCGCAAACCTGTTCAACCTGTCATGGTGCAGGCCAGGTACAGATGCGTCAGGGCTTCTTCACCGTACAGCAGGCTTGTCCGACCTGTCACGGTCGCGGCTCGGTGATTAAAGATCCGTGCAATGCCTGTCACGGGCACGGTCGCGTAGAGAAATCGAAAACCCTGTCGGTAAAAATTCCTGCCGGTGTGGATACGGGCGACCGTATTCGTCTGAGCGGCGAAGGTGAAGCCGGTGAGCAGGGCGCACCTGCGGGCGATCTGTACGTGCAGGTGTCGGTGAAAAAACACCCGATCTTCGAGCGTGAAGAGAACAACCTCTACTGCGAAGTACCGATTAACTTCGCGATGGCCGCCCTGGGTGGCGAGATTGAAGTGCCGACGCTGGACGGTCGCGTGAAGCTGAAAGTCCCGGCAGAAACCCAGACCGGCAAGCTGTTCCGCATGCGCGGGCGTGGTGTGAAGTCGGTGCGCGGCGGTGCGGTAGGCGATCTGCTGTGTCGTGTGGTGGTGGAAACGCCAGTCAGCCTGAACGACAAGCAGAAAGCGTTGCTGCGTGAGCTGGAAGAGAGCTTTGGTGGGCCCAGCGGCGAGCATAACAGTCCGCGCTCCAAAAGCTTCTTCGACGGCGTGAAGAAATTCTTCGACGACCTGACGCGTTAATCGCGTTACTGACGTCAGACCCGATGAAAGCGGAGAGGAAACTCTCCGCTTTTTTTTGCGTCCTGCACTGCTGAAACGGTTTCTGGCACAGACCAGCTCTGCACCTTTCACGGCTATCCGGTTCTCCCGTCGGGTTATCATTCGCGGGCTGTTGTAGCCAAAAGTCTAACGTAATGTAAAAGCGACTAAATAAGCTTTTTATCAGGTTCGTTGAATCGTTACACTGCTCAGCATTCTGTATTACGCTCAGGAGGAGTGCATTTTGTCAAAACCTCGTCGAATTAAGCATTTACTGAAAAGTTTTATTGAGAGCGATGCCAGCAACGGCATGGTGCTCATTCTGGCTGCGGTCGTCGCTATGATCCTCGCCAATGGCGCTTCCACCGCCCAGGGCTACCAGGCTTTGCTGGATACACCGGTACAGATTCGCTTCGGCGAACTGGATATCAGTAAAAATCTGCTTCTATGGATCAACGACGCCCTGATGGCACTGTTCTTCCTGCTGATTGGTCTGGAAGTGAAGCGCGAGCTGATCTCAGGCGAACTCGCCAGCCGCGATCGGGCCATCTTTCCGGTGATTGCCGCGTTAGGGGGAATGGCGGCACCGGCACTGGTGTTTTTGCTGTTTAACCACGGTGATGAGATTGCCCGAAATGGCTGGGCGATCCCCACCGCGACGGATATCGCGTTTGCGCTCGGAGTCCTTGCCCTGCTTGGCAGCCGTGTGCCGACCGCCCTTAAGGTATTCCTGATGGCGCTGGCGATTATTGATGACCTGGGTGCCATCGTGATCATCGCGCTGTTTTACACCAGCGATCTGTCTGTGATGTCTCTGAGCGTGGCGGCAGGCGCTATCGTGGTGCTGGCGGTGCTGAACCGCTGTAACGTGCGGAATATCGCCATCTATATGCTGGTCGGCATAGTGCTGTGGACGGCCGTGCTGAAATCGGGCGTCCATGCTACGCTGGCGGGCGTGATCGTGGGCTTCTTTGTACCGCTGGAAGAGAAAGACGGCCATTCGCCTGCGGAACATCTGGCACACGGATTAATGCCGTGGGTGAACTGGCTGATTCTGCCGCTGTTTGCCTTTGCGAATGCCGGGATTTCGCTGACGGGTATCACCTTTGGCGATGTGCTGTCACCAGAGCCGCTGGGCATCATCCTGGGCCTGTTAATCGGTAAGCCGCTGGGGATTACGCTGTTTTGCTGGCTGGCGGTGAAGCTGAGGCTGGCAGCCTTGCCGAGCGGCACGACTATTCGCGATATCATGGCGATTGGCGTGCTGTGCGGTATTGGCTTTACCATGTCGATATTTATCAGTTCGCTGGCCTTTGACGCTGCCCACGAGCAGTTAGTGACGTTCTCTAAGCTGGGTATCCTCAGCGGTTCGTTGCTTTCCGCCGTTCTGGGTTACACCTTATTGCGAATCAAGCTGCGATAAAAATCCATTGCTGCAACACGTTCATCCGGTGTTGCAGCAATGCTGTTTCCTGTCTCAACATCTCAACATCTCAACATCTCAACATCTCAACATCTCAACATCTCAACATCTCAACATCTCAACATCTCAACATCTCAACATCTCAACATCTCAACATCTCAACATCTCAATATGGCCTGTGACCCACGATGACATTGCGCGTTGACTGGCTGTTATCGCGTTTCTCTGCGGCCGGTCTGAACTCGCAAGGACGCCGTGATTGACCTTCTCTGTTCACCCTGGACCTGATAACCCGACGGAGGGCTCGTGAGAGAGGCTGTCCGGAGCGCTACGAGCCTGAACCTGGGGCAGCATTGTTCGGCAGGTTGAGAGCAGTGCAGAGGCGGTGGGTTGTCTGGCAGGGCAGGGCTGGAAGATAAAGTCAGGAAGAGACAGTCGCCTGGCGGCGCTAAACAGCAGGCATAAAAAAACCGGCTTAGCGCCGGTTCTTTCAACAAAGCGATGAACAAATGGCGATTAAGCCAGTTTGTTGATCTGTGCAGTCAGGTTTGCTTTATAACGTGCGGCTTTGTTTTTGTGGATCAGACCTTTAGCAGCCTGACGGTCCACAATTGGTTGCATTTCATTAAATGCGTTCTGCGCAGCAGCTTTGTCGCCTGAAGCGATCGCCGCGTATACTTTCTTAACGAAGGTACGCATCATAGAGCGACGGCTTGCGTTATGCTTGCGACGTTTCTCAGATGTTACGGCACGTTTCTTAGCTGATTTGATATTAGCCAAGGTCCAACTCCCAAATATGTTCGATAGAGACAAATCAAAGGCCGAGGACTATGCCTTTTGGACCTTCTGTTGTCAATGGATTTGTGCAAATAAGCGTCGTTTACAAGTGATAACCTGTATGACACTCGGTTACGTATTTGATGGCGCAAGATTCTACCAGCTTCCGCTCCCTGAATACAGTATTTCGCAACAAAATTCTCTCAGCGGCTTTGCAAGGCAGTAAATACGGCCTGTAACGCATGAAAGGCGTGTTCACGGGTTAACCTTGGCGGCTTTCGAGGGTATAATCCGCCGATTTCCACCGGTTTGAGTCAGCCATGAAGTTTATCCGCGGTATTCATAATCTTAACGCGCAGCATCACGGCTGCGTTTTGACCATTGGTAATTTCGATGGTGTGCACCGCGGTCATCAGGCGCTGATGGGGCGGTTGCTGGAAGAGGGACGGAAACGTAACCTGCCAGTGATGGTGATGGTGTTTGAACCCCAGCCGCTTGAACTGTTTGCGGGCGAAAGCGCACCCGCCAGGCTCACTCGCTTGCGAGAGAAGCTAAAATATCTGGCAGAAATCGGCGTGGACTCCGTGCTGTGCGTGCGTTTTGACCATCGCTTTGCCGCGTTGTCGGCGCAGAGTTTTATCAGCGAACTGCTGGTGAACAAGCTGGGCGTGAACTATCTTGCCGTCGGGGATGATTTCCGCTTTGGCGCTGGTCGCCAGGGGGATTTCCTGCTATTACAGAAAGCCGGCGCCCAGTATGGCTTTGATGTGGTCAGCACAGAAACCTTTTGTGACGGCGGTAAGCGCATCAGCAGCACGGCGGTGCGTCAGGCACTGGCCGAGGACAACTTAGCGCTGGCGCAGTCACTGCTGGGCCATCCTTTCAGTATCTCTGGGCGCGTCGTGCACGGTGATGCACTCGGACGCACGCTGGGGTTCCCTACGGCTAATCTTCCTTTACGCCGCTGCGTGTCGCCGGTTAAAGGCGTTTATGCGGTGGAAGTCCATGGGCTGGGGCCACAACCCCTGCCTGGCGTTGCCAATATCGGCACCCGCCCGACGGTAAAAGGTTTGCGCCAACAGCTTGAAGTTCACCTGTTGGACATCAATATGGATCTCTATGGTCGCCACATTGATGTGGTGTTGAAGCAGAAAATACGAAACGAGCAGCGCTTTGCTTCACTGGATGCGTTGAAAGAGCAAATTGCGAAAGATACGGTAACGGCCCGACAATTTTTTGGTCTGTAACCTGAGCGAAAAACGGAATCGAGAATCTGATGAGTGACTATAAATCAACCCTGAATTTGCCGGAAACGGGGTTCCCCATGCGTGGCGATCTGGCCAAGCGTGAACCGGGAATGCTGCAACGTTGGTATGATGACAACCTGTACGGCATCATCCGCGAAGCCAAGAAAGGGAAAAAAACCTTTATCCTGCATGATGGCCCTCCTTATGCGAACGGCAGCATTCATATTGGTCACTCTGTTAACAAGATTCTGAAAGACATTATTGTGAAGTCTAAAGGCATGGCAGGTTACGACTCGCCGTATGTGCCAGGCTGGGACTGTCACGGTTTGCCTATCGAGCATAAAGTTGAGCAGATGATCGGCAAGCCGGGCGAAAAAGTCAGCGCCGCCGAATTCCGCGCCGCCTGCCGTCAGTATGCCGCCGAACAGGTTGAAGGGCAGAAAGCCGACTTTATTCGCCTGGGCGTGCTGGGCGACTGGGATCGTCCTTACCTCACCATGGACTTCACCACCGAAGCCAATATCATTCGTGCGCTGGGTAAAATCATCGGCAATGGCCACTTGCACAAAGGCGCCAAGCCGGTGCACTGGTGCATGGATTGCCGTTCTGCTCTGGCGGAAGCCGAAGTGGAATACTACGACAAAACCTCCCCCTCCATCGATGTGATGTTCAATGCCGTTGATGCGGACAGGGCGCGCGCAGCCTTCGGTGTGACTGCCTCAGAAGGCCCGGTTTCGCTGGTGATCTGGACGACCACGCCGTGGACCATTCCGGCTAACCGCGGTATTTCACTGCATCCCGAGTTCACCTATCAGCTGGTGCAGATTGCAGGACGTAGCCTGATCCTGGCAAAAGATCTGGTTGAGAGCGTCATGAAACGCGCGGGCGTCAGCGACTGGACCGTGCTGGGCGAATGTCAGGGCGCGGCCCTGGAATTGCAGCTGTTCCAGCATCCTCTGCTTGAGCAGATCCAGTCCAAAGTCGTATTAGGTGAGCACGTCACGCTGGATGCCGGTACGGGGGCTGTTCATACCGCGCCAGGCCACGGCCCGGATGACTACGTGATTGGTCAGAAATATGGTCTGGAAACGGCTAACCCGGTCGGCCCTGATGGTGCCTACCTGCCGGGTACGTATCCGGGACTCGACGGCGTTAACGTCTTTAAAGCCAATGATATGATCGTTGAGCTGCTGAAAGAGAAAGGCGCATTGCTGCACGTTGAAAAACTGCTGCACAGCTACCCACACTGCTGGCGCCATAAAACCCCGATTATCTTCCGTGCCACGCCGCAGTGGTTTATCAGCATGGATCAGAAAGGCCTGCGTGCTCAGTCATTGCAGGAGATCAAAGGCGTGCAGTGGATCCCGGACTGGGGTCAGGCGCGCATTGAGTCCATGGTTGCCAACCGGCCTGACTGGTGTATTTCCCGCCAGCGTACCTGGGGCGTGCCAATGGCGCTGTTCGTACACAAAGAAACCGAAGCCCTGCATCCGGATACCCTGGCGCTGATGGAAAAAGTGGCGCAGCGCGTTGAGCAGGATGGCATCCAGGCATGGTGGGATCTCGATCCGCGCGATCTGATGGGCGACGATGCTGACCACTACGTGAAGGTGCCGGACACGCTGGACGTCTGGTTTGACTCAGGTTCCACCAGCTATTCGGTCGTGGATGCCCGCCCGGAATTTGGTGGCAATACACCGGATATGTATCTGGAAGGTTCCGATCAGCATCGTGGCTGGTTTATGTCGTCGCTGATGATCTCGACCGCGATGAAAGGCAAAGCGCCTTATCGCCAGGTACTGACGCACGGCTTTACCGTCGATGGTCAGGGCCGCAAGATGTCCAAATCCATCGGCAATACCGTTGCACCCCAGGATGTCATGGACAAGCTGGGTGCGGACATTCTGCGCCTTTGGGTTGCTTCTACCGATTACTCGGGTGAGATGGCGGTATCCGATGAAATCCTGAAACGCTCTGCGGATGCCTATCGTCGTATTCGTAACACCGCGCGCTTCCTGTTAGCCAACCTGAGCGGCTTTAACCCGGCCACCGATCTGGTTAAACCGGAAGAGATGGTGGTGGTCGATCGCTGGGCGGTGGGACGTGCGCAGGCGGCGCAGGCGGATATCATCGCCTCTTACGAGCACTACGATTTCCACGAAGTGATTCAGCGCCTGATGCAGTTCTGCTCCATCGAGATGGGCTCCTTCTACCTGGATATCATTAAAGATCGTCAGTACACAGCGAAAGGCGACAGCCTGGCCCGCCGTAGCTGCCAGTCAGCGCTGTGGCACATTGTTGAAGCGCTGGTACGCTGGATGGCACCGATCATGTCTTTCACGGCCGACGAAATCTGGGGCTATCTGCCAGGCGATCGGGCGAAGTATGTCTTCACTGAAGAGTGGTATACCGGCCTGTTTGGTCTGCCAGAAAACGAAGCGCTGAACGATGCGTACTGGGCAGAACTGCTGAAAGTACGTGGTGAAGTGAACAAGGTGATCGAGCAGGCGCGTAGCGACAAACGTATCGGTGGCGCGCTGGAAGCGTCCGTTACTCTGTATGCCGATGCGGACCTGGCGACGAAACTGCAGGCGTTAGGTAACGAACTGCGTTTTGTGCTGTTGACCTCCGGTGCTCAGGTCGCTGATTACGCAGAGGCAGAGGCTGAAGCGCAGCAGAGCGAACTGGTAAAAGGGCTGAAAATCGGCCTGCATAAGGCAGAAGGCGAGAAATGCCCGCGCTGCTGGCACTACACGACTGACGTCGGTCAGAATCCGGAGCACGCTGCGGTGTGCGGTCGCTGTTACACCAACGTAGCCGGCAACGGCGAAGAGCGTAAGTTTGCCTGATGAGTAGACCTGTTTTCTCCACCGGATTGCGCTGGCTGTGGCTGGTGCTGGTTGTTATCGTTGTTGATTTCGTCAGCAAGCAGTGGGTCATGAACAACATGATGCTGCATGAAACGCAGCCGCTGATGCCGTTCCTTAACCTGTTCTATGCGCATAACTATGGCGCGGCGTTCAGCTTCCTCGCGGATAAAGGCGGCTGGCAGCGCTGGTTCTTTGCCGGCATTGCCCTGGCGATCGTGGTGTCGTTACTGGTCATGATGTACCGCAACAGCGCCAGTCAGAAGATCGCCAATATCGCCTATGCCTTAATCATTGGCGGCGCAGTGGGCAATCTGTTTGACCGTTCGTATCATGGCTTTGTGGTAGATTTTATCGATTTCTACGTCGGTAACTGGCACTTTGCTACATTTAATATCGCTGACTGCGGCATCTGTATCGGGGCCGCGTTGGTGGTGCTGGAGGGCTTTTTCAATCCTTCCAGCAAGCAGGTTAAAAAAGGGTAAACCATGACTGAGTCTGTACAGGGCGACAGCGCGGTATTGTTGCATTTCGTCATGAAGCTGGAAGACGGCTCAGTGGCGGAATCCACTCGTGCCAACGGTAAACCTGCGCTGTTTCGTCTCGGCGACGGTAGCCTGTCCGGCGCGCTGGAGCAGGCACTGTTGGGATTGACGCCGGGTGAAAAACATCAATTCACGCTGGCACCAGAAGACGCGTTTGGTAGCGTCAGCCCCGATCTTATCCAGTACTTTTCCCGCCGTGATTTTATTGACACGGGAGAGCCTGAGATTGGCGCCATCATGCTGTTTACCGGAATGGGCGGTAGTGAAATGCCGGGCGTGATTCGGGAAATTTCCGGTGATTCAATCACCGTGGATTTTAACCATCCGCTGGCAGGCCACCGCGTTCAGTTTGATATTGAAGTGCTGGATATCGATCCGGTACTGGAGGCGAACAATGCAAATTCTGCTGGCTAATCCACGGGGTTTTTGTGCAGGTGTAGATCGCGCCATCAGCATTGTTGAAAACGCACTAACGCTGTTTGGTGCGCCGGTGTACGTCCGGCACGAAGTGGTTCATAACCGCTACGTGGTGGACAGCCTGCGCCAGCGCGGCGCGATCTTTATTGAGCAGATCGCGGAAGTGCCTGATGGCGCTATCCTGATTTTCTCTGCCCACGGCGTCTCGCAGGCGGTACGCAATGAAGCAAAAGGGCGTGATCTCACCGTCTTTGATGCCACCTGCCCGCTGGTGACCAAGGTGCATATGGAAGTGGCCCGCGCCAGCCGTCGGGGTGAAGAATCGGTACTGATTGGCCACGCGGGCCATCCAGAAGTGGAAGGCACCATGGGGCAGTACAATAACCCTAAAGGTGGGATGTACCTGGTGGAGTCGCCGGAGGACGTCTGGAAGCTGGACGTTAAAGATGACAACCGCCTGTCCTTTATGACCCAGACGACGCTGTCGGTGGATGACACGTCGGAAGTGATTGATGCGCTGCGCGCTCGCTTCCCGAAAATCGTGGGCCCACGTAAAGATGATATTTGTTATGCCACCACCAACCGTCAGGAAGCCGTGCGGGCGATGGCCGAGCAGGCCGATGTGGTACTGGTAGTCGGATCGAAAAACTCCTCTAACTCCAATCGCCTGGCCGAGCTGGCCCAGCGCATGGGCAAAGCGGCGTATCTGATTGATGATGCGGCGGACATTCAGCCTGAGTGGGTGGTTTCTGTCGATTGTGTTGGCGTAACGGCGGGCGCTTCGGCTCCCGATATTCTGGTTCAGAACGTGATTAGTCGCCTGCAGGCCTTGGGCGGTGGTGAAGCGAGAGTGCTGGAAGGGCGGGAAGAAAACATTGTGTTTGAAGTGCCCAAAGAGTTGCGGGTTGACGTCCGCAACGTGCAGTAATCCGCACACGTTAAGCAATGAAAAGGCCGACTCTGTTCGGCCTTTTTGCTTTTCAGACCGGGCGGCGGCGGCGGAAATTGCTTTTACTGATAATCCGCCCCACCTGGCATAAAAATTCTTATTATCCCCGAGAAAGAGTGGCGCAGTTGTTATCTCATGGTTAACCTGATTGCGCTTGCATGCATAGATTTGTTTTAGGAATGAATAAATATGAAGAATATCCGCATTGCCATCGTGGGCGCGCCGGGGCGCATGGGGCGCAATCTGATTCAGGCGGTTGCTCAGCTGGAAGGCGTTGAGCTGGGCGCAGCGTTAGCCCGACCGGGATCCTCGTTGATCGGCAGTGACGCAGGTGAACTGGCCGGTATCGGCCACGCTGGCGTTACCCTGAGAGATGACTTACGCGCCGTCGTCGATGATTTTGACGTCGTGATTGATTTCACCCGCCCTGAAGGAACGCTGGAATACCTTGCCATCTGTCGTGAGCACCGCAAAGCCATGATCATCGGTACGACAGGCTTTGATGACGCCGGTAAAGCAGCGATTCGCGACGCGGCGGCGGATATTGGCATTGTGTTTGCCGCTAACTTTAGCGTAGGCGTTAATCTGGTCCTGAAGCTGCTGGAGAAAGCCGCCAAAGTGATGGGCGATTATGCGGATATTGAAATTATTGAAGCGCATCATCGCCACAAGGTGGATGCGCCCTCCGGCACGGCGCTGGCGATGGGCGAGGCGATTGCAGAGGCGATGGACTGGAAACTGGATGAACGTGCCGTTTACAGCCGTGAGGGCCATACCGGTGAGCGCAAAGCGAATACCATTGGTTTTGCCACTGTGCGGGCAGGAGACATTGTCGGAGAGCATACCGCGTTATTTGCCGACGAAGGGGAACGCATAGAGATAACGCACAAGGCGTCCAGTCGCATGACCTTTGCCAATGGCGCCGTAAAGGCTGCCATTTGGGTGAGTGAGAATAAAACCGGGCTTTACGATATGCGTGACGTGCTGGATTTATCAAGTTTGTAATGAGTTTTACCTGTGTGATGTGGTGATTTCAATCGCTAATAACTTGATTGAGAAGGGCAATTTTTTAATTGCCCTTAATTTTATCTAAAAAATAGTAACTTTGATCTGTTTTTTCATTGTGATGAATGAAAGTCGGGTTTTTATTCCTTTCGCTTCTCAGTAAACCTGCTAATTTTGACCATTTGGTCAAAATTAGCAGGTGGTTTTCCCGGAATAAACATCGACTGCGATCGGCAAACGTTTATTCGGCTGTGTTTACCCCTGTTTTTAACGCTTATCCTCTTCATTTTCGCTCTGAGCCTGAAAAGATGTTAAAAATGTTGCTTCAGGGTGGACAAGTATCAGGACGATCATTAGAATGCGCGCAATTTGCCAAAAATTGACCACTCAGGCAGTTTTTGCATTGATTCAGATCACTATTTTGAATTAATATGCAGATATTGTGACTGTTTATTCCCTGGAGGATGTTTTGATTAAGTCAGCGCTCTTGGTTCTGGAAGACGGAACCCAATTCCACGGTCGGGCCATCGGGGCTACAGGGTCGGCAGTGGGGGAAGTCGTTTTCAATACGTCAATGACCGGTTATCAAGAAATCCTCACTGATCCCTCCTATTCCCGCCAGATTGTTACTCTCACTTATCCCCATATCGGCAATGTTGGTGCTAACGCCGCCGATGAAGAATCCAGTCAAATCCATGCGCAGGGCCTGGTCATTCGTGACCTGCCGCTGATTGCCAGCAACTACCGTAGCGAAGAAAGCTTATCGGCTTATCTGCAGCGCAATAACATCGTGGCGATTGCCGATATTGATACGCGCAAGCTGACGCGACTGTTACGGGAAAAGGGCGCGCAGAACGGCTGCATTATTGCAGGCGATAATCTGGATGCGGCTCTGGCCTTACAAAAAGCGCAGGCTTTCCCTGGCCTGAAAGGCATGGATCTGGCAAAGGAAGTGACGACGGCTGAAACCTATGCCTGGCAGCAGGGGAGCTGGACACTGGAAGGGGATTTGCCAGAACAGAAACAGGCAGAAGCACTGCCTTACCACGTCGTCGCTTATGATTACGGCGCGAAACGCAACATCCTGCGTATGCTGGTGGACCGCGGCTGCCGCCTGACAGTGGTGCCGGCCAAAACGCCAGCAGAAACGGTCCTGGCGATGAATCCGGACGGTATCTTCCTCTCTAACGGCCCTGGCGATCCTGAGCCCTGCGATTATGCCATTGAGGCGATTCAGGCCTTCCTGAAAACCGATATCCCGGTGTTTGGTATTTGCCTGGGCCACCAACTGCTGGCCCTGGCCAGCGGCGCGAAAACCGTCAAAATGAAGCTGGGCCACCACGGCGGCAACCATCCGGTTAAAGATTTGGACAACAACCGCGTCATGATCACGGCGCAGAACCACGGCTTCGCGGTGGATGAGGCGAATCTGCCTGCGAACCTGCGTGTGACGCATATCTCCCTGTTCGATAAGACGGTGCAGGGCATCCACCGCACCGATAAGCCTGCGTTTAGCTTCCAGGGCCATCCGGAAGCCAGCCCGGGACCGGGTGATGCTGCACCGCTGTTTGACCACTTTATTGAGTTGATTGACGCATTCCGTTCGAAAGCAAAGTAATCAGGAGCTAATCATGCCAAAACGTACAGACATAAAATCCATCCTGATTCTTGGTGCCGGTCCGATTGTGATCGGTCAGGCCTGCGAATTCGACTATTCCGGTGCACAGGCGTGTAAAGCCCTGCGTGAAGAGGGTTACCGCGTCATTCTGGTGAACTCCAACCCGGCCACCATTATGACCGACCCGGAAATGGCCGACGCAACCTACATTGAGCCGATTCACTGGGAAGTGGTACGTAAAATCATTGAAAAAGAGCGCCCGGATGCGGTGCTGCCCACCATGGGCGGCCAGACAGCGTTGAACTGTGCGCTGGAGCTGGAGCGTCAGGGCGTGCTGGAAGAATTCGGCGTCACCATGATTGGTGCAACCGCAGACGCTATTGATAAAGCAGAAGACCGTCGTCGTTTTGACGTGGCGATGAAAAGCATCGGTCTGGATACCGCGCGCTCCGGTATCGCGCATACCATGGATGAAGCGCTGGCAGTGGCGGCCGATGTGGGCTTTCCCTGCATTATCCGTCCGTCTTTTACCATGGGCGGCACCGGCGGCGGTATCGCGTATAACCGCGAAGAGTTTGAAGAGATCTGTGAACGCGGCCTCGACCTTTCCCCAACCAACGAGCTGTTAATTGACGAATCGCTGATTGGCTGGAAAGAGTATGAGATGGAAGTGGTGCGTGACAAAAACGACAACTGCATCATTGTCTGCTCAATTGAAAACTTTGATGCCATGGGGATCCACACGGGCGACTCCATCACGGTTGCGCCCGCGCAGACGCTGACCGACAAAGAGTACCAGATTATGCGTAACGCCTCGCTGGCGGTGCTGCGTGAGATTGGTGTGGAAACCGGCGGCTCCAACGTACAGTTTGCGGTGAACCCGAAAAATGGTCGTCTGATCGTGATCGAGATGAACCCGCGCGTGTCACGTTCCTCGGCGCTGGCCTCCAAAGCAACCGGCTTCCCGATCGCGAAAGTGGCGGCAAAACTGGCGGTTGGCTTTACGCTCGATGAGCTGATGAACGACATTACCGGTGGACGGACGCCGGCCTCGTTTGAGCCTTCAATCGATTACGTCGTCACAAAAATTCCTCGCTTCAACTTTGAAAAGTTTGCTGGTGCGAATGACCGTCTGACCACGCAGATGAAGTCAGTGGGCGAAGTCATGGCGATTGGTCGCACCTTCCAGGAGTCGGTGCAGAAAGCGCTGCGCGGCCTGGAGGTTGGCGCGAATGGTTTTGATCCGAAAGTCCACCTTGACGATGCGGAAGCCTTAACCCGTATCCGTCGTGAGCTGAAAGATGCCGGTTCCGATCGGATCTGGTACATCGCCGATGCCTTCCGTGCGGGGATGTCGGTGGACGGCGTATTCAATCTCACCAATATTGACCGCTGGTTCCTGGTGCAGATTGAAGAGCTGGTTCGTCTTGAAGAGCAGGTAGCGCGCGAAGGCGTGAACGGTCTGAACGCCGATTTCCTTCGCACGCTGAAGCGCAAAGGTTTTGCCGATGCGCGCCTGGCCTCACTGGTGGGCGTGGCAGAAGGTGAAATTCGTAAGCTACGTCAGCATCACAATCTGCATCCGGTTTACAAGCGGGTGGATACCTGCGCGGCAGAATTCTCGACCGATACAGCCTATATGTACTCTACCTATGAGGAAGAGTGCGAAGCGAATCCTAACCAGGATCGTGACAAGATCATGGTACTGGGTGGTGGACCAAACCGTATCGGCCAGGGCATTGAGTTTGACTACTGTTGTGTTCATGCGGCACTGGCGCTGCGCGAAGACGGTTTCGAAACCATCATGGTGAACTGTAACCCGGAAACCGTCTCCACGGATTATGACACCTCTGACCGCCTTTACTTCGAGCCGGTAACGCTTGAAGACGTGCTGGAAATCGTCCGCATCGAAAAACCGAAAGGGGTGATTGTGCAGTACGGTGGTCAGACGCCGCTGAAACTGGCTCGCGCACTGGAAGCCGCTGGCGTACCGGTCATCGGGACCAGCCCGGATGCGATTGATCGGGCAGAAGACCGCGAACGCTTCCAGCAGGCCGTTGACCGCCTGAACCTGAAGCAGCCTGCCAATGCCACCGTTGCCACCCTGGAGCAGGCGGTAGAAAAAGCTGCCGGGATTGGTTATCCACTGGTGGTCCGTCCCTCGTACGTGCTGGGCGGACGTGCGATGGAAATCGTCTACGACGAAATAGACCTGAAGCGTTATTTCCAGACGGCGGTGTCGGTTTCTAACGATGCGCCGGTTTTGCTGGATCGCTTCCTTGACGATGCTGTAGAAGTCGATGTGGATGCCATCTGTGATGGTGAGCGTGTACTGATCGGCGGCATCATGGAGCACATTGAGCAGGCAGGCGTTCACTCAGGTGACTCGGCCTGTTCTCTGCCGGCCTACACGCTGAGCCAGGATATTCAAAACGTAATGCGTCAGCAGGTTGAAAAGCTGGCGTTTGAGTTGAACGTTCGCGGCTTAATGAACGTGCAGTTCGCGGTGAAAGACAATGAAGTCTACCTGATTGAAGTTAACCCACGTGCTGCGCGTACCGTTCCTTTTGTGTCAAAAGCGACGGGCGTACCGCTGGCGAAAGTCGCCGCACGCGTGATGGCAGGCAAAACGCTGGCAGAGCAGGGCGTCACCGAAGAGGTGATTCCGCCTTACTACTCTGTCAAGGAAGTGGTGCTGCCGTTTAACAAGTTCCAGGGCGTTGACCCCATTCTGGGGCCAGAAATGCGCTCAACCGGTGAAGTCATGGGCGTGGGCCGTACCTTTGCAGAGGCCTTTGCCAAAGCGATGCTGGGTGCGCAAAGCAACATGAAGAAAACCGGACGCGCGCTGCTGTCGGTCCGTGAGGGCGATAAGAAACGTATCGTTGACCTGGCCGCGAAGTTGCAGAAGTTTGGCTTTGAGCTGGATGCCACTCACGGCACCGCCGTGGTGTTGGGGGAAGCGGGCATTAATCCTCGTCTGGTTAACAAGGTTCACGAAGGTCGTCCACATATTCAGGACCGGCTGAAAAACGGCGAATATGCCTACATCGTGAATACCACGGCAGGCCGCCAGGCTATTGAAGACTCCAAGCTGATTCGTCGTAGTGCGCTGCAATACAAAGTTCATTACGACACTACGCTAAACGGGGGTTTTGCAACGGCCATGGCGCTAAACGCCGACCCGACTGAAAAAGTGATTTCAGTACAGGAAATGCATGCGCAGATCCTTGCGCACAAATAGCGCTGGCTGAGTGGCGGTAATAGCCCCTGCGGTGGGACGATTTGCCAGTGTGCTGGCTTAACGCTCCTCGCAGGGGCTTTTTTTTGAGAGATCAGGCCTGAACTGAGCAGTTCTACAGGCACGGGTAAAGATCACCCTCCGCTGAGTGCGTTTCTGTCTTAGCGGGCAGCGTGGAGGCTGTACCTGCCTGCGGCAAGCGCCGCCTGTAAAAAAGGGCATCGCCTTTAGAATGGTTGGTGAGTCTGGGGTTGGTCAGAAAGCAGTCTGTTCCCAACGGAACGGGATGACCCCTGTTTCTGGGCAGCGATTCTCAGGTCAGCGCGACATTTGAATAAACCGGTATTTTTTTAATATTCTTTTCAGGCTCATGAACGTTTCTGAGTAAACAGACTTTAATTAAATAGTTTTTTTTAAATATTGATGCCTTGATGTTTAAATATGCATTAATGTTTTTAATTATTTACGATCTGTTTCTTAACGTTCTACTGTATTTTCGCTATTTGATCGTTGCTCAACCGATTTTAAACAAACCCGCATTACTGCTTACAGTGCTCGATAATCACCTGTTCAGCCGCAGCGCTTATCTTTAAAATACCCTGTATTTTTCATGGTTTACATACCCAGAGAACCCATTCGCTTCTCTGAAGTTTACATGCTTGATTAAGAGTTAGCGCCTGACATGTTTATTCCCAAGTTTTTCAGATGGGGGCAGTGCTCTTTTGAGGATTATCAAAGAGCCTGTAATAATTTTGGTTATAACTGCGAGTCCGCACCGGAATTTATTGCCTTTAAAATGCGATGTGGGCAGTCCTTTGACTTTTATTCTTATCAAAGGAAAGGGAAAACGATGGGGAGCGTGTGCGTTGAAAAGGGCTGGCTTGCCAACGATGGCAGACATCGGCAGCGTTCGCTTCCCGCGCTACTGGCTCCCTCAACCTCTGTCTATGTGCCGTTTTGCAACGAGGCGTCGAAAAAGGTGCTTTTACCTTTCCGGTGCAAGTCGCTACATCATTTGCAGCGTCATCGCTTCCTCAATACCTCCTATAGCCTGTTTAGTAAGAGCCATGCCGCTTTTACCAAGAGCCCTGTCGCCGACTTTTCCCGTAAAACGGTCTCGACACGGGAGAGAGAGCTCAGAAAGTTTCTCAATGACGGGGGGAGTTTTCTCAATGTCAGCCAGCTTGACGGGGAACATATTTTTGAGGTGTTTGAGATTCTCTATCAGGCGAGACGCAATCAGGCCATCGCGGAGAGGGCCATTAATAAAGCGTTTTTCCGGGAGTTTCAGCCCTGTTTCAAAGGCTATATGATGTTCCTGCATAATGAACCTGTTGCACTGCAGCTCCTGCTTTCTGTCTCGAGCAGTGCCGGGATGTTCGTTGATTTTATTAATATTGGCTACCGGATAGACAGCAATGCTGGCGCGGTGGGGACAATGCTGATGTGGAAGAACCTGACAGCCTTGTATCAGGAAGCAGCAGAAAAGCAGCTTCCTCTTCATTACTCCTACGGTTCGATGTCCGGAGACTATAAAAACCGCTGGTGCCATTCGGTTAATAACGGCCGGGTCATCATCTGATTGATCCGTTCTGTCGGCGCGTTGACATACCTCTGCGTCGTGAAGCCAGTTTAGCGTGATTCGACCAGGTGCCTGATGGCCCTGTTTTTCCGCTCCCGTGGGCGGCTTTTGCCTGCGAAGCGCGATTGATCAATGCTCCCCTGCCAGCGCTGCGGCAGGGGAAAATGGCTCGCTGCATGCCTCAGGGAATAATGTTCGCCATCCTGAACTGAGTAAACAGGCGGATAAACATCTCATCCGTGGCGCAAAATTCGGTAAACCCTGCCCGCCTCAGTTTGCTGCCATCACCAAACATATCGTAATCCCAGCTAAAGACAAAATCGGCGAACTGACCGTCACTCAGCCTCATGATGTCAGCCTCAACCAGCTGTTTTTTTTCCGCCAGGGCATGCCATGTCCTGCGGTAATCGCCGAAAAGCTGCTGAAATGACAACGCAACCGGGGGCGCCGTCTCCAGTTCAAACCAGCCTGCAATGAGGGGCCAGAGCTCACACCATCGCCAGATATCACCGTTATTGATGTTAAATGCCTGATTCCTGGCGGAGGATGCGGTTGATGCCCACAGGGTGGCGGCAGACAATAAGCTATCATCGGTGTGATCGATAATGCTGTGCCAGGTGCGCTGCGACCTTGGAAAGCGCAGGGGCAGATTTTGCGCTTTGCACAGTGAAGCGTATATCGCGATACTCAGCGCAAGATTCATGGTATTGCCGGTTAACGCGCTGCCGACAACGCCAGGACGAAGTGCATGCCAGTGCCAGGTTTTATGATGCTGAAAGCGGCACAGCCAGTCCTGTTGCGCCGTATTGAATTCGGCGCCGGGAATAGCGGCATCGCTTTCTCTGGCGGGGGTTTTGAACGGGCCAAGATGAGCGCCGTAAATTTTGTAGCCCTGCATCAGGCTCACCGTTTCCAGCGGAGCCACGTTCTCAACCTGAGTGACCAGGTTACGTAACATGGTGACGTTGGGTTCAACCATTTCCCGCCAGCTCGCGGCATTAAGCCAGGCGCTGTAGAAAATGTGGGTAACGTGCCGAAGGGGCTTGAGGGCGCGTGCAGTGTCTTTTTCATTGAGCAGATCGACGTTAACAAACGGCACTGTGCCCCGGTCAGCGCCTCCTGCGCGAGACAATCCAATAACCTGCCATTCATTCTGCAACAGCGTTTTAACCAGTTTGCTGCCGACAATACCGCTTGCACCCGCAACCAGTGCGACTTTAGATTGAGGCTTCTGTGACATTTTTTGTCCTCCAGTTTGGTTGCAGACAGCCTGCTATAAATTGTTTTTTGTCGGTATCCCCGAAAGCTGATGTCACTTATAAGAGAAATGCGTAAATGAATAACAAGCTCAATGCCATTCGAACGTTTTTACGCGTGGCTGAGGCGGGGTCTTTTTCTGAGGCAGCACGCCAGTTGAATATCAAACAGTCTGCGGTCAGCCAGCAGATCGCCGCGCTTGAGGCTGAACTCGGCGTAGTGCTGCTGCACAGGACGACGCGGGTGAGGGTACTGACAGCGCAAGGAGAATATTACCGGCGTAAGATGCAGCCCATACTTGAGGCAATGCAGGCGGTCGAGAACCAGCTATCCCCTGTCGCACAGCAATGGCAGGGCAAGATAAACGTTCAACTCCCGGGCGGATTAGGGCGTTTGTTTCTTCCTCATCTGCTCGAATTGCAAAAAGCGAATCCGGGTTTGCATCTGACGCTCTCGCTTGATGACAGGATATCCGACCTGGCCAGAGAAGGCGTGGATGTGGCGTTCCGCCTTACTCAGGATGCGCCGGAAGTGTATCCGGCACGGAAAATCGCGCGTATTGAAACACCGCTTTTCGCATCACCGGATTTCCCGCCGCTCAATTCACTGGATGCATTGATGTGCCAACCGCACGTGCGTTTCAGCAGCATTGCCGAGTCTGCGCCATTGCGGCTTGTCAGGGGCGATGAAACCGTAGAACTGGCCGTAAAGACAGCCTTCAGGGCCAATAGCAGTGAAGGGTTATTACAGGCGTTGCAGGCGGGAATCGGTGTAGGCGGTATGCAATTACCCCTTGCAACTGAGGCGTTGAAATCCGGCTCGCTTATCAGGGTGTTGCCAGCGTATCGCTATCCCGATCGCTTTGTGTATGCCGTTTTCCCGGATGCGCGCTTTATCCCTCCCAGGGTTAGAGGCATCGTCGCGTTAATCGAAAAAGTGCTGGTCGATCTGCCAGGGGCAAACTAAATACGGCTCACAGCCAGAGGGAAGACCGGCGATGTGACGCATTCTCAGTCAGGCTGCTGATGCGGCCCACTGGCGCTGTATCAACCCGTTCATACTGGGGTAAGCGGCAGCAATCTCAAATAAATTTGATTTAATTTTTAGCCAATCATGCCCAATCTGCTCATCCGCACAAATCTATAATACAAAAAACTACCAGGCTGACATTGACCGCTGTAATATCCGGCTCGCTCATTATTAGAGCGTAAACAGGATAGTTATAACAATGAAAGCGCGTTCTTTTTCACTGAGTGCAGTGGCTGCACTCCTGGCTCTGGCGTCTTTTTCCAGCCAGGCTGAAATCACTCTTCTCAAACAAGACCCACAAGCAGGCGATCCCCTTAGCCGTCTCGATTTTAAATTCGGTGGCAGTATTCGTCCTCAGTTTAACCATCAAACCGGCGTGAATGATAAATCCTATAAGCGTAATGGCTTTGACGGTGGTTCACGTTTCCGCTTTAGCGCGGATTACTACCTGTTCGACGATATCAGTTGGACCAGCTACTACGAGCTGGGCGTTAACATTCCGGCCGTATTCAACTGGGATAATCACTACGCTGAAGGGGCGCATGAAACCACGCGCCGCCAGCTCTATACCGGCCTGAAAAGTAAAACCTGGGGCCAGTTGACCTTCGGTCAGCAGAACAGCGTTTATTACGACGTTGTGGGTGCCAAGACGGATATCTGGGATTACGACATGCTGGCCCAGGCACCGGGTAACGGCATTAACGGTGATTACGACGGTTCATACCGTTCTCGTAAGCAGCTGAAATACAAAAACAGTTATGGTGCAGTTGATCTTTATGCCTCTTACCTGTTTAGCGATAACGAATATTTGCCGGGCAATGGACTGCGCTATAAGCGTCAGGGCGGCGGTTCGCTGGGCGTGAATTACAACATTACGCCAACGCTGGCATGGGGCACGGCCTGGAACTACACCCGCGCCAGCATGCGTGATCCGGTCACGGGCAACAATAAAGATTACGACCAAAACATTTTTGGCACGGCACTGAGCTGGACGCCGGGTAACTGGACACTGTCAGCAGGCGGTGGCTGGTATCAAAACTTCCTGACGACCAAACAGCGCAACGTGAATAACTATTTTGCGGACGATGCCTGGGGCATCGAATATTACGCCGGATACAAAATCCCGGTGGCGCAATATGGTGTCAAAGCCGTTCAGCCTTATGTTATGGGCGACCGTTTAGAATACGTGAATGGCCGCAACTACCAGCGCATTGACAATGGCCTGGGCGTAACGTTATTCCTGGACTACGGTTTCCGTGTGGATTACGAACATGTCTTCACTTCCAGTACGGACAATCAGGGCGATATGAACCTGGTACGTTTCCGCTACGATTTCTGATGACGCACAACGGCTCCCCAGGGAGCCGTTTTTATTATCATGATTTATAGCGAGGTGACGCCATTATCTGGCGACTTTTGCGGTGGACTTGCCCTTCTTATGGAGTAAAACCCTGTACAACGTCTGAAACATGGTGGCAATGCCGCTTTATGCAATAAGCACCTTCCTGCTATCGACGAAGGTTTAACCTTTACGTATCATGGCGCCTGTTTTTTTCAGCGAGCCTTTTAACATGATTAGTCTTATCGCGGCATTAGCAGCAGATCGCATTATTGGAATGGAAAACGCCATGCCGTGGGACCTGCCTGCAGACCTGGCGTGGTTTAAGCGCAACACACTGAAAAAGCCAGTTATTATGGGCAGACTGACCTTTGAATCTATTGGTCGTCCATTGCCTGGCCGGCTCAACATTGTGGTCAGCAGCAAGCCGGGCAATGCCGAAGGCGTAACCTGGGTAACTTCGCTGGACGACGCCATTAGTGCGGCGGGTGAGGCTGAAGAGATCATGGTCATTGGCGGCGGCCGCATCTATGAGCAGATGCTGGCGCGCGCCGACCGTCTTTATCTGACGCACATTGATGCGGAAGTGGAAGGCGATACGCAGTTCCCGGATTACGAGCCGGATGAGTGGCACTCCACGTTCAGTGAGTTTCATGATGCCGATGAGCAGAACTCGCACAGTTACTGCTTTGAGATCCTCGAACGCCGCCGTTAATTTACGCGCAGTAAATAACGCCTTGTTGTGACAAGGCGTTTTTTTATGGCTGCGCGTTAGCGGGTTGACGATTGCGGAGTAAGATCGTCCGGTACGGACAACTGACGGTTCGATGGCTGAATATAGTAGCGTTGGGTTTCCCAGTGCAGGAGCGTCAGGTTCCCGCCCCAGCAGCAGCCGGTATCCAGACCGATAATGCCCTCTGGCGTGCCTTTCCCTTCCAGCGACGCCCAGTGACCGAAAACAATAGTGTGATCGCGTGCGACCGGGCCTTCAATCATGAACCAGGGTTTTAACGGCGGCGGGGCGGATTCCGGCGCATCCTTACAGATCATGTCTAGCTGACCGTTAGGAAAGCAGAAACGCATACGGGTTAGTGCATTGGTCGAGAAGCGCAGGCGGGCCAGGCCGGTCAGGGATTCACTCCAGTTATTCGGCATGTCGCCGTACATCGCGTCAAGAAACAGTGGGTAACTGTCGCTGGACAGCACGGCTTCCACTTCGCGTGCGCACTGTTGTGCTGTATCCAGATCCCACTGAGGCGTAATGCCGGCATGGCCCATCACCAGCTTTTTCTCTTCATCGACCTGCAGCAACGGCTGGCGACGCAGCCAGTTAATCAGGTCATCTGCATCTTCCGCTTCCAGCAGCGGTGTCAGGCGATCTTTGGGTTTATTACGACTGATTCCGGCATAAACGGCCAGCAAATGCAGATCGTGATTACCCAGCACCAGACGGACGCTGTCACCCAATGACTTTACGTAGCGCAGAACCTCCAGCGAGCCGGGCCCTCGCGCCACCAGGTCACCCGTCAGCCATAAGGTATCCTGACTGGGATCGTAATTAACCTGGTTCAGCAGAGCACGTAATTCATCATAACAACCGTGAACGTCGCCAATCAGGTAAGTATTCATAGAGGATTATCCAACTCAGACAGTCGCCCGCCAGGCGGGCGAAGGGCGCCAGTATCAATGGATGTGGGTTTGAATCGCGAGGCGGAATACCGGGATCTCGACGTGGAATTCATCGCCTTGCTCATCGACCATCACATAGTGACCTTGCATGGTGCCCATCGGGGTTTCAAGAACAGCACCGCTGGTGTACTGATATTCGTTTCCCGGTGCAATATGAGGCTGTTCGCCTATGACGCCTTCACCCTGAACTTCCGTCTCACGGCCGTTGCCGTTAGTGATGAGCCAGTAGCGTCGGAGCAGTTGCACTGAGGACCGGCCTACGTTGCGAATCGTGACGGTATAAGCAAAGACATAGCGCTCATCTTCCGGTGAGGACTGTGAGGCGACATACAGACTTTGTACGTGCAGCGATACGCGGGCCGGTTCACTCATGGGTTACTCCTGGGGTTGATCCAGATGATCTGCCAGCCAGTTTGCTAACTGGCAATACTGCGCGACCGAAACATTTTCGGCACGCAGGCTGGTGTCGATTTCCAGCTCATCCAGTGCGCCAGCAACGACCATATGGCTCAGGCTGTTACGCAGCGTTTTGCGGCGTTGACCGAATGCTTCAGTGGTAATGCGGCTCAGAATACGCACGTCTTTGACCGGATGAGGCGGTGTCATGTAAGGGACTAACCGCACAACCGCCGAGTCCACCTTCGGGGGCGGGGTAAAAGAGTGCGGCGGCACTTCCAGCACCGGAATCACCTGACAATAGTACTGAGCCATTACGCTCAGACGACCATAGGCTTTGCTGCCGGGACCCGCAACCAGACGATTAACCACCTCTTTCTGCAGCATGAAGTGCATATCTTTAATCGAACCAGTATAGCTGAACAGATGGAACATCAGCGGGGTCGAAATATTATATGGCAGGTTACCGAAGACCCGCAGCGGCTGGCCTTTCTCTTTGGCCAGCGCAGCGAAGTCAAACGTCATGGCGTCCTGCTGGAAAATCGTCAGCTTGGGCCCTAAAAACGGATGAGTTTGCAGGCGTGCAGCCAGATCGCGATCTAACTCCACCACGGTTAAACTGTCCAGGCGTTCGCCCACGGGTTCAGTAAGTGCACCCAAACCCGGACCGATTTCCACTATTGCCTGATCGCGCTGTGGATGGATGGCGGAGACGATGCTGTCGATAATATATTGATCGTTCAGGAAGTTTTGCCCGAAACGTTTACGGGCGTAGTGCCCCTGATGGACGCGATTATTCATTACTGCTCTTGATCATAGTGATGGCGAGGTTAAGCGCCGTGATAAAGCTGCCCGCGTCAGCCTGACCCAACCCGGCTAATTCAAGCGCGGTGCCGTGGTCGACTGAGGTACGGATAAACGGCAGGCCGAGGGTAATATTAACCGCCCGACCAAATCCCTGAAATTTAAGCACCGGTAACCCCTGATCGTGATACATCGCCAGCACCGCATCGGCATGTTGCAGATATTTGGGCTGGAACAGCGTATCCGCAGGCAGCGGACCGGTGAGTTGAATGCCTTGCTCGCGCAGCGCATTGAGTGCCGGGATGATCGTGTCTATCTCTTCCCGCCCCATGTGACCGCCTTCTCCGGCATGGGGATTCAGTCCGCAGACAAAAATATGCGGCTGAGCAATGGCAAACTTATGCTTGAGATCCTGATGCAGAATGGTGATGACTTCATGCAGACAATCGCGGGTGACGGCACCAGCAACATCTTTTAACGGCAGATGCGTAGTGGCAAGCGCGACACGCAGTTGCTCGGTGGCCAGCATCATCACCACGCGCTGCGCGCCCGCGCGCTCGGCAAAAAATTCGGTATGCCCGGTAAACGGAATGCCCGCGTCGTTAATCACGCCCTTGTGAACGGGGCCAGTAATTAAGGCAGAAAACTCCCCGGATAAACATCCGTCGCAGGCGCGTGCCAGGGTTTCCAGCACATAGTGGCTGTTGGCGACGCATAGCGTGCCGGGCGTGACCGGCTGCGGTATTTCAACGGGGAGGACGGTGAGCGTGCCAGCCTGTTGCGGTTCGGGTTCGCCTGCGGCGTCGTAAACGCGCAGCGTCAACGGCAAACCCAACTGAGCGGCACGTTGCAGCAACAGCTGGGGAGAAGCACACACAACCAGTTCAACAGGCCAGGCTCGCTGAGCCAGTTGAACGGCAAGATCGGGACCAATCCCGGCGGGTTCGCCGGGCGTGATCACCACACGAAAATCACTGCGCATTGTTATCCAGGATTTTCACGTAAGCGCCGGCGCGCTGTTCCTGCATCCAGGTTTGCGCTTCTTCCGCAAACTTACGATTAAACAGCATACGGTAAGCGCGCTCTTTCTGGGCTGCATCGGTTTTATCCACCTGACGCGTATCCAGCAGCTGAATCAGATGCCAGCCAAAAGAGGAGTGGACCGGCTGACTGGTTTCGCCTTTTTTCAGACGCAGCAGCGCATCGCGGAATGCCGGGTCAAACACTTCTGGTGAGGTCCAACCCAGATCGCCGCCCTGATTAGCCGAACCCGGATCGTCGGAGAACTGTTTGGCGGCCGCGGCAAAGGTCGTCTTACCACTGCGAATGTCGGCAGCAATCTGTTCCAGCTTAGCGCGAGCCTGATCGTCAGTCATGATCGGAGACGGCTTCAGCAGAATGTGGCGCGCATGCACTTCGGTAACAGAGACGTTTTTGCTCTCGCCGCGCAGATCGTTCACCTTCAGGATATGGAAACCCACACCTGAACGGATAGGACCAACAATGTCGCCCTTCTTCGCTGTGGTCAGCGCCTGAGCAAACAGGGTAGGCAGCTCTTCGATTTTTGCCCAGCCCATGTTGCCGCCCTTCAGCGCCTGAGAATCGGCGGAGTAGGTCACGGCCAGCTTGCCAAAGTCTGCGCCACCTTTCAGTTCCGTTATCAGCTGTTTTGCCAGCTTCTCCTGATCGTCAACCTGCTGCTGCGTAGGGTTTTCCGGCAGAGGCAGCAGGATATGACTGATATTCATTTCAGTGCCCTGCGTATTCTGAGCGCCAACCTGCTGCGCCAGCGTATCGACTTCCTGCGGCAGGATAGTGACACGACGGCGGACTTCATTATTACGCACTTCAGAGATCAGCATCTCTTTACGGATCTGAGCACGATAGGTGTTGTAGTTCATCCCGTCGTAAGCCAGGCGGCTTCTCAGCTGATCAACGCTCATGCGGTTTTGCGCGGCGATATTCTGAATAGCCTGATCCAGTTGCTGATCGGTAATCTGTAAACCGGCTTTATCACCTAACTGCAGGATGATCGCGTCCATGATCTCACGTTCGAGGATCTGATGGCGCAACGTCTTATCATCAGGCAGCTGTTGACCTGCCTGCTTCGCCTGAGATTTAACGGTGCTCATCATGCTGTCCACGTCACTCTCGAGGACCACGCCGTTATTCACTACAGCTGCAACTTTATCAACCACTTGTGGTGCTGCGAACGCGGTGTTGGCACTGAGCGCCACACCAAGAATCAGCATTCTCCAGTTCTTCATACTTTATCCATTATTGGTTCCGCACTGCGGGATTGCCTGTCAAACATCACAACATCAGAATGCACGCTGATAAGGGATGATACCCTGACTCAGCATCTGGCCGGTTCCCAGGCCATAATTTGAGCTCAGGCCACGTAACTCAATGTTGAATGAGATTTGGTTGTCATACTTACTGTCGTTGTTTTCCCAACCGTTGATTTTGCGCTCATATCCCAGACGAATTGCGTAGCAACAAGAGCTGTACTGCAGGCCAACCAACTGTGATGCAGGACGATTATTGCGCGTATCATAGTAATACGCGCCAACCACCGACCAGGCATCATGAATCGGCCAGCTCGCCGTCGTACCGACCTGTGAAATGCCGTTTTTATAAATCGGGTTATTCACCAGTGAACTGTCGTTCAGCGCAGAAGCAACATACTCCGGGCTACTGTAACGGTAGCTCAACTGCACCATACGGTCAGCATCACGGCGGTATTCCAGCACGGTATTTCCCTGTGCCACGTTATTCAGGCGGGTATCGTACTGCAGCCCGCCGCGCACGCCCCAACGGTCACTTATCTTCCAGTAGCTGTCACCCGCCCACAGAAGACTACCGGTATCGTCTTCTTTATTGACTTGGTTAACACCCGTACGAGAAGGCGTGAACGAATAGATTTGACC
Source organism: Pantoea sp. B623 (assembly GCF_024814475.1). NCBI lineage: Bacteria > Pseudomonadati > Pseudomonadota > Gammaproteobacteria > Enterobacterales > Erwiniaceae > Pantoea > Pantoea sp. B623. The sequence goes on along the minus strand of NZ_JANUXM010000004.1, from coordinate 1,674,699 downwards.
TACAGAAACGTTAAAACGTTCAACCAAATCGGTATCATAAATTCGCGTAGTGACACCGGTGGCAACCTGGTTGGCCGATGCGATGCGATCCAGGCCGCTGTATGAACGATCGCGGAACAGGCCGGTATAGTCGGTTTGCAGCAGGGTGGAGTCGTAAGGGTAGATATCACTCTGGTTACGATACGGGATATACAGGTACTGAACCCGGGGTTCCAGCGTCTGCGTGTAGCCCTGCGCCCAGTCCATATCGCGGTCAAACACCATACGACCGTCAACTTTAAACTGTGGCAAGGTCCGGTTAACAGAGTCTTTCAGCACGCCACTGCTTGTACTGGTTGGCGCAAAATTCGTGTTGTAGTAATCAACATCTTTCTGCTGATAGTGCGTCGCCAGAAACTTCGCTTCGGTATCCAGACTGGCCCAACCGTTGGACAACGGCAGATTAATCGTGGGCTCAACATGTAAACGCGTGGTTTCAGGATAGTTGCTGTTGACGTTGGTAAACTTGACGGCCTGCGCATAGATGCGGGTGTCGAACGGACCCACATCGTTCTGGTACCAGTTCAGATCCAGTTGCGGGAAGGCGCGATAGACGTTGCTGTTGCTCGTGTTGCCAAAAATCTGGAAATCTTTGGTCGACAGCGTTGCGTCCCAGTTGGTATCCGCATAGCCCACGCTGAATTTTTGCGAGGCGTAACCATCTGTCGAACTGTAGTAAGGCGAGGTCAGATCGTTAAAATAATACTGATCGCTGACTTTGGTGTAGTCAGCACTGAAACGCCAGTGTTGGTCGTAAACACCAGAGTGACGCCAGTAAAATAACCAACGGTCCGAACTGTCATTTTGGGCAATGCCGCGTGCAGCTTTGTCGTTGTCATACTGTTTATCTGAGGCCAGATAGTCAAACTCAACGATGCCTGCGCCAGCCTGTGTCAGATAACGGAACTCATTCTGTAATTGCAGCCCGCGATTACTCATGTAATGCGGCGTAATGGTCGCATCGGCCTGCGGCGCGATGTTCCAGTAGTAGGGCAGAATGAACTCAAAACCGTTGCTGCTGCCGTATTTAGCATTGGGGATCAAAAAACCGGAACGGCGACGATCGCCCAATGGCAATTGCAGATAGGGGCTGTAAAACACCGGAACGGAACCCAGTTTAAAGCGCGCATTCCAGATTTCAGCCACTTCTTCCTGACGATCCTGAATGATCTCAGAACCCGCGACGCTCCAGCTGTTGCTGCCGGGCAGACAGGAAGTGAAGGTGCCGTTTTCCATGATGGTGTAACGGTTTTCACCGCGCAGCTTCATCTGATCGCCCGTTCCACGGCCCTGACGTCCTACCATCTGATAATCGCCGTTCCAGACGTTGGTATCTTTGGTATTCAGATTTGACCAGGCTTTCGGACCTTTCAGGATGACCTGATTATCATCGTAGTGCACATTACCTAGCGCATCGACGGTACGAACGGGGACGGTCTGACCTTCAGGCTGGCGTTGGTGAAGCTGTACTTCATCTGCCAGCATGCGGCTGTTACCCTGCTGCACATCCACATCGCCTGTGAAGACCGCATCGTCAGGATAGTTGCCTTTCAGGGAATCCGAGTGAATAGTAACGGGCAGCTGATTAGGATCGCCGTTAACCAGGGGGCGATTGTAGCTCGGCACGCCTAACATACACTGCGACATTAAATCATCGGCGAAGGCTTGCTGGCTAATGGCTGCGCCGATCATGGTGGCCAGCAGAGTAGGTATATGTTTTTTCATACGCGGTATCGAGAATTCCATGAAAACTGGCATCATGCCGACAATCGGGTCAGAGACTAACGCACTGCCTGGCGTTGCGCCAGTGTTAATCCTTTTCTGTCCGCGCTGCCGTTAGGCGCTGAGATAAATGACAGGTATGATAATGCAATTTTCAGCCGTAAGCATGGCGAATTGAGGAGTTTATGCGCTACTGGGGAAAAGTAATAGGTTTAGTGCTTGGATTGCTGTCCGGCGCAGGCTTTTGGGGAATTGTTATTGGTCTGATCATTGGGCATGGATTTGACAAGGTTCGCGGCGCGCAGAGCAAAGCTTACTTCTCAAATAATCAGACCCGGCAGTCACTCTTTTTCAGCACGACTTTTCAGGTCATGGGGCACTTAACCAAGTCGAAAGGGCGCGTAACCGAAGCGGATATTCAGATTGCATCGCTGTTTATGGATCGCATGCAGCTGCATGGCGATGCCCGAATGGCTGCACAGCGCGCCTTTCGCGAAGGCAAGCAGGGGGAATATCCGCTCCGTACCAAACTGCGTGAATTGCGCAGTGCCTGCTTCGGACGTTTTGATCTGATTAGGATGTTTCTGGAAATTCAGATCCAGGCCGCGTTTGCCGATGGGTCGCTGCATCCCAATGAACGTCAGGTGCTGTATGTGATTGGTGAAGAACTGGGGATTTCTCAGAGTCAGTTCGACCAGTTTCTGCGCATGATGGAGGGGGGACAGCAGTTCGGCGGCGGTCGCAGCTATTCACAGCAGGGCGGTTTTCAGCAGGCGCAACGAGGCCCGACGTTATCCGATGCCTGTAACGTTTTGGGTGTGAAAACCACCGACGATGCCACCACCATCAAACGCGCCTATCGCAAACTGATGAGTGAACATCACCCGGATAAGCTGGTGGCGAAAGGTCTGCCGCCCGAGATGATGGAGATGGCGAAACAGAAAGCGCAGGACATTCAGTCGGCTTACGATCTGATTCGCAAAGAAAAAGGCTTTAAATAAGTGAGATGCGCGCCCGGGCTGATGGCGAGGGCGCGCGAAGCATTAGCATCATGGCAGATTAAAAATCGGCAGGCTGCCTGAAGGTCATGGCATTACCAAACGCCGGGTGCGTGATGGTCAGCGATTCGGCGTGCAGCAGAAGACGATCTGCCATGGCTTTTGCTTCCGGATGTGCGTAAAAACCGTCACCCAGAATCGGATGGCCCAGCGCCAGCATATGTACGCGCAGCTGATGCGAGCGCCCGGTAATCGGTTTGAGCGCGACGCGCGCGCTGTTATCTTCACCGTATTCCACAACCTGATAGTCGGTTTGCGCCGACTTGCCGGTGTCGAAACACACTTTCTGCTTCGGGCGATTAGGCCAGTCGCAAATCAGCGGTAAATCCACCATGCCCTTCTCCTGCGCCGGATGGCCCCAAACCCGGGCCACATAGGTCTTTGCAGGCTCGCGTTCACGAAACTGGCGTTTAAGCTCGCGCTCTGCGGCCTTTGTCAGGGCGACCACAATCACGCCGCTGGTCGCCATGTCCAGCCGATGCACAGATTCCGCCTCAGGATAATCGCGTTGGATCCGCGTCATCACGCTGTCTTTGTGCTCGTCAAGCCGACCGGGTACCGAAAGCAGGCCGCTGGGCTTATTCACCACCATGATATGGGCATCCTGATACAGAATGTGCAGCCAGGGCTCAAGCGGCGGATTGTAGGGTTCCATACTCTATTCCAAAAAAGAGGGCCTTGCGGCCCTGAACTTATTGATGCGTAACCACAATCAGACGCAGTGCATCCAGTCGCCAGTTCGCTTCATCCAGACTCTCCAGTACCTGCTGGCGATTCGTTTCCAGCGCCTCGACCTCATCGTCACGGATGTTGGGGTTAACGGCTTTCAGTGCTTCCAGACGTGATAACTCGGCCCCCAGCTTTTCGCTCGCCTCGCGCCGTGCCGCGTCAATAACGGCACGTGCTTCACTGACGACTTCTTTTTCAGCCAGCGTCAGGATCGCGTGAACGTCCTGCTGTACGGCATTCACCAGCTTACTTCCGGTGTGGCGGTTAACGGCATTCAACTGGCGGTTGAAGCTTTCGAATTCCACTTTACCGGCCAGGTTCGTCCCGTTACGATCCAGCAGCAGGCGCACCGGCGTAGGGGGCAGGAAGCGGGTTAGCTGCAGATGTTTCGGTGCCTGGGATTCCACCACGTAGATCATCTCGACCAGCAGTGTCCCCACAGGCAATGCCTTGTTCTTTAACAGCGACAGCGCACAACTGCCGGTGTCACCTGACAGAATCAGATCCAGGCCATTACGGATTAACGGATGTTCCCAGGTAATAAACTGCGTATCTTCACGCGACAGGGCCTGGTCGCGATTGAAGGTGATCGTACAGCCGTCTTCCGGCAGGCCCGGAAAGTCCGGAACCAGCATATGATCTGAAGGTGTCAGCACGATCAGGTTATCACTGCGGTCTTCCTGATTAATGCCGACGATATCAAACAGGTTAAGAGCAAAGTTAACCAGTTCGGTATCATTATCCTGTTCGGCAATGGTATTGGCCAGCGCCTGGGCGGCTTCACCACCGTTAGAGTTTAGCTCCAGCAGGCGGTCGCGGCCCTGTTCGAGTTGGGATTTCAGCGCATCATGCTGCTTACGGCATTCGCTAATGAAATCATCAAACCCGTCGCTGTTTTCCGGTGCGGCCAGGTAGTTAATCAGCTCTGCGTTGACGCTGTCGTAGATGGCTCTGCCGGTCGGGCAGGTGTGCTCGAACGCGTCCAGCCCTTCGTGATACCAGCGCAGCAGCACGGCCTGGGCCGTTTTCTCCAGCCAGGGGACCAGAATCTGAATATCGTGCGCCTGGCCAATACGATCCAGTCGGCCAATACGCTGTTCCAGCAGATCCGGGTTAAACGGCAGATCGAACATCACCAGACGGCTGGCGAACTGGAAGTTACGGCCTTCGGAACCAATTTCGGAGCACAGCAGGACTTGTGCGCCGTTCTCTTCAGAAGCGAACCAGGCGGCAGCCCGATCGCGTTCAATGATCGACAGCCCTTCATGGAACACGGCGGCGCGAATCCCTTCACGTTCACGCAGCACCTGCTCCAGTTGAAGTGCTGTAGCGGCCTGAGCACAGATCACCAGCACTTTTTCTTTACGGTTGCTGGTCAGGTAACCCATGAGCCATTCAACGCGCGGATCGAAGTTCCACCAGGTGCCGGTATCGCCTTCGAACTCCTGATAAATCTGTTCCGGATAGAGCAGATCGCGCGCGCGCGCTTCTGCGCTTTTACGTGTGCCCATAATACCGGACACCTTAATGGCCGTTTGATACTGAGCCGGCAGGGGCAGACGAATAGCGTGTAACTCACGTTTCGGGAAGCCTTTCACCCCGTTGCGGGTATTACGGAACAGCACGCGGCTGGTACCGTGGCGATCCATCAGCATGGAAATGAGTTCGCTGCGCGCGTCCTGTTTGCCTTCACGATCGCTGTTTGCCACCTGCAGCAGCGGTTCAATATCCTGCTCGCCGACCAGCTCATTGATCATATTCATCTCGTTTTGTGAGATGGCATGATCGGCCAGCAGCGATGTCACCGCATCGGCAATCGGGCGGAAGTGCTGCTGCTCTTCAACAAAGGCGGCAAAATCATGAAAACGGTCGGGGTCAAGCAAGCGCAGGCGCGCAAAATGACTCTCCATGCCCAGCTGTTCTGGCGTCGCGGTCAGTAACAGGACGCCCGGCGTTTTTTCAGCCAGTTTTTCGATCACCTGATACTCGCGGCTTGGTTCGCCTTCGGACCAGGCCAAATGGTGCGCTTCATCCACCACCATTAAATCCCAGTCTGCGTCCGCCAGCTTATCCAGACGCTGTTTGTTGCGACGCACAAAGTCCAGCGAGCAGATAATCAACTGTTCGGTGTCAAAGGCATTGTCGCTGTCGTGCTGCGCTTCAGCGTAACGATCGTCGTCAAACAGGGCGAAGCGCAGGTTGAAGCGGCGCAGCATTTCTACCAGCCACTGATGTTGCAGGGTTTCTGGCACGACGATAAGTACGCGTTCAGCACGGCCTGCCAACAGCTGCTGCTGGATGATCATGCCGGCTTCGATGGTTTTCCCCAGGCCGACCTCATCCGCCAGCAGGACGCGCGGCGCATGGCGGCGGCCTACGTCGTGGGCGATATGCAGCTGGTGGGGGATCAGATTGGTACGCATGCCGCGCAGGCCGCTGACGGGCAGGCGATACTGCTCACTTTGATATTTACGTGCGCGAAAACGCAGGGCGAAGCGATCCATACGGTCGAGCTGGCCTGCAAACAGCCTGTCCTGAGGTTTGCTGAACACCAGTTTGCTGTCGAGCATCACTTCACGCAGCATGACGTGGGTTTCTTCGGTATCAAGGCGCGTGCCGATATAGGTTATCAGGTCATTGTCATTGCGTACTTCATCGACCTGCATCTGCCAGCCTTCGTGGCTGGTAACGGTATCACCCGGATTAAAAATCACGCGGGTGACCGGCGAGTCGCTGCGAGCGTAGAGGCGATTTTCCCCTGTGGCCGGGAACAGCAGGGTGATCATGCGCGTATCAATCGCCACCACGGTGCCTAATCCCAGTTCACTTTCTGTATCACTAATCCAACGCTGACCTAATGTAAAAACCATATAATTTTTGCTCGAATTTTTAACGTTTTTGAAGGTGTTCCCCATTCTCAGGCAATAGCATTTCATCCAGGCAAAAGGGCCTGGTGCGTCATGTCAGAGCAGTGAGTTTTGAGGAAGGGCGTTATGGTACTGGATGGCAGGGCATTCGTCACCTGTCAAAAAAGGCCTAACTGCCCGGTAATGAGTGTAGCAAAGTCGCCATCGACAAAAGGCAGAATGCCTTCGGCTACGGGCTGCAGCTGTTTAGTCACGTAGTGATCGTAGTCCAGCGGCGTGGTTCGGGCCTCTACCGGCTCGGGGCCGCCGGTGGCAATCACATAACGAATGCGGCCCCCGGTCTGATATTGCAACGGCCGGCCCAGCTTACGATTCTGCTCATCAGCCAGACGGGCGGCGCGAACGTGCGGCGGCACATTGCGTTCATACTCGTTCAGTGGGCGGCGCAGGCGCTTTTTATAAATCAGCCTGTCGTCCAGCTCACCTGCCAACAGCTGGGCCACCGTGTTACGAACATAGTCTTCCCACGGCTGGCGATGAAATATGCGGCTGTAAAGCTCCTGCTGAAACTGCTGCGCCAGCGGCGTCCAGTCGGTACGTACCGATTCCAGTCCTTTGAACACCATACGCTCACTTTCGCCTTCCCGAATTAAGCCCGCATAGCGTTTTTTACTGCCCTGTTCAGCACCGCGAATCGTCGGCATCAGGAATCGGCAAAAGTGATTTTCATACTCCAGCTCCAGGGCGCTGGTCAGGCCGTATTGCTGCTGCAGGTGTTCACGCCACCAACCGTTGACCTTCCCGGCCAGTGCCCGGCCAATTGCCTCTGCCTCGTCTTCATCCCGGGCGGATTTCAGCCAGACAAAGGTCGAATCGGTGTCGCCATAAATCACATCGTAGCCTTCGGCTTCAATGAGTTCACGGGTTTGCTGCATGATGGCATGACCGCGCAGTGTGATAGACGAGGCCAGGCGAGGGTCAAAAAAGCGGCAGGCGCTGGTGCCGAGCACGCCGTAAAACGCATTCATGATGATTTTCAGGGCCTGCGACAGGGGTTTATTGCCCTGTGTTTTTGCGGTTTCGCGCCCCTGCCAAATCTGCTCTACGATGGCGGGCAGGCAATGCGTCTCACGTGAGAAGCGCGCCTCGCGAAAACCGGGCACCGAGTCCGCATCCGTTGGGTGCGCCAGACCTTCGATGAGCCCGACGGGATCGATCAGAAAGGTGCGGATAATCGAGGGATACAGGCTTTTATAATCCAGCACTAACACGGAATCATACAGGCCGGGCCGGGAATCCATCACGTAGCCGCCGGGGCTGGCTTCCGGCGCCACATCGCCCAGATTCGGGGCGACAAAACCGGCCCGGTGCATGCGGGGGATGTACAGATGACCGAATGCCGCGACGGAGCCGCCGTGGCGATCGACTGCCAGCCCGTTAACGGCAGCGCGCTCCAGTAAAAACGGCATGATCTCGGTTTTATGAAAGATGCGCGTGACCAGCTCGCAGTCCTTCAGGTTGTAGCGCGCCAGCGCCGGTTTATCGTTGGCAAAACGCCAGTTGATCTCTTCCATGCGCTGCCATGGGTTATCAATGGCTTTGCCTTCACCGAGCAGCTGTTGCGAAACAGATTCCAGACTAAAAGAGGGAAAATCCCAGAAGGCGGATTTCAGGGCATCGATGCCGTCAATAATCAGGCGACCTGTCGCCTGGGCAAAAAACACGCCGGGTTTAAACCCATGCTCGCGCCACTCCAGCGTGGCCTGCTGGCGGCCAAGGCGTAACGGAATGCCGTAGCGATCGGCGTGTTTCTGCAGCACGCGCAGGTCAAACTGCACCACGTTCCAGCCGATAATCACATCCGGATCGTTATCGGCAAACCAGCGATTCAGCGCCTCCAGCAACTGCGGGCGGCTCTCAAGATAGATAAGTTCGAAATCCAGTTCGCTGGCGTCGCCGTTAGGCGGTCCCAGCATGAAAACCTGGCGCTGCCCGCAGCCTTCCAGACCAATACAGTAAAGCTCGCCATGCTGGGTCGTTTCAATATCCAGCGAGACCCACTTCAGCGGGGGTCGGTAATCGGGATGGGGTTTCAGACGGGCGTTAACCCATGTGTCGCCCTGAATGTCACCATCAAACCACACGGGCGCGGTAATAAACCGTTCCATCAGGTAGCGTTCGGGTGGACGAATGTCGGATTCATACAGGGGGATACCGCTTTCGCGCAGTTTCTTTTCAACCCACTGCAACTGGCGATGCTGCCGGCAGTACAGGCCAAATACTGGACGGCGGCGAAAATCTTTTAATTGCAGAGGCTGCATCCGCAGCTGGCGCTCGCCCTGCAACAGCGTGTCGACCTGCGCCTGATATTCACAGGGAATAAACGTCACGGATTCCTGCAAAGGCAGCACAACGCGCTGAGCACCCTCGTCGGTGGCCAGCCACAGCGTAATTTCGGTGCCTTGCGGCGTGTCGCGCCAGTGACGGCTGAGCAGAAACCCTGCGCGGGGCTTATTCACGTATTCTCCAGGCAGATAGCGAGTCGGATATCTCATTGACCAGTATAACATGGATATTTATACAGTGTCTGCCGGTGCGTTTTGTCAATATTGGCCTACAATTCTTGCCTTGACGCTGTGATGTCTGCTCTGGACAATCCAGCCTTCTGCTTTTTCTGAGGATTGATATGGAAGCCTGGGTTGAACACCTGATTACACAGTCGCTGGAGTGGGCGCTGTTTGCCGTCGCGCTGGTGACGTTTCTGGAGTCATTGGCGTTCGTGGGGCTGTTACTCCCTGGCACCGTCATGATGGCGAGCCTGGGTGCGCTGGTGGGCAGTGGACAGATCGGCTTATATCCCGCCTGGGCCGCGGGCTTCATTGGCTGCCTGCTGGGCGACTGGGTTTCCTATGGCATTGGCTGGAAGTTTCAGGGGCCGCTCCATCGCTGGAAATACCTGCAAAAGTACAAAGGGCTGCTGGATAAGACCGAACACGCGCTGTATCAGCACAGCATGTTTACCATTCTGGTCGGGCGCTTTGTCGGGCCAACCCGACCGCTGATCCCGCTGGTGGCGGGCATGCTGGAATTGCCGGTACGCAAATTTCTGCCCCCCAATCTGATCGGCTGTATTTTATGGCCACCGCTCTATTTATTGCCGGGTATTCTGGCAGGCGTCGCGATTGATGTTCCGAAAGAAGCCCAGGGCGGCCATTTCATCTGGCTGTTATTAGGCGTTGCTATCCTGGTATGGCTGGGATGCTGGCTGTGCTGGCGCTGGTGGCGCAGTGGAAAAACGCGCGACTGGGCGACGGCGTATTTGCCACCCGAACGTCTGTGCTGGCTGGCGCCGCTAAGTTTTGTGGTGGCCGTTGCGGCGTTCGTCGGCATCCAGTTTCATCCGATGATGCCGATTTTCCGCCACCTGTTGTGGCAGGTCTTTATCGGTTAACGGCGCGGGATGCCGAGCACATCGGCTTCCCGTATGTTCCCTGACAACAGTGCGTCCGTCGATCCCTGCCAGTAAACGCGTCCATCCACCACCACCACGCTACGTGGCGCTATCTGCTGTGCGTCTTCAAGACTGTGCGACACCATCAGCAACGTAATCGCACGGGTTTCGCAGACGGTGCGCACCAGATTAAGCATCTCGCCGCGCAGGGCCGGATCGAGCGCCGAAAAAGGTTCATCCAGCAGCAGCACCGGGCGATCGCGCAGTAAACAGCGTGCCAGGGCAACGCGCTGGCGTTGTCCTCCCGAGAGCTGGCCCGGCAGGCGTGACAGCATCTCACTGAGTCCGACCTGCTGCGCAATGGTCGTCACCTGCTGGCGCTGATCTGAGGTCAGCTTCAGACCGGGATGTAAGCCCAGCCCCAGGTTCTGTTCTACGCTCAGGTGCGGAAACAGGTTATTTTCCTGAAACAGCATTGATACCGGGCGCTGGGCGGGCACGCTATTCGTATGGTCAACACCGTTAATCGTCAGGCTGCCCTGGCTGACGGGCAGAAAACCGGCAATCAGGTTTAATAACGTACTTTTACCTGCCCCGCTTGGGCCGAGAATCGCCAGTCGTTCGCCGCGCCCGGCGTGAAGGGAAAAACGCATCGGCAAATGCTGATACAGGTAAGTCAGATTATTCAGTGTCAGCATGGCGGCCCGGTAATTTTTCCATCAAGGTGAACAGAGACAGGCAGAGTAGCAGCAATAACAGTGCAGTAACGGCACCATCGGCACCGCGATAGGCGCCTATCTGCTGATAAAGGTAGAACGGCAGCGTGCGGAAATCGCCATTACCAAACAGCGCCACGACGCCAAAATCACCAATCGACAGCACGCAGGCAAACGCCAGCGCCTGCGCCAGCGGACGTTTCAACGCCCGGAGTTCAATCAGCCACAGGCGGTTCCAGCCGCTAATGCCCAGTGCCCCGCACAGGTGGGCGTAACGTTCAGCGATATCCCGCATCGGGTTTTCCAGCACTTTCAACGCGTAGGGAATCGCGATTAACGCATTGGCAAAGATCACCACGCCATCCGCGGAGTCCGGCAAGCCGGTCGTGGCGTTCAGTAGCAGGAAAAAGCCGGTTGCCAGCACGATACCGGGCATTGCCAAAATCAGCATGCCGCTGGTGTCCATGATCTGTGCGGCGAGTGTATGCCGCCGCAGGCGCAGCTCCCGGCTGCTCCACAACAGCATGGTGGTCAGGACCAGACACAGCACGCCGGCGCCGAGCGCGATACGTAACGAGGTCAACGTTGCCTGCCATAACGCCGGTTGCTGTAACGCGCCCCGAAGCCCGCCATCCAGACCATTTACGATCACCGCCAGCAGCGGTGGGAGTAGCAGCAGCAGGGCGAAAAAGATGATGGCGGCGTCGCTGACGCGGGCCAGCGTGGAATCCTGAGGATCGCGCCAGCCGTTCAGTTGCGGACTACCCGCCGGAATGGCGTTGCTGAAGCGCTGGCTGAGGAGCACCAGCACCAGGCAGCAGCTGAGCTGAATCAGCGCCAGGAGCGCCGCGCGGCCCGGATCGTAGTCATAGCTTAACGCCTGGAAGATGGCCAGTTCGATGGTGGTCGCCTGCGGCCCGCCACCCAGCGATAGCACGGTGGCAAAACTGGCAAAACAGAGCATAAAGATTAATGCCCCGGTGGGCAGGAGCTGGCGGCGCAGCCAGGGCCATTCAAGCAGCCGGAAATGATGCCAGCCACGTATGTTCAGTTGGGCAGCAAGCTGACGCTGTTCGGCAGGAATGCTTTCCAGCGCCTGCAGCATCAGGCGCGTGGCCAGCGGCAGGTTGAAAAACACATGGGCCAGTAAAATTCCCTGAAGCCCGTAAGGCGAGAAGTGATAGTCCACGCCAAGCCAGGCGCAAAGCTGTGCCAGCCAGCCCACCCGACCATAGACGGTGAGCAGGCCGAATACGGCCACCAGCACGGGCAGAACCAGCGTCATGGCGCACAGGCGCAGCAACACCTGACGTCCGGGAAAGCGCCGCCGATAAAGGGCTCGGGACAGTGGAATGGCCGGCAGCAAGGAGAGCAGGGCGGAAAGCAGCGCCTGCTTAAACGAAAAGCCAATAACATGATGCAGGTACGTATCCTGCAGGACAGACCGCCAGTTGGTCGCTGGCGCCGCCATCCACAGTGCTGTGAAGGCCAGCAGCGCCACGCTGCAGAGCAGCAGCGTGGCGAGCGAACCCGGAATCAGCCAGAAAGGGATTAACGGCTGACGGCGCGTTGCCATTGGCTAACCCATTGCGAACGGTGGCTGGCAACCTCTTCCGGTGAAAACTGCAATGTTGTCTTCGGCACGCTGAGCGAGGCAAACCCGGCGGGCAGGTCAGTTTTGATCACCGGATACATCCAGTTCCCGGTAGGGATGGTGTTCTGAAAGGCTGGCGTAACCATGAATTGCATAAACTGTTCTGCCAGTTTGGGCTGCTTGCTGTTCGCCAGTCGGGCGGCCACCTCAACCTGCAGATAGTTGCCTTCGGCGAAGGATGCCGCAGCATAGTTATCTTTTTTCTCTTCAATGATGTGATAAGCCGGTGACGTGGTATAGCTCAGCACCAGATCGCTCTCGCCTTTAAGAAACAGGCCGTAGGCTTCACTCCAGCCTTTGGTGACCGTGACGGTTTTCTTCGCCAGCTTTTGCCAGGCCTCAGGCGCGTTGTCCCCGTAAACCTTTTGCATCCACAGCAGCAGGCCAAGGCCTGGCGTGCTGGTGCGAGGATCTTCATAAATCACGCGCCATTTCTCTGGGCTTTCGACCAGTTCTTTCAGGCTTGTAGGGGGATTTTTTAGCGTGTTTTTGTTGTACACGAATGCGAAATAACCGTAATCGAACGGCACAAAGGTGGTGTCCTTCCAGCCGCCGGGCACCTGCAGCTCACGGGTATCCACGTCGCTTTTGGCAAACAGGCCGGTTTGCTGCGCGGCCTGCAGAAGGTTGTTATCCAGGCCTAGTACCACATCGGCCTTTGTGTTCTTGCCTTCCATACGTACACGGTTCAGCAGCGAAACACCGTCTTCCAGCGCGACAAATTTCAGCTCGCAACCGCACTGGGCTTCAAAGGCTTTTTTGACGGCCGGACCCGGCCCCCAGTCAGCGGAAAAGGCGTCGTAGGTGTAAACCGTCAGGACAGGTTTGGCCGCAAAGACCGGGGCAGAAAGTAACAGCAGCACGGGCAGGACGTTTTTTAACACTTTGCGCTCCTAGGGCGGCAGGGTTGAGTCGCAAAGGATCTGAGCAAAACAACCTCTCAAATCCCTACGTCGGTATTAACCGATTCAGGTTCGACGGGTATTTCTCAGCGCCCTGACACTGTGGAAAGGGGCACCCCGTTGAGAACGCCACATTCTAGTCATTAAATGCGCAAGGGGAAAGGCTCACAGCGTAGGCGGGGCAAACCAGGCGGATTTAAAATCAAACCAGCCCAATGTATTCATCCGCACGCCGCGCATACTGCGCTGGCCCTCCAGCAGCAGCCAGTGATGAAACAGCGGATGAAGCCAGCTATTTTCCACCAGATATTTACCCCATTCAGCGAGGGAGAGCGTTTTTTCACGCCAGCGCGTGGCATCCTGCTGCCAGTTAACAGGCAGACAGTGCTGCATCAACGGCGTTTCGTATAACAGGGCAAACAGGGAATATTCGAGGGGCAGGGTAAAATTGACGCTGCCCAGCCAGATATCACTCTCGCCTTCGCCCTGATGCCAGCTTTCGTAACTGACTTCCCGGGTGTTCAACGTAACGCCCTGTTCTGCCAGCAACGGACGTAAGGCATCCGTAATACTGACATGCTCAATATGCTGGTTATACCAGGTTAACGTCAGGCTCGTGAGGCCCGCCGGTTTGTCCACTGGGGTCAGATCGCGGCGATGGTGCCAGCGGGGTAGCAGGCCGTAAGCCGGGAACCAGTAGCGCTGATAACCCCTGCCCGCATTATTGAGGAGTGCTATCGGGTTAAGCAGGTCGCTGAGCCAGCGTCGAATGTCTCGATCGGCCATTTTTTCTGAACGCTGATCGAACAGTAAATAGTAGCAACCTTCTTCAAGCCGGCTCTCTTCCTGTTTCTCATCGGCTTTTTCGCCCTGCAGGCGAACCCCTGCATAAACCAGCTCGTCACTGATCTCTGGCAGTACCCACACCGACACATCATCGATCAGCGCGCGATAGCCAAAGTAGTCGTCAAACGCTTCTATCTTCAACTGGCTGTGCTGATTACGGACGACCCGATAAGGACCTGTTCCCACAGGTTGACGGGCAAAATCGCGAATTTCAGGCCATTCCCGTGGCAGAATCATGGCGCTGACGCTGCCCAGCAGCCAGGGCAGCCAGCTGTCGGGCTGATCCAGATAGATATCCAGGGTCCAGGGGGCCGGTGAGTCGAGCCGTTGGATATGAGAAAACAGGGGATACTGACGCAGGCGTTCCAGGCTTGCGATCACATCGGCCATGTCCAGCTCCCGGCCATGATGAAAACGAATGGCAGGACGTAAATAAAAGCGCCAGTGGAGATCGGATGTTTGCTGCCAGTGATGGGCGATATCGGCCTCGATTTCCCCCTTTTCCTCATTTATGCGCGTCAGGCCGCTAAAGATCTGGCGGGCAATATGGGTTTCCGAACGGCGCAGGGGCGAACCGGGTAACAGATTCAGCAGAGGGCGATAATAGAGGACGCGCAAAATATGTTTGCCCTGGCGGAAGCTCCGCCCCAGGTGGGCGCTGATCATCTGTCTGACCTGATCTTTATCCCCCACCAGCTGGACTAACTGATCGATACGATCCTGCTCCAGAAGATCTTCGGCACGCTGCTGCTGGAGCGCCAGCCCGGTGTAGCAGAAGGTCATCAGGGAACGTTTGCCCCGTCCGGCTTCGGCCTGCCAGGTGAGCCAGCCAGCCGCTTGCATTCTGTTGAGCAGGTTTCGCATATGGCGACGCGAACAGTGCAGCAAATCAGCCAGTTCGCCCAGGGTTGTTTCCTGTGGTTGTCCCTGGCAATTTTGCCACAGACGAATGAACTGCTGCTTCAGACGTGATGACGACATAAAAGAGGAACTCCCTGATAAAGGTGCTCTGTTTTTCTTACCCCATTTTAGAGGCAATCTTTCCTGTATTGGAAGAGCGGGAGGCATTCAGTAATGAATGGCGCTCTGACATGGACTGGCAGCGATGTCTGTCCCTTCTGAGTAGTGTGTTACGATTTCGCCAGCAGGGTTATTCTGCTGGTTTTTTTTACGTTGCAGGTTTGGGTCGGGGTTCCATTGTTCCCGTTTCTCCCGTTGTTCTGTCAGGGATAAGGCATGAAATCTTTGTTATCGTTCTCGCGCCGTTTCAATCCGGTCTTTTTGGCTTTTATGGTGACAGCCTTTATCCTCGGCGTGGCCGGTGCGCTGCAGGCGCCGACGCTGAGCCTGTTTTTATCGCGAGAAGTACAGGTGCCACCGCTGTGGGTCGGGCTGTTTTTTACCATCAATGCCATCGCCGGCATTGTGGTCAGCATGATGATCGCAAAGCGCTCCGACAGCGTTGGCGATCGGCGGAATATCATCTTAGTGTGCTGTATCCTTGCCCTGGCAAACGCCATACTGTTCGCGTTTACCCGCCATTACCTGACGCTGATAACGCTGGGCGTGCTGTTATCGTCGCTGGCGAACGTCGCCATGCCGCAGCTCTTTGCGCTGGCGCGAGAATATGCCGACAGTTCCTCGCGCGAAGTGGTGATGTTCAGTTCCATTATGCGCGCTCAGGTGTCGCTGGCGTGGGTGATTGGGCCACCGCTGTCGTTTGCGCTGGCGCTGAATTTTGGTTTCGTTACGCTGTTCAGCGTGGCGGCCGGCTTGTTTTTTCTCTGTTTCCTGCTGATCTGGTTTACCGTGCCCTCGGTGCCGCGTGCGGCTTCCCTGATGCAGTCGGGCGGGATCCCCCTGAGCGGCTGGCGGATTCGTGACGTGCGCATTTTGTTTGCCGCATCAACGCTGATGTGGACCTGTAACACCATGTACATTATCGATATGCCGCTGTGGATCAGCAACGATCTGGGCCTGCCCGAAAAGCTTGCCGGTCTCTTAATGGGCACGGCCGCCGGGTTAGAAATCCCGGTCATGATCCTGGCCGGTTTCTATGCCAAACGTTGGGGTAAGCGAAAGATGATGGTGGGCGCGGTGGCCTCCGCCGTTGTGTTTTACAGCGGCCTGATTCTGTTTCACAGCCACCTGGCGCTGCTGGTCCTGCAGGTGTTCAACGCCCTGTTTATCGGCGTTGTCGCGGGCATTGGAATGTTGTGGTTTCAGGATCTGATGCCGGGGCGGGCAGGCGCAGCCACAACCCTGTTTACCAACAGCATTTCGACCGGCATTATTTTGGCGGGGTTATTTCAGGGCATACTGGTTGAACATTTTGGTCACGGCAGCGTGTACTGGGTGATTGCCGCGATTGCTTTACTGACGCTGGGAATGATACGCAACGTTAAAGACGTTTAATAAGCACATACCCCCGGCATAACAGTGCCGGGGGAACGGTGCTTTAGAGCACAATCCGCTTAATATCGCCAATGATAAAGATATAGGCGACTAAGCCAATCACCGCAGTGATACCGATATACACGAGCGCATAAAAAAAGCTGCTTGTCATTGAAATGATAATGCCAATAATCAGGGGCGCTAAAATCGAAGCCATATTGGCGCAAAAGTTAAATATACCACCAGTGAGTCCTGCCATAGAAGCCGGGGCAATATCTGCGATTATTGTCCAGCCCAGACCGACCATGCCTTGTCCAAAAAAGGCAATGGACATAACGATGATAACGGCGCTGTCTGAACTCATCCAGTTAGCCGCAATAATCGTGCCGGAAAGCACCAGGCCGCTAATAACCGGAAGTTTTCGGCTCAGATTAATAGATCCTGTTGCATTCAACAGTTTATCTGAGAGCCACCCGCCAAAGAAAACGCCTACAGCGGCAGCCATAAATGGCCATACAGAGAAAAAGCCCACCTGAAGCCATTCCAGTTGCCGTTCTTTCGCTAAATAGGTGGGAAACCATGTCAGAAAAAACACCAGGGTCGTATTTCCAGCGAATTGTCCGAGACTGGCGCCAATAATTTGCCGGCAGCAGAGTAAACGTTTGGCATCGGGCCAATTAAAGGGCGTGTTTTTTAATGTTTCAATGGGTTCATTATTGATAATGTAATCAATTTCTTCCTGATTGGCTTTTTGGGATGCTTCAGGCTCATGGTAAAGTCGCCACCAAATAAACGTGAACAGAATACCGGCTCCGCCGGTAATAAAAAAAAGGCTGCGCCAGCCGTGATACTCCAGAATGAGATAGAGTAAGGGCGAGAAAGCCGCCAGACCAATATATTCCCCGACGGTATAGGTTGCGGTGGCGCGGGCACGTTCATGACGCGGGAACCATTTTGCCACTACGCGACTGTTAACCGGAAAACAGGGTGCTTCGCTCAATCCCAGCCCCAGTCTCAGGAAGATCAAAGACTTGAGCCCAAGAGTAAATGTTTGCAGTAGAGTGAAAATCGACCAAAACAGCACGGAAAGGGCGTAGGTCAGTTTGTTACCAAAGCGATCTAAAAACATCCCTCCGGGGATTTGTGCCAGCGTATACGTCCAGGCGAAGGCAGAAAAAGCCACGCCCATCATAGCGGGATCGATTTCAAGTTCGCGGGTGATTTTTGGCGCAACGATGCCTAAAATTGTCCGATCAAGATAGTTAATCATTGTGCCAGCGGATATTAATAACAGAATGATTATTCTGACTTTCGTGGGTTTATTTTTCGGCGTGCGCCTGCCAGCGTGTTCCTCATTGTATAACTTTTCCATGATGTATCCCTGAAGTTTAAACTATTTTTTGATGTTTTTTTTACATTGAAAAATAGTCTGATATTGCTAATTTTTTTGTTTCTTTATAGCATTTTTTAAGCGTCATTAATTTTGACCTGAGTACATAATTAGTCCTTTTAACGGTGATAAAGTAGCGATAGCAGATTTACTTTTCATTCAAAGGCAAATGCCATGAACCTCAAGCAACTTTATTATTTTAAACGCCTGTCAGAAACGGAGCATTACACGGAAGCGGCATCCAGTCTTTTTATCACCCAGCCCTCTCTTAGCCATGCTATCGCTGAGTTAGAAAAGGAGTTAGGCGTTTCACTCTTTTTCCGTCAGGGCAGAAATGTAAGGATTAGTGAAAGTGGGAAATGTTTTTTACCCTATGTTGAGACAGCACTGTCGGCACTGGAAAATGGCAGGGATAGGCTAAAAAACAATCACCTTCTGTGCCGGGAAAATATCCGAATTGGGTTTATCTATACAATGGGAGAATATGTTATTCCGCAAATTATCAACAATTACTCGCAACACTTTCGTCATAATGATGTGACATTCTCTTTTAAACAGGGGACGTCAGTTGCGTTGTTGCAGTCACTCAAAGCGGATAAGGTTGATATGGTCATCTGTTCGCGGATTGGCGACGATCCTGATATTGAATTTATCCCGGTTATTGAACAAGAATTAGTGGTAGTGACAGCGAAAGATCATCCGTTAGCGCGTCTTCACGAAAGCGACGTTGATTTAGCGGAAACCATCCATTATCCCTATGTCTATTTTTCAGAAAGTAGTGGGCTACGTCCGTTTATTGACGACATCTTTCACCAGCAAACGCTGTCACCGGATATTGCCTGTTATGTGGAAGAGGATTTAGCAATGGCCGGGTTGGTCAGTATCGGCTATGGTATTGCCATCATGCCAAGAATTGCGGCGCTCACGCACTACAATCTCCATAACCTGACGATCAAAAATTCGCTTCCACCGCGTTATATTTGTCTGGCGACAATTAAAACAAAAATGCTTTCACCGGCGGCGCTGAGGCTAAAAAACTTTATTATTACTCACAGTGATGTCGCCAGGAAACATGCCCAAAGCGCGGCTTTGGGCATGTCCGCCGCTAGGAAAGCGTCTCCATCATCTCCCGCAGTTGTGTAACGGCGATTTGCCCTGGTGCCGAGGACTGGCCCAGGGTGCCAAACGTCATTGCGGAACCGAACAGGCGTCCGGTGACCCGACTGACTCCGCCCATTTTTCCCATCGACATCGTGATAAGCGGCCGCGTTGCGTAGTGCTCTTTCATTAACAGGGTCGCAGACAGCAGCGTCAGCACATCCTGAGGTGTTTGAGGCATTACGGCAATCTTGGGCAGGTCTGCACCTAAATCCTGCATGCGACGTAACCGGTAAATGATCTCTTCCTTCGCGGGCGTTTGGTGAAAGTCATGATTACTCATAATGACCTTAACACCTGCGTTATGCGCCTCGCTTACCAGCGAACGGATGCGTGACTCATCGTTAAACAACTCAATATCAATCACATCAGCCAGCCCGCTTAAGGCGGCCGCGCGGTTGAGCGCGAAGTATTCGTCATCACTGATGTCCATTTCGCCACCTTCTTTTTTACTGCGGAAGGTAAAGAGCAGCGGCGTTTCCCCAAGTTGCTGACGAATGTCGGCCAGCGCCAGCAAGACTTGCTTCTCGTCTTTACCCTCGATGAAGTGGTCGACGCGCCATTCGATAATGTCTGCCTGTGCGGAAGTCAGTAACTGTGCTCTGGCCTGAAGCTCCTCGCGAGTGCGGCCTGTCAAGGGCACACAAAGCCGCGTTTGCCCTGCCTGAAAGACGATGTTTTTAACCCTAACCGTTTGAGTCATAGTCATTCCTGTTTTAACTGTTCAACTAGCCGCTGTAGCGGATTGACGGCGTGTTTCCGCACAATGACGTTGAAATTGGCGGGAAGCGATATAAAGCGCAAGGATAAAACCTGTCACCGCAATAATCAGATCAAACCACATGATGCTGGCGATACTGGTTCGTGAGAGATGCGCTGTAAATAAAGGGATGGTAAAGCTGGCCAGACTGCCGGCGGTATAAAACACGCCTGTCGCAAAGCCTTTCGCTTGTGGAAAACTCATCGCCATAATCGTTGCACCCAGTTGCATAACGCCGCCCGCGGCCGCAAACCCAAATACGAACGCAAAAGCGGTAACAATCAGTGGCGTTGGATAGAGGCAGACGATCAGCAGTGAGAGGGCCGACAGGAACGTGTAAATGACCATCGCGATGGCGGAGCTCAACACTTTTTTCACCATGACCGCAGTGACGAATACGCAGGTCAGCGATCCTGCCGTGTAGATACTGAGTAACTTCACCGATGCGGTGTAGGGCATGCCCGCGACAAACTGCCCATACTGTGCCAGCCATTGGCTCACCAGATAAAACGTCGCCATGCTGATATAGCCGTAAAAGGTGAACACAACCATATCCAGCTGATACAGACGACTACGCGGTGGCGCGGTCACGCTGGCTGATGTTTCCGAGACTTTCTGTACCCGGTGATCGGGAAACGGCATTTTGATCAGGTAGATTCCGCTTATCGTCATTAAGGCTGCTGCCAGCACGAATGACCAACCAAACCACAAATCCGCCCAGATAAGCAGGCTAATGATAAACGGCAATAAAAATTGTCCGGCGGAGACAAACGCTTTTATAAGCACGTTAGCGCGGCTGGCGGAGTCCGGAAAGGCCTCCATCAGCGCCGGATAGGTAGCAGAATCAAGGAAACTGTTAGCCATTCCTGCCAGCACGCCAAAGAAATAGGCCGTATAAATATCCCGGGTAAACAGGATACCGATGAAAAAGGCCACGTAACTGATGATGCCAAAATAGACAAAAGGCTTTCGGCCAAAACGATCCGACAGAAAACCGGTAACGATGGTAATCAGTTTGCCAATGCCCAGTGAGGAAATCACAATCGATACGCCCGCCGCATCGGTATTCCATTGTGCCTGCAGGTTAGCCATGTTAAGAGTGATGACCAGCACGCCCATGCCATGAATGAGGTAATTGAGATACAGCCCGGCGGCGGTGGGAATATACTTGTTTTTCATCTCAGCCATCCTCAAAAAAGGATGTTTTTGATGTGATCAACCGGCATCGGTTTTCCCGTCCAGATTTCGAACGCGCTTGCGCCTTGCCACAGCATCATGCCGAGACCGTTAATAATACGGCAGCCTTTTTTCTCGGCCGTCTCAAGCAAATGTGTTTTACGTGGGATATAGACCACATCGGAGACAATAAGCTCAGGACGCAGGAAGCTCTCGTCGGGAAGCAGCATCTGTCCTTCGAAGGGTTTCATGCCGACGCCGGTCGCATTGGTCAGAATAACGCTGTCGTTAATTTCAGCACGCAAACGATCGTGGTCGTCGAGGTCAAAAAGGTGAATCTCACAGTCAGTATGGGCGCGAATCTTCGCGACGGTTTCCTGGGCATTTGCAAAGAATTTATCGCGTTGGTTAAAGACCGAGATCGCCTTAACGCCATCCAGGGCGGCCTGAACGCAAATGGCCGTTGCCGCACCGCCCGCGCCCAGAATCGTCATCTTTTTGCCCAGAATATCGATGCCCTCTTCAGCGAGGGCGCGCATATAACCTGTCCCATCCGTGATGTGCCCGGTCAGCACGCCGTTATCATTGACGACGGTATTCACCGCGCCCACAAGCTGTGCTGCGGGAGACAACGTATCCAGATAGCGGCAAACCTCCGTCTTATTGGGCATGGAAACATTGCATCCGCGCAGCTTCAGCGCACGAAAACCCTGCACCACCTTCTCCAGTTCCGCAGTGCCGACCTCAAAAGCCAGATAAACATAGTCCAGCCCAAGGTGCGCGAAGGCTTCGTTGTGCATGGTTGGCGACATGCTGTGGCGAATGGGGGTGGCGATCAATCCAATCAGCTCGGTATGCCCGGTAATACGTTCTGCCATGATAGTGTCCTCAGTAAGTTAAAAGTGGAATGCTTGTCGCTTCGTGGCTGCCCAGTGCGCCAGTCTCTTCCAGGGCATCCAGTACGTTGCGTCCTTCGCGTACACCATCAATAATTCGCCGGGCTTTCAGGCTGTCGCCGATGTTCATTATTTTGATATGTCTGGCGGTGGCCCAGCGCTCAACGGCCTCGAAACCGCTGCGGTTGGGGCGCATCCCCAGACAGATAAAGCCGTAGTCGAAGGCGATGTCGAAGGTGTGGTGGGCGTTTTTAACGCGGAAGCGATCGGGTTTGACCTCAATGAGCTGCGTGTCCATGTGTTGTTCTACCTGGTGCTGTTCAAGCAGCGTTAACATGGCACTCTTTGTGATGATGTCGAGGTCACGTCCTGGTGAATTCTGCATTTCAATCAGTACTGCTTCAGCGCCCCGGGTGGCAAAATACTCGATGACATCGAGTCCAACGGCACCGCCGCCGACCACGGCGATACGTTTGCCTTGCAGCGCGCTGAATGTATCCAGGTGTTGAATCATGCCCGTAATCGTGAACACGACGCTGCCGGGGCGGTCGATCGTCTCATGTAATCCCGCAATGGGCGGCAGCAGGGGGACAGAGCCCGTGGCATTAACAATTAAGTCGGGACGCAGAACCTCAAGCTGCTCGGGCTGAACCTGTTGTCCCAGATGCAGTTGTAAATTCTCCAGCCGGGCCATACGGTTGCGCAGGAATTGCGGAAAATCGGCAATACGTTTTTTTTCGGGTAATCGTGCGATCTCGACAGCCAGCCCACCGATATGGTTTTTGGCTTCGAACAGCCAGGTCTTGCACCCTACCTCTGCGGCGGTGCAGGCGGCTTCGATGCCTGCCGTGCCAGCCCCGATCACGACGACACGCGTCGGACGCTTGACCTGGCGCTGCTTATAAGCGTCGCCATGGATGATATCGGGGTTAATTGAGCAGCGAAGGGGAAGAGAGCGGGCGATGCGATGGTCGGCGCATCCAATATTGCATGAGATACACTTACGCATCGTCTCCTCATGCCCACTCTGTACCTTTTGTACCCAATCCGGTTCAGCAATCAACCCACGACCAATGGCGATCAGGTCCGCGTCACCCTGAGCAAGAATGTCTTCAGCAAGTTGCGGGGTGCGAATATTGCCTGCGACAACGGTGGGCTTATTAAATCTGGTGCGAACGGCACGTGACAGATAGCGTTTCCAGCCATCCTCTTGAGACATTTGGTCTATCTGTAAATACAGGTTGTCATTCTGCGCCGCTGACACATTGATGATGTCGACCTTTTCCTGACAACGTTCAAGAATGTGTAGCGAATCTTCCAGCGTGTTTCCGCCTTGTAAGAAATCATCCGCGCTGATACGCAGGCTGATGGGAAACATCGGTCCCACGCAGGCCCGAACTTTGTCGACAATCAGGGTTAAAAAGCGCGACCGATTCTCGATATTGCCACCAAATTCATCAGTACGCTGATTAAACAGTGGAGATAAAAACTGACTGATTAAATAAGAGTGACCGGCATGAATCTCTACGCAGTCAAAATTGGCGCGTCTGACGCGTTCTGCTGCGTCGCCAAATTTGTCAACCGCCCGATATATTTCCTCATGCGTCATCGGACGGGGAATATTACCATTCTTTTTGGAGGGGACCGCGGAGGCGGAAATGGGCATTTCCCCATTGAGGCGATAGGCATAGGCTGATGCACCGGCGTGGTTTAACTGGATGGCGACACAGGTTCCATGTTTATGCAACGTTTCGGTAAGTTTGTATAAGCCAGGAATATACTGATCATTATCAATGCGCAGTTGTGTGGTGCCGTTCGACGCGAAGGGAAAATCCACACAAATATTCTCAATCGTAATGAGCCCAGTGCCGCCCCTGGCGCGAAGCGAATAGTAATCAAGCTGTTCCTGAGACACTTCGCCATTCAGACTGGCCAGGTTGGTGCCCATTGGCGGCATGATGACACGGTTTTTTAACGTCATTCCGTTGATTGTGAGCGGGGTAAACAGGTGAGGATAAGCGTGCATACAGAGTCTCCACAAAAGATCCGACAGCCAGGCTGAGACGATCTCGATGTGTTTTGCGTTAATCTTTATCTGTGGCGATGATAGCGAGGGAGAATGAGCGGAAATAATGCTTTTTTTTCTACAAGCTATAGGTGAGCTCTATGGAGTTAACGATCAAATAACATAAAAATGAAAACGATATTAATTAAATCAGCAAGCCATTTACGTCTTGTTAAAAAAGAGAAGGGAAAGTTGAGAAGAAAATGATGCGAGTCAAAATATCAACGTTGTTGCTGAATAAATTACAGGAGTTCTGCAATAAAATAAATCGCGATTAATTGTTTTAGCGCAGTTTTGCCAGATGAAAAAAAGCCCGAACGGCAGAGCCGAACGGGCTGGTTACATTATTTACGCGTTAACGCATAAAGGCAGGCTGGTTACTTTCGTAAGCCGAGATCGCGCTTTCGTGCTGCAGCGTCAGGCCGATACTGTCCAGCCCGTTCAGCATGCAGTGACGACGAAAGTCATCAATCTTAAAGCTGTAGGTGTTGTTGCCCGCTTTCACGACCTGCGCTTCCAGATCCACTTCGAAGCGGATACCCGGATGCGCATTTACCAGCGTAAACAGCTCCTCCACCTGCTCATCGCTCAGCGTAACCGGCAGCAACTGGTTGTTGAAGCTGTTGCCATAGAAAATATCGGCAAAGCTGGGCGCAATCACGACTTTAAAGCCGTAATCGGTCAGTGCCCAGGGCGCATGCTCACGTGACGAACCACAACCAAAGTTTTCCCGCGTCAGCAGGATAGATGCACCTTTATACTCCGGAAAGTTGAGCACGAAATCCGGATTGGGTTCCAGACCGTGATCGTCCAGGAAACGCCAGTCATTAAACAGGTGGGCGCCAAAGCCTACGCGGGTGACTTTCTGCAAAAACTGCTTTGGAATGATGGCATCGGTATCGACGTTAGCGGCGTCCAGTGGAACCACCAAACCAGTATGTTGGGTAAATTTTTCTGCCATGATGGTGTCCTTATGTCAGGCTGCGAATGTCGGCGAAATGGCCATTAACGGCGGCAGCGGCGGCCATTGCCGGGCTAACCAAATGCGTCCGTCCGCCACGGCCCTGGCGGCCTTCGAAGTTACGGTTACTGGTTGAGGCACAGCGCTCGCCGGGGTTCAGACGGTCGTTGTTCATGGCCAGACACATTGAGCAGCCGGGCAGGCGCCACTCAAATCCTGCTTCAATAAAGATCTTATCCAGCCCTTCCGCTTCGGCCTGTGCTTTAACCGGGCCTGAACCCGGCACCACCAGTGCCTGAACGCCAGGCGCGACCTTACGCCCTTTGGCAATCGCGGCGGCGGCACGCAGATCTTCAATGCGTGAGTTTGTGCAGGAGCCAATAAAGACTTTATCAATGCTGACATCGGTCAGTTTGATGCCGGGTTGCAGATTCATGTAAGCCAGCGCTTTCTCCGCAGAGGCGCGCTCGACCGGATCGGCAAACGAAGCCGGATCGGGAATCTGCGCATCCACCGCGATCACCTGGCCGGGGTTGGTTCCCCAGGTCACCTGCGGTGCAATCTCTTCCGCATGCAGCGTCACCACGCGGTCAAACTTAGCGCCTGGGTCGGACTTCAGCGTGCCCCAGTACTCAACGGCCTGCTCCCATTTTTCACCTTGAGGTGAAAACTGGCGACCTTTCAGGTAAGCGAAGGTGGTCTCATCCGGGGCGACCAGACCGGCTTTTGCGCCCATCTCGATAGCCATGTTGCACAGCGTCATGCGGCCTTCCATGCTCAACGCTTCAATCGCCGAGCCACAGAATTCAACAACGTGGCCGGTACCGCCTGCGCTGCCGGTTTTACCAATAATCGCCAGTACGATATCTTTCGCCGTAATGCCCGGCGCAACCGTACCTGTCACTTCAATCTTCATGGTTTTGGCACGGCCCTGTTTCAGGGTTTGCGTGGCAAAAACATGCTCAACCTCTGACGTACCAATACCAAAGGCCAGTGAACCAAAGGCACCGTGCGTCGCCGTGTGGGAATCGCCGCAGACAATGGTCATGCCGGGCAGCGTCATGCCTTGCTCTGGCCCAATCACATGCACGATGCCCTGGAACGGGTGATTCAGGTCATACAACTGCACGCCGAATTCGGCACAGTTTTTCATCAGTTCCTGCATCTGAATACGCGCCATTTCACCCGAAGCATTAATATCTTTGGTCTGGGTGGACACGTTGTGATCCATGGTGGCAAACGTCTTTGAAGGCTGACGAACTTTACGACCGTGGGCACGCAAGCCATCAAAGGCCTGTGGCGAAGTCACCTCATGAATCAGATGACGATCGATATAGAGCAACGGTGTTTCATTCGGCGCTTCGTGAACGACATGTGCATCAAATAACTTCTGGTATAAGGTTTTCATTTTATTATTTTTCCTCGGCGATAAAGCGGGCAATGATGCTGCCCATCTCATCTGTGCTGATCGCAGAGCCGTCACCGGCCAGGTCTTTGGTGCGATAGCCTTCCGCTAACGCCCGGCTGATGGCGCGCTCAATAGCGGCGGCGGCGTCATCGGCATTCAGGCTGTAGCGCAGCAGCAGCGACAGTGACAGGATCTGGGCAATGGGATTAGCAATATTTTGCCCGGCGATATCCGGCGCCGAGCCGCCAGCCGGTTCATACAGGCCAAAACCGTCTTCGCTCAGGCTGGCGGACGGCAACATGCCCATTGAGCCGGTGATCATCGCGCACTCGTCTGACAAAATGTCGCCAAACAGGTTAGAGCACAGCAGCACGTCGAACTGAGAAGGATCTTTGATCAACTGCATGGTGGCGTTGTCGATGTACATGTGGCTCAGCTGAACATCGGGATAATCTTTCGCGATCTCGTTCACGATTTCCCGCCACATAACGGATGTTTGCAGCACGTTAGCTTTATCGACAGAGGTGACTTTATTACGGCGCTTGCGGGCGGACTCGAAAGCCTGACGCGCAATGCGTTCGATTTCAAAACGATGATAGACTTCGGTATCAAAAGCGCGCTCGTGCGGGCCGCTGCCTTCGCGTCCTTTCGGCTGACCAAAATAAATGCCGCCGGTCAGTTCACGTACGCACAGGATATCGAAACCGCGTGCTGCGATATCGCTGCGCAAGGGACAAAAAGCTTCCAGGCCGCTGTAGAGCGCCGCAGGACGCAGGTTGCTGAACAGCTTAAAGTGTTTACGCAGCGGCAACAGCGCCCCGCGCTCGGGTTGAGAGGCCGGGGGCAGGTGCTCCCACTTAGGGCCACCTACCGATCCAAACAGGATTGCGTTGGCCTGTTCGCAGCCTGCAACGGTAGCCGGTGGCAAGGGTTCGCCGTGACGGTCAATGGCGATACCACCGACGTCGTACTCACTGGTGGTAATACGCAGGTTAAAACGCTGACGAATCGCATCCAATACTTTGATAGCCTGGGCCATCACTTCCGGGCCGATTCCGTCGCCCGCCAGTACTGCGATATGTGAAGAGTTTGACATGATTACACCGTTTCCTTCTGATCTTTAGACTTGCGCTGTAACTCTTTCTCGACCTGTTTGGCTCGCCAGATGTTGTTTAATGCGTTCACCATCGCTTTGGCAGAAGACTCGACGATATCCGTCGCCAGACCGACGCCGTGGAACTTACGATTGTTGTAGCCCACCACGATATCAACCTGACCCAGCGCATTCTCGCCGTGGCCTTTTGCCGTCAGCTTGTAATTAACCAGCTCTGCGTTGAACTGGGTAATTCGGTTAATGGCCTGATAAACCGCATCAACCGGACCGTTACCGGTCGCCGCTTCTGATTTCGTTTGTTCGCCGCAGCCCAGATTCACCGACGCGGTGGCCGTGATACTGGAGCCTGACTGCACATTGAAATCATTCAGTTGGAAAAATTCAGGCTCTTCGTTTTGTTTATTAATGAAAGCCAGCGCTTCCAGGTCGTAATCAAACACCTGACCTTTCTTGTCCGCCAGTTTCAGGAAAGCGTCATACAGGGAGTCCAGATTGTATTCGCTTTCTGTGTAGCCCATCTCTTCCATACGATGTTTTACCGCTGCGCGGCCGGAACGGGATGTCAGATTAAGCTGAATTTTGTGCAGGCCAATGGATTCTGGGGTCAGGATTTCATAGTTTTCACGGTTTTTAATGACGCCGTCCTGATGAATGCCCGAAGAGTGGGCAAAGGCGTTAGAACCGACCACCGCTTTATTAGCCGGGATTGGCATATTGCAGATCTGACTAATCATCTGGCTGGTACGATAAATTTCCTGATGGTGAATGTTGGTGTGAACATTCATGATCTGCTGACGGGTTTTAATCGCCATGATCACTTCTTCCAGTGCGCAGTTACCGGCGCGCTCACCTAACCCGTTCAGCGTACCCTCCACCTGACGCGCGCCAGCCTGCACGGCAGCAATCGCGTTGCCGGTCGCCATACCTAAATCATCATGGGTATGAACAGACAGGATGGCTTTATCGATGTTTGGCACGCGGTGAATTAACTGGCTGATAATGTTGGCGTACTCGTTTGGCAAGGTGTAGCCAACGGTATCCGGAATGTTTATGGTGGTGGCACCGGCATTAATTGCGGCTTCGACCATGCGGCACAGGTCGTCAATCGGGGTACGGCCACCGTCTTCGCAGGAAAACTCCACATCGTCCGTGTAGTTACGGGCGCGTTTCACCATGCGCACCGCACGTTCAATCACTTCAGGCAGGGTGCTGCGCAGCTTGGTGGCAATGTGCATGGGTGAGGTGGCAATAAAAGTATGGATACGGAAGGCCTCGGCGACGCGTAAAGACTCGTAGGCGGCATCAATATCTTGTTCAACACAGCGTGCCAGGCCGCAAACCCGGCTGTTTTTAATCGTGCGTGCAATGGTTTGCACGGATTCAAAATCACCCGGTGAGGACACAGGGAAACCGACTTCCATAACATCAACGCCCATACGTTCCAGCGCTAACGCAATTTGCAGTTTTTCTTTCACACTCAGGCTGGCTTGTAATGCCTGTTCACCATCACGCAGAGTGGTATCGAAAATAATAACTTGCTGGCTCATCGTGTTCATCCTTTTGCGTTTCTTGCCTTGCAACGAGCATAAAAAAACCCGCGACAGGCGCGGGTTTTTAACTTTTAGCAGGTTCGAATCAGTGTTTGATTTCGCCCACAAGTCTACCGCGCAGATAAGTTGCGTTTAGTAGTAGACCTGATAGACGGAAAGAACGTGACATGTTTCAAACCTCGTGAATTTTTTGCTGCCTCTATTGGTACTGGAATCGCCAATCAATGTCAACCATAAGCGAAGGGTTATTTTTTTGTCACAGTAAAGAAAAATGTTCTGACATTTAACGCCTGCGCAGAGTATTAAACGAGACCCTTTGCACGCGCGGCGTTTAGTGCCGACGATCCGGGCCTGAAGGGCTACGGTGATGGAGTAATGCAATGAAATATAATGATAATTTACTGTCGTGGCATTATTTTACCCAGGCGGTTTTGTTTAAAGGCAGCATAATCGAATGTGCATGACGCGTTTATAAGAGACTTACGCCATAAAAGTGCCCGACCAAAACACGGCTGCCTGAAGGCCTGCATCATATGTTTTTTTTATTTCTTAGATACGGCTGGAAAAAATATCAATCCCAGCATTTTCCTCTGCTATTAACAGACGTATTTAGTTTAATAATCGTAAGCCAAAGTTGGCGAGCAGAGCCTTTGTATCCTGTGCCCTTTAATAAAAGGCGTTTGGCGTTTGCCAGCCCGTTTTTCTGCGGTTATGGTAATCGACCTACTCTTAGAAAAATAACCCAGCAGAATTCTCTGTATCGGGACAGCAGAAATGAATTCTGCTGTCTTTGCAAAAACATAAGGTTTTGATCTTAATTGGCGAATAGCAGGGCAGGATGCATGTGGCTAGCGGGAAAGCAGTCGTCAGTAGATTCAGTTCCTCAAGCCGGGAGGCAGAAAATGGAGATGTTGTCAGGAGCCGAAATGGTCGTCCGGTCGTTAATCGATCAGGGCGTTAAGCAGGTATTCGGTTATCCGGGTGGCGCAGTGCTCGACATTTACGATGCGCTGCAGACCGTCGGCGGTATTGATCACGTTCTGGTTCGTCACGAGCAGGGCGCCGTGCATATGGCCGATGGCCTGGCTCGCGCAACCGGCGAAGTGGGCGTGGTGCTGGTAACGTCGGGTCCGGGCGCAACCAATGCGATCACCGGTATTGCGACGGCCTATATGGATTCTATTCCGTTGGTTATTCTGTCAGGTCAGGTGCCTTCATCCCTGATCGGCTACGACGCCTTCCAGGAATGTGACATGGTCGGTATTTCCCGTCCGGTGGTGAAACACAGTTTCCTGGTGAAAAATACCGAAGAGATCCCGACGGTACTGAAAAAAGCCTTCTGGCTGGCATCCACGGGGCGTCCTGGACCGGTAGTTATCGATCTGCCAAAAGATATTCTCAATCCTGCCAATAAGCTGCCTTATCATTATCCGCAGGAAGTGAGCATGCGCTCCTATAATCCGACGATTCAGGGGCATAAGGGCCAGATCAAGCGTGCGTTAAACACGTTGCTGGCAGCGCATAAGCCGGTGATCTACGCCGGAGGCGGCGCGATTACCTCTTCGTGCGAAGCCGAACTGCTGCAGCTGGCCGAGCGCCTGAATATTCCGGTTACCACGTCATTGATGGGGCTGGGCGCGTTTCCCGGCAGTCATCGTCAGTGCGTAGGCATGCTTGGCATGCATGGCACCTACGAAGCAAATATGACCATGCACAATGCCGATTTGATCTTCGGGGTGGGCGTCCGTTTTGATGACCGCACCACGAACAATCTGGCGAAGTATTGCCCGAACGCTACCGTGATGCACATCGATATCGATCCTACTTCCATTTCAAAAACGGTGGCGGCCGATATTCCGATCGTTGGGGATGCCAAACAGACGTTACAGCAAATGCTCGAACTGCTTGACCAAAGCGAAGCGAAGCAGCAACTGGACAGTCTGCGCGACTGGTGGCAGTCGATTGAAACCTGGCGTGGTCGTCAATGCCTCGAATACGATCGCACCAGCGACAAAATCAAACCGCAGGCGGTTATCGAAACCATTTGTCGTCTCACCAACGGGGAGGCCTATGTGACCTCGGATGTGGGTCAGCATCAGATGTTCGCCGCCCTCTATTACACCTTCGATAAACCCCGTCGCTGGATCAACTCCGGTGGTCTCGGCACCATGGGCTTTGGCCTGCCTGCCGCACTGGGGGTGAAAATGGCCCTGCCTGACGAAACCGTCATCTGCGTTACGGGCGATGGCAGTATTCAGATGAACATCCAGGAGCTCTCTACCGCACTGCAGTACGATTTGCCGGTGTTGGTGCTGAACCTGAATAACCGTTTCCTGGGCATGGTGAAGCAGTGGCAGGATATGATCTATTCTGGCCGCCACTCTCAATCCTATATGGAATCGCTGCCTGATTTTGTTCGTCTGGCAGAAGCCTATGGCCACGTGGGTATTGCCATTAATCATCCCGCTGAGCTGGAAGAGAAGCTGGCCATGGCGCTGGAAACCCTGGCGACAGGACGGCTGGTCTTTGTTGACGTCAACGTTGACGGCAGCGAGCATGTTTACCCGATGCAGATTCGCGGTGGCAGTATGGACGAAATGTGGTTGAGCAAAACGGAGAGGACATAATTATGCGTCGCATTTTATCGGTTTTGCTGGAAAACGAATCCGGCGCATTGTCTCGCGTAGTGGGCCTGTTTTCACAACGCGGCTATAACATTGAGAGTCTCACCGTTGCGCCCACTGACGATCCTACGTTGTCACGCATGACGATTCAGACCGTGGGCGACCAGAAAGTGCTGGAGCAGATCGAGAAGCAACTGCACAAGCTGGTCGATGTACTGCGCGTCACGGAGTTGGGGCAGGGCGCTTACGTTGAACGTGAAATTATGCTGGTGAAAATTCAGGCAACGGGCTATGGCCGTGAAGAGGTAAAGCGCAGCGCCGAAATTTTCCGTGGACAGATCATTGACGTTACGCCTTCGCTTTACACGGTTCAGCTGGCAGGGACTAGCGACAAGCTGGATGCCTTTTTGAACACCGTCCGGGAAGTGGCGGAAATTGTTGAAGTGGCCCGCTCGGGTATTGTGGGCGTGTCTCGTGGTGAGCGCATTATGCGTTAATGACGCACTGGTAGCATCAGCGAAATTTGCAACCCGGCGAAATGCCGGGTTTTTTCTTTTTAATGCGTAAGACAGCCAACCATCGGAAAAGCGGTTGCTACGCGCACTTTTCTGCTGTTAGATGTGCTAGAAAGGATGTCCATAGCTTATCTGCGGATTAACGATCAGCTTAAGCCTGTTTAATGGTGGGGTTACAGTGAAACTGGATGAAATTGCGCGTCTGGCGGGTGTATCGCGCACCACGGCCAGTTACGTTATTAATGGGAAAGCACGGCAGTATCGTGTCAGCGACAAAACCGTTGAGAAAGTCATGGCGGTGGTGCGCGAGCACAATTACCATCCCAATGCGGTAGCGGCAGGTCTGCGCGCCGGTCGCACGCGCTCGATTGGGCTGGTCATCCCCGATCTGGAAAATACCAGTTACACGCGTATTGCTAACTACCTTGAACGCCAGGCCCGCCAGCGCGGCTACCAGCTGTTGATCGCCTGTTCTGAAGATCAGCCCGATAACGAGATGCGCTGTATTGAACATCTGCTGCAACGCCAGGTTGATGCGATTATCGTTTCAACGTCGCTTCCGCCCGAACATCCTTTTTATCAGCGCTGGATTAATCACCCGCTGCCGATTATTGCGCTGGACCGGGCGCTGGATCGCGAACACTTTACCAGCGTGGTGGGTGCCGATCAGGATGATGCCTTTGCGCTGGCTGCTGAATTGCGTCAGCTTAAAATCAGTAATGTGCTGTTTATGGGCGCGTTACCTGAATTGTCGGTCAGTTTTCTGCGCGAGCTGGGCTTCAGAGATGCCTGGAAAGGGGATGAGCGCCCGATAGATTACATTTACTGTAACAGTTTTGAACGCACTGCCTCCGCAGCCCTGTTCGAAACCTATCTGGAAAATCATCCAATGCCAGATGCGCTTTTCACCACTTCTTTTGGCCTGCTGCAGGGCGTTATGGATGTTACGCTGAAACGTAACGGCCGCTTACCGGCCGACCTGGCGATTGCCACCTTCGGCGATCATGAGCTGCTGGACTTTCTTGAATGTCCGGTCCTGTCTGTGGGTCAACGTCATCGTGATGTCGCCGAACGGGTGCTGGAATTAGTGTTGGCTTCTTTAGATGAGCCCAGAAAACCCAAACCCGGTTTAACCCGAATTCGTCGTAATTTATTACGGCGGGGACAATTAAGCAGAATTTCTAAATAAAATCAGGGCAGCAATGCGTCTGCCCCTGATTATTACCTGCTGTTTTTAAACTCTTTCCTTACAAAGTAAAAAAGCGTCAGCGCTAATCATCTATGCTAACAAATTAACTTAACAGACCATTCTTGTTTACTTACAACTTAGCCGCTGTTTAAAACCCCCGTCCGCGCGCGTGCCGCTGTGCATCCTTTAAGAAATCCCCTAAAATGCGTCCCCTGTCTCAAAACGACGCGCCGCCGTTCGGCCGGAATAAGCGCGCTAATTTTAGCCATGCTGTTTCGGGGCAGGTTTTTTTATTCAGTTATTCATTAGTTTAATTTTGATTAATCATCTTTTGGCGTTTTGAAACCTTCCCAGCGTTAATTCCCGCCTCGGTAAATAATCATATTCACCTGCCGCTCCGGCTTGACAATGATTTCCTACGATCCTTAAACTCGTTTTGTGGTAAAAAGTGGGATAAAGTGGTGTTATTGGGTAATTGAGGGGTGAGACTGGCATGTTCCGTGGAGCAACGTTAGTCAATCTCGACAGCAAAGGACGCCTGGCGGTACCAACCCGCTATCGCAATTTGCTGAACGAGGAATCACAGGGGCAGATGGTGTGTACCATCGACCTCCACCAGCCATGCCTGTTGCTCTACACCTTGCCCGCCTGGGAAATCATTGAGAAGAAGCTGGCGAGTCTTTCCAGCATGAATCCTCTGGAGCGCCGCGTGCAGCGCTTGCTGTTGGGGCATGCCAGTGAATGTCAGATGGACAATGCGGGCCGCTTACTGGTGGCGAATACGCTTCGTCAGCATGCAAATTTAAGCAAAGAAGTGATGCTGGTTGGGCAGTTCAACAAGTTTGAACTGTGGGATGAACAGACCTGGTATCAACAAGTCAGGGAAGATATTGACGCAGAACAGTCAGCTCAGGCGCCTTTATCTGAGCGGTTGCAGGATTTATCGCTATAGCTATGCAGGAAAATTACAAACACACCACCGTGCTGTTGGATGAGGCGGTTAATGGCCTCAACATCAAGGAAGACGGAATCTACATCGACGGCACTTTTGGTCGTGGCGGTCACTCACGCTTAATTTTGGCGCAGCTTGGCGCCAGCGGAAAGCTCATCGCCATTGACCGTGACCCGCAAGCTATCGCCGCGGCGGCTGAGATAAAGGATCCGCGCTTTTCCATTGTTCACGGCCCTTTTTCCGCCCTGGCGGACTACGTGGCAGAGCGTGAACTGGTTGGGCGCATCGACGGCATCTTGCTGGATCTGGGGGTTTCGTCCCCGCAGCTGGATGATGCTGAACGTGGCTTTTCTTTTATGCGCGACGGACCGCTGGATATGCGAATGGATCCAACGCGGGGCCACTCTGCCGCCGAATGGTTAATGCAGGCGGAAGAAGCCGATATCGCATTTGTGCTGAAAACGTATGGGGAAGAGCGTTTTGCAAAACGCATCGCCCGCGCCATCGTCGAGCGCAACCGTGAACAGCCAATGACGCGCACGAAAGAGCTGGCAGAGGTGATCGCCGCGGCCACGCCGATTAAAGACAAGTTTAAACATCCGGCCACCCGCAGCTTCCAGGCGATTCGGATCTGGATTAACAGCGAACTGGAAGAGATCGATACCGCCCTGAAAGGCGCGGTCGAGGTCCTGGCTCCACAAGGGCGTTTGTCCGTTATTAGCTTCCATTCGCTGGAAGACCGTTTAGTAAAACGCTTTATGCGCGATCAAAGTCGGGGTCCGCAGGTGCCGCGTGGACTGCCAATGACCGAACAGCAGCTCAATGCGCTGGGCGGTCGTCAGTTAACGTTACTGGGCAAGATGGTACCGGGTGACGCCGAGGTGAAAGAGAACCCCCGTGCGCGTAGTTCCGTTTTACGCATCGCGGAGAGAACCGACGCATGATCGGCAACGAAAGGCACAGCCTACCCGGCGTTATCGCCGGGGATATTTTGCGCAAAGGCAAAATTCCACTGCTGTTGCTGATTGCTGTACTGGTTTCTGCCGTGTTGGTGGTCACCACTACGCATAAAACGCGCCTGTTAACTGCCCAGCGAGAGCAGCTGGTGCTGGAGCGCGATGCGCTGGACATTGAATGGCGCAATTTGATTCTGGAAGAGAACGCCCTTGGCGATCACAGCCGCGTTGAGCGGATCGCCACCGAAAAGCTGCAGATGCAGCACGTTGATCCTTCGCAGGAAAACATCGTGGTGCAAAAATAAGGATCTGTTACTGCTAATGAACGGCGTAAAAAGAACGCTGAAGTTAAAAAAACCAGAAGATAAAGCCAGCTTTGTAAGCTGGCGTTTTGCGTTGTTATGCGGTTGCATTTTGCTGGCGTTAGGTGGGCTGCTGTCCCGGGTTGCGTGGCTGCAGGTGATCAATCCAGACAAGCTGGTTAAAGAGGGCGATTTACGCTCCTTACGCGTTCAGGCGGTGCCGACCGCGCGCGGGATGATCAGCGATCGCGGTGGCCGTCCGCTGGCGGTCAGCGTGCCGGTTAATGCGATCTGGGCCGATCCTAAAGAGCTGCACGATGCCGGTGGCGTCACGCTCGACAGCCGCTGGAAAGCGTTGTCAGATGCGCTTTCCATCCCGATCGATCAGCTGGCCGCGCGCGTAAATGCCAATCCCAAAGGGCGCTTTATTTATCTGGCGCGCCAGGTTAATCCCGCCATTGGGGAATATGTTAAAAAACTCAAGCTGCCGGGCATTCACCTGCGCGAAGAGTCCCGTCGCTACTATCCGGCGGGGCAGGTCACCTCACACCTCATCGGCTTTACCAATATTGATGGCGAAGGCATTGAAGGCATCGAAAAGAGCTTCGATAAATGGCTGACCGGCGAGCCGGGCGAGCGAACCGTACGTAAAGATCGCTATGGCCGTGTTATCGAAGATATCTCCTCTGTAGACAGCCGTGCCGCGCATAACCTGACGCTGAGCATCGACGAACGCCTGCAGGCGCTGGTCTACCGCGAACTTAATAACGCGGTGGCGTTTAACAAAGCGGAATCAGGCACGGCGGTGCTGGTGGACGTTAACACCGGTGAAGTGCTGGCGATGGCCAACAGTCCGGCATACAACCCGAATAATCTGAGCGACACGGCCAAAGACCTGATGCGTAACCGCGCCATCACCGACATTTTTGAACCCGGTTCAACGGTGAAGCCGATGGTAGTGATGACGGCGCTGCAACGTGGCGTGGTGAAAGAGAACAGCGTGCTGAATACCGTTCCCTACCGCGTCAACGGCCATGAAATCAAAGATGTCGCGCGTTATAACGAACTGACTTTGACAGGTGTTTTACAGAAATCGAGTAACGTTGGTGTTTCACGACTGGCGTTAGCGATGCCCTCCTCAGCACTGGTAGAAACTTACGCGCGCTTTGGGCTGGGCAAACCGACCAATTTGGGGCTGGTCGGGGAAAGTAGTGGCTTATACCCTAAAAAACAACGGTGGTCTGACATAGAGAGGGCCACCTTCTCTTTCGGCTACGGGCTAATGGTAACCCCGTTACAGTTAGCGCGAGTCTATGCAACCATTGGCAGCTTTGGCATTGCCCGTCCGCTGTCGATAACGAAAGTTGATCCGCCGGTAGGCGGAGAGCGCGTGTTTCCTGAGGCCCTCGTGAAAACCGTGGTCCACATGATGGAAAGCGTGGCGCTACCGGGCGGCGGCGGGGTAAAAGCCGCCATTAAAGGCTATCGCGTGGCGATCAAAACCGGTACGGCGAAAAAGGTCGGCCCGGATGGTCGTTACGTGAATAAATACATTGCGTATACCGCAGGCGTTGCGCCTGCCAGTCGCCCTCGTTTTGCGCTGGTGGTGGTCATTAACGATCCCCAGGCCGGTAAATATTATGGTGGTGCGGTTTCTGCACCGGTGTTCGGTGCCATCATGGGCGGCGTGCTGCGCACCATGAACATCGAACCGGATGCCCTGCCGACCAATGACAAAAACGAGTTGGTGACAAACAGAAGTGAGGAATCAAGTGACAGATCGTAACCTGCGCGACTTACTCGGACCGTGGGTGCCTGACGCACCCGCGCGCCCGTTGCGTGACATGACTCTGGACAGTCGCTTAGCGGCTGCAGGTGATCTGTTTGTTGCAATTGCAGGCCATCAGGTTGACGGACGCCGGTTTATTCCTCAGGCAATTGCGCAGGGCGTGGCGGCCGTTATCGCGGAAGCGGAAGGGGAAGCAAGCGACGGTGAAATTCGGGAGATGCACGGCGTACCGGTGATTTATCTGGCGCAACTGCATCAGCGTCTTTCTGCCCTGGCAGGCCGTTTTTACCAGCAGCCGGGCGAAAAGCAGAAACTGATTGGCGTGACCGGTACGAACGGCAAAACCACGACCACACAGCTGCTGGCGCAGTGGGCCAGCCTGCTGGGTGAAACCAGCGCGGTGATGGGGACAGTCGGCAATGGTCTGGTCGGGCAACTGGTCCCGGCTGAAAACACCACCGGTTCAGCGGTGGATGTGCAACATAACCTGGACGAACTGGTCAGGAAGGGCGCATCGCTGACGGCAATGGAAATTTCCTCGCACGGGCTAGTACAGCATCGGGTCGCAGCGCTGCCGTTTGCCGCTGCCGTCTTTACGAATCTCAGTCGCGACCATCTTGATTATCACGGTGACATGCAGCAGTACGAGTCCGCTAAATGGCTGCTGTTTTCCGAACATCAGGTCGGTGTGGCCATTATCAATGCTGACGATGAGGTCGGTCGCCGCTGGCTGGCAAACCTGCCAGACGCTGTGGCCGTCACGATGGAAAATAATCTGCAGCCCGGCTGTCATGGCCGCTGGCTTCGTGCGACTGACGTGAATTATCACGACAATGGTGCGCACATTCGTTTTGACTCCAGCTGGGGCGAGGGCGAAATGAACAGTCGCCTGATGGGCGCCTTTAACGTCAGCAATTTACTGCTGGCGCTGGCGACGCTGCTGGCGCTGGGCTACGCCCTGGACGATCTGCTGCGCGTAGCGGCAAGACTGCAGCCGGTGAACGGACGCATGGAGGTCTTTAGCGCCACCGGTAAACCCACCGTGGTAGTGGATTATGCCCATACGCCAGATGCATTAGAGAAAGCGCTGGAAGCGGCGCGGCTGCATTGCAAAGGCAAACTATGGTGCCTGTTTGGATGTGGTGGCGATCGTGATAAAGGTAAGCGCCCACTAATGGGAGCGATCGCTGAGCAATTTGCCGACATCGTGGTGGTGACAGATGATAACCCACGAAGCGAAGATCCGCAGGCTATCGTACAGGATATTCTGAGTGGGCTGCTTGACCCTGGCCGTGCCCGCGTGGTCGCCGGTCGGGCGCAGGCCGTGACCAGCACCATTATGCAGGCCCAGCCCGATGATATCGTACTGGTGGCTGGAAAAGGTCACGAAGACTATCAAATTATTGGCAA
The DNA here is from genome assembly GCF_024814475.1 of Pantoea sp. B623. Lineage (NCBI taxonomy): Bacteria > Pseudomonadati > Pseudomonadota > Gammaproteobacteria > Enterobacterales > Erwiniaceae > Pantoea > Pantoea sp. B623. The sequence goes on along the minus strand of NZ_JANUXM010000004.1, from coordinate 1,636,106 downwards.
TCAACGCCTGGATTACTCCGATCGTGCCACGGTCGCCACACTGCTAGGAGGCGTAGCATGATTCCGGTTTCATTAAGCACATTGGCAGAGATCGCCAGCGGCACCCTGCACGGCGATGACCTGGTTTTAAATGACGTTACGACGGATACCCGTAAGGTCACCGCAGGCAGCCTGTTTGTGGCCATCGTGGGCGAGCGTTTTGATGCCCACGACTTTGCAGAAGATGCCATCGCCAAGGGTGCCAGAGCCTTGCTGGTGAGTAAGCATTTACCTGTCTCAGTGCCTCAGGTGGTTGTAAAAGATACGCGTATCGCCTTTGGTAAGCTGGCAGCATGGGTGCGCCAGCAGGCCACTGCCCGCGTTGTTGCGCTGACCGGCTCATCCGGCAAAACGTCAGTGAAAGAGATGACCGCGTCCATTTTGCGTCAGTGCGGCGAAACGCTGCATACCGCCGGTAACCTGAATAACGATTTTGGCGTGCCCATGACCTTGCTGCGTCTCACGCCAGAACATCAGTATGCCGTCATTGAGCTTGGCGCCAATCATCAGGGCGAAATCGCTTACACCACTGACCTGGTTCGTCCGGAAGCGGCACTGGTCAATAATCTGGCCGCCGCGCACCTCGAAGGCTTCGGGTCGCTGGAAGGTGTAGCAAAAGCGAAGGGTGAAATTTTTTACGGCCTGCCTGCCAGGGGAACGGCCATTTTAAATGCTGACAGCAATGACTGGCCGCGCTGGCAGGAGAACCTGCACGGTAAAACGGTCTGGCGTTTCTCGCCTCAGGCCGCGGACTGTGACTTCGGTGCGCATGATATCCGCATTCGTCAGGATGGGACCCATTTTGTGATGCGCACGCCCCGTGGAGAAGCCGACATCATTCTGCCGTTGCCCGGGCGGCACAATATCGCCAATGCGCTGGCCGCTGCTGCGCTCGCCCTGTCGGTCGATGCGCCGCTTAGCGCAGTTCAGGCGGGCCTGAAAAGTCTTCAGTCCGTTCCCGGCCGCTTATTCCCTGTTCGCCTCTCTGAGCATCAACTCATTCTGGATGACAGCTATAACGCCAACGTAGGATCGATGGTTGCGGCGGCACAGGTGCTGTCTGAGATGCCGGGCTACCGTGTGATGGTCGTGGGCGATATGGCTGAATTAGGTGATGAAAGCGAAAAGTTTCATCGTGAAGTCGGGCTGGCGGCTAAAGCTGCAGGGCTGGATCGGGTGCTCAGCACCGGTCAGTTCAGCCACTTCCTGAGTGAAAGCAGTGGCGTTGGCGAACATTTCAGCGATAAAACCGCGCTGACTGAACGTTTACGCCAGCTGCTGTCCGAACACCAGGAAATGACCGTATTGATTAAGGGCTCGCGTAGTGCCGCCATGGAGCAGGTAGTACAGAGTTTACAGGAGAAAGGAACATGTTAGTTTGGCTGGCCGAGCATCTGGTCGCATTTTATTCCGGCTTCAACGTCTTTTCGTATCTGACGTTTCGCGCCATTGTCAGCCTGCTGACCGCACTGTTTATTTCACTGTGGATGGGCCCACGGCTGATTGCGTGGCTGCAAAAACTGCAAATCGGCCAGGTTGTGCGTAACGATGGTCCGGAGTCGCACTTTAGCAAGCGCGGTACGCCGACCATGGGCGGCATCATGATTTTGACGTCGATAACCCTGTCAGTATTGATGTGGGCTTACCCTTCCAACCCGTACGTCTGGTGCGTACTGGTGGTGCTGGTGGGCTTTGGCGTGATCGGCTTTGTCGACGATTACCGCAAAGTGGTCCGTAAAGACACGAAAGGGCTGATTGCGCGCTGGAAATATTTCTGGATGTCGGTGATCTCTCTGGGCGTCGCTTTTGCGCTTTACCTGGCCGGAAAAGATACCCCGGCGACCGAGCTGGTGGTGCCTTTCTTTAAAGATGTTATGCCACAGCTGGGCTTGTTTTACATCGTACTGGCTTACTTCGTCATCGTCGGCACCGGCAATGCCGTTAACCTCACCGATGGTCTGGACGGCCTGGCGATCATGCCGACCGTCTTTGTTGCGGCGGGCTTTGCGCTGGTTGCCTGGGCAACGGGTAACGTGAAATTCGCAGAATATCTGCATATTCCTTATCTGCGCCACGCTGGCGAACTGGTGATCGTCTGTACCGCTATCGTGGGGGCGGGCTTAGGGTTCCTCTGGTTCAACACCTATCCGGCCCAGGTGTTTATGGGGGATGTCGGATCGCTGGCGCTGGGCGGCGCACTGGGCACCATCGCCGTGCTGCTGCGTCAGGAATTTTTACTCGTGATCATGGGCGGCGTGTTTGTTGTTGAAACCCTGTCGGTGATCCTGCAAGTGGGATCGTTCAAGCTCCGCGGGCAACGCATTTTCCGTATGGCGCCGATTCACCACCACTATGAACTTAAAGGCTGGCCGGAGCCGCGCGTGATTGTGCGCTTCTGGATTATTTCGCTCATGCTGGTGCTGATTGGCCTGGCGACGCTGAAGGTACGTTAATCATGGCTGACTATCGCGGGAGAAAAGTTGTCATCATCGGACTGGGCCTGACCGGACTGTCCTGTGTTGATTTCTTTGTAGCGCAGGGCGTAACGCCACGCGTGATGGATACCCGTATGTCACCGCCCGGGCTGGACAAGCTGCCTGAGCAGGTGGAGCGCTATGTGGGCGGGATCAACAGCGACTGGCTGTTGGCTGCCGACCTGATTGTTGCCAGCCCCGGTATTGCGCTGGCACATCCGGCGCTGTGCGAAGCCGCGGATGCGGGCATCGAAATCGTGGGCGATATTGAGCTGTTTTGCCGTGAAGCACAGGCACCCATCGTGGCAATTACCGGTTCGAACGGAAAAAGTACGGTCACCACCTTAGTCGGCGAAATGGCGAAGGCCGCAGGCTGGCAGGTCGGTGTCGGCGGCAACATTGGCTTACCCGCCCTCAGCCTGCTGAAAGCGCCTGCGCAGCTCTATGTCCTTGAACTGTCCAGCTTTCAGTTGGAGACCACTCACAGCCTGAAAGCCGCAGCGGCCACCATCCTTAACGTGACTGAAGATCATATGGATCGCTATCCGTTAGGTATGCAGCAGTATCGGGCAGCAAAACTGCGGATTTACGAAAACGCGCAGGTCTGTGTCGTGAACGCGGATGATGGCATGACGATGCCGGTACGCGGCGCTGACGCGCGCTGCGTGAGTTTTGGCATCGATATTGGCGATTATCACCTTAATAAGCAGCAGGGCAGCATCTGGCTGCGCGCCAAAGGCGAGAAGGTCCTGAATACCGACGAAATGACGCTGGTAGGCCAACATAATTACACCAATGCGCTGGCGGCTTTAGCGCTGGCAGATGCGGTAGGGCTGCCCCGCTCAACCAGCCTGTCTGCGCTGGCAGCGTACTCTGGACTGCCACACCGCTTTCAACTGGTTCATCAGAGTCGCGGGGTGCGCTGGATCAATGATTCAAAAGCGACCAACGTTGGCAGCACGGAAGCGGCATTGAAAGGCTTACAGGTTAACGGCACGCTCTGGCTGCTGCTCGGGGGCGATGGTAAATCGGCTGATTTCTCGCCGCTGGCCACTTATCTGCAAGGCGATCGTATCCGGCTGTTCTGCTTTGGTCGCGATGGCGATGCGCTCGCCGCGCTGCGGCCTGACGTGGCGGTGCGTACCGATACGCTGCAGCAGGCCATGGAGCAGATCGCCAGACAGGTCCAGCCGGACGATATGGTACTGCTTTCCCCCGCCTGTGCCAGCCTCGATCAGTTTCGCAATTTTGAACAGCGCGGTGACGTCTTCGCGCAGCTGGCCAGGGAGTTAAGCTGATGCGGATTCCTGGTGCAGGCATAGTGAATTATCTGTCAGGTCGCCTGAGCAACTGGGTGATGGGGTCGCGTGAGAGCGACGATACCTCACTGGTGCTCTACGATCGTACGCTGCTGTGGTTAACCCTGGGATTAGCCGCGGTTGGTTTTGTGATGGTGACGTCGGCATCAATGCCGGTAGGTCAGCGTCTGAATGACGATCCGTTCTACTTTGCCAAGCGTGATGCGTTCTACATTGCGCTGGCATTCGGCATGGCGCTGGTCACGCTGCGCGTTCCGATGGATTTCTGGCAGCGCTACAGCAACATAATGCTGATGGTTTCCGTCGCCATGCTGCTGATTGTGTTGGTGGTGGGCAGTTCGGTAAACGGTGCGTCACGCTGGATTGCCTTGGGGCCGCTGCGTATTCAGCCCGCCGAGTTATCTAAACTCACGCTCTTTTGCTATCTCGCCAGTTACCTGGTGCGCAAGGTAGAAGAGGTGCGAAATAACTTCTGGGGCTTTTGTAAGCCAATGGGCGTGATGGTGGTGCTGGCCGTACTGCTGCTGGCCCAGCCCGATCTGGGGACGGTGGTCGTGCTGTTTGTCACTACGCTGGCGATGCTGTTTCTGGCGGGGGCCAAACTGTGGCAGTTCCTGGCCATTATCGGCTCCGGCATCTTTGCTGTGGTGCTGCTGATCATCGCCGAGCCATACCGTATGCGCCGTGTCACCTCGTTCTGGAATCCGTGGGAAGATCCGTTCGGCAGCGGCTACCAGCTGACGCAGTCTCTGATGGCGTTTGGCCGCGGTGAATTCTGGGGGCAGGGGCTGGGGAATTCGGTTCAGAAACTGGAGTATTTGCCCGAAGCCCATACCGACTTTATTTTCTCCATTATCGGAGAAGAACTGGGTTACATCGGTGTGGTTTTAGCGCTGTTAATGGTATTCTTCGTGGCTTTTCGTGCGATGTCGATTGGCCGGCGCGCGCTTGAACTTGATCAACGTTTTTCCGGCTTTTTAGCCTGTTCAATTGGCGTGTGGTTCAGCTTTCAGGCACTGGTCAACGTGGGCGCTGCGGCCGGTATGTTACCGACCAAAGGTCTGACGTTGCCGCTGATTAGTTACGGTGGCTCGAGTTTGATCATTATGTCGACGGCCATCGTATTTTTGTTACGTATTGATTATGAAACGCGTCTGGCTAAAGCGCAGGCGTTTACCCGAGGTGGTCGATGAGTGGTAAACGATTGATGGTAATGGCAGGTGGCACCGGTGGACACGTTTTCCCGGGGCTGGCTGTTGCCCATCATCTGAAAGCGCAGGGCTGGGAAGTTCGCTGGTTAGGCACTGCAGATCGTATGGAAGCCGATCTGGTACCGAAGCACGGTATCGACATCGACTTCATTCGTATCAGCGGATTACGCGGCAAGGGCATCAAAGCCCTGCTGTTGGCACCGGTGCGTATTTTCAACGCCTGGCGTCAGGCTCGCAAGATTATTAAAGCCTGGAAGCCTGACGTTGTGCTGGGCATGGGTGGCTATGTTTCGGGGCCGGGTGGCCTGGCTGCATGGAGCTGTGGTGTTCCTGTGGTGCTGCATGAGCAAAACGGGATCGCCGGGCTGACAAACAAGTGGCTGGCAAAAATTGCCACCAAGGTTATGCAGGCGTTTCCCGGCGCCTTTCCTCACGCAGAGGTGGTAGGAAACCCGGTACGTACAGACGTGCTGGCATTGCCCTCACCGGCTCAGCGTCTGGCCGGGCGCAGCGGCGCTATCCGTATTCTGGTGGTGGGTGGCAGCCAGGGCGCACGTATCCTTAACCAGACCGTGCCTCAGATTGCGGCTCTACTGGGTGAGCAGATTACCGTCTGGCATCAGACCGGAAAAGGCGCGTTGCAGGACGTTCAACATGCTTATCAGCAAGCGGGCCAGGACCATCACAAGGTGACCGAGTTTATTGATGATATGGCAGCGGCCTACGCCTGGGCAGACGTCGTGATTTGCCGCTCAGGTGCACTGACGGTGAGTGAGATCGCCGCGGCAGGATTACCGGCGATCTTCGTGCCGTTTCAGCATAAAGATCGTCAGCAGTACTGGAATGCCTTGCCGCTTGAGGGCGCAGGTGCAGCCAAAATTTTTGAGCAGCCGCAGTTTACAGCGGAGGCGGTAGCGGAAACGTTGCGTCACTGGGATCGACCAACATTACTCGCGATGGCTGAAAAAGCCCACGAGGTGGCGGTACCCGATGCGACTGAACGGGTCGCGCAGGAAGTGGCTCGCGCCGCACATTAACGCATCAGGTCAGCCTGGCTGACCCGTGCTCATATTGAGCACAAACTGAATGAGTAGGTAGGTAATAAAGCGTAATGAATACACAACAACTGGCGAAACTGCGTTCTATCGTGCCCGAGATGCGTCGCGTCCGGCACATTCACTTTGTCGGCATCGGTGGTGCTGGCATGGGCGGTATTGCCGAAGTGTTAGCGAATGAAGGTTACCATATCAGCGGTTCTGATCTGGCGCCAAATCCGGTGACACAGAATCTGATCAATCTGGGCGCGACCATTTACTTTAACCATCGCCCGGAAAACGTAACGGATGCCAGCGTTGTCGTGGTCTCCAGTGCGGTGGCGCAGGACAACCCTGAGCTGGTGGCTGCACGCGAACAGCGAATCCCGGTCATCCGCCGCGCAGAGATGCTGGCAGAGCTGATGCGCTTTCGCCACGGTATTGCGATTGCCGGCACGCACGGCAAAACCACCACGACGGCGATGGTCTCGAGCATTTACGCGGAAGGCGGTCTGGACCCCACCTTTGTGAATGGGGGGCTGGTAAAAGCCGCAGGCACGCATGCACGTCTGGGCAGTAGCCGCTACCTGATCGCCGAAGCGGACGAGAGCGATGCGTCATTCCTGCACTTGCAGCCAATGGTCGCCGTTGTCACCAATATCGAAGCGGATCATATGGACACCTATCAGGGCGATTTTGAAAACCTGAAGCAGACGTTCATTAATTTCCTGCACAATTTGCCGTTTTACGGTCGTGCGGTGATGTGTGTTGATGATGCCGTGATTCGCGATCTGCTGCCGCGTGTCGGCCGCCAGATTACTACTTATGGTTTCAGCGACGACGCCGACTTTCGCATCGAGGCGTTTGAACAACGCGGCGCGCAGGTTCATTTCAGCCTGATTCGTCAGGACAAGGCGCCGTTACAGATCACTCTGAATGCGCCGGGTCGACACAATGCATTAAACGCCGCCGCCGCCGTGGCGGTGGCCAGCGAAGAAGGGATTGAAGACAGCGCGATTCTGGCTGCGCTGGAAAGCTTCCAGGGTACCGGTCGTCGTTTCGACCAGCTGGGTGAGTTTCCTACGGAGCCGGTTAATGGGCAGCCTGGCACTGCCATGCTGGTGGACGATTATGGTCATCATCCCACGGAAGTTGACGCCACCATTAAAGCCGCGCGAGCGGGCTGGCCGGATAAAAAACTGGCGATGGTGTTTCAGCCGCACCGTTATACCCGCACGCGTGACCTGTTTGATGATTTTGCCAACGTGCTGTCTCAGGTTGACGTTTTGCTGATGCTGGATGTCTACGCCGCAGGCGAAACGCCCATCCCAGGCGCAGACAGCCGTGCACTGTGCCGCGCCATTCGTCATCGCGGCAAGGTCGATCCTATTCTGGTGCCGGAACATGATGCGCTCGTTGAAATGCTGGCGCCTTTGCTGTCAGGCAACGATCTGATTCTGGTTCAGGGGGCAGGAAACGTCGGTAAAGTGGCGCGGAAGCTGGCTGAATGCAAACTGCAGCCAGCACGCAAAGTGGAGGGCCGTCATGACTAAAGTTGCCGTTTTAATGGGCGGCACGTCAGCCGAGCGCGACGTGTCCCTGATGTCCGGCGGTGCCGTGCTGGCGGGCCTGCGTGAAGCCGGTATCGATGCACAGGGTATTGATACCCGCGACGTCTCAGTGCTGGAGTTAACCGCGCAAGGTTTTGAAAAAGTGTTTATCGCCCTGCATGGTCGCGGCGGCGAGGACGGCACGCTTCAGGCGGTGCTGGAATTCCTGCAGTTGCCTTACACCGGCAGCGGTGTGATGGCTTCCGCCGTCACCATGGACAAGTTGCGCACCAAACTGCTGTGGCAGGGCAGGGGACTGCCGGCGGGTAAATTTGTCTGGATTACGCGTGAACAGATGCAGAGCGGTCTGGATGCGGCGACCGAGGCGGCGATTAGCGTATTGGGATTACCCCTGTTCGTGAAACCGAGCAGCGAGGGATCCAGCGTCGGCATCAGCCGTGTAAACCAGTTAAGCGATCTGTCAGCTGCGCTGGAAGAGGCGTTTCGCCACGACGACAATGTGCTGGTCGAAGCTTTTCTGAGCGGTGAGGAATATACCGTTGGCATTCTGGGGGACCAGATTCTGCCCGCGATAAAAATAAAGACCGCCAGCGAGTTCTATGACTATGAAGCGAAATACATTTCTGACGATACTCAGTACTTCTGTCCAGCCGGGCTGAGTGCCGAGCGCGAGGCGGAATTACAACAGCTGGTGTGGTCAGCCTGGCGTGCACTCGGATGCAGCGGCTGGGGACGCGTTGATGTCATGACTGACGATCAAGGACACTTCCAACTGCTGGAAGCGAACACCTCACCGGGCATGACCAGCCACAGCTTAGTGCCGATGGCGGCAAAGCAGGCCGGGCTGACATTTTCTCAACTGGTCGTACGTATTCTGGAGTTGGCCGACTGATATGTCACAGGCGGCGATGAATGTACGTAATCGTGAAGCGCAGGAGCGGGCACGCACCGGTCGCAGTAACGGTGCCCGGCTCTTCGGCATCGTGTTTCTGCTGATGGTGATGGGCGTAATGATTGCGGGTGGCCTGGTCGTTCTGAAGTGGATGAACGATGCCTCCCGTTTACCCCTGTCGAAGCTGGTGGTCACGGGGCAACTGCACTACACCACCCATGACGATATTCGTCAGGCGATTTTGTCACTGGGTTCACCGGGCACGTTTATGTCGCAGGACGTGAACGTGATCCAGCAGCAGATAGAACGGTTGCCATGGATTAAACAGGTTAGCGTGCGTAAGCAGTGGCCAGACGAACTGAAAATTCATTTGGTGGAGTTTACACCGGTAGCGCGCTGGAATGACTCACACATGGTGGACAGCGACGGTGTGTCATTCAGCGTCCCGGCTAACCACATGGGTAAAGAAACGCTGCCGATGTTATACGGTCCAGAAGGCAGTGAAAAAGAGGTGCTGGCGGGTTATCACAGTATGGATGACGTGCTGAAGGCTAGGAAGTTTACCCTGAAGGTGGCGTCGATGACGGCGCGACGTTCATGGCAGTTAGTGACCAGCGATGATGTCCGCATTGAGCTGGGGCGGACCGATACCATGAAGCGTCTGAATCGTTTTATTGAGCTCTATCCGGTGCTGCTGCAGCAAGGTCAGAATGAACACAAGCGCATCAACTCGGTTGATTTACGCTATGACTCTGGCGCTTCTGTTGGCTGGACACCGATAGTGATGGATCCACAGGACAGTAATCAGCAACAAAACCAGGCACAGGCTAAACAACAATGATCAAGGCAACGGACAGAAAACTGGTAGTTGGACTCGAAATCGGCACTGCGAAGGTCGCCGCCCTGGTTGGGGAAATTCTGCCCGATGGTATGGTCAATATTATTGGGGTCGGCAGTTGTCCGTCCCGCGGTATGGATAAAGGCGGCGTAAACGATCTTGAGTCGGTGGTGAAATGCGTTCAGCGCGCCATCGATCAGGCTGAGTTGATGGCGGATTGCCAGATCTCCTCTGTTTACCTTGCATTATCGGGCAAACATATCAGCTGTCAGAACGAAATCGGGATGGTTCCGATTTCCGAAGAGGAAGTGACTCAGGATGATGTCGAGAACGTGGTGCATACTGCGAAGTCAGTGCGCGTTCGTGATGAGCATCGTATCCTGCACGTTATTCCGCAGGAATATGCTATCGACTATCAGGAAGGCATCAAAAATCCGGTCGGCCTGTCTGGTGTGCGCATGCAGGCAAAGGTGCATTTGATCACCTGTCACAACGACATGGCAAAAAATATTGTTAAAGCCGTTGAACGTTGTGGCCTCAAAGTTGACCAACTGATTTTTGCCGGTCTGGCGTCCAGCTTTGCGGTCCTGACCGAAGACGAACGTGAACTGGGTGTTTGTGTCGTGGATATTGGTGGCGGCACAATGGATATCGCCGTCTATACTGGCGGTGCATTGCGTCATACTAAGGTGATTCCCTATGCGGGGAATGTGGTAACCAGCGATATCGCCTACGCATTTGGTACGCCGCCCACCGATGCGGAAGCCATTAAAGTGCGTCACGGCTGTGCGCTAGGATCGATTGTAGGTAAAGATGAAAACGTTGAAGTGCCGAGCGTAGGCGGACGTCCGCCACGAAGCCTGCAACGTCAGACGCTGGCAGAGGTGATTGAGCCACGTTATACCGAGCTTTTAAATCTGGTCAATGACGAGATTTTGCAGTTACAGGAACAGCTTCGCCAGCAGGGCGTTAAGCACCATCTGGCAGCCGGGATTGTGTTAACCGGCGGTGCGGCGCAGATTGAAGGTCTGGCAGCCTGCGCACAGCGCGTATTCCATACGCAGGTGCGCATTGGACAGCCGCTGAACATTACTGGCCTGACGGACTACGCCCAGGAGTCTTACTATTCCACGGCGGTCGGGCTGTTGCACTACGGTAAAGAGTCACATATGAACGGTGACGCAGAGGCTGAAAAGCGCGTTTCCGTGGGTAACTGGTTTAAACGTATTAATAGTTGGTTAAAAAAAGAGTTTTAATTTTTGTAAAAGGGGATCATGCTGTTTTCTTTAGTGATCTCCAGGCGACAGGCACATAACGGAGAGAAATCATGTTTGAACCTATGGAATTAACCAATGACGCGGTGATTAAAGTCATCGGCGTCGGCGGTGGCGGTGGCAACGCCGTAGAGCACATGGTACGCGAGCGTATCGAAGGTGTGGAATTCTTCGCTGTGAATACCGACGCGCAGGCGTTGCGTAAAACAGCAGTCGGCCAGACCATCCAGATTGGTAATAACATTACCAAAGGACTGGGAGCGGGTGCGAACCCGGAAGTCGGCCGTAACTCTGCAGAGGAAGATCGCGAAGCACTGCGTTCTGCGCTGGAAGGGGCAGACATGGTGTTCATCGCAGCAGGTATGGGTGGCGGTACCGGTACCGGCGCTGCGCCTGTTGTGGCTGAAGTGGCCAAAGATCTGGGTATTTTGACCGTTGCGGTCGTGACCAAGCCCTTCAATTTTGAAGGCAAAAAGCGCATGGCCTTTGCTGAGCAGGGGATCGCTGAGCTGTCCAAGCACGTGGATTCACTGATCACTATCCCGAACGACAAGCTGTTAAAAGTTCTCGGACGTGGTATTTCCCTGCTCGACGCGTTTGGTGCGGCTAACGACGTGCTGAAAGGCGCCGTACAGGGGATCGCCGAGCTGATTACCCGTCCTGGCTTGATGAACGTGGACTTTGCTGACGTACGTACCGTGATGTCAGAAATGGGTTACGCGATGATGGGTTCAGGCGTGGCTTGTGGTGAAGACCGTGCAGAAGAAGCCGCTGAGATGGCGATCTCCAGTCCACTGCTGGAAGATATCGACCTCTCTGGTGCGCGCGGCGTGCTGGTCAACATTACTGCGGGCTTCGACCTGCGTCTGGATGAGTTCGAAACCGTGGGTAACACTATCCGCGCCTTCGCTTCAGACAACGCGACCGTTGTAATTGGTACCTCTCTGGATCCAGAGATGAATGACGAACTGCGCGTCACCGTGGTGGCAACTGGTATCGGCATGGATAAGCGTCCAGAGATCACACTGGTAACGAACAAACCAGCCAGCCAGCCTGTCATGGATCATCGTTACCAGCAGCATGGTATGTCCCCGCTGCCGCAGGAGCAAAAACCTGCTGCGAAAGTGGTAAACGATCAGAGTGCACAGTCAAACAAAGAGCCCGATTACCTTGATATTCCGGCGTTTTTGCGCAAGCAGGCCGACTAGGAATAACCTTATAATTGGGATTTCCCGCTCTTTGTGCTAAAGTGTTCGCCCGCTGGTAACGTATACTGGCGGTCGGAAAGCGATATTGCGAGATAATAACGATGATCAAACAAAGGACATTAAAACGTATTGTTCAGGCGACAGGTGTCGGTTTACATACCGGCAAGAAAGTCAGCCTGACCCTGCGCCCTGCGCCGGCTAATACCGGGGTCATCTATCGTCGCACTGACTTGAATCCACCGGTTGATTTTCCGGCTGATGCAAAATACGTGCGCGACACCATGCTGAGCACCTGCCTGGTGAACGATGAAGGCGTGCGTATTTCGACAGTTGAACACTTAAATGCCGCACTGGCAGGTCTGGGCATTGACAACATTATTGTCGAAGTTGATGCGCCAGAAATCCCAATTATGGACGGCAGTGCAGCGCCTTTCATCTATCTGCTGATGGATGCAGGCATCGAGCAGCTGAACAGCGCGAAGAAATTTGTGCGTGTTAAGCAGACGGTGCGTGTTGAAGACGGTGACAAGTGGGCTGAGATCAAACCTTACAACGGTTTCTCGCTTGATTTCACCATTGATTTCAATCACCCGGCTATCGATTCCAGCTCTCAGCGTTACCAGATGAAATTCTCTGCCGAAGCGTTTGTTCGTCAGATCAGCCGTGCACGTACTTTTGGCTTCATGCGTGAAATCGAATATCTGCAGTCTAAAGGCCTGTGCCTGGGCGGTAGTTTAGATTGTGCGATCGGCCTTGATGATTTCCGCGTGCTTAATGAAGAAGGCCTGCGTTTTGAAGACGAGTTTGTGCGTCACAAAATGTTAGATGCCATCGGCGATCTGTTTATGTGTGGCCATAACGTTATTGGCGCGTTTACCGCGTACAAATCGGGTCATGCTCTGAACAACAAACTGCTGCAGGCCGTTTTGGCGAAGCAGGAAGCCTGGGAATGGGCGACCTTCGAAGACGAAGCTGAATTGCCACTGGCGTTTAAAGCACCTAATCTGGTTCTGGCCTGATATCGGCTCAGAACGTAAAAACGGCTGGTTGCGCTGACACTCTCTCCGGTCAGTTGCACCAGCCGTTTTTTATTGCCTCGCCATTCATTTCCGCTTGCTGCGACAGCATTCTCCGCTCAGAACGACCAATTGCTGAATTGCTGCACAATCGCGCGCGATTTCTCCCACTGTTGCACTAAACTCAGGTGTCGCCGCGCCACATTAGTGTTACTATCTCTGGCGCTTTTACAGGCTGCATGCTGCTGAAAACAGCAGTGAATAATTAAAATGTTATGCGCAATGGAACAATTGTGATCGGAATTTTTCTACGCTGGCGACAAATAGGTAGACGCTATTTCTGGCCTCATTTCCTCCTGGGAATGGTGGCGGCCAGTCTTGGCTTGCCGGCGTGTGCGCAAACCACTGAACTCAATACGGCATCCGAAGCCTCAGCCAGTAGCCTGTTCATTGGCAATGCGGTCCGTTTTGATCATTTGATTCGTCTTCAGGAAGCCTCGCGACGCCCCAGTTTTACGGTTGACTACTGGCACCAGCATGCCATTCGCACGGTTATCCGCCATCTCTCTTTCACGTTAACGCCACAGGCGCAGGCGGAAGAGCAGGTGCATCCGCTGGCCGCACAAAAGCTGGCGTTGATTGATTCCCTTCATGCGTTATTAACGTCTCAGGCGGCACAGTCCGGCATCCCTGTTGGTTTGTCCCCGCAACCTCTTCCTGCTGCTCCGGTATCCTCACAGGCTGACGGACACGGCAAAGTGCACGGTATCCGTGCCGGACCCGCGCCATTGTTCTGCTAATCTTTGTGCTTTAAATCCCATTTTAGATTTCGCAGTCCGGGTGACCCGGCTGAATTGAGAATATATTTATTATGTTAATCAAAATGTTGACCAAAGTTTTTGGTAGCAGCAACGATCGTACTTTGCGCCGTATGCGCAAAAACGTTGATATCATCAACAAGATGGAGCCGGAATTCGAAGCGCTCTCTGATGAAGAACTGAAAGCCAAAACTGAGCTGTTCCGTGAGCGCCTGAAAAAAGGGGAATCACTCGAAAGCCTGATTCCTGAAGCTTTTGCGACGGTACGTGAAGCCAGTAAGCGTGTGTTTGGCATGCGCCACTTCGACGTGCAGCTGATTGGCGGGATGGTGCTGAATAACCGCTGTATTGCAGAGATGCGCACTGGTGAAGGTAAAACCCTGACGGCAACCCTGCCAGCCTATTTGAACGCATTAACCGGAAAAGGCGTACACGTCGTTACCGTCAACGATTATCTGGCCCAGCGTGATGCGGAAAATAACCGCCCCCTGTTTGAGTTCCTTGGCCTGAGCGTCGGGATCAACATGTCAGGCCTGCCTTCCGTCGCCAAACGTGAAGCTTATGCCGCAGACATTACTTACGGTACCAACAACGAATACGGTTTCGACTACCTGCGTGACAACATGGCGTTCAGCCCTGACGAGCGCGTACAGCGTAAGCTGCACTATGCACTGGTGGATGAGGTTGACTCCATCCTGATTGATGAAGCCCGTACGCCATTAATCATCTCGGGTCCGGCAGAAGACAGTTCAGACCTGTACACCAAAGTGAATAAAATCATTCCTCATCTGATTCGTCAGGAAAAAGAAGACTCAGACAATTTCCAGGGCGAAGGTGACTACTGGGTTGATGAGAAAGCGCGCCAGGCACATATGAGCGAGCGCGGTCTGGTCAAAGTTGAAGAACTGCTGGTGAGCCAGGGCATCATGGTAGAAGGTGAGTCGCTTTATTCACCGACCAATATCATGCTGATGCACCACGTTACCGCTGCGCTTCGCGCCCATGCGTTGTTCACGCGTGACGTTGACTACATCGTCAAAGAGGGTGAAGTTGTCATTGTTGATGAGCACACGGGTCGTACGATGCAGGGCCGTCGTTGGTCAGATGGTCTGCATCAGGCCGTTGAAGCCAAAGAAGGCGTTGAAATTCAAAACGAAAACCAGACGCTGGCGTCAATCACCTTCCAGAATTACTTCCGCCTCTACGACAAGCTGGCAGGGATGACCGGTACGGCTGATACAGAAGCGTTTGAGTTCAGTTCCATCTACAAACTCGACACGATTGTTGTCCCGACCAACCGTCCGATGGTGCGTAAAGATCTTGCCGATCTGGTTTATATGACCGAGAAAGAGAAGATTGACGCCATCATCGAAGATATTCGTGAGCGTACGGCTAACGGGCAGCCGGTTCTGGTGGGTACGATCTCCATCGAAAAATCAGAAGTGGTATCGAACGAGCTGACACGTGCAGGCATTAAACACAACGTACTGAATGCTAAGTTTCACGCCCGCGAAGCGGACATCGTGGCGCAGGCTGGTCAACCGGGCGCGGTTACCATCGCGACAAACATGGCGGGCCGTGGTACCGATATCATGCTGGGCGGTAGCTGGCATGCGGACGTTGCCGAGCTTGAAAACCCAACCGATGCGCAAATCAACGAGATTAAAGCCGCCTGGCAGATTCGTCATGATGCGGTGCTGGCCTCTGGCGGTCTGCATATCGTGGGTACTGAGCGCCATGAATCTCGCCGTATCGATAACCAGCTGCGTGGTCGTGCAGGCCGTCAGGGTGACGCCGGTTCTTCACGCTTCTACCTGTCAATGGAAGATGCCCTGATGCGTATCTTTGCTTCGGATCGTGTTTCAAACATGATGCGCAAGCTGGGCATGAAACCTGGCGAGGCCATTGAGCATCCGTGGGTGACCAAAGCCATTGCCAACGCACAGCGTAAAGTTGAAAGCCGTAACTTCGATATTCGTAAGCAGCTGCTGGAATATGACGACGTGGCCAACGATCAGCGTCGTGCTATCTACAGCCAGCGTAATGAACTGCTGGATGTGTCCGATGTATCAGACACTATCAACAGCATTCGCGAAGACGTCTATAAATCCATTATCGACAGCTACATTCCACCTCAGTCGCTGGAAGAAATGTGGGATGTACCGGGCCTTGAAGAGCGCCTGCGTAACGACTTCGATCTGGATCTGCCGATTAGCGAGTGGCTGGACAAAGAACCGGATCTGCATGAAGAGACACTGCGTGAACGTATCATGACGCACGCGGCCGAAAGTTATGCGGCAAAAGAAGAGATTGTCGGCGCAGAAATGATGCGCAACTTTGAAAAAGGCGTCATGCTGCAAACGCTGGATTCGCTGTGGAAAGAGCACCTGGCCGCAATGGACTATCTGCGTCAGGGCATCCACCTGCGTGGCTATGCGCAAAAAGATCCTAAGCAGGAATATAAGCGTGAATCTTTTGCCATGTTTGCCGCGATGCTGGAAACGCTGAAGTACGAAGTGATCAGCACGCTGAGCAAAGTCCAGGTGCGCATGCCGGAAGAGGTTGAAGCGATGGAGCAACAGCGTCGTGAAGAGGCCGAGCGTCTGGCGCAACAGCAGCATCTGAGCCACGCCAGCGAAGAAATTCTGGCAGCGGAATCTCTTGCGCAGCAGGGCGGTGAGCGCAAAGTGGGGCGTAACGATCCTTGTCCGTGCGGTTCAGGTAAAAAATACAAACAGTGTCACGGTCGTCTGGCCTGATAAGCGGTTAACGAAAAGGAGCCACTGGCTCCTTTTTTTTACTTTTCCGCTGACCATTCGGCCCCCTGAGCGGTTAACAACCTGCTTAACATGTTTTAGAATCAGCCCTCATTCACCCACTCTTCGGGATATTTTCATGAAGCACCTGCAGGTTGCAGTCGGCATCATTCGTAATGCCAGTAAACAAATTTTCCTTGCCCAGCGTGCGGCTTCTTCCTATATGGCCAATAAATGGGAATTTCCCGGCGGCAAAATTGAAGCCGGTGAGAGCGCAGAGGAAGGGCTGGTGCGCGAACTGGCCGAAGAAACCGGGATTGAAGTGACGCAGGCGCGGGCAATTGGCACGAAAGATCACACTTACGATGACCTGCGCGTGACGCTGCACTTTTTTCTGGTGGAAGGCTGGAAAGGAGAACCCTGGGGCAAAGAAGGGCAACCACAGCGTTGGGTCGATCAACAGGCGCTGATCGCCGATGAGTTTCCGGCGGCGAATCATGAGCTGATCGCACGTCTGGTGGCGGGCGAACTTTAACAGAGTGGGGCAACAAAGCCCCACGTCTCACTCAGCGCTCTTCCTCACTCCAGTTGTCGCTGTCGTTTAAATCATCACTGCTGGGAATGCGCTTCTCTTCCGCCGCCCATTCGCCCAGATCGATCAACTGACAGCGTTTACTGCAAAATGGCCGCCACGGACTGAGTTCATCCCAAATCACCGTTTTACCGCACTGTGGACATTCCACCGTCATTATCTCTTCCTGCATGTTCACCTCTAACAACAGGCCAGTTGGAAATTCAGGCGCGCAGGCACTTCGCCGCGCTCACTGTCCAATGGCATAAAACGAATCGCAAAACGGCTTTTATGGCCTGAAACCTGAGGATACAGCGCATCCTCCATTTCCAGCTGCAGCCGCAGTAAATCAGCGCCTTCAGCATTATCCTGGTAAAACCCGTTCAAACTGGTTTGTAAACGGTAGGTGCCTGACTGGCGAATCAAATCCAGCAACATCGCCAGCGTACTGTGCAGCGGTATAAGCGTTTCCATCCAGCGCGTCACCTGCGCGCCGCGCGTCGCCTGGGGCAGGTGCAGCCAGATGTGCAGGCCGGGTAAATCAAAGCTACAGCATCCGCCGGGAATGCTGAGTCGCTGGCGCACCAGGGCAATCAGACGATCTTCCCGCAGCTGCTGGCCCATTCGTGGGGCGCTGTTAAGCAAAACAGACTGCGCTTTGAGTTTGTCACGCAATGCATCGACCACGGACATATCGACACCGGGGACATCCGCCCAGGCGCGCAGTTTCGTTTGCTGGCGTTCAAGTTCTTTCAGCAACTCGGTGCGCATGTCGCCGCGCTCGAAGATATCCAGTAATTCGCCAACCAGGCGGAAAAAAGTCAGTGCCGTGGCGGTGTTTTCCAGCGGCATAATGTCATGCAGCTGGTCGATCAAAAATTCTACGCGCAGCCAGGTACGCATTTTTTCATTCAGTGGATGTTCAAACAGAACGACTGTACTCATGGGTTAATCCTGTCTCGTTGCCGCAAGCTTTAGATAAAGCTGATGAAGCTTGGCAACCTGGGGTAGCGCCTTTTCAGGTGCGCCACTGTTATCAATAATATCGTCAGCACAGTCAAGGCGCTGTTGGCGAGTGGCCTGTGCTGCAAGAATACGTTTAGCCTGCTCAAGAGAAACATTATCGCGCTGCAGCGTTCGTCTGAGCTGCGTCTCTTCGTCGGTATCGACCACCAGCACGCGATCGGCCTGGCGCTGCAGCCGGTTTTCGACCAGCAAGGGCACGACCCACAAAACATAAGGTGAGGCCGCCTGAGCTTTAAGCTGTTGCGTCCGGGCATTAATAAGCGGGTGAAGCAGCGCGTTTAACCAGGTTTTCTCATCGGGCGTCGCAAAGATGATTTCTCTTAACCGTGAACGTTGCAACGTTCCCTGTTCGGTCAATATCGCATCGCCATAGCGTTCGATAATGGCCTGAAGCGCTGGCGTGCCGGGTTCAACGACTTCGCGTGCAATGACATCCGCATCAATGATATCGACACCGGACGCAGCAAAATACCCGGCAATCGTACTTTTACCGCTGCCAATTCCGCCAGTCAGCGCCACGGTGTAGGGGGGATTTCTCACTCGAACTCTCTTAGTCGGTCAGTATCACGCAGGTCAACGCGTCGTTACAGGAAAAAATGCGTGCCGGATCACACTAAAAATCCGCATCTGAATGTAATGGATTGTAGCGTAAATAAAGTGAAATTCGCAGTCTTGTTGCGGCTGGAATGGCGCGTATCATGAGACAGGGAAAACCCTGATGGCGTCATGTACGGCAGTGTATAACCTCTTACCAGGACACGATGTATGCGCATTGAAGAAGATTTGAAACTGGGATTTAAAGACGTACTGATTCGCCCCAAGCGCTCCACGCTGAAAAGTCGCTCACAGGTTGAGCTGGATCGCCGCTTCACCTTTAAGCATTCCGGTCTGAGCTGGAGCGGCGTCCCGGTTATCGCCGCCAATATGGATACCGTTGGCACCTTTATGATGGCTGAGGCGCTGGCGGGTTTTCATCTTTTAACGGCCGTCCATAAGCATTACAGCGTGGAAGAGTGGCGGGCCTTTGTTCAGCGCGTGCCGGGTTCAGTACTGAACTATGTCATGGTTTCAACCGGTACCTCGGATGCCGATCTCAATAAACTGATTGCGATCATGGCGATCTCCGATGAGCTGCAATTTATCTGCATCGACGTCGCCAACGGCTACTCTGAACACTTTGTTGATTTCCTGAAGCGTGCCCGTGAAACGTTTCCCGGCAAGACAATCTGCGCGGGTAACGTGGTAACCGGTGAGATGGTGGAAGAGCTCATCCTGTCTGGGGCGGATATCGTCAAAGTGGGCATTGGGCCTGGCTCAGTTTGCACCACGCGAGTCAAAACGGGTGTCGGCTATCCCCAGCTTTCTGCGGTTATTGAATGTGCCGATGCAGCGCACGGTCTGAGCGGTCAGATCGTCAGCGACGGTGGCTGCAGCGTACCCGGCGATATCGCAAAAGCCTTTGGTGGTGGCGCAGACTTCGTCATGTTGGGCGGCATGCTGGCGGCGCATGACGAGTGCGAAGGTCGTATAACAGAAGAAAACGGTGAGCGTTTCATGCTGTTCTACGGCATGAGTTCAGAATCGGCCATGAAGCGTCATGCCGGTAGCGTCGCAGAATACCGTGCGGCCGAAGGCAAAACGGTGAAGCTACCGTTGCGCGGGCCGGTAGAGGAAACCCTCCGCGATATCCTTGGTGGTCTTCGTTCTGCCTGCACCTATGTTGGCGCTGAGCGTCTGAAAGAGTTAACCAAGCGCACCACCTTTATTCGGGTCGCCGAGCAGGAAAACCGAACCTTTAATCGTTAAGGTTGCCTGCTGCGTATGCAGTAAGGGCTATACAGCGCCTTTACTGCATCGCTTCTCCCAGCCCAAACACCGGCAAATACATGGCAATCACCAGCGTGCCAACGATGCCGCCAATCACCACCATCATGACAGGCTCCAACGAGGCGGCAAGGTTATCAGCCCGCATCAGCGTTTGCCCTTCATGCCATTCAGCCAGGCGCGCCAGCATCACATCCAGTGCGCCAGCCTCTTCCCCCACGCGAATCAACTGGCTGCAGAGCGGACTAAATAAGGGATGATTGCTCAGCGCCAGATACAGGGGATTACCCTGCGCAATGTGGTTCTGTAGCAGCCTGATGGCGTCCTGCCACAGTCGCGAGGACAGGGTGACTTTCGCTGCCTCAAGTCCCTGTAGCAGCGTGAGTCCAGCCTGCTGCGTCAACTGGAGAACGCTGTAGATTTGTGTCAGCTGATTGCCCTGCCATAGCCCGCCAACGATCGGAATGTGCATCAAAACGCGCTGTTCGCGCCGCTGCCAGTTTTCAGAACGCCGCCGCCACTGTTGCCACCCTGCGACCAGCAGAATAATCAATCCACTTAGCGGGAATCCCCATGCCTGTAATCGCTCAGAGAGCCCGATCACGGCCGCAGTGAACGCAGGCAAGGGAGCATTGAAGGAAGCATACACGGAAACAAACTCCGGCAAGACGAACAGCAGCATGCCGCAGGTAACGGTCAGTGCGACGGCCAGAATAAACAGCGGATAGCGCAGCGCCTTGATCACCTTGCTCCGCAAATGTTGCTGGCGCGTTTGCTGCAGTGCCAGCTGCTCGCAGCAGACATCCAGATGGCCCGTCAGCTCACCCACCTCCATGAGCGCCGGGTAAAGCGGGGGAAATATTTGCGGCCACTGTCGTAAGGCGCTGGAAAAAGGTTCGCCCGCTAATATCTGATGTTGTAGAGCCAGCATCAAGGCTCGCCAGGGCGTCTGCGAATGTCCTTCGGCAAGCAGGCTCAGGCTTTGTGACAGAGGAAGGCCTGCCTTAAGCAGCGTGGCGAGCTGGCGAATCAAGTCAATTTTGTGCTGCCACTTCCAGTCTCTTCGCCGCATCACCTTTCCCCGCGTCCAGCTGACGGGCAGTAAATGACGCTGTGCCAGGTCAGAAAACAACGTCTCGCCGTCAGGCGCAAGATGGTGGCCCGTTTGCAACCTTCCGCTGCCGTCTACCGCATGCCAGCGATACACATAAAGGCTAGTCATTATCCAGTCCGACAACGCGCTGCATTTCTTCCAGGGAGGTATCCCCACGGCTGACGGCTTCAAGACCCGACGCCAGCAGGGTGCGCATGCCCTGCTGTTTTGCCAGACTCAGCAAGCCCTCAAGTGGCATTTCGGCGGCAATGGCGTTTTGTAACTTAGCCGTTATGGGCAGTAATTCAAACAAGGCCAGCCGACCAAAATAACCGGAGAAGCAGTGATCGCAGCCCGGCGCCCGCCAGGTTTGTAACGTTCCGGGCCAAAGTGAGGCGGGAAAGTGGGCAACAGCCTGTGCTGGCTTACGGCAGTGAGGGCACAAACGCCTGACCAGCCGCTGGGCAACGATCAGACGAAGTGCGGAACCCAGCAGATAACCGGGAATGCCCATTTGACGCAAGCGCGTCAGCGTTTCCGCTGTCGAGTTAGTATGCAGGGTAGAGAGAACCAGATGACCGGTCTGAGCTGCCTTAACGGCAATCTCCGCCGTCTCGCCGTCACGTATTTCACCGACCATCATCACGTCCGGATCCTGACGTAACAGGGCGCGTAACACGCGATTAAAATCAAGGCCATACTTTGGATTAATCTGGGTCTGGTTGATACCGGGGAGAGGGATTTCAACAGGATCTTCCACGCTGCAGACATTCTTATCAGGCTGGTTGATCGCGCTCAGGCCACTGTAAAGCGTGAAGGTTTTGCCACTCCCGGTAGGGCCCGTTACCAAAATCAGCCCTTGTGGCTGCCTGAGCGCGGCGGTCAGAAGGCGTAACTGCGCGGTGGGTAATCCCAGCTTGTCCAGCGACAAGGCCGCGCCCTCACTCTGAAGCAGGCGAACGACGGCTTTTTCGCCGCCCTGAACGGGCAGGGTAGAGAGCCGAAAAGAGGCCGATTTTCCGTCAATGTCACAACTAAACTGTCCGTCCTGAGGCAGGCGCCGTTCGGCAATATCCAGACCGGCCAGAATTTTCAGTCGTGCCAGCAGCGCAGCCGGTTGTGTATCAAACTGCAGGGGGAGAGGATGCAGGACCCCGTCAATCCGCAGGCGAATACGCAGAGTGCTCTGATAAGGTTCGATATGAATATCCGATGCACGACGCAGAGTTGCCTGGCGCAAAAGCTGACTGGCCGTATCAATGGTCGATTCGCCGGGAGCTTTTTCATTGGCCACCAAAGGTTTACGCATCGATTCAAACTGTTCTATCCGGGCACGAGGCCAGCACTCCACCTCTGCCTGACACTGGCTGGCAAACTGTAATGCCTCCATCAGGCCCGCCGGGACGCTTTCAGGAACGGCAAGGCGCAAGTGTGTCGCACTGTGCTCAAGGACAATCGCCCGAAAGCGCTGGCAGATGAGCGCAATCGCATCATCAGACGTGGGCATAGGCACCTCCCCGATCGGCAAAGCGGAACTGCTCCTGACAATTATCACGTAGCGTGGTGTTAGTGCTGGTACAGGTGCGCTGCCACTGAATGCTGCCTTCATTGCTGTCCCACACGGGCAGCATTTCAACGCTTAGCCCGTTAAGGCTTTCCTGTCCGGTCAGGGTGATCGTGCCGTTCACGACGGTGACCGCTGAAACATACCGTGATGTTGTGCCTTGCGGAATCCCTCGCTGTCCGGCCTGGCAGGCGTCCGGGCCTCCGCGTTCAATGGCGCAAAGCTCAACCGCCGTTTTAAACGGCACCATCGTTTGCAGCATGTCGGTCAGCGCGGCGCGCTGCAGATAATTTTGGTAGGCGGGCAACCCAATAGCGCTGAGTATTGCCACGATGCCGACCACAATCATTAACTCGACCAGCGTGAATCCACGTTGAGAGATCATTGCATTACCTCCTGAATAAGAAGGTCGCAGTTTAAAAAGCCTGTGATGGCGTTAACAGCAGCAAAAGGGAAGAGTGGAAAAGGGCAGGCAGTAAATACAGCGGGTTACAGCAATACAGCGGTTACGCTGGAAGAAATAGCACAAAACAGGCCGTGCCAGCGGCACGGCACAAGCTGTTATTTAGCGTCAAAGCGCATAGAAAGATCCAGGGCATGGACATGTTTAGTCAGTGCGCCGACGGAAACATAGTCCACACCGGTCTGAGCAATCTCCTGGATCGTCGTTTCGGTCACGTTGCCTGAGACTTCCAGCAGCGCACGGCCCTCGGTTATCTTCACCGCCTCGCGCATCTCATCCAGCGTGAAGTTGTCCAGCATGACGATGTCGGCCGACGCCGTAAGCGCGTCCTGTAGCTCCTTTAACGACTCAACTTCGACTTCTACCGGTACATCCGGATAGAGCCAGGAGGCTTTTTCCACGGCCTGGCGAATCGAACCACTGGCAATGATATGATTTTCTTTAATCAAAAAGGCATCTGACAGACCCAGACGGTGATTGCTGCCGCCACCGCACAGCACCGCATATTTCAAAGCTGTGCGCAGCCCTGGTAGGGTTTTGCGTGTATCCAGAAGCTGAGTCTGTGTGCCTTCCAGCAGCGCAACATAGCGACTGACTTCGGTGGCAACGCCAGACAGCGTTTGCACAAAGTTCAGGGCGGTGCGTTCGGCGGTGAGCAACAGGCGGGCAGGGCCCTCGATTTCAAACAGCAGTTGATCCGGCGTAAGCGTTTGGCCATCTTCCACGTGCCATGTCAGCGCGGTATAGGCACCCAACTGGTTGAAGACTTCCTCTACCCAGCGTTTACCACAAAAAACACCGGCTTCGCGGGTAATCACCCGGGCGTGGGCGCGACTTTCGGCGGGCAACAGTTGGGCGGTAATATCCCGTTCGCTGTCTACCTCACCGCCAAGATCTTCCTGTAATGCGCGTGCGACCGTTTCAGGAATATCATTTTCAATACGTTCAAGCAGCGCACTCCGGCGACTGTCAGGATCATAGCGACGCACAGACATAGCGTTCAGCTCCAGCAAAAGACAGATAACAGTGGGATTACCATATCCTGGATAACAAAGCGGTGCCAGCCCCGAGGGGATTTTTGTTTAGTATACTTAACAAGCGGGCGAGAGTGAGGAGAGCGCGGCGCATTTTGGCGCAATAATGCCTTAGAATTCATGCTATTCTCAGTTCGACTTCGCGATGAGAAATCAGTATGAAATTAGAACATGGATGGCTGACCGGTGTGCGCCAGGTACCGTCACCCCACTGTAATGAACGGCCGCACAACGAGGCGCCCTCTCTTCTGGTCATTCATAATATCAGCCTGCCGCCTGGCGAATATGGCGGGCCGTGGATCGATAAACTGTTCACGGGCACACTGCCCTCAGACGCGCATCCCTACTTTGCTGATATCGCGCATTTGCGCGTTGCAGCCCACTGCTTAATTCGTCGTGATGGCGAGATTGTGCAATATGTTCCTTTTGATCAACGCGCCTGGCATGCAGGCATATCGCAGTTTGAAGGGCGGGAAAACTGCAACGACTTTTCCATCGGTATCGAGCTGGAAGGAACGGACGTTGAGCCCTATACCGAAGCGCAATACCACGCGCTGCATCAGGTCACGCAAATTTTGTTACAGCACTATCCGATAACGCCTGCTCGCATTACCGGACACAGCGACATTGCACCGGGACGTAAAACCGATCCCGGACCGGCGTTTAACTGGCAATATTATCTGCAGCGGTTACCGCAACAAAAATCGTGATTCATCTGGAGTAACTATGACGTTATTTACCTTGTTACTGGTTTTAGGTTGGGAGCGGCTGTTTAAGCTGGGAGAGCACTGGCAACTGGATCATCGGCTTGAACCTGTTTTTCGTCGCCGTCGGCAGGTTTCCCTCATGCGTACTCTGTTGATGTTGTTGGTCGTGATGGCATTGACTGCGCTGGTGGTGTGGAGCCTGAAAGGGATTCTGTTTGGGATCCCGCAGCTTGTGTTCTGGATTGTGGTGGGATTACTGTGCATCGGTGCCGGTGTGGTGCGTCAGCATTATCATGCCTATCTGCAGGCGGCGAGTCGGGATGAGGCGGCCGCGCATCAGGCGATGGCGGCAGAACTGACCTTGATCCACGGCGTGCCGGTTGAATGCAGCGAACGCGAATTTTTACGCGAGTTACAAAACGCCCTTATCTGGATTAACTTTCGTTTCTATCTGGCGCCAATGTTCTGGTTTGTGGTGGGCGGCGCATGGGGGCCAGTTTTACTGGTCGGCTACGCCTTTTTACGGGCCTGGCAAAGCTGGTTGGCAAAACACGGTACGCCAATGGCGCGCGCGCAATCAGGCGTAGACACGCTTTTGCATCTGGTTGACTGGATCCCGGTCCGCCTGGCGGGCGTTGCCTATGCGCTGCTGGGGCATGGTGAAAAAGCGTTGCCTGCCTGGTTTGCATCATTAACCGACAGGCATCGCTCTCAATACCATGTGCTGACGACGCTGGCACAGTTTTCGCTGGCCCGCGATCCTCATACTGATAAGGTTGCTACGCCACGTGTTGCGGTGGCGCTGGCAAAACGCATTTCACTGGTATTAGTGGTGGTCGTGGCGCTCTTGACCATTTACGGGACGCTGGTGTAATCCGCAGGTGGCACGCCAAAATCCGGTGTGCCATCTTCACGCCAGTAAAAATATTTCAGGCGCGTGTGGCGGTTGCCATCCCACAGTGGATCCCCTTCAATTTCCGTATAGTTGCGCGCATGGTAGACCAGCAGATCCCGCCCCGCTTCATCCTGGGTAAAACAGCTGTGCCCAGGGCCGTACTGGCGGTTCTCCCAACTGGTTGAGAATACCGGCCGCGCTGACTTCTGCCAGGCCAGGGCATTAAGCGGATCGGCATCACGCGGAATCGACAGCAGGCCCATACAATAATTCTCATCCGTTGCGCTGGCGGAATAGGTAATAAAAAGCTGGTCGCCATGCACTATCGCCGCCGCCCCTTCATTAACACTAAAGCCTGCGCACTCCCATTCATATTCCGGACGGCTCAGCATGACCGGTTTACCTTTAAGCGTCCATGGGTTGCGCAGCTCCGCAAGATAGAGGTTGGAATTGCCCGGAATGCCGGGATCTTTCTGCGCCCATAAATACCAGTTTTTACCCTGATGAACGAAGTGAGTGGCGTCCAGCGAGAAGCTGTCGATATGGCTCAAAACCTGGCGTACAGGCTGCCAGCGGCCGCTGAGCGGATCCTCACCCTCGCAAACCAGCGCATACATGCGGTGCTGAAACAGCCCGTCTTTGATGTCACGCGAGGGCGCTGCGGCAAAATAGATGACCCATTGACCGTCAATGTGATGCAGCTCCGGCGCCCAAATCAGCTCGCTGAAGGGACCGATATCGGGCTTGTGCCAGATCACCACCGGCTCCGCGTGGCGTAAGTCCATTAGCGTACTGGCGCGTCGGATTTCCAGACGATCGTATTCCGGCACAGAGGCAATAAAGTAGTAGTGCTCTCTGTGGCGCAGGATAAAAGGATCGGCACGCCGTTCGATAAAGGGGTTCGGCCAGTGTTCACTCATTTCAGTGCTCCTGTCTGGATCTCGCTCAGCGGCTGGTTGCTGCCCGACTGTGCCGCGATGCGACGCAGGGCAAGATCGCGTTGGATGGTTTGCATTAAGGTACGATCCACTTTCATCAGTCGTACTACGCCCGCGGTAATCAAATAGCCGATGCCAGGAATAACGGTAAACAGCAGCACGATGCCGTTAATCGCCTGGGCGGATTGCTGCTTAGCTCCCGCATCGTAACCGTAAGCGGAGAGCAGGAACCCCACCATCGCCCCTGCTACCGCTAACCCGACCTTGAGAAAGAACAGGTTGCCTGAAAAGCTGATACCCGTGATGCGCTTGCCAGTTTTCCATTCACCGTAGTCATCCACGTCTGCCATCAGGGACCAGTGCAGGGGGGAAGGAATTTGATGCAGGATATTCAGCAGGAAGTAAGCGATAACGATTGCTACGGTGGCATGAGGATCAAGCCCGTAGAAGCCGCAGGAGAACAGGGCCAGGACAATATTGGTCCAGAAAAAGACTTTCAGCTTGCACCAGCGATCGGTCAGCACTTTGGCCAGCGTACTGCCCAGCATCATGCCCACCACGCCCAGGCTGATAAACAACGTCGCAAAGTGCGGCGTTTGGCCCATTACCCAGGTCACGTAATACATGGTCGCCGCCATACGAATAAACCCCGGACACACGTTGCAGAGCGTGAGCAGCAGAATGCGCACCCATTGGTCATTCTTCCAGACATCGCGCAAATCGTGTTTCAGGTCATCATTTGTCGGCACGGCAGGATGAATACGTTCACGGACGTTTGCGAAACAGAACAGGAACATCGCCAGGCCGACCAGGGCCAGTACGCCCATCGCCATTTGGTAGCCGCGCGCTTTATTGTCGCCGCCAAACCACTCTGCCATGGGCAGTAAAGACAGCGAGAGAATCAGCGTGGCAATCCCCACCATCACAAAACGGTACGACTGACAGGATACACGCTCGCCAGGATCGTTAGTGATCACGCCACCCAGCGAGCAGTAGGGGATATTGATCGCGGTGTAGGTCAGGGACATGAAAAAATAGGTCACAAACGCCCAGATAACTTTGCTGTGATAGCTCCAGTCAGGCGTGGTAAACATCAGCACACTGAATATAACGTAGGGCACCGATACCCACAGCAGCCAGGGGCGAAAGCGCCCCCAGCGGCTTTGGGTTCTGTCGGCAATCGCGCCCATTATCGGATCGGTAATGGCATCCAGAATCCGGACGGAGAGTAACAGCACACCGACCAGCGCCGGGGCTAAGCCAAATACGTCGGTATAGAAATAGCTGAGAAATAACATGACGGCACCGCCAATCATGTTGCAGCCTGCATCACCCATGCCGTAACCCAGCTTTTCTCTGAACGAGAGGGTTTTACCTGTCATTAATGTTTCCTGCAGAACAATTAAACAGAAAAGAAGTATTAATGTTTAATCAGCAGGATGAGCGGCAATAAATCGTTGCGATGATGGACAAAACAGCCATGCGAGAAGAAGTGTGAACCGCGTCGGGTCTGGTGACGGCCCACCCGCTGAAAAATGGCGGCGGGTGGGCAGGAGGATCAGGCTTTTTGCGTCTTATTTTTGACGAAATAGCCAACAGCAAGAACGAGCAGCCAGACAGGAATCAACCAGACGGAGATGGCCATCCCCGGCGTCATGGCCATCAGAACCAGAATGCCGGCCAGGAACACCAGGCAAATCCAGTTACCCAGCGGGTAGAGAACGGCCTTGAATCGGGTGGTTACGCCTTGCTGATTTTTCTTTTTACGGAATTTCAGGTGCGCCAGGCTAATCATCGCCCAGTTGATGACCAGGGCAGAAACGACCAGCGACATCAACAGGCCAAACGCTTCAGCCGGCATAAGAAAGTTGAGCAGTACACACAATGCCGTGGCAACGGCCGACACCAGAATACTCATCACGGGCACACCGCGACGGTCCACGTTCAGCAGCGCTTTAGGTGCATTGCCCTGCTGCGCCAGACCAAACAGCATACGGCTGTTACAGTAAACGCAGCTGTTATAGACCGACAGCGCCGCAGTCAGAATGACGACGTTCAGCGCGTTAGCCACCATCGCATCGCCCAGCTCGTGGAAAATAAACACAAACGGGCTGGTTTCTGCGGTTACGCGCGTCCACGGCATTAAAGAAAGCAGTACCGCCAGCGAACCGATATAAAAGATCAGAATACGCCACAGCACCTGATTAGTGGCTTTAGGAATCGTGGTTTCAGGATTGTCCGCTTCGGCAGCCGTAATCCCTACCAGCTCCAGTCCGCCGAACGAAAACATAATAATGGCCATGACCATCACCAGTCCGCCCAGGCCGTTGGGCATAAAGCCGCCTTGCTCCCACAGGTTGCGCACGGTGGCCTGTGGACCGCCGGTACCGCTAAACAGCAGCCAGCCGCCGAACAGGATCATGGCAATAACCGCAATCACCTTAATAATGGCGAACCAGAACTCCATCTCACCAAACACTTTTACATTGGTCAGGTTAACGGCGTTGATCAGCACAAAGAAGATGGCGGCTGAGGCCCAGGTAGGAAAATCAGGCCACCAGAACTGGATATACTTGCCCACCGCGCTCAGCTCGGCCATCGCCACCAGCACATACAGGACCCAGTAGTTCCAGCCGGAGGCAAAACCGGCGAAGTTGCCCCAGTATTTGTAAGCGAAATGGCTGAAGCTGCCGGCGACCGGCTCCTCTACGACCATTTCGCCGAGTTGGCGCATGATTAAAAAAGCGATAAATCCGGCAATGGCATAGCCTAAAATAACGGCCGGGCCAGCGGATTTGATAACCGACGCACTGCCCAGAAACAGGCCGGTTCCCACTGCACCACCCAGGGCAATCAACTGAATATGGCGGTTTTTTAAACCGCGCTTCAGCGATTCGCCGTGCTGTTGTTCCATACACACCTCATGATGTTGTTATTCTTCGCCGCAGGATGCTCTGACTGTAAAGAATTAAATACACGTAAGACTGATATTTTTAGGGAATCTGACTTGCGTAATGCCGCCAGCTGTAACCTGCCGACCAGAATAGTGATAAGCGCAGGGCTTTGCACCTGCTTTCGCTTTACCTGTTACGAGTTGGCTGAAAAAGAAGCAGCGGAAAAAGGGGGATGTTGACGAGGTGGGTAAAAAACGAACCTGAACGCAGCGAAAGGAAAGCGCAGCGAGCTAAATCGGTTTAACTGGGAGCTTTGTGTAATTTTAGGTAAACCCGAAAAAATTTAACATTGAGTTAACACCCTGTTTTCCACTTTTCAACTCAACAGTTAATGCAAAAGCACAGCCTTACGTCACCTTAATGTCACCGATGCCGTATAGACACAAGGTGAATACTTTGTTACTTTACGGGCTCCTTTTTTGAATTGGTATTACCAATTTACTTTATCAGACAGGCACACTAAGAAGGGAAGATGGCTTACATTAAGATTCGTCAACCCAAACTCTCCGATGCCATTGAGCAGCAACTTGAATCCCTGATTATGGAAGGGACGCTGCAGCCGGGAGAGAAGTTGCTCCCCGAGCGCGAACTCGCCAAACAATTCGATGTTTCACGTCCGTCTCTCCGTGAGGCAATCCAGCGTTTAGAAGCGAAAGGATTGTTACTACGCCGTCAGGGCGGCGGAACATTTGTACAGAAACATCTCTGGCAGAGCGTGAGCGATCCTCTCGTTGGGCTTCTTGCCGAGCATCCGGAATCGCAGTTTGACCTGTTGGAAACGCGCCACGCGTTAGAAGGCATCGCCGCTTACTATGCCGCGCTGCGCGGTACAGAAGAGGATTTACAGCGGATTCGCGACTGCCATCTTCATATTCAGCAGGCGCAGGACAGCGGCGATCTCGACGCTGAAGCAGACGCAGTAATGAAGTATCAGATCGCTGTCACAGAAGCAGCCCATAATGTCGTGCTTTTGCATTTGCTACGATCAATGGGACCTATGCTGGAACAGAACGTTCGACAGAATTTTGAATTGCTCTACTCGCGCCGGGAAATGCTGGCGAAAGTGAGCGGTCACCGCGCCAGAATTTTCGAGGCGATTGTGGCTCGTGAGCCGGAACAAGCACGCGAGGCTTCACACCGTCACCTGGCGTTCATTGAGGAAATCTTGCTGGACAGAAGTCGGGAGCAGAGCCGTCGAGAACGCTCCCTGCGTCGTTTACAGCAACGTAAGGAATAACGTGCGGCAAAGATCGTGCGAACATGTGCGACGAGCCTGTCTCCCTGACGTTAACAGGCTCCCGATTTTTCAACGTATTAGACACAGATAAGGAATACCCCCATGTCAGAACGTTTACACAATGACGTGGATCCGATTGAAACTCGTGACTGGCTACAGGCGATCGAATCGGTCATCCGTGAAGAAGGTGTTGAACGTGCACAGTATCTGATTGATCAGGTGCTGAGTGCAGCCCGCAAAGGCGGTGTGAAAGTTGCTGGCGGTGCTGCCGCAATCAGTAACTACATCAACTCTATTGCCGTTGAAGATGAACCGGATTATCCGGGCAACACCTCACTTGAACGTCGTATCCGTTCCGCCATTCGCTGGAACGCCATCATGTCGGTGCTGCGCGCATCGAAGAAAGATCTGGAACTTGGCGGCCACATGTCCTCCTTCCAGTCTTCTGCCACCATCTATGAAGTGTGTTTTAACCACTTCTTCCGCGCGCGCAGTGAAAAAGACGGCGGCGATCTGGTGTACTTCCAGGGCCACATTTCTCCGGGTATCTATGCCCGTGCTTTCCTGGAAGGTCGTCTGACTGAAGAGCAGATGAATAACTTCCGTCAGGAAGTGGACGGTAAAGGTCTGTCCTCTTATCCGCATCCTAAACTGATGCCGGAATTCTGGCAGTTCCCGACCGTCTCCATGGGTCTGGGCCCACTCAATGCCATCTATCAGGCTAAATTCCTGAAATATCTGGAACACCGTGGTCTGAAAGATACCTCCGGTCAGACCGTTTACGCTTTCCTGGGCGACGGCGAGATGGATGAGCCAGAATCCAAAGGTGCGATCACCATCGCCACCCGTGAAAAACTGGATAACCTGGTTTTCATCATCAACTGTAACCTGCAGCGTCTGGATGGACCGGTCACCGGTAACGGTAAGATCATCAACGAGCTGGAAGGCATTTTTGCCGGTGCTGGCTGGGAAGTGATCAAGGTTATCTGGGGCGGTCGTTGGGATGAACTGCTGCGTAATGACACCAGCGGTAAACTGATCCAGCTGATGAACGAAACCGTTGACGGCGACTACCAGACGTTTAAGTCACGTGATGGTGCCTATGTGCGTGAGCACTTCTTCGGCAAATATCCGGAAACCGCTGCCCTGGTGAAAGACTGGTCAGATGATGAAATCTGGGCACTGAACCGTGGTGGTCACGATCCGAAGAAGATCTATGCGGCACTGAAAAAAGCGCAGGACACCAAAGGCAAGCCGGTACTGATCCTGGCGCATACCATTAAAGGTTATGGTATGGGCGACACAGCCGAAGGTAAGAACATCGCGCACCAGGTGAAGAAGATGAACATGGATGGCGTTCGCTACATCCGCGATCGCTTCAACGTGCCGGTCGAAGACGACAAGATCGAATCTCTGCCTTACATCACCTTCGATAAAGGCTCTGAAGAGTACAACTACCTGCACGGCCAGCGTGAGAAGTTAGGCGGTTACCTGCCATCACGTCAGCCGAAGTTCACTGAAAAGCTGGAAATGCCGGCGCTGGAAGAGTTCAGTGCGCTGCTTGAAGAGCAGAACAAAGAGATCTCGACCACCATCGCGTTCGTGCGTGCACTGAATGTGATGCTGAAGAACAAATCGATCAAAGATCGTCTGGTGCCTATCCTTGCGGATGAAGCCCGTACCTTTGGTATGGAAGGCCTGTTCCGTCAGATTGGTATCTACAGCCCGAACGGTCAGCAGTACACACCGCAGGACCGTGAGCAGGTGGCTTACTATAAAGAAGACGAGAAAGGTCAGATTCTGCAGGAAGGGATTAACGAGCTGGGCGCAGGATCATCCTGGCTGGCGGCGGCAACCTCTTACAGCACCAACAACCTGCCGATGATTCCGTTCTACATCTATTATTCGATGTTCGGATTCCAGCGTATTGGCGATCTGATGTGGCTGGCGGGCGACCAACAGGCGCGGGGCTTCCTGGTCGGCGGTACATCAGGCCGTACCACCCTGAACGGCGAAGGTTTGCAGCATGAAGATGGCCACAGCCATATTCAGTCACTGACGATCCCTAACTGTATCTCCTACGATCCGTCGTATGCCTACGAAGTGGCAGTCATCATGCATGACGGTCTGGTTCGTATGTACGGCGAAGCGCAGGAAAATATTTATTACTACATCACCACGCTGAACGAAAACTACCACATGCCAGCGATGCCGAAAGGTGCCGAGGAAGGTATCCGTAAAGGTATCTACAAGCTGGAAACCGTTGAGGGTAGCAAAGGTAAAGTTCAGCTCTTGGGTTCAGGCTCTATCCTGCGTCACGTGCGTGAAGCTGCCCAGATTCTGGCGACCGATTACGGCATTGGTTCAGACGTTTACAGCGTCACCTCGTTCACCGAGCTGGCCCGCGATGGTCAGGACTGTGAGCGCTGGAACATGCTGCATCCAACGGAAGCCCCACGCGTGCCTTACATCGCTCAGGTGATGAACGAAGCGCCAGCCGTGGCCTCCACCGACTACATGAAGCTGTTCGCTGAGCAGGTTCGCAGCTATGTGCCTTCAAGCGATTACCGCGTGCTGGGTACGGATGGCTTTGGCCGCTCTGACAGTCGTGAAAATCTGCGTCACCACTTTGAAGTGGATGCATCTTACGTTGTGGTTGCCGCGCTGGGTGAACTGGCTAAACGTGGCGAAATCGATAAGAAAGTCGTGGCGGATGCGATCGTGAAGTTCAAGATCGATGCCGATAAAGTTAACCCGCGTCTGGCTTAAGAGGTAACAGAGTAATGGCTATTGAAATCAAGGTACCAGATATCGGGTCAGACGAAGTTGAAGTCACCGAAATTCTGGTCAAGGTTGGCGACAAGGTGGAAGCCGAGCAGTCGCTGATCACCGTGGAAGGCGATAAAGCCTCTATGGAAGTTCCCTCGCCGCAGGCTGGCGTGGTGAAAGAGATCAAAATCGCAACCGGTGACAAAGTGGAAACCGGTTCGCTGATCATGATGTTTGATGCTGAAGGCGCTGCGGAAGCAGCCCCTGCCGCCGCCGAAGAGAAGAAAGCGGACGCGGCGCCTGCGCCAGCCGCTGCTGCGGCCACTGCCAGCAAAGAAGTTGCTGTGCCGGATATCGGCGGTGACGAAGTTGAAGTCACTGAGATTCTGGTTAAGGTTGGCGATAAAGTCGAAGCCGAGCAGTCACTTATTGTCGTCGAAGGTGACAAAGCGTCAATGGAAGTTCCGGCTCCGTTCGCGGGTGTGGTCAAAGAGATCACCATTGCGACCGGCGACAAAGTCAGCACCGGTTCAGCCATCATGGTCTTTGAAGCAGAAGGTGCAGCACCGGCCTCTGATGCGAAGCCAGAAGTGAAAGAAGAAGCGGCATCGGCACCTGCCGCGGCTGCGGGTTCAAAAGAGGTCAACGTACCTGACATCGGCGGTGACGAAGTCGAAGTCACCGAAGTGCTGGTGAAGGTGGGTGATAAAGTCGAAGCTGAGCAGTCACTGATTGTGGTGGAAGGCGATAAAGCGTCGATGGAAGTCCCGGCACCTTTCGCGGGCACGGTCAAAGAACTGAAAGTGGCAAAGGGCGATAAAGTCAGCACCGGTTCGCTGATCATGGTGTTTGAAGTGGAAGGCGCTGCGCCTGCCGCTGCACCGGCTGCCAAAAAAGAGGCGGCACCTACGCCAGCGGCGTCGGAATCGAAGCCTGCTGCACCTGCTGCTAAAGCAGAGAGC
The DNA here is from genome assembly GCF_024814475.1 of Pantoea sp. B623. Lineage (NCBI taxonomy): Bacteria > Pseudomonadati > Pseudomonadota > Gammaproteobacteria > Enterobacterales > Erwiniaceae > Pantoea > Pantoea sp. B623. The sequence goes on along the minus strand of NZ_JANUXM010000004.1, from coordinate 1,601,619 downwards.
AAAGGCGAATTTGCCGAAAACGATGCGTATGTGCATGCCACGCCGGTCATTCGTCGTCTGGCGCGTGAATTTGGCGTTAACCTGGCCAAAGTTAAAGGCACAGGCCGTAAAGGTCGTATTCTGAAAGAAGACGTTCAGGCTTACGTTAAAGATGCCGTGAAACGCGCAGAAGCCGCGCCAGCCGCCGCCAGCGGTGGCGGCCTACCGGGCATGCTGCCATGGCCAAAAGTTGACTTCAGTAAGTTTGGTGAAGTTGAAGAAGTGGAGCTGGGCCGTATCCAGAAAATCTCGGGTGCGAACCTGAGCCGTAACTGGGTCATGATCCCACACGTTACGCACTTCGACAAAACCGATATTACCGAGCTTGAAGCTTTCCGTAAGCAGCAGAACGCCGAAGCGGAGAAGCGTAAGCTGGACGTGAAATACACGCCAGTGGTCTTCATCATGAAAGCGGTGGCGGCGGCGCTTGAGCAGATGCCACGCTTTAACAGCTCACTGTCTGAAGATGCGCAGAAGCTGACGTTGAAAAAGTACATCAACATCGGTGTGGCGGTGGATACGCCAAACGGCCTGGTGGTTCCGGTCTTTAAAGACGTGAACAAGAAGGGCATCACAGAACTGTCTCGTGAACTGATGGCGATCTCTAAAAAGGCGCGCGATGGCAAACTAACCGCAGGCGACATGCAGGGCGGCTGTTTCACCATCTCCAGTCTTGGCGGCCTGGGCACCACCCACTTTGCGCCGATTGTTAACGCGCCAGAAGTGGCCATCCTTGGTGTGTCAAAGTCAGCGATGGAGCCAGTGTGGAACGGTAAAGAGTTTGCACCACGTCTGATGATGCCAATCTCTCTGTCCTTCGATCACCGCGTTATCGACGGTGCAGATGGCGCACGTTTCATTACCATTATTGGCAATATGCTGTCAGACATTCGTCGTCTGGTTATGTAAAAAGCGCAAAAGGCCGGCAAATGCCGGCCTTTTTGTAACATTCAGGGCACCGCGGTTGGCAGTTTATTAACAATTCTGTAAACTCTTGCGGTGAACATGTCCCGGTGGAATAAGGACATCATGAGCCTATTCCATTAGGCATAATTGGCGCAGTCAGCTTGCGTACCTGCCACGCAAACCCGTCAACGGTAGGGTGGTAGCAACATACGCAATATGGCCAGTTAACTAGCCTAATGGGATAGGCTCAGCGTCTGACCCGCCGGAAATCCAATAAGAGGTCATGATGAGTACAGAGATTAAAACTCAGGTCGTGGTACTTGGGGCAGGTCCTGCAGGTTACTCTGCAGCTTTTCGTTGCGCTGACTTAGGTCTGGAAACCGTACTGGTTGAGCGCTACAGCACCCTCGGCGGTGTCTGTCTTAACGTAGGCTGTATCCCGTCTAAAGCGCTACTGCACGTTGCCAAAGTGATTGAAGAAGCGAAAGCGCTGGAAGAACACGGCATTGTGTTTGGTCAGCCGCAAACGGATATCAACAAAATCCGCAGCTGGAAAGAGAAGGTGATTAACCAGCTGACTGGCGGTCTGTCAGGCATGGCAAAAGGTCGTAAAGTCAAGGTTGTTAACGGCCTGGGCAAATTTACCGGTGCGAATACGCTGGTGGTTGAAGGTGAAGGTGGTGCAACCACCATTAACTTCGACAACGCCATTATCGCTGCGGGCTCACGCCCAATCGAGCTGCCGTTCATTCCTCATGAAGATCCTCGCGTGTGGGATTCAACCGATGCGCTGGAACTGAAAGAAGTGCCTAAACGTCTGCTGGTCATGGGCGGCGGTATTATCGGTCTGGAAATGGCGACGGTTTACCATGCGCTGGGTTCAGAGATCGACGTGGTTGAAATGTTCGACCAGGTTATCCCGGCTGCCGATAAAGACGTGGTGAAAGTCTTCACCAAACGTATCAGCAAGAAATTCAACCTGATGCTGGAAACTAAGGTGACCGCCGTTGAAGCAAAAGACGACGGTATCTATGTTTCAATGGAAGGTAAAAAAGCGCCAGGCGAAGCCCAGCGTTATGATGCGGTTCTGGTGGCAATTGGTCGCGTGCCAAACGGTAAGGGCATGGATGCAGATAAAGCCGGCGTTGAGGTTGACGACCGTGGCTTTATCCGCGTTGACAAACAAATGCGCACCAACGTGCCGCACATCTACGCTATCGGCGATATCGTCGGGCAGCCGATGCTGGCGCATAAAGGCGTGCATGAAGGCCACGTTGCGGCAGAAGTCATTTCAGGTCTGAAGCACTACTTCGATCCGAAAGTGATTCCGTCCATTGCCTATACTGAACCAGAAGTTGCCTGGGTAGGTCTGACCGAGAAAGAAGCGAAAGAGAAAGGCATCAGCTACGAAACTGCCACATTCCCGTGGGCAGCATCCGGCCGTGCTATTGCTTCTGACTGCGCAGACGGTATCACCAAACTGATTTTCGACAAAGAAACCCATCGCGTTATCGGTGGCGCCATCGTCGGTACTAACGGCGGTGAGCTGCTGGGCGAAATTGGTCTGGCCATTGAAATGGGCTGTGATGCAGAAGACATCGCATTGACCATCCATGCGCACCCGACCCTGCATGAGTCAGTAGGCCTGGCCGCTGAAATCTTTGAAGGCAGCATCACCGATCTGCCTAACGCGAAAGCGAAAAAGAAATAAGTTTCAGAACTGAAATAGCGGCCCCTTATGGGGCCGTTTTTTTATGGCTTAGATTCAATCGGATAATGAAAGGAATAAAAGAAAGGGCGCCTGTGCTAACACGTTTACACGGGCAAAAATGGCGTAGTCAATCCCGCCATTAACGCATTTTTTACTGTCTGGTTTCGTTATTCAAGACAGCCAAAAGTTCAGTACTCATTATTCTGAGGCGAAGTTCACATAATGAACGTCAATTTGATAAACGTAATCCTAAGAGCATTGACCCGCTGAAAACAAGCGAGCCTTATTTCGACTTGATGGTGGCACCTCTCTTGATTTTATCGTGCAAGGGGTTAGCGCTTGCAGTGTTGAGGTATCAGGGTTTCCCCGCTCGCACGCGTTAAAATTATTGTGAGCGGTTCCTGTCTCTTTCCACCTCAGGTTCTCACGTCAGGCAGAATGATTCAGGTACCCAACCGCAGTCTGCGCATGTAATATTTCAGTGTCTCTTTATATTTTATTGGATTATTTAGTGAACCATTAATAAGATCGTCAGAGGTTAATGCATCCTGGTCAAAAGGTTTTTATATTTATTTTTTTGCGCCTTTTTAATTTTTTTAACGCGAGATCACGTTGTTATTCAATTTTTATGATTGCCTGCTTCGTTATTATTAAGGCGTAGCCAGTCAATAAAATGCCGCAACGGCGCAGAGACATAACGCCTGCCAGGATAATACAGCCAGAAGCCATCTGCATGTTGGGTAAAGCCACTGAGCAGTTCAACGAGTGCGCCGCGCTGCAGATGGGCGCTGACCACGGCTTCCTGTAAGAAGGCGATCCCTGCCCCTGAAAGGGCGGCCTGCAAAATCCGCTCGTTGTTATCCAGCACCAGCGGGCCACTGACCGCGACCTCCTGCCTTTGCCCCGCGTGCCAGAATTCCCAGCGATAGCGTCGGCCACTGGGGAAGCGGCGTTCGATGCAGGGAAATGCAAGCAGTTCATCCGGCGTTTGTGGTGCGCCATGACGTTCGATTAAGGCCGGGCTTGCGACAACCAGAGTGCGCATTGCCGGGCCAAAGGGCAGGGCAATCATATCCTGTGCCAGCACATCGCCATAGCGAATGCCTGCATCAAAACCCGCTTCCAGAATATCGACCAGCGCATCATTACTGTCAATTTCCAGCGTGATTTCCGGATAGCGCTGGATAAACGGCAGAATCAAGCTTTCAAAGAACAGTGTTTCAGCAGAACGCGGCATATTGAGTTTCAGCTTGCCGTGTGGACGCGCCCGCCAGTCATTAAGTTCATCCACGGCCTGAGAGAGTTCGACCAGCGCGGGTTGAATACGCTGGAGAAAATGCGCGCCCGCTTCGGTCAGGGAAACGTTGCGAGTGGTGCGGTTAAGCAGCCTCACGCCGAGCCGCTGCTCGAAATGGCGCATTGCATGGCTGAGTGCCGAGGGCGTGACGTTACGCGCCTGCGCGGCTTTGCGAAAGCTACGATGGTGCGCAATCGCACAAAACATTTCCAGTTCCTGAATCGTTGCCCGGGATAGCGTCATTGATGAGTTTTTCTCACTGAATTAGAAAATTAAGCACAATTGTTGTTGCGATTGATGAGGATTATAACAATAACACCGCAATAATGAGGAAGATGTCATGCAACAACGTCAATTAGGTAATCAGGGTTTACAGGTATCAGCACTCGGGCTGGGCTGCATGGGCATGACCTTCGCCTATGGCAACACGGATGAGTCACAGGCATTAAATACGCTCTCCCGCGCATTTGAACTGGGCATTAATTTTCTGGATACCGCTGAGATCTACGGGCCCTTCACAAACGAAGCGCTGATTGCAAAAGCCCTTAAAGGCCGCCGTGATAGCGTGACCGTTGCGACGAAATTTGGTTTTAGCATTAGCGGTGCCGGTCAGGGCTGGGAGAACATGACCGGTGTGAACAGTCAGCCACAGCATATTCGCGAGGCAGTAGAAGGATCTTTGACGCGTCTCGGCACCGATCATATTGACCTGCTTTATCAACATCGTTTCGATCCCGCGGTGCCGATCGAAGACGTGGTGGGCACGATGGCAGATTTAATTAATGAGGGAAAAGTGCGCTACCTCGGCCTGTCGGAAGTGTCTGCCGCCACGCTGCGCCGTGCCTGTGCCGTACATCCGATTTCGGCCTTACAAAGCGAGTACTCACTTTGGACTCGCGATCCCGAGCAGGGCATTCTTGCTACCTGCCGCGAACTTAACGTCGGTTTCGTGCCTTACAGCCCTCTGGGCCGCGGTTTTCTGACCGGTAAGCTGGCAGCGGTGACCGACCTTGATCCGCATGATTTCCGCCGTGGCTTGCCGCGTTTCCAGCAGCAGTCACAGCAACATAACCAAAAGTTAGTGGATCAACTGATGGAGATGGCGCGGGGTTATGGTATTTCTGCGGCTCAACTGGCACTGGCGTGGGTTTTAGCGAAGGGTGAGGATATCGTGCCTATTCCGGGAGCAAGCAAAGTCCACCATCTGGAAGAAAACTGTGCCGCCGCGTCAGTTGCCCTGAAAAAGGTCGACATCGACATGCTGGATACTGTGTTTGCCCCGGAAAACATTCGCGGTGAGCGCTACGCCAATGCAGAATACGGTATGATCGACCGCTAAACGTAATCGGGTATGACTGTGTTAGCAGGCGGGGCTTTACGCCCTGCTTTTTTTCCGTTTACACCGGATTAGTTAGCGCATTCTGCTACAGAAAACCCTAATGTTGCTTTTTTGTAAACAGATTAACAAGGCGGTTAAATCCTGCTATGCTGCCCCACGCGGAACCGGGCACCTTACCCTACTCATGGAATGCGTTGTCATCAGGGTGCACCGGAAACCCATACAATGAGAGCGAGGAGAACGTCGTGCTAGAAGAATACCGTAAGCACGTTGCCGAGCGTGCTGCCCAAGGGATCGTACCTAAGCCATTAGATGCTTCCCAAATGGCCGCGCTGGTTGAACTGCTAAAAAATCCACCTGCGGGTGAAGAAGAATTTTTGACCGATTTGTTGGTCAACCGCGTACCACCCGGCGTCGATGAAGCGGCGTATGTTAAAGCAGGTTTCCTGGCTGCTGTCGCCAAAGGCGAAACAACCTCTCCTCTGGTATCTCCTGAAAAAGCTGTTGAACTGCTCGGTACCATGCAGGGCGGCTACAACATCCATCCTCTGATTGAAGCATTAGATGATGCGAAACTCGCACCGATTGCGGCAAAAGCGCTTTCCCACACGTTGCTGATGTTTGACAGCTTTTACGACGTTGAAGAAAAAGCCAAAGCAGGCAATCCACACGCGAAGCAGGTGATGCAGTCGTGGGCGGATGCCGAATGGTATCTGTCACGTCCTGAGCTGGCTGAAAAAATTACCGTTACGGTTTTCAAAGTCACGGGTGAAACCAACACCGATGACCTGTCTCCGGCACCGGATGCCTGGTCACGTCCTGATATCCCACTGCATGCCCTGGCGATGCTGAAAAATGCCCGTGAAGGCATTGAGCCGGATGAGTCAGGCAACATCGGTCCGATCAAACAGATCGAAGCACTGCAGGCTAAAGGTTTCCCGCTGGCCTATGTGGGCGACGTTGTGGGCACAGGTTCATCCCGTAAATCGGCCACCAACTCGGTGCTGTGGTTTATGGGCGATGACATCCCTAACGTGCCGAATAAGAAAGGCGGTGGTGTTGTTCTGGGCGGCAAGATTGCGCCTATCTTCTTCAACACCATGGAAGATGCCGGCGCGCTGCCGATCGAAGTGGATGTGAACGACCTGAATATGGGTGATGTCATTGATATCTATCCGTTTAAAGGCGAAGTGCGCAATCACGAAACCGGCGATCTGCTGGCCAGTTTTGAACTGAAAACCGACGTGCTGATTGATGAAGTGCGTGCCGGTGGCCGTATTCCACTGATCATCGGTCGTGGCCTGACCAGCAAAGCGCGTGAATCCCTGGGGCTGCCTGTCAGCACCGTGTTCCGTATCGCGAAAGACGTGGCGGAAAGCTCACGTGGCTACTCACTGGCGCAGAAAATGGTTGGCCGCGCCTGTGGCGTGGACGGCGTCCGTCCGGGTGCCTATTGCGAACCGAAAATGACCTCGGTAGGCTCGCAGGATACCACCGGTCCTATGACCCGCGACGAGCTGAAAGACCTGGCATGTCTGGGCTTCTCTGCCGATCTGGTGATGCAGTCGTTCTGTCACACGGCGGCTTATCCTAAGCCAGTCGATGTGAACACGCACCACACGCTGCCAGACTTCATCATGAACCGTGGCGGCGTTTCCTTGCGTCCTGGGGATGGGGTAATTCACTCCTGGCTGAACCGTATGCTGCTGCCGGATACTGTCGGCACCGGTGGCGATTCCCACACCCGCTTCCCAATCGGTATTTCCTTCCCGGCAGGTTCGGGTCTGGTTGCCTTTGCGGCAGCGACCGGCGTTATGCCACTGGATATGCCGGAATCGGTACTGGTACGTTTTAAAGGTAAAATGCAGCCCGGCATTACGCTGCGCGATCTGGTTCACGCCATTCCGCTGTATGCGATTAAGCAGGGCCTGTTAACCGTTGAGAAGAAAGGCAAGAAGAACATCTTCTCCGGTCGCATCCTTGAAATTGAAGGTCTGCCCGATCTGAAAGTGGAGCAGGCGTTCGAACTGACCGATGCGTCTGCTGAGCGTTCTGCTGCAGGCTGTACCATCAAGCTGGATCAGGCGCCGATCAAAGAGTATCTGACATCTAACATTGTCCTGCTGAAATGGATGATCTCAGAAGGCTACGGCGATCGTCGTACGCTTGAGCGCCGTATCGAAGGCATGGAGAAATGGCTGGCGGATCCACAGCTGCTCGAAGCCGACGCCGATGCAGAATATGCTGCGGTGATTGACATCGATCTGGCGGAGATCAAAGAGCCGATTCTGTGCGCGCCAAACGATCCCGACGATGCGCGTCTGCTGTCAGATGTGCAGGGCGAGAAGATTGATGAAGTCTTTATCGGTTCGTGCATGACCAACATCGGTCACTTCCGCGCGGCAGGTAAGTTGCTGGACAGCCACAAAGGCCAGCTGCCAACCCGTTTGTGGGTCGCACCACCGACCAAAATGGATGCGGCACAGCTGACGGAAGAAGGCTACTACAGCGTGTTCGGTAAGAGCGGTGCGCGTATCGAGATCCCGGGTTGTTCACTGTGCATGGGTAACCAGGCACGTGTCGCCGATGGCGCAACGGTCGTTTCGACCTCAACCCGTAACTTCCCGAACCGTTTAGGTACAGGGGCTAACGTCTACCTGGCTTCTGCGGAGCTGGCGGCGGTCTCATCACTGTTAGGTAAGCTGCCAACGCCAGATGAGTATCAGCAGTTTATGGCGCAGGTGGATAAAACGGCTAGCGATACCTATCGCTATCTCAACTTTGACCAGTTGAGCCAGTACACTGAAAAAGCGGATGGCGTGATTTTCCAGACCGCCGTCTGATTGCTGATCGTTGGTCCATTTAAGAGGGACGCTCTGGCGTTCCTCTTTTTTTATGCCTGAAAAGTGTCATGAAGGAAGCCGGATGTGTGCGCTAAGCAGGTGCATGGTAATGAAAATAGCGGTATAACAGCGCGAGTGACTGATAGAGAGATAAGATCATGGAGTATGAATTTCTACGTGACATCACGGGCAAAGTGAAAGTTCGTATGTCGATGGGACATGAAGCACTGGGCCACTGGTTTAATGAAGAGGTCGAGCACGATGCCAGCGTGCTGGATGAGGTAGAAGCGGAAGCCCATAAATTAAAAGGAAGTGAACGTCAGTGGCAACGTATCGGGCGGGAATACACGCTGTGGATGGATGACGAAGAGGTGATTGTCCGCGCGAATACGCTGAATTTTGAAGGCGATGAAATGGAAGAGGGCATGAATTATTACGATGAAGAAAGCTTATGCTTCTGCGGTATGGAAGATTTTCTGGCGGTCATTGCTGCCTGGCGGCGCTTCATGCAAAACAGATAATACCGGTGAGTATTGCAGGCCCTGTGGTTCCCCTCCGTATTGATTGATTATGCTCAACTAACCGCGCGCTATTCTGCGATTCATGCCGCAATTTTCCTCTTAATGATTTAATATCATCATGGTGATTATAATTAATCATAATGGTGATAATATGGATATTAAAGCAACAGTTGAAAAAATCCCGGGCGGTATGATGGTTGTCCCGCTGGTTTTAGGGGCCATCGTGAATACGCTCGCGCCCGAAGCCTTACAGGTGGGCGGCTTTACCACCGCGCTTTTTAAAGAAGGTGCACCTGCTCTGATTGGGGCATTTTTGTTTTGTATGGGCGCAGGGATATATATCAAAGCGGCACCCAAAGCCTTGTTGATAGGCGGTGGCGTCACGGCAAGCAAGTTTCTTGTTGCTGTGGCCGTGGGCTTTGCTGTGGATACCTTTTTTGGCGCGGAGGGGCTGTGGGGACTGACGTCGGTCGCCGTCATTTCGGCCATGAGCAATACGAATGGCGGCCTTTATGCTGCGCTCGCGGGGGAGTTTGGCCAGGACAATGAAGTCGGCGCGACCCCCGTGATCTCCCTTAACGATGGTCCGGTACTCACCATGATTGCCCTGGGCGCGGCAGGGATGGCAAATATTCCTGTCATGTCGGTGGTGGTGGTGATCGTCCCCATGCTGCTGGGCATGTTGCTCGGTAATCTCGATCCAAAAATGCGCGATTTTTTGTCTCAGGGCGGCCCGATACTGATTCCCTTCTTTGCCTTTGCGTTGGGCGCCAGCATTGATTTTGCCATGCTGCTCAAAGGCGGGCTGGCTGGCATTGTTCTGGGGAGCTTAACCACGCTCGTCGGCGGCTTCTTTAATATAAAAGTCGATCGCTTGTTAGGTGGCAGCGGAATTGCCGGCGCGGCGGCATCCAGCACGGCGGGCAATGCTGTCGCCACGCCTGTTGCTATTGCTCACGCCGATCCCGCCCTGGCGGACGTCGTTGCGTCGGCCACGCCGCTGGTCGCGACGTCCGTCATTGTTACCGCAATTTTAACGCCCATGCTGACCTCATGGGTGGCAAAGAGTAATCAGCAGCGATCGCTGTCATCCACGGAGAAGTTATGATGAAAATGCTTGTCATCGCCGACGATTTTACGGGCGCAAACGATACCGGTGTCCAGTTGGCCAAAAAGGGCGCACGCACCGAAGTGATGCTGACGCCACAGCAGAAACCCTCGCGGCGGACTGACGTACTCGTCATCAACACGGATAGCCGGGCGCTTAGCGCAGAGCAGGCGAGCATTGCCGTTACTCAGGCGCTTTCTGCCTGGCTGGGCACGACGCAAAATAACGTACTGATTTATAAAAAAATCGACTCGACCTTGCGGGGGAACCCCGGGGCAGAGATTGCCGCGGCTATGGCGGCAAGTGGTGCCACGCTGGCGATCGTTGCCGCGGCCATACCTTCGGCAGGCCGCATCACGCGCCAGGGTGAGTGCCTGGTGCACCAGCGTCCGTTGCTGGAGACAGAGTTTGCCAGCGATCCTCGCACCCCGATTATTTCGTCGCGAATCAGTACGCTTATCGGCTTACAGACTCGTCTGCCGGTGAGTGAAATGTCGCTGGACGTGGTAAGAGGCGGTGAGCTACGTGCCCGGCTTGAAAGTCTGGCCCGGCAGGGAGGGGGCATCGTGGTCATGGATGCCGAAAATGATAACGATCTGACGCTAATTGCCCAGGCCGCCCTGGCCATGACCCAGCCCCCTTTATTGGTCGGTGCGGCGGGGCTGGCGAATGCACTTCCGGCTGAAAGTTACATGACTATGCATCAAACTCTGCCCGTACTGGTGGTGGCAGGCTCAATGAGTGAAATGACCCGACGTCAGGTTGAGCAGGCGCAGCGCTCAGGACGCGTTGACGTTGTCAGAATTGCGGTACAAACCCTTCTGGGGCCTAAAGATGAGTGCGAGCATATCGTGGCCCAGGCGTGCGAGATTCTGATGCAGAACAGGCACTGTGTTCTTCAGACCAGCAGCAGCGTTGACGATCGTAATCAGATTGATGCTCTGACCGCGCACTACGAACTGAGTCGTGAAGCCTTAGGTGAAAAGCTGAGTCAGCGGCTGGGAGAGATCACGTTGGCGATTCTCGATCGTGCTCGTACCGGCGGCCTGTTTCTCACCGGTGGGGACATCGCTATTGCGGTGGCTAACGCATTGGGCGCTGAAGGTTATCGTATTCAGAGCGAAGTCGCTCCCTGTATCCCCTGCGGTACCTTCGTGAACAGTGAAATTGATGACCTGCCGGTTATTACCAAGGCGGGGGGATTTGGCACAGACAGTACGCTATGCGAAGCCCTGCACTACATAGAAGAGTTGTATCTCCAACCCTAAGCCCGGGCCTGTACATCGGCGACGTTGCAGTCGATGTGCAGGTTAAAATCGATTTCAGAGAGCACAAGGTAGGGCTGATTTGTATTAAGAGCACGGGGCACAGGGCAATATTTAACGCCGCGCGCGATGTTCTGTTTTATTAAAATATAACCTTTCACCAAAAAGATGAGGAGATGACAGGCGGTTTTGACATGAGTGATAACATTTAATTGGTTAATAATGCGATGGCGCTAAGTCAAATTAACGTTGCACTTTATTCCTTCAACGCAATGTTGTAAGCATTTTCATTCTCATCTCTTTTAAAAGTCTTTGATTTTAATCTCTTTTATTTCGGTGGGTTAATTCACGCTCCGCTGAAGCTGCATAGTGATAGATAAGCATCTCTGCGATTTTTTGAAGTGGCTTAAAATTAAAAAGGTAACGCAGTGGAAATTTCAGCAACTGCGTTAATAATCAACTGGACATTAATGCGTTTATATTGGCGTCACTCATTTTTGGGTGCGTTAACAGGCTTTTCATTAAATTTACATGCCTGATTATTAATGTTTTTGCCATTAGTCTCAGTTAATTAATGGAATTTATTTATTTTTTTCCACTCGCGGAGAAATTATGCTCAGCAACACATCTATCAGAACACGACTCTATATTGCATTTGGCGCGATTACGCTGGTCATGATTGTCGTTTGTGGCCTGTTTTATGCCGGGTTTGGCCGGGTAACACAAGCCAGCCAGCTTAATATTCATACTTATCAGGTTGTTGAAGGATTAAACAAGGCCACCGAAAACCTGCTTAATATGGAGACGGGGGTGCGTGGTTTTGCGCTCAACGGCAAACCGCAGATGCTGGTCCCGTTTAATGAAGGAAAACAGGCATTCAGTCGATATATAGAGAGTACGCATCAGCTGACCCAGGATAATCCGGAACAGCAGAAACGTTTAGTTGATTTGGAAAACAGACAAAAGGCCTGGCTGGAAACCTATGCCCAAAAGGTGATCGATGCGCGCGAACGCCTGAATCAGGGCTCGCTGGATCAGCAGCGCTTTTTTGAGCTCTTTGCCTCGGGTGAAGGGAAAGTTCAAATGGATGCGATGCGCTCTGTCATTGAGTCAATGATTGCCACTGAAAAATCGTTGCTGCAGGCCCGTGCAGACGAGTTAATCACTGAGCGTACAAAGACCAGAATGACGTTAACAGGCGGGCTGGTGCTTTCGACAGCCATCTCATTGGTGCTGGGACTGCTTATTTCCCGTAGCATTTCCCGTCCTCTGACGCTGGCGGTGAATACGGCTGATACCATCGCCCGGGGCGACCTGACCTCCGTCATTACCGTGGATCGAAAGGATGAGACCGGCAAGCTGCTTGCGGCGCTGGCCAATATGCAAAATCATCTGCGGACACTGGTTTCTCAGATCAAAGATTCCGCTGCGTCGGTTGAACTGGCAGCCAGCGAAATTGCACAGGGAAATACAGAGCTCTCTTCCCGCACGGAGGAGCAGGCTGCCGCGTTGCAGCAGACGGCAGCCAGTATGGAGCAGATTACCGCTACCGTGCGCAATAACACTTCCGTCGCAGAATCCACCGCCTCTTCGGCTCGCGAGACGGAATCGCTGACCCGCGCCAGTGAAAAAGCCGTCAATGAAATGAGTCAGACCATGCACAGCATTTCGGTGAGTGCGGCCAAGGTCAAAGAGATTACGGCGGTCATTCAGAGCATCGCGTTTCAGACGAACATTCTGGCGCTGAATGCCGCCGTTGAAGCAGCAAGAGCAGGTGAACATGGTCGCGGTTTTGCCGTGGTGGCGAGCGAAGTCCGGACGCTGGCTCAACGCAGCGCCTCGTCGTCACGAGAAATCGGCACCCTGATTGAAGAAGCCGTCAGTGGCGTCGAGAAAGGCGTAAAAGCGGCAGATAATACGGCACACAGTATTCTTAAAGCCGCGAGCGAGGTCGCCTCGCTGGCACAATATATGGATGGGCTGGCTCTGGCATCGGTAGAACAAATGCAGGGCGTTTCGCAGGTCAGCGTGGCTGTGACCCAAATGGACAGCGTAACGCAGAGCAACGCGGCGTTGGTCGAACAGTCCGCTTCTGCATCCCAGTCGTTAACGGAACAGGCAAGGAGCCTGAGAGTATTAACGGCCGCGTTTCAGATCTGATGCCCATCGGCCAGCCAGGGTAAATCATGCCTGGCTGGCTGTGCCGGATGGCTTAACGGGTCAGAAAGTTTTCCAGTTCGTGACTTTTATTGCCCGCTTTATCAAATTGCGCCGCGTAGTAATCGCAATTATGTTTCTTATGGCGTGAAAGCACCGCCATTTTCCGGATTTCCTTTATCCCTTTTCCTTTCAGCCCACAGGCCAGCCGCTCAAGTGCACGGGCGTTTTCAAACTGATCGAACGCGCGGGGATAGATCAGTTGGGGAACGCCATTCTTGAGTAACTGCGCGGTGGTGCCAATACCGCCATGATGAATGGCAAATAAGCACGTTTCGACAAGGGCAATATTCAGTTGAGGTACGGTCATCACGTCATCGTTCACCGACAAGGTGGTTGCTGTTGGCGTAACAAGTACGCATTTTAACCCCTCAGCTTTTAAGTCCTGCAATATCTGGCTAACGGACTTTTTCTCAGCCAGTGCCCAACTGGTAAAAAACACCACCGTTCGGGAGTCAATAAAGGCGGTAATCTGTTCGTCATCCGTTGATGCACGGCTTTTATTAAGCATAAAACCAGCGTAAAACCCGTTAGGCGCTTTTTTCTGATAGAACCAGGGTTCATATAACACGATCGAACGCTGTCCACCGCTCACCCAGTCAGCATAAATATTTCGACAGGCGGGCAGGTGATTGTCGCGGCGTAATTTGTCCAGCGTATCCTGAAGTGCGGGTGACACCAGTGCGCGTTGAAATAAGGCCAGTTTCCAGTTCAGATTCACTCGCAGGCCTTTTTCCAGCGCGTTAATCACGCGCCCGGGCTGCAATTTTAAATTTGAATTGGTCAGGCTGATTGCATATTTCTTAATCTGGTATTTGTCACTTACCGCTTTTGCAGCGAAGCACCATAAAGAATGAATGATAATGCAGTCATCATCCACAAGGGCGCTCATGGCATTGAACATGGCTTCCTGCTGTTCCGCCATATAGTGTGAGATACGTTTCAGAGAGTGCTTTTTTTCCCACAGCGAACGGTCCTGTACCGCGTTGACGTACGTTTCTTTATCGCCTACCGCAACAAAGGAAAGTCCGCGAGAAACGGCTTCTGACCTGAAGTAATCGTTAGCGAGCAAATAAACATCGTGATTTTTTTCTTTCAGAAGCGATCCAATTTCAATACAGGGAAAGACATCGCCAGCTGAGCCGAGTGCGCCAATGATCACTTTCATTTCAGACACCAATCTGGTTAAAAATGGTGTTAAAGGCGGCAGCCGTACGCTCCCGGCTAACTTTTCCTTCCAGATCTAAAAAGTGTCCCGCATCTCTGATCTGATAAAAGCAGGTTTTGTCCGACTCGCCGCAAATCTTTTCAATGTTTTTCTGCGGCGTATGAATATCCAGATCGCCATTGATAAAGTGAAACTGACATGCCGAATTATCGATAATACTTTTGTAGTCATGATTGCGAATATTAGCGATTTGCTCAAGGTGGAAGCGCCCCTGGCGGTACTCAATTTCATCCAGCGTGGTGAGGTGTCTGAAATTGCAGAATTTCATTTTGTTCGGCAAATAGGCGCCGACTTCTTCGTTCATCAAATGCGCAAGATCGACAAATTTTTTCTCTTTTGAGTACAGATTTGCCTGTTTAACGTAGGTGCGCATTCGATCGTTAAATTCGAAAGAGTAAGACGCAATAATGGCGTGTTCCAGGCCATCTTCGCCGTTATTTAACAGCTTCAGCGTCGATGCGCCGCCCCACGAAGCAGAGGCAATAATGTTAGGCTTATAGATTGAAATAATTTCCCGAATGATCGCCACTTCATCATCCAGCGTAACGATATTACAGTCCTGCTCATTGTAGGGTTTCGATTTGCCGGAAAAAGGCAGATCGAACGTAATCACATCTGATTTATCCGCCAGAAACCGCTTCCAGTTCCGAAAGGAAGACGAGGTCGCCAGCGCGCCATTTATCAGGATGGTCCTGTTACGTGTGGGCACGCTGCATTTCACTAATTCCACATAAACGTTAAGTTTGTTTATGTTTATAACAGAGTATGCGTGACTCATATCACTCTCCTTACCAACGATTACCCGCGAAAAGTAAATTTTTTTAATGTATATCACAGGGTGATGTGATCATTAAGTTATTTTTATGTTTTATTGGTTTTTTTAATGGGATTATTTTTATACCTATGATAGTTAAGGTTTTTAATGGGGTTTTAGATGACTAACCTTAAATGGCTTACTTTTAATCAAAAATTAATCTTATGTTTTCTTGCGATATAATGTGATCTTCCTCATGGAAAAAGCATTGGTTAGCGTGGCGTAAAGCGATGCAGTTTGTTAGGTCACATCATTTTCATTACAGAAATTCATGTTAAATAAATTAATGATTTTGACGGATCTGGATTGGTTTTTTAGTGTTTAGTGCTGAATATTTGAATTAATACCTGTGTTGTAGCGGAAAAGAGACAAGAACGGCCGGAGGAGGGCAGCGATGACAGCGCTGAGCAGGAGAAAGTGAGACGCGGGGTTCTGCGCGTATTACAAGAAAAGTGCTCGCGGCCACCAGGCGATAAAGCCACCAGAAGAGGCAAATTAACCGGACGGCGGCCATCCTGGTTTGCAGCGCATAATAAGTCCTGTTCTGGTTGAAACGGGAAGAGGCATGGATAATGACGAAGGAGAAAATGGCCCCCAACGCAGGGGGCAGGGCAGCGGTAGGGTGACTAGTACGTTTTTAATCCCACTGACGGAATATTTCTGCCGTAGTAAATCTCACGCATTTCCTTCCACAGCAGGTCGGTAATACGTTTATGCTCCTGAGGCGTCAGATCTTCAGGGCGGGTATTGAAAAGATAGTGTTTTAAATCGAACTCTTTTAATAACATCTTGGTGTGAAAGATGTTTTCCTGGTAAACGTTAACATCCACCATGTCGTACATGCCCTTCATGTCTTCAGACATAAAGTTCTGAATAGAATTGATTTCATGGTCGATAAAATGTTTCACGCCGTTCACGTCACGCGTGAAGCCGCGCACGCGATAATCCACCGTGACGATGTCTGACTCCAGCTGATGAATCAGATAATTAAGCGCCTTAAGAGGGGAGATCACGCCACAGGTCGATACTTCGATGTCGGCACGGAAGGTGCAAAGGCCGCCTTCTGGGTGGCTCTCTGGATAGGTATGTACACAGATATGACTCTTATCAAGGTGCGCAACGACGGAGTTGGGCAGCGGACCCGGATGTTCTGACGTATCAATATCTTTGGGATCGATGGGTTCCTCACTGACCAGAATGGTCACGCTGGCACCCTGTGGCTCATAATCCTGACGGGCAATATTCAGGACATTTGCGCCAATGATGGAACAGGTTTCGGTCAGAATTTCTGTCAGGCGATTGGCATTATATTGCTCATCGATATAAGCAATATACCCATCACGTTCAGCTTCAGTATTTGCATAGCAAATATCGTAGATACAAAAACTCAGGCTTTTGGTCAGGTTATTGAAGCCATGTAGTTTTAGCTTTTGCAATTTTATTCACCCCCTTATAAATGCCCAGTCAGCGCGGGTCTTCCAGTGCATTCAACAGATATTGTGGCAGGGCAAAGCTGCCAGTATGAATCGCCGGTGTATAGTAACGGCAGCGCAAGCCAGAGGCTTCGAAACGCGCCTGTAACAGGGCCGCGTCGGGCTGGCGCAAAGCAGGATTGTCGCTGGCCCAGGCAAACGTCATGATCCCGCCATAGTAGGTCGGGATAGCCGCCTGATAAAAGCTGACATCCTGGAAGTAGTGGCTGAGTTTACGATGGCTGTTCACTGCCTCATCCTGCTGCAGGAAGCAGACGCCGTTTTGTGCAACGAAAATACCGTTCTCATTCAGGGCTTTTTTACAGCCTGCATAGAATTCAGAGGTAAACAGGCTTTCGCCCGGACCGATGGGATCGGTACAGTCTGAGATAATAACGTCAAACTTTTCAGTGGTGTGATTGACGAAATTCACGCCGTCATCGATAACCAGATTGAGACGCGGATCGTCGTAAGCGCCGGCACTGTGATTGGGCAAATACTGACGGCAAAAGGTGACCACGCCAGCATCAATCTCGACCATTGTGATTTTTTGGATATCAGCGTGGCGGGACACTTCGCGCAACATGGCACCGTCGCCGCCGCCGATGATCAGCACGCTTTTTGCCGAGCCGTGAGCCAGCAACGGCACGTGCGTCATCATCTCGTGATAGATAAACTCATCACGTTCGGTTGTTTGCACCACGCCATCCAGCGCCATGACGCGACCCATGGCCGCGTTTTCAAAGATGATTAAATCCTGGTGGGCCGTTTTATCCCGATAAAGCTGTTTATCGACGGTAAAATACTGGCCAAAGCCGGCATGAAGTGTTTCATACCACATCTCATTTTGGGCCATGATGAAGCTCTCCTTTCGTGACATCACCCCGAAAATCGGCGGGACATCATAGCTAACTATGATAGTCCTTGCACGGGCAAATGTCTGGTGGGAGAGCGGGCTGGCGCGCTACTTTACATAAGCAAGCAGGCTGAGAGAATCCCGGGCCAACGACTTACATTTTTGGTCATTAGCAATCGCGATGCCGCTTAAATCACGATAGCTGGCTTCGCCGAGGGCTTTCATGTTGTAGTTGTTGTAATTGCTTAAGTCCCAGCGGTTCTGCTGAGCAAAAAACACCAACGCCTTACGAATCTGCGCATCGGGCAAATCCTGGTAGCCACAATCATTTTTTAAATAAACGAATACGGCAGTGAGATCGGCAAGATCTTCTGCTTCGGATTCGCTCAGGGCAAAGCTGGTGGAGGAGAAGCCGAAGAGTCCCGCCAGCAGCAGGATCTTGATGCTTTTCTTCATAGTTATTCTCATCAGATAATTGTCTTAAGACGTTAGCACAGTTATGTAAAGATTTTCGATCAATTTACGCTTTTCGGGGCATTCTGTCCGGCTATGCTTGACCTTGCCATAAGGGCAGGGTTTAGGCTTCAGGTAATTTCGTTACAAGGATGCTGATTATGCAACGTCGCCACTTTTTGAAACTCAGCGCGGCACTGGGCGCGGCGGGTGCGCTGCCGCTCTGGAGCCGCTCGCTCATGGCCGCTACCCGACCGCCGCTTCTTATCCCCGCGTTGCTGGAGGCGGATGCGAATGGCCTGTACAGCCTGACGGCGATGGAGGGCACGACGCAGTGGCAGGGGAAAGCCGTACCCACCTGGGGCTACAATGGCAGCCTGCTGGGCCCGGCCATTCGCCTGAAGCGCGGTACGACAGCCACCATCAACATTCATAACCGGCTTAAAGAAGCGACGACGCTTCACTGGCACGGGCTGGACATTCCCGGTGAGGTAGACGGCGGCCCACAGGGCGTCATTGCGCCGGGTGCGATGCGTCAGGTGACCTTTACCCCGGATCAGCCTGCGGCAACCTGCTGGTATCATCCGCATCTACACGGCAAAACCGGCCATCAGGTCGCTCAGGGCCTGGCGGGGTTAATTTTGCTGGAGGATCAGCCGTCAGGTACGCTCCGGCTGCCCAGCCAGTGGGGCACCGACGATGTACCGCTTATCTTTCAGGATAAGCTGCTGAGTCAGTCTGGCGAGCATATCGATTATCAACTTGACGTGATGCGGGCGGCGGTGGGCTGGTTTGGCGACATGATGCTGACGAATGGCGTGCAGTATCCGCAGCACGCCGTGCCGCGTGGCTGGCTACGTCTGCGCCTGCTTAACGGCTGCAATGCCCGTTCGCTGCATATCGCGGCCAGCGACAAACGTCCCCTGTATGTTATCGCCAGTGACGGTGGGCTGCTGTCGGAGCCGGTGAAAGTGGATTCACTTCCGCTGCTCCCTGGTGAGCGTTTTGAGATCATGGTCGATACCTCTGACGGCAACGCCTTTGATATCGTTACGCTGCCGGTCACGCAGATGGGCATGACGCTGGCACCTTTCGATCGCCCCCTGCCGCTGGTGAATATCTTGCCGCTGCGGATCATGGCCAGTGCAACTTTACCCGACCAGCTCGCCACGCTGCCAGCTGTGCCAAAAACAGAAGGCCTGACAACGCGCTGGCTGCAGCTCAGTATGGATCCCCAGTTGGATCAGCAAGGTATGCAGGCGTTAATGGCGCGTTACGCTGAGAAAGCCATGGGCAAAGGAGGGCAGCACGCTATGCCAATGGGCAACGACGCGAGCGGGATGAAACATGACAGCGGCGCAGAGACGATGGATCACCAAAATATGGACCATGGCGCAATGTCCGCTGCCGCCTATGATTTCCATAATGGCAATAAAATTAACGGTCTGGCATTTGATATGACGCGTCCCGCCTTCAATGTGAAGCAGGGCGCCGTGGAAAAATGGACCATTTCCGGCGAAGGCGACAGCATGCTGCATCCTTTTCATATTCACGGTACGCAGTTCCGTATTCTTTCAGAAAACGGCAAACCGCCCGCCGCCCATCGTCAGGGATGGAAAGACATGGTGAATGTCGACGGCTGGCGCAGTGAAGTACTGGTGCGTTTCAATCACGCCGCCGCCGCCGATCATGCTTATATGGCCCACTGCCATTTGCTGGAGCATGAAGATACCGGGATGATGCTGGGCTTCACCGTGACCTGATCAGGCTTGTTCAAGGGCCAGTCGGATGTCTTCTACCAGATCTCCGGCATGTTCGATGCCGATCGATAAGCGTATCGTCGCGTCGGTAATACCGATGCGCTCACGGACTGCATCCGGCACGCCAGAATGCGTGGTTGTGCCGGGATGGCTGGCAAGTGACTCGGTGCCGCCCAGGCTAACGGCCTGCTTAAACAACGCAAGCGCATTGAGAAAGCGAAACGCGGCAGGTTGTCCGCCCACGATATCAAAAGAGAAGGTCGAGCCGGCGCCGCTGCACTGCTCGCGATACGTTTTGCCCGCGGGGCTTTCTGCATCCAGATAGGGCAACCAGTGCAACGCTGCTACCTTAGGATGCGGCTGCAGAAAGGCGGCAACGGCTTCGGCATTGCGAAAGGCTTTTTCCATGCGCAGCGACAGCGTTTCCAGCGAACGGCCAATCATCCAGCTTGAGTGCGGATCCAGTTGCGTACCGATAGCGCTTCGCAGGGCGCGAATTTGCGTCATCAGCGTTTTCTTACCCATCACCGCGCCAGCGATCAGGTCAGAGTGCCCGCCGACATATTTCGTCAGAGAATACAGCGATAAGTCCGCCCCCAGCGTCAGCGGCTGTTGAAAAATCGGGCCCAGCAAGGTGTTATCACAGGCGATGACCGGACGCGAACCCTGATGCCGATCGATCTCGTCGGCGATGCGCCCCATCAGCGCAATATTCACCAGGCTGTTGGTGGGATTCGCCGGGGTTTCCACCAGAATCATCGCGACGCGCCCCTGCGCCATCGCACGATGAGCCGCATCACGCACTTTTGCTTCATCGTGTCCGTCGCTGAAGCCGACCGCCTGAATGTCCAGATTGTGCAGTGTCTTACTCAGCAACGTTTCCGTGCCGCCATACAGCGGCTGCGAATGCAGAATGACTTCTCCCGGTCGTGCAAAGGTTAACAGCGTTGTCGAGATAGCCGCCATACCGGAAGCAAACAGGGCACAGCTTTCCGCCTGTTCGTAAATGGCCAGGCGATCTTCTACGATCTCGCTGTTGGGATGATTAAAGCGGGAATAAACCAGTCCGCCGCTTTTGCCTTCCGGAGGCTGACGACGGCCTGAAACATAGTCGAAAAAATCGCGGCCTTCTTCTGCGCTGTCAAAAACAAAGGTAGAGGTAAGAAACACGGGCGGCTTCACGGCACCTTCCGACAGGCGAGGATCGTAGCCATAATTCAGCATCTGGGTTTCAGGATGCAGTTGACGATCGCCAACGTGAGTTTTCTTACTTGAGGGTGAAGTCATTGAGATCTCCCAATAAGGTCGTTAACTGCATAACGATATGTTGATAAAATCCTATCATGCAGCAATTAATGCTGTTAAATGCTGTGTTGTTCTAAGGTAATGCTGAGTGTGCAACTGCCAGACGACAGGTGAAGATTTTTACTACACGTAAACGTTTGCTTTTTCCGCGCGGCATCAGTACGCCTTTCTACTATGATAGACTGCGTGGCTTTGTGAGCTACCGGGCAAAAGGCAATGAAACATACTGTTGACGTAATGATCCCTGAACAGGCAATCGCCGCGCGCATCGCTGAACTGGGCAAAGAAATCACCGACCATTACCGCGACAGCGGCAGTGATATGGTGCTGGTGGGGCTACTTCGTGGCTCATTTATGTTTATGGCTGATTTATGCCGCGTCATTGACGTTCCGCACGAAGTGGATTTTATGACCGCATCCAGTTACGGCAGCGGTATGTCCACGACCCGGGATGTGAAAATCCTGAAAGACCTGGATGAAGATATTCGCGGCAAAGATGTTTTAATTGTCGAAGACATTATCGACTCCGGTAACACGCTTTCGAAAGTGCGTGAAATCCTGCGCTTGCGTGAGCCAAAATCCCTGGCGATTTGTACGCTGCTGGATAAGCCTGAACGTCGGGAAGTCAACGTCAACGTTGAATACGTCGGCTTTTCTATTCCCGATGAGTTTGTGGTGGGCTTTGGTATTGATTATGCGCAACATTATCGCCACCTGCCTTACATCGGCAAAGTGGTGCCGCTCGAAGACTGAATGCCGTTGACCGCACATTCTTCCAAGGCCTGAGCCCGTCGTTTCGTGTAGGCTTGTCGCGCAACAGCGTTACTGGCGCTGAAAATCGCCCTTAACTAACAGATTAGCCATGCCGTGACGATAGCGTTGTTCAAGATTCTCCCGGCTGCTTGCTGTCACATCAAGATTGCGCAGGCAGCCATCCTGGATACCGTAAACCCAGCCATGGAGCGACACTTTGCGTCCACGTTTCCAGGCGGATTGCAGAATCGTGGAATGCCCAAGATTATAAACCTGCTCAACAACGTTGATTTCGCAAAGTTTACCCAGGCGTTTATCCGGCGAGAGTTCCCCCAGTAACACGCTATGCTTGTACCAGAGATCGCGAATGTGCAGCAGCCAGTTATCTATGAGACCCAGCTCCGGGTTATCCATAGCGGCCTGAACACCACCGCAGCCATAGTGGCCGCACACGATGATATGTTCAACTTCTAACACCTCTACCGCGTACTGCACCACAGAAAGGCAGTTGAGGTCGGTATGAATGACCAGGTTGGCGACGTTGCGATGAACAAACAGTTCGCCGGGCTCAAGGCCGGTAAGGCGTTCGGCGGGCACGCGGCTGTCTGAACAGCCAATCCAGAGGAAACGCGGTTTTTGCGCCTGAGCCAGTCGCTCAAAAAAGCCGGGATCTTCTTTGACCAGTAATGTGGACCATTCGCGGTTATTACTGATCAGGGTATCAATATCTGTCATGGCGTTAAGCAACCTGTTACTGCGCATTTGCGTGCGCGTACTATAGGCGAAGGCTTCCTAAATTCAAACGGCATTACAATGCCATACAACAGGGTATGTATTCAGAATGACCTATGCACTGGAACTTTCCCGGCTGACCAAGACCTATCCCGGCGGCGTACAGGCGCTCAAGGGCATCGATCTGAACGTCGAAGCCGGTGATTTTTATGCGCTTTTAGGGCCTAACGGCGCGGGTAAATCGACCACTATCGGCATTATCAGTTCGCTGGTGAATAAGTCTGAGGGCAGCGTCAGGGTTTTTGGCTACGATCTGGAAAAAGACGTAGTGAACGCCAAACGCCAGTTGGGCCTTGTCCCACAGGAGTTTAACTTTAACCCGTTTGAAACGGTCATGCAGATCGTAGTGAATCAGGCCGGTTACTATGGCGTTGAGCGCCGTGAAGCCCTGCAACGTGCGGAAAAGCACCTGAAGCAACTCGACCTGTGGGAAAAACGCAATGAGCGTGCGCGGATGTTGTCCGGTGGCATGAAACGTCGTTTGATGATCGCCCGCGCCCTGATGCATGCGCCCAAGCTGCTGATTCTGGATGAACCTACCGCCGGGGTCGATATTGAACTGCGCCGCTCGATGTGGGTGTTTTTGAAAGATCTGAACGCGCAGGGCACCACTATCATTCTGACCACTCACTATCTTGAAGAGGCAGAAATGCTGTGCCGCAACATCGGCATTATTCAAAATGGCGAGCTGGTGGAAAACACCTCAATGAAATCTCTGCTGTCAAAGCTGAAATCGGAAACCTTTATCCTGGACCTGGCCCCGCGCAGTCCGCTGCCGTCGCTGGAAGGTTTCCAGTATCGCCTGGTCGATACATCGACGCTGGAGGTCGAAGTCCTACGTGAGCAGGGGCTGAACAGTGTATTTAGCCAGCTCAGCGCTCAGGGCGTGCAGGTACTGAGTATGCGCAACAAAGCGAATCGTCTGGAAGAGCTGTTCGTCGGCCTGACGCAAGGAAAAACAGGAGCTAAAGCATGACACATTTGTACTGGGTGGCGTTAAAGAGCATCTGGGCCAGGGAGGTGAACCGCTTCGCCCGTATCTGGATTCAGACGCTGGTGCCACCCGTTATCACCATGACGCTGTATTTTATTATCTTCGGCAACCTTATTGGTGCGCGTATCGGCGATATGAATGGGTTCAGCTACATGCAGTTTATTGTGCCTGGCCTGATTATGATGTCGGTGATCACCAACGCCTATGCCAACGTGGCTTCCTCGTTTTTTAGCGCCAAGTTTCAGCGCAATATCGAAGAGCTGCTGGTGGCACCGGTGCCGACGCACATCATCATTGCGGGCTATGTCGGTGGCGGTGTGGCACGCGGCGTTTGTGTCGGTGTGCTGGTTACGGCGGTGTCGCTGTTTTTTGTCCCTTTCCATGTTCATTCATGGATGATGGTTGCCGTCACGCTGCTGCTCACTGCCGTGCTGTTTTCGCTGGCCGGCCTGATTAACGCGGTGTTTGCCCGTACCTTTGACGATATCAGCCTGATACCGACCTTTGTACTGACGCCATTAACTTACCTGGGCGGCGTGTTTTATTCGCTGACGCTGTTACCGCCCGTGTGGCAAGCCATTTCAAAGCTGAACCCGGTGGTGTACATGATAAGCGGCTTCCGCTTTGGTTTCCTCGGCATCCACGATGTTCCGCTGGCGCTGACCTTATCGGTACTGATTGCCTTTATCGTGGTGTTCTATATCGCGGTCTACTTCCTGATTCAGCGCGGGCGCGGATTGCGTACCTGATGCCATGACGGACAAAAAAAGCAGCGATATCGCTGCTTTTTTATGTGGGCCGGGCTTACGCCAACTGTACCGGCAAGGCTTTCGCCAGGCGCTTCATCTGATTATCCCCTTCAAAGTAGGCCACGTTGGGCTTCCACTGACGGGCTTCTGCATCTTCAACCTGCACATAGGAGCAGATAATCAGGATATCGCCTTCACAGGCACAGCGCGCCGCTGCGCCGTTGACCGAAATGATTTTTGAACCTCGTTCGGCGGCGATAGCATAGGTAGAGAAACGCTGACCGTTGGTCACGTTGTAAATATCGATGGCTTCGTATTGCAGGATGCCAGAAGCATCAAGGAAATCCTGATCGATGGCGCAGGAGCCTTCATAGTTGAGGTCTGCCTGCGTCACCTTCACGCGATGCAATTTGCCTTGTAAAACCGTGCGAATCATAGTCAGAAACCTTGTTATACAGCCAAAAATACGACCTGCAGCCTTTACTGCGTGAGGTCGACCTGTTGATTATCGATCAGCCGTGCGTTCCCCAGCCAGGCCGCCATTAAAACCACGGCACGCTGGCTGTCCACCGTCAGAGGGGCTAGCGTTTCTGCATCGCAGATTGCCAGGCCATCCGGCCGCAATCCTTTTTCCTGCAGCGACAGATTCGCGGCATCAATAATATCGTCAATCTGCCGCTCGCCATTAGCCAGTCGGGCGGCCATTTCATTCATTACCTGACTCAAACCGGGGGCCAGCTTGCGTTCATCGTCAGTGAGATAGCCGTTGCGTGAGCTGAGTGCCAGGCCATCTTTGGCACGGACGGTGGGCACACCGACAATCTCGATGTCGAACCCCATATCCGCCACCATTTTACGAATGATGGCTAACTGCTGAAAATCTTTCTCACCGAAGCAGGCAATATCGGGCTGAACCAGATTAAACAACTTGCTGACGATGGTCGCGACGCCGCGAAAATGGCCGGGACGGCTCGCGCCTTCCAGCAGCGATGACAACACCGGGACCTCTACGAACGTCTGATTCGCCAGCCCCTGGGGATAAACCTCGGCAGGTGAGGGCGCAAACACGACATCGACGCCGTGACGGTTGAGCTTCTCGCAATCCTCCTGGAGCGTACGCGGATAGCGAGCCAAATCGTCAGGACGATCAAACTGCATGGGGTTGACGAAAATGGACACGATAACGATATCACCCCGTTCACGCGCCTCGTCGACCAGCGTTAAATGCCCTTCGTGCAGGTTGCCCATTGTCGGCACCAGCGCGATACGTTTACCTTGCTCGCGCCAGCGACGAACGTCACGTCGCAACATAGGCAGAGTGTCGATGATCAGCACGGCAATTCTCCTGAATTACTGGAAACTGTGTTCAACAGCGGGATAGCTTCCTGCTTCAACTTCAGCAATATAGCGGCGGATGGCCGCCCGGATGTCGCCGGTCTCAGCCAGAAAGTTTTTCGCAAATTTGGGCACGTGCCCGCCGGTGATCCCCAGGGCGTCATGCATGACCAGTATCTGACCGTCGGTAACGTTACCTGCGCCGATACCAATCACAGGAATCGCCAGCGCCTGGGTCACGCGCTGCGCCAGCGCAACAGGGACACATTCCAGCACCAGCAGCTGAGCCCCCGCCGCTTCGATAGCCAGCGCATCAGCCAGAAGCTGCTCCGCGCCTGCTTCATCGCGCCCCTGTACTTTATAACCGCCAAAAATATTCACAGACTGCGGCGTTAATCCCAGATGGCCACATACCGGCACGGCGCGCTCCGTCAGCATGCGTACGCTCTCTGCCAGCCATGCGCCGCCTTCCAGCTTCACCATATTGGCTCCGGCTCGCATGAGCTGCGCTGCGTTATTAAAGGTTTGCTCTGGCGTGGCATAACTCATGAAGGGCAGGTCAGCCAGTAAGAGCGACTGAGGCGCACCCCGACGCACCGCTGCGGTATGGTAGGCGATATCGCTTACCGTTACAGGCAACGTCGAATCATGGCCCTGTACGGTCATTCCCAGCGAGTCGCCTACCAGTAGCACCTGAATGCCCTCATCGGCAAATAGCCGGGCGAAACTAAACTCGTAGGCGGTCAGGGTCGCGAATTTTTTGCCGCTTTCTTTCCACTGACGCAAATGAGAAATGGTGGTGGGTTTCATGGCGCTCTCAACTCAGAAATTCAGATGGACGCATTTTACTGTATCGCGTTGCTGAGCGGAATCTGTGACGTGTGAATAGATGATCAACTGTGCCAGGGACGGATGCTGGAGCAGTCAAGTCTGGCCAGAAGCGGCTGAAGCGGGCGGCCATCAGGCAGGTGCAGATTGGGCGCAATCGCCAGCAGCGGTACCAGCATAAATGCGCGATTAAGCAGGTCGTAATGCGGCACGATCAGCCGATCGCTGTTGAGGCTGGCTGTACCAAACAGCATGATATCAATATCCAGCGTGCGCGGGCCCCAGCGCTCGGCTTTGCGAACGCGACCATGTTCCCGTTCAATTCGCTGGGTTTGATCCAGGAGCGCCTCGGCAGTGAGCGTGGTTTCAAGCGCTACCGCTGCATTAAGGTAGTCCGGCTGGTCGGGTGGGCCATAGGGCGGCGTGCGGTAAAAGGGGGAGGTAGCTACGCGTTGAGTCTCAGGGAGAGCGTCCAGGGCTGAGAGCGCTGCATCAATCTGATGCAGCGGATCGGCAAGGTTACTGCCTAATGCCAGATAAACCCGGGTCATGAGGCGTTGTTGTTATCACGACGCGGAGCCGTTGAACGGCGACGAGGGCGGCGCGTACGGCTGCGCGGGGCCGGATCGTCTCCCAGGGTATTCAGCATCGTTTTCTGCTGTGGCGGCGCGGCAACCTGGAACTCTCCCCACCACTTACTCAGGCGCAGCAGTTCCGGATTGTTTTCTACCTCCGCTCGCAGCGAGAGCAGGTCGTAAGCAGCACGGAACTTAGGATGCTCCATCAGCTTCCAGGCCCGCTTACCGTGGCGACGAGACATGCGTAGCTGCAGCTGCCAGATGTCGCGAATCAACGATGTGATGCGCTTAGGAATGGCTAACGCACGGCAGGCTTCGTCCAGCGTATCGTTCATGGCCAGGGCAAAGGCATCGTAATAGGTCAGGCCACTTTCCTGCGCAATGCGTTCAGCCGCTTCGAGCTGTGGATACCAGAACATCGCGGCGAACAGGAAGGCCGGATTAACCCGCATATCATTTTGAATACGGTTATCCGTGTTCTTCAGCACCTGGGCCAGCATGCGCTCCATGTGGCTGTCGCCGTTCTCGGTAAAGTTACGGGCCAGCGTGGGGAACAGCGGCTGAAATAACTGGTATTCACACAGCTTAAGCCAGGTACTGTAACCATAGCCGGCCTGCAGCAGTTTTAGCGACTCTTCAAACAGACGCGCGGCGGGCACGTCACGAAGTAACGACGCCAGACGGGGAATCGGCTCAGCCGTTTCAGGCGCAATACGCATATTTAATTTGGCAGCGAAACGCGCAACGCGCAGCATGCGCACAGGATCTTCGCGATAACGGGTTTCCGGATCGCCAATCAAGCGAATAATGCCTTGCTGCAGATCGTTCAGACCACCAACATAATCCCGAACCGAAAAATCGGCCACGCTGTAATAGAGGCTGTTGATCGTCAGATCGCGACGCTGAGCATCATCTTCGATGCTGCCGAAAATATTGTCGCGCAGCAGCATACCGCTCTGGGCACGCTGAGAATTGTTATGATCGTCGCTGGTCTCTTCAATCTGATGATGACCGCGGAATGTCGCCACTTCGATCACTTCCGGCCCAAACATCACGTGCGCCAGACGGAAGCGGCGGCCAACCAGACGGCAGTTGCGGAACAGTTTACGCATCTGCTCCGGCGTGGCGTTTGTGGTCACGTCGAAGTCTTTAGGCTTCTGTCCCAGCAGCAAATCGCGCACGCCGCCGCCAACAAGATAGGCTTCATAACCGGCTTTATTCAGACGATACAGCACCTTGAGGGCATTTTCGCTGATGTCTTTACGTGAGATGGTGTGGCTTTCACGAGGAATGATGGTCATATGACTCTCAGGTTCAACCTCTGCTGGTGCTTCCTCGTCATCACGCTTCAGGACTTTCCGGCAAAAATTAGCGACTCGGGTAAAAATGGGACACCTCGACAGTGACAATTAGGGTGTAGGTAAAATCAGCGGCTAATCATAGCCTGTTGTGAATCATTTGAGAATGCTGTTGTCTATGCATCCGTTATCAGGGCGTTATCGTGAGGTATCAAAGCGATATTCCACTGCTTCACGGCGTCAGACAGCAGTTTCTCCTGCGTTTTGTCCATCCAGCCTTCGGCGACAGGCTGCCCCAGAAAGCGTAAAGCCTGCACCAGGCTCGGCCGCGTATCCCCTTCCGGTAACGCGGGCGCATGATTTTGCTTAGAAAGTTTGTGACCATCGGCCGTCGTTGCCAGCGGCAAATGCAAATAGTCCGGCAGCGTCCAGCCAAATTGCTGGTAAAGGGCAATCTGCCGTACCGTAGGCTCAATTAAGTCTGCACCGCGCACAATTTCCGTGATGCCCTGATGATGATCGTCCACGACGACAGCCAGATTGTAAGCAAACAGCCCATCACGACGATGAATGATAAAATCTTCCTCAGCCAGCCGCCGATCGGCAATGATCTCGCCTCTGAGCCGATCCTGAAAACCATAAACAGGCGCATGCTGGCGCAGGCGCAGGGCCGCACCTTCGGGGCCGCGTTGACGATCCCGACAGTGACCATCATAAAAGCCACCGGCTTGCTGAATGCGGCTTCGGGTACAGGTGCAGAAATAACTTTGACGGTGCGCTCTTAACCAGTGCAGTGCATCGCGATAAGCGTTGTGTCTCTGGGATTGCCACATCACCTCGCCGTCCCAGAACAGGCCGTAATGCTCCAGCTGTTGCAGAATACGCGTTGCGGCACCGGCGACTTCGCGCGGCGGATCGATATCTTCAATACGAACCAGCCAGCGGCCGTGCTGTGAACGTGCGCTCAGGTAACTGCCTAACGCAGCAATCAGGGAGCCGAAATGGAGTTCGCCAGAGGGAGATGGCGCGAAGCGCCCAACGCAGGATGAGTATGACATAGGCGTTATGAATCACACGGCGGAAAAAGTGGGACTTCTTCCGCCGTGTGGCTGCAGTCAGACGGCAACATTAACCCGCCATTTGCTTCTCACGAATTTCTGCCAGTGTCTTACAGTCGATACACAGATCGGCGGTAGGACGCGCTTCAAGACGGCGGATACCGATCTCTACGCCACAGGAATCGCAATAGCCAAAGTCATCATCTTCGACTTTCTTCAGCGTTTTCTCGATCTTTTTAATTAACTTACGCTCGCGGTCGCGGTTACGCAGTTCCAGGCTGAACTCTTCTTCCTGAGCGGCACGGTCAACCGGGTCAGGGAAGTTAGCAGCTTCATCCTGCATATGTGTAACGGTGCGATCGACTTCGTCCCGCAATTGATTGCGCCAGGCTTCCAGAATCTTGCGAAAATGGTCCAGTTGCGCGTCATTCATATACTCTTCGCCCGGCTTCTCCTGATAAGGCTCCACCCCAGCGATGGCGAGAATACTCAGGGACGATGTTTTACGGTTTTGCCCTTCTTGCATGTTGTTTCTCTCCTGGATAACACGCACTATACCCTTCGATAGCCATCGGTAAGCGCATTCACGCTGACCGTGTTTATGGCCCTCTCCTGGGTACATCGATCCCCCAACGGGGAAAAAACAGGCCGCTATAAATAACAGAAGCAGTCAAGGTTGGCAATTATTCCTGATCGCATCTTGACAAGCCTGTGAGGAACAGCGTAGTTGACCCCTGACAGAAGGTAGTCATATCACAGAAGGATGCCAGTGATATTACAATGTTACGTCAACCGGCGTCGTTAATAACATCCCCGCGGATGACAGTTCTGCCCGATAAGCCAAAATCTCCACGCCACTCAGCTGCGCCTGTACCAGTTGCTCTGCGTAAGCGGCATCAATGTGACGCGCCGGGGAAACGTCCTCAATCCCCGAGTGCAGAACGGCAAACAACAAAACGGCCCGATGACCCTCTGCCACAGCCTGACTCAGCTCGCGCAGGTGTTTCTGTCCTCGAATCGTCACCGCATCCGGA
The DNA here is from genome assembly GCF_024814475.1 of Pantoea sp. B623. NCBI lineage: Bacteria > Pseudomonadati > Pseudomonadota > Gammaproteobacteria > Enterobacterales > Erwiniaceae > Pantoea > Pantoea sp. B623. The sequence goes on along the minus strand of NZ_JANUXM010000004.1, from coordinate 1,571,066 downwards.
AAATAGCCTTTACCTTCCTGCAAAAGCGTCACGGATTTCACCTCAATATAGCACTCAGGTCGATCCTGTGCCTTGAGCAGGAAATCAATTCGGCTTTTTTCAGTGCCATATTTGACTTCGGCCTGACATTCCTCGTAGCCCGCCAGCGGTAAAATCTGGTTTTTGCTTAGCGCCTCACGTACCAGTTGGTTGGCGCGCAGGGTATTCACGCAGATCCAGTGGCCCTGCTGCGTCTCGGTCATCTCCCAGCTATGCGGATATTTGCGCGTCAGGCTGTCAGAGGTTGAATACCAAACGGTGTCGCCCGGGGTTGCACAGCCGGTCATTGCGCCGGTATTGGCGCAATGTATTGTCAGCGTCTCGCCTTCAGGCGTCACGACATCGGCCAGAAAACGTTTATAGCGGGTAACCAGTCGCGCAGATTTGAGAACGGGGGAAAAAAGCATAAGGCTCCTGATTAAGGCAGTAAGGGCCAACTGGCCAGCGTGCGGTAGCGGGTCCGGCCTTGCACGTACTCGGAGGCGAAAAGGGAAAATTCGCTGGCTGAAAATTGCCAGTGAAAGCCGCGAGGGGGCAGGGCGACGGGCTGCGTCGCCGCACGCAGCAGCGTCACGTGGGGATGAAAGGGCTGGGCCGGTTGCCCGCAGCCGTGGCGCGCGGCCTGGGCGCGCAGCAGGCTTGCTAACTGTAACAAGCCGCGCGGCGGACGCTGGCAACCCAGCCACACCACGCCGGGACGAGGCCAGTGGCCCGCATCGTCTAATGCGACGTCAAACGCGGGCTGGCGGATACGCGACGCCAGCGTCTGCAACTGGATGGCGGTTTCAGGGGAGACATCCCCCAGAAAAGCCAGCGTCAGGTGGAGGTTGGCGGCTGCAATCGGGCGGCCAGCATCCTCACTAAAAGTGTGTGCCCGCCAGTGCACCAGTTGCTGTTGCAGCGCCTCTGGCGGGGTAATAGCAAAAAATAAGCGTTGTGACGCCATGGCGGTCTCCGGCAATCCTCACGGATGAGTGCTACAATGCGCGCCATCTTAACACAGCCATTCGTGGAGTTTGCGGTGAGTGATCTACCCGTCAGCGCGGTGTTGCCTGACCTTCTGAGCGCGCTTAACGACGCCTCAAACATCCTGCTGGCCGCGCCCACTGGCGCAGGTAAATCCACCTGGTTGCCGCTTCAGCTTTTACAGCATCAGGCGATAGCGGGACGCATCATTATGCTGGAGCCGCGTCGGCTTGCCGCACGTAATGTGGCGCAACGCTTGGCAGAACAGTTGGGTGAACAACCCGGCGCGACCGTAGGCTACCGTATGCGTGGCGAAAGCTGCACAGGGCCGATGACCCGGCTTGAAGTGGTGACCGAAGGCATTCTGACCCGAATGCTGCAGCAGGATCCCATGCTGGACGGCGTATCATTGGTTATCCTGGATGAGTTTCATGAGCGCAGCCTCCAGGCCGATCTGGCGCTGGCGCTGCTGCTGGACGTGCAGCAGGGGTTGCGTGAAGATTTGAAAATCCTGCTGATGTCGGCGACGCTCGATAACGCCAGGCTGGCAGCCTTGTTACCGAATGCCCCTCTCATTACCTCGGAAGGGCGGAGCTACCCGGTTGAACGCCGCTATACGGCAATGAGCCAGACTCTGCGGTTTGAAGAGGCGGTGGCGCGCGAAGTCGCGCAGTTGCTGCGAGAGGAAACGGGCTCACTGCTGTTGTTTCTGCCTGGCGTTGCGGAAATCGAGCGGGTAAAGCGAGAGCTGGAAGCGCGCGTTGACGCTGATGTGGATCTGACCCCGCTGTATGGCGCACTTCCCCTTGCGGCCCAGCAACGGGCCATCCTGCCTGCCGCCAGCGGACGCCGCAAAGTGGTGCTGGCGACCAACATCGCCGAAACCAGCCTGACAATTGAAGGCATTCGCCTGGTGGTGGACAGCGCGCAGGAACGAAGCGCGCTGTTTGATGCCCGCAGCGGTGTGACGCGGCTGCAGACCCAGCGCGTCAGTCAGGCCTCCATGACGCAGCGCGCCGGACGAGCCGGACGTGTCATGCCCGGTATTTGCCTGCATCTGGCAGCGCAGGAACAGGCCTCACGCGCGCCTGCGCAGAGCGAAGCGGAAATTTTGCACAGCGATCTCACCTCGTTGTGGCTGGAGCTGCTGCAGTGGGGATGTACCCGTATCGATCAACTACAGTGGATCGATCTGCCGCCGGAAAAGCATTTGCGCGCGGCCCGGCAGCAGCTGTTGCGGCTGGGGGCGCTGGACGATCAGGGCCATCTTAATGCCCAGGGACGACGAATGGCGCAGTTGGGCAGCGACGCCCGTCTTAGCGCGATGTTATGTGCGGCAGGCGGCGACGCTGATGCCGTTGCCAGCGCGGCCTTGCTGGTGGCCATTCTGGAAGATCCTCCTCGCAGCGCCAGCGTCGATTTACGTGACGCGCTTTATCGTCCATCGCCTCAGTGGCAACGCCGCGCACAGCACTGGCAAAAACGCATCGGCGTCCTGGGTGGCCGGGTGGACGAAGACCGGTTTGCCGCGCTGCTGACTGCTGGATTCAGCGACCGCCTGGCACGACGTCGCGATAACAGCGGCCGGTATCAGCTCGCTAACGGACTGGGCGCGATGCTGGACGAACAACAGGCACTGACGCGTTACGAATGGTTAATCGCGCCCACATTGTTACAGGGCAGCAGCGCGCCGGACGCGCGCATCCTGCTGGCCATGCCCGTCGATATTGATACCTTGACGCAACATTGTCCGCTGCTCGTTGAACAGCGTACCGAGGTGGAATGGGATGAGGAGAAAGGCACACTGCGCACGTTGCGGCGTGAGCAGATTGGCGAACTGGTCCTGAAAACCCAACCGCTTGCCCGGCCCGATACAGAAGTACTGCAGGCGGCCATGCTACGGTGGATCAGTAAAAAAGGACTCTCGGTGTTGGGCTGGACGCCGGCGTCCGGGCAGTTGCGCCTGCGCATTCAGTGTGCGGCCCAATGGTTACCCGAGGAGCCGTGGCCTCAGGTTGATGACGCCAGCCTGCTTGAGTCGCTCGAACACTGGCTTCTGCCTGAGATGAGCGGAGTGCGCGACCTGAAGAGTTTACAGTCCGTGAACCTTGTCAGCGCGCTCTTACATTTGCTCACATGGTCACAACGTCAGCGGCTGGATACTGTGCTGCCAACTCATTACACTGTGCCCACCGGAAGTCGGCTGCCCATCCGCTATGATGCGGATAAACCGCCTGCACTGGCGGTACGCATCCAGGAAATGTTTGGCGAAGCCAGCAATCCGACCGTGGCAGAAGGGCGGGTTCCACTGGTACTGGAGCTGTTATCGCCCGCCCAGCGCCCTTTACAGATCACCCGCGATCTTGCGGCCTTCTGGCGGGGTGCCTATGCGGACGTGCAAAAAGAGATGAAAGGGCGTTATCCCAAACATCTCTGGCCTGACGATCCTGCCTCTGCCTTGCCGACAAGGCGGACAAAAAAGAATACGTCACAGGGCGGAACCTCAGGTTAATTCAGAGGGTTCTGCCATGCGACAGTGAAGAAAGCAGTTAGAGTAGCGGCGCAGCCGTAAGCTATGCCTGGAGAATAAAACGCATGTCTGGGAACGATCGCGAACCTATTGGGCGCAAAGGAAAACCGCTGCCACCGCGCAGTAGCGCCCGCCGTGGGCGGCGCAGAGACATCGATGACGATGCTCAGGACGATTTTGATGATGACTACGAGGAGGAAGCGCCGGTGCCACGTAAAGGTAAAGGTGGAAAACCGCCGCGCGGCAAACGCCGTTGGCTGGGATGGTTAATTAAGCTGTTCCTGGTATTTGTGGTGGTAATGGCCGCGTGGGGCGTATACCTCGACTCGGAAATTCGCAGCCGTATAGACGGGAAAGTCTGGCAACTGCCCGCCGCCGTATACGGTCGTATGGTCAGCCTTGAACCTGGCATGGCCTACAACAAAAGTGAAATGATCGCGCTGCTTGAAGGCACGCAATACCGTGAAGTTTCACGTATTACGCGCCCGGGTGAGTTCTCGGTCAAGGGCAACACCATTGAACTGTTGCGCCGTCCGTTTGATTTTCCGGACAGCAAAGAGGGGCAGATCCATGCCCGTATGACCTTTAGCAAAGATGAACTCAGCGAGATTAAAAACGTTGAAACCGGACGTGATTTTGGTTTCTTCCGTCTTGATCCACGTCTGATTACCATGCTGCAGTCACCCAACGGTGAACAACGCCTGTTTGTGCCCCGTGCGGGTTTCCCGGATCTGCTGGTTGATACGCTGATTGCCACCGAAGATCGCCATTTTTACGAGCATGACGGTATCAGCCCCTATTCTATCGGTCGTGCCTTCGTCGCGAATATTACGGCAGGTAAAGCGGTGCAGGGCGGCAGCACGCTGACTCAGCAGCTGGTAAAAAACCTGTTCCTGACCAACGAGCGTTCACTGTGGCGTAAAGCGCGTGAAGCCTATATGGCCGTGATCATGGACGCCCGTTACAGTAAAGATCGCATTCTGGAGCTTTACCTTAACGAGGTGTACCTCGGCCAGGCAGGTAACGATCAGATTCGTGGTTTCCCCCTGGCCAGCCTTTACTACTTTGGCCGACCGGTAGATGAACTGAGCCTCGATCAGCAGGCAATGCTGGTTGGCATGGTAAAAGGCGCTTCGCTCTATAATCCATGGCGTAACCCGAAGCTGGCGCTGGAACGACGCAATCTGGTTCTGCGCTTACTGCAGCAGCAGAAAGTCATCGACCAGGAACTGTATGACATGCTGTCAGCCCGTCCGTTAGGCGTGCAACCGAAAGGCGGTGTGATCACGCCTCAGCCTGCCTTTATGCAAATGGTACGCAATGAGCTGCAGGCGAAGCTGGGCGACAAGGTCAAAGATCTGTCGGGTGTGAAAATTTTCACCACGTTAGATCCGGTCTCACAGGATGCCGCTGAAAAAGCGGTGATCGATGGTATTCCCACCCTGAAAAAGCAGCGCGGTTTGAAAGATCTGGAAACCGCAATGGTGGTCGTTGACCGCTTCACGGGTGAAGTTCGCGCGATGGTCGGCGGCGCCGATCCGCAGTTTGCAGGCTATAACCGTGCGTTACAGGCTCGCCGTTCAATTGGTTCTCTGGCGAAACCCGCGACGTATCTTACCGCACTGAGCCAGCCGAATACGTACCGGCTGAATACATGGATCGCCGACGAACCTATTGCGCTGAAACAGCCCAACGGCAGCGTCTGGAAACCCATGAATGACGACCGCCGCTTCAGTGGCAAAGTTATGCTGGTGGACGCGTTAACCAACTCTATGAACGTGCCAACGGTGAACCTGGGCATGACGCTGGGGCTCAATGCAGTGGTGGATACCTGGACCAAACTGGGCGTGCCAAAAGATCAGCTCAACCCGGTGCCGGCTATGCTGCTGGGCGCACTCAACCTGACGCCGGTTGAAGTTGCCCAGGCGTTCCAGTCGATTGCCAGCGGAGGGAATCGTGCCGATCTGTCTGCAGTGCGCTCCGTCATTGCGGAAGATGGAACCGTACTGTACCAGAGCTTCCCACAGGCCCAGCGGGTTGAACCGGCGCAGGCGGCCTATTTAACGCTCTACACGATGCAGCAGGTTGCCGATCACGGTACAGCGCGCGCTCTGGGCGCGCGTTTCCCGAATGCGCATCTGGCAGGTAAAACAGGCACCACAAACGACCTGATCGACAGCTGGTTTGCGGGCATCGACGGTAAAGAAGTAGCGATAACCTGGGTAGGGCGTGATAACAACCAGCCCACCAAACTGTACGGTGCCAGCGGCGCCATGCAGATCTATCGTCGCTATCTTGATAACCAGGCACCCATGCCGTTGCAGCTGACGCCGCCTGAAGATGTCACGATGATGAATATAGATTCGGCAGGCAACTTTGTTTGTGGCTCGGGCAGCAGCACCTGGCGTTCGCTACCGGTTTGGGCGCTGGATCCCAACGCGCTGTGTCAACAGCAGCAGCAGCAGGTTCAGCAGCAGCAAATGCAGCAGCAACAACAACAGCAACAGCAGCAACAATTGCAACAGCAGCAACAACAGGAACAGAAAGACAGTGATGGCGTTGCGGGCTGGATAAAAGATATGTTTGGTAAATAACCGGCTAAAAGCGGTTAAAAAAAGGCACTCCGGTGCCTTTTTTTGTGCCTGCTGATGATGAAGGAATCGAGCGACAAACAGCGCCACTGAAGGGAATTCCGCTTGCAGAAAATGTTGGATCTCGCATATTATCGAAACGTTATAATAATCATTATCGTTTCGATTCGCTTGTTCATCCCCATTTGAGAGACACCTTCATGACTGCGCGCACTACCACTTTTGGTTTCCCACAAAGGTTATTTACCCGTCGCCCTCTGGCACTGATGATTGCGCTGCTTTCCGGCGGCGCAAGTTCGCTGGCCTTCGCCGAACAAACGGTGGTGGTTTCGGCCAACGGTGGTGCCGCTGTCGGGCAGGAAAATCCGTGGGGACCGGCGGCCACCGTTGCTGCGAAACGCAGCGCTACCGGTACCAAAACGGATACGCCGATTGAAAAGAACCCGCAGTCGGTTTCCGTGGTCACGCGTGAAGAGATGGAGATGCGCAACGTCAGCAGCGTCAAGCAGGCATTTAACTATACGCCTGGCGTACTGACCGGCAACCGCGGCAGCTCTTCAGTCATTGACGCGCTGTCGATTCGCGGCTTTAGCGAAACCAACACCAACCAGTATCTCGATGGGCTGAAGCTGCAGGGTGACAACTACTCTGAATTCGCTATCGATCCCTATTTTCTGGAGCGGGCTGAACTGCTGCGCGGTCCGGTTTCCGTGCTGTACGGTAAAAGCAATCCCGGCGGTGTTGTCGCTTTAGTCAGCAAGCGTCCCACTCAGGAAACGCTGCGCGAAGTCCAGTTCCAGATGGGCAACCATAATCTTTACTCCACCGGTTTCGACTTTGGCGGTGCCATAGATGATGCGGGCGTATACAGCTATCGCCTGACAGGCCAGGCCAGCAGCCAGGATGCCCAACAGGCGAACAATAAACAAAAGCGTTACACTATCGCCCCTTCATTCAGCTGGCGTCCGGATGAAAATACCCGTTTAGATCTGCTGACCTATTTCCAGAACGAGCCGGACACCGGCTACTACGGCTGGCTGCCGCGTGAAGGGACCGTTGTGCCGATCACCCGGCCTGATGGCAGCCAGTACAAACTGCCGACCAACTTTGATGAGGGCGAGAAGAGCAACCGCATCTCACGCAATACCAAAATGCTGGGCTACAGCTTCGAGCACCGTTTTGATGATACCTGGACGGTGCGTCAGAATCTGCGCTATGCCGAGTTAACCACGGATTACCGCAGTATCTATGGAAACGGCTTTGATGCAACCACTCAGCAAATCACCCGCGGGTCTGCGGCTTCAGACGAGAAACTGAATCAGTTTGCGGTAGATAATCAGGCTCAGGCTAAATTTGCCACCGGCCAGCTTGATCATACGTTACTGCTTGGCGTTGATTATCAGCGCATGCGAAATGATATTAATGCGGCTTTTGGCTCAGCATTCCCGTTGAATGCGGTTAATCCGCAATACGGCAATGACGCGCTAAACGGCACAGCTTTCCCGTATCGCTATCTCAACAAACAGGAGCAAACCGGCCTGTATGCACAAGACCAGATGGAATGGGATCGTTGGGTACTGACATTGGGCAGTCGCTATGATTACGCAATGACCTCTGCTTTTAATCGCAGTAGCAGTACCGAAGTTAAAAGTCATGACCAGGCGTTTACCTGGCGTGGCGGCTTAAACTATGTGTTCGATAATGGTATCGCGCCGTATTTCAGTTATAGCGAATCCTTCATTCCGACATCCGGAACGACTCAAAGTGGTCAACCTTTCGACCCTTCACGCGCTAAGCAGTATGAAACGGGCGTAAAGTTTGTGCCAAAAGATCGCCCTGTCGTTGTCACGGCCGCGATTTATGAGCTGACAAAGACCAAGAACTTAACAGCTGATCCTAACAGTCCTAATTTCAGCATCCAGAGCGGCGAAATCCGTTCTCGCGGTTTGGAACTGGAAGCCAAAGCGGCGCTAAACGCCAACGTAAACCTGACGGCCTCTTATACCTATACCGATGCCGAGTATACGGAAGATACCCAGCTCCAGGGCAAAACCCCGGTACAGGTGCCCAAACACATGGCGTCACTGTGGAGTGACTATACCTTCCACGAAACCGCGCTGTCAGGCGTCACGGTCGGAGCGGGCGTCCGTTACGTGGGCGAAAGTCAGGGGCTGTATAGCACAGGTCCTGATGCCAACCAGAACTTTAGCGTGGCGGGTTATACCACTGTCGATGCTGCACTGAAATATGATTTAGGACGTTTTGGTTTGCCTGGCTCAACGGTAGGCGTTAACGTTAACAACCTGTTTAACCGCGACTACGTTGCCAGTTGTTACCGTGAGTATGCGTGCTACTGGGGCGCAGAACGGCAGATTACAGGTACCGCCACGTTCCGGTTCTGATAGATGAGGGCGCTCCGGCGCCCGTTTACAGGGATTACCATGCAGCTTCCGCAGCATCAACAAACGACCTTCCAACTGGAGAATGCCAGCTTTCGTGTACCCGGTCGCACGCTTCTCCAGCCGCTGTCTCTCTCTTTTACTCCAGGCAAAGTGACCGCACTGATAGGTCATAATGGTTCAGGCAAATCCACGCTGTTAAAAATGCTGGGGCGGCATCACGCGGCCAGCGAAGGCCGGGTGCTCCTTAACGGTCGGCCTGTAGAGAGCTTAAAAAGCAAAGTGTTTGCCCGGGAGGTCGCCTATTTACCGCAGCAGTTACCGGCTGCCGAAGGCATGACGGTGCGTGAGCTGGTGGCCATCGGGCGTTATCCCTGGCATGGGGCGCTGGGACGTTTCAGTCAGGAGGACCGGGCACGCGTTGAGCAGGCGATTTCGCTCGTCGGATTAACGCCTTTTGCCTTTCGTCTGGTAGACAGCTTATCGGGTGGGGAACGGCAACGGGCCTGGCTGGCGATGATGGTGGCGCAAAACAGCCGCTGTCTGCTGCTGGATGAACCCACTTCCGCGCTGGACATTGCCCACCAGGTGGACGTGCTGGCCCTGATTCAGACGCTGAGCCGGGAGCATGGCTTAACCGTCATTACCGTATTGCATGACATCAACATGGCGGCCCGTTACTGCGACCATCTGGTGGCATTACGTGGCGGTGGGCTTATCGCGCAAGGCGGCCCGGAGCACATCATGCAGGCGGACGTTTTGCAGGATATCTATGGTATTCCAATGGGGATCTTTCCCCATCCTGGCGGCGGCGCGCCGGTGAGCTTTGTGTGTTAAGGACAGGATAATGCCCGATTTATTCCGCCGTCGCCTGATGATGGCGATGGCGTTATCGCCACTGATGAGCCCCTTTTCACTCCAGGCGGCGCAGCCCGATCCCGATCGCATCATCGCGCTGGAGTGGTTACCTACCGAACTGCTGCTGGCGTTAGGCGTTAAGCCCTTTGGGGTCGCCGATGTGCATAATTATAATATCTGGGTCGGGCAGCCAGCCTTGCCTGCCGGCGTGGTGGATGTTGGGCTGCGTACCGAGCCTAACCTTGAACTGATGACCCAGATGCATCCCTCCCTGATTCTCTGTTCAAACGGCTATGGACCGCCTAAAGAGAAACTCCAGCGTATTGCGCCCATTATGGGGTTTGACCTGCACGGCGGCGACGGTAAACCCTTGTCGCGCGCGCGTGTCTCGCTGCGCGCGCTCGGAGCCAGACTGGGGCGAGAGGCTCAGGCTGAAGCGCATCTGCAATACGTGGATGCGGAAATCGCCGCAGCCCGTCAGCGTCTGGCTCCCTATGCCGGACGCGCTATCTTGCTGATGTCACTGCTTGACAGCCGCCATGCCATCACCTTCGGTAAGAACAGCTTATTCCTTGAAGTCATGGAACGGCTTGGCCTGAAGAATGCCTGGCAGGGAGAAACCAATTTCTGGGGAAGTTCAGTGATTGGCCTGGAAAGGCTGGCGGCGTTTCACGATGTCGAAGCCATCTGCTTCGACCACGACAATGCGGCCGTTATGCAGCAGCTGTCGCGCAGCCCGCTGTGGCAGGCAATGCCTTTTGTCCAAAGCGGTCATTTTCAACGCGTACCGGCGGTCTGGTACTACGGGGCAACATTGTCGGCCCTGCATTTTATACGCGTGCTGGAACATGCGCTGGAGAAGGTCTGATGCGGCATCGTTATTTTCCTGTCACCGTGCTGAGCGTCCTGTTTCTGCTCGCGCTGGCGCTCACCGCGATAAACCTTCAGCAGGCCCTGCCTCCGGGGCAGTGGACTCAGGCCTTGTGGTCACCGGATACCGCTAATGTCCAGCAGATGGTGTTTCACTACAGTTTGCTGCCGCGCTGGGCGCTGGCGCTGTTGGTGGGTGCCGGTCTGGGATTAGCGGGCTTGCTGTTTCAACAGGTACTGCGAAACCCGCTGGCGGAACCGGGAACGCTAGGGGTTTCATCCGGCGCACAGTTGGGGATCACCGTCGCCACATTGTGGCACCTGCCGGGCGGAGCACTCACCCAGCAGCTTGCCGCCTCAGGTGGTGCGTTGCTGGTGGGGGCGCTGGTCTTTAGCGTGGCCTGGAGTAAACGCTTATCGCCCGTTACCCTGATTCTGGCAGGGCTGGTCCTGAGTCTCTACAGCGGGGCGGTTAATCAGATCTTCGCCATCTTCAATCACGACCAGTTGCAAAATATGTTTTTGTGGAGCACGGGCGCACTGAACCAGATGAGCTGGGACAGCGTTACCCAGCTCTGGCCGCGCCTGGTGCTGGCGCTGATACTGTCACTGGCGCTTCTGCGGCCGCTGACGCTCATGGGGTTGGACGATGGCGTGGCAAAAAACCTCGGGCTGGCCCTGTCCGTCACCCGGCTAGCGATTCTGGCGCTGGCAATACTGCTGAGCGCACAGCTGGTGAGCGTCGCCGGCATCATTGGTTTTATCGGCCTGTTTGCGCCGCTGCTGGCAAGGCTGCTCGGTGGACGCCGCTTGCTGAGCCGCATGCTGCTGGCTCCGCTGATTGGCGCATTGCTGCTGTGGCTGGCGGATGCCTGCGTCCTGTGGCTTACGACGCACTGGCGCGAGGTTTCCACCGGCACGGTGACGGCGTTACTGGGCGTGCCGATTCTGCTCTGGCTGCTCCCGCGCCTGCGGACGGGGTCCGTTCCCCCCGCACTGGATCAGGGCGACAGCGTGCCGGTTGAACGTCATCATTTTCTGCGCTGGAGCCTGACCGGTCTGGTGGTGTTAGGCATGCTGGCCTGGCTTTGTCTGGCGTTTGGACGGGACGCGCAAGGCTGGATCTGGACCCAGGGTGACATGCTCAATGCGCTGCTTCCGTGGCGCGCACCGCGTGTGCTGGCGGCCCTGGCGGTAGGCTTAATGCTGGGCGTAGCCGGTAGCCTGATTCAGCGACTGACCGGTAACCCGATGGCCAGCCCGGAAGTCTTGGGCATCAGTTCCGGGGCGGCCTGTGGTGTGGTCGTGATGTTATTCCTGGTACCCGGTAATGCGCTGGCGTTTCTGTTGCCTGCCGGTGCGCTGGGCGCAGCGGTAACCCTGGCGATCATTATGCTGGTTGCCAGCCGTGGCGGGTTTTCACCCGAACGCATGCTGTTGGCCGGGATGGCGTTAAACAGCGCTTTTGTCACCATTCTGATGTTGTTGATGGCCAGTGGCGATCCCCGGATGTCGGGTTTACTGACCTGGATCTCCGGCTCGACCTATAACGTCAGCGCCACCCAGGCGCTGCAAAGTGCAGGCTGTGCAGTCGTGCTGGTGTCGTTAGCGCCGCTGGCCAGCCGCTGGCTCACGCTGCTGCCTTTGGGAAGCGCCACGGCGCGCTCGGCCGGCATGGCGCTCACCGCCTCGCGGCTGGCGCTGCTGCTGCTGGCCGCGGCCTTAACGGCCAGTGCCACGCTGACGATTGGGCCATTGAGCTTCGTGGGGCTGATGGCACCACACATGGCGCGCATGCTGGGGTTCCGTCGCGCGTTGCCGCAGCTGTTACAGTCGGGTGTGCTTGGCGCAGGTTTAATGATGATAGCTGACTGGTGTGGGCGAATGGTGGCGTTCCCAAACCAAATTCCGGCGGGATTGATGGCCACATTTTTAGGGGCACCCTATTTTATTTGGTTATTGCGGCGCGCTCGTTAAAAAAAAGACCGGCGTTTGCCGGTCTGCATTTTTTACAGCTTAGCGAAGCAGCGACGGGCGGCATCGACAGTGTGCTGAATGTCCTCTGCGCTGTGCGCCAGCGACATAAAGCCGGCTTCAAAGGCGGACGGCGCAAAGTAAACGCCTTCTTCAAGCATCAGGTGGAAAAAGCGCTTGAAGCGTTCAACATCGCACTGCGTCACATCTTTATAGCAGGTGACGCTGTCGGCATCGGTAAAGAACAGGCCAAACATGCCGCCAACCTGATTCACCACCACCGGAATATTTTCCTGTTTTGCCGCGTCGAGCAGTCCCTGCGCTAACTGTGAGGTCAGACGATTGAGTTTGTCATGCATGCCCGGCTGGGCAATCTGGGTTAAGCAGGCATAGCCGGCAGCCATAGCGACAGGGTTACCGGACAGCGTACCCGCCTGATAAACCGGTCCGGTCGGTGCCAGTGCCTCCATGACTTCGCGACGGCCGCCAAAAGCACCCACCGGCATACCGCCACCGATGATTTTGCCGAGGCAGGTGAGATCCGGTTTAACGTTGTAGTACTCTTGCGCACCGCCCAGGGCAACGCGGAAACCCGTCATCACTTCATCGATAATCAGCAGTGCGCCAAACTCATCACAGAGCGCGCGCAGGCCGGGTAAGAATTCGGGTTGGGGCGGAATACAGTTCATGTTTCCGGCCACGGGCTCGACAATAATAGCGGCGATAGCCTGCGGATACTGTTCAAACGCAGCGCGCACCGAATCCAGATCGTTATATGTACAGGTCAGCGTATGCTTGGCAAAATCGGCGGGCACGCCCGGTGAGTTAGGCTGCCCCAGCGTCAGCGCACCGGAACCGGCTTTCACCAGCAGATGGTCGGCATGACCGTGGTAGCACCCTTCAAACTTGATGATTTTGTCGCGACCGGTAAAACCGCGCGCCAGACGAATCGCGCTCATGGTGGCTTCGGTGCCGGAGTTCACCATCCGCACCATTTCCATGCTGGGCACCAGTTTACACACCAGCTGCGCCATGGTGACTTCCATCTCGGTTGGTGCCCCGAAGCTCAGGCCGCGCTGGGCAGCCTCAATCACGGCCTGACGAATGCCATCATTGTTATGTCCCAGCACCATCGGGCCCCATGACCCAACATAGTCGATGTACTTTTTACCGTCGGCGTCATAAAGATATGCACCGTCAGCATGCTCAATGAACAGCGGAACGCCACCCACACCGGTAAACGCCCGTACCGGCGAGTTCACACCGCCGGGGATCAGGCGTTGTGCTTCGGCGAACAGTTCTTCAGACTTACTCATTTTCGGCTCCAGCAGTTCATAAAATATCGGGCTATTCTACGGAAGAGGGGCTGCTGACGAAAGGCCGCTATAATCATCAAAGTGAATCCGGCACAGAGTGCGAAGCTGAAAGCTTGATTGCGCCGGGTCGCTGGCAGATAATAGCAATATTGAGGTCGTTTTCTGACCCGGACGTTTACGGAGTAACTCATGAGTGATGAAGTAGTAGCACTGCCGTTGCAGTTTACCGACGCAGCAGCCAAAAAAGTTAAGAATCTGATTGCTGACGAAGAGAACCCGGCACTGAAGCTGCGTGTGTATATCACTGGTGGTGGTTGCAGCGGCTTTCAGTATGGTTTTACATTCGACGATCAAATGAACGACGGCGACATGACCATTGAAAAGCAGGGCGTCTCGCTGGTGGTTGATCCCATGAGCCTGCAGTATCTGGTGGGCGGTTCTGTTGATTACACGGAAGGGCTGGAAGGATCGCGCTTTATCGTCACCAACCCTAACGCCAAAACCACCTGCGGCTGCGGGTCGTCATTCAGTATCTGATTATCGGGCCGCCTCTGCGGGCGGCCTCGGTTACCATTCAACCGTCACCAGACGATCGTTCGTCCCGCTGCTTCCCTGTCGCTTTAACACCGTTTGTGTCACGCGCGGCTGTGCGTTTATCTGACGACCGCACTCAACCTGCGGCACAGACTGACCCATTGAACGGTTAATTTCACAACGTGAATAGATGACGAGTCTGACGTTAATAGAGCCGGTCGTCGATCCCGCGTAGGCCTGCTGCGCGATCAGAAGCCCTATGGCCAGAAGCGGTGCTTTGGTCATATTTAAATTCCTGGTGTAGTCGAATGCGCTAAGCGCTAAAACGGACATCGGGCATACGTGGCACGTGTCTCATACTTAAAATTAACGGCAGTCAGGGTGATTTCTTTAGTTGACGGTGTAACGCATGCAGAACCGACAGCATTATTTAACCGGGTGCAGGCCTTTACACAGCTGGTCGGCGGCTAACAGGATGCGCGGTCCCGGACGGCTGAGCCAGTCGTCGTTAATGGCAATCACGCTGACGTTAAGCTGCGGTCGCCAGAACTGCGCCGTGTGACTCGCCTGCTGTGCATCACCTGTTGTGACGATGACCTGCGGATGGCGCATCAGCACCTGTTCCCGGCTCACCTGGGGCCAGCTCACCGCACTGTCGGCAAAGATATTCTGCCCGCCACACAGCCTGATGATATCGTTTTGCAGCGTCGCCTTAGCCGCGGTAAACATGGGCGAAAAGCCAAACTGCAGAAAGACGGGAATGGGATGTTGTGTGTGGTAGCGCTTCCGCAAAGCCGCTTCCTGCTGGCGCAGCTCCCCGGCGGCTTGTGCGGCATGTTGCGGAGCTGGACTCCACTTTGCTAATCCTGCCAGTGCATCAATCATGCCATCCAGCGTTGCGGCATTGACCCATTCAACCTTAATACCCAACTGCTGCAGCTGGTCTACCTGACGCTGCGGATTGCCGCCGCGCCACGCCAACACCACATCGGGTTTAAGCTGCAAAATACGTTCAAGATTGATGCCCTGCCAGTTAGCGACCTGTTCAATGTTTTTTGCTTCAGGCGGATAGCTGGACCAGGCGCTGACCGCAATCGGAGTAATACCTGCGGCAAAGGCGAGCTCAGTCAGATGGGGAGCAAGGGTGATGACGCGGGGTGGGGCAGCATACAGGCTGCTGCTCAACAGCAGCAGCCAGCACAACAACAGCCGTTTAGCCACGAGCCAGACGGGCCAGCAAATTTTCAACCATCAGTGACGACTGGCTGGCCGCGACGCTCAGAAACTTGTCAAAACTCAGGTGTGATTCCTTATCGGCCACGTCGGAAATCGCTCTGACGACCACAAAAGGCACCTGGAACTGATGACAGACATGGCCGATGGCGGTCGCTTCCATTTCAACCGCAATAGCCTGTGGGAAGGTCGCCCGGATGCGCGCCAGGGGCTCAGCCCCGTTGATAAACGCATCGCCGCTCACCACCAGGCCGCGAACCGCGTTCAGGTTGAGCTGCTTAATGCAGGCTTCCGCCTCGGCAATCAGGGTGCTGTCAGCCGTAAAGGCAGCCGGACAACCTGCCATCTGGCCCGGCTCATAGCCAAACGCGGTCACATCGGCATCGTGATAGCGCACTTCTTCCGACACCACGATGTCACCTACGGCTAACGTCGGGGCTAAACCGCCTGCGGAACCGGTATTAATAACGAGATCGGGTTTACACAGCTGCAGCAACAGCGTGGTGCCAAGGGCTGCCGAGGTTTTACCAATGCCTGATTTCAGCAAGGCAACGTCAACACCATTGAGTGTGCCAGTGTAAATTTCACAGCCCGCCAGAGACAGAGTCTGACGATTTTCAATTTTGTCACGCAGCAGGGTCACTTCCTGCTCCATTGCGCCAATGATGCCTGCTTTCATTTTGCGTCTCGCTAATGTAATGAATTTAAAAATCGGGCATAGTCTATCATGGCACTGACGGGATCATTTCACGAAAAAATAAGGGGACAGGTATGGCGGCGATCAATTTCAGGAAGAAGATCAGCTTCACTCGCCCTTATAGCAACCGTAAAGATCCGCAAGGTGAATATTTTATTACCCGCCATTTTGAAAGCGATCGTGGACGCATCATTAATTCGGCGGCCATTCGCCGACTGCAACAAAAAACCCAGGTCTTTCCGCTTGAGCGCAACGCCGCCGTCCGTTCACGCCTGACGCATTCGCTTGAAGTGCAGCAAACCGGTCGATATATCAGCAAAGAGATTCTGCAAACCTTAAAAATGCAGGGTGGGCTGGCAAAATATGGACTGGACGACATGGAAGGGGCCTTTGAAAGTCTGGTCGAAATGGCGTGTCTGTTGCATGACGTCGGGAATCCTCCGTTCGGGCATTTTGGCGAAGCTGCCATTAACGACTGGTTTGAAGATAATCTGGCTGCCGAACTGGTCGATCCGCTGGTGGCTGGCGTCGAAAGCGAAGAGCAGCGCCAGTCCTTTGATCAAATGAACGCTATGATTCGTCAGGATTTATGCCATTTTGAAGGCAATGCCCAGGCGATCCGTATGGTGCACACCTTGCTGCAGCTCAACCTGAGCTACTCTCAGGTGGCCTGTATTCTTAAATATACCGCGCCGGCATGGTGGCAGGGTGAGAAACCGGCCGAATTTAGCGTATTAATGAAAAAGCCGGGCTTTTATTTGTCTGAGCGGGAATATATCAGCGATCTCCGTGCCGCGACGCATCTGACGGAGCATCATCGTTTCCCGCTGACCTATATCATGGAAGCGGCTGATGACATTTCATATTGTATTGCCGATTTGGATGACGCCGTCGAAAAAGCCATTTTCAATGTCGACAGTTTGTATGAATTCCTCAGCAAAGCCTGGGGGCCAATAAATAACAATGATGCGTTCAGCCGTACCGTAGGTGAGGCCTGGCGCGAAGCAGGAAGTAAAAAACGCCGCAGCCGAAGCGATCAATTTTTCATGTCCCTCCGGGTTAATGTTCAGAATGTTCTGGTCACCTATGCCGTTAAACGTTTTATCGACAATCTGCCCGCTATTTTTGACGGAAACTTCAACCATGCATTATTAGAAGACGGCGGCGAAGAGGGGCGTTTATTACAAATATTTAAAACTGTAGCACGGCAGCAGGTGTTTAATCATTCCGAAGTTGAACAGCTGGAGCTGCAGGGTTATCGCGTCATAAAGGGGTTGCTTGAAATATACCAACCGTTAATGATGTTGAATTATGAAGACTTTACTACCCTGATAAATGAAGATTTTTTGCGCAACCATCCGATTGAGACACGTCTTTTCCATAAACTTTCCGGAAAGCACAGAAAAGCCTATCTGCATAAAATGCGCACGCTGGTTGTTGAACACAAATATGAGCGTTTGTTATGGGAACGTTATTATCGCTTTCGTCTGATTCAGGATTACATTAGCGGCATGACCGATCTCTATGCCTGGGATGAGTACCGTCGTTTGATGGCGGTGGAATAAGCAGAGAATTGTAAAGAGCGCGAATAAATTTTTACCTTTGCCTAAAACTTTTCGAGGAACTTCGCGCTAAAACATTTATCTCAACATTCGACCACAGCAATGGTCAGTATATCCATCATTGTGAGATACCAAAATGAAAAAAACCTCGTTAATGTTAAGCGCTCTGGCGCTTAGTCTTGGCATGGCACTGACCCCTGTGAGTGCTTTCGCTGCGGAGACATCCTCTTCCGTTTCATCTTCCCCAAGCCAGCCGTTGCCAAGCCTTGCCCCCATGCTGGAGAAGGTGATGCCTTCCGTTGTGAGCATCAGCGTGGAAGGCAGTACAACGGTCAAAACGCCGCGTATGCCGCAGCAGTTCCAGCAATTTTTTGGCGATAATTCGCCTTTCTGTCAGGACGGTTCTCCGTTCATGGGCTCGCCGCTGTGCCAGGGCGCGGGCGGGAGCGGCGGCGGTGCGCCTGCAGGCCCGGATACGCAGCAGCAAAAATTCAGAGCGCTGGGTTCTGGCGTGATCATTAACGCAGAAAAAGGCTATGTGGTAACCAACAACCACGTGGTCAACGATGCGACGAAAATTCAGGTCAAACTGAGCGATGGTCGTAGTTACGACGCCAAAGTCATCGGCAAAGATCCCAGCTCGGATATAGCGCTGATTCAGCTGGAAGGCGCGAAAAATCTGACCGCCATTAAAATGGCTGACTCTGATAATTTGCGCGTTGGCGATTATACCGTAGCAATCGGTAACCCCTATGGTCTGGGCGAAACCGTAACCTCGGGCATCGTGTCGGCGTTGGGACGCAGTGGTCTGAACGTTGAGAACTATGAAAACTTTATCCAGACCGATGCCGCGATTAACCGCGGTAACTCGGGTGGCGCGCTGGTGAACCTCAACGGTGAGCTTATTGGTATTAACACCGCGATTCTGGCCCCAGACGGCGGCAACATTGGTATTGGTTTTGCCATCCCCAGCAACATGGTGAAAAACCTGACCGCACAGATGGTGGAGTATGGTCAGGTGAAACGCGGTGAGCTGGGTATCATGGGAACAGAGCTCAACTCTGAACTGGCTAAAGCGATGAAGGTCGATGCGCAGCGCGGCGCCTTTGTTAGTCAGGTCGTGCCCAATTCCGCCGCAGCGAAAGGCGGTATTAAAGCGGGTGACGTGATCGTTTCTATGAACGGCAAGCCGCTCACCAGCTTTGCCTCACTGCGCGCTGAAGTCGGCTCTTTACCGGTAGGCACGACGCTGAAGCTGGGCCTGCTGCGTGATGGCAAACCGCTGGATGTCTCCGTGCAGCTGCAGCAGAGCACCCAGGACAAAGTGCAGTCCGCTACGATTTACACCGGCATTGAAGGTGCAGATCTGAGTAATAACGCAGGCAAAGAGAAAGGCGTGCGGGTCGATAGCGTGAAAGCGGGCAGTGCGGCGGCAAGAGTGGGTCTGAAAAAAGGCGACCTGATTCTTGGCGTCAACCAGCAGCCGGTGACCAACTTAGGGGAACTACGCAAGATCCTCGATACCAAACCACCGGTGCTGGCGCTGAATGTGCAACGTGGCGACACATCGCTCTACCTGCTGATGCAGTAATCACTGCTTGATGCTTATCAGGCGGACTTCGGTCCGCCTTTTTTATGGCACAGATCACAAATGTGATGCCTGCCGCATTTCTGCCAAAGCCGGCGCGGCTATGGGCGAATGCATAATGTTCTCCGCGTGTCACACGGCTATTCTGTCCTTCCTCTCATATGACTCAGGAGATAAGGATGGCTACCTGTCATCTCGACGCGCGGCTGGCGCAGGAAATTGTTGCGCGCACCATGAAAATCATTGATGGCAATGTCAACGTGATGGATGCGCGTGGGCGAATCATTGGCAGTGGTGACAGGGAGCGCATCGGGGAGTTGCATGAGGGCGCGCTGTTGGTGTTGTCTCAGGGGCGCATCGTGGATATCGACGATGCTGTGGCAAAACATCTGCACGGCGTGCGGCCAGGCATCAACCTTCCGCTACGTATTGACGGGGCGATCGTGGGCGTCATTGGCCTGACAGGCGAGCCGGGCGCACTGCGTCACTATGGCGAATTAGTCTGTATGGCGGCAGAGATGATGCTGGAGCAGGCCCGACTATTACATATGCTGGCTCAGGACAGCCGACTGCGTGAAGAGCTGGTGCTCAACCTGATAAGAAGTGATGCGCTGACGCCACAGCTGACAGAGTGGGCACAGCGCCTGGGGATCGATCTTAATCAGCCCCGCGTGGTGGCAGTGATCGAAGTCGACAGCGGGCAGTTAGGCGTGGACAGCGCCATGTCTGAATTACAGCAGCTGCAAACCTTACTCACCACCCCCGTTCGGGATAACCTGATAGCCATTGTGTCGCTAACCGAAATGGTCGTACTGAAACCGGCATTAAACACACACGGACGTTACGACCGTCACGATCATCGCAAGCGGGTTGAGCAACTGATGCAGCGAATGAACGAAAGCGGTCATCTGCGCATGCGTATTGCGCTGGGCAACTTCTTTACCGGTCCGGGCAGCATCGCCCGCTCTTACCGCACTGCGCGCACCACCATGGCCGTTGGAAAGCAGCGCATGCCAGACGTCCGCAGCTATTTTTATCAGGATCTGATGCTGCCGGTATTACTGGACAGTTTACGCGGTGGCTGGCAGGCGAACGAGCTGGCACGTCCGCTGGAAAAACTGAAAAGCATGGACAGCAACGGTTTACTGCGCCGGACCTTAAGCGCCTGGTTCAGCAATAACGTCCAGCCCGGCGCAACATCACGCGCGCTGTTTATTCATCGTAATACGCTGGAGTATCGACTGAATCGGATCGCTGAGTTAACCGGACTGAACCTTGGTCATTTTGACGATCGATTACTGCTGTATATTGCGTTACAGCTGGATGAGCAGGGCTGATGACGCTGCTTATGAAACCATGAGGACGCCCGATGCGTATATTGCCCGCCATACTTTGCCTGCTAATCGTTACGTTTACCTGCCAGGCACGGCCTGACAGCCTGATTTTTCTCTCTACTGATGCCCTGATGAATACCCGGCAGGCTTTGCAGAATCATCAGGCGAGCACACTGACGGAACAGGCCTGGCGTCAGCTGCAACATCAGGCAGAAAAGGCGCTCAGCCAGCCCGATCCCAGCGTGATGGATAAGGGGCTGATGCCGCCCAGCGGATCGCGGCATGACTATCTGAGCCTGAGCGCCTACTGGTGGCCGGACGGAAAGCAGAAAACGGGGTTGCCCTGGATTCGTCGGGATGGTGAGATTAATCCCGACACGAAAAATAACCAAACCGACGGCGTGCGGCTGGCGCGCTTTAGCGCAGATGTACAGACACTCTCGCTGGCCTGGTTCTTTTCTGGCGATGCACGCTATGCCAGCAAAGCACAATCGATGATCCGCCACTGGTTTATCGATCCTGCCAGCCGTATGAATCCAAACCTGAATTATGCCCAGGGGATTCCAGGCAGGACGCCTGGCCGTCATGATGGCGTACTGGATGGGCGCTATTTTGCGACCCGCATTGTTGATGCGCTGGTGCTGTTGCGCCAGTCACCCGGCTGGCGCGACAGCGACGAGGCGGCGTTACATCGCTGGTTCAGTGACTATCTTAGCTGGCTGCAGACCAGCCAGCTGGCGCAACAGGAGCGGGATGCCCCAAATAATCATGGCAGCTGGTACAGCGTACAGGTTGCCGGTATTGCCGCTTACCTGGGCAAAAACACGGTGATCGCTGATATGTCGGCGCTGGCCAAACGAAAAATTGATGGGCAAATACAGAAAGAGGGGACTCAGCCACTTGAGCTGGCGCGAACCCGCTCCTTTCATTACAGCGTCTTTAATTTGCAGGCGCTAACCGCTATCGCGGCGTTAGCTTCTCAGCGTGGGCTGGACGATCTCTGGCACTATCAAAACAAGCAGGGTGGCTCGCTACTGGCGGCGCTGGATTATATGGCGCCCTTTAGCGATCCATCACGCCGCTGGCCGTGGAAAACCCGCGAACGCCAAAGCGAGCGGTTAATCCCCTTACTGCTGTTGGCTGACGTCACACTTAAGTCAGAACGTTACCAATCCTGGATTGATCGTCCTGAATGGCGTACCGGCTCAGCAGAGGTGCTACGTGATGTGGTGTTACTCAGGCGATAGCCGCGCAGATTGCCAATAAAAAAGGCCAGACGCGTCAAGTGAATCACACTTAATGCGGCTGGCCTGATGTAAATCTGAAATAATTAACGGCCGCTGCGGGTCAGTTTTTCCAGATCGGATTCAATTTCGGCGATTTTATGGGAAACGACGCCTTCAAGATGACGCAGATCATCAAGGATTTTACGTTTCAGATCGACTTCCACCTGATCGCGCTGGCAGATCTGGTCCAGTTCATCGATCACATAACGCAGGTTCGGGCTGATTTCCTGCACTTCGCGATAGCCTTGTGACGCGTTATCAGCAACGACGGTCTTGCGCTGGCGAGGATATTTAAATTTCACGCTTTTGGCGAAAAATTCACCTTTATCTTTGCGGAAATAAATTTTCAAAATATCGTTATTCGCTTCCTGACGCAGGCTGTAGCGATCGATATCGTCAGGGTTACTAATGCCTAAGCTCTTAATATTGTCATACATAATTATTTTCCACCAAATGATAGGCGCGCAGAATTGTTCATGACTTAATGACTATAGACATAAATAACATGAATCAGTGCGCAACAGGATTTAACTGGCGCGAATTATGACCTGGATGAAAAGTAAACGCACCTGTTGGTTCGTGTAGAAAAACAACATTACCCGTAACAGCTGTAAACAAAAGATGACGGGCTGCCGTACAGCCCGTCCGACAGATTAGTCGATCGTACGCAGCAGTTCATTGATGCCGGTTTTCGCCAGCGTTTTCGCATCAACTTTTTTCACAATGACTGCGCAGTAAAGGCTGTAGCTGCCATCTTTAGACGGCAGGTTACCGGATACCACGACCGAGCCGGCAGGCACGCGACCGTAGTGGATTTCGCCGGTTTCGCGGTCATAAATTTTGGTGCTCTGACCGATATAAACACCCATTGAAATCACGGAGCCTTCTTCAACGATCACGCCTTCAACGATTTCAGAACGTGCGCCAATAAAGCAGTTATCTTCAATGATGGTGGGGTTGGCCTGCAGCGGCTCGAGTACGCCACCGATTCCTACACCACCGGATAAATGTACGTTTTTACCAATCTGCGCACAGGAACCGACGGTTGCCCAGGTATCAACCATTGTGCCTTCGTCCACAAAGGCGCCGATGTTCACGTAGGAAGGCATCAGAACCGTGTTGCGCGCAATAAAAGCCCCTTTGCGAACGGCAGCGGGCGGCACCACGCGGAAGCCGGCTTCTTTGAAGCGCGCATCGTCCCAGTCGGCAAACTTCATTGGCACTTTGTCGTAAAAACGGGTTTCAGCCCCTTCCATCACCTGATTGTCATTAATGCGGAAAGAGAGCAGAACGGCTTTTTTCAGCCACTGATGCGTTACCCATTCGCCGTCGATTTTTTCAGAAACGCGCAGTTCACCACTGTCCAGTTTGGCGATAACCTGATTAATCGCCTCGCGGGTTTCAGTATCCACACTGGTCGGGGTGATGTCAGCGCGACGTTCGAAGGCAGATTCAATAACACTCTGTAACTGTTGCATATTTTTTCCTGATCTGTCATTTGTGGTGCCAGCCAGTGACCGGCACGGGTAAAAAGTTGATGTTCACAAATTGAAGCGGGTCACACTTTATCGTTTGGATTAAGGGCTTCTGTCAACCGTTGTTGCAACGTCTGACGCATTTCCTCATCCAGTGCCTTGCGTTCGCTATTGGCTAAAATAAACAAATCTTCCACGCGCTCGCCAATGGTGCTGATGCGCGCACCATGCAGAGAGACGCCGAGATCGGCAAACACTTCCCCCACGCGCGCCAGTAAACCGGGCTGATCCAGGGCTACCAGCTCCAGATAACTGCGGCGATCGGTGTGAGTTGGCAGGAAATTAACTTCGGTATCCACGCTAAAGTGCTTAAGCCTGGCGGCCTGACGGCGGGTGCGCGGTGGCACCCACTCTCTCTGGGTTATCGCCTGCTCCAGCGCCTGAATGATCATCGCATGACGATCGGGCGACAGGGGACTGCCATCCGGCTCCAGTACAATAAAGGTATCCATCGCCATGCCATCGCGGCTGGTAAAAATTTGCGCATCATGCACGCTGAGGTTGCGACGATCCAGCTCTCCTGCCACGGCGGCGAACAGGTGCGGGCGATCGGGACTCCAGATAAAAATTTCGGTCCCGCCGCGCGTTGCCTGCGGGCTGACCAGCACCAGCGGTTGATTAAGATCGTGTCCCAGTAAGTGGCGGGCATGCCAGGCAATCTGGTTGGGCGTATGGCGCAGAAAATAGTCGGCGCGACAGCGATTCCAGATGTGATGTAACCGCTCTTCATTGATGTTGTCCATACGCAGCAGCGCCAGCGCCTGCAGGCGGTGATGACGTACGCGTTCCCGCAGATCCGGACTGTTTTCCATGCCGCGACGCAGCTGTTTTTCGGTGGCGAAGAACAACTCTCGCAGCAGACTTTGCTTCCAGCTGTTCCACAGGCTCTCATTGGTGGCACAGATATCAGCGACTGTCAGGCACACCAGGTAACGCAGTCGGTTTTCGTTCTGCATGACCTCGGCGAACTGCTGAATCACCGTGGGGTCCTGAATATCACGACGCTGCGCGGTCACGGACATTAACAGATGATGCCGTACCAGCCATGCGACAAGCTGCGTTTCACGCGAGTTAAGGCCGTGCATCTCGGCGAACTCCAGCGCATCCTGCGCGCCAAGAACAGAGTGATCGCCGTTACGTCCTTTCGCAATGTCATGCAGCAGCGCCGCCATCAGCAGTAACTCTTGCTGAGGCAGGCGCGGCCAGAGTTCAACGCATAAAGGATGTTGTGGACGCGTCGCTTCGTTGGCAAAACTTTCCAGCTTCTGAAGAACCCGAATGGTGTGCTCATCCACGGTATAGGCGTGGAACAGGTCAAACTGCATCTGCCCAACAATCTGACCCCAGAGCGGCGTATAGGCCCAGAGTACGCTATGGCGATGCATCGGAACTAATGCACGACTGACCGCACCGGGATGACGCAGGATCGACATAAACAGACGGCGTGCTTCAGGCAACTGACAGAGCGGCTGCTTAAGGTGGCGACGTGTGTGGCGCAGGCGGCGCAGCGTGGTCGAATAGATCCCTTTGATGTTGTCATTGCGTACCATGACGTAAAACATGCGCATTATCGCCTGAGGCTCCCGATCAAACAGCGTTTCATCGCGCAGATCGATCAGGTTACCCCGTAGCTGAAAGTCATCATCAATAGCGCAGGGTTTTTCATTGGTAGAGAGGGCCAGAATGGCTTCATCGAACAACTGCAGCAGCATCTGGTTCAGTTCGCCGATACGACGCGTGACGCGATAAAAATCCTTCATCATGCGTTCAACCGGCTCGTTGCCTTCGCCCTGATACTGAAGGCGCTGGGCAACGCTAAGCTGGCGATCGAACAGTAGCCGGTTGTCGTAACGCGGCAGCAACAGATGCAGCGCAAACCGAATCCGCCAGAGAAAGGCCTGGCATTCATTCAGTTCGGCGCGTTCGGCGTCGGTCAGAAAGCCAAAGCCCACCATCTCGTCGAGCGTTGTCGCGCCAAAGTGTCGTCGCGCAACCCACTGTAACGTATGAATATCACGTAAACCGCCCGGGCTACTTTTAATATCCGGTTCCAGGTTGTAGCTGGTACCGTGATAGCGCGTATGACGCTCTTGTTGCTCTTCAATTTTGGCGGCAAAAAAGCGGGACGACGGCCAGAAGCCATCGCTAAAGACATTTTTCTGCAGTTCGAGGAACAGCGCGACATCACCGGCCAGCATCCGCGCTTCAATCAGGTTGGTCGCCACCGTCAGGTCGGATAAGCCTTCCAGCAGGCACTCTTCCAGGCTACGCACGCTGTGGCCCACTTCCAGTTTGAGATCCCACATCAGCGTCAGCAGCGCGCTGGCGCTTTGGGCGGCCTCTTCGTTAAGCGGCTGGCGGCTGAGAATCAATATGTCAATATCGGAAAGCGGGTGAAGCTCACCCCGACCATAACCCCCGACAGCAACCAGAGCGATGGATTTCATCCTGTCGAAGCCAAAGTAACGCCACAGGCGACGCAGAAGGCGATCGATAAACAGGGTTCGGGCATGAATCAGATTCTCTGCCGCCTCACCGCTATCAAAGGCCGCCGCCAGGTGCTGTTGAAAGCACTCCAGGCGCTGCTTGAGTATTTCACGTGATAGCTGATCGTCCTGCCACTCGCCAGGCGAATCATTCAGACCGTTTTTCACTTCTTGCGACAGGCTCATGCAGCGTTCTCATCAGTAACCATAAAAAAACCGGCAGAGCGCCGGCCTTTTATCAGGGGAGGAATTACGCCTGGTTAACTAACACCGCGGGAAGGGTGTCGTCTTTACGCAGGGTTAAAATCTCACAGCCGTTATCCGTCACCACAATAGTATGCTCGTACTGCGCCGACAAGCTGCGATCTTTGGTTTTCACCGTCCAGCCATCTTTCATGGTACGAATGCGATAATCACCGGCATTCACCATCGGTTCCACGGTAAAGGTCATGCCGGCCTGCAGGACGACACCGCTGTCGTCTGCATCGTAGTGCAGAACCTGTGGCTCTTCATGAAAGCCCTTGCCAATGCCATGACCGCAGTATTCACGCACCACTGAGAAGTCATTCGCTTCAACATATTTCTGGATAGCGCGGCCCAGCTCGCGCAGGCGAATACCCGGCTTCACCAGACGCAGTGATAAATAAAGGCTTTCCTGAGTGACGCGGCACAGGCGCTCACCCTGGATCGTCGGCTTGCCGACGATAAACATTTTCGAGGTATCGCCGTGGTACTCGTCTTTAATCACGGTCACGTCGATGTTAACGATGTCGCCATCTTTCAACGGACGATCGTCGCTCGGAATACCGTGACAGACCACTTCATTTACCGAGATGCAGACGGATTTCGGAAAACCGTGGTAACCCAGGCAGGCAGAAATCGCCTGCTGATGCTGCGTAATGTGTTCGTGGCAGAGACGATCCAGTTCACCCGTGGTCACGCCAGGCTGCACATGGGGTTCGATCATTTCTAACACTTCGGCGGCGAGGCGGCCAGCGACGCGCATTTTTTCGATTTCTTCGGGGGTTTTAATTGAGATTGCCATTAAATTATTCCGCTGCTGCTGAAATTTTCAGCGATAATGAATGCTGTGCTCTCATGTTAACAGCAAGCCAAAAGGGCTGCCAAACAGAGAACGCACCACAGGCCGTAAGCGAACATTTATTGGCGTCCAAAGCGTGATTGTGGTATAAAGCGCGCCGACGATTCTCTGTATGGCCGTTAAGGTCAGCGGGAAACGCAATAATCTCACTATGTGTAATAAAACACACATGTATCGACACATACGCCGGGGTGCCTTGAAAGAGGTCGGTTGTATGGGATACATGGAGGCCCAACCCCAATTAAACTAGAGGTAGTAATCATGGCAACTGTTTCCATGCGCGATATGCTCAAGGCTGGTGTTCACTTCGGTCACCAGACCCGTTACTGGTGCCCAAAAATGAAGCCATTCATTTTCGGTGCGCGTAACAAAGTTCACATCATCAACCTTGAGAAAACTGTACCAATGTTCAACGACGCTCTGGCTGAGTTGACCAAAATCTCTTCCCGTAAAGGTAAGATTCTGTTCGTTGGTACTAAGCGCGCTGCTGCCGAAGCGATCAAAGAGTCTGCACTGAGCTGCGACCAGTTCTTCGTAAACCACCGCTGGTTGGGTGGCATGCTGACCAACTGGAAAACCGTTCGTCAGTCTATCAAACGTCTGAAAGAGCTTGAGACGCAGTCTCAGGACGGCACTTTCGACAAACTGACCAAGAAAGAAGCGCTGATGCGCGCTCGTGAACTGGCCAAGCTGGAAAACAGCCTGGGCGGTATCAAAGACATGGGCGGTTTGCCGGATGCACTGTTTGTTGTCGATGCTGACCACGAACACATCGCAATCAAAGAAGCAAACAACCTGGGTATCCCAGTATTTGCTATCGTTGATACTAACTCTGATCCAGATGGCGTTGATTACGTTATCCCAGGTAACGACGATGCGATCCGTGCTATCAACCTGTACCTGACTGCCGTTGCGACCACCGTTCGCGAAGGCCGCTCTCAGGATCTGGCTGAGCAGGCTGAAGAAGCGTCTTTAGAAAACGCTTAATTAAGGTTTGCTCTGCATAAGAGCCCTTAGCATTCAGATGTGATCTGTAAGGGGCCAAACATGGCCCCTTTATTTTATCCAAGTCTGTTACGCCCCTGTTCAGGACGGCGGGACAGAGTAAATTTTCCGCAAATAAGTACCTTCTGATGCACTTGTGCTCAGGTACGAACCGAGGATTCTGGAATGGCTGAAATTACCGCTGCATTGGTAAAAGAACTGCGTGAGCGTACTGGCGCAGGCATGATGGACTGCAAAAAAGCGCTGACTGAAGCGAGCGGCGACATCGAGCTGGCGATTGAAAACATGCGTAAGTCTGGCGCAATTAAAGCAGCGAAAAAAGCGGGTAACGTTGCTGCTGATGGCGTAATCAAAACCAAAATCGTTGGTAACTACGGTGTGATTCTGGAAGTGAACTGCCAGACTGACTTCGTAGCAAAAGACGGCGGTTTCCAGGCGTTTGCTGATAAAGTTCTTGACGCTGCTGCGGCTGACCGCATCACCGACGTTGAAGTGCTGAAAGCACAGTTCGAAGAAGAACGTGTTGCCCTGGTTGCTAAAATCGGCGAGAACATCAACATTCGTCGCGTTGCTCTTCTGGAAGGCGAAGAACTGGGCAGCTACCTGCACGGCGCACGTATCGGCGTTCTGGTTTCTGCCAAAGGCGCTAACGAAGATCTGATCAAACAGATCGCAATGCACGTTGCGGCAAGCAAACCTGAGTTTGTTAAGCCAGAAGACGTTTCTGCGGAAGTGGTTGATAAAGAATACCAGGTTCAGCTGGACATCGCGATGCAGTCTGGTAAGCCAAAAGAGATCGCAGAGAAGATGGTTGAAGGCCGTATGAAGAAATTCACCGGCGAAGTCTCTCTGACCGGTCAGGCATTCGTTATCGATCCAAGCAAAACCGTTGGCCAGGCGCTGAAAGAGCAGGGCGCTGACGTGATCAACTTCATCCGCTTTGAAGTGGGCGAAGGCATCGAAAAAGTTGAGACTGATTTTGCTGCTGAAGTTGCAGCAATGTCCAAACAGTCTTAATGATCTGAAAGAACCGCCAGATGGCGGTTCTTTTTTGTCTGCCACAGGCAAAAGATACGTTTTCAGTTTCATCCCAATAGTAATTCTTTTGCTCTAAGCGGATGATTGATCGGAATTACTTCTTATTCATCATATCTTCCAGGACGAATTGACCATGGCGACCAACGCAAAACCTGTTTATCAACGTATCCTGCTAAAACTCAGTGGCGAAGCACTTCAAGGTGCAGAGGGTTTTGGTATCGACGCGAGCGTGCTTGACCGCATGGCTCAGGAAGTCAAAGAACTGGTCGAGCTGGGTATCCAGGTGGGCGTTGTGATTGGCGGCGGTAACCTGTTCCGCGGAGCCGGCCTGGCGCAGGCGGGCATGAACCGCGTCGTGGGTGACCACATGGGGATGCTTGCTACGGTAATGAACGGCCTGGCGATGCGTGATGCACTGCACCGCGCATACGTCAATGCCCGTCTGATGTCCGCGATTCCCCTCAACGGCGTTTGCGATAACTACAGCTGGGCAGAAGCCATCAGCCTGTTACGTAATAACCGTGTGGTTATCTTTTCTGCGGGTACGGGTAATCCTTTCTTCACGACGGATTCAGCCGCCTGTCTGCGTGGTATTGAAATCGAAGCGGATGTGGTGCTGAAAGCCACGAAAGTTGACGGTGTTTACTCGGCCGACCCGGTGAAGCACCCTGATGCAACGCTGTATGAAAAACTGACTTATGCGGAAGTGCTGGATCAAGAGCTTAAAGTGATGGATCTCGCCGCGTTTACGCTGGCGCGCGATCACAAACTGCCAATCCGCGTTTTCAATATGAACAAACCTGGCGCATTGCGTCGCGTAGTGATGGGTGAAAAAGAAGGTACCCTGATTACGCATTAATACCCGAGGCGAGATAAAATAAGGTATATTCTGTCAGTGCGGTAATGTTTAGCCGTGCACCAGTCAGGATTATCGATGATTATCGATCCCGCTTCCGGTGATGCCGGAACTGGCCAGGTCAAACCGAATCCAAGGGTTTTAACGTGATTAACGACATTAAAAAAGATGCTGATACGCGCATGGACAAATGCGTCGAGGCATTCAAAACCACTATCAGCAAGGTACGCACAGGCCGTGCTTCACCTTCTCTGCTCGACGGCATTATCGTTGAATATTACGGTACGCCGACGCCACTGCGTCAGCTGGCTTCCGTTACCGTTGAAGACTCCCGCACGCTGAAAATCAACGTGTTTGATCGCTCTCTCGGCCCGGCCGTTGAAAAAGCGATTATGGCGTCCGATCTTGGCCTCAATCCAAACTCAGCGGGTTCGGACATTCGTGTTCCGCTCCCTGCGCTGACGGAAGAGCGTCGTAAAGATCTGATTAAAATCGTACGCGGTGAAGCCGAGCAGGGACGTGTGTCTGTACGTAACGTTCGTCGCGACGCCAACGATAAAATCAAAGCGTTGCTGAAAGATAAAGAAATCAGCGAAGACGACGAACGTCGTTCGCAGGACGAAATCCAGAAAATGACCGATGCGCACATCAAGAAAGTTGATGCGGCACTGGCCGAAAAAGAAGCGGAGTTGATGGACTTCTGATTCCATCATCGCCGACCAAAACGCCGTACAGAGAGGCATTCTGACAGAATGTCACCTCTGGCGGCGTTTTACATTGTGCCCCACGCTTTCACCTCTACATGGACAGCATTATGAAGCGATTAACTCTGCTCGGTTCAACCGGTTCGATAGGCACCAGCACGCTGGCAGTCGTCAGTGCCAATCCTACGCGCTATCAGATCACCGCGCTGGTTGCCGGTAAAAACGTGGCCCTGATGGCTGAGCAGTGCGTACAGTTCCAACCCCGCTATGCGGCGATGGCAGACGAAGAAGCCGCTACTGCGCTACGTGAGCGACTGAGAGCATTGAAGGTGAAGACTGAAGTGCTCTCCGGCGTTCAGGCAGCCTGTGAACTGGCCGCGCTGGATGAGGTTGACCAGGTGATGGCGGCGATTGTAGGCGCCTCAGGTTTACTGCCCACGTTGGCAGCGATTCGCGCGGGTAAAACCGTCCTGCTGGCGAATAAAGAATCCCTGGTGACGTGCGGCCGTTTATTTATGGAGGCGGTGCGTCAGCATAAGGCGCAGCTGTTGCCGGTAGACAGCGAGCACAATGCGATTTTTCAGAGTTTGCCCGCTACCATCCAGCATCAGTTAGGTTACGCTGACCTGCAGAATAACGGCATTGAGTCGATTATTCTTACGGGATCGGGTGGCCCTTTTCGTGACACAAATTTAGCGGATCTGCGCAATATGTCGCCAGATCAGGCTTGTGCACATCCGAACTGGTCAATGGGGCGTAAAATCTCGGT
This sequence comes from Pantoea sp. B623, assembly GCF_024814475.1. Classification (NCBI taxonomy): domain Bacteria; kingdom Pseudomonadati; phylum Pseudomonadota; class Gammaproteobacteria; order Enterobacterales; family Erwiniaceae; genus Pantoea; species Pantoea sp. B623. The sequence continues at coordinate 1,539,794 of NZ_JANUXM010000004.1, read as the reverse complement.
TGATTCGGCCACCATGATGAATAAAGGTCTTGAATACATTGAAGCTCGTTGGCTGTTCAACGCCAGTGCCGCGCAGATGGAAGTGATTTTGCACCCCCAATCGGTGATCCACTCCATGGTGCGTTACTGCGATGGCAGCGTGCTGGCACAGTTAGGTTCACCTGACATGCGAACCCCTATCGCCCACAGTATGGCCTGGCCAGCGCGTATTCACGCTGGGGTCACACCGCTGGACTTTACCCGCATGTCGGCGCTGACGTTCTCAGAACCTGATTTTGGCCGTTACCCCTGTCTTAAACTGGCAATTGATGCCTGCGAGGCCGGGCAGGCGGCCACCACCACGCTTAATGCTGCCAATGAGATCGCCGTGGCGGCGTTCCTGAATCAGCGAATTCGTTTTACCGATATCGCAGCGTTAAACAGCGCAGTGCTGTCATCGCAGCACGGCCAGGAACCGGATTCAGTGGACGCTGTCATCGAAATCGATCGTATGGCACGCGCCGCTGCGACCGAAATGTTGCCACGCTTCACGGCATAACAACGATTGCGTTGAGGCTATTTGTTCGCTTCAGGTGAAAATGTTATAGTCGCTGGCTCGCGTTTAACGGTCTGTCACCAAATTCGGTGTGGCCTGGCAGACAGTGCCGGGATTTGTACCGGGCGCAATGTATTCAGAAACCACAGCATTTCTGATGAAAGGAATTGATTACGCGTTATGTCGTCTGAAAATCACAACAACACCGATGACCAACAGGGAACCGGTCCACGCCACGTCGCTATCATTATGGATGGCAATGGCCGTTGGGCTAAGAACCAGGGAAAACTGCGTATCTCCGGTCACAAAGCGGGCGTGAAATCAGTACGTCGCGCCGTTAGCTTTGCCGTCAGTAATAATCTTGAAGCATTAACGCTTTACGCCTTTAGTAGCGAAAACTGGAGCCGTCCTGCGCAGGAAGTTACTGCCTTGATGGAGCTGTTTGTCTGGGCGCTGGACAGTGAAGTGAAAAGCCTGCACAAGCATAATGTTCGCTTACGCATCATTGGCGATATCAGCCGCTTCAGCCCCCGCATTCAGGAACGTGTCCGTCGGGCAGAAGCGCTGACGGAGAATAACGATCGACTCACGCTAAACATTGCTGCGAACTACGGCGGGCGATGGGATATTATCGAAGGCGTTAAAAAGTTGGCTGAACAGGTTCAGGAAGGCTTGTTACGCCCTGATCAGATAACCGAAGAGAGCCTGACGTCGCAACTGTGCATGAACCAGTTGGCGCCAGTGGATTTAGTGATAAGGACCGGGGGAGAGCATCGGATTAGCAACTTCCTGTTGTGGCAAATTGCCTATGCGGAATTCTATTTTACTGATGTGCTCTGGCCGGATTTTGATGAACACGTTTTTGAAGGTGCACTGAATGCATTCTCTCTGCGGGAGCGACGCTTTGGCGGCGCTGCACCAGGCGGCGCCTGAGCAATCTGGGGGTAACCTTTGCTGAAGTCTCGTCTGATCACCGCGCTGATTCTCATCCCGCTGGTGATCGCTGCATTGTTCTGGTTACCGCCTGTTGGCTTTGCAATTATTACGATTATTATCTGTATGCTTGCCGCCTGGGAATGGGGGCAGCTGTCTGGTATGGCATCGCGTCAGCAACGGATCTGGCTCGCGCTGATATGCGGTCTGGCTCTGACGCTGATGCTGTTTACGCTTCCTCCCTACGAACATAACGCGCACCTGCCGCAGGTGGCGGGCTGGCTGTGGGCCTCACTGGCCTGGTGGATTGCCGCGCTGTTACTGGTTCTGTTCTATCCTGCCTCTGCTGCGTTATGGCGGACTTCCCGACCCTTGCGTCTGCTGTTTGGTGCGTTAACGGTCATTCCTTTCTTCTGGGGCATGATGGCGCTCCGCCAGTATCATTACGAAGCCGATCACTTTGCCGGTGCCTGGTGGCTGCTGTTTGTTATGTTTCTGGTATGGGGTGCCGATTCCGGTGCCTACATGTTCGGCAAACTGTTTGGCAAACATAAGCTGGCGCCAAAAGTGTCGCCCGGTAAAACATGGGAAGGTTTTCTGGGCGGACTGATCTCTTCTGCGCTGATTGCCGTCCTGTTCGCCAGTTTTGCGCCGCTTTCCGTTCCCACCGGCACGCTGGTGATCTGCGCCGTGATTTCCACCCTTGCTTCGGTACTGGGCGATCTGACGGAAAGCATGTTTAAACGCGAGGCCGGTATCAAAGACAGCGGGAGCCTGATTCCCGGACATGGCGGTATTCTTGACCGCATCGACAGCCTGACAGCAGCAGTGCCGGTATTTGCCTGTTTATTGCTGTTGGTGTTTCAGACACTTTAAGGGCAAACGACGATGTTAAGCGTAATCTGGAGTTTTGCCGCATTTATCATTGCACTGGGCGTGTTAATCACCGTGCATGAGTTTGGCCATTTTTGGGTGGCGCGGCGTTGCGGTGTGAGAGTAGAGCGCTTTTCTATCGGCTTTGGCAAGGCGTTATGGCAACGCCGCGATCGTCACGGCACCGAATTTGTGATTGCGCTCATTCCACTTGGCGGTTATGTCAAAATGCTGGACGAGCGGGTAGAAAGCGTTCCCGCCGAGCTTCGGCACCAGGCGTTTAACAATAAAGCGATTTGGCAGCGCGCGTCTATTATTGCTGCCGGCCCGATTGCCAATTTCCTGTTTGCTATCTTTGCCTACTGGGTCGTGTTCATCCACGGCGTGCCGGGTATTAAACCGGTAGTTGGTGAAATTCTGAACGGTTCGGTCGCCGCAGAAGCGCAAATTACACCCGGGACGGAACTTAAGGCCGTTGACGGTATCGAAACGCCTGACTGGGAAGCTGTGCGCATGGCATTGATCGGTAAAATCGGTGATGCCAGCACAACGTTAACAGTGGGTCGTTTTGGCGAACAGGGGACGCAGCAAAAACAGGTCGATTTGCGCAACTGGCAGTTCGAACCTGATAAGCAGGACCCTGTCGTCGCGCTGGGAATTCGTCCCCGGGGCCCGCAGATTGAAACGACCCTGGCTGAAGTGCAAAAGAATTCGCCTGCCAGTGCAGCCGGTTTGCAAGCTGGCGACAGGATCGTTAAAGTCGATGGTCAGTTATTATCGCAGTGGCAGCCTTTTGCTATCCAGGTTCGGGATAACCCAGGAAAAAGTATTGCTCTTGAGGTCGATCGCAACGGTGACGCGGTGCAGTTAACCCTGACGCCCGAAGCGAAACCTGGGAACAAAGCACAAGGGTTTGCGGGGGTGATTCCCCGAGTCGTACCGCTGCCAGACGAGTATAAAACGGTAAGACAATATGGTGCGTTTTCAGCCATTGGTGAAGCCAGTGTAAAAACCTGGCAGTTAATGAAGCTGACCGTCTCTATGTTGGGCAAGTTAATAACCGGCGATGTGAAGCTGAACAACCTGAGCGGCCCGATTTCGATTGCGCAAGGTGCAGGTTTGTCAGCCGAGTATGGAATGATTTACTACCTGATGTTCCTGGCGTTGATTAGCGTCAACTTAGGGATCATCAACCTGTTCCCGCTACCGGTTTTAGATGGTGGGCACTTGCTCTTCCTTGCGATTGAAAAGATCAAAGGGGGACCGGTGTCCGAGCGAGTTCAAGACTTTAGTTACCGCATCGGTTCAATACTGCTGGTGATGTTAATGGGGCTTGCACTTTTCAATGATTTCTCACGTTTGTAACCGCTGGAACGCGAGCTTACGTGGGATGTGTTAGGAAAACGCATAATAACGATGGCGATGAAAAAGTTGCTCATAGCGTCGCTGCTGTTTAGCAGCGCCACCGTTTACGGTGCAGACGATTTCGTGGTGAAGGACATTCATTTCGAAGGGCTGCAGCGAGTCGCCGTCGGCGCGGCTCTGCTGAGCATGCCAGTTCGGGTTGGCGATACGGTGAATGACGATGACGTCAGAAATACCATTCGCTCCCTGTTCGCAACTGGCAACTTTGAGGATGTTCAGGTCCTGCGAGATGGTAATACGCTGATTGTTCAGGTCAAAGAACGTCCCACCATCGCCAGCATTACCTTCAGCGGTAACAAAGCGGTTAAAGACGATCAGCTCAAACAAAACCTTGAAGCCTCAGGCGTGCGCGTCGGCGAAGCGCTGGACCGCACCACCATCTCTTCGATTGAGAAGGGCCTGGAAGACTTCTACTACAGCGTGGGCAAATACACCGCCAGCGTTAAAGCCGTAGTCACACCGCTGCCGCGTAACCGCGTCGATTTGAAACTGGTGTTTACCGAAGGTGTTTCTGCCAAAATTCAGCAGATCAATATCGTCGGTAACAAAGCTTTTAGCTCCGACGAGCTCATTTCCCGCTTCCAGTTGCGTGACGAAGTGCCGTGGTGGAACGTGGTGGGCGACCGTAAATACCAGAAGCAGAAACTGGCGGGCGACCTTGAAACCCTGCGCAGCTTCTATCTGGATCGGGGTTATGCGCGTTTCAACATTGATTCGACGCAGGTCAGCCTGACGCCGGATAAGAAAGGCATCTACATCACCGTGAACATTACCGAAGGCGATCAGTACAAGATTGCTGGCGTAATCGTCAACGGCAGCATGGCGGGTCATTCGGCCGAAATCGAACATCTGACCAAAATTCCGGCGGGCGAGCTGTATAACGGCACGAAAGTCACGTCGATGGAAGATGACATTAAGAAACTGCTGGGTCGCTACGGCTATGCCTATCCACGTGTTGTGACACAGCCTGAAATTAACGATGCGGATAAAACCGTTAAGCTGCACATCAACGTCGATGCGGGTAACCGCTACTACGTGCGTAAAGTGCGCTTCGAAGGAAACGATACATCAAAAGATGCCGTACTGCGTCGTGAAATGCGTCAGATGGAAGGCGCCTGGCTGGGCAGCGACCTGGTCGATCAGGGCAAAGAGCGTCTGAATCGTACGGGCTATTTTGAAACCGTTGACGTGGATACGCAGCGCGTTCCCGGCTCACCTGACCAGGTTGACGTGGTCTATAAAGTTAAAGAACGCAATACCGGTACCTTTAACTTTGGCGTCGGCTACGGTACAGAAAGTGGCGTGAGTTTCCAGGTCGGTGTTACCCAGGATAACTGGCTCGGCACCGGTAATACCGTGGGGATTAGCGGCACTAAAAACGATTACCAGACCTATGCAGAATTCTCCCTGACCGATCCCTACTTTACCGTTGACGGTGTGAGTCTGGGCGGCCGGGTGTTCTACAACAACTTTAAGGCCAGCAACGCCGATCTCTCCGGCTATACCAACAGAAGTTACGGTACAGACGGTACATTGGGCTTCCCAATCAACGAGAACAACTCGCTGCGCGTCGGTCTGGGCTATGTCCATAACGACCTGTCAGACATGCGTCCACAGGTTGCGATGTGGCGTTATCTTGACTCGGTCGGTAAGCCACAGCAGTTGAACAGCAACGGCGACTTCTCTGCTGACGACTTCACCTTTAACTATGGTTGGACCTATAACACGCTCGACCGTGGTTTCTTTGCCACCTCAGGTAACCGTACTAACCTGAACGGCAAAGTCACGATTCCGGGTTCAGATAACCAGTTCTACAAAATGACCCTGGACAGCCAGCAGTATGTTCCGATCAATAAAGATCATACCTGGGTTGTGTTAGGTCGCGGTCGTGTGGGCTACGGTGACGGCATTAGCGGTAAAGAGATGCCGTTCTATGAGAACTTCTACGCCGGCGGTTCGAGTACCGTGCGCGGATTCCAGTCCAATACCATCGGTCCGAAAGCCGCTTACCTGAACAATGGTTCGTCATACTGTAACCTGAGCGATCCGAACGGTATCTGTAAGTCGAGCGATGCAATCGGGGGTAACGCGATGGCGATTGCCAGCCTTGAGCTGATCACGCCAACACCGTTCCTGAGTGAGAAATATTCGAATTCCGTCCGCACTTCGCTGTTTGTGGATGCGGGTACGGTCTGGGATACTAAATGGCAGAACACGGCGGAGACGCGCGCTGCCGGTATTCCTGACTACAGCGATCCGAACAACATTCGCGTTTCGACCGGTGTGTCTTTACAGTGGATGTCACCGCTGGGGCCGTTAGTCTTCTCCTATGCCCAGCCGGTTAAGAAAGTTGAGGGAGATAAGTCAGAGCAGTTCCAGTTTAACATTGGTAAAACCTGGTAATGTTCTGTACAGGGATGTTAAAAAATTAGCTTGCACACGTGGGGCATTGCTATGCTCCACGCTGCAAACATACATGTTGAGGGTAAGGAGTTTATAGTGAAAAAGTTGTTATGTGCAGTTACTCTGGGTGTTGCATTGGCTGCTTCTGCTGGCGCACAGGCGGCGGATAAAGTCGCAACTGTGGATCTGAGCCAGGTTTTCCAGAAATCACCTCAGCGCGCGACTATCACCAAGCAGCTCGAGAGTGAATTCCAGGGCCGCGCGGCAGAACTCCGTTCTCAGCACGACAAAATCCAGCAGGAAATGCAGGATCTGCAGCGTAACGCGCCAACCATGAAGGCGAGCGAGCGCAGCAAGAAAGAGAAGCAGATTGACTCTGAGCGTAATGCTTTCCAGGCAAAAGCCGACGCGTTTGAGAAAGACAACCAGACCCGTCAGGTTCAGGAGCGTAATAAGCTGCTGGAAAAAATCCAGACTGCTGTTCAGTCGGTTGCCAAAAGCGGCGGCTATGACCTGGTGCTGAATTCTCAGGCTGTGCTGTATTCGGGTTCTGATGTTAAAGACATCACCGATGAAGTTGCGAAGCAGGTTAAATAATCGATGTCATCAATTCGACTGGCTGATTTAGCCCAGCAGTTGGATGCAGAATTGCACGGAGATGGCGATATCGTCATCTCCGGCATTGCTTCTATGCAATCCGCCACCACTGGTCAAATCACGTTTCTTGCCAACAGCCGTTACCGCGAGCAGCTCGCCCTGATCCAGGCTTCAGCCGTGGTGCTGACGGAAGCGGATCTGGAGTGGTGTAAAACCGCCGCGCTGGTTGTTAAAAACCCCTATCTTACCTATGCGCGAATGGCGCAGTTACTGGATACGACGCCGCAGCCTGCGCAGCACATTGCGCCGAGCGCCGTGATCGATTCCAGCGCCAGACTGGGTGAGAATGTGTCCATCGGCGCCAATGCCGTTATTGAGTCCGACGTGGTACTCGGTGACAACGTGGTCATCGGCCCAGGCTGTTTTGTGGGCAAAAAAACCCGTATCGGCAACGGCTCGCGTTTATGGGCTAACGTCTCGGTTTACCATGAGGTGCAGATTGGTCAGGATTGTCTGATTCAGTCCGGCACAGTGATAGGTTCAGATGGGTTCGGTTATGCTAACGATCGTGGCAACTGGGTGAAAATCCCGCAGTTGGGTTCGGTCATCATTGGCGATCGGGTCGAAATCGGTGCCTGTACCACCATCGATCGTGGTGCGCTGGATAACACTCTGATCGGCAATGGTGTTATCATAGATAACCAATGTCAGATTGCTCACAACGTGGTTATTGGCGACAATACTGCGGTTGCTGGCGGTGTGATCATGGCGGGTAGTTTGAAAATTGGTCGTTATTGTATGATTGGCGGTGCCAGCGTCATTAATGGCCATATGGAAATCTGTGACAAAGTAACCGTAACCGGCATGGGCATGGTTATGCGTCCGATAACAGAACCTGGTGTATACTCCTCAGGCATTCCATTACAGCCCAACAAAACCTGGCGCAAAACTGCAGCGTTGGTGATGAATATCGATGAACTAAGCAAACGCTTAAAAGCAATCGAGCGGAAAGTCGGCAAAGACGACTAGACGCCATCCCATGACAGACCGGCTTTCATAATAACAGTGTTAAGCAGGGAAGCCAGGCGCCACGGAACCTATTTGCGGCCTGCCAACGATCATGATGATCGGTGCAGGCCGTGTTATTGATGTCATCAGATTTTTAGGACAGGAAGAGTATTTTGACTACTGAAACTCATACTCTGCAAATTGAAGAGATTTTAGAGCTGCTGCCGCACCGTTATCCGTTTCTGCTGGTAGATCGCGTGCTGGATTTTGAAGAAAACAAATATCTGCGCGCCGTAAAGAATGTCTCCTTTAACGAGCCGTTTTTCCAGGGGCATTTCCCTGGTAAACCGATTTTTCCCGGCGTTCTGATTCTGGAAGCGATGGCACAGGCCACCGGCATTCTGGCATTTAAAAGCGTGGGTAAACTGGAGCCAGGCGAGCTTTATTATTTTGCTGGCATTGATAATGCCCGTTTCAAGCGTCCGGTCGTACCGGGCGATCAAATGATTATGGAAGTGACCTTCGAGAAAACCCGCCGTGGTCTGACTCGCTTCAATGGCGTAGCGACTGTCGACGGTAAAATCGTCTGTGAAGCGACCATGATGTGTGCCCGTAGCCGGGAGGCATAACTCGTGATTGATCCAACCGCCAACATCCATCCCAGTTCAGTCATCGAAGACGGGGCTGTTATCGGCCCCGGCGTTCATATTGGTCCTTTCTGTTTTGTCGGGGCGAATGTCGAGATTGGTGAGGGAACCGTCCTTAAGTCACACGTGGTGGTAAACGGCCATACGCGTATCGGTAAAGACAACCAGATCTATCAGTTTGCTTCTATCGGTGAAGTGAATCAGGATCTGAAATACGCGGGTGAACCCACCCGTGTTGACATTGGCGATCGTAACCGTATTCGTGAAAGCGTGACCATTCATCGTGGCACGACTCAGGGCACAAATGTCACGGTTGTCGGCAGTGACAATCTGTTGATGGTTAACGTCCATATCGCGCATGACTGTGTCATTGGCAACCGCTGCATTATGGCCAACAATGCGACACTAGGCGGCCATGTCACTGTCGACGATTTCGCCATTATTGGCGGCATGACGGCCGTGCACCAGTGGTGCACCATTGGCGCACATGTGATGGTTGGTGGTTGTTCAGGCGTGGCTCAGGATGTGCCGCCCTATGTCATTGCGCAAGGCAACCATGCCACGCCATTCGGTATCAACATTGAAGGCCTGAAGCGCCGTGGCTTCAGCAAAGAAACACTGCACGCTATCCGCAACGCCTACAAGTTACTTTATCGCAGCGGCAGAACGCTGGATGAAGTCAAACCGGAAATCGAGGCGATTGCTCAGCAGCACAGCGAAGTGCAGCCTTTCTTTGATTTCTTTGCTCGTTCAACTCGTGGATTAATTCGCTAATTCATGTCAGCGCGTCCCCTTACGATTGCCCTGGTCGCCGGAGAAACCTCTGGCGATATCCTTGGCGCAGGCCTGATTCGGGCATTAAAAGCGCGTCATCCTGATGCCCGTTTTGTTGGCGTCGCGGGTCCGCTAATGCAGGCCGAAGGTTGCGAAGCCTGGTACGAGATGGAAGAGCTGGCGGTGATGGGCATTGTGGAGGTGCTGGGGCGGTTACGGCGTTTATTAAGTATTCGTCGCGATCTTACGCAGCGCTTTACCGCGCTTCAGCCTGACGTCTTTGTCGGTATTGATGCGCCGGATTTCAACATCACGCTGGAAGGCCATCTCAAACGCGCAGGCATTCGCACCATTCATTACGTCAGCCCCTCTGTCTGGGCCTGGCGACAAAAGCGCGTCTTTAAAATCGGCCGCAATACCGATCTGGTATTGGCGTTTCTGCCGTTTGAAAAAGCCTTCTACGACCGTTTCAACGTTCCCTGTCGCTTTATTGGTCATACCATGGCGGATGCCATGCCGTTACAGCCCGATAAGGCCGCCGCTCGCCGCCATCTTGGCATAGACGAGCACGCGCTCTGTCTGGCACTGCTTCCCGGCAGCCGGGGTGCCGAAGTCGAAATGCTGAGTGCGGATTTCCTTAAAACCGCACAGCGTCTGCGTACGCACTATCCGGCGCTGGAAATTGTCGTGCCCCTGGTTAACGCTAAGCGCCGCGAACAGTTTGAAAAAATTAAAGCGGAGGTCGCGCCTGAGCTGCCGATGCACCTGCTGGATGGTCAGGGCAGGGAAGCCATGGTGGCAAGTGATGCTGCGCTACTGGCTTCGGGAACGGCGGCGCTGGAGTGCATGCTGGCAAAATGCCCGATGGTGGTTGGCTACCGCATGAAGCCGTTTACCTTCTGGCTGGCTAAACGACTGGTCAAAACGGATTACGTCTCTTTGCCGAATCTGCTGGCCGGGCGCGAACTGGTCAAAGAGCTGTTGCAGGATGAATGTCAGCCTGAGGCGCTGGCCGCGGCGCTGGATCCGTTGCTGCATGCCAGTCGTGAACGTGAAACGCTGCTGAACACCTTTTATGAACTGCACCAGCAGATCCGCTGGAACGCTGACGAACAAGCCGCAGATGCGGTGCTGGAGCTTGCCAATGGCTGATTTTATCTATCCTGCCGCCGGTTGTATTGCCGGGGTGGACGAAGTCGGGCGCGGGCCATTAGTCGGGGCCGTTGTGACCGCCGCCGTGATCCTCGATCCCGCGAATCCTGTTCCCGGCCTGGCAGACTCCAAAAAACTGTCAGAAAAACGCCGTCTCGCGCTGTTTGATCAAATCAAAGAGAAAGCGCTCGCCTGGAGCCTGGGGCGCGCAGAACCGGACGAGATCGACAATCTTAATATCCTGCACGCCACGATGCTGGCGATGCAGCGCGCGGTCGCTGGCCTGTCCATCACGCCAGACTTTGTGCTGATTGACGGCAATCGCTGTCCGGCGTTGCCGATGCCTTCTCTGGCGGTGGTGAAGGGCGACAGCCTGGTCGCCGAAATCAGTGCCGCCTCCATCATCGCCAAGGTCACGCGCGATCGTGAAATGGCAGAGCTGGATTTGTTGTTTCCGCAGTATGGTTTTGCGCAGCATAAAGGTTATCCTACGGCGTTACACATGGAAAAATTGACGCAGTACGGTGCAACCCCTCATCACCGCCGCAGCTTTGCGCCGGTGCGTAATGCGCTGATTGATGCCGATGTACTGGCGAGCAGCCTGACCACGCTGCGCTAATCCGAACCTGTTTTAACCGGAAACTGATATGGCCGAACCCCGTTTTATACATCTGCGCGTACACAGCGACTATTCCATGGTCGACGGCCTGGCGAAAACCGGCCCGTTGATCAAGAAAGCGGCTGCGCTGGGTATGCCAGCCATCGCGATTACCGACTTCACCAACCTTTGCGGGCTGGTGAAATTTTACGGCGGTGCGCACGGGGCAGGGGTTAAACCGATTATCGGGGCAGATTTTAACGTTGCCAGCGAGTTGATGGGCGATGAACTGACCCAGATTACCGTGCTGGCGGCAAATAATACCGGCTATCAGAATCTGACACTGCTGATTTCCCGTGCTTACCAACGGGGTTACGGTATTGCTGGCCCGATTATCGATCGCGACTGGCTGGCCGAACTGCAGGAAGGACTGATTCTGCTGTCCGGGGGCCGTCGAGGGGATGTTGGCCGCAGCCTGCTACGAGGTAACAGCGCGCTGGTGTCTGACTGCCTGGCTTTCTATCAACAGCATTTTGCCGATCGCTACTTCCTGGAGCTGGTCCGTACCGGTCGTCCTGATGAGGAGAGCTATCTGCATGCGGCGGTTGAGCTGGCGATTGCAGAAGGGATCCCCGTTGTTGCCACGAATGAAGTCTGCTTCATCAATGAAGAAGATTTCGACGCCCACGAGATCCGCGTTGCCATTCATGATGGTTACACGCTCGACGATCCGAAACGTCCTCGCCATTACAGTCCTCAGCAATACATGCGCAGCGAAGAGGAGATGTGCGAGCTGTTCGCGGACATCCCGGAAGCGCTGGAAAACAGCGTAGAGATTGCTAAGCGTTGTAACGTCACGGTCCGGCTGGGTGAGTACTTTCTGCCCCAGTTCCCGACAGGGGATATGACCACCGAAGACTTTTTGGTGATGAAATCCCGCGAGGGGCTGGAAGAGCGCCTCGCGATGCTGTTTCCGGACGAAGCCGTACGGGCCGAAAAGCGGCCGGAATACGATGAACGTCTGGAAGTGGAACTCAACGTTATTAACCAGATGGGGTTCCCTGGCTACTTCCTGATCGTGATGGAGTTTATCCAGTGGTCGAAAGATAACGGCGTGCCGGTTGGGCCGGGCCGTGGTTCTGGTGCGGGATCCTTAGTCGCCTATGCGCTCAAGATCACTGACCTTGATCCGCTCGAGTTCGACCTGCTGTTCGAACGTTTCCTGAACCCAGAACGTGTTTCCATGCCCGACTTCGACGTCGATTTCTGCATGGAGAAACGTGACCAGGTGATTGAACACGTGGCCGACATGTACGGCCGCGAAGCGGTGTCTCAGATTATTACTTTCGGTACGATGGCGGCTAAGGCGGTCATTCGTGACGTGGGACGCGTTCTGGGCCATCCCTATGGTTTTGTCGATCGTATTTCAAAGCTGGTGCCGCCCGATCCGGGCATGACGCTGGAAAAAGCCTTTGCTGCAGAACCGCAACTGCCGGAAATTTATGAGGCCGATGAGGAAGTCAAAGCGCTAATCGATATGGCGCGCAAGCTGGAAGGTGTTACGCGAAACGCCGGTAAGCACGCGGGTGGAGTAGTGATCGCGCCCACCAAAATTACCGATTTTGCGCCACTGTACTGTGACGAAAACGGCCAGTATCCGGTGACGCAGTTTGATAAAAATGATGTGGAATATGCCGGCCTGGTGAAGTTTGACTTCCTGGGGCTGCGTACGCTGACCATTATCGACTGGGCACTGAAGATGATTAACCCGCGCCGTGAAAAGCAGGGGTTGCCGCCGATCGATATCGCCACCATTCCGCTTGAAGACAAGAAAAGCTTTGATATGCTGCAGCGCGCGGAAACCACGGCGGTTTTCCAGCTTGAATCGCGCGGCATGAAAGATCTGATCAAGCGTCTGAAACCTGACTGCTTTGAAGACATGATCGCCCTTGTGGCGCTGTTCCGCCCTGGCCCGTTGCAGTCGGGCATGGTGGATAACTTTATCGACCGTAAGCACGGTCGGGAAGCCATCTCCTATCCTGATATCCAGTGGCAGCATGAAAGCCTGAAGCCGGTTCTCGAGCCGACCTACGGCATTATCCTGTATCAGGAACAGGTAATGCAGATCGCCCAGGTCCTGTCTGGCTATACGCTCGGCGGGGCGGATATGCTGCGTCGCGCCATGGGTAAAAAGAAACCCGAAGAGATGGCCAAGCAGCGCTCCGTTTTTAAAGACGGCGCTGAAAGCATGGGCATCGACGGCGAACTGTCGATGAAAATCTTCGATCTGGTAGAGAAATTTGCCGGATACGGTTTTAACAAATCGCACTCTGCGGCTTATGCGCTGGTGTCCTATCAAACGCTGTGGCTGAAAGCGCATTATCCGGCCGAATTTATGGCTGCGGTCATGACGGCGGATATGGATAACACGGAAAAAGTGGTTGGCCTGGTGGATGAGTGCTGGCGCATGGGGCTAAAGGTCCTGCCGCCGGATATTAACTCGGGCCTGTATCAGTTCCACGTCAATGATGAGGGCGAGATCGTTTACGGCATCGGCGCCATTAAAGGCGTCGGTGAAGGGCCGATCGAAGCGATCATCGATGCGCGTAACGAGGGCGGTTATTTCCGGGAGCTGTTCGATCTCTGCGCGCGCACCGATACCAAAAAGATCAACCGTCGGGTCATGGAAAAACTGATCATGTCAGGTGCCTTTGATCGTCTCGGCCCACACCGCGCTGCCTTAATGAGCGCCCTTAACGATGCGCTGAAGGCGGCGGATCAGCATGCGAAAGCCGAAGCGATCGGCCAGGCGGACATGTTTGGCGTACTGGCCGACGAGCCTGAACAGGTAGAACAGTCCTATGCCAGCGTGACGCCCTGGCCGGAACAGGTGCAGTTGGATGGTGAACGCGAAACCCTTGGGTTGTATCTTACCGGCCATCCTATTAATCAGTATTTAAAAGAAATTGAGCGTTACGTTGGCGGGATGCGTTTGAAAGATATGCATCCTACCGATCGTGGTAAGATTACCGTTGCGGCAGGTCTGGTGATTGCTGCGCGTGTAATGGTGACCAAACGCGGCAACCGAATTGGTATTTGTACACTTGACGATCGTTCCGGCCGTCTCGAAGTCATGTTATTTACCGATGCGTTAGATAAATACCAGCAACTGCTGGAGAAAGACCGTATCCTGATCGTCAGCGGACAGGTCAGCTTTGATGACTTCAGTGGTGGGCTTAAAATGACCGCCCGGGAAGTCATGGACATCGACGAAGCGCGCGAAAAATACGCCCGTGGACTTGCTATCTCGCTGACGGACAGGCAAATTGATGACCAGCTATTAAACCGACTCCGTCAGTCCCTGGAACCTCATCGTTCAGGGACAATTCCAGTGCATCTCTACTATCAGAGAGCCGACGCGCGAGCGAAGCTACGCTTTGGTGCAGCGTGGCGAATTTCGCCCAGCGATCGTTTACTCAACGATTTGCGGTCGTTAATTGGATCGGAGCAGGTGGAACTGGAGTTTGACTAAAACAGGAACATTATGAGTCTTAATTACCTGGATTTTGAACAGCCAATTGCAGAACTGGAAGCGAAGATTGATTCGCTAACCTCGATTGGTCGTCAGGACGATAAACACGTCAATCTCGACGAAGAAGTGAAGCGACTGCGCGAGAAAAGCGTTGAGCTGACCCGTAAAATCTTCGCCGATTTGGGCGCATGGCAAATTGCACAACTGGCACGCCATCCGCTACGTCCTTATACCTTTGATTACGTGCGCAATGCCTTTGACGATTTCGATGAGCTGGCGGGTGACCGTGCTTATGCGGATGACAAAGCCATTGTGGGTGGGATTGCGCGCCTTGATGGTCGCCCGGTCATGATCATTGGTCACCAGAAAGGACGTGAAACCAAAGAGAAGATTCGCCGTAATTTTGGCATGCCAGCACCAGAAGGCTATCGCAAAGCGCTGCGCCTGATGGAAATGGCTGAGCGTTTCAAGATGCCAATCCTGACCTTTATCGACACGCCTGGCGCTTATCCTGGCGTTGGTGCGGAAGAGCGTGGTCAGTCTGAGGCTATTGCCCGTAATCTGCGGGAAATGTCCGGTCTGAAGGTGCCTGTGATCTGTACGGTCATCGGTGAAGGCGGTTCCGGTGGTGCGCTGGCCATTGGTGTGGGTGATAAAGTTAACATGCTGCAGTACAGCACTTACTCTGTTATCTCTCCGGAAGGCTGTGCCTCTATTCTGTGGAAAAGCGCCGATAAAGCGCCTCTGGCAGCCGAAGCGATGGGTATTACCGCGCCGCGTCTGAAAGAGCTGAAGCTGATTGACTCGGTTATCCCTGAGCCACTGGGCGGGGCGCATCGTCATCCTGTCGAAATGGCGCAGTCGCTGAAACAGCAACTGCTGGCCGATCTGGCCGATCTGGAAGGGCTCAGCACCGAAGAACTGCTCGATCGCCGTTATCAACGTCTGATGAGCTACGGCTACGCCTGATTGTGCTTCATGACGATAAAGCGGACTTCGGTCCGCTTTTTTTATGCCATTAATCTGACTGCAGTTGAGTGGCATCATTCGCTATGCTTACTTAATGCCTCAACAATCAGGGAGATGTGCATTGAATATTCTGGCGATCATGGGCGCGCATGGCGTGTTTTACAAAGATGAACCCTTGCGCGAACTGGAAGTCGCGCTGAGTCAGCAAGGTTTTCAACTCATCCGGCCGAAAAACAATGACGATCTGCTAAAACTCATTGAACACAATCCCCGTATCAGCGGCGTCATTTTTGACTGGGATGAACACAACAGCCCGGAGCTGTGTGGTGAAATCAATCAGCTTAATGAATACCTGCCGCTGTATGCCTTTATCAATACCCATTCCCAGATGGATATCAGTATTAATGAAATGCGTATGCCGCTGCATTTCTTTGAATATGCGCTGAATGCCGCCGACGATATTGCTCTTCACATCCGACAGTACACAGATGACTACCTCGACAACATCACGCCGCCGTTGACCAAAGCGTTGTTTACCTATGTGAAAGAGGGGAAATACACCTTCTGTACCCCTGGCCATATGGCCGGTACGGCCTTCCAGAAAAGCCCGGTCGGCTGCTTGTTCTATGACTTTTTTGGTGCCAATACGCTGAAGTCGGATATCTCGATTTCGGTAACGGAACTGGGATCGCTGCTGGACCACACAGGGCCGCATCTGGAAGCCGAAGAGTATATCGCCCGCACTTTTGGTGCGGAACAGAGCTACATGGTGACCAACGGCACCTCGACCTCGAATAAAATCGTCGGAATGTATGCTGCCCCGGCAGGCAGCACGATTCTGGTGGACCGCAACTGCCATAAGTCGCTCACGCATCTGTTGATGATGAGCGATTTGATCCCCATCTGGCTCAAGCCAACACGCAACGCATTGGGTATTTTGGGCGGTATTCCGCAAAAAGAGTTCACCCGTGCCAGCATCGAGCAAAAAGTGGCGGTCACGCCGCGCGCCAGTTGGCCGGTACATGCGGTGATCACCAATTCGACCTACGACGGTTTGCTCTACAACACTCAGTACATCAAGCAAACCCTTGAGGTGCCGTCGATCCACTTTGATTCTGCCTGGGTTCCCTATACCAACTTTCATCCCATCTATGAGGGGAAAAGCGGCATGAGCGGTGAGCGGGTGCCGGGTAAAGTCTTCTATGAAACGCAGTCCACCCATAAACTGCTGGCGGCTTTTTCCCAGGCTTCGCTGATTCATATTAAAGGCGACTATGACGAGCAGACGTTTAATGAAGCCTACATGATGCACACTACCACCTCACCGAACTATGCCATCGTCTCATCCATTGAGACAGCGGCGGCGATGCTGCGGGGAAATCCGGGCAAAAGGCTCATTAACCGGTCAGTGGAACGCGCCCTGCATTTCCGTCGTGAAATACAGCGGTTGCGAGAAGAGTGCGACAGCTGGTTTTTTGATATCTGGCAGCCTGAACACGTTGATGAAGCCCAGTGCTGGCCGATACAGCCGGGGGAAGAGGACTGGCACGGATTCACCCAGGCCGATCGCGACCACATGTATCTTGATCCGATCAAGGTAACGATCCTGACACCCGGCATGAGCGAGCTGGGCGTGATGGCGGAAGAGGGCATTCCGGCGGCGCTGGTGGCGAAGTTCCTGGATGAGCGCGGCATCGTGGTTGAAAAAACCGGCCCTTACAATCTGTTATTCCTGTTTAGTATCGGCATTGATAAAACCAAAGCGATGAGCGTGCTGCGAGGGTTAACGGAATTTAAGCGCGCCTACGATCTCAATCTCCGGGTCAAAAATATGTTGCCGGATCTCTATGCGGAGGATCCTGATTTTTATCGCAACATGCGTATTCAGACGCTGGCGCAGGGGATCCACTGTCTTATCCAGCAACATGATTTACCGCGGCTCATGTTGAAGGCGTTTGACGTGTTGCCCGAGATGAAAATGACGCCGCACCAGGCTTTTCAGCAACAGGTGAAGGGCAATATTGAAACCGTGAACATCAATGAGCTGGTGGGCCGCATCTCTGCCAACATGATCCTGCCTTATCCTCCGGGCGTTCCTCTGGTGATGCCAGGTGAAATGATCACAGAACAAAGCCGCGCCGTACTCGACTTCCTGTTAATGCTGTGTAGCATTGGACGCCACTATCCTGGCTTTGAGACGGATATTCACGGCGCGATCCTCACCGAAGAGGGGGAATATCGGGTACGTGTGCTGAAACAGGCCGGCTAACAGGACGTCATGTTTAACAGGAAGCAACGATGCTACAGCTAACGCACATCCATCATATCGCGATCATTGCATCAGACTATTCGCGCAGCAAAGCGTTTTACTGCGACATTCTGGGGTTTGAACTGCAAAGCGAACACTATCGTGAAGCGCGTGATTCGTGGAAAGGGGATCTGGCACTGAACGGTCAGTATACGATTGAGCTGTTTTCGTTTCCCAAACCGCCCGCACGCGTCAGTCAACCGGAAGCCTGTGGCCTGCGTCATCTGGCCTTCAGCGTGCCGGACGTTGAAGCGGCGATGCGCTATCTGGCAACGCAGGGCGTGATATGTGAAGCGATCCGCATCGATGAGCTCACCGGAAAGCCCTGCACGTTCTTTGCCGATCCGGATGGTTTGCCGCTGGAACTCTATCAGGCGTAAAATGGCGGCTTTGGGCGACTCCACTGGCCGCGGTATGGATTGAGAACATGTCTGATTTTGACGCACTGTTAAAGGAAAATGACGCGCTGGTCGTGGCGTTCAGCGGTGGTCTGGATTCTACCGTTCTACTTCATCAACTGCGGGCCTGGCAGCAAGCGCGCCCGCGGTCACGGCTGCGTGCGCTGCATGTGCATCATGGCCTCAGCCCGAATGCCGATAGCTGGGCAGCGCACTGCCTGTGCCTGTGCGAACGGTGGCAGATTCCTTGTGAAGTCCTGCGTGTGCAGGTAACGGATCAGGGACAAGGCATTGAAGCGGCAGCGCGGCAGGTACGCTATCAGGCTCTTGGGCAGGCGCTGTGCGCGGATGAAAAGCTGCTAACCGCGCAACATCTGGACGATCAGTGTGAAACGCTGCTCCTGGCGCTGAAGCGCGGCAGTGGACCGGCAGGCCTGGCGGCCATGCCGGCGGCGACGACGTTTGCCGGACATGCCTTACTCAGACCCTTGTTAAACCATTCCCGCCTGAGCCTGGAGCAGTATGCCGAGGCGCATCAACTGGTCTGGGTTGAAGATGAAAGCAATCAGGATCAGCGCTATGACCGAAACTTTCTGCGTCAGCAGCTGTTGCCGACGGTTCTGCGCCGCTGGCCGCATTTTGCCGAGGCGTCGGCGCGCAGTGCCGCCTTGTGTGGCGAGCAGGAGCAACTGCTGGATGAGTTACTGGCTGAGCCGCTTAGCGAGCTTATTCAACCCGACGGTAGCCTGTGCTTCACACCTTTGCTGACCATGAGTGAGGTAAAAGGCAACGCCCTGCTGCGCCGCTGGCTGGCCGCTCAGGGCGAGAAAATGCCGTCGCGCGAAGCATTACGCCGAATCCGTCAGGAGATCATGTTGTGCCGTGAAGATGCGCAGCCGCGCCTGAAGCTGGGCAACCACGAGATCCGTCGCTACCGGCAGCAGCTTTACCACTTGCCGCTCAGCGCCTCTTTAGCTGACTGTGAAATCGCCTGGAATGACGTCGAACAACCTCTGCATTTGCCACAAAACCTGGGCGTACTGACGGCCGAAAAAAGCACGAGTACGCTTCGCTGCCCACAACCGCAGGAGCAGGTATTCGTGCGGTTTCACGCAACAGGCTATGTGCATATCGTGAATCGCCCAGGCGGACGAGACATAAAAAAAATCTGGCAGAGGCTGAATATCCCGCCCTGGCAACGCGCGCGCATTCCATTAATTTATTTTAATCAGACGTTGATTTGCGCGCCCGGGCTGTTTGTTACCCGCGAAGGTGCCAGCGAGGATGCCGCTGGCTGGCAAGTCAACTGGCAGAAAACGACGGGAGAGCCGGAATAATGCAACGCATAGCAGCCTTGCTGCTGATAACTGTTTTACCGGTCCACGCCGCAGGCGATGTGAAAGCGGGTGAGCAACGCGCGGCCGCCTGTATGGCCTGCCACGGGGCACAGGGTAAAGCAACCACGCCTCTCTATCCCAATCTGGCTGGCCAAAATGCGGCCTATCTTAACCAGGCATTACAGGCCTATAAGAAAGGGGAACGAAGCGGGGGACAGGCTGAAGTCATGAAGGCATTTGTGGCAGGCTTAAATGATGAGGATATGGCGAATTTAGCCGCCTATTACAGTTCGTTGAAACCTGAATGAGGTGGGCGGGAGTGCATCCCGCCCGACGGGAAGTGAATTACTCTTCGCTGACAACAACGGTGCCGAGTTCAGGATGGCTGAAGCTGGCAATGTGATCGAGGCGTAACTCGCGCGTTTCACCGGAAAGGTCAATCGCCAGATATTCAACGTTTTTACGTGAAAGAATATCTTTGGCTTTGGCCTTAAGCTGTTCACCGTCTTTTAACTCCAGCGACAGCATCCAGTTTTTTTGGCAGGCGAGTTCCAGATTATCGTAGTCATCGCAATTGATGGGTTTATAAGCTTCATTCATCAACATAGTCGCTCACCAATAAGTTTGCGGCGGCATAGGCCGCCTGTTCCCTGAGAGAAGCGTTTAGCGCAACATTCGCGGCAATATCATCTAGCGCTTTTAAGGCGCAGCCAATGGCATCGGGTACATATCCCAGATCTCCGCTGCCGATTTCGGCATATTTTTGGCGAACTAACTCACAATATTTTTGCACAGGCACCTCCTCAGCAGAGCAGAAACACTCTGGTTGATTAGCGACTATATCACAGGCATTTCCAGAAAATCAGCCAGGCAAAAACAGGAACCGCGCGCAAATCACTGCTAAAGTAGCTGGCTACGCCGTCTAAGACGACTCAGGATAAAGCACGAAAGGTTCAGTGAATGGATAGCCCCATACAAAAAAACGCGTACTGCACGCAGGCAGGTGACAGATGATTATGCTGTCACGCAACGTTGAGCTGCCGGACAGTGAAATTGAACTGACGGCTATTCGGGCGCAGGGTTCTGGCGGTCAGCATGTGAATAAAACCAGCACCGCCATTCATCTACGTTTCGACATTGCTGCCTCGTCCTTGCCACCGTTCTATAAAGAGCGACTGCTAAATGCCAGCCACCATTTAATTACCGGTGACGGAACCGTGATCATCAAGGCGCAGGAGTACCGGAGTCAGGAGATGAACAGGGAGGCGGCACTGCAGCGGCTGGTCAACCTGATCCGCGAACTTACCACGGTAGAGAAAGTCCGGCGCTCAACACGACCTACGCGCGCCTCGAAAGAGCGCAGGCTGGAAGGCAAGTCACGGCGCAGCAATACCAAAGCGCTGCGCGGTAAGGTGCAATAAGGGGCATGTGCATGGGGCGTTATGACAAGTCAGACAGGGGCAGAATGCGGGAACAAGCCTGATAGCCGCGCGTTATTCAGCAAAAAAAACGCCCCTTAAAGGGGCGTTATAGTGCGGTTACTTGTTAAGCGCGTTAAGCAGAAATTCGACAATCTCATCCTGCTTGATCATCTGCTTCTCACCGGCACGACGGGCTTTATACTCAATCTCCTGATTATCAAGATTGCGATCGCCAATCACGATGGTGTGCGGTACGCCAATCAGCTCCATATCCGCAAACATCACGCCCGGACGCTCTTTACGATCGTCCAGAATCACCTCTACGCCTTTGGCGCGCAGCGTGTTGTACAGCTCTTCCGCTAACTCTTTCACGCGGAACGATTTCTGCATGTTCATCGGCAGAATCGCCACTTCGAACGGCGCCAGCGCAGCAGGCCAGATGATGCCGCGGTCGTCATGGTTCTGCTCGATGGCCGCCGCAACCACGCGGGTGATGCCGATGCCGTAGCAGCCCATGGTCATGATCTGGTTACGACCGTCTTCGCCCTGTACGGAGGCTTTCATCGCTTCAGAGTATTTGGTGCCCAGCTGGAAAATGTGGCCGACTTCGATACCACGTTTAATCTGCAACGTACCTTTGCCATCCGGGCTCAGGTCACCTTCCACGACGTTACGCAGATCGGCTACCTGCGCCATTGGCAGATCGCGTTCCCAGTTGATGCCGAAATAGTGTTTACCCTCAATGTTGGCACCGGCACTAAAATCGCTCATCTTCGCCACGGTACGGTCTGCGATAACCGGCATATTCAGCCCCACTGGGCCGAGCGAACCAGGACCCGCACCAACCGCTGCGCGGATCTCTTCTTCGGTGGCAAAGGTCAGAGGAGAAGCAACCAGAGGCGATTTCTCTGCCTTGATTTCGTTCAGTTCATGATCGCCGCGAACCAGCAACGCAACCAACGCGTGACCGCTTTCTTCTGCGCCCTTCACCATCAGGGTTTTCACGGTTTTCTCAATCGGCTGCTGGAACTGGCTCACCAGTTCTGCGATGGTTTTGGTATTCGGCGTATCCACCTCACGCATCTCTTCTGCAGGGGCAGGACGATCGCCCGCGGGCGCGACGGCCTCAGCAAATTCAATGTTGGCGGCGAAGTCAGACGCCGTTGAGAAAATCACGTCATCCTCACCGCTCTGCGCCAGCACCTGGAATTCGTGAGATGCGCTACCACCAATTGAGCCGGTATCAGCCTGCACTGCACGGAAATCCAGCCCCATACGATTGAAAATCTGGCTGTAGGCGCGATACATCGCGTCATAGGTTTCCTGCAGCGATTCCTGAGAAGTATGGAAGGAGTAAGCATCCTTCATGATGAATTCACGCGAGCGCATCACGCCAAAGCGCGGGCGCACTTCATCACGGAATTTGGTCTGGATTTGATACAGATTCAGCGGCAGCTGTTTGTAGGAGCTCAGCTCATTACGAATCAGATCGGTGATCACTTCTTCGTGCGTCGGACCGAGCACAAACGGGCGCTCATGGCGATCGGCAACGCGCAATAGCTCTGGACCGTACTGTTCCCAACGACCGCTCTCCTGCCACAGATCGGCGGGTTGCACCACAGGCATTGAAATCTCAATGGCACCGGCATTGTTCATTTCTTCACGGACGATGTTTTCGACCTTTTTTAATACGCGCAGTCCGGTTGGCAGCCAGGTATATAAGCCTGAAGCCAGTTTACGGATCATCCCGGCACGCAGCATCAGCTGGTGGCTGATCACTTCCGCGTCAGAAGGTGTCTCTTTCTGAGTAGAGAGCAGATATTGAGTAGTACGCATTGATTACGATTCCAGTTGATCGGAAATTCACAGACAAAATTTGCTGGCGGCTAGTGTACCAGTGAGATCACTGGCTAAAAAGCGGGTTTTAACGCGGATCGATAGCCACGACTTCCGTCCCTGCGTCATCAATGCGCCAGCGCACGTTAAACTCCATTAGCCAGGCGGCATATTCCCTGTCCTGGATTTCACCTTTACGGTAAGCGGGCCGCGGATCCTGAGCGAGAACGTCGCTGATAAAGCGTGCCAGATGCGGATAGCGGGCGTGCTGTTGCAACTGCTGTTGGGCAAGCGCTGAAAACCGGACCGGCATAGTGCTTTCCGGCGCGGCCTGCGCGAAACCGGCGCGCGCTTCGGGCAGGGCCTCGGCAAAAGGCAGGTAAGGTTTAATATCGACAACCGGCGTACCGTCCACTAAATCCAGGCTGCCCAGTTGCAGAATGACCTGCTGCTTCTCGCAGCGAATGCCTTTGAGCTCAACCAGCGACATGCCGACGGGATTGGGGCGAAAGGTGGAGCGGGTGGCAAAAACGCCCATGCGCGCGTTACCGCCCAGCCGTGGAGGCCTTACGGTAGGGCGCCAGCCCCCTTCCATGGTCTGATGAAAAACAAACAGAATCCAGAGGTGGCTGAAGTCTTCCAGGCCGCGCACGGCATCCGCCTGGTTATAAGGCGGCAAAAGATGCAGTTCGCCGCCGCCGTCCTGTACCAGCCCAGGCTGACGCGGCACGGCGAACTTCTCTTTCCAGGGAGAACGGATCACGCCGATTTGCGCAAAGGCGAATTCACTCATTGACTGGTGACTTTCAACGCCGATCCCTGACAAACAGCCTGACGGTAGCAGCCCGGCGTGCTGCTGACGATTTCACATTTATGCAGCAGCACAGCATTGGCTTTCATCTGTGACGCTTTAATCTGCATACGTTTACGTGCGGTAGCGATATTTGGGGGGGAGTTCTGATTGCTCACCTGGCAATCTTCAGCGGACACTTCGCCTAAATCGCGGAAGGGTTTGCTCACCAGATCGGCCGCATCGGTGTAAACCTTAACAGGCGCGGGACGATACGTTGGCTTACGTGTCGGTTCGCTGGATTGCTGCGGATGAGAAGGTGCGCTGCTTATTGGGTGGTACTCTCGAACACACCCTGTCAGCATCAATGCTAACAAGCAGAGCGGTAAAAAACGCATGGCAACATCCTCAAGTTTCAAAAAGTGGCGTTATTGAAACAAGGACACGGATAAATAACAAGTCAGCAAAGCGCAATATCAGAAAGGGCGGCTATAAGCCGCCCTGAGGAGAGATGTAAGGCTAAATTACCAGCCTTTAACCGCACCACCGTTAAAGACTTTATTCGCCGCATCCGCGACCTCGTCAGACTGATAAGCCTGCACGAATTTTTTCACGTTTTCTGCGTCTTTATTGTCCTCACGCGCAACAATCAGGTTCACGTACGGTGAGTCTTTATCTTCAACAAAGATGCCATCTTTCGCCGGTGTCAGGCCGATCTGGCTGGCGTAAGTCGTGTTGATGACCGCCAGTGCGATTTGCTGATCGTCCAGCGAACGTGGCAGCTGTGGCGCTTCCAGCTCAACAATCTTCAGGTGTTTTGGATTCTCAACGATATCCAGTGAGGTTGGCAGCAGGCCCACACCGTCTTTCAGCTTAATCAGGCCCACTTTCTGCAGCAGCAGCAGCGAACGACCAAGGTTAGTTGGGTCATTAGGAATGGCAACCTGCGCGCCGTCCTGCAGTTGGTCGAGTGATTTGATCTTTTTCGAGTAGCCCGCAATCGGATAAACGAAAGAGTTACCAACGGATACCAGCTTGTAACCACGATCTTTGATTTGTTGATCCAGATACGGTTTATGCTGGAAGGCATTCACATCAATATCACCTTTGCTCAGTGCTTCGTTAGGCAGCACGTAGTCGTTAAAGGTGACCAGCTCAACATCCAGGCCATACTTGTCTTTAGCGACTTTAGCCGCCGCTTCCGCAACCTGCTGTTCTGCGCCGACAATCACGCCCACTTTAATGTGGTTTGGATCTTTGGCTTTTTGATCGCATCCTGCCAGCGCAATCGCGCCAATTAATGCACCCACAGCGGCAATTTTTTTAAATTTGAAAGACATATCCTTTCCTTAATAGTGATATTGCTTGCTTATTTATGGGACACAGCACGCACGATGCGGTCGCCACAGAATTGTATGAGATACACCAAAACGACTAATAACACTAATACCGTATTCATCACTGTCGCGTTATATCCGATATAACCGTATTGGTAGCCAATCTGTCCCAGACCGCCCGCGCCCACGGCTCCGCCCATTGCAGAGTAGCCGACCAGCGTAATCAACGTGATGGTGGCCGCATTGACAAGGCCGGGCAGGGCTTCGGGCAGCAGCACTTTTCGCACGATTTGCATCGGTGTGGCACCCATGGCGCGTGACGCTTCGATCAGTCCGGTTGGCAGTTCCAGCAGGGCGTTCTCAACCATACGGGCAATAAAGGGCGCCGCACCCACGGTCAGTGGCACAATGGCGGCTTGCAAGCCAATAGAGGTGCCAACAATGATGCGGGTAAACGGAATCATCCAGACCAGCAGGATAATAAAGGGAATAGAGCGGAAGATGTTGACCAGCGCCGACAGCACCCGATACAAACCTTTGTTTTCCAGAATCTGACCCGGACGGGTCACATAGAGCAGGACGCCTACCGGTAATCCCAGTACGAAACCGAAAAAGCCAGAGACAAAGGTCATCATCAACGTTTCCCACACGCCGCGCCCCAGCAACGCAATCATCGCTTCAGACATAACCTAGCACCTCTACTTTTACGTGATGTTCCTGCAGCCACTGAATCGCGGCCTGTGTATCGCTTTCGCTGCCGTGAATTTCCGCCAGCATGATGCCGAACTTCACACCGCCGGCATAATCCATCTGCGCACTAATTATGTTGTTGTTGATATTGAAACGACGCGCGGCTTCAGACAGTAAAGGTGCATCGACAGACTGCCCGGTGAATTCCATACGCAGTAAGGGCATGCTCTCTGGGCCTGCTTCAGGTGACAGGCGCTGTTGATAATCGTCCGGAATATCCAGGTGCAGCGTTGACTGGATAAACTGTTGTGCCAGCGGCGTTTTAGGATGCGAGAAGACTTCGCTCACGCTGTCCTTTTCAATTAACTCGCCCTGGCTTATCACTGCGACCTGATCGCAGATGCGTTTTACGACATCCATCTCATGCGTAATCAGCAGAATGGTCAGGCCAAGACGACGGTTAATATCTTTGAGCAATTCAAGAATCGAACGGGTTGTTGCCGGATCGAGCGCGCTGGTGGCTTCATCACACAGAAGGACTTTGGGATTGCTTGCCAGCGCACGCGCGATAGCGACGCGCTGTTTCTGACCACCGGAAAGATTGGCTGGCCAGGCGTCGTGTTTATCAGCCAGGCCAACCAGATCCAGCAGCTCGGTCACACGCTTTTTAATTTCCTCACGAGAGAGCTGACCCAGCTCTAACGGCAGCGCAACGTTGCCCGCAACCGTGCGTGAGTTCATCAGGTTAAAGTGCTGGAAAATCATGCCGATCTGACGGCGGGCTTGAGTCAGTTGCCGTTCGCCCAGCGCCGTTAAGTCTGCACCGTCAACCAGCACGCGGCCGGAAGTCGGGCGTTCAAGCAGATTCACGCAACGAATGAGCGTGCTTTTACCGGCACCGGATGCACCGATGACGCCATAGATTTGCCCGGCAGGTACGTGCAGGCTGACATTCGATAATGCATGTATCGATCGCGAACCTTGCTGGAACACTTTGGTAATATTTTCTAATTTAATCATTACGTTATTTATTATCGTCTTGCATTGTCCGTGGTCTGGTGTGCTCTCATCACTGAAAGCATGCATAAGCTGGATGGATGGTAAGGCATCCAGACGTCTAAATCAATGGAAGTGATTCAATCAGACATTCTCCCTTTAATCGCAATCGTGCGATACTGATCGGCAATTTTTATAGCAGGAGTTTTTACGTGACGAATAAAGTCCCGGCCATTTTTCTTGATCGCGATGGCACCCTCAATGTTGATCACGGCTACGTCCACGAAATCGATAATTTCCAGTTTATTGATGGCGTCATTGAAGCATTGCAACAATTAAAGAAGATGGGCTTTGCGTTGGTTGTCGTGACTAACCAGTCTGGTATTGCTCGCGGTATGTTTAGCGAAGATCAGTTTATGCGGCTTACCGAGTGGATGGACTGGTCGCTGGCCGATCGGGATATCGACCTTGATGGGATCTATTTCTGCCCGCACCTTCCCGACGCGACGGTTGAAGAATATCGCCAGCAGTGTGACTGCCGTAAGCCTCAGCCCGGAATGTTACTGTCCGCGCAACAAGAGTTGCACATCGATATGGCGGCCTCTTATATGGTGGGTGACAAACTGGAAGATATGCAGGCCGCCGAGGCCGCCGGCGTAGGTAAGAAAGTCCTTGT
The DNA here is from genome assembly GCF_024814475.1 of Pantoea sp. B623. Classification (NCBI taxonomy): domain Bacteria; kingdom Pseudomonadati; phylum Pseudomonadota; class Gammaproteobacteria; order Enterobacterales; family Erwiniaceae; genus Pantoea; species Pantoea sp. B623. The sequence continues at coordinate 1,512,559 of NZ_JANUXM010000004.1, read as the reverse complement.
GCGCAGCGGTAAGCCGGTCACGGCTGAAGGTGAAGCGCTGGCTGACTGGGTAATAAAGAGTCTTGCCGAGTTACCTGCCCGTATTAAAAGCGCGTAAAACAGCCCCTTTGTGCAAATTTCAGACGAACAGCAAAAAAGTTCAAATTTGCACTTGCGCTCTGTGAAAGCTTCCCTATAATGCGCCTCCACTGACACGGCACAACGGCTTACGTAACGCGGTGTTCAGCAGGAGGCTCCCAGGAGTTTCCGCCGGAGAAAAACTTCTGAAAAAGAGGTTGACTCTGAAGGAGGAAAGCGTAATATACGCCACCTCGCGACAGACGGTTAACCCGCTGTTCGCACTGCTCTTTAACAATTTATCAGACAATCTGTGTGGGCACTCGCAGGATTGATATCAGCGTCTCCGGACGTAAAAAATATCAAAGCCTCACGAGTGAACACATAATGAAATTCATTATGACGTTTTACAGATGAGCACCGCTGGACTTGTTTCAGCAAATCAAACTTTAAATTGAAGAGTTTGATCATGGCTCAGATTGAACGCTGGCGGCAGGCCTAACACATGCAAGTCGGACGGTAGCACAGAGGAGCTTGCTCCTCGGGTGACGAGTGGCGGACGGGTGAGTAATGTCTGGGGATCTGCCCGATAGAGGGGGATAACCACTGGAAACGGTGGCTAATACCGCATAACGTCGCAAGACCAAAGAGGGGGACCTTCGGGCCTCTCACTATCGGATGAACCCAGATGGGATTAGCTAGTAGGCGGGGTAACGGCCCACCTAGGCGACGATCCCTAGCTGGTCTGAGAGGATGACCAGCCACACTGGAACTGAGACACGGTCCAGACTCCTACGGGAGGCAGCAGTGGGGAATATTGCACAATGGGCGCAAGCCTGATGCAGCCATGCCGCGTGTATGAAGAAGGCCTTCGGGTTGTAAAGTACTTTCAGCGGGGAGGAAGGCGATGTGGTTAATAACCGCATTGATTGACGTTACCCGCAGAAGAAGCACCGGCTAACTCCGTGCCAGCAGCCGCGGTAATACGGAGGGTGCAAGCGTTAATCGGAATTACTGGGCGTAAAGCGCACGCAGGCGGTCTGTTAAGTCAGATGTGAAATCCCCGGGCTTAACCTGGGAACTGCATTTGAAACTGGCAGGCTTGAGTCTCGTAGAGGGGGGTAGAATTCCAGGTGTAGCGGTGAAATGCGTAGAGATCTGGAGGAATACCGGTGGCGAAGGCGGCCCCCTGGACGAAGACTGACGCTCAGGTGCGAAAGCGTGGGGAGCAAACAGGATTAGATACCCTGGTAGTCCACGCCGTAAACGATGTCGACTTGGAGGTTGTTCCCTTGAGGAGTGGCTTCCGGAGCTAACGCGTTAAGTCGACCGCCTGGGGAGTACGGCCGCAAGGTTAAAACTCAAATGAATTGACGGGGGCCCGCACAAGCGGTGGAGCATGTGGTTTAATTCGATGCAACGCGAAGAACCTTACCTACTCTTGACATCCAGAGAACTTAGCAGAGATGCTTTGGTGCCTTCGGGAACTCTGAGACAGGTGCTGCATGGCTGTCGTCAGCTCGTGTTGTGAAATGTTGGGTTAAGTCCCGCAACGAGCGCAACCCTTATCCTTTGTTGCCAGCGATTCGGTCGGGAACTCAAAGGAGACTGCCGGTGATAAACCGGAGGAAGGTGGGGATGACGTCAAGTCATCATGGCCCTTACGAGTAGGGCTACACACGTGCTACAATGGCGCATACAAAGAGAAGCGACCTCGCGAGAGCAAGCGGACCTCATAAAGTGCGTCGTAGTCCGGATCGGAGTCTGCAACTCGACTCCGTGAAGTCGGAATCGCTAGTAATCGTGGATCAGAATGCCACGGTGAATACGTTCCCGGGCCTTGTACACACCGCCCGTCACACCATGGGAGTGGGTTGCAAAAGAAGTAGGTAGCTTAACCTTCGGGAGGGCGCTTACCACTTTGTGATTCATGACTGGGGTGAAGTCGTAACAAGGTAACCGTAGGGGAACCTGCGGTTGGATCACCTCCTTACCTGAAGATACCTTCCCGCGAAGTGCTCACACAGATTGTCTGATAGAAAGTCACGAGCAGAAAAAACCTCTACAGGCTTGTAGCTCAGGTGGTTAGAGCGCACCCCTGATAAGGGTGAGGTCGGTGGTTCAAGTCCACTCAGGCCTACCAACTTCGCACTCATGCTGCGTTATGTCTCCGGCTCGCATAGTTCACTATGCTTCGCGGACACACGCCTTGCCTGAGCACGAAGTGCACTTCTCACGAAGTGTACTCGGTTGAGTGGTAGTAGTGGTCTCTGCAGTAACTGTATGGGGCTATAGCTCAGCTGGGAGAGCGCCTGCCTTGCACGCAGGAGGTCAGCGGTTCGATCCCGCTTAGCTCCACCATACTCACTACTGTATTTTTTCTGAAAATACTTCAGAGCGTACCGGCAACGGTGTGCTGCGAAGTATTCTGCTCTTTAACAATCCGGAACAAGCTGAAAATTTGAAACGACGCATTGTCGTGTTCCTCCGTAATAAGGAACACAGCACAACGCGTTCGAGTCTCTCAAAAGCTTACAGCTTACAAGCTAACTGTGAAGCCGTTACGGTAAAACAGATAAACGCCTGTGGGTTGTGAGGTTAAGCGACTAAGCGTACACGGTGGATGCCCTGGCAGTCAGAGGCGATGAAGGGCGTGCTAATCTGCGATAAGCGCCGGTAAGGTGATATGAACCGCAATAACCGGCGATACCCGAATGGGGAAACCCAGTGTGTTCCGACACACTATCATGCAGTGAATACATAGCTGTATGAGGCGAACCGGGGGAACTGAAACATCTAAGTACCCCGAGGAAAAGAAATCAACCGAGATTCCCCCAGTAGCGGCGAGCGAACGGGGAGGAGCCCAGAACCATCATCAGCTTGTGCATCAGTGGAAGCGTCTGGAAAGTCGCAGGGTACAGGGTGATACTCCCGTACACAAAGGTGCACAGGCTGTGAGTTCGATGAGTAAGGCGGGACACGTGGTATCCTGTCTGAATATGGGGGGACCATCCTCCAAGGCTAAATACTCCTGACTGACCGATAGTGAACCAGTACCGTGAGGGAAAGGCGAAAAGAACCCCGGCGAGGGGAGTGAAACAGAACCTGAAACCGTGTACGTACAAGCAGTGGGAGCCTCTTTATGGGGTGACTGCGTACCTTTTGTATAATGGGTCAGCGACTTATATTCTGTAGCAAGGTTAACCGCATAGGGGAGCCGCAGGGAAACCGAGTCTTAACTGGGCGTTAAGTTGCAGGGTATAGACCCGAAACCCGGTGATCTAGCCATGGGCAGGTTGAAGGTTGGGTAACACTAACTGGAGGACCGAACCGACTAATGTTGAAAAATTAGCGGATGACCTGTGGCTGGGGGTGAAAGGCCAATCAAACCGGGAGATAGCTGGTTCTCCCCGAAAGCTATTTAGGTAGCGCCTCGTGAACTCATCTCCGGGGGTAGAGCACTGTTTCGGCTAGGGGGCCATCCCGGCTTACCAACCCGATGCAAACTGCGAATACCGGAGAATGTTATCACGGGAGACACACGGCGGGTGCTAACGTCCGTCGTGAAGAGGGAAACAACCCAGACCGCCAGCTAAGGTCCCAAAGTCATGGTTAAGTGGGAAACGATGTGGGAAGGCCCAGACAGCCAGGATGTTGGCTTAGAAGCAGCCATCATTTAAAGAAAGCGTAATAGCTCACTGGTCGAGTCGGCCTGCGCGGAAGATGTAACGGGGCTAAACCATGCACCGAAGCTGCGGCAGCGACGCTTATGCGTTGTTGGGTAGGGGAGCGTTCTGTAAGCCGTCGAAGGTGGCCTGTGAGGGTTGCTGGAGGTATCAGAAGTGCGAATGCTGACATAAGTAACGATAAACAAGGTGAAAAACCTTGTCGCCGGAAGACCAAGGGTTCCTGTTCAACGTTAATCGGAGCAGGGTGAGTCGACCCCTAAGGCGAGGCCGAAAGGCGTAGTCGATGGGAAACAGGTTAATATTCCTGTACTTGGTGTTACTGCGAAGGGGGGACGGAGAAGGCTATATCAGCCGGGCGACGGTTGTCCCGGTTTAAGCGTGTAGGTGTGTGTTCCAGGCAAATCCGGTTCACTTTACACTGAGGCGTGACGACGAGGCACTACGGTGCTGAAGTGATAAATGCCCTGCTTCCAGGAAAAGCCTCTAAGCATCAGGTAACACAAAATCGTACCCCAAACCGACACAGGTGGTCAGGTAGAGAATACCAAGGCGCTTGAGAGAACTCGGGTGAAGGAACTAGGCAAAATGGTGCCGTAACTTCGGGAGAAGGCACGCTGGCGCGTAGGTGAAGGGACTTGCTCCCGGAGCTGAAGCCAGTCGAAGATACCAGCTGGCTGCAACTGTTTATTAAAAACACAGCACTGTGCAAACACGAAAGTGGACGTATACGGTGTGACGCCTGCCCGGTGCCGGAAGGTTAATTGATGGGGTTATCCGCAAGGAGAAGCTCTTGATCGAAGCCCCGGTAAACGGCGGCCGTAACTATAACGGTCCTAAGGTAGCGAAATTCCTTGTCGGGTAAGTTCCGACCTGCACGAATGGCGTAATGATGGCCAGGCTGTCTCCACCCGAGACTCAGTGAAATTGAAATCGCTGTGAAGATGCAGTGTACCCGCGGCAAGACGGAAAGACCCCGTGAACCTTTACTACAGCTTGACACTGAACACTGAGCCTTGATGTGTAGGATAGGTGGGAGGCTTTGAAGCGTGGACGCCAGTCTGCGTGGAGCCGGCCTTGAAATACCACCCTTTAATGTTTGGTGTTCTAACGTAGGCCCGTGATCCGGGCTGCGGACAGTGTCTGGTGGGTAGTTTGACTGGGGCGGTCTCCTCCCAAAGCGTAACGGAGGAGCACGAAGGTTGGCTAATCCTGGTCGGACATCAGGAGGTTAGTGCAATGGCATAAGCCAGCTTGACTGCGAGAGTGACGGCTCGAGCAGGTGCGAAAGCAGGTCATAGTGATCCGGTGGTTCTGAATGGAAGGGCCATCGCTCAACGGATAAAAGGTACTCCGGGGATAACAGGCTGATACCGCCCAAGAGTTCATATCGACGGCGGTGTTTGGCACCTCGATGTCGGCTCATCACATCCTGGGGCTGAAGTAGGTCCCAAGGGTACGGCTGTTCGCCGTTTAAAGTGGTACGCGAGCTGGGTTTAGAACGTCGTGAGACAGTTCGGTCCCTATCTGCCGTGGGCGCTGGAGAATTGAGGGGGGTTGCTCCTAGTACGAGAGGACCGGAGTGAACGCACCGCTGGTGTCCGGGTTGTCACGCCAGTGGCACTGCCCGGTAGCTAAGTGCGGAAAAGATAAGTGCTGAAAGCATCTAAGCACGAAACTTGCCCCGAGATGAGTTCTCCCTGAGCCTTTAAGGCTCCTGAAGGGACGTTGAAGACGACGACGTTGATAGGCCGGGTGTGTAAGCGCAGCGATGCGTTGAGCTTACCGGTACTAATGACCCGTGAGGCTTAACCTTACAACGCCAGAGGCGTTTTGGTAGAGAGACGATTTAAATTTTCAGCATTGTTTACCGGATAAAGAATTTAGTTCTGTTCTGCGGACGTGAGTCCGAAGGATTTTGCGCTGAGTGCAAGGCGGCAACCGAGACGGGGTGAAGGAGCATACTGAGGTATGTGACTGAGCGGCGCGAGGGAAGCCAGCGCGGCAGCAGCGTGAAAGACGCAGGACGGAGCACAAAGAATTTGCCTGGCGGCTGTAGCGCGGTGGTCCCACCTGACCCCATGCCGAACTCAGAAGTGAAACGCCGTAGCGCCGATGGTAGTGTGGGGTCTCCCCATGCGAGAGTAGGGAACTGCCAGGCATCAAATTGAAGGACCTGCACGTAACCTCGGGCAGTTCACTACTCAGTAGAGTAGGACAAAAGCGAACGCTTTTGAACGCTGCGAGGCAGCGGCCCGAAGGGTGAATCACAGCGTGATTCATAAACTGCCAGGCATCAAATTAAGACCAGTACGCTGGTCATGACCTTACCGGTGACGCGGAAGGGCGATATACCTGATATCAGAACGTTTTTCTGACGTCAGTACAGAATCGGTGGAGCGGTAGTTCAGTTGGTTAGAATACCTGCCTGTCACGCAGGGGGTCGCGGGTTCGAGCCCCGTCCGTTCCGCCACTTAATTGGAAAGCCCTGACTTAACGGTCAGGGCTTTTTCCATTTCTGAGCCAAAATAATTGCCATTACTCTCCCACACGGCAACGTCTCACAGGCTGTAGCGAGCACAGCCCTTCAGGGCTTTATAGAGAGGTGTTGCTGCAAATCGTTTTGCACATGCCAGGGCTGTCTGACCACCCACTCACTGAGAAAATCAATAAAGGCACGCACGCGCTGGGTTACGCCGAGATCGCTGTAATACACGGCGTTAAAGGGCATCTCAACCGGCAAACGCTGATCGGCCATGATCTCCACCAGGCTGCCTTCTTCAATTTCTTTATGCACCATGTAATCTGACAGACAGGCGATACCATTCCCTTCCAGGCAAAGCTGCTTGATGGTCTCTCCGCTATTTGAATCGAGCTCAGAACGAATGCCATAAAGTTCGCCGCCTTCACAGGCCACAGGCCAACGATTAAGGCGCGGTGCATCAATAAAACCAAGACACTGATGATTATCCAGATCGGCCGCCCGCAAAGGTATACCGTGTTTTTTCAAATAGTCGGGAGAGGCAATGAGACGGCGATAGCTGATAAAAAGCAGTCGCGCTCTGAGGCCAGAATCCGTCAGACTGCCTGCCCGAATTGCCACATCGACTTTTCGCTCAATCAGGTTGATAAAGTTTTCAGAAGAAATCAGCGAAAGCGCGATGTCCGGATAGCGTTCCCGAAAGGACTTTATCATCGGCATGATGAGATGCAATATGACTGGCGTCGCTGCGTCTATCCGCAACAGCCCTTTGGGCACATCACGGCTTTCAATCAACTCGTTTTCCGCCGCGGTCATCACCTGAAGAAAATGTTGGACCTGCTGAAAATAACGTTCCCCTTCCTGCGTTAATGCAAGATTGCGGGTTGTTCGCGTAAGTAAGGCCAGCCCCAGCTTAGTTTCCAGCTTCTTAATCGTGCGGCTTACGGCAGAGTTGGCCATCTCTAACGTCTCGGCAGCCCGGCTGAAGCTTCCACTTTCAACCACGCTCACAAATACTTTCAGTTCTTCAGACGATGCCTTCATGGTGTCTCTTCACGCCAAATAGCCTGTAGGCCGATAGAACTGTTATTAAAGCACAGCACTGACCTGGCCCCTTGGCGCGAAAGGCTTTTTCCCGATAAGACAGATGATAAATTATGCCGTGCTTGAGCAGACCGGCCCACAAGACAGCGTATCAATACAGCCCGTTATGATTAAAATAAACAGATCGGGTTTGGAACAATCGGCAGCATCCATTGAAACCGCGTACTAAAATCCCTATAACAGATAAGTCATACGACTTTTTGAACGATTAGCCAGGCGGGAAAGTGCGCAAAAAAACCTACGCGATGAGATATGTAGCCGGACAGCCAGCGGAGAGGATCTTTCCCCCGGGTGCAATGTTTCATCTCGGCCAGGCGCTGCCTCCCGGCGCGCCGCTCCCCGCTCACCCCAATCTTAAAGTGCTGGTATGGAATATCTTTAAACAGCAGCGTGCCGACTGGATGTCCGTACTGGAAGGCTTTGGTAAAGATGCGCATCTGGTTCTGCTCCAGGAAGCGCAAACCACGCCAGAGCTTATCCGGTTTGCGACCAGCAACTATCTGGCGGCCGATCAGGTTCCGGCATTCGTGTTGCCTCAGCATCCCTCTGGCGTGATGACACTGGCTTCCGCTCACCCAGTCTACTGTTGCCCTTTGCGCGAGCGAGAGCCGCTTCTGAGGCTCTCTAAATCGGCTTTAGTCACGGCCTATCCGTTACCCACGGGTGAAACGCTTATGGTAGTCAACATTCATGCCGTAAACTTTAGTCTGGGCGTGGATGTCTACAGTAAACAACTTGGGCCTATTGGCGAACAGATTGTCCACCACCGTGGTCCGGTTATCATGGCTGGCGATTTCAATGCGTGGAGTCGTCAACGGATTAACGCGCTTTACCGGTTTGCTCATCAGATGCAGCTGGAAGAGGTGATGTTCACCGCGGATCATCGACGTAAAGCCTTTGGCCGGCCGTTAGATTTCGTCTTCTATCGCGACATGCACGTTAGTGAGGCGTCAGTGCTGGTGACGCGCGCATCCGATCATAATCCCTTGCTGGTCGAATTTAACGCCAGTCGGTGAGGAGAATCGCGGAGAGGCGTTCTGTCAGGAGGAGAGGGCGAAACGCCGGGAGATCATGCAAAGTGCAGAAGAATCGAATAAGAAAAAAGGCTGACATTTGTCAGCCTTTTCAACGTATCAGGTATCTGGCGTTGCGTTATTCTTAACAAACAACGTTAGCTCATCGCCAGGCTGAATATCTTTTGCATTACTCACAACACTGTTCCAGCGCATCACGTCTTTAATATTCACGCCGTGACGACGGGCGATACTGTCAAGAGAATCACCCTTACGAACACGATAGGTGATGCTGTTGCCATTATCCGCCAGGCTCGTGCCGCTCGATCCGACAGTCAGTATCTGACCCGGACGAATGCTGGCACTGCGCAGGTTATTTTGCTGCTTCAGTGTTGCAACGCTGACGCCTAACTTATTGGCAATGCCCGACAGGGTATCGCCGCTTCGCACTTTGTAGCCACCATCATTACTGGCCTTCGCCAGTTGGGTGGGCTGCACTGCAGAGATATCACCGGAAGCCAGTGAATCCCGCAACTGTGCGACGTTAGCTTTCGGCACCATAATGTAGTGTGGCCCATTAGGTGCTGTCGCACCGCCTTTATACCCGGTATTGAAGCTCTTCAACTTTGTGAGCGACATACCGGCCATTTCAGCGGCTTGCGTCAGTTTTATCTGCTGACCCACTTCAACACGTGCCAGTGCACGGTTTTCGTTAGGTGTCGGCAGTTTGATACCGTAACGCTTGTTGTTCTTAAGCAACTCGCTCAAGGCCAACATTTTTGGAACATAAACCGTCGTTTCACGTGGAAGCGAAAGATGCCAGAAGTCGGTAGGCTTACCGCGTGCCTTGTTCTGCTTAATCGCTTTGAGCACGCGTCCTTCGCCACTGTTGTAGGCCGCAACTGTCAGAAGCCAGTCACCACCGAACATGGTATTTAGACGCTGCATCATATCCAGCGCTACTTTGGTTGAAGCGACAACATCGCGACGACCATCGTAGTAACGGTTTTGTTTTAAACCATAGTTTCGACCCGTACTGCCAACAATCTGCCAGATGCCAGCGGCATTTGCAGATGACGTTGCGTGAGGATCAAAAGCGCTCTCCACTATGGGTAGCAGTACTAGTTCCATCGGCATCTTACGTTTCTTAATCTGCTCGACTATCCAGTACATGTACGGCTCTGCCCGTAATGTTACATCGTGGAGATAGCTCTTATTTTTTAAAAACTTTAATTTCTGTTCGCGGATCCGGGGGTTTTCCGGAATCCCCATCTTCAACTCGTCACTAATGAAACTCCAGAGATCACTATCTTCTGCGAGGCCAGTTCCATCTTCCTGCCATCGCGGCGATAAAAGTCGATCACCGTACTTTCCATTTTCACTTTGACCAGCTGAAGACAGACTCTGTGCATGCTGTTCGGGGATATTGGCGTCATTCCGTGATGCCTGACATCCTACCAGCAAGACCGAGGCGAGTAATATCGCTTTAGCCTTCATGTGTGTGTCAATAGTTCGCTTAAAAGACGAGCAACTATACGTGACGGTCCTTCACAACACAACCTGAAAAATCAAAAACGGTCTTTCTTCTCGCGTAGAACGGCAAATGTCTTCCATACAGGCTCTACCTCTGAATCAACGCTCAAAGCATGTTGTAAATCAGGATCTTGCGTTCTGAGAAATAAATTTATCACACGCTCGTGAGCCAGTTTTGTAGGTAAAGTAATGCGATTTTCGGCCCGTAAGTCCTTAATTTTATGGTATTCAGCCGTTATTTGCGGATCGTGGGGTAAAATTGCAGCAGCAAACTTCAGATTGGATAAAGTGTATTCATGTGCACAGCACACCAGGGTATCCTCTGGGAGTTGGTTAAGCTTCTGAAAAGAATCGAACATTTGCTCTGGCGTACCTTCAAATAATCTACCGCAGCCGCCCGAAAACAGAGTGTCACCGCAGAAAAGATAAGGCGAACTGTAATATGAGATATGTCCTAAAGTGTGTCCGGGCGTAGCGATAACCTCGAAAGACAGACCCAGAACGTTGAATTTATCCCCTTCGCTGACCCGAATGGTTGCACCTTTGTCCGCTGTTTCTTGCGGACCATAAACGGCAATGTCAGGAAAATGTTCGCAGAGGGTTTTAACACCGCCTGTGTGGTCATTATGATGATGGGTTAACAAAATCGCTTCAGGCTGCCAGCCGTTAGCTTTGATCTTCTCCAGTACCGGCAGAGCTTCACCGGGATCAACAATCAGGCATTTTCCGTTGTCATCTGTTAACGTCCAGATGTAGTTATCTTGTAATGCAGGAATACTGGTAAGATTCATAGATACCTCTCGCTGGCCGTATAAAAAGGAAAATGGTAAAGCATGAAGCCCGCTAAAACACGCCAAATCCTGAACGCGCCACGCTCATGGCACGATATGCCCTGGGGCGTCTATTTCCGCGATGCGCTTACACAGCAGCTTCAGCCTTACCTGGGAAAGCTGTACGGCTTTCATATGCTTAAGCTTGGCAACCTCAGCGCAGAAATCAATACAGAAAATTGTGCTATCTCACATCAGGTCAGTGTAGGCACTGAAGGGGAACAGCTACAGGTGCTGGCAAATCCGGCACAGCTGCCGTTTGAATCGAAGTCTGTTGATGCCTGTTTACTGGCCCATACGTTATCCTGGAGTCAGGATCCGCACCGGATATTGCGCGAGGTTGATCGCGTTCTGATCGATGACGGCTGGATGATCATCAGTGGTTTTAATCCGTTCAGTCTGCTGGGCATCAGTAAGATGGTGCCGGGCATCCAGCGTAAAGCGCCCTGGAGCAGCCGGATGTTTAGTCAGATGCGATTACTGGACTGGCTGGGCTTACTGAATTACGAAGTGGTTTACCGCACGCGTTTCCAGGTGCTGCCCTGGCATCGGCAGGGGGGGAAAATGATCAGCGCCCATCTTCCCGCGTTAGGTTGCCTGAACATTGTTGTGGCGCGTAAACGGAGTTTTCCCCTTACGCCCACCAAGGCGCGGATGAGCCTGAGCAAAAGACAATTGCCCCAGACGGTCAACGCGACGCGCCAGTTCCGACACGTCAAAGATCAGGATTCTGGCTGATAGCCAATATCATCAAAGGCCGGGTTGTTCGCTGCGCTGCGCGCCAGTTCATCACAACGTTCGTTTTCGGGATGGCCGGCATGACCTTTAACCCATTCCCACTGAATCTGGTGTGTGCTGAGCGCGGTATCCAGCCGTTGCCACAAATCGACGTTCTTAACCGGCTTCTTCTCAGCCGTTTTCCAGCCACGCTTTTTCCAGTTGTGTATCCATTGTGTAATACCCTGGCGCACATACTGACTGTCGGTACTTAACACCACATCGCAGGGTTGCGTCAGGGCTTCCAGTGACACGATGGCCGCCATTAACTCCATGCGATTATTGGTCGTCAGGCGATAACCCGCACTGAAGGTTTTTTCATGCTGCCCGTAACGCAAAATTGCGCCATAACCACCGGGGCCCGGGTTGCCGAGACAAGATCCATCGGTGAAAATCTCTACCTGTTTACGCATCTCTGGTAGACTTCCTTCTGACAAAACGCCAAGTCTGACATAAAACGAGGCCTATGAGCACTGCAAATAACCGTCAAATTGTTCTCGATACTGAAACCACCGGTATGAATATGATCGGGGTACATTATGAAGGTCACCGCATCATTGAGATTGGTGCCGTCGAAGTCATTAACCGCCGCCTGACGGGCAATAACTTCCATATGTATCTCAAGCCCGACAGGCTGGTGGATCCTGAAGCGTTTGGCGTTCACGGTATCGCCGATGAATTCCTGCTGGATAAGCCGACCTTCAGCGATATTGCCGATGAGTTTCTCGATTACATCCGCGGTGCGGAGTTGGTGATTCATAACGCGTCGTTTGATATCGGCTTTATGGATTACGAATTCGGTAAACTGCAGCGCGGTATCGAGAAAACCGAAACCTTCTGCAAGATTACCGACAGCCTGGCAATGGCGCGCCGCATGTTTCCCGGCAAGCGCAACAGCCTTGATGCGCTGTGCTCACGTTACGAAATAGATAACAGCAAGCGTACGCTGCACGGCGCACTGCTGGATGCCGAGATACTGGCCGAAGTTTTCTTAACGATGACCGGCGGGCAAACTTCGCTGTCGTTCTCATCGGAAGAGGAACGAGCACGTCAGCAGCAGAGCGAAGGTATTCAGCGTATTGCTCGCCCCAGCTCGGGATTGCGTGTGGTTACCGCCAGCGATGAGGAAGTTAACCAGCATGAGTCCCGGTTAGATCTCATTATGAAGAAGGGCGGCAGCTGTCTGTGGCGCGCCTGAGTCGCAAAGATTTGTGTGTAAAATCAACATTGGGGCGAAAATAGCAGCAAACAGAATGTTGCACGGGGAAAAGCGTTGACGCGTACTCTTGTTGTGATTAATATGCGCCTCGTTCCCGACGGGGAACAAAGCGCGGAGCGGTAGTTCAGTTGGTTAGAATACCTGCCTGTCACGCAGGGGGTCGCGGGTTCGAGCCCCGTCCGTTCCGCCAAATTTCGACGCCATGCTGGTTATCAGCATGGCGTTTTTGCTTTTTTAGCGTCGAAAACTCCGAAACAATTTCCTTTCATTCAGGCAACCAAAGTATTAATGCTGCCAAATAAAAACGTTGTCTCACGCCAGCACGATTAACACCTTCGCACCACTAAATCATTAACTGCAAACGGTTGAACGCCCGATGCCAGTCATGACTGAAATCATCAATGGCATGTTTTGCCAGAGGGGAGTTAAACATTTCGCACATCACATCGACAGGTAAGGTGACAGCCGCCGCGCCAGAGAGCAGGCAGTCCGCTACCTGCGTCGTGTTTTTAAAGCTGGCTGCTAATATCTTGCACTCCATCTTATGCAGTTGAATAAATTGCTGCATATTTGAAACGGCCTGCTTTGCATTGATATTATTATTTTCCATACGGTTGAAATAGGGCGCAATATAATCAGCGCCAGCAAAGGCCGCCAACATCGCCTGTGAGGTAGAGTAAATCGCCGTGCCTAAAGTAGGAATGTTACGTTGTTTCAACTGGGTAATCGCGGCGAGTCCGGCCCGGTCGACGGGGATTTTCACGACCATATTGGCGCACAGCTCATGGAGGTACTGCGCCTCGCGAATAATCGTTGGTGTATCCTTTGCCAGAACCTGAGCAAAGATAAGCTTCTCTTCCCCTAAAATCGTGCGTAGCTCGCTGATTAACTTCGTCAGTTCGACGCCAGATTTGGCGACGAGCGAAGGGTTGGTGGTCACGCCATTAACGGGTAAAACGTTGACCAGATCGTGAATAGCTAACGTATCTGCACTATCGATATACAATTCCATATTCCCTCCCAGGTGGCTGATAGATTAAAAACGGGCTAAATAAATGTTATTTATGCAAATCATAGAGATTGATGGCTCCAACTAACTGACCCTGTTGATTGACGACTGGCGCCGCGCTAATGCGTCGGTCATATAATTTCTGCGTAGCGGCCGCAACGCTAAGGTGTTCGGCCAGTTTGTAGCCGGGGCGCGTCAGGAGAGGATCAAGCCGATCGTCCAGCTTTTTACCAGCTAACAGCGCGCGGCGCAGATCGCCGTCAGTAAAAATACCCTCGATATCGTTGTCGTCATCACAGGCAATCACAATCCCCATACCGGTACGGGTCAGTTCTTCCATGGCATCTAACACGGAGGCGTTTTTATTTACGCGAGGAATGCGTTCGCCTTTTCGCATAGATTGCGCAACCGAATTAAGCAGGCCAGCGCCCAGGCTGCCTCCGGGATGGGAGCGGGCAAATTGCTCCTCATTAAAATTACGTGAACGCATCAGCGCCATTGCCAAAGCGTCACCCAATAACAGGGTATTCACGGCGCTCGACGTGGGCGCAAGCCCCATCGGGCAGGCTTCCCGATTAACAGCAAGATGCAGTACGTGGTTGGCCTGCTGGGCCAGAAAGGAGTGGGCGACATTAGTGATCGCAATAATGGGAACGTTGAGCGCCTTAAGGGCAGGAACAATAATCTGTAATTCAGCCGCGCTGCCGGAATTCGAGATAAAAATAAACACGTCCTGCGAAGTGATCATGCCCAGATCGCCATGCAAGGCTTCAGCAGGATGCACAAAAAAAGCGGGAGTGCCGGTACTGGCCAGCGAAGCGGCGATTTTTTTTCCAATATGGCCAGATTTACCGATGCCAGAAACAATCGTTTTGCCCTGACATTGCAGAATTAATTCACACGCATTGATAAACGCGTCATCTAAGCTGTTAAACAGATTCTGAGCCTCGGCAATTTCAAGCGACAGGGCCTCTCTGGCATACTCGAGCAGCACCTCTTTATTCTTCATCCTCCCCTCCTGCGACAATGACGTTGATTTTTTTGTCCACGAGTCGCTGAAGGTAATGAGGCGTAATACCGGCATCCGTGATAATGGTATCCACCTTATCCAGACTACACACAACATTTGGGCTTTTACGACCAAACTTGGATGAATCAGCAAGAACAATAATCCTGTCAGCCGCCGCGCACATCGACGTGCTGACGGCATGAACTTCGTTAAAGGTGGTGATCCCCATATCCAAATCAATACCATCGGCGCCAATAAATAACTTATCGAAGTTAAAAGAGCGAAAGGCTGACTCGGCAAGTCCGCCATGAAATGAGGCGGACTTTTTTCGTAACGTTCCGCCGGGCATTAAAATGGTCTGATCGCCATCTAATTCCATTAACGCATTCACAATGTGCAGGCTGTTTGTCATGACGGTAATGTTATTGAAGGGTTTGAGATGCCTGACCATTTGAAGCACGGTGCTGCCAGTATCCAGGATTAGCGAATCACCATCGTTAACCAGTTGTATGGCCGATTCAGCAATGTGCCTTTTTCTGTCACTGTTGATATGCGTTTTATGGTCGATAGGTTGATCGCCTTCTTCATGGCTCAGAATGACGCCACCGTGAATACGAATCACCTCGCTGCGCTTTTCCATTTCGGTCAGATCTTTGCGAATCGTCGTGCCTGTTGCTTTGAAATAGTCGATCAGATCGCCAATGGTGGTTTTGCCATTTTTTTGGAGATAGGCAAGGATAGCTTCCTGTCTTTGTTGCGGTTTCATCAGTAACGCCTTATCTGAAAGGGGTTTTGTCAAAATTAAAGCAGCGCTAAAATTTTCATCCTGCTTTCAATTTAACACATCAGTCTTTCATTGATATGGCGGAAAGTAAGGCTTTTTGACACGTTTCACGTTCGGGAAAAATTTTTTTCGCATCGATATCATCAAGATAACAGTCGGTTAACAAAGGCAAAGCATGTGGACGCGCAAAAACGGTGAAGCCTTTCATAATGACAGCCGCCAGGATTCGTCCTTCGGGATTGACCGCGACTGCGATAATTACGCGGGGTTTAACGTTGAAGCGGTTTGAAGCCGATCGCCCGATGCCAACCCGACCTTGCTGAAATAACCCCTCCAGCATATGGTTAAAGCGTCGTAACTGATACCAGCCAAACAACGAATGGGCCAGCCATGCCAACAGTGCTACAGCAATTATCCCGCTACTCATCTTCGTCTCCTGAGCAAGGCCAACATACCAGGCCAGCGATATTGAAGGGGGCAATCAGAACATCACCTGGCCGCCCGTGATATTGATAGACTGCCCGGTGCAATATGAGGCCTTGTCACTTGCATAAAACAACAAGACGTTCAGCACATCCTGGTATTCACAACCGCGCTTGAGTGGCACTTTTGCAATATAGCTGGCTTCAACTTCCTCGGGCGAGATGCCCAGTTTTTTTGCATACTGAGGAAGCAGAGACTGAAACATCGGCGATTTGAGCAAATTACCCAGCATCAGCGAATGTACTCTGATGCCATAATCCGCTAAATCGAGGGCCAGTGACTGTGTTAATCCCACGCCGCCAAATTTAGCCGCGCTGTAGCCCGAATTATGTTTACTGCCTGTTTTGCCCGACTTCGAATTGATCTGAATAATGCGGCCCGGAATATTATCGCGAATCATCAGTCGGGAAAATTCACGTGCACAGAGAAAATACCCAACCAGATTGACCTGCAAAGATATTTCAAAATCTTTTAAGGCGAAATCAGTGACAAAGGACGCTTTTGCCATGCCGGCACTGTAAATCATCACATTGACCTGTTTAAAGACCTTATCGATATTGCCAGCAAGCGCAATAACACTCGCCTCATCTGTTGCATCAACCTCAAAACCCACGGCCCGATTGGCGCCATATTCGGCGTTAATTTCTGAGGCGACCTTTCGGGCGTTTTCCCCTTTCAAATCCGCGACGGCAACGCGGTAACCTGCTTCGGCCAGCCCTTTTGCCAGAAATGCCCCCAGCGTTTGCCCACCACCGATAACCACAGCAACTTCAGACATAACTCGCTCCTATGCAAAGAGTTTTACGGATGTTTCCGTCGTAATTCTGTCGGGCGCTTTTCCACTAACATGGATTGAACCAGGCAGTTGCGCGGTTGGCTGCCCGTCGAAAACAACGGTGATATGGCCCAGTTCGCGCAAGTTTTCGATCGCGACCTCACCGATGGCCGTCACGGCATAACACCGTTCTCCCAGCTGCAGGGTTGAACCCGTGACAGGATGCCCCGTCAGCGTGCCATGCTGGTGGATAAAGCAATAATCCTGAATATCGGCGGGTGCGCCTTCCCGAAATAAAATCATCATGTTTTCAAGCAGCGCATCGTGGGCGTTTATGCCCACTTTGATTATTTCGGTTTCAAAGTGCGTCATGACTTTTCTCCAGAAGGGGGGCGTTTAGTGATAAATAAAGGCAGAGACTGCCCAGGCAATCAGCACGGTAGGGGCACCGGTCAGGAAGCGGCCGACCAGAACGGAAGGAACCCCCACGCGCACGGTGTCCTGTTTCGCCTCCGCCAGCGATAAACCCACAGGAATAAAATCTGCAGCGGCTTGTGCATTGATGGCAAACAGGGCTGGCAGGGCAAGATGGGGCGGAATATGACCCAGTCCGATTTGAACGCCGATCAGTACACCAATAACCTGGGCTATCACGGCGCCCGGCCCCAAGAACGGCGACAGGAGCGGAAAGGAACAGATTAAGGCCAGCGTGATTAAGCCAAGAGGATTGGTGGCGAGTGGCGTCAGCCCGTGGGCAATCATATCGCCCAAACCTGAGGCCATGATGATGCCAATGATGGCCGCCACAAATGCCATAAAAGGGAGGATGGTCTTGAGTACGGTATCAATGGTATCCCGCCCGGCCTGGAAAAATTCGGCAACGACGGTCCCCATTCCTGTGCCAATTTTTGCCAGTAAACCGTCGCTTTGCTCGGTAATTTTTTTACTCGAGTCATAATCTTTCCCCGCGCCAGCGCCACGGGGCGCGGGGGCAGCACGTTTTTCGTCATGGGTGTGAATGACGTCTTTACTGCCGTGATCCTCGCGATTGACGATGCTGATATTCTCAGGCTTAACGCCAGAGACATAAATGTCTTCCAGGATATATTGTGCCAGCGGTCCGGACTTTCCTGTCGCATGGATATTCACGGTGGGGATACCGCGTTTGGGATAAAGACCACAACGCAGCGTGCCACCACAATCGATGATGGCCAGACCAATTTCATCGGCTGGCGGTTCCCCTTGTTTGAAACCATCTACAGCTTCCCAATGGGTGATTTCACTGATCCTGTCCACGATTGACGGTCGGGCGCCGGCGGTGATGTAAACAATTTTTTTCCCGGGTGTTATATCAAGTTGTAAAGGGCCGCCCCAACCGCTGTTTCCTTTTTCGATACGGATTTGTGTCGTCATTTTATTTTCCGCCTTTATTAGAGCTGAACGTTTTTATCGAGTTTGATGCCCATCTTTTTTTCAAACAGGCTGGTGGTGAGATCGGTAATCCAGCCGCGAAAAAAGTTAGTAAAAAGCCCAACCAGAAAATAGCTGACAGCAAGAGGGCCCAAGGGTAAGCCCAGAGTCGTCAGGCCACTGGCAACCCCTAAATAAACGAAGAGTTCACCCGGATTCACGTGCGGAAATAACCCATTCATTGAATGGCAACTGTATGACGAGGCCGCGTAATATCCTGGCTTATATTTCTCGGGCATAAATCGCCCCAGGCTGAGTGTCATCGGGTTACAAAAAACAAAGGTGCCAATAAGCGGTAAAAGCAAATAGCGTGATACAGGATTGCCCGCACATTTCTGTGCCAGTCGTTCAATTCGATGTTGCCCTACGAATCGTATTAACGCGTTCATTACGACTAATAAACTAATTAACAAAGGTAAAATTCCTGTCACCATGCCGACAAAAACTTCACCTCCTTTCTGGAACAGTCCAATAAACCATTCCGCACCAAAGGTGATTGCATCAATCATGTGCCGCTCCTTTTAAGGTTGCCCGGATTTTCACGTTGGTTAGGTCTTAACACGCAGAAAATATAGTCGTTTAAAAGGCATAAATATTTTATATGGATCACAAATAAATCATTTAACTTTCATTTTGAATCTTTTTTATTTTGAAATGAATGTTATCGGGTGCGGGAATCCCGCGTTCTTTCGTTACCGCGACGCCGGGATACGCAGAGGGTTTAATGACTTATCTCGCTGATTTTAAATGCCTTGTCACTGCAAATTTCTAGCAGGTCAAGACAGGGGGTAACGGGCACACGGCGCTTTTGCACGAAAGGGAGAGGGGCAAACAGGATGAGCGCGTATTCACACGCGAACATTATCTGGGGCGGTAAGGGCTGGCGCGCCAAACAGTCAGCAGTATTCGCCATCAAGGCGATCCGGTGTTCGGCTATTAAAAAAAACGACTCCAGTCAGAGTCGTTTATATGGTTATTGTACAGGCATACTGCGTCTGAACAGGGCGTTATTCCTTCTGCATGACCACCGTGCCGGAAGGCATAGTGAGGTCTTTCTGCTCAGTCTGCTTTTCTCGCGCCACTAACCAGTAGCAGCTTGCCGCCAGCGCCACGCCGATAAACCAGCTAAAGTTGGCCACCTGATGCAGGGAAGGGATAAAACTGATCACCAGACAGATAGCGACTGAGGGCAGCAAAGCGATAATGGCCTTCGGGTTAAATCCACCGCGATACCAGTAGCGCCCCTGCGGTGTGGCATCAAACAGATCGTCTACTGAAATACGGCCGCCCTTAATCAGATAAAAATCGGCTAACAGAATGCCAAACAGCGGCCCGATAAACGAACCCAGTACGTCGAGCGTGTAGTGAATCAGTTCAGGAGACTGAAACAGATTCCACGGTTTGAGCAGGACCGATCCGACTGCCGCAATCATGCCACCGGTGCGGAAACTGATTTTCTGCGGCGAACAGTTTGAAAAATCGAAAGCAGGCGAGACAAAGTTCGCCACGATGTTGATACCGATCGTTGCGGTGATCATAGTCAGTAAGCCAATCGCCACGGCTAAATCGCTGCCGACCATGCTGACGGTTTCAATAGGATCGGTAATCATTTTGCCAAACAGGGATTGAGTGCCCGATACAATGACAACGGTCACGATGGAGAACAGCAGAAAGTTGAACGGCAGTCCCCAGCGGTTACCCCGGCGGATCTCGCCCATGCTTTTGCCATAGCGGGAAAAGTCACCAAAGTTCAGCAGCGGGCCTGAGAAGTAAGACACCACTAATGCCGTTGCCGTAATCATCTGCCAGGTTTGTTCGCCTGCCGACAGCGACTTGCTGGCCAGCGTAAAGGAGATACCGTCGAAACCGGTTTTGTATACAATCCAGCCCGCCAGTGCCAGCATCACCACATACACTGCGGGGCCTGCGATATCGATAAAGCGCTTAATCGCACTCATGCCATGCCAGAACACCATTGCCTGCAGAACCCACATCACGCCAAAGCAGTACCAGCCCAGCTGCGATAAACCAAGCCAGTGGCTGTGGGTCAGGCTTTCAAGCGACGGGTAAAACTTCAGCAGCACCAGCATCAGCGCGTTTGCCGCCAGCCAGGTCTGAATACCGTACCAGGCAAATGCAATCAGGCCGCGGATCACCGCCGGAATATTAGCCCCAAAAACACCGAATGCCTGACGACAAATAACCGCATAAGGCACACCGGCCATCTGGCTCGGTTTAGCGACCAGGTTGGCGCAGAGCTGAACAATGCAGATCCCCGCCAACAGGCAGAGCAACACCTGCCAGCTCGCCAGGCCCAACGTGAAGAAGCTCGCCGCTACCACATAGCCGCCCATGCTGTGTACGTCCGACATCCAGAAAGAAAAGATGTTGTACCAGGACCAGTTTTGATGGCGCGTAGGCGCCAGGTCTTCATTACATAGCTTTGGACTGTATGCTTTCCCGGCTTCAGAGGCCGATGTGCTACTCACCGTTGAATGATTTGGCATGAAACCTGCTCCTCTCAAAGACATGAATAAAATAACCTTGTGAAATGACTTTGCAGGATCCAGGCCAAATTTGTTTTTTGTATACAAAATTTATTTTTAACGTATACGATAAGTGACGCAACGCTGTTTACCGGAGCAGGTAATGAAGAGTGAAAAGGGCCAGAGAACGGCGGCCGATCTGCATGATAAAGATGAACCTATCTATCAGGCGTTAATGAACGCCATTGTTGAACACCAACTGCCGCCCGGCAGCAAATTGCCGGAAGAGGCGCTTTCAGAGGTCTTTGGCGTCAGCCGCACGGGCATCCGTAAAGTGTTGCAGCGCCTTGCTGCGGTGCAAATGGTTACGCTTACGCCCAAACGTGGTGCACATGTTGCTACGCCCGGCGTTGATGAAGCCCGTGATATTTTTCGTACCCGCAGTTTACTCGAGTGCGCCAACCTTCCCGCTGTGCTGGAACATATGCAGCCGCCTCACCTTGCCGGGCTGGCTGCGCTGGTCGCCCAGGAAAAGGCGGCCATCGAACATCACGATGGCCCTGCGGCGATTCGTCTCTCGGCGGCATTTCATATTCAGCTGCAGGCGATTTCCGGCAATCAGGTGTTAACCGATCTTGTTACGCGCCTGGCGCAGCGATCGTCTCTGGTGATTGCCGCGTGGGGCGCGCCGTGGCAACGCGGTTGTCGCTGTGATGATCACGATCGTTTGTTACAGCTGCTACGTGAAAAGGCCTTGGTGCCGCTCACTGACTCACTGCAGCACCACTTTGAACACATTGTTTCCAGCCTGCATTTCGAACGCGGCGGCGAAACCTTGCCCGATTTCACCCGACTATTTTCGGGTCACAAAGGAGCCGTATCATGAGCCTGATTCAGGTTATTAATCCTAATACCAGCCAGGCGATGACGGAAACCATCGGTCGGGCAGCCCGCGCCGTTGCCGCGCCGGGTACGGACATCCTCGCCGTGTGCCCTTCGCAGGGCGTGCCCTCCATTGAAGGGCATTTCGATGAGGCGATTGCGGCGATAGGCGTACTGGAGCAGGTGAAACTTGGCAGAGCACAGGGCGTCAGTGGCCACGTGATTGCCTGTTTTGGCGATCCGGGACTGCTGGCGGCACGTGAACTGGCCAGCGGTCCGGTCATCGGCATCGCAGAAGCGGCCATGCATACGGCCACACTGGTGGCAACGCGTTTCTCGATCGTCACCACGTTGCCGCGCACGCTGGTCATCGCACGACATTTACTTCAGCAGTATGGCTTTACCCACCATTGTGCGGCCTTACATGCTATCGATTTACCCGTGCTGGCGCTGGAGGATGGCAGCGGGCTGGCACAGGAGAAAGTGCGCCAGCGCTGTATCCAGGCAAAACGGGAAGATGGCTGTGGGGCGATTGTTTTAGGCTGCGGCGGCATGGCAACGTTGGCGGCGTCGCTCACACAGGAGCTGGAGATGCCGGTGATTGATGGCGTCAGTGCAGCGGTAAAAATGGTGGAATCGCTGGTGGCGCTGGGATTTGGCACCAGCAAACAGGGCGATTTGGCTTATCCTTTACATAAACCCCTCTCGGGTGCCTTTCAGCACCTAAACTAAGCAGATGTTCCCGTTCACCGACAGGATGCAAGTTATGACTGAAAGCCAGGATAAGAAAACCTACAGCTTCAATAAAAATTACCCGCGCGATCTAATCGGTTACGGCGCGAATCCTCCTCATGCGGCGTGGCCCAAAAAAGCGCGGGTGGCGGTGCAGTTTGTGCTCAACTACGAGGAGGGGGCCGAGAACAGCGTATTACATGGCGACACGGGTTCAGAGCAGTTCCTGTCTGACATCATTGGTGCCGCCAGCTATCCCGATCGTCACATGTCGATGGAATCGCTGTATGAATACGGTTCCCGAGCCGGTTTCTGGCGCATTCATAACGAGTTTCAGAAACGGGGATTGCCCCTCACCGTGTTCGGTGTGGCGATGGCCCTGGCGCGTCATCCGGAAATCGTAGACGCCATTAAACAGGCGAAGTACGACGTGGTCAGTCACGGCTGGCGCTGGATCCACTATCAGGGCATCGATGCTAAAACCGAGCGTCAGCACATGCAGCAGGCGGTGGATGTGTTAACGGATCTGTTTGGTCAGGCGCCGACGGGCTGGTACACCGGACGCGACAGCCCGAATACGCGTCGTCTGGTGGTCGAACAGGGCGGATTCAGTTACGACAGCGACTATTATGGCGACGATCTGCCCTTCTGGACGCAGGTTACCTGTCAGGATGGTACGGTAAAACCGCATCTGATCATTCCCTATACGCTCGAATGTAACGATATGCGCTTTGCATCGCCCCAGGGCTTTAACACCGCAGAGCAGTTCTTCACATATTTGCGCGATACGTTCGACGTGCTGTATGAAGAAGGTGAGACCGCGCCCAAAATGATGTCGGTGGGGATGCACTGCCGCCTGTTAGGGCGCCCGGGAAAATTCCGCGCGCTACAAAACTTCCTTGACCACATTCAGCAGCATAAGGATGTGTGGATCTGTACCCGGCAGCAGATTGCCGAGCACTGGATAAAAACGCATCCCGCTTCAGAAGCGTAATCGCTTCCGGGCGGCAAGCGCGTGGCGGCAAAAGGCTGTCGCCACGTGCTCTCTCTGTTGCTGTCACCTGCGTGACAGCCGTGCGTGGAAGCGCTCAGTCGCACAGGGCGGGATCGGCCTCAATCATCAACTGCTTCATCTCCTCGAAATGCCGCAGAGAGAAGTCGGGAATACCTTCCCAGTCGCGGGCCGTTTTTTCCGCGACCTCATCGCTCAGGACTTTCAAGGGTTGCCCGGTAGACCAGGCGGTAACCAAAATCTGGCAGGCGCGCTCTAGCGTCCAGATGTCATCAAAGGCCTCGCCAATGGTCTGGGCGGTAACCATGACGCCGTGATTGCCCATTAACAGACGACGCTTATCGGTCAGCAGGCTGGCCAGACGTGCGCCTTCCTCTTTCGTATCGGCCATGCCACCGTATAACGTATCTACCGCGATGCGGTTGAAGTAGCGCGCGCTGTTTTGATCGACAGGCGGAATGTGCGGCTGCGCCAGGCAGGCAACGCTGGTGGTGTAAACCGGATGCAGATGCATCACGACCCGGGTTTCTGGCAGCCGCTGATGAATTTGCCCATGAATGGACCATGCGGTGGCATCAACATCATCCCACTCTGCACAGGATGCATCCTCAGCATTGAGCAGCAGTAAATCGCTGGCGCGAAGGCGTGAAAAGTGTTTCCACTTTGGGTTCATCAGAAACTGCTTACCATCCGGTGAGACAGCGGCACTGAAATGATTCGCTACCGCCTCATGCATGCCCAGGTGGGCAATAATGCGGAAGGCTGCCGCCAGATCGATACGCGTTTGTTCTTCGAAAGAAAGCGCCATATTACCTCCTGAAAATGAACGCGTGCCCGGCACGCGTTTGAGATTAAGGCTTAGGCATCAAGGTCTTGAGATCGTCCGCCGTCGGCGCTTCAAAATGGTATTTTTTGAGCAGTGCGGCATACTCTGGCGTTTTACTGTAGGCTTCCAGCGCCGCAACCAGGGCCTGTTTCACCTCCGTATTGTCCTTCTTCACGCCGAAACCGTTTAATACGGGATAGATGAGCGTCGTGGAAGATATCTGGATGCGGTCGCCCAGCTTCTGGACAACGCCACGCGCCACCGCGGCATCGGTGATCTGCGCTTCCACCGCATGGGAAAGCATCGCCTGAGTCGTCTGAGGATCGGTCGCATATTCGCTGATCGCGATAGGGGGCTTACCGTTTTTCACACAGTAATCGTCAGACAGTTTATGCAACTGCTGTAGCCAGGAGGTGGCGCCCATCGATCCAATTTTATGGCCGCAGAATTCTTCAGGCGTCTTGGGTTGATAATCACTTCCCTTCAGCGACAGGATAGCCTCGCCGCTTTTCAGGTAGGGAATCATGTCGATCACTTTCATGCGATCGGCGGTGATATACATCGACGAGTTAGTGATATCGAACCGGTTACTCTGTAAACCGGTGATCAGGTTAGGAAAACGGGTATCAATATTCACGGCCTGACGGCCCATCACTTTTGCCAGGCCATCAAGAAACTCAATGTCAAAGCCAGCGGGTTTATTATCCTTCATGTATTCATACGGAAAGAAGGTCATATCCGATCCGGCGATGATTTTACCTGGTTGTAAAAAGGCTGAGGCGTTAAATGACGCCAGGACAGCGCCTGCGGCAAGCAGACTTAATACATATGTTTTCATCATTATTATCTCTCTGTTAGGCGCAATCAGACGTTGGCAAGATCTTGACCTGCCTGCTGAACAAAGAACGAGGCTCCGCGCGGTTTCTGCGGCAGGCGAAGTTCATTTGGGGTGCTGCGGACCATGCCGCTTTCGTCACCATAAACCAGCGTTCCGGCATCCGGGCTGGGCAAGGGGTTTTCACCGAAAGGCAGCGCGTCTTCCGCCGCGTACACGGCGATAAACAGCGTGCGCGGCCACTCGGTTTCATTGGGGCTGGAGGCGTGCAGCAGCCTTGTGTGCATAAAGCACACGGACCCGGAGGGACCAAAGCAGGCGCTGGGCTGCTGACACTGCTCTTTCACCACCGCAGGCTCGACGGCCCCGGTAAAACGCCCGTCCTGCCAGTGCGAATACAGTGGTCCCCGATGGCTGCCCGGCACCACGTTCAGCGGACCATTTTCCGGCGTGACCTCGCTGACCATCAGCAGCGCGGTCACGATATCGTCGTTGCTGTGCGGGGTGAACAGGAAATCCTGATGCCATTCCACTTTCGTTGCGGTATGGGGCAGCTTCGAGTTGATCTTGCTGTGATGATAGCGTGCGCCGCTGCCACCAATTAACTGCCCGGCAATCTGCGCCATTCGTGACTGCAGTGCCGCATGGCGATAGGCGGCAGAGATGTCGTTTGGTGAGCTCACGCGACGCAAAGAAGGATGGTCGGCACTGTGATCGCTCTCAATGTCGAAACGCGAACGGCCATCCTGAGTATTGCCCCATGGGGCACTCTGGCTGCGGCTTTCCTCAACCCACTGGTCAAAATCGTGCTGCAGCGCGGCGATTTCCTCGCTTGTCAGGACATGTTCAACTACCAGAAATCCCTGCTGGTGATACTGATCTACCTGCCACTGTTCAATCATGGTCGTGCCCTCGTGTTGAATACATCGTTACGCCAGCGAGACATCCTTCAGAAATGCTTCCACGCGCGGATGCTGGCCATCGCGCAGCGCCTGGGGTGCGTCGTCACAGACCACGCGTCCTTTTTCCATAAAGACAATTCGGTCAGAAACTTTGAAGGCAAAGTTCATCTCATGGGTCACGATCACCATGGTGATGCCCTCGCTTGCCAGGGCTTCAATCACCTGAAGGACTTCATTCACTTTTTCAGGGTCCAGCGCTGACGTGGGTTCGTCGAACAGCATGATTTGGGGGCGCATCATTAAGGCGCGTGCGATAGCCACGCGTTGCTGCTGACCACCGGAGAGCTGATGAGGGTATTTCCACGCATGTTCGAGCATGCCGACTTTGAAAAGCAGCGCGGCGGCCTGCTGCTTTAAGGCCTGGGTGGGCGCGAGCTTGTGATAGCGCGGTGCCAGCATCAGGTTATCCATAACGTTGAGGTGGCTGAACAAGTTGAAGCTCTGAAAAACCATCCCAATGTTGAGGCGGTGCTCGGTATGCTCAATGAAGCGTGGCTTACGTTGTTCTCCCTGCTGACGAAGGTGAATAAAAGGTTTTCCGTTAATACGAATCTCACCGTTATCGATCTGCTCCAGGCCGTTGAGCAGGCGAATCAGCGTGGTTTTTCCCGAGCCTGAAGGCCCGATCACCGAGACCACCTCACCAGCGTGGATCTGCAGGTTCACTGCGCCCAGTACTTCAACATTGTTGTAAGCCTTGTGAAGACGCAGGGCCTGCAACGCTGGCCCGCTGTCGTGCACTGCCTGACGAACCGGGCTCACTGCCGTGCGTTGTGCGAGGTCGAACAGTTGCGCATCGGGTTTGCCGGAAGGCTGACGCTGCGTGACGTCAAGATAGCGCTCCAGCTGCTTTAACAGGAAATCAAAGACGGTGACGATCAGCACGTAATAGAAGGCCACGGCAGCCATGGTTTCCATGACCAGAAAGTTCTGCGAGTAAAGCCGCTGGCCGACCATCAAAATTTCGGTAAGTGAGATAACAGAGACCAGCGACGTCAGCTTCACGATCGCGATGTATTCGTTCGCCAGCGCTGGCAAGGCCACACGCAGAGCCTGCGGAATAATAATGCGCCACTGAATACCGGCATAGCGTAGTCCCAGTGCCCGGGCAGCCTCGCTCTGGCCCCTGGGAATTGACAGCAGCCCACCGCGGTGAATCTCCGCGATGTAGGCGCTCTCACAAATGGTCAGCGCAATAAACCCGGCCCAAAACGGATCGCTCAATATCGCCGACGTGGCGGGCACTGCCTGAGGCAGGTTGTAAACAAAGATCAGCAGAACCAGTAAGGGCAGGCTGCGAAAGAGCCAGATATAAAATCGGGCAGGCAGCGTCAACAAGGGATGGCGCGACTGCTTGGCCAGCGCCAGAATAAATCCCGCGATAATGCTCATTCCCCAGGTCAGCAGGCTCAGTTTGATGACGGTCCAGGTCGCCAGCCAAAAGTTAGCGTCGCTAAACAGACTGAACATATAGTTCCAGTTAAATGTCATGGGCTTGCTCACATTAAACAGAAGAGGGTTAGTCATTTAATTCTGTAATTCACTATGGCGGCATGACGGGAACGATAGCAATTAGTAATTTCTTTGGTTCTGATTTTAAAAAAACTATCCAATGGCTATCTGCCTTTTTAAATGACGTGTTTTTTAATATCACAGGGGAATAATTAGCGTATTGCTTCCCTTTTTGCGCTTATTTAGGGCAGGGCGCTGATCATTAAGACGCAACGTGAGAGTTATTGGTGCAATTTCTTTTTTTGAGCGTCGCGATCGGTTGCCGCTAAAAAAACAGGCGGGCGGTATTTTTGAATAAAGGGCACGCAGGCTAACTGAACGTGATGTGGCACAGCATTTGCAGCGCTACTTAGTCGAAAACGAAGCAAGGCTTCCGGTTAGCCATAAAAAACAGAGGTAACGCTATGAGTCGCTTTACACTTAAACAGCTCAGGTATTTTGTCGCCGTCGTAGAGACAGAAAGCATTGCTGAAGCTTCGCGCCAGCTGCATATCGCACAGCCCTCTATCTCTGTCTCCATTAAAAATCTGGAAGACGCCTTCGATCAGCAGCTGTTGATCCGTCATCATGCTCAAGGGGTTTCTCTGACGCCCGGTGGCCGCCGTTTTTATGAAAAAGCCCAGGAGCTGTTACGCCTGACACATGAGTTTGAGCAAAATTCACGTGCAGATAACACGCTGATTTCAGGAACGATTGCAATAGGTTGCTTCGAATCTGCGGCACCGCTGTACATGCCAAAACTGATTGCGGGCTTCAAAAAGCGTTATCCCGGCATCACCATTGAACTTTACGATGGCGAGCAGCATGAACTGATGCACGGGCTCCATCGCGGACGTTTCGACCTGGCTTTCCTGTACGATCTTGAGCTGGATAACACGATACAAAAAGCGGCGTTGAACGCGCCGCATAAACCCTATGCGCTCTTGCCAGTAAAGCATCCGCTGGCGCAAAAATCCCTCGTCACGTTGCGTGAGCTGAGTCAGGAACCCATGATTTTACTGGATGCTGTACCCAGCAGGAATTACTTCATCAATATTTTCAAAAGCAAAGGTTATCACCCGCAGGTTGCCTACAGTTCGCCCTCCATCGAAATGGTACGGTGCATGGTGGGGCAGGGATTAGGCTTTTCCGTGCTGGTCACCCGGCCTTACACGGATATGACTTATGACGGTGAAAAACTTGCGCAGATTGATATTGAAGATGAGATGGAAGCCTCGACGTTAATCATGGCCTGGTTAAGTCATAATGAACCGACGCGCCCAACAAAACTTTTTATGGACTATTGCCAGAATAGTGCATTAGGGCCGACGGCGTGAAAAGCAGGGTGCATTTATCGTGCAGTTCGGTAAGAAAAGGAAAAGTATTTTTGACCACGGTGTTGAGTCATTCCGCGTTGTAATCGTTGGGTGGCCATAATAATCGGCTGCACATCCTTTGCTTATTAATTTCTTATTCAGATATTAGCTTTATAATATTTTACCCATTCACTTGCCTCAAATAGTCTTGGCGCTATCGCGTGTCAGGAACACGTCATTGAAACGGCGGGCTTGAGGATG
Organism: Pantoea sp. B623; assembly: GCF_024814475.1. Classification (NCBI taxonomy): domain Bacteria; kingdom Pseudomonadati; phylum Pseudomonadota; class Gammaproteobacteria; order Enterobacterales; family Erwiniaceae; genus Pantoea; species Pantoea sp. B623. The sequence continues at coordinate 1,483,525 of NZ_JANUXM010000004.1, read as the reverse complement.
GTGGAATGACAATAACAGAGCAAGAAACAGACACCCTGGTGATTGGGGCAGGACAGGCCGGTATCGCCATGAGCGAGCATCTGGGGCGGCTCGGCATTCCGCATTGCGTGTTGGAAAAAAAACGTATTGCTGAGGCATGGCGGACCCGCCGATGGGATTCGCTGGTCGCCAACGGCCCGGCCTGGCACGACCGGTTTCCCGGCATGACGTTTTCGGGGCAAGATCCCGACAGCTTTGTGCCTAAAGAACAGATCGCGGACTATTTTGAAGCCTATGCGCAACACATTAAAGCCCCTGTCAAGACCGGCGTCGAGGTCATCAGCGTGGCGCCCCGTGCCGGGCGCAGCGGGTTCGATGTCCTCACCTCTGAAGGCCCGCTCGTCGCTCAACGCGTGGTCGTTGCCACAGGCCCCTTTCAGAAGCCCATTATCCCCGCGATTGCGCCCACGGATGCGGGATTCACTCAATTGCATTCAGCAGACTATCGCAACCCGCAACAACTGCCTGAAGGCGGCGTGCTGGTGATCGGCGCGGGCTCGTCAGGGGTGCAGATTGCCGATGAGCTGCAGCGTGCAGGAAAAGACGTCTGGCTCTCTGTTGGGCCGCACGATCGGCCGCCGCGCCGTTATCGCAACCGGGATTTTTGCTGGTGGTTAGGTGTGCTCGGCCTGTGGGATGCTGCTGCCAGTCAACCGGGTAAAGAGCACGTCACCATTGCGGTCAGCGGCGCGCGAGGCGGCCACACCGTTGACTTTCGCAGGCTGGCGGAACAGGGCATCAACCTGGTCGGGTTAACGGAGCGCTTTTCCGGTGATGTCGTGACCTTTAAGCCCGATCTGGCGCAAAACATCGCCTCGGGTGATGAAAACTATTTATCCCTGCTTGACGCGGCAGATGCCTGGGTAAAACGGCATGGCCTCGATTTGCCCGAGGATCCGGCCGCGCGCGCGTTTCTGCCCGATCCGGAAAGCGTCTCGCATCCTGTGCAGTCGCTCAATCTCGTCCGCGCAGGGATCACCACCCTCATCTGGGCAACGGGCTATGCCACCGATTACAGCTGGCTGAAGGTTAACGCCTTTGACGAGAAGCGCAGACCCGTTCATCAACGCGGCGTTTCCACCGAGTCCGGGCTCTATTTTCTCGGGCTTCCCTGGCAGTCGCGCCGGGGGTCCTCGTTTATCTGGGGCGTGTGGCATGACGCAAAATATGTCGCCGACCATATTGCTATCCAGCGCCAGTATCAGGATTACCGTGCCGCTTCAGAAAACTGAACCAGGAGACTGTCTTTATGCCAACCCATACACGTATTCGGATGTTTAACACCAAAGAAACCTATCCCAATCAAACGCTGGACAACGATCTCTGCCAGGCCGTGCGTGCAGGTAACACGGTGTATCTGCGGGGCCAGGTCGGCACTGACTTCGACGGCAATCTGATTGGTCTGGGCGATCCGGCTGCACAGGCGGCGCAGGCGATGAAAAATGTGAAGCAACTGCTGGAAGAGGCAGGAAGCGACTTGTCGCATATCGTCAAAACCACCACCTATATTATCGATCCGCGCTATCGCGAGCCGGTGTACCGTGAAGTGGGAAAATGGCTCAAAGGCGTTTTCCCCGTCTCGACCGGTCTGGTGATTTCAGCCCTGGCGCAGCCGCAGTGGCTGATGGAAATAGATGTCATTGCGGTGATTCCGGATGACTGGAAAGGTGGAGCGACCCAATGACCTTATCGGTAACGGCACGTTGTGAAGAAACCGGTCAACTTGGCATCGCCATCAGTTCATCCAGCATCGCCGTGGGCGCGCGTTGCCCCTGGCTGCAGGCTGGCGTGGGGGCCGTATCCAGCCAGAACATTACGTTGCCTTCTCTGGGGCAGCAGATTCTGGTGTATCTGGATCAGGGCCGCGCGCTCGATGTGGCGCTCAAGCTGGCGCTGGCTGAAGACAGATTCAGTGACTACCGTCAGGTCGCCGCAATCGATATCCAGGGGAATACGGCGTTTTTCAGTGGCAGCCAAACCCTGGGGATCTGGAGCGTGGCTGAAGGAAAAAACTGTATCGCCGCAGGTAATATGTTGGCGGACAAAGGCGTGACGGCAGCAATGTGTGCGGCTTTTGCTGCGGCCTCCGGTGAACTGGCCAGCAGGCTGCTTGCGGCCCTTCAGGCCGGTGTAGCGGCGGGCGGAGAAGCCGGACCGTTACATTCTGCCGCGCTCAAACTGGTGGATGACTACACCTGGCCATTGGTGGATCTGCGCATCGACTGGACAGAGGGCGATCCTGTTGGACAACTGACGCAACTGTGGCTTGCCTATGAACCGCAGATGGAAGCCTATGTCACGCGCGCGTTGGATCCGCGTGAGGCTCCCTCCTATGGCGTGCCCGGCGATGAATGATCGTTTAAGGGCGATTCTGGCCTCACTGCTGGCCGTTGACACAACCAGTCGGGCGTCAAATCTGGCCCTGATTCAGTTTATTGACGACTACCTGACTGACAGAGGCGTGACGACGCAGTGGCTGCTTGATGAGAGCGGTAAAAAAGCCAATCTGTATGCGCGTCTGGGGCCGGACGGCGAGGGCGGGGTCATGCTGTCAGGGCACACGGACGTGGTGCCGGTTGAGGGACAAAACTGGTCCGTTCCGCCTTTCGCCCTGACGGAGCGTGACGGGCGATGTTATGGGCGGGGAAGCGCCGACATGAAAGGCTTTATTGCCTGCGTGCTGGCGTCGCTGGATGACTTTCTGCAACAGCCCCTCCGCATGCCCTTACATCTTGCTTTTTCCTATGACGAAGAGGTCGGCTGCTTGGGCGTGCGCTCGCTGGTGGCGATGCTCAATGCCTCAGCGGCAAAGCCTGCGATGTGTATCGTGGGTGAGCCGACCGGCATGCAGCCGGTTTACGGACATAAGGGAAAGCGGGCGGTGCGCTGCCGGGTACAGGGCCTTGCCTGCCATTCCGCCTATACGCACCAGGGCGTCAACGCGATTCACTATGCCGGGCGGCTAATTGCGCATCTGTTGCATCAGGAAGCGGCGCTCAGGCAGCAACGTGATGAACGGTTCGAACCGCCCTACAGCACGCTGCAGGTGGGCACGATTCAGGGCGGAACAGCACTCAATATTGTGCCTGAAACCTGCCAGTTTGATGTGGAGTGGCGAACGCTGCCCGATACGGATGTCCAGAACCTGTATGACAGTGTGCGCCACTTCGCCGAAGCTGAGCTGATGCCTGAAATGCAGCGCATTGATCCGGTATGTCACATTGTCTTTCAGCCGCTGAGCGACTATCCCGGCTTGCTGACGGATCCGCAGACCGACTTTGCCCGCTGGCTGGCGCAGTGGAGTGGGCAAGACGACTTCACCACGGTGGCCTTTGGCACCGAAGGCGGGTTATTTAACGAGATGGGAATAGCGACCCTGGTTTGTGGGCCGGGAAGTATGGAACAGGGACACAAAGCAGATGAGTTTGTCAGTGTTGAACAGCTTGAACGCTGTATGACGATGTTAAAAAATCTGCGCCAGTGGATGCACGCGGCCGGTTAAGCCACGCAGGGCGGAACGCCCCGTGTGGCCTGAGCCCATCCGCTCGCCGGTGCCGTTTACAACCGACCGTAAAATGTCATCCGGGCCGTCTCAGACAAGGCGATGCCGGGCGCGGTATTGTAAGCCAGCACCGCCAGCATCCGGGTCACGTCGCCTTCGGTAGGCGTCACGCGATGCAGGGAATTACGTCCGCGAAACAGTACCAGGTCACCGGCTTCAATTGCCAGCTCTTCGACGGGCTGCTGTTCATCCAGCACGTCGGCCACGCCCGGATAATTCATCTCGCCCGCATCGGCATCCCGCAGATCTTTCACATACTGAAACCGCCCGCCGCCGGTTGGTTTCTGCACCAGTAACGTGATGGCAAACGACGAGTTATCGAAATGCCATCCCAGCTCTTTCCCGTGCGAGGCATAGTGAAGGTTAATGGACGACAAAGGATCGGCGTAGGGATACAACGCCTCTTCATCAAGCACCTCACACAAAAAAGACTGAAAAAGTGCATCGTCGTAGAGCTGACGCAGCGGAGAATCCAGCGCGATGACGTCATCAGTAATACAGCCCTTAGTGCTACTGACTTCGCGGTTCCTGGGATGCGTATCGCTAAACGCAGGGTCCGTTTTCATCAGGTAGACGTTATGCTTACTTTGGGTATGGTAAGCACGGTGGCGTTGCGCATCGCCTTCTGCGACGATGGCCGCTAAGGCGGCGGGCTGTAAAAAATTGCGCAGCACCAGCGCGCCCTGCTGATGAAGTTGCGTCCGACACTGTTGACGCCAGGCGTGACTGGACAGAGGATGTAAGTCAGTGCGTACCAGAGATTCAGACATCGTTTATTTCCTACGCGTGATTATTTAGTCATCACTGTAACGAGGCCCGATTGTACTGAATACCAATAAATATTTAAGACCCTGATAAGGAAGCCTTAATGCCCACGCCGTCGTTGCGCCTGCCTAAAATTAACGTTATTCAGTCATTTAAGGTCGCTGCGGAAACCGGCAGCCTGACAAAGGCGGCAGCGCAGTTGGCCTTGACGCCAGCCGCGGTGAGCCAGCAGATTCGTCAGCTGGAAGATCACCTTGGCTGCGTCCTGTTTTTACGGACTCAGCATGGTGTCATGCTGACTGAGATGGGCAGGCAGTATCTCCGCTACGTGTCGGAAGCCTTCGATATACTGCAGCTTGGCCAACGGAATATCGGGCGAAAAGATACCGCCGCTCAGCTTACGCTGTATGCGCTTCCCGCACTGGCATCAAAATGGGTCCTGCCGCATTTGTCTGACTGGCGAGCGCGCTGCCCGCATGTCGGCCTCTCTCTTCATGGCACGCACGCCGACGTGGACTTCAGTAAAACCCCGGCTGATTTTGTTATTTGCTTTGGGGAAGAGGCCTATCCCAGGCTGAACAAACAGTATCTGTTCCATGATGAGGTTTTTCCGGTCGCCAGCCCCGCGCTGATCAATACCTTTGCTGCCGCAGACAGATTAAACCAGGCTCCGTTGATTCATCTCGACTGGGGGAAAGAGGGACGTTTTCTGCCGGACTGGCCTGCGTGGTTTGAGGCAAAAGGACTCCCTGAGCCCGTGGCGCAGCCCGGCCTGACGTTTAATCTGACCTCACTGGCGATTGATGCGGCGGTGGCAGGCGCGGGGATGCTGTTAGGGCAACGTCACATGATTGCCGGGGAACTGGCCCGGGGTGAGTTGGTGGCGATCGATTCCTTATGTCTGCCGCTCAGTAAACCCTATTATCTTGCCTGGCCTGCGCGGACAACCAGCCAGGAGGGAAGTGAAGAGATGATTGCCTGGCTGCGGGAACGCGCGGCAGAGCACGGTCCCGCCGGAAAGCCAGCCGGGGATGCTGCCTCACTTTCCTGAGGGGCCTGCACTGGTCACCGGGGCGATGATCGACCAGCATGAAGGTGAGGCATCCTTGCCTCTGGCGCAATGGTTCGGTTTAACTCATCAGACTGACCTGGGCCGCGACGATGCGCCAGCCTGAGGGGAATTTCACCCAGGTTTGTTGCTGACGGCCAATTTTCTCCGTGCCTGCACGGGTGAATTCGGTACTGCACACGGCAAAGGCATCGCCAAAGGTGGTGATCACCGTGTTCTGTAAGGTGCGATCCAGCCCCGCCGAAGGACGGGCGGCACGGAAAGCGCGAATCTCATCAATGCCGTATAAATTCTCTCCGGCACCCAGCCGCACCGTTCTGGCATCGTGCCAGAACAGCTCATCCAGAACGGCAATATCGTTGCCCGTCAGCGCCTGTTCGTAACGGTAAAAGGCGGCGGTTACGGCATCCAGCACGTCGGGGTGGTTAATCTCTTCAGTATTCATCAGGCTCCAGCCATACAGGTAGGCGAAAATGTCAGACCTTGTTGTTCAAGGGCAAAGGCGGCTCGTAATACCGCCTGTTCGTTAAACGGCGCACCGATAAGCTGCACGCCAATCGGCAAGCCGCTTGCCGTGGCCAGTGGAACAGTACAGACGGGCAGGCCGAGAAAAGAGATCGGCTGGGTTAACATGCCCATGCTGGCCTTGGTCGGCAAGTTCTGCCCGTTGATGGCAATAGTTTCCTGATCTATCAGCGGCGCGCTGCAAGGGGTGGCGGGGGCGATCAGGACATCAAACCGATCAAATAACGGCAGTATTTGCTGTTGGAAATGACGGCGGAAGCGTTGCGCCTGCACATACCACGCACCCGGCAGCATCGCGCCCGCCAGCAGGCGCTCACGGGAATGAGGTTCGAACCGTTCAGGTTGCTGACGCAGCGCCGGCAGATAGTGATTGCCGCCTTCTGACGCGGTCATAATAAAGGCGGCTGAGCGGGCCAGTTCGGCTTCCGCCATAATCACTTCCTCACTAGCCTGCAACGCGGTCGCGATTTGAATCTGCGCGTTACGGGCATCATGATCACACCACGTCGAAAAGAAGCCGCCCAGAACCGCACAGCGCAAATCCTGTGCCCCCCGTTCCAACTGAGGCCGCGTGGGTGCCTGAGGCCGATCGGCCTGAAAGGCATCCATGCTGTCTTTACCCTGCAGGAGATCGTAAACCTGCGCCAGATCGTCAACGCGGCGGGCAAAGGGACCGATGTGATCCAGACTGGCGACAAACGGATGGCTACCGCTGCGGGACAGGCGACCAAAGGTTGGCTTCAGGCCAAAGATGCCGCACAGGGAAGCCGGCACGCGTATCGATCCATTGGTATCCGTGCCCAGCGAGAAAGGCACCAGTCCGGCCGCCACGGCTGCCGCTGAACCGCCGGAGGATCCCCCGGCGATCCGCGCCAGATCATGCGGATTGCGCGTGGCGCCATAGTGGCTGTTTTCAGTGGTAAAACCGTAGGCATAGGCATCCATATTCACCATGCCAGAAAGCAGGGCACCGGCCTGTTGCAGTTGGGTGATGGCAAAGGCGTCACGGTTGGCTGCCGGGCGCTGACGAAATAATTCAGCCCCAGCCAGGGTTGAGTAACCCTGCACATCAAACAGGTTTTTTACCGCATAGGGAATGCCCGCCAGCGGCGGTAACATCTCACCGCGCAGGCGCTGTTTATCAATCGCATCCGCTTCCTGCAACATTCGCGTTGAAGTGATATCCGTCCAGGCATTAAGCTGCGGATTCTGTTTCTCAATCGCGGTCAGCGTCTGCTCCGCCACTTCACGCGCACTGATCTCTCCCTGCTGAATCTTCTGCTGAAGTGCCTGAATGGAAACCTCGCTCAGCCTCATGCGTTGTACACTCCTGCAACTTCAAGACGATCGTCCAGCGGATAAGCCATCAGCGGGGCCGCCATATCGGCAATGCGCGTCATCTGGACCAGCAGGGCTGCACGGCGTGCGTCGTCCAGCTCCAGATGAAGAATGTGTTCCATTTGGGCGATATAGGTTGCCCACTCAATGTGATTCATAACGTACTCCTGTCAAAAACCGGCGGCGCTGCCGTTGCTACGCGGATCGCTTGCGCCTTCGAACATACCGTTGTTGTGACGAACAATCGCACCTGCATGGCCGACGACTTCACTGAATGGCGGAAGTGACTCCACCTCATGGCCTAACTGACGTAACCGCTCCAGCGTTTCTGGCGCGAAGCGACTCTCCAGCTTGAGGGAATCCGAGGTCTGTCCCCACGTTCGCCCCAAAAGCCAGCGGGGTGCGCTGACCGCCTGTTGCAGCGGCAGGCGCTGGATCACATGGCGGGTAAAAATGGCAGCCTGGGTCTGGGGCTGTCCGTCACCGCCCATGGATCCATATACCATCGTCCGGCCGTCTTTCAGGCGCGCCGCGGCAGGGTTCAGCGTGTGGAAAGGTTGTTTACCCGGGGCGAGTGCCAGCAGGTGATCGGGATCGAGGCTGAAAGCCGCTCCGCGGTTTTGCCAGACGATCCCGGTGCCGGGCATCACCACGCCACTGCCAAATTCATGATAAATGCTCTGGATAAAAGAGACGGAAAGGCCGCTGCTGTCCATGACGCCCATCCAGACGGTATCGCCGGGGCCTCGTCCGGTTCCCCATGGCGCGGCGCGGTTATCATCAATCTGGCTGGCGATCGTTGTGAGCAGATCGCTGTCGAGCAGCGCCTGCAGATCGTCCACCACATGACGGGGATCGGTGATGTGCCGATCGCGTAAAGCAAACGCTTTTTTTGTCGCCTCAACGATGCGGTGAATGGTTTGTGCTTCATCGGCATTCGCCATATCCAGATGATCGGTAATGCCCAGGATCGCCAGAGAAACCAGCCCCTGCGTCGGCGGTGTGATATTCCAGATATCGCCTTCACTATGTCTGACATGCAACGGCTTGACCCGACTGGCCCGCTGCTGCTGTAAATCGGCCAGGGTAACGGGAATGCCCAGGTTGACCATCTCGCCTGCCAGATGGTGCGCCAGCGTGCCGCGATAAAAGCTTTCCAGCCCTTCTTCACTTAACAGGCTGAGCGTGCGCGCCAGATCGGGTTGGGTGAAACGACTGCCTTCCGCCGGAACATCCCCGTCCGGCAAAAACAGGGCGGAAAAGCCGGGCTGATGCTGGAGCTCTTCGCGCTTGCTGCGGGTGGCCGCGGCCTGCGAGGCCGTGACCGGAATGCCGTCTGCCGCGTAACGCACCGCGTCACGCAGTAATCGTGCCAGGGGCAGGGGCGTGCCGCCGAGCTCGGCTGACAGCGCCAATGCCTCATGCCAGCCGCTCACCGTGCCCGCCACCGTTAATGCGGCTTTTGGCCCGCGATGTGGAATTTGCGTTTCACCCTGATAGAAGTCGATATTTGCAAGAGAACCCGCTCTGCCGCTGGCGTCGATAGCAATGGGGTCGCCCTTACCCGGCATTATCAGCCAGAAACCGTCCCCGCCCAGGCCGTTCATATGCGGATAGACGACGGCAATAGTCGCAGCAGCGGCCACCATGGCCTCAATCGCATTGCCGCCTTCACGCAGCACCGCCAGCGCACTTTCACTGGCCAGATGATGAGGCGTTACCGCCATGCCCAGCGGGGCCATATTGCTCTGAATCATGCTCTTCTCATTGTGTTATTCAGGGTACAGAACCAATAACTAAGCAAGAGCCGTTCCAGTTTTTATCGCCGCTAAGGATCGGAACCGGTTTATCTGGCCCAAATTATGCTAGCTTCTGTTAAACCCCGCGGTTGAAACAAAAGTTACAGGACCTGAATGAAACAGCTTGATGAACGGCTCAAAACCCATTACCCACAGCTTTCGCCGCAGGAGCAGCGCATTGCCGACTTTATCTTTGACCACTTCGACGATCTGATTAGCTATAACAGCGCTGAGCTGGCGCGCCTGAGCGGCGTGTCAAAAGCGACCGTCAGCCGGCTGTTTAAACGGCTCGGTTATGACAAGTACAAAGATATGCGCGATGAGCTGCGTACCCTGCGCCAGAGCGGGATGCCGCTAACGGATAACCGCGATGCCGTACAGGGCAATACCTTACTGTCGCGCCATTACAAGCAGGAGATGGCCAACCTGACACAGTGGGTAAACAGCATTGATGCCCGGCAGTTTACTGAGGTGATCGCTCAACTGGCTCAGGCGAAACGTATCTACATTGTCGGCATGCGCAATGCCTATCCGGTGGCGCTGCACCTGCGCCAACAGCTGATACAGACGCGTTCGCAGGTGCATATCCTGCCCCAGCCGGGACAGACGCTGGCCGAGGACCTGGTGGATATAACGCCTGAGGATATGGTCGTGGTTATCGCCTTCCGGCGGCGCACCCCCATTATCCAGCCGCTGATGCAGCAGTTGCAAAGCGCCGCTATTCCCGTGCTGGCGCTGTGCGAGCCTCAGGCGCAGAGCGTTATCGCCCTGGCGCGCTGGCAGTTTTGCGCACCGCTGGACAGCGTGTCAGCGTTTGACAGTTACGCGTCGGCCATGAGCCTGATCAACCTGCTTGCCAATGCCTTGCTGCATGAACTGCTGTCAGACGGACGCCAGCGCATTCACCATATTGCCGATCTTTATCACCAGCTTGACGAGCTGGAGCACCGTTAACAGGCACCGTTTTGGTGCTTTGCCCCGTTTTGGAACGTCCTGCGGGGCAACGTCTGATGCCTCTGTATCGCTATAAATAGCGCTTAGCAGCCATTAAGTCGCTTTTTTCAGCGTGCGTCCGCGTTGGCACATTAGTTGCAGAATGCCTTCAATAAGAATCTTTTGTTTCACATAATCTCACCGGGGTGCATAATGAAAAAAGTTCTGATGGCGGTCGCAGCAGCGGCAGTATTGATGGTGCAGGCGGGCAACGTGTTGGCCGATCAACTGCAGGATATCCAGAAACGCGGCGTGCTGCGGGTTGCGGTACCGCAGGATTTCCCGCCGTTTGGCTCAGTGGGAACCGATCTGCAACCCCAGGGCTATGACATCGACATGGCGAAGTATCTGGCTAAGCAGATGAAACTTAAGTTGCAGCTGGTGCCGGTCACCAGCGCGAACCGCGTACCTTACTTGCAAACGGACAAAGTTGACCTGGTGATCTCCAGCATGGGGAAAAACCCGGAACGCGAAAAGGTGATCGACTTTAGCCGGGCCTATGCGCCGTTCTTCCTGGGCGTTTTCGGTCCTAAAGGCGATCATCTGAAGGATGCCGCAGCACTGAGCGGTAAATCTGTTGGCGTCACCCGCGGTGCGGTAGAGGACATGGTACTGAGTGAGGTAGCCCCTAAGGATGCGCAGGTGAAACGTTATGAAGATAACAACACCACCTTATCCGCTTACCTCTCCGGCCAGGTGCAGTACGTGGCAACGGGTAACCTTGTGGTCGCGGCCATTACGCGTCAGAACCCGGCAAAAGCCCCTGTTGCGCAATTTATGCTGAAAGACTCTCCGTGCTATATCGGATTGAAGAAAGACGAGCCGGCGCTGAAAGACAAAGTGAATACGCTGATCGAGCAGGGCATTAAAGACGGCACGCTGAATAAAATGTCCGAAGAGTGGCTGAAAGCGCCGCTGCCAGCCAACCTGGGCGCATAAGGACGGAGCAATGACCGGGCAACTTAATTTCCCTGCATTGTGGCCGTACTGGCCGGAGTTGCTCTCCGGCCTGTGGGTAACGATCCAGTTAACCGTGCTGGCAACGGTCGGGGGCGTCAGTATCGGTATCCTCGGCGCGGCGCTGCGCAGTGGTAAACCCAGTTGGTTAAGCCGCCTGTGGGGCCTCTATGTTGAACTGATACGCAACACGCCGTTTGTGGTGCAGCTGTTCTTTATTGTGTTCGGCTTGCCGAACCTGGGGCTGAAACTCACGGCGGGTGAAGCCGCGCTGCTGGCCATGCTGGTTAACCTGGGGGCTTACAGTACGGAAATTATCCGTGCCGGTATTCAGGTCACGCCAAAAGGGCAGTGGGAAGCCGGTCGGGTTCTGGGGTTGACGCGCAGCCAGACGTTTTTACGCGTGGTTTTGCCGCCGTCGCTGCAGCGGATTTATCCGGCGCTGGTGAGCCAGTGCATCATTGTCATGCTGGGATCGTCGGTGGTTTCGCAGGTCTCCTACGAGGAACTGACCTTCGCCGCCAACCTGATTCAGTCGCGCACCTTTTTGAGTTTTGAAGTCTACTCGGTGACCACGCTGATTTACCTGGCGTTGTCGATTGTGATGCGTCAGCTGCTGCTGGCGATTGGCCGCAAATGGCTGGGGGTGCAGGCATGATGACAACCTTTACTGACTGGGACATCCTGCGCAATCTGCTGCTGGCGGCTCGCTGGACCATCGCGCTGTCGCTGGTGGCCTTTTTAGGCGGCACGCTGGTCACGCTGCCGCTGCTGTTTTTACGCCTGTTAAAGCGTAAATGGTTGACGCGCGTGATCCGTGCCTATACCGAACTGTTCCAGGGCACGCCGCTGCTGATGCAGCTGTTTCTGGCTTTCTTTGGCGTCGGACTGTTCGGTATCGACGTCGCGCCCTGGACCGCCGCCTCGCTGGCGCTGACCTTTTATACCAGCGCGTTTCTGCTGGGTATCTGGCATGGCAGTATTCAGGCCCTGCCCAAGGGCCAGTGGGAAGCATCACGCTGCCTCGGGCTTGATTTTGGTCAGACGCTGACGCGGGTCATCGCACCCCAGGCGATTCGCATTGCCATTGCCCCCACGGTGGGATTTGCGGTGCAGGTGATCAAAGGCACGGCGCTGGCATCCATTATCGGGTTCGTCGAGCTGACCAAGGCCGGCACCATTCTGAATAACGTGACCTATCAGCCCTTTAAAGTCTTTGGGCTGGTGGCACTGGGCTATTTCCTGCTGTGTTATCCGCTGTCGCGTTACAGCCAGTATCTGGAGAAAAAATTTAATGCCGCTCATCACCATTAATCAGGTGCAGAAGTATTACGGCACCAACCACGTTCTCAAAGGCGTGGATCTGGATATCGATATGGGAGAAGTGATCTCCATTATCGGGCGCAGCGGTTCAGGCAAAAGTACGCTGTTGCGCTGCATGAACGGGCTGGAAGGCTATCAGGATGGCAGCATTAAACTCGGCGGTATGACGATTACCGACCGTGATTCCCAGGCGCGGGAAATCAGCCGCTCAGTCGGCATGGTGTTTCAGAACTTCAATCTGTTCCCGCATATGACGGCGCTGGAAAACGTCATGCTGGCGCCGCGTCGGGTGCTGAAAAAAAGCCAGGCGGAGTGCCGCGAACTGGCGGCGCGCATGCTGGAGAAAGTGGGGCTGGGCGAGCGGCTGGATTATTACCCTTCCAGCCTGTCTGGTGGTCAGCAGCAGCGCGTTGCCATTGCCCGCGCGCTGGCGATGGAACCCCGCGTCTTACTGTGTGATGAGATTACCTCTGCACTGGATCCTGAGCTGGTCGGTGAAGTGCTAAAAGTGCTGGAACAGCTTGCCGCCGAGGGCATGACGTTGATTCTCGTCACCCATGAAATGAACTTCGCCCGCGACGTGGGCGATCGTGTGGTCTTTATGCATCAGGGGCGCGTCTGGGAGCAGGGCGACAGTAAAACGCTGTTCGCTTCTCCACAGACGGCGGAGCTAAAGCAGTTTATTTCCTCTGTGCGTCTTTGAGTGCTTAACAAGGAATTCACTATGGATATCTCTCAATTTCCGCAAATTAATCCTCCTCAGCGTCTGTTAATGGGACCTGGCCCTATCAATGCCGATCCGCGCGTGCTGCGTGCGATGTCGAGCCAGCTGCTCGGGCAATACGATCCGGCGATGACGCACTATATGAATGAGGTGATGGCGCTGTATCGTGGCGTGTTTCGCACGGAAAACCGCTGGACGTTACTGATTGACGGCACCTCACGCGCTGGTATTGAGGCAATTCTGCTGTCGGCGATTCGCCCCGGCGATAAAGTGCTGGTGCCGGTCTTTGGCCGTTTTGGTCATCTGCTGTGTGAAATTGCCCGCCGCTGCCGTGCCGATGTGCACACGATTGACGTGCCATGGGGCGAGGTCTTTACGCCAGACCAGATTGAAGACGCCATCAAAAAAGTCAAACCGCGCCTGTTGCTGACCGTGCAGGGCGATACCTCGACCACCATGCTGCAGCCGCTGGCTGAGTTGGGTGCCATCTGCAAAAAATATGGCGTGCTGTTCTATACCGATGCGACGGCGTCGCTGGCGGGCAATGCGCTGGAAACCGATGCATGGGGGCTGGATGCGGTCTCCGCGGGCATGCAGAAATGCCTGGGCGGCCCGTCCGGAACCTCCCCGATCACGTTAAGCGATGAGATGGCGGCGATAGTCCGCAAGCGCAAATGCGTGGAGCAGGGGATCCGCACCGACGCGCATCAGGATGGTGACGACGAGATGATCTACTCCAACTATTTCGATCTCGGCATGATCATGGACTACTGGGGCCCGGAACGGCTCAATCACCATACTGAAGCCACCAGCGCCCTGTTCGGCGCGCGTGAGTGTGCGCGTCTGATTCTGCAGGAAGGGCTGGACAACGGCATTGCCCGCCACCAGCTTCACGGCGAGGCGATGCTGAAAGGCATTCAGGGAATGGGGCTGGAAACCTTTGGCGATCTCAGTAACAAGATGAGCAATGTCCTGGGCGTGGTGATTCCCCAGGGCGTCAATGGCGATGAAGTGCGTAAGCTCATGCTGGAGGATTTTGGTATTGAGATCGGCACGTCCTTTGGCCCGCTGCATGGCAAAGTGTGGCGCATCGGCACTATGGGTTATAACGCGCGTAAAGACTGCGTGATGCAAACGCTGGCGGCGCTGGAAATGGTCCTGTCCCATGTCGGTTATCGTACGCCACAGGGGGCCGGTTCGCAGGCGGCATGGAACCACTATGGGAGCCATGCATGATGATGAATGCCAGCGAGGCTCAGATTGCCGCTCGGCGCGTGATGGCGCGCTGTGACGCGCTGGCTGAGATCAGTGAAAGCGATCAGGGCCTGACACGGGTTTACCTGTCGCCAGAGCACCTGCGGGCCAATGCGCGCGTGGGCGAATGGATGCAGGCTGCCGGTATGACGGTCTGGCAGGATGAGGTGGGCAATATCTGCGGTCGCTATGAGGCCGCGCAGCCCGGCGCTCCCGCACTGTTATTGGGTTCGCATCTGGACACGGTACGCAACGCCGGCCGCTATGACGGGATGCTGGGCGTGCTGAGCGCCATTGAAACCGTCCAGTGGCTGCACGATCGCCAGCGTCGATTGCCGCTGGCCATTGAAGTCATCGGCTTCGGGGATGAAGAGGGCACGCGCTTTGGCATCACGTTGCTGGGCAGTCGCGGCATTACCGGCACCTGGCCTGACAGCTGGCCGACACATCCTGACGGCAACGGCATCACGGTTTCCCAGGCGATGAGCGACGTGGGGCTGGATGCCAGTCAGATCCAGCGTGCCGCGCGCAACGTCAGCGATATCGTGGCCTATCTGGAGCTGCACATTGAGCAGGGACCTTGCCTGGAGCAGGAAGATCTCGCGCTCGGGGTGGTCACGGCGATCAACGGTGCCCGTCGTCTGAACTGCTGCTTTACGGGCGAGGCGGGCCATGCCGGTACGGTGCCGATGAAGCATCGTAAAGATGCCCTGGCGGCCGCGGCGGAATGGATGGTGTTTATTGAACACACGACGCGCGAACAGCCGGGGCAGTTAGTGGCAACGGTAGGCACGCTCAACTGCGCACCGGGCGCGGTCAACGTCATTCCGGGCGAGGTGAATCTGTCGCTGGATGTGCGCGGACCCGAGGACGCACCGCTTGAAGCGCTGCTGTCCGCCTTGCTGACCCAGGCGGAAGCCATTGCGCTGCGTCGGGGATTAACCTTCGAATCTCATGAGTATTACCGCATTGCGGCGACGGCCTGCGATGCCGGATTGCAACAGGCGTTGAGCCACGCGGTTGAAACCGTACAGGGGCGCAGCCTGGCCCTGCCCAGTGGCGCAGGCCATGATGCTATCGCAATCGCAGAACGCTGGCCGGTAGGCATGCTGTTTGTGCGTAACCATCGCGGTATCAGCCACCATCCGGCCGAATCGGTCAATGAAGCCGATGTCGCTCCCGCGATTCAGGCCTATTTGCAGACGATATGTCACCTTGCGGAGCAGCATTAAGATGGATTTAGGCACCTTTAACCAGCTACCGCAAGCCGCCGCTCAGCTTGCGCTCTCGCACTGCGTCGCGATTCCTCGCTGGCAGCAGGCGCTGGCGGCGGCCCGCCCGTTTCACAGCGTTGAGGCCCTGCTGGCTGAGGCACAACGGCTGGCCCAGGCCTGGCAGGAAGACGATCTGAATCAGGCGCTTTCAGCTCATCCGCGCATCGGGGAAAAGGCACAGGGCGACGAGAAGGAAAAACGGTTATCACGCAGCGAACAAGCGGCCATGCAACAGGCAGACGATGCGTTACAGCAGGCGATGGTGCAGGGCAACCAGGCTTATGAGGCGCGCTTTAACCGGGTCTTTTTGATCCGGGCGAAAGGGCGCAGCGCACAGAATATGCTTGATGAACTTACACGGCGGCTGGACAACAGCCCGGAAAGCGAGCGCCAGGAATCTCTGGAACAACTGCGGGAAATCACCCTGCTGCGCCTTAAGGAGAGTTTTTCATGAGCACTATCAGCACCCATATTCTGGATACCGCGCTGGGTAAACCCGCGCCAGGCGTAGCCATGTTGCTGGAACAGCACGGGGCACAAGGGTGGGTAACCTGTGCCCGGGGCATCACGGATAACGATGGTCGCCTGAAGGATCTGACACCCGAGCCGCTTGCGCCGGGACAGTACCGCCTGACGGCCGCGATTGGCGAATACTTCCGCGCAGGCGGACGAGAAACGTTGTACGTCAGTGCGCAAATTGATTTTGTGCTGACGGAAAGCGCCAGCCATTATCATCTGCCATTTTTAATCTCGCCCTGGAGCTGGTCTACCTATCGCGGCAGTTAACAGGTGCATCAGGCGCAGCGTTTTTCCGCTGCGCTTGAGAGCTATCGGCTATCAATACCTTCGGCCCATCCGACTATATTCCTGCTAACGCCAGGGTTATCTTAAGGTCAATAATGTGAAGGCAACGGAGCCGATAATGAGCACGCCAAAAGATAATGATGTAGCCGCTTCAGGTAAATGTCCCTTTCATCACGGTAAATCGGAAGAAGAAAGCGTTCTGGCTCGTGGAGCCGGCAGTGGTACCAGCAATCGCGACTGGTGGCCAAACATGTTGCGCGTGGATCTGCTAAACCAGCACTCCAACCGTTCTAATCCCCTCGGCGAAAACTTCAACTACCGCGAAGCGTTCAGCACGCTGGACTACTCCGCACTGAAAGCCGACATCCGGGCGTTGCTCACCGACTCCCAATCCTGGTGGCCAGCCGACTGGGGCACCTACATTGGCCTGTTTATTCGTATGGCGTGGCACAGTGCCGGTACGTACCGCACCGTTGACGGGCGCGGTGGCTCAGGCCGGGGTCAACAGCGTTTCGCCCCACTGAACTCCTGGCCAGATAACGTCAGCCTTGATAAAGCCCGCCGCCTGCTGTGGCCGGTAAAACAAAAATACGGTCAGAAAATTTCCTGGGCCGATCTCTACATCCTCGCCGGCAACGTTTCGCTGGAAAATTCAGGTTTCCGTACCTTTGGTTTTGGTGCCGGTCGTGAAGACGTCTGGGAACCGGATATGGACGTGGATTGGGGCAACGAAACCGAGTGGCTGGCCCATCGCCATCCGGAAAGCCTGGCTAACGCACCGCTGGGCGCGACCGAAATGGGGCTGATCTACGTGAACCCAGAGGGGCCTGAAGCCAGCGGCGATCCGGCTTCTGCCGCGCCAGCGATTCGCGCGACATTCGGCAACATGGGCATGAACGACGAAGAGATCGTGGCGCTGATTGCGGGTGGACATACTTTGGGCAAAACCCATGGTGCCGCCGCCGCGAGTCACGTGGGCGTCGATCCTGAAGCCTCACCTATCGAAGCACAGGGCTTTGGCTGGAACAACAGCCACGGCAGCGGTGTGGGTGCAGATGCGATTACCTCCGGCCTTGAAGTCGTCTGGACGCAAACGCCAACCCAGTGGAGCAACTACTTCTTTGAGAACCTGTTCAAATATGAGTGGGTAAAAACGCACAGCCCGGCGGGTGCGATTCAGTATGAAGCGGTCAACGCTGACGACATTATTCCGGATCCGTTCGATCCTGCGAAAAAGCGCAAACCGACCATGCTGGTGACGGATCTGACGTTACGTTTCGACCCCGAGTTCGAGAAGATTTCTCGCCGCTTCCTGAACGATCCGCAGTCCTTTAACGAAGCCTTTGCCCGCGCCTGGTTTAAGCTGACCCACCGCGATATGGGGCCAAAAGCGCGTTACATCGGTCCGGAAGTGCCAAAGGAAGATTTACTGTGGCAGGATCCGTTACCGCAGCCAACGCATCAGCCGACGGCCGATGATATCAGCGAACTGAAGGCGAAAATCGCTGCATCAGGTTTGACGGTAAGCCAGCTGGTTTCGGCGGCCTGGGCTTCGGCTTCAACCTTCCGTGGTGGCGACAAACGCGGCGGCGCAAACGGTGCCCGTCTGGCGCTGGCGCCCCAGAACAGCTGGGCGGTGAACGCCAGCGTCATTAACGATGTGTTACCGAAACTGCAGCAGATCCAGCAGGAATCCGGTAAAGCTTCATTAGCTGACGTCATTGTCCTGGCGGGCAGCGTCGGCATCGAAATGGCCGCAGCCGCAGCCGGCGTCAGTGCACAGGTGCCTTTTACCCCTGGCCGCGTGGATGCTCGTCAGGATCAAACTGATGTAGAATCCTTTAACGTACTCCAACCGCTGGCAGATGGTTTCCGTAACTATCGTCGCGTACAGGGGGGATCATCCACTGAAACCCTGTTGCTGGATAAGGCGCAGCAACTGACGCTGAGTGCCCCAGAGCTCACCGTCCTGCTGGGTGGCCTGCGTGTGCTGGGCACCAACTTTGACGGCAGCCATCACGGCGTGTTCACCGACCGCGTGGGCGTGCTGAGTAATGATTTCTTTGTGAATCTGCTGGATATGCGCACCGCATGGCGTGCGACCGACGGCAGTGAAGAGATCTTCGAAGGCCGCGATCGCCAGAGCGGAGAAGTGAAGTACAGCGCGACGCGCGCCGATCTGGTGTTCGGTTCCAACGCCATCCTGCGCGCTCTGGCCGAAGTTTATGCCAGCAGCGATGCAAAACAGAAGTTTGTTACCGACTTCGTGGCGGCCTGGACGAAAGTGATGAACCTGGACCGTTTCGACCTGCAGTAAACGCCTGAATCGCCCCCGGCCTGGCCAGGGGCGATTTTATTCTGCCAACGTAAAGCCATCCGCATCGCGCCATGCCGGAAACCGCTCGCGATAAGCCTGCAACTCGGCTAGCGACAGCGACGCCTCAACCTGACCGGCTTTGAACGGCTCGCCCGCCGCCAGAATCTCCCCCTGCGGAGAAATAATTCGACTGTCCCCACTGTACTGATGCTGATTACCATCGCTGCCCACACGGTTGCAGCCTGCTACATATGCCTGATTTTCGATAGCGCGAGCCAGCAGCAGGGCCTGCCAGTGAAGGGCGCGCGCTGCAGGCCAGTTGGCGACATACAGCGCCAGATCGTAGTCATTTTGATTGCGTGAGAACACCGGAAAGCGCAGGTCGTAACAGATTTGCGGCAGAATACGCCAGCCGCGCCACGGAATCACCGTACGCGCCTTGCCCGCAACATAATGCTGCTGTTCATCGGCCATGCGAAACAGATGACGTTTGTCATACTGGTGCAGCGTGCCGTCCGGCTCAACCAGCAGAAAACGGTTCATGGCGCCCTCAGCGGTATGAACGGCGGCGCTCCCGCCCACCAGCGCATTGGTGCGCTTAGCATGGTGCTGTAACCATTCCACGACCTGCGCCTGCGGCAAGGCCTGCTGTGCGGCCTCCATGGCAAAACCGGTGGTGAACATTTCGGGCAGAATAATGACATCCCGTTGCGTGAGGTCGGCTAAGATCCGATCGAAATGGCGCAGGTTGGCCTCACCATCCATCCACGTCAGTGGCTCCTGTAGCAGCGTTATCGCTAAAGTCGACATAACCGCTCCGCTGCCGCATCAAGTGTGGCTTCCTGTTTTGCAAAGCACAGCCGAATCAGTTTGTGCGGGAAAGGCGCCTCGCAGAATACCGACAGCGGAATGGCGGCTACGCCAACTTCACGCGTCAGCCACTGGCAAAAACTGACATCGTCCAGGTCCGAAATGGCACTGTAGTCCGCCAGCAGGAAGTAGGTGCCTTCACAGGGCAACAGGTGAAAACGACTGCTGCGCAAGGCCTGTATCAGTCGGTCACGGCGCGCGCGATAAAACTCGGGCAGTTCACGATAGTGTTCGGGATGCTGGCGCAGCATATCGGCAATCGCCAGTTGCGCAGGCGTGTTGACTGAAAACGTCAGGTACTGATGGATCTTACGGATCTCGGCGCTAATGGCCGCCGGTGCTACGCAGTAACCGACTTTCCAGCCCGTCATATGAAAGGTTTTGCCAAAGGATGACACCGCCACCGCACGTTGACGCAGCTCAGGATGCGCCAGCACGCTGGCATGACCGTCCTGTGCAAAGCAGATGTGTTCATAGACTTCATCGCTCAGCACGTAGATTTCCCGGTCGGCGACAGCCTGCCATAACGCGGCATAGTCCGCGTGATGCCAGACGCTGGCCGAGGGATTATGCGGCGTGTTTAAGATGACCAGGCGGGTTTTGTCGCTTAGCAGCGCGGAGAACGCAGGCCAGTCAACCGTGAACAACGGTGGCTGCAAGGTGAGGCGTTTCAGTGTGCCGCCCGCCAGCTGTACCGCGGGCGCATAGCTGTCGTAACTGGGATCGAAACAGATGACCTCGTCACCGGGCCGCACCAGGGCGGTGATGGCGGCATACAGGGCTTCAGTAGCCCCTGCCGTCACGGTGATATCGCTGTTCACATCGGGCCGATAGCCATAGATCGCGGCGGTTTTATCCGCAATGGCTTCGCGAAGCGGCTGTGCGCCGGTCATGGGTGCGTACTGATTCGCGCCCTGACTGACGTGGTAAGCCAGCCTTTCCTGCAGGTAAGACGGACCATCAAAATCCGGAAATCCCTGAGAAAGATTAATCGCATTATGCTGCTGTGCCAGCGTGCTCATTTGCGTGAATATGGTGGTGCCGAGTGCAGGCAGCTTGCTCTCGGGCGTCAGGTTGGACTGCGTCATGATTAGGTAGCCTTACGCGCAAAAACGGTAGCGGAAAAACCCTTAGTTGATGCCACTATAAACAGGATGCTAGTATTTGGCAATCAAGACGCTTAGACGGCTAAAAGGAACGATGATGTCCGATTCTTCTGCAGTAGATCAGCTGGTGCAAGCCTGTCACTGGATAGGCGCGAAGGGCTGGGCACCGGCCACCGGTGGCAATATGTCGGTGCGCCAGGATGCACATGTTTGCCTGCTGAGTGAGTCGGGCAAAGACAAAGGCAGCCTGACGCGGGATGATTTTATTCAGGTCCACATTGCCACTAATCTGGCCCCCTCGGGCCGCAGGCCTTCGGCAGAAACCGCGCTGCACACGCTGATTTACCGTCTGTTCCCGGAGGCGGGCGCGGTACTGCACACGCATACGGTCAATTCCACGGTGCTGTCGCGGGTTGAGCAGGGCGCCGCCGTGCTGCTCTACGGCTATGAGATGCAAAAGTCGCTGAGCGGGCAAACGACCCACGATGCTACCGTGGCGATTCCCCTGTTCGACAACAGTCAGGATGTGGCGGCGCTGGCGTCAGAGATCGAGGATTATGCCGCCCGTTTTCCCCTGCGCTATGGCTTTCTGCTGCGCGGACACGGCCTGACCTGCTGGGGCAAAGATGTCGCTGAAGCCCGTCGTCATCTTGAAGGTCTGGAATTTTTATTTGAATGCGAGCGCCAACGTCGCCTGCTGGAGAAAGCATGATAAAGGCCATTGTTACCGATATTGAAGGGACCACCAGCGATATCCGCTTTGTACATAACGTTCTGTTTCCCTATGCCCGAGCGCATCTGGCTGATTATGTTCGCAAGAATCAGACGCAGACTGAGGTGCAACAGGCGCTAAACGCCGTGCGTACCGAAGCGGGGCAACCCGATGCCGATACAAACGAGGTCATCGCTATTCTGTTTTCTTACATGGATGCGGATCGCAAATCGACCGGCCTGAAGGCGCTGCAGGGAATGATTTGGCGCGAGGGCTACCTGAGCGGTCGCTTTACCGGGCACCTTTATCCTGATGTGCTGCCCGCGCTTAAGGCCTGGCACGTGCAAGGCATTAAATTATATATATATTCCTCTGGCTCGGTTGCCGCGCAGAAATTGTTATTTGGCTACAGCGACGAAGGTGATATTACTGGTTTGTTCAGCGGCTATTTTGATACCCACGTGGGCGCCAAGCGTGAGAAGACGTCGTATCAGAACATCGCTGCGCAAACGGGCTTGCCCGCCGAACAACTGCTGTTTCTTTCTGATATTCATCAGGAGCTGGACGCAGCAGAGCAGGCCGGCTGGCACACGCTGCAGCTGATTCGTGACGCGGCAGATGATGACAGCCATCATCGTCAGGTCGCCGATTTTTCCCAGATTAACCCGGAGTCGATTTGAGATGAGTGCACTGACCATTTTTAGCGATAGCGATCCCAGCCAGCCGATATGGCACAGCACCGATGCTGAGGCGATTCGCGCGCGGCTGAATGCCAAAGACGTCCGTTTTGAACGCTGGCAGGCCGACCGCGATCTGGGCGAAAACCCGGATGCGGAAACGGTCATCAACGCCTATCAGCATGCCATCGACCGGCTGGTGGCCGAAAAAGGCTATCAGAGCTGGGACGTGATTAGCATGCGTGCCGATAACCCGCAGAAGGACGTTCTGCGCCAGAAGTTTCTGTCGGAACACACGCACGGCGAAGATGAAGTGCGCTTCTTTGTCGAGGGTGCGGGGCTGTTTTGTCTGCATCTGGACGGTGAAATTTTGCAGATCCTGTGCGAAAAGAACGATCTGATCTCGGTGCCCGCCGGCACGCCGCACTGGTTTGATATGGGATCGTCCCCGCACTTCACCGCGATTCGCATTTTTGATAATCAGGAAGGCTGGATCGCCAATTTCACCGGCGACAAGATTGCCGATGCCTATCCGCGCCTTGCGTAATCACGGCGCATTCTGCGGGCGGCTGATTCCGTAAGCCGCCCGTCCGCTTACTGTGGCTGGAAGATGCCAGCGGCAACCTGAGCTGGTGCGATCACGCCGGTATCCAGCACCCAACCGCTGATCAGCGCGGCAGGCGTAACATCAAAGGCGGGATTGTAGACCTGCGCTTCTTCAGGAGCCCACTGCACGCTGCCGAAGCTTCCGGACACACCGGTGACTTCACTGGCGGCACGCTGTTCAATAGGAATGGCCGCGCCCGTCGGGCAGAGCCGATCCAGCGTGGTATGCGGGGCCGCAACGTAGAACGGAATACCGTGATAGTGCGCTAACACCGCCAGGCTGTAGGTGCCGATTTTGTTCGCTACGTCACCATTGGCCGCGATGCGGTCCGCACCCACCCAGATAGCGTCCACGTTGCCCGCAGCCATCAGGCTGGCGGCCATCGAATCGGTGATCAACTGGTAAGGTACGCCGAGTTCGCCGAGTTCCCAGGCGGTTAAGCGCCCGCCCTGCAACAGGGGACGAGTTTCATCGACCCAAACATTTCGGACCTTGCCCTCTTGATGCGCGCGCGCGATAACGCCCAGGGCTGTGCCGACGCCTGCGGTCGCCAGGCCGCCCGTATTGCAGTGGGTTAACAGCTGGCTGCCGGGTTTGACCAGCGAGTTTCCGGCTTCGGCGATGCGATCGCAGAGCTGTTTATCCTCCTGCACCAGCCGCAAGGCTTCTTCTGCCAGGCTCGTCACCCTGTCTGGCTGCTCCAGCGCCTGTTTCATACGATCGAGGTTATTCATCAGGTTGACCGCGGTCGGGCGGGCGGCCCGCAATATTTCCAGCGACTGTGCCAGCTGCTCGCGCGTTTCACCCTGTTCCGCCAGCAGTGCCAGCAGCAGGGATGCAGACAGGCCAATTAACGGCGCACCGCGCACCCGCAGCGCATGAATATGTTCAACCAACTGCGCGACCGAATGGGCAGGCAGCCAGTTCTTTTGCTGGGGCAGGGCCTGCTGATCCAGTATCCAGAGCTGGTTGTTACGAACCTGTAAGCTGGTAGTTTGGAATGTCTGCATTGTTGGTGAAATCCATGTTGCGTTAATAGCGGATATTGTGCCAACATGCTTAACGGATGTATAGACGTCTGAACGGCTTATTACGAAAGATTAATCAGGTCCGGCTTGCACCGGCGTTTGTTGATGAGGAAAGGTCAATGTCGCAATACCGTACGTTCACTGCAGCCGATGCTGTGGAATATGCCAAAACGTTTGGCGGCATGGATGATCCTTCTGTTCTAAGCAGCGCGGAAGAGATTGGCGATGGTAACCTCAATCTGGTCTTTAAAATTTACGACAACCAGGGTAAAAGCCGCGTGGTAGTCAAACAGGCGCTGCCCTATGTTCGCTGCGTCGGCGAATCGTGGCCGTTAACCCTGGATCGTGCGCGTATCGAAGCGCAAACGCTGGTTGAGCACTACAAATATTGCCCCCAGCACACGGTTAAGGTTACGCATTACGATGCGGATCTGGCGGTGATGGTGATGGAAGATCTTTCCAGCCACCGCATCTGGCGCAGTGAGCTGGTGAAAGGCGCCTACTACCCTGAAGCGCCGCGTCAGCTCGGCGAATATCTGGCGCAAACGCTGTTTCACACCTCAGACTTTATTCTGCACCCGCATCACAAGAAAGCCGAGGTGGCGCGCTTTATCAACCCTGAGCTGTGCGAGATCACCGAAGATCTGTTCTTTAACGATCCCTACACTGACCACGAGCGCAATAGCTATCCTGACGCGCTGGAGCCGCTGGTCGCATCCCTCCGCACTGACGACGCGTTGCGTATTGCTGTGGCCGGGCTCAAACACGTTTTCTTCAGCCATGCCGAGGCGTTACTGCATGGGGATATCCACAGCGGCTCGATTTTTGTGGCTGACGGCAGCTTAAAAGCGATTGATGCCGAGTTTGGTTATTTTGGACCCATCGGCTTTGACGTGGGCACCGCGCTGGGTAACCTGCTGATCAACTACTGTGGTTTACCGGGCCTGTTGCCTCCCCGCGAAGCCGTTGATGCCCGTGAGCAGCGCCTTAGCGACGTGCGTGATGTCTGGAATACCTTTGCGACGCGCTTCCTGGCGCTGGCAGAAAGTCACACCCAGGATGTGGCCATGGCGTATCCGGGTTATGCACAGGCGTTTCTGCGCAAAGTCTGGGCGGATACAATTGGCTTTTGTGGAACGGAGTTGATCCGTCGAACGGTGGGCATGTCGCACGTGGCGGACATGAAGCTGATTCGAGATGATGAAATGCGCACCGATTGTATTCGCAATGCGATTACCTTAGGCCGCACCCTGATTCTGGCCGCCGGGCACGTGGACGATGTCGAGGCATTGATTGCCCGCATTCGTCAGGCAGGATAAAAAAAGGCCGACATGATGTCGGCCTGATTGTTTATGCCGCCTCACTGGGGCGGGCGGGTTTTGAGACATCCTGCTTTGCCGGCACGGCCAGCGCATCAGCCTCAAACTCATCCACGTTAATGGAACGCAGACGGCTCTGCTCGGCGCGTTTCAGCACTTCAGCTTCTTTGTCGTCAATCCAGCCCTGTTCCAACGCCTGTTTAGCCAGCGCATCCAGTCGGGTGAATGAGAAGTGTTTTTTATGCTGCTTGCACAGGCGGTCGTGAATCACTTCCGCCGCCATCACGTCCTGCAATGCCTGCTCTAACTGACCTGCAGGATTATGCTGGCTCGGCGCAAGATACTGACCACGACCTAAACGCGTACGCGTCGCCGAAGGCACCTGCAGCATTTTTGCCAGTTTGTGATCAAGACGATCGGACGGTGCAGGGCAGTGCTGACCACCGGCAAACACCATCAGTCGAATAACGCCAGCCACCAGGCGGTTCGGGAAGTTACTCAGCAGATCGTCCATGGCTTTCTCTGCTTTATTCAGTGCATCCTGCACGCCCCAGTGCACCAGCGGTAAATCGGCTTCGTGGCGTCCTTCATCGTCATAGCGTTTCAGAGTGGCAGACGCCAGGTAGAGCTGACTCAGCACATCACCCAGGCGAGCAGACATCCGTTCGCGACGTTTCAGGCTGCCGCCTAAGACCGCCATAGAGACATCTGACAGCAAGGCCAGGTTGGCACTAATGCGGTTCATGTGCTGATAATATCGACGCGTTACATCGCGGGTTGGCGCGGCGCTGGTGCGACCGCCCAGCAGGCCCAGCCACAGGCTGCGCGTCGCGTTGCTGCCAACGTGACCAATATGGCTAAACAGCGCCTTATCGAAGGCGGCAACATCGTTGCTGGCGGCGGCGGCCATTTCCTGCAGGACATAAGGATGGCAACGAATTGCCCCCTGACCAAAGATAATCATGCTGCGGGTCAGAATGTTCGCGCCTTCCACGGTGATAGCGATGGGCGCACCCTGATAGGCACGCGCCAGGAAGTTGCTGTCACCCAGCATGATGCCCTTACCACCCGCGATATCCATCGCATCGATGATTGACTGTTGAGCGCGATGGGTACAGTGATATTTGACGATGGCTGACAGCACCGCGGGTTTTTCACCCTGCATAATCCCGGTGGTGATTAGCGTAGCGGCCGCGTCCATTACATAGGCATTACCTGCGATGCGCGCCAGCGGCTCTTCAATACCTTCCATTTTACCGATAGACAGCTTGAACTGACGACGGATGTGCGCATAGGCGCCGGTCGCCAGTGCCACCGTTTTCAGGCTACCGGTTGAGTTTGACGGCAGCGTGATGCCACGGCCGACGGACAGACATTCCACCAGCATCCGCCAGCCCTGACCGGCCATTTCCGGGCCGCCAATGATGAAATCAATGGGGACAAAAATGTCTTTCCCACGGGTTGGACCATTCTGGAACGGTACGTTGAGCGGGAAGTGGCGATGACCGATTTCCACGCCCGGCGTGCTGGTTGGGATCAGGGCACAGGTAATGCCCAGTTCCTCTTTCTCGCCCAGCAGGTGCTCGGGGTCGGAGAGCTTAAAGGCCAGACCCAGTACGGTGGCGATTGGGGCTAACGTGATATAGCGCTTGTTCCAGGTCAGTCGCATGCCCAGCACCTGCTGGCCCTGCCATTCGCCCATGCAAACGACGCCGGTATCGGGGATTGCCCCGGCATCGGAACCCGCTTCCGGGCTGGTAAGGGCGAAACAGGGAATCTCGTCGCCCCGCGCCAGACGCGGCAAATAATGGTCTTTCTGTTTTTCCGTTCCGTAATGTTGCAGCAGTTCGCCCGGACCCAGTGAGTTAGGCACCCCCACGGTAATCGCCAGAATACCCGATACGCCCGACAGTTTTTGCAACACGCGTGCCTGGGCATAGGCGGAGAATGCCAGTCCGCCGTACTCTTTTTTAATGATCATGGCGAAGAAGCGGTGCTCTTTCAGATAGGCCCACAACTCTGGCGGCATATCCGCCAGTTCATGGGTGATCTGGAAATCATTCGCCATGCGGCAGGCTTCTTCCACCGGGCCATCAATAAAGGCCTGTTCTTCCGGCGTCAGGCGCGGTTGCGGGTAATTGTGCAGTTTCTGCCAGTCAGGTTTGCCCTGAAACAGATCGCCTTCCCACCAGGTTGTGCCCGCGTCAATCGCCTCTTTTTCCGTACGAGACATCGGCGGCATGACCTGCTGAAAGCGCTGCAGCACCGGTTTGGAAAACAGTTTGCGGCGCAGGCTGGTCAGGTTCAGCGGCAGCAGGATGATCGCCAGCGGCAACAGCAGCCACGGCGTCCACAGGTGGGCCACCGCCATCGCAGCGGTCCACAGCAGCAGGATTGCGCTACTGAGTGACAGAGAGATGCGGTGATAAAACAGGGCGCCAATTAGCACCACTGTCGCAAGAATCGAGACAACCATCATAATGAAGTGCTCCGTTAAGTAGTAAGAGGTCTGACCTGTTATAAAGAGAGGTTTAAATCACCTGCTGGCATTTATCAATTTGTTTACATCGCAATTACAACCTGACTCACAAAATCAGCGAAACAGCGCCCGTAATGAAAATAACGAACGTGAAAAAAACGGCGGGCACACGGCTATCTGACCCTGTGGTGCTTTGCGCAGGTCAACCATTCCGTTA
The DNA here is from genome assembly GCF_024814475.1 of Pantoea sp. B623. NCBI lineage: Bacteria > Pseudomonadati > Pseudomonadota > Gammaproteobacteria > Enterobacterales > Erwiniaceae > Pantoea > Pantoea sp. B623. The sequence continues at coordinate 1,455,767 of NZ_JANUXM010000004.1, read as the reverse complement.
AACTTGCTGCGATTAACCTCCCCTACAAAGGACAAGTCTATGTATCAGGACATTATTCGTTCAGAGCTCAATGAAGCGGCAGAGACGTTGAATCACTTTCTGAGTGACGACGCGAACATTCACACCATCCAACGGGCGGCGGTGATGTTGGCTGACAGCTTCAAAGCGGGCGGCAAAGTGCTTTCCTGCGGCAACGGTGGTTCTCACTGTGATGCGATGCACTTTGCTGAAGAACTCACGGGCCGCTACCGTGAAAATCGTCCTGGATATCCGGCTATTGCCATTTCAGACGTCAGCCACCTTTCCTGCGTGAGCAATGACTTCGGCTATGACCACGTCTTTTCCCGTTACGTTGAAGCGGTAGGGCGTTCAGGCGACGTGCTGCTCGGGATCTCGACGTCAGGAAACTCGGCCAACATCATCAAGGCCGTTGAGGCTGCGCGTGCGCAGGGGATGAAAGTGATCACTCTGACGGGTAAAGATGGCGGTAAGATGGCTGGCAGCGCGGACATTGAAATCCGTGTGCCGCATTTTGGCTATGCCGATCGCATTCAGGAGATCCATATTAAAGTGATTCATATCCTGATGCTGCTGATTGAAAAAGAGATGGTCAGGTAACAGCACGACTGGCCTCCTGAGCGGCAGGAGGCGTTTTGACATAAGGCGGTTGCTATGTGCGAATTGCTCGGGATGAGCGCCAATGTTCCCACCGACATTTGTTTCAGTTTTACCGGATTAGTGCAGCGCGGCGGCGGAACAGGGCCGCATAAAGACGGCTGGGGTATTACGTTTTACGAAGATAAAGGTTGCCGCACCTTTAAAGATCCCTTGCCGAGTTTTAATTCCCCCATTGCGCGTCTGGTGCAGGAATACCCGATCAAGTCCCATTCCGTCGTGGCGCATATTCGCCAGGCGAATCGTGGGCCGGTCTCTCTGGAAAACACCCATCCGTTTACGCGGGAACTGTGGGGACGAAACTGGACCTATGCGCATAACGGGCAGCTTAAAGGCTACAGGCAACTGGAGACCGGAACCTTTCGTCCGGTTGGTGAAACCGACAGTGAAAAGGCATTCTGCTGGATCCTGCACAAGCTGGCCACGCGCTATCCGCGTACGCCAGGTAACTGGCCTGCGGTCTTTCGCTATATCGGCGAACTGGCGGGTGAACTGCGGCAGAAGGGCGTGTTTAACATGCTGCTGTCGGATGGTCGCTACTTAATGGCGTTCTGCTCCACCAATCTGTTCTGGATTACCCGCCGAGCCCCTTTTGGCCGGGCGCAGCTACTTGATCAGGATGTGGAAATTGATTTCCAGAAACATACCGGCGCGAACGATGTGGTCACTGTCATTGCGACACAGCCGTTAACGGGGAATGAAACCTGGCACCGGATAGTGCCAGGCGAATGGGCTTTATTTTACCTTGGAGAGCGCCAGGAACGACTGTGAGGCCGCTTCGGGTTGTGTGATGACCGGGCTGCTGTTCATCACATATCTGCCGCTGGCAACATTCACCGTTGGCGGCTGATGATATTGCGCAAAATAGGCATAGCCGGGCTGAAGCTGCTTCCAGAAATCCGCATAGGTGGAATAGCGATGACGCTGCATATTGCTCTCCGTCATGCGAAACGGATAAATGGCAATATTCACTTCCTGCTGGCCATTGCGTAATGCGGCATTCACATAAGTGAAAATCTGATCCATGTAAGCATTGGTCATGGCATAGCAGCCGATAGACTTGCAGTCGCCATGAATCATCAGGTAGTTACCGCTGTAGCCCTGATCGCGGTCATATTGGTTGGGAAAGCCAATATTAATCGCGCGGTAAAAACGGCTGTCTGGCTTCAGCTGATTCATTTTTACGCTGTAAAAACCTTCCGGGCTTTTAAAATCGCCTTCACGACGTTTAGGGCCAAGGCCGCCAGAAAAGTTGCAGATGCGGTAGGTATCCAGCAAACGGTACTCATTACCAATTTTGCCGTATAGCTCAAGCGTACGCTCTTCCTTAAAGATCTGAATATAAACCGGTGTACCAATTAGCTGTTTCTTTAATTCTTTACTGACCGGGGCCAGTTGCTGAACCGGCTCAGGAGTCATTGCCATGCTGAGGGCTGGCAGTAAAATCATCGCAAACAGAAGTGCGATTTTGCCCATGCTGTGTATACCTTGAAGTGAAGAAGAACAATGGCGCGGTAAGTGCGCCTCTGTTTGCATTATCGGAACTTTCCGCTACCGCAGCGCAACATTAAACATTGTGTGTTTTTTTAGCAATACAGCGCAGAGCAAAATGTCCATTTCTTTGATGGAATAGCGCTGAAAATTTGTAAAGTTTGTTAGCAACTGCAAGAAATATTGCACAAGTCTCTTCTGACTGTATACTTATCCAGTACTGGAGGGGCGATGCGTAAGATCATTCATGTCGATATGGACTGCTTTTTTGCAGCAGTGGAAATGCGTGATGACCCTTCATTACGTGATATTCCCATGGCCATTGGCGGCAGCCGCGATCGCCGCGGCGTGATCAGTACCGCTAACTATCCGGCACGTAAATATGGCGTGCGCAGTGCGATGCCGACCGGTATGGCATTAAAGCTTTGCCCCCATCTGCGTTTATTGCCCGGGCGCTATGAAGTCTATAAAGAAGCCTCCAGCCAGATTCGCGCCATCTTTTCCCGTTTTACCTCCCTTATTGAGCCGCTGTCGCTGGATGAAGCCTATCTGGACGTTACCGACAGTACGCACTGCCAGGGCTCTGCCACGTTGATCGCCCAGGAGATCCGCGCCACTATTTTTCGCGAAACGCAGCTCACCGCCTCGGCGGGCATCGCACCGATCAAGTTCCTTGCCAAGATCGCCTCTGATTTAAATAAGCCGGATGGTCAGTACGTCATCACGCCTGCGCAGATGTCTGACTTTTTGCTGGCGTTACCCTTGGCAAAAATCCCCGGCGTGGGGAAAGTCTCGGCAAAAAAGTTGGAAGAGATGGGCCTGCACACCTGCGCCGACGTGCAAAATGCCGATTTGGCACTGCTGCTAAAACGTTTTGGTAAGTTTGGCCGGATATTATGGGAGCGCAGCCACGGTATTGATGAACGCGGTGTGGTGGTGGAACGCGAACGGAAATCATTAGGCGTTGAGCGTACGCTGGCTGACGATATCGACAGCTGGGAGCGCTGCCTGGAAATCATTGATTACCTCTATGCCGAGCTTGATCGGCGCCTGACGCAGATTCGCCCCGATAAGCATATTGCGCGCCAGGGCGTGAAGCTGAAGTTCAGTGATTTCCAGCAGACGACTCAGGAGCATGTCTGGCCGGTGCTAAATAAAGAAGACATGATTGCCGTGGCGCGTAAAACCTGGGATGAGCGCCGGGCGGGTCGCGGTGTGCGGCTGGTGGGATTGCATGTGACGCTGGTGGATCCGCAGCTGGAGCGGCAGCTGTTGCTGGGCATATAGGGGGAGTTCCGCCGTTGGCGGGGATGGGGTTTGCTCTGAGTATGTTCCGCCCGCCAGGCGGCAGGGAGTTTCAGCCTGCCCGTGCAGGCGGTCGGGTTAAGGGGCTCGCGCCAGCCCCTTAACAATCCCGGCGTCCGGCAGCCGCCGCTGTTCCTTCGTCGTTTGCTGCGGCCTGACGGACCGTCCGGATGCGCCCTCCCTGGCGCAGCCGTCCTCGTCGCGGCTTCCCTGCCGCGCCGTCCTGGCCTTCGCTCTCTCCTCAGCGCGGCGGATGCCTCCGGAAAACCCCCGCCTGTGGGATTTTGTTCTTTTTTTGGTGCGGCTTTGCCTGGAGGGTTTTTCTTTAATGAGTTTGCCCTTAAGGCTGGCGCATACTTTGCCTGCCTGCGGGTATTTACGGTTTTGCTCCGTGCAGATTCCGCCCGCCAGGCGGTGGGGAGTTTCAGCCTGTCCAGGCAGGCGGTCGGGTTAAGGGGCTTGCGCCAGCCCCTTAACAATCCCGGCGTCCGGCAGCCGCCGCTGTTCCTTCGTCATTCACTGCGGCCTGACGGACCGTCCGGATGCGCCATCCCTGGCGCAGCCGTCCTCGTCGCGGCTTCCGTGCCGCGCCGTCCTGGCCTTCGTTCTCTCCTCAGCGCGGCGGATGCCTCAGGAAAACCCCCGCCTGTGGGATTTTGTTCTTTGTTTGGTGTGGTTTTGCCTGGGGCCTGCCAGGTGGTAAATCCACGGTTTTGCTCCGAGAATATTCCGCCCGCCAGGCGTCGGGGAGTTTCAGCCTGTCTGTGCAGGCGGCCGGGTTAAGGGGCTTGCGCCAGCCCCTTAACAATCCCGGCGTCCGGCAGCCGCCGCTGTTCCTTCGTCATTCACTGCGGCCTGACGGACCGTCCGGATGCGCCATCCCTGGCGCAGCCGTCCTCGTCGCGGCTTCCGTGCCGCGCCGTCCTGGCCTTCGCGCTCTCCTCAGCGCGGCGGATGCCTCGAGCAAACCCTCGCCTGTGAGGGCGAGTATCTTTCCCAAAGGCCTGCTTTGCCTGTTTGTTGTGCACATGCGCAATCAGAACTGAAGACAGGAAAGCCTGACGAAAATGAAAAAATGAACAGCAATAAGCTGTGATGCTTTTCTGTCATCTGAAGCGACGCGGAAAGTAGTTTTGGCACAGGTATCAAAGCGGTGGAGTGGGCCGGCCTTCCCACTCGCTGAGCGGATGCAGGATTTCCGGATGAGCCGACAGGACGTCGGCGAAAGTCAGGCCGCGCCAGGGATGGCGCGTCCTGGCGGTCCGGCAGAAATCCTGAAGCAGCGAAGGGACCGCGCAGCGGCGGGTGGGCAGGACGGGAGCCCGGGGTCAAGGGGCCGCGGCGACTGGCGGCCCCTTGTCGGTCGCCCGCACGGGGCGAGCTGAAACTGCCTGCCGCCTGGCGAGCGAAACCTTCTCGGCGCTTTGTGACTGGACGCCGCTCAGACGGCAAGCCTTAACCACCCCTGTTCGGCGACGAACACCTACTTCTTATATTTCGCTTCCAGCGTCGCAAACCACGGCTGGACGAAATCCTCATTACTGCCCCAGCCTGGAATAATCTTGTTCAGCGATGCCACGTTCACCGCACCTGGATGGCTGTTGAGCGCCTGCTGAGAAATCGACGCGGCTTTGAATTCATACGTCGCTGGGGTGGTTTCACCGGCAATCTTGTTCGCCACCAGGCGCATATTTACGGCTCCGATGGTTTTAGGATCGACCGCGACGGTCTGTACCCACGGGCTGCCTTTCTGACGCATCAGCTGCAAATCCTGATTGGAGACATCAATGCTGTACAGTTTGATCTCTGTACGGCCATTCTCCTGCAGCGCTTTATAAGCGCCCTGGCTGAACGCATCCCACGCGCCCCAGATGGCATCGATCTTGCCTTTGGGGTATTTCGCCAGAATAGCGCCCACTTTATTGGCGGTGTCGCCCTGAACATCCGTTGATACCGCGCCAATCGACTCAAGTTGATGAATGCCCGGGTTCTCTTTCAGCAGTTTTTCATAAACCACCTGACGACGTTCCATCGGTGGGAAACCCGCTACCCATAATTTAACGATGTTGGCTTTACCGTTGAAATCTTTGATTAACTGTCCCAGAGACAGTTGAGCCAGAGAAGCATCATCCTGAGCTGTCACCGTAACGCCCGGAATCGGAGTATCCACCGGTGTATCAAATACCGAGACTTTAATACCAGCGTCCGCAATGCGTTTTACCAGCGCGCTGGCGTATGGCGCTTTGCCATGTGACAGAACAATACCGTCGTATTTCTGGCTGATGGCCTGATTCACGAAATCCTGAAAGCGCGCATCGTCGCCGTTGCTGAGAAACGTACTGACTTTAAAGCCCAACTGGCGGCCTTGTTGAATCGCCCCCGCAACAAACTGCGTGGTGTTGTCGTCTGAGCCAAGGTTACGGATAACCGCAATACGGATCGGCCCTTCATGGTTAGCGATAGCGGCAGGAACGGGCGTAACGGTGTCGGCAAACGCTGCGCTGGCGTTTAGCAGGCTTAATGCCAGCAGCGAGAGTGTTATCTTTTTCATTATTCTTAACTCCAGTAAGGGGAACGCGCCTCAGCGGCGCTGAACGTACGTGATAGCCAGTGCTAAAGCCAGCACCAGCCCTTTAATAATGTCCATGGCGTAATAGGGCACGGATAACATCACCAGACCGTTTTGCAGCACGCCAAGAATAACGGCACCAAGTAGCGTACCCAGCGCATTCGGTTTACCTGAACCGGCAAGGGATAAGCCGATCCAGGCCGCAGCGACGGCATCCATCAGATAACCGCTGCCCGCATTCACCTGCGACGATCCAATGCGTGAGGCCAGCAGAATACCGCCCAGCCCCGCTAACAATGAGGCGATAACATAGGCCAGTACGCGATAACGCGTGGTACGAATACCCGAAAGTCTGGCGGCTTCGGGATTACCGCCCAACGCGTACATGCGGCGACCGTGCTTTGTCAGGGATAGCGCCAGCTGTGCAACGACCGTGACAACCAACATGATAATGACGATGGTGGGCACCTGGCCCAGCAGGTTAAAGGTTGCCGGAATTGTGCCCTCAGCCATGTCGCCGCTGGGCAACACCATATTTTCCGTAATCGAGCCACCAAAGCTGTAGGTCATTGCCACGCCCTGAATCACAAACAGGGTGGCGAGTGTTGCCAGCATGTCGGGAATACGCAGCACCACGATCAGGAAGGCGTTGAACAGGCCGACCAGCGTACAAAGGGCCAGCGTAATTGCGATAGCCGCCGTCGTATCAAAGCCGTACCAGACGAATAACGAAATCACCAGGGCGTTTGCCAGTGAGGCGGTCGAACCAACGGAAAGATCGAAGCCGCCCACGGTGAGCGACACGGAAACGCCCACCGCAATGACGGTCACGATGGCGATGGATCGCAGGATATTAATGATATTGTTCGGCTCCAGAAAACTGTCGGATGCCAGACCAAAGGCTGCGATCAATATCACTACCGTCAGCAGCATGCCCCACTTGTACATGAAATCGAACAGTTGATGGCGCAGCGAGGAAGACGCTGCATTCAGGGATAAGTCTTTACTGCTCACGCAGGGGTTCCTCCGGTGGAATAGAGCAAAAGTGTCTCTTCTGTGGCTTGCCGTCCCTCTAACTCCGCCACAATACGTCCATCCCAGAGCACACAAATACGGTCGCATAAGCCGACCAGTTCAGAAAATTCGCCAGAGGCGTAAATAATGCCTTTGCCTTCATGGGCAAGGTTGCTAATCAGCGTGAACAGCTCCGTTTTGGCTTTAACGTCCACGCCTTTCGTGGGTTCATCAAAAATCAGTACGTCGGCGTTGTTGCGTAACCACTTGCCTATCGCCACTTTTTGCTGATTACCGCCTGAGAGACGACGCAACTGCTGCGCCGGGCCTGTCGTACGCACGCTGAGACGACGGATAACCTCCTCTGCCCAGCGCCAGGCCTGACGATGACCAAACAGGCTCCAGCGGGAAAAACTGTCGTCTGCGCTGATACTCAGGTTCATCGCCACCGATTCATCAATGAAAATGCCTTCTTTGCGACGCTCTTCTGGCACCAGCGCCATGCGCTGTTGCACCGCGTCGTGTGGCGATCGCGGTTTCCAGCGTTTGCCGTGCAGTTCACCGCCTGAAACACGGCTCTTACTGGCACCGAACAGCGCCTTGCAGAGTTCGGTTTTCCCTGCACCGGCCAGACCGGCAATGCCCAGAATCTCGCCTTTGTGCAGGCGCAGCGAGATATCCTGTAGCAGGTGTTCATCATGCAAGCCCTCCACCGCCATGAGCACGGACTGCGGCTGAAAGGGGCGACGCGGGGGATAAATATCGGTTAACGGATGCCCCAGCATTTTTTCAACAATCTGCTCACCGCTCAGCGAAGCCATCGGGGCGCTTTCGATCAGCCGTCCATCGCGCAGCACCGTCAGGCGATCGCAAATGGCTTTCAGCTCGTGGATGCGGTGAGAAATAAACACCACGCCAATGCCGCTGGTCTGCAGGCGACGGACCACGGCGAACAGGCGTTCGCTCTCGTGCTGGTCTAGCGGCGCAGTAGGTTCATCGAGGATCAGAAAGCGGCAGTGATGCGACAGGGCTCTCGCCAGCAGAATTTGCTGCTTCTCCGCCAGCGAGCAGCGCTCTACCGGGCGTTTAACATCTATGCTGGCATCCAGTTGGGCCAGCAGTTGGCGCGCCTGGCGACGAATATCGCCCCAGCGAAAGCCGTGGCCGGGCTCGGCCAACTGATCCAGCAGAATATTTTCGGCGACGCTTAATTGCGGCACCAGCGCCACATCCACCTCCTGCTGTACAAGGTGAATGCCCAACTGCTTTGCGTCTCGCGGGCTGCGAATCGACACCGGTTTACCGTCCAGCAGAATCTCGCCGCTGTAGTGACTGTGGGCGCCCGAGAGCACCGCCATCAGCGTAGACTTACCAGCACCATTGGCCCCGGTCAGAGCATGAACCGAGTGGCCTTCACTCTGAAAATCCACCGACGTTAACGCGGCAAATCCGCCAAAATCGATGGAGATGTTACGCATCTCAAGGCGATTTAAAGCACGCATTGCAGGGATCTCCATTAAAGTCACTGACCACATTTTTTCCTGAAGCATCAGGCACGGCAACAGCCGAAAGCGCATAAGTTAGCACAGAAACTTATTAGCCATCCAGACATCTGGACATAATGGCGGCTAAAGCTGGGGAAGCGCAGTAAGTTGGTGATTTAGCGGCAGGAAGTGGGCTTACTCCAGCGGATTATGCTGCGCAGGCACCAGGAACGCTGTGACGCGCTTTCACTCATCAGTAAAGAATGCGCGCGCTGGGATGCTGAAGGCCAACGTGACCCGGTTAATCTCTAAAACGGGGGCAGGGCAGGTTATTTGAATGCGTAGACCTCGGCTAAGTCGGCCAGATCCCAGTTTCCCCCAGTGAGCAGCACACACACTTTCTCGTCGGGTTGCAGGCTAACCGATCCCGCCAGTAGCGCACCGAGACCGATTGCGGCGGCCGGTTCCGCAATCAATTTTGCATCCCTCGCAAGCACGCGCATGCCCTGAATAATATGTTCTTCATCTACCACAATAATCTCGTCGACGTACCTCTCGATAATGGGGTAGGGATTACGTCCCGGTACGCTAATTCTTAAGCCGTCAGCGATGGTGTTGAGCAGCGGAAGGGAGGTGGGCTGCTGGTTGATCCGGCTTTGATAATATTTCGGCGTCAGGGCTGGCTCAGCCCCAATGACCCTGACAGCGGGGCGAGATTCTTTGATGGCCGTGGCGACACCGGAAAGAAGCCCGCCACCGCCCAGCGGAACGATCACGGTATCCACATCCGGTAAATCATTCAGTATTTCGCAGCCGATCGTGCCCTGACCGGCCATAACCATCGGATCTTCAAAGCCATGCACCACCGCATAGTTGTTGAGCTCGGCAATCTCATAGACTTTTTTCCAGCGCGAGGCGTTGTCGCCATCGAAGAGAATAATCTCCGCACCCAGGGCCCGGGTGTTCTCGATTTTGATTTTCGGCGTCGTTACCGGCAACACCAGAACCACTTTCACGCCCAGCATGCTGGCCGCATACGACAGGCCCTGCGCATGATTGCCTGATGAACTTGAAATAATGCCGTGGGCAAAGGCTTCAACGGGCAGGGAAAGCACTTTATTTAACGCACCGCGAATTTTAAACGCGCCGGTAATTTGCAGCGTTTCCGGTTTGAGATAGAGCTGGCAGCCCACCTGTTTTTCAATTTTCTCAGCGCGCAGCAAGGGTGTGTGACGAATATGGGCGGCAATGCGCTGTTGCGCTTCGTGAATATCTTGCAGGGTAGGATACTGACGCGTCATAGCGGTTACCTTCGTCTGGACGAAAAATTATTCAAAAAACGCAAAACGGGTTCCGACGCCTTTTTCAATCGCTTTGCGGTAAATTTTACCGGCGGTCGTGTTGTCCTGGATGGACAGTCCGGTGGAGTCAAAAAAGGTAATTTCCGCCTCGTTCTCTCTGCCCGGTTTATTGCCCAGCAAGATTTCACCTATCTCAGCATGAATCGCGTTTTCACTGATGATGTTTCTGTCCAGCGCGTGCCAGGTTTCCCCTTTCTGCGTGCACTGGGTCAGGGAATCGACAACGATTTTTGCCCGGCTGAAAATCTGCGGATCGAACTCCTGCTTGCCGCGCTGGTCGGTGCCGATGGCGATGATATGGGTGCCGGGCTTGATCCAACTGGCTTCGACCAGCGGCCCTTTGCCTCGGGTGGTGGTAATGACAATATCGGCTTGCTCCACCGCCGCCTGACAGCTCTCAGCCACAATCACCGGAATGCCAAACGCGCTTTCAATATCCTTTTTAAAGGCAATACGGGTTGCTGGCGTTCGGCTCCACGCATGAATCTCCTCAATTTGCATTACCCTGACAATGGCGCTGATCTGCATCCTGGCCTGATTGCCGGTGCCTATCATCGCAATTTTTTTTGCCCCGGCGCGCGCCAGCGCCTTCACAGAAACGGCACCCGAGGCGCCGGTTCGCAGGCCGGTAATCAGGCTGCCGTCCATGACGCAGCACAGCGCACAGCTACGGGCATCAAATAAAATTACCGTTCCCATGCCGCCCGGCAGGCCATATTCCACCGGATTCTGGGGAAAAGGACCGGAGGAAGCCTTCATCGAAATCAGTTCACTGGTTTTGTAATAACTGGTTTTGAAGTCGATTTCCCCTCCCGCTTCGGGGAGATGCAGGCCAATATAATCCGGCTGTTCCACCAGGTTGCTGTTGAACGCTTTGTAGGCTTCTTCTACGGCCTCAATGACGTCGTCGGTGCTGATGAGCTGACGGACTTCCTGTTTGGTAAGCAATAACGTATTCATGCACCCTCTCATTGCGCAGTGAAGAAGGCCTCTCCGTCACACAAAAGGCATGATGCCGTGGCCGGAGGCAGTTTGGCTAATGCGCATTATTGCATCGGCGGTGCAACAGAAAATGTCAATTTGCGGGTGGAATAAACGCATTTAGCTGTTTTAGCGAGCGATAGCGAAAGCGCATGCTAAGTCAGTGCCGGGTAGCGAGGGAGGGGGCCAAAAGGGGCAATAAAAAAGGGTTTATGATGAACATAAACCCTCAGAGACGTTATCGCGCTGGAATTACTTTTCGGGCACCACGTTCAGCAGCGTCGTCAGCAGTTTCCAGTAAAGACCGACGCTCTCGATGTGCACCTGCTCATCGGGTGAGTGGGGACCGGTGATCGTTGGGCCAATTGAAACCATATCCATGTCAGGATAAGGCTTTTTGAACAGACCACATTCCAGGCCTGCGTGAATAACCTGAATGTTAGGCGTCTTGTTGAACAGTGCCATGTAGGTTTCACGGGTCAGTGCCATAATGGGCGAATCTGCATCTGGCTGCCAGCCAGGGTAGCCGCCTTTCGGCTTCGTTTGCGCGCCTGCCAGCTGACCCAGTGAGGTTAACATCTGCACAACGTAATCGCGGCCGGTATCGATCAGCGAACGAATCAGGCAGTTAATTTCTGCTTTATCTGCCTCCATCGTGACCACGCCGACGTTCAGTGAGGTTTCAACCACGCCTTTGGCAACGTCAGAGTTACGGATCACGCCGTTTGGCGTGCTGTTCAGCAAATTCAGAAAGCGATCGCGGCTCTCTGTCGTCAGCGCATCACCCTGATGGGCAACCGGCTCGCTGACAAAGGCGATGTTTTTCTCTTTCACGCCGTGTTCATTTTGCAACGCAGCCAGGAAGCTGGCGGCTGCCGATTTCAGGTTGTCCACTTTGCTGCTGTCAACAGACACGGTCGCAAAGGCTTCACGTGGAATCGCGTTACGCAGCGTTCCCCCGGTGAACGTCACCAGACGTAAATCCAGCTCTGCGGCATGGGCGGCAAGGAAACGAGCCAGTAACTTGTTGGCATTCCCCAGGCCCATATGAATATCTGCGCCGGAGTGGCCGCCACGCAAACCTTTCAGCGTAAGCTTCAGGGTTTCGCTACCAGCCGGAACGGCTTCACGAGTCAGGGGGAGCGTGGTGATAAAGTCGATACCGCCTGCGCAACCCATGTAGATCTCACCTTCTTCTTCCGAATCGGTGTTGATCAGAATATCGGCCTGCAACCAGCCTGGCTGTAAGCCAAACGCGCCATCCATGCCGGTTTCTTCGGTCATGGTCAACAAGACTTCCAGCGGGCCGTGAGTCAGGCTGCTGTCCGCCAGGACGGCCAGCGCAGACGCCATGCCAATGCCGTTATCGGCACCCAGCGTCGTGCCGCGCGCTTTCACCCATTCGCCATCAACATAAGGCTGGATAGGATCTTTGGTGAAGTCGTGAACGGTATCGTTGTTTTTCTGCGGCACCATATCAAGGTGAGCCTGCAGCACCACCGGGGTGCGCTTTTCCATCCCCGGGGTGGCTGGTTTACGGATCAGAATATTGCCTACCTGATCGCGCTCACACCAGAAACCTTGTTCTTTAGCCCAGCCAACGATATAGCTTGCCAGTGCTTCTTCATGAAAAGAAGGATGCGGAATAGAGCAGATCTTAGCGAAAAAATCCCACAGTGGCTGTGGAGAGAGTTGAGACAATTCAGACACGACAAGTCTCCTGTGTCAGTGCGCCGGCCAGGCCGGACATTGCGAAGTTCCAGTGAAAGATCGCCGTCAGTATACCGACGAGATAGGGCGAGAATATCACTGTTTCTCACCCGGTGTGATATTCAACGCGTTAAAAAGCCGCAACCAGAAGCCAGGTGCTGGTTTTTAGCGCGTCATGTCCTTATAATCTCGCGCAACCTTTTCCCCGTTGCACATTTTTTAAGCCACACTGACTGGCTGGGATACCTATTTATGAGCGAAAAATACGTCGTTACCTGGGACATGCTGCAGATTCATGCCCGTAAACTGGCTCAACGCCTGCTTCCTGTTGAACAGTGGAAAGGCATCATTGCAGTCAGCCGCGGCGGTCTGGTACCGGCTTCGCTGCTGGCACGTGAACTGGGTATTCGCTATGTCGATACCGTTTGTATTTCCAGCTACGATCACGATCACCAGCGCGAAATGAAAGTGTTAAAGCGCGCAGAAGGCGATGGCGAAGGCTTTATCGTGATTGACGACCTGGTTGATACCGGCGGCACCGCACAGGCCATTCGCGAAATGTACCCAAAAGCCCGTTTCTGCACCATTTTTGCTAAGCCTGCGGGTCGTGAGCTGGTAGACGATTATATCGTTGATATCCCTCAGAACACCTGGATTGAGCAGCCATGGGACATGGGCGTGGTCTATATTCCGCCGATTGTTAAAAGCTGATTGATGTAACACAAACAACGCCCGGTTTTCCGGGCGTTGTGCTTTCTGCGCCTCGCGAGTTGTTTTGCGGTACAGTACACTTACTTACCGCTGTTAATGCTGTCAGAGAGGTAATATGCCTGGCAAAAACCTGAGCGTTGAGCTGTTCAAGCCTCGTTTTAAACACCCTGAAACCTCGACCCTGGTGCGACTGCGTCGTCACGCCACACATGAGGTGCATTCTGCGCTGGATGGGGACAGCCAGCGTGGCTGGTACCGGATGCTTAATAAGCTGATGTGGGCCTGGCGTGGTTTGCCCTCCCAGGAGATTAGCGAGGTGCTGGCGCGAATCGCCATCAGCGATGTTGAGCACACCAATTCGGCGCTGCTGGATACGGTCATCGGTTACCGTAACGGTAACTGGAACTACGAGTGGAGCAGGCAGGCGGGCATCTGGCAGCAGCGGGCACTTGACGCGAACACAGACGAACACGATCGGGCTGGTCACGACTGGTTACATGCGTCGCATCTCTACAGCGTGGCGGCGTATCCTTATATAAAAGGCGATGAGCTGGCCGATCAGGCGCAGACGCTGGCCAGCCGCGCTTATGAAGAGGCAACCCAACGGCTACCCGGAGAGCTTAAAACGCTCACCTTTCCGATTCAGGGCGGCAGCCCGGTAAGCGGCTTTTTGCATATGCCGTCCGGCGTGGACGCGCCTTATCCCACCGTCATGTTTTGCGGCGCGCTGGATTCGCTACAAACCGATCATTATCGTCTGTTCCATGACTATCTGGCACCGCGTGGCATTGCCATGCTCACGCTGGATATGCCTTCCGTGGGCAATTCGATGAAGTGGAAGCTCAGCCAGGATACCAGCTTTCTGCATCAGCAGGTCCTGCGTGACCTGACCTCTGTCCCCTGGATCGATCACACACGCGTTGCCGCGTTGGGCTTTCGCTTTGGTGCCAATGTGGCGGTCCGTCTGGCCTATCTCGAATCACAGCGGCTTAAAGCCGTGGCCTGTCTGGGACCGATCGTACACAGTATGCTGACGCAGGCTCCTCTGCAGAACAAAGTGCCGGATATGTATATGGATATGCTTGCCAGCCGACTCGGCATGACGGGCACCACGGACAGCGCATTGCGGGCGGAACTGCTTAGCTATTCCCTGAAAAATCAGGGCTTGCTGGGGCGCAGAACCGCAACACCAATGTTGTCCGCCTACTGGACAAACGATCTCTTCAGCCCGGAAGAGGAAAGCAAATTAATCGCTAACTCCTCGTCGCAGGGTAAGGCCTTGTTAATTCCGGTAAAACCGGTGATCGCCAGTTTTGATAAGGCACTTAATGAAATCAGCGACTGGCTGGCACAACGTTTGCAAAGATAGCTGGCAAAATTTGCCGTGTTTGCTACAACTACTAGCTGGAATCATTCGGATCGTCGAAAGACAGAGCAGCATGGCTGCTACGGTTCGGAATATAAAGCCTGTCCTTATGGAGAATTAGCATGACGTTACCGAGTGGCCATCCCCGCAGTCGCCTGCTTAAACGCTTCACGGAACTAGGACCTTACATCCGTGATGGAAAGTGTAGTGAAAACCGTTTTTTCTTCGACTGCCTGGCTGCCTGCGTGAATGTAAAACCTGCGCCCGAACTGCGTGAGTTCTGGGGCTGGTGGATGGAGTTGGAAGCGCACGCCGATCACTTTACCTACGTTTATCACATTGGTCTGTTTGACAAAGAAGGCGACTGGTCTGTCGCTACGATCAAGGGCAAAGATAACAACGCCCGCGTGGAAGAAACGTTACGTAATTTCCACGGCCGTCTAAAAGAGATGCTGAAAGAGTTTGAACTGGATCTGGTGCCTGCCAGTGATTTTGATGAAAAACCGGTAAAACTCAGCGCCTGACATCAGGCCCCTGCGAGGGCCTTTTTTGTACCCGCCTCAGGCAGCCAGAGTATCTGCAGGCAGACAGGGTCATGGGGCGACAGGAAAAGGAAAGGGCGAGTTTTGCAACTCGCCCTTTTAATAGACACATTCACATTGAGGGTAAAGCACTAAGCCTCTCCATAGCGCGGGCCGTCATTCCCTCGACAGTCCCTCTCGCCAGGCAAGACTCAGATTCATCAGAACTGGTAGGTCAGGCCGACAGCAACAACGTCATCGTTGTTAAGCGCCAGCTTGTTGTCTTTATCCAGTTGGTTGATTTTGTAATCAACAAAGGTCGACATGTTTTTGTTGAAGTAGTAGGTCGCGCCCACGTCGATATATTTAACCAGGTCAGCATTGCCGATACCGTTTTCGATATCTTTGCCTTTGGTCTGCACGTAGCCAATGGATGGGCGCAGGCCGAAGTCAAACTGATACTGCGCAACCAGTTCCAGGTTGTCAGCTTTGTTGGCGAAACCACCTACTGTACCTGTAGTATTGCTGAAGCTGCCTGGAACTGAAATTGGCGTCATGTTACGGGTTTCTGTATAGATCGCCGCAAGATAAACGCTGTTGGCATCATATTTTAAACCAGTACCCCATGATGTGGCTTTATCGCCGCGACCATAGGTTCCCGCGACCTGGGCATTGGTACGATCAGATGAAGTGATCGCACCTAATACGCTTACACCAGAATCAGGAATGGTATAGCCCAGTGATGCACCAAAACCATCGCCGTTCTGGCGGGAGGTATCTGTACGGCTGTTTGCAGAAGTCGAGTCATTTTTACCCTGATACTGAAGAGCAAACTTAAGACCGTCCACCAGACCAAAGAAGTTGGTGTTACGGTAGGTCGCTACGCCAGTAGCGCGCTGTGCCATAAAGTTGTCGGTACGTGCCGTGCCGTCACCACCAAATTCCGGGAAGACGTCAGTCAGAGACTCAACGTCATACAGCACGCCGTAGTTGCGGCCGTAGTCAAATGAACCGTACTGAGAGAATTTCAGACCGGCAAAGCCCAGACGAGTTTTGTTGTTCTGGTTAGCATCACTGCCTTCAGAGTTATTTGCCTTGTACTCATATTCCCACTGGCCGTAGCCGGTCATCATATCGTTAATCTGCGTCTGGCCTTTAAAACCAATACGCACGTAAGATTTATCGCCGTTAGCACCGGCATTGTCGCTGAAGTAATGCTCGGCTTTAACCTTGCCGTAGAAATCCAGCTTGTTACCATCTTTGTTATAAACTTCAGCGGCCTGCGCAGCAGAGGTCAGGGCCAGAGCAGATACCACGATTGCCAGTGTACTTTTCTTCATTTGCTATCAATCCCAATGAGTAAAATTTTTTTGTCCTCAACGTCTTCCTGTTACAGGCATGGCTGCCTTTATTCTCCGGATGCTCAGTGAACAGGCCGGGGGGCATTCAGTTGCCGCCTTGTTACAACAAGAAAACTTTTGAGGCATCAATGAAAAAGTTTGTAAAACACGGACTTTTTACCGATCAACGATGAACTTTTTATGACAATTTTGATGTTTTGTTGTTAACAGGGAACTTTTGGTCTAATTGACGCTCTGCGAAATTTGCAGTTTTTCCCTTACTGGCTGTTGGCTTCCCTCACTGCACCTGTTAAAAAGTCGGTTCACAGAAATTTTTTACGGCAGGACAACATGAGTGGCAGTCAGACCCTTGTGGTCAAATTGGGTACCAGCGTTCTTACCGGCGGATCGCGTCGGTTAAACAGAGCGCACATGGTGGAATTAGTGCGTCAGTGCGCGCAACAGCACGCCGCCGGCCATCGTATTGTGATTGTGACCTCCGGCGCGATGGCGGCCGGTCGTGAGCATCTGGGGTACCCCGAACTGCCGCCTACCATCGCCTCAAAGCAGCTGTTAGCTGCCGTGGGGCAAAGTCGTCTTATTCAACTGTGGGAACAGCTGTTTTCCATCTACGGCATTCATATCGGTCAGATGTTACTGACTCGCGCCGATATGGAGGATCGTGAACGCTTTCTTAATGCGCGCGATACTTTGCGTGCCTTGCTGGATAACCACATCGTGCCCGTCATCAATGAAAATGACGCGGTTGCCACCGCTGAAATCAAAGTGGGTGACAATGACAACCTGTCTGCGCTGGCAGCCATGCTGGGTGGGGCAGACAAGCTGCTCTTACTGACCGACCAGCCGGGGCTGTTTACTGCCGATCCGCGTCATAACCCAGAGGCGGAATTAATCAGCGATGTGCATATTATCGATGATGCGTTGCGCGCCTTAGCGGGCGACAGCGTGTCCGGACTGGGAACGGGCGGAATGTCGACCAAACTGCAGGCCGCAGACGTTGCCTGCCGCGCCGGTATCGATGTGATTATTGCTGCAGGCAGCCGCAGCGGCGTCATTAGCGATGTCATTGCGGGCAAGCCGGTGGGCACCCTGTTTCATGCGCAGCAAACGCCGCTTGAAAACCGCAAACGCTGGATTTTTGGTGCCCCGCCAGCAGGCGAAATTACCGTGGACGACGGCGCGCTTGCCGCCATTATCGAGCGCGGCAGCTCACTGCTGCCAAAAGGTATCCGCGAGATTCAGGGCAATTTCTCCCGTGGAGAAGTCATCCGTATCCGCAGCCTGCAGGGGCGCGATATCGCCCACGGCGTTTCGCGCTATAACAGCGACGCGATGCGCATGATCGCAGGGCATCATAGTCAACAGATAAGCGAAATTCTGGGCTATGAGTACGGGCCGGTTGCGGTACATCGTGACGATATGATCGTCAGCTAAGGAACAGATATGCTTGAAGAAATGGGAAAGGCGGCGCGTGCCGCAGCCTGGGCGATGGCGGACCTGTCCGCAGCCGAAAAAAATCAGGTTTTGCTCACGATTGCTGACCGACTTGAAGCAGAAAGTGAGATTATTTTAACGGCGAATGAGCAGGATCTGTCCGAGGCGCGACAGAACGGTATGAGCGCCGCGTTGCTCGATCGTCTGACCTTAACGCCGGCGCGCCTCAGCGCGATTGCCAAAGATGTCCGCCAGGTCTGCCAGTTAGCCGATCCGGTCGGGCAGGTGATCGATGGCGGCCAGCTGGACAGTGGGCTGCGCATTGAGCGCCGTCGCGTACCGCTTGGCGTGGTGGGGGTTATTTATGAAGCGCGTCCAAACGTTACCGTGGACGTCGCCAGCCTGTGCCTGAAAACCGGCAACGCCGCGATTCTGCGCGGCGGGAAAGAAACGTGGCGCACCAATGCAGCGACGGTGCGGGTGATTCAGACTGCCCTTCAGCAGCACGGTTTACCCGCGGCGGCGATTCAGGCGATCGAGAATCCGGATCGTGAGTTAGTCAATCAGCTACTCAAACTGGATCGGTATGTGGATATGCTGATCCCGCGCGGGGGGGCCGGCCTGCATAAGCTCTGCCGGGAAAATTCTACTATCCCGGTGATCACCGGTGGAATCGGGGTTTGCCATATTTATATCGATGACACCATGGACATTGCCCCTGCACTGGACATCATCGTCAATGCCAAAAAACAGCGTCCGAGCGCCTGTAATTCGCTTGAAACGCTGTTGATTGACGCCGCGATTGCCGATCGTTTTCTACCGGCTTTTACTGCGCGCATGGCCGAAGAAAATATCCCCTTACATGCTGATGCCAATGTTCTGACGCGGCTGCAACAGGGGCCTGCCAGCGTAACGGCCGTGAAAGCGGGCGACTATGACGATGAGTGGCTGTCGCTCGATCTGAACGTCAAACTGGTCGCTGATATGGATGAGGCGATTGCGCATATCCGTATGCATGGCACCCAACATTCCGACGCTATCCTGACGCGTAGCACCAAGAATGCGGCCCGCTTTGTGAAGCAGGTGGACTCTTCTGCGGTGTACGTGAACGCCAGTACACGTTTTACCGACGGCGCACAGTTCGGTCTGGGCGCAGAAGTTGCCGTCAGTACGCAAAAACTGCACGCCCGCGGCCCTATGGGGCTTGAAGCGCTGACCACCTACAAATGGATTGCCTGGGGTGATGACACCCTGCGTGCATAACTGCATTTTTTAAAATAAAACGGGGGCCTGTTCAGGCTCCCGTTTTTTTTATGCTGCTTTTTCCGCGCCACTCAATGGTAGAGTCTTGCGTTTTTTGATGCGTTTTTAAGCCGTCAGAATGATATTGATCGACCAGGACGATTCAGTAGCCTGGCCTTTTTTTACAAAGAATGACTGAAAAGTGAGACTGCACGCGGCTTGCCGACGCATTTTGTGGTTCGCTGTGCGGTGATAGGGTGACAAATAATCAGAAATGCTAAGTCATGCTGTTAGGTAGTAAACTGACGGTAATATAAAATGAACTGGTAGCAAAAATGAAAAGAACATTCAGCGCCTCTTTCACGGTCAATTATTAACTAATGGTTAAAAAAGAAAGTACCAGACAAGCTTTCACCGCCAGGCTGATTGCAGCCTGCGAAAGTGCGGGCATTACTGGACACGGACGCAATAAACAGGTCGCCTGTGCGTTACAACGCCAGGGTTGCAAGATTTCAGCACCGGGCGTGTGGAAATGGTTCAACGCGCAGTCCGTACCCGATAATGGCAATTTACTCGCGCTCAGCCAGTTACTGGGCGTCAGGGTTGAGTGGCTGCAACACGGTATGGATCAGCCTCCGGAATCCTATCCCCTTCACGCATTTCCCGGCCCAAAAAACACCTTTCGCGTGAACAGTTTTGATTTAGGGCAAAAGTCAGCGGTAGGCGATGATTTTGTCAAAATCATTCAGGCCATTGAATACGATCAGGATGAGGCCCGGGTTCTGTTCAGCGGCCGTCCTGCCGACCATATCCGGCTCATTGCCATAAACAGCGATGCCATGTCCGATACCTTTGGCCCGCGCGATCAGCTGTTTGTTGACATAAGCGTTCAGAATTTTGACGGAGACGGTATCTACATTTTTACGTTGGATGAGCAGCTGTATCTCAAGCGTCTGCAGCTGCAACACAAAAGAATTGCCGTCATATCGGACAACAAACGTTACGAAACCTGGTATCTCGACAGAGACGATGTCGGGAGTTTAAACGTACTGGCTAAAGTCATTATGAGTCAGGCCCGGCAGTATCATATTCTGGGATAGGCCATCCAGCAGGCCTGCCCGCATATTCTGTAAAAAAATAATCGGCCTAAATTCAAAAAGTTAACTTTCAGTTAAAAATAAATTAACTAGTGGTATTTGATAAAGCATAAGAACCTGTTAATAATTTGAACATGGATGAAACAACGTGTTACCTCATGGATGAAACGCTCTTAAACAATTGAGGCGCTGCACAAGCGCGAATCAACCCCCCCAAAAGCTAATGAGCTTTGGGATGGGGTGGATGCGCCTAATGCAGCGTCGTCAGATGCCGCCTGTTCCCTTTTGCTGACCCTTCCACCTGACTGATTATTCAGCCGGGAGGTGCGCCTGCGAACAGCTTTCAGCGACATTCGAGCCTGTTCTTCAGACCCAAAACACTCGCCAGCCACCCTATCGCCAAAGACTCATTCACAGGAGGAGTTATGGCGATAATTCACTATGGCAAAAGCGTTTTCATCGGCAACGCACGTACCCGCCGTCATCAGCGGCGTCAACCTCTCAACCGTCTCAAACAAAGCATCGACGATGCGCTTAACTACCCACCCGAACCCCGACCTTTGCGACGCGCTGAACAAATTTGTCAGCGGCAGGTTACTTCTGTGGTTGACCGCGCGGTAAGCGCGCCACAGCGGAGAAGCAAAGAGATTTCAGGTTTTGATAACTGCTGTCTGCCCCATGTTCACCTTTACGCGGTTCGCTGAACGCGACGACCGTCACCGATCCACTGCCTGTAGCAGGCCGCGCCATCCTCCCTTCCTGTGCCTGATTTTTAGGCAAAACGTTAGTGCTGCTGCATTTTTAACCGTTCTGCCGCTGCGTTTATCGCTGGCACTAATCAGTTTGCTTTATGTTTTTTCATGGTGGATGGGCTGCCTGCATCATCACTGAGGAGTTTCTATGAGCCAGATTATTGCAATACTGAATTTCGAAGAAGGTTACGCCGAAATGCCCTATCTCGATTCACTGGGGTTTCCTACGGTTGCCGGAGGGATTCGTATCGGACCAAAAGGGGCGTCATTAAGTAACTATGTGCTGCGGGTGCCGCGTCGGGTGGGCGATGTGTGGAAACAGTGCATTCTGGAAAACAAAATCACGGATATGCAAAGTCGCGCTCCCCTGAAGCAGGCGCTGGCAAAGTGCAATGACGCACGAACCGATGTGTTGATGAGCATGGCATACCAACTGGGCGTTGACGGAGTTTTGCAGTTTAAAAATATGCTCAGTGCCATCACGCGTGAGCATTTTACGGAGGCGGGCGATGCCATGCTCAACAGTCTCTGGGCCCGGCAAACCCCCGGGCGCGTCAGGCGTCATGCTGAAGTCATGCGTAGCGGTAACTATGACATCTACCGGGGGCTGCTATGAGATGGTTATTTTTCATCATTGCCGTGCTGACCGTCATCATTATTTTGCTGCTGATGCAGCGTTTCACCACGTTGCAGTTCGTTTCCCATGCCAAATTGTTATTTAAAACCTGGTCTGTATGGCTGGCTTCGCTGGGGTCAATGCTCAGCGCCTGGGTCCAGTCATTTCCGTCGTCTGCCCTCAGTGCGTGGCAAACGCTGCCTGACGATGTGAAGAGCATCCTTCCCCACAATTACCTTGGTCTCATTGGCGCCTTTATGGTGGCGATGGGCGTCATTGCGCAATTTGTTCGCCAGAAAAACCTGCTGAATGAAAAGCGCCAGAGCAAAGAGGAGGCATCATGACGTTTTTTTCTCTGTTTACCAGCGGCTGGCACGGGCTGGCGGCGATGGGTGCACTGATCATCGCCGTCGTTGCCAGCTACGTCGGAGGTAAGAAAATCGGCAAGGTGCAACAGCAAGCCCGGTCGGAAGCTGACAGCGCCAGGCAAGAGGCAAATCGCATGGCGAATGTTACTCATCAACAGCAACGCAATAGTGAGGAGGCGAAGCGTGTGGCGACTGATAACCTTAATCTTGATGACGCTGCTGCTCGCGACAAGCTGCAGCAGTCCAAATATCACCAACCCTGAGCCCATCATTTATCGCGATTCAGCCTGCATCCTCTTTTCCCCGATTTATACCCATGGCGATGACGCCAATAAGGCCGACATTCGCACCGTGCGCGCCATTAACAGCCATAACGATTTATGGGATGTCCTGTGTGGTCATTCCGCTGCCGAAGATTCTTTAACCTTCTGATTTACAGCCTATTATCCTGAGGAGGATATCATGATTGAAGTTAACTCATTTGCTGAGCTTCGTACGACCATGCCGTCAAAACCAGGTGAAATTGCCGTACTGAAACGCTACTACGATAAAGATTCCAGCTTTCGTGGCGGCGGCGATTTTGTGGGGTTTACCGGCACCACGATTTTAAAAGATGATGGCGGTACGGTAGCCATAGGAAACGGCTTCTACTGGAAGCGTTCAATCAACGATCCGCGAGAAGTGAACATCCTGCATTTTGGGGCCAAGGGCGATGGCGTCACGGATGACACCGATGCGTTTAAACGTATTCTCGGCTGGTCACAAACTTACAGCCAGAACATGAAGGGATTGCCGGTACGTTTCCCGGGCGGGCGTTTTCTGATTATGCCCATGGATCTGAGCAATGCAGAAATCCCGTTCTTTGGCCTGGCCGGGGACGATCTGGCGCTAGGTTCTCTGCCCGGCACCACCATCGTGTCAGATAAAAGTGCCAATACCCTGTTCAAAGTTCAGGCACGGCGCACCACCATTCGTGGGATTACCTGGGACGGACAGGCCACGGCGGATACCGTCACCAACACGGCCACCATTACCCCTGAAATGTGCAGCAATGTTCAGCCGTTTTTTGAAAACAGTTGTATGGCAGGGCAAATCGTTAATATCAGCTGTTTTCGCGGGCAGCGCAGCGGTGGAACCATCTTTAAGCTGCAGGACACGCTCGACAGTAAGTTTGAGCAAATCTATACCAATACCACCTACTCGCGCGTTTTCGATATCGGCTGGTCAGGTTCCCCCAAAGGCGTCTGGGATCACTCTACGGCCGTTGAGTTATGCAATGCGAATTTCCAGACGGGCTATGGTGATGCCACGCTGTATATGCCGCGTATGACGCAGGCGATTATGCGTAACGTCTGGATTGAACATACGCGCAATCCCGGCGATCTGTCTGATGGCGGCTGGACCATCGATACTCTCAACGTCGAGAACTGCAGTACGCCATTAATACTGAACAACGCCCGCGTGGTAATGCGTCATATTAACCTGCAGTCAGGTTCAAAGCTCAGCCAGGACCTTGTGGCAGGCAAGTGGCTTTCTACCTTCGAGTATGGCTATCGACGTGACGAGAACTTCGGCACTTTCATGAGCGGTTCGCTGCGGGCCGGGTACTTTAGTGGCTATAAGGTGGTGAACAATACGGAGACGGATAACTGGTATCGTCTTGGGCAGGTATTTTTCCCGGCGCCCAATCAACAGTGGGTCATTGAGTTGATCGGTAAAGCGGATAACACCACGCCTTCAGGTACGGCAGGCTCGCCCGTCAATATGCCCGGCACGGGCAAGACCTGGATCAACCTGCAGCGGCTGGATACGGTCTGGGCAGATGCCTGCCATATGGGGCAGCCTGCGGTGATGGACATTCGCTATAACCGTGTGGGAACCACCTATGCCGGTATCTGGGTTAAGCTGCGAGCCAACAGTGGTGAAACCATGTTTAACCTCAAAACCACCGGTCCGACGCGCTTTGATACGGGTTCCTGTTCCCTGTTTCAGAGTGACCTGTCCCTGGTGGATGACGTATCGAAAGTGGGTACGCTTAAGCCTGCCGCACGCTTTGGGTTACATAATGGCGTCGCGGGCGTGGGTGCCAATGAAAAAGGCGTGGTAACCCTCGCCACGGCGGCGGGGTCGCCGACCAATAAAACAACACCGACGGGTTTTGTGCTCATCAATATTAACGGTACCGATCGTAAAGTCCCTTATTACGATTAACGTTGGCAATCCTACGCGAGGCTTCGGCCTCGCTTTTTTTTGCTTTAAGCGCAGTACCTGTCTCTTCCGCCGCTCTTTGGTTTTATCGGGATCTGAATGCCTGCCGCATATATTCGTGCAACGCATTGATGCCAGTCTTTGTTATTTAAACGATTGTTAAACGACGTCAACTCAGGTTGCGGGAGTAACACCTGAAAGCGCACTACTTGACAAAAAATTTTGCAATTTAATACTAAAAATTATTCTTCCATTAAATCTCCGCAAGAAACCATCCATTCTTGCAACATAAGGAACACGTTGTATGGTGGCTGCCATCATTATTGGTATTTTTATTATAAGCGTAATCTATGCACACTCGCGCGGTGTAGAAAAACAAAAGTTCTCGCGTCAGTTGTTTGATCACTCGACCTTTATGGCACCTGTTAATATGTTCATGACAGGCTTTTCAAGATTGCCAGCGAAACAGCCCTATTTTCCGGCAGAGGAATTTCCAGAGCTTCGCGAGTTGACCGATAACTGGCAGGTCATTCGCGAAGAGGCGATACGTCTTCAGGATCATATCAAAGCGGCCAAAAGCCATAATGATGCAGGGTTTAATACCTTTTTTAAGCGTGGCTGGAAACGGTTTTACCTTAAATGGTATAGCGACGCACATCCGTCTGCCCAGCAGCTCTGCCCGGTCACCACGGCTCTGGTCAGTAAAATCCCCTCAGTCAAAGCGGCGATGTTTGCAGAGCTGCCGGCGGGCAGTCATTTAGGTAAACACCGCGATCCCTATGCCGGATCGGTGCGCTATCACCTCGGCCTTGTGACGCCCAACGATGACCGCTGCTTTATTGAGGTGGATCGACAACGTCACAGCTGGCGCGACGGGCAGGCGGTTATTTTTGATGAAACCTACGTGCACTGGGCACAGAATGAAAGTGAGCAAACGCGTATCATTTTATTCTGCGATATTGAGCGTCCTATGAAGTGGCGCTGGGCACAGGCCATTAATCACTGGGTAGGCAGTACCCTGATGTCGGCAGCAGCCTCACCCAATGACGAAAATGACAAAACGGGTTTCATCAACCGCATTTTTAAATACGTCAATGCGATTCGCGATGCTGGACAGAATTTAAAAAAACGGAACAGGACAGTCTATTACTGGGTTAAGCACTCCTCGATTGTACTGATATTCCTTGCGATCATCGTGCCGAGTATCGTGATGTAGAAAGGGAATGACAGCCAGAACAGCACTCAGCGTCTGGCTGAACCCATAATACAGGCAGTGAACACCGTTATTTGGGTTTAAACTGCCTTACATCAATCGCGTATCGTTTTATTTTTCGCCACAACGTGGTGCGGCCGATGTGTAGCAGATCAGACATCGCCTGTACTTTGCCCTGAGTCATGCGGGCAGCCTGGAGGATCGCTTCTTTTTCAATCGCGCTAAATGACAGATTATCCGGCAGCAGAGAGGCGTTTGCGGCATTGTCAGGTTGCTCAGATAAAAGCGATTCTGGTAGGTTATTCCATCGGATATGGCCATGTTCACTACTGATAGCAATATTTTCAATCACGCTGTTTAATTCAAAGTCATTACCGGGCCATCCATAACCCATTAATTGCGTCATCACCTCGTCATCAACTTTAAAGCGCGAGGAAAAACGTTTTTCCAGCCTGCGTAGGCGGTGATTAATTAAATAGGGAATGCTGTTACGCCGCGCGCGCAAGGGCGGAATGGCAATCTCAAAGGAATGTAATGCGTAATAAAGCTGACGGCTAAAACGATTCTGTTCCACAAGATGGGCCAGATTAACGGTAGTCGTGGCAATCACTTTAATATCAACGGGGATCAGCCGCCGCGCATCAAGGCGAGTCAGCACGCCTTGCTTGATGACCTGAAGCAGGACAGATTGCTGTCCGGGTGTCAGATATTCAATCTTTTCCAGAAACAACGTGCCGCCGCTGGCCAGTTCCAGACGGCTTAAACGGCCATCTCTATCCTCGCCGGGTGCACTGCCTGTAAAATCCTCTCCCTGTGTATTGTCGGCATAAAGCTGACAGTTAACCGCAATGTAAGGGCCGCTTGCCCGGTCACTTTCATTATGAATTGCCTGACTCAGCAACTCTTTACCTACCCCTTCTTCCCCGCACAGTAAGACAGGAAAGCTGCCTTTGGCTGCCTGACGACCAAAATGTATTAAACGACGCGTGTCGGCATCCTCTTCTGGCATCTGTTCAAAGGTGTGACTGACTTTACCCAGTTGGCTGGTCATGAGTTGACGGACCTGCTCAACCGGATGGAGCAGTAAAATAAAGCTGTTGCCCTGAACTTCAACAATGGGTTTCAGGGTAATCACCGCATCAACAAACTGATGCTGGCTCTCGAAGGTGACTTCCACATGTTTTAATCCCTCTACCTGCTTAATCGCCCGGCGCAGCAGAGCCGGCAGCGTGATCAGGTCAGCGATATTCTTTCCCTGACTGGTTAAGGCATCAAGGTGCAACTGCCGGGCTGCCTGAGCATTCAGGAACTGCAGGACGCCTTGCTCATTCCACGCCATGACGCCGTCGTCCATGCTCTCCAGCAGGCCATAAAGCTGGTTCAGATGGCGGTTGGAATCGGCTAACAAATTGTCTGTTAACAGTGAATTGCCTATTTCCCGGGCAACAGAAAGCGTAAGCGAGAGATCGGAGGGCGCCTGATCCTGATAAAGACAGGCCAACGCGATAGAGCCAAATAAACGACCGTGATTATCGAATATGGGTGTAGAGCAGAAAGACCAGGTATGAAGAGCCCGTTTGAAATGCTGTTCCCGGCTGGTTTTTAATGGCTGGCCTTCAAGCGCGGCCAGCGACAGGGCGCAGGTACCGATGAT
Source organism: Pantoea sp. B623 (assembly GCF_024814475.1). Lineage (NCBI taxonomy): Bacteria > Pseudomonadati > Pseudomonadota > Gammaproteobacteria > Enterobacterales > Erwiniaceae > Pantoea > Pantoea sp. B623. Next base: position 1,428,634 of record NZ_JANUXM010000004.1, on the reverse strand, counting down.
ACTTTCCGCACAGTAACTTCCCTCCTGCAGGCCTAATTTCTCAAGATCCAGCAGCGTCTGTGCATCGCCACAACGGTTTAAGATACAGGCGGATTCATCAAGAATAAACAGCGCACAAGGGCGGTTCGCCATATATTCCCACGCATCCTCAAGCGTGGCCTGGCCAATGGTGAGCAGGGCGGTTTTGCGGCGGCAAATCGACGCGTAAGTTAATCCCTGTGCCTGATGCGGTGCTTGCCAGTTATCCCGCTGCATGTATTTACTGCAGCGGTGCCATGACTGAGCTATCACCGCTGAAACGTGTTTATCGCTCTCGGGCGCGAACACTGTCATATCCATTTCCGCTGAAAGACCATAGGATCCCCCCAGCAGCGCAGCCAGGGGGAAGTCGTTGCCCGGAGACTCGGGCCAGCGGTTTACCTGTGACAGATTAACGCGACAGCCACTGCTGTCCTAGCAGATCGGCAGTGATAATCGCCGCATAAACGCTGTCTGGTGTGACCGGGAACGGCATATTGTGGATGGTTTCGCCTTCCACACAGGCCGCCTCGGCAACCGCCTGAATTTTTTTCTCGATATCCTGTTTCACGCCCATTTGCCCCAGGGTGACAGGCAATCCTACTTTCTGGCAGAACGCCAGCACGGTTTCGATCTCTTCTGTCGGGCTGTTCTGCAAAATTAACTGGGATAACGTACCAAACGCGACCTTTTCACCGTGATAAAGGTGATGGCACTCTTCCAGTACGGTAAACGCATTATGAATGGCATGCGCGGCGGCAAGACCACTGCTTTCAAAGCCAATCCCGCTGAGGTAAGTGTTGGCCTCAACGATACGTTCCAGCGCATCTGTTACCACGCCTGCCTGAGCCGCAAAGCGAGCCTTTTCGCCTTCCGCCAGGAGCGTTTCATAGCACAGCCGCGCCAGGCTTAACGCTGCGGCCGTCGACTTGCCGCCTGCCATGCTGGTTGCGCCAGAATCGTAACAGGCTTTGGCTTCAAACCAGGTGGACAGGGCATCGCCCATTCCCGCGACCAGTAAACGTACCGGTGCTTTGGCAATGATCGTAGTATCCATCACGACCATATCGGGGTTTTTGGGATAGATCAGGTACTCTGCAAACTCACCGGTTTCGGTATAAATCACAGACAATGCGCTGGTGGGCGCGTCAGTGGAGGCGATGGTGGGGATAACCACCACTGGCAGTTTGAGATACCACGCAATCGCCTTGGCCGTATCCAGCGTTTTACCGCCCCCTAATCCGATGACGCCGCGGCAGCCGTTTTGTTCTGCTAACGTCATCAGCCGGTTGATTTCAGTCCGGCAACATTCCCCGCTAAAACGTTCTGCATGACAGGTGACGTCATGTTCAGCAAGGCCGCTCAACACCTTATCGCCCGCCATGTTCATTACAAAGTCATCGGCAATCACAAAAAAACGATCGGCCAGGTTCTTTGCGTACTGGCCGAAGGACATGGCGGCATTGGGGCCCTGAATATATTTCGCTGGAGACTGGATAATTTTTGGCATTCCTTTCACCCTCAAGTAAGAACATGTTCGCATAGTGAACGCTGGCATCTCTCTGGCTCGACTTGCAGTGAAAGCCGAATGATGGCCGACGTCGCGTTTCACTTTACGCGCGACATGGAGGTGAAAAAGTTTTGCGGCCAACGTTCTGATATGGAACACCTTACCGCTCCGCACGTTTCATACTGGAACAATAAACCAGGTTTGAAAGCTATGTTGCGATCGCGATCGTCTCCAGCAGTGTAAAACGGCAAAATGTGGCGACGATTTTCCTGACTACATGACGCGCGATGCTGTCTGCCGCTAAAAAACCTGCCTGCTCAACGGCCTTTATTTATCGCTTCCGCTGTCATGACTTGCTTTGCCTCTCATTTTTACCCAACAGACGCGTGATATGTTTCATTATGGAACATAAAAAACCTCACGATGTTCCGTTATGAAACTCTTCATCCTGACATTTTTTTTCTCGTCGACTCCATGAGAATCAGTGCGTCGATGAGCGGTCTGCCGCCGTCACCGTTCCCCCCGTAATCGGGTTGTCTTTGCCTCAGGCAGAGTGACAGCTAACCGCATCCAACGGAGCATAAAGAATGAAAAAGCTGATTAACCGTGTGGAAGATGTATTGAGTGAACAACTGGCAGGATTGGCAAAAGCCCATCCTGAACTGACGCTTCATCAGGATCCCGTCTGCATGACGCGAGCCGATGCGCCTGTAGTGGGAAAGGTTGCGCTACTTTCGGGCGGCGGCAGCGGCCATGAGCCGATGCACTGCGGTTTTATTGGTCATGGCATGCTGTCTGGCGCCTGCCCCGGCGAAATCTTTACCTCACCCACGCCAGACAAAATGTTTGAGTGCGCCATGAAAATTGACGGCGGTGAGGGCGTACTGATGATCATTAAAAACTACACTGGCGATATCCTCAACTTTGAAACGGCAACCGAACTGCTGCACGAAAGCGGCGTGAAGGTCACGACGATAGTCGTGGATGATGATGTCGCCGTAAAAGACAGCCTGTACACGGCTGGACGTCGTGGCGTGGCGAATACCGTGCTGATTGAAAAACTGGTTGGCGCTGCCGCAGAGCGGGGCGATTCCCTTGAAGCCTGCGCTGCGCTGGGACGTAAGCTGAATAACTGTGGTCACTCTATTGGCATCGCGCTGGGCGCCTGTACCGTTCCCGCTGCAGGAAAGCGCTCGTTTGAACTTCAGGACAATGAAATGGAGTTTGGTGTCGGGATTCATGGCGAGCCGGGTATCGATCGCCGCACCTTTACTTCACTGGATAACACGGTCGATGAGATGTTTGAAACCCTGCTGGAAAATGGCACCTACAGCCGCCCGCTGCGTCACTGGGATGTCGATAGCGGTAGCTGGCAAGAAGTGCAGCACACCAAGCAGGCTTTAACACGCGGCGACAGAGTCATTGCGCTGGTCAATAACCTGGGCGCGACGCCGCTATCAGAATTATATGGCGTGTACAACCGCCTGGCGCAGCGTTGTGAAGAGCAGGGGATCACCCTTGAGCGCAGTCTGGTAGGCAGTTACTGCACTTCACTGGATATGGTGGGCTTTTCCATCACGTTGCTGAGCGTGGACGATGATTCCCTGGCGCTGTGGGATGCGCCGGTCCATACACCAGCCCTGAACTGGGGCCAATAAGGAGTTCGATATGTCACTGACCCGCGCCCAAATTGTGAGCTGGCTTTACCGCTGTGGTGAAGTTTTTACCCGTGAAAGTGATTTTTTGACCGGACTGGATCGTGAAATCGGCGATGCCGATCACGGGTTAAATATGCATCGGGGATTCAGTAAAGTTGTCGAGAAGCTGCCCTCTGTCGAAGATAAAGATATCGGCTTTATTCTTAAAAATACCGGTATGATGCTGCTCTCAAACGTAGGCGGAGCCAGCGGGCCGCTGTTTGGTACGTTCTTTATTCGTGCGGCTCAGGTTACCCAGGCGCATCAGAGCCTGACGCTGGAAGAGCTGTATCAGATGATTCGTGAAGGGGCGGAAGGGGTCATTAACCGCGGTAAAGCCGAGCCTGGCGATAAAACCATGTGCGACGTCTGGCTCGCGGTCGTGGCGTCACTGCGTCAGTCCAGTGAGCAGAATGTCTCACTCAACGCCGCTCTTGATGCCGCCTGCCAACAGGCGGAGTCAGCCGCCCAGTCAACCATCACCATGCAGGCCCGCAAAGGGCGCGCCAGCTATCTGGGTGAGCGCAGTATCGGTCATCAGGATCCCGGTGCAACCTCGGTCATGTTCATGATGCAAATGCTGGCCGCCGCCGCCAGGGAGTAAGGAGAGAGGAATGGTAAACCTGGTGATCGTGTCACACAGTGCAATGTTAGGCGAGGGCGTGGAAATGCTGGCCCGGCAAATGTTAACCGGCGATAACTGCAGGATCGCGGTCGCCGCCGGCATTGACGATCCTGATCATCCCATCGGCACGGATCCGATAAAAGTGATGGAGGCGATTGAGGCTGTCGCGGATACCGATCATGTGCTGGTCATGATGGATATGGGAAGTGCCCTGCTCAGTGCTGAGACGGCACTTGATCTGCTCGATCCGGTCATTGCTGAAAAAGTGCGCCTGTGTGCAGCACCGCTGGTGGAAGGCACGCTGGCGGCCACCGTTAGCGCGGCGGCGGGGGCGGACATCGACACAGTCATTGACGTTGCCATGAATGCGCTGGCGGCGAAACAGGCCCAGTTAGGGATAACGCCTCCCGCGCACGCCGCTTCGCTGCCCGCGCAAGCGCCCGATTCTGACGCGCGTTCGGTTACGGTCACCATCAGGAACCACCACGGTCTGCACGTTCGTCCTGCTTCGCGGCTGGTCGCGGCACTGGCGGGAATGAACGCTGATTTGGTGTTAGAGAAACAGGGGCAGTGCGTGAAGCCAGACAGCCTCAACCAGATTGCTCTGCTTCAGGTTCGCTGTCATGACGCCGTTACCTTGTCGGCGAGTGGGCCCGATGCTGAGCGTGCCCTGGCGGCATTTGAATCCCTTGCGGCGGAAGATTTTGGCGAACATCCCGAGTCGATGGCGTTAAAAACATCGGCGTCCACCGTCGAGAAGGTACAGGGTAAAGCGGTGTTTTATCCCCTGCCGCTGGCGCAGCCTGCCAGGCACCCTTGCAGCGATGTCGGGCAGGAAGAGCGGCGGCTGCAGCAGGCGATAGTAGATACGCTCAATGACCTGAATGCGCTGGCTGCCCTGGCAGAGAAGAAATATGGTGCTTCGGTGGCGGCTATTTTCTCAGGCCATCACACGTTGCTGGACGATCCCGACCTGTTTGACGCTGCCTGTGAGGTCATCCGTAATGACTCGTGTTGCGCTGAATCAGCCTGGTATCAGGTGCTAATGGAATTAAGCCAGCAATATCAGCACCTGGATGATGCTTATTTGCAGGCGCGGTTTATTGATATCGAAGACATACTGTATCGTACTCTGTGTCATCTGAAAGGGCGCGACATCAGGCTGCCGACACCAGACGTGCCCGCCATTATCGTGGCAGACGATATCTTTCCGTCAGCGGTCGTTAATCTGGATGCGCAACTGGTAAAAGGCATTTGCCTGCGGGAGGGCAGCACGCTGTCACATGCCGCAATCATTGCTCAGCAGGCCGGTATTGCCTTTATCTGTCAGCAGGGCGCAGTGCTGGATATCATTCAGCCAGAGGACAGGCTATTGATTGATCCCGCTGCACAGCGCGTGAGTTGCGCATAACGCTGGTGTTCATTAGCCTCTGGTATCTGTTTCAGGGGCTTTAATTTATTTGGCCCTGACACAAAATTTCAGTTAAATCTCTTTTTGTTCCCTTAACCTTTCGACAAACCTCCTCTCATTTTGACGCATTTTTATCCAATAATTACCCGATATTTCAATCAGAAAACATAAATAAAGCGCGTCCCACAAATGGGCTTCCGCCAGGGACTACCTTGGGATTTCATGTTTATTTTTATTCGGGAAATTCTCAAGGGAGTGCATTTTAGTTAAGGGAATATTTTTAAAATCATATTTGGGTTAAGGCGGGAAACAGTGAGTGATTAAATAAAATATATATCAAGCTGTCGTCTTTTACTTTTATCAGGAATTTTCCAATAGTTTAGGTGATATTATGCTTTCACTGCTTTACAAAAAACTTACATTTCTTTTCATTGGGCTTACCTATGAGAGCAAAGACAGGGAAGTGGCTGGCGTTGAGCGCCGCGCTTATCACGGTAAGCGCACTGGCTGCGCCGTTGACGCCAGGCGATCGCGATTATCTCCAGAATCAGCAACAGCAACGCCTGCAACAGGACCAGCAGCAGCGTGATGCACTCTGGCAGGCGCTGTCCCCTCAGCCTGAACCGGCGCCGCGCACCGGTGCGACCGGCCGCTGCTTTCCTGTCCATCAGATTGTCATCCGTAATGCGACCTTGCTTTCTGAGCGTCAGCAGGCCGCGCTTACATCTGCTTACGTCAATCATTGCCTGAACTTAACGCAAATTAATGCGCTGGTGCATACCATTTCCGACTGGTATATGCAAAGGGGCTATATTACCAGCCGGGCTTTTTTAACAGAACAGGATCTCTCTTCTGGCCAGCTAATTATTCCCGTGCTGGAAGGCAAACTGGACACCATTATTCTGGACGGTAAACATCCACGCCTGTTGCGCATGGTATTTCCGGGGCTGGAAGGAAAAATCCTGAACCTGCGCGATATTGAGCAGGGCATGGAGCAGATTAATCGCGTACGCACGGTACCTGTTCAAATCGAAATTCAGCCGTCACCTAAACCGGGTTATTCTATTGTTAATCTGACAGCAAAACCTGAATTTCCCCTCAGCGCGACCTTGGGTTTTGATAACAGCGGGCAGCGCAGCACCGGCCTGGGCCAGCTTAACGCCTCTCTGACCGGAAATAATCTTTTGGGGCTGGCGGATCGCTGGTTTGTCAGTGGCGGGCGCAGTAGCGCATTTAGCCACTGGCGCGATGCGCAGAACTTACAGGCCGGCGTCAGCGTGCCTTATGGTTATGGCCTGCTGGATTACAGCTACAGCTGGAGCAACTACCACAGCCATTTTATCAATAACGATTTCACGTGGTTCAGCAACGGCGACAATATTGCACATCGTCTTAACGGCTCCTGGGTTTTATTTCGCAACGGCGATATCAAAACGGGCGTGCAGATTGGCCTGAATCACTATTCCAGCCATAACTGGCTCAACGATGCGCCTCTGGTAAGCAGTAGCCGCAAATTAACCAGCCTGCAGTTTGGCCTGAACCACACTCAGAAAATTGCCGGTGGCGTCGCCACGCTTAACCCATCGTTTAGCCGTGGTATGCCGTGGTTTGATGCCGAAAGCGATGAAGGCAAAAACGGTAACCTGCCGAAAGCAGAGTTTCGTAAATGGAGCATCAGCGCCAGCTATCAAAAACCGCTCACCAACAAGCTGTGGTGGCTAAGCAGCCTTTACGGACAGTGGTCACCCGATCACCTTTACGGTAGCGAACGACTCACGCTGGGCGGCGACAGCTCTGTGCGTGGCTTCAAAGAGCAATACCTGTCGGGCGATGTAGGCGGTTACTTACGCAATGAGCTGGATTACAGCCTGTTTACGTTACCGGGGCTGGGTGAAGTCACGGCACTGGCGGCGGTAGATGGCGGCTGGCTGAGAAGCGATCCGCAAAACCCACAGTTTACCGGCACGCTCTGGGGCGGTGCCGTGGGGCTTGGCACCCGCAATCAACATTTTTATACCCAATATACCGTCGGCATTCCGCTCAGCTATCCCGGCTATTTACAGCCGGATCACGTCAGCATTTACGCCCGCGTCGGGCTGGTATTCTAAAAAGAGGAACTGATTATGGACGATCGTCAGCCTGTTTCCCCTGCCCGTCGCGCCCTCAGCTATCTCATCTGCTATCTGGTGGCGGTGCAACCGATGCTGCCCGTGATGGCCGCAGAAATCACGCCAGTCACGCCAGGCACCAGGATGGATGCGGCAGGCAATGGCGTGCCCGTGGTCAATATTGCAACGCCGAATCAGGCGGGTGTTTCTCATAACCAGTACGATCAATATAACGTGGGGCAACAGGGCCTTATCCTCAACAACGCCACTGGCCAGCTCACGCAGACCCAGCTTGGCGGGCTGATCCAGAACAACCCCAACCTTAAAGCCGGCCAGGAAGCGCGCGCCATTATTAACGAAGTGGTGGGGGCTAATCGTTCACAGCTGCAGGGCTATACCGAAGTGGCCGGTAAAGCCGCCAACGTTATGGTGGCTAACCCCTACGGCATTACCTGTAACGGCTGTGGCTTTATCAATACGCCCAACGTGACGCTGACCACTGGTAAACCGCAGTTTGATGCCAACGGCAACCTGGCCGCGCTGGAGGTCAGTAAAGGCACCATTACCATTGAGGGCCAGGGACTGGACGGCAGTAAAGCCGATGCAGTATCGATTGTGGCACGTGCAACGGAAATCAATGCCGGGATTCACGCCAAAGATCTCACCGTGACGCTGGGAGCAAACCGCGTCGGGCAGGATGGATCGATAACGCCCATTAACGGCGAAGGGCCTGCGCCCGGCGTGGCGGTCGATACCAGCGCACTGGGCGGCATGTACGCCAACCGCATTCATCTGGTGTCGAGCGAAAAAGGCGTCGGCGTTAATCTGGGTAACTTACTGGCCAGACAGGGCGATATCACCCTGGATGCGAACGGTAAACTGGCGGTGCATAACAGCCTCAGCAGCGGGGCACTGACCGCCAGTGCGCAAAGCGTAGAGCTGAGCGGGGAACATAAATCCGCTGGCCCGGCGACGATAACCGCACAAAACACTATCAGTCTGCACGATGGGAGCCTGGGGAGCGATCGCACTATTGCATTGCAGGGCGGCAAGCGTCTGCAAATCAACAGCGGCAAGATCGTGGCCGGTGACAGCATCAACCTTGCCGCGACCAGCCTGTCGCTCGACAACGGCAGTGCACTCAATGCCACCAATAACATCTCGTTCAACGCGCAGCCAGACTTCACCGGCGGCTTAAGCCTGGACCCGGCCGGTCAGTTTGATAATGCCGGGCAGTTTACGGCGGGGAATAATCTTTCTCTGAATGCTTTCACGATCGGTAACACAGGATCGTTGTCAGCAAAAGGGCAACTGTCCACGGTCAGCAACAACGTGACTAACCAGGGCGCCTTGCAGGGCAATGCGATCCGGCTCAAGAGTGATGCACTAAATAACAGCGGTACGCTGCAGGGTGCTGATGCACTCACGCTGGAGACGATGACGCTAAATAACAGTGGTTCGCTGACGGCACCGCAGCTGACGCTCAACAGCGATGCCATCACCAACAGCGGTCTGTTGCAGGGTACGCAGAATCTGACGTTGTTAAGCCAGCATCTGACTAACTTAAAAAAGGGCAGTATTGCGACGGCGGGCGATTTGACGCTCAACCTGCCTGACTTCAGCAACAGCGGGCTGCTGAGCACGGGGGGTGCACTGCACCTGAGCGGCAACAGTCTCGTCAACGATGGCGAAATCAACGCCAGCACGCTTCATTCTGACAACGGTCAACTGACCAACCTCACAGATGGCAAACTGCTGGCGACAGGCTCACTGCAACTGACAAACGACCAGCTTACTAACGGTGGGCAGATTGCCGCGAATCAGTCTGAGCTCACGGCCGCTACGTTAAATAACGCAGGCAGAATTCAGGGCGCCAGCAGCCTGAACCTGAATGCGGACACGACGAATAACCGACAGGGCGGCGAACTACTGACCTCAGGGCAACTGACGCTTAACGGCGGTGACCTGAATAACGCGGGATTAATTCAGGCAGATAAACTGGCTCTGACAGTGGGCAACTGGCAAAACAGCGGCAATGCGCTCAGTGCAGGCGATGCCACGCTGAAGGCGAAAACCCTGACCAACAGCGGCAAGATAATGGGTCAGCAAAGCGTCGATCTGCAGGGAAATACCACAGACAACAGCGGCTGGTTACTGGCAAAAGTGCTGGCCTTTCAGGGCGATTTAATCAACAGCGGACTGATTCAGGGCGATACGGCGCTGACGTTGAAAGGCGGCAGTCTGAGCAATCAGGCGACGGGCCAGTTGCAGACGGCGGGCAACGCTGACATTACGGCCTCCTCTCTGAACAACCAGGGACAGCTGCAGGGCGATAATCTGGCTGTCACAGCACAAAGCTGGCAAAACAGCGGCAGTGCGCAGGCCACAAAAAATATCACCGCCTCTGTGGCTGGGGAGCTTAACAACGGTGGCACCCTGACGGCCCAGCAGGCAATGAACCTGCAGGCTGGCAACGTCACCAATGCGGGCACGCTTGCTGCGGATCAGCTAACTATTCAGGCTCCCCAGCTCAGTAATGCTGGCCTGCTACAGGGCAACAGCGCACTGGCGATAACCAGCGCGCAAATTGCTAACCTGGCGAACGGTCGGCTTGTCAGCGGAAGCGGACTGAGCCTGGCACCTGTCCAGTTGGTAAATGATGGGCTGTTACAGGTGGCGGGCACCTTCAGCGTCAACGGCGGTGATTTTACCAATAACGGCCAGGTGAATGCGGACGCGTTGAATACCGCGCTGACCGGCACGCTGAATAATGGCGTAAACGGCAAGCTGCTTGCGCGTCAGCTGGCGCAGGTCCAGGCGCAGTCACTGACTAACGCCGGTAGCGTTGCAGGCCAGCAATTGCAGATAACGGGCGATACATTACAAAATCAGGGGCTGCTACAGGGCGATAACGCGCTGACGGCAGGGTTCCGTCAGCTGGATAACCTTGCGGGCGGCCAACTGATTACTGGTGGCGCACTGACGTTACAGGGTACGGACGCCCGTAACGCCGGAACCTGGCAGGGCAGCCAGCTCAGTTACCGTTTCGGCAGCTTAAAAAACACCGGTACCCTCAATGGCACTGGTGCACTGGACGGGCAAACCACGGGGCTGCTGGATAACAGCGGCAACCTGATTACGGGCGGCAACGCCAGCCTGAATGCCGAGAGCCTGACTAACAGTGGCAAAATCATGGCAAGCGGGCTGACGCTGCGTGCCGGATCGCTGAATAACAGCGGCCTGTGGCAGGGCAGTACTTCACTGGACGCGCTTAGTACTGGCGATCTCACCCAGTCTTCAACAGGCAGAGCGTTAAGTGGTGGCGATCTACTGTTGGGCGCAGCGACGCTAAATACCGGCGGCACCCTGCAGGGCGGTAATGCTCAGATCACTGCCGGCAGTTGGCAAAACCAGGGCTCGCTGCTGAGCACCGGCGAGCTTACCGCCGCGATCGATAACGATATTAATAACGGAGGATCACTCCTCAGTCAGGGCGGTGCACAACTCAGTGCGCAAAATCTGGTGAATACCGGCTCTGTCCTCGCCGAAAAAGCCATGACGCTTAACGGCGGTTCGCTGAACAACAGTGGCGCCATTCAGGGCGATACGCTGTCGGTTACTCCCGCCAGCGTTACCAACCAGGGCAACCTTATCGGTATGAAATCCCTGACGCTCGGACCGGCCCCGCAGCGGTTCAGAATGCTGCTGGCGCAGAGCGCTCCGACGCGTGAACTTGTGAATAACGCGGGAGGACAGCTTCTCACGCAGGGCGCGTTAACGATTACGGCCGATAACGTCACCAACAACGGATCGTGGCAGGGGCAACAGATCCTGCTGAATGCGGCAAAACTGGCCAACGGTGGAGCGATTCAGAGTGCCGATGGCCTGCAACTTACCCTGAGCGACAGGCTGGATGCCGCCGCAGGCAGCAAGATCTCTGCCAACGGCACCGCAGCCTTACAGGCGCTGACGCTGGCGAATCAGGGGCAATGGGTGGCTAAAAACCTCACCCTGAAAGGCGACACGCTAAACAATAACGGGGAAATTACCGGCGCGGACAGCCTTAGCGTGCAGCTCAACGGCGCGCTGACACAGCAGCAGGACAAGAATCTGCTCAGTGCCGGAAAAATCAGCCTGCAGTCGGCATCGCTGAATAATCTGGGCCGTATTCAGGGGAGCGATCTTCAGATTAACACCGGTGCGTTAGATAACGCGGGCCGCCTGCAGGGTGACAATAACCTGCTGCTCAGCGCCACCGGGCATCTCACCAACGCCGCGAATGGCACCCTTGTTTCTCAGAACGCGCTGACGCTGACCGCACCAGATCTCTATAACTATGGTCTGATTCAGGGCGCTGGTGGCACAGTCAACGCCACCAACTCAGCGACCAACAATGGCAGATTACTGGCTGGCGGCGCGTTGACCTTTACCACACCGCAACTGGTGAATAATGGCTGGCTGCAGGCCGGACAGCTCACGCTGAACGCGTCCGGCTTAACTAACAACGGTACGCTGCTTGCCGATCAACAGGGCACCCTGAACGGCACCAATTTCCAGAACCAGGGCATGGCGCAGGGCGGCAACCTGGCCGTTAATTATCAGAATCTCGGTAACAGCGGCACCGTGCTCGGCACCGGACAACTGAACGTGAATGCCGCGCAGGTCAACCTGACCGGATCGGGACGGCTGTTCAGCGGCGGCGGTTTGACGCTGGTGAGTAACGGCTTTGACCAGTTCGGCCAGGTCGTTGCGCTGGGCGATGTGCTAGTGAATCTGGCGAACAGCTTCGTCAGTCATAACACGCTGGCAGCGGGCAACCGGCTGACGCTCAACAGCAACGGCTCGCTGGAAAACCAGAGCACAATGCAGGGCCAGGGCGTGACACTCAATGCGGGCGGCGACCTGACCAACAACGGCCAGATCACCACCGGCGGCGCTGACAGTAGCCTGACAGGCAACCGCATCGCCATGAACGGTGCTGGCAGCCTGCAGGGCGGCGGCAACGTTACCCTGAACAGCCGTAGCGATGTCACCCTGGACGGTTTTACCGGCACGCTCGGTAACCTGACCATCAGCACGCCAGGCAGCCTGGTCAACACGGCGCTGCTTTACGCCGGGCAGAATCTCTATTTATTTGCTAACAGCATTCGTAATCAGCGTGGCGATATTCTGGCGGGCAACAGCCTGTGGATGCAGCGCGATGGCGCGGGCAATGCCAACGGGGAAGTGATCAACACCTCTGGGACGATTGAGACGCAGGGTGGGGATATTAATATCAATACCGGGCATTTGTTGAATACGCGGGATGGGTTATCAACCAGCATTTCAACCATCAGAGGTACTGGTCTTCCTGAAGGAGCTGAAAGTGGTTCCTTCCTTCTGCCTCTTTCGGCTTTGTCAGTTGAGAATGGAGAAATTGGAGAAAAGGATGAAATAATTCAAATCACGGGCGGCAAAAATGATATGCAAGGCACGGAGCGTTATCTTGCTCCTACTGAAAAAGCAAAAACTAAAAGATTCCTTATTAGTCAGACTATAGTAACAGCCTCATCCAATGGTAGCGCCGGTCTAATTAACGCTAATAGAAATTTAAATATTAACTCGAATGCACTAGACAACTTTGCAAGTAACCTTTTGGCAAGAAATAATATTTCTATTACTGGTGGGGTGCTTAATAATTCATCATGGCAAGGAAGTACCACGAGTGAGTACTCAAATTATTTACTCAGTCCCGGGACGAGGATAGCAGAAAGAACTTTTAACTTTCCACAAGAACGTGGTTTTTTTAGCTGGAGAAACTCTTTATCAAGTGAAATTAGGTATACGCTCTCTGGCACCCCAGAATACGTAACTGTAACCACTGGTATACCATTGCGCTCAGTTATCCAAGCTGGCGGAAATGTTAATGCAAACTTCATCAGTAACATCAGTAACACCAATACAACCTCAAACGCAGGCTGGTCTGGGAATACGATTTCAGCGCCAGGCATAAGAGGACTAGCCTCACTGAGCCAAGCAGGGGGGCAACAGCGTCAGCAAATCGCCGGAACCGACAAGGTAACCGTTAACTCTCCGCAGTGGCGCGATCAGCTTCAGGGGGCCCTGCAGCAGGTCAATGGTGATAGTTCACTGGATAACAGCACACCTGATAAGGCCTCGCTCGTTACTCATGCATCAGGCAACTTCAGCCGCGCCGATTTAAGTCAGTCAGGTAGACTGATTTCCGATCCTTCAGTCAGTTCGGCAAATCTACGTAGTTATAAGCCAGCCAGTGTAGATACCAGTGCCTATCCGATTCCGTCTGGCGATAATGGCTATTTTGTTTTTGGTAACAGCAAAAGTCCCTATTTAATCACTCTCAATCCAAAACTTAACGGTCTGGGACAACTGGATAACAGCCTGTTTGGCGATCTTAACGCATTGCTTGGCAGGCAGCCGGGACAGGTACCGCAGGAAAGCCGTCAGCTTTATACCGATAAAACCACGTTCCTGGGGTCGTCTTACCTGCTAGATCGTCTGAACCTCAAGCCAAACTATGATTACCGTTTCCTTGGTGATGCGGCCTTTGATACGCGCTATGTCAGTAATGTTGTGTTGAATCAGACCGGCAGCCGTTATCTGAATGGCATTGGTTCTGAACTGGATCAGATGCGCTATTTAATGGATAACGCGGCATCTGCGCAGCGTGCGCTAGGGTTGCAGTTTGGCGTGTCATTGTCTGCGCAGCAGGTGGCCTCACTTGATAAAAGTATGGTCTGGTGGGAAGCCACAACGATAAATGGTGAGACGGTGATGGTGCCGAAAGTCTATTTATCATCCAAAGACGTGGAAATGCATGACGGCAGCGTAATTGCAGGGAATAACGTGACGCTTTCCGGCGGTGATATTACCAACAGCGGCAGTACTGTTACCGCAAAAAATAACCTGACGGTTAGTAGTCAGAACAGCGTGAATAACCTCAATGCAGGCATGCTTTATGCGGGCGAAAATCTGCAGCTGACCGCGATAAATAATATTAATAACGTCAGTTCAAGCATTAGCGGTCAAAAGGTTGCGCTTGAGAGCGTCAATGGCGATATAAACAACACGACCGCGACAACGTTGTGGCAGGTAAATGGTTCCGCAGGCAAACGAAATACCGTTTCGGCAACCCAAACATTCGTTGGTCCTACAGCGACTATTACATCGCTGGACAGCCTTAGCCTTAAATCCGGCAAAGATATTAATATTAAAGGTGCCAGTCTAAACGCGAGTGGCGATCTGTTAATGAACGCCTGGCATGATATCGCCATAACGAATAATCAGGAAATATCAGGCTATGCGATTAATGGCTTCGGTTTCCAAAACAGCAGTACTCAAAAAGTTACAAACACAGCCAGCCAGATTTCGGCGGGCCATAACTTGTCTGTTACGTCCGGTCACGATTTAAACGTCACCGCCAGTAACCTTAACGCTACAAATGATGCTTCGCTACAAGCGGGCAATGATCTGAACCTCAACAGTGCTACTAACAGCCAGAACAGCAGAAATGGCAACCAGGAATCCCATTCAACCGGTCTGGATCGTACCTCTGTCAGCAGCGGCGGTAATCTCAGCCTGGCTGCCGGTCAGGATATCAACAGTCAGGCCGCCGCCATCGCCGCCACAGGCAATGCCGCGCTGAAAGCGGGCCGTGATATCAACCTGAATGCCGACACCACCGGTTCTGGCTACAGCGAAAGGGGCGACAAAAAAACCGTTATTAGTGAAACCGTGCGCCAGCAGGGCACGGAAATTGCCAGTGGTGGCAGTACGACAATGGCTGCCGGTCGAGATATCAATACCGAAGCAACCGATGTGACGGCAAAACAGGATATCGCCCTGCAGGCCGGGCGCGACGTTAACCTGAATACGGCGACCGAAAGCGATTATTACTACAAAGAAGAAACCAAAACTAAAAAAGGCTTCCTGAGTAAAAAGACCACGCACACCATTCAGGAAGACAGTGCCACAAATGAAAAAGGCACCTTGCTGAGCGGCAACAATGTCTCCGTTAAAGCAGGTAATGACCTGCTGGTAAAAGGTTCTCAGGTCGTTGGTGATGGCAATGTGGCACTGGATGCCGGTAACAATGTCGATATTGCTGCCGCAACTAATACCGATTCCACATGGCGTTTTTCGGAAACGAAAAAGAGCGGCCTGATGGGAACGGGCGGCATTGGTATCAGCATCGGTAGCAGTAAATCACTGCAGGAGATGCGCGATAAAGGAACAACGCAAAGCCAGAGCATCAGTACCGTCGGCAGTACTAAAGGGAATGTTTCAATTACCGCTGGCAAGCAGTTGCAGGTTAACGGTGCCGATTTGGTGGCGGGCGGTAATATGGCGCTCCAGGGTGATAGCGTGACTGTTACGCCAGGACACGATCTGCGTACCCACGATGAAAGAACGGAGCAACGTACCAGTGGTTTAACGCTGGCGCTGTCTGGTGCGGTAGCGGAAGCCGTGAACAGTGCAGTCGCTGCGGCGCAGTCAGCCAAACAGCAGAGCGATGGTCGTCTGGCCGCGCTTCAGGCGACCAAGGCAGTCTTGTCTGGCGTGCAGGCGAATCAGGCCAGTCAGCTTGCTCAGGTACAGGGTGATCCTAATAACGGCATTGGCATCAGTATTTCACTTTCTACCCAGCAGTCGAAATCGGAGCAGCATCAGCAGTCAGACACGGTTAACGGCTCAACGATCAATGCAGGCCGTAATCTGAGTATCAATGCCACGGGCAAAGGCCAGGGGCGAGACAGCGGCAATCTGGTGATTTCTGGTAGTCAGCTGAAAGCAGGCGGCGATACGACGTTACAGGCGGCAAACGACATCACCCTAACCGGTGCGGCAAACACCCAGCAAACCACAGGTAAAAACAGCAGCAGCGGGGGCGGCATTGGTGTCAGCTTCGGCGTTGGGGCAGGCAGTGCGGGATTAAGCGTCTTTGCCAGCGTCAATGGCGCTAAGGGCAATGAGAAAGGCAACGGCACGGTCTGGAGCGAAACGACCCTGGACAGCGGCGGCAAGGTTGCCATCAGCAGCGGTCGCGATACCACATTGAGTGGCGCTCAGGTCAATGGCAACAGCGTGAAGGCGGATGTGGGTCGGGATCTGACCATTACCAGCCTGCAGGACAGCGACAAATACGATTCTAAGCAGTCCAGTTTTGGTGCAGGCGGCAGTTTTACCTTTGGCTCAATGACCGGGTCCGGGTATATCAACGCCAGCCAGGACAAGATGCACAGCAATTTCGACAGCGTGAAGGAGCAAAGCGGTCTTTATGCTGGCAATGGCGGCTTTGATGTCACGGTGGGCAACCATACACAACTTAACGGTGCGGTCATCGCCAGTCAGGCCGATGCGGATAAAAACCGTCTGGATACCGGTACACTGGGCTTTACCAATCTGCATAACGAGGCCGACTACAAAACCGAGCATCAGGGCATTGGCATGAGCTCGGGTGCCAGCTTCGGCGGTCAGTTTGCCGGGAATATGGCTAACACCATGCTGGCAGGCGCAGGTGGAAAAGGGCATGCTGAAGGGACTACCCAGTCAGCAGTGGCTAACGGTACGATAGTGGTGCGCGATCAGGCTAATCAGAAGCAGGATACCGCCACGCTGAGTCGTGACACGGCGCATGCCAACGACAGCATCAGCCCGATCTTTAACAAAGAGAAAGAACAGCAACGGCTGCAGACCGCGCAGATGATTGGCGAGATTGGCAGTCAGGTGGCAGATATCGCTCGTACGCAGGGCGAGATTTATGCGCTGAAGAAAGCCCAGGAGGTAAAGGGCCCCCCACCCGAAGGCGCATCTGAAAAAGCACGCAATGCCTACATAGAGAGCCTTAAAGCGACCCCTGAGTACAAAAAAGCAATCGCTGACTCTGACTCCGGCACAGGAAGTTCATTACAGCAGGGGATCCAGGCGGCAACTGCGGCTGTTCAGGGACTGGCTGGCGGAGATTTTAAAGCGGCACTGGCTGGCGCATCCGCCCCTTACCTCGCCGAACTGATCCACAAAAATACCACCACAACAGGCCCTGACGGCAAGCCGGTGGTGAATACCGCAGCAAATCTGATGGCACATGCGGTTGTAGGCGCCGTCATTGCACAGGCGCAGGGCAACAGTGCGCTGTCCGGTGCCAGTGGCGCAGCGCTGGGCGAGTTTATCGCTCAGGAGATGTATCCGGGTATCGCGCGGACGGATTTGAGCGAGGAGCAGAAGCAAACTATCAGCGCACTCGGAACGCTGGCAGCGGGGCTTGCTGGCGGTCTGGCAAATGGCAGTGCGTCAGGAGCCATAGCGGGCGCTCAGGCGGGGAAAAATGCGGTTGAAAATAACTCTCTTGCTGATATCGCGCAGGCGCAGTCTGAAGGTAAAACGCTTGAGCAGAAAGCCAATGAGCAGGTTGAAGCCGAAAACGATCGCTATAAAAAGGCCAACTGCGGTGGCATGAGCGCCGAGGCCTGCTCGGTGAAAATGTACCAAGAGCGGCGTGAAGCGCTGAAAGAAACAGTATCGCTGGGTGCGGACTTCGTGCCTATCGTGGGTGATATAAAGAGTTTTGCGGAAGCGCAGTCGGCGGCGGATTATCTCGCAGCCGTAATTGGTATCATCCCAGGGGCAGGTGATGCAGCTGGAAAAATTATTAAGGCCGCTGAAGCAGCGTTGAAGAATGGCGACGTGGCTGAAGCATCGAAGCTGATTAATAAGGCCAGCGAAGAGATTCAGGCAGTTAAACCTTTAGATGTTGGGTCATATAAAGAACTTAAAGATCGCTCAGTCGTTGGCGATGGATTAGAGCATGATCATATTCCGTCATTTGCTGCTATTCGTCAGGCAAAAGAAAATGAGTTGGGAAGAAAGTTAACTCCAACCGAGGAAAAAAATCTATATAATAATGCAACAGCTATTGAAGTACCTAAAGATGTACATCAGGCAGGCCGCACTTATGGTGGTAAAAATACGCCGTCCCAAATAAAACAAGACGCAATAGATCTTTGTGGTGCAGAATGTCGCGATACAGAAGTACATAGAAAAAACATGCTGGATCGAGGATATGATCCTAAAATCGTCGATGACGCAATAATGGAAATCAAGAAAAGAAATTCTCAAACAGGAGTAACAAAATAATGTTGATATGGGATGAATTTGTTAATTTGTTAGGTCGCTCAAAATTCGATGTTAAGTTTGTTAATATTTCAAGTGATTTTCATGAGTTGCCTAATATCGAGGAGAGTGTTTTAGGTGACAGGAAATATTATTCTTTTTTACAATCTGGTGTTTTATTCTTATTGGAAGGTGAAGTAATAGATCAAATTACTTTTTACACAACTAAGGATGAGAGTTTTTCTGAATATAAAGGGGAGTTACCATTATCCACTGATAGTTCGGAGGATGAGGCTATGCAAATACTAGGCCACCCCTTAGATTCAGGTGGTGGAAAAATAGATCCACTTATGGGTCATATTGACCGTTGGATAAGATATGAAAATGAGGGGTATACGCTTCATCTACAATTTAATCAGAATGATAGATTATCCAGAATTACTCTTATGAGATAAATATAAATTCCGATCTTATCCGTAATGCCGATCAGTGAATCAAATTAAAAACAGGGAGTTATTGATTCGGACGGGGGGAGTTAGTATGGCTGGTGGAGGGATTGGTGGTAAGCTTATGGGAAGAAATAGTAATTCCAATGATGGAACTTACTCAAATACTTCTGTTTCCAAAGTTTTCCCTAATCTGTAAGAGTTAACAAATCCAGCCCAAGTGTAAGTACCCCGGCAAACCGGACCATTCACCTTTAGAGATCTTCCGGCATACCGCCACGCTGAGTCGTGACACGGCGCATGCCAACGACATCATCAGCCCGATCTTTAACAAAGAGAAAGAACAGCAGCGACTGCAGACCGCGCAGATGATTGGCGAGATTGGCAGTCAGGTAGGCGATATTGTCAAAACGCAGGGCGCAATTGAAGCGACGCGTGCTGCAAATAATGACATGAAGCAGGTCAGTCCGGAAAAGCTGCAGCAGGCTAAAAAGGACTGGGAAGAAGCGAATCCGGGTAAGACGCCGACCAGTGAGCAAATCAGCAAACAGGCCTGGCAGAGCTATTACGATAAAGCGCTCAGTGCTTCCCCTTACGCCGTTGGCGGGAGCGTGCAGCGCATTGTCACAGCCGCAACGGCTGCCGTACAGGGACTGGCTTCGGGTGATATCCGCGCCGCCGCTGCCGGTGGCGCAGCCCCCTATATTGCTAACCTGATTGGACATTCAGATTTAGACCCGGCCAGCCGGTTAATGGCGCATGCGGTTGTCAATGCGGCGCTTGCGGCCGCGCAGGACAAAAATATCGCAGCAGGAGCCGCAGGGGCGGTGACAGGCGAGCTGACCGGCATGCTGGCGAGTGAAATCTACGGCAAGAAGCCGTACGAAATGAATGACAGGGAGAAAGAAACCGTCTCGGCGCTGGCAACACTGGCAGCGGGTCTGTCTGGCGGTCTGGTGGGGAGTGGGGCTGCAGATATGGTTGCTGCTGCTCAGGCCGGGAAGGTTACGGTTGAGAATAACTATCTGAGCCAGAAACAGCAGGCGCAGAAAGATAAAGAAATCGCGGAATGTCAGACTGTGGCCTGCAAAGCCGGAGCGCAGGCGAAATGGACAGCGATTGACTTAGGTCAGGATGGCAGCTTTGCGGCGGGTATGGTCGCCGGGGTTCCGGCAGGGCTATATGATGCTGTGGACAGTATCGTGAAAACGGCCAGCAGTCCGGTCGAAACTTACGAAGCACTGAAGACGCTGTTTAACAGCGGTGATGTGCTGGGTAACGTCTCGGATGCGGTGAAGCAGTCTTATATAGATCGCATTGACCGGATGGAAGCAGAGTACCAGAAAGCCGGGGCCAGCGGCTCGTTTAATGCCGGTGTTGAAGGTGGCAAGCTGGTCACCGATATAGCCGGGTTGCTGGCTGGCGGTGCCGGGGTGGTGAAAGGTGGCGCGGTACTGACGGAGAAGGTTGTCGCAAAAACCACTGGTATAGTGGATACAGCATTAAAATCTTCGGTTATTAATAAAATACTGGAAGCAGACCGAATTGGCAGTGGGCTAAAACCAGATCCTACTCATAGAGGTGCAAGTTACCTGAGCCGCGAACAATTGATGGATGGAAAAGTTTTCACTATCAAAGGCGGTGATGGTATAGAAAGGAAATTACTGCAAGCGGAAGGTTCTTTTAATGAGAAGAAAGGTATATTTGAATACATCTATGATAATAAAGGAAACGTCACACACCAAAGATTTATTGAAGGTGGCAGTATTACCGGTGCTCCTAACCAACGATTGCCGAAGGTAAAATGACATGAATTTATATCCAATACCTTTTGATTTTATTGATAAAAATTTTCACCTTTCATGGTGTGATGTAAGGTGGGGTTATGAAAATAACCTCATTACCTCAGACGTACCAATAAAGAAGGCAGAAAAGAATGTATTAACAGGAAGTTATACTAGTCCTGAACTCGAATTGTCATTCGTTATGCCTGATGAAACAAATCACATTGCTCCTTTTCTAAAGGAGTTATGTTCGGAATCTGAGCAGAAAGATGATCCAAAAATCAAAAAAAAGTGGCTATTTATTGTTCTGAGTTGGCTTTGGAATAATCGTAATAGTTTTGACGATCCATTAGCTGAAGTTGAAGTTATTTATGCTGATTTTGATTATCCATATGAAATAGAAAGCTTTATTAAATACATGCCTCCTTCTGATGGATATGATCCATCAACACACTCTCAAATAGAAAATATTAATCATTTAATGAGCGGGTGGGAAAATTATTTAGAAAAAGGATCTTCTGTATTTAAAAGTTAGAGAAATCCCGATCTTTGGTTCGGTGGATGGCAGAGCGCGGCTTCCTTGCCGCGATCTGCCTTCATCAGGTGCGGAGTGCGCGGGGTAAATGGCAGTGCGCCGGGACTGGCCTTATCACTCCTCTGTCAACTGGGTTCTCGGCTTACAGCCATTAAACATAATGCGGGAGATTATACGCACTCTCGCGGTCAGCCTCAGAACACCACATAACCCTTCCCGTGCGCTTGTATGCGTCTAATCTGCATTATGGCGTGCGCCGCCGCGTGTGGCATCGGGCGTGGCCGCCGTCCCTGGCGGCGTCGGCCGCGTCATCGTCGGTAAGCAAACTCCGGAGTAAGTCGGCCTGCGGCCTCCGCTGAAAGCAGTTGATGCCCGCCCGGCGTCGTCTTGTAAGTACCCCGGCAAACCGGACCATTCATCTTTAGAGATCTTCCGGCATACCGCCACGCTGAGTCGTGACACGGCACATGCCAACGACAGCATCAGCCCGATCTTTAACAAAGAGAAAGAACAGCAGCGACTGCAGACCGCGCAGATGATTGGCGAGATTGGCAGTCAGGTGGCGGATATTGCACGTACGCAGGGCGAGATTTGTGCGCTGAAGGAAGCCCAGAAGGTAAAAGGCCCCGCACCTGAAAGCGCCTCTGAAAAAGTACGTAATGCCTACATTGAGAGCCTTAAAGCCACAACTGAGTACAAAAAAGCAATCGCTGACTCCGGTACCGGAAGTTCATTACAGCGGGGGATTCAGGCGGCCACCGCAGCAGTGCAGGGACTGGCAGGCGGAGATTTTAAATCGGCACTGGCTGGCGCATCCGCCCCTTACCTCGCCGAACTGATCCACAAAAATACCACCACAACAGGCCCTGACGGCAAGCCGGTGGTGAATACCGCAGCAAATCTGATGGCACATGCGGTTGTAGGCGCCGTCATTGCACAGGCGCAGGGCAACAGTGCGCTGTCCGGTGCCAGTGGCGCAGCGCTGGGCGAGTTTATCGCTCAGGAGATGTATCCGG
Source organism: Pantoea sp. B623 (assembly GCF_024814475.1). Lineage (NCBI taxonomy): Bacteria > Pseudomonadati > Pseudomonadota > Gammaproteobacteria > Enterobacterales > Erwiniaceae > Pantoea > Pantoea sp. B623. The sequence goes on along the minus strand of NZ_JANUXM010000004.1, from coordinate 1,406,357 downwards.
GTATCGCGCGGACGGATTTGAGCGAGGAGCAGAAGCAAACTATCAGCGCACTCGGAACGCTGGCAGCGGGGCTTGCTGGCGGTCTGGCAAATGGCAGTGCGTCAGGAGCCATAGCGGGCGCTCAGGCGGGGAAAAATGCGGTTGAGAATAATGCGCTGGGAGATATTGCGCAGGCGCAGTCTGAAGGCAAGACGGTGGAGCAGAAGGCGGTTGATTACGTTGAGGCTGAAAACGAGCGCTATAAGAAGGCAAACTGCGTCGGAATGAGCGCCGAAGCCTGCTCGGTGAAGATGTACACGGAACGGCGTGAAGCGTTGAAAGATGTGGCGTCAACGGGTGCAGATTTTGTGCCGGTGGTGGGTACGATAAAAAGTGCAGCGGAAGCACAGTCAGCACTGGATTATCTCTACGTGGCCGCTTCCCTGATACCGGGAGAGCGTGTTGCCGCGGGTATGCTGAAAGCGGCAGAGAAAGCGCTTACCAGTGGTGATGTTGCTGAAGCGTCCAAGCTGGTTAACAAAGCCAGCGATGAGATAGCAACGGCTTCACGGCCCAGCCACAGGCAATCAGAAATTGATGTAGGTAAAGATCTTGGCAATGGATGGCGCGAACAAGTCAGCTTCAAAGATGGTAAAGAAGTCCCATATGGGACAAAAGGTGGGGTTCGCCCTGATTGGTGTCAGGGAAATGTTTGTAGTGTTGAAGTGAAAAACTATAATATTACGAATAATCAGAGCGGTCTGATTAGTAATGTGTCTAAGCAAGCGATCCAACGTGCTGAGAATCTACCTGCAGGAATGCAGCAGAGGGTTATTATCGATGTGCGTGGACAAAGTGTGTCATTAGAGCAAGAGAGAGCAATTATTAAAGGAATTGTCCAAAAATCTAATGGTGCTATTGATCCAGCTGCAATTGAATTCAAAAGGTAATTCTTATGAAACACATAGGGTTTTATGGTGGCAGTTCTATAGTTGAACTTGGCTATCCTTCAGATATGATTGAATTTATTTCTATTTTAAATAAAAATGTTCTTGATAAAGAAGATGGGTATTTACTGGAGCAACTTTATCTTAGATATGTTCACCTTAAGGACTTGGATAAAACTCAATCATTAATAAAAAAATTACGAGTCCTTTTACCAAAAGACGTTGAGGAAAGGTTTTTAAAATATTTTGATGGTATTGAGTATTGCATAAAATCTGCGAAAGGGTTTTATGAAGACTGGAATGTTTATAAACCAGTAAAAATAGTTGTGACTGATATGCCAGATTTTATGGGGCATCGAGATCGAGCGGTAGAAGAATATGATGCTTTATCGTCTGGTGATATCCCATTTTGGCTACGTTAAAGTAAGCAATCCCAGCCCGGCTGCTGGGATTTTTTGCCTGTTACCAGGTCAGCCAGCGCTTCGCTTCTGCGGCTTTGTCATGACTTGTGACCTCCACCCTGAAACCTCCCCACCACCCTTTCCCTCAACCACCGATGCCCCAAATCCCGGTGCGATCGCTCATGCCACAGCATCACCAGTTCAAAGCCCGGAATCGCCATCGTGGGCTTCACGGTCATTAATCCTGGCATCATCGCCGCCACTCTCTCCGGCATCAACGCCACCAAATCGCTGGTGCTCAGCACGCTGCCCATCAGCAAAAAGTGGGGCACGGAGAGCACCACTTTCCGGCTCAACCCTCTGGCTTCCAGCACGCTATCCGTCACACCGCGAAAGCCGCCGCCGTCGGGCGATACCACTACATGTTCCAGCGCGCAAAGCGCTTCAGCGGTGATATCAGGATGCAGGGCGGGATGACCCTGACGTCCTGCCACCACATAACGCTCCTCAAATAGCGGGCGGATATGCAGCCCGTCTGGCACGCCGTCACGCAAATGAAGCACCAGATCGACCGTGCCTTTTTCCAGCTGCTGCGCGATCAACGCGGGTTTCATATCCAGAATGGCGAGCCGGGTGCCCGGTGCTTCCTGACGTAATGCTGCCATCAGGGGAACCAGTGCCGTCTGTGCGCCGTAATCCGTGGCCGCTACGCGCCACTCTTGAACGGCGTCGGCAGGGATAAACGGGCCTGGCGCAGCAACCACCTCATCGATCATGCCGCTTAGTTGCTCAAGCGAAAGGCGTAACGCCTCGGCGCGCGCGGTGGGGCGCATGCCATGAGATACCGGAATCAGCAGGGGATCGTTAAACCACTCACGCAGGCGCTCAAGCCGGGCACTGACAGAAGGCTGAGAAAGATTTAGCCGCTGCGCGGTCCGGCTCACGCTGTTTTCCTGTAACAGCACATTTAGAGTCATTAACAGGTTGAGATCGGGTTTCATGGTATCAGTCTTGCCTATAGTGAATATCCATTCATTTACTTTTACTGATAGCACATTCGGATGCAGGCTACATCTCAGATTCCCATCAAAGCAGGTGATTTTATGAATGTGTTAATCGTTGTTGCCCACCCTGAACCCCATTCCCTTAACGGCGCGCTGGCGCGTTTCTCCGTCAGCCACCTGGAGCAGTTGGGTCATCAGGTGCGCGTTTCCGATCTCTATGCCATGAACTGGGAGGCGCGCGTCTCGTCGGCAGACACGCAGCATCGCCAGAATGCAGAACGCTTTGATCCCTCTTTAGAATCCACCCAGGCTTTTGAAGGCGGCTTCCAGAGTGAAGATATTGTGCAGGAACAGGAAAAACTGTTGTGGGCCGATGCGGTGATTTTACAGTTTCCGCTCTGGTGGTTTTCCATGCCGGCAATCATGAAAGGCTGGATCGATCGTGTTTACGCCTGCGGCTTTGCCTATGGCGTGGGGGAGCACTCAGATACGCACTGGGGCGACCGCTATGGCGAAGGAACGCTGGCAGGGAAGCGTGCGATGCTGGTTGTCACGATGGGCGGATGGGAATCCCACTACAGCCCACGCGGCATCAACGGCCATATCGATGACATTCTGTTCCCCATTCAGCATGGCATCTTGTTTTATCCCGGTTTTGACGTGCTGCCGCCTTTTACGCTTTATCGCACCGGCCGCACCGACAGCGCGCGCTTTGCAGCACTGTGTGCAGAGCTGGGCGAGCGTCTGGATAATCTGTTTGTGACCGAACCTGTCGCCTATTATCGGCAAAACGACGGCGATTACAGGATACCGGCTCTTACTTTGCGCGACGATCTGGCGGCAGGCGAGCAGGGGCACCACGTGCATATTCGCAAACCGTAACACATGAACGGGCCAGATTTCTGCGCATGACGTTCATCTGGCCCACTCGCAACTATTTTAAAATAACCCTTGCATGCATCAGCAGGATATGACCTAATGAATCGTCGGTTTGATTAACAGACACTATCAAAGTAAGTAACCAAAGCAGTTCTCATCTCTAAGCCTGTCGCGAGACATTCCTTCTTTTTGAGTCTTCTCTTACGTTCTGATTAAAATCTGTTCTCAGGCCATTACGCCGGAAGGCTCTATTATTAAGGAATTAAACATGTCTAACAAAATCCGCGGTACCGTTAAATGGTTCAACGCTGAGAAAGGCTTCGGTTTCATCTCTCCTCAGGACGGCAGCAAAGATGTATTCGTACATTTCTCTGCAATTCAGGGCACAGATTTCCGTTCATTAGATGAAGGTCAACAAGTTGAGTTTACAGTAGAAAATGGTGCCAAAGGCCCAGCTGCTGCGAACGTTGTTGGTCTCTAAGGACTGAAAATTACGCGTTTTAAATGTCCTCACTGTAGTGGCTCGCAGTACCGTACATCACATTTCGATGTGACAAGAGCCAACCCGCATGGAGCGAAATGCATTTTTTGCAAAACGGTCGTTGTTCAAATTAACGCGACAAGGATTGCAGCTCAGAGCCAGCCTCAGGCGCTCTGAAAAGGCTAAAGAGTTCTATAGCGTTGTTGCATTTACCGTAATAAAAGGCTGCCACTGGCAGCCTTTTTTGTTTCCCTTCCGGCAACGTTCCCGCTGCTATTGACTAAACCATCAGGGCAAGCACGCCGCCCCAGAACAGCAGGCAGAAAGCGATCGCTGCAATCCAGCTCAGCTGACGGACACGCCCACGAAACAGTGACTTACGAATGACGGGAAGCGTTTCACTATGCATTCTTATATTCTCGAGTGGTGGATATCAAGCCTCACTGGGCAGGGATAAGCTGCCCGTTACGTCTTAGCTCGCGGCTTCCATTGCTTTAAAAATCACGTCAGACAGTTCGTTCAGTTCGAACTTCGCCACATAGCCATCGGCACCGACTTTGCGCACGTGATCTTCGTTTGCACTGCCAGAAAGCGAGGAGTGGATCACCACAGGAATATGGCGCAGCGTCGTATCGCGCTTGATGTTACGTGTCAGCGTAAAGCCGTCCATTTCTGGCATTTCCAGATCGGTTAACACCAGCGCAATCTTGTCGTGAATGGATTCACCCTGGGCCTGAGCCTGCTGATGCATCTCTTTGATTTTTTCCCATGCTTCCAGGCCGGTGTTGCACATGATGGCGGGAATACCCATGCTCTTCAGGCCTTGCTCCAGCAGTTGACGGGCAACTTTAGAATCTTCCGCCACAATCGCCACTGAACCCGGCTTCATTTTGAACTGACGCTCTTTCGGGGCTTCCGGCTCAACGCCGCGCACAGACGGGATGATGTCATACAAAATTTGCTCAACGTCCAGCACCATGGCCAGATTGCTTTTTTGTTCATCGTCATCAAGGCAGGCGATACTGGTGATATTACGGCCACCGATCCCGGCTTCAGCGGTATGCACTTGGCTCCAGTTAAGGCGCACGATGTTTTCGACAGACTCGACGGCAAACGCCTGGGTGTTTCGCGCGTACTCGGTCACCAGCAGCAGGTTAAGTCCCGTTTCTGGAACACAGCCTGCGACAGCCGGTAAATCAATCACCGGAATAAACTGTCCGCGGATACTGGCCATGCCGAGCAACGGCGAGCGCATGCCTGCGGCTTTGGTAATCGGCGGCATCGGTACAATTTCACGCAGTTTAAATACGTTGATACCAAACAGCTCTGATTTACCTTTTAACTGGTCAGAGCCCAGGCGAAACAGCAGCAGCTCAAATTTGTTCGATAACGCGAGATTTGCTCTCTCGTCGATCTCTTTCTGAAAATTATCCATTGTTGCCTCAGCATCAGCGCAGCAGGTGAAAAGGGTTGTGATGAAGTTATCGGCAGCAAGTGCAAAAAGGTGAGAGGGGAAAATCTAACGGCAGCATATTCTTGTGCCAGGCTTAACAGTGACTATTCAACATGGACACCTTCCCTTAAAGGAGTACGAGATGAAAAAAGTATTACTGGCCGCCTTGTTAGCCATGGCAACGTCTGGTGCATATGCAGAGCAAGGTGGTTTTAAGACAGGCGATACGCCGCCGCCGCAGAGCAAACAGGATGCGGGCTACAAAGGATCGGAAGATACCGGGCAAACCCACATCGATCAGATCCGTGACTTCCGCCAGGGCGGTTACGTCACGCTGGAAGGCTATATCGTTAAAAAATTAAAGGGCGATAATTATCAGTTTCGTGACGATACCGGCCATGTGACCCTCATTGCGCCGGAAAAAACGTTCGGTGGTAAAACCTATACCGCTAATGACAAAGTGCGAGTGAGTGGCAAGGTGCAGGGGAAAGGCGATAAAACAACGCTGCACGTGACGCGGATAGATGAGCCATAAAAGCGTGGGCGAGAGTGAGTCTCGCCCTTTTTTTAATCTTTTAACAGGACTGCGCGGCAGGTCTTGCCTTTAATTTTGCCCTGCTTGAGCTTGACCAGGGCCTGCTTAGCCTGGGCCGCTTCTATCGCCACATATGCATGAGTCGCGGTGAGATCGATTTTACCGATTTGGTCAGCCCGGTAACCCGCCTCGCCCGTCAGTGCCCCCAGGATATCGCCGGGGCGGATTTTGGCTTTACGCCCGCCATCAATGCAGAGCGTCATCATGGCGGCCGGTAACGCTTTACTGCTTTTCTTTAACGAACTGGCCGCAACCCAGGGCAGCTTCTGTTGCAGGAAGTCTTCAAGAGCATGAGCGCGTGCCATTTCGTCTGCAGCGACAAAGCTCACCGCTGCGCCCTGTTCGCCAGCGCGCGCGGTGCGGCCAATGCGATGCAGGTGCACTTCCGGATCCCAGGCCAGCTGATAGTTTACCACCAGCGACAGTAACTTGATGTCCAGCCCACGGGCCGCAACATCGGTTGCGACTAATACGCGGCCGCTGCCGTTGGCAAAACGGATCAGCACCCGTTCGCGATCGCGTTGTTCCAGATCGCCATGCAGGGGCAGGGCGCTGATATCGCGTGCATTGAGCGCAGCCGCAATATCATCGCACTCCCGCTTGGTATTACAGAACACCACGCAGGAAGAGGGCTGGCGTTCGCTGAGCAGACTGATCAACAGTGACAGCTTTTCACCGTGGCTGGCTTCAATAAACTGCTGCTCGATAGCAGGGAGTTCACTCACTTCTTCCGTGACCACGCTCAGCGCCTCACGCTGAAAGCGCTGGCTCAGGGCGGCAATGCCTTCCGGCCAGGTCGCGGAGAACAGCAGCGTCTGACGTGATGCTGGCGTGGCAGCGATAATCGTTTCCATATCGTCGCGGAAGCCCATTTCCAGCATGCGATCGGCTTCGTCCAGTACAAGCGTACGCAGGCTCTCCAGCTTCAGCGTCTCACGCTTAATGTGATCCAGAATACGGCCCGGTGTGCCGACCACGATATGAGGCGCATGCACCAGCGAATCGCGCTGGGCGCTCATAGGCTGGCCGCCACATAAGGTTAAGATTTTAATGTTGCGCGTGAAGCGGGCTAACTGCCGCAGGACGTTACTGACCTGATCGGCCAGTTCCCGGGTCGGGCATAAAATCAGCGCCTGCGTCTGAAAGTGAGCGCTGTCGATATGCTGCAGCAACCCAATGCCAAATGCGGCGGTTTTACCGCTGCCGGTTTTGGCCTGCGCACGCACGTCGCGTCCGTCTAAAATCGCGGGCAGCGTGGCGGCCTGAACCGGAGTCATGCTGGTATAGCCCATTTCGCGCAGGTTATCGAGCTGGCTGTCGGGAAGAGAATTAAGCGAGGAAAAAGCGGTCACGGGTGCGGCCTCTGCGGCTAAAAGTGGGGGGCATCATTGCGTGCGCAAGTCTGTCAGAAAGCGTGCGCAACGGCAACGTTAACCTTATGAATAAATAATATCCATTTCACGCGAGTTTTTTTAAGAATAAACTGAAGATGATGTGCGTTAGGTGGATTATTTTAATGAATGACAGCGGAATACATTCGCCAGGATCGGGTCCGATAACCGTCTGACAACGTTAATAAATTCATAATCTTTTGTTTATAAGAGCGAATATTGAGTTAACCGGTGAAGCCCGTTTTTTTTACAGGGTAAATAGCATTAGTAATGTAAAAGTATTGGCTTCAGCCCCTGTAAAAATCATTGAGTAACTCCTTTATATTGAGCGACATAGATCGATATAACCACTGGCAGAGGGTTTTTTCATTGAATAATATCCCGCAGATCTTGCATGAAGACGTACTAAAAATCGTTGGTCGTGCTGTCCTGACGCTCCATCTTTATGGCGAAACCTTATCGGCAGATAAAGTTGCCTCTATGATCGGATGTTATGCAGAAGACGATCCTGTTGCCCCTGACGGCGCGCCGCTCTATGCGCTGGCGATGGAGTTAATGTCGAAAAAGAGGGAGGCTGGCCGGGCTTAACATCGCTGTGCCTGAGATGTCCGCGCCTCACTTTAGCGCCGTTGCGTAAAGTGAGGCGCATCTGCGTTAAACCTGCTGTCGCACAAACTGCGGTTTACCCCGCGAGAAACTCGCTATCACGGGAGAAATCCGTGCCACCGCTTCCGCCGAACAACTGGCCTCAACCAGCATCATGTTGGCGCTGTCGCCGATGCGCGGCCACTGGCGTTCGCCGCTGGCAGAAAGCGGAAGCACGCCATCAGTCGCAATCGCCAGCGCGCGGCTTAAAGAGAATTCATCCGATCCCCCGTACAGCTGGGCATATAAATTGGCCTTTTCCAGCATGCTGCCGGTGCCAAATGGCGACCAGTGATCGATCACGCTGTCGGTGCCCGTCATGACGTTTACCCCTGCCGCCTGCAACTGTGGCACGGGCATGGTCAGCTTGCCGATGGGCAGCGTGGAGGCAATGCTGAACTGCTGCTCGGCCAGATCGGCAATCATCTTGTCCAGCTCTGCGCCCTGTAGGGTTGCCAGCGCAAAACCATGACTGAGGGTGACCTTACCGCGTAACGAGGGATTATTCTGCACGGTCTTAATCATGTAGCGAATCGCCTGCACGCCAGCAGCAGAGGTTTCATGCAGATGGATATCGACACCGCGCTGGTAGTCGAGCGCAATCTGGAACATGGCATCCAGGGATTTTTCCATCGCGCCATCCACATGGGTGGGATCGAGTCCGCCAACGTACTGCACGCCAGATTGCATGGCCTCGCGCATCAGCCCATCAACCTGAGAATGCAGCAATCCATGCTGGGGGAAGGCGACAATCTCACAGGGGAAATCGGGATGGTTTGCCAGCGCGGCCTGCAGATGTTCCAGGCTTTGCAGGCCGCTGACCGGATCGATATTACAATGGCTGCGCGCCCGGGTCGTGCCCATGGCGTTCAGCAGGGCGATAAGCCCTTCGGCCCGGGCCTGAGAGGTGGGCAGCAGCTGTGGAATCAGCACCTGTTCGCGGGCAATCATGTCCATAATCGTTTTGCCTTTACGCGGCCGCGGTGCCTGCCAGGGGCCGCCGTAAAAGGTTTTGTCGAGATGGATGTGCATATCCTGCGTAGACGGCAGCAGCAGCGCACCTTGCGCATCCCAAAACGGCAGTGAACGGTCACCTTGTCCGGCCGGACTGATCTGATGAAATCGACCATCGCGAAGTGTGATGTCGTAGCGCGCCGTTTTCGTCTCAACAATCTCGTCACCGTCACGTCCGAAGCCCTCTTCAAGCACTACATTACGTAAAACGTAGTGATCGGTTTGCGGCAAAGCTTTGCCAGAGGACGCGGGCGGTGCGCTGCGGTTGGCGGCCATACCCGGGGCGGTCATTCCGGCCATGATCATACTGCTGGCGGCGGTCAGGCGAACCCCCTGGCGGAGAAAGCGGCGGCGGCTGGTAGGTAAAGCGGTCTGCATCAGCGACTCCTGCGAAAGTGAGTGAGTCTTTAATCTGACAAACTGCGGCTTTCTCTGCTGGGTTGTTTTCCACTGCCTGCTATTTAAAAAATCACTGCCAGTTCAGACCGGCGAAGTCGGCCAGGGCATCCGCCAGCTGGCGCTGCAGCACATCTTCGGGCTGACGACAAAACAGCGCCAGCTCAAACGTATCAATCACCGGTAAACCCTGTTGGCTATCCAGAACCCGATGCGAAGGTAAGCGACAGCTGGCCGGCAGCAGCGTTATCCCTAAGCCCTGGGCGCTGGCGGCGGAGAGTGCCACCAGGCTGGCACTGCTGTACCCAATCCGCCAGCTGCGACCAAGTAAATCCAGCGTCTGGCAGATCTCCTCCCGGTACAGCCCCAGTTGCGGAAACAACACCAGCGGAACCGGCGACTGCTCGAAGCAGGGATGCGCGGCGCTGTCCAGCCACAGCAGCGGCTCCGGGCGCGAAGCCAGTGGGCGCTCACCGTAAGGCTGCTTGATCAGCATGATATCCAGCTCTTCCCGTTGCCAGGCGCGCCGCAGTTCCACCTGCATTCCGCTCATGACATCCAGCCGCAGGTGCGGATGTTCGCGGCTGAACCGCGCCAGCAGTCCCGCTGTGGGGGCGGCGAAGTCTTCCGGAACGCCAAGGCGCAGGATGCCATCGCGCCACTTATCGCTCAGTACATCGTGGGCTTCACCGTTCAGGGCAATGATCCGGCGGGCATAGCCCAGCAGTTTTTCGCCTTCTTCCGTGATCTGCACCAGGTGGGACGAGCGTGCCAGCAGCGTTTTACCGACCATCTCTTCCAGCCGCCGCACCTGTTGGCTGACCGTCGATTGCGACAGGTGAACCCGTTCGGCGGCGCGGGTAAAGCTGGTGGTTTCGCATACGGCAACAAAGCTCAACAGCTGTTGGGGCGTAAACATGGGCTGGCGATTCATTTTTCCACTGCCTGTCATCCTGTTATTTCATTTCCAAATAGTAATCGCTGCTGTCAGGCTGACAACGTTTAATTCCAGGATCCCCTATGAAAAAAGACCCTTTTTTGATGATTGCCGCCCTGATACTGGCCGGACTGAACATGCGGCCACTGATGACATCCGTTAGTCCACTGCTGGAGCAGCTACGGGAAAGTATTGGATTATCTTCGCTGGCGGCCTCACTTCTGCCCGCGATTCCCATGATGATGATGGGGGCAATAGCCTTAGTGAGCGCGCCGCTGCTGCAACGTATCCCGCTACGTAGGATGCTGTGTAGCGGGCTGGCGCTGTTAGTACTGGCGCTGGCCAGCCGGTTTTTTATCGCGCAAGGCGCCTGGCTGGTGTGGAGCACGGTTCCTGGCGGTATCGGCATCGGGATTGTACAAATGGCCATGCCGGGGTTGATCCGTCAGCGCTTTACGCAGCGCAGCGCCATGATCACCGGGCTTTGGGCGGCGGCGCTAATGGGCGGCGGTGGGCTGGGCGCGGCGATGACGCCGTGGATCAGTGCGCACCTGGGCTGGCAGGGTGCGCTCAGCAGCTGGAGTGTGCCTGCGCTGCTGGCCGTCATGCTGTGGTGGAGGATTCCTACGGTGTCCCCGTCCCGGCAGACATCAGCCGTTATGCCCTCGGTCTGGCGCAATACGCGCGCATGGATGCTGGCGCTGAGCTTTGGGTTAGTAAACGGCGGCTACGCCATCTGTGTGGCCTGGCTGCCGGATTTTTATCATCAACAGGGCTGGAGCGCGCAGGCGGGCGGCGGCCTGCTGGGCGTGATGATTGCCTGTCAGGTTGCCGGTGCCCTGGTGTTTCCCCTGCTGGTGCGGGGGGCGGACAGGCGACCGCTGCTTCTGCTGACGCTGGCACTCCAGCTCTGCGGATTAACAGGCCTGCTGGTGGCACCGCTCTACCCAGCCTGGCTGTGGGCAGGGATTGCAGGCGTTGGCCTGGGCGGCGCATTTCCCCTTGCCCTGGTGCTGGCGCTGGACCACCTGGCGCATCCTCAGGCCGGGGCGCGTCTGGTGGCATTCATGCAGGGCGTCGGCTTTATTATCGCGGGCAGTATGCCGTTTCTTGCCGGGCAATTGCATGAACTTACGGGCCACTTTTCCTCTATCTGGCTGTTGCAGGGGAGCGTAACGGTCATGCTGATCGGCCTGAACCTGCGTTTTCATCCAGAAAGCTACAAACAGGCTTTTCCTGAACGGTAATTGGTCCTACCAAACCAGCAAAACGTTTTCAGCGGCTCACATAACGTTAAAAATAGTGCAGTAACTGTTGCCTAGAGTTAACAGCGGGTTAAGTATCTGTAGCAAGCAAGCGCTGATTACCAGATTGGTAGGACCAATCGGCGCGGCTGAAGTGACAGATGCGCCACCTGGGTTTGTCGATCGCGCATCGCTTTCATCCTCTTATGGAGATCATGGCATGCAGATCTGGCAGCAAAATTACGATCCGCTCAACAATATCTGGCTCTCCAGCCTGATTGCTTTGCTTCCTGTTCTGTTTTTCTTCTTTGCGTTAATCAGGTTAAAGATGAAAGGCTATCAGGCCGCCACGCTCACGGTCGTCCTTGCGCTGCTGGTCGCGCTGTTGCTGTATCGCATGCCGCTACAGCAGGCGCTGGCGTCAACGGTTTACGGTTTTATGTACGGCCTGTGGCCCATCGCCTGGATCATCGTGGCGGCGGTTTTTGTTTATAAGATCTCGGTTAAGACAGGTCAGTTCGACATCATCCGCGCTTCCATCTTATCGATCACGCCCGATCAGCGCTTACAGATGTTGATTGTGGGGTTCTCTTTTGGCGCCTTTTTAGAAGGTGCGGCAGGTTTCGGCGCGCCGGTCGCCATCACGGCCGCGCTGCTGGTGGGGCTCGGTTTTAATCCGCTCTATGCCGCAGGCTTGTGCCTGATCGTCAATACTGCGCCCGTGGCGTTTGGCGCGATGGGGATCCCGATAGTTGTGGCGGGCCAGGTGACCGGGCTGGACAGCTTTGCCATCGGTCAGATGGCAGGCCGTCAGCTTCCGCTACTGACGATCGTCGTGCTGTTCTGGATCATGGCGATTATGGATGGCTGGCGCGGTGTCAAAGAAACCTGGCCCGCCGTGATTGTGGCGGGGGGATCGTTCGCGATTGCCCAGTTCCTCAGCTCCAACTTTCTGGGGCCGGAGCTGCCCGATATTATCTCCTCGCTCGCCTCACTCATTTCGCTGACGCTGTTTTTGCGCGTCTGGCAGCCGGTGCGCATCTTTCGCTTCAGCGAAACAGAAAGCCCGCACGCGGGCCAGCCTGTGAACCGGCAAAAATACACGACAGGGCAGGTGGTGCGCGCCTGGATGCCGTTCCTGTTTCTGACGGCAACCGTCACGTTATGGAGCATTCCACCTTTTAAAGCGCTGTTCGCAAAAGGCGGGGCCTTAGCGGAATCGGTGCTCAGCCTCCCTGTGCCCGGCCTTGATGGCTGGGTAACCAGAATGCCGCCGGTGGTCGCGCAGCCCAGTAGCTGGCCGGCCATTTTTAAACTCGACCTGCTCTCGGCAACCGGTACGGCTATTCTGGTTGCCGCCCTCGTGGCTATCATCTTCCTGAAGATGAAGCCCCGGACTGCGGTAGTGACCTTTGCAGAAACCCTGAAAGAGCTCATGTTGCCCATCTACTCCATCGGGATGGTGTTGGCGTTTGCTTTTATCTCTAACTACTCCGGCCTCTCTGCCACGCTGGCGCTGGCATTGGCCCACACCGGCCATGCGTTTACCTTCTTCTCGCCTTTCCTGGGCTGGCTCGGCGTGTTTCTGACCGGCTCGGATACGTCATCGAATGCCCTGTTTGCCGCCTTGCAGGCGACGACCGCGCAGCAGATCGGCGTTTCCGATATCCTGCTGGTGGCGGCAAATACCACCGGGGGCGTGACCGGTAAGATGATCTCGCCGCAGTCGATAGCCATTGCCTGTGCCGCCGTCGGGCTGGTAGGCAGGGAGTCGGATCTGTTCCGTTTTACCGTCAAGCACAGCCTGATATTTACCTGCCTGGTGGGCATCATTACCACGCTTCAGGCTTACGTTTTTCCCTGGATGATCCCATGACACCAAACTTACTGCCGTCCGCCGATCCGCTGCGGGTTCGGCTCCAACAGTATATTCGCGACCATCAGCTTGAGCCCGGCATGCGTTTGCCTGCCGAGCGCCAGTTGGCTGCGGCGCTTGGCGTCTCGCGCTCGTCGCTGCGCGAAGCTATTCAGCAGCTTATCAGCAGCGGAATATTGACGAGCCGACGCGGCGACGGCACCTGGCTGCGTCAGCCCCAGGAGCCCTGGTCTGAACAGCGCATTGTTGAGCCGATTCGTCAGCTGTTGGCCAACGATCCGGATTACCGCTATGACATTCTGGAAGCGCGCCACGCGATTGAAGCCAGCACCGCATGGCATGCGGCACTTCGGGCAACAGAGTCAGATAAGGAACGACTGCAGTACGCTTTTGACGCCACGCTGGCGTTAAAGGAGAGCGACGATCCCCATCTGGCCGGTCAGGCCGATCTGCGCTTTCACCTCGCTATCGCGGAAGCCTCGCATAACGTGGTGCTGCTACAAACCATGCGCGGATTTTTTGATTTGCTGCAGTCCTCGATGTTGCACAGCCGCAGGTTGATGTACACCAGCCCGGCGATTTTCGACCGCCTCACCGTTCAGCACAGGGCAATGCTTGACGCCATTTTACTGGGTGATGCCGAGGCCGCCCGCTTAGCGGCGATGGATCATCTTGGTTTTGTTCATACCACGATGAAAACGCTTGATGAAGATGAAGCCAGACAGGCGCGTATTACGCGTTTACCAGGCCATCACCTGGACAACCACAAGGAGACACACTGATGATCATTTCTGCCGCCAGTGACTACCGCGCCGCTGCACAACGTATTTTGCCGCCTTTCCTGTTTCACTATCTGGATGGCGGGGCTTATGCGGAGCACACATTACAGCGCAACGTCGCCGATCTCTCGGAGGTGGCGCTGCGCCAGCGCATCCTGCGCAACATGTCCGAACTCAGTCTCGAAACCACCCTGTTTAATGAAACGCTGTCAATGCCCGTGGCGCTGGCACCGGTCGGGCTGTGCGGCATGTATGCTCGTCGGGGCGAAGTGCAGGCTGCCCGCGCCGCCGCAGGCAAAGGCATTCCTTTCACGCTGTCCACCGTCTCTGTGTGCCCTATTGAAGAGGTTGCCCCGCAGATCAATCGCCCTATGTGGTTCCAGCTCTATGTGCTGCGGGACAGAGGCTTCATGCGCAACGCGCTGGAGCGGGCCAAAGCGGCGGGCTGCTCTACGCTGGTATTTACCGTGGACATGCCGACGCCGGGCGCGCGTTATCGCGATGCGCATTCGGGCATGAGCGGTGAAAATGCCGCACTGCGGCGATACTGGCAGGCCATCACCCATCCAAAGTGGGCACTGGATGTAGGATTACAGGGCAGGCCGCACGATCTGGGGAATATCTCCACCTATCTCGGCAAGCCTACCGGCCTGGAGGACTATATTGGCTGGCTGGCGAAGAACTTTGATCCTTCCATTTCCTGGCAGGATCTGGAGTGGATTCGTGATTTCTGGGATGGCCCGATGGTGATCAAAGGCATTCTGGACCCTGAGGACGCCCGTGACGCGGTGCGCTTTGGCGCTGACGGTATCGTGGTTTCTAACCATGGCGGACGCCAGCTGGACGGCGTGCTGTCCTCGGCGCGTGCCTTACCTGCGATTGCGGATGCGGTCAAAGGCGATATCACGATCCTTGCCGACAGCGGTATTCGTAATGGACTGGATGTGGTGCGTATGATTGCGTTGGGCGCAGACAGCGTCCTGCTGGGGCGCGCCTTTATCTATGCGCTGGCGACACAGGGACAGCGCGGCGTTGAGCATTTATTGACGCTGATTGAAAAAGAGATGAAAGTCGCGATGACCTTAACCGGCGCGAAGCGCATTGCCGATATCACCCAGGCTTCGCTGGTGCAGGCAAATGCGCTCCTGCAGGAAGCCAATCTGCGTCCGGCATAGTCGCCCGCTGCGAAATCAGATGCGTTGTCTATACTTACCTTCTTTACCAACAGGAGGAATGACATGACCATTCATAAGAAAGGCTCGGCGCATTGGGAAGGCGATATTAAAGGCAAAGGCACAGTCAGCACCGAGAGCGGCGTACTGAATCAACAGCCCTACGGCTTTAACACCCGCTTTGAAGGACAAAAAGGCACTAACCCAGAAGAGCTGATTGGTGCGGCACATGCGGCCTGTTTCTCTATGGCGCTGTCGCTGATGTTGGGTAACGCTGGCCATAAGCCTGAAAGCATCGATACCACTGCAGACGTCTCGCTGGATAAAAAAGGTGAAGGTTTCGCGATCACCAAAATCGCCTTAACCAGCACCGTTTCTCTGCCGGGCATTGATAACGACACCTTTGATGAAATCATCAATAAAGCCAAAGCAGGCTGTCCGGTTTCTCAGGTGCTGAATGCAGAAATCACGCTCGACTACACCCTGAACAACTGACGACGATCCTGCGTCACTTTTCGTGATGCAATTGGTCGTGATGTCATCGGTGATCGTGCCGAATTCAGATGCGCCTGCGGGCGCATCTTCGTGTGCTGCATCCAATCGTCGCAGGGGCAGGCGGTTCTGCAAAACACGGGAAAAGGCGGTTCGTCTTGCCAGTAACGCGTGACGTACTGTTGTCGAATGAGGGGACAGCGATAATATGCGCATGAAATCGTGGCTTTCTCGCCACAAGCTTGGTGTGCTGCTAATGGTGGTACTGCTGCTGGAGTTACTCTACTTTCTGCTTACCGCATCCTGGTTTCCCTGGAACGCCACCTGACACGTCAGGCATACATCTCTTCTCCACGCTTAGTCCGCACGTCGCTGCGCGCAATACGGTAAGCCTTGCCGGGATCGCCCGCCACAAATTCAAATGTTGGCGAATAGTAGAACGGAAGCCAACCGCCATAGGCGCTTTCCCATTCCCAGCGTACCGGACAGGGCCACAGAATGCCTTCATACAAAATGTAATAAACCCAACGCCCAGTTGGACGGCGGGGACGACTACTTTTCATGGGATTCACGACTGTGTTGGTGTAAAACAGCTTATATTTTGAACGCTAAACGGCATCCTTGCAATGTTGTCTGCCTGTTTTTGTGTCCTTGCGCCTGTTCAGTTATCTGAACGATGCACTTCACCACAAAGCAGCACCACGTTTGGGCGGACTTTATGAATGCGGTTTGCCATGACTTCACAGGCGGCTTTCGTTGGATAGATGCGCTCCGACACCGGCAACGCTTCACAGGCATCATGTCCACAGGCGCTTACCAACAATACAAAACCAATCAACATAACCGACTCCTTCTCCCGGTTCGCACATCACGAAATGGATGAGTGTTCCTTTTTTATAAAACCAGTATAGCTAATTGCCGTCGGGGCACTCATCACGCTGGACGGTATCGGATTGCTCTGACGCATTATAAGGCTTGCGCGCCTGAACAGCAGTGAAATCTTATTGTTAACAGCACGCGCAGCCACGTCGTCGCGTTAATTTCTGACGCCGCAACCCCATCGATTTTTATCTCTGCCGTGACGATGTTCAGGGTCAGAAAATGATCGCGCCTGTTGAAGGTTTTATTGCTCAACAGCGATGCCGGTACGTTTTGATATTTCTCACACTTCTGACATGCAAATCTGAAACCGGTTGCAGAAAATCTTTACCCTGTGTATTCGTTAATCATTCATCACACGGAGGAATTAACAATGCCAAAGATTTTGCTGTGCTGCGCCGCCGGAATGTCCACCAGTATGGTGGTACAGAAAATGGAAAAAGCCGCTAAAGAACAAGGCATAGCGGTAGAGATAAAAGCTGTGGGAATTGAAGAGTTTACTGATCTTATTGCCGACTATGACTGCTGCCTGCTGGGGCCGCAAATTAAATATAAGCTGGCGGATTTTGAGCCTGTCGCCCAACAACACAGTAAACCCATCGCAGTGATTAACAGCATGGATTACGGAATGATGAAGGGTGAAAAGATATTAAGTGATGCACTTAAGCTTATTCATCCCTGATGAGTAAGAAACTGAAAAATATATCGCAGGCCTGTATTTGCCTGTGCAGCGTTATTCTCGTTTTCCTGAGCAGGAGTTAAGGGATGAGCCGCTTAAGCGAATCGTTATTCGGCGTTATCGAAAACCGCATCAGTCCGCTGGCGGGGCGCCTCTCCAGCCAGCGCCACGTCATCGCCATCCGCGATGGATTTATTGCCTCAATGCCGTTTCTGATTGTGGGTTCCTTCATGCTGCTGTTTGCGCATCCTCCTTTTTCGGCAGACAGCAGTTGGGCCTTCGCACAGTGGTGGCTCGGCATGGTCAAGGCACATGAAGAACAAATCATGATGCCGTACAACATGACGATGGGCATTATGGCGCTCTATATCGCCAGTGCTATCGCCTACAACCTGGCAAACAGCTATAAGATGAACGGCTTTATGGCGGCCAGCCTGTCGCTGATGGCGTTTCTGGTCGTGGCCGCACCGCAAACGGGCAAAATGCTGCCGGTAGGATCGCTGGGCGGGGAGGGGATTTTTACCGCCATTCTGGTCGCGCTTTTTGCCACGGAGCTGATGCACTTTTTGCAGAAACACAACATCGGCTTTAAATTACCCGAACAGGTGCCGCCGAAAATTCGTCAGTCCTTTGACCTGCTCATTCCCATCATTACCATTTTTATTACCTTATTTCCGCTTAGCCTGTGGGTACAGGCACAGTTTGGCATGCTGCTGCCGCAGGCCATCATGGCGATCTTCTCTCCGATCATCTCCGCGTCGGATTCACTGCCCGCCGTGCTGGTCGCCGTCTTGCTGTGCCACCTGTTGTGGTTCGCAGGCATTCACGGTGCCGTGATTGTCGGCGGGATTTTGCAGGCCTTCTGGCTGACCAATCTCGGCCTGAACCAGCAGGCACTGAATGCGGGTGAGCCTGTCAGCCATGTGTTTATCGAACCCTTTTGGCAGTTTTTTATCGTAATTGGCGGTTCCGGTTCCACCATGGGGCTGGTATTACTTTATTTGCGAAGCCAGTCTGCCCATCTGCGCTCCATTGGCAAACTCAGCATCGTGCCCAGTATGTTCAACATCAACGAGCCGGTTATTTTTGGCTCGCCTGTCGTGATGAACCCCATTCTGTTTATTCCCTTCGTTCTTGCTCCCTTGGTCAATGCCGTCATTGCCTGGGTCGCCACTAAAACCAATCTGATTAACCACGTCATCTCGCTGGCACCGTGGACCACGCCAGCCCCAATTGGTGCGGCCTGGTCAACCGGCTGGGACTGGCGCGTCATCGTGCTGATTGCCGTGCTGGTGACGATTGCCACGTTGATTTACTACCCGTTTTTTAAAATGTACGAGCGTCAACTGCTGCAGCAGGAACTGAGTGCAGCACAACCGGTAAAGGAGTAATGCATGGAAATCGATGAAAGCACGGTAATCGAACTGATTATTCAGGCGGGCGAAGCGCGCTCCTGCTCGATGGAAGCGTTGCGTGCAGCTCGTCAGCAAAACTGGGAACGAGCAGACAGCATGCTGACCGCCGCGACGGCGGCGGCAAAGGCGGCGCATCAGATACAGACCCGGCTCATCGGTGCTGATGAGGGCAGCGGAAAAATCCCGGTCAACCTGATTATGGTTCACGCCCAGGATCACCTGATGAACGCGATGCTTTGCCGCGAGCTGGCAGAAGAAATTATTCAACTGCGTCGGGAGCTTGCCGCACGTTAAAAAAGGAGATTTTATGCAACATTCGACACTGACCGCATTTCCGGACGGTTTTCTCTGGGGCGCCTCGACCTCGGCATATCAGGTGGAGGGCGGATGGGATGCAGATGGTAAAGGGCCGTCGGTTATCGACAAAGCCACGTTCAGCCAGGCAATTACGGATTTTACCGTTTGCAGTGACCACTACCACCGCTTTAAAGAGGATATCGCCCTGCTGGCGGAAATGGGACTAAAAACCTACCGCTTCTCCATCGCCTGGAGCCGTCTTTATCCTGAAGGCGACGGCGCGTTAAACGAGGCGGGCGTGGCCTTTTACCAGCAGTTAATTGATGAGATTTGCCGGCACGGCATTACACCGCTGGTCACGCTTTATCACTTCGATCTGCCCTGGGCCCTGCAGCAGGACGGAGGCTGGTCTTCTCGCCGCACGGTAGCGGCGTTTGAACGTTTTGCCATTACCTGTTTTGAGCAGTATGGCAGCCAGGTCAAATACTGGCTGACCATCAACGAACAGAACATGATGATTTTGAAAGGCGACGTGATCGGGACGTTACCGCCTGGCACCGCCGATCCACAGAAAACCCTGTATCAGCAAAATCACCACATGATGCTGGCGCAGGCAAAGGCGATGATTGCCTGCCACGAACGCTTGCCAGACGCTAAAATTGGCCCGGCACCGAATATCTCCTGCGTCTATGCGGCAAGCTCGCGGCCAGAGGATGTGCTGGCGGCGGACAATTTCTCTGCAATCCGTAACTGGCTCTATCTGGATTTAGCCGTTCACGGGCGCTACAACCCTGTGGTATGGGCTTTCTTAAAACAGCGCGGCTGGCTTCCGACGATCGAGGATGAGGATATGGCCATCATCGCCGCCGGTCAGCCCGATTTTATCGCCTTTAACTATTATGCTTCGGCCACCGTCGGGGCAGAGTGCGAACATCATGACCCCGACAGTCGGCCCCATGCCGATCAGCAAATGGCCGGCATCGACCGCTCCGTCTACGTGGGCTGTAATAATCCGCATCTGCAGCAAAATCAGTTTGGCTGGTATATCGATCCGGTAGGCTTTCGCATCACCGCGCGCCAGATTTATGCACGTTATGCCTTGCCGCTCATCGTTACCGAAAATGGCTTAGGGGCGTTTGATACCCTGGCGGCCGACAACAAGGTGCATGATGATTACCGTATCGACTATCTGCGTGAGCATATCGCTCAGCTGCAGCTGGCCATTGCCGATGGCGTCGAGCTGTTCGGTTATTGCCCGTGGTCTGCTATTGATCTGGTGAGTACCCATCAGGGCATCAGCAAACGTTACGGATTTATTTATGTGAACCGCGATGAAAAAGCGTTAAAGGACCTGGCACGCTACCGCAAAAAAAGCTTCTTTTGGTATCAGAAGCTGATTCGCAGTAACGGCGCAACGCTGAACGCGTCGGTGGACTACTAAGACCGCGCGGCAGGGATGCCGCGACTTACCGCTTATGAGGCCCGTCCGCGACCGAGGCGCGCTCAATCAGATGGCCGCTAAAGGGCGGCAAGGCTTCCACCTCCTGACCTTCCAGCATGGCGACCAGCTGCGCCAGCGTGTGCTGAATCATTTCTGCGACCGGCACATGCACGGTGGTCAGCGGCGGCAGGAAAAACTCGGCCATACGGATATCATCAAATCCCAGCAGAGAAACATCCTGTGGCAGCCGTTTTCCCGCGGCATGAAGCGCCAGCGCGGCCCCGATTGCCATGTCATCGTTACTCGCCATCAGGGCGCTGAATGTCACGCCCGCGTCCAGCAGCTGCTTTGCCGCCGCCATCCCACTGGCCGGCGTCCACGCGCCCTGCACGATGCAGGCCCTGTCCGCAAGCCCCTGCTCAGCCAGGGCCTGCTCATAACCTGCCAGGCGAGCGGCCGCGGTAGGGGAACCCGTCATACCACGAATAAAGGCAATGTCGTGATGCCCGCGCGCGATCAGATAACGCGTCGCCTGAAAGGTATTGTGCTGATGTGTAGCCCAGACACAGTGGGCCGGATGACGCGGCAGCTGGCGATTCACCACCATAATTGGGATATCGTGCTGCTCGATAATGGCATCCAGTGCCTCGGTGTCCAGAAAGCGGGGATAGATAATGATCGCGTCACAGCGCAGGTCGAGCAGAAACTCAATTGCGGCGCGCTCGTCGTCAGCGCAGGTTTTGCCATCAGCCAGAATTAACTGGCGACCGTAGTTATTGGTCAGGGTGGCAGCCTGAAACAGCAGCTCGCTGAAGTAGGGGCCGTTAAAAAGCGAGTGGGTAACAATTAAGCCAATATTTTGGGACTTTTGCGTGGCCAGGCTGCGCGCCAGCAGATTGGGGCGATAACCGGTTTCGGCAATGGCCTGATAGACCTTTTGCTGCGTACTTTTACTGACGTAACGATTTCCCGCCAGCACGCGCGAGACGGTGGCTTTAGAAACTCCGGCCTTGCGGGCCACATCCAGCATGGTAATCATTGGCTTACAGACCATCCATCCCTGCGGTTAAAAAAGGATACTAGCTGATTTTTCGCAGGTTATTGACGGAGGGGCAATAAAAAAATGATGCCTGTCAGGCGAAATACCAGGCGGGCAGGATAGCAATCAGGTTGTTCAGCGTATGAAGAAAGACCGGCAAGGCCAGCGAATTGCTGCGCAGGCGGGCATAGCAAAGCAGCAGAGAGAAGAGCGTCAGCGCTACCACGGTTTCCCAGTGAACATACTGCGTATGCATCAGCGCAAAGAGCAGGGAGGTCAGTAGCATGCAGGCAAAACGGCTGTTGGGTGCCCAGAGCAGAAAGCCCTGCAACAAAAAGCCGCGAAACAGCACTTCTTCAAATACCGGGGCCAGCAAGACGGCGGTGAGCAACAGAATAAGCATCGAGCTGCGTCCCTGCTGCGTTTGCGCGACCAGCCAGCCTTCAGGCTGTAAGTACTGGGTTTGCGCCGCCATTAAAATAAACAGGGCGCCAATAAAAAGTAACGTCTGACCTGAGCGTAAAAAGCCCAATGGAATATCCGTACGACGCTGGCAGTAGAACCGATACAGCGGATAGATGACCGCAAACTCGAACAGGCAGAGTACAGGCACCAGCAAACCGTCATTACGCAGAATACCGTAATTCGGAAACAGGGTAATCAGCATGGTAACGAGGTAATAGACAACAAAGCTGCCGACATAAAACAGTGTCAGCGTCACTCTGTCGGAATTGGTGTTCATAGGCGACCCAGCCAGCGATGATAAACGCATAGTAGCAACGCGTCGGATCGCTGTCGAGAGAGCGTACGATACAATATTTTTTGTTCAACGCCGTCAGGGCGTTATGCCGGTTTGATGTGCATGGATTCAGGAGGCAAACCCACTGTCAGAGAGGGTTGCAACAGGCTGCCAGACGCCTGCGCCGCAGCCTGAGAACAAGACGTGCAGCAACAAGGGCATGATGACTGGCTAGCGGATGCTGACCGCGATCAGGGTCAACAAGAGGGCAAAGCTAATAAAAAGGATCAGTTCCACTCGCGCTTCCTCAATAACTCATCGTGTCATGGGGGAGTCCGCAAATACTATCAGAGGCTTCTCGCGGTAATTTTAGCCAGCAAGTGCGATTCATCTGTCAATAACCGCATTCCCTAGCATTTAATCCCTGGTATTGTGCGGTAAGTTTGATTTTAGCGGTTCATACCTGCTGACAGGCTTGTTACTCTTCGGAGTCAGGTTTTACACGTCCATGAGGAGAAAACACGTGAATCATTATGGAAAAGCGCTGGTGGCCGCCGGTTTTTTACTGCTGACGGGCTGCCAGTCGGCCACACAATCCGACAAGGCCGCCGTGCCGCTGGATGCGCAGGCGGACAGCTGTGGCGCATCTCAGTATCAACACTTTGTGGGCAAGCCGTTGTCTGCCATCGATAATCAGCGTTTCACGCAAAAAGTGCGTGCCATCCCGTGGAATTCAGCGGTAACGATGGACTTTAATTTCACCCGTCTGAACTTTATGGCCGACAAAAGCGGTAATATCAGCCGTGTCTATTGCGGTTAAGTGGCAAATAAACAGCGCATTGTCATAGAGTTGTCATGGCGTCAGGCGAAGATAACGCCTGTACCCTGTGGGTAGGCGATAACCGTTATCGATCGGTTCAATCAACAGGGTAAGGATTTCCTCGTTACATCAATATGCAATGCTCGTCTTGTTTATTCCCGCTCAGGCGGGAATTTTTTTCTGGTTAAGCCCGAAGAAGGAGCAACGCATGGAATATTTCCAGAGGATTTCAGTCTTATTTTTGCTGCTGGTCAGCCCGGTTGCTCTGGCTTCAAGCCCGGAGGCATGGCAGAAAAGCCAGCAGGTGATGCGGCAGGCGTGCATCAACGCCAGCACCTTAAGCAAGGTAAAAGTACTGGGTCAGGTTGTCGAGTACGATGACAGCGTAGGCTACAGCGCGTTACTGCTTGAAGGGCTCTATCCGCAGAAGCACATGAAAAACCGCCGGGGACGAGAGCTTTGCCTGTTTCAGCGCAGCAGCGGTCGGGCCAGCGTAAGCGAGGCCAACCAGTACCGGCTGGCGAAGTAGGTTAACAGCGGCTCACTCGTGGGGCCGCGCCTCCATCAGCCGGGCTAACAGGGCACGATAGCGTTGCAGGCGTTGCTCATCCCCTTCAAATTCCAGCTTATTGATCACGCGTGCGATAACGGCTTTATTGGTCGTGGGCTGCCCGGCTTCCATCAGTTCCCGCATAATAACGGCCAGCAAATCCGACTCTGGCGGGACATTCCAGTCCGGGCTGTTGAAATAATCGGTGATAGCACGGCTGGCGCTGTTAGATTGCACTCTCATTCTCCATCTCCGCAAACAGACAGCCCGCCCGGTACGCGAATGCGCAGCAGGCAGAGTCAGGTGAGTTAGTGGCTCCCGATATGCACGGCAAGGGTTTAATCGGGCGCATTACGTTGATCAGAACGACCCACGTACCGCACGAATCTGGCGGTTTTTTAAACATAGGTCTGCCGTTACGTCTTGTCAGTAACAACCTGAAATATTTTTCAAATGTGATGAGTGATTTTCAAATAATGCCGCCAGGTTACGTCAGGGTTTTAGCACGTAGTTAACTGATTAATAGATTTATTATTACCGCAGATAAAACCCGGGGCAGAGGCAAAAAAATCGTGCTTACCTCGGGAAACGTCGCCCGACACACGCGTAGTGTGAAGAGGAAATCTGCAGGGTTCGTGGCATGCGACTGCGGGATCTGACCTTTCGAGAGGCGGTGACGCTGAAAGATTTCCTGCCCTGTCTTTCCGTGGCCAGAGAAGTGTCAGATACGCTTTGCCAGTTAAATGCAGAACGTGCTGGCAGCAAAAACAAGGCATTTATCGACGCTTACCATGATGACAAATCCGTGGCCAGAGAAGCGTCTGATACGCTTTGCCAGTTAAGAGCAGAACGTGCTGGCAACAAAAACAGGGCATTTATCGACGCTTACCATGATGACAAAATGGTGACGCCTCGCTTGTCAGTGGAATAAAAACGTTTCGCTCACAATAAATAGAATAAGATAACACCGCCCCCGCGCTGTTATTTTAATGTGCTGATAAACAGAATAAAAAATTCCTTTTTTTTTATTCTGGCGGGTGATATTTTTTTCCTCACCCTGCTGAAGAGGCACCGGCATGAAAAATCTGATTGCTGAGCTATTAATTACGCTGGCAGAAAAAGAAGAAGCGTCTAAAGAGCAGGTCGTGCAGATCGAAGCGCTGGAACTCGTGATCACCGCAATGCTGCGCATGATGCCGCCTGAGCAGCATCAGTCCCTCGTCAACAGCATTGATACGGCCATGATTCATGCCGGCGTGGATCACAACGATCACAATGCCGCGTTATTAAAAAACGCTGTCACCCGATTACTTCACCGGCCCCACAGCTGAAATCACGCCGATCTCCAGAATAAAAGTGCGATCTCTGTATTATTCCAAAGCAAAAGTCGTCTGATTCTTTTCTGGCATGCCAGAATAAATACTGTCTTTATCACAACGGAGTGAAAACAATGAAAGGCAATATCCTGATGATAGTCCTGGCAGGAATAATGATGAGCAGCCACGCCAGCGCGGCAGATAAAACGCCGCAGCAGCAAAAAATGGCGATGTGTAATGAACATGCCAGCAGCCAATCGTTAAAAGGCGATGTGCGTAAGCAATTTATGAGCGATTGCCTGAAGAAAGACAGCAAAGTTGCGGACATGTCGCCGCAACAAATAAAAATGAAAACCTGTAATCTCCAGGCCGGAGATAAAAAGCTGACCGGTGATGCACGTAAAACCTTTATGAGTCAGTGCCTCAAAAAAAGCTAAGACTCAGCCGGCCATTTCGGTGGCCGCCTCCCTTCATCGCCTGCCATCAGTGCGCTGCAGCACGCTTTTAATTACTGAAGAAACAGATGATTAGCGAAAAAAATCGCCATTGAGGCGCAAGCTTTTCCAATCCTTTGCCACACTTACTGTTTATAAGGGATTGCGCCGCGCGCGTTCGGGCGCGGCGCTTTTACCCGTGACGGTTGGAAAAGGAGCCATGTCGTGAACTATCAATTTGTTATTGCTCTCAAGGATTTACCGCAACGTCAGCCGGTTAAAAAAAAGCTGGGTGAAACAGAGTTTTTACTCATCCGTGAGGCTGACAGCGTCCAGGCTTTCCAGGCAAAATGCCCTCATGCAGGCGCGCCGCTTGAGCAGGGCGCTATCTGCGGCGACAGGCTCATCTGTCCCTGGCATAAAGCGGCGTTTGAACTGAGCAGCGGTAAAATGTGCGAGCCGCTGGCGCTGGCCGACCTGAAACAGTATCCCGTTCGCATCGAAAATGGCCAGATTCTGGTTAACCCTAAAGCGATGTCGCCTGCTTCGCCAGTGGGCAGCGGTGCCAGCGCCCCGGTCTTTGTGGTACTGGGCGGGGGCGCGGCCGGGAGTGCGGCACTGTGGCGATTACGCCACGACGGCTTTAAGGGCCGCCTGGTGCTGGTAGAGAGTGAGCCTGAAGCCCCTTACGACCGCACGGCGCTGACGAAATTTGTTCCCTCAGGCAAAATGGATATCGATGATGTGCCGTCGCTGCTTGGCAGTGACATACTCGATCACGTCGAGCGCATCCAAAAGCGCGTTGAGCGAGTTGATAATGAGGCGCACCGTCTGGTGTTTGCCGACGATAGCACGTTGCAGTTCGATAAATTATTAATTGCAACGGGCGCAGAGCCTGCCAAGCCGTCGATTGCTGGCGCTGATTTAGCGGGCGTACATATTCTGCGCAACAAGCAGCATACCGCGTCCCTGCTAGCGGCCGTCGATCGAAGCCAGCAGATTGTGATTATCGGTAACAGCTTTATTGGCATGGAGCTGGCCTCGTCGCTGCGTAACCGTGACGTTGAGGTGACCGTCATTGCACGTCACGCGCTGCCGTTTGCGGCACAGTTTGGTGAGGCGATCGGCCGTTATTTCCATCAACTGCATCAGGCCAACGGCGTAACATTTGTGGAAGGTGAGATTGCGTCGCTTCAGGGCGAAAACCACGTGACGGGCGTGCGGTTAAAAACCGGTCAGCAGATCGCTGCCGATGTGGTGCTGTTCGCTACCGGCGTTAAACCGGCCACCTCGTTTATTCACGACCTGCCGCGGGTTGAAGATGGCAGCCTGCAAACGGATGAGCAGCTACGCGTGGCCGAAAACGTCTGGGTAGCCGGCGATATTGCAACCTATCCTTCCGCCCAGGGGCCGCTGCGCATCGAGCATTTTCGCGTGGCAGAGCAGCAGGGCCAGACCGCAGCAATGAATATGCTGGGAAATATTCATCACTATGACCGCGTGCCGTTTTTCTGGACCGCGCATTATGGTACCCGCTATGAATATATTGGTCATGCCACAGACTGGGACGACTACCAGCAGGTGGGATC
The DNA here is from genome assembly GCF_024814475.1 of Pantoea sp. B623. NCBI lineage: Bacteria > Pseudomonadati > Pseudomonadota > Gammaproteobacteria > Enterobacterales > Erwiniaceae > Pantoea > Pantoea sp. B623. The sequence continues at coordinate 1,379,474 of NZ_JANUXM010000004.1, read as the reverse complement.
GCTGGAAGAGAAGACGTTTATGGCCTTTTACGGCAAGGAAGGGCGGCTGGCTGCGGTTTTCTCGTGTGGACTCTACACGCTGACCGCCGCGCTGGTCGAAAAGATGCAGGAGCCCATGACGATGGAACAGGCACTGGCATGGTATCAGGCCCACCATTCTGCACAATAATGGGCCCGTAAAACCGTCTGGCAAACGGCATGTTTGCCAGACATGTCGGTTAACTGCGGCTCAGCTTGTCCGACTTCGCCATGCACTGCTGCATGGCTTCGATCACGGCTGAACGGAAGCCTTTTTCTTCCAGCACTTTCACCGCTTCAATGGTGGTGCCGCCGGGCGAGCAGACCATATCTTTCAACTCACCGGGATGTTTACCCGTTTCCAGCACCATCTGTGCGGAGCCTTTCACGGCCTGGGCCGCAAACCGGTAAGCCTGCGCGCGCGGCATGCCGCCCGCCACGGCGGCATCGGCCATGGCTTCAATAAACATAAACACGTAAGCCGGAGCTGAACCACTGACGCCAACCACCGAGTGGATCAGGTATTCATCGACGACCGCCGCCTGACCAAAGCTCTCAAATATCGCGACCACTTCATCGGTCTCGCTCTGTTCAACCAGCACGTTGGGCGTAACGGAGGTCATGCCTTCACCGACCAGGGAAGGGGTGTTTGGCATTGCGCGAATGATCTTACGATCGTGCCCCAGCACGGAAGCCAGGTTATCCAGCGTCACGCCCGCGGCAATTGAAACGACTACTGCCTCTTTTTTCAGGCTGTTAGCCAGTTCTTTCAGCACTTTGAGGATCACATTGGGTTTGACCGCACCAAACAGAATATCCACGTGCTGGGCCAGCGCTTCCGCACTCTCCGCGGCGTTAATACCGTACTGTTCGGCCATTTGCTGATTGGTGCTCGGTTTGCGGTCGTAAATCCAGATAGCTGACGGTGTCATTTGCCCGCTGTTTATCAGCCCGCCAATGATGGCTTTTGCCATGTTGCCACCGCCAATAAATCCGATTTTCTTTTCCAGCATCACCGTCTCCTTTCCTGTTTTCACCGTTATCAACGCTGTAGCTTACTGCAGACAGGATTAATAACAAGTTAGCGGTAACGCACGGCGGCCGGTGCCAAAGGGCAAAAGAGAGTGATGGCGGCACGTTTTTGTGGTGAACGCGCGTTGAGCACTCCCTTCATCGTTGACGATATTCGGGGGGCTGACGTGCGTTCTGAACGCGAGATCTGGCCATAGCGGAAGCCGGGGAATTTTACTTAACCCCGTTTTGCAAAACAGGTTAACATCGTCGCTATTTTCCAGAATAAGGAACACCAATGTCTATCTGGGTCGATGCGGACGCCTGCCCAAACGTCATAAAAGACGTGCTGTACCGGGCGGCGGACAGAACGCAAACCATGGTCACCTTTGTTGCGAATCAATTTTTACGCGTACCGCCATCGCCCTGGTTGCGCACGCTACAGGTGCCGGCTGGGTTTGATGTTGCCGATAATGAAATCGTGAAGCGTGTGCAGTCTGGCGATTTGGTGATTACGGCAGATATTCCCTTGGCCGCAGAGGTGATTGAAAAAGGGGCGTCGGCGCTGAATCCGCGCGGGGAACGGTATTCACCTGCCACCATACGCGAGCGGTTGACGATGCGTGATTTTATGGACACGATGCGCGCCAGCGGCGTACAGACAGGCGGTCCCGCCGCCATGAGCCCGCGGGACCGCCAGCAGTTTGCCAATGAACTAGACAGCTGGCTAAGACAGCGACAACGTTAAATCAAACAAAACTGTCGTCGTCATCGTAATCATTGCCGCCGAAGTCATTCAGATCGCCATTGTCGGCATAGGTGTCACTCCAGCCGTTGCTTTGATCCAGGAAGGACTGATTGTCGGCACCTGTTCCCTGATCGAGAAACGACTGATCGTTCCCGCCATTAAAGGTATTCAGGCTGTCATCGACCTGAGGCAGCGACTGGGGTTCGTTAATGATGTTAACGATCTCTTCCGGCTGCGAGTGGTGGAACATGCTGGTCAGCATATCGGCCATGACCACACCGCCTGCTACGCCCACGGCGGTTTGCAGTGCGCCGCCCAGAAATCCACTGCCACGGGGCGCAGGTGCGCTGGCATAGGGCTGCTGCGGCGGCTGTTGCGGTGCGCTGTTCCACTGGGGCGATGGCTGAGCCGGTTGGGCCTGCTGACTGCCGCCGCCAAACAGGCTGGATAAAAACCCGCCACTGCTTTTTGGCTGCTGCTGTTGCTGAGCCTGTTGCTGAGCCAGATGATTTTCCAGCTCCTGAACCCGCTCATTCAGTTTTTTAAGTGCCGCTTCCTGAATCAAAATGGCCTGAGCCATATAGTAGGGCGCGCCTGGTTGCGCCTGCAGGTGTTGTTTGATCAGTTGTTCGGCAGCAGCATCGCGTGCCGCAGTCTGGCTTTCAGCTTGTTTCAAACGGCTAAACAGATTTTCAATCAGTTCTTGTTCTTCGCGTTGCATGATGACTCTCCCGTTGCGACTGTTAACAGTATATGGGGGCGACGTGCAGCAATGTAAATTCGTGGCGGTAAGCAAATGTTGCTGACGTAAACTTTTTTACCCAATGCACAAAATGTGCATCGTTAACCTGCTGTATTTATTTATTTTTTTGCAATAGTGGGTGCAATCATGCGTAAAATACGCTCAATGGGTAGAGGACGAAATAAATTCCCGCTATGATGCGTCCTATTATTGAGCCTAACCTGCAGCTGTGATGGGCTGCGCGGCGGAGGAACTGCCCTGATGTCCTTGTCCATTTTTTTGATCGGTGCGCGCGGATGCGGAAAAACTACTATCGGTGAAGCCCTGTCTCATGCGCTGGGTTATGCGTTTCGCGATACCGATCATCACCTGCAATTCACGACGCAGCGTACCGTAGCGGAAATTGTGGCTGCGGAAGGATGGGAGAGCTTTCGTGCGCGTGAAACCGACTCGCTCAAAGCCGTAACCGCCCCGTCAACCATTATCGCCACCGGTGGCGGGATGGTGCTGGCGGAAGGTAATCGCCGTTATATGCGTGAGCACGGTCAGGTGATCTGGTTAAGTGCACCGCCTGATATCCTGGCCCGTCGTCTGGAAAGCCAGCCGGAAAATGCTCAGCGCCCCACGTTAACCGGACGCCCCATCGCGGAAGAAATGGGTGAAGTGCTGCGCGCCCGTGCGCACCTGTACCGTTCTGCCGCGCATCACGAGGTGAACGCCATGCTGGCACCTGAACGCGTCGTTGAACAGATCCTGCAGTCGTTATCTCTGGCGCGTGCCAGTTAACCCTCAGATTTATCCCGCTTTCGCCGTCCTTTCCGCCGTATTGACTATACTTATCCCATGGCAGGCAATCGCCTGTCGTGTGGAATGTCATTTAGCGAAGAGGGACACATTATGCCGACAAGACCTCCTTACCCCCGAGAAGCGCGCGTTGTCACTGTGGAAAAAGGCCCCGAAGGCAAAAAAGTGACGTCATGGCAACTGCGGGCCGACCATCCCAAGCCAGATTCGTTAATCAGCGAGCACGAATCAGAGCAGGAAGCGCATGATGCAAAAGATCGCTATGAAGATGTAGAAAAAGAGTAAGCCTCTGCTCTGGCAAGGAAGCCATTGATTTCCCCCGGTTCCCGCGGCAGCCATTGCCGCGCGGCGATCACAATCACTCACTATTTCGCGTGACAGATCAGCAAGTTCCCTTCTACACTGCCAGTCACCCTAATGTGCTGTGAGGAAGGTTTATGCTCAATGTAAGTGAGTATTTTGACGGAAAAGTTAAATCCATCGGTTTTGACAGTGCGAGCACCGGCCGTGCCAGCGTCGGTGTTATGGCAGAAGGTGAATACACGTTTGGCACCGCCCAACCGGAAGAGATGACCGTGGTAAGCGGCTCAATGAAAGTGTTGCTGCCGGGTGAGACAGAGTGGAAATGGTTTGAGGCGGGATCGGTGTTTAACGTACCGGGCCACAGCGAGTTTCATCTGCAGGTAGGCGAGCCGAGCGCATATCTTTGCCGCTATCTGAAAGACTAAGAAGAACGGCCGCAGGCAATCTGCGGCCAAATGCATTAACGCTGAGCTTCGCCACCTAACGCTTCAACCAGATTGCTGGTCAGGGCCGCCAGTTCGCTGGTCATCAGAATAAAGTCTGCATCAAAACGCTGCGCAAAATCTTCCCGATCGATATCATCATTCTGGTCACGCAGCGTATCGCTGAACTTCAGGCGTTTCACCGAGCCGTCGTCGGATAAGACGAACTGAATACGCTCCTGCCAGTCCAGCGCCAGCTTGGTCACCAGCTTACCGGCTTCGATATGGTTGGCAATTTCATCGCACACCAGATCCTGTTTCTTGCAGCGAATCACGCCGCCATCTTCCAGAATGGCCTTGAGCTCGGCTTCGTCCATGAGGGCAAAACCGGCCGGAACATCCCCGGAACGCACCCATTCGGTCAGGGTAAGTTCAATCGGACTTTCCAGCGTCAGGGGCACAACCGGCAGCGAACCCAGGCTTTTACGCAGCAGAGCCAGCGTGTCTTCGGCTTTTTTAGCGCTGGCGCAGTCCACCATGATCAGGTTGTTCACGGTGTCGATCCACATATAGGTCTGACTGAAACGGCTGAACGCACGCGGTAAAAGGCTGTGCAGCACTTCATCTTTCAGCGAATCTTTTTCCGTCTTTTTTAGCTTGCGGCTCTGCTCTGCCTCAAGCTTGTCGATTTTGGCCTCCAGCGCCTGCTTCACGACCGGAGAGGGCAGGATTTTTTCTTCTTTGCGCGCGCAAATGACAATCTGACCGTTGTTGACGTGGGTCAGGGCATCGCTGCGATTGCCCATCGGTGCCACCCACCCGGTCTTGCTCATGTCCTGACTGCCGCAGGGCGAGAAGGTGAAAGCCTCCAGCTGTTTTTCCATGTCGTCTGCAGACAACGGAATGTCACGATTCAGACGATAAACCATCATATTTTTAAACCACAACATCGGGATTCCTTACCGTGGCGCGATCGGGCGCACAAATCTTACTAAGTGTGCGCATGATAGCGAAACATCGGAGCGGTTTCATTGCCTTTCAGGCATTCGCCTTTTAGTGTAGAAAACACCCTAACGAATAATGAGGAATAAACCGTGCGCATAGGCATTGATTTGGGCGGCACCAAAACAGAAGTGATTGCGCTGTCCGGCGAGGGAAAAGAGCTGTTTCGCCATCGGATTTCCACGCCCCGTGACGACTACCGGGCGACCGTGCAGGCCATCGTTGATTTAGTCCGCCTCGCCGAAGAAAAAACCGGCCAAACCGGGACGGTAGGCTTAGGTATTCCGGGCACGATTTCGCCCTATACGCAGCGGGTGAAAAACGCGAACTCCACCTGGCTAAACGGTCAGCCGCTGGATAAAGATTTGGCGCAGGCGCTGAATCGTGACATCCGCATAGCCAATGACGCGAATTGTCTGGCCGTGTCCGAAGCGGTCGATGGCGCAGGCGCGGGGCAGGCACTGGTGTTTGGGGTAATCATCGGCACCGGTTCGGGCGCAGGCGTAGCGATAAACGGCGCGTCACGCATTGGCGGCAACGGCAATGCGGGCGAATGGGGTCATAATCCTTTGCCGTGGATGGATGAAGACGAGTTGCGTTACCGCGTGGAAGTCCCCTGTTATTGTGGCCAGCAGGGCTGCATTGAAACCTTTGTTTCCGGTACCGGCTTTGCTATCGACTATCAGCGGTTAAGCGGTGTGGCGCGCAAAGGCGCTGAGATTGTCAAACTGCTGGAGCAGCAGGATCCCGTGGCTGCCCTGGCAATGAGCCGCTATGAAATCCGTCTGGCAAAATCCCTGGCTCAGGTTGTCAACCTGATCGATCCCGACGTGATTGTGCTGGGCGGCGGCATGAGCAACGTGGACCGTCTGTACCAGACGGTGCCCACGCTGATGAAGAAATGGGTTTTTGGCGGCGAGTGTGAAACGCCGGTGCTGAAAGCGATGCACGGGGATTCAAGCGGTGTGCGCGGCGCGGCCTGGCTGTGGCCGGAATAAACGCCGCCGTGGCCTGCGGCCCTGTGCAACATACTGAAGGATGCACAGGGCTGGCTCAGCGAACCGGCGCGAAGGCAAAGACGAGCTGCTGTGGGGCGTACGGTGGAGGCAAAGGCATATCCCGCGCGCTGCTGACGCTCTGCCAGGCCTTGAGGCACAGCGACTCATTTCCTTCTGTTCGCATCACGTTATAGCGCCCATCCGGGCGACGCTGTGCCGTCACCAGGCAACGCTGGCCCACATAGTTTTTCGCATTGTGAAAATTGCGCATGACGGACGCATTGACCTCGCGAATATAGCGGTTCACGTCCTGACACTGCGCCTGGGGCAGGCCTGACGCGCATTGCGCTTCGGAAGCCTCAGGATGATGACTGCATCCTGCCAGCAGCAGCATCGTGGCCGCCATGATTCCTGTACATCTCAACATAATTAACCTCTTACGTACCCGGCAATTCAAGTTTGCTGTAACCCAGGCCATTCATTTTGCGGACCTTAATTTGCACCGGAATGCGCTCTTTCATCGCCTCGACGTGACTGATCACGCCAATGGTTTTTCCACTGGCATTGAGCGCATCCAGCGCATCCAGGGCGGTATCCAGCGTCTCTGCGTCCAGCGTGCCGAAACCCTCATCAAGAAATAACGACTCGATGCGGGTTTTATGGCTGACCAGATCGGATAGCGCCAGCGCCAGCGCAAGGCTCACCAGAAAGCTTTCTCCACCTGACAGCGTGCGGGTATCGCGTGCGCTGTCCGCCTGCCAGGTATCCACCACGTCCAGTTCCAGCGCATCGATGGCGCGGCGCTGTAAAAGGTAGCGACCATGCAGACGATCCAGCTGGCGGTTAGCCAGCGCCACAAGGTGATCGAGCGTGAGTCCCTGGGCAAAGCGCCGGAATTTATCCCCGGTCGCCGAGCCGATCAGATCGTTAAGCAACGCCCACTGCGCCAGCGTGGTTTCCTCCTGCGCAATCTGAGCCAGCAACGTTTGCTGCTGGGTCCGCAGGCTGGCGTCGCTTTGCAACTGCTGCTGCAGTTGTCCCTGCTGACTGGCGTTCTCCCTCAGAGAATGCCGCAATGCTTCCAGCTGTGTGGTCAGTGCATCGGCGGACTCAGGCATCTTATCGGGTTTAGCCTGCTCATGGGTTGCCAGCCGTTGCTGCAGCTCTGCCAGGCGGGATTGTTGATGGAGCAGATGCTGATCGATCTGCTGCAGTCGCTGGCGAAGCTGTTGCGCTTCATGCTCGTCAAGCAACGCGGCGCGCAGGCTCGCCTCGTCCGGGAATTCCGCCGCAGTCAGCGCGGCGTTGAAGTGCTGCTCAGCGTCCGTCAGGCGAGTGCCCAACCTGTGTAGCTGGCTCTCCAGCAACGTCAGTTGGCCGTGGAGGCGGCTGGCTTCAGCCTGAGACTGCTGCAGCCTTTCACGCTGCTGCGTCAGCTGCGCCTCATGATGCTCGACGCTCTCCTGCATCTGCCGACGGGCCTGAATGACATCCCGATCGCCAAACAACGCCTCACGCTGCTGACGTTTTTCGCGGTATTGCTGGTCCAGTGCGGCGAGCTGCTGTTGCTGCTGATTCAGGCGCTGCTGCTCAAGCTGCAGCTGTTGGCGCAGGGCGTCAGCCTGGCTTTCCGCGCGCGCCAACTGAGGCTGCAAGTTAGCAAGCAACCGCTCACTTTCCTGCCACTGCTGCCAGCGCTGTTGCTGTTCAGCCAGCCAGCTGTCGCGCTGTGCGCTGTCAGGCAGCGTCAGGCCGAAGCCTGCGAATTGTTGCGCCAGCCCCTCCTGGAGCGGCTGAGCATTCGCCTGAGCCTGTTGGTGATGGCGCTGTAAAGTCAGTAACGCCTGGTGTTCGTTCTCCAGCTGCTGTTGCGTCAACTGCAGCGTTTGCTGGTGTTGCTGCTGTGTCTGCTGCTGTTGCAGATGCTGTTCTTTTGCCGCCTGATACGTTCGCTCGGCGTGTTCCAGCGTCTCTGTCTGCGAAGTTAATGCCTGTTCCTGACGGCTTTGCGCCTGCAGCCAGTGGTCCAGCGCGTCGGTGTCGTTCAGAGTGAAGGTAAGCGCAAGCTCACCGCTCAGTGCCTGCCAGCGCTGGGTCAATGCATCCAGCTGCTGCACTACACTGGCGAGCTCGTCGCGCAGAGACTGCTGCTGGCCCTTAAGGTGTTTTATCTGCTCATTTTTGGCCGTACCGGTTTCGCTCAGTGCTTCCACCTGTTTTTGCAGCACGGCTTTGCGCTGTTGGTTGGCGCTGACTTCGAGCGTGCGGTAGGTTTCAACCGCGGGGTGTTCGCAGGAACCGCACAAAGGGCAGGGTTGCCCGGCCTCCAGCCGCGCCCGGTGTTCTTCCAGATCGGCAATATGGCTTTCAAGCTGGCAAATCTTCTCCACGTCGGTGAGTTGCTGTTTCTCCCGCTTCCATGTTTCCCGCAGCGTCAGTAATTCAGCCTCAGCCTGCTGGCAGGCTTTTTCCAGATCCTGTAACCGTTTTTCATACTGACCGCGCTGCTGATGTAGCGGCTGCCACTGGGCTGCAAGTAACGTCAGCGTCTGACGTGCGTCACGCTGTTGAGTTAACTGCTTTAAGGCCTGACGCAAGGCTTCGGGAGGATGCGCCTTATGGAGCGATGTTAGTGCTTGCTCAGCGTCAGACAAGGTCTGCTGCGTGAGTTGCCCGGCCTGCTTCAATGGCGCAAGCTGTTGTTGCAGCTGTTCGACCTGCTGCTGGCGCTGATGAAGCTGCAACGCCTGTTGCTGAATTTGCTGCGCCGACGCCGCCTGATCGGTTTCATGGCGGGCCAGTTGAGCAAAGCGGTCCTGCCACAGCGGAAGATTTTCGCCCCAAACCGGCATATCCGCCAGCTGTTGCCGACGCGCCTGCTGCTGTGCCAGCGCCTGCTGGAGATCGCTGACCTTATGTTGCTCGGTTTGCATCGCCTGTTCACGCTGCGTACAGCTCGCCTGCTGCTGTGCGGTTTCATGCTGCAGCTGTTGAATTTGCTGCTGCAGGGCCGAGAGCGCCTGATCGAGTGGAATAACCTGTCCGCTCAGTAGCGTTTCCTGCTGGTGCTGTTGCAAACGCACCTGTTCGCGCGCCGCTTCGGTTTCCTGATAACGCTGCTGCAACTGCTGCTGCTCGTGGGCCGTCGCCTGCATCTGCTGGTTTAACTGCTGCTGACGCTGTTGCAGCTCCGCGCGTTCAGTCTGCAGGTTGTCGCGCTGTTGCAGCGCACCGCGCAGTTTTTCTGCCGGTTCACTTCGTGCCAGACGCTGGCGATCGGCCTCTGCCGCCTGACTCGCCGCGTTGGCGGCCTGACGGGCGGCGTTCACCTGTTCAGCATCCGCGCTCAGCTGCTGTGCCAGCTGCAGCCACTGCTGCTGCCGCTGAGCGGTGTCAAACTGACGGCTGAGTTGCTGCTCGGCCTCAGTCAGGGCTGCCTGCTGTTGCTGCAGCCCGGCGCGGGTCGCCTCATCAAGCAGTGCCATGCCGCCTGCCCGACTGCGCATCAGTTCCAGCGCATTTTTGGCTTCTTTATGGCGCTCAAACGCGGCCATGGAAACCAGCCCGTAAATTTCCGTTCCGGTCAGCTCTTCCAGCAGCTCTGCGCGCTCATTCGCTTTGGCGTTAAGAAATGCGGCGAACTGGCCCTGTGACAGCATCATTGAACGGGTAAAACGTTCAAAATCCAGGCCGCTAAGCGTTTCGGTAAGCCTGAGCTTGTCGCCCACTTTGTCTGCAACGATCTGATTATCTGCGCAGCGAGCCAGCTCGACGCGGGGAGCCTGCAGTTTGCCGTCGGCCGTGCCTCGTGCGCGGTTCTGGCTCCAGAATGCCCGCCAGGCCTCACCTTTGATTTCAAACTCGACTTCGGCCAGGCACTCGGCGCAGTCGCGCGTCATCAGCGGGTTGTGGCCCTGAGAAATCGCACCCAGGCGCGGCGTCTGGTGATACAGCGCCAGGCAGATAGCGTCCAGTAAGGTGGTTTTACCGGCACCTGTCGCGCCGGTAATGGCAAACAGACCATTACTGGCGAAAGGTTCGGTGCGAAAATCGATAAACCATTCTCCTTTCAGCGCATTCAGGTTTTTGAATCGCAGCGTGAGGATCTTCATGGGTTCGCCTCCAGGTCGGCCAGCGTCTGCTTAAACAGGGTCGTGACCTGGACGATCTGCTTGTCATCAAGCTCCTCATTAAGCGCCAGGCGTCGGGCAAAAACCTCTTCGACCTTAAGTTCGCTCAGGGTTTCGTTATCCGTTTGCGCCAGGCTGTGCTGGCGCTGTTCACGACTGCGGCGTAATAGCAGCACTTCCACCGGTAAATCTGCCGTCAGCGCTTCAACCTGGCGCTGCAGATCGCTTAAGTACTCTTGGGTGGTGACTTCTATATCGAGCCAGACCGGCTTCTCTCCGCTGGGAGGGGAAAGGTGAGCGAGCTGCTCACTGATTTGCGCCAGGGAGCCTTTAAGCATCTGCATCGGCTGGAAGGTGGGAACCGGCAGGGTCAGGGTTTCCAGGCCGCGCGGGCTGAAAGTCAGCAGACAGACACTTTTTTCGCTGCCCAGCTCGTCAAAGCTCAGCGGAATAGGGGAGCCGCTGTAGCGAATATGGTCGCTGTTCGCGACGCGCTGAGCGCGATGAATATGTCCAAGGGCGATGTAATCGGCCGGCGGAAACGCCGAGGCAGGAAACGCATCCAGCGTGCCGATGTAGATATCGCGCACGGAGTCACTTTTGCTGACGCCAAGGGCGGTAAGGTGGCCGGTCGCCACGATCGGCAGGGACATGTTCAGCGCCTGTGCCGCCGCAAAGCTGCGCTGATAATGGGCGCTGATGGCCTCCAGCAGGCTGAGCTGTTTATCCCGTCCAGACTGACCGGCCTGGCTGCGCATAATGTCGCGCGGGCGCAGATAGGGAATCGCGCACAGCAGCGCGCCGGGTTCACCCTGGCGGGTTGTCAGAATCATGACGTCGTCACTCTCCTGCGGCGTGGCAACGACCCGGGTGTTCAGACAGGCCAGCAGTTCGCGCGATTCATTCAGCGTTGCCACCGAGTCATGATTGCCCGCCAGCACCACCAGTTGACAGCCGCTGGGCTGTAACGCCACCACGAAGCGGTTAAACATTTCACGCGCATAGCTGGGCGGCGTACCGGTATCAAACAGGTCGCCCGCCACAATCAGCGCATCGACCTGATGCTGTTCGATCTGTATTAACAGCCAGTCAAGAAAGGCCTGGTGCTCGGCGGCGCGGCTCTTGTTATAGAAGAACTGCCCCAGGTGCCAGTCCGCGGTGTGGATAATGCGCATAAAACTCCCTGCCAAATCGATTTGCCCGGCAATTATACTGGCTCAGTCACTAAAGCCACAAAACATGTCGTCATGTTGTCATAAATGGTTGTTGCAGGCCGGTTTTTATGGCTAACTTTTTCATAAAAGTGTCACAAAACTGACGCATAATGGCGCCGCAAATATCAGTGAAAGCCGTCCTACCTGCAGGAGTAATAATGGCTAAGCGCATTTTAGTTGTGGAAGATGAAGCTCCAATCCGTGAAATGTTATGTTTCGTACTGGAACAAAACGATTATCAGCCGATTGAGGCAGAAGATTATGACAGCGCCGTCAGCAAGCTGATTGAACCCTGGCCTGACCTGATCCTGCTGGACTGGATGTTACCCGGCGGCAGCGGCATACAATTTATTAAACATCTTAAGCGTGAAGCCATGACGCGTGATATACCGGTCATGATGCTCACCGCGCGCGGCGAGGAAGAAGATCGGGTACGCGGACTGGAAGTCGGTGCCGATGACTACATCACCAAACCGTTTTCCCCGAAAGAGCTGATGGCGCGAATTAAAGCCGTTATGCGTCGTATTTCGCCGATGGCGGTAGAAGATGTGATCGAAATGCAGGGCCTGAGCCTGGATCCATCTTCGCATCGCGTGATGTCAGAAACCACACCGCTGGAAATGGGGCCGACAGAATACAAGCTGCTGCATTTCTTTATGACCCATCCTGAACGTGTTTACAGCCGTGAGCAGTTACTCAATCATGTCTGGGGCACTAACGTCTATGTTGAAGATCGTACGGTTGACGTTCATATTCGTCGTTTACGTAAGGCGCTGGAACTGACCGGCCACGATCGCATGGTACAAACCGTACGCGGAACAGGTTATCGTTTCTCTGCCCGCTTTTAAACGGAGCTTTAACCGTGCTGGAACGCCTCTCCTGGAAGAGATTACTGTCCGAACTGGTGCTGGCGTGTCTGCCTGCGCTGGTGCTCGGCCTGCTGTTCGGCTATTTGCCGTGGCTGCTGTTACTGAGCGTAGTCGGTATTTTACTGTGGCATTTTTACAACCTGATGCGCCTGTCTCACTGGCTGTGGCTGGATCGCACGATGACGCCACCGTCCGGACAGGCCAGTTGGGAACCGCTGTTTTACGGGTTGTATCAAATGCAACTGCGCAACCGGCGGCGGCGGCGCGAATTAGGTAATCTGATTAAGCGGTTTCGCAGCGGCGCGGAGTCGCTGCCGGACGCCGTGATACTTACCACCGAAGAGGGCACTATTTTCTGGTGCAACGGCTTGGCCCAGCAGCACCTGGGGCTGCGCTGGCCAGAAGATAACGGGCAAAATATCCTTAATCTGCTGCGTTATCCTGAATTTTCTCGCTATCTGCGGCAACGTGATTTCGATAAGCCGCTTACGCTGGTGCTGAATAACCAGCACCACATGGAATTCCGTGTGATGCCCTACAGCGAAGGCCAGTGGCTGATGGTGGCTCGCGACGTAACCCAGATGCATCAGCTTGAAGGGGCACGGCGAAACTTCTTTGCCAACGTCAGCCATGAACTGCGCACGCCTTTAACGGTGCTTCAGGGCTATCTGGAAATGATGAATGACTCCGTCATGAATCAGCGCTCACGGGACAAAGCGTTGCACACCATGTCGGAGCAAACCCGGCGAATGGATAGCCTGGTCAAACAGCTCCTGACGCTGTCGCGCATCGAGGCGGCTCCGGCCATTAACCTGAAAGAAAAGGTTGATGTACCGGTTATGCTCAAACTCCTGCAGCATGAAGCTGAAACCCTGAGCGGCGGGCGTCACGCCATCCATTTTCATACCGATCCTCACCTGAAAGTCTTTGGCAATGATGAACAATTACGCAGTGCTATCTCCAACCTGGTCTACAACGCGGTGAACCACACGCCCGAGGGGACGCGCATTGATATCAGCTGGCTGCGCAGCAAGCAGGGCGCGGTATTTACAGTCTGTGATAACGGCCCCGGCATTCCACCTGAGCACATCCCGCGCCTGACAGAGCGGTTTTATCGGGTGGATAAAGCGCGTTCACGTGCGACCGGCGGCAGCGGTCTTGGGCTGGCCATCGTGAAGCATGCGCTCAGCCATCACAATGCGCGGCTGGAGATCACCAGCATCCCGCACCAGGAAACCTGTTTTACCTTTACCCTGGCACCACGGTTGATTGTGACTAACGGGATGCAGGAGAATGCGGTTCATTAACTGCTGACGGACCGGAACGATGCGCCTTCTTTTTTTGCTGTTCTTTTCTCTCTTGCCTGCCTTGGTGCAGGCGCAGCCGGTGATGCTTTCAGGCAATCTCAGCAGCGCAGGCTCGGACACGCTCGGCTATCTGATGACCCTGTGGGGCGATGATTTTAGCCGTCAGTCACCCGGGGTAAATGTGCAGGTTCAGGCATCGGGCTCCTCAACGGCGCCAACCGCGCTGACAGCCGGATCCGTCCAGTTAGGGGCAATGAGCCGTCCCATGCAGGCGGATGAGCGCCAGGCGTTTGAGGCGCGATACGGTTATCCTCCGTTGGCCGTGCCGGTGGCGATGGACGCGTTGGTGGTGGTGGTCAACCAGCGCAATCCGCTGACGTCCATCGATCCCCGCCAGCTTGATGCGTTGTTCTCCGTCACGCGTCTGTGTGGCGCAAACCAGGTGCCCGAACGCTGGGGCGATTTGGGTCTGCATCAGGCTGAGTGGCAGCAGCGATCTATCCAGCGCTATGGCCGCAATTCGGCCTCCGGCACATGGGGATTCTTCAAGCAGCAGGCGCTGTGTCAGGGCGATTTCCGCAACGACGTGGCGGAGTTTCCCGGCTCGGCGGCGGTGGTACAGGCGGTCGCCGGGGATCCGCGCAGCATCGGTTATGCCAGCTTCGGTTTTCACCTGAGTGGGGTAAAACTGCTGCCGGTTATCACAAAAAGGGGGGAAGCCGTTGCGCCCGATCCTGAATCCATCCGCAGCGGTCGCTATCCCTGGGCACGTCCGCTCTATCTGTACGTTAATAAAGTGCCAGGTAAGCCCTTGCCGCCGTTGTTAGCCGCCTTTCTGGAACAGGTTCTGTCTAGTGCAGGGCAGCAGCGCGTCATCGAGGCTGGCTATCTGCCGCTGTCTGAAACGCAAATGAACCTGGCGCGCGCCTCCCTCCGGTAAGTTTCCCCGCTCGCCCACAGCCAAAGGGGTTACCGCCTTCGCCCATGTTTTCCCGTTCCTGCCGCACGTCTGGCAGGGACCTGTGCCGCATCAGGGGCATAAATCCCCGCCGATTGCCTCGGTGCAAACCTCAAGGGGAGCACAGTCAGAATCCGGCCTCGCAACATGAAATTATTTCATCTCAAGTGAATATTATTCGTTTGCACGTGAGCACATCGCGTGGGAATCTACATCCAGACGTTTAGCCATCTGGAAGGCTAAAATAACATTGTGTAACTATTCCCGCCCGAAATTATCTGGCCGGTGACCAGGAGTAATCATGCAAAGACAAACCGCCCCGTTTCGCGCCGACACCGTTGGCAGCTTTCTTCGTCCCGCCGCTATTAAGCATGCTCGCGAAAAATTTCATGCGGGTGAGATCGGCGCTGATGAACTGCGCGATATTGAAAACGACGCGATTCGGGACGTGGTCGCGAAGCAGCGTGAAAATGGCCTCAAGGTCGTGACCGATGGCGAATTTCGCCGCGGCTGGTGGCATTTTGACTTTTTCTACGGTCTGAAAGGTGTTGAGCATTTTGAAGCCGAGCAGGGCATTCAGTTCAACGGCGTGCAGACGAAAGCGCAGGGCGTAAAAATCACCGGCAAACTGGGTTTTGACGGGCATCCGATGCTGGATCATTTTCGTTTCCTGCAGAGCGTAGCAGGCGATGCGGAAGCTAAAATGACGATTCCCAGCCCGAGCGTGCTGCACTTTCGCGGCGGCCGAAAAGTCATCGACGCTGACGTTTACCCCGATCTCGATGTGTACTTTGACGATCTGGCACAGACCTACAAAGAGGCGATCAAAGCTTTTTACGACGCGGGCTGTCGCTACTTACAGCTGGACGATACCGTCTGGGCCTACCTTTGTTCAGACGATCAAAAGCGTGAGATCCGCGAACGTGGCGACGATCCAGACCAGCTGGCCCGCACCTACGCGCGCGTGCTGAATAAGGCGTTAGAAGGGAAACCGGCCGACCTGACCGTGGGCCTGCATGTGTGCCGTGGCAATTTCCGCTCCACCTGGATTTCTGAAGGTGGCTACGAGCCGGTGGCCGAGATCCTGTTCGGCTCCGTGAATGTGGATGCGTTTTTCCTTGAATACGACAATCATCGCTCTGGCGGATTCGAACCACTGCGGTTCATCAAGCCCGGCCATCAGCAGGCGGTGCTTGGCTTAATTACCACGAAGGTGGGTGAACTGGAAGATGCCGAACAGGTGAAAGCGCGCCTGCAGGAAGCGACCCAGTACATCAGCCTCGATCAGATTTGCCTCAGTCCGCAGTGTGGTTTTGCCTCGACGGAAGAGGGCAACAGCCTGAGCGAAGCAGAGCAGTGGCAGAAGATTCGACTGGTCGTGAACGTCGCGAATCAGGTCTGGTGATAGCAGAATGTGTGCAGCGTGGCGCAATAAATGCGCCACTTGTGCATACAAATCCGCCTTCATGCTGATATTTACCATCGCTTGTTTATTTTTAAAGCACATCATCTGATGCGGTTGCAGAGAATATTGATGTGATCCTCTAATATTGATTCAAATTGCGAAATAACCCTCTGGTTTTCCGATCCCGTATTGCCTTTCTTCGCTATAAACGTTTTACTTACCGCCGTTGTCGATTTATCCCTCTGTGAACAGAAAAAAAGCAGCTTAAATCACCTGCGCTAAACCAGACGCTGCGCATAATGCGCTGTCATCATCTGGTCGGTCGTTGTATTAACGCAGCGAGGGGGCAACGCAAACTTATCTTTCATCGCAACATCAGTGACAGGCCGTATGACACATCGTTTAACCGTTAAAGACATTCTCGCGCTGGGCTTCATGACGTTTGCCCTGTTTGTTGGTGCGGGTAACATCATCTTTCCTCCCATGGTGGGTATTCAGTCAGGCGAACATGTCTGGGTGGCCGCTATTGGTTTTCTGCTTACTGCAGTCGGTCTGCCCGTTATCACCGTGATCGCGCTTGCGCGCGTCGGCGGCGGGATTGATGCCCTGAGCACGCCCATCGGCAAAGTTGCGGGTGTGGTTCTGGCCACGGTCTGCTACCTGGCGGTAGGGCCGCTTTTTGCCACGCCGCGTACCGCCACGGTCTCGTTTGAGGTGGGCATTGCTCCGCTTACCGGCGATGGCGAGCTGCCGCTGTTTATCTACAGCCTGATTTATTTTGTGCTGGTGATGGTGATTTCCCTCTATCCGGGGAAATTGCTGGATACGGTCGGCCATTTTCTGGCACCGCTAAAAATTGCAGCCCTGACGCTGCTGGGCGTCGCGGCTCTGCTGTGGCCGGCGGGAGGAACGATTCCTGCGACGGCGGACTATCAGCGCGCCGCATTTTCCAGTGGTTTTGTTAACGGCTATCTCACTATGGATACGCTGGGCGCAATGGTCTTCGGCATTGTCATCGTCAACGCAGCACGTTCGCGCGGGATTGATAATGCGGCGCTGTTAACCCGTTACACGGTTTTAGCCGGGGTTATCGCCGGCATTGGTTTGACCCTGGTTTACCTTAGTCTGTTTAAACTGGGTGCAGGCAGTGGTGCATTAGTGGATCAGAATGCCAACGGTGCGGCAATTCTCCATGCTTACGTTCAGCAGACCTTTGGTGACATGGGCAGCTTCTTCCTTGCCGCCCTGATTTTTATTGCCTGTATGGTGACCGCGGTCGGCCTGACCTGTGCCTGCGCAGAGTTTTTCGCGCAGTATTTGCCCTTGTCTTACAAAACGCTGGTCTTTGTACTGGGCCTGTTCTCGATGGTGGTATCGAACCTGGGGCTGAGCCATCTGATTCAGATTTCGATTCCGGTGCTGACGGCTATTTATCCGCCTTGTATCGTGCTGGTCGTGCTGAGTTTTACGCTGAACTGGTGGAATAAAAGCAGCCGTATTATCGCGCCGACTATGCTGGTCAGCCTGCTCTTTGGTATCCTTGACGCCATCAAAACCACCGGGTTTACAGCAGCGTTACCCGCATTGAGTCAGCATCTGCCGTTAGCCGACCAGGGCCTTGCCTGGTTGCCGCCATCACTGGTGATGTTGCTGATTGTGGCGCTGGTTGATCGGTTAAAAGGGGCTGAACAGGTGTCGGTTCACTCGTAACGGCTAAGATCGATTCTTCTTTAACCACGGGCTTGCCCGTGGTTTTTTCATTTCACAGGTACAGGTTGTTATGCAAGAAACCAACAAGCTCAAACGCGGACTGAGCACGCGCCACATCCGTTTTATGGCGCTGGGATCGGCGATCGGCACCGGGCTGTTCTACGGCTCGGCGGACGCCATCAAAATGGCGGGCCCCAGCGTGCTGCTGGCCTATATTATTGGCGGTGCGGTGGCGTACATCATCATGCGCGCGCTGGGGGAGATGTCGGTCAATAACCCTCAGGCCAGCTCTTTTTCCCGCTATGCGCAGGATTATCTCGGGCCAATGGCGGGTTACATCACCGGCTGGACCTACTGCTTTGAAATTCTGATCGTGGCCATCGCCGATGTCACCGCGTTCGGGATCTATATGGGCGTCTGGTTTCCGGAGGTGCCGCACTGGATCTGGGTGCTGAGCGTGGTGCTGATCATCGGCGCGGTCAATCTGATGAGCGTGAAGGTGTTTGGTGAGGTGGAGTTCTGGTTCTCTTTCTTTAAGGTCGCGACCATTATTGTGATGATTCTGGCCGGGTTTGGCATGATCGTCTGGGGGATTGGCAACGGCGGCCAACCGACCGGTATCCATAACCTGTGGACCAATGGCGGCTTTTTTGCCCACGGTATCGTTGGGATGTTGCTGTCGCTGCAGATGGTGATGTTTGCCTACGGCGGTATTGAAATCATCGGTATTACGGCGGGTGAGGCCAAAGATCCGGCAACCTCTATCCCACGCGCTATCAACTCGGTTCCGATGCGTATCCTGGTGTTTTACGTGGGCACGCTGTTTGTCATCATGTCCATTTACCCGTGGAATCAGGTCGGCACTAACGGCAGCCCGTTTGTTCTGACGTTCCAGCATCTGGGCATTGCCGCCGCCGCGTCTATCCTGAATTTTGTTGTGCTGACCGCCTCGCTGTCGGCGATAAACAGCGATGTCTTCGGCGTGGGGCGTATGTTGCACGGCATGGCTCAGCAGGGCCATGCACCCAAAATGTTTATGAAGGTCTCTAAACGCGGTATTCCCTGGGTGACGGTGGTGGTGATGATGTTCGCCATGTTGATTGCGGTATATCTCAACTACCTGATGCCAGAAAAAGTCTTCCTGGTCATCGCCTCGCTGGCGACCTTTGCCACCGTTTGGGTCTGGATCATGATTCTGCTGTCGCAGATGGCGTTTCGACGCAAGATCGGCAAAGCGGCCGCCCGGACGTTAACCTTTGCCTTGCCCGGTGGAAGCTGGACGGCAGGCGCAGGCGTGGCGTTTTTATGTTTCATCATTGGGCTGATTGGCTATTTCCCGGATACCCGCGTTTCGCTGTATGTCGGGATGGTATGGATCGTGGTGCTGTTGCTGGGCTATAAGCTGGTGCGCAAATAACCCACGTTTGCTGTCCCGGTCCCGATATGTGCGGGGTTGGGACAGCCAATAATGACCGGCAACACAAAATAAAATCGGCGAAATGACTCGCCGAAACGGGACAGGGCAAGTGAAACAAACAGAGGGATGATTGACAAAATCATGCTAATGCAAAATGCATCCCCGTTAAATAAGTTGCCGTAAAATAAGACAAATGCCAGCGCGCGCATCAGCGTAAACGCCCGGCCTGTCTGGGTTCATTAGCCCGAAGGCGGCAAGATCATGCTGACCGGAGCCATCGCGTCGTTATCCAGGTGTTTACCCAACTGCGTCAGGGCAGCCTGCAACGGGCACAGCGTCCCAACTGCGGTGATTTGACATCCGGGCTGCCGCCACTCCTGACGTAAAAGCGGATGGCTGTCGTTCACGGGTTGTAACTGACGCAGGCCGTCCAGACTTTGTGCCTGAAAATAGAGGCGCAGGAAGCGCTGATGCGTCTTACTGTCGCGCCAGCGTTCCAGTACCAGACTGCTGCCAGGGGGGATATTGCCCCGCGTATAACCAGGCAGTTGCCATTCAAATCCCATTAAGCGGCGCACCATCGCAATGTTGGTGTCATGTGCCACCAGAAGCAGCCAGCGCACGTCAGGGTCGTTACCTTTAATGGCCTCAAGCATCTGGGACAGCAGCAGGGAACCGTGACGTTGTGCCATGTAGAGCACGTCATTGCTGAGATCATAATTAGTGGTGAGCAGAGGAAGCAGAGCGGTGATCTGCCGGGCAGAGGTGATGTGTCCCCATGCCAGTTTCGCGAAAGGGAGGTTCTCGCTGTAGCCCAAACGCAACGTCTCGACCATGGCGGCCATGGCGCTAAGGCCCTCAACATAGACGCTTCCGCTTTTCGTCTGTTTCAACGCCCACGGACGATCGAAAAAGGGGCAATCGCTGCCGGGCCGGCATACCGACTGTTTAAGCAGCGTGATCGCGGGCTGAAGCTGCTGCTGACGCTGCGCTAAATCCCCGGCCGCGTGACGTTTTGCCTCCCATTCACGTTGAGGATCTGTATGGGCAAAGGGCAGTTTCTCGGTTTGAAAGAGAGGATCGATGTCGCCGGCGACGGTATGAATCGCCACGCCACAGCCGGGAAACGCGCCATCCACCAACGCCTCGGCAGTTGCCCGCGTGCGCTGCAGCGGGCTGGCGCGGACATAGATCGCCTTCGCGTCAGGGCAACCTGCGTTAAGTAAACCCAACTGGCGATAGTGGTCGCCTTCCCAGCGGGCCTTATTGACGACCGCGCTGTAGCCATGGCCCGTCAGTTCGCCGTCCGCCGTGCTCCAGACGTACCACGGCTGCTGGCTTGCCGCTTCAATCTCTGTGCGGTTACCCGGCGTCGGCGGACGTACCCCGTGTCGGCTCAGCTCCACGACTTTCTCAAGTTGGTACTCGGGGGCGGCGTACAGCGGCCCCGCCAGGAGCCAAAAAGTGCAGAGCATAAACCAATGTCGGGGTAGGTAGGCAGACATCATCAATCCTCAATTTCGTGCGTGGCGAGCAGCGCTTTAATTTGCGGATAGATTACCGTATTCGCCAGCAAAACAGGATTGCCCTTTTTCAGTCCGTCGTTGCGCATATAATCGTTAGTCACCCCACCGGCCTCGCGCATCAATACGATGCCCGGCAGGCCGTCCCACGGATGCATATGCGCTTCATAATAGCCAATCAAGCGACCTGCAGCGGCCCAGGCACTGGTTAACGCGCCGGAGCCGATGCGAATAAACATCCCGCCTTGCCTGAGCAGGGCATCGATGAGCTGCGTCACGTGCTCTCCGGGAATCCGACTGGAATTACTGATTCCCAGCAGGCCCTCATTAAGCTGTTGGGCTTTATGCACCTCAAGTTGGGTATCGTTGAGCCAGGCACCACTGCCTTTGCGGGCATGAAACAGTTCGTGATGATTGGGATCGCAAATCACGCCCACGACGGGCTCACCGTCGCAAACAATTGCCAGCGATACGCACCAGTTATGCAACCCGTTCACAAAACAGGCGGTGCCATCGATGGGATCGATCACCCATACAATACGGGCACCCTGAGTGTCACCGCCGCTCTCTTCTCCCAGAACGGCATCATCAGGATAGCGCTCCGAAATCAGTGACTTAATTAATTCTTCAACGTTGCGGTCAGCGTCACTGACCACATCCTGAAGGTCCCTCTTATGTTCCACCACCAGTTTTTGACGCTGTTGATACCATGACCAGGCGCGGCTTGCGGCCGCACGGGCGATTTCGCAGGCGTAATGATAGCGCGCGTCAATCTCAGAATGCGAAGCGGATGACATGTTTCCCTCTTATGATTTTTAAAACATATCGGATAAAGGAAGCGCCTGAACAGGCGGTCTGACAGTGAGAGCATCGTGAATCATAGTTAAGCAAGACTTATTAAGCCGCAGACCGGAACCAATGGCAATACGGCCGTGCTACTGACTGCGCGCTTTTTCAGCGTTACAGGTTTGTGGTGCGATGAAATGCGCTCACAAACCTGACGCCGTCAGGGGAAGGTTACAACTGTTGATTGGCTGCCAGCTGCATCAGACGCGGATAAAACTGAAAAAAGCAGGCCTCAAACGCGGAGTAATGCGCCGTAAAATCGTGATAAGAGTCGCGCAGGGCGGCCAGCCTGGGGCGACGGCTCGCCATGCCATTCAGTACCCGTTCGAGACGTTCCGGGTCGGCGTAATGTTCGAACCAGCGTTCACGCCACATTACGGCATTGAGCGCTTTAAATTCGTCGGGTGTGGCAGCCAGCTGCGGAACAATTTCGCTTTCGGCGTGGGCCGAAAATTGTTTTAGCGAGTGCGCCTGATGGAAGCGATCCCAGTGACGCGCCAGAAAATGGTCCCAAACGACATCCAGCGTAATGGGCGCAACGCGGTAGGTTTCTGCCCGAAAAAGCTGGCGTGCCTCACGCACTTCCGGCAGGGCATCGGTCATGACATCAAGCCGGCGATGCATCAGAATGCCGTCGGCCACCGGTTTGGGCCAGTGTTGATGCGGCGCACCGCGAACAAAATCCGCCATCAGATTGCCGAGGAGTGAGCTGTCTGCAAGATGGGCTAAGTGAAGATGAGCAAGAAAATTCATGCGCTATTATAAGCGCAACTCGCTTTGCGCAGCCAGTTGTTCAGAATTGTTCGATTTTCCGCTAAACTGTGCCGCCTGTTTTTCTGAGTAAGAAGTCTTTCATGCGTGTCGCCGATTTTGCTTTTGAATTGCCCGAATCCCTTATCGCCCATTACCCTCAGGCGCAGCGTAGCGGTTGTCGCTTGCTGTCGCTGGACGGCCCGAGCGGGGCGCTGGCCCATGGCGTTTTTACCGATGTACTGGACAAGCTTCAGCCTGGCGATCTGCTGGTGTTTAACAACACGCGCGTGATCCCGGCCCGGGTGTTCGGGCGTAAAGCAAGCGGCGGCAAAATTGAAATGCTGGTAGAGCGCATGCTTGATGACAAGCGCGTGCTGGCACACGTTCGGGCGTCCAAAGCGCCGAAGCCAGGCGCAGAATTGCTGCTGGGCGACGATGAGAGCGTGAAAGCCACGATGGTCGCGCGTCACGATGCGCTGTTCGAGATTGCATTCGAAGACGATCGTGCCGTGCTGGACATTCTCAACAGCGTAGGCCATATGCCGCTGCCGCCGTACATTGACCGCCCGGATGAAGAAGCGGATCGCGAGCTTTACCAGACGGTCTACAGCGCGCGCCCTGGCGCCGTGGCGGCACCGACCGCCGGCCTGCACTTTGACGAACCCTTAATTCAGGCGCTAAAAGACAAAGGCGTTGAGATGGCTTTTGTCACCTTGCACGTTGGGGCAGGGACGTTCCAGCCGGTACGCGTAGAGACGATTGAAGAGCACCATATGCACGCCGAATATGCGGAAGTGCCGCAGGAGGTGGTGGATGCGGTGCTGGCCTGCAAAGCGCGCGGCAACAAGGTGGTGGCGGTAGGCACCACCTCGGTACGCTCGCTGGAAAGCGCAGCCAAAGCCAGTCAGGATGCGCTGATTGCGCCATTCTTTGATGACACCCAAATCTTTATCTATCCGGGCTATGAGTATCAGGTAATTGATGCGCTGATCACCAATTTCCACTTGCCCGAATCGACGTTGATCATGCTGGTCTCGGCCTTTGCCGGTTATCAGCACACGATGGCTGCTTATCGTGCGGCGGTGGCGGAAGAATACCGTTTCTTCAGCTACGGCGACGCGATGTTTATCAGCAAAAACCCCCAGGCGCCGCTGGAAAAAGTGGGCGCCTGATCTGTTTACTTTGAACATCGGACTGTTTCTCCGATGGAGGTCTTGTGAAATTTGAGCTTGATACCACAGACGGTCGCGCGCGTCGCGGTCGTCTGATTTTCGATCGTGGCGTGGTGGAAACCCCGGCCTTTATGCCCGTGGGCACCTATGGCACTGTGAAGGGCATGACGCCGGAAGAAGTGCAGGAAACCGGCGCGCAAATTATTTTGGGCAACACCTTCCACCTCTGGCTGCGTCCCGGCCAGGAAATCATGAAGCTGCACGGCGATTTGCATGATTTTATGCAGTGGAAAGGCCCTATTCTGACCGATTCCGGCGGCTTCCAGGTCTTCAGCCTGGGCGATATTCGTAAGATCACCGAAGCCGGCGTCCATTTCCGCAACCCGATCAACGGCGATTCTATCTTCCTCGATCCGGAAAAATCGATGGAGATCCAGTACGACCTGGGATCGGACATCGTGATGATCTTTGATGAGTGCACGCCGTACCCGGCGGACTGGGATTATGCCAGGCGCTCCATGGAGATGTCTCTGCGCTGGGCACAACGCAGTCGCGACCGTTTTGACAGCCTGGGTAACAAAAATGCGCTGTTTGGCATTATTCAGGGTTCGGTTTACGAAGATTTACGTGATGTCTCTGTGAAAGGTCTGGTAGAGATCGGCTTTGATGGGTACGCTGTGGGCGGCCTGGCGGTCGGTGAACCGAAAGAGGATATGCACCGTATTCTTGAGCATGTTTGCCCGCAGATCCCAGCGGATAAACCGCGTTACCTGATGGGCGTGGGTAAACCTGAGGATCTGGTTGAGGGCGTACGTCGCGGCGTGGATATGTTTGACTGCGTCATGCCAACGCGCAATGCGCGCAATGGCCACTTATTTGTGACCGATGGCGTGGTAAAAATTCGCAATGCCAAGCATAAAGATGATGTTTCGCCGCTGGATGCAGAGTGCGATTGTTACACCTGTCGCAATTACAGCCGCGCGTACTTGCATCATCTTGATCGCTGTAACGAAATACTGGGCGCGCGTCTCAACACGATTCATAACCTGCGCTACTACCAGCGTCTGATGGCGGGTTTACGCCAGGCTATCGAAGAGGGTAAATTAGAGCGCTTTGTTAGCGAGTTCTACCAACGGACGGGCAAAGCGGTTCCGCCTTTAACGTCTGATAATTCATCAATGAGGGAAATTTAATGAGCTTTTTCATTTCTGACGCTGTGGCTGCAGCAGGCGCACCGTCTCAGGGAAGTCCGTATTCTCTGGTGATCATGCTGGTCGTCTTCGGCCTGATCTTTTACTTCATGATCCTGCGCCCGCAGCAGAAGCGTGCAAAAGAGCATAAGAAGCTGATGGATTCTATCTCCAAAGGTGATGAAGTCCTGACGAATGGTGGCCTGGTGGGTCGCGTAACCAAAGTGGCAGAAACCGGCTACATTGCGATTGCGCTGAACGACACTACTGAAGTGGTTATTAAACGTGATTTCGTGGCTGCCGTCCTGCCGAAAGGTTCTATGAAGGCGCTGTAATTTTTACTTCCCTAAGGGAACTGCCGTGTTAAATCGTTATCCTTTGTGGAAGTACATAATGCTGGTCGTGGTGCTTGTCATTGGCCTGGTGTATGCACTTCCCAACCTTTATGGTGAGGATCCGGCTGTTCAGATCACTGGCGCGCGCGGAAGCGCCGCCAGTGAGCAAACGTTGGATCAAATTCAGAACGTATTAAAACAAGACAATATTCAAAGTAAGTCTGTTGCGCTGGAAAATGGCGCGATTACCGCGCGTTTTGCCAATACGGATGTGCAACTGCGTGCCCGCGAAGCGATCATGAAAGCGCTGGGCGAAAACTATGTGGTCGCGCTTAACCTTGCACCGGCCACGCCGCGCTGGCTGACGCTGCTGGCGGCACAGCCCATGAAGCTTGGCCTCGATCTGCGTGGTGGTGTGCACTTCCTGATGGAAGTGGATATGGACACTGCCCTGAGCAAACTGCAAGAGCAGAATGCTGACAGCCTGCGCAGCGACCTGCGCGAAAAGAATATCCCTTATACCAACGTCAACAAGATTGCTAACTACGGCGTGGAAATTCGTTTCCGTGACGCAGCCAGCCGCGATGCTGCGGTTAAGTGGCTATCCTCGCGTCATCAGGATCTCGTCATTAACAGCAGTGGCGATGATGCCCTGCGCGCCACCATGACCGATGCCCGCCTCAGCGAAGCACGTGAATATGCAGTTCAGCAGAACATTACTATCCTGCGTAACCGTGTAAACCAACTGGGTGTTGCAGAACCGCTGGTACAGCGTCAGGGTTCTGACCGCATCGTGGTTGAACTGCCAGGTATTCAGGACACCGCGCGCGCCAAAGAAATTTTAGGTGCGACGGCGACGCTGGAATTCCGTCTGGTTAACACCAGCGTGGATCCTACCGCCGCCGCCAGCGGCCGTGTACCGGGTGATTCTGAAGTGAAAGACATGCGTGATGGACGCCCTGTGGTGCTCTATAAACGCGTGATCCTGACCGGTGACCACATTACCGATTCCACATCCAGCATGGATGAGTACAACCAGCCTCAGGTGAACATTTCACTGGACGGCGCGGGCGGTAATATCATGTCTAACTTCACCAAGGACAACATCGGTAAGCCGATGGCGACCCTGTTTGTGGAGTACAAAGACAGCGGCAAGAAAGATGCTAACGGTCGTGCCATTCTGGTGAAACAGGAAGAGGTGATCAACGTCGCCAATATCCAGTCTCGCCTGGGTAACAGCTTCCGCATCACCGGTATCAGCAACCCGAACGAAGCACGTCAGCTGTCGCTCCTGCTGCGTGCCGGTGCGCTGATTGCGCCTATCCAGATTGTGGAAGAGCGGACTATTGGTCCAACGATGGGGCAGCAGAACATTACTCAGGGTCTGGAAGCCTGCCTGTGGGGCCTGGTCGCCTCTATCCTGTTTATGGTGCTGTACTACAAAAAGGTGGGCCTGATTGCCACCAGCGCACTGCTGGCAAACCTGGTACTGATTGTCGGTATCATGTCACTGCTGCCGGGCGCCACGCTGACGATGCCTGGCATTGCCGGTATCGTGCTGACGCTGGCGGTGGCGGTCGATGCCAACGTACTGATCAACGAGCGTATTAAAGAAGAACTGCGTAACGGGCGTAGCGTGCAGCAGGCAATTCATGAGGGCTACAAAGGCGCCTTCTCCAGTATTGTCGATGCTAACGTCACCACCCTGATCAAAGTGGTGATTCTGTATGCGATCGGTACGGGTTCCATTAAGGGCTTTGCGATTACAACGGCTATTGGTATTGCGACCTCAATGTTCACATCGATTGTCGGTACCCGCGCCATCATTAACCTGATGTACGGTGGCAAGCGCATCAAAAAGCTGTCTATCTGAGGAGTGCGTTGTGGCACAGGAATATAACATTGAGCAGTTAAACCATGGCCGTAAAGTCGTCGACTTTATGCGCTGGGATACGCTGGCATTTATCATTTCGGGACTGTTAATCATCATCTCGATTGCCATTGTTGGCGTACGTGGTTTTAACTGGGGTCTCGATTTCACCGGCGGTACGGTGATTGAGATCAACCTGGAAAAACCCGCTGACCTCGACACGATCCGTGCCGAGCTGGTCAAGGCGGGCTTTCAGGAGCCGCTGATCCAGAACTTTGGTAGCAGCCGCGACGTGATGGTGCGTATGCCGCCTGTCACGGGGCCTGCAGGCACAGAGTTAGGCAACAAAGTGGTCACGGTGATTAACCAGACCACCCAGCAAAACGCCACGGTAAAACGTATCGAGTTTGTTGGACCGAGCGTGGGTAGCGATCTGGCGCAGGCCGGAGCGTTGGCTCTGCTGTCGGCACTGATTGCGATCCTGATCTACATCGGTATTCGCTTTGAGTGGCGCCTGGCGCTGGGTACGGTGCTGGCGCTGGCGCACGACGTGATCATCACCTGTGGACTGCTGTCGCTGTTCCGGGTTGAAGTCGACCTCACCATCGTGGCCTCGCTGATGTCGGTTATCGGTTACTCGCTTAACGATAAAATCGTGGTTTCGGACCGTATTCGTGAGAACTTCCGCAAAATTCGTCGCGGCTCTTCTTACGACATTACCAACGTGTCCCTGACCCAGACGTTGAGCCGTACCTTAATCACCTCGCTGACGACGCTGGCGATGATCCTGATCCTGTTCATCTTTGGTGGTGCGCTGCTGAAAGGCTTCTCGCTGACCATGCTGATCGGTGTCACCATTGGTACGATTTCGTCGATCTACGTCTCTTCAGCGCTGGCGTTGAAGCTGGGCATGAAACGCGAACACATGCTGGTACAGAAAGTGGAGAAAGAGGGCGCAGATCAGCCTTCAATCCTGCCGTAATCGTTGCATGATAAAAAAGCCGCCAGTTCAGACAACTGGCGGCTTTTTTTTGTCTTTATGGTGTGGGTACAGCCGTTTTGGCCAGTACCTGATGAATCCGCACATAGCCAAGCTGGTCCGGCGTAATACCCCCCAGGCGCAACGGCACAATGACCGAACTGCGTGGCGTCAGCGAGGCGGGAATCCGGATGGTTTGCGTCAGACTGTCGGCCTCAAGCGGTTTACCGGTCGCGGGATCGAGCTGGCCCCAGACTACGGTAGCCTCCAGCCCCGGCAGCGGCGTATTATCCCGCGTCTGTAGGGTCAGGTTAGCGCGTGAGCCGTTGGCTTCTGCCTCAACACGCGATAAAGACAAGCGAAGCGTGCCGGCCTGGGTTTGTAATTCAACGGGCGTATTGGCCTGAGGTAATAACCAGGCACCCTGCTGCGAATGTCCGTTAAGCTGCCCCTGAATCTCCACCGCGCTTGCCTGGCTGGTAAGCCGCTGCATCTGCTGGTTTAACTGACTAACTTCCTGATGAAGTTGTTTAACCTGTGGCTGCCCGGCAGTTGTGCTGCAACCGCTCAACAGCATCAGTGAGAGGGCGGCGGGGGCCCAAACCATCCTGATCATTATTTATCCTTATCCGTTATAAAGAAATGGCCAGAAACTGTCCGGGTGAAGGTTATCCGGTGTGGCTTCTGTGTTTCATTAATATTCATGGCATGGCTCTGTCCGGTTTCGCCTGGGTAACCTGAAAGGGCCAACAGCACGTTATCTTCCAGGTTAGCGATGTCGTCAAGCCTGTCCTGAGCGGCCAGACGGCGGTTTGTTCGTTAACGGAATTGTCTGAACGGCAGGGGAGCCGAGTCAGCCTTCTCCCGTTGTCCCGCTCAGGCAAAGGCTGCTGCCGTAATGCGCTGAAGCTGTTACGGCCCGTTCACGTGTTCCTGCGTGTGTGCCGGTGTCTCTGGTGAGGGAGGCTGGCGGTGTGCTCACCACATCCCGCCTGCGGCTCTCTAAGCGTCGTGCTGTTTAACGTCGCTGGTCTGTTGCCCGCTCAGGCTGTGAAGCAGGCAGGGGAAAGCACGCGAATCGATTTTGTTGACCTGCAGTTCGCGCTACACTGTATAACCCATTTATCTCGTGTCAGGAAACGTCATGCATTGCCCATTCTGCTCCGCTGTAGACACTAAAGTGATTGATTCTCGTCTGGTTAGTGAGGGTTCGTCAGTGCGGCGCCGTCGTCAATGTCTGGTGTGCCATGAGCGTTTCACTACGTTTGAAGTGGCTGAACTGGTGATGCCGCGCGTGGTGAAAAGCAACGACGTGCGTGAGCCTTTCAATGAAGACAAGCTGGCCAGCGGCATGATGAAAGCGCTGGAGAAGCGTCCGGTCAGTGCGGATGCCGTTGAGAGTGCGGTAAGCCATATTAAAACCCAACTGCGGGCGACAGGAGAACGTGAAATCCCCAGCAAGCTGATTGGCAACCTGGTGATGGACGAGCTGAAGAAGCTCGATAAGGTAGCCTATATCCGCTTTGCTTCTGTTTACCGCAGCTTTGAGGACGTGCGTGATTTTGGCGAAGAGATTGCCAGATTACAGGATTAAATCATGACCGATGAACGCTATATGGCGCGCGCGCTGGAGTTGGCGCGCCGCGGCCGTTTTACCACCACACCCAATCCCAATGTAGGCTGCGTCATTGTGCGTGACGGTCAGATTGTTGGGGAAGGCTGGCATCAGCGCGCCGGGGAACCGCATGCGGAAGTGCACGCGTTACGTATGGCGGGGGACCGCGCACGTGGCGCAACCGCCTATGTGACGCTGGAACCCTGCAGTCACCACGGGCGCACGCCGCCCTGTTGTGATGCATTAATTGCCGCAGGTGTAACCCGCGTGGTGGCGGCCATGCAGGATCCCAATCCGCAGGTAGCCGGACGGGGATTACACCGCCTGCATCAGGCGGGCATTGAGGTCAGCCACGGGCTGATGATGCAGGAAGCGGAAGCCCTGAACCGTGGTTTTCTGAAACGCATGCGTACCGGCTTTCCCTGGATACAGTTAAAACTGGGTGCCTCGCTGGACGGCCGCACCGCCATGGCAAGTGGGGAAAGCCAGTGGATCACCTCGCCGGCGGCCCGGCGCGACGTGCAGCGGCTGCGCGCCCAGAGTTCCGCCATCCTCAGCAGCAGTGCAACCGTACTGGCGGATAATCCCTCGTTAACGGTGCGCTGGTCAGAACTGGACAGCGAAAGTCAGCGCCAGGTGGATGAAGCCGAGCTGCGTCAGCCGGTGAGAGTGATCGTCGATAGCCAGAATCGCGTAACGCCGGACCACAAACTTATTGAACAATTAGGCGAAACCTGGCTGATGCGCCAGCAGGTCGACGATCGGCACTGGCCGGAAACGGTGACGCAGATTCCTGTTCCACTGCGCGACAGCCAGCTGGATTTAGTGGCGCTGATGATGGTGCTGGGCCAGCGGCAGATTAACAGCGTCTGGGTGGAAGCCGGCGCGACGCTCGCCGGCGCGCTCATTCAGGCCGGGCTGGTGGATGAGCTGATTGTGTATGTTGCGCCGAAATTACTGGGCAATGACGCGCGTGGCCTGTGCCAGCTTGCGGGGTTAACGCAGTTGGCCGATGCGCCGGTCTTTGCCTTTCGCGATATCCGTCAGGTCGGCGATGATGTGCGCCTGACGCTGACACCGCAATAACGGAGGCGGAAAAGCGAGAGCACGCCGCCAAAGAGTATGTTAGAATCCGCCCCCCTGCGCGGGGCCAAACAAACCCCTGAAAGGATATGTATGAAAGTTATCGAAGCTGCCGTTGCAACGCCTGAGGCAAACATTGCCATCGTTATCGCGCGTTTTAACAACTTTATCAATGACAGCCTGTTAGACGGCGCGGTTGATGCCCTGAAGCGCATTGGCCAGGTCAGCGATGACAATATCACCGTCGTCTGGGTTCCAGGCGCTTATGAACTGCCGCTGGCAGCCCGTGCGCTGACCAAAACCGGCAAGTACGACGCCGTGATCGCGCTGGGTACCGTAATTCGTGGTGGCACTGCTCACTTCGAATATGTCGCAGGTGAAGCCAGCTCCGGTATTGCCAGCGTTGCCATGGACAGTGATATTCCGGTGGCATTTGGAGTACTGACGACTGAAAATATCGAGCAGGCCATTGAGCGTGCTGGAACGAAAGCGGGTAATAAAGGTGCCGAAGCGGCCCTGACCGCGCTTGAAATGATCAACGTATTGAAAGCCATTAAAGCCTGATTTTTGTAAGGGGAATTTTGTGAAACCTGCTGCTCGTCGTCGCGCCCGTGAGTGCGCTGTCCAGGCGCTTTACTCCTGGCAGTTGTCCAACAACGACATTGCCGATGTGGAATACCAGTTTCTGGCGGAACAAGACGTCAAAGACGTCGACATTACCTATTTCCGCGAACTGCTGTCCGGTGTGGCGACCAACAGCGCGTACCTGGATGGCCTGATGAAGCCGTATCTGTCGCGTCAGCTCGAAGAGCTGGGACAGGTTGAAAAAGCCATTCTGCGTATTTCGCTGTATGAATTGAGCAAGCGTTCTGATGTGCCCTATAAAGTGGCCATCAACGAAGGTATTGAGCTGGCGAAAGTGTTTGGTGCCGAAGACAGCCATAAATTTGTCAACGGTGTACTGGATAAAGCCGGTCCACAAATCAGACCCCAACGCAAATAATCAATAAGGCCGGCTTGCCGGCCTTTTTCATTAATGGTTAAGCGGAACGCAATTATGTCATGTGGTGAATTTGAACTCATCGCACGCTACTTCAATCGCAGAACGCGTAGCCGCCGTGATGTCGAACTCGGCATTGGCGACGATTGCGCGTTGCTTAGCGTGCCCGAAAAACAGACGCTGGCGGTCAGCACCGATACGCTGGTTTCCGGCGTCCATTTCCTGTCTTCCATCCATCCTGCGGATTTAGCGTATAAATCTCTGGCGGTAAACCTGAGCGATTTGGCCGCGATGGGAGCCGATCCTGCCTGGCTGACGCTGGCCATGACCTTGCCTGACGTGAATGAAACCTGGCTCAGCAGCTTTAGCGAAAGCCTGTTTGACCTGCTGGAATACTACGACATGCAGCTGGTGGGCGGCGATACCACGCGTGGCCCCCTCAGCCTCACGTTGGGGATTCATGGCTTGATTCCCCACGGCAAGGCGCTGAAACGCTCGGGCGCCAGGCCGGGTGACTGGATCTACGTGACCGGTACGCTGGGCGACAGCGCTGCCGGGCTGGCGTTATTACAGCATCACTGCCGCATTGACGATCCGGCGATACACGAAGCCCTGATCAAGCGCCACCTGCGCCCAATGCCGCGCATTTTACAGGGACAGTCGCTGCGTTCCCTGGCGTCATCCGCCATTGATTTATCGGATGGACTCATCTCCGATCTTGGCCATGTACTGAAAGCCAGCGGCTGTGGTGCACGGTTGAATCTGGATGCGCTGCCGCTCTCTTCTGCACTGCGTGAAAACTTTGATGCCGAACAGGTGCTGCGCTGGGCGCTCAGCGGCGGAGAAGATTACGAGCTGTGCTTTAGCGTGCCGGAAGTCAATCGTGGCGCGCTGGATGTGGCGCTGGGGCATCTTGGCGTGCCTTATACCTGCATTGGCCAGATGGCACCGGAGTCAGAAGGGCTGTCACTGCTGGAAAACGGTAAACCCACGGAATTCCGTCATAAAGGATTCGACCATTTTGACCTCAGATAAAACCCTCGCGAAAAGCCGCCTGCGCCTGCGCAATCCCTGGCATTTGCTGGCGACCGGCTTCGGCAGCGGCCTGAGCCCGTTTATGCCCGGAACGGTAGGATCGCTGGCCGCCATTCCGTTTTGGTGGCTCATGACCTTGCTCCCCCATGATCTCTACTCGCTGGTGGTCTTGCTGGGCATTAGTGTGGGCGTTTACCTTTGCCATCGCACCGCCAAGGATATGGGCGTGCATGACCACGGCAGCATTGTCTGGGATGAGTTTATCGGGATGTGGATTACCCTGATGGCGATTCCGGTCAACAGCTGGCAGTGGGTGGTGAGTGGTTTTGTTCTGTTCCGCGTGCTGGATATCTGGAAACCCTGGCCGATTCGCTGGTTCGATCGTAACGTGCATGGCGGTATGGGCATCATGGTAGATGATATTATCGCCGGTATTATCGCGGCGGCGATGCTGTACGCGACGGGCGTCTTTTTGGCCGCTTAAGCTTGCCAGACCGGGCCTTTACAGCGAAAAACCCCGCCTGTTCTCCCTCATTTCGTCGTTCAGCATGATGGCCGTTCCCCTGCGGGAACGGTCTGCCGCTTTGCCTGTCGGACAGCGCATAGCGCCGCATGCAAAACGCTTCACAACCCGCTTACTGATAACCCGTTGCCGGGTGCGGTTGATAGGCCTCTTCCAGATGGGCGATCTCGTCCCCGGTCAGTTCCACGTTGACGGCGTTAGCCAGCTCGGCGAACTGCCCGGCGCGCGAAGCACCGATGATTGGGGCGGTGACGGCGGGTTTGCTGAGTAACCATGCCAGCGCCACCTGCGCACGCGTCACGCCTTTGTCCGCCGCAACCTCTGCCAGGCGCTCGGCTATCATCGCGTCGTTCTCCTCGGTTGTGGCATAGAGCGAGGGAATGACGTCATCCGACACGGATCGTGCGGTGGTTTCTCCCCAGGGGCGGGTCAGTTTGCCGCGTGCCAGGGGGCTCCAGGGTAATACCGCAATGTTTTCCCGCAGACACAAAGGGTGCATCTCCCGCTCTTCTTCACGTTGGATCAGGTTGTACTGATCCTGCATGCTGACAAAGCGTGCCCAGCCCTGTTGGTCCTGCAGGGCTAAGGCCTGAGCAAACTGGTGGCTATGCATTGAGGAGGCACCAATGTAGCGCGCTTTACCAGACTTCACCACTGCGTCAAGGGCTTCCAGCGTCTCTTCCAGCGGGGTGTCATAGTCCCAGCGATGAATTTGCAGGAGATCGACATACTCCATATCCAGCCGTTGCAGGCTGTCGTCGATAGATTGCAGAATGTTCTGGCGAGATAAGCCCTGCGAGAGATTGCTCATGGGAAAGAAAACTTTGGTGGCAACGACCACCTCATCACGTCGGGCAAAATCTTTGAGCGCCCGGCCCACAATCTCCTCGCTACTGCCGTCAGAATAACTGTTCGCGGTATCAAAAAAATTGATCCCTGCTTCCAGCGCCTGCTGGATGAGCGGACGGCTGCTCTCTTCCGGGAGTGTCCAGGCGTGCTTGCCGCGATCGGGTTCTCCAAAGGTCATACAACCCAGGCAAAGCCGGGAAACCGTTAAGTCAGTGTTCGCTAATTGAATAGTTTTCATGAAGACTCCTGCTATGTCTAACCCAGGGGATTAAGCATAGCAGGAATGACGCGCTCCACAGTGCGCGGGCAGGGGACCTACTGCGCCAGCCAGCGGCTGATCTGCTGTTGAATACCGTCAATGTCCAGTTGGTAGTCGTGGCGCATTTCTTCCTGAGTACCAGGCGGAATAAACTCATCAGGCAGGCCGATATTCAGCACGGGCACGCCCAGGCGTTTAGCCATGACAAACTCATTCACGCCGCTGCCTGCGCCGCCTTTAATCGCGCCTTCTTCCAGCGTAATCAGGGACTCATGACTGGCCGCCAGTTCGGCGATCAGTGACGTATCCAGCGGTTTCACGAAGCGCATGTCCACAAGCGTTGCGTTCAGCGCTTCCGCCACCTTGCTCGCTTCCGGCAGCAGCGTACCGAAGTTGAGGATGGCCAGTTTTTCGCCCTGACGTTTTACCACGCCTTTACCCAGCGGCAGGCTTTGCAGCGGTGTCAGTGCAGCACCGGTACCGGTACCGCGCGGATAACGTACCGCGGCCGGGCCATCCTGATAGTGATAACCGGTATACAGCATCTGGCGACATTCATTCTCGTCGCTTGGCGTCATAATCACCATGTCCGGCACGCAGCGCAGATAGGCGAGATCGAACGCGCCCTGGTGTGTCTGCCCGTCAGCGCCGACGATGCCGCCGCGATCGATGGCAAACAACACCGGCAGTTTCTGAATTGCCACGTCGTGGATGACCTGATCGTAGGCGCGCTGCAGGAAGGTGGAGTAGATGGCCACCACCGGTTTGTAGCCCCCAATCGCCAGGCCAGCGGCGAAGGTCACCGCGTGCTGTTCGGCAATGGCAACGTCAAAATACTGGTTGGGGTATTTGCGAGAGAAACCGACCATGCCTGAACCTTCACGCATGGCAGGCGTAATCGCCATCAGCTTCGTATCGTGAGCGGCCATCTCACACAGCCAGTTGCCGAAAATTTTGGAGTAGCTCGGCAAACCTTCGGCGCTTTTTGGCAGCTCACCGCTGGCGACGTCAAATTTCGGCACAGCATGCCAGGTAATAGGATCCTGTTCTGCCGGCGCGTAGCCTTTGCCCTTTTTGGTCATAATATGCAGGAACTGTGGCCCTTTCAGGCTGCGCATATTACTCAGCGTATTTACCAGCGTCAGCACATCATGGCCGTCCACCGGGCCGATATAGTTAAAACCCAGCTCTTCAAACAGGGTTCCGGGCACGACCATGCCTTTCAGATGCTCTTCGGTACGCTTCACTAATTCTTTAATCGGCGGCAGGCCGGTCAGAACACGCTTGCCGCCTTCACGCAGACGCGCATAGGTTTTGCCCGAGAGGATCTGCGCCAGCCGGTTGTTCAGCGCCCCGACGTTCTCTGAAATCGACATTTCATTGTCATTCAGAATCACGAGCATATCCGATTTGATATCGCCTGCATGGTTCATGGCTTCAAACGCCATGCCCGCAGTAATGGCACCATCACCGATAACGCAGGCCGTGCGGCGGCCTTTGCCTTCACGTTCGGCCGCCGCAGCCATGCCCAGTCCGGCACTGATGGAGGTCGAAGAGTGGCCCACGCTCAGCACATCGTATTCACTCTCGCCGCGCCAGGGAAACGGATGCACACCGTTCTTTTGGCGAATAGAGCCAATGCGATCGCGGCGTCCCGTTAAAATTTTGTGCGGATAAGCCTGATGACCGACGTCCCACACCAGGTGATCGAACGGCGTGTTATAGACGTAATGCAGCGCCACGGTCAGCTCGACCACGCCCAGGCCCGACGCAAAATGGCCGCTTGAGCGGCTCACGCTGTCTAATAAATACTGGCGCAGCTCGTTGCAGAGCGCAGGCAATTTCTCTTTTGGCAGGGCTCGCAGCGCCTGAACCGTTTCTGCCTGCGCCAGTGTCGGGTATTTTGTAATATCAAAACTCATCAGTGACTCATCATGGAAGTTATTTATCGCGTTCAATTACGAAGCTCGCCAGCGCCTTCAAGGCTGTGGTGTTATAGGATTTGGCAGAGAGCATGTGCAAAGCATCGACGGCTTCCTGATATAAATCCAGTGCCTTAGTGCGGGCATCATCCAGACCCATCAGTGAAGGATAGGTGCTTTTTCCAAGATCTTGATCGGCACCCTGGCGTTTTCCGATGACAGCTGTGTCACCCGTCACATCCAGGATGTCATCCTGCACCTGAAAAGCCAGACCGATAGCGTCTGCATAGCGATCAAGATACGGAAGCGCCTCGCGGCCTTTTTCGCCAGCGGCAAACGCGCCAAGCCGAACGGCCGCGCGGATCAACGCACCGGTTTTATGACGATGAATTTGTTCAAGTTGAGCAAGCCCCACCGACTGACCTTCCGCCGCCAGATCCAGTGCCTGACCGCCGCACATCCCCGCGACGCCGCTGGCTTTTGCCAGTTCTGACAACATGGCCAGCCGATATTCCGCGCTCACGCCCGGCATGGGCTGGTCGGCAAGGATAGAAAATGCCAGCGTTTGCAGCGCATCGCCTGCAAGGATGGCGGTATCTTCACCATATTTAATATGGCAGGTCGGTTGCCCACGACGCAGAGCGTCATCGTCCATGGCAGGAAGATCGTCATGAATCAGTGAATAGGCATGAATACACTCAACTGCTGCAGCGGGCGCATCCAGACTCGCTTTGTCGGCGTGAAGCATCTCGCCGGTGGCGTAGACCAGAAACGGGCGCAGGCGTTTGCCGCCTAATAATGCCCCATACTTCATGGCATTCACCAGAGGAGAACTCTGAAAAGGCAGGGCGTCTAATAAGCCCGTCAACGCACGATTCACCTGCCTGTGATAAGCGTCGAGCAGTTCAGGAAAATCCATTAGTTGTTTTCCGGCGTAAAAGAGGAGAGGTCGGCGTCTTTATCATCGCTGAGTAAAATACGAACGCGCTGCTCGGCCTGTTGCAGCGTCTGTTGGCCATTGCGTGCCAGCTGCACGCCGCGCTCAAATTCATTGAGGGCCTCTTCCAACGGCAGTTCACCACTTTCCAGACGACTGACAATCTGTTCCAGCTGCTGCAATGACGTTTCAAAGCTGGCTGGCTGTTCGGCTTTTTTCGGCATAGTTAGGATCGACTCACGGTTGGAACGTTATCATGCAATCGGTCATGGTAGCTGAGAGAGAATGATTAGCAAAATAATCAATGTGCATGCTGTTGCAGAAGCAGTCACCAGGTAAAGGTGATATACTTCCGCGCCTCGGATGCGGATGCGCCTGGCAGCCCGCAATTTTATGATCTTACCAGCTAAGTGCAGCCTGTTTTAGCACTTATTTGCCCAACGAAGCTGTATCGCCATGAAGTTTATCGTCAAGTTATTTCCCGAAATCACCATCAAGAGTCAGTCGGTGCGCCTGCGCTTTATTAAGATTCTTGCCAGCAATATTCGCAACGTGCTTAAAACCGTCAGCGACGAGATCGCGGTCGTCCGTTACTGGGATCATATTGAAGTGCGCTGCAAAGATGAAGCCATGCGCACGGTTATTCCTGATGAGCTCATGCGCATTCCCGGTATCCACCATGTCCTTGCGGTGGAAGAGCGTGAATATACCGATATTCATCATATTTTTGAGCAGACGCTGGCGCAGTACCGCGATGCTCTTGAAAACAAAACGTTTTGCGTGCGTGTTAAGCGCCGGGGCAAACACAGCTTTAGTTCGCAGGATGTGGAACGCTACGTCGGCGGTGGTCTGAATCAGCACATCGAGAGCGCCACGGTGCAGCTTAAAAAGCCAGAGGTGACGGTCAATCTCGAAGTGGAAGAGAACCGCTTAACGCTGGTGACCGCGCGCTATGAGGGGCTGGGCGGTTTCCCGATTGGCACGCAGGAAGATGTGCTGTCGCTAATCTCGGGCGGCTTTGACTCTGGCGTGTCGAGCTACATGCTGATGCGTCGCGGCTGCCGGGTGCATTACTGCTTCTTTAATCTTGGCGGTGCCGCACACGAAATCGGCGTGCGTCAGGTGGCGCATTATATCTGGAACCGTTTCGGTCGTTCGCATCGGGTCCGTTTTGTCGCGATAAACTTCGAACCGGTCGTGGGCGAAATTTTAGAAAAAGTCGACGATGGCCAGATGGGCGTGGTACTGAAGCGCATGATGGTTCGCGCCGCGTCGATGGTCGCTGAACGCTATGGCGTTCAGGCGCTGGTGACCGGTGAAGCGCTTGGACAGGTTTCCAGTCAGACCCTGACCAACCTGCGTTTGATCGACAATGCATCGGACACGCTGATTCTGCGTCCGCTGATCTCCCATGATAAAGAGCACATCATCAAGGTCGCGCGTGAGATCGGCACCGAAGATTTTGCCAGTACCATGCCGGAATATTGCGGTGTGATTTCCAAAAGCCCAACCGTCAAAGCGGTGAAGGGCAAAATCGACGCTGAAGAAAGCCATTTTGACTTCTCGATTCTGGAACGCATGGTGGCCGAAGCGACCAACGTGGATATCCGCGAAATTGCCGAGCAAACGCAGGACGAAGTGGTCGAGGTTGAAACGGTCGGCTTGCTGAACGAAAACGACAGCGTACTGGATATCCGTTCGGTGGATGAGCAGGAAGACAAACCGCTTGAGTTGGTGGGAACAGAGGTGAAGTCGATGCCTTTCTACAAACTCAGCACCCAGTTTGGCGACCTCGATCAGAATAAAACCTGGCTGTTGTACTGCGATCGCGGCGTGATGAGTAAACTTCAGGCGCTGTATCTGCATGAGCAGGGCTTTAAAAACGTCAAAGTTTACCGCCCTTAAAAGGCACGCTGTGCCCGCGCACCCGACCGGGAAGCGGGCACAGTGCTACCTGTACCGCTTTTCAGACGCCAAATCTTAACTGGCCTGGTAATCGTAAATGCCGGGTGCCATTACCAGTTGAGCGGCAACCTCCCGCGCTTTATCACTGCCGACTAACAGATCGATTAACTTCAGCGCAAAATCCATTGCGGTGCCCGGCCCCTGGCTGGTTAACAGATTGACGCGCGGATCCCACACCACGCGCCGCTCCATCCATTTATCATCCGGTATGGTGGATTTCAAACCGGGGAAACCCGTCATGTTTCCCACGGGAAACAGGTTATGTGGCACCAGTACCGTGCCAGGCGCGGCGCAGATGGCGGCAACAATACGCCCGGTCAGATGAAACTGCCGCACGGTTTCCACCAGCAGTGGACTGTCGCGAAACGTCTCGGCGCCTTTCAATCCGCCGGGCAGTACAATGGCATCGTAGGCGTTATCCGCGACCTCGACCAGCGGGATATCGGCCAGCAGGCGGACCCCGCGCGAGCAGAGGATTTCACGGCTGCCGTCGCTTTCCACGCTGGCGGTAACCGTTTTTATCCCGCCACGTACCAGCAGATCCAGCGTGGTGACCGCTTCGATTTCTTCACTGCCATGAGCCAGACAGACCAGTACTGAGGCGTTCGCGCCCATAAAAAGACTCCTTGCGTTTAATCATGTCATACAGGCGCGTGTTTTCTGTCAACACGAAGCCGTGGGTGCGTGCCCGGCGCAGCAGGAAACCGGTGATGTATTCAATCTCCGTCAGCCGCTGTGCGCGA
This sequence comes from Pantoea sp. B623, assembly GCF_024814475.1. Taxonomy (NCBI): domain Bacteria; kingdom Pseudomonadati; phylum Pseudomonadota; class Gammaproteobacteria; order Enterobacterales; family Erwiniaceae; genus Pantoea; species Pantoea sp. B623. The sequence goes on along the minus strand of NZ_JANUXM010000004.1, from coordinate 1,339,817 downwards.
ATATCCTGCAGCATTGACGACGTATTCGCCGCCGTCGTTTCTATCACATCGAATACCTGATCCTGCAGACTCTGGCTGTCAACGGACTGGCCTTCTCGTTCCATCACCCAACTGATTTCATCGCACAGGGTTTGTATTTCACGGCTGTACTGGCGGAGCGCGCCGTTTTGACAATCGTGCTCCACGCTCAGCGGGTTTATTACGCAGTTAACCGCCAGTTTGCGCCAGCAGGCGGCCCGGATATTGTCATGCCAGGCGACGTCGGGCAGTGCATCATGTAGAACGTCGGCAATCGCGCTCCAGCCTTCGCTTTTACGGTTGCCGGGGCCAATATGCGTGACGCCGCTGGCGACATGTTTAATCACCGTTCCGTCCCGCATGGCGGCGTGCGTGGTAATGCCGCGCAACAGCGGCTGTCGCAGGCCCTTTAATTCCCCCAGCGTCCCCATTCCGTTATGCAGCAGCAGCACGGGACAGTTTTCCGCCATCACGCTCTCCAGATTTTTAACGGCTGTCGAAACCTGGGGGGCTTTCAGCGTGACCAGCAGCAGCTGACTCTGGGCCAGAAACAGCGGATCGTTGGCAATAAAGGTCCGGTTCGAGACGCGACCCAGAGGATCAATCACGTTGGCTGAACAGTAGGGCTGGGGAACACGCAGCCATCCCTGTACATCATGTCCAGAATGGGCAAGGGCGGTAAGCCAGACCTGGCCTAGCGCGCCGCATCCTAATACGGTTATTTTCATGCTGCCTCCCGCTCGCGGGCGTATTATTTATGCGCTGTGACAATGGGTTAAGTATAGCGCTGCACAGCGTGATTTTATTTAGTGGCCTAAGACGCGTATTATGCATGCCAGTTTAGCCTCAGGAGAAGAAGAGATGCCATCTTTCGATATCGTTTCAGAAGTCGACATGCAGGAAGTTCGCAATGCGGTAGATAACGCTAACCGCGAACTGTCCACCCGTTTCGATTTTCGTAACGTCACCGCCAGTTACGAACTCAATGAAAAAAATGAAACCATTAAAGTCATCAGTGAATCTGACTTTCAGGTAAAGCAACTGGTCGATATTCTGCGTGAAAAAATGCTTAAGCGCGGCATTGAAGGCGCGGCCCTGGACGTGCCGGAAGAAATTGAGCACAGCGGCAAGAGCTGGAGCCTGGATGCCAAAATGAAAAAAGGCATTGAAGCCGATGTGGCGAAGAAGCTGGTGAAGTTGATCAAAGACAGCAAGCTGAAAGTGCAGACCCAGATTCAGGGTGAATCCCTGCGCGTCACTGGTAAGTCACGTGACGATCTGCAGGGGGCGATGGCGCTGGTGCGCGGGGGAAATCTGGGCCAGCCATTCCAGTTTAAAAACTTCCGCGATTAAGCTCACTTCTCGCGTGCAGCGCGGCGATACAGCGTGCTGCGCGCAACGCCGAGCGCCTGCGCCGTTTTGCTGATGTTGCCGTTAAACTGCTGCAACGTCGCTTTTATCAGACGATCGTCATGCTGCTGGCGCGCGGGTGATGCCGCGGCGTTGCCGCTGCGGTACTCCTCAGGTAAATGCGTGATCTCCACGCTATCGCCATCTTCCGCCAGCGCCAGCAAGACTTTCATCAGGCTGCGTAGCTGGCGCACGTTGCCCGGCCAGGAATAGCGCGTTAATGTCGCCAGCACTTCGGAAGACAAGCCGATCTGACGCGCGCCGCCGCCCAGCGCGTCCCAGAGTTGCGTGATAAACGCCGGAAGAGAAGACCAGTCACGCAGCGGCGGGATCGTGAATGAAAATTCCTGCAGCCGGTACAGGAGATCCTCGCGGAAGTCGCCCTGTGAGACGCGTTGCGCCAGATCCCGATGTGTCGCGCTGATCACGGCCAGGTTAACCGGCCAGCTCTGACTGGATCCCAGCGGCGCGACCTCTTTTTCCTGTAGCACGCGTAAGAGCCGGGTTTGCAGCGCCAGTGGCATATCTCCGATCTCATCCAGAAACAGGACGCCGCCATCGGCCTCACGGATTTTACCGATGTAGCCATTTTTGCTGGCACCGGTAAATGCCCCCGGCTGGTAGCCAAAGAGTTCAGATTCGATCAAGGATTCCGGAATCGCGGCGCAGTTAATCGCCACAAATTTTCCTTCCCGCCAGCGGCTTTGCTGATGTAACGCGCGGCTGACGTACTCTTTTCCGCTGCCGGTTTCCCCGCGAATGCACAATGAAACGCCGGCATTCAGCAGCCGCACCATTTTATCTCCCTCATGTTGCAGTGAGAAAGGCAGCGGACGCGCAGGGCCTGCTGCTACGCTGAATCGGGTTCGGGTGGGCGCACGCAGACGAAAATAATAAGGCTGGGGTCCGATCATCACCGGCGTTGGCAGTGCGGTGGCCCGCAGATCGCCGTGAGGAAACAGCTGCTGAAATGTGATGACGCCAAGCTGTTCGGCGTGCAGGTCAAGTTCACGCAGGGCCAGCCGATTTGCGGCAGTCAGCACGTTGTCTGAAAACACCAGCAGCAGCTCATCCGGGCTGTCTAGCCGGTGTGCGTCGCTGTGCAGGCTCATTAGCCATTGTTGGGGATGCAGGCTCTGCTTAACCCACAGATACTCAATGTGCCGTGCCGCCTGTTTGACCCAGGCAAACGTATGGGCATGGGAAAAATGCGCAGGGCCGGAGACATCCAGTACCCCCGCAATCTGCCCGTTGGGCATTTGCAGCGGCATGGCGGCACAGTAAAGCCCCTGGTTGCGGGTCAGGAAGTGTTGATTACCCTCGATTTCACAACCGTCGTCTATCGCCAGCGCCGTACCAATGGCGTTGGTGCCACGGCCACATTCGCTCCAGATGTTGCCGGGGGCAAGGGCGAAACGCTGTGCTTTTTGCATCGCCTGCATCTCGCCAAAGGTGTGCAGCACCCGGCCTGCCGCGTCAGACAGAATGACCACCGACTGCATCTGCGTCACCTTCTGGGCCAGCTTGTGCATGATGGGCTGAGCAAACTGCTGGAGGTCAGTATTACTGGCCACCAGCTCTGTCAGCTCGGCCTGACGTACGCGAGGAAAATCATCGGCCGAACGATCCAGTCCGTAGAGCTGGCTGCGTAGCCAGGAATCACTCAGCAGGGGGTTGTTATCGATAGCGGGCAATAGGGCATCGGAAACCTTGTGCTGCATGAATGACCTCGTGGGCTCGGAAAAGTGTAGCGGGATTGTAGCGTTTTGGTTTTAGCGGTGTTGCGATTTGCAACACAAAGCGGGATCAAAGCCGGTTAGTCCTCAACGCATGCCTGTGAGATTACTATTCAGGTGATTGATTTTTATCTGGATTTTCAGCGCGCAAGGGAAGTTGGCACAGGACCTGCAAACGTCAGGTGACAGCGCGCTATCCGTTAAAAATCAACATGCCGCTGCCTGTCTACCCTACAGAAGGAGTTTGCGATGCGTTATGCCCATCCCGGCACACCTGGTGCGTTAGTGACGTTTAAATCTGCCTACGGCAACTACATTGATGGCAAATTTATCGAGCCGCTGAGTGGTGAGTACTTCATGAATACCTCACCCGTCAACGGCAGTGACATTGCCCGGTTTCCTCGTTCCGATGCGCGCGATATTGATTTAGCGCTGGATGCCGCGCACCGGGCTGCAGAAGCCTGGGGAAAAACCTCCGTACAAACCCGATCTAATCTGCTGCTCCAGGTGGCTGATCGCATTGATGCCAATCTCGAAACCCTGGCCGTGGCGGAAAGCTGGGACAACGGCAAACCGATTCGGGAAACGCTCAATGCCGATCTGCCGCTGGCGGCCGACCATTTTCGTTACTTCGCAGGATGCCTGCGCGCGCAGGAGGGCAGCACGGGCGAGATCGATGAAAAAACCGTGGCCTACCATTTTCATGAGCCGCTGGGCGTGGTGGGGCAAATTATTCCCTGGAATTTTCCGTTGCTGATGGCCGCATGGAAGCTGGCGCCGGCCCTGGCTGCCGGTAACTGCGTGGTGCTTAAGCCTGCGGAGCAAACTCCGCTGGGCATTACGCTGCTGATGGAGATGATCGGCGACCTGTTTCCTGCAGGCGTGCTAAACGTGGTACAGGGTTTCGGCCGCGAGGCGGGCGAAGCGTTGGCAACCAGTAAACGCATTGCCAAAATCGCCTTCACCGGTTCTACGCCGGTGGGACGTCATATCATGGCCTGTGCCGCAGAAAATATTATTCCCTGTACCGTGGAGCTGGGCGGGAAATCGCCGAACATCTACTTCGCCGACATCATGAATGGCGAGCCGGACTTTATTGACAAGGCTGTGGAAGGGCTGGTGCTGGGCTTCTTTAATCAGGGCGAGGTGTGTACCTGTCCGTCCCGTGCGCTAATCCATGAGTCCGTTTACGCGCCTTTCATGGCGCGGGTGATGGCCAAAGTCGCCACCATTCGTCGCGGCGATCCGCTCGATACCGACACGATGATTGGCGCCCAGGCTTCGCGTCAGCAGTTCGATAAAATTTTGTCGTATATCGAGATTGCCCGCAACGAAGGGGGCGAGATCCTGACCGGGGGTGAGCGGGCCTTGATATCGTCCGAACTGGATAACGGTTTCTATATTCAGCCCACGCTGATTAAAGGCAGCAATAGCATGCGCTGCTTTCAGGAGGAAATCTTTGGCCCGGTTATCGGCATCACCACCTTCAAAGATGAGGCTGAAGCCTTGCGTATTGCCAATGAAACCCAGTTTGGATTGGGGGCGGGCGTCTGGACGCGGGACAGCAATTTAGCCTACCGCATGGGGCGCGCCATCAAAGCCGGGCGCGTCTGGACCAACTGTTACCACATCTACCCGGCCCATGCTGCCTTTGGGGGTTACAAACAGTCCGGCGTGGGTCGCGAAACACACAAAATGGCACTCAACCAGTACCAGCAGACCAAAAACCTGTTAGTCAGCTATGACACGGCACCGCTGGGGCTGTTTTAAGTCCGTAACCTATCCCTGGAGCGTAAATCATGACGATGACAATCAACACGATGATGAAGGCAGCAGTTGTTAAAGCGTTCGGCGAACCCTTGGTGATTGAGCAGGTGCCCGTACCCCAGCCTGGGTCGGGGCAGATTCTGGTAAAAATCGCGGCAACCGGCGTGTGTCACACCGATCTGCATGCGGCAGAGGGCGACTGGCCGGTGAAGCCGGTTCCGCCTTTTATCCCGGGACATGAGGGCGTAGGGCAGGTGGTCGCGGTGGGGGATAACGTACATCACCTGAAGGTGGGCGATCGGGTCGGCGTGCCCTGGCTCTACTCCGCCTGCGGTCACTGCGAGCACTGTCTCGATAACTGGGAAACGCTGTGCCACAGTCAGCAAAATACCGGCTATTCGGTTAACGGCAGTTTTGCCGAATACTGCGTGGCGGACGCCAACTATGTCGGCATCATCCCCGAAAACCTCGCATTCAACGAGGTGGCACCGGTGCTCTGTGCGGGCGTGACGGTCTACAAAGGGTTAAAAATGACCGACACCAAACCCGGTGACTGGGTGGTGATTTCCGGCATAGGTGGGTTAGGGCACATGGCTATACAGTATGCCGTCGCGATGGGGCTGAACGTGGCGGCTGTCGATATCGATGACGATAAGCTGGCCTTTGCCCAGCGCCTGGGCGCCAGCGTGGTGGCGAATGCCAGAAACGTCGATCCGGCCAGGGTGTTTCATGAGCACTTTGGCGGCGCGCACGGCGTGCTGGTCACTGCGGTGTCGCCTAAAGCCTTTGAGCAGGCGATCGGCACGTTACGTCGTGGGGGCACCATGGTGCTAAACGGCTTGCCGCCTGGCAAATTCGATCTGTCTATTTTCGATATGGTGCTGGACGGCATTACGGTGCGGGGTTCTATCGTCGGAACGCGTAAGGATTTACAGGAGGCGCTGGATTTTGCCAGCCGTCATAAAGTGAAAGCCAGCGTGGCGATTGAACCGCTCAGCAATATTAACGATATCTTTGCCCGGATGCATGCAGGCAAGATTGAAGGCCGTATTGTGGTGGATATGTCGTTGTAAACCACCCTCAATCGCCGGATGAAAAAAAGGTGCCTGAAGCAGGGCACCTTTTTCACGTGGTTTGTGGCGACATGTCTGACACGAACTGACTTAACCTTTCGCCACGATCGCGCGCAGTTAAGCGCCGCTCGCGACTAGCAGCTGCCGATCAGCGCTTCCAGCTCAGGCCGGCTGGTGACCTTACTGTCTATCTTGATGTAGGCGCTTTTCTCTTCCGGCACAATCAGCACCGATGAAACGCCGGGCTGTGCTTTCAGGCGTTTTTCCAGAGTGGGCACGGCCAGCGCGGCATCGCTCAGCACCAGACGCAGGCTGCTTACATAAGGCGGTTCCTGCATGGTCATGCTGACAAACAGCCAGGCTGCGGCCACAATCGCCCCGACCATAAACACGGTTTGTGCATCGAAATGACCAAACAGCCAACCGCCCAGGCTCCCCCCAATGGCGACGCCCAGAAACTGACTGGTGGAATAAAGTCCCATAGCGGTGCCTTTATAGCCAGCGGGTGACTCCTTACTCACCAGCGATGGCAGAATCGCTTCCATCAGGTTAAAGGCCAGGAAGAACAGCTGTACGCCAACAACCAGCGTCCAGAAATGCCCCTGGGCGCCCCATAAGACGATTTCGGCGATGACCATCATGCCTACGCAGCCGACAAAGACCCGCTTCATCTTACGCTTCACTTCGGCGTAGATGATAAAGGGCACCACACCGGCAAACGCAATCAGCATGGTGATCAGATAGACCTTCCAGTGTTCTGACGGCGGCAGGCCAGCCTGTTCAAACTGGTCGGGCAGGGCGATAAAGCTCGACATCAGCAAGATATGTAAAAAGAAGATGCCCAGGTTCAGTTTGATCAATCGGGGATTGGCCAGCACTTTACTGAAGCTGCCGCGTACCATCCCTGATTCACGATTTAGCACGTGATGAGAAGAGGAGGGGACAACCCATAACGTAATCGCTATGCCCAGTGAAGCAAGCATCGCGATCATCCAGAACAGCGCGTTCAGGCCCAGCTTGTGGGTGATGATGGGGCCTAAGACCATTGCGATAGCAAAGGTCACGCCAAAGCTGATACCGATAAACGCCATCGCTTTAGTGCGGTTTTGTTCACGGGTTAAATCGGACAGCAGCGCCATGACCGCGGCAGCAATTGCACCGGAGCCCTGCAGCGCACGCCCCAGAATAATGCCCCAGATTGAATCGGTGCTGGCCGCAATGACGCTGCCAAGGACGAAGACCAGCAGGCCGCCGACGATCAGCGGCTTGCGTCCGATGCGATCGGACAGCAGGCCAAAGGGGATCTGGAAAATAGCCTGAGCCAGACCGTAGATGCCGATTGCCACGCCGATTAAGGTTTCACTCGCTCCCTGAAGTGCCATGCCATAGGTGGTCAACACCGGCAGGACCATAAACATTCCCAGCATGCGCAGGGAAAAGACCGTGCCAAGGCCCCATGTGGCGCGCAGCTCCACCGGAGTCATTTTGTTATCGTTCATTCCAACCTCTGTTGATGTGCTGCATTTATTTTAGGTAGGGAGAGCGGGCGGGTAAAACAATAGTTCTTAAGCAGTCGTAACAAAAAGAAAGGGCGCGAAAATCGCGCCCGTTTCATGCTGTTGCAGTACACATCAGCGCACGTAGGTCAGCAGGTCTTTCGATGCTGGCGTCATAAAGTCAACCGACATCATGACGCTCAGGGCCGTGATAGCCACAATCGAGAAAACGAACAGCTTACGCGCCCAAACCCGATCGTTTGAGGTTTTGTAGCCTGACAGCGCCATTCCCAGCCACCACACGCTAACGGCAGACGCAACGACCAGATATTTGTAGCCTGCGTAGCCACCCAGCGTCAGCATCAGCGTGGCAATCATAAACGCCAGGATATAGAGCGTAATATGATTCTTCGCCACCGAGATACCTTTCACCACCGGTAACACCGGGATGTTGGCTGCCTGGTAATCTTTAAAGCGGAAGATGGCAATCGCATAGGAGTGCGGCATCTGCCACAGGCTAAAGATAGCCAGCAGGATTAAGGCACCGGCATCAAACTCGTTGGTCACGGCGCAGTAGCCAATGACCGGCGGCGCAGCACCGGACAGGCTGCCAATCAGCGTACCGTAGACAGAGTGACGCTTCATATACAGGCTGTAAACGCCAACGTATACCACGAAGCCCATCACCGCCAGCCACATGGCCAGCGGATTAGCACCAAAATACAGCAGTGCAAAGCCAGCAATACCCAGCACAGTGGCGTAAACCAGGCTAACTTTCGCGGAGATAAGGCCTTTAACCAGCACCCGATTCCTGGTTCTCTCCATCTTGATATCGATGTCGCGGTCGATCACGTTGTTGAAAACACAACCTGAGGCAACCACCAGTGACACGCCAACCAGCGAGGTGAGAAACAGGGCGTAATCAATGCTGCCCTTAGAGGCCAGCAAAAATCCGCCAATCACAGAAATTAAATTCCCGAAAATAATTCCTGGCTTTGTAACTTGCAGGTATTGCTTAAACATTACACAGACTCTTTAGTGGGGCATCATGTTGTAGTTGAGGTTCCACATGATCCACAGTGAGCCAACGACAACAATCAGGATAATGATTGCTGAGAAGACAATGGCCACCATGTTCCAGCCACCTTCAGACTTGCTGTCCAGGTGCAGGAAGTAAACCAGGTGAACCAGCACCTGAACCACTGCACAGACCAGCACAACGCCGAGGATGGTTCCATGAGAAGCGCTACCATCCATTACCATCCAGAACGGGATTCCCGTCAGGATGATAGAAAGGATGAAGCCGATCATGTAAGACTTCACGCTACCGTGTGATGCACCATGTTCGTTAACAGAATGACTCATTACATGGCTCCCATCAGATAAACTACGGTGAACACGCAAATCCAGACCACGTCCAGGAAGTGCCAGAACAGGCTCAGACACATGATACGCGTACGGTTGGTGGCGTTCAGACCGCGTTTAGCGATCTGGAACATCAGCACGGCCATCCAGATTAAACCAGAGGTAACGTGCAGACCGTGAGTACCGACCAGCGTGAAGAAGCCAGACAGGAAGCCGCTGCGGTCAGGACCGAAGCCCTCAACAATCAGATGATGGAATTCATAGATTTCCATCCCGATGAATCCAGCACCAAACAGGAAGGTCAACGCCAGCCAGCCGATAACGGCGCCTTTGTTTTCCTTGTTCATGGCGATAACGGCCATGCCGTAGGTGATAGAGCTCAATAACAGCAGCGCGGTTTCAACCAGCACGAACGGCAGTTCAAAGATATCTTTGCCTGCCGGACCACCGGCGGTGCTGTTAACCATAACTGCATAAGTCGCAAACAGGGTTGCGAAGATAATGCAGTCACTCATCAGGTAGATCCAGAAGCCAAAGACTTTATTGGCTCCTGCATCGTGATGCCCATGCTCCGCATGGGCCTCGTGGTGGTGTTTTACGGTTTCAGTTGACATTATTTCAGACCTGCTTTGCTGATTTCGTCAAAGTGCTGCTTTTCAATCTTCTCTACTTCGGCAACCGGAACGTAGTAATCCACGTCTTCGTCGAAGCTCTTCACGATCCAGCTTACGATCATGCCGAGGAAAGAAAGACCAGCCAGCCACCAGATATGCCAGATCATCGCAAAACCGAAGATGGTCGCAAACGCGGCAATAACAATCGCAGCACCGCTGTTTTTCGGCATATGAATTTCTTCATATTTAGCCGGTTGCTTGTACGCTTCGCCTTTCTCTTTCATTTCCCAGAAAGCGTCACGCTCATGCACATGCGGGATAACAGCAAAGTTATAGAACGGCGGTGGTGAAGAGGTTGCCCACTCCAGCGTACGCGCGCCCCATGGGTCACCGGTCAGATCGCGGTTCTGGTCGCGGTCACGCACAGAAACGTAGAACATAATGATCTGGCAAAGGATACCGCAGGCAATCAGTGCCGCACCGCCTGCCGCTACCACTAACAGCGAGTGGAACTGCGGGTCGATGTCCTGGCTCAGACGACGGGTCATGCCCATAAAGCCCAGTACGTACAGCGGCATAAAGGCAACGAAGAAACCGATAATCCAGAACCAGAAGGCGCGCTTGCCCCAGGTTTCGTTCAGCGTAAAGCCGAACGCTTTCGGGAACCAGTAAGTCACACCGGCCATACAACCGAACACCACACCACCGATAATCACGTTATGGAAGTGAGCAATCAGGAACAGACTGTTGTGCAGGACGAAGTCCGCACCTGGCACCGCCAGCAGAACACCGGTCATACCACCGACAGAGAAGGTGACCAGGAAGCCTACGGTCCACAGCATCGCAGAGTGCATCTGAATGCGGCCCTGGTACATGGTAAACAGCCAGTTAAAGATTTTAACCCCGGTAGGAATGGCGATAATCATCGTCATGATACCGAAGAAGGCGTTGACGTTCGCGCCCGCACCCATGGTGAAGAAGTGGTGCAGCCAAACGATGAACGACAACACGGTGATGGCGATGGTTGCCCATACCAGCGAGGTGTAACCGAACAGACGCTTTTTCGAGAAGGTCGCAGTGACTTCAGAGAAGACACCAAAGACCGGCAGAACAAGAATGTACACCTCTGGATGACCCCAAACCCAGATCAGGTTGACGTACATCATCATGTTACCGCCCATATCATTGGTAAAGAAATGGAAGCCGAGGTAACGATCAAGTGTCAACAGTGCCAGCGTAACGGTCAGAACCGGGAACGCAGCGATGATCAGGACGTTGGTGCACAGTGATGCCCAGGTAAATACTGGCATTTTGAACAGGTCCATGCCCGGTGCACGCATCTTCAGAATGGTAACGAAGAAGTTAATACCGGTCAGCGTGGTACCAATACCGGAAAGCTGGAGACTCCAGATCCAGTAATCAACCCCCACGCCAGGACTGTACTCTGCCCCCGACAGCGGTGGATAGGCCAGCCAGCCTGTTTGTGCGAATTCACCGACACCCAGAGACAGGTTAACCAGGATTACACCAATCGCGGTAAACCAGAAGCTCAGGTTGTTCAGGAACGGGAAGGCAACGTCACGTGCACCAATTTGCAAAGGTACCGCGATGTTCATCAGGCCCACAACGAACGGCATCGCCACGAAGAAGATCATGATCACGCCGTGCGCGGTGAAGATCTGGTCGTAGTGATGCGGCGGCAGTATGCCTGCTTCCCCGGCCGAAGCCAGAACCTGCTGGGTACGCATCATTACCGCATCGGCAAAGCCGCGCAGCAGCATGACGAAGGCCATGATGATATACATGATACCCAGTTTTTTGTGGTCGATGGAGGTGAACCATTCTGACCACAGATATTTCCACTTACCGAAATAAGTGATGGCGGCGACAAGCGCCAGACCTGCGATGATGATACCGGCGACCGTGACCATGACAATCGGCTCATGGAACGGTATAGCATCCAGTGTTAATTTTCCGAACATCGTATTATTCCTCGGCTCCCGCGGTAGCGGTGTGACTCATGTCCATGCCTTTATGCTCAGGCATGTCCATCTTCCCGTGGCTATGCATGAACTTGTTGATGACCTGCAAGAACAGTTCAGGATTAGCAGAAGAGAAATATTCCACCGGGTGATTTTCGCTTGGTACCGCTACTTTTTCGAAATCATCCATCGTTGTCAGCGTGTTAGGTGCCGCTTTAACTTTGGCAACCCACTGCTGGAACTCCGCGTCGTCTTTGGTGGCAATGGCTTTAAACTTCATACCAGAGAAACCGCGACCACTGAAGTTGGCGGAAATACCGTCGAAAGTTCCTGGCTCGTTGGCAATCAGATGCAGTTTAGTCTGCATGCCTGCCATCGCGTAGATCTGGCTACCGAGCGTAGGAATAAAGAAGGAGTTCATAACGGAATTAGAGGTGATTTTGAAGTTAACCGGTGTATTCGCCGGGAAAGCGATCTGGTTAACGGTCGCAATACCTTGTTCTGGATAAATGAACAGCCATTTCCAGTCCAGGGCAATCACATCAATTTCAACCGGTTTCACGTCTGACACCAGCGGTTTGCTCGGCTCCAGGGCGTGGGTTGATTTCCAGGTCAGCACACCAAGGAAAACAATGATCAGGATCGGAATGGTCCAGACCACGGCTTCCACTTTGTTAGAGTGTGACCAGTTAGGGCTGTATTTGGCATTCGTGTTTGAAGCCCGATATTTCCAGGCAAACACGATGGCCATCAAGACTGCAGGTATCACGACGATCATCATCAGACCAAAAGCGGTCAGGATCAGCGAACGTTGCTCCAGCGCAATCTGTCCTTTGGGATTTAACAATGCATTATCGCAGCCACTCATTAATAAAGTGCCTGCGATTAATGACAAAATCCCCAAACTTTTATTGTATTTACTGAGTCTCATTTAACGACCTCAATGACAAAGGGCTCTATTGTCGTTTAAGTGTGCGCGCATTTTACGGGAAGGTTTATGCAGTGTAAACCAGCTTAAGGATGTGTCAGAACCATGTTGACACCTTTTGCTAAGGGTGTCACAGATGTTGTTCTCGGTGACAAATTATTAACGTGGACAAGCAGTTGGCGGCAATATAACAAAAAGAGATGGATACAGGGTTAAACAAAAGTGGTAAAGGAATAACCCTGACTTTAATCACCCAATTATTTAACAATGTTGCATCATTTATTCGATTATTTTTAACCAAATTAATTGCGCACCGGTTTTAAATATCAGGGGGGAATCCCCCCGGTGAGTGAAATAATTTTTTGTAAATTGACACGCAAAGACAAATTAGGCGCGCTTAATCGACTGTACGAAATTGCGGCGAAATCACGAGCCGTTATCGGATAACGGCGGAGTCCTCTGCTTTCTGCAGCGCACGATAATCCAGCACCACACCGAATAGTACACCACAAAGCGCCAGCGTCATACCGGCCTCAAACAAGGGAATCAGCACGGCCGACAGGCGAGTCAGGCCCGCGGCGTCCAGCGCCAGCGCAAGCAGCCATAAAGCCAGCAATCCACAGCCGCCGGCAAACAGGCGGTTTGTCCAGCGGTAGCCCGATGCAAAGCGGGTACGCGGCAAAAACTGCCCGGTTTTTTGTGTGAAATCCAGCGTGCTGCGACAAAATGCTAACAGCGCCAGGCCGGGTAGGCCAGCCAGTACGGTAAAGGCATAAAAGGTTGGCCAGCCCCACCATTCCACTAAAAAACCCGCCACAGGGCCGACGTAAACGCGGCCGACCGCTGATAACGCGGACAGCAGCGCGAACTGCGTGGCGGAAAAGGATTTATTACACAGCGTCATCAGTAGCGCGACGAAAGCCGCCGTGCCCATTCCGCCACACAGGTTTTCGATAAACACCGCGCTCGCCATGCTCCACAGATGTTTGTCGGTGACGGCCAGTAGCCAATAGCCAAAATTGGATACCGCCTGCAACAGGCCAAAAATCATCAGGGCGCGAAACAGGCTCAGGCGCTGCATCAGCACGCCACCATAGAGCGCCCCGATAATGGTGGCCAGCAGGCCAAGCGTCTTATTCACCAGGCCAACATCGCCCGGATTGAAGCCCACGCCACGGATTAAAAACGTGGTGGTGAGCGAGGCGGCAAACGCATCGCCCAGCTTGTAAAGAATGATCAGGGTAATCAGCAGCCAGGCGTTGTTGCGGTTAAAAAAGTCCCGCAGCGGATCAACCACCGCCTGACGTAATGAGCGGGGCGCGGACTGGCGGTCATCCGGCTCGTCAGCCATAAACGTTGCTACGATGCAGGGCACCAGTAGCAGCGCCATCAGCCAGTAAGTTGCTCGCCAGCCGAGGTAGCGATCGGCCAGCCATAACGCCAGACCTCCCGATATCAGCATGGCCAGCCGATAACCGAGAACCGTAATGGCCGCACCGCTTCCGCGCTCTTCCGGCGGCAACACGTCCGTTTTCCACGCATCAAATACAATATCCTGTGACGCAGAACAGAACGCGATTAACACCGCCAGCGCCGCCATCAGGGTCAAATCCCGGCTGGGCTGCATGAACCCCATCGTGATGATGCTGGCCACTAGCGCCAGTTGGGTGAGCAGCAACCATCCTTTGCGGCGACCAAGAAAAGGTGGCGTGTAGCGATCCATCATGGGTGACCAGAGAAACTTAAATACGTAGGCCTGGCCAACCAGCGAAAAGAAACCAATGGTTTTCAGATCGATATTATCCACGGTCATCCACGCCTGTAACGTTCCACCCGTTAATGCCAGTGGCAACCCGGATGCAAATCCCAGCAGGAGTAAAACAGCGGCATTTTTTTGACGGAAGACGCGGAAGTAGTGATTCATACTGACCTTGAGAAGGGCCCGGCGTCATGCCGGGCAGGGGACAAAATTAGCGGGCGTTCTGCTTGATAAATTCGTTGACGCTGGTGTCCTGCGCCATATCCGCAATCACGTCGCTCAGCGTTGAGTTAACCGCATTGGTGATTTTCTGGTTACTTGCGCTGAATGCACCTTCTACGCTGTAGGTCTGACGGTAGTTTTTGATCTGCTTATTGCCGTTTTTCGCGGTAGCAATAATAGAAATGTCCGCCTTGGTCGTAATGCTGTAACGCACGTCGCCCTGGGTGACGTCGGCATACAGATTATTAACAATGATTTGCAGATCCACTGCGCCATTAGGCCCTACCATATAGCCGCGTGCGGTCATCTGTTTTTCCAGCACTTCCTGCAGTAAGAAACGCAGGTCGCGTGAAGGGGTCAGACTGACCAGTTGGCCATCACGGTTCACTTTTGCCAGCGCCTGATCGCGGCGCTGGTCTGCGCCGTTAATGCTGACGGTGATGCCCATCAGGCTGGGATCGCGCTGCGGCAGCTGAATCTTGGGTTGGATTGTCAGTGTGTTGTTGCTGGAAGCACAGCCGGCCAGAATAAAGGCAGCCAGCAGTGGGAATAACAGTTTTTTCAACATACGCTTTCTCGTTAGTGTCATGGGTTGGTGTGCAAAAACTGCGGCCATCATAGCAAAGCGGTGCAGTGAATAAAGCCCCCTGCTAGAGGTAAAGTGAGCGCTGCGGCTTTCCGCCCCCGCTTTCTGGCATAAACAGCAGGCTGATAAGGCGCGCGATACGGCCAGCGGAATGATAATATTCCGCCCGTCACCGCGTAGAGTGGCCGAAAACCAACTAATATTTAAACAGATGGGGCACAGCGCTCGCCATTGAGGGTAAAACCATGATTCGAGAACAGATAGAAGAGAAGCTGCGCCTGGCTTTTGAGCCGGCTCATCTGGAGGTCCACGATGAAAGCTACCGACACAACGTGCCTGCCGGTTCGGAAAGTCACTTTAAAGTCGTGATCGTCAGTGACCGTTTTACCGGCCAGCGTTTCCTGGCGCGCCATCGCGCAATTTACAGCGAACTCAGCGCGGAGCTGGCGGGAAGCGTCCATGCCCTTGCGTTGCACACTTACACCTTGAAAGAGTGGGAAGGATTGCAGGATACGGTACTGGCTTCACCTCACTGCCGGGGCGCCGGAACGCTAGCCTGATTGCCCGCGTTTTAAACGGCCTTCGGGCCGTTTTTTGCGTTTAAGGGTGGCTAAACGCGATCTGTGGCTCAAAAAAACAGCAAACTCCCTGAAAAGTGGTGACTTAGCATCCTCGACTCATCTCAGCGATACCGCTATAATGCTGCGTCTATTTTTCCGGAATGTCTTCGGGACGCTTCTGGTAACAGGGATCAGGTTCTCTTCACGGAAGCCGTCCCGGTTGTTGGATACGGCGCATTAACCAATGTGTGGTGTCTGAAGTTGACCGAGCACGTGATTTTTTGAGGTAACAAGATGCAAGTTTCTGTAGAAACCACTCAGGGCCTGGGCCGTCGCATTACGATTACTGTCGCTTCTGACAGCATCGAGAGCGCCGTTAAAAAAGAACTGGTGGATGTGGCGAAGAAAGTCCGTATCGATGGTTTCCGTAAAGGCAAAGTGCCAATGAACATCGTGGCACAGCGCTATGGTGCTTCTGTGCGCCAGGACGTGCTGGGCGATCTGATGACGCGTAACTTTGTTGACGCCATCATTAAAGAGAAAATTAATCCGGCTGGCGCACCGAACTACGTGCCAGGCGAATACACCGAAGGTCAGGACTTTACCTATGCGGTAGAATTCGAAGTGTATCCAGAAGTTGAGCTGAAAGGCCTGGAAAACATCGAAGTCGAGAAGCCACAGGTTCAGGTGACTGACGCGGATGTGGATACCATGCTGGAAACCCTGCGTAAGCAGCAGGCTAACTGGATTGAAACCGATGCAGCAGCCGGCGCAGAAGACCGCGCGACTATCGATTTCACCGGTTCTGTTGACGGTGAAGAATTCGAAGGCGGCAAAGCCTCTGATTTCGTTCTGGCGATGGGCCAGGGCCGCATGATCCCAGGTTTTGAAGAGGGCGTTGTCGGTCATAAAGCAGGCGAAACCTTCACTATCGACGTGAAATTCCCTGATGACTACCATGCGGAAAACCTGAAAGGGAAAGACGCGAAGTTCGAGATCGTGTTGAAGAAAGTTGAAACGCGTGAACTGCCAGAACTGACTGAAGAATTCATTAAACGTTTCGGCGTGGAAGAGGGTTCAGTTGACGGTCTGCGTGCCGAAGTGCGCAAGAACATGGAACGTGAGCTGAAAGGCGCTATTCGTAACCGCGTGAAAACCCAGGCTATCGACGGTCTGGTTGACGCAAACCCAATTGACGTGCCAGCTGCGCTGATCGACAGCGAAATCGACGTTCTGCGTCGTCAGGCTGCACAGCGCTTTGGTGGTGACGAGAAGCAGGCGCTGGAACTGCCACGTGAGCTGTTCGAAGAGCAGGCAAAACGTCGCGTTGTTGTCGGTCTGCTGCTGGGCGAAGTGATCCGCACCCATGAGCTGAAAGCTGACGAAGACCGCGTGAAAGTGCTGATCGAAGAGATGGCTTCTGCCTACGAAGATCCGCAGGAAGTGATCGAGTTCTACAGCAAGAATAACGAGCTGATGAACAACATGCGCAACGTTGCGCTGGAAGAGCAGGCTGTTGAAGCCGTGCTGGCGAAAGCGAAGGTTTCTGAGAAAGAAACTAACTTCCAGGAACTGATGAATCAGACCGCTCAGGCCTAATCATCTTTTTAACCGGTTGTGCTAAAGCCCGCGCCTGAAAAGTCGCGGGCTTTTTTCTGTATTACGCTTGCTGCCAGTCGGTTTGTCGCTATTTGGCTAATTTTTAGGCAAATTGTTCACGCATCGCTTTTTCCTGGTTAGCGATTGATGAAAAGGTTGTTATGCTTGAAACAACTGAGCAGCATCCCAAGATACAGGGAGTATGCAAAAACAGTTCGGCTGACTGATTAACCGTCCTGAAGTTGTCGGTAAGAGGCAGAGCATAGTTTTTGTCGCTCGTCTTACGTAAAATCGGTACAGAATGTTGCCAACGAAATTTATCCAGGAGACGGTAATGTCATACAGTGGCGATCGTGAGTTTATTGCACCGCACAATGCGTTGGTGCCAATGGTGGTCGAGCAAACCTCGCGCGGCGAGCGTTCATACGACATCTATTCCCGTCTGCTTAAAGAACGCGTAATCTTCCTTACCGGTCAGGTGGAAGATCACATGGCTAACCTGATTGTGGCCCAGATGCTGTTTCTGGAAGCAGAGAATCCGGAAAAAGATATTTACCTTTATATCAACTCACCGGGTGGCGTGATTACTGCCGGGATGTCAATTTATGACACCATGAAGTTTATCAAGCCGGACGTCAGTACCATTTGTATGGGCCAGGCCTGTTCAATGGGGGCTTTCCTGTTGACTGCCGGGACGAAGGGCAAGCGTTTCTGCCTGCCAAACTCACGCGTGATGATTCACCAACCGCTGGGTGGCTATCAGGGACAGGCAACTGACATTGAGATCCACGCGCGCGAAATCCTGAAGGTGAAGCAGCGCATGAACGAACTGATGGCGGAGCACACCGGCAAGTCACTGGAAGAAATTGAGCGTGACACCGAGCGTGACCGTTTCCTCTCCGCCAGCGAAGCGGTAGAGTATGGATTGGTCGATTCCATCCTGACGCATCGCCAATAAGCCCTAACTTCGCCTTGTCTCTGGTCTATAGTTAACAGGACAAGGTGATAATGGGTTGAATGAACATCGGCCGTGTACCCACGGCCAGTGCTGTACTTCAGGTACGGCCTGAGAATAAGAAGAGGTTAACTGATGACAGATAAGCGCAAAGACGGTTCAGGAAAGTTGCTGTACTGCTCTTTTTGCGGCAAAAGCCAGCATGAAGTGCGTAAGCTGATTGCCGGGCCGTCAGTGTATATCTGCGATGAGTGCGTTGATCTGTGTAACGACATTATTCGCGAAGAGATAAAAGAGGTTGCCCCGCATCGCGAACGTAGCGCCCTGCCTACGCCGCATGAGATCCGCCATCACCTCGACGATTACGTTATTGGTCAGGAAAGGGCCAAGAAAGTGCTGGCCGTGGCGGTGTACAACCACTACAAACGTTTACGCAACGGTGATACCAGCAACGGTATCGAGCTGGGTAAAAGTAATATCCTGCTCATTGGTCCTACCGGGAGCGGTAAAACGCTGCTGGCAGAAACCCTTGCCCGTTTACTGGATGTGCCTTTCACCATGGCGGACGCCACCACCCTGACCGAAGCCGGTTATGTGGGGGAAGACGTTGAAAACATCATTCAGAAACTGCTGCAAAAATGTGACTACGATGTGCAAAAAGCGCAGCGTGGTATTGTCTACATCGATGAAATTGACAAAATTTCACGTAAGTCAGACAACCCATCA
The DNA here is from genome assembly GCF_024814475.1 of Pantoea sp. B623. Classification (NCBI taxonomy): domain Bacteria; kingdom Pseudomonadati; phylum Pseudomonadota; class Gammaproteobacteria; order Enterobacterales; family Erwiniaceae; genus Pantoea; species Pantoea sp. B623. Next base: position 1,321,021 of record NZ_JANUXM010000004.1, on the reverse strand, counting down.
ATCACCCGTGACGTCTCAGGTGAGGGTGTGCAGCAGGCGTTGTTGAAACTGATTGAAGGTACGGTGGCTGCGGTTCCTCCGCAGGGCGGCCGTAAGCACCCGCAGCAGGAATTTTTGCAGGTTGATACCTCGAAAATTCTGTTTATCTGTGGCGGTGCGTTTGCCGGGCTGGATAAGGTTATCTCACAACGCGTTGAAACCGGGTCAGGCATTGGCTTTGGCGCCACCGTGAAAGGCAAATCGCAGAAAGCAACGGAAGGCGAGCTGCTGTCACAGTGTGAGCCGGAAGATTTGATCAAGTTTGGTCTGATCCCGGAATTCATTGGCCGTCTTCCTGTCGTCGCGACGCTTAATGAGCTGAGTGAAGAGGCGCTGATTCAGATTCTGCGCGAGCCAAAAAATGCGCTTACCAAGCAGTACCAGGCGTTGTTTAACCTGGAAGGCGTTGATCTGGAATTCCGTGATGAAGCCCTGACGGCGATTGCGAAAAAGGCGATGTCACGTAAAACCGGCGCGCGCGGTCTGCGTTCTATCGTGGAAGGTGCACTGCTGGAAACGATGTACGATCTGCCTTCTATGGACGACGTCGAGAAAGTCGTGATTGATGAGTCAGTCATTGAGGGGCAGTCCGAACCCATGCTGATTTATGGCAAGCATGAAGCTCAGGCTTCTGGCGAATAAGTAAACAAATCGTCCACATTGTGCCATCTATAAAGGGGAAAATCTTTCCCCTTTTGCATTTCTCACCGTTGTGACATTGAATGTCTGACAATCATCCCCATATACTCAGACACCTGTGGGTTTAACCGCATACCTGCCTGTGCGGTACCCATCACCTGGCGGACACGAAACTAAGAGAGAGCTCTATGAATCCTGAGCGTTCTGAACGCATTGAAATCCCCGTCTTGCCTTTGCGCGACGTGGTAGTTTATCCGCACATGGTAATTCCGTTGTTTGTTGGCCGGGAAAAATCAATTCGGTGCCTCGAAGCCGCAATGGATCATGATAAAAAGATCATGCTGGTCGCACAGAAAGAGGCTTCAACGGATGAACCTGGCATAAACGATCTTTTTTCAGTGGGTACCATCGCCTCCGTTTTGCAGATGCTAAAACTGCCAGACGGTACGGTGAAAGTGCTGGTTGAAGGCTTGCAGCGTGCCAACATCACGACGCTTGCCGACAACGGCGATCACTTTGTAGCCCAGGCTGAATATCTGGTTTCACCAGAGATCGAAGAGCGTGAGCAGGAAGTGCTGGTGCGCACGGCGATCAATCAGTTTGAAGGTTACATCAAGCTGAATAAAAAGATCCCGCCTGAGGTCTTAACCTCCCTGAACAATATTGATGATGCGGCGCGCCTGGCGGATACGGTTGCGGCGCATATGCCATTGAAACTCGCGGACAAACAGTCCGTGCTGGAGATGTCAGACGTTAACGAGCGTCTGGAATATCTGATGGCGATGATGGAGTCTGAGATCGATCTGCTGCAGGTTGAAAAACGCATACGCAACCGCGTGAAAAAGCAGATGGAAAAGAGCCAGCGTGAGTACTACCTGAATGAGCAGATGAAGGCCATTCAGAAAGAGTTAGGCGAGATGGATGATACGCCTGACGAGTACGAAGCGTTAAAACGCAAAATCGATGCGGCTAAAATGCCGCAGGAAGCGCGTGAAAAAGCCGAAGCCGAACTGCAGAAGCTGAAAATGATGTCGCCTATGTCTGCAGAGGCAACAGTGGTGCGCGGCTACATCGACTGGATGGTGCAGGTTCCGTGGAACGCGCGCAGCAAAGTGAAGAAAGACCTGCGCAAAGCCCAGGAAACGCTGGACACGGACCACTATGGTCTGGAACGCGTGAAAGACCGTATCCTTGAGTACCTTGCGGTGCAAAGTCGCGTCAGCAAAATCAAAGGGCCGATTCTTTGCCTGGTCGGACCGCCGGGCGTGGGTAAAACCTCGCTGGGACAGTCCATCGCAAAAGCGACTGGCCGTAAATACGTTCGTATGGCGTTGGGCGGCGTGCGCGATGAAGCGGAAATCCGTGGTCACCGCCGCACCTATATTGGCTCAATGCCGGGCAAGTTGATCCAGAAAATGGCGAAAGTGGGGGTAAAAAACCCGCTGTTCCTGTTGGATGAAATCGACAAAATGTCCTCGGATATGCGCGGCGATCCGGCATCCGCACTGCTGGAAGTGCTGGATCCGGAACAGAATATCGCGTTTAACGATCACTATCTGGAAGTGGATTACGATCTCTCCGATGTGATGTTCGTGGCAACGTCAAACTCCATGAATATTCCGGCACCGCTGCTGGATCGTATGGAGGTGATTCGCCTGTCGGGGTATACCGAAGACGAAAAGCTCAACATCGCGAAACAGCATTTGCTGCCGAAGCAGATTGAGCGCAATGCCTTGAAAGCCGCTGAGATCAGCGTTGAAGACAGCGCGATTGTGGGCATCATTCGTTATTACACGCGTGAAGCCGGCGTACGTAGCCTGGAACGTGAACTGTCCAAACTGTGCCGTAAAGCCGTGAAGACGCTGCTGATGGATAAAACCAAAAAGCACATCACCATCAATAGTGAGAACCTCAAGGATTTCCTTGGCGTTCAGCGTTTTGACTATGGTCGTGCGGACAGCGAAAACCGTGTAGGCCAGGTAACCGGTCTTGCCTGGACAGAAGTGGGCGGGGATTTGCTGACAATCGAAACCGCCTGTGTACCGGGTAAAGGGAAACTGACCTATACCGGTTCACTGGGTGAAGTGATGCAGGAGTCGATTCAGGCCGCCCTGACCGTCGTGCGCGCACGTGCAGAGAAACTGGGTATCAACGGTGACTTTTACGAAAAACGTGATATCCACGTGCACGTACCAGAAGGGGCAACACCGAAGGATGGCCCGAGTGCCGGTATCGCGATGTGTACGGCGCTGGTGTCCTGTCTGACGGGTAACCCGGTGCGGTCAAATGTGGCGATGACCGGCGAGATCACGCTGCGTGGTCAGGTGCTGCCGATTGGTGGACTGAAAGAGAAGCTGCTGGCAGCGCACCGTGGTGGCATTAAAGTGGTCCTGATTCCGGACGAGAACAAGCGCGATCTGGAAGAAATTCCACAGAACGTGATTGCCGATTTGGAAATCCATCCGGTTAAGCGCATCGAAGAAGTATTGAACCTTGCACTGGAAAACGCGCCTTACGGCATGCAGGTCGCTACCGCAAAATAGTGATTAATGGCATAAACCGTTAAAAAGCAGAGCTGGCAACACCAATTGGTGCTTGCCAGCTTTTTTTTGTGCCGCTAATTTAGGTGGCTGCTGAACCATCGTTATAAGAGGATTACCGTTGTTTCAGCTTATAAGGCTTGATATAACTTGCTGCGCGTTCGTACCCGACAGGAAGCGTGGGTACGATGTGAAATAATAAAGAGGGGATGAATAGAGTGAATAAGTCACAACTGATCGATAAAATTGCTGCCGATGCCGACATTTCTAAAGCAGCAGCAGGACGTGTGTTAGATGCATTTATGGGCTCTGTTTCTGATGCGCTGAAAGGCGGAGATGAAGTGGCGCTGGTGGGATTCGGCACTTTCTCAGTACGTGAGCGCGCAGCGCGCACAGGCCGTAACCCACAAACCGGTAAAGAGATCACTATCCCGGCAGGTAAAGTACCGGGTTTCCGTGCAGGTAAAGCACTGAAAGACGCTGTCAACTAATGACAACGCCACCACTCATTAACACATTTTCTTGAGTGGATTAGAGGACGGTTAACGCGTTCTCATGTAACATACGGGCACATCGATAAGATGTGCCTTTTTTTATATCCAGAGAGGCAGTAAAGGTCGCAAGGCTTGTCTCAACAGGATTATTGCTGCCAGCAAGATTTGCAGCTGAGTAATGCGCCGGGAAGAGGGCGTTATTGCGACAGGGCTTTACATTCACACTACAGCGGAGTGTTGTCATACCATGATGGACAATTTACGCGCGGCGTCGAACCATGTCGTGCTCAAGATTATTTTGGGGTTGATCATTCTCTCCTTTGTGCTGACCGGCGTTGGCAACTATCTGATTGGCGGCAACAATGATTATGCGGCCAAAGTGAACGGTCAGGAGATCAGCCGGGCGCAGTTAGATCAGGCATTTAACAGCGAACGTAACCGCCAGCAGCAGATGCTGGGCGACCAGTTCTCGCAGCTTGCAGGTAACGATGGTTACATGCAGCAGATGCGCCAGCAGGCGCTGTCGCAGCTGATCGATCAGGCCTTACTGGACAGCTACATCAAAGATCTGCACATTGCCATCAGTGACGATCAGGTTAAGCAGGCGATTTTCAATCAGGCTGCTTTCCAGACGAACGGTAAGTTTGATAACGCCAAATATAACGCGATGATCGGCAACATGGGCTTTACTGCCGACCAGTATGCGGAAGCGCTGCGCAAGCAGCTGGCGACACAGCAGCTCATCAACGCCATCGCCAACACCGACTTTATGCTGAAAAATGAAACCAGCAAGCTGGTGGATTTGGTGGCGCAGAAGCGCGATATTCAGACCGCAACCCTGGACGTGAATGCACTTGCGGCGAAGCAGACCGTCAACGATGACGAGATCAACCAGTATTATCAGCAGCATAAAAACAGCTTTATGGCGCCTGAACAGTTCCGGGTCAGCTATATCAAACTGGATGCGGCAGGCATGCAGGAAAACGCCAGCGATGCGGATATTCAGGCCTGGTACGATCAGCATAAAGCGGATTACACCCAGCCACAGCGCGATCGCTACAGCGTCATTCAGACCAAAACGGAAGCCGATGCCAACGCCATTCTGGCTCAGCTGAAAAGCGGTGCTGATTTTGCCGAACTGGCGAAAACCAAATCCATTGACCCGATTTCTGCCCGCAAAGGCGGCGATATGGGCTGGCTGGAACCTTCTACCACGCCGGATGAGCTGAAAAATGCCGGGCTGAAAGAGAAAGGCCAGCTGTCAGGCGTGATCAAGTCTTCCGTTGGCTTCCTGATCGCGCGCCTCGACGATATTATCCCTGAGCAGGTCAAGCCGCTGGCCGACGTGCGTAGTGAGGTGGCGGATGAGGTCAAGCAGGAAAAAGCAGTGGATGCCTTCTATAAGCTGCAGCAGAAGGTGAGTGAAGCGGCCAGCAATGATAATGAGTCTCTTGCGGGCGCGGAGCAGGCGTCGGGCATGAAAGCCACAGAAACGGGCTGGTTTAGCCGTGACGACGTGCCGAAAGATCTCGATTTTGACGCGGTGAAACAGGCAATTTTCAACGGCGGGCTTGTTGGACAAAATGGCGCGCCAGGCAATAACTCTGACATCATCAGTGTGGATGGCGATCGTGCCTTCGTGTTGCGTATCAGTGAGCACAAACCTGAAGCGGTTGAACCGCTGGAGAAGGTTAAAGCACAGATTATCGACACGTTGAAACACGACAAAGCGACGCAGCAGGCTAAAGCCCAGGCCGATAAACTGTTAGCCGACCTCAAAGCCGGAAAACAAGATGTGCTTAAAGCGGCAGGCCTGACCCTGAGCGCCAGTAAAACGGTTGATCGAAATACGCAGGATCCGGTGGCACAGGCTGCCTTTAACCTGCCACAGCCTGAGGATAACAAACCCTCCTGGGGCGTCAGCGAAGATATGCAGGGCAATGTGGTTCTGGTGGCGGTGGATAAGGTCAGCACCGGTACGATGCCACAGGCGCAGATTAATGAAATGGTCAAAGGCGTCACGCAGAACAACGCGCAGCTTGCCTTTGAAGCATTGCTGCAAAATCTGCGTAAAGAGGCCAAAATCAAATACGGTGCCGCTGCCCAGCAGATGCAGTGATCCTCGCAAATTTCAGATAATGACTGAAACAACCCAAGGCCGCTTATGCGGCCTTTTCCATTTTTAACCTTTGCCGTTTGAGGGCAGGTTATTGTCGTGACAACCTGAGCCTGCTGTTTAACACAAGGAGAAACACAGCATGGCTAAACCCAACTTACACGCCTTTTATCTTTCCCTCGCCCTGTGTGGCGCGCTGTATCAAATGCCTCTTTCAGCGGCAGAAACCCCAAGTGAAACCCAGGCCGCGCAGGTTTCCATGCCGCAGCAGGAGCTGGTCAGCATAAACGACGCGACGGCAGAGCAGCTATCAAAGGCGATGAACGGGGTGGGCCTCAAGAAGGCGCAGTCTATCGTCAGCTATCGTGAAGAGTACGGGCCGTTTACGGCTATCGATCAGTTGAAAGAGGTGCCCGGCTTTGGCAATGCCCTGGTTGAAAGAAACCTGTCGCGTCTGAAATTGTGAAGTGATGCGCAACTCTGATGCTTAACCTGCTGTTACGGGCGGACTCTGCTAAAGTGAACAGGTCCAACCAGTTAATCTATAGCAGCAGGAGAACAGGAATGCAGACCACGATAAAAGTGCGCGGCTATCATCTGGATGTCTATCAGCATGTTAACAATGCTCGTTATCTGGAGTTTTTAGAAGAAGCGCGCTGGCAATGGCTGGAAGAAGCGGACGCCTTTAATTGGTTGCTTGAGCAGAAACTGGCCTTTGTGGTGGTAAACATCAACATCAATTATCGTCGCCCGGCGGTGCTGGGCGATGTACTGGAGATCAGCAGCGACATCACGCAGCTTAATGGAAAAAGCGGCATCATTTCTCAGCGGGTTCTTTTAGCGGGTGGTGAGACTGTTGTTGCAGATGCGGCACTGACCTTCGTGTGCATCGACCTGCGTTCCCAGAAAGCCGTCCCGCTGGAAGGCGAACTGCGGCAGCGACTGGAAAGACTGATGTCTTAACTGATGTCTTAACTGATGTCTTAACTGATGTCTTAACTCATGTCATCAAGGCGGCGGCTATCTGTCGCCGCCGCGCCCGAGGTTACGGCAAACCGGTTTTTGCCTTCATGGCTGCCATAATACCGGGGCGATCCTGCAGATAAGCATTCAGGCCGTTTGAGCGCAGATGACAGGCGGCACATTCGCCACAGCCGTCACCTTTGATGCCGTTATAACAGGTGAGCGTCTCTTCGCGGATCAACGTAAGCTGCTGCCAGTAATCGGCCAGCGCCCAGGTTTCGGCTTTATTAAGCCACATCAACGGGGTTTCAAAACGAACATCGCGCGCCATGCCAAGGCCGATCGCGTGGTTAAGCGCTTTGACGAACTCGTCGCGACAGTCGGGATAACCGGAGAAGTCGGTTTCGCAAACGCCGGTGATGACGGCTTCCGCTTCAACCTGATACGCGTAAACCGAGGCCAGGGTCAGAAACAGAATATTGCGGCCCGGCACAAAAGTGCTCGGCAGGCCGCTAGCCTCGGGATCATAAGCGGGAACCGGAATGCTGTCGCGCGTCAGGCTGCTGACGGCCAGTTCATTCAGCATGGTCACATCGAGTACCTTGTGCGCCCGGGCGCCCAGTTTAAAGGAAATATCCCGGGCCACGTCAATCTCTTCACGATGACGTTGACCATAGTCGAAGGTCACACAGTGCACTTCATCGTAATGCTGTAGGGCCTGAACCAGGCAGGTGGTGGAGTCTTGTCCACCGCTAAATACGACAACGGCGCGTTTCATGGCACGTCCCAATAATAAAAATTGGTGCTTATGGTAATACCTGAACGCGCGGCTGAACAGCTGCAGGGGCAATAACTGGCCCGATCTCGCTCTTCTTAAACCCTTAAACCCGTTAGTCAAGGTCTGATAGCGCACTAGCCCAGTTCGCGCTGCCAGGGCGTAATATCGCCAATGTGCTCGACAACCCACTCAGGTTGATAGTAAGTATCAGGATAACGTTCTCCGCTGTCGCACAGCAGTGTCACCAGCGAGCCCTGCTCGTGGTTATCGCGTAAGCGTTTTGCCACCTGCATCATGCCCCAGAAGTTGGTGCCGGTAGACGGGCCCGGTTTGCGTCCCAGCAGCGTTTCCAGCTTCAGCATGGCGGCAATTGATGCGCCATCCGGTACGCGAAGCATTTCGTCAATAACATCGGGCATAAAGGAAGGCTCGACGCGTGGACGACCAATGCCTTCAATCATGCTGCCACGATTGCTGGTCAGGGTGGCGTCACGGTTGTGCCAGTAGTCATAAAAAACGGAATGCTGCGGATCAACGACCAGTAATCGCGTATCGCATCCCTGATAGCGAATATAGCGTCCCAGCGTGGCCGAGGTACCGCCAGTGCCGGCACTCATAATCAGGGTGTGAGGAACGGGAAAGGGTTCGTTTGCCATCTGACGGAAGATGCTTTCAGCAATGTTGTTGTTGCCGCGCCAGTCGGTGGCCCGTTCCGCGTAGGTAAACTGATCCATAAAATGGCCGTTCAGTTCCCGAGCGAGGCGCTCGGATTCTGCATAGAGCTGACAGGGATCGCTGACAAAGTGACACTGACCGCCGTAAAAGGTGATCTGCTCAATTTTACGCTTCGCGGTGCTGGCGGGCATGACGGCAATAAAAGGCAAGCCCAGCAGGCGGGCAAAATAGGCTTCAGACACGGCCGTACTGCCCGAAGATGCCTCAATAACCGGCGTATCTTGTTTAATCCAACCGTTGGCCAACGCGTACAGAAACAGAGAGCGCGCCAGACGATGTTTCAGACTTCCGCTGGGATGCGTGCTTTCATCTTTGAGATAGAACCTGATGCCCGGAAAATCCGGCAAACTGAAGCGAATTAAGTGTGTGTCCGCTGAGCGTTGAAAATCAGCGTTAATTTCGTTAATCGCGTGGCGTACCCAGCATGTTGACATGGCGTTCATTTCCGGTCGGATGAAAGTCATTATTTTAAGGCACGTGTAGGAAAAAGAGCTTGCTGGTTTTGCGTTAAAATGGCGGTAATGGAGAAAATATTTCTACCGGAGGGCCGTATGCCAGATAAAATTGACCTTAAACTGTTGGCTATGCTGCAGCAGGACTGCACCACTTCACTCCAGGTACTGGCAGATGCGGTTAATCTCACCACGACGCCCTGTTGGAAGCGCCTTAAAAAGCTGGAAGAAGACGGCATTATTCGCGGACGGGTCGCTCTGCTGGATAATGAAAAGCTTGGCCTCTGTCTCACGGCCTTTATGTTTGTCAAAACCACCCAGCACAGCAAAGCCTGGTATCAGGAGTTCGTCTCGGTGGTGCAGAGCATGCCGGAAGTGATGGGCTTTTACCGTATGGCCGGTGAGTACGATTATTTACTGCGTATTCAGGTTGCCGACATGAAAAGTTATGATGCCTTTTATAAGCGTTTAGTTAATGGTGTAACAGGCCTGATCGATGTGACCTCCAGCTTCGCGATGGAAGAGATTAAATACACGACAGCCCTGCCTGTTGGCCCCTGAGTATCTGAGATTGAGAGCAGCCTTGTGCGATTATTCAGCCAGTTAAGTTGGTATTTTATCCGTGAGTGGCGGCGTTATCTGGGCGCCGTCACCTTACTGATCGTTATTGCCGTTCTGCAGTTGCTGCCGCCGTGGATTGTCGGGGTGATTGTGGACGGCGTGACCCACCAAAACATGGATGCCCGGCGCATCCTGATGTGGATTGGCATTATGCTGCTGACCGCCGTGGTGGTTTATCTGCTGCGCTATGTCTGGCGCGTGCTGCTGTTTGGCGCATCCTACCAACTGGCCGTTGAGCTGCGAGAGGATTTTTATCGTCAGCTCAGCCGTCAGCAGCCGGCGTTTTACCTGCGTCACCGAACCGGCGATCTCATTGCCCGCGCCACCAACGACGTCGATCGGGTGGTTTTTGCTGCCGGTGAAGGCGTGCTGACGCTGGTGGATTCTCTGGTCATGGGATGCGTTGTGTTAATTGCCATGAGTACACAAATCAGCTGGCAGCTGACGCTGATATCGCTAATACCGATGCCATTCATGGCGTTGGTCATTCACCGCTATGGCGAGCAGCTGCATAACCGTTTCAAACTGGCGCAGGCGGCCTTTTCCAGCCTGAACGATCAGACGCAAGAGAGCCTTACCAGCATCCGAATGATTAAGGCATTTGGGCTGGAGCAACATCAGTCGGCGCAGTTCGCCGATATTGCACGTGATACCGGAGAGAAAAACCTGCGCGTTGCGCGAGTGGATGCGCGTTTTGATCCCACCATTTATATCGCGATTGGCTTTGCCAACCTGCTGGCGATTGGCGGCGGAAGCTGGCTGGTGTGGCATGATCAAATGACGCTGGGGCAGCTCACCAGCTTTGTCATGTACCTGGGATTGATGATCTGGCCGATGCTGGCGCTGGCATGGATGTTTAACATTGTTGAGCGTGGCAGTGCTGCCTGGAGCCGAATTCGCGCGCTGCTTTCTGAGGCACCGGTCGTTGAGGACGGTGATAAAACCTTGCCTGACAGGGCCGGAACGTTACAGGTCTCGATTCGCGAATTCAGCTATCCCGCCAGTTCAGGTGCGATACTGAGCCAGGTTGAATTTCAACTCAAGCCGGGCGATATGCTGGGCCTGTGCGGCCCGACCGGCAGTGGTAAAACGACCTTGCTGAGTTTGATTCAGCGTCACTTCGATATTCAGCAAGGGGATATCCGCTACCATTCCATCCCGCTGCCACAGCTGCGGCTGGACAGCTGGCGCAGCCGTCTCGCCGTCGTCAGTCAGACGCCGTTTCTGTTTTCCGACAGCGTGGCCAATAACATTGCGCTGGGCAGGCCGGATGCCAGTCAGGAGGATATTGAGCAGGCGGCAAAAATGGCCTGCGTCCATGACGATATCTTACGCCTGCCGCAAGGCTACGAAACCGAAGTCGGGGAGCGCGGAGTCATGCTGTCCGGCGGTCAGAAACAGCGTATTTCAATCGCCCGTGCCCTGCTGCTTGATGCGGAGATCCTGGTTCTGGACGATGCGTTGTCAGCCGTGGACGGACGCACAGAACACGAAATTTTGCATAATCTGCGCCTGTGGGGCAAAGGGCGCACGTTGATCATCAGCGCCCACCGCCTGTCGGCACTCACGGAAGCCAGCGAGATTCTGGTGCTGCATCAGGGCACCGTGGCGCAGCGAGGCGACCACGCTGCCCTGACCAACGCGGCGGGCTGGTATCGGGATATGTATCGCTATCAGCAACTGGAAGCCGCGCTGGATGATGATGAAACGGAAAAAGGAGTGCCGCATGGCTAAGTCACAACGTATGTGGCCAACACTTAAACGCCTGCTGAGCTACGGTAAACCGTGGCGCAAATCGCTGTCGCTGGCCGTGTTGATGCTCTGGATTGCCGCCGCCGCCGAAGTCACCGGCCCGGTTCTGGTGAGTTATTTCATCGATAATCTGGTGGCGAAGCATCAAATGCCCTGGGGCATCGTGGCAGGACTGGTCGTGAGTTTTATTCTGCTGCAGCTGCTGGCCGCCGCTCTGCATTACGGGCAGGCGTTACTGTTTAACCAGGCTGCGATTGGCGTGGTGCAGCGTTTACGCACCGATGCCATGAACGCGGCGCTGCGTCAGCCGCTCGCTGCGTTTGATACCCAGCCGGTGGGTCAGTTGATTTCCCGGGTCACCAACGACACGGAAGTCGTCCGGGATCTGTATGTGACCGTTGTCGCGACGGTCCTGCGCAGCGCCGCGCTGGTGGGCGCAATGATGGTGGCCATGTTCAGCCTGGACTGGCGCATGGCGCTGGTGGCGATGTTGATTTTCCCTATGGTGCTCATCGTCATGCTGATTTATCAGCGCTTCAGTACACCGATAGCGCGTCGCGTTCGCAGCTATCTGGCCGATATCAACAACGGTTTTAACGAAGTGATTAGCGGGATGAGCGTGATTCAGCAGTTCCGCCAGCAGGCACGTTTTGGCGAACGCATGGGGGAAGCCAGCCGCTCTCACTATCTGGCGCGCATGGAAACCCTGCGGCTCGATGGCTTCCTGTTACGGCCGCTTTTAAGCCTGTTTTCGGCGCTGGTGCTGTGCGGGCTGCTGCTGTTATTCAGTTTCTCAATGCCCGGCGTTTTCGAAGTCGGGGTGCTGTACGCGTTTATCACCTATCTGGGACGGCTTAACGAGCCCTTAATCGAACTCACTACGCAGCAGTCGATGTTGCAGCAGGCAGTTGTCGCGGGCGAGCGTATTTTTGAACTGATGGATGCGCCCCAGCAGCACTATGGTGACAGCGATCGACCCATGGCGTCCGGACGCATTACGCTGGATAACCTGAGCTTTGCCTATCGCGATGATCGGGACGTGCTAAGCAACATCTCGCTGGATGTGCCTTCACGCGGCTTTGTCGCTCTGGTCGGTCATACCGGCAGCGGCAAGAGCACGCTGGCAAACCTGTTAATGGGCTACTATCCGGTGACGCGCGGTGAAGTCCGTCTGGACGATCGTCCGTTGGGGCAATATTCCCACCAGGCGCTACGACGCAGCATCGCGATGGTACAGCAGGATCCGGTCGTGCTGGCCGACACGCTGCTGGCCAACGTGCGGCTGGGTCGGGATATTAGCGAAGAAGCCGTGTGGACGGCGCTGGAGCAGGTACAGCTGGCGCCGCTGGCCCGGGCATTGCCTGCAGGTATTCATACCCGACTGGGCGAACAGGGGAATAACCTGTCGGTGGGGCAAAAGCAATTACTGGCGCTGGCGCGCGTACTGGTACAACTGCCGCAGATTCTCATCCTTGATGAAGCCACCGCAAATATCGATTCCGGTACAGAGCAGGCTATTCAGCACACGCTGCGCACCCTGCGTCAGCATACGACGCTGGTGGTTATCGCCCACCGTCTTTCCACCATTACCGAAGCAGACAACATACTGGTGCTGCACCGTGGTCATGTTGTCGAGCAGGGCACGCACCAGCAGCTGCTGGCAGAGGAAGGGCGCTACTGGCAAATGTATCAGTTGCAACAGGTTGGCGATGAACTGGAATCGGCAGCACCGTTAGTCAGTGCAGGGTGATTGCACCTTTTTTGCGCATCTTTTTCTCCATTGTTCCGTCAGGATGCACGCCTTTGAGCGTAACAGCACCAAAGGAGTGCATCCGCTTCGTTTATTAATCCCCCAGTTTTTCCCAGACCGATATTCAGCATTTCCTGAGCCTTATTCCGTCGCGGCCTGATAACGGATTTCGCACAATACTTACATCTGGCACAGCCTTTGCTTAAGTCTCTGCGTGTCCATGAGACTTACTTATTTCAATTCCTTAAGGAGAGGCTATGAAGCTGGTTACCGTCGTAATTAAGCCGTTCAAGCTGGAAGATGTGCGAGAGGCATTATCCTCCATTGGTATTCAGGGACTGACCGTCTCCGAAGTGAAAGGTTTTGGACGTCAGAAAGGGCACGCCGAACTGTACCGTGGTGCGGAATACAGCGTGAACTTTCTGCCCAAGGTCAAAATTGATATCGCCATTGCAGACGACCAACTGGACGAAGTGGTGGACGTAATCAGTAAATCGGCTTACACCGGAAAAATTGGCGACGGCAAGATTTTCGTTGCTGAACTGCAGCGCGTGATTCGCATACGTACCGGCGAAACCGACGAAGCCGCACTGTAAACAAGACTCAGTAATGTGATGGGATGGAAAAAAAATGAATAAAATGCTGACCAAGTTGGGCCTCACCAGCCTGGCACTGTTACCGTCGCTGGCAATGGCTGCTGCGCCTGCCGTTGCAGACAAAGCCGATAACGCCTTTATGATGATTTGCACTACGCTGGTGCTGTTTATGTCAATTCCCGGGATTGCGCTGTTTTACGGCGGCTTGATCCGCGGTAAAAACGTGCTCTCTATGCTCACTCAGGTGGCGGTCACCTTTTCGCTGGTATGTGTGCTGTGGGTGATTTATGGCTACTCACTGGCCTTTAGCGAAGGCAATGCTTTCTTTGGCAGCTTCAACTGGGTGATGCTGAAAAACATTGCGCTGACAGCGGTAATGGGCAGCTTTTATCAATACATCCATGTGGCTTTCCAGGCGTCCTTTGCCTGTATTACCGTGGGGCTGATCGTCGGTGCCATTGCGGAACGTATTCGTTTCTCAGCCGTGCTGATTTTCGTGGCGGTATGGCTGACGCTGGCTTATCTGCCTATCGCGCATATGGTCTGGGCAGGCGGCTTACTGGCTCAGGATGGCGCGCTGGACTTTGCTGGCGGCACGGTTGTGCACATTAACGCGGCGGTTGCCGGACTGGTCGGTGCTTACCTGGTGGGCAAACGTGCAGGCTTCGGCAAAGAGGCATTTAAACCTCACAACCTGCCAATGGTCTTTACCGGTACCGCGATTCTGTATGTCGGCTGGTTTGGCTTCAACGCAGGCTCGGCGTCGGCAGCTAACGAAATTGCCGCACTGGCTTTCCTGAATACCGTTGTGGCGACTGCCGCTGCTGTGCTGGCATGGACCTTCGGCGAGTGGGCGCTGCGTGGTAAACCTTCTCTGTTAGGTGCCTGTTCTGGTTTTATTGCGGGTCTGGTTGCCATTACGCCAGCCTGTGGTTATGTCGGCGTCGGTGGCGCGTTAATTATCGGTTTAGCCGGTGGTCTGGCGGGCATCTGGGGCGTAACAACGCTGAAAAGATGGCTGCGGGTTGACGATCCTTGTGACGTATTCGGCGTTCACGGCGTCTGTGGCATCATCGGCTGCATCCTGACGGGCGTGTTCGCGTCCTCTTCTCTGGGCGGCGTAGGCTATGCACCAGGCGTCACTATGGGGCATCAGGTTGCCGTTCAGCTGTTCAGCGTAGGGGTGACTATCGTCTGGTCTGCCGTGGTGGCCTTCATTGGCTTTAAACTGGCGGATATGATTGTAGGGCTGCGCGTGCCGGAAGAGCAGGAGCGCGAAGGCCTGGACGTCAACAGCCATGGCGAGAACGCATACAACCATTAATTCATCTTTAACGATAAGAGAAAAGGGGCGATTTCGCCCCTTTTTGCTATTCGCTGCGCTGGCGCATCACACCTTCCTGAACCGTTGAGGCCACCAGTTCCCCTTGCCGGTTGTAAAACTCACCGCGTACAAAGCCCCGCGCGCCCGATGCAGAGGTGCTCTCCACGCTGTAGAGCAGCCAGTCGTTAAAATTCAGCTCACGGTGAAACCACATAGAGTGGTCAATCGTTGCCACCTGCATATCGGGTTCCAGAAAGCCTTTGCCATGGGGCTGCAGCGCCACGGGCAAAAAGTTAAGGTCGGAAGCGTAGCCCAGTAGATACTGATGGATGCGTAAATCATCGGGCAGCGTGCCGTTAGCCCGAATCCACACCTGACGCTGCGGTTTATCAACGTGGCCTCGTAACGGGTTGTGGATCTGCACCGGGCGGATTTCCAGTGGACGCTCGGCGATAAATTTCTCGCGCAGCTTTTCTGGCAGCATATGGGCCATTTTTTGCGCCATCTGCTGCTCATTGGGGAGATTATCTGGCCCTTTCACCTGCGGCATGGGTTTCTGATGTTCAAAACCGCTTTCCGGCGACTGGAAAGAGGCCGTCATATAAAAAATAGGCTGACCATTTTGAATGGCGCTGACCCGACGGGCGCTAAAACTTTTACCGTCACGCAGGCTTTCCACGTCGTAAATAATCGGTTTCTGGCTGTCGCCGGGCCGGAGAAAATAGCTGTGGAATGAGTGAATGACGCGATCTTCCGGCACGGTCTGTTTGGCCGCAAAAAGTGCCTGTCCCACTACCTGACCGCCAAAGACCTGACGAAGGCCAAGATCTTCGCTCTGGCCGCGAAACAGGCCTTCTTCGATTTTTTCCAGATGGATTAAATTAAGCAGATTTTCGAGTGCCTGACTCATGACGCTTTCCTGATAATAAGTATTTGCCTAAGTGTGAAAGATCCGACCAGTTTCCGTCAATCAGACTTTCGGTCTTTCATCCGACCAGGCAAACTTTTGATTTTGTGCCAACATTAAAGACATACGGCGAGTGAAACGCTGTAATGAAGATTCACTGCTAAAAATCATTTTGATCAAAAGGAGACGACATCAATGAAATTCTGGCATGTGTTAAGTGGCGTAGCGATGGCGATGGCTCTCGCGGGTTGTGCACACAAAGGCAAACCGGTTCCAACCCCGACTTTAGGGTCAGCGGTTGCAGGACAAACAGCAACGATTGCTCAGCCTAACGTCAGTGGATCCGTCTATATTCGTCAGCGCATTGCGCTGCCGCCGAATGCTGCACTGACCGTGACGCTGTCAGATGCATCGGTTGCGGATGCTCCGTCGAAAGTGCTGTCCCAGCGCGTCGTGCGCACGGAAGGGAAGCAGGCGCCATTCCATTTTGTGCTGCCTTTCAACCCGGCCGACATTCAGCCCAATGCGCGCATCCTGTTAAGCGCTGCCATTACGGTTGATGGCAAGATGGCCTTCATTACCGAAGAGGTTAAACCGGTGATCAATCAGGGCGGAACAAAAACCGATCTGGTATTAGTACCGGTCCCCTCTATGGCGATGCCAACGCAGCCTGGCGCAGCCACGAGCGTACCGGCAACGTCACCGACGCAGGTTACACCGTCAGCCGCTGTCCCGGCACCGACGACCATGTAAGGTCTCAGGGCAACCTTACCAGGGCGGCATTGCCGCCGCCCTGACGCCTTAAAATCGCCAGCGATATTGGTCTAAATCAATCTCACCGGCGTCACTCACCTCAACGCCTTCCGCCTCCAGCGCATCTCGCTGACGAAATAACCGATCGCCCTGCAGCGAAATAGTACCGTGGCGATTAATCACCCGGTGCCAGGGAAGCGTACTGCCCTCAGGTAAGCGACTCAAGACGCCACCGACCTGGCGCGCTGCTCTTGGCGAGCCCGCCAGCAGGGCGACGTCACCATAGGTCGTGACGCGGCCGGGAGGAATTGCGGCAACGATTTGCCAGATTCGCTGTTTGAAGCTGTCAGAGCTGTCCATAAACTTACCTGCCCGAGAAAAGGCGATAATTTTATCACATTGAGGGTTAATTATCGGCGATCGTACAAGAAACCAACGGTCATCCCGACCAGGCTTGCAATTGCCGGGGGCATCCCCGATAATGCCTGCGCTCTCGAAATGAGGGCTAGTCAATGGGGGCCCTGTTGGTTCTCCCGCAATGCTAGCTTGTGAACTCGGTCAGGTCCGGAAGGAAGCAGCCGCAGCAGGTGACGTGTGTGCCGGGATGTAGCTGGCGGGGCCTCCACCATTTCATCTCGTAAACATCCCTCTTCCCAGATGATAAACAGGCGAATCTCGCCTGGGCCGTTCCATTGCCGGCAGGCGAGTTGTGCAAAAACGGGCTGGTGAAATCAGATCAAACGTAATACAAAATAGGTTAGCGTACAAATTTCCAGACTGACACCGGGACTTTGTCATAGAGCTTGTTCATCGTCAGTTCAGCCAGGCGGTGATCGGCTGCTGAGTAAAATACTGCTAATTCTTCATCGGGTAATTCGTACTTATTTTTTTCAATTACGCGTTCTAGCGTGTCAATAGAACGACAGCGCCTCAGTCGCATCAAATAATCAGTTTTAGTTAGGGTTTTGTTCATAAATAAACCGTTCTCACGTCAGTACTATAATGAATGGCTTGCTGTTGAAGAAAAGCGCACTCTTCAGTAAACACATTAAATAAACGTTTCGCTGAGCGTTGCCAGCGCTGAAGATCCTGAGTATTTACACTGTAGTTGCTAAACAGCATAAAGGTATCATCAAGATATTCATCGATTTGGGTAATCAGTGCTTCGTCTTCAACATGCTTAATTTTGTAATTCATGGTGAAAGAGGCGATGTGCTCAATCAAATCGTTTAGCTGTAAATTGCTTTCGGCAGTGGGGTCATTAACCCAGCCGTGATGACTGTCAGTTAATGTCGCCATGCTGTCGTCAAACAGATTCTCACACAAGTATTTAAGCTGGGCAATATCATGCCGTTTCGGTGAGTATTCGTCCATCTTTTTCCCCTCCGTAGCGAGCAAAGTTACCGCAAAGCGGCGCGATTAGGTGAAGCGGCCAGGAAGTGGTTATCGGGTTTGTAAATAACGGACTGAGTTAAGAATAGTGTAGAATCATTAGTTCTGCTCACCTCCATTACTAAATATTACAATTCATCGCCAGGTGAGGGGCGCTGATTCTCAATCGGCTCAAATACAAGCGCGGCAGGGCAGATACGGAAGCTGACTTGTTCATCTTGCGTAACGATTTCATTTAAATCCAGACACGGATTAAATAAATTCCACTGAAAATCGTAAAGTAACTTAAATCTATTCGTCTCTGTCATCTCAACAGCAATAACGCGTAAACTGCCTGGCACTAAGATGGCATTGGCTGAATACCACTGTAAATCGCCAACAAGTGAATCTGTTATTTTGAGAATATTCCGCTCTATAATTGTGGCTAATTTTGCGCAATCCGTTTCATCCTGCGCGACATCGCATTCAATTCTTACTGACATAGTCTGCTCATGAATAACAACTTATAAACCCATCATTGATGTTCTTCTGGCGGTTTGCAAGTAGTCCTCCACACATAATAAGGCCTCGTTGAGGGCAAATTTAAGCAAGTGGTTGATTCGTTTCTGCTTCTCTATAGCCCTTTTTATGGCAAATCGTGCGCTGGTTTATTTTTTGAAACACATTGCCGTGGTGATAACGCGACAACATCGGATATCATAGTTGTTATGTTATAACATTTTTTTTGGTGCGGTGATGAATCAAAGTGGACTGTTAATGTCACTCGGAGGACGGTTAGCGGTGGCTCTCCTGTTAATCGCTGTTCTGGCAACAGCGATGTGGTGGGGAATGCAGCCGTGATAGCGTTGAGAAATCTACAGGTGGGTTATCAGGGGCAATCTGTCTCACCCGTTCTGACCACCCAGTTGCCCCAGGGCAGCATGACCGCGCTGATTGGTGCGAACGGAAGCGGAAAATCCACACTGATTAAAACCATCGCTGGCTTATTGCCGCCAGTGCAGGGGCAGTGTGAACTGCATCTTCCGCGCCGGGAAGTTGGCTGGCTGCCTCAGCGAAGCGAGCTGGAAACACGTTTTCCTTTAACCGTGTACGAGCTGGTTTCAATAGGTTGCTGGCCGCGCTGTGGCTGGTTTGGCGGAATCAACCGGCGCTTGCGTAAAGAAATTAGCGAGGCCCTGGAGGCGGTGCAGATGAGCGACTATGCCGATGCTCAACCTGCCACTTTATCCGGCGGACAGCTGCAGCGTGTGCTGTTTGCCCGGCTGATGCTGCAACGTAGTCGCCTGTGGTTGCTTGATGAGCCTTTTAACGGCATTGACAGCAAGACGGTAACGCTACTGATGTCCATCTTGCAGCAGCAGCAGCAGGCTGGCACCACGCTCATGGTGGTGCTCCACGATCGCCCGCTGGTTGAGCGTTATTTTAGCGATGTCTTGTCTATGGATGATGGTGCTCACCGCCGCAGTGTGATCGATGCCGCGCCCTTACGGAGCGTGGCGCCGTGACAATTATTCAGCCGTTTATTGAGTTCAGCTTTATGCGACGGGCGCTGGTGGCCTGTGTCGCGCTTGCATTTAGCGCCACCCCGCTAGGCGTTTTTCTCTCTCTGCGCCGCATGAGTCTGATTGGGGATGCCTTATCCCATGCCGTACTGCCCGGTGCCGCTATCGGCTATTTACTCTCCGGCTTGTCCCTGGTTGCGATGGGCGTGGGCGGGCTGATTGCCGGCCTGGCGGTGGCACTGCTGTCGGGTGCCGTGAGTCGTTACACGCCGCTCAAAGAAGATGCCAGTTTTGCTGGCTTTTACCTGGGCTCGCTGGCGCTGGGCGTCACGCTCGTCTCACTTCGCGGATCCAGCGTTGATCTGCTGCACGTTCTGTTTGGCTCCCTGCTGGCAGTGGATAATCCTGCGCTGGCGGTGGTCGGTGGTATCGCCGCGTTTACGCTGCTGATGCTGGCCGTCATTTACCGTCCTCTGGTCATTGATGCATTCGATTCCGACTTTCTGCGCGCACAGGGCAAATGGAGCGCGCCGCTGGTGCACGGTATTTTTCTGACGCTGGTGGTGCTCAACCTGGTCGCAGGTTTTCAGGTACTGGGAACCTTGATGTCGGTGGGGCTGATGATGTTGCCCGCCGCCAGCGCCCGTTTCTGGAGTCGTCACCTCGTCATCATGCTGGGCTCGGCCATGCTGATGGCCGTGCTGTCGGCGTTTGCCGGGCTGGTGCTTTCCTGGCACTTTTCACTGCCGGCAGGACCGGCGGTGGTGTTGAGTGCCGCAATGCTGTTCTTTCTCTCCATCTTAACAGGGCCGTGCGGTGGGATTTTGCGCCGCCATTAATCAGAGGTAGCTATGAAGATATTACCCATTAGTCTGGCAGTCGGTGCGTTAGTCATCAGTCCATTCTCTATGGCAAAAACGGTCGATGCGGTAGCGAGTTTTACCGTCCTGGCCGATATTGTGAAGCAAATTGGTGGCGATCACGTCCACGTGAAGAGTCTTGTCGGGCCAAATGGCGATCCGCACACCTTTGAACCGACACCACAAGACAGCGAAGCGCTGGCGAAAGCGGATGTGGTCTTCGTCAGCGGGCTGGGGCTGGAAGGCTGGATGAATCGTCTGGTGAGTGCCTCGGGCTATAAAGGTCAACCCGTAGTGGCGTCAACGGGCATCGAAACGCGGACGATGGAAGAAGATGGCAAAACCATCACCGATCCTCATGCGTGGAACAGCATGTATAACGGCACGATTTATGCCAAAAACGTGATGGATGCGCTAATCAAGGCCGATCCGCAGGATGCCGATGATATCCGTAAGCGCGGCGAAAAGTATATTCAGCAGCTCCAGAAGCTGGACAGCTGGGCCAAAACGTCTTTTGCGGCTATCCCGCAGCAAAAACGCAAAGTGCTGACCAGCCACGATGCCTTTGGCTATTTTGGGCAACGTTATGGCGTCTCGTTCCTGGCACCTGTCGGTTTCTCAACGGAAGCGGAAGCCAGCGCCAGCGATGTCGCCAGCCTGATCACGCAGCTTAAGCAGCAGCATATTAAAACGTACTTTATGGAAAACCAGACCGATCCTCGTCTGGTGAAGCAGATTGCCAGCGCCACGGGCGCGAAGCCGGGGGGAGAGCTTTATCCTGAAGCGCTGTCAACGGCTTCCGGCCCTGCACCCACCTACGAGGCCGCTTTTAAACATAACGTAGAGGCGATGCTGAACAGCATGCGCTGAGCATAAAAAAAGCCGGAATGGCGGGTGAGCGACATTCCGGCTAAGGTTCACGACACACATCAACGTTTTTTCTTTCTTCCCTGTACGGCTTTAAAGCGCGGATTCGTTTTACAGATGATATAGATGCGGCCTTTACGGCGGACAACCTTGCAATCCCGATGGCGATTCTTCGCCGAGCGCAGCGAACTTAATACCTGCATCATGTCCTCTCTTATCGGCGACCCAGAAAGCGGCCAAAGCGCTGGTTGAAGCGGGCAGTGCTGCCTTCTTTAGCAAAGTCTTTCTGCTTACCGGTATAAAACACATGAGATGCCGACGAGACGTCGAGCGTAACGTAAGGCAGGGTTTCGCCTTCAAACTCAACGGTACGATCGGTTTTGATGGTGGAACCGATTTTGAAATACACGTCAGCAGAGGTGTCGTGGAACACCACTGCACGATAGGTAGGATGAATATTCGCTTTCATGATTCTCACTAATGTAATGTTATACTATAACAATATTATGCGCCGCAGCCGATTCGATTGCAACCCTCCAAAAAGCAGGGAAAAACAGAGGCAGTAACAATACAGCCCGGTGGCGATGCGCGTGAGACAGGCGGAAAAGAAATCCATAGCGGAGAGGGCGAGGTTCAGTCAGAGTTGAGCGGGCATCGGGCCCATCGGCGTGGCAGACAGAGAATGTGAGCAGTCAGGTATGAGAAGGCACGATGAGGACAAAAAAAAGGCCGCTGACGCGGCCTTTATGTTTACGGATTAATGCGAGTGGTTATCGGCAGGATGATCCTTTTCGATGTCCGCTTTCTTACCGAAGCGACGGCGCACCACCACAAAGAATACCGGTACAAAGAAGATTGCCAGCGCGGTGGCGGTCACCATACCGCCCATTACGCCCGTACCGACCGCATTCTGGGCACCTGAGCCTGCGCCGGTGCTGATGGCCAGGGGCAGTACGCCAAGAATAAAGGCCAGCGAGGTCATCAGGATCGGACGCAGACGCATACGACAGGCTTCAAGCGTCGCTTCCACCAGGCCTTTACCTTCTTTCTCCATCAGATCCTTCGCAAATTCCACGATCAGGATGGCGTTCTTCGCCGAGAGGCCAACGGTTGTCAGTAACCCCACGACAAAGTAAACGTCGTTACTCAGGCCACGTAAGGTGGTGAAGAGTAATGCACCGACCACACCGAGCGGAACGACCAGCATGACAGAGAACGGGATGGACCAGCTCTCATACAGGGCAGCAAGACACAGGAACACTACAATCAGTGAAATGGCATAAAGAGCCGGTGCCTGGTTGCCTGACAGACGTTCCTGATAGGACATTCCCGTCCAGTCAAAACCGATGC
The DNA here is from genome assembly GCF_024814475.1 of Pantoea sp. B623. Classification (NCBI taxonomy): domain Bacteria; kingdom Pseudomonadati; phylum Pseudomonadota; class Gammaproteobacteria; order Enterobacterales; family Erwiniaceae; genus Pantoea; species Pantoea sp. B623. The sequence goes on along the minus strand of NZ_JANUXM010000004.1, from coordinate 1,298,591 downwards.
CGGTTGGCAGTTTAGAGGCCAGTTCTTCCATCAGATTCATGGCTTCACCGGAACTCTTGCCCGGTCCGGCCTGACCCAGGATCTCCATGGCAGGCAGACCGTTATAGCGTTCCAGACGCGGCGAACCATACTGCCAGTGTGCCGAAGAGAAGGCAGAGAAGGGCACCATCTCGCCGTTGCTGTTACGGACAAACCACTTATTGATGTCGTCCGGCAGCATACGCGCGTCGGCTTTACCCATCACGTACACTTTCTTCACACGACCGCGGTCAATAAAGTCATTGACGTAAGAGCCGCCCCACGAGGCTGCGAGCGTGGTGTTGATGTCACTGAGTGACACGCCCAACGCCTGCGCTTTCTCCTGGTCGATATCCAGCTTGAACTGCGGCGTATCTTCCAGGCCATTAGGGCGAACACCGACCAGCGTATCCGGATGCTGGGCAATCATGCCAAACAGCTGGTTACGCGCCTGTGTTAGCTTGTCGTGGCCCAGGTTTGCCTGATCGATCAGCTCAAAGTCAAAGCCTGTCGCGTTCCCTAATTCAATAATGGCCGGCAGGTTAAACGCAAAGACCATACCGTCTTTGATTTGCCCTAATGCCTGCATGGCACGTCCCTGGATAGCCGGGACTTTCATATCGCTGCTGGTACGCTCATCCCAGGGTTTAAGGCTGACGAAGGCGATACCGGTGTTCTGGCCCCGTCCGGCAAAACCAAAACCGGCAACGGTAAAGACCGACTTAACCGAGTCCTTCTCTTTTGTCAGGAAGTAGTCAGAAACCTGATCCAGCACCTTCTGCGTGCGTTCCTGGGTTGCCCCCGCAGGCAACTGTGCCTGAGCCAGTAACAGGCCCTGATCTTCTTCCGGCAGGAAGGAAGAGGGGAGGCGCAGGAACAGAAACGCCATGCCCAGCACAATCAGCAGGTAAAGCAGCAGATAGCGACCGGTACCGCGAACGATATGGCCCACGCTGTCGACATAGTGATGCGTGCTCTTGTCGAACAGGCGGTTAAACCAGCCAAAGAAACCGGTGGTTTTGCCATGATCGCCTTTTTTCACCGGCTTGAGCATGGTGGCGCAGAGCGCCGGCGTCAGAATTAACGCAACCAGTACCGACAGCGCCATCGCTGAAACAATGGTGATCGAGAACTGACGGTAAATGACCCCGGTAGATCCGCCGAAGAAGGCCATAGGAATGAATACTGCCGACAGCACCAGGGCAATACCGACCAGCGCGCCCTGAATCTGTTCCATCGATCGCTTGGTGGCCTCTTTGGGCGGCAGCCCTTCTTCCACCATTACGCGTTCGACGTTCTCGACCACTACGATGGCGTCATCGACCAGCAAGCCGATGGCCAGCACCATCCCAAACATCGTCAGGGTGTTTATCGAGTAGCCAAAGGCGCTGATAATGGCAAAGGTACCCAGCAGAACAACAGGCACGGCGATGGTAGGAATCAGCGTGGCACGGAAGTTTTGCAGGAACAGATACATCACCAGGAACACCAACAGAATGGCTTCCATCAGTGTCTTCACTACTTCGAAAATCGAGATTTTTACGAAAGGTGTCGTGTCATAAGGGTAAACGACCTTCATACCCGCCGGGAAAGTGGGCTGCAGTTTAGCCAGCTCTGCCTTCACCGCCTCCGCCGTGTTCAGGGCGTTAGCGCCGGTCGCCAGTTTGATACCAATACCGGAAGCGGGTTTACCGTTATAACGTGCGATGATTTCGTAGTTTTCCCCACCCAGTTCAATCTGAGCCACATCGCGCAGACGAACCTGAGAACCGTCAGCATTCACCTTAAGCAGAATGTTGCCGAACTCTTTGGTCGAGGTCAGACGGGTTTGTGCAATGATAGAGGCGTTCAACTGCTGTCCCGGCACCGGTGGCGTGCCGCCTAACTGACCGGCAGCGACCTGGGCGTTCTGGGTTTTCAGCGCGTTGATAACGTCAACAGGGGTTAACTGATAGTTATTAAGCTTGCTGGGATCCATCCAGATACGCATGGCATACTGCGCCCCGAATACCTGGGTATCACCGACGCCAGGCGTACGGCTGATCGGATCTTTGATGTTTGAGGCAACGTAGTCAGAAATATCGTTCTGATTCATACTGCCGTCATCGCTGATAAAACCGGCGACCATCAGGAAGCTACTGGAGGATTTTTTAACCTGAATCCCCTGTTGTTGCACTTCCTGAGGCAGCAACGGCATGGCCAGTTGCAGTTTGTTCTGCACCTGAACCTGGGCGATATCGGCATCGGTGCCTGACTCAAACGAAATCGTCAGCGTCAGTGCGCCCGATGAGTCACTGCTTGATGACATATACATCAGGCCATCAATACCATTCATGTTCTGTTCGATGACCTGAGTCACCGAGTCTTGCAGCGTTTTGGCGTCAGCACCTGGGTAGTTGGCCTGAATCTCAATTGCCGGCGGCGCAACATTGGGATATTGCTCGATCGGTAATTTAAGAATCGATAACGCGCCCGCTAGCATCACGATAATAGCAAGAACCCACGCAAAGATGGGGCGATCGATAAAGAACTTAGCCATGTATCAACGGCTCCTGTTATGACGATGTTTTAGCAGACTGCGCTTTGGACGGATCGCCGCTGGCGGCTTTGGCATCATCGGTGACTTCTTTAGGCGTAACCTGCGCACCTGGTTTTGCGCGTTGCAGACCGGTAAAGATCACGCGCTCACCCGCTTTAAGCCCATCAGTCACCAGCCATTTGTCGCCAATAGCCTGGGCCGCTTTAATCTTACGTGCTTCAACCTTGTTATCCGCGCCCACCACCATGACAGAGGCATCGCCGGTTGGCGTACGGCTCACCGCCTGCTGTGGCACTAAAAGGGCGTTCGGGTTGGTGCCTTCCTCCAGACGAGCACGGACAAACATGCCAGGCAGCAACGCTTTGTCAGGGTTCGGGAAGATCGCACGCAGGGTGATGGATCCGGTGGTCTGGTCAACGGTCACGTCGGAAAATTCCAGCGTACCCGGCTGAGCATAGTCTTTGCCGTTTTGCATCAGCAGGGTGACATTCGCTTTGCCATCGTTCTGTTTCAGCTGACCCGATTCGAGTTCTGAACGTAAACGCAGGAAATCTTCACTCGACTGGGTGACATCGACATACATCGGATCAAGCTGCTGCACGGTTGCCAGCGCCGTAGTTTGCCCGCTCTGCACCAGCGCACCTTCCGTTACGGAAGACTTACCGATACGGCCGCTGATGGGCGAGGTGACTTTGGTGTAGGCAAGATTAATACGGGCGGTTTCCACATTGGCTTTGGCTGACTGAACCGCGGCATTGTTCTGCGCGGCGGTGGCCACAGCCGTATCGTAATCCTGCTGACTGATGTATTTAGTGCCGAGCAGCGGCTTATAGCGATTCACGGTAAGCTGCGCAATGCGTGCGTTAGCTTCCGCTTTCGCTAAATCGGCTTTAGCACTGTCGTAGGACGCCTGATAGGTCGCCGGATCGATCTGATACAGCGATTCCCCTGCTTTGATCTCTCCGCCTTCAATGAAGTTACGCTTCAGGATGATACCGGAAACCTGCGGGCGAACTTCAGCAATACGAAAAGCCAAAGTGCGGCCGGGTAATTCAGTCGAAATTTTAAGGGGTTCACTTTTAACCGTAACAACACCCACCTCAGGTGGCTGCTGCTGCTGGGCGGCCTGGTCGGATTTATTTCCGTCACATCCTGTTAACACGAAGCTGCCTGATAGCATCAGGACGGCCGCCAGAGGCGTTAACCCTCTGAATTTAGTCATAAATAAACCTCTAGAGTCCGATATCAAATGATCAATGGATCACAAAGCCAGGAACCCATTGCTGCGTAAGAGTGTAGGTCGTGCTATGGTACATACATTCACAAATGTATGTAAACTTACTCGATTGTAAAAAAAGTCCCCTATGGCACGAAAAACCAAAGCGCAAGCTCTTGAAACCCGGCATCAAATTCTTGACGCTGCACTTGCCCTTTTTTCTAAAGAGGGGGTTTCAGCCACTTCCCTGGCGGATGTCGCATCCGCAGCCAGCGTAACACGGGGGGCAATCTACTGGCATTTCAAAAACAAAGCCGATTTGTTGAACGAAATATGGCTTCGCAGTGATGCAGGGCTGGATGATGTGAAACTTGAGTATCAGACAAAATACCCCGGTGATCCACTTTCCATTCTGCGAGCGATGCTGGTGTATATCTTTCAGGCGACGGCCAGAGATCCTCAGCGCCGCGCGCTAATGGAAATTATCTTCCACAAATGCGAGTTTGTGGGGGAAATGGCGGCGGTAAAAAGCATTCAGCAAAGCCTGTTGCTGGAGCGTTACAATGAAATAGAAGACGTTTTGCGCCAGTGCATTGATGCCGGGCAGCTCCCGGAAACCTTCCAGACGCGTCAGGCCGCGCTGATTATGCGCGGCTACGTGAACGGCATGATGGAAAGCTGGCTGTTTACACCCGATAAGTTTGATCTGGTTACCGATGCGCCTGTGCTGGTTGATGCGCTGATTGATATGCTGCGCTTCAGCCCAACGCTGGCTAAAAAGGCCTAATCTTTACGCTGCGTGTCGCGCTTTCTTTCAAAGTCGCGCTGAACGATGGCCAGTGCAGACAGCACGGTTTCTACCGCGATCTGATTCTCTTCAAGCAGCTGAATGAGATCGACGGCCAGTTTGACCTCTTCAGGCGCCGTTTCCAGGGACATCTTTCCTCCTGAGCAGTTGTATCATGGGCCAGATAAGCGTGCCATCCGGGAATCCCCTCCAGCACGGATAGCGCATTAAGTGTTAAAGGCGCTGTTTGCCAGCGACATTGCCCACTCCACCGAACGGATGGCCTGTCGACAGCGTGCCATACGACCTTCGAGCACCTCCAGGTCTTTCTTCAACTGCTGCTGCACGGCCAGCGTTTCCGCCAGCGCCATTCGCTGTTCACGCTGGTCGATCATAGCCTGCAGTCGACGTTCATACTCGCGGTATTCCTGATATTTTCGCTGCCGGGAAGAGGGCTGAGCGCGCTCCTGTGGGCTACGCAACTGTTGGGTGCGGGCCTCACGTTGCAGAGCAGCAATCTGATCGACCAGATGGCTGGCCAGCCACTGGCTGCGGGCCACGTCACCGTTGGGCTGGCACAAACGCTGATAATTGTGTTCAATCTCCTGCAAATAATCTGCCAGCCGGGTGCCTTTGGTGGTAAAGAGCTGGCTGTCAAAGCGGGGGGAACGGCAGTGTCCATCAGGATGGCTGGCAATATCCTGTCGTAAATCAAGCATGCAGTTAAGCAGGCGTTGGTGTGCAGTGACGTAACTCATCGCCCGAGACTCAGGTATGCTAAGGTTACGGGACTGGAAACGCGCTGAGCGATGGTTATGCAACGCATAGTATTATTGACCCTTGGCTGGCTGGCGATTGTGCTTGGCATACTGGGTATTGTATTACCTTTATTACCCACCACGCCATTTATGCTACTGGCGGCCTGGTGTTTTGCCCGCTCCTCTCCCCGATTCCACGACTGGCTGCTCTGGAGATCGCCTTTTGGCCGTTATATCCGCCACTGGCAGCAGCATCGTGGCATGCCCCCCGGTGCAAAAAGCCGGGCGATGATCGTGATTGTAATAACCTTTGCGGTGTCTCTCTGGCTGGTTCCGCTGTGGTGGGTACGCGTCATGTTACTTATTATGCTGGCTGTGCTACTGCTGTTTATCGGGCGCATGCCGGTGGTGGCAGAAACGGCGGATGAACGTTTACCGCCGCGATAAAGTTGCAATTAGCCGACCATTTGCTTAGATTTGGGCCTCTTCGTGTGCAGCTTCCCATTATTCATGCCTCTTCGCTGAGCCTTTAACCCGGTGTTGGCGCTATTGAAGCTGCGCAAAACAGAACAGAATTTTTTTTTACCAGGCTTAAGATTATGACCGACACTGCGCAGCAGCTTGAACTGATTAAAAACAGTATCAAAAGTATTCCTGATTACCCGAAGCCGGGTATTCTTTTCCGTGACGTCACCAGCCTGTTGGAAGACCCAAAAGCCTATGCCGCGTCCATCTCGCTGCTGGTAGAGCGTTATCGCAATAAAGGCATCACCAAAGTGGTGGGCACGGAAGCGCGGGGTTTCCTGTTCGGGGCACCTGTCGCCCTCGGACTGGGGCTGGGCTTTGTTCCGGTGCGCAAGCCGGGCAAACTGCCACGTGAAACCTTCAGCGAAGCTTACGAACTGGAATACGGTACCGACCGACTGGAATTGCATAAAGATGCTATTCAGCCAGGCGATGTGGTGCTGGTGGTCGACGACCTGCTGGCAACGGGGGGCACGCTCGAAGCGACCATCAAACTGATTCGTCGTGCAGGCGGCGAAGTTAAGGACGCGGCATTTATTATCAACCTGTTCGATCTTGCAGGTGAAGCGCGTCTCAAGGCGCTGGGCGTTGACAGCTACAGTCTGGTCAATTTTCCCGGCCACTAACCCTCGCTTGCGGCCTCGTGCTCCGCCAGGCCGCACATCTTTCCCTGTTCAAGATAACGAGTGATAGGTGAAAGCGTAGCTGTTAGACTACTGCAATCATATACAGGGGTTGCAGTGCGTCTGCGCTCACATTTCCATCCAAATTCGTCGAAACCACATGAGCTATCAGGTACTTGCCCGAAAATGGCGTCCACAGGCGTTTGCTGATGTTGTCGGTCAGGAACATGTTCTGACGGCGCTGGCGAATGGATTGTCTCTGGGACGCATCCATCATGCTTATCTCTTCTCCGGCACGCGGGGCGTAGGGAAAACCACGATTGCCCGTCTGCTGGCAAAAGGGCTTAACTGCGAAACCGGTATTACCGCAACACCCTGCGGTCAGTGCGACAACTGTCGTGAGATTGAGCAGGGGCGCTTTGTCGATCTCATTGAGATTGACGCGGCCTCGCGCACCAAAGTGGAAGACACACGCGATCTGCTCGATAACGTGCAGTACGCGCCCGCGCGCGGCCGGTTTAAAGTCTACCTGATCGATGAAGTGCACATGCTGTCGCGTCACAGCTTCAACGCCCTGCTGAAAACGCTGGAAGAACCGCCTTCGCATGTAAAATTCTTGCTGGCCACGACCGATCCGCAAAAACTGCCGGTGACGATTCTGTCGCGCTGCCTGCAGTTTCATCTAAAAGCGCTTGAGGTCGATCAGATCCGCCAGCAGTTGGATCATGTTTTAGAGCAGGAGCAGATCGCGCGTGAGCCGCGCGCCCTGCAACTGCTCGCCAGAGCCGCCGATGGCAGCATGCGTGACGCGTTAAGCCTTACCGATCAGGCCATTTCAATGGGCGAGGGCAGCGTGACCAGCGCTACCGTGGGCACGATGCTCGGAACGCTTGATGATGAACAGCCGCTTGGCCTGCTCGAAGCCGTGGTTGAGGGCAATGGCGAACAGATGATGACGCTGCTAGCCCAGGCTGCTTCACGCGGCGTTGAGTGGGAAGCCCTGTTGGTTGAGATGCTGCGCCTGCTGCACCGGATTGCCATGGTGCAGCTCCTGCCCACGTCGCTCAATGACGATGAAGAGAGCAATGCGCTACGCCTGCGTGAGCTGGCGCGCGCGGTGCCACCGGCCGATCTCCAGCTGTACTACCAAACCCTGCTCATGGGGCGTAAAGATTTACCGCTTGCGCCCGATCGCCGCATGGGGATTGAAATGACATTGCTGCGCGCCCTGGCGTTCCATCCCAAGGCAGCCATCGCCGAACCGATCGCGCGGCCAACGCTGACGGCGCAGTCGGCACCGGCACCAGTGCAGAATGTCGCTGCCCAGCCCGCTGAAAAGGCGCCCGCGGCGCAGCCGCAAATGGCCGCGCCGGAACCGGCTGTCAGTCAGCAGGCCGTGCCGCCGGCTTCGCCCGATCCGTCACTGTCCAGCTCCACCAGCCAGCTCCTGCAGGCGCGCACGCAGTTGCTGCGCCAGGGAGCAAACAAAGCAAAAAAGAGTGAGCCGGCAGCGCCAGGTGCGCGGCCGGCCAACTCTGCGCTGGAACGACTGGCCTCTGTTACCGAACGCAGCCAGCAGCGAGTCCGAGACAGCGCGCCTGCGGCACCGGTAAAAAAAGAGGCTTACCGCTGGAAAGCACAGACGCCAGTGACAGAGGTCGCTGAGCCGGTCGCGACGCCAAAAGCCTTGCGTTCTGCGCTGGAGCATGAGAAAAATCCTGAGCTGGCCGCGCGACTGGCGGAAGAAGCCCAGCAGCGCGATGCATGGGCGGCAGAGGTCGCGGGCTTACCGCTGCCTAAACTGGTTCAGCAACTGGCGCTGAATGCATGGAAAGAAACCACGGATAACGGCATTTGCCTGCATTTACGTTCCGGTCAGCGCCACCTGAATTCCGCGTCGGCGCAGCAGGCCCTGAGCGCCGCGTTAAGTCAGGCAGCAGGCCATCAGGTTGAACTGTCGGTTATTGAAGACGATAATTCTTCGGTATTGACGCCACTGGAGTGGCGTCAGGCCATTTACGAAGAGAAGCTGGCGCAGGCGCGTCAGTCAATCTTGAGTGACACCCACATTCAAACCCTTCGTCGCTTTTTTGATGCCGATTTGGATGAGGAAAGCATTCGACCCGTTTGAACACGCTGCAACGGTCTGAATAAACCGCGTTGTAGCCTCAGCAGAGAGAGAAAACTATGTTTGGTAAAGGCGGATTGGGCAACCTGATGAAGCAGGCCCAGCAGATGCAAGACAAAATGGCCCAGGTTCAGGAAGAAATTGCCGCCCTGGAAGTCACGGGTGAATCAGGTGCAGGCATGGTCAAGGTCACGATCAACGGTGCTCACAACTGCCGCCGGGTAGAAGTCGATCCGAGCCTGCTTGAGGACGACAAAGACATGCTGGAAGATCTGATTGCCGCCGCATTCAACGATGCCGCTCGTCGCATTGACGAAGTGCAGAAAGAGAAAATGGCCTCTGTCTCTTCAGGCATGCAGCTGCCACCAGGCTTCAAGATGCCGTTCTGATGCAAACCAGCCCCCTGCTAGAGTCTTTAATGGAGTCGCTGCGCTGTTTGCCGGGCGTTGGGCCTAAATCGGCCCAGCGTATGGCGTTTCAACTGCTACAGCGCGATCGGAGTGGCGGAATGCGTCTGGCGCAGGCTCTGACCCGGGCGATGTCGGAAATCGGCCACTGTGCCGATTGCCGCACCTTCACCGAGCAGGAAATTTGCACCATTTGCGCCAATCCCCGGCGTCAGCAAAATGGTCAAATCTGCGTGGTTGAGAGCCCGGCAGACATCCATGCTATTGAGCAAACCGGGCAATTTGCCGGCCGCTATTTCGTGTTGATGGGGCATCTTTCGCCGCTGGACGGCATTGGTCCAGCCGATATTGGTCTTGACCGACTGGAACAACGGCTGGAAAAAGAAACGCTTCACGAAGTGATTCTGGCGACCAATCCCACGGTTGAAGGTGAAGCTACCGCGAACTACATCGCTGAATTGTGCGGACAGTATGGCGTCGACGCGAGCCGTATTGCGCATGGGGTTCCGATGGGCGGTGAACTGGAAATGGTCGATGGCACCACGCTGTCCCACTCCCTCGCCGGTCGTCAAAAGATTAAATTTTAAACGCTTGCCGGTGTTGTGAAAGACACCGGCTTGAAAACCTCTCATTTATCCCCACATCCTCCTCAACGTTCGTTAAATCTGATTCTGTTGAGGTAGCAATGACCATGAAAGGACAAGAGACTCGTGGCTTTCAGTCAGAGGTAAAACAACTTCTGCACCTGATGATCCATTCTCTCTATTCAAACAAAGAGATTTTCCTGCGTGAGCTGATTTCCAATGCTTCGGATGCGGCAGATAAACTGCGCTTCCGCGCGCTGTCTGATGCCAGCCTGTATGAAGGCGATGGCGACCTGCGCGTGCGTCTCTCTGTGGATAAGGACAACCGTACCATTACGCTGAGCGATAACGGTATCGGCATGCGTCGTGATGAAGTGATTGAAAACCTGGGCACCATTGCTAAATCAGGCACCAAATCTTTCCTGGCGTCTCTGGGCTCAGACCAGGCGAAAGACAGCCAGCTGATCGGTCAGTTTGGCGTAGGCTTCTATTCGGCGTTTATCGTGGCCGACAAGGTCTCTGTGCGCACCCGTGCAGCGGGCGCGGCAGAAGATGAAGCTGTCTTCTGGGAATCCGCGGGTGAAGGGGATTACACCATCGCGGATATCAGCAAAGCCGAACGCGGTACCGAAATTACCCTGCACCTGCGCGAGGGCGAAGATGAGTTCCTTGATAGCTGGCGCGTACGCAACATTATCAGCAAGTACTCCGATCACATTGCCCTGCCGGTAGAAATCGAAAGCAAAGACGAAGAGACCGGCACCACCACCTGGGAGAAAATCAACAAGGCCCAGGCGCTGTGGACGCGCAACAAAGCTGACATCAGCGATGAAGAGTACAACGAGTTTTACAAACACATCGCACACGATTTCAGCGATCCGGCTATCTGGAGCCACAACCGTGTGGAAGGTAAACAGGAGTACACCAGCCTGCTTTATATCCCGGCGCGTGCGCCGTTCGACATGTGGAACCGCGATCATAAACATGGCCTGAAACTGTACGTACAGCGCGTGTTTATCATGGATGATGCCGAGCAGTTCATGCCGAATTACCTGCGCTTCGTGCGCGGCCTGATTGACTCAAACGATCTGCCGCTTAACGTATCGCGTGAAATCCTGCAGGACAGCCGGGTAACCCAGAGCCTGCGTGGCGCGCTGACCAAGCGTGTGCTGCAGATGCTGGAGAAACTGGCAAAAGACGACAGCGAAAAATACCAGACCTTCTGGAAAGAGTTCGGTCTGGTACTGAAAGAAGGCCCGGCGGAAGATCACGCGAATAAAGAAGCGATTGCTAAACTGTTGCGCTTTGCCAGTACCCAAAGCGAAGGCGCGGCGCAAACCGTTTCGCTGGAAGAGTACGTCAGCCGCATGGTAGAAGGTCAGGAGAAGATCTACTACATCACGGCCGACAGCTATGCCGCCGCCAACAGCAGCCCGCATCTGGAGCTGTTCCGTAAGAAAGGCATCGAAGTGCTGCTGTTGTCCGATCGCATCGACGAATGGATGATGAGCTACCTGACCGAGTTCGACGGTAAAGTCTTCCAGTCTGTCAGCAAAGCCGATGACGCACTGGATAAGCTGGCCGACGAAGAGACGGAAGAGCAGAAAGAAGCTGAAAAAGCGCTGGAGCCGTTTGTTGAGCGCGTGAAAACGCTGCTGGGTGAGCGCGTGAAAGAAGTGCGTCTGACGCACCGCCTGACCGATACGCCGGCGATTGTGACCACGGATGCGAACGAGATGACCACGCAAATGGCCAAACTGTTTGCTGCGGCAGGTCAGGATGTGCCGGAAGTGAAATACATCTTTGAAATCAACCCCGATCACCAACTGGTGAAACGCGTGGCGGATACCCAGGATGAAACCCGCTTCGGTGAGTGGATAGAGCTGTTACTGGATCAGGCGCTGCTGGCCGAGCGCGGCACGCTGGACGATCCTAACCAGTTTATCCGCCGTATGAATCAGTTACTGACGGCGTAAGCCAATCAAAACCGGTGGCAAGGTCCACCGGTTTTTTTTGCTTAAGTGCATCGCCTGATTTAAGCGAGCCGTTTTGTTGCGCAAACGCCATGAAATGCATTCAGCCTAAGCCGCCAGTCCGAAAATGCCCTTTCGCTGACCTGACGCACTGCTATCACGCGCTAAAGCCAGTACACTAAACTTTCCTGACCCGCCGCTTCCTTGTGGTGGGCGGGTCATAATGGTATGTTCTTCCGCTTCTCAGATTCATCAATGCGATTCGCAAGGGGATTTACGCAATGCGTATTATTCTGCTCGGAGCTCCGGGCGCAGGTAAGGGGACTCAAGCCCAATTCATCATGGAGAAATACGGCATTCCGCAGATCTCCACTGGCGACATGCTGCGTGCAGCGGTTAAAGCTGGCACCGAACTTGGCAACCAGGCGAAAGCCATTATGGATGCCGGTAAGTTGGTTACTGATGAGCTGGTCATTGCGCTGGTTAAAGAGCGCATCACCCAGGAAGATTGCAAAAACGGTTTCCTGCTTGATGGTTTCCCACGCACCATTCCTCAGGCTGACGCAATGAAAGAAGCCGGTATTAAAGTGGATCACGTGCTGGAGTTCGCCGTACCAGACGAGCTGATTGTTGAGCGTATCGTAGGCCGCCGTGTTCACGCGCCATCAGGCCGCGTCTACCACGTCAAATTCAATCCACCGAAAGTGGAAGGCAAGGATGACGTGACCGGTGAAGAGCTGACCACGCGCAAAGACGATCAGGAAGAAACGGTGCGCAAACGTCTGGTGGAATACCATCAGCTGACTGCGCCGCTGATTGCTTACTACAGCAAAGAAGCGGAAGCGGGGCACACCGCGTATCACAAGATCGACGGTACGCGCAACGTGTCCGACGTGAGCGCAGAGCTGGCTAAGATTCTCGGCTAAGCGGATTGGGGCTGGCCAGGCTGGCCCCTTTTGCCCTCAACGCGTTGACTTCCCCCCTGTTTCTCTCCTCTTCCTGCATGCTGCTGGACAGAAGGCTGAGGTTCGCCTGGTGCTAAATACAATGGCAGAACATACTGAGATGAGTATGCAGTGGGTTCACTTGCGACAGTAAAGTCACGACACAGAATGTGATATGCTTCTCTGCCTGTTTTTTCTCACGGCAGTTACCATGAAATTTCCCGGCAAACGTAAATCCAAACATTACTTCCCCGTTAGCGCCCGCGATCCGCTGTTACAGTCCTCCCAATTTGATAGTGAAGACGGCAGTTGGGTGGTCGGCATCGATCAGACGCTGGTCGATATCGAAGCCAAAGTCGATGACGCCTTTCTTGTTCGCTACGGCCTGAGCGCTGGCCATTCGCTGGTTATCGACGATACCGTGGCGGAAGCGCTGTATGCGGAATTGATGCGTGACGAACTGGTGACCCACCAGTTTGCGGGCGGCACAATTGGTAATACGCTGCATAATTTCTCGGTGCTGGCGGACGATCGTTCCGTACTGCTGGGGGTGATGTGCAACAATATCCAGATTGGCGGTTATGCCTACCGCTATCTGTGTAATACCTCCAGCCGAATGGACCTGAACTATCTGCAGGGCGTTGACGGTGCGATTGGCCGCTGCTTTACGCTGATTGGCGATCAGGGCGACCGCACCTTTGCTATCAGCCCGGGGCAAATGAATCAGCTCAGGGCGGAAAACGTCCCTGAAGACGTTATTGCGGGCGCCTCTGCGCTGGTGCTGACCTCCTATCTAATCCGCTGCGAGGCGGGCGAGCCCATGCCTGAGGCAACGTTAAAGGCCATTGAATACGCCAAACGCCACAACGTGCCCGTGGTCCTGACGCTGGGCACCAAACACGTCATCGGCGACAACCCGCAGTTCTGGCGCGATTTTCTGCGCGATCACGTTTCAATTGTGGCCATGAACGAAGAAGAAGCCCTGGCGCTGACCGGCGAAGCCGATCCTCTGCTGGCATCGGATATGGCGCTGGAATGGGTTGACCTGGTGTTGTGTACCGCAGGGCCGACCGGATTGTATATGGCGGGTTATACGGAAGAGGCGTTCAAGCGCAAAACGAATCATCCGCTGCTGCCTGGCGCGATTGCGGAGTTCAACCTGTACGAATTCAGCCGGGCGATGCGTAAACAGGACTGCCAGCAGCCGCTGCGCATTTTTTCTCACATCGCCCCTTATATGGGCGGCCCGGAAAAGATCATGAATACCAACGGGGCAGGGGACGGCGCACTGGCCGCATTGCTGCACGATATTACGGCAAACAATTATCATCGCCGCAACGTGCCTAATTCCAGTAAGCATGCGCGCGCTTATCTCACCTATTCGTCCCTGGCGCAGGTTTGCAAATATGCGAACCGGGTAAGCTATCAGGTGCTGAACCAGCATTCTCCCCGACTGACGCGCGGCCTGCCCGAGCGGGAAGACAGCCTGGAAGAGTCCTACTGGGATCGTTAAGCCGGAAAGACAAACTGCCCCTCAGCAACGCTGCCGCTGCTGAAGGGCTGGTCATTAGCTGTTGCCTTCACAGGCGAGCCTGGTGTGCTCCTGCTCAAGGTTTTCCTGCAGTTTCTGAATGATGCTGGCGGCAATCTCGCGTTCGCCCATCACGACATGGTTTGCGCCACGTTCCAGAATGTACTCCACCTCATCATCATAATGGGCATGCACAATGATGTTGATGTCCGCTTTTTTCTGGCGGGCGGCGGTAACGATTTCCCCCACCTCATATCCGTTGGGAATGGTGATGAGCAGCCAGGCTGCACAGTCCACACGGGCTAACTCCAGCGTGTTTGCGCGGGCAGCATTGGCCAGCACGGCCCGAATGCCCTGATCGCGTAGTGCTTTAACGCGAGGAATCGAACTTTCGACCACCACCACCGGAATATTGAGCGCCATCAGTTGCTCACACAGCAGGTTGCCGACGCGACCATAGCCAACGATTACCGCGTGATGGCAGATATCCACCGGAATCTGTTGTTCTTCTTCTTCCAGCGCCTCTTCGAGCGTCTGCTGCTCCATCGTTTCGTTCTTAGACAGATAGCGCCCCAGCAGGGTAAACAGTACCGGGTTGAGCATGATAGAAAGAATGGCGGCAGCCAGCACCAGATTACGGCCCTCTTCATCCAGCAGCCCCAGGGAGATCCCCAGCCCGGCAAGAATAAAGGCAAACTCGCCGATTTGCGCCAGGCTGACCGAAATAGTCATCGCCGTGCGGCGTGAATGACCCAGCAGCGAGACCAGAAGCCACGCCGCGGCAGATTTTCCTATCACGACGATCACCAGCGCCCCCAGCACCGCCAGCGGTTCTTTCACCAGGATCATCGGGTCGAACAGCATCCCGACAGACACAAAGAACAGCACCGCAAAGGCATCACGCAGCGGCAGCGTGTCGCGGGCGGCGCGCTGGCTTAACTCGGACTCGTTCAGCACCATACCGGCAAAGAAGGCCCCGAGGGCAAAAGAGACGTCAAAGAACTCGACGGCGCCAAACGCAATGCCCAGCGCCAGGGCTAATACGGCCAGCGTAAACAGCTCACGTGAACCCGTTGCGGCACTTTTCGCGAGGATCCAGGGCACGGCACGGCGACCGACGACCATCATTAACACCATAAAGGCGGCGACTTTACCGATGGTCCAGAGCAGGTCCCATATCACCAGGCTGGCGCTGGCGTTACCCTGTTCCATCATGCCGGCAATCGCGGGCAGCAGGACCAGCGTAAGCACCATGACCAAATCTTCAACAATCAACCAGCCAATAGCAATCTGGCCGCGCTGGCTTTCAATAAGCTGACGCTCTTCTAATGCGCGCAGCAACACCACGGTACTGGCGGTAGAAAGACACAAACCGAACACTAAGCCCGTCATCCAGGACCAGCCCATCGCCCACGACATCAGCATTCCCAGTAAGGTCGCCACAGCGATCTGTGCGATAGCGCCGGGAATGGCTATCCGCTTTACCGACATCAGATCCTTGAGTGAGAAGTGCAGACCGACGCCGAACATCAGCAGGATAACGCCCAGCTCTGCGAGTTCCGGTGCCAGATTGGTATCAGCCACAAACCCCGGCGTAAAAGGGCCAGCCAGTACGCCCGCGACTAAATAACCCACTAGCGGCGAAATGCGTAACCGATTTGCCAGCATTCCAAGGAGAAAAGCCAGGACCAGAGCCCCGACGATAGTCGTAATCAACGGTGTGGTGTGATGCATGCCAGTCTCCATGGGTATAAATGTGTCCGCTTGTAACAAATGAGTCTAATGCATATCGGAAAGGATCGCTGAATAATTTGTGGGATTAACAGAAAAAATTATGCTAATACGAGAAAAATGCAATCGGAAGGCTGTTTTTATCACTTATCCCTGTCATCGGCTGGTTTAGCGCTTCATCAGGAACAGAACGGAATAAGTTTACGCCCGTTAAATGACACAGACGTGACGCCAATGATGCGCGAATGCGCTATAAACCGTCACCAACCGGAACCAGCGTGAGATTTGCTAAGGCCAGTCAGCCTCACAAGCGTAATAGCGGTTTTTTCAGATTGAAGCAGCGGTGCCATCGCTGTGCTGGATGTCGGGTAAAAACATCGTGAAAACAGACTATTGTGCCGAAGCTACAGCGCAAAGCTGACAGCACTCATGAAAAAAGTCTGGCTGTCAGGTTGAGCTGAAAACAGCAGTCATGTCGGAAAAAGCGCAAAGACCCACTTTGTCGAGTTGATGTCGCAGCGGTTAACAATGTTGCAGGTTTAATGAACAATGCCTTCATATCCCGTCAACATTTAGCCTTTTAACAGCACGTCAGAGAAAAGAGAGCGGATAAATCAGACGGTTGGCGTTTCCTGTCAGGTCGCCTGGCCTGCCATAATGGCCAGACGGAGCCGTATTCATCTTGAGTTACGGCCGTTTCTGTGCGACACAGAAGGGCGCCGATGGCCGGCGGGTGAAACGGATAACAATCAAAGGAGAAGGGCTGTGTTGATATTTCGAGGGGCAGGAGCAGGTCTGGCACTGCTCGTGATGTTATCGTCGCTGTTTACCCATGCTGCAGTGCCTGACCGCAGTTACCGTTTCAGCATTCTGCATACCAACGATCAACATGGGCATTTTTGGACTAATGATCAGGGTGAATACGGGCTGGCGGCGCAAAAAACGCTAATGGATACGCAGCGTTACGATATTCAGGCCAAAGGCGGTGGGGCGTTAATCTTGTCTGCTGGCGATGTTAACAGCGGCGTGCCTGAGTCGGATGAGCTGGACGCGGAACCCGACATTCGCGGCATGAACCTGATTGGCTACGACGCCATGACGCTGGGCAATCACGAGTTCGATAAACCGCTCGCCGTCCTGCATAAGCAGGAAAAATGGGCCAAATTTCCGTTCCTGGCCGCCAACGTCTATCAGAAAAGCAGTGGCAAGCGCCTGTTTAAGCCCTGGGCTGTATTTCAGCGCATGGGGTTAAAAATCGCCGTGCTCGGATTGATTACCCCCGATACCGCCCGGCTGACAAATCCTGCGCAGTTAAGCGATATCGAATTCCGCGATCCCATTGCCGAGGCCGAAAAGGCCGTCGCCGAGCTGCGTGCTACTGAGAAGCCCGACGTTATCGTCGCGTTAACCCATCTTGGCCATTATGACGACGGTCAACACGGCAGTAACGGTGTTGATGACGTGACGCTGGCCCGCAGTCTGCCAAAGGGAACCCTCAATATGATCGTCGGGGGGCATTCTCACGATGCGGTATGTATGGAAAAAGAGAATGTCAGCCGTAAAGACTATCAGCCAGGCCAACCCTGTGAGCCCGATCGGCAGAACGGCGTCTGGATCATGCAAGCGGAAAAATGGGGTAAATACGTAGGGCGCGGCGATTTTACCTACCGCAATGGAGAGGTGACGCTGGAGGCCTACCAGCTGATACCGGTCAACCTCAAACACAAAATCAAAAATCTTGATGGCAGTGAATCCTCACTGACCTGGCAGGAAGCCATCCCGGCTAACACCGCAATGATGAAACTACTGACGCCTTTTCAAAAGCGCGCAGACGCGAAGCTACGGGTCAACGTGGGAAGCATTAAAGGGGATTTCCCCGGCGAAAAAGAAACCGTGCGGTTTAAACAAAGCGCCATTGGGCAGTTAATACTGCGTGCGCAGATGGCCGCAACGCAGGCTGACTTCGCCGTGATGAGCGGGGGCGGGATCCGTACCTCGCTGACATCCGGCCCGGTTGCCTGGCGCGATCTGTTACAGGTACAACCCTTCGGTAATCAGGTCGTTTCCGTCACGCTGACCGGCGCAGAAATCAAACGCTATCTGGCGGTTGTGGCAAACATCAAACCTGATTCAGGCGGTTTTGCCCAGTTGGCCAACGTCAGCCTGATCGCCAACGGCAGCAGCGTCAGCCAGGTCAGGATCAACGGACAGCCGCTGGCAGATGAAAAAACCTATCGTATGTCGACAAACAGTTTTAATGCCGCAGGCGGGGATGGCTATCCACGCATCGACACGCACCCGGGTTATGTGAACAGCGGCAAGGTGGATGCGCAGGTCCTGCGGGACTGGCTAAGCGCCCATTCTCCGGTGAACGCCAGCGATTACCAGCCACGTGAAGCGGTTATTTATCAGGCTGAGCAGGCAGCACCACCAAAGGATGAAGCGAAAGACGCGACGCCGTTGCGGCGCTATCCCAAAATGGTACTGACGTGGATCCGGCACTGGAATGGAGAGAGTGCAACGCTGCATTAAGTCCAGGCAGGGAGAACGCCTCCCTGCTTTTTTTCAGGCGCGGCAGGATTTGCGACCGAACCAGTGTGGACGCAGTTTGTCCCACACCAGGTTGTAGACGAAGGTGTAGGGCAGAAAGAACAGAAAAAACGCGACTTCAATTAAAAATGCCTGCCACAGTGAAATCTCCAGCATCCAGGCCGCCAGCGGCAGGCCTATCAGGATAAAACCGCCCTCAAAACCCAATGCGTGCAGCGCTCGAAGCAGGGCGCGACGTTTCTGCCCTGGCGGATAAAACCGATCAAACACGCTGTTGTAAATCATATTCCATAGCATTGCCACCGTAGACAGCATGATCGCCAGCGCTCCCATCTGAAACAGGGGTTTATTCATAAACCATGCTGCCAGCGGAGCAATCGTCACGATGGCCAGGCCTTCAAACAGGGTGGCATGGACGATGCGTTCTGTGAGTGAACGGATTTGCATTTCAATCTCCTTTATTCAGGCTACGCATTCTCCCACGACAAAATGCTAAGATAAAATGATCATCTATCGATAAAAGCGATGGTTCTCATGCGTTACTCACCGGAATCTCTGGAAGCCTTTGTCCAGACCGTTGCCAGCGGCTCGTTCTCAGCCGCCGCGCGGGCGTTAAAAAAAAGCCAGTCTACCGTCAGCGTGGCTGTGGTTAATCTGGAAGCCGATCTCGGTTTCGCCCTGTTTGACCGGCGCGGCCGCCAGCCACAGCTCACCGAGCAGGGGCGACGCGTGCTGCCTCAGGTGCAGCAAATCCTCGCCGCCAGCGAGCGACTGGATGCGCTGGCGACGCGCTTGTCCGAGGGAACAGAGCCGCGGCTCAGCGTTGCAGTCTCAGATTTTTGGCAAACGCATTACCATCAGCGACTGCTTAAGCAATTTGATCAGCATTATCCTGATGTCGAGCTGGAAGGCATTGCGGCGGAAGATGATGATGTCGTTGAGCTGTTGCAAACCGGGCGTGCGCATATTGGGGTGATTCGTGCCCAGCCAACGCTGCCGGCTGACATTGCGATCGCGCGCCTGCAGGTTGATGCTGAATTAGGGGTTTATCTGCATCGTGATCATCCCCTGGCGCGGGAAACCACGATCAGCGAAAGTCAGCTCGAACCTCTTCGTCACCTGCGCCTCAATACCTGGACCGATCGTCGTGCACCGACTTTCCAGGGGAGAGCCTGGTCTGCTCAAACCTATTATGTCCTGCTGGAGATGGCGGAACAGGGCTTTGGCTGGAGTATTTTACCCCGTTGGCTGGTGAAACAGTTTGGACATGGTGTTTTAAAGGAGTTGCCCTTACCAGGATGGCCGCAGCGCATCGCGGTTGACGTCGTCTGGTCGCGCCGCAATCCACCCGGCCCTGCCGGGCGCTGGATGATTGATGAACTCTGCGCACTGCAACCGGCTTAGTCGCGTCGGGCAATATCCGCTAAGGGTGCCTCCAGCAGCCGTGACAGATCCTGTGGGCTTAACTCGATATCCAGCCCGCGCTTACCGCCGGAAATAAACAGCGTCGCAAAGGCGTTTGCCGAGCTGTCGATCACCGTAGGCAGGCGCTTTTTTTGGCCCAGCGGGCTGATACCGCCCACCAGATAACCGGTGATGCGCTGGGCCAGCATGGGATCGGCCATCTCGGCTTTTTTGACATTGAACGCTTTTGCCACTTTCTTGAGGTCGAGCTGAGTAGCGACGGGCGTAACGGCCACGGCAAGGTGTTTCGCCTCGCCGTTCAACGCCACCAGCAGGGTTTTATACACCTGCCGGGCGTCCAGGTTGAGCTTACGAACCGCTTCGTCGCCAAAACTGGTTTCGTTACTGTCATGCTCATAAGGATGCAGTGTGAAGCTGACCTTTTGTTTTTCCAGTAGTTTTACCGCGGGCGTCATTATTGCCTCATATTCAGAAAAATCTTATTACGTATTAATGAACAATAAATGTGGCGAAATAATGTGCTTTAGGCGAGAATTGCCACGCGCCAGCAATCCTGTTGTTGGCGACAACTAAAATCATTAACACATTCCTCTTTGAAGAGCCGATATGACTGTCGGCTCTCTTTTTTTTGCCGTGAGTTATCTGACGCGCATCATTCCCGGCAGGCTATTCTCGCCATATAAATGCAGAGCGCCGACCGCGACGACATATCGGCCCGAAGGCAGGCGACGTAAATGATCACACCACTGGCTGTTACGCTGGCTAATCAGCGTGTCGTTCAGGGTCTGACTGAATGTCGCTGGCAACGCAATCTGGGGATCGCGTGGCGGGCTTTCCAGCCACCAGCTCACCATCGTTTGCAACATGCGTGCGTTGGTGTGCCAGTGGGTCAGCGTATCCGCCAGCAGCGCCATGCCATCGTCGGGCAAGGATTTCAGCAGGGTGATTTGCGCCTGCGCACCCTCCAGTTCAATCACGGGTTTATCCATCGCCCGCGCGGCCTGTAGCAGCTGATAATCAATACCGAAATCAGGACGTAACCCCAGCCGCTGGGCCTGCTGGGCCTGTAGCATCAGCGCAATCTGCCAGGCCGGTAACGTATCAAACCGGCTCAGGGGCAGACCGGTTTCGTTGCACAGTGTTTCAAGCTTCGCCAGCGCCTCATCATCCATTCTGGCGATCAGTGGCGGACGCTCTTCCGTGTTTTCAAATGGCGATCCTCCCTGGGTAATATCCGCTTCAACCACCAGCGCATCGGCTTTTTGCAACTGCTGTAGCAGCCGGACCGGCAGGGGCTGCATGTCACGGGTGCCCATATGAATGCTACCCACCAGATGAAACCGGCATTCGCCCGACTGAATATCCACGGCGGGCCAACGATAGCTGGCTGGAAAAAGCGGATTAATCCAGTTACGTAAACGTTGCAAAAGGCGCGCTGTCATTCCCTGTCCTTCACTGTTTGAAAGCCACCATGCTAGCGGGATCCCGTTGCGAAAGACAGAGCAGGGCAGTTATTGCTAAACGCGTGGCTTATAACGCAACAGGCGGTTAGCATTGCTCACCACGGTTATTGACGACAGCGCCATGGCGGCACCGGCAAAAACCGGGCTAAGCAACAGGCCGGTAAAAGGAAAGAGCACGCCTGCCGCCAGCGGAATACCGATAACGTTGTAAATAAACGCGCCAAACAGATTCTGCCGGATATTGCCCAGGGCGGCAGAGGCAATCTTTAAGGCATCCACCACGCCATGCAGATCGGCCCGCATGAGCGTAATCGCTGCGGTTTCTACCGCCACATCGCTGCCGCCGCCCATCGCAATACCGACATCAGCCTGCGCCAGTGCAGGAGCATCATTGATACCATCGCCCACCATGGCAACCTGCCTTCCTTGCTGCTGTAGTTGGCTTATCGCATCGGCTTTACCTTCGGGCAGTACGCCTGCAATCACCTCATCAATGCCGACTTCATGCGCAACAGCCCGGGCCGTATTTTTATGATCCCCGGTCAGCATAACCAGTCGGTAACCCGCTTCATGCAGCCGCTGCAGTGCTGCTTTCGCTTCGGGGCGCAGTGTATCCCGCAAGCCAATCAGACCGGTAAGCTGTCCATCCTGTGCCAGTAATACCGGGGTTGCCCCTTGCCGGGTGAGCCTGTCAATTTCAGCCCGCGCCGGTTGGCAATCCACGCCGTAATCGTGTAACAGACTGACATTACCCAGTAACAGCTGTCTGCCATTGAGTATGCCGCTTACGCCTTTGCCGCGTATTGTACGAAATTGCGCAATCGCGGGTGTTGCTGCGGTACCCGCTTCCGCCAGGATCGCTTTCGCCAGTGGGTGACCCGATGTCTGTTCCAGCGCCGCCGCCGAAGACAGGACCGAATCGCGCGTGCTGCCGTTCCAGCTCATCACCTCGGTCACCTGCGGTGTGCCCCTTGTCAGCGTGCCGGTTTTATCAAACACCAGCGTATCGATACGGCTGGCGCGCTGCAGTGCATCGGCATCGCGTACCAGCACGCCGTATTCGGCGGCGCGGCCGGTTCCGGCGATAATGGACATGGGCGTGGCCAGGCCCAGCGCGCAGGGGCAGGCAATAATCAGCACTGTGGTGGCCACCACCAGCGCGTAGGCAATCTGAGGCGCCGGACCGGCGGTATACCAGACTGCGGCGCTTATCAGGGCGATAAGCACCACCACCGGCACAAACACGGCAGAAATACGATCGGCCAGGCGACCCACATCTGGCTTACTGCTCTGGGCTTTACGGACTAACTGAATGATGCGCGCCAGCGTCGTATTGCCGCCGGTCGCGCGGGCAATGAAGCGTACTGTCCCGTCCTGCACCAGGGTGCCGGCAAACAGACGATCGCCCTGCGTTTTGCTTTGCGGCACCGCCTCACCCGTTAGCATGGCCTCATCACACCAGGCTTCACCGTCCTGGACTTCGCCATCGACCGGCACGCGATCGCCCGCGACCAGCCGCAGGATCATGCCGGGCTGTACCGCGCTAACCGGCATTGAGGTTTCACCCTGTTCCGTTACGACTCTTGCCTGTTCCGGCGTCAGATCGAGCAGGTGTTCCAGGGCTCGCGAGGAACGCTGGCGCGCGCGTTGTTCAAGCGCATGGCCCAGATTGATCAGGCCGAGAATCATTACGCTGGCTTCGAAGTAGAGATGACGCGCCTGCAGCGGGAAGAACGCCGGCCAAATCACCACACTAAAGGAGTAGATCCAGGCAGCGGCGGTGCCCAGCGAGACTAAGGTATCCATTGTCGCGCTGCGGTTGAGCAGGCTGCGCCAGGCACTGCGGTAGAAGTGACCGCCCGTGGCGACCATCACCAACAGCGTAACCGTGCCCAACACCAGCCATGTGGTATGATTGTCCTCGGTGAGCATCATGTTGTCGCCCAACATGCCCCAGATCATTAACGGCACGCCAAACAGCAGTGCAAGTCCCGCCTGCCAGCTAAAACGTCGCATGGCGCGTCGGGCGCTGCGCTGCTGCTTTTCACGGCGTTGCTGTTCGTCTTCGACCACTTCCGCCCCATAGCCGGCCGCATCCACGGCGGCGACCAGCAGATGGGGTGCCACATTGCCCATCACCAGCGCGCTGCGTTCGGCCAGATTCACGCGGGCCTGTTGCACACCACTTACCTGCTCAAGGGCTTTCTCAACCCGGCTGACACAGCTGGCGCAGCTCATCCCGTCGATTAACAGCACGTGAGCGGGCTGATTTTCAGTTGCCGGAAGAGGAGAAGACTCCGTTGTCAGCGCCTCCGGCGGCGGCTCTGCTGCTGTCAACGGCTCAGGCTTTGGGCTGGAACCCGCAGCTTTTAATGTTGCATGATAGCCCGCTTGTTCAACGGTAGCGATCAGCGCGGTAGCGTCTGCACGGCCTGACACGCTGGCTTCCTGTTGAGTAACCTCAGCCTGCTCGACATCGTCGCGCTGTTCGAGCGCATCTTTGACGCGTTTTACGCAGTGGCCGCAGGACAATCCGTCCAGCGCCAGAACAATCGTGTTTGACATGGTTGACTCCTTTATCAGATGTGCGGGGTTGATCGTTTAGATGTGACTGTTATTCAGGTTAAACCTTCCCTCAAGGGGAAGGTCAAATCCTGAATGGCCAGATAAGGAAGTTTATTCACCGGTGGTGTACCCGGCTTGCTGGTGTTGACATTATTCAGGACGCCACAAGAAGAAAGCCCCGCGTAACCTGCACTGTCCAACTTTTGCGGCAGTCCAGATAAGCAGGGCTTTTTTTGACTTTCATTCGGCTTAAAGGCGTGCAAGCCCGCTGATGAAAAGGGGTGACGAAATGACGGCCAGCCCCGCGCTTACTGCCGAGGCTTCATCCTGTTCGATCATGCCTGTCGCTCAAGATATACACAGTTCCGTGCTTCGCCAGATAAGCGGGACTGATTTACCTGCTATCCGCGTTAACGGGATCGACATTTCGCTGTTCCTTGCTGTGCAACGGTTTTCGCCAGGCATGCTAAACCCTTTGCAGGCACGCAGGATGAGTCAATTACCCTTTGGGTCTGGTAAAGAAGACCAGCGTCCCGATAATGATGTCGCCAATAACCCAAAGGGTGCCGATCGCCATTAAACCTAAACCTGCTCCAAGCGCAGCACCGGCTTTTTCCGCATCGGAAGCCGCGTTATTGATAACGTCGCCACTTCCACCTAATCCTGCGAACAGGCAGTACACCATAAGAATGTTAAACAGAATGAAAGTCCACTTAACCATTTTGCCAAAAAAAGAGCGACGCGGCTTTCTGAGCTGCCTGGCACATGATGGACAACGTAATGCTGAATCACTCACTTCCTTATGACATTCTGGACAGCTGACTAAAGCCATAATCCAATCCCCTATACTTTAATGATGATAATGATTTGTTACAAACTGGCGGGATTTTATCGGAATTTTCTTCGTTGACAATCGTTATCATCTTATTTTTTATGAGGTTGATGGCAGATTGACCGGCTGGCCAGTTTGTTCTGCACTCAAAAGCGTTTTGGCATTACTCAGGTTAACCGGAAGAGTCAGCCGAAGGCCTCTGCAGCGACCGCGTTGACTCAGATACCGGGACGAGAACCCTTTTACCTGGCAGGGTGATCTATAATCTCCTGCATGAAATGCCTTGTTTTCCACCTGTTCTCGGGTGCAAAACGACAGAGTCGGGCACGAGTGACGTAGAATCAAACACTGATTTAGCCCGGCAGCTCACGGGCTGGGCCTTTTAGAAGCGCCCCGTATAGGGGAAGATCAGGAAAACTGTTATGAATATTAGTACCGTGGCGAAAAAGACCGGGCTAACCAGTAAGGCTATTCGTTTCTATGAAGAAAAGGGCGTAGTCACGCCCCCACTGCGCGGCGATAACGGCTACCGGCATTACAATTCACACCATCTTGATGAGCTGAATTTATTACGCCAGGCACGGCAGGTGGGTTTTACCCTTGATGAGTGCCGCGAGCTGGTCGGGCTGTTTAACGACCCTGAACGCCACAGCGCGGACGTTAAGGCGCGTACGCTGCAGAAAGCTGACGAAATTGCTGCGCATATTGAAGAACTGCACGCCATGCGCGCACGCCTGTTGGCGCTGGCGGCGGCCTGCCCGGGTAATGACAGCGCGGACTGCCCGATCATTAATAACCTGGCAGGCTGCTGCAGTCAGGTTGGCGGCAAGCGTGACTGAATGCGCAGAGTAATACCTTCCACTGCTACCACTTCAACCAACGTACCGGCAGGGAGATTCTGGTCTGCCTGAACGCGCCAGCTGCTGTCGCCAACGCGGACGTGACCGATACCGTTTTGCAACGCACTGTCCAGGGTCAACTGCAGGCCGATCATCTGGTTGCCGCGCTGATTAAGGGAATTTGGCTGCTGGTTGCGCTCGCGATAGCGCATGACGCGATGCCAGATAAATACGCTCGCCAGCGTTAATGCGGCAAACAAAGAGCCCTGGGCGGTCCAACTGAGCGGCAAAGCCCATTCTGTGATACCGACCAGCATGGCTGCGAGCCCGCTCCAGAGCAGGTAGCCATTTGTGCCGAGCATCTCAGCCGCCAGTAGCAGCCCGCCCAGCGTCAGCCAGAACCAGTGCGGATGGGCAACAATCTCACTCACCATCAGTGTTTCGACTCGCTGCGGGTTTCTTTTAACAGCTCACCAATTCCGCCGATCGCACCCAACAAGCTGCTGGCTTCCAGCGGCATCATCACCACTTTACTGTTACTGGACTCACCAATTTTTTGCAGCGCATCCGTGTATTTCTGCGCCACAAAGTAATTTATGGCCTGAATATCGCCGGCGGCTATCGCTTCCGATACCATTTTCGTGGCGCGGGCTTCCGCTTCCGCCTGACGTTCACGGGCTTCAGCCTGCAGGAAAGCCGATGTTCGTTCCCCTTCCGCTTTCAAAATCTGCGCCTGTTTTTCCCCTTCGGCCCGCAGAATTTCCGCCTGCCGCACACCTTCCGCCGCCAGAATATCGGCTCGTTTAGTACGCTCCGCTTTCATCTGGGCGTTCATGGCGCCAATCAGCTCCTGTGGCGGACGAACATCACGAATTTCAATACGGGTGATTTTTACGCCCCAGGGATTGGTGGCTTCATCAACGATATGCAGTAAGCGGGTATTAATGCTGTCTCGCTGAGACAGCATCTCATCCAGTTCCATGCTGCCCAACACGGTGCGCATATTGGTCATAGTGAGGTTAAGAATCGCCAGCTCCAGATTGCTGACTTCATAGGCGGCCCGCGCCGGATCGATGGCCTGGACAAAACAGACCGCATCAATCGTGACGTTGGCGTTATCTTTGGAGATGATCTCCTGAGAGGGAATATCCAGCACCCGTTCCATCATATTGATCTTATGACCGATACGATCCATGAAGGGAACAACCAGACTCAGGCCGGGCTGAAGCGTGCGGGTGTAGCGGCCAAAGCGTTCGACCGTCCACTGATAGCCTTGCGGAACGATTTTGACGCCGGACCATACGGTGACCAGGGCGACCAGGATGAGAACAGGAATCACGGTGAGCATATAACCTCCAGATTGTCAGATGAACGGGCCAAATCGTTCGGCCCGTTTTCTGCTTACATCAGTAAAGCAGGGAATAGAGCTGGCGGCGATAGCGTGCGGCAAGCGCATCGCCCGTGCCCAATGCCGCCAGGATCTCCTGCAACATTTTACGCGCCTGGCCGTCAGCGGCGTTCAAATCGCGTTTAATGACGTTAAACAGCAGTTCCAGCGCTTCTTCATTACGCCCGACCTGATGCAGCTGCAGCGACAGTTTGGTCGCCAGTTCAGCGTTATCCGGGTCGCTTTCCAGCTGTGATTGCAGCTGCTGAATTTCAGGCGTATCGGCCGCCTGTTTCAGTAAATCGATCTGGGCGATCAGGCTTTGATAACGGGTGTCCTGATCCTGCAACGGCACGGCGTTGAGTACCGTTTCTGCTTCATCGCTACGGTTCAGGGTAATCAGCACTTCCGCCAGCAGAAAACCAATTTCGCTGTCTTTATTACTGAGCTGCCATGCCTCTTTCAGCAGCGGTAAAGCGTCCAGCGGTTTGCCTTCCTGCATCAGCGCCATCGCCTGCTGGGCTTTTAACTCTTCCTCACGCGGCAGCACTTTTTCCAGCAGGGCGCGCACGGCGTCTTCCGGCTGTGGCCCCTGGAAACCGTCAACAGGCTGGCCGTTCTGGAACAGGTAGACGGTGGGAATGGAGCGTAACCCAAATTGCGATGCCACCCTTTGCTCTTTATCACAATCCAGTTTGGCAAGAATAAACTGGCCTGCGTATTCCTGAGCCAGTCGCTCCAGCAACGGCGTCAGTTCCTGGCAATGTTGGCTGCGATCCGACCAAAAGTAGAACAGCACCGGTATCTGCATTGACTGCTCAAGGGTCTGTTGCAGGTTGGATTCGTTAATGTCGATAATCGAAGCGTGTGGTGACATGACTAAGTCTCTTTGCAGAAAATGTTTAAAGAATATGGGGCCGACTGGCCCTGCTTCAAGCTGTATTCGCGCAATACCTTTACTGACTGCGAATTATGCGATCCAGTATCCAGCCTGGCAGCGCGCGTTTCAACAGGCCCATCGCGTGTGCGACCAGTGTCACCGGATAACGCAAACGCGGATGTTTGCTTTCGAGCGCATGGCGCAGCTTAGGTAAAATGGCCTCAGGCGGCAGCGTAAACCGCGCGGCCAGACCGGGATTCAGCACCGGATTATCCTGCTCACCCTGCGTTACATTATCGGTGAATCGGGTCTGGATTGGACCCGGTTCAATGAGGCTGACGCGCACGCCGCTTGCGTGCAGCTCCATGCGTAACGCATCGCTCCAGGCTTCCAGCGCATATTTACTGGCGGCATAAACGCCCCGACCCGGCGTGGAAATCAGGCCTAACACCGAACTGGTATTCACGATCCGGGCATTGCCAAAAGCCTTCAACGCCGGAAGCAGCCGCATAGTGAGTTGGTGGGTGCCAAACACATTGCTGGAAAATTGCTGTTCAAATTGCTGACGCGTGATGGTGCTTAACGGACCATAGGTGCCGAAGCCGGCGTTATTAAACAGGGCAAACAGCCGGTTACCGGTCAGCGCCAACACCTCATCGGCAGCGCGGTCAACGCTCTCTGCGTCGTCCAAATCCAGCATCAGCCCCGTAAAGCCGAGGCTTTGCATGCGCGCCACGTCGTCGGTTTTTCGGCAGGCTGCAATAACGTGATAGCCGCGAGCCAGCAGGTCATTGGCTGCAACCAGGCCAATACCGCTCGAACAGCCCGTGATCAAAATGGTTTTTTGCATGTGTTACCTTTTTTGCACAACTACTGCTTAACTAATGGGGCCAGTTCTTTCGCCATCAGTTCAGCGATAAAGGGTTGGGCGTCAGGATTGGGATGAATACCATCCTGCTGCATCCATTCGGGTTTTAAATAAACCTGCTCCATGAAAAAGGGCAGTAAAGGAATATCGTGCTGTTTCGCCAACTGCGGATAAATCGCGCGGAACGCATCCGTATAACGGCGGCCGTAGTTGGCGGGTAAGCGTACCTGCATCAGGATCGGTTTAGCCCTGGCGGTTTTTACCTGCTCGATGATGGTGCTTAACGTTTGCTCAATATCCTTTGGCGGAAAGCCACGTAAACCGTCGTTACCGCCCAATTCGATTAACACCCACTGCGGTTGGTGCTGTTTTAATAGGGCAGGTAAGCGCGCCAGTCCTTGTGCGGCGGTATCGCCGCTAATACTGGCATTAATCACTCTGGGCTGCTGCTGCCAGTTTTTATCGAGCAGGCTGGGCCAGGCTTTACTGGCCGACATTTGATAGCCTGCACTCAGGCTGTCGCCCAGCACCAGCAACGTATCGGCCGCAGCAAGACGGGACACCAACAGACAGCACAATAACAGGAAAGGATAATGCCAGCGGAAAACATTCTTGAAGTTCATCATCTTACTAAGTCCGTGGGTCAGGGAGAGCATCAGTTAACCATCCTTACCGGAGTTGAGTTAGTTGTCAAACCAGCTGAAACAATCGCCCTGATTGGCGAGTCAGGATCGGGCAAATCTACGCTGTTGGGGATTCTGGCCGGTCTGGATGACGGCAGCCAGGGCGAGGTGCATCTGCTGGGCCAGCCTTTGCATCAGATGAATGAAGAGCAGCGGGCGGCCTTACGTGCGCAGCAGGTAGGATTCGTGTTCCAGTCTTTTATGCTGGTGCCAACGTTAAATGCGCTGGAAAATGTTCAGTTGCCTGCACTGCTGCGCGGTGAGAGCGACCGTCAGAGCCGTGACCAGGCACGGGAGCTGCTCACGCAGTTAGGCCTGGGTGAGCGTTTGCTGCATCTGCCCGCGCAGTTATCCGGTGGTGAGCAGCAACGCGTCGCGCTTGCCCGGGCCTTCAGCGGTCGTCCGGGCCTGCTGTTCGCCGATGAGCCCACGGGGAATCTGGATCGTAAAACCGGCGAGCGTATTGTCGATCTGCTGTTTTCCCTCAACCGCGATTTTGCCACGACGTTAATTCTGGTTACCCATGACGAGCAGCTGGCGGCGCGCTGTAACCGACGCTTGCGTCTGCGTGACGGTAAACTGTGGGAGGAGCAATGATCTGGCGCTGGTTCTGGCGTGAGTGGCGTTCGCCCTCACTGTTAATCGTCTGGCTGGCACTCACTCTGGCGGTGGCCTGCGTGCTGGCGCTGGGATCAATCAGCGACCGGATGGAAAAAGGGCTGAGTCAGCAGAGTCGCGACTTTATGGCGGGCGATCGTACCCTGCGCACCAGCACGGCGGCACCGCCCGACTGGCTGGCGAAAGCGCAGCAAGCGGGATTATCGGTTAGCCGTCAGCTGAGCTTTATGACCATGACCTTTGCCGGCCAGACGCCGCAGCTGGCGTCGGTCAAAGCCGTCGATAACCACTACCCGATGTTTGGCGAGCTGCAAACCCGCCCGCCGGGCCTGAAACCTCAGCCCGGCACGGCACTGGCCGCTCCGCGCTTAATGGCGCTGCTTAACCTCCACGTGGGCGATGAACTCGATGTGGGAGATACCACGCTGCGTATTGCCGGAGAGGTGATACAGGAGCCGGATGGCGGTTTCAATCCGTTCGAAATGGCGCCGCGTTTACTGATTAATCTGGCCGATGCCGATAAGACCGGCGCGATCCAGCCCGGCAGTCGCATCACCTGGCGCTACAAGTTTGCTGGCACCCCTCAGCAGCTGGAAAACTACGACCGCTGGATAACGCCGCAAATAAAAACCGGTCAACGCTGGATCAGTATTGAGAACAGCGAAGATGCGCTGGGCCGTTCAATGCAGCGCGCGCAGCAGTTTTTGCTGTTATCGGCGTTGTTAACGCTGATGCTGGCGATTGCTGCCGTGGCCGTGGCAATGAGCCATTATTGCCGAAGTCGTTACGACCTGGTGGCGGTGCTGAAAACGCTGGGTGCTACGCGCGGCGCGCTGCAAAAGCTGATTATTGGACAGTGGCTGGCGGTATTACTGCTGGCGGCCGTAGCGGGCGGGGCAGCAGGGCTGGGCGTCGAAGCCCTGTTGATGAGAATGCTTAAACCCGTTCTGCCCGCATCCCTGCCTGATGCGAGCCTGTGGCCGTGGGTATGGGCCACGGGGTCGCTGTTTGTCATTTCCCTGCTGGTGGGATTGCGTCCTTATCGCCTGCTGCTGGCGACGCAGCCTTTGCGCGTATTTCGGCGCGATGCCGTCGCCACCGTCTGGCCGCTGAAAATCTACCTGCCGGCGATGGCTGTCGTGGTGGTGGGGCTGCTGGCGGCGCTGGTGGGCGGCAGTAAAATGCTGTGGGCGCTGCTGGCGGGCGTGGTGGTGCTGGCGGGGCTACTGGCGCTGCTTGGCTGGGGCACGTTACTGCTTCTGCGCCGTCTGACAGTGCGAAATCTGGCGCTGCGTCTGGCGATTAATCGGCTACTGCGACAGCCCGCGATGACGCTGAGTCAGCTTGCCGCGTTCTCACTGTCGTTTATGTTGCTGGCCCTGCTGCTGGTGATGCGGGGCGATCTGCTGGATCGCTGGCAGCAGCAGTTACCCGCCGACAGCCCGAACTTTTTCCTGCTTAACATGACGGCCGATCAGGTGCCGCAGGTGCGTGATTTCCTGCAGGCGCATCAGATTAAACCAGAAACCTTTTATCCCATCGCACGGATGCGGCTGAGCGAGTTGAACGGCCAAGCCGCCGATCCTGAACGGGATAATGCCCTTAACCGTGAGCTCAACCTGACTTCGCTGGCGGCCCTCCCTGCGCATAATCCGCTGGTGGCGGGCAACTGGCCGCCTGCCGTGGGGGAAGTGTCTATGGAGGCCGAGCTGGCGGAGCGGCTGGGGGTGAAGCTGGGAGACAGCTTAACGTTTGAGGGGGATACGCAAAAGTTCAGTGCCAAAATTACCAGTCTGCGCAAGGTTGACTGGGAAAGCCTGAAGCCAAACTTCTTCTTTATCTTTCCACCCGGTGCGCTCGACAGCCAGCCGCTGACCTGGCTCACCAGCTTTCGGCTGGACAATAACCCCACGCTGCTGGCGCAGCTAAACCGTGAGTTCCCGACCCTGAGCCTGCTGGACATTGGCAGCATCATGCGTCAGATCGGACAGGTGCTGACCCAGGTCAGCCAGGCCCTGGAGATTATGGTGGTGCTGGTGACCGCCTGTGGCATATTGCTGCTGATGGCCCAGATTCAGGTGGGCATGCGTCAGCGCCGACAGGAACTGGTGGTGTACCGCACGTTGGGTGCAGGCAAGCGACTGCTGCGGACGACCTTGTGGTGCGAGTTTGCGCTGATTGGCGTGGTGTCCGGCGTTGCGGCCGCAGTGGGGGCTGAAGCGGCGCTCTGGGCGCTGCAGCGTAAAATCTTCGATTTCCCGTGGCAGCCCGATTGGGCCTTGTGGCTGGCGTTACCGTTGTGTGGCGCGTTGTTGTTGTCGTTGTGCGGAGGCTGGCTGGGCGTGCGTTTGCTCAAGGGCAAAGCGCTGTTCAGGACGTTCGACGGCGCATAAAAAACGCCGTGCGCGGCAAGGCTGCGCACGGCGTCAGTCCGTCTTAAAGCTTGTCTGTGGCCCAGCGAATACCACTGGCATATTCAGCCGGCAGCAGGGGCAACAGCGCATGCAGTGCAGCTTTGAGTCGGGGCTGATCGCTGTCGGTGAGGTTCAGATGGCCCACCTTGCGACCTTGCCGAACCGCTTTGTCATACCAGTGCAGATGGACAAGCGGCTGCTGTAGCCAGTCTGGATTCACATCGGTGCCAATCAGGTTGATCATGACCGAGGGCGCAATGACGACCGGCTGGGGCAACGCCAGCCCCAAAATCGCGCGCAGATGCAGTTCGAACTGGCTAATCGAGGCGCCGTTCTGCGTCCAGTGTCCACTGTTATGCACACGCGGCGCCAGCTCATTAATCAACAGACCCTGAGGCGTCACAAAACATTCCATCGCCATCACGCCAACGTAGTCAAGCGCGTGAAGGATCGCGCCCAGCATTCCTTCGGCCTGCTGCTGCTGTTCCACATCTGCCTGGGGAAAAGCGACGCTGGTCCGCAGAATGCCTTCTTCGTGCAGATTATGTGTCAGGGGATAAAACACGGTGCTGCCGTCGTGGCCGCGCGCGCCGACCAGCGACACTTCACCTGAAAAGTGAATGCCCTGTTCGACGATGCACTCGCCATAGCAGTCGTCGGGTAACGTGGCCGTTTCGCTGGCCCGTAAACGCCACTGACCGCGACCGTCGTAACCCCCGGTGCGGCGTTTAACAATCGCCAGTTCACCCAGCCGAGAGAAAACCGCAGGCCACTCGCTTTTATCCGCCAGCAACTGCCAGGGCGCAGTCGCCAGATTAAGCTCGTCCAGCAGTTGCTTTTGCGTCAGGCGATCGGCCAGACGCGGAAAAATATCGCGGTTCACAAAGGCCGGATGATTCGCCAGCTCGCGCGTCAGAGCGGTTTCGGGCCAACGCTCGATTTCGGCCGTAATCACGCTTTCGACGATAGGCAGGGCGGCGGGATCGGCATCCAGCCCCACTGGATGAACGGCAATGCCCATCGGCTCGCCCGCCTGGCGCAACATGCGGCCAAGCTGACCGTTACCCAGTACGCAAACCGGCTTCATGCGTCCTCCCGCGGATCCGGATTATCCAGCACCTCATCGGTCTGTGCCTGACGCCAGGCGGCCAGACGAGATGACAGCGCGCTGTCGTGAATCGCCAGAATCTGCGCGGCCAGCAGTGCCGCATTGGCGGCACCGGCTTTACCGATTGCCAGCGTGCCGACCGGAATACCGCGCGGCATTTGCACAATAGAGTAGAGGCTGTCAACGCCGCTCAGCGCTGCGCTCTGCACCGGCACGCCCAGCACCGGCAGCAGGGTTTTTGCCGCCAGCATGCCAGGCAGGTGCGCCGCGCCACCGGCACCGGCAATGATGACCTGAAAGCCGTTATCTGCAGCCGTTTCGGCAAAGCTAAACAGCTTGTCCGGGGTACGGTGCGCTGAGACCACTTCCACATGGAAGGGCACGTCCAGGCTGGAGAGGATTTCCGCAGCGAACTGCATGGTGGACCAGTCACTTTTGGAACCCATAACAACAGCGATGCGGGCCGGGGCGGCATTCGACGACATGCGGTCAACTCCTGTGAATGAAAACACACCTGACCAGGCGGACAGGTTTTGAAGGGCAAAGAGAATAGCATGAGAAGGGCGCAAGGAAAACGGTTGCGTCGGGATTACACGTCGCGCTGGCGGGGTTTTATCGACATTCTGTTCTCTGACGTTGACGCGCAAGAAACGCTGAACTTTAGTTAACAGAGTTGCAAGGTGACTGACATGATGAGCCGCGCTGCACCCAGTTGGTAAGGGATGACGTTAACTGACAGAAAGAGGAACAGGATGATTTCACGCTGGCAACTGATTTTCAGACAAGCAGGCAGAAAACTGTGGTTCAGGGCAACTTTATTTGCCCTTGCTGCGGTTGTCAGCGCCCTGGCCTCCATTGTCTTTAAATCTGCAATTCCCCCCTCGGTTTCGGTAAAGGTGGGTGCTGACGCAGTGGACAATATCCTGAATATTCTGGCGTCCAGCATGCTGGCGGTCACCACGTTTTCCTTGAGTACGATGGTAACGGCGTTTGGTTCAGCAACTACCCATGTTACGCCGCGCGCCACGAAACTGGTCGTTGAAGACAGTACAACACAAAATGTTCTCGCGACCTTTATTGGCTCTTTCCTGTTTAGTCTGGTCGGCATCATCGCCCTGAATATGGGGGCTTATGGTGAACAGGGGCGAGTGATCCTGTTTGCGGTCACGCTGGTGGTCATTGCATTAATTCTGGTGACGCTTCTGCGCTGGATTCACCATCTCACCTCGCTTGGCAGCGTAGATGAAACGACCTCACGTGTGGAACGCATGGCGCTTGATGTTTTTAGCGCGCGTGCTCAATCCCCTTGTTTCGGCGCCAGGCCCTGGCGGGAAAGCGATCGTCAACCTGCGGGCACGTTTGCTGTTTATTCGGACGCTATTGGCTATGTTCAGCATATTGATATGGACAGGCTACATAAGGCGATCACAGACAGTCCTGTACATGTTTACCTGGGCGCGCAACCCGGATTTTTTGTTCATCCCGCCCGCCCGGTCATGTATGTCACCCACGCCCTGCCTGCGGAGCAACGCAAACTGATGTTGTCTGCCCTGACAATAGCCGCGTCTCGCACTTTCGCCCAGGATCCACGTTTTTGCCTGTGTGTGATGGCAGAAATCGCCTCGCGTGCGCTGTCGCCTGCGACTAATGACCCTGGCACCGCCATCGATGTGATCGGGCGAGCCGTCAGAATACTCTCCTGCTTTGCACGCGAATGTGCGGCGCCAACGGTGTTCTATCCCGCCATTCACGTCGCGCCCTTGTCAGTAGACGCATTATTCGATGATTTTTTCTCACCTGTCGCGCGAGACGGCGCGGCGATAAAAGAAGTGCAGTTACGGTTACTTAAGGCGCTGGGCATGTTGTCTGTCGCCTGGCCGGATGCGTACCAGGCTGCAGCGTTGCGTCATGCGCATGAAGCCATGGCATACCTGGCGCGGGAAGCGATCATCCAGACGGACAGAGCGCGAATTGAGCGCGCATGGCGTGAACAATTTGGCGCAGACTATCCTCATCCCTTCCTGGATGAGAAGCTAAGCGATTCGCCCTGTCAGAAGTCGAAATCGATCAGTTGAATGCCGCTGGCATCGAGTTGAATCATGGATCCCCGGCTGTGCCAGGCCCCTAATACGGCACGCTGAGCGTTTACGCCATTCAGCGACAGATCGTGAATCGCAGGACGGTGCGTGTGCCCATGAATCAGCAGTGGCGCCTTATGCTGAAGCAGGGCATCGATCACGGCCTGTTGATTCACATCCATAATCTCCAGCGACTTATGCTGATTGGCCTGTTTACTGTTGGCGCGCATACGTTCTGCGATGCGTTTGCGAATAAACAGCGGTAACGCCAGGAACAGACGTTGAATCCAGGGATTGTGGACTTTAGCGCGGAACTGCAGGTAACCCACATCGTCGGTACACAGCGTATCGCCGTGCATAATAAGCACTCGATGGCCGTAAAGCGTCAGCACGCGCGCTTCAGGCAACAGCGTCATGCCGCTGGCGCGGGCGAAACGTTGACCGATTAAGAAATCGCGATTGCCATGAATAAAGTACACCGGAACAGGCACGGATCGCAGGGCATCAGCAACCTGTTGATGCAGGGGATTGGGATCGTCATCGCCTATCCAGGCTTCAAACAGATCGCCGAGAATATAGAGCGCGTCGCAGTGTGGGGCTTCGCGCTGTAAAAAATGCAGAAAACCGGCGGTGATCGCCGGTTCTTCCTGACACAGATGAAGATCTGCGATAAACAGCGTGCGCGGCATTACTCGCTGACGGTCACTTTCTGGATCACAACGTCGTCTTTCGGCACGTCCTGATGCATACCGCTGCGGCCGGTTGAAACGGCTTTGATTTTCTCAACCACATCCATACCTTCAACCACTTCTGCAAACACACAATAACCCCAGCCCTGCAGGCTTTCGTCACGGAAGTTCAGGAAGTCATTGTCAGCCACGTTAATGAAAAACTGTGCGGTCGCAGAGTGCGGGGCAGAAGTCCGCGCCATCGCCAGCGTACCTTTGGTGTTTTTCAGACCGTTGTTGGCTTCGTTACGGATCTCTTCTTTGGTGGCTTTCTGCTTCATGCCGGGTTCAAAACCGCCACCCTGAATCATAAAGCCGTTAATCACACGGTGAAAAATGGTGTTGTCGTAGAAACCTTCACGGCAGTAATCCAGGAAGTTCTTTACGGTTGCGGGCGCTTTGTCATCGAAGGTCTTGATCACGATATCGCCATGGTTAGTCTGGAAAGTTACCATTTTTTTCGTCCTGTAAAGGTTGTCGTCAGTAGCATAGGGTGCGCGGTTAGGGTGCACACGCCTTTTTCTCGAACGTTCTTATATCATAATTTCCGATAATACGTCAGCCAGGCTGCGCAGTTGGCTTGCTTTGCATCGCGTGACAGATAAAAATACGGCACAATATCAGGATACTTAAAACGGTGCGTTACGCACGCTTACTACGGAAACCCCAATGCTGAAGATTTATAACACCCTGAGTCGACAAAAAGAGGAATTTACCCCTATTCATGCTGGCAAAATCGGCATGTATGTCTGCGGCATCACGGTGTATGACCTCTGTCACATTGGGCACGGGCGCACGTTTGTGGCGTTTGATGTGGTATCGCGCTATCTGCGTTACGTCGGTTTTGACGTAAATTACGTGCGCAATATTACCGATATCGACGACAAAATTATCAAGCGTGCCAACGAGAACGGTGAGAGCATCGAAACCCTGACCAATCGCATGATTGCCGAGATGCACAGTGATTTTGATGCGCTGGGCATTTTGCCGCCAGATCGGGAACCGCGCGCCACGCGCCATATTCCGGAAATCGTCGAGCTGGTGGAAAAGCTGATTGCCCGCGGTCATGCCTATGTGGCGGAAAACGGCGATGTCATGTTTGATGTGCTGAGCGATGTGGATTACGGTGCACTGTCGCGTCAGGATCTGGACCAGCTTCAGGCCGGCGCCCGCGTTGAAGTGGCGGATGTGAAGCGTAATCCCATGGATTTCGTGCTGTGGAAGATGTCTAAAGCGGACGAACCCTCATGGCCTTCACCGTGGGGCCAGGGGCGCCCGGGCTGGCATATTGAGTGTTCAGCCATGAACTGCAAACAGCTTGGCGCGCATTTCGACATCCACGGCGGCGGATCTGACCTGATGTTCCCACATCACGAAAACGAAATCGCCCAGTCTACCTGCGCCCATGATGGTCCCTATGTAAACTACTGGATGCATTCAGGCATGGTGATGATCGATCGTGAGAAGATGTCGAAGTCGCTGAATAACTTTTTCACCGTGCGCGACGTACTGCAGCATTATGATGCCGAAACCGTGCGCTATTTCCTGATGTCCGGCCACTATCGTAGCCAGCTTAACTATGGCGAAGATAACCTGAACCAGGCACGTGCGGCGCTGGAACGTCTTTATACCGCGCTGCGACATACCGATCGCAACGCGGTTGCCGACGGCGGTGAAGCCTTCGAGGCCCGTTTCCGCGAGGCGATGGACGATGATTTCAATACGCCAGAAGCCTATTCTGTGCTGTTCGACATGGCGCGTGAAGTGAACCGTCTCAAAGGCGAAGACATGACGGCAGCCAATGCGCTGGCGGCAAAGCTACGTGAAATTGCCAACGTGCTGGGCATTCTGCAGCAGGAGCCAGAAGTGTTTCTGCAAAGCAGTGCGCAGGGCAACGATGAAGAAGTGGCAGAAATCGAACGCTGGGTGAAAGCCCGTGCCGACGCACGCGCGGCAAAAGACTGGGCGCAGGCTGATGTAGCCCGCGACAAGCTGAACGCGCTTGGCGTGATTGTCGAAGATGGCCCTCAGGGCTCCAGCTGGCGACGTAAATAACGGGCAACACAGGAGAGGGCGAGCCATCGCCCTTTTTTGTCTATGACGATAAAACAGATTCACCTTCGCGGTTTCCGCTCGGTACGCGATCTGACCCTGCCGCTTCAGCAACTGAACGTGGTAAGCGGGCCTAATGGCTGTGGTAAATCCAACCTGTATAAGGCCGTGCGCCTGCTGCACGAGGCCGCCAATGGTCGCCTGGCGTTAGCGCTGGCAGAAGAGGGCGGTATCCAAAAAGTCATGTGGGCAGGGGAACTGCATCGCAGCGCTCGTCGTCAGGATGCCAGCCGACTCATCCTCTCGGTCCTGATGGACGACATGGATTTTGAGCTTGCGGTGGGGTTTCCTCAGAAGCTTGAGACCAGCCTGTTTAACCTCGATCCGCTGGTCAAAGAAGAACGTATCTGGCTGAGTGGTCAGCAGCGGCGTCCCTCTTCCTGCATCATGCAGCGCACGAACCAGACCGCCTTTTTGCATAATGTAGAAGGGGAGCGCGTAAGCTATCCCGCCGTATTGCATCCCGAAGAGTCCCTGTTTGGTCAGCTCGGTGAGCCGCACCGCTATCCTGAGCTTTCTCAGATGCGTGAACGTCTGCGCCAGTGGCGCTTCTATCACGAGTTTGCCGTCTGGCCCGGTTCGCCGATTCGTGCGCCGCAAATTGGCGTGCGCGCGCCCATTCTGGCGCACGATGGCGCTAACCTCGCGGCGGCATGGGCAACCATTGTCGAGCGGGGTCATCATGAGCTGCTCTACAAGGTGACAGCGAAAGCCTTCCCTGATACCGAATTTCAGGTGGATGTCCAGAACGGCCGTTTCCAGATGCTGATGCGGCGACAGGGCATTATGCGCCCGCTGGAAAGCGCCGAGTTCTCTGACGGGACGCTGCGCTTTCTGTGCCTCGTGGTTGCACTGCTCAGCCCCCGCCCGCCTGCCTTTATGGCGCTCAACGAACCCGAGAACAGCCTGCATGAGGATTTGCTCCCGGCGCTGGCGGCGCTGATTGCTGAAGCCAGCCAGTTTAGTCAGCTGTGGATCACCAGTCACTCACCGAAGCTGGCCGCACTGATTGCGCAGCATGCAGAAGTGAATCACATTGAGCTGGAGCAGATTAACGGGGAAACGCGGATAGTTGGGGAAGAAAGGATTTAAGGTGCCCCGGGCACAGGGCACCTGACGATCAGGCAACGACAGTGATGCGCTGTCCGGCAAACTCCACCGTTTGCCCCTGAACGATTTTGCAGCGCTTACGGGTTTCAACTTCCCCATCCACCCGCACTTCACCTTCACTAATCACGACTTTGGCCTGCGCGCCGCTTTCCACCCAACCTTCCAGTTTCAGCAGATCGCAGAGATCAACGTGTGGGAATTTACCTAAAGAAAACGTCGCCATTATGCCTGCTCTCCATCGTGAAACTCTTCACATGCCTGTAAGGTATTTTCGATTAAGGTTGCGACCGTCATCGGCCCAACGCCGCCGGGAACGGGCGTGATATAAGCGGCACGCTCAGCGGCAGCATCAAAATCCACATCACCGACGACTTTGCCGCTTTCCAGACGGTTAATCCCGACGTCGATAACAATAGCGCCCGGCTTAATCCAGTCACCTGGAATAAAGTTGGGCTTGCCTACCGCGACGATCAGCAGATCGGCGTGCTCAACGTGATGGCGCAGATCGCGAGTAAAGCGGTGCGTTACGGTCGTGGTGCAGCCCGCTAACAGCAGCTCCATGCTCATTGGACGCCCCACAATGTTTGAGGCGCCCACCACGACGGCATTCAGGCCGTAGGCATCAATGTTGTAGCGCTCCAGCAGCGTGACGATGCCGCGTGGTGTACAAGGGCGCAGCTTAGGTGCGCGCTGGCACAGGCGACCGACGTTATAAGGATGGAAGCCGTCTACGTCTTTATCGGGCGTAATGCGCTCCAGGATTTTGACGTTATCAATGCCTGCCGGGAGCGGCAGCTGCACCAGAATGCCGTCAATCTCGTTGTCGCTGTTAAGTTTATCGATCAGCTGCAGCAACTCGGCTTCGCTGGTGGTGGCGGGCAGATCGTAAGAGCGGGAGATAAAGCCCACTTCTTCACAGGCACGACGCTTACTGCCGACGTAGATCTGCGATGCAGGGTTTTCACCCACCAGAACGACTGCCAGACCCGGAGCACGTTTACCGGCTGCCAGACGTTGCTTCACTTTTTCTGCAACCTCAAGCCGTACCTGCTGCGCAATCGTTTTACCGTCAATAATTTTTGCTGCCATCAGAGCGTAAATCCACTGTGTTGAGTTTAAGTCGGGAATGGCGCCTATTTTGTCAGAAGCACGTCCGGCTGTCAGGTAGAGATTCTTGCAGCAGGGTGGTTTACGACATTTCGCCGTGACGAAAGTGTGGGTTAACGCTTATGATGCCAGACAGGGACCTTACTGGATGACGTGATGATTTGGTTAATGCTTGCCACTCTGGCTGTTGTATTTGTTGTAGGATTTCAGTTGCTGACCGCCGGTTCACGCCATGCCGCACAGGCACTCAGCAAGCGTCTGCAACTGCCGCCGGTCCATATTGAATCAATGCTGTCGCAGATGGGTAAAGAGGCGGCGAAAGAATTTACTGATTACATCGCGGGTGATAACGAAGCACACTTAAACAACGGCGCGGCGGTTTTGCTGATTTGGCAGGTGCTGATTGTGGATGGCAGCGATGAAAATACCTGGCGCTGGCACAGCGTGCTAACCCGAGCCGGTTTCTCTGCCACGCTTACCCGACAGCAACTGTTGCTGGCACTGGGCTTTTTGCGCCAGTTAGAGCCCGACAGCCAGGAGCTGAATGCGCTTCGCGAGCAATACAACGCGCGCGTAACGCAGCAGGGCGTTGAGCTGGAAGGGGAAACGACAGAAGCAAGCAATCTGGTCTCCCTCAGCGCCTGGCGCGACCGTCATTAGCGCAAATTGGTTATTACCTGGGCACTCGCCGCCCCTCAGCGGCAAAAACGTTGACGTAACAGCGTTCAACCGTATAATTCGACCCAACCTCTCCGCGCCCTTAGCTCAGCTGGATAGAGCACCGGCCTTCTAAGCCGTAGGTCACAGGTTCGAATCCTGTAGGGCGCGCCACCTTCTCTTCTATTTGCATTACTTAAAGTCTACTTTTTCCTTAAAAATCAGAATATAAATCTTTTAGCTGGTCCATTTCGGGCCAAGGTCACCTATTGCGTTCTTATCCAATA
Organism: Pantoea sp. B623; assembly: GCF_024814475.1. Taxonomy (NCBI): domain Bacteria; kingdom Pseudomonadati; phylum Pseudomonadota; class Gammaproteobacteria; order Enterobacterales; family Erwiniaceae; genus Pantoea; species Pantoea sp. B623. The sequence goes on along the minus strand of NZ_JANUXM010000004.1, from coordinate 1,257,116 downwards.
TGGGGGCACGACAGGGGGCATCGACAGGTTCAATGGAAATGATGCCCCCAAATGAAGCTAACAGCCCGCCAAATCGACTCTGCGAAGCCAAAAGAAAAGTCATACAAACTTTCGGATGGTGGTGGTATGTATATTGAAATATTTCCAAACGGAGCCGAAAGCTGGCGACTCATGCCTCAAGAGCATTCAAGATAAAATCCCATCAGTCCTTAAACCTTTCGTCCTCGCCCTTAGCTATTTTGAATAAAGGAACTTTGTGGTGCCAGGTCGAAGTATCGTTTATGGATGCGCTCGGGACGACAAATATCTCTGGAGCGGCATTGTTTCCTATATCTTCAGACATATTGCATAAAACGTAAAAAAAATCCGGCGATACGATTGGCCTATGATTTCCGACTGTCCATTGACGTGGAGCGCTTCTGGCCCATGAGCCTTTAACCTGAATGCTGATGCTTTTAGAGCCATCAATAGTGGCAATAATATCAACTGCACTTGATCCACTGGTAGTTAGTGCCGCACTAATGCCCAGTCTTGATAGCATATAAGCAACATAGTACTCACCCGCATCACCGGCGTTTTTAGACGTGCGCTTAATTACATCAGACATATTCAATCCTTGGAATTAAAGTGGCACTCACCGATAAACAAGAAACGTTCTGTCGCGAGTACCTCATCGATTTGAACGCTACGCAAGCTGCTATTTGGGCTGGGTATAGCGATAACACCGCCCGTAAGATTGGCAGTGAAAACCTCACAAAACCAGACATTGCGGAAGTTATCATCGACATTAGACCAGAGCGCAACGAAAGGGTAGAGGTAAATGCAGACTATACAAGGCGCATTTACGACTGCGCCAGATGATGATAGGTTGAAATATAATGCCACACACATTAGGATTATTCCTCTTTTAATCAGGAAGATTATTTAATGTTTGGATTCGATAAGTTAATTACGCCAAAAATTATCACTGCTCTTTACCTTGTTACAGTTGCGTTACTCTCGATTGCTGCTGTGATTACTTTCTTCACAAGAGGCGTCAATGGAGCGGGATTAATACTTCTATTGATGGCTGTATTTGCGAGGGTTTTCTTTGAGACCATCATGGTATCGTTCAAAAACAACGAATATCTGCGTCGAATAGCGGAATCGCTTGAAAAAAAATGACAGCAGTCAAGCCGCCTCCGGGCGGTTTTTTATTGTCGTAATTCTACTTAAGTAACATTTGCCAGAGATTGCAGTGAATGGCCGACCAATGCCACCCATTGAGCTAATGGAGGAATTCAAGCTATATATCTCTCACTCCGGCAAATGAAAACAGACAATTGAGTTCAGGATCAGATAGTTAGCCCAGAAGGGCGGCTGCACAATCCAGACCATGCGCACCTTGCCGAAGCTGACGTTGGCTTTTTTTGGGCGGCATCAGCTTTCGCCAAAAAAGGCGCACGGTTTTAGGGCAGAGCAAAGAAGTGATGATACGTACATGCCACTTTTAGGATTTCCGAGTCCAAAATGGTGTTTTGTTGTGTAGTTGACCAGTAAAATTTGTCAGCTTAACAACTGAGTTTAATGTCGATATATATAAGAGGCTAGTTAACTCACCAAAGGAAATTAAATCATGTTTAAATTAGTAAAAGCCTCTATCGTAGCAGTTTCTGTGATCGCATCTTTTTCAGCTATGGCTGACTGGCAGCCTTATAAAACTGTTTCATTGGATGGGTTTAATAATACAATCCCCGGTGGTAGTGTTTACAATGAAACTAATGTGGCTTCAGGTGTTTATCGCTTCCGTATTGACCCGAATTCAGCTGGGGTAGATTATGCTACTGGCCAGTCAGGAAATACGAATTCTAAATCCGCTGCATTAATGACCTATGATCGTACGACAACTACAGATAAAACCGCTGCTGTAAGTTTTTATGGTTTGAATAATGATGGGCTTCAGGCTTCATCGCTCATCCATGCATTTCCACAAGGTGGTGGTTTTGATTTGTATCTTCAAGATTGGCAGCGAGCAGATAACTCAGGCACAGTTAATGTAATAATTGAAAAGTGGCAGAATTAATTTGTCATTAGGATTTTATTAGAACTAAGCGTCCTATATTTTCTGACAGATTATATAGGACGCTAATCTTCTACATTTTTTCATGCTTAAAATCAACCTTATCAACGCCATGAATAATGGTGTCACACAGATGAATCGTGGAAATGAACTCATTCAGACAGCCTAAATAGCTTTTTTGTGGATTGTCAAAGCAGTAAAACTGAGGGTTTATGGCCGCTTTAAAAGACCTTAAATCTAAGCTTAGGTCACTGAGCAAACAGATGCCTTTCGCGTTATCACAGGCATTGACAAGTGTTGCCCGAGAGAATGCTGCCGCAGAAAAAAAAAGCACTGACTTGCCGTCTGGAGTCAACCACATCTTTTACTGTAAATGCCGTGGGGTTAACAGGTGCACGTAAAAACAATCTTAAGGCAAAAAATTTCGTCAGAGACATTGCTGCCAGTTTGACCTGCTCCCTGCTGACTCATACATCCCGATATTAGCCATATCTTATCAACAACCTGAGCGCGTCCTGATGAACAGGTGTCTTTCCGGCGAATCGTTCATCAATACGCGTCGTGAGGCCTGAGCTGAGGGCTTTGGCTGGTAACGTTGACGCAGGTACGCGATCTCAAATGCTGCCTTCCAGAGATGTAGTGGCATGAATTGACCATCGGATTAAGTGCCTGACCTGTGAAGATGAATTCACGAAGGCGGATATGACGATCGGCGCCGCCTGCAGGATATCAGATACAGCATCGCTCGGTTCTTCCCCACAGCCCTAATCGGCTATGGGGAAGGGATTAACCACCCAACATTACTGAGCACCGCCCCCCAGCTTCACAATGGCAGTTCCGTCCTCAACGTAGAGAGAGTACGCCGAATTGGCAATGACAGGGTTTATGCCCTTTTGCAGCATTTTTTGCAGCAGTTGATGATTGTCGTCTTCATTGCCATAACCATGCGTGGTTTGGGTAAACCCTTTATTGATTAGCTGGAAAGAGGCCAAAAACTGAGAGGCAGGGCTAAGGAAATGTCCTATCAGCGGTTTATTTTCCATTAAAAGCTTTGCTCGTTCATCAATGTTGATTTGACCCACAGTAACTATTGAGTGGATGTTCTTTATATTGATAAGATCCCGAGTAACCATGTTGAAGATAAGGTCTTCATATTCCCGCTGTGACTTAAGCGCGCTGCTCAATTGAGCGCTAAATGCGATGGCGGTAATGACAGGGATGAGCGATATATATCTGAGACGCGGCGAAAAAAAGACAACAGGAACCGCAATCATGACCAACAAAGTAGAAAAAGAAACAATGGCGCGGGGGGCAACAGGCGCATCCACGAGTAAAATGGTGGGCCCCATAAGCGACACAAGGAAGATGAAAAATGCGACTGTGCAGTAAAGTATTACAGCAAGGCTTTTGCTCTTTTGCTGCCGAAATTTATATAACATCAGCAAAAATGCGATTACGACAGGAATAAGAAAGTAAATATAAACCGGACCGTAAAAGTAGGAGAGGATTAATTCTTTTAGCGCAACGACTGTGTTCAAAAGATGCGCGAACCCCTCTTGGTTTGGGTGAATAAGCTCTGCGCGGGAGTTCTTTTTAGATGCAAAAAAAAGCATGTAAACCAGGAAAAAACCAATAAATAATGATGCTTTATTGACTATGGTTTTAAACATCCCAGCCACAGTTAATTCGCTTTTGACAGCCAGAATGACAATGTCAATGGCAAGCAAGGCGATGAAAATATTGGCACAAGGCTGATACAGCGTAAGTGATAATACGCCTGCAATCACTTTAACTGAATATTCTCGTATCTGACTGCTGCTGCTGCTGTAGGTATAAGCGGCCACAGCAAGAAAAAAAGCGATGGACATGCCCAGGGAATCGTATCGATAAGCTATGTTCTGCAAAAAAAAGGGGTTGAAGATCAGAAGGGCTGCGACCAGCTTTTCATTGGGGACATCCATTTTGACAAGGTGCTTATTCAACATCAGTGATGCGGCACCGATGAAGAGACATGATGCGATCATGGTGTAAGGGAACAGATCAAGATTATAGTGGCCGCTCGCGGATAATATTTTCATTAGGATATCGGCCATCGGCCGACCTAGTCCACGCCAGCCATATTGGCCTGTAATCGCTCTGTCTAAATCGTCCCGATAAAATACGCCCGCCTGAATCAAAGGATAGATGAATAGCAACGCCAAACCTGCATACAGGGCGAGCATTTTTTTATCATTTTTACAAATCATTTGAAATTCCATCTCACTTTTTAATGATGTAACGTGGTCGGTTCTTACTCTCTATGTATATTCTTCCGATATACTCGCCCAATACACCGATACCAATGAGCTGAACGCCACCAAGAAAGAGTATTGATACTAAAAGCGAAGGGTAACCGGGAACACTGTTGCCAAACCAGATTTTATCCACGATCATCCATGCGCCATACAAAAACGCGAAGCTCGCCACGAGCAGGCCAATATACGTCCACATACGTAGCGGAAAGGTTGAGAAACTGGTTATGCCTTCAAGAGCCAGGTTCCACAGCTTCCAGCTATTAAACTTTGAATCGCCAGCGACACGCTCGGCTCTGGCATACTCAATTACCTCCGTCTGGCCGCCAACCCATGAAAGAATCCCTTTCATGAAGAGGTTCCGCTCTGGCATCTTCTTAATATTCTCAACCACGTCCCGTGACATCAGGCGAAAGTCACCTACATTTTCTTCAATTTTCGGGTTACTGATTTTATTATGTAAGGTGTAAAACCATTCCGCCGTCTTCCTTTTCAGGTGCCCATCAGTAGACCTGTCGATGCGCTTAGCCAGAACAATATCCGCACCTGCCTGCCATTTTTCAATCAGTAAAGGAATGACGTTAATGGGATCTTGTAAATCAACATCAATAGGGATAACAGCATCACCCGTAGCATGCTCTAATCCCGCGAAAAGAGCAGGTTCTTTACCAAAGTTGCGGGTAAGGGACAGCGGCACGACCAGAGGATCTGAAACCGAAAGCGCATCGATAATAGATTCTGTTGCATCTTTACTGCCGTCATTTATAAAAACGATTTCAATTGTGTGCTGTTTCAACGCCTCAAATTCACGCACCGTTTTATAAAACACGGGAATAGCGTCTTCTTCATTAAGAACAGGAACAATCAGCGATATTTTCATCTGGCATCTCTGAAAACGATGTACTTTGAATATAAAAAGCCACAAATGAGGCTGATTAAAGAGAAGATGATCAGCGTGTAAAGCGGCTGAAGCATGCTTTTATCCGAAATCCAACCCACCAGTAAGGCGACGGATCCCATAAACAGGACATATATCATGTAACGAATCGTTGATGCTTCTGCATTAAATGTCCACTTTGCATTTACAAAGAATGAAAACGTTACAGCAACACAAAAAGCCCCAAAATTCGCGAGGGTTTGTGAGGAGCCTGTTGCATAAAGGATCGAGAATATGCCCCAGTGAATCAATGTGTTGAGGATCCCAACCGAGAAGTATTTTGAGAAGAGCTTTATCATTATCACCACCGTTTTAAGTCAGCCGATCTTATCCATCCTGAGCCACAAGGCAACAAATCTCTGAGGAAAAAAACAATCAGTCAGGTCCATTAAGTGGTAGAGATGGCATGAGCACAGGAACCTGAAGGGGAGAGACTCTGGCCGGTTCAAGGCCGGATGTGGCGACAAACGGAGATACTGTGCTGAACCCTGACAGGTTTTTTTAAGTTGTTTCGGACATAAATGCCTGTCAGCGCGAAATTGAAGGCTTAACCTGGTCATTTTATCTCTCAAATGCCTGTGCGTGTTGCGTATGCAACCAGATTGGTCCGTTGTGTTTGGCCCCCTGCGCATTAACGTCAGCCTGACCCTAAATTCATTTCTACTCTCTACAAATGAGACGTTATCGCTATACAGAATACGTTGATGCGCTGTTTATTCCCCATTCCTTATCTTATTTGCTGTCAGATGTTTAAAGGCACACCTTCTGAATACTCATGTCTAACCTATCTGTTACATCTTAAAACGCATAGGAAGTGATGCGGCATTCAGGGTAGGGAAAGTCAATAAAGGAATAACGGTGAGAGCAAGCTGAAACGGCATAATGCTATGAAAAACCGTGCCTTAAAGACCGCAACAGACATAGCCGAATTCAGAGTTTAAAAAGCAGGCAAGGCAGGCGCGTTAATCGTGAATACCCGTAACTACCAAAGAGTCTTTCCTGTTCCGCGGGCGGCGGGTCCGGAGTCATTTTTACCGCGAACTTCAATGCACATAAGTGACACGTACGCTTACCGTCATCGACTTTTTTTACCCGCGTCACAGCAAATCCCACTCTTATTGTGCCTGGTTATTTTCGCCTGCTGGCTGCTGCCGGGGCTGGTGGGCCATGAACCGTGGAAGCCTGACGAAGCCTATACCTTTGGGTTGATTCGCCACATTGCCCAGAGTGGGGACTGGGTTGTGCCAACCCTGGCCGGCGAACCTTTTATGGAAAAGCCGCCGCTCTACTTTGTTGTGGCCTCTTTCTTCCTCAGGCTGTTCAGCCCGGCCCTGGGTGAGCCCGATGCGGCACGTCTGACAACGGGCCTGTTTATTAGTCTTGCCTGTTACGCTATCGCAATGACTTCCCGTGAGCTCTATGGCAAAGGGGCTGGTCGTTGGGCGGTGCTTATCCTGTTTGCCTGTTTGGGCTTTCCTGTCCGGGCACACCAAATGATTACCGATACCGCGTTGCTGGCAGGCGGCGCTATTGGCATTTATGGTTTCATTTTGGGGATTCGCCGCCATGTGCTGGGTGGCGCGATACTGGGCATTGGCGCAGCGGTGATGTTTCTCTCTAAAGGGCTTCTCGGCCCGGGCATATTGGGACTGACAGCGCTGACGTTACCCTTGATGAATACAGCGTTTCGTAGCAGACGCTATATCGTGTTTTGTGCTATCGCGTTTCTGGTCTTTTGCCCGCTGGTAGTGCCGTGGCTGTATGCGCTTTGGATGCGTTCTGAAAAGCTGTTTTCAACCTGGCTACTGGTCAATAATTTTGGCCGTTTTGACGGTACCGCTAAGCTCGGGCCTAAAGCAAAACACTTCTTTTACTTTAAACTGCTTCCCTGGTATGCCTTTCCTGCATTGCCGATGGCTGCGTGGTGGCTCTGGCGCAGTTGGAAAACCGGCATCAGCGCATCCGCAATGGTGCTGGTAACGTTTTTTTTAGCCGGTTTTGTCACTCTGTCGAGTGCATCTGACGCGCGGGAGCTTTACGCCATGCCGCTGCTTCTGCCGTTGGCCATACTGGCAGCAGGTACCTGTCAGCAGAAAACCCTCTGGACGATAAAGTTGCGGCCATGGGCACTCGGCTTATTCTGCCTGCTTCCAACGGTGATGTGGGGAGCGGGCATCATCCTGATGACCGGCTGGCCTGCGCCACTGTGGAATAAATGGGTGGCACAGGGTGCGCCCGGATTTACGCCCCAGATTTCATCAGTGATGTTTGCAGCAGCATTACTGGCTACTTTATTGCTGAGCGGGCTGGTGTTTTTGAATCGCACCTGCCGGGAAAGTCCCTTATCAATTTTTACCAGTTGCATCACGCTGTGCTGGGTGTTGGCCATGACGCTGGGCATGCCGTATCTGGATTACACCAAGCGTTATTCTGATGTTTTTCTCCCGCTGCGGGCATGGTTGCCAAGGGATGAATGTGTCGCGAGCCGGCATCTTGGTGAACCACAACGGGCTTTACTGGAATATTACGATGGGCTGGTAACGCTGCGAGAAGGGAAGCACAGAGGCGCCTACCGCTGTAACTGGCTACTCCTGCAACATGATAAAAGGCATCCTGAGGAGTTTGTCGACGGGACGTTGGTCTGGCAAGGGGAGCGGCCTGCGGATAACGAAGAGAATTACCAACTTTATCGACTGAACAGATAAGCCAGTATTTTTCATGCTTAACTCGCCTGAGGTCATTTTGCAGGCGAGTGACGATTGGTTACATCGGCTATTTCAGTAAAATCTGCACTCAGGGAAGCGACAGATGAACTTCATTTTCTTTTGGTGCCCAGTCTCTGTCAGAGAACTCATCTACAGAATAGGAGACATTGCGCAGCCCCTGGGTGCCTAGAAAGTTTTTTACGCCTTCCTGAAGATTACCGTCACGAAACAGCTCAGCAATAACAAACAGGGCATCGGAAAGCGAAAGCGTTCTGATTTGCGCGGGTAACCAGTTTGTACGCGTAAAGATCAGATGATAAAGCGCTTCATCTCCCGACAAGGGAAAATAGCGCGTACCAAATTGTTTGCGATGCTTGTCCAGAATGATTTCAAGAATGAAAATCTGTGCTGTCCGTTGCCTGATTTGATTCACAAAAACATTTTCGGAATTGCCCATATCCAGCGTCGTGGCATCATTATTCTGCTTAACGCGCGTCTCGATAGCATTCCAGAGGTTGTCATACTGATTCATAGCTTGCCTTGTCTGAAATTGTCGTTTTCATAACAACGTTAGCAGAAGGAACACGCGCGGCAAAGGCCACAAGCATAATCAGCCGCATTTGACTCTAAAAAAGACAGCATTTAATTTTGTCGCCAACATGCTGTCGCTAAGTGTCCTGCAAAGGGGCGTTTTATTATGACAACTTTAGCAAGCGAAGAAGGCGAGGTGATGGCTTTAACGTTAAACATTTAAAAAATAAAATGGCCACCAAGGGCCATGTCGAGGGCATTCAGGTACGATTAATGCAACACACCGGCGGTGGTTAAGCAAAGTGTGCAAAAAGCAACGCTGAATGCAGAGAAACCCACCAAACCAAGAACGACGAAACCGAAATTTCTCATATCGACCTCCACCGTGTCCAGGTGACACAGCCAAATCATAGGGCTGGTGGATAAATAAGTACATACTGTTAATAAAGCCATGGAAAATATTGCTGTGCCATTCCTAAAATGGCTGTCACATTCTGAATGTAGAAGAAGGCGTAAAAATGATGTCTGCCTTTTTCACCCTGTGTTCCTCGCATTCGCGCAGTAGCTGTATCAGGAAACAGGTACAGTGAAATCGCGTGCCCGTAAGGGATCTCCGTGTCCGCACTAACATTGGTCTCATCACGTGGTTGCCCTTTTAAACGGTCACGTGAATGCGCTTATCGCACGGAGGCAAGGCTGGGTAAATAAGTTTTAGGAGGCAGAAAATATTTTAGTGCGACTTGGGTGAGTTATCACGGTGACAGTTATAAATTATCCGCAGGTGATGATTAAGGGACAATCGTCATGTTGATTTGCTTCTCGCTAATTACCCTTATTTATTAACAGAGTTAAAATTAAAGAAACGCTTCGTGTTATCTTGTATTGTCAGTTAAATACAGACTCTTTTAAACGGTGCCAGGCTAAAGCTAAACAGGGCAATCTGTTTTTTTCGATAAACTTTTATACTGCAGCACGATCACCTGAGGTGAATAGATTTATTTTGCCATGCAGGGTAAAAAGAATATTTCCTTTCAAATCTTTGCGTAATGGGCGCCTCGGTTATTACGGCTGGGATCTGAACAGATCGCTGACATTTTTAATCTTCGTTAAAACAGATTTAAGGCAGGATTTACGTCTGTTTTACACTAGAAAAAAATAAGGCACGCGTCTGAATCGGTAAGCTACCTCATACATAAACTCAATTTTCTGGATCTTTTGTGGACTGGAAATTATGTGAAAAATCAAGATAACTCACTGTAAATAAGAGATAATTTATTCTTTTTTGATATAGGCAATCGCTCATTCTGATGTTCCTGCAAATCGCCCTGAAAACCCATTCTGGCGGGACTCACTCATCAATAACTCTTAACTCAGGGCTTGTTTTTTAATTTTACGGCATGAATAATGCGCGCCTTTGTTACATATCATTACGATTTACAGAATGAAAGTTAACGTTAAAAGGACTTTTCTCATTGCCTGTGGTTTTATGGGCGGTGTACCCGCCCTGTTGTTTTTGACAGGAGCACTCTTACCTTTGCCTGTTTCAGCGGCAGATGGCGAAGTCTTAAATACGGCTACGGGTATCGACGCAAATGAGCAACAGCGCCAGCTGGAACGTGCGCGTATTCTGCGTGAGCAAAATGCGCCGCGTGCGGATATTCGTCTTGAGCGTCCTGACGCTGCCCTGCCGGATTACCCCTCTGATGAAAAACCCTGCTTTGTCATTAGCACTATTGCGCTACAGGGGGATGCATCACAACAATTTCAATGGGCCCTGAATGCCGTAGCTGACGCCAGAGGGCGCTGCCTGGGCGGGCAGGGCATTATGCTGGTAATCAAAAAAGTCCAAAATGCGATCCTGGCTAAAGGCTATGTCACCACGCGCGTCATGGCTCAGGAGCAGGATCTGACCAAAGGCACACTGACGCTCACGATCCAGCCGGGCAGAGTGGCAAACGTTCGCTTCAACAAGGACGTATCATGGCGCGGTCGGTTATGGAATGCCGTGCCCGCTTCTCGCGGTGACATCCTCAATCTGCGTGATGTCGAGCAGGGACTCGAGAATTTCAAGCGCGTTCCCAGTGCGGCAGCGGATATCAAAATTGTCCCCGGCGAACAAGAATCCACCAGTGATCTCGTGGTGAACTGGCAGGAATCGCGTCCCGTCCGGCTGAACATCGGGCTTGATGACAGCGGTTCTGAAAGCACCGGCCGCTATTTGGGAACGGCTACCCTGGCCATCGATTCCCCTCTGGCCCAGAACGATCTGTTTTATGCCAGCTTTGGAAAAAATATGTTCGAGCAGGGACCCTTTGGTAACCATTCCCAGGCGGTGAATTACTTTTTCCCCGTTGGCTACTGGGCGTTCTCGGCAAACTATAACGATTACACCTATCACCAGAATATCCCTAACGCGAACGAAATCCTGAGCTATGACGGTAAAAGTGAAAGCGTCGTATTGACGATATCAAGACTGCTGTACCGCGACCAGTCCAATAAAACCACGCTCAATGTACGCACTTATCGCCGTCGTTCCTCAAACGCCGTTAATGATATTGATATTGATCAACAGCGGCGGCGAACAGCCGGTTGGGAGCTGGGATTAAGCCAGCACACTTATCTGGGCAGCGCCACGCTGGATGGCAGTATCAACTGGCGGCACGGCACCGGTGCCTGGGGGGCAACACCGGCACCAGAAGAGGCGACTCAAAGCGGTAGCGCACGTGCGGGCATGTTATTTGGGGACATTGGCCTTAACCAACCCTTCTCGCTGCTAAATCAGCCGTTACGCTATTACACCACGCTGCGTGGGCAGTGGAGCAGTAGTGCGCTCACGCCTCAGGAAAGGCTGGCAATTGCCGGGCGTTATTCGGTTCGCGGTTTTGACGGCGAGCAGATGCTGTCTGGGGAAAAAGGCCTTATCTGGCGAAATGAGTTGGGTTGGAACGTTTTTGCCAGTGGCCATGAATTTTATCTTGCAGCGGATTACGGTCGCGTTGATGGGCCAGGCACGCGTTATTTGGTTGGACATCAACTGGTGGGCGCCGCAGCGGGCATCAGAGGCACACTGATAAGGCGCGTAAGTTACGACCTGTTTGCTGGCATTCCGCTGATGAAACCCGACAGTTTTCATACCTCAGGTGCGACAGCAGGATTCAGCATTAACGTCGAACTATGATGCCTTGCCCCATTATGACCACGATTCAGACCTCATGGATTTGAGAAGCCAAATTATATGAACAAACATTGTTACCGCCTGATCTTCAGCCGTACGCACGGTGAACTTCGCGTTGTTTCTGAACTGGCCCGTAGCTGCAGTAATGAACCGGGCCAGACGCGTGGGACGGGAGCCGCGCGCGTCTGGGTAACACTGCGTCGTTCAGGATGGCTCATAAGTCTGATGCTGTTTAACGGTCAGGCACTTGCTGACGGTATCGTTGCAGATGGCAATGCCGCAGCAGGTCTGCGCCCTGAGGTGATCAATACGCAAAATGGCCTGCCACAGGTTAACATCACCGCGCCAAATCAGGCGGGCGTTTCCCATAACCAGTACAGCCAGTTCGACGTTGACCAAAAAGGCGCCATTCTTAATAACTCTGCGGTCATGACCTCTACGCAAATGGCGGGCATGATTCAGGGCAATCCCAATATCAATCCCAATGGTGCGGCCGCCCGGGTCATTCTGAACGAAGTTAACAGTAACAATCCCAGCCAGCTTCGGGGCTATATGGAAGTAGCTGGTGGCCGTGCGCAGGTTATCGTCGCCAACCCTTCAGGTATTGTTTGTAATGGCTGCGGAACCATCAACGCAGGCAGGATGACGCTTACCACCGGTAAACCGCAGCTCAATGCCGACGGCAGTATTGCAGGTTATCAGGTTGAGCGCGGTGTCGTGCGCATTGAAGGCGGGGGCCTAAATGGCGACTCGCGGCATGACACCGAATACGTTGATGTGCTTGCGCGCGCCGTGGAAGTTAATGCGGGCGTCTGGGCGAAAGAGAAGATCAACGTCGTCGCGGGAAAAAACACTGTCAGCGCGGATGGCAACACCGTGACGCCTTCCTCCGGCCAGGATGGCGCTAAGCCTGAGTTAGCGATAGACATGGGCGATATGGGGGGAATGTACAGCGGCCAGATTCGTATGATCGGCACCGAAGCCGGCGTTGGTGTGCGTAATCAAGGCGGGCAGTTACAGGCCGGAAAAACCCTTACCGTCAGTAGCGAAGGCCGTCTGGTGTGGCAATCGGGCAAGCAAGAGGCTGTGACACAGGCGGGTGAGTCCGTCACCCTGATCGCCAAAGACAATATCGAACATGCGGGCAAACTTCACAGCGGTGGCACACTCAACGTACAGAGCCGCACTGGAGAGATTAAGCAGTCCGGGACGATGGCGGCCGCTGGCGATGTTCAGCTAACTGCCGCTAGCGGGATTGAAAACAGCGGTCATCTGCTGGCGGGCAGTGATGTAAACAGCATGCTCAACCGCGAAGCCGACCTCTCGCTGAGCAGCCAGGAAACTGTTCGCTCAACAGGTAGCCTGTTGAGCAAAAAGAATGTCACCCTGTCTGGTAAACGCGTTGATCTTAGTGAAGGACAGCTGGCTGCGAAACAGACAACAGTCACCGCCCAGAAAGAAGGGGTTGGGTTAAATAAAACCAGGGTCGACAGCCAGAACTTGCACATCAGCAGCACGGGCGACGTGGATGCGCGACAGGCAGAGATTAAGGCTGGTAACTGGGACGTTAATGCAGACAACCTGTTTAATCAGCAGGCGGTCTGGTCGCAGACGGGCACCGGAGATAATCGTTTTACGCTGCAAAACCAGCTTGATAATACCGGCGGTACGATAGAGGCACAGCGCCTTAACCTGAATGTGGGCGCGCTGACTAACCAGAACGGCAGACTGGTTGCACTCGACGGAAGCGATCAGCAGTGGCATGTGACAGGGCTGATCGACAACCGTGCGGGTGAACTGGGCAGTAACGGGAATATGGCGTTGAGCACCGGAAGCCTCACCAATCTGGGTGGTTCGGTTAAAAGTATGCTCTCTCTGCAGGTCGATGCTAAACACGCGCTCGATAACAGCGAAGGCAGGCTCCTGGCGGGCAATAACGTCACGCTGCAGGCGGAGACGCTGGTTAACCATGCCGGTGTGCTTAATGGTGAGGCAGTAAAAATCACCGCTCAACAGCTTGATAATGCGCAAGGTCAGATCCTGAGTCAGCAGGGCCTGGCGCTTGACGCACAGCAGAGTCTCGACAATGACCAGGGCCTTATCGCCGCCGGACAGAATGCAGACGTTCATACCGAGGGGAGCTGGAACAACCAGGGCGGCACGGTACAGAGCGAAACCCAGTTAAAGCTGTCTGCGGGACATCTCAACAACACCCAAGGCAAGTTGCTGTCTGGCGATCTGCTCGTGCTTAAAGCGAGTGGTGAAGTGAATAACGCTGCGGGTGAAATCAGCGGCAGCGCGCTGACGTTAGGTGTACAGAACCTGTCAAATGATAAAGGGAAAGTCATTGGCGGTCGGTCGGTGATCCTTGATGCGAAAAACGGGCTCGATAACGCGCAGGGACTGTTGGCAGCCGGCCAGATGCTCAACCTTTCTACCGAAGGTATGCTGAATAATCTGAACGGCGGCATCAGCGCGGCCGATCTCGATCTCACCGCCGGTCAACTCGATAACACGCAAGGAAAAATCATTGCGGATAACGGCCTGCACGTGCGGGCACAGCAGGCTCTGGATAACACTCTCGGTTTGCTTGAAGCGGGTGAGACACTTGATGCCAGTACCCAAGGCAACTGGAAAAATCAGCAGGGCACGGCACAAGGCGGCAAGGCTGTTATTGCCGCCACGCACGATTTTGATAACACAAACGGCAGGCTTCAGTCTGGTGGCGCGCTGCGGTTAGACAGTGCCGGGGATGTTATCAACCAGGGTGGCAAACTGACTGCGCAAAAAGACCTGACGTGGCAAGGTGCCACAACCAGCTTATTTAATAATGATGGCGGTTCGTTGCAGAGTGGAAACAACCTGTCAGTCACGGGTGGGCGACTGACCAACCGCGCGCAGGGCATTGTGCTGGGACAGGATGCTCTCTCGTTTGATCTGGCCGCTGACGTCAATAATCAGGACGGTCAAATCACGGGCGGTGGTCAAACGGTCCTGCGCGCAGGCAGTCTCACCAATGCTGGCGGCAAAATCAATTCCCTTGGCGGCCTTGAGATGCAGTTCAGTGGCCAACTGGACAACAGTAATGGGCGTATTTTCAGCCAGCTATCTCAGAAACTGACGGCGGGGAATATTGCAAACGAGCAAGGTTGGATGGGAAGCCAGGGAGAATGGCGCGCCACCACAGGTCATTTCGCTAATACGCTGGGCAGCGTGCAAAGCGAGCAGTCGGCATGGCTTAACGCGGCTGCGCTGAATAACCAACAGGGGCTGCTGCAGGCTGCTGCTGCGTTGACGATGAGAGTGACGCAGGGAATCGACAATCGCGCGGGTAAAATCAGCGCCCAAACGCAGCTGGATGCACGCGGCGATGATAACGGGGCGAGCACGGGTGCCATTAACAATGCTGGTGGTCAGTGGCTGGCGGGCGAAGCGTTAAACCTTGCGGCACAGATGCTGGACAATACCCAGAATGGCCTGCTTTACAGTCAGAAACAGCTTCATCTTCTTCTCGATGACACGCTGAGTAATCAACAGGGCAAAGTGCAGAGCGGAGAAAACCTGACGCTTGCAGCCCGCTCATTGCAAAACGATGCGGGTTCGATCGCCAGCCAGCAGCAGTTAACGCTCAATCTGACAGGCGAGCTCAGCAACCAGGGCGGCGCGTTACGCAGCAATGGCGTCCAGCAGGTCAGCGCCAGTCATATCAATAATCAGCAAGGCACGATCAGTAGCCTTGACGATCTTGGCGTCACCGCGGCGCAACTTGATAACGCGGCGGGCACTCTGATAAGCCAGGGAACCGGCATTTATCGTATTGATACGCTGAATAACCAACAGGGCAAAATTCATAGCGGCCGCGGCCTGACGCTGAACGGTAACGTGGTCAGTAACCAGGGCGGCCAGTTAGTTTCGACCCAGGATATGATTATCACGGCGGCGCAAATCACCAATGCCAGCCGGGGAACAATCAGCAGCCAGGGAGCGCTGGACGTACAGGGCAGCACACTGGATAACCACGATGGCGGCCTGATTCTGGGCACCACGCGCACGGGCATCTCGGCCAACGAGTTGAATAACAGCACAGGTCGACTGCAAAGTGCGGGGGCGATGACGCTGGCAGGGCTGTCACTGCTGGATAACCGCCAGGGCAGCATCGTCGCAAATGGGCCACTCAATATTAACAATGGCAGTAATGCACGTTTTGCCCGGCTCGCTTTCTCCGCGCCTTCATTAGCTCTACTAAACCAGAACGGCGTTGTGCAGAGTGGCGCAACGATGGCGGTTAATGCGCGTACGCTGGACAACCAGGGCGGAAAACTGCAAAGCCAGCAGGACTTTACGTTGGGCGTACAGCAGGATTATGTCCAGCGGGCCAGTGATATTCTAACCAGTAATGGCACGCTCACGATGTCGGTCGCGGGCATGTTTACCAACCTGAATGACTGGCTGTTGCCTGGGAACCTGAACCTTACCAGTGCGCATTTTACTAACCCGGGCACGCTGGTTAGTAAAATCATGCAGATTACAACAGGGCAATTCACCAACCGTGGCCGTGTTGAAGCTGACACGATGACGCTTAACGTTGACACGCTGGACAACCCCACGGCGGTGATGGGCGACAACATCACCGTTAACGCCCGCATTATTGATAACTACGGCGCGGGTGGGGTTATCGCGGCGACCCAGTCGCTTAACCTGCGCGGCAACGAGCGGCTGACGAACCGTGACGGGGCGTTGCTGTTCAGTAGTGGCAATATGCAACTGGGCAGTAACGACCTGATTGAAAACCGGGCAAGTGCCATTGAGGCCAGCGGTGATCTCACGGTAAACGCACAGCGTTTAATCAATCAGCGCATCGGGTTAAATATTGCCCCTGATGCAGAGTCTGAATCGTACAAATGGCATCGTTATAACTATTACTGGCGATCCTATGGAATGTGGGTCAACAACGATAAAAATACGCTGGCACCGACCACCCAACAGCTGACTTTTGGCAATGGTGCTGAGGCGCAAAACAATCGTTATGGCACCCTAATGGCTATTGATGAGGCCGGTAAGCGCGCGCAGGTGCGGGTCAAAGACAACACCGGTCAACTGATCGACCTGTGGGTCAATTACCTGGCGCTCAGACCGAACGGCGACGGTAGCTACGCCATGACATTTTACGAAACGCGCGGAGAGAATCAGCTTGCGGTCATCCCCACTCCCTATCAAAACGGTTTCCATTGGGAGCATGACAGGACGCAGGTATTAACGTGGGATCCCAATAAACATATTGATATCTTCACTGCGCCTAATGTCAATGACTACAATAATTTACGCGAGCGCACGGTAACCGGCTCTTTAACGCGTGATCGCCTTATATCCGAAGGCACAGGCGCGCGTATGTTGGCCGGGGGCAATATGGCTCTGCATGTCGGCAGTCAGTTGCTCAACGATGCGAGTGTTATCACAGCGAACGGCAATCTGGGCATTGACGGTGGCGGTAGCGTGGATAACCGAGGTTACTCGGTTAACGAACATCGCATTGAAACCCTCGTTGACCACTATGACAGAGATGAGAGCCACTGGTATCCCACGTCACACTATGATGGCACCACGGCGCTACAAACCATTGATGGCATTATCTCTGGCAATGGCAGAGTGAGCATCATCGGGACCAGTATCTCGAATACAACTGTCAATCAGGCGCAAATCAGCAGCGTTGAAGCGGCGCTAAAGGCCGTGGACGCGGAGCGCGCAGAATGGGAGCGTAACCCCCTGGCATTTAGCGTGAATGGCGCAAGCGGACAAGATGCCGATACCCAACTGCAACCTGGGGGGCAGATCGCCGCAGAGCAGCCTTCTTTGCCAGGACGTCCGCTGCTTCCGGCGGAGCTGGCCTTCACGGCCAGACAGCACCTGGCAAGTGTGGCAACAAACATTCCCAATAACGGCCTGTTCCGCCAGTTTACGGCAAGCGGTAGCCCTTACCTGGTGGTCACCGACGCGCGCTTTACCAGCCGGACCCAGTTTATCAGCAGTGATTATCTGCTTTCTCGCGTGGGTTATGATCCGGCGGCGGTGCATAAGCGTCTGGGTGACGGGTTTTATGAGCAGAAGCTGGTACGGGATCAGGTGCTGAGCCTGACCGGCCGTCAGTCGGTGCACGGTGAAGATGCAATGGCCCAGTACCAGGCGCTGATGAATAACGGTGTGAAAGTGGCGCAGGATTTCCGTCTGGTGCCCGGCGTGGCGTTAACACCGGAACAGATCGCCTCATTACAGCAGGATATTGTCTGGCTGGTGAGCGAAACGGTTAATACCGAGAACGGCCCGCAGACTGTTTGGGTGCCGAAAGTCTATCTGGCCCAGTCCACGCTGCGCCTGACTGGCGACGGCGCACTCATCGCGGGGGGCGATCTGCAGCTCTCTGCTAACAGCGTAACCAACGCCGGTAATCTGCTGGCGGATAAGGCCCTGAGCATTGATGCCTCAGCGTTTTCTCATCAGAGTGGTGATATCAAAGCAGACAGCATCAACGTACATGCTGACAGCCTGAGCATGAGCACTAATCTGCAGGATGCTTTACGGCAGGCGAGCATGAGTGCGGGCGATATCAGCCTCAGCGGCAATGACATTCGTCTGCAGGGCGCGAAGCTAAGCGCAACGGATAACCTGGCGCTTAGCGCCCGTGACAATCTGGAGATCAGCGCTGCAAAACAGAGCTATAAAGCGAATGTTGAGGTGATCTCGGGGGCCATGGGAAACCGAAGCAGTGCCGGGATGGAAGAGGCTGGCCAGCGCATGGCGCAGGTCAGCGGTGAATGGCAGCTTGCCCAGGGCAGTGAGCTGAAAGCGGGCGGCAATCTGGTCATGAAAGCCGGTAAAGACATCACGCTGCAGGGCAGTCAGGCACAGGCGGGCGGACAAACAGCGCTTCAGGCTGGCGGAAATATCCGTTTATTAGCGGATAAAACCACCAACAGCACGCATGTCGAAGCGAATAGCCGGACTTCTTCTGTCAGCAACAGCCGTGAAGAAGATCAGCTTTACCTCAGTACATTGGGTGGCGATAAAGGTGTGACGATCATTGCTGGCAAGGATCTGCTTGCCGAAGGTGCGCAGATTGACAGTAAAGCAGGGGCCATTGGGATTGGTGCGGAAAATGTCACCATCAAAGAGGTCCGAAGCTCAACACATGCCTACGATAATGAGCAGTCGAGTAACAAAAACCATACGCGTATAGAAGAGACTTCAAAAGAAGACGTGATCGGCAGTACGCTCAGTGCACAGCATGGCATTACAACGATAGCCCGCACGGGTGACATCACAGTGACTGGCAGTACCCTGCATAGCGAGGAGGGGGCAATCGCCCTTCAGGCTAAACACGACATCACGCTCAATAGTGCAACGGAGCGTGAATCACGTTATCTGGATGAAAGTTCTCAGAAGAAAGGTTTCCTGAGTAAGAAAAGCAGTCATACAGTGCAGGACGATCGTGTGACGCGTGAAAAAGGCACGCTGATAAGCGGCAACAGTGTCACGATTGATGCCGGAAACGATCTCACTGTAAGTGGATCAGCCATCGCCGCCGATCAGAATGTGGATTTGCAGGCGGGAAACAATGTCGATATTTCTGCCGCCACCGAAACCGGTTATCACTATCTCTTGGAAGAAAAGAAAAAGAGCGGCCTGATGGGCAGCGGGGGGATTGGCTTTACGGTCGGCAAACAGTCGACGCGTCATGAAGTTAATGAAGACGAGATCGTTCAGAGCCAGAGCTTCAGCACCATCGGCAGCAGCCAGGGGAACGTTAACATCACCGCAGGGAATAAACTGCATATTGGCGGCGCGGATCTGATAGCCGGTAAAGATCTTAACCTGAGCGGCGACAGTGTAGATATTGACTCGGGTTTCGACCGCAATAACCGCACGGAAACATTTGAGTCTAAACAGAGTGGCTTTACGCTGGCGCTGTCGGGTACGGTGGGTAGCGCCCTGAACACGGCTGTCAGCGTGGCACAGCAGGCAAGAAAAGAGGGTGATGGACGACTCCGTGCGCTGCAGGGAACTAAAGCCGCGCTGAGCGGCGCGCAGGCAGCAGCGGCTTATGAGAACGACAGCGCTCTTACCGAGGCGGCAAACGCCAAAAATGCGGCGGCGGGGATCGATCCCAAGGCTGATAATGCGGCTCAGGGCGCGAAAAATACCGTTGGTATCACGCTCTCATACGGTAGCCAGTCATCGAAAAGCGAGTCTCACAGCCAGAGCAGTCAGGCGCAGGGAAGCACACTCAATGCAGGCAGAAATATCGCTATCACGGCGACCGGTAAAAACAAAGGCGAACAGAGCGGTGATATTACGCTCGCCGGTACCCAGATGAAAGCGGGCGGGGAGATGACGCTGGACGCTGCCCGCGATATCAATCTGCTGTCATCGCAAAATACACAACAGACCGACAATAAAAACAGCAGTAAAGGCGGATCGGTTGGCATTGGTATCGGTGTCGGATCAGGCGGCTATGGCATTACCGTCTCTGCCAGCGTCAACAGCAGTAAGGGCCGTGAAAACGGCAACTCGCTGACGCATAACGAAACTACGCTGGATGCAGGCGGCGGGATCAATTTGAAGAGTGGCCGTGACACCACTTTGAAAGGGGCTCAGGTTAACGGAGAAACCATCAAGGCGGATGTTGGACGGAACCTGACGCTCGCCAGTGAGCAGGATAGTGACCGCTATGACTCAAAACAGCAGAGCGCCAGCGCGGGTGGCAGCTTTACGTTTGGTTCGATGACCGGTTCAGCAAACGTCAACGTATCCAAAGATAAAATCCACAGCAATTTCGACTCGGTTAAAGAGCAGACGGGATTGTTTGCCGGTAAAGGTGGCTATCAGATCACCGTGGGGAACCACACGCAGCTCGACGGGGCTGTCATTGCCAGCACGGCGGACAAAGACCGCAATGTTCTGGATACCGGCACCCTGGGCTGGCGCGATATTCAGAATCAGGCCGACTATAAATCTGAGCATCAGAGCGCAGGTTTCAACAGTGGTGGCCCCATTGGTTCCAATCTGTTAAGCAACGTCAGTGCACTTCCAATCAGTGCTGCCGGAGGTAGTGGGCACGCTGAGGGCAGCACAAAAGCGGCGGTCAGCGACGGCAATATCATTATCCGCAACCGGGATGCGCAGCAGCAGGATTTGTCCGGCCTGAGCCGCGACACGGAGCATGCCAACGACGGCAGCATCAGCCCGATTTTCGACAAAGAGAAAGAGCAGCGCCGCCTGCAGCAGGCGCAACTGGTCAACGACGTTGCCACCCAGGCGCTTGACGTTTACAACACGCATGAAGCCGCCCGGGCCACGCGCGCCGCCACGGCCAGCCTGGCGGATACGGATACGCGTACTGCGCTGGAAGCGCAGGCCAGCGCAATGCTGGATAAGGCGCATGAAAAGGATCCGAACGTAGACAACAGCAGGCAGGCGGTGGTCAGCAAGGCCTGGCAGCTGGCCTACGACCAGGCGATTGTCCGTCAGGGCGCGGACATGGGCGGAAGCGTGCGCACCGGCGTGAATGCGGTGGTTAATGCCCTGCAGGCGCTGGCGGGCGGCGACATCAGGGCTGCCCTGGCGCAGGGCGCTGCGCCTTATCTGGCCGCGAAGGTCAAGGAACTGACCACCGGTAATGCGCCCTACGGCGAACTGACAGACACACAGAAACTGAATAACCTGATGGCGCACGCGCTGCTGGGCGGCGTGGTCGCTGAGCTGAGCGGGGGCAGTGCAGCCGCAGGCGCCACCGGTGCGGTAACGGGGGAACTGGCGACGCCGGCCATCGCACTGGCGCTTTACGGCACGGCAGACAGTGATAAACTGAGCCCGGAGCAGAAGGCGAACCTGAGCGCGCTGGCGACGCTGGCATCGGGAATCGCTGCGGGTGTGAGCAGCGGGAGCACGGCGGGTGCGGCGACGGGCGCGCTGGCGGGTAAGAATGCGGTGGAGAATAACTTCCTGCACGTTGACGAAGCCGAAAGAAAAGCCGTGCTGGAGCGCAGGGAGAAAGCTGGCACCATTACACCGGACCAGCGTCAGGAGCTGTCCGGTATCAACCAGACGAATAAAGCCCGTGACCAGGCCATTCATGATGTGTGTACACAGGGCAATAAAGGCGGTGCAGCCTGTGGTGCACTGGTCAGCCAGGCCCAGTCGGCACTGGATAAGTACGGCGATAACGTCACCTACTCGCTGATTTACAAAGACCTGTACCCGCAGGATGCGGCGAACCTGGAAAACGTGCTGAAGGGACTGGATGCAGGCAGTATCAGCCGTGATCAGGCTATAACTGCGATAGCGAAGCAGTCGGGGCAAAGCTGGGACAAAGTGGCTGAACAATATGATTCAGCCATGCAGGCACAGGCGATTGCTGTGGCACTGGCGGGCATGAAGGGCATTCAGATAAGACAGCCCGCGAACGTCAGCAAATCACCAACAGCGAAGGCAGATAAAAATCTCAGTTACGTTGATGAACCGCCCTTTAATCCCGGAGGTACAGCGGGAGGCGCGCAGCCCTGGTCTACCAAGGGGCGGATAAAATACGTAGAGCTTCCGACTCGAGGGAAAATACGGTTTGTTCCGGATAGCAATTACTCTTCAAGCAATCCATTACCGAGAGGGCCGAATAACGGTTATCTCGATAAGTTTGGTAACGAATGGGTAAAAGGTCCATCACGTACTGCAGGACAGGCTTTTGAATGGGATGTCCAGCTGTCACCCAAAGGTAGAGCGCAACTTGGTTGGGCAACAAGAGATGGTTCTCACTTGAATGTGTCTCTTGACGGAAAGATTACACATAAATAATCAAGGTACATATTTATGGAAAATAAAATTGGTTTTTATCAAGAAGTAGAAATAATTTTCGGCTGCAAAAATAAAAAATATGCAGGTAAAAAAGGAGGAGTCATGGGGATAAGTGAAGAGGACGGCATACTGTATGGGTACTCGATAAAACTCTATGACGAAGAATACCTTTTATCTTTTGATAAAAGCGAAGTCCTTCCAACAGGAAAACAGCTCACTCAGGACGATTTTTACTGAGCAGCTAAAGATCCCGGCCCTTCAGTGACCGGGATCTTTTTATCAGTCCTGCCTACCGCTGTGTGATCTCCGGCATCTGCCAGTCCTGGTTTAGCGCCCCCGGAAAGTCCTTCAGCCAGGCGCTGGCCTTTTCACGGTTAAAGCTTGTGACGCTCAGGCCCTCAATGCAGTCCCACAGCTCGCGCATGCTCTGCTAGGTTACCCGACCGGACTGTAAGCATACCTGTTTTAGTTCCACGCACTTTTTGGGATATCCGGTTTTTCCGCCATCAGCAGGATCTGTCCGGCCTGAACCGCGACACGGAGCATGCCAACGACGGCAGCATCAGCCCGATTTTCGACAAAGAGAAAGAGCAGCATCGCCTGCAGCAGTCACAGCTGGTAACTTTACCACTGCCGGTAGAGCCTTACAGAAACATGGAGGTCGTGAAGGGAGTGCTTATCCGACAGCTAAAGGTACTCCAGTTCAAATTAACGAGCAGGGGCAGAAAATACTTGATGGAATAGTTAAAGCGCCAGGTGCTTCTGTGAAAGAAGGTAATCGCTTTGGTGGTTTTGATGTAATTGCTCCCGATGGCCGTGGAGCTAGATTTGATCCTCAAGGTAATTTCCGTGGTTTTTTGGAGCCTTAATAATGAACTCTACAGATCCTTTAAAAATCGTAATTGCCAGTGATGTTGATTATGAGAACTTAATCGCTGAAATTTATTGTGATAATATTTTCATCGCCCTACTACAACAGGATAATGGCATAAATGATCTCAGAATTGAATTTTCCTCCGACATCAATACATTAAATTTAGACTGGTTTCAGAATGCATTGAATGAGGCCAAGAAAAAATTATTAAATCAGTAAAATATCCCGGCCCTTCAGAGGCCGGGATATCACAGTCGCCGCCACTCGACTGTTCCCTTATGCGGCGGCCGCATCTTCGGCGTGGTGATGCTTCCAGTTAGTAGAACATGTGTTTTTCAATAAACGTTCCGATGACTTTTTCGTGGATCTTCACTGAACGCGAGTAGCAGATTGTTTTACGAGCCAGCCGCTAAATGCGGGTGCGGAGCGTCAGGTTATTGCGCTCAATCCGTTGGGTGAATATTTTACCGGTCAGATGCTTATCCTTCGGCACCTCCCGGCCATAGCTGCCCCAGTCGTCGCTGGTGATCATGCAGATATTGAACGGAGTCAGCAGTGCAAGTAGTTTCCGGCAGGTTTCATTGATTCGGGGACCAAAAGTGTAGGCCAGTACACCGCCTGTTTTGGTGTTATACGTGTACCAGAGCCAGTGCTGCCGGACTTTACTGCTAACGAAGCTCCATTGCTCATCAAGTTCGCAGATAAGTGCCACATCAGCATTAGCAACGGGCGAAGACGTTATTCGCTTTGGCGTGAGTTTTTAAAGTCCGGATGAGGGTGTTAATGCCAATTTTTTCAGTATTCTGGCTGTATCGCGAACTCCGGTACCGTTAAAGGCCATTTCGGTGATCTGTTCTTTAACCTCCGGTTTGTTGGCCTCGTATGAGTAAGTAAGCTGAAACATACGTTGGCAGTCACGGCAGCGAAACCGGTCATTTTCTTTCGGGTTCTGCCCATGGCGATAGACCTGAGCAGACAGACAACGGGGACAATGAACGGTAACGCTGGTCATGAGTAAACCTTAAAAGAGAGCATTATACATCAAATTCAACTAATCAGAGGCATTACCCAAGTCAGCTATTGGAAGCAAATAATGCCTATATGACGAGCCAGATAAACGGTGAGGATAGCAAAGTGTCCTTGACAGGAAGTATAGCTGGTATGGCATTAGGCTATGGAGTTGGAGGAGCTGTAACTAAAAAACTGAAAGTGAGCATGTGAAAAAACATTTTGGGATTACGTCAAGTAGTAATGCCTTAAAATATACTGAATCTAATTTTAATTCTGTTTTTTACTTAAAGGCAATGAAATGAGTCCAGTTCCAAGCATTTCAGGCGGCAGTGTCTGTTCCTTAATGGCTGAAGGTGCTAGTAATGCTGTCCAAAGTGAGCAAGCCAAAGATAAATGAAATGAAAAAGCTTCTCCTTCTTTTAATCCTAATTCTAGTATATACAATTGTATGCTCAGTGGGCATGATCCTGATTGTCTGGCTCGCGATGAAAAAAGCAATGACATTTTCACAGTTAACTAAATGTGGGACTGTTGGTTTTTTCTCTGGAGGAATAATTGGCGCTGACGTGTGGGGTTTGAGTTATTTTTACAGTGTAAAAATAAATAAATTTTTTAAGAGGTTGTAATGGAATGCATTGAATGTCGGCTTGTTGAAGCCAATAAAGAGTCTGGTTTATGTAATGATTGTGAAGAAGTAGAACAGCGTAAAATCAACGGGCTACTTTATCTACCTGCTTTGGGTCTTGTTTTGGGATTAATAGGTGGCGCTATGCAGCTTTATGATTTTTTTGGCGCGGTTCTCAAATACTACAATAAAACGGGTTTTTTATCTTGGTTTTCAATAGGTGGAGTGATTATGCTGCTCTCAGCATTCTTAATCTCAGTCTATGCAGCCTGGTTGTTCTTCAGGCGTAAGATGGGTACTCGTAGAGTCATGATTATTTATTATATTTCAGGGTTAATGCTTGCACTGTATCTCACAGTTTTGCCCGGTGCCCTTTTTGGTATGAAGTTAGAACAGGGTGATATCAGAGTTTTGATTAGTAGTCTTTTTGGTGTTTTTATTTGGGTGCCTTACTTTATTTTTTCAAAAAGAATTAATCGTGTTTTTTGTCATTAATCTAAGCGTCGCAGGGTGACGTAATAAAGTGGCTTGCTTTTGCTAAAAGCAATAACCTCAAACGAATGTAAAACGGCCTCCTTGAGAGGCCGTTTTACATTACTCAGCCGTGCGACCTGTAAGCACACACGTTTCAGTTCCACGCACTTTTTGAGAGTTCCGGGGGAAGGTCAGTTGCATGCGGTACATGCGAGCGCGCATCGGGCGGAGCTGCGGGGGAGAAAACAGACCTGGCGTTGCCGATGAAGAATGATGCGGATTACTAACAGTTAATAACTGATAGTAATCCGGATGGGGAAATGACCATGCCAACCAGCGTAGCACTCAGCCCTTACTTCGAAGCGTTCATCCGCGAACAGATAGAAAGCGGGCGCTACAACAATACCAGTGAGGTTATCCGGGCAGGCCTTCGCGCCCTAGAAGAACGGGAGCAACAGATGAAACTTGATGCCCTGCAAAAAGCGGTCAGCGCAGGAATAAACAGCGGTGAAAGCAAAAGTGCGGAAGAGGTGTTTGGTCGTCTGTCACAGAAATACCGGCGGCAGGCCGAAGACGGTAAAGCGTAATGAAACTGAGCATATCGCCTCTGGCGGGGCAGGATATTGAGGCCATCGGTGACTATATCGCGCAGGACAACCCAGTACGGGTAGTGAGTTTCACGGAAGAACTTTACCAGCAGTGCCTGCTGATAGCAGAGTCGCCGGTTATCTACAGAGAAAGGCCGGAGCTGGGCAAGAGCGTCCGAAGCTGTGCTTACGGACGCTATCTCATTGTGTACAGAGTGCTTGACACTGAAATACGTATAGAGAGGCTGCTGCATGGCTCACGCGATATTATCACGCTGTTTGCAGAGCCGAACGGAGCACCAGAGCAGACGGAAAGCGCTTAACGTTAGCGGAGCCGTTAGAGATAAATAAAAGTCTCTTTTATCAGCTCTTACTTAAAATGCCTGTCATTACGCTTAAACTTCTGTGTATCACAGGTGCTCTGCATCGCGCCCGGAAACTCTGTCAGCCACTGCGCCACCTTCTTCCGTTTGATGGGCTCCACGCTCAAACCCTTAACGCAGCCCCACAGTTTGCGGGTGTCTTGGGTAGTGATAACGATGCAGGCAGGCATTACCACAGTTTTTTGCGTGTTCAAGTCCGGGATATCCTGTCGCAACTCTTTAACATTACAGTAAGCCTCTTTTCTTTATTTCATCGATTATAAGATCCGGGATTTTATCAACATTCGATATTTTTCTGTTATTAACAATTATTTGGCTTGCGTTTTTATATCCCGGACTCCATAAGTCATTATTATCTCCTACATTTTTATAAACAGAAATAAGCGGTTTTTTCCATGCCGCTGAAATATGTACAATCGAAGTGTCTGGCGATATAACTATGTCCGATTCACGAATTAACGCCATGACGTGATGTAACGACGAAAATGGATTTATGGCAATATTTTCAGGAAGTGAAATATTTAATTCATTTTTGTGGTCAAGAATAACTATTTTAACTTTAGGTGATATATTTTTAAGCATGTCTAATATATTAGATAGTTGTTGAGGTGATAAGTTTCTTTCCGGACTTCCTGTAAAAGCATTGATGACTATTTTGAAATCATTCTCATAGGCCTTGAAGTAATTTTTTATTTCACTGAGAATGAGTTCTGGAATGTGTAAATCATATTCTCGACTATTTATGAGCTCCAGCCTCATTTGTTCCGCAACTAGAGAAATAGCTTTTGTTACATGTTGTTTATCATTTTTGAATGAAATAGATTTAGAATAATGATTGATGCAATTCCATTTATTAAAGCCAATAATATATTTTGGTTTTATATCATGAAAAAGCTTCATCCGATGAACTGGTGTTTCAAATAAACAAAGATCAACAATTAAATCATAATTTTCCTTCTTGAGTGATTTAATGGTTAGATCTGAAACAGTATGATTGAAATCCTTAATAAATACAGCATTACTACAATCATCTGCCTCGTATACATTTCTAACATACGGATTGTATTTAATAGCTAAGCTGTTTTTTTTTGTTAATAATAAATCAACAGAGTAGCCTGCTTCATTGAGACATTTTATTAGTGGGGTTGTAACCACTACGTCCCCAACTGTTCCTTCATTACGTAAGAGGAGAACTGTTTTAACTAATCCAACATCGAATGAATTTTTCTTGGATTTATCCCACAAGAGTTTGGCAATGTAAATTTTTACGTCAATTTTTAATTGTTTAATATAGTAATTTTTTCGCCTGTTCCACTCTCTTATTTTTTTAAAACGGCCTTTAGAAATGGAAATTTCTAGGTTTTTACTCACAGCATCCTCCATTGAATCCGTAAATATTTTTAACATTCATTTTTTATGTAAAAGATGAGATATATTAGCGGAAAACGAAAGCAAGATCAAAATGTAACACTAACGTACTGTGAAGATAATAAACGGAAAAATTTTAATTCAAGGTTGACACTAATAATCTTCTCTGAATGATTGATTTATGTCGTGCTGAGTAATAACAATACTACGGTGTCATCTGGCGGGTTTGTCGCTACTGATATTAATGCTAAATATTTATAATTAATCCAGCTTGAAAGTAAAATTCAGGATTTCATAGTTCAAGCCCATTAATCGTGTAATTAATCAATTTCTGCCAATTTTATATTTTTAAATTTCATTATTGACTTTATATCGACGATTTTATCAAATGTAATAATACTTTATTGATAATGATTAACACCTAAGAATATGTTTTTTTGAGTTATGATTCTTTTTTGTATGAATTTAAATTTATCATTGATTTTTTATGAATTAACTTTTTAAAAATTTTATTTTAATTTATTTTTTCGTTTCAATGAAATGGAAGATTCTTGTTTTAAAAGTGTATAAATAAAATTTCAAAAATCTAAATGATTTGATGTTTTATTTATTCGAGTTTCATATTGTTTCCCGTCATTAGAGAAGGTTGGGTGTAGTTTACAGATTTAATCTTCCTGTCGTTTATATAATATCCTTGTTTGATGTTTTTTTAAGGTGAAACCAATTTTTATTATGGGATTATTCACTAATCGATGGCTAATTAAAGTTACTTAATAATATCATAAACCCAATGATTATTTTTCATCTCGTGAAAATACACTGATTTTTTGGTGCTTAAACTGTCAATAATAACAATCATCATTAACAAAGTCAGATTTATGTGCGCAGATTATTTTTTAAACATGCACATCTGATTGAGCAGTTAACCAATTAACTTTAGGTTTACAGGATTATGGAGATCTATTTGTATTTTTAGACCAGCGGTCGACTCGACCAGTATTGTATTTTCTTCATGCTCGAATACGCTGACAAAAGGATTTGAGTTTTCAGAGTACAAAATCCATATTGGATTTTTATCATTATCAAGATAAGCAATGAAACCCTCGGAGCCGTAGCTTCCTTCTCCTACACAACAATAACATTCATTGAGTAACTTGACTTCTTTTATTATATCAATGGATGTGACTTCTTCATTATTGTTACGATAAAAATCTATAAAATCAAAATCCGCGCCCACTTCAATTTTTGGTGTGGGAAAGGATGTAATTTTACAGGATGTAGCTCTTCCATCGAAAAAAAACACAGCTTCCTTTATTGGCAATAACTCTTCTTTCCATAATTTTGATATGATGCTTTGCATTATTTTATCCACATTTCTTGGGTCGTGTGTTTAATCCTTTGTCGGGAACAACACCACCTGCTTTAATATTACGGCGATCTTTAAATCGCTGCTGAAATTTCTGCCACCATGTTTTCCCTGTTGATGATTCAGGGTGAGGGGCTAAAGGATTGACTTTATTGACCTTTATTTATCCAATCCTGCTTCATAAGCTGCATCCAAGCGTCTGTTGTCATAAGTGACTAGTTGCCCGTCAACATCTACTACATTCAATGGAGACCTGTTCCAGTCCCACTGACCATTTTTCATAATTTCAGCATAATCATTCGCCGAAATTGTCCTCTGAGAAAAATTGATATCCTTGGGATTAACCCATTCCCCACTCAACCCCAGCGGATCCACCCAGCTCAGCGGGTTTGGCGCATACTGATACAGGTTCCAGCCGCCTTTCAGCCCTATCGGGTCATCGGGACGATCCCGGTGCGGCCATACTTTTAAGGTCACTTAACATACTGATGTACATTGACTTTATAACGCCAGCTCTGCCGATTACTGCCCGGTTTTTCCATATACCCCGACGCGCACTTTTGGCCCGCACGCTACTGCCTAGCCGTGACTATCTCTGTCTGCACCAAGAAGTGGCCCGCTATGTGCAGCAGAAGCGGGATGCCAGGCAGACCCGGCAACAGATCGAGACGTTGCTGACTCGGGTCAGCGGCTGACGGTAAAAAGCCGGAAGGATCGTTAAGATCGCCTCCGGCTATTATTATTCGTAGACTTTTGCAGCCATTAAAATATCTGCAAAAACTTTCCAGTTCGTATCCTTTGGCAACGGCTGGTTAGTGTTTTCATAATACCCATCCATATCCTCAATCCATGAAGCTATAGCTTCAAGATAAGAGCTGAGATCTTTATTTTCCCATTCATCAGGGTTGTCTTTAAGATCTTTCGCCAGAGCTTCTATAAGTTTAACAAGCCCATCTTTACTGCTAACCGGTAATAAATCATCTAACATTTTAGCCACCTATAACTCTCTTAATACCATCACCCATTTTAAGAATGATACTTTTTCCATCTGTTTTCGTAGTCATTTTCCACATTTGGCCAGCAATTTCTTTCTCCGTAGCCCACTGCACCGGTATTTCTTTCAGCCCTGACAGTTTGAATGCAGCCAGTCTCCTGTGGTCCAGAGTCCATAATTTTCCGCTTGAGTCTTGCCAAATTTTAATTGCGGGTAAATCAGTGGGCTTAAGAGTACCGTTTTTAAGAGCAGCTGCGTTATTGAGAACGGTATGCTCGCCCGTTTGATTCTTAATTGAACTTTGCATGAAATGGATATCGTCAGGATTCTTTGTAAAGCTCCCACACTTATTCAACCCCAACGGATCCATCCAACTCAGCGGGTTCGGTGCATACTGATAAAGGTTCCAGCCGCCTTCCAGCCCTATCGGATCCTGAACCGTGAACCGTCCCACCTGCGGGTCGTAATAGCGGAACAGATTGTAGTGTAGACCGGTTTCGCTGTCCGCATACTGGCCCGCATAGCGCAGCGGCTGATGGGGCAGGGCAGACTGTTTTGCCAGCCGGGTAAAGCCCTCCGTCTGTCGGCGTACCTCGCCAAAGCTGCCGTACTGACCGCTCCAGCGGATATTGCCCCGTTCATCGGTCACCTCTAGCGGTGCCCCGTTAATATCGGTGTTAAACCACAGCACATCGCCCCGGCCGCCTGCTGCCATATGGTCGATGCGCGCCAGCGGGCTCCAGGCCTCGTTGGGATCGTACACGTAGGTCTGGCACTGGCCGTTTTCATGCTGCTCCTGTAACAGGCGATAGCCCTGCCACAGAAAACGGACTTCTTTACGATCGTGCTGGGTGCTGACCACTTTGCGGGTGCGCCTGCCCAGCGCATCATAATGATAATGCGCGGTAAACCCGCCGTCCGGGCCATTGCCTTTGGCGCTGATGAGTCGGTTTTCGGCGTCATAGGTAAAATGCTGCTCATGCAGGCCGCTGCGTCGACTGACCAGGTTGCCCCAGTCATCGTACTTCATAAACAGGTTCTGCCAGTGATGCAGACGGTTGTCGGTAACTGGCAACGCGTGCAGTGCATCGTCGTTTGCCGCCAGGTTGTCCGCATTATCATAAGCAAAATGCGAGGTGCTGTGGCCCTGTCTGGCTTCATAGTGCTTCAGCAGGCGGCCTTCATCATCGTAACCATAGATAATGTCGCCGCGCAGCGTATCACTGACAGACTCCAGTTCACTGCGTGCCGAATAGCGGAAAGCGCGTTCCAGAATGGCTTTTTCCGGTAGCACCACCTCGCTATGCAATTCACTGCGCTGCATCGTGCGCCTGCCAAGGCTGTCGTACTGACGCGCCTGCTCACGCGCGCCCTGACTGCGGCGAATTTCCCGGTGCAGGCGGTCGCGGGTAAATTCACTGACCAGTTGCTGATTAAAGCGAATCGCGCTGACGTGACCCGAACCGTAGTGCAGCCAGGCAAGTTGCTGTTCACCCGGCAGGGTCAGATGGGTGAGGTTGCCCAGCGCATCCCATTCGTAATCCAGTTTCCCGTTTATACCAGCTTCTGTTAACAGCTGACCTGCGACGTCATAGGTAAAGGCGATTTCATCGTCTTCGATACCAAGCGCCATTCCGTCGCTGGTCGGCGTGCGAACCAGGCTGGCAAGTTGACCGCTACGATGACGCCGGTAGTGGTATTCAGCATGCTGCGTTGTGCGCTGGGTAATCAAGCCGCTGTCGTCGTAGCTAAAGCGCTGCCAGCGTCGAGCTATGCCACCGTCATTAGCGGGCTGGCCATTTTCCTGTAAACCAATGAGAAAGCCACGAGCATTCCATTCCATATTGCGTGAGGTCTTATCGGGCCGGATCTCACTCAATGGACGGCCGAGCGGATCGCAGGTAAAGCGATAGTCACCGCCGTTGCCGTTTTCCAGCCGCAGCAGATTACCGCGGGCATCGTAATGCCAGCGACGCGTGCGACCAATGCGGTCCGTCAGGCTTACCGGTAATCCGAGTGCGTTATAGGTCCAGCGGACTTCGGTTTCCAGCGGATCGCGCCACGCACTGAGCTGCCCCTGGGTGTTCCAGTGCAGGGTTTCCCGGCTACCGTCTGAATGGATGATGGCGCAGAGTTGTCCCTTGTCATTCCACTCGCGCTGGGTGACATGACCTTCAGCATCCACGCTGCGAACAAGCTGGCCAAATCGGTCGTAGCTAAACGTCGTTACGCTGCCAGAGCAGTCGGTGCGCTGCGTCAGCAGCCCTTGTCGGTTCCATTCCAGCTTCACCACGCCGCCCGTTGCATCGGTAATGCTGTCTGGCAGCAGTTCTGTGTCATCAGGGTAGTGATAGGTGGTGACGTTATTGAGCGCATCGGTTTCAGTCAGCAGGCGAACATTAAGATCGTAAGCCGCCTGAGTCGCGCTCAGATCGGGATAGTCCGTACGGATCACACGGTCAGTCATGCGGAACCAGTGATAAGTGGTTCGACGTCCGACCGGATCGATCTCCTGCGTCATGCGACCATAGCGGTCCCAGTTGCTGCAGCGCATGGCACCGCCGGGCATAATCACATCGCACAACTCGCCTGCGCGGTAAACCAGCATGGTCTGGCGGCCGTCGAAGTCGGTGAAGCGGGCGACATGATCGTCATCGTCAATGAGCCAGTGAGCTTCAACGCCGTCATCACGTCGCGCGCGTCGGATGCCATTATCAAAATCGTACTCAAAATCCAGCTGCTCGCCGCCGCTGTGACGGAAGGCCACCACTCTTGGGAGGCCATCGATCTCCTGCCAGCGATACTCACTTATCAGGCCATTCATATCTTCATGGGCCACCATCAGGCCATCGCGCCACTGGAAGCGTCGGCGCACGCTACCGCCCCGGCCCGTTACCGTAACGAGTTGGCCGATATCATCATAAGCGTAACTGACCAGACAAATATCGTCATCCAGCCAGGCACCTGCGAGCCGGTTATTCGCATAGCGGCAGGTTACGCGCTGACCGGCACTTTCTGTCAGCGCAGCCAATGTGTGATCGGGGTTCCAGTCGAACTGAATCTCATTGCCGCAGGGCTCGGTCAGGCAGAGGGGCAGAGAAGGGGCGTCATTGCGCAGGGGCATAAAATGCCAGCGCTCACCGCTGATGTCATACAATGACCAACTGTCGTCCCGATGATGTTCCAGCCAGCGTTTCTCCGCTTCGCAGTAGGTACGCTGGCCTTTGGGCACCAGAGGAAAAGAGACGTAGTCGCCGGAGGGCGCACGCCAGACCAGCCCATCCTGGTAGCGTTCCAGCCGTGTTTCCCAGAACAGGTTCCAGCCACGGCCTAATACGCTGTCGCCGGGATTACCGCTGCGCCAGTAGCGCTGCCAGCGTAGCGGTAGCCGGGAGGGCAGCACAAAATCCAGTTCATCATCGCCGCTAAGAAACTTCTGGCCGCTTACGATATCAACGGGACGGGCAAGAATACCTGCGGCCGCCACACCGGTCATCAAGGCACCAGCACGGCAGGCCACCCGGGCGATTTTATTGACACCGGGAATCTTGCTCAGTAATTTACCCAGCGCGCCGACCTTGCCAGCCGCACCGCCCACGCCACCGGCCAGCCCGGCAAACAGCAGGGTAAGATCGGAGGCTTTATAAACCCATTCGGGCACTTCAGGTTGGATAGGCAGCGTTTGTTCAGGCTCGCCGCCGATATAGACGTTGTCAGAGCCCGTCATCACTTTGGCATCGCAGGTGGTGCGATCGTCGATGCGTGATGCAGGCAGGCCGTTGATATACACCCGGGAGGAGCCTTCCGCCATCTGCTGCGGACCATCGTCCTTGCAGGCCACTATGCTGTTGGTGGCCATGGCGGCGGGTTTACTGTTAATAAAGACGTTGGGCGAACCGGTGGTAATCTTGCCCTTTGGGGTCATGCTGGCCGCCCCAGCATCCGCTATTCCGTCTCGCGCGGCGGTGGCCAGTTCGCCAGTAAGGTAACCCACGCCGATACTGAGTCCAACCAGCAATACGCCCACGCCAAGGCAGGAGGCGCCTATCCCGGCAATCATCAATGCACCCGCAGCAATACCGCCCGCCGCAGCGATCAGTCCACCGACGATAGTGCCTGCAATCATGCCCGCCAGGGCATGAGAGTGACCGATATCATCGCCGAGGCGTGCAGCTTCAAACATGATAATTGCCCTTGTCGTTAAGCGTTAAAACGAAAACTTTTAAGCAGTGCCTGAAACTGTTCGCTGTCCGCGTCACCAATGGCGGACGTAGAGGTCATGGTAAAGACCAGTACTTTGTGACCATCGGGCGTGAAGACCGACTGCTGTTGCCAGATACGTTTGCCGTCACGCAGAAAACTGGCGTGTACGCATTCACCCTGTAGCAGCGCGTAACCCAATACCGCAGCGCTACGTTCGGTTTGTTTCCATCCCTTTATGTGTTTTTGCATTAGCGTGAGCTGACGGTCGATGTACGCAGGCAGCGTTTCACCCTCGTTAAGCGTATCGCGTGAAATATTAAAAGCGGGAGCAGTGGCATCAGAGGCGGTGAAAGCGTTAACCGTGCGGTCCTGATAATCATCAGGCAGTGTGATTTGGCCTTCGGTAAACAGA
Organism: Pantoea sp. B623; assembly: GCF_024814475.1. NCBI lineage: Bacteria > Pseudomonadati > Pseudomonadota > Gammaproteobacteria > Enterobacterales > Erwiniaceae > Pantoea > Pantoea sp. B623. Next base: position 1,222,279 of record NZ_JANUXM010000004.1, on the reverse strand, counting down.
CAAGCGATGTTTGAGCCTGACATCGTGCAGATTCCCTATCCTTAAGATGTGCTCAAGTTTGTCATGAAAAGCGGCGAATCTCCAGCAAAGGCATGCGCAGAGAGAGGGCGTAAATGTAATGTCAGAATAATCCTGATCGCGATGCAAACAATGGCCTCCTGGTGAGGCCATCATGTGTTACCTGTGTGGACCGCCGCCAGGCCCACCGCCGCCGCCAGGGCCCATATGTCCCGGGCCATCGCCTCCGGGGCCCCAGAATGGCCAGACACAACCCGAAAGGGCAGAAACACTTGCTAACGCGATAACGAACAGAATCACTTTTTTCATACAGGCTCCTGATTAACAGGAATGACTATATCAAGCCCTGCTTGTACAAGTGTGTGGCAGATGAAAAAGACCCGGCAGGATAGCGTAAAAGTTCCGTTAATCGGGGCGTTCAGCAGCGAAAACCGGTCGCAGCCCCATGTTCTGGCCTTGTCGCACGCGTTTAATCCTGAGAACACCTTTCCGAATATTCCCGCTTTCCTGATAAACGAACCACGACAGTTATTCGCGCAGGCAACATCGTTATGTCTGATAGCTGAAAATGAACATATGCAGATTACAGCGGCGCTGTTTTTGAGCGGATACGCCGGCTCCTTGCATCAGAACTGTGCAATACAACGCGGTTTTAGTCTCAGATCGGGTGCAGGCTGGCGTGGCGCTTACCCTTATCTCTGGCCTGTAAATTGCAGTGCTGATGGGGTGAAGTCACCTTAAAACAATGCGAAAGGAGTTGGACGAATGTCGGTAAGCCGTTTATATGTTGCCCGTATGGGGTTGTCTGTAATAATCACGGGGTTATCGTGCTCGACGGCGGCCTTTGGGGCAAACGTACCCAATGGTGTGACATTGGCTCCCGTGCAGGAGATCGTGCGGGGCAATGGAGCCGAGCCTGCTACCCTGGATGTTGATAAAGCTGAAACCAACGATGCCTTTTCAGTTATTAACGACCTGTTTGAAGGGCTGGTGCGGACTGATCCAGAGGGCAAAGTCATACCGGGACTGGCTGCTTCGTGGGAAACGGCCGACAACAAAGTCTGGACCTTTCATCTTCGTCCTGACCTGACATGGTCAGACGGATCGCCGCTGACAGCTGAAGATGTTGTCTTCAGCTGGCGTCGTCTGACCGATCCCAAAACGGCATCGCCTTATGCATCCTTTGCTAACTATGCGCATATCCTTAACGCTGATGCGGTGACGGGCGGTAAAAGCCCGCCTGACAGCCTGGGCGTTAAAGCCTTAGACGCGCACACCGTGCAGGTTACTCTGGATCAGCCTGTGTCCTATTTTTTGCAGTTTGTTGCCCATCCTTCCCTGTTTCCGGTCAGCGAAAATAACGTTAAAAAGTTTGGTGAGGCCTGGACCCGGCCGGGCAACATGGTCAGCAGCGGTGCCTATAAACTGGATCAGTGGGTAGTTAATGAAAAAATCACGCTGAACCGTAACGATCGCTATTGGGATAACGCGCACACCCTAATTAATCGCGTAACGTTTTTACCGATTAATGATGTTTCTGCCGAGCTTAACCGCTACCTGGCTGGCGGTATTACGATTACGGAGAATATTCCCGCCATTGATTTCCCTCGAATGAAAAAAGAGCGGCCCAAAGAAGTACACAGCACCTCTATTTATAGCGTGTTCTATTTCCAGATAAATACGCACAAGGCACCCTTTACCGATGTCCGCGTGCGTCAGGCGCTGGACCTGGCGCTGGATAAAGGCATCATCGCCGATAAGGTTATCGGCATGGGACAGAAACCGGCTTATACCGTTGTGCCATTATCAATGGGGGACGTCAAACTGTCTCCGCCAGACTGGGCTGGCTGGACGCAGGCGCAGCGCATCAAAAAAGCTCAGGCGTTACTCAGCGAAGCCGGTTTTTCAGCCAGCCATCCTCTGAGTTTTACCCTGCTCTACAACACCAATCAGGATAACCAACGTATCGCGATTGCCGCTGCTTCCATGTGGGGTAAAACGTTAGGTGCGAAGGTCACGCTGCAAAATCAGGAATGGAAAACCATGCTGGATACCATGCATCAGAGGCAATATGATCTGGTGCGCTACACCTGGATTGGTGACTACAGTGAGCCCTCTACTTTTTTAAATACCTTCCGCAGTGGCGACAGTCAGAATAGCTCAGGTTATGACAGCACAGCGTTTGATGCGGCAGTAAAAGCCGCGGGAATGGATACCGATCCAAACGCCGTAACCCAGGATTACCAGAAAGCCAGCGACATTATTGCAAAAGATGCGCCGGTTATTCCGGTGTTTTATGGCGCGCTTAATCAGATGGTTAACCCAAAAGTCGGCGGTTATGCCCCATCGCATCTGCGGTTTTATTACACCAAGGACCTTTATCTTGTTAAATAAAACGCCCGGCGGTACGTTTCTGACGTAACCGAACTGCTGAGTGCTGTTTGCTCGCTGGGGCCAGCTTTTGGCCCCAGCGAGCCTGGTGACATCCCCCGCCTTTTCTGTCAGCGCCGTAAAACGTCTCTTCATACGCAGTCAAAGCCGTCCTCTGACACAGCAAACCCGAAAGATTGAAACTCGCTTGCAAAAGGTAACGACTGGAAATGTTCTTCTGTTTTAAAACGGCACAAGGAAATGGGATGTTAAGCGCAGAGGGGAATCCGTTACCCGATTAGCCTTGAATTAACCGCACTCACAAAACATCTGTTACATGGCGCCTTGCCCGGTAATATCCATACGTCATTATTGAAGGTATAAAAATGGAAAACCCATTTTTTAAGAAACAGATCGTTGAATCATCCGGCGCTGAGTGCGGTGAAACCCTGTCCCCGTTGGCACTGTTGCTTCGCCGGAACCTGGTTTCACTCGTTGTTGGGACAATAACCGTCATTTATTTCGTTCAAAGCCATCCGCTTCACGTGCGCCCGTCAGCCGCCAGGCAGGCCGCGCAGCCACAACCTGTGGCCTTCAATGCGCCTGCTGGCGGCACGGTTAAGCAGGGGCAGAACAGCCAGGGCCAGCCTGCGCTGACCGCCGCTTCACTTGAACTTGCCTCTGCCCAGACCCGGTTAGCCGCGGAAAAAATTCGGCTCGTCAGTGCGCAGTTGAAGCTTGAGCAGAGCAGTCTGCTGCAGGATATCGAGCACACCCAGCAGCTTGCTCTGCAACAGGTCAGCGACAGCCGCTTCCAGCAGGCCATGCTGAATGGTCAACTTGAGCAACTGGCGGACCAGATTAAAATTGAATCGGCGCAAATGGGTATGGCTCAGAAGCTGGTCAACACCTGGCGACCGCTGTTAGCAAAGGGATACATCTCCACGCTTCAGTTTGAGCAGGAGCAATCGACGGTATGGGGCTATGAAAGCCAGTACCGTGCGCTGTTACAGCAACAGTATGGTGCCCGCCAGCAGTTAAACGTTTTGAACGACCAACAGCTTCAAATACCGCTAGCCACATCCGTAAAGCTTAACGTCCTGCGTCGTCAGCTGGCGCAGGTGGATGAGAACCTGTCACAAAATGAAACTATCCTGCAGCAGGCGCTCTATATGCCTTCTGACGGTTCAGTGAAATCTGTTATCGCGAAGGCTGACAACAGGATGACAGGGGAGCAATCGAGTCAGGCTGGTGAAGCCAACAGTCAGCAAACCGCGACCACCAGATTGATATCCGATAAGCCAGTAGCCGGCATGCACAGAGACAACCCTGGCGGAGCGCATTTTCAGACCATAAATGCCCAGTCTGCTAATTCCTTCAACAGTGGGCATCATTCGGTATCAGCGCATAATGTGTAACCCATCAGGCTGGTGGCTGAAGCGTGAGGCGGGAGAGGTATTTACAATATCAACCGCAGCAGGATAGAGTCATTTCTCCTCTTCTTTCAGGCGAAGCGCAAAATGCCAGATTACTGTTTCTATCAAAAAGGTCAGCACACCGTCGTGCTGGAAAGACATGATGCGGACGGTGGTTCTCAGTTAGAAGATAAGGGCTATAAAAAGCAATTCGAAGAGGTGAGTGCAACTGACAAGCATCGGGCACTTAACCGGTTTGCTGATATTCGTCGAAGCAATCAAAAAGATCATCACGACTTCTTCTCGGGCGCGATCGCTATGCCACTGATGGGCGTGCTTACCGCCATTGCTGTTTTTCTGTTACGGAAAAAATAGCCCGCTTGCGGATATCCGCAGGCGACGGGGCACAACGCCTGGTTAAAAAAGGCCAGGCTCAAACCCGACAGCGGTAAGAAACCAAACTGTTAATTATCTGCTTTGTGCCCATGATGGCTTCATAAAACGCATTCGGATGTCTTTTTTGCCTGTTCTGTATTAAAGCCAGCCCGCTGTCCTGATTTTCCATCGCTCCTGCTGCCTGATAACGGTCACAATCATGCTTTATGCTGTGGTTCGGCAGTCACAAAGAGCGTTCCTGAAGCACGTCATCATATCGCCTGGTTATGCCAGCTTAGAGAGTAATCGTCTCAGGAAAGCCATCTCGAGCGCGCGGGAGCCTGAATCATGTCAGAAGTGCTGGAGCAGGAAGGATGGATAGAAAATGCCATCGGTGAAAAATTTAACGCCAAAGGTGAGGTACTGCCATTCAGAGGCAACACGCTGATTTGTCATCTCGAACAGGACAGTGAAATCGTCCGTGTGACTGGCGAAATGGTTGATGCAATGAAAGCCGCAGGGCTGGGGCGTTGTTACGCATTTCTGCCGCAGTCGAGCTACCATATGACGGTGTTTAACGGTGCCAATGACCGGGCACGGCACTATCCGGCCTGGCCACAAGACCTGAATCTTGATGCGTCGATGGAAGAGTGCGACCGCCTGTTCGCGGCGAAGCTGGCAAATTTCAGGCTCATGCCCTCGTTACCTTTGCAGATGCGCATTGGAGCCATTGCCTTAAAACGTGGCGTCTCGCTGTCGCTGGCGCCGTTGGACAGGGCGGAAGAGCGCAAAATACGGTCGCTCAGAGATGCGCTCAGCCGCACGCTTAACTGCAAACGAAATAATCATGATGTCTACGAATTTCATGTCAGTGTCTCTTATCTCATCAATAAACCGAACGATGAGGAGTTGCGCCTGCTGCAAATTTTAAGAGCCGGATATCTGGAAAAGCTGCTGCGGGTTGCGCCGGTGATGACGCTGGGTGCGCCTGAGTTTTGTACCTTCAGGGATATGTCTCGGTATACGCCGTTTTTAAGGCTGGAATAGCCAAAAGTTCTGTTGCGTATTAAGGGGGACACCTGAATGCCTCGTATTAACACGGAAATTGAAAAATTATAAATAAAAATTTTTAACTGGGGGGATTAAAACGAATGTATAAAAATAATGCCGCGGACCGCCCTGGAAAGACGGTCCGCGGGATTCGTTAATTTGAAACTTTATCCGCTTGTATGGTCGCACTACCTGTATTATCAACGCAGTTGTCATCTGTCACAAATGCCATAAACGTTGAGGTTGTTGGGACGTTGACGGTAATAGGTGTACTACCAACAGTGGTCCCCCAGCGAGCATTGCCTAAACCGCCCTGTAAATAGACTGAACTAATTTGGCAGCCGTCGCTCAGCGAACCATTTGCACAACTCATGCTATTCGAAAGCAGGGACACAGTATAGGTGCCGGGTTGCAACTGAAACTGTAATGCAGTACCCGCCTGTACCCTGACGTTACTTAATGGTGGATAGATGCAATGATCTTTTGCATTGATTGTGAATGAAGCAGCCTGACTACCAAAAGAAAATAGTGATAATAATAATAAGGTGTTAATTTGGGTTTTCATGCAGAGTATCCTTGTTTCATATTCAGATAAATTTATGGAATCAGTGCTGCTTTCCATTCTCGGGAATGACTGTCGCTGAACTATTTTTAAGGTAAACATTTCTGTTACTCCCTTCCGGTCGTCAGGGGGTAAGCGTTACTTTAAGGATGTCTGACTGAAAATGTGAGTCATCATTGCTTACTCATCTTTCACCAGGATGAATACCTGATGTGACTTAACATTGTTGCGATTGATGCACAAGAGTGAGGCGGTAGCACAGCGAAAACAGGAATAACGAAACGGGTAAAAGGGATGTCGTTCAACATCCAGGCCCCTTGAAATTTCTGTAACAGTTAAACAGGCTCAATAGCCTGTGTACCAAACCGCCTTGATTTAACATCAACCTTATTGGCAATGAAAATGCGTCCCAACCTGTAAATAGCGGGTAAAGGCTTCATGCAAAGCCTCTGCGCAGGATGCGTGGTTAAAGGCTACGTGATGCTCGAAGCCGTTACGGCAAATCCACGCCAGCAAGCGTTCCAGCTGCGGCACTTCAATGACCGCACGACAGCCAACGGTGTCTAGCGGATCGTTCACGGAGACGCCTTCACCCACATAGGCTTTAATTTCTCCCCTCAGATCGTCTGAGCTCAGTCGGAAGAAGGTGATGTTGCCAGTTTTACTTCTGCCATGAACGGCACCACAGGTATTTTCGTTGCCGACGCGATGACCAATAATATTGGCGGTGCCCATTGTGGCGTCCTCCAGAGAGGCTGTAGCAAAGTTGCCACAGTGAAACAGCACACATTTGTCTGGATCGTCGCCGTAGTTATTATTCCAGTCGGCAATGGAGGCCGGACTCAGGCTGCAACTGGCAAGGGCATACATGGATAATGCGCCCATCACATCGACTTCACAGGCGCTGGGCAGTAACTGACCGGACATCACGCTCATCACAGAGCACGCGTTAATACCGAGCGTTTCCTGCAATGAGGTCCAGCACTGGATGGCGGTGGCATCAATGTCTTCAGCTATAACCCATTCAGCGATGACCACGAACAACTTTGCCATGACGGTGATTTTATCTGAAGCCATCGTGCTGGCATGCGCATTATCCAGCAGCAGGCGGCGCTTCTCATCGACACGAATATCGCTGTCGCCTAACCGTTTCATTCTGCTGAACACCTCCGATAAATCCAGGGTTTCCACGGCGATGCCCAGCCTTTCAAATAATTTTTCACTGTAGCGAACGGTATTAAAACCAGCAGGACGCGCACCAATTGCGCCCACTCGCGCGCCGCGCATGCTGCTGACCACCCGGCAAACCTGCTTAAACCGGCTTATATCCCGGGCAAAAGATTCACCCGCTAAGTCACTCACGTGCTGGGTGGTTAAGGTGAAGGGAATGTCATATTGACGCAGGTTATTACACAGGGAGATTTTGCCGCAAAAACTGTCTCGCCGACTGGCGAGATGCATCTTGTCCAGGCGGTCTGGCTGGGCCTGAATTAACACGGGAACATTAAGTCCGGAAAGACGTAATGCTTCTGAAACGGCTTTTTCATCGCCAAAATTGGGAAGCAATACCACCACGCCATGAATATCGTCACGACGAGCGCGTAACCATGCTGCACATATTTTGGCTTCTGCACGTGTTTCAACGCCACCGTAGCGGGTCTGGGTTTCATCGAGCATTACCGGATTGATATCGTGCTGAATAAACACCTCAATAATCTGCTCGCGCGCCTCATTGACGACGTATCCGGGGAAGAACCCCCGGTTAGCGATAATAACGGCCATGGTTAATTGATGTGGTATTCTTGACATGATTTTTCTCCGGTATGCATAGGTTTATTATGGGTGTTTTGATGTTTTAAAATTTCATCATTGTTAATGATGTTGTTTATTTTGTTCTGGCTTTTACAGATGGTGTGATCTGTGCAAAACATTCAAGTGGACGCTTTTCTTATCGGGTGAGTTTGATTTTATTAATTCATTCTCACATTGTTCGTGATGCCTGTTTTTGTCTATTTTTGTTTTTTTAAATGGAGTGTATGCCGCAAATAAGGCGTGGTTTTTGGCAGTTACTATTATCTTTAATAGTGTTTTTGGTTGTTGGTGGTTAGAGGTATGAAGAGATGTTTTATCGAGATGCGTTAATTAATTAACTTAAATATTGATGTATTTTTGAAGGTGTGATTTGTTTTTTATTGAACTAAGTTCACAAAAGAAACTTAATGCAGTTTGTTTCTGTTCCCTGTTTTTATATGGTTGGCGTCCTTTATTAATGCGGGAGGATGCTGGAATGGAATTACATAAACCATTAAAAGTGAGTTTTCGCGAAAAATTTTGTTACGGGCTTGGGGATACCTCAGCGAATATCTTCATGGGCATGACCATGATGTTTTTGTCGATATATTACACCGATGTATTCAAGCTCAGCCCTGCAGTAATGGGAACCTTATTTCTGATTACGCGCTTAATTGATGCGATAAGCGATCCATTAATCGGCGTGGTGGCCGATCGCACGCGTTCTCGACATGGCCGTTACCGCCCCTGGCTATTATGGTTCGCTGTGCCTTATGGGCTTAGCTGCGCAGCCGTTTTCCTTTCACCCGAGTTGGGTGAAACCGGACGGATCATTTATGCCTACACCACCTATATCATGCTGGTTATGGCGTTCAGCCTGGTGGCGGTGCCCTATGTCTCTCTGCTGGGAGCCATTTCAGCAGACAGTGACGAGAGGATACAGATAAACACGATTCGCTTTCCGTTAGCCAAGGTCTCTTACTTAATTTGTTCTTTACTGGTCCCCATGTTGATTGCGCTTTTTGATAATGAGGTGATGGGTTATCGGGTTGTGATGTGCGGTATTGGCCTGCTCTCAACGCTATTGGTTTTAATTTGCTATTACAATACTCAGGAACGCGTTTCAGCGGGGGATGTACAGACGCTCAGCGTCGGCAACCAGATACGGCTGATGTTGAAAAACGATCAGGCTTTAATCATTTTTGCTGCACAGCTGGTGGTGATGATTATGAATACGCTTAAGTTTGGTGCGGCGGCGTATTTTGTAAAATATGTGCTTAACTTGCCTGTTTCATTTCTGAGTGTTTTGCTTACCGCAGGTTCAATTGCCGGAATTATCGCCCCCTTGATTACCGGATATGTCCTTAAAACCGGACGGGTAAAACGGATTCCATTACTGATCTGGAGTCAGATCGCGGGGGGACTTATTACGTTAATCATTGGTTTTACCTCTGCCGAAGCCGTCTGGGTACATGCGGGGCTGTTTGTCACGGCGACACTGGTTGTTGAACTTATCGCCGTAATTATTTGGGCAACCGTCGCGGATGTGGCTGACTACGGCTTTTATAAATATGGCGTCCGAATAAACGGCATGATTGGCGGCGGCATGTTGTTTGCCACAAAAGCCGGAATGGCGATCGGTGGGGCAATTATTGGTTATGTCTTAGCATGGTACGGATATAACCCCGATTTCATGACCACGGCTTCAGAAAATCAACTTTCTGCGTTTAACCTCCTTTATGTCTGGCTCCCCGCATCCTGCATGTTTATCACCGCCGGAATATTTTCACGTTACAAACTGGATGAAAAAACCTGCCAGTCATTTATCAATGAAAAAGCGTTCTGATATCAGGAGTGGTAGATGAAAAAATTAACGGTTCGTGACAGAAGTTTTTATCAGGAGGATCGCCCCTTTTTCTATACGGCCTGTACTGCCTGGGAGCTGTTTCACAAACTGACGCTGACAGAGGCAGAAGCGTATTTAACAAATCGGGCAAAAAAAGGCTTTAATGTGATTCAGGCCGTTGCCCTGTGTGAGCTTGACGGTTTACAGACGCCGACTTACGAAGGCGGACATCTGCCCTTTAAGGATCTAACGTCTCTGATTCCCAATGAAGCCTATTTTGATCATCTGAGGCGAGTCACCGACATCGCCAACTCGCGAGATCTCTATATCGCCCTGGTGCCGATGTGGGGGTCACACTGGAGTGTGAACAACAGTTGGGGAGCGGCCAAAACGCCCTTATTTAACGCAGAAAACGTTCAGGCATTCTGTCGGTATCTCAGTGACAAGCTGCAAGGCACGGGCATCATATGGATGATCGGCGGTGATCGTGCAGTGCAAACCCCGGAACAACGCCAGCTGATGGAGAATATGGCCCAAGGGTTGCGACAGGGTGGCAGTGGCGATGCGCTGTTGACCGTGCACTCGCAGGGCGGGCGAAGCACGCTGGACATGTTGGGCGATCGGCCCTGGCATGATTTTATCGTCTGGCAATCGGGACACATGGGTGAGGCTTATCCGTCGTGGCGCGCCATTGAAATGGATTACCAGCGTCAGAGCAAGCCGGTTCTCGATGCTGAACCCTGCTATGAAGCCCATCCGATCATGTGTCAGCATCAGTTCCGTCGTGCACAGGAGGCCAGCCGCTTTACCGATCGTGAGGTGCGCCGCAGCAGCTACTGGTCAGTCTTTGCGGGGGGCGCGGGCATTACCTATGGTTGCTACAGTCTCTGGCAGATGCGCCGACCGGAAGATGACGCCGTGGCGATACCTGAAAGCGCAGCGAGTACTTATCAGGGCGATACCATTCCATACTGGTTTGATGCGCTTGACTATCCCGGCGCCTTTGCCATTGGCATCCTGCGACGGTTTATTGAATCCCTGCCTGACTGGCATCTACGGGTTCCCGATCGGTCTTTACTTATCAATCCTAATCCCAGCGATCAACGCCACTGTGGTGTGATGCGCGATCACCAGCAGCGCTGGATAGCGGTATATATTCCGCAACAGCAAAATATCACCCTGGATATCAGCGCCTTTGCCGCCACGGGATTCGAAACAGGATGGTTTGATCCCCGCTATGGCATCATGAACTGGCTGAGCAATGATATGTCGGAGACCTTCTTCCTTAACATCGACCCACCCGCCAGCGGAAATGACTGGATACTCGTGTTGAGAGCAAATTCCTGATAAGGCGAACTGTGTTACTGTCCGCTCAGAAGCGCAGAGCGGGCAGAGGGTCGTGAATGGATTACAAGAAGCAGATCTTGAATATTCTGCACAGCGAATGCGAGTCACGGGCAGAGATGACGCGCCGCCTGGGTGTGACGAAGGCCTACGTGACAAAATTGACGTCGCAGCTGCTGAAAGAGCGGGTTATTGAGGAGCGGGACGTAAAGGACAGTGCGTTTGGCCGACCTCAACAGTTGCTGGCGGCAACGCCGGGCCAGTTTTTCAGCGTCAATATTACGCTTCGCAAAGGCCAGCTCCAGGCGATGCTAAACGACTTCAATACGCAAGTGCCCGCGCTGGCGCACCACAGGATCTCGTTGCCTGCCCTGCTAACGCCACAACGCCTGGTTGCCTTTATCGCCACCAGCGTTGCGGCGTTATGCCTGTTAGGCAATGTCCGTCAGCAGCAGGTCAACGTAATAAGCGTGGCGTTGCAGGGCGGCATCGAGCATTTCACCGGCGTCGTACGTTATTGCCCGTTGTTCAGTGAGACGAACGTGGCGCTTAAAAAACGGATTGAAGACGCGATGTGTATCAGCACACAGATTTTTAATATTGCGTTCTGCACCACCTTTCAGCTGGCTCAGCGCTTACCTTACACATCGTGGGTGGCGTTTATGCCTGGGTTTGGCAGCCTGGGCTATGGGCAATGTATTCACGGCGAGCCGGTACTGGGTGAGAACGGATTTTATCCGGAGATAGTGCATTTACCTTATGAGGGCGGTATCGAGCAGGCGTTTGCTGTCGATCCGGATAACCAGCCCGCAACGGTACTGGCCACCGCCAGAGCGCTCTGTTTTGCTATCTGCTGCACCGCACCGATTCACAATATCAGACACGTGATTGTCACCGGTGAGCTGTTTGAAGACTATGGCGACGAGGTGCTGCCACTGGCGCAGGCGATACTCGCAGCGAATGCAGACACGCATATCAGCGGCATCCGCATTAAACATGATAAAACTGGTTATCACTATGGCGTCAAAGGGTTGGTGCAACTGAGTTCTGACGCCATCACAGAGCATATTCTGCCTTAATCACGTGCCGGAATCAGGTAGCTGATGCCAGAGCCGGACGACGAGATGCGCTGTCGCCCAGTCGTTTCAGCGTTAACAAGATAGCGGCATCGCGTTGCCCTAGGGTTCAAAACACGCCAGGCGCTTTCGGGGACGTGAAGGTGATTCCACAAGCGTACTGGCGATGGCGGCACCGATCTCGGCACACACCGTGAGTCCCTGCACAAACGGCTGGTCATGCATTAAATAGGGCAGGGCGGCCAGGGCAATGCGTCCACGGGCAGATTCAGGAGACAGCAAAGTATAATCGTCACCCACATCCGGAATCTCATCGCCGCAGCGCTGGATCTGCTGTTTCAGTGTTGCAAAGGGCAGATCGCGGGTCTTAAGAGCCTTTTGCCCTCGCGCATCAATAAACACGTCAAACGTTCGCTGTTGCCCCTCAGTCGTGATCAGCGTTTTCTGCTGTTGCCTTCGCAGTTCATACTCTTCGCCAAGGGCAAGGATGCTGATGATTCCGGCCTCTCGTAAGGCCAGCAGTCGACGGATGGATTGAGAAGGAATCGCCGCGTAGTTATCAATAAACACTTTAGCGAGGCCACCTGAAAAGCGTTTACTGTCGCTTTCGTTAAGGAAGGGAACGATTTCCTCAACCACCTCGTGCAGCCGCAAAAGGGTATAGCGCCAGGGCACGGTGTGCCTGTCGCGTTTGTTGCGTTCGACTTCATTCAAGTTAGCGCTGGCCCAGTGGAAAGGATCCTGTTTATGTCGGTTGGCAAACCAGGCTTCTGCAAGGCTGTCGGCAGTGAGTGCTTTGAGATCAATCGTTTTGCTCCACGCGGGCGCAGCCTCCTCCAACTCCTCAACCATCAGTGCAAATACGCGATCGAGTAATCCGTCAGCGCCTGCCTCAATCGCGTTATCGATGGCATTTTGGGTAACGACGCTCAGTGGCTCATAGGGAATCGGGCAGTAGAAATCGGCTTCTGGCAGAATGCCCGATCGTGACATTAATACGATCTTCAGGGCTTCGTGGCCTTTGTCCAGTGTGAAGGCGATCGCGTCGTCGTCGCTTTCCTGAAAGTCACCATGCTGGATCGCCACGGCCATTGCGGCATCAATGCCACTCAGGGAGGTGCCCATAATACCCACGTGACATGCCGCTATTTTCGCTTCCATCAGACCGGACCAGGGGCTGGGGAAGTAGGTGCGGGTGGCGGCGCTGTCGTCTGGCCAGACATGGCCTGTGGCGATAACGACCTGATCAAATATTGCTGGGGCAGTATCGCCCTGCGTCCAGAGTTTTACGCCAGCATCGGTGGCCTCAAGATCGGTGACCTGACAGCGCTCATGTATTTTTACCTCGAAACCCTGTGCCGTTGCGCGGGACACCAGCGCTAAAAACCGATCGCGGAAATACTCGCCAAGCAGGATACGCGGCAGAAACTGACGGATATGCAGAGAGGCAGGATCGACGTGATATCGCCTGAGATGACTGTCGCTCTGGGCGCGTAGCCAGTCAATATAGGTCATAAATACAGGCGGGATTTCAATACTGGCAATGTTTGCCAGCATCATCCGGGAATTCTCTTCATCGTTATAGGGCATGCCAACACCGGCCTCATCACCCTGTTCGTAAACGGAAACGGACATCGGTACATGATGACCCAGAAGCGCATAAAACGTGTAGATACCGGTTGGCCCAGCGCCGACGATCGCGATCTTTTTCATCACTGTTCGCACCTTATTATTGTTATGGGGGACGGTTGTAAGGCGTGTTTTGATCTCGCCGCAGGACAGGCAAAGCCTCAATACAGGTTTTTCCTTTCAGCCAGTATGATCAAGTTTACTCGAGTATTGCAGAACTGCGCGGAAGGGGAGCTGAGTGGAACGCCATCACGACAAATGCAGATTGTCCTGATTGTGCGGTCGGCCTGAACAGGTTCATTCAGGCCGGTTTCTGTCATGGTACCCAAACGTAAAAACCGGACATCTGAGGTAATGGGCTGACGTGGAATATTATGCGAACATTCAGAACTGGTATTTTATCCCCAGCGTGCCCTGTGTATCGCTAAAGCCATTATCGCCGAGTTGTTGAGCAACGTTGCCCCACAGTTGCAGGCGAGCGTTGATCTGACCTTCGACGCCAAGTTTCAGTTCACCCACATCGCGCGCGCCTGTGATCGCATTGCTGATACCATTCATCATGACACTGTCGTTATGGGTGTTATGGATCCAGTTGGCCTCAATAAACGGCTGGAAAGTGCGATCTTTGCCCTCATCACTGATGTGATTTCCCTGCTGATAAAACTTCATGCCCAAACGGGTCTGCAGATTTCCGTTGGTGTTGTTGACAACCTGTGTGCCGTTATTTTCGATGTGATCGTCAGCCTGCACGTCCATCCAGGTAAGCTGTATCTTTGGCTGTAGCCAGTAACGCGTGCGGCCATCGCGGCTCTCTCCTGTCTGAAAGGTGTAGCCCGTTTCAAGGGCAGCGGTGATCCCATCAGCATGATATTTTTCCGTCGCCAGATTTTGCCCGGTAACCTGATTATCGAACCAGTTGTACAGCATCCATGCATCGACATAGGCCCCGGTTTTCTCTTTCTGGTTAGCGTACCAGGTGCCGTACAGGCCTACGCTGTAACCGTTAATGTCTCCACGTGAGGTATAGCCATTCGCTTTAGAATGCGTGCGGCTCTGATTATTGGCGTAGCCGGTCATCAGGCCAAGGTGCCAGCGATCCAGTCCATTGCGGCTCCACTGTGCGATATCGCCGCCGAGCTGCATCACGTAACGATTACTTTGGGTATGGAGTTTGCCGGAAGCATCTCTGAAGCGGTTATGCCCACCGATATGGCGCATCCACAGGCTCGTGACTTTTTGTTCGCCCGTTAACCTGTCGGTGTATTGTGTTTCACCCAGGCGGTCGTGGAGGCGGGTATGGAACAGCGTGTTGGCCGCACGGGCATTTGCCAGATAGCTGCCAAATTCGGGACGGTACACTTTTTCGCTGGCAAGAAACCAGTTGCTGTCTTTTTTAACTACATCGTAATCATAGGCCCCGGCGACGATTCGGCCTGATTTTGCAAAGGTACCGGCGGAATCACCTTTAACCGTGACAATTTCAATGCCCTTATCGGTCAGTGCTCCCTGTCCGCCCAGATTATTGATACTGACCCAGGTATGGCCGGCCGTATCGCCATTGACGATCAGTCGGTCAGCAGTGCCATTGTCACCTTCGAGAACGCTATTCAGGACCAGGTTGCCGTTATCCCCTGAATAATCACCCTCAATGGTTAACCTGTTGTCACTGTTTCGCTCAATGCCCAGATCGAGGGAGCCTGCATTATTTACCTTACCCGCAAGAGTGACATCCCGGACCGCAGAAGAAACGTTAACCCTTCCCCCTGATGCGATAGTGATCTGATCTGCATTGAGATCGCCGGAAAGGGTTAACGTCGCATTGCGGGTCTGCGCTGCGTTGCCAACATTAATGATATTCCAGTTCAGAATGGCGACATCGCCTGCTGCCCCCTCAGAAAAAGAAGAACCCGTCAGTGACTGATTGATATTGAGGGTAGTGATACTGTCCTCAGGATCATCGTCATCGTTTCCATTTATCACTGTCAGGCCGCTTACATCTGAACCCTGATTGAGATTCAGGGTGTTATTCCCATTTCCCAACAGAATCTGTCCGGAAACTTTGGCGCCGTTATTCAGGTTTACCGTTGCATCAGAATGAGTAGACCTGATTGCAATACCTGAGGCGGCTGAAATATCCGCACCCTGGTTCAGGTTGATGGTAGTTTTTCCGTCATTACCTCTAAAATCTGTATTGATACCGGCGACGCTACCGCCAATAACCTCACCCGATATATTCACAGTCGTGGCGCCCGTTTCGCGGTTTAAGATATCTATGCCTGACTGAGTACCTGAAATTTTTCCCTGAATCTGAGTGAAGGCGATATCGCCGCCGTCCATGGTCGAGACGCTGACACCGGAGCCATTTTCACCCACGATTTCACCGCGGGTGGTAACGGAAGTATCGCCGCGACTGTGATTGTTCGCGTAGATACCATGCTCACCGCCGGTTATTTTCCCGCCAGATTGCACAATGGACAGATTGTTTGCGCTCTCAGCATTGTCGACGTAAATGCCTGAACCGTTTGTGCCTGTGACGTTACCCGCGGTCAGGATGGTGGTATCACCGATTCCGTGGTTGGAGGCATAGATACCGTAATGGCCCCCGGTGATACGGCCATCTGCCTGCATAACCAGGATGTCTTGTGCCGAAGCATGATTATCGACAAAAACGCCCGCGTATTCACCTGAGACATCACTGGTTGTGATGATGGACGTGTTTCCGGTACCTTGGTTAGATGCCTGAATACCGTTAAATCTGCCGGTTATTTTTCCGCCAGACTGCATGATGGAGAGGTTTTTTGCCGTGCTGCCATTCAGGGCATTAATACCGTTATTCGATTCTCCCTTCACCTCGCCGGATACCGCGATAAACGTATCGGCCGTTCCCATATACTGCGTTTGGATGCCATTCTGTTCCCCTGATATTGTGCCTGCTTCCTGAATAAGGGTGATTGCGCCTGCCTCGTAGGACGTAATGATTTCAATACCATCGGCTCTTTTCGCCACCACAGTGCCGGAAATGTTAAGCGTGGTGTCGCCCGTACCGGTATTTTCAATATTTATCCCTGAACCATCGGCTACGATAATGCCGCCTCCCTGCTGCGTAATGGTCAGGGATGAACCCGTGACGGATAAGCCATATCCGCTATCGGTATTAATGTAAGACGTCCCGTCCAGCACGACGTCGAGGACATCGCCTGTCAGGTTTTGCGTGTCATGATCGGCGCCACTACAGGTGTATTTGTTCCCTTCTTGGCTACAGACCGCCTCTGCAGGGGCATTCATTAATCCAAACGTACTCATCACCGTAGCGATAACAAACTTACGCGTTGTTCTGCTCATTGTTATTTATTCATCCATTTATTTCATCGATGTTTTTCTTAGCGTAATGGGGTTGTTAAATGTTCAGAAGATCGCTTTTCATCAGGCAGGAACATTCTTTTTAAGCATTCTGTTAAAATAATTATTTTTAATGTGAATATTTTAAATAACGCATCCGTTAACTTATGAATTAACATTAAGGATTAACGCTTTATTCTTAATGATAATTATTATTAAATTAATGTGACGTCATTTTTATACCTTGGTGGTGTGGTTGACTTAATGTTTTAATCTGCTCGAAATTAGGTTAATTAAATGTATAGAAATACTCCTTAATCCTGAGCGGAGCGTGAAAGTTATTTTGCAGAGATGCTGACCATTTAAAAATAGTTAATATCGATCGGTACGGCGTTCCTGATAGGTCGAGGCTATTGTACATAATTAATTGATCGATACGTCCTGTTTATTCGTAAGAGAAGCTCACGTTTGAATACAAGGCGATAGAGAAGAGACAACAGGTATCTTCTGTTGATGTCGATGGAAATGAAGAAATTAAGTGCGTGGCGTTTGGCAGGTTTTAATCGGCTGCTTAATTATTTAGATTATCAGTAAATGCAATAATAATATTTTCGTCGGGGTAATGTTTGATAAGAACGTGAAGGAAGACTTCATTAATGAGAGATGGATCACGAATATCTGGGATGACAGACGCGTCATTTGTGGTGGTCGATAAAATATTTTTCAGTCTGGACAGGAAAAATCTTAAATCTGCTCCCTTATGGTTGAGGGTGAAATGTTAATATAATAATCAAATTAAGAACGGTAATGAAACACCACCGTGCGGGACTTTTTCTGTCAGGGGGATAAATAACAGCGGCATCCAGAGGATAATAACCGTGCTTAGCGGCTGTCATTTGCCGGCGCTGTACAGCCATTTTGCGCGTCTGGTGGAAAGTTAAATCAGATTTACGCAAACACAAAGTGAAAAAACCGGCTCAGCGCCGGATTTTTATTTAAGCCTGTGGCTGGCCTACAGGGCCTTTACCTAACGGGCCGCCTGGAACAGATTGCCCGCTTGGCGCATGTGGACGACCATCATTGCCCACAGCACCGCTGTCCTGCTGGCAACCCGACATCATTAAAAGGCTGGAAACAATCAATAAACCGCTCAAAATGCTTTTCATGTCTTTCCCTCGTGATGAATACACTATAAAACAGCTCGCCTGATAAGCCTGGTCGGTATTTCTGCTAAGTCAATGTTGGTGGGAAAAAGTAAGCCATATCATCAGGTTGACGGTAGTGAATCCAGACTGTGCAATGTAATGCCGGGAAACTGTTGTGCTGACCTTTGGCTAAGACGGCAGAGAACATATCCAGCCTTGTAATCCGAAGCCACGATGACAGACAGATCTGTAAAGAGCGATCATCCGGATGTGCAACCCGAGAAAAGAACCAGGGCGATACCAACGACGCAACAATTGATGAAACCCACGTACCTGAATGGGCTGATAAACAGCCGCATTACGCGAAGTATGAAATGGACTTTCATTTCTTGTTTCGTGAAAGTGCTGCATTCATGTGTTCATCTGGCTATGCTACCGACATGATGTTTAACGATATCTCAGGAGAGAAGATGACGGCGGCCGCTTATTTTGACGCTCTCTACGCGCAGCGTAACAGGGAAACCCAGCAATGCTGGCGGCAAGAAACAGCGAGTGCACATCAGCAAGCAGACAAGTTTTTCTATCCTGCCGGGCTTCACGCCCTGACCAGTGGCATTCAGCCCGTCCTGAATCCGCAAATTCAGTCACTCCTTGCCGATCTTCGTGGCTTAACTCAGGGGGATCCGCTGGCAGACGTCATGCGGGCCGAACATTTTCACGTTACCTTCCTGCCCGTCACGCCAGCGCGCTATCAAAGCCCGCAGCAGCTCCCGGCTTTAGCGGGCCTGAGGGATGCCTTTCGCCAGAACGTGACCGACTCGTCACTCAGGGTTGACGCATTACGGCTGGTGGCGCTTCCCGATCAACTGCTACTGGCAGGTATTCCTGAAGGCCACGCCGTAGCGCAAAGAGCAGCATGCTGGAATGCGCTGCTGTCACTGGAAGAGTGGCGGGATTTGCTTCTGCAAAGACATGGTGGAAAAACAACGCCACCGGAATACTGGCACACCACGTTGCTACGTTATCGTTCAACAAGCCTGCCCGACACGCTCAAATCGTATTTTACCGACAATATGCACCGAAGATATGGGGCCATTTCGGGCGACATCAGGCTGGTATTTGCGGTTTATAACTGGGCTTATCCAGAAACGATAACAGTTTAATCCGGAAGGATCCCATGATGAACAGGGATTCTTGAGCATCGCCAGGCGGTGCGGAAATGTGGCCGTTATTAATCGTAGTCACCGTTCTCGTAATGGGGCGAATAACGATCATCAAGTATTTCCTGGATAGCCATCAAACCCAGGATAAGAATCAAATTAATAAAGAACAGTAATAATAAAATGATGCTGGTCATTGCCTGTTTCCTGTCGTCACTTTTCCTTGAGGATGAACGCTCCAAACACGGCAGACAGGGAAAGTGACTGTTAAAAAATGATGTAAAAGGAAAGGGCGCGCATTGGGTCGAACAAGAACGTGTTAAAAAAACGGTATTTCGTCGTTGTCACCCTCAGGTAATAAATTGATGCGCTTTGCTGTGCAGTATTGTATTGCCTAAATGAGCAGCAAGAAGCATCGATAACCAGAAAAGTAAATTACGATATTTCATCGCGTGTGCGGTGAGCGTGGTTAACAAGAAGACGGGTACATAGCGGCTATTTATTCTTATACGATGCATCATATCGCCAGCGCGGCACCGTGACGGTCAGGTCTTCTGGCGACGCTTCATGCAAAACTGCCGCGATGATGGCTTAGGTTAATTACCCGCCGGGTTTGGATGATTCCACAGGTCAGCGGTCACCATCGGGCTTTTTACACATTATCGCCAAAAAAAGCGTGTTGAAATATCAGGTCATAAAACGATAAATGCGCCCTCCCTCATTCAGTGAGATCTGCATCACACTTAGAGTGGGATCAGTAAAATCGTCCATATCCTGACCTCATTTGCCCTCATCGCCCGCTATCGCTACTTTATATGCTGCATGGACACGACATGTTGTATGAGCGGAGCTTAATGATGTCTCATGTAAATACTTTCACTATTCAAAGCGAACATAAGCAAAAAGTTCGTCGTATGAACCTGTTCATCTCAGTTTCAGCCGCGCTAGCCGGGCTGCTGTTTGGACTGGATATTGGCGTGATTTCCGGTGCGCTACCTTTTCTGACTCATCATTTTAGCCTGAGCAGCCATGAGCAGGAGTGGGTGGTCAGCATCATGATGCTGGGTGCCGCGCTAGGGGCGCTATGTAATGGCTGGGTATCGCATCGGCTTGGCCGAAAATACAGCCTGATGGCGGGCGCCGTGTTGTTTGCTATCGGATCGCTCGGTTCCGCAGGCGCAACCAGCGTTGAAATGCTGTTGATCTTTCGTCTGCTGCTGGGCCTGGCCGTTGGCGTGGCATCCTATACCGCGCCGCTTTATTTATCTGAAATGGCCACTGAAAACGTGCGTGGCAAAATGATAAGCCTGTATCAGCTGATGATTACCCTGGGCATCGTAATGGCCTTTATATCGGATACTGCTTTTAGCTACAGCGGTAACTGGCGGGCCATGCTGGGGGTTCTGGCCATTCCCGCCGTTGTACTTTTTATTATGGTCATTTTCCTACCGAACAGTCCACGCTGGCTGGCGGCTAAGGGGATGCATATTGAGGCGGAGGAAGTGCTGCGCATGCTGCGCGATACGTCGGAAAAAGCCCGCCAGGAACTCAATGAGATTCGGGAAAGTCTGCGCATGAAGCAGGGCGGTTTTTCGCTTTTCAAAAGCAATAAAAATGTCAGGCGTGCGGTCTTTATGGGAATGTTATTGCAGGGCATGCAGCAGTTTACCGGGATGAATATCATCATGTATTACGCGCCGCAGATTTTTAAAATGGCGGGCTTTAAAAGCACTCAGGAGCAGATGATCGCCACCGTTATCGTTGGCCTGACCTTTATGTTTGCCACCTTTATTGCCGTTTTTACCGTAGACAAAGCGGGCAGAAAACCCATCCTGAAAATTGGCTTCTCGGTGATGGCCTTTGCCACTCTGGTATTAGGTTACTGCCTGATGAAAGCAGGGCAGGGAAATATCAGTGACGGCCTGTCCTGGGTTTCAGTCGGCATGACCATGTTATGCATTGGTGGATACGCAATGAGTGCAGCACCCGTCGTCTGGATCCTGTGTTCTGAAATCCAGCCGCTAAAA
This sequence comes from Pantoea sp. B623, assembly GCF_024814475.1. Classification (NCBI taxonomy): domain Bacteria; kingdom Pseudomonadati; phylum Pseudomonadota; class Gammaproteobacteria; order Enterobacterales; family Erwiniaceae; genus Pantoea; species Pantoea sp. B623. The sequence continues at coordinate 1,201,132 of NZ_JANUXM010000004.1, read as the reverse complement.
TGCCGTGACTTTGGTATTACCTGTTCCACCACGACGAACTGGGTGGCGAACATGATTATCGGTGCGACCTTCCTTTCACTCTTGGGCAGCATCGGCGCAGCCGGAACCTTCTGGCTGTATACCGGGTTTAACCTGGTGTTTATTGTCATTACTGTGTACCTGGTGCCGGAAACCAAGAATGTGACGCTGGAACGGATTGAGAGGAATTTGATGGCGGGTGAGAAGTTGCGGGATTTGGGGCGATAATTACTTTCATGACAGTATCCAACTATGCATTTCCTTAATTAATTCAGGACAGGTAATGGCCGCTGAATTTTCGTCTGTTACCTGTCAAAGCGTTGCACGGCATGAGCATTTATATACTCTCCGGCTTTGTTGAATAAATCGAACTTTTGCTGAGTTGCAGGATCAGAACACGCATTCTCCTGACAATACAGGCAGTCCCGTGGCAAACCAGAAGTTCAAAATCACCAACTGGCCTACCTACAACAAAGCCCTCATCAACTGTGTCTCCATCACTTTCTGGCTTGACGATGAGGCGATTCAGGCCTGGTATGAGTCAGCAGCGCCTTCATCCCGGGGAAGACCTCAGCGTTATTCTGACCTTGCTATCACGACTGTCCTGATGATTAAACGCCTGTTCCGGCTGACCCTGCGAGCTGCACAGGGCTTTAATGATTCCGTTTTTGCCCTGATGGACGTTCCTCTGCGATCCCCGGATTACACCAGTGTCAGCAAGCGGGCGAAGCCGGTCAATGTCAGTTTCAAAACGTCCACCCGGGGTGAAATCGCGCATCTGGTGATTGATTCCTCCGGGCTGAAAGTTTTCGGTGAAGGCGAATGGAAGGTCAAAAAACCGACAAAGAGCGCCGTCGTATCTGGCGAAAGCTGCACCTTGCTGTCGATGGTAAAACACATGAAATCATCTGTGCAGACCTGTCGCTTAACAACGTAACGGACTCAGAGGCCTTCCCGGGACTTATCCGGCAGACGCACAGAAAAATCAGGGCAGCAGCGGTAGACGGAGCTTACGACACCTGGCTCTGTCACGATGAACTGCGGCGCAAGAAAATCAGCGCGCTTATCCCGCCCAGGAAGAGCATGGGTTACTGGCCCGGTGAATACGCGGATCGCAACCGTGCTGTTGCGAATCAGCGCTTGAGCGGAAGCAATGCCCGATGGAAATGGACAACAGATTACAATCGCCGCTCAATAGCGGAAACGGCGATGTACCAGGTAAAGCAGCTGTTCGGCGGTTCACTGACGCTGCGGGATTATGATGGTCAGGTTACGGAGGCTATAGCCATGGTGCGCGCGTTGAACAAAATGACGAAAGCAGGTATGCCTGAAAGCGAGCGTATCGCCTGAAAACGCAGCCCGGCACGGGGATACTTACCCGAAATTTGATTTATTCAACAAAGCCCCTGAGCTTTCAACGGTGCTGTTGATAAGGCATACAGGCTGATGCCTTACAATAAATAGTTCTTTAAAAAAACATCACAAAAACTTACCATTGCGAAGAACTTTTTTAGGATAAAGACGATATGAAAAAAGCAGTGGCAGTCATTTTATTAGCTTTCGCGTTAACAGGTTGTGGCGAGCCAAAGATCGATGGTTCATCCGAACAGGCCTTTCAAACCTCTATGCAAAAAGTCCGTGATTCTCTTGCCGAAGATAAACGCGCGGCCTTTAACGACGCCATTCAAGTCATTGCGTTCAGCCAGGTCAGTATGAAAGAGTTGATGCAGGCGGGCAGCGGTGACGAAGGCGGACGCGCACTGATCGATAAAAAGATCAAAGGCGCGCTGGCTGGCAAGACCGGTGAAGAAGTCATTGATTACGCGCACAAGATCAAGCAAGAGCGCGCGGCTAACCAGTAACATGACTTCTGAATCCTGACCCAGCCGGGTCAGGATGTTGCAGGTAATGGTTGCCTGTTTGATGAAGCCCATGTTATGGGCTTTTTTTATGCACCGCGTTAAGGCTGTAACAGACCGACAAACGCCTGTTTTCAGCGCCATTACACTCTAAAAGCACGCCTGGTCTTTTACAGACGGAGAAGGCGCTTTGTGATAAACCAGCGTCGCGTGATCCCACCAAGGATTAACATTCACCGACTGCCCAACCAGCATAAATCCCGCGTCCGCGATCTCGGCGATAAGTGCATCCAGCGGCTTCAGGGTGCGCCAGGGATGACCGTTAACCATTAAAACCCCGCTGTGGGCATCATAGCGGTCAAGGTCGGTTCGCTGTTTAGGCGCACCACACATACTGCTGATGATCAATGTGCCGTTGGCAGCCAAAACCCGATGCAGAGCCTTGAGGCACGCCGCGCGCTGGGGACCGATCAGGCAGTGAAAGCAACTGCCGTCAAAGACGACATCAAACGTTGCATCCGGATAATGTGCCAGGTCACAGACATCGCCCTGATCAAAACAGCCGCTTAAGCCTGACGCCGCGAATCGCGATCTGGCCCAGTCCACGGCGACGGCTGAAATATCCACGCCAAAAACCCGAAAGCCTTTTTCGGCAAAACAATGTGAGGCCATGGCACCGTTGCCGCAGCCCAACTCAAGGAACGTTCCGCCAGTTGGGATGAACTGCGCAGCATCCAGCCAGCCAATGGTGGCGTTAAGTTGCTGATGCGCCCGTTGATAACTGCTGCCGGTCCAGGCTTCATGGCCTTCCCTCTGAAGGCGACGATAAATAGCGTCATAGCTTTCCACGTCAGGCTCACCTTTTATTCAAAGAGCGTCATGACAGATTACGTGATTTTTAGCGGCTTTTACCACAGGGCATCAGCAGGTAACAAACTCGGCGTATCAGGCATCAGCGCAATAAAAAGATGATGACCTGAAGCACGGCAAGCAGTAAGAATTTAACATTTTGACCACTCTTGGCGCTGCCACCGTGATTCTGCTTTACCTGCAAAGAAGGAGTTGCGTATTGTGAGGCCCTGTTTCCTTATCGCCTTTTCACTATGACGAATCTGAATGTGACGATGTGCCGCAGCGCCTCTATTCTGTTCGCAGTTTTGAGCGTATTGATGAGTTTTACGGCTCAGGCTGGCGATCGAAGAAGGGTGACACAGCCTGTCTCGCCGCCCGTTTGCCAGCGGATTTATGCGAGCAATCAATCCAATATCGGTCCGCACATTCAACAGGCGCTGAACAACTGTCCACCTGGCAGGATGGTACTGTTAGTGCCATCGCCCACTGTAAAGACGTTGACGAGCGGCCCCCTGTCTTTGCCCTCGGGCGTCAGCCTGGGAGTTGATAAGGGTGCGGTGCTGAGCGCCATCCCGGATCCACGCTTATATGATAACGGCCGCGGGAGCTGCGGAAAGCTGGATAATCAGGGCAATGGTTGTCGGGCGTTTATTACGCTTAATCACGTCCACGGCAGCGGGATTTACGGGCAAGGCGTGATCGACGGGCAGGGCGCTGCCAGCATGGCAGGTGAGGGGCAAACCTGGTGGCAACTGGCAGCCAGCGCCAGGAATGATGAGGCGAAGCAAAACGCCCCGAGACTGATCCAGATTGATCATGCCAGTGATATTACGCTGTACCAGATCACCCTGAAGAATGCGCCAAACTTTCATGTAGTCATCAATGACAGTCAGGGCATTACGCTGTGGGGCATCACCATCGACACGCCTGCCACCGCGCGAAACACCGATGGCGTGGACCCGATGGGTTCTTCCGATGTCACGCTAATTAACAGTCGAATCAGCACCGGCGATGACAATGTGGCGATTAAAGCGGGCAATGCGCCTGCCTCCCATATCTCCATCCTGAATAACCAGTTTGGCTTTGGGCACGGTATGTCAATTGGCAGTGAAATCAACCGTGGCGTTAGTGATGTACTGGTTGACGGGCTGACGTTAACCGGCACGACGAATGGCCTGCGTATCAAAAGCGATCGCTCGCGGGGCGGGCAGGTCCGGGCGATTCGCTATCAAAATGTCTGTATGCAGAACGTGGACAATCCCGTGGTCATGGATACGCACTATGATACGCACGCGAGCGGCACGATGATCCCGGATTACCGCGATATCACCTTCGATAACGTCAAAACAGGCAAGGGGAAACTTACGCTGGATGGTTACAGCGAGGTTTATCCGCTTGAGATGACCTTAAAGAATGTCACTGTCGGTGAGCAGGCAACGATAGAGGAACGCTTTGCTATCGTTCATGGGCGCTTTACGCGGGCACCTCAAACAGCGTGCCGTTAACCGCATGGTGGGCTGCCCGCGACTTACTCTGGCAGTCTGTTTTGATCTTCATCGCGCTATTTTATCTCTGCTTCAGCGCCATTTTCTGATTCACCATACAGCTGGTTTGCCGTGTCGTTTGGCCAGGATTCAATGTCACCGCAGGAATAGGTATAACTGCCTAACGCCAGTTTATAGCTCAGCACGTTCTTATCGTCTATGGCCGCGCCCCAGACCACTTCCAGCGCTGGATTGTGCGTTTCAATGAAGTGCTTCGATAACTGATCAAACTTCACGGGCACGAAGCGTGAATAGGTATTGTCTGCAGTAAACGCCACGCTGGACATAAACAGATCCATCTCACTACTTTCCCGGTTTTTCAAACCTAAAAGCATGATGTTATCGGACGTTTTCACCAGTTGAAGCTTTATGGTTTTGCCGCACAGTTGCTGTCCGCTTGCAGGCAGATTACCCAGCAGCGGTGCGCGCTCCGCAAGGGCGCTGTTTGAGATTGAAACTGTCGATATAAAAAGAAAAAAAGCAGTCGTCGCGCGTTTCATAAAGCCCTGTATCAAATAAAAAATCATCAGATTGCAGAGCCTGCATGTTTTAACGCTTCGCCATCTTGATCTGTTACATGAAAAGCGCAACAGATTGTCATCTGCGGGATTGACCGGTTACGCGATGTGTTTTATCGCACCAGGGTGAGCAGGCGCGATAAAATATGCCGGACAGACAACCTCTGTAACACGCCGCCGGGAAAACCGGATGATAAAAGAGTGACATCATGCGCTTAATTTACTGTTCCAGAGCGATATAAACCCTGGCGAACAACCAGGTATCTTCGCTCTGCTTTTCAACTTCTCATGCCCCTTCATGGGTTATCCAATTGGACCCGAAGGTAAAGGATTTATCCGGTTAAATCTGGGCTGTCCGCGAGCGTATCTGCAACAAGCGCTTGAAGGACTAAAGAAAATTCGGCTGTGACATCCAGACAGGCCAGCGGTCATCGTTAACCTGCTGGCCTTAACCGCGTATTACCAGGCCCAATCGTTATGTCCGCCTAAAAAATTATTCCGGCGTTTCTTCACGATAACAGGCGGCTGGCGTAAAATCGGCCAACCTGAGTGGGTTGTCTTGCAGAGTGGACCTTATGCTTATCAGCACAGAAACAGAACGGACGTATATCGCTGATAGCCGTCTTGCCTGCACCCTTGCCGCCGTGGCGGGCGCCTTAAATACCGCCGCGTTTGAGATTGTAGGATTCTTTTCCGCCAATATGACCGGTAACGTCTCTTCGCTGTCCGATTTTCTGGCCAAGGCAAAGTTTCACAACGGTCTGTTTTTCCTGTTTATCGTCTGCATGTTTATTGTGGGCGCGCTCTTTTCCACATTAATTATTAATGCCGGACGCAGACGCAAAATTCGCACTATTTACGCGGTGAATATCTTTATAGAAGGCATTGCGCTGGTGGCGCTGGGCGTGATTGAGGCCCGCTATCCCATTGCTGCATCCGGTGTGGTGCTGATCCTGAGCCTGAGCTTTTTAATGGGGCTGCAAAATGCGGTGGTCACGCGTATCTCGAATGCGCGCGTCAGAACGACGCACGTGTCCGGTACCTCCACAGACATTGGCATCGAACTGGCCATGCTGTTTGATGTCCTCCGGCGAAAAGAATCACCCAAAGATGCGCCACTCTATCTGGAACGCCTGCGACTGCATACCTACACGATTCTTGCTTTTCTGGTGGGCGGCGTGGCCGGTATCTGGCTGTGGCATTTGCTGAACTACTATTTTCTGGTGCTTATCGGTCTGGGACTGATGGGCATGGCGCTGGTCGCTATGCTAAAACCTCAGCCTGCTGATGTTGCCCGTTAAGGGTGGCGCTTTTCAGGGGCCAGCACCTTGAGCGCATCATTAATCAGGCAAAACTGCGCGGGCGTTTGCCCAATAATTTCGCCGTCGGCGTTAATGTAGTGCGGACGGCGCGTATGCAGCGTGAGTGCCGTGGTGCTGAAGGTGCGTACGTTACGCCAGCGGCCCTGGGTGCCGCGCCGCAAAGAGGGGAAGAGCGCCAGCAACTGCCAGCTTCTTTTCAACTCCAGGCTGTAGACGTCCAGCAGCCCATCGTCCGGGGCCGCGCTTTGCTCTACGGTCATGCCACCGCCGTAAAAACGTCCGTTACCGACCGAAACCTGAACGGTTTTGATCGCAATAGCCTGTCCCTCATGATGTAACGTCGCACTAAAGGGGCGGCTTTGCCGCAAGATGCGCAGTGCTGCAAAAGCATAACCCAGCACGCCCCAGCGTTTTTTGGCCTGAGCCGTAAGGTTCCGCGCCAGCTCTGCCGAAAAACCGATGCTGGATACGTTCAGGAACAAATGACCATTTACCTCACCCAAATCCACAAAGCGTACGTGTCCCTGGCAAATGATGCTGACAGCCTGCTCCAGCTGAGGCGGAATTCCTAGCGTACGGGCAAAATCGTTAGCGGTGCCCAGCGGCAAAATGCCTAAGGGTAAGCCGGTCTGCATAAGGCCCGCAGCCGCCGCATTGAGGGTGCCGTCGCCCCCGCCGACAATCACCAGATCCACCTGGCTGGCATACGCGGTGATGAGCTCAGCGTAAGGACGGCTGTCGTCGTAAGCGGGTTCTAGCAGAATCAAACCGGATTGCTGCAGCAGCTGCGTGGCGCGCGCGGCATCAATGCGACCTTTACGTGAGCGCTGGTTGATTAAAAGTAATGCCGTCTTTACCCTTTGCTGCATGCTTCGTCCATTTTTAATGAAATGTTAGTGATGAAGTAACCAGAAAGTACACATGCGGGATTATCTCTTACAACCTTGCTTGCGCTACTTTACGTAAGCTCTGGACGGGGGATGGCCCTGACAAACTGCGCCAGGATTGTTTACACTGCCAGAAAATGGCACGACTCACGGGAGCACAAATGACAGAACAGCAATTTCGAACCCTTCTGGCAGAAAAAGGGTTTGCAGAGCCGGTTATTGTGGAGCGGGGCGCAAACAGCGAGCTGGATCATCATGAACATCCCTTTGAGGCGATGGCTCTGATCCTGAGTGGCGATATTACCTTGTACACCGAAAATCAGGCGACCACCTATCGCGAAGGCGATATTTTTCACCTGCATGCAGGGCAGCCGCACCGCGAGACGTTTGGCGACCGAGGCGTTCGCTATCTGTCAGGCAGAAAAAGTTAATCCGATGATGTGCCAGTGATGAACACCTTTGACGCGCTGTTTCAGCGCTTAGCCCAATCGCCTTTTCGTCAGCGTTTCCGTCTGGGGCGGGCGGAATATGACTATTGTCTGACGAAGGGAGAGGCCGATGTGGCAGCCCATGCGGCCACGTTTATCCAGCAGCGGCTGGCTGCCAGCGCACCGCCTAATGACGGTAAGCAGACGCCGATGCGCGGTCATCCGGTTTTCATCGCGCAGCACGCCACCGCGACCTGTTGTCGTGGCTGTCTGGCGAAATGGCACGGGATTGCTCAGCATCAGGCGCTGGATGATAAACATCAGGCTTATGTGGTCGCGGTGATTATGCACTGGATCCATCAGGCGATGGCGCAACCCGCGCCTGTGCCGCGCGTACGTAAGGCCAGAGCCGCCGCCAAATCACCTTCGCCGGGCAGCCAGCAGCTGGATTTGTGGTAGAAAAGATTATGCGGCTGATGGACTTTTAACCAGTCAGGTTCGCCATATTTCATTTCAGGTCTATTCTTAAATCGTTCTTTGGTCTCCTGTGCCAGGATAATCACGCAAGACGACAAATTTCACACAAGAGGGAATTACGATGAAGAAAGCAATTATTGCACTGTCTGCTGTTTTACTGGCCTCGCCAGTTTTCGCTGCTACCACAACGGATGAAACTGTCGCTGAAGCGCACAAAGGCGCAGATACCGCTAAAGAAAAACTGCATCAGACCGAGCATAAAGGCGAAGAGCTGAAGCTGAAGTCTGAGCATGCCGCAGAAGGCAAGAGCAACTCGACCTCCAGCAAAATTTCTGAAAGCACGCAGAAAGGCTGGCACAAAACCAAAGAAGGCACCGAGAAAGGCTGGGATAAAACCAAGCAGGGTGCTGAAGACCTGAAAAATAAAGCGACTAACTAAGCCGCTTTAGTGTGAAAAAACCCACCGATGGTGGGTTTTTTTATGGCTTATTTTCGAGCCGGCTCGGCCGGAACCGTTTTCGCCTCCAAGGCCTCGGCCTTTGCGGCCTCTGCTTCTGCCGCATCCTGTTGTGCGGTATCAGACTGTTTTTTTCCTTCTTCAATAAACTCTTCATCGATCTCTTCGATGTTTTCACGGTTATCGCGTCCGGACAGCAGATTCCAGCAGGCAATGAACAGCGCGGCGATCACCGGGCCAATCACGAAGCCGTTAATGCCGTAGATTTCCATCCCACCCAGTGTCGTAATCAGAATCAGGTAGTCAGGCATTTTGGTGTCTTTGCCCACCAGCAGCGGGCGCAGAATGTTATCTACCAGGCCGACAACCACGACAAAGAAGCCGACGAGGAACAACCCTTTCCACAGCGCACCGGTGGCGAAGAAGAAAATGGTCGCTGGAACCCAGATAATGGCGGAACCGACCGCAGGAACCAGTGACAGGAAGCCCATCAATGCGCCCCATAGCAGGCTGCCATCGATGCCGGTAAACCAGAAAGCCAGCCCGCCCAGAATCCCCTGCACGACGCCAACGACGACCGTGCCTTTCACCGTTGCGCGTGACACCGCGGCAAACTTCATAAACAGATGATGTTTAACGTAGGTAGACAGCGGAAGCGCTTCCAGAATGAGATGCACCAGATAGGAACCATCTTTCAGCAGGAAGAACAGCAGGTAAAGCATGATGCCGAAGCCAACGGTAAAACTGAACGTACCTTTACCGATGATAAAGGCGCTGCCCGCCAGATACTGACCGCCCTTAAGGGCAAATGCCGACAGCTTCTGCTGAATCTGCGTAGCATTGTCCAGATTATTTTCAGCCAGATAATGTTTAGCCCAGCCCGGTAGGTGCTGTAACAAATCGGCGAAGACCACCGGAAACTGGGCGGAGTTGGTTTGCAGCTTGTGATAAACCGTGTTCACCTCCACCACCATGGATGAGGCGATGATCGCTAACGGGGTGAAAACGATCAGGCAGATGCAAACCAGCGTCAGCAGTGAGGCAAGACCGTTACGATCGCCCAGTTTGCCGCGCAGATACCTTTTGAGCGGGTGGAAGATGACGGCCAGCACCGCTGCCCACAAAATGGCCGAAAAGTAGGGCGCTAATACTTCAAAAAAGGCAATGGTGGCCATTGCTAAAATCAGAAGGAAAAACCCGACAGTAAGTCCTTTAAAGCGCATTGGATAACCTCATGTAAACATCCCTTAATAAGCACGCACGCCGATGCGGCCATTCGCAACCCGAGAGTGTATGAATGTCGCAACGGTAATCAACGATCAATTCTGTTTTTTAATCAATGTCAGACGGCATTCGTGCGGTAACGCCCTCACAACGTCGTAAAGAGGTGGCGGGGCGTAGTCTTGACATCGCCATTGGGCAAGACCTCGTTATCTGTGAATAACACCGGTCAATCCTACACTAGCGTAGCGGGTTTGGCCGTTTATGCTGCCTGTTCGCGGTGGTTTATTCAGCGCGCAACACGCTTTGGGGGTAAACCTCTGGCATAGCAGCTGAAATAAAAATGTCATAGGGCAATGCTAGCGTGACAACCGGCAAGGTCAGAGATAATCAGACATCAAAGGAATAATAATGAAAATGAAATTCACGCTGATTGCGGCGGCACTGCTGGTGGCGCAGCAGGCACAGGCAATTTCGTTGTCCGAGGCCAGCACGCTGGCAAACAACACCTCGCAGGGATCGTCCAGCCCGGCTTTTAACGCACTTGAATTACAGGCGCTGGCGGCAGAGCGGGCGGCCATACAACATGGCGCGCCTGCGCTCAGCCGTGACCAACTCAAGCAGGCGAAGCAGAGTGATAAACTCGCTGACTACCAGTGGCTGAAAGCCAGTGGTTATGATTTCCAGGGGACTGCGTTGCAAAAGGCAGGTATTGCCCTGTTATCAGGGTTCAGCACGCTGCCGAAAGCGGTACTGGACGCCAATCGTGCCACGGTGACATCAATTAATCTCAATGCCACTCAGGGCGAGCGACATCAGGCGCTGGCGGACGCAGAGGGGATCAGCTATCTCTATTTTCTCGCCGATGCCCTCGGGCCGCGTTTAGGTAAAGCCTTCCTGGCCGCCTATGACAAAGGCGAAATCAATAAGGCGGCAGCCCTGCTCAAAGCCAGTGAAGTCAGTACTGGTGAAGCAAAAAAACATTTTAACTATCCGCGTCCTTTCCTGCACAAAGGGAATACGATTCATCTGGTGCCGGATGATACGGTGATCAAAGACAATCATCCCTACACGGCCGATGGCGGCTCGTTCCCCAGCGGGCACACCAACACGGGCTATACCGATGCGCTGCTGCTGGCCGAGATGGTGCCGGAGCGGTTTGAAGCCTTACTGCAACGCGGCGCACGCTACGGCTATTCACGGCTGGTTCTGGGCGTACACTACCCGCTCGACGTGATGGGCTCGCGCATGGTGGCGCAATACAACGTTGCCCATTATCTGAACGATGCCGCTTATCGGACGTTATTCAACGATGCCCGTCAACAACTGCGTAGCGCGCTGGAAAAAGAGTGTGGAACAACCCTGGCGGCGTGCGCAAAACCTGCCGGTAGCGACGATCCTTACGGCAATGGCAGCATGAAGCCGTTTTATCGCTTTACGATGAGCTATAACCTGCCCAAGGTCGCCGGGAACACGGCCAAACTGCGGGTACCGGACGGGGCCGAGGTGCTGCTGGAAACGGCCTTACCACAGCTGTCCGCAAAACAGCGCCGTGAACTGATGGTGAAAAGTGCCTTATCTGCCGGTTATCCGCTGGGTGGACCGGGCGCCGATCAGGCATTCTGGCAGAGGCTGGATCTGGACGCCGCTTACGCACAGGCCAAATCCCACAGATAAAAAACATGGGCGGGAATCTCCCGCCCATGTTTTTACAGCGTGGCCTGGTTTGGCATCATGCCAGGCACCAGAATAACCTTGCGGCACGCTTCTTCACGCTTTTCAAAAATCTCATAACCGCGAGCGGCATCTTCCAGCGGCATATGATGCGTCACGATTTCTTCCGGTTTTAAATGCCCTTTTTCAATCAGATTCAACAGATCGGGCAGGTAAGCATGCACATGCGTCTGGCCCATTTTAAAGGTCAGGCCCTTGTCAAACGCATCGCCAAACAGGAAACCATGAATAAATCCCGCATACACGCCGGGCACGCTGACAATGCCGCCACGGCGAACCGCAGCGATACATTGACGTAACGCTTTCCCGCTGCTGCCTTCTAGCTTCAGGTTGGTTAGCACTGTTTCGGTCATGCTGCCTTTGGCTTCAAAACCCACCGCGTCAATCACGGCGTCCACACCGCGGTGTCCCGCGCTGTGCTCAATAATCCAGGCGGCGGGATCGTCGTTGTTATCAAAGTTGATGGGGATCACGCCGTAGCGCTCTCTGGCAAAATTCAGCCGGTAGTCATTGTGATCGATCATGTAGATCTGCTCTGCACCTTCCAGTCGGGCACAGGCGGCACTGAGCAGGCCCACAGGACCTGCGCCAAAAATAGCGACGCTCGATCCCTGTTTAATCTCGGCATTTTTCACCGCCTGCCAGGCCGTAGGCAAAATGTCGGACAGGAACAGAACCTTTTCGTCTGAAAGGGTGTTCGGCACTTTAAAAGGGCCGGCGTTGGCCTTAGGCACGCGCACGTATTCTGCCTGACCACCGGGCACTCCGCCATAGAGTTTACTGTAGCCAAACAGGGCCGCCGGCGGCGTAATGCTTTTGCGGTTTAGCGCCGCGCCTTTGCCGCTGTTGGTGTTTTCACACGCGGCATACTGATGCAGATGACAAAAAAAGCAGTCACCGCAGGCGATAACAAACGGGATCACCACGCGGTCGCCTTTTGCCACGGCCGTTACCGCACTGCCGGCTTCCACCACTTCACCCATGAACTCGTGGCCGAAAATATCGCCATGATCGGTGCCGGGAATTTTTCCTCGATAAAGGTGCAGGTCAGAGCCACAGATCGCCGTGGCCGTTACGCGCAGAATAATATCATCGGCGGCTTCCAGTCCGGGATCGGCAACGTTATCAACGCTGACTTTATGAGGGCCGTGATAGGTTAACGCTTTCATAGAGTCGACTCCTGTAAATCACTGGACGGCAACCGCCGATCGGGCGGCGGCTGCATTAACAGCGCGGTTGAGCGCACTGTCCTGTCCAAAACGTTAAAGGTGATTGAAGTGTAGTGAGGAAAAAATGGGTAAGCAGAGCGGTATCCGCAAACTATGGCGGACGGGGCAGGCCGTAACGCCGTCATCACACGTTTTCCCCTGTTTTTGCCGGACAGGTGCACGATATGGCGCTTAACTTGAATTTTTACCGTCAGATAGTGTAAAAAATGGGGCGCAATCGATTACGTCCTGACGGGGCGGGCTGAATCTGGCAGGTTGCACACATGCGTTGATGGCGAAAACGCCAACCCTTTACCCGCTGCAAGCCTTGATTCAGGCTGATGCATATTCTGGAAGATCTGATGAAAACCTCGCAAACCCGCACGCTGGAAACCCCTCACGTTAATGATGAAACTGGCTGGCGAAAAACGGATACCGTCTGGATGCTGGGTTTATATGGCACCGCTATCGGTGCGGGCGTGTTGTTTCTGCCGATCAATGCGGGCATGGGGGGACTGTTACCCTTGATCGTTATGGCGGTGCTGGCGTTTCCCTTGACCTTCTTTGCCCATCGGGCCTTAACGCGTTTTGTCCTCTCTGGCAGCAATCCGGCAGGGGATATCACCGACGTGGTTGAAGAGCATTTTGGCGCAGGGGCGGGCAAACTGATTACGCTGCTCTATTTTTTTGCCATTTACCCTATTTTGCTGATGTACAGCGTAGCCATGACTAATACCGTTGAAAGCCTGATGGTGAACCAACTGGGCCTGGTGCCGCCGCCGCGTGCGCTCCTGTCGTTGATATTGATTATCGGCATGATGACGGTGGTGCGCTTTGGCAAAAGCATGATTGTGAAAGCGATGAGCGTCCTGGTTTATCCGTTTGTCGCCGTGTTGATGCTGATGGCGTGTTGTCTGATTCCTTACTGGCACGGGGCCGCACTGGAAACCCTCAATACGGGCAGCGGGCGCAACCTGTGGATGACGCTGTGGCTTGCCCTGCCGGTCATGGTATTCTCGTTTAATCACTCGCCAATCATCTCCTCGTTCGCCCTGGCGAAGCGGCAGGAGTACGGCGAGCAGGCCGAGCGAAAATGCTCCCGGATTCTGGCCTGCGCGCACCTTTTGATGGTGCTAACCGTGATGTTCTTTGTCTTCAGCTGCGTACTCAGCCTCTCGCCGCAAGACTTACAGTCCGCTAAAGCGCAAAACATTTCGATCTTGTCCTACCTTGCCAACCATTTTAATGCGCCGCTTATCGCCTGGATTGGGCCGTTGATAGCCGTGGTGGCGATCACCAAGTCATTCCTCGGCCACTATCTGGGCGCACGTGAAGGGTTCAACGGCATGGTGAATAAAGCGCTCCGTAGCCGGGGCAAAGCGATGGCCCCTGACAGGCTGAATCGTCTGACGGCCGTGTTTATGCTGCTGACAACCTGGCTGGTGGCAACGCTCGATCCCAATATACTCAAAATGATTGAAACGCTGGGCGGCCCGATCATTGCCGTAATTCTGTTTTTGATGCCGATGTACGCTATCCAGCGGGTGCCCGCTATGCGTCAATACAGTGGCAAACTCAGTAATCTGTTTGTGATGCTCGCCGGTCTGATCGCCATTTCGGCCATTTTTTATTCGCTGCTTAAGGCGTAATTCTCATTGATATCAAGGCGCCGTCCGATCCTTATGCCGGGACGGCGCCAACCTGAGACAGCGTTCAGACGTATTCATTAAACAAAGGTTTATATTTGTTACGAATTAGCATGGTAAAGTTAACGAGAATAATTCTTATTTCTCAACAGGGTTAATAAACATGAAATTCGGTATTTTTGCAGCCACGTTGCTGGCCTCAACGGTCTGTTCGGCCACCACCTATCCTCTGACCGTAACGGATGTGGATGGACAGACGATTACGCTGCAGAAAGAACCTCAGCACGTCATTCTCCAGGACGGGCGAGACATCATGACGCTGGCGCTGCTGGACCGGGATAACCCTTTTAAACGGGTTGTGGCATGGAATAACCTGCCAAAGAAACAGGATACGCAAACCTGGGCGCTGCTGAAGAAAACCTGGCCGCAGGCTGAGAAGATTGTGGATATGGGCTTCAACGATCAGGGGCAGGTGAACCTCGAAAGCGTATTGGCAAAGAAACCGGATATCATGATTGCGCAGTTGCGTGCCAAACCTGCGCTGATGCAGTCGGGAGTGCTGACCACGCTCAAAAGCCTGAACATCCCGGTCGTGTTTGTTGACTATGAACTGCATCCTAAAGAAAACACCGTGCCGGGTATTACGCTGCTGGGTAAAGTGCTGAACCGTGAAGCCGAGGCGAAGGCCTACACCGATTTTTACCAGCAGCACTGGCAGAATCTGCAGAAGGGCATTGACCAGGTTAAAACCAAACCCACCGTCTTTATTGAACCGATAGCCGGTAACAGCGACAGCTGCTGCTTTACGCATAGCCACAGCGGCTGGGGTGGACTGGTGGAAGCGGTCGGCGGCAAAAATATCGGATCGACTTTGCTGCCGGGTAACGCAGGTTTTGTTTCCCTTGAGAAAATCATTGCCATGAAGCCGGACGTTTACATCATGACGGGGTCAAAACGTTCCAACAGTAATGTACTGCCGTTCGGTTACGGATCGGACAGGAAAGCGGTGGCGGCAACCTTTACGACGTTGTTGAAGCGTACAGGATTAGCGCAGATTGAGCCGGTAAAACAGGGGCGCACCTACGGGATCTATCACCACTTCTACAACCATCCTTACAACATTATCGGGATGGAGATTCTGGCAAAAGATTTGTATCCAAAGCAGTTTAGTCAGCTCGATCCGGTGGCGGATTACCATCAAATCATCCGCAGGTTTACAAAATTACCGGATGCGCCTGTGCTGCTGAGTTACCCCTGATGGTCATCCGTTCAGGCGTAAAGCGCGCCTGAACGGATAAAACTGAACACCCGTTTTCAGGTTTGCGATGTGCAGCGGTGTATTTCTTATTGGATCAAACCGGCATGTAAAATATATCCGAGCCGTTTTTCATCCAACTGTCATTAACCAGAGGTTATTATTTCATCCCGACACTTGTGATGTGGTGTTGTCTGCTTTGCTTCTCCCTTTTTCTCTTAAGGGGCATTTTCCAGTTTACTGGCTTTGACGATAACTTCCCGATCTCAGGATCGGGGTTTTATTTTGATGCCTCGCCAGGTTTGAGTCCCCAAACGATTTTCCGCAAGGTATCTGTGTTTCACGCCTGATGCAGCGTGCCTGACGAGAGAGAGACGCCGTCCGCGCCTGTTTAGCGCGCTGACTTTTAAGAGTTTTGGTCATTCTTATTTCTTCCAGTTACGACAATAGTAATGGCAACGGCGCTGAGTCGCCGTTACCACTGGAGGCAGTACCATGAAAAAAATAAAATCAGGTTTGATTATCGCCCTTTTAGCATACAGCACGATGTACAGCAGCCCTGGGCTGGCACAGGGGCCAGGCGGCCCAGACGGTCCGTGGCATCATCCTGGCCGCGGTCCCGACGGCGATGGCCCGCCAGGCCTGGATCGCGATGGACCTCCCGGCCACCGGCCTGGCCCGCCACCGCCAGATGTGCGGCGCGATTATCATCACGATCGCTTTGCCTGGCGCGGTCATGAGTTTCGCCGTGGTGGTCCTGTACCGCGAGAGTACTGCGGTGAAGATTATCGGGTTGATGACTGGCGTGAGCGTGGTCTGAGAGAACCGCCGCCGGGTCAGCACTGGGCCGACATCGACGGTAACTATGTATTGATTGCCGCCGCCACCGGCATTATTACCTCGTTAATCCTGAATAACGCGTTTCAATAGCGACACAGGGATGGCCGATGCCATCCCTTTTTTATGCACCGAACGCCCGTTACCAGGCTATTCTGACAGTTAATCCTGAACGTTTACCGGCTAAGGAGTTCTGATGACCACGGTTAAGATGGTTGCTGTTGATATGGATGGCACCTTTCTGGATGACAAAAAGCAGTATAACCGCGCGCGGTTCCTCGCCTGTTACCACCAGCTCACTCAGCGACATATCAAATTTGTCGTGGCCAGCGGCAATCAATACCATCAACTCCGCTCATTTTTCCCTGAGATCGCCAGTGAGATTGCGTTTGTCGCAGAAAACGGCGCGTTAATTATCGATCGTGATGAAGAACTGTTCTGCGGTGCTTTTAGCCGCAATGACATCGATGCGGTACTCGATACGCTTGAAAATGGCCACTATCCTGATCTGCGCTATCTGCTCTGCGGACGTGAGAGCGCCTACTACTTCGAAGGGATGGATGAGAAGTGGCTGGTCAAGATGCGGCATTATTGCCACCGGCTCAGGCCCATTCGTTCTCTTGATGAGGTTGCCGACGACAGGATACTTAAGTTTGCCCTTAATCTGTCGGATGAGTATGTCGAGCCTTTAATGGCGGATATCCAGCGCCTGCACGAAGGTTCGGCGGCGGCAACATCGAGCGGGCACGGTTCGGTTGACTTAATCGTTCCTGGTCAGCATAAAGCTAACGGCCTGAACCTGCTGGCGCAGCGCTGGGGCATTTCTCACGATCGGGTACTGGCCTTTGGCGACGGCGGTAACGATCTCGAGATGCTGCAGCAGTCGGGTTTCAGTTTCGCGATGAGCAATGCGCCGCAGCGGGTTAAAGACGCCGCGCGCTTCCTGGCACCCGCGAATAATGATGAAGGTGTGCTACAGGTGATCGAGCAAATGCTTGCAGGTGAAACGCCCTTTAGCGGGGCGGAACAGGGGGAATGTGCGGGCTAAAACACCGCCCGCACTATGCTTACGCGCTGACCGGCCAGGCGCGCGTAATCATGTCGCGCATCTCATCTTTGCTGTAGCTGACGAGGCTGTTTTTACTGTTGGCCCGGGCCAGGATCCAGTCGATATCCGACGGGCTTAACGTTGGCCCCTCCTGCCAGAACGTCATAATGGCTGAGCGTTGTAGCCAGGCTTTAAGATAGCGCGCGGGTGAATCGGTCTCCTCGTCAAAAAGCTGCGCATGCATTTCATCCATGAGCTGACGCTGGCGCGCATGCTGGCTGTCTGCAAGATGATCCAGAAACGTGAACAGCAGCCTGCCGCACACTTCACCATGATGGAAGGGTTTAATCGCGCCCAGCTCTCCGGCGATGCCGTGAATGACGCCCAGCCCCGCGCTGCTCAGGCTGACACCGCCCAACCAGGACGCCATCATCATCGCCTCACGCGCGCGATCGCCGGTTTCGTCTTGCTGGTTTTGCCGAGGCCATCCCTGAATAAACTGACGCAGTCCGGTAAGGGCTAACTGGCGCGTAAAGAGGTTGCCCTTGCTGGAAAGATAGGCTTCAAATAAATGGGTAAACGCGTCGATTCCACAGGTGGCCAGCACCTTATTGGGGGCGCCCTTAAGCAAGTCGGGATCGAGAATCGCGACCTGTGGCACGAACACCGGATGGCGCAACGATGCTTTTATCTGGATATCCCGCTGGTCAGTCACGACGGCGTTCTGCGTGACCTCACTGCCGGTGCCCGCCGTGGTGGGAATCGCGATGAGCGGCAAGGTAACGGCGCTGACTGCCGTGTCTCCGACTTTTTCCAGGTAGCGGGCGGTGGGAAGCGGGTGCTGAATCATGGCGCTGAAGGCCTTGGCGGCATCCAGAACACTGCCGCCTCCTACGGCGATAACCCGATCGACATGGCCGCGCCAGCGCGCCACCCAGCCATCAATATCGGCAGGCGAGGCCTCGTTGCTCACAATTTCATAACCCACAATGTGATCGTTCAGCGTGGTTTTAATTCGGGCATAGGCGTCGCCCTGTAAGAACGAACGGCCGCAAAAGAGCAGGGTAGCCTGGGGTTGGGCGGCCAACAGGGGAATCAGTTTGTTAAGGCTTCCCTGGCCGAAAAGGGTTTGTTGATTGCTGTACAGCTCACTCAGATTGTCACTCACCAGCGCATCCTTTTATATCTTCGCTAAAATCTGAGTGTAACGAAAAGCGGGCGATCGGCCCCGCGAAACTTTCTTATAGCGAGGGGAGCAAAAGTTGATCGTCTTCGCAAAACGCAAATTCAACGACGTGGAGTGATGCTTTAACACGGATGTTACCCTTAACATGTTATCGGTAACAGGGGTTGTCAAAATGTTACGACCATGGCAGCGCCCCAATTTTGCGCGTCCTCCGGGACGACGATAACAAAGCGGCACTGAAAAGATTCAGAGCATCAGGTGGAGAAAAATTATGCCATTACTCTATGTGGCGATTGGCGTGGCATTACTGTTACTGCTGATGATTCGCTTTAAACTCAACGGCTTTATCGCACTGATTTTGGTCGCCCTGGCGGTGGGGATCATGCAGGGCATGCCGGTCAACAAAGTCATTCTTTCGATTAAAAACGGCGTCGGCGGGACGCTGGGCGGACTGGCGCTGATCATGGGATTTGGTGCCATGCTCGGTAAATTACTGGCCGACTGTGGTGGTGCACAACGTATCGCCACCACGTTGATCGATAAATTTGGCACAAGGCACATCCAGTGGGCGCTGGTGCTGACCGGTTTTATCGTTGGTTTTGCCTTGTTCTACGAAGTGGGCTTTGTGCTGATGCTGCCGCTGGTGTTTAGCGTTGCGGCTTCTGCACGGGTACCGCTGCTGTTTGTTGGCGTTCCTATGGCGGCGGCGTTGTCTGTCACCCATGGGTTTTTACCGCCTCATCCTGGCCCCACGGCAATAGCGACGCTGTTTAACGCCGATATGGGAAAAACCCTGCTTTTTGGTACCTTACTGGGCATTCCGACCGTTATCCTGGCGGGTCCGGTTTACGCGCGTTTCCTCAAAGGCATTGATAAGCCTATCCCTGAAGGGCTCTACAACCCCAAAACCTTTAGTGAAACCGAAATGCCAGGCTTTGGCGTCAGCGTCTGGACATCGCTTGTTCCGGTCATCCTGATGGCACTGCGTGCGGTAGCGGAGATGGTGCTGCCCAAGGGACACGCGCTGTTGCCTTATGCCGAGTTCTTTGGCGATCCTGTTATGGCGACGCTAATTGCCGTGCTGATTGCGATCTTCACCTTTGGTCTGAACCGCGGGCGCAGCATGGAACAGGTGATGGACACGTTAAGCGATTCCATCAAAATTATTGCCATGATGCTGCTGATTATCGGCGGCGGTGGGGCCTTCAAGCAGGTTCTGGTGGACAGCGGCGTGGATAAATACATTGCCAATATGATGCATGCCACCAATTTGTCGCCGTTGTTTATGGCCTGGTCTATTGCTGCTGTGCTGCGTATCGCGCTTGGCTCGGCAACCGTGGCGGCGATTACCGCCGGAGGCATTGTCGCGCCGTTAATTGTAACCAGCGGTGCCAGTCCTGAATTAATGGTGATAGCCGTGGGGTCGGGCAGTGTGATTTTTTCACACGTTAACGATCCAGGATTCTGGCTGTTTAAAGAGTATTTCAACCTGACGATAGGCGAAACCATCCGCTCCTGGTCAGCACTGGAAACGATTATATCAGTGTGTGGTTTAGTGGGATGCTTGCTACTTTCTTACGTGGTGTAAGGGCGCCTGCACGTGACAAAAGGGCCGCGCAAACATGGCGGCCCCTGCCGTTAATCTGACGCTTCAAAGCCCGCTTTTACCATCTGTTCTCGCAGTGCGCGGGCGATCTCCCGGTTACCTCCGGTAACCGGATAAATCACGTTATTCACCACATCATCAAGGTAATGCTCCGCAAATTCCTGTCGGGTAAGTTGCGTGCCGCCTTCATCATTAATGGCGAAAAAACCTTTGATTTGTTCACCGCTGTCTTTTGCCTTCAGGCTGTAGCGGCCCATGCTGGTATTAATGCTACTCATAAGGTCTCTCTCCCTGCTTTGCATTTTTAGTGTCAAAACCGTCGAGCTGTCCTGTCCGCCTAAATTTTAGCCAGAGATGATTCTTAAAACGAAGCGACAGGAATGACAAAAAGGCCGCTATGCGATGCTTCTCACAGAAAATCACAATTAAAGCTGAATGTTGCTTTCATAGTTGAGAAGGCAATAAGCAAAAAGCACATCGCTGAATTTTGCCTATACTGTTATGGGAATGTTTTTTAATGGTAAGGGAGAGGAAATGAAAATAATTCTGTGGATTATCGCCATTATTTTTATCGTGGGACTGTTGACCCTGACAGGGGTATTCAAACTGATTTTCTGATTCGACGGGCATCTTGACGGGTGCCCGCAGCCCGACCAGTGAGCGTTTCTCTTGACACCGCGAGCCGGTAAGATTTTCATCCTGCTACCTGCTACCTGCTACCTGCTACCTGCTACCTGCTACCTGCTACCTGCTACCTGCTACCTGCTACCTGCTACCTGGTTAAGCGAGCGCATTTTTACTGGCATTGCCCCAATCCTTAATCATTCTTTATGTGGTTTACCTGAGGTGGTGTGATGGTAAAAGTCGCTGTTTATCACTGCTCGCCCCGTTCGGCGCCTGTATGAAGGCGCGACGTGATGTTGCGTAAGTGTTGAGTTTGGTTGTGAAAATTACAGAACTAAGTGGAAATGTTGAAAGTTCTTGCTGTTTGGGCTTGGTTCATCTTTTTTGCGCTAAAATTGCTCGTGCTTTATTACGTCAATGATAATTACATGCTGAATACCCTGAGCATTTTTTTTAAATTTCGGGTCAGGCGGGTCTTCCTGTTGCTGATTTTCAGCATGGAACACTGCGTTCAATCAATAAGAGACAGGTAATACCGAAGTGAACAGGTACCTTTTAACAACGTTATCAGCTCCATTACTGGCGCTGTTTTTTTCTTTTTCCCTCCAGGCCGCTATGCTCTCCCAAGAGATTAAATCAGGCTGGGATACCTTTACCGGCAACGTCCAGCAAACCTGGCAACAGCCTGATGCAATTGATGTTTATGTGCCCGCCATCACCTGGCACAACCGCTGGACGTATGATGAAGAGCATATTCACAGATATAACGAACGTCCCTGGGGCGCAGGTGGTGGCGTTTCGCGTTACGATGAGAAAGGGAACTGGCACGGCCTTTACCTGATGGCGTTCAAAGATTCTTTCAACAAGTGGGAACCGTTTGGCGGTTATGGCTGGGAGGCCGCCTGGCGACCTTTGCAGGATCAAAATTTTCACTATGGTCTGGGCTATACCGCAGGGGTAACGGCACGGCATAACTGGGGATACTATCCCGTTCCGGCCATATTACCGTTGGCGTCAATAGGTTATGGTTCGCTGAACTTTCAAATGACTTATATTCCAGGCACTTACAACAACGGTAACGTGTATTTTGCCTGGCTGCGCTGGCAGTTTTAAGCTCTGGAGCCAGTGAAAAAGTAATCAAAGGGTAAATAATAGCGATATTTATCACTTTTTCATCAAATCAGGCTGGACAAAACCCTCAGCAATTGCTGTACTAGATGGCGACACAGTTTAGTGTCCATTTTTCATGTAAAGGTAATATAGATGTCTAAGATTAAAGGTAACGTTAAGTGGTTTAATGAATCTAAAGGATTCGGTTTCATTACTCCTGAAGATGGCAGCAAAGATGTATTCGTACACTTCTCTGCGATCCAGAGCAATGGCTTCAAAACTCTGGCTGAAGGTCAGCGTGTAGAGTTTGAAATCACTGACGGCGCAAAAGGCCCATCTGCTGCTAACGTTATCAGTCTGTAAGTTAACAGTCAGAATTCTAAAAACCCGCCTTCTGGCGGGTTTTTTTATGCCGGTATGCGTCACATTTCTGGCTGAAGGAAGAAGCGGCTTTAAGGCGCAATTGCAGTGCTGCCGCTGCCTCGTCCCCGTATCATTTCCTGCACATCACGCTCTCCCGCGCTTTTCGATATCACGCTGGCACACGGCGCCAGACAGGCTACTGCAGCACGATAACCGCCAGCAAACTGCGGCGCGAGTCACAGATAATCCTTGTAACATAATCATAACAACTCGCAGGGGGAGCATTTTAGCGCGTCTCAGGTTATAACTGACTCTCCGCATAACAGATAAAGAGGTGCCAGGATGGATATTCGTCCGGCTCAGGCGAAAGACAGCTTCGTACTGAGCGCGTTGTTAAGTGAACTCGGTTATGGCGGTACAGAGCATTTTATTGAACAACGTCTGGCCCAGCTGATGACGGATCCCAATGAAAAGCTGCTGATCGCAGAACAGGGTAATCATGTACTGGGATTCCTTTCCCTGCATTTTATCCCTCAGTTGGCGCTGGCAGGGGATTTTGCCCGTATCAGCTATTTTTGCATCGCGGACGGTGAGCGCAGCAAAGGTGTGGGCCAGAAACTGCTCCAGCATGCAGAAGCCTTGGCAGCGCAGCACGGCTGCGACCGCATGGAAGTTCACTGTCATGCTTCACGTCTTAAAGCTAACCAGTTTTATGGCCGTGAAGGCTATGTTGAATCACCACGCTACCATGTGAAAGCCCTTCAGCCTTTGTAAGAGCATTGAAAGGTTACCAAAGGGCCTGTATCACGGCAGTACTGCTTTCAGGGAGAACCCACGATGAAAGTCGCATTAGGGCAATTTGCGGTTCAGCGTGACTGGCAGGAAAACGTCATAACCTGCCAGGACATGATGGACCAGGCCAGCCGTGCCGGGGCCGATCTGCTGGTTCTGCCAGAAGCGGTGCTGGCCACTGATATCACTAACCCCGATTTCATACTGGAAGCCGCTCAGTCGCCTGACGGGCCGTTTCTGTCGCAACTGCTTAGCGCCAGCAAAGGCCATGGGCTGACTACCGTGCTGGGAATGCATATGCCGGGCAGTGAGCGCAAAGTGTTTAACGTGCTGGTGGTCATTCGCGATGGCAAGATCGTGGCAGAATACCGCAAGCTGCATCTGTACGATGCGTTCGCGATGCAGGAATCAAAGCGGGTTGAAGCCGGACAAGAGATTCCGCCGCTGGTGGACGTTGCGGGCATGAAAGTCGGGCTGATGACCTGCTACGATGTGCGTTTTCCCGAGCTGTCGCGGCGTCTGGCGCTGGAGGGGGCTGAGGTGTTGGTCTTACCCTCCGCATGGGTCAAAGGACCGCTAAAAGAGATGCATTGGGATTTACTTACCCGCACGCGCGCGCTGGAAAATACCTGTTATGTGGTGGCTGTAGGCGAGTGCGGTATGCGTAATATTGGCAATAGCATGGTGGTCGATCCCCTTGGCGTACCGATAAGCCGGGCGGCCGAGTCCCGGGCACTTATTTTTGCCGAACTCGATCCACAAAGAATCGCAACAGCGCGCGCAATGCTGCCGGTGCTGGATAACCGCCGTTTTAGCCGGCCCGAACTGGATGGAACGCGCTAACCGGGGGCAGGGATCATCGCTACCCGATTGGGCCTGAAACCTGACGGCGCCGCTGCGCGATCTTAATCTGTTACAGATTACGCTTGAGGTTAGCGCTAAACTGCGCCTAAATAAGCGTTACCGTTATTCGCCAGATTATAAAGGTTATATATGGAAGGTATCAGTATTGCCAAGCTGCTGATCATCGGTGCGCTTATCGTACTGCTTTTCGGCACCAACAAGTTACGTTCTCTGGGTGGCGATCTGGGCTCCGCAATCAAAGGCTTTAAAAAGGCCATGAAAGACGAAGACACCAGTGCAGCGCGCACCACGGCAGAAGAAACCCCTGCGGAACGCGTTTCTCATAAAGACTAACGCGGCGTCAGTTTTAGAAAAGTGTTAATTTTTATTTCTGACAGCCATAAAAAAACCAGATTGCGGGCAATCTGGTTTTTTGTTTTTTAAGGCAGCCAGCAGGCGAACGGTTATTTCACTTCCAGGCCTTTTGCCTGCATGTCGGCATGGTAAGACGAGCGGACAAAAGGACCGCAGGCAGCATGGGTAAAGCCCATCGCCAGTGCCTCTTCTTTCATTTCATCAAATTCCGCCGGGCTGACATAGCGCTGAACAGGCAAATGGTGGCGGCTGGGCTGCAGATACTGACCCAGGGTTAACATTGTCACGCCATGACGACGCAGGTCACGCATGACCTCGACGATTTCAGCGTTAGTTTCTCCCAGGCCTACCATTAAACCGGATTTTGTCGGTACCTCGGGATGGGCTTCTTTAAAGCGTTCCAGCAGCTTCAGCGACCATTCATAGTTTGCACCCGGCCGCACCTGGCGATACACGCGTGGCACGTTCTCAAGGTTGTGGTTAAACACATCCGGCGGTGTGGCAGTCAGAATTTCAAGCGCACGATCCATGCGGCCACGGAAGTCAGGCACCAGCGTTTCAATTTTGATGCTGGGGCTTTTTTCCCGGATAGCCGTAATACAGTCGGCAAAATGCTGAGCGCCGCCGTCACGTAAATCGTCGCGATCCACCGAGGTAATAACCACATAACGCAGTGCCATGTCGGCGATGGTCTGGGCGAGTTTACCCGGTTCGTTTGCATCGGGTGCGTTAGGACGACCGTGGGCCACGTCGCAGAACGGGCAACGGCGGGTACAGATCGCGCCCAGGATCATAAAGGTCGCCGTGCCGTGATTAAAACATTCAGCAAGGTTAGGGCAGGAGGCTTCCTCACAAACGGAGTGGAGCCCGTTTTTACGCATTGCGGCTTTAATGCCCTGAATACGACTGGAGTCCGCCGGCAGTTTGATTTTCATCCACTCCGGCTTGCGTAGAATCTCTTGCCGGTCGACGGCCACGGTTTTCACCGGGATCAGCGCCATTTTGTCTGCGTCACGATATTTGACGCCGCGTTCCATCTGAATTGGTTTACTCATAAATCAGCAGGTTCCGGTCGGATTGCGATTTGAAAGCTGTCTCACTCAATCAGAGAAGGCGGCTTTCAACTTTATTTGAAAAAAGTGCAAAAATTATATCATCTCAACGGCCAGGAAGCAGCCAAAGACACCACCGATAAGTTACATATTTGTAAATACGCATTCACCGTTAACTCAGCGTGGGTTTTCATCCTGATGCCATTCAACCTGCTGATAACCCAACTGGCGGGCAAAGGTTTCGGCCAGCAACGGCTGAACATCGCCTAACGTGACTTCAGGCCGGAAGTGTTGCAACTGCGTCATGTGCATTCCGGCATAGCCGCACGGGTTAATCCGTAAAAATGGCGACAGGTCCATCGCCACATTTAATGCCAGCCCGTGAAACGAGCAGCCCTTACGAATGCGCAGCCCCAGCGAGCAAATTTTTTCATCCCCAACATAGACGCCTGGCGCATCGGGTCGGGCCCGCGCCGCCACGCCAAAGCGGTCCAGTACGGCAATGACCGTTTCTTCTAAGGCGGTCACCAGCTGGCGCACGCCGGTTTTACGGCGTTTCACATCAATCAGAACATACATGATCTGTTGTCCTGGCCCGTGATAGGTCACCTGCCCCCCACGATCGCTTTGTACCACAGGAATATCGCCGGGCATCAGCAGGTGCTCGGCTTTTCCCGCCTGGCCCTGTGTAAAGACCGGATAATGTTCCACCAGCCAGACTTCATCCCGGCTTTCGCTATCACGCTGATCGGTATAGTGGTGCATGGCGTCTGAGGTCGATTGCCAGTCACATAACCCAAACTGGCGAATAAGAAGCGTGTCTGCAGACAAAACGAGTATCCGTTAAAGAGGGGAGACGCTGAGTATAACGCTGGCGGCGATGAAGTTAAACGCCTTCGGGATGAGAGGATGAGTACAGAGCGGCTGGGTCGGTAGGGCAGAAAATACGGGTCAGCGCGTTATCTGCGCAGCCTGACCCGCTGACCGGTGTTGACAGCGTTACAGCACCATCCGCACGATTTCAATTTTGCCCAGCTCTTCGTACAGGGTTTCGACCTGCTCGATGTGGGTGGCATTGATCGTGACGTTTACCGAGTGATAGTTACCTTTGCTGCTGGGTTTCACTTCTGGGCTGTAATCGCCGGGTGCATGGCGTTGCACGACCTCAAGCACCAAATCAACCAGCTCCGGCTGTGCCAACCCCATTACTTTGTAGGTAAATGGGGTAGGGAATTCGAGCAGTTCATTCAGTTTGGTTTTCATAATCACTCCGGTACATAAAAAACAGGCTCCCGCCGAAGCGGGAGCATCATATTAACCTGTAATGGGGACAGAGTGGCGGTTTTTCAACCGCCAGGCACCATTAACCGAACCAGTGGTGGAACATCAGTTTGATATAGTCAACGATACGACTGAAGAAGCCGCCTTCAGAGACTTCATTTAACACCACCAGAGGACGCTGATCGATAGTTTTGCCATCGAGCTGGAAATTGATACTGCCAACCACCTGGTTTTTCTTCAGTGGCGCATGCAGCTCGGTATTGGTGAGGACATAGCTGGCTTTCAGATCTTTCATCCGGCCGCGTGGAATGGTCAGATAAGCATCTTTTTCAACGCCCAGTTGGACGCGATCGCTGTTACCAAACCACACGGGTTCAGAGGCAAACTCTTTTCCGGCTTTCAGCGGTGCGACGGTTTCAAAGAAGCGGAAACCCCAGGTCAGCAGCTTTTTACTTTCCGTTTCGCGGCCTTTGAAGGTATGACCGCCCATCACGGCAGAGATCAAACGCATCTGTCCTTCTGTCGCAGAGGCCACCAGGTTATAACCTGCTGACGCGGTGTGACCGGTTTTGATGCCGTCAACGGTCAGGCTGGTATCCCACAACAGACCATTGCGGTTCATCTGACGAATATTGTTAAAGGTGAACTCTTTCTCTTTATAAACCGCGTACTCTTCAGGAACATCACGGATCAGCGCCTGGCCAATCAGTGCCATGTCGCGTGCTGAGCTGTATTGACCTTCCGCATCCAGGCCATGAACGGTCTGGAAATGCGTGTTTTGCAGACCCAGCGCTTTCACGTAGTTGTTCATCAGGCCAACAAAGGCATCCTGGCTGCCGGCGACATAATCGGCCATCGCCACACAGGCATCATTACCGGACTGCAGAACGATACCGCGCGTTAACTGGGAAACCGGAACGCGGTCGCCAGGCTTCAGGAACATTAAGGATGAACCTTTGAATACCGGATTACCGGTCGCCCACGCATCCTGCCCTACGGTAACGATATCGTCCTGGTGGATTTTTCCTGCTTTAACTGCCTGACCGATGACGTAGCTGGTCATCATCTTCGTCAGGCTCGCCGGGTCGCGGCGTGCGTCCGCGTTTTTCTCTGCCAGCACTTTGCCTGAATTGTAGTCGATGAGGACATAAGCTTCGGCATCAATGTCCGGTACGCCGGGAATCATGGTCTTGAGATTAACATCATCAGCGATGGCAGCATGGCTGAGGGAGAAGGCGATCAGTGATCCCACTGTCAGGCGTTTTAACAAACGAGAAGGTTTCAGCGTGTTCATGTGTGGGACGACAACATCCATGGGTTTAAGGTTTAAAAAAGTCACTCATCATAACAAATGCCTGATTTTCAGACATCCGGCTTAGTGAATGAGTTGTTAGCAGAGGTTACCTGTTACGGTAACCTCTGTCGATTAACGACCTGCGGTGGTAACGAAGGCCGCACTCTGGCCTTCGCTGCTCAGCCGTTGCTGTAAGGCCACGGCTTCTGCACGGGTTTTATAACCACCAAGCTGCACGCGGTACACATTGCCTGCGTTTTCCACAGCGCCAGGAACGCCAAAGCGCTGGCGTAAACTGTTAACTAACTGCCGGGCACGTGCTGCATCATTAATGGCACTCACCTGAACGACATAGCCTGAAAGGGATGAGGCACTCTGACTGGCGGCGGGCTGGCGGGGTGATGCGGCGGCACTGGCCGCAACCGGCGCAGCGGCAACAGGCGCGGCTGCGACAGGGGTGCTGGCAGCGGGCTCACTGCTTTCCAGCACGCCGCTGGGTAACGGCTGCGGCGCGCCCAGGAAGCCGCTACTTTGCACCGGCGCGCCCATAGCATTATTGCTTTGCAGCGTCGCATTGCTGACGGGTGAAATATCCTGAGCCTCGGGTTCAGCGACCGGGGCGGTCTGCGGCTGGCTGCTACCGTTCATGATGGGTTGACTGCCACCGCTCATGCCTTGTGGGCTGCTCATGACCGGACCGTTCAGGTCGGGACGCGCAGGCAGGGCATAGCTCTGTTTTGCCACGACGGTGCCGATGGTGCCGGGGCCGGAAAGCGTGCCATCCGGTGCGACACTGATGTAATCAACCCGCACGCGGGAATTGTTGGAGATATTCAGGCGGTCACCTGCCGCACGGGACAGATCGATAATGCGTCCCGGCGTATACGGGCCGCGATCGTTAACCCGCACCACAATCTGGCGGCCGTTTGCCAGGTTTGTCACGCGAACGTAGCTGGGCAGGGGCAGCGTTGGATGGGCAGCCGTCAGGGCATCGGGATCAAAGGTCTCGCCCGTCGCAGTACGATTACCCTGGGCTTCCTCACCGTACCAGGCGGCCAGCCCCACTTCACTGTAGTTGGCCGGATTTTTGATGATACGGTAGTTTTTACCGTTGACGCTGTAGTCCTGATTGGTCGACGGATTGACCGGCTCATAACGAGGCTCAACGCCAGGAATCTCTACCACCGGGCCGTTATAGGCAGGCTGGGGGGGCGCACTTTGTTGTTGCGGTTCCTGGGTAGAACATGCAGCTAAAACCATTGAAGCCAATACAACGCCAAGCCAGTCCTTACGCATCTGCGACCTCTTAAACACTTTTAGATAACATTTTTCGGTGTGTGTGGATCGACATTACGATGCCAAATCCCGCCATAAGCACAATAAGCGCCGAGCCGCCGTAGCTGACCAGCGGCAACGGAACGCCAACCACCGGTAAGATACCACTAACCATACCAATGTTAACGAAAACATAGACGAATAAAATCAACATTAACCCCCCGGCCATCACCCGGCCAAAGGTGGTTTGCGCACGGGCAGCCACGATGAGTCCACGCATAATCAACAGCAGGTACAGCACCAGCAGCAACAGTACGCCCACCAGTCCCAGCTCTTCTGCCAGCACGGCGAAAATGAAGTCGGTGTGACGCTCCGGTAAGAACTCCAGCTGTGATTGCGTACCATGCAGCCAGCCTTTACCGCGCAGTCCGCCAGAGCCAATAGCGATTTTAGACTGAATAATGTGGTAACCCGCGCCAAGCGGATCGCTTTCGGGATCGAGCAGCATCATCACGCGGTCTCGCTGATAGTCATGCATCAGGAAGAACCACAATATGGGGATAAAGGCCGCAACTAACAGGACGGCGATACCAATCAGCTTCCAGCTCATGCCAGAGAGGAACAGCACAAATAATCCCGAGGCCGCGACCAGAATCGAGGTTCCGAGGTCAGGCTGCGCGGCCACTAACAGCGTAGGAAGGAAAATCAGCACCAGAGCGATGGCGGTGTTTTTCAGGGTCGGTGGGCACACGTCGCGGTTGATAAAGCGCGCGACCATTAAAGGAACGGCGATTTTAGCGATCTCAGAGGGCTGGAAGCGGATAAAACCCAGGTCCAGCCAACGCTGCGCCCCTTTACTGATTTGGCCAAAGGCATCCACGGCGACGAGCAGGATGACACTGACAATATACAGGTAAGGCGCCCAGCCTTCGTATACCCGGGGCGGGACCTGGGCGAGCACCAGCATAATGATCAGCCCCATGGCGATCTGGCCGAGCTTACGCTCCATCATGCCGGGATCCTGACCGCTGGCGCTCCAGATAACAATGGCGCTAAAGGTCAGCAGCGCGAGGATAATCAGCATAAATAGCGGATCAATATGCATGCGCATCCATATTGACCGCTTCTGCGGGCTGTCATTCATCGACATGATTATTCACCTTCGTAGCCTGGCGGTGTGGGGGCCGCATTCGGCAGGGCAGTATTATTGTCACCTAACATGATGTGATCCAGTATCTGACGCATTACCGTGCCTACGGCGGGTCCGGCTCCGCCGTTTTCCAGAATCATGGTCACGGCGACACGCGGTTTATCGTAAGGGGCAAACGCGGTCATCAGCTTGTGGTCACGCAGGCGTTCTGCGATTTTGTGTGCGTTATAGGTTTCGTTCTCTTTCAGACCGAAGACCTGAGCCGTACCCGATTTCGCGGCAATTTTGTATGGCGCATCGGCAAAGCTCTTGTGAGCCGTACCATTGGGGCGATTGGCCACGCCATACATCCCGTCTTTGGCAATTTCCCAGTAGCCCGAGTGGATATCGCCTATCGGCTGGGAAGGCGGTTGACGATAAGGCACCAGGGTGCGGCCTTCGCGCGTGGCGCGCAGCATATGCGGCACTTTGATAACCCCGTCGTTGATGAGGATCATCATCGCTTTGTTCATCTGCAATGGTGTTGCCGTCCAGTAGCCCTGACCGATACCAACAGGAATGGTATCACCCTGATACCAGGGCTTTTTAAAGCGGCGCATTTTCCAGTCACGCGTCGGCATGTTACCCGCGCTCTCTTGGGGTAAATCAATGCCCGTACGTTCACCGTAGCCGAATTTGGTCATCCACTCCGACAGGCGATCGATGCCCATGTCATAGGCGACCTGATAAAAGAAGGTGTCCGCAGACTCTTCCAGCGATCTGGTGACGTTCAGACGACCGTGGCCCCACTTTTTCCAGTCGCGATAGCGTTTTTCAGAGCCGGGCAGTTGCCACCAGCCGGGATCGAACAGGCTGGTATTTCGGTTGATAACGCCTGCGCTGAGCGCGGAAACGGCGACATAGGGTTTGACCGTTGAGGCTGGCGGATAGGCGGCCTGAATCGCGCGGTTATACAGTGGACGGTTTTCATCGCTCAGTAATCCGCGATAGTCTTTGCTGGAAATTCCGTCAACAAACAGGTTCGGATCGTAACTGGGCGTGGACACCATGGCCAGAATTTCTCCGGTGCGGGGATCGCTTACCACCACTGCAGCACGACTGCCGGCTAACAGCGTTTCGATGTACTGCTGCAGTTTCAGATCAATGGTCAGATAGATATCACGCCCGGCCTGCGGGGATTGCTCGTGCAACTGACGAATAACCCGGCCACGGTTGTTTACCTCAACCTCTTCATAACCGGTTTTACCGTGCAGCAGGTCTTCGTAATAGGCTTCGATACCGAGTTTACCGATATCGTGCGTAGCCGCATAGTTTGGCCATTTCCCTTCTTTGTCCAGACGCGCCACATCCCGATCGTTGATTTTCGATACGTAGCCCACAACGTGGGTCAGGGTTTGCCCAAAGGGATAGTAGCGGCGCTGGTAGCCTTTGACTTCCACGCCGGGAAAGCGGTACTGGTTCACGGCAAAGCGTGCAACCTGCACCTCATTAAGGCCGGTTTTTACCGGGATAGAGGTAAAGCGACGTGAGCGCTTACGCTCTTTTTCAAACGCCTCAATATCGTCATCGGTGAGTTCGAGCACCGGGCGTAAGTTTTGCAGCGTTTGTTTTAAATCGTCGACCTTTTCCGGCACCAGTTCTGCCTGATAAATCGTACGGTTCAGGGCCAGCGGCGTGCCGGTACGGTCATAAATAATGCCGCGGCTGGGTGCAACCGGCACCAGCTTAATGCGGTTTTCATTTGACCGGGTACTGTAGTCGTCGAAACGTAAAATCTGCAGGTGATAGAGATTAACCACCAGCACGGAGGAGAGCAGTAAGATGCCGACAAAAGCGATAAAGGCCCTGCGGACAAAGACTTTTTGTTCGGCGCTGTAATCGCGAAAGGCGTTGCTTTGTAATTTCATCCGCTACTTGTAATGTCTGGAGTGAGCTTATCGGTTATTCACGATGATAAGGATGATTTGTCGTAATGCTCCATGCACGATAGAGGCTCTCTGCAACCAGCACGCGCACCAGCGGATGAGGCAACGTTAACGTTGAGAGAGACCAGCTTTGTTCCGCCGCCGCTTTACAGGCCGGCGCTAATCCTTCAGGCCCGCCAATCAACAGGCTGACGTCACGGCCATCCTGCTTCCAGCGTTCCAGCTGCTGCGCCAGCTGTGGGGTTTCCCAGGGTTGTCCGGGGATATCCAGCGTCACAATGCGGTTGCCTTTACCTGTCGCTGCCAGCATCGCTTCGCCTTCCTTTTCCAGAATGCGTTTGATGTCGGCATTTTTCCCCCGTTTCCCCGCAGGGACTTCCGTTAACTCAAACGGCATGTCTTTGGGAAACCGACGCAGGTATTCCATAAAACCGGTCTGAACCCAGTCAGGCATTTTGGTGCCGACGGCAACAAGCTGCAATTTCACCGCTTAACCCCAGAGCTTTTCCAGTTCATACAACTGACGGCTCTCTTCCTGCATGACGTGCACGATCACTTCGCCCAAATCCACAACGACCCAGTCAGCGGCGGCTTTACCTTCCACGCCCAGCGGCATCAGGCCAGCGGCACGGGATTCCTGCTCGACGTGTTCCGCGATAGAGGTCACGTGGCGCGTTGAGGTACCGGTACAAATGATCATGAAATCAGTGATGCTCGATTTGCCCTGAACGTCGAGAGTCACGATGTTCTGGCCTTTCAAATCATCAATCTTATCAACAACGAACTCTTGGAGTGCTTTACCTTGCAAAAGGTTCCCCTTCAAAACTGGTGATAGCGGGCTGGCTGAAACCCGGAAGACAGCCAAAAAATTTAGCGGCGCAGTATATCACGCCCATATCAGTCGCGATATAAGCCGGCGCGGTCGATGTAGGTTATCACAGAGGCGGGCAATAAATCGTCGCAGGCGAGGTGCTGATGGCGGCGCTGTCTGATCTCGGTGGCCGATATTGCATAAAGCGGGGTTTCCGCCAGCCAGATCGCCCCTGCAGGACGTTGGTGAAGCTGCTGGCTGTCTTGTGTTACATGGCGGTTCAGCCAGCGTTGCATTGCTGGAGACGCCATTTCCGTCGGATAGCCCGGTCGCTTGCAGACCAAAAGATGGCACAGGCTAAGCAGCTCCTGCCAGCGATGCCATTTTTCCAGCGACAGCAGAGAGTCCTGACCAATAATAAAACCCAGAGGTTGTTCACCCCGTTCGGCACGCAGCGCTTCTAAGGTATCGACCGTCCACGAGGGCGTATCACGTTGTAATTCCCGCGTGTCGATGTCAAAAAGCGGCAAATCGCGAATAGCGCACTCGAGCATTTCAACCCGCTGCTGCGGACTGGCCTCTGGTTGGGGCCGGTGCGGCGGCACATTATTGGGCAGCAGTGTGATCCTCGACAGGCCAATTTGCCCGGCCAGCGTTTCCACCGGGCGCAGATGACCAAAATGCACAGGATCGAAGGTACCGCCAAACAGCGCGTGTAAATCAGACATGGGCGAGGCTCGCAGGGAAAGCGCGATTGGCAATCAACATCGACAGCGTCTGCAACTGCGGCCAGACCGACTGACCATAATCCTGCTTTAGAGTAAGTTCGATTTGCATCAACAGATGAATGGCCTGCTGTAGCCTGGAGGCATCAAGGCGCTGAAGTGCTTCCGTAAACAGGTTGCGACGGTTTTGCCAGATACGCTGCTGATCCATTAGCGTACGCAGCGGCTGTTGCGACTGATGCCGTTGCAGATGCAGCAGGGTCATCAAATCGCGCTGCAGGGTGCGGAGCAATATCGCCACTTCGCTCTCTTCTCTTTCTAACTGCTGCAGGATGTGTAAGGCGCGGCGGCTTTTGCCGCCGAGTAGCGCATCCACCCAGTGGTAGGGCGTGAAGTGAGCGGCATCGCTGACGGCGGCTTCAACGCGCGGCAGGGTCAGTTTGCCATCGGGCCATTGCAGTGACAGCCGTTCAAGCGCCTGGGCCAGAGCCAGCAGATTACCTTCATAGCAGTAACACAACAGCTGGACGGCCGCGTCATCGATATCGAGCTTGAGGGTTTTTGCTCGGCTGACAACCCAGCGGGGGAGCTGAGCCTGTTCGGGTGTCTGGCAGGGGACCAGCACGGCATGAGCGGAAAGCGCTTTAAACCAGGCACTGTTTTCCTGGGCTTTACTGAGCTTCGCCATTCGGCAAATCAGCAAAATATCGGCGTGAAGCAGCGGGGCCAGCTTGATCAACTGCTCGGCAATCGCCGCGTTAGGGCCATTTTCCGGGAACTGCAACGTTAACGTTTGACGCTGGGCAAACAGGCTCAGCGACTGGCAGCTCATAAACAGGCTGTCCCAGTCGGTCTGCGCATCCAGTGTAAAACTCAGATGTTCTTCAAAGCCCTGTGCCAGGGCACTGGCCCGAATCGCATCTGCACTTTCCTGCAACAGCAAGGGTTCATTACCGGTTAATAAATAACAGGCGCGCAGCCCCTCACGGAGCTGCGCGCTGAGTTGTTCCGGATAAATCCTGATCATTTCGACTTGGTTGCCGCAGAGGAAGAGACCCCGGCAGCAGGCTGAACCGCTTTTGAAACCGTCGATGTAGAGGGCATCTGCTGATTTTCCATCTGCGCGGCATGCACGGTAAGCAGCTTACGAACCAGCTGTTCGGCAGCGCGCTGACGCATCTCCTGCATAATCATGTCCTGCTCAGCATCTTTCGCCAGCGCCGCGTTCGGGTTATCAAAGAACGAGCGGTAGACGGTTGCGCTGATCGGATAGATCCCTTTATTGGGGATCAGCACCTGAGCAGAAACCGACATCGTCAACTGATATTCCGCTGTGGTACCGCTGATAAATACGGATGCGGTACTGCGGCTTTGTGCTTCTCCACCAAGACGCATCGTCGGGACGGTCAGGCTGTTTTTCTGCGTCGCCTCAACAATATTGACGTTGTTAATCCGCAGCTGCTGGCGCACGGTACGCGTCAGCGGGCCATAAGGGTCACCACTGTCTAAAATCAGCGTTCTCAGTTCGGTTGGCACCTGAGTGGTGCCGCGCGGATGAAAACCACAGCCAGCGGTGATCACCACCGCCAGCATGACAAACAACCTGATAATCGGATGTCGCACAGTTCCTCCTGAACTTAACCCACAACCAGGTTAAGCAGTTTGCCCGGTACATAAATGACTTTACGAATGCTAACACCATCAAGGTATTTCGCCACTAATGGTTCCTCAGCCGCACGAGCCTGAACCTGTTCCTGGGTAGCATCGGCTGCCACGGTAATTTTACCACGGACTTTACCGTTAACCTGCACGACAACCAATAAGGCGTCCTCAACCATCGCGGCGTCATCGGCAACCGGCCATTCTGCATTGTCGATGGTGCCTTGGCCGCCCAGCGTTTGCCACAGTACGAAGCAGGCATGAGGCGTGAACGGATACAGTAAACGCGTCACGGCGAGTAACGCTTCCTGCATCAGTGCACGATCCTGTTCGCTGTCCTGTGGTGCACGCGTCAGCTTGTTCATCAGTTCCATCACGGCGGCAATCGCGGTGTTAAAGGTCTGACGGCGGCCGATATCGTCGGACACTTTGGCAATAGTTTTATGCAGATCGCGACGTAAGCCTTTCTGATCATCGTTCAGGCTGGCAACGTCCAGAGCGACAGTCGCGCCTTTCTGTGAATGGTCATAGGCCAGTTTCCAGACGCGCTTCAGGAAGCGGTTCGCGCCTTCAACACCGGATTCCTGCCACTCCAGCGTCATGTCGGCCGGTGAGGCAAACATCATAAACAGACGTACGGTATCGGCGCCGTAGCGCTCAACCATCAACTGTGGGTCAATGCCGTTGTTTTTCGACTTCGACATTTTGCTCATGCCTGCGTAGATCACCTCACGGCCCTGGGTGTCCACGGCTTTGGTAATGCGGCCTTTCTCATCACGCTCGACGGTGACGTCAACTGGAGACACCCAGTTACGTTCGCCGTTGACGCCCAGATAGTAGAACGCATCCGCCAATACCATGCCCTGGCACAGCAGACGTTTAGCAGGCTCATTCGAGTTTACCAGGCCTGCATCGCGCAGCAGCTTATGGAAGAAACGGAAATACATCAGGTGCATGATGGCGTGTTCGATACCGCCCACATACTGATCCACTGGCAGCCAGTAGTTCGCTGCAGCCGGGTCCAGCATGCCATCTTTATAGTCCGCACAGGTGTAGCGCGCGTAATACCATGAAGACTCCATGAAGGTGTCAAAGGTATCGGTTTCGCGCAGCGCAGGCTGACCGTTCACGGTGGTCTTTGCCCACTCGGGATCGGCCTTAATCGGGCTGGTGATGCCGTCCATGACCACATCTTCAGGCAGGATAACCGGAAGCTGATCTTCTGGCGTGGGCATCACGGTGCCATCTTCCAGCGTCACCATCGGAATGGGCGCGCCCCAGTAGCGCTGACGGGAAACACCCCAGTCGCGCAGGCGATAATTGACTTTACGTACGCCAACACCTTTCGCCGCCAGCGCATCCGCAATGGCGTTGAAACCGGCACTGTGATCCAGACCGCTGCACTCGGCGGAGTTAAACAGCGTACCTTTATCGGTCATCGCGCCAGTGCTTACGTCCGGCTCGCTGCCGTCCAGGTTCAGGATCACCGGCTTGATCGGCAGATCGTATTTCGTGGCAAACTCCCAGTCACGCTGGTCATGTGCCGGAACCGCCATCACGGCACCCGTGCCGTACTCCATCAGCACAAAGTTCGCGACCCAGACAGGAACAGCCTCACCTGTTAACGGGTGCACCGCAGACAGGCCAGTGGCCATGCCTTTCTTTTCCATGGTGGCCATATCGGCTTCGGCCACTTTGGTATTGCGGCATTCGGCAATAAAGTCAGCGAGGGCAGGATTGCTGGCAGCCGCCTGCAGCGCCAGCGGATGACCGGCGGCCACGGCGACATAGGTCGCGCCGTAGAAGGTATCTGGACGCGTGGTATAAACCGTGACTTTCTCAAGGCTGTCCGCGACGTCAAAAGTGATTTCCACGCCTTCAGAGCGGCCGATCCAGTTACGCTGCATGGTTTTGACCTGCTCAGGCCACTCTTCCAGCGTATCCAGATCGTTTAACAGCTCTTCGGCGTAATCGGTGATTTTGATAAACCACTGTGGGATCTCTTTACGCTCAACTTTGGTGTCACAGCGCCAGCAGCAGCCGTCAATAACCTGCTCGTTGGCCAGTACCGTCTGGTCGTTCGGGCACCAGTTCACCGCCGAGGTTTTTTTGTAAACCAGGCCTTTCTCATAGAGTTTGGTAAAGAACCACTGTTCCCAGCGGTAATACTCTGGCTGACAGGTCGCCAGTTCGCGGCTCCAGTCATAGCCAAAGCCCAGCAGTTTAAGCTGGTTTTTCATATACGCGATGTTGTCATAAGTCCAGGGGGCGGGCGCGGTGTTGTTTTTTACCGCCGCGCCTTCCGCAGGCAGACCGAACGCATCCCAACCGATAGGCTGCAGCACATTTTTGCCGAGCATGCGCTGATAACGCGCGATGACGTCGCCGATGGTGTAGTTACGAACGTGACCCATATGAAGGCGGCCAGAAGGATAGGGCAACATGGACAGGCAATAATATTTCTCTTTGCCTTCCTGCTCAGTCACTTTAAACGTTTCGTTTTCATCCCACTGCTGCTGAACGCGGGATTCAATCTCTTCCGGGCGGTATTGCTCTTGCATGGCTGCCTGTGGTCCTTAATAAATGACACTTTGCTGACTTTACGATCCGCATAGCATACCCATAAGGCCGCGCATCAACAACACTTCCCACTTTTGCAGAGGCGATTTATCGTCAAAGCGTCAGTGCTTTCACTCTTTTACCATTCCTTACCCAGGGAACCGGGCAAATGTGACAAAGTAGCTAAACTTAGTACAGGTACCGAGCGCAAAAAGGAGAATAAAATGAAT
This sequence comes from Pantoea sp. B623, assembly GCF_024814475.1. Taxonomy (NCBI): domain Bacteria; kingdom Pseudomonadati; phylum Pseudomonadota; class Gammaproteobacteria; order Enterobacterales; family Erwiniaceae; genus Pantoea; species Pantoea sp. B623. The sequence continues at coordinate 1,162,961 of NZ_JANUXM010000004.1, read as the reverse complement.
AAAGTGGCACAGGAGTATCATGAGTCGTTGGCGGTATTAACCGAACGTCTTCGCCACGGCGATCGCGATCTGGATACGCTGGTAGAAGATAGACGCAGTTATTTACGTGCGCACTCCGATCTGACACCGGACGAAATCGATCGGGCGCTGGCGTCGGTGCGCCGCGATTTGGCTGAGTTTGGTCGTAACTATGCCGAAGCAGAAGAACCGGTTGCGGACTCGGTCTTTATGCGCGTGATCCGGGAAAGTATCTGGAAAGAGCTGGCGGACATCACCGATAAAAGTCAGCTGGAATGGCGGGAAGTCTTTCAGGATTTGCAACACCACGGCGTTTACCAAAGTGGTGAGGTGGTGGGCCTGGGCAACCTGGTCTGCGAAAAATGCCATTTTACCCGGGCGATTTATACGCCAGAAACCCTGTCGCGCTGCCCGGAATGTCACCACGATCAGTTTTATCGTCAGCCTTTTGAGCCGTAAAAGAAGCAGGCGGGCAGGGTGCCCGCCTGTTTTTTAGTGCAGAATTTTTGCCAGGAAATCCTTCGCCCGTTCTGACTGCGGATTATTAAAGAAGTCGTCTTTATTCGTGTCTTCGATAATTTTGCCTTCATCCATAAAGATCACCCGGTTGGCTACCTTACGGGCAAAGCCCATTTCGTGCGTAACAACCATCATGGTCATGCCTTCCTGCGCCAGTTCCACCATCACGTCCAGCACTTCGTTGATCATTTCAGGATCGAGCGCCGATGTGGGTTCATCGAACAACATGGCAATGGGATCCATGCACAGCGCCCGGGCAATGGCGACACGTTGCTGCTGACCGCCGGAAAGCTGTCCGGGAAACTTTTCCGCATGGGCAGACAGACCGACGCGAGTCAGAAGCTTGAGGCCTTTATCACGGGCGGCGGCTTTATCACGCTTTAGCACTTTGACCTGCGCCAGTACCAGATTGTCGATAATGCTCAGGTGAGGAAACAGTTCGAAATGCTGAAACACCATGCCGACTTTGCTGCGCAGCGTGGCCAGATTGGTTTTTTTATTGTTTACCTCTGTGCCGTTTACCGTAATGCTGCCCTGCTGGATCGGCTCCAGGCCATTGACGGTTTTAATCAGAGTTGATTTGCCGGAACCTGACGGTCCACATACCACCACCACTTCACCGGTCTGAACCTCGGTAGAGCAGTCGGTTAGCACCTGAAATTGACCATACCACTTGGAAACGTTTTTCAGGTTAATCATTTAAACCGTCCTTTTTCTTTTTAGATAGCTGACCAACAGCGACGCGCTCAGGCTGATCACAAAGTAGACCAGACCAGCAAACAAAATCATTTCTACCTGGGTGCCGTCACGCTCGCCAATGGTGGAAGCGGTACGGAAGAAGTCAGCCAGACTCAATACATAAACCAGCGAGGTATCCTGAAACAGGACGATGCCCTGCGTCAGTAACAGCGGCACCATGGCGCGAAACGCCTGAGGAAGAATAACCAGCCTCATCGACTGCCACTGCGTCATTCCCAGCGCCAGCGCAGCGCTGGACTGCCCACGCGCGATACTGATAATCCCGGCACGAATGATTTCAGAATAGTAGGCGGCTTCAAACAGGGAAAAGGCCACCATTGCTGAGATCAGGCGGATGTCGGTCTTGGGCGAAATCCCCAGCACCTGCTGTAAAAAGCTGGGAACGACCAGATAAAACCACAGCAGCACCATCACCAGCGGCACTGAACGGAACAGGTTGACATACAGTTTGGCAAACCAACTGACAGGTTTAAAAGTGGACAGGCGCATCACCGCCAGCAGGGTGCCCCACAGGATGCCAAACACAACGGCCGTCAGGGTGATCTTAAAGGTGATCATCAGGCCACTGAACAGATAAGGCAGGCTGGGAGGAATCGAACTCCAGTCAAATGCGTACATTATTTGCCTCCCACGTTGCCAGGCAGGCGCACTTTGCGTTCGACCAGGCCCATCAGTACCATAATCACCAGGTTAATTCCCACGTAAGCCAGGGTAATCGCCGTAAAGGATTCGTAGGCGTGCGAGGAATAGTCCAGCAGTTTGCCGGCCTGAGCCGCCATATCCACCAGGCCGATCGTCGAGGCAATAGCCGAGTTTTTCACCAGATTAAGCATTTCTGACGTCATTGGCGGCACGATTACCCGGTAAGCATTGGGCAACAGCACATAGCGATAGGTTTGGGGCAGCGTCAGCCCCATGGCCAGCCCGGCATTCTTTTGTCCACGCGGTAAAGACTGAATGGCTGCACGCACCTGCTCGCACACACGGGCAGCGGTGAACAGTCCCAGACAGACAACAGAGGAGATAAAGAATTGCAGATTGGGATCCAGCTCCGACTTAAACCACATCCCCAGATCCTGTCCTACCAACTCTGGCGCAACCAGATACCAGAAGAAGAACTGAACAATCAGGGGGATATTACGAAACAGTTCGACATAGCAGGTTCCTATCGTTGATAACAGACGATTAGGCACAGTACGCAGAATGCCGAAAAATGAACCCACACAGAAAGCAATAATCCAGGCACAACAGGAGACGGCAATCGTCACCTGAAAACCGGACCACAGCCAGCCGAGATAGGTGGTATTACCGAACGGGGCCTGTTCGAGAAATATGCCCCAGTTCCAATCGATACCCATAACGAGCTCCGGTAAAAAAGGGTAGCAGAGCTACCCTGAAGATTGATGAGCGGCTAATTTCGCCTGATTCGGGGGAACGACCCGTTCAGGCTGTCTGTCCACGCCGCGGTTTCAGCAATCGAGAGGGCGACGAGGCCGCCCTTGTTATCGTTGTTAATTCAGTGCCTTGTCATTCGGCGTTTTGAACAGCGTTTTCATGTCGTCAGACAGTTCAAAGTTCATGTTCAGGTTTTTTGGCGGAATAGGCTGTTTAAACCAGGTGTCGAACCATTTCTCTGCCTGACCGGAGGTCTGGGCTTTGGCAATGGTGTCATCGACCAGGGCTTTGAACTGCGGATCGTCTTTACGCAGCATACAGCCATAGGCTTCTTTAGACTGTGGCGTACCGATGATGACCCAGTCATCCGGCTTTTTCGCTTTGGCGCGTTCGCCTGCCAGCAGGGCATCATCCATCATAAAGGCCACGGCGCGACCGGTTTCCAGCGTGCGGAATGAATCACCATGGTCTTTGGCGCTGATGATGCGCATATCCATCTTTTTCTCGTCGTTCAGTTTGTGCAGCAGCACTTCTGACGTGGTACCCGAGGTCACTACAACGGTTTTGCCTTTCAAATCGTCAAAATCTTTGATCGGGCTGCCTTTCTTAACCAGCAAACGGGTGCCGATAACAAAAATGGTATCGGAGAACGCCGCCTGTTTCTGGCGCTCAAGGTTGTTAGTGGTAGAGCCACATTCGTAATCGTATGTGCCGTTTTGCAGCAGGGGAATACGGTTTTGTGAGGTGATCGGGATCATTTTGATTTGCAGATCGGGCTTATTTAACTTGGCTTTAATGGCTTCTGCGATAGCGTTTGAATACGCCTGAGAATAGCCAACGACTTTTTGCTGGTTGTCGTAATAAGAAAAGGGAACTGATGATTCACGATGCCCGATGACAATGACGCCATTGTCATTGATTTTCTTCAGGGTACCGCTCAGATCTTCCGCCTGGGCCGCTCCCGCCGCTGCGCTTAACAGCAGAAGAGATAATGCCACTTTGCGTAATTGCATGTTCCAACTCCTTCATGTGGAAAGTGCACAGGATCTACCCTGTACTGATTGTGTGATGTTGTGTGTATTTTGCGCTGCTTTTTTTGTTATCCCTTCGCGCGACTGCGCTAAGAATATTCACTAACATAGCGGATTGTTAACTCAATGAAACAAAAAAGTTTCTTTTTTGCGATGTCATTCGCACCAAAAAAAGGCAAATAATCGCCATTGCACGTAAAAGGTGCGCATCTGGACTCTTTTTAGTGCGTCTCGTCCGTTAACTGGCCCGAATGTCGATGAATACAGAAACATTTTGCAATCATCGTGCCAAAACATAATGACAATTGGGTGAAATGGCCGTTTTACTGCAGAGGCAGAGGCAGAGGCAGAGGCAGAGGCAGAGGCAGAGGCAGAGGCAGAGGCAGACAGAAGAAGAGGCGGCGAAACAGCGCTTCGCCGCAGAGGATTAGCGGTTACGCCTGATAAAGGCAATGACGCCGCTCAGCAGCGCGGCTAACCACACCGGCCAGATGCCGGCTTTAGAATAGGGCGTTTCACCGCGGGTGGGCGTCACGTTATCCACTAAAACATCCCGGGTGAACTGGGGCAGCACTTTCTCCACATCGCCATCGGCATTTACCACGGCCGTTACGCCGTTGTTAGTGCCGCGCAGAAGTGGCCTGCCCAGTTCCAGCGCTCGCATACGCGCCATCTGGAAATGCTGCCAGGGGCCAATCGAGTGACCAAACCAGGCGTCGTTAGAAACGGTTAACAGGAAATTGGTATCCGGACGGAAGTTGGCGCGCACCTGTTCACCCAACACAATCTCATAGCAAATGGCCGTGGTCAGATGATAATTCGCCACATTAAGCTGAGGTTGCAAATAAGCGCCGCGGCTAAAGGCGGACATCGGCAAATCAAAGAAAGGGGCCAGCGGACGCAGCAGATCGGCCATGGGCACGAATTCCCCAAACGGTACCAGGTGGTTTTTTTGGTAGCGGTTAGTGCTGTAGTAGTTATAGGGTTTCGGGCCGCCCAGCACGATGACCGTGTTGTAGTCGTGGTAACGATTCTGTTCCAGCCGTGAATCGACGATGCCGGTTACCAGCGAGCTGCCGCGCGCGCGCAGTTCATTATCCAGCGAACGCAGGAAAGGCTGCTGGTTGCTTTCCAGATCGGTAATGGCCGACTCAGGCCAGATAATAATGGGGGCTTTGCCCATCAGCGGCTGACTCAAATCGCTGTAGATGCGCAGGGTATTTAGCAGCTGCTGCGGATCCCACTTCATTGACTGGGGAATATCACCCTGTACCAGCGCCACGTTGACCGCCTGCTTCGGCAGCGCCTGATACCAGTGCAGATAGCGTAACGGCCAGCATACCGCCAGTAATGCCAACGCGCCCAGCAGGCTTTTAAGATGGCGTTGCTGCAGAGCATAAACCAGTAAGCCCGCAACGATCATCAGCAGGAAGGTGATGGTTTCCACACCGGCCAGGGGCGCAATCCCTTTTAACGGGCCGTTAATCTGGCTATAGCCGAACTGCAGCCACGGAAAGCCGGTTAATATCCAGCCGCGTAAAAATTCGGTGATCTGCCACAGCGCCGGCGCGGCCAGGGCCAGTCGCCACAGGGTAGTTCGCGGCCAAATGCGGTTGAGCAGTCCGGCAAACAGCGCCGGATAAACGGCCAGATAAGCCGCGAGCAAAACCACCAGGAATACGTTAACCGGGCCTGGCATTCCGCCAAAGGTAGCGATACTGACATAGACCCAGTTAATCCCGCTGCCAAAAAGGCCAAACCCCCAGATGAAACCTATGGCGCTGGCCTGCGGGCTGGTGCGGTTTAACGTAAGGATTTGCAACCCACACAGCGAGACGAGGGCAGCAGGCCAAAAATCATAGGGGGAAAACGCCAGCGTGCCGCAGGCACCGCTGAGTAAAGCCAGCAGCAGACGGACCCGCTGCTGCTGGTAAAGTGAGGCTAATGCCATAAATTTATTCGTCATCCAGTTGAGGTTGCGCCGAATTTTCCGGAATTTTTACGTGCACCTGGATGATACGACGGCTGTCAGCCATGGCAACTTTGAACTGGTAACCATCGATGTCGATGCTTTCGCCGCGCGCCGGCAGGTGACCAAAGCCCTGCATCACCAGTCCACCGATGGTATCCACTTCATCGTCGCTGAACTGGGTGCCAAATACCTCGTTGAAATCTTCAATCGGGGTAAGTGCGCGAACGGTATAAGTCTGACGGTTGAGCTGGCGGATATCACGATCTTCTTCATCGTCATATTCGTCTTCGATTTCGCCCACGATCAGTTCCAGAATATCTTCAATCGTGACCAGCCCGGACACACCACCAAACTCATCGATCACAATCGCCATATGATAGCGCTGTGAGCGAAACTCTTTCAGCATGCGGTCAACGCGCTTGCTCTCAGGGACCACGACCGCCGGACGCAGGACTTTTTCCACGCTGAAAGGCTCAGATTCGCTGCTCATAAACGGCAGCAGATCTTTCGCCATCAGGATCCCTTCAACGTGGTCTTTGTCTTCGCTGATGACCGGAAAGCGGGAGTGCGCGGAATCGATAATCACGCTGAGGCACTCTTCCAGGTTCTGATTACGTTTCAGCGTAATCATCTGGGAGCGGGGGATCATGATGTCACGCACGCGCTGTTCTGCAATATCCAGCACGCCCTCGAGCATGTCCCGGGTATCCTGATCAATCAGATCTTTTTGATTGGAGTCACGGATCAGGCCCAGTAGCTCGTCACGGTTTTTAGGTTCACCGTGGAACAGTTGGTTGATGAGAAGGGAAAAAAATCCCTTTTTACTACTGGGTGCATCGCTGTTTTGAGAATGGTCGTCGCTCATGGCGGTTTTTAAAGATCTCTCTGGTAAGGAAATTACGCTGCCGGCCTGTTCACCAGCAGCAGGGTGGCCTGAATCAGATACTCAGGTGTTTTCTTTCTCCGAAATGTACGGATCAGGATAACCAAGAGCAAGCATTATCTCTGTCTCAATACCTTCCATCTCTTCGGCTTCACTGTCTTCAATGTGATCATAACCCAACAGATGCAGCGTGCCATGGATCACCATGTGCGCCCAGTGGGCTTCTGGGGTTTTTCCCTGCTCCTGCGCTTCCTGCTCAACGACCTGACGACAAATGATCAGATCGCCTAACAGCGGTAATTCAATGCCGGGCGGGGCTTCAAAGGGAAATGACAGCACATTGGTTGGTTTATCTTTGCCCCGATAGGTCAGATTAAGTTCATGGCTTTCGGCTTCATCCACCAGACGAATGGTCACTTCACTTTCTGGCTGGAAGGGCGTTACCGCCGCTTCCAGCCAGCGTTGAAACTGGCTTTCAGTCGGTAAATTATCGGTCTGCTCGCAGGCCAGCTGCAGATCGAGGATCACGTCGCTCATGAATTCTCCTGGGCGCTGTGCTGGGCCGCAAGGGCATCACGTTTACGCTCTTCCGCTTGCTGATCGCGGCGTTTTTGATCGGCTTCTTCCCAGGCTTCATAAGCGGTCACAATGCGTGCCACTACGGGATGACGCACAACGTCTTCGCTGTGGAAGAAGTTGAAGCTGATCTCTTCCACTTCAGACAGCACCTCAATGGCGTGACGTAAACCGGATTTCGTGTGGCGCGGCAGGTCAATCTGCGTCACGTCACCGGTGATGACCGCTTTAGAGTTAAAGCCAATACGGGTCAGAAACATCTTCATCTGCTCGATAGTGGTGTTCTGACTTTCATCAAGAATAATGAAGGCGTCATTGAGCGTACGGCCGCGCATGTAGGCCAGCGGGGCCACTTCAATGACGTTGCGCTCCATGAGTTTCTCGACCTTTTCGAATCCCAACATCTCAAACAGGGCGTCATAAAGAGGGCGCAGATACGGGTCCACTTTCTGACTCAGGTCGCCCGGCAGAAAGCCCAGTTTTTCCCCCGCTTCGACCGCGGGACGCGTCAGCAGGATACGTCGAATCTCCTGACGCTCAAGCGCATCGACCGCGGCGGCCACGGCCAGATAGGTTTTACCCGTACCGGCCGGACCCACGCCAAAGGTGATGTCATGGTCGAGAACATTCGCAATGTACTGTGCCTGATTCGGCGTACGTGGCTTAATGACGCCACGTTTGGTCTTAATGTTGACCGCCTTACCATAGTCCGGCACGCTTTCCGCCGTTTGTTCCAGCACCCGGCTCTCTTTAATCGCCAGGTGAATCTGTTCAGGCTCAATATCCGGGATCTCCCCGCGCACTGGCGCAGTATCGACATAGAGCGTTTTCAGGATTTCAACCGCGGCATTCACACACAGCACCCGACCAACCAGTTTAAACTGGTTGTCACGGCGATTAATCTCAATGCCAAGACGACGTTCCAGCTGTTTCACATTATCGTCGAACGGACCACACAGGCTCATCAGACGGCGGTTATCAGCCGGTTCAAGGGCGATTTCACGGGTTTCAATATTCAAACGAATCCTTTGGGTCACTCAGGGCCAGTTGAAAGGGTTTGCTGCTGCATCAAACGCGTTAAGCGGATGCATCGTAACGAAATTATTTATGCGGTAGCGCCGGGGCGCAAGCTTGTGAAGTGATATTTGGGCGGCACTGGCATAAACCAAGTGCAAAACAGCAGAATGTGCGGCGGCGAATGCTGGGCCGCCGCACAAAACGAAGCATCAGGGCTGGAATACGCCAACGCCGATGTCGTTTTCCTTGCGGGTACGGGCGATAACGGACGCCGGGCTTTCTGCCACACGCAGGCCCAGTTCCTCTTCTGTACGCACCAGCTTGCCGCGCAGTGAGTTGGTATAAACGTCCACGATTTCCACGTCGGCAAATTTACCAATCATCTCCACGGGCCCTTTGAAGTTGACCACACGGTTGTTTTCGGTGCGGCCAGTCAGCTCCATCACGTTTTTACGTGAGATGCCCTCGACCAGAATGCGCTGCACGCTGCCCATCATACGACGGCTGATGGCCATCGCCTGCTGATTGATACGTTCCTGCAGAATATAGAGACGCTGTTTCTTCTCGTCTTCGCTGACGTCGTCAGGCAGGTCTGCCGCCGGTGTACCGGGACGCGCGGAGTAGATAAAGCTGTAGCTCATATCAAAGTTGATATCGCCAATCAGCTTCATGGTCTGTTCAAAGTCCTGCTGGGTTTCCCCCGGGAAGCCAATGATAAAGTCAGAGCTGATTTCAATATCCGGACGCGCCGCCCGCAGTTTGCGAATGATGGCCTTGTATTCCAGCGCGGTATGCGCACGCTTCATCATCGTCAGAATACGGTCGGCACCGCTCTGTACGGGCAGATGCAGGAAGCTCACCAACTCTGGCGTATCGCGATAGACCTCAATGATGTCATCAGTGAATTCAATCGGGTGGCTGGTGGTGAAACGAATGCGGTCAATGCCGTCAATGGCCGCGACCAGACGCAACAGCTCAGCAAAGGTGCAAACGTCACCATCGAAGGTTGCGCCGCGATAGGCGTTGACGTTCTGACCGAGCAGGTTGACCTCGCGAACCCCCTGTGCAGCCAGTTGGGCGATCTCCAGCAGAATATCATCTGAGGGACGGCTGACTTCTTCGCCGCGGGTATAAGGCACCACGCAGAACGTACAGTATTTGTTGCAGCCTTCCATGATGGAGACAAACGCGGTTGGCCCTTCGGCACGCGGTTCAGGCAGGCGGTCAAACTTTTCGATTTCCGGGAAGCTGATATCCACAACCGGACTTTTGCTGCCGCGCACTGTGTTGATCATTTCGGGCAGACGGTGCAGGGTTTGCGGACCAAAGACGATGTCCACGCACGGCGCACGCTGGCGAATATGATCGCCTTCCTGTGACGCAACGCAGCCGCCGACACCGATAATCAAATCCGGGTTGCGCTCTTTCAGTTTTTTCCAGCGCCCCAACTGGTGGAAGACCTTCTCCTGCGCTTTCTCGCGGATAGAGCAGGTGTTGAGCAGCAGAATATCCGCCTCTTCGGCTTCCTCTGTCAGGGTATAGCCGTGCGTGCTGTTCAGTAGGTCAGACATCTTAGATGAATCGTACTCATTCATCTGACATCCCCAGGTTTTGATATGCAGTTTTTTTGTCATCGAGCTAGCCATTAAATCAGTGCAGTGAAGTGCTGGGGGCGTATTGTAATGCTTTGCTGCGGATGTGACCAGCCTGAGGGCTTTTCTGATCGTGTCTGATTTTTCCGGTACACTTTGCCGTAAGACAACCGCGCTGAAAAGTGACGGCAGATAAGAGGGAAAAAAGTTATGCAGGATAACCGGTTTGATGTGGTGATAGTGGGCGGTGGCATGGTCGGCGCCGCGCTGGCATGTGGTCTGACGCAGCACCAGTTTCGTGTGGCGGTTGTAGAGCGGGCAACACCACCTCCTTTTGATCCACACAGCCTGCCCGATGTGCGTATTTCCGCGGTCGGATCCTCTTCCGTGGCACTCCTGAAACAGCTCAACGTCTGGCAACGTGTTGAGGCGATGCGCTGTGCGCCTTATCGCAAACTTGAAACCTGGGAGTGGCAAACGGCGCAGGTCAATTTCGACGCCGAATCGCTGGGGCTGCCTGAACTCGGTTACATGGTTGAAAATAATGTGTTGCAACGCGCCCTGTGGGAAGAGATGGAACAGCGCGGCATCACCCTGCTGTGCCCGGCGACGATGGACGATCTCCAGCCCTGCAATGGCGGCTGGACGCTGTCATTGAGCAATGGGGCTGCGGTCAGCACGGCATTAGTCGTGGGGGCCGATGGTGCCAACTCGCAGGTGCGGCAAATGGCCGGTATCGGCATTCGTGGCTGGCGCTACGCGCAGTCCTGTCTGCTGGTCAGCGTCACCTGTGAACATCCCGCTGGCGATGCCACCTGGCAGCATTTTACGCCGCAGGGGCCACGTGCGTTTCTGCCGCTGTTTGGCAACCATGCTTCTCTGGTGTGGTACGACTCCGCTGCACGCATTCGTCAGCTACAGACTATGCCGATGGCGCAGCTGGAAAAAGAAATTGCCCGGCATTTCCCGGCACGGCTGGGACGCTTTCACGCCCATGCAGCCGGGGGCTTCCCGCTGGTGCGTCGTCACGCCTCGCGCTATGTTATGCCAGGGCTGGCGCTGGTGGGGGATGCCGCGCACACCATTAATCCTCTGGCGGGGCAGGGCGTCAATCTGGGCTATCGGGATACCGATGCATTAATGGACGTATTGATTGAGGCGCGCGATAAAGCAGAGGACTGGTCATCCGAACGCATACTGCTGCGCTATCAACGCCAGCGGCGCAACGATAACCTACTGATGCAGAGTGGCATGGACCTGTTCTATTTTACCTTCAGTAACCAGGTTGGGCCGCTAAAGCTGGTGCGCAATCTGGGGCTCATTGCCGCTGAGCATTCAGGCGTACTGAAGCGTCAGGTTTTGCGATACGCACTGGGATTGTAAGCATCGGCTGCGCGTTGCCTTGAGGTGATGCGTGGCCTGTTTGACCGAAAGACAAAAACAATAAAGCCCGCAGAAGCGGGCTTTGTTGCTTAATTTGGCTGGGGTGCAGGGATTCGAACCCCGGAATGCTGGTATCAGAAACCAGTGCCTTACCGCTTGGCGACACCCCAATGGTGTCAAATCAAATTGTCTAAAAATGGCTGGGGTGCAGGGATTCGAACCCCGGAATGCTGGTATCAGAAACCAGTGCCTTACCGCTTGGCGACACCCCAAGAAAATGGTGGCTACGACGGGAATCGAACCTGTGACCCCAGCATTATGAGTGCTGTGCTCTAACCAGCTGAGCTACGTAGCCAAATTGTACTGCCTTTCGATGATGGCTGGGATACCTGGATTCGAACCAGGGAATGCCGGTATCAAAAACCGGTGCCTTACCGCTTGGCGATATCCCATTCGTCCACTCGCAGCCGCGAGATACATCGAAATTGGCTGGGGTACCTGGATTCGAACCAGGGAATGCCGGTATCAAAAACCGGTGCCTTACCGCTTGGCGATACCCCATCCATGCTGCCGAATCATGAAATGGTGCGGGAGGCGAGACTTGAACTCGCACACCTTGCGGCGCCAGAACCTAAATCTGGTGCGTCTACCAATTTCGCCACTCCCGCAGAAAAAAGATGGTGGCTACGACGGGAATCGAACCTGTGACCCCAGCATTATGAGTGCTGTGCTCTAACCAGCTGAGCTACGTAGCCATCTTTTTTTCGCGCAACCTTCATCGGCGTTGCGGGGCGCATTATGCGGAGTTGACTACACAGCGTCAACAAGTTTTTTGCCGTTTTTTGCCTTCAAACGCCTGTTTGTCTGGCTTATAACCAGGGTGATGCTTTATTCGGCAATTTTTCAGTGAATACAACGGCAATAACAAAAAAGATGGGCCGTATACGGCCCATATTGTCACTCAGTATAGCACTTATTTGTAGGCAGACTGGTGAACGCCTACGGCACGTCCTGACGGGTCATCCATGTTTTTAAAGGCTTCGTCCCACTCGATGGCTTTTGCCGATGAACAGGCAACAGACGGCCCGCCTGGTACGCACTCTGCAGCGCTCGGCAGTGGGAAGAGTTCTTCAAAGATTTCACGGTACAAATACGCTTCTTTCGACCCCGGCGTGTTATACGGGAAACGGAAGTGCGCCGTCGCCAGTTGCTGATCGCTGATTTGTTTGGCCGCGACTTCTTTCAGTGTGTCAATCCAGCTGTAACCCACGCCGTCAGAGAACTGCTCTTTCTGGCGCCAGGCCACGCTTTCGGGCAGGTAAGAGGAGAAGCATTCACGCAGAATGTGTTTTTCCATTTTACCGTTGCTACCGCACATCTTGTCTTGTGGGTTGATACGCATGGCGACATCCAGGAATTTCTTATCCAGGAACGGCACGCGTGCTTCAACGCCCCAGGCAGACATCGCTTTGTTGGCGCGTGCGCAGTCAAACATGTGCAGGGCCAGCAGTTTGCGAACGTTCTCCTCATGGAACTCTTTCGCGTTTGGCGCCTTATGGAAATACAGATAACCACCAAAGACTTCGTCAGCCCCTTCGCCCGACAGCACCATTTTGATGCCCATGGCTTTAATCTTACGCGACATCAGGTACATCGGCGTGGAGGCGCGAATCGTGGTCACATCATAGGTTTCAATGTGGTAGATCACGTCACGAATCGCATCCAGGCCTTCCTGCACCGTGAAGTGAATTTCGTGGTGCACCGTACCCAGATGCTCTGCCACCAGTTTGGCCGCTTTCAGATCCGGTGATCCTTCCAGACCGACCGCGAACGAGTGCAGCTGTGGCCACCAGGCGTCACTTTTATCCTGATCTTCCACGCGTTTGGCCGCGAAACGTTTGGTTACCGCTGAAATAATTGACGAGTCCAGACCACCAGACAGCAGCACGCCATACGGAACATCGGACATCAGGTGGCTTTTCACTGACTCTTCCAGCGCATGTTTCAGTTCTGCTGCGTCGGTCACGTTGTTCTCAACGTTCTGGTATTCCATCCAGTCACGCTGCCAGTAACGACGAATTTCACCGTCGGTGCTGGAAAGGTAGCTTCCCGGCGGGAATTCTTTGATTGAACGGCACACCGGCACCAGCGCTTTCATTTCTGAGGCGACAAACAGGTTACCGTGCTCATCGTTGCCCATATACAGCGGGATGATACCGATATGGTCACGGCCAATCAGATAGGTGCCTTTGACGCTGTCATACAGGATGAAGGCAAACATGCCTTCCAGTTCGTCAAGAAAATCGACACCTTTCTCCTGGTACAGCGCCAGAATCACTTCGCAGTCAGAACCGGTCTGAAACGCGTAGCGATCGCTCAATTTTGCGCGCAGGGCCTGATGGTTGTATATCTCACCATTGACTGCCAGTACGTGGGTGTGGTCAGCGTTATACAGCGGCTGTGCACCGTTGTTCACGTCAACAATTGAGAGGCGCTCATGAGCAAGAATGGCGTGGTCATCGGCGTAAACGCCTGACCAGTCCGGCCCACGGTGACGCATCAAACGTGAGCTTTCCAATGCTTTTTTACGTAACTCAACGGGATCGCTTTTCAGATCCAGCACACCAAAAATAGAACACATATCTGACTCCTGAACTCACCTGCGGCGATGTAATTTTACGTTTGTCCGGCAGCCTGTGGCTGCGTGATGTATAAGAAAATGCGTTATTTACGGTCCCCAATGCAAGAGGAATCGTATTTTGCTGATGAAAATGTTGTTGTGTGGCGAGGTATATTGAATTTTATCTAACAGAATCGGGTTTTTATTGTTGAATCGGCAATGAAATGAAATTTCAGCACGCTTTTTGAGCGAGGATAACGGGCGCAGAGAGCCATAAAGGTGAGACGCACCACAGAATCTGGCAGTGCGTCATAAGAGAAATGAATCAAAAGAGGTCGATATCGGCAACAGACGGGAAAATCCAGTCAGGACGGAAAGGCATCGCATCAATGTCGGTAAGCGTGGATACGCCAGAAAGCACCAGAATCGTTTCCAGACCGGCCTGAAAACCAGCGAGGATATCGGTACGAAGATTATCGCCCACGATAACCGTTTCCTCTGAATGGGCCTGCATCTTGTTCAGCGCGGCGCGCATGATGTAGGGGCTGGGCTTGCCAACGTAAAATGGCCTGCGACCTGAAATCTTTTCAATACCGGCACACAGTGCGCCACAGGCGGGCACAAAGCCCCGGGCATGCGTATCGGGATTGGTTGCAATGAACCGCGCGCCGTTTGCCACAAAGAAAGCGGCCTTGTGCATCATGTCCCAGTTGAATGAGCGGGTTTCCCCGACGATAACGAAATCCGGGTTAACGTCAGTGATGGTAAAACCGGCTTTATACAGCTCGTGTACCAGCGCACCTTCGCCAATGACATAGGCTTTTTTGCCTTCCTGGCGGCGTAAAAAGTCCGCGGTGGCCATGGCTGAGGTGTAAAACACCGAATCCGGTATGTCGATTCCCGCTGAGGAAAAACGGTTTGCCAAATCACGCGCCGTTTGTGAAGGATAATTGGTCAGCACCACCAATGGCATGTCTTTCGCCAGGATGCGCTGCAAAAATTCTTTCGCGCCGGGCACTGCGGTATTGTCGTGCATCAGCACGCCATCGATATCACAAATTACATTTTTAATCGTCATAAAGGGGTTCCGATACGCGCCGCGCTGAGTAAGGCCGCGCTTAGTCTTCCAAAAGATGTTGCAGCAGAATGCCGTTTAACATCGCCCGTTTTGCCAGGGCAAAGGCCCCAATCGCGGAGCGGTGATCGAGTTGTGAACGCACCACCGGCAGATGTTTACGGAAGGCCGCCAGCGCCTGGGTATTAATGCAACTTTCTATGGCCGGGAGCAACACGCGTTCAGCTTCCGTAATTTCGCCGGCCAACACAATTTTTTGCGGATTAAACAGGTTAATGGCGATAGCAATGGCTTTACCCAGATAGCGACCCACGTATTCGACAACTTCACTTGCCAGCGCATCGCCCTGGTTCGCCGCCTGACAGATGTGCGGCATCTGGCAGGCATCCTGAGTCAATATGCTGGGGTAGCCTTTATTCAACAGCTCTCTGACGCGCTGTTCAATGGCGCCATTCGCCGCGATGGTTTCAAGGCAGCCAAAGTTACCGCAATGGCAGCGTTCCCCGAGCGGATCGACCTGAATATGGCCGATTTCACCCACGTTGCCATTACTGCCCAGGAATATTTGTCCGTTGGAAATAATCCCTGCGCCCGTTCCCCGATGCAGTCGCACTAATATGGAATCAGCACAATCACGGGTTGCGCCAAAATAGTGCTCTGCCAGCGCCAGACTGCGAATGTCATGACCCACAAAGCTGGTCACCTTAAAGCGTTTTTTCAGGTTGGCCACCAGAGGCCACTGGTCCACCGTAATGTGCGGCATATAACGGATAACGCCATTATGCGGATCGACCAGGCCAGGCAGAATCACCGAAATGGCTATTAGCTCACGAATTTTCGCTTCGCTCTGCTCAATAAAATGCGCAACGGCATCGAACAGCGCCTGCTCCAGCGTGTCCTGCGTGGTTTGCGGCAGGGGATAATCCTGCTGAGCCAGTGATTTGCCGCTTAAATCGAACAGCGTTAAGGTCGCATCGTTGCGGCCGAGGCGCACGCCGATAGTGTGAAAGTGACGGGTTTCAGTGACGATGGAGATCGCGCGGCGTCCGCCGGTGGACGCCTGCTGGTCCACCTCTTTGATCAGGCCGCGCTCAATAAGCTGGCGGGTAATTTTGGTGACACTGGCGGGCGCGAGTTGGCTCAGATCCGCAATCTGAATGCGCGAAATCGGTCCCTGTTGGTCGATTAACCGGTAGACGGCTGCGCTGTTCAGTTGTTTGACAAGATCGACATTTCCAATTTGTGTCTGGCCGCCAGTAGTCATTCAGTGCTTACTCGCTCAGGACGTTATCTCCATTGACTAACGTCTTAATAATTTTAAAGTCGCGTGTAAATACGGTCAGATTGGCGAGTTTTCCTGCCTGGATAGTGCCTGACTGTTTTTCTACGCCCATTGCCCGTGCCGGATAAAGTGATGCCATGCGCAGCGCTTCATCCAGTGGAATGCCTGCATGTTCAACGCTGTTTTGCACGGCTTCGATCATCGTCAGTGCTGAACCGCTCAGCGTGCCATGTTCATCAACACAGAGTCCATCACGATAATATATTGTTTTACCAGCAAAAATAAACTTATCGATTGTGGCACCTGCGGGCGCAGTGGCATCGGTTACCAGGACCAGCTTGTCACCCTTAATGCGTTTGGCATTACGAACGTTAGCGTAATGAACATGTAAACCATCCGCAATGATGCCGCAGTATACATCAGGCGCATCAAACAGCGCACCGATTAGGCCCGGCTCACGCCCAGCAAAGGCCGGCATGGCATTATAAAGGTGCGTCGCAAAGGTGATGCCGGCGGCAAAACCCGCTTTGGCTTCTTCGAAGGTGGCATTGGAATGACCCGCAGACACCACAATACCGGCGTCGCTGAGTTGGCGAATCACGGCGCTTCCGACGCTTTCTGGCGCCAGTGTGACCTTGCTAATCACATCCGCGTTCTCACACAGGAAATCGACCATCTTCGGATCGGGCTGGCGAATAAGGGCAGGGTTATGGGTGCCTTTTTTGGCGACGTTCAGCCACGGACCTTCCAGATGTAATCCCAGCAGAAAGTGGGGATACTTCTGCAAAAAGGCGCGCATTGTTTCGACGGCGCGCACCATGAGTTCGTCACTGCTGGTAATCAGCGTTGGCAGAAAGCTGGTGCAGCCGGATTTAACATTGGCGCGGTGCATGGTTTCCAGCGTTTCCACGCTGATGGCATTGATATCGTCATTAAACTGCACGCCTCCACAGCCGTTAAGCTGCAGGTCAATAAAGCCGGGTGCGATAATCGCGCCCCCAACATCCTGCTGTTCTATTTCTGGCGGCAAGGCTGCCAGAGAGCAAACCCGCTCAATTTTGCCGTCAGCGATGACGACAGCATGATGATCGAAAATGTCATCGCCGCTGTAGATACGGCCGTTCACTAATGCGTACATCTTGTTCTCCCGGCTTGCCTGCCGTTAACGCGTCTAACCGCAGGTGACGAAATGATTGTGTTAAACGCCCTGCATATTTTCCGCTTCCATTTCACGGAAGTATTTCACCGTTTTTACTTTTAGCTCCATGGTGGCAGGCTCATCACAGACCACTACGGATTTAGGATGAAGCTGCAGACAGCTAATCGTCCACATATGGTTCACGTTCCCTTCAACAGCAGCCTGCAACGCCTGGGCTTTTACGTGCCCGGTGACCAGGATCATGACTTCTTCGGCATCCAGCAGCGTACCAACGCCGACTGTCAGCGCGTATTTGGGTACCTGATCCACATCACCGTTAAAAAAACGCGAGTTCGCTACGCGCGTGTCGTGCGTCAGGGTTTTAATCCGGGTGCGTGAAGACAGAGAGGAGGCGGGTTCATTAAACGCGATATGCCCATCGTTACCAACGCCGCCCATAAACAGGTGAATTTTACCCAGTGTCCGAATTTTATCTTCATAACGGCGACATTCTGCGTCAATATCTGGCGCATTACCATTCAGTAAATTGATATTTTCTGGTTGGATATCAACGTGGTCGAAGAAATTGCGGTACATAAAGCTGTGATAGCTTTCCGGATGCTCTTTCGGCAAGCCAACGTATTCGTCCATGTTAAAGGTCACGACATGTTTAAAGCTGACCTGGCCCGCTTTGTGCATGTCAATCAGGTGTTTATAGGCTTCCAGCGGCGTTCCGCCCGTGGGCAGTCCCAGGATAAAAGGCTTGTCAGCACGGGGATTAAACGCATTGATGCGATTGACGATATGGCGTGCCGCCCATTTGCCGACCTGAGTTGGGGTGGATAAAGGAATCAGTCTCATATTGCACCTCGAATGTGAGTTAACGGTCAGACGTGCAGCTAATATGCGGGTCAGGCCTGAAGTGGCAGGCGCAAAGGGTATTAGAAAGCGCACATCTTGATATTTCGCATCATAAAATAAGTTTGCCTTTATAGCCAGTGAGAGTGACCTTAAAAATCGATTTATGGTGATAATTGTCACAGATAGTAGCTATTAATTTGTGAAGCGAATTAAATTGTTATTACACTCCTCAGCATTGAGTGTAATGCCGTAAGAGGCTTGCTGCTGACATAACAACATTAAGCGGCAGTATAGCTACAGAGTCAGTTCATAGGGGGAAGGGTCAATGTTAAGTTATTTACAACGAGTGGGACGGGCGCTGATGGTGCCGGTCGCCACTTTGCCTGCTGCAGCAATACTTATGGGGATCGGCTACTGGATCGATCCGGACAGCTGGGGCGCGGGCAATGCCTTTGCCGCCCTGCTGATTAAATCCGGTGGCGCGATCATTGAAAACATGTCGGTTCTGTTCGCGATTGGCGTGGCGTACGGTATGTCAAAAGATAAAGACGGCGCGGCCGCACTCACCGGCTTTGTTGGTTTCCTGGTCGTGACGACGTTGTGTTCGCCTGCCGCCGTGGCGATGATTCAGAAAATACCGGTGGCTGACGTCCCTGCGGCCTTTGGGAAAATCAGCAATCAGTTTGTCGGTATTCTGGTTGGGGTTCTGTCAGCCGAAGTCTACAACCGCTTTAGCCATGTTGAACTGCCCAAAGCGTTCTCTTTCTTCAGCGGCCGTCGTCTGGTCCCGATTCTGGTCTCCTTCCTGATGATTCTGGTCGCGTTCATCCTGATGTATATCTGGCCAGTCATCTTTAATGGTCTGGTGAGCTTTGGTGAGCATATCCAGAAGCTGGGATCGGTAGGGGCTGGCGTCTATGCCTTCTTCAACCGATTGCTTATTCCGGTAGGCTTACATCATGCGCTGAACTCCGTGTTCTGGTTCGACGTCGCGGGCATCAACGATATTCCTAAATTCCTCGGCGGTGCACAGTCGCTGGCGAATGGCACCGCTATTCCGGGCATCACGGGCCGTTATCAGGCGGGCTTCTTCCCTATCATGATGTTCGGTTTACCCGGCGCAGCGCTGGCGATTTACCATTGTGCTCGTCCTGAAAATCGGGCGAAGGTCGGCGGGATCATGTTGGCGGCGGCTTTTGCAGCCTTCTTTACCGGCATTACCGAACCACTGGAATTTTCCTTTATGTTCGTGGCACCGGTACTCTATGTCATCCATGCTGTGTTGACCGGTCTGTCTGTGTTTATTGCTGCCAGCATGCATTGGATTGCCGGCTTTGGTTTCAGCGCGGGGCTGGTGGACATGGTGCTCTCATCCCGCAATCCCCTGGCGACGCACTGGTACATGCTGATTCCGCAAGGGCTGGTGTTCTTCGTTATCTACTATGTTGTGTTCCGTTTCACCATCAAAAAATTCAACCTGATGACGCCGGGCCGTGAGCTGGCGGTTGCTGGCGATGAAACCGATGGCTATGACGTGAATGTGGATACTACCGACAATGGTGAGAGCGCGACCGAATCTCTGGCGCGTCGTTACATTGGCGCGGTGGGCGGTTCAGACAACTTAACCGCGATCGATGCCTGCATTACGCGTCTGCGTCTGAATGTGAAGGATGCCGGGCAGGTTAATGAAGGCGTGGCGAAACGCCTGGGTGCCTCAGGTGTCATCCGCCTGAACAAGCAGAGCGTTCAGATAATCGTCGGCACACAGGCTGAAAGTATCGCTATGGCCATGAAAAAAGTGTTGGTGAAAGGTCCGGTTGCAGCCGCTACCGCCAGCACCGCCAGCGCACCCGCTGCGGCCAGCGACGTGAAACCTCAGGCTGTGTTAAACAGTGAAAAACGCGTTATCGCGACCTTAGTGGCGCCCGTGAGCGGTGAAATTGTGCCGCTGGATGCCGTACCGGATGAGGCTTTTGCCAGTAAAGCGGTCGGCGACGGTGTGGCAATCAAACCCAGCGACAAGCGCGTTGTGGCCCCCATTGCGGGCACCGTGGTGAAAATCTTTAACACTAACCATGCGTTCTGCCTGGAAAGTGAAAACGGGGTGGAGATCGTGGTGCACATGGGGCTGGATACCGTGGCGCTGGGCGGTCAGGGCTTTACCCGTTTAGTGGAAGAGGGCGCTCAGGTCACGGCAGGTCAGCCGGTGCTGGAGATGGATCTTGACTATCTCAACGCCCATGCCCGCTCGATGATAAGTCCGGTGGTGGTCAGCAATATTGAAGACTTCGCAGGATTAACGCTGTTGACGCAGGGCCAGGTGATCGCGGGTGAAACCCCGCTGTATGAAATTAAAGGCTAATTCGCTGTATCAACAACAAAAGGCAGGAAGCGATTCCTGCCTTTTTTATTTTAAACGCCCAACAAACGGTTGTTTCTCTGCAACGCTTTGTGGATCATACCCGGATATTACGTGGTATAAACCACCCTTTCTACGCGTTGAGGATTTTGAGATGAGTGAGGCTGAAGCCCGCCCAACTAACTTTATTCGTCAGATTATTGACGAGGATTTGGCGAGCGGGAAGCACAGCAGTGTGCATACCCGTTTCCCGCCAGAGCCAAATGGTTATCTGCACATCGGTCATGCTAAATCAATCTGCCTGAATTTTGGTATTGCACAAGACTATCAGGGCGAGTGCAATCTGCGTTTTGACGATACCAATCCGGTTAAAGAGGATATGGAATTTGTTGAGTCCATCAAGCGTGATGTGCAGTGGTTGGGTTTTTCGTGGAGTGGCGACGTTCGTTATTCATCTGACTATTTTGATCAGCTTTACCAGTATGCGGTTGAACTGATCGGAAAGGGACTTGCCTATGTTGATGAACTGACCCCTGAAGAAATTCGTGAATACCGGGGAACGTTAACCGCGCCGGGTAAAAACAGCCCATACCGCGATCGCAGCGTGGAAGAGAACCTTGCCCTGTTTGAAAAAATGCGCAACGGTGAATTTGCAGAAGGTAAAGCCTGTCTGCGTGCAAAAATTGATATGGCTTCCAGCTTTATCGTTATGCGCGACCCGGTGCTGTACCGCATTAAGTTTGCTGAGCATCATCAAACCGGCAACAAATGGTGCATCTACCCGATGTACGATTTTACCCACTGCATTTCCGATGCGCTGGAAGGCATTACGCATTCACTCTGTACACTGGAGTTCCAGGATAACCGCCGTCTGTATGACTGGGTGCTGGACAACATCACGATTCCGGTTCATCCACGTCAGTACGAATTTTCGCGCCTGAATCTTGAATATGCGGTGATGTCAAAACGCAAACTCACGCAGCTGGTCAGTGAGAAGCATGTGGAAGGCTGGGACGATCCCCGTATGTTAACCGTGTCCGGCCTGCGTCGCCGTGGTTATACCGCGGCCTCAATCCGTGAGTTTTGCCGGCGTATTGGTATCACCAAGCAGGACAACATTGTTGAAATAGCCTCGCTGGAGTCTTGTATCCGCGACGATCTCAACGAAAATGCGCCACGCGCGATGGCGGTGTTGGATCCGGTTAAGCTGGTGCTGGAAAACCTGCCGGCAGGCCATAACGAAGTGCTTAGCATGCCGAACCATCCTAACAAACCGGAGATGGGGACGCGCGACGTGCCGTTCAGCCGCGAAATCTGGATCGATCGGGCCGATTTCCGTGAAGAAGCTAACAAGCAGTATAAACGCCTGGTGCTGGGTAAAGAGGTGCGCCTGCGTAATGCGTACGTGATCCGAGCCGAGCGCATCGCGAAAGATGAAGAAGGCAATATCACCTGCATCTACTGCACCTGTGATGTGGATACGCTGAGCAAAGATCCTGCTGACGGCCGTAAAGTTAAAGGCGTGATTCACTGGGTGTCCGCTGAACATGCGCTGCCCGCTGAGTTCCGTCTTTACGATCGCCTGTTTAGCGTACCCAATCCTGGCGCGGCAGACGATTTCCTGACCACGATTAATCCCGACTCGCTGGAAGTCAAACAGGGCTTCGTTGAACCCGGCCTGCGTGATGCGGTGGTCAGCGCGCCTTACCAGTTTGAGCGCGAAGGCTACTTCTGTGCCGACAGCGTTTATTCAACCCCTTCACAGTTAGTGTTTAACCGCACGGTAGGTTTACGCGATACCTGGGCGAAAATCGGCGAATAATTTCTCTGTGATGTTGACCGCAGGGTAATCGAAAGGGCGACTTATCGCCCTTTTTTATTGCAGCGATTTTTTTTAATACCGACGTTTCTCCTGAGCAGAGTCAGAGTATTAATTTTATTTTTGTGGAACCGCTCTCAGTTTAATTTTTTTAATAAATTTCCCAGTGTTAATTCTTTTTTTTCAGGTAGGCTAACCCTCTGAAGTATCAGTTTGTGGGTTTAAAAGGAAAAAATGACACTTTTTGCACAGGAAGCCAAACATAGCGTTGTCGTGTTACATCAGCTTATTGAACATATTTTTAATCATGGTCGGGATGGTAGCGACAGTTTTCATCTGCTGCTCTCGCACTTTCATCCCGATTTTAAGATGGTCACGCCGCAGGGAAAACAGCTGAATCTGGATCAGGTTGAAGATCTTTTTCGACGACTGCAGGGGGCAAGGGAAGGGATGCGCATTGCGACCAGTGAGCATGTAATTCTTTCTGAGCATGCGAACGAAGTGACGATTCAGTATCGCGAACTGCAGATGATGAATGGTGAAAATAAAAGCCGTATTTCGCTGGCGATTCTGGACTGCACCACCTCTGTTCCACGCTGGCGCTACCTGCAGGAAACGCTCGTGACCTGAGCGACAGCAATAAAAAAGCCGATGTGAACATCGGCTTTTTTACTTTGTACCCGAAAGCGCTTATTTGTCGTGCAGCGTTTCGTCTTCACGGCAGTCGCCCAGTGCACAGTGACCGTACAGGTACAGGCTGTGGTTGGTGAGCTTAATACCATGACGGGTCGCGATCTCACGTTGACGCGTCTCAATGGATTCGTCACTAAATTCAATCACTTTACCGCAATCCAGACAGATCAGGTGGTCGTGATGGTGCTGCTGCGTCAGCTCAAACACCGATTTACCGCCTTCAAAGTTGTGGCGGGTCACGATGCCTGCATCGTCGAACTGGTTAAGCACACGGTAGACCGTGGCCAGTCCAATCTCTTCGCCCATGTCGATCAGGCGTTTATACAGATCTTCCGCGCTGACGTGATGGCATGCAGGTTCCTGAAGCACTTCCAGAATTTTGAGTCTGGGCAATGTGACTTTCAGGCCAGCCTTCTTTAATGCGGTATTGTTGTCAGTCATGCGGATATTGTCCTGTTACTTTAGTCACTCTTGTGGCACGTAGCCTGTATGTCGATCGACCGCCATTCTCATTTGCGTCTCATTATAGAACTGATGCGCTGAAATGAAAACCGATGTCCTTGCGATGCGCCAGCGGCGATGTTCGCTGCGCATGGCATGGAAAGCGGACGAGTCGCATTTCGCGTTTTGTCATCTCAGTTCCTGGGAAATAAGCAGATGATCGATGCGGGTATTCTACAGATTAAATGGGGAAAGTTACAAAAATGTAGCTATTATTTTTATAGGAAAAGCCGTTTGCTCAGTGTGAACCTGCGTCCACACTGAGCTCAGCGCGATCAGGCTTCAATGATTTCTTTGAGCTGCAGCTCATCAAAAATTTGCTTAACCCATTTATCAACGCGTTCGTTGGTCAGCTCTGGCTGGCGATCTTCATCAATAGCCAGACCCAGGAAGTGGTTGTCATCAGCCAGGCCTTTTGACGCTTCGAAGTGGTAACCCTCGGTCGGCCAGTGGCCCACGATGATGGCGCCGTTAGGTTCGATGATGTCACGAATGGTTCCCATGGCATCACAGAAGTACTCTGCGTAATCTTCCTGATCGCCACAGCCAAACAGCGCAACCAGCTTGCCGTTAAAGTCGATCTCTTCCAGCGTCGGGAAGAAGTCATCCCAGTCGCACTGGGCTTCACCGTAATACCAGGTGGGGATGCCCAGCAGCAGAATGTCAAAGGCTTCTAAGTCTTCTTTAGTGCTTTTCGCGATGTCGTGAACTTCTGCAACGTCTTTACCCAGTTGTTTCTGGATCATTTTTGCAATGTTTTCGGTGTTACCGGTATCGCTGCCAAAGAAGATGCCTACGATTGCCATGGGTAAAATAACCTCTTAAATCCTGATGATAGAATGAATGCCGGAGCCTGTTCAGCAAATGATAGCAGACCGCGCAAAAGGGCGGAATGTGTAAAGCCGCGACATTTGTTTCTGTGTGCGGTTTACCCGCGTGAGTCCAGTTTGAGTTGTGCCAGCAGCATTTGTTCAATTAATTCGCTGCGGCTGAGATTGCGCTGCTCAGCCAGCATATTCAGCGCTTCAACGGCTTCACTGTTCATTTTGAGTTCGACACGACGAAGTCCGCGCCCTTTGTCACGTTTCAGTTGATTGCGTTTGTTGATACGCAGTTGTTCATCACGCGTAAGCGGACTGGTTTTTGGGCGACCAGGGCGACGCTCGTTAGCGAACAGATCGAGCGTCGTACGGTCAGTGTGTTCTTTTGCCATGACTTAGTACAACTGAGTGGGCGCGAACGAGACGTTTCCGCTGCGCAGATTAAAGTATTGACTCTTCCCGCGGGCAACCGCGCCCACGGCAAAAATTTAGCGCGCCATCATACTCCAGGCTAACCGCGGACGCCAATCTTAAACTTTTACAGCCAGTTAAGATGTTTTAAAGCGCAAAAAAGCGTCGAATACTGCGTAAAACGGCATCAGGTTTTTCAGCATGGACCCAGTGACCAGCACCACCGATCACATGTGCATGCGCGGCCGGGAACTGCCTGAGTAACGCGTCACGATACTGATTATCCAGGTAAGGTGAGTCGCCACCGCGAATAAACAGCACGGGATGTGGCCAGGCAGGCACCTCCTGCCAGCCGGAGATCAGCGCATAGTTGTCCCATAACACCGGGACATTAAAGCGCCATTCGCCCTGACTGAATGATTTCAGGATGAACTGAATGACGCCGTCCTCATCAATGTGGTTGCGCATGATCTCTGCGGCTTCAGTGCGCAAGGTGACGCCAGCGGCCGTGACGGCCCGGATAGCGGCGAAAATCTCGTCATGCCGACGTGTCTGATAGTCAACGGGCGCGATGTCGATCATCACCATCTGTTCGATACGTTCTGGTGCCAGCGCGCTCATTGTCATGGCGATCTTACCGCCCATGGAATGACCAATGACCGCGATCCGCCCAATCCCCTGAGCATCCAGCGTATCCAGCATGTCCTGAGCCATCACCCTGTAGTTCATCTCGTCTGCGCGCGGCGATAGCCCGTGGTTGCGTATATCAACCTGAATAAGCGGTCGATCGTCTTTAAGCCCTCGGGCCAGAATGCCAAGGTTATCAAGACTGCCAAACAGACCATGAATCAGCAGGACAGGTGTGGAATCAGAAGAAGATTGTTCAGTTTGCAGGCGCGCATTCAAAATCATAGCAAAGTTCTTAAGTGTGAGACCTGAGCTTAGGTTATCATGGTTTCACCTTTTCAGGCGCGCTGCTTCCGGCGGCATTAGGACATATTCTGACTTTTGCCCATAAACCGTTTGAATGCTATCAGCCTGTCTGAATTTAACTTTATAATCTTCATGTTAGAACCTGCCTCCTTTTTGAAATGCCGATCAGCAGCTCGGGGTATTCAGAAAATCGCGGGTTCTGTCGTGAGTAAAAAAACCGTACGGAATAAGATGAAAACGATCGAAGTTGACGAAGAGCTCTACCGTTATATTGCCAGCCACACGCAACACATTGGCGAAAGTGCATCCGATATTCTGCGCCGTATGCTGAAGTTTACTGCCGGTCAGCCCGCGGCGGTCAATGACACGCAGCCCGTCTCCGCACCGGCCCCGTCTAAAGCGGCACCGTCGGCAGGTAATGAATCGCGTCCTCAGGATCGTGTTCGCGCGGTGCGTGAGCTAATGCTGTCGGATGAATATGCGGAGCAGAAGCGGGCGGTTAACCGCTTTATGCTAATCTTGTCAACGCTCTATCGTCTGGATACCGCAGCGTTTGCCGAGGCGACAACGTCGCTGCAGGGCCGCACGCGCATCTATTTCGCGGGCGATGAACATACGTTGCTGCAAAGCGGTACCCATACCAAGCCGAAGCACGTTCCCGGCACGCCGTACTGGGTTATTACCAATACCAATACCGGTCGTAAACGCAGCATGGTTGAACACATTATGCTGTCGATGCAGTTCCCGTCGGAGCTGGCAGAGAAAGTTTGCGGCACCATTTAAACTGAAGCGTCAGGGAGAAGCGCCAATGGCCAATCACCCCCGTGCCGGGCAGCCTGCCCAGCAGAGCGATTTGATTAACGTTGCACAATTAACTTCACAATATTATGTCCTGCAGCCCGATGTGGCTAACCCAGAACATGCGGTGAAATTTGGCACATCAGGCCATCGCGGTAGCGCAGGACGCCACAGCTTTAACGAAAAGCACATCCTGGCGATAGCTCAGGCGATTGCCGAAGAGCGTAAAAAGAACGGGATTACCGGTCCGTGCTACGTAGGTAAAGATACGCATGCGCTTTCGGAACCTGCGCTGTTGTCCGTGCTGGAAGTGCTGGCCGCAAACGGCGTAGACGTGATTGTTCAACAGGACAATGGCTATACGCCAACGCCGGCGATTTCAAACGCCATCCTTGAGCACAATAAATCGGGCGATCAGCTGGCGGATGGCATCGTTATTACGCCTTCGCACAACCCACCTGAAGACGGCGGGATTAAATACAATCCGCCGAACGGTGGCCCTGCCGATACCAACGTAACCAAAGTGGTTGAAGATCGCGCGAATCAGCTGTTGAAAGAGGGCCTGAAAGGCGTGAAGCGTCTGCCACTGGACCAGGCCTGGGCCAGCGGTCACGTGGTTGAGAAAGATTTGATCCAGCCTTATGTTGAAGGCCTTTCACAGATCATCGATTTCCCGGCGATTCAAAAAGCGGGCCTGAAAATCGGCGTCGATCCGCTTGGCGGTTCCGGCATCGCTTACTGGCAGCGCATTGCTGAGCACTACAAACTCGATCTGACCCTGGTGAATGACGCCGTTGATCAGACGTTCCGCTTTATGCATCTGGATAAAGACGGCGTGGTGCGCATGGACTGCTCGTCCGAATCTGCCATGGCGGGCCTGCTGGCCTATAAGGACAAATTTGACCTGGCGTTTGGCAACGATCCCGATTATGACCGCCACGGTATCGTCACGCCTGCCGGCCTGATGAACCCGAACCACTATCTGGCCGTTGCTATCAACTATCTGTTCCAGCATCGCCCACAGTGGGGCAAAGACGTTGCCGTGGGGAAAACCCTGGTGTCCAGTGCCATGATTGACCGCGTCGTTAACGACATCGGCCGCAAGCTGGTGGAAGTGCCGGTTGGCTTTAAGTGGTTCGTGGATGGCCTGTTCGACGGCAGCTTTGGCTTTGGTGGGGAAGAGAGTGCGGGCGCTTCATTCCTGCGCTTTGACGGTACGCCCTGGTCCACCGATAAAGACGGGATCATCATGTGTCTGTTGGCAGCGGAGATTACCGCGGTCACCGGCAAGAACCCGCAGGAGCACTATGATGAGCTGGCCGCGCGTTTCGGTGCACCCAGCTACAATCGCCTGCAGGCGTCAGCCAGTTCCGCACAGAAAGCGGCGCTGTCTAAGCTGTCACCTGAAATGGTGAGTGCTGACACGCTGGCGGGCGATCCGATCACCGCGCGTCTGACCGCTGCGCCGGGCAATGGCGCGTCTATCGGCGGCCTGAAAGTGATGACGGAAAACGGCTGGTTTGCTGCCCGTCCTTCAGGCACCGAAGATGCATACAAAATCTATTGTGAAAGTTTCCTGGGCGCAGAACACCGCGCGCAGATAGAAAAAGAAGCGGTAGAGATTGTCAGCGAAGTGCTGAAAAACGCCTGATTTGCCTGTTAAATGAAAAAAGCGCCTAAGTGGCGCTTTTTTTATGGCATAAACCGGTAGCCGATGCCGGTTTCCGTGAGCAGATGTACCGGCTGGGTAGGATTCGCCTCCAGCTTTTGCCGCAGGTGCCCCATATAGATCCGCAGATAGTGGCTGTGTTCAACGGCGTTTGGTCCCCACACCTGGCTCAACAGCTGCCGCTGGGTCAGCACTTTGCCCGCGTTGTTCAGCAGCGTCGTCAGCAAACGAAACTCTATCGGCGTAAGGTGCACTTCCTCGCCAGCGCGCAACACTCTGCGGGCCGCAATATCCACGGTAACGTCGGCGAAGCTGACCTTGGGATCGGTATGTTGTCCGGCATGACGGCGCAAGGCGACGCGAACGCGTGCCAGCAGTTCACCAATACCGAAGGGTTTCGTCAGGTAATCGTCTGCCCCTGCATCCAGTGCGTCAATTTTATCCTGTTCGTCGATTCGGGCCGACAGCACAATCACGGGCAGCGTGCTCCACTGACGCAGCTCGCCAATAAAGGTTTTGCCATCGCCATCGGGCAGGCCGAGATCGAGAATGACCAGATCGGGTTTTCGCGTCGCCGCCTCAATCAACCCACGTTGTAGCGTTTCGGCATCGAAAACCTTCAGGCCTTCGCTTTCCAACGCGATGCGCACGAAGCGGCGAATTTCTTTCTCATCTTCAATGATTAAAACCGTGGTCACGCCAATCCTGCCATTGCCTGAAAAGGGAAAATACACTGTATCAACTTTTCAGCCTTTCGTCCGTGTTGCCATCGAATCGCGCTAAAGATCATCGTCAAAACCATTATTTAACCAAAATGTAACTAATTTTCAGATTGTCATTAACAGTACAAAAAATAGTCAAATTTAGTGGTCAGATGAGTAGTAAAATTACACAATCAGGCGTAATATTGGATGCAGATCACATTTAACCGACTTTTCGTCAGGAGGAATCCATGTACCGGACTTATTCTCGTCATAAAATCATTTTGCGCCGTACGCTGGTTATCCTGTTGGGCCTGCTGGCTCTGCCGGTCATGCTGTTTCGCAAGGATCGTGCCCGCTTTTACAGCTATCTGCATCGTATGTGGTGCAAAACCAGCACCAAGCCGGTCTGGTTGGCACAGTCTGAAGCCGCTGCCGGTGTCTTTTGGTAATCAGACTGCATTAAACCGCCTCAGCCCCTGAATTTCTGGCCCGTTCCCTGAATCTTATTACGGGGAACGGGCTTTTTTTGAGCATTATCGTCATCTGCAAAGCCCCGCAGGCTGATTTCCCCACTATTTTGCGCTACACTTAAACCTCTACAAGTTTTCGGAGGTTGTACAAGTATGAGTGAGAAAATTCCGGTTGGAATCAGCGCTTGTCTGCTTGGTGAGAGCGTCAGATTTGATGGCGGCCATAAGCGCCTGGCTTTCGCTACTGATCAACTCACCCCTTTTGTACGTTTTGAACCTGTCTGCCCCGAAATGGCGATTGGCCTTCCTACGCCTCGCCCGGCCTTACGCCTCGTTAAAATGGGCGATGATGATGCTCTGCACCTGTGTTTCAGTAAAGAGGGCGGAGAGGACATCACCGATAAAATGCGCGACTGGTCCGAAAACCGCGTTAAATCCCTTCATCATCTCTGTGGCTACATCCTGTGTGCAAAATCACCCAGCTGCGGCATGGAACGGGTCAGGATTTATGAACCCGCCACCAACAATAACCGCAAAGCAGGCACCGGCATTTTTACCGCCTTTTTGCAGCGTGAAATGCCCTGGCTACCGCTTGAAGAAGATGGTCGCCTTAACGATCCCACCCTGCGCGAAAATTTTATTGGCCGGATTTGTGCCCTGCATGAGTTTAATCAGATATGGAAACAGGGCCTGACTCGTCACAACCTGATGGCTTTTCACAGCCGCTACAAGCTGCTGCTGTTGGCGCATTCCCAGAAGAAATACCGTGAGCTGGGGCCGTTTGTTGCCTCAATGAACCAGTGGGAATCGTTGGAGGCTTTTGCCTTTGAATACCGCAGCCGACTGATGGATTTGATGTCACAGCCCGCGTCCCGCACGAATCACACTAACGTTTTGATGCACGTTCAGGGTTATTTCCGTAGTCAGTTAAGCTCTCCTCAGCGTAAAGAGCTGACGTCGCTGATTGACTGCTACCGGCAGGGAACGCAACCGCTGTTAGCACCCATTACGATTCTTAAGCACTATATGGCGGAATATCCGCACCCCTGGCTGACGCAGCAGCGTTACTTCGATCCTTACCCCGAAGCCCTGCGCCTGCGATACGGACAATGATTCAGGAGTACTATGACCACGCATTTAGTCTGGCTGCGAAACGACCTGCGTATTAACGATAATCTGGCGCTGCACGCGGCCTGCACCCAACCCGATGCCAGGGTGATTGCGCTGTTTATCGCAACGCCCGGGCAGTGGCAGCAACATGAGATGGCGGCCCGCCAGGTCGCATTTATTCATCAGAGTCTGGATATGCTGCAGTCCTCCCTCGCGGAGCGGGGCATTCCGCTTCACTTTCATCAGTGTGATGATTTCGCGGCCAGCATCGATTTTCTGGTCGGCTTCTGCCAAAAGCAGCAGGTCGATAAGCTTTTCTACAATTACCAGTACGAAGTCAATGAGCGTGAACGGGATGCCAGCGCAGAAAAACGCCTGCATGAGGCGAACGTAGTCTGCCAGGGCTTTGATGACAGCCTGCTGCTGCCACCGGGCAGTATTCAAACCGGCGATGGCGAGATGTATAAAGTGTTTACGCCGTTCAGCAAGGCCTTCTTACGGCGGCTACAACAGGGTTTACCCGAGTGTGTGCCGGCTCCCAAAGCCCGTGAAGGTGCGCCGCTTAAAGAGCCAAAAAGCCTTCCGCCTTTTGATTATCCAAAAGCGGATATCGACACGTCGCTGTTTCCGCCCGGTGAACAGGCGGCCGTTAAGCGGTTACGTGAGTTTGCCAAACAGGCGGTGCTCGATTACGCAAAGCAGCGCGATTTGCCCGCGCTGGACAGCACCAGTCGTTTATCGGTCTATCTCTCTACCGGCGTGCTCTCACCGCGGCAATGCCTGCATCGAATCCTGCATGAACAACCCAAAGCGCTGGATAGCGGTCCGGCTGCCGTATGGATCAACGAACTGATATGGCGTGAATTTTACCGTCACCTCATCGTGGCGCATCCGCGCCTGTGCAAACATCAGCCTTTTGTTCACTGGACACGCAACGTGGCGTGGCAACGTAACAGCGCGCACTTCGACGCCTGGAAGGCGGGGAAAACCGGTTATCCCATTGTGGATGCCGCTATGCGTCAGATGCAGACCATCGGCTGGATGCACAACCGACTTCGCATGATTACCGCCAGCTTTCTGGTGAAAGACCTGCTTATCGACTGGCGAGAAGGCGAGCGGTACTTCATGCAGCAGTTGATCGATGGCGACCTGGCTGCCAACAATGGCGGCTGGCAATGGGCGGCGTCAACCGGCACCGATGCCGCACCTTATTTCCGCATCTTCAACCCGACCACGCAGGGCGAGCGCTTCGATAAAGAGGGGGAGTTTATTCGCCGCTATCTGCCAGAGTTGAAAGAGGTGCCTGACAGCGATATCCATCAGCCTCACCAATGGGCGCAGAAAAATAACAAGAAACTCGATTATCCGGCACCAATCGTGGAACATAAGGACGCACGTAAAAAGACACTCGACGCCTTTGAGCGCGCGAAGAACGCGGCCTGAGGCGGCAAGGAGCAGAAATGAATCACTACGAGTTAGAAAAAATCGTCAACCAGCAGCTCAATACCGCTGCCTTCAGCGACTATGCGCCAAACGGCCTTCAGGTTGAAGGCCGCGCCAGGGTAAAAACGGTGATTACGGGCGTGACCGCCTGCCAGGCATTACTGGATGAAGCGGTGGCCCGCCAGGCCGATGCCGTGCTGGTCCATCACGGTTATTTCTGGAAAAGCGAGCCTGCGGTCATTAAAGGGATGAAGCGCAAGCGGCTGCGCACCCTGTTGGCTAACGATATTAACCTCTATGGCTGGCACCTGCCGCTCGATGCGCACCCGCAGTTAGGGAATAATGCGCAACTGGCCAGGCTGTTGGGGATCGATGTGGTAGGCGAGATCATGCCGCTGGTGCCGTGGGGCGAGTTCGCTCAGCCCATTACCGGTGAGCAGCTGGCACAGCGTATTACCGAGGTATTAGGGCGTCAACCGCTGCACTGCGGTGATAATGCACCTGCTGCAATTCGTCGTGTAGCCTGGTGCAGCGGCGGTGGACAAGGATTTATCGACGCTGCGGCTGGCTTTGGGGTAGACGCATTTATTACTGGCGAAGTGTCAGAGCAGACGATTCACAGCGCACGTGAGCAGGGTCTGCACTTTTTTGCCGCGGGTCATCATGCCACCGAACGCTGCGGCATTCAGGCGCTGGGCGAGTGGCTGGCAGCAGAGCATGGCCTTGATGTGACCTTTATTGATATCCCCAATCCTGCCTGATCCTCTGGGTTCTGTATCACGCGGCAGAACCCAAATCTATTGACACTTCTCTGTCACTTTCGCATAACTACCTTCCTAAGGCCGCAACATCAGTGCCTGCTTTTGGACGCCAGCATACTGCCTGAGCGCAACCGCCAGCATACTGCCTGAGCGCAACCATTTTTTTAACCGGGAGGTGCGCGTTGCAAGAAACACGATGTTACATGCTGGGCGAACGCGCGGTGGTGCTGGAGCTGGCTCCGCCGGTTTCCCTCACCAGTCAGCAGCGAATATGGCAGTTGAGCGAGCGCTTACAGTCACATGGCGCGATACGGGACGTGATTCCCGGCATGAACAACCTCACGTTGTTGCTGGAGGAGGCGCCCTCCGACGCGCAGCAGGCCACAGCGCAGCTTCAGCAGTGGTGGCTGGAAAGCGAAGCGCAGGCCACCGGATCTCGTCTGGTAAAAGTGCCGGTTATCTACGGCGGTGAAGCAGGCCCCGATCTGCTTCAGGTGGCCGATCATGCTGGACTGTCAGCAAAGCAGGTGGTCGAGTTACACAGCAGTAGCGAGTACGACGTCTTTTTTATTGGTTTTCAGCCGGGATTCCCCTATCTGGCCGGGCTTGATCCCCGCCTGCACATGCCGCGCCGCGCGGAACCGCGCGTAGCCGTACCGGCAGGTTCGGTGGGGATAGGCGGGAGCCAGACGGGCGTGTATCCGCTGGCTTCTCCGGGCGGCTGGCAGTTGATTGGTCAAACCCCGGTGGCGCTTTTCACTCCGCAACAGCAGCCACCGACGTTGCTGCAACCCGGCGACAAAGTCCGGTTTGTGCCGCAAAAGGAAGGTATATGTTAACAATTCTTCGGGCGGGGCTGGCCACCAGCATTCAGGATCTGGGCCGCAACCGCTGGCGTCAGTACGGTATCGGCATCAGTGGCGTTCTGGATCAGCCTGCCATGATCACGGCAAATTTACTGGTCGGTAATCCGCCGGGCAGCGCCGTTCTGGAAATTGTCCTGGGCCAGTTTAAAGCCGAGTTCAGACGCGATGGCTGGTTCGCCCTGACGGGCGCCGGCTGTCAGGCCGAACTGGATGGGAAACCCGTCTGGACCGGCTGGCGGTTGCCGGTTAAAAAAGGCCAGGTGCTGGTGTTAAAGAAACCGGTTCACGGTATGCGCAGTTATCTGGCGATACAGGGAGGATTCGATGTCCCAGAGGTACTGGGCTCATGCAGCACAGATATCAAAGCCGGGTTTGGCGGCTTCCAGGGGCGCACGTTGCAGGATGGCGATCGTATTCCTCTGGGCAAACCGGGGCAGCCCTTTACGCATAAGAAAGGGGTAAAGCAGTTGCTGTGGGGCAATCGCATTCGGGCGCTGCCGGGGCCGGAATATCATGAGTTTAGTGAAGAGGCACAGCAAAAGCTGTGGCGAGCGGCATGGACACTCAATCCGCAAAGCAACCGCATGGGCTACCGTTTGCAGGGGCCAACCTTGCAGCGTGAGGCCTCACGCGAGCTGTTATCTCACGGACTGGTACCCGGCGTTATTCAGG
This sequence comes from Pantoea sp. B623, assembly GCF_024814475.1. Lineage (NCBI taxonomy): Bacteria > Pseudomonadati > Pseudomonadota > Gammaproteobacteria > Enterobacterales > Erwiniaceae > Pantoea > Pantoea sp. B623. Next base: position 1,128,810 of record NZ_JANUXM010000004.1, on the reverse strand, counting down.
TGCCGGGAAACGGACAACCCATTGTATTGCTGGCGGATGCACAAACCACCGGGGGCTATCCGCGCATCGCCTGTGTGATAGAGAGCGATCTCTACCATCTGGCGCAGATCCGTCTGGGGGAACCGATCCATTTTATTCTCTGCACGACTCAGGAAGCGCAGGCGGCAAAGCGGCAGCAACAGCTCGCCCTGGATCAAATGGCATGGGGACTGGCTAATGAAAATTGATTTAAACGCCGATTTGGGCGAGGGCGGCAGTAGCGATCGTGCGCTATTGCAACTGGTAAGCTCCGCCAATATCGCCTGCGGGTTTCACGCGGGCGATGCAGAAATGATGCTGCAGTCCGTTCGCTGGGCCAAAGCGTTTGGTGTGGCGATTGGTGCGCATCCCAGCTTCCCTGACCGTGAAAACTTTGGCCGCAGCGCCATGCAACTGCCGCCAGAAACCCTTTACGCACAAATCATCTATCAGGTCGGCGCATTGAAAAGCCTGGCGGAGAGCGAAGGGCAATCGTTGGTCCATGTAAAGCCGCATGGGATGTTGTATAACCAGGCTGCCGCCGACGCGGGCCTGGCGGACACCATTGCGCGTGCCGTTAAGGCCGTCGATGCCGGACTGATCGTCGTGGGGCTGGCGAACAGCGAATCGATTCGTGCGGCGGCGCACCATGGCCTGAAAACCCGCGAGGAAGTTTTTGCCGATCGCGGTTATCTCAGCAGCGGTGCTCTGGTGCCCCGCGGTCAACCCGGCGCATTAATTGAAGAGGAAGCTCAGGCAATCGATCAGACGTTGATGATGGTGCAGCAGGGGCGGGTAAAAAGCGTAAGTGGTGAGTGGGTAGCGGTTAAGGCGCAGACCGTCTGCGTGCATGGTGACGGGGCACACGCGCTGCAGTTCGCTCAACGATTACGGGCCAGCTTCGCAAATAACAATATTGCTGTAACCAGTCAATAAAACAGCACCGCCGGGCTGATAAGCTCAGGCTTTTTTTGGTCTATCACAAGGGGAAAATATGGACAGCGTAGTGAATCTCTGGCCACTACTGGGCATTGCTGCCATCGTCGCAGGCTTCGTTTTACGCTTTAATCCGGTACTGGTGGTGATCGTTGCGGGCTTCGTCACCGGGATTGCCGCCATGATGCCGCTGGGCGATATTCTGCAAAAACTGGGCGAGGGCTTCCTGAATACCCGCAATCTGCCGCTTATTTTGCTGTTGCCGCTGGCGGTCATTGGCCTGCTGGAGCGCCATGGTCTGAAACAGCGTGCCCAGACGTGGATCGCACAGATTAAAACGGCGACGGCAGGGCGACTGCTCATCATCTACCTGTTTGTACGCGAGATCACTGCGGCGCTGGGGCTGACCAGCCTGGGTGGTCACCCGCAAATGGTGCGACCGCTGCTGGCACCGATGGCCGAAGGGGCCAGCGAAAGCCGTTACGGTGAACTGTCGCCTGAGATTCGCCATCGCCTGCGAGCCATGTCCGCTGCGACGGATAACGTCGGCCTGTTCTTTGGCGAAGATATCTTTGTCGCCTTTGGCGCCATCATCTTTATGCACAACTTTATGCAGGAGTCCGCCGGTATTCAGACCGAGCCGCTGCATATCGCGCTGTGGGGCATTCCAACGGCCGTTGCGGCTTTTCTGATTCACTCCGCGCGCCTGATAAGGCTGGACCGTCAGCTTGCGCGTGAACTGAGTGCCATCAACAGCCAGGCCATCAACGCCAGAGGAGATCGCTAATGTTCCAGCAACAATATTTGATGTGGCTGGCTGGCGTGATTCTGCTGGTCGTGGCTTTTTTATCCTGGCGTGACAGCGGGAACCCACGTCGCTTTACCACCGGCCTGTTTTGGGGCTTATACGGTCTGATTTTTTTGGTGGGGGACTGGACAACGCAGCTGATGTCACAGCTGATGGGATCTACACAGAGCGGCACGCGCACCCTGCATATTACCGTGGGCGTGGCAGTTGTGCTGATGGGCTTAATTGCCGGCTGTGGTGGCGTAAAGCTTGGTCGCTACCATCAACGTAGCGAAGAGGAAAAAGAGGCCAGCGCACAACGCCTTAAAAATAAACTCTTTCTGCCTGCGTTAGCGATTCCTGTCGTAACGGTGATTGGCGTTCTGGCCTTTAATAATATTCCCGGTTTGCAGAGCGGGGTATTTGGACCCGGCAATCATTCCACCCTGGTCACGCTGTTTTCCATGACGGTGGGCTGCCTGCTGGGCTGGCTAATCGCCATGAAACTGACGCATGAGAAGCCGGTTCAGTCGATGCAGGAAACCCGGCGTCTGCTGGATTGTGTGGGCTGGGCTTTCCTGCTACCGCAAATTCTGGCCACGCTGGGGCTGTTGTTCACCGCTGCGGGCGTGGGCGGCGCCATCTCGCATCTGACCGAACATTATCTGGCGGTCGATAACCGCTTTATTGCCGTGACCGTTTACGCTGTTGGCATGGCGTTGTTGACTATGGTTATGGGCAACGCCTTTGCCGCTTTCCCGATTATTACCGCCGGTGTGGGCATTCCCATTCTGGTGCTACAACATGGTGGTAATCCGGCTGTCATGGCGGCAATCGGCATGTTTTCCGGCTACTGCGGAACCTTAATGACACCAATGGCCGCGAACTTTAATATCGTGCCCGCCGCGCTGCTGGAGTTGCCGGATCGTAACGCGGTCATCAAAGCTCAGGTCCCAACCGGTGTGCTACTGTTAATTGTTAACGTGTTTTTACTCTATTTCCTGATGTTTCTGTGAGGCAGCATGAAAACGGTATTGATGACGGCGTTTGAGCCCTTTGGTGGCGAATCCATTAATCCCTCGTGGCAGGCGGTCAGCGCGCTTGAAGGCCAGCAGATTGGCGGGGCACGTATCGTGACGCGCCAACTGCCGGTGGTCTTTAGCGAGGTGCTGGACGTGTTGTATCAGGCGCTGGAAGAGATTAAGCCGGATGCCATTATTGCTGTGGGGCAGGCGGGCGGGCGCAGCGATATCACCGTCGAGCGCATCGGCATTAACGTCGATGACGCCCGCATTCCCGATAACGCGGGCCATCAACCCGTGGATGAGCCGATTGCGCAGGATGGCCCGGCCGCTTACTTTTCACGCCTGCCGATCAAAGCCATTGTGGCCGCCGTGCGCAAAGCCGGTATTCCGGCTTCGGTGTCGCAAACCGCCGGCACCTTTACCTGTAACCGGGTGATGTATGGTCTGCTGCACTGGCTGCATCAACATGACAGCGCGGCGCGTGGCGGATTTATTCATATCCCTTACCTGCCAGAGCAGGCGGTCCACCATCCTGGCGCACCCAGCATGCCCGCCGCAACCGTGATCGAGGCGCTGAAAATTGCGGTGCAGACCACGCTGGAAACCGCCAACGATCTCAAGGAAGCGGGTGGCGCAACCCATTAAGAGGACGAGAGATGCCAGAAGGACCGGAGATTCGCCGTGTGGCGGATCAGCTTGAAATGGCCATTGTCGGGCAGCCTTTGGCCGACGTCTGGTTTGCTTTCCCTTCATTAAAAACTTACGAGCCCACATTAGTGGGGGAAAAGGTAGAGTCGATTGAAACGCGCGGCAAAGCGTTGCTGACACATTTCAGCAATGGTCTGACGCTCTATTCGCATAATCAACTTTACGGCGTCTGGCGCATCGTGTCGCCAGACGTGCAGCCCGAGACTAAACGGCAGCTACGTGTGCGCCTGGCAACGGCAGACCAGGCCATCCTGCTTTACAGCGCTTCGGATATTGAATTGCTGAATGCGGAAACCCTGGCCAGTCATCCGTTCCTGAATCGCATTGGGCCTGATGTGTTAAGCCACGCGCTGACGCCGGAGGAGGTAAAGCAGCGCCTGCTCTCAGCGCGCTTCCGCCGTCGCCAGTTCAGCGGTTTATTACTGGACCAGGCGTTTCTGGCCGGATTAGGCAACTATCTGCGCGTGGAGATCCTCTGGCTGGCACAGCTGCTTCCACACCATAACGCGCAGTCACTGAGCGAGTCACAGCTTGACGCCTTCAGCGACGCGCTGCTGTCCGTACCGCGTCATGCCTACCGCATGCGTGGCACGATGAAAAAGTATCACAGCGAAGCTGCCTTTCGTTTTGAAGTCTTTCATCGTCAGGGCAAGACGTGTCGGCGCTGCGGCACGGTGATTGAGAAGGGCGTTTTATCCTCACGGCCATTTTACTGGTGTCCGGGCTGTCAGGTATAAAAAGACAGGCGGGCCTGACGGGAAGGCTCCGTTAATCATTCCGTTTTCTGCTGCAGGGAGATCATCATGACGCCTGAAATCCTGACCGAACGGCTGGTTTTAAAACCGCTCACCCTGCAGGACGCGGATGCGATTCAGGTGGCGTTTCCCCAATGGGAAATTGTCCGTTACCTGATCGATTCGGTGCCCTGGCCCTATCCGGACGGCGCCGCCAGAGACTTTGTTGCGAACGTGGCATTACCCGCTGTTGAGGCGGGAAAAGGCTGGTACTGGACGATACGGCGCAGGGAAGCGGAGACGATGCTGATCGGGGTCATCAGCCTGATGGACACGCCGGACAACCATCGCGGCTTCTGGTTAGTACCCCACTGGCAGGGGCAGGGTTACATGTCGGAGGCCAGCAATGCCGTTACCGATTACTGGTTCAATGTGCTGAATAAACCGGTATTAAGAACGCCCAAAGCCGCAGCAAACGTGCGGTCGGTCGCTATCTCGGTTAAAAGCGGTATGCGTTGTATCAGAACGGGAAAGCAACGCTATGTTTCAGGCGAACATGACTCTGAACTCTGGGAGGTGACGCGGGATGAGTGGCGCAAATTCAGAGCGGCTCAGGCTGGCGAAACAGCCGCGAAAAAGTAACATTTTGCCGTGATCCGACAGCATCTTTAGCGATAAGGTTAAACCTGTCCGGCCTCAACGGAACCTGCATCCTTCGGGCAAAAAAACGGCTATGCCTTGTCAGCATAGCCGTTTTGTCGTCGATGGCCCGGTGCGATATTCGCCCAGGCGACAGGCTTATTTATCCAGCTGTGACGTAAAGTCGCGCTCGGTATAACCGGTATACAGCTGACGCGGACGGGCAATTTTCATGCCTTCGTCGTGCATCTCTTTCCAGTGGGCGATCCAGCCAACGGTACGTGCCATGGCAAAAATCACGGTAAACATGGAAGACGGAATGCCCATGGCTTTCAGGATAATACCGGAGTAGAAGTCCACGTTTGGATAGAGTTTACGCTCGATGAAGTACGGGTCGTTCAGCGCAATGTGTTCCAGCTCCAGCGCCACTTCCAGCAGGTCATCTTTCATGCCCAGCTCGTTCAGCACTTCATGACAGGTTTCACGCATGACGGTCGCGCGTGGGTCATAGTTTTTGTAAACGCGATGACCAAAGCCCATCAGGCGGAAGGAGTCGTTTTTGTCTTTAGCACGGCGCACGAACTCAGGAATGTGTTCAACGGTGCTGATCTCTTCCAGCATGCGCAGACAGGCTTCGTTTGCGCCACCGTGCGCCGGTCCCCACAGGGAGGCGATACCGGCCGCGATACAGGCAAACGGGTTAGCGCCTGATGAACCTGCCGTACGGACGGTTGAGGTTGAGGCGTTCTGCTCGTGATCGGCATGCAGAATCAGAATGCGATCCATGGCGCGTTCAAGCACAGGGTTGACCTTGTATTCTTCACAAGGCGTTGCAAACATCATGTGCAGGAAGTTACCGGCGTAGGAAAGGTCGTTACGTGGATAAACGAACGGCTGGCCGATTGAATACTTGTAACACATCGCTGCCATGGTAGGCATTTTAGACAGCAGGCGGAAAGCGGCGATTTCACGATGGCGCTCAATGTTCACATCCAGCGAGTCGTGATAAAACGCGGCCAGGGCGCCAGTCACGCCGCACATCACAGCCATTGGATGTGAGTCGCGACGGAAGCCGTGGAACAGACGCGTGATCTGCTCATGAATCATGGTGTGGCGGGTAACGGTGACTTTGAACTCTTCAAACTGTTTCTGCGTCGGGGCTTCACCATTCAGCAGGATATAGCACACTTCCAGGTAGTTAGAGTGGGTGGCCAACTGATCGATGGGAAAACCACGGTGAAGCAGGATACCTTCATCGCCATCGATAAAGGTGATTTTTGACTCGCAGGACGCGGTAGACGTGAAACCAGGATCGAAGGTAAACAGGCCGTTAGAACCCAGTTCGCGGACATCGACGACATCCTGGCCCAGCGTGCCTTGCAGCACTTTCAGTTCAATAGGCTTTTCGTCGGGTAGGGTTAGCGTCACTTTTTTATCTGTCATTTTCGTCTCCATAGCGCCTTGGGCAGGTAAGGATCTTTCGACACCTGAAACGCGCGCATGTTGCATTTAGGCAGTACTTCACGATGTCACTCTGCATTATAAGCAGTGAAGGGTACAGAGTGAGAGGCGCGTTCCACAGGAAATGTAAAGCCGTGACATGTGCATATCGCGGTTGTTAAAGATCCGGTCAGGACATAACTTCTTTGTAACCAATAACCTGATGGTTTTAAAAGCTGTTAGTGGCAATGTTACATAACTTGAGCTTAGGAGAAAGTGTATCCCCATAACTTTTGTGCATCATAGGATTTTATCGGGATAGTTTGTAACTGAATTGTTGAACTATTGTCAAATCAGATAATTAAATTTGTATGAATTGTGAAAAACGTGAGAATGATCACTGTTCCACCCAAAATTCTCCAAAGAGTTTGTAGGGGAATTGTAATCAGAATGTGATCGTCCTATACTTCCGGCCAGGTCTCCGGAATACCCTGACACCAGGAGCCACCCAGCGTTTGTAACACGTCATTTAACACTGGATGTTGCTATTTTGGTGACGGATAAAGTCTGAACACGTTTAGGGTTCAGGTCTTATGTCCGGAGGAAGCAAAATAAAAAAGAGCTGTGTGGGCAAAACCGTGAAAAAACAAAGACCTGTCAACTTGGATCTCTCGACGATCCGGTTTCCCGTTACTGCAATATCGTCCATTCTTCACCGCGTCTCCGGCGTCATCACCCTGGTTGCTCTCGGCATCCTGTTATGGCTTCTCGGTCTTTCCCTCTCTTCTCCTGAAGGTTTCCAGCACGCTGCATCTGTCATGAATGGTTTCTTTGCGAAGTTCATCATGTGGGGCATTTTGACTGCGCTGGCCTATCATGCAGTGGGCGGGATACGTCATATGTTAATGGATTTTGGTTATCTGGCCGAAACGCTCGAAGCAGGTAAGCGTTCTGCGCAGGTGACGTTTGGTATTACTGTCGTGCTTTCAATTTTAGCAGGAGTCCTCGTATGGTAAGCAATGCATCCGCGTTGGGTCGCAATGGCATTCAGGACTGGCTGCTGCTGCGCGCGACGGCAATCCTCATCACGCTTTACATCATCTATCTCCTCGGTTTCGTGGTGATGACAGACACGCTGACGTATGACATCTGGCGTGGCTTCTTCGCTTCTGCATTTACAAAAGTGTTCACGCTCCTGACGCTGTTTTCCATTCTGATCCACGGCTGGATCGGTATGTGGCAGGTCTTAACGGACTACGTTAAACCGCTGGCAACGCGTCTGCTGTTGCAGTTGGTCATCGTAGTGGCGCTGTTGTCATATGCAATTTATGGATTTGTTGTGGTGTGGGGTGTGTAAATGAGTTTACCAGTAAGAGAATTTGATGCCGTGGTGATCGGCGCAGGCGGCGCGGGTATGCGCGCGGCGTTGCAAATCTCCCAGTCGGGCCAGACCTGTGCCCTGTTGTCCAAAGTCTTCCCGACCCGTTCCCATACGGTCTCCGCGCAGGGCGGAATTACCGTTGCGCTGGGTAACACCCATGACGATAACTGGGAATGGCATATGTATGACACCGTCAAAGGTTCCGACTACATCGGTGACCAGGACGCGATTGAATACATGTGTCACGTCGGTCCGGAAGCGATTCTGGAACTGGAGCACATGGGCTTGCCCTTCTCCCGTCTTGATGACGGCCGCGTTTATCAGCGTCCGTTTGGTGGTCAGTCGAAAAACTTCGGCGGTGAGCAGGCGGCGCGTACTGCCGCAGCGGCCGACCGTACCGGCCACGCACTGCTGCATACGCTGTATCAGCAGAACCTGAAAAATAAAACCACTATCTTCTCGGAATGGTATGCACTGGATCTGGTCAAAAATGACGACGGTGCCATCGTAGGCTGTACGGCAATCTGCATGGAAACCGGCGAAACGGTTTACTTCAAAGCCAAGGCCACCATTCTGGCGACGGGCGGTGCAGGACGTATTTATCAGTCCACGACGAACGCCCACATCAATACCGGCGACGGTGTTGGCATGGCGCTGCGCGCGGGCGTGCCCGTGCAGGATATGGAAATGTGGCAGTTCCACCCAACCGGTATCGCCGGTGCTGGCGTACTGGTCACCGAAGGCTGTCGTGGTGAAGGCGGTTATCTGCTAAACAAACACGGTGAGCGTTTCATGGAGCGCTATGCGCCTAACGCCAAAGACCTTGCCGGTCGTGACGTTGTGGCCCGTTCGATGATGGTGGAGATCCGTGAAGGGCGTGGTTGCGACGGTCCATGGGGCCCGCACATCAAGCTGAAACTCGATCACCTGGGTGCGGAAGTGCTGGAATCGCGCCTGCCGGGCATCCTTGAGCTGTCCCGTACCTTTGCTCACGTTGACCCGATTAAAGAGCCGATTCCGGTTATCCCAACCTGTCACTACATGATGGGCGGCGTGCCAACCAAAGTCACCGGTCAGGCGCTGCGTGTGAATGAGCAGGGCGAAGACGAAGTGATTCCTGGCCTGTTCGCGGTGGGTGAAATCGCCTGCGTATCGGTACACGGGGCGAACCGTCTGGGTGGCAACTCGCTGCTGGACCTGGTGGTCTTCGGTCGTGCGGCTGGCGTGCATCTGCTTGAATGTCTGGAAGAGCAGGGTGAACTGCGAGAAGCCAGCCAGGAAAACATTGATGCCGCGATGGCGCGTTTCAACCGCTGGGAAAATAACACCACGGGTGAAGATCCGGTTGAAATCCGCAAGGCGTTGCAACGCTGCATGCAGAACAACTTCTCGGTATTCCGTGAAGGCGATGCGATGCGTGAAGGGCTTGCTGAACTGAAAGAGATCCGTGAGCGTCTGAAGTCCGCGCGCCTGGATGACCGCTCACCTGACTTCAATACACAGCGTATTGAGTGCCTTGAGCTGGATAACCTGATGGAAACCGCTTATGCCACCGCAGTGGCGGCCAACTACCGCACTGAGAGCCGTGGCGCACACAGCCGCTTCGACTATCCGGAACGTGATGATGCCAACTGGCTGTGCCATAGCCTCTATGTTCCGCAAACGGAAAGCATGACGCGCCGTGAGGTGAACATGCAACCGAAACTGCGTGCGGCCTTCCCGCCGAAAGCGCGTACCTACTAATTGCGGAGATCATCATGAGACTTGAATTTTCGATCTATCGTTACAACCCGGACGTCGATGACAAACCGCGCATGCAGGACTATACCCTGGAAGCGGAAGACGGCCGTGACATGATGCTGCTGGATGCGCTGATCCGTCTGAAAGAGAAGGATCCTACCCTGGCGTTTCGTCGCTCATGCCGTGAAGGCGTGTGCGGTTCAGACGGCCTGAACATGAACGGGAAAAACGGCCTGGCCTGTATCACGCCGGTCTCGGCGTTAGGCAACGGCAAGCAGAAAATCGTTATCCGTCCTCTACCGGGCCTGCCGGTCGTGCGCGACCTGGTGGTGGACATGGGCCAGTTTTATGCCCAGTATGAGAAAATTAAGCCTTTCTTATTGAATAACGGTGAAAACCCGCCAGCGCGTGAGCATCTGCAGTCGCCGGGCGAGCGTGAGCATCTGGACGGATTGTATGAGTGTATTCTCTGCGCCTGTTGCTCAACCTCTTGCCCGTCGTTCTGGTGGAACCCGGACAAGTTTATTGGTCCTGCAGGCCTGCTGGCCGCTTACCGCTTCCTGATTGACAGCCGTGATACGGAAACGGATGCGCGTCTGGATAATCTGAGCGATGCATTCAGCGTTTTCCGCTGTCACAGCATCATGAACTGTGTAAGTGTTTGTCCTAAAGGGCTAAACCCGACGCGTGCTATCGGCCACATTAAGTCGATGCTGCTGCAACGCAGCGCGTAGTTGTACCACCGGGAACCTCAGGTTCCCGGTATTTTACGGAAGCCTCTGTAAACGCGGTCCCGACCACGTTTACAAAGGTTCCCTTACGGGCCGGGCGCGCGCTGCGCACAGTGCTCGTATCGCTGAACTCACTACGGCAAACCGCGAAAGCGGCAACAAATGAAACCTCAAAAAAGCATAACATTGCTTAAGGGATCACAATGCAGAACAGCGCGATGAAGCCCTGGCTGGACTCCTCCTGGCTGGCCGGCGCGAATCAGTCTTACATAGAGCAACTCTATGAGGATTTCCTGACCGATCCTGACTCTGTGGATGCAGTGTGGCGCTCGATGTTCCAACAGTTACCAGGCACGGGAGTGAAACCTGAGCAGTTCCACTCCGCAACTCGCGAATATTTCCGTCGCCTGGCGAAAGACGCATCTCGTTACACCTCCTCAGTTACCGATCCGGCAACCAACTCCAAACAAGTGAAAGTGCTGCAGCTGATCAACGCGTTTCGTTTCCGCGGACATCAGGAAGCAAATCTCGATCCGCTTGGCCTGTGGAAACAGGACCGCGTTGCCGATCTCGATCCTGCCTTTCACGATCTGACCGACGCCGATTTTCAGGAAAGCTTTAACGTAGGTTCTTTTGCCATTGGCAAAGAAACCATGAAGCTGGCCGATCTGTTCGACGCGCTGAAGCAGACCTACTGTGGCTCGATTGGTGCAGAGTATATGCACATCAATAACACTGAAGAGAAACGCTGGATCCAGCAGCGTATCGAATCCGGTGCGAGCCAGACGTCATTCAGTGGCGAAGAGAAAAAAGGTTTCCTGAAAGAGCTGACCGCGGCAGAAGGGCTGGAAAAATATCTGGGCGCGAAATTCCCGGGTGCAAAACGCTTCTCGCTGGAAGGCGGTGATGCGCTGGTGCCGATGCTGCGCGAGATGATTCGTCATGCGGGCAAAAGCGGCACACGTGAAGTGGTACTGGGGATGGCGCACCGTGGTCGTCTTAACGTACTGATTAACGTACTGGGTAAAAAGCCACAGGATCTGTTCGACGAATTCTCCGGTAAACACAAAGAGCATCTGGGCACCGGTGATGTGAAGTATCACATGGGCTTCTCTTCGGATATCGAAACCGAAGGTGGTCTGGTGCATCTGGCGCTGGCGTTTAACCCGTCTCACCTGGAAATTGTCAGCCCGGTGGTCATGGGATCGGTACGTGCACGTCTCGATCGTCTGGCCGAACCGGTCAGCAATAAAGTGTTGCCTATCACCATTCACGGTGATGCGGCGGTGATTGGTCAGGGCGTGGTTCAGGAAACCCTGAACATGTCTCAGGCGCGCGGCTACGAAGTGGGCGGCACGGTACGTATCGTCATTAACAACCAGGTTGGTTTTACCACCTCCAACCCGAAAGATGCGCGTTCAACCCCGTACTGTACTGACATCGGCAAGATGGTGCTGGCACCGATTTTCCACGTCAATGCTGACGATCCGGAAGCGGTGGCCTTTGTTACCCGCCTGGCGCTGGACTATCGCAACACCTTCAAACGCGATGTGTTTATCGATCTGGTGTGCTATCGCCGTCATGGTCACAACGAGGCGGATGAGCCAAGTGCTACCCAGCCGTTGATGTACCAGAAAATCAAAAAGCATCCGACGCCGCGTAAAATTTACGCCGATCGTCTGGAAGGCGAAGGTGTCGCGTCGCAGGAAGATGCCACCGAGATGGTGAACCTGTACCGCGATGCGCTCGATGCGGGCGAATGCGTGGTGCCGGAATGGCGTCCGATGAGCCTGCACTCCTTCACGTGGTCGCCTTATCTGAACCACGAATGGGATGAGCCTTATCCGGCACAGGTTGACATGAAACGCCTGAAGGAACTGGCATTGCGTATCAGCCAGGTCCCTGAGCAGATTGAAGTGCAGTCGCGCGTGGCTAAGATCTATAACGATCGCAAGCTGATGGCCGAAGGCGAGAAAGCGTTCGACTGGGGCGGTGCCGAGAATCTGGCGTACGCCACGCTGGTGGATGAAGGTATTCCGGTTCGCCTCTCGGGTGAAGACTCCGGTCGTGGAACCTTCTTCCATCGCCACGCGGTCGTGCACAACCAGGCTAACGGTTCAACCTATACGCCGCTGCACCATATTCATAACAGCCAGGGCGAGTTCAAAGTCTGGGATTCGGTGCTGTCTGAAGAAGCGGTGCTGGCGTTTGAATACGGTTACGCCACGGCTGAGCCGCGCGTGCTGACCATCTGGGAAGCGCAGTTTGGTGACTTTGCCAACGGTGCTCAGGTGGTGATTGACCAGTTCATCAGCTCTGGCGAACAGAAGTGGGGCCGTATGTGTGGCCTGGTGATGTTGCTTCCGCATGGCTACGAAGGTCAGGGCCCGGAACACTCCTCTGCCCGTCTGGAACGCTATCTGCAACTTTGCGCCGAGCAGAACATGCAGGTTTGCGTCCCGTCGACGCCGGCTCAGGTGTATCACATGCTGCGCCGTCAGGCGCTGCGCGGGATGCGCCGTCCGCTGGTGGTGATGTCGCCGAAGTCGCTGTTGCGCCATCCGCTGGCGATCTCGTCGCTGGATGAACTGGCAAACGGCAGTTTCCAGCCGGCCATTGGTGAGATCGACGATCTGGATCCGCAGGGCGTGAAACGCGTCGTGCTGTGCTCCGGTAAGGTTTACTACGATCTGCTGGAACAGCGTCGTAAAGACGAGAAAACCGATGTTGCCATCGTGCGCATCGAACAGCTTTACCCGTTCCCGCATCAGGCGGTACAGGAAGCATTGAAAGCCTATTCTCACGTACAGGACTTTGTCTGGTGCCAGGAAGAGCCACTGAACCAGGGCGCCTGGTACTGTAGCCAGCATCATTTCCGTGATGTCGTGCCGTTTGGCGCCACCCTGCGTTATGCAGGTCGCCCGGCATCGGCTTCTCCGGCCGTGGGTTATATGTCCGTACACCAACAACAGCAGCAAGACCTGGTTAATGACGCACTGAACGTCAATTAATTAAAAGGAAAGATAATGAGTAGCGTAGATATTCTCGTTCCCGACCTGCCTGAATCGGTTGCAGATGCCACAGTAGCAACCTGGCACAAGAAACCAGGCGATGCAGTCAGCCGCGATGAAGTCATCGTCGAAATTGAAACTGACAAAGTCGTGCTGGAAGTGCCGGCATCTGCCGATGGCGTGCTGGAAGCCGTGCTGGAAGACGAAGGGGCAACCGTTACGTCCCGCCAGATCCTGGGTCGCCTGAAAGAAGGCAACAGTGCGGGTAAAGAAAGCAGTGCCAAAGCGGAAAGCAATGACACCACGCCAGCCCAGCGTCAGACAGCGTCGCTTGAAGAAGAGAGCAGCGATGCGCTCAGCCCGGCGATCCGTCGCCTGATTGCGGAGCATAATCTTGACGCTGCGCAGATCAAAGGCACCGGCGTGGGCGGACGTTTAACGCGTGAAGACGTTGAAAAACATCTGGCGAACAAACCGCAGGCTGAGAAAGCCGCCGCGCCAGCGGCGGGTGCAGCAACGGCTCAGCAGCCTGTTGCCAACCGCAGCGAAAAACGTGTTCCGATGACGCGTTTACGTAAGCGCGTCGCGGAGCGTCTGCTGGAAGCCAAGAACAGCACCGCCATGTTGACGACCTTCAACGAAATCAACATGAAGCCGATTATGGACCTGCGTAAGCAGTACGGTGATGCGTTCGAGAAACGTCACGGTGTGCGTCTGGGCTTTATGTCTTTCTACATCAAGGCCGTGGTCGAAGCGCTGAAGCGTTATCCAGAAGTCAACGCCTCTATCGATGGCGAAGACGTGGTGTACCACAACTATTTCGATGTGAGTATTGCCGTCTCTACGCCACGCGGACTGGTGACGCCTGTCCTGCGTGACGTTGATGCGCTGAGCATGGCTGACATCGAGAAGAAAATTAAAGAACTGGCAGTGAAAGGCCGTGACGGCAAGCTGACGGTTGACGATCTGACGGGCGGTAACTTTACCATCACCAACGGTGGTGTGTTCGGTTCGCTGATGTCTACGCCAATCATCAACCCGCCACAGAGCGCGATTCTGGGCATGCACGCCATTAAAGATCGTCCTATGGCGGTCAATGGTCAGGTTGTGATCCTGCCAATGATGTACCTGGCTCTCTCCTACGATCACCGTTTAATCGATGGTCGTGAATCTGTCGGCTATCTGGTCGCGGTGAAAGAGATGCTGGAAGATCCGGCGCGTCTGTTGCTGGATGTCTGATTCATCACTGGGCACGCGTTGCGTGCCCAATCTCAATACTCTTTTCAGATCTGAATGGATAGAACATCATGAACTTACACGAATACCAGGCTAAACAGCTGTTTGCACGGTATGGCATGCCAGCACCGACCGGCTACGCCTGTACTACACCACGTGAAGCAGAAGAAGCGGCATCGAAAATCGGTGCAGGCCCGTGGGTAGTTAAATGTCAGGTTCATGCCGGTGGCCGCGGTAAAGCGGGCGGTGTGAAAGTGGTTAACAGCAAAGAAGACATCCGTGCTTTCGCTGAAAACTGGCTGGGCAAACGTCTGGTTACCTACCAAACTGACGCCAATGGTCAGCCGGTAAACCAGATTCTGGTTGAAGCGGCAACCGATATCGATCAGGAGCTGTACCTGGGTGCCGTGGTTGACCGTGCAACCCGTCGCGTCATCTTTATGGCATCGACCGAAGGCGGCGTGGAAATCGAGAAAGTGGCAGAAGAAACGCCACACCTGATCCACAAAATGGCGCTTGATCCACTGGCCGGTCCACAGCCTTATCAGGGCCGTGAGTTAGCCTTTAAACTGGGCCTGACCGGTAAGCAAGTCAGCCAGTTCACCAAAATTTTCATGGGTCTGGCCACCATGTTCCTGGAGCGCGATCTGGCGATGGTTGAGATCAACCCGCTGGTGATCACCAAGCAGGGCGACCTGATCTGTCTGGATGGCAAACTGGGTGCCGATGGCAATGCCCTGTTCCGTCAGCCAGAGCTGCGTGAAATGCGCGATCCAAGCCAGGAAGATCCTCGTGAAGCGCACGCGACACAGTGGGAACTGAACTATGTTGCGCTGGAAGGCAACATCGGTTGTATGGTTAACGGCGCAGGCCTCGCGATGGGTACGATGGACATCGTTAAGCACCACGGTGGCCAGCCAGCGAACTTCCTGGATGTCGGCGGCGGCGCGACCAAAGAGCGCGTAACCGAAGCCTTTAAAATCATCCTGTCTGACGACGCGGTGAAAGCGGTATTCGTTAACATCTTCGGCGGCATCGTGCGTTGCGACCTGATCGCAGACGGCATCATCGGTGCAGTAGCAGAAGTCGGTGTTAACGTACCGGTCGTGGTACGTCTGGAAGGTAACAACGCTGAACTGGGCGCTAAGAAACTGGCGGACAGTGGTCTGAACATCATTGCAGCAACCAGTCTGACAGACGCGGCACAGCGTGTTGTTGCTGCTGCGGAGGGTAAATAATGTCCATTTTGATCGACAAAAACACCAAAGTCATTTGCCAGGGATTCACCGGCGGACAGGGAACTTTCCACTCTGAGCAGGCGCTGGCATACGGCACGCAGCTGGTTGGCGGCGTAACACCGGGCAAAGGCGGCACGACCCATCTGGGCCTGCCGGTGTTCAACACCGTGCGTGAAGCCGTTGAAGCCACAGGCGCGACCGCAACCGTCATCTATGTGCCAGCTCCGTTCTGCAAAGACGGTATCCTGGAAGCTATCGATGCCGGTATCAAGCTGATCATCACCATCACCGAAGGCATTCCAACGCTGGATATGCTGACCGTGAAGATGAAGCTGGATGAAGCAGGCGTGCGCATGATCGGGCCAAACTGCCCGGGTGTGATCACTCCTGGCGAATGTAAGATCGGCATCATGCCGGGCCACATTCACCAGCCTGGCCGTGTCGGTATCGTTTCGCGTTCCGGTACCCTGACCTATGAAGCCGTTAAGCAAACCACCGATATCGGTTACGGTCAGTCTACCTGTGTCGGCATCGGCGGCGACCCGATCCCGGGCTCTAACTTCATCGACATCCTGAAAATGTTCCAGGACGATCCACAGACTGAAGCGATCGTCATGATCGGTGAAATCGGTGGTAGTGCGGAAGAAGAAGCTGCTGCGTTCATCAAAGAGCACGTGACCAAGCCGGTTGTCGGCTACATTGCGGGCGTAACGGCACCGAAGGGCAAACGTATGGGCCACGCTGGCGCCATCATTGCCGGTGGTAAAGGAACGGCAGACGAGAAGTTTGCTGCGCTGGAAGCCGCAGGTGTGAAAACCGTACGCAGCCTGGCTGACATCGGCGATGCCGTGAAAGCGGTTCTGCCAGCCAAATAAGCGGTCTGAGCGGAATGCATTAAGCCACCTTCGGGTGGCTTTTTTTATCGCTTAAACCTGAGCACGCCTTTTTGCCGCATAACTGATTGGCGTCGTGCTTTAAATAACATAAAATAATCTTAAGTATTTCCGTGGTGTTTGCTATGCTTTATCTGACCTGGCTTTTGGGGCGCAAAAAGAATGGGCGTTATTAAACACGCTATAAAGTTAAATATTTATATAAAATTAAATTGCCCGGTGACACATTTTTAACAAAGCTTCCGTTTAAACATATTTCCCACATTATTTCCTTATTCCAAATCAATTTCCCGCCATATATAACAAACTTTACTGCTAGCAAAGGGCGCGGTTAAGCGCTTAAATTGCGCTGCATCAATCCAGCCTTTTAAAAAAATAATCAAACGTTTGTTCAAATACGGGAAAGCATCAATTTTTAAATTATGCCCCGTTAAACGTCTGAACCACGCGGCTGCATTGGTGTTTCACAGGTTACCGTTAACGGTTACGCCCTCATCCCAGGCCGCACACAGTACTGTCCTGTCGATGACAAAACTGGAATCAATAATCAGTCGTTCCTGACTCTTATTCAGTCTGTACGGATACAGAGTTAAGGTGAGGAGCAAGGAGTCATTATGCTAGATATTGTCGAGCTGTCGCGTTTACAGTTTGCCTTAACAGCCATGTACCATTTCCTTTTCGTACCTTTAACGCTCGGTATGGCGTTTTTGCTGGCGATAATGGAAACGGTCTATGTGCTGAGTGGCAAACAAGTTTATAAGGATATGACAAAATTCTGGGGCAAGTTATTTGGTATTAACTTTGCGCTGGGCGTGGCGACCGGACTGACCATGGAGTTTCAGTTCGGCACCAACTGGTCTTACTATTCTCATTATGTCGGCGATATTTTTGGCGCGCCGTTAGCTATTGAAGGATTAATGGCTTTCTTTCTTGAGTCCACCTTTGTTGGCCTGTTCTTTTTCGGCTGGGATCGGCTGGGCAAAGTTCAGCACCTGGCCGTGACCTGGCTGGTGGCGCTGGGATCCAATATGTCGGCGCTGTGGATTCTGGTGGCAAACGGCTGGATGCAAAACCCAATTGCCTCTGAGTTTAACTTTGAAACCATGCGCATGGAGATGCTGAGCTTCTCTGAGCTGGTCTTAAATCCAGTCGCCCAGGTGAAATTTGTTCACACCGTCGCGGCAGGGTATACCACCGGTGCAATGTTTATTTTGGGTATCAGCGCCTGGTATTTACTGAAAGGCCGCGACACGGCGTTTGCCAAACGCTCTTTTGCTATCGCGGCAAGTTTCGGTATGGCAGCCGTATTGTCAGTCATCGTGTTGGGCGACGAGTCCGGTTACGAAATGGGCGATGTGCAGAAAACCAAGCTGGCGGCCATTGAAGCCGAATGGGAAACCCAGCCCGCACCGGCTGCGTTTACGCTGTTCGGTTTGCCCGATCAGGCATCACAAGAGAACCACTACGCCATTCAAATTCCTTATCTGCTGGGACTCATCGCCACCCGTTCTACGGATACGCCTGTAACGGGCCTGAAAGAGCTTATGACCCAACATGAAGTTCGCATTCGTAACGGGATGAAAGCCTATGCACTGTTAAATGAACTGCGCAGCGGGAATACCGATCCGGCCGTGCGTGATGCCTTTAATCACAGCAAAAAAGATCTGGGTTATGGTCTGTTGTTGAAGCGCTATACGCCAAACGTCTCAGATGCCAGCGAGGCGCAAATCAAGCAGGCAACACAGGATTCCATACCACGCGTGGCGCCGCTGTATTTTGCCTTCCGCATCATGGTGCTCTGCGGCGTGCTGTTACTCGGCGTTATCACGCTGTCGTTCTGGAGCGTCATTCGTAATCGTATCGGCAAACATCGCTGGTTACTCAAGGCCGCGCTGTATGGCATTCCGCTGCCGTGGATTGCGGTTGAAGCAGGCTGGTTTGTGGCGGAGTACGGCCGTCAACCCTGGGCGATAGGCGAAGTGCTGCCTACGGCCGTGGCGAACTCGTCGCTCACCGTCGGGGATATCCTGTTCTCCATGGGGCTGATCTGCGGTCTGTATACCCTGTTCCTGGTCGCCGAGATGTACCTGATGTTTAAATTTGCCCGGTTGGGTCCAAGTAGCCTGAAAACGGGTCGTTATCACCATGAGCAGATGGCGAAAACCGTTCAGCCGGCACGTGGATAAGGAGAACCGCCATGTTTGATTACGAAGTTCTGCGCTTTGTCTGGTGGCTGCTGATCGGCATTTTGCTGGTGGGCTTTGCCGTCACTGATGGCTTTGATATGGGCGTGGGCATGCTGACGCGCCTGCTGGGACGCACCGATACCGAGCGTCGGGTAATGATTAACACCATTGCGCCGCACTGGGACGGTAACCAGGTCTGGTTAATTACTGCGGGTGGTGCGCTGTTTGCCGCCTGGCCGATGGTTTATGCGGCGGCGTTTTCAGGATTTTATGTGGCAATGATTCTGGTGCTGGCGTCGCTGTTCTTTCGTCCGGTGGGCTTTGATTACCGCTCTAAGATTGAAGACAAGCGCTGGCGCGGTGCCTGGGACTGGGGCATTTTCATCGGCAGCTTCGTCCCTCCTTTGGTGATTGGCGTGGCCTTTGGCAACCTGCTCCAGGGCGTTCCGTTTCATGCTGATGAGTATATGCGCCTGTATTACACCGGTAACTTCTTCCAGTTACTTAATCCCTTCGGCCTGCTGGCAGGGGTGGTGAGCGTCGCCATGATACTGGCGCAGGGCGCAACCTACCTGCAGATGCGTACGAACGGCGAACTGTACCTGCGCGCGCGCGCCACGACCCAGATTTCCACGCTGGTGATGATGGTGTGCTTCGCACTGGCGGGCGTGTGGGTGAAGTACGGCATTGACGGTTATGTGGTGACCAGTACGCTTGATCACTATGCGGCCTCGAATCCGCTGGGTAAAACCGTGGTGCGCGAAGCCGGTGCCTGGATGGTGAATTTCCAGCAGCATCCCGTGCTGTGGTTATTCCCACTGCTGGGCGTTGTGCTGCCTCTGCTGACGGTGCTGTGCTCACGTATGCACAAAAGCGCATGGGCGTTTGTGTTCTCTTCACTGACGCTTGCCTGCGTCATTATGACGGCCGGTATTGCCATGTTTCCGTTTATTATGCCTTCCAGCACGGTACCGGGCACCAGTCTGACCATGTGGGATGCAACCTCCAGTCTGCTGACGCTGAAAACCATGACCTTTGCCGCGATTATTTTTGTGCCCATCATCCTGCTTTACACCAGCTGGTGTTACTGGAAGATGTTTGGCCGTATCACCAAAGAGCATGTTGAGAGCAACAGCAACTCACTGTACTGATAAGGAGTCAACACATGTGGTATTTTGCCTGGATTCTTGGCACCTTGCTGGCCTGCGCCTTTGGTATCATCACGGCGCTGGCCATAGAGCATATCGAAGACAGCGCCGCATCGGATCGACAATCCTGATGAGCGGATGGCTACAGACGACCTGTCGTCTGATGGATAAGGGCCCGTTCCGGGCCCTTTCACTGGTGCTGGCACTCTGGCTGGCGGGATGTCTGCTGTGGAATCCCGCACGTTATGCCAGCGGTGCTGGCGGCATTCTGCTGTGGCAGGGCGTGTTGCTCATCTGGGCGGTATGCACCGGCGTGATTTACGGTGTTGGGTTTCGTCCGCGACGATTACGCTGGCGTGCTCTGTTTACCCCTTTACCCGCATTAGTGATACTCTTGTGGGGCGTAAGCCGGTTTTATCTCTGACAGCCCGTCAGCATTTTACGCTGAAGCGTGAGTTTACTTCAGCGTCTGGTCAAGAAACCTCCACTAAAGCCTTCCGGTTGTAACCAACTGATAATTATTTTCTCCTGGCCCTGGCAGCCCATTCCCAACCCCAATTGTCTTGCGTATAGTAGCAACGTTTAAAACGAGGCCGGGATGTAGAGTGAGTACAACGCTGTTTCGCTGGCCGGTTCGGGTCTACTATGAAGATACCGATGCCGGTGGTGTGGTTTATCACGCCAGCTATATCGCTTTTTATGAACGAGCACGTACCGAAATGTTGCGTCAGCATCATTTCAATCAGCAGACGCTGTTAGAACAGCAGATTGCTTTTGTGGTGCGGCGCATGACGGTGGACTATCTTTCGGCGGCGCGTCTTGACGATCTTCTGGAAATTCAGAGTGAAGTGACATCAATGACCCGGGCGACGATGACATTTACCCAGCGTATCGTGAATGCAGAAGGCAAAGTGCTCAATGAGGCAGAAGTCCTGATTGCCTGCATCAACCCACACCTAATGAAGCCGATTGCGCTTCCCAAGTCTATTGTCGCGGAGTTCAAGCAGTGACTGACATGAACGTTCTTGATTTGTTCCTGAAGGCGAGCCTTCTGGTCAAACTTATCATGTTGATTTTGATCGGCTTTTCGATTGCTTCATGGGCAATCATTATCCAGCGCACGCGTATTCTGAATGCGGCGGGAAGGGAAGCTGATGCCTTTGAAGACAAATTCTGGTCCGGCGTTGAGCTTTCTCGCCTGTATCAGGAAAGTCAGGCGCGTCGCGAAGAGCTGGCAGGCTCGGAGCAAATCTTTTACGCCGGCTTCAAAGAGTTCGCACGTCTGCATCGGGTCAACAACCATGCGCCTGAGGCGGCAGTGGAAGGGGCGAGCAGGGCGATGCGGATTTCCATGAATCGTGAGCTGGAAGCGTTGGAAAATCACATTCCCTTCCTTGGCACCGTGGGGTCCATCAGCCCGTATATTGGTCTGTTTGGTACGGTGTGGGGGATTATGCATGCCTTTATTGCCCTGGGCGCCGTAAAGCAGGCCACGCTACAGATGGTTGCGCCGGGTATCGCAGAAGCGTTGATCGCGACCGCTATTGGTTTATTCGCGGCAATTCCTGCGGTAATGGCTTATAACCGACTGAACCAGCGCGTCAATAAACTGGAACAGGGCTATGACAACTTCATGGAAGAGTTCACGGCTATCCTGCATCGTCAGGCTTTTTCCAGCGACAGCGCTAAGTAAACAGAGGTAAATGATGGCCCGAGTGCGTGGTCGCGGTCGCCGCGAGCTAAAGTCGGAAATCAACATTGTTCCACTGCTGGACGTCTTGCTGGTGCTGTTGCTGATTTTTATGGCGACGGCCCCGATCATTACCCAAAGCGTGGAAGTGGATTTGCCGGATGCGACGGATTCGAAGACGGTTTCCAGTGATGATAATCCGCCTGTAATTGTAGAAGTGTCCGGTGTGGGCCAATACAGCATGGTGGTGGATCACGATCGTTTATCGCAGCTACCCCCTGAACAGGTGATTAGCGAAGCGCAACGTCGTCTGGAAGCCAATCCGAAAACTGTCTTTCTGATCGGCGGTGCCAAAGAGGTCCCTTATGATGAAATCATTAAGGCGCTGAACCTGCTGCATCAGGCTGGAGTTAAATCTGTCGGTTTGATGACGCAGCCGATTTAAAGTCGAACCGTTTTTGGGAACCGAGTGTGTCGAAGGCAACCGAGCAAAACGAAAAATTAAAGCGCGCGATAATCATTTCGGTGATTCTGCATATCGTGCTGATTGCGCTGCTGATATGGAGCTCATTTAATGAGCACATTGAAGCCAGCGGCGGCGGCGGCGGGAGCGATATCGAGGCAGTTATGGTCGATCCCGGTGCGGTGGTCGAGCAATATAATCGTCAGCAGAATCAGCAAAGCGACAGTCAGCGTGCCGAGCAGCAGCGCCAGAAACAGTCACAACAGCAGGCCGAAGAGCTCCAGCAGAAGCAGGCGGCTGAACAACAGCGGCTGAAAGAGCTGGAAAAAGAACGCCTGCAGGCCCAGGAAGACGCGAAGCAGCAGGCGAAAGCCCAGGCTGAACAGCAGAAAGCAGCCGAAGCGGCGGCGAAACAGGCTGAATCTCAGCAGAAAGCGGCCGAGGCGGCCGCCGCGAAAGCCAAAGCGGATGCTAAAGCGGAAGCCGATGCCCAGGCCAAAGCCGCCGCTGACGCGAAAATAAAGGCTCAGGAAGACGCTAAGCAGGCTGCGGCCGAGGCGAAGAAGCAGGCTGAGCAACAGGCGAAAGCCGCCGCGGCCGAAGCAAAGAAACAGGCTGAACAACAGGCGAAAGCCGAGGCTGCCGAGGCCGCGAAACAGGCCAAGGCTGAAGCCGCGAAGCAGGCTAAAGCGGAAGCCGCTAAAGAAGCCAAAGCGGCAGAAGCGAAAGCCGCCGCCGAAGCTAAAGCCGCGGCCGCGCAGGAAGCTAAAGAGAAAGCGGCGGCTGAAGCCAAAGAGAAAGCCGCGAAAGAAAAAGCCGAAGCCGCAGCAAAAGCCAAGGCCGATGCTGCCGCAAAAGCCAAAGCAGACGCGAAGGCAAAAGCGGAAGCAAAAGCGAAAGCGGCGGCTGAGGCAGCGAACGACAGCGACGTCGACGATCTGCTGGGCGGCTTAGCGTCCGGTAAGAATGCACCGAAAAGCGGCGCCTCTGGCGGTGCTGCAGGGCAGGGCAACCAGAAGAAAGCGGGTGCCTCTGGCGCAGATGTGAACGCGTACCTTGGCCAGATTACCAGTGCTATCCAGAGCCGTTTTTACGATGCGGATCTGTATAGCGGCAAAAGCTGTGACTTACGTATTAAACTTGCTCCTGACGGTATGCTGATTGATGTGAAATCAGAAGGGGGCGATCCGGCGCTCTGTCAGGCTGCCATCGCGGCAGCGAAGCAGGCACGTATTCCGAAACCGCCTTCACAAGCGGTGTACGAAGTGTTTAAAAACGCGCCGATGCGTTTCAGACCGCAATAATGCAGTAACCGGCGGCAGGTTGATCTATGGTTAGCTTGCCGTACTCTAGTTGTACTCGTGGTTTCCAGGAACAGTGCCAATTATCGCGGACTCAGGTTCAGATAAGGGAGATAAAATGAAGCAAGCTCTTCGCGTAACGTTAGGCTTTTTTATCCTGTTGTGGGCAGCAGTGCTGCACGCAGAGGTTCGCATTGAAATCACCCAGGGCGTCAACAGCGCGCGTCCCATTGGTGTGGTTCCGTTCAAGTGGGCAGGCCCTGGCGCGGCACCGGAAGATATCGGTGGCATCGTCGCGGCTGACCTGCGTAACAGCGGTAAGTTTAATCCGCTCGATCGTTCTCGCCTGCCACAGCAGCCGACCAGCGCGCAGGAAGTTCAGCCTGCTGCATGGAGTGCACTGGGCATTGATGCTGTCGTCGTAGGACAGATTCAGCCTAACGCCGACGGCAGCTATCAGGTATCTTACCAGCTGGTCGATACGGCAGGTGCTCCGGGTACCGTGCTGGCGCAGAACTCTTACAAAATCACGAAACAGTGGCTGCGTTACGCGGCGCATACCGTGAGTGATGAAGCGTTCCAGAAACTGACGGGCATCAAAGGGGCATTCCGTACTCGTATCGCCTATGTGGTGCAGACCAACGGCGGTCAGTTCCCTTACGAACTGCGCGTGGCGGACTACGACGGCTATAACCAGTTCGTCGTGCATCGTTCACCACAGCCACTGATGTCACCGGCCTGGTCGCCAGACGGCAGCAAAGTGGCCTACGTGACCTTTGAAAGCGGCAAGTCGGCGCTGGTTATTCAGACGCTCTCGAACGGCGCGGTGCGTCAGGTGGCTTCATTCCCACGTCATAACGGTGCTCCGGCGTTCTCGCCTGACGGCACCAAACTGGCGTTCGCCTTATCGAAAACCGGTAGCCTGAATCTGTACGTAATGGACCTGGCTTCTGGTCAGATTCGTCAGATCACCGACGGCCGTTATAACAGTACTGAACCGACCTGGTTCCCGGACAGCCAGACGCTGGCTTACACCTCTGACCAGGCTGGCGCACCACAAATTTATAAGATTGGTATCAATGGTGGTTCACCACAGCGTATTACCTGGGAAGGGGCTCAGAACCAGGATGCTGATGTGGCCAGCGATGGTAAATCAATGGTGATGATTAGCACCAGTGGCGGTGCTCAACACGTCGCCAAACAGGATCTGGTAACGGGAGCCGTTCAAACGTTAACGGACACGTTCCTGGATGAAACGCCGAGCCTGGCACCAAACGGCACTATGGTGATCTACAGCTCTACTCAGGGCATGGGTTCCGTGTTGCAGTTGGTCTCGACTGACGGTCGTTTCAAAGCGCGTCTTCCGGCAACTGATGGACAGGTCAAATTTCCTGCCTGGTCGCCGTACCTGTAATGTTTGAGCTTTCTGACATTACAAAAAAATAAACAATAATGGGAATTTTCAAATGCAACTGAACAAAGTACTGAAGGGTTTAATGCTGGCTCTGCCAATCATGGCAGTTGCGGCGTGTAGCTCACACAAAAATAACAACAATGACCAGTCTGGCGCAGGTGCTGATGGCGCTTACGGTGCTAACTCTGGCATGAACGGCAACGGTAACATGTCTTCTGATGAGCAGGCGCGTCTGCAGATGCAACAGCTGCAACAGAACAACATCGTTTACTTCGGTCTGGACAAATATGACGTTCAGTCTGACTACGCTCAGATGCTGGATCAGCACGCTAACTTCCTGCGTAGCAATCCATCATACAAAGTGACCATCGAAGGTCATGCGGATGAGCGCGGTACGCCAGAATACAACATCGCCCTGGGCGAGCGTCGTGCTAACGCCGTTAAGATGTATCTGCAAGGTAAAGGCGTGTCAGCTGACCAGATGTCTATCGTTTCTTACGGTAAAGAGAAGCCGGCCGTTCTGGGCCACGACGAAGCGGCTTACGCTAAAAACCGTCGTGCCGTACTGGTATACTAAGAGAATCATATGGTTAGTAACTTCAGACATCACCTGTTGAGTCTGTCGTTACTGATTGGCGTAGCGGCCCCCTGGGCCGCTAATGCCCAAGCGTCAATCAGTAGCGTTGGCTCCGGCTCGGTCGAAGACCGCGTCACCAGTCTAGAAAGAATCTCAAACGCCCAGGCACAGCTGATGCAGCAACTGCAGCAGCAGATGAGTGATAACCAGCGGGATATCGACTCGTTGCGTGGGGAAATCCAGCAAAATACCTATCAGCTGAACCAGGTTGTTGAGCGCCAGAAGCAGATCTATCAGCAGATCGACAGTCTGAGCAGCAATAACAGCAACGCCAGCCAGCCAGCCGCAGGTGCCGGTGATAGCGCCGGTGCGGGCGCGGCAGCAGCCTCTGGCACGGATTCCGGTGCCGCAGCAGCCGGCGGCAGTGCGCCGGTACAGAGTGGCGATGCCAACAGCGATTACAATGCTGCTGTCGCGCTCATTCTGGAGAAAAAACAGTATGACCAGGCGATCGCTGCGCTACAGGCGTGGGTGAAACGCTATCCGGATTCGACGTATCAGCCGAATGCCAATTACTGGCTGGGGCAGCTGTTTTATAACAAAGGCAAGAAAGACGACGCCGCGTATTATTACGCCACGGTGGTAAAGCAGTATCCAAAATCCCCCAAGGCTGCTGAAGCGTTGTTAAAGGTTGGCGTGATCATGCAGGAGAAAAACGACACGGCGAAAGCCAAAGCCGTTTATCAACAGGTGATCAAACTTTATCCTGATACCGAATCTGCTAAGCAGGCGCAAAAACGGTTGTCTGGTATGTAATTTGTGCAGGTTTGACCGGATATCGAGTGATTTCTGGTCTTGCCGCATGAAAGGTAGGCAATTGAACCCTTTAACAGAAAATAAGGGTTGCGCTACCTCGGTAAATCAGTAATATATGCCGCCGTTGCCGGGACACATTGCAGATGTGTCTGGCAAGCCTGAAGATGGGTCGTTAGCTCAGTTGGTAGAGCAGTTGACTTTTAATCAATTGGTCGCAGGTTCGAATCCTGCACGACCCACCATCTCCCGCAGGACGTTGTTCCCCAAGAGAACCTTCAGTATTGCTTCACAACCTTAAGATGGGTCGTTAGCTCAGTTGGTAGAGCAGTTGACTTTTAATCAATTGGTCGCAGGTTCGAATCCTGCACGACCCACCATCTTAACCTCAGGCATTATTGGTGAATGTGTTTGAGCGGTTGTCAGCCCCGAGCGGGTCGTTAGCTCAGTTGGTAGAGCAGTTGACTTTTAATCAATTGGTCGCAGGTTCGAATCCTGCACGACCCACCAATTCAGGAAAGAGCGCCCTCCGGGCGCTCTTTTCGTTTGTCGCGCCGCGTAGTTAAACGTGCGGGATGAGAACCTGCCGCAGGTTCGACTGAATCGCGCAGCGATTCAGGCTGATGCGTCAGCATCACCCGGAGGGCGAGGCCCGCCGGGCCGAGGCAATCCTGCACGACCCACCAATTCAGAAAAGAGCGCCCTCCGGGCGCTCTTTTCGTTTGTCGCGTCGCGTAGTTAAGCGTGCGGGATGAGAACCTGCCGCAGGTTCGACTGAATCGCGCAGCGATTCAGGCTGATGCGTCAGCATTACCCGGAGGGCGAGGCCCGCCGGGCCGAGGCAATCCTGCACGACCCACCCATTCAGAAAAGAGCGCCCAGTGGGCGCTCTTGTCGTTTGTCGCGCCGCGTAGTTAAGCGTGCGGGATGAGAACCTGCAGCAGGTTCGACTGAATCGCGGAACGATTAGGCTGATGCGTCAGCATTACCCGGAGGGCGAGGCCTGCCGGCCGAGGCAATCCTGCACGACCCACCCATTCACAAAAGCACACCCACCGGGAATTTCGTCAGGCGTGCAGTGCGGTTAAACGTGCGATAAGCGCCCGCCACAGGCCGACTGAATCATCCGCCTCCTTGCTGCTATCTGCCATAAAAAAAGCGCCCTGTGGGCGCTTGTGTGGCGTGAGGCATCAGCAGGATTAGCGTGCGGCGGTCTGCTGGCCCGGTTCGAGATTGAACTGTTTCAGCAGCGTTTCGAGCCGCAGCGCCTGATCTTCCAGGGCATTGGCGGACAGGGCAGAGGCGGAGACCAGCGAGGCGTTTTGCTGCGTGGTGCTGTCCAGCTCCGATACCGCCCGGGCGATCTGCTCAATACCGCGGCTTTGCTCGTCAGAAGCCGAAGAGATCTCACCCACAATATGATTGACGCGGGAAATGGCATTCACCACCTGTCCCATTCTCTCGCCCGCACGCGCAACGCGGTTATTGCCTTCGGCAATCTGACCAACGGATGCACTGATGAGCTGCTCAATGTCTTTCGCCGCCTGAGCACTGCGCTGAGACAGATTACGCACTTCGCTGGCGACCACCGCAAATCCGCGCCCCTGTTCGCCCGCCCGCGCCGCTTCAACCGCCGCATTCAGTGCCAGGATATTGGTCTGAAACGCGATGCTGTTAATGACGGCAGTAATCTCGGCAATTTTTTTGGAACTGGCAGAAATGTCGCCCATGGTTTGCACCACTTCACTCACCGCAGCACCGCCTTGCTCAGCCTGCAAAGAGGCTTCCGCCGCTATCTGGCTGGCATGGCGAGCGTTATCCGCGTTGTGCTTCACCGTCACGGTGAGCTGCTCCATGCTGGCAGCAGTCTGCACGACAGCCGCTGCCTGTTGCTCAGTCCGTGAGGAAAGGTTGTGGTTGTCGCTGTTAATACTGCTCGCCGCCTGGGAGACGGTGAAGACGCTGTCGCGGACTTCCTGAATCATCGTCCGCAGGCGGTGATTCATTGCGCCCATTGCACCGGCCAGCTTGCTAAGCTCATCACGGCCGCCCGGTTTGATATCGGCACTTAAATCCCCGCTGGCGATGCGCTCGGCCAGCAGCAGGTTGTTTCGGACAGGGGCGGTGATCTGACGGCTGATCAGCCAGGCGATGAGAATACCCAGCAGAACCGCAATGCTGACCGTCAGCAGCGTCAGATTAATTGAACCGTGGGTCAGGTTGCTGTTTTCCGCTTTCATCTGCTGCAGAAGCATTTTAATGATGGCACTGCTTTTATCACCGTCCGTTTTAACGGCGCTTTCCGCAACGCTGAGTTCGCGAAAGCCTGCCGCGTAACGCTCACTGAGTTGTTTCACGTCAAGCGTTGCGCTCCACAGTGCGTTCAACTGCGTCTGTGCCTCCGGGGGCAACTGCGGTAATAAGGCGGAGACGCTGGACTGAATCGTCCTGGCTTGTTGTTCAAGCTGCACCTGAAGCGTAGCGGCATTAACCGGGTCGTAGCGCAGTAACTGAAGCTGATCGCGTAGCTGGCTGATGGCGAGAAGCTGCTGGAACAGTACGCTGGCATCGGTCATCTGCGTTTTAATTAACGCTTCGTACAGGGTTGACTGGCTTTGCATGTTGCGCTGATCGAGCTGTTTACCCGTGGCGGCCAACGTCTGGACTGCCTGGGTCATGGTGGTGATGCTGCTTTGAAAGTGACTGAGTTGACTGGCGATAGCCTGAAGTTCAGCCTGCTGTTCAGGCTGCCATGTGAACTGCTGAGCATCCTGAGTGAGCTGAGAGGCGTGGGCAATGTAATCTGCCATCACTTTGCCGGCTTTTTCATCCCCATAAAGCAGTTTGAGCCGGTTGACTTTGGCCTGAAAGACATCAATGTTGATATCGTAAATCAGGGTGCTTTGTTCATAAACATCACGAATATTTTTAAAGCGTAATACGCTGATACTGCCCGAGCCCACCACTAACAATAAAACGAGTCCAAATCCTAAACTGAGTTTGTGCGCAATTTTTGTATTTTCTAACCGCAACCCCATGACTTCTGCCTCCTGCCCATGTCAACGATGTTAAGCCAAATTGGTTATCGGTTGCACAGGGCAGGAGTTTAGTAAGAACGCGGTTATTTTTTTGATAATGCAGAAATTATGAGCGCGCCGCGTAAGGCTTACAGGCTTTTCCAGATATGCATCACGGCATAGCTGCGCCACGGGCGCCACTGCTGCGAACGAACTTCTGCGGCCTTAGGCGTCAGGCCTCCCAGCTTATTGCGTATAGCAATATCCTCTTTGGGAAAAGCATCAGGCCAGCGCAGTGCGCGCATGGCGATGTAATGCGCGGTCCAGGGGCCAATGCCCGGCAGCGCGACCAGCCGCGTCATGATCTCATCAGGCGTGAGCGTAGCGTTAAAACGCAGGCTGCCCTCAACACAGGCACCTGCAAACGCCAGAATCGCTCTGGCTCGCGCGCTGACAATCCCAAGGCTGGCAATCTCATCGACCGTCGCCTGTGCGATGCGCTGTGGCTGGACAGTATAGCGGGACAGGTCCGGGAATGGCGTCGAGCAGGGCTCACCAAACGCCTGGGCAAAACGGCTGCTGAGGGTGGTCGCCGCTTTCACGGTGACCTGTTGACCCAGAATGGCACGGACGCCCATTTCAACGCTGTCAAACGCGCCAGGCACGCGCAGGCCGGGAGCGTCATGAAGGCTTTGTGCCAGCAGAGGATCCTGCTGCAGGTGAGCCGCAATTCGCTGCGGCTGCGCGTTCAGGTCGAACAGATCGCGCAGGCGGCGCAGGAGTGCAGGTAATACCGGCGTCAGGGACAGCGTGAACTCAACGCGGAGCGCATGCCTGGCCGGGAGCGGTGAAACGCTGACCCAGCCGCGATACTGACCCAGCGCCACGGTTCTGCGGTAGGTTTGGCCCTCAACGGCTTCAATCTCTTTCATCAACCGCAACTGCAGAAAATCCAGCATCGCCTGCCAGTCATAGGGCGGGCGATAGCTGAGCTGCAGTTGCATGGTATCGCCTGGCTGCTGTGTGGCTTGCGGCGCGGTTTTTCGCAAGGCGCCGGGTGTCATGCGATAGCGGGCCTGGAACACGTCATTAAAGCGCCGTAAACTGCCGAAGCCGCTGGCGTAGGCAACATCGGTAACCGGGAGCGTGGTTTCAGTCAGTAACTGCTTGGCCAGCAACATGCGCCGTGTCTGTTTCAGCTCCAGCGGGGTAACGCCTAACTCCTGCTGCACAATCCGCCGCAGCTGACGGGCACTCATGCCAAACTCGGTGGCGATGTCGTCCAGCCCTGCGTGCTCTTCCAGCAACCCCTCTTCAATGCGCTGCACCAGACGGTCAGCGACTCTGTGGGCATTGTCGACGGGCGCATTACCGGGTGCCAGTTCAGGACGACAGCGCAGGCAGGGGCGAAAACGCGCTTTCTCCGCGGCCTCAGCACTGCTAAAGAACACGCAGTTTTTTTGCATCGGCGGCTTAACCGGACATATCGGACGACAATAAATGCCGGTTGAGGTCACGCCAACAAAAAACACGCCGTCAAAACGCGTATCCCGCGACGTTAACGCCTGGTAAGCCGTATCTGGATCAAACATGGTTGCTCTCCGGCAAATAGCGACAGCGTAGCGCTGGCGGATGAGATTGACTGGCTGTTTTCGGACAGCACATCAGTTTATTGTAATGACCGAAAACAGCCAGTTTGACGCTAAAAAAGTGCGATAATGCCCGACAGAATGATGATGGGAGGAACAGCATGTATTACTGCAAACCTGTGACAACCCCGGTCGGCGAACTCACGCTTATCGCCAGCGATCGCGGTCTGGCGGCCATTTTATGGCAGGACGAAGTGCGCAGACATCCCCGCTTATCGCCGGTAGAACGCGACGATAACCATCCGGTGCTGCGCGAAACCGAAACCCAGCTGCACGAGTATTTCGCGGGGACGCGCCGGCGTTTTACCTTATCGCTGGATTTCGCCGGAACCGACTTTCAGATAAAAGTGTGGCAGGCACTGCTCACCATTCCCTTTGGCGAAACGCGCAGTTATCGACAAATTGCCGAGGCGATTGGTCATCCTGCCGCGGTGCGCGCGGTGGGCGCGGCGAATGGCCGAAACCCGCTGTCGATTGTGGCGCCCTGTCACCGAGTGATTGGGACGAATGGCAAACTGACCGGCTTTGCGGGCGGGCTGGCGGTCAAAGCCTTCTTACTCAAGCTGGAAGCGCCCCAGCAGGGGCTTGTCGACCTCTCTTCATCGTAGCGAACAAATAAAACACGACACTCTGCCGCTTTTCCGCTATCGTGTTTAGCATATAAAACACGATGGCGATATTTACGTCCTGTTAAGCCTTAACTGGCGATTTTCGTTAATTTTACAGAACGAGAGCGGTGTCATGAGCGCAATCTTTGATCCAGAAAATGCTGTTTATCCTTTTCCGCCGAAGCCTGCCCGGCTGAACGACGAGCAAAAAACCTTTTATCGGGAAAAAATTAAAGCGCTGCTTAAGGCTCGCAATGCCGTGATGGTGGCGCATTACTACACCGATCCTGAGATTCAGGCCCTGGCGGAAGAAACCGGTGGCTGCGTCTCTGACTCGCTCGAAATGGCGCGCTTCGGCAGCCAGCATGCGGCCGGTACGCTGCTGGTGGCCGGCGTCCGGTTTATGGGGGAGACGGCCAAAATCCTCAGCCCGGAAAAAACCGTCCTGATGCCCACGCTTGAAGCCGAATGCTCGCTGGATCTGGGCTGTCCGATTGAGGAATTTAACGCCTTTTGCGATGCCCATCCCGATCGTACAGTCGTGGTTTACG
The DNA here is from genome assembly GCF_024814475.1 of Pantoea sp. B623. Taxonomy (NCBI): domain Bacteria; kingdom Pseudomonadati; phylum Pseudomonadota; class Gammaproteobacteria; order Enterobacterales; family Erwiniaceae; genus Pantoea; species Pantoea sp. B623. The sequence continues at coordinate 1,096,876 of NZ_JANUXM010000004.1, read as the reverse complement.
CGAATACCTCGGCGGCGGTGAAAGCGCGCGCCGACTGGGTGGTCACCTCCAGTATCGCGGTGGAATTAATCGAGCATCTGGATAGCCTGGGTGAAAAGATTATCTGGGCACCCGATCGGCATCTGGGGCGCTACGTCAGTCAAAAAAGCGGGGCCGATGTGTTGTGCTGGCAGGGCGCCTGCATCGTCCATGATGAGTTCAAAACCCAGGCACTGCAGCGGATGAAGGCGCTTTATCCGGATGCGGCGGTGCTGGTTCATCCCGAATCGCCCCAGGCGATTGTGGATCTGGCCGATGCGGTAGGCTCGACCAGCCAGCTGATTCAGGCTGCCAAAAGCCTGCCGCATCCGCAGATGATCGTGGCGACCGATCGCGGCATCTTTTACAAGATGCAGCAGGCGGTGCCCGACAAAATATTGCTGGAAGCGCCGACGGCAGGCGAAGGTGCGACCTGCCGAAGCTGTGCGCACTGCCCCTGGATGGCCATGAACGGACTGCAAGCCATTGCCGAGGCGCTGGAGTCAGGTGGGCAGGCACATGAAATTCACGTGGATGCGGCCCTGCGTGAAGCCGCACTGGTGCCGCTGAACCGTATGCTATCCTTTGCTGCAAATCTCAAACATAACGTGAAAGGAAACGCGTAACGCGCGTCTTTGACAGGTGGCTGATATGGATTTTTTTAGCACACAAAATATTTTAGTGCACATCCCCCTGGGGGCCACGGGCTACGATCTGTCATGGATTGAAGCCATTGGGACACTGGCGGGCCTGCTGTGTATCTGGCTCGCCAGTCTGGAAAAGATCGTCAACTATGCGTTTGGTCTGCTAAACGTCACGTTGTTTGCGGTGATCTTTTTTCAAATTCAGCTTTATGCCAGCCTGCTGTTACAGCTGTTCTTTTTTGCGGCTAACGTTTATGGCTGGTACGCCTGGAGTCGGCAAACGTCGGATCATCAGGCCGAGTTAACTATACGCTGGTTACCGCGCGCAAAAGCCATTGGCTGGGCGGTTGGCTGCGTGATCGCGATTGCGTTTATGACGGTGTATATCGATCCGGTCTTTGCCTTTCTCACTCAAATGGCGGTGAGCCTCATGAATGCGGCGGGCTTTGCCGTGGCGATGCCCACGCTGCAGCCGGATGCGTTTCCCTTCTGGGACGCCTGCCTGATGGTGCTGTCGATTGTGGCCATGGTGCTGATGACGCGTAAGTACGTCGAGAACTGGCTGCTTTGGGTGATTATCAACGTCATCAGCGTGATGATATTTGCCCGTCAGGGGGTTTACGCGATGGCGCTGGAGTACGCTATTTTGACGTTGATTGCGCTCAATGGCTCAAGGATGTGGATAATCAGCGCACGAAAACAGGGTTCTCGTGCGCTGTCTGCTCAGTGATGATGTGCGTGCTCACCGTGCTCGTGATGGTGGTGAGCACCCTCAATCACCGGCGTGTTAAGCGCGCAGTCCGGTCCCACACAGGGCTGAAACTCCATCTGCACCGTCGCGTGTTCAATTTGATAATGGTCGTGCAGATAGGTGTGAATGCGGCGCAGTAAACCATCGTGATCGCGCGGCGGGATCACCTGAACATGCAGCGTTAAAATCGGCTTCTCGCCCACCTGCCAGACATGCACATGATGAACATCGCGCACCTCTGCAATATTACGCTTCAGATCGCGTCTGAGCTTAGTCACATCCAGCGAATCAGGCGCGCCTTCCAGTAGCTCATGAAAACTCTCCCGCAGCAGCGCCCAGGCGTTACGCAGTATCAGCAGTGATACCAGAATCGACAAAATAGGGTCAGCAGGCGTCCAGTTCGTCAACAGAATGATGACCGCCGCGACGATGGCACCTACCGAACCCAGCAGGTCGCCCATCACATGCAAGGCGGCCGCCCGCACGTTGAGGTTCTTCTCTTCACTGCCGTGATGCAGCAGCCAGAATGAGAGAATATTCGCCAGCAGCCCGCCAATCGCAATGCCCAGCATCAGGCCGCCGGTGATGGGCTGCGGATGGGAGAAGCGTTCAATGGCTTCCCAGACAATCAGGAAGGTAATCAGGATCAGGGCAATGGCGTTAACGAAGGCGGCCAGCGTGGTAAGCCGCAGCAAACCAAAGGTATGACGATCGTTGGGTTTACGTTTGGCAAACTGTACGGCCAGTAATGCCATCAGCAGCGCGGCGGCGTCGGTCAGCATATGACCTGCATCCGCCAGCAGGGCCAGTGAGCCTGAAATCCAGCCGCCAATCACTTCCGCGACCATAAAGAGCGCCGTCACGGCAAAGGCCGCCATCAGGCGCTTACGGTTGGTGTCCTGACCGCTATGAGAGTGGGTGTGTGCCATAAGTATCCAGTTTGAGTAATAACCTGTCGGTCAATGATATCAGCAATTGCCATTCTGCTGAGCTGTCCTGCTGGTGCTTCGCCTTGTCAGACAGCTGCTGACAGAGCCTTGCCCCTTCTTCAATGCCAATCAACAGCCAGCTTCCTTTCATACGGTGTGCTGACTCGGCCAGCTGCGTCGCGTCACCGGCTTGGTGCGCGGCATACAGCTGTGCCCGATCTTTCTCCAGGGTATCACGTAATGTTTTACCCAGTCGGTTAAGAAATTTCTCGTTTTGCTGTGCCAGCTGCCACAGATTGTCCTCCACTGACGCGAGCGGATCGTCGCGGAAGTCTGCCAGTATCTCGCCGATATCCTGAAGCTGAACTGGTTTAATCAGCACGCGCTCGTTCGCAGCCAGCTGCACGTTAAGTAACTGCGCGTCGGCGGAACACAGCACCCGTCGCTGCCTGCCGCCACGCTGTCGTTGCCGACGGCGTAACAGGCGCAGCAGCAGCGTGCCATCAGGACGCGGCATCATCTGATCGATAAACAGCAGGTCGTAAGGGCAGCGCGCATCGGCCAGCAGCAGATCGCGGCCATGCTCAAAACAGTCAGCCTGAACAGCAAAGCGGGCAAGCTGCTGCTCCATGACGATCAGGTTGGTGGGATGATCGTCAACCACCGCCACGCGCAGCCCCGGAAAGCCCGGCAGGGCCGTCGGGTCGCTGTCAGGAACGGGATCACAGGGGATCAGTGGCAGCACGATCGTGACATCCGTGCCTTTGCCGGGTACGGAATGGAGTGCAATATCGCCGCCCATCCGCTGCACCATCTCCCGACAGATAAACAACCCCAGTCCGCTGCCCTGGACCGATACGGCTTTTCCCGACGGTGCCTGGTACCAGGGATCGAACAGTTTACGCTGCTCCTCTGCCGGGATGCCGCTGCCGTTGTCGCTCACGGTTAACTGCAACCTGTCCGTGGCCGACAGCGTCAGGCGAATCAGGCCCTGCCGGGTAAATTTAAACGCGTTGGTGATGAGATTATTCACGACCTGCTGCAGGCGATCGGCATCCATCATAATCGCGTCAGGCAGCGGGGTCAGGGCTTCAACCTGCAGCCGCGGCCCCTCCGGGCGCATCAGCGGGTGGTAGAAATGGCGCTGCTGCGCCAGCCAGGGGGCTAGCGCCAGCGGACGGGGCGACAGGGCAAAACTGTTGTTTTCAATTCGCGCATGATCCTGCAGATCGTTAAGCAGCGTCATCAGTGACTGCGCGCTGCGGTGCAGCAGTTGCAGGTTGTCACTGGAACGCTGCTGTTTTTCCAGCTCCAGCAAGCCCAGTATCGCCTGCATGGGCGTGCGCAGCTCGTGACTGACCGTCGCTAAAAACTGGCTTTTCATCGCGTTGGCGCGTTCGGCCTGCTCACGCTGTTGACGGTCACGTCGCTGTTGCCAGTAACGCCGGGCAAGCAGCACCAGCAAAATCACGATGGCGACGCCGCCCGTCAACAATACGGCCACCGGCAGGACACGCATCGCCGCAACGCTGCCAGGTTGCGGTGGCATCGACCAGCGATCGCGCATCTGGTTTTGCGTATCGGCGGGGATCTGCTGCAATGCGCGATCCAGAAGGGAACGCAGCTCGGGCCGATCGGGCGCGATGCCCACCGCGATGGGCCACGCAATATCGCTGGCGGCAAAAGCCAGATGAATCTGCGGATCGTTACGGCTGGCAATCCGCCAGCGCGCGGACAACACGTTATCGACTAAGGCGTCAATCTGCCCGGTTGCCAGCGCATCGTACAGGCTGTTTCGGTCGCTGTAGCGTTGAACCTGCGCGTTCTCAGGAATAAGGCGTTGCGCCAGGTTATTCTGCAGAATTCCGATGCGCTTGCCTGCCAGATCGCTCCAGTGTGACCAGTCAGCTGGCTGGCGGATATAAATGCCCCACAGCGCGCGCCAGACCGGCAGGCTGGTACTTTGCGTTTCGCCGTTAAGCGGCTGCATCAGCTGTAACATCACCTGGTGCTGAGCGATCAGACTGGCGGCCTCCTGAGGGTTACTAACCCAGCGCGGGGTAAAACGTAATCCTGTGCTTTGGGCCACCGCGTTGAGCAGATCAATACCGTAGCCCCGCGCGGTGCCGTTGCTGTCACGGTAACTCCAGGGATAGTTATCCGCTTCAGCCGCGTAGGCCACAACCGGGTGGGCCGTTATCCACTCGCGCTCGCTGGCGCTAAGCATCAGCGTCTGCGTGTCCTGATAGCGGGGAAGACTGCTGCTCCAGCGCGCCTGCAGGGTACTCATCAGCTCGGCGGGGAGCTGGCGCAGACTCTCGTTCAGCCACGCGATAAGCGCCGGATCGCGTGCCACGGCGCGCAGGTTGAGCTGACCGGCATCGATGCCGGAAGCGATTTGGTAGATTTGTCCCTGTTGCAACTGACTCAACAGAAAACCCGCGCTGGTTTCATCCGCCACAACGTAATCGTTCTGCTGATTCAACAACGTATAGAGCGCCTGAAGATCGCTGCCGTAGGTTCGCCACTGATGACGGGCCGCCAAGGCCGGGGGCAGCTGGGCCAGCGTGAGATGACTGATAGCCAACTGAGCATTATGACTATTGAACATCACGGCACGCTGGTTCTGCTGATTGCGATAAATACGCAACGGACTGCTAAACCAGCTGTCGCTGGCGACCGTATTGGCTGGCAGGGGCGGGGCAATCATTCCCAAAGCAAAATCTATCCGGCCGTCCGTTAGTGCGCCTAATAAGTCAGCCTGAGTGGCATACAGACTGAGCGTGAACTGCGCCCCGGTTAACTGGTGCAGCGCGGCCAGGTAATCGGCATCGATGCCGTAGAGATCGTTACCCACCCGCATTGTCCAGGGCGCATTATTCTCCTCCAGCAGGCCGACCCGCAAGACTTTGCCCTGCATCAGCTCGGCGCCTTTGACCGGCATCATCATGGGCAGACTGATGCTGCTGACCGGGCGCACATCGGCCTGCGCTAGCGTGGTAAACATCAGCAGGAACAGGAGCAGCCAGCGTCTCACTGCTGTGCTTTCCATAAATCAGCCAGCTCAACGACGGAGCGGGTGCCGGTTTTTTCCAGAATATTCTTTTTGTGAGTGCTGACGGTTTTGTTACTGATATGCAGCCGCTCGGCAATTTGCAGATTGGATAAGCCACTGGCCAGCAAAGCCAGTATCTGGCGCTCTTTACTGGTCAACGGCAGTTCCGGCTCGTCAGGACAGTCGGGGAAGGCGACGTGTCCACCGAGTACCGCCAGAATCGCGCTGAGTAACTGCTCCATGCGTTGGCTCTTCACCACATAGCCTGCCGCGCCCAGGGCCTGAGCGCGCCTGACGTAGTGGCTAGTTTGCTGGGCAGAATAAATCAGCACCGGGCAGTCGGGTAAATGGATCTTCAGGCGACGCAGGATCTCCAGCCCATCACCATCGGGCAAGCCGATGTCCAGCACGATGATATCGGGCGGAAGCGAGAGAAAAGCGCGGGCAGACTGTTCGCTGCAGGCGGAATAAAGTTGAAGAGGAATGGGGGATTTAGCCAATGCAGCTTCGAGTGCTACTTCAACCAGTGGATGATCGTCTATCAGAAGCAGTGAGGCCATGAACATTTCCCTGTCAAGTTAACAGGCTCAGCATAGCGGAAGTTGCGGCGGGATAAAATAAAGGAGAGCCAGGCTCTCCTTATCAGCTCAACAGTCAATGATTACTGCGTGGTGCCGTCAGTTTTGGTATTAACGTGACCGCCACCTTTTTTGGTATGCACTTTTTTGTTCATGTCAGGGCATTTGCCATCTTTACACTGCGTGTTCTTGTCAATTTCATCGGCAGTCATGTGTTTGCTGCTGGAGGTGCTGTCTCGGGTTGGAGAAGACATCTCAGTGCCGGTGTTATTAATTTTGCTGTTATCCACTTTGTTCGGTGGCAGATTCTCATTCGCGCCGCCGGCGACTGCGCCTGCTGCTGCGGCCTGGTTAGAGTTTCCGTTGGCAGCCATTGCTGCGCCACTGCCCAGAGTCATTGCTGCCGTCAGAAAAATTATTGCAAACTTATTCATCATTATGCTCCCGTTAATAAATGATATTTGCTGTCTCTAACCGCTGCCAGATAAGGTTCAGAGAAAAAGCGCCCTGAGCGAAATAAAATTTCGCTGGTTAGCTTAAAGACAGGTGTTAATAAAAGTAAGCCACCGTTCCTCAGTGATTACCTTTAAAAGTCTAGACGCATAACCCATTTATGCAAATTTCACGCATACATTATGCGCTCATCAGGAATTTACACCCTGTGCGCTTCGGGCTACATTGGCTGGGTTGTGTCCGGCGGGCGCCGGGCCAGAAATTATATGGAATGAGTATGAATTACCAGAACGATGACTTACGCATCAAAGAGATCAAAGAGCTCCTGCCCCCCGTAGCCTTACTGGAAAAATTTCCTGCCACCGAACGTGCAGCGCAGACCGTGTCTCAGGCTCGCCAGGCCATTCACCAGATTCTGACCGGCCAGGACGATCGCCTGCTGGTGGTCATTGGGCCCTGCTCAATTCACGATACGGAAGCCGCACAAGAGTACGCGGCGCGCCTGTTAACCCTGCGTGAGCAGCTTAAAGGCGAGCTGGAAGTGGTCATGCGCGTTTATTTTGAAAAACCGCGTACCACCGTTGGCTGGAAAGGGCTGATCAACGACCCTTACATGGATGGCTCCTTTCAGCTAAACGACGGCCTGCGCCTCGCGCGTAAGCTGCTGCTGGAGATCAACGATTCCGGCCTGCCTGCCGCTGGCGAATTCCTGGATATGATTACGCCGCAGTACGTGGCGGATTTGATGAGCTGGGGGGCCATCGGTGCCCGTACCACCGAGTCACAGGTTCACCGCGAGCTGGCTTCCGGCCTTTCCTGCCCGGTAGGGTTTAAAAACGGTACGGACGGCACCATTAAAGTGGCGATTGATGCCATCAACGCAGCCGGTTCACCGCACTGTTTCCTGTCAGTGACCAAATACGGTCACTCCGCGATTGTGGAAACCCGCGGTAACGGCGACTGCCATATCATCCTGCGCGGCGGTAAAGAGCCGAACTACAGCGCCAGTCATGTCAGCGCGGTGAAAGCCGGTCTGGAAAAAGCCGGGTTGCCTCAGCAGGTAATGATCGACTTCAGCCATGCTAACAGCAGCAAGCAGTTTCAGAAGCAGATGCAGGTGGCGGACGATGTGGCACAGCAGATGATCAACGGTGAGCGCGGTATTATCGGCGTGATGATTGAAAGCCATCTGGTTGAAGGGAATCAGAGCCTGGAAAGCGGCGAGCCGCTGGTTTACGGCAAGAGCGTCACGGATGCCTGTATTGGCTGGGCCGATACCGAAAAGGTGCTGCGTCAGCTGGCCGATGCGGTTATAAAGCGTCGCAGGTAAGCAGGGCGCAATAAAAAAGGGCCAGACATTGTCTGGCCCTTTTTGCACGGAAGCAAAATTACTTCGCTTTACCCTGATTGGCAACGGCCGCGGCTTTCGCTGCGATCTCGTCAGCATCACCCAGGTAGTAATGTTTGATCGGTTTGAAGTTTTCATCGAACTCGTACACCAGCGGAACGCCGGTCGGGATATTCAGTTCAAGAATCTCTTCTTCGCTCATGTTGTCCAGGTATTTCACCAGCGCACGCAGTGAGTTACCGTGGGCCGCCACGATCACTTTCTCACCACTTTTGATACGTGGCAGAATGGATTCGTTCCAGTAAGGGATCACGCGTTCGATGGTCAGCGCCAGGCTTTCGGTGGTGGGCAGCTGCTCAGGCTTCAGCGAAGCATAACGCGGGTCGTGTCCAGGAAAACGCTCATCGCTGCGGTCCAGCTCTGGCGGAGTCACCGCGAAGCCACGACGCCACTGTTTAACCTGCTCGTCGCCGTATTTTGCGGCGGTTTCAGCTTTGTCCAGGCCCTGCAGCGCGCCATAGTGACGTTCGTTCAGACGCCAGGATTTCTCAACGGGCAGCCAGGCCTGATCCAGCTCATCCAGCACATTCCACAGGGTGTGAATGGCGCGTTTCAGCACAGAGGTGTAGGCGAAATCAAACACGAAACCTTCTTTCTTCAGCAGCTGTCCGGCTGCTTTAGCTTCGGTACGGCCCTTGTCAGAAAGGTCTACATCATACCATCCGGTGAAGCGGTTTTCGTTGTTCCACTGGCTTTCGCCGTGTCGCACCAGAACCAGCTTAGTTACAGCCATAGCTTAACTCCTTAATACTTGAAGTTTCTGAGATAATGGAAACCTGCTGTCGCCAGCCCGTTGGCTGACCAATTGCGTTCTACCATAGCGGAAAACGGCGCACTGCGTAAGTCTGTCTGTGACGCACTGCGCGTTTTTCACACGGTGGCTCAGCGTGGTGTAAAGCGATAGCGCGTGACGGATTCCCAACGATCTCCCGGCTGCAGCCAGCAATCATCCTGTGGCCACTCGGGATGATTAGGCGAATCCGGTAAAAATTCACTCTCCAGCGCGATCCCCTGAAAAGCAGTATAGCTTTCCTGCTCCCGGGCGCGCGTGCCGGCCAGATAGTTACCGCTGTAGAACTGTAACGCGGGCGCTGACGTGGTCACGCTCAACTGGAGCTTGCCGTCCTCTGACCAGAGTTCAGCGGCAGGCTGGCTGCTATCGCCTGCACTGTTCAGCAGGTAAGCATGGTCATAGCCTTTAACTGCCTTCTGATCGTCATCGGCAAGAAAATCCTGCTCAATGCGTTTGGCCTGACGGAAATCGAAGCTGGTGCCGTCCACTGCCTTCAGTGGGCCGTTGGGAATCCCCTCGCTATCCACGGGCAGGTAACGATCGGCGTGCAGTTGTAACCGATGCTGGCGCGCATCACCATGATGCGCATCAAGATTAAAGTAAGCATGGTTGGTGAGACCGACCGGGCAGGGCTGGTCGCACTGCGCCTGATAGTGAATGGACAGGCAGTTATCGTCATCCAGCACATAGCGTAAATCAGCAATAAGGTTGCCCGGGTAGCCCTGATCGCCATCGGGCGAATCAAGACGATAATGCACTTCCGTTTCTGACTGACTGACAATTTGCCAGCGGCGTTTATCAAACCCTTCTGGGCCGCCGTGTAACTGATGTTCGCCCTGATTGGCGCTCAACGGGCGGCTGATTTTATTCAGTTTCGCGCCGGCAATACGGTTCGCATAACGGCCTACCGTGGCACCCAGATAGGCATCCTGATGCAGATAGTCGGAAGGGGTTGCACAGCCCAGCAGGGCTTCACGCACGTGACCGTCCTGCAGTGGGACCCGCGCCGACAGCCAGGTTGCGCCCCAGTCCATAAAGGTGGCAATCATGCCATTGGCATTACGTAATACGGTGATGCGCCACGGCTGACCGTCCGGCGCATGGGAGTTCACATCGTTTAGCATTGGCCCGCTCCTTCTGATGCTTTGCACACGTAGAAGGTCTCCTTGATGCCCGTTTTGGCTTCATACTGGCTGGCGACGGCGGCCTGAACCCGATCCACCAGATCAAGCGGCATCAGAGCGACAATACAGCCACCGAAGCCACCGCCGGTCATGCGAACACCGCCACGATCGCCGATCTCGGCTTTTACAATCTCGACCAGGGTATCCACCGGCGGCACGGTAATTTCGAAGTCATCACGCATTGAGGCGTGAGATTCCGCCATCAGTTCGCCCATGCGGGCTAAATCGCCGCGTGACAGCGCCTCGGCGGCCTCCAGCGTACGGGCGTTTTCAGTGATGACGTGACGTACGCGTTTGGCAACCTGCGGATCTAACTGAGACTCAGCCGCGTTGAACTCGGCCAGGTCGACATCCCGCAGCGCCTTTTTGTTAAAGAAGCGTGCGCCGGTTTCACACTGCTCACGGCGAACGTTGTATTCGCTTCCCACCAGGCTGCGACGGAAGTTGGAATTGATGATGACCACGGCAATATCGTCCGGCATCGAAACCGGTGTCGTGCCCAGCGTCCGGCAGTCCAGCAGCATGGCATGATCTTTCTGGCCCAGCGCGGAAATCAGCTGATCCATAATGCCGCAGTTACAGCCCACGAACTGGTTTTCTGCTTCCTGACCGTTGACCGCGATGGCGGCGCCGTCCAGTGCCAGGTTAAACAGCTGCTGGAAAACCGTTCCGACCGCCACTTCCAGCGAGGCGGAAGAGCTAAGGCCCGCGCCCTGAGGCACGTTGCCGCTAATCACCATATCGACGCCGCCAAAATCCGGTGCGCGTTGCTGAAGGTGCTTGACGACGCCGCGCACATAGTTCGCCCACATGGGTTCTTTTACGCTGGTAATCGGGGCATCCAGTGAAAAGATGTCCTGCGCCTGATCGTAATCCACGGCAACCACGCGTACCTGCCGATCGTCGCGTTTTGCACAGGCGATAACCGTTTGATAATCAATAGCGCAAGGCAGCACGAAACCGTCGTTGTAATCGGTATGTTCGCCAATCAAATTAACGCGGCCTGGGGCCTGAATCGCGTGGGTAGGCGCATAGCCAAAGGTCTCAGTAAACACCTGCTGCGTGATGGTTTTTAAGCTCATTGTTGTGCCTCACGGAAATGAATATCGCTCACGGAACGCAGGCGTTCGGCTGCCTGTTCTGCGGTTAAATCGCGTTGGGTTTCAGCCAGCATCTCGTAGCCGACCATAAATTTGCGCACCGTTGCGGAACGCAGCAGCGGCGGATAAAAGTGGGCGTGCAGCTGCCAGTGTTCATTGTCGTCACCGTTGAACGGCGCGCCGTGCCAGCCCATGGAGTAGGGGAAAGAGCACTGAAACAGGTTGTCGTAACGGCTGGTCAGGCGCTTGATGGCACAAGCGAGATCGTCACGCTGCGCATCGGTCAAATCGGTCAGGCGCTTAACATGGGTTTTTGGCAGCAGCAGGGTTTCAAACGGCCACGCCGCCCACCAGGGCACCACGGCCAGCCAGTGTTCGGTTTCAACAACGGTGCGGCTGCCATCCTGCTGTTCACGCGCAAGGTAATCCACCAGCATCGGCGAACCCTTTTGGGCAAAGTAGCGGCGCTGCAGATCGTCTTCGCGCTGGGCTTCATTAGGCAGAAAGCTGTTGGCCCAGACTTGTCCATGAGGATGGGGATTAGAGCAGCCCATCGCGGCGCCCTTGTTCTCAAAGACCTGCACCCAGGGATAGTGCTGACCCAGTTCAGCTGTCTGTTCTTGCCAGGTGCGGACGACGTCCTGTAACGCGCTCAGTGACATTTCGGGCAGGGTTTTACTGTGGTCGGGCGAAAAGCAGATCACGCGGCTGGTACCGCGCGCGCTTTCGCAACGCATCAACATGTCATCACTTTCAGGCGCGTCGGGCGTATCCGTCATCAACGCGGCAAAATCATTCGTAAAAACGTAGGTGCCTTGATAATCAGGATTCACATCGCCCGTGATGCGCGTGTTGCCTGCGCACAGGAAACAGTCAGGATCGTGTGACGGCAGCGTATTCACTGCGGGCGTTTCCTGAGCCCCCTGCCAGGGACGTTTGGCACGATGAGGAGAAACCAAAATCCACTGATCGGTCAGGGGATTGTAACGGCGATGAGGATGATCGGCCGGGTTAAATTTTTCCATGTTGCATCCTGGTAAGCGTCAAAATTAAAAAGTCATCAAGAAAAAATAGCACATCGGGTGAGTCAAAAACGTGATCCAGTCTGGATAAGTGGTATCGTTTACACAAGCTGAATATTCTTATTTAAAGGCGAATCCGCACATCGCATCGCTAAAAAACAGGTTTAAATGGTAGCGTTTACATCTGGTGGTAAACAACGCCGCTGACACGGCGTCAGGGCACTCAAATCCTGTCCTGTTGGTAGCGATAGCCGCCGTCAGGCTGGGCCACAAAATGCAGACGGTGGGTAATACACTGGGGCGCGTCCTCAGCATGATGTGAAACGAACAGGAGTTGAGTACGGCCTTCACCAATCAAAATATCGATGAAACGTCTTACCAGCTGGCGGTTGAGTGGATCAAGCCCCTGCAAGGGTTCATCCAGTATCAACAGCGTAGGATGCTTAACCAGCGCCCGGGCGATCAACACCAGCCGTTGCTGGCCCCAGGATAAACCGTGAAAGGGCATATCCCCCATTCTGCTATCCATGCCCAGCAGCGCCAGCCACTGACGCGCCAGCGCCATTTGGCGATCGGAGACGGCCTGATAAAGACCAATCGAGTCAAAAAAGCCGGACAGGATCACGGTCCGGACGTTGACGCTTACGCGGTAATCAAGATGCAGGCTGCTGCTGACATAGCCAATATGCTGTTTGATATCCCAGATGGTCTCGCCGCTGCCACGGCGCCGGCCAAACAGGGTTAAATCGTTGCTGTAGCCCTGGGGATGGTCGCCCGTGACCAGGCTGAGTAACGTCGATTTTCCCGCGCCGTTTGGCCCGAGAATATGCCAGTGCTCCCCGGTATTAACCTGCCAGTCGAGGCCGTCGATAATACGCTGGTCGTTATAGGATACGATGCCGTTACGCAGAAGCACTCGCGGCGCGTCATCTGCCAGTGGCGGTAGCGCATCCGGGACGTCGGCTTCCGGCAGCGCCATGCCAGCCAGTTGCTCACTGCGCGCCAGCTGGGCCACCAGCGCCTGCGCCAGAATTTCCTCACGGGGTCCGACATGCGTCAGGCTGCATTCTGCCAGTACGCCAACCTGGTCAACGTAGTCCGGAATATCATCGAAGCGGTTCAGCACCAGCACCAGGGTAAAATCCGCCTGCGGCAACTGGTGCAGCGTGGCGGTCAGATTCGCGCGCGATTCGACATCCAGGCCGTCGAAAGGCTCATCCAGAATCAGCAGGTCGGGCTGCTTCATCAGCGCCTGGCACAGTAATGTTTTGCGCGTTTCACCGGTAGAGAGGTATTTAAAACGGCGGTTAAGCAGGCCGGTGATACCAAACTGCGTGGCCAGCTGCTCGCAGCGCACCCTGTCTTTAACCTCATCCTGAATGATTTCAGCCGTTGTGCGGCCGGTATCATCCTCACCTTCGCTCAGCAGGTCGGTGTTATTCCGTTGCCACTCATCGGCGACCAGCTTCTGCAACTGCTCCAGCGACAGGCGGCTGGGACGTTGAAAATCACAGGTTACCTGACCTGACAGCGGTGCCAGTTCCCCCGAGAGGGCGCGCGCCAGTGAGGATTTACCACTGCCGTTGGCACCGACAAATGCCCAGCGCTCGCCGGGCTGAAGGTGTACATCGGTCAGCGACAACACTCGCGCATCATTAAGATGAAATATGCCTTGCGAAATATGCAATGAAGCCATGATTCGTTCCATTTTTTGCAGCGTTAACCGTTGTTGTAGCCACTGCTTCGAACGAAGTCAAACCCGAATGATAAATCAACGCAAAGCGGCGACGATGGCGTGGCTGGCGCTAAAGCTGGCGATCACGGCGTGACCCGGTTGCCACTGCCGACGCGCAATTTCCGCGTTTTCCAGCGTGGCACACAGCGTTTCACCGCCCGGCAGGCGCATCAGGACTTCACTGACCTGCTCACCGGTTTCGATAGCGCTTATGGTGGCGGCCAGCTGATTATCCGCCCCGGTTGCATCAGTATGAAGGCTGATCCACGGGGCTTTAATCAGAACCAGCACCTCTTTGCCTGCCTTGAGATGCAGGCGTTCTGCGCTGCGCGCGGTCAGGGCGACGTTGAGCCGGGTTACGCCATCCGAGAGCAGAATGGTCAGGTGCTGCTGGATATGCTGCGCGTCGTTATCCACCACGGTGCCGAACAGTTGATTACGTGCGCTGGTTTGCAATGAAGAGCGGGCGATAGCGGCCAGCAGGCTGTCCAGCGGCAGCGAGTCCTGTTGCAGAGCATCAAAGGCGTGCTGTTGAATCTTTTCCATCAGGCCGAACAGCTGTACCAGACGTTCGCCATAGCGGGTTAACTGCGCGCCACCGCCGCCTTTGCCACCGGTTGCCCGCGTCACCATTTCCTGTTCAGCCAGCTGGTTCATCTCGTTGATGGCATCCCAGGCGCTTTTGTAACTGATGCCCGCCAGCTTCGCGCCCTGGCTAATCGAACCGGTTTGCTGCACGCGCTTTAACAGTTCAATGCGGCGTGGATCGGCAAACAGCTTTTGCTGCAGGCGGATGTGAAGGGTGAGTTCGGCTTGCATGGTGGCTCCTGCAAAGAATGAATCGCGTAATCAGGCAGATGATAACGAGCTTTCAGCCTCAAAGTAAAAGCACGAAAAGGTCTGCGCAAAGTTTTACTAAGCCGTTACAATCTCTTTTTTTACACGCAAAGTGGGACTCTTCATGCTGGAACTCATCAAAAGCCTCGCCGTGGCAGTGATCATGGTACCTGTGGTAATGGCGATTATGTTAGGCCTGATCTACGGCCTGGGTGAAGTGTTTAACCTCATCTCTAAAACGGGTCGCCGCGACAACAACAACGCCCGCTCACAGAACTAATCCCCACACAACGTCCGCCTCAGTGCGGACGTTGTCCTCGCCCTGAACGCCTCTTTTTACTTTTTTGCTAATTTGACGCCGCTGTCAGATAATGCGTTGTATTATTCAATATATAACGATCACTGGAGAAAAATCATGCGTTTACCTTTTTGTCGTCTGAGCATTGCGCTGGTAATGAGCGTTTCACTGGCAGGCCAGGCGCTGGCGGCTGATAAGGTCACTGTGTTTGCGGCGGCGTCACTCACTAACGCGCTGGAAGAGATTGCAGCACAGTACAAAAAAACGCACGGCACTGACGTTGTCTCATCCTTTGCGTCGTCCTCGGTACTGGCGCGTCAGATTGAGCAGGGCGCACCTGCCGATCTGTTTATCTCAGCCGACCAACAGTGGATGGACGATGCCGTTGCTAAAAAAAGCATGATCGACAGCACCCGCTATACGTTGTTGGGCAATGACCTGGTGCTGATTGCACCGCGCAGCGACAGCGCCAAACCGGTGACGATCAACGATCAAACCAACTGGAAAAGCCTGTTGAAGGGCGAACGTCTGGCCGTGGGCGATCCCGATCACGTGCCGGCGGGCATCTATGCTAAAGAAGCGCTGCAAAAGCTGGGTGCCTGGTCTTCTGTTTCCCCGGCGCTGGCGCGTGCCAGTAATGTGCGCGCCGCCCTGGCGCTGGTGGAACGTAATGAAACGCCTTATGGCATTGTGTACGGCTCAGATGCTGTAGCCAGTAAAAAAGTTCAGGTGGTGGGCACCTTTCCGGAAGACAGCCACAAGCCGGTCGAATATCCTGTCGCAATCGTTAACGATCGCGACAACGCTGCCGTTAAGGCTTTCTATAACTACCTGAAAGGGCCTGAAGCGGCCGCAGTGTTCAAACAATACGGATTCTCGCCTAAAAAATGATACTCAGTGATGTTGAATGGCAGGCGGTCCTGCTCAGCCTGCAGGTGTCAGGCATTGCCGTACTGTGCAGTCTGCCATTCGGTATCCTGATGGCATGGGTGCTGGTACGTTGCCGCTTCCCCGGCAAAGCCATCCTCGACAGTGTGATCCACTTACCCCTGGTGCTGCCGCCGGTGGTGGTGGGTTACCTGTTGCTGATTGGCCTGGGTCGGCGCGGCATCATCGGTGAAAAACTGTATGAATGGTTTGGCTTCAGCTTCGCCTTTAGCTGGCGCGGCGCGGCGCTGGCCTCTGCGGTGATTGCCTTTCCCCTGATGGTGCGGGCCATTCGTCTGGCGCTGGAGGCGGTGGATAGCCGGCTGGAGCAGGCTGCGCGCACCTTAGGTGCCGGACGCTGGCGGGTCTTTTTTACCATTACGCTGCCGTTAACGCTGCCCGGTATTATTGTCGGCACCGTACTGGCCTTTGCCCGTTCCCTTGGCGAGTTCGGTGCCACTATTACCTTCGTTTCCAACATTCCCGGCGAAACCCGCACCATTCCTCTGGCGATGTATACGTTGATTGAAACGCCCGGGGCGGAAGGGGCCGCCGCACGTCTGTGCGTTATCGCGATCGTTCTGGCACTGGCTTCCTTACTGGCGTCTGAATGGCTGGCGCAGTGGGGGCGTAAACGGATGGGGGCTTCATGCTGACGCTGAACATGGCTCAACGCCTGGGCGAGCATCAGCTTGAGGTTGATGTGACGATCCCCGCCAGCGGTATCACCGCGATATTCGGCGTGTCGGGCGCGGGCAAAACCTCACTGATTAACGCCATTGGCGGCTTAACCCAACCTCAGCGCGGACGCATTCAGCTGAATGAGCGAATACTGTTTGATGCCGATCAGCAGATCGCCTTGCCGCCGGAAAAGCGCCGCATCGGCTACGTTTTCCAGGACGCACGGCTGTTTCCGCACTACCGGGTTCGGGGGAATTTACGTTACGGCCTCTCGGCCAGCATGAAGGGCCAGTTTGATTCGCTGGTGGCGTTACTGGGCCTTGAGCCGCTGCTGGATCGTTTTCCGCTGTCGCTGTCGGGCGGAGAAAAGCAGCGTGTTGCTATTGGCCGCGCCCTGCTCAGTGCACCCGATATTCTGTTAATGGATGAGCCGCTGGCGTCGCTGGATTTACCGCGCAAGCGTGAGCTGATGCCTTACCTGCAGAGGCTGGCGAAGCAGGTTGATATTCCCGTGTTGTACGTCTCCCATAGCCTGGAAGAGATTCTGCAGCTGGCGGATAACGTGCTGGTGCTGGATCAGGGTAAGGTTAAAGCCTTTGGCCCGCTGGAGCGCGTCTGGAGCAGCAGCGCAATGCGGCCATGGCTGCCCGCCAGCGATCTGACCAGCGTGCTGCGTGTGCAGGTGCTGGAGCACCATCCTGATTATCCTATGTCGGCGCTGTCTCTGGGCGATCAACATATTTGGGTCAGTCGGGTGAATTTGCCCGTTAAATCGGCATTGCGGATCCGTATTGCCTCGGCGGACGTCTCCCTGACGCTGCAACCGGCTCAGCACAGCTCTATCCGCAATATCCTGCCTGCGCAGGTCGTCGAACTCATTGAGGTGGGCGATCAGGTTGAGGTCAGGTTGCGCATTGGCGTAAGCGAACTGTGGGCGCGCATCTCGCCCTGGGGGCGCGACGAGCTCAATATCCGGCCGTCACAGTGGCTGTATGCCCAGATTAAAAGCGTGTCGGTGACGGCCTGAACCCGGCAGGCGTGCCTTGCCGGGTTGGGCAGGATTACAGGACGTACTGGTAAAGCGTGTCGGCGATACTGGTTTCCAGGTTGGTGCCAGTGACCATTTTTGCCCGGGATTTAATCACGTCATCCGCATTTCCCATTGCCACGCCCAGCCCCACCGTTTCCAGCATGCTCAGGTCGTTATAGTTGTCACCAAAGGCAATGACGTCCTGCAGGCTCAGCCCCACGGATTCTACCCACTGCGCCAGGCGCTTGCCTTTGCTGTTGCCGCCGCGGGCGACATCGACCTGATCGTGCCATGACCATTCACAGGCCAGCCCGAGTTCGGTTTCCGCGCGCTGCGCAAACTGCTGCAGTTCGGTGGTGTTCTCATGAGACAGGGCAAACTTCCAGATCGACCCGGCCTCTCTGGCCGCCTGCGCCAGGCTGTCCACCTGCTTAAACACAGGACGCTGGTGCGGCGGAAGCGACTCACTCCACTTCAGTGTGCGAATCACATGGCCGGTTGGCGTTTGATACAGCATTGCATCGTCTACATACAGCAGGCCGTGAATCTGATGTTCATCCAGCATCTCAATGACGCGCACCGCGCTGCCGACGTCCAGCGGGTCAGCGGCCAGCACTTTTTGGGCCGGATAGTCATATAAATAGGTACCATTACAGCAGATTGCAGGCGTATCCAGGGCTAACGTCTGGTAGAAAGGATGGATAGCGCAGTGATGACGGCCGGTCACGATAATCACCTTGACGCCAGCCTGACGCGCTTGAGTAATCGCTTCCACGGATTGGGGCAGAATGGTTTTCGTCGGGGTTAACAGCGTGCCGTCAAGGTCGAGGGCGATTACACGATAGCTCATTAATCCTCTCATCGGGATGGGTTAGCAGAACAGTAAGTCTACACCTGACCGTGGTACAGAAACAAAAATCAGGGCACAAATCATTCCAGCGAGACAGAAAAAAACGCGCTACAGTGACCCTCAGAACAACATGAGTCAGCGAAAAAGGAGAATACATGAAGCAGGTTGTCTACACCGCCAGTCCCGAGAGTCAACAAATCCATGTCTGGCAGTTGAATGAAGATGGCACCTTGACGCTCCTGCAGGTTACGGACGTCGCCGGTCAGGTTCAGCCTATGGTGGTGAGTCCAAAAAAAGATTTCTTGTATGTAGGCGTGCGCCCCGACTTCCGTGTACTGGCGTTTCGCATCGCCTCAGACGGCACCTTGACCGAAGCCGGACAGGCGCCTCTGCCGGGCAGCCCGACCCATATTTCCACCGATCATGCCGGCCGTTTCCTGTTTTGCGGCTCTTACAACGATGCGTGCGTCAGTATCAGCCCAATAGGGGATGACGGCGTGCCACAGGCACCGAGCCAGGTCATTAACGGCCTGGCGGGATGCCACTCCGCCAATATCGACAATGCCGATCGGACGCTGTACGTGCCTGCCCTGAAGCAGGATCGCATTTGCCTGTTTACCCTTGGCGCAGACGGTCAGTTAACCCCGCATTCGCAGGAGCAGGTTACCACGTCGGAAGGCGCCGGGCCTCGCCACATGGCGTTTCATGCCAACGGACAGTACGCCTACAGCGTCAATGAGCTGAACAGCACGGTCGAGGTCTGGGCGCTGAAAAATGCGCAGGACAAGGTTGAGTCGGTACAGACGCTGGATATGATGCCGCCTGATTTTACCGGTACCCGCTGGGCTGCCGATATTCATCTGACGCCAGACGGACGTTTCCTGTACGCCTGCGATCGCACCAGCAGCACCTTAACGGTATTTAGCGTCAGCGAAGACGGTGCCGTGCTGACAGTCGAAGGGTTTCAGCCGACCGAAACGCAGCCGCGCGGATTCAATATCGATCACGCGGGCCAGTTCCTGGTGGCGGCGGGGCAGAAGTCACACCACATTGAAGTCTACAATATCACTGAGCCACAGGGCTTACTGAAGCCGGTGGGCCGTTACGCCGTTGGACAGGGTCCGATGTGGGTAGTGGTACATCAGCTGGCAGGATAACCTGCAAATTGCCGCTTCCGGAATCGTTCGACAGGCCGGAAGCGGCATTTTTATGCGGCGATCAGACGTAATGAACGGTCAGCGATGCGCTGGCTAGCACGTGAAAATGCACGTTAAACCCGACCATGGCGCCGCTGGCACCCTCATCGACGTCGATTTTGTCCACATCCAGCGCATGAACGCTGAAAATATAACGATGGGTTTCACCGGCAGGCGGTGCTGCGCCGCCGTATCCGGCCTGACCGAAATCCGTGCGTGTTTGTAGCGCCCCAGCGGGCAGTGCGGCTTTACCCGAACCGGCACCCTGAGGCAGCGATGTGGTATCGGCCGGAATATTCGCCACCACCCAGTGCCACCAGCCTGAGCCGGTAGGCGCATCCGGATCGAAGCAGGTGATGACAAAACTTTTGGTGCCTTCTGGCGAATCTTCCCAGGCAAGGTGAGGGGAAAGATTATCGCCCTGATAACCCATTCCGTTAAAAACGTGTTTCTCCGGCATCTTGTCGCCGTCGTGTAAATCCTGGCTGTAAACTCGCATTACATCTCCTTGCGTTAATGGTCACTGCCTTTTCATCTTAACCAAAAGCCGGTTTACGTCCAGCCGTTGCAACATTAAGAAAGAAAGTGAGCGGGCTGCTCCAGCGCCGCCCCAATCGCATTGACCAGCTTATCCAGCGCCTCAGGGGAGATGATATAAGGCGGCATCAGATAAATCAGGCGGCCAAAAGGGCGAATCCAGACGCCCTGACTGACAAAGAACTGTTGCAGCGCCGCCATATTGACCGGTTGATGCGTTTCCACCACGCCAATGGCTCCCAGCACGCGCACGTCAGCCACCGCGGGCGCGTGACGCAGGGGCAGCAGCGCGCCACGCAGCTGACGCTCGATCGTCGCAACCTGCTGACGCCAGTCACCTTCCTGCACCATTGCCAGGCTTTCTGACGCCACCGCGCACGCCAGCGGATTGCCCATAAAGGTGGGGCCGTGCATAAAGCAGCCCGCCGGACTGAGGCTGATGGTATCGGCCACGTCACGGGTGGTGAGGGTAGCGGCGAGGCTCATCGTGCCGCCGGTCAGGGCTTTGCCTACGCACATGATGTCCGGTGAAATCGCCGCATGTTCGCAGGCGAACAGCGTACCGGTGCGGCCAAAGCCGGTTGCGATCTCATCGGCGATCAGCAGAATGCCGTAGCGATCACAGGCTTCGCGTACACACTGCAAATAGCGCGGATGGTAAAAACGCATTCCCCCGGCACCCTGAACGATGGGTTCCAGAATCACCGCGGCCAGCTGCCCCCGATGCTGCTGGATCAGCCGGATAAAATCCTCTGCATCACGCGCATCCCACTCGTCATCAAAACCGCACTGCGGCGCCGCGGCGAAATGGTGTTCCGGCAGGTAGCCGCGCCACAGGCTGTGCATGGAATTATCCGGATCGCATACCGACATCGCGGCAAAGGTATCGCCGTGATAACCGCGTTTGAGCGTCAAAAATTGCTGACGCGTCTCGCCTCGCCCAAGCCAGTATTGCAGCGCCATTTTCATCGCGACTTCAACGGCGACCGAGCCGGAATCGGCCAGAAATACACATTCCAGCGCGTCTGGCGTCATCGAGACCAGCTGACGACACAACGCCACCGCGGCAGGATGGGTAATGCCGCCAAACATCACGTGGGACATCTGCCCCATCTGCTGTTGCAGGGCGCGATTCAGGCGCGGATGGTTATAGCCATGTATCGCCGCCCACCAGGACGACATTCCGTCCACCAGGGTACGACCATCTGCCAGCTGCAGATGATAATCCTGTGCCGCAACAACCGGATAGCAGGGCAGCGGCTGCTGCATTGAGGTGTAGGGATGCCAGATATGCTGGCGATCAAATTCAGCGTCCTGAGAAGTAAACATCGGAGTTGTAAACCAAAATAAAAAGATTTAGTTTACAAGTATAACCACGTTAACTGTCGGGATGACACCTTTTTTGGAGTAAGTAATGTCACAACGTTGGACTCTGGCTCAGGCCCAGGCGCTGTTTGATCGGCCATTTCTTGAACTGATGTTTGAAGCGCAACAGGTGCACCGCCAGCACTTCGATCCACGTCAGGTGCAGGTCAGCACACTGCTGTCGATTAAAACCGGTGCCTGCCCGGAAGACTGCAAATATTGCCCGCAAAGCGCCCGCTACAAGACGGGCCTGGAATCTGAGCGACTGATGGAAGTGGATGAGGTACTGCGTTCCGCGCAGAAAGCCAAAGCCGCAGGCTCCAGCCGCTTCTGCATGGGGGCGGCATGGAAAAACCCCAGCGATCGCGATATGCCCTACCTGGAAAAAATGGTCGAAGGCGTCAAAGCGATGGGCATGGAAACCTGCATGACGCTTGGCACGTTGAGCGACAGTCAGGCGCAGCGTTTAGGCAGTGCCGGACTGGATTTCTACAACCACAATCTGGACACTTCACCGGAGTTTTACGGCAATATCATCACCACGCGCAGCTATCAGGAACGACTGGATACGCTGGGGAAAGTGCGTGATGCCGGCATCAAGGTCTGTTCGGGCGGGATTGTGGGCCTGGGTGAAACCGTAAACGACCGTGCCGGACTGCTGGTACAGCTGGCTAACCTGCCGACGCCGCCTGAAAGTGTGCCCATCAACATGCTGGTGAAGGTGAAAGGCACGCCGCTGGCAGACAATGATGACGTTGAACCTTTCGACTTTATCCGCACCATCGCCGTGGCGCGCATCATGATGCCCACCTCGCATGTTCGCCTGTCCGCAGGCCGTGAGCAGATGAACGAGCAAACCCAGGCGATGTGCTTTATGGCCGGGGCAAACTCCATTTTTTACGGTTGCAAGCTGCTGACGACGCCGAACCCGGAAGAAGACAAAGATATGTTGCTGTTCCGTAAGCTGGGGCTGAATCCTGAGCATACGCAGACCGCAAACGGCGACAATGCCCAGCAGCAGCAGTTAAGTGAGCAACTGCTTCATGCCGATACAGAAACATTCTATAACGCGGCGCTGTAATGAGCTGGCAGCAACGCATCCAGCAGGCGCTGATACAGCGCCGTGCTGAAGATGGCTGGCGCGAACGGCGCGTGATAGAAGAGAATCAGACGCGCCTGATCCGCCATGCCGGTCAGACCTTTCGCCATTTCTCCAGTAACGATTATCTTGGGCTGAGCCAGCATCCCGCCGTCATGGCGGGCTGGCAACAAGGCGTGGACGAGGCCGGTGCCGGTGCGGGTGCATCGGGCCATGTAACCGGTTTTCATCGTTTACATGCCGAGCTGGAAGCACAGCTTGCAGACTGGCTGGGCTATTCGCGCGCGCTGCTGTTTATTTCCGGCTTTGCGGCGAATCAGGCGGTGATTCACCTGCTGGCAGAGAAAAATGACCGCATTCTGGCCGACAAACTGACGCATGCTTCGCTGCTGGAGGCCGCCAGCCAAAGCCCTGCTCAGCTGCGTCGCTTTACCCATAACGATCCTCTCAGTCTGGCTAAGCGCCTGGATGCGCCCTGCGAAGGGCAAACGCTGGTGGTGACCGAAGGGGTTTTCAGTATGGACGGCGACAGCGCGCCCCTTCAGGCGATCGCCGACCGGGCGAAACATGCCGGTGCCTGTTTGCTGGTCGATGATGCGCACGGCATAGGGGTGACGGGCGAGCAGGGACGTGGCAGCTGTTGGGCACAGGGCATGAAACCCGACCTGCTGGTGGTGACCTTTGGCAAAGCCTTTGGCGTAAGCGGGGCCGCGCTGTTGTGTGATGAGGCGACCGCCGATTACTTTGTGCAATTTTCCCGTCACCTGATTTACTCCACGGCGATGCCGCCAGCCCAGGCCAGTGCGCTGTTAGCGTCGCTGAAACAGGTGCAGGCGGGTGATGATCGCCGCCAACGTCTCGCGCGTAATATCGCCCATTTCCGGCACGGCGCGGCCTCGTTGCCCTGGCAACTTATGGCGTCATCCAGCGCCATTCAGCCATTAATCGTCGGGGATAACGGCGAGGCGCTGGCGCTGTCTGCGCGCCTGGCCAGGGCGGGCTGCTGGGTCAGTGCGATCCGTCCGCCGACCGTGCCGCCGGGCACGGCCCGTCTGCGTATCACGCTTACCGCCGTCCATGAGCCAGAGGATATTGATGCCCTGCTGGAGGCGCTGTATGACGCTGCAGGTTGATAAAGGCGCGGTTGCACGGGCATTTGGCCGCGCCGCATCTCAGTATGATCACTATGCTGAACTCCAGCGGCTGAGCGGGGACGCGCTACTGGCGCAGGTGCCAGCGCACAGCGGTTTGCAACTGCTGGATGCCGGATGCGGAACCGGCTGGTACAGCCGGATATGGCGCGATCGGGGTAAAGAGGTCACGGCGCTGGATCTCTCCCCGCAGATGCTGCAACAGGCCCGGCAAAACGGGGCCGCGCATCACTATCTGGCTGGCGATATTGATGCTCTGCCACTGGCAGACCAGTCTGTTGACCTCGTATGGAGCAATCTGGTGGTGCAGTGGAGCGAGAATCTTCAGGCGGCGCTGATGCAGTTTAACCGGGTACTCAGGCCCGGCGGCTGCCTGCTGTTTTCCACCCTGAGCGCGGGCTCCCTGCACGAAGTGCATCAGGCCTGGTCACAGGTGGATGGCCGTCTCCATGCGAACCGCTTTTTGCCTGCGCAGGAGATTGCTGCCGCCTGTGAAACACAGCGTCTGCGCTGCCATGCGCAAACCCTTACCCTGCATTTTCCCGATGCGCTGAGTGCAATGCGCTCCCTGAAGGGCATCGGGGCAACGCATCTGCATACCGGACGGTCTGGCTGCGTATTAACGCGCCAGCGTCTTGCTCAGCTCGAAGCCCACTGGCCGCGGGATGAGCAGGGTTTCCGCCTCAGTTACCATCTTATGTTTGGAGTGACACAATGTTGAATCGCTGGTTTGTTACCGGCACCGACACCGAAGTCGGTAAAACGGTTGCCAGTGCGGCGCTGCTGCAGGCTGCCACCGCCGCAGGCTACCGCAGTGCGGGCTATAAACCTGTGGCCTCAGGCTGCGAGCTCACCGCAGCAGGCGTGCGCAACAGTGATGCGCTGACCTTACAGCGTTACAGCAACGTCCCGCTGCGCTACGAACAGGTCAATCCACTGGCGTTTATGGAGCCGACTTCACCTCATATCGCCAGCGCGGATGAGGGCAGACCGATTGAGTTTGCCACGCTGTCGGCGGGGCTGCGGGAACTTGAGCCGCTGGCAGAATGGATTTTGGTGGAAGGTGCGGGCGGCTGGTACACGCCGCTTTCTGAGACGCAAACCTATGCAGACTGGGTTGAGGAGGAGCAGCTACCGGTCATTTTGGTAGTGGGCGTCAAGCTGGGATGTATCAATCATGCCATGCTGACTGCCGATGCGATTCGCGCACGCGGCCTGCACCTGGCGGGCTGGATCGCCAATACGGTACAGCCACCCGGCCAGCGTTATCAGGCCTACCTGGCGGCCTTAACGCAGCGGCTTCCTGCACCTTGCCTGGGCGTGATCCCCTGGCTAACCCAGGAAGACCAGCAGGCAAACTGTGGACATTATCTGACGCTGCCGGATCGATCAGGCCACCGTTAACCACTTCTCCAGGGTCGCGTCATCCAGCTGGGCGACGTTGCCCTGTGCCACATTGCGCCCGCGATGCAGCAGGAGAAAGTTGTCAGCCACGCGGCGAATCAGCGAGACGCGCTGTTCAAGCAGCAGAATCGTCAGGCCGTAGTCACGATTAAGGCGACGAATCAGATTCCCCATCTCTTCTTCCAGCCAGGGCGCCATGCCGTCGGCCGGCTCATCCAGAATCAACAGGCGGGGCTGCAGCACCAGCGCACAGGCCAGAGCCAACTGCTGCTGCTGATAGACCGGCAGGTCGCCGCTGCGCTGCTGACGCAGCGAATAGAGCGCGGGTAACAGATCAAAGATCATTTCCGGGATCGCCCGATAACCGTCATTCGCCTGTGCGCCTGCCAGTAGGGCAATGAGTAAATTATCCTCAACGCTCATCTGAGTAAAAATGTGGCGCCCCTGCGGAACAAACCCGATCCCCTGTCGGGCCCGCAGCTCAGCAGGCTGCGAGAGCAGGTCTTCCGGCGGCGAGCCATCCTGCTGCCAGCTGATCGTCCCGCTGTTAATCGGTAGCTTGCCCATAATGCAGTTCACCAGCGTGGTTTTTCCCATACCGGGGCGTCCCAGTATGCCGGTGCAGGTGCCGGGAGGCAGATCAAGATCCACATTCCAGAGAATATGATTTTTACCGTAAAACTGATTCACCGACCGTAAACTTAGCATCTGACGCGCTCCTTCCAGATAATTAACCTGAATGCTTTCGCCGTTCATTTCTGGTAAATCGCTCTAATGAGATAGCGGCGCATTTCACGCGGCTACTGCCTGTAACACTCAGATGAGAGAGCATGCAATTACCAGGCCAGAGTCTCAACGGCGAGTGGAGTCGGGGCTAACCAGCGAAAATCACCCTGTTTAAAGATAAATAAAAGTTAACAATTCCATGTCAGGACGCTTACGCGGTACAGCGTTGGTGCAGGTTCATGAAGCCGGGAAGTGCACCTGCTCGTTAATGGGGCAATGAAAAAAAGAAAAGTGAGACGCACTTGTCGCCGATCAAGGCACGGATTGCGCTGATAGCTAAATCACTACCCGTTAGCGTCAGAAAATAAGCGAAAAAAAATATTTTTTTATCGCCCAAAGGAGAGTGAAAAAAATTATACACAGCCGATGTGCAAAGGGCTGTCATTAGTTATCCACTATTCCTGTGGATAACCTTGTGCATTAGGTAATGAAAACAGGTTGGAAGCGAGGAAATACGGGGCCTGGTAACCCGATGATGAGAATCTGGGCTTTTTAAAGTAACGACATTAATTCAGTGACTTAGCAAAAAACAAGCCTGCCGGATTGGGGCCGATTCATCAAACTGCAATTTTATGACACATGCTTGACAAATGTTAAATCAATATCGGGCTTGGGGATAACCTTGCGCAACAGAATCCGGTTAGCGCGCGCGATAATGTCAAAGAGTCAAGCGTAAAGTGGTTGCCGTTACTGTGCATCAATACTGTTATTATATCCAGTATTTTTTTCTGGCAAAATCGCCATAGCAGAGTAAAATAATGGGCTGCCCGCCGTCTTTCATCTGCAGGAACCGCATTCATGAGTAAAGATTTTAAACTGAACTCCGCTTTCAAGCCTTCCGGCGATCAGCCAGAGGCGATCCGTCGTCTTGAAGCCGGACTGGAAGATGGCCTGGCGCACCAGACGCTATTAGGCGTTACCGGATCGGGTAAAACCTTTACCGTGGCTAACGTGATCGCCGATCTTAACCGGCCCACCATGGTGCTGGCACCGAACAAAACGCTGGCGGCCCAGCTGTATGGTGAGATGAAGGAGTTTTTCCCGGACAACGCGGTGGAGTTTTTTGTCTCCTATTACGATTACTACCAGCCTGAAGCCTATGTCCCAAGCTCTGACACCTTTATCGAAAAAGACGCCTCGGTTAACGAACACATCGAGCAGATGCGTCTTTCCGCCACTAAAGCATTACTGGAGCGGCGTGATGTTATCGTCGTTGCCTCAGTGTCGGCCATTTACGGTCTGGGCGATCCCGATCTTTATCTGAAAATGATGCTGCACCTGACGCGCGGTATGATCATCGACCAGCGCAGCATTCTGCGTCGCTTGTCAGAGCTGCAGTACACGCGCAACGACCAGGCGTTTCAGCGCGGCACCTTCCGGGTGCGTGGCGAGGTCATCGATATTTTTCCGGCAGAGTCCGATGATATGGCACTGCGGGTGGAGTTATTTGACGAAGAGGTCGAGCGCCTGTCCCTGTTTGATCCGCTCACCGGGCAGGTTGAATCGGTTGTACCGCGTTTTACCATCTATCCGAAAACGCACTACGTTACGCCGCGTGAGCGCATTCTGCAGGCCATGGAAGACATCAAGGTTGAGCTGGCCGACCGGCGTAAAACCCTGCTGGAAAACAACAAACTGTTGGAAGAGCAGCGCATTACTCAGCGCACCCAGTTTGATCTGGAGATGATGGGCGAGCTGGGCTACTGCTCCGGCATCGAAAACTACTCGCGTTACCTTTCAGGTCGTGGGCCGGGAGAGGCGCCGCCTACGCTGTTTGACTATCTCCCCGCAGATGGCCTGCTGGTAGTGGATGAGTCCCACGTCACGATTCCCCAAATTGGCGGCATGTACCGTGGCGACCGTGCACGTAAAGAGACGTTGGTAGAGTACGGTTTTCGACTGCCTTCGGCGCTTGATAACCGTCCGATGAAGTTCGAAGAGTTTGAAGCGCTGGCCCCTCAGACGATCTATGTGTCGGCAACGCCGGGCAAATATGAGCTGGAGAAATCCGGCGACGAGGTCATCGATCAGGTGGTGCGTCCAACCGGCCTGCTGGATCCGATTCTTGAGGTCCGCCCCGTGGCGACGCAGGTTGATGATTTACTGTCTGAGATCCGCCAGCGCGTTACGATCAACGAGCGCGTCCTGGTGACCGTCCTGACTAAACGCATGGCGGAAGATCTGACAGAGTACCTTGAAGAGCACGGTGAAAAGGTGCGCTATCTGCACTCGGATATCGACACGGTGGAAAGGATGGAAATCATTCGTGACCTGCGTCTGGGCAAATTTGACGTACTGGTTGGGATCAACCTGTTGCGAGAAGGGCTGGACATGCCTGAAGTATCGCTGGTGGCCATTCTGGATGCGGACAAAGAGGGCTTCCTGCGTTCGGAGCGTTCGCTGATTCAGACCATTGGTCGTGCGGCACGTAATATTAACGGTAAAGCGATTCTGTATGGCGACAAGATCACGCCTTCAATGGCCAGAGCGATTGAAGAAACGGAACGCCGCCGTGAGAAGCAGCAGCGGCATAACGAAGAAAACGGCATCGTGCCTCAGGGCCTGAACAAGAAAATCACCGATATTCTGGAACTGGGCAATAACGTGGTGAAAACGCGTGGTAAAGCCAAGCCCGCTAAGCGCAATGCCGCTGAGGCAGACGCCGATTACCTGGCGTTGTCCCCCCAGGCGTTGCAGAAAAAGATCCACGAGCTGGAAGGGCAGATGCAGCAACATGCGCAAAACCTGGAGTTCGAACAGGCGGCGGGCCTGCGCGATCAGCTGCAGGAATTGCGCACATTGTTTATTGCGGTGTCCTGATTCAGTTGAATCCCTGAACGGCGTGCTCCAGCGCGGCGCGCAGCAGTTGGCGGTCGTGGCGGTACTTGATATCGGCGGCCTCCAGCGGTTCACGAATAATCAGGCGGTTTTCCACCCGGCTGACGTCCGTGGACGGGCCAACTACGATCGCGTCGATCACCCGCTTGCCAATGTAGTGCTCCATCATCGCCAGTTTGTCGGCCACGGTAAGCGTTGCCGCCGCAGGACTCAACTCGCGGCCCAGGTTGCCGATAAACACCATGTTAGCGGGCGTCCGGCGTAATGCCTGCGCCATCTCTTTCATGAGCAGAATGGGCATCAGGCTGGTGTAAAAGCTGCCCGGTCCAATCAGAATGAGATCGGCTTCTGCAACGGCATCAAGCGCTTCGCGGGTGGGCTGCACGGCAGGATGCAGCATCAGTTCCTGCGGTGGAAGTTGCATGGCGTCGATAGCGGTTTCCCCATACACCGCGTTGCCCTCGCTATCGGTTGCAACTAAATCAACCGGATGCTCTGACATGGGGATTAAAAAGGCGTCAACTTTTAACAGGTTTCTGATGATGTTGACCACTTCCAGCGGCCGCACGCTAAGGTGATCCAGCGCTTTCAGTATCAGGTTACCCAGATTGTGTCCGGCCAGTTCACCGTTGCCGGTAAAGCGATATTCGAACATGGCGGAGGCCACGCTCGGCTCCGTGATCAGCTGGTTAATACAGTTACGCAGGTCGCCCCAGGCGATGCCACCTTCTGCGCGACGAATGCGGCCTGTGGAGCCACCGTTGTCTGTCGTGGTCACAATGCCTGTGAGGCGTGAACCCAGAGGGGACAGGGCCGACATCACGCGTCCTAATCCGTGTCCGCCACCTAAGGCCACCACGCGATCCAGGTCCGCCAGTGTTCGATTCATACTTCTCCTTTTCACGTCTGCGCCGGCCAGCGGCCCGGTTGATGCAGACGGGGGTAATTTACGTCAATGCTTACCGGGTATTTTAACTTATCCTGTGAGCGAAATACGGTGAAAGTTAACGTTATGAAGCACACAGAGTAAAAGCCGTGGATGGCGCATCACTACTAATCGCGCTACCATCTGTATACCGCGTTAACCAGCCGGTTAACGTACACTCAAGCCTGAATGCCTACGTCGGTGGATAGGGGATTCAGGCCGTAGCCTACGCGCTGCCAGGGTGCAGGAAGAAATGACTGCATCTCCCGAATTGGAAAGGTGTTCTGGTGTCACAATTTACTGATGCATTTGCGCGCAAATTTTACTATTTGCGCCTGTCGGTCACGGATGTATGCAACTTCCGTTGTACCTATTGCCTGCCCGATGGCTATCAGCCAAACGGTATCCGCAATAAAAGTTTTCTCTCGCTGGATGAAATTCGTCGGGTCACGCGCGCCTTCGCGGCGGCGGGCACGGAGAAAGTGCGCCTGACCGGCGGTGAACCTTCATTACGTCGCGATTTTACCGACATCATTGCGGCGGTCAGAGAAAACGCGGCTATCCGCCATATCGCCGTCACCACCAATGGTTACCGGCTGGCGCGTGACGTTAAGCAGTGGCGCGATGCCGGACTCACCGCCCTGAACGTCAGCGTGGACAGCCTTGATGCACGCCAGTTTCATGCCATAACCGGTCAGGATAAATTCCACCAGGTGATGGCCGGGATTGATGCGGCCTTTGAGGCCGGCTTCAGCCAGGTCAAAGTGAACAGCGTGCTGATGCGCGACGTCAACAGCCATAATCTCACGACCTTTCTTGACTGGATCCGTACGCGCCCCATTCAACTGCGTTTTATTGAGCTGATGGAAACCGGTGAGGGCGGTGCGCTGTTTCGCGAGCAGCACGTGTCGGGCGAGGTGATCCGCGATCGACTTCTCGCGCAGGGCTGGCAGCGCCGTATCAGCGGTCGCAGCGATGGCCCGGCGCAGGTGTTTTATCATCCGGATTACGTGGGTGAAATCGGGCTGATCATGCCGTATTCCAAAGATTTTTGCGCCAGCTGTAACCGCCTGCGGGTTTCCGCTCAGGGTAACCTGCACCTGTGTCTGTTTGGCGATGGCGGCATTCCGCTGCGTGATTTACTGGCGTCCGACGATCAGCAAGATGAATTGCAGGCGCGCATTGCCAGCAGCCTGGGCCAGAAGAAACAGACGCATTTCCTGTTGCAGGGCAATACCGGTATCACACAGAATCTTTCTTACATTGGCGGTTAATTGCAGGAGCAAATATGGGTAAACCAGCCAGCGCGTTTCAACCGTTACAGCTTGCCACGCTGACGGTCTCAGACAGCCGTGATGCCAGTAATGATACGTCCGGGGATTATCTGCGTGAGGCCGCGGCCGAAGCCGGACACAGCGTCATCGACCACGCCATCGTGCCCGACAATCTTTACCGCATTCGGGCTATTGTCTCACGCTGGATTGCCAGTGAAGACGTTCAGGTGGTTATCGTCAACGGCGGCACCGGCTTTAACCTGAAAAACAGCACCCCTGAGGCGCTCCTGCCGCTGTTCGATCGGGAAATCGAAGGCTTTGGCGAGCTGTTTCGCATGATTTCCTATGAAGACATCGGCGGTTCGACGTTACAGTCCCGCGCGGTCGCCGGTCTGGCAAACCAGACGTTAATTTTCGCGGTTCCCGGCTCGACATCGGCCTGTACCAGCGCCTGGGAGCGCATCATCGCCGATCAACTGGATGCCCGTACGCGTCCCTGCAACTTTGTTACTCATTTAAAGAAGCTTTGAGCATGTCACAACTTACCCACATTAACGCCGCTGGCGAAGCCCATATGGTGGATGTTTCCGCTAAAAACGACACCGTGCGCGAGGCACAGGCTGAAGTGCTGGTGCTGATGAAGCCGGAAACCTTACAGATGATTATTGAGGGCAGTCACCACAAAGGTGACGTGTTCGCGACGGCGCGCATCGCCGGTATTCAGGCGGCAAAACGCACGTGGGAGCTGATCCCCCTTTGCCATCCGCTGATGCTGAGCAAAGTGGAAGTCGCGCTGGTGGCTGAGCCAGCGTGGAACCGGGTGCGCATTACGTCACTGTGTCGGCTCACCGGGAAAACCGGGGTAGAAATGGAAGCCCTGACGGCGGCCTCCGTAGCCGCGCTGACCATCTATGACATGTGCAAGGCGGTACAAAAAGACATTGTCATCGACCAACTGCGCCTGCTGCACAAAAGCGGCGGCAAAAGCGGCGATTTTCAGGCGGTTGCCCATGATTAAGGTGCTGTTTTTTGCTCAGGTGCGGGAACTGGTGGGCACCGATTCGCTCACCCTGGCTCCGGATTACCCCGATGTGGCGGCGCTGCGGGCTGCTCTGGCGCAGCGGGGCGAACGCTGGGCGCTGGCGCTGGACAGCGAACGTTTACTCGCCGCAGTTAACCAGACGCTCACCGCACTGCATCATCCCCTGCAGGACGGCGATGAAGTGGCCTTTTTTCCGCCGGTGACGGGAGGATAAATGGACACGCAAATTCGGGTGGGCCCGGCTGCCTTTGATATGGCTCAGGAGTACCAGTGGCTGGCAGGATGTCCAGAAGACGGCGCTGTGGTGACCTTTACCGGCAAAGTGCGCAATCATAATCTGGGAGATGATGTGGCGGCCCTGACGCTGGAGCATTATCCCGGCATGACGGAAAAGGCGCTGCAGGAAATCATTGATGACGCACGCCAGCGCTGGCCGCTGCAGCGGGTTTCCGTGATTCACCGCATTGGTGAACTCTTCCCCGGCGATGAAATTGTGTTTGTTGGCGTCACCAGCGCACACCGCAGCAGCGCGTTTGCCGCCGCGGAGTTTATTATGGACTACCTGAAAACCCGTGCTCCGTTCTGGAAACGTGAAACCACCGAACAGGGCGAGCGCTGGGTGGATGCGCGCAACAGCGATCATGAGGCCGCTCAGCGCTGGGATTAGGGGCGAGCGTTGCGCTGCGGGGGCAAACCGGATCTTTCCCTACGCGTGCTCGCCGCCGCCCTCGTCGCGTTGCAACGGCATCACGTCACCGTCCAGCGCGTTGACATCACCGATCCCTTTTCCGCCAGTTGCGCGAAAAGCGATAACCTGAGTTCAGATAATCCACCCTGCTCTGCGAAGCGGGGCAGTGTTAAGCTACTCTTTTTCCCCTCAGAGGACAGGTATGTCATTCACTTCTTTACCCAAACGCCTGACGCTGCTTGCCGTGCTGATCCTGGCGGGCTGTAGCAGTAAAAAAACGCCGGAAGCGCCTGCAAAGCAGCCTGAGGATGTAAAAGCGCAGATCCAACGCCTGCTGCCTGCCAACGTCAGTAATAAATCAGGCTGGGCAGATGATATCTATACCTCATTCCGCACCCAGGGGCTTGAGGCCAGCGACAGCAACCTGTGCGCGGTCATTGCCGTAGCAGGACAGGAGTCGGGTTTTGACGCCAGCGGTAACGTGCCCGGCATGTCAAAAATCGCCTGGGACGAGATCGACCGCCGCGCGGCGAAGGTTCACGTGCCGGCGTTTTTAGTGCGCACAGCGCTGCTCATCAAATCCAGCAACGGCGAAAGCTATGCCGCGCGGCTGGATAAAGCCAAAAGTGAAAAAGATCTGAGCGATATTTTCGACGACTTTATCGAGATGGTGCCCATGGGGCAGACATTGTTTGGCAACCTTAACCCCGTGCATACCGGCGGGCCGATGCAGGTGAGCATCGCGTTTGCCGAAGCCCATGCCAAAGGCTACCCATGGCCGGTTGACGGCTCCATCCGCCGTGAGGTCTTCACCCGCCATGGCGGCGTCTATTTCGGCACGATGCACCTGCTCGGTTATCCCACCGATTACAGCAAGCCACTTTACCGCTTTGCGGACTATAACGCGGGCTGGTACGCCAGCCGCAATGCCGCTTTCCAGGCGGCAGTCTCTCGTGCGACAGGCATGAAACTGGCGCTGGATGGCGATCTCATTCAGTACGGCTCAGACAAGGCGGGATCGACGGAGCTGGCGGTGCGCACCCTGGCGAAACGCCTGGATATGAGCAACAGCGAAATTCGCGACGATCTTGAGCAGGGCGAAAAGGCCGAATTCAGCAACAGCGACGTGTGGAAGCAGGTCTTTGCGCTGGCAGATAAAATGGCCGGACGGCGCCTGCCCCGTGAAATGTTGCCAGGCATTAAGCTTGAAAGTCCTAAAATCACCCGCAATTTAACCACCGCGTGGTTCGCTCAGCGCGTGGACGGTCGTTATCAGCAGTGCATGAAACGTCAATAAGCACGGCGTTGTGGCGCAGTTGAACAGAGCTGTGCCACACTTAACCAGGCTCCCCTGTCAGGGGAATAACCCATTTGTTCAACAAGAGGTGCATCATGGACCGATATCCACAGAATGATTCAATAGTTCAGCCTGCATCTCGCGGGTTGCAGGCTTACATGGCACAGGTTTATGGCTGGATGACCTGTGGTTTATTACTCACCGCGTTTGTCTCCTGGTTTGCCGCCCGCACGCCGGCGGTGATGGAGCTGGTGTTTGCAAACCGCATTACCTTCTTCGGCCTGATTATTGTGCAGCTGGCGCTGGTGTTCTTCCTCTCTGGCATGGTCCATCGCCTGAGCGGTGCCGTAGCGACCGGGTTATTTATGCTCTACTCGGCCCTGACCGGGTTAACCATGGCCAGCATCTTCCTGGTGTACACCTATTCCTCCATTGCCAGTACGTTCTTTGTCACGGCGGGGATGTTTGGTGCCATGAGCTTCTATGGCTACACCACCAAGCGCGATCTGAGCCGCCTGGGCAGCCTGCTGTTTATGGCGCTGATCGGTATTCTGCTGGCATCGCTGGTGAACTTCTGGCTGAAAAGCCCGGCGTTGATGTGGGCGATTACCTACATTGGCGTGGTGGTGTTTGTGGGCCTGACGGCCTATGACACGCAGAAACTGAAAAACATTGGCGAGCAGATTGATGCGCGCGACACGGAAAACCTGCGTCGCTACTCGATCATGGGCGCGCTGACGCTCTACCTTGACTTCATCAACCTGTTCCTGATGCTGCTGCGTATTTTCGGCAATCGCCGCTAAAAAACGGGCTGCTCTGGTTTGCCAGAGCAGCCGCTCCCCGGTTACGACTTCTGCAGTTTCTGTTCGTTTTTATGCCGCATATGCTTAGCGCGACTCTCCAGCCCCAGGTACAGCACCAGCGCCAGCAGCAGGGGCAAAATAAAGTAGAGCACCCGGTAGGCCAGCAGGGCGGCAATAATGGTACCGTGAGAGAGATCTTCGCCGCTCAACAGCGCTAAAAACACCGCCTCAAGCACGCCAATCCCCGCCGGAATATGAATAATCACGCCAGCGATACTGCTGATCAATAAAACCCCCAGCACCATCGGATAGCCCACATCCCGGCCCAGTAGCAACCATATAATGGTGCCCATCACCATCCAGTTGGCACAGGAAACGGCAAACTGAAACAGCGCCATACGTAATGAAGGCAGCTGTAACGTCTGGCCTTTGACCGTCCAGCGGCGACGTTTTGAAAAGGCACAGGACCAGAGGTAGAAGGCGACCAGCACCAGCAAGACAACCCCGATCAGCCGTAGCGTGGTTTCGCCAATAAACCAGCCGCTGGGAATGGAAACCATGCCCGCGCTGAAAACGACGCCCGCCAGCAGGATATAGCCCAGCCAGTTGGTAGCAATGCTGAGTGAGAAAATGCGCGTAATGGTACCGCTGTCCAGGCCAAGGCGTGAGTACAGCCGATAGCGCATAGCCACGCCGCCAACCCAGGTACTGAGGGTCAGGTTAAAGGCATAGCAGATAAACGACACCAGCATCACCTGGCGCCTGGCCAGTTTATGACCGCAGTAGGCGCGACCGATCAGGTCGTAACAGCCATACACGAGGTAGCTGACGATCACCAGGCCTGCGGCGGTCAGCACCACGAAACGGTTGTAGTTGACGATAACTTTATAGACGTCATCCCAGTTCACCTTGCGTGCATAGATGACCAGCAGCACAATGACGGCCACGAAAAACAGGCCGGTGAGTATTTTTTTTGCCAGTTTCCAGCGCGGATGCGTGTTTGCCATCAGGATTTCGCTCCTTCATTGTTGGCTTCGACGCGATCTTGCGTCTCCATTTCAGGCTGCACGGGCGGGTCAACCTGGGCCAGTTTTGGCGTGTGTGCCGGAAGCCAGCCGGCGATTGCAGGAAAGTGGCGCAGGAAGTGGAACACTACGACGCTTTTCGACAACTGCCACCAGTTACGCGGCGGCAGTTTATCCTCCTGAACGCGCTGGCAATCTTCTGCCAGTAAATGCTCAAGATTGTCGCGTAATGTCTCATTAAAGTGGCGATCGTGAATGATCAGGTTCGCTTCGAGGTTTAGCGATAAACTTAAGGGATCGAGGTTGCTGGAGCCGACTGTCGCCCACTGCTGATCTTTCACCGCCACTTTACCGTGCAGCGGACGACGGCAGTATTCGTAGACCTCCACGCCAGCATCCACCAGATAGTTATAGAGCAGCTCTGCGCCCACTTTCACAATCGGCATATCTGGCTCGCCCTGCACAATCAAACGCACCCGAACCCCGCGCTGTGCCGCATTGCGCATTTCCCGCAACAGTCGGTAGCCGGGGAAAAAATAGGCATTCGCGATAATCACGTCCTGTTTGACACTGCGCAGCATATCCAGATAGTGCTGTTCAATATCGTCCCGGTGTTCATCATTATCGCGATACACGAAGAGCACCTGCGCGTCGCCGGGCAGGGCGTTCTTAGCCGGACGATGTGAGCGCTGTCCCCACCAGCGGCGGGTGGTGGCCTGACTGCCGATTGCCTCTTGCAGGTAGCGGGTAATATCCGCCACTACCGGCCCTTTCACCTCAACGGTGTAATCCTGTTTGGCTTCAGGGCCATAGTCGGTGTAGTGCTCGGCGGAGAAATTAATCCCGCCGACAAAGGCGATAACCCCGTCAACCACCACGGTTTTGCGATGCAGGCGGCGAAAGACGTTGGTACGCATGCCCATCACCAGCGGACGCGGATCGTAGTAAATAAAACGGACGCCCGCCTGGGTAAGGCTGTTCACAAAGTCGTCTGACAGCTCCGACGATCCGTAACCATCCACCATCATTTCAACCTTGACGCCGCGCTGTGCTGCGGCCAGCAACTCGCGGTGTAAAGCGTTACCGACATCGTCTTCAAACAGGATAAAGGTTTCCAACAGCACACTGCGCTCGGCACGCTGAATTGCGCCAAAAACCCGGGGGAAAAACGTATCCCCGTTTTCCAGCAGGCGCAGTTTATTGCCGTTTTGCCAGTCAAAATTCATAGATGGATCTCCACCGCCAGCGGCGCGTGATCGGAAAGGTGTGACCAGGGTTTACGCGGCAGCGCCCAGGGATGACTCACCGTGGCGTTGCGAACATAAATACGATCCAGTCGTAGAAGAGGAAAGCGGGCCGGGAAGGTGCGTGCCGGTCGACCATGTTTGATGCTGAATACCTCTTTTAGCCCGGCCCCTTTTTGCAGGATTTTATTAGCGCGTCCCTGCCAGTCGTTAAAATCGCCAGCCACCACCACGGGCGCATCCGGCGGCAGGGCCAGCACCATCTCGTTCAGCATTGTCATCTGGGCGCGACGGTGGGCCGCTTTCAGACCAAGGTGAACGCAGATAACGTGCAGCGTACCGTAGGGCGCGGGGAGCGTAATCTGGCAGTGCAGCATGCCCCGGTTTTCACTACCGGCCACCGAGACATCGCGGTTCTGATATTCGGCAATGGGAAAGCGCGACAGCACGGCATTGCCGTGGTGTCCTTCCGGATAGACTGCGTTACGCCCATAGGCAAAATCATTCCACATGGTGTCAGCCAGAAACTCGTAATGTGAGGTATTGGGCCAGTTTTCATGTTGCAGAGGATGGATGTCATGTGTTCCCATCACCTCCTGCAACAAGACGATATCTGCCGACGTTGCGCGTACGGCTTCGCGCAATTCTGGCAAGATGAAGCGTCGGTTAAACGGGGCAAAACCTTTATGGGTATTGATCGTCAGGACTTTAAATGAAAATCCTTGCTGGATTTGTGGCATACTCGCGACGCGCTCCTTTTCATCTTCATCAACCACAAAGTGTAGTCTTTGTCACAAATGGAGGGTGAAGAAGAGGAATAAATAAGGCGTTATCTGATATTTGCTTTACATTGATGAAACCGTCCCTGGCCGGATCCGGTTGCATTCAGGCAACCCGCCAGGTCTGCAGGAGAAAAAATGAAATTGTCTAATCGCTTTCAAATTATTACCGGTCAAACCTGGGCCCATATCGCTATGCACCTGCTGGTGATTGCCGCGCTGGTATGGGGCTGGAAACACAAAGCACTGGTCGAAGTGTGCAGTACCCTGGTGGTGACGTATGCAGGGGTGTTTATCGCCATGCTGATCACGCAGCGTAGTGCCCGTTTGCGTACCCTCGGTGATTACCTCGAAGAGGCGACGACCACCTACTACTTCGGCGCTGCGATGATGACGCTGTTCCTGGTCTCTCGCATTTTCCACAACAATCTGCTGCTGGCCAGCCTGGGCATGGTTATGCTACTGGGCCCGGCACTGGTTTCTCTGCTGGCCAAAGAGCCTGCACGACGCATTGAGAAAAAACGCAGTTAACTGAGCTGTCCGATAACCAAAGCCACCGTAAGGTGGCTTTGTTGTTTAGGCCGTTTGTAATCAATTGTGAGCTATCTCGCACAGGAACGTTAAAGCTGTTACACTCCGCCGCTTATGCATCGTAGTTTGCACCCTTTTCACGCGTCAGCGTCAGCTGGCGTCACTATCCCTCTGAAAACTACACCGTGAAACACGGTCAGAGTGGACCGGAGTAATACTCGTCATGTCTTTTGACTCTCTCGGCCTGAGTGCCGATATTTTGCGTGCGGTTGCTGAGCAAGGCTACAGCGAACCGACTCCTATCCAGCGCCAGGCGATTCCTGTGGTGCTGTCCGGCCGCGATCTGCTGGCAAGTGCGCAGACCGGCACCGGCAAAACGGCCGGATTCACGCTGCCTTTACTACAGAAGCTGTCGGCGAATACCGGCGCAGTACGTGGACGTCGTCCGGTGCGTGCGCTGATCCTCACGCCTACCCGTGAACTGGCCGCTCAGGTCGGGGAAAACGTTGTTGAATACAGTAAGTATTTACCGCTTCGTTCGCTGGTGGTGTTTGGTGGTGTCAGCATTAACCCGCAGATGATGAAGCTGCGCGGCGGGGTCGATATTCTGGTGGCAACACCGGGCCGTTTACTGGACCTGGTCCATCAGAACGCGGTTGACCTCTCTCAGGTGGAAGTGCTGGTTCTGGATGAGGCCGATCGTATGCTCGATATGGGCTTTATCCACGATATTCGCCGTGTGCTGGCAAAACTGCCTGCCAAACGTCAGAACCTGCTGTTCTCTGCCACCTTCTCGGACGAGATTAAAACCCTGGCAGAAAAACTGCTGCATAACCCGGAGCAGGTGGAAGTGGCACGCCGCAACACCGCTTCGGAGCAGGTTTCTCAACAGGTGCATTTTGTTGATAAGAAACGCAAACGGGAACTGCTGTCGCAGCTGATCGGCGAAGGTAACTGGCAGCAGGTGCTGGTGTTTACCCGAACCAAGCATGGGGCTAACCACCTTGCAGAACAGTTGGGTAAAGACGGTATTACCGCTGCGGCGATTCACGGCAATAAGAGTCAGGGTGCACGTACGCGCGCACTGGCTGATTTTAAATCCGGCGCAATTCGCGTGCTGGTGGCCACCGATATCGCGGCCCGTGGCCTGGATATTGAAGAACTCCCACACGTCGTAAACTATGAGCTGCCAAACGTAGCGGAAGACTATGTGCATCGTATTGGTCGTACCGGCCGTGCGGCGGCAACCGGCGTCGCACTGTCACTGGTGTGCGTGGATGAACACAAACTGCTGCGCGATATTGAACGTCTGCTTAAGCGTGAAATTCCGCGTCTGGCCGTACCGGGCTATGAGCCGGATCCAAGCATCAAAGCGGAACCTATCGTGAATGGCCGTCAGTCACAGCAGCCACGCGGCCGTGGTCGCAGCCAGGGCGGACAGGGTGCAGGCGCTGCGCGTCCGCAAGGGGACAAGCGTTCACAGCCCCGTCGTCAGGGACCGGCAGCGGGCCCGTCTGACAAGCCAGCCGCGCGTCCACGTCGCCCAGCGCCTAAGCGTAGCGGAAACGCCTGACAATGCGGGTTTTACTGGCACCGATGGAAGGCGTACTGGATTCTCTGGTGCGCCAGCTGTTAACGGAGGTCAACGACTACGATCTGTGCATTACAGAATTTTTGCGCGTCGTGGATCAACTCTTGCCGGTAAAATCCTTTTATCGACTCTGCCCTGAACTGCACAATGCCAGCCGCACGCCCTCGGGCACGCTGGTCCGTCTGCAACTGCTGGGGCAGCATCCGGACTGGCTGGCGGAAAACGCCGCACGAGCGGTTACTCTGGGCTCCTGGGGCGTTGATCTGAACTGTGGTTGTCCATCAAAGCTGGTCAACGGCAGCGGCGGCGGTGCCACGCTGTTAAAAGATCCCGATTTAATCTATCGCGCGGCAAAAGCCATGCGGGCAGCAGTACCGGCTTCGTTGCCCGTCACGGTGAAGGTGCGGCTGGGATGGGATTCCAGCGCGCGCAGTATGGAAATTGCGGATGCGGTACAGCAGGCCGGCGCCAGCGAGCTGGTGGTGCATGGTCGAACCAAAGAAGACGGTTATCGTGCCGAGGCGATCAACTGGCAGGCCATTGGCGACATCCGTCAGCGCCTGCGTATTCCGGTTATCGCGAATGGCGAGATCTGGGACTGGCAAACGGCCCAGGACTGCCTGCGGACCACCGGTTGTGATGCTGTGATGATTGGCCGAGGCGCGCTTAACGTGCCTAACCTGAGTCGGGTCATCAAATACAATGACGCGCCCATGCCCTGGCCGGAGGTGGTGGCGCTGTTGCAGAAATATACCCGGCTGGAAAAACAGGGCGATACCGGCATGTACCATGTTGCCCGTATCAAACAGTGGCTCGGGTATTTACGTAAAGCCTACGTTGAAGCCGGTGAGCTGTTCGGTGAGATTCGCGCGTTAAAATCATCCCAAGATATCGCCACGGCCATCGACCGTTATGCCCGGTTGCAAGAGCAGGCCAGCTCTGAAGCCTTCAGTGTGGTGAAAACCGGTTAGCGCAGCGTTCTGCCGCGCTTGCCATTAATACTTTTCAGGCACGATCATCGTGTCCGGCACGTCATTACGGCGGTAATCCTGCGACCGTTCACGCGGTGGCAAAATAATTTCATCATGCGTAGCGTCTTCATAAGGCACCTGTTGCAAGAGGTGGCTGATGCAGTTCAGTCGCGCACGCTTTTTATCCACGCCCTGAACGACCCACCAGGGCGCATCCGGGATATGGGTCCGGCTCAGCATCTCTTCTTTGGCTTCGGTATAATCTTCCCAGCGGCGGCGACTTTCCAGGTCCATCGGGCTGAGTTTCCACTGCTTCAGCGGATCGTGAATACGGCTCAAAAAGCGCAGTTCCTGCTCCTCGTCCGTAATGGAAAACCAGTATTTGACGATTTGAATACCGCTGCGGGTCAGCATTTTTTCAAATTCCGGCACGCTACGATAGAACTCCTCGACGTCAGCCTCACTGCAAAAGCCCATCACCCGTTCCACGCCCGCCCGGTTGTACCAGCTCCGGTCGAACAGCACCATTTCCCCGGCGGCGGGCAGATGAGCAATGTAACGCTGGAAATACCACTGGGTTTTTTCGCGGTCGTTAGGTGCTGGCAGGGCGGCAACCCGGCAGGTGCGCGGGTTAAGGCGTTGCGTGATGCGTTTGATAACACCGCCTTTACCGGCGGCGTCGCGGCCTTCGAACAGAATGACCAGCCGATGGCCGGTGCGCATCACCCAGTCCTGAAGCTTAACCAGTTCGCCCTGCAGGTGCAGCAGTTCGCGAAAATAGCGACGACGCCAGGCCTTCTCATCATTCCCGTCAGGCGTGGTCTCGCCAAAACGCAGGTCGTCGAGTTCCATCTCCAGTTCTTCATCGTAGCTGTCGTAGAACTCCTGTAACAGACGCTGATTAAATGTATCCCGGTTGAAGCTGTTATCGTGTGTTGCCATAACGAATCACCTGGTCAGATGTGGATAAACAGCCCGTAGAGCAGGGCAGAAAGTAAGATTGAAACCGGCAGCGTCAATATCCAGGCCACTGCCAGATTCCGCAGCGTGGACATTTGCAGGCCTGATCGGTTCGCCGCCATGGTGCCTGCCACACCGGAGGAGAGAACGTGCGTGGTGGACACAGGCAAACCGAATGCGTCGGCCGCACCGATGGTCACCATCGCCACCAGTTCGGCGCTGGCACCCTGCGCATAGGTCAGATGGGTTTTACCGATACGTTCCCCCACGGTGACCACAATGCGACGCCAGCCCACCATTGTGCCCAGCCCCAGTGCAATCGCCACGACCACCTTCACCCAGACAGGAATAAAGCGCGTAGCGCTGTCCAGCTCGGTTTTCACGGCGGTTAAATTGCGTTCAGTGTCGTCCGGCAGGGCAACGTGGGCGCTTTGCAAATGTTTAATGGACTCCGACGCGAGGTACATTTGATTGCGCGTGTTGCTCACGGATTGCGCCGGGATATTTTCCATCGAGCCGTAGCGGCGGATCTGTTCGCCCACGTCGTGCAGCGTCATCGCCAGGGCCGGCAGCACGTTGGCATTCATTTTTTCGCTGCTGACAAACGCGGTTAACACGTCCCGTGGGGCCGGTGCGGGCGTGGTGGCAGGCTGAATGTGCAGGAGCTGGCGCGCCGTGACGTCGGTCAGGGCGGCCACGCGCGGGATCTGATCGGGCGGCAGGGAACGGTTCAGGGCATAGGCGATCGGCATGGTGCCGACCAGGATAAGCATGATGAGCCCCATGCCTTTTTGTCCGTCATTCGATCCATGGGCAAAAGAGACGCCGGTACAGGTCAGAATCAGCAGTCCACGGATCCAGACGGGCGGCGGCTCGTTGCTCTGCGGGGCCTGATAAAGCTGACGGTTACGAATAAACAGCTTCATCGTCCACAGCAGCAGGGCGGCGCAGACAAACCCCACCACCGGCGACAGCAGAAGGGCATAACCGACTTTCAGGGCCTGCTCCCAGTCCACACCGCTCAGCCCGCTGCGCCCGTGCAGCATGGCATTGGCAACGCCCACTCCGATGATCGAGCCAATCAAGGTGTGCGAGGAGGAGGAGGGCAGGCCAAGATACCAGGTGCCCAGGTTCCAGATAATGGCCGAGAAGAGCAGGGCATAAATCATGGCAAAACCGTTGCCGCTGCTGGCCTGCAATATCAGTTCGACGGGCAGCAACGAAATAATCCCAAACGCCACCACACCGCTGGAGAGCATCACGCCAAGGAAATTGCAGAATCCCGACCAGACCACGGCAACACCGGGCATCAGAGAGTGTGTATAGATGACCGTCGCGACCGCATTTGCGGTATCGTGAAAACCGTTTACAAACTCAAAGCCCAGCGCAATCAGCAGCGCGAGGCCCAATAAAAAGAAGGGTAAGTAACTGGTGACCGGCGTGTTGGTTTTTTCTACGTCATGAAACAGGTTAAATCCGGCAAAGGCCAGACCGGCGATCAGCAGAAGAAAGAAAATCGGTTTTGTGAAGCGGCTACCTTTGCCATTGAAATCGGGTCGTCCATGAGTCGGGCCTGAAGAGGGTAAACTGTTTTCGCTCATGCAAAACCTCATAGCGGATGCAGATGCGGATTTACATCTGTTTCACGCTGTGTGATACCCGCTTTTTGTGACAAAAAAATGATCTGCGCCGTGAGAGGTCATTTTGCTGTAACAAAACTTCAGCAGGCTGAACCTCTTTATTAATGATGCTGACAGGATAGCCATGGCGACAGACGTTGTTCTTACCCCACAAAAACGTGATTTTGATGATGATGTGGCAGGACTCATTCATGGTTATCTCTTTTCTCCCGATGCCCTTCCTGTTCGCCTGAATGCCCGTGAAGCAGTTAAACTCGGTGAGCATCTTCCTGATGACGGCTTTCTCTGGCTGCATATCAATCTGAACCATGCCCGCGCGCAGCACTGGGTGCAGAGTCATTTTCAGGTGGATGATGACTTCTTCGATGAAATTCACTCGGCCTCGCCGCGAACCCGGCTGGCGGAGCAAAGTAGCGCGTTGCTGGCGGTACTCAACGACGTCACGCTTAACCAGGAGAACCGCAGTACGCAAAATGCGACGCTGTGGATATGGTGCCGGCGTAACCTGGTGGTCAGCGCACGTTATCGCCCGTCAGTGATGATTGAAAAGATGCAGCAGAGGTTAGCCCGGCATAGCTTTCCCAGTGCAGAGGCTTTGTTGCTTTATCTGCTTGGTGAGCAGGAGTCGCAACTGGAACAGGTCGTGCGGCGCATCAGTCAGGTGGTCGATAACATTGAAGAGCGCCTCTTAAGCCCCGCCATTAAAGCTAATCGCAGCGAACTGGGGCACTATCGGCGCATGCTGTTGCGGAT
Source organism: Pantoea sp. B623 (assembly GCF_024814475.1). Classification (NCBI taxonomy): domain Bacteria; kingdom Pseudomonadati; phylum Pseudomonadota; class Gammaproteobacteria; order Enterobacterales; family Erwiniaceae; genus Pantoea; species Pantoea sp. B623. The sequence goes on along the minus strand of NZ_JANUXM010000004.1, from coordinate 1,052,684 downwards.
TCAGCGCCTCCTGGCACCTGAACCGGCGGCGCTGTTTCGCTTGCTCAACCGACCTCCGGCCTGGCTCAACCACGACACGCTCCGCGAGCTGCGGGCGTTTACCGAAGAGTTCAGCGTGGTGCTCAACGATCTCGCCAGCCTGATGGAGCGCATCCGGCTGTTGCAGGAAGAGATTGCAGCGCGTCTGATGGAACAGAGTAACCGCACGCTCTACCTGTTAACCGTGATAACCGTTCTGGCACTGCCAATTAATATTGTGGCGGGATTTTTTGGCATGAATGTAGGCGGTATTCCGCTGGCAGCGAATCCGCACGGGTTTTTACTGCTGGTGCTGATCGTGCTCGCGTTTACCCTGCTGGCGGGCTGGCTGGCCTTGCGAAGGCCCAGCGTGTAGAGGCTGCGCCCGGTGACAAAGCCTGTAAAGGGCACAAAAAAAAGCCAGCCCGGTTAACCGGCGCTGGCTTTTTACCCAGTGAAGGATCAGACCTTACAGATTACCATTGCTTGCTGGCGCAGGCTGTGACGGCTGCACAGGCTGTGAAGGCTGAACCTGCGGCTGCTGTTCTGCCGGTTGCGACTGCTGAGGCTCAGGCTGCACAGCGACCGGATTCGTTGGCTGTGACATCACCGGCGTCATCGGCTCTTCCTTCGGCTCGGCGTCTTCGCCTTCGGTTACCTGAACAGGCGCGGGCACCACGTTGTTTTCTGGCGCGTTAACCTGTACGGGCATACCGGAGCGGTTCTGAATCGCTTTATCAACCTGAGACTGGTTGATGCTGCCGTCTACCAGAACTTTGCCAACGGCCTGGGTCAGCGTAATTGGCACCAGCTCACGAGAGTTAAACTGCTCTTCCGTGGTCGAGAGCGGATTGTGCACTTCCATCCAGCGTGAACCGTCTGGCTCAACCGAGGCTTTCACAGGCTGGTTGATAAACTGCACGCGCGTGCCAACCGGCACATGATCGAACAGCCATTTGATGTCGTCGGCACGTAAGCGCACACAACCGTGACTGACCCGCAGGCCAATACCGAAGTTAGCGTTGGTGCCGTGAATGGCATACAGACGACCGATATAGAGCGCATACAGCCCCATCGGGTTATCCGGACCGGCCGGGAAGACGGCAGGCAGGTTTTCACCACGTGAAGCGTACTCCGCGTGCATCGCTTTCGTTGGCGTCCACGTCGGACCATCTTTTTTACGCTGAACAGTGGTGGTCCAGTTCAGCGGCGTGTCTTTACCCAGTTCACCGATACCGATAGGCAGTACAACCACCGTTTTGGTGCCTTTCGGATAGTAGTAAAGACGCATTTCAGCACTGTTGATCACAATGCCTTCACGCGGCGCGTCAGGTAACAGTAACTGCTGTGGGATAATCAGTTTGCTGCCAGGTTTTGGCAGATAAACGTCAACGCCCGGGTTGGCTTCCAGCATATTGCTGAGGCCCATTTGGAACTGAGCTGCAAAAGCTTCCAGAGGTAATTTGCTGTCCTCGGGAATGGTAATTTCAATATTTTGCCCGGTCAGACGGCTGTTTGCCGGCGGTAACGGGTAAACAACAGCAAGGGCTGACTGACTGAATGCCGCCAAAGCCAATGCAAGTGAAGCGAACGCGCGAATGCTTTTTTTCATATTTTACAAGTCTTTATCGCCATGTTTCAGGCTTGTCAATGTATCGAACCCATGCTGGTCACTATGACCTGCTGCGCATTATATGTTCATTAAACTGATGTTGTGAATCAGGATTTTAACCGCTTTAAAATACTTTACCTGACTCGCCTGCGTTATCTGCCTTTGTTCTTTACCAATTTGGGCGAAAAACAGCCCATTATGGCTGCCAAAGCGTGACGTCCCCGTTTAGCTTACGGTTCAGGAAAAACGCGGCGCTGATCAACGCAAGATGCGTCAACGCCTGGGGCGTATTTCCCAGTGCCTGCCCATGACTGTCAAACTCTTCCGCATACAAACCCAACGGATTAGCGTAGCTCAGTAATTTCTCGAACTCAAAATGTGCCTCGCGAATGCGTCCGGCACGCGCCAGACATTCCACATACCAGAACGAGCAGGCACCAAAGGAGCCCTCTGCGCCCGTTAGCCCATCAGCTGGCGTTTCGTGAATGTTATAACGACGTACCATGCCGTCGCTCACCAGGTTCACCTGGATGGCATCCAGCGTGGCGATCCAGTCCGGATCGGTGGCGCCCACAAAACGCACCAGCGGCATCAGCAGCATGGAGGCATCAAGGTGTTCACCGTGGCGGGTCGAAACAAAATGCCCGCGTTCACTGTTCCAGAAATTCTTCCAGATATCATCGCGGATCTCGCGACGGGTTTTGTCCCAGCGATCGTAAGGCATCGGCAGTGAACGCTTCATTGCCAGCCGCAGGCCCCGATCCAGAGCGACCCAACACATTAAACGTGAGTGAAGGAAGTGCTCCGGCTCGCCGCGCATTTCCCAGATGCCGGCATCGGGCTGATGCCAGTTATCGCACAGCCAGTCCAGCATTTCTGACACATGATTCCAGCCCCGCTGAGAAATGGCCTCGCCGTATTTGTTGGACAGGTAGATGGCATCCATCAGTTCGCCATAAATATCTAACTGTTTTTGCCGCCAGGCATCGTTGCCAATGCGCACCGGACTGGAGTTGGCATAGCCAGAGAGGTTAAGCAGCGACATCTCCTGAAGATCCGTACTGCTGTCCAGGCGGTACATCACCTGCAGCCGCATTTCATCATGGTGGCTGTTTTCTACACAGCGACCGACCCATTCCGTAAAGTGCTTGGCTTCGTCCACGTAACCCAGCCGCATCAGGGCGTACATGCTGAATGAGGCATCCCGTATCCACGAAGCGCGGTAATCCCAGTTGCGTTCGCCGCCCAGCTCCTCGGGCAGGCCAAAGGTGGCAGCCGCGGCGATGGAGCCGTGTTGCCAGGAGGTCAGCAGCTTAAGTACCAGCGCAGAGCGTTGTACCATCTCCTGCCAGCGACCGTGATAGGTGCTGCGGCTGCTCCATTCCCGCCAGTAGCTCAGCGTTTCTTCAAAGCAGTTGGCGGTGGCCAGCTTTTCGATGTGGGCATCCTGTACGCTGCCAAATTCGAATTCGGCATGTTCACCGGCTTTAAGCTCAAAACTGGCGGTGGCGTGATTGCCCTCCAGCGTCATCACCACCGTTGCTGCCAGGCGCAGCGAGGGCTGATCGGTGGCGTGAAAATCAATACAGCCCCGCTGTACCTCAGCGCGGGTGTCCGCCCGGGCGTAATCATGGCGCGGGGAGCACACCATATTAAAGCGTGCCCGGCCCCGAACCATCTTTACCTGACGGATGATACGCGGCAGTTTATCCTGCCGGTCGCAAATCGGCATGTAGTCGGTGATCTCGGCGACGCCTTCTTCGGCCAGCCAGCGGGTCTGCAGGATGTTGGTATCAGGCAGATAGATTTGCTGGCGACGGGCGTTTTGCCAGTCGGGTGCCAGGGAAAACAGGCCGGCCTCGTCGCTGTCCAGCAGGGCGGAAAACACCGATGGGCTGTCCAGTTCCGGCCAGCAGAGATAATCGATAGTGCCATCGTTTGCGACCAGGGCGCAGGTGCGTAAATCGCCTATTACGCCATGGTCGTCAATCTTACGTTTAACCTTACTCATCGGTTTCTCCCTGTCAGTGTCAGCCTTAACTATAGCCAGGTGCCTTCATCGCGCTGTGTTCTGACACAGATCGTTAATCCGGGCGCCGGGCCGTCCGCAAACGGCACAATTTTCATTGCGGTATATACTTTTCATACACTTCCAGAGGAGACCGTCATGACTACACCACAACGAAAAGTTGCAATCGTTACCGCGTCGGATTCAGGCATTGGCAGTCGTTGTGCTGAAATGTTAGCAGAGCAGGGGTTTGATATTGGCATCACCTGGCGGTCTGATGAGGAAGGCGCACAGCGCACGGCAAAACGGGTGGCGGAGATTGGGCAGCGAGCTGAGACGATCCAGCTCGACCTGGCCGATCCGCCCGCAGGGGGCAAGGTTCTGCAGCAGCTTATAGACAAGCTGGGCCGCATTGATGTTCTGGTCAACAATGCCGGGGCGAATTTCAAAGCGGACTTTATGGACGTGACCTGGGAAGACTGGCGTAAGACATTTAGCGTAGATGTGGATGGCGTGTTTATCTGCGGCCAGGTTGCGGCACGCAACATGATCAAGCAGGGGCAGGGCGGACGTATCATCAACATCACCTCCGTGCATGAACACACTCCGCTGCCGGGTTCCGTTGCCTACACCGCGGCCAAACATGCGGCAGGCGGGCTGACTAAATCGATGGCCTTGAGTTTGCTGCCCCACAATATTCTGGTGAATGCCGTGGCGCCAGGCGCGATCGCCACGCCGATGAACAAAATGACCGATGACGATGCGCACAAGGTCAAAATGCCTGAGATCCCTGCGGGTCGTCCAGGAGATACGCACGAAATTGCCAGCATGGTGGCCTGGCTGAGCTCTGAATGGGCCACCTATACCACCGGCCAGTCATTTATCATCGATGGCGGCTTTATGCTGGCAAATCCCCAGTTCAAGGGTTACTGATCGTCGGCCCGGCGGTTATTCCAGTGGCGAATGGCCCAGCGAACCCCAAAGGCAAAGAGCACGGCGGCAGCCAGCCACAGCAGATGTTTAAAGTGCTGATCAAGCTTGTGCAGCCAGGGGGCAATGATTCCGCCAGCAAAATAGCCGAGTGTCACAAACAGCAGTGACCATAATGCCGCCCCAATGATGTTAAGCGCCAGAAACTTCAGCGGATTGAGGCGGCTTGCCCCAATGATAATGGGACCAATCAGGCGAAAGCCGTACATAAAGCGCGCGCCGATCACGAACAGGCTGGGACGCCGCTTAATCAGGCGGTTAGCTTTAACAATTTTGTCCTGATGTTTTTTAAACCGCCGCAGGATGCCTGTACCAAAGCGCCGGCCAATCCAGAAGAGCAGCTGGTCGCCCAGAATGCCGCCTGCCATCGCCGCCAGTACCACACCCGCGTAATGCAGTAATCCTTCATGCGCGGCTACGCCGCCCAGCAACAGAAATGTTTCCCCTTCGGCAATACAGCCGATAAACAGTGCAAGATAGCCGTACTGCGTAATTAATGCGTTGATATCCAAATGCAAGGTGCACTTCCTGTGTGAAGAAATTTCTTTCAGTTTATACCTGATTCGTTAAGCCATCCGTTTAAGCGTTAATCAGCGATCTTTTTCGCTGTTTTTTTGCGCAGGCCCCACAGAAGTTGCCTTGCCGTTTATACTGTAAGCAATGCTGCCCTTACGTGGATGCTGCATCAAAACGGGGTAGCCCAACGGCATCAGAGGAGTAAGCGTATGAACCATGTCTGGGGTTTGTTAGCGCATCCTAATCAGGAAATGCGCAATATCAAGCAAGAGAACGAAACGGTTTCGCACCATTACACTCATCACGTTCTGCTGATGGCAGCCATTCCGGTTATTTGCGCCATAATCGGCACCACGAACTCAGGCTGGAATCTGGGTGAAGGGCAGTATGTACAATTGAATTTCCTGACAGCACTGGGCCTGGGTATTCTGTTTTATCTGTTGATTCTGGGCGGCGTGGCGGTGATGGGACGCGTTATTCACTGGATGGCGCGTGACTACCCGCAGCGCCCTGGCGTTGAACGCTGTACGGTGTTTGCGGGCTATGTGGCTACGCCGCTGTTTTTAAGCGGACTCGTGGCACTTTATCCGCTGGTATGGCTGTGCGTATTAGCGGGTGCGCTGGCGCTGCTGTATACCGGCTATCTGCTGTACGTGGGCATCCCGCTGTTTCTGAACATTGACCGGGATGAAAGCCTGCGTTTTTCCAGTTCCACTCTGGCCATCGGCGTGCTGGTATTTGAAGTGTTGCTGGCCTTAACCGTGATTCTGTGGGGCTATGGCCCGCACCTGTTTTAACGTGCTGTTGCCGCCTGCAGGGCGGCAACATCTTTTTAACGCTCAGAAACAATCTCACCAGGATAATTTTACCGCTTCAGAGTATGATGCTGCGGCCAGCCCGCGCTCTGCCTGCTCAGTCGTCGGCGGCCTGTGTTTACACAGCGCACAATCTTAACCGGGTCTTTTTTTCACGATGCCTGCAAAAATTCGCTTTTCACTGTTAACGCTGGCGCTGCTCGTTTCCGGGCAGGTTGTTTCCCTTCCAGCACAGGCGACCACGACGCTGTCGCAAATGGCGCCCATTGCTCAGCCGCAAATTGCCTCAGGCAGCGCCCTGATCGTCGATCTGACGAGCGGGAAAACGTTATTTTCCAGTCACCCTGACCGGGTGCGGCCGATTGCCTCGATCACCAAGTTGATGACGGCAATGGTGGTACTGGATGCGCATCAGCCGATGAACGAGATGGTCACGGTTGATATCAGTCAGACGCCAGAGATGCGCGGCGTGTTTTCACGCGTGAAGCTTAACAGCCAGATAAGCCGTCGGAGCATGCTGATGCTGGCGCTGATGTCATCTGAAAACCGCGCGGCGGCCAGCCTGGCCCATGCGTATCCCGGTGGATATAACGCCTTTATTAAGGCGATGAATGCTAAGGCGCGTGCGCTGGGCATGAACCATACCCATTACGTTGAACCTACCGGTCTCTCCATTCAGAACGTCTCCAGCGCAGAAGATTTGGTGAAGCTGTTAAAAGCCACGCGCGAATATCCCCTGTTGGGCGAGCTGAGCACGACCAAAGAAGAAACCGCAGTATTTACCCATCCCAGCTACGCGCTGCCGTTCCGCAATACCAATCATCTGGTGTATAAGAATGGCTGGCACATTCAGTTGACCAAAACGGGCTATACCGATGAAGCGGGACATTGCCTGGTCATGCGTACCATGATTAAAAACCGCCCGGTGGCACTGGTGGTGCTGGATGCATTTGGTAAATATACCCATTTTGCCGATGCTAACCGTCTGCGCGACTGGCTGGAAACGGGCAAAGCGGCGCCGGTTCCGGCGGCCGCGCTGGCCTATAAAAAACAGAAAGCAGGTCAGGTTGCCAGCAACGCTGCCAGCGGTTCTGAAGTAGAGTAATATCCCGTCGGGCCGCCGCGGGCGGCCCGACCAATATTGATCGGTATTCCTATAGTTTCACGCCAGGCGAAAACTTAAACTACCCGCAAATGGCGAGGGTGATTCGCCTGATTACTGTGCCGGAATCTCATTCATATGCTCACGTTACGATCCTTTATTGTTCTGATTTTTTTAGCATTGTTCACCGCCGTTCCCATCCTGAGCATCGCCGCAGACGATCCGGCTCAGGCCACCACTACCCAGCAGCCTGACGACAAGCCGAAAGTGAACGCCTCGGTCGAGCTGCCCAAGATGCAGAAAATCCTCGACAAAATTAAAAGTCAGGTTTCCGTTGAAAGCGATGAAAATAAGCTGAGTCGGCTGAATGAAATGGCGCTGGAGCTGTCAGGCAATACGGATACGCTGGCCCAGGCGTTGCAGCCTGACCGTCAGCAGCTTGAGGCCCAGCTGGCCGTGCTTGGCCCAGCCCCCAAACCGGAAAGCGGCGTCAAAGAGACGGCAGACGTCACGCGCAAACGTAGCGCGCTGGAAAGTCAGAAAAGTAAGCTCGACGATCAGATTAAGCAGGCGGAGGGCATTAAAAACAGCGCCCTGATGCTGTCATCGCAAATCGTCAATCTGCGTCGCGATCAGTTGAAAAACAAACTGGCGCTTAACTCTGGCAGCATTTTAGGGCCACGTTTCTGGTCGCCGGTATTCAGCAGTCAGGATCTTGACGATGAGAAGATTGGCGATTTCTTAAACGAGCTGAAAGATACCGCTGCGCTGTCCTGGGAGTCAGGCTGGCGTCTGGGTACGCTAGGCTGGTTGCTGGCCGCCGTGCTGGTGATGACGTTGGGACGCCGCTATGGCGAAGAATTTTTAGCCTGGGTCAGCATTAATAAACTGCCGGAAGGACGCCTGCGCCGCAGCTTTCTGGCGACGGCCGTGGCCCTGACCAGCCTGGTGGCGGTGGTGTTGACCTTTGCCTTTATTTCCCAGGCCTTTACCCGCCGCGATGAAGTTTCCAGCGACGTGCAGGACTTTATTTATCGTCTGGTCGAATTAAGCGTTTATTGTGGTTTGATTGCCGGGCTCGGGCGGGCATTTTTGTCCACGCGTCGGCCAAGCTGGCGTTTACCCACCATCTCGAACGAGGTGGCGCTGGCCCTGAAACCTTTCCCACCTATCACCGCCTTGCTGGTGTTTATTTTCCAGACGGTAGAGTCCTTTAACTACACCGCCGGGACCAGCCTGAATACCAGTATCTTTGCTAACGGCCTGACGGCATTGCTGATCGGCAGCACGGCGCTGGCAATCAGCATGCGCACCAAGCGCGTTCGTCGGCGTCTGGCGCAGGAAGGCACGCCGCCGGAAGCGCGCTCAACGCTGGTCGGGCTGATTCAGATGGCCCTGACGCTGACGTCGCTGACGATTCTGGCTTCGCTGGTGATTGGTTACGTCACCCTGGCGCGTTTTTTAAGCTACGAGCTGGTGTGGTGTGGCATTTTGTTTGGTTCGTTTTACATACTCAGTCATTTGATTAACGACGGCTGTGAAAGCCTTTTCTCTGTCAATAATACGACGGGCAAGCGTATTCAGGGCTCGCTAAACATTGATGAGCGACATCTGCAGCAGGTCGCCACCATTCTTGCGGCGATCGGTAAAACCTTGCTGATCATGTTTGTCGCGCTGGCACTGCTTAACGGCACCTTTGCCTCTTCAACACCGATTGAGCTGCTGCAAAAGGCGATTGAGTTCTGGGGCGGTAAGGGCCTTGAATCCCTGAATATTGTGCCTGCCCACTTGGTTAACGCGCTGCTGTGCCTGATTGTGGGCATCTATATTCTGCGCTCGGTACGTCGCTGGCTTGATACCGATTTCCTGCCGAAGACCACCATGGACAGCGGCATGCGCATGTCGCTGGTCACGCTGTTCAGCAACGTTGGCTATGTCCTGATTATTTTGCTGACGCTGTCGATTATGGGGCTGCAGTGGAACAAGCTGGCCTGGATCGTCAGCGCCCTGTCGGTCGGTATCGGTTTCGGCCTGCAGGAAATCGTTAAAAACTTTATTTCCGGTCTGATTTTGCTGACTGAACGTCCGGTCAAAGTCGGGGATTTGGTGACGATCAGTGGCGTTGAAGGGGATATTCGCCGCATCAACGTGCGCGCAACGGAAATCCAGCTGGGTGATAAATCCACCGTGATCGTGCCTAACTCTCAGTTCATCTCTCAGAACGTACGTAATGCGACAATGGGCAATGCGCAGGGCGTGGTGACCATTAGCCTGACGTTTCCGTTGGATATCGATCCGGTACAGGTGCGGGAGATTTTGCTGAAGGTCTATGAGGAAAACGAGCGTATTCTGGAGAACCCGGAACCCTCGGTATCCTTTAAAGATCTTACCGCCCAGGGCATCGTGCTGAGCGTCACCGGCAACGTTGCCAGTCAGCGCCAGATCGCGGGCGCGAAGAGCGATCTACTGTTCGATATTCTGACCCGCTTGCGTAAAGAGGGCATTGTGCTGTCCACGCCGCAGACCATGATTATTGAGCGCCGTCAGCTGGTTTCTTCTGATGCGGTAACCGAAGAACCTCCTCGCTAAATAAACGGGCGGTCATTTTCGCTGGCCGCCCGTTTTACTCTGTTCAGGTGCGACGTGCCCAGTCAGGGCTGTTTTACCGCCCAGCCTTTTAGCTTACTGGTTTTACCGATGCCCGGATTAAAGCTGTTGGTGGGATCGAGCTTGCGGTAAAACGCGGTGAGCTGTGGCTGGGCCTGATACAGATGCCCGACATTATGCTCTGCCGGATATTCCGCCCCGCGGCTGTGCAAAATCGCCAGCATCTTTTCTTTCAGCGCATGAACATCCACGCCTTTTTTCACAATGTAATCCTGATGGAAGACATGGCAGAAGAAGTGCCCGTAATAAAGGCGATGGCTTATCGACTGGGTAATCTCATCAGGCAGGCTCTCAAACCACGCTTTATCATTGCGACGCAACGCAATATCCAGCGCCAGAATATCTTCTACCTCATCCGCATGAACGGCGTGATAGCGCACCGCCGCGCCCGCGGCCGCAAAGCGATGCAGAAAGGCATGCGCACCTTCTTTTCCTTCGCATTCAAAAAACTCGCCGCCGCCCTCACGAAAAAACTCACGCAGATAGTCACGCGCCTCCGCAATGCCATCACCCGACATTTTCAGCATTAAATGGTGTTGGTATTTATCACGATACTGTTTCATGCGTTTGGGAAGATGGGCGGGGAAGAGGCGACTGACGCGCTGCAGCAGCCGGTCGCTCAGATGCGGTTTGATAAACGACAGTTTGTTCAACCAGCCATCGACCCGGCCCTTGAGACTGAAAAACAGCGGCATCTTGTCGGTGCCAAGCTTGTCGATCATCAGGAAGGTGTCTTTGCCATAGACTTCGGCGATGTCGTAGATATCCCGATGCATATATTCCGCGGCCACGGGCAGATTGTTGAAATTCGCCAGCATATGGCAGCGCAGGTCACCCAGTACCGAGGCATCATTGGTGCCGATATAAAACACCTGCTGTTGCGGTTCGCGCGCAAACGTATCCAGGCGCACCGCAAATACCGCCAGCTTGCCTGCGCAGCCCGACGCTTCAAACAGGCGGCGGGCATCGGCGTTAAAACGGGCGGGCGTATCCGCATCAACATCACGCACCCGTTCGGCGTAGTCGTGATCGGAGGCATGACGGCCGTCATGCAGCACATCCCCGGGCTGCCAGCGATCATCATCCAGCCGCCCCAGAATCTCTTCTGGCGTGGTGCCAAGCTCAATACCAAGGTGGTTAACCAACTTCAGCCGTCCCTGGGCATCAATCTGGGCAAACAACGCCATCTCACTGTAGGCCGGGCCACGTTTAATCAGTGAACCGCCGGAGTTGTTGCAGATGCCACCCAGCACCGACGCGCCAATGCAGGATGATCCAATAACCGAATGCGGCTCGCGGCCCAGCGGCGCGAGGATTTTTTCCAGCTGATACAGCGTACTCCCCGGAAAGGCCAGCGCCTGTTTGCCGTTGTCGATCAGCTGTAGCTTATCCAGCCTCAGGGTACTGACAATGACCAGCGGGCGATCGTAGTCGTTACCCTGCGGCGTTGAGCCTTCGGTGAGGCCGGTGTTCGCCGCCTGCATCAGAATAATGGCATCGGCAGTCACCAGCGTTTGCAGGACGCGCCACAGTTCCAGCAGCGTCGCAGGAAAGACGACCGCCAGCGCGTCTCCCTCACCGGAACGGAAGCCTTTACGATAGCGGGCGGTATGGGCGGCCTCGGTCAGTACGTTACCAGAGCCGACCTGGCGGCGGAGATCGGCGATCAGGGCAGAAGGTGTCATCATGGGCAATTCCCTTGTCTTATGCATGCGTCATTACTGTAGCACGTGAGTTGCGTCGGGCGCAGTGTGATAGCCGCAGGTGACATGCTATGCTCTGAAGATGGCATTCTGCATTTAGTCGATATTGCGCAGTTACTTAAGAGAACCCAACCTGATGAAATGGATTTGCTCTGTTAGCCTCGCTGTTTCCCTTGCTCTGCAACCTGCATTTGCCGGGGAGCCCACCGTTCACCATCCCATGACCGAACAGGCGCGTGATGCCTACGTGAACAACCTGCTGAAAAAAATGACGCTGGACGAGAAAATCGGCCAGTTACGTTTAATCAGCGTGGGCCCGGATACGCCAAAAGAAGCCGTACGTGAGATGATCCACAAAGGTCAGGTTGGCGCCATTTTTAATACCGTGACGCGTCAGGATATTCGCGCGATGCAGGACCAGGTGATGCAGCTAAGCCGCCTGAAAATTCCGCTGTTTTTTGCCTATGACGTGGTACACGGGCAGCGAACGATTTTCCCGATTCCCTTAGCGCTGGCATCCAGCTGGGATCTCGACGCCGTCAATGAAGTGGGGCGCATTTCTGCCTATGAAGCGGCGGACGATGGGTTAAATATGACCTGGGCACCGATGGTCGACGTCAGCCGTGAACCGCGCTGGGGCCGCGTGTCTGAAGGGTTCGGCGAGGACACCTATTTAACCTCTGCCATGGGACGCACCATGGTGCAGGCGATGCAGGGCAAAAGCCCCGCAGACCGCTACAACATTATGACCAGCGTGAAACACTTTGCGCTCTATGGCGCGGTGGAAGGCGGACGCGATTACAACACCGTGGATATGAGCCCACAGCGCATGTTCCAGGACTACCTGCCGCCGTATAAAGCCTCGCTGGATGCCGGCAGCGGCGGCGTAATGGTCGCGCTGAATTCCATTAATGGCGTGCCCGCGACGGCCGACAGCTGGCTGCTGAAAGATCTGCTGCGTCATGAATGGAAATTCAAAGGAATAACCATCAGCGATCACGGGGCGATTAAAGAGCTGATCAAGCACGGTGTGGCGAGCGATCCCCAGGATGCCGTGCGTATTGCCATTAAGTCTGGCGTAGATATGAGTATGAGCGATGAATACTACAGCCAGTATTTACCCGACCTGGTGAAGCGCGGCATCGTCAGCAAAGCCGAAATCGATGATGCGGCCCGGCACGTGCTCAATGTGAAATACGATATGGGGCTGTTTAACGATCCCTACAGTCATCTTGGCCCGAAAGAGAGCGATCCGCAGGATACCAACGCAGAAAGCCGTTTACACCGCCCGGAAGCCCGCGATGTGGCCCGCAAGAGTATGGTGCTGCTGAAAAACCGCCTTGATACCTTACCGCTGAAGAAATCTGGCACCATTGCCTTGATTGGACCGCTTGCCGACAGCCAGCGTGACGTCATGGGCAGCTGGTCGGCGGCGGGCGTCGCCAAACAGTCGGTTTCCCTGCTGCAGGGCATGAAAAACGCCACCGAAGGCAAAGCCACGCTGCTGTACGCCAAAGGCGCGAACGTGTCAGATAACAAAGGCATTCAGGACTTCCTCAACATGTATGAACCGGCCGTGGCGGTCGATCCGCGTTCGCCGCAGGCAATGATTGATGAGGCGGTCGAGAAAGCGAAGCAGGCCGATGTCATCGTGGCGGCGGTAGGGGAAGCGCAGGGCATGGCGCACGAGGCGTCCAGCCGCAGTAATCTGATGATCCCGCCTTCGCAACAGAAGCTGTTAGCCGCGCTGAAAGCGACAGGCAAGCCGCTGGTGATTGTGCTGATGAATGGTCGCCCATTGACGCTGGTTGATGAAGACAGAATGGCCGATGCCATGCTGGAAACCTGGTTCAGCGGAACAGAAGGGGGCAATGCTATCGCGGATGTGCTGTTTGGCGATTACAACCCATCGGGTAAACTGCCGATGTCTTTCCCCCGCTCCGTGGGTCAGATTCCCATCTATTACAACCATTTACCGACCGGCCGCCCGTACAATTTTGCCAAGCCCAACAAGTACACATCGCACTACTACGATGCGGAAAACGGCCCGCTTTATCCGTTTGGTTATGGCCTGAGCTACACCACGTTCACCGTGTCGCCAGTCACGCTTTCATCAGAAACGATGGCGCACAACGGCAGTATCGAAGCCAGCGTAACCGTAACGAACAGCGGCAAAGTGGACGGTGCCACGGTGGTACAGCTCTATCTCAACGATCCCGTTGCCAGCATCAGCCGTCCGGTAAAAGAGTTGCATGGCTTCAAGCGCATCATGCTCAAAGCCGGTGAATCTCAGCAGGTGACCTTTAAGATTGATGTGGATGCGCTGAAGTTTTGGAACCAGCAGATGAAGCACGTTGCCGAACCGGGTAAATTTAACGTCATGATTGGTCTGGACTCAGTCCGCACGCAAAACACCCAGTTCACCTATCAGTAAACCTCAGACGGACCTGGTTGCAGGTTCCTGTCGATGTCACCGCTTCCCCGTTCGGGGAGGCGGGTTTATCCTCCGTTCCTGCCTTCTGCCTTCATCGATTCACTTTGAGAGTTTTACCCTTGCCTGTCGTGGCAGCAGACGTGATCCTGCTCTATCCTCGGGGAAAATGGATTCCTCAAGTACTGTCGAGGCGCTATGACGTATCAATCACTGATTGCTGAAGTCCACAATCAGCAGCGCACCCTGACGGCAATTGTCGAACAGGATGCGCGGACTGCTTATTTCTATATCTGGCCAACCGATCTGTTTCGTAGCCAGTTTGCGGTGCGTGGCTGCTGGTTACGAAACCTGCTCCCTGCGCCGGTTCAGGAAGATCACCAGGCGATGGAACAGGGCATTGCCCCCCTGCTGAGTGCAGAATACTGCCGTAATCTGGAAGCTGAACCGCCGCTGGATCCCGCAGGTCTGCAAATTCTCTGGGAACCCGGAGATGCGGGAGCGGCACTGTGGTACTACGGGCAACTTCTTGCCGTGATTCCTGGCTGGAGCCTTTACCAGGATAAACAGGTCAGTTTCTCCGCCGGTTGTATCAAAAAAAACCGTCTGACCGCGCCGCTCGGTTCAGCCTCGACCAATCATTACTATGCCCTTGCCGAACAGCAGCGCCAGTTCTGGCGTGAATGGCATGACGGCAGCCAATGGGACAAGGTGCAACAGGACTTGCTGGCCTGTTATCAGGCGCAGTTTGGCGAGTCGGTCAAATACTACGCGATCGATCAGGGCAACTGGCCGCCCATGGCGCTCTCTCAGCACTACCATAACGGCATCTGGTACTTTCTGACCCTGGGCATGAGCATTCGCCCCATGCCGCAGGTTGATTTTCTGTTCGATGAGCTGGCCCCGCAGTACCGCCGGGCAGAGCTGGCGATGGCGGTCGATGGCGAAGTCATGACAGAAAGCAATGCGGTCCAGATGGCCAGCGCGCTGGCTGAATTTGTCCATTTGCCGTGGGCGCGGCTGACCTGGCTGGGTGAAGGCCATACGCTGGCCTCAGAGGTGGCACCGGTGGGATTCGAAAGCTACCTGTTAGCCAACGAGCTGGCCCCGGAACAGGCCCAGTTCCCGCTGCCGAGGCAGGATGGCGACAGACCCACGCTGCTGTGGGCCACGCCGGTAACCGAAGCGGAACGGCAATTTGCCCAGAGCGAAGCCCAGGGCGGGCAGCATCTGCGTGAACGGCTCACCGCCGGGGGAAATACGCACATATTTCGACCGCGCGAACAGGTCGTGAACACAGAATAAACGCCGGAGACAGGGCGATTTTTCCTCCTGGTGGAAAAAGTTACTGACCTGGCGTAACTAAATATCTTTATTGTTAAAAGACTTGTTAAATTTGTGATCTGGTCTACTCAAGTTCCCCCTTGCCGTGCCGTTAACCCCGATCAGGCAATAGCGCCACAAAAGGTCCAGGGGAACAATGATGTTAAAGACCACGCAATCCCGCTTCACAGCAACGCTTATCGGTTTTTTTGTTGCGCTAGTGTTGGTCACTATTTGGGTGATCAACCAGTTTGTCGCGCCTCAGTTGGTGGACAATGAAAGCCGCCTGATTCGCTATCAGGTGGATTCGCTGGCAACCGGCATCGTTGAGCAAATGAACCGTGTTCAGGCACAGCAACGTGCCATTACCGAGGCCGCCTCGGTCATCGACAGCGCCGCCATCGACACCTTATT
This sequence comes from Pantoea sp. B623, assembly GCF_024814475.1. Classification (NCBI taxonomy): domain Bacteria; kingdom Pseudomonadati; phylum Pseudomonadota; class Gammaproteobacteria; order Enterobacterales; family Erwiniaceae; genus Pantoea; species Pantoea sp. B623. The sequence continues at coordinate 1,037,085 of NZ_JANUXM010000004.1, read as the reverse complement.
ACCTGCACTGGTCAACCAGTATCAGGACAGTAACGTTTTCGGTGGCGGTATCTGGCCTTTACCCCATCGTCGCGAGGCGGGTAAAGAGAAAGACAGCAGCTTTTTTGCACGTGACGCCAGCAACAAGCTTCAGGTTAACACCTACTGGAACTCTGAAGCCGCGGACAAATACTGGGAGCAGCCCTGGTATAAAGACGGCATGGCCGCGCCGAAAGGGCAGTGCGCATGGGCTAAAGCTTATCAGGATGCCGCCAGCCCACAGCCGCGTACCAACTGTGCCATGGCAATCTACCGCGACGGGACAGTCTGGGGCGTTTCCACCATCGACGTTACGCTGGGTTTCTTCAACCAACTGGCTAAAAAGATGGGCGAGGCGATTCATGGAGACGTCCTGATCGTTGAGTCTGACGGCAAAGTCGTGGGTAACGCGGCGCTGGTTAACGGCACGCCGAAACTCGAAAACCTGAGCGATCTGCAAAATCCTATGGCTGCGCCGCTGAAAGCGATGCTTGCCAGTGCGGGGACAAAGTCCGCAGAGTCAACCTATAGCAGCAACGATGGCGAGCAAACGCTGTTTCTGCAGGCTATTCCGGGCAGCCCGTGGTATCTGGCCAGTAGCGTACCGTCCAGCCTGCTGAAAGCCCAGTCCCACAATATGCTGATGCGCCTGGGTTTGGTGCAGATCCCTCTGGCCATTATTCTGTTGCTGGTCATGCTGGGTTTCATGCGCGCCATGATGAAGCGTTTGAGCATGCTCAACCAAAATATCGAAGCGCTGTCGACAGGGGGCGCGGATCTCACGCAGCGTCTGCCAGCCAGTAACAGCCCGGAATTTAACGCCGTTGCGCAGAGCTTTAACCACTTTATCAGCTATCTGCAGGGGTTAATGCAGCAGGTCGGCAGCAGCGCCCTGGCCATCTCTGCGGCGTCGCGTGAAATTGCCAGCGGCAACACCAACCTCTCCTCGCGCACGGAAGAGCAGGCCAGCTCGATTGTTGAAACGGCGGCTTCTATGGAGCAACTGACCGGCACTGTACGCCAGAACGCCGACAACGCAACGCATGCGAACCAGCTGGCGGGTGAGGCTTCTAAAGTGGCGTCGCGCGGAACGGAAGTGGTTCGTCAGGTGGTGAGCACGATGGGCGAAATTCACCACTCTTCGCGTAAAGTCGTCGATATCATCAGCGTGATCGACAGCATTGCCTTCCAGACCAATATCCTGGCACTCAACGCCGCCGTTGAAGCCGCGCGTGCTGGCGAGCAGGGCCGTGGTTTTGCCGTGGTCGCCTCGGAGGTGCGTAATCTGGCGCAGCGTTCGGCCAACTCCGCACGTGAAATCAAAAAACTGATCGAAGAGTCGGTCGCGAATATCGATGCAGGCAGTCAGCTGGTCGAACAGGCAGGACAAACCATGGACGAGCTGGTGCAGGGCGTGAGCAGCGTCACTACGCTAATGAGCGAGATCATGGCCGCCAGTCGTGAGCAGAGCATGGGCATCGAACAGGTTAACGTTGCCATTACTCAGCTTGACGGCACCACGCAGCAGAACGCCGTCTTAGTGGAAGAGGTCTCCTCTGCCGCGCAGGCGATGGAAGCCCAGAGTCTGCAACTGGAACAGGTTGTACAAAGCTTCAAACTGTAATTCACAGTCAGGCCAGCGCCCGCTGGCCTGACGTTTTCGACGATCGCCATTGCCGTCTGACAGATTTGTGCATAAACAGCACAATTTTATCCCCTCAACCTCCCCAATCTTGTGCCAGAATAATGAGGAATACACTCAAGGAATCCTCATGTCTGCTATTGAAGTTATCCTCGTCGACCATCTTGATCGTCCCACCGGCAAAATGGAAAAGTTGGAAGTGCATGAAAAAGGATTACTGCACCGCGCTGTCACGGTGTACGTTTTTAACACCCGGCAGGAGCTGCTGCTCCAGCGTCGCGCCAGTGACAAATATCACTGCGGCGGATTATGGAGCAATACCTGCTGCGGTCATCCTTATCCTCATGAATCGACTAAAGAGGCGGCCGAACGCCGTCTGCGCGAAGAAATGGGCATGATCCTGTCGCTGACGCCTGTCTTCGAACTGAGCTATAACCTGCCGCTCAGTAATGGCCTGACAGAGCACGAGTACGGCCATGTCTTTTTTGCCGTGAGCGACGCGCTGCCCGTGCTTAACCCGCAGGAGGCGGATGCATTTGACTACCGCTCAATGCAGGATATTGCCCAGCAAATGCAGCAGCAGCCCCAGCAGTTTACGCCCTGGTTCCTTCATACCTTTCCCCGTATTCCAGCCTGTCTCGACAGTTTCACTTTCCCGGCTTAATCACCGAGCCCTGGCCGATGCGGTCAGGGTTAGCCGCATCTGATTTCAGGACAAAACAGATCGCGGAATGCGATTGCCAGGCTACGCTTTTATTGCAACCTCTAAAACGGTGGGCGTGCCTGGCAGGTTATCCCTACAGCCAACCGTACTTCCAGATGAATACATCAATAAGGAAAGCATCATGGCAAACATTCGCGGTTTGGCCGGCATCAGCCTTTTACTGCTGAGTCTGGGAATGGCACACGCGGCCGACCCGGTGCGTGTGGGTTCCAAGATAGATACTGAAGGCTCACTGCTGGGCAATGTCATCCTGCTGGTGCTGGAAAAGCACGGCGTCAAGACCGTTAACAAAATTCAGCTGGGGGCAACCCAGGTGGTGCGGGGCGCCATCACCGCGGGCGAACTGGATATCTACCCGGAATACACCGGCAACGGAGCCTTCTTTTTTAATGATGAAAAAGACAGTGCCTGGAAGCATGCCCGCGAAGGCTATGAAAAAGTGAAAAAACTTGATGCCGAAAAAAATCACCTCGTGTGGCTGACGCCCGCCCCGGCGAACAACACCTGGACCATCGCGGTCCGTAACGACGTCGCGGAGAAAAATCACCTCAACTCCCTTGACGATCTCAGCGCCTATCTGAAAAAAGGGGGCACGTTCAAGCTGGCTGCCTCTGCGGAATTTATTGAACGCAGTGATGCGCTTCCCGCATTCGAAAAAGCCTATGGCTTTACGTTAAAACAGGATCAGCTGTTATCGTTGGCCGGGGGCGATACCGCCGTGACTATCGGCGCAGCCGCGCAGCAAACGTCAGGCGTCAATGCCGCCATGGCTTACGGTACGGATGGCCCGGTTGCCGCGTTGGGCCTGAAAACGCTCAGTGACCCAAAAGGCGTTCAGCCCATTTATGCGCCTGCGCCAGTAGTGCGTGAAGCGGTTCTCCAGGCTTACCCGCAAATGGCTGCATGGCTTAAACCCGTTTTCAGTGCGCTGGATGAAAAGACATTGCAGCAGCTCAACGCCAAAATTGCCGTTGAAGGGCAGGACGCCAGCAGCGTGGCGAAAGCGTGGTTAGAACAGAAAAAGCTGCTGTAACCGATGTGGCTATCGCGGGAGGCGATATCCCGGCCTCGACAGCAGCCGGTGGCGCTGGTACTGATTATGTTACTGAGCCTGACGTCAGGCTGCCTGCCGTTTGTGAGCTTTGCGGCTAATCGTCTGGTTGCCGGCCAGCCGGTGATGCTCTGGCAAATGGCGCACGGCATGGCGCTTCTGCCCCCGCTGGCGTTGCTGTGGTTACTGCTGTGGGCCAGACCGACGGGGTTTCGCTGCGCGTTGCAGTTAATAAGCGCCGGGCTGGTGCTGGCGGTCATGATCTGGCTCAGCGGCGACCAGGCCAGGGTGCTGGCCGGGCAGGGCAGCCGACTGGCGCGAACCAGCTTTGCGAGCGGCATGTGGTGCGGCAGCGCGCTGACGCTACTGTTGATCACCGATACCGCGCGTGCGCTCACCCGCCGCAGGCTGTGGCAACTGGTGCTGAATCTGCTGGTATGGATCCTTCCCCTCTGGCTGCTGTTCAGCGGCCAGCTGGACGACCTGTCGTTACTGAAAGAATATGCCAACCGCCAGTCGGTCTTTGATGCGGCCTTATTGCGTCATCTGACGCTACTGGCCGCCACCGTCCTGCCTGCTTTACTGATTGCTTTCCCGCTGGGCATCGTGCTTTACCGGCGATCCGGCTGGCAAAGCAGCGTCTTCGGCGTGCTGAATGTGGTTCAGACGGTGCCCTCCGTGGCGCTGTTTGGCTTACTCATTGCCCCACTGGCGGGGCTGGCAAAACGCTTTCCCTGGGCAGGTGCATGGGGCATCAGCGGCATTGGCATGGCGCCCGCGCTGATCGCGCTGGTGTTGTATGCCCTGTTGCCGCTGGTGCGCAGCGTGGTAACCGGACTGCAGCAGGTGCCGCCAGACGTGCGCGAAAGTGCGCGCGGCATGGGGCTGAGCGGCAGGCAGCAGTTTTTCGCCGTGGAGGTGCCGCTGGCCTTGCCGGTGTGGTTGTCGGGCATACGGGTTGTGGTGGTGCAGACACTGGGCATGGCCGTGGTGGCGGCGCTGATCGGCGCAGGCGGATTCGGCGCGATTATTTTCCAGGGGCTGCTGAGCAACGCGCTGGACTTAGTGCTGTTAGGCGTGATCCCGGTGATTGCGATGGCGGTGACTTTGGATGCGTTATTCCGCTTGTTGATTTCCCTGCTGGAGAGAAAAGATGATTCAGTTTGATGGCGTCACCCGGTTCTTTGCGGGTAAAGCCGCGGTTAAAAACCTGTCGCTGACCATCGCAAAAGGAACCTTTACCGTGCTGCTGGGCACCTCGGGCTCAGGTAAATCGACCACGCTTAAAATGATTAATCGTCTGGTGGAGTACGATGAAGGGGAAATCCGCTTTGCAGGCGAATCCATTCGTCAGATGGATGCCCAGGCGCTGCGCCGCCGTACCGGCTATGCCATTCAGTCGATTGGTCTGTTTCCGCACTGGACGATTGAAAAGAACATGGCTACCGTCCCTGCCTTGCTGGGCTGGTCAAAAGCGCGCAGGCGCGAACGTATTGACGAGTTGATCGCACTGCTGAATTTGGATCCGGCATTACTTCGCCGCTATCCACATCAGCTCTCCGGGGGACAACAGCAGCGCGTTGGTGTTGCGCGGGCGCTGGCGGCGGATCCTGACGTACTGCTGATGGATGAACCCTTTGGCGCACTGGACCCGGTCACGCGCACTGCGCTTCAGCAGGAGATGTTACGCATTCACCGTGCTTCAGGGTGCACCATCGTGCTGGTCACGCACGATATTGATGAAGCCCTGACGCTGGCCGACAATATTGTACTCATGGACGACGGTGAGATCGTTCAGCAGGGTAAACCGCTTGAATTGCTGACCCGGCCAGGCAACGACTTTGTGCGTGATTTTCTGGGGCGCAGCGAGATAGGGCTGCATCTGCTGGCGCTTGGCCAGGTGGGACGCGCAGTACGTCGTGGGGAATGGCTGGATGCCGAGCCGCTGGCGGCGACGCTGAGCCTGCGCGAAGCGTTGTCACAGTTTATCAGCCGCGGCACGGATAAACTGCCCGTCGTAGATGCGCATCAGCAACCGCTGGGCGTGCTCTACTTCAGCGATCTCCTTCATCACGCAGAGGCTCAACAATGCGACGGTTAGCCGATCCTCTGCTGTGGCTGGTCCTGTTTTATCTCAGCCTGCTGGCGGCCATGCCCTACAGCGGCCCCGTGTTTGCCGCCTGGTTTCCCGATCTGGCCCGCCCGCTTTATCAGCAGGACAGTTTCTGGCAGCTCACCCTGGCACATCTTTTTCTGGTGGTAACCGCCAGCCTGATGGCGGTTGCTATCGGCGTCGGCAGCGGCGTGCTGGTCACTCGCCCTGCGGGACGGGCTTTTCGCCCGTTGTTGGAAACCATCGCCGCCGCCGGTCAGACGATCCCGCCGGTGGCGGTGCTGGCGATAGCCGTGCCTGTCATGGGATTCGGCGCGTGGCCTGCCGTGGTGGCATTGCTGCTTTATGGGCTGCTGCCAATTTTACAGGGCACACTGGCGGGGCTGGACAGCGTCCCGGCCAGCAGTCGTGAGATCGCCGTGGGTGTCGGCATGAGTGGCTGGCAGCGTTTGTGGCAGGTTGAGCTTGCGCTGGCGGCACCGGTGATCATTGCCGGGATACGTAACTCCGTCATCATCAATATCGGCACGGCGGCCATCGCCTCTACCGTCGGGGCAAAGAGCCTGGGATCGCCCATCATCATCGGCCTGAGCGGCTTTAATACCGCCTATGTCATACAAGGCGCGTTGCTGGTCGGGCTGTTAGCGATCGTCAGCGATCGCCTGTTTGAACGGCTGCAGCGCCGTCTTAGCGTGAATGAACGATAAGTGAATAGCCAACCAGCATAAGTCCACTGGTGCCGCCGATAGCCATAATGGCAAACAGCGTGGCAAAAAATGTTTTTTTCCAGTTCATAACTAACCTGAGGGTGTTTACGTCAAGGCGGGGATAATAGCGCGCGCAAGGCAGCAGTCATAGTGCCGAGCGTGCGTTTTTATTTCAGTGTGCGTCGTGCAAACGTACAGAGAATCCCTGTTCCTGCCAGTGTGCCAGCTGTTCCTGCTGACGGCGCGTCAGTCTTTTACCGGTAAAAACAAACATATTCAGCCCCGGAAATAACTCGGGCCGGGGAACATCAAGCGGTTCGGCAAGCACGTCGATGCGCCAGCCGTGCTGCGACAGTCGCCATCCTTCCAGCCAGATGCGCGTGCGATCTTCAATGCCCCAGCCAATAATCAGCGCTTCTTTACCGGCTTTTTTGCGACTGCTTGCCAGACAAAAAGCCACGTAGTCGATCAGGATGCCATCCAGCAGGCTGCACATTGTCCGTGCTGTATTCTGATCCAGGCTGAGTTTCTGCCTTATGGGCATAAAAACGTGATCGATCAAGGCATCAACCGCATGTTCGCGACCAATTAAAGCGATCTTGTTGCGTAGCTTAGCCGGTCTTACATGGCGCAGTATGCTGATGAGTTCGTCCTGCATGGCGGTCCAGCCATCGTTGGAATCAACATCTCCACCTTCCAGTAGTGCTTTGACCTTGCCTACTGGTACTCCACTTTCAATCCAGCGCATGATTTCCTGGATACGCTGAACATCTTCTTCATCGAACTGTCGATGACCGCCTTCGGTACGTTGTGGTTTCAATAATCCATAACGTCGTTGCCAGGCGCGTAAGGTAACCGGATTTATGCCACAGCGTTCGGCGACATCGCCGATACTGTATAAGGTCATATTTACCTCTTTAAACTGACCTGAGTTAAAACACCATAACGAAGCCTGTTAAGTTGTACAACCAATTTTTAGATGTACAACTTGACGGCTGCGCTTAATTGTTGTTCTATCTCAGTTATGAGATTTATTTTTCATAAGTGAGATGAAACATGTCTTTTGATAATACGGAGCAACGCTTAGCAGCCCGCCTTGCAGAATTACGGATGAAGCAGGGTTGGTCACTTGATGAACTCTCAACCGCCACCGGCATTAGCCGGCCCACATTATCGCGTATTGAGCGTGCTGAAACCAGCCCAACGGCTGCCCTGCTTAATCGTTTGTGTGTGGCTTACAGTCTGACCATGTCGCGCCTGCTGAGCGAAGTGGAAGCGGAAAGCGATCTCCTGATCCCTCGCGAACGCCAGCCGATCTGGAACGACGAAGCCAGTGGATTTAGCCGCCGCAATGTCTCACCGCCCGCCCATAATTTCCGCTGTGAGCTGATCGAAGGCACACTGCGGCCCGGCGCGCGCGTCGAATACGACGCGCCACCGCTACAGGGCATGGAACAACATATCTGGATGCAACAGGGACAGCTGACGATAACCATGGGCGCGCAGAGCTGGACCTTAGCACCCGGCGACAGCCTGCGTTTTCATCTTAGCGGCGCGTCCGCTTTTCAGGCACATCTTACTGAAGGTGCCCGCTACTTACTGGTGGTCTGCAAATCATGATGACGTATCAACAACTCAGCGCCGCTGAGGCACAACAGGTTTTACCCGAACTGGCCCAGGTCTTACAGGCCTGTGTGGCCGAGGGTGCCAGCATCGGTTTTATCGATCCTGAAAACATCAGCGTGATGACCCTTTTTTGGCAAAATCAGCTTGCCGCGCTGGAAAAAGGCCAGAGTGAACTGCTGGTTGCCCGCCAGCATGGCCGGGTGGTGGGCACCGTGATGCTCAATGACAGCGCCATGCCCAATGGAAGCCATAGGGCCGAAGTCAGTAAGCTGCTCGTGCATCCGCAGGCGCGGCGGCAGGGGATAGCGCGCAGGTTAATGCAGCAGGCAGAACAGCGGGCGCATCAGAAGGGAAAACGCCTGCTGGTGCTGGACACCCGATCCGGGGACGTGGCAAGCGATCTTTATCGCGCGCTGCACTGGCAGGTTGCGGGTGAAATTCCTGCCTATGCGCAGTCTATTGAGGGAAAACTGGACGCGACCACAGTGATGTTTAAGGTGCTGGATTCGCACGGCGGCTGAAGTACAGGCCTTCGGGCCGCCGCCTTATCCCTGCGCAACACGCGACAACGCGCCACGGCGGCTGTGGCCTGCTGTTGACCCGACAGCACGAGCAGGCCTTTTCTGAAGCCAGCACGAAAAAACAGACCCGAAAGCTGACGTCACTGCGATACTGTGTAAAAATACAGGCCATCGAGTAAAGCGGTAATCTTAACATGGCCCTGACAGCAGCATTAAAAAGCCAGATCGCACAGTGGTATAAAGCGCTGCAGCAACAGGTGCCAGACTTTATTCCCCGTCCTGCCCAGCGGCAGATGATCGCGGAGGTCGCGAAATGTCTGTCGGGTGATGACGGTCGCCACCTGGCTGTAGAAGCGCCGACTGGCGTGGGCAAAACCCTTTCGTATCTTATTCCTGGCATCGCCGTCAGCCGCGCGGAAGAGAAGCGGCTGGTGATCAGCACGGCCAACGTCGCCTTGCAGGATCAGATCTTCAGCAAAGATTTGCCATTGCTTAAAAAAATCATTCCGGATCTCACCTTTACTGCTGCCTTTGGACGCGGGCGCTATGTGTGTCCGCGCAATCTGGCCGCGCTGGTCGCAGACGATAATCAGCAGGCCGATTTGCTGTTCTACCTGGATGACGAAGCGGTCAGCAGCACCAAAGAAGAGCAGATCCAGTGCGGACGGCTGCAAAAGTCACTGGATCGCTATCAGTGGGATGGCCTGCGCGATCACAGCGAGGAGAACGTCAGCGACAGCCTGTGGCAGCGTCTGTCTACTGACAAAGCCAGTTGCCTTGGCGTGCATTGCCGCTGGTACCGCGAATGTCCGTTTTTCGTTGCCCGGCGGGAAATCGAGCAGGTCGATGTGGTGGTAGCCAACCACGCGCTGGTGATGGCGGCCATGGAAAACGAATCGGTGCTGCCCCCGGCCAAAAATCTGATGCTGGTGCTGGATGAAGGGCATCACCTGCCTGAAGTGGCGCGTGATGCACTGGAGATGAGCGCCGATATCACGCCCGGCTGGACCAGCCTGCAGCTCGATCTGTTTGTGAAGCTGGTGGAGGCGATTATGAGCCAGATGCGGCCCAAATCACCCCCGCCGTTGGCTAATCCCGAACGTCTTAAAGCCCACTGTGATGAACTGCGCGAACGCCTTGCCACCATAAGTGAGGCATTAAGCCCATTGCTTCCGCCGCACAATCAGCCCGGCGAGTTTCGTTTCGTGTTGGGCACCTTACCTGACGAGCTGCTGGCGCTGTGCGCCCGGCTGTTCAAGCTGAGCGACGGGCTACGTGGGCTCAGCGAAGGGTTGATTAACGCCTTGAGTGAACAAACCGGAAGCGTCGATCTCGTGCGTCTGCACCGCAATTTATTGCAGCTCAACCGCCACTTTGGCTGGTTTGAATCAGTCAGCAAGCTGTGGCGACTGGCTGCGATGGAAAAAGCCTCTGGTGCGCCCGTTTCAAAATGGATAACCCGTGAACTGCGCGACGGTCAGGCACACCTGTTCTTCCACTGCGCGGGAATTCGCGTCTGCGATCAGCTGGAAAAAATGCTGTGGCGCAAGATTCCTCACGTTGTCGTGACCTCCGCGACCTTGCGCTCATTGAACAGCTTTAGCCGCCTGCAGGAAATGTCGGGGTTGAATGAAAAGGCGGGCGACCGTTTTGTGGCACTGGCGTCGCCGTTCAGCCACGTCGATCAGGGCAAGCTGGTGATCCCGCAGATGCGCTACGAACCGTTGATGGCGAATGAGGCTGAGCACATCGCGGAGATGGCGGCCTTTTTCCGCCAGCAAATGCAGACAGAAAAGCATAAAGGCGTGCTGGTGTTATTTGCCAGCGGGCGCGCCATGCAACAGTTTGTCGAGGCGCTGCCAGAATTACGACTGATGATGCTGGTGCAGGGCGATCAGCCCCGCAGTCGCCTGATCGCCCTGCACCGCAAACGGGTAGAGCAGGGCGATACCAGTATTCTCATCGGCCTGCAGTCGTTTGCGGAAGGGCTGGATTTAAAAGGTGAGCTGCTCAGTCAGGTACATATCCATAAAATTGCTTTTCCGCCCATAGACAGTCCGGTAATTTTAACCGAGGGCGAATGGCTGAAGAGCCTCAGGCGTTATCCGTTTGAGGTACAGAGCTTACCCAGCGCCTCTTTTACGCTGATTCAGCAGGTCGGGCGTTTGATCCGCAGCCATCAGTGTTTTGGCGAGATTGTTATTTACGATCGCCGCCTGTTGAGTAAAGCTTACGGCAGTCGGCTGCTGGCGGCGCTGCCGGTGTTTTCAATTGAGCAGCCGGTCACGCCTGAACCCGAGGCCAGAAACACCAAACCCAATCCCGGCACGCGCAAACCGCGTGCGAAGCGGCGTTAAGTCGTTGCCACTGAGCGGAAATGCGTGATGGAACTGAATAAAATTATCAAAGAAGTCGGGCGCGGTAAGAACCATGCTCGCGATATCGATTTCGACAGTGCCCTGGCACTCTACGGCGCAATGCTGGACGGCGAGGTGCCGGATCTTGAAATGGGCAGTATTTTAATCGCCCTGCGAATCAAAGGTGAAGGCGAAGCAGAAATGCGCGGCTTCTATCAGGCGATGCAGTCGCGTGTGATGCGCCTGCAGGCGCCGAGCGGTCGTCCCATGCCTGTGGTCATTCCCAGCTATAACGGTGCGCGCCGTCAGGGAAATTTAACCCCATTACTGGCGCAGGTGCTTAACAGGCTCGGTCTGCCCGTGCTGGTTCACGGCGTCAGTGACGATGCCACGCGCGTGACCAGCGAAGCGGTCTTTGCCGCGCTGGGGATCGTGCCGGTCACTACGGCCGAACAGGCACAGGCAAAGCTCGACAGGGGTGAGCTGGCCTTTATTACCATCGATCACCTCTGCCCACCCATGGCAAAACAGCTGTCGTTACGCTGGCGCATGGGCGTGCGTAACAGCGCCCACACGCTGGCGAAGCTGGCCACGCCGTTTGGTGAGCGCGAGGCCCTGCGCCTGTCAAGCGTATCCCACCCGGAGTATGTTCCACGGGTGGCGACCTTTTTTAGCGCTATCGATGCCCCCGCGATTCTGCTGAACGGGACCGAAGGTGAGGTTTATGCCAATCCGCAGCGCTGCCCGGCCATCAGCTATGTGGGCGGTGCAGCACAGCAGGCGGAGGTCTGGGTAGAGAGACAGCCGGAGGTAGCGGTGCCGCTGCCCGCCGACAAGTCGGCCGCCGAGACAGCGCGGTGGACGGAAGAGGTGCTGAATCACCAGCGCCCTCTACCAGAGGCGCTGCGACTGCAAATTGCCTGCTGCCTGCGCGCAAGCGGTCAGTGCGCCTCGCGGGAAGCCGGCCTTGAGAAACTGGCGGCGGCCGGTTTTTAACGGTGAGCCTGTGGCAGGGCGTGCTCAACCAGGTTTTGCCAGAAGCGGATACCGGTGGGGATGAGCGCATCGTTGAAATCGTAGTGAGCATTATGTAAGGGGGCGGATGGGGTTGCACCATCTGCACCGAGCCAGAAATAGGCCCCCGGGCAGGCTTCCAGCATGCAGGCGAAATCTTCAGAGGCCATAGAGGGATTCACCTGCCACCGCACCTGCTCTTCCCCCAGCGTACTGACGGCAACGTCGTGAACCTGCCGGGCCGGGCCTGTATGGTTGGTTGTCACCGGGTAGCCAGGTAGCCAGCGAATCGCGCCGCAGACGCCAAAGGGTTTCGGCAGCGTAGTGACAAAATCATCAATAAGCGCATGAACCCGTTTGCGCACATCGTCTTGCAGGCAGCGCACGGTGCCGCGCAGAACGATCTGTTCGGGAATCACGTTAATTGCCTCACCACCCTGAATCTGCGTGACGCTCACCACGGCTGAGGAAAGGGGAGAAAGGCGACGTGAGGGGATCGTTTGCAGGGCCAGAATCAGTTCAGCTGCCACCACCATCGGGTCGGCACCGCTTTCCGGCATGGCCGCGTGGCAGCTTTTACCGCTCAGCGTAATTTCAAACGCATCCAGTGAGGCCATCATCGCACCGGCGTTAACCGCCAGCGATCCCAGCGGCAGGCCGGGCCAGTTGTGCATCGCATAGACAGCATCCATGGGGAAACGGGTAAATAATCCCTCTTCCACCATTTTCCGGGCGCCGCCGAGGTTTTCTTCCGCAGGCTGAAAAATAAAATGCACCGTGCCGCTGAACTGACGCGTGGCGGCAAGCTGTCTGGCGGCCGCCAGTAAAATCGCCGTGTGGCCATCATGGCCGCAGGCGTGCATCACACCAGGTTTACTGGAGCGCCAGGCGGTTTCGCCTTTTTCATTGATGGGCAGCGCGTCCATATCGGCACGCAGGCCGATGACCGGTCCGCTTCCATTTTTCAGGGTGCCAACCACGCCCGTCCCGGCAAGACCACGAAATACCTGCAGGCCCGCCTGCTCAAGTTCATGCGCAACCTTATCGCTGGTCCGATGTTCCTCATAGCCGAGTTCGGGTTCGCGATGAAACTGGTGGCGCCAGCGCAGCGCATCATCAAGCAGGTCAGAGGAAAGAGTCATGCAATGTCGCGCTCCATATCATTCAGGAAGCTTCACTTTAGAGGCCGGGCGAGAGCGCGTCTATCGCCAGGCGCGATAAAATAGCGAATGGGCTAAATCAAAATGGAATAAGTAATAAACAAGCGTGCAACCGTATCGCCTGTTATGCCGACTCACGCTTAATTAAATGGAAGCCGATATCAATAATGCTTTCTGCGCAGGGACGCTGTTCAATCCGATCGGCCAGCAGCGTAGCGGCACGTTGACCTATAGCGACCCGATCGACGCTGACCGTGGTGAGGGCAGGGCGATTGCTGGCAGCAAAATCCAGATCGCCAAAGCCCATCACCGCAATATCTTCAGGCACGCGCAGGCCACGGCTTTCTGCCTCCATAATCGCACCCTGTGCCAGCGTGTCTGAACTGCAGACGATGACGTCATACTCACCCTGATCGAAGAGCTGCGTTAAACCGGCGCGTCCGGATGCCAGAGAGGCGGGGAGCGCCGCGTCTGCCTGTGGGATTGCGTCAATTCCTTGCTGGCTGAAGACGTCACATAATCCCTGTTTACGCTGTCCGGCACGTTTGTCTGACGTCCACACCAGGCCGGGCCGACGGAAGCCTTGTTCAAGCAGGTATTCTGCCGTGGCCTGACCGACGCGTTGATGCGAGAATCCCACCAGCATATCGAGCGGCGTTGGCGTCAGATCCCAGATTTCAACGACCGGTATCGCGGCATTCAGGATCACCTTTTTAAGGGCGGCCGAATGATGGATCCCGGTCAGAACAATCCCGTCCGGACGTCGTGACAGCAGTGTTGCCACCAGTTCGGCTTCAGTATCAGTGCGATAGCCCGCCACGCTCAGCAGGATATGATAACCCCGCAAGCCCAGCTCATCACTCAACGACTGAATGGTATCCACGAACATGTTGTTGTTGATTTGCGGCACCACGACAGCGATGAGCTTACTGCGCCTTGAAGCCAGGCTTCCCGCCAGCGCATTAGGAATGTATCCCGTCACCCGCACCGCCTCCATGACTCTTTCTGCCGTTTTAGGCCGCACTAACTGCGGGGCATTCAGCACGCGGCTGACGGTCATCGGTGACAGTCCGGCATGGCGGGCGACATCTTCAAGCGTGGGCGCATGGGTCGGTTTCGAACTTTTCACGGCAATCCATTTCACGGTGACGGCGGTATTCGCACTGGCATTATTCTTCATGTTCCTGAGCATTTCCAGCCGGTGCGTTACGCATTAAGCAGTATGCGCTGACATGACTAAAAAAATTCGCGATAGATGTTAACGCAATCATTATGTTGTTTAACACGAAGAAAAAGTCATAAATGCGATCTCGCTGGCAGCATGGCTCCCTTTATGCAAGGTAAATGTGATCTGTTGTTCAAAATAAACACAACGCGGTTTTCTGCCGCAGGCCGGGATGTAAAGATAAAAATGTTATCGCAATCATTTTTAGACCACAGGAGATAACTATGTCTGTAAGCGCAAATTCTAATGCCGTGAGCTATGCCAAAACGGTAAACGCAAAAACGGCGGCTGACGTCGGTGATCGTATTGAATGGGTCAAACTCTCCCTGTCGATTTTACCCCTGGCCACGCCCGTCAGCGATGCCAAGGTGCTGACAGGGCGCCAAAAGCCGTTAACCGAAGTGGCCATTATCATTGCTGAAATTCGTAGCCGTGAGGGTTTTGAAGGGGTGGGATTCAGCTATTCCAAACGCGCTGGCGGGCAGGGCATTTACGCGCATGCTAAGGAGATTGCCGATAATCTGCTGGGGGAAGATCCAAACGATATTGATAAAATCTACACCAAACTGCTGTGGGCGGGCGCATCGGTAGGACGAAGCGGCATGGCGGTGCAGGCTATCTCTCCCATTGATATTGCGCTGTGGGATATGAAAGCGAAACGCGCCGGGCTGCCGTTGGCAAAACTGTTAGGTTCCCATCGTGATTCCGTACAGTGCTACAACACCTCGGGCGGCTTCCTGCATACACCGCTGGAGCAGGTATTAAAGAACGTGGTGATTTCACGTGAAAACGGCATCGGCGGGATCAAGTTGAAAGTGGGGCAGCCAAACTGTGCCGAAGACATTCGTCGCTTAACGGCAGTGCGTGAAGCGCTGGGCGACGATTTTCCGTTGATGGTTGATGCCAACCAACAGTGGGATCGTGAGACCGCTATCCGTATGGGCCGCAAAATGGAGCCGTTCAATCTGATCTGGATTGAAGAACCGCTGGATGCTTACGATGTGGAAGGCCATGCACAACTGGCCGCCGCGCTGGACACGCCCATTGCGACCGGTGAGATGCTCACCAGCTTCCGTGAGCATGAGCAACTGATTTTGGGCAACGCCAGTGATTTCGTTCAGCCGGATGCGCCGCGCGTGGGTGGCATTTCCCCTTTCCTGAAAATCATGGATCTGGCGGCGAAGCACGGTCGTAAGCTTGCGCCACATTTCGCCATGGAGGTTCACCTGCATCTGGCGGCGGCCTATCCGCTTGAGCCCTGGCTGGAGCATTTCGAATGGCTGAACCCGTTATTTAATGAGCAACTGGAATTACGTGACGGACGGATGTTTGTTTCAGATCGCCACGGACTTGGTTTTACGCTCAGCGAACAAGCACGAAGCTGGACTCAATTAACCTGTGAATTCGGCAAACGTCCCTAATCTTTTTGGCGGGAATCTCTCCCGCCACCTCTCCTTTTAAATCTCTCTCAACCCGATATCCAGGAGTGGGTGATGAATACAATAATAAAACGTACCAAGGTACGTTATTCTATTTTGCTATTTCTGTTTCTTGCCACCGTATTTAATTATGCCGATCGTGCGACGTTATCTGTCGTCGCGCCTTTTATGAGTCAGGAGTTGGGCTTTGATCCTGAAGCGATGGGGCTGGCCTTTTCGGCCTTTGGTATTGCCTATGTCATTATGCAATTACCCGGCGGCTGGTTACTGGACCGCTATGGTGCCCGCATGGTATACGGCTGTGCGCTGATTGGCTGGTCGCTGGTGACCATGCTGCAGGGCACGATTTATCTCTACGCCAGTCCGCTTATCGTTCTGGTGATTTTGCGTTTATTGATGGGGGCCATTGAAGCGCCAGCGTTTCCGGCAAACAGTCGGTTAAGTGTGCAGTGGTTTCCAAACAAAGAGCGGGGATTTGTGACGTCGATTTATCAGTCAGCACAATATATCTCGCTCGGAATTATTACGCCTTTGATGACAATTATTCTTCATAATTTAAGTTGGCACTATGTTTTTTATTATATCGGCGCGATTGGCGTTATTTTAGGGATCGTCTGGCTGTTTAAAGTCAGAGATCCCTTACAGCATCCCAAAGTAAATCAGGAGGAAATCGAGTATATTCGTGACGGCGGTGGAGAACCCGCATTAGGCAGTAAAAAGGCGCAAGAGAAAATTACACTGGCGCAGTTTAAAAGCGTGTGTATTAACCGCATGATGATTGGTGTCTACATTGGCCAGTTTTGTGTCACCTCAATTACCTGGTTCTTCCTGACCTGGTTCCCTACCTATCTCTATCAGGCCAAGGGCATGTCGATTCTGAAAGTGGGATTTATTGCCAGTATACCGGCCATCGCGGGTTTTGTGGGCGGCCTGTTGGGCGGCGTGTTTTCTGATGCGTTACTCAAACGCGGTTACAGCCTGACGGTTGCGCGTAAACTGCCCGTCATCTGTGGGATGCTGCTCTCCTGTGTCATTGTTATCGCCAATTACACGTCCTCGGAAATTGTGGTGGTTGCGGCCATGAGCGTTGCCTTTTTCGCCAAAGGTTTTGGCAATCTGGGCTGGTGTGTGCTGAGCGATACATCGCCGAAAGAGGTGTTGGGCATTGCCGGTGGCGTTTTCAACATGTGCGGCAATATGGCCAGTATCGTTACCCCGCTGGTGATCGGGATCATTCTGGCGAATACGCAATCATTTGATTATGCGATTTTATATGTGGGATCGATGGGGCTGCTCGGCCTGATTTCGTATCTCTTTATTGTCGGGCCTTTGGAACGGATTACGCTGACGTCCACGAAGCCTGAGTAAGCCTGTTGCGAGCATTTCGCGCCGCTGTTCCGGAACCGCACTCCCCGGAACAGCGTTTTTTACCGCATGACGCGACTCAATAAAATCGGCGTTGCGGGTTATTGCATCGGTAAGTTCAGACCGTGTTTTGTCGCACACTGCTGTGCCTGTTCGTATCCCGCATCGGCATGACGCATCACGCCGGTAGCAGGATCGTTCCACAGCACGCGGCCCAAGCGGGCATCAGCCGCTTCCGTGCCGTCGCACACAATCACCACGCCAGAATGCTGGGAGAAGCCCATGCCCACGCCACCACCATGATGCAGGCTCACCCAGGTCGCGCCGCCCGCCGTATTCAGCAGGGCGTTGAGCAGCGGCCAGTCGGATACCGCATCCGACCCATCTTTCATCGCTTCGGTTTCACGGTTTGGCGAGGCAACAGAGCCGCAGTCGAGTTGATCGCGACCGATCACAATCGGTGCTTTTAGCTCGCCGTTGCGTACCATTTCATTGAACGCGAGGGCCGCGAGATGGCGCTCACCCAATCCCAGCCAGCAGATACGCGCCGGTAAGCCCTGGAAGGCGATGCGTTCCTGCGCCATATCCAGCCAGCGATGCAGCGTTTTATGTTGCGGGAAAAGTTCTTTGAGTTTGGCATCCGTTTTATAGATATCTTCGGGGTCGCCAGACAGGGCAACCCAGCGGAACGGACCTTTACCTTCGCAAAACAGGGGACGGATATAGGCTGGCACAAAACCGGGAAAATCAAAGGCATTGCTGACGCCTTCATCCAGTGCGACCTGGCGAATGTTGTTGCCATAATCGACGGTAGGAATGCCCATATGACAGAAGTCGAGCATCGCCTGAACGTGGACGGCCATAGAGGCACGGGCAGCTTTCTCCACGGCTTTAGGATGTGTCTTGCGTTCCTGCTCCCAGCGTGAGACGTCCCAGTCAATGGGCAGATAGCCGTTAAGGGGATCGTGCGCCGAAGTCTGGTCGGTGACGATGTCAGGCTTAGGTCCACCCGCTTTGGCGCGCTTAACCAGCTCGGGCAGGATTTCCGCCGCGTTGCCCAGCAGGCCGACAGAAATGGCTTTCTTCGCTTTGGTCGCCTCATCAATCAAGGCCAGTGCTTCATCCAGCGAGGTGGCTTTGTAATCGACATAACGCGTGCGTAAACGAAAATCGATACGGGATTCCTGACACTCAATCGCCAGTACGCAGGCGCCCGCCAGCACGCCTGCCAAGGGTTGCGCACCACCCATGCCACCTAAACCGGCGGTCAGGATCCAGCGTCCGCTTAGATCATTGTTATAGTGCTGGCGTCCGGCCTCGACAAACGTCTCGTAGGTGCCCTGAACGATTCCCTGGGCGCCAATGTAAATCCATGAGCCGGCCGTCATCTGGCCATACATCATCAGCCCGGCTTTATCCAGTTCGTGGAAGTGATCCCAGTTAGCCCAGTGAGGAACCAGATTGGAGTTGGCCAGCAGGACGCGGGGGGCATCCGCATGGGTACGAAACACGCCGACGGGTTTGCCCGACTGGATCAGCAGGGTTTCGTCCGGCTGCAGGAGCTGCAGCGATCGTAAAATTTGCTCAAAACATTCCCAGTTGCGCGCGGCTTTACCAATACCGCCGTACACCACCAGATCTTCCGGACGTTCTGCCACGTCGGGATCCAGGTTGTTCTGAATCATGCGGTAAGCTGCTTCAATTAACCAGTTAGCGCAGTGCAGTTCATTTCCACGCGGCGCACGGATCTCGCGTGCTACCGCTTTAGACAGGGTTTCGCTCATGACGGATTCCTTATTTAACTGAATAGGTGCCCATGCTGGGTAGTAATGCGGTGAGTGCCTCTGGCCAGTCGCAGCGGCTTGCCCACTGACGCATCGCCTCAATGTCGGGTGCCAGCAGGCGGTCTTCTTCCAGGAAGGCAACGCGTTCGCGGATGCGGCCAAGGGCCTGCTCTATCGGTGCAGAACTTTGCAAGGGACGATGAAACTCAATGCCCTGGGCGGCGGCCATCGCTTCAATGCCCACCACGGCGGCGCTGTTAAAGCACATATCCCCCAGGCGGCGGGCGGCATAGGTGGCCATGGAAACGTGATCTTCCTGGTTAGCCGAGGTCGGTAAGCTGTCTACACTGCCGGGATGGGCCAGCGATTTATTTTCTGATGCCAGCGCCGCCGCAGTGACCTGGGCAATCATAAAGCCGGAGTTCACGCCGCCGTCGCGAACCAGGAAAGGTGGCAGTCCGGACAGGCCGGTATCCAGCAGCAGGGCCAGTCGACGTTCCGAGATAGCGCCCACTTCAGCCACGGCCAGCGCAATAATGTCGGCTGCAAAGGCGACCGGTTCAGCATGGAAGTTGCCGCCGGAGATCACATCGCCGGTTTCGCTGAAAACCAGCGGATTATCAGAGGCGGCGTTGGCTTCAATTTGCAGGACGCGCGCGGCATGAGAGAGGTTATCCAGGCAGGCGCCCATTACCTGAGGTACGCAGCGGATAGAATAGGGATCCTGTACCCGGCCACAGTGGGTATGTGAACCGAGGATTTCGCTTCCTTCAATCAGGCTGGTAATCGCGGCGGCCACGGCAATCTGCCCGTGCTGACCGCGCGCCTGATGGATACGGGCATCGAAGGGTTTTAACGAACCTTTGATCGCTTCTAACGACAGGGCGCCCGCCAGTAAACCTGCGGCAAACAGGTTTTCGGCTTCAAACAGGCCACGCAGCGCCAGCGCCGTGGAAACCTGGGTGCCATTAAGCAATGCCAGACCTTCTTTCGGGCCCAGAACAAAGGGCGTCAACCCGACTTTAGCCAGGCCTTCTGTCGCCGCAATAAGTTCCCCTTTGAACCTGACCTGACCTTCACCAAGCAGCATCAGCGACATATGCGCCAGCGGCGCCAGATCGCCCGAGGCACCCACCGATCCTTTTTCCGGAATGCACGGCATGATGCCGGCATTAAACAGGGCCAGCAGGGCATCGATCAGTTCGATGCGTACACCCGAATGGCCCCGCGAAAGGCTGATCACTTTGCTGGCGACGACCAGCCGCGTGACGTTATCAGGCAGTAAATTCCCTAACCCGACGCTGTGGGACAGCACCAGATTACGTTGCAGATCCGCCAGACGGCTGGCGGGGATCTGGGTTTGGGCCAGTTTGCCAAAACCGGTGTTAATGCCGTAAACCACGCTGCCGGAGGCGACGATCGCGTCAACGGTGCGTTGTGCCTCGGCGACGGCCTGGCGGGCGCCATCGTCGAGGCTGAGGGTAACGTTACCCTGGTAAATTGCGCGTAATGTCGCGAGATCAACATTACCTGGCACCAGGTGTAATACCTGAGTCGAACCTGACATAACCTGCTCCTGTCTATACAAGGGTTGGGTTGCCGCAGGGCATCTTTATTGACCCTGATCAACTGAATAACGCGAGTGAACCATAAGTGTCTATTCTTGTCTATACAAGTTGCAATCAGCGTGCCAAACCGATCACAAAATTGATCGGGCGTCAGGGCAGGGGGGAGCGAGCAACGACCGGTATTGCTGCACCTTTATCAGGCAGCAGGTGCACGGTTAAAGTGCTGAAACCGCGTCTGAATGTATATACATCCAACCCTGCAGGCAGTAAACTCTGCGCATTATCTGCGAAAGGAAAACGTTATGGCCGAGCATACGGCAATTGCACAACTGGCGGCGGCCATGAGCGATGAACCTGCGCCTATTTATCAACGGGTCAAGCAGGCTATCATCAGCCAGATTCGTGAAGGACACTGGAAAGCAAATCAGCGCGTGCCCTCCGAAAGCGAGCTGGTCAATGAACTAGGCGTGAGCCGGATGACCATCAATCGTGCATTACGCGAGCTGACCAGCGAAGGGTTTCTGGTGCGTATGCAGGGCGTAGGAACATTTGTTGCCGAAATGAAAGGCTATACGGCCATGCTCGAAGTGCATAACATCGCCGATGAAATTGTCCAGCGCGGTCACCAGCACAGCTGCAAAATTCTGATGATGGGTCAGAACAAAGCCGATCCCGAGCAGGCTTCGGTTCTGGGGCTGACCACCGGGCAAACGCTGTTTCATTCGCTGATTGTGCATTATGAAAACGAGTTGCCGGTGCAGCTTGAAGACCGACTGGTGAATCCGCAGCTGGCTCCGGACTATCTGACTCAGGATTACCATACGCTCACGCCTTATACCTATCTGATGCGGGCGGCGCCGTTAACGGCAGGTGAGCACATCGTTGAAGCGGTGATGCCCGATGCGCGTCAGCGTAAACATCTGGCGATCGATGAGCATGAGCCCTGTCTGCTTATCCGCCGCCAGACCTGGAGCGACAATAAAATCGTGACCTATGCGCGATTACTCTATCCGGGCTCGCGCTATAAGCTGCTGGGCCGCTTCAAAGGACACGGGTAAGGCGCACGAACAGCAGTCTTGCCTCCGGACTGGCTGGCGAGAGCAGGGTGGAGTGATCTACCCACCATGTCCCCTGCTGCGCCTCTAACCGCGCGTCATCCGCGATGCGCCATTCTCCGGCTAACACCCACGCTACGCCGTGCTCGCTGCAGACGGCTTGCGTAACGACGTCGGCCTGCGCCCGCCATGCGTCACGCCGCGTCATGACGTTAAAATCCTGACTGGCCTCTTTGCCTTCCAGACTGGCTTCAAGTGCCCATTCACCCGCGAAAGCCCAGGGAACTTCAGGCAGTAAGCGGTGCTCGCCTGCCGGACCGCGCAGCAGCACCGGGCTGCCGTTCAGCAGAGTAATCGTGCGATCTATGCCGTTGAACGTCGAAAACGGGCCGTCCTGAGCAATGGTCGCAATACTGGCTCGCCAGGCGAAATCGTCGGCATCAGGCGGAAAGCTGATAATCTCGCGTGTTTCGCCTCCGCCGTTGCGCCAGCGGCTAGCGGGTAAGTTTTCCAGAGAAAATAATGTTCTCATTGCAGCGCCGCCATTGCCTGGGCGAAGCGCGCCGCGCAGGCGTGTTCTTCGGCATGATGCCCGTCGTTAATGACCCGATTGCCCGCCACATACACGTCGCGAATCTGATCGCGCTGGCCCGCAAACAGCCAACGGTTAAGCAGGGCGTGGTCATTCACGCTGCCCAGCCAGGCCTGATCGCGCAGTACCAGCCAGTCGGCGCGCTGCCCCACGGCCAGTGAACCACTCCTGATCCCACAGGCCTGAGCGCCGCCTGCAGCTGCCTGCTGCCACAGCAGGTCGCCGACGGAAGGCTGGTGAGCCAGGGCGATACGGTTACGACGGCGGTCGCGCAGACGCTGAGCATATTCCAGCCAGCGCAGCTCTTCCTGAACGCTCAATGAGACATGGCTGTCAGAGCCGATGCCCCAGCGACCGCCCTGAGCGATATAGTCCACCGCCGGGAAAATGCCGTCGCCAAGATTGGCTTCGGTAGTCGGACACAACCCGGCAACCGCGCCGCTGGTGGCAAGGCGCGTCACCTCGCTGTTATCAAGATGTGTGGCATGGATCAGGCACCAGCGCGCGTCAACGTCAAAGCGGTTCATCAGCCAGCTCACCGGGCGCTCGCCGCTCCAGGCCAGGCTGTCGTTCACCTCTTTTTCCTGCTCGGCAACGTGGATGTGCACCGGTAACGACCGATCGCTGGCGGCTAACACTTCGTGCATTTGCACTTCGCTCACCGCACGCAGTGAGTGAAAGCACAGGCCTACGTTGTGCAATGGCTTGTCTTTCACCCACGCCTGCAGGCGTGCCTGCTGTTGCAGGTAGTTGTCGGTCTGCTGAATAAAGCGTTTCTGCCCGGCCACAGGCGGCTGCGCGCCAAACCCGCTGTAGCTGTAAAGCACCGGAAGCAGGGTCTGACCAATGCCTGCCGTCTCGGCGGCGGCAATCAACTGCTGCAGCATGGCATCATCGGCATAGGGCGCGCCGTTAACGTCATGATGCAGATAATGGAATTCTGCAACCTGGCAGTAGCCACCTTTTAACATATCGATGTACAGCAACGCGGCAATATCGCCCACCTGCTGGGGCGTCAGGCGCTGCACCATGCGATACATTAAGTCGCGCCAGGTCCAGAAGCTGTCTTGTGGATCGCCCGCCACTTCGGCCAGACCGGCCATGGCGCGCTGAAAAGCATGAGAGTGCAGATTTGCGATAGCGGGAATGACCTCGCCGGGTAAGCGACATGCCTGACGGTCATCACTGTTGGGCGTGATGGCCTCAATGATTCCGGCCGGACTGACGTGGATGCGTACCTGTTTGTACCAGCCGTCAGCCAGCAGTGCGCGGGGCGCAAAAAAAATTGCCATAGTTGATCCTCAAGGGATGTGGTTGTATATACATATACATACTTTAAAGTGGGCTGTAAACGGCGAGAGTAACGAGAGGCAGGAATGGCAGAAGAACTCCAGGTAGACAGTGTGTGGACCGGTGCTGATGTGGTGACCATGCGCGGTGGTCGCTACGCGATGATTGAGCAGGGGGCGCTGGCGGTGAAGGCAGACAAGCTGGTGTGGGTAGGCGCCGCCGCGGATATGCCTGCCTTTAGCGCACAAAAACATCATCAGTTACCGGGCGGGATTATCACGCCAGGGCTGGTCGATTGTCATACGCATCTGGTTTTTGGTGGGGATCGCAGTCAGGAATTTGAACAGCGTCTCAACGGGGTCAGTTATGCCGACATAGCGGCACAGGGCGGGGGGATCCTCTCTACCGTTCGGGCTACGCGCGCGGCCAGCGAGCAGGCACTGGTTTCATCGGCCCGCTGGCGACTGAATCGTTTACTGGCTGAAGGCGTGACGACTGTCGAGATCAAATCCGGTTACGGGCTGGACGAAGAGAGCGAATTACGTATGCTGCGCGCCATCCGCCAACTGGGTAAAGAGGTGGCTGCGGATGTGCAGGCAACCTGCCTTGCTGCGCACGCTTTTCCGCCCGAATTTAAACAGGATCCCGAGGGCTGGATAGCGATTATCTGCGAACGCCTGCTGCCTCAGGTCAAAGCCGAAGGGCTGGCTGACGCGGTTGATGCTTTCTGTGAACATCTGGCCTTTTCTCCTCAGCAGGTGGCCCGGGTGTTTGAGCGGGCAAAGGCGCTGGGGCTGCCGGTAAAACTTCATGCAGAGCAGTTGTCTGCGCTGGGTGGTGCGGCGCTGGCAGCACGCCATGACGCGCTCTCAGCCGATCACCTGGAATATGCTACCGAGCAGGATGTCCAGGCGATGGCCGGGCACGGCACGGTCGCGGTACTGCTGCCTGGCGCATTTTACCTGTTACGGGAAACGCAGCGCCCACCTGTGGCTCTGTTTCGCCGCTATGGCGTGCCCATGGCGCTGGCGAGTGATGCCAACCCTGGTACCTCTCCGGCCCTGTCACTGCGGTTAATGCTCAATATGGGCTGCACGCTGTTTGGCATGACGCCGGAAGAGGCGCTGGCCGGCGTCACCCTGTGGGGCGCGAAGGCGCTAGGGCTGGAAGCCAGCCACGGCTCGCTTGAGGCTGGCAAAGTTGCCAGTTTTGTCCACTGGCCGCTGGCTCGCCCGGCGGAACTGGTTTACTGGCTGGGCGGTGAACTGCCCTGTACGGTCATCTATCGCGGAGAAGCACAATGACACCTTTTCATTTCACCCAGGGCAATATTCCCCTACTGGTCAGTATCCCTCATGCCGGTACGCTGTTGACACCGGAAGTGGAGGAGGGACTCAGCGAGGCCGCCCGCAACTTACCTGACACCGACTGGCACCTGCCACAACTTTATGATTTTCTGCGTGATATGGGAGCGAGCATTATCATCGGTCGCTACTCACGATTTGTTATCGATCTGAATCGCCCGTCGGATAATCAACCGCTCTATACCACGGCCACGACCGGCCTGTTCCCCGAAACCCTGTTTGACGGCACGCCGACTTTTATCGAGGGCAAAACGCCCACGGATGCGCAGCGCCAGGGCT
This sequence comes from Pantoea sp. B623, assembly GCF_024814475.1. Taxonomy (NCBI): domain Bacteria; kingdom Pseudomonadati; phylum Pseudomonadota; class Gammaproteobacteria; order Enterobacterales; family Erwiniaceae; genus Pantoea; species Pantoea sp. B623. The sequence goes on along the minus strand of NZ_JANUXM010000004.1, from coordinate 1,012,191 downwards.
ACATCAACGCTATCTGGCAACCTTACCATCAGCAGATTCAGCAGACGCTGGCGCAAATGAAAGCGGAGTTTGGTTACGCTTTGCTGTTTGATGCGCACTCTATTGCCAGTGAAATTCCCCGTCTGTTTGAGGGGCGGTTGCCGGATCTCAATATTGGTACCAACGATGGGGCGAGCTGCAGCAGTGCCGTGATTAACGGACTCACCTCGGTGTGCCGCGCGCAGGATCGCTACAGCTGGGTGGTGAACGGCCGTTTCAAAGGTGGTTATATCACGCGTGCTTACGGGCAGCCGCAGCAGCAGGTTCAGGCTGTGCAGCTGGAGCTGTCGCAAATTAACTATATGGATGAAACGCCGCCGTTTACCTGGCATGAAGCGCGGGCTGCGCAGTTGAAGAAGGTGTTAAAGCCGCTGCTGCATAGCTTTCTCGAACAGGGAAAAACGGGCTGAGGCGTAACCCAATCACCGCGGCCCGGCTGGCGGTTTTGGCCGGCGCAGAATAACGGACCTGATGGGCTTCGGCCACTTAGCGCCCGTTGGCACAATAGCACACAGCCGGGCGCCACGCTGGGTCCCGGCTGCCTCCTTTTACCGCATAGCGCACGACTTTCTCCCACGACTCTCAGCATCTTTTCGCCTGTTCAGGCAAGGCATTTACAGGTGCGCGCCAGGCATGAAGAGGCTGAGCGATGATGTTCGCCAGACCAGTGAGAGGGGCTAAATGCAGGGCGCTTATCCGTGATCCCCGCCAGGCGATAACATAATCGGTTGCCGATCTGTTTCTGTCCGCCGCAGCACTGCGCGCAAGTTTGCGCTGAATGTGTGCAGTGCTGCACCTGAAACGGGCATTGGCCTGGTAAGAGCACTTTCACCGGGCAATGGGGCGGCGGTTGCCGAGCGTCCTGAACTGGCACGACCTTTGCTAGGTTGTATGTACAAGTTAGCTCTGTTCGATATCCCGTTGCTATTTATCGTGTCTGGCTCACAAAACGATCAAGCCGACAATGAATTCGACAATGTTAGCTTGTATATACATGATTCATCATCTTGTAAGCTTTTTGTTAAAACAACACTGACACTCTTAAAACGCATTTTCATCCAGGAGAAGCCGTATGAAGCACCCCGAAGCGTTTCGCCGTTTTTGCCTTACGACCCTGTTTTCCAGCCTGCTGCTCAGCACCGTTGCGGTGCAGGCGAAAGAGTGGAAATCGATCACGATAGCGACGGAAGGCAGCTATGAACCCTGGAACCTGACGCTGCCCGGCGGCAAACTCGGGGGATTTGAGCCGGAACTCATGGCCAACCTGTGCAAGCGCATGGGCATGGAATGCAAACTGGTTGTCCAGAACTGGGATGGCATGATTGCCGGGCTGAATGCGGGTAAATACGACGTGATCATGGACGCCATTGTGATCACGCCAGAGCGAAAAAAAGTGGTCAGTTTTACGCTTCCCTATGCCTCTACGCCAGCCACCTTTATTGCCGTAAAAGGGACGCTGCTCCCCCCGGGCAAGGGCGTGACGAAGTTGCATGATGATGAAAAAGAGATTGAAGCCGCACTGGCACCGATAAAGGCGGCCCTGAAAGGAAAAACCATCGGTATTGCCTCCGGCACGGTATACACGCCTTTTATCGATAAATATTTCAAAGGCGTGGCCGACATACGCGAATACACCACCTCTGCCGATGCCATTCTGGATTTACAGGCTGGACGTATTGATGCGGTGTTTGACGATGTGACCTTTGCTAAATCAATGCTGACGCGCAAAGACAACAGCAACCTGGCCTTCAGCGGTCCGCAACTGGGCGGCCCGATCTGGGGCGAAGGTGAAGCCATGGGCGTGCGGATGGCAGACGGCGATCTGAAAGCAAAACTGGACGATGCCATTAAGGCCGCGCTGGCTGACGGCACCGTAAAAGAGCTCAGCGAGAAATGGTTTAAAACTGACGTTACGCCATAAGTGAGGTCGAGCATGATAAGCCTGCTGGGTTTTGGCGCAGATGGCTGGGGGCGGCTGATAGTGAGCGCAACGCTTACTACATTGCTGTTGTCGCTGGTCGCGCTGATGGTAGGAGCCGTCGTGGGCTCAGGCATCGCCGCGGCGAAATTGTCTTCTCACCGTCCCTTACGCTGGTTGGGTGAGGGCTATTCGGTGATTTTTCGCGGCATCCCGGAGCTACTGGTGATCTACCTGTTTTACTTTGGTGGTTCAGGCCTGATCACCCAGATCGGTCAAATATTTGGTGCGCAGGGATTTATCGAGGCGCCGCCTTTTCTGATCGGCGCGCTGGCGATCGGGCTGATTTCGGGCTCCTACCAGGCTGAAGTTTATCGTGCTGCCCGGCTGGCGCTGTCCCGGGGCGAAGTGGAAGCGGCGGTGGCAACAGGCATGTCGCGCTGGCGAATTCGTCAGCGCATCCTGCTGCCTCAGGTGGCGCGCTACGCGCTGCCTGGCCTGTCCAATGTCTGGCAGATGAGCCTGAAAGACTCTGCGTTGGTTTCGGTCACCGGCATCGTGGAGCTGATGCGCGCCAGTCAGGTCGCGGCGGGTTCTACGCGGGACTACTTCACCTTTTATCTGATCGGCGGCGGATGCTATCTGTTGTTAACTGTGCTGTCGAATCGGGCTTTTCTGCGCGTGGAAGCTCGTCTGGGCCGCGCCTGGCAGAGCCGAACGGCGGCACAGCATTAAGGAACCGCACCATGATCGATTTTGCCTTTCTTGCTGATACTTTCCTGAAGTTAAGCGCCGCCCTGCCGGTTACGCTCGGCCTGTTTATCAGTTCATTCCTGTGCGGCGGCGTGCTGGCGGTGGGCATTCTGGCGCTGCGCATGAGCCGCTGGCGCATACTGAGCAGTTTTGCCCGTGGCTATATTCTGGTGTTTCGCGGTTCTCCCCTGATGATCCAGCTGTTTTTAATCTATTACGGCCTGGGCCAGTTTGGCGTGATTCGCCACAGTTTTGTCTGGCCGTTTTTACGTGAGCCATTCAGCTGTGCCGTGCTGGCGCTGTCCCTGTGCACCGCTGCCTATACGGCAGAAATCCTGCGTGGTGCGTTGCTGGCGGTGCCCGCCGGGCAGGTGGAAGCCGGTATGGCGTGCGGTATGTCGCGCTGGCTGCTGCTGCGGCGCATTATTGCGCCCGTGATGTTGCGCTATGCCTTGCCGGCCTATTCAACCGAAGCCATTTTGCTGGTGAAGTCCACCGCACTCGCCAGCCTGGTTACCGTGTGGGATGTCACGGGCGTCGCGCAGCAGATTATCCAGCGTACCTACCGCACGATGGAAGTGTTTCTGTGTGCCGCCGCCATTTACCTGATCCTCAATTTCATCATCGTGCAGCTGTATGCCCTGCTTGAGCGTCGACTGACGCCGGTTCATCAGCCCGCAAAGAAGCCGCTAGCGGCCATTAAACCCGTCCCTGGGGGAGATTAAGATGCAGGATTCATCCGCCGTAACGCTGTCCGCCAGCGATATCCATAAATCATTTGGCGCCATGGAAGTGCTGAAAGGCATTTCATTACAGGCCCACAAAGGTGACGTCATTTCGATCCTCGGTGCCAGCGGCTCGGGCAAAAGTACCTTGCTGCGCTGTATTAACCTGCTGGAAACACCCGATTCCGGCGTGGTAAGCGTCGGCGGGGAAACCATTGAGATGAAACGCCATGCCCGCGGGCATCAACTGGCCGCGAATCCCAAACAGGTGGAACGTTTGCGCTCACGCCTGGGGATGGTTTTTCAGAGCTTCAATCTCTGGTCCCATATGACCGTGCTGCAAAACGTCATTGAAGGGCCGCAATATGTTCTGAAACGCGATAAGAAAACCTGTATTGCGCAGGCAGAACAGCTGCTGGACCGGGTCGGACTTTTGAATCGCAAAGGTTTTTATCCGGCCCAGTTGTCGGGTGGTCAACAGCAGCGCGTCGCCATTGCCCGTGCGCTAGCCATGGACCCGGAGGTGATGTTATTTGATGAGCCCACCTCGGCACTTGATCCTGAACTGGTCGGCGAAGTGCTGAAGGTCATGCGCAGTCTGGCAGAAGAGGGGCGCACCATGTTAGTGGTGACGCATGAAATGGGGTTTGCCCGCCACGTATCAAACCGGGTGATATTTATGCATCAAGGCACCATTGACTGTCAGGGAACGCCGGATGACATGTTCGGTGAGGGCGGCTCGGCGCGCTTCAGGCAGTTTATCTCCAGCCACCATGCAGCGGAGTCTGTGTAATGAGTCGCGTTGTTGTCTGGGGAGACGCGCCGGTAGCCTGGCAGGAGGTGGTTGAGGTCGCCCGCCACGATGCCGAGCTGGTGCTGAGCGAGAGTGCCTGGCAGCGCATTGCCCGGGGGCGAGAAATCGTAACGAATATCGTTGCGAGTGGTCAGATCGCCTATGGCATCAACACGGGGCTGGGGGCGCTGTGCAATATTATGCTGGCGGAAGAAGAGCTGAGTCAGCTGTCGCGTAACACCTTGTTAAGTCATGCCTGTGGCGTGGGGCCGCTGCTGGCAAAACATGAGGTGCGCGCTATCTTATGCACCGCAATAGCGAACTACAGTCACGGGAAATCCGGCGTGTCGGTCGAACTGGTTCGGCGCCTGTTGGTGCTGCTTAACCAGCACATTACGCCTCAGGTGCCTTCGCAGGGATCGGTAGGGTATTTGACGCACATGGCGCATATCAGCCTGACGCTGATTGGCGTGGGCGAGGCGGAATTTGATGGGCAGATTGTGCCTGCCTGTGAGGCGCTGGCGCGGACCGGACTCACGCCCTATCGACCCGGCGCAAAAGAGGGGCTTAGCCTGGTAAACGGTACGCCGTGCATGACCGGACTGGCCTGCCTGGCGCTGGATGATGCCCGCCGTTTGCTGGACTGGGCAGACGTTACCGGAGCCATGAGTTTTGAAGCCTTGCGTGGGCAGCTGGTTGCCTTTGACGAAGAGGTGTTGTCCCTTAAAGCCAGCCCGGGTATCCAGCGCAGCGGCGAGCGGTTACGGCGTTTACTGGGCGACAGCCCGCTATTGAAGATAAGCAGCGGCATCCGGACCCAGGATGCATTGAGCCTGCGATCCATGCCGCAGGTGCACGGTGCCTGCCGCGATCAGTTTGCACATGCCGAGCGTCAGATTGAAACGGAACTCAACGCCTGTACCGATAATCCACTGGTAATGGGCACACCGCAGGCCTGGCGCGTGGTCTCACAAGCGCATCCACACGGTGAATCGGTCGCGATGGCCTGCGACCTGCTGGCCATTGCCCTGGCGGAACTGGGGAGCATTGCCGAACGGCGTCTGGATCGTCTGGTCAACCCGTTGGTCAGCGGCTTACCGCCTTTCCTGGTCGGCCAGCCCGGCGTCAACTCCGGCATGATGATTGCGCAATACGTGGCGGCTTCGCTCTGTGCTGAGAATCGCCAGTTGGCTCAGCCGGCGGTGCTGGATAACTACATCACCTCCGGGCTACAGGAAGACCACCTCAGTCTGGGAACCGGTGCGGCATTAAAATTGCTGAAAACCGTGAGTAACGTCTATTACATTCTCGCCATTGAATACCTGCTGGCGGCCCAGGCGCTGGAGTTCCACGGTGAGGCGCAACTGGCAAGTGGAACCCTTCGCGCCTGGCGACGTCTGCGTCAGATTGTACCCTGCTGGCAAGAGGATCGCTGGCTGGCACCGGAGATTGCCCGCGCGGTGCAGGTCCTTCGAACCCAGATGCCGGAGGTGCTCTGAGATTTATCCCCGCCGCGCATCCGGACGCACCAGGTCAAACCGCTGCGCCTCAGTGATCCCGTAATAGGCACTGGGGCCGCCCGCGCGCAGAATCGGTTCGGCTTTTGCCGTCTGATAAATCCCGTTTTCCAGTAGCCTTTCGTCAATGTGGATAGCGACGGCTTCGCCTAACACCAGCCAGCTGTCGATGGCTTTTCCCTGCGCATCCTGCAACTGAATCAGCTGCGTGAGTTTACATTCAAAATTCACCGGGCTTTCCTGCACCAGACTGGCGTTAACCTGAGAGGCGGCCAGGGGCGTTAAACCGGCAAGGGCAAACTCGTCCTGATCGGCGGGCGCAGAAATCGAACTTTCATTCATGGCCTCAGCCAGCGGACGGGTCGCCAGATTCCAGACAAATTCTTTGGTTTCAGCAATATTCTGCACACTGTCTTTCCAGCCGCTACTGGCAAAACCAATGATCGGCGGCAGGTAATTGAAACAGTTGAAAAAGCTGTAAGGGGCAAGATTACGTATGCCTTTGGCGCTGGTGGAGCTTATCCAGCCGATGGGGCGCGGGCCGATAATCGCATTGAGTGGATCGTGCGGCAGACCGTGTCCGGCGCGTGGCTGGTATGAATAACGTTTGTTCATGGTTGTCTCCCTGTAAAAGCTGATTCAAGCGTAGTGGGTAAATGGCTGTTGGCGGGGCAAATCTGTAAAAAAGGTCTCGATCAGGTACCGGATTATTCCTGAATAATAACAGCCGTTACTTTCTGTGCTAACGGATGAATTTTTATTTATATCAGTTAGTTAAGTGTTGTTTTTCGATTTTACTGCTGAAAACAGATGGTGCAAAAGTAAACGAAAAGTAAACGATTGCATTTTATACATTTTGTGCTAACAAAGTTTCGTATTTGTTTAACGAATTAGGTGCACTATACAACCTCATCAATTGTTCTCGTGGTCGATATGAAAAAAATTCTTGTTACAGGATCTTCTGGATTCGTTGGTGGTGCAGTTGTGGCAGAATTGCTGATGCGCCAGGATGTTGAGTTGCTGCTGCTTGTCAGAGCCAGCGATGCTAACCAGGGACTGGAGAGGGTTAAAGAAAATTTAACCAAGTTTTCATGTTCGGCACAGGCGATTCAACGCTTGACCGCAGATCATATTCTGGTCGGCGATCTCCTTGCACCCGAACTTTTTCTGGGTGATGCGCGTATCGATCAGGTCAGCCACGTTATCAACTGCGCAGCGATTGCGTCATTTGGTGAAAATAACGATATCTGGCGCGTCAACGTCGAAGGCACCTTTAAGCTGGCTGCCAGAATGGCTGGGCTGCCAGAATTCGTAAAATTTGTTCACGTGGGCACGGCAATGTCTTCCGCGCCGGATCAGGGTGAAGTCGTCAAAGAGGACCTGGTGCTGTCGTCACGTGAAGATCACATTGTCGATTACACCTATTCCAAATCTTATATCGAAAACAAGATCAAGCAGGAGTTACCGCACCTGCCGCTGGTCATTGCCCGTCCGTCCATCGTTGTTGGCCATTCTCAGGAAGGTTGTACGCCGTCAGGCAGCATTTTCTGGGTATTTAAAATGGTGATGAAGCTGGAGAAATTCCTCTGCTCGCTTGATGATCGTGTCGATGTTATCCCGGTGGACTACTGTGCAAAATCCCTGGTATTCCTGATGGATCACGGCTGCACCAAAGAGATGGTCTACCATATTTCTGCCGGTGAGCGCAGCAGCAACACCTTCTCTGAGATCGATTCGGCCTTTGCCACCGCAGAAAAAAGTGCACCGCTGGCACCTAACTATCTGCAAGTTGATTTCAGCGAAATCGTTAAAGAGCGTAAGAACTTTAAAAAGATTTACGGGCCTTGCAACGAACGCCTGATGCTGCGCGCGATGCGTCTGTACGGCGAGTTTGCCCGTCTGAATGTCGTGTTTTCTAATGATAAGTTGCTGCGTCTGGGAATGAGTTCGCCCCCGGGCTTTACCAGCTATATCGATCGTTGTGTAGAAACGACGAAAGGGATGCCCATCCAGGATTTAATGCGCGTCGATTTTAAATAATCCCGCATTCGTGAGTCGCGCCGCCAGCATGATGACTGGCGGCGCGCATTTTGCTCTCCGCTCATGCTTTTCCCTTCTTCTGCCTTTTATTCGCTTTGCCAAACACCCTAAACAGCGATTCGCCTGCATAACATCACCTGGCTTGCCCGCCATAAAGTCTGCTTTCAGCCGAGAATGCTGTTTATTTTCTGCCAGTCACAGCGTATTGTACGCGCGCCTGAAAACATGAGAGAAAGTATGAAAAAGTCTGCCAGCCCGTCGCTCTTCCACGCCCGAAACCGCCATCAGGGTGAATATGATTTTGCTGCCCTCACGGCGGCGCATCCACCGCTGGCAGCAAAGGTCCGGCCCAATGGTTATGGCGTCATGTCGGTTGATTTTGCCGATCCCGAGGCCGTGATGCTGCTTAACCAGGCGCTGCTTAAACTCTTCTACGGACTCGACTGGCAGCTGGCGCCGGGATCGCTGTGTCCGCCCGTGCCGGGGCGCGCCGACTACCTGCATTATCTGGCGGATCTCCTGGCGCTGGATAATCAGGGCAGGGTTCCCTCGGCCGACGTGCTGGATATTGGCTGCGGGGCAAACTGCATTTATCCCCTGATTGGAGCCGCAGAATACGGCTGGCGTTTCACCGGAACCGAAATCGACGACGCTGCCCTGAAAGCCGCAGGTAAAATTGTCGCCGCCAACGCCGGTATGTCGCGCCTGATCCGCTTACGTCGGCAAAAAAATCCTCAGGCGGTGCTGAACGGCGTTGTGAATAAAGGTGCGTTTTTCCATGCGGTCATCTGCAATCCGCCATTTCATGCGTCGGCTGCAGAGGCGGCGGCGGGTTCACAGCGTAAATCACGAAATCTGGGCTTACAGCAGTCGGCGCCGCTCAACTTTGGCGGTCAGCATAATGAGCTCTGGTGCGAAGGCGGTGAAAAAGCGTTTGTGGGGAAAATGATTGCGGAAAGCGCTGGCCTGGCAAGTCAGGTGGTGTGGTTTACCTCACTGGTATCGCGAAAAGAGCATTTGCCTGCGCTGGAAAAACAGTTACAGGCACTGGATACCGCGGTGGTCCGGGTCGTCAATATGGCGCAGGGGCAGAAGCAGAGCCGTTTTCTGGCGTGGAGCTTTATGTCCGCCGCCCAACGCGCACAGCGTCTGTCACGATGAGACAGCAGCCCGTTATGGGCTGCTGTGTTAATCACTCAGGAAACGTGCTGTAAAAATTCGCGCAGACGTTCACTTGGCGGATGGCTGATCAGCGTATCAGGATCGCCGTCTTCAGCAATGCGACCTTTATCAATAAAGATCAGCCGCGATGCGACTTTCTGTGCAAAGCCGACTTCATGGGTGACGATGACCATCGTCATGCCTTCTTCAGCCAGATCCTGCATCACCTTCAAGACTTCATGACGAAGCTCCGGGTCCAGCGCAGAGGTCGGCTCATCGAAAAGCATCATCTTGGGCTTAACCGCCAGCGCGCGGGCAATTGCGACACGCTGCTGCTGGCCGCCGGACAGCTCAGAGGGAAAGTGACCGGCGCGTTCGGCCAGGCCCACTTTAGCCAGCAGGCTTTGCGCCAGTTGACGAGCCTCTTCTTTGCTGGCACCCCGTACCCGAATCGGACCAAAAGCCACGTTATCCAGGGCGCTCATCTGCGGGAAAAGGTGAAACTGCTGGAACACCATGCCCGCTTCCTGACGAATCAGGCGATCGTCGACTTTCGGATCGTTAACTTTCAATCCATCGACAATCAGCTCACCGCTGGTGATCTCTTCCAGCTTGTTAATACAGCGCAGCAGTGTGGATTTACCGGAGCCGGATGGGCCAATAATTACCACCACTTCTCCCTGCTTAATTTTCAGGTCGATATTGTGTAGCACCTGGGTTTTGCCAAAATGCTTTGAGACGTCTTTAAATTCAATCACAGGATTTTCACCCTTTTCTCAATGCGGCGCAGCACAAAGCTCAACACCAACGTAATCACAAGATAGATAATCGCTACCGCACTCCAGATTTCCAGCGCGCGAAAGTTACCGGCAATAATTTCCTGGCCCTGACGCGTCAGTTCGGCCACGCCAATCACGATAAACAGAGAGGTATCTTTGATACTGACGATCCACTGGTTACCAAGCGGAGGGAGCATACGGCGCAGCGCTAACGGCATAATCACATAGCGCAGGGTTTCACGGCTCGACAGGCCCAGCGCCAGGCCGGCTTCGCGAAAACCTTTATTAATTGACAGCACGGCGCCGCGCGTGATTTCCGCAATATAAGCGCCCGAGTTGATCATGATGGTCACCACGGCAGCGGTGAACGGATCGATACGTAAATCCGGGAAAGCCATTGGCAGGGCGAAATAGATAAACATGACCTGCACAACGATAGGCGTGCCACGAATGATTTCAATAAAAACCAGGGCAATATGATTGCTTATCCAGCCGCCGTAAGCGCGCGCAAAACCCGCGACCAGCCCGATGATCAAACCGCCCACCAGGCCGATAATGGAAATAATTAAGGTCATTTTTGCGCCTTCGAGCAGCGCGGGCATGGCTGGCCAAATGACGCTCCAGTCAAACTCCATGGTGAAACTCCAGTTGTTGCGATGGAAAAAAGCAGGGAAATCTTCCCTGCTGAAAAAAGTAAAACCGTTTCAGTTATTATTTAGGATCGGTGCCGAACCATTTTTTGTAGAGCTGGTTATACGTACCGTTCTCTTTAAGCGTTTTCAGGGCGCCATTCACTTTTTCACGCAGGTCGTCACTGCCTTTCGGGAAGGCAATACCGTACTGTTGTGCTTCAATGGAATCACCGACTGCCTTGAAGCGGCCTTTGCCCGCAGTATTAATAAAGTAGAGGATGTTTGGCGTATCGTGCAGCACGGCGTCAGCACGGTTGGTGCCCAGTTCCATATAGGCGTTGTCGATGTTAGGGAACTGACGCAGATCTTTGGTTTTAATGTGGCTCTTGGCGTAATCCACCGAGCCGGTTCCGCTCTTCACCGCGACCACTTTGCCGTTAAGGTCATTGATGCTTTTGATGTCGTTTTCGTTATTACGCACCATCACCAGCAGACCACTTTTGTAATAGCCATCAGAAAATTCGATCGCTTTTTTACGTTCATCCGTAATGGTGATACCGGCTAAGGCCAGGTCAACGTTGCGCGTTTGCAGTGCAGGGATGATGCCACTGAAATCCATTGGCTTCAGGGTGTAATCCAGTTTTAATTCTTTGGCGATGGCGTCCCACAAATCCACATCAAACCCAACGTACTTATCACCCTGTTTAAATTCAAACGGGACAAAGGCGGTATCAGTGGCGACAATCAGTTTCTTTTCGGCTGCGGTAGCGGAGAGAGAGAAGGCCAGCGCCAGGGCGGCCACAGAGACGTTAAACAGCGATTTCATTATTTTTCCTTTTTACGACCGGGCTCAAAGCCAGGTTTGCGAGCTATCGTTTGCGGGCTATCATATGAAAAAATTATGCCAACTTTGCAAAAACCGCAGAATTCACCGCCTGTGACACAATCGCTGACACGATTCTGCACAGGTCAAACGGTGTGCACTGTTTTGGTGCTCTGTGTTGGTGCGGTGTGCTGCGGTGGTGCAGAGGTAGTGTGCATCAGACGGGAAAAACAGGAAGGGCAGGAAGTAAGAACTGTTAACAAAGTCATAAAATTATAATTACACAGACGTAAAAAAGGCGGGTTTCCCCGCCTGTTGACACCTCAGTGTCTGGCATTATTCGATATTGGATTCGATAAACCACAGGAATTTATCAAGGTCACGCGAGGCGGCAGTGAAAATATCTGCAGTATCTTCGTCTTTAACTTCCGAAATCGCTTTACGCGTATCGTTAGCGACAATGCCGTAACGATCGGCCAGCGCTTTCAGATGATCTTGTACGCTGTGAATATTTAACGGATAGCTTTTCAGCGGAGTCTTGTCGTTCACAACTTGGGTGGTACCCAGTGCCACACCGCCCAACTGCACAACACGTTCTGCGATAGTATCCTGGTGATCGGTAATCGCGGTGCGGAAGCCATCCAGCATCTCATGCACGCCGATGAAGTTTGCACCACGCATGTTCCAGTGGGCTTGCTTGGTGATCAACGACAGATCAATGAACTCCACTACCAGGCGGTTGAGCACCTCAATGGTGGCTCTCTTTTCGTCATCTGCCACATCATTACGGGTGTAAAGTAGATCAGAAGATTTTGTTTTAACCAGTTTAGCGGTACTCATTGTTTCAGTCCTCTCATTCAATGGTTGTCCTAATCAAGTACGAAACTTAGTATAGCAGCGATTCCGGGATTTGCAGGATTGGCCTTATCAATGGCTGAAATAGCATCTGCCTTAGCTCTAACGACGTAAATACCAAAAGAGTTAATAATATGTTAAATTTAACAGCGCTTCAAAGGTAATAAAAATCAGTTGGTTAGGTGTACCTTTTGGAAAGGTATTCTGTGTGTTTCAAAATATTAATTTTCAATGACATTTCTAATGAAATAATTATCAAGATGATTTTTATTGTTATTTAGCCTGTTTTTCAACAGGCTAAAGCGGATTATTTTTTTGCGTTGTCGGTCAATTCAACTTCATTTAACTGACTCTTTCTTGGACGCATCGTCAGGGTGGCGCCTGCGGAAGCCAGAATGATGGCCAGCAACGCCAGACATTGCTTACCCGAAAGGCTTTCATGCAGATACATCATCCCCGACAGAGCTGCCACTGCAGGCTCAAGGCTCATCAATGTGCCAAAGATGCGCGCCGGCAAGCGCGTTAATGCCACCATTTCCAGCGAGTAGGGCAGTGCTGTAGAAAGAAACGCCACCAGAATCGCGACGGGAACCACGCTCCACTGCCAGATGCCACTGGCGGCAAACGTCAGACCCACGGGAACAAAAACCAGCGAGGCAATAAGCGATCCGATGGCCACGGTCGCAGCACCATGTTCTGCCCCTGCGCGCTGGCCCGATAAGATATATATCGCCCAACAGGCGCCGGCACCCAGCGCGAACAGCGCGCCGACCGGATCCACCGAGGCAATGCCGGTGCTAAACGGCAGCAGGAACCACAGCCCTGCCACGGCAAGCAGGACCCAGACAAAGTCCAGCGCGCGGCGCGAACCGAGCAGCGCCAGCGTCAGTGGACCGACAAACTCCAGGCCCACCGCAATGCCTAAGGGCACGGTACGGATGGAGAGGTAGAACAAGAAGTTCATCGCGCCCAGTGACAAACCATAAATCAGCAGTGGCGTACGTTGTTCCCGGCTAAAACGCAGTCGCCAAGGTTTGAAAATAATGCACAGGATCAGGGTGCCAAATCCCAGACGCAGCGCAGTAATGCCGGTTGCGCCCACGGTGGGAAACAGGGTTTTCGCCAGCGAGGCACCGCCCTGAAGTGACAACATTGAGACAAGCAGAACAATAACGGGAATAAAAACGGGTGTAATGGACTTTAATGAGGTGGCTGACATCCTGTAGGCACTTCCCAAACATGAGCTAAAGATGACCAGTGTAATGGAAGTGGCGGTCAAAAAGAGGACGTAAACCGATTTTAATTTTGTCTGTTTGCCTGGATTTTAGGCACATTTGCGGCTGCAAAAGTAAATTAATGTCAGGATTTTTTAGGAATTAACTTAAAGCATGAAAATTTATTAAGCAGGTTTGTTGCAATCATATGACGTATTTTATAAGAAAAAAGAATGACATACGAAACTTCATTAACTTCCTGTTACACCAAACTATGTGTTAGACAACAAAATGCGGGCAGAGTTTCTCGCTAATTTTTGTTATATTTTTAGCGTTGTCAGGAGAGAAGTACTTTCACATTTGAGGTGGTTATGAAAAAAATTGCATGTCTTTCAGCATTAGCCTGTGTGTTAGCAGTAGCGACAGGTTCCGCCATGGCACAAAGCACTGTAACCGGTGGCTACGCACAGAGCGACTACCAGGGCGTTGCTAACAAAGCAAACGGCTTCAACCTGAAATATCGTTATGAAGACGGTTCTAACCCACTGGGTTGGATCGGCTCATTCACCTACACCGAGAAAGATCGTACCGAAGATGGCATTTACAATAAAGGCCAGTACTACGGCATCACCGGTGGTCCAGCATTCCGTCTGAATGACTGGGCAAGCATCTATGGTGTAGTCGGTGTTGGCTACGGTAAATACCAGCAGAACGACACTGTTTCACGCGGCAAAACTGATACCAGCGATTACGGTTTCTCTTACGGCGCAGGTATGCAGTTCAACCCAATGGAAAACGTTGCACTGGACGTGGGCTATGAGCAGAGCCGCATCCGTAGCGTTGACGTTGGCACCTGGATTGCTGGCGTAGGTTACAGCTTCTAAGTGATCTTAGTCGAGTTTAAAAAAACGGCCCTGTTAAGGGCCGTTTTTATTGGTGACAAAAAAACAGCCCGCCAGAGAGCGTCAGCCTGGCCTTCACGCCTTCCCAATATCGTCCATTACCCTGACTCCCTGCCGGATGCGGCGCCGCAGCCTGTCTCCCTCTGAGCTTACCGGCTTGCTCGTGCTGAAAACGACGGCTGCACAATGAGAAAAGCGATCCGCCAGGCGATGCCGGAGACAGCCACGTGGTCGTGGGTTGCAAAATAAACGTGGGATTGCCACAGACAGGGTGATGCAAAAGTAAGAAGCGCTGGACGTGCAAACGGGCGACAGCAAAAGGCAAAACGTGCGCGAATGGCACAGCCAGACAGCGAAAAAGAAGGCCGTGCAGCCTGAAGATGGCACCTTCAGGCTTGCAGCCAGAAGGCGGTATCAACGATTAGCCGCGCCAGATCAGTTTCTGGCAGTGGCGTTCTTCAGGTTCGTGACCCAGGAGTTTGTTGATCAACATCAGGCGCAGCGTAAAAGGGGAACGCGTCAGCAGGCACCACCAGGATTTCATACCTGATGTAGATTTTTCTGCCTGAAAGCATTTGCCGCAGTCGATGCAGCTTTTCAGGGTGCTCATAACATCACCTCCCAATTAATTTAACGCAACGGTAAGCAGACTGGCCTAATCGTGCTTTAATGCACCACTCTGTTTACATTATCAACAAATATAGCATTGGCTATATCGTTTAGCCAAGGCTAACGACGAAAAATTTGAGCTTATTTGCGCCTGGTTTACAATGAGCGCAGCTAAATCCATACGGCAGGGCTGGTGTGGAAAAAAATAAAGAGGAAGCTGAATGAGTCGTCGTGCCAAAA
The DNA here is from genome assembly GCF_024814475.1 of Pantoea sp. B623. Classification (NCBI taxonomy): domain Bacteria; kingdom Pseudomonadati; phylum Pseudomonadota; class Gammaproteobacteria; order Enterobacterales; family Erwiniaceae; genus Pantoea; species Pantoea sp. B623. The sequence goes on along the minus strand of NZ_JANUXM010000004.1, from coordinate 997,191 downwards.
GCGTGGTTTCTGCCCCGCAAGGACCACTAAAAGATATTGAAGAGCATGTCGAAGGGTTTCGGCAGGTGCGCGAGGCGCATCGCCGTGAGCTGATTGATGATTATGTTGAGCTAATCTCTGATTTAATTGGTGAATTTGGTGAAGCACGTCAGGTCGATATGGCGGCGCGCCTGGGGGTTTCGCAACCCACCGTCGCAAAAATGTTAAAGCGATTAGGTACCGCCGGGCTGGTAGAGCAGGTCCCTTATCGTGGTGTCTTTTTGACACGTGAAGGCGAAAAGCTGGCTGAAGAGAGCCGCGCCCGCCATCATATTGTTGAAACCTTTCTGTTAGCGCTTGGCATCAGTCCGGAGACGGCACGGCGCGATTCAGAAGGCATTGAACATCACGTGAGTGATGAAACCCTGGCTGTATTCCAGAAATTTTACGAAAACAATTAACCCTCAGGTAAGGCGCCGGACATCATGCCCATCGTGCTTCGCTCATTTTTGCATGACCATATATTGCACTTGTTAGTCGTTGTTGGGGTTGTTCTGCTGTTTCTTGCTGACTATCGCTGGCCGGATCTTCCCGCCGCGGTGGACTGGCATACCATCATTACCCTGAGTGGATTACTTATCCTCACAAAAGGGTTAGAAACCAGCGGGTATTTTGATGTTCTCGGGGCCAGGTTAATTGCGCGCTTCAAACACGAACGCACGCTGGCACTCTTTATGGTGCTGGCGGCGGCGCTGCTGTCGACCTTCTTAACCAACGATGTGGCGCTGTTTATTTTGGTGCCGCTGACGCTGACGTTACGCAAATTTTCGCATTTACCTATCTCGCGCCTGATTATCTTTGAAGCGCTGGCGGTCAATGCCGGTTCGCTACTCACCCCGGTGGGCAATCCACAAAATATTTTGCTCTGGAGCCACGGCTCTTTGAGCGTGGGCGGTTTTATCTTGCAAATGACGCCGCTGGCCGCCTGGCTGCTGTTGAGCCTGATGGTGGTGACCTGGTTCAGCTTTGCCAAACGCACGATTGACAAGCACGAGACCAGCGAAGAGCACAGCTGGCAGAAACCCCTTTTTGCCGTCAGTGTCGTGCTGTATCTGCTTTTTATTGCCGCGCTGGAATGGCATGTGACCGGTTGGGCCCTGTTGCTGATTATGGTGTGTTTCCTGATTATGGCGCGTCAGGTCTTGCTCAATATCGACTGGAGCCTGCTGGTGGTCTTCATCGTGATGTTCCTGGATGTCTTCTTGCTGACGCGTTTACCGGTCGTTCAGGCGCATTTCGATGCCATTACGCATCTGGGCAAAGGCGAGCTTTATCTGCTGGCCATCGGTCTGTCCCAGGTCATCAGTAATGTGCCGGCCACCATCCTGCTACTGCAAAAAGTGCAGCCGACAGAAGTGCTTGCCTGGGCGGTCAATATTGGTGGCTTTGGTTTGCTTCCCGGCTCGCTCGCTAACCTTATTGCGCTACGAATGGCCAAAGATCGCGCCATCTGGTGGCGTTTTCATCTCTTCTCCGTGCCCTTACTCGCCTGGTCAATGCTCACGGGGTGGCTGTTGCTGAAACTGGTCGCCTGACTCAGACACATCCTGCCGCGGTGCAGGATGTGCTGCCTTTCTCAAGTTACGTAAAGTTGTACTGGATTTTGTCAGTTTTCGATCTAATGTTTAGTGGACTTTCTACGCCCAGGACAGAGGGCCTTAGCCAGCGACGGACACTATGAGCGAGAACAACAACCGCGATTCACATCAGGAAGACGCAGAAAACGCGCCAGATAAAAACAGCCAGCCACATGACAATCAGGATCATGACGACGAAAAGCCGCGCAAACGCCCCGGCAAAAAACCGTTAATCATCCTGGCCGTTGTCGTGGTGGTCATGCTAATCGTGGCCTTTTTCTTCTGGTTTACGACCCGTAACGAAGAAACCACTGACGACGCCTTTACCGAAGGCAATGCGGTCACCATTGCCGCAAAAGCGTCCGGCTATGTTGTTAAACTGCTGGTTAACGATAACCAACGCGTCAGGAAGGGCGATCTGCTGGTTGAAATCGATCCGAGTGACAATGAGGCCCAGCGTGCTCAGGCTAAAGCCCAGTTGGGTCTGGCCACGGCACAGCTGCATCAGGCACAGGCGCAGTTAGCGCTCTCTCGTGTTCAGTATCCGGCCCAGCGCGATCAGGCGCTGGCCGACCAGGCGAAAGCCGAAGCCAACTACATGAACGCCCAGGCGGACTACCGGCGCCAGCGTGGCGTCGATCCGCGTGCCACCAGCCAGCGAAACATCGACTCGGCATCTGCACAGCTCCGTTCTGCGCAGGCACAGCTGCAAAGTGCCAAAGCTCAGGTGGAAGTGGCCTCGCAGGTTGCCCTGCAAATTCGTCAGCAGGAAACCAATGTTGAAGCGCGTCAGGAGCAGGTTGAGCAGGCCAAAGCGCAGCTCAACGTGGCTGAGCTGAATCTCTCTTACACTCAGGTTCGTGCGCCTTACGATGGCTTTGTCACGAAGCGCAATGTCCAGATGGGCACGCTGGTCCAGGCGGGAAGTGCGCTGTTCTCGCTGGTTTCTCCGGACATCTGGATCACCGCAAACTTTAAAGAGTCTCAGCTTGAGCGAATGAATCCCGGTGACAAAGTGGCAATCAGCGTAGACGCCTGGCCAGACATGAAGCTGGAAGGGCATGTCGACAGTATTCAGATGGGCACAGGATCGCGTTTCTCCACCTTCCCGTCTGAGAATGCCACGGGTAACTACGTGAAAATTGTCCAGCGTGTTCCGGTGAAAATCGTGATTGATAAAGGGCTGGATCCAAACCGACCGCTGCCACTGGGATTATCGGTTGAACCCAAGGTAACCGTGGAATGAGCGAATCGCAGAGCTGGAAACCCGCCAGTAACCCCTGGCTAGTGGCCATTACGGTCACGCTGGCGGTATTTATGGAAATCCTGGATACCACCATCGTTAACGTGGCCCTGCCGCACATTGCGGGTTCACTCTCTTCCAGTTACGATGAATCAACCTGGGTATTGACGTCGTATCTGGTAGCGAACGGTATCGTGCTGCCCATCTCTGCCTTTTTCAGCCGTCTGTTTGGCCGCAAACAGTTTTTTTTAATCTGCATTGTGATGTTTACCATCTGCTCCTTCCTGTGCGGTATTGCCACGGAACTCTGGCAAATTATTCTGTTTCGCGTCCTGCAGGGCTTTTTTGGCGGCGGGCTGCAGCCGGTACAACAGTCGGTGCTGCTCGACTACTTCAAACCCGAAGATCGGGGCAAAGCGTTTGGCCTTTCTTCCATCGCGATTATCGTTGCGCCGGTTATTGGCCCGACGCTGGGTGGCTGGATCACCGATAATTACAGCTGGCGCTGGGTATTCTTTATTAATATCCCGGTCGGCGTGCTGACCATCATGGCCATTTTACCCTTGCTGGAAGATCCGCCGTGGGAGCGTAAATGGGCCAAGGGCAAACTCAAGATCGACTATATCGGCATCAGCCTGATTACGCTCGGCCTGGGATGTTTGCAGGTCATGCTGGATCGTGGCGAGGATGAAGACTGGTTCGCCTCGCACTTTATCGTCCTGTTTGCCGTGCTGGCGCTGGTCGGGATCGTGGGGGCCATTTACTGGCTGATGTATGCCCGTAAACCGGTCGTTGACATTCTGGTCATGAAAGATCGCAATTTCTGGGTCGCCGGTTTATTAATGGCCGGCATGGCGATGATACTTTACGGCAGCTCGGTGGTTCTGCCCCAGCTGGCGCAGCAGGATCTCGGCTACACGGCGACCTGGTCGGGACTGGTGCTGTCTCCCGGCGCGGTGTTGATTGTCTTGACCATTCCGCTGGTCTTGAAACTGATGCCGGTGGTGCAGACCCGCTACATTATTGCCTTTGGTTTTAGCTGCCTGGCGCTGGCCTTCTTCTATTCAGCGTCCTTAACGCCTAATGTCGATTTCACTACGCTGGTCATGATGCGCAGTGCGCAGTCAATTGGCCTGGGCTTCCTGTTCGTGCCGTTGACTACCATTGCCTTTATTACGATTCCCCAGCGCCTGAATGCGGACGCCTCAGCCCTGTTCACCATGTTCCGTAACGTAGCGGGTTCGATTGGTATCTCGTTGTCCACTGCGGCGATTACTGAACGGGAGCAGGCGCGTTCGGCCCATATGGTGCACAACATGACGCCGCTGAACGAACAGTTCAACATCACCGTTCAGCACTGGGCACAGGCGATTCGCGACTTCACTTCTGCGGTGGGCGATCCCGTTACGTTGGCAACGGGTCAGCTCTACAAAGAGATGATTGTCCAGTCCCGCATTCTGGCTTATATCGACGTCTTTTCAGGCTTGAGTATCGTTGCCCTGATTTTGATTCCATTTTGTTGGCTGCTGTCGCCTGTCAAGAGCGAAGGCAGTGCAGGAGCACACTGACATGAAAGTTATGACTACGCATCGCCTGAATCCACTCAACCTGATGCTGTTGTTCGCCCTGACGGGCTGCAGCGTTGGCCCGGACTACCAGGCGCCAAAGCCCCAGCTCCCGGGCAGCTATCACGCGCTGGATTCACAGGAAACCTCAAGGCCGCAAACGTCAGCGGTGGATTCGCGCTGGTGGCGCAATTTCGGGGATCCTCAGCTCGATAGCCTGATTGCGCGCGCCATCGAAGGTAACCTCTCATTACAACAGGCTGTATTGCGCATTGCCGGGGCGCGCGAGCAGTTATCACAGGCGCAGGGCGGGTTGTTTCCCAGCCTTAACGGTTCAGCCAAAGTTACCCGTCAGCAGCTTGGCCTGGAAGGGCTACTGAAAGCCAACGGTGCCGACCAGCTCGACAGTAATGTCGCCAGCCAGCTGAACGGCCTGACACAGCCCGTCACGCTGTATCAGGGCAGTTTCGATGCCAGTTGGGAACTGGATCTATGGGGCAAGGTGCGCCGCCAGATCGAGTCAGCGAATGCCCAACAGCAGGCGGCGATTGAGCAGCGCAACGACGCGCTGGTGTCGCTTGAGGCCGAAGTGGTGCGCGCGTGGTTACAGCTGCGTGGCGCGCAGGCAACGGTAAAAACATTACAACAACAGATTGCGGTGGCGGATCAGACCTGGCAACTGACGGAAAGCCAACAGCGCAACGGCTTAGCGCCAGTCACGAATGTCGAAAATGCCCGCGCGCAGTTAAGCAGTCTGCAGGCGCAGTTGCCGCAGTATCAGGCACAAACGCGCCAGGCGATGAACGGGCTGGCCGTGCTGTTGGGCAAAACGCCGGGCGCGCTGGATGCCGAGTTAAGCGAGCCGAAAGCACTGCCTGCACTGCCTGCGTTTGTTTCTGTGGGCATTCCTTCCACACTGGCGCGACGTCGTCCGGATATTCGTCAGGCAGAAGCCACACTGCATGCACAGACCGCCGAGATTGGCGTGTCTGTTGCGCAGCTGTTCCCCAGCCTGTCGCTGACCGGTCAGTTGGGCGTGCGTAACACTGACGTCAGCTATCTTGATAACTGGAGCAGTCATTTCTACAGCGTGGGACCGTCGTTATCTATTCCCATCTTCCAGGGGGGAAGGCTGGTTTCCAGCGTCAGGCTGGCGCGGGCGCAACAGGCCAGCGCGGCACTGAACTACCGTCAGACGGTGCTGACTGCCCTGCAGGATGTGGAAAATGCCCTGGTCAGTTACCGTGCCGATCAGCAACGGGTAACGGCACTGGATGAAACGACTGGCGCGCTGCAGCGTACCTTCGATCTGGCCAGTGACAGTTATCGTCAGGGATTATCCACTTTCCTCGAGGTGCTGGATGCACAGCGCCAGCTGGCGCAGGCCCGGGAACAGGCGACCCAGGCGCGCATGCAAAGCGGGCTGGATCTCGTCGCCCTGTATAAAGCCTTAGGGGGCGGCTGGGAGACCTACCAGAACGTGCAGTTGCCGCAGTACGATGTATTTGGTCCCGCCACGCAGGTGAACTAAGCGTTCAGGCCGTGCCCCCTGTTAAAAGGGCGCGGCCTGACAATCCGCTCTACTGATACCCATGATTTATTATTTATGCGTTTTATCGTCAAATAAAAATCATCAAACGCCTCATGTTACTCTGTCGAACTCGCCGCCCAACGACGCTCCGCTATTTATCTTTTACGCCCGACGTTAAGAGAAGGAATCACGTCCTCGCCGAAGTAGCACTCACCGGGTCTGTAAACGCGCGCGTATTTTTTTACGTCAGAGAAACGCAGGAACGCGCGATACAAACGCCGGAATGATAAAAAAGCATCCCGATATTGTCCCGGGTAACCGGATAACTTTGCCGTTATATGCAGGTTAATTTTGTGAGCGGCAGAGCGGTCGTGGTGAGAAAAACAGACGGGAAGGCAGCGAATTTAATGCAAATTCTTTAAAGACGATAAAATAATCGACCGGAACGTTATAAAGTTTTGGGGTGGATTCATGCAGCGTGCGTAATCAATGAAATCGTTTACATTGTGCAAGGATAGCAGGCGTTTAGTGTTAATTCGTGGTTAATAATCTCTCCACATAAGGATTCTGAATACTTCACGGCCATTTAAAAAAACACTCGGAATTATCTGTAGTAATAAATTAATTTATTTTTTTATTTGAATTAGGTAGTCTTGTCGCTACAGTTTAATTAAACCCCCTTAATCAAGGATATTGTGATGAGTGACGCATTTAAAGTTCTAAACAACATTCGCACATTACGTGCCCAGGCTCGTGAACTGCCACTGAGCGATCTGGAAGAGATTCTTGAGAAATTGACCGTCGTTGTGACTGAACGCCGTGAAGAAGCTCACGCTGAAGAGCAGCAGAATCGTGAAAAAGAAGAGAAGTTATCTAAATATCGCGAAATGTTGCTGGCTGACGGCATCGATCCTAATGAATTATTAGGTGCCCTGGAGCAGGGTAAAAAACGCACTAAGCGTGCGCCGCGTCCGGCTAAATATTCTTACACCGACGAAAACGGCGAGAAAAAATCATGGACCGGCCAGGGCCGCACCCCAGCAGCTATTAAAAAAGCGCTGGATGAAGGTAAAAGCCTGGACAGTTTCCTGATCGATTAATCGACACAATCCTTGTAAGCGGTAGCCGGGTGCATTTATGTTCCCGGCTTTTTTTATTTAAAAAACCCTGCGTGCCGTTTCCCTGTTTACGATCTCCACACGTTAATTAATCTCGTCGTGCGTGACGGCAACGTCTGTGGCATGCGTGGCAACCCGATGCGACCTGCGCGCCAGCTGCAGGAAACCGTGCAGGACGATAATTAAAAGTTGCGCGTTTTCAAGGGACACTAAGGCAATCCTTGCCGGAGACTGGCGTGCGCTACGTCACATCTGGCATAATAGCCGCCGTTTTTCCATCCACTCTCTTCACTAAGGTCAACGCCGTGTTAGTTAGCAGCAATATCACCATGCAGTTTGGCAGCAAGCCACTGTTCGAAAATATCTCCGTAAAATTTGGCGGCGGTAATCGTTACGGTTTAATCGGTGCGAACGGCAGCGGAAAATCCACCTTCATGAAGATTTTGGGTGGCGATTTGGTGCCATCAGGCGGCAATGTCTCTTACGATCCTAATGAACGTATTGGTAAATTACGTCAGGATCAGTTCGCCTTCGAAGAATATAGCGTGTTAGATACGGTCATCATGGGGCACCATGAATTATGGGAAGTGAAGCAGGAACGTGACCGTATTTATTCCTTACCTGAAATGACAGAAGAGGAAGGCTACAAAGTGGCCGACCTTGAAGTGCTGTATGGTGAAATGGATGGCTACAGCGCTGAACCGCGCGCCGGTGAATTATTACTGGGCGTCGGTATTCCGGTAGAGCAGCATTATGGCCCAATGAGCGAAATTGCCCCGGGTTTTAAATTACGTGTTCTCCTGGCTCAGGCATTGTTTTCCAACCCGGATATTTTGCTGCTGGACGAACCGACTAACAACCTGGATATCGATACTATTCGCTGGCTGGAGCAGGTCCTCAACGAACGCGACAGCACCATGATTATCATTTCGCACGACCGTCACTTCCTCAATATGGTCTGTACCCACATGGCTGATTTGGACTACGGCGAACTGCGTGTTTATTCTGGTAATTATGATGAATATATGACCGCTGCCACCCAGGCGCGTGAGCGACTGTTATCGGATAACGCCAAGAAAAAAGCACAAATTGCCGATCTGCAATCCTTTGTCAGCCGTTTTAGTGCTAATGCCTCTAAATCACGTCAGGCGACATCGCGTGCGAAACAGATGGACAAAATAAAGCTGGAAGAGGTAAAAGCCTCCAGTCGTCAGAACCCATATATTCGATTCGAACAGGATAAGAAACTGTTCCGTAATGCACTGGAAGTCGAAGCGTTGACGAAAGGGTTTGATAACGGTCCGCTGTTTAAAAATTTAAATCTGTTGCTGGAAGTGGGCGAAAAGCTGGCGATCCTCGGCGCTAACGGTATTGGTAAATCCACGCTGTTAAAAACGCTTGTCGGTGAACTGACGCCGGAAAGCGGCAGCGTTAAATGGTCTGAAAACGCGAAGATTGGTTATTATGCCCAGGATCATGCAGACGATTTTGCTAACGACCTGACGGTATTCGACTGGATGAGCCAGTGGAAACAGCAGGGCGATGATGAACAGGCCGTGCGTGGGATTCTTGGCCGCCTCCTGTTTTCACAGGACGATATTAAAAAACCGGCTAAGGTGCTGTCGGGTGGGGAAAAAGGTCGGATGCTGTTTGGCAAGCTGATGATGGAAAAGCCCAACATCCTGATTATGGATGAGCCGACAAACCACCTTGATATGGAATCCATTGAGTCATTAAACATGGCGCTGGAAATGTATGAAGGTACGCTGATTTTTGTATCTCATGACCGTGAGTTCGTCAGTTCACTGGCGACGCGAGTGATGGAAATCAAAGCCGATCGCATTGTGGACTTCACCGGTAATTACGAAGATTACCTGCGCAGCCAGGGCATCGTCTAACAAGAACGGGGTAGCGATGGCTACCCCGTTATCGTTTGGGTCTGTGCGTCAGGGTGGATTGCCTGCGACGATCCGGCTTAAAATCCTTTCGTTACCTGACCTGCAGCCCCCTCCGCTTTACGCATGAACCCTATCCATTAACGGCTCAGTCATGATGTCCGCAGACTTCACAATGGGGATCCTGCGCGACCTTCAGGGTACGAAACTCCGCGCTCAGCGCATCGTACATCAGCAAACGTGAGCGCGCCGGTGAGCCGAAGTGCGTCAGCAGCTTCAGGGTTTCCATCGCCTGCATCGCACCCACCACGCCCACCAGCGGCGCCATTACGCCGGCCTCCACACAGCTCAGAACCTGGGCGCCAAACAGCCGGCTGATGCAGCGATAACAGGGCGTATCGGGTTGCCAGTCAAATACGCTGAGCTGGCCTTCCATACGAATCGCCGCGCCTGAGACCAGCGGCACTTTCAACTGGTAGCATAACCGGTTAATTTGCTCGCGCACCGCCACATTGTCCGTGCAGTCCACCACCACCTGCTGCCGGGCAATCAGGGCGTTGAGCGCCTCATCGTCCAGTTGACCCTGCACAGCCTGTAACTGGCAGTGAGGATTAATGGCGGCCAGCGTTTCCCGGGCGGATTCCACCTTGGCGCGGCCAATATCGGCATCGTAATGCAAAATCTGTCGCTGCAGATTAGAAAGTGAGACCGTATCAAAGTCCACTAGCGTAAGATTGCCTACGCCCGCTGCCGCCAGATAGGGCGAGGCCGCACAGCCTAAACCGCCCAGCCCGACAATCAGCACATGACTGGCTTTTAATCGTTCCTGACCGTCAAAGTCAAAACCACGCAATACAATCTGTCGGTTGTAGCGCAGCATCTCTTCGTGGCTCAGTTCGGGCAGCATTTACCCCTCCAGCAGCGTATTAAAGGGTTCGACATCCACCCATTCACCTGCTTCAACAGGGCCGCGATCGCGTTCCAGCACAATAAAGCAGTTGGCCTGAGAAAAAGAGCTGTAGACATGGGATCCCTGCGCGCCGGTGCTGACAACCTCTGGTTCACCCTGGCTGTTTTGCCGCAGAACGCCACGCTGGAAATCCAGCCGGCCAGGCGATTTTTTCAACGCGGTTGCCGTGCGTACGCGCTGGCGGGGCGGCAGCGCGGCAGCCGTTTGTCCCGTCAGGGTGGACAGCAGCGGCTGCACCAGTTGATAGAAGGTCACTACGGCAGAAACCGGATTTCCGGGTAAGCCGCAGAACCAGCTGTTCGCCAGACGACCAAAAGCAAAAGGTTTACCGGGTTTCATCGCCAGCTTCCAGAAGCGAATCACGCCGAGTTCTTCCAGCATCGTTTTGGTGAAATCGGCTTCGCCCACCGAAACGCCGCCGGTACTGATGACCACATCAGCCTGGCGATCGGCTTCGGTAAAGGCCGCACGCAGTGCAGCAGGATCGTCTTTGATAATGCCCAGATCGATAACCTCGCATCCCAGCTTGTGCAGCATCAGCGAAATCGCAAAACGGTTGGTGTCATAGATTTGCCCCGCCGCTAACGGCTGTCCCACAGGCTGAAGTTCGTCGCCGGTGGAAAAAATCGCGACGCGCAGTTTACGCAGCACCCGCACGGTCGCGATCCCCAGCGAGGCCAGTAAGGGCAGTTCGGCAGCACCCAGACGCACGCCCGCCGCCAGCACCTGATGGCCAGCCCGAATATCGTCACCCGTCAGCCGGATATTTTGTCCGGCGTTGACCGGGGCGGTGATAATCACCTTCTCATCCTGCAGACGGGTTTCCTCCTGCATAACGACCGCGTCACAACCGGCAGGTACAGGGGCGCCCGTCATTATTCTGATCACGCTACCCGCCGGCCATTCACCGCTAAACGGGGCCCCGGCAAAGGCTTTACCTGCAACCCGCAGAGGCTGGTTACTCTCAATATCAGCCAGCCTGACGGCGTAACCATCCATCGCCGAGTTGTTGAAAGGGGGAACATCGATCGGTGACGTGACCGCGCAGGCAGTAATGCGCCCGGCCGCGTCTGGCAGGCTCAGCTCAAGCGAGTCTGTGATGGGCGTTAGCGACGCCAGCATCTTTTGTTGCGCGTCCTCAAGGGAAATCAGTCCGGCAGTAAAGCTTTCCATTCTATTCTCAGCTTGTCTGTTGCAAGGGCTGTCTATTATGGTGACTTTTCCCTTCAGAGTCACATCGGCATAAGGCACAACGAAAGGTTATTAGCGCATTGTCAGTTTCCGCTTTACAACCTATAGCGGGCTTTCTATATTCAAAAATGGTCCAAACCGAGTTAAAACCATTCAAAATCAGTGTTTTTCCTTCTGATGCAACCACAGGGTAACGCAGTATGGCTAAAGCAGCGATCGCCATTCATGGCGGTGCGGGGGCAATTACCCGTGCCGCCATGAGCGCAGAAAAAGAGCAGGCATACCGACAGGCGCTTTACGACATTGTGACGCACGGGCAGAGCATGCTGGCTCAGGGGGCTTCTGCGCTGGATACGGTGACTGAGGCGGTGCGCAGGCTTGAGGAGTGCCCGTTATTCAATGCAGGTAAAGGCGCGGTGTTTACGCGGCAGGGCACCCATGAACTGGATGCCTGCATCATGGATGGCCGGACGTTACAGGCCGGCGCAGTGGCGGGCGTATCGCGTATACGCAATCCGGTGCTGGCGGCCCGCGCGCTGTTGGAAAACAGCCCGCACGTGTTGTTGGCGGGCGAGGGCGCTGAAGCGTTTGCCCGGGCACAAGGCCTTGAGCAGGTTGAACCTGATTTCTTTTCTACGCCTGAACGTTGGGAGCAACTGCAGCGCGCGCTCGGCAGCGATACCGCGCTGTTGGACCATGATGGTGCGGCCCAGGGCGGCGATCCCCTTGATCCGGACCGTAAGTTCGGCACGGTGGGGGCGGTTGCGCTGGACAACGACGGCAATCTCGCCGCCGCCACCTCTACCGGCGGGATGACCAATAAACAGGTTGGCCGCATTGGCGACTCGCCCTTACCCGGTGCGGGTTGCTATGCCAGCAACGACAGCGTTGCGGTGTCCTGTACCGGTACCGGAGAAGTGTTTATCCGCACGCTGGCCGCTTACGATGTGGCGGCGCAGATGCGCTACGGTGGACGCACGTTACAACAGGCCAGCGTAAATGTTATTCACGACAGCGTGCTGGAGTTAGGCGGCAGCGGCGGGCTGATTGCGGTTGATCGTGAGGGCAACGTCGCGCTGCCTTTCAACAGCGAAGGCATGTACCGGGCTTATGCCCGCACAGATGAGGCCGCAGAGGTGGCAATTTACCGTGAAAGCTAATCGTGAGGCCCTCCACAACAGCCTGTCTGGCACAACAGTATTGACCGACGAGCAGGTGCTGGCCGTACGCGATCTCAACGTGCGTTTTGAAAACGATGGCGTAGTCACCCAGGCTGTACGCCATCTTTCCCTTGACGTCTACCGGGGTAAAACCCTGGCCCTGGTGGGCGAGTCTGGTTCGGGCAAGTCAGTGACCTCGCTGGCGTTGATGCGCCTGATTGAGCAGGCCGGCGGAGACGTCAGCGGCGAGATCCTGTTGCGCGGTCGTAACGGCGAGGTACGGGATCTGATGCGCATGCCGCGCGGTCAGATGCGGCAGGTGCGCGGGGCCGATATGGCGATGATCTTCCAGGAACCCATGACGTCGCTTAATCCGGTGTTCTCGGTTGGCGAGCAGATTGCCGAATCCATTCGTCTTCATCAGGGCCAATCCCACGCCGGGGCGCTGGCAGAAGCGCGTCGCATGCTCGACAGGGTACGTATTCCCGATGCGCAAAAGATCCTGCGCCGCTTTCCCCACCAGCTCTCGGGCGGCATGCGTCAGCGCGTAATGATTGCCATGGCGCTGTCATGTCAACCTGCGCTGCTGATTGCAGATGAACCCACCACCGCGCTTGACGTGACGATTCAGGCGCAGATTCTGCAACTGATTCGCGAACTGCAAAAAGAGATGCGGATGGGGGTGATTTTTATCACTCACGATATGGGCGTGGTGGCTGAAATGGCTGACCGGGTACAGGTGATGTACCGTGGCGAAGTGGTGGAAAATGCCGAAACGGCTCAGCTGTTCAGTGCGCCCTGCCAGGCTTACACGCGCGCCCTACTGGCCGCCGTACCGGCGCTGGGTGCCATGCGGGGCCAGCCGCTGCCCGCCAGGTTCCCGCTGATTGGCAGCGGCGACGAACCGGCAGTACCACAGAATACCGTACGCCACGATCGGCCACCGATTTTACAGGTACGCAATCTGGTCACGCGGTTTGATATCCGCTCAGGGTTATTTAACCGGGTGAAAAGTCGGGTACATGCGGTCGAGAATGTCAGTTTTGATCTCTACGCAGGTGAAACGCTGGCGCTGGTGGGGGAGTCCGGATGCGGAAAATCCACCACTGGACGCTCCCTGCTAAAGCTGGTTGCCAGCCAGGGCGGCAGTATCACCTTTAACGGTCAGCGCATAAACGATCTCTCCGGTCCTGCCCTGGCCCATCTGCGGCGCGATATTCAGTTTATTTTTCAGGATCCCTATGCGTCGCTGGACCCTCGCCTGACCGTCGGCTTCTCTGTTATGGAGCCACTGCTGGTCCACAAGGTGATGCCGCGCCATGAAGCAGAGCAGCGCGTCGCGTGGTTGCTGGAAAAGGTCGGGTTATTGCCGGAGCATGCAAGGCGCTATCCCCATGAGTTCTCCGGCGGCCAGCGGCAGCGTATTTGCATTGCGCGGGCGCTGGCGCTGAACCCGAAAGTGGTGATTGCCGATGAGTCGGTTTCGGCGCTGGATGTGTCTATTCAGGCACAGATTATTAACCTGATGCTGGATTTACAGCGCGAGTTTGGCATCGCATTTTTGTTTATTTCCCATGACATGGCGGTCGTTGAGCGCATCAGCCATCGTGTTGCGGTGATGTATCTTGGACAAATCGTCGAGATGGGGCCGCGTCAGGCGGTGTTTGAACGCCCGCAGCATCCTTACACCAAAAAGCTTATGGCCGCCGTGCCGATTGCCGATCCGTCGCAGCGGCAGCGCGAGCGCAGTTTATTGGTCGATGAGATCCCCAGCCCAATTCGTTCACTGGGCGACGAACCCGAAACGGTTTCGCTGATGGAAGTCGCGCCCGGCCATTTCGTGGCACGTCACGCAAGCGCGCGACCTGAATAACTAAGCCGTCGCTACGGCGACAAATCAGACAGGGATAACAAGGAGAAGACAATGCAGATAACGATGCGAAAAGGCTTACTGGCAGCGGGCGTACTCAGCAGTGCAATGGCGTTACCCGCCTGGGCCGCACAGGATGCAGTCATTGCCGTGGCCTCTAATTTCACCACCCTCGATCCCTACGACGCTAACGATACGCTGTCGCAGGCGGTCGCAAAGTCGTTCTATCAGGGGCTGTTCGGCTTTGATAAAGACATGAAGCGCATCAACGTCCTGGCGGACAGCTACCAGGTGAGCGAGGATGGTCTGACCTATACGATTAAACTGCACTCCGGCGTGAAGTTTCAGGATGGCACCGACTTTAATGCCGAGGCGGTGAAGGCCAACCTCGACCGTGCCAGTAATCCCGATAATCATCTGAAACGCTATAACCTGTTCAAATATATCGCCAGCACGGAAGCCGTCGATCCTGTGACGGTGAAAATCACGCTCAAACAGCCTTTCTCGGCCTTTATCAATATTCTGGCGCACCCGGCCGCCGCGATGATCTCGCCCGCTGCGTTGAAAAAATATGGTAAGGAGATTGGGTTCCATCCGGTGGGAACCGGGCCGTTTGAATTCGTCACCTGGAACCAGACCGACTTCGTTAAGGTAAAAAAATGGGATGGCTACTGGAAGAAGGGCTATCCAAAACTCGACAGTATTACGTGGCGTCCGGTGGTGGATAACAACACCCGTGCGGCCATGCTGCAAACGGGCGAGGCGAACTTTGCTTTCCCGGTGCCCTACGAGCAGGCCAAACTGCTGGAGAAAAACAGCAAGCTTGACGTGGTGGTCTCGCCCTCGATCATGCAGCGCTATATCAGCCTGAACGTGACACAAAAGCCTTTCGATAATCCCAAGGTGCGTGAGGCGCTGGAATACGCGATTAATCGTCAGGCCCTGGTCAAAGTCGCGTTTGCCGGTTATGCCACACCGGCTACGGGTATTGTGCCGCCATCGATTGAGTACGCTCAAACCTATCCGCCCATTCCCTATGATCCTGCCAAAGCAAAAGCGTTGCTGAAAGAAGCCGGCTATCCGAACGGGTTTGAAACCACGCTCTGGTCCTCTCACAACCACAGTACGGCACAGAAAGTTCTGCAGTTTGTGCAGCAGCAGCTGGCACAGGTGGGCGTTAAGGTGAAGGTTACCGCCATGGATGCGGGACAGCGCGCGGCGGAAGTGGAGGGCAAAGGTCAGAAAGAGAGCGGCGTACGCATGTTTTATACCGGCTGGTCTGCCTCCACCGGGGAAGCTGACTGGGCATTAACGCCGCTGTTTGCCACGACCGCCTGGCCGCCAGCGATCTTTAATACTGCCTTCTACAGCAATCCGAAAGTCGATAAGGATCTGGCCGATGCGTTGAAAACCACCGACAGCAAGCAAAAAGCCGAACTCTACAAAGATGCGCAGGATACGATCTGGAACGATCATCCCTGGATTCCACTGGTGGTGGAGCAGTTGGTTTCAGCCCACAGCAAAAACCTGAGTGGCTTTTATATGATGCCGGATACCTCATTTAGTTTTGACGATGCCGAGCTGAAGTAACCCGGCGGACCCGTTCAGGTTGACGCGAGGGGGCACGGCCCACAGCCAAACCTGAGCGGGCCGTGTAATGCCCGCTTTTGCCGTGTGTGCTGAAGCGGGCGGGCAGGCCAGCCGCGACGGCTGGCGGCTGTGTAGGATCTGACATGTTTAACTATTTTCTGAAACGACTGCTGGGCCTGATTCCCACGCTGTTTATCGTGGCGGTGCTGGTGTTTATGTTTGTGCACTTACTGCCAGGGGATCCCGCACGCCTGATTGCCGGCCAGGAAGCCGATGCCTCCGTCGTCGCGCTGGTACGCCAGGAGTTGGGGCTGGATCAACCGTTGCCACTGCAGTTCTGGCACTTTGTCGTCAATGCCCTACAGGGGGATTTTGGCCAGTCGCTGGTGTCGAGGCGGCCGGTTTCACAGGAAATCGCCACCCGCTTTATGCCAACCTTATGGCTGACCTTAGTTAGTATGGTATGGGCGGTGATCCTGGGAATGGCGATTGGCATTGTTTCTGCGGTGTGGCGCAATCGCTGGCCGGACCGCCTGGGCATGACGCTGGCGGTTTCGGGCATTTCCTTTCCGGCGTTTGCCCTTGGCATGCTGCTGATGCAGGTGTTTTCTGTCCAGCTGGGCTGGCTACCCACGGTGGGAGCCGATAGCTGGCAGCACTACATTTTGCCTTCCGTTACCCTGGGGGCGGCCGTCGCCGCCGTCATGGCGCGTTTTACCCGGGCCTCTTTTGTTGAGGTGATGCAGGAAGATTACATGCGCACCGCGCGCGCGAAAGGCGTGCGTGAATCCGGCGTGGTGATTAAACACGGATTACGGAATGCCATGATTCCGGTAGTGACCATGATGGGCCTGCAGTTTGGTTTCCTGCTGGGCGGGTCGATTGTGGTGGAGGTGGTGTTCAACTGGCCGGGGCTGGGGCGTCTGCTGGTGGATTCAGTGCAGATGCGTGACTATCCGGTCATTCAGGCGGAGGTGCTGCTGTTTTCGCTGGAGTTTATCCTGATTAACCTGTTTGTCGATATGTTATATGCCGTCATTAACCCGGCGATTCGCTTTAAGGACACCTGATGAAAAACTGGCGACGGGAAGCGGCATTAAAAAGTATGCCGCTGTTAAACGGCAACCGGGTGAGAACACCGTGGCGCGAGTTCTGGCGGCGCTTTCGCCATCAGCCCGTGGCGTTGTTGGCCGGTCTCTTCGTGCTGGTGCTGATTGTGTTGGCATTTACGGCACCGGCCATTGCGCCGTTCGACGCTGAAAATTATTTTGACTATGACCGCCTGAATGACGGGCCGTCCCTGATGCACTGGTTTGGCGTGGACTCACTGGGCCGCGATATTTTCAGCCGCGTACTCGTGGGCACCCGAATTTCGCTGATTGCCGGTTTTGTCTCCGTGGCAATAGGCGCGTTTATCGGCACCCTGGCGGGCCTGCTGGCGGGCTACTACGAAGGCTGGTGGGACAGGATAACCATGCGCGTTTGTGACGTCCTGTTTGCCTTTCCCGGTATTCTGCTCGCCATTGCCGTGGTGGCCATTATGGGCACCGGTATCAGCAACGTGATTATCGCCGTGGCGATCTTCAGTATTCCAGCGTTTGCCCGTCTGGTGCGCGGCAATACGCTGGTGCTGAAACATCAAACCTATATCGAGTCTGCACGCAGCATCGGGGCATCCGACTGGACGATTATCCTGCGCCACCTGTTGCCAGGGACGGTATCGTCCATTGTGGTGTACTTCACTATGCGCATCGGTACCTCGATTATCACGGCGGCAAGCCTGTCATTTTTGGGACTGGGCGCGCAACCGCCCACGCCGGAGTGGGGTGCCATGCTCAACGAAGCGCGGGCCGATATGGTCATAGCGCCGCATGTGGCGATTTTTCCGGCGCTGGCCATTTTTTTTACGGTTTTAGCCTTTAATTTGCTTGGCGACGGGCTACGTGACGCACTTGATCCTAAACTTAAGACATGAAACCTTTTGATTATGACCAGGACTTCAGCACCATCGATTTTCGCAAGCAGCCTGAGCGTTATCAGGTGGGGCGCGGAGAGCAGGGCGTGCTCATGGTCCAGCCTTATAAGGGCGAGATCTTACCGCACTGGCGTTTTCGTACCGTTGAGGTTGCCAAAGCTTCGGCAGAAGAAATCATGGCGCTGTTCGAAGCCTATCGCCAGCAGGATGATTTTGTCGGCATGGACATGGCACGCAAATTTATCCAGATGGGTTATACCCGCGCGCGTCGCTACAGCAACCACAAGGGCGGACGGAAATACGATGCCCAGGGCAAGGAATTGCCCTGGGGCAGGGACGAAGAAAAGGCCGCTGCGGCGGCCATTTTCAAAGCATACTGGGACAAGCTACGTGCTGATGATGACTACCTGGCGCGCAAAAAAGCGCACCAGCAGAAGTACGGTTAAGCGCGGCTGGCCCACAAATCGTATTCGTCTGCGTGTTCCACCTTCACGCGCAGGACATCACCCGGCTTAACGTTGCTCTCGCCGTTCAGGTAAACGGCGCCGTCGATTTCTGGCGCATCAGCCATGCTACGACCAATCGCACCTTCTTCATCGACCTCATCAATGATGACCATGATTTCGCGTCCCACTTTTTCCTGCAGGCGTTCAGCAGAGATCTGCTGCTGCAACTGCATAAAGCGGTCGTAACGCTCTTGCTTAACAGCTTCATCAACCGGATCGGGCAACTGGTTCGCCGTCGCGCCTTCGACCGGGCTGTACTGGAAACAGCCTACGCGATCCAGACGGGCTTCTTTAATGAAGTCCAGCAGCATCTGGAAGTCTTCTTCGGTTTCACCGGGGAAGCCAACGATAAAGGTTGAGCGCAGGGTTAACTCAGGGCAGATTTCACGCCAGCGCTTAATGCGCTCCAGCGTCCGTTCTACTGCGCCAGGACGTTTCATCAGTTTAAGAATGCGTGGGCTGGCATGCTGTAACGGAATATCGAGATACGGCAGAATTTTGCCTTCAGCCATCAGCGGAATAACGTCATCAACGTGGGGATACGGATAGACGTAATGCAGGCGGACCCAGACGCCGAGTTTGGCTAACTGCTCACACAGGCTGACCATGCTGGTTTTTACCGGCGCACCGTTCCAGAAGCCCGTCCGGTGCTTCACGTCCACGCCATAGGCCGAGGTATCCTGTGAAATCACCAGCAACTCTTTCACTCCAGCTTCAACCAGACGTTTCGCTTCATCCAGTACTTCACCAATGGCACGGCTGTCGAGATCGCCACGCATCGAAGGAATAATGCAGAAGGTGCAGCGATGGTTACAGCCTTCAGAAATCTTCAGGTAGGCGTAATGGCGCGGCGTCAGCTTCACGCCCTGTTCCGGCACCAGGCTCAGGAACGGGTTGTGCTGCGGCTTAGGCACGTAGCGATGCACATGCGACAGCACCTGTTCATAGCTGTGTGGACCTGTAATCTCCAGCACCTTCGGATGCACCTCACGAATTTGATCGACTTTGGCGCCCAGACAGCCGGTCACGATGACCTTACCGTTTTCGTTCAGGGCTTCACCGATCGCTTCCAGAGATTCCTGGACGGCGCTGTCGATAAATCCGCAGGTGTTAACAATAACGATTTCAGCATCGTCATAGCGTGGTACCACCTCATAACCCTCGGTGCGCAGTTCCGTCAGGATGCGCTCTGAGTCGACAAGGTTTTTTGGACAGCCGAGCGAGACAAATCCGACGCGCGGCGGCAGTGTATTGGTAGTGGACATAAGGTGGTTTCCGGTTCAGCACAGCAATGGCGCGCGATTTTACCTGTGTTGTGATGAAAATTGTAGCGTTATCTGTAAGGGATTAGTTAAGCGTAAAGTAACGCAAAAACCCGTAAAGGTCTGCACCCATCGCCCGGGGTCGGACGGCAGAACACGAGGGCAACCGAAAGTCAGTAACTCACCGTTGTGTAAAAGAATTTCTAATAAACACCGAATAATCAGGTGGATAAATATTAAACATCTTTAACTTTACGACAGCGATTTTGGTCACATTCTAAGTTGATATTTGCTTGTTTTCATTAATAATGAATCGCTTAACCAGTACTGAAGGCGTCGTTTCTTCAGATCATGACGTGGACAATGTGAGAGCAAAATAATGAAAGAGATCATCAACGGGTTTCTGAGTTTTCAGCAGACAGTCTTTCCCGAAAGAAAGGCGCTTTTTAAAAGTCTGGCATCTAATCAGAATCCAAAAGCGCTGTTTATCTCTTGCTCAGACAGCCGTCTGGTGCCGGAACTCGTTACTCAGCAGGAACCCGGACAGCTGTTCGTCATCCGTAATGCGGGCAACATTGTGCCCTCTTTTGGTCCGGAACCGGGCGGCGTGTCAGCGACAATTGAGTATGCCGTAATGGCGCTGGGGGTTTCTGACATCATTATCTGTGGTCACTCAAACTGTGGCGCGATGAACGCTATCGCCTCCTGTGCCTGTATGGATTCTATGCCAGCCGTCGAGCACTGGCTGCGTTATGCCGATGCGGCAAAAGCGGTGGTTGAGCAGCGTGAATACGATTCGCCTGAGAAGAAGCTCAACGAAATGGTGCAGGAAAACGTGATTGCCCAGCTGAACAACATGAAAACCCACCCGTCAGTTTCGGTCGGGTTACGTCAGGGCAAGCTGCGCCTGCACGGCTGGGTGTACGATATTGAGAGCGGTACGATTCTGGCGCTGACGCCAGGCGGTAAAGAGTTTATCTCACTGGCGGAAAATCCCGATACCTGTTTCGAATAACCGCTTCCGCCCGCTATCTTACTGCGGGCGGTCTCTTCTCTTCACGATCACTTTTCGGGCGGTCTCTTCTTTTCTCTTCACGATCCCTTTTCGGTCGGTTTTCCCAGCGCATGCCATTGCCCATCCTGCTGCCAACGCCTTGTTTAATCTTTTGTAAATCCTTTACTGCATTCCAGACGGTCTGACTACGCTTAACAGCACTGCACGCTGTCAGGAGAAGACTATGGTTCGTATTCCGACCCCGTTGTTATTGAGTGGCGCATTACTCTTTTCCAGCCCGCTGTGGGCGAGTGACCTTAAGGTTGAGGTGCTTCAGGATAAGCTGGATCACCCCTGGTCTGTGGCGTTTTTGCCCGATAATCAGACGTTGCTGATTACTGAACGATCCGGCCAACTGCGCAGCTGGCGGCCTGACAGCGGCTTGTCCGAACCGATTCAGGGCGTGCCAAAGGTCTGGGCGCAGCGTCAGAGCGGACTGCTGGACGTGGTGCTGGCCCCCGATTTTGCCCAGAGCCGCCGCGTCTGGCTCAGCTATACCGAAGCGGACAGCAACGGCAAGGCGGGCGCCGTAGTGGGCTACGGCAAACTCAGCCCTGATAACCGCCAGTTAACCGATTTTCATGAGGTGATTCAGCAAACGCCGCGCCTCTCAAGTGGCAATAATATCGGCACCCGGCTGGCCTTCGATCGTCAGGGCTTTTTATGGATTGCCTTTGGCGACAACTTTGTCAGCAGTGCCGCACAGGACCTCGATAAACTTCAGGGCAAGCTGCTGCGCCTGAACGCGGACGGCAGCGTGCCAAACGATAATCCCTTCGTCAATAAACCCGGCGCGCGCCCCGAAATCTGGGCCTATGGTTTACGCAATCCTCAGGGGCTGGCACTGAATCCCTGGACTCAGGTGATGTGGGAAAGTGAGCATGGTCCCCGCGGTGGCGATGAGGTAAATATTATTCAGAAGGGCAAAAATTATGGCTGGCCGCTGGCAACCTACGGCATTGATTACAACGGCAGTAAGGTGCCGGAATCCAAAGGCACGCATGTGGCAGGCACGGAACAGCCGGCGTTTTACTGGAAAGTCTCGCCAGCGATCAGCGGTATGGCGTTTTATAACAGCGCACGTTTTCCACAGTGGAAAAATTCGCTGTTTATTGGCGCGCTGAAAGAGAAGAACCTGATTCGGTTGCATATCAACGGCGAGAAGGTCGTCGAAGAACAACGGTTGCTGGACGGGCGCAATGAGCGGATCCGCGATGTCCGTCAGGGGCCCGATGGCTATCTCTATTTACTGACGGATGAGGCTAACGGTAAATTGCTCAGGGTTGGGTTGACGCAGGACGCCAGCGCGTCCCGCGGTTAACTCAGCGAGCCCAGTGGCAGACCTGCCAGCCGCGCTTTTCGGCTTCCTGTAACAGCGGTTCCGCCGGATTAATTACGTGTGCATAGTCGGCCTGCGCCAGCATGGGCAGGTCGTTCATGGAATCACTGTAAGCCCAGGTGTGCGCGTAGGTTTCGGCAGGGCGCGCGGCTTTCCATTCTTCTACCCGCTTCACTTTGCCATGCTGAAACGTCAGGGTGCCGTAGGTGTTGCCGCTGTAACGTTCGTCCACCACTTCGACACCAATGGCCAGGGCCCCGCAGGCACCGAGCTGGCTGGCGATAGGATTCACCAGATGTTCGCCGCTGGCGGAGATCACGATAATTCTGTCACCGCGCGCCTGATGCCAGTCAAGCCGCGCCCGGGCTTCCGGGTAAACGCGCGGCATGATATCACGGTGGATAAAGCGTCGAACCCATCCTTCCACCGTCATCGTCGCCATGCCGGTCAGCGGGGAAAGGGTTTTATGCATGTACTCATCAATCGACAGCGTCCCGGCATAATATTGACGCATTAATTCCTGTTCTTCATCAATCAGGTCACTAGAGGCAAAGCCTTGTGAGACCAGCCAGCGTAGCCACAGGCCGGTACTGTCCTCACTAATCAGCGTTTCGTCCAGATCAAACAGGGCTAGATCCATAGGGGTTCTCCTCAATTGAATAAAGTCAGGGTAACCCAGTTTTGTGACGGCCTTAACTTTCTGATTAAAAAATCAGAATTTAGCGCATTTTTATGTGCGACATTCGTGAGGGAAAATGGCACGCGCGCGGCACGCTTGCCAGGGTTAATCTACTAAAATCTATAAAACTTTACGATTAAGCGGTTTTTTTCATTGACGCCAGCGGGTAGCGTTCTCACAGAAGGTGTTAAGCCTTTGACTCTCGTTTTACTAAGGACAATCCGGCCAAGCCCATGACAAATACTTGCTTTTCATCTCACCTGCGGCGTATTGCTGCAACCTCTTTGCTACTCGTTGTGCCGATGGCTGTTTTCGCGGAACAGGCACCGGCCGCCCCTCAAATTGACGCCAAAGCCTGGATTTTAATTGACTACGCCAGCGGCAAAGTGCTGACCGAATCCAATGCCGATCAGCGACTCGATCCCGCCAGCCTGACAAAAATGATGACCAGCTATGTGGTTGGCCAGGCAATCAAATCCGGCAAAATTAAACCTGACGACATGGTAACAGTGGGGCAGGATGCCTGGGCTACCGGCAATCCTAAACTGCGGGGCTCTTCTCTGATGTTTCTGAAGCCCGGCGATCGTATCCCGGTGCATGAGCTGAACAAAGGGATTGTGATCCAGTCCGGGAACGATGCCTGCATCGCGCTGGCAGACTATGTTGCCGGCAGTCAGGATTCCTTTATCGGTCTGATGAATAACTATGTGAAAGCGCTTGGCCTGAAAAACACCCACTTTATGACGGTGCATGGTCTGGATGCCGACGGACAGTACAGCACCGCGCGGGACATGGCGCTGATTGGGCAGGCGCTGATTCGGGATGTGCCGGAAGAGTACGCCCTGAACAAGGAAAAAGAGTTTACCTTTAACAATATTCGTCAGATGAACCGCAACCGTCTGCTCTGGAGCAGCAATCTGAAGGTGGATGGGATTAAAACCGGCCACACTTCTGGCGCGGGAAATAATCTGGTCGCTTCAGCCACCGAAGGCGATATGCGACTGATCTCGGTTGTGCTGGGCACCGCCAGCGATGCCATTCGCTTCCGGGAAAGTGAAAAATTACTGACGTGGGGCTTCCGCTTCTTTGAAACCGTGACCCCAATTAAAGCGGGTGCGCCTTTTGCCCAGCAGCGCGTCTGGTTTGGCGAACACAATCAGGTCAACCTGGGCGTGGAAAAAGACGCGGCACTGACCATTCCTAAAGGGCAGATGAAAAACCTCAAAGCCAGCTACAGCCTGACATCGCCGCAGCTTGAGGCGCCGTTGAAGAAAAATCAGGTCGTGGGCACCATTGATTTTCAGCTGGACGGTAAAACGATCGAACAACGTCCGCTGGTGGTGCTGCAGGATGTGCCGGAAGGCGGCTTCTTCAGCCGCATCATTGATTTCGTCATGATGAAATTTAATGGCTGGTTCGGGAAGTGGTTCAGCTAAAAACAGGGGACGCCGTGGCGTCCCTTTTTTTTAACCTTGTGTCCAGCCTTTACGAATCGGTAAAGCGAACAGCGCCCGATAGAGCGGGTTGATGATATTGAGCAGGCGTTCGCCATACAGTTGCCAGGCAAGGTGTGACGCCAGGCAACCCAGCATTCCCACCAGAAAACCGCCCAGCATATCCATTGGCCAGTGAACCCCAAGGTAAACACGGGACCAGGCGATTGCGGTGGCGACCACCATCAGAATGATGCCCGACCAGAGCCGATGCCAGAACAGGAAAGCCAGCGCAAAGGTGAAAATCGTGGTGCCGTGATCGCTGGGATAGGAGTCATCGGCCGCGTGCGCAAGAAACTGATGACCAAAATTGATCGCGAAAGGGCGCGGATGCGGTAACAGCTGCCCAACGCACCAGGAGATGGCGAGCGCGTACAGCAGCGCAATGCCGGTTTTTAATACCAGCACACGTTGTGAGGCAACCCGATCGCGCGGTCCCCACAGCCACAGTGCCACAATCAGCAGCGGAACGATGGCGATTAAGTCTCTGGCGATGAAGATGGCAAGCTGCAATAACCAGTGAGGCGAATCCGGTGTTGCGTTAATTGCCATAAACAGGGTGCGGTTCAATTCTTCCATTACGGGATCGGTTCCTCTTACTGATGTTCAGATTCTCTCAATCCGGGAAAAAGGGCTTAAGCCAACGAGCGAAACCGGATTGAGTCTGTCGCATCTGCTAGCACATACTGCTAACAAAATAAGCTGCCTATCCTGCGTGCAGACGGTCGGAGAGTCCATCACAAGGTTCTTAATCTGCGTTAAGGTTGCAAAACGGTTTAAGTTTAATGATGTTTTAGTGTCCAGGCAGGGCGGGCAGGAGAAAGGCATAAAAAAACCCGCTGGGAAAAAGACCAGCGGGCTCCACAATTTGGGGATTTCAAAGAAAAGCAGTGGCACTTATTCAGACTGTGGTCGGGAAAAAAAGTTCTGGACGTCAGTAAAAAAATTTTATAAGGGCAATAACGGCCAGATAATAACGATTAATGTTCCCGCCAGCGTCAGCAAAACGTTCGCGATAGCATAGGTCCCGGCGTAGCCGAGTGCCGGGATGTTACTGCGAGCCGTGTCGCTGATTATCTCCATGGCTGGCGCGCAGGTGCGTGCACCCATAATGGCGCCAAACAGCAGCGCGCGGTTCATGCGCAGAACATAGGCGCCAAACAGGTAGCAAATCACCACCGGTAACAGGCTGACCAGCAGGCCGCACAAGAGCATCAGCGCGCCGTTACCCGATATACCGTGGTCGATACCGCTGCCGGCGCTCAGCCCGACGCCCGCCATGAATACCATCAGCCCGAACTCTTTCACCATCGTCAGCGCACCCTGCGGAATATAGCCAAAGGTAGGATGGTTAGCGCGCAGGAAGCCCAGCATAATGCCGGCAAACAACAACCCTGCGGCGTTACCGATGCCAAAGCTAAAGTTGCTGAACTGGAACGTAATTAACCCGACCATCAGACCGATGATAAAAAAAGCACAGAATGCCAGCAGGTCGGTCATCTGACTGTGAATCGCCACAAAGCCGATGCGATCCGCTACGCTCTTCACCCGTCGTGCTTCGCCGCTGACCTGCAACACATCACCTTTGTTCAGCATGATGTTGTCATCAATAGGCATCTCGATCTGGCTGCGAATCACGCGGTTGAGAAAGCAGCCGTGATCGGTAAGGTTGAGTTTGCTTAGCCGTTTGTTGACGGCATTGTGGTTTTTCACCACGATCTCTTCCGTCACAATCCGCATATCCAGCAGATCGCGGTCAAAAACTTCTTTGCCGTTACGAAAGCTGGCATCCAGGCGCGCGTGGGCATCCGGATAGCCCACCAGGGAAATATCATCCCCCAGTTGCAGCACCGCATCACCATCCGGGCTGGCAAGGATGCCATTGCGGCGAATTCGTTCGATATAGCAGCCGGTCTGCCGGTATATACCGAGCTCACGCAAGTTTTTGCCGCCGCTCCACGCCACCAGTTCCGGGCCGACGCGGTAAGCGCGAATCACCGGCAGAAACACTTTGCGCTGGCTGTCAGCGTCAAGACCGCGTTCGCGCGCAATCTGCTGGGCGCAGGTGGGTAAGTCCTGATGTTGTAAACGGGGCAGATAGCGTGCGCCGAAAATCAGGCTGACTAACCCGACAAGATAGGTTACGGCATAACCCAGGCTGAGTTGATCCTGCATGATGCTCAGCTGTCTGGGATCGCTGATGCTCTGGCGCAGCGTATCACCCGCGCCAACCAGGACCGGCGTGGACGTCATGGAGCCGGCCAGTACGCCTGCGGTCAGGCCGATGTCCCAGCCAAAAAGCTTGCCGAATCCCAGGGCCAGCAGCAGGGCGCTGACCACCATCACAATGGCGAGCATGAAATAATTTTTGCCATCCCGAAAGAAAATGGAAAAAAAGTTGGGGCCTGCTTCAATGCCGACGCAGAAAATAAACAACATGAAACCCAGGCTCAGGGCATCCGTATTCATCGAGAAGTGTTGCTGACCTAATAATAATGAAACCACTAATACGCCAATGGAATTTCCGAGTTGTATCGAGCCAAAACGTAATTTTCCCAGGCAAAGTCCCAGTGCCAGTACGAAAAATAATAACAGAATGTCATTACCTCTTAACAATTCTGCGATGTTAACATTCAACATTTTAACTTCTTGTTTACTTGTAACCTATTGAAGAGAGGCCTGTTTTTCGCTATCTTGAGCAGGCCGTAAGATTACCTCCAGCTATCACTGATGTCTGAAAAGGTAACGCGGCCAATATTCTAATCAGAAAAATCATTCTCAGCCATTGGCGACTTTCATTCGTTCTCAAAACGACTGTTTCTTTTTATTTCCACCAGGCTCGGCAAGGTCAAAGGCGAAGTTTTGGCATGTTTTTAATGAGTGGGGAGTTATGCCGCAGCGTTATTATTTCTGGGCAACCTGCGTATCAGGTGGCGTGTTTTATTGTGTCGTGTTTATGTTTACCCAGGATTTCCGGCTGTCAGGCACGCAGACGCTACACAGCCAGCCTGAATTGCTGCTTTTTTTACTGCCGGGTGCCGTCATGGCGCTCATGCAGCGGGAGGCGCCGCTAAAAAGCACGCTGGTGATGGCGTTTACTGGAACGGTGCTGGCTGCGCTGCTGCTACATAGCGTGTTTGCCGGGAGTGCCAGCTGGAATTATATTGCTGTCTGGAGCATGAGCGGTATGTTCTGGGCGGGATGCGGGGCATTGCTGGTGCGGTTGCTGCGACTGATCGCGGCGTCAAAGCGTTAGGCTACTGTGTTGAGCTGCATTCTGCCGTTGTCGCGTTAACGCACGCGGGGGCTGGCTTAACCGATCATCAAGGCGCGGCTGGCATCACGCCAGCGCGCACTTTTCAGGACGTCAGTTCTGATACATCCGTTGCTCAGGCAACAAATCCCAGATTCTCTTTTGTCCAGGCGGCGAATTCGGTGTAGCCACCAATATGCTGCTCATCCAGAAAAATCTGCGGTACGGTGCTGACAGGTTTACCTGCACTGGCTTCCAGATCGGCTTTAGTGATGCCTTCCGCCTGAATATCAACATACTGGTAATTGAAATCGTCACGCCCGGCCTGCAGCTTATCCGCCAGTTCTTTCGCCCGAACACAGTAAGGGCAGCCGGGACGACCAAAAATAACAGCAATCATTGAGAACTCCTTGCGAGGTCAGTGTGTGATGACGATCACACGACAAAGTCTGGAAAGCCGGTAATGATGCCCGCTCGTCGTGCTTAAAGAAAGCAGGATTTACCTGTTAGTCTGATGCCCGCATCCTATGACGTCGCAAAGCCGGGCCCGGTGCTCTGCAATGGCACTCTCCGAAACCGCTGATGGGCAATTTTAAGGATGTTATCCATAATTGAGACTCAGTCAGCCCTGAGGCAGGAGGAAACCATGCGGAATGTCGCAAAATTGCCCAAGACCATACTGGCAATGGAGGCGCTGGGCGGCGTACTTATCGCGAGCGCGCTGCTGGTCGTTAACGAGTGGTTACCCGCACTGCCTGCCGGTGCCGGGAGCACGCGCCTGGCGACCGCACTGTTTATTATTGGCATTTTGCTGATGTTACCTGCCGCCTGGCTATTGATGTGGCGCTGTGCCAAAGCACTTGCGCCGCAGTTGTTCAACCTTTCTGAAAAAAAAGATAATTAGCTGGAGATTTTATGACACCGACTATCGATTTATTATGCAGCCACCGTTCCATCCGTTCTTTTACGGATCAAAAGGTGAGTGCTGAACAGCGTGAGGCGATTATTGCTGCGGCCCAATCGGCGTCCACATCCAGCTTTTTGCAGTGCTCATCTATTGTACGCATCACCGATCCGGCGTTACGTGACCAACTGGTTACCCTGACGGGCGGTCAGACATGGGTGGCCGAGGCGGCGGAGTTTTGGGTATTTTGCGCTGACTTTAATCGTCACCTGCAAATCTGCCCTGATGCCCAGTTAGGCCGGGCAGAACAGCTGCTGCTGGGCTGTGTGGATACGGCGCTGATGGCGCAAAATGCCATGGTGGCAGCGGAATCCCTGGGGCTGGGCGGCGTCTTTATTGGCGGCATTCGTAATAATATCGCTCAGGTTACCGAACTGCTGGGCCTGCCAAAATTTGTGCTGCCGCTGTTTGGTTTCTGTCTTGGCTATCCTGAATCCATACCGGATGTTAAACCGCGCATCCCGCAGTCGATGCTGGTGCACGAAAATCGTTATCAACCAGTGGATCCTGCGGTGCTGGCTGATTACGATAGCCGCACGGCGATCTACTATGAACAACGCGACAGCAACCAGCGTAGCGAAACCTGGAGCCAGTTGATTCAGCGCCTGATCATCAAAGAGACGCGCCCGTTTATGCTGGATTACCTGCATCAGCAGGGCTGGGCAACACGCTAATTTAACGCAAGGATTTTGATTGATGAAAATGGCCATTCTGTCGCGCGATGGAACGCTCTATTCCTGTCGCCGTTTACGTGACGTCGCCGAACAGCGCGGTCATTTTGTTCAAATCATCGATCCGCTCTCGTGTTACATGAACATCAACCCCGCCTCGCCCGGTATTCACTACCGTGGCGAGCCGCTGGGGCACTTCGATGCCGTTATTCCGCGCATTGGCACCGGGATTACCTTCTACGGCACGGCGGTGCTACGCCAGTTCGAAATGTGCGGCAGTTATCCTTTAAATGAATCCGCCGCCGTGACCCGCGCGCGTGACAAATTGCGTTCCCTGCAGCTGCTGGCGCGGGACGGAATTGATATGCCGGTAACGGGATTTGCCTCTTCTCCTGACGACACGCAGGATCTGATCGCCATGGTAGGCGGCGCGCCGCTGGTGGTGAAACTGGTCGAAGGCACGCAGGGGATCGGCGTGGTGTTGGCAGAGACGCGCCAGGCGGCAGAAAGCGTTATCGATGCCTTTCGTGGGCTGAATGCACACATTTTAGTGCAGGAGTTTATTCAGGAAGCGCGCGGACGCGATGTGCGCTGTCTGGTCATTGGCGATCGGGTCGTGGCGGCCATTGAGCGCCAGGCGAAAGAGGGCGATTTTCGCTCGAATTTACATCGCGGCGGCAAAGCCTGCACGGTTGACATTAGCGAGCAGGAGCGCGAGATGGCAGTCAAAGCCGCCGCGGTTCTGGGGCTGGACGTCGCGGGGGTGGATATTCTGCGCTCGGCGCGCGGCCCGCTGGTAATGGAGGTGAATGCTTCACCAGGTCTGGAAGGGATTGAAACCACAAGCGGTCTTGACATCGCCGGCATGATGATTGACCACATTGAACGGCATGCTACCCCCGGGCTCCGTCCTAAAACCACGGGTTGACCCGCGCTTTTCAGTGGTTTTCGTGGAATCTCACCACGTTTTTCCGTAAGCTAGGTCGCTTATTTATCACCCCATGGGATTTTACAATGGATTCTCTTGTCGTTCCGGATATCGACCTGCTGCGTCGTTGGCTGGATCAGCAAAATATCACTTGGTTTGAATGTGATGCTTGTCAGGCACTTCATTTGCCGCACATGCAAAACTTCGACGGGGTGTTTGACGCTAAAATCGACCTGGTCGATAACGTCATTCTGTTTTCGGCACTGGCCGAAGTAAAACCGACGGCGCTTATTCCGCTGGTGGGTGACTTATCGCAAATTAACGCCAGTTCGCTCACGGTGAAGGCGTTCATCGATATACAGGATGACAACCTGCCTAAGCTTATTGTTTGTCAGTCAATGATGACCACTGCCGGGTTAACCTTCGGGCAGTTTGCACATTTTATGAAGCAGAGCGAAGAAGAAATTTCCATGGTCATTATGGAAGCCTTTGCCAATAATCTGCTGATGATAGGTGAAGACGAAGAGCACGTCTCAAGCAGCAGCATCCATTCTGTTCTGCACTAAGAACAGGATCTGATTAAGCCGTCACCCGTGACGGCTTTTTTTATTCCCGGCGAATGTCTACTTGCTGACCCGCGCTATTTCCCGCCCCCCGATGCAGCCGCAAAGATCCCTGTCTCCGGCACGCGTAATTCTTAATATTATCAATTGTGAACGACATAGATTAATTTATAACCGTAATGTTTTATTCTGCATTAAGCCCTTTATTGCCAGATTTATGACGTTCTTTATGCCATAAAAGCCGAACCTCATAGCTTAAACATGCCTAAAATATTGAGTTCAGGCGTTTTTTACGCTGAGGTCTGGTGAACCCTTAACGGGGGGGCTATGCTTGCGGGGCGGCGACAAGCCTTAGATTGCCGCGCAGGTATAGGTTTTTACTATTAAACGTCCACTGAATAATGATTCATTGTGTCACTGAATTTTAATCACGAAACGCAAAACTGAATCACTGATGTGCAGCGTTGTTATAACCCGCTCAGGAGGATTAAAAGCATGTTCAACCAACGTCAAAAATGGTTGTCAGGTGTGGTTGCTGGGGTGCTGATGGCTGCTTCAGCCAGTACCATGGCGGAAGATAAGACGCTGCACGTTTATAACTGGTCGGATTATATTTCGCCAGATACCGTGCCTAATTTCGAAAAGCAGACCGGCATTAAAGTCGTCTACGACGTGTTTGATTCCAATGAAGTGCTGGAAGGCAAACTGATGGCCGGCAGTACGGGTTACGATGTCGTGGTGCCTTCTTCCAGTTTCCTGGCGCGTCAGCTTCAGTCCGGCGTGTTTCAGCCGCTGGATAAAAGCAAACTGCCAAATTATAAAAATCTGGATCCCGCGTTAATGGCGAAAGTGGCGCAACACGATCCGGGTAACAAATATGCGATTCCTTATTTGTGGGGCACCACCGGCATTGGCTATAACGTCGAAAAAGTGAAAGCTGCGCTGGGCGCGGATGCGCCGGTAAACAGTTGGGATCTGGTCTTGAAGCCGGAAAACCTGGAAAAACTGAAAAGCTGTGGCGTGTCTTTCCTGGATGCGCCTGAAGAGATCTTCGCAACCGTACTTAATTATTTGGGCAAAGATCCTAACAGCAGCGATGCAAAAGATTATTCTGGCGCCGCGACGGATCTGCTACTTAAGCTGCGTCCGAATATTCGTTACTTCCACTCTTCGCAATATATTAACGATCTGGCGAACGGCAATATCTGTGTGGCTATTGGCTGGTCAGGCGATATTCTTCAGGCGAAAAACCGTGCGGAGAAAGCAAAGAATGGCGTCAACATTGGTTACAGCGTACCGAAAGAGGGCGCACTGGCCTTCTTCGATATGATGGCGATTCCAAAAGACGCGAAAGATGTGGATGCCGCTTACACCTGGCTGAACTACATCATGGATCCGAAAGTGATTGCTGACATCTCCAATAAAATGAATTACGCCAACGGCAATAAAGCGTCACTGCCGCTGATTAATGCCGATATCCGTAATAACCCGGGTATTTACCCGACGCCGGATGCCATGGCCAAACTGTTTGTGCTGAAGGTCCAGGATCCAAAACTGGATCGTGTGCGTACGCGTGCATGGACTAAGGTTAAAAGCGGTAAGTAATTCGACAGCATATGTTTTGTGACAGCAACAGAGGCGCAGTGCAGGCCTCTGTTGTGCCATTTTTAGCGGCACTGTTTGCCGCGTTGTTCCGCCTGGCTCCGGAGAACTACATTCGTGAACGATGCCATCCCTCGCCCGCAAAATAAAACCGCAAAAGCGTTAACGCCGCTGCTGGAAATTCGCAACCTGACCAAATCGTTTGACGGCCAGCATGCCGTGGATGATGTCAGCCTGACCATTTACAAAGGGGAGATTTTCGCTCTGCTCGGCGCGTCCGGCTGTGGCAAATCTACCCTGTTACGCATGCTGGCGGGTTTTGAACAGCCCACCAGCGGCCAGATTGTGCTGGATGGGCACGATCTCTCCCATGTCGCGCCCTATCAGCGGCCGATCAATATGATGTTTCAGAGCTATGCGCTGTTCCCCCATATGACGGTGGAGCAGAACATCGCCTTTGGCCTAAAGCAAGACAAACTGGCAAAGGGCGAAATCGCCAGCCGCGTGGAAGAAATGCTGTCATTGGTGCACATGCAGGAATTTGCCAAACGTAAGCCGCACCAGCTTTCAGGGGGACAACGGCAGCGCGTGGCGCTGGCGCGTAGCCTGGCAAAGCGGCCTAAACTGCTGCTGCTGGATGAACCCATGGGGGCGCTGGACAAAAAGCTACGCGACCGTATGCAACTGGAAGTGGTCGATATTCTGGAGCGGGTCGGGGCGACCTGCGTGATGGTGACGCACGATCAGGAAGAGGCCATGACGATGGCGGGGCGAATTGCCATCATGAACCGGGGCAAATTCGTGCAAATTGGTGAGCCGGAAGAGATTTACGAGCATCCTACCAGCCGCTACAGCGCCGAGTTTATCGGTTCAGTCAACGTGTTCGACGGTCTGCTGCGTGAACGTCAGGAAGACGGCCTGGTGATTGACAGTCCGGGCCTCAAGCATCCTCTGAAAGTGGATTCCGATGTGTCGGTCGTCGATAACGTGCCGGTTCACGTTGCCCTGCGCCCGGAAAAGGTGATGCTGTGTGAAGAGATCCCTGCCGATGGCTGTAACGTCGCGGACGGTGAGGTGGTACACATCGCGTATCTGGGCGATCTCTCCATTTACCATGTTCGCCTGCACAGCGGTCAGATGCTCAGTGCCCAGCTACAAAATGAACATCGCTACCGCAAAGGTATGCCGACCTGGGGCGACCAGGTGCGCCTGTGCTGGGACAGTGACAGCTGCGTGGTTTTGACAGTTTAAGGAGGCGCGATGAGCCAGATTTTTCAACGCACGAAAGCCCCGGCTAAGCTGCTCGGTACACCGTTGCAGCGCTGGGCAACGCGCATAAAAATGCAGCACGGGCGCAAGCTCGTCATTGCATTGCCTTACCTGTGGCTGATTCTGTTTTTTCTGTTGCCGTTCCTGATTGTTTTAAAAATCAGCTTTGCGGATATTGCCCGTGCTATTCCGCCTTACACCGAGTTGGTCACCTGGGCTGACGATCAGCTGAGTCTGGTGTTGAATCTGGGCAACTATGTGACGCTCAGTGATGATCCGCTGTATATCGACGCCTATTTGCAGTCGTTAAAAGTGGCCGCGATCTCCACTGTCATCTGTCTGCTGATTGGTTATCCGCTGGCCTGGGCCGTCGCGCACAGTAAGCCCTCGATGCGGTCTGTCCTGCTGCTGCTGGTCATATTGCCGTCGTGGACGTCGTTCCTGGTGCGGGTTTACGCCTGGATGGGGCTGCTGAACAATAACGGTATTCTTAATCGTTTTCTGATGTGGACAGGCGTGATCGATCATCCACTGGTGATCCTCTACACCAATACGGCGGTCTATATCGGGATTGTGTACTGCTATCTGCCGTTTATGGTCTTGCCCATCTATACCGCGCTGACGCGTATCGATTACTCGCTGGTGGAAGCCTCGCTGGACCTGGGCGCGCGCCCGCTGAAAACCTTCTTCAGCGTGATCGTGCCTCTGACCAAAGGCGGCATCATTGCCGGTTCCATGCTGGTGTTTATCCCGGCGGTCGGCGAGTACGTGATTCCCGAACTGCTGGGCGGACCGGACAGCATCATGATTGGCCGTATTCTCTGGCAGGAGTTCTTTAACAACCGCGACTGGCCCGTGGCCTCCGCGCTGGCGGTGATCATTTTGCTGATTTTGATTCTGCCGATTATCTGGTTCCATAAACATCAAAACCGAGAAATGGGAGAGAAGGGATGAATAATCTGCCAACGATCCGCTCTCCCTGGCGCACGGCGATTTTGGCCTGCTGCTTTATGTTTCTGTACGCGCCCATGCTGCTGCTGGTGGTTTACTCCTTTAACAGTTCCCAACTGGTTACGGTCTGGGAAGGGTTTTCATTTCACTGGTATCAGGTGCTGTTTCAGGACGATGCCATGATCGATGCGGTGCTGCTGAGCCTCACCATTGCCGCGCTTTCCGCCACCATGGCGGTGGTGCTGGGTACCATGGCGGCGGTGATCATCGTGCGGTTTGGGCGTTTTCGCGGCCATAACGGCTTTGCCTTTATGCTCACTGCACCGCTGGTCATGCCCGATGTGATTACCGGCCTGTCGCTGCTGTTGCTGTTTGTCGGGCTCGGCAATGCGCTGGGCTGGCCGACAGAACGCGGTACGCTCACCATCTGGCTGGCGCACGTGACCTTCTGTACCGCTTACGTGGCGGTGGTGATCAATTCGCGCCTGCGCGAGTTGGACCGGTCAATTGAGGAAGCCGCAATGGATCTTGGCGCGACGCCGTTGAAGGTCTTCTTTGTGATCACGGTGCCGATGATTGCGCCGGCCATCGTGACCGGCTGGCTGCTGGCCTTTACCCTGTCACTGGATGACCTGGTGATTGCCAGCTTTGTGACCGGCCCGGGTGCCACCACCTTACCGATGGCGATTTTTGCCACGGTACGACGTGGCGTTAATCCGGAGATCAACGCGCTGGCTTCCCTGATCCTGTTCGTTGTGGGCATCGTGGGCTTTATTGCCTGGCGCGTCATGGCACATGAAGAAAAACAGCGTTTAAGCGATATTCAGAAAGCGAAACGTGGCTGAAATCCCCGACTTTTGCCATTCTATAGAAGGGCTGGTTAATCCAGCCTTTTTATCGTCATGGTGGAGTGAAAGACATGTCGGAAATGCTTAAACACGGCGCTGTTTTACCGGCTGCCCCGGTCCCCGTCACAGTGGCGGGCGTGGCGATTATCGCGACGCGCTGCCTGAGCGTGTTGATGCTGGCGAATGAACTGGGTTATACCGAGCTGGCCAACTTTGTCCATCGCAGTGCGCAGTCATGGGATTCCACGCTGATCTTCATCGCCAGTCAGGTCATTTTCTTATTTGAATTGCGCTGTGCCTTCACGCTGATGCGCGGAAGCAACCGGGGACGCTGGGGATTCGTGGCGGCGCAAATTGTGGTGCTGTTATATATGTTGATGGCCTCCACAGGCGGGATCTATCCGGAAATCTACAGTATTGCAGGTGAAAATAATCTGCAGATTATTCACCTCACGCTGCTGCAAAAACTGCCCGATCTGATGGTGTTATTACTGCTTTTTCTGCCCGCCAGCAGCCGCGCATTTTTCCGCAAGCGGTGATACAATCGCGCTCCGCCAACCTTCCCGACAGTTAATACAGGCTTTACCATGCACTGCGCGCTCTATGACGCTCACCGTTGCCGCTCTTGCCAGTGGCTTGAAAAACCCTATCCCCAGCAGCTTGATGATAAAGGGGCCCGGCTGAACCAACTGCTGGCCGCGTTTCCGGTTAAACAGTGGCTGCCGCCGGTAACCTCAGCGCAGCAAGGGTTCCGCAATAAAGCAAAGATGGTGGTAAGCGGCAGCGTTGAGCGTCCGGTTTTCGGCATGGTGCAGCGCAACGGCGAGGCGACAGATCTTTGCGCATGTCCGCTCTATCCCGACAGCTTTTCCCCGGTACTGGCGACCTTAAAACCCTTTATCGCGCGTGCCGGTTTAACGCCGTATAACATTGAACGTCAGCGCGGTGAACTGAAGTATTTGCTGCTCACCGAAAGTACCCAGGGCGGCATGATGCTGCGTTTTGTCCTGCGGTCGCACACCAAACTGACACAGCTGCGTAACGCCCTGCCGTGGCTACAGCAGCAACTCCCACAGCTAAAGGTCATTTCAGCCAACATACAGCCGGTGCATATGGCTATTCTGGAAGGGGACGAGGAGGTCGCATTGACATCCACTCAGGCGCTGGCGGACGAGTTTAACGGCGTGCCGTTGTGGATTCGACCACAAAGCTTTTTCCAGACCAATCCTCAGGTCGCCAGTGCGCTGTACGCGACGGCGCGCGACTGGGTACGTCAACTGCCGGTGACCAGCATGTGGGATCTGTTTTGCGGCGTGGGCGGATTTGGCCTGCATTGTGCCTCACCCACGTTAGCGCTTACCGGTATTGAGATCAGTCCCGAAGCCATCCAGTGCGCGCAGCGCTCTGCGCAGATGCTGGGTCTGAACAACGTCAGTTTTGCCGCACTGGATTCCACCGCGTTTGCCACTGAGCGGGATAGGGTGCCCCAGCTGGTGCTGGTGAATCCGCCGCGTCGCGGGATTGGGGAAGCGCTGTGTGATTATCTCAGCGCCATGGCGCCTGACTATGTGCTCTATTCAAGCTGCAATCCGCAGACCATGGCACAGGATATTGCCCGGCTGAAGGATTACGAGGTTACCCAGGTACAGCTGTTCGATATGTTTCCGCACACGGCGCATTTTGAAGTGCTGACGCTACTGACGCGTCAACGGTCAGGCGGGCCAGCCTGATCCTCTGCTGAACGGAGGAGAGTGCAGAACCGATCAGCAGATACGCCGCTGGCCCATGAGCGTTATTCAGGGAACCATTTCTGATTGATTTTCTGCCAGCTGCCGTTGGCTTTCAGGGCCGCCAGCGCCTGATTAAATTTATCCCGCAGTGGGGCGTTACCTTTGCGCACCGCAATCCCCAGGCCGGTACCAAAGTACGCCGGGTCCGTAACGTGTTCACCGACGCTGGCCAGATCGTTGTTGGTTTTTAACCACTGATTGACAACTGCGCTGTCGCCAAATACGCCGTCAAGACGTCCGCTTTTCATGTCCAGAATCGCATTCTGATAGCTGTCATACGCGACGACGTTGATTTCCGGATGCTTGTCCTGCAGATATTTCTGGTGCGTTGTACCGTTCTCAACGCCGATACGTTTGCCTTTCAGCGCATCAATAGCGGTAAATTTCCCTTTAGGCGCAATCACAATGGCGGAGTTCGCGTAATAGGGCTGAGTGAAGTCAACCTGCTTACTGCGTTCAGCGGTGATATCCATACCGGCAATCACGGCGTCATAGCGGCGGAACTTAAGTGAGGGGATCAGGCTGTCAAAGGCCGTGTTGGTAAACGAGCATTCCGCTTTCATCTGTTCGCACAGCGCTTTCGCCAGATCGATATCGAAACCGACAATCTGATTATCGCTGTTCAGCGATTCGAAAGGTGGGTAGGTGGCAGAGGTCGCGAAGCGAATTTTCTCAGCAGCCTGAGCGCTTACGGCCAGGCTTACCAGTGCAGCGGCAATCATCCATTTTTTCATTACAGGCTCCCGTTAGCCATCAATAACACAGCAGGTGAATGCGCCACACGATGCCAGCAAATGAATTTTTATGCAATAAATATGATTATAAAATTAATCAGGCAGGTTGCCCTGCCTGCGGGTTAATTTCGCCGTTCGAACGCCAGGGCGCGTTTCTCGATCAGGCGCATCATAATGGTGAGCAGCCCGTTGACA
The DNA here is from genome assembly GCF_024814475.1 of Pantoea sp. B623. NCBI lineage: Bacteria > Pseudomonadati > Pseudomonadota > Gammaproteobacteria > Enterobacterales > Erwiniaceae > Pantoea > Pantoea sp. B623. The sequence continues at coordinate 959,366 of NZ_JANUXM010000004.1, read as the reverse complement.
CAGAGGTAAATCAGCCCGGCAGCCGCGTAGACCGTGACATCATAGGTCCGGCCATACAGCAGTTGACCATGGCCCATGACCTCCATCAGCGTAATGGTAAACGCCAGGGATGTGCCCTTAAACACCAGCACCACTTCGTTGGAGTAAGAAGACAGGGCGCGCTTAAACGCATAAGGCAGCAAAATACGCAGGGTTTGCCGGGGCGTCATGCCCAGGGCTTCACAGGACTGCCACTGACCAGCGGGAATGGCACGAACGGCGCCGTAGAACAGCTGAGTCGTGTAGGCCGCGCTGTTAAGCGACAGGGCCAGCATGGCGCAGAGCCAGGGCTGTGATAACAGATGCCATAACCAGGGCAGCGTTTGCAGGCTGGGAAACTGGCCCGGCCCGTAGTAGATCAGGAAGATCTGCACCAGCAGCGGCGTGCCGGTAAACAGGGTAATAAAGCCTTTTACCAGCGGAGAAAACAGCGGGGTTTTCAAGGCCAGTACGATGGTAAAGAGCAGCGACAGCAGCAGCGCGGTTACGAGCGAGGCCGCGGTCAGGCTCAGGCTGGTGTTAAGCCCTTTAAGCAGTTCGGGTAGATAGCTCAGCATCAGCTGTTCCCCCGCTCAAAACGCGTGGTGCGCAGTTCAATTCGGCGCAGTACGGCCTGACTGAAAAGCGTGATCGCCAGATAAATGGCCGCCGCCACTAAAAACCAGGTGAAAGGCTCCTGGGTGCGGGTCGCGATACTTTTCGTCTGCAACATAAGATCGTTAACGCTAATCAGCGACACCAGCGCCGTATCCTTTAGCAAAACCAGCCACTGGTTTCCCAGGCCTGGCAAGGCATGGCGCCACATTTGCGGCATAATCAGTCGGAAGAAAATCGCTGACTTTTTCATGCCGAGCGCCTGGCCGGATTCCCACTGTCCAATCGGGACGGCTTTCAGCGCGCCGCGCAGGGTTTGCGAAGCATAGGCCGCATAAAGCATGGCCAGAGCAATAACACCACAGAGGAACGGGCTAACGTCAAAGTTTTCAATGTGCATCTGAACCGGCAGCGTAAACAGGCCGAAGTTCAGCGTAAAGCCGTCGGATAAGGTCAGCAGCAGCTGTGATGCGCCGAAGTAGATAAACAGCACGACCAGGATTTCCGGCAGGCCGCGAATCAGCGTGACGAGCGTGGTTCCGATCCACGCCAGCGGTTTCAGTCGCAGTGACTCCCAGCCGGCAAAGATCATCGCCAGCACCAGGCCAGCGATGAGGGCACAAACAGCAAGGCCGACGGTCATGCCGGCGGCGCTTGCAAGCGGGATTATTTCATTCATCAGAGATTACTGCTGGAACCATTTGCTGTAGATGGTTTTGTAGGTGCCATCGGCTTTGATTTTGTCCAGTGCCGTGTTGAATTTGCTTTGCAGCTCGGTATTTCCCTGACGCACAGCAATGCCCAGACCGGTACCGAAATACGCTTTATCCGTTACTTTCTCACCCACCGGGGCCAGGTTAGCGTTCTGCTTCAGCCACTCGTTGACTACGGCGCTGTCACCAAAGACGGCATCGATGCGGCCATTTTTCAGATCCAGTACCGCATTCTGGTAGCTGTCGTAAGGCACCACGGTAATATCCGCGTGCTTGTCCGTCAGGTATTTTTGATGCGTGGTGCCATTCTGCACGCCGACGCGCTTGCCTTTCAGCGCCTCAACGCTCGCCACTTTGCCTTTCTGCGCAACGAAGATCGCCGAGTTGTCATAGTAAGGTTTGCTGAACAGGACCTGCTTTTCACGTTCAGGGGTGATGTCCATGCCTGCCATCACCGCATCAAAGCGGCGGAATTTCAGGCTGGGGATCAGGCTGTCAAAGGCCTGGTTGGTGAATGTACAGGTCGCATCCATCTCTTTACACAGCGCATTAGCCAGATCGACATCAAAGCCCTGAATTTTGTTATTCGCATCAACAAATTCAAAAGGAGGATAGGAAGCCTCAGTAGCAATACGAATGGTTTCGGCAGCGGAAGCGCTCAGACTTAATCCGGCAAGCAGTGCAGCAAGTACGACTTTTTTCATTTTTAGCATCCTGACTTAGTGCGAAAGATAATGTGCAAACGCCTCGGTTTGCGGCTGTGTAAAGCGGCTGGCATCGCCCTGTTCCACAATATGACCGTTTTCCATGTACACCACACGGCTGGCCGTTTTACGCGCCACTTCCACCTCATGGGTCACGATCACCTGGGTAATCTGGGTCTGGGCCAGTTCGCGAATGATACTGACAATCTGTGCGGTGATTTCGGGGTCGAGCGCAGCGGTCGGTTCATCAAATAACAGGATCTGCGGCTCCATCATCAGCGCGCGGGCAATCGCAACACGTTGCTGCTGTCCGCCAGAAAGGTGCAGGGGAAAGCGGTCGCTGTAGCTGGTGAGACGCAGACGATCGAGCAGCTTGTCGGCTCGGGCCCGGGCATCGGCTTTGCTTAAGCCCAGTACACGGCAGGGCGCTTCCATCAGGTTTTGCAGTACCGTCAGATGGGGCCAGAGATTGTACTGCTGAAAAACCATGCCTACGTTTTGGCGCAGCTCGCGTATTGCTGCCGTCGAAGGCGTTTTGCTGAAGTCGAAATCGTGACCTGCAATGTGCAACTGACCAGAGCGCGGGTGCTCAAGCAGATTCAGCACACGCAACAGCGAGCTTTTCCCTGCACCGCTTGGGCCAAGCAGCACCAGGGTTTCGCCTTGCGGACATTCCAGGTTAATGTCAAACAGCGCCTGATGAGCACCGTAGAAACAGTTAATCGCGTTTAGTTGAATACTCATGCGCCAATTTTGAATAGCTATTAGTTTTGCGGATTTTAACGTCACCAAAATAGTTATGCAATTAAGGTGGCTTAAAATTTACGAATAAGCGGTAAACACCCAAAAGATTAGCACAAGATGTTGTGAGGCGAACGGCGGGCATTTCTGGAAAGGCAGGCTGAATGCCGTCTGAACGCGTCCGGCGGTTAAGCCCGCGCGTTCAGACGTGGAGGTAAAGGTTATTTATTTTTTCGCCTTTTCAAGCATCTGGCTCAGAGAACCGCCTGCCGGGTGAGGCACGTCTGCGACGTAGCGGACATCGTCCACCACCCAGCAACTGCCCTGATGGATCATCAACACTTCATCCTGCCACTGCTTATCGTCACGGCTCATGTTTACCCGCAGCGGGATATTGCGGGCATCCCGGTTTGGAATGGTCGACGCATCAGCAACATCAGCCTGAGTTGGCCCCTGTGCCAGGCTGGAGAACAGATCGCCGCTGTGCCATTGTGTTGCGTTCTGGCTTTGGCTTGCTTCCTGAAGGGCGTGATAGAGGCCTTCGCTCAGGTAAGGACGATAGTTTGCCAGCGTGGTGGTGTCAGGCAGACCGGCGGTGGGATGTGCGATCCGCATATCGTAGAACTTTTGTGCCACGGTGTCGGGGCCGCCTTCAACGCAAGGGGCGAGTCGTGGGCCGTTATCCTTAATTACCGGCTCTACTGTCGTACAGGCACTCAGCAGTAGCGCGGCCGGGAGCAAAAGCGCAAAACCTTTGTTTCTCATCTCGATTTCCTTATTGTTCTCTGGCAAGGTGCCTTTTTAACATAGAGTATAGTTCTGCTTTTAGGTGAAAGAGCCTTTGGCCGGTTTACGTAACAGGAGAAAACGATGAAATTTTCGACGACGCCAACCCTGGAAGGACACAGTATTACGGATTACTGTGGCGTGGTCACCGGGGAAGCCATTCTCGGTGCCAACATCTTCCGCGATTTTTTCGCCGGCATTCGCGATATTGTCGGTGGCCGCTCGGGCGCGTATGAAAAGGAACTGCGCAAAGCGCGCGAGATTGCCTTTAAAGAGCTGGAAGAGCAGGCCAGCGCGCTGGGTGCCAATGCGGTCGTCGGCATTGATATCGATTACGAAACCGTGGGTAAAGACAGCAGCATGCTGATGGTGAGCGTGACCGGCACGGCGGTTGTGATTCGTTGAAACGTATTCTGCTGCTGTTGGCGCTCTGGGTGCTGGTGGGCTGCCAGTCGGGCATAGAATCACGACCGGGCTATTGGGTCGATCTGCGTCATCCCGCTCAGGGCGCGCGACCGCGCGTAAAAGTAGTGGTGATTCACTATACCGCAGAAGACTTTTCCTCTTCCCTGGCCACGTTGACCGATCGTGACGTCAGCGTCCATTATCTTATTCCTCGCCAGCCGCCGCAGCGTAAGGGGCAGGGCATTATCTGGCAACTGGTACCGGAGCAGGATCTGGCCTGGCATGCCGGGCCGAGCTTCTGGCGCGGCGCAACCCGTATCAACGATACGTCAGTCGGCATTGAGTTGGTGAACAACGGCTATCGCCGTACCCTGACCGGCCTGGAATGGCAGCCTTTTCCTCCCGAACAAACCCGTGTGCTCAGCGCCCTCATCAAGGATATCGCCCGCCGGTATGGTATCGCGCCGGAAAATATCGTGGGCCACAGCGATATCGCCCCTCAGCGTAAACAGGATCCTGGCCCGCGGTTCCCTTGGCGGGAGCTGGCTGAGCAGGGCATTGGCGCCTGGCCCGATCCGCAGCGCGTCGCTTTTTACTTAGCCGGGCAGCATCGAGATGCCGCCGTACCGGTTGCCACAGTGCTTGATCGCCTGCAGCGCTACGGCTATGAGGTCACGGAAGGGATGAGCGCGAACCAGCAACGGAATTTGATTGCGGCGTTTCAGATGCATTTCCGTCCAGCGAATTATCAGGGTTTAGCGGATGCTGAAACCCTGGCGATTACAGAGGCGCTGCTGGAAAAATACGGGGAAGCGCAATAACCGGTGGTTACCGCGCTCAACATCTAGCGACTCGCGTAAGGTGACGCGGCAAGGGAAGACGGCGTGACGGGAGCTCCGGGACGATGCTGTGCCAAAAACGCCCGCCAGTGCGACAGCACCTTTTCCAGCGCCGGGCGCTCAGCATCCAGATGGGTGACGATTCGGGTCACGGGACCCACGCTCATCAGCACATCATGGGCTCTCATCCACTGACCCAGCGCGTCAATCTGGTCTGCCGGGACGCGCACGAACAGCATATTCGTCTGCTGCTCCGTGACCTCAATGCCGATCTTCTGCAGCGCCTCTCCTAGCCAGGCCGCATTCTCGTGATCGGTCTGTAACCGTGCGACGTTGTGTTGCAACGCATACAGCCCCGCCGCTGCCAGCACCCCCGCCTGACGCATACCGCCGCCAGTCATCTTGCGCCAGCGACGCGCGCGTTCAATATAATCTGTATCGCCGCAGAGCAGTGAACCCACGGGCGCGCCCAGTCCTTTTGACAAGCAGATGGTTAAGGTATCGCAATAACGGGCAAGGTTTTCCAGCGTGGTTTGCTGCGCCACGACGGCATTGAAAATACGTGCGCCGTCAATGTGCAGCGCCAGCTTACGCTCGCGGGTAAAATGCCACGCCTGCTCCAGATAGCCCGCGGGCAGGACTTTGCCATGATGGGTATTCTCCAGGCTCAGGAGCCGGGTCGGGGCGAAATGAATATCGTCAGGTTTGATGAAGTCGGCCACCACATCCAGCGGCAGGCTGCCGTCGGCCGCCGCCAGAATCGGCTGGGGTTGGATGCTCCCCAGTACCGCCGCGCCGCCTGCTTCGTACTTATAGTTATGCGCCTGCTGGCCCACAATGTACTCTTCACCACGCTGACAGTGGCTCAGCAACGCCACCAGATTGGCCTGGGTGCCAGTGGGCAGAAACAGCGCAGCGGCTTTACCACTCAGCCTCGCCGCTTCGGCTTCCAGTGCGTTAACGGTAGGATCGTCCCGATAAACATCATCCCCGGTTTCAGCAGCCATCATCGCCTGTAGCATGGCGGCACTGGGACGGGTCACGGTATCACTGCGTAGATCAATCACATTGTGCTCCTGGGCAGCAAAATGCCAGGCGGGCGGAGAACCCGCCTGTAACATCCGTCTGTTTTACCGCAGCCAGTTGGTTTTTGCCAGTTCAAGCACTTCATCACCGCGGCCGTTAATAACGGCGCGTAGCATATAGAGGCTAAAGCCTTTGGCCTGTTCCAGCTTAATTTCCGGCGGCATCGCCAGTTCTTCTTTTGCGGTAATCACATCGACCAGGACCGGGCCATCATGGGCAAAGGCCTGTTCCAGCGCGCCATTCAGTTCAGAGGCTTTCTCAACGCGAATGCCTTTAACACCACAGGCCTGAGCAATGGCGGCAAAATCAGGATTGTGCAGATCGGTGCCGTCGGTGAGATAACCGCCGGCCTTCATCTCCATGGCAACAAAGCCCAGCGAGCTGTTGTTGAAAATCACCAGTTTTACCGGCAGCTTCAACTGGGCGACGGTCAGGAAATCGCCCATCAGCATACTGAATCCGCCGTCACCGCATAGCGCCACGACCTGACGGTCACGGTTGAGTGATTGCGCGCCCATGGCCTGCGGCATCGCGTTCGCCATTGAACCGTGGTTAAAGGAGCCAAGCAGGCGGCGTTTACCGTTCATTTTCAGGTAGCGAGCCGCCCAGACGGTTGGCGTGCCCACGTCGCAGGTAAAGATCGCGTCGTCGTCGGCAAGTTGACTGATTTGCTGGGCCACATATTGCGGATGAATCGGCTGGTTATCATTGGCTGTTGCCAGCGAATCCAGATCTTTACGCGCCTCGGCATAATGCTTCAGTGCGCTGTCCAGGTGACGCTGCTCGGTTTTGACCTGCAGCTTTGGCAGCAGCGCGCGCAGCGTGGTTTTGACATCGCCGATATAAGCCTGATCTACATGGCAGTGCGAGCCCAGACTGCCCGGATTAATGTCGAGTTGAATAATTTTCGCTTTTTCCGGGTAGAAGGCGCGATAGGGGAACTGGGTGCCAAGCAGGACCAGGGTGTCGGCATTCATCATGGCATGATAGCCCGAGGAAAAACCGATCAGCCCGGTCATGCCCACATCGTACGGGTTATCGTATTCAATGTGCTCTTTGCCGCGCAGGGCATGGACCACCGGCGCTTTCAGCGTTGCCGCCAGCTCCACGACTTCCCGGTGCGCGCCTGCGCAGCCGCTGCCGCACATCAGCGTAATATTTTTCGCGTCGTTCAGGGTTTGCGCCAGGGTGGTCAGCTCATCGGCGGACGGCAGCACCAGCGGCAACTGCGGTGGATACCAGTCAGCGCGGGCGGATTCGGGTGCGGCCTGCAGCGCGACATCGCCCGGCAGGACAACCACCGATACGCCACGATTCAGGATGGCTTTACGCATCGCAATGCCCAGCACCTGCGGCAACTGCTCGGGGTTCGATACCAGCTCACAGTAGTGGCTGCATTCGCGGAACAGCTCCTGAGGATGGGTTTCCTGAAAGTAACCACTGCCGATTTCGCTGGAAGGAATATGGGCCGCAATCGCCAGGACCGGCACGCGGTTGCGATGGCAGTCAAAAAGGCCGTTGATCAAGTGCAGGTTACCGGGTCCGCATGAACCCGCACATACTGCCAGTTCCCCACTGACATGCGCTTCTGCACCAGCAGAAAAGGCGGCCACTTCTTCATGGCGGGTGGGCATCCACTCAATGGTGCCCATTCGGTTCAGGCTGTCGCTCAGGCCGTTTAATGAGTCACCCGTGACGCCCCAAATACGTTTTACACCGGCGTTTTCCAGCGTTTTGGCCACCAGCGCCGCTACGGTTTGTTTCATCTTCTTCTCCTTGGTCATCCGTCGCCATCCACCGGATAGCAGAATCAAACAGCTCACAAGAAGCGTAGACGACGCTGATTCAACTTAACCGTAAAAAATTGCATCAAAAGTTGAATTCAGCCATCAGGCAGAGAACAGCGCGATCAAGACCGGCGCAAGCAGGCTCATGACAAAACCGTGCACAATCGCAGCCGGAACGATTTCTGAACCGCCCGCCCGTTGCAATACCGGTAAGGTAAAATCCATCGAGGTGGCGCCGCATAAGCCCAGCGCTGTGCTGCGGTGGCGGGCAATCAGCGCGGGCACCAGCATGATGGCGATAAGCTCTCGCAACAGATCGTTAAAGAATGCCGCGCTGCCGATCACCGGGCCAAAGGCTTCCGTCATCAGAATCCCCGAAAGCGAGTACCAGCCGAAGCCGCTGGCTAAGGCCAGACCGGTTTTCAGCGGCAGCCCCAGTATCAGCGCCGCGATCATTCCGCCCAGCAGCGCGCTCAACAGCACCGCACCCGCCACCATCATGCCACGGCGGTTTAACACAATCTGCCGCAGCGTCATCCCACTGCCGCGCAGCTGAATCCCCACCAGCAGAAGCAAAAAGAGTAATGCATATTGACTGGCGGCTGACGCATGATGCAGCCAGGGCCACTGGGTCAGGCCCAGCACAAAGCCGGCGATCACGACGCCGCATAACGTCAGCGATTCCAGCGCCATATGCAAACGTGAGGGCAGCTTTTGTTGTTTGTGACTGTGCTGCCAGGGCAGGCGATGCTCAAGCCAGCGTAGCGCCAGCAGGTTACACAGTAGAATGCAAGCCGTTGCCACGGCGGCGGTATAAAACACCGTCACCAGATTGCTGCTGAGATTATCGAGAAAGGCCAGGCTGATGCCCATAAAAAACAGGATGACGTAGACCATCCAACCCAGCAGCCGGTTTACGGCCTTCAGGAACGCAACGTGCCGAAGCGGTAACAGCCAGCCTGCCAGCAGAGGCAGAAGAATAATTAAGAGTCCGGAATACATAATGAAAGGTTCGTCCATGTCGAAAGTCACGACACGCTAGCGAAAAAGCGTAGGGGAGTAAACCTTTGTCATAAAGTCTCTTGACCCCCTGATGAAGCCGCTCCATTCTTCGGAAAGCAAAGAGGATAAAAACGCTATGATTCTGGAACATATCGATATCCGGGGATTCCGCGGCATCAATCAACTCTCTTTACCGCTGACGCGCATCAACCTGTTGATTGGTGAAAACGCCTGGGGGAAATCCAGCCTGCTCGACGCGCTCAGCCTGCTGCTCTCTCCCCGCACGCGCGACTATGCGTTCTCCCTTGATGATTTTCATTTTACGCCGGGTGAGGTTAAGGATCGGGTGCATCGGTTGTCGGTTGTTTTCCACTTTGCGGATGACGAAGCGGACACCAGCGAGCTGCTGCAGCCATTCTGGCAACCCGGCGAGCAGGGAAAGCGCCGCCTGAGCTATAGCGTGCAGGCCAGACGGCGTGACGATCAGATTACCTCGACGCGCCGCTTTATCGACGGGAATGGGCAGGTATTACCGGAAGCGGGAAGCGCGGCGGCGATAGATTACCTGCTGCGCATGAACCCGGTATTACGGCTGCGCGATGCCCGCTTCAGCCGCCGCATCCGACCGGTTGAGAGCGGTATTGATGCCCGCCTCTCTACCTTAAACCAACTGGCGAAAGAGCTGGATACCCTCACGCGAGATCTGGAGCAGCACCCGCAGCAGATGAGTAATGCCATGCTGCGGCAAGGATTGCAGACGATGCAGCAGCTCGTAGAACACTATTTCCTGATCCAGCATCCTGAGCGGGGCAGCGAGCCGCACCGCGTTGAGCCGCAGTCCCGTGAAGGTGCCCGGGGCTGGCATTCGCTGGATCAGCTCAATCATCTGATTGCCGCCACCGACGTTCGCAGCCGTCAGCTTATTTTGTTGCGCATGTTTACCCTGCTGGTGCAGGCACGGGGAAGCGAACCTCTGGCGCCGGGCGCACGGCCGCTGCTGCTGATTGAGGATCCGGAGACCCGCCTGCATCCCATTATGCTGTCCGTGGCGTGGAATCTGCTGACGCTGCTGCCGCTGCAGAAGATCGCGACAACCAATTCCGGAGAGCTGCTTTCTCAGGTCGCGATCGAGCATGTTTGCCGGCTGGTTCGCGAGCCCGCGCGCGTGGCCGCATGGCGCGTCGGTCCCGAAGGGCTGAGTGCTGAAGAGAGCCGGCGAATCGGCTTCCATATTAAAGTTAACCGGCATTCGGCGCTGTTTGCCCGCTGCTGGCTCCTGGTTGAAGGCGAAACCGAAGTCTGGATCATTAACGAGATGGCGCGACAATGCGGCTTTCACTTTGCCGCGGAAGGCATAAAGGTGATTGAGTTCGCCCAGTCAGGATTAAAACCGCTGTTAAAATTTGCCCGGCGTATGGGCATTGCCTGGCATGTGCTGACTGACGGCGATATGGCAGGGAAAAAATATGCGGCCACGGCGCGCAGTCAGCTGCTGCCGCCTGACGTTGAGAAGCATCACTTAACGGCGCTACCGGCGGCGGATATAGAGCACTTCCTTTATCAGCATGGCTTTAGCGATATTTATCAACAAGCAGCGCACCTGCCGTTAAACGTGCCGATGAAACCCAGGCGTATTATTACCAAAGCGATTCATCGTGCATCTAAACCTGAACTGGCCATTATGGTCGCGATGGCGGCAGCCGAACGCGGCACCGAGGCCATACCGGAACGCCTGCGGGACATGTTTGCACGCGTTATCAGACTGGCGCAGGGTAAAGCGGGTTAGCGATTCGCAAGTAAAAATGCCAGCACGGCAGGCTGGCATTTTCAACGGAGCGGTCCAACGTTGGGGTGATCTCAGGCGACAGCCTGTTGCGCTTCAACGGGTACTATCAGACTGGCATGGTTGCCCTTAGGGCCCTGATGAACGTCAAAATGGACCTGCTGGCCCGCCTTTAGCGTTCTGTAGCCATCCATCTGTATCGTTGAGTAGTGTGCGAAGATATCTTCTCCGCCCCCGATTGGACAGATAAAGCCGAAACCTTTGGCGTTATTGAACCATTTAACGGTACCTGTCTCCATGCTTTTACTTCCCTCGCAAGACATTTTATAAGTAGGTGAGGTCACTGAAGCCGTGAGTCGGGTTTGATTAAAACTCAATCAGCTTGTGAAGGTAGAATGTAGAGAAACTGGCGTGGTCGTCAAGCAAACCACCCGGCAAGGCGGGGAAAAAATCATCAAAATTTGAGGTAGTTAACGCTATTTGAAATTTTGTGATACAGGTCGCGTGTGGCATTTTTAGCGGAATGATTCATTAGCGACTGTGCACTTGACACACGTGTTAAACTCTACAGATGAACCGGGTTTATGACGATGTACAGAATCACAACGGAACACTATGGCAAACACAAATGACTGGCTAAATTTTGAACAATTAGCTGACGATAAAGTACGCGAAGGGTTAAAGCCGCCTTCCATGTATAAAGTCATTCTGAATAATGACGATTATACACCTATGGAATTTGTTATTGACGTTCTGCAAAAGTTCTTTTCTTATGATATTGAACGTGCAACGCAACTGATGCTGAAAGTTCACTACCACGGTAAAGCAATCTGTGGTGTATTTACCGCAGAGGTCGCTGAGACCAAAGCGGCGCAGGTGAATAATTACGCGCGGGACAATCATCATCCGTTGCTGTGTACGCTTGAAAAAGCCTGAGCCTCTCTCCATACAGGAAGCAGGTCAGAGCGATTAACTGGAGGAGGTGCCTAATGCTCAATCAAGAACTGGAACTCAGTTTAAACATGGCTTTCGCCAGAGCGCGTGAGCACCGTCATGAGTTTATGACCGTCGAGCATCTGTTACTGGCGTTGCTCAGTAACCCGTCGGCCAGAGAGGCACTGGAAGCCTGTACGGTGGACATTGTGGCTCTAAGGCAGGAACTCGAAGCCTTCATTGAACAGACCACGCCTGTGCTGCCAGCCAGCGAAGAAGAGCGTGACACACAACCTACGCTCAGTTTCCAGCGTGTATTGCAGCGTGCGGTTTTCCATGTTCAGTCATCCGGACGCAGTGAAGTTACCGGCGCTAACGTGCTGGTTGCCATCTTTAGCGAGCAAGAGTCGCAGGCGGCTTATCTGCTGCGCAAACACGAAGTCAGCCGCCTTGATGTGGTGAATTTCATCTCTCATGGCACGCGTAAAGACGAACCCGGCCAGGCACCTGGTGCTGAAAATCCGGTTAACGAAGAGCAAGCAGGCGGGGAGGAACGTATGGAAAACTTCACCACCAATCTCAATCAGCTTGCTCGCGTCGGCGGAATTGACCCGCTGATCGGTCGCGACAAAGAGCTGGAACGAACTATTCAGGTCCTGTGTCGTCGCCGTAAAAACAATCCCCTGCTGGTGGGTGAATCCGGCGTCGGGAAAACCGCCATTGCGGAAGGCTTAGCCTGGCGCATTGTGCAGGGTGACGTGCCTGAAGTGATGAAAGACTGCACGATTTACTCTCTCGATATCGGCTCGTTGCTGGCGGGCACCAAATACCGGGGTGACTTTGAGAAACGTTTCAAAGCGCTGTTAAAACAGCTGGAGCAGGATAACAGCAGCATCCTGTTTATTGACGAGATTCATACCATTATCGGTGCGGGTGCGGCATCGGGTGGGCAGGTCGATGCGGCAAACCTGATCAAACCGCTGCTCTCCAGCGGTAAGATCCGCGTGATGGGCTCTACCACCTATCAGGAATTCAGCAACATCTTTGAAAAAGATCGTGCGCTGGCGCGTCGTTTCCAGAAAATCGATATCACCGAGCCGTCGGTGGAAGAAACGGTGCAGATTCTTAACGGCCTGAAAACCAAATACGAAGCGCACCATGACGTTCGCTATACGGCCAAAGCCGTGCGTGCGGCCGTTGAGCTGGCGGTGAAATACATTAACGATCGCCATCTGCCGGATAAAGCCATCGACGTGATCGATGAGGCCGGTGCCCGTGCGCGTCTGATGCCCGCGAGCAAACGTAAGAAAACCGTTAACGTGGCTGACATCGAAACCGTGGTGGCGCGTATTGCCCGTATTCCAGAGCAGAGTGTTTCAGCAACCGATCGCGATACGCTCAAGAACCTGGGCGACCGTCTGAAAATGCTGGTGTTTGGTCAGGATAACGCCATTGAAGCGCTGACCGAAGCCATCAAGATGAGCCGTGCAGGGCTGGGGCAGGATCGCAAGCCGGTGGGATCGTTCCTGTTTGCTGGTCCAACGGGCGTCGGTAAAACCGAAGTTACCGTTCAGCTGGCGAAAGCGCTGGGAATTGAGCTGCTGCGCTTCGACATGTCTGAGTACATGGAGCGCCATACCGTCAGTCGTTTGATCGGTGCGCCTCCGGGCTATGTGGGTTTCGATCAGGGCGGCCTGCTGACCGATGCGGTAATCAAGCATCCTCACGCCGTTGTGCTGCTGGATGAGATTGAGAAAGCGCACCCGGATGTGTTCAACCTGCTGCTGCAGGTGATGGACAACGGTATGCTGACCGATAACAACGGCCGCAAGGCCGACTTCCGTAACGTGGTGCTGGTGATGACCACCAACGCCGGCGTGCGTGAAACCGAGCGTAAATCCATTGGCCTGATCCATCAGGACAACAGTACGGATGCCATGGAAGAGATTAAGAAAATCTTTACTCCTGAATTCCGTAACCGCCTGGACAACATTATCTGGTTCAGCCACCTGTCAACGGACGTTATTCATCAGGTCGTCGACAAGTTTATTGTTGAACTGCAGGCACAGCTGGATGCGAAAGGTGTTTCACTGGAGGTCAGTGACGAAGCGCGTGACTGGCTGGCAGAGAAGGGCTATGACAAAGCGATGGGCGCTCGTCCGATGGCGCGTACCGTTCAGGAGAGCCTGAAGAAACCGCTGGCGAACGAACTGCTGTTTGGTTCGCTGGTTGACGGTGGATCGGTCTCTGTTGCGCTGGATAAAGAGAAGGGGCAACTGACCTATCACTTCCTGAGTGCGCAAAAACGTAAAACGGAAGGCACCGTGCACTAAGCGCGGTATGACAGAAAGAGAAAAGGCCGGATAATATCCGGCCTTTTTTTGTTTGCCCGCACACGAGGCGCAGGCAACGGCATCAACGCAACTCAGCGACTACGGAAGACAATGCGGCCTTTGCTCAGGTCGTACGGGGTCAGCTCGACAGTCACTTTGTCGCCCGTCAGGATGCGGATGTAGTTTTTACGCATTTTACCGGAGATATGAGCGGTAACCACGTGTCCGTTCTCAAGTTCTACGCGGAACATGGTGTTAGGTAACGTATCCAGTACGGTACCTTGCATTTCAATATTGTCTTCTTTGGCCATCGAATCCTCTGGGTGTACTACCTTTCAGTTGAACCGGCAAGATAATGCCCAATTCAACAAGTTATGTAAAGAACCGTCGGCAATAAAGCCAACGCATCGCCGTGCTTCGCGTTATAACGCGAGCATGTCGGTTAAATTCGGGTGTTTATGTGACGTCTGCGGGGGATTAGCGGGCTAAGAATCTGAATCAACCGGTAACACGCGCACGATTGAAACAGTTCCGAGAGTGCGATGAGATTCCCAGCCTGGCAATTCCGGCTTGAAAATCAAGCGCGGACGACATACCAAACGCCGCTATTATATCACTTAACCGGGTTTATGTGTGCAAAACATCTGCGCGCGGATTAAAAAAGGGTTTGATTCCGCCAGCAGCCGCTGTCAACGGGCTGCGAGGACAGGTTTTTTACCGCATCCAGGTAAGCTTCGCGGGGAATATCGACCGCGCCGAGTGAAGCCGTATGGGGATTCAGTATCTGGCAATCCACCAGGCGTCCTTTGTGCTTAATAAAATGCTGACAGAAAACCCAAAGTGCGGTTTTCGAGGCGTTGGTCTGCAGGCTGAACATGGATTCGCCACAAAATATCTGGCCCAGCGCCAGACCATACATGCCGCCCACCAGGTCTTGCTCGCGCCAGACTTCAATGGAATGGGCATGACCAAGCTCATAAAGCTTCAGCCACGCGCGTTTGACTTCAAAAGTAATCCATGTCCCTTCTTCCCGACCGGCCGCACAGCCTTCGACCACGTCGGAAAAGGCTTCATTCATCGTAACCCGATAAGGTGATTGCTGGTGGAAGCGCTTCATACTGCGGCTGAGGTGAAAACGGTCTGGGAGTAACACCGCGCGAGGGTCGGGTGACCACCACAGAATCGGATCGCCAGGGGAAAACCAGGGGAAAATCCCCTGCTGATAGGCGTTGAGCAGGCGCGCAGGCGAGAGATCACCGCCCATAGCCAGCAGGCCATTGGGCTCACGCAGCGCCGTGTCCGGAGGAGGAAACAGCAACGATTCCCGTGACAGTTGAACCAGTCTCATCGCGTTAAGTTATCCATCAGCTTTTACAAAACTATAACGCAAAGCGTTGCTGGAAACGCCAGTAACGTCCACCTTTTGCGACTAATTCGGAATGATTTCCCTGCTCAATGATCTTCCCGCCGTCCATAACGCAAATTTTATCCATCTGCGCCAGTCCGGTCAGACGATGGGTAACCATAATCACGGTCTTGCCCGCTGTCAGCTGCTGCAACAGGGACAGAATATGCTGCTCGGTCGCGGCATCCAGCCCTTCCGTCGGCTCATCCAGCAACCACAGGTCGCCGTTGTGCAGCAGCGCACGGGCAATCGCCAGGCGTCGCAGTTCGCCACCCGACAGCGGCCGGCCGCCTTCGCCCAGCCAGGCATTTAATCCTTCTTCATTATCCAGCAGACTCTGCAGGCCGGTCTGCATTAACGCCACGGTAAGGGTTTCATCACTGGCATCGGGGCAGGCCAGCAATAAATTATCACGCAGGGTCTGGCTGAAAAGATGAACGCGCTGGGTGACAACGCTGATGCGCTGACGGAGTTGCGCTTCATCCCACTCGGCAAGCGGGACGTTGTTCAGCGCTATCTCGCCATGCTCAACATCCCAGGCGCGCGTCAGGAGGCCAAGTAGGGTGGATTTTCCGCAGCCGGTAGGCCCGAGTAGCGCGACATGTTCACCCGCCTTAATGTGCAGGGAAAACTGGTTTAACACGTTTTCCGGCCGCCCCGGATAGCTGAATTCAAGCGCCTGCACGCTCATGCTGAGCGCGCCGGGCGGGACAGCGGCTGCGGAGGGGAAAACGATCGCTGGCGTTTGCTCGATGATCTCATTGACGCGCTGGGCGGCGGTGATCACCTGAGACAGGGGCAGAAAGGCACCCGCGACCAGGGCCAGCGCTTCAAAAGCGGCCAGGGCACAAAACACCACCAGCGCAATAAAGGGACCGGGAAGATGCTGCTGCGCAATGCTGTCGGCGCTAAGCCAGAGCAGGGCGGTCACCGTGATACCGCTGCACATCAGCAACAAACTCTGCGCCAGTGCCTCTAAACGTGCCTGCTGGCGCTGCGCGTTCTGCCACTGTTGTTCGCTGCTGTCCAGCCGCGCGCGCCAGGCGGAGGCGTTACCGTACAACGTCAGTTCAGCCTGGCCTGCCAGCCAGTGCATTAACTGCACGCGCCAGTGCGAACGCTGCCGGGTTATCGCCACGCCCGCCGGGGCGCCCAGGTGGTAAAACAGGGGAGGAAAAAGACAGAGCAGGGCAAGCAGGGTACCGCCCAGCAGCACTGCCAGCTGCGGATCAATCAGGCTTAAACCGGCTGTCACCACCACAATAACGATAAATGCGCCCAGCAGCGGCGATATTACCCGCAGGTAGAGGTGATCCAGCGTATCCACATCCCCAACAAAACGGTTTAACAGATCCGCCTGGCGAAAGGCCGCAAGCTGACCCGGTGCCAGTGAAATCAATCGGCTGAAGGTGAAAACGCGCAAATGCTGCAGCACCCGGAACGTGGCATCGTGCGTGACCAGCCGTTCGAAGTAACGTGCCGCGGTACGTATAATGGCCGCGCCACGCACGCCGGCGGCCGGGAGCATATAGTTAAAACTGTACAGGCCCGCGACGCCAACAACGGACGATGCCGCCAGAAACCAGCCAGACAGGGTGAGTAGGCCAATACTGGCCAGCAACGTGACTATCGCCAGTATAATCCCCAGCGCCAGCCGGAAGGGATGACGCAGCCACAGCCGCAGAAAAGGACGCAGAGCAGACATCAGATGCACTCCTGTTGACGATGTTGCAGCAGTGCACGGAAAGGGCCGGGCTGGGCCGTCAGTGCCTGCCAACTGCCTTGCTGTACCAGTTTTCCCGCCTCCATGAGCCAGATTTCATCCCAGTCGCGCAGCGAATCGATCTGATGCGTAATCATCAGGGTGGTTTGCTGTCGCGCGGCCTGATGAAGTGCCTGCATGACATGATGTTCACTCAGCGCATCCAGGCTGGCTGCAGGCTCATCAAGGAGCAATAGCTGAGCCGGTTTGTACAGCGCCCGCGCAACCGCAATGCGCTGTGCCTGACCAACGGACAGCGCGCTGCTGGCATCGCCCGGTGCGGTATTCAACCCGTCAGGCAGTCGTGAGAGAAACTCGTGGATGCCACAAGCCGCGATTAAGGCATCCAGACGTGCGGCGTCGAGGGGCGCGCCCATCAGGATATTTTCACGTAAGGTTTCTGCCGGTAACTGGGGATTTTGTCCGACCCAGGCAAGATGCCGATGCCAGTCGCGTTGAACCAAATCGCGTAACTCAATCCCATTGGCTTTAAGCGAGCCCTGATAAGGTAAAAATCCCAGCAGCGCATTCAACAGCGCGGTTTTGCCTGCGCCGCTTTTACCGACCAGCGCGATGCGTCCGCCCGAGCGCAGAGTGAAATGTAAAGGACCACACAGGATTTTACCGCCGGGCGCGCAGACCATCAGGTTGTCAGCAACCAGCTCCAGTGGTGCGGCGGCGGCAAACGGGATAGTGCCGTTGCGCGCTTCTGACTGTGGCGTCGCCTGCATAAAGCGCTCAATGGCATCGGCGCCGCCGATTGCCTGCGCTTTAGCATGGTAGAAGGTGCCGAGATCGCGCAAAGGCTGAAAGAATTCCGGGGCCAGAATCAACACCAGAAAACCAGCAAACAGCGTAACGCCCTTGCCATAATCGCCAAAGTGCAACTCACCCAGGTAGGAAAAACCAAAATAAACCGCGACCACAGCAATAGCTAATGACGCAAAAAACTCCAGAACGGAGGAGGAGAGAAAAGCCAGCCGTAAGACGTCCATGGTGCGTTGACGAAAGTCTGTCGTGGTAGCAGCAATGGCCTGTTTTTCTGCTTCGGCCCGATGAAACAGCCTCAGCGTCTCCCGGCCGCGCAGGCGATCAAGAAAGTCACCACTCAGGCGCGCCAGGGCCAGAAAATTGCGCCGATTAGCATCGGCCGCGCCCATGCCCACCAGCGCCATAAACAGCGGAATCAACGGTGCCGTAGCCAGCAGAATCAATCCGGCGGCCCAGTTTAAAGGAAACAGCGCTATCAAAATGGCGCAGGGGATGACGGCCGCCAGCGTCATCTGCGGCAGGTAGCGCGCATAGTACGCCTGCATATCTTCTGTCTGTTCCAGCAGCAAGGTTGCCCAACTGCCGGCCGGTTTGCCCTGAATCCAGGCGGGGCCCAGCGCGGATAAACGGTCCAGAATTTGTTTGCGCAGCGCCTGGCGAATAGCCTGACCGGCACGGAATCCTGCCTGCTCGCGCGCATAGTTCAGCATCGCCCGCAGCACGAAGCACAGCAGCAGTAACATAAACTGTGAAAGAAGCGACGGGGGCGACTGGTGCGTCACAATCAATGCCTGAAGCAACGACGCCAGCAGCCAGGCCTGCAGGATAATCAGCAACGCACTGGCGGAACCTGACAGTGAGGCGAGCCGTAACCAGGGACCGGCATGATGCCGCTGTTGACGAAGCCAACGGGTAAGGTGCTGCTGCCGCGATTTGTTCATGCGAAACCCACAGTGGCGAAGACAAAGGAAAAGAGGCGAGCCCCTCCCGCCTGGCGCATGAATTTAGCATGGTGATAATAAAAAAGGCGACTGAAAAACAGTCGCCTCAAACAATTAAGATCAGGTTATTAACAACTTACTTATCGTTTTTAACCAGACCATCAAGATAACGTTCTGCATCCAGAGCAGCCATGCAGCCGGTGCCCGCAGAGGTAATGGCCTGGCGATAGATATGGTCCATCACATCACCTGCAGCAAACACACCCGGAATGCTGGTCTGGGTTGCATTGCCGTGCAGGCCAGACTGAACCTTGATATAGCCATTTTCCAGCGCTAACTGGCCGTCGAAAATCGCTGTGTTTGGGCTGTGGCCAATCGCCACAAACAGGCCAGCGACTTCCAGCGACTCGGTTTTGTCGTCCAGCGTTGAACGCAGCGTCAGTCCGGTCACGCCCATCTGATCGCCAACCACTTCTTCCAGCGTACGGTGGGTATGCAGCACAATGTTGCCGTTGCTGACTTTTTCCATCAGGCGATCGATCAAAATTTTCTCGGCGCGGAAGCTGTCGCGACGGTGAATTAAATGCACTTCAGCGGCGATATTGGCCAGATAAAGTGCTTCTTCTACCGCCGTATTACCGCCCCCGATCACGGCGACTTTCTGATTACGGTAAAAGAAACCATCACAGGTAGCGCAGGCCGAAACGCCTTTGCCTTTAAACGCGTCTTCTGACGGCAGGCCGAGGTAGCGTGCCGATGCACCTGTGGCAATAATCAGGGCATCTGCGGTGTATTCGCCGCTGTCACCGGTTAAACGGAACGGACGATTCTGCAGATCCACGGAATGGATGTGGTCAAAAATGATCTCAGTGTTAAATTTCTCGGCATGCTCATGCATGCGTTCCATTAACGATGGACCTGTCAGATCGTGCGGGTCGCCCGGCCAGTTTTCCACTTCCGTCGTGGTCGTCAGCTGTCCGCCTTTTTCCAGACCGGTAATCAACACCGGATTCAGATTCGCGCGTGCAGCATAAACGGCTGCGGTATAACCTGCTGGACCAGAGCCCAGAATGAGCAACTTACTGTGTTTAGCCGTACTCATGCGTTCCTCAGTTTCATTCGTCTGACATAGCCTGCGATTGTAGGGAATAAGCCGTGTCATTGACAACACTTGCGCGCGTTTGTTAGCGATTACTGCAAACGGCGTAGACGATGATTGCACTTTTTGCCTGCGGTTTGCGCCAAAAGGGGGCAAAAATTCACGTTGTTGCACCTTATCGCCCGAAAATACTCATTTAAAAACAGGGACCCAGCGATGTGTCTGGCATCTTGTCCTGAATTTAGACATTTTACTTTGACAATCGCCTGCGCATTTGCGAAAACAGTGTGAGAAGCGAATGACATCTTCGGAACAAAACGGGTTTTGCCGCCGGGTTTTGGGCAATGTGCCGAACGAATTTTGTCGTCTGATATGAGTCATGACGCATGATGTGGACAGACAACATGCGTCATACACATAGGTGCGACCGCACTGAGACGCCGTTATTTCACTTCAAAAAATGCCCCGAACAATGAGCGTTTTCAGGGGATGGCAGGTAAAGGGAAGGAATTAAGAGAGACAATAATAATGGTAGATAATAAGAAACGCCCCGGTAAAGACCTCGACAGGATCGACAGAAATATTCTGAATGAATTGCAGAAAGACGGTCGTATCTCAAACGTGGAACTTTCCAAACGTGTAGGATTATCGCCTACACCTTGTCTTGAGCGTGTACGTCGTCTTGAACGCCAGGGATTCATCCTTGGTTACACTGCGCAACTTAACCCTCACTACCTGGACGCCTCATTACTGGTATTCGTTGAGATTACTCTGAATCGTGGCGCACCAGATGTGTTTGAGCAATTTAACGCCGCTGTGCAAAAACTTGAGGAAACTCAAGAGTGTCACCTGGTTTCTGGTGATTTCGACTACCTGCTGAAAACACGCGTGCCCGATATGTCCGCCTACCGCAAGCTGCTGGGGGAAACCCTGCTGCGCCTGCCGGGTGTAAACGACACGCGTACTTACGTGGTGATGGAAGAGGTCAAACAGAGTAACCGTCTGGTGATCAAAACGCGCTGATGCGTGGCAGGTGCAAAGCCTGTGAAATTTCGGTACACTCCTGTGAATACATACAGGACCAGCGTCGGGTGAGCCCGACGCTGTTGTTTCTTACTTTACAGGCACCTGGAGAGTTCTCTTGAGCCAGGAATACACAGAAGATAAAGACGTTTCGTTACAGTCGCTGAGCAGTGGACGCCGTCTGCTGGAAGCGTTGCTCATTCTGGTGGCGTTATTTGCCGTCTACCTGATGGTTTCCCTGGTCAGTTTTAATCCTTCCGACCCGAGCTGGTCGCAGACGGCCTGGCACGAGCCTATCCATAATATCGGCGGTACGGTAGGGGCATGGCTGGCTGACACGCTGTTGTTCATCTTTGGCGTGATGGCTTACGCCATTCCACCGGTGATCCTTGGATTGTGCTGGATAGCCTTTCGCCAGCGCGATAATCAGGACTACTTCGACTATTTCGCCGTAGGTTTGCGCTTAATTGGCGTGCTGGCCCTGGTCGTGACGACCTGCGGCATGGCTGCACTGAATGCTGACGACATCTGGTACTTTGCTTCAGGCGGCGTGATCGGCAGCCTCGTCAGCAATGCGATTTCACCCTGGTTTAGTCCTGCTGGTGGCACCCTCACTCTGCTTTGCATCTGGGCAGCGGGCATTACGCTGTATACCGGTTGGTCGTGGTTGACCATTGCAGAACGAATCGGTGGCGTGGTCATGGGCGTACTGACATTTGCCAGCAACCGTTCACGTCACGACGAACCCTGGCAGGAAGAGGATGAGGCCGAACATCATGAAGATGATGTGCCTGTTCTTCACGCGCAGCCCCATGACGACGATGACGTTCTGCTTTCTGCGCCCCGTAAGGCGCAGCCCGATCTGGACGAGCACGATCCGCTGCTGGCTAAGGCCGCAACAGCGACTCGCGCTGCCGTCGCGGCAACCACCGACGCTGCTGAAATGCCGGTGGCACCCGTCCAGCAACCTGCAGCCAGCGTGGCGTCAACCTTTACCACGGCTACCGTGCCGCCGTCAGCCCCATCTGCAGCTCAGCCTGCGGTTGCGCCCGTAAATTCTGTCGCCGCGCCCGCCCAGGAAGCGGCTGTACCTCATCCTGCTCCAGAGCGTCATTTTGCACCGCGTGATCCTGTTCCGCAGGATAAACCGGTCAGTGAACCGCCTCTGTACCGGTTTGAAATGCCGGATGAAACACCCGCATCCTCAGCACCCTTTACGGCCTATGAGGATGATGCGCCGAAGATGGGCAACTGGCGCGAGGCAGCCTCTGCCGCAACCCTGAGCAGTGCGGTAACGGCAGGCGCGGCAGGAAAAGCCGCGGCCTCGATGTCGCCGCTGTTTGAACCTGTGCCTGAAAATCAGGCGAATCCACAGGTGAAGCAGGGGATAGGTCCGGCGTTACCGCGGCCAAACCCGGTTAAATTACCGACCCGACGCGAACTGGCTTCTTACGGAATTAAACTTCCTTCCCAGCGCATGGCAGAAGAGAAAGCCAGACTGTCTGAAGCCCCGGCGGCTCCACAGGCTGCCGATCAGCCGCATAATCCAGACTGGTCAGCGGAGGAGCAGGATGCTCTGCAACAGGCTGAGTTACGTCAGGCGTTTCAGTCTGAGCAGCAACAGCGTTATGGCGAGAGCTGGCAACAGGATGAACAGAGTGAAGACGATGAACTGGCTCTAGAGCAGGCATCCCTGGCCCGTCAGTTCGCCGAGCAGCAGCAACAGCGTTATGAGACCGAACCTGCCAACAATGCGCCGGTATTCAACCTGGACACGTCTGCGGCCTTTGATTTCTCACCGATGAAAGATCTGGTTGACGACGGCCCGGTTGAGCCGCTGTTCACCATTGCGGCAACGCCGGAAACGGATGAGGTCGCGGCAAAACATGAGCCGTGGCAGCAAGTACAGGCTGCGCCGACGCATGCGGCCGCGCAGAGAAGCATGCCGACGCAGAACGTTGCGTCGGATACCTTCGCGGCACCTGTCGAGCAGCCCGAACCTGTGGAAGAGGCGAAGCCGTCGTTGCATGACAGCCTGATTCATCCTTTCCTGATGCGCCATGAACAGCCGCTGGAAAAACCCTCTACGCCTTTGCCTTCTCTGGATCTGTTAACCGCACCGCCTGCAGAAGAAGAGCCGGTTGACATGTTTGCCCTTGAGCAGACGGCGCGCCTGGTTGAATCGCGCCTGGGCGATTATCGTGTTAAGGCTGAGGTCGTCGGCATCTCTCCCGGCCCGGTCATTACCCGCTTTGAACTGGATCTGGCACCGGGCGTGAAAGCCGCGCGTATTTCTAACCTGTCGCGCGATCTGGCCCGTTCACTGTCCACCACGGCGGTGCGCGTTGTTGAAGTGATTCCGGGTAAGCCCTATGTCGGACTGGAATTACCGAATAAGCACCGTCAGACCGTTTACTTACGTGAAGTGCTGGATTGTCCAAAATTCCGTGACAATCCTTCACCTCTGGCCGTGGTACTGGGTAAAGACATTGCTGGTCAGCCGGTAGTGGCCGATTTGGCGAAGATGCCACACTTACTGGTAGCGGGTACCACCGGTTCGGGTAAGTCAGTCGGTGTGAACGCCATGATTCTCAGCATGTTGTATAAAGCCACGCCGGAAGAAGTGCGCTTTATTATGATCGACCCGAAAATGCTTGAGCTGTCGGTCTATGAAGGCATTCCGCATCTACTCACCGAAGTCGTCACCGATATGAAAGATGCGGCGAATGCGCTGCGCTGGAGCGTTGGTGAGATGGAGCGCCGCTATAAACTGATGTCGGCACTTGGCGTGCGTAATCTTGCGGGCTACAACGAGAAAGTTGAGCAGGCTGAGGCGATGGGCCGTCCAATCCCCGATCCGTTCTGGAAACCGGGCGACAGTATGGACATGACGCCGCCGGTGCTGGAAAAACTGCCTTACATTGTGGTGATGGTGGATGAGTTCGCCGACCTGATGATGGCCGTGGGTAAAAAAGTGGAAGAGCTGATTGCCCGCCTGGCGCAGAAAGCACGTGCGGCCGGTATCCACCTGGTGCTGGCCACCCAGCGTCCCTCGGTGGATGTGATTACCGGCCTGATCAAGGCCAACATTCCAACCCGTATCGCCTTTACCGTGTCGAGCAAAATTGACTCGCGCACCATCCTCGACCAGGGCGGCGCGGAGTCGTTGCTGGGCATGGGTGACATGCTCTATATGCCGCCAAACTCCTCCATGCCGGTTCGTGTTCACGGTGCTTTTGTACGCGATCAGGAAGTGCATGCGGTGGTCCAGGACTGGAAAGCGCGTGGACGTCCGCAATACATTGAAAGCATTACAGCGGGCGAAGAGAGCGAAGGTGCGGGCGGCATCGACAGCGATGAAGAACTGGATCCGTTGTTCGATCAGGCGGTGGGTTTCGTGGTGGACAAGCGCCGCGCCTCGATTTCAGGCGTTCAGCGTCAGTTCCGTATTGGCTATAACCGCGCCGCGCGCATCATTGAGCAGATGGAAGCCCAGGGCATCGTTTCGGCACCGGGACATAACGGTAACCGCGAAGTGCTGTCACCGCCTCCCCACGATATGTAGAGCCTGAACGATAAGCTTTGAAACATAAATCAATGAGCCAGTTCTTGCTGGCTCATTGTTTTTTAGCCGTTTACCCCCATAGTTGATTAGGCTTTCGGTTTTTTCTCCTGTATTAAACGCAGGACAGCGACCAGGCTTAGTAGCGTTATCAACGGGAAACGATTTAATAAGGATTTAAGCAGATGAAATTACGCGTAATTGCCTTAGGCCTGTTGGCCGCTTTGGGTTCAGCCAGCGCTTTCGCTGATGCATCAAGTGACCTGCAACAGCGTTTGAATAAAGTAAACAGCTTCCACGCCAGCTTTACGCAAAAGGTGACCGATGGCAGCGGTGCTAACGTGCAGGATGGAGAAGGTGAACTGTGGGTCAAGCGCCCAAGCCTGTTTAACTGGCACATGACCGCGCCTGACGAGAGCGTCATTGTCTCTGACGGAAAATCGTTATGGTTCTACAACCCGTTTGTAGAGCAGGCTACGGTAAGTCTGTTAAAGAATGCTACCAGCAATACGCCGTTTATGTTAATTGCCCGCAATCAGTCCAGCGACTGGCAGCAATACAACGTTAAGCAGCAGGGCGATAAATTTGAACTGACCCCGAAGAAAAGCGACGGCAACCTCAAGCAGTTCACTATCGACGTAACGCCAGATGGCACTATTAATCAGTTCAGCGCCGTAGAGCAGGATGGACAGCGCAGTAACTACCAGCTGAAGAGCCAGAAAAACGGCCCTATCAGCCCGGATAAATTCACTTTCACCCCGCCGAAAGGCGTCACGGTGGATGATCAACGTCAGTGAGGTGGTAGTGGGCAACCTGTCTCTGGATTTCTCCAGCGAAGATTTTAAACCTCTGGCCGCGCGTATGCGGCCAGAAACCCTGAAGCACTATATTGGTCAGCAGCACCTGCTGGCTGCGGGGAAACCGCTGCCGCGCGCCATTGAGGCTGGCCATTTGCATTCCATGATTCTCTGGGGGCCGCCGGGAACAGGCAAAACCACGCTGGCCGAGATTATCGCGCACTACGGTAACGCGGACGTTGAACGCATCTCTGCCGTCACCTCCGGCGTCAAAGAAATTCGTGAAGCGATAGAGCGTGCGCGCTTGAGCAAGCAGGCCGGCCGGCGCACCATCCTTTTCGTGGATGAGGTGCACCGTTTCAATAAAAGTCAGCAGGATGCCTTCTTGCCCCATATTGAAGACGGCACCATTACCTTCATTGGCGCCACCACTGAAAATCCCAGTTTCGAGCTTAATTCCGCACTGCTGTCACGCGCCCGCGTTTATCTACTGAAATCCCTGACCACAGAAGACATTGAGCAGGTGCTTGACCAGGCCATGCAAGATGCCGATCGCGGCTATGGCAACAGCGATATCCTGTTACCGAATAATACGCGCCGCATGATCGCTGAGCTGGTGAGCGGCGATGCGCGCCGTGCGCTTAACACGCTGGAAATGATGGCCGATATGGCCGAAACCAACGCGCAAGGCAAAAGAGAACTGACGCCACAACTGCTGACTGAAGTTGCCGGGGAGCGATCTGCACGGTTTGATAACAAGGGTGACCGCTTTTACGACCTTATTTCTGCGTTACATAAGTCTGTTCGCGGTTCAGCACCCGATGCTGCCCTCTACTGGTACGCCCGTATTATTACCGCAGGTGGCGATCCGCTGTATGTCGCGCGTCGTCTGTTGGCCATTGCCTCTGAAGACGTGGGCAATGCCGATCCGCGCGGCATGCAGGTGGCGATATCGGCGTGGGACTGTTTCACCCGCGTGGGTCCGGCAGAAGGGGAGCGGGCGATTGCTCAGGCCATCGTGTATCTCGCCTGTGCGCCAAAAAGTAATGCCGTTTATACCGCCTTTAAAGCGGCGATGCGCGATGCGCGCGACCACCCTGATTTTGATGTTCCCGATCATCTGCGCAATGCCCCCACTAAGCTGATGAAAGAAATGGGCCTGGGTGAAAGCTATCGCTATGCCCATGATGAAGCCAACGCCTATGCGGCTGGTGAGGTCTATTTCCCTCCGGAAATGGCACAAACACGTTACTATCATCCCACCCAACGCGGTCTTGAAGGCAAAATTGGCGAAAAGCTGGCCTGGCTTACTGAACTCGATCAAAATAGCCAGACAAAACGCTACCGCTAAAACAGACGTTGCGGTAATGTGGTCAATGTTTTCAACGCATTCCAGCTGGAATGCGTCCCTTCTTTCAACTCATAAATACACAGGATAAGCATGCTCGATCCCAATCTGCTGCGTAATGAGCCAGACGCAGTCGCAGAAAAACTGGCACGCCGAGGATTCAAACTGGATGTGGAAATGCTGCGTTCGCTCGAAGAGCGTCGCAAAGTCTTGCAGGTAGAAACTGAAAATCTGCAGGCCGAGCGTAACTCCCGATCCAAATCCATCGGTCAGGCCAAAGCACGTGGGGAAGACATCGAGCCACTGCGTCAGGAAGTGAACAGCCTGGGCGAACGCCTGGATGCTGCCAAAGCAGAACTGGATGAACTGCAAAATCAGATTCGTGACTTCAGCCTGGCGCTGCCGAATCTGCCTGCAGATGTTGTACCGCTGGGTAAAGACGATACCGAGAACCTGGAAATCAGCCGCTGGGGTGAGCCGCGTCAGTTTGATTTTCAGGTGAAAGATCATGTTGAGCTGGGCGAAGCCGCGAAAGGCCTGGATTTTGCTGCGGCGGTCAAACTCACCGGTTCACGCTTTGTCGTGATGCAGGGCCAGATTGCCCGCCTGCACCGGGCGCTCAGCCAGTTTATGATTGACTTGCATACCGAGCAGCATGGCTATCTGGAAACCTATGTGCCTTATCTGGTCAACCATGCGACCCTGTACGGAACAGGACAGTTGCCAAAGTTTGGTGAAGATCTGTTTCACACCCGGCCGCTGGAAGAAGAGTCAGAAAGCAGCCACTATGCGTTGATTCCTACTGCCGAAGTGCCGCTGACCAATCTGGTACGCGATGAAATCGTCCAGGAAGAAAACCTGCCGCTTAAGCTGACGGCTCACACGCCATGCTTCCGCTCTGAAGCGGGTTCCTATGGCCGTGACACGCGCGGGCTTATCCGTATGCACCAGTTCGATAAAGTCGAGATGGTACAGATAGTGGCGCCTGAAACCTCAATGGATGCCCTGGAAGAGCTGGTCGGCCACGCCGAAAAAGTCTTACAGCTGCTGAATCTGCCTTATCGTAAAGTGCTGTTGTGCACCGGCGATATGGGCTTTGGTGCGACCAAAACCTACGATTTAGAAGTGTGGTTACCGGCGCAGAATACGTACCGTGAAATCTCCTCTTGTTCAAACATGGGTGATTTCCAGGCTCGCCGTATGCAGGCAAGGACCCGCGGTAAGCAGGATAAAAAGCCGCGTCTGGTCCATACATTAAATGGTTCCGGTCTGGCCGTGGGACGCACGCTGGTGGCGGTGCTGGAAAACTACCAGCAGCAGGATGGCCGCATCGCCGTGCCTGAAGTATTACGTCCTTATATGAAGGGCCTGGAATTTATTGGTTAATCGCCCGTTATTCTCTGAAAAACCCAGCGGCTGCTGGGTTTTTTTTTGGTCCGAAAGACGGATCGATGCCAAAGGACGGTATCAGAATTTATCACAAATAAACGTCATCGATATATCCCGATGCCGAAAGCGTAAAAATCTACATTATCAGTAAGATAGCTTTATTTTCCCTGACGTAAAATATGCCGCTAACTTACTGAAGATAAATAAATTAAATTGTCGGGCAGCAAAATGTGCTGCGGTGCGTTTGGCCCCGTTGACTTTAAATAACGCAGTGGCAAACTGCGCGCAATTTCCTTCATTTCTTTTGGTTTTAATTCCCTATGTCGACCTGGTCACGTCCTGTGATACTGCTGCTTTGCGGCCTGCTGTTAATGACAGTTTCAATTGCTGTGCTGAATACGTTAGTGCCTCTCTGGCTGACGCATGATGCTCTGGCTACCTGGCAGGTGGGCGTGGTGAGTTCGTCGTATTACACCGGCAATCTGCTTGGCACGTTGCTGGCGGGCTGGCTGATTAAACAGTATGGATTTAACCGTAGTTATTATCTGGCAACCGGCCTGTTTGCGGTGGCAACCCTGTGTATGATGGTGCTGGCAGGCTTCTGGTCATGGACGCTGTTGCGTTTTAGCGCGGGTGTCGGCTGCGCCTTAGTCTGGGTCGTGGTTGAAAGCGCTTTATTGTGCAGCGGCACGGTGCGTAACCGTGGGCAGCTCCTGGCTGCCTATATGATTGTCTATTATCTGGGAACGGTTGCCGGGCAGCTACTGGTGAGCAAACTTTCCACAGAGCTGTTAAGTGTGATCCCCTGGGTAACCGCGACGGTGATTTGTGCCATTTTACCGCTGATCTTCACACAGGTTGCTGCCAGCCGTGATCCGGCTGAAGCCTTGCCGGGTGGCCGTATCTTACCCATGCTACGCCGCCGCAGTTCGCGCCTGGGCATCAACGGCTGCATCATCTCCGGGATTGTTTTAGGTTCGTTATATGGCTTGATGCCGCTCTATCTTTCCCATCAGGGCATGAGCGATGCAAACGTAGGTTACTGGATGGCGTTACTCGTTAGTTCAGGTATTGTCGGGCAGTGGCCGATTGGGCGCCTTGCCGATCGCTTTGGCCGCATGATGGTGTTGCGTGTGCAGGTATTTGTGGTAATCCTGGGCGCGATTGCGATGCTAACCAATGCCGCGATGGCACCTGCCTTGTTTGTTCTGGGGCTGGCGGGTTTTACGCTTTACCCTGTGGCGATGTCGTGGGCCTGCGAAACCGTGGCGCATCACGAACTGGTGGCCATGAATCAGGCGCTGTTACTGAGCTATACGCTGGGCAGTCTGGCGGGGCCGAGCATGACAGCAATGCTGATGCAGAGTTACTCAGACCGCTTACTGTTCGTTATGATTGCGGCAGTGGCGCTGGTTTACCTGGTGATGCTGTTGCGTAAAGCCGATCATCATGCCACGCCCGTGGCTCATGCCTGAATGCCTTCTGCAGAGGGCAGCACTGTGCCTCGTTGTTGCATGGTGGTCAGTGCGCCTTCCTGAAAGGTTCCTGCGGGGCGGTAGTGATCTCCGCCCCGTTTTCAATACATGACTTCATGTCCGTAGCGGAGAAGAATGTTTTTTACCCGCTCCATCGTCTCTTTAGTGGGCGGTTTCACGCCATCAAGCTTGTACTCTTCGCCCATCGCGATCCACTTATGTTTACCCAGTTCGTGATAAGGCAGAAGCTCGATCTTTTCAACGTTCGCCATATCCTGGGTAAACGCTCCCAGGCGATGAACGGTATCGTCGTCATCTGAGTAGCCAGGCACGACGACAAAACGGATCCATGTCCGTTTGCCTTTTTTCTGTAGGTAGCGAGCGAAATCAAGCGTGCGATGGTTAGATACGCCAACCAGAATCTGGTGAACCTCGTCATTCATCTGTTTAAGGTCCAGCATCACTAAATCTGTTGCGTCCAGTAACTCATCAATGACCGGATCGTAGCGGCGAACAAAACCATTGGTATCCAGACAGGTATGTATGCCTTCTGCCTTGCAGGCACGAAACCAGTCACGCACAAACTCAGCCTGAAGAATGGCTTCGCCACCCGATGCGGTGACGCCACCGCCAGAGGCATTCATAAAGTGACGGTAGGACAGAACGTCCGCCATCAGCGCCTCAACGGTGATTTCTTTACCGGCGTGCGTGTCCCAGGTATCGCGGTTGTGGCAGTAAAGGCAACGCATCAGGCAACCCTGGAAAAAGGTAATAAACCGGATGCCGGGACCGTCTACGGTTCCGCACGATTCGAATGAGTGGATGCGACCTATGGCTGACATTGCGATGTTTCTCCAGGTAAGCCTGCGGAGCAGGTGGCACACTCTCTGGTGTGCTCTGAACAGGAAATCAATTTTGGTGGTTATCCGTATCTCAGACAACGACCAAAGCAGACTTTGAATATGAGGCTCCATGAAGGAGCCTCAGAAAGGGCTGATGGCGACAGCGCTTACAGCGATTGTGTAAAGGTACGGGTGATCACGTCCTGCTGCTGCTCTTTTGTCAGCGAATTAAAGCGAACGGCGTAGCCGGAGACGCGAATGGTTAACTGAGGATATTTTTCAGGATTATCCATCGCGTCCATTAACATCTCCCGGTTCATTACGTTCACATTAAGATGCTGACCGCCTTCAATACTGGTCTCATGATGGAAGTAACCGTCCATCAAGCCTGCCAGATTGGTTTTACGCACGTTGTCATCTTTGCCTAACGCATTAGGAACGATAGAGAAAGTGTAGGAGATACCGTCTTTTGCGTAAGCAAAGGGCAGTTTCGCCACCGAGGTCAGCGAGGCCACGGCACCTTTCTGATCGCGACCGTGCATCGGGTTAGCGCCCGGACCAAAAGGCGCGCCTGCACGGCGACCGTCTGGCGTATTACCGGTTTTCTTGCCGTAAACCACGTTAGAGGTAATGGTCAGCACAGACTGGGTCGGTACAGCGTTGCGATAGGTTTCGAGTTGCTGAATCTTTTTCATAAAGCGTTCAACAAGGTCGCAGGCCAGATCGTCAACGCGGGGATCGTTATTCCCGAACTGCGGATACTCTCCTTCGATGTCGAAATCGATGGCCAGGCCATCTTCATCACGCACCGGTTTCACCTTCGCGTATTTGATGGCAGACAGCGAGTCGGCCGCGACAGAGAGTCCGGCAATACCGCATGCCATGGTGCGGTAAACGTCACGATCGTGCAGTGCCATCAGCGCGGCTTCATAGCTGTATTTATCGTGCATGAAGTGGATGATGTTCAGTGCAGTGACGTACTGTTTCGCCAGCCAGTCCATAAAGTGATCCAGACGCGCCATTACCACGTCAAAATCAAGCACCTCATCGGTAATCTTGGCTTCTTTTGGTCCGACCTGCATTTTCAGTTTTTCGTCCACGCCGCCATTGATTGCGTAGAGCAGGGTTTTCGCCAGGTTGGCGCGGGCACCGAAGAACTGCATTTGCTTACCGACGATCATTGGGCTGACGCAGCAGGCAATTGCATAGTCATCGTTGTCGAAATCGGGACGCATCAGGTCGTCGTTTTCATACTGCAGTGATGACGTATCAATAGACACTTTCGCCGCATACTTTTTAAAGTTAACCGGCAGCTTCTCAGACCACAGAATGGTCATATTAGGCTCAGGTGAAGGGCCCATGGTGTACAGTGTATTGAGGAAACGGAAGGTGGTTTTACTCACCAGCGTACGTCCATCAACGCCCATACCGGCCAGCGATTCCGTTGCCCAGATGGGGTCGCCAGAGAACAGTTCATCGTACTCAGGCGTGCGCAGGAAGCGGACCATGCGCAGTTTCATCACCAGGTGGTCAATCAGTTCCTGCGCCTGCGCTTCGTTCAGCTTACCGGCGTTGAGATCGCGCTCAATGAACACGTCCAGGAAGGTTGAAACACGGCCAAAGGACATGGCTGCACCGTTCTGTGATTTTACTGCGGCAAGATAGCCGTAATAGGTCCACTGAACGGCTTCGACTGCATTGGTCGCCGGACCTGAGATATCGTGACCATATTTGGCTGCCATCTCTTTGATTTGTCCAAGCGCCCGATGCTGGTCAGCAATTTCTTCGCGTAGACGAATGGTGGCTTCCAGGTTGACGCCATTTTCCAGATCGCTTTGCAGAGACGCAAACTGAGCAAACTTATCGGCCATCAGGTAGTCAATGCCGTATAAGGCGATACGACGGTAGTCACCAATGATGCGTCCACGACCATAGGCATCAGGCAGGCCGGTTAATATACCTGATTTACGGCAGCGTAAAATGTCAGGGGTATAAACATCAAACACGCCCTGATTGTGCGTTTTACGATAGTCGGTGAAGATTTTTTTCAGTGAAGCATCGAGTTCGCGCCCGTAAACTTTACATGAACCCTCGACCATCTTAATGCCGCCAAAAGGAATAATGGCGCGTTTCAGCGGCGCTTCCGTTTGCAGGCCAACAACTTTTTCCAGTGATTTATTGATATAGCCGGCATCGTGCGAGGTGATGGTAGAAGCAAGATCGGTATCAAAATCGACGGGTGCGTGGGTACGGTTTTCAACTTTAATGCCTTCCAGCACGCTTTCCCACAGTTTAGTGGTGGCTTCGGTGGCGCCAGCGAGGAAAGATTCATCGCCTTCATACGGCGTATAGTTTTTCTGGATGAAGTCGCGTACGTTGACGCTGTTCTGCCATTCGCCTTCAGTAAAACCCTGCCAGGCTGAGGCCAGTTTTGCGTTAAGTTCGGTCATATTATACCTGCCTTATTTAAGGAGACTTTTGCTCTTGGGTCGATCCGGTTGGGATGAACCCTCGAGGCTGGATTAGTGCGCTTCGTGTCCACCGCGTAAGTAAATTACCCAGTAGGTCAATCCGACCAGCACTCCACCGCCGATAATGTTGCCGAGCGTGACTGGAATCAGATTGTCGAAAATAAAGTTTTTCACAGAAAGGGCCGGAAACTGTGCTGCCGTCGCGCCCGCAGCATGCCAAAATTCCGGGCCAGAAAAATCGCGAATGACGATGGCGAAAGGAATTAAAAACATATTTGCGATACTGTGTTCAAAACCACAGGCAACAAACATCGCCACCGGCAAAATCATAATCAGGCTTTTATCCATTAAGGTCCGTCCTGAATAGCTCATCCAGACCGCCAGACAGACCATCAAATTAGCCAGAATACCCAGAGAGACCGCTTCAACAAACGTGTGATGCATTTTATGGTCGGCAGTCTGCAACACGTTTAAACCCCATGCGCCGTTGGCCACCGTATGCTCACCGGAAAACCACATCAGCGCGACAAAAAACAGCGCACCGACCAGATTACCAACATAAACGTTGATCCAGTTACGTGCCAGTTGCCCCCAGGTGATGCGGCCACTCGCTTTCGCAACGACGATCAGCACGGTGGAGGTAAACAGGTCGGCACCACATACCACAACGAGTATCAACCCGAGTGAGAAACATATCCCCCCGACGAGCTTAGCCATGCCGTAAGCCATTTCACCGCTGCCGGTGGTGGCTGTGATGTA
This sequence comes from Pantoea sp. B623, assembly GCF_024814475.1. Taxonomy (NCBI): domain Bacteria; kingdom Pseudomonadati; phylum Pseudomonadota; class Gammaproteobacteria; order Enterobacterales; family Erwiniaceae; genus Pantoea; species Pantoea sp. B623. Next base: position 925,977 of record NZ_JANUXM010000004.1, on the reverse strand, counting down.
AAACACGAAAGCGATGGAGATAAACATGCCTGCGGTAAACGCGAGAAAGGTTGTCGTCAGCGGATGCTTGGTGGCTTTGTAGACGCCAGCGTCTTCAGCCACTTTTGCCATCGCGGCGGGTAATAACAGATTAAAAGGATTGTCAGCTTTCACACTAACTCACTCCAAAAGTTGTCTGAAAAAAATAATAACAAATGCACCTGTGATTAAAGTTGATATAGATCATGTCCAGCAGAGCAACAACGGTAAAGGTTTAACAAGAAAGGTGGTTTTTGGAACTAACGTCATGAAAAATAATGAATAAATTTATTTTAAATAATACAGGTTTTGTTTAACGAGAGGGCGTAATCAAGGCTGAAATATTGAAGATTTGTTAATAAGATAGGTTGTTGGTGTCGCTATTTAGCAGAAAAATAATGACATTAATCTATTAATGGCAGGAATACATAAGGATCAATAAAAAGGCACTGAACAGGTTCAGTGCCTCAGGCATGATTGTCAGGCTAACCCGCGTGAATGTTCAACGCCAGCTTAGGCATTTTCCCAGTAGCGGCGTTTGGCACGCTGCAATTTTTCATAAGCCGCCAGTAGCGCCTGATGAGCAGGGAAAGCGGTCAGGTCGCTGTCTACCGACTGAAGACCGTTGAAGGCTGCTTCACCACTGATGGCTGCGGATGCCGCTTCTACCGCCTCTGCGCCATACATACGGACAAAGGCGGCGTGATATTCCAGTGGATTACGCTCGTCTTCCATGGCCAGAAGTAGCAGAGTTTGCAGGCAACGATAATAATTTGCCCGCGCTGGGCTGAACACGGAGCCGTTGAATTCCATGGTCCATTCTGTCCAGATCAATGCCTGATCCAGATCGCCGCCGGCCAGCGCAAGCATGGCTTTAAGCTCCCCGATGCGTAAGGTATACCAGCCATTATCTTTACCCGTTGCCAGGCCAAGTAACTCACGGACGCGGGTGAAGTCATCAAAACCTTCTTCATCCAACTGCGAAATGAGATCAAGGTACTCTTCTGGATTCCAGTTGCTGCCGGGCAGGGCAAGCAGCGTGTCACGAATGCCTGCGCCCATGCTGTTATTTGCCAGCAGCAGGTCTTCGGCCGGATAGATATCGGACATGCCCGGCACAATAATGCGGCAGGCATAAACGCCTAAGTGCTCGTAGTCCGCGATATAAACTTCCTGATCTTCGGCAGCAAAAATGGCCATCAGCGTGCTGAACTCTTGCTCGGTAGTGCCAGCAAACGTCCAGTCAACAAACGGATAATCGGCCGTTTCTTTAAACATATCCCAGGAAATCAGGCCGCTTGAATCAATAAAGTGGGTTTCCAGATTGGCGTGCTCTGCCACTTCTTCATCATCAAAGGTGGGTGGGGTAAAGACGTCCAAATCCTTGAGGCTGCGGCCCTGGAGCAGTTCAGTAACGGTGCGCTCCAGCGCAACGCCAAAGTCCGGATGCGCACCGAAGGACGCGAAACAGGTGCCATTGGCAGGGTTAAACAGGACCACACAGATAACCGGATATTTACCGCCCAGCGACGCGTCATACGCAAAGATTGGGAAGCCTTCAGCTTCCAGGCGCGCAATGGCCTCGACCACGGAAGGGTAGCGCGCCATCACTGACTCAGGGATGGCTGGGAGGCTGATCGATTCGGCAATGATACGGTTCTTAATGTAGCGCTCAAAGACCTCGGATAATCCCTGCACCCGCGCTTCATTGGCCGTATTGCCGGCCGACATGCCGTTCGATACGTAAAGGTTGCCAATGATGTTCATCGGGATATAGACGGTTTGCTGATCGGACTGGCGGGTAAAAGGCAGGGCGCAAATACCGCGCTCGCTGTTACCCGACTGGAGATCGATCAGGTCTGATGCGGCCACCGCATTTTCAGGATCGTAAAAGGCACGCAGGCGTGAGTCCAGGATCCCCTCTGGCAGGCTGTCATCTTCCGGAAGCGCAAACCATTTTTCATTGGGGTAATGAACAAAATCGCCTTGAGCGATGCGGTTACCCAGCCAGAAATCGGCAAAAAAATAGTTCGTGGACAGGCGCTCAAAATATTCACCCAATGCGGAAGCCAGGGCGGCTTTCTTGCTGGCACCTTTGCCATTGGTAAAGCAGAGTGGACAGTCGCGGTCGCGAATATGCACAGACCAGACGTGTGGAACGGGATTAAGCCAGGAAGCTTCTTCTATATTAAAGCCCAGATCCTGCAGTTTGGTCTGGAAACGCGTAATGGAGTCTTCCAGGGCGGCATCTTTGCCCGGGATAAAAGTTTGCGTCATGGTGCCGCTCTCTCTGTGAATAGGGTGCCTAAAGCGCGCAATGATACGTTTTTTACCGCCTGTTCGCTATCAAGTCGCTGCAATTTTACTGGACGTTTTCTCATGTCAGGGTTTGTCTGCCAATACCGGCAGCGAGTGAAAGGAACGTCCCTCACAATATTTTGTGTTGGCTTGCATTGGTAACATAACCTCCGGTGCGCCGTGCTGAAAAAATGTGACCGGTGTTAGATTTATGATTGCAGCCACCAGAATGCAGTGATAAAACCGAATCGTTATTCATAACCGTTCGATATGACAGTGGTGAGGGAAATGACGCAAATTTATAATTTTAGCTCTGGGCCAGCGATGCTGCCGAGCGAAGTGCTCCGCCGTGCAGAACAAGAATTGACAAACTGGCATGGTCTGGGGACTTCAGTAATGGAGATCAGTCACCGCAGTAAGGAGTTTATTCAGGTGGCCGAGGAAGCGGAAGCGGACTTCCGTGATCTGCTAAAAATCCCCTCTAATTACAAAGTTTTATTCTGCCACGGCGGCGCACGTGCGCAGTTTGCTGCGGTACCGGGTAACCTGCTGGGCAGCGCCACCAGTGCGGATTATGCCGACGGCGGCTACTGGGCGCACAGCGCCATTAAAGAAGCGGCAAAATATTGTTCTCCCCGCACGCTGGATGTCAAAACGACCCTTGAGGGAAAACGCGCCATTCTGCCTATGCGTGAGTGGGACGTCAGCGATGCGGCAGCCTATTTGCACTTCTGCCCGAATGAAACCATTGACGGCGTTGCCATTGATGAAGAACCTGATTTTGGCGACAAGGTCGTCGTTGCCGATCTCTCTTCCACGATTTTATCCCGCTCTATTGATGTCAGCCGCTATGGCGTGATTTATGCCGGCGCGCAGAAAAATATTGGTCCGGCGGGCATTACGCTGGTCATCGTCCGGGACGATCTGTTAGGTAAAGCGCATCAAAGTGTGCCTTCCATTCTGGATTACAGTGTTCTGGCGGAAAACGACTCCATGTTCAACACGCCGCCAACGTTCGCCTGGTACCTGAGCGGTCTGGTATTCAAGTGGCTGAAGCAGAAAGGCGGCGTCGGTGAAATTGAAAAAATTAATCAGGCAAAAGCGGGCTTGCTTTACGACCTCATTGATAAGAGTGATTTCTACCGTAACGATGTCGCTCTGCTGAACCGTTCGCGAATGAATATTCCTTTCCAACTTGCGGATGCGTCACTCGACAGCCTGTTCCTGGAAGAGTCATTTAAAGCAGGTTTGCATGCCTTGAAAGGCCATCGCGTTGTTGGCGGCATGCGTGCATCCATCTACAATGCGATGCCGCTGGAAGGTGTTAAAGCCCTCACAGACTTCATGATCGATTTCGAACGCCGCCACGGCTGATTATTCCCCAGTCAGTGGGATTGCTGACACCTGACTCCGCCATACGGCGGAGTTGTCGTTTTTTTGAGGATAGAGTTTCACATGCAAGATTCCCTGACCCTTCAGCCCATTGCTCGCGTAAATGGCACGGTTAATTTGCCCGGCTCCAAGAGTGTTTCAAACCGCGCGCTGCTGCTGGCCGCATTGGCGAACGGCAAAACCCGACTCACTAATCTGCTGGACAGTGATGATGTTAAGCACATGCTTAATGCGCTTAAGGCTCTGGGCGTCGATTTCACGCTTTCCAGCGATCGTACCGTTTGCGACGTTACCGGAAAGGGCGGACCGCTTCAGGCGTCACAACCCGTTGAACTCTTCCTGGGCAATGCTGGTACGGCTATGCGTCCGCTGGCTGCGGCGCTGTGCCTTGGCGAGCAGGATGTGGTGCTGACGGGCGAACCGCGGATGAAAGAGCGGCCGATAGGGCATCTGGTTGACGCGCTACGTCAGGGCGGCGCCCAAATCGATTACCTTGAGAATACGGATTATCCACCTGTTCGTCTGCTTGGCGGCTTTACGGGCGGAGAGGTCACCGTTGACGGTAGCGTATCCAGTCAGTTTTTGACCGCGTTGCTGATGACGGCGCCGTTAGCTCAAGAAGACACGCGAATCACGATTAAAGGCGATCTGGTCTCGAAACCCTACATCGACATTACCCTGCACCTGATGCGCTGTTTTGGCGTGGAGGTTGAAAATCAGCACTACCAGCATTTCCTGATCCAGGGAAAACAGCAGTATCAGTCACCGGGGGAGTATCTGGTGGAGGGCGATGCGTCTTCTGCGTCCTATTTCCTGGCGGCGGCCGCGATTAAAGGCGGCACTGTGCGCGTGACCGGTATCGGTCGTCATAGCGTACAAGGCGATATTCGTTTTGCCGACGTGCTGGAAAAAATGGGTGCCACCATCGAGTGGGGTGACGATTTCATTGCCTGTACGGCGGGCAAGCTGCAGGCTATTGATATGGATATGAACCATATTCCCGATGCCGCGATGACAATTGCCACTGCCGCGCTGTTTGCTGAAGGCACGACCCAACTGCGCAATATCTACAACTGGCGGGTTAAAGAAACCGACCGCCTGACGGCGATGGCAACAGAACTCCGTAAAGTCGGGGCTGAAGTCGAAGAAGGGCACGACTTTATCCGTGTTACCCCGCCGGCTAAGCTGATGCATGCTGACATCGGAACCTATAACGACCATCGTATGGCTATGTGTTTTTCGCTGGTGGCGTTATCAGATACGCCCGTAACAATTCTTGACCCGGGCTGTACTGCTAAAACCTTCCCTGACTATTTTGAGCAGCTGGCAAAAATTAGCCATAACGCCTGAGTCCTGTGCCCGGTGAGTATTTCACCGGGCCGTTTTCCCTGTCTCATTTCTCGCGTCAAAAAGCCCTTTTTCAGACGAAATTTCGCCTAACCTTCTCTCTTAAGGGTAACGCCGTGTCGCAGGGCAGCGTATAATGCCCGACATTTGTGATGGCCAACTGGCCAAAATGCGCGCAGCAACAGGAGGGAATAATGACAGCAACTGCCCCGGTCATAACTATTGATGGGCCAAGTGGTGCGGGAAAGGGCACCCTGTGCAAAGCGATGGCGGAAGCATTGCAGTGGCATTTACTGGACTCTGGCGCGATTTACCGTGTTCTGGCGTTAGCTGCATTACATCACCAGGTTGATATCGAATCTGAAGAAGGACTGGTGCCGATTGCCGCTCACCTTGATGTGCGCTTCATCTCACAGAACGGTGAGATGCAGGTCATCCTTGAAGGCGAAGAAGTCACCAGCGAAATTCGCACCCAGGAAGTGAGCAATACCGCGTCGCGCGTTGCGGCATTTCCTCGCGTGCGTGAAGCCCTGTTACGCCGCCAGCGCGCCTTTCGCGAGGCTCCCGGCCTGATTGCCGATGGGCGTGATATGGGAACCGTTGTTTTCCCCGACGCGCCTGTGAAGATTTTCCTTGATGCCAGCCCGGAAGTCCGTGCAGAACGACGTATGCTACAGTTGCAGGACAAGGGCTTTAATGTTAACTTTGATCGCCTTTTAGCCGAGATAAAAGAGCGCGACGACCGCGATCGTAACCGCGCTATAGCGCCATTAGTGCCTGCTGAAGATGCGTTAGTGTTGGATTCAACACAGATGTCTATCGAGCAAGTTATTGATAAAGCGCTAGATTATGCCCGCAAAACGCTGGGCATTTAACATTTTGGTTTAAACGAATTGTATTAACCCTGTGCCAGGGATCCGGTGCAGGGCATGTGAAACAACCCCATCCGACATGAAGTCAGATGGACGTTAAATTGAAGAATCCTAAGATTATCAATATGACTGAATCTTTTGCTCAACTATTTGAAGAATCTCTGAAAGAAATCGAAACCCGCCCGGGTTCCATCGTTCGTGGCGTCGTAGTCTCTATCGACAAAGACGTTGTTCTGGTTGATGCGGGCCTGAAATCTGAATCTGCAATTCCTGCAGAGCAGTTCAAAAACGCAGCCGGCGAACTGGAAATCCAGGTTGGTGACGAAGTTGACGTTGCTCTGGACGCAGTGGAAGACGGCTTCGGTGAAACTCTGCTGTCCCGTGAGAAAGCTAAGCGTCATGAAGCTTGGATCACGCTGGAAAAAGCTTACGAAGAAGCTGAAACTGTTACCGGTATTATCAACGGCAAAGTCAAAGGTGGCTTCACAGTTGAGCTGAACGGTATCCGTGCGTTTCTGCCAGGTTCACTGGTAGATGTGCGTCCAGTGCGTGACACGCTGCACCTGGAAGGCAAAGAGCTTGAATTCAAAGTGATCAAGCTGGATCAGAAACGCAACAACGTCGTGGTTTCACGTCGTGCGGTTATCGAATCTGAGAACAGTGCAGAGCGCGATCAGCTGCTGGAAAACCTGCAGGAAGGCATGGAAGTCAAAGGTATCGTTAAGAACCTGACTGACTACGGTGCGTTCGTTGATCTGGGCGGCGTTGACGGCCTGCTGCACATTACTGATATGGCCTGGAAGCGCGTTAAGCATCCAAGCGAGATCGTGAATGTTGGCGATGAAATCAACGTTAAAGTCCTGAAATTCGACCGCGAGCGTACCCGTGTATCTCTGGGTCTGAAGCAGCTGGGCGAAGATCCATGGGTGGCTATCGCTAAGCGCTATCCAGAAGGCACCAAGCTGACTGGTCGTGTGACCAACCTGACTGATTACGGCTGCTTCGTAGAAATCGAAGAAGGCGTTGAAGGTCTGGTACACGTTTCAGAAATGGACTGGACCAACAAAAACATCCATCCGTCTAAAGTTGTTAACGTAGGCGATGTGGTTGAAGTAATGGTTCTGGACATCGATGAAGAGCGTCGTCGTATCTCCCTGGGTCTGAAGCAGTGCAAATCTAACCCATGGCAGCAGTTCGCCGAGACTCACAATAAAGGCGATCGCGTTGAAGGTAAAATCAAGTCAATCACTGACTTCGGTATCTTCATCGGCCTGGACGGCGGCATCGACGGTCTGGTTCACCTGTCTGACATCTCCTGGAACGCGACTGGCGAAGAAGCCGTTCGTGAGTACAAAAAAGGTGACGAAATCGCTGCCGTTGTACTGCAGGTTGATGCAGAGCGCGAGCGTATCTCTCTGGGCGTTAAACAGCTGGCAGAAGATCCGTTCAACAACTACATCACTTTGAACAAGAAAGGTGCCATCGTCACCGGTAAAGTGACTGCAGTTGATGCTAAAGGTGCTACAGTTGAATTAGCAGACGGCGTTGAAGGTTACCTGCGCGCTTCTGAAGCTTCACTGGACCGCATCGAAGACGCTACGCTGGTTCTGAACGTAGGCGACGACGTTGAAGCTAAATTCACCGGCGTTGACCGTAAAAACCGCGTTGTTAGCCTGTCTGTTCGTGCGAAAGACCAGGCTGACGAGAAAGAAGCCATCAATACTGTTAACACCAAACAGGAAGAAGGCAACTTCTCTAGCGCTATGGCTGAAGCGTTCAAAGCGGCTAAAGGCGAGTAATCGACCTTGCACCGGGCGGATTTATTCGCCCGGTTTCGGTAAAAGCTGTCATACATTCCTGTAGGGATTAACCGGAGGTTACATGACCAAGTCAGAACTGATTGAAAGGCTGGCGGGACAGCATACTCATATACCGGCGAAAGTCGTTGAGGATGCAGTCAAAGAAATGCTGGAGCACATGGCCACGACGCTGGCACAGGGCGAACGCATTGAAATCCGGGGATTCGGCAGCTTTTCGTTGCATTATCGTGCTCCGCGCACCGGTCGTAACCCGAAAACGGGTGACAAAGTGGATCTGGAAGGTAAATACGTTCCCCACTTCAAGCCGGGCAAAGAACTGCGTGACCGTGCAAACATTTACGGCTAAGCCGATACCGAACCGCCTAAACGACATCTCCGGATGTCGTTTTTTTTTGCCTGTCACCTGCGATGGATCTCTCTTCCAGAAAAATGTCTCTTCGCTGCAACGGCCGATTTTTACTGCGATCCTTCACCTGGTGAACAACGAATACGCTTTATCCTGAGAAGTCGTGCGGCATACTTGTGGCACGACAGGAGCGGGATGCATTATGTTGACATGGATTTTACTGGCAAGAATCGCCGCGATCACGACGTTACCCTTACTGGTGTTACCCGGGCTTCCTTCCCCTTTCACCATAGTGGTGCTGCTGTTGAGTGGTGTCTGCCTGCTTGCCTTGTCTCATCGCAGGATCCGCATCGCCGGCGTGGCGCTCCTGTTCACGGCCTGGGGGCTTTTTAATGCACAATCACTGGTAAAAGACACCGAAATGATGATTGCTGCCCCGGGGAAGTTTGATGTGCAAATTGAGGACGTCCATCAGGCGCATTCGCGCATCAGAGTCAGATTGCTAAAAGTGGACGATCACATTCTCTTTCCGCCGCGCTTTGCGTGGCTTTCGTTGCCGGATAACGCCAGTGAGTATTGCCCCGGTCAGCGTGGAAAGATGATGCTCAGGCTGAGAGCGGTGCATGCCAGGCTCAACGAAGGGGCGTTTGATGCGCAGCGCTTCGCCATGGCGAATCATGCACCCGTGCAGGGCCGTATTGTTTCCCAGACCATCACGCACGCCTCCTGCAGCGTGCGCTGGCGATTTATCACTCACCATCGTCAGCAAAACGGCCACTTGCCTGCCTCAGCCACGCTTGAAGCGTTAGCCTTTGGCATCCGGGACAACCTCAGCGAGGCGACCCGACAGCTGTTAAGGGAGACCGGTACCGCGCACCTTATGGCAATTTCAGGCATGCACATTGCTTTGGCAGCAGGGACAGGGTGGTTACTGGCACGAGGAAGCCAGATTCTGTTTCCGGCCCGCGCTGTCAGCTATCTGTATCCTGTCATTATGGGCTGGCTTTTTGCCGCGCTGTATACCTGGCTTTCCGGCGCGCATGCACCTGCGCAGCGAGCATTACTGGCACTGACACTCTGGGCTGTAACACGTTTCGTTGGCGTGCAGTTGAGTAGCTGGCAAGTCTGGACGCTGTGTGTGGGTTTACTGCTTGCCGTCGATCCGCTTACGGTACTCTCTGACAGCTTCTGGCTTTCTGTGTTGGCGGTGGGCATGCTGTTGACCTGGTACCACTGGTTCCCACTGGCGGCGCGCTTTCGGCACGCACGCCGCTGGTTACCGATACAGCTTCTCCACCTGCAGTCAGGCATGATGATTTTGATGCTGCCGTTACAGGCGGGCTTGTTCAACGGCATTAGTATAACGGCGCTGATAGCCAATCTGCTGGCCATCCCGGTGGTGTCATTTGTCACGGTGCCGTTAATACTGGTTGCGATGCTGCTACCGGTGCCGGCACTCTCCACCTGGTTTTGGCTGGCGGCAGATGGCTCTCTTCGTTTTCTGTTAACCAGCCTGGCGCTGTTGCCGCCGGGCTGGTGGCCATTGCAGGGGGCAGCCTTTTTTATGCTCATGGTGTGGGGCGGCTTGCTGGTCTGGCGCACTGGTGCACTGTTCAGCCTGCCGTGGAGCTGCAGCGCTATCGCACTGGCCATGGTGTTTTCCCGCCACTATAAACCGGAAAGGGAATGGCGCATTGATATGCTGGATGTCGGGCATGGCTTGAGCGTGGTCATCAGTCAGGGCCGTGAGGCCGTGTTGTACGATACGGGGCCACGCTGGCAACACAGTGATGCAGGAACACGCGTGATTACGCCCTGGTTACAACATAAAGGTCTGGTACTGCAGGAGGTTATCCTAAGCCACAGACATCTCGATCATACCGGCGGGCTCGCTGCCATTCTGCAACGCTGGCCTGGGATAAAGGTGCGCAGCAGCCTGGAGGGAACGCACCATTTGGCCTGCGTTCGGGGAGCAACATGGCGTTGGAAGCAGCTAAATTTCAGCGTGCTCTGGCCACTCAGTTCACCCAATAAAGGTGAAAATAACGACTCCTGCGTGGTGAGCGTTGATGACGGAAATGTCCGGCTGTTGCTGACCGGCGATCTGGAAAAACTGGCTGAGCAGCAGTTGGTCAGGCTGGAGAAGCAGCAGCTAAAAGCCGATATTTTGCAGGTTCCCCATCATGGCAGCCGCACGTCATCCTCCCGATTACTGCTTCGTAGCGTGGCCGGACACACCGCGATTGCCTCTCTGGCGCGCTACAATGCATGGCGAATGCCGGCTAAACCTGTATTACGTAATTACCATGAATATGGCTATAACTGGCTCGATACAGGGCAATCTGGACAGATAAGCATCAGAGTTGGTAAAGGTAAAATGCAGGTTTTTACCCTCAGAGAACAATTAATGCCCCGTTGGTATCATCAGTGGTTTGGCGTCAAACGCGAATCCAGGTAGAATGGCCGGCTATTTCCAACAACGTGAATAAATAATGCATCAAGATAAAGATCTCTCAACGTGGCAGACATTCCGTCGACTCTGGCCGATGATCGCACCCAACAAAGCTGGCTTAATTGTGGCGGCTACGGCCCTGATTATTAATGCCGCAGGCGATACGTTAATGCTCTCCCTGTTGAAGCCTTTGCTGGATGACGGCTTTGGTAAAGCGGACAGGTCCGTGATGCTGTGGATGCCGTTGGCAGTTATTGGCTTGATGCTGGTTCGCGGCGTAAGTAGCTATATTTCCAGCTACTGCATTTCCTGGGTATCCGGGAATGTGGTCATGAACATGCGTCGGCGTCTGTTCAGTCATATGATGGGCATGCCGGTGGCCTTCTTCGATCAGCAGTCTACGGGTACGCTCCTCTCGCGTATCACCTATGACTCGGAGCAGGTTGCATCGTCTTCATCAGGCGCACTGGTCACGGTCGTGCGCGAAGGCGCGTCCATCATCGGCCTGTTTATCATGATGTTCTATTACAGCTGGCAGCTGTCGCTGATTCTCATCGTGCTCGCCCCCATTGTTTCCTTTGCCATTCGTATGGTGTCGAAGCGTTTCCGCAACATCAGCAAATCCATGCAAAACACCATGGGGCAGGTGACAACCAGTGCCGAGCAGATGCTGAAAGGGCATAAAGAAGTGCTGATTTTTGGCGGACAGGAAATCGAATCGGCGCGTTTTGCCAAGGTCAGCAACCGTATGCGCCAGCAGGGTATGAAGCTGGTGTCAGCGTCCTCGATCTCCGATCCGGTTATTCAGCTGATTGCCTCGCTGGCGCTGGCGTTTGTGCTTTATGCGGCGAGTTTCCCCAGCGTGATGGATACCTTGACCGCCGGTACGATCACTGTGGTGTTCTCATCCATGATTGCGCTGATGCGCCCGCTGAAGTCACTGACCAACGTGAATGCTCAGTTCCAGCGTGGTATGGCGGCCTGCCAGACGCTGTTCTCCATTCTGGACAGCGAGCAGGAAATTGACAACGGTAAGCGTGAAATTACCCGCGCAAAAGGGGATGTCGAGTTCCGTAATGTGACATTTACCTATCCGGGCCGTGAAACGCCTGCCTTGAAAGACATTAATCTGGCGCTGCCGGCAGGCAAAACGGTAGCCCTGGTGGGGCGTTCAGGCTCGGGTAAATCGACCATGGCAAGCCTGCTGACCCGTTTTTATGATATTCAGCAGGGCAACATTTTGCTGGATGGCTACGATTTGCGCGAGTACACCTTATCGTCATTGCGTAATCAGGTCGCGCTGGTGTCGCAAAATGTGCACCTGTTTAATGATACCGTCGCCAATAACATTGCCTATGCGCGCAGCGAGCAGTACAGCCGTGAGGAGATTGAAAAAGCGGCGACCATGGCTCATGCCATGGATTTTATCAATAAAATGGATAAAGGGCTGGATACGGTTATCGGCGAAAACGGCGTCCTGTTGTCTGGCGGTCAGCGTCAACGTATCGCCATTGCGCGTGCGTTACTGCGCGACTGTCCTATCCTGATTCTTGACGAGGCCACTTCGGCGCTGGATACGGAATCTGAGCGTGCTATTCAGTCAGCCCTGGATGAGTTGCAGAAAAACCGTACTTCCCTGGTGATTGCACACCGCCTGTCGACTATCGAAAAAGCGGATGAAATTGTGGTCGTGGAAGAGGGCAAAATTATCGAGCGCGGCACGCATGCCGTGCTCCTTGCGGAAAAAGGCGCCTATGCCCAACTTCATAAAATGCAATTTGGCCAATGATTGAGCGCATCTGGAGCCGGCGATCGCCTTTATGGGTACTGCTATGGCCACTTAGTGTGCTATACGGGGCGATTACGGCATTGATCCGCTTCAGTTTTCAACGCGGCTGGCGCAAAAGCTGGCGTGCGCCCGTGCCTGTCGTGGTGGTCGGGAATTTAACCGCAGGCGGGAACGGCAAAACGCCGGTGGTGATTTGGCTGGTAGAGGCCCTGCAACAACGCGGCCTGCGTGTTGGCGTGATTTCACGAGGCTATGGCGGTAAAGCAGACCATTATCCGTTGCAGGTCACTGCCGCAACCGCCACTGAACAGGCGGGTGACGAACCCGTTCTGATCGCCCAGCGCACGGCTGCGCCCGTGGCTGTTGCGCCGCGCCGCCGTGAGGCCATTGACCTTCTCCTGAAGCATCACGAACTGGATCTGATTGTGACTGACGATGGTCTGCAGCATTACGCCTTGCAGCGCGATCGGGAGATTGTCGTGGTGGATGGCGTGCGCCGTTTCGGCAACGGCTGGTGGTTACCTGCTGGCCCAATGCGCGAACGCGCTTCACGTCTCAAAACGGTGGATGCCGTTATCGTCAACGGCGGCGAACCGCAGGCAGGTGAAATTGCGATGCAACTGCGCCCGGGCAGGGCGACGCATCTGCTGAGCGGCGAACAACGCCCGCTCAGCACCTTTCATAACGTTGTTGCTATGGCGGGAATTGGTCATCCGCCACGCTTCTTTAATACCTTAAAGCAGCAGGGGTTAACGCCTGTAGCGGAAATCGCTTTTGCCGACCACCATGCTTACAGCGAAGAAGAACTTTCACGTCTGCTGCAGCCTGAGCAGATGCTGTTGATGACCGAAAAAGATGCGGTTAAGTGCCGGGCATTCGCACAACCCTCGTGGTGGTATCTGCCGGTTGATGCACAACTGCACGCCGAGGCAGCCACCTTGCTGTTAGAGGATATAGAAAACCTTTGCCGTACGTCTGCACACCGGGCAAAGTACTAACCTCCCCATCTGATAAGGAAGAGAATGAGCATACATTCACTTTCGCGACAGCAGGCACGTAACATCCACCTCGCAGCTCAGGGTCTGCTCCGTCCGGCAGCCCGCCGGGCGCGTCAGCAGGACATTCCAGACTGTATTACCCGAATGGCCTTACTACAAATCGACACCATCAATGTGGTTGCCCGAAGCCCTTATCTGGTGCTGTTTAGTCGTTTAGGGGATTACCCTCAATCCTGGCTGGATACATCCCTGGCTCAGGGGGACATTTTTGAGTACTGGGCCCACGAAGCCTGCTTTATTCCGCGCAACGATTACAAATTACTGCGACATCGCATGCTCTCGCCCGAACGCCTGGGCTGGAAATACAGTGCGCAATGGGCTGCCGAGTATCAGCAGGAGATGGCCGATTTACTGACCTACATCCGCGATAACGGCCCCGTCAGATCGGCCGATTTTGCCACCGAAAAAAATCATAAACCGGGATGGTGGGCGTGGAAACCGCACAAGCGGCATCTCGAAAATCTGTTTAGCGCAGGTGAATTGATGGTAGCAGAGCGCCGAAATTTTCAGCGAGTCTACGATTTACGCACCCGGGTGATGCCGGACTGGCAGGATGCGATCCACGCGATCGGCGAGGATGAAGCGATCCAATTGATGTTGATGAACAGTGCGCGCAGCCTGGGGATTTTTCGCAGTGAATGGCTGGCCGATTATTACCGGCTGAAACAGGCACCGATCAAAGCCTTTATCCAATCGGCGCAGGTCGCGGGAGACATTATTCCGGTCGAGGTCAAGGGGATGGGCGCGATGTGGCTGCACCAGAGCGCGCTGCCCGGATTAACGACGCCTTTGAAAGCGACGCACACCGCGCTGTTATCCCCATTTGATCCCGTAGTCTGGGATCGAAAGCGGGCGCGAGAACTGTTTGATTTTGACTACCGTATCGAATGCTACACGCCTGCCGAAAAGCGCAGGTACGGTTACTTCGTTTTACCTTTGCTGCATCGTGGTCAGCTTAAAGCCCGGCTGGATGCACGAATGATTCGCGCGTCACGTCAGTTGGAGATCAAAAATATCTGGCTGGAGCACGACGTCTCTGTCACCACCTCCTTTCTCCAGGATGCACAACGGGCAATTACCCGTTTCGCGCGCTGGCAGGGTGCAGAGACGGTCGTGTTACAGCAGGCTCCTCCGGCATTGCGGGCACACTGGCCGCGGTTATGGTCGCTGGATAATTCGTGATGCCACAACCGGTGTGGTTTACCCGCTCTTATCAACGCTGTGATATGCTTTAGCGCTTACGCTATCGGTCCGTGATGGAGGATATATGGATCACCGTTTACTCGAAATCGTTGCCTGCCCGGTTTGCAATGGCAAGCTGTATTACAACAACGAACAGCAAGAACTGATCTGCAAGCCCGATGCACTGGCTTTTCCGGTGCGCGATGGCATTCCGGTCCTGTTGGAAAAGGAAGCCCGTACGTTGTCGGTTGAAGAGATCCATCCATGAGTTTTATTGCCATCATTCCTGCTCGTTATGCCTCAACCCGTCTACCCGGTAAACCCTTGGTCGATATTCATGGCAAGCCGATGGTGGTACATGTGATGGAACGCGCGCGCGAATCCGGTGCCAGCCGGGTTATCGTGGCGACCGATCACCCGGATGTGGCCAGCGCAGTGGAAGCGTCGGGAGGCGAAGTCTGCATGACGCGCGCCGATCATCATTCAGGCACAGAACGCCTTGCCGAAGTGATTGAGAAGTATCAGTTCGCAGACGATCAAATTATCGTCAATGTTCAGGGCGATGAGCCTATGATCCCGGCCGAAATCGTGCACCAGGTGGCGAATAATCTGGCGCAGTCTGAGGCCGGTATGGCGACGCTGGCCGTGCCCATTACCGATGCAGAAGAAGCCTTTAATCCTAACGCCGTGAAAGTCGTTATGGATGCCAAAGGCTATGCGCTGTATTTTTCTCGTGCGACCATTCCCTGGGACCGCGAGCGCTATGCGGAATCACGCGATCGCATCGGCGATACGCTGCTCCGGCACATTGGCATTTACGCCTACCGGGCAGGCTTTATTCGCCGTTACATCGACTGGGCACCTTGTCCCCTTGAGCAGATTGAATTACTCGAGCAGCTCCGGGTGCTGTGGTACGGCGAAAAGATTCACGTGGCGGTAGCAAAAACGGTGCCGGGCGTTGGGGTCGATACGCCAGAGGACCTAATTCGTGTGCGCGCTGCCATGCGCGGCTGAGGTCATCCGTCAGTTTCAGGGCGTGACTACGGCTCTCCGCTCTTCTGATTACCCGATTGAAGGATGCGCGCGGCGTCGTGCGCATCCTTCAACGCTTTTACGAAGCGGGTGTTTCGGCGGGGGGATTAATGCGTTGCAATGCACTGCCGAGCGTTTCATAGATGGCGCGTTCGCTGTGGCCCATCCACAGCGGAGAAGGAAAAGCCCGCTCCCACCAGTTGAGCGGGGAGGTAATTGCCAACTGGTTCGCCGGTGCGGCAATCGGGTTAAGCCCTGCCTGCTGGAAGAAACGCATGGCACGCGGCATATGATTCGCTGATGTGACCAGCAAAAAGGAATGATGCCCGATCACTGCGCTGACCGCCCGCGCTTCCTGCTCAGTATCCTTGGGTTGATCCAGAATATGAATATGAGCGTCAGGTACGCCAAGGCTTTCGGCGACCTGTGCGGCCACCCACGCATTACTTTTGGGATTGTGCCCTGCAGCAGCACCGGTAAAGACCATCGTTGCCTGCGGGTTACGCAGCCACTGACGCACGCCCTCTGTCACGCGAGGCAAACTGTTATTCAACAAGTTTGAGCTGGGTGCCCAGGCAGGATTGTAGGTATAGCCTCCACCCAGTACCACGATGTAATCCACTTTCTGGCTACCATTCCATGTCGAATAGTGCGACTCCACCGGCAATAACAGGCGGTCTGCCACAGGCTGTAGGCTAATCAGTAATATTATCAGCCAGCTCACCGAGATGAGTATTTTGCCGCTTTTCTGCCAGCGGCTGAACCAAAGCAGTAAAATGCCTGCCGCCATCAGTAAAAGCAGAAAAGGCAAGGGCAGCAACAGGTTACCGACGGCCTTTTTCAGCATAAAAACCATGTAAAAAACCTCTTGTTGTCCGAAAAAACAGCAGCCAGAGCGCAAGAATGGTATCAAAGCTTCATTCTTACCGTACCTGTGACAAAATAGCATATGTTTCACCGCAGCATACCGGAGCCCACGCCATGCAGGATCGTAACTTTGACGATCTCGCGGATAAATTTTCGCAAAACATTTACGGCACAACCAAAGGCCTGGTGCGTCAGGCCATCTTATGGGATGAGCTGGAAACGATTCTTCCCAGCCTGTCATCCTCCGCGCTGAACGTATTGGATGCGGGCGGCGGCATCGGTCAGATGTCCAGCGGGCTGGCTGGGCGGGGCCACCAGATACTGCTGTGCGATCTTTCCGGAGAGATGTTACGCCGTGCCCAGGAAAATGCGGATGCGCTGGGTGTGAGCCACAACATGCAATTCAAACAAATTAGCGCGCAGCAGGTCGGTGAACATTTGGATAAGCCGGTGGATCTGGTATTGTTTCACGCTGTGCTTGAGTGGGTTGCGGAACCTGAAGCGGTGTTAAAAGCCTTGTTTGATACACTGCGCCCCGGCGGCGTGCTGTCGTTGATGTTTTACAACCTGCATGGGTTAACATTACGCACCCTGACGCTGGGCAACTTTGGTTATCTGCGCACTAACTTGACCAAACGCAAGAAGCGCACGCTGTCACCGGACTATCCCCGCGATCCCGATGACGTGTATCGTTGGCTGGAGAACTGTGGTTTTCAGATTGAACGGCGTGCCGGGATTCGCGTATTTAGCGATTATATGAAGCCGCCTAAAGGCGAGCCAAAGAGCGACGACGAAATTATTGAGATGGAGCGGCGCTTTTGCCGCCAGGAACCCTTTTTAAGCTTAGGGCGTTACATCCACGTGACCGCGCGCAAACCCGGGCAGAAGGACGAATTATGAGTGAATTTTCCCAGACGGTACCGGAGCTGGTATCCTGGGCGCGCAAGAATGACTTCTCGCTTGCGCTGCCAGTTGAACGTCTGGCTTTTTTGCTGGCCATCGCCACGCTAAATGGCGAACGCATGGACGGTGAAATGAGCGAAGGTGACCTGATTGATGCGTTTCGTCACGTCAGCAAAGCCTTTGAGCAAACCAGTGAAACGGTGTTGGTACGCGCCAACAACGCCATCAACGATATGGTGCGCCAGCGCCTGTTAAACCGCTTTACCAGTGAGTTAACCGAGGGCAATGCGATTTATCGCCTGACCCCGTTGGCCATTGGCATCACTGATTACTATATTCGCCAGCGGGAATTCTCCACGCTGCGCCTGTCAATGCAGCTTTCTATCGTGGCGGCGGAGCTGAAGCGCGCCGCGGATGCGGCTCAGGAAAACGGCGATGAATTTCACTGGCACCGCAACGTGTTCGCGCCGCTGAAATATTCGGTGGCCGAAATTTTCGACAGTATCGATATGACGCAGCGCCTGATGGATGAGCAACAGCAGGCGGTTAAGACGGACATTGCCGAACTGCTGAACAAAGACTGGCGAGCCGCGATTTCGAGCTGTGAAATGTTGCTGTCGGAAACCTCAGGTACGCTGCGTGAACTGCAGGATACGCTGGAGGCAGCGGGCGATAAGCTGCAGGAAAATCTGCTGCGCATTCAGGATGCCACGCTGGACAGCCCGGATCTGGGTTTTGTCGACAAACTGGTTTTCGATTTGCAAAGCAAACTCGATCGCATTACCAGTTGGGGGCAACAGGCCATCGATCTCTGGATTGGCTACGATCGCCACGTGCACAAATTCATTCGTACCGCCATCGATATGGACAAAAACCGCGTTTTCGCCCAGCGTTTGCGTGTTTCTGTGCAGAACTATTTTGATGCGCCCTGGGCGCTCACCTATGCCAACGCCGAACGTCTGTACGATATGCGTGACGACGAACTGACGCTGCGCAATGACGAAGTTATGGGCGAATTGCCGGCCGAGCTGGAGTTTGAAGAATTCAATGAAATTCGCGAGCAACTGGCGGCCATGATTGAAGAAGCCTTAGAGATTTATAAAACGCAGCAAAAACCGCTCAACCTCGCCGCTGTGATGCGCGACTATCTGGCTCAATATCCACGCGCGCGTCACTTTGACCTGGCGCGTATTGTGGTGGATCAGGCCGTGCGGCTCGGCGTAGCGGAAGCCGATTTAGCCGGCTTGCCTGTGGAATGGCAAGCCATTAATGATTACGGAGCCAAGGTGCAGGCACATGTCATCGACAAATATTGAACAAGTGATGCCGGTTAAACTGGCACAGGCACTGGCAAATCCGATTTTTCCGGCGCTGGACAGCCAGTTACGCGCCGGACGCCACATTGGCATCGAAGAGCTGGACAATCACGCTTTTCTGATGGATTACCAGCAGTATCTGGAAGAGTTTTACACCCGCTACAACGTTGAGCTGATTCGCGCGCCAGAGGGATTCTTCTATCTGCGTCCGCGTTCAACCACGCTCATTCCCCGTTCTGTCCTGTCTGAGCTGGATATGATGGTCGGTAAAATCCTTTGCTATCTCTATCTCAGCCCGGAACGCTTGGCGAATGAAGGCATTTTTACCCAGCAGGAACTTTATGACGAGCTGCTGTCTCTGGCGGATGAAAGTAAACTGCTGAAACTGGTTAACCAGCGCTCAACCGGCTCGGATCTCGATCGCGCCAAGCTGCAGGAAAAAATGCGTGCGTCTTTAAGCCGCCTGCGCCGTCTTGGCATGGTGTGGTTTTTTGGCAACGACAGCAGCAAGTTCCGTATTATCGAGTCCGTTTTTCGCTTCGGCGCCGATGTGCGCAGCGGTGACGATCCGCGGGAAGCGCAGCTGCGCCTGATTCGTGACGGTGAGGCAATGTTGCTGGATAACGCCACGGCCACGACTGAGGCTGATGACAGTGATGAGAATGACAGCGATGCGGGTGATATCGCGGAGGAAGAACAGGCATGATTGAACGCGGCAAATTTCGTTCGCTAACGCTGATCAACTGGAACGGTTTTTTTGCCCGAACCTTTGATCTCGATGAACTGGTCACCACGCTGTCGGGCGGTAACGGGGCAGGCAAGTCAACCACCATGGCGGCCTTTGTAACGGCGCTGATCCCTGACTTAACGCTGCTGCACTTCCGTAACACGACCGAAGCGGGCGCGACCTCAGGCTCACGTGATAAAGGCCTGCACGGTAAACTCCGTGCCGGTGTTTGCTATGCCATGCTGGACGTCGTCAATTCACGTCACCAACGCGTGGTGGCGGGCGTCAGACTGCAGCAGATCGCCGGACGCGATAAGAAAGTCGATATCAAACCTTTCAGTATTCATGGTTTACCTACAGATACGCTGCCTACTGATATGCTGACGGAAATCCTCAACAGCCGCCAGGCGCGCGTGTTACCGCTTAATGAGGTAAAAGAACGCGTTGAGGCGCTGGAAGGCGTTCAGTTCCGTCAGTACAGCTCGGTCACCGACTATCACGCCATGATGTTTGATCTCGGCGTTGTCCCGCGTCGTCTGCGTTCGGCCAGCGATCGCAGCAAGTTTTACCGCCTGATTGAAGCCTCTCTTTACGGCGGTATCTCCAGTGCGATTACCCGCTCGCTACGTGATTATCTGTTGCCGGAAAACAGCGGCGTGCGTAAAGCCTTTCAGGATATGGAAGCGGCGCTGCGCGAGAACCGTATGACGCTGGAAGCGATCCGCGTCACCCAGTCGGATCGTGACCTGTTTAAGCACCTAATTTCTGAGGCCACCAGCTATGTGTCGGCGGATTATATGCGTCATGCCAACGAGCGACGCATCCACCTCGACAGCGCCTTACAGCTGCGCAATGAGCTGCTCAGCGGTCGCAAACAGCTGGCTTCTGAACAGTACCGCCATGTAGAGATGGCGCGCGAGCTGGCCGAACATAGCGGGGCGGAAAACGATCTCGAAGTCGATTATCAGGCGGCGAGCGATCACCTGAATCTGGTGCAGACGGCGATGCGCCAGCAGGAAAAAATCACGCGCTATGACAGCGATATTGAAGATCTTACGATCCGTCTGGAAGAGCAGAGCGAAGTCGTTGCTGAAGCGCGCGAAATCCAGGAAGAAAATGAGGCCCGTGCCGAAGCCGCAGAACTGGAAGTGGATGAGCTGAAGAGCCAGTTGGCCGATTTTCAGCAGGCGCTGGATGTGCAGCAAACCCGTGCTATTCAGTATCAACAGGCATTACAGGCGCTGGAACGCGCCCGCACGCTCTGTCAGTTGCCAGACTTAACCATCGATAATGCCACCGAATGGCAGGCCAGTTTCCAGGCGAAAGAAGAAGAAGCCACCGGGCAACTGCTGAATCTGGAGCAGAAGCTGAGCGTAGCTGAAGCCGCCCACAGCCAGTTTGAACAGGCGTTATCACTGGTCACCAGCATTGCCGGTGAGGTTAGCCGCAAAGAAGCCTGGCAGGTCGGGCGCGATCTGCTGCGCGATGCCAGCAATCAACGTCACCATGCCGATCAGCTTTCCTCCCTGCGCCTGCGCCTGAATGAACTTGAACAGCGCCTGCGTGAGCAGCAGGAAGCCGAGCGTCTGCTGTCAGAGTTCTGTAAACGTCAGGGGCAGCACTACGATCCTGACGCGCTGGAAGGCCTTCAGCGTGAGCTTGAAGCGCAAATCGAGCAGCTGAACAGCAGCGTGGCAGACGCGGGCGAACAGCGCATGATGATGCGTCAGGAACTTGAGCAACTGCGCGAACGTATCACCGCGCTGACCGCGCGCGCGCCGCACTGGCTGGCCGCGCAAGAAATCCTGACTCAGCTCAGTGAGCAAACCGGTCAGGACCTGGCCAACAGCCAGGATGTGACGGAATACATGCAGCTGCTGCTGGAGCGCGAGCGTGAAACCACCGTTGAGCGTGACGAAGTAGCAGCCCGCAAGCGTGAAATTGAGCAGCAGATTGAACGCCTCAGCCAACCGGGCGGTGCCGAAGATCCTCGCCTGAATCAGCTGGCTGAGCGATTTGGCGGCGTACTGTTGTCGGAAATTTATGATGACGTAACGCTGGACGATGCGCCTTACTTTTCTGCCTTATACGGCCCATCGCGGCACGCCATTGTCGTACCCGATCTGTCGCTGGTGCGCGAGCAACTCGATGGCTTAGAAGAGTGTCCGGAAGATCTGTACCTGATTGAAGGGGATCCGCAGTCGTTTGATGACAGCGTGTTTAGCGTAGACGAGCTACAGAACGCCGTCGTGGTAAAAGTCGCCGAGCGTCAGTGGCGCTATTCCCGCTTCCCGAAAATCCCGCTGTTTGGTCGGGCGGCGCGCGAAAACCAGCTTGAATTACTCAATAACGAGCGCGACCGGCTGGCGGAACGTTACGCCACCTTGTCGTTTGACGTACAGAAGACGCAACGTCTGCATCAGTCATTTAGTCGCTTTATCGGCAGCCATCTTGCGGTGGCCTTTGATGATGACCCAGAAGCGCAAATCCGTCAGCTCGGCGCCCGTCGCGGTGAGCTGGAACGTGCGCTCAATCAGCATGAAAGTAATAATCAGCAACAGCGTCAGCAGTATGAACTGGCCAAAGAGGGCGTTGCACAGCTTAACCGCCTGCTGCCGCGCATCAGTCTGCTGCGAGATGAGACGCTGGCGGATCGCTGTGAGGAGATTCGCGAGCAGGTTGAAGAGGCACAGGAGGCCGCGCGTTTCCTCCATTTACATGGCGCAAAACTGGCCAGACTGGAGCCGATGCTTGCGGTACTGCAAAGCGATCCTGAACAGCATGAGCAGTTGCAGGCGGATTACCAGCAGGCGCAGCAACAGCAACGTAACGCGCGTCAGCAGGCGTTTGCCTTGACAGAAGTGGTGCAGCGTCGTGCGCATTTCGGCTATGACGACTCTGCCAGCATGCTGGGCGGCAACAACGATCTCAGCGACAAACTGCGTCAAAGGCTGGAGCAGGCAGAAGCCGAGCGCAGCCGCTGTCGTGAGCGTTTGCGCGCCCATCAGTCGCAGCTGACGCAATATTCTCAGGTGCTGGCATCGCTTAAAAGCGCCTATGATGCCAAGCGCGATATGCTGAAAGAGCTGCAGCAGGAAATGCAGGATATCGGTGTTCAGGCCGATGCCAGCGCGGAAGAACGCGCGCGTATCCGCCGCGATGAACTTTATACGGCGTTAAGTCACAACCGCGCCCGCCGTAATCAGCTGGAGAAACAGCTCACTTTCTGCGAAGCAGAAATGGACAACCTGCAGAAAAAACTGCGCCAGCTTGAACGTAACTATCACCAGATCCGCGAACAGGTGGTGAGTGCTAAGGCGGGCTGGTGCCTGGTGCTGCGTCTGGTGAAAGATAACGGTGTTGAACGTCGTCTGCATCGTCGTGAACTGGCTTATCTCAGTGGCGATGAACTGCGTTCCATGTCGGATAAGGCGCTGGGCGCACTGCGCCTGGCGGTGGCCGATAACGAACATCTGCGCGATGTGCTGCGTTTGTCTGAAGATCCGAAACGCCCGGAACGTAAGATTCAGTTTTTCATCGCCGTGTATCAACATCTGCGCGAACGTATCCGCCAGGATATCATTCGCACGGACGATCCGGTTGAAGCCATCGAGCAGATGGAGATTGAACTCAATCGACTGACGGAAGAGCTGACGGCCCGTGAGCAAACCCTGGCTATCAGTTCACGCAGCGTCGCGAATATTATTCGTAAAACGATTCAGCGTGAACAGAACCGTATCCGCCAACTGAATCAGGGGCTGCAAACCGTGAGCTTTGGTCAGGTGCGCAGCGTCCGGCTAAACGTCAACGTGCGCGAAACGCATGCCATGCTGCTGGACACCTTGTCTGAAGAGCACGAACAGCATCAGGATCTGTTTAACAGCAACCGACTCACGTTCTCGGAAGCGCTGGCTAAACTCTACCAGCGTCTGAATCCGCATATTGATATGGGGCAGCGTACACCACAAACCATCGGTGAAGAGCTACTGGATTACCGTAACTACCTTGAGATGGAAGTCGAGGTCAACCGGGGTTCAGATGGCTGGTTGCGTGCCGAAAGTGGCGCGCTTTCCACCGGTGAGGCCATTGGTACGGGGATGTCAATTCTGGTCATGGTGGTGCAGAGCTGGGAAGAGGAATCACGTCGCCTGCGCGGTAAAGATATTTCGCCTTGCCGTCTGCTGTTCCTGGATGAAGCCGCACGTCTGGATGCGCGCTCAATCGCGACCCTGTTTGAACTCTGTGAGCGACTGGAGATGCAGCTGGTGATCGCGGCGCCAGAAAATATCAGTCCGGAGAAGGGCACCACCTATAAACTGATGCGTAAAGTGTTTAACAACACCGAGCACGTTCACGTGGTAGGATTGCGGGGCTTCGCGGCCGATCCACTGCCCGTGAAACGCAGCAGCGAAGCCGATCCGGCGAGTGAAACCACGACATAATATTCACGATGCAGAGATAGTCAAAAACAGCGCCATTAGTTAATCTGGTAACGGCATTTGTCACAGGAGGCAAATGCCGTTTTTATTTGTATACTCAATAATATGAGTAACAGCCCGATCGCAGTTGTTTCCTGACAGGCTGCGCGGTAGATCAATGAAGGGGGCAGGGATGTTACTGTATAAACGCTTCAAAATTCATCAGGTTAGTTCGTGGCTGACGCTAGCGCTCACGCTCATTCCCTGTGCAATGGCTCAGGCTGCGATCATCGCCGCGATGCCCGGTACGCACGCGGCGTACGCCACCACATCCGTCAGTGAGAGTCAGCAGAAGATTCGCCTGGCGTTTTCAGGCGACAGCCAGCCTTTTTACGGTGCTTCTCTGGCCGCGCTCTACGCCGCGCGTAACATGCAGCCGATCTGGCAGGATCATGAAGCCGTACAGAAATTTCAGCAGCAGCTGGCAGAGGTTGCCCTCTCCGGCGTGCAGCCGCAGTTTACCCGCTGGGTCGATCGCCTGACCGATCCTGACATCACAGGCTTTGCCCGTGATGTCACGTTGTCTGATGCGATGTTGGGCTATTTGCAGTTTGTCTCCTCGGTGCCTGCTCAGGGAGAAACGTGGCTGTACAGCACCACGCCCTACAAGCTGGCTGTGCCTTCTGTATCCGTGATCAATGCTTGGCAAAATGCCGTCAATGCGGGCAGTTCGGCGGCGTTTGTTAATTCACTGGTGCCGCAGCATCCGCAGTATCCACTCATGCATAAGGCCCTGAAAAGCCTGCTTGAAGATAAACAACCCTGGCCACAAATTAAAAATCGCGACACGTTACGACCTGGACAGGTCAGTGACGATGTGCCGGCGTTGCGGGAAATTCTTCGCCGCAGCGGCATGCTGAGTGCACAGGTAACCGCACCCGCGCCCAATGAGGATGCCGTTCCCACCGCACCCGTTGCCGTCAGCCACAGCGAGCAGCCTGTCGCCGTGAGCCCTTCGGCCGTCACGGTTAACGATATACCTGCTGCGGCACCCGGTGTTCAGGGTAACGTCCAGAATGCTCCCGCTGCGCCCGGCGGTGTGAATGTTTATAACGATGAGCTGGTCGCGGCGGTAAAACGCTTTCAACAGTGGCAGGGGCTGGACGCCGATGGGGCGATTGGCCTGCGTACACGGGAATGGCTGAATGTCTCTCCTCAACAGCGTGCGGCCTTGCTGGCGCTGAATATCCAGCGGCTGCGTTTGCTGCCGGATGATATGCACAACGGCATTATGGTGAACATCCCCAACTATTCGCTGAATTATTACAACAACGGCACTAAAGTTCTGTCCTCCCGGGTCATCGTGGGACGACCAGATCGTAAAACGCCGTTGATGCGAAGCGCACTAAATAATGTGGTGTTGAATCCGCCCTGGAATGTGCCGACCAATCTGGTGCGTCAGGACATTATTCCTAAGGTGAAACAGGACCCAACCTATCTGTATAAACATGGATATACGCTGCTGTCTGGCTGGAGCGCCGATTCCGAAGTCATCGATCCCAGCATGATTGACTGGAGCATGGTGTCAGCCTCATCTTTCCCTTACCGCATACGTCAGGCACCTGGGCAAACCAATTCACTCGGTCGCTATAAGTTTAATATGCCAAGCTCGGATGCGATTTATCTGCATGACACGCCGAACCACAATCTGTTTCAGCGCGATATTCGTGCGCTCAGCTCGGGCTGCGTGCGCGTGAATAAAGCTTCGGAACTGGCCGGTATTCTGTTGCAGGATGTCGGCTGGAATGACGCGCGTATCTCTGACACGCTCAAGCAGGGCGACACGCGCTATGTACCCATTCGGCATCGCATCCCGGTTAACTTGTATTATTTAACGGCCTGGGTTGCGGATGACGGCAAAACGCAGTTCCGTACAGATATTTACAATTATGATAATACGGCGCGTTCGGCGAGCCAGGTCTTAAGCCGTGCGCAGCAGTTATTACTCTAATAGTTGATTTTCAATCGTTAGTCGTACGGTATGTCCGTTATTCAGTCCTGTCATTCAGGCGGCTTTATCCGGAGCCGCCTTCCAAACTTGCCCACAATGGGTTGACGTGCTACCGCCATAAAGTTATGGTTCGCCAGTACGTTTTTTGCACATGTCTTTGACTCTGCTTTCAGGTAAACCGCTCCATGTCTACAATCGATTCTTTACGTCGCAAACTGCTGCTTTGCGGAAGTGCCGCTGCCGGCCTGGCCTTACTGCCAGAGACCGCGATGGCATCACTCTCCACTTCACGCCCGCGGATATTAACGCTCAATAATCTTCACACTGGTGAAACCCTTAAAACGGAATTCTTTAACGGTAAAAGTTACGACAAAAGTGAATTGTCACGCCTGAACCACTTTTTCCGCGACTACCGTGCCAATAAAACCAAAAGTATCGATCCCCACTTATTTGACCAGCTCTATCGCCTTCAGGCGCTGTTAGAAACGCGCAAACCCGTCCAGCTCGTCTCCGGCTATCGCTCACTGGCGACGAACAATATGCTGCGGGAATCCGGGCCCGGTGTGGCAAAACACAGTTATCACACCAAAGGCCAGGCGATGGATTTCCACATTGAAGGGGTGACGCTGGCGAATGTTCGCAAAGCCGCATTAAAAATGCGTGCCGGTGGTGTAGGATATTATCCCAGCAGCAACTTTGTACATATTGATACCGGTCCCGTCAGGCACTGGTAGTAACGTCGGCAACGCTGCGGGTGCCGACCATGGAGCGTTATGAATTATCACATTATCCCCGTCACCGCCTTCGCCCAGAACTGTTCGGTTATCTGGTGCGAAACCACGCGTGAATCGGCCCTGGTGGACCCGGGTGGCGATGCCGATACCATCAGGCAAACGCTGGCGCAGCTTGATTTGAAGCCTGCACAGATTCTGCTTACGCATGGTCACCTCGATCATGTTGGGGCAGCGGCAGAACTGGCTGCATTCTGGCAGGTGCCGCTGGTCGGCCCGCAAAAGCAGGATGCTTTCTGGCTGGAATCCTTACCTACTCAAAGCCAAATGTTTGGGCTGGAATATTGTGCCCCGTTGACGCCGGATCGCTGGCTGGAGGAGGGGGATACCGTTCAGGTTGGTCAGGTCACGCTTGATGTGCTGCACTGTCCCGGACATACGCCGGGGCACATTGTATTTTTTGATGCCAAAGGCCGCTTACTGGTCTCAGGTGATGTGATCTTTAGCGGCGGCGTCGGGCGTACCGACTTCCCGCAGGGTAATCATCAACATCTCATTGATGCGATAAATAATAAGCTGCTGCCGCTCGGCGACGATGTGACGTTTTTACCCGGTCACGGGCCTGTGTCAACGCTGGGGCGTGAACGTCTGACCAATCCTTTCCTGCAATAAAAAATGGGCCAGAGTGGCCCATTTTTTTATACGCGATGCGCTTAAAGTACGGCGACAATCGCCTCGCACAGTGCAGACATATTATCTGGTGTCATACCGGCAACGTTTACGCGGCCTGAATTAACGGCATAAACCCCAAACTCCTCGCGCAGGCGAATGACCTGATCTTTGGTCAGCCCACTGAACGAGAACATGCCATTCTGCTTGATGATAAAGCTGAAGTCCTGCTGCGCACCTTTATCCGCCAGGGTGTTCACAAACAGTTGGCGCATGCGCTGGATACGCTGACGCATATCAGACAGCTCTTGCTGCCAGATAGTGCGGAGCGCGTCGTTGCCCAGAATCGTGGCCACCACGGCCGCACCGTGTGACGGCGGGTTAGAATAGTTGGCGCGGATGGTGTATTTCACCTGGCTGAATGCGGTGTCGGCCGTCGCGGCATCGCCCGCAACCAGCGTAATCGCACCCACACGTTCGTTATACAGGCCGAAGTTCTTGGAATAAGAACTGGCGACAATCAGTTCCTGATGGCTGGCCGCAAAAATGCGCAGACCTTCAGCATCCTCTTCCAGACCACGGGCAAAGCCCTGGTAGGCAAAGTCAAACAGGGGCAGCCAGCCGTTAGCCAGAGAGAGCTGTGCCAGCTGTTGCCACTGCTCTGCAGTAGGATCGATACCGGTCGGGTTATGGCAGCAGCCATGGAACAGCACCACATCACCGGCTTTCACCTCTTTCAGTGAGGCCAGCATGCCGTCAAAATCCAGGGTATGGTTTGCTGCGTCATAGTACTGGTATTCGCATACCTCAAGCCCGGCGGCATTAAACACGTTTTTGTGGTTCGGCCAGCTCGGGTTGCTCACCCACACGCGCTTAACGGACGTCTGAGTAGACAGGAAATCCGCGGCGACGCGCAGTGCGCCTGTACCGCCCGGCGTCTGTGCCGTGCGGGCTCTGCCCGCCGCGATCAGGGCATTGCCTTGACCAAATAACAATTCCTGCGTGCAGTGCGCGAAATCTGGCAGACCGTCAATGCTCAGGTAATTTTTGCTGGTTTCGTGTTCAAGCAGGTACTGTTCTGCTTTCTTAACGCTGGTGAGCACCGGGGTTTTTCCGGTTTCATCTTTGTAAACACCAATACCGAGATTGATTTTATTGGGGCGGTCGTCGGCACGAAAGAGATCGGCCAGGCCAAGAATGGGGTCAGCGGGTGCAGCAGAGATCGATTCAAACATGAGTCGGGTCCAGTAGCGTGAACTTTAGCAAATGAACCATCAGGTTAACGTCAGCACGGCGAAATGCCAACCGTTTGCGATAAAATTCATCGTCTGTGCGACAGAATTACCCGTTCTTATGTTAACAGTGGGATAGCGCGGGGCTGAGCGCTAGGAAAGGGCAATAAAAAACGGAGCCGAGGCTCCGTTTTTTGTACTGCAGCAACAAAACTTAGAACTGGTAAACCAGACCAACACCAACTACGTCATCGTTAGGAATGCCGAGTGGGTTGTTTTTGTCCAGCTGGTTGATTTTGTAATCAACGTAGGTGGCCATGTTTTTGTTGAAGTAGTAGGTTGCGCCCACATCGAAGTATTTGTACAGGTCAGCATCGCCGATATTTTCGATATCTTTGGCTTTAGACTGAACGTAGGCCAGTGATGGACGCAGACCGAAGTCGAACTGATATTGTGCCACCAGTTCAATGATCTGAGCTTTATTTGCATAACCATTGGCTGAGTTAGCAGCACCATTCAGTGTGATAGCGCTTGAAATTGGTGCGGCATTGCGCATTTCACCATACATTGCTGCCAAATAGATGTTATTGGCATCGTATTTAAGTGCAGTAGCCCAACTCTCAGCGTGCTTACCAGCACCAACACCTGTAGCGATTACATTGCCATTTTTGTCAAGAATCTGGCCTTGGGCTTGGTTATTTGTACGATCACTACTGCTATATGCGCCTACGATGCCTACACCGATTGGTGAGGTATAAGACGATGATACACCCCAGCCGTCACCGTTTGCACGGCGGGTATCAGTACGGTCATTTTTGCCCTGATACTGAACAGCAAAGTTCCAGCCATCCACCAGACCAAAGAAGTTGGTGTTGCGGTAGGTCAGCAGACCGGTGCTACGACCGTTCATGAAGTTATCGGAGTTACCTGAGTCACCACCGAATACGGGCAGCATATCGGTCCAGCCGATTGCATCGTAAACCACACCGTAGTTACGGCCGTAGTCGATTGAGCCAGCATCACCGAACTTCAGACCGGCGAAGCCCAGACGGGTTTTGTTGCCGCTCTGAGCATCAGAACCTTCAGAATTGTTCGCCTGAACGTTGTATTCCCACTGACCGTAACCGGTCATCTGGTCATTAATCTGGGTTTCACCTTTGAAACCGAAGCGAACATAAGTCTGATCGCCATCGTCGCCAGCGTTATCAGAAAAAGTATGACGTGCATCAGCTTTACCGTACAGGTCCAGCTTGTTGCCGTCTTTGTTATAAACTTCTGCTGCGTTGGCTGCGCCGGCGGCGAGCAGAGCAGGGATAACCACTGCCAGAATGTTGCGCTTCATCATTATTTATTACCCTCATTGGAGTTATTTGGACACCTGCCACTGCTGTCAAGAAAACTTTACGTGAACCTTGAAAGAAGTTTGGTGTCTCCTGTGTCTGCACGCATCTTTCCATCCCCCATCGGGTAATTCTACTGCGAAAATGCTACAAAAGTCGTAATCTTGTTTCAAATATAAAAAATGTATTACAAAATGTAAAAATAACGGAACTTTGTGAGTCATATCAAAATTTACAAAAATAAAAAAAGGCCGGCGATGCCGACCTATATATATATGAATTTCTTATATTTAATGCTGAAAATCAGAAGCTCGCGTTGCGTGGCGTCCGTGGGAAGGGGATAACATCTCTTACATTTTGTACACCGGTGACATAGGCGATTAAACGTTCGAAACCTAATCCAAACCCTGAATGTGGCACGGTGCCATAGCGACGCAGATCGCGATACCACCAGTAATCTTCTTTTTTCAGCCCCATCTCTTCCAGACGCGCATCCAGCACATCCAGACGTTCCTCACGCTGAGAACCGCCAATAATTTCACCAATACCCGGCGCTAACACATCCATCGCGGCCACGGTTTTCCCGTCGTCGTTAAGGCGCATGTAGAACGCCTTAATGTCCTTGGGATAGTTTTTCACTACCACAGGCGCTTTGAAATGCTTCTCGGCAAGATAACGTTCGTGTTCAGAGGACAGATCGATGCCCCATGACACAGGGTTTTCAAAGGTCTGCCCGCAGTTCATCAAGATATCGACGGCATCGGTATAATTGACCTGGGCGAAATCGGTAGTAACAAAACGCTCCAGGCGATTAATCGCATCGTTGTCTACGCGCTCGGCAAAAAATGCCATATCGTCTGCACGCTCATCCAGCACGGCTTTGAAGACATACTTGAGCATGGCTTCCGCCAGGGCTGCCGCATCGTCTAATGAGGCGAAAGCGATTTCCGGTTCCAGCATCCAGAACTCTGCCAGATGGCGGCTGGTATTGGAGTTTTCCGCACGGAACGTGGGGCCGAAGGTGTAGATTTTCGACAAGGCGCTGGCGTAGGTTTCACCGTTCAACTGCCCTGAAACCGTCAGGAACGCCTCTTTCCCGAAGAAATCCTCCGAATAGTCGACTTTGCCCTGATCGTTGCGGGGCAGGTTTTCCATGTCCAGCGTCGAAACGCGGAACATCTCACCGGCCCCTTCAGTGTCAGAGGCGGTGATCAGCGGCGTGGAAACCCAAAAATAGCCGTTCTCATGAAAGAAGCGGTGCAGCGCCTGGGCCAGGGTATGACGAACGCGCGCCACGGCGCCAATCAGGTTGGTACGCGGACGCAGGTGGGCCACCTCGCGCAGGTATTCGATACTGTGGCGTTTTGCCGCCATTGGATAGCTGTCGGGATCTTCTACCCAGCCCACGACCTCCAGCTTTGTCGCCTGAATTTCGAATGCCTGACCCTGACCCGGAGAGGCAACAACCTTACCGGTGACGATGACGGAACAGCCGGTGGTCAGGTGCAGCACTTCGTCCTGATAATTATTCAGAGAATTATTGACGACAGCCTGAACGGGATTAAAGCAGGAGCCGTCATAGACAGCGATAAAGGAAAGACCGGCTTTTGAATCTCTTCGGGTACGCACCCAACCACGTACGGTGACTTCACTGTCAACCGCGACGCGACCGTGCAGTACATCCGCTACAGGCACTACGCTCATAAATATCTCTCTATATAGAAGAAGTGTGTGAATGAATTCCCCAGACTGGGGTGTAGCTATGTTACTTGTGAGTCAACAGGAAACAAGCAAAATTCAGGGGAATAACCGATTTATTGCAGGAAGGCGGGGCGCGATAACGCCCCGATAACAAAGACGCTAGCTGGCTTTTTTAACCAGTGGCAGATCAAAGGCTTTTCTCAGGGCCTTAACGAACGCTTTATCCTGACAGATGGTTTTGCCTGGGCTGTCGGAAAGCTTAGCGACCGGCTTACCATTACATTGCACCAGCTTAATCACGATATTGAGCGGCGTAACGCCAGGAATATCACAAGTCAGGCGCGTGCCGATGCCGAAGACGACGTTGGTACGCTGACCAAAGTGGCGATACAGCGCCAGGGATTTTTCCAGATTGAGATTATCTGAGAACACCAGCATTTTCGTGAGCGGATCGATACCCAACTGCTGATAGTGGGCCAGCGCTTTTTCGCCCCACTCAACCGGGTCACCTGAATCGTGACGCAGCCCCTGGTAACGCCGGGCGAACACCGGGCCGAAATCGCGCAGGAAGGCATCCATGGCGATACAGTCTGTGAGTGCAATGCCCAGCTTGTCGTCATATTCATCCAGCCAGGCCTGTAAGGCGGCGCGCTGACTGTTCGCCAGTACCGGACTGATTTGCTGAAAAGCCTGGAACCACTCGTGGGCCTGGGTACCCACTGGCGTGAGTGCGAGGCGACGGGCCAGATCGTAGTTACTGGTGCCCATCAGCCAGGGAAAATCCTGTTTCAGCGTGCTGACGATCGATTCCTGCACATCCTGGGAATAGCGGCGGCGGGTACCAAAATCCATCAGGCGAAAACGTGACATGTCAGTGTCGGCAACCTCAGTCTTAAAGGCAGCGAGTTTCTGATGCAGAAAATCCACGGCCTGCTGGCTGCTGATGGCTGGGGTACGGTGGCGATGGACCACTTCACTGATCAAGGCCAACAGGGGGACTTCCCACATGATCACTTCCCGCCAGGGGCCCTGGATACGAATAGCCAGCTTGCCATGATGATTGCGAACGTCTACCTGCTGCGGGTCGTAGCGAAAATTTCGCAGCCAGTTAAGGTAGTCGTCAGCAAAGAAGGGCAGATCAGATAACCAGGCATATTCAGCATCGGTCAGCGCCAGTGCCTGCATGGCGTCAATGGCTGCACGGATCTCGTCAGCATAAAAACCCAGCAATTCGTCGCTACGGCAGCGAAACTCCGCGGCCACCGTGACATCATGGTAACGGTGGAATACGGCTTGCTGCATATGGAGCTTATAAGCATCCGTATCCAGCAGCGAAGTCAGTATCGGGGAAGCATGTCCTGTCATGGCGCGTTTCGGCATCCTGTTCGGTGGCGCAGAGCCCGGTGTATTAAACGTCGTAAAAGACGCAAAAGTATAAATCACTAAGAGACAGCGATCACAGCATATTTCAGGATAGCGAGTCGAGGACGAAATGTGTCATTGTTAACAAATTGTAGCCATTTTACCTGATGTGCACGTTGTGCATGCTAAGCTCGGCGCATCATGCTTAGACGTTTGACGCGTAGGGCTTATACTTGAGTGAATAATGCAAAGACGTTGATGAATAACTACTTAATGCGGGACGGAATATGACGCAGCAGCCACAAATAAAATATCGACACGATTATCGTGCACCAGACTACACCATCACCGATATCGATTTAACCTTTGAACTCGATGAAAGCACCACGCGGGTGACGGCGGTGAGTCAGGTTAAGCGTCAGGGAGACAGCCAGGCTGAACTGCGTCTGGACGGCGAAGATCTGACGCTGATCTCGCTGGAAGTGGATGGACAGGCCTGGGCGGCCTGGCGTGAAGAGGCGGGTTGCCTGGTGCTCAGCCAGTTACCGGACAGCTTTACGCTGAAAATCGTCAATGACATTCATCCCGATCGTAACAGTGCCCTTGAAGGCTTATACAAATCCGGTGAAGCGCTCTGTACCCAGTGTGAAGCCGAAGGCTTTCGGCATATTACCTGGTATTTAGATCGCCCCGACGTGCTGGCGCGCTTCACGACCACCGTCATTGCCGACGGCAGCCGTTATCCTTTCCTGCTGTCTAACGGAAATCGCATTGACAGCGGTCAGGACGACAAGGGCCGTAACTGGGTGAAGTGGCAGGATCCGTTTCCTAAGCCCTGTTATTTGTTTGCGCTGGTCGCGGGCGATTTTGACGTGCTGCGTGACAGCTTTACTACGCGTTCGGGTCGGAATGTGGCGTTGGAGATCTTCGTCGATCGCGGCAATCTGGATCGTGCCGACTGGGCGATGACGTCATTAAAGAACAGCATGAAGTGGGATGAGGAGCGTTTCGGCCTGGAGTATGACCTCGACATCTTTATGATTGTTGCGGTGGACTTCTTCAACATGGGGGCCATGGAGAATAAAGGGCTTAACGTTTTTAACTCCAAATACGTGCTGGCCAAAGCCGAAACCGCCACCGATAAAGATTATCTGGGGATTGAGGCGGTCATCGGTCATGAATATTTCCACAACTGGACCGGTAACCGTGTGACCTGTCGCGACTGGTTCCAGCTGAGCCTGAAAGAGGGACTGACCGTGTTTCGCGATCAGGAGTTCAGTTCCGACCTGGGATCGCGTGCGGTAAACCGAATCGATAATGTGCGTATTATGCGCGGCGCGCAGTTTGCCGAGGACGCCAGCCCGATGGCGCACCCGATCCGCCCGGATCAGGTTATTGAGATGAACAACTTCTACACCTTGACGGTGTATGAAAAGGGATCAGAAGTGATCCGTATGATGCACACCTTGCTGGGCGAAGCGAATTTCCAGAAGGGCATGCAGCTCTATTTCGAACGTCATGACGGTAGCGCGGCGACCTGTGATGATTTCGTTCAGGCCATGGAAGACGCGTCTAACGTTGATCTTTCCCAGTTCCGTCGCTGGTACAGTCAGTCAGGTACACCTACGCTCTCGGTACGTGATGACTACAATCCGGAACTGGAGCAGTACACGCTTCACGTGACGCAGCACACGCCGCCGACGACCGAGCAGAAAGAGAAACTGCCTCTGCATATCCCTCTGGACATCGAACTGTATGACGGACAGGGTAAGGTCATTCCGTTGCAGCACAACGGTCATCCGGTGCATAACGTGTTGAACGTAACGGAAGAGTTCCAGACCTTTATTTTTGACAACGTTTACTTCCAGCCGGTGCCATCGCTGCTGCGTGAGTTTTCCGCGCCAGTGAAGCTCGACTACAAGTGGAGCGACGCGCAGCTGACGTTCCTGATGCGTCATGCAAGCAACGATTTTTCACGTTGGGACGCGGCGCAAAGTCTGTTGGCAACCTACCTGCGCCTCAATGTCGCGCGCCATCAGCAGGGCCAGCATCTGTCGCTGCCGTTGCATGTCGCTGATGCCTTTCGCACGGTGCTGCTGGATGCCAACAGCGATCCGGCGCTGACCGCTCTGATTCTGTCGCTGCCTGGCGAAAACGAAATCGCCGAACTGTTTGAGATTATCGATCCTCAGGCAATTGCACTGGTGCGCGAAGCTCTGGTTCGTACCCTGGCGCGGGAACTGGCAGATGAATTCTTTGCCGTTTATAACGCCAATCAGCAGGCGGAGTACCACGTTGATCATGCGGAAATCGGCAAACGTTCGCTGAAGAACATCTGTCTGTACTATCTGGCGTTTGGTGATATGGATCTGGCGGATAAACTGGTGCAGGCGCAATACCACCATGCCAATAACATGACGGATTCCCTGGCGGCACTCTCCGCTGCGGTGGCGGCACAGTTACCCTGCCGTGATGCGCTGTTAGCCGACTATGATGAGCGCTGGCACAAGGATGGCCTGGTCATGGACAAATGGTTTATGTTGCAGGCTACCAGCCCGGCGCAGAATGCCTTACTCAACGTGCGCCGTTTACTGTCACATCGTTCCTTCAGTATGGGCAACCCGAATCGCATCCGTTCACTGATTGGCGCTTTTGCTTCGGGTAATCCTTCCGCCTTCCACGCCGAAGACGGCAGCGGATATCGTTTCCTGGTGGAGATGCTGACGGATCTGAACACCCGCAATCCGCAGGTGGCTTCGCGTATGATTGAGCCATTAATTCGTCTGAAACGTTACGATGCCCACCGTCAGGCGCTGATGCGCCAGGCGCTGGAACAGTTACAAGGACTGGATAAACTGTCGGGCGATCTGTACGAGAAAATCACTAAGGCACTGAATGCCTGATAAGAAACGGCGGGCAAATGCCCGCCGTTTCTTTAACGCTGTTGCGCGTAGCGGGGAGGCTTTTCTGCCGCGCCGCGGCGCATCACCCGATCCAACACTTCGGCTTCCAGCTCTGCCAGACGCGCCGAGCCTCTTCGCCGTGGCCGGGGCAAATCGACCTGCAAATCCAGTCCTATCTGGCCTTCCTCTATCAGTAATACCCGATCAGCCATCGCGACCGCTTCACTGACATCGTGCGTGACCAACAGAACCGTGAAGTGGTACTGCTGCCACAGCGATTCGATGAGCTCCTGCATCTCGATTCGCGTTAAGGCGTCCAGCGCACCCAGAGGCTCATCCAGCAACAGCAGGCCGGGACGGTGAATTAACGCCCGGGCCAGTGCCACGCGCTGTTTCTGTCCACCGGATAAAGCGGCAGGCCAGTCTTGCGCTCTGTCCGCCAGGCCTACCGCTTCCAGCGCCTCCAGGGCGGCTTTACGCCATGCCTTGCCACGCAGGCCGAGAGCGACGTTATCAATCACTTTTTTCCACGGCAGCAGTCGCGCATCCTGGAACATTAACCGGGTTTCTTCACGTGCGGTCTGCAGCGGCGCATTGCCTGCCAGCAACTCGCCCTGGGTCGTGCTTTCCAGACCGGCCAGCAGACGCAGCAGGGTGCTTTTACCGCAGCCGCTGCGGCCGACTACGGCAACAAACTGGCCGGAAGGAATATGCAGATCGATATGATTCAGAATGGTGCGTTCACCGTATTTTTTACTGACGCCCTTCACACCTACGGGGGTACCCGCATTCAGACGCGCCGGGCTGGCGGAGTTTATCATGCTGTTTTCTCCTGACGTTGATAGGCCGGATGCCAGCGTAACCAGACGCGTTCCAGCAGCAGTGCGCTGACATCAGCCAGTTTTCCCAGCAGGGCATAAAGAATAATGGCGACCATCACCACATCGGTTTGCAGAAATTCACGGGCATTCATGGCCAGATAGCCAATCCCTGCGTTAGCCGAAATTGTCTCGGCGACGATCAGGGTCAGCCACATCAACCCTAAAGCAAAGCGGACGCCCACCATGATGCTCGGTAACGCACCCGGTAAGATCACCTGAACAAACAGGCTCCAGCCGGATAAGCCGTAGCTACGGGCCATCTCAACCAGCCCACGATCCACATTACGAATACCGTGATAGGTATTCAGGTAGATGGGAAACAGCGTACCCAGCGCCACCAGAAAAATTTTGGCTGACTCATCAATGCCAAACCACAGAATGACCAATGGGATCAGCGCAAGATGGGGCACGTTACGTAACATTTGCAGTGAGGTATCCAGCAAACGCTCACCCAGTCGCGAAGTGCCGGTAATTAATCCCAGTACCAGGCCGAGCGATCCGCCAATGCTAAAGCCAAGCAACGCTCGCCAGCTGCTGATGGCGAGATGCTGCCAGAGCTCTCCGCTGACAGCCAACTGCCAAAAGGTCGTCACAATCTTTTCCGGCGCTGGCAGGATACGGCTGGACAACCAGCCGGTCTGTGACGCAACTTGCCAGACCACCACCAGTAACACCGGCAGCAGCCAGGGCACCAGCGCCGCTGAGAAGGATTGACGTAGTCTGGTCATCGTTATCTCCTCAGGCCCGCGCGGCTTTTTTCTCTGGTGTAAAATCATTGGCGACCGCTTCACCGTGCGCCTGAACAACACGAGGCTGGGGAATCTGGGGAATAGCCAGATCCAGATGGGGGAACAGCAGCTCGCCGACGCGATAAGCCTCTTCCAGATGCGGATAACCAGAGAGAATAAAGGTTTCAATGCCCAGGGCTTCGTACTCTTTCATGCGAGCCGCTACGGTAGGCGCATCGCCAACCAGCGCGGTGCCTGCCCCGCTGCGCACCAGCCCAACGCCAGCCCAAAGGTTGGGGCTGATTTCCAGTTTATCGCGGCGTCCGCCGTGCAGGGCGGCCATGCGCTGTTGGCCTACCGAGTCGGTGCGCTGAAAGGCACTTTGCGCTTTGGCGATGGTGGCATCATCCACATTCGCGATCAGCTTATCGGCTGCCTGCCAGGCTTCCTCATTGGTTTCTCGCACGATGACATGCAGCCGGATGCCAAACCGGACTTTTCGGCCCTGTGCTGCGGCTTTCGCCCGCACCTGCTCAATTTTTTCTTTCACCAGTGCAGGGGGTTCGCCCCATGTCAGATAAACATCGACCTGTTCGGCAGCCAGATCCTGAGCGGGCTCTGACGAACCCCCGAACCACAGCGGCGGACGAGGCTGCTGTACCGGCTTAAACATCAGACGCGCACCTCGTACATGCACGTGCTTGCCTTCGTAATCCACCGTTTCGCCTTCCAGCACGCGGCGCCAGACGCGGGTAAATTCGGCCGATTCTGCATAGCGCTCACGGTGGTCAAGAAAGACGCCATCACCGGCCAGTTCCTCGGGATCGCCCCCGGTCACCAGGTTGAACAACGCGCGTCCGTTGGAAAGACGATCGAGCGTTGCAGCCTGGCGCGCCGCCTGGGTGGGGGAAATCACGCCAGGACGCAGCGCGACAAGGAAGCGCAGACGCTGCGTAACGGGGATCAGCGATGCGGCCACCAGCCAGGCATCCTCGCAGGAACGCCCGGTAGGGATCAGTACGCCGCCAAATCCCAGACGATCGGCAGCCTGGGCAACCTGTTGTAAATAGGCATGATCAACCGGACGCGCGCCCTCAGCCGTGCCAAGATAATGGCCGTCACCATGGGTTGGAAGGAACCAGAATACAGAAACACTCATTTTTCTCTCCTTATTGCGTCACGGCCTGGGGATGCCAGATGCGCTCGGCAATCGATACTTTTACGGGAATCAGATGATTGGCATAAAACAGATCGGCGGTTTTCTGCTGCATAGCAACCGTGCGCGCACTGACCGGACTGACCGGGCTGGGTGGACGGTGGTCCAGGTTGCTGGCAATGACGGCCTCAGGCAGACCGATCGATGTCGAAAGCAGATGAATACTCTGGTTACGTTCGCTACGCGTCAGGGCTTCGGCATCACTAAAGGCTTTTAACGTCGCTAAGACGAAGTCATTGTGTTCCTGCGCAAAATGGCGGGTTGCAAGGTAGAACGGCCCCGTCTGGTTCAGCGTGGTGCCGTCTTTCAACACGCGGACATTGCCCTGAAGCAGTACGGCAGAATAGTAGGGGTCCCATATTGCCCAGGCGTCCACGTTACCCTGCTGGAAAGCGGCGCGCGCATCGGCTGGCGTCAGATAAACCGGCTGGATATCTTTGATACTGAGACCCGCTTCTTCCAGCGCACGCAACAGCAGATTGTGCGAGCTGGAACCCTTTTGGAACGCCACCTTTTTGCCTTTGAGATCGGCAACCGACTTCAACGGACTGTTCTGGCTGACCAGGATGACCTCAGCTTTCGGCTTAGGCGGCTCTGAGCCGATATACAGCAAATCCGCCCCGGCTGCCTGGGCGAAAATAGGCGGAATGTCACCGGTGCTGCCAATATCAATACTGTTAACGTTCAGCGCTTCCAGCATTTGCGGTCCGGCCGGGAATTCGATCCATTGAATACGGGTAGCAGGGAAACGCTTCTCCAGCAGCTGATGCTCCTTGGCCAGCACCATACTGACCGATCCTTTTTGATAGCCGATGCGAACCTGTGCAGGGGCGGGTTCTGCGGCATTCACCTGTGCGCCTGCCACGAACATCCCTGCCATTAACCACGCGCTGATTATTCGTTTCATCATTGTTTCCTTACACAGCCAGGGCAACGGGCTGATGACGTCGGGACAGCGCCAGCCAGAACGTGTGCACCGCTTCCTCCAGACGGGTAGCCAGTACCGGATCCAGTTCCGGCTGGCGATCATAGTGATGAATTTGTTTATCTTCGGCGTAAACACCATGAAGCACTTCTTCGGCTTTCAGGGCGTTTAATACGGGCTTGAGTGCGTAATCCAGGGCCAGCATATGGCCAGCGCTGCCCCCGCTGGCTAACGGCAGCACCACTTTGTGGGCCAGCGCGCGTTCAGGTAACAGATCCAAAACGGTTTTTAGCGCGCCCGAGAAAGACGCCTTATAAACCGGCGTGGCAATGACCAGGCCATCAGCCTGAGCCAGGTCTTCGCTCAGGGCGAGAATAGCCGGGGAATCGAAGCGGGCGTTGATCAGATCCTCAGGCTGAAAGTTATGAATATTCCAGGGAATAACCTCAACACCGGATGCTTCCAGTTTGCGCTGGCACAGCGCTAATAACGATGTGGACCGTGAAGGAAATCTCGGACTACCTGCCAGGGTGAGCACTCTCATTACGACTCCTTATAACTGAAAGTTATTGATTATCTTTTGTTGAGAACTGATGCTTTCATCCTGGCAGAGGCGACGGCACGGCTTAAATGATTTTTCTGACAATCTAAAGGTGAAAACCGGCAAAAGGCCTGAAGCGAGAGCGCCGCGTCTCTGAGAAAGACCTGATGCGACAAATCTTAAAAACGCCAGGACGGGCGAGTCGATACATTAATCCGTGTGAATAAAATTCGTTTAAACCCGGAAATCCGTACATTTGGTTACTTGAGTATCAGAAAAGTGAAACATTCAGGTGAAACGAAAAACACGCCTTTCGCTTTTTTAAATTCACATGAGGAAGGAAAAAGAAAAAAGAATTAAAATTCAACGTTATTTAACGCGATGGCGAGAGGGGATTAGGAATAGTTGCATCAGGCGGTGCGTGTTAAGCGCAGCAGTCTGGCGAAGTTTTTAACAACAATTCATTTTTAGTTACAGATGTCCGGCCTGTAAACCCCCTGAACAGACGGCCGTGCCTAAATGGTTCCTCAACGGGGAGATGATTATCAGCGAGCTATTCTTCAGATTTTCTAACCATGGTTTTTGTCACATTCGGACCCTGTTGAGATTGAGGCAGGCATTTTAGTCATTCAGGCAGTAAAATGTCTCTGCTCAATGTAAGCGCCTGTTATTTTAAAATTACTATTTGCCTTTGGTCAGTGCCTGTCTCGGGCTGGTGGATTTATTTGTCCTTTTCTAACAGCAGAGAAAACCTGTATGTCTGACATCCTGTTATCGGTCATTATTCCCACTTACAATGTTGAAAAATATATTGTCGAATGTGTGGATTCATTATTAAGACAAATTAGCGCGCCAAACGAAATTATCATTGTTAACGACAGTTCTACCGATGGAACCGTGGCGTTAATTGAACAGCACTATGGCCATCTTCCTCAGGTGAAACTGATCACTATTGCCAACGGTGGCGCAGGTAATGCGCGTGATAAAGGCGTTGAGGTCGCTGAAGGGCAGTTCGTTTTCTTTTGCGACCCGGATGATGTGGTGGTGGAAGGATTCGTCAATGAGCTGGCCCAGGTTGTCGACAATTATCCCGATACCGATTTATTTTGTTTTAATTCCAGCGCTTACCGCGAAGACAAACCGGACGTGACGTGGCCTAAAGTCAGGCATAACCTGACCGGCATTCAGAAGCCACAGGATGTCCTGCTAAGTTTGCTGCATAATGGCTCCTATACGTCGGCGGCCTGGAATTATGTGGTAAGAAAAACCGTTATCCAGCAGCATCATTTGCGCTTCGTCGATCGCGTGCATGAAGATCACAAATTTACCTTATCGGTATTTATGCATTGCCAACAGGCATGGGTCACTCGCCAGACGTATTACAAACAGCGTATCCGCGTTGGATCACTGACTAACAGCAGTAAAAGTCCTTCTTTTTTCGCCCAACGTTACAATGCGTTTATTGCTACCTATGACACCTTATGTTGTGCACAGACCCAAAGTGAATTAAAAAAGGCGCTGGAAAAAGCTTACCTTATTCACTCCTTCCGTTTAATGATCTATCTGTCGCTCTACAATCAAACGCCTGTACCGGAATATGTGCTCAATGCGATTCGATATCTGGGGCGCCGAATTAAAGCCGGCAGCCTCAAAGAATGGCTGCTGCTTAACCGTCCGGAAACCTTCATTTTATTGCAAAGCCATAAAGTGAAGAAAGAACTCAAACGCGTTCCGTAATTCCTAAAAATGGGACCTGATGTTGTTTGCACCTGAGCGAAATGAGAAGGTGAGACATGCAATGTGTATAAGGTTGTTGCGACATGGCAAAAGTGCTCGATAAAAGTTTAGTAGTGAATATCTTATCTTTGCTGGCGTACCGGGGAGCCTCGTTCCTGTTTCCGCTGGCGACGCTCCCCTATCTGGCGCGCGTGCTGGGGGTGGACCATATGGGGATTCTGGCGCTGGCGATTGCCTGCGTCCTTTACTGCAGTACCATCTCCGACTGGGGATTCAATGTTTTTACCACTAAGGACATTGCCCATCACCGTGACGATAAGGCACGTGTTACCCAGCTTTTTTGGTCCACCTTTAACGCCAAGCTGATGCTGTTACTGGTTACCAGCGGTACGTTACTCACTGCGACGTGGTTTAATCCGTCCTGGCATTCGCTGTTCTTTATTATTCTGGCCAACTGCACCACCTTAATCGGCTCACTGTTTTCGTTTGGTTGGTTAATGCAGGGCTTCGAAAAGCTGGGCAAAACCGCAGTGATTGCCACTTTTGGTAACTTTTGTGCCATTCCGCTCACGTTCCTACTGGTTAAAACGCCGGACGATACCTGGCTGGCTGCGTTGATACCGGGCGCGGTATCGATCATCAATGCCATCATTACGCTGAAGTTTGTGCTGGAAATGAAGGTGATTGGCGCGTATCGCTTTGAACCACGCGAAATCAAACAGCGCATTACCGACAGTGCCGATGTCTTTATTGCCATCGCAGGTGCCAATCTGTTTAACAGCGTAAACGTCGTGATTCTGGCGTCGTTTACCTCGCACTATATGGTGGGGATCTATAACGGTGCGGACAGGCTGCGCAAGGCCGCCAACTCGGTGCCGGAGCAGATTGGTAGCGCGTTTTTCCCCCGCGTAAGCCACTTATTTGGGCGTGATAAAGCCGCCGCAGTGGCGGCGACGCGCAAAAGCCTGATGCTGTCGTTTGCGTTGAGCCTCTCTATCGTGATCTTCACCTGGCTGTTTGCCGATGAGGTTGTCGCACTGCTGTTAGGGAAAGACTTCCTGCCATCAGCGGATGTGCTGCGCGTCTTTGTACTCTGCTTCCTGTTTGGCAATATTGCCTATCCGGCGGGCCTGCAGATTTTGATTCCGCATGGACTGGCGCGGCAACGTATGATGGTAATGATGGTTGCGGGGGTGGTTAACGTCCCGGTGTGCTGTCTGCTGGCATGGAAGTTTGGGGCCATCGGTGCGGCCTGGTCGATGGTGCTGGCCGAGGTGCTGGTCTGTATTGGTATCTTCGGCATTATGGTGCGGCATAACATCTGGCGCGACTATGCTTTCCCGGACAGGCTGAATTCCCGTACAGCAAACGATTCCGTTGTGTAAGATCAAAACGACTTTAAACAGTCTTCCGACTTAGCGCCCCGCGATTTACTTTTGCGCCAGAGCACCTTACCATTCTGGCGCACAATTTCCCGTGCACTGATTTTCACCATCGCTTCCGTCTTCCAGGAGAGTGCATGTTTTACTCAATTGTCCGACCGGCGTTGTTCAGGCTCGATCCTGAACGTGCGCACCATCTCACCTTTCAGCAATTACGCTTTATGAGCGGCACGCCGCTGGAAATGATCATTCGCCAGCCTTTACCCTCGCGTCCGGTTACCTGCATGGGGCTGACCTTCGACAATGCTCTTGGCCTGGCGGCGGGCCTGGATAAAAACGCCGAGTGTATTGATGCATTTGGGGCAATGGGGTTCGGCTTTGTGGAGGTCGGAACAGTCACGCCGCGCGCGCAGGCGGGCAATGACAAGCCACGCATGTTTCGCTTAGTGGAAGCCGAAGGGATTATTAACCGCATGGGATTTAATAATCTCGGCGTTGATAACCTGGTTGAAAACGTAAAAAAATCCCGCTTTAAAGGCGTACTCGGGATCAATATTGGCAAAAATAAAGACACACCCGTGGAGCAGGGAAAAGACGATTATCTGATCTGTATGGAGAAGGTGTACGCGCACGCCGGTTATATCGCGATCAATATTTCATCACCCAATACGCCGGGTTTACGCTCGTTACAATATGGTGAGGCGCTGGACGATCTGCTCATTTCCATAAAAGCCAAACAGAAAGATCTGGAAAAACGGCATCTCAAATATGTGCCGGTGGCTGTTAAGATCGCGCCGGATCTTTCTGAAGACGAATTGATCCAGGTTGCCGACAGTTTAATACGTCACCAAATTGATGGTGTCATTGCGACCAATACCACGCTCGATCGTTCTCTGGTAAAGGGCCTGAAATATGGCGAAGAAATCGGTGGATTAAGTGGTCGTCCGGTACAGTCGCGCAGTACCGCCGTCATCCAGCGACTGTCGCAGGAGTTACAGGGAAGATTGCCCATTATTGGCGTAGGCGGTATTGATTCGC
Source organism: Pantoea sp. B623 (assembly GCF_024814475.1). NCBI lineage: Bacteria > Pseudomonadati > Pseudomonadota > Gammaproteobacteria > Enterobacterales > Erwiniaceae > Pantoea > Pantoea sp. B623. The sequence goes on along the minus strand of NZ_JANUXM010000004.1, from coordinate 881,743 downwards.
TTACTGCTGCGCGTGAAAAAATAGCAGCGGGCGCGACGTTGGTTCAAATTTATTCTGGCTTTATTTATAAAGGACCCGGTTTAATTAAAGATATCGTGACCCATATCTAAGACATTCGCCATAATAATGCGCCGGGGGGTTTATTTATCCCTCCGGCTCGTTTATATTTTGTCCTGTTGCACGATTTTTCAGCATGCATTTTTATTTTATGGATTTTTAGCTTTAGCGCAGCGGTAAATACAGGGCACATGATGAAAATTAAACCCGATGACAAATGGCGTTGGTTCTACGACGCAGAGCACGACCGTATGATGCTCGATCTGGCTGACGGTATGCTTTTTCGTTCCCGCTATGCACGTAAAATGCTGACCCCCGATGCTTTCACCGAATCCGGATTCTGTGTTGACGATGCGGCTCTTTATTTCACGTTCGAAGAGAAGTGTCGTCAAAGCCCGCTAAGCAGCGACCAGCGTGCCGAGCTGGTTTTAAATGCGCTGGTTGCCGCACGTTTCCTCAAGCCACTGATGCCGAAAAGCTGGCATTTCTCCGCGCACCGCCAGCCTATGCAGCCTGCGGTGGGTGAGATGGTGGCGGTGACGCTGGCGGACAGCGGCGAGCAGGCGCGTCTGCTGGTGGTTGAAAACGGTGATAATGCCGCACTCTGCTTACTGGCACAGCCCGCTCTGACGCTGGCGGGCAAGGGGATGGTGCTCGGCGATGCGATTAAAGTGATGAACGATCGGCTACAACCGCACCAGCAGGAAAAAACCACGCGCTATGCGCGCGCGGTGTAATTCAGATCACCTCGATATCGCTTGCAGGAATACAGCTGCAACTCAATATAGTGCCATCGTGACGGATGGCGCTTTGCTTTAAGGCGTTCACCTTTCCCGCAACCAGCGTTATTTTACAACTGCCGCACAGACCCGCCCGACACGAATAGGGAATGCGAAAGCCCTGGGCTTCAAGCTGCTCAAGTAAGACCTGCTGATTATCACCGCTGAAACGCTGGCCCTGCCAGGTGATGGTTACCTGCGCGGCGGGTTGCCGTTGCGGTTTCAGTGTTTCAGTCACCTCTCCTGGACCATAGGCGCGCGGCGACTGGCGTTTCAGTATCTTGACGGCGTCGCCAGCGCGAATAATACCGCTGTTGAGCGCGATCAGATTCAGGCCAAAATCAATGTCCCCGCTGCCGTCCTGCGCTGTCCGAAAGCCCTGCAGCGTGGTCAAAGGTTGCCCCTCAGGATGCTTCTGACCACTTTCCACGCCAATCGTGGTAAAAACACAGCGGCTACAGGGTTTTGGAACGGCGAAATTAACCTGACCGATAGCGATCTCCGCCCAGCTGTCTTCATCCCACGCAGGTGCGCCACTCACGACCAGGTTTGGCCTGAATTGTTCGATTCGCACGCTGGCGGGACAGCGCTGCTGTAAATCCTGCAGCGAAGCACTGTTCACGAGCAGGTAGGGATATCCATCGGCAAAGCCAAGTGGCACATCGGTAAAACGTTTGACGCGGCGCGAAGGCTGCGGTCCGACCCAGCGTAGCTGCACCGGTCGTGGAAAGAACGCACTCAGCCACTGGTTGACCGTCTCGGGTGCGATTCGTGAGGTAAACGTATTGCCCCAGACCTCCGTGGGCTGCTCAGCATGGGTAAAGTCGGCAAAACGAATGAGTGACTGGCTCCCGTCGGGGGCCTGTAAGAACAGACCGTCTGGCGTAATCGCCGGCGTGAACTGCACCATCTCCGGAAACTGACGCGCCGTAATAAAGGTTCCGTCAGGTTCGGTCACCATAAAAATACGGTCATAGGTTAACCCGCTACTGGCAGCCCAGGCATGTGAGACCTGCAACCCGCGCATGGATTTTACGGGATGGATAAATAAGCGGGAAAGCGTGATCATGAAAGTCTCCAGAAGCGGGCGCGCAAGACAAAAGAAGCTAACTTTATGACATAGGTCTGCGATTCGCTATAATGCGCAACAATTTTCTCAAGAGTAAAAAAGTGACGATATGAATTCTCTGTTTGCCAGCACGGCGCGTGGGCTCGAAGAGCTGTTAAAAAATGAGCTGGACGCGCTGGGCGCGCAGGATTTGCAAGTGGTACAGGGAGGCGTTCACTTTAAGGCCGATGACCGCGTAATGTACCAAAGCCTGATGTGGAGTCGTCTGGCTTCGCGTATTTTGCTGCCTCTGACCGAGGTCGGCGTTTACAGCGATCTCGATCTCTATCTGGGCGTGCAGGGCATTGACTGGCCCGCCATGTTCGGTAGCGACAAAACCTTCGTGGTGCACTTTAATGGCACCAACGATGAGATCCGTAATAGCCAGTTTGGCGCGCTGCGCGTCAAAGATGCGATTGTCGACAGTTTTACCCGTCGTAACCTGGCACGCCCGGACGTCGATCGTGAACAGGCCGATATTCGTATTAACGTCTGGCTTGATGACGACCGCGCCAGTATAGCTCTGGACTTAAGCGGCAGTGCCCTGCATCAGCGCGGCTATCGTCAGCAAACGGGTCAGGCGCCGCTGAAAGAAAACCTGGCCGCAGCGATTGTGATGCGTTCAGGCTGGCAGCCGTCCACGCCGCTCATCGATCCGATGTGTGGTTCAGGCACGTTACTGATCGAAGCTGCGCTGATGGCCTGCGACCGCGCGCCGGGTTTACTGCGTAACCAGTGGGGCTTCACGGCATGGGCCGGTTTTAACGAAAGCCTGTGGCGCGAGGTCAAGAGCGATGCTCAGGCCCGTGCCCGTGCCGGGACGGCGGCGTGCCAGGCGCGCTTTTTTGGTTATGACAATAATGGCCGGGTGCTGGAATGGGCAAAAGCGAATGCACGTCGTGCCGGCGTTTTTGAACTGTTCACCTTTGGCCAACAGGATTTGCTGAAGCTGCAGAATCCTCTTCAGACTGAGGTGACGGGAACGGTGCTCAGTAACCCACCTTACGGTGAACGTCTTGAAAGTGAGCCTGCGCTTATTGCGCTGCACAGCCAGCTCGGCCGGTTGATGAAGCAGCACTTCGCCGGCTGGAATCTGTCGCTGTTTAGCGCATCGCCCGAACTACTGAGCTGTCTGCAACTGCGTGCCGACCGTCAGTTCAAAGCCAAAAATGGCCCGCTGGACTGTGTGCAGAAAAACTATCAGCTGTCGGCCAACAGCGCTGAGCGCGGTAATCAGATTGCTGAAGATTACGCGAACCGCTTGCGCAAAAACCTCAAGAAGCTGGATAAGTGGGCGCGCCAGGAAGGTATTGAGTGCTACCGCATTTATGACGCCGATCTGCCGGACTATAATGTGGCCGTGGATCGCTATGCGGACTGGGTGGTGGTGCAGGAATATGCGCCACCCAAAACCATCGACGCGAATAAAGCCCGTCAGCGCCTGTTTGACGTGATTAGTGCCACGCTGAGCGTGTTGGAGCTGCCGTCAAACCGCTTAATCCTCAAGACGCGCGAACGTCAGAAGGGCAAAGCGCAGTATCAAAAGCTGAGTGAGAAGGGCGACTATTTTGAAGTGCAGGAATTTAACGCCCGTTTCCTGGTGAACCTGACTGACTATCTGGATACGGGATTGTTCCTCGATCACCGTATTGCCCGCAAGATGCTGGGTCAGATGAGTCAGGGCAAGGATTTCCTGAACCTGTTTGCTTACACCGGCTCTGCCAGCGTGCATGCGGGTCTGGGCGGCGCACGCTCTACCACCACCGTGGATATGTCGCGTACCTATCTGGAGTGGGCAGAGCGTAACCTGCGGCTGAACGGCCTCACCGGTCGTCAGCATCGCCTGCTGCATGCCGACTGCCTGAGCTGGCTGAACGAGAGCGACGAAAATTTCGATCTGATCTTTATCGATCCGCCCACGTTCTCTAACTCAAAACGTATGGAAGAGAGTTTTGATGTGCAGCGCGATCATATGATGCTGATGCGTAACCTGAAACGGCTGTTGCGTAAAGGCGGTACTATCATGTTCTCGAATAATAAACGTGGTTTCAAAATGGATCTGGATGGCCTTAACGCATTGGGGCTCCAGGCTCAGGACATCACTCAGAAAACCCTGTCACAGGATTTTGCGCGTAATCGCCAAATTCATAACTGCTGGCTGATCACTCATGCTGGTAAGGAATAAGTTTCATGTCATTGATTAGTATCCACGGCGCTTATCTGTCTTTTAGCGATGCGCCTCTGTTAGACAATACCGAACTGCATATCGAAGAAAATGAGCGCGTGTGTCTGGTTGGCCGAAACGGGGCGGGCAAATCCACACTGATGAAAATCATCAACGGCGAGCAGCCGCTGGATGACGGACGCATCATTTATGAAACCGATCTGGTCGTGGCGCGGCTCCAGCAGGATCCGCCGCGCAATATCACCGGATCAGTTTATGATTTTGTGGCAGAGGGCGTCGAAGAGCAGGCGGAGCATCTCAAAGCCTACCATGCGATCTCGCACCAGGTGATGGACGATCCCAGTGATAAAAATCTCAATGAGATGGCGCGTCTGCAGGGCATCCTGGATCATCACAATTTGTGGCAGCTGGAAAGTCGTATCATGGACGTGCTGCAGCAGATTGGTCTGTCGCCGGACACAGAACTGTCGTCTCTGTCCGGTGGCTGGTTGCGTAAAGCCGCGCTGGGGCGCGCGCTGGTCAGTAATCCTCGCGTACTGATGCTGGACGAGCCCACCAACCACCTTGATATTGAAACGATTGACTGGCTGGAGACCTTCCTGAAAAGCTTCAGCGGCAGTATCGTTTTTATCTCTCACGACCGTTCTTTTATCCGTAATATGGCCACCCGTATTGTGGATCTGGATCGTGGCAAGCTGGTTTCCTGGCCGGGTAACTATGACGCGTATCTGGAAGGCAAAGAAGAAGCCCTGCGCGTTGAAGAGATGCAAAATGCTGAGTTTGACCGCAAGCTGGCACAGGAAGAAGTCTGGATCCGTCAGGGCATCAAAGCACGTCGAACCCGTAATGAAGGCCGCGTTCGGGCGTTAAAAGCCTTACGTCGCGAGCGTTCAGAACGCCGTGAAGTCATGGGCAAAGCCAATATGCAGGTCGGTGAAGCATCACGCTCCGGCAAAATTGTCTTTGAACTGGAAAACGTGGACTACGCGGTAGACGGCAAGCAGCTGGTGAAAGATTTCTCAGCCCAGGTGCAGCGCGGGGACAAGATCGCCCTGATTGGGCCGAACGGCTGTGGTAAAACCACGTTACTGCGTCTGATGCTGCAACAGCTGAAGGCCGATCACGGTCGTGTGCACTCCGGAACCAAACTTGAAGTGGCCTATTTCGACCAGCACCGTGCGGAACTCGATCCCGATCGGACCGTGATGGACAACCTGGCGGAAGGCAAACAAGAGGTGCTGGTCAATGGTAAACCGCGTCACGTGTTGGGCTATCTGCAGGATTTCCTGTTCCATCCTAAACGCGCGATGACGCCGGTCAGGGCGCTGTCGGGTGGGGAGCGTAACCGCCTGCTGCTGGCGCGTCTGTTCCTGCGTCCCAGTAACCTGATGATCCTTGATGAACCGACCAATGACCTTGATGTGGAAACGCTGGAGCTGCTGGAAGAGCTCATCGACGGTTACCAGGGCACCGTGCTGCTGGTCAGTCACGATCGTCAGTTCGTTGACAACACCGTAACCGAATGCTGGATTTTTGAAGGCAACGGCGAGATAGGGACCTTTGTCGGCGGCTATCACGATGCGCAGCAGCAGCGCGCAGCGTACAAACAGCAAAAGGTGCAGGGCTCAGCAAAGGGGACAAATAGTGCCCTCAAGCCTGCCGATGCGAAAAATGACGCTGCCAAACGTAACGCGAACAAACTAAGCTATAACCTGACGCGTGAACTGGAACAGTTACCGCAAAAGCTGGAACAGTTAGAGGCGCGTATTGGCGAGCTTCAGGCCAAAATGAGTCATCCGGATTTTTTCAGTCAGCCACACGATAAAACGCAGCCGGTGCTCGATGAACTGGCTGACGTCGAACAGCAGCTGGAAACCGCCTTTGCGCGTTGGGAAGAGCTGGAATCAATGAGAAACGGCGCATAGTCATTAAGGGGCGGGAATGTGTTCAGCAGACAAAACGAACGCGTGGATGCTCTGTCCACAGTGCGACTTAATGGTAAAACTGCCGGCCATTCCCGTTGGCAGCCGAGCGTCCTGTCCGCGCTGCCATACCTCCCTGACCGTCAACTGGTCGGAGCCGCGTAAGCGTCCGACCGGTTACGCGCTGGCCGCGCTGTTTATGCTGGTGCTTGCCAATCTGTTTCCGTTTATCACCATGAAAGTCGCCGGGCTGTCCAGTCAGATCAGCCTGATGCAAATCCCCAGGGTGATGGTGGCCGACGATTACGCCAGCCTGGCCACACTGTTCCTGTTGTTTGTCCAGGGAATTCCCGCCTTTTGTATGATCACCATTGTCCTGCTGGTCAATCAGGTGAAAATGCCCGTCAGCCTGAAACTGGGCCTGGCGCGTATCCTTTTTCATATGCGCAACTGGGGAATGGCAGAAATCTTCATGGCCGGGGTGCTGGTCAGTTTCGTCAAGCTCATGGCCTATGGCGAAATTGGCCTCGAAACCAGCTTCTGGCCCTGGTGTCTGTTTTGCCTTTTGCAACTGCGCGCGTTTCAGTGTCTGGATCGCCGCTGGCTGTGGGATCGTATTGAAGCGATGCCGTCTTTACCCCATGCGCCCCAGGCAGGCGTAAGCGGATTAACCCAGGGCCTGCGCTCCTGTCCGTGCTGCACTGCGGTATTACCTGTGACACAGCGGGAATGTCCGCGCTGCGGCGTGGTTGCCGATGCCCGCCGTAAACACAGCCTGCAGTGGACACTGGCGCTGCTGATAACCTCCGTTATGCTTTATGTGCCCGCCAATCTGCTGCCGATTATGATTACCGAAACGCTGGGATCGGCGATGCCCTCGAACATCATGGCCGGGGTAATTTTACTTTGGGGCGATGGATCTTATCCGGTCGCGCTGGTGATTTTTATCGCCAGTATTATGGTTCCGTCTCTGAAGATGCTGGCGATTGGCTGGCTGTGCTGGGATGCCAGCGGACGCGGTCAGCGCGACAGCCATAAAATGCACCTGATCTATGAGGTGGTTGAGTTTGTTGGGCGTTGGTCAATGATCGACGTCTTTGTGATTGCCGTGCTCTCCGCGCTGGTGCGTATGGGACAGTTAATGAAAGTGTATCCGGCATGGGGAGCGGTGTTGTTTGCGCTGGTGGTGATTCTGACCATGATTGCAGCAATGACGTTTGACCCGCGCTTAACCTGGGATCGTGCTGGTGAGAAAAATATGAAGGAGCCGCATCTTGACGGAAAATAATCACGGTCATGCCAAAGTGGATCAGATTAAGCGCTGGTCACCGGTATGGATCGTCCCTATTGTCACGCTGTTAATTGGCGGCTGGATTCTGTTTTATCATTTTAGCCATCAGGGACCGGAAGTGACGCTGATCACCGAGAGCGCAGAGGGAATTGAAGCCGGGAAAACCACCATCAAAAGCCGCAGCGTCAATGTCGGTGTGGTCGAGAGTGCCGTCCTCACAGACGATCTCCATCACGTTGAGATTAAAGCCCGACTGAATTCAGGTATGGAAAAGCTGTTGCACAGTGACAGCGTATTTTGGGTCGTTAAGCCGCAGGTCGGTCGCGAAGGCATTACGGGCTTAGGAACGCTGCTGTCTGGTGCCTATATCGAGCTGCAGCCTGGTACCAAAAAAGATCCCCTGGATCAGTACACCTTGCTGGATGCGCCGCCGTTAGCGCCGCCTGATGCGAAGGGTATTCGTATTACACTCGACAGCAAAAAAGCGGGGCAGCTTAACGCTGGCGATCCGGTGCTGTTTCGCGGCTATCGTGTCGGCACCGTTGAAACCAGCAGCTTCGACACCGATAAGCGCATGATGACCTATCAGCTGTTTGTCGCCGCCCCTTACGATCGTCTGGTGACGACGAATGTGCGCTTCTGGAAAGACAGCGGCATCGCGGTGGATATGTCGGCATCAGGCATGCGGGTTGAAATGGGGTCGCTCACCACGCTTTTTAGCGGCGGGGTCAGCTTTGACGTGCCTGACGGCTGGGATTTAGGTAAGGCGGCGCAGAATCAGACTGAATATCACCTGTTTGACGATCAGCGCAGTATTCAGGATTCACTGTATACCAATCATATCGACTATCTGATGTTCTTCTCTGATTCGATTCGTGGATTGCAGGTGGGCGCGCCGGTTGAATTCCGCGGCATTCGTCTGGGTACCGTTGCGGAGGTGCCGTTCATGAATGCGGGCACTGCGCAGGCGCTGGATAATGACTACCGCGTGCCGGTGTTGATTCGCATTGAACCCGATCGCTTTATTAGCCGTCTGGGTGAAAACTTCGATCTTGAGCAGCATCTGCAGGACGGTAAGAAACGTGGCCTGCGCGGAACGTTGAAAACCGGCAACCTGTTGTCTGGCGCGCTGTTTGTCGATATCGACTTCTATGACAATGCCCCTGCCTATAAAGGGCCAGATAAAGTCGCGGGTTATGAAGTGATCCCGACGGTGAGTGGTGGCCTGAGCCAGATTCAGCAGAAACTGATGGCTGCGCTGGATAAAATTAACGGTCTACCGCTCAACAATATGGTGTCGGAAGCCACCGGAACGCTGAAGGAGAGCCAGAAAACTCTGCGCGATCTGCAACGTACCATCGACAACATTAACGTTGTAACCAGCAGTCCGGCGATGAAAACGCTGCCGGAAGAGACGCAGCAAACGCTACGTGAGCTCAACCGCAGTATGAAAGGCCTGCAGCCTGGCTCACCGGCCTACAGCAAGCTGGTGGGCGATATGCAACGGCTTGATCAGGTGCTGCGCGAACTGCAGCCAGTGCTGAAGACGCTAAATGCCAAAAGTAATGCGTTAGTGTTTGAAGCAAAACCGGGACAGGATCCCCAGCCGAAGAGGGCAAAACAATGAAAAAAGGACTCGTTTTTTTGGCCGCTCTCGCACTGAGTGCCTGTAGCAGCACGGTCAATACCACTTACTATCAGCTGCCCTCAGGGGCGGCCTCGATGCAGGTGATCGGCAGTGAGGCAAATGCACAGCCGACCTTATGGGTACAGCAGGTTGTGGTTCCGGACTATCTGGCGGGTAATGGGCTGGTGTATCAAACCAGCGATGTTAAATACGTTATCGCCGCCAACAATTTGTGGGCCAGCCCGCTCGATCAGCAGCTACAGCAAACGATGATAACCAATCTCACCAAAGCGTTACCGGGTCGGCTGGTAACCCAGACGTTAATGGGGCAGGAACATGACACCCTGAACATTACGGTCAACGATTTCCAGGGACGCTATGACGGCAAAGCGGTCATTAGCGGGCAGTGGACGCTGGAACATCAGGGACGCTTCACAAAGCAGGCTTTCAACCTGGTGTTGCCACAGCAGGAAGATGGCTATGATGCCCTTGTCAAAACCCTTGCTCAGGGCTGGCAGCAAATTGCGCAACAGATTGCCCGCAATGTGGCCTCTGAGAATTCGACAGGAACGGGCTTGTAGTTAACCTGTTGTTTCGGTTAGAGCTTATTTTCTGACATAACATCGGGTTTCTATATAAATCATGTGGATAAAGCAATAGGCTTACATCACGAAACAGAAAATTCATGTCTACTTCAGGTCACATTTGTGACATTGGCGTGAATATTGCGCATTGATCTTTTCATACAGAGCGAGTAAAACAAAAGGGTGGCTGAACATTTATTAGTCACCTTTTTCTTTCCACCAGATTCCACAGACCTTACATGAGGGACACGGAGTATGAAGAGACAGAAACGAGACCGCCTTGAGCGCGCCCATTCACGTGGTTATCAAGCAGGTATTACAGGACGCTCTAAAGAGATGTGTCCGTATCAAATGATAGATGCTAAGTCTCACTGGTTGGGAGGTTGGCGACAAGCCATGGAGGACAGGTCGGCTGCTGCTTAGCCGGATGTCACTGAAAAGGGATATAACCTCCGCACTAAGCGGAGGTTTTCGTTTCTGAGGAACGATTAGAACGCTGCGGTATCTTTAAACAGACCGACTTTTAAATCGCTGGCGGTGTAAATCAGATTACCGTCAACCAGCACTTCACCATCTGCAACGCCCATCACCAGTTTACGGTTGATCACACGCTTGAAGTGAATACGGTAGGTGACTTTTTTCGCCTCTGGCAGAACCTGGCCAGTGAATTTAACCTCGCCCACACCCAGCGCACGGCCTTTGCCTTCGCCGCCCAACCAGCCGAGATAGAAGCCAACCAACTGCCACATTGCATCAAGACCCAGGCAGCCGGGCATCACCGGATCGCCAATAAAGTGGCAACCAAAGAACCACAGGTCCGGATTGATATCCAGTTCAGCTTCTACGAAGCCTTTATCGTATTTACCACCGTCTTCGGTCATTTTGACCACGCGGTCCATCATCAGCATATTGCCGGATGGAAGCGGCGGACCATTTTCGCCGAACAGTTCACCGCGACCGGACAGAATCAGGTCTTCTTTGGTATAGGATTCGCGTTTATCTACCATGTTCTTAATATGCCTTCTTTTAGTGAATCACGAATATTAGCGAACAGTTGTACGCTGAGCAAACAGGATTAGCGGTGGTTAAACCAGTTAAGCCAGCGCAGCGGCCAGGATCGCGGTGAGGGCTCAGGCTGATTCATCTGACTGATGCGCTCCTGAATGGTGCGCAGCAGGCATTCGCCTTCGCCGTCTTCCGTATTCCATATTTTCCCCGTAAGCAGCGGCAGCGCTTCATCCGCACTGTCGATCGCCCAGATATGGAAGCGTCCTTCTTCCACCGCGCTCACCACCTGTTGGTTAAGGCTAAGGTGACGAACGTTACAGGCGGGAATAATGACACCCTGCTGACCGGTTAACTCGCGCTGATGGCAGATATCAAAGAATCCTTCAATCTTCTCATTCAGCCCACCAACCGGTTGCACATTACCAAACTGATCCACCGAGCCCGTAACCGCAATCTGCTGATTCAGTGGCGCACCGGCAAGGGCGCTGATTAATGCGCACAGTTCTGCCAGCGATGCACTGTCGCCGTCAACTTCGGAATAGGATTGTTCAAATACCAGCGAAGCGGAAAAGGGCAGTTGCTGATCCAGCTCCAGTTCAGCAATTAAATAGGCCTGCATAATCATCATGCCTTTCGCATGAATATTGCCGCCTAACTCCGCTTTGCGTTCGACGTCGGTGAATTCACCGTCGCCAGGATGCACCACACAGGTAATACGGCAGGGATCGCCCCAGGCGCGCGGATGACCGGGATATTCCACAACGGACAGGCCGTTTATCTGGCCGACGACCTCACCTTCCGTTTCAACCAAAATCTGTCGTAGCAGGATTTCATCACGCATACGTTCATTAAGGTAGTTTTCACGCCACAGGCGTGCTTCCAGGGCGTCACGCAGCGCTTCAGCACTGAGCGTCTCTCCCATCAGCGCGGTCTCGCGCAGCTGGCGCAGCAGCCAGCGAGGGCAGAGCGGAAGCGTATCCTGATCGCCGCTGTAACGTACACCTTCTTTGATGAGTTCGGGCCAGAAGTCTTCGTCGGGTGCAGCAATATCAGCCTGCCCGGCCAGATCGACCGTCCAGCGACACCATGCGAGCATGTCGTCTTCATCCACAATCTGAATATTTTCTTCAAATTCGGTGTAGATCGCCATTTCATGCGCTTCAGCATCCAGCTCCTGAAAATCGGCCAGCGTATCGCGCTCGCCACAGAGCACCAGATTAAGCTTGAGCGGGAGCGGAGGCACGGAAACCGGCAGGGGACGACGTTCGTCCTGGGATTGCCACTCGATGTAGCCTTGCTCAATGCTCTTTTTCAGACGCAGCCACAGCAGCGGCTGAGTGAGTAAAGCACGAAGTGAAAGGACTAACGTTCCGCCATTGGCGCGATGGATCAGCCCTGGCTCAAGTTGGATCCGATCTTTGTGCATCCGCACGCAGCCAAACAGCTGCTCCTGCTCGATCCAGTCAGCATAGTGAATCCCGCCCTGGCTGGTAAAAGGGCGCTGGCTGTCGGTAGGCGGTTGCAACGTGACGTTGTCGGCCAGAATATGGTAGTCACCGCCTGACAGGGTTGATGACTCACCCATAACGCGTTGAGCCGCCTCTGCTATCAGCGCAAGGTATTCACGGTTTTCCTGGCTGCGAACCAGCAGCAGGGGAAGACCCTGACTTTGATGATGTAAGTGGGCCAGCGCGTTCAGCAGTCGGGGCTGTACCGTTGCCAGGGCATCGGTCTCTTCATCAGCGATTCGGGAGAAAACGGATTGATATTGCGTGCTATCCGGCTGTAAGGTTTGCCACGTAAGTTGAGTGCTGGTCAAAATAATCGCATTTGTCTGTTTTGAGAAAAGCGAGATTATACAGGATTCACCCTGCTTAAGCACTGCAGAGTTCATTCAGATGTTGTGACGCTGGCAGCATGTTTTTCGTTGCTGCATCCGGTAAAAAAGCTGTTATTCTTAGTTTGTTACGCGATCACGATGAGATTCCGATGAAATACCAGCAGCTCGAAAATCTTGAAAGTGGATGGAAGTGGAAATACCTGGTGAAAAAACATCGGGAGGGTGAACTGATCACGCGTCACCTTGAACTTAGCGCTGCGCAGGCCGCGGTGGATAAATTACTGGTGATGGAAAATAATCCGGTAGAGATAAACAACTGGATCAGCCAGCATATTCACCCCGACCTCGATAACCGGCTTAAGCAAACTATCCGCGCCCGGCGTAAACGTCACTTCAATGCTGAGCACCAGCACACCCGAAAAAAATCAATCGATCTGGAATATCTGGTCTGGCAGCGACTGGCAGGGCTGGCGCAACGTCGTAACAATACGCTGTCTGAAACCATCGTACAGCTTATTGAAGATGCCGAACGTAAAGAGAAGTATGCCAGTCAGATGTCAACGTTAAAGCAGGATCTGCAGGCAATATTAGGTCATCCAGGGTCTGAAAAAGAGTCCTGAGTTCACGCGAGAGATTACGGATTCAGATTCCGCGATACGGGATGAGCAGCATTGATAAATTCAGGCCAAAAAAAACCCCGCATAAGCGGGGTTTTTTCATAACGGATAACTTAAGCCTGTGGCTGAGTTACCACGTCTTTGATGCCTTTAACGTCGATTTCTACACGACGGTCTGGCGCCAGGCAGTCGATCAGGGCCTTACGACCTTTCACGCTGTCACAGGTGTTGCCAGTTACTGGGTTAGATTCACCCATGCCGCGAGCAGAGATCTTGTTAGCAGGGATCCCTTTAGATACCAGGTAATCCACTACTGACTGAGCACGTTTCTCAGACAGTTTCTGGTTGTACTGCTCTGAACCGATGCGATCGGTGAAGCCCAGAACAACGACTGAACCGTCTTTAGGATCCATGGAGCTCAGCTGGCTGTACAGCTGATCCAAAGCCTGCTGACCTTCTGGCTTCAGGGTTGATTTGTTGAAGGTGAACAGAACGTCTGATTTCAGAGTGAAACGCTTAGTCTGTACCACTGGCGCTGGAGCTGGTGCTGGAGCCGGAGCTGGCGCAGCAACATCATCCTGACCGAAGCGGTAAGAAACACCCAGGCTCAGCATGCCGTTGTCTGGACGAGCACCAACGGTCTGTGCATCACCGATGTTGTTAACCCACTGGTAATCCAGACGGGTTGCCCAGTTTTTGGTCAGAGCATATTCAACACCAACGGCTGCCAGTGGAGAAACACCGGTGTCGTGGTCGCTGATGCGAGTGCCAGTAGCCAGGTTCTGCTGAGTAGAGTCTGCACGCCATACCATGCCACCCAGGCGGGTATAGATGTCCAGATCGTCTGCGATTGGGTAGCTCAGTTTAGCAGCCAGCTGGATGCCCTGTGCTTTGAATGCGCCATTTACCTGGTTGCCTTTATTAGGCATACGGCCTAACCAGTCATAGCCCAGTTCGAAACCCAGGTATGGGTTAGCCTGGTAACCAGCGAACGCGCCTGCGCCCAGTTGGCTTTCATGAGTTGGACCGTCGTTGTTTTGGTAACCGTGACCGTAGTAGCCAGTGTCGTGATACTGAGACCAGCCCAGTTTAGCACCGGTGTACCAGGTGTTATCTTTTGGGGCGGCCTGCGCTACGGTAGCGAAGCCAGCCAGTGCCACTGCAATTGCGATAGCTGTCTTTTTCATTTTGCGCCTCGTTATCATCCAAATAGGCAATGAGCATAAAGGTTGCTCTTGGTTTAATCCTTCGCCGGGTCAAAACGCTCGCTTATGACTCTACCGCAAAAAACGGAGGTTATTGAGCACCCTGGCGAGATAAAGTCTACAACGAGATTGGAAACTTACAAGTGTGATGTGAGGCACTTATGTAAAAAAACAGTGTTTTATACATAAATTCTAACAATTTACCCTGAACTTCTGTGAGGCGCTTACCCCACAAAATGGGGGCTAAGCCGTTGTCATTGCTGGGGGGAGCAGAATCAGTGCCTTAGCCTTGAGCGAGATAAAAAACTGCTTGAGATAAATCTCATTTTTTACTTAATGAAACAAATCAGACTGAATTTTTAGCGAGTTTTCTGGTCTTACTGCCGTTTTGAGGGTTTCACCCGAGCGTAAAATCAGTCCCAACGCCTTTCCTTCCGCTGCTGCACGTTCAAGTTCACGACGTTCGTCCACGTCTAATTCATAAGGAATCCAGGCCAAAACCACGCTGTAATTTCCTGTGCGCAGCGCTTTGATCATCGCTTCAACGGCATTGTAACGTTCAGCATCGGCGATATGCATACTTTTCTCAAGTGGCAAACCGGCTTCCTGCATCCAGACCCGGCTCAACTTGTGCGCGGGGGTTAACCACAGCTGCCAGCGAGACTGCTGGCTTAATTGCTGAAGCAGTGGTAACAGCAGCATCTGCATCATTCCGGGTTGTTCGCTATAGCGTAATTCAGTAATCCAGCCTTTATGAGTAGCCGGAACAGAGGACGAAGCGTAACGGTGAGCAGAGCATACATTACTGGTATGTTGGGTGCGCATAAATTAATCACTCAGCAGTTGACTGTATGGATGTACAGTAATGGCATCCTGGATAAAGATCAACCTGAATTTCTGAAAACGCCTCGCAAAATTTGCATCAGCTTGTCTTTAAACGGATTTATTCATTGAACCTCTAACTGAATTTAATTATCTTCTAACTTCCTGAATAGTAAGATTTTTAGCAGGCTTTTGTTACAAGGAGGTGATGAAATGAAGAAACAGAAGCGGATAATTTTACGCTCAATACAGCAGTTGGCACCGCTGGGCAAAATTGAATCCCGTACCCAGTTCGGTGGCTACGCACTGGCTGTTGAGCGCGTGGTTTTTGCGCTGGTAAAAGAAGACGAACTCTACTTACGTGCCAGTGAAGCATTACGGGAATATGGGGCAAAGCAGCCGCTGGAACCCTTGACATTCCATAAGCGGGGTATTGCGGTAAGCCTCAACTATTTTAAGGTAGACGATCGCCTGTGGGCGCATCCGGAGCATCTGGTTCGCCTTTCTGCTGCGTCTCTGCAGACCGCCCAACGTGAGCACAATGAGCGGCTGGGTAAGGTGCGGTTAAAAGACTTACCAAACGTCAGCCTGCGACTGGAAATGATGCTGCATGAGATAGGTATTTGTACCGTCAAACATCTGCGTGAAACGGGGGCCAGGCAGTGCTGGTTAAGGCTGCGGCGCAATAATCAACACCTCGGCCTTAAAACCTTATTAGCGCTTGAAGGGGCGATTTCCGGCCATCATCATGCGGCGCTGCCACAAACCATTAAAACCGAGTTAGGCGAATGGTATCAGGCCGCACTCAGTACGCCGGAATGTAAAGAAAAAGGCCGTTAGCGCCTGTCCAGCGAGCGTCGCAGGCGCGCAATGTCGGGCATCAGGGCAACCAGCAAGCCCAACTGTTGCAAAACCAGCGGCGCACGCGGATCGGGCTCGGCGGTCAGTTGCGCGATGCGCTGCACCAGCTCAATACGCATTTTCTCTGCCCGGCTGTCGCTGACGACATCCGTCTGCAGCACATCTTCAACATAACATACTGTATCGTCGAGCAGGGCCAGCAGGGCTGGTTGGGTCACTTTGTCGCGATGAGCGCCCAGAGCGGAGATATAGCTCAGGAAGGAGTGATTCAGGCAGAGTAACTGAAATGCCGACTCCCTGAGCTTAGTGCTGGTACGGGGTTCGCTGCTCATATTTGATACCACCGATGCCAGCTCAGCATCGGCGTTGTGGGCGTCACGTCGCGCAATACGATAAGCAAGACGATTGTCTTTGCCCTGATGGTACTGCTCCATGATCGCATCAAGATAACGGCAGTTGGCATTAAGCGTGCGAGTGGCAACGGCCGGAAGCTGACGAAAACGCCAGTCAGGCCAGATAAAGCTCACGGCGAGCCAGGCCAGCGCACAGCCCAGTAAGGTGTCCACTACCCGCGGCAGCGCGACCTCAAATCCCTCACCCAGCAGATTAAAACAGAGCAGAACCAGCAGGGTGATAAACAAGGTGGCATGCGCGTATTGCACCTGGCGGAAAGCAAAGAAGAGTACGCCCGTCACGACAATCAGAAACAGCTGGCCTTCTACTGAGGGCACCAGCCACAGCAGAGGCAACCCAATGGCAATGCCAGCCAGCGTGCCGCCGATGCGCAGTGCCAGCCTGCGCTGGGTCGCGCTGTAGTTGGGCTGGCAAACGAACAAGCTGGTTAACAGAATCCAGTAGCCTCGTTCCAGACCGGTAACCTGAATGAATCCGTACCCGGTGCACATTACCACTGACATTCTGACAGCATGACGGAACAGGGCCGAAGAGGGCGTCAGGTGGCGGCTGAAGCGCAGCTTGATGTCGCTCCAGCCGCTGATCTCTTCACGTGACAGCATGTTGTCGCTGTGCTGCGGATCGTCGGCCAGTGCCTGCTCAGATTCGAGAGAAGCCAGTTGCGCATCAATCGCCTGCAGATTACGTAATAACCAAAACAGGGCCCGGGTATGCGTGGCATCCGGATGGCTATCTTCAAGGCGTTGAATCGCATTATGTAAGCGTTCAAAAACACGCTCAAAACGACTGTCATGTTCCCAGCGTTCGCGCAGTAAAACAGACCGGGCCAGTTGCCGACAGGCCTGAGCCTGCATATTCAGCAGGCGCTGAAAGCGGAACAGAATTTCGTTATAGCGCCAGTTGCCGCGCAGTAAATGATACTGGAGATGAGAAGAGCTGGCGCGTTCGTGGATATCCTGAGCAACAAAATAGTAGTGCAGACTGCGTCGGGTACCACGTGAGCCCCTGTCGCCGCGTAAGCGGCTTTGCAGTGTGGTTTTGGTCAGATTAAGCTGGGCGACCAGCTGGCTGTTCACCATTGCCGCCTCAACAAACGTGGCATCATCCTGCGCATCGGCGTCCGGATCAAACAGGTTAGCTTTGGCGTCCAGGTATTGCGCTAACTGCGAGAAACTGGCTGCCAGCTGCTCCTGAACCGGGCGAACGGGAAACATGACGTGGCCCAACAGCGTCAGCAGGTTATACCAGAGCGCGCCGACCAGCAGCAGGATGGGCTGCAGATACCACTGGGAAAACAGTCCGATGCCCAACATGGTGTAAACGGCAATCAGCAAGGCGCCGAAAGCAATGGTCGCATAGCGCTGCCCGAGGGCGCCCAGCAAAATAAAACCCCAGGTGGAGATCGCTAAACCGATAATAAAGGCCAGCGGATGGGGAAAGAGCAGTTCCACTGAAACCGACGCAACGCAAAAACACAACAGGGTAATCAGCAGATTTTTTAAACGTCCCGCCAGTCGATCATCCAGATCGGCCAGCGCGGCGGCGACCACCCCAAGCGTGAGGGGAATGGTCCATTCAATCTGCTGCAGCACCCAGGGCACTGCTGCACAGCCGGTTAAGGCGAACAGAATCCGCAGCAGGTAACGCCAGGTGCTGTTAAAAAGATACTTACGCCATCCGGACAGAATACTAATAGCGGCGGCGGGCATTGGCATCACGCGCGGCACGCGCCTCTTCCACAGAGACAACCCGACGGCCGACCGGCCACAGTGCAATAGCCGCAATCTTGAAATTCGCGATTCCCACCGGAATACCAATGATGCTGACACACTGCACAATACCGACAGAGATGTGGGACAGGCAGAGCCACCAGCCGAAGAAAATCAGCCAGAAAATATTCAGGAAGGTGCCGCCGGTGTTCATGATGTGACTTTTGCTGTCGGGACGCAGCACATCCACGTGCACCGCCTCATTGCCGAACGGAAGAAACGAGAGTTTGGTGATTTCCCAGCATGAACGCGTCAACGGCAGGGTAAAGATCAGCACAATGCTGATCAGTGTCGCGAACAGCCAACTGAGCGTGGTGAAGAAGCCACCCAATACAAAATTAAGAATATTTAAAACAGTGCGCATAACCGCTTTTCCTTTTGCACTCCGCAAGATATGTCGCAGTTTAGCGTGTTTTAAGGCTGGAGCGTCAAGAGTCTGACAGGTAAACTCCGATTACTCTTTATCTCGGTCGTTGGTGTCGGCGTGGAACTTAAAGCAACATCCATGGGCAAACGGCTTGCCCAGCATCCTTACAATCGTGTTCGCCTGTTGACCGCTGGTGTTGAAGTCAGTGGTGATAAACACGAATATCTGATTCCCTTTAACCAGTTGTCGGACATTACCTGTAAGCGTGGCATGGTCTGGGGAGAGCTCGAGTTTCTGCTGGCGGACAATAAGGTTGTGCGTTTGCATGGCACTGAATGGCAGGAGACACAACGTTTTTATCATTATCTGATGCAGGCATGGCAGGACTGGAGCCATGAGATGAGTGACGTGTGTGCCTCGGTTCTGCAGGGCCTTCGTGCTGAAATTAACGGGTTCAGTGAGCAGGACCGCTGGTTAAAACGCAGTGAGCTGCGGGCGATTAACGATCAAATTCTCAAGCAGTTTGATGCCTTGCCACTCCCGCTGTCACGCATCAACGATTTTGAGTCCTGTCGGGAAAATTGGGCATTTTGCCAACACTGGCTGCAACAGGGCGAGGCCGCAATCCGTCAGCGTAACCGCGACTGGACTGCTGCGATGCTCACGCGTTATCAGGATTTCTTCGCCACGGTTGAGTCCACGCCGCTTAACGGATCTCAGGCTGAAGCCGTGGTAAACGGTGAGGATGCGGTGCTGGTACTGGCGGGCGCGGGCAGTGGCAAAACCTCTGTGCTGGTCGCCCGGGCGGGCTGGTTATTACAACGCCGACTCGCCAGCGCCGATCAGATTCTGCTGTTAGCCTTTGGCCGTCATGCTGCTGAAGAGATGAACGACCGTATCCAGAGCAGGCTACAGGCAACGGATATGCAGGCACGTACTTTTCATTCTCTGGCCCTGCACATTATCCGCGAAGGCAGTAATAAACAGCCTGTCATCAGTAAACTGGAAAGCGACGCCGCCGCGCGCCGGGCATTATTGATCGACAACTGGCGTCAGCAATGCCATGAAAAGAAAGCCCAGGCGAATGGCTGGCGGCAATGGCTGCGTGATGAACTGGCGTGGGAGGTCGGCGAGGGGCCTTTCTGGCAGGACGATCGCCTGGCTGAGCGTCTGGCACCGCGGCTTGAACGCTGGTTAAGCCTGATGCGCATGCACGGTGGTGCACAGGCCGCCATGATCGACGGCGTTCCTGAGGCGCTACGTGAGCTGTTCAGTAAACGCATCAAGCTGATGGCACCGCTGCTGAAGGCCTGGAAAAGCGCACTCAAGGAAGAGGGCGCCGTCGATTTTTCAGGGCTGATTCATCAGGCCGTAGCGATCCTGGAAAAGGGGCGTTTTATCAGCCCATGGAAGCATATTCTGGTCGATGAATTTCAGGATATTTCGCCCCAGCGTGCAGCCTTGCTCAGCGCCCTGCGCCAGCAAAACAAGCGCACTACGCTGTTTGCTGTTGGCGATGACTGGCAGGCGATCTACCGCTTCAGCGGGGCTGAAATGAGCCTCACAACGGCATTTCATCACTATTTTGGTGAGGGCGATCGCTGCGTGCTGGACACGACCTATCGCTTTAACGATCGGATTGGTGAAGTCGCAAATCGCTTCATCCAGCAGAATCCGCATCAGCTGCGCAAACCCTTAAACAGCCTGGTTAAGGGCAATAAAAAATCCATTGCCCTGTTACCGCAGGATCAGTTGGAGCCGTTGCTGAATAAGCTGAGTGGCTACGCAAAACCCCACGAGCGGGTGCTGATACTGGCACGTTACCACTATTTGCGTCCTGACGTGCTGGATAAAGCCAAAACCCGCTGGCCAAAATTAAACATCGATTTTCTGACCATTCATGCCAGTAAGGGCCAGCAGGCAGATTACGTCATTCTGCTGGGGCTTCAGCAAGGTAAAGAAGGCTTTCCGGCGGCGCAGCGCGAGTCCATCATTGAGGAAGGCTTGCTGCCTCAGCCCGAAGCGTTTCCGGATGCGGAAGAGCGGCGGCTGGCCTATGTTGCGTTAACCCGCGCACGCCAGCAGGTCTGGTTGCTGTTTGATAAGCAGCAACCTTCGGTCTTTGTCGAGACCTTCCGCGAGCTGGACGTGCCGGTGCTGCGTAAAGCCTGAGTTATTTCAGGCGATCGGCAAGATAACGTGCATAATCCGGAATACGGACATCGACGGGCTGATCAAACAGCGGCGACTGAATGATAAAATCGGCGGTCGCCCGGTTGGTGGCGACCGGGATATTCCAGACCGTCGCCAGACGAAGCAGCGCTTTGACGTCAGGATCATGAGGAACCGCATTTAGCGGATCCCAAAAAAAGATTAGCGCATCAATTTTGCCCTCGGCAATAAATGCACCAACCTGTTGGTCTCCGCCCATTGGGCCACTCAGCATTGCATTTACGTTCAGGCCGGTGTGACGATTGATGAGATTGCCTGTCGTGCCTGTCGCATAAAGAATATGAGATTCCAGCGCGGGTTGATTACGCGTCACCCAATCCAGCAGAGAGTCTTTGCAGTGGTCATGAGCGACCAGCGCGATATGTTTTTGTTTTCCAAGCGTACGTAAGGTGTATTCCATAACAGCATCCTGATGCAAAGGAGCAAAAACGCCCGTTGCAGCAGTTTACCCTGCGCCATTTCACACTATCAACTTGCCCGCAGCATTTTGACCAGATTGATGAACTGTTGACGAGTGGCCTCATCGAAACGCTGAAACCAGTGCTGAATTGACGGCGTAGTAGTTTCAACCGACCAGGCAAGATCGGCAGTAAGTTGTGCTGATGGGGAAGGGGTGGTGAGATTGGCGAACTGAGGCACCGAAGCCGCTAAGCCCATACGATTGTAACTGACCATCGCTTTTTCAACATCCGCACCAGCCGTAACCGGCAGGCGATCGCGCACGCTAAAAACCTCTTTACCCTTTTCATCAACCAGCCTGAACGCCAGTGAACGGTCAAAGTTATGTCTTTCTCGTGAATTGCTGAGCGGAGGCAGGCGGATAGCGATGCTCCTGGCTTCGGCGGTGAATGTCACGATCATCGGCACAGACTGATAGTACTGAGAAGGGGTTTTGCTGTCACCAGGCGGTTGTTCCACCCGAAACAGGAACTGATGTTGACCCCGATCCAGCTCTAAACTGTCAGCCCCTTTCAGCAGTGAGCCGGAGATCTTGCGACCGTCCAAAACCAGCAACGTGATTTGAGGATCAAGCTTTAGGGTAATAGCAGAGCAGGATGCCGAAACGAGGAGAGCAATGAACCCCGTTACAGCCATTGACAGCTTCATTTCGACTCCGGTTAAAAATGAATGGATGTAGCAAATTCTTACATTATGGCATTAAGTTTACAATTATACATATTTATTCCAGCGAAGCGGCACAATATGTATTTGCAACGCCCCGCGAGTGTGTAAAGGCTCAACTACAATGAAGAGCAGACAGAAAGGAGAAGCCCATGAATGATCAGACTATTCGCGACGTATTGACCCGCACAAAACGTATTGCGTTGGTAGGCGCCAGCGATCGCCCCGAACGCCCCAGCTATGGGGTAATGAAGTATTTGCTCGATCAGGGTTATGAAGTGATTCCGGTCAGTCCTAAGCTTGCAGGTCAGACTCTGCTGGGACAAACCGCGTATGGTTCGCTGGCAGAAGTCCCCGGAAAAATTGACATGGTCGATGTGTTCCGCAATTCGGAAGCGGCATGGGGCGTCGCGCAGGAAGCCATTGCGGTCTGTGCGGATACGCTCTGGTTACAGTTGGGCGTGATTAATGAGCAGGCTGCCGTGCTGGCGCAGGATGCGGGCATGACGGTCGTGATGGATCGCTGCCCGAAAATTGAAATCCCGCGACTGGGAATGGGGCAATAACAATAGCGGCGGCAAACAGATTGCCGCCCACTGTTAGTGACGCAAATGCGGTGCCTGGAGCTGCTGACGTACCGATGCGGCCAGTTCATCCATAGAGGGTTGCTCTGGATGTTCAGGGCTGGTTTCACCGGCAAGTTGAATTTCGGCGACGTAGGTATGGACCTGACTGCCTTCTTCATCTTCCATGACCACGTGATACCAGGGCGCGCTGCGCAACGTGTCAGTTGCCCCGATCTCGTCCAGCTGTGGCTCATCTAACGCATATTCAGGATCGACATCGACAATCACACCCAGCACGCCGGATAACCGATGACGAACCTGCTGACCAATACCAAATTTACTGGCAATCATGATGACCTCCGAAAAAACTGTCCTGCATAAGAGATGGGGGCAAAGACAGTTTTTTCAAGTTACATGACGCGACAGGCAAAACCTTTCAGGTAAAGACCTTCGGGGTAGGTGGCGATCACAGGATGATCGGCAGCCTGGCGGAATTGCTCAACGAACTGGACGTCACGGCCTGCATCCAGCGCGGCATCCGCAATAATTTTCTGGAACAGGTCTGTTGCCATCAAGCCTGAACAGGAGAAGGTCAGTAACATCCCGCCTGGATTCAGCAACTGAATGGCCAGCATGTTAATGTCTTTATAGCCACGGCAGGCGCCCATCAGCTGGCTTTTGTTCTCAACAAATTTGGGCGGATCCATTATGATCAGATCGAATTTCTCACCCTCATCGCGGTAGCGGCGGAGTAGCTTAAAGACGTCATCGCGCTGGAACCGGGCACGGGACAGATCTAAACCGTTCAGTTCGACGTTTTGACGTGCCACATCCAGGGCATCCTGCGACGTATCAACGCTAATCACTTCTTTACAGCCGCCGATCAATGCCGAAACGGCAAAGCCTCCGGTATAAGAAAAGCAGTTCAGCACGCGCGCGTCTTTGGCATAGCGGCGTGTGGCATAGCGGCTGTCTCGCTGATCAAGGTAGTAGCCCGTTTTATGTCCGCCCTGGATATCTACCAGCAGCTTCATATCGTGCTCTGTGATCGGCAATAACGCGGGAGGCTGTTCACCGGTTACGGTTCCCTGGGTCAGTTCCAGACCTTCTTTTTTACGTACTGCGACATCTGAGCGATCGTAGATAGCGCAATCCGGAAAACACTGCTGCAAGGCGGAGATAATGGCGGGCCGCTGATACTCCGCGCCGGCAGACAGCAGTTGCAGCACCAGAAACTGACCAAAGCGATCGATAGTCACGCCTGGCAGGCCGTCGGACTCCCCGGCAATCAGACGATAGCTGTCCAGGCCGTCGCGTGCAGCCAGCCAGTCGCGCCAGATTTGTGCCTGCTGAAAACGGCGGACAAAAAAAGCGATATCGACAGATTCGTCCTGCTGCCAGCTCCAGACGCGAGCGCGAATTTGTGACTGAGGTGAATAAGCGGCACGCGCCAGCCATTTACCGTTGCTGTCACAAACATCAATGGTTTCCCCTTGTTGGGCTTTCCCTTCAAGGCGGGCGACGGCCCCAGAGAAAACCCAGGGATGACGACGGAGCAGGGACTTTTCACGTCCCTTGGCGAGAATCAATCGAACTGTCATAGTTTGCTATGCTTACCTGAAAAAATGAGGCGCTATTGTCCAGTGGATAACGGCAAATTGCAACGAACAGCGGGAGAGAACCATGGCGAGCATGTGTTACAAAGCCTGGGTGCAGGGCACCGTGCAGGGCGTAGGTTTTCGCTACAGCACACAGGCGAAAGCCAACGCGCTCGGTGTGCAGGGTTATGCGCGTAATCTTGATGATGGCCGGGTTGAGGTGCTCGCCTGCGGTGAGGCAGAGCAGGTCGAGGCGTTAATCGCATGGTTAAAAGCCGGTGGGCCGCGCACGGCCCATGTGGAAAAGGTGCTGCTGGAGCCGCATCAGCCCGGCGACTTTCCCCGCAGTTTCACCACCGGTTAATCAAAGGCATTTGGCAGGCTTGGGCAGGCCAGCAATTTTTGTCGCCTGTTTGGCGGGCCCTTCAGGAAACAGCCGAAACAGGTAGCGGCTGTTACCCTTCTCTTCGCCATACTTTTTCGCCATCGCCTTCACCAGCATACGTACGGCGGGAGAAGTATTGAATTCCAGGTAAAAGTCACGGACAAAGCGCACGACTTCCCAGTGGGCTTCCGTCATTACGATGGCCTCGTTGTCAGCAATCTGCTGTGCCAGCTCCTCGCTCCAGTCCTGGTGGTTTTTCAAATAGCCTTCGGCATCCACAGCTATTTCGTCACCCTTATAGTTCATAACGCGTCCTCATTATCATTCGGGCTGCAGTTTAGCAAAATGGCACCGCAGAAAAAGCAAAAACCCCGCCTGAGCGGGGTTCGTATCGCGCCAGCGGCGTCGATTAATTGCTGCGGGAAAAACCCAGGATGCTTAACAGGCTAACAAAGATGTTATACAGGGAAACATACAGGCTTACCGTGGCACGAATATAGTTAGTTTCGCCGCCATGAATAATGTTGCTGGTTTCCCATAGAATGGCGCCAGCAGAGAACAGGATAAACAGGGCGCTAATCGCCAGGTGAAGAGCAGGCAACTGCAGGAACAGGTTAGCCACAACGGCCACCAGTAACACCACGAAGCCCGCCATCATCATGCCGCCCAGGAATGACATGTCACGACCTGTTGTCAGCACATAGGCGGAGCAGCAGAAGAACACCAGCGCTGTACCGCCTAACGCCAACGCGATCACATCGCCCATTCCTGCCGTCAGGAAAGAACTTAAGATTGGCCCCAGGCAGTAACCCAAAAAGCCCGTAAAGGCGAAGGCGGCTAAAATCCCCATTGGGCTGTCAGCCAGGCGATAGGTCAGAAACATCAGACCGTAGAAGCCCACCAGCATCAAAATTAAACCGGGTGCCGGTAATGCCAGAAGTGTACTTGCCGTGGCGGTCACCGCTGAGAAGGCGAGCGTCAGGCCCAGCAGAAAATAGGTGTTACGCAGCACTTTGTGCGTGCTGAGTAATGACTGTCGCGATGATGAAGAAACTATTCTGTCCATGTTGCGCTCCTGTAAGGCAGAACACCAAATATGCTCTGAGAATACGCAGCCCTATAAAGAGGGAAAAGCCGTTTTACCCTTCTTTACGCGTTAAGGTGTTAATTCTTTGAGCAGAATGGCGATTTAGCCAACGAATAACGCGAATTTGGCTGTTTTTCACGCGAACGGATTATCGCAGGCTTTACATCTCCAGAGGGGATGTTTATAGTGCGCGTCATTGCGGAGGGGTGGCCGAGCGGCTTAAGGCAGCGGTCTTGAAAACCGCCGATGGGAAACCATCCGAGAGTTCGAATCTCTCCTCCTCCGCCACTTCATTGCCACCAGGCATGAAGAGGCAAGACAGGATAATATCATCTTGCCTTTGCAGTAGTGTTACAACCCGGAGGGATGGCCGAGCGGCTTAAGGCAGCGGTCTTGAAAACCGCCGATGGGAAACCATCCGAGAGTTCGAATCTCTCTTCCTCCGCCACATTTTACAGGCCAGCACAGTGTGCTGGCCTGTTTCGTTTTGTTTTCTCTTCTCACGCCCGTTTAAAATTCTTCCTGCTTTTCAGCGGACTGCGCGGTTTTGAACGGCATCTGGCATCTCTGCTATAGTCCATTAATTGTTTTTGCTGTTGCCTGGCGCTTTTCAGGGGCAAGCTGAGTTACACTATTCGCCACGTCGCTCTGATGCGAGCTAATCGGTTGATAGCCAGAGTGTTTTTTTACTGAATGAATGGAATAGGCACAATGATCAAGAAACTGAGTCTTTGCGCATTGTCGGTACTTGCTGCATTACCGATTGGAACGCTGGCACAGGCCGCTGACAACGATATGCAGTTACAGCAGGTGTTAATGTTCAGCCGCCATAACCTGCGTGCACCGCTTGCGGATAACGGCAGCGTGCTGGCGCAATCCACCAAAAAAACCTGGCCGGAGTGGGATGTGCCGGGTGGACAGCTGACCACTAAAGGCGGCGTGCTGGAAGTGTACATGGGTAACTATACCCGTCAGTGGCTTGCTCAGCAGGGGCTGGTAAAAAATGGCGTTTGTCCGGACAGCAACAGCGTCTTTGTCTACGCCAACAGCCTGCAGCGTACCGTGGCAACGGCTCAGTTCTTCGTAAATGGTGCCTTCCCGGGCTGTGACATTGCTGTGACTCACCAGGATGAAATGGGCAGCATGGATCCGGTATTTAATCCGGTTATTACAGACGGGAACGAAGAATTCATCAAGAAAGCGCTGGCCGGAATGACCGCTGCCAACGAAAAGCTGTCACTGAAACCCGCTTTTCAGCGGCTCGAGAAGATTGTTGACTACAAATCCTCTCCTGCCTGTAATAACAAAAAGCAGTGCGATCTGAGCAATGGCCAGAACACCTTTATCGTTGAAAACGGCAAAGAACCCGGCGTGAACGGGCCACTAAAAGTGGGCAATTCGCTAATGGATGCCTTTACGCTGCAATATTATGAAGGCTTCCCGCTGGATCAGGTCGCCTGGGGACAAATCAAAACCCCTGAACAGTGGCAGGCACTATCCGCCATTAAAAATGGCTATCAGGACACGCTGTTTACCACGCCTGAGGTTGCACGCGATGTTGCCGCGCCACTGGTGGACTACATTCGCAGCCAGCTGATCGATCAGGAAAAGTCAGACTCACCTAAAGTTACGCTGATGGTCGGGCATGACTCCAACATTGCGTCACTGCTGAGTGCGTTACAGGTTAAGCCTTATGACTTACCTGAGACCTACGAAAAAACGCCAATCGGCGGTCAGGTGGTGTTTGAACGCTGGCACGATGCGAAAAACAATAAAGATCTGCTTAAAATCGAATACGTTTATCAGACCGCCGATCAACTGCGCGATGCAGAGGTTCTGAGCCTTAAGAAGCCGCCTAAGCGCGTTACGCTTCAACTGGCGGGTTGCCCGACAGACGCTAACGGATACTGCAGCTGGGATCAGTTTGCCCAAGTGCTGAACAGCGCACTACAGGGTACGGCGCTGCAACCTGCTGCGGAAGCCCAGCCGGCACAGCCTGCGACTGCGGCGAAACCTGAGGATGCGAAAGCGGCCACGGCGGGCGATGCGGCGCAAAAGGCGGATGCTGATAAGGCGGCCGCCGACAAAGCCGCCGCGCAAAAAGCGGCTGATGAGAAGGCTAAAGCGGATAAAGCGGCTGAAGAAAAGGCTAATGCTGACAAGGCGGCTGCGCAGAAAGCCGCAGACGAAAAGGCCAAAGCAGATAAGGCTGCCGCGCAAAAAGCGGCTGATGAGAAGGCTAAGGCCGACAGCAGTGCGGCCCCGGCTGGCAGCAGCAATGCGCCTGGCAGTAATGCGCAGACCAAAGCTGAAACCGGTGAGGCGAAGCAACCCGCTACCGCCAACTGATCCTGCACAGTACCTGAAAAGAAAAAACCCCGTCGAGACGGGGTTTTTTTATTGCCGGAATCAACCGGCCTGGCCTGCAACGACCACCAGCTTCTGGTTAGCAAACTCTTTAATGCCGAGATCGGACAGTTCACGTCCATAGCCCGAACGTTTAACGCCGCCAAACGGCAGCTCAGCCGAGGTATCGCTTTGCGAGTTAATAAAGACCATGCCGGTTTCGATCGCCGATGCCAGCTTGCGGCCACGCGCAATGTCCTGTGTCCACACCGAACCGCCTAGCCCATAGTGCGAATCATTGGCCAGCGCCACCGCTTCTTCGTCGTTAGCCACCACGTACATTTGCGCGACGGGGCCAAAGAACTCCTCAAAGTAAGCAGGATTGTCGCGCGTGATGTGGGTCAGGACCGTGGGCTGATAGAAGCAGCCCACGCCTGCCACGGCTTTACCGCCGGTGATCAGACGGGCACCTTTCGCCACTGCCTCATCAACCTGTTTTACCAGACGATCGCGTGCGTCGGCGGAGGAAAGGGGACCGAGCGTGGTTTTTTCATCCAGCGGATCGCCCAACGTTGCGGCATTCATTGCCGCGCTGAACTTATCGATAAAGGTATCCGCAATTTTCTCATTCAGGATAAAGCGCTTAGCGGCCGTACAAACCTGACCGCAGTTGCTCAGACGCGCCTGCACGCCCTGGCGTACGGCTTCATCCAGGTCGGCGTCCTCAGTTACCACGAAGACATCGTTGCCGCCCAGTTCCAGCGTCGATTTTTTCAGATGTTTACCAGCCTGTTCTGCGACAGCACTTCCGGCACGTTCGGATCCGGTCAGTGCCACGCCCTGAACGCGATCGTCGGCAATCAGTTCCGCCACCTGATCGGTAGAAATGAACAGGTTAGTCCAGGCCCCTTCGGGTGCGCCGGCTTCCCTGACCAACTTCTCGAATACGTCAGCACAATGCGGGACAATGTTGGCATGCTTGGCCAGTACAGGGTTTCCCAGCGCCAGGTTGGGTGCCAGCACGCGCATTAGCTGATAATACGGGAAGTTCCAGGGCTCAACCGCCACCAGCACACCGATAGGATGATATTCAACCCAGGCTTCGCCCAGTTCACTGTCATAAGGTTGTGGCTTAAGAATGCGCTCCGCATGCTCGGCATAGTACCGCGCAATCTGGGAACAGATCTGCACTTCACCGCGGCTTTGGCCTATTAGCTTGCCCATTTCTTTACTGGCAATGGCAGCCAGTTCTTCCGCACGGTCATCAATCAGATCAGCCAGTTTTTTCAGCACCTGGAGGCGTGGCTGGATGTCGCCTTTACTCCAGTCTGAATGATAGAGGCGGTCGGCCGTTTCCAGCGCATGACTTACCGCCGCGCTGTCGTGGGAAGGCCAGCTTTTCATTAACTGGTTGTTTGCAGGGTTGATGCTTTGATAGGAAGACATAGAGTGCTCCTTGGTCAGCGATAAAAAAAGCATGGCGGGATAGCCCGCCATGCTGCTAAACGTTCTTTCGTTCTACCGTTTTGTCGTCCCAGGTAAGGACATCCTGGTTGGTTTTTTCAAATGCACGGATTAATACGTCGTCACTGCCCTGTTGCCGCCAGATTTCTTCAGCAAGGCGTTCGTCATAATTGGCGACTTCGAAAATGGCCTCGGCAATTTCAGGTGAGGTGTGACGTAAGCTTGCCCATTCGCCAACATGGTGGGCTTTTGCCTGACTATTCGACATAACGATCTCCTTCCGGGCGTTTAATCCTTAAGTTTTGCTGCCAGTCCGGCAACGTGTTCACCCTGAAAACGGGCGATGATCAATTCTTCTTCCGTAGGCTGACGTGAGCCATCTCCTCCTGCCAGCGTGGTTGCGCCATAAGGCGTGCCGCCCCGCACCTGAGAAATGTCAAACATCTCTTTCGTGCCGTAGCCGATCGGAACGATAACCATGCCGTGATGGGCGAGGGTGGTCCAGACGGAGGTAATGGTTTGCTCCTGGCCGCCGCCTGTACCCGTTGAGGCAAAGACGCTGGCGATTTTGCCGTACAGCGCGCCGGATGCCCACAGGCCGCCTGTGCGGTCCCAAAACGTACGCATCTGACCGGACATATTACCGAAACGGGTAGGTGTGCCGACAATAATGGCGTCGTATTGCGGCAATATCTCAGGCGTGGCTTCAGGCGCGGACTGTTGCGTTTTACCGCCAACGTCTGCAAAGCGGTCAGCGTCCATAGTCTCAGGAATGCGCATCACGTCTACCTGCGCACCCGGTACCTTGCGGGCGCCCTCTGCCACGGCGTTAGCCA
Organism: Pantoea sp. B623; assembly: GCF_024814475.1. NCBI lineage: Bacteria > Pseudomonadati > Pseudomonadota > Gammaproteobacteria > Enterobacterales > Erwiniaceae > Pantoea > Pantoea sp. B623. Next base: position 851,651 of record NZ_JANUXM010000004.1, on the reverse strand, counting down.
TGGTTTCAACATGTCCATACATTGAATAGTACAGCACCAGAATCTTGGCCATTGGTCTCTCCGGGGGTTATTCAACACACCCAAAAGTATAGAAGAGCTTTGAACAACTGCTGGCACGCACTCGGCCTAACGGCTTAAAAAACGCTGAAAATGGGGTTTTGTTGGGGTTAATATTCTAATTCCAGGGCGATTCTTAGCGTTTGCTCTGTTTCTAAATGTAAATTTCTGCCTGAAAGCCCTGAAAGCCCTGAAAGCCCTGAAAGCCCTGAAAGCCCTGAAAGCCTGAAAGTTATTTAATTCGGGGGGTTGCAACATGTCGTCGCGCATCCTTCCTGGAATATGACTCATCAAAGCCTGTCCGTTTATAAAGGCGGCGCAATGAAAGATGCTACGGCGTGCAACAGAAGCGGTAAGACATGATGCCGCGCCTGACCGGATTCATCTCGTGCGGAAAGGTAAAGTGGCCCATTACCGATGGCGGCAGCGCGTTTTATTCGTCTTCAGGGTCAGCGCGTCGGCGAGTGACATTGCATTACCCGGCATCGCCGATCACAATAGCGCCTGAATCAATCAGGCAGGTGAACTATGTCGACTACGACGCGCAGACTGACCGTGCGTATAACGCGTCAGGAATGGGTACTTATTTTCATTACGATGATCTGGGGCGGGACGTTTTTAGTGGTACATCGGGCGATGCAGCACTCAGGCCCGTTTTTCTTTGTTGGGTTGCGGTTTGCCACTGCGGCCATCCTGCTGGCGCTCTTTTTTCGCCGTTACATTGCCGCAATCAGCTGGACTGAAATAAAGGCGGGAACGCTTATCGGCCTGACCATTGCCGCGGGTTACGGTCTGCAGACATGGGGAATGCAGACCATCTCCAGCAGCCAGTCGGCCTTTCTGACCGCCTTATATGTTCCGGTTGTGCCGCTTTTACAATGGCTGTTCCTACGGCGTCCACCTCCGTTAATGGCATGGCTGGGTATCTTACTGGCGTTTTGCGGCTTAATACTGGTTGCGGGGCCGCAGGACGGAAGGGTGGTGCTCAATCAGGGTGAGATTGCCACGCTGATCAGTACCCTGGCGATTGCGGGCGAAATTATTCTTATCAGCCGATTTGCCGGTCATGTTGATGTTCGTCGTGTGACCTTTATACAGCTTACCGTCGCTTCACTCTGTGCCTTCTGCTTTATGCTTCCCAACGGGGAAACGTTGCCTGCCCTGTCGACGCCGTTATTGCTCAGCGCATTAGGTCTGGGTGCCGCCAGTGCGCTTATCCAGGTGACGATGAACTGGGCACAACGCAGCGTGTCGCCCACGCGGGCAACGGTTATTTACGCCGGAGAGCCGGTATGGGCGGGCGTGGTCGGGCGCATCGCCGGCGAACGTTTGCCGGCAGCCGCGATACTCGGTGGCGCTTTTATCGTCTGCGGCGTGATTATCAGTGAACTGCGTCTGAAGCGCCGCAAAGCGATACCCTCAGCCTCTTCGCGGGACGAATGAAGGTCAAAAGGATGACGCGAAGGCGCGAGTCGGTTATTGCGCCTGTTCTGAGAGAGATGTTGTCGTTGTGCGTGTTACTGACATTACCGCAGCGTTTAAACCTTCACTGTTATCACGTGGCAAATTCATGAGCTTGCTGTGATACACAGTGTCAGGCGAGGGGAACCCTATGAAAAAGGAACAATCAGTGCCCACGCGCCGCTCAGTGGCCGTCGCTGCCAAACGGGCGGCTATTCTGGAGGCCGCGCTAAGCTTTTTTTCCCAGTTTGGCATCCACGGTACGCGGCTGGAAAAAGTCGCTGACCGCGCCGGTGTCTCTAAAACGAATTTGCTGTACTACTATCCTTCCAAAGAAGCGCTCTATATTGCCGTGTTGAAAGAGATCCTGGATGTCTGGCTGGCGCCCCTGCGTGCACTGAGCCACGATCAGGATCCTTTGAGAGCCATTCGGCACTATATCCGCCTAAAACTTGAAGTCTCCCGGGACCATCCGCAGGCATCAAGGCTGTTTTGCCTGGAAATGCTCCAGGGGGCGCCCCTGTTGAAAGGTGAACTGGCGGGGGATTTAAAACAACTTATGGATGATAAAACAGCGATTATACAGCGCTGGATAGCCGAAGGACGGCTGGCGGGTATTAAGCCCCAACACCTGATTTTTATGCTCTGGGCAACCACGCAGCACTACGCCGATTTTGCCAGTCAGGTTGAAGCCATTACGGGAAACAGGCTCACTAATCCGCTGTTTTTTGAAGAAACGGTAGAGAACGTTCAGCGCATTATTATTGAAGGTATTCGGGTGCGTTAAAAGAACAAGGCCATACTGAATACAGGAATAAACACTGGAGCGGGCTGATGGATTCTGTTTCACAATGCGTACTGGGCGCGTCAGTAACCCTGGCGGTGATGGGCCGCCGTGTTCCGGCCTGGCAGGCCGCCATTATCGGCGCGGCCTGTGGAACGTTGCCGGATCTTGATGTCTTTCTCGATCACGGTGATGCTATCCGCAATATGACGCTGCACCGAACCGAAAGCCATGCGCTGCTTTATCTGACGCTGCTTTCCCCCTTAGTGGCCTGGCTGGTTGCACGGCTTTGTCGTGCCGGGCCAGCATGGACGGCCTGGTGGCCCGCCATCTGGCTGGCGCTGATCACCCATCCTCTTCTCGATCTGATGACGGTATATGGCACGCAACTGGGATTACCGCTTACCGATCATCCTTACGCGATCGGCAGCATATATATTGTCGATCCGCTTTATACCTTACCGCTGCTCGTTGGCTTAGCGGTGGCGTTGTGGCGTCGCAGCGATCGGGGATTGCGCTGGAACCGCGCGGGACTGGCATTGAGCTCGGCCTATCTCGTCTGGAGCGTGCTGATTCAGCAGGTCGCGGACGGGCAGATCAAACAGTCACTTGAACAGCAGGGCATTGCAACAAACAAGGTGCTGGTCACGCCCACGGCGCTAAATACCCTTGTCTGGCGTAGCGTCATTATCACGCCCGATCGTTATGGGGAAGCTTACTGGTCTTTGCTGTCGCCGCGGCGTCCCGTTACGGTGACCTGGCGGCCCCGTCATCCTGAATTATTTGCGTCATTCAAGGGGAACTGGTTTGCAGAGCGCATTGCCTGGTTCAGCCACGGCTTTTATGCCATGAGTGAGCGCGATGGACAGGTCACCATCGCCGATTTGCGTATGGGCGACGATGACCGCTACACCTTCACCTTTGGTTTGGGAACGGCACAGCGTCCGGATGCCTGGCCGCAGCGCCTCCCGTCCGCCGGGCGCACGTTGAAGCGCACGTTCAGCCATATTGCTGAGCAGTTATAAAAAAAGCCCGACTTTTGTCGGGCTTTCTTCATGCTGGGGGTTAACGGCGCGTGCGTTTACGCAGCTGCCAGCCGATGGCCAGCAGGATAAACCATAATGGCGTCACCATTAATGCCTGACGTGTATCCTCCTGTAGCGTGAGCAGGACGAGGATAAACACGAAGAAGGCCATACAAACCCAACACATGAATTTACCCAACGGCATTTTAAAGTTAGATGCCGCATGGCGTTCCGGAAATTTTTTGCGATAGGCCAGATAGCTGCACAGGATGATGGTCCAGACGAACATAAACAGAATGGCCGAAACCGTGGTGACCAGAGTAAAGACGGTCATCACATCCGGAATCAGGTAAATCAGCGCTACGCCGCACAGCAAACAGAAGCAGGAGAAGAACAGGCCGGTCGTGGGAACGGCGCGCGCAGATAACCGCCCAAAAGCCCGGCTGGCAACGCCCTGCTGTGATAAGCCATACAGCATGCGACTGGTCGAGAAAATGCCGCTGTTAGCCGATGAGGCGGCAGATGTTAATACCACGAAGTTCACGATACTTGCCGCCGCCGGAAGACCAATTAAAACAAACATCTCAACGAACGGACTGCGATCGGCCATCACTTCTGTCCAGGGCGTGACAGACATGATTACCATCAGGGCCAGGACATAAAACATAATGACGCGCAAGGGAATCGCGTTAATGGCGCGCGGTAAGACCTTGTGCGGATCCTGTGTTTCGGCGGCGGCCGTACCGACCAGCTCAATGCCGACAAAGGCAAACACAGCGATCTGAAACCCGGCAAAAAATCCGCTCAGTCCTTTGGGAAACATACCGCCGTGATCCCAGATATTACTCAGGGCTGCGGTACCGCCACCGGGAGAAGGATAGTGGAGTGAAACCAACACGATTCCGGTCACAATTAAGGCGACAATCGCCACAATTTTGATGATGGCGAACCAGAATTCCATCTCACCGAACATCTTCACCGTGGCGATATTCAACGCCAAAAAGACAAAGACGCACAACAGCGCACTCATCCAGATGGAGAACCCCGGAAACCAGAGCTGGAAGTAGGCGCTGATAGCCACCACGTCGGCGATACCGGTGACCACCCAACAGAACCAGTATGTCCAACCGGTGAAGTAGCCCGCCCACGGCCCAAGTAAGTCGGCCGCAAAATCGCTAAAGGATTTGTATTCCAGATTCGACAGCAGCAATTCGCCCATTGCGCGCATGACGAAAAACAGCATAAAGCCGATGATCATATAGACGAAAATGATGGACGGGCCGGCCAGACTAATGGTTTTTCCCGAGCCCATAAACAGACCCGTTCCGATAGCGCCGCCGATAGCGATGAGCTGGATATGCCGGTTATGCAGATTGCGCCGCAATGTGTCTGAGCCTTGCGGGCTCTGCGTGTGGTGAGAGTGATCAACCATGAAATTGTCTTTCCTGTCTTGATGTTGTGTCAGCTCTGATGGCTGTTGAGGATGACTGAGTGTCTGAAGCAATTTGGCATAAGATAGAGGAAGTAAGGATAAAAACGGTAATCATTTTTTAACAATATCAGACAACATACTCATCAAAAGAGCATTTTTGCTTCCAGCAGGCGGTTTTTACGTCAGATTAGGTAATATTTCATCACCTTGTGTTATCTCCGGGGCAGACAACGCACGGCGCTTCTACACTTCCTCATTATTGGTTGTTTCACATCAGAGGCATTATGCGCACGCTTGTCCTGCTTATTATCGTGACCGGGCTGGGGTGGATGAGTTTGCCCTGGCTGAAACAGCACTTACCCCCGCAGTTTAATCCGTTCACGCCTCTGTCGGTGACCGATCCGCCAGGCTGGATGACGCGGCTGAAAATCAAGCGTCTGCAAAATGATCCTGCCGCCTGTCTTGACGTCATGCGTCGGGCAGAGCAGGCGGGACAGGTGAGTTTCAGCCAGCAACCAGCCATCGCCGGCCAGTGTCCGCTGGCTGAGCCGCTGAGAGTGCAAAAAATGGGCGCAGTATCACTCAGCAGCAGCTTTCTGGCCAGCTGTCCCATGGCCGTTGCGGCCACCCTGTATGTGGTTCACAGCAGTCAGCAGATTCTTCAGCAGTCGGGCACCCGGCTGGTGGGCATTGAGCATGTTGGCAGTTATGCCTGTCGTAATATCTATCACCGAACTCAGGGGCGACTAAGCGAACATGCCACTGCTGACGCCTGGGATATAACGGCCTATCGTCTGGCCAATGGTCAGCGGCTGGTGGTCAGTCAACACTGGCAGCAACCTGAAGAGAAAGCGCTATTACTTCACGGATTGTGGCGAACAGGTTGTCACTTTTTTGGTAATGCGCTTGGGCCGGATTATAATACTGCGCATGCAACACATTTTCATTTTGGCATGCGTGGGGCAGGTTATTGCAGATAGTAACAGGACAGCGCTGAGGGTAATTACGGGGTTTTTATTTCTTATTATTCAGCATAAAAAATATGCGACTATTTCGGTTTTTCAGGCTTCGCTTTTTTTATTAACGTTATATCCGGGTATGCAACCTTTTTTATGTGTGGCGTTGTGCCTTGCAGCGAATAGATGTTATTTAATGCATGTGGGATAATGAATTCTGAGGTCGTTGCTGTGTTTTAATTTTATTAACATCCCGATATTTTATTGTGATATTTTTTTCTTATTAAGTACGCTATTGATTGTTTTTTACAGGCTGTATTTTTACCCCGCTCAGACAATATGTTAAGTTAATTCATGTCTGATATTTTATCCTGGGGCAACAATATGAACAGCTTCTTTCTTATCAGGGAAAAGACATTCTCTTTGCGTCACGCGTTTCACTTAAGGTCGTGCATCACGCTTGAGCAGAGCCAAAAGAGTAGGGCGCCAGGCGCGGTAAGGGACGCGTTTTCGGCAGAGATCATGTTACCCGGAGGTTTGAATAACGCCACATTTGATGTCAGCGATACTGCAGCATGTTCTTTTTTAGGCTTTGCCTTGAACGTTTAATCAGCAATGATGATGCATAAAAGGTGTACATTGACCCGTTGCGGGTATCAAATGGGTCATCCAGGAAAATAATAAGTTGCGGACCGCAACTTCTTTAGTATTATTTTTCAATGCTGGCTGCGTTTAAAGATTGAAAAAATATAAGAAAAATCCTATTATTCTGCCCATCACGCGTTGCCTGAATTGCCAGCAGCATTCTTTTATCCCTGGTTTTGGCATTTTGCCCGTAACGGGTCCTGAAAACCAAATGAAAATAAAGCTTTTTTTGATGTGCTGACACAGGGTAAATTCATTTCTGATGCAAAGATATCAAGCACGTAGTGGAAGTTGAGGCAATATGACAAGTGAAGATTATTTTTCCTGGCGGACTGAGACTGAAAATCATTTTCAGGCACTGGCGACGACCCAACAATTAAAGGGGCTCCTGCAGGATTATATCCAGTCACTGGGTTTCGATTATTTCGCTTTTTTTATCCAGCACCGCGTTCCTTTTACCCGACCACGTGTTTATTTACATGACACTTATCCTAAATTATGGATTAAACGTTATAAAGAGCAGAATTATTATGCGATCGATCCCGTGTTGCAGCTTTGCCTGCGCTCAGGAAAAGGGGTTGAGTGGACGCCTGAGCTGTTTAGCTCGGCAAAAGAAATGTGGCAGGATGCGTGTAATTTTGGGCTCCTGAGCGGATTTTCGTGTTCTGCAATGGCATCAAATCGCGCCGTTGGTATATTATCTATAGGATCAAAGCGTCCCTTTATTACTGGCAGCCGGCGAGTTGAGCTCGAGGTAAAGCTGCATTTTTTGGCTGAGCAAAGCCTGTCCTTACTCGAACGCCTGAATGATGAAGCACTGATGCTCCAGGGAAATGATTTTAGTCAGCGTGAGCTCGAAATTTTGAGATGGACTGCTGAAGGCAAAACGTCACAAGAAATTTCACTTATTTTGTCGATTTCTGAGCACACCGTAAATTTTTACCAAAAAAATATGAAAAAACGTTTTAATGTTTCTAATAAAACTCAAATTGCATGCTACGCCGCAGCAATTGGACTGATTTAAATGAAAAGCAACTGCCAACTTTAGTAGTTCCCTCGTTGAGGTCACTTGTCTACCCTGCGCTAGTGCGCTCCTGGGCAGGCGCGAAGAAATCATTGCAAACATGGGGATGTCAGAGGCGCATGATGAAAATAGTTCAAACGCAGTTAAAGGATATGCCATCTTCCTTGCTTGCCGAGCTTGGCAGTTACCGTTATAGCGTGTTTGCACGGGGTGAAGGTTGGTCGATTCCGCCGCGTCTGAGCACGCCTGGGCAAGAGTACGATCGTTTTGATCGCTCTGATGTAACCTGGTTGATCGCATGGAGTGTACGCAATGGTATCAGTGGCTGTGCGCGATTAATGCCCTGGACTGAACCCGAGCAAACGGAAGGTATCGTTTTACCGTTCAACCACGAAAAAGTCTGGGAAATGTCGCGTTTCTCAGCGCGGCTGGAGGTCGATCCTGAGTTGCCACTTACGATTCTCTGGCATGCTGTTCAACTGGCCGAAATTAACGGTATTGAATTTATTATCAGCTCGGCCACGCCGATGCTGGAAAAGATGTTCGAGCAGCATCAGGTCGTCTATCAGCCCTTAACGCCCGGACTGATTCAGTCGGAAGATAACCTGTTTGCCATCCGTATTCCTGTCAGCCAGCCAGCACTGGCAGAAAAATACCGTGGTGCACGTCGCTTCAGCCCGGAGGAGGTTCTGCCTTCGTTGGGCGTCTCGGTTAACTGGCACCCGCACGGTTGAGTTTATGCCCCCGGTGACGGGGGCATCTTCGCGTTACTGACGATAAGCCGCTTTGATTTGCTTGATCGTGTTGCTGAACACTTCCGCCTGCGGCATGTCGCCCAGGGTTTTGACGTAGCGTTCCATGTTAATGATCACTTTGCCCGCATCGGCCTGGCCCATTCCTTTCAGAATCAGTGTGATCATCATCTTCAGGCAAGCCACTTCATCAGATAATTTTTGCGTTTCCTGCGAGGTCGCGAAATCTTCATCGCTCATGAATTTCTCCTTGGTGGTTAACGTCGTCTCTTATTCGGTACGCACAGCAATCCGAGAGTATATCACAGGGGATTACGCTTGCTGAGTGCATCACGACAGCAGGCGTTCCCGCCTGACTTTGTTCAGTTAAATTTATTAATCACGTGCAGGAATGGTCAGGTCAAAAAAACAGACAGCAATGTCAGGAAGATGATTAATTGAGACGTTATGTTTTTTTTAACTTCATGAAAAGACTATTTTTTTAAAAATCCCATTGCAGTAGCTGTTTTTTGGGATGCGCTTTCCAATAACCCAGGATTTGCATTGATATAAATCATTGAAAGCTCTCCTTCCACGACTTTGTATATGTGCTTTTAATGCAAAAACGGGTATGATTGCCGCTTGCAATCGTTAAATGCTACCTCTTATTAGCTGCGGAGTGCTTCGCGTTGATCACTGTCCTTCTTGTCGATGACCATGAACTGGTACGTGCCGGTATCCGCCGTATTCTCGAAGATATTAAAGGTCTGGTGATCGCTGGCGAAGCCTGTTGTGGTGAAGATGCCGTTAAGTGGTGCCGTGCTAATCAGGTTGATGTCATTTTAATGGATATGAACATGCCGGGCATCGGCGGGCTGGAGGCGACGCGAAAAATCGTGCGCTACAACCCTGATATCAAAATCATCATGCTGACTATCCATACTGAAAATCCCCTGCCGGCAAAAGTCATGCAGGCTGGTGCCGCAGGTTATCTCAGTAAGGGCGCAGCGCCACAGGAAGTGGTAAACGCGATTCGCTCGGTCAACGCCGGGCAGCGCTACATTGCATCGGACATCGCTCAACAAATGGCGCTTAGCCAGATTGAGCCACAAAAAGCCGAATCTCCCTTCAGCTGTTTGTCGGAAAGGGAATTGCAGATTATGCTGATGATCACCAAGGGGCAAAAGGTGACGGAAATTTCCGAGCAGCTTAATCTCAGTCCTAAAACCGTTAACAGCTACCGTTACCGGATGTTCAGCAAACTGAATATCAGTGGCGATGTAGAGTTAACGCATCTGGCCATCAGACATGGCCTGTATAATGCGGAGCCGTTAATAAGTAGTGAGTGACCTCTTTAATCCCAAAATCTTTCTGAGTACGGTCACCAGTGAACCCGGCGTATACCGGATGTATGACGCTTCCGGAACGGTTATCTATGTCGGCAAAGCCAAAGATCTGAAAAAGCGGCTTACGAGCTATTTTCGTACGAACGTTGGCAGCCGAAAAACCGAAGCGCTGGTGAGTAACATCCATCACATCGATGTCACCGTAACCCATACTGAAACCGAAGCGTTGTTGCTTGAGCACAATTACATCAAGCTTTATCAACCGCGCTACAACGTTCTGTTGCGCGACGATAAATCCTACCCCTACATTTTTCTCAGCAGCGATGTTCATCCTCGCCTGGCGATGCATCGGGGCGCGAAACACGCGAAAGGCGAATATTTCGGCCCGTTCCCCAATGGCTACGCGGTACGAGAAACGCTGGCGCTGCTGCAAAAAGTGTTTCCCATCCGTCAATGCGAGAACAGCGTGTATCGCAACCGTACGCGCCCCTGCCTGCAATACCAGATTGGCCGCTGCCTGGGTCCCTGTGTTGCCGGGCTGGTGAGTGAGGAAGAGTACGCACAGCAAACGGATTACGTGCGGCTTTTTCTGGCGGGTAAGGATGATCAGGTGCTGAATTTACTGGTCCGCCGTATGGAAGATGCAAGCCATGCCCTGCGGTTTGAAGAAGCGGCACGCCTGCGCGACCAGATCCAGGCCGTCAGGCGCGTCACCGAAAAACAGTTTGTGTCTAATCAGGGCGACGACCTGGATGTGATTGGCGTGGCCTACGATGCCGGTATGGCCTGTTTACACGTGCTGTTTATTCGTCAGGGTAAAGTGTTGGGAAGCCGAAGCTATTTTCCAAAGGTGCCCGCCGATACCGATCTGGCGGAAGTCGTGCAAACCTTTGTGGGGCAGTTTTATTTGCAGGGTAGCGAAATGCGGACGCTGCCCGGTGAAATTTTGCTGGATTTCACCTTACCTGAGCGCGAACTGCTGTCTGAGTCGCTGACCGAATTAGCCGGGCGTCGGGTGAATATTCAAAGTAAACCTCGTGGTGATCGCGCGCGCTATCTCAAACTGGCACGAACCAATGCCGGTTCGGCATTAAAAACCCGTCTGTCTCAGCACTCGACCATTCATCAGCGTCTCACTGCGCTAGCCGAGTTTCTGGAGTTGGATAAAATCACCCGGATGGAGTGTTTTGATATCAGCCATACCATGGGAGAGCAGACCATCGCATCCTGTGTCGTGTTCGATCAAAACGGTCCCCTCCGTGCCGATTATCGCCGCTATAACATTGCCGGCATCACGCCTGGTGATGATTATGCAGCGATGAATCAGGTGCTGCGTCGCCGTTATGGAAAAGCGATTGAGGAAGAGAAGATCCCCGATGTCATTTTGATCGACGGCGGTAAAGGCCAACTGGCTCAGGCAAAGCAGGTTTTTGCCGAACTGGACGTGAGCTGGGATAAATCACGTCCCATTTTACTGGGCGTGGCAAAAGGCACCGATCGCAAAGCCGGTCTTGAAACGCTGTTTTTCGAGGCGGAGGGCGAGGGGATTTCCCTGTCGCCTGATGCACCAGCGCTGCACGTGATTCAGCATATTCGTGATGATGCTCACAATCATGCTATTTCAGGGCACCGTAAAAAGCGGGCCAAAGTGAAAAATACCAGTGCTCTGGAAAGCATTGAAGGTGTGGGGCCAAAACGACGCCAGCAGTTGCTTAAGTACATGGGGGGCCTGCAACCGCTGATGAATGCATCGGTGGAAGAGATCGCGAATGTCCCTGGCATATCCCATGCTTTGGCGGAAAAAATCTACTACTCGTTGAAACACTAGCATTGAAACAGGGTGGGCAATGTAGGAACATACGTTAAACACCACCCAATCCAGACAGTTACCAGCATATGCAATTTAACATTCCGACCTGTCTTACCCTGTTTCGCGTCGTTCTTATTCCGTTCTTTGTGCTGGCTTTCTATCTGCCGTTCCACTGGGCGCCATTTGTTACCGCGTTGATCTTTGTTGTGGCAGCCGTAACCGACTGGTTCGACGGCTTTCTGGCGCGTCGCTGGAAGCAGACAACCCGCTTTGGCGCTTTCCTCGATCCTGTTGCCGATAAAGTCATGGTGGCAATTGCCCTGGTATTGGTTGCGGAGTACTTTCATGCCTGGTGGATCACGCTGCCAGCCGCAACGATGATTGCACGAGAAATTATTATCTCCGCGCTGCGCGAATGGATGGCTGAAATCGGCAAACGCAGCAGCGTTGCCGTTTCCTGGATTGGTAAGGTAAAAACAACGGCACAGATGTTCTCACTTTTTGCCTTGTTGTGGCGTCCGGACAGCATGGTTGTCGGCGTGGGTGTCGTTGCGTTATACATTGCGGCAGTGCTGACTTTCTGGTCGATGTTTCAGTATCTGAGCGCGGCGCGCGGGGATCTGCTCGAACCGTGATCGATACGATTTAAAAAGCAGCAAACGGACGCATTGTGGGGATAATTTTATTGACTCATCGCGTCATCTCAGTAGAATGCATCGCATCGAACGGCAGCACAGCTGCAGAAGCTAAGAAAAATCAGTAAGTTCGATGAAGTGCATTAAATATCGAGCCCTTCAGCAGGCAGTGAACTGAACGGTAAGATGATGCGGGAATAGCTCAGTTGGTAGAGCACGACCTTGCCAAGGTCGGGGTCGCGAGTTCGAGTCTCGTTTCCCGCTCCAAATTAGCAGGCCAGGATAACCTGGCAGCAGACAAGTTTAAGGCGCGTTGGCAGAGTGGCTATGCAGCGGATTGCAAATCCGTGTACCTCGGTTCGACTCCGGGACGCGCCTCCAGTTATACCTCGCCCGGGTGGTGAAATCGGTAGACACAAGGGATTTAAAATCCCTCGATCGCAAGGTCGTGCGGGTTCAAGTCCCGCCCCGGGCACCATATTGAAATACCAATAAAATCAAGCAGTAGCAATGTCGTTTAAGCCGCCTCTCTGGGCGGTTTTTTGTTTTTATTTCTGCTTTTCAGAATATGGCTTCAGAATATGAAGTGCTTCCAGCTCAGCCCCAACCACCGGAACCACAGCGATTTTCATGTCATATCGTGCCGTCTGTTCGACATTCTTGTGACCCGAAATCGCCCGCTTCTCGTAAATATCAACATTCAAATCTGAAACCCCTTTTGCCTTTAAATCATGAAACGTAAAGTTGAAATCAATGTCAGGGAATTTATCCTTTGCTTCCTGCTTCAGCTTTCTCCATCTGGCATTAAAACCATCTCTTGTATAACCGGCACCGGAAGGCTGGTGGATGATAAAAATACTACTCATTCCTTTATTCAGTGGTAATGACTCAGCAAGGGCAATGACAGAACGGAGCCTTTCGCTCCAGCCCTTTATCTGAGCTACTGAAGTTTTGCTTTGCTTGATCAATATTCCTTGCTCAACAAGCTGAGTTTTCTTCATTGAGAGAACGTCAGCCTGCCGCGCCAGACACAAATAGGCCAGCTCCATGGCTATCTTCTCAACGGGCGAAGCGAGGCTATACAAGGCTGCATACTCCTCGTGCGTAACATAACGGTCGCGTGACTTCTCTTTGTACTGTTTGACCCCTTTAGTAGGATTTCCCTTCACCAACCCACGCTCATATCCCCAACGATAAACACGTGAAATAAACGCCTTCTCCCGGTTAGCCTGAACACGGCTTTTCAAGCCGCGCTTGTCCATGTATTTTCGGATGTGTTCCGGTTTTATGGAGTCAGGGGGCATCTTCCCAAAGACGGCCAAAACTTTAACCGAGTATTTTCGGTAGTCTTTCTGCGTTTCTTTGGCTAATTCGAAAAAATCTGGAGAATTAAAAAAGGATTCTGCAAGGCCTTCGAATGCATCTTCACGCTTACGTTCGTTAATTAGTGCTTCGTATGCTATCCAGACCTGAGCCTTCGTACTGTCTATGTCGCAAAGCCGGACTGTGCCGCCGTTTTTAGGCTTGAATTCGTAAGCAGAATGGCCCCAATAAACGCGGAGCGGTAACCAGCGATCTGATTAACCCGATACCGGACTCCGCTACAGTTGATGCTGTAAAAGCTTACATTGAGCCGCTGGCACCGGTTGCCGGTGCTGATATTTATGTTTTTGCACCCAAAGCTCACGCGGTTAATTTTCAAATACGTCTTAATCCGGACACAGCAGCGATACGTCATGCCGTTGAAGCAGAGCTCAGATCGATGATGCTTCGTGACGGTGGCCCAGAAGGAGTACTCAAGCCATCCCGTATCAGTGAGGCAATCAGTATTGCGGCAGGGGAATACAGCCACACGCTCGTTAGTCCTGCTGCTGATATTACGATTGGCAAAGGCGAAGTGGGTATTGTGGGGAATATTTCATGGACTTAACCGCCCAGTACAGGCAGATGCTCGCTGCACTGCTGCCGCGCGGTCCGGCCTGGGATAACGACGATTTATTACTGGCCGGGCTGGCCCCGTCACTTCACGCCGCGCACGGTCGTGCCGATGCACTGATGCTAGAGGCGGACCCGAGATCGGTTACCGAACTGATTGACCGCTACGAACAGATAAGCGGGTTGCCCGACAGTTGCGCACCGGCAGGCATACAGACTCTTCAGCAGCGCCGCCAGCGGCTTGATGCGAAGATCAATCTTGCTGGTGGAATTAATCTGGCATTTTACCAGGCACAGCTCAATGCGCTCGGGTACTCCGGGTCCACGATTACCCGCTACAACAAGAGTCAGTTCAGCTGCATTTTAAACTGCAATGATTCGCTTTACACCGACGGGTGGCGTTATTACTGGCAGGTGAATATGCCTGCCGCCACGCAAATTACTTCCATGACTGCGATAAGTAACTGCTCTGAAAGCCTCAGAAGCTGGGGAGAGACAACAGCGGAATGCGTGCTGGAAAAACTGGCACCTTCTCATACCTACGTTATTTTTAAATACCCGGAGTAAATATGCATCGTATTGACACCCCAACCGCTCAGGTTGATAAATTTGGCGCAGGTAAAAACGGTTTTACCATCGGAAACCCTCAGACAGGTGAGCTTCCCACAGCTTTGGACGCAGATTTCTTTGATGCTGTGCAGGAAGAACTTTGCGCACCGATCGAGGCGGCTGGGCTCGCTGTCGATAAATCGAAGAAGAATCAGTTGCTCGCTGCTTTGAAACTTCTTTTCCTACAGCCATCAAATGCATTCAGTGAGATCAAGTCTTTAGGCGCGGCTTCCCAGGCGAAAGCCGTTGAAAATCTCGGTGTAAGAAGCGTTTTAGCGGGTATCACTGGAAGTACCCGAAATCTGGCAATGAGCGTCACTTCAGCTTCTGCAACAGCGACAGTTACGGCTGACGAGATTATTGTTTCTACAACGCTCGGGGGGAGTCAGTACCGCCTCGGTACCTTCAGCAAGACCATCAACCTGGCGGCAACTGGCGCGGGCGGCATGGATACCGGCACAGTTCCTGCGAATGGATTTGTGGGTATTTATGCGATTTACAACCCAACCACAAACACATCGGCGCTGCTGGCAGTCACTGCATCTGCTCAGATTGGGGAAATTTATGGCGGAAATAACATGCCAGCCGGATATTCGGCTTCTGCGCTGTTGACAATCGTGCCAACGGCGAGCAGTCAGTTTAAAATAATTACTGTAGTAGGAAGAAGTGTTTATTTTGGAGCAAGCACAATCCTATCAACCTCTCTAACCTTACGCCAACCCAAATTTCAATTAGTTCAATTGCCCCACTTAACTCGAAGTTAATCGAGGGATTAATTGCACTCGGGAGCACATCTGCAGGTACTCTCTCTGTAACCTTAAACTCTTCAAATACGTCTCAAGGAATTAGGCAGTTTGGCGCTTACATACCAGCTCCGGCGGTGGTGTCCTCAGGTTACACTGGTATGCCAATCACAATACCTGGATATATTTATGTATCAACATCCAATGCCACATCTGGTACTGGTTCTTTTGTGATCTATTGCTCAGGGTTCACTATATGAAATATGTCCAAATTGAGGATGATAAAGTATTTACAGTCTTTTGATGCCCTCAAAACCCAGACGATTGGCCGGGATACGCTGAGTTTGATGACATCGACCCAAGATATGTAGCGTATATGAAGTGGTTTTACTCAGTTTTCCCGCCTCCATAAATAGATACGGGCGCTTTATGCGCCCGGCTATTACCTGTTTAAAATTCTTTTTATCAGGCTTCTGTTTTTTAGCCTGGATATTTCAGACTTCAATAAGTTCTGGGCGACAATCGCCTCTCGATATGCTTTTTTATGATGCTCAAGGTTTTCAATATTTGCCTGTAAATCTTTTTCAAGGTTATAAATGTCCATTGCATTATTTAAGTATGCATCAGGTCTATTTATCTTGGGCTCTCCAACCTTTGTGAGTTGCACATAAAACTCATCGAAACCTTCCTTAAATTCAGATACCTTTACATTCATTATGCCTAAGTAATTTAATTCATTTATCATTTCAGTAAAGCTATGCCCGGTAAATACAGAGCAGTGAGCATCAAAATATTGACCAGTAGAATGAGAGTTGAGGGTGAAGTTAAGCGCCTCTTCTTTAGAATAATGATTCTTATCCAATACCGTACCTGAGCCATCTTCTGTTGTAACATTTGACAGGAAGTCATAAAGCTGTCGTGAGTTTGGCCTTTTATCCTCATCTAGCCAGGCATGAATCCATTCTGACACCTCAGTAAGGTTCCTATTCCTATCAAAACATTTGTTTCTATCAGGTAAAGCCAGGGACAGTATGCCGCCCACGTTTAACACCGCAAAAACCTCAAGCATCCAACCAACCGGATCAGGAACATGCTCTAAAACATGAGACGCTATTGCCCATTCATAATTATTATTTGTGGGGGCGCACTCTTTAAGCTGTCGGCCAGGGGTCCAAACAAAATCTATTTCTACTATCTCTGGATGATCATAATGAGCATGCTTAGAAATATTATCTTGGGTCGTTGTGTAGTCGGTGTAATGTACATTATGTACTTTTTTATCAGTTGCGGGCCTGAATAGAGGCGATATCTCCAATCCTAGCTTTTCGGTTTGTAAGTTATCAAAAATCCACTTTTCCATCACTCTCATTTTCAAACCCCATCCCAGCCCAAAGGCATCAGTTAGACTCATAAAAGAAACTTAATAAAGATATCACTCAGCATGTGAAAAGTAGAAACAAAAAACGATGAATAAATCATTTTAAGTTGACTATTATAAAGCTATTAATAACTTTATTTACTATATAGGTTTTAAAAAATACCTTTATCCGCCAACACCTTTACAAATATCCCTTTCTGCGCACTTGATCGGTTTCACCGATTGATAATACTGTAATTATATACAGTTCAAGTTGGAGGGTAAAACAATGCCCCGCGACTATGAAATCATGATTGCCTTTCGTCAGGCCATTAAGCGCGACGGTGAAGGGCGCTACACACTCAACACACTCGACTTTGTACGTGAGCTTGAACGCCTTAACTGGCACTACACGCTTCGCGCCGCCAACAAGTGGATAGAAACGCACACAACAACCTTTAGGGATATCTCAACATCTGAGGGTGAGGACCGTCTGTTTCAGGTATTCAACCCCAATGGTGGCTTCTGATGTTCGCCCTGGTTGACGTTAATTCGTTTTATGCCAGTTGTGAGACAGTGTTCAGACCTGACCTGCGCGGAAAACCTGTCGTTGTTCTCAGCAACAACGACGGTTGCGTAATTGCCCGGTCTGCAGAAGCCAAGGCGTTGCAGATACCTATGGGGGCGCCATGCTTCAAACTTAAGAATGATTTCAGGCGGCATAACGTTCAGGTCTTCAGTTCAAATTACGCGCTTTATGCCGATATGAGTAATCGCGTCATGACGACCCTGGAGGAAATGGCCCCGGCAGTCGAAATATATTCAATTGATGAAGCTTTCATGTGCCTGGATGGCATGCAGCGTCTTACGTCACTTGATGATCTCGGGCGAAAGGTACGACCAGAATCAAACAAGAAACCCACCTCACTGTTGGCGTTGGTATAGCGCAGACAAAGACGCTTGCGAAGCTGGCTAACCATGCCGCTAAAAAGTGGAGTAAGACAGGCGGCGTTCTGGATTTGTCCAACATTTACCGGCAGAAAAAGTTGCTTGCCCTTGTTCCTGTGGAGGATGTCTGGGCCGTTGGGCGGCGCATCAGCAAAAAGCTTAATGCCATGGGTATCACCACGGCTAAAGACCTGGCCGAACAAAGTACGTATATCATCCGTAAACATTTTAACGTTGTGCTTGAGCGAACTGTCAGAGCGCTGCGTGGCGAGCCCTGCTTAGAGCTTGAAGAGTTCGCACCAACAAAACAGCAGATAGTGTGCTCACGTTCGTTTGGATCACGTATCACCGAATACATGGACATGCGTCAGGCCGTCTGTGCCTTTGCAGAACGGGCAGCGGAGAAGCTAAGGAAGGTAAGTCAGTGTTGCAAACAGATCGCTGTATTTGTCCGTACCAGCCCGCATGCAGAGGGTGAGGTGTTTTACGGCAATCAGGCCAACGGGAAATTGCTCACGCCTTCTAACGACACCCGCGACATTATCCGGGTGGCGATGGACGCACTGGATCAGATATGGCTCAACGGTCACCGCTATATGAAAGCAGGAGTAATGCTGGGCGATTTTTTCAGCCAGGGAGTGTCTCAGCTTAACCTGTTTGATGAGTACCGGCCACAGCCTAACAGCGAAGCTCTGATGCGTGTTGTGGATGGGCTTAACCAGAGTGGCAAAGCTAGTTTATTTTTTGCAGGTCAGGGTATTGAAAAGTCTTGGGCCATGAAGCGCGAGATCCTTTCACCTGCTTACACGACCCGTTTTGCAGACCTGCCAGTTGTGAAATGAGGGCGAGTTTTACCATCTTTTTACCATTGTTTTACCATCACAAATCGCAGGCAATCAAAAAGCAGCCATAACAGGCTGCTTTTTAAGAGTAATTTGGTCGGCACGAGAGGATTTGAAAAGTTAAACTAAGATTATGAATTTAAGAGTATTTAAAACTGATATATATGTTAAAGATGCCTATGCATATGCCTAAAACATGTGCTTATGAAAATTACTTACTTTTCCATTGTCGACGTAAGAGGGCTATGAAATCTTCGATATATAAAAGCTTATCTAAGGTAAATGCCTGTCTTCCAACATGAGCTGGGTTCAAGAAGACCGGAGCTTTATCTTGTCCCATTGAGAATGATGAATACATAGTATTGGGACTAGCCAGGTACTCAGCCTGAGTTTTCCATGAGGCTGAGGAGCCACCTGATATGCTTAGTGCAGGCACGAGATGAGTTAATCGTTGTGTAGGATCGATGTCAGAGTAGATCCATAAAGCATAATCTAAAGCTTTTGAGAGCTGCTCAGTTACCTGTTCTTCGATGATGGCGGGAAGGCCTCCTGAAGGTGAAGCCAAAGGTAATGAGATCAGTAGATCGCCATTAGAATGTAGCTTTACAAGATTCTTAAGATCCCGGTTTAGCGTCTGACATATACACAGCGCTCCATTTTCAAGCGATACATTTGTGCCAAATTGCTTGTCGAAGATAGCATGCCTGCCGAAAAGAGCTTCTTTTGATAACTTATCCTCAAGCTCTTTAGAGTCCATTTGAGCAGGACGGATAATGGTTGAATCAGGGCCGGCAGCAATTGAGATATCCAGATTGATTGCGCTTTGTGAAAAAGTTTGGTTACTGCGCGGCAGATTCTCAACTGCTCTAGTTTTAAGGCCCACAGGATCAAGAGGTGCTACTGCACGGGCAAGTACAAGGTCATGAATTGCTTTAAGAGCTTTAGCTTTTAGATCTTCAGCTGAAGAAAATTCCCCTCTAAAAAGGCCTTTTTCCCAAGTACTTACTTCCTTTATCAGTTTATCCTGTTCAGGTTCCGCTTCGCTGATTTTACTTTCGATGAAGATAATCAAGGGCTTGGTGTTACGAGCTTCGATGACTTCCTCGTGGGTTGCTGATAGGCCTGACTGTTGTATCGCTCCATATCGAGAGCCTAAAATCAAAATTACAGCGTCAGATTCACGAACACCGTTAAGACAAGTGATTTGTGGCGAATTTGCTCTAGCCCCAAAATCCTCTGCCATAAGTGGTTTATGCCCAAGAACACAAACGGCATCCTTGACAGCTTTTCTTTTATCTTCAAAACCCGATATCAACGAACTTATGAAAATATTCATATGAATTCTCAGCAGACAGGTTATTAATAAGTATAGGCATTAATCGTGAGTCGACCTTTATTACCAAATAGGAAAATTATGAAAAATTGGTCTGCTGAAGATACAAGAGCAGTTAAAGCTTGGCTGAACATAGAAAACTATAAAAGTTTTGAAGATACAACGCTCAATGCGCTATACCACGAGTTATGGGCAAGAGCCCTTCTTTTTAAGCCATGGCCGACTGAAGAGGAAAAGGTCGGTCTTGGTGGATACATGAGACAGATCTTCAATGGGAAGCCTTTCCTCTTCGAGCCCGAACAGCTTAACTACATGCAAGATGATCAAACTCTTCAAAGCGTTCCTCACGTCTTCATTACTGATATAACCAGACTTGCTCAACTTAGTGTAACTTGTCTCCGGGTCAATCTGTTCTCCTGGGAGCAAGGTAGTGACGAGTACTGCGTAAACCTTCCCCACCATGAAGCATATGTATCTACGGTTATGTCAGCGATATGTGAAAGCACCGTCCTTTTAGAAATCGACCTTGCCAGTGGTACAGACGATGAAATTGCAGAGTCTATCAAATCAGCTCTTCCGCAATGGAGACGCGTGAAGGGGATTGAAGCTGACGAGTCAAGAGCTGTGCGCTTCGGCTACGGCACAATTAAGAAGGTTATCTCTTATCGGCTCATAGCAATGCTCGACGTGCTTCTGTGGGCAAAAATGAATGACCTACGCCTTTCAGACGACAGGCTGTCGAGACTTTTGTACACAGACGAAGATGATGAGGCAGTTATTCGTCTGCACTACCATATCAAAGACGCAGACAGACCCCTTGCGATGAAAGCTGCGACCATAGATTTTATTAGGCAGTTCAACTTCTTCATAAATCGAAACCTACACCTGAAAAACATGAGGGTTTCGGAGGTTATGAAACTCTCGGATTCTAACTGACCTATCCTTCAGCGGTTCTGTTGTCTTGAGTCGCACTAACCCTCCTCTCCATATCTCCCTTACATTTGCTCTCGTCGAAACTGCACCGAGGAGAGCAACATGAAAACACAAAATACGAAACTAATGCGTTTACCTGCTGTGATTGAGAGGACTGGTTTTAGCCGTTCTTGGATCTACGAGTTGATCAATCAAAAGCAGTTTCCTCAACCTATCAAGATTGGCTCTCGTGCGGTGGCATTTATTGAGGGTGAAATTGATGAATGGATTGAAATGTTAATTTCTAAATCACGAAGCGAAACCTTTTAAGAGGGCTTTATTATGAAACTGAACGATTTTATCAGCACTAATAAATATTTCGCGGACATAAATAAACAAGCATTTGATGAAAAATTCGAACATGACGAAGTTGTAGCCATGTGTAATGATGAATTTTCTAAAAGCATTGCTTTCTGGTTGGGAGAATATCTCTCAGGGAATATAAAGGGGGCAGTATCTGCTATTTTTGAACTTGAGTTTAAAATACAGTACGCGGTCTTTTCAATATGGATGAATTTATTTAAACAGAAAACAGATGTTGAAAATTTGGCAAAAATGATCCTTTTATTTAAATCTGAACATGAATTTAAGAATTTTAAGTTCTAAGATTTTTTAAAAAAATCTTATTTGTATAGGGTTAATTTGGCAGTAACAGGAATGGAGCCATGTATCATATGCATGGCCCTTCATATATATGAGTTACAATCTGTCTGGCTTTTTTATGGTTTCTGATAGTGGTTCAATCTTCGAATCCAACACTTCCTGTTCATTTTTAATTCTTTGAGTTAAATGTTCGCTTCTAAGATCGGCAACACGTGATTGAATAGACATAAAGTTTTCGAATTGCGGTTCTCCGTCGAGAGTGAATTTCTGACCAAATCCATAGCTAATGAGTTGAGATATTGAATGTTTATCATCAAGATGATTATCGATTTTGTAGTCTGATAAATATTGGAAGAAATCAAGGAACTCACTTGCTGATAACTCTAGCAGATAGCGATCATAGAACTCGAAGGCAGATGATTCACTTAATTCTTGCAGGATCTCGTTTTCATTCTCAGGAAAATATATCCACATAATTTCTAAGTTATTTTTAATATCAATCATAGGTTCTCCCTGGTTTTTATTTATATATAACAAATGATAAAGTAAAAGCAAGTATTGACTAGTTAAATAGTTGTGTTATTAAAAATTAATGCCGTGAAAGTTGTCGATAAAAATGGAAAGAATTAAGAGATAGAATAGCTTAAATTTTGCAAAATTCTTTACGGAAATAAAGCGAAGTTAGTAGTATCAAACTGCGCAGAGTGTTTTTAAGTTATCAGGTAAATAGAAATAACCTTATATATACCTTATTAACATTTGGAAAGAATATTTAGCCTCTTCCTTTATTGACAGTTGTTAAGCGGTATATTAATAAAATATTTTTGCAAAAAAATTGTATGTCATTGTTTTTGAATATTTAACCTATACCTATTTTGCAAAGAATTTAACTGAAAAAAAGGAGGGTTTATGGAAAGATTTGGTATTAAAACGTTTAAAATGAAAAATGGTGAGCGCTACTGCATTATAAAAAACAAGAAAACAGGTATCCCGGTATTTTATCCATGTTTATTTATTACTACACAACTGAGAAACAGTAGTGAATCGATAAAAACAATTGAGACTCAGGCAGGTTGTATCGCACTTTTTTATCGGTTTCTTTTTATACGCAATATAGACATTGAAGAGCGAATTCAAACAGCAAGATTCCTGGATAACAACGAAATTGATCTTCTGCGGGATTTTGTCGGAAAGAGGATGAGAACTGCGAAAGTGATTAATATCAAAGATCATCATCTTGGAGTATGCAGTGCGACAAAGTACATACGGCTTACGACAATAGCGAAATATCTCGAATGGTTGTGTCAGCTAACTATCAAGAATATAGATGATTGCTATAGGAAAATCTCCTGCTTTGTGAAAAAAATAAAAGCCAGAAGGCCGAAAATAAAATACAGGAATTCAGAAGGCAATGTCTATAAAACAATTGAAGAAGAAGACCTGGATATGCTTCATTCTGTTATTAATCCTCAATGTGAATTTAATCCATTCGACAAAAAAGTTCGCCAGAGAAATCAGCTTATAGTCACGATATTACATTCGCTAGGGATAAGGTGTGGAGAGTTATTGAACCTGAGAGTAGAAGATATTGATTTTGCAGCGCAAATGCTTTTCATAAGACGAAGGGCTGACAGTATTGAGGACACAAGAGTCAATCAGCCACTCGTAAAAACGCTTGAAAGAAATTTACCCATGTCTGACGAACTTACCAGACTTCTCCATTCATATATTACAGGCGAAAGAAAAGCCAATATCAGAAAGAAAAAGCACGGATACCTATTTATTACTCACAAAGAAGGTGAGACACGTGGCGATCCTCTGTCCGTTCCTTCTTACCATAAGATCATTTACAGACTGAGAAGCATTGACTCAGGTTTAAGCCAGTTAACCGGACATAAGTTCAGGCACACCTGGAACTATCTGTTTTCGAAACTAATGGATGATAGCACTGAGTATGTGAGTGAAGAGATGCAAGAGAAAATGCGTTCCAACCATATGGGGTGGGAGCCGGGTTCTGGAACAGCACAAATCTACAACAGACGATTTATTGTTAATGAATCAGTAAAAGCAGCCTTGCAACTTCAGGATAATATCTTTAAAAAGCGCAGCGGGGTCTCCTATGAATAAATTAAGGTTTAAGAATGCGCATCGAGATATCTTTCATGCAAAAAATGAAAGTTACACATTCGGATTGGATGATGAATTCTGGGAGTTAAGTAGAAATATAAAATTGAATGTGGGTGAGGTAACTAAAAGGTTGTCAGATAATCTCAGGTTCGGTTATGTGAATACACTGAAATATTTCGCAGAAGAAATCAGCCCCGGTTCTGTTAAGCAAATTAACAGGGTTTTCATGAAGTTCATTTCGTTTATGAGCTTTGATTCAATTGACGAAGCTGTAATGCTAACAACAAAATTAAGTGATAAGTTCTCGAATCAGGATCTCATTTGTCTCAGAATCCTAATCAAAAAATGGTATGAACTAGGTTTTGAGGGGATTACCAAAAATTGTGTAGACCTCGTTGATAACTGGACGATAAAAGACAATAAAAAGGGGGTGGTAGTTAAAAGACGAGATCCTTATCAGGGCCCCCTGACAGATATGGAGTTTGATAACTTTTACGATGCTGTCTCACGTGCATACCAGAAGGATACGATATCTTATTCTGATCTGGCAATGGCCTTAATTACCATTCATACGGGAAGAAGAAGTTTACAAATCACACAGATAAAAACGAAAGATATCATAAAGGAAAGAGCAATAAACGAATGCTATATAAATATCCCCAGAATAAAGCAAGGTGAAAAATACAGAGCATCATTCAGGCGATTCAGAATTACAAATGAATTATTCAACATATTTAAAGAACAGGCTCGTATTGTTTCTGAGGATTTTAGCAAGCAGCTTGGCAGAAAGCTCTCTGAAAGAGAGATATCAGAATTACCATTGTTTGTCTGTCAGGAAAGGCTTGAAGCGATTGTTGATTGTGAGAATCTACATGAGATTCTTTCCTCAGACAGACTTCATGCCTATGCGATAAAGTGTACTCAAACGCTCAAAAGAATAGCTACAACAGAGAAT
Source organism: Pantoea sp. B623 (assembly GCF_024814475.1). Lineage (NCBI taxonomy): Bacteria > Pseudomonadati > Pseudomonadota > Gammaproteobacteria > Enterobacterales > Erwiniaceae > Pantoea > Pantoea sp. B623. Next base: position 827,321 of record NZ_JANUXM010000004.1, on the reverse strand, counting down.
GTAATCTCGGAAAGGACGGGTGAAGTAATAAATATAAATGCCCGGCGGTTTCGCTATACGTTAGGTACACGGCTCGCAAGAGAGGGTTACGGAGAAGTCGTCATAGGCGAATTACTTGATCATTCCACTTTAATGTATACAGGCGTTTATGTTCAGTCAGGTCCAGATAGTTTAAATAAAATCGAAGATGCCGTTTCCGCTGAGCTTGGCTACTACGCAAAGATGTTTCAGGGAGTGCTAATTAACAAAAGTGAGGATAAATATCCCGGCGGCAACATCAGAATCAATACTGGTGAAAAGTCAGGGCAATGCGCCAGTTGCAAATCCTGCACAGCATGTGTGCCCATCCCCTGTTACACCTGCATGCATTTCAGACCTTTTGTTGAAGGGCCGCATGAAAAATTACTCGAATATTTACTCGATGAGCGTAACAGGATTCAGTGCATAGTGTCTGATCCTGTGACTACACAGATACTGGACAGAACAATTATTGCAATATCAGAGGTGATAAATAAGTGCAAAGAAATCAAATCAAACCCGGAGGTGTTAAATGAATGATATTAAAAATGATAAGTTAAGAGTGCTCGAAACGCGCAGGGAAAAATATTGCGCGCAGAAAATAGATGATTTTGTAAGCTACTGTCGGTTCACTCTCAATAAAAACGACCTTGTGAGCTGGGAGGAGGTTAACTGGTCAAAAGTTTTCCTTTTCACTAAAACCTCTGTCAAAGGCGTCAAAAAAAGCTCTGTTATTGTAAATGAGCCATTAGACAAGAATTTTATTGAGTTCGCTAAAAGCTATGTCCTTTACTACTACATGAATGGAGGCAAGAAAATCAATCAGCGTCTGAATATCGTTTTCAGAACACTTGAGGCTGCCCTATTGCAGGTCAATGGGCGGAGTCATATTCAGTACGTTAACCTCACAGTTCTGGACCAGTGCGTTGTTACCTTAAAAAGCACATACACCAAAGCAGTAGCGCACGCCTGCGGCAGAGTACTGGAAAGACTAGTTTCATTTCTCAGAGAAAAAGAATTCCTGATCACGCAGTCACTTCTCTGGAAGAGCCCGCTTAAAGCGCCGGAAGCAAGCCACAGGCTCACTAAAACTGCACAAGAGGCCCGTGAGGCAAAGTTACCTGACGAAGAGTCATTGAATGCTATCGCTGAAATCTTCGCACTTCCAGACGATCAGCTTTCAGAAATGGACGTGTTTATAAGCTCTGTCTTTGCGTTGCTTATGTGCGCACCTTCCAGAGTTACCGAAATCCTGACGCTCCCGGCGGATTGTGAAATCCGTGAGGCGGACAGGGAAGGAAAGCTGAGATACGGGCTGAGATTCTATTCCGTGAAGGGGTTTGGTGGAAATGTGAAATGGATACCTGAAGTCATGGTCCCGGTTGCTGAGATAGCTATCAGGAGGCTGAGGACTCTTTCAGAAAACGCCCGGACATATGCCAGAGAGATTGAGATTTCCGGTAAGGGCCGAGAGCTTTACCCAGACTTCCCCTGGTACGATAAAGAAAAGAACATCCGATACAGCAACGCACTCTGCCTGCTGTTCCGTTATCAACTCAGCACAAGTATAAAAACACAAAGAAGTCTTTTCAGACCAACTGCCACACTTGTCAGCGCCAATCTGGGGAGCACTGAGTATCGCAAGACGCACTGCATTTCTACGATTTTTGACAGGCACGGCTACAAAGGGTCAAAGGGGAATAACCTTTCACTCAAAAGTCATCAGGCAAGACACTTACTTAATACGATTGCACAACGGGGTGGGCTTGGAGATTTTGAACTAGCCAAGTGGTCAGGACGAGTGAGGGAAACACAGAACAGAACCTATAACCACGTCAGCCAGGAAGAGAAGGTTCGGGAGTCAGTTCAGCATAATGTGCAGAATATTGGCATTAAACCAGAAAACACCACCCCACGAGCTATAGCAAACCCTTCATGGCGTATTGATGTCAAAGATACAGGCCACGCAGCCATTCACGTGACAGAGTTCGGCTACTGCACTCATGACTACGTAATCTCACCGTGTACGAAGTTCAGGGACTGTATCAATTGCAGCGATCATACGTGTGTGAAAGGGGACAAAGACTCGTTAGGCAGGCTGGAAGCTACTGCGGCATACACAGAGCAGCTTGTTGAAAAGGCAAAGGTTGATATGGAAGAGGAATACGGGGCTGACAAGTGGGTGGCCTATCACGAAAAAACCCAAGCAAGACTTCTGAATTTGATAGCGTTACTCAAAAGCAAAAATCTTGAGGACGGGGCGCTGGTAAGACTGGAGGGTGATGATTTTACACATATGAAAAATCTCACAGGCGCGAGCAGAAATGAACTGATTGGAAATGAAAGGATAAATCATAATTAAAAGGAGAGTCATATGGCTAAACATCTGGATAATAAAGACATCAGCATAATTAAAAACACAATAGCAGGTTGGGACAGTGAGAAGTCAGGTAAGCTTTCATGGGAATATCTTTGTGACAGGCTTGAACCTCTGATTGGTAAGCGACCAACCCGTCAGTCACTGGGGCTTCACAAAGATATTGTCATGGCTTTCAATATTAAGAAGAAAAATATTAAGTCTGGAAACGATGAAGAAAAACGGCCAGCTAATTTAAAAATGGCCTCACAGCGTATCAGTAATCTCGAATTCAGAAATAAAGTACTGGCAGAAGAGCTCAGGATTCTGGAAGAGAGGTTTGTTGTATGGCAGTTTAATGCTATAAATCACGGAATCAGTTTTGAACAACTTAATAATGGGTTGCCCAAGATAGACAGGGAAACGAATGCTGATTAAATATTTAGTTGCGCAGATATTGCGCAATTTAAATTATATGTTATCTTGTATATACAACCAGGGAGTGGTTGATCATTTTTGCAAGGACGCAATCTATGAAAAATACAGACGCTCTTTCTAGGGAAGAAAAGCTACTTTTGCTTTTACAAATGTTCATTGAGAGATTAAAAAAATCAGATTTTGCACATGACAAGATAATTCGCTATATCTGGCTATTCTGTGTCGGCTACTACATTAAGTACTACCTTCAACTATCTAAAACAGATCTCGCTGATCGTTTTACGATCTTATCTATGCTATCTAACGCTCTAAAATCAAGCTCATCACGAATCATTCAGCACCTTGGCTATGAACATGAGATCACTTTTTTCTTTCGCTTTATGATTCATTATGCGATTGATAATGAAGAAGAGGCTGAGGGAATATATCGTGAGGAGCGTGCCAAGTATGAAAAAAACATTCTTCTAAAAAAATTAAACGAGATGAAGATAAAATAAAGAAATCATGGATATAAAATTAAATAGGGTACTATACGGAAGGTTGAATAAAGCAAAAGACCTTTACATTAAAAGATGGAGTTTTCTAATGGTGCTAAATCTATTTGAATATTTGTTGAAATTATATTTTTCTCTGCATTAATAGATTGGCATAGCTTTCTAATAGAAATTTTCAAATTCCCTTCTATTTACATAAAATTCTTTTGAAAAATAATAGTTAGGCTTCGAAGATTTATAAAAACATCTCATTCGAAGCCTTAGTCACCAATGATCTAAATATCTACTTCAACATGTCCTAAACTTCTCAATTTCAGAAACTTAGACTGACATAGTTCGGAAGGAATCTTTTTCTTAAGTAACTCATAAAAGTTCTCATCATGAGTTGAAATGATAATTTGCTTATTATGATTAAGAGCAATACCTCTAAGTAGATCAATTGTGGATAGAATATTGATGGAATCCATAGAGTGAATAGGGTCATCAATCAATATTAAGTCGAGCGGCATGCCGCTCGGTGATTTAGCACTCAGTGCTCTTGCAAGAAAAATGCTCAAACTTAAAATATTCAACTGCGCTGCGCTAAAATAAAGTAGAGGAGATATCTGTTTTTCAGAATCGTTATTTTTTAGCATAACGTTAAGGGTCGGTTTACTTCTAAGACCGAACCCACAAGTGAATTTCACCTGACTAAATCCAGGATGAGGATCTATTTTTCTGTAAATTTCATTTATAAGATCTGTTTGAAATACGCTATCAAGTTGACGCTCTAACACTTCGTTTATCGCTTGCAGTTCAACGCCAACTTTTGCTCTCAGTTTTTCATGCTTTTTTTGTTCCTCAATCAAAGAATTTAGTTGTACTATGAGTATCTCTCGATTAATGAGTGGTTTCACTGCATCAAAAAGAGCTGTGAACTGTGCTAGTGTTTCTGAGTAATTATTATTTTTTTCTTTTTCATTTAAAGTATTTTGAATTGCAATGTTCAGCTTACTGACATGATCAACATTGTCTAAAATCGAAACCCCTACAAGAGACTTAAATCTAGAATTATAAGAATCAATTCTTTTATTTAATTCAGTTTTTCTGTCAAGACAAGAAGCTAATTTACTCTTCAGAACATTAATATCTAAGGTAATATTCTCTTCATTAAATTTCTTCTCAATTGAAACAATGGAGTTTTGAGTCGCTAAAAATAAACCACGGATTTTTTTTATTTTATTTATATAAACTGACTCAATTTTACTAAATTCTTCATCTAGTCTTTCGTGATTAAGATTATGTTCCTTTATATGATTAAGGACTAAGAAATATTCAGTGCGAGATTCTATATCAATTAAACTTTTTTTCAACTCAGTTATTTTTGTGTTACTAACTAAATTTGCAGTTATAAGTCTTTCATATTCTTTGTTTGATGAAAAAATCTTATTTTGATTTTTATCAATTTCTTTAGTAAGAGTTTCTATTTCTCCATCCACTTTTATTGATAATTTTTCAGGCGATAAATTTAATATCACAGATTTGTTAGATACTAATTCTTTATGCGATAATTCTAATCTTCTCTCAATTGAATTATTCTCTTTTTCTATGTGTAAAATGCTATTGATTAATGCATTTATATCAAGCTCTAATTTCTTCAAAAAATCAATTTTTTGTTTTGCAAGAACAGATGCTTTGATTTCTAATTTTTTTTTCGAATCTGATAATTTAAGGGCTTCTAAACTTCTTTGCTCTAATTTCTCTTTGAGTATATCAGTTATTTTATTATTGCTATAAATTGATTCTTCAAGTTCTTTAAGAGAATAGTGTTCCTTTTGGCATAGAGGGCAATTACTGCCGGGATGAGTCTTCAGGATTTCGCCTGCTAATGCGACAAGTCTATCAAAAGAATTTGAATGTGATTGTAGTGAATTAATATCAAGGTCGATGCTTGAGATTGTATTCTCAATAAAGTGAATCTCATCCGTTTTAGACTTTATTTCGAAATAAACATCAGTGCTTAATCCAAATAATGTTATATCATTGATGCTTAAGTCATGAATGTTTTTCTTGCTTTTATTAATGGTAGAAAGGAGGGTTTCTTTTTCTGCTAACTTTGTTGATTGGGAGAATAAGATTTCGTTATTAATTTCTAATTTTTCTTTAAGTTGATTCTGCTCATCTAAAAGTTTATCAATAGTTTCAAAAACATTTTTAGCCCCGTACTTCAACAATTCATAACTGGCTTTACGATGTTGTAGATCGTCTTGGAGTTTCTTCAATTCAGTCTTACATGTGTCGATTTCATTAATGCTTAATTGATAATTTCTAATTTGCAAATTCTCAAAATCTATTTCTCTCAAAAGAGCCAATCTGCTCTGGTTAAGTAAGCGATATTTTTCTAAATGTAATTTCGCAACTTTGCTTTTTTGAATTTCATTTTCAGTGTTATCAATCTCTAATTTATATTCTTGCTGAGATCTAATTAAAGCTGTTCTCTTATCAATGTCTTCAATAGCTTGTATTAAAAAATTTTCTTCTTTAATCTGTGTAGATAGTTCATTGGATGAACGATGATTATTTTCAATTCCGGCAGTTAGTTCATTTAATGCTTGCTCTCTTTTCGATATCATCTCAAGTGTATGCTGAATTTGTGCAGCCGTAGTTGTCAACTCTTCTGTTAACTCATCAAACTTTGTATCACGAATTTTATTAGGTAATTTTTCAATTGGAATTCCAATTTTTCTTAAATCATTGGCAGTTTCAAGAAATTTATTTATTAAAAAATTATCTACAGGTATTTCAATTTCAAGGCGTAAGCTATTTTTTAACTTTTCGCTTTTTTCGATTTTTTCTCCAAGGTCTAAATATAAAGCTTGAACATCTCGACGTAGTAATTCTGTTTCTTCGCCATAGACTTCAATAAATGTTTGATAACGATCTTCTGGATCAATCCCTCGAATAAAAAAATCAATTGCCTCTTGTGAAAGAAATATTCTTCTATACTCTTCAAATCCTTCGGCCAATTTTTTTTTCTTGAAGTCGACATCGATCCCGTCTTTTCTAATTTTTCCAGGTTTACGTTCGAAGTTTTGAGTAGTAGTGACAACTAAAACAGAGGTTTCAAGATCATTAGGAGCTTCAATATTTCTCAATATTCGTAGCGCTTCATCATCATTTTTTGAACCTCTAGCTGCAGTTTCATAAATACCATCACTAAATCGCTCTGATCCATTAGTCATTGCCCATTCTACAGCATCATAAAACGAGCTTTTTCCAAATCCATTAGGTGCATAAAGAGATATGAAATTTGCAGGAATATTATTTCCATCTTTTCCAAGAACCATGAAATCAAAAGTACCATTTGATTTCTGTTGATACGCTCTAAAGGCTTGAATTTCAACTTTCTTTATTTTCATTGGTATCATTCTCCAGTAGCAATTTTTTTACTATCTCTAACTTACCTTCAATCGTCTCTTTAGAGTAATTCTTTATATTAGATACAATAGGTGTGGATTTGTATTGAATTATAGAACCATAATTTTTCGCTACTTCTAAATCTACTTCAAAAATCTCATAGTTAAGCCGCTTGATTGCAAAACTTTTTTCCTTGGAAAATTGTTCTTCAGTACAAGAGTCAAAAACAAATTTTCGAGCTGTGAACTTATCATTTTCAATAGTTAACCGGAGGGGGCGGTTTATTTTTTCTTTGCAGAAGAAAGCAATATATACATTCCACCTGGCAAACTTTTTCTCCGTTTTATATAGTAGAGCTATTATGTTTTGAATAGCATTCCAATTTTCGCTAAGACTTTCAGAGTCCTCAATCCAGCATGCTATACAACTCACAAATTCTGATTCTCCTGCAGTGAATAGATCAAACTTAAATGCAGGAAACTCATTCTGGATTTTAAGGATGTGCTCACTATTTGCACTTTTTAAATTCATCTGCATAATTTTCCGTTAAAATTTTTAAATGCTGATTTTTGCTTTTTCCTAAAAATAAATGTGGCTTTCTTGTAACACATTCGTTATGAAGGCTACCCAGAAGCACAAAACTAAAAGGTACCTCGCCGCTTTCAATGCCCTCACTAATATCGATAGCATTAACGTCATCATAATCAATCTCAGGGAGCGTAATATTTTCTACCAAGTGTTTTATATAACCTTTATCTGCTATTGGTATACTTGAATTATCTTTACTTGAAACAACTAACATACCACCATGATCAAGTAACTTTCTAGCTGAAGAAATTATGTTGTTAATATCTTTAAGCCAACCATCTGGGCTTCTAGAATAAACGAACCTACTGCTCCTTTCTATTTTCTTTAAGTAGTCCATACTTACTGAATTTTCATCGTTTAGCAAAGAGTGTAGGATCAAAAATTCCGAATATGCAGACCAGAGATCTAAATCATAAATGGCATCATCGTCTTGTCCATTAACAATCAAGCATTTATCATACAGCTTCAATAGTTCGAAAGGTTTGGGTATGCCGTTGTTAACTAAATGTTGAGCTCTTTGGTGAAGTTGATTACGCAAGGATCGGAGCAAGTCTTCATCACTAATTTTATAGTCGAACGTATTAGCCTTTATTTTGCTAAAGCATGATAAAAAAGAAGGAAGTATTGCAGGGAGATTGTTTTTTTCAACAATCTCATCAAAACGTGTCATATCGTAGCATAAAACTACGCCTGGTTCGTCAGGCTGTGGTCCGGCCATTTCTATCTCAACTCCAATAAGATAGGGTTTTCCACTAACTATGAGATAGACACCGCTGCCAGATGAACCTTCTATTTGTGTTTTTGGAGGAAATCCTTCAATTGTTAAGTAAAAGTCCTTATCAACTTGTTTTGCTTTTCCTTCATATGTTTTAAATCTTCTTTCAGGATCCTTTTCACCATCGCGATATTCTGGAAATCCTCCAAAAATAACATTACTCTTATGATCAAATTGATTGTTTTTAAACCTTACTAAGGGTAAGTTATGAACTAGAGGGATTTTTAATAAAATACAGTCATTATTACCGGGGTAAATATCAATAACGGTTATAATGTTTCCTTCCCATGTTATAACTTTTGTATGTTCAATTAAATTATCAAAATCAACTTTACCTTCATCCTCATTTGCATCAACATTTTTTTCTGAACCTGAAGTTTTATTTATAGGTTTGACTACGTGCTTGGCTGTAAGCACATATGAAAATTCGTCCGACAGGCAGTGTACTAATACACCACTGCCATTATTAACTTTAACTGCGTGCATTCTAATAAATTCATGTATGGTCATTTATAACACCATCTTTTCATCACAGACTCGTAATCTGTTAGCATATAAATTATCTTCAGGCAGTAATATTTTTTTTATCACAGATTCATAATTGAAATAGATATTGTTTTCACTATTAGCCTTTAGAATTCTGGCTATTGTTTTTTTATCAGGGTGGCCAAATATAGATCCATCAGTAGAAATAATATATTTTTCAGATGAAATTATTGAAAGTAATGTTGCACTTGTGTTTCCTTTACTGCCATGGTGGGAAATTTTAACAATGCTGCACTTTAGTTTGTTGTTATGATTATAGCCTAACTCTCTTAATTTATTCTCAACTACACCAGAATATGAATCTGCTAAGAGCAGAATATTTTTCTCTCCAATTGTTAGTAGAAATGCTATTGAACTACCATTAGGTACAGAACGATCAGATAGAAAATCATCTTTGTCAAAAAAATGGGTAAAAGGAAACTGATGGTCAGTTTCCTTTGTTGCTGTCTTTTTATCACTATCAGAGGATTCTTTTTCCCATTTTTTGCCAAGTCGTTGCAATGTCTTTAGAGATGGTGACAAAATGGTAAATTCTAGTCCTGATCTCGTTAATGGCTGGAGTTGGTTATGTATTGCTTTATCAAACCAATTAAGTTTGCTTAATTTTTCCTCTAAAGTTATGCCTTGGGTTATACTTGTTTTAGTTTCGTTATCTGATATACCTGATACTTGATTATTAATCGAGGCAGCATCAGTTTCTTTACCTAATGAAGATATTAATGTATACGAATTAAACCAGAACTCTTTAACAATTTTAGGCAAATATTCATCATGTGACATAGCTTCCAAGAATCCGCCAATATGATCCTCATCGACATGAGTAATTACAGCAAGGTCGATAATTTGCCCTTTCTCCTTTAATTGCTCAATTAATGAGCGTAGAGGCTTAGCATAACCATATAGTTGACCGAATGTACCTGTCGGTCCACCGTCTATTAAAAGATTAAAAATATTTTCACCATCAATATGGCTAAGAAAAAGGCAATCTCCATATGAAGCGTGAAGAATTTGAATCGTGGTGTTCATATTGTTTCCTTTGGATGTTATTTTTTTAATAAACCAAACACGATCATTAGTTTGACGTTTAAGCTTCTGAGTTTCTTTTAATGTCCCAGCCTGACTGTGTTTCAGCACCTTTGCCGCCGCTTGCTGATTGTTCCCAATACTGTGTTTTAACTTTGGATGCCTGGAATTGATATGAGATACCAATCAGGTCACGACTTGTAGTGCCATTAAAAATCAAATTTGTGATGAGAACGTCTTCAAGAGTAATGCGGCAGTACTCGATTTGACTTCCACCGGCCTTACACACCGAAAGCTCAACCTTCGCTACATGCTTGCCGTTAGAGACATAGCGCATGATAGCTGGAGTTGCTTTATCTATAAGGGCCTGAACCGAGAGATCGCGGTACTCAACTTTTCCAGCACCACCTCCGCCTCCAACTGACATGTTCCCTGGCTGGTTCGCGCCCCATGTGAAAGATTCAATAGCAATCCAGCCCTTATGGTTACTGTCCTGTGATTCACCTGTAATGCCATCAATTTTTAAGAAGAGATCTGTACTCATAGCTGGTCCTTTTGCTTTCCCTGTGATGGGGAATCTGATTAAATAAACTTAACGATACGTATAATGACATAAAGGCACAGCCATGGACTACTGGAAACCGGACCGATTCAAGGATTACTTTCTGACTATGGCTCATGCTGAGGCAAACCAGCTACTTAGTACGACAAATCACGTCTCTTTGATTCACCTGTCTGATGGTTACAACAGGATTCAGTTTCAGGATGAAGTGAAGATTTTTGTTAATGCACAAATGGATACTATCCGTTCAGGTGCCCCAGATGAAGAATGCCAGCAATGTATACAAAATCTGAAAGAAGAACATCGTAATCTCATGAGACAAGATCAGCTTCTTCGGACTGGCCAGGCAGCATTGCATGCTTCAGTGAAGTTCGTTCAGCAAGGTGATTCCTGGGGATATGTAATCAATGGTGTAGGGGTCGTGCTGAGTGGGTTACAGGTAGTGGCAGGGTTTGGAGTCATGGCCGCTTCAGCTGCAACCGGGAATATAATAGGTGTTGGATTTGGTGCGATGCTCACACTACATGGAGTGAATGGCGTACAGGAGGGGGTAATGAATGTTATTACAGGAAAAAAAGACGCCCAGGGATTCTTAAAAGATGGTTACATTGGAGCAGCCAAGTTCTTAGGCTTTGATCAAAAAACAGGTGAAATTGCTTACAGTAGTATGGATCTTGCTCTCTCTGCCTATGGCATGTTTAGGCTGATAAGAAAACCTGAAACATTTCGACTTTTCTACTACGTGAACTCCGACTTCGTTAGGGGTATCAAAGATATGAGCCGCTTTGAATTAGGAGTGGAAATATATAATGACTATTCGGCTTTAAAATCAATATACGATAATAAAAAATAAATCATTTGTTTCTCGAATATCGAAATGCTTTGTAGCCTAATTTCATTGGGGTAAAAATGTAGAAAATCGGGGCTATGATTAGCATTGTTATTGAGTAAGAGATGATTGCGAGGTTATCTTTGTATGCAAGCGTATATACCCAAACAATAGCGAGGATGATAACAAGTATTGAGGCGACTATAAAACGAATACTAAGTTCTTTAAGCAAAGCTGGATACGTAGTCCCACTTTTTTCGGCTTGCATTCTTAGAGCTGAAATATCTTTTGCATTAAAACCTTTTTCAGCAAGCTTTTTTTCAAGTTCAAAGATGTTCATAAATCCACCAAGACTGTGTGTTTATATCGATCATAACTCATTTTACCTAGTTAATACCAGCAAAAAAATCTATACAAAGGAGATGAAAATGTTAGAAGACTCGAAATTAATTTATCCTTATCCTTCTATTATTCACTGGTCCCCAATGTGGGTTGAGGAAAATAAATCCACTGAATTATCTTCTAAATGGCTAAGCGCACTTGTTTCATTTTTTATTACTCAACCACATCGTAAACAAGAGGCTTTTCTGATTGGCAGTGGTTTCCTCTGCCTGTTAAGAGGTAATATGCCATGCATTGTTACTGCCTCCCACGTAGTAAAAGATATGCAAAAGAGTGATTTTTCTTTCATTTCAATTGATGGGAAGAAGTTTAAATTTGAGCATTTAGAGGTTTATTTCAATGACAAACAAGATTACGCCATTATTCCTATACCTGAAAAAATAATGAAAGAGATACCTCATAGCATGGTTTTCGACAATCAATGCGATAATGAAAGATATGAGAAAACATCCTCATTTATTATCATTGGATATCCATCAAAAGCTAACAAACTGCATAAAATGCGTCCAGAGAAAGGCTTGTATCCCCTAAATATAAATTTTCATAATTTTTTGTATGAAAGAGAAAGCGAAGATATTTACTTCCATTTTGTTGCTGATGGTAAAGAAAGGAATGTTATTTTTGAAGATGCAAGTACAAATAAAACAATTACTTCTCTTGCAGGTATGAGCGGAAGTGTAATTGCACAGATGATTATTAATAAAAAGAGTGGAGATATAGCTCTTAAAGCTGTAGGTATATTTAAAGAACATAGACCTAAAAGAGGTGATTTTTTAGTTGGATCAACATTTATCGACTTTGCTGATGAAATTAATTCATATTTAGAAAATGCGATTGTTTAGATAATTTGAATATTTGTTGTGTATCAAGATATCCCCTAGTATAAAACGGGATATCTTATAACATAGCATTGAAGGGTAGTTCAGATATGATAACAGAAAAAGAAGCCATTAGAATTGCAAAAGAATATGCAATTAAAAATGATTCTGGTTGGGATGAACGCTTTCATGAGACCGAGAGAACGTCGCTAAATGGTAAATCTGTTTGGCTTATTTCAACCTCTGACTTGAAGTTTTCTGAAGAACTTCCGTGGATGATGGAAAGTATGCCTAATCCAATAAAATATTATATAGATGTCTCTAGTGGTGAATGTATTGCAATAGGCGGTGCGATTCTTCGATTGAAAAAATGAAAATGTTTATTATCGACTTTATAAAACATGAGAGTGCTTTCTCAAAAATTTAAATGCTTTGTATGCAAGCTTCAAAGGAATAAAGAATTGTGAAGCCTGCTATAAGCGTGATTGAATACGAAACAAGGTTTTCTTTTGTACCACTGCGAATGATATAAATGAGTCCAGTGAGAAGGATTGCTATTAATATCATTGCAACTATGAATCTTTTCTTTAACTGTGAAAGGAGCCAAGGATAAGGATAACCGTCTTTCTCAGCATGCTGACGTATCACAGAGACTTGCTTTGGTGTAAGCCCTTCTTTTACAGGCATTTCTTCGAGTTACATTTTGTTCATAATGAGCGTCATTCATTTGTCTTACAATAGTCTGATTGTAACTCATTACCTAATCTCTATACAAACCGGACAGGCCTGTGAAAGGCTTCTGGTTTTTTATTTTTTTTGTATGGTTCCCTGGTGCTAATGTAAGCACACCCGTTTTAGTTCCACGCACTTTTTGAAGTTTCCTGTTTTTCGGCCATCAGCCGGTACTCTTCCGGTTTCAGGTTATTCAGGTCAATTTCGATCGCCAGTGCTTCGCGGTTAAAATCATCCACTACGTTGAAGGTCCGGAAGCGTCTGCCGCACACCAGGACATCGTGCATAAAATTGATTGACCAGCTCTGGTTAAGCGCTTCCGGAGTCGCCAGCGGAGCCGGATTAAGCACCGGCAGGCGCTGTTTTCCCTTACGGCGAAAATTCAGTTTCAGCAGGTAGTAAATCCGGTGAACACGTTTATGATTCCAGGTGTTACCCTGCCTGCGCAGCAACTGGAACAACTTCTTAAAACCATATCGTGGGTAGCGCTCTGCCAGCTCAGTCAGCACCTGGATCACTGGTTCATCGCGCCGGGTATCGGGCTGGTAAACATAGACCGTCCTGCTCAGCGATAATGTCCTGCAGGACTGGCGGATGCTCATGGCGAATTGGGCCGTCAGATAGCTGACGAGCTCCCGCTTTATCGCTGGTTTTAAAGCTTTTTTTCAATAACGTCTTTCAGTGCACGGCACTCGAGACTCAGGTCCGCAAACATCTGTTTGAGGCGACGGTTTTCATCCTCAAGGTCTTTCATCTTTTTGATATCAGAGGCTTCCATCCCGCCAAACTTCGCTTTCCAGTTGTAGTACGAAGCCTCAGAGATCCCGGCTTCACGGCAGACATCCTTGACGGTACGTCCGGCTTCGAAGGACTTCAGAACGGCAATGATCTGGTGGTCGGTGAATCGGGCTTTACGCATGGCGATCTCCTCAGAGGACATAATCAGTATGTCGGAAGATCTCTAAAAGTGAATGGTTCGTTTTACCGGGATGCTTACATTTCAGGGGGCTACATAAAGGTAATATTTTTGTTATAAAATGGTTTTTTTTCGTGGTCCATAACCCTGAGTTAATAGTCTATGAAATTTCGCCATCTGGAAATCTTTTACGCCGTGATGACATGCGGATCGCTTTCACGTGCGGCAGAAGCATTGAACATCTCTCAGCCGGCTGCCAGCAAGTCGCTGAAAAGTGCGGAACAGGTGCTCGGCTTCAAGCTTTTTCAGCGGGTGCGCGGCAAGCTATTACCCAGCAGCGAAGCGCTCGCACTTTTCGAAAAAGCCCAGAGTATCTATCAGGATTTAGATAACCTGCGTTTATTGGCTGATAACCTGGCCCGCGATCCTCGTGCGAAATTCACCTTGGGCTGTTTACCCTGCTTGGGTTTAAGCCTGGTACCGGAACTCGCCTCTGATTTCTACCAACAGAACAGCAATCTGGTAATGACATTAACTACCGAACATACTGAGACACTGGTCAAAAAACTGGACCTGCGTGAAATCGATCTTGCCCTAACTCTACAGCCTGTTCAGCAGGGTGAAATCATGGCCACGCTGATAGCCGAAGTACCACTAGTTTATGTTGACAAAGATTATCGGCAGGGTGCAGTCGAGATTGAAAACATCGATCAGCAGCGCTGGATTTCTCCGGGTCCCGACACACTTTCTACCTTCATCGCCACTCGCCGTGATTTTTCCACGACACGGTTGAATGTGGAAACCTGCTACATGGCGACAGAGTTTGTCAAACGTGGAGTAGGATGCAGTATCACCGACATTTTCACCGCCCGCCATAATCTGACCCCGGAGATGATCCATCCGATTTCACCGCCAATGAAAATTGACCTCTACCTGCTGCGCCGCGCTGATGTCTCTCTCAGCCCTGTCACGCATAAATTTGTCGATTACCTTTGCATACAGTTACGTAATCAGCTCAGAGTGATTAACCAAGAGTTATACCCTGATAAAAAAAAATCAATTGTTTAGCTTGGCTAAATGTTTTGATATACGCCGCATAAAATATCGGTCACAGGTGTATCAGGTTATGGAACAAGACATCCTGATTATCGGTGGTAATGTGACTGGCCTGAACATTGCAGGGGTACAATATATTTATGCCGGAATTGCATCTTCAGCCAGTACTGGTGACCTGTGTTCTTCAAAAGGCAAACAGTTAAGTTAACAATACGCAGTACTGCTTGCCGAAAGGGACATATTAGTGCAGGGACGGAAGATGCAAAGCTGGCGGGAAGAGAATAAATATCCAGGTCGATCTGATAAATCTGTTAATCCCCATCCTAAATGGGATTTAAATAAAATAGCAGTTATTTTTAATGCTAAAGAGCAGCAGGTACTGCTCATCAGCGAAAATTTGAATCTTTCAACTGATGTGATGCAGTGCATTCAGGCCAGCACAGCGACAGAGCTATTGGCGTTAAAATCAGCCAGATGATCATTAGCGATGATGAGTA
This sequence comes from Pantoea sp. B623, assembly GCF_024814475.1. Lineage (NCBI taxonomy): Bacteria > Pseudomonadati > Pseudomonadota > Gammaproteobacteria > Enterobacterales > Erwiniaceae > Pantoea > Pantoea sp. B623. The sequence continues at coordinate 811,875 of NZ_JANUXM010000004.1, read as the reverse complement.
GAGCGCGGAAACGGGAGGCGTTTGCCTCCCGTTGCTAGCGAACAGAGTAGCGGTAGACCCTTTTCTGTGTTAAAGGATTACAGGCTGTAAAAATCCTTGGCCTGGTCAGGCGCAAACGAGGCCGGATAAGTGTACTGTGATTTCTTATATATTTAATATCAATTTTGAAATGTGTTTTTAAATTTTGCTAAAATATCCGTATATATAATGTGTATATAAATTTAGCTGAGTAATTAGTGTTAAATAGCGATGCTGTACATGTAGTTAGATCTGCAAAATGTAGAAAACCGAATTGCAACTGGCAACCTGCGTTGATACGCTTTTAACGCGAGTTGTAGTCCCAAAGCGCCGAGAGGGGCGCAGGGGGGAAGTTAAACATGCCCTAACTAAATACGGCGCTATCACCGAAGGCGCAGACCGTTACCGAAAGGGACGGGAAAAAACGGTATATCCCGGTCGCGACCGTTTCGAGACCTAAAACCAAAGAAGCGGCATGGGCACTGCCAGGTGCCCCTATGTATGCTGCATATACATGAATTTCTAGCAGGGAGTGCGTTAGCATGGTCCTACGAATCGTCTATCTGACATCAATTACACCAGATATCCCCATTGAGCCCGGTAGTGAGATTTCCCCGTCTTCACGCATTCTTCGAATTAAATATTTTGGCTCCGTTGACAATAAGTATTTATATGCTGCGTTAGTCCAATGCGCCGATCGCTCTTGCTGTTACAATTGGAACATTCCTGAGAGTAAGGTCGTTGCGGAAAAGAAGATATTGTTCAGTAAATTGTCTTCTCCTCCATTGAACCATTCCGGTACGGATTTGCGTGATGTTGCTAACCGAAGTCTGTTGAGGAAACTCAAAAAGGATCGTCGTAAAGAGAATAACAGGTCATTGACCGAAGGAAACTGGACCCAGTTCGTCCGCCGTAAAGAAGCCGTTCGCTTTGCATCCTCCAGTGTGTAATTCTTTAACTTTCTCATGTTGGTCGTGAATTTTTCGAGTATCTGTAGAAAAATAAGCTACGTCGCAAAAATATAAAGTTACCACCCCTGAAAAATCTTCGTTCAATCATACCAATTACTCTGTGAGGTGACAGAAATATTACACTTCATAGTAGACGCACATTGAATTGATGGATTTACTAATTGCTTAAAGAATAGGTAAACGTTCTATTTACCTAAAAGACTGAGGATAAATATGAATATAAATGAAGTAATCAACCATATTAAAGAAAAGATTATCTTTGAAGATCTCGAACTAAGTGAGTGGGGACATGAATTGTCAGACATTAAAGATGACACCCCTCTATTGACTGAAGAAGGTTTGGCTTTAGATTCTGTCGATGTTCTGGACATTTTTGTTGGCATCCAAAAAGAATACAGTATTGATCTTGGGGAAATCACCCATGAATTGATGGAAAAACACTGTCAATCTCCGTTGACTCTGGCTGAATTAGTTTTTGATAAATGTGCTGCTCGATGAGAGTAATTCTACAGAAAATTATTCAAGTTAGTTGAAAATGAATACTATTCCACGCCCTAAGCGCCATGTGGGCTGATTGTTTAAACCGCAGATAGTGCCCGATAACATGAAAACACTGATTTTAAATAATTATCAATCAGCAATCGTTGATTGCTTAAAAGATAATCTCACTGAAAACGGCCTCGATTTGTTTTCATTGAATGATAGTGATGATGTGAAGGAAGACCTGATAAAGAAACTGGAAACACATAGCCTCGTATATGAAAACATCATTGTTGATTTAAGGTTTAATGAAGAGGAATGGCTAAGGTCCATTTTTAATGGTGATGCCAGCCATAACAGTAATGAATTCTTCTCAGGAAAATTAGTTGATAATATAAACTATTTAATGCGAGTTTTGAAGCAGATAGTATTGACTAACATGAAATTAGATAGCTCCAGGTTTTTCTTTTTATTAAAAGATGATTCGTTTGGTTATCTGGATACTAATGATAGCTCACCCACATACAATCAATCCGTAATATCAATGTCTAAATCCCTGGCAAAAGAATATTCGCGGTACAATATGGTTTTCAACTCGCTAGTTATTCAGCCTGAATTAAAGGAGCTAAGTCTCAACAGGCAGGGTAAGGATCTTTTAAAAAACTATGCGTTGAAATATAAGTCAAATTGCTATTCAGATGTTTCTAAATTCATTTTATCGATGATTGAAAATAACTTCCCAATTAATGGGGCGACTATACGGTTAGGAAATGGAGTGGTTGACTATGTCTAAGAAGGTCGTCCTCATTACTGGAGGAGGAAGAGGTATCGGACGAGAGATTTGCAGAGATCTCGCCTCAGAAAATACCCACATAGCATTAACGTATACACGCGATGCCCAAAGCGCAGAACAGGTCAGGCAGATGCTGGAAGACAGCAATGTAACTTGTTCCGTTCATAAGTTAGATGTCCAGGACTTTCACATGTGTCAGTCAGTCGTCGAAGCAGTTGAACGTGAGTACGGGACGATTAATATTCTGGTTAATAATGCCGGAGTAACGCTGAGTAAACAATTCGTCAATTGCGACGAAGCAGAGAACAAAGCTGTGTTATCGACCAACCTTCAAGGCGTGATGAACATGACGCTGGCGGCGGTACCTTCTTTGAAAAAGTCGACCAGTAATGATGAACCCGGACGAATTGTTAACATATCATCTAACACCTCTTTATGTGGGAATGCAGGCCAGGTCGCCTATAGCGTGACAAAAGCAGGAGTGAATGGATTTACTCGCTTATGTGCAAGAACGCTCGGCAGTTACAATATATTTGTGAATGCCGTTGCACCAGGCTACATCGAGACTGATATGACTCAGAATCTTCCTGAAAACACCTATTCCCATGTTCTACAGGTATCAGCATTAAAGCGAACAGGCTCTGTAAAAGACGTGAGTTCAATCGTTCAATTATTGTGCAGCGATATCTGTCATTACATGACTGGTCAGGTACTCCATATAGATGGTGGGAAGTTTTGTTAGAGTTAATAAGGCGAGATAATGAAATATTCAATTGTAGTTTCAGGTATGGGGATCTATACCCCACCTGTTAATGATTTAGACGAGTTAACTCGTTTTTGCTCTGATCATCATCGGTTAATTAACAACTCTGAATACAATGAATTGGGAATTAAGAATGCTACGGTGTCCGTCTTTGATAAAAAAAGCACGGAATCTTTCGGAAAGCAAGGCTGGGTGAATAATGCCTCCATTTTTGCGCTGAGAGCCACGGAAGCCGCTATCAAAAACTCAGGAATCACCCTGGCTGAATACGATATGCGTCGCGTCTCTGTCGTTTTAGGCAGCTATAATTCCGGCACTGATAGCTACTCAAAAATGTTCAATAAAGTGCTAAACAATGAGCAGGACTGCGTATCGTATAGCGAACTGATGTCTTCAATGTTATCGCATTGTGGCAACGCGATTGCTGCTCGTTACAATATACAAGGGAAGAAAATTGTTATCTCTTCCGCCTGCTCGTCGAGCCTAACGGCAATAGGGATAGCGACAGATCTCCTTCATACCGATAAAGCGGATTTGGTGATCTGTGGTGGTTCTGACTGTATCGATCTTCCCGTCGTAGCTGGTTTCAACAGCCTGAGTGCGTTGAATGAAGGCCGATGTGCGCCATTTTCTGAACCTAAAGGAATTAATTTAGGTGAAGGCGCGGGCATACTTATACTCACCAAAAGCAAAGATAGCGTTAATAATAAGTGGTTAGTCACTGGTTACGGGGCTTCCAGCGATGCGTATCACGAAACATCTCCAGAGCCGAATGGAGCGGGTGCTGCACAGGCCATCGATGCTGCATTAATGGATGCAGGCCTGAGCAGAAATGACGTCGATTTGATTTCAGCACATGCTACCGGTACCGGCGCAAATGATATTCCTGAGTCAAAAGCTTACGAGAAACTATTTGGTCTTGATGTGCCAGTCAGTGTCATGAAGCCATTTTACGGCCACACGTTAGGCGCTTCTGGCATCATAGAGTTGATCAGTGTTTTGTCCCTGCTGGATAGGGGCATCACGCCAGAAAATAACAACCTGAGAGAACTGCGGGCAGGGTGCAGTCCCATAAACCTCAACTACAGGGATTACCCGGCCGAAAAAGTCCGTACCGTCCTGGCAAACAGTTTTGGATTTGGTGGCAGTAACAGTTCCGTTATTGTGACTAAACGAGCGAATGAACGGCCGGTCAAATATACCCGGTCAGCCATACCTATTGTGAAAGCAAGTGCGAATGACGGGATGGTAAAAACGATTATTGGTGCCAAAACTGGAGTTGTGAGAGAAGAGTGTCAACTTCATCTGCAAAATAAGAGGTTTAAACGCGACTCACCAGAAATTAAATACTGTATCGAGTCAGTAGGTGATGTGGTGAAGGGTTTTGAGCAGGTCTTAAACAGTAATGCCCGTGCAGGGGTCATTACTGGCAACTCACTGCGCCCACAACGCTGTCTGGAAAGTTACCTTACGTCGATTTATGATGGTGATCCCAGGTATGCAAGTGCGCGTCACTTTCCGGGACATATTGTGAGCGCAACCTGTGGTCAGGTCTCTATTGCACACAAGTTAATTGGTCATTCAACAGTAGTGTGTAGCCCGACAGCGGCGTTCGAATATACTGTGGATCTTCTTAGAAAGGGTACGCAGGACTTTATGATTGCCTGTTCAAGTGACGATGTGACACCGGTTCAGGAAGATCTTGTCGATCACGTTTTTGCCGGAGCAGACTATGTAATGTCTAAAGGAAGTGCGGCCCTTCTCCTTTCTGGCAGGCAGCAACTTTCCAGCAGTGATTACGCGCCCGCAGCATGGATTCGCAGCATGCTTCATTCATCATGGAACGGGCTAGTGCTTAGGAATGATAAACGGTTCCATCGCCTGCTGGAGCGGCTTATCCTCGAGTCCCTTGAAGAAGCCTGTATAAGTTTTAATGAAATAGATCATTGCCTCGTATCAAATGCGTTGATGGACAGTAGCATTGTCGATGGGGTCAAACAGGTATTGAGCCAATACCACCCTCATCTTGCTGTGGAAAGTAATAAAGATAATAGACTCTCATCCGGCTTTATGACGCATATTGTTGACGCAACTGAGATGATTTCGACAGGCGCCAAGTGTCACGTAATGGTAATAGCGATTGATTTGTCCTCTAATGTGGGTGCATGCATAATCTCAAGCCATGACAATCAGACGAAATAGCGTTTAATAAAGAAAAGGGGAGGCAGTGCGTATATTTCGTTCCATTGAGAAAAGTGAAGCGTTCCGTCGCCTTTTCATTAACATTCTGTTTCTTAGCAAATATCAAATGTCCTTGAGAGGAAGTGTATTATGAGCCACAAAAATACGCATGGGGCTGTTATTGACACAGCCTCAAATGGAATATTCTCAATGTTATTTCACAGCGACTGTGTTTTTTTTGAGGGGCATTTTCCTAATAATCCTATAGTTCCGGGCGTACTATTATTAGATACTATCTATGACCATCTGCTAAAAACAGGCGTGGATGATATTTCCGCAATTGATAATGCACGATTTTACAAGACGGTCCTGCCAAACGAAAAAGTTATTGTGAAAGTCAACGACCGTGTGGATAAGGTTGTTTGCACTGTCAAAAACGATGCAGGTAAAATACTTAAAGTCAGTTACATTAAAGCGCAATGATATGATCGATTATTCAACTCAATCAGATATTACGGCATTAGGCGATGCGGCGCCTCATCTCGATATGAATGACAGCTCACTGCTAAGTATTGCCAGAAGTTGTCGTAATCTTATCGAGCATCAAAGCGGTGTTAATGCTTACAAGATCCCTCTGTCCCGGCATAAAGACTTCGAACTGCGCACTGTCAAAGAAGTTTTGCAGGAAGCGACGAGACGTGGGCTGGATTTAACAACAGAGAATCTTTTTGAAAAGAAAATCATTGGCAATTGCCAAACGATTTCACTGTTATGTCTTGGTATCCTGCGTGAGTTGTCGATTCCGGCGCGATATCGATTCTGCCTGTGTGAATATTTTGAACCCAACTCCTATGCGGAACACATCGTCCTTGAGTACTGGTGCTCTTCAAATCAAAAATGGCAAATTCTGGATCCAACGATTACGCTCGAGATTATTGAAAAAAACCAGACTCAATCCTTTATCGATTTCGAGTTTGATAATATTCCGAGAATCAAATCCAACCTCTTTACTGATCTATGGAAAAAATATCGGCGCGGTGATTTAAATCTTGAGGCCATTCATCATCATTCGTACAGAAAGATCCTTGGCCTTGAGCGATTCGTATGGAGGACGCTACAGGACGTGCTGGCTTTACATAAGGTGGAGCTATTTTACTGGGACTACTTTGATTTCAAGCAGTATGTGAAAGACCCCCAACGAGTAGATGAAATCGTTGAAAATATTGATGAAAGTAGAAAAGAGATGAAAAGTATTAATCCTGACTTCTCAGGATTCATTAACTTCCATCCTTACCAAAGAGATTATAAGCCATGCCAGAGTTTGTGAAAGGGGCTCATGCTCAACCTTTTTCTTTTATTTCTACCGTTGAGGGTATGTCTGAGTATGAAATGACGGCTCGGGCGGATTTTAATGCAGAGAAGACCTATAAGCACTATTGTCAAAATTCATGGCCACTTATTGTCGAATCATTAGCTCAGGCAGCGGGTATCCACATAAAAAATAAACTGGATCCTGATTATAGTGGCTATTTAGTTGGTTTAGATAACCTGAATATTCAGTATGCCAGTGATATCAGATCCAGCTATATCTTAGTAACAAAGTTGCTCAGTCGTCTTGATTCAAAATACCTGTACCACTGCGAAGCATTCACCAGTACCAATCATTCGCTCCTTTCATGTCACATTTTACTTGCGAACTCAGATTGAAACTGAGTCTGTGAGCAGATATATCATTAGTCTGCATATCCTCAATGGATAGCTATTAAATGAAATACAAGTTTCAAAGTCGGTAATACTTTACCATATATGGTTTATCTGCATTTTTCTTAATAGATAAATGCGTTAAGGCTAAGTTGAACATTCATTTGATGTAACGAGTCTGTCAGTTTTAATCGGTCGTCACTCATATGAAAGTTTGTAAAAGACAAATTTATATTTAACCGTTCAGGCGGCTAATGCGAATTAAAATTAATCGGTGGTTATAATGAGTTTTGTAAACGAAAACGGTCGTCAATCCGTTGTTTCTCGTAATGAAACATTATCTCAGATTGAAAAAATGCATTTCCACATCTCATCGGGTAAAGATATTTCTCTGGAAGAGATTGCACGCGCGGCGAGAGATCACCAACCTGTCACTCTCGATGATGAAGTTGTTAATAGAGTGACAAGGTCGCGCGACATCCTGGAGAGCATGGTGTCGGATGAAAGAGTCATTTACGGTGTGAATACGAGCATGGGGGGATTCGTTAACTATATCGTTCCTATTGCGAAAGCCAGTGAGCTACAGAACAACTTAATTAATGCTGTTGCAACCAATGTGGGAAGATATTTCGACGATACAACGGTTCGGGCGACCATGCTGGCGCGAATCGTCTCATTGTCACGTGGCAACTCGGCCATTTCGATCGTTAACTTCAAAAAACTAATCGAAATTTATAACCAGGGAATCGTTCCCTGCATCCCTGAAAAAGGTTCGCTTGGAACCAGTGGCGATTTGGGCCCACTGGCAGCCATTGCGCTGGTTTGCACTGGTCAATGGAAAGCACGCTACCAAGGCGAGCAGATGAGTGGGGCAATGGCGCTTGAAAAAGCGGGGATCTCACCAATGGAACTCAGCTTTAAAGAAGGACTGGCTCTGATCAATGGCACGTCAGCCATGGTGGGCTTAGGGGTTTTGCTCTATGACGAAGTAAGACAGTTATTCGACACTTACCTTACAGTAACCTCGTTGTCAATTGAAGGGCTGCACGGTAAAACTAAACCGTTTGAGCCGGCCGTACACCGCATGAAGCCGCATCAAGGGCAGCTGGAAGTGGCGACTACCATATGGGAAACACTGGCCGACTCTTCGCTGGCCGTGAACGAACATGAAGTCGAAAAGCTGATTGCTGAGGAAATGGATGGATTAGTCAAAGCGAGTAGCCATCAGATTGAGGACGCGTATTCAATCCGCTGTACACCTCAGATTCTTGGGCCCGTTGCGGATACTCTGAAGAATATTAAACAAACGTTGACTAACGAGTTGAATTCTTCCAATGACAATCCATTAATTGACCAGACCACTGAAGAGGTATTCCATAATGGACACTTCCATGGTCAATATGTCTCCATGGCTATGGATCACCTGAATATTGCGCTGGTGACGATGATGAACCTCGCCAACCGTCGAATTGACCGGTTTATGGATAAGTCCAACAGCAATGGTTTACCTCCATTTCTTTGTGCTGAAAATGCGGGGTTACGTTTGGGACTTATGGGAGGACAATTCATGACAGCATCGATTACCGCTGAATCCAGAGCTTCCTGTATGCCAATTTCAATTCAGTCGCTTAGCACCACCGGAGATTTTCAGGATATTGTCTCCTTCGGGCTTGTTGCCGCTCGCCGTGTTAAAGAACAGCTAAAGAATCTGAAATATGTTTTCTCATTCGAATTACTATGTGCCTGTCAGGCCGTCGACATTCGGGGAACGGCTGGCCTGTCGAAACGAACGCGTGCTCTTTATGACAAAACTCGCACGCTTGTACCTTATTTAGAAAAAGACGAAACCATCTCCGATTATATCGAGTCCATTGCACAAAACGTGTTAACCAGAAATCGCGATATTTAATGATGGGTGCGGGGACCAGTGCGACTTATCCCGGAGGGCTAAGTCGCGTCGCCGATATTGGTGAGGGTTCATAAAATGAATAATAATGGATAGTGGTATATGCAAAAATCTGAAATTGAAACAACGCTTAAAAATGAAATTAAATTACTAAATCATTACGATGATAGCGTAGAGATAGATGCAGAAGTTAAACTGAGAGAAATTCTTGATTCGGTAGATATCCTTCAGTTTGTTTACAAAATAAATAAATTTTACGGCCTGTCATTTGGCAGTAATATTGGCGATGAAAAGGTTTTGGACACGCTGAATGGAGTCGTCTCATGGGTGTACTCTGCAATCAATAAAAAGGCCCAGGATGACTAAAAGTAATCTATTGTCGATGATAAGGCGATTTCAGGATAATAATGATGTTGTCTATTATAACTATGAAAGGGAAATAACGTTTTCAGAACTGTATCTGGAGGTGGTAACGATAATAAATTATTTTGAATCGGCTAAAATAATTCAGGGCAAAAGAGTTGCCTCATTTTTGGATAAGTCATTTTCAGAATATGCCTTTTTCTTTGCGTGTTTATTGAAAGGCGTCACTTTTTGCCCGTTAGATAAAAACCTTCCAGACAGTCGGTTGGCGATGATTATCTCGGATCTTCAACCAGATATGGTGGTAGCGGAGGACAACTATATAGGTCAGGAGAGCGCTTTTAGACAAAAATTGTTAATTCCTCATGGGTGTGTGGTTTCTAATGGATCTGTCAGCGAATTAACCGACGTTGATTTCCACGGTGAAGAGAATGTGACGGAAATTGATAGCGATACCGTTGCTTACATCATCTTTACTTCCGGCTCAACTGGGAAGCCTAAAGGGGTGCAAATTACACATGAAAACCTGAATTTTTTCTTAGCGGCACTGTATCCCCGGTACGTCAGTGAACAATCAGAAAACTATTTGTCAATTGGTCCACTGTATTTCGACATGACGATACTTGACAGCATAGTGCCGGCTTTGTATGGGCACTCGGTATACTTGTACAAGGCGCCTTTCATACCGGCAATTTTTTCTGGCATCATTGAAAAATATCAGATTACCCGGTTGAGCTGTGTTCCTTCAGTGCTGGAAATATTGTTGCCACAGCTTCAAGAGGCGACAGGGTTTGATAAGCTTCATTCTCTGAATCTCATCCTGTTTGGTGCAGAAAAACCTCACGGGCAGTCCATAAAAACATTGCTGCAACACATCCCGGATCTTAAAGTTATTAACGCCTACGGCCCTACAGAAGGTACCATGTGCTGCTTTTCTTCAGAGATCACCTTGGATTCGTTAGCTGGCGATATCAGTATCGGCAAGCCATTTGATGGCACCAGATACTTGCTCAAAACCCGCTACGGTTTATCAAATGCCGGTGAAGGAAAACTATTGATATCTGGCAAGCAAGTCATGAAAGGTTATATTAATCCGCTAGAGGTTGATAACCCATTCGTACTTGTTGACGGTGAGCAATACTATTCTACCAATGATGTTGTCAAAGTTGATGATAAGGGCGTTTTTTACTTTCTTGGACGATCGGATGATGAGGTAAAACTCAATGGGTTCAGAGTCCATCTGCAGGATGTTGCAGAAAACATTAAGAAAGTATTGAATGTTGGAGAACTGTTTCTACATAAGTACACGAATAACAATAAAGATTATTTGGTTCTTTCGTACGAGAGTACGTTATTACTGAATCCGGAAGAATGTATTTCTTTGTTAGGAAAGCGGCTGCCGAAATACATGATCCCAAATGTCTTCGCCATTTTCGATTCACTCCCTAAACTGAGGAGCGCAAAGTTAGACAGGAGTAAGGTCAAAGATTCTGTCCACTCAGCGTTTGTCCGCTCCAAAGGATGTATAAACGATAAGAAAATCATCTCATTGCATATTAAATAAATCAACTTTCAATCGGCTCAGTGTTGTTTTGTCTTTCGGAAAGCATCCTTATTTCATGTCAGTACGTGACGCTGAGTGGCGGGTGTTTTCGCCTGAGTATCTGCTTCTTATCAGTTTCCTGCTTACGAAAATAAAACATTCAGGAGACGTAAAAGACTTTAATACATGACAAATGGTCAAAAAACACGGAGAGGTGAATCTGTGCAAGATAATGACTTGAAAAATGTGCTTCGCACGATAAGAGGGCGTTTTAGTCATAAAAACGCTATCGTGTTCAATGAGATGGTCTGTTCGTATCAGGAGTTAGAACGACGCATTGAAATCTGCAATCAGGCTATTTCATGCAGTGATACTGCAGTCATTATAAATGTTAAAGATAAACTTAAAGCCATCATACTGATGCTAGCCGCTATAGACTGTGGTGTAACATTTATACCGGTTGATGGCGATCGGCCTCGTTCGTTTTTGACTAAAATCGCGACGAAATTCCCTCTGATTCGGGTGATTAATGATGTGTGTTTTGATACTGGGCAGGTTGTCTCACACCCCCTGACGCATCATGGACATGCGCAGGTACTTCATCGTGCTCTTGAGCAAGGGGTGATGTCAGTCATGTACACATCAGGTTCTACGGGGGAACCTAAAGGCGTTCAGGTCAGAGCGAGTTCTGTGCTCAATTTACTTCATCGTCCTTCTTTCATTTCCTTGAGTGATGAAGACGTTGTGGCATCTTATTCATCACTCTCCTTTGATGCATCCACGTTCGAAATTTTTACCCCCTTGCTCTCTGGCGGCACCCTGGTGCTGCTGGATAAGATGGTGGTATTGGATGAGGCACGCCTTCTTCATGCCATTGATCGCTACGGAATAACCTGCATGTGGATGACGGCCGGTCTCTTCAGGAGCCATATGTTATCCGGAGATTGCCGCGCATTAGCACGTCTCAGACATTTGATCGTCGGTGGAGATAAAGTAAATTTTAACGCTGCGGTGTCCTTTTTGGAACGTTCGCCTAATACGCAGCTATACAACGGTTATGGGCCGACGGAAAACACCGTTTTCACTACCGTTGCTCTGTTAGACCTTCACAAACTGAAACGTGAGAAACGGGTCCCGACAGGAAAGCTGGTAAGAGGAAGTGAACACCTTCTTTTCGATGAACACACCGGTGAATACCATAAATTGGGTATTGGGAGGCTCCATGTAACGGGAAGAGGTCTCTCGCTGGGTTACCACGATAATCCTGTTGAAACCGACAAGGTGTTTATGATTATTGACGGCACCCGATATTACGATACCGGGGACATTGTCGAATGCACATCAGAGTGCGAATTTTATTTTTTGGGTCGGCAGGACCGTCAGGTTAAATTGAATGGGCATCGGGTTGAATTAGATGACATTGAAAAGACATTAGAAAACGATCGCTCTATTGTCAAAGCACTGTGTTTTATTTGGAATAGCCATCTTGTTTCTTTGATCGAAATACATGATGAAACGGCCGATCTCGATACGATTGCTACCCGGCTACGCGCTCAATTGAGTTCCTTTTCTTTTCCTGATTTTTTAATCGAAAACACGCAATGGCCGCTCACAAAGAATGGCAAACTCGATACAAAGTCACTGATTAATCAGACGATAAACTATCTTGAAATGCGTCAAAATGATTCCACCGAATGCTCGGTGAAGAGTGTTGCTGAACAGGTGCTGGATAAGCCGGTTGAAATGCTTGATGCTGGTTTATTTGAACTTGGGTTTGATTCAATATCTATGCTCACGTTTAGTTACGAATTGAATAAAAAATTTGATATTAAAATAAATCTTCTTGATCTTTATAGCGCTGGCACATTGCAAGGCGTGGATGATTTAGTCAACAACAAGGTCAATGCTTAGAATCTATTTTTACTTTTTCGCTACCGGAAAAGTATGTCGAATGAGTGAACGTTTTTTATAGGTATTGCTGCATTTTAATTTTTAATCAAAAAAGTCATCTCATGGATTATTCATTATCCAGTAAACGACTTTAGCTTACTATTTATCAACCTTGCAAATAACAGCCAGTACTGGGCTTTATATTAATGGAGCGACATTATGACTGAGTATAGTGAAAACGAATTAAAAAACATTGAAATTGTAAAATCATTGTATACGGATGTTTTTGATACGGGCAATTGCCCTGTCGTGAACAGTTATTACCATGAGGGTGCGAAGTGTCATTTAAAAGGTAAAACGCTGCACATTGAACAGATGAAAGGGGGAATGGGGGAGTTTGTTGCTAAACATGCGTCGATCTTAACTTCTGTCGAGTCGGTCTTTGCTGCCGGTGACCGCACCTATGCTCGCCTTAATCGCCGGGCTACGTTAAAAGGTGAAGAGCAAGCCCGTGATATTGAGATCATGGTAGAAAAACGATTTGTTGATGGGAAAGTCGCAGAACTGTGGTTCATGGTCGATGACGAAATGTACAGCGAAATCTGGCTAAAACAGCCGTCAGCATAACCCGATAACCCAGGCATAGAGTGTTCATTCTATGCCTATGACAACAGGTAATTTAAAATGGATATAGCGATTACTGGCTTCTCTTTTCTCTTGCCTAGCGCAAGTAATATGGAAGAGCTGGACGCGTTGCTGGAATCCGGTCAGGATGCGTTGTCCGACCCTCTCTCCTGTGTCACCCCTCGTGAAGGTTGGGTCAGCCGGGCGGGCTATGTGCAGGGAGCCGATCAGTTTGACTACGACCTGTTCGGGATGTCACTGCGGGACAGTTACATCATTGAACCTCAACAGCGTATGTTTATTCAATGTGCGTGGCGGGCATTGGAACATGCTGGTTATAACCCTACCCGCTGCGCATTGAACGCCGGTGTCTATTCCACATCTTCCGACAGCCATTACCCCTCTTTTCTTTCAGGCAGCCAGTTAGCATTGGATAAGTACGATCCTTTCGAGATCGAGATTGGCTCGAATAAGGAACAGCAGTCATTGCGATGCGCATACCTTTTTGATCTGAAAGGTCCGGCTGTAGGGGTACAGTCAGCATGCTCAAGCGGCTTACTCTCTGTCCACATGGCGATGCAAGGGATCGCAACCGGAGACTGTGATGTGGCGATCGCAGGCGGAGCCAGCCTCCCTTATCCTCTTCATTCCGGGTATCAGTTCCAGCCGGGGATGAATCTGTCGGAAAGCGGTGTTTTATCCTCTTATTCTCAGACGGCAGATGGCATGGTTCCCGGGTTTGGCTGTGTCGTATTTGTGCTGAAATCTCTGGATAAGGCTCGCAGCGACAAAGACAGGATATACGGTGTGCTTACCGCGAGCAGCATTAACAATGACGGAAGAGCCAAATCGAGTTATACCGCGCCTTCAACCAGTGGTATTGCCAGAAACATCCAAAACGTGCTCGCCAAATCGGCGCTAAGGGTGCAGGACATCAACTTTGTTGAAGGTCACGGGTCGGGCACCAGGATTGGGGATGTGCTCGAAGTCGCGGCACTGAGAAAAGTTTTCATGAGTGATGAGCCAGCTGAAAATAGCACGGCACTGTCATCAGTTAAAGCCAATATTGGCCATTTGGATGTCGTTGCCGGTCATGCTGGCCTGTTAAAGGCTGTACTGCAAGTGTGGAATAATAAGCTCTATCCAGCAGCCAATTTCTCATCGCTTAACCCGAATATATCCTTTGAGCGGACGCCTTTTTACATCCCTGAAAAAAGCCATCGAAAGGATAATTTAACAGGCCTGGTTAACTCTTTAGGGATCGGCGGAACCAACTGTGCGCTAGTCATTCGTGGGGAAGAGTGCACTTCATTGATGGTGGAAGAGAAGCCGCAGACAGTCGTCGTCATGATTGGCGCAAATACCAGTGGACGCCTGCAGCACTTGTTGTGCCAGCTCCGGGAGGAATTAAAAAACATCTCTCATTCGCTTAACGATGTGGCCTACACCCTGACAAGACGCTCTGTGGGGAAAAGCTGTATTACAACCTTTGCTGTTGCATCTCTGAGCGATCTTGAACAGCAAATTGCCGCTACATTGCGATCAAACGTTGTCGGTCAGCCCCTTGACGTTTGTCTGAAAGAGTATAAGGGGAAAGCGATCGCGCTTAATGTGAGCGAAATTGATGCCAGGCACGTCGTCACGCTCCAGTCCACCCCTCAACCGCAAACCCAGGTGGACGACGTTCCGCGGGAAGCCACCAGAGACAATGTGGTTAGCTGCGAAGAGGCACTGCGTGAGATTTGGCTGGATAATTTTATGCTGGAATCAATAAACAAAGAAGACAGCTTCGTTGACCTGGGGGGGCACTCTATCCTCGCGCTGTCATTGGTCACTGATATTAATACCACCCTCGGTCTGACTTTGACCATGGAATGGGTTGAGAAATACGATATTTTCAATGACCAACTGAAAGAACTGAATAGACTGGCCAGTACTAAAACAGCCTCTTCGCTGATAAAAACGCTGTGTGTTCCGCCGGGCGAGAAACGAGCAACGCTTATATTAATTCACGCATCGATTTCAGGCGTGGAGATGTACAAAAGTCTGTCCAAAAAAATTGCCGGTGACATCGAAGTGCTCGGAGTCGACTCTTATAATCTCTATAATGAAAAAAAAATTAGCTCAATAGATAAACTCGCTGAAAAGTATGCGTCTGATATTTTCGAAAGTGTGAAAGATAGCACTGCTCCAGTCTTTATTGGCGGCTGGTCACTCGGTGGGCTGCTGGCTATTAAAATAACGGAATTATTAAGAGGGAAGATAGAAATCAAAGGCAACGTATTGCTGGATTCTGTTCTGTACTCTCCGGATAGCTCAGTGCTCTTTACGGATGACTATCTCTCCTGTTTTATGGATCTCAGCTATTTTTCAAATTCGATTAGCGGAGATGAAAGAGCAAGGGATAATCTCAAATCATTATTTGATATTGAAAGAAATATGGTTAAGGCATTTGCGTATTCTGGGATCAGCGTGCCCCTGCTCAATGTCGTGGCGACCGCTTCTCTTGTAGAGGTAAAAAACAAGATGCTCGCCAGTGCATTTGAGTCGTTGAAAAAGGCCAACAATAACTGGCCAGTAAGCGATTTAATGATAGTCAGGAAAATCAACACTGACCATGTTGGATTAGTCACCGAATCAAATGTTGATGACGTTTTAGATTTCATTCTGGAGTTTTTAGAACAGCATGTATAAGCATATTATTTTATTTAAATTCCAGACGTCTGTTTCTAAAACAGAGGCTCTGGAACTGCTTCACCAGCTAGGTGAGTTGAAAGATAAAATCCCCGGCATCATAAAATATAGCTATGGAATAAATGATGGTGACAATGCATATCATTCAGGATTTGAGTATGCATTCGTTATGGAATTTAGCTCGAAAAAAGACAGAGATGCCTATCAAATTAACGATCACCATCAAACCTTTATTAACGAAAGACTTAACTCTGCCATTTTAGAGGCGATTGTCTTCGATATGGTGGTGGCCGAGGAAAAGAGATGAAAGAAAAGATCGCAATTACAGGAATGGCGGGACTGTTTCCAGAAGCCAGCGACTACCACGCGTTCTGGGACAATCTGTGCCAGGGACGGGTGTCCTATCAGTCATATATCGATCAGGAAGGATACGTCAGATCGAAGGGGCAGTGCCCGAATCCGGAAACATTTGATGCGCAGCGCTATCGTCTTTCTGAAAAGGAAGCGTTAGTTATGGATCCGCAGCTGAGAAAGTTTATCGAACTTGTCGACTCGGCCTTGCTTGATGGCGAATATCACGACCCAGGCGCACTCGGAACCGTTGCGGTGATAGCGACGCAGGGCAGCAATCATACCTATCATGATCAACTGCAAAATAGCGTCGCAGAAGGGCAGACTGAAGCGCCTAATGCGCTGCTGCTTAACCTCAATAAGGGTACCGATTTTATGGCTACCCGTGTCGCCCATATATTTAACTTTCAGGGCCCGTGTTTCAATCTGCAATCCGCCTGTTCTTCGTCAATGACCGCGATTGTTGAAGCTTGCTGGATGCTGCAAACAGAGCGTTGTGATGCCGTGATTTGTGGCGGAGTGCATATCTCCTATCCTTTGGAGGAAGGCTACAAGTACGAACCCGGGTCCATTTATTCTCAAACCGGCATGTGTCGGCCTTTTGACCATAGTGCAGATGGCACCGTTCCCTCGGATGGTGGGGGGGTCGTGATCCTCAGGCGACTTCAGGATGCCGAAAAGAGCGGGGACATTATCCATGCTGTGATTTCGAATGCATTGAGTAATAATGATGGAAGGAACAAGGCCAGTTATGCCGCCCCCTCGGTCAAGGGCCAGTCGCAATTGCTGTCTAAAATCTATCAAAATTCGGCCATTACTCCTCGCCAGCTGCAGTTTATAGAATGCCATGCAACAGGAACTGTCGTGGGTGATCCAATGGAAGTTCAGGCCCTTAGCCAGTTAATGGAAAGTTTCCCTGAGGAAAACACGCTATCCCCGGTGGTCGTGGGATCGGTCAAAGGTAACATTGGCCATCTTTTCTGGGCCTCGGGCATCGCTTCCCTGATTAAGTCTGTTCTGGCACTCAAGCAAGGCGTTTATCCTGGGACGTCCAACCTGTCTCAGCTCAATGAATTACTCCGCGAGTCGGAGAAGCAGAATTTATTGTTTACGGCGGACAATATTTCATTGGATCCTGATAAGCCCTCTCTGGCCGCTATAAGCTCGATGGGCGTGGGGGGGACCAATGCGCACATTGTGATTGAAAGCTACGGCAACGCAACTTCCCACATGCTGGATAAACCGAGCCATAAGGCGGCACAGGGCTGCGTGTATTCATTCTTCTCTCAGCCGGCCCCGGCAAAAGATGCCTGCGGTGAGAAACAGACCTCAAGGCACGATCCCGCTGGAGAACAGACGCCGTTTACGTTCTCCTCCCTGTTGCCCCAGGTCTTGTCTTTCTATCAGCGAGTGCTTGGGGAGGATGATATTTACCCAGACAGTGATTACTTCGATCTGTATGGCGACTCTGTGACGGCCGTTGAGCTACTTGCGTTATTCAAATCAGAACTCGGCATTGATGTCACGACAGAAACCCTCTACAAGCATTCGACGCCCGAGGCCCTCGCGAACGCGATTGCCATGGATCCATTGTTGTGCGCCAGTCCTAAGGAGGATCGCCAGCCGGTGATTGCTCCTCTTCACCCACAGGGTTTGTTGTCACCTTATCAACAACGTTTTTATTTGCTGGAAAAGCTTCAGCGAGGCAATAGTAGTCAATATAACGTTCCAATTTGTGTCGAGGTTACGAAGGCATTTCCGATTGAATCCTTCACGCAAACATTGGATGAAATTCTTGCGCAGCTCCCTCAGTTCATTCATCAGTACCATATTACCAAAGAGGGTATTGCACTGGCGGCCAAACGTGCACAGGTCATTGAAACGGCGCTGGTGGAAGTGTCTGAAGAAGCCTCTCTGGAAATGCGATTGCAGGCCGTGTATGAGCAACGGTTTGATCTCGATAAGGGGCCGCTTTGCCGGGTAACGACGCTTCGACATGGCGCCAGAACGCTGCTGGTGTTGAATTTTCATCACATTGCGATTGATGGGACGGGCTTGCACAATTTACTGGAAGTCTTGTCCGGTGAAGAAAACGCGCCCTTAGACAGAATCCGTATTCCTCAGCGCAGAGAGCCTGAAATTTCCAATGCCAGCCTGGCGTTTTGGCAAGACTCTCTGCGTAACGCTCCGCAAACGTCATTACCGGTCGACCCCGCTCGACCGATCATGGCGAAGGAATTGATCAACGGGTCGGTGGTCTCTTGCCTTTCACCGGAACAGGTTTCAGGAATACTGGATATTGCCAGGATCCATAAGAAACCCCTCTTTGTCGTGATCTATGCTCTGTTCAATACAACCTTATCAGAATTCCTGAATGCTACCGTTATCTGCACAGGAATGACGCTGGCCAATCGCTCGGAAGCGGACAGAGCAGTAATTGACTGTCGAATGAATAATATTCCAGTTGTCGTTAATTGTGAGTCGGCACAGTTCAAAGAAATCCTGAATGAGACTGACAGCGCACTCAAAAACAGCCTGCCTCATGCTCACGTGCCGCTGGAGAGAATTTCGTCCCAGACAGGGAAAAACGGCCAGGGGGTTTATGATATTCTTTTTATGTATCAGAACCAAAACAAAGGCAATATTTTAAAATATCGGCAGTTCACGCTTTCTGAATATCCAGTGCGCTACCAGCCAGTATATGGAAATTTGACGGTCAATCTCGTGCCTGAGCAAGAGAGGATCGCAATCGAGATGATCTTTAATCAAGCGAATTACCCGCGTGAAATGGTATCAAGCCTGATGTCTATGTTTGTATCTAATATAGACCGTGCCTTGTTTAATCGATGAAACCTACATTAGACGAAAAAGTATGAATTCTACATTTATCGAAAAGTTTGAATCTATTGCGGCATTATTCCCCGCGAATATCGCACTCATATCTGGTCATCGTTCAATCACGTACTCTCAACTTCAATATCAGGCAAAGCGAGTTGCTGCCGGTATCCAGTCTGAAATCGATGACGACGTCGAGGGCGTGGTACTGTGTTTACGGAGAGATGAATCTCTAATCGTCACGATATTAGCGTGCCATTACCTTGGAATGCCTTATATTCCTGTAGACCCCAGAACCACATACAATAAAATTGAACATATCCTCTCTCAAGCGCGTTACCTGTATATCAGTAACGTGAAGATAACTGAGTGCCAAAAAACAATAGACGTCATTGGTCTGTTAAATACCAGTGCCCCTTTCGAATACAAAAACCTTATACACGCCTCACAAGAGGCCTATCGAATATATACGTCTGGCTCAACCGGTGCGCCCAAAGCGGTGATGGTCAGCCATATTGGGTGTGCTAACCTCATTGAGTACTTTTGCCATTTATTAGCATTCAAGCCCGGGCAAACATGGTTATCTTCAACGTCGATTGCCTTTGATATTTTCTTCCTGGAATACTCAGTCCCTCTGGTGAGTGGGGGAACCTTAATCTTGCTGACAGATCAAGAGATCTACTCGCCACAACAGATTGCAGCACAAGTCATACGTTGGTCACCTTCCGTGTACCAGGCCACGCCTTCATTGTTTAAAGGGTTGTTAGGTTATCTCGAGCAGGGGTGGCACTTCCAAAAAGTATTAGTGGGTGGCGAGGCGCTGTCTCCACAGCTGTCTTCAGCGTTGTTTGCACGCAGTGACTGGCTGTGCAATGTGTATGGACCCACAGAAACCACCGTCTGGTCGGGTGCGCATGTCATTCGACAAGCAGGGGATACGCGTATTGGTCAAGCAATACGTAACACCGAGATCCTGATATTGAACGAGCATCAGCAAGAGTGCGCACAGGGTGAGCCGGGGCGTATTTATATTTCCGGGGATGGCCTGGCAATGGGGTACTTTAATAACCCTGAGTTGACGGCGAGTAAATTCACAGAATTGTGTATAAGGGGTGTCAATCAACGGATGTATGACACCAATGATATTGGTTATGTGGATAACGAAGGTATCGTCAATTTTCTTCACAGAGAAGGTGGGTTTATCAAAATCAATGGGTATCGGGTTGAACCAACGGAAATAACGGATACCTTTGAAGCAATAGCGGGCGTCTCAGGTTCTGCGGTCATTTGCCTTCATGACGATCTATCTGATTCCTCAAAACTGATAGGCTGGGTGGAGTGTACGGAGGTGACTGAGGCAGCAATAAGGGCATTTCTTCAGTCAAAGTTAAATTACTATTTGATACCTCATCATATTTTCACTATTCCGGCCTTACCTTACACGCTGAGCGGTAAAGTCGACGGGAACAGGCTTGAAGAGATGAGCCGCACTCTTTTGAGTCAGGTGCCCACAGCCAGTGGCTCCTCGTCAGTGGGCGAACCCTCCGCTCTGGCATCCCATCCTGCGGGTAAAATCCTGGGTCAGTATATAGACATCACCCGGATGTCAAAAGATGACAACTTCTTTGAACTGGGGTTAACGTCAATGCAGGCCATCTCTCTGCACCTCGATATGCTTGAGTTATACCCCAATTTACAGCTGCATGAAATCTTTGAACGGCCATGTTTCGATAAGCTGATAAATGAACTTGAGTGCATATAATTTTAATCTAAGTATTTTCAAACTTAGTGGCGCATTCCAGCGGTTAGTAAGTCTGAAAAGTGGAGACGTACATGAAGGACTCTCTCATGCATGAGAAAAAAGTCATCTGGTTGATGGCACTTATTCAATTTATTAATGCTGTAGATTTTATGATCGTTATGCCTCTCGGAGCCGATCTTGCAGGTGCGTTACATATGTCGGCAGCAAATATGGGTTATCTTGGGGGGGCATACACCTTAGCTGCTGCTGTCTCTTCACTGCTGGTGGCGAAGTATATTGACAGGTTCGATCGTAAACGGGTGCTGTTAGTCATGTTGACTGGATTGTCAGCAGCTACCCTGATATGCGCGCATACCTGGAATATGAACAGCCTGATGTTTGCACGCATTCTTGCCGGTTTTTTTGCTGGCCCATTAGTCGCTATCTCTCTGGCCATTTTAACGGACTGTGTCCCTGCAGAGCGTCGTGGGCGCGCCATGGCTACTGTGATGGGGGCTTTTTCTATTGCTGCGATTGCTGGCGTGCCTTTGGGCCTCAAGCTGGCAACTATGTATGACTGGTCAATGCCTTTTCATGTTGTCGGTGTTTCAGGAATGCTTGTGGCCGTGATGGTGTTTGTATTACTGCCAGGCCTGAAAGGGCATCTTCAGGAAACGGCGTTCGTGCCACCTGATGTGTCTCTACGGGCATTAATTTCTAATCGGCGGGTTGTGCTGGCAATTTCATCGCTGGGCCTGGCCGTATTAAGTACCTTCCTTTTGTTACCAAATCTGGCCGTTTGGATGCAACTCAACGCTGGTGTCGCCCGCGACGATTTAAGTCTGTATTACCTGATCGGGGGAGGAGTCAGTGTGATTACGCTACAAATATGTGGTCGCATGGTTGACAAAATAGGGCCGCTTACCGTGGCGATTGGGCTTGCCATCGGAATTTTTGCGGTGATTTTCGACGGATTTATGCATTCTTCTGTCTTACCCACGGTAATTGTTTTTACGGCATTCACTGCGTTGACGGCAACGCGAACCATCGTTGCCGCCACAGTCAATACCACCGTTCCAGCCCCCAGCACACGAGCAGCTTTTATGTCTCTTCAAAGCATCTGCCAGCATGTATTTAGTGGCTTAGCTGCCATCCTCTCGTCATGTATCTTGGTAGAAGAGCAACAAAAGCTGCTCAACCTTGAGATATTGGCCGCCTGTGCGTTAGCCCTTACGCTCGTGCAGCCACTGGTCTTAAAGCAACTACTCAAGCATCAAAAGCTGTCAACGGCCACGCCATAAGCCAACAGGGCAAACCTGACATATTGGTACGGGTCGGGTTTGCTCAATGCAGGTGATTTATCGCTCAGGAAATTGACACATGCTTCCATTTTTAAGCCTCAGTAAAAGGGTGGTGCTTCCGCAGTTCAGGCATATGGTGCTTTGGTTCAATGCCTTCGAACTCAGGTATTTCGAGCAGTCACTCTTCCATGATTTTGATGTGGAATGCCCGGCGCTGCTAACCGGAGCAGTGAAAAAAAGAAAGGCCGAGTACTTTGCCGGTCGCCTAGCTGCCAGACGTGCGCTCCAGTTCCTTGGCTGCAAAACACTCGCTCTTCCCATCGGGAAGCATCGACTTCCTCAGTGGCCTTCCGGTTACCGTGGGTCCATTTCTCACACGCGGGCATTAGCGGTGTCGGCTGTCTGTCATCAGGAGCACTACCAGGCTGTGGGCATTGATACAGAAACAATATTCACGGCCGATCAATGTACCAGATTAACACGTGCCATCGTGTCTGAAGCCGAATGGAATGACGTTATCCTGGGGGGGAGCACTCTTACGCATCCGCAACTGGTCACTCTGATTTTTTCAGCTAAAGAAGCGTTATATAAAGCGCTTTTCCCCCACACGTTGCTGTTTCAGAATTTCAGTTCCGCAAGGCTGACGTGGATATGTGAAGAATCGGCACAGTTTCAGATTGAGCTCACCTGCGCGTGGAGTGGAGAGTATAGTGCGGGTTCTCATTTTACTGGATGGTTCAGGTTTTTTGATCATACCGTTGTTACAGTGATTGCTGAATGCACCACGCCAGCCCTTTGACCTGGCGTTTCCCGACCGGACAGGCCCCTTTGACCGATCCTTTCGTTATATCTGAATGACTTTACAGACGATCTGATTTTTTATCTGACACGGGAAGTGTTTCTTTTATGAATGTTAAGCATGACGTTAGAGAAAGTCATTGTAAAAACAGAGAGAAAAGGAAATGATTTTGAATTCTGAAGATATTAAGGCGTTGTATACTGAACGCAGGCCAACAAAACATGATGATTACTACCAGCATATTTCCAGCTCTGTGAGTGAAATATTTAAGGTGGCAAGGAATATAGTAGAGCATTATAAAGGGATTAATAAATATAAAATTAGCCCTGAAAGGTACAACGACATTGATATCACTCAGCCTGAAATCATACTGGACAGATTGTCTGATGCTGGTGTGACATCCATTATTAATCCAATCCCCTTTGAAAATAAGCTCGTCGGGCACTGTTTGACCCTGGCCATCGTGGCGCTTGACATGATGAGGTACAAAAAAATCCCTTCCAGATTACGGTACGCCTATTGTACCTACTTCAGTCAGGATATTTACCCAGAGCAAATTCTGATTGAATATTGGTGTGAGGACAAGGAAGCCTGGTTATTGGGTGATCCCTCAATGAACCAGGAAGTACTGGATCACAATCAGATTTCGGTAAGTGTGAATTTTTGTAATGTAGATAACACGCTGTCTCAACCTATTCACCAGGTATGGTATTATCTAAGAAAAGGTGAGCTGGATTTCACTATGTACCGTGGTATTAATGACAGGCAAGGAAGAAAACAGGTAATAGAAGAGGTGGCTCGGATATTTGTGAATGACCTGGCAATGATGAACAATCTTTTATTATCGGTTTATGATTATGTTCTGACCCCGTATCAGTCGGACCATCTCAGCGCAGAGTTGCTGCAATATCTGGATGAGATTGCGGATGAAATGATGGCCTCGCCCGGTTGCCTCATCGCTTACGATGAATCCAATCTTATTCGCTACCGGCCACGAACTGCGGTGAGGAAGAGTGTCTTCAGAAGAGAGGAAGAGATATTTGAGGTATAAGTGCGTTACCATTATTCCAACTGAATGGGTCATCTGTTTTACCCTCTGTCCTGGAGGTTGGAGCAGCAGTAGCCAGACAGGCCAGAATGGTTCCACGAGCAGAGTCAGGTAGCGGACCGGGAGAGATCGGACCACTTTTTTGTCCCATGTTTCTTTCTCTTATGTTTTAGTTTCTGTCTCATATGTTTTAATGTGCAACATTTCATAGTCTCAAAGCGGATAGAAGCACTGTATGCCGCTCATGGCAAAACATACATCGACTAGGTTCAGGAAAAAGGTCATCAATGAGTTGGATTGAACGAATTAAGAGCAACATTATCTCCACCCGCAAGACTAATATCCCGGAAGGGATATGGACCAAGTGCGACAGCTGTGGTCAGGTTCTGTATCGCGCAGAACTGGAGCGTAACCTGACGGTTTGCCCTAAGTGCGATCATCATATGCGTATCGGAGCACGCGCTCGTCTGCATAGTTTCTTGGACAAAGGAACGGCAGTGGAGCTGGGGGGCGAGATTGAGCCGAAAGACGTGCTAAAGTTTCGTGACGCCAAAAAGTACAAAGATCGCCTGAGTTCAGCGCAGAAAGAAACCGACGAGAAAGATGCGTTGGTGGTGATGGAAGGCACGCTGTTCGGCATGCCAGTGGTCGGGGCGGTATTTGAATTCTCCTTTATGGCTGGCTCGATGGGCTCTGTGGTTGGTGCGCGTTTCGTTCTGGCTGTCGATAAAGCGTTGGAAAAAAACTGCCCGCTGGTATGCTTTACCGCATCCGGCGGTGCGCGTATGCAGGAATCGCTGCTGTCGCTAATGCAGATGGCGAAAACCTCTGCGGCGCTGGCGAAGATGCAGGAGCGGGGGCTACCCTATATCTCGGTGTTGACTAACCCAACCCTTGGCGGGGTTTCTGCAAGTCTTGGGATGCTCGGCGACCTCAACATCGCCGAACCGAAAGCGCTCATCGGCTTCGCCGGGCCTCGCGTTATTGAACAGACCGTGCGTGAAAAATTACCGCCGGGGTTCCAGCGCAGCGAATTTTTGATTGAGAAAGGCGCCATCGACATGATTGTTCGCCGTCCTGAAATGCGCTTTAAACTTGCCAGCATCCTGGCCAAGCTGCTGAATCTTCCTGCGCCTAATCCAGATATGCCGCACGAAGACGTTGTAGCACCGACGTCACCTGATCAGGAACTTAATGCATGATAATTCGAGGGCAGGGCCATCAGGCACTGCCCTTTTTTTTATTGCAATGCTCCGTTCTGATTAGTGACCCTGATTCAACATCCTGCTCCATTCAGAAACAGAATTCTGGCATGACTAATACTCCCCCCGAGCGGAGGTTGAGCCGATGAAAAAGTCACGATTCACTGAAGAACAGATTGTCTTTGCCCTCAGGCAGGCTGAACTGGGTACATCAGTACTGGAGGTCTGTCGCAAGCTGAGTATCTCCGATGCCACGTTCCATACGTGGCGCAAGCAATACGGTGTGATTTCCCCATCTGAACTCAAGCACATGCAGCAGCCTGAGGAAGAGAATCTCAGGCTGAAAAAGCGGGGTGCCGATCTGAGCCTCGACAGGGCCATGCTGCAGGATGTGTTGCCAAAAAACTAACGCTGGCGCGACTGGGTCCGGGATCTGCAGGCACGCTACGGAGCCAGCGAAAGGCAAATATGCTTTGCCCTGCGGTAGATTAGCCCCATAGATCACCAGACACTTCGCCTCTCTTAAAATAAGAGGTAGTCTTAGACCTATGTTTAACACCAGTCAGAATAATAAGATGGTTGAAGTGTTATCAGGACCTGAGCGGCGTCGCCGCCGTACACCGTCGGAAAAAATAGCCATTATTCAGCAGACAATGTAACCCGGTATGACCGTGTCTCATGTCGCCCGCCTGCATGGCATCAATGCCAACCAGATTTTCAAATGGCGCAGGCAATACGAAGACGGCTCGCTAACTGCCGTGGCTTCAGGTGAAGAAGTTGTGCCTGCTTCTGAACTTGCTGCCGCTAATAAGCAAATCCGTGAACTACAGCGCCTTCTGGGCAAAAAGACGATGGAAGCTGAAATACTTAAAGAGGCCGTGAAGTTCGGTCGGGCAAAAAAATGGATTGCGCATGCGCCCTTGTTGCCCGGGGACGACGAATAACCGACGTCTGCCGAAGTATTGGCGTGTCGCGTGCGCAGCTGAGTATCAGGGTTCGCCGGTTGTCTGACTGGCAGGATCACCGGCAACAACCCCGTTTTGACGATAACGCGGTGTTGTCCCGGATAAATACGGCTGTGGCCAGCCTGCCCACGTACGGTTATCGACGGGTATGGGCACTGTTGCGACGAGAATCTGAGCGTGACGGGCAGCCTGTAGTTAATGCAAAACGGGTGTACCGCATTATGAGTACTCACCATCTGCTTCTTGAGCGAAAACCTGCGGATAACCACCGGAAGCGTGCCCGTAAAGGACGCGTGGCAGTGGCTCAGAGCAACCGACGCTGGTGTTCAGACGGCTTTGAGTTCCGCTGCGATAATGGCGAAAAGTTGCGGGTAACCTTCGCGCAGGATTGTTGTGACCGGGAGATCATCGACTGGGCCGCAGGCACAGGTGGCTATGACAAAGAAACCGTGCAGGATGTCATGCTGGGTGCGGTAGAAAAACGCTTCGGAAGGCAGTTGCCAACAGAGCCACTGGAATGGCTGACGGACAATGGTTCGGACTACAGGGCACATGAAACGCGGGCGTTCGCCCGGATGCTGGGCCTGGAACCCTGCACGACAAGAGTGCGTAGTCCGGAGAGCAACGGCATAGCAGAGAGCTTCGTGAAGACGATAAAGCGGGATTACATCAGCATCATGCCGAAACCGGACAGCCAGGCTGCGGTGATGAATCTGGCGGTGGCGTTCAGCCATTACAACGAACATCATCCGCATAGTGCACTGGGACATCGCTCACCACGGGAATATATACGCAGGAAGTTATCACAATCATAAGAGCAAAAACGTCTGGATATATAGGGTCAAATCCATCCTGCATAGCCTTTTGGATCTCAGAAGACGAGGGTTCGCTATCGTAGCCTGTAAGTAAAACCGCCAAGGACAGGACTGCTACTGTTGAAAGTTTATTCATTTCTTAATCCCTTATTTGAACTTGTTGGTCAGTGTGTTTCTGTGGATTTGTTGAGTGTCTGGTCGAAAATTTCGCACCATTGCTTCAACTGCATTTCTGTATCCCGGATCCCTCGTTCATGGTGGAACCGACCTTTCCGTGGGTGAAATTTGATTTGCCACTCTGGGATTTCGATGTCTTTGACTTCAATGAAGAACCCTGAGTTCTCGAAGTTTTTAAGGCGGGTTAGGTTGTTTTGACCTTTAGCTCCTGCCATACCGACTAAATCAAGAGCTACGATTTCCCCTCCATTAGCCAGGTGGTATCTCCAGCCTTTGACTTCACTGAACTTGTAAGCCTTTTTACGCTTACCAGCCTCGAGAGTTAGCAACTCACGATTCGTATCAATCGTCATTTTGCTGCCCTGGAATTGATGGCTCCACAATCCATTGTCATTGACGTTCAGCAGGTCGACTGTGGAGGCGTTTGCCCTTTTATGTGTGTATGACACATATGCCGTAAGGAGTAAGAAGAAGGCAGGTAATGTCCACATGAACAGGAACCCTGCAGTGTCTTTTGGATTTGAATCAGTCAGTATCCACACAATCACCAGTACAACAATCCATAACCTGATAGAACGAAAGAACGAAGGTTTACGTACTTTCTGACCATTCAAAGCCGCTGTATCCATTTTATATACCTTTAACGTTATGTGATTCATAACTAGCTGATTGGTAACTGCTTTTACGACGCATTTTTGAACGAGTTCAAAACTTAAGCAAATCACTTGTACCGATCGATGATCTTATTTTGATAGTTTATAGCTATCATATATAGTTTATCGATCTGTAAAAACGATCAATTATTTGCTCAAATAAGGACTTAGGCTTGAAAATTTTGTTGAGGCAGGAGTTTATCGAAAGGGCACTGCTGCGCGTTCAGTCAGTATTTCGCTGCTGGCTAATGGCTCAGATAACTCAGGCTCAGCTAAGAGGACTGTATGAATTGTCGCAAATGAGGATTTTTGGTGGAGAAACGTCTTACCTGCCTTTTTGAGCAGGTCTATGAAAGTGGCCAGGTAAGGAATGCTCAGTAGCCAGCTCAATACCCTTGTCATGAAGAAGTCAGCGATTCTGGTTTGCTCGCTTGGCTTACGCGTCATGTCGAGCAGTGTCTGCGCTTCAGTTGTCTCTGACGCTCTAGCTCTATGTTCATACACAGGAGGAGGCGTACCTTCGAATTCCAAAGCAGCTGGTAATGACGGTGTAATAGCTACCTTAGCAGCTTCTATAACTGAATCACTCGTCTCATCACCTCCCATAGCCGAAGCTTTCAAAGTTAAGAGCAGAGGATTGTCACGTTCGGGTTCGTAGAGAAGCTTCTTTTGCAGGTTGGCCCATGAGTAAGACTTTCCCAGTTGGGAAGCTTTGAAGGCGATCCCGGAGTATTCGAATGAGAAACCATTCATGCGGTCCGTGGAGGAAATGTTGGGTATTGTCGCTATACCGTTCTCAGCAAGCGCTTCAACGAAGCCCGAGATATCATTGGCATTGGTAAGGATCTCGTCGATAGTGTTCTGTAAGAACGTCTTGGGCGTTGGCTGACCTTCACGCTTCTCCTTCTGTTCCTCATTTCGTGATAGCCTTTTACGCTTACTGGATAGGGAAGGGCTATGTGAAGGCGAGGGACCTTTTGTTTTAGTCAGTTCATGCGCTATCTCAAGCTCCTGAATTACTCGCGTGCTGATTAGATTTTCATTCCTGCCCAGGTAAAGCTTCCCTCCAATAAGATCCACTCTGCTCGCAATGATATGAATGTGTTGGCCGGCCTCATCGTCATGTATTATATAGCAGCGTAGGTGCGTCTCACTGAACCCCATGCGATTCATGTAGTCGTCAGCAAATGACACCCATTGTTTTGTCGTGAGTGATTCACCAATAGGTAGGCGAAGCGAGTTGTGCCAAACCGGTTTGGCAACGTCAGAGCGAAGTGAAGCAGAAGCGCAGAATTCAGCAATCAGATCTGTTGCCGAATCGCCCAACATGTTCCTGCCGATAACAACCGGATCGGTTTTATGGTGCTTTCCTGGCTTCAACGCATATAGAACAACTCCTGCGAAGCTCTTACCTCGCTTGATCTTCTGCATGCCCTTCATTAGAGGGGATACTCCATAGATCAGCGGTAAGGAGGCGAGAACGAAGCTCACTAATTTGCCGCTTTACGGCGAACAGTTCAGTCTTTGTAAGAGGGTTACATGACTGCTTTGCGTTAAGGTGGTTAACAATCTCATTGAGCCTGTGATTTATCTCGCCAAATATTTTCCATGCCGCTCTGTTGATCTCTGGAACGACAGGAGGTTGGGTATTTAAAAGGCACATGCGAAGCCACTCGCCCTTAGCGTGTTGCTTACGCTCTTGATCCAAAATATTTAGCTCTGAGTTATTGAGTCTGACGCTGACGCAATGAATACGTAGATTTTCTGCAAGGGGAGGGCGGTATATATCTTTCATATAATCTCCATTTCTAAAAATAAGCATATTCCTTATGCCTGTTCTATTTATAACCGATAGATGAATTATGTCAACGATGTAGGTTTTGACTTCCCTTTTTCAACCGAAGGGCAGAAAAAGCAAGGCTACTCAGCTTCGCTGAGTTAGCCCTTGCTTTCTAAAGGGTTTACTTAATATAATCAGGCACTTCATTCTAAAAAATTTTGTGATAAAATCTTCCCGCCTAATATGCCAGCGGAGGGGCCAATTTTGATCTCGTAATCAGCGAGGTCAATAATTTCTTGTCTATGCTCAATAATAATAACTGAATTAAATAATGGGGTTTTTTTATAAATGTATTCAGCAACTTTGCTTGCAGTTTCCGGATCTAATCCAGCTACAGGCTCATCTACAATAAGTATTTTTTTTGTTTCTTTTTTTCTGGACAGATGCTCGCAAAGTTTTATCCTACGTAATTCACCACCAGATAATGTTTGAGTTTTGCGATTTAATTTCAAGTGTCCTAAGCCTAGAGAAACCATGGTTTCAATGTTTTTATGAAACGGTATGTCGGACTTTTCCAATAATGAATGTAACTCTTTTATTTCTTTATCGTAAAACTCAACAATATTCAAACCGTTTACTTTTAATTCAACACCTTCGCTTTTTTTATCAAACAAACTGCCTTCGCAAGTTGGGCAAGTCAAATAAATGTCTTTATCATATCCTCTTTCATACCTGATGATCCCTGTGCCATCGCAGGATTTACAACCAGCTTCTTTTGAAAGTAAAAAGTTTTTTGGTTCCAAATTTGTCTCTTTGGAGTAATATTCAGCTATAAGAGTATTTATTTTTATCGTAGACGCTAAAACAGAACGTCCGCTGAAGTTTGAGGTCTTCTGTGAAACATAAATAGCATTTTCATTTTCTTCTATCACTTTTGCAATTGATGATTTTCCAGAACCAGATGGGCCAGTTAGGACAGTTAAGCAACCTCTTGGGATTTTAAATTCCTGATTAATGACATTATTTCTAGTTATTGCCTTAAATTCAATAAAATCATTTGTTTTGCGCCTCTTCAAGTCCATTTTAATTGGTGAAATGTATTCACTCGGGCAAATGTACCCACCTTTATCACCTGCTTCGATTCCTATATGTATTTTGTAATCTGCATTATCAATGAAATACGATGAATGTTCGATTAAAACAATAGTGTTATTTAAAGAAAGTTTAATAATTTTTTCATATATTTTGGGGAAGTCTTCCCTGTTTATTTGAGCTGATATTTCATCTATGACTAATAAAATGCCAGATATGTTTGAAATGAGTAATCGACTAAATCTAAGCTTTTGTAATTCGCCGCCTGATAAACTAGGAATTGAACGTGAAAAATTAAGGTACCCTAAGTCCATTTCACAGATTGATTGAAGGATCTTTTTGATTTCATCAGTTTCAGGAATGCTAGATATTCTCTCTAAGATGTCTGAAAAAGAGAGCGTCATAAACTCCAGCATATCAAATCCAAGAACACGGATGTTATTTTTACTATAATAGTTAAGATTAACTCTTGATCCGTGACATTCTGTACAGGTATTTTTTATAGTTGAATTTACAAGTGATTTTTGGCCTACCAATCTTTGAGCAAAGATCATCACACCTTCATAATATGCTCGCCTTTGTCTTGTTGAACCTTTATATCTAAATTTAAAAGCTAATCTCGATTCCGATACACCATAGAGAATTTTTCTCTTTACAGTTTCAGAAAGATTCTTGTAAGGGGTTGATATGTTGATATTTTCAAGTTGGCAATAAGATAGTAACAAATTATGATATAAACCTGAAAAAGTCCCTGTCCTCCAAATAGAAAAGGGTTTTTCTTCAATACTTAGATTTTCATTAATAATTGCATTTGAATTAATAGAGGATATTTCACCTAGGCCTTTGCAAACAGGGCACTCATTATCAGGCTTGTTAATTTTTAGGAATTTGAAGCTTGGAATATGTTTACTGTTTTTCTTTGCAAGAAACGATAATGTTTGCGGAATGTTCAAATATGAATACAAAGTAGATCTAGGGTTGTTATTATTATTCGATTGCGCAATGGCTATTGCCGGTATAATACCAGCGTAACTTTCTATTTCGTATTCGTGATTTTCTCCATAACCATTCTCTAATGCGTCAAATTCATCACTACATAGTTTATATAGGCTAGAAAATGCAAGTGAACTTTTCCCAGCTCCTGACCGACCATAAATTGCTGTTATTTTGTTTTTATATATTTCAATATCTATATTTTTTAAATTATGTGTAGACACGCCATTAAGTCGGATACTATTCATTAGATCACTCTCCGCACCATTCACATTTAGGATTTCTAGTTATATCCATAATCTGCATACTAAAATCTATTGAATTGAATTCTATCCTTTTGTTCGTTTGCTGTAACATATCATATCTGTTGATAAGAATCTTGAATGCATCTAGAGAAGCCAAGCTTGCTGCTATTCCAGATAGAGGTGAGAAAGAACCAAGCTTGCGATTATTTCTATTTAAAGCTTTTACGTTTTTCAAATCATCATCGTTAATTGAATTTAAAGCTGTTTTAAAACAATCGAAGCAAGCACTTTGGAATGGAATTATAGTCTGGCCAATTAATGTAAGATGTAAATTATAACCACCACCAACAATATGCGGGATATTATGATCCATGGCATATTTAGCGATAATTCTACTTGTTGCATCAACACTTGGCTCATCAGAACAGTTTATTATCAAATCTATGTTATTTGGTAATTGAGTTACTTCAAAAAAATCGGAAGTTAAAAACTTCGAAATAATAATAGTATTAATGTCTGGATTAATACCTTTTAATTCTTTTTTCAAAACCGTGGCTTTATCTAAACCAACATGACTTTCAAAGTAATATTGTCGATGAAGGTTGCTCAAGTCAACGATGTCACTATCAACCAATATTAAATTACTTACATGATTTTTAGCTAAATAAGCAGAAATGATACTACCTACGGCACCTAATCCAATGATCATTACTGTCGAATTTTTTAGCCTCTCTACTGCTTTAACAACGTCACTTGTAGAATGGAAATAATCCTCTAGTAAATTAATTAGGCGGTAATCACTTTCCAATATTTCGATAGGGTAAGGCATGTCTTGTTGAATGAGAATAAACTGTTCTTTCAAATAGGAAGCTAATTTATTCAATTGTTTTACATCAATAAACCCATGCTTTTCTGAAATTTTTTCAATGGATGTCTTACCATCAAACTGATTTAAAAGATTAACAATGTCAGGGAAATTAATTTTTAATGAAAGATTTTCACGAGTATTTGATTTAAAGAAATCTATGCCGGATTCATGAGATATTATCCCAATGCTTTCTCGTAATCTTAGCTTATCTATTACACACATTACAATCACCTTGCTTTGATAATGTAAAGCTTGTTAGGTCACCGCTATTTGGAAGATATTCATAACGGATGGTTGAATAATTATATTGAGAGTCTTCCGACAAGAAGTGAATTATTTTGAAAGTGCTTAAAAATGCTGAGTACCCGCTCATCGAAGCTATGCCACCAGGACCACCGATGACATATTCCGTAAGTATGTCATTTTTATTGTTAAAGTCGCTCACTAAAGGTTCAATATTATCTGTCCTGCTATATATTGGTTTCCAGTCACTTAATGCATTACTGAATGTCTTTTGAATGCAATCTATACAGGGGGTATTGGGAGGATAGACTAATTCTCCAGAACTCATCAGGTGAGCATCAAATCCGCCCGAAACGTATAAAGCAATATTTTTCTTTTGAAGAAATCGTCCTAACTTTACAGATGTGTGACCTATATAAGGTTCATCGCAACCATTAATTACAAGATTAACGTCCTGATCAATCCATTTAGATAAATTGGAATTAGGTAAAAGTTTTTCATGGTAAAATTCTATTTTAATTCTTGAGTCTATTCTCTTTAAATAATTGGCTAAGACCTCAGCTTTATTTTTACCTATATCTGAGACTCTTGAAAAAATATGCCTGTTTAAATTAGACTTTTTGAAATTTTTAAAGTCGACAAGAATGAAATTTAGGATGCCAGCTCTTGCTAAGTTTTCTGCTATATTCCCCGTAACGGCTCCGCAACCTATTATTGCGACTTTTTACGACTCTAATATTTCTTGTGTTTCATGCCCTTTCCTTTCTAATATCATATCATCAAGGTAGGCAATTTGCCGAGCATACCGAGACTTTGCATCAACGTTTTCATTGTCTTCAGTAATCAAATGTTGACCTAAAAGAAATTCAATTAAATTTTTAGCTGAATATTGTTCGAATGCCCCTAACATAGTTAGTATTTCTTGGACTGATTTTCTTCCATCTAACAAAGCTAAAAATTCAGCAATTGTTTTCGATGTAACGATTTCTACTTTTTCACGAGTAGTCATTCTATGAAAAGTAATTCTAACTTTTTCATCTTTCAGTTCAGTAACGTATACATCCACTGTGTGTTGTAAATAAAATTTTTTATTTAACATAATGTATTGATTTAAGTGTGGTTAAAAGTTCAGCCCATTTATGACTGCAAAATGGGCTGGAGTGATTAGTATTGTAATACACCTGCATTCATTTGTAAGTATTGATCCCAAGCATCCATTCCAGATTCAGTTTCCGACCCGTTTTCAATACCCCGACAATTTTTTGCTGTGCAGTATGTTGAACAGCAAGTACTAGTACCGTTAGTCTTACAACCCGCACTGTTTTGAGCTATAACATTCTTTTTTATTACTTCAAAGGTAAGATCTAAAAGCTGGCTCATTTTGAATATCCCTCAATGAATATTAAAGTGTAAAAGAAAATATAGAATAAACTCAACGCTAATCTCGGTCAACTATATTTATCTAAGTAATGATGATTTTAAAGGATTGTCTATAGGTTATTGTCATGAGATTACAGGAACTTTATCAAAAGATTATTTGATAAATATCATATAGTAGTAATTTATAGCCAGTAAACCATAGAATAGAGTGCGATATTTTCCCTGTTTGCTTATGTATGGTGTTCTCTAAGGACGGCACGAACAGCAATAAAGCATATCTGTAAACATTTAGACAACCAATGAAATTCATGAATTTTTAACTCTAAATCTTTTCCATGAAATAAAAATTGATATTAACTATAGCTTATTGTATTGAAAAATATACGGCAATTCATTGATTCAAAATGTCCGGAATCTCTCAGGTTATAGTTGTTAAAAATAGCATCAAAGAAATAAAGAAGCCCGACTCATGTATGCTTTAAATGCGTTTAGAATGAAATCTACAGAGTATTTAAATGGCCTCCGATAAGATATAACTATTAATTTGATGTAATGACGGAGATGCTTTTAATATTTACGGGGTAATAAAAAGTCTGCCGATTTTACTTTTAATATTTCCTTAATATTGGGTTGGCTAACCAAGTTTTTTATTAACGTGTCAAAATTTTTTTTATAGGGGCACTCTTACGGTTTGGCATAATTTTATTCAAAGTGTATGAAGGTCACCAATAAAAGAGAGCATATTTTTAATGTAATGAAGGATTTGAATAATAATTTTTTAAAGCATTGCAGTCCCCATTTTGCTTTGTTTTTTGTGACTATAAATACAATTGTACTATTTTCTTATTTTTTGTTGACAGTTTTAAATTTGATGTTATCTATTAATCAATCATTTTATTAAATGATTGATTATCAATAAAGCTTAGGTGCTCTTCAATAGGAGAATTTATGAAAAATTTTTTTATTTTTATTAAAAGTGAATTTTATAGATTGATTTTTTTTATTGTTTATCTCTCTTTTTTTGTTTCGGGTCTTGCTGGATATAATAAAAGCGTATCTCTTATCAGTATAATTGCATCTTGTTTACTTGCTGCTACAGTTATGCTTTTTCCTTTTTTTATAATTTATTGCTTCGTTCCACTTTACCAAAAGTTTGAAGAAATTGTTTTTTTTAAAGTGTATTAAATTTTCCAAGTCATGAAGGTACGTACCTTTCTTTGAAGTCTAAGGTATTTAGTTTTCATATTTCTGAGAAAGGTTTTTCTTTTTTTAGGTGCTGAAAATTGTGATAAGTAAATTTTTCTTGCTTTAAATGTTTCATCAGCAGAGATGAAGAATTTGATGCTTGCAAAAAAAGCAAAGAAAACTAAAAAAAATATTAATATGCCATTAATAAAAGGACTGTGTATAGTTGAGGCTGGGCTTTCGGTGGCAATATCAAATTTTATTATTGCAAGACAAGCCGTAACTGTGCCGCTAAAAAAAGATACTGTATCAGCGATTTTTTTTAGATAATCCTTCAGTTCAATATAACTCATTGCATAGGTCATAAATCCAAATACTACAGGAAAAAGCAACATAACAACTATACTAAGATCTGAAAAATAAAAGGAAAGTAAGCTCAAAGCACAAAAAATAATAAAAGGAGTAAATATTCTCCATAAAATTGAATTCATTAACTTTTTCTTAAAATCATTTTTTTGACCTAGAATAACTTCGCTACCCTCTTTTAATACTAATTTATATGCCTTTTTACTGTTAAGTAATGGCAATACTAGAATTGTATAAGGTCTTCCATAGATAGTTTCTTCTTTAATGATAATTTTATTAGTATTAATGTTGACTGCATTTTTTCCGAAAAATGAAATTCCTTTATTTTTCAATGAGTTGGTGGCGTTTACCACATTGTGCTCCTTTTAGCGATTCCCTTTAAACATTAACTTTACTCATGAAAATAGGAAAATTCAAAGCTTTTTTGAAGGAGGGGAGGAAAAAGTATTGTAACTATGCTTAATTTTTGGATTTTAAGAAAAATATCTATTAATTTTAATACGTTACATTTCTAATAATGTTACTACATGATCTGTGAAGGGGATTTAATTCAGTAACCTCTTTAAACTTTGAGATTGCACATAATCACTCCATCACTCCATCACTCCATCACTCCATCACTCCATCACTCCATCACTGCATAAGTACATCTCGTTGTAAGATAATCTGCGCGAGAATACGCAGGTACAATTTCGTCTTTCTTGGAGTGAGCAAGTGCTGCTTCGAGAACTTCAATTCTAAACTTGCCGGATTCTTCTGCGGCTGTCCTCGCTATTGAGCGCATACCGTGGGCTACAAGCTCACCTCCGAATCCCATTCGAATGATAGCGGCATTGGAATTGGCTGTTTGTTCATGCAAATGATTGAGAGTTTGTTAAAGTTATCTTAGATTCTCGCCTAGTATTAAATTTTAATTGAGGCTTAAAGATATAATAGTTCATTATTCTGACCGATGTATTTTTTAGGAGGACTCTTTTTTTCGCTGTTTTGCCAGTGCTAGAATGTTTTTTAGATATTCAAAATGATTGATAATATTTTTCATTACAATGGCTCCAAGGGAAATCCCGAGAAGAAAAAACAAACCTAATATCGAAATTATATTAGAAACGTCAGAGTTTAATATTCCTTTAAATAAATTGCTGCCTATTTTTTCAAATCCACCCAGAGATTGTACAGCAGAGTATGATAATCCTAAAATAGATATAATGGCTGTTTTAGTACCAAAGAAATCTGATATACGTGCTTTAAATCGTTCAATTTTAAGATTTAACCAATATGTTGCATATTCCAACTCGAGAATAGAATAGTGATCGAGTTGTTCAACATTCTTCTCACCGTGATTGATTTCTATTTGAAAGTCGTTTAATACTTCCTTTCTCATATTAAAGAAGAATTTCATATTAGCGACTATAGGTGTTGATAAGCATATAATTCCAAATATATGATTCATTATAAGTAGCAATAAAGCGTAAATTTCTACGCTCTTTTTATCAATATTAAAAGTTATGCATAGAATAATTAGTACCCCCAACAGCAGAAGACATAGAAGGCATCCAAGCAAAGAGTAGTTTTGTATTTTCATTGAGGTTTTTTTCTTAGATTTTATCAACGCAAATGGAGTATGTGATTCCATTTTACTAAGAATGCTAACTATCTGATTAACTCTATTCATTTTGTTCTCGCACTTCTAAATTTAAATGTTATTGATTTAGGAAATCTATCTTCGTAATTTAAATCAAAACACAAGTCATAATTAACAGTAACTATTTTTTTAATATTTGAAGATTTAAAATCATTTAAATTCTTCTATTATTTTTTGATTGTAGTCTTCTAAGTATTTTTGTAATTCATTTCTGTCAATCAAGCGTACTTTTGCTGATTCAGCAAGTTCTTTAGCCGAATTAGTGAAATATGAATTTGTAATAACCATTGCTTCGTCACATGAGTAAAATGCTTTAGCGGAGATCGCTTGTTGTACTGCTGAATTACCAACTGAGCCAGAGTAGTTTTTTGCCTGGATAACAATATTTTTGTCAAAGCGAGTGACAAATAGATCTGCTCCTTGATCTTGGGTTCTCTTGGTTTCTTTAACATCATACCCAAGAGTCTGAAAAATTTTGACTAAGAAGTCTTCAAATTCAAAACCATTCATTGAATCCACTGAGTACATATTAACATATTTATCGGGATTGAAGTGCTCAAGGCGTGTAGCCAATCTTTCGACTAAAATGTCAAAGTATATAGTTTCACAGATTGATATATATTTTCTAACATTATCAATCGATATCAATGGTGTGCCTGGAGTGTTTTGAGCATTCTCATTGAAATCTAATGCAGGGAAGGTTATTTTATTGTTCCAGACAAAATATAGAAATAAAGATAGATCTGCTCTAAAGGTTGTTCCTGCTTCTTCAATCCATGATTTTAAAGATTCCGTTAATGTAGGTTTGATATGCCTTTTGATCTCATTCGAAAATCCACTATATAAAGCGTTGAATGATGTGGTAAGTAAAAGCTTGTCCAAAAGCATTGGCAGCTCTTCTAACTCATCAAAGCCCTTCCGAACAAGTACTTCGCGAAACAAAACAAAATCAGAATAGGTACTTTTGTCTTCAGTCAGATTATTCTCTGAACGCTTATCATGTGAAAACTTTGTCGTGTAAATGAAATTTGTGAAGTAAGGATCCTTAAATTTTGCATATTTATCTAGGACATTTTGCAGGAGACTATTGAGTTGGGATTGCTCTTTCTTTTTTCCGAATAAGTCTTTTATGATTCCTTTTGACTGATATTGAAACTCTGGATAAAAAGAGGGATTAAGAGGAATCATTTGTTCTGAGGTTACAGGGGGAGGCGTTTTTGTGCCCCATGAATTCGTTGCAGTTTGTACCCCGCCAGAACACCAGGGACAAATAATTTCGAAAGATGTCTTGCTGCATGAGTAACACTGATAAATCATTAGGCTATTTCCTTTTGAAATTATTAGGCTTAGTCACGGTCTTTGGATCTTAAGGTTTAGTTGCTACTCTTTTAGTTGAGTATAATATTAGACGAAAATACTTTTCATACTTTCACCTCATGTTAATGATTTACTGAATCATTTTCCAATCCTGATGAAAAGCTATAGTTGCCACTTGCTGATTGTTCAACATGCCTACCCCACCAAGCCATCATTTCTCTTCGTTGATCAAGATACTGAGAACGGTTATATGCTCTCCTGACCTCATTGGTATCAATATGAGCCAGTGCTGCTTCAATGACGTCAGGTTGAAATCCCTTCTCGTTGAGAACAGTTGAGGCTATGGATCTCATACCATGCGCAACAAGGATATCTTTGAAGCCCATACGTTTCAGCGCCATGTTTGCAGTCTGACTGTTCATTGGTTCCAGGGGATTGCGGTAACCGGGAAAAACGTGTGGTCTATGCTGGCTGATTGGCTTCATAACTTCTAGCACAGCAAGTGCCTGTTCAGACAGCGGTACAATATGCATACGTTTCATTTTCATGCGCCCAGCAGGAATGTGCCATTCCTTTGTCTCGAAGTTGATTTCATCCCAGCGTGTCATCGCCGCTTCTGCCGGTCGTGTCATTGTAAGGAGCTGCCATTCGATAAGACAGCGCGTCTGTCTGCCAATACTCGCAAATGCGAGATTCTTCATAAGCAGAGGTAGCTGTTCAGGTAAGAGAGCGGGGCGGTGTTTTACTTTTGGCTTATGGAACGTCTTACCGATTTTTGCCGCTGGGTTTGAAGTGACTAAGCCAGAGTTCAAAGCGTAATCCATAACCTCATTAATACGCTGACTCAACCTTTTAACAGTTTCGAGTCTGCCTGCAGCATGAGTTGGGCTAAGGGATCCAATAAACTGTTGGGCTGTAATGCTGGAAATAGGCATAGAGCCAATATGTGGGAACACATATTTACTCATTGAACGCCAGATATCGTTAAGAGTGTGAGTTGTTAATCCTGCTGCCTCTTTTGTCTTAAACCACTCAGCTGCCACTTTTTCAAAAGTACTTTCACTCACACTCTTCTGACGAAGTTGCTCTGCTTTTTTGTGCTCTTGAGGGTCGACGTCTTTGCTGAGAAGAGCGCGGGCTGATTCACGATTTTGGCGGGCTTCAGAAAGCGAAACGGAAGGGTATGAACCAAAGCTAATCATGGCCCGTTTACGAGTGAAGGGTTTGTAATAACGAAACCGCCAGAGTTTTGAGCCTCCGGGAGTAACCTGCAGTTCCAGACCATCCCCGTCATAAAGAACCAATGCTCGCCCAGCAGCTTTGACGTTCTTCACTTCGGTATTGTTTAAGGGCTTGGTCTTTCTTGCCATGAGCAGTCTCCATTCTGTTCCTCGGAAGGCTTAGGCATATCAAAAGGCAGTCTTAGAAACGTATGCCCATGAGTATGCCTAAATCAGGTGGATTCCACTGTATCAATCAGGATTTCACTAGACAACAGAAAAACAGCAGGTTTCAACAACCTACTGTTTAAACTGTTTTTTATGGTTCTCTCTGGACTTCACCAGACAAAACGTTGGGAGAATTTGGTCGGCACGAGAGGATTTGAACCTCCGACCCCTGACACCCCATGATTGGATTCAATCTCTATTTATATCAAAAAAATCTTTTAAATACATTTTTTCATTTTTTATCGAGTCTGTATATTCAGTTAAAATGTAATTAAGTTCAGCTATGCTTTGGTCGAAGTTAGCAAAGGAAATATCTTGTTTAGGTATTTTTTCAAATGATTCCTCCCAGTTTTTTATATGCTTGCTTTCCGTTAGGAATGCAATGTATGTTAACTCAAAGAAATTACTCACTAATGATCCGTTGAGTTTGGAATCTATTTCTTTATATTTTCCGTAATAATTTGACTTGAGCGTCCAGCCACGCCTTATCAATGAGCTAATGATTTTTTCGGTGTTTTCAACTTGTAGAGAAAGATCGCTAATAAGCTCTTTGTACTTGCCAGACAATGCATGCGCACGCTGGTTGTCATGGTGTCTGTAGCAAACTCTCACTGATTTACTAAAATCACCACCAGTGTCAAAAAGATCCTTCTTTAATTTTATTAACTTATCATTCTCTGATTCAATGAGTTTTGCAGCGAGCTCTAAGGTTTGCTCATCATGCTTTTGCTT
Organism: Pantoea sp. B623; assembly: GCF_024814475.1. Classification (NCBI taxonomy): domain Bacteria; kingdom Pseudomonadati; phylum Pseudomonadota; class Gammaproteobacteria; order Enterobacterales; family Erwiniaceae; genus Pantoea; species Pantoea sp. B623. Next base: position 770,770 of record NZ_JANUXM010000004.1, on the reverse strand, counting down.
TAACCAGTCTGGTGCCGCTTTATAGGCTTGCCATGCCACAAGCAAGGTTAATGCGGTACTTATTGAGGACACCCAATCACTAACGCTTCCGTATTCTAATGTTGGGGCTATGCTATTTTTGAAAAGAAAGAAAAGTACCACCCAAAAAAGAATTGAAAAAGGTAGTGTTAATATAAAAATTATTAAGTAAGCAATATAAAAATTTTTTTTGTGGCGTTCGTTAATTTTACTCATTTGGTGATTTATATACAGTGTGTTTCATAATATCGGGCATTTATACCACCTAACACACTGAAAAATCTACTACAGATAAATGAGGTATATTATGAAAAGTGACTGTAATCTATTGTTCTAACAGATGTTAATGTGTGATTTAAAATCCCTCGATCGCAAGGTCGTGCGGGTTCAAGTCCCGCCCCGGGCACCATATTGAAACACCAATAAAATCAAGTAGTAGCAATGTCGTTTAAGCCGCCTCTTTGGGCGGTTTTTTTGTGTCTGACATTCGGCAGTGGTAGCAAAATGGCAGCAGTGTGGCAACAGACATTTTTTGCTGCCATCTTTCATCATGGACTTTCAGCCCATCCTTATCCTCGTACTCTCCTGACTTGCATAAACCTGCATTTCGGCATCCCTCAGCTTTAGGCCCGCGTCGAAAACTCAAGGCCAGGTCGTTCACGAACTGAAAAGGAAAACAGATGCGTGCAGGCTATAGTCAGCGGCATCAGCGCTAGCGTTTGAGCTTAATGGGCAACAGCCAAAAGAGTAGGGAAGCCTTCAACCGCAGGAATAAAATTAATTGCTCATTTTATGTGCTATGCTGAATTTCCGTTTCACAACTTAGGCTCACATGGACGACGATGATGAACGGCCCTATATTATCTTTACCGCAATCGGTAAAGCCGTGCTGGAACTGCTTGATGTAAAAGAAGGTTTTTTTGATTTAGAGCTTGCTGAAATACTTGAAGACTGGATGAAAGAGGAGACGAATCCACTTCAGGCGGAGGTCTACAGAATGGCGGCGGAGTTTGTCAGAGCAGGGAAGGCAGTAAATTAAAAAGGCCTGCGTTACACAGGCAGAAACTGTTACAAGGGAAAATCCAGCAGTCAATTTTGACTGACTGTGGAAGCATACAGTGATCGTGCTTTTTAGATACAACTGAATGAGATTTGATCGATAAAAGGCACGATATGCCTGTGTCAGATAGAAAAAAGCCCACTCGGATGTGGGCATAGCGAACAGGGCTATAAAGATAAGGTACTATCGATTACATTTTGATTATCGGCCGGAAAGAAGAAACCTTCAGGCATGAGTAAGAATAAAACCAGGTCGACGAGATTATTTTATAAAATATTTATATTTCAACCATTTGCTCTCTAAGTTACGCGCTTTGCAGAGCCAGTTTCTGATAGTGATTTCGCCCGTCCTCTTCATCCATCGGTGTGCCCAAAATCTCTCTTCCGAATGCGTATCCCTGCCATGCCTTCACGGCCTCTTGCGCCGTGAAATACAAAAGTGTTTCGACAGATGCCGTTACAGCGCAAGCATGAATTTACGCGCTTCGCTAAAACAACGAGCTAAGCTTCGAATCTTGTTTTTAACATTAAACCAGAGTGTTGCCAGCGATCCGTTGAGTGGCGTTGGCGCGCGTCTTTCGAAATGAAAACAGCCGACTGTTCGCTCTGGCACAGAATGCTTTCCTGTCATCGCGATCTTAAATCAACAAAGGCGTACTTACCCCTTTCAGTGCACTAACCTTGTCAATACATACCGACCAAACTGACAAGGACAAGCCGTGCCCGGACATCAAGCAGAAATCGATTTCGGTTCAGATCACATCATCATAGCGCGCCGCTACCGGGCCCTTGGGGCACTGAACGATCTCTTTATCGCGATATGGTTTTTGACAGGAAGCGTTCTTTTTTTCTTCGATTCGCTAATGACCGGCGGTACCTGGTTATTTGTGGTCGGCAGCCTTCAACTTCTGTTACGCCCGGCGATAACCCTGGCAGAGCTTATTCATGTCAAACGTGTTTATCGCTCTCGCCCTGCCACTTCGCGGTGACAGCCTGGGACAGGTGGTTCAGATGAGTCAGCCCGGCCGCTATCCTGCGGCCCGGCTGTAAGGCGGTCAGACTTAACATCGCTGCTAAAACGTTACCAGGTGCGAGCCGGTGGCGGAGGCGGCTGTTCGCCGGTTGCGGCTGGAGGGGGCGGAGGAGGGGCGTCAGCCCGAGGAGGTGGTGGCGCGAAAGCCTGTTCTGGCGGTGGAGGCGGTGGTGGTGGACGACGATCGTGCGGCGGCGGTGGCGCGCCGCAACCCGGACCTGGCGGCGGCGGTGCGCAGGCGCTGAGCGTGGAAACGACAAAAGCAGCGACTAAAAAGGACAGACGACGATTCATTCTATTTCCCTTATGAAATTAACAGTAAGCTAATTGTAGACACCCGTAACTAAAAATAGGGCGGCGAAGGGTAAAAGCGAAGCGAGGAAGGCCATTTGTTTGTTTTTTGAGATACTTCTCATCTCACGATGATGATTCGGCTTTTTGTCTTCACTCCGGTTAAGGTAGCGCATCAATGTAGAGGAGTAATGTTATGAATGGCATTTTGAAATTCGTCCGCGGATGGCTGATTTTTTCGGTTCTGTGGGGCGTCTTCATGTGGTTTATGTCATGGCAGGCGCAGGGCAAAGAGATTGGACTGGCTATTTTAATGAGCCTGTATGCCGGGTTGCTATACCAGGCACTCATCACCATGGTGGCCCGCTACAAAGCCCGCCGCCAGCAAGCCTGACTGCGGCCTGCTGCGCTCAGGCAGCAGGCCAGTGACTCAGCTCAGATTACCGGTCAAGCGGCGATGGAAATCACTGCTGCGCAGATCCAGTCCTTCTATAGTCACGTGCGTGCCATAGCGCTGGTAGCGATATTCGATTCCATCCAGCGCGGCGACGCTGGAGGCATCCCAGATTTGCGCGTGGGTGAGGTCGATAATGACGGATTTCGGATCCTGCGCGTAATCAAAGTGCTCAAACAAATCGTTGCTGCTGGCAAAAAACAGCGGCCCGCGCACGGTGTAACGCACCGACTGCCCGTCTTCGCTTAGCTGCCTTTCGGCATGAATGACATGCGCAACGCGGCGTGCAAATAACATCATCGCAACGATAACCCCGGCCAGTACCCCAAGCGCGAGATTACCGGTGAGTACCGTAATGCCTACCGTCAGCGCCATCACCAGCGTTTCTGACCAGGGCATCCGTTTCAGGGTTGCCGGTTGCAGGCTGTGCCAGTTTACCGTCTTGACGGCGACCACCATCATGATTCCGGCCAGAACAACCATAGGGATCTTCGCCATAATGTGGCTCAGGCCGGTGACGAGAAGCAGCAGGACCAGGCCCGCCGCAATCGTTGATACCCGACTGCGCGCTTTGCCGAGTTCTACGTTAACAATGGTCTGGCCAATCATGGCGCAGCCGGCGATGCCGCCGTAAAAGCCAGCAAAAATATTGCCTATGCCCAGCCCCCAGGATTCGCGCCGTTTGCTGGAAGGCGTGTCCGTAAGATCATCAACTAATTTGGCGGTCAGCAGCGATTCCATCAGCCCGACAAACGCAATGCTGAGCGCCGTGGGCCAGACGATTTGCAGCGTGTGGCGATCGAGCGGTACGGCTAAGGCCGTAAAGTCAGGTAAGCCGGCACTCATCGGGCCTTCATCCCCCACATCCGGTACCCGGTAACCCATCAGCAGCGCCACGCCGGTCACAACGATAATGGCGACCAGAGGGGAAGGAACACTTTTAAGCACTCGGGGCAACAGTAGCACAATCGCCAGAGTGAGTGCGAACAGAGCCCATACTACAGGCGACTGACCCCAGACATGGGGAACCTGAGCAAAGAAAATCAACACGCCAAGCGCATTCACAAAGCCGATCATCACCGAACGTGGGATATAGCGCATCGCCCGTGACATGCCGGTGACACCAAACAGAATCTGAATCAGTCCGGCCATCACGACCGCAGGCAGAATGTAGGCCACGCCATGGGCATGTACCATCGGGCCAATCACCAGCGCCACCGAACCCGCCGCCGCCGTCACCATGGCCGGCCGTCCGCCAAGAATGGACAGCGTCAGGCAAAGTACAACAGAGGCGACCAGGCTGACTTTGGGATCGACGCCCGCGATAACAGAGAAAGAGATCACTTCAGGAATCAGTGCCAGGGCCGTAATGACGCCAGCCAGACATTCTCGGGTAAGCAGTGCAGGCGAGCGCAGTACGCGCCCCACACTGATATCGTTTTCCACAACGGCGGTCGTGGCGACATCGTTTTGTTGAATCATAATGTTGTGCAGGCTCTTTTATTCATATCTTGCGCGAAAGGCAAGGAGGACTGGATATGGTGAGGGGCAGATGTTACCGATGGATAAACGAAGAAGCCAGAGAAAGCGAAATGACTCCATCCATGGAGAAAGGACTATACCGTTAAGTCGTCAGGGGTTTTATACACCACCATCTCCAGCAGGTGACGATAAACATCCAGTGAAACTTCGTCACTTTCCAGTTCAAGACGATGAATCAGCTTAGAAATTATCGCTTTGTTATTCACAGCCATGCCTGACTGCAGAATTTCTGCAACCACCAGTCCAAGAATTTCCATATCACTGTCAGGCTTGTTACCAGCAACGGTAAAGTAGTCAGCAATCTCTTTATCAGTTTGGGGCAGTGTGTTTTGCATGTGTTAGCCTTTCAAATAGCCAGCTACCCGGGCGGACAGCAGGACAAACAGACCTAAAAGCCATCGCATAAAATACAATGGAACCCAACGCCGTAAACAGGTCGAGATAATCAAAAAAGAAACCTCTGAGGGTGGAAATCCATTACACCTTCAGAGGCGACGCAGATGCATCATTCGTTACAGAGTCGTGATCACAACTCGTTGGCTGTAAAGTTATACAATGTAACTTTGATTGTACAAGTAAATTATTAAGCAAAAAATGCTAATGATTAACAATCAGCATTTTAGGTAAATTATTTGCCGTTAATCTGTACAGGGAAATGTGTACAAGTTGAAAAATCGGCGCGTGAGCAGCACGATTCACAGCAGGTTAAGCAAACAGGTGAAGTTTCGCGGTGAGTTTACGGACCTTCTTCTTGTCCCCGACGATAGCCACGCCCAGCAGACGCCATTCCGCTGCCGGTTGTGTCTTCATGGCGGCAGTAAAGGCGCCATAGTCTGTCGTCGACTGACCTTCTTCCGGAAACACCACAATATCGCATTCCGCCTGCTCAGCCTGCGGCCATAATGCGCTGAGCTGCTGTGCATCAGCGGCCAGCACGGGGATGCCTGCCGGAATCAGGCCGGGAAAGCGCCGGGTGGCGGCATCCTCAAGGGCTTCGCCTGCAAGGGAAGGGTGCCGCTGACCCACGGTCAGGGCGATAACGGCTGCGGCATTGGTTGCTTTGCCAGCGGGTAACGCGCTGTTCAATATCATTACACATCGTGGTTCTGTCATTTTCATCTCCTGAGGCAAAAAGCCATTGTGGCAAGGCTCAGCTCAGGCGTCTGGAAGATTTGTGCACAGTTGCTGGTAACGCGCGGGCGTCAGTTGGCAGGCGCGTTTGAACCAGCGCCCCAGATGGCTCTGGTCGGCGAAACCCAGCTCGGCTGCAACCTGTGCGGGCGATTCACCGATGGCCAGCCGACGGCGCGCCTGGCTCAGGCGCCACTGCACTAACCAGGCGTGCGGTGGCAGGCCCCATTGTTTTTGAAACAGCCGGGAGAGGCGGAACCGATCGACGTTGAGCGCCTGCGCCAGCTCGGCAATGCCGGGATTTTCCGCATGATAAGCCATCAACCAGTCGCGCGCCTGATGCGCCAGCGATGGTGCTGTCTCTGCCCGGGCGCCGCGCAAGACGGGAGAATAACGGAGTTGCTGGAATAAGCGATCCAGCGCTGCATCTTTAATGAGCCGGGGATGATCGTGCCAGAAAGCGTCAAACGCGTGCCAGACCGCCCAGGAGAGTTGACCATCGTCTTTCAGCGTGCTGGCAAAGCGTAGGTCTCCGCAGGGGAGTCCATCAAGACAGGCTGGCGCAAGCTGCTGATGTAGCTGGTGGGGCGAAAGATACAGCATACGGTAGGTAAAACCCTGGGCATCAACGGCATCGCCGTCATGCAGTTCTTCAGGTTCTAACATAAAGACGGTGCCGGGGCGGCTGTGATGACGCTGACGTCGGGAATGGAACTGCTGTACGCCTTGCTCAGTCACGCCAATTAAATAGCTGTCATGCCAGTGAGGATCGTAGGCATGACCGGTAAAATGCGCCCGCAGAGATTCAATACCGCTGTTTGGGTCGCGACGCAAATCCACCCAGCTGTCTGTTGAGTCTTTCACACGCATTTTACTCCACTAAACTTTTACGACAGTATCAACCTGGACATTCTGCCGCGATTATCCAGTATTTAACAGAGCAGACACTTTTCATTCGCAATTTGCTTTGCGTATAATAACTTATTCAACTAATTAGAACTCTAATCATTAGGTTGCTATTTAAATGTCATCTACCCGTACCTTTACGCACTTGCTCCATCTTACTGCTCATGCCTGGCGTCTGGCCGTCGATCGTCATTTGAAAGACAGTGGCTTAAGTACCAGCAGTTGGATGGCGATTGGGCTTATTGCCAGCGAACCTCAGCGGCTTACGCAAACGGAACTGGCACAGCGGATGGGGCTGGAGGATGCCAGTATGGTGCCGCTGGTGGATCGTCTGGTGAAGCAGGATTTACTGACGCGCGTACAGCCAGCCGAAGATCGCCGCAAACGTCACCTGGTGCTGACCGAAAAAGGGAATGACGCGTTCGCCAACGTTAAAACCCACGCGGATGCCTTACGTGCTGAGCTGCTGGCTGATATCGATCCTCAGGAGCTCGCGGTGGTTGAGCGAATTTTAGAGACACTGCTGACCCGAATGGGAACGATGTAATTATGGCCCGGCGCAATCCCTACGCTGCGCGTGAATGGTTGCCACATGAAAAACCTATGCTGCCGGGGTCGCCTTCGACGCCGCTGCACTCAACGCCTAAACGCATTGCGTTTGGGCTGATTGGCCTGCTGATCTCCCTGACCGGTGCACTGAGCAACGCGCTGGTCAGTGCGAACCTCACGAATCTGCAAGGAACCTTTGCCGCTTACTCCAATGAAATCGCCTGGCTACCGGCGGTATATGTGATGGGGAATATCTCCATCAACCTGCTGCTGGTGAAATTTCGTCAGCAGTTTGGACTGCGGGTTTTCACCGAAGCCTTTCTGGTGCTTTATGTCTTAGTCGCCTTTTTCCATCTCTTTGCCAACGATCTCAGTTCGGCGATTATCGTACGCACCGCCCATGGCATGGTGGGCGCTGCCCTGAGCTCGCTGGGGATCTATTATCAGGTGCAGGCGTGGCCGGCGAAACATCGCCTGAAGGCCCTGGTTATTGGCCTGACCGTTTCGCAGTTGGCGATTCCGCTGGCCCGACTCTTTTCCAGCGAGTTGCTCCAGCTTGAGGAGTGGCGCGGGCTTTATCTGTTTGAGCTGGGATTAGCGCTGATTGCGTTGGGCGCGGTGTTAGTGGTTAAGCTGCCGCCGGGCGATCGTATTAAGGCGTTTGAGAAGATGGATTTCGTCACCTTTATGCTGCTGGCACCGGGCATGGCACTGCTGTGCGGCGTACTGTCACTTGGCCGAATTGAATGGTGGTTTAGCACGCCCTGGCTCGGCGTTTGTGCTGCGCTGGCGTTGGTGCTGATCGTCACGGCTTTCGTGATCGAGCATAACCGCCGCAATCCGCTGATCAATACGCGCTGGCTCAGCAACGGGATGATCGTGCGTCTGGGCATCGTGATGATCATGATTCGTATCGTGCTGGCGGAGCAGAATACCGGTGCGATAGGTTTTTTGCAGCAGATTGGCCTACAAAACGATCAGCTGCACGGCTTAGCCTGGGCGATCATCGCCGGGGTGATTGCCGGCATTGCTGCCAGTGCGCTAACCATTAAGCCAACGCATCTCAACTGGCCGATTGTGGTGTCACTCATCGTGATGATCATCGCCTCACTGATGGACGCGCAATCCAGCCCGGTTACCCGCGCGAACAACATGTACTTAAGCCAGTTTTTACTGGGATTCGGCAGCGCCTTTTTTATGGCGCCCGCCATGCTGATGGGCATTGGTAGCGTGGTGACCCAGCCGAAAAATCTGGTCAGTTTTGTGGTGTTGTTTGGCATGAGCCAAAATCTGGGCGGCTTAATCGGCTCGGCGATTCTGGGCACCTTTCAAACCTGGCGTGAAAAATATCACTCCAGTCTTCTTGGCGATCAATTATCGTTACTGGATCCCAACGTCAGTGAACGGCTTAGCCAATATGGCGCCCTGTTTACCAGTCAGATCAACGACAGCGCCCTGCTTAGTGCACAAAGCACCAGCCAGCTTCAGTCAGTCGCAACCTTGCAGGCCAACGTACTGGCCTATAACGATACCTATCTGCTGACGGCGGCTCTGGCGCTGATTACCCTGATGTGGGTGCTGTGGCGCTTAACGCGTCGGCGCTATCTCGACTGGCGACAGGCCACCTTCAATCTGGCAGAGCAGCGTCAGCTTGCCGCCGCACAAGAACGAACGGAGCAACAATGAGTCAACAGGATGAACTTCAGGCAGCAGAGCGCGATCGGGCCAACCGCCGTCGTATTCTCTCGATTGCCTTAGGCAGCGGTATTGTGGTGACAGGCGTGCTGGTTATTCTGTATGCCTGGCAGCTTTGGCCTTTCACCAGTTCCGTTCAGAGCACAGAAAATGCCTATGTCCGCGGGCAGGTCACGTTTATCAGCCCGCAGGTAAATGGTTATCTGACCCAGGTGGATGTGGTTGACCTGCAGCCGGTTAAAAAAGGTCAGTTACTGATGACCATTGGCGATCGTATCTATCGTCAGCGCGTGCACCAGGCGCAGGCGCAGCTGGCCATGAAGCAGGCTGCACTCAATAATAATCAGCAGCAGCGCCTCAGCGCGCAGGCCACGATTCAGAGTAATAAAGCGGCGCTGGAAAACGCCAAAGCCCAGGCGGTGAAAAGCGGTCTGGATCTAAAACGTGTTGAAAATCTGGCCGCAGACGGTTCGCTCTCGGTGCGCGAACGCGATGCGGCGCGCGCGGCGAATGCGCAGGGGCTGGCTCAGCTGCATCAGGCGGAAGCGCAGGTTGCGGTGGCCCAGCAAAACTTGCAAACGGTCATTGTTAACCGTGCCTCGCTTGAAGGGGACGTGGCCAGTGCGAAGGCCGCTCTGGAGCTGGCGGAAATCGATCTGGCCAACACGCGCATTACCTCACCTGACGAAGGGCAACTCGGACAGTTGTCCGTGCGTAAAGGCGCCTACGTGACGGCCGGTACGCGCCTGACGTCGGTGGTGCCCAACCATAAGTGGATTATCGCGAACTACAAAGAAACGCAGCTGGCGCATATTCGTCCGGGGCTGCCGGTAACGATTCGTGTGGATGCACTGGACGGTAAAACCTTCCAGGGTCGCGTTGAATATCTTTCACCTGCTGCAGGTTCAGAATTCAGTGCAATATCGCCGGACAATGCGACCGGCAACTTCGTTAAAATCGCTCAGCGTATTCCGGTACGTATTGATGTGGCGCCAGAGGTCCAGCAACAGCTGCGTCCCGGGATGTCGGTTGAGGTAAGCATTGACACGGCCGCACACGTGGACGGAGAGGGAGAGAAAACGCCATGAAGGGCTTGCGTATAGCCGCTGCCCTGCTGGCGGTCGTGCTGGCAGGGTGCAGCACCCAGGTCGACAAAGCCCCGTCCGCCTTGCCCATTCCCCCACAGTGGCGCGATCGGGTTGGGCCTTCTGCGCCACCGGAAGCCGCATGGTGGCAGGCCTTCGGCGACGCCGATCTGAATCGCCTGGTGGATCAGGCGTTGCGTAATAATCCGGATATCCTGATCGCCCGTTCACGGGTTGATCAGTATCGGGCCCAGCTACGTGCAACGGAAGGGGACAATTTTCCGACGCTCAGCGGCGGCGTCGCGGCGACGCGTCAGCGCGCATTATCCGCGGCGACGGGACAGCCTAATGACACCTCGGTTTTTCAGGGACAGCTACAGGCCAGCTACAATGTGGATTTGTGGGGCGCGCGCAGCCGTTCGATCGATGCGGCGCAGGCGACGCTGGAGGCACAGCAGGCCGCCGCCTCGGCAGCCGAGCTGACCATCGCCAGTTCGGTGGCATCCGGTTATATGACGCTGTGCGCGCTGGATGAGCAACTGCGCGTTACCGAGGCGACGCTGGCAACGCGGCACAACTCGCTCAAACTGGCGCAGCGCCAGTTCGAAACGGGATATACCTCCCGGCTGGAGTGGATGCAGGCTTCATCTGAGTATCAGTCCGCTAAAGCTCAGGTTCCGCAACTCCAGCATCAAATTGCGCAACAGGAAAATGCGCTCAGCATCCTGGTAGGGATGAATCCGCGTGAAATCGCACGCCATCGGGCGTTCACGGCCATCATGCCGCAGGTTATGCCGGGCGTACTGCCGTCTGCACTGCTGAATCGTCGTCCTGATATCGTGCAGGCACAGCGTCAACTGCTGGCCGCCGATGCCACGCTGGCGTTATCCAAAGCGAAGCTGCTGCCGGGAATTAACCTCACTGCCTCAGGCACGCTTCAGAGTTCCGTGTTGCATCAGCTGGTGGACGATCCTTTCCGCCTGTGGAGCGTCGGCGGCAGTATTCTGGCCCCCTTACTCAATCGTGAAGCGTTAACCGCGCAGGTGGATGTCTCCATGGCTTCGCGTAATCAGGCTTTGTACAGCTATGAGAAAGTGGTGCGAAACGCCTTTTCAGAGGTGAATAATGCACTGGATGCGATTCGCCAGGGCGAGGCGCAACAGGAAGCGCTTCGTCAACAGGAACAGTTTGTCGCCGACGCGTTGCGCATCGCGACCGAACGCTACCAAAACGGTTATGCCTCTTATCTGGACGAGCTGGATGCACAGCGCACCTTGTTTGCGACTCAACTGAACCTGGTGACGGTCAAAAATAATCTACTGCAGGCGCAAATTGAGCTGTATCGCGCGCTGGGCGGCGGCTGGTCTGCCGGGAAATAGCGCTGCACTATCCGGTATGGCAGGGGCTGAAGGGCGGCACATCCCGGTCGTGCCGCGCCATCAGGGCGGGTTTGTAAAATAACGGATTCCTGAATAAGATTGCTCTACACTGTAGCCCGCAAATGCACCTTTGAGCCACGCGTTAACCAGGAAGAGCATGCTTTTACCCAGCCCACCAGAAGAGCACGATGAACCTGTGGTTCAGCCCCTTGCCGATGCTCACTTTGCGATTGTGGTGCTGGCAGTAACCTCGGTCACGCTGATTATTTTCGTTTTGATCGTCACGCTTTGGATGAGTTAGTGTTTATCAACCGGACCTGAAAGGAGTGAGGGATGGAATCGAGAGATGATAAACTGATTGCGATTATTGGCCTGCTGACCGCTTGCCTGATCGGTGTCACTTTCTTGTTTGTGGTGACGTGGCTAAACGACAGCCGCCTTGCCTCGCCGCCGGAGCGCCTTGATACGCAAACCTGTTATCCCAAACCGCCCTCGCGTCAGCTCTGATCGCGCTTAGTGAACTTTATCTGCTGACTGCGCAGCACCAGTGCCAGGTCCTCATGCACGGTGCGGTTGCCATTGGGATCGGCGAGGCCCAGCAGTGACCCTGGAGAACGCCTGTCGTCTGCCCATGCCGGATACTCCACCACGGGATAGAGCGAAATGCCCTCCATCGCAATGCCCTGATCCAGGGCAACGGCAACGTTTTCACTGACCTCCTGTAGCCAGGGCGCGCGAGCTTCGCCTTCGGCACCAGTTTCGGCTATCAGCATAGGACGTTGATAACGCTGCCAGTATTGCGCCAGCAGAATATGGAGCGGGGCGCGTACCGGGTCGTCTCTGTCCATTGGCCGATCGGGGAAGAACCAGTGGTTATCCGGATAGTAGTTCAGGCCCAGAATATCCAGAAAATCTTCGTGCCCGCCCAGTTCTTTATCGACACGTCCGGCTAACATATCCCAGGCTTCAAACTGCGCCTGATGCTGTGCATCAGCCCCGGGTTTACTGTCGGGGTTATCGGGATGATGGGCAATCTGCACCAAAGGATCGGTCAGCACAAAACGGGCGTCAGGTATCACCTCGCGAATTGCCTGCATGGCAGCCAGAGAAGCACGAACCAGTTGCCGCTTAAGCTCTTTACCACGCTGACTGGCATGGGGATTAAACCAGGCCACGTCGGCGCCTGCCCAGGACCAGAATGAGATCTGGTTTACGGGCGTGAAAAAAGCCTGCTGAATGCCCTGATCGCGGATAATGCGCGCCATTTCCCGGGCATAACGTTCGAAGTGGTCGACGAACCCGGCTTTCCAGACAGAAATATGATCGGGATAGCCAAAGTGGGCCAGTTCCCAGATGATCTGCAACTGGTTATCCCGTGCCGCTTCGACCATTGGCAGGAAACTGCTCCAGTCGTACTGGTTAGGCGTTTTTTCAATCAGGTGCCAGCGTGCACCATCCCGCGCGGTCAACAGATGCAGATCGACCAGTGCCGCATAGTCTTTTTTAAGCAGCATATCGTGCCCGCTGCTGATCACCATATCCAGCCGTTTGCCCGGCGTGCGGCAGGCGGTGGAACAGGGGAAGCTGCCCTGAAAAAAGCTCTGAAACAGGCGGGGATGATGGCGTAAACGGTCGTCAGTTAAGGGCGATTGACTCATATTCCTCTCCTGCCGGGCAAATGACAGTCACAGATCGTTCGACTAAGTCTAGACTAAAAAACGGTGCCATCAGCATGGCTGATGTGCAACCGGCGCTGGCATACTCTGGCGCCCGGAGGAATAATAATAAATGACAGTATGATTCAGGGAATATTCATGACCGAAGCGTTTGATTTGCCCCAGAGCCCATCACGGCAGAGCTGGCTTGAAGAGCGGCTGGTTCCGCTTTGTTTGCACCATCCGGGGTTGAGCGGCATTCATCCACTCAGTGACGGGCTGGATGCTTTTGCCGCACGTTACCTGCTGATGGAGAAAGCCGCGAAGACGCTGGATATACAATACTATATCTGGCAAAACGATATGTCGGGCAGGTTGCTGTTCAGTGCCATGTTGGAGGCCGCCAATCGCGGGGTGATCGTACGGCTGCTGCTGGACGATAACAATACGCCAGGGCTGGATGATACGCTGGCGCAGCTGAATCACCATCCCAACATTACCGTCAGGCTGTTCAATCCGTTCTCCTTTCGTACCCTGCGCGCGCTGGGCTATCTCACCGACTTCGCCCGCCTCAACCGGCGGATGCATAATAAGAGCTTCACGGCGGATGGCGTCACGACGGTAGTCGGTGGACGTAACATTGGCGACGAATATTTTGGTACGGGCAACGAACCCCTGTTTGCCGATCTCGACGTGCTGGCTATCGGCTCGGTGGTTAACGAAGTGGCCGAAGATTTTGAACGCTACTGGAACAGTAAACCCGTTTCGCCGCTAAGCGAGGTGCTGGATCAGCCGATGTCGGCGCATCCGGATGTGGTGTTACCGCCGGAGTGGCGTGAAAGCGAGACCGTACAGCATTATCTTCAGCGCCTGAATAAGTCCTCGCTGATCGATCAACTGACTCAGGACGATCTGCCTTTTGTCTGGGCCAAAACGCGACTGTTGAGTGACGATCCGCGCAAGGGCCTGGGAAAAGCGCGACGCAAGTCACTTCTGCCTCAGCGTATGATGGAAGTGATCGGCGCGCCTCAGCATCAGTTCGACATCATTTCCGCTTACTTTGTGCCGACCCGCGCGGGGGTTGCCCAACTGCTGGCGATGAAGCGCAAAGGGGTGAAGATCGCGGTGTTAACGAACTCGCTGGCGGCAAACGATGTGTCCATTGTGCATGCGGGCTATGCAAAATGGCGGAAAAAACTGTTGCGGCACGGGATTTCGCTTTTCGAATTAAAACCCCAGGCCGGCCTGAATGACACGCCGCACGATCGCGGCTTGACCGGTAATTCAGGCTCAAGTTTGCACGCGAAAACCTTTTCAGTGGATGAAAAAATCCTGTTTATCGGCTCATTTAACTTCGATCCACGCTCGGCGGTGCTCAACACCGAAATGGGGCTGGTCATTGAAAGTGAAAAACTGGCCGCCGAAACCCATCAGCGTTTTAGCGACTCAATGCGCGATCGGGCCTGGACGTTGCGGCTGGACAAGTGGGGAAGAGTAAACTGGCTGGAGTATCCCGGCGAGGCGCAGCAGGTTGTTCACAAGCATGAACCCGGCTGCAGCTGGTGGCAGCGTCTGCAGGTTCGACTGGTGTGGCGATTGCCTATTGAGTGGCTGCTTTGAAGCAAGGCGATCGGCAGCGATCGCCTTATCATTAGCGCTTCTGCGGCTTACCGGAAAACAGAAAACGCAGAAGAGGAATACGCAGGTGCAACTCATACAACGTGAATGACACGCCAAATACCATGACCAGACCCAGCAGGAAGCCCAGCGTATTGTTATGCAGTACAGGCGTCACATAAATGCCGTACAACAGCGTCAGGGGATGGTGCACCAGATAAATAAACAGCGAGGCGTTAACCAGATACATAATGCCTGGCGAATGTGAGTTAAGCAGTTTATGTCCCAGACTGTAACAGACGTTCAGCATGCAAAGTCCCATCATGCTGCTGATTAACGCGTCCAGCTCATACAACCAGCCTTCACCACTGCTTGTGCGTTGATTGACAATATATGCCACCAGCAGCAGCACTGCGCCAATGAACAGCACGGGATTCACCCGCACGAACAGCTGTTTCAGCGCCTGATGTTTCCAACTGAGTGCGCCCAGCATAAAAAAGGGCAGGTAGAACAGGGACTGCATCACCACGAAATTAAACAGCGCATCGCTTAACAGGGTTGGATTCGTGTAAAAGACAACACGTCGAAAAGCGCCCCACATCAGGCCCCAGATCAACAGGCCAAGCGCCAGTTTCCCCCAGCCCACGTGTTGATAATCAATGTTACGCTTTTGATCCCGCAACCAGCGGAACGTGATCATGCCGAGTGTGGTAAGAATTAACAGCACCAGTAAAAACCACAGGTGGGAGATCAGCTCCCACATCAGGTTGTTGAATTTCGCGTAGGGCGGCAGGGCGCTCCAGTCCGCGTATTTGCTTGTCCATGCCTTCAGCATAAAGAACTGCGGCAGCGTAATTAAGGGCACCGCCGTCAGCATCGGAATGCCGACCCGCTCCAGACGAACTTTCAGAAAGCGTCGGGGCTGATAGCGCAGATAGAGCATGTAAGAGAAGTAGCCGGAGATGACAAAAAACACCTGCATGCGGAACGCATGAATAAAATCATTCAGGGTCGTAAGCCATAGCGAAGCGTCGCTGCTGTTGACGGCCCATTTCTGCGACGAATAGATCAGGGAAACGTGAAACGGCACGCCCAATAACATCAAACAGGCCCGGATCGAGTCGAGAAAATACTCACGCTCAGTTTTTGTTGTACTCATAAAGTTCCAGTTCGTTAGTACGTTTTTAGCCGGTTTCGCCCTGAAACCGTATTATGTCGGAAGGAAATTCTAGCTGCAGATAACAGAGTATACTATCAGTTGAATCTCAGTTGAGCCCGTAACGTTTAATTGTCCTAAAATCACCCCTCGAGCAGAGGATTATCGGGAACATTGTTGTGCATGTGCTGTCGGAAAGCCGAATTATCCATTAAGATAAGCGGGTTTGTATTAAGCACACGAAAGGGGGGGATGTGCTGACTAAAGAAAAAAATAATGTTGGGCTGACGAAAATGCGCTGGATTGGCGCGGCAGTCCTGCTGGCTTTGTATGCCAACAACAGTTGGGCGTTTAATTTTGATGATGTGGCAAAACAAGCCAAAGATCTGTCCGGAAAAAGCTTCGAAGCGCCAAAAAGCAATTTACCCTCTCAATTTCGTGATATGAAATTTGCTGACTACCAGCAGATTCAGTTCAACCACGATAAAGCGTATTGGGGCAAACTGCGTACGCCGTTCAAACTCGAATTCTACCATCAGGGGATGTACTTTGATCTGCCGGTGAAAATTAACGAGATCACCGCCAATACCGTACGCGAAATCAAATACAGTCCTGATTATTTCAACTTCGGCAATGTGAAACACGATGCCGATGCGGTGAAAAACCTCGGCTTTGCGGGTTTTAAAGTGCTGTATCCGTTGAACAGCAAGAACAAGAAAGATGACGAAATCGCCAGCTTCCTCGGCGCCAGCTATTTCCGCGTGATCGGTGCCGGTCAGGTTTATGGCCTGTCTGCCCGTGGTCTGGCTATCGACACCGCGCTGCCATCAGGCGAAGAGTTCCCGCGTTTTAAAGAGTTCTGGATTGAACGACCCAAACCGCAGGACAAGCAGCTGGTGATCTACGCACTGCTTGATTCTCCACGCGCGACCGGTGCTTATCGCTTTACCATCCATCCTGGCCAGGAATCCACGGTTGATGTGCAGACCAAAGTCTATTTACGCGACAACGTAGGTAAACTGGGTATCGCACCGTTAACCAGCATGTTCCTGTTTGGCCGCAATCAGCCGTCGCCAGTGTCTAATTTCCGTCCTGAACTGCATGATTCAGACGGTCTGTCGATTCACAGCGGCAACGGTGAGTGGATTTGGCGTCCGCTGAATAACCCGCGTCACCTGGCCGTCAGCACCTATACCATTGAAAATCCAAAAGGCTTCGGGCTGTTACAGCGCGGACGTGATTTCAATAACTATCAGGACCTGGATGACCGTTACGACCTGCGTCCAAGCGGCTGGGTTGAGCCAATCGGCGACTGGGGTAAAGGACGCGTTGAGCTGGTTGAGATTCCTACCGCAGATGAGACGAACGATAACATCGTGACGTTCTGGACACCGGAAAACCTGCCGGAACCGGGTAAAGCGATGGATTTCAAATACCGTCTGCACTTTGGCCGTAATGAAAACAAACTGCATTCTGACGATGTTGCCTGGGTGAAAGATACGCTGCGTTCAGCGGGCGATGTGAAGCAGTCGAATTTAGTCCGTCAACCGGATGGCACTGTTGCATTCACCATCGATTTCGTCGGCAAAGACATGAGTGAAATGCCTGCCGACAGTCAGGTTGCGCCGCAGGTCAGCGTAGGCAAGAACGCCGAAGTGGTCGAACAAAGCGTTCGCTACAATCCGGTCACCAAAGGCTGGCGTCTGGTATTGCGTCTGCGCGTGAAAGATAACAAGCAGGCGACAGAGATGCGTGCAGCGCTGGTCAGCGGTGACAAGACATTGACGGAAACCTGGAGCTATCAGTTACCTGCCAATGAATAATTTGACTTTTACACCTCAACGCTATGTAGAAGCCCTGCCGCTGGATGCGGCAGGAAAAACGCGTCTGGCCGCTTCGTTGCAAAATGCGCAGACGTTTCACCAGTTACACGAATCGCTGGGCCAGGATGTGGCTGCCAGCGATCGCCCTGAGGATGCACCTTTAAAATCGGTGTCGTCGCGAGTGGAAATGGCCTGGCCCGATTCACTTGCCGGGGGACAACAGTTAGGCAAGGACTATCTTGATCGCACCACGTTAAAGGCGATGCCAAAAGTGAAGCGTTCATTGATGTTCCCGGAAGCCTGGCGCACTAACCCGCTGGCTCGCGCCTGGGACTCGCTACGGGGACACAAGTCTGTTCCCCGTTATGCTTCGGCCGAAGAGCAGCGCGCGGAAGAGAAGTGGCGCCACGTGGGGTCCATTCGTCGTTATATTCTGTTGATCCTCACGATTATGCAGACCGTGGTGGCGACGTGGTACATGAAAACCATTTTGCCTTACCAGGGCTGGACGCTGCTGGATCCCATGGACATGATCAACCAGAACTGGCAGCAGTCTGTTATGCAGATTCTGCCTTATGTGTTGCAGACCGGGATTCTGTTCCTGTTTGCGATCCTGTTCTGCTGGGTCTCAGCGGGTTTCTGGACGGCGTTGATGGGCTTCCTGCAACTGCTGATTGGTCGGGATAAATACAGCATTTCCTATTCTACCGTCGGCGATGAACCCCTTAATCCCGCGCACCGTACCGCGCTGATCATGCCGATCTGTAATGAAGATGTAGGACGCGTTTTTGCCGGTTTACGGGCGACCTGGGAATCAGTGGTGCGTACCGGCAATGCTGAGCACTTTGATGTTTACATCCTGAGTGACAGTTACGATGCCGATATCGCTATCGCTGAGCAGAAAGCCTGGATGGAGCTGGTACGTGACGTCGGTGGCGCGGGCAAGATATTCTATCGCCGTCGTCGTCGCCGTGTGAAGCGTAAAAGCGGCAACATCGATGACTTCTGCCGTCGCTGGGGCAGCAACTATAGCTACATGGTGGTGCTGGACGCCGACAGCGTCATGAGCGGTGAATGTCTGACGGGCCTGGTGCGCATGATGGATGCTAACCCTAATGCCGGTATCATCCAGTCTTCGCCAAAAGCCTCGGGCATGGACACGCTTTATGCGCGTTGTCAGCAGTTTGCGACCCGCGTTTACGGCCCGTTGTTTACCGCCGGTCTGCACTTCTGGCAGTTGGGTGAGTCGCACTACTGGGGCCATAACGCCATCATTCGTGTGAAGCCGTTTATCGAGCACTGCGCACTGGCACCGCTGCCGGGTGAAGGCTCGTTTGCCGGTTCCATCCTGTCGCATGACTTCGTGGAAGCGGCACTGATGCGCCGTGCTGGCTGGGGCGTATGGATCGCCTATGATTTGCCGGGTTCCTATGAGGAGCTCCCGCCAAACCTGCTGGACGAACTTAAGCGCGATCGCCGCTGGTGTCACGGTAACCTGATGAACTTCCGCCTGTTTCTGGTGAAAGGGATGCACCCGGTGCACCGTGCCGTCTTCCTGACGGGCGTGATGTCTTATCTGTCGGCACCGCTGTGGTTCCTGTTCCTGGCACTGTCCACCGCGTTACAGGTGGTGCATACGCTCATGGAGCCCACCTACTTCCTGCAGCCAAGGCAGCTGTTCCCGGTCTGGCCCCAGTGGCGTCCTGAGCTGGCGATTGCGCTGTTCTCGACCACGCTGGTGCTGCTGTTCCTGCCGAAACTGCTCAGCGTCGTGCTGATCTGGTGTAAGGGGGCGAAACCCTACGGCGGTGCGCTACGTCTGTTCGTCTCGCTGCTGCTGGAGATGCTGTTCTCGGTGCTGCTGGCACCGGTGCGTATGCTGTTCCACACCGTATTTGTGGTAAGCGCGTTCCTGGGCTGGGAAGTGGTCTGGAACTCACCGCAGCGTGACGATGATGCCACACCCTGGAGCGAAGCCTTCAAGCGTCACGGTTCGCAGATGGCCCTGGGCATTGTCTGGGCTGCCGGGATGGGATGGCTGGATCTCAACTTCCTGTGGTGG
This sequence comes from Pantoea sp. B623, assembly GCF_024814475.1. Taxonomy (NCBI): domain Bacteria; kingdom Pseudomonadati; phylum Pseudomonadota; class Gammaproteobacteria; order Enterobacterales; family Erwiniaceae; genus Pantoea; species Pantoea sp. B623. The sequence continues at coordinate 751,315 of NZ_JANUXM010000004.1, read as the reverse complement.
CTGGCGCCAATCGTGTTCTCGCTTATTCTGTCGCCGTTTGTATCGGTGATGTCGAGCCGCTCTGGCCTCGGCATCAAGAGTAAGAAAGCGAAGCTGTTCCTGATCCCGGAAGAGTACGATCCGCCGAAAGAGCTGGTGGATACCGATCGCTATGTGGAACTCAACCGTCAGCGCGTGCTGAAAAATGGCTTTATGCATGCGCTGTTCCATCCTGCGTTTAACGCCCTGGCGACCGCGCTTGCGACCTCACGCCACAAGCAGAGCCAGTTACTGGATCATGCGCGCGATCGCCGCGTCGATCAGGCACTGAGCGATGCGCCGGAAAAACTGAATCGAGAGCAGCGCTTGCAGCTGATCAGCGATCCGGTGGTGCTGGCGCGTGTACATACTCGCCTGTGGGAAAGTGGTGAAAAGTATCATCAGTGGGTAGAGAGCTATCAAAAAATGCCTCTCAACCCCGATGCCTTACCGCATCAGGCGTAGCAACGAAGAAAGCGGCAGAAATGCCGCTTTTTTTACGCCCGTCGCCGGTTACAGACGGCAACATTATTTTGCACTTTGCACGAATGGGGATGGCAACCCGGCTCAACTCATGATTAAAATAGCGCCTGTTTAACCTGAGTCGCTATTGTGAATACATTCGCTAAAGTCATCCTGTTATCCCTCGCCGTCGTTACGCTGAGCGGCTGTGGCAGTATCATCAGCCGCACCGTGCCCGGGCAGGGACACGGTAATCAGTTTTACCCCGGCGTAAAGTGGGATATCCGTGATGGCGCATGGCGGGTTATCACCATTCTCGACCTGCCGCTGTCACTGGTGGTCGACACGCTGCTGATTCCGGTAGATGCCAGCCATGGACCTTATGAGTAACTGCGGTCAGAGTCGCTGTTATCGTCTTCCCATTCCTGCGCCGCGGCTTTACCTTCTTCGCTGTCCAGCGGAGGTTCAAGTTGAAACTCACCGTCATCCCACTCGTGCAGCGTATTTTCTGCTAACCACTCCTGACGCAGTTCAATCTCATCAAAATCGCCGTCAAAGATAGCCTGAGCGGCTTCATTGCTGCGCACAGGCAAACACTCGCCCGAATCCCCTTCGTCTTCGAAGAACTCTGCCTGCCACATGATGTCACCGTCCTGCATCACATATTTTTGCAGGCCAAACTGGTTGATGGCCGCATCGTCTTGCTCAATATCCGGATGGCTGGCGAGAAACTCTTCACGCGCAGCATCAATCGCTTCTTCCAGTGTAGTGAACATACTCATGCTTCTCTCCTTGCCTGATTAACGTGATTTCAGTGAAGAATAGACGAAAATCTCAGGAGGGAAAGTCGGGCCACTTTAGAGGACGAACGTTCTGCACATACAGCCAGTCCTGAATCGCATCCGTTAGCTGCTCTAGCTCGGTGTTGTGTGAACACCTGCTGGCCATACCGGCAGGCTACAACAGGTCAATACCAAACCTTTTCAGAAAACCTGCCCACAGCATGAACAGGACGATCGTGATCAGGCAACTCAGCCCCAGCGTGAGCCAGAAGCCGGTACGTTGGTACAAAAACGGGAAGAGGATAAACATCGGCAGGGTCGGTACCACATACCAGAATGTATACCAGGCATGAGCGGCGATCTTCGTCTGGCTCTGTCCTTCAAGTTTCATCCAGATCAACACCAGGATGGTGACAAGCGGCAGGGCGGCCAGGAGCCCACCCAGGCGATCGCTACGTTTAGCCGCTTCAGAAATAATCACCACCATCAGGGCAGTTATCGCATATTTAGAGATAAGCCAGAGCATAGATTTTTCCGTTGTTGAGCCGCTCAGCGGCGCTATCGCCAGCCTGATCACAGGGCTTCAGGCAGTAACGATCGCGAATATTATCACGATCGTTACTGCGGGATCGTTCTCCCGTTGCAGCGCCGGTTCGCGGCAACGCATCGGTTACTTCTGCGTGCTCTTTGCCAGGCTAAATCCAATACCGGCAGCCAGCAGGAGTAACAGCACAGCCGCGCTGATGAGCGCCACGCTGTGAGAGGTGATAAAGGCCGCTTTTGCCGCCTGAATCGTTGCCCCGGCGAGTGCAGGATCCAGCGTCTGTGCCACTTTAATGGCCTCACCGATGGAGGATGAGGCTTTTTCTGCAAGCCCAGGATCCAGTACCGACGGCAGCACAATCGAAGCGGTAAAGCTACGGGTCAGCAGCAGACCAAAGAGGGCAATGCCCAGTCCGGCACCCAGCTCATAGGACATGGTTTCAATGGCGCCGGCTGCGGCGGCTTTTTCTTTTGGCGTGGCCGCCATAATGGCAGAGGTCGACGCCAGCAGGGCACTGGATGCGCTAAAGCCCAGCAGCACCATCAGGCTCCAGGCCTGCCACTGCTGGGTACTGAAGTCCAGCATCGACAGCCCCAGAAAACTGATACCGCTGAATCCCATGCCGCCAACTGCGACCGGCCTCAGACCCAGCTTGCCGACCAGGATCCCTGCGATGGGGCCGCTGAAGCCGCTGGCAATCATGACCGGCAACATAAATTTTCCGGCTTCGAAGGGCGTAAAGCCATGAACAAACTGCAGCTCCTGCGCCATAAGTAGTTCAAACCCCACCAGCGCGATCATCGCGGTCAGGGCCATCACCACACCACTTAAAATTATGCGATGGCAAAACAGCTGCAAATCGATCATCGGCTGTTCCGCTCGCCGTTGAAGACGGATAAACAAGGCAAGCATCGCGGCGCCTGCGATCAGGGCTGCCGTGACCTGCGACGGCGATACATCACCCTTGAGCGCCGTTTTGGCGCTGTAGACCAACAGCAGTATGGCGGCGATCAACAGCAGCGCATGGGGCAGATTCAGTTTTTGCTCCGGTCGCCCCGGCTGTCCTGGAATCAGCCAGACGGCGAGCGCAACCATCACAACGACAAGCAGAACGTTAATGAAAAAAATCGCCCCCCAGTCATAATGTTCCAGTACGGCACCGCCAAGCAGCGGGCCAAACGCGGCGCCACCGGAACCGACGGCGGCCCAGACGCCCAGCGCAATATTGCGATCGCGCGCTTCAACAAACAGTGTCCGGATCCCGGCAAGCGTTGCCGGGATGATCATGGCCGCCCCGATAGCCAGTGACGCGCGGGTTGCTATCAGCCACGCAGCCGAAGGGGCCAGCGCCGCCGCCAGCGATGACAGGCCAAACAGCAGGCTACCCGTTATCAGCAGGCGTTTAAATCCGATACGATCGCCCAGTGCACCCATAGGTAACACCATACCGGCCATGACCAGTGAGTAGATATCAATGATCCACAGCAGCTGGTTGCCACTGGCGTTTAGCGTCATGCTCAGCGTCGGTACGGCAACATGCAGCACCGTGGCATCGATTGCGACCGGGATATACAGCATGACGATAATCACCAACGCGACCCACTGACGAAGCATTACGATCCCTTTGAAATAAAGTTGAACACATGTCCAAGACGGATCCTACTTAATGTTGAACGCTTGTCCAGCTTTTTGTTAGACTCGTCGCTTTACCGTTTCAGGTAGGTTGAGATGAACTATTTAAGTCGCGATGAGCGCCGGGAAGGCATACTGCAGGCCGCAATGACCGTTGCCCTTCAGGAAGGCTATGCGGCCATGACGGTAAGACGTATCGCCGCAGAGGCGCAGGTTGCCGTCGGTCAGGTGCATCATCACTTCTCGGGTATTGGCGAGCTTAAGTCCCAGGCGTTTATTCGCCTGAGCCGAAGAATACTGGACACCGAAACCGTAACGGAAAACGCCAGCTGGCGTGAGCGACTCTTCTCCATGCTGGGTAGCGATGATGGCCGGTTTGAGCCCTACATTCGGTTGTGGCGCGAAGCCCAGATCCTGGCAGGACGCGATGCAGAAATGCGCGGCGCCTATATCGTTGCAATGGAGATGTGGCAGCAGGAAACCGTCGCCGTCATCAAGGCGGGGGAGGAAGCCGGTGAGTTCAGGCTACTTGATAAAGCGGACAATATTGCCTGGCGGCTAATTAGTCTGGTCTGTGGGCTCGACGGGCTTTGCATACTCAATATGCCAGGGCTGGACATCGCCGCCTCGGATAATCATATTCATCGCCTGATTACGTTGGAACTGTTCAGTCCGTTATCGCCCGGCAGCCGCTGCTCGCAGTAAGCGCGAACAGCGGCTGAGCAGCGGACCTAATAGCGTGAAGGCTCACCTTCTGGCCGGGTTTTGAAACGGCGGTGCAGCCACATGTACTGTTCAGGGGCGATGAGCACGCCTTCTTCAACCACCTTGTTCATGCGCAGAGCCGTGTCTTCGTCGCTGGTCAGGGGAAAATTCGCGCTGACGTCAGGCAGAATAATCAGTTCGTAGCCGCGTCCTTCGGGCAGGCGACGTGGAACAAAGGGGATGACGGCGGGTTTACCGGTGCGGATCAGCATATGCGTACCCACGGTTGTTGCCGCCTTTTCCACGCCAAAGAAGGGCACAAATACGCTGCTGCGCGGGCCATAATCATGGTCGGGCGCGTACCAGATGATATCGCCGCGCTTTAACGCCCGAATCATGCCTTTGAGATCTTTACGATCTAACATCCCTTTGTTTGAGCGCATACGACCGCGCGTCTGCAGCCAGTCGATTAATTTATTGTCGTTAGGCCGGTAGACGCCAATGCCGGGATTATGGATGCCAAACATGCGAGCACCGATCTCCAGCGTTAAGAAATGCATGCCAATTAACAGCACGCCGCGCTGGCTATCATGGGCCTGCTGAATATGTTCCAGACCAGAAGGTTTGTGCCATTTGTGGATGCGCCAGTCGGGCCAGAACCAGGCCATGCCGGTTTCAATCAGCCCCATCCCTACCGATTCAAAGTTATGCTTAATCATGGCTTCGCGATCGACTTCCGGCATCTCGGGAAAGCTGAGCTCCAGATTACGGCGCGCAATGGCCACGCGTCGCTTCATGAAGCGCATACCAAGGCGACCAATACGGCAACCAAGTGCATAGAGTAGTGGATAGGGCAGCAATACCAGGATATACAACAGAATTATGCCCAGCCAGGTTAACCAATAGCGGGGATGCAAAAGCGCGCGTGAAAATTGGGGCAATTGGGTCATCTTAAATATTATTATCCTGCGTCGTGCACCAGCGGTGCTGTTTTTCGTCAGTTGCGGTTATTGTGCCATTTTTTTCCCACTGCTGAAATGTTACAGCATTTCGCAGGTTGTTGTCGGGAGCAAAAAGAGAAGTATGAATACCCGGACCGCCGAAAATGTACAGGTTAAACTATCAATTTTTCTTATACGCTTCGCATTTTTTTCAATTCAGGTATCATGTGCGCGCTAAATTTCTTCTATTGATAACAGGAACGAACACCATGCCAGTGTTACACAACCTTGTTTCCAATAAAGAGCTGAAGGCGCGCATGCTGGCGGAAACCGAGCCGCGCACCACAGTCTCTTTTTACAAGTATTTCACTATTGCCGATCCAAAAGCGTTTCGCGACGAACTCTATCTCGGGTTAACCGCATTGAAGGTGTTTGGGCGTATTTACGTTGCGCACGAAGGCATCAACGCCCAACTGAGCGTGCCCGCCAGCCAGTACGAGGCGATGAAGGCCTATTTATACGGTTTTGATCCGGCGTTAAATCATCTGCGTATGAATATCGCGCTCGACGACGATGGCAAATCGTTTTGGGTATTGCGACTGAAAGTACGTGACCGCATTGTCGCGGACGGCATCGACGATGAAACTTTTGATGCCAGCGACGTTGGCAACTATCTGAAAGCGGCGGAAGTGAACGCTATGCTTGACGATCCCGATGCGGTATTCGTGGATATGCGAAATCATTACGAGTATGAAGTCGGGCGCTTTGATAATGCGCTTGAGGTGCCTGCCGATACCTTCCGTGACCAGTTGCCGATGGCGGTGGACATGCTGAAGGATAAGAAGGATAAAAAAATCGTCATGTACTGCACCGGGGGGATTCGCTGTGAAAAAGCCAGCGCCTGGATGCGCCATAACGGGTTCGAAGATGTTTATCACGTCGAAGGCGGCATTATTGAGTATGCACGCCGCGCACGGGAACAAAATCTTCCGGTGCGTTTCAAAGGCAAGAACTTTGTTTTTGATGAACGCATGGGCGAGCGTATTTCGGATGATGTGTTATCCCACTGCCACCAGTGCGGGACGCCGTGTGACACCCACGTAAACTGCGTTAATGACGGCTGTCACCTGCTGTTTATCCAGTGTGAACGTTGTGCCGAAAAGTACGAGCACTGCTGTAGCCCGCTCTGTCAGGAGGAAGCCCGCCTGTCACCCGAAGAGCAACGCGCTCGCCGGGCAGGACGTGAGAATGGCAATAAAATTTTCAACAAGTCGCGTGGCTTGCTGAACATGACCATTCCTGCGCCAACCCGCAAATAGCCGGAGCCGCCTGAAGCCTGGCTTCAGGCGGCTTAAGATTACTGACGTACGCCTTCTACTGAGATGATTAACTCAACGTTCTGAGAGGCTGGCCCAAGATCCTGAGTAATATTAAAGTCTTTCAGCGCAATCTCGCCTTCCGCTTCAAAACCGGCACGATAGCCGCCCCACGGATCCTTACCTTCACCCATCATTTTGGCTTCCAGCGTCACAGGTTTGGTCACGCCATTCAGCGTTAAATCCCCTGTAACGGCCAGTTTATCGCCGTCTTTCTTCACCGAGGTTGATTTAAAGGTCGCAGTGGGATGTTTAGCCACATTCAGGAATTCAGGACCGCGAATATGCTTGTCACGCTCGGCATGATTGGTGTCCACGCTGTTGGTGTTGATGGTCACATCCACTTTATCGGCTGAAGGATTACTGGCATCGAAGCTGAACGAACCGTCGAAATCTTTAAAGGTGCCGTACAGCCAGCTGTAGCCTAAGTGCTTGATACGAAACTGTACAAAGGCGTGCTGGCCCTCTTTATCAATTTTGTAATCAGCGGCACTGGCGGTCAGGGAACCCAGCAGCAGGCCGGCACCTGTGATGGCCAGAAGCGTTTTTTTGAACATATTATTTTTCCTTTTCAGAGGGTGAACGGATGCCCAGACCCAGCATCCTTTTCAGGGTGATATCGCGATCGATAAAGTGGTGCTTTAGTGCGGCCAGGCCATGTAACACCGACAGGATCACGATGCTCCAGGCCAGCCATAAATGAATATCTCCCGCTAAATCTGCCTGTTCGCCCGCGCCGGTCAGCACAGCAGGCAGAGAGAACCAGCCAAACACCGAAACCGGTTTGCCGTCGGCGGTAGAGATTAAATAGCCACTGAAGAGGATGGCGATCAGCAGGCCATAAAGTAATCCGTGCGCCACGACAGCCGTGATGCGCACAAGAGGGGAATAACTGCTCAGGGGTTTAGGCGGCGGCGAAACCACGCGCCATATCAGACGAATAATCAGGGCCAGCATCAGAATGACCCCGATGCTCTTATGAATTTCTGGCGCATTGTGATACCAGGTATCGTAATAGCTCAGCCCAACCATCCATAATCCCAGGGCGAACATGGCATAGATAACCAATGCCATTGACCAGTGTAGGAAAATGGAGAGCCATCCATAACGACCGGGTGAATTTCTTAGCAACATTTTTGCAGCGGTATCTTAAGAATATGTAGAAATAAGAATCTACAGAATGAAACACAAAAGCAATAATGCTTACTTTTCTATAAATATCTCCTGTACTAATGAAATCGGCTCGCGTAGCGGTGCGCGTAAGCACAATATTATTGAACAAGGCTGTTTTACGCGGGCGCTAAGACGTGGAAAAGTGGATAAACGGGCCTGTTTGCGTGGATATAACAGCAGGAAGGGCGTCAGATAAAACCGGAGTGTAAATATATGTCAGTGCGGCGCCGCGTAAAACCGGGCCGCCGCACCCTATTTACTGAAAGCGTGACAGCCTGAACGGTGTGAGATCAAAACTGAAAGGCTGATTCTGAGCAAACTGACTGGCAAGCTCGCCTAAAACGCTGGCAAATTTGAAACCGTGTCCGCTTAAGCCCGTTATCACCAGACGGTCAGGATCGCCCGGCACGGTATCGATAATAAAGTCTTCATCGGGGCTGACATCATAACTGCAGGCTTCCCCGTGCAAACACACGCCAACGCCGGGTAAAAACTGGCGCAAAAAGCGGAATGTTTCGCTGCCATCGGCGGCCAGGCTACCGAAGGGTTTACGATCTTCGGGTTGGGTCATCAACTGGCCCCCATCATGGCGGCCTAACTTCAGGGCGTTGTTATCGGCAGGGAAACCATAATACTGGCTGCCATCGGCCATTTCGCAGGTGAATCCGGGAAAGGCATTGTTTTCACTGTAACGACCATCAGCCTGATACCAGGCAAAGACCTTACGCGTTGGTGCCACCGGCAAATCCGGCACCAGTTTGCTGACCCATGTCCCGGCGCTCACCAGCATTTTTCGCCCACGGTAAATGCCGTCAATCGTGGTGACCTGCTGTAAATCGCCTTCACGACTGATTTGCGTGACGGGGCAGTTAAACAGCTGCGCACAGCCCTGTTTTTCCGCCAGCTGAATCCAGCTCCGTACCGCCTGTTCACTTTTTAAAAAACCGGACTGTGGCTCAAATACGCCCAGGTACTCATCGGGGACGTTAAACTGCGGCCAGCGTTTTCTGACCTCCGCGGCCTGTAATATCTCGACGGGAAGCTGCCAGGCTTTTGCGCTGTTGATGACGTTTTGAATAAACACGGAGTGAGCAGGGGCGATATTCAGGACGCCGCACCGGTGCATAATGCGCTCGCCAGCCTGCTGCTCAAGCGCATCCCATAACGTCTGCGCACGCAATACCAGCGGCACATAGCGCTCGCCTTCTCCGTAAGCATGACGAATCAGGCGGCTTTCGCCGTGGTGGGCGCCCTGAGTATGAGGCGGATGGGCGCTGTCAATCATCAGTACGGAGAGGCCGGCCTGCGTGGCGTAATAGCCTGCTGCTGCGCCGACTGAGCCGCTCCCGACCACAATAAGATCGTAAATCATGAAAATGGAACTCCTGAAAGGGTTACATAATCAACAGCATACCAGAAAGCCCAATAAAAAAGGCACCCTGAAGGGTGCCTTGCTGATGCAGCAGTATTAATGCTTCTTTAGTAGTCGTTCTACTTGCTCGGCAGATTCTATCTTGGCGATACCGGCTTCAAGAATGGAGATGAACTGCTTTGCTACATCAGTCGTCAGCCAGTAAGTCGGGCCAACGTCTGCGTCTTCTTCTGTTTGATCTTGCGACGAAAGGGAGTGCAGGCGGATCATCATCGCATCATAGCTGTCAACAGTACTGATATCCCAGCCCACCAGTGGATGGGTCTGAATTACATCTTTGCGACTGTCCATTATAACCTCCTTATTACTCGTTAAACGAAGTGCATGATGAGGTTCAATGCGGCTTTTTTATTTCCACTGCGAAACAATTATAACAGCAATATAGCGATTTACTGATTAAAACGTATCACGGAACGCCTGAAAGCAGAATGTTTGTCTCTAAAACGGTAAAGCTGAGAAGATATAATACCAGAATGACAGGTAGGTAATCGTCCTATTTAAACAGTAAAAGTTGTTCATCACTGGCGTTAACCGCACGTCAGATTAGGGCGGTCTCCGCGCCGGTTGTCCCACTGCGCTTCTGTAACGTTTCGGCCAGGCGCGCAAACTGCTGCTGCAGTTGCTCATCATGGTTTTGATTCTGGGCTTCAAGAGAAAGATTATGCACCAGTAACTGACTGGCCCGGTCATCAAGACAGAAAATCAGGCTGGAGAACGCATTTTCCAGCACCGTTAAACGACGCTGCTGTTCACCAATCAGCGTTAACAACTCGCCAAAGGTCATCGCTTCTTCGGGTTTATCTGTAGTCATGGGATGCAACTCCTTTTATGCATGATCAGCGCCAGCATAGGACATTGATCATTCAGAGTCCAGATGGGGAGAGGGGTTAGGCAGACTTTAAATGAAGATAAAAAAACCGGGTGGCGAAACCCGGCAAAAAACAGCACAGTGGCGGTTAATCGGTAATGAACCAGTCGTCAGCGCTTTCCCACGTTTGTTGCAGGATTTCGCTGATTTGTTCACGCGTCTCTTTATCTCCGCCCATCACGCTTAGCTGGTTAGCCGTGGCGTAACGCACTTTGACGTGATTGGTGAATTGCGGGAATTGTTCATCGATACGGCGCGACAGTTCCTGGCTCAGGGCTTCTATCGCACCAGCGGGTAGAGGTTGGGTCTTGGCAACGGTAATTTCAACACGCATAAAAGCCTCCGTATAAGATACTGTATATAACTACAGTATAAATATGCCGGAGGCAAGTGAAATTATTTTACACGCCAGTTCAGCGTTTCACCGGCCAGGAAAGGCACCAGCTGATGTGAGCCCATTTCAATTGTTTCTGCGACTGTCCAGGGCTCACGCACCAGCGTGATGGTGCCTTCGTTCAGCGGCAGACCATAGAAGCGGGGACCGTTCTCGGAACAGAACGCTTCAAAATGCGCCAGCGCACCGATCTCCTCAAACACCGTGGCATAAGCGGGCAGGGAGGTAGGAGCATTAAATACGCCGGCACAGCCGCAGCTGCTCTCTTTCAGATGGCTCAGGTGAGGGGCGGTGTCGGTACCCAGGAAGAAACGTGGATGACCGCTGGCCACCACCTTGCGCAACGCCTGCTGATGCGTATTGCGCTTCAGAATGGGCAGACAGTAAAGGTGCGGACGAATTCCGCCCACCAGCATATGGTTACGGTTAAACATCAGGTGCTGGGGGGTAAGGGTAGCGGCCAGGTTTTCATTGGCGCTTTCCACATAGTCTGCGGCATCTTTGGTCGTAATATGCTCCATCACGACTTTCAGCGCAGGGAATTGCTTACGCAGCGGTTCCATCACCGTTTCAATAAAGCGGGCTTCACGGTCAAAGATATCAATATGTGAATCAGTCACCTCGCCATGCACTAACAGCGGCATGCCCAGCGTTTGCATCCGCTCCAGCACCGACGCGATTGACGCAATGTTGGTCACGCCGTGGCTGGAGTTGGTTGTCGCATGGGCAGGATAGAGCTTGGCCGCAGTGAACAAGCCGGAGTGGTAACCGCGCGCCAGTTCTTCGGCGTCTAACGAGTCGGTCAGGTAGCAGGTCATCAGCGGGGTAAAGTCATGACCGTCAGGCAACGCGGCCAGAATGCGGTCGCGATAGGCTTCGCCCGCCGCGACGCTGACCACCGGCGGAACCAGGTTGGGCATCACGATAGCCCGACCGTTCACCGCGCTGGTGTAGGGCAGCACCGTTTTAAGCATCTCGTCATCACGAAGATGGATATGCCAGTCATCTGGGCGGCGGATAGTAAGTTGCTGAGGTTGTGCGGTCATTAATACGGCTCCGGCATGAAGGATAAACGAATGGCGTGTTTAGGCCGGGTTATAAGCATAAGGACTCAGGCAACCGTTTGCACCTGTTTTTGCATCTGATAAGCAATCCGCGCCGAAAGGCGCGGATCAGGCAGGCGATAAATTTGTCGGAACGCGCTAATCGGTGAACGGGATCACCAGCTCGCCTGGCTTCACTTCCAACCCTTTAGCAAATTTCTTCGCCAGCGATTCAGCTTTACTGCGATCGGCACTCAGCACATAGGCAGGCTGCTGGTCAAAATAGCTTTTCAGCGATTGATTCAGGTAGGGCGTCAGCGTTTTCATGATGGACGCCATCTTGTCTGGCTGAACCTGTGCATCCACAATTTCCATATCGCGCAGATAAATCGCACCCTGCTGTTTGTCGAACACCGGTTGCGCACGCATCTTCAACTGCATATCGGCCTGTTGTGGACCAAACAGCGAAGACACGTTGATTTTCGCATTACCTGATAACGTTACTTTACCCGGCTCTTCGCGACCAATCTGACTGGTCAGGTTATTCAGGACAATATGGGCATTCACCAGCCCTGAGACGCCAACGTCTTTTTCGAAATTATTGTGTTTTAGCAGCGCCTGATTGACCTCCTGCTCGCTGATGGTGTACTGGGTTAACTGATTACAGCCGCTCAGCAATACCGCGAAAAACAGGGCAATCAGCCCGTGAAAAGCCTTCTTCATAATTCCCTCGTTTAAATGAAAAAGTAGATCAGGGCATAGCCTGCCCTAATGCGTGCAGTCTGTCATCAGGAATGGGCTGAGTTAGAGTAACCGAACGTGCCTTTCGCTGCAGGGCTGGCCGCCCTTCGCCGGCGATCACCGGGTCAGCCAGGCCCCGTCCGGCAGGTCAGGCATCGTGATCAGTGACGGCTAACCCACCCATGCCAGCAAGGGCAACTGTTCACGTGCAGGACAGGGGACGCGACGCATCTTTTGTGTCGCGCAGACTGCAGTGAAACAGTTAAGAGCGGTTTCACTGTCAGCGCACAGGAGCATAAACGGTCAGCCCGTCTGTGATTGCGCGCGTAACGTTTTACCGCAGACCTGGCGACGGTTATAGTGAACGTTATCAAAGACTGGCATTTCCTTCCCGCCATGGATTTCAGGAGAGATGATGTTTGGCTATCGTTCTGCCGCGCTGAGGGTGAGACTCACGACCGAGCGGCTGGTGGTAAGACTGGTTCACGAACGCGATGCGTGGCGGTTAGCGGATTACTATGCGGAAAATCGCGATTTTCTCAGGCCGTGGGAACCGGTTCGCGATGACAGCCATTGTTATCCCTCTGGCTGGCAGGCGCGGCTCGGCCTGATTGCGGATATGCATAAACAGGGATCGGCTTTCTACTTTGTGTTGATGGACAGCAACGAAACCGAGGTACGCGGCGTGGCTAACTTCAGCAATGTCCTGCGCGGGGCCTTTCATGCCTGTTACCTTGGGTATTCCCTCGGCGAAAAATGGCAGGGGCAGGGCATGATGTTTGAGGCGCTGCAGTCGGCGATTCGTTATATGCAGCGGCAACAGTATATTCATCGCATCATGGCTAACTATATGCCGCACAACCAGCGTAGTGGCGATCTGCTGGCGCGCCTCGGGTTTGAAAAAGAGGGATATGCTAAAAATTATTTAATGATTAATGGCGAGTGGCAGGATCATGTCCTGACGGCGTTGACCTGCAAAGAATGGACGCCCAACCGTCGTGGATAACCCGAGGAGTAGTAAATGAAGATAGCCTTGTCGGTACAGGCTCTGCGCGTGTTAGGTTGCCTGCTGGAAAAACAGGTGACCACGCCGGAACAGTACCCGCTTTCGTTGAACGCGGTGGTTAACGCCTGCAATCAGAAGTCAAATCGCGAGCCGGTGATGGAACTGAGCGAAAGCGATGTCCAGAATGAGCTCGACCAGCTGGTTAAAAAACACCTGGTGACGGCGAACAGTGGCTTCGGCCAGCGGGTCGTTAAATATGAGCAGCGCTTCTGCAATTCGGCATTTGGACATCTGCAGCTCAGCAGTGCAGAAGTAGCCGTTCTGACGCTTCTGTTCCTGCGCGGCGCGCAGACGCCGGGTGAACTGCGCACGCGAAGCGGACGCCTGCACGAGTTTGCCGACGTGGCTGAAGTCGAACAGACCCTGGAAGGGCTGGCGTCACGCGATGACGGCCCGATGGTTGTACGCCTGGCCCGTGAGCCCGGCAAGCGTGAAAGCCGCTTTATGCACTTGTTGGCCGGCGAGGTAGCGCCCGCACCGACGCAGGTTGACGCAGTCACACATGATGTCGCCCTGCTGGAACGCGTCGTCGCGCTGGAGCAGCAGGTGGCAGACTTACAGGCGCAGCTGGCGCTGCTACAGGAAAGAGAACACTAAATGACGATTCGTATTGGTGTGGTCGGCTTAGGCGGCATCGCGCAAAAGGCCTGGCTGCCCGTATTATCGCAGGCGCGTGCCTGGCAGTTAGTGGGTGCATTTTCGCCGAACCAGGCGAACGCGCAGGTCGTGTGCGAACGTTACCGGATCCCCTGTTTCAGCACGCTGAATGCCCTGGCGGCCGTCTGTGATGCCGTGTTTGTTCATACCAGTACGGCCAGTCATTACGAGGTCGTGCATGCACTGCTGCAGGCGGGAAAAGACGTCTGTGTCGATAAGCCGCTGGCAGAAACCCTGAGTCAGGCCGAGGCGCTTGTTACGCTGGCCGAAAAGAAACAGCGCCAAGTGATGGTGGCCTTTAATCGCCGTTTTGCGCCCGCCTATCAGCAGCTCAAAGACGAGATGGCATCGGTTGCTTCGCTGCGTGTTGAGAAACACCGCAGCGACAGCGTGGGTCCACAGGATCTGCGCTTCACGTTACTGGATGATTATCTCCATGTTGTCGACACCGCCTTGTGGCTGGCCGGGGGACGTTCGCTTCCGCGTCAGGGGCACATCTCGACCAATGAGCAGGGACAGATGCTGTATGCGGAGCACCATTTCAATGCCGGACAGTTGCAGGTCACGACCAGCATGCATCGTCGGGCAGGAAGCCAGCGCGAACGCGTCAGCGCCATAGGCGATGGCCAATGCATTGATATTCATGACATGCGCGACGGGCAAGTGGAGCGAGGGGCGGGGGTGGTGATCACGCCTTCTCCCTCCTGGCAGAGCCATCTGGCCCAGCGCGGATTCGTCGGGGCCGCAGAGCATTTTGTCCAGTGTGTCGAAAATCAGACAAAGCCGGAGACCAGTGGCGAGCAGGCCCTGCTGGCGCAACGCGTGGTCGAATCAATGTGGCGCGATGCCGAACGGGAATAACGCCTTGTAACACTCAGCACTGGTCATTTCGCGCGATGGCAGTAGACTATCGGCCGAGATGTGACATAACCCGTGCTAAGCCACGCATTTTGCCGATTTTTTTCAGGATGCCCCGTCAATTATGAATTTGTTGAAATCGCTGGCAGCGGTCAGTTCCATGACGCTGTTTTCCCGCGTGCTGGGCTTCGCCCGTGATGCCATTGTGGCGCGCGTATTCGGGGCCGGTATGGCTACCGATGCCTTCTTTGTTGCCTTTAAACTGCCGAATCTGCTGCGACGCATTTTTGCGGAAGGCGCATTCTCGCAGGCTTTTGTGCCTATTTTAGCCGAGTACAAGAGCAAGCAGGGAGAAGAGGCGACGCGGTTATTTGTTGCCTACGTATCGGGGCTGCTGACGCTGGCATTGGCTGTTGTGACGGTTGCGGGAATGGTTGCCGCGCCCTGGGTCATTCTGGTCACTGCGCCGGGATTCGCGGATACGGCGGATAAATTCGCCCTGACCAGCGCGCTGCTGCGCGTCACCTTTCCCTATATTCTGTTGATCTCCCTTGCCTCCCTGGCCGGGGCAATACTTAACACCTGGAACCGTTTTTCCGTACCGGCTTTTGCGCCCACGCTGCTGAACGTCAGCATGATTGGTTTTGCCCTGTTTGCGGCGCCGCATTTCCATCCGCCAGTGATGGCGCTGGCGTGGGCCGTCGTCGTGGGTGGACTGCTGCAGTTAGGCTATCAGTTACCGCATCTCAAGAAACTCGGCATGCTGGTACTGCCGCGTCTTAACCTGCGTGATGCAGGTGTGTGGCGCGTCATGCGTCAGATGGGGCCCGCCATCCTGGGCGTCTCCGTCAGTCAAATCTCGCTGATTATCAACACTATTTTTGCCTCTTTCCTGGTATCGGGCTCTGTCTCCTGGATGTACTATGCCGATCGTCTGATGGAGTTTCCTTCCGGCGTGTTGGGCGTGGCGCTGGGCACCATCTTGTTGCCGTCGCTGGCCAAAAGCTTCTCCAGCGGCAATCACGATGAGTATTCACGCTTAATGGACTGGGGCCTGCGTTTGTGCTTTTTGCTGGCGTTACCCAGCGCGGTAGCCTTGGGAATGTTATCCGGTCCCCTGACTGTCGCGCTGTTCCAGTATGGCAAATTCACCGCGTTCGATGCCGCCATGACCCAGCGCGCGCTTGTTGCCTATTCGGTCGGGCTGATGGGGCTGATTGTCGTGAAAGTCCTGGCACCGGGATTTTATTCGCGCCAGGACATTAAAACCCCGGTCAAAATTGCCATTATCACGCTGATCGTGACTCAGCTCATGAACCTGGCCTTTATCGGCCCCCTTAAGCATGCTGGCCTCGCGCTCTCGATTGGTCTGGGGGCCTGCCTCAATGCTGCACTGCTTTACTGGCAGTTGCGCAAAAAGGCGATCTTCCAGCCGCAGCCGGGCTGGCTGGGTTTCCTGCTGCGCTTACTGTTGGCCGTCGCGATAATGGCAGCCGCGCTGTTTGGCATGCTGTACTGGATGCCCGTCTGGGAACAAGGGAATATGCTCTGGCGCCTGCTGCGACTCGCATTAGTCTGTGCGGTAGGCGGGGGAGCCTACTTCCTGGCCCTGGGGCTGATGGGTTTTCGCCTGCGGGATTACGCACGGCGCACAACCGTCTGAATATAAACCTGCGCTGAACCTCATTCGGCGCGTCACCTGTAAGCAAGGCCGCAACGGCGCACGTTGCGGCCTTTTTGTTGTTTAACCCAAGGCGACAGTGAACGTCATAAGCTGCCGCGTGAATATCGCGCTCAGCCTGATATTCACGTTGAACGTCTTTGTGACAGTAAGATGTTTTTTCCTAAAAAATCGTTAAAAAAACAGGTCTGTTGACGTGATATTTAGCTTTATTAAAAACATCACGTGAGAATGATGACATGTTGTAAGGAATTGATTCTGAGGTCAATTTCATCGTAAAAACTGCCCTTTTCCTGCCGATGACTATAAACAGTTCATCACATAAGGAGAGGACGAAAATGCATATCACAGCCAATGACAACGTCAAGCTGAGTCTCTGGCATAACCTTAAGCTTGTTCCTTTATTCAGCCTGGTATTTGGCTGCATCTTACTGTTATTCGTCTCTGGCATAGGCCTTTCGGCCTGGTTTCTTGCGCAGAGCAAACACTCGCTGGATGATTCGACTGACGAGATTGCGGTTCGCCAGGGGCTGCTCGACAGTTCGACACATATGCGTTCGGCGCGGCTGCAAATTATTCAGGCGGGTGCCGCCGCGCGCATTGCGGACACGGATAACTATAAAGCGCATTTACTTGCAACAGATGTCAGCCTGAAGAAGGCAGAGAAAGGGCTTAACATTTATCTGCATCGCGCCGTCAAATCGCCCGAAGGCGCGGATATTGATACACAGCTTCAGGCACGTTTCAGCGATTATCTTCGTAAAGGTTTGCTGCCGATGATTGACGCGGCGAAACAGGGAAGCTTTGAAGAAATCATCGCCGATGAAACGGAAGCCGACAGACTCGATAAAGCTTATAAAGATGTGTTGATGAAAGCGATTGATATGCGCAATCAGCGGTCGCAGGCGATAAAACAGGATGCGGTGGATCAGGTGAATACGGGCTATGTCACGATGCTGGCGGCTTTTGTGGCATCGGTGACGATCGTACTCCTGGCTTTTGTTCTGTTAAAAAAGGTCATTATCACCCCGTTACGGCAATCCCTCTCGCGTATCGACCTGATTGCACATGGTGACTTGACGCTACCGCCTGACGTTTGTGGCCGAAACGAGCCAGGCCTGCTGCTCTCGCGTCTTCAACTGATGCAGTCCTCGCTGTCGAGTACGGTTGGAACCGTGCGCGATGGTGCCATTGCCATTCTTCAGAGTGCGGGAGAAATTTCTTCCGGGAATACCGATCTCTCGTCAAGAACAGAACAACAGGCGGCGTCACTGGAACAGACAGCGGCAAGCATGGAGCAACTGACTGCCACGGTGAAACAGAACGCTGACAATGCTCACCATGCCTGTCAGCTGGCCTCTGACGCTTCTGACAAAGCCCATACGGGCGGGAACATCGTTAATCGCGTGGTGAAAACCATGGACGATATCTCCGGTAGTTCGAAAAAGATTGCCGAGATCACCAGCGTCATCAACAGCATTGCCTTCCAGACCAACATTCTTGCGCTAAATGCGGCGGTGGAAGCCGCGCGGGCAGGAGAACAGGGCCGCGGATTCGCCGTGGTTGCCAGCGAAGTGCGCAGTCTGGCGCAGCGAAGCGCGCAGGCGGCCAAAGAGATCGAAGGGCTCATTTCTGCTTCGGTCGGGCTCATCAACGGCGGCACCACGCTTGTCAGCAATGCGGGTAGCACCATGATGGAAACGGTAGAAGCTTTCCGTCGGGTAAATGACATCATTTCGGAGATCGCGGCGGCTTCCGATGAGCAGAGCCGGGGCATTCAGCAGGTCAGCCTGGCCGTTACCGAGATGGATGATGTGACACAGCAGAACGCGTCGTTGGTTGAGCAGGCCTCGGCTGCAGCCGCCTCGCTTGAAGAGCAGGCTGACAAACTGACCCAGGCCGTTTCGGTTTTCAAACTTGAAAGCCCGCCTTTGAAACATGCGAACGCCACTCTCCCTGCGACCCTGAAAGCGGCTGTGGCGCCCGTCATTCCGTCTGAACGTGGACATGAAAACTGGGAGGCATTTTAAGCCGGGAAAGGATTAAGGCGCGCGTTTTACCTGTCTGGTGAACGCGCGTCCGGCGGCACTCTGCACAGCGTCGTACAGCACTAACTGAGACGTTCAACCGTAGGCCTTTGGGCGAACAGGCTGAATCGCCTGCCTTGTGGAGAATATCGCGGGATGCGCCTGGCGTACCCGTGAGTGCATTGCGTCATTCCGTCAGGCGCGAAGCAGAGAGAAGAAGGGTTACGCAGGGCGCAGAGGAGGGGAAATTTCGGCGAGCGGATACAAAAAAAGCCATCTTCTCAGCGAGATGACGGCTTTTTTACGCCTGCCCGGGTCACGCCTGCATCAGATTCGCTGAGGCAGCCCGCGATACCGGGAGGGAGGAAAACAGGTCAGACTTTACGACTTAATGTTGCCTGGCCCTGTCCTTTACCATCCGGACCATAAAACGCCTGCGTCTGATGCGGCTTCAAAATGTCTAACGCGTCATGGGTAAAGGTAATTTGATGCTGCAACAGAATACCATTGTGCGTATTTGCGTTATGTAACCGACGCGTATGCTGCTGAATACCTTCCCAGCGGCGCGCCATGTCACTTTGACCACGATAAGGTGCAGATGTACCCAGACTTTTCTCGTTGCTGCGACGCATCTCGTCTAAATAATTCAACGTACTCAGCAGCGCGCTCTTGTCTTCCGTAATACGCTGCAGGTTGTTGCTGTTGATCATTCCAGACGACAGCTGCTGTTGCTCTTCATCCAGAACGATGGCCAGAGACACCAGCACTTCCTGCATCTTATCTAACGTGGTCAGCAAATTACTCATGGGGATTATTTACCCTCTAAATACGCCTTAGTGTCGGCAATCAGCGCATCAGCGATTTTGCCGGTATCCATCTTCAACTCGCCATTGCGAATGGCGGTTTTTAATTGTTCTACGCGCTGGACGTTAATGTCCTGGCTGCCGGGCTGCATCAGCTGTGCTTGTGCGCTGCTCAGGCTGACCTGAGCGGCCGCAGGCGTTGTAGCAGTCGTGGTGCTGCTCTGACGCACGCGGGTAGTTTGTTGCTCGCTGCTGTCACGTGTTTGCACAGTGCTGGCGGGCTTTGTCGGTTGTGTTCTGTCGATGCTCATATTCGGGCTCCTGTAAAGTCAGGGGAGTCTGCCACCTGAATCATAATAGCGTAATCGCTTAGCTGATTCTTCTATCGGCAGATAAACAGGCTTCTTTAATGTTTTATAGTGTTATAAGAATTTTCCCATCATCGCTCACCCGGCCACTTACAACCTGGCCATTTCCCATACGCACCCGAACCCACTGTGAAATCGTACCGTTGTTTAACGCTTTGCCTTCGCCGCTGGCGTCAAATCCGTCTCCGCTGGCCACCACCATCACGTCCTGACCCGCTTTGACGCGCCACGGTTGGCGCAGCATGGACTGACTCACGGGTTGTCCCGGCTGGATGTCACGCAGGACCACCGAATCCGCTACGGACTCATCGGTGAACAGTGTGCGCGGGGGCAGATTATCAAGACGTCCGTTTTCAATACGGAAATCCTCTTTACTGACGGTGCTGCCACGGGCAATTAATTTTGTTGCGACCAGATAGTCACCGGTTACCTGAACCTGGACCTGAATATAACGACGGTTCTCACCACAGTTAGCCGCCACGCTCATGTTGCCCCAGGCCCGGCTGTTGCCCGGCAGGGTAAACTGCGGGGCCTCACATTCTGGCCACTGGGCCTGCGGCGTACGAATCACCACATTCATTCCGGCCGCGTGCTGGGGATCGCGTGCCTTAAAAAACTGGCTCAGTTGGGCGCTGAAATCGCCTGCCATTACGGGTAGGGCAATCAGGGCCAGCAGGCTTGCTAACAGGGCTGAATATCCACGCATGTGCTTTTCCTCACTGATGATGCCAACGAGTGTACGCGCATAAAAAAAAACTCAAGAGCAAAAATAGCGACGATTTGAGGCGTTATTCAGACGATGACTCTTGCTTTTTCCCGATTAAGCTGCCAGCTCGAAATTCTCATTTGCGGAGGAAGCATGCTCGACAAACTCGATGCGGCGCTACATTTCGGTACCGAAGCCCTTAACCTGCGAGCTCAACGTCAGGAGATTCTGGCATCAAACATTGCCAACGCCGACACCCCGGGCTATCAGGCCAGGGATATCGACTTTGCCAGCGAGCTGAATCGGGCAATGGCGAATGGACGTGCTGAAGGCAGTAGCCTGGCGCTAAAAGTCACGTCGGCGCGCCACATTGAAGCGCAGACGAATTCGGCACCGTCAATGGACTTGCTGTATCGCATTCCGGATCAGCCATCAGCCGACGGTAACACCGTGGATATGGACCGTGAACGTACGCAGTTTGCGGATAACAGCCTGAAATATCAAACCGACCTCACGCTTATCAGTAGCCAGATCAAGGGCATGATGAGCGTGTTACAAGGGCAATAATTATGGCCTTGCTTAATATTTTTGACATTGCCGGTTCAGCGATGACCGCGCAATCACAGCGATTAAACGTCAGCGCCAGTAACCTGGCAAACGCCGACAGCGTAACCGGTCCGGACGGACAGCCTTACGTGGCAAAACAGGTCGTTTTTCAGACCGATGCCGCCGCTGGCGCCGCAACGGGTGGCGTGAAAGTGGCGCAGGTGGTGGACGATCCGACCCCGGCAAAACTGGTGTATGACCCAGGTAATCCCATGGCCGATGCCAAAGGGTACGTGAAGATGCCTAACGTGGACGTGGTAGCCGAAACGGTTAACACCATGTCGGCGTCACGCAGCTACCAGGCTAACGTCGAGGTGCTGAATACCGTGAAGTCGATGATGATGAAAACGCTGACGATGGGTCAGTAACGGAGAAAAATAATGGCTATTTCGGTAGGCGTTAACGAGAAGCTGGACCCCACGGTACTGAGTTCATCCAGCACCGGCACGGGGAACAGCTCTCAGGACCTGCAAAACCAGTTCCTGACCATGCTGGTCACGCAGCTGCAAAACCAGGATCCGACCAATCCGATGGATAACAGCCAGCTGACAACGCAGCTGGCACAGATCAACACCCTGAGCGGCATTGAAAAACTCAATACCACGCTGGGATCCATTTCCGGCCAGATCAGTACCAGCCAGTCTCTGCAGAGCTCCACGCTGATTGGGCATGGCGTGATGGTGAATGGCTCTCAGATTCTGGTCGGCAAAGGCACCACGACGCCATTCGGCGTTGAGCTGACCAACGCGGCCACTACCGCCACGGCGACGATTAGCGACGCGCAAGGCAACGTGGTGAGCACTCAGGATCTGGGCGCACTGAGCGCCGGCGTCCATACGTTCTCGTGGGACGGCAAATTACCGGATGGCAGCGTGGCGCCAGACGGGAAATACAAGGTTGCGATTGCTGCCAGTAACAGCAGCGGTCAACAGGTGGCTCAGCCACTTAATTATGCCTACGTCAATGGCGTAAGCACGGCGGGTAATACCGCAAAACTGGATCTCGGCACCATGGGCTCCGCCACCCTTGACGACGTACGTCAGATTCTCTGATTCACCTGTAGACAGGAGAGGTTTAAATGTCATTTTCACAAGCGGTCAGCGGTCTCGGCGCTGCCTCAAGTAACCTGGACGTTATCGGTAACAACATCGCTAACTCCGCCACAGCGGGCTTCAAATCCAGTACCATCGCGTTTGCCGATATGTTTGCCGGCTCTAACGTGGGTTTGGGTACAAAAGTTGCGGCCGTTATCCAGAACTTCAACGATGGCTCTACCACCACCACCAGCCGTGGGCTGGATGTTGCGCTGAGCGGCAACGGTTTTTTCCGTCTGACCAACTCGGCGGGTGCGGTTTCCTATTCCCGTAACGGCCAGTTTACGCTGGATCAGAACCGTAACCTGGTGAATACCCAGGGTCTGAATGTAACCGGCTATCCGGCGTCAGGCGTGCCACCCACAATCCAGAGCGGTGCGAACCCGGTTGCGATTAAAATCCCTACCACGCAAATGCCGGCGAATGCCACCACCACGGCGAATCAGGTTGCGAAGCTGAACTCCACGTCTGCAGCACTGGATGACACCAAGTTCTCGGCGACTGACCCAACGACCTACAGTGCCAAAAACACCATTACCATGTACGACACTCAGGGTAACTCGCACTCGCTTGACCTGTACTTCGTTAAAACCGCAGACAACACCTGGAAAATTCACGGCATTGACTCCACTGCGGGCTCAAACGTGGGTAATTACCAGATGAGCTACAATGCCAACGGTCAGCTGACGGGCGTTTCTTCACTGGATGCGACCGGCAACGTCGTCGCGGGCTCAACCACGGCCAGCACCGCTACCGTGACCATTCCTGGTGTGAATGGCGCAAACGGTACCACCGTCGCCTTGAACTTTGTGGGCAGCCTGCAGCAAAACACTGGTGCCACCACGTTTGGTAACGCCACACAAAACGGCTACGCGCCTGGCGACCTGACCAGCTACGCCATCAACAATGACGGTACCATCACCGGCAGTTACTCCAACCAACGCACTCAGCTGCTGGGACAGATCGTACTGGCCAGCTTCTCTAACCCGGAAGGTCTGAAATCTCAGGGCGACAACGTCTGGGCAGAAACGAATGCGTCTGGACAGGCCGCTGTTGGCCTGGCGAACACCGGAACATTTGGTTCACTGACCGCAGGTGCGCTGGAGTCTTCGAACGTCGATATGAGTAAAGAGCTGGTCAACATGATCGTCGCGCAACGCAACTATCAGGCGAACGCGCAGACCATCAAAACGCAGGACCAGATCCTTAACACCCTGGTCAACTTACGTTAATTCGCTAACGGGATTGCTCTATGGATCACGCGATATATACCGCGATGGGCGCGGCCAGTCAGACACTGGATCAGCAGGCGGTTACCGCCAGCAACCTCGCCAACGCCTCAACGCCCGGTTTCCGGGCGCAGTTGAACGCGTTGCGTGCTGTACCGGTTAACGGCTGGTCACTGCCCACGCGCACGCTGGTAACGGCATCCACGCCGGGTGCCGATATGAGTCAGGGTGCAATGGATTACACCGAACGTCCGCTGGACGTGGCGATGCAGCAGGATGGCTGGCTTGCAGTGCGTACTGCAGACGGCAGCGAAGCCTATACCCGCAACGGCAACATGCAAATCCGTTCGGACGGCACGCTGACGGTGCAGGGCAATCCCGTCATGGGCGAGGGCGGCCCGATTGTGATCCCACAAGGTTCAGAGATCACGATTGCGGCTGACGGTTCGATTACCGGACTGAACGCTGGCGACTCACCCAATGCCACCGTGCAACTGGGTCGTCTGAAGCTGGTTCAGGCAACAGGTAAAGAGTTACAGCGCGGTGACGATGGCATGTTCCGTCCGACCGCCGCGACGCAGGCGACTCGCGGTGCCGCACTGCAGGCCGATCCGACCATGCAGGTAATGCCCGGCGTTCTGGAAGGCAGTAACGTCAAACCGGTTGAGACCATGGTCGATATGATCGCCAATGCCCGACGTTTTGAGATGCAGATGAAAGTCATTTCAAACGTCAACGAAAACGAACAAAAAGCCAATCAGTTGCTGAGCATCGGCAGCTAAGGCACGAGGATAAATACATGATTCGTTCTTTATGGATCGCGAAAACCGGTCTTGATGCCCAGCAGATGAACATGGACGTTATCGCCAACAACCTGGCAAACGTCAGTACCAATGGCTTTAAACGTTCACGTGCGGTATTTGAAGACCTGATGTACCAGACGATGCGTCAGCCGGGTACCCAGTCATCTGAGCAAACCACGCTGCCGTCAGGTTTGCAAATTGGTACCGGTGTACGTCCGGTGACGACCGAACGTCTGCATACCCAGGGCAACCTGTCGCAGACCAATAACTCAAAAGATATCGCCATTAACGGACAGGGTTTTTTCCAAATCCAGATGCCAGATGGTACGTCTGCTTACACCCGTGATGGTTCGTTTCAGGTCGATCAGAATGGTCAGTTAGTGACCAACTCCGGTTTCCCGGTTCAGCCTGGCATCACGATTCCCGCTAACGCCACCAGCATTACCGTGTCGCGCGATGGTGTGGTGAGCGTTACCCAGCAGGGGCAGACACAGGCCGCCCAGGTTGGTCAGTTAACGCTGAGCACCTTTATGAACAATGCCGGTCTCGATAGCGTGGGTGAAAACCTCTACAAAGAAACCCAGGCATCCGGTGCCCCGACTGACAGTACGCCGGGCCAGAACGGTGCAGGTTTGCTGTATCAGGGCTATGCCGAAACCTCCAACGTTAACGTTGCGGAAGAGCTGGTCACCATGATCCAGACGCAGCGCGCGTATGAAATTAACAGCAAAGCGATCAGCACCTCCGATCAAATGCTGGCGAAGTTAACTCAGCTGTAATACGAACAGGGCCGGCGCAGGCTGGCCTGAAGAACAGTCATTTATAAGGTCGTGACTCCGTGGCGATGCAACATATTCTCAAGCCTGGACATTGGTTAGTAGCAAGCTTGCTACTCACTCTTAACGGTTGTGCACTGGTACCGCGCACGCCGTTGGTGCAAGGGGCGACCACGGCTCAGCCGTTGCCATCTGCACCACCGGTGGTGAACGGTTCAATTTTTCAGGGCGTCGCGCCGCTTAACTACGGTTATCAGCCGCTGTTTGAGGATCGTCGTCCACGTAATATCGGCGATACGCTGACCATCACCTTGCAGGAAAACGTCAGCGCCAGCAAAAGTTCAACCTCGAATGCCAGCCGTAACGGCAGCGGCAGTCTGGGCATCACGGCCGTTCCTACCGGTTTAGCCGGTTTAGCCGGCGCATCGGGCGAGAAAGCCAACTTTGCGGCGGGTGGCAAAAATGATTTCGCAGGTAAAGGCGGGGCTTCTGCCAATAACACCTTTACCGGCACCATCACCGTCACGGTGGATCAGGTTCTGTCGAATGGCAACCTGCACGTGGTCGGGGAAAAACAGATTGAGATCAACCAGGGCACCGAGTTTATTCGCTTCTCGGGCGTGGTTAACCCACGCACCATCAGCGCCAGCAACGCGGTGTTATCAACGGCCGTCGCCGATGCACGTATTGAGTACGTCGGAAATGGTTATATCAATGAAGCGCAGAATATGGGCTGGTTGCAGCGCTTCTTCCTGAATATCTCGCCGTTCTAAGAGGTTGCAATGAAAAAGTTAGCATTATGGCGTGTCGGTCTGGGGTTACTGTTAGGCGTAAGCCTGATGGCCCGTGCCGATCTGATTCGCGATTTAACCACCGTCCAGGGCGTGCGTGATAACCAACTGCTGGGCTACGGACTGGTGGTTGGCCTTGACGGTACCGGTGACCAGACCACCCAGACGCCTTTTACCACGCAGACCGTGAGTAACATGCTGTCTCAGCTGGGCATTACCGTCCCGCCTGGCACCAACATGCAGCTCAAAAACGTGGCGGCGGTTATGGTGACGGCAAAACTGCCTTCGTTTGCCCGCCAGGGACAGACGCTGGACGTGGTTGTCTCGTCCATGGGTAATGCGAAAAGTCTGCGCGGCGGTACGCTGTTAATGACGCCGATGAAAGGTGTCGATAACCAGGTCTATGCGCTGGCTCAGGGCAACATCCTGGTCGGTGGCGCGGGTGCCGCAGCAGGCGGCAGCAGCGTGCAGGTCAACCAGCTTAACGGGGGACGTATTACCGATGGTGCCACGGTTGAACGTGAGCTGCAGAGCAACTTTGGCTCGCAGAACACCATCAACCTGCAGCTCAACACCGAAGATTTCTCTATGGCGCAGCGTATTGCGGATGCCATCAACGCCCGTGGCGGATACGGTTCTGCTCAGCCGCTGGATGCGCGCACTGTGCAGGTCCGCGTATCGCCGAATAACGGTGCACAGGTTCGCTTACTGGCTGAGATACAGAATATCGATGTGTCTGTCCCTGTAGAAGATGCCAAAGTGATCATCAACTCACGTACCGGCTCTGTCGTCATGAACCGTGAAGTGAAACTGAATACCTGTGCCGTCGCGCAGGGCAACCTGTCAGTCACGGTC
This sequence comes from Pantoea sp. B623, assembly GCF_024814475.1. NCBI lineage: Bacteria > Pseudomonadati > Pseudomonadota > Gammaproteobacteria > Enterobacterales > Erwiniaceae > Pantoea > Pantoea sp. B623. Next base: position 724,884 of record NZ_JANUXM010000004.1, on the reverse strand, counting down.
AATCAGCAGCAAAACGTGAGCCAGCCTAATACGCCACTGGCGGGTGGACAAACCGTGGCCACCACCAATACGCAGATCGATCTGCGTCAGAGCGGCGGCGCTCTCCAACGGGTTAACTCCAGCGCCAACCTGAACAGTGTCGTGCGCGCGCTCAATGCCCTGGGTGCATCGCCTATCGAACTGATGTCTATTTTGCAGTCAATGCAAAGCGCGGGTTGCCTGCGCGCTAAACTGGAAATTATCTGATGAACGATGCGCAATCGCTGATGAATGCGGCTTTCGACAGCCGCTCACTGAATGACCTTAAACGCCAGGTGACTGTTGATCCGAAAGGAAAAGCGCTACAGGTGGCACAGCAGGTCGAAGGGATGTTTGTTCAGATGATGCTGAAGAGTATGCGCGAGGCGCTACCGCAGGACGGCATACTCAGCAATGAACAGACCAAACTTTTCACGTCAATGTACGATCAGCAGATTGCGCAGGATATTGGTAAACGTGGCCTGGGCCTGGCGGATATTATCGTTAAACAGATGGAACCCGCCAAAGCACCGGACGAAACCGCCGGAACCGTTCCGATGAAGCTGGATAACAGCTTTATCATGAGCAGCATAGGGGCAACGCCGCTGGAGCAGATGGTGCGTAAAGCGATGCCGCGCCTGCCCGCGCCATCTCCGACCGGTCTGCCCAGCGACAGCCGCGATTTTATTGCGCAACTGACGCAGCCTGCTCAGGCTGCCAGCCAGCAAAGCGGTATTCCTCACCACCTGATTCTGGCGCAGGCCGCGCTGGAGTCCGGCTGGGGGCAGCGTCAAATCCTGACCCGTGACGGCAAGCCGAGCTACAACGTCTTCGGCATTAAAGCCAGCGGCAACTGGAAGGGCGAAACAACCGATATCATGACCACCGAATACGAGCATGGCGAAGCGAAAAAAGTGCGCGCGACATTCCGGGTCTATGGCTCCTATTTCGAAGCGTTAAACGACTACGTCAAACTGATTTCGAATAATCCGCGTTATGCGGCCGTGGCCAATGCGCAAAGTGCCGAGCAGGGCGCGCAGGCATTACAGGCCGCGGGTTATGCGACCGATCCGAAATACGCACAAAAACTGGTAGGAATGATCCAGCAATTCAAGAGCATGGGCGAAAAAGTCGTTAAAGCCTATAGCCAGGATTTAAGTACGCTGTTCTGATTATTCCGCCTCAAGTTTCACTTAAGCATGCCGATAATAACAGCAAGAGCCAGGCGCGCCAGCGCATGTTGGCGACCACACTGATGACAGCAACCCGGTTAACGGGGGAATGTAAGGAACCGAGATGTCCAGCATAATTAACTCCGCAATGAGCGGGCTCAGTGCCGCACAGGCCGCCTTAAGCACGACCAGTAACAATATCAGTAACTACACTGTCGCGGGTTACTCACGTCAGACCACCATTCTGGCCGAAGCAAACAGTACCCTGCAGGGGAAAAGCTATTACGGCAATGGCGTTAACGTCACTGGCGTTCAGCGTGAATATGATAGTTTTATCGCGGCTCAGCTGCGCGGTTCGTCAGCCACCTATAACGCAGCGAATACACAGTATTCGCAAGTATCGAACATTGACGATCTGATGTCGACCTCGACCACTAACCTGTCGACGGCGATTCAGGGCTTCTTCAGCAACATGCAGAACGTGGTCAGTAACGCCAACGATCCGGCGGCGCGTCAGTCGATGCTCAGCAACTCGCAGGGGTTGGTTAACCAGTTCCAGACCCAGGCGCAGTACCTGACCAACATGCAAAACAGCGTGAACACCAACATTGCCTCTGATGTTGATCAGATTAATACCTTCACCACACAGATCTCGAATCTTAACCAGCAAATTGCCAAACTCAGCACGGCTAACGGTGCAACACCGAATGATTTGCTGGATCAGCGCGATCAGTTAGTCAACGGTCTGAATAATATCGTTGGTGTGACAGTGTCACAACAAGATGGAAGCTATACCGTTTCCATGGCTAACGGTCTTTCGCTGGTGAATGGTTTTCAGTCCACCAAACTGGTGGCTATGCCCTCCAGCAGTGACCTGACTCGCACCACAGTGGGTTATGTTGATCCACAAGCTGGCAACGTGCAGCTTCCCGAATCATCCATAACTACGGGTTCGCTGGGCGGTATGCTGAGCTTTCGTTCGCAGGATCTGGACCTGGCACAAAACCAACTGGGCCAGTTAGCGGCGGCCTTTACAACCAGTTTTAACGCCGTGCATAAGCAAGGCTTCGACAGCAACGGTAATCAGGGCGTCGACTTCTTTAATATCGGCACTCCTACGGCGCAGGGGGACAGCAAAAATACCTCTTCTGCCACCCTGACGGCCGCGTGGACTAACACCAGTGCCCTGCAGGCATCAAACTATACCGTCAGCTATGACGGGACAAACTGGTCAGCGACACGTTTGTCAGATAACAGCAAAACCACGCTTACACCCACGACCTCGGGCGGCGTTACGACGCTTAATCTGGATGGAATGAGCCTGACGGTCAACGGCACGCCAAACGCCAAAGACAGTTTCCTGGTGAAGCCGGTTCAGAACGTGGTTAACGGCATGTCGGTTGCTATTACCAGCGGATCGCAAATCGCCGCTGCGGCCGCGACCGGCGGTGAAAGTGATAACCGCAATGCGCAAAAGCTGCTGGCGTTGCAGGATGCCAAAATTGTTAACGGCAACGCGACGATTTCCCAGGCTTACGGCGCGATGGTGAGTACCGTTGGCAACAAAACTCAGGCACTCAAAACCGCCAGCACGACACAGCAGAACGTGGTGACGCAGCTAACCAACCGCCAGCAGTCTGTTTCTGGCGTGAACCTGGATGAAGAGTACGCGAACCTGACGAAATACCAACAATATTACATGGCGAATGCGCAGGTTTTAAAAACGGCCAGCACCGTTTTTGACGCCCTGCTTAGCATCAACTAAAAGCAGAGGACATCATGCGACTCAGTACAAATATGATTTTTGACCAGCAGGTTCGCGGCGTTAGCGATGCGCAATCCTCCTGGTTAAACGCGGGAAAACAGCTTTCCACCGGACTCAGAGTGTCTAATCCTTCAGACGACCCGATTGCCGCATCGCGTGCGGTCGTGCTGTCGCAAACGCAGGCGCAGGCAAGCCAGTATTCTGTTGCGCGTACCTTTGCCGACCAGGGATTATCGCTGGAAGAAAATACCCTTAACGGCGTCACGAACAGCATCATGAGCGCGCAGTCGATGATCGTGGCCGCGGCAAACGGTTCCTTAAGCGATGATGACCGCGCCTCCTATGCGACTCAGCTGGAAGGCGTGCGTGCGCAGTTACTGAACCAGGTCAACAGCAAAGACGCCAACGGCCGCTATATTTTCGCGGGTTACAAAACCGATAGCCCGCCGTTTGTGGACGGTGCGGGCGGTGTGACCTATCAGGGCGGAACCGACGCCATTACGCAAAAAGTGGACACTGACCGTACCATGACCATTGGTCATACCGGTAACAGCATCGTGATGTCTATCACCAGCAATGCGGTGAAAGAGCCTAACGGCGGTACCAGTGAAACGAACTTGTTTAACATGCTGGACAGCGCGATCAGTGCGCTGAAAGTGCCGCAAAACGGCGCGGACGATGCGACGAAAGCCACGTTTTCTGCGGCAATGGATAAAACCAGCCGTGGTTTGAGCAACTCGTTGAACAACGTGCTCAGCGTCCGTTCCGAGATCGGTACTCAGTTGAAAGAGTTAGATACGTTGAATGCGCAGGGGGACGATCGCAAGGTCATTTATGATTCCCAGATGAGCAGCCTGGTGGACGTTGATTACACCCAGGCGATCTCCAGCTACACCATGCAACAGCAGGCGCTGCAGGCTTCATACAAGACCTTTACCGATATGTCTCAGATGTCGCTGTTTCAGTTAAATTCATAAAAAATTTGGGCGTACTTTAACCGGGTGCGCTTAGTTTTTCCCACCGTCCTGATAAGGGACGGTGGGATTTTTTTTGCCTGCAGCCTGTGCGTTGCCACAAGGCCACTCTGAAAAGCATGCGTTAACGCGTGACTTCCGCGCGCGGTTTTATCCCTGTAACGCTGCCCTGCCTGAGAGCCGCATTCAGTTAAGGGCTGCGTGTCCCCGAACCATCACCTGTTACGCCGTGCAAGCAATAAAAAACCCGGCCGGAGCCGGGTTCATGTGTGCTGCTAGCGCGCCTTACGGCTTGGTGGCAGGTGCAGTAGCCTGATGGGTAGCGCTGTGGCCGCCAGCAGAACCTCTGCCCTCAAATTTAAAGGCCGGACGTTGCCAGTCACTTTGACGGGCAGGCTCGGGTTGCCACACTGGCGCAGGTGCCTTGGTCATCGGTGCAGAAGCAAAGTGCTTCCAGCGCGTTTCGGCGTTGGCTTTTAATGCCTCAACAGGGATGTCGCGTGCGGCAACAGGTGCATGAGGTTCACTAACCGGCGTAATGGCTTCCTCAGCGGCAACCGGCGCGTGTAAAACCTCTTCCACCTGCGCTTCGGTCGCAGCGCTGACTTCAGTGCCCGCATGCTCATCCGCCGTTTCTTCAGGCGCGGATTCTGCGACAACCGGCACGTTCACCTCCGGCACGCTCACTTCCGGCGCTTCGACAGCGTCAGCAGGCTGAGCCTGTTGCGCGATCGCTTCAGCACCGGCTTCAGCGGCGGCTGGAATCACCGAAGGTTCATGATGAACCGGGGCTTCAATGGCCTGAGTATCGTCAGTATTCACCACGGTAACCGGGGCGTCAGCCTGCGGCTCTGCGATTTGTACTGGCGCAGCCTGTGAAGCCGGCGCTTCCTCAGTGGCGACAGGCAGGGCAACAGCAGGTGCAGTCTCTTCACGGCTGTAGTCCGGTGTCGATTGAGGCGCATCCTGAACGATTTGCTCTTCATTCGCTTGCGCGACCGGGTAGCGAATCCAGACTTTGCCGGACGCCATTTCAGGCGAAGCCGCAGCAGCGTCTAAAGGCATCGCGGACTGAGTCGGATAACGTTCATCACGGTAACGACGGCGACGCTGACCACTTACGCGCAGATGGCGAGGTGAACGGCGTGAACGACGTGGCATATTGGCATTATCGCGACCTTCGTTCTCCTCCGTCTCTTCAACCTGCGACGTTTCGACAACAGGCTGCACCTTCTGAACGTCAGCCGATTCGGCTGATTCAACGGCGGCGGCCTGCGGCTGGTCATTGTTATCACCAACGCGGACTTTCTGCGTCAGCTGGCGCGGTTTGCGACGTGGCATCACCTGAACGCGCTCGTCTTCCTGCGCATCCACAGCAGCAGGCGCGACCGCTTCGGCGGTTTGTTCCACCGCGCTGTTAGCGTCCTGATGAGCACGTTTCTCTTCCTGACGACGACGCTGACGTTCAGCACGTTGTTCGCGGCGCTGTTGCTGCTGCTCATCACGCTGCTGACGCGCCTCATCGCTCAGTACCGGACGATCGTCACGCGCCTCATTAGGCTGGGCCTGACGCTTGTTACGACGATTGTCTTCACGCGGCTCGCGATTATCTCGAGACTCACCACGGTTATCACGGTTATCACGGTTATCACGAGCGTCACGGTTATCGCGAGATTCGCGCTGTTGTGCGTTATCACCGTTGCGCGGGGTACGTTCGCGACGGTTATTGTTGCGACGATTATTACGACGATCGCCACGCGGGTTGCCGTTCTCGTCCTCGCTGGTTTTCTGCGGGGCCGTCACCTCGGCAACCGGCTCGACAGCCGCCGGAGCTGGTTCGCCAGCAAACAGTTTTTTCAATCCACTCAGCAGACGGCTGACAAAACCTTCACTGGCCGGCGCGGCCGCTGATGCGGGTTGCGTCACAGTCGCTGAAGGTGTGGCCACTTCCGGTGAGGCTTCGGCCGGTGCTGGCGGCGCATCGGGCATCACAAAGGCTGCGAGAGCAGGCTGCTCTGGACGACGTCGCTCAGCATGCTCCTCTTCAGATGGCATCGCCATCTCGGCTTCATGCAGTTTCGGCAGGTGATAGCTCAGCGTTTGCGTTTCTTCGCCTTTGCGCACGCGCAGAACGGAGTAGTGCGGGGTTTCCATCCGGTCGTCCGGCACGATGACCGCACGTACGCCGCCCTGACGTTTCTCGATAGCATTTACCGCTTCACGTTTTTCATTCAGCAGGTAAGAGGCAACCGGGACCGGCACGATAGCATGCACTTCTTTGGTGTTGTCTTTCAGCGCTTCTTCTTCAATCAGGCGCAGAATGGACAGCGAGAGAGATTCGTTATCACGAATAGTGCCGGTGCCGCTACAACGTGGACAGACGTGGTGGCTGGACTCGCCCAGGGACGGGCTGAGGCGCTGGCGGGACATCTCCAGCAGGCCAAAACGTGAAATATGGCTGATTTGAATTCGGGCGCGATCCTGACGGACGGCTTCACGCAGACGGTTTTCAACCGCGCGCTGGTGACGAACCGGTGTCATATCGATGAAGTCGATAACGATCAGGCCGCCCAGGTCGCGCAGACGCAGCTGGCGAGCAATTTCGTCGGCCGCTTCCAGGTTGGTATTAAAGGCGGTTTCTTCAATATCGCCACCGCGCGTGGCACGGGCGGAGTTGATATCGATGGCGGTAAGCGCTTCGGTACTGTCGATAACGATTGAGCCGCCTGACGGCAAGCGAACTTCACGCTGGAAAGCGGATTCGATTTGCGATTCGATTTGGTAATGGCTGAACAGCGGAATCTCACCGGTGTAGAGCTTAATTTTGCTGCTAAAGTCCGGACGGCCCAGCGCGGCGATATGCTGACGTGCCAGTTCCAGCACTTTCGGGTTATCGATAAGAATCTCACCGATATCCTGACGCAGATAGTCGCGGAAGGCGCGCACGATCACGTTGCTTTCCTGATGGATCAGGAACGGGGCCGCGCGGCTGTCAGCCGCTTTTTTGATGGCTTCCCAATGCTTCAGACGGAAGCTAAGGTCCCACTGCAGCGATTCGGCTGATTTACCGACGCCCGCCGTGCGAACAATCAGCCCCATGCCATCAGGGAGTTCAAGCGCCGATAGCGCCTCTTTCAGTTCGGTACGGTCATCGCCTTCAATCCGACGTGAAATCCCACCCGCGCGCGGGTTATTTGGCATCAATACCAGATAGCTGCCTGCCAGAGAGATAAAGGTAGTGAGCGCAGCGCCTTTGTTGCCGCGTTCTTCTTTATCAATCTGAACAATGACTTCCTGACCTTCACGCAGCACGTCTTTAATGTTCGGACGACCGTGTGAGTTGTAATTAGCAGGGAAGTATTCGCGGGAAATTTCTTTCAGAGGGAGGAAACCGTGACGTTCTGCACCGTAATCGACAAAAGCCGCTTCAAGGCTGGGTTCGATACGGGTGATTTTACCTTTGTAGATATTGGCTTTTTTCTGTTCGTGTCCTGGGCTTTCGATATCCAGATCGTACAGACGTTGACCATCAACCAGGGCAACGCGCAACTCCTCCTGCTGAGTTGCGTTGATTAACATTCTTTTCATCGTAACGTACTCGTTATTCTTTCATGAGTGATTAAAGCTGCGGGCATAGTTACCCTGGACGAGTATCAACCGATGGCCCCGTGACTTAGTGCAATGTCGTCAACCTCACGGTTATCGACCGCGCGAGGGGCGCAAATAACGTCGGTGGCCTGTTTTTCATAAGGAACAACAGCACCAGATAGTGGAAATGCGAGAGATAATTCAGTAAACCCGTGCACTCCATCTCATGTCCAGGCCGCAACCCGCAGCCCGCTAAGTGTCTGATTTCGCATTACGTCTTACGCCATTGCTGCGTGTCTGCTCAATCCGACAAAATAACTAATTTCGTTTTTTTTCTTATCTGAATCTTCAGCTAAGAAACCCAAGCATTATTCCACTGCTAACCTTCATATAGCAAGGTGACTTTAACTCACTGATCAATTTTCTTTACATTTTAAGAACCCTACGACAAGAAGTGCACCCGCGCTGCTGAAAATCACAGCAATCACATTACGCTTCCTGACGAGACGCAAAGAGTTAAGCACAGAAAAAGGGGTGGCGCTATCAGGGGACACTATTTAGAATCGCCGCCATGAAAACAGAGAATCCAGGCGTACACTTTGTCGCCATCACGGCTGAAAATGCCGGACAACGCATTGACAACTTTTTGCGCACCCAGTTAAAGGGCGTGCCGAAAAGCATGATTTATCGCATCGTGCGTAAAGGCGAGGTGCGGGTTAACAAGAAACGCATCAAGCCAGAATATAAGCTGGAAGAGGGCGATGAGGTGCGTATCCCGCCCGTCCGGGTAGCCGAACGGGACGAAGAGGGCGTTTCGCCCAAGCTGGCCAAAGTGGCTTCTTTAGCCAATGCCATTCTCTTTGAAGACGATCACCTGCTGGTACTGAACAAGCCGTCCGGTACAGCGGTACACGGTGGCAGCGGCCTGAGCTTTGGCGTGATAGAAGGCTTGCGCGCCCTGCGTCCTGAGGCTCGTTTCCTGGAGCTGGTGCACCGTCTGGATCGTGACACCTCTGGCGTGCTGCTGGTGGCCAAAAAGCGTTCAGCCTTGCGCTCACTGCATGAACAACTGCGTGAGAAAGGCATGCAGAAAGACTATCTGGCGCTGGTTCAGGGTAACTGGCCATCGCATCTGAAAGTGGTTCAGGCGCCGTTGCTGAAAAACATTCTGCAAAGCGGTGAGCGCATGGTACGCGTGAGCAGCGACGGCAAGCCTTCAGAAACCCGGTTTAAAGTGGAAGAGCGCTTCGACTTCGCCACCCTTGTAAAAGCCAGCCCGGTTACCGGACGTACCCACCAGATTCGTGTGCATACGCTGCATGCCGGTCATCCTATTGCATTCGACGACCGCTACGGCGATCGCGCGTTTGACAGCCAGCTGTCCTCTACGGGGCTTAACCGCTTGTTCCTGCATGCGGCCGCGCTGACCTTTACGCATCCCAACACGGGTGAGACGCTCCGCATGGAAGCGCCACTGGATGACAAGTTGCAGCATTGCCTGACGATGCTGCGCCAGCAGAAAAGCTGACGCGCCGGGCATCAATCCGACAGGGGGTTGATGCCTGCTTCTCGCAGCATATTGCTGAGCGCGATAAGCGGTAAACCGACCAGCGTATTCGGATCGCGTCCCTCAAGACGATCGAATAAACAAATCCCCAACCCTTCGCTTTTAAAGCTCCCTGCGCACTGCAGCGGTTGCTCTTTCTTTATATAGGCACGGATCTCGGCGTCGGTTAGCGTGCGGAAATGGACGCTAAACGGCTCACAGCATTGCATTAAGCGCTGGCTGGCAGGGTGGTATAGCGCCAGCCCGGTATAAAACGTTACGCGCTGGCCGCTGGCGGCCCGCAACTGTGCTTCCGCGTTTTCAACCGTATGGGGTTTCCCGGTTATCACGCCATTCAGCACGCAGACCTGGTCAGAACCAATAATCCAGTGGTCAGGATAACGTTGGGCCAGCGCCTGCGCCTTGGCGATGGCTAATCGGGTGACCAGCGCTTCCGCGCTTTCATGCGCTAACGGCGTTTCATCTGTCTGCGGCGAATCGACCGTGAAAGGCAGGCCCAGCCGCGCTAACAGTGCCTGACGAAAGGGCGACGTTGATGCTAAAAGAATCGATGCTGTCATTTTTTTTCAATATTGATAGCGAATTGGTGGCAGTCATTTTAAACTGTGCGCCGCACTGGATGCGAATAGTGGTTGAAAGATGCTGGTAAACGGCCTTTTTCTTTGACTCTATGTGATTACAAAGTTAATATGCGCGCCCTATGCAAAAGGTAAAATTACCCCTGACGCTGGACCCAGTCCGCACCGCTCAAAAACGCCTGGATTATCAAGGTGTTTATACCTCTCAACAGGTTGAGCGTGTTGCTGAGTCGGTCGTCAGTGTGGACAGTGATGTAGATTGTGTCATGTCGTTTGCGGTTGACAACCAGCGTCTGGCAGTACTGACGGGTACTGCTGATGTACAGGTTACGCTACGTTGTCAGCGCTGCAACCAGGTTTTTCCACATCATGTACACGTAAGCTATTGCTTCAGTCCTGTGTCGTCTGACGAGCAGGCCGAAGCGTTGCCGGAAGCGTACGAGCCGGTTGATGTCAACGAGTTTGGTGAGATCGACCTGCTGGCAGTTATCGAGGATGAAGTTATTCTCGCGCTGCCTGTGGTTCCGGTGCACGATTCTGAACACTGTGAAGTGTCCGAGGCGGACATGGTCTTTGGTCAGTTGCCTGCAGAGGCAGAAAAACCAAACCCATTTGCCGTATTAGCCAGTTTAAAGCGTAAGTAATAGGAGTAAGGTCCATGGCCGTACAACAGAATAAACCCACCCGTTCTAAGCGTGGTATGCGTCGTTCGCACGATGCGCTGACCACTGCCACTCTGTCAGTAGATAAAGTTTCTGGTGAAACTCATCTGCGTCACCACATCACTGCGGACGGTTACTACCGCGGTCGCAAGGTTATCGTTAAGTAAGTTCTTTGCTTAGCAAGGCGATACCTTGGCACGTTTGACCCTGGCTATCGATGCCATGGGCGGGGACTTCGGTCCCTGCGTGACGGTGCCTGCAGCATTGCAGGCACTGGCCTCTCATTCGGAAATTATCCTTCTTCTTGTCGGAGATCCCGACATTCTCACGCCATTGCTTGCCAAAGCGGATTCCTCCTTGCTGGAGCGACTGCAGGTTGTGCCTGCCGAATCAGTTATTGCAAGTGATGCGCGACCCGCACAAGCCATCCGTAACAGCCGCGGCAGTTCTATGCGAGTGGCGTTAGAGTTGGTTAAAGAAGGGCGGGCTCAGGCCTGCGTCAGCAGCGGCAACACGGGCGCGCTGATGGGGCTGGCGACATTATTACTGAAGCCGCTGGACGGGATTAAACGTCCGGCGCTTATGACCGTTTTACCCCATCAGCAGAAGGGAAAAACGGTCATTTTAGATTTAGGTGCCAATGTCGACTCAGACAGTGCGATGCTGGTGCAGTTTGCGGTAATGGGCTCAGTGATGGCGGAAGAAGTGTTGGGGATTGCGAATCCCCGTGTGGCACTTCTCAATATTGGTCATGAAGAGCATAAAGGGCTTGAAAGCATCCGCGATGCGGCGTTAAGTCTCAAGGCATTGCCGCAGATTAACTACATTGGTTACCTTGAAGGTAATGATTTACTGACTGGCAAAACGGATGTGCTGGTCTGTGATGGTTTCGCAGGAAACATCACTCTGAAGACAATGGAAGGCGTAGTAAGAATGTTTCTTTCTCTGTTCAAGTCATCAGAGGAAGGTAAGAAGCGGTCGTGGTGGCTGACGTTGCTGGGGCGCTGGATGAAAAAGCGTTTGGTCAGGCGCTTCGGGCATCTCAACCCCGACCAGTATAATGGCGCTTGTCTGTTAGGATTACGCGGGACAGTGATAAAGAGCCATGGTGCAGCAAATCAACATGCTTTTGCCGTGGCGATCAATCAGGCCGAGCAGACGGTGAGGCGGCAGGTGCCTGAACGCATTGCCGCCCGTCTGGACGCTGTATTAGCCAGGAGTGACAAAGCCTAGATGTTTACCAAAATTATCGGTACGGGCAGTTATTTGCCCAGCCAGATCCGCACCAATGCCGATCTGGAAAAAATGGTGGAGACTTCGGACGAGTGGATTGTTACCCGTACCGGCATTCGTGAGCGCCGTATTGCTGCGCCGGATGAGACTGTCGCAAGTATGGGACATCAGGCTGCACAACGTGCACTGGAAATGGCAGGCGTTGACGCCAATGATATCGGTCTGATCATCGTTGCGACCACCTCGTCCAGTCACGCCTTTCCAAGCTCTGCCTGCCTGATTCAGCAGATGCTTGACATCAAAGACTGTGCGGCGTTTGACCTCGCAGCAGCCTGTGCCGGCTTTACCTATGCGTTAAGCGTGGCCGATCAATATATTAAAAACGGTGCCGTTAAACATGCGTTAGTCATCGGTGCCGATGTCCTCGCGCGTACGCTCAATCCAGACGATCGTGGGACGATCATCCTGTTTGGTGATGGTGCCGGCGCTGTTGTGCTGGGCCAGAGCGAAGAGCAGGGGATCATTTCAACCCACCTGCACGCTGACGGTCGCTATGCGAAACTGTTGACGCTGCCGTATCAGGATCGCGAAAATCAGGATCAGCCCGCTTATTTGACAATGGCAGGCAATGAAGTCTTCAAAGTGGCGGTTACCGAGTTAGCCCACATTGTGGACGAAACCTTGCAGGCAAATAACATTGCGCGTGAAGAGCTGGACTGGCTGGTGCCGCATCAGGCTAACCTGCGTATTATCAGCGCCACGGCGAAAAAACTGGGTATGACCATGGAGAAAGTGGTCGTGACGCTGGATCGCCATGGAAATACCTCTGCCGCATCCGTGCCAAGTGCGCTGGATGAGGCGGTGCGCGATGGCCGCATCAAACCCGGACAACTTATTTTGCTGGAAGCCTTTGGTGGTGGATTCACTTGGGGTTCTGCGCTGGTTCGCTTTTGATTGACAGGAATTGAAAATGACGCAATTTGCTTTTGTTTTCCCAGGTCAGGGTTCACAGACTGTGGGCATGTTAGCGGATCTGGCCGCTGCTTATCCGGCGGTTGAAGCGACGTTTCGTGAAGCTTCTGATGTTCTCGGTTACGATCTGTGGCAGTTAGTCAGCCAGGGGCCGGCTGAAGAGCTGAATAAAACCTGGCAGACGCAGCCTGCTTTGCTGGCTGCCTCGGTAGCCATCTATCGTGTCTGGCAGCAGCAGGGCGGTCAACTACCCGCCCTGATGGCAGGTCACAGCCTGGGAGAATACTCCGCGCTGGTCTGCGCAGGTGTGCTGAATTTTGCGGACGCGATCAAGCTGGTTGAACTGCGCGGTAAGCTGATGCAGGAAGCCGTGCCTGAGGGCACGGGTGCGATGCAGGCAATTATCGGCCTTGATGACGCTGCGATTGCTAAAGCCTGTGAAGAAAGTGCGCAGGGCCAAGTGGTTTCACCGGTTAACTTCAACTCGCCAGGCCAGGTGGTTATCGCTGGCAATAAAGAGGCGGTTGAACGTGCAGGTGCAGCCTGCAAAGCGGCAGGCGCAAAACGTGCGCTACCGCTGCCGGTAAGCGTCCCTTCACACTGCGCGCTGATGAAACCGGCTGCCGATAAGCTGGCATTAACACTGGAAAACATCACGTTTAGTGCGCCAGCTGTGCCGGTCATTAACAACGTGGATGTCAAAGCCGAAACGGACGCCGACGCGATTCGACATGCGCTGATTCGTCAGCTTTACAGCCCGGTCCGCTGGACCGAGAGCGTTGAGGCTATGGCCGCGCAGGGCGTCACGCAACTTATTGAAATGGGACCGGGTAAAGTCCTTACCGGTCTGACAAAACGCATTGTAGACGGCCTGTCCGCAGCAGCGGTGAACGATACTGCGTCATTGACTGCGGCGCTTGCACAGGAATAAGAGGAAAATCATGAGCTTTGAAGGTAAAGTAGCGCTGGTAACTGGCGCAAGCCGCGGCATCGGCCGTGCGATTGCAGAAACCCTGGCCGCACGCGGTGCGAAAGTGGTAGGTACTGCAACCAGCCAAAGTGGCGCCGATGCTATCAGTGATTACCTTGGCGATAAAGGACAAGGTCTGCTGTTAAACGTGACGGATGCCGCTTCTGTAAACAGCGTTTTAGAGAAAATTCGCGCTGAATTTGGCGAAGTGGACATTTTAGTCAATAATGCAGGCATTACGCGTGATAATCTACTGATGCGTATGAAGGACGATGAGTGGCAGGATATCCTGGATACCAACCTCACATCGGTTTTCCGTCTTTCGAAGGCGGTGATGCGTGCCATGATGAAAAAGCGCATGGGTCGTATCATCACCATCGGTTCTGTTGTTGGAACCATGGGCAATGCGGGTCAGGCAAACTACGCTGCAGCAAAAGCAGGTTTGATTGGCTTTAGCAAATCACTGGCGCGCGAAATCGCGTCACGTGGCATTACCGTCAACGTCGTGGCTCCGGGCTTCATAGAGACTGACATGACGCGGGCACTGAACGAAGATCAACGTTCCGGTATTCTGGCGGAGGTCCCAGCGGGTCGTTTAGGCGAAGCGCAGGAAATTGCTAATGCCGTTGCATTCTTAGCCTCTGACGAAGCAGCCTACATCACGGGTGAGACGCTGCACGTCAATGGCGGCATGTATATGGTCTGATAATCACGAAATCATTTGCATTATTTGCGGATAAAACCGCACAATAGCGTAAAATCGTGGTTCGACCAGCCGGGATTTTGTTGCATCTTTTTCAACATTTTATACACTACGAAAACCATCGCGAAAGCGAGTTTTGATAGGAAATTAAATAGTATGAGCGATATCGAACAACGCGTTAAGAAAATCATCAGTGAGCAGCTGGGTGTGAAAGAGGAAGAAGTGACCAACTCTGCATCTTTCGTAGAAGACCTGGGTGCCGATTCTCTTGATACCGTTGAGCTGGTAATGGCTCTGGAAGAAGAGTTTGATACTGAAATTCCAGACGAAGAAGCTGAGAAAATCACTACCGTTCAGGCAGCGATCGACTATATCAATAGCCATAAAGGCTAATGAATATCTTCAGGCGGTCATATGACCGCCTGAGTTTTATGTTTGCCCCACAATAGTCATTTTTATCCCTCCCTGGAGGACGAACGTGTCTAAGCGTCGTGTAGTTGTGACTGGTCTTGGCATGTTGTCTCCTGTCGGCAATACCGTAGAGTCTACCTGGAGTGCTCTCCTTGCCGGTCAGAGCGGCATTAACCTGATCGACCATTTTGATACCAGCGCCTATGCAACACGTTTTGCAGGTCTGGTAAGAGATTTTAATTGCGATGACTTTATCTCTCGTAAAGATCAACGCAAGATGGATGACTTCATTCAGTACGGCATCGTGGCAGGCATTCAGGCCATGCAGGACAGCGGTCTGGTTGTGACCGACGAAAATGCAGGCCGGGTTGGCGCAGCAATTGGTTCGGGCATCGGGGGCTTGGGTCTTATTGAAGACAACCATACCTCTCTGGTGAACGGTGGCCCGCGTAAAATTAGCCCATTCTTTGTGCCTTCCACAATCGTCAATATGGTGGCGGGGCATCTCACCATCATGTATGGCCTGAAAGGCCCCAGCATCTCCATTGCGACCGCCTGTACATCTGGCGTGCACAATATCGGTCATGCTGCACGTATCATCGCCTATAACGATGCCGACGTGATGCTGGCGGGCGGTGCGGAAAAAGCCAGTACGCCACTTGGCGTTGGCGGATTCGGCGCGGCACGTGCGCTGTCGACGCGTAACGAAAACCCCCAGGCGGCAAGCCGTCCATGGGATAAAGACCGAGATGGATTTGTACTGGGCGACGGCGCTGGCATTATCGTACTGGAAGAGTATGAGCATGCTAAGAAACGTGGCGCAAAAATCTATGCGGAAATTGTGGGCTTTGGGATGAGCAGCGATGCTTATCACATGACCTCACCGCCGGAAGACGGTTCAGGTGCAGCCGCTGCGATGATCAACGCGCTGCGTGATGCGCAGATGACGCCAGATAAGATTGGTTACGTCAATGCACACGGTACCTCAACCCCAGCCGGCGATAAAGCGGAAGCCCAGGCGGTGAAATCCGTTTTTGGTGCAGCAGCCAGTACGGTAATGGTCAGCTCCACCAAATCCATGACCGGCCATCTGTTGGGTGCGGCGGGCGCGGTTGAATCGATCTATTCGATTCTGGCCCTGCGCGACCAGGCGATTCCACCGACGCTGAACCTGGATAATCCTGATGAAGGTTGCGATCTTGATTTCGTTCCGCACACCGCTCGTCAGGTTTCGGGGCTGGAATACACGCTGTGTAACTCCTTCGGCTTCGGCGGTACCAACGGCTCGCTGATTTTCCGTAAAATCTAAACATTCCGTTTATGATTGCTGTAAAGGCCCGCAATGCGGGCCTTTTTTCTATCCAGCGGCGCGAAGAAACCGATAAAATCATGGCCATCGTCGAGCAACGTTCTGATACCGGAGAAACGGCAATGTGGATAAACGGCACTGAGCAATCCCAGCTGGCGGCCACCGATCGTGCCGTACAGTTTGGCGATGGCTGCTTTACGACCGCCGCGATCGGCAACGGCAAAATCCTGCTGTTAGACAGGCACATGCAGCGATTGCAGCAAAGCTGTGAACGGCTGTGGCTGAATGGCGTTGACTGGCCCGCGCTGGCGCAGGAGATGCAACACGCGGCCAGCGGACATGACAGGGCAGTGCTTAAAGTCATTATCAGCGCGGGCAGCGGCGGGCGGGGCTACAGCCGCAGCGGTTGTAGCGGCCCCACACGAATCGTTTCGGTATCCCCCTGGCCTGCGCATTATGCGGCGCTACAGCAAACCGGCGTCAGGCTGGCCGTGAGCCCGGTCCGCCTGGCGCGCCAGCCTCAGTTTGCCGGCCTTAAGCACCTGAACCGGCTGGAACAGGTGATGATTCGTGCCCACCTTGAGCAGACCGACGCCGATGAGGCGCTGGTGCTTGACACTGACGGTTGGGTGGTGG
This sequence comes from Pantoea sp. B623, assembly GCF_024814475.1. Taxonomy (NCBI): domain Bacteria; kingdom Pseudomonadati; phylum Pseudomonadota; class Gammaproteobacteria; order Enterobacterales; family Erwiniaceae; genus Pantoea; species Pantoea sp. B623. The sequence goes on along the minus strand of NZ_JANUXM010000004.1, from coordinate 708,326 downwards.
AATGCTGTGCGGCCAATTTATTCTGGCGAAGCGGCGGCACGGTTTTTACCCCGGCGCTGGATCAGGCGGGCGTTGACGGCATTATGCGGCGCAGTCTGATAGCGGAAATGCGCGCCGCAGGTCAGATTTGTCAGGTGGTTCAGGCGGGACTGGCGCAACTCCAGGCAGCCGATGAGATTGTGGTATGCAACGCGCTGATGCCCGTATTACCCGTTCGACAACTTGATGCGCTGGCGTTTGAACAGCGCACCCTGTTTAACCAGCTACAGGCGAGCTGTAGAAAGATAATGGAAGCATCATGAGCCGAATCAAAAAAATAGGGGTGAGCGTTGTGGTCATCCTGCTCATCGCGGCAGCCGTGAGTTACTGGCAGGTTAAACAACTTGCAGCAACCCGGTTGACCCTTTCCCAGGAAACGATCTACACGCTGCCGGCAGGAACCGGTCGCGTTGCACTGGAAGCGCAGTTGGAAAGTCAAAAGATTATCCCTCACAGCATCTGGTTTGGCGCATTGCTTAAACTGGAGCCTGAGCTGGCCAAATTCAAAGCCGGGTCCTATCGCCTTGAACCGACAATGACGGTCCGCAGTTTGCTGGAATTGCTCGCCAGCGGCAAAGAGGCACAATTCCCGCTGCGGTTTGTGGAAGGACAACGCCTGCAAGAGTGGCTTAGCGAATTACGTAAAGCGCCCTACGTGAAACATACGCTGCCGGATGACAGCTATGCGACCGTCGCCAGCACGCTGAAGCTGGACGAAAAGGCGCTGGAAGGCAGTTTCTTTCCGGATACTTATCTGTATACCGCAAACACCACCGATGTCGCGTTGCTGGAACGCGCGCATCAGCGGATGAAAAAGACCATCGATGAAGTCTGGCAGGGCAGGATGGATAACCTGCCCTATAAAGATGCGCAGGAAATGGTCACGATGGCGTCGATCATCGAAAAAGAAACCGGTGTGAGTGAAGAGCGGGCTAAAGTGGCTTCCGTGTTTATTAATCGCCTGCGCGTGGGGATGCGTCTGCAAACCGATCCTACCGTGATCTACGGCATGGGTAACGCCTATACTGGCACGCTGACGCGTAAAGATCTGGAAACGCCGTCACCGTATAATACCTATATCATCAGCGGCCTGCCGCCGGGGCCAATTGCGATGCCGAGCAAAGCCTCACTGATTGCGGCCGCGCATCCGGAAAAAACCAACTATCTCTACTTCGTGGCGGATGGCAAAGGTGGACATACCTTCACCACCAATCTAGCGAGCCACAACAAGGCCGTGCAGGCTTACCGGCTGGTGTTAAAGGAAAAAAATGGACAGTAAGTTTATTGTTATTGAAGGCCTGGAAGGCGCAGGGAAAACCACGGCGCGCGATGCGGTCGTTGCAACACTGCGGGCCAGTGGAATCGACGATATTGTCTTTACCCGCGAACCCGGCGGCACACCGCTGGCTGAGCAGCTCCGCGTGCTGGTCAAGCAGGGCATTGAGGGCGAGCAGGTAACCGATAAAGCGGAACTGTTAATGCTGTATGCCGCGCGCGTCCAACTGGTGGAAACGGTGATCAAGCCTGCGCTGGCGCGGGGGGCCTGGGTGATAGGCGATCGTCACGATCTCTCCTCCCAGGCATATCAGGGCGGCGGTCGCGGGCTGGACGCCGAACTGATGCGCACCTTACGGGATACGGTACTGGGCGACTTTCGTCCTGACCTGACGCTGTACCTCGATGTTACGCCTGAAACCGGGTTACAGCGTGCCCGCGCCCGCGGAGAATTAGACCGCATTGAGCAGGAGTCGCTGCGCTTTTTTGAACGCACGCGTGAGCGCTATCTGGCGCTGGCTGCCGCCGATGACAGTATCCTGACGATAGATGCCACTCAGCCGCTTGAGCAGGTTACAAGCGCGCTGCACGCCACCCTGACGGCCTGGCTGGCGGAACAGCGCGCATGAACTGGTATCCCTGGCTCAATCAACCTTACCGCCAGGTGATTGGTCAGCATCAGGATGGCCGTGCCCATCATGCGTTGTTGATCACCTCTCTTGACGGCATGGGCGATGATGCGCTGGTGTGGGGGATCAGCCGCTGGCTGATGTGCCTGCAACGCGACGGATTAAAAAGCTGTGGTCACTGCCATGGCTGCCAGCTGATGCAGGCAAATACGCACCCTGACTGGTACCGGCTTGAAGCCGAAAAAGGCAAAACGACGCTGGGCATTGATGCCGTGCGTCAGGTTACGGAAAAAATGTATCACTATGCGCAGCAGGGCGGTGCCAAGGTGGTCTGGCTGCCAGATGCGGCTCAGCTCAGCGAGGCGGCGGCTAACGCCTTACTGAAAACGCTGGAAGAGCCGCCAGCCAACAGTTGGTTCTTTTTAAGCTGTCGCGAGCCCTCCCGCCTGCTGGCAACTCTGCGTAGTCGCTGCATGGTGCTGACGTTACCTCCACCAGATGAAAATCACAGTCTGGCCTGGCTCAGAAAGCAGGGGCAACATGATGAGGCCCCGCTACTGGCCGCGCTGCGGCTCAGTGCCGGTGCGCCCGGTGCGGCGCTGACGCTGTTGGATGATGGCCTGTGGCAGGCCCGGCAAAAACTGTGCGATTCCCTGCCGGGTGCGTTGCAACAGGACATCCTGCAACTCCTGCCCGTGCTGAACGCAGATAACAGCGCGGCACGGATTGGCTGGCTGTTATCATTCATACTGGATGCGATGAAATGGCAGCAGGGCGCAACCCAGTGGCTGACTAACGTCGATCGTCAGGACGTGGTCGCCATGCTGGCGCAGCACTTCTCGCAAACGGCGCTCAATAACAGCGCTCAAGACTGGATGCGCTGCCGTGAATCGTTATTACAGGTTGCGGCAGTGAATCGTGAACTCCTCCTGACTGACCGATTACTGAGTTGGGCAGATAACCTGAAGCCCAGGTTACCCGGCTAAATGACTGAGAAAAATATGTTTATTGTTGATTCCCATTGCCATCTTGATGGTCTGGATTATGAGAAAAATCATCACGACCTTGATGATGTGATTGCCAAAGCGGCGGCGCGCGACGTCCGGTTCATGCTGGCTATCGCCACGACCTTACCCGGCTTTAGTACGCTGAAAGCGCTGGTGGGCGATCGTGAAAATATTGCGCTCTCCTGTGGCGTGCATCCGCTGAATCAGGAGGCGCCGTATGATGTTGAGTTATTCCGCCGCCTGGCCGCCGATCCTCAGGTGATCGCGCTGGGCGAGACCGGGCTGGATTACTACTATCAGCAGGAAACCAAAGCTCAGCAGCAGGACTCTTTTCGTGAACATATCCGTAGCGGAATTGCGCTGAATAAGCCGATTATCGTGCATACGCGTGATGCACGTGAAGACACGCTGGCCATTCTCAAGGAAGAGCAGGTTGAACGCTGTGGCGGGGTACTGCACTGCTTTACAGAAGATCAGGCGACGGCAGCAAAACTGCTGGATATGGGGTTCTATATCTCATTCTCGGGCATCGTCACCTTCCGCAATGCAGAACAGATTCGTGACGCGGCGCGCTACGTCCCGCTGGATCGCATTCTGGTCGAAACCGACTCCCCTTATCTGGCGCCTGTTCCTTACCGGGGCAAAGAGAACCAGCCTGCTTACACGCGTGACGTTGCCGATTATCTTGCGGTGCTGAAAGGCGTAGATATTGAGACGCTGGCCGCCGCCACCACAAAAAACTTTTCTACGCTGTTTCATGTGCCGATGAGCCGTCTTGGTGCCTGATTCAGAGTTATTTCAGACGTTGTAATAAATACGAGATTATGTTCGTTGACCCTGTTGTGATTCGACAGGGTCAACTTTTATTGGCTGAAAAATCAGCAAAAAAACCGCCGTTGTGGCCGGCTGCTGGCGTGTGATTGACGAAACGTGATAGCCGTCAAAGTAACGAAGGGTAATTTATTTTACCCTTCGTAATAAATCAAAAAGGCGGATAACGCCAACCGGTAAAGAACCTCCCTCTTTACCACGCGCACTGCGCGAAAAACGCACTCATACTCAGGAGTTTCACGCTATGTTCAAAAATGCTTTTGCCAACTTACAAAAGGTTGGTAAATCGCTCATGCTGCCGGTATCGGTTCTTCCGATTGCCGGTATTTTATTAGGTGTTGGTTCAGCGAACTTTAGCTGGTTACCTGCGGTGGTATCGCATGTAATGGCGGAAGCGGGTGGATCGGTCTTTGCCAATATGCCGCTGATTTTTGCCATTGGCGTGGCACTCGGCTTTACCAATAACGACGGTGTTTCCGCACTGGCAGCGGTCGTGGCTTACGGCATCATGGTGAAAACCATGGCGGTGGTCGCTCCCTTAGTCCTGCATCTGCCGGCAGCGGAAATTGAGGCAAAACACCTTGCCGATACCGGGGTGCTGGGCGGTATTATTGCCGGCTCCATCGCCGCGTATATGTTTAACCGCTTCTATCGCATTAAGCTGCCCGAATATCTGGGCTTCTTTGCCGGTAAACGCTTTGTGCCGATTATCTCGGGTCTGGCGGCTATCGCGATGGGGCTGGTGCTGTCATTTATCTGGCCACCGGTCGGTTCAGCGATTCAGGACTTCTCTCAGTGGGCGGCCTACCAAAACCCGGTGGTGGCATTTGGTATCTACGGCGTCGTTGAACGTGCGCTGGTGCCATTTGGTCTGCACCACATCTGGAACGTTCCTTTCCAGATGCAGATTGGTGAGTACACCAATGCCGCAGGTCAGGTATTCCACGGCGATATCCCTCGCTACATGGCGGGTGACCCAACCGCAGGTAAACTTTCTGGCGGCTTCCTGTTCAAAATGTATGGCCTGCCTGCCGCGGCGATTGCCATCTGGCATTCGGCAAAACCTGAAAACCGTGCCAAAGTGGGCGGTATCATGATCTCTGCGGCGTTGACCTCGTTCCTGACCGGTATTACCGAGCCGATCGAGTTCTCGTTCATGTTTGTTGCGCCAATCCTGTATGTCATCCATGCCATTCTGGCCGGTCTGGCTTTCCCAATCTGTATCCTGCTGGGCATGCGTGACGGTACCAGTTTCTCCCATGGCCTGATCGACTTTATCGTCCTGAGTGGTAACAGCAGCAAAATCTGGTTGTTCCCGATTATCGGTATGATCTACGCCGCGGTTTACTACACCGTTTTCCGCGTCCTGATCGTGAAGCTGGATCTGAAAACCCCTGGCCGTGAAGACAGCGCAAGCGAACAGTCCTCTTCCGCGACCGGCGGTGAAATGGCGGGCAAACTGGTGTCTGCATTTGGTGGCAAAGAAAACATCACTAACCTGGATGCCTGTATCACGCGTCTGCGCGTCAGCGTGGCCGATGTAAGCAAAGTGGATCAAACTGAACTGAAAAACTTGGGCGCACGTGGCGTCGTGGTGGCCGGTTCAGGCGTTCAGGCGATTTTCGGCACCAAATCCGATAACCTGAAAACAGATATGGATGACTACATCCGTAACAAGTCATAAGATCTGATGCCGTTCTGGCACGGCGAAAACAGCGTTGAGTCTCGGCTCAACGCTGTTTTTTTTGCCCGAAGTTAAGGCTGACAGGGCATCGCGCTTTAGCCTGTCAGTTTGCTTCGCGAGTCAAAAATTTTGAGGTGGTCTGCAACAGTCGATCGGATAACCGTTGCAACTGTGCCGTTGCGGTCGCCGTTTCTTCTACCAGCGCTGCATTCTGCTGCGTGTCGGTATCCATTTGCGCCACGGCAATACCGATCTGTTTCACACCGGTGCTTTGCTCATGACTTCCCGTGCTGATTTCAGCCACCAGGTCGTTGACGCGATGAATCTCTTTAATGACCGCCTTCATGGTTTCGCCTGCCACGCTGACATTGGTCACGCCGGTTTCGACACGTGAATGACTTTCTGTAATCAGCGTTTTAATTTCCTGGGCTGCCACGGCGCTGCGCTGCGCCAGGTTTCTGACTTCGCCCGCGACCACAGCAAACCCCCGACCTTCATCCCCGGCACGTGCCGCTTCCACCGCCGCGTTAAGCGCCAGAATATTGGTTTGAAAAGCAATGCTGTCAATGACGCTGATGATTTCGCCGATTTTGCTACTGCTGTCCTGAATGGCGCGCATCGTCTGCTCAACGTCAGACACTGACTGACCGCCGCTGGCTACCTTCTGAAAGGCGTTGCTGACCACGTCGTTCGCGATCCTGGCGTTGTCTGCATTGCTTTGTACGGCTGAGGACAGCTGCTCCATCGAAGCACTGGTTTCTTCCAGCGCTGAAGCCTGTGATTCCGTTCGTTGTGACAGATCGCGGGTACCCTGGGCGATTTCCGTCGAGGATTTGGCTACCTGTTCCGCCGCTTCCTGGACCTCACTGATCAGGTCGCGGATGTGCTGGCGCATCACGGATAACTGGTAAATCAGGCTGGAGGTATCCCCGGCTTTAATAGCGTTGTGCTCATAAAGATGACCGTCGGCGATCAGGCCCGCCACTCTGACGGCAACGTCAGGCTCGGCACCCAGCTGCTTCATAACGGAAAAAAATATCAGCGTGCCCAGTGCGCAGCCGGCGATAAAGGTCAGGCTAATTAACAGAATCAACATCAAGGAGGTTCGGTCAATATGGGAAACGTTGTCGTCAATGATCTGGCTGACGGACGCATTGTAGATCTTTACGGCTTCTAACAGGGGATCCCGGACCGCGACATGTAAACGATCTGTCGTCGTTGCGATTTCCTTTAGCGCTCCTGCCACATTGTTTTCGTTGGCAAGGGCGTAGACGCGTTGCATGGACGCCAGGTAGTCAGGCCAGGCCTGCAACACTTTCTGCGTGATAGCAACCAGCGCCGGATCCTGAGATTGCTTAAGAAAATCAATCGCATTTTGCACAGCTTGCTGAGACTTCTGGTTAAATTTAGAGGTGGTTTGGCGTGATTCAACGGGCGTGGCGGAGCTAACCGGAAAGACGTAAGCATAGGAACGGCGAAAATGCGTGGCCATCTCCCGGGCGGCAACGTTCATTATCTGCACTGGCTCCAGCCGGGAAGCGAAGAGCTGCTGTTCTGACGCAGCCAGCGACCGAAGTGAGTGAAGAGAGATCACAGCGATAACAACCATGGCGAGAAGGAAAAAAGCGATGAGAAAAATCAGGCGATGTGACAATTTGACACGTTGTAAAATGCTCATATTCAACATCCTGTTTAATCGTTGATGTAATCGTTTTCTTGACTGTCAGGCGTCGCGCATCACAGAAAGCAGGTTAACCCGATACGCTGTTGATAGTTTCGGCAGGTAGCATTGGTGGTTTATTGATCAATTGTTGCAACTTTTGTCCAGGTGTCTCCTGTAGAAACAAATGGAGCGGGAGTTCCCGTCGGACAGCCCTGCGAGCGCGCGTGTCAGGTCTGGCCGCAGGCAACATAAAGGGGGCGACGAGTGCAAAGGGGGCAGAGACAGGAAAGGCGGTTTTTCGCATACGGGCGCTGTTAAATGCGTTAAACGCCGCCGGTCATAACAAGAAAAAGTCGCCTGAGGTTGAAAGAAAACGAATTTCTCCCGCATACTGAGGTATTACCTCAGGCTCAAGGAATTGCTTTATGGCTGAAGAAACTATTTTCAGTAAAATTCTCCGTCGGGAGATCCCCGCCGACGTGGTGTATCAGGACGAACTGGTAACGGCTTTTCGCGATATTTCACCCCAGGCGCCAACGCATATTTTGATTATCCCCAATATCCTGATCCCAACCGCCAATGACGTCGAGGCGGCGCACGAGCAGGCGCTGGGTCGGATGTTCACCGCCGCCGCAAAGATTGCGCGGGAAGAAGGCATTGACGAAGACGGCTATCGCCTGATTGTTAACTGCAATAAACATGGCGGTCAGGAAGTTTATCATATCCATATGCATCTGGTGGGCGGCAAGCCGCTTGGCCCGATGCTGTCACACTGATCCCTGAAGGGAACCTTGCTATGCGTTCATGGTTGATATGTCTGCCCGTGGCGTTGCTGAGCCTTACTGGTTGCAGCAGCGACAAACCGATGATTAATACATCGCAGTCACTGGTCATGGAGTCGTCTGTCCTCTCGGCGGGTATTATTACCGACGAGCCAACGCTGGATGACCATGACGGCCAGAAACGTGCCAGCAGCATACTTTACAATCAGCGTGAAACGCCGGTGGTTGTGCACTATCGTTACTACTGGTACGACGACAAAGGGCTTGAAATAACGCCGCGTGAACCGGCTCAGGTTGTCACGGTTCCCCCCAACGGAAGCGTCGCTGCGGTGTCGCAACTGGGTAATCTGACGGCCAGCAAGGTTCGTCTCTATATCTATCTCTGAGGACTGTTACGTGATTCGCAGTGTTAACCGTACTGGCGCGCTAATGATGGCGCTTATTCTTTCTGGCTGCGTGATGAAACAGCAGCAGCCAGCACCGGTCGAACCGACTCAGCCTGTGGAGCCGGTTCAGCCTGTTCCTCAGCCAGAGCAACCGATCCCCCAGCCTCAACCTGTTCCGCAACCGCCTAAGCTGGTGACGATTAACTGGGATGCCAGCGTGGAACCTTTGGTCGCACAAATGGTGCGCGCCGCCACGGTGACGCCGGGAAGCGTGTTGCTGGTCGATCGCATTAAAAACAGCACTAACGGCGCACTGCAGGGTGAAAAGGCGACCAGTGCTATTCAGAACGCGTTGAATAACAACGGTAAGTTCACTCTGGTGTCGTCAGAACAGCTGGCGCAGGCGAAACAAACACTTGGTCTTTCGCCAGACGACAGCCTGAACTCGCGCAGCAAGGCGATTGGCCTGGCGCGTAATCTCAACGCGCAGTACGTGCTCTACAGCACGGCCAAAGGCGATGTAAAATCACCGACCTTACAAATGCAGCTGATGCTGGTGCAGACGGGTGAAATTATCTGGTCTGGAAACGGTGTCGCCCAAAATTAATGCGGCGCTTCTGCAACTGATCAAGGCAACAACGGGCGGGCATCGGGTAACGGTAACACCGTTGGCAGGATTAACCGGGCAGAGCTGTCAGATCGTCACACAAAACGAACGGCTTCTCCTCCGCCCGGCGCCACAGTCAGCGATACCTTTCGTCAATCGCCAGCGCGAAGGGCGCGTGCTGCGTAAATTGCGGCTGAGCGGCCTGGTGCAGCGCCCGCTGGCGGGTAACCGGCACGGCATTATCCTGCCCTGGCAGGACGGTGAGGTGATGAGCGATGCCGGATTCCGTGCTGCACGGCCTCAGGTACTTGCGCTATTGCAACGGCTACACCAGCAGCCGCTCACCGGTTACCGTTTATCCCTTTTGCCCCTGCTGTGGCAGTACTGGCAGCGTTGCCAGCAGCGACAGCACCGCTGGTTGCAGCAGCTGCAACGACTAACCAGACAGGGCGAGCCGCGGCCGTTACGCCTTGCGCCGCTGCATATGGACGTGCATCCCGCTAATCTGATTCAGTCTGAACAGGGGCTGCACCTTATTGACTGGGAATATGCCGCAGACGGCGACGTGGCGCTTGAGCTGGCGGCCGTCTGTTTATCCGATCCCACTCAGCAAGAGCAGTGGCTAGGTGACTATGCCGCGCTCATGCAGATCCCGCTGACATCATTGCAACACCAGGTTTCGCGCTGGCAGCCCTGGCTGCATCTGTTAGTCGCCAGTTGGTATCAACTGCGCGCCGAACAGAGCGGCGATGCGCATTTACAACAGCTGGCTCAACAGAGCTGGCAGCAGATTTAACGGCTTTGTGCCGTGAAACAGGATTCAGGCTATGACAACAGGTTTCCCCGGCCCCTTGATGCTGGACGTCGAAGGTTTCGAACTGGATGCGGAAGAGCGTGAGATACTGCGCCATCCGCTGGTGGGTGGATTAATCCTTTTCGCCCGCAACTATCATGACCCCGCTCAACTGGCCGAGCTGGTGCGTCAGATTCGTGCCGCCTCGCCTACGCGCCTGGTGGTGGCGGTGGATCAGGAGGGCGGGCGAGTACAGCGTTTTCGTGATGGCTTTACGAATTTGCCCGCTATGCAGTCTTTTGCCGCGCTCAACGATATGACAACGGCAGGCGAGCTGGCACAGCAGGCTGGCTGGCAGATGGCGGCCGAAATGATCGCGCTGGATATCGATATCAGCTTTGCGCCGGTGCTGGATATCGGCCATATCAGTGCGGCCATTGGCGATCGCGCGTTCCATGAGGACCCTGCGATTGCCCTGGCGATGGCGCGGCGTTTTATTGCCGGCATGCATGAGGCCGGAATGAAAACCACCGGTAAGCATTTCCCCGGTCACGGCGCGGTCAGTGCAGATTCCCACAAAGAGACACCGCGTGATGGCCGCAGCGAAGCCGAACTGCGCGAGCATGATATGGCGATATTCCGCACGCTGATCGGCGAGCAGGCGCTCGACGCTATTATGCCCGCACACGTGATCTATACGGAAGCCGATCCGCTCCCCGCCAGCGGTTCGCCTTACTGGCTGAAAACGGTGTTACGCCAGGAGCTGGGTTTCAAGGGCGTGATTTTCTCGGACGATCTTTCAATGGAAGGCGCGGCGGTGATGGGCAGCTATGCCGAGCGTGCGCAACAGTCTCTGTCTGCCGGATGCGACATGATTCTGGTCTGTAACGACCGTCAGGGCGCGGTAAGCGTGATCGATAATTTGACCGTGATCGAGGCAGAGCCGGTGGTGCAGTTGTACCATCGGGGAACCTTTAGCCGGGACAGCCTGAAGGCCAGTCGCCGCTGGAAACAGAATGCGCAGCAGTTAAGCGCGCTGCAGGAACGCTGGCTGGCGCATAAAGCGACGTGGTAATCACGGGTTGCCCGGTGTGATGATCTTCAAGGATAAACATGATTATTTATCTTCACGGTTTCGATTCATCCAGTCCGGGCAACCACGAAAAAGTGCTGCAACTGCAGTTTATCGATCCTGACGTCAGGCTCATCAGCTACAGCACGCGCCATCCCAAACATGACATGCAGTTTCTGCTCAAAGAAACCGATAAAATGCTCAGTCTGAGCGACGATCCGCATCCGCTGATCTGCGGCGTAGGGCTGGGCGGGTACTGGTCAGAACGTATTGGTTTCTTGTGCGCGATCCGCCAGGCGATTTTCAATCCCAACCTGTTTCCGTACGAAAATATGGAAGGCAAGATAGATCGACCTGAAGAGTACCTGGACATTGCCACCAAGTGCGTCAGCGATTTTCGCGAACGTAACCGCGGCCGCTGCCTGACCCTTTTATCCCGCCACGATGAGATTCTCGACAGCCAGCGCAGCGCCGCACTGCTGGATCCCTACTACCCGATCGTCTGGGACGAAAGCGAAAGCCACAAGTTCCGCAATCTTTCCCCCCATCTTCACCGACTGAACGCCTTTAAAACGGCAGATTGACGCAACCGGGCGCCCATGCGGTGCCCGATTGTGTTGTCGGCGTTGCCAGGAACTGTCTGCTAAATTTGATGTACATCAATTTTCTGAGGCCCATCGCTTCCCGCCATGCTATTCTGCCCCCAGATAGCGAAATTATGTCGCCAACCCTATGTTTATTAAGGTTTAATTTAACCATTGATTAACTTTTGGTTCACAATTTGAGGGGGTTTTTGTTGACTACATCTGTTAAGAAAATTGTCATCGTCGGCGGTGGCGCCGGTGGGCTGGAGATGGCAACGCAGTTAGGCCATAAGCTGGGTCGCAAGAAGAAAGCCGAGATTATCCTGGTTGACCGCAACCACAGCCATCTGTGGAAGCCGTTGCTGCATGAAGTGGCCACCGGCTCCATGGATGAAGGCATTGACGCTCTCAGCTATCTGGCGCATGCCCGCAACCACGGTTTTCAGTTCCAGCTGGGCTCGTTGACGAACATCAACCGTGAGAAAAAAGTCATCCAACTGGCTGAAGTCGTGAATTCGCAGGGGGAGGTATTGGTTCCCGAGCGCGAGCTGGCTTATGACACGCTGGTCATGGCGCTGGGCAGTACCTCAAACGATTTCGGCACGCCAGGCGTTAAAGATCACTGTATTTTCCTCGACAATCCGCAGCAGGCGCGTCGTTTCCATAATGAAATGCTGAATCTGTTCCTGAAATTCTCTGCCAGCGAAGGGGCGGTGGAGAAGGTGAACATTGCTATCGTCGGCGGCGGTGCAACGGGTGTTGAGCTGTCGGCAGAACTGCACAATGCAGTTAAGCAGCTACACAGCTACGGGTATAAAGCACTGGGCAGCGAGGCACTCAACGTCACGCTGGTGGAGGCGGGCGAACGTATTCTGCCTGCGCTACCACCACGTATCTCCTCTGCGGCCCATCAGGAGCTTAGCAAGCTTGGCGTACGTGTTCTGACACAAACGATGGTGACCAGCGCAGACAAGCTGGGCCTGCATACCAAAAGTGGCGAGTTTATTGAAGCCGACTTAATGGTCTGGGCGGCAGGGATTAAAGCGCCTGACTTTATGAAAGCGATCGGCGGGCTGGAAACCAATCGCATCAACCAACTGGTGGTGAAAGAGACACTCCAGACCACGCTGGATGACGACATCTATGCCATCGGTGATTGCGCGTCCTGCGCCTTACCCGGCGGTGGATTTGTGCCCCCGCGCGCGCAGTCCGCACACCAGATGGCATCCTGTGCGCTGGATAACATCCTGTTGCAATACCAGGGCAAGCCGCTCAAAGCCTATGTTTATAAAGACCACGGTTCACTGGTTTCTCTGTCACGCTTCAGCACCGTAGGAAGCCTGATGGGCAATCTGATGCGCGGATCGATGATGATAGAAGGGCGCATTGCCCGATTTGTCTATATATCACTGTATCGTATGCATCAGGTCGCGTTGCACGGTTATGTTAAGACCGGGCTAATGATGATCGTGGGCAGTCTCAACCGGGTCATCCGCCCCCGTCTGAAGCTTCACTAATCGCATCATCTGATTTTGTTTTAACCCGCTGATTTCATTGCTAACTTGTCTGTTATGCCGTGAAGTCAGCGCGGTATCCGGCCCCCTCATCGTCGCTCAGAACTCTCCGAAAACGTGGCACTAACGCTTCAGGCACGCTTTTCTTCCCATTGTCTGATATTGCAAAAGCTTTACATCTGTAAAACTTATCTCAACCAAACGGCGAGTCGCGCACGTCGGTTCTGCCAGAGCTGTAAGGGATTTCCCAGCGGCAGGAATGCGCGGTAACACTTTCAGGAGGAACTTCCTGTGAATAAATCAATGTTAGCGGGTATCGGTATTGGCGTGGCAGCGGCACTGGGTGTAGCCGCCGTAGCAAGCATTAACGTGTTTGATCGCGGTCCACAATATGCACAGGTGCTGTCAGCAACCCCAATTAAAGAATCGATTAAACAACCGCGTCAGGAGTGTCGTAACGTGACGCTGACGCACCGTCGTCCGGTTCAGGATGAAAACCGTATCGCCGGTTCAGTACTGGGTGCGGTAGCCGGTGGTGTTCTCGGCCACCAGTTTGGCGGCGGTCGTGGACGCGACGTCGCAACGGTAGCCGGTGCGCTGGCGGGCGGTTATGCGGGCAACCAGGTTCAGGGCGGTATGCAGGATCGCGATACCTACACCACCTCTGAACAGCGTTGTAAAACCGTGTACGACAAGCAGGAAAAAATGCTGGGTTATGACGTCACCTATAAGATCGGCGACCAGCAGGGTAAAATCCGCATGGAAAACGATCCCGGTACCCGTATCCCGGTTGACCGTAACGGACAGTTAATCCTGAACGGCGATAAAGCATAAGATCCAGGGCAAAGCTTGCCGCATTGCGGTCACACAGCACACCATGAAACACGAAAGCGCATCTCCGGATGCGCTTTTTTTATGGGTCACCATGAAGGCTTTACCAACCTGCGTGACCCGATGAAGCCGCCGGGCGAGCCGAACACAGCGATAAACCTTATTCTGCTGAGCGGTAAAGCGGTGCGCGCCAGACAACATCGCCCTCAGACCGGGTCAGTCGGTAAGGTCGCCACCTTCACCAGCCATCGCCGCACAGCGCCTTCATCCTCAGAAGACAGATCGGCAAGCAGACCCGCTTCGGCCGCCTTAACGGCCGCTTTGCTCCGGGTCAGAACCTGCTGTCCTTCATCCGTCAGGCCAATAATCTGAATTCGACCATGCTCCTCGTGAGGGCGACGGTGGATCAGGCTTGCCCGCTCAAGGTTGCTGACAATCACGCTCATGGTTTGTGGCGTCAGCAAGGAGAGCCGGGCCAGTTCGGCACCCGATGCACCAGGGTAGGCTGCCAGCATCGTCAGCACGGAAAACTGGGGCAGAGTCAGGCCCGTGGCTTTCAGGGCATGTTCCATCCGCATCTTATGAACGGCATGCGCCTGACGAAGCAGATAGCCAATGTGGCCTTTTGTGCCGCGCATGCCTTCTCCAGGGCCGGGCAGCGACAGATTGTGCGATCCTGACTTGCGCATAATGTAAGAACTCTTATATTGTTGTTCGTGTTCTTATATTAACAGGCAGGATTGATTATGGCATCGTATTCTCACCACCGAAGCGACTGGTCCACATTTGAACAGGCAGCGCCCGAGGTCGTTGCAGCGCTGGGCATGCTGGGCAAGGCGGTTGACCACGCAGGCCTGGATAAAACATTGACCGAACTGATCAAACTCCGGGCATCGCAGTTGAATGGCTGTGCATTTTGCCTTCAGTTTCATCTTAATGTGGCGCGTAAAGCCGGGCTGGCTTCAGCGAAAATCGATTTAGTCGCGACCTGGCGCGACGCGGGCATTTATTCCGGGCGTGAAGCGGCCGCTCTGGCATGGACGGAGGCGCTTACGCTGATGGCACAGCAGCCGATTCCGGATGGGCTATATGATGAGGTCAGTACCCTGTTTACGTCGCAGGAGATGATTTTCCTGACCTCGGCAATTGGGGCGATCAACGCCTGGAACCGAATTGCAGGTGCGTTGCAGTTTGCTCCGCCGCTGCCCAGATAAGTACAGGGCACGCCGTTCCGGATAAGCCTGTTTGCTCACGAGGCCGTCGGAAGGCAGGCATAAAAAAAGCCGCCCTGAGCGGGGCGGCTTCGCTTGATGCTGGTGGTGAGCGGGTTAAGAGGCGACCCGGTTTTCCATGAGCTGTGCCATAAACGACTGCACCCATTCCATACGCACCTTCCTTTCCGCCAGTTCACGGGTAAAGCGCAGGCGCGTCGGGCCTTCAAGCTTCCACTGCTTCGCATCTTTTTGCAGCAGGCCGATTAGCCAGGCAGGATCCACACTGTTTTGCGGCGCGAAATCAAAATAGCCACCTTTATCGCTGGCTTCGATTTTACGCACGCCAAGTGCTCTGGCCTTCATCCTCAACAGGGCAATGTCCAGCAGGTTACGGGCCGGATCGGGTAGCAGACCGAAGCGGTCGATCATTTCCACCTTCAGCTCCTGCAACTCGTCTTCTGCTTCGGCACTGGCGATGCGTTTATACAGCGACAGGCGCGTATTCACGTCCGGAATAAACGCCTCAGGCAGCAGGGCGGGCATACGTAACTCGACTTCAGTTTGATTGCTGGTGAGATCTTCGAGGGAAGGTTCCCGACCGGCTTTCAGGGCATCGACCGCATTTTCCAGCAGTTCCATGTAGAGTGAAAAGCCCAGCGTTTCCATCTGACCACTTTGTTCTTCACCCAGCAGTTCGCCCGCGCCACGAATCTCCAGATCGTGCGTCGCCAGGGCAAAGCCTGCGCCCAGATCTTCCAGCGAGGCGATCGCTTCCAGGCGTTTTTGCGCGTCGGTCGTCATGGCTTTCGGGTGTGGCGTCAGCAGCCAGGCATAAGCCTGGTGGTGCGATCGGCCTACGCGTCCGCGCAGCTGGTGCAGCTGCGCCAGCCCGAAGTGGTCGGCGCGCTCAATAATAATGGTATTGGCCGTTGGGATATCAATGCCGGTTTCAATAATGGTGGTGCAGACCAGAACGTTGAAACGCTGATGATGGAAGTCATTCATCACCCGCTCAAGGTCGCGCTCGCGCATTTGCCCGTGGCCGATGGCGACGCGCGCCTCTGGCACCAGTTCCGTCAGGCGCTGAGCGGCTTTCTCAATGTTCTCAACATCGTTGTACAGGTAATAAACCTGACCCCCACGCAGGATTTCGCGCAGAATCGCTTCGCGGATCACCAGATCGTCAAATTCCCGAACAAAGGTTTTTACCGCGAGTCGACGCGCTGGTGGCGTGGCGATGATGGACAGATCGCGCATTCCGCTCATGGCCATATTCAGGGTGCGGGGGATCGGCGTAGCGGTCAGCGTCAGAATATCGACATCGGCACGCATCGCTTTGATGCGCTCTTTATGACGCACGCCAAACCGGTGCTCTTCATCCACAATCAGCAAGCCCAGATCGTGCCATTTGATATCGCTCATCAACAGCTTATGCGTACCAATCAGAATGTCGATTTTGCCTTCGCTGGCTTCCTGTAGTATCTGGTTTTGCTCCCTGGCGCTGCGGAAGCGGGACAGCATTTCGATGCGCACGGGCCAGTTAGCGAAACGATCGCGGAAGTTATCATAGTGCTGCTGTGCCAGCAGCGTGGTCGGCACCAGCACCGCCACCTGCTTATTGTTTTCCACCGCCAGGAAGGCGGCACGCATCGCCACTTCTGTTTTACCGAAGCCCACATCGCCACAGACCAGACGATCCATCGCCAGCGGCTGACACATATCGCTTAACACGGCATTGATAGCCTGAGCCTGATCGGGCGTGGTTTCAAACGGGAAACTTTCGCAGAAGAGCTGATACTGCTCGCGGTCGTGTTTAAAGGCATAGCCGCTTTTTGCCGCGCGCTGCGCATAGATATCCAGCAGCTCAGCGGCGACGTCGCGCACTTTCTCGGCCGCTTTCTGACGGGCGCGTGACCAGGCATCGCTGCCCAGCTTGTGCAGCGGCGCGTTTTCATCGGCGCCACCCGCATAGCGGCTGATCAGATGAAGCGAGGAAACCGGCACGTACAGCTTGGCATCGTTGGCATAAGAGAGCATCAGATACTCGGCCTGGATGCCGCCGGCTTCAAGCGTGGTCAGGCCGATATAGCGGCCCACACCATGTTCAAGATGCACGACCGGCTGCCCCGGATGCAATTCCGCCAGGTTGCGGATGAGAATGTCCGGATTAATGGTACGGCGCGTATCCTGGCGGCGACGGCTGATGCGCTCGCCCAGCAGATCGCTTTCACAGATCAGCGCACGATGGCCTTGCGTATCCACAAAGCCACGCTCGCTGGCGCCGATCATCAGCGCATGCTCTCCGGCGCTGACCTCGCGCAGATGATGAATGGCCTTAGGGCGAATTTTAATGCGCCCCAGCAGCTCTTGCAGGCTTTCACGGCGGCCTTCGCTCTCCACGGAGAACACGACGCCGCCGCTGAACTGCTCCAGAAACTGACGCAGGTTATCCAGCGGGGCTTTCGCCTGGGCCTGAACCGATAAGTCCGGCAGAGATTCATAACCCAGGTTGGTGTTGGCCGCTTTGGCAGGCAAAACGTCATGGGTCATACGGATGCGCGGCCAGGCTTTCAGCTCGCTCATCAACGCATCCGGCCTCAGCCACAGCGTGGCGGGCTCAAGCAGCGGACGCATCGGGTCAACACGGCGATTTTCGTAGCGCGCGTTGGCATCATTCCAGAATCGGTCTGCGCCGCCTTCCAGATCGCCGCAGTTAACAATCAGCGTATTATCAGGCAAATAGCTGAACAGCGAGGGTAACGGCTGTTCAAAGAACAAGGGTTGCCAGTATTCAATACCGGCGGGCAGGGTGCCTTTGCTCACCTGCTGATAAACATGCTCGGCTTCACGGCGAACATCAAAAATTTCACGCCAGCGGCTGCGGAAGAGCTCTATAGCGGCTTTATCGCTGGGAAACTCGTGGGCCGGCAGCAGATTGATGGCGGGAACGGCTTCCAGCGTGCGCTGGCTGTCGACGTCAAACAGGCGCAGGCTGTCGATCTCGTCATCAAAAAAATCAATACGGTAAGGTTGCTCGCTGCCCATCGGGAACAGGTCGAGCAGAGCGCCGCGGGTCGCGTATTCCCCGTGCTCCATCACCTGGTCCACATGGCGGTAGCCCGCCTGTTCAAGCTGATCGCGCAGGCGATCGCGTGACAGTTTCTGACCCTGCTGCATCACCAGCGCATGGCCGTGCAGGAAGCTGTGCGGGCAAACGCGCTGCATCAGCGTGTTGACCGGCATAATCAGCATGCCGCGCTGCAAGGTAGGCAGTTGATACAGGGTGGAAAGACGGGCCGAAATAATGTCCTGATGCGGTGAGAAACTGTCATAAGGCAGCGTCTCCCAGTCTGCGAGATGCGTGACAGGCAAATCGGTAAACTGACGAATCTCGTCCAGCAGTCGCAGGGCGGTTTGCGTATCGGGTGTAATCATTAACACCGGACCAGCATGACGCTCGGTAATGCTGGCACACTCAACCGCGTGCGCAGCGCCAGTCAGCTGGCCGAGCTGGCGTTGATCGCCAGATTTCACGGGCAGGGTATAGCGAGTCGGTTCGGACATGTGATCTCGAGGTTGCTCCATTTTTACCAGGGCGTAATCATTCCATAATACGCCATGGGGATCACCTCTGCGGTAAATTTTTCTACCGCTTCGCCTTTGGGCAGGCGTGACTGAAGGGTTGCTGTGTGTAAATCTTTTTTGCGAACAAGGTCCGCAGGAAAGTCAAACGGGTACATCAGCGCGACGTTCATTGCCGTCATCACTTTAGGATACGGAGTATATCGGCTTCCGCGCTGAATAATCGTACGATTAACCCCCTCTTTGTAGCCTAATCCTGTGCATCGAACACTTTCCTAACCTATTCTGATACAACTTTGCAGCAGACTCAGAGGGTTAGTGGTTTCATAAAGTGGGCCGCTCCTTTATCATCCTCTCTACTTATTTTCCAGCAACTGCACATTGGATTCCATGTATCAACCTGTCGCGCTATTTATCGGTCTGCGCTACATGCGCGGAAGAGCCGCAGACCGTTTCGGTCGCTTTGTCTCCTGGCTCTCCACCATTGGTATCACGCTTGGCGTGCTGGCAATGATTACTGTGCTGTCTGTGATGAATGGTTTCGAGCGAGAGCTTGAGGGCAACATCCTGGGCCTGATGCCGCAGGCGCTGGTCACCAGCGACAAAGGCAGCATCAATCCTCAACAATTCCCGGCATCCGCTCTTAAGCTGAACGGCGTTAACCGCATTGCGCCGTTAACCACCGCGAACGTCGTGCTGCAAAGCCCACACAGCGTTTCGGTTGGGGTGATGTTAGGCATTCAGCCGGATGAAAAAGACCCGCTTACGCCCTACCTCGTTAACACCCAGCAGACTGTGCTGCAGCCGGGACAGTACAACGTTATCCTGGGTGAACAACTGGCCTCGCAACTCGGCGTCAAACGCGGAGATACGCTGCGATTAATGGTGCCGTCGGTGAGCCAGTTCACCCCGATGGGCCGCGTACCGAGCCAGCGCTTATTTACCGTCGCCGGAACCTATGCGGCTAACAGCGAGGTGGACGGCTACCAGATCCTCGTCAATCAACAGGATGCCTCACGGATAATGCGCTATCCGGCAGGGAATATCACCGGCTGGCGTCTGTGGCTGGATAAACCGCTGCAGGTAGATACCGTCACTCAGCAACGCTTACCGGCGGGGATGGTATGGAAGGACTGGCGCGAGCGTAAAGGGGACCTGTTCCAGGCCGTGCGCATGGAGAAGAACATGATGGGGCTGCTGCTGAGCCTGATTATTGCCGTCGCTGCCTTTAATATCATCACCTCGCTGGGCCTGTTGATCATGGAGAAGCAGGGCGAAGTGGCTATTCTGCAAACCCAGGGATTAACCCGCCGTCAGATTGTCGCCGTCTTTATGGTACAGGGCGCCAGTGCCGGCATCATCGGCACGCTGCTCGGTGCACTGCTGGGCGTGCTGTTAGCCAGCCAGCTTAACAACCTGATGCCGGTTATCGGCCTGTTCCTGGATGGCGCGGCGCTGCCCGTCGATATTAATATGTGGCAGGTGGTGACTATCGCCTTCAGCGCAATGATTATTGCTCTGCTTTCCACGCTTTACCCTTCATGGCGCGCTGCCGCCGTACAACCCGCTGAGGCTTTACGCTATGAGTAACTCTCCTTTGTTGCAGTGCCGTGACCTGTGCAAACGCTATCAGGAAGGCAGCGTCCAGACCGACGTACTGCGCAATGTGACCTTTGATGTGCAACCTGGTGAACTGATGGCGATTGTTGGCAGTTCGGGTTCAGGTAAAAGTACCCTGTTGCACCTGCTGGGCGGGCTGGATGCGCCCACCTCGGGAGAAGTGGTGTTTGACGGACGTTCGCTAAACGGGATGTCATCCTCTGCTAAAGCGGAGTTACGTAATCGTGAGCTCGGCTTTATCTACCAGTTTCACCATCTGCTGCCTGATTTCACCGCGCTGGAAAATGTCGCCATGCCGTTACTGATCGGCAAAGTGGCTAAAGGCGAAGCGCAGACCCGCGCGCGCGAAATGCTGGCGGCGGTCGGGCTGGAACACCGTGCGGCGCATCGTCCCTCGGAACTCTCTGGCGGTGAACGTCAACGTGTGGCTATCGCCCGTGCGCTGGTTAACCGCCCGCGCTTGGTCATGGCCGATGAGCCAACGGGTAACCTGGATGCGCGCAACGCCGACGCGATTTTCGAACTGTTGGGTGAACTGAATGTGCGTCAGGGCACCGCGTTTCTGGTGGTGACACACGACCTGCATCTGGCGAAGCGCATGTCGCGGCAGATGGAGATGCGTGACGGCCAGTTAAGCGATCGCATCGTTCTTGCGGGAGCGGTCTGATGGGATCGTCGTTATCGCTGCTGTTGGGGCTGCGTTTTAGCCGCGGTCGCCGTCGGGGGGGAATGGTTTCGCTGATCTCCGTTATTTCCACGATCGGTATCGCCCTGGGCGTGGCGGTATTAATCATTGGCCTCAGCGCAATGAACGGATTTGAACGTGAGCTGAACAAGCGCATTCTTGCCGTGGTGCCGCACGGGGAGATTGAAGCGGTTAATCCGCCGTTTCAGCACTGGCAGTCCATGATTGCACCGATTGAGCAGGTACCGGGTATCGCCGCTGCGGCTCCCTATATCAATTTTACCGGACTGATTGAAAGCGGCACAAAGATGGAAGCGCTGCAGGTTAAAGGCGTGGATCCGGCGCAGGAACCGCGTCTAAGCGCGCTGCCGCAGTTTGTCACAAACAATGCCTGGGCAAGCTTTGCGCCGGGTAAAAGTCAGATCATCCTCGGCGGCGGCATTGCTCAGGCGCTGAACGTGAAGCAGGGCGACTGGATCACCATCATGATCCCTAACAATGATGGCGAAAATAAGCTACTGCAACCTAAACGCATTCGTTTGCAGGTGAGCGGCATTCTTCAGTTGAGCGGCATGCTGGATCACAGCCTGGCGCTGGTGCCGCTTGCGGATGCGCAGCAATATCTGGATATGGGCGACAACGTCACCGGTATCGCGCTGAAAATGAACGATCCGTTCCAGGCGGCCAAACTGGTGCGGGCGGCCGGAGAAGTCACGCACGCTTACGTCTATATCAAAAGCTGGATCGGCACCTACGGCTATATGTACCGCGATATTCAAATGATCCGCGCCATCATGTATCTGGCGATGGTGCTGGTTATTGGCGTGGCCTGTTTCAACATCGTTTCCACGCTGGTGATGGCCGTGAAAGACAAGAGCAGTGATATTGCGGTACTGCGCACGCTGGGGGCGAAAGACGGGCTGATCCGCGCCATCTTTATCTGGTATGGCCTGCTGGCGGGCTTACTGGGCAGCGTCAGCGGCGTAGTGGTTGGGGTGCTGGTGGCGCTCAACCTCACTTCGCTGATGAAAGGGCTGGAATCCCTGACCGGTCACCATTTATTAGCGGGCGATATCTATTTCATTGACTTCCTGCCGTCTGAATTACACTGGCTGGACGTGTTTTCGGTATTGATTACCGCTATTGTGCTAAGCCTGCTGGCAAGTTGGTATCCGGCGCGGCGCGCCAGTCGTATCGATCCGGCTCGCGTGCTGAGCGGCCAGTAATCAGCTCAGGCACCCGCGCCTGACAGCAGGATGATGTAAACCTTAAACCGACCACCGGGCCTCATCGCCCGCTTTATATTGAACCGCGGTAGCTGCCTTTCGCTACCGCACCAGGAGACTTTATGCGTACACCTCGTCGCCGTTTACGACTTGCCCGCCTGAAGAAAACGCGCAGAAAAGTGCATCAGCGCTTTCGCCAGCGTATTTTCGAACGCGATCGTCAGGCCGAACTGGCGGCGCACCCGTTGCCGAGAATCGTTGTCTTAACGGGTGCGGGGATATCCGCAGAATCGGGAATTAACACCTTTCGTGCCGCTGACGGATTATGGGAAGAGCACCGGGTAGAAGATGTCGCGACGCCAGAAGGTTTCAGACGTGACCCGGCGCTGGTTCAGCGTTTTTATAACGCCCGTCGCCAGCAGCTACAGCAGCCGGAGATCCAGCCCAACGCGGCACATCTTGCCCTGGCGGAGCTGGAACAGGTATTGGGCGATAACTTTCTGTTGGTCACGCAGAATATCGATAATTTGCATGAACGCGCGGGCAACAGCCGCGTGCTGCACATGCACGGCGAGCTGTTAAAAGTGCGCTGCGCCAACAGCGGCCAGGTTATCGACTGGCATGAAGATGTCACGGCAGAAGATCGCTGTACCTGCTGTCAGTTCCCCTCGGTGCTGCGTCCGCACGTCGTCTGGTTCGGCGAAATGCCGCTCGGCATGGAAGAGATCTACCAGGCGCTGGAGCAGGCGAATCTGTTTATCGCCATTGGCACCTCGGGCCATGTTTATCCGGCCGCCGGATTCGTCCATGAGGCAAAACTGCAGGGGGCGCATACGGTAGAGCTGAACCTTGAACCGAGCCAGGTCGGTAACGAGTTTGCCGAAAGCCACTATGGACTGGCCAGCGAGGTGGTGCCTGCTTTTGTGCATAAGCTGCTGCACGCGCTACACAAATAACGCCTTGTGCCACCGGATGAATCGCGGGCTACTCGCCCGCTGTTCATCCAGACAGGTTTCCAGCGTCCTTCTGTCCTCCTTCGTTTCCGCGCGATCGCCGCACCATTTTTTCCGCCCGGTTACCCTTGCGTGTCGCCTGTCCGCAGGCTGCCAGCGGCCCCACGCAGACCCGCACAGCGGTCAAAAACAGGCCCAGCTTTAACGCTGCGGGCGACGGCCGTGAAAAGCGTGCGAAAATCGCCGCAAAAAACAGCAGTTGCATGCTTTTTAATGCAATTCGCCATTCTTAATTTGCCGCACAGGGACTAACCTGAAGGATAATGATTTGACGCAACGCGACCGCTTGCTCGTCTGTTAATAATAACGGGCGGCAAATTTTAAGGATGGCATATGAAGCAATTACTCGAACGCTTTTTGCGTTATGTGGCAGTGGAAACTCAGGCAAAACCTCAGGCACGTCAGGTGCCAAGCAGTGAAGGGCAGTGGATTCTGGCCCGCCAGCTGCAGGAAGAGCTGCTGGCGTTGGGCTTTGTTGATGTCAGCCTCAGCGATCACTGCTGCGTGATGGGCACGTTACCGGCAAATGTTGACTGGTCAACGCCGGTTATTGGCTTTATTTCTCATATGGATACCTCGCCGGATTTTACTGCGAAAAATGTCAATCCGCAGATCATCGAAAACTACCGGGGCGGAGATATTGCGCTGGGAAATGGGGATGAAGTGCTGTCACCGGTGATGTTTCCGGTGCTCCATAAGCTGACGGGGCACACGCTGATTACCACCGACGGAAAAACCCTGCTGGGTGCTGATGACAAAGCCGGTATAGCAGAAATCATGACGGCGATGGCGCGGCTGGCAGAGAGCGATATTCCGCACGGCGCGATTCGCGTTGCCTTCACCCCGGATGAAGAGATTGGCCGCGGCACATCGCATTTCGATGTTGAAGGTTTTGCGGCCGACTGGGCTTATACCGTTGACGGTAGCGATGTGGGCGAATTCGAATACGAAAACTTCAATGCGGCTTCGGCGCTGGTGAAGGTGGTGGGTAACAACGTTCACCCTGGCTCCGCGAAAAACGTGATGGTGAATGCGCTGGAACTGGCCACCCGCTTTAACGCCGCGCTGCCTGCCGGAGAGAAACCAGAGTGCACTGACGGCTATGAAGGCTTCTTCCATCTTCACCAGATGAAGGGCACGGTTGAAAATGCGGAGATGCACTACATCATCCGTGATTTCGATACGGCAGCCTTTGAACAGCGGAAAAATACGCTGCTGCAGGTGGCGGAGGAGATCAACAAGGGATTGCATCCGGACTGCTCTGTTACCGTGGAGATCAGCAACAGCTATCGCAACATGCGTGAGAAAGTCGAACCTTTCCCGCACATTATCGACCTGGCCCTGCAGGCGATGCGCGACTGCGGCATCGAGCCGGTGGTGAAACCGATTCGCGGCGGTACGGACGGTTCGTCGCTGTCATGGAAAGGGCTACCTTGTCCAAACCTGTTTACCGGTGGCTATAACTATCACGGCAAACATGAATTTGCGTCGCTGAATATTATGGCGCAATCGGTTGAGGTTATCGTCCGTCTGGCGGCGCTGGCGGGGCAGAGAAAAGCCTGAATATAAAAGGCCGCGTTGCCCGACAGGGCAACGCGGCCGTTAAAACCGTGGCAACGGCAAGGCGTTATTCCGCGCTAAAGTACCAGTAACCGGCGTTGACCAGCCCGGCAATCTGCGCCAGTACCGCGGGATCGTCCAGCGCATCACCCAAATCCTCAAGCGCGATTTCATGATTGTGCGCCAGCACAGCCATGACCGCCGGGTGCGCGCATTCAACGCGTTCGCCGTTGATATAGACGGCATTGCCCAGCGTCAGGACACGTAAGCCGCCAAGGCGCGACAGCACATCGCCCTGCTGCAGCGCATCGTAGATTTCATCGGGCTGATAAGGCGGCTCCGGCGGCGCAACGTCAAGTTCATGTCGGGACTGCGAAATAAACTCACCCAGCCACTGTTCAAAATGCGCTGGCTGATTCACCACATCCAGCATCACCTTGCGCAAGCCTTCGACCTCCTGCGGCAGGATCAGCGACGGGCAGTCACGCGCGGGCACGTCCGGATCGCTGTAACGCAGGCTACCCAGCTCATTCGCCAGCGCGTAATCGGCAAAGCCGCTAATCAGCTCACGCCCGCTGGGCGCGCGGAAGCCCACAGAGTAGTTCAGAGCATTTTCCAGCGAGTATCCTTCGTGCGGAAATCCGGGTGGAATATACAGAATATCGCCCGGCTCCATCTCTTCATCAATGATGGCATCGAAAGGTTCGACCTGAAGCAGGTCAGGATGAGGACAATGCTGTTTCAGCGGTACTTTTTCTCCGACGCGCCAGCGACGACGGCCGGTGCCCTGAATGATAAACACATCATACTGGTCAAAGTGCGGGCCAACGCCTCCGCCGGGTACGGAAAAGGAGATCATCAGGTCATCTAAGCGCCAGTCCGGCAGAAAGCGGAAAGGGCGCATCAGCGCGGCGGAAGGCTCATGCCAGTGGTTCACCGCCTGCACCAGCAGTGACCAGTTGTTCTCACCCAGGTGGTCATAACTTTCAAACGGACCGTGGCTGACCTGCCACTTTTCGTTTTGCTGGCTGACCAGACGGCTGTCGACCTCATTTTCCATAGCTAATCCCGCCAGTTCATCAGGCGAGATGGGATCGATAAAGTTCTTGAAGCCACGCTTCAGCACCACCGGGCGCTTTTGCCAGTAACGCTGAATAAAATCGGGCCAGTTGAGATCGAGCTGATAATCCATAGAGAGATTCCGCTAAGGGCTGTAAATACCCGCAAGTATAACAGCCC
The DNA here is from genome assembly GCF_024814475.1 of Pantoea sp. B623. NCBI lineage: Bacteria > Pseudomonadati > Pseudomonadota > Gammaproteobacteria > Enterobacterales > Erwiniaceae > Pantoea > Pantoea sp. B623. The sequence goes on along the minus strand of NZ_JANUXM010000004.1, from coordinate 682,490 downwards.
GCGGCGTGAACTACTCGCGGCGATGTTCCATTTCCTGCCGCTCAAACACCACTTCCATGCGCGCACCGCCTAACGGGCTACTGGAGGCAATCACCTTACCGGCATACTGTTCGAGAATATCGCGAACTACCGCCAGCCCCAGCCCCTGACCGGGACGTAAGGTATCGGCGCGCTGCCCACGCACAAATATCATATCGCGTTTGCTTTCAGGAATGCCCGGACCGTCATCATCAATATAAAGATGCAAGGCATGGTCGGTCTGATGGGCGCTGACTTCAATAAATTCCAGACAGTACTTGCAGGCGTTATCCAGGACGTTACCCAGCACTTCCATAAAGTCATTCTGATCGCCGAAGAAGGTGGTTTCCGGTGAGATATCCAGCGTGATTTCGACGCCTTTACGCTGATAAACCTTATTCAGCGCTGAACACAAGCTGTCCAGCAAACCGGACACTGAATGCAGATCGCGCTGTAGCGGATTGTGATCGGCCTGCATGCTGGCGCGGTGCAGGTAATATCCCACCTGCTGCGAAATGCGGCTGATCTGCTCCAGCATAATCGGTTCGGCCTGTTCCACCGTTAGCTCTTTACCGCCGCGCAGAGAGCGCAGGGTAGTTTGCAGCACCGCCAGCGGCGTTTTCAGGCTATGGGTCAGGTCAGCAAGCGTGGTGCGGTAACGGGTATACCGCTGACGTTCGTTGGTCAGCAGCAGATTAAGGTTACGTACCAGCGAACGTAACTCCTGCGGCGGATTGTCATCCAGGTTTTCACGCTGTCCGGTTTCCAGCTCGCGCACCTGAAGCGTTAAATGCCCGATTGGACGCAGGCTCCAGTGGGCCGCCAGCCAGAGCAAGGGAACGATTAAAATCAGGTTGGCCGCCAGCACATAGCTGAACCATGACCAGACCACATCGGAATGCTGAAGCTCCTGCGGAATCGTATCGACCACGACAATGGTCAGCGCGGGCAGATTGGTTGTCGCGTCATAGCGGTTTACCGCTACCGAGTGGGTAAAGGTATCCTGATCGTCATCGTCATTATCCCAGGCGTGGAGCTGCTGCTGAGCGGTAAGGTTATCGCCCATCGCAGCCCGGCTGGTGCTGTTGTTGGTATCTATCTCATAGAAGTCCGGCTTCAACAGCCATTCAGGTTGGATCTTTTCACGAATTTCCGGCACGTCGCGCTGCTGCCAGAGCAGTTTGCCGTGTTCATCATAAATAAATACCAGCGTTGGGAAATTGAGCATCGTGCGCTCAGGCTGGGCGATGGTGAGCTTATTATCTTTCCACTGTGCCAGGGTGAAAAATAAATTACTTTCTCCCCGCATCACGCGATAGGTATTTTTATCAAAACTTACCACATAGCCAATGACCGCAACCATGCCATAAGAAAGGGAAAGAATTAATACAATGGCGGCGGAAGCCAGTAAGAAGCGCGTCCGCAGCGAAATAGGGCGATAGCGTTTAAACCAGGACATCATCAGAGATCAAAGCGGTAGCCCTGGCCGCGAACGGTAGCGATGACTTCGTCAGAATGCAGCGCAAGAATCTTTTTACGCAGACGTCCCATTAAGACATCGATCGTGTGACTTTCACGTAACTCTGCATCGGGATAAAGCTGCAGCATTAAGGAGTCTTTACTCACCACTTTGCCAGCGTTGCGAATAAGGGTTTCCACAATCGTGTATTCAAATGCGGTCAGCTTAACGGGCTGGTCGTGAATCGTGAGTTCGCGACGGGATAAATCCACCTGAAAGGGGGCCATAGCAATAATCTGCGACGCATGACCGCTGTTGCGGCGCATTAATGCCTGCAGGCGTGCGGCGACTTCCTCAATATGAAAAGGCTTCGTCACATAATCATCCGCACCGGCTTCCAGGGCTTCGACTTTCGCCTGCCAGCCTTCGCGTGCGGTCAGGACCAAAATAGGCTGACGCACGGCGTCATTACGCCAGCGACGAATTAACGACATGCCATCTTCGTCCGGTAATCCCAGATCGACCAACGCAATGTCGGGCAGATGTTCCTGGAGAAAATAATCGGCTTCTTTGGCATCTTCGGCAGCATCAACCTGATGACCCATTTCTCGCAGTTGTACTGAAAGATGGTGGCGCAGCAGGGCATTATCTTCCACAACCAGAACACGCATAGGATTTCCTTTAGCATCAGATCGAAACGAATTTAAACAAGTATAAGCGAAATGAACTAAACAGCAGGTTAACGCAGACCGGCGGCAACCGGTCTGCAGGCAGGATTTTATTTCAGGTCATCAACCATCTGAATCGCGCGACCAATATAATTTGCCGGGGTCATCTGTTTTAAGCGAACTTTTTCGTCTTCCGGCAGCGCCAGGCTGTCGATAAAGGCCTGCATACCGGCCGCATCAACGCGCTTGCCACGGGTCAGTTCTTTCAACTTCTCATAAGGTTTTTCAATACCGTAGCGACGCATAACGGTCTGGATCGGCTCTGCCAGCACTTCCCAGTTATGATCCAGTTCGTCAAGCAGACGATCCCGGTTCACTTCCAGCTTGGAAATGCCTTTCAGGGTAGCCTGATAAGCGATCAGCGCATAACCCACGCCCACGCCAAGGTTACGCAGCACGGTAGAGTCGGTCAGATCGCGCTGCCAGCGGGAAACCGGCAGTTTGCTGGCCAGGTGCTGCATCACCGCGTTTGCCAGGCCCAGATTGCCTTCTGAGTTTTCGAAGTCAATCGGGTTTACTTTATGCGGCATGGTGGAAGAGCCGATTTCGCCCGCGATGGTTTTTTGTTTGAAGTGGTTGAGCGCCACATAGCCCCAGATATCGCGATCGAAATCGATCAGGATGGTATTAAAGCGGGCGATGCAGTCGAACAGCTCGGCAATATAGTCGTGTGGCTCAATCTGGGTGGTGTAGGGATTCCAGGTAATGCCCAGCGAGGTCACAAATTCTTCGCTTAACTGGTGCCAGTCGGCTTCCGGGTAAGCGGCAATGTGCGCGTTATAGTTGCCCACGGCACCGTTGATTTTGCCCAGCACTTCAATCTGCGACAGCTGGCGTAGCTGACGTTCCATGCGGTAGGCCACGTTGGCCATCTCTTTACCCATGGTGGACGGCGTTGCGGGCTGACCGTGAGTGCGTGACAGCAGAGGAATGTCACGGTATTCCTGCGCCAGTCCCTTTACCGCGGCAATCAGCTGCTGCCAGTAAGGCAGAATGACATCGCGACGCGCCGTTTCCAGCATTAACGCGTGAGACAGGTTATTGATGTCTTCAGAGGTACAGGCGAAGTGAATAAACTCAGACACCGCGTGCAGCGAAGGCACGTCAGCCACTTTTTCTTTCAGGAAATACTCAACCGCTTTCACGTCATGGTTAGTGGTGCGCTCAATCGTTTTGATGCGCGCGGCGTCCGTTTCATTGAAACTGGTGACAATCCCATCAAGGAAAGCGTTTGCGTCAGCATCAAATGCAGGAACTTCCTTGATCTCTGCGGTCGCAGCCAATTTTTGTAACCAGCGAACTTCAACCTCAACGCGGAACTTCAGCAAACCAAATTCGCTGAAGATTGCGCGCAGCGGGCTGACTTTATCGCCGTAACGACCATCGACAGGTGAGACGGCGGTCAGAGAGGATAATTCCATCAGTGCAACTCCTGATTCATTTACGGTGTTTGCCCCACTGACTCAGTAAGCCAGTGGCAGGCGGGATAAAAGGGCTTTGGCTTCGCGCAGCAGGCGCTGGCGCGAAAACATCAGCTGCAGTCGGCCTCCGCCGACCTGCTGCCAGAGTACGGCGGCACGAATACCGGCCAGCAACGTGGCGCGAACTTTACTTTGTAACAGGGAATTCTGCAGGACAGCCGGGGAACCGGTAACCTGAATGCGCGGCCCGAGCGGGCTGATGACATCCACATAAATACCGGCCATGGCGCTCAGAATCGTGTCCGATTCCAGTTCGTAATGCGCCAGTTGGCGATCGAGCTGGCTGATGCGCTGGGCCAGCGTATTCATGGCCTGCTTGTTGGCATTCAGTTTGCGCTCCAGCACCATCAGACTCAGCGTATAGCGGGTCAGCTCTGCGCTGGCGCCTTTACGGTTGCTGCTGTTCAGCACCGCCATCAGGGTTTCAAGCCCAAGGCGCAGGTTGGCTTCATTGTTGCCGAATACCGCCAGCGTGGAGGTGGGGTTGAGATCCAGCACGCTGCGCAGAGATACCGTCAGCGCTTCAGGCTGACAGTGACCCTGATTGGCTAACTGCTGCACCAGATGGGCAGCCTGGCAAATGCCCGCCAGCGCGAGGGTGATTTCCTGATAGTTTTTTGCCACGGTCACTCCTGTTTACGCGTTATTAGCGCCGGTATTATGCGGCAACCCAAGGCAAACGCTCTTCAATGATGCCGCCACCCAGGCAAACATCGCCAAGGTAGAACACCGCAGACTGCCCCGGGGTGACCGCGGCAACCGGTTCGTCGAACCGGACTTCAATTTTGTCATCGCCTTGCGGAATGATTTCGCAGGGGATATCGGTCTGGCGATAGCGGGTTTTCACCGTACAGCGCAGCGGGGCGCGGAGCGGCTGACGATCGACCCAGTGCAGTTGCTGGGCGATGAGGCCGACCGACATCAGACGCGGGTGATCGCCACCCTGCGCCACGATCAAACGGTTACGCGCCACGTCTTTATCTACCACATACCAGGGATCGTCTTTGCTTTCTTTCATACCGCCGATGCCCAGCCCTTTGCGCTGGCCCAGCGTATGGTACATCAGCCCCTGATGCTCACCGACAACCTGGCCATCAACGGTTTCGATTTCACCGGGCTGAGCGGGCAGGTAGCGCGCCAGGAATTCACGGAACTTGCGTTCACCGATGAAACAAATGCCGGTGGAATCTTTTTTCTTAGCCGTGATTAATTCAAGCTCTTCAGCGATGCGGCGGACTTCGGGTTTTTCCAGCTCGCCGACCGGAAACAGGCTCTGGGCAATTTGTTCGTGGCTGAGCGTATAAAGGAAGTAGCTCTGGTCTTTGTTTCCATCCCGTCCGCGCAGCAGATGGCTGCGGCCGTCACTGTCCTGACGACGGACGTAGTGACCGGTTGCGATAAAGTCTGCGCCCAGATCTTCAGCGGCAAACTCCAGAAACGCTTTGAACTTAATTTCTTTATTACACAGGATATCGGGATTCGGTGTGCGACCGGCCTTGTACTCTTCAAGGAAGTGCTCAAAGACGTTATCCCAGTATTCCGCCGCAAAATTCACTTTGTGCAGTTTAATACCCAGTTTGTCGCACACGGCTTGCGCATCCGCCAGATCGTCAGCGGCGGTACAATACTCCTCGCCATCGTCTTCCTCCCAGTTCTTCATGAACAGGCCTTCAACCTGATAGCCCTGCTGTTGCAGTAACCAGGCGGAAACGGAAGAATCGACGCCGCCGGACATCCCGACGATCACTTTTTTCTGGCAGTTATCAGACATCACAAGCTCGCAAAACAATAAAACAGGCGGCGCATTCTATCACGCTGAAGTCGGGTGCGCACCTGCATGAAACGGCCAGTTGAACGGGCTAATCAGGTCTAACGGGTAGCGAACCCCCTGTTGCCATCGACGTACGCTTTCTGCCACCAGCGGCGAACGCAGGTTAGATGCCGTCAGTATCTGCTCTGGCGGCAGCCACCAGCAGCGGTCAATGTCGCTGTCCTGTGGAGCGGTGGGCAGTGGCGCATCCAGATCCAGACCAAACAGAAACCGCACAAAAGGCGTATTATCGGGGGCTATCCACTGGTTGATTCCAATAAAATACTGCACCGCGGCGTCAATTCCTGTCTCTTCAATCAGTTCACGCTGCGCGGCTTCATGAAGCGTTTCGTCGGCTTCAAGATGACCGGCGGGCTGGTTCCAGGTTGCCACACCGTTCACCTGTTCTTCCACGACCAGAAGTTTTCCCTGTGCCTGTACCAGGCACGCCACGGTGACATGCGGTTTAAACATCAATCCTCCGGAATTGTTAACTTGAAGTTATGGAAATGATAACAGCATTCAGACTAAGGTGCTGATATCCCGCCATTCGCCGGGGGCCAGATTATCCAGCTCAAAGTCACCCATCGCATAGCGCACCAGGCGCAATGTCGGGAAGCCAATATGGGCGGTCATGCGTCTGACTTGGCGGTTGCGTCCTTCATACAGGGTGATTTTCAGCCACTGCGTGGGTATCGCTTTTCGCTCACGAATGGGCGGCTGACGTGCCCACAACCATTCGGGTTCTGCTACTTTTTCGATACCGGCTGGCAGAGTAAGGCCGTCTTTCAGATTAACCCCATCCCGTAGGGGCTGCAGATCGCGCTCTTCTGGCGCGCCTTCAACCTGAACATAATAAATCTTGCCGGTACGCTTGCCGGGCTGGGTGAGCGCGGCCTGCAAGGCTCCATCGTTGGTCAGCACCATCAGTCCTTCACTGTCGCGGTCAAGACGACCCGCGGCATAAACCTCGCTCACATCAATAAAATCTTTAAGCGTCCGGCGGCCGGCTTCGTCCGTAAACTGCGGTAACACATCAAAGGGTTTATTGAACAGGAGCACTCGCCTGACGGCAGGCGGCGCTACCGCTTTACGTTGTACGGGGCGAGTTTGTCGGCTGAATCGTTTATTTGGTTGAGAAGTCTGATTAGTTTTTCGCATAAGCTTTGCAGTCAGAAACATTCAGCGCATTATAACGCGAAATTGCGGTGATTGGCGTGGCGTCAATATTCAAGTAGTATTGACGCGCATCTTACAAATCATTAACAAAAAATCGCTCGAAGGAGAGGTTAATGGAAAGCAAAGTAGTTGTTCCGGCGGAAGGTCAGAAAATCACCCTGAATCAAGGCAAACTGGTTGTGCCAAACAACCCGGTTATCCCTTATATCGAAGGGGATGGTATCGGTGTTGATGTTTCACCAGTGATGCTGAAAGTGGTTGATGCCGCTGTGAAAAAAGCCTACAACGGCGAGCGTAAAATCTCCTGGATGGAGATTTATACCGGCGAAAAATCGGTTGAACTTTACGGTCAGGATGTCTGGCTGCCGCAAGAAACCCTCGATTTAATCAAAGAATACCGCGTAGCGATCAAAGGTCCACTGACCACGCCAGTCGGCGGCGGCATCCGTTCTCTGAACGTTGCGCTGCGTCAGGAACTTGATCTGTACGTTTGTCTTCGTCCGGTTCGTTACTACACCGGCACACCAAGCCCGGTTAAACGTCCTGAAGATACCGATATGGTGATCTTCCGTGAAAACTCAGAAGATATCTATGCCGGTATCGAGTGGAAAGCGGGCACGGCAGAAGCCGACAAAGTGATCAAATTCCTGCGCGAAGAAATGGGCGTGAAGAAAATTCGCTTCCCACAGAACTGCGGCATCGGCGTTAAGCCTTGTTCGGAAGAGGGGACCAAGCGCCTGGTGCGTGCGGCAGTGGAATACACCATCACTAACGATCGTGATTCACTGACTCTGGTTCACAAAGGCAACATCATGAAGTTCACCGAAGGCTCATTCAAAGACTGGGGTTACCAGTTAGTGAAAGAAGAGTTCGGCGGCGAGCTGATCGATGGTGGTCCATGGATGAAGTTTAAAAATCCAAACACCGGCAAAGAGATCGTTGTGAAAGACGTGATCGCGGATGCCTTCCTGCAGCAAATCCTGCTGCGTCCGGCTGAATACGACGTTATTGCCTGTATGAACCTGAACGGCGACTACATTTCCGACGCCCTGGCGGCGCAGGTTGGCGGTATTGGTATCGCACCAGGCGCAAACATCGGTGACGAATGTGCCCTGTTCGAAGCAACCCACGGTACAGCACCGAAGTATGCGGGTCAGGATAAAGTGAACCCAGGTTCCGTCATCCTGTCAGCTGAAATGATGCTGCGTCATATGGAATGGTTCGAAGCCGCAGACCTGATTGTTAAAGGCATGGAAGGCGCAATCGCTGCCAAGACCGTGACCTATGACTTCGAACGTCTGATGGATGGCGCTAAACTGCTGAAATGTTCAGAGTTTGGTGACGCGATTATCGCGAATATGTAAACCATCATCGAGTTTGACCACATACGGGGACCCAATGGTTCCCGTTTTTTATTATTAGCAATCTAACATTTATCAAATTTATTTATCAAAACTCTTGCAAGGCTGATGTTTTTTATAAGGATATGTAATAAATACTTTCATTAAAGTTGACATGGAATGAAAACTAACTATTTCAAATTTGACTTATTTCCACAAAATGGACGTCCGCTTTTTTCACAGATTAGGAACTCTTTGATCCAGCTATCAGGACCAAATGTCGAATCGGCTCTAATCAATGGTTCTTATTACTCTGTACATCACGTATCACGTGATGTTTTTATATTCCTCAAAACTAATGACACAGACGTTTTAAAAACCATCAACAGAACTACTAACAGTTATCAGGATATCTCAAATCTTCTTCAGGCAAATGAAGAAGTTGCATTTGCCTCTTATATAATCGCAAAGCCCAATTGCATCGGATTCAGCTCTACAATTTACGGCCCTAAAATAGGAGCCTTTGCGACATTTTATGATCATCATTTTTTTAATTCTAATAATAACAACAACCTGCGCTTTGAAATAATTTCTAAAACAATTACACCTGCACAGGCATTGGGATTCGCACATATTGGAAAAATTAATGTTAAGCTTGAAGCAACGTCACCTTTTGCTATTAGGGAATTAACCAACTTTCTAGGTGTAACTCCTGTTGAATTAAATGATGTTGACAGCTTCGAGATAACAATAAAACCAAAACGCGCACAAAACATTCGTGATACAATCGTCCCTACTTTGACAAACCTTCCGCAAGGCTTGATAGATATGACCTTAGCCGCTAAGCGAGCAATAGGCGATCAGGTTGAAGAGTTGCATATCACTACTTCAGGATGTATATCTGATTTAATCAATCCGAGAGCACAGATAGCTGTCCACACACAAATGGATAATAATTTCAATAACAATAATGATCTTTGTTTAGCGGGCTATTGATATGACTAAAACAACCCCATTAATCTTTTTTTTAGGTCTGACCAATGGGATTGGATTCGTACTATATTTTTTTCGCTATACAATCTTCCCTAATGTTAATTTTGTCGAACATTTAGATGGCCTAGGCTCTGCTATCGCTTCTTACGCTACAGCCATGATGGCTCTGGTTTTTGCATTAATTGTTATACTCACATCTTTAGATAATAATAATATCCGAAAATTCAAAGCTTATGGGTATTTGAAGTCAACCTATTTTTTTTATTTTGTCTGTTTTATTGAACTTGGCATTACTTTTTTTCTAGCCTTGTTATGTTTATCAAACATCAAAGTTTATTTTGTTGCATCACTCGCTTTGATGTTCAGTTTTATTACTTTCTTCCAAGTGATACTCGTTGTAGCTCAGGTTATACTGCTTTCACTTAAACCGTAATTACCATGTTCTAAATTGTTATCCACTCTTTTCCTCTATCGTCGTTATAGCGATCCGTCTGAATCTGGGATTTATGACCTAGTAGTTTTCTTGTATCTATACCTTGTTCTTTATAAAGACGTTCTGCTAAAGAACGCTGTTCATGAAAGGTTGCTGGTGTATCACCACTCCAATCGATTTTAGCTTTATCTCTTGCCTTGATGAAGTTCATAGTTATTGTATTTGACTTGACCTGAGAACCCCGCTCCGCCATTGAGGTGGCTCGAAAAAAATGTACTAAATACTTACTCACTGCATAGTCTCTGCAGCGTGCAATAACATCGCGAAGGCTCCAAATTAATATCACTGAGTCGTAACGAAAGTGGAATGGCTATTTTGCTTCCTGTTTTCTCCTGAACGATATGTAGTTGGTCATCCCAAATATCGCTGAATTTCATGTTTGAAATGTCCCCTAGGCGCTGGCCTGTTACTAGCACGAGAAGCATTGCATTGCCCATATAGCGATGATTGCAGTCAGCTATATCAAAGATTTTCTGCCATTCTTCTAGGCTCAGTCGTTGCCTGGTTATTCTTCGTCGAGGTTGTTTTGTTGCAAGAGGCGGATTATGTCCGGGTGGCACTTCTCCATAATGTTGAGCTTCTTTGAAAACATCAATAAAGACTGAGCGGATCACTTGTGTCATTCGTGGTTGTCCAGCGACAATATACTCGTCAAGAATTTGGGCTATGTCCCGAACGTCGACAGCTGAAATCATTTTCATGCCAACGCGTTCTTTCAATAATGAAACTGGCTTAGCTTTTTGCTTATATGTATTCAGCTTAATATCTCCAGCCTTAAGTCTCTCATCTTGAATTTTCCAATAGCGTTCAAGCCATGTAATTGTATTAATTGATTTCCCTTTTGTGGTCGCAACTCGGTCACTCAAAGCAAGGATTTGCCTTGTTCTTTGTTCAGCGAGGCGAGAATTAGCCTCAATGGCGATAGCTGTTGCTTCGTCTTCATTTGTAGCCGCACTACTCGCTGGCGTGATGGCGTGATGGCGTGATGGCGTGATGGCGTGATGGCGTGTTTAAGAGGCCGCTATGAGGGCGACAACGGCTGGAAAACCCTCTGTGACTCGCTAATGTGTTCGATCTTTGGCTGGTTTGTTAAAGACGGCCTGACGGTCATTGGTGTCAGTGAGGACTTCACCTACTTTGCCAGCGTGATGATTGGTTATCTCGGTACCAAATATTTTGGCGGCGTCATCAAAAACCTGGCTGACAGAAAAACAGGCTCGTCTTAATTCTCCTCTCACAACACAGGATTTAATCGACAATGAACTGCAACCAATTAATGACGGCGGCAAATATCAGCGCCGAATTAGCAGCGCGCTGGATAGGGCCGCTCAGCGCAGCCATGTCTGAGTTCGGTATTCTCAAGGTCACTGACCAGGCGATGTTTATTGCTCAGGCTGGCCATGAGTCATCAGGCTTCTCGCGTCTGGTAGAAAATCTGAACTACTCACCAGAGGGGCTACTAAAAGTTTTCCCTAAATATTTCAATGCAGAAAAGGCAGAGAAGTATGGACGCACAATTAAGCACTCTGCAGATCAGCGTGCGATAGCCAACATCGTATATGGCCAGCGCATGGGAAACACAAAACCGGACGATGGCTGGATCTACCGCGCCCGAGGCCTAATCGGTATAACCTTCGCCTCGAACTACCGCGCATGCGGTGATGCGCTGGGCCTCGACTTACTTCTGGTGCCAACCCTGCTTGAGCAGGACGAATACGCTGCTCGCTCAGCTGCATGGTTCTTCACGTCCAAAGGTTGCCTCAATTACAGCGGGAATGTCAGCAGAGTAACCAACATCATCAATAGCGGTAACAATGGCCTAAAAGACCGACGTGTGCGTTACAAGAAAGCGCTGGCAGTTCTGGACGGTGCTTAACGTCTTGTCGAGCTGTAAGCGGCTAGTGGTACTGGTGCTGGTGGCTGGAGTTATGTGGAAAGTTTATAACGCGGGCTATTCCACAGCGGATGCGAAATGGCAGCAACAATGGCTTCAGCGCGATTTAGCTGACATTACATCAAGCTTCCAACTCGAGATTAAAGAGCGCGCCCGTGAGCAACGCTATCAGCGCGCAGTTGAGCAGGAACGGGAAAGAGCCAATGAAGAACTGGCAAAAATTAAGCGTGATCGTGATGCTGCAGGCAGGGCTGCTGTCGGGCTGCGTAAACAACTCAAAGCCATCCAGCGTCAGTTTGCCGACAGTGAGACAAGCCGCCTTACCGCCTTTGCCACAGGAAGCGCGTCAACAGCAGAGGTCACCATATTGCTTGCCGAGCTGCTTAGCGAAGCTGACGGCCTGGCGGGAAAATTCGCTGAAGAAGCTGACAAAAATTTTGCAGCCGGAACTTCATGTGAAAGAAATTTCAACAAAGTGAAGTTATAACAATGAAAAATTGAAAATTCATTTTATTGATTTAAGAATATATAATTGAAAAAGGTGGCCTTAAAAGAATAATAATTCTTCATATTTTAAACTAACAGTATAAACCATTTATTATCATTTGGATATGTCAAGATTATTTAATTTAAATCTGCTTTGAATTACCCTGTTATGGTTAATTAATTTTACCATTTGGGTGGGCGATGAGCGATACAGAGAATAATTCAGATGCTAATTTTATTTCCCCAATAGCAGATATTGTTACTGGAATACCTGAGCCGGTACGTAAGCCTTTACTCAAGGCTCTAGGAGACTTGGTAGGTAACATTGTTGATGTCCCTAATGCTATGCTTCAACAAGTCGCGCAAGGAATTAGAGATACCACCATTGCCAGAAGCAAAGCAGCCAAAGTCATTTCAGAGGCTAGCTCGAAAGAAGCCTTGGAAAATTCAGAAGTGATGAAAGCCGCTGGGAATGTCTTTTTACCTACAAATCTTCGTAAGGAAAAAAATAAATTAATTGTTGCGCAAAAAGCCAAGCGGTTTTTACTGGAAGATCCAGAATTATATACTTCTGAAAAAACCGCAGAGCCTGAAGATGATTGGATGAACTACTTTTCACGGTTCGCGGAAGATGCTTCTTCAGAAGATTTACAAAATCTGTTTGCTCGAATCTTGTCCGGGCAGATTTTGCGGCCAAAATCATTTAGCCGGTCAACTCTTAGAACTGTTAGCGAACTTGATCAAGATATTGCTAACGATTTTCTAAGTGCGTGGAGTTTAAGTGTAGGTGGGGCTGTTGATTACTCGCCATTTTGGCAGATTGGTGATGGTTATCACTTAAGGCAAAGATTAGTTGAAGCTGGATTGATGTATCCTAATGAGTCAAGTCAATACTTGCCAAGTGATGAAAAAAAAATGGAATTGTTAGGAACACAATTATTCATATGGTCTCCCATTGAACAAGATGATGCACATTTAAACGTCTTTTATGATCAAACTTGTCAAATGTCTTGGAAAAGTATCGAATTTACACGTATAGGCAAAGAAATAGGAAGTATTCTACCTAAACCAGATTACGATAATAACATCTTGAACGCAGGAAAAAGCTTGATTGGCGTTGGGGTACACAGAGTAGATTTTGTAAAAGCTGATCAACTCCATAATATATGGTCAGATGGAACATTTGGTTAATTCTCAAAGTGAATTTTTCGATAAAAACCGCCATTGGCGGTTTTTTTGCACTAATTAAAACGATGATCATAAAATTCGAAAGGTACTTCTAACAATTATGTCTACCGCGGGGGCGTGGACGCGCGGGAAAAGGCTGGTTTTTTGCATTTTATCGGCATCATCATCATCCCTTTAACTCATTGATTATCTGGCGTTCAAAAACTGCCGGATGTCGAAATGTATTTTTTTTTGTTCACCATCATGGACCATGAACTGAAAAACCTGTGCCTCAACATTAACCAGTTAGCGGCATGCACCGATACGCATCTGCAATTAAAAATTGTATTTTTTATGTATTGTCATCATCGGAAAAACTCTAAAAATGATTTAGCAGCCAATCAAATTACTGTTTTTTATGAGTTTTTTCATTAAGAGCCTTATTAGGTAATTGATCTGATGGGAAGGGAGGTATTTAGTCTCTTTGCTAATCAATTTATATCTGGGAGAATTTAATTCTAATAAATTGAGAAATTATGATATTTTTCTGCTAAATAGTTTTATATCAAATTTTTTTACAAAAGTATTAATTCAATACTATTTTTTGGTAGATTTAGATTAATATTCTGATATTTTTTTAAATATAAGAAATTAAAAGTGCTTGAAAAAATCAAACGGTAAAGATGAATTTGATGAGTATTATAAATAATGTTATAGTTTTTATCGAACATGGTAATAAAGCAGAGTTTTCCAAGAATAATTTTAATAATGATAGAGGTATTATGTCGATAATGATAGATGAAGTTACTCGATTTTGTAAAGACGTGCGTGTGATTCTGGAAGAAACTGATAAAAATGTACACTACTTCAATGCTAGTTTTGCAGTATCTTCTTTCCCTTCGGGTTGCTGTGGAGACACCTCTAGAGTTCTTGCTTATTTACTGTGTCAACAGTTCGATGTTATTACACAAGTCGTTTCTGGAAAATACTATGAAGATGAGCATGAAGGAGTTGAATGCGGTCTATCAAATGGAAATTCACATGCTTGGGTTCAACTGGGGGAATATATCATTGATTTGACTGCGGATCAGTTCCAAGATCGCGGTTTTGATAATCCTTCAGTAATGATCACAACAAGCTCCATTTTTCATGATTTTTTTACTAACAAAAAAACCGAACTTGAACTGGGAAAAATAAAAAAAACCACTATTGATCCTGAGCTTATGTTTACAGTAATTGAGGTGCAGAGCTCGCTAAGTAAAAGAGGTTGGAATAAGTAATTTTGTGGCCTTCAATAGCTAATAATATGCGTGATACCGCACCTGATTAACGCCGGGGTTTTGAAGGATCTTAATGAGAACCTTCGTCCTTTAATATGATCTATATTTCATAGGAAATATATTTATCCTTCAGGTAGGGTGAAAAATCATAAAGATAATCTCTCAAGTTGAGATGTAACATATCAATTGTCAGAAATTCAACACATGAAACTAAGTTATCAAAACTCAAAATATGCGTAGTTGAATCAGATAGTTACTGAATTCATGAAACTTCAAATCTGGCGGCTGAGTTATTGATTTATAATATGGAAATCAAGTGGTTATAGTTTTATTGAGTGTGTAATGCTGCGTCATATGGAATGGTTCGAAGCCGCAGACCTGATTGTTAAAGGCATGGAAGGCGCAATCGCTGCCAAGACCGTGACCTATGACTTCGAACGTCTGATGGATGGCGCTAAACTGCTGAAATGTTCAGAGTTTGGTGACGCGATTATCGCGAATATGTAATACCAGCCTTGCCTGATCCAGCCAGCATAGATCTCAATTTATGCTGGCTTTTTTATTTCCTGCATGCCCCTGCAAAGCGCAGATTACGCCGTCCGGTACTGGCAGGAAACAGGCGTATCACACCGGGACGCACCGCCATTCTCTCGTGATGCTTCCAGTCTTTACCTGACCTTCGTTCGCCAATGCTTCTGACCGGGTGCGGACAACCTGGCTGTGGGCGTAAACCTGCAAAGGTTAGCGAAAACCGTTTTTGTCACGCATTTTTCGTGGTTTATAACAGCGCGGCCGTCCTCGTGTGGCACCGGAAGCCATCTGGCCGGGTGACGAACTGTAACCTGTAACGTCGCTATAAACCGCGGTCAGCGGCGGGCGCTGACTTCGCCCTTAGGCTTTTATGCTATATACTGCTCCCGCAGTTTTCCGCCAGTCTGCGTGACCAGGAAGTGTACGCCAGTCCACTTAACACCACGCGGAACAGGATTTCCAGTGGTACACAGTAAGGATTATAAGGCGTCAGTCAGGACTACGTATGAGTAAAATCGCAAAACAAAAAGCCGCCAGATTATTCCTGTCATTATGGAAATTGACGGGTTATCGCGTCAAAAAAATTGCCCGTTTTTCTGAGCAACATAACCTCAAAAGCATCGCAATTATCTCGAACACGGCCCTTGGCGATTTTATGTTTAATACGCCCGCGATTGGCGCAATAAAAAATCGCTGGCCTGATGCCAAAATCGTTATGGTAATCCAGCCACGTAATCTTGCGCTGGTAGAAAAAAGCCCGCTGATTGACAACATTTTATACTGGGACGGTAAAGTCGGCGGCATGATGAAACTGGTCAAAGCGTTACGCAAAGAGCAGGTTGAGGCAACCTTTATCCTGCACTCGCGCGCACCCTATGACATTGTTGCCGCCTCGTTGGCAGGGTCTGACTACATATTAAAAGATGTCTATTATGCGGATTACCAGGGGCAAGACAACTTTATTCTGGAAAGCTGCCTGTCCGCGTTTTATGACAACCGGAAGCAAGGCAATATTCATCTTATTCGCCAGAAAAAAGATATGTTAAGTTCTGTCGGTATTACAATGCCGTCAGAAGACATGTTTATTCCGGCGCCTTACAAACGTCAGAGTCATAGCTCACCGGTTGTGGGTATCCATGCTGGCGCATCGAGTTTAGAACGATGCTGGCCTGACCGCTTTTATTCACAACTCATCGACATGTTACTTTCCCGTCATGCCGATCTGACCATTGAACTCGTGGGGGCGCCGGGTGAAAAGGCCCTGAATCAACGCATCATTGAAGGCATGAAGATGCCCAGTGAACGGGTAAAAAACGTGGCAGGTACCACAAACCTCATTCAACTGGCGGAAAAGATCAGCGGCTTTAAAACCCTGGTGGTGGGCGATACGGGTCCCTTGCATCTTGCCGTAGCAGTGCAGACGCCGACTGTGGCATTGTTCAGCGATCAGAATGCGATTGATGGTGCTGCGCCTGTTCAGGACAGCGCGATTCATCAGGTGTTGTCCCCGGCAGATGAGTCTGATGGGGTAAAAGGGATAAGCAGTGTTGAGGTCTGCAACGCCGTAGAGCGCAATCTGGTCTGTCAGGACACCGCATTGTTACGTTAATATTGTCCGGGCGCTGAACGTACGCCCGGACAATATTGTCTTTGTTTTACTGCTTAACCTGACGCAGTCTGAGGTTCAATACTGGACTGATAGCGGGACGCATTCCCCTGATCATCAATGACTTCATAGTGAATATTATCACCAGCGTGAAGCCCGGCCTTTACCGGTATCGTAATTGATGAAAAGGGGGCAATCATAATGTCTTTCAGCACTTCGTTGGCTACCTCAGCATTCATGCTGGTAAACCATGGCGCGGGATTCATGATTCTCAGCGCCCGATCATGCTGAATAAAGCGTAATTTTTGTGCGTCTTTCGTCTGAGGGGCGCTAAGTCCTGCGGGGCGGACAAACACCTTGAGACGTAGACGCAAGGGTAATACGACTTTTCGGGCAGCGTTGCCTGACGTCCTGGTCAACGCCGGGATCTGATAAATATTCAGCCAGTACAGGTTCTCTTTATCGGTATTCAGGCCCGTTCGGGATGTCAGCATTAGCCGCAACGAACGCATCTCGCCCGGCATCATTTTCAATACCGGTGGTACGACCATCACAGGTGTTTTACTTTTATCGGGCGACAGATGGATATCACCTTCATCCGTCCAGATTTGCACAATGGCAGGGCTTTCTGCCTTGTTTATCAGGTTGACGGATTGTGCAGTGTCCCCAGCGTTAAAAACAATCCGTGTTTTATCGATATTCACGGCGGCCAGATTGACGCCTGGTAGCATAAACATCGACAGCAGCATGAATCTACTGAAAACTAACAACGACCTGTAACTGAGCATTGACGGTTCCTGCAGTAGTGATCTGTCCGGGAATGGCTTCAAGCGAGGCGGTGAAGTCTCCTTGATAGGTTTCACCATGACTTGAGGAAACCAGTGAGGTTAAGTCTTTATAGGCATACCATCCACGACTGTTTCCTGAGCCGGTGCTGGTAAAATCCGGTAATAAATTCATGGCTGTTCCATTGCTGTTATAGATTTTAATTCCCACACCTGACGCAACGTCGCTATTGCCATACCGGGTGTCCAGTAGCCAGGTTAAGCCGCCGCCGCTGGTCGCCAGGCCAAGGCTGTTCGCCTTTGCCACGGCATTGGGTTGATTGACCAGAAAGCCCATGGCGACATTCGCTGCGCTGCTGGTTGACGCATTGATGCTGGAAATCGCGCCCGATTCGCACTGAAGCGCGACAGAAAAGGGCGCCTGGCTGCTACCGCCTGCGGCCAGCGTGGCGGTGCTGACGGTAGGAAGCAATACGACGGAAGGGTAATCTTTCACTTCACAGATTGCACCGCGGACATAGGTGACGTAGCTCCAGGTACTCCAGCCGCCAGGCCAGTTGTGATGAAATCCATTCCAGACAGTGCTACTGTCTTTGCCTTCATCAAGGTTATTTGTATCTAACCCTGGTCCTTTAAAAGCGATATATCCCCGTGGTTGTGCATGGCCATCGACGTAACGATTAGCGCTGTTTACGTAATAGCTGGTAGAGTCAATTTTAAACATCTCATAAAGCACATTACTGAAAGCGCTGGCGGGGATATAAATATACTGTCCATCGGAATACCAGTCATCAGCGGTAAGTTTACGGCTCTTCCAGTAACGGCTGTAATATTCTCCTGTGGCAAGATTAGTCAGGCGAACGGCAACATTTTTCACATAGTCATAATAAGCACCGTCGACTTCGCTGGTGCTGTTTTTCCCGGCAAAAGGTGAATCACCGTTAGTGGCGTACATTTCATACAGCTTATCGGCATCGGCCTGCGCGCACCGATAAAGAATCTGATTCGGCGTGTAGGCTTTGTTAGTGGATGCTGTCAGAAAATTACCCACTGAACTCGCCAGCAGCGTACCTGAGGGTTGAAATGTATTGCCCGTGTTGATGCTGATGATCGACGGCAGGCCCACATTGCCTGAGCAGGTATCGCAGGCACCTGACCACGAACTTGCCGTGTAACCTGCCTCCTTCGCCTCCGTTGAAAGTGAAGATGCGCTCGTTACCTTGCTGCAGTTTGCCAGCAGCGGCAGCGGCGTTGCGCACAGCATTGCGATGAAGAAAAAAGATCGATGTAAAGACACTGCATCACTCCTTGCTACACAGGCTGTCGAGGTGGATGATTTGGCTGTCAAACTGGCCGGTAATCTGATAATTAACCCGGCAGCGCTGCGGCCCGTTGTTATTCCAGCTTACGCGCAGCACCCCCGAGTCATGAGGCACGCGCGCGTATAGCTGCCCCCCCTGGCCAACCACGCCGATTACCGTATTCTCTGCGTCACGGACCTCAGCGCCCATGGGCGGCATCTCACCGTTGGCTGTCTTCAGATTGATGAGGACCGCTTTGCCTTTGAGCGTGGCGAAATGCACCTGCACCACCGCACCGGCATAAGGCACCACGCGTTGACTTCCACCGCTCAGTTCCGCGTCAGCCTGCATGTTGAGTGTGTCCAGACTGACGGTGTTTTCGCGATAGGAGGTCAGAGAAGGTAAAATGGCATAGCCGAACGCATCCACAACAGCACCCTGACCATTACGCACTGTCGCGCCTTGCGCGCCCTCGGCTTTTATTAACGCAAACGTATCACTGGTATAGGGGCCCACCGTCACCCCACCGCGATGCACAACCAGGGTGCCTGACGAGCCTAATCCGACCTGGCGATAACTCTCGGCCTGCCCATAACTGGCGCGTACCGCGCCCAGTCGGGTATTTTGTTGCAGATTGCCACCGAAACTCAGGGCACGATTGCGCTGCCCATCCCGGTTCTGATCGAGGCCAGAGTAGAGTGAATAAGATAAGTCACGGTTATCGCCTGCCGTTCCCGACAGCGACAAGGATGTGTTGCGATTTTGACTGGACTGGTTAACGTTATAAGCGACTGACGAGAGGCTTTTACCCCAGTCAAGCGGAATGGATACGTTGAGTGAAAAGGTATTTTCGGTGTATTTTTGCTGGCGGCTGTCATCCTGCTCTAGGGAAAAACCTGAATCATATCGGTTGTTATACCAGACCGTACGCTGACGACCTATGTTGATACCGTAGCTGATAGTTTTCCAGGTGTTGCTATAGCCAAGTTGCAATTGCGTGATGCGCGACTGGTTATTGTAATAATCAGCAGTACTGGCACTCAAACTGATCAAACCGAATCTGTCCATGGACTGACTCAGTGTGGCAGTCAAACGGTTACGCTGATTTAATGAATCAGAATAATACTGAATGCCTGCGTCTTGCTGACGTCTCACGCCCAGAACATCCTGCAAATCACGGAACCCACTCGTTGAATACCGGTAGGCAGCCAGAACCAGGTTGGTGCCGGTGTCAAACGTCTTGCTGTAGTTGATCTCCGCACGCCAGCCTGACGCTGTTTTGTTCTGTTCAACCCGCGCATGTGAAAAGGTGCTGTTCATTCCCAGTGCGCCGACCTCTGTTGCCAGCACGCCACCTAACAGCCACGCCTGATAATCGTTTGCCTGCCTGGTACCCGCCGTCGCCGTCAGGCGATTACTGATGCCCCGTTGCAGAATGCCCTCAAAAAAGGTGTTATTGACACGGTAATATTGGCGAACCCGTCCCAGCGCCAGCGAGTACTGCCAGTTGCCCGGGCGCACAGAGTCTGGAACGGAAGCATAAGGAACGGTAAAGGTCGAACGCTTACCGTTAGCTTCAATGACCTCAACAGCGAGGTCACCCTGATTGCGCGTGTTGTACAAGTCATCAATGACAAAAGGGCCTGGTGGCACTGTGGTTTCATAGATCACTTTATCCAGTTGTTTAATGACAACCCGCGCGCTGGAGGTTGCCACGCCCCTGACTTCAGGGGCATAACCCCGCCTGCCTTGTGGCCACATCCGTGGGTCGGTAGACAATTTAATCCCGTTAAAAGCCAGGCTGCCAAACAGGGAACTGTCGGTGGCATTGTCACCTAAAGACAGTATGCTGTTAATCTGTTCCAGCGGGCGTTGTACCCAGCTTTTCACGGTGTTGTAACGGTATCGACTGCCGCCTGCACTGTCATTGAGATAGCGCGCATTACCCTGATGACGGAACTGCCACTTCATCAGATTGGTACCCGCGGTGATCCCACTCCATAAATATTGATAGCGATAATCAGACGTACGGTTTTCGGTCCAGGTGTAATTGGTGTTGTGCCGTAAAAATACTGCACTAATACCTTCTTCCCATTCAGATGTAGGGATGTAACCTCTCGGCTTCTTATCGAGGCTTGAGTTTGGGATCGTGAGCTGTAATTGCAGTGACGCAGGGTCAAATTGCCAATGACCGTCTGATGACCAGTAACCCAGTGGATGACACTGCTCTTCAGGTTCAGGCGTGGGTGGCACTTTTAGCTGCAGCAAGGCAACAACCTTTGACGGAAGGCAAGGTTCCGCATCCTGTTGGAGGTCAGACTGGATAAACGCGATTTTGACACCGGATGTAACCCGTTTATTATTGAGATAAATATCGACCAGATAATTGCCAGCAGGCGTGGCGTTCTGGTTAAATTGTTCAATGTTCTGTCCAAATGCCGAGCCTTTAAACAGGCTTGAGTCAAAATAATAATCTTCGCAGTAAGCATGCTGAGAAAAGGAAATCGAAATGGTGAATGCAATTAATCTTGAGTTAATTAATTTCAACCTTATAGTTTTCACTTATTCTGGCTCCCTGATCGTTAACTGCAGCAACGGAGACAATGTTTACGCCCTGTAAACGTTTTTTATCCGCACTGAACCAAAAAGTTTTTTTGCTAAAAGGCGGAATCATATCAGCATCGGAATGCAGGTCTTGATTTGCCACCTTAAATGAAATGTCGAGTAATGAAGCATGCCAGGGTTGAGGGTTATTGATTTCAATGCCCAGCCCTTTATGATTATCGTGAACGATTTTAAGCGAGATATTCTTTAATATGTTATTCGGGTTTCCCACTGAAACAGGACGGTAAAAGATTTTAAGGCGGTTTCGTAACATGACCATCATGGCATTTTGATTATTTTCATTTTTCAGATTCGCAGGGGGGATCTGCAATGTGTTAAACCAAAAGACAGACTCCCGATCCTGAGGGAGAGGCAGGCTACCGTTGAATATAATTCGTGCAATTTGGCCAGTCTTGGGCTGTATACGAAAAACGGGTGGTGTCACAATAAAGGGCGTTTGACTGCTTTGCTCAGGTTGAGAATTGGCATCGCCGTTATCAAACCAGGCCTGAATAACATAGGGGATATCACCGTTGTTTTTTAACTGCACATCAACGGTTTTGGCATTGGCAGGGTAAATGACACGGCTACCAAGAATAGTCACGTTCGCTCTGGCGTTATTTACTGCAAGTAAGAACAGGAAAGTAATGAAAAATAATTTTAGCGCAAACACCAGCCAGCGGTTTTCCATATTTGATTCCTCAAAAAAAACGTGCGCCCCATAATAACCGTGGCGCACCCGAACAGAACTAACGGTAAGTTATGGCATACTGAATGGAGGCAGCGACCGTACCGGATGTTGCCACCCCGGTTGAAAAGTATTGCGCGCCATAGGTCGCTGACTTTTCAGTCTCATTCGCGGATAAACTTAAGTCGCCGCTACCGGTAAAGCCCCCCGTCAGGTTGATTACCGTACCCGCCGTATCCAGCATCTGAATCTCAACATTTTCAGCCGACCCGGTGTTCGTCAGGTTACCTGCTGCGCTCACGTTATTGCCCACGAATACCGTTGAGATTTGGGTGGTGGTCGCTGAACCGCTGCAGCCTGTCAGACCGACGGTAAAGTCAGTTTTACCTGCCGTCATACCACTGGTATCTAAATCCGCTTTACTTACGGTAGGAAGCAGTACAACGGGTGAACTCTCATTGCCGTTAATGGCAACTGAACAGGTTTCATCAGAGACTTCGCCCTGAAAATTAATGGTATTAGCAGAATCTGCTTGTGCATATCCTGACAGCAGAAAGGCACTCACAATCAGAGACAAGCTAAATTTATTGGTGTGATAAGTCATTTTATCTTCCTTTATGATCAATTAACTGGAAAGTAACTGATTAAGATTGATTCCAGTTTTCCTTCTGACAGCGTCTTTAATGATGTAAACCTTCTTAAGGCCAAGTTTCATCTCGCTGGAAATTTCACCCAGCGAATGGCCATAATTGGCAAGGTCCAAAAATTTAACTTCTTCCAGCGTCAAGGCGTTGACGCGTTTCCTTTCACCTCCTTTTAATCCGTAATAACAGGCATTAACCGCTTTTTTAATATCCTCAATTTTACCGTCCGCATAAATCACAGTATTTATCGTGGGTTCCTGTCTCCGCCAAAATGACGCCAGAGATTCCATTCGGCGATCGCTGATGATAATAATGGCAAGGCCGGTCCCTCGCAGATAATCCATCCAGTTTTTGCTGGTAAAATAACGGAGGTTATGAATCGAAAAGTCAACAAATATGCATCCTCTGCAGAACAGGCTTTCGTATCGTCCGGCGACCAACGACAAAACGCCTTTTATCAAAAAATGATTGTTGCCTGGCCATACGGCAATCTTTTGAATTGGGCATCGTAATATCTCTTCCTGAGTATTGCTCGTCAGTTGGCAACAATATTTACAACTTGAGCAGCGAACATCCTCTTTGGTTATCCTTCTCATCAGCCGATTTCTACCGCTTGTTAAGAAAGTTGACCTATCATAACAGTGGGTTTCCTTTTCCTTCAACGGGTTAAAAGAAAGATCGGCTTCTTTAACCAAGAAAATTCTGATGTCGGTTACGCACAATTGTGATGCTTCATTAAGCGGTAATCTTCCTGAGAATGTTAAAATTACGATGATTAAATGATTATCTTGTACAGTTTCCATATTAAGAATATTTACGGTCGCCCAGGATTATTCCCGTCCTCAAGGGAAAAGGATCAATAAAAAAACAGCACAAAATGATAAATTCTGCGTCATTTATTAAAAATTTAAGGTTTATCGTTGTGCAAAACTAAACGCTCTGTTCGGTATGTTCATTAAATTATTAAAATTCTTTGTTAAATTGAGTCTGCTGTTTTTTACCTTGCGTAGAGTTTCCGGTGCCTTATTGTGCAACATGTAGAGTACCTAAAGTTGATTTGTTATATTTATCCTAAAGTGTACCTTTACAGTTAAATGATAGTTGTTTAAGTGTTTTGACAATTTTATTTGTTTGTCTTCCAGCGACGTTTTCACAGGGAATCATCACAGTGATGTTAAATAGTATAAATATAGCGTCCTGGCTTTTTTATGTCGGCGATTACGCACTCAGAGAAAGGGTGGCTGAACAGGATTTAATGCCCGCCAGGCGCATGAATATGTGCAGACAAGCGGGCAAAAGAGGTGTCTCATGCTTAAAAAAAGACCGATGCCGATTTGCGCAGGAAAGGTTTAGTGACGCTGAGGTTTACTAAGGTCAGCATCGTTTTTGATAATTTTTAACTATCACAGTCAACACCCAAAATGTCTGGCTAATGCTGCTTTGCATAGCAATACTCGTCACTATGACCACATATCGCATTAAAGTGGGTTATCACAACCCCTCCGCACTTACGTTCATGCAGCTGGACGAGCAGCTTGCTGACCATGCTTTCTACAGCGCGCGCGCCGATGCTGACAGCGGCGGCTTTCGCTATTTTCAGGAGTACGAGTATCAGTCAGATTCTGCCGATTATTGCTCAGTATGCTCTATGGCCTATCATCACGCCTGCCAGGTCAGAAAATGTCCGCTGGTGCTGGTAGAGATAAAAGAAGAGAACGCCAGATGACTACGCTGTTGTACTGGTGCACCTGGTCTGGCCGGGACAACAACGCTTATCCCTGTCGTTCCTCGGTACTTAAATCATCCGCAGTGGCATACACTTACCACGCATATTATGAGGGGTAAGCTATGCCATCCACTGAATACGTTATCTCTGACTGCTGTATCGTCGGCGGCGGCCCAGCCGGTTTGATGCTGGGCTATCTACTGGCCCGCGCCGGTTTACAGGTAGTCGTGCTGGAAAAGCATGCCGATTTTCTCCGCGATTTCCGTGGTGACACGATCCATCCTTCTACGCTGGAGGTCATGCATCAGTTGGGCCTGCTGGACGATTTGCTGAAACTTCCTCATCAGCGTGCGGAAAAGCTGCAGGCGGAAATGGGGGGCGAGGAGGTCACGATGGCCGATTTCTCGCGCCTGCCGCTGCAGTGTCGTTTTATCGCCTTCATGCCGCAGTGGGATTTCCTGAATTTTCTGGCGCAACAGAGCGCGCAGTTTCCCGGCTTCACCCTGCTAAAATCCACCTCGTTAAGCCAGTTGATCATCGAAGAGGGTGAGGTTCGGGGTGTTCTGGCCTTACAGTCGGGTCAGCCCGTTGAGATACGTTCCCGCCTGGTGGTGGGGGCAGACGGGCGCAACTCTGCCGTTCGCGCACAGGCCGGACTGGTGAGCCAGCATTTTGGCTCACCACGCGACGTTTTGTGGTTTCGCCTGAACAAACAGCCAGAGGATCCGCAGTCAGGGATGGGCCACACCGGCCCGCGAAATAACGTTATCGTGATCGACAGGGGCGATTACTGGCAGTGTGGACTGACGATTGAAAAAGGGCAGTTTGAGGCGATCCAGGCCCGTGGGCTTGACGCGATGAAACACAACATTGCCACCGTCTCCCCTTTTAGCGTCGAACGGCTGGCGGAAATTGACAGCTGGGAGAGTTTCAAACTGCTGTCAATCCGTATCGACAGGTTGAATCAGTGGGCAAAACCGGGCGTGCTCTGCATCGGTGATGCGGCTCATGCGATGTCACCCATTGGCGGAGTGGGGGTTAATCTTGCCATCCAGGATGCGGTGGCCACGGCGAATCTGCTTACCCGGCCTTTGTTAAAGAGGAAG
Organism: Pantoea sp. B623; assembly: GCF_024814475.1. Lineage (NCBI taxonomy): Bacteria > Pseudomonadati > Pseudomonadota > Gammaproteobacteria > Enterobacterales > Erwiniaceae > Pantoea > Pantoea sp. B623. Next base: position 657,171 of record NZ_JANUXM010000004.1, on the reverse strand, counting down.
GTCACGTTCAGGGATCTGAAAAAAGTACAGCAGCGCCGTCAGTTTCCCACCGTTGCGACGCAGTTCCTGCAAATAAAAATGAGCAGTAAAAAGAAACCGGGTGGGGAAGGCAAAAGCAAAATGCCCGGCATCATCCGTAAATATCCCTTTTTACGCTTTATTTTTGGCCGACTCATCGGCATGGGATTTCGTATGGAAAAGCCACGCGCAGTTCGTTGAGCAACGCCCGTTCGCCTGATGGAAGACAACCGTCAGGCAAACGGACGCAGGAAAGGGGTTGTTTCATCACGCCGAATACGACAGGACGTGAAATGCCTTACCCCCTTGCCATAGCTATTGGTAATGACAGACACTAAAGTCATTTCTTTTATCTTGTGAGTATCCTGATGAATCGCAGCGAAGAAATTCTTGATGCAGCCGAATACTGCATGCGACAAAAAGGGTTTTATCAAACCTCCATTCAGAGTATCGCCAGTCAGGCAAATGTCAGCATCGGGCTGATTTATAAATATTATAAAAATAAGGAAGCGATCGTTGAAGCACTGGTCACGAAAGTGGTGCAGCGTATGATCGTGTTACTGAAAGCCGACTTCGAGAAAATGGCGAACGCGGGGAGAGTGACGCATCTGCCGGGAGATTTGGCGTCACCAGAAGTCGAACAAAGCATTGTGTTGCTCATCGAGATATCATCCGAATCCACGCGTAATGCGCGTATTGGTCAGATTCTTCACGATGCCTGGCAGGTTTTAAAAGAGAATTTTATTACTGAGCAACAGGCGCTCAATCCGGCACTGGAGGCGAACATCATCCATGCACGATTGCATGTGGTTTCCCTGGCAATAGACGGCATGATCATTCGCCGTTTTATGAAACGCCGCGAGACAGAAGACAGCTTTATGCCGTTCTTTGAGGCGGTTAGCCATGACATCCACCAACCGGATGCTGAGTAACGCATCAAAACAGGTGACGGTCGAGTACAGCATTGATCCGGCTCAGTTCCTGCTGATCCACATTTTTATCTCCATATGCACGACAGGCGACGCCATCCACCAGCATCAGCAAAAACTGGATACGGTTGCTGCGCTGGAGTGGACTTTCTGTCGGCATTTTCTGCCTGAATAGCCTGTCCAGATCTGCGACCAATAAGGCTTCCTCGCGGGCCAGCATTGAGCGCACTGATTCATGTCGTGAGGCTTCGGAATACATTTCCAGTAATAAACACCGGTCCTCAGGAGACCATTTCTGCCAAAAGGGCGAGTCGGTATCAATAATATTGGCGGTGTGCGTTTCGTGCGCCAAACTATGCAGCAAAAACGTCCGCCAGTTTTCTGCGATACTTTTTATGGTTTCACTGACAATCACTTCTTTACTGTTAAAGTAGCGATAAAGCTGACCTGCACCTAAACCGGACTCACGACTGATATCGGCCATACTTGCACCGTGAAAACCGGAACGGCTGAAGCAGTTCTTCGCGGCTGAAATGATCAGTTGCTGCCGCTGCTTAAAAAACGTTTCATTATCAGGCTTGCTCAAAAAACTCTCCTGAATACAGGCCGATATGCGGCCCTTTTTATTGACTTATTCTGGCATGGTACGCGAGGCTCCGGGGCGAGGGAATCGCCGTCACACATTCTGACACAGAATGGCCTGATGTCCGTGTATCGGGATTTGCCCTGTTCCACTATTGAGGGCAGCGCGCGATGTTATTGCGCGCAGTTTGTCGGGTGCGCATCCCTGCGCATTTGGGCGTTCAACGCACATCTACCGTTTGTTCAGACGCCTGTCGCGCCGAGCCGCCTCCCATCACCTTGTAGAATGTATTTAGGTTTTGGTAGTACGCCTGTTCCACGCTGACCAGACGGGTTCTGGCGGAGTAGAGCGTTCGCTGGGCGGTTAACGCATTCAGCCAGGTATCCACGCCGCTTTGATAACGCAGATCGGCCAGATGCGCGTAAATCTGTGAGGCTGCCACATTGTTACGCTGGCTGGTCAATTGATCGTTGATGGTGCCGCGCCGCGCCAGGGCATCCGCGACTTCGCGGAAAGCGGTCTGCACCGACTTTTCGTACGCCGCCACGTAGTACTCCTTCTGCGCTTTGGTGTAATTCAGGTAGGCCACGTTGTAGCCGCCCTTGAAGACAGGCAGCGAGATACTGGGGGAAAACGACCAAATTCCCACGCCGTTTTTGAACAGCGAGGCGAGATCGGCACTGCCAACGCCACCGCTGGCGGTCAGTGAAATGCTGGGGAAGAAATTGGCCCGCGCTGCCCCGATGTTGGCATTCGCCGCCTTCAGGTTGTGCTCAGCCTGCAAGACATCTGGACGATTATTGAGGACATCCGACGATATCCCTGCGGGCACATCGCGCAACGCATGGCCAATCGATTCAAGATTTTGCGGCAACAACGTATCGGGTACAGGTTTTCCAACAACCAGATCCAGCGCATTCTTATCCTGCGCCACGCTGGTAGTATAGCTGGCCACATCCGCCTGCGCAGACTGATAGGTGGTTTCCGCAGACGCCACATCAACCATCGAATCCACACCGTTTTGCATGCGCTTGCGCGTCACGTCCAGTGACTGCCGCGCACTCTCAGCTGTCTCTTTCGCAATGGCCAGATTGCTGCGATCCGCCGCCAACTGAAGCCAGTAATCAATGGTGTTATACAGCACCGTCAGGCGCGTACTCCGCGCGCCCTCCAGCGTACCAAGGTAGGTTTCATACTGCTGGCGCGACAGGCTTTGATTCTTACCAAATAAATCCAGTTCAAATGCGCTGACACTGCCTTCGGCAGAGTAAGAATTGCCCAGCGCCGTTTGATTGCCTTCGCCCGTCAGGGCACGTGAGCGCGTCCCGCTGACGCCGGCGCTCAATGACGGGAAGAGATCGGCACGTTGCTCAGCGTATTGCGCATGCGCGGATTTTACACTCGCCACCGCTTCACGTAAGTCGCGGCTACTGTCCAACGCCATGCCGACAACCTGATTGAGTTGGCTGTTCAGCACATAATCCTGCCAACGGATAGCGCGATAATTGACGGCAGTCCCTTGCAGGTTAGGGTAGGCTTCCCCGGTCGGGTTTGTCGCCTTCACGGCATCCACAGGACGATCATAATGCGGATCCAGCGACACGCAGCCCGCAAGGAAGCAGGGTAAAAACACGGTGAAAAGTTTTGCAGTCATGGTCATTATTCCTTCACCTTCGCTGCTGAGTCGGTTGACCGGACCGTGTCATGCGGCTGTGCCGGAAAGACCCGGCGGACCAGCACAAAAAACAGCGGTACAAAGAAAATAGCCAGCAGGGTGGCGGTTAAGGTGCCGCCAATAATACCGGTACCGATGGCGATACGGCTGTTGGCCCCCGCGCCCGTGGAGATCGCCAGCGGCAGTACGCCTGCGGTAAAGGCCAGTGAGGTCATGATGATGGGACGCAAGCGCATCGTCGCCGCATGAACCGCCGCGTTTATCAGGCTCTCGCCCTTGCGGTAGTGCTCTTCAGCGAACTCCACAATCAGAATGGCATTCTTCGAGGAAAGTCCGATGATCGTGAGCAGCGCAACCTGAAAGTAAACGTCATTTTCCAGGCCACGCAGCGTAATCGCCAGTAGTGAGCCGATGACGCCCAACGGCACCACCAACATCACCGAAAGCGGCACTGCCCAGCTCTCATACAGGGCGGCCAGGCACAGGAACACCACAACCAGTGAAATGCCATACAGCGACAGCGCCTGATTACCGGAAAGTTTTTCCTGATAAGAGAGCCCACTCCAGGCGAAGGTGGTGCCCGCAGGCAAGGTCGCCGCAAGTTTTTCCATTGCGGTGATGGCATCCCCGGAGCTTTTCCCTTCGGCGGCCGATCCCTGAATTTCATAGGATGCCAGGCCGTTGTAACGTGAAAGCACATCCGGACCATAGGACCATTTCGACGAGGCAAAGGACGAGAAGGGCACCATGGTGGTGTTATTGCTGCTGTCTGTTCCGCGGACATACCATTGATCAATATCCTCTGGCTTGCTGCGGAACGATTGATCGCCCTGCATATAGACTTTCTTCACGCGGCCGCGGTCGGAGAAGTCATTGACATAACTGCCGCCAATGGCTGCGCTGAGCGTATTATTGATGTCGCTGATGGTCAGGCCCAGTGACTGTGCTTTCGCATCATCGATACTGACATCCAGCTGCGGCAGGTCCGGCAGCGAGTTGGCACGTACAGCGCTGAGATCCTTATCCTGATTCGCTTTTGCAATCAGCTGATCGCGCATTTTCAGCAGTTGATCGCGTGCGGTAGCACCACGCGCTTGCAGCTCAAACGTGAAGCCGTTGGATTGACCCAGCCCGGAGACGGCGGGCGGCGACAGCACAAAGATCTGGGCATCACGAATCCGCGACAGCGCCGCCATGGCGCGGCCTGCAATCGCATCAGCACTGTTCTCACTGCCTTTACGGTCACGCCAGTTTTTAAGCGAGATAAAGCCGACCCCCGCATTCTGTCCGTTACCGGCAAAACTGAAGCCGTCTACCAGCATGCTAACGTTAACGTTATCTTTCTCTTGGGTGGCGAAATACTGCTGGACCTGACGACGGACTTCACGGGTGCGATTTTCCGTCGCGCCCGGTGCCAACTGATACTGCACCATGATGTAACCCTGATCTTCGGTCGGCAGAAAGCCGGTTGGCAGGCGCATATAGAGTACGGCACAGCCGATCAACAGCACGCCGTACAGCAGCAGATAGCGCACGGAACGGTGCATGACCTTCCCGACGCCACGTTGATAGCGTGCCTGCACGTTTTCATAGCGCTGGTTAAACCAGCCAAAGAAACCGTTGCGACCGCTGTCGTGATTGTGCGGTTTAAGCAAGGTGGCACAGAGGGCGGGCGTCAGCGTCAGCGCCACAATCACCGACAGCACCATGGAAGAGACGATGGTGATAGAGAACTGACGGTAAATCACGCCTGTTGAACCGCTAAAGAAGGTCATCGGCAGGAACACGGCAGAGAGCACCAGCGCGATGCCAACCAACGCACCAGTAATCTCCCTCATCGATTTCTCGGTTGCTTCTCGCGGGGGTAATCCCTCTTCGCGCATCACGCGTTCGACGTTTTCAACCACGACGATGGCATCATCGACGAGCAAGCCAATGGCGAGCACCATGCCGAACATGGTAAGCGTGTTAATCGAATAACCAAAGAAAGACAGCACACCAAAGGTGCCCAGGAGAACGACCGGAACTGCAATCGTGGGAATCAGCGTGGTGCGGATGTTTTGCAGGAACACAAACATCACAATCACCACTAAAATGACCGCTTCGACCAGCGTTTTCACCACTTCTTCAATCGAGATTTTAACGAAGTCAGTGCTGTCGAGCGGATAGGCTATTTCATAGCCCGCCGGCATGCTGCTCCGGAATTCGTCAATGGTGGATTTCACCTTTTCGGCGGTGGAGAGTGCATTAGCGCCAGATGCCAGTTGGATAGCCATACCGGATGCCGGATGGCCGTTCGCCATGACATTGGCACTGTAGTCTTCATCGCCCATTTCTACGCGTGCGACATCGCTCAGACGGACCACAGAACCATCGGCCTGGCTTTTCAGCACAATGTTGCGGAACTGCTCAGGGGTTTGCAGGCGTGAACGCGAACGTACCGTCGCCACCAGTTGTTGCGTGTTGCTGGACGGTTGCGCGCCCAGCTGCCCGGAAGACACCTGGGTATTTTGACTCTCGAGAGCGGTGGTGACATCAGAAGGCATCAGCGAATACGACGCCAGCTTGCTGGGATCGAGCCAGATACGCATCGCGTACTCGGCGCCAAAAACCTGTACGTTACCGACGCCTGTCACGCGCGCCAGCGTGTCTTCCATGTTGCTGACCATATAGTCGGCGACATCGGAAGCGCTGCTTTTGTTGCTTTTATCGTACACCGCCAAAATCAGCAGAAAGTCGCTCTGGGCTTTCTGCACGGTCACGCCCTGTGAGGTCACGGCGCTCGGCAAGCGGCTCTCGGCCTGCTGCACCTTATTCTGCACCTGGACCTGAGCAATATCGGGATCGGTGCCCTGTTTAAACGTGACATTGATTTTCACCTGGCCGGTGGATGCGGTACTGGTCGAACTGAAATAGAGCAGTCCATCCAGTCCGGTGAGCTGTTGCTCAATAACCTGGGTCACGCTGCTTTCCAGCGTTTCCGCCGATGCGCCCGTATAGGTGGCCTGAATACTGATTTGTGGCGGTGCCACATCGGGATACTGCGCCACGGGCAGGCTGCGAATACTCAGGATACCGAACAGCATGATGCAAAGGGCGATCACCCAGGCAAAGACCGGCCGACGGATAAAGAACTGCGCCAACATATCAGTGACCCTCGCTGGTCGGAGCGTTATCGCCCGAAGAGACGTCTACCGCTTTCACCTGCATGCCCGCCTGAACTTTTGCGGTGCCTTCAACAATCAGCTTGTCACCCTGGTTGAGGCCGGAAGTAATCAGCCAGTTATTGCCCATTACGCGGTCGGTCACTACGTCGCGACTTTCGACTTTGTTCTCTTTATCGACCACCAGCGCGGTAGCATTGCCTTTCGCATCACGGGTGATGCCTTGCTGAGGCGCCAAAATGGCATCGCTTTTCACGCCGTTGGTGACGCTGGCGCGCACGTACATACCCGGCAACAGTTCATGTTGGGGATTGGGGAAAATCGCACGCAGCGTCACAGTGCCCGTCGCCTCATCCACCGACACCTCGGTCAGTTCCAGCTTGCCGGGATGATCGTAGGTCGTACCATCTTCCAGTTTCACCGTCACGGGCACGCCATCTTTGTTCTGCTGCAGTGACGCCTGTTGGCGTCTCAGTTTGAGCAATTGCACGCTGGATTGCGTGAGATCGACATAGATAGGATCTAGTGCGCGAATCGTCGCCAGCGCGGTGGTCTGGCTGGCGGTCACCAGCGCGCCAGGCGTAACCGATGAAATCCCAATGCGACCGCTAATCGGCGCTTTGATTTGGGTGTAATTCAGGTTGATGCGCGCACTTTCGACGGCAGCACGGTACTGATCCACGGAAGCAACGTTCTGTTGATACGTTGCCTGCGCATCATCCGCATCCTGACGTGAAACGCCGTTATCTTTCACCAGTGCGGCATAGCGTTCGGCTTTCAGTTTGCTGCTCTTCACCAGAGCCTGCGCATTCTTAAGTTGTGCGACGGCCTGATCGTAGCTGGCCTGATAGCTGGCCGGATCGATCTGATACAGCACCTGTCCGGCTTTCACCTCATCGCCTTCGGTGAACAGACGTTTCTGAATGATCCCATCCACCTGCGGCCTGACATCAGACGTCATACTGCCGGTGACGCGCCCGGCAAGCTGGCTGTCCAGTGTCACCGATGCGCTTTGCAACGTTTTTACCCCGACTTCGGTGGTCATGTTGGCATCGGCGGGAGGACTGTTTTGATCGCAGCCCGCGATCATCACGACCAGCCCGGCGATCATACTGCGCTGTAAAGTTTTCATGAAGTACCCTGTAATGAACGTTCATTCTCAGCGCGCAGTGTAATAAATGCACAAGAATCTGTATGTCAGCAAAGCGAAAAGAAGGATGTCCAGAAATGAGCAGCGCGGCTGCATTGTTCAGAGACGCGCCTGGAGAATGAGCCTGAAGGCGAGCGAATTCCGCCGCCTTACAGCCTGGTGGCGTGTTTCTGCGCGGGCTCCATTTCATACCACGCTACATGAAATGCTTGAGATGCGTTATTTGTGGCAGCGGCCTGTCCGAATGGAAAATACTCAACGGGTGAGTTTTCTCGGCCAGGAACCGCATACGTTGTTAGAGGATGCCGTGCGGGCCGCATTGTGGTTGCCTGCGGCCCGAAGCCCGAAGCCCGAAGCCCGAAGCCCAAAGCCCGAAGCCCAAAGCCCAAAGCCCAAAGCCCAAAGCCTACGGCCGGTGGCGTGTTTGTAAGCCCGAACCGCCTGCAAAGACGCGCTGCCTTTCCAGAGCATTAAGTGCTCAACGTCTCGCATCCGGCGGTTGGGTGAGACCAGACAGAAGACGCCACCGTTTCCAGTGGCGCGCATAAAACCGTTCTCACCGAGAATGGGAGGTAGCTCAAAATTCCACCCAAAGGTATTATAAAGGTTATGTTTGTGGTGTTAGATTGGCCTTACCAACACCGGGGAACACACCATAATGAAAATGAAAACGGCCAGCCTGTCATTGATGATGTTTGTGGAATGGTTTATCTGGGGCGCGTGGTTTGTCCCGCTCTGGGCCTTCCTTAGCAAAAATGGTTTCACGCCCGTCGAGATTGCGTGGTGCTATGCCTGTACCTCCATCGCCGCCATTCTGTCGCCCATTCTGGTGGGATCGCTGGCAGACCGCTTTTTTCAGGCCCAGAAAGTGCTGGGTGTGCTGATGATCCTGGGCGCCGGGCTGATGTACTTCGCGGCGCAGCAAACGCACTTCAGCGGTTTCTTTCCCCTGTTGCTGCTGTATGCGCTGACCTATATGCCCACGATTGCCCTCACCAACAGCATTGCGTTTTCGCATGTAGCAGACGTGGAGCGTGATTATCCGCGTATCCGCGTGCTGGGTACGCTCGGCTGGATCGCATCCGGTATCGTCTGCGGTTTTCTGCCGTCGTTACTGGGCTTTGGCGATATCTCCGCCAGCAATGTGCCGCTGCTGATTACCGCCGCCAGCTCGCTGCTGCTGGGTATATTCGCCTTTATGCTGCCCGCCACGGAGCCTAAAAGTACCGGCGCCTTTAGTGTGCGAACCGCGCTGGGCCTGGATGCCCTGCATCTGTTAAAAGATCGCAGCTTCCTGGTCTTTTTTGTCTGTTCCTTCCTGTTCAGTATGCCGCTGGCGTTCTATTACATCTTTGCCGAGGGCTTCCTGACCGAAGTGGGCCTGGCGCACGCCACGGGCTGGATGACGTTAGGGCAGATGTCCGAAATTCTGTTTTTACTGGCGCTGCCGTTCTTTATCAAACGTTTTGGTATCGGCAAGGTCTTGCTGCTCGGCCTGGTGACGGCCGCGCTGCGTTATCTGTTTTTTGTTTTTGGCAGCGATCAGAACCTGCTCACCTATGGCCTGTTATTTATGGGCATTCTGCTGCACGGCGTCAGCTATGACTTTTACTTTATTACTGCCTACATCTACGTCGATAAAAAATCCCCTGTGAGCATGCGCAATGCGGCGCAGGGATTAATTACCCTGGCCTGTCAGGGAATCGGCAGCCTGTTAGGTTATCGCCTGGGGGGCTATCTGATGCAGGAGATGTTTGCCTATGGTCAACCGCGCAACGGCCTGACGTTCAACTGGGCGGGAATGTGGCTGTTTGGCAGCGTGATGATCATATTGATTACCGTGGCGTTTATTCTGCTGTTCCGCGATACGAAAAAACGCAGCGATGAGCTTAACGTGGTTGAGCCTGCCGCCGCGACGGAAAGCCAAAAATAAGGAAGAGAAGATGATTACCGTACAACAAAGGATCACCGGCGCGTTTTATGGTCAGGCGCTTGGCGATGCCATGGGCATGCCGTCAGAACTCTGGCCGCGAAGCCGCGTAAAAGCACATTTTGGCTGGATTGATCGTTTCCTGCCCGGCCCGGCAGAGAATAACGCCGCCTGCTATTTCGGCCGCGCCGAGTTCACTGACGATACATCGATGGCGCTGGCGCTGGCCGATGCCATCATCCGTCATGACGGAGAGATCGTCGCTGAAACCATTGGTCTTAACATCCTGCGCTGGGCAGAAGGGTTTGACGCGTTTAATAAAAATGTTCTGGGGCCCACATCAAAAATCGCGCTGCGCGCATTACAGGCCGGCCAGCCGATCAGCGCGCTGGAAAACAACGGCCTGACAAATGGGGCGGCGATGCGTATTGCCCCGCTGGGCTGCCTGTTACCCGCGCGAGATTTGCACAGTTTTATTGATGCGGTTGCGCTGGCTTCCAGCCCCACCCACAAGGCCGACGTCGCGATTGCCGGGGCAACCGTGATTGCCTGGGCCGTTTCCCGGGCGATAGAGGGCGCAGGCTGGAGACAGATTCGTGACGCGCTGCCTGCCGTCGCGCGTGCGGCGCAGGAGCGGCAGATAACCACCTTTAGTGCGGCCATGTCTGCGCGCCTTGAGCTGGCGTTTTCGGTGGTTGAACAGGGGCGCGGTGTTGAATCCACTATGGAGAACATCTATGCCCTGGTGGGAACAGGCACCAGCACCATCGAGTCCGTGCCCGCCGCCATCGCGATGGTTGAACTGGCAGGAACCGATCCCAACCGCTGCGCCATTCTTTGCGCCAATCTGGGCGGCGACACGGACACCATTGGTGCGATGGCGGTTGCCATTTGTGGTGCGCTTAACGGTATTGATGCCATTGACCCTGCGCTCCGACAGCAGCTGGATAGCGTAAATAAACTGGACTTTGAAAGCTACGGCCGGGCGTTTACCGCTTTTCGCCTCAAGCGGGAGGCGGCGCATGGTTGATTCCCAGAGCGTGGCAACATTAGGCAACCGGGCCCCGATCGTCGTACTGGGCGCCGCCGTCGTGGATGTCATCGCCCGCGCCGAGCAGCTTCCCCAGCGCGGCGGCGACAGCGCGCTGCAGCAGCAAAGTATCAGCGTGGGAGGCTGTGCGTTGAACGTGGCGCTGGCGCTGCACCGCTTAGGTATGGATGCCGTTTCTGCGTTACCGCTCGGCCAGGGCGTCTGGGCTGAGCTACTCCGGCAAAAGCTTGCGGCCTGTGGACTGACCAGCGTCACGGAAACCCACAAGGGCGACAATGGCTGGTGCCTGGCGCTGGTTGAACCCGACGGAGAACGCACGTTCCTGTCGGTGGCCGGGGTGGAGAACCAGTGGGATGAGGCGATGCTGGCCTCTGTTCCGCTTCACGCAGAAGGCTGGCTGTATCTGTCGGGTTATCAGCTCATCGGCAAGAATGCGGAAACACTGCTGTCCTGGCTGGAAGGGCTGGCAAACAGGCCGCGGCTGGCGATCGATTTTGGGCCGCGTCTGCCTGCGATCGCGCCGGATCACTGGCAGCGCGTGATGGCGCTGCAGCCGTTGATTACGCTTAATCGCCAGGAAGCCGAACACGTCTGGCACCAGCGTTTGCAGCAGGACGGGTCTTTTAACGCGCAGGCGCTGATTACCCAGTGGGCAAAACATTTTGCCAGCCCGCTGGTGGTCAGGCTGGATAGCGAAGGCGCAGGCTTCAGCCATCACGGACAGTACGGCTGGATCGCAGCATTCAAGACGGCGGTGGTCGATACGATTGGGGCCGGTGACAGCCACACGGGAGGATTACTGGCTGCGCTCGCATCTGGCTGGCCACTTGATAACGCAGTGGCGCTGGGGAATGCCGTCGCATCATTCGTGGTTGCGCAGCGTGGAGGCGATACCGCCCCCGACCGTGCAGCGCTGATTCGCCACTGGCAGCAGTGCCTTACTCGGCAATAAACACGTACAAATCACTGCGACAGTAGCTGATGCTGTATTCCAGAGGACGATCGCTCGCATCCAGCGCCAACTGCTTAATCACCAGTACGGGAATCCGCTCGGGCAGGGCAATGAGGCGCTGTAATTCGGCATCTGGCATTTGCGCACTGACGCGACTTTGCGTTTTCACCGGCTGGATCTGGTGGCGGCGAAAATAGTCGTACAGCGAAATACCGATGTCGCTGGCATCGTTGATCAAATCGCACGGCACCCAGGACGTTTCCACGGACACGGCCTGTTGATCGACATAACGCAGGCGCTTCAGCAAATAGACCTCACTGTCCGGGGGCAGCTGCAGCTTCTGCGCAATGTCATCTTCGCAACGGATACGATGTTTTTGCAGCCATTCCGTATCGGGCTTTTTACCCCGTAATACGACCTGCTGTGAAAATCCCTGCGGCTCTTTCAGTGAGTATTCCAGTGCGCGACAAATCTGCGTGCCATAGCCACGCGAGCGATGAACAATCCCTTCCTGAGAGAGCGCATCCATCGCTTTACGCACCGTGATGCGGGAAATCCCCAGAGAGTGAGAAAATTCGCGCTCGCTGGGCAACACCTCTTCGTGACGCAGCACGCCGTCGCGCACGGCGTCTTTAATCACCTGCACGAAACGTTTATAGAGCGGGGTTTTGCTCTCGGCGCTGAGCACGCTGCTCAGATGACTGAAAAGGGCATTATGCTGTGATGTCATTATTCTCGTCTGGGATACATAACCTTATCTGCTGGAATTCTATACTATCTCTCTTATCGCCGTACTGCTTTTGCAGGCTGCAAGTTGAGGATAGTCAAATGGAAACCTATTCACCCCAGGTAAAGCAACATAAACGTGCGCTGGTTGCGGGTTCGGTTGGCAACTTTATTGAGTGGTATGAGTTCGCCATCTATGGTTTTCTCGCCACGCTGATTGCGCAGAACTTTTTCCAGTTACAGGGCGAGTCGGCCTTGAGTGGGCTGATTCTCACCTGGGCCTCCTTTGCCGTCGCATTTTTCTTTCGGCCACTGGGTGCGCTGGTGTTTGGCCGTATCGGCGATCGCATCGGCCGCAAACCGACGCTGATTATGGTGCTGGTGTTCATGACGCTGGCGACCACGGCGATTGGCCTGGTGCCGACCTATGCCTCAGTGGGCATCGCAGCACCGTTAATCCTGACCGGGCTGCGTATCCTGCAGGGGTTGTTTGCCGGAGGAGAATACGGCGGTGCGGTCTCCCTGATGACGGAATTTGCGCCGCGAGGCAAGCGCGGCCTGTATGGTGCGTGGCAGTCGCTCACGGTGGCGCTGGGCCTGCTGGCTGGCGTCGGGCTGGTGGCGCTGTTGTCGTTTATGCTCAGCCCACAAGCCATGCTGGCCTGGGGCTGGCGCATTCCGTTTATCCTGGCATTACCGCTGGGCATGGTGGCGCTCTGGCTGCGGCTGGCAATGGACGAAACGCCCGGCTTTGTCCGTCAGCAACAGCAGCAGAAGGGGGGCAAAGCCGCACCGCTCCAGACGTTGAAAACCATTCTGCTGGCCGTGGCGCGCGTGATGCTGTGGTCAGCGGCGGGTTACACTTGTCTGGTCATTATGCCAGCCTACCTTCAGTCCGCCCTGCACACCGGACTGCACCAGGCGCTGGCGATCGCCGTGATTTCCAATCTGGGGTTTGCCTTGACCATTATTCCGGCGGGGATACTCAGTGACAGGATAGGGCGACGCCGGGTGATGGTGGTGGCCAGCGTACTGTTGCTGTTACTGGCGATGCCGCTGCTGAAGGTGCTGCAGGCGGAAACGGTGGCGTTACCCAGCAAAGCGCTGGTGGTGTTTATTGCAGGCGGCGTGGTGGGCTTACTGGCAGGACCGGGGCCGGCGATGCTGGCCGAAATGTTTCCCACACGGGTTCGCTACACCGGACTGGGACTGGCGTATTCGCTATCGAATGCCGTTTTCTCGGGCTGTGCGGGGTTGATTATTACAGGGCTGGTCAAGCAGACGGGCAATCTGGATATTCCGGCGTGGTACATGATGGCAACGGCGTTGGTAACAATACCGGCACTGATGACGTTAAACAAAGACGATCATCTGCGCGATCTGGTATGAGGGTAAAACGGGAGCCAACGCTCCCGTTTTAAGACTTATTTGCGGCCCAGCAGGAAGCCAAGTACCACGCCAACGCCAGCGGCTACGGCCAGACCCGCGAACGGGTTAGACTGCACCTGATCCTTGATGCAATCAGCGGCATCACGTGCGGCGTAGGATGCCTGATTGGTGTAGCGGCGTGCTGCACCACGGGCACGGTGACGCGGGGAGTCGGTAACTTCACCCCATTGTTGCTCTGCGGCACCGGCGACTTCTTTCACTGCATCTTCAATTTTTCCTGACATGCTTCATCTCCTTGGTTATCACAGTCACCTAAAGCGTAGCAAAGCTTAGCCGTCGTGCTGCCCCAGGGCGCATTAATCTTCTGTGCAGGAGGCAAAGGTCAGGGGAAAATATCTGCCACCGCGTCATATCGCTGGCCTGAGAGGCGCGCAGGCAGGGGCGTGAAGCGGGGAAACGCGGCAACTCGCCAGTGGCTAATGTGTGCAGGGAAAAATCATTACCAGCTGTTTCACAAAACGGCATTGCCCGGAGCGGCGATGTACTGAGGGTACCAGCTCACCAGAAAGTGGCGAATATGGTCGAAGCACCATTCCGCATCCTCCGACTGAGGGCAGTAGTACTGAATTGTGATTTTTTCATAGCGGCGCTGACGTTGCTGCAGCGGCGACCAGCCCCAGTCGAGTACAGCACGGGCATAGTTAACCAGCGCATCCGCTGCCAGCCCATGCTGTTGCGCCTGCTCTTTGAGATAGGTGTAAAACGCGGTTTCCAGCTGCAGCGTCTCAGCACGTGAATGGCCAGGCAACTCGGGACGAAAGGCGATATCAATAAACCCGCACACCGCGTTTTCCTGCTGTTGCCAGTCGCAGGCCAGCGTCATGAACAGCCCGTCCTGAAGATTCACCTCTTCCACCAGACGCTGCAGGTTTGCTGAGTGGCGCAGCACTGCAACCTCTTCAAGGCGCTCTGTTTCCAGCGTTAAGTCGATGCCGCAGGGATTGACCGTACCGTCTTCATTGCGGGTCGCCGGGAAGGGAAAATCGATATAGCCGTTGTTATCCAGACGCTTTTCCATGTGAAGGATGACCTGTCTCTTGACGTTTCCTGACACTATACCATTCTGCGCCCGGATTCACCCCTCTACGGGCAGGTCCAGGTGATCAGGGTATCCTGATAGGGATTGATGAGCCGGAACTGCTTGTCCGACAGGCGTTGCGCATAATAACCCTCACGCGTGACGGCGGAAGGAATGTACTGGAAGCGATCCTGCGACTGCAGCGGACCGCTCTGCACGCTTGCGCCGTCCCGACTGACGCTAAATGAGGTGACCAGATCGAAAATCGTCCCCTGGGTCTGGCCCAGCGACTGACCGTAAAGGGTGCTGACCTCGCCCGGGCATTCCACGCCTTTCGGCGACGATGAGCAGCCCGCAAGCAGTGCCATAAAAATGAAAACTACCGATCGCAACATATCCTGTCCCTGCCCAAGTCCATGAAAGCGGTGAACGATTCTATCCTGTTGCGCCGCAAATAACATGATCATAGCAGTTCTGCGACACAGGCTGATTTGTGCTTTGCTCAAAGGTTAAGCAACAGAAATGCAAAAGATGACTTTGAGGTGGAATAAACGTTATTCTTGCCATCTTTGCGCATCGCTTAAGCAAATTCAGGGATAAATGATGAAAGAAGAAGAAGCCAGCCTAATGATTATTCGCCACGCCATCGAATCGCTGGATGCAGAAAAAAGGCAGCAGGTCATTGCCTGTGCCGCTGAAATTCGCGATGTGATGAGCAGCTTCGACAGCGAACACGCCGACTTGGCGTTAATGTTGGTCGCAGCAGAAGTGGCTGCAGACTAATTGAGCCGTGGTTTACCCGATGCCATCCCGCCCGTTCGGTTTTCTGGTGGTGCGCAGGGCAGGTGAGCGGCTGTCTCTCCGGCACGCCTGAATCCCTGCGGCAACCTGTCCCGTCCTGCTCTGCCTGGCTTTTATTGTGATAAACTCCCCTGACAATGGGAAATGACGTATTCAGCGGAGGAAATCAGATGAAAGCAGTCCGTCTTGCCCTGTGCCTGTTGGCCTGTTATAGCGCGTCAGCGTGGAGCGAAAGCGAATTCCAGATCCATTGTCCCGGTCGGCCTACCATGACCATTTCACGCGCTGAATATGGGCTGAGTACGCTCTCCTGGCCCAAACAGCACTTCCAGATTGCGGCGGGGCAACTGAACACGCAGATTGAGGGCGGTGACAAAGTGGCCATTACCCGCTTCCGCAACGGCGATCAGTTGATCGTCAACAAAAGCAATCTCGACACCTTCTTTGTCTACCATGACAGCGACGCGCTGGTGCCCTGCAGCCGCAGCGCGAAGCGTGACGTGGACGTCCTGAGCCTTGAGCGCTACGACGACAGACAACGTAACGACTCCTGATTTGCCGCGATAAGGAATGCCAATGCAGATTACCCTCACTGATAAGGTGACCAGTAAAGATCAGGATGAACTCCGGCTGGGCCTGAATGCGCATAACAGCAAATTTTTTGACGTGGACCTGATTAAACCGCTGGGGCTGTTTATCTGTGATTCTCAGGGTAAGAAGCTGGCAGGGTTAACCGGTACGACGACAGGTAACTGGTTACGCATCGATTTGCTTTGGGTCAGCGACAGTCTCCGGGGGCAGGGCACGGGAAGTCAGTTGATGCTGGCGGCAGAAAAAGAGGCGCGCCAGCGAGGATGCCGTTTTGCCCAGGTCGATACGGCCAGCTTTCAGGCTCGGCCCTTCTACGAAAAGTTGGGCTATCACGTCCGGTTAACGCTTGGCGACTATATTCACCATCACCAGCGCCATTATCTGACCAAAATCCTGTAACTACAGCACCGCCTGCTGGCGCAGATCCAGCGGGTGCAGCTCTGCCTCGTCGATAGCGGCCAGCCAGCCGGACAGGGTCACTTTTTGCCATGAAAGATGGCCGCGCGTGGTGCTCATCAGCACCACGTCAGGGCGCAGAGTCCGGTAGAGCTCCAGCGAAGCGGCCAGTTCGGCAGGATTGCTCTCGGGCACCAGCACGGTTATCCAGCGGTCATGCTGACGTGTGAGTGTATCACCGACAAACAAGTAGGTCAGGCCGTTAGGGGAAGCGTAAAGATAGCTGCAGCTGCCGGGCGTGTGGCCGGGCGTCGGCAACAGGTGAAAATCACCAAAATGCGTTTCCTGCTGCGTGAAGGTATCGTCAGGTTCGACAAAGCGGCTGATCTGCCCCAATGATCGGCTGTGGCAGTAGAGCGCGCTGTTAAAGCGCTGCTGGATACGCGCCGCGCCGGGCGCGGATTCATGCCAGTGGGTCAGGTAATGCCGGATTATGCCGTTATCGTCCGCCAGCACTTCATGATCCAGCGGGTTTTCTACCCGTCCAATCAGTAAATTGCCGCGCGGATGACGCAGCAAAAAACCATGCATCATAATGTCTTCGGTACCTTCGGCCGGAAACTCCGGCGTTGAGATCCACAAATCGTCATACAGCGGCTTCAATGTCGATCTCCTGCAACTTCAGCTATGTGCGCAATACGGGATGTCCGCTCGCCTGTAATACAACCTGACCCTGATTCACCTGCAGCGTGGCCGTTGCACCCAGAGGTAAGGTGACGGTATCCGGAGCGTGACCGAAGTCCAGGTCGCTGATAACCGGCAGGCCGCTGACCTCGCGAATGTGCTGCCAGACAGTAGGAAAATCAAATCCGTTGTCGTACTCCGACAGAGCGGTACTGGTGAAACTGCCGGTGACAATTGCCTGCTGTCTGGCCAGCACGCCGCATTGGTGCAACTGCAGCAGCATACGTTCAATACGGAACGGATGCTCATTAACATCTTCGATAACCAGAATGCCGTTCTCAATCTGCGGCAGCCATGGCGTCCCGATTAGCGAGCAGAGCATCGCCAGGTTGCCGCCCCACAGCGTCCCCTGCCAGTGGCCGTTATCGGGTGTTTCACTTTGCCAGGCCACCTTGACTGTAGGTGATGTCAGCGCATGCCAAAAGTGCTGCAGGGTAAATTCGGATAAAACCTCAGCGCCAAAATTGCCCGCCAGCATCGGTCCACTGAAGCTAATCAAACCGGCATGTTGGAGCAGCGCTAACTGCAACACGGTGAAGTCGCTGTGCCCACAGATGGCCAGCGGCTGGTGCGCTAAACGACGCTTCAGGCCGGCATAATCCACCGACGGCAGCAGCCGTGTTGCGCCATAACCGCCGCGCACCGCCAGCACAATATCGGGTAGGGTTGCTAAGTCAGCCAGTTCATTAATATCGCCTGAGCGCGCCTCGTCGGTGCCAGCAAAGCGCTGGAAGCGCCGCGCGATGACGGCGTCATTGTCCACGCGATGTCCTTCCGCTCGCAGGCGTTCAACCCCGAGCAGGGCCGCAGGTTGATTATGGCAATAACCTGAAGGGGCAATAAGACGGATGGAACGTGACGTCATAGTAAATTCCTGAAATTAGTCAGTGACAGACTTCACGATAATGACGAAAAACCGTAAATAAGTCATCAGACTGCTGTAATTAGGATAAACGGTAATTTTGCAATTCAGCCGGCTCGGTATGATAGCTTCCGCCACTTCTGCGACGAGATAAAAAATTGCTAAAAATTCGCTACTTTGTCATTTCAGCCTTGCTGCTGACGGGCTGTGCCAGTGAACCGCCGCATACTTACGTTAAAGAGAAGAATACGCCGTTAACTCAGGCACCGCCTTCACGCATCAGTGGAACCTGGTCACTCTTTACCGAAACGGCCGCCAGCCAGTATGGCGTGGATGAAAAACTGATCAGCGCCATTATCAATGTGGAGTCCGGTGGGAACCCTGGCGTGGTCAGTCGTTCTAATGCGGTGGGATTAATGCAGATCAAAGCCTCAACCGCGGGCCGGGAAGTGTACCGCACCCAGGGGCGCCACGGTCAGCCGAGTAACGCAGAGCTGCGCGATCCGGCCAGAAATATTGATATTGGTACCGCGTACATCAAAATTCTGCAGCAGTCCGCGCTTTCGGGCATCCGCGATCCCCTCACGCTGCGTTACGCCACCATTGTTTCCTATGCAAACGGTGCTGGCGCGTTACTGCGCACCTTCTCCAGCAATCGCGATCGGGCCATTGCCATGATAAATGCCATGACGCCGGACGAGTTCTATCAGCACGTACAAAACAAACATCCTGCAGCCCAGGCACCACGTTACCTGTGGAAAGTCACCACGGCTTACCGCGCTAACAGCTGATCCTCATGTTTTCTCCTCACCTTCCTTTTTGGCAGGTGAGGAGAGAACAGTTAAGCGGTCAGCAGCCTTGCCGTGGGATAATCTACAATCAGCACATTCACATAGCCACCCCGCAGCGCCCCGCGAATCGCCTGTGCTTTCTCTTTGCCGCCTGCCAGCGCCACCACCTGCGCGCACTGTCGCACCTGTTCCAGTTCCATGCCAATGACCGGATCCTCATCGGCGTTCAGCACGGGTCGACCCTGTTCATCAAAATAGTGCAGGCAAATATCCCCCACCGCACCGCGCCCGGCCAGGGTGCGTAACATGGTTGCGTCGTAGTAGTTACCCGAATTGCGCAGCAGCGCAGAAGGTTCAAGATCGCCAATGCCGACAATGGCTAAGTCCACCTCATTAAACTTATTCAGCACTTCGGCGACGTCGGGATTGGCGGCCAGCCGCTGGCGATCCGTGACCGAGTGTTCAATGGACTGAGAGGGCAGCAGCCAGGCGGGGCAATTCAACAGCGCGGCAAGATTTTGCGTCAGTATCGTAGCCTGGACGTTTCCGTTGGCCCCCACGCCGCCCAGCAGCTGAATCACCCCTTTACAGGCGTTATTGAGAGGATGCAGGGCATCCACCATTGCACGAATGGTGCCGCTCCAGGAGGAGATGCCAATAAGTTCGTCCGCGCGCAGTCGGGTTTCCAGATAGTGCGCCGCCGCCGATCCAATCGCCTGTTTGATCTCGCCAGCGGACGCCTGTTCTGGCACATCCACCACAATGGCCTGCGGCAGCTGATAACGTTGCTCAAGCGCTTTTTCCAGTTCCGGAAAGACATTCGCAGGCGGCACCACGCTGATTTTTACCACGCCTTCTTTCACGCTGCGGTTCAGAATGCGCGATACGAACGACTGAGACAGCTTAAGTAGCTGTGCAATATCGGACTGCTTCCTGCCTTCGACATAGTAAAGTGTGGCAATTTTTACCATGAGCCGCTGTTCATCCTGCTTCGCCATTGGTTTTTTTCCTCTCGTGTTCTGCCTGCCATTGTTAACCACCCACGTAAAAATCACAATCCACGGCAATTTGTGATCATTTTCGCTTTTTATCACTTCCTGTCTGGACGGCGTCAC
Organism: Pantoea sp. B623; assembly: GCF_024814475.1. NCBI lineage: Bacteria > Pseudomonadati > Pseudomonadota > Gammaproteobacteria > Enterobacterales > Erwiniaceae > Pantoea > Pantoea sp. B623. The sequence goes on along the minus strand of NZ_JANUXM010000004.1, from coordinate 637,226 downwards.
CCGCAAGGCGCATAGTGGTTTTGAATATAAAATCATTATTGAATATATATTCATAAAGGAAAAGGACTTTGGTCTGGCAGCGCATGTAAGTGTGAGACTTTCACGCATTGCCTGTCAGCACGGGGCAATAACACCCAGCCTGAATATATATTCAGTGTGGACTTAAAATTCAATAGGTGAGCTATGAATCCTTTTATGCTTTCTGTAAATGAGCTTGAAAAACGAGCTCGGTCAGTGCGCCGCCGCATTATTCAGCTTAACGCGGGCAGCCCGGCGGGGGGGCACACCGGCGCGGACCTGTCGCAGGTTGAAATCCTGACTGCGCTCTATTTCCGCATCCTCAACTGTGCGCCCAACCGGACGGCAGATGACGAGCGTGATATCTATATCCAGTCAAAAGGTCATGCCGTGGGAGGATATTACTGTGTGCTGGCGGAAGCCGGGTATTTCCCGTTGGAGTGGCTGGCGACCTATCAACATGCACACTCCGCTTTACCGGGGCATCCGGTGCGGCAAAAGACGCCGGGCGTCGAACTGAACACGGGCGCGCTGGGGCACGGATTGCCCGTGGCGGTGGGCATTGCGCTGGCGGCGAAGAAGAGCAACAGTCGGCGGCGTATTTTTGTCGTGACCGGCGACGGCGAGCTGGCAGAAGGCAGTAACTGGGAAGCGGCGCTGGTGGCAGCCCATTACGGGCTGGATAACCTGATTGTGATTAACGACAAAAACAAACTCCAACTGGCGGGATCGACGCGTGACATCATGAACACCGATCCGCTAGCGGAGAAATGGCGTGCCTTTGGTCTGGCGGTGAGTGAATGCCAGGGCAATGACATGGCATCGGTGGTCAGCGCACTCGAACAGCCGCCGGTAAGCGGCAAACCGCGGGTGATTATCGCCCACACGGAAAAAGGGTTTGGTATCTCCTTTATCCAGGGCAAAGCGGAATGGCACCACCGGGTGCCCAAGGGTGAAGAAATCGACCGGGCACTGGAGGAGTTAAAAGATGAGTAAGGCACAACATCTGGCAGAGGTCATGGTAGAAGCATTGATGGCGGCGGTTGATCGCGGTATCGATGTGGTTCCGGTGGTGGCTGACTCCACCTCAACTGCTAAAATCGCGCCGTTTATTAAGGCGTTTCCCGGCCGGTTAATTAACGTGGGCATCGCCGAGCAGGCGCTGGTGGGCACGGCTGCCGGGCTGGCGCTGGGCGGAAAAGTGGCTGTAACCTGTAACGCCGCACCCTTTCTGATCTCCCGCGCTAACGAGCAGGTGAAAATCGACGTCTGTTATAACAATACTAACGTTAAGCTGTTTGGGCTGAATGCAGGAGCCAGCTACGGCCCGCTCGCCAGCACGCACCACAGCATTGACGACATCGCCATCCTGCGTGGATTTGGCAATATTGAAATCTACGCGCCTTCCTGTCCCCTTGAGTGCCGCCAAATCATCGACTATGCCCTTGATCATGTGGGGCCGGTTTATATTCGGCTGGATGGCAAGGCGTTGCCGCAGTTGCATGACGACGAATACCGCTTTACACCTGGGGCGATCGATCTGCTGCGCGAAGGCCATGACATTGCGCTTGTTGCCATGGGCTCAACGGTACATGAGGCCGTTACCGCCGCAGAGCAGTTGGAAAAGCAGGGGGTTTCCGCTGCGGTAATCGCCGTGCCTTCTCTTCGTCCCTGTAACACTCAGCAATTGCATAATCTGCTGAGTCACTACCGTAGCGTCATCACGGTTGAAGAGCACAACATCAATGGTGGCGTAGGCAGCCTGGTGGCGGAGGTCCTGGCCGAGAACGGCTTGCCGGTTAAGCTGTTGCGTCTGGGCATTGCGGATGGCGAGTACGCCATCGCCGGCGATCGCGCCTCTACCCGGGCCTGTCATGGCATTGACGCCAGCAGCGTGGCGGCCCAGGCGCTGCGCCTTTGCACAGGAGGCTGACGATGCATGAGTCCGTGATTCTGGCTATTGATGAAGGCACCACCAACGCCAAAGCGGTCGCCGTAAATCGTCAGGGAAAAGTGGTGGCGCGGGCCAGTCAGGGCCTGACGCTGCAGCATCCGCAACCCGGTCTGGCCGAGCAGGCCCCCATGGCCATCTGGCTGGCCGTCAGGCAGGCGATAGCCGACTGTCTTGCCCAGTGCGCCGACGCACCGGTCGCGGCGGTTGCGATCAGCAATCAGCGTGAATCGGTTTTGATATGGCAGCGTCGGGACGGCATGCCGCTCACCCCGCTGGTGAGCTGGCAGGACCGCCGTTCGGAATCGTTTTGCCGCGATCTTCATCTGTCTGGACTGGCCGGGAAGATTACGGCGCTAACCGGGCTGGCGGTCGATCCTATGTTTCCTGCCGCCAAGCTGACTGGCATGCTGGCGTCACTGCCTGACGGTTTTGCCAGAGCGGCGGCGGGGGAGTTATGTATTGGTACAGTGGACAGCTGGCTGACCTGGCAACTGTCGGCGGGAGAGTGCTTCGTTACCGACCATGCCAATGCGGCACGCACGCAGCTTTACAGTCTGCACACCAACGACTGGGATGATGAACTGCTGTCCCTGTTCAGCCTGCCGCGCGCTGCGTTGCCGCAGATTAACGCCTCAGCGGGTTGTGCGGGCGTGGTTGCCTTAACTGATATTGCCGGTCTGGCACCTGGCACCCCGATCCTGGCACGCATTGGCGATTCCCATGCGGCGCTTTATGCCCAGCGCCGTGACGAGGCGGAAGTGGTCAAGGCAACCTATGGCACGGGCTCCTCGCTGATGATGTCGATGGCAACGCCGATCCTGACCGACAATGGCCTCAGCACCACCGTGGCGTGGCACGACGGTCAACCGCGCTTTGCGTTTGAAGGCAATATTACCCACACCGGTTCAGGTGCGGCCTGGCTGGGAAAAATGCTCGGCGTCACCGATCCCCGGCAGCTGACGGCAATGGCCGAAAGCTGCGATGACAATCAGGGCTGCTATTTTGTCCCGGCCCTGTCCGGACTGGGCGCGCCCTGGTGGGATTTAAAAGCCCGCGGCATGCTGTGCGGCCTGACCGATGCGGCCACCCCGGCGGTGCTGGCGCGGGTCGCACTGGAGTCGATTACCTGGCAAATTGCTGACGTCTTTTTCGCTATGGAACAGGCAAGCGGCGACACATTGCCTGCGCTGTGCGTTGACGGCAGTGCGACACAAAATCGCTGGCTGATGCAGTTTCAGGCGGACGTCCTGCAGCGCCCGCTGCATTGCGCGCCTACCGCTGAAGCCTCCGCGCTGGGGGCGGCACTGCTGGCAGGTAAACAGCTGGGATGGTGGCAACAGGGGAGTGATATGCAGGCTCTTCAGGGCGGCAACGTCGTGATGCCGCGCAGGCAGCTGGCGCAGAAAATGCAGGACAGCTATCAGGGCTGGCTGAACGCCGTTGCCCGCTGTCGCTATCAGCCCGCATAAGGGCTGCAAGAGGATCGGGCAGCGTGCCGCGATCCTCCGTTCGTCCCGGCGCTTAACGATTCGCGCGGCGTAGCTGGGCCGCGTCGTCATCGGGAACCGGCTTAAGATCGACCGGCGGCAAACTGCCCCCGCTGAATTCGACCTGACGGATCGGGAAGGCAAAGCGTATATTGCGTTCTTCCAGTGCCGCCATCAGTTGCAGGTTAATCTCCTGTTGAATATCCATGTACTGGTTGTAGTCGGCACTCAACACAAAATAGACCACTTCAAACGTCAGCTTCGAATCATCGAACGCCAGAAAATGGGCGCGGTCAAAGCGGGTCATCTCGATGCCCTGAATGATGGTTTTCACCTGTTCACTTATCTCGCGTACCTGCTCAGAAGGGGTGGCATAGCTGATACCAAACCTGAACACGATACGGCGCTGCTGCATACGTTTGTAGTTGTGAATCGTTTGCTGCAGCAGAATGGTGTTGGAACAGACGATCTGTTCACCACTCAGGCTGCGCAGGCGCGTGGTTTTCAGGCCGATATGTTCGATGGTCCCCGCGATGTCGCCAAAGACAATAAAATCACCGTGTTCGAAAGGCTTATCAAAGCCAATCGCCAGTGAGGCAAACACATCACTCAGCACCGTCTGAATGGCGAGGGCGATGGCAATACCGCCCACGCCCAGGCTGGCAACCAGCGCCGTAATGTCGATGCCCATGTTCGATAAAATGGCCAGCAGCATCATGACCCAAACCAGCACGCGCAGTAAAATGCCCATAATCACCGTGGTGACAGGATTGCGAACATGCTGCGGATCGCGCAGCAGGCTCTTTAACCACAGGCGGATGCCGCCATCGATCCACAGCGTAATCTGCACAATCAGGGCCAGGAACCAGCTGTGCGAGATCGTCGCGCGCCAGGCGTCAGGGAGATCGATAAAGCGCAGGGCGATAAGAAAGGAAAAAATCAGCAGCAGAAGCTGGCTGGTGCTGCGCAAGATCTCGACCAGAATACCGGTAAACCGGGCGTAGCGAACTTCGCTGTAGTGGGCAATGCGGTTAGAGGCAAAACGAATCAGGCTGCGCAGCAGCCAGTAAATGACAAGGGTAGCAATGATAACAATAGCGCTGTTGATCCAGAGTGTTTGATTGAAAAAAATGGACTGAAAATGACGTGAACTGAGCCAGTTTTCCATTGGGGAGATTCTCCTTGCTGGTTCCGGTTAAACGTGAAAGCAAGGGAAAGCATAGCCTGGATGCGCCGCCGGTGCGCGGCGCAGGATAAAGGGCGGATTACTGGAAGCGTTGTGCTTTGTCGCGCGCCTGGCGCTCTAAGGCAAAAATAATCTGCTGCAGCTGCCGCTCCTGATGGGGCTCAAGTGCGGTAAAACGGAAGCTCAGGCGAGGCGTCACTTTCGTCTCATTTTTATTGGTGATAATGCTGCGTTCGCCAATGTGCATAAGCTTAGCGCTGACGTTGAACTGGCCAAATTCCCCCAGTTCGACCTGCAGGCTGTTGAAATCGTCCCCGCTTTTCAGCCCTTCCGGCATCGCTTCTTCCACCAGAACACCAATGCCGCCCAGGGAGAGATCCTGTAAGCGCAGGCGCGCGGCCGTGCCGTCAGGCCACTGGCAATGGCACCAGAACTGCGGCTCCATAGGGGCGCTGATGCGGAAAAATTCCCGACGCTGGATTTGCCACAGTACGTCCGGCAGGGCGGCCTGAAAAGCAGGTAACCCCTCAAAGTCGGTTTTTTCCAGTGCCCCAAGGGCAAATTCGATTTTGGCACCGTGGGTTTCGGCGAAGACCGTGATTTCATTGCAGTGCAGCGCGTAGTCGTTATCGAGGTTATTGCTTCCCAGATCAAACACAATGCGCGTTTCATCGGCAGCCAGCATACGGCTAATAAACTGCCCGCGCGAAAAATTCACCAGCAAAGGTGTTTGTAACTGAAGCAGGTCCTTCATCACGCCAAGCACGGCCAGCGTGCCACGTTTCAGATACTGTTCTTTATCGGTTTCTTTCACTTGCTGGCTCCAGATGAGCAACGTTTTTTCACGTAATTATCCTGTTACTACCCGTTCGTTATCGGCGCACAATAATAAAGCTTTAACACAATAACCACTATCATTAACTGCTTGCGCTACATTTTTGGAAAAACGCGACTATACTTGGCGCAGTGAACCGCTTGATTAATCAGGCGATCGCCATTGACTAACCAAAAGGAAGGAGTAACGGATGGGTATTATTTCATGGATCATCTTTGGTTTAATCGCCGGTATCCTGGCGAAATGGATCATGCCAGGTAAAGATGGTGGTGGTTTCATCATTACCGTGATTCTGGGTATTATCGGTGCCGTAGTCGGTGGTTGGATCAGTACCTTCTTCGGCTTTGGCCGTGTGGACGGGTTCAACTTTGGTAGCTTCGTTGTCGCGGTCATCGGTGCGCTTGTCGTGCTGTTTATCTACCGCAAAGTACGCAGTTAACGCAGAACATGATGTAAAAAAAGGGCCCGCAGGTGACTGCGGGCCCTTTTTATATTGGCAATGACCTTGCCGTTATTGTGCGCTGCTCTGCGCCTCGGGAATATCGTGCGCGCTGTTACAGGTTTTCTCTTTCGGGCAATATTTATTTAGCAGCTTCAGCGTCACGCCGTTGGTCCAGCCGAAGCCATCCTGCAGCGGGTATTCACCGCCGCCGCCGCCGCCCAGGTTCGCACCTTCCACCACATATTTTTCGACCAGCTTATGCTCCTTGTCGTAGGTCAGCTGTACGTTACGCAGGAAACGTAAGCCCACCTGCTGCGCCAGTTGAGGTTTCTTGTAGTGCTCCAGGCCTTCTACCGCGACCCACTGCAGCGGTGCCCAGCCGTTAGGCGCGTCCCACTGTTGACCATTGTTAACCGTCGTGGTCACCAGGCCGCCCGGTTTGAGCAGCTGTTTTTCCACCGCGCTGGCGGTGCTGTCAGCCTGTTTGTCGCTGGCAATCTGCATATAGAGCGGAAACAGCGTGGCAGCGGTGAGCTGCGGATGGATCTGGCGTTTCTTCCAGTCATAGTCCGCGTACCAGCCCTGCTTGCTGTCCCACAGGTAACGGTTAACCGCCGCCTGACGTTTTTCTGCCCGGTCTGCAAAGGCCTTTGCCCGATCGTCCTGTTTGTTCAGGCGATAGGCGGTAGACAGGGTTTTTTCCAGGTGGAACATCAGGCTGTTCAGATCCACCGGGGCCAGTTGGGTGGTACGGATGGTGGCCAGGTTATGAGCGTCGGTGAACCAGCGCGAACTGAAGTCCCAGCCCGAGGCGGCTCCGGCACGCAGCTCGCGGTACATCTCGGCCTTGTTGCGCTGCGGCGCTTTACTGGCCGTCGTAATATCATCCATCCAGGATTCCGTCCGCGGCACGTCGCGCGCATCCCAGTAGCGATTCAGCAACGTACCGTCGGCCAGCTTGATCACCCGTTTGCTGGCACTGCCCGCTGCGACGCTGTCGCTGTCTGCCATCCAGTAGTCGTATTCTTTTTGCAGCTGCGGCAGATAGCGGGTATAGGCTTTGTCGCCTTCATGGGTTGCCAGCAGATCGACCATCAGGCTAAAGAACGGCGGCTGTGACCGGCTCAGGTAGTAGGTGCGGTTACCGTTAGGAATGTGGCCGTAGCGATCCAGCAGGGAAGCAAAGTTATCAACCATGTCCTGGACTTTGTCCCAATGGCCGCTCTCTGCCAGCCCCAACATGGTGAAATAGCTGTCCCAGTAATAAACCTCACGGAAACGTCCGCCCGGCACGACATAAGGCTTAGGCAGCGGCAGCAGCGAGTCGTATTTTCCCACACTGTTGGTGGTGCGGGTTAACACCGGCCACAGGCCGTTAATATGGTCGCGCAGGTTCTGGCCTGCAGGCGGCACATATTTATCGCCGTCGCCAGGCAGGGTAAAATTCGCTGCAACAAACCGTTTTAAATCAAAGCCGCGCTGATTTTTTTGCATCTGCCAGTCGGCAAGAATTGACGAAGGATCGTACTTTGGTACTGCATCGGCAAACGTTTTTTGATCGGGGTAAAATTTCGCCTGTTGAACGGCATTAAACAATGGCCCTAAGCGGACATCCGGCGGCTGCGGTGGATTGTTCAGTAATCGGGATTCCTCTGCCGCCCAGCTGTTGAATACGCTCGCGCTCAGCAACAGGCTGAGCAGGATGGGCGCATGGCGTTGAGGCCGTTTTTTCGTTTTTACCTCAGTGTTCATCATCGGTGTTTCTCCTTGTCCGAAATGCGGCCCTGTGTAACGCATTGACCACCCAACAACTTTAGACCTTAACCACAATTTTCACCCTTAAGTGCGGCGGAAATGTGAAGCGGCATGAATTATTTATTTGCGGTATGTTAGAAAAAAGGCATTTTTCAGGGCTTCGCTTGCCCTTGTGCACGTTTACCCGAGGCGGGAATAAAAGGAGAGCAGTATGGAGATTGTATGGTTTCATCCGTCGCAGAGCGCCACGGACTGGATACATGGCCTGCAGCAGCGTTTACCCCAGGCCCGCGTGCGCGCGTGGGCACCGGGCGACAACGCGCCCGCAGACTATGCGCTGGTGCGTTCGCCACCGCCTGACATGCTTCGTGGCCGCCACGCGTTAAAAGGCGTATTTGCACTGGGCGCAGGCGTGGATGAAATCCTGCGGCAGCTGGCGCAGCACCCGGATATGCTCACGGACAACGTTCCGCTCTATCGCCTGAAAGACACAGGCATGGCGCAGCAGATGCAGGAATATGCGCTGTGCCGCGTCCTGGGCTGGTTCCGACGCTTCGATGACTATCTCCAGCAGCAGCAGTCGGCCCAGTGGCAGCCGCTGCCTTCTTACCCGCGCGAAACTTTCCACATCGGCATTTTAGGTGCAGGCGTACTCGGGCAGCAGGTCGCCGAAACGCTTAAGGCGCGGGGATTTCCGGTGCGCGTCTGGAGCCGTTCTCCGAAGCAGATTCCCGGCGTAACCAGCTTCGCTGGCGCGGCGGCGCTGAATGACTTCCTGCGCGAAACCCGGGTGCTGATTAACCTGCTGCCCAGCACGCCCGAAACGCGCAATCTGATTGATCATAAACTGTTGCAGCAGTTGCCGCAGGAGGCTTTTTTCCTTAACCTCGCCCGTGGCGATCAGGTCGTGGAAGCTGATTTACTCGCTGCTCTTGATCGCGGACAGTTGAAGGGGGCCGCGCTGGATGTGTTTCAGACTGAACCGCTGCCTGCCGATCATCCCTTATGGTTCCATCCGCGCGTAACAATTACCCCTCACAATGCGGCGGTCACCCTGAAAGAAGAGGCGATGGACTTTATTGCCCACGCTATCGGGCAGCTCGAAAGGGGTGAACATCCTCAGGGCCTCGTCGATCGTCAGCGCGGCTATTAATCACTGATGCCTTAACCGGCCTTTGCAGGAGCAGACAATGTATCCGGTAGATCTTCACATGCACACGGTTGCCAGTACCCACGCTTACAGCACGCTGCACGACTATGTGGCGCAGGCAAAACTGAACGGCCTCAAGCTGTTTGCTATCACCGATCACGGTCCGGACATGGCCGATGCACCGCATTACTGGCACTTCGTTAATATGCGCATCTGGCCACGGATCATTGATGGCGTGGCGATTCTGCGCGGTATCGAGGCCAATATTAAAAACCAGCAGGGCGAGATCGACTGCTCAGGGCCGATGCTGGAATCGCTGGATCTCATTGTGGCGGGCTTTCACGAAGCGGTTTATGCGCCGCGCGATCTGACACAGAACACCGAGGCGATGATTGCCGCCATGGCGGGCGGGCTGGTTCATATCATTAGCCATCCCGGCAACCCAAAATATCCCGTCGATATTCCCGCTATCACCGAAGCCGCCGCGCACTTCGATGTGGCGCTGGAGCTGAATAACTCCTCCTTTACCCATTCCCGTCCGGGCAGCGAGCCCAACTGCCGGGCGATTGCGGAAGCGGTCGGCAAAGCGGGCGGGCGGCTGGCCTTCGGCTCCGATTCCCACACCGCTTTCACCCTCGGCAACTTCGAGCACTGCCTGCGGATTGCCAGAGAAGTGGATTTTCCCGAGGATCGCGTGTTAAATGTCACGCCGCGTCGCCTGCTCGATTTTCTGGAACTGCGTACCGGCAAACCTATCGCCGAGCTGGCTGACTTTTAATTTATCTCCTTCAAGGAATGTTGACGCATGAATGAGTTTTCCATTCTGTGCCGTATTATTGGCTCGCTGTTTAACCGCCATCCGCAGGATGCGCTGCTGGCCCCGCTGTTTACGCTGATTCGTGAAGGTAAACTGGCGGCACAGTGGCCGCTGGAGCAGGATGAGCTGTTAACGCGCCTGCAGCAAAACAGCGATCCGCAGGCGCTGGCAGCAGACTACGATGCGCTGTTTGTCGGCAGTGACTGCAAGGTATCGCCGTTTGCGTCACGCTGGCCGGAAGGAAAGCCGGAAGCTGATATTCGTGCCTTTTTGACCGCGCGCGGTATGCCGCTGGGCGAGGCGCCTGCCGACCATTTCGGTGGGCTGCTGCTGGCGGCATCCTGGCTGGAAGATCAGTCTGCGGCCGATGAAAGCGCCGCGCAGCTGGCGCTGTTTGACGTGTACCTGATGCCGTGGTGCGGCACGTTTCTCGGCAAAGTTGAAGCCCATGCCAACACGGCGTTTTATCGTACGCTGGCGGTGCTGAGCCGTGAGGCGATTCAGGCCATGTATGATGAGCTGGTGGAAAGCGCCAACGAGCAGGGCGACGACGCCTGATTCACCAGTGCGCCGGATGCGTGCCGGGCGGGTTGCCGGGCGTGGCGCACTGTAATGTGGTGCCGGGCAGCCAGGCGGCGGATCGTAACCGGACGCCAATCCCCCATGTCGTAAGCTCAATGTAGGGCTGGTTGTCGCAGAGCCGTGGCGTAATGCCGGTCTGCTGTTCATTCAACCCATAACGGTGTTGCTCAAGCAGCCAGGCGGTACGCGCCAGCGACAGCCGCGTCTGATTGCCGCAGCCGTGCTGCAGGCGCTGACGCAATCCTGCCAGAACCGCGGCGGCCATCAGGTAGCCAGTGGCATGATCCAGCGCCTGTACCGGAAGCGGTACCGGCGCATCATGCTGCTTCCATCGCATTCCCTGTTCGGCAATCCCGCAACTCATCTGCACCAGACTGTCGAAACCGCGCCGGTTGCGCCACGGTCCCTGCCAGCCCCAGGCATTTAAACTGACGTCGACCAGACCGGGGCTCAGGGCCTGCAGCGATGCCGCATCAAATCCCAGCTTTTCCAGTGCGTCGGCGCGGTAGCCGTGCACCATCACATCGGCCTGTTTCAGTAACCAGATAAACTGGGCGCGGTCGGCTGGCTGTGTTAAATCCAGCACGGCACGGCGTTTGCCGCAGGCAAGCTCTTCGTCCACACCGGGTTCCTGCCAGCCGGGCGGATCGATCCGTAAAACGTTTGCCCCCAGGCTGGCCAGAAAGCGCGTCGCCACCGGGCCTGCAATGATACGGGTCAGATCCAAAACCTTGATGCCAAGTAACGGACGCGCCGCGGGCAACGCCCACGTGACCGCGGGGCCGTCGGCCAGGGTTTCTCGCGCGAAGAGCGGTTCATGTATGACGGCCATCCCCTGTGGATGCTGCTGCCATGCCTCGGCACTGCGCATCTCTGCCGCGCAGCCGCCTGCCTCAATTACCGCCTGTTCCAGCTCCGTGCCTTGCCACTGCGCCACTTCCCGTGCCAGTGCCGCGCGGTCCGGGTGACGGCCAAGCACGCGTTCCATTGCCAGCCGATGGTGCGGAGCATTGGTGTGCAGGCGGATCCAGCCGTTGCGGCAGGCATAATCGCCGGCAAAGGGATCCCACAGCGCGGGCGCAGCGCGATTAAGCGGCATAAAACTGTGCTGAAACCAGCGTGAGGCCAGTCGGACGTTAACCTGCGGGCGGGCAGGACGATTGAGCAGGTCTGCCACGCCCTGCATCGCCAGACCCAGGCTGGTGGCCGCCAGTTCACTGATGGCATAGGCGGAGGAAAAGGTGGCGTGGTCGGTAAAAACAGGCAGCATTTGTGGCGCATGATTGCCGTGCAATCCCTGCCACATCTGCTGCCAAAGTGCGTTAGCCAGATGATTCATGCAACAGGCTCCTGATAAGGGCGATGCCTGAAGCATAGCATGTGCCCTTAACGGCGTCGCAGGCGAGGAAAGCGTGCGTGCATGCGCAGATTGCGCAGGTTAATCACCGCAATCGTCGTGCCCAGAATGACCAGCGAAGCGCCAATAATTTTGAAACTGTTCAGGCTGTCGCCCAGCACCACGATGCCCATTAAGACCGCCAGCACCGGCGTCAGCAGCGAGTAGGGCATGATCAGGTTGACGTTGTATTTCTTCAGTAGGGCATACCATAAGGTGTACGCCACCACGGAAGAGGCAATGGCACTGTAAAGAATGGCAAACCAGCCGCGCCAGCCAGCATGTTGCAGCGCATAGAGCTGATGAGACTCCAGCATCAAGCTGGCGGCCCCCACAATCGGCAGGGCCAGAAAGGCGATCCAGCCGGTCAGCGTCAGGGGTTTAATCGGCGGTGATTTTTTCACAATCAGGTTGCTGATCGCCCAGCCCGTGGCGCTGCACAGCAGGATGCACAGCACCCACCAGGCAGGAATGGTGGGGCTACCAGACAGCACCACTACACCACTTAGCGAGATCATAATGCCGATCAGCTGAATCAACCGCAGCTTCTCTTTCAGCACCACCATCGCCAGCAGCATGGCAATCGGCGTACCCAACTGCACGACAATCGCGCCCGTTCCGGCATCGGTAAAACGCATACCGACGAACAGGAGAGAGAAGTGCATAAACCCAAATGTGAAGGCCAGCAGTAGCAACCAGGGAAACTGCTGGCGGTTAATGCGGCAAAACGGCACCAGCACAATCGCCACGACCGCAAAACGCATCCACGTAAGAAACAAAGGCGGTAACTCAACTAAACCCCATTTTACCGCCACGTTATTAAAGGCCCAGATAGAAACCACCATCAGAACCATAAAGAAATGCCGCACTGCCACAATGTTGTCCTTTAAAAATAAACCCGATACCTGATAATCATGGCACGAACCCACGACGTTCTGGCAATGATTAACATTTTTTATTTAGTTAAGCAGGAAATAAAGCTCAAAAAATTCATAAGACATTTACAACAGTTACTGTCAGACTGATATTCCGAAACGCCAACCCTTTTGAGGATTCGATTCGGTATGATTTCTGCGCCTGCATTGCCCCTTGCCTTGATTCAGTTAGATGTTCCCCCCGCCAACGTGGTCGAGAAAATCGGTGAACAACCGGTATGGTTTATTGATGCCCTGAATTTACAGCCTGATGATTACGTTATTGTCCGTCCCCATCTGGGCGAAACGCTGCCGCAGTTTACTGATATTTCCGGTGCGGTGTTAAGTGGTTCCTGGGCAATGGTGACCGATCATGCTGACTGGAGTGAACGCACGGCGGCCTGGATTCGGGCAGCGATGGAGGCGCGTCTGCCGCTGCTTGGCGTCTGCTACGGCCACCAGCTGATGGCTTATGCACTGGGGGGGAAAGTAGGCGACAACCCTAATGGCTGGGAACGCGGTCTGATGACGTTAACCACCACTTCCCAGGCCCGCCACGATCCGCTGCTGGCCACGTTGCCGGAAACCTTCGAGGCCTGGCTTTCGCATCGCCAGTCGGTGATGACGCCGCCCGCGCACGCCACCGTGCTGGCCGTTTCGGACATGGACGGCTGCCAGGTCTTGCGCTATTCAGCCTGCGCGCTGTCGGTGCAGTTTCACCCGGAGTTTGATCGCCGCATTATGGATGCATGCCTGCCAGAAAATGAGGAAAATGATGGGACGGAACTGCAGGGGGCGGACTGGGCGCGTAGCCTCTTATACCATTTCTGGTTGCAAACGCGCCCTGCGGTTAAAAGCGCTCAGGGCGCATAGTGGCGGGTACAACGATAAACCCAGGCCGGCGGAACGTTTTTTAACACCCGCTGGCGCTCCCAGGTAAAGTAACGAGACAGATCGGGCTGGGTGAGCGACGTGTACTGAAACTGCACAAAAACGCCGTTCGGCCCCAGGGCATGGTACACCGCCTGCAGGATGGCATCCCGCAGTTCCGGCGACAGCGACAGCAGCGGCAGGCCAGAGAAAATGGCATCGTAGCTGCCGTTCAGGTACTCGGCCGAACAGGTCCGCACCGTCATTCGCTCGTCATTTAGCGCGCTTAACTTTTGCGCCAGCGCGCTGCTGATTTCAAATACGTCCAGCGTCGCGTCCGGTGCCATCTGCGCCAGCAGACGACGCGTCAGAACGCCATCGCCCGCGCCCAGTTCGGCAACCCGCAACTGACCGCTCCACGCCACCGAGTCAACCATGGTGCGACACAGCGCATCAGAGGAAGGAGTAATGCTGCCCATTTTGCGCGGATTACGGATGAACTGGTGGACGAAATCTGCTTTAGCGCGCATTAAGGTGAAAGCCGAAGCTAACATGCTGACATACCTCCAGAGTAAACATATCCCCATATTGACCCCATCGTGCCTAAAAGTTTCCAGATAACTGGCGAAGCGGCAAAAAGTAGGAATTATCTGTAGTGGGCCCAACGGGGATTTTCCTTCGTCGGGGTCACAGTTTAAGGACAACAAACCTGTCAGGCTGGCGCTGATCTAATATGTTAAAAATAGGTTTCATAGTTGTTTCACATCTTACTGCGTAAGGAGATTCAACATGCGCTATGCCGCTCCAGGAGAATCCGGTTCTCTCATCACGCTGCAAAAGCACTATGGCAATTTCATCAATGGGGAGTTCGTTGCGCCGGTCAATGGCCAATACTTCACCAATACCTCGCCCGTTAATGGTTCAGATGCCGGGGCGTTTCCCCGCTCAGACAAGGCAGACGTCGATAACGCGGTCGCTGCCGCTGCCGCCGCGGCGGATGCCTGGGGAAAAACCTCGCCTCAGCAGCGCGCCCTGGTGCTGCTTAAAATCGCCGACCGGCTGGAAGAGAAGCTGGAATACCTGGCGGTAAATGAAACCTGGGACAACGGTAAACCGGTTCGTGAAACGCTGGCCGCCGATATGCCGCTGGCGGTGGATCACTTCCGCTATTTTGCCGGTTGTGTCAGGGCGCAGGAGGGCAGCGCGGCGGAGATCGACGAATTTACTGCCGCCTATCACTTTCATGAACCCCTGGGCGTGGTGGCGCAGATCATCCCGTGGAACTTTCCGCTGCTGATGGCGGCATGGAAGCTGGCGCCGGCACTGGGGGCAGGGAACTGCGTGGTGCTCAAGCCCGCGGAGCAAACGCCGCTGTCGATTACCCTGTTTGTTGACCTGATTAAAGATCTGCTGCCGCCCGGCGTGGTCAACGTGGTCCACGGTTATGGTAAAGAAGCGGGTGAGGCGCTGGCCTCCCATCCGGGCATTGCCAAAGTGGCATTTACGGGATCGACGGCGACGGGCGGCCATATCCTGGAACTGGCGGCGAAAAGCTTGATTCCGTCTACGGTCGAACTGGGCGGGAAATCGCCGAACATCTTTTTCGAAGATATCATGCAGGCCGAAGAAAGCTTTATTGAAAAAGCGGCGGAAGGGGTTGTGCTTGGCTTCCTGAATCAGGGTGAAGTCTGTACCTGTCCGTCGCGGGCGCTGGTGCAGGAGTCCATTTACGAGCCCTTTATGGCGGCAGTGCTTAAACGCATTAAAACCATCAAGCGCGGCGATCCCATGGATACGGAAACGATGGTGGGCGCGCAGGCTTCTCAGCAGCAGTTCGATAAAATTCTTTCCTATCTGGAGATCGCCCGTCAGGAAGGGGCCGAGGTGCTGATCGGCGGCGGTGTTGAGACGCTTGATGACACGCTGGCCAGCGGCTACTACATTCAGCCGACGCTGCTGAAAGGCAACAACAGCATGCGGGTATTCCAGGAAGAGATCTTTGGCCCGGTGGTGGGCATCACCACCTTCAAGGATGAGGCAGAGGCTATCGCCATTGCCAACGACTCCATCTACGGCCTGGGCGCGGGCGTCTGGACGCGGGATATCAACCGGGCCTACCGCGTCGGGCGGGCAATCAAAGCCGGACGTGTCTGGACGAACTGCTATCACCTTTATCCCGCTCACGCGGCCTTCGGTGGCTATAAAAAATCAGGTATCGGTCGCGAGACGCACAAGATGATGCTTGATCACTATCAGCAGACGAAAAATCTGCTGGTAAGCTACAGCATCCAGCCGCTTGGCTTCTTCTGACCCTGTGCGGCGTGCCTTGTGCGCGCCGCTATTTTCCGTCTGTTGGCTGTCATATAGGCGTAATCTGCTTGTGACAGGTTAGTTAACAGCTATTATCGATCTATCGCAGCGAACATGCCGAACCTGAGTTGACTGTATGACCTGCTTCACTATGGATAACGGAACAGAGACAAGTTATGCAAAATCCTTATGAATATCTGAGTCTGATGGATGATGTGCTTGATGGACCGGAAGAGAGCATCATCATTGTTAATTTGCCCGAACGCCACCGGGCTTACCCGTTTTGTCCGCTGCAGGCTGAAGGTGCCGCCTCCTCAGCCCGCGCGCCTCAGGCCGAAGCCAGTCCGGGTCAGCATAGGTTCTTCTAGCGGCATTACCCTGTCGTCTGGCCTGCTCAGTGTTTGCCGGCCGGGCGCACAGTGCGCATTAAGGCCTTTCCCTTTACAACCCCTGCCGTTTCACTCGCTGCGCGCCATGCCCCGAACGCTGCTGGCTGCGACGGAATGATCCTCATCAGAGCGGTTCATTTCTGACTTGCAACAGACAACGCCTCAGCCTGAACCTGTAACGAAGTATGATCGGCATTGATATTGCCGTTACGCGTGAAAATGATCCTTTCGTGCCAGTTATGAGATTGAACCGATAAGAAAAGTTAACGCTTCCTCAATCACCGATAAAAAGGTAGCACGGGTTGATAATTTCCGTACCCAATCGGCCATGCGGATGTCATCAAAATTTACATATCCCATAAATAAAATTTAACTTAGCCCGCTATAAATTTCTTATGACAGCGCATGTCGTCGAATTTATCAGCAAGGAACGAGGTATTTTATTAATGAGTAAATTAACCCGAAGAAGCTTTATGGCCTTTGCGGCAGGCGGCACGGTCGCCCTGGCGGCCGGACAGGTTCACGCACATGACAGCATTCAGTCCTTTTCCGGCGCTGGCAGAGATCCCGGCCCGCACGATCCCATCCGCGAAGCGGAAAATCCTGACATCGTAAATCCTCCGCCTACCGACAGCGGCACTTTGCCAAACCTGCGCTTTTCCTTCAGCGACGCGCACGTGCGTAAAAGCAGCGGCGGATGGACCCGTCAGGTCACCCAACGTGAGCTCGGCGTCTCCACCACCATCGCGGGCGTGGATATGCGTCTCAATGCCGGTGGCATTCGCGAGCTGCACTGGCACAAAGAGGGCGAATGGGCCTATATGACCTATGGCAATGCCCGCGTCACGGCGTTCGATACTGACGGCACCTGGTTCGTGGACGATATTGGTGCGGGGGATCTATGGTATTTCCCGCCGGGCATTCCGCACTCTATTCAGGGGCTGGGGCCGGACGGCTGCGAGTTTCTGCTGGCTTTTGATGACGGCGGATTCGATGAAGACAGCACCTTTCTGCTGTCCGACTGGTTCAAACACATCCCGCCCGAGATTCTGGCCAAAAATTTCAAGGTGCCGGTCTCAACCTTTGCCAAACTGCCCTCGCCTGAAGATGAATACATCTTCGCCGCGCCGGTGCCCGGCAGCCTCTCATCCGTGGCGGTGAAAGGGGCAACCCAAGCCAAACGCACCTTTACGCACCACATGCTGGCGCAGGAACCGATCAAGGCGCCGGGCGGCACGGTCAGAATCACTGACTCTTCGACCTTTAAGGTTTCAAAGACCATCGCGGCCGCGCTGGTGGAGATCGAACCTGGTGGATTGCGCGAGCTGCACTGGCATCCAAACAACGACGAGTGGCAATACTACCTGGAAGGCGAAGGGCGCATGGGCGTGTTTGCGTCGTCAGGGCAGGCCAGAACCTTCGACTACCGGGCAGGGGACGTCGGCTATGTGCCGTTCGCGATGGGCCACTACGTTGAAAACACCGGTAAGGGGCCGCTGCGTTTCCTGGAGTTATTCAAAAGTGATTATTACGCTGATATTTCCCTGAATCAGTGGCTGGCCGGTACGCCGCGCGATTTGGTGAAAGAACATCTGCAGCTTGATGATGCCTTTATGGATGCGCTGTCGCTGCAGAAAAACCCTGTGGTGAAATAGCGCTCATGGCCGCATGTCGGCCATGATTGTCAGAGCTTGTGGGTCTGTTTTACGGCTGCGTGGACAGCCCACGCTTTTTCCCCAAACTCCAAACTCCAAACTCCAAACTCCAAACTCCAAACTCCAAACTCCAAACTCCAAACTCCAAACTCCAAACCCCAAACCCCAAACCCCAAACCCCAAACTATGACCCGGCGGCTGTCGTGCTGCCCTGATGAAAAATCATCTGCCAGCCATGCGCTGAGGATAAAACCCAGTGGGACGAACGTAATGCGGCACGGCTGCCGTCTGGCTGCGCGGTGCGGTAAAGCAAAATGGCATGCTGGATTCCGACCTCCATCAGTTGAAAGTCGCTGCTGATAATGGCCTGCGCGTTCTCTTCATTCATTAGCGCCGCGATGATTTGCTCACGGTTCAGCAGCGTGCCTGAAAGGGTGATCTCTTTAAATTCGGGATGCAGTCTCTGGTCAAGCCACGCTAGATCGTGGCGCTTTTCATGATGCAGGCTGCATTCCAGTACCGTCAGGGCCGCCAGCAATGCGAGGTGAAGCGCACGCTCATCCTGACGCGGCGCGGAGTGGTGAATTACCTCAACCTGTGAATCGAGCTGAATCGCAGGATAATGTTCCTGCATTCCGGCCAGCAAGACCGCATCGGGCCATTCATCACCTTTGCCCAGATAGTGCGCGACGGATGACAGCGGCATGGTCACCACCTGCGCTACATCAACGATCACCCAGGTCGCAGGATCCTCGTTAC
This sequence comes from Pantoea sp. B623, assembly GCF_024814475.1. Lineage (NCBI taxonomy): Bacteria > Pseudomonadati > Pseudomonadota > Gammaproteobacteria > Enterobacterales > Erwiniaceae > Pantoea > Pantoea sp. B623. The sequence goes on along the minus strand of NZ_JANUXM010000004.1, from coordinate 618,707 downwards.
TGACATAGCAAAGTGGGCCCGGCGTAATCTTCTGTTCCTGCCAGCGAATCGTATGGCGTTTTTTGCCCGCCCGCAGCGCTGTCATCAGGCGGGGTACAATGTTGAGCGTTTGCATCACGTAGCTCCGTGCGTTAACGGCGTTGCTCAACCCTGGCAGGATATGCGTCGCCCATCAACCTGCCGGGCAGGGATTAAAGCGCGACAGCCAGCACTGACGCAGTTCCCTGGCCTGCAGGGAAACGGCGGCCGTGTCGCTGGCATGGAAGCCATGAAAGGCACCGGGCCAGACGTGCAGCTCGACGGCAACGCCGGCACGGATCAGCCGTTGTGCATAATCGAGGTTCTCATCCAGAAACAGGTCCAGCGTGCCGACGCCGATCCAGGCAGGGGGAAGCCCGGCAAGGTTGCTGGCGCGTGCCGGTGCGGCATAAGGCGAGATCGTTTCGCTGCCGGGTTCCTCGCCCAGCAGGGCGGTCCAGCCAATACGATTGTATTCTCGCGTCCAGACAAACTCGCCGGTCACGGGATTGGGATGTGTTTCCGTCACCGTGCGGTCGTCCAGCATCGGGAACATCAGATTCTGGAAGGCCAGTTTGGGGCCATTGCGATCCCTTGCCAGCAGCGCCAGCGAGGCGGCCAGCCCGGCACCGGCGCTGTCGCCCATTAAGCCGATATGTGCCGGATCGATGCCCAGCCTGTCGGCCTGGCTTACCATCCAGTTCAGCACCGCATAGCCGTCCTCCAGCGATCCGGGAAACACCGTTTCCGGGGCCAGGCGATAGTCCACCGAGACCACCACGCAGTTCTGGCGCAGCGCCGTGGCACTGGTCAGTGAAAGCGACTGCTCCAGGCTGCCGAACAGGTGACCGCCGCCATGAATGTGCAAAATGCCCATGCGCTTTCCGGTGGCGGTTACGGGCGTTATCACACAGACTCTGACGGTGGGACGATCGGGAAAATCAATCTGCTGCTCATGGATGTGAAGCCCAAGGTCGCCATAAGACTGAACCTGCTTAACGGCAGCATCCTGACGCTGTTGGCGCAGTGCCACAATCGTTTCAGGCGTGAGTGCCAGCGGCGCGCTGTTTGCGAGAATGGGAAGTAACTCGGGATCGACTAAATGCAGCGTGTTCAAATCACTCCTCTCCTGAGGCTTAAGTGGCAGTGAGCCGCTCTGCCGGGATGGACGACAGAGATTGAAATACACTGACCTGCTGACAGCGCCTGTCAGCAGGTCACCTCAGTGACGTTTAACCGGGTTAGCGGCGGAGGTCTTCGCCATTAGAGGCAATCAGTTTTTTATACCAGTGATAGCTCTTTTTCAAGGTACGTTTCTGACTACCGTTGCCCATATCATCCTGATCCACATAAATAAAACCGTAACGTTTAGACATTTGACCGGTCCCGGCACTCACCACGTCGATCGGCCCCCACCAAGTATAGCCAAAGAGCGCGACGCCGTCGGCAATGGCTTCTTTCATCTGTTCGACATGCTGGCGCAGGTAGTCGATGCGGTAATCATCATCAATGCTGCCGTCGGCCTTAACGGTATCCACCGCGCCCAGACCGTTTTCGGCAATAAACAGTGGCTTCTGATAACGGTCATAAAGCTGGTTCAGCGCCAGCCGCAGCCCTTTAGGATCGATTTGCCAGCCCCATTCACTGGTTGCCAGGTGCGGGTTACGTATTCCGCCGGTAATCAGGTTGCCCTGCGCGCCGGTCAGCTTTTCGGGATGGGCGCTGACGGTGCTGGACATGTAATAGCTGAAGGAAACGAAGTCTACCGGATGTTGCCGCAGGATCTCATCGTCACCCACGGCTTTGGTCAGCTGAACGCCTTTCTCCGCCAGCATTCTGCGGGCATAAGCCGGATAGTAGCCGCGCGCCTGCACATCGCTAAAAAACAGCGAAACGCGCTGCATCTCTTCACATGCCTGTACGTCATCCGGATGACAGGTATGCGGATAGAGGATCTGATAGCTAATCATACAGCCCACCTGAGAACCGGGAATTATCGCGTGGCAGGCCTTAGTGGCCAGCGCACTGGCGATAAACTGATGGTGCGCGCCCTGATATTTATCCTGCTCCAGATGAGGATGACCTTCCTCGATCACGCCGACGCTGACGTAAGGATGATGCTTCACGCAGTTAATCTCGTTAAAGGTCATCCAGTACTTCACCTTGTTGCGATAGCGGGTAAAAACCGTGGTGGCGAATCGCACGTAGAAATCCACCAGCTGGCGATTTGGCCAGCCGCCGTAATCCGTCACCAACGCCAGCGGCATCTCGTAATGCGACAGCGAGACAATGGGTTCGATTCCGTGCGCTAGCAGCGCATCCAGCACCTCATCATAAAACTGCAGGCCTGCCTCGTTAGGTTCGGCTTCATCGCCGCGCGGAAAGATACGCGTCCAGGCTATCGACATCCGGAAGCATTTAAATCCCATACCGGCGAACAGCGCGATATCCTCCCTGAAATGGGTGTAAAAGCCGTTGCCTTTGCGCTTGGGATAATACTTTTTACTGTCCGGGTTCTGCGCCTCTTCAACCTGCGCATGCGTCATGCTAAGCCACTGATCCAGCCACTGCGTGGGCGGTGTGGCCGCGTCGAAGGTATAAACATCGGACACCGATAACCCTTTGCCGCCGATATCCCATGCGCCTTCAAGCTGATTCGCGGCGGTGGCACCGCCCCACAAAAATCCTGCTGGAAAGGTCGTTGAACTCGTCATGCTTTGCTCCTTAAACCGCCGCGGCGGTGAGTGTCAGAAAGGCCTCGCGACTGGCGATATGCCCGGTAGCTTTCACCGGACGAATCTCGTCATAGCGCTCGCTGTTGGTCACAATGACGATCACGCTCGGATCAATGTTCTCCGCCTGAAGCGCGGCCAGATCGAAGGTGACTAACAGATCGCCCGTGCTGATCCACTGCCCGGGCTGAATATGGCTGGTGAAGTGGCGGCCGCCGAGTTTGACGCTGTCGATGCCAATGTGGATCAGGATTTCCACGCCGGTATCGCTTCTGAGCCCCAGCGCATGGTGAGTTTCAAACAGCGACTCGACGTGGCCGTCCACGGGAGAACGTAGCTCGCCACCAGAGGGATAAATAGCCAGCCCTTTGCCAAATATCTCATCGGCAAATACCGGGTCCGCCAGCGCATTCAGCGGTGTGATCTCACCACTGGCAGGCGCAAAAAGCGTCTCGGGTTCGTGGCGCCTGGCGCCGGATGCGGATGCCTCATCGGCGGCGGGCAAGTGGGCAGATTCATCAAAGCCCAGCATCACGGTGAGCAGGGCAGCGCTGCCGAAGGCGATCGCCAGACTGAGCAGGGCATAGATAAAGGTCGGGCCGACCAGCGCGGGGATGCCGGGCAGCCCGCTAAGCGCAAACGCATAGGTTTTTACCCCCATCGCCATCGCGAATGCGCCGCCGCAGGCCCCGCCGAGCAGAGCGGCGGCAAACGGGCGTTTGTAACGGATGTTGATGCCGTACATCGCGGGTTCGGTAATGCCCATCGCGGCGCTGAAGCTGGTGCTGAGCGCCAGTGACTTAAGCTTTTTCTCTCTGGCCCGCAGGAACACGCCGAATGCCGCACCGGCCTGGCCGAGATTCGCAACATAGAAAAGGATTTTAAACGGATCGAAACCCAGCTGGCTGATGTTGTGGATCATCACGGGCACCAGCACATAGTGCATGCCGGTAATAATAATCAGCGACAGGGTTCCGCCCACCACGATGCCCGCAACCATCCCCATGTTTTCAACCAGCCAGATAATGCCGCCAGTCAGCGCGTTACCGGCAAAGATCCCCAGCGGGCCGATGGCGATAAGCGTGACAGGCGTGACGATCAGCAGGCTCAGAAGAGGAACAAACATGGTTTTCAGCGAGGCGGGCATCACGCTATCGATCAGGCGTTCCACGTAACTCAGTAGCCATATCGACAGCAGCACCGGAATTACCGTTGAGGCATAGTTCACCGCTGGCACGGGTATTCTCAGAAAGTGGATCGGCTCACCGGCGTTGAACAGGGTTTGCAGAGCAGGGTGAAACAGCGAGGCCGCCAGCGCGACGGCAACGTAAGGGTTGGCACCAAACCGCGTTGCCGCACTGAACGCCAGCGCCAGCGGCAGGAAGTAAAATACGCCATCGCTAATCGCCAGCAGGATCTGATAGCTCTGATTGTGTGGTTCGAGCCACTGAAAAGCCACCAGCAGCGCCAGGATCCCCTTGAGAATCCCTGCGCCTGCAATGGCGGGAATAATGGGCGAAAAGATGCTGGATAACCCTTCCAGCACTGCCGAGACCGGATTGCGGCGTGAGGTCGGGCGCGGCGGAGTTTCTTTTAGCGATAGCTGGCTCATCAGCGCCTTGTACAAGGGTTCGACCTCATTGCCGATGATCAACTGAAACTGATCGCCAGAGAGATTTACGCCAATAACGCCCTCCAGCGCGTCCAGCGCACCACGATCAGCCAGGCTGTTATCTTTAAGTAAAAAACGCAGGCGGGTAATACAGTGAAATAAAGACAGGACGTTATCTTTTCCGCCAATCAGGGTAATAATGCGTTGAGCGGTTTTGTGATAATTCATAAATCCCTCCAGACTGAAGTCAATATGACGTCATCCACAATGACCGGCGTTAACCGGCTGGATCGTTTTCTGGGGTTTGCCTGATTGAACAGTGACAAGCCGGAACCTGTTTTTAATACTCTTTACGGGGGTAAAACGCTGGGCGTGCTGCGCTGCACAATATTCTCGATGTGTACTGTCAAATAGAGTTTTTCAGAATGACTCATGCTGTGGTGGTAATGCTTTTTGACAAATTCATTGATGGCCTCAACGCATTTGAGCGTGCGGGCGTAACGCTGCTGCGCCAGCGCAAAAAATTCCTCATCGTTGTTATTTAACACCTCGCCATCGATGACCCGCTGAGCAAAAAATTTCAGGTGCGTAATGAAGCGCTGATAATTCAGGCTGTGCTCATCCATTGACAGGGTAAAAAAGTATTTTACGATGTGCTGTAGCTGATAGAGGAGTTGGGTAATTTTCGCGGTTTTTCCCAGCGTATCGTGAAGCCCGGCGTTGACGATATGCAGCGCAATGCTACAGGCTTCGCTGTCCGGTAAGAGCATACCGGTTCGGGCCACCACCATGCCCAACGCCTGACGGCCAATCGCGTACTCGGCGGTATAAAAGTGGCGCACTTCCCACTCCAGCGGATTAGTAAGCGGCGCGTTATTTTTATGGCGTTGCAGCGCGAAGTGAAGATGGTCGGCCAGCGTCACATACAACCCTTCGCTTAATTTATGGTTTAGCTTTTCGCGCGCCAGGCTGACAATATCGGCGGTAAGCTGAAGAATATCGATGGGCACTTCACTGACCAGATCTTTAAAGCGCGCAGAGATCAACGAATCTTCCAGACGAAATATCTTTTCTGCTTCGCTGGGGTGAATACGGGCACCGTGGTGTGTATTAAATCCCAGGCCGCGACCGGTTAAAATAACTTCAAGGCCGTTATCATCAACGGCACTGACCACATTATTATTCAGAATTTGTCTGACCAGCATCGCTCACTCCTGAAACAACATCGGGCAAAACATAAATACAGCGTTGAAGGGATATTCCCCCAGCCTGCATTCAGGTTTTGCCCGATAATCGGTAACAAGCGTGATGCCGTTTTATTCTGGCACCAGGAAAATTGATATTCAATACGAAATTGTGCAGCGGGTTATCCGGCGCGCCGATTTGTGATCCGCTTTACGAAAAGTAATACAGGAAACGGTTACGCAAGCGGGGAATCCCACTTCAAATACGCAGACACAGACAACTGCCAGCAGAGAAATACGATAAGACTGACCTGCCGATCGTGGCATTTGCCCGCTCTTTGCCCGTTAGCAGGCAAAGAGCGATAGCGGTGATGCTTAATCGTGCGCCGGGCGTTTTTGGCCCGTCAGAAGTTGTTCAAGCACGTCGATACGATGCCGTTGAGGCGTCGTAATGGCGTAGAAGCGCTCCTGCAGATCCGCAGACTGGCCGACGGTGACGAGCAATCCGCTACGCAGTTCATCCTGAACGACGACCTCGGGCAATACGGTGAGCCAGCCGCTGTCACGCGCGATCAGACGCAGCATCGCCATGTCATCGACTTCAGCGCGCACTCTGGGCCTTACGCCCGCTGTGGAACACAGCGCATCAAACTGCGCGCGCAAGGCATGGCGTGGGCCGGGCAGGGCAATCTCCACGCCATCCAAATCTTCCGGGATGCGCAGACTGCGCGATGCCCATTTGCTCGCCGGGCCGACCAAAGAGATGGACTGACTGCCCAGAAACACGAAGTGCAAAGGGCGATCGGTATCCACGGGAACGGTTTCATTGGCCAGCACCACATCGAGCTGATGTTGCATCAACCTGACCAGCAGGCCTTCCAGTAATCCGGACTCCAGCGTCAGCACCACACCAGGATCGGCAAGTGCAGGTCGAATCCAGTTTTCCTGATAGTTGCGCGACAGGGTTGCCACGCTGCCCACGCGTAGCCGTGTAACACCGGCAGACCGGCCTTTTAAGCGTCCCAACATCTCCTGACTGAGCCCAAAGATGTTATCGGCATAAGCCATGACCAACTGACCTGTGTCCGTCAGGATCAGGCGGCGGCCTTTACGGATTAACAAACTTTCTCCCAGCCGGTCCTCAAGCTGTCGGATTTGCACCGAAACGGCTGATTGTGAGGTCGCCAGCTCTTCGGCCGCCCGCGTCAGGTGCCCGAGCCTGGCGACTCGCCAAAAATAGAAAAGGTGATGAAAGTTCAGCTGATTAAGATTCATTTGTTCTGTTTTAGGTATCAATTTATTCAAATAAATATATTTTACAGAATAGTAACCGTCAAGGAACATAGGCTCAGTCACATTCATAAGGGCTATGCGATGAATATCCTTGAAGTTTTATACCTGGTTTGTTTTTTAGCACCTGCTGTTTTAATGGCGGGCTTAGCAGGGCTGACACGTTTAAGTGGGATGTCTACAACGGCGCTGTGGCGTGTGCTGCAGATTGTGTCATATGGCGCCATTGCCTTCGCAGGCGTGTCCCTCGCCGCGGGCACCAGCGGGGCGCAATGGCCTGGTTTAGTAAAAGCAACGACGTTTGGCCTGGTGCTGGCTTTGCTGGTACAACTGCTTGGCAAAGTCATCGCATCATTTTCTGTGCGTTACCTTGAAGGCGAAGCGAACCAGCGGCGCTACATTGGCGCACTGTCCGCTGTACTGGGTAGTGTTCATCTGCTCCTGCTGGCCGATAACTGGCTGCTACTCATTGCCGCCTGGGCCGCTGTAGGCCTGGCGCTACAGCAGCTGCTTTGCTTCTATCCCGATCGCCCCTTTGCCCTGTTTGCGGCACACAAAAAGTATATTGCTGACCGGATAGCAGACGTGATGTTGCTCGGCGCTTCCGCGCTGGCCTGGTGGGAAGTGGGCAGTTTCTCGCTGTCAGCTTTGTGGGCGCACATTGCCCAGCAGGGGGCGTCCGTGCCCTTGCAGGCGAGCGCCGTTTTGCTCGTGATGGCTGTTATTCTTCGCACGGCCTTGCTGCCGGTGCATGGCTGGTTGATACAGGTGATGGAAGCCCCGACGCCGGTATCTGCGCTCTTGCATGCAGGCGTCGTTAATCTTGGCGGCTTTGTCCTGATTCGCTTCGCCCCGATGTTAGAACAGGCAGGCGCTGCGCGCGTGTTGTTACTGATTTTCGCGCTGACGACCGCTGTACTGGCAGGCATTGTCATGTTGACGCGCATCAGCGTAAAAGTACGGCTGGCCTGGTCCACCGTCGCGCAGATGGGCTTCATGCTGCTTGAGTGCGCGCTTGGCCTTTACACCCTGGCAGCTCTGCATCTCATTGGCCATTCACTCTACAAAGCCCATGCTTTCCTGTCCGCTTCAGAAAGCGTAAGACAAACTCGCCAGCAGACGCTGCACCGGACCTCGTTGCCCGGCACCGTGAGTGTGATGCTCGCCCCAGTGCTGACGATTTCAGCGGTGTTTCTGGTGTTGAGGCTGGCAGATCTGGCCGCCTGGCCCTGGTGGTGGAGCGGGGTGTTGGGCATGGCGTGGGCGCCCTTGCTGTGGTTGCCTGATGCGCAAGACGACGGCGCTTCACCTGCCTCACAGCTTCTTTTCGGGCTCTTCACTGTTATCGGCCTGTCGATGATTGCCCTGTTTCTGCATGCGCTGCCGCTCGGCCTGCAGGATGCCCCCGATGAACGTCTGGGCCTGATCGCGCTGACAGGAATGGCGGCCTTGTATCTGTGCCAGGTGTTGCTGCAAAAGCAACCACAACGCCTGTCGCGCTGGCGTCGCTGGAGCTACGCGGGGTTTTACCTGGACGAAGCCTATACGCGCCTGACGCTGCTCCTGTGGCCAACGACCTGGGCATCCGGCAATGCCACGCCCGTTAAACCTGAAATGCCTGATGCACCTGTTGCTGACAGGCCGCGCTGAATAACACTGACAACCCGGAGCGTTTCCTGATGGATACACTGACCAACAAAGAGAAATCCGTGTCGGCGAGCCTGACGCAATCCGCACGCAATGCAGATTCACGGCAGGCCGCCATTGAGCAAGCTTGCCACCGCGCCTGCCAGGCGATTGCACCGGCATGGCCACTGGATCGCGCCATCGCTGTCAATCCTCATTGGGCGCGTATTGGCATGCCGGTGCGCAGGGTGGCCGCGCGCATGGCTGCGCTCGGCGGTATTCAGGTTTTCCCACCGCGCGATCGGCAGATGCAGGCCTGGCGTGAGGGGCGTATTAGCGTTGCTGATCTCACCCAGGCGCTGCACCAGCTACCTGAGGCGCAAGCGGCCGGCCTGACGGTTGAACAGTGCACGCAGGCGCTGCAAGCAGGTAGCCTGCAAGTACAGTTACCGCTGCTGATCGATGTGCTCGACAACGATCCCCATCGCCACAAAAGGTTATCCTGGCGGCAAGCCATCACGCATCAGGTTAGCCAAACCTGTGCGGCTTATTTCGACGAACACCAGGCGAGCTGGCAGCCCGAGCGTCATCAGGGCTTATATGCCTTCTGGCTCGACACGCTGAAGCACGACCATGGCATTGGTCTGTTAATGGGCTTACCGAACATCAGGCAGGCTATCAGGACGTTACCGGATAACGCCGTGGACGCTGGAGGCTGGGTCATTGAGCGGCTTGGCCTGCCTGAAACCGTGTGGGCAGATTATCTGGAGTCGGTGCTGCTTACCGTTAATGGCTGGGCCTCCTGGTGCGCGTATCTCGGCTGGCAGGCGGGGTTGGCGGGCGGTAAGGATGCGCACCTGCGTGAGTTACTGGCTATTCGTCTGGCCTGGGGCATCATCCTTTTAGAATGCAAAGATGATGCCGCCACCCGGCAAGCATTTGCTTCCCTTCAGCAGGCCTGGGCTCAGGCTCCTCACGTGCTGGAGGAGACCGAATACGCGCTGCGGGTTGACGAAGTGTGGCAGCTGGCGCTGGAGATTGGCTATCAGCGTGAGTTGGCGCATCGGCTGGCCACGGCTAAGGGGCAGGATGTGGACGCTGAGGCGATCGAAGTCCAGGCCGCTTTCTGCATTGATGTTCGCAGTGAACCGTTGCGCCGCGCCCTGGAGGCCGCGAGTCCTGGCGTTCAGACGCTCGGCTGTGCGGGGTTCTTCGGCCTTCCGGTTGCGTACACGCCTCTTGCTACCCAAGCCCGGCGCCCCCAGTTACCCGGCTTACTTGCGCCTTCCATCGACGTCAACGACCGAATTGTGAGCGCGAATTCGACGCCATCCCGGGCCGATACAGCGCTGCAAAACGCAGCCAGCAGATCGCGTCAGGCCCGATTTGCCATGGCCGATCAGTGGAATGCCGTTAGCCACTGGCCCGGTGCCGCCTTCTCCTTTGTGGAAGCGGTCGGACTGAGCTACTCCGTCAAGCTGGTGAAGGGGTTACTGCCGGGCAAAAAAGCACGTGCCAGGGACGATCTGGCTGGCCTGTCTGCGCGTTACCGCGCGATCTGCCGTCCACAGTTGGTTGGGCTGAATACAGAGGCTAAAGTTAAGCTGGCGGCGGGAGTTCTTCATGCCATGGGCCTGGCGCAACGTCTGGCTCCGACAGTGCTCCTTGTCGGTCATGGCAGCCAGTCAGCTAACAATGCTCACGCAGCGGCACTGGACTGTGGTGCCTGCTGTGGCCAGACCGGCGAAGTGAATGCGCGCAGCCTGGCCCAGTTGCTCAATGAACCGGCGGTTCGCCAGGGGCTGAAGTTACAAGGCGTGGACGTTCCTGATTCAACGGCGTTCGTGGCTGCGCTGCACAACACGACCACCGATGAAATCGAGTGGTTCGATCTCGACCTGCTGCCCCAGGCGGCGCGTGCACGCTGTGAGAGGATACAACCGATTTTTCATCAAGCCTGCGATCAGGTACGCCGTGAGCGAGCGCCCGGCCTGCAACTGGACCCGCAAGCACGTGAGGATGTGTTACTGGGTCAGTTACGCCGTCGCGCTAACGACGGCGCGCAAACCCGACCTGAATGGGGACTCGCTGGCAACGCTGCCTTTCTGATCGCGTCGCGTCACCGTAGCCGCGGCGCAGTACTGGGCGGGCGCAGTTTTCTGCATGATTACGACGCCAGTCAGGATGTTGACGGTAGCCTGCTGGAGGGCTTAATGACCGCTCCGATGCTGGTTACACACTGGATCAACTGGCAGTATCACGCATCCACTTGCGATCCGCAGCGACTGGGCAGCGGCAACAAGGTGCTGCATAACGTGGTGGGTGGACGCATCGGCGTCTTTGAGGGCAACGGCGGCGATCTGCGCATCGGCTTGTCACGCCAGTCGCTCCACGACGGCGAGCGCTGGATGCACGAGCCGCTGCGACTGACAGTGGTTATCGACGCACCGCAAACGGCCATTGAAGCGGTAATCGGAAAGCATGAGGTCATCCGGCAACTGCTGGATAACGGCTGGCTCCATCTGTGGCGCTTTGAGGCGGCAGGTTTGGCGCGCTATGCGCGCGGATGCTGGCTCGCGTTGGACCTGTAGCGTACCTGAGGTCGTATTCGCCCCGAGCCGTTTGCTGGAAATCGAGCGGCTGCCTGTTCAGGGCAGCCTCTGCAAACGGCTGTTACCGCCCCTGAAGATAACGGATGCCGTGCCGGTACACATCTTCAGCCACTGCCGATGTACGGGGGATGACAAACGGCCCCAATGCTCTGTCGTGTTTGAGACGCGCAATCCAGGCTTGCTGACCTTCTGCCCCAGATAGGAATTTTACCGAAAAATACAGGCTGCTGGATTAAGTCGCCCGGCAGAGATCAACCGCGCCCTGCAACGCTGCGTGAGTGCGGGATAATCAGCATCAGGAGGCGTAATTTCTGTGGATGTCGTAGATATCACCGCATCGGCGATCACTTCGCACCAGGCGCAACGCCTGCGCCGCACGACATCAGCTTAAGAATGCGCGCGGGATCGTGTTCGCTGCGCGCGAGGAGGATACATCCACCGTTTTCCTGATGCGGATAGCGGTTTTGTTGGCGTCTTCACTGACGCATTAACAGGGAGCAGGGCGGTATGACCGCACAAATTACACATTTACAAATTTAAATGTGTAAATATAATGTTGTCTTTCTTTCTTCTCACAGGATAATTGTTATGTCGTCTCTCTTCGCGCCCCTGACGCTGGGTAATCTCAGCTTGCGTAACCGTATTGCGCTCCCACCGCTAACCCGTTGCCGCAGTGAGCAGCCGGGCAACGTACCCGGCACGATGATGGTGGACTACTATCGCCAGCGTGCCAGTGCGGGATTTATGGTAACCGAAGGGACGCAAATTGAGCCACGCGGACAGGGATATGCCTGGACACCTGGCATTCACAGCGAAGCACAAATCGCGGGTTGGCGAAAAGTAACCGACGCCGTTCATGCAGAAGGTGGGATCCTCTTTTGCCAGCTCTGGCACGTTGGTCGCGTATCGCACAATGAACTGCAGCCCGGAAAGCAGCCACCTGTTGCACCTTCAGCCGTTGCCGCCAGCGGCGTACGGGTGTTTATCGAAACCGGGCCTGGTGCCGGTATTCTGACGGAACCCAGCATGCCGCGCGAGTTAACCACATCGGAAGTGAAAGCGATTGTGGCGATGTACCGTACGGCGGCGGAGAATGCCAAAAAAGCGGGCTTTGACGGTATCGAACTGCATGCCGCCAATGGTTATCTGATCAATCAGTTTATTTCTGAACATACTAACTTCCGCACCGATGAATATGGCGGTTCGCTTGATAACCGCCTGCGCTTCCTGCGTGAAGTCACCGAGGCCGTGAGTTCGGTGTTTGGCAGTCATCGTGTCGGCGTGCGTTTCGCGCCTCTGTTCTCAAGCACAGAGGAAGAGCGCGTTTATCTGGGGCTGGTGGAGAGCGATCCGCAGGCTACCTACCTCCGTGCGGCCCAGATGCTGAACGCGCTCGAAACGGGATATCTCTCCATCGCCGAAGCTGACTGGGACAACAGCCCGGATATGCCTGAAGATTTTCGCAAAGCGCTTCGCGAAGCCTTCCGTTCGCCCATTATGTATTCGGGCCGTTACACCAAAGAAAAAGCCGAGCGCATGCTGGAAAAGGGATGGGGAGATCTGTTTGGCTTCGGGCGCACGTTTATCGCTAACCCCGATTTACCGGCGCGTTTCAAAATGGGTTATCCGCTGAACGACGTCGATAGCGCCTCACTGTATGGTGGAAGCCAGAAAGGCTATACTGACTATCCTTTTTATTCTGCTTGAGGTTTGAAGACGGCATGACACCCGAAAATGCCATTAAATTACTGGCCAACCCGACACGGGTTGCGGTGCTCAAATGGCTTAAAAGCCCTGACGAAGCCTTTGCTGATTATTCTCAGCTCTATCCCTTCGATCAGTACGGTGTCTGTGCCAGTCATATTCAGGACAAAGCGGGCCTTTCACAGCCCGCTACCTCACTGTGTCTTAAAGCGCTGCATGATGCCGGTCTGCTTGAGGCCAGTAAGGTAGGCAAATGGACCTACTATCGCCGACGCGAACAGGCGGTATGCGAGATGAATGAGGCGATTATCAGGTCTCTCCAGCAGCTGTAGGCGGCTTCTCAAAGAGGAATGCCCCTCTTAAAACCGTGCGTCAGACATTAAAATCACCCGCTTATGCGCACCTTCGCTTGCGGCGCAACGCTCACAGACTCGTGGAGAAACGTTCACAAAGCGCCCACAGTGGACTGGATGAATGCCGGAAGAGCAGGGGATACAGTCCGTTAACGTTTAATGTATGGTCAGATAAAACGTTAACCGTACCGCGATATTGCCTGTCGCTTTCAGGCCGCGTCCGGGCAGGGCAGGTTGAGAACCATCACCGTAACAGATTCACCTGCTACGAGACGTTGTTCACGTTCTTTCCAGCCTAAATTCCGGTAAAGCGCCTGCTTGTCAGGCGTATAGAGCCAGAGTTCAGGAATATTTCTTTCAGTAGCTAATTCAACGATGCGTTTTATTAATGCAGAGCCTATCCCCTTGCCACGATGAGTAGAATGGGGAATCACTTCGCCTGACCAGTAGATGCGCTCAAGGTTATCTCCAGGTTCATAACATATAAGGCGACCAGCTCCCAGCAAACTAACATAATACGATGTAAGTAAGTTACGCTCCAGGCACGGAGGGGACCGCCTAAAGCGTCGCGAGGTCCGCTATGAGCGAGGAGCGGACATAGTGTAAGTTTATACTCATAAAGCTATTAGTAAATTTATACGCTAATTACTAACTTGAATGAATGCGAATTCAAAGAGTGTCAAGATGAAGAAAGAACCCAAGTGTCTATTCGCAAAAGTTCGACAACCTTGTGATTATCGTCCAAACGTAACGGCTATCGTGCTGTTTGGATTAAAGGTCATGGGAGATGATGAAACGGTTTATCTTGAGATCCGCTTTATCGATTACGACAGCTTGCAGGTTGAGGGCGACCATATGATGTTTTCACTGGAAGAGGCCCTTAAGTTTGCTCTTATTGATTATGGTATTGAGGAGTTGGACTGGCGCGAAATGAGCCAGCAGGAAATAAATCGGATTGAATGGTAGCCAGTGACCTGCTCCCCATAAATTAACATATCTCAATATTATCAATGTCGGCCTTTGGCACAGAGCGGACAGGCTGACTGAGCTTGAGGTCCGCTATGAGCGAGGAGCGGACATTGTATTTATGAATGACTTTTACATTGCCAAATAATTTATGATTACTTGCCGCTTTTTTCTGGTTAATCACGAACACTTTCATAATCATTAAGTATTTGCATCAACAGTGTTCTTGGTATGTTTTTTGTGGATATTCTGAAACCGGTGCTCAGGCGCGAGGCAATCATAGCGGAAGTAACTTTATTATCATCGTAGGCGATGGTCATATGCTTTCCGATATTCTGCCGGGTCATGTCCGACAACTTTTTGCCACATTCATCGGAAAATCTAAAGATTAAATTCTCTGCACCTGTCTCATCCTTCTCTACATAATCAATTGACTTTACACATCCAGAGTCAAAAGAAGTTTTCTCATTCCCGACCGAAAAAACCAAATTCCCTTTTGCTGCAGTCGATGTCAATGGCACAAGCACCGCGAGTAACAACACCCCAAACTTGATTTGCATCTTCTTCTCCTTTTGTTTGTTGGTTAACCAGCTTCCCATAAATTAACATATCTCAACGTTATCAACGTCCGCATTTGGCACAGAGCGGGCATTGGTCATGCTGTGTCAAATAACGGGGAGCAGGTCAGCCATCGCCGGCACGTCCTTGTGTCTCTGATTACTACTACTCTGGCGTTCTGAGAATATTCACTATAAAGGGTGTTCCCGTGTATCCAGGCGTAGCTGAAAAAACGTTAGATCCAGCCAGCGGCCAAACTTTGTACCCACCTCTGACATTTTGCCAACCTCTGTGAAGCCGAGCTTTTTGTGAAGCGATATGGATGCGACGTTTTCAGATTCAATGCCAGCTACCATGACATGTTTACCCTGAACGGCAGCCCGCCTGATCAGTTCCTCCATCAGAGCTTTACCTGCTCCACGTCCCCGGGCTCTTTTGTGCACATATACGGAATGCTCAACGGTGTGGCGATAACCGTCCCACGGACGCCAGTCACCATATGAGGCATATCCCAGTACGGAATCGTCCACGTCAACAAAGACAATGACGGGAAATCCTGCCTCACAGCGGTCTCTCATCCACTTTATTCGATTAAGAAAATCGACCTTGTTGTCATTCCAGATAGCCGTGGTATTGAGCACTGCGTCATTATAAATCTCAGCAATGGTTTCAGCATCGCGTTCTGTTGCAGTACGAATTTGCATAGTAGACACCCCGCCTTTCATTTACTAAAGTAGACTAACCGTACACTATCTTATTTATCTATTATGCTAGATGATTTGTCCAGTAAAGAAGATGACTTAAACGTTCGTATTGGCCTGAAGGTGAAGTTTGAAAGAGAAAGACGGGGCTGGTCCCTGACCGATTTTGCCGAAAATTCAGGTGTATCACGGGCGATGATTCATAAAATCGAGCGTGGTGAAAGCAGCCCGACAGCAACCCTGCTTGCGAGACTTTCTGGCGCTTTCGATATGTCTATGTCCCAGCTGCTTGCTGAAACGGAAGCTCGCACCGGTATGCTTGTCAGATATGAAGATCAGGCCGTATGGCAGGACCCTGAAACAGGCTACATTCGTCGCCATGCTTCACCGGGTCAGATACCTGTAGACCTGGTCAGCATTGAGCTTCCTGCAAATACTGCCGTGCCTATGCCAGCTATCTCGTATCTTTCACGACGTCAGCTCATCTGGGTCATTGAGGGTAAGCTGACATTTATTGAGGGCAGCACAACATTTGAGATGTCACCGGGTGATTGTCTTGAGCTGGGCGATCCTGCTGACTGTATCTTCAAAAATGATACCGGTGACCTTTGCCGCTATGCCGTAGTAGTTCTCAAGCCATCCTGATTACGTGCATATTAACTAATTATTTAAGAGTTAACGGAAAGTTACTCAGGCGAAGATTCTCCTGCGTGACTGCATTTTTTACAGGTCAATCTTATAACCGTTCAGGTGATAGTCAGGTCTTTTCCTGGCACCTAAAAGTTAGGTTCAGGCGATGTCCGCTTCTGGCACAAAGCGGGCATCATTTTCAGCAAGAAAAGTAAAAAGCGAAAGCCAGATTAACGCTCTTCCGATAGTCGGCCTGTGGCAGCAAGAGTCGCACGTCATTAGGGTGATTAATTGATCGGAAGCGGTGGGCCCGGAAAGAGGGTTAGCATTGTACTGACCATCGGTTGTCTCTCCGCGCCACTGAATAAAGCACGACCAAAACAGCCGTGCCTTATCAGGCTAAAGGAAAAGGGCTATTGCAGCTTAATGCCTTTCGTTTCGGGTGCCATCCACACCACAACCATCGCGGCGATAAAGGCCACAACGGTAGTCGCCAGCCCTGCGGTAAATCCTCCTATGCTGGCAACATAGCCAATGAGTAGCGGCGCAATAAACCCACCTAAGCGACCGCCGTTATAAGCCAGACCCATTAAAAAGCCGCGTGACTGTGTGTCGCCAATCATTTCGGCAAGGAACGGCCCGGAGCCGGCAAAGATGCCGTTTACACCAAACCCCGCCATAAAGATGGCGGCCATCAGAATCAATGGCTGAGTTGTCGCCAGATACAGGCCGACTGCCACAGCGCCGATAAACAGGTAGATCAAAAACATGGGTCTGCGTCCCCATTTATCTGCCAGGAGTGAAAACACAAGGAAGCCGGCAATCGCACCTGCTTGTAAGGCCAGTACAAATTTCAGGCTGTGCAGGAAATCAAGATGCTTCACTTCACGAAGATAGGTGGGCGTCCAGGTGAAAACCCCCCAGAACAGATACTGAATGAAAAAGATAAAGGTAAAGGCCAGTAAGAGTCCTTTGAGGTTTGTTTTGCCCGACCGCCCCGTTTGGGTCGGTCTGTGAATCCGTTCCCGCTGGCGTGCCAGCCACACTGGCGATTCAGGCGTGATATACGCAATGACCATCATGATAAAAACCGGCAAGGCGCCAATCATGAAAAAGGTATCGCCAACCGCCGTTTTCCAGTTTGCCTGTCATCGCCGTGACCAGTGCCGTCAGCCCAATCGCTAAAATGGCCCCCACCGGCAGTCCCATTTGCATCAGTGCACCACCTCGGGCACGGCGTTCAGGACGCCATGTTTCGGCGATGAGTGCTGCGCCAGAGGTCCACATCCCACCCATTCCCAGTGCCCCGCAAAATCGCAACAAAACAAAGGTTTGTTGATGATGAGAAAAGGCCAGGAGTCCTGAGAAAAGCGAATAGATCGTAATACAAATGAAAGCGGTTCTGACTCGTCCGATTTTGTCGGCGACCATCCCGAACAGAATGCCGCCAATGATCTGTCCGCCAGCCGTGGTGCTGATAAACAGACCCAGTTCAGTTTTGCTGACAGCAAACACCACGCCAAGCACAGGCAATAAAAGCGATAGCAAAAATGAGTCATAGCTTTCAAAAGCCCACCCGAGCCCACCCAGCGCGAGCGTTCGTTTTTCTGCCGATGTTTGAGAGAGTGTCAGGTTGGCTTCATTCTGTTCCAGTGGATGAGCCTCATGCGGTCTTGATTTGATATTCATCAGCATTCTCCAGTGAAGATAAGCGATAGCTTAACGCTGCGGTGCGCCAGAAAAGATGTGCTTTTTCCTCGACGGACGCGTGCTCCGCCAACCGTTTGCAGGCGTTCCAGAAAACGCCATAGCTGAACATGCCTTTGTCGACCGGAAAATTGCTTGCAAACATACAGCGCCTGACGCCGAACGTTTCGACCAACGTTTCAAACAGTGGCCGCCAGGCGAGACACAGCGCCCGCGAGTCTGGCGGTGTTGCGCTTTGTGCGAAGGGAAAGCCCATGACAGTCATACCAAAGCCGCTGATCTTCATGCTCACGTTTGGCCGTTCAGCCAGAGCGGTAATGGATTTTTGCCACGCCTGAAAGGCGGTATCCCTTTTGCTGGCATAAGGCCCCGTGCCGAGCGGCCCGCCGCAGTGGTCCACAATGATATGAAGATCGGGCAACGCATCTGCCAGCGCAATAATGTCATCAAGCTGGGTGTGGTAAACCCAGACATCCAGCGAAAGTCCGTTCCGGACAAGGCAGGCTGCGCCTTTGCGAAATGCGGTAGTGGTGGCAAGGCCAGCAGGGGGGGTGACAGGGCTTGATACAACGCGAGGATCACTGTGCCAGGCAAGCGGATTACGCAGCCCTCGTAAACGTCCACCAGAGCGCGCCATCATGAGTTCAATGACGGGTTGCAGGTCATCCCCTGCCAGCAAACTGACACCACCCACTATCGCTTCGCAGCCTGATGCCTTGCCATAATGGCCACTGTCAAACATAGCGGCAGCGCCGCTCGCGAACTCAACCTCACCGACTGGCCTGAAGGTTTCTGGTCCGTCACGGCGCAGCATGGAACGGCACTGCACATAAACCGTCGACAGAACCC
The DNA here is from genome assembly GCF_024814475.1 of Pantoea sp. B623. Classification (NCBI taxonomy): domain Bacteria; kingdom Pseudomonadati; phylum Pseudomonadota; class Gammaproteobacteria; order Enterobacterales; family Erwiniaceae; genus Pantoea; species Pantoea sp. B623. Next base: position 600,165 of record NZ_JANUXM010000004.1, on the reverse strand, counting down.
GGTGTCCGGACTGCTCAATATCGTGGCTGAAATCAGGAACCAGATAACGTCCTGACTGGCGATCCCATAAGTGATGATGAGCATCGACTATCGCCAGATCGGGCATCAACGCTTTTTCGTGATGCAGTGCCAGCCAGTTTTCTCTGACAGGCAAATGCGGTGCATTAACTGTCTCCATCGCTTCCCCTTATGCTTTTTAACCGCGTCTGTTCTGACGTTGCTCACAGGGCTCAGAAGCCAGGCTGAATGCAACGCAGGGTTTACAGGGTAAAACTGTGTTTTACAGAATGAATCGACTATAAAGTCATTTCCTGAGGGCAAGCCAGTAAAAAGAGAATGTTAATCGTGTAAATAAGGTGTTAATCACAAATAGGCTTTATTAACACCAAAGTTGCGTTTCAGAGGGAAAACTGTACGCATCAATCAGTAGAACATGGGCGAAAAGCGGACGTTGGCCATTCATATATCTATGATTTTTACGTTGACTTGCTTAGATGGATACCATTAATTCAGAGACTAATTGGCATGCTCTGAGGTTGCATATGTTGATTTATAACGTTTTTGGGCGGCCTTTTCGCCGCGCTGCTTCAGCGTGGCCAGCAGCTCGAAGGGATGGGGGGCCACCTGGCCTGCACCCCAATAATCACAGCAATGCTGAAATATCAATGTCTGCTCCTGGCACAAAGCGACTATGCGTAGGTGATGTCTGCGATGAGCGAGAATCGGATGTTTTACCCATAAATCATCCTGACGTTTGGGTGGGTCATAAATTGCTTAACGCTACGATAATAAAGCTGGGTTAAACATGACATCCATTCGGCGAGCGTCTGTTTTTTACGCAACGATTGCCTTTGGTGAAGGAAAAGCCATTATATCTTTTTAGGTTAAAGGATTTTCTATGCGTGATTCTGCAAGCAAATCAATCGGGCTGCTCCTGTTCCCAGCGCTTACTCAGCTTGATCTTACCGCGCCATATGAAGTTTTCGTCAGGGCACCCAATACAAAGGTTCATCTCATCTGGAAAAACCTGGACCTTGTTGTTTCCGATCGTGGTATGGCTATACAGCCAACGACCACTTTTAACACATGCCCACAACTGGATGTAATTTGTATCCCCGGAGGGCCTGGTCAGATAAACCTAATGGATGATGAAGACGTTCTTTCATTTATCCGTTTCCAAAGTGAAGAAGCAAAGCTGGTGACTTCTGTATGCACTGGTTCGCTGATTCTGGGCGCAGCAGGACTTCTGGATGGATATAAAGCAACGACGCACTGGGCTTCTCTGGACCAACTCGCTCTGTTAGGTGCGGAGCCGGTTAATGAGCGCGTCGTCCGTGACCGTAACCGTATAACCGGCGCAGGTGTCACTTCAGGTATAGATTTTGCGCTCACCGTTGTATCAGAAATGCACGGGAGCAGTATTGCTGAAAATATTCAACTGCATATGGAATATGATCCCGCACCGCCGTTTACCTGTGGCTCGCCCCGAACTGCATCTGAAGAGCAGTTAAAAAAGGCGCGGGAACAAACAGCGCCATTTATTGAAAAGAGGCGACAGGCGACGTTAAAAGCCGCAGCCAGACTACAGAAATAAGGCTTAACGAAAGAGGGGGCCCTTTTCGACTTTCACTCCCCGCGCCTGGCACAAACCGGACATGTCCATCAGGCAACGCCCGCATTAAACCGGGCAGCGGACAACGCGATCTCACGCTCTGCACGAGTGCTTGAAACCTGCCCGGCCCACGGCGCTCATGATGATAAGGCGCATTATTAAGATTATGCTCCAGCCAGATATGTTGAGGATCGGCGGATAACCGATCCTGTTGGCGCGTTATTTAAGATCCAGATCTGCAATCACACCTGCGACATCGGCAATATCTTCTTTCGACAACGGCAGCAGGGGACGAGGCAGACAGTCTGGATCGGTAAGCCCGAGTATGCCTGCTGCAGCGGCGATTACACGGATGCTTCCCCCATGTTTACGAAACAGCGCCCATAAAGGTTCCAGACGGGTAGTGAAGGCAGTCACGCGTTCATGGTCGTTAACTGCGGCGGCCTGCGTAATTTGTTTGGCGGTTTCCGGAAACAGACCACCGCAAACGGAATACCAGACTTCACAACCGGCATTTAATCCCAGCCCGGCGCTGGCGTCACCGCTGATGCCAATGGTCATGCCAGGACGAAGATGTTGTCGTAATGCATTGACCCGTTCAGCCGCACCAACGGGATTATCCGGTACGCCTGGAATTTTAACTGAGCGAATGCCCTTCAGTGACGACAGCTGCCCGTGCAGTTCATCTGTGAACGTGAAATGCGTGGTCCGTGGGTTGTCATAAACACAAACCGGGACTGAAACATGTCGGGTAACCGTCTCATAAAACGCATAAACCTCTTCATTACGCAGTGGCTGGTAGCTCATCGCCGGAAGCAGCAACGCATCAGCGCCTGCAGACTGCGCATCTTCAGCCAGTTGCAGGACGGCATCGGTGCTCATTGCACCCACGCAAACCATCATGGGGATTTGCCCGGCAATCTGACGGGCGAGCGTTGCGACGCGTTTACGCTGTTCCCTGCTCAAATAGGCATAGCTGCCGGTTGAACCCAGAATACCCAACGAATCGACACCGGCTGCCGTCAGGCGAGCCAGAATCTTAGTCAATCCCTCTTCATCGACACCACGCGCCGTGACAGGTGTTAACGGGAAAGCAGACAAACCGGTAAACATTCAGTTTCTCCAGAGCAGAGTTGAAGGCGTTATTCGCCGATGAGGGTGACGTGACACTGCAGCCGGGCCCCATTTCTTCAGGCCTTCGGTCAGCATCGTCTCCGCGTCATGAAGCTGCTCAGGTGGCATCTGAGGCAGACTTTCCAGAATAAACCACATGTGTTCAGCTTCAACGCTTAAGCGCGTTCTGGTTCCCTGCCGCCCGTTGCAGCGACGGCTGGTTAATCGACATTATCGCACCAGACGACTTTACCAGGCGAAGGATATTCCACCGTCAGACCCTTTATTTAAGGGTATCAAAGGGGTTATCGTCACTCTGCAGAACGCCATTCCGGCTTGCTTATGCTGGCTAAAGTCTGGGACAGCAGATCCTAAGGGTGATGCCTCCACTCATCACATAAGCCCTGGAATGAGCTGCTGAGCGTTATAAAATATCAACATGGATTCGGGGAGGTGAAAGGATCAGTCACACCTAATTTACTGTAGCGACAGACATTCGGATTTATTTCTGTGCTCCTCAATCTCCCTGGCAATGCGGCTTAAATGAAAATACGAACAGCGTGCTCAGACAACATTTTCCCTCAGGCACTTGTTTACCGGGTTACCGCCAGTAAAGCGTTTATGGCGTCGCCCGGCCGCTCGACGAGAGGCCGGGAAATCCGCCATACCCTGAATCACCCGCAGAGCGATTCAATTAATGTGTTGCATCCATCGGTGGAACTCGCAGAATAAAAGCCAGTCTGATTCTGGGAAACATTCATTTCAGTACGTGCATTATCAGAACCTGAGCGTAGCCGTTGCCGTAATTTGTCGCTCCGCGCCGTAAAAACACGCCGTCGTGGCGTAACAGCCTGCGACGTAGTTCTTATCAAAAAGATTGTTAACATTTAAGCCAATTGATGAACCCGGCAGATTGAACCTGCTCAGATCGTACTGGATGACGGCATTCCAGATCGTGTAGGGCTTCACTTTAAAGGAGTTAGCGTTATCACCTTCCGTCGACCCGACATAGCGACTTCCCAGCCCTAACGTCAATCCGCTTAACGCCGTTTCATGAAAAGTGTAGTTTCCCCATAATGCCGCCATATTTTTAGGGATCTCAGCTGGGCGATTACCTTCGTATGAGGTGTCTTTGGTATACTCAGCATCCGTGTAGGAATAGCTGCCGATAATATCCACATTTTCTGTCAGTGCTGCTTTCGTCTCCAGTTCTATGCCTCTGGAGCGTAACTCGCCATTTTGCACTGAATATAAAATATGCTCAGGATCTGACGTCAGATTTTTATCTTTTGTTATCTGGAACAGCGATAAGGTGGCGGAAATCAATTTACCGTCAGGTATATATTTGATTCCGGCTTCATACTGTTTGGCGCGAGATGCCCGAAACATTTTCCCTGTATAATCCGCTCCTGCTGTTGGCAGGAAGGATTCACTGTAGCTAATGAAAGGTGAAAGACCATTATCAAACAGGTAGTTCAGACCTCCTCGCCATGTAAATTCATTATCGTCCTGTTTGGAGGCGGAATTGTTATTAAGGCGATTGACGCTGTCTGCTTCAGACCAGTCATAACGACCACCCAATGTTAATAGCCAGTGATTCCATTCAGCCTGATCCTGCAAATAGAGGCCAGTCTGTTCAAGACGATCGACCTGACTCCTGTAACCGAAATATTGTACAGCGGTATTACCATACACAGGATTAACCAGGTTCAGACTGGATGCCAGACCGAGCGCCTGCCAGACATCATTCCGTGTGCGCCGGTAATCTATGCCCATAAGCAGGGTATGGTCTGTGTTACCTGTAGAAAATTTATTTTGCACCTGAGTATCCATCGCGAAGCTCGATAAATGCTCTTTGGCCGCAAGTGCACCCCGGGTTAAAAAAGAAGGATCAAACGGAGAAACACTGCTTCCATAGATGGTTCGGTAATCCATATCTACCGTTCCGTAGCGCAAGTTCTGACGCACAGTCCAGTTGTCATTAATTTGATGCTCAAAGGTATAACCGACTAACTTCTGCTTACGGGAAATTTTGTTATAACCCGGTTCCCCATCATTAAAACTTGCGGGTAATTTTCCACCCGCACCGCTGGTTACCGTGCCGTCTTTCGGTAAATAGCCAAACCATCCTATATTGGGTTCATCGAGGAAACTGCTTAAAAAAGTAAACTGAGTTTTGTCATCGGGGCGCCATGTGAATGAAGGCGCTAATGAATAACGCTTTGCTTTTTCACCCGTCTGTTGCTGGTCCTGATCGCTGGCTACACCTGTCAGGCGGTAGGTTAATTTCTCATCATCATCAACCGCGCCGCCAAAATCAAAGCCCGTCTGGAAAAGATTATGGTTGCCAGTTTTAAACTGCACTTCGCGAATGGTCTGCGGCGTGGGGCGCTTACTGACCAGCGCGATAACACCGCCAGGCTCACTCAGACCATACAGAACAGATGCAGGGCCACGCAGCAATTCAGCACGTTCAAGCATGTAAGGATCGACCTGGAAGGAAGTAAAACTGTCGGCCTGAAGTTTGAGTCCGTCCAGATAAATATTATCCGAGATCTGGCTGAACCCCCGGATATTGACTGAATTAAAGCCGCTTACCGATCCCCGACTGTCAACCATCACATCTGCAGCGTAACGAAAAGCATCTTTCAGCGTCGGTGGGTCCAGCAAATCCATCTCTTCACGCGTAACAACGGTAATGGACTGAGGCGTTTTACGGAGTGGCGTGTCAGTTTTAGTCGCTGTCGCGCTTCGCTTTGCCACCACAGAGCCTACTGGCCCCCAGGCATTTTCTTCCGGGGGAGTCTCCCCCTCGCTTGTTACAGTGAGGGTATTCTGTTTAGTCGCAGCCACGGCGCTGTCTGCTGACAGTGCAGGGAATGACAGTGAACTCATTAATGCACTAAGCATTACTGCACAAGAACGTGGAATCAGAGCTCTTCGAACTTTCATGTCTGTATGTACTCGTCTAGGTTTAATAAAATACATTTCACTGAAACGAATAAGAGCCAGGTTGCTCACGATGTTTTTTTAAACATCAGTATGCTTTTCATAACGTTAAATCGTACCCGAATGGTCGTATCCACGCCTTCCATGACTTCGTTATCAGTCAATGCCACTTACCCTGCGCTGCAGTGAATTCAGCACCTGTTGCCGCTGCAGTACGCTGACTCCTGACATTTCAATCACATAAGACTCATGTAATTAAAAATAAAAATCATTCTCATTTAACAGCGAAAATCTTTTTTCCGATAGCGAAACACAGACATAAAATTTTTCATTTCAGCCAAAAGTTGCCTGTTTTCTTTACATCAGGGTAAAGACAGATTTAACGACAGAAAACGCGGGCGCACTCGGGCAATCGTTTCGGACAATTAAGGGATGAGTGCCTGTCAGACAGGCAGTTTAAAAGGGGGGAATATTAACGTTGCTGCAGAAAAGTCGGTTCTTTTACGCACTGTCGGTAAGGTAATGGCGCTGACAGTGCGAATCTTTTTCGTCTTACGTGCTGCCGGATGATAAGCAATACCCATCCAGAATCGTTCCCCTTAGGTGCCTCAACACTGTCTTGAATTGCGACGGGAGGTATGTTCAAAAAGAAGTCAGAGATGCTGCAGGAATGTTTCTTGGCATTATGGATTGTTATTGCCCGGCGTCTTCCGTCAGCGCCCGCCTTATACCGATAGCATCGCGCAGGGGATGACCGGTTAACGCAAGGCAGCGCTGTCAGTGCAGAAAGAAGGGTAACGGCTTTACCGTCGACGAACAGAGCGTGCAATGGATGACGGATCCGGCAGTGCCTTTAATCCAAATAAATTTTGCCGGGCATAATGCCCGAAGCTCCGCCTGTTGCCTTCTCTGTTCTTTCGAAAAGGTAGCGAGCGGGCGGCTTGCCTACTGCTTTTCGAAACATGGTGATGAATCCGCTGGCGTTCTCATAGCCAAGTTCCAGCGCGACTGTCTGAACACTCTCCCCACGGGTTAGCCGTTGAAGTGAAAGGATGACATGTAACTGCCGACGCCAATGACCAAAACTCATTCCGATCTCCTGCAGCATCAGCCGGCTCATGGTTCTTTCACTCATACCGATGCGATGGGCCCATTCGCCCAAAGAGGATTTATCAGCAGGTTCGGCCAGTAGCTTTTCAGCAAGCTGTCGCAGCCTTCGATCGCGTGGCATTGGCAGATGCAAATCTTCTACTGGCGCCGCTGATAATTCATCAAGAAGGGTTGCTATCAAGCGGCTTTCCGGTCCTTCTGTCGGATAAAGCCGCGGTAACCCCGCAGCTTTAAGCAACAACTCGCGCAGGAGTGGGTTTACGGAGAGTGTACAGCAGGTTTTTGGAAGCGCGGGTATCGCCTCAGGTTCAATAAACAGACAGTAACATTCTGTATTTCCAGAACCCCGTGCTGAATGTGGCATGTTGCCCGGTATCCAGACTGCACATTGAGGTGGAACAATCCACATCCCCTCGTCGACCTCACAATTGAGCACACCACGGACTGAATAGAGCAATTGCGACTTACGATGTTGGTGTGTTTCATGTTCCCAGCCATTTGAAATCATGGATGCGCTCAGTGCAAAGATGGGGCGAGGGATACTGTCAATATCAGGCAAAGCAACAGCATTCAGAGAAGATAGCCGGGACATGTATTCAACCTTGGTTTTGAAAGCAGCATTTGGCAATTTTGAATAATATTATGACCAACATTCGCAATGCAGTCTAAAAGGGATTCAGATAATTTCATTTAACAGGGGTGGAGGTTGCCTGGTGCGTTGCGCGTCATGCTGCCGAAGCGGCCATTTTTCAGCGCTGCATCAGGAGAGCTGAAAATCTTAATCAACCGATTCACAGGATTATGACTATGCAAATTGACGATGCCGATTTTCCCGTTGTATGGATAAAAATGAATGCTCCTGGAAAGGATTCGGCTGCCCCCGCATTTAGTGAATTCGAAGCGTTACTCGCCCGCAAAACACCCTTCGTACTGCTTAGCGGTGAAGGCTTTACAGAAAGCAAACATGAGCATTCCGCCGATGAGATGAAGATGACAACCCGCTGGATGAAAGCGCATAAAAATGAATTAAAAACCTTTGTTAAAGCGTCAATCCTGATTGAACCCAACACTGTAAAAAGGGCTGCAGCCAGACCTTTCGCCATTATTTATGAAAAATTTTGGGGCTATCCTTTATTGATGGCTGCTTCTAAAGAAGAGGCTTTAGCAACCGCAAAAACATTGCTTTAGGTAAAGCAGAAAAGTATCCCATTAAAAGAGACCACGACGACAACATCGCTATCAAAGCAGGGGCTGGCTAGGGCTCCCCGGACTGCTGCTTACTGACATACCTCGACCATTGTCAGTAAACAGCGTTATCCGGTACGTTTATCCGGTACACGCGCCCCTGGAAGCCGGCATCGCCAGTTGGGCAAACTTCGCAAGCACACCTCTTGTGTAACGTGGCGCTGGTGGGCTCCAGCGGTTTCTTCTTTCCTGCAGTAGCGCCTCATCGATATTCAGTTGCAGCAGTTGCCGATGGGCATCAATAGTGATGGCGTCGCCTTCCTCCACCAAGGCAAGGGTTCTGTCTATAAAAGCTTCCGGTGCGATATGACCGACCCCCATTCCCCAGGTGCCACCAGAGAAGCGGCCGTCAGTGATCAGGCCAACGCTCTCTCCCAATCCTTTGCCCACCAGGGCCGCTGTCGGAGAGAGCATTTCGGGCTTCCCCGGCCTCCCTTTGGGTCCTAAATATCCCAGCACCAGCACATCACCAGGCTGTATCCGATCCTCAAGGATCGCCTGCTTTGCGCTGGCTTCATCGTCGAATACGCGTGCCGGACCGGTGATAGCGGGCATCTTCAGGCCGCTGATTTTTGCGACCTCCCCGTCAGGGGCCAGATTACCCTTAAGTATTGCCAGGTGGCCTTCTTTTTAGAGGGGGGCCTGAAGCGGCAGGATGACGTTCTGATCAGGCTGCGGTTGTGCTGGAATATCCGCCAGCTCCTCTGCCAGGCTGCGACCGGTGATGGTCAGGCAGTGACCATGCTGACCTCGTTTCAGCAGCGATGGGAATAGCGCTGGTTCCTGCATCGCTAAGAAACCTGCAACGTCACGGCGTGCTTTACCTGCAGTTACAAGGCGAGGTGCCTGACCTTGAAACCGGGGTGGCCTGGAATCAGCAGAACATTTCGCCAGCTCTGAAGCGGTTGATCGACAGTGCTTCTGGGTGGGTTGCCGACGGTCATTAGCGGTAATTGCCTGCGCCATGAACGAAATGTGGAGCAACGGGTTAAGCTCCATGCTGAGACGTGAGCGACGATCTTACATGCCCCACGGGGTTCGTGGGGCACGATCCTTGTTACAGTGACGGATGAGAACCTTTCACAGGGCTTACTGCTTCCAGCAGAGAAGCAATATGGAGAATGACGTGCTCATCATGCCATTTGCCGACGATCTGCACGTTAACCGGCAAGCCTTCACGACTCTTACCAAACGGCAACGCTACACCAGGCAACCCTGTGACGTTAAGCGGCACCGTGGCACCTTGCAGATAAGTGGCATCAACGTCCTGACCGTCAATAACAAACCTGTCCACGCCGTGTTTATGCGCCGGGATGGGGAGTACATGCGTGATAAGCGCATCGTAGCGTGAAAAGTATTCCGCGAAGCCGTCACGCAATCTTTCGGCGGCCTGCTCTGCATCAATATAAGCAGACATCGGTGTATCAGGTAACGACAGCATGGTTTTCGCCATTTTGTAGATCTCATCAGGCTGGCGACCGGCCGTGGCCGCCGCAAAGGCGGGCTTCATTTCCATGACGTGGAGCCGGTTAAACACATCCAGCGCAAAGTCCTTCTCCAGTGCAGGAATGCCGACATGCTCCACAACGACGCCCGGTGCTTTTAGCGCTTCCGCAGCCGCCTTCACGATGGCGTTAACGTCCGGATCAACCGGACCAAAGCCCGGGCCGGTCATCCAGCCAATTCGCAGCGGACGCGATGCTACAAACGGCAGCCCGTCAGAATGAACGGGCGCAGCGCTGGAGAATGCGTCGTGACCATCCGGTCCCGAAAGCTGAGAGAATGCCAGGGCAATATCGCGAACTGAGCGGGCCATAGGGCCAACATGCCAGAAGCGGCGGGGCGCACGCGGCCAGATGCCTGTCATGGGCACGCTGCCGTGCGTGGCTTTCATGGAAGTGATGCCGGTCTGCGCCGCAGGGCCTCGTACCGAGATGGCCAAATCCGTGCCCAGTCCCAGCGGAGACATGCCTGCGGCAATCGCGGCAGACTCACCGCCACTGGAGCCGCCGGGCGTCCGGGTCAGGTCCCATGGGTTATTAGAGCGCCCAGACAGCAGGTTGTCGCTTTCAATCCAGTATGAAAATTCCGGCAGGTTCGTCTTAGCCAGCAGGATGCCGCCTGCTTTTTTAAAACGAGCCACGCTGGTTGCGTCTTCGTCAGGACGACGGCCTTTGAAAATAGGTGAACCACGCTGAGTCAGCACACCTGCCGTATCGATGGAGTCCTTTACGGTAAAAGGAACGCCGTGAAGCGGGCCCAGTTTCTCACCCTTCATCACGGCGGCTTCAGCAGCGGCAGCCTGCTTCAGGGCATCGTCTGCCACTGTTACAACAGCATTGACGTCCGGGTTAGTGGCGGCAATCCGATCAAGATGCGCTTGCATCACCTCAACGGGAGAAACGTCGCGGTTACGGATCATGCTGGCCAGGTGAGTCGCGTCTGAGTAATAAATTTCTTTGCTCATGATAAATCCTCTTGGTTAATAGACTACCTAACAGTTGGTAGGTAAACTCTAGTCCTGTAAAATGACGCTGTCAATACCTACCTAACAAATGTTAGAATTGGGATTCTGGCTTCTGGAGGAGTGACATAATGAGCAAAACATCCCGCGACGAAATTCTGAACGCAGCCCGTCTGGCGGCGCAGGCGCATGGTTATACAGGTTTAAATATCCGCGGACTGGCAGATGAAGTGGGGATTAAAGCGGCAAGCATTTACTATCATTTCCCCAGCAAGGCCGAGCTGGGTGCGGCGGTGGCCCAGCGTTATTGGGAGGATACGGCGCGTGACCTGGACGTACTGAGGGATGCGGAAGGCGATGCGCTCAGGAGTCTGAGCCGCTATCCACAAATATTTCGCCGTTCGCTGGAAAGCGGAAACCGACTTTGTATGGGAAGTTTCATGTCGGCGGAATATGATGATTTGCCTGAACCTGTCAAAGTTGAGGTGCAAAAGTTTGCGGACGTCAATATCGACTGGCTGGCAGGGCAGCTACTGGAAGCGGGGATCACTGCGTCAGAAGACAGCAGAATGCGTGCCGGTGCCATTTTTTCTGCCATCGTCGGCGCACAGCTAATGGCCAGAAGCCGGAACAATATTCAGCTTTTTGATGAGCTTATTGAGGGATACAGGCTTGCAGGTCTGCTACCCGCAGCTGAGAGATAAAATTCTGAAAAAACGTAACTGACTGGCGCATTAAATAAGGTCAGTCTTTCGTTTATGCAGCTCCGGATATTTATATTTAGAGGAATAACACCGCATCGGGTTTATCTGTTCTCCGCGAATTCCCGTGAACGGAGGAGGTTCAAACTCACGACACCTCTGACCCTCTACAGGTAAACGGGTATCTGGCAAGACCCTGTAAAGAAACCGGTAGGAATGGCCGGGTCGGCAGGGCAGTAACCAGCACGCGACGCCAGCCTTTACTTTGTAAGAGGCTTTATATGCCTCATGCTCCAGTGCCTGGATGAATAGCAGTTTGGATGACGGTACTTTTTATCTCTTCCTCTCAGTGCAGACACCGCATCTGTAAACGGTGCCTGCCGCTTTTACGCGTTATGCATTGTCATCGTCGGTGCAACCGAGACCTGAAGAGGGATCATTACAACCCGGATTAATCTCCAGATGGTGATGCCACGCGGCCAGTTTGGTAGCGCTTTCATTAGTGGAGGCGTCTGCTTTTTGAGCGGACATTTCTTTAACTGAATCGGGCCCTAAAGTCGTGCGAGAAGGCAGATCATTTGCGAACGAAACGCCCTGCAGGCCAGCCAGTACGACCGCTGCTAACGCGGCGGTTTTAACTGCGTATTTTATAACAGATACAGGCATAACGATTCCTCTCAGCTTAAGAAAACAGAAGGCTGATTGCCCTGACAGCGCTCAGCGAATTGAGAAACGTAATCACAAAAACTTGCAGGAACACAGCGGGTTCCCTGGAAGGTGAAACCCAGATGCGCCTCGGTTATTCAAAGATTTTTTGATGACAGTTTGATGACACCTTTAGTTAATTACGGTAAGTAAATATTAATAAGCGGAAGGAATGGCGTCCTGACGAACATGTGATACCTCGTATTTAGGATTAGGATTAGGATTAGGATTAGGATCAGGAGAGCAGGCCGAATGGCTTTTTCTAATAAAATGACGTCTCTTTTTTGGTGATCTTCAGTCTGCTTCCTGAACCCTGATAAATTCAGCACAGTTCAGCGCTCTGTTCATCAGAGGCGTTATGCATGTGTGCGTTCATCGGTTGAATTCACAGCTCAAAGTGGACCTTCAGCTCAGTCAGCCTGTCCGCTTTGTGCCAAAAGCGGACGTTGCTTGCATCATGGAATGTTAGTTTACCGGGAGCAGGTCAGCGCCTCTATGCAGCTAACCCCGCATCTAATGATTTTCTGCATATCGCCATTTTCAAATTTGAAGTCTGATTTATGAAACTGCGTAGTAAGAGATTTGACTGAATGGCCGGATGGCGCGAGTGCAGAACAGCGCCCCAGGGGGAAGGTGTAACGCGCCGTCCGGCACGAGAGGAATTATGAAGGCCATCTGCAATAGAAACAACTTTAAAGAGGAACGCGTTGCAGGTTGCATTACGGATGTTATGAGCGTAGCTCATATGGGCAATTGGGGGGTAATGCCAAATATTTCAACAGGCGTTTAATTAGTCCACCGGGCCTTTAAGTGCAAAAGTATAACTTTATCATGGTTTTAAATGAGATAAGCCATCCCTGAAGATGGCTTATCAAGTGCAAATACAGACGCAGTTTTGTAAAAATGTTGCCGCATTAAATGGCACACAACCAAAGTATTTGAACCAATTATACAGCGTTTGTGCGGAATACGCTGACAGCATCCCTCAGGCTTGCGGCCCGGCTTGCAAGTTCATCAGCAGATGATGCAGACTCTTCAACCAGTACGGCATTCTGCTGCGTAACCTGATCCATCTGTGTCACCGCAATATTTATCTGAGATATGCCCGCACTTTGTTCTTCAGAAGAAGATGAAATCTCTCTGACTAATTGAGATGTTTGCTCAATAGCTTCCACGCTTTGCTTAACTTTTTCACCGGCATCCCGGGCCATCGAAATGCCCTGTTCGGCATGCTCAACTGACTGCTCAATCAGTCCTTTGATCTCCTTCGCCGCTCCAGCCGATCGCTGTGCCAGTGCCCTGACTTCAGATGCAACAACAGCAAAGCCCTTGCCGTGCTCACCTGCCCGGGCAGCTTCAACGGCTGCATTTAAAGCAAGAATATTCGTCTGAAACGCTATCCCGTCAATAACGGAGATGATTTCTTTAATCTGCCCCGCACTGTTGCTTATTTTTTCCATTGAAGCCAGCACTGACTCCATCGCCTCACCGCCTCTTAAGGCCGCACTGGTAGCGGAGTTGGCCATTTCAGCAGCATGGCGCGTGTTATCTGCATTATTGCCGATAATTGACGATAACTGCTCCATACTGGCCGCAGTCTCAGCCAGAGAGGCTGCCTGTTGTTCAGTTCGCGCAGAAAGATCACCATTTCCGCGAGCAATTTCTTCAGATGAGGTAGCGATAGTGACAGCGTTGCTTTTGATGCTTTCAACCGTAAGTGTAAGTCGCTGACTCATTTGCAGTAATGCCTTGAGCAGTCCGGCAGTTTCATTACGTCCTGTCACCGTAAATGTTGACGTAAGGTCACCACCTGCGACTTCAAGCGCCAGCTTTGATGCTGCACTGACAGGTCTGGTAACGGAGCGAATGATAACCAGAGCGAAAATTACTGCCAACAGGACGATAAAAACAAGAACGGTCAGTAGTGCATATTGTGCATATCGGTGTTCCTTAATCTGCGCATTCAGTATTTCACTCAGCTCATTACCTCCACCAATGGCGTAGTCGCTGAATTTGTTAATAGCGTGCGTAAAGAGCGCTGCATAGTCCTTCGGGTTTTGATTCGTCATGCTCCGGTTAATAAAAATCGCCTCAGCGGTTTTGAGAGCACTGTTTGCCTCCTGAACGGCTGCATCTGCATCTGCACTGAACTTTTGCTTAAGTGTGTTATCAGATAAAAATAGTTTTTCAGAATCCTGAACAAATAAATTCAGGTTATACGAACCATTACTGATTAAAGACTCCATACGGACAGAGTCTGCTTCACTTATGCTTTCATTTCGGGCAAGAAGGGAAGTGCCGAATGCACGTATTTTCCCAAGGCTTTCGGTCAATTCAGGCAATGATGAAAAATTACTCGTAATTAAACGGTACGTGTTGATATCTGAATCGAGAGAAAGGCCGTAAAAATCCAGCACATCACGGTTCGCGTTCAAAAGGTTGCGGATGAGGAGGGCATGCGCATCAAGACTGGCTGTCAGAGTCAGTTGTGAAGAATCTATTCTCTGCTGTAGCTGGCTCCACTGTGTGCGCACATCATTAATTTTGCTGATTATGGCAGCGCTGCCTTCTGTCTTGGCCATATCTTTAGTAATAACGTCAGTGATGTTTTCAATTTCATCTCTGACCTGAACGCGGGACGGTGTTGCTGGATTTTTAGTTGCAATGGCCAGGGCGGTTTCTGCACGATGGCGCTGTATCAAATTCAGCAGGGCTAAAATCTTATTTTCTACGGGTACACCTGTTAGCTCTCTTTGCTTGTCCTGAATGTATTTATTACCTTCGGAAACAAAAAGCATGGTAGGAACTGAGAACAGAACAAGGGAAAACAGGCCCAGAATGGCAAATTTGGCGGTAAGACTTATATTGTTTAGAATCTTATTCATTTATAATTCCTGGTGAATTAGTTCGTTATAGTGACAATTGCAAAAGATACATTTGCAAAGCACCTTAACCTTTTTATCGGTTATTCCTTCATTAACTTTATACCGCATTGTTGATTTACTGCTTTACGGAATAAACTTTTAGTAACGTTAAACAAAGCACTTAAGCTAAATAATCATTTTTTCTCGGGATGAAGTTCTGTTCGCAGCGGCATTAGCCATTGCTGGATTTTCATCTGAGAATTTTTACTGAGATTTGAATGAGTCGGCTGAACTAAATGCGGTTCGCGCACATGTATTATTAATATGTCGCCGAAGGACGTTGTCTCGGGGGTGTAAGGTGAAGCAAAACTATCTGACCTGGCAGGCGCTTTGATCGCTGCGAGTGACCTGCTCCCCGTTGATTCACTCATAACGCTATTAGCAATGTCCGCTTCTCGCTCATAGCTGCCAGTCAGGTACTTTAATCTCCGTAAGGTGTTTCGGCAGCCACTCAGCATGTTTGGACAAGAGTTGGATTTGTGTTCAGTACCTGATGAAGTGCCGTGCTGGGTTTTTCAGGCATAACTGATGTGTAACTTTTTCTACACCTGATAAAGCTACAAAACCAGCTCGTTCATAGAAAGTGAATGCTGATGAAGGTGCATTCGTGTTGATAAAATCAAACCAGCGGCCAGCATCTTTCAGAATCTCATTGAGTAGAGCACTGCCAATCCGATTTTTTCTCCATTCAGTGTCTACATAAAGATGCCGTAGACGACCGACACCAGTTTCTTGTGTAAAAGGATCGACGTTAAGCCCACACACGCCAATAATTAAACGATCAACATAAGCCCCAATCAGTTTTTCTCCAGGCCTGTCAAAACGGTTATAGCCGCTGAGCCAATTTTCTTCTAGCCGACGCAGCATGTTCAATCCTTCAGTCATGCTCTGCGTTCGCAATTCGACAAATCCTGAGCTGTCCGGGGAGATTTCTGCGAAATGAATATCCATGAGCCACTCCAGTGTTTTCAGTCTGCTTAGACTGGACAGAATTTCCTGGGTGCCCCTTATGACACCGGTACAGCTTCTGTCCTTATTGCCCAGGATGTTTTCTCCATGCCAAAGGCGGAAGTAGATAATAACAGCCCCTGTGAATCAACGGGTACCAGATCAGGTTATAAGTAAGCTATATGCCTAATTTTATTTATAAAGTGAGTGACACACGGTCTTAAGGAAGTGTGGGACATGAACGCATACTGATTGCTTACATACTGCACTTAGGACAATTTCTGTCCAATGCGGGTGGCGATAACCTGCTCTTACACAGAACGCTGTTAACAATATCCGCAGATCACTCATAGCGGACAAAGAAAGAAATGTTAGCGTCCGCTCTGTGCCAGATGCTGACATTAGTGATCATTGGTCGGCCACTGCTGAGCAGCAACATTACATGCCCTGTATGTCTGTTAATATACGCACATTACTAATGATTCTGGGTAAGACTGACATGCCTCAAATAACCATCCATATTCTGAATGCTCAGGAAAAACTCACTGTTCACTGTGAATGGCTGCGAACTACCCTGACCGATACCTATGTAAAAGTCACAAGGCTGATGGCGACCCCTTCAGTTGATGTCATAGTTAAGGCTGGGAAGTCTGTTATCCCCGAAAAAGGGCATGCCGGTTTTTGTCCTGAATCTGGTGTTATCTATATAACCGTCGATCCTGAAAACCCTGCATTTTGCAAAAACGTTGCGCATTCTATTGAACGTATGTTCGCTCATGAACTTCACCATGCGGCAAGGTGGGCAGGACCGGGATACGGCTCAACGCTGGGGGAAGCACTGGTCTCTGAAGGACTTGCCGGCCATTTTTCTCTTGAGCTTTTGGGTGGTGAAGCTGAGCCCTGGGAAAGCCTCAAGTCCGATATTGTTAAGCCCTACTATCCACTAGTGTTTGAAAACTGGAATCACACTGATTACGACCATAATACCTGGTTTTTCGGAACAGGAGATTTGCCAAGGTGGCTGGGTTATAGCGCAGGGTTCAATCTGATATCCAGGTATCTCGCTTCATCACCACATTTGAAAGCATCAATGCTGGCGAACATAAAGGCTGAGGAGTTAAAGGCTTTTATATGAAGTACATACTTCTAATTTCTCTAACGCTGTTATTCAACTCATAAGCGAAACTCGCTTGGTCCGCTTTTCGCTCATAGCGGACCTCATGCTCAGTCAGCCTGTCCGCTTTGTGCCAGAAGCGGAACTTTAGCAGACTTTAGATTTCATATTTGAGTGTTGTGCCGGCCCTGTTAAACAAACTTTCTAACAACGTCTGAACCGCAGGTGAAGATCTGCCTAATGAAGAGCAAATAAGGCCAAATTCCCGGTAAATCCTTGGGGTTACTGTTATAACAGATAAACCATGCAAATCAGCAGGCAATGCTGACTGGGGAATAAGAGCAACTCCCATATTTTCGCGCACTAACATACAGGCGCTAATCCAGTCTCGTACGGTTATACGGATGTCAGAGATCTGCAAACCCGCCTGCTCAGCAAGGCTTTTTGGGTTCACTGCACAGCCGCCCGTTGCAAGAATAAACGGCAGACTTGTCAGAACCTCTAGCGATATGCCGCTCAACGCTGCCTGACGGGAGTGAGCATGACCAGCTGGTAGCACCGCAGCCCATTCATCCCTTCCCAGAAGTAAGTCACAATAGCCGGGCAGAGGGTTCATGACTACGCCGAGATCTACAGTGTCTTTCGAAAGCCACTCTTCCACTTCATGATCCGTTCCTTCAAGAACAACCACATTAATACCCGGATGCAGGCGTTTAAATTCTCGCAGCAGGCCGGGTAAGAATGTTGAAGTTACGGTCGGAAAGCTGGCTATTCTGATGCGGGCGTCTTTCAGGCCACGCTCGTCGTCGGCCAGTGCCCTGATAGCATCCAGTCGGGACACCATAAGCCTTGCGTGTCCGATGACCTCTTCACCCAGCGCGGTAACACTGGTATGTCGCCGTTCGCGAATAAACATCCGGAATCCTAGGGAGGCTTCTAACTGGGCAATTGCCTGGCTGGCTCCAGACTGAGTCATGCCTGTCTGCTCTGCAGCTCGCGTGATATTTCCAGAATCGGCAACGGCAACAATCAAGCGCCAGTGCAAAAGATTCATCATTTTATCAGTAGCTCACCTAATGATTAGGATCTTGAACTTTAATTTTACAGCAGCTACGTCCTTAAGCACAGTGTACTCAACACTTTCGCTGTCATGGTCAGCAGCTTCGTATTCGTAGCAGTAGAAAATATTGATAAGGGCGGTTATGTATCTGTTAATGGGATTATTATCTGCACTTTGCTGGGGCGGTACGGATTATTTGTCAGGAAAAGCAGCCCGTGAACTTGGGGTTTTTAAGGCGCTTTTTGTGAGCCAGTTGTTTGGGTTAATGATGCTTTCGCTTATTTTTTTCGTTTTCTCAATTCCTTTTGAGCTTCAGATTTCAGGACTTCTGACTGCAGCCATTGCCTCATTTTGTAATCTGTTGGGCATGGCTTTTTTGCTAAAAGCGCTTTCAATTGGGAAAGTTTCAGTCGTTGCGCCTCTTGTTTCCTTGTACGGCGCAGTAACAACTGTGCTCGCCATTATCAGTGGCAGGCAGGTTTCATGGATTATTTTATCCGGCCTTTTTTTGTGCATACTCGGTGCCTGTCTTGCCAGCATTTCACCTTCGCACGACGGAAAAAGAGAATCCCCGGCTTCCGTCGGCTTCGCTTTGATGTCTTCACTATCGCTTGGGCTGGGATTCTGGCTGCAGGGTGAGTTTGCAGTTAAAGAACTGGGCGTAATACAGTCGCTATGGATTTACTATGCCACCGCTCTGATGTTTCTGTCTCTGGTCGTTATGGGTAGAAAAGACGTGAAAAGCCCTTCTTTAGGGATGCTTGGTTTGCTTTTTTGTATCAGCTGTATGAGCCTTACAGGCTTCTTTACGCTTGCATACGGAGCAAGCCTTGGCCACGTTGCTGTAGTTACGGTTTTAAGTTCTCTGGCCAGCGCAGTTACTGCATTGCTGGGCTTTACTCTGAAACAGGAGCGTCTGAGTCTGCCACAATTGTCAGGCCTTTTTATGATAATTTCCGGCGTTGTGGTTCTGAGGATCTAGTATTTATTTTCACCAAGCGTCGTGCGTGCTCATATACGTTGTGCGAATGATTCTTGCTGCTCGGCAATACCAGATTAAAGACCAGTTACGACTGTTTAAGTTCTGAAACGCTCATAAAACCAATGTCCGCTTATCGCTCATAGCAGACTTTGCCCGTTTACAATCATGAGCACTTCAGTCAGCAAACTGTCAACTCAGCCTGAATCAGATATTTCACGCAGCACAGAAATCACCGTTACAAAAGCCAGCTTCCATTTTCAGGGAACCACAAAACAGTGAGCAAGTTTTCACATCTGTTTATCGATGGTTACCCTGTCTGAGGGGGATAACACCTCTACGACTGTTATCGCTCATCATGCCTTCTTAAAGGGCAGTCAGATTGATTCCGCCATAATGTTAACGGCCGAAGCAATGTTTTCGCTCTTTATGCCACCGAAGCCCAGCACAAGGCCGTTGCTCCGACGGGGCTGAAAATAATAGTGCCCGAGTTCCCTTAACGCGACACCTTTACTGGCCGCACTGGCCGTCATCCTGTTTATATCAACTGACGCATTAAACAGGGCCGTCAGGTGCAGCCCTGCATTCCCCCCGGACATCGTGACTTCATTGCCAAAAACCTGAGTCAACGCGCTGCGCAGCGTGTGCTGACGCTCAGCGTAAATCCCGCGCATCCGTCTGATATGGGTGGAAAAATAGCCTTCACTGATAAAGTCAGCCAGCGCCGCCTGCACCGTAAACTGGCCTGGGCGGTAAAGCTGAACCAGCCCTTTTTTAAAGGCACCCGCGAGTTTTTCCGGCAACACCATATAGCTGATGCGTAATCCCGGAAACATGACTTTACTGAACGTCCCGCAGTAAATAACGCGCTGGTAGCTGTCCAGTCCCTGCAGAGACGAGATCGGACTCCTGTCGTAACGGAACTCGCTGTCGTAGTCGTCCTCAACGATCCAGAAGCCGTATTCGGCAGCCAGTTCGGTGAGTTGACGCCTGCGCTGCAACGTGAGCGCAACGCCCATCGGATACTGATGTGACGGCGAGGTGAACAGCAATCTGGGAAACGGGGCCGCAAACGAAAACTGGCTGATATCAATGCCCTGATCATCAACGGGTACGGGGATAATGTTCAGTCCTGCTGCCTGCCAGAGCAGGGCGGTGCTCCAGTTACAGGGATCCTCTGTTAACGCACTGTCACCGGGATCCGCCAGCATATGGGCGCACAGACTCAGTGACTGATTACTGCCCATGGTGATAAGGATTTGTTCCGGCTGGCACACCACCGAGCGGGAAACCTGCAGATAATGCGCAATCGCTTCGCGTAAAGGTAAATAGCCACCTTCGCTGTCGTAGCCGGTCATGTGCGCCGCGGGCCGACGAATATGGCGGTTCTGCATGCGCTTCCACACCGGAAAGGGAAAGTTACTGGTTTCAACTACCCCGGGCACAAACGCGCCTGCATGCTGCGAAACGCCGGAAACACCTGAAATCATGATTTTCGCCCGCGATGACAACGCCGCCTGGGCTTCCGGGGGCGCAGGCGCCAGCCGGCCGGTTGCTGAAGGCGCAACGTCGGCGACAAAAGTGCCTTTGCCACGCTGGCAAAGAATGTAGCCCTCAGCGGAAAGTCTGTCATAGGTCAGCGTCAGCGTCATACGTGACACACCGAGCTCAGCAGAAAGCTGACGTGTTGAGGGCAGCCTGGACCCGGAAATCAACATGCCACCCAGTATCGCCTTCTGAATAATGCTGAAAATCCTGACCTGCAGGGGACGATGCGCATCGGCATCAATATCCTGAAGAATAAGATCGCAGAGCAGAACGGATTGGGAAGTGGACATAAAAATTGATCCGGATTGGCTATAGAGTGTCAGTCCATTATGTCTTATTTTTCAGCCAACCTCATCGGGGGATAATCACGCTGTGCCATCATCCACACTTTTTATTTTCGGGTGACGGGGCGGCTGTGAAATCGGTTGCTTCAACACCGGGACAAGCTATGGCGCAGTCTTATGATGTCCGGCTTCATGCCAGTATGATCACGTCGGTGGACGCGTCTTCGCCGCAGCGCATTGAGGATTTTGTCAGGCGAAATTATGGCTGGGAGGCCCGTGCTCAACGGCTGGCCAGCGAGCGGGATGAGCTTTTTTGTCTCGAGGATGCTTCCGGGAAGCGCGGTATATTGCGGCTGGCCAACCCCGCCGACTGTCCCGAAACAACGGACCTGCAGGTGCAGGCGTTGCAGTGGATAGCGCGGCAGGCACCGGATTTACCAGTGCCGAGGATCATAAAAAGTCAGACCGGCCAGACTGTGCTATTAAGTCAGACGCTGGATGCTCAGTCAGGGACGCCACCGCGTCTGACCTGGCTCAGCACCTGGCTGGACGGCGTTCCTCTGCGAACTTTACCGGAGAGTGAGGCTCAGTTCTTTAATATCGGTGTGATACTGGCCAGACTGGGACGTGTTTTAAAAGACTTTCGTCATGATGGCGCGTTCCGGCCTTTAAACTGGGATCTGAGTCATATCGCTGACTGTCAGGTCTTTTTGCCCGGTCACTGCCCGGACAAAAAATGGAAAGCGGTTTATCAGTTTTTCGACCACATCGATACGCGGATTGTAGGGCCGATAAGAAACTTCAGTAAGCAGATCATTCATGCCGATATGAATCCGCATAATTTTGTCATGTCACCTCACGAACCAGCAAATATATCGGGTATTTTTGATTTCGGTGATATGACGTATACGGCGCGCGTAAACGATATTGCCATTGCAGCAAGTTATCATCTTTCAGGTGAGAATCCGTTTGATCATATAATTCCTTTAGTGCAGGGCTATCATTCTGTCTTTCCGCTCGAGAGGGAAGAAATTGACATGCTGTATGACCTGATTATTGCCAGGTTATGTATGACGATCGTCATCACCGAATATCGCGCTCGTCTCTATCCGGAAAACAGAAAATACATCTTAAAAAATACCCACTCTGCGTGGCTGGGACTTTCCCGGTTAATAACGATCGATTTTTTATCTGCCCGCAGAATACTGCGCGCGGCCTGTAACTGAGGGGGAATGATGAAACCTGCCCTAATGGTCAATGCCTACGAACCGTCTGAAAATACCATCCTGGATCGCCATACCGCCGCGTTAATTGCGCGTCGGGGCCGTGTGCTGGGTCCCTCATATAAATTATTTTATAAACATCCGCTGCACGTCGTTCGCAGTGAAGGTGTATGGCTTTATGACCAATATGGTAAAGCTTATCTGGATGTTTATAACAACGTACCCGCAGTGGGGCATTGTCATCCCGCCGTCACTGACGCGGTCAGCCGGCAATTATGCACGCTGAATACGCATACACGTTATCTGAATGAGGTGGTGCTGGATTATGCCGAACGGCTGGTCTCAACGTTTCCGTCAGACTTAAGCAATGTCATGTTTACCTGCACAGGCAGTGAATCGTCCGACCTTGCGCTTCGTATTGCCCGTTGCCACACAGACGGTACGGGCATCATTGTGACGGAAAATGCCTATCACGGCATTACCGCCGCAGTTGCTGAAATCTCACCGTCGCTGGGTAAGGGGGTGCCGCTGGGCGCTCACGTGCGTGTTGTCCCGGCACCCAATGCTTATCACCAGGGCGAGGGCAATACGGCCGATTTATTCACAGAGGCTGTGCGCAACGCCATAGCCGATCTGCGGCGCCACGGTATTCGTCCCGCCGCGCTGGTCACCGATACCATTTTTTCAAGCGACGGAATTTATTCCGGGCCGGCAGGCTTTTTACAGGGGGCAGTGACGGCGATTCGTGAGGCGGGTGGGCTGTTTATTGCCGATGAAGTTCAGCCTGGATTTGGCCGGCTGGGCACGCACATGTGGGGATTTGAGCGCCACGGAATTGTTCCCGATTTAGTCATCCTGGGGAAACCCATGGGCAATGGTCTTCCCATTGGTGGCGTGGTTGCCCGGCCAGCCTGTTTGCAACGCTTCGCCGGGATTGCCCGTTATTTTAATACGTTTGGCGGTAACCCGGTCAGTTGCGCTGCCGGGATGGCCGTGCTTGATGTTATCGAAAAACAACAGCTGCAACAGAACGCCGCTGAAACGGGCCAGTTACTGATTAACGGGCTGAATACGCTGGCACAACGCTTTCCCGTTATAGGTAATGTCAGAGGCAGCGGATTATTTATTGGCGCAGAGCTGGTCAGCGATAATGCAACTAAAAAACCGGCCGGGGAATATGCGCTGGATGTGGTTAACCGTTTAAGGGCGCGCCAGATTCTTATCAGCGCCTGTGGTAAGGACAGCCATGTTTTAAAAATACGGCCGCCCCTGGTTTTCTCTGCCGAAAACGCGCACTACCTTCTTGCTGTCATGACCGACGTAATGGAAGAGATGTTTAATTAAAAATGATCGCCAGCATGCTTTAAACAAAACAGACAACCAGGAGAATATGACGATGTCGCTGTTCAAACCAAAATATATTACGTTCGACTGCTACGGTACCTTGATCAATTTCGATATGGCCGGCGCAGCCAGAACACAATTTGCCGATCGTATTAACGGCAACGATATGGCGGCATTTGTTAAAGATTTTGCGGCTTATCGTCTTGATGAAGTGCTTGGTGCCTGGAAACCCTACGCGGAAGTTGTGAACAATTCCGTCAGACGTACCTGTAAAAAATGGAAAATTGTCTGCCACGACGAGGACTGTGCGGCCATTAATCACGCTGTGACGACCTGGGGACCGCATCCGGATGTTCCCGCTGGACTGAGCAAGGTGGCCAGAGAGATACCCCTGGTTCTGTTGACGAATTCAATGAACGATTTAATCACGTACCATGTGCCCAGACTGGGGGCTCCCATTCACGCGGTGTACACCGCAGAGCAGGCGCAGGCTTACAAACCGCAGATGAAGGCGTTTGAATATATGCTGGATCAACTGGGATGCGGACCGGAAGAGATTATGCACGTTTCATCCAGCATGCGTTATGACCTGATGACGGCGCATGATATGGGCATTGTTCATAAGGTTTTCGTACAGCGTGGCCACGAGCCGGGCACGCCTTTTTATCAGTATCATGAAATCAGGGATATCGGTGGCCTGGCAGGCGTGCTGGGTCTTTAAACCCGGCACCGGGCACTCAGCCGGTGAGCGTCCGGTCCGCCGGTTCACGTTTCCGGAAAAAACGGGCTATGAAACAGACAATCTGAACTACTTCCCGTCGATTTGCACAGAAGAGTGTTTGCAATGTCCGTTAATCGCTCATAGCGGACAAAGGAAGAGATGTTAGCGTCCGCTTTGTGCCAGAAGCGGACGTTTTCAGCATCTGCACGCACTAATTTGTCGAGAATAGCTTTTACTACATAATCATGCAGGCGCGCAGAAATCATCAGGCGCGTTTTTCAGGTTTTGAAGCAGGGAAAGGTGCCGGAAACAGCCCGGACGCGGCGGAAACGCGCTGAGAGCTTTTCAGATGGTGCGGCCAGGGGTTGTTATGTCTAATGTGCCAGAGCTTACCTGTGACCACCATTTGATGTCCGCTCCTCGCTCATAGCGGACCTTAGCTCAATTAGCCTGTCCGCTCTGTGCCAGAAGCGGACCTTCAGGCAACAATGTCATCGTTGCATAATGAAACAGATGATGAATAGTATTTTTTTACGTAAGTTAAATGCTGATTCCAGAGACAAATAAGGCTGTAAGCGTGGGCAGATTTAAGGGTAAACGGATACTAATTACTGGAGGCACGAGTGGCATGGGGCTGGCAGGCGCTCAGCGTATTGTCACGGAAGGTGGCCATGTAGCCATAACCGGTCTTAATGAAGAAAGACTGGAGCGTGCACGCAGTCTGCTTCCTGCAGCTTCGCTTATTCTGAAAAGCGATGCTGCAAGCGAAGCTGATATACATGGGCTTGGTGAGGCTATTAACGACTGGGGTTCACTTGATGGATTATGGCTAAATGGCGGTTATGCTGAAGTAGGCTCCCCGGAATCTGTAACGGCAGATTCTTTTAATCGTATGATGAACGTTAATGTGCGAGGCCCGATGCTACAGCTGGCAGCCCTGTCCGAATCGCTCAATTCAGGCGCGTCTATTTTGGTAACTTCTTCCTCCTCTGTCTATGAAGGTGCGGCGATGACAAGTCTGTATGCAGCGACGAAAGGTGCCATTATCGCTATGGTCAAAAGCTGGGCATCAGCGCTGGCTGAACGCGGTATCCGCGCTAACACATTGGTGCCGGGTCCGATTGAAACCAACTTCAGGCACTTTATGCCAGAAGAGTCACGTCAGCAGTTTGAAGATTTTGTGGTAAGCCAGGTTCCTTTAGGCCGAGCCGGAACAGCAGAAGAGGCCGCTGCAGTTGCACTTTTCCTGCTGTCCGATGACGCATCCTATGTTACCGGCAGCCAGTATGCTGTAGATGGTGGGCTGGTTCATTACTGAAGTTTTTTAAGGAGAGTAAATTCATATGCGCATTCCGGATTACCCTTCACAAGATTCCGATAAATGGGCTCAGGTAGATGCCTGGTTTTCTGAAAAGCTAGCCGCTGAAGATTCAGATTTAAAATACGCTCTCGCTAATAACTCAGCTCAAGGTTTGCCGACACATGACGTATCCTCTTTGCAGGGAAAAATGCTGGCTATTTTCATGCAAATGTCACGTGCCGTTCGTGTTCTTGAAATAGGCACACTTGGGGGGTATAGCACCATATGGATGGCCAAAGCTCTTCCACCCCATGGAAGCATAACGACAATTGAATTCAACGACCATCATGCAGAAGTGGCCAGTCAGAACATCAATAAAGCGGGGCTGGCTGAGCGCGTCACGTTGCACAGGGGAGCTGCGCTTGAGGTCTTACCCACGCTTGATGCGCCTTTTGACCTGATTTTTATCGATGCCGATAAAGTGAATAACCCCCACTACCTTGAATGGGCTATCAGATTGTCGAAACCAGGCACTGTTATCGTAGCAGATAACACCGTGCGCGGTGGCAATGTCATCGAATCTGGTAGTGAAGATCCGAACGTTATAGGCCTGCGAAAATTTGTAGAAATGATTTCTGAGGATGAGCGCCTTGAAGCGACGGCAGTTCAGACTGTTGGTGAAAAGGGATGGGATGGTTTCGTTCTAGCTATCGTTAAAACCCAATGATGCTATTTATCATTCAGGAAAACGCACTTATCTCCAGTGTTTATTCACAATTTCTGAATGATAAACACAAAACATTCAATTCCTCACAAAGCGAACATTGTTTATTGCATATGTCCGCTTTGTGCCAAAAACGGACGTCAACGCTTGATAAAAAGTCATCTTTAGTGCTTATTAACATTCAGGAATCGGCATCCAAAATGCTGCAAAATGGGAGAAGGAATGCTTTTCGCAATAAGGTTTACGGATCACCCAGGTGAATACAATGTCAGAAAACAATATCTTAATCCTCATTTGGACTGGTTAAAGCAAAAACGAGGTGTGGTTCTTGCTGCTGGTTCATTACGTGAAAAAAATAACGATCAACCTGTCGGAGCTCTATGGGTAGTTAAGGCTGAGCATGAAGAAGAAGCCTTATCCATATTTTCCGATGACCCTTTTTGGATCCATGGTTTACGAGCATCGGTTGAGGTTTTATCGTGGAGCCTCGCTTTTGAGGACATGCTTAACGCTTAATGTCTGCTTTCTCATAGCGGACCTTCAACTTAGTTACCTTGTCCGGTTTGTGCCAGAAGCGGGCATTGGCAAAATTTTATTGTCCCTGAAAGAAGAATTGTGCATTTTGGTAAAGCAGTCGCTTTAAATATGCTAACACCAGGAGAAGTGATGACATTTCAGGATGCGCCTCGACTTGAGACAGAACGACTAATTTTAAAGCAATTTACGCTCGACGATTTTCCAGCGCTTATGGCGTGCTGGAGCACGCCTGAAATGATTAAAATTAATGGCGGTGAGAAACCAACGACAGAAAGTGTTTGGAGCCGCTTATTACGTTATATCGGACACTGGCAAGCGTTAGGGTATGGCTACTGGGCGGTGTTTGAGAAAACTACAGGCCGTTATGCTGGTTCGTTTGGTTTCCAGGATGTTCATCGTGATATCACACCTCAGTTAAAATACCCTGAAGCTGGATGGACATTAATTCCTGAAGTTCAAGGCAAAGGTTATGCGTCTGAAGCACTGGCCGCAGTTTTACTATGGGCCGATCAGACATTATCCTCCCCATTGTGCTGCATTATTGACGAAGAAAATAAACGTTCAAATCATCTGGCTGAGCGCTTTGGTTTCCAGTTTCAAGATTATGTTACCTATCGCGGTAAGCAAGTACGCATGCTTGTACGCTAATAATTAATTAAACCATAAATGTAATTTTTAGCGGGTCTACGGAACGTCCGCTTAGTGCCAGGAGCGGACGCTGCTTGCATCATGGTAGGTTAGTTTACAGGGAGCAGGTCAGTCCGCTCTGTGCCACCAAGCGCACGTTGCAAACATCACCGCTCTGATAAGAAGGTAGTGGATCATGACATGTAGACTTCATTGATTGCGTTCCATCAACTCAAGCGTCTGACCATCAGGGCTTTGTAAATATATGACTCTGGTTCCCTGCATGGGGCCTGATGAGACTGTCTGGGGTTTTCCTGGCGTCTTCCAGCCATAGTCCGATACTTTGCTCAGGAGCGTATCAAGATCCTTAACCATAAACGCCAGGTGCGCGTAGCCTGGGATATAGGGTGCTGAAGGCGCTTCTGGCTGTTCAATGTTATTGTATTGCAGTAATTCAATGTTCATACCAGCCACTTCAAGCAAAGCCATTCGTACATCCGCTCCCCTTGCGCCTGTGACTTCATCAATAATGGGTCCAGACATGTTCCCTTCGCGTAATAACTTCCCTCCAAGAATATGGGTCCAGACGAATAATGCGTCTTCAATATTTTTGACTGAAAAACCGACGTGATTAGCACTTAAGATCATGACATCACCTGCTGGTTGCAAAAATTGAGCACTTAACTATCTAAAATTGCTGATTTATTTCTTCACGGTAAGTGCGATGGAATTTGTTAAGGAAAAAGCACAACTGAGAGCGGTCTGAATCATGTCGTTATGAGCCATCCACAGCGACAGCCGTACAGGTTACCTGCTCCCTGTTGAACAATACGCGACCAGGTACAAGCCGGTATCTAGTGTAGAAAAACGGCGAATGTCTGCTTGTCACTTATTGCGGACCCGACATGCTCATCTGATTTGTGCCAGAAGCAGACAGTCTTATTTCAAGGCTGACAGCAGACAAAACCGTTTTCCAGAACGCTACAAGCAGAATGCCGGTCATCAAGGCGCACCCGCAAAACATCATCAGCACCCGGCATCCCGAGTCTGTCTGAGCCGCACAAGCTACCCGCTTCCACATCAAAGCGATGAGGCGGGATCCACATCCTTTCAAATGTTATATAACTGTAAGTATTAATCGAATAAAGTTGCTACCTGGCGCGTTAATGCGTTGTCTGTTTACTGGAGAATCCCGTTATGACGCGCGCTGTATCTATTCTGGTTGCTGGGTTGCTGCTGAATCCGTTATCCCACGCGGCTTCACTTTACTACACGATTTCCACACCTGACACCGCGATAGGGCTGTCATGGCACGCATTTGGCGGTATTTCGCATGCGAAATTAACGGGCGTAACCGGCGAGGTTGCGCTGAATCCGGCAAATGAAATGGATAATCGTGTGAAGGTCACTATTCCGGTCACCACGCTTATCGCGTCCAACAACCTGCTGACGTATCAGTTAAAAAGCAGCATGTTTTTTGATGCTCCCCGTTATCCCAATATCGTTTTTACCAGCAGCCGGATCGTGGCGCAGGGCAACGGCAATTTCAGGATTTTTGGCTCATTGTCGGTAAAAGACGTTCAGCGACCGGTCATTCTGGAAGCCACGATGGAAGAGCACGACCGCACGGCGCAACGCGATGAACGGATCGCGCTACATGCCATGACCACGATTTCCCGCTCGGCCTACCATATGGATCGCTTCACCGCGTTGGTGGATGATACGGTGACGATCAAGATTGATATTCAGGCAGAGGCCAGTCATGTGCCTTGAAAGCGTCCCACGCCGTTAAGCGCTAAGGGCGTTTTTCAGGGCGCTGGCGCTGTCTGCCAGTGCTTCGTCCGGGTTGCGGCCAATCAGGACAAACTGATAGCCGCCGTGGTGCCACCAGACCAGGCGCATATCATGTCGCTGTTCGCGCTGAAGCCCGGTTGAGGCAGGCTGGGCGTCCGGCGAAATGCATAGCGCCATCGGGCCATATTCCGCATGGATCCACGCAATTTGCGCGATAGATGTGCTGTCATAGCGCAACATGCGCACCATCTTCAGCTCTGCATCCGGCAGGGAAAGCTGCTGCGTATTGAGATGTAGGCCAATATCCTGCGCGGTGCGGGCCAGGCCATGCTGTAACGCGGCAGGGGAGTTATCCGCATCCAGCAGCGTTTCTGCGCTGTAGAGCGACATGTACTGGGCTTCAAGATCGCGAATCTTCTCGCTCTCACTCAGCCTGGTTTTAGCCGGGCGGGCGAGGTAGCCGAGGCCTGAACCGATCATCAGAAAACTCAGCGAGGCTGCAATCAGCGAACGACGGCTAATGCCCGATGTCGCGGTAGCGACAACATCGGCGGCGGGTGCCTGCGCTGGCGCGTTTAACAACGCGTCGAGCCGGCGCTGCATTTTTGCTTCCGGGGCCTTATCCAGTAAGGGCGCAAAGGCCGTGTCAAAGTCGAGCTGGCTTTTCATCAGTTCATCGATGCGTTCAGCCAGTTCAGCATCGGTTTCCAGCAGTAATTCGAGCCTGCGTGCGTCATCAGGGTTCATTTCGCCATCCAGCCAGGCCACCAGCGCTTCGTCGCTGAAGGGGGGCGCAAAGCGTAGCGTGTTCATGAGCGTTTCTCCTGCGCAGAAGCCTGAGCATCGAACGATTTTGCCAGCGCCGAACGCGCGGTTGCCAGCCGGCTCATAATGGTGCCGATGGGTACGGCCAGCGTCTCTGCGGCTTCCTGATAGGTAAATCCTTCAACATAGACGAGAAAGACGGTATTGCGCTGGGCTTCTGGCAATGCGCTGACGCGCTGCATGATTTTCTGAAAATGCAGGCGTTCATCATCACGTTCCCGCGTGTCAGGCGCCAGCAGTTCCTCACTTTCAACAAAGCCCTGTCCTAACCGCACGCGGCGGGCGCGCAGGTCGGAAATCCAGATAGAGTGAAGGATCGAGAACAGCCAGCGATCTATCCGGGTACCCGGCGTAAACTGCGCGCTCTTTTCGAGCGCGCGTACGCATGTAGACTGCACGAGTTCTTCAGCAACGTCGTGGTTTCGGGACAGCACCAGCCCGTAGCGCCACAGGCGCGTCAGATGGGCAGCAAGCTGCTGGCGAACTTCGCTGGTCGTGATGTGACTGTCCTCATCGTAGGTATCAGGATTCCGGATGACCATTAATGGCGGCCTGCAAATCACGATACTCTTCGCATCCTGTACCGCTCAGGCTGGCGATGGTTTTCAACTGCGCTTCTGCCAGGTCGGGACGGCCCTTAATCAGCCACGCTTCGCCCAGGTATTCGCGCACTTTCGCATAGCGCGGGTTAAGCGCCAGCGAGCGTTGATAATACCCGATCCCTTCGTCGGTACGCCCGAGTTTTCGGGTGGCATAACCCCGGTAATTCCAGGCTTCTGCGGTGTCGGGCTGTTTCAGACTATCCAGCAGGGTAAGCGCGGCCTGATAGTCGCCTTTCTTCGCCAGATGATAGGCATAGTTTGTCTTGTCTTCGTCACTCAGGCGCGCCGTTTTGTCGGAAACACACTGTTTGGTCTTGCTGTCGTAAACTTGCCCGCGCGGACAGTCCGGAATTTTACTGTTGGTGCTGTCATCGCCTGCGGCCAGTGCCGGGGCGACGTGGATAACGAACAGCAGGGCCGGAACCAGCAGCTTACGGCCTGGGGTACGCAGCAGTGAAAAGGTGTTTTTCATGGTAGTGCTCCAGTTAACGAGAGGGGCGAACGGGCAGCATGCGGCGCAGCACGTTATCGCGGAGAAAATAGTGATGGAACAGGGCGGCCAGAGCATGGAACGCGGCCAGAATAATCAGCACCCAGGCGACATTGTTGTGTAATTCACCCAGAGCATGTTTGAGCAGAGGATCGACATGCACCCATCCGCTCAGATCGAACAGGCCAAAAAAGCCAAAGGGTTCCTGCTGCGCCCAGCGAAACATAAAGCCCAGCACAATTTGCGTGAACAGCAGCAGATAGAGCGCACCGTGAACGCAGTGAGAAAGGAATTTCGCCGGACGTGAAACGGCGGCAGCGGGCATCGCGTAACGCGGCGAACGTTGGCTCATTAGCCGCCAGACCGGACGGATCACCATGACCAGCGCCAGCACGATCCCGCAGGAAATATGCACTGACTGTAAGCCTTTCCGGAGCGGTGTCCCGCGCTCCAGCCATTCCCAGATGTGCGCACTGGCAAACAAAAAGATGACGCTGGCCGCGGTAATCCAGTGCAGCGCCAGGGTCATTCCGTCGTAGCGCTGTCGGGGTTTCTTGGGTTGTGTGTGAATCATGGCTTTCGTTCTCTCCTTCAGGTTTATGATGAGTGAACGTGCGTATGCGGATTTTTATTCGACTTTTTTATTCGACTTTTTTTGCGATGTTTTAGAGCGAGATAAGTGACGGGGAAAGGGTGAACAATCGCTGAGGTGCGAATGACATCGTCCGGCGCACACTTCGCACTGCCTCGGGCGGCATGGCGCGCATTCTGCACAAGGACATTGACGTAACCGAGAGGCTGTTTTAATGATGTAGGGCGGTTATTCAGCCGACGGTAACAAGCCAACTCCATTCTTAAGGCGCGCGATCCCATGACAATACAGGTTTGTATTCCCGACGATTATCATCAGGCCACGGCAGGCCTCGACTGCCTGCAATGCCATCCCCAATTTACCTGTACCGCTGTTGGGGATATCAGCCTCGATCCTGATGCAGAACAGGCGCTGGCGACGGCTCAGGCCTTGATCCTGATCCGTGAGCGCACCACCATTGACGAGGCCTTTTTACAGCGCACGCCGCAACTAAAGCTCATCAGTCAGACCGGTAAGGTCGCCCGCAATATCGATATTGCGGCCTGCTCACGGGCGGGTGTGGCGATTGTCGAGGGCGTCGGCTCGCCCGTCGCACCGGCTGAACTGACGTGGCTGCTGATTATGGCAGCCCGCAGAAAGTTCGTTCAGGCCGTTAACACCATGCGCGCCGGTCACTGGCAGGCAGAACTGGGGCAGGGCGTGAGTAACCAGACGCTGGGGATCCTGGGCTACGGTAAAATTGGCAAGCGGATTGCGGCTTATGCAAAGGCATTTGGTATGCGGGTGCAGGTCTGGGGCAGCGATCGCGCCAGGCAGGAAGCGCAGCAGGAGGGAGTGATGGTGCCAGCCAGCCGTGAGGCATTTTTTGCCTCCAGCGACGTGATAACCGTTCATCAGCGCTTAGTGGCAGCAACCGAGGGCAATATCACGCGCGACGATCTGGTGCAGATGAAGCCCGATGCATTGTTCGTCAACACCAGCCGGGCTGAGCTGGTGGCTGCCGATGCGCTGCTGAGTGCGCTGCGCCAGGGCCGCCCGGGTTTTGCCGCTCTGGACGTTTATGAGCAGGAGCCGGTATACGATCCCGCGCATCCGCTGTTATCACTGCCCAACGTGCTCTGCACGCCGCACATCGGCTATGTCGAGAAGGACAGCTACAGCCTGTATTTCGGCACCGCGTTCGAAAACGTGGTGCGCTTTTTCGACGGTGACCGAAGCCATGTAATCAATCCTGAATCTCTTACGGAGCATGAAAAATGAAAATGGAAAATATCCCTTTCGGGATAACAGACTGGGCACAGATAGAGGCAGAACGGCATCCGGGTGATAGCGGGTTTGCGCTCTGGCGCGTGGCAAAGTTTGGCGATATCAGAGTCAGAATGGTCGACTATTCCCCCGGCTACGTGGCCGATCACTGGTGTATAAAAG
Source organism: Pantoea sp. B623 (assembly GCF_024814475.1). Lineage (NCBI taxonomy): Bacteria > Pseudomonadati > Pseudomonadota > Gammaproteobacteria > Enterobacterales > Erwiniaceae > Pantoea > Pantoea sp. B623. Next base: position 567,202 of record NZ_JANUXM010000004.1, on the reverse strand, counting down.
GGCATATTCTTCTGTGCCTGAAAGGCGAAATGGTCACAGAGCTGGATGATGGACGCACGTTTGTATTAACGCCGGGCGTGAGTTATCAGGTTGCCGACGATGCCGAAGCCCATCGATCAACCACCAGAGAAGGGGCGACGCTGTTTATTGTGGACTGATGGCAGATTAAAATGCGGTTACCGCAACGGATAGCCTCAAGTTGAATATAGGGTGCTTCTGCTGATCCTTGAACTAAAAAAAAACAAGGAGACAGAGGGCACCTTTTTCAGACGATGATTTCTTATTGCCATAATCATTAACACAGGGCGCAGCAGCATCATTACGCTGAATGTCTGATGACCCCTCTCTTTTTTAACTTTCTTTTTTATTCATAAAACACCAGATGGGAAAACGCATTGAAATATCGGGTGTGAGGTGAAAAAGGCCAACCTCATCCGCATTTTTACGCAGTCTGCTTGACACCTCGATGCTCCTCCATCACTGCAACGCAGGCCCTGACAGCAAAGGGATGACGGGGAGACTCACGTCGCGTTATTTTGCGTGGCGTCATTCAACTGACTAAAGGCGTTGCTAACGACCTGTCCCCTGAATATATGTCACAACTTTTGCACTGGTGACGGAATGTTTCAAATAGCATCGCTATATATTTTCTGGATCATTGCAGTGCGCGTTGCACCCTGATCTCATGCTTAACATCGCTACTCACGCCTACGGATATTTTATATTTCTGTTGAAACGGATTCCTGAAACCCTTATCTGGCAGGTTATGTGATCTGGAATGTTTCTTACATAAACTATTACGACAGCAAAATATTGCTGGCACACAATATGCTTTATTCCCACCTACAACATCCAATAATCAGACAGGGGCATAGCATGGCATCTACGGGACTTAAAAAGAAATTAGGGTTGGTCGATCTGTCATTACTTGGCATCGGCTCAATGATCGGTTCGGGCTGGTTATATGCCGCCCTTAACAGTTCCGGCTATGCGGGCAGCCATACCGGCTGGGCATGGGTACTGGGTGCCGTGATTGTTCTGATGATTGGCCTGGTTTACGCCGAGCTGTCCTCAGCGCTACCGCGCGCCGGCGGTTTTGTTCGCTATCCCAATTATTCGCACGGCAACATCGTTGGTTTCGTGATTGGTGTCAGCTCGCTGCTGGCCTATACCAGCACCGCAGGGGTAGAAGTTGAGGCCGTTCGTCAGTATGCGATCTACTGGTGGCCCGCGCTGGGGCATGAGGACGGCAGCCCAACGGGGTTAGGGTTTGGCGTGCAGATTGGGCTGCTGGTGGTGTTTTTTCTGCTCAACTACTGGAGCGTCAGCTTCTTTGGGCGGGTGAACACGATTGTCACCACCTTCAAATTTATCGTGCCGTTGCTGACCATCGTGACACTTCTGCTTTACTTCCATGCGCCGAACCTTGATGTTCCACCTTCTCCGCCGGGTGGGGCTCATGGCGTTTTCAGCTCACTGACGGGGGCAGGGATCGTCTTTGCCTATCTTGGCTTTCGTCAGGCGGTTGATTTTGCCAGTGAAGCTAAAAATCCACAGCGCAACGTGCCGCTGGCAATCGGTATTGCCATTGCTGTCAGCTTCGTGATTTACCTGGCCCTGCAGTATGCGTTCATGGGGGCGGTACCGACCGATTTGCTGTCACAACATGGCTGGGCAGGGCTGAAGCAGATATTCCAGTCTCCCTATGCCGATCTGGCGCGCAGCCTGGGGCTGACCTGGTTGATTAACCTGATTCTTATCGACGCGGTGATTTCCCCGGCCGGGACCGGCAACATCTACCTGGCCGGCGCCGCGCGCGTGCTGTTTGCCTGGGCGCGTAATGGCCATCTGTTTAAAGTGTTTGGCAAAGTGGATGCAAAATCTGGCGTACCGCGTGGTGCATTGTGGCTGTCGTTGCTGCTGGCCATCGCCTGGACATTGCCTTCCGAGTTTCAGGTCTGGGGCGGTTTAATCGGCGCGGTGACGTCGGCAACCGTTTTTACTTACATGCCCGGCCCGATAACCTTGGGCGCTTTTCGTCAACACCTGCCCGAAATGCAGCGTCCGTTTCGTCTGCCCGTTGCGGCGGTTCTCAGCCCGCTGGCGTTTGTTGCCAGTACGCTTTTGATTTACTGGAGCGGCTGGTCTGTTAATGAGATCCTGATTCCGATTCTGATTGTTGCCTGGGTCGCTTACGCGATCTTTGGCAAAAAGAGCAACCAGTTCAGTCAGGATTTGCAGTGCGCCTGGTGGCTGCTGGCTTATTACATCGCGGTCATGGTGGTTTCTATGCTGGGTACCTACGGCGGAAGCGGTATGATTGACGCACCACTCGATATGATCCTCATTATTGTCGCGTCGCTGGCCTGCTACTTTTGGGGCGTTAAAGCGAGCTTTTCTCAACCCAACATTACCGATGAGGAAGCGGAATCCGCATCCTTTAGCCAACACGCGGTATAGTGTTTATCGCCTGCACCTGTGCTCCGGCACAGGTGCTTTAGCGGGCAGCATTTACCGGAATTAGTCTTCGTTGCCCCACTGATTCAGGAAGGTGGCGATCTCATCAATGCGTTGTTCATTAATGCCCGCTTCAACGGCCATCTCTTTCTGCGCTTCTTCACTGATTTCTTCGTTATTCATTAAACGGCCAATCAGCAACTGGAAATAGTGTGCCAGGGCGTCACGCTCGGATTCGCTTACCGGCGTTTCCGTTTCTGACGAATACTCATCGGCAATGTCATAGTATTTCAGTGAGACTTCGTTGTTCATATCTTGCCCTCAGGGTTTGCACCTGTGTCTTTTGTGACTGAATAGAATGGGTTAATCATAACATTCATCTCGCGATTTTTCTGCCAGTCAGCGGCGGGGGGCGGGAAAATTAACAAGCGTGCGGGCATCCGCTTATTTGCCCGTTCATGCATTAACCAGAGTGAGCTGCGCGTGCCCACAGAACAGATTATTGGCTACTGGCAAAGCCGGGCCGTTCTGGCCGGGCGGTAAGTGCCATCACGACGAAAATGTCGGGATGATGATGGGATAACGTCCCGCGGAGATCCCAAGGCGGCGATAAAAGTGATGTTTATGAAGAAGACGTGTCCAGATAGGGGAAAAGAAATTCCTTGACCGCCTGCTTTCCGATGCCCGATGTAAAGCTGATGCCTGCCTTTTTTAAAATAGTGCGTCCCGCGCCCCTGTTCTTCGAGTGCGGATCGTCCATGGCAATATAAATATGTTTTGGCTTTAGCGCTGCAATTGTTAAAGCACACGAAGGCGTTCTGCCTTGAAAAGAGCAGGGCTCAAGCGTGACATATATTTCACATTCGCTAATGGGGAAGGTAAGTTTTGCGATCGCGTCGATCTCGGCATGGTGTTGGCCTGGCGGTTGCGTAAACCCCTTAGCAACGACCTCGCAGTCATGAACGATCACGCATCCGACAGGGGGATTGGGTCTGCATTCGGGCAATGCCTGGCGGGAGTACTCCAGCGCCAACATCATAAATTTTAGCTTTTCTTCCATAATGCCTTTATCTGCTGAAGCTCTGGGATAGGAAGACATCCATATTTATGGCCCCTGTCATCGATGTCCAGCGATTAAGGAAACTGAACCACCGCATTGAGTATGGGTAATCACATCACAAGGTCAGATGGCAGCCCTTATCTGTGAACCTCTGTTTCCTGTTTTACAGGCCTGTCGTTTTGTTTTACCTGTTCTGGTAAAGATCCCAACGGTTGCCATAGAGGTCTTCAAAAACCACAACCAGCCCATACTCTTCCTCTCGGGGTTCCTCACAAAACGTCACACCTTTCGCTTTCATGGCTTGGTAGTCGTGCCAGAAATCACTGCTCTGCAGGAACAGGAACACTCTGCCGCCGCATTGATTACCAATAAAGCTTTCCTGGCGGTCATTTGAGGCGCGTGCCAGGAGGAGATGACAATCGCTTTCCGGATTCGGCGTGACGACCACCCAACGTTTACCCGGCTGCGGTGTGTCCTCAACAAGAATAAAGCCCAGCTTGTCAGTGTAATACTCAATGGCCCGATCGTAGTCATCAACCACAATGGCGATATAACCCATGCAACGTTTCTGCGTTCTCATTTCTGCTCCATAAATTCAAAGGGAAAACGGCTTTAGAGAAGGCCTGAAATCATGAACGAATTTTTTATTCTGTCTGGGACGCTCCAAAGCTGGAAGGCTGACGTTAAGCGAAATGCTTACAATGCATGTCTGTTCAGAATAACATGCACGTTTTGTGTCGGAACAGGTGAAATCATTCAGGGCAGGCTTGGCATTTTAACAGGCCGATAAGGGGGCCTGGTTACTGGCTTCTGGTTCTATCCCTTTATCCAGCACACATATCGTCATCGCACCCTGGCATTGCTCAACAGACAGGAAATGTGCTTCTGGCTTTAGCGCTGAACGGAACAGGTAGGCGGCGGGAAAAACGGGCAAAAAACGGACCCAGCATACAACTTGAAGTCATCCGATAAGCAGGTTAGCCTGCTGCAATCACAAGTGAAAAACTCTCATCATACAGGTAACGTCGGTCATGGCTCTGATCCCCAAAAACTACTCGCGGCTGGAAAGTGGCTATCGTGAAAAAGCGTTAAAAATCTATCCGTGGGTTTGTGGGCGATGCTCGCGGGAGTTTGTTTATTCAAACCTGCGGGAATTAACGGTTCACCACATCGATCACGACCACACCAATAATCCGCCAGACGGCAGTAACTGGGAGCTGCTGTGCCTGTACTGCCATGATCATGAACACTCAAAATATACGGAAGCCGATCAGTACGGCACCTCCGTTGTGGCTGGCGAGGATGCGCAGGATGATGTGGGGGCCGCCACCTACAATCCCTTTGCCGATCTAAAGTCGATGCTCACCAAAAAGAAATAACCGCTGGCCATCCTGTTGCGTCTTGTCTTTCTGCATGACGATGGCCGGTGCTGACATCTGGCAGCGTTTGAAACAGGGCAGGAGAGAGGCGGCCTGCCGAGTGTTGGCCGCGTTCTGTCAGCCCGGCAGGCCTTTTTTTACTCTGCACGTTGCGCTCCCCATGCCCACCAGCCACTGTGTGGGCATGGGGTTCGTACAGCAACGGAAGGACCACCATGAAGAAGGCTCATGTTAATGTGAAATTAAGTCGCTTTCACTCATGTTACGACTCTGGCATAAAATATGCTTATTGATTGCAGGCGCGTTAAAAACTGTGAAGCAGACGAGACAAGCAGACCGGTCTGGCAAATAACGCAGTTTTTACATCAGAATTCAGGATCCAGACACGATGAATAACAATTTCACCTTTACGATTAAGAGCAGTGTTTTTGATGAGAATTACAATCCGTCAGAAAACACGCGCATCACGACCAACTTCGCTAACCTGGCCCGTGGCAAGAACCGCCAGGAAAACCTGCGTAGCGCCCTGGTGATGATGGATAATCGTTTTAATTCCCTGGCGCACTGGGATAACCCGAAAGGGGACCGTTATTCTGTCGAGCTTGAGATCATTTCCGTTGAGATGAATATCAATGTGGAAAATAATCGCGATGCTTTCCCGGTTATCGAAATATTGAAAACCAGTATCGTCGATAAAAAAACCGACGAACGTATTGAAGGCATTGTGGGGAACAACTTCTCTTCTTACGTGCGTGACTATGACTTCAGCGTCTTGCTGTCAGAGCACAACAAAAATAATCCGGTGTTTACTATCCCGGAAAACTTTGGCGAGCTGCATGGCAATATCTTCAAATGCTTCCTGCAATCAGAGGCTTACAAGGCGAATTTTAGCAAGTCACCGGTGATCTGCCTGAGTGTTTCAAGCAAAAACACCTATGTCCGCACCGGCAACCGTCACCCGGTACTGGGCATTGAGTACCAGCAGGATGAATATTCGCTGACCGATAAATACTTCAGCAAGATGGGATTACATGCGCGCTATTTTATGCCTGAAAACAGCGTTGCGCCCCTGGCGTTCTATTTTACGGGTGATTTGCTGCGTGATTACACTAATCTCGAACTCATCAGCACCATCAGTACGATGGAAACGTTCCAGAAGATTTATCGCCCTGAGATCTATAATGCAAACTCTCCGGCTGGTATTGAATATCAACCGAGCCTGAGCCATCGGGATTATTCTTTAACGCAAATTGTTTACGACCGAGAAGAGCGTAGCCATCTGGCTATTGAACAAGGGAAGTTTACCGAGAAGAACTTCATCAAACCCTACAAAAATGTTCTTGAGCAATGGTCTGCTAATTACGTTCTTTGATTAACTCAGTATAAGGTTACCTGTTATGAAAACTTTGTTACCGACTTCCACGGCGGGAAGCCTGCCAAAACCGTCCTGGCTTGCGCAACCTGAAACACTGTGGTCGCCCTGGAAACTGGAAAATGAAGAATTAATCGATGGCAAGAAAGACGCACTGCGTTTGATTCTGGACGATCAGGATCGCGCCGGTATCGATATCGTCAGCGATGGTGAGCAAACGCGCCAACACTTTGTGACCACCTTTATTGAACACCTTAGCGGTGTGGATTTTGAAAAACGCGAGATCGTCAAAATCCGTAATCGTTATGATGCCAGCGTGCCGAGTGTGGTGGGTGAAGTGGCCCGTCAGAAGCCGGTCTTCGTTGAAGATGCCAAATTTTTACGTCAGCTAACGAATAAACAGATCAAATGGGCGCTGCCGGGTCCCATGACCATGATCGATACGCTGTATGACAACCATTACAAGAGCCGCGAAAAACTGGCCTGGGAATTTGCCAAAATTCTTAACCAGGAAGCGAAGGAACTTGAGGCGGCGGGTGTCGATATTATCCAGTTTGACGAACCGGCATTTAACGTGTTTTTCGATGAGGTGAATGACTGGGGCATTGCCGCCCTGGAACGCGCCGTTGAAGGGCTCAAGTGCGAGACCGCTGTGCACATTTGCTACGGTTACGGCATCAAAGCCAACACCGACTGGAAAAAGACGCTCGGAACCGAATGGCGTCAGTATGAAGAAGTCTTCCCTAAGCTGCAGAAGTCGAACATCGATATTATCTCGCTGGAATGCCAAAACTCTCGCGTGCCGATGGATCTTATCGAACTGATTCGTGGTAAAAAAGTGATGGTCGGGGCCATTGATGTGGCAACCAACGCGATCGAAACCCCTGAAGAAGTGGCCGATACGCTGCGTAAAGCCCTTCAGTTTGTGGATGCCGATAAGCTTTATCCCTCTACCAACTGTGGCATGACGCCGTTATCCCGTCAGGTTGCCCGGGGCAAGCTGAGTGCCCTCAGCGCCGGTGCAGAAATCATCCGTAAAGAACTGCTGTCGAAATAACGGCCTCAGACATTCGGTGAATGACCTGTGTATGAGCAAAGGCCCGATCGGTGATCGGGCCTTTTTTGTCACCCTGTCAGGCTTGGCTCTGTAAAGCCGCAATAAAATAACCGCCGCGTACGCCTGCTGGCCGTTATTTTCATGCGTCGGCACAAGATGCGGACGTAAACGGTGCCGGCACAGATGCCCGAAAGCAAAAAGGAGAGGGGATGAACAGATTGTGAGTGTCAGCCAGCCTTTCTGCGCTTCCACTCATCCACCACCTCTCCCAGATTTTTGGGAATGTCATTGCGTATCCAGGCCATAAAATCCCGATCGAACCGGAAACGCTCTCCGCACTGTGCAACCATAAAGCGGCGCACATTTTGCGTATTTTTATAGTTTTTATCCACGATCGTCATGCGCGTCAGTTCTGCGCTGTGCCAGTCAATGTTCATCCGCTTGCCTCAAGTAACACGTGGTAAAGGCGAAAATCGTCGCGCCTGGCCGATTACGCTTCAGTGCTGGATAGTGGCATTAAAAATGAATGGATACCGGTATTGCGCGCTGAGGACAGGATATAGCAACATCCCTGCCATCCCTGCCATCCCTGCCATCCCTGCCCAAGAGAAGGGCATGCTTTTTATTAAGCGACCGGCTCTTTGCGTAATGAGCAAAGTTATAGCGTTAAAAGACGTTGCGAGCGATCAGTAAAGGGTAATCCAGTCTGGATAGCATCAGTTTGTAGAAAATGGCCAAGGATAAATTTGACCTCCCTGGTTAGCTTTCAAGTGCCGCCAGGAGGGTGGCTTCCATTTTTTCCGGCGTAGCGATGGGTGCAAAACGCTTGAGTGGTTTGCCGTCGCGTCCGATCAAAAACTTAGTGAAGTTCCATTTAATCCGCCCACCCAGCACACCGGGTAACTCCGCTTTCAGGTAACGAAATAGCGGATGCGTTCCGGGGCCGTTAACCTCTACTTTTTCGAACATGGGGAAGCTCACACCGTAGTGAATGTGACAGGTCTGCGCGATGTCGTCGGCACTGCCCGGTTCCTGCTTACCGAACTGGTTGCAAGGGAAACCCAGCACCACCAGCCCCTGCGCAGCGTACTTTTTGTAGAGTGCTTCAAGACCTGCATATTGTGGAGTGAATCCACAATGGCTGGCGGTATTCACCACCAGAACCAGCTTGCCAGCATAGTCGGCCATCGAGATGTGCTGGCCATTCAGGCTGGTGGCGTTGAGTTGATGAAAAGTGGTCATGCTGAAATCCTTAAAGTGCGTGTTAGTCAGGGCAAAGATGAGCACTCAGACGGTTTCTTGCTTCGCCCCGTCAACCAGCGCTGTTTTCTCTGTCATTTCAGTGACCCGCCGACCTTTGACTGACTCAGCGTTGCGTGAGTCATGTCCGATCAAGACACAACCCTGCCATTAAATCTGTTTCTGAAGAATAACGGGATGCGTTCAGGAAGCCTGTTTTTTTAACATGATTTTAAGAAGGCTGATGATTTCCTTTTGCTCATGGTCTTCTAACCTGTTCAGAAAATGTGAATCAACGCTTTCAGCAATCGGTGATGCAGTGTTAAGCATCTCTTCGCCCTGATCGGTAAGCGTAACAAATCTACGACGTTTGTCTTTTTTTCCTTCTTCACGTTGTATCAGACCTTTATGTTCCATGCGAACCAGCAATTCTGCCAGCGTAGCCTTCGAACTTAACGCCGCCTCTGTTAATTCCAGTTGTTCGATTCCCGGTTTAGCATGTACGGCTGAAAGAACAGCATACTGCTGCTTTGTCAGAAAGGGCATCGCTTCCTGCCACAGGGCGGTATGTTCCTGTAGAAGTTGCCTCGTCAAATGGAAAAAAAGGTTGCTCAAGTCATTGTTCATATTAACTTTTCTCTGGCTCTGTCATCCTCGTATTTAGTTAATGTTAAATCATTATCCCACCGTTAAACATTCTTTATCACCAGATACAAAAGGTCACACTGAAAATAGTAACCATGGAAATCAATTGACTTTATCGGTTTGAGTAGATTACTGTTAATTTCATTCGTACACGAACGTTATTTGCAAGGAAGTCAGATGAGAATTGTAATCGGTATGACGGGAGCAACAGGTGCCCCTTTAGGGGTGGCTCTGCTCAGCATTTTGCAGGAAATCAAAGAGGTTGAAACTCATCTGATTTTGAGCAAGTGGGCTAAAACCACAATTGAACTCGAAACGCCTTTTTCATCGCGTGAGGTGATGAGCATGGCTGATGTTGTGTATGGCCCGTCCGACCAGGCCGCTACTCTCTCTTCAGGTTCTTTTCACACCGATGGGATGGTCATTATTCCTTGCAGTATGAAAACCTTAGCGGGAATTCGCATGGGATACGCGGAAGGCCTTATTGGACGGGCTGCTGATGTCGTCATTAAAGAAGGCAGAAAACTTGTGCTGGTCCCCAGAGAGACGCCTCTCAGCACCATTCACCTGGAAAATATGCTAGCCCTTTCCCGTCTTGGCGTATCTATGGTTCCGCCCATGCCCGCTTTTTATAACCACCCCGCAGTAATTGATGATGTGATCGATCATGTCGTTTCTCGTGTTCTCGACCAGTTTGGGATTGCCTCGCCAAAGGCAAATCGCTGGAAAGGCCTGAACAATTCTAAGAAATCCCTGAGTATGGAGAGTAAATAATGGCTTTTGATGACCTACGTAGCTTCCTTAAGGCTCTGGACGAGCAGGGGCAGCTTCTTGAGATTGATGAAGAGGTTTTACCCGAACCTGATATTGCCGCGGCCGCTAATGCTACAGGCCGAATTGGTGAAGGTGCACCGGCAATCTCATTCAAAAAAATAAAGGGGTTCAATCATGCTCATGTTGTGATGAACACTATTGGTTCCTGGCAAAACCATGCAATTTCACTGGGCCTCCCAATGAATACCCCAGTGAAACAGCAGATAGATGAATTCATTCGTCGCTGGGACACTTTTCCTGTGGCACCAGAGCGGCGCGACAATGCGCCTTGGTCAGAAAATACCGTTGATGGTGAAGAGATCAATCTCTTCGACATCCTTCCCCTGTTCCGCCTGAACGACGGCGACGGCGGTTTCTATCTTGATAAGGCCTGCGTAGTATCACGTGACCCGCTTGATCCAGAACATTTCGGTAAGCAAAACGTCGGCATTTACCGGATGGAGGTGAAAGGTAAACGTAAACTCGGGCTCCAGCCCGTGCCGATGCATGACATTGCACTTCATCTCCATAAGGCCGAAGAACGTGGCGACGATCTGCCAGTGGCTATTACGCTGGGCAATGACCCCATTATTACATTGATGGGCGCCACGCCGCTGAAATACGACCAGTCAGAATATGAGATGGCAGGTGCGCTGCGTGAAAGCCCGTACCCCATCGCCTCCGCGCCTCTGACCGGCTTTGATGTGCCGTGGGGATCGGAAGTCATTCTTGAAGGCGTGATAGAAGGGCGCAAACGTGAGATTGAAGGACCGTTTGGCGAATTCACCGGCCATTATTCCGGCGGTCGCAATATGACCGTTGTACGGATTGATAAGGTCTCCTACCGCACTAAGCCAATATTCGAGTCATTATATCTGGGAATGCCCTGGACCGAAATTGATTATCTGATGGGCCCGGCAACCTGTGTCCCTTTGTATCAACAGCTGAAAGCGGATTTCCCTGAGGTGCAGGCTGTAAATGCAATGTATACACACGGATTACTGGCCATTATTTCTACAAAGAAACGTTATGGTGGATTTGCCCGTGCTGTAGGCGTACGGGCGATGACAACCCCGCATGGTCTGGGCTACGTCAAGATGGTGATCATGGTCGATGAGGATGTCGATCCCTTTAACCTGCCTCAGGTGATGTGGGCGCTGTCTTCAAAGGTCAATCCGCAAGGCGATCTCGTTCAACTGCCAAACATGTCCGTACTGGAACTGGACCCGGGTTCCAGCCCTGCGGGAATCACGGATAAACTTGTGATCGATGCGACGACTCCCGTGGCACCGGATACCCGCGGCCACTACAGTCAGCCGGTAAAAGACCTGCCAGAAACTTCAATCTGGGTTGAGAAGTTAACGTCCCTGTTATCAAATCGCGGTTAAGGAGAAAGTATGATTTGTCCACGTTGTGCTGATGAACACATTGAAATCATGGCAACATCCCCAGTTGAGGGGATATGGACGGTGCATCAGTGTCAGCATTGCCTGTACACATGGCGCAATACAGAGCCAGCCCGAAGAACGGAGCGGGAACATTATCCTGAAGCCTTCCGGATGACTCAACGTGATATTGATAATGCGCCGGAAGTCCCGTCTGTCCCTCCTCTGTTAGCTAAGTAACTTACTTTCTGGCGGGTCCAGGCCAGGCCCGCTATGCATGATTTGCCACGTTAAAAAATCACATTGTTAACGTCCTGCCTTGAGATGCCAAATATCAAACCTAATCTGCCTTTTCTGGCGTTACAGGTTAAACATGCCCCGATCTCCTGGATTTTGCTTACTGAACAGCAGGTCTGTCATGAGAAAAATTTCATGCTTCTCATTCATTCTTGATGAAAAGGGCTACAAAAATGACGCCCGCAATGCTACATCCACCCGCCAACAGGAAGACCATCGGATAACCGGCTGCAACCGCGATCAAACCTGCAAGGGGGCCACTAAGCCCATAGGCGATGTCCTGAAAAGCGGCATAGCCACCTAATGCCGTTCCTCTTGTTTGCGGAGGAGAATGACGCAAGGCGATAACACCTAGCGAGGGAAAGATTAAAGAGCATCCGGCACCGGTCATGCCTGCTCCAATCAAAGCGAGCATTTGTGTGGATGCTGTACCCAATGTCAGCAACCCCAGGCTTTCAGTTAAAAGCGAAAAAATTGCGACAGTTTTGCCGCCAAACCGGTCCGGGAAATGACTAAAAATGAGGCGTACAGCGATAAACATCGCGCCAAACGCTGTTAATGCCAGTCCCGCGTTCGCCCAGTGCTGCTGGTTAAAATGAAGGGAGACAAACGTACCGAGAACAGCAAAACCAATGCCCTGAAGTGCAAGAGCCAGCCCTGGACGCCAGATTTTGCCGACAACGGACCACAGAGGCAGGCGAACGCCATGTGAGGGGATGACAGCGGGAACGGCAGCATTCAGCGTAAAGGCAATAACAGGCAGCATGACGGTACAAAGGCCAATTGCCCAAAATCCATAATAGTGAAAGAGATAAAGGCCAAAAGGCGCGCCTGCTGCCAGAGCACCATATGTGGCTATCCCGTTCCATGACATGACTCGCCCCCCTTTTTTGTCGCCACTCAAACCCAGCCCCCATGCCAGGTTCCCTGTCAGGATCTGGCTTTCACTGATGCCCAATAGTATCCGGGCGGCAAAAAGGAAGAATAACGTCAGGAAAGGAAAGTGAGCGGCCCTGTCCGCCACAAGCAGCATAAGGCCGGAAAGTGTGCTAACCGCCAACCCCATATGCATCACTTGTTTTGCGCCACGTTCATCTGCATTACGTCCCGCGATCCCGCGCGTCAGCAGCGTTGCGACAAACTGACATCCCATGACTAATCCAACCAGGGTGTCGCTGTAACCAAGAATATTATGGACATAGAGAGGAACGACCGTCAGGGAGAGCCCAATGGTCATGTAGGCAAAAAACATGGCAAAACTGATACGTAACACGTGCAAGGTTGACTGGCGATCGTCGAATACAGCCGTAGATAAACGCATTGGCATTCACCAGATAAATGATTTTTTACTGAATGGCCCTGAATGTTGATCAGGGCCAAATACAGGCTTACGCGTGAGTCGCAGGGCGATCGCTTGCATGCCTGAGCGCAGCCCTTGAATCGCTGTGCCATAGGCGGCGTTGCCTGAAGAGCCACCTGAAGCGTTAGAGAATGTACTTATGTCTTCCAGACAAGCGCCAGTTAGCTGTCCGTCGGGATCTACAGCGATACGGCCAGGGTAAATGACATCTGATTTTTTTGGTCTCCTGACCATAACGGGATACCTTCGAATGTGTATAAAAGAGGGATAAGCCACGATGTTCAACATGAATGATAGAGATTTAAAATTCCATTTTCAACGTAAATGGATTTAAAGTTTTACTGCTGCATGTAATTGAAATCACCCATTACCCGTCTGCGATTGCCTTTTTGTTGGTTTATATTCATTATAAATCATGCATATGTAATTTTTTTGATTTAAAAATAAATATTTCATGTAAAGGTCATTTACGGCTTAAATGTTCCTTTTTGAGATCGTCTTCCCAAAAATGAAAGATGAATTTTAAATGTGTTGATGTTTCGATTGTTTGTTTCATAATCCTATTAATCCATTACCTGCATGCCATTCCTTACCTGCGTTCGCTGGTGAACAACCTTGAAACTGGCAGGCGGATCGAATGGAAACCATCAGATTGACTATGGCCCAGGCATGCGTTCGGCTCATTGATAATCAATACACTGAAGTAGATGGCAACGCGAAGACATTCGTTAAAGGCATTTTCGCTATTTTTGGGCAGGGATATGTGTTGGGTTCAGGTCGGGCGCATGGAGGAGAGTGAGGGGACATCGCTGTCTGTCAGTGACGAAAAGAGAGGGGAGGGCATGTCGCTGGTGCCCAAGCCGGGTATCGCAAAAGAGAGTATTCGCGCTATTGCTGATACGCTGGCGAAAAGAAATGGCCAGGCCTGTCACTACTGATTTATTCAGAAGGAGAAAGGGATAATGAAAGTCGCTTTTGATGTTGACGTCATGAAGCATTTATCAATAACCGGCATGATTCGTCAGGTTTCTGAGTGGGGTTATAAATATATTGAACAATCCCCGCATCCGCGTATCAACCCGTTCTGTAAACATCCCCGAGCTTCCAGAGCGTTGATGAGCGAGTATAAACGTGCACTGAATCAGTACGGGGTGGAACTCCCTTCCTTCATCGCTAATCCACCAGATGTTAATGCCATAATTCACCAGCATAGGGGCATTGGCAAAGGTAAAGTGGATTTTTCGCGTATTACGTGAAATGAATTTTGCAAATCGAAAATTCGAAGTCGGCGGTGAATCCATCATTACCGCATCACTATTATTATATCCGGAAAAAATGAACTCACAGGCCGTCGAAACGCGCAGGATTATCGAAAGAGAACTTTTAGGTCAATCATAAAGATGACATCAGCGCCGGAGGGATTTTTTGTGTGCGGCGTATCCATGCCTGATTTTCTGGAGGCTACATATTAAGAATGACAGTTTAACATTGTTTGTCTTTTACGTTTCTATTTCATTATCTACGCAAATTCAAAACAGTCATTATATGAGTTCACTCAGTCAAACTGTGTGAATTAAACGCAAAGGTAACCGTATGAGTACGAAAGAGAAGAAATATAATCTCGCCTATGTTATGGCGATCTGCACCGTGGCAGCATTGGGTGGCCTGTTACAAGGGTATGATACTTCCGTTATTTCAGGTGTTATTGAGCCTCTCAACAGACATTTTAGTTTAACGCCATCGCAGACCGGTTGGGCGGTATCAAGTATCGTTATCGGCTGCGTATTAGGCGCATGGCTCGCCGGTAAACTTGCCGATAATTATGGCAGAAAAAAAGCCCTGACTATAACAGTATTCTTTATGCTGGTTTCTGTAGCGGGCATGGCATTAGCCACCGACTTTACGATGTTTATTATCTTCCGTATTCTGGGCGGATTCGGCATTGGACTGGCATCG
Source organism: Pantoea sp. B623 (assembly GCF_024814475.1). Taxonomy (NCBI): domain Bacteria; kingdom Pseudomonadati; phylum Pseudomonadota; class Gammaproteobacteria; order Enterobacterales; family Erwiniaceae; genus Pantoea; species Pantoea sp. B623. The sequence goes on along the minus strand of NZ_JANUXM010000004.1, from coordinate 552,182 downwards.
GTTGTGTCACCTATTTATATGACGGAAGTTGCACCAAGGGATTATCGCGGCCGCGTTGTCGCAATGAATATGGTCTTTTTCGTTGGTGGACAGGTTTTGGTGCTGATCGTCAATTATTTGATCGCCAAAGGAGCAGATGAAACCTGGCTGGTGACGGTTGGCTGGCGTTATATGCTTGGATTTGGTGTTATTCCTTGCTTCCTGTATTTAATGTTTATGGCTTTTATTCCGGAGTCTCCTCGCTGGAATATAATGAAAAATCGTGATGCCGAAGCGATGAAAACCTTGACTCGCATCTCCAACCCTACGCATGCCTCGAATTTATTTAATGAAATTAAAGCATCTTTTAATACTGATTCAGTAACGACATCTGTAAAAAATGTACCTTCGATAAAGGGGTTAACACGTAATGCGAAGATGTTCATCATCATTGCGTCAATGATTGCCGTATTCAACCAGTTCACCGGCATCAACGTTATTCAGTACTTTGGGCCAACCTTGTTGATGAATGTCACAAGCAGCATGGAAGAAGCCATGTTTATGGTCACCTGGCTAGCGGCGTTGCAGTTCCTGGGCGTGCTTGTCGGTATTGTCTTCGTTGATCGTGTCGGGCGCCGTATTTTACTGCTGATTGGCTCTTTCGGCACCTTCATCTGTCTGGCGCTTACCTTCCTGACTTTCTATTTTGGTATTAAAGGCTATGCCTCAATCATCGGCCTGTTAGGCTTCATGTTCATCTTTGGCTTAACATGGTCGCAAATCGCCTGGACCGTGGTGGGCGAAATTCTGCCTAACCGGCTTCGCGCAATGGGCATGGGGATCGCTTATGCCTCAATGTGGGTATCCAACTTTATCATTAGCCAGGTTTTCCCGATTATCAATGATAATCCATGGCTGCGTGAAAAATTCCACGGTGGATTCCCGCTGCTGCTGTTCTCAGTATCCTGCCTGATATCCTGGTGGTTCGTAAAACGCTACATTCCGGAAACAAAAGGTGTGGCACTCGAGAAAGTCGAAGAACTCATGAATGCCCGTATCAATAAAAATTCTGTATCCGTCACGACCAGTGATATAAAACATTAATATAGTAAGGACGTAATTATGACTATTCATATTGCTAATGCACCTTGCAGTTGGGGGGTGGATGATCCTAAAAATCCGTTTCTGCCGCCCTGGCAAAAAGTTCTCAGTGAGGCAAATCAGGCGGGTTATAAAAGTATTGAACTCGGACCGTGGACATATTTACCAACGGATCCGGTCAAACTGACGGAAGCCTTAAATAAGGCCTCGCTTTCAATCGTGGCGGGTACAATTTTTGATGATTTAGTCAGTGACAGTAATTTTGATAACATGATTGAGTTGACGCATAATCTGTGTCGAAATCTTTCTAAAATACCCACTGCGGTGAAAGATCACAGCTCTAATTATCCCGCGCCATATCTGGTGATTATTGATTTTGGTAATGCAGAACGCGCTCGTTATGCCGGACATTCAGATAAAGCACCTCGCCTGAGTGCTGATGACTGGCAGCGCATGGTCTCGCATATTAAAGAAATAAGTTCTCTGGCCTGGAATGAATACGGTGTTCGTCCGGTAATTCATCCGCATGCGGGGGGATGTATTGAGTTCTCAGATGAAATTATCAAAATTGCTGAGGATATACCGCATTCAGTTGCTGGGTTATGTCTGGATACAGGGCACCTTTATTATTCTGGCATGGACCCTGTAAGCTGGCTTGAGAGTTATTTCGATCGCCTTGATTATATTCATTTCAAAGATGTGAACGAAAGTGTCCATAAAGATGTACTCAAGCGTGGACTGGATTTCTTTGCCGCATGCGCAGAAGGCGTAATGTGCCCCATTGGCAAAGGGGCAATTGATTATCCCGCAATTAAGAAACTCCTTAACGACTTGAATTATCAAGGCTGGATCACGATTGAGCAGGAACGCGATCCACGCCAGGCTGATGGCAGTCTACACGATGTGACCGAAAGTCTTAAGTGGCTAAAATCAGTCGGCTTCTAACCGGAGATAACATTATGATTAACGGACTAAAACCGCTTAACAGATCTGTTCGTTGGGGAATGGTTGGGGGAGGTGGCACAAGCCAGATTGGTTATATTCATCGTTCAGCAGCCTTAAGAGACAACGCATTCACTTTACTGGCAGGCGTATTAGATATTGATGCTGAACGAGGTAAAGCCTTTGGTGTTCAACTCGGTATTGCAGAAGATCGATGCTATCCCGATTATGCAACCCTGTTCCGGGAAGAGGCGAGTCGTGAAGATGGCATTGAAGCTGTCTCAATTGCCACCCCAAACAATACACACTTTGCTATATGCAAAGCTGCACTGGAAGCCGGTTTGCATGTGATTTGCGAAAAGCCGCTCTGTTTTACCGGCGAGGAAGCAAGCATTCTTGCGGCGTTATGCAGAACCCATACAAAAATCATTGGTGTCACATATGGATATGCAGGGCATCAATTAATTTTGCAGGCGCGGCAGATGATCGAGGAAGGGCTGCTCGGTGATATCCGTATCATTAACATGTCCTTCGCGCACGGTTTTCATGCAGAAGCAGTAGAACTGGATAATCCCTCCACCCGCTGGCGCGTGGACCCTAAATATGTCGGGCCAGGTTATGTTCTGGGCGATCTGGCTACCCATCCGCTGTTTCTGGCTGAAACGATGCTGCCTCAATTGAGCATCACACGGTTGCTGTGCTCGCGGCAGAGCTTTGTCAAATCCCGCGCACCGCTGGAAGATAACGCCTATGTGCTGATGGAATATGACAACGGTGCGGTGGGTTCTATGTGGTGCTCAGCGGTGAACTGCGGTTCTATGCATGGTCAGAAAATTCGTGTTGTGGGTTCGAAGGCAAGCCTGGAGTGGTGGGATGAGCAACCTAACCAGCTTCGCTATGAAATCCAGGGGGAGCCTGTTCGGATCCTTGAACGCGGAATGCCTTATCTCAGTTCGCAGGCTCTGGCTGACGATCGCATCGGGGGTGGACACCCGGAAGGATTGTTTGAAGCATGGTCTAATCTTTATCGCCGCTTTGCGATTGCAATGGATGCAACCGATCGTGGCGACGCGAAATTCCTGGAATCATTCTGGTATCCCGATGTGCACGCCGGTCAGATCGGTGTGAACTGGGTAGAGCACTGCGTCAAATCTGCTGATGCGGGCGGTGAATGGATTGATTTCAATATTAAATAATCATTAACGTACCTGGCCACTGTGGCAAGTGGCCAGGTAATGGGTGAGGGCTTAAAACCACCAGTATTCTTACCCTCTCATAACGCCACTCCCGCTTAGTAATCCCCACCTGTATCAGAGACAACAAGGCCTTAACGGTGATATCTGCCCTCATCAAACAAGCCCGGAAATGAGCTTTCGAGCGTTATAAAACATAAACACGGGATCGGAGCGCCGAACTAACCCGCCGCACCCGATTTACTGTAGAAACAGACATCCAGATTTAGGTCTGTGATCCCTAAGCTCCCGCGCGATGTGGCTCAAATGAAATGACGAACAGATCCCCCAGACAACACTTTCCAAAAGGAAGCGACGCATCTGTTCCCCCCTGGCAAAGATTAAACCCTGTTGTCAGGCAGCTCAGCGAAAGGCCGGGAAATGCGCCAGGCTCTGAATTCCCCGGAGAGCGTTTTGACCAATGTGTTTCATCCGTTGATTGAACTCACAGCCAGAAGTGAACCGATCAATTGCTTTCTGCCTGAACACCGCGATAAGGGCGACTGAGTTGCGGTGTACAAATTTCAGAGGCTAAAAAGGGAACGCCTCAGCTGACTGAGAACGTCGCGTGGTCAGAAAAGTGTTTCTTTAATGGTGATTTCGTCCACCCGGAGGATTGAAGACATGTCGAAACCTTTCATGTCTGACATGAACGCCTCGCTGCTCATGTATTTCTGATTGATAGCCTGTATATCGGCTCCCTCCTGATAGGTCACTGTTGCAATGACCTGACAGTTTTCTCCCAGATAGACATCATTGACATAAATATCAAAAGCAGAAAGAGAAACCCTGTGTCGGGGCCAGTGTATGTGAAAATAAATTTCTGCTGACTGGCTGTCTTTGAGTGTATAAATCCTGACCTGTTTCATCTTGTCCATCCTGTTGTGAAGGTGTTCATCAAGGCGGAAAGTCAAAGCATACCCACTTCATTTCTGGGAAATTAACAAAAGACCACTTTTCACTCATGGCGGACATATCTAAATTGCTTAATAAACGCACTAACATCTGATAAACGCAGGATTAACCTAATCGTTCGTTATCAGACATGATCGAAACGACGCTTGTGATGTGTTTGTTGAACTATTTTAGTAATTGGGCCGAATTTTTAAGGGCAATACTGGAGCTAAATCCTGTTTCAACTATGAAATTTTATTTTAAAACCATCGGTGGGAAGGCGAAGGCAAAAATATTCGGTATGCACTCATGTGTTTCGACCTGATGCCGATATTCATCATATCTGCCGCCAGAGCAGATAAGCCCTTACTTACTGCTTCTTTCTTCTGCAGCTCCCCGCCCTGGGGAGTTTTTTCTGCTCAGAACACTTTTTTCGGAACAAAATGACCGCTGCGACCACCCAAATACCGCAGGAATCACGGTCAAACAATTTCCGCCCTCCTCCCAGAGCGGACACTGCATGAGCGATAAATTGCTTAGCCCCGGTGTGCGGGGTTTTTTTTACCTGTAATACCGCGTCTTTTGAATGTCGCAGATGCATTCCGGACTACTTATCTTATGGAATAAATGCCCCCGGTCAAACAGCAAAGCAGACCGGTCTTTGTGTCAGAAACGTGACGCTTTCATGTTATTTTGATTAATACTGAGTGTTTTTCTGCCGATAAATATTCTGCAAGTTTAACTTAATAACATCCGTTGTTAACGATCAGTCACTTATCACAGCAGGGTATTCCGATGACTATTACACAGCGTTTGCTTCTTAGCTTCTCACTTCTTTGTGCTGCACTGGTTGCGATGGTCATTGTGGCCGTCACGGTGGTCGGCGGCTTTCAGTCCCGTTTTCAGTACGTGCAGGAAAATACCATTCCTTCACTGCTGGATATCGGCAAAATGGTTGACGGCAGTAATTCCCTCATTCTCTGGCTCTACCGTCATCAGAGCGCCACGGACCCGCAGCGGCAGGCCGGGGTTGAAAAGGAGATTGAAGCTACCATCAGCAGTATCAGGTCAGTGAATCAGTATTACCTTAAAAACGAGATATCGAATGAAAAAGACCGCCAGATGACCGAGGCGTCTTTCCGCACCCTGAAACGCATTGAATCCACACTTCCGGCATTTCTGGCGGGCTCCCGCGCGCAGGACGATGCGGTGGCGCTTGGCGCGCTTCAGGGCAGTGACGGCGTGGGTGCTGCCGCCCGTCAGCTCATCGCCGGCTATCAGAAGCAGCTCAGGCTAAACGTGGGCCTTGCGGATGAACTGCGTAAACAAAATGACCGGACCTATCAGTCAACCGTCTGGGGCATGGTGGGCGGTTCCGTGACGGTCATCCTTATTCTCGCCTTTTTCGCGCTCAGAACCATCTTCGCCATCCGCCGGCAGCTGAACAGCATGCGTCAGGTCATGGAAACCGCGAGCGAGCATCTTGACCTGAGCCTGAGGGCGGACGAAGCACGCCAGGACGAGATTGGCCTGACGGCCAGAGCGTTCAACCTTCTGGCGGATAGCATGTCGGCATCGCTGTTAAAGGTGGAAACCTCAGCGCAGTCGGTCAGTTCCGCGTCGGCACAGATTTCGGCAGGCAATGAGGATCTGTCTTCCAGAACTGAGGAGCAGGCAGCTTCGTTGGAACAGACCGCGGCCAGCATGTCCGAACTCAGTGAAACCGTTCGTCAGACCGCAGAAAACACGCGGCTGGCAAGCCAGTTGGCCAGAAATGCACAGGAAATATCAGAAGACAGCGCCGGCCGGGTGCGCACGTTGCTGAGTACGATGGGCGATATCAGAGGAAGCTCTGCAAAAATCACAGATATTATTGCGCTGATTGAGGGGATTGCTTTCCAGACTAACATTCTGGCGCTGAACGCCGCGGTCGAAGCGGCGCGTGCGGGCGAGCAGGGTCGGGGCTTTGCTGTTGTTGCCGGTGAGGTCCGTAATCTGGCGCAGCGCTCATCCTCCTCCGCTCGCGAAATCAGGGCGCTCATTGAGTCATCAATGGGCTTTGTAGAGGCCGGTTCAGCGCAGGCCGAAGGTGTGGGAGACAATATGTCCCGCATGAATGATGCCGTGCGTCAGGTCACTGATCTGGTGGATGAAATATCTGTTGCCGCGGGCGAACAGTCTCAGGGTATTAGTCAGGTGCACCAGGCTGTCAATCAGATGGACGATGTAACGCAGCAGAACGCCGCGCTGGTCGAACAGGCTTCTGCCGCATCTCGCTCGCTGATGGAGCAGGCTGCATCACTGAATCAGCTGGTGAATACCTTTATCCTTGCGTCCGCGTCAGAGAGCGGAAGGGCTTCGTGCAACCCGGCTCTTGTATCGGTTCAGTCCCTTTCTTTAGGAAGCGGTCCCGTCGTGGCAGCTGCCGGAAACGACAACTGGCAGCGATTCTGAGGATGATACCTGTCAGGACTGTGATTGCGGCGAAAAAATATTCGGTACGCACTCACGTGTTCCGGCCGTCTGCCGATAGTTATTTTATCTGCCACCAGAGCAGGCAGAATAAACACAACATGTATTCCATCTGTTTTTTGCGACTCCCCAACCCTGGGGAGATTTTTTCCCTCATGCATTCAGTAAATTAACAGAAGCTTGCTGAACGAATGAACATTATGTCCTTTATGACAGAGACAGAATACTAACTCAGAAGAAATACATCATCTAATGATGACTGATAACGGGGCCAGTAAAACTGAATTTTTAGACTGCATTAATCATATGTCAGGGCGTGGAATTTCTAAAAGCGGTTGAAAATAGCAAATATGTTTAAAGTGAAAGATCTAAGGCGGGGATAGTCAGTCATATTTCAGGAGACAACAAGTAAGGATATGAAACCACATACCATTAATTCTTCAGTGGTCAGGCTTGTGCATTATGACCCTACAAACGGTCTCCTTGAACTAGAATACCATAATGGAACCAGTCGCCGCTGGTTTGGTGTTCCAGTCAGGGTTTATCATACTCTCTGCAGTGCAAAAGATCCTGATGCATTTTTTCGTACATTTATCAATCAGTATTATACTTCATTGCGTGGCAAAATCAGCTTCTAATACAAAGTTGTTGTAATGTTACATTTTTTGCAACAGTTTACCTTCATACTTCGTGGGCGAGTTCATAAGCCAGAAACAACAGTAATAATTCTAAATTGATATAAAAAAAAGCCCCGCTAGTGGGGCTGAGCAAAAAAACGCTCTATCAGTTTCCCTTTTGAAAGGGAATCGGAGTTTTAAACTGCATCATACATCGAGATTCTTAGTGGAGCCTGAACGGCATTTGTTCCAATAAAAAAATAATATCTATGCGTTTACATTTTTTGAATTGAGAAAATGCATCAAATGCATCAAATGCATCAAATGCATCAAATGCATCAAATGCATCAAATGCATCAAATGCATCAAATGCATCAAATGCATCAAATGCATCAAATGCATCAAATGCATCAAATGCATCAAATGCATCAAATGCATTATGAGTTAATAGCTTTAGAGTTGAAAAAGTAATGCCGTGCTACCAATTTTCAAACTTACCTAAAACAATTGCATCAGTTTCTTTTAATGTAAAAATCTGTATGCATGGAACCAAATGGTAATCAGGGACACAAAAAATTGCAGGTCTTTAAATTCACTCAATCTCGTCTACCCAAAGCGAGAGCTGAGAGAGCGCTTAAATTGCTCAGCCCCAGTGAGTGGGGCTTTTTTTAGTTCATCGCGCTTTACCGAGCTATGCTGCTTTGATTTTCAGGACTAAGCAGGCGTTATCCTGTCACCCCTAGGCCATCCGCTTTATCACCTTGATCCTGTTGTTTATTTCTTCCGGTACGCTCGTGTTAAGTTCGTGCGTCACACTGAATAATACCCAGATATCGACTAAGTTTATCGGCTGAACTGCTTCAGCGCCTTTATTCCGCTTTCCTTTGCCTGTCTGAACCATACCGCCCATTTCTAGCCCGCCTCCTTTTCATTTGGGGCACACCACAGTTTCTTCAGGGCAGCTTTCACCATGCAGACGAGATTTAGGTGATGATTGACTTCCAGTAACTCTGTAAGTCTGACCTTATGCCCTTCAGACAGGTTTCACGGGTTAGGCAGCAACAGCCAGCAACTGCGTTTTATAATCTGTCGTGACTTCGGGTTATCACGAAATGCAATTGCATTGTCTACACTTACCCGGCTAATGACTTCACGACCGAACTTTGCGACCACGTCAAACAGGTCACAGACCACATTCGCCTGAAAGTAGGGTACTATCACCCCCAGACCGAAGGCGGTATTCATGTCCATCGCAGCGGACTCGATAGCGCCGCATTCCTCCGCTCCCCACAGTACCTGTTGTATATCCGCATTAGCCACGATAGTGGCATAACGGTGTCCCTTGAACAGGGTAAACGCATAAAGAGAAAATAAGTGGGTATAGTTTCTCGATAATTTCTACTTATTCACCATATGTTATGGTGCTAACAAGCTAAGGTAATAATCTATGAAACTTTTAGTATCCATTTTTTAACTGGTGTTTTAAGTTTCAGGTTTGTCTCGGATTTCGCATGGTAAAGTGAAATAGATATTGTTGCTATAATAATTAAAAATAGGTAAAAGTATCTGTTATCTCCTTAGGATGCAGAATTTGAATGTATTTATCTGTGTGTAAGTCGTTAAAATCTCCTTGATTTTGAATGAATTTTTATGCGATTATACCCGGTTATCTTGATTTGCAACTCTTTTCGAAATCTAACTTATAGCTGCTCAATGAAGATCCCTCCGGGCGCAGGGGCATTATCTATTGCGATGTTGTGCACGCAAGTTATATAAACGGAAAAAATAACCGGATGCGGCTTGAATTTTCCTGCTTTCAGCTATCGGTAGTCATGCTATACTTTCCTGAACCTATAAGCATAATGCTGATCGCTCCAAAAAAGAATAGCGCCTCGGTTTCAAGACCCCATGCACCTACTTTTGTAACCGTAAAAAACCTATCTATTCCTACCAGGAGTGTTGCAATGAGAATGTTAAATGCATAAATAAGTGCTGCAGGTCGTGTCATCAATCCCAGTATAATGAAAATCGGAGCTATAATTTCGCCTGCAAAAACGCCATAAGCAATAAATCCGGGGATTCCTTTCGTTTCAAGTATAGCTGAAATCCATTGAGTACCGTGAAGAATCTTAGCTATTCCATGAAACATAACAAGAATACCAAATGTCAATCTAAGAAGGAGCTTGCCAGCATCAGGGTGGTTAGTTAACTTGTTAAAAACGGTAATACCTTTTATCATCTTTTCTTCTCCATTAATTAGTTTGAAACTATTTATAAACAACTTTCTGAAAAAAAACTTAACCTTATGAGGTTTTTTTAATTATCTTTTTATAGAAATAATTTATTTTCAATAACTTAATGGTTTTTATAGGGAAATATCAAGCCAATAACTTGATCATGACTGAAGTATTCAAAACATGCTATGAGTGAAAATGTCACACTCCTTAGAAAAGTATAAGAGTGGTAAGTTTGGGATAATTAGAAAGGTAACAAAGTGCTTTTTTTTAATGTTCAGTGATAATCGAGAGGTGGCGTTATTTAATATTTTCATTTTTGTTTTGGAAAAGTCTGTCTCAAAAGCATGGCTATCAGCGCGATGGTGTTGTAGGGCGGTAGTGCTTTTAAAAATAATTATTTAATCAAGCGCGCATGATTAAGGAAGGCCTGATGATTGCTAAAGTATTTTTGTTTTCAAGCATGTATGTTAATTCTTCCAGAGTGAGTGTATTTAAACCGGATATATCTTGCAACTATTTTATCTTTTGATAAGTTAGGGTCCTAAAAATATGATTGGTGAATCAATGTTAGTTAAAAGATGTCTGATTGTAGCCGATATTTTCAGGTTATGGTGCTTCGTTTTTTAAAGTTTCTAACATTGTGTAATGTCATTACGATGGCAGTTGTAGCATAAATAATAAGAATAATTGCTATTGCTAGCATTGCCCTAAATGCATAACCCTTGAACAAAAGCATTCCAGTGATACAACCGCTTAAAAAGCATACTATTGTTATCAAGTGAGTGCATAGTTGCTTATAAGCGAAATATCGATTGCAGAGTGTTTTTGGTATGATAAACGACCATATATAGGTACCTAAAGCAATGCCTACATCAGTAATAGTGCCTGTAATGTGAGTAGACCTAACACGCCCATTTGAAAGTTGTGTCGAGGTCGTATTATGTAGCCCCATCATAAAAGCCATAGTAGCCAGTAATCCACTATTATGAAGTGGAGAATAAAATAAGCTTTCAAATAGTGATGCTGTAGCAAGTATTACGCCCTCTAAAATTAAAATAATGCAGAATATTGTTCTTATTTTAAGCATCTCGCCCAAAAGAGTTATTAATCTCGCCATTGTGCATCCAGCTAAAAATGCAGCAATTAATCCAATAAGGAGGGTCAACTTGCTAAAATTTGAGGAAAATACTTCTGCAGATATCTGGGATGTATTCCCACTCATGTGTGATGGAAAAATACCAAATGCACAAAGCGCCATCGTGTTCAGCATTCCGGCTGTTGTTGCCATTGTCAATGCAAGATGTCGGTCTTCTGAGTGTGACCTCATTCTTTTCTTTCTTACCAGCATATTGTCTTCCTGTAATCTTATTACTATAATTCTATGTGGGTTTTTTATTACAAAGGTTCCAATTTATTTTTATATGGAGTTTGCGTAGTGCTTTGAAGGGCTTTTGGCCAAAGTGAAAATAAAGCCTTGATAAATTCTTGATGGTTAATTTTCTGTAGTGATCTTTTTTGAGGGTGGATTAATATAATGTCTCAATATAGTTATGCATGAAATAAGAATTTCATAAGAAAATACCGTATTTTAAAATGGAATCTTATAATTGGATATTATTTTTTAACTGGATTTATATTTTTACGAGGCCGGAGTCATACATGAATGTGGATATAAATTTTACCAGTTTAGTGAGTCCGTTAATGTGTTTTTTCTTTATTTTTAATTTATTTCTATTGGTTGTTGGGGTTGTTTTTCCTGTAATTTTAATCTTCATTTCGTATTTTTCGGCGGCTTAGCTACATTGTTCTTAAATGCATTTTTAAAAGTCATTATAGTTATAATTCCTAAAGTTAATTTTAGGTTAATATTTATATCGGGTTTTTTCTGAAGATCACAATCTCATCATCATACTTAGTGATTTTTCAGCCATTTTTAATAATCGCTGTATTTGGTTTGTGTTGTTAATGAATGCATTTATTAATTTTTACTTATATCCTTATTTTATCGATCTACATTACTTAAAGTCAGACTTTAATTCTGATGATAATACAGACTAAACACACGCTTTGTGCCAGAAGCGAACGTTGCTAATAACAGTTTATGTGCATCAATGAAGAATATTTTAGTAGAAAATTTTCTTATAGTCATGATGAGATAAGAACATCTGATTGCAGACATTTCATCAGCCACCTAAAGCCGAAATGATTGATGAAACGCCTTTGAAAGCAGATCGACAGCTTCATCCCCACACGATGCGGCACTTAGTATGAACACGATGTTATGGTCAGGAATAGTAGGCATATTATTCAAGAGTAAGCATGCTGCCAGATACCTTACCCCGATCGATCAAACTTACCGCCAATCCTGCTTTGACACACGTCTGGACCGCCTGACTTGAATGGCTCTCGAGTACAATACGCAAACGCCGACCCGAAGCTTTTAGGGAGGCTGTTATAGCCTTGCGATAAATACATGACGCGGTTTAGACAGCCAGAGGCAAGGGGTTTTCAAACGCCACGTCAGTGTTCAGATGTTCCACCCTGACGGGTGTGATTGACATTGGAAACTGGGCATCGGGGCGGGTATGTTCTTTAGGCTGGACGACTACTGCCACATCCAGTTTTCCTCGCTTCATCCACTCTTTAAGCTCGTTACTGGACTCCATTTTTAACGCTATTACAACGTTCTGCCACGCCGCGGTTTGGCTCGCTTTTGCATTAATTACGCCCCGGCATTACTGGTCGTGTTCTGGCGATATGTGTTGTTAACCCTGCTCCTCTAAGCCTTTGTGTACAAGTCCTTGCTGAAATCACCTCTTCGGATGCTAATTATAAATGCCGGGATCGGCCTGCTGGCCATGGTCAGATACATGATCGGTGTGAAAAAGGGAATCGCATTGGGTGTCCTGGCCGGACTCGTTGTCCTGTGCGCTGAACTGCTTACGCTAGGAATGGCGCTGCTGGTGGCAGCATTTTGGGGAACGGTTAGCTTTAAGGTCTGGCTTGGTCTACTCACGGGGTTGCTCGGCGTGGTGTGGGTGACCCACAATGTGCTCACGTTTGGCAACGCTCCGATCTGAGCTTACGGTTTGCCCGTGGCGGGGATGCTGTCGCTTGCAGTGGCAACGCTTTGGCAGAAACGCAGTAATGACTCAGAGTCAACGAATCTGTTATCCAATCTCTGGCTGCAGTGTTTCGTCGCGGCGATTGTCTTCTCGGTTATTGTAGGCACCCAGGATGGCCTTCCTCCGATTCCCACATTAGGTCTCAGGATTAGCGTGTTATGGACGGCGACTGTGCCAACTTTTGGTGGCTACGGTCTCTACTGGATTTGTCTGCGCCGGAGCTCAGCAACCCGCATTAGCACTGTTCTGTATCTCAGTCCACCTGTCATCATGATTTGGGCATGGGCTATGTTCAATGAGCCCCTCTCCTGGCTGATAGCTATCGGGATGGCAATTTCATCTGCCGGAATCTGGATGGTCATACATGGCGAGACGTCAGATAATGCCTCTCTCTCATGAGCCACCTTATTAGTCTAATTCGCTAAATACCCGGCCATGACTCTTAGAATATAAGTCTGTGACCTGATCTACAGGGGGTAATGCGTAGCGATATCTGCAATGTCCGCAGATCGCTCTGAGCCGACGTTCATTCTTTTAAACTGGCGCAAACTTTCTCTGTACCTGACGGACATCAAACGCAAACGCTTACCCGCACGCATCGCTAATAATAATCCCGGTAATCGCTGAAGCTATGGCCGCGTGAGTCGATAACGCATGCTCAGCTCATTTTTGGGGCTGAAGAGGGCTCATGCGTGCTGGTCATACCGGCGCAGCATTTGGCCCTCTTTTTTACAACACCAGTACGTGCATTCCTTTTAATTACAATGGAAATAACAATATGTCTGTCATTAAGACAATGACCAGAAGCTTAACCGGTTCCCGTTTTGCAGGGGCCGCTCGGCCCGCGGACGGGATCTTTCACTGTGAAAGCTTACCTGCATCGCTCTCTGCTGCAGGCCTTAGCAAACGTGCTGCGGGTATTTTGCTGACGTTTGTACCGCCAGAGGCAGATTTTCAGAAGGTCAGTCAGGCATGGCAACGTTTAACATCGGCGGATCTGACCGTCATTACGCTCTCCTCGAACGGGGCGCTCAGCGCCAGCGGCAAGCAGACAACTTACTGCAAGGGAGACGGACAAGAGGGCAGCTGGCTCTGGCTGCCTCGCAACCTGATAGCGGAGCATGAAACGCACATTGTCGATCTGCATCTTCACGACACGCACACGGCGACCGATCGCATCAGCGCCATTCAGCATGAATTGGCCGCACTGAAGCTGCGCATGCCGCTTTCTGCCGATCGCACCTTCGCTATGATTTACTGCGACGGACTGTCCGCATCAGAAGGCTTTCTGATGCAGGCCTGGTATAACACAGGGCGCTTTCCGTGCCTGGCGATTGGTGGCTCCGCAGGAGGACGTGCAACCTTTGACGGCACATGGATGGGTGTCGGCGGTCGTGTGCTGCAGGGCAAGGCCGTTATCGTGTTCTGCAAAATGGCAGCGGGTAAATCCTTCGCACCCTTCAAAAGCCAGAATTTCGAACCGCTGAATAAAAGCTGGCTGATTGCAGAGGCCGATCCGGTAAAGCGTACGTTGACGTCGGTGTTCAACGCGCAGGGACAGCAGCAGCCATTCACCCAGGCGCTGGCCGAACATCTTGGCTGCAACGAACAGCAGCTCAGCGAGCGGCTTAAAGGTCTGACATTTGCCGTCAAGGTAGGCGAAGCCTTCTTTATTCGTTCCGTGGCGAAAATGGACAGCCAGAGCGTACAGTTTTTCTGCGACCTGGAATTTGGCGATCGGCTTTACTTAATGCGCGAAACCGATTTTAAACAGGCCACGCAGCGTGACTGGCAGGCCTTTACCCAACGCCACGGCAAACCGGCAGCGATTCTGATGAACGATTGCATACTGCGTCGCGTAGGGAATGCCGATAAGCTGCACGATGCGCATTTCTTTAAAGGGATCCCGGCCGCCGGCTTCTCCAGTTTTGGTGAGATTCTCGGCGTGCCGATCAACCAGACGCTCTCTGCGCTGGTGTTCTTTAATCACAGCGTCAATGCGATGGCGCAATTCCCGGTGGAATATGCCAGCTATGCGGCTCACTACGCTCAGCGCGCCCTGCGTCGCTGGGAGGCGCTGAACAGGGTGCAGTCTGACGTGCTGGCGCGCGTGGTGAATTATCAACAGGAGTTAGCGCCTATCGTCCAGGCACTGCCGGTGCTTGAGGCGGCAACCCAGAGCCAGAGTGAGGCGTTGACGATGGCCGAGAGCAGCATCCGCGCTATCAGCGATATCGCCAAAGAGAGCCAGCAGGCACAGGGCCGCTTAGGCGACGGGTTGGACGATCTGGAGTCGATCTCCAATGGTATCAACGTCATTACGCATGGCATCAGCAATATCGCGTTCCAGACCAATATTCTGGCGCTTAATGCGGCTGTTGAAGCCGCCCGTGCGGGTGAGGCGGGCAGGGGGTTTGCGGTTGTCGCCGGAGAAGTGCGTCGTCTGGCGCAATCCTCCAAAGAGCAGGCGGAAGCCACGGCAAGCAATATCAACGATGCGGTCAGCACGATTTCCCGCATTCGCAATGTGGCGACAAACACCGTGCAAACTGCCACGGACATGGCAGAGCGCAGTATCCACGCAGCCGATGCCATAGCGGCGATGAGCGACCGCACCCGCCATGAGCGGGCAGGTATGGCGAAACAGCTGGATAGCCTGCGCACCTTAACGGCGGGAATGGATGCCATGCAGGAAGCGGTGGCCGAGCTGAAAGTGCTGCAAACCCTTTCGGCTTCTCGTTAACGCACGCCTCAGCCGTTATCACCACGCTGCACCAGCGGCTGCGATTCAATAGCTTGATGAAAATGGCTCAGGGCTGAGCCGTTTTCAGGCTATTTCACCGTTGTGTTGCAGCTAAAAGCCCGGTCTGCAAAGCAGAGGCGATGCAGACCTGCCGCTTACTGAGGACGGTAACGTCAGTATCGGGCCCGACTACTGTTCAGACGCAAAGAGGGGGCGGTTGCGACGACCGGCCCGGGCATCACGGGCTGATCGCTCAGCATAGACAAAAATGCCTGAGACCAGCGATGACTGCTGTGCAAATGCAATCCCTTCATCAGACGCGCGTGAAGATGACGCCGTTCCCTGACCGGCATCAGCAGTGCGCTATGAATGGCATCGGCCATCGCATCGGGATCGTAAGGATTGACGATTATCGCGCCGTCCATCTGCTCTGCTGCGCCTGCAAACTGTGACAGGATCAGCACGCCAGGGTTATCGGGATCCTGAAGTGCAACATACATCTTCGCCATCAGGCTCATGCCCGCCATCAGTGGGGTCACCAGCGCAACACGGGAAGCGCGATAGATTCCCGCCTGCTCTTCCCGACTGTAAGCATGCGTCAGACAGTTCACCGGATACCAGTTCATCATGCCGTGCACGCCGTTAAACTCGCCGCACAGGGTTTCTAAGGTGTGACTGATTTCCGGCGCGCGATGCGCATACCCGGCAGAGGGCGGAGCCAGCTGCAACAGGGTAATATTTTTTTGGTAAACAGCATGTTTGCGCAGCAGCACTTCCACGGCGCTGATTCGGTAAGGCAGCCCGGCACTGTCATCAAGATGGCCGCCACTCAGTACGGTATTTTCTGGCAAGTTTTCGCGGCACTGCATTTCCATGAAGGCACAGCTATTGCTGTCGCGCAGGCAGCGGGCATCGTCAAGGTCAATCCCCACAGGAAAGACGCCGAGGCGGACAATACGGCCTTGTACCCGAAAGCTGTCGCCAGCCAAACGCTCTGTACGGAATTCACTTTCCAGCCAGACAATAAAGTTGTTCATGTCCTGTACCGTTTGAAAACCGATCACGTCACAGCACAGCAGGGATTCGGTGAGCCAGCGCCAGTCGGGAATGGCCTCAAACATCTTGCCCGATGGGAAAGGCTGATGCAGAAAAAAGCCCACTGGATTGGTCAAACCGGCTTCGCGAAGATAGCGGGCGCAACCCAGCAGATGATAATCCTGTATCCAGATTCTGTCCTCGGGCAGGGTGTGCTCACAAATAGCACGCGCATAAGCCTCATTAATATTTTTATATTCCCGATAGCCGTCAGCGGAAAAACGGGCCAGATCCGGGCGCTGGTGGAAAACAGGCCAGAGTCCTTTATGTACGTAATTGTGATAACCCTCATTCGCCTCGCCGGGTGTCAGGGGAAAGGTCAGGGTTTCATAGTGATCTTTCTGCTGAGATGACAGAGGTCTTGCCGTATCTGATGGCAGAACTGCGGTCTGGCCATCCCAGCTCACCCAGAGCCCACCTTGATGGGCGAGAATGCCTTCATAAATCGCAGTAAGCGTGGAACGTTGAGAATGATTATGTGATACCAGGATAAGACCTGACATGGTGTTTTCCTTGTGAGACAGAGGTTCGTCAGTCGCATTGCTTAACGACCAACAGCTGGATAATTGAGGCCGAATGAGAAACTGAAGCAGGCTGCTCATCGTTATAGTCGCTTAATGTCTACGTGTGATATCGGAGCCTGCTGGGTAGTCAACGCCGTGATACAGAGGCGGCGCCACGTAAATACCCGGCAGTGAGGGATGACAGATTAAGCCGTTGTGTTGAAGAAACTCTGGTGCGGATTCACTCAGGGCGATAATACGATGGCAGCCGCAGGCACCTGGATGCGACAGACAGCAGCGCAATAGCCAGGATCCCAGACCGATAAACCGATATTCTGGCGAAATAAACAGATCCTGGATTACCCAGGTTTCGGCCATATCGGTTATGACGCGTGCAAAGCCGATTTGTCGTGCATTACGGTAGACGCCAAAACAGAGACTGCTGTTCAACGCCAGCGTCAGAAGGCGCGCATCGGGGATTGTCGCCCCCAGCCATTGAGCAATCAGCCGGGGGTTAAGCCTGTTCGGATCGGTGTTGACCTCAATCGCGTCTCTGAACCATTTACGGGGTGACATCAGCCGAAGACGTTGCTGCTCAGCCAGCTCGATTAAAGCGGCATCGCCACTGACAGGCAGAGAAAAGGGCGCATTAACGCATTTCATCAACGACTTCCTTATGCATGGGCCATGAGTACCCGGTGCCGTTGATTAAAACGCCCGGCGTGTAAAAGTGGCGTAAAAAAGAAATGGCGAGGTGTAAAAAGGATGCAAAGGAAAAGCGGTGATATGGGCTGGCTGTACCCATTATCAGGTGTTAAGGGATCGGTCTTAAACATAGCGACTGTGTCTGAAAGCTGACTGTGTGCCTGAAATGTCTCGTGAGCCTTCTTAGCAAATATTCATCCCTGCAGAATGGAGACTTATATGCGTTAAATGACGTCACTGATAAACGGCTAAGACAGTATTTGGGTAAATTCAGGTACAGGCTCCCACGTTTTACCAACGATTATTGACGAATGTTCATTGGGTTGGGAAATGAAGTGGCACAGGAAGCGTAACTGATTACGCTGAACTATTCAGAAAGGGGGATTTCTATGATTGCCTACCAAGAACATTAATGAAAAGTATTTTTATTTATATTTTTGTAATTCCTTAAACGTAATCTCAATAAAAATGGATTGTTTCTTTTTATATCAGCATTCTCCCTCTATATTAGCCGCGTTTTAAGTACACAGTATCTCGTTTGGCGAGGCTCCTATACAAACACAGGTTACTGATCTGACGACATCGAGAGATGCCCAAGGTTAAGACAGGCTTTATCGGATTAAGGTTCAGCCCAAGGTAACTTCTGATTAATGAATCAGATACGTTGTATAGTGCTAAAACCTGGACGCGGAGATAGCCTACGTTCACTCCCTCTTTGGTTACGCCCCTGTACGATTCGCTGATGACGTTTTAGCCGATATAGGGACACTTCAATGCAAAAAATACAGCATCTTTCTACCGGTTCGCGCCTCAATGCTGACGGCGTAAATGACGCCTCCGTTGCGCAGTATATGAACCCGAATTTTATTACGCTCCCCTACACACTGACGGTAAAAGAAGCAAAGCTTTATTTTCTGTCGCAGTTAAAAACAAATGAGATCCCCTCGTTAGTCTTTATTACCGCGCGTGATTACCATTTACGCGGCACGCTTGCGGTTAAAACATTATTGCAGTGTCATGATGAAGATAAACCGGTTGGTGTCATGATGCGTCATGCTTTCACGAAAGTGACGCCGGATGACAGTCGCGGTGATATTGCCCATATTTTAATGGAGGAGAATATTGATATTCTGCCCGTCGTCGCCAACCATACGCTGGTTGGTGTACTGGGTGAACGTGAGATTGCACGCCTGATTGCGGATGAGAACACCGCAGATGCACAGCGTCAGGGCGCCAGTCTGCCGCTGGACAAACCTTATCTTGAAACCAGTCCTTGGGCGCTCTGGCGAAAAAGAGCCGTCTGGTTGCTGATGCTCTTTGTGGCTGAGGCCTATACAGGCAATGTCCTGAAAGCCTTTGAAGATCAGCTGGAGGCGGCAATTGCGCTCGCCTTTTTTATTCCTCTGTTGATTGGCACCGGCGGCAATAGCGGTACACAGATCACCTCTACCCTAGTGCGGGCCATGGCGTTAGGGGAGGTTAGTCTGGCAAGGCTTGGTGCAGTGCTACGCAAAGAAATCTCCACGTCCCTGCTGATCGCGGCCACTATAGGCCTTGCGGCATGGATACGGGCATGGATGATGGGCGTTGGCGCAGAGGTCACGCTGGTTGTCAGTCTTTCGCTGGTGGCCATTACTGTGTGGAGCGCGATTGTGTCGTCAATCATACCGATGTTACTGAAAAAGTTAGGGGTTGATCCGGCGGTGGTTTCTGCGCCCTTTATTGCCACTTTTATTGACGGCACAGGGCTCATCATTTATTTCAAAATCGCGCAGTATGTGATGGGAATTTGATTCGGCCTCTGCCTCTGCCTCATCAAACGCTCCAGGCGCCATCAGGTTACTCGGGTGGCGCGAAAATGCAGGTAATCATTACTGGCTTGTTACCCTATCTGTCTGACAGACATTAACCCTCAGGATTACAACGTTGAAAAAACACCTACAGTATGATTTTCACCACTTAGGGATTCCAGTCAGTGATGGCCTGCAAGACGGCAGTTACAGTCAAAGTGCCGGCATGTACACCGCCGACAACCCAGGCCAGTTCCGGGTGCAGTGGCAACGGTTTGAAGTCGATTCACCTTTGCATCATCTGATCCGTACTGTGCCACATGTGGCATTTAAGGTGGCCGATCTCCTGGAGGCCATTCGCGATGAGGAGGTTATACTTGGGCCCTATGAGCCGATCGACGGCTTTTTTGTTGCGATGATTAACGATGCTGGCGTGCCGATTGAACTCATCCAGACTGAACTGACGGATGATGAAGTGTGGCGGAAGGCGAGGTCGGGCGAGGGACGTCTTTACCAGGCTGAGTAATGCCAGATGGTTGTTGCGAATGCGAAGAAACAGTCGTATTCGTTAAGCGTAGTAGTGTAAGCACACCCGTTTTAGTTCCACGCACTTTTTGAGGTTTCCGGTTTTTCGGCCATCAGCCGGTACTCCTCCGGTGTCAGGTTATTCAGGGATTCATGAGGCCGCTCGCTGTTGTATTCCATCAGCCAGCGACTTGTGATTTCCCGAGCTTCATTCAGCGTTCTGAACAGGTAAAAATCCAGGATTTCTGTTCGGTACGTCCGGTTAAACCGTTCGATAAAGGCGTTCTGCGTTGGTTTTCCCGGCTAGATAAATTCGAGCTGTACGTCATGTTCTTCGGCCCATTGTGCCAGCGCCAGTGAGACCAGTTCTGGTCCGTTGTCCATCCGCATTTTCAGCGGGTAGCCGCGCTTTGCCACGATCCTGTCCAGCACCCGGATGACTCGCTGAGCCGGGATATTCAGGTCGATTTCTGTCGCCAGTGCTTCACGATTAAAATCATCCACAACATTGAAGGTCCGGAAGCGCCTGCCGCAGACCAGCGCATCGTGCATAAAATCGACGGACCAGCTATGGTTCAGCGCTTGCGGCGTCGCCAGTGGTGCTGGATTACGCACAGCCAGCCGCTGTTTTCCTTCGCGACGAAAATTCAGTTTGAGCAGGCAATAAACCCGGTGAACGCGTTTATGGTTCCGGGTATTGCCCTGCCTGCGCAGCAGCTGGAACAGCTTCTTAAAACCGTAGCGCGGATAGCGTTCTGCCAGTTCAGTCAGCGCGTGGATCACTGGTTCATCACGCCGGGTATCGGGCTGATAAAAATACACCGTCCTGCTCAGCGATCACGTCCTGCAAGCCTGGCGTAAACTCATGGCAAATTGCGTCCTCAGATAGCTGACGAGTTCACGCTTTATCACTGGTTTTAAAGCTTTTTTTCAATAACGTCTTTCAGTACACGGCACTCGAGACTCAGGTCCGCAAACATCTGTTTCAGCCGGCGGTTTTCATCCTCAGGGTCCTTCATCTTTTTGATTTCAGAGGCTTCCATGTCGCCGAACTTCGCTTTCCAGTTGTAATAGCTGGCTTCAGAGATACCGGCTTCGCGGCAGACATCCTTGACGGTGCGTCCGGCTTCGACGGACTTCAGAACGGCGATGATCTGGTGTTCGGTAAATCGAGCTTTGCGCATGGCGATCTCCTCAGGGGACATAATCAGTATGTCGGAAGATCTCTAAAAGTGAATGGCTCGTTTTGCCGGGATACTTACATATGAGTGGGGTGACGGTGGAGGTGGTGAGTTAAACGGCATGTGCTGAACACTTGTTAACTGCTCAGAAGGCATAAGTTAAATTTTAAAATCTTATACAGTTTCACAACTTGCCTTTCGTTTCAATGATATACTAAAGTATCCTTCTTATTTTTAGGTGGCTCCATGTCTCATCTGCTCAATGATCCCAAAGCCCGAAATTGGGTTGATGCTGCCCTTAAAAGACATTCCATTAGTATTTACGGACGATTTGAGCCAGCAGTTATCTGGACTAATGATAAAGATATTAACGGGCAATTAATTGTACCTGTCGATCCTCAAGACTTATCAAAAAGAATTAATCGCGACCCGTTTATAATGTTGCACAACCATGATCCAGGTAATCCTAAAGGCCAAATTTTAGAGTCTGCCGTCTTCGAGACCTTATCTGGCATCGTTTTTGTTGCTGCTGTAGTAGGATTTTATGCTGGCGGAAATGTGTTAAAATTTAGCGATCTAAATTTCAACTTAGAGATCTCGTATCCTTCTCCCAAACACATCCCTGATTTGCCTGATAATGCACAGATAGAATTAGCCTTAGATCCAAGGGAAGTTGACTCAAAATGGATTGAGAGCGTAACAGCAAATGCACCAATAAGAATAAAACATACTGAGTTTTCATATAATGCTGCTGAAATAACTCAGGAGCTAATCAGTATTGGCATTGGATATTTAGCTATTGTCTGGAATCCTTTTGTAACGGCTGTTGCATCAGAGGCTGGTAAGCGAACTTATCAAGCATTACATGATTGGATGAAGAAATTCCTTAGCAGTATGTCTGACAGGAAAAATCCCATAATTAATATTATTTCTTGGCAGGATGGGTGCCAGGTTTCTTTCTTGCTTCGCGGCAAGAATGTCAAGCTTCACTATATGGCTCATGATGCTCTATCAGAGGGAGGTGTACAAGCAGCTGAATTGATACGTAAAATAAAAAAACGAGGTAACCCACCAACTCAACTAACTTATGAATGGGACAATGAAGCCAACAAGTGGTTTCCATCATACGCTTTACTTGCTGATAAAAGCATTATAGTTCATAAATCGATACTGATTGCAATGGAAAGAATGCCTACCAATTTGAGTCTGGGAATAAGCGTTGGAACAGAAAATAATAAGATGATTCTCCCATCAAATGTAAAGAAAAAGGACTGAAAGTGAAAGGTAATGTGCAATTAATTTCGGAATGAAAAGGGGAGCACTCAAAATGTTTTAAATGAATATTTGACTGATTTAAAAAGTATGAATGCTAATTTTAATGACCAGTGCGCAAGAAAAATTAATCAACATAAGATTGCTCCATATGACAAATGTTACTCTTGAATTGCTACGCGGTCGTCTTGAAAAAATAGCTAAGAATAAGCGATATTATGAGTATCAAGCAACTAAGCACAATCGACTTGCTTTGCATGAAACATGGCGTCATTCTTATTTATCACATCCATATTTGGTAGGCGCTCCAGATGACAGAGTCGATGAGCGGTTTAAAAACATCTTCATGAATGTGTCAGAAATAAGCGTTGAAGGTAAATTAACACCTGTCTCAATGCAAGAAACTGATGAGTTTATGCAAACCTTTACTCATATGCTCGAAGAGTATGGAGTGAGGGCCAATGGGATGGCTTCTGCGGACGTTATTCAAGCTGCGCGTCAGCCACTTATTAAATACTTTGAGCATGGTAAGCCTTTTGGCCTGACTCTGTTCGATGGGTATACGCCGCCAGATAGACCCTATCTTGTTAAATATGGTAAGCGGGAGTTCCTTGAGCCAATGTTTCAAAACGGTACTATTCGTTTAGCTAACGCAGATTATTACAACAAAGAAGGATTTCTTAATTCCATCAGGGATGATGAAACAAGCCGAATATTTTTCATCCCTACCTATAAGGAGCGACTTGCTGGTAAAAACTATATTAATTTACAAGGAAATAAGCTCGAATTTTTCGATGATGACATAGTATTACCTTTAACTTTTGATGACTATTATCTTTTTAGCCTTTGCGAGAAAATACATTATCGGATGCCCACTGACTTTGAAGCCGATTCAGCAATTGTTATCCATTCCCCCGAGATTTTTAAACAAAAGTTTATTTCAACATTTTTGGCTCTATTCGGAGATTGGATCCCAATGGAGGGAAGGGTGACATATTATGATCCATATCGAGACTATACGAAATTTAAAATCCCAGAAATGGCAAAACATTTTTCTTATGCTTATCAAAAAGAATTTCGGATAGCATTCAGATCTCGAAGCCGTATCTCAACTAATTTGGAGCCACTTTATTTTTCGATAGGAACAATGTCAGATTATGCGGATTTTATTCATCTTTGATAGTAAATACACAATGTAATTGGTCAACTCTTGTTAAGTGAGATGAAGGTGTATATTGATTTTATTAGCAATCTGTTGTGTTTCATCTAATGTCAATTCAGGTACATCACCCCAATCCGTGCCTCCTCCTTTAAGTGTCCCCGCGATGTGAAAATGCATATGTGGGATTGATTGGCTTGCAGGGATTCCATTATTTTGCCATATTGAAATACCCTCACTTTTATATGCTTTAACAATTGCTTTGGCAACCTTCTTTAGTAAGATAGAAATCATCATCATTTCTTTGTCAGTTAAATCTAAAACGGTTTCTCTATGAGCGCAAGGAATTATCAATAAATGCGGCTCTCCTCTTTGCTCTTTTGTTACTAATATGGCAACTAATTCATTTCTATATAAAATCGTGTATGGGCGATCTTTCCTAAGATATGAGCAGAATGAGCATTTCTTCTCTGTTGGTACACATATACTGTTTGATTTCATCTAAGATTTCCTTAAGGAGGATAAAAAAGATTTTAGTTCCATTCGATCTAATTTATCATAATCAGAAGGGCGAACAATGATGCGCAATTCATCACATATTTTTTTATGCCGAGAAGCAAAAATATAAGACATTATTATAAGCCTAATTGAGTCTTGTGCAGGTAGGACATTTGACAATCTTGCCTGTCCTCCTCCTATTACAGGAATGGCAACAGGTTCTCCATTTGCAGAGAGTGAAATACTCTCCCAAAGTTTAGCTAAACTTTTCCATACACTATCAACAGTTCCGTGTGCTTCGTTGTATTCGTTCATATTACAGTAGGCAAGAAGGTACGTTTTTTTTGGAATATGATCCAAGGTTATAACGCTTCCTATCTCGTATTTTTTCTTCCGTCCAATTTTTTCTATGGTAGAAATTGGTACCATATTTATAAGTTTTGAATCAATAAGACGATCAAAATTTTCAATGTCATTGTTAAAATTCTTTTCTAACAACTGCCCTTGCAGGCTATTTCTTGCAATAATATTAGGAGTCTGGGTGTCGAAAGTATCACACATCCCGACCACAATATGAGTATCTTGATTTAGAATATCACCTTTGATTATTTTAATTTTGGTGTTAGGTTTTGAATATTCCTCCTCAATTGGTCTTGGCCATGATTTGTATACCCCATAGATGATAGATAAAACTGATATCGATAAAACAAAATATTGTGACTGGTAATATTCTGAAAAAGCCTTTGGTGTAATCATTGATAGAAACTGCATAGAAGCAGAGGTAAAACCCAAGCATGCAAGCGAATTTATTATAAAATAGCGCCAGAATCGCATGGTTTTTAAGTCATTTATGATATTCACTTATCAAGACCTAAGTTAGTGTATATTTCATCTTTATAAAAGTGAGGTCCCGTTATTGATTTATCTGAATGAAAGAAAGGTGTATATTCATCCAGAGCAAATTTTATAATTGTCGGTTGGAAAGATGTTGATATGGTGTAATAATTGTTATCGATTAATGGTTTTGGTATATTGGCATAGTCAATACTTCTGCTGCCATTTTTATTGGCAATTAAAATTGGTAGATTAAAATCCATAATAACCGATATTTCATGTGCTAAAAATGAATATCCGTCACCACCTTTAGATTTTGCCGTTGGTGTTCCTATCAAAACTGCTTGTTTAGCGTTTTTCAATCTTTCCCTGAGGTTTCTTTTTATTGTTTCTCTTTGACTGGAATCTCTGGAGATAAATAAATCGTGAGCATCATAGAAGTTAAAATCAATTTCTTTATTATCACGCCATGCTTCCATGAGACGATACATATGTATCGTCTTCACTTGCAAAGGCAACATAAGTTTTATTTTTATAGCTCATTATTCCCTCTCTATTTAAATAGTTTTTCTAAATGAATTTAAGTTCGATTTTTAAATGTCAGTGGCGTTATACCAGCGTTAGGTAAGTATCGTATTAATTAGCATATTTCATCTATAAATCAAAGGAATATTTTCAATTATGGTTTTATTGTATCACACATTTGCGTTACACAATCTTAGTAAGGACCACTCCTCGTATGAAACGTTTGCACTACCATGTGCTGAGCTAGACTAGCCCCATAGATCGCCAGACACTTTGCCTCTCTTAAAATATGAGGTAGTCTTAGACCTATGTTTAACACCAGTCAGAATAATAAGATGGTTGAAGTATTATCAGGACCTGAGCGACGCAGGCGTCGTACACCGCAATGAATCGCCACGAGTTTAACTGACACCTCAGAGTCATTTAAGATGACTTAAAGAGAGGTGCACATGAGCGGTAAGCGTTATCCTGAAGAGTTTAAAATTGAAGCAGTCAAACAGGTTGTTGATCGTGATTATTTTGTTTCCTGCGTTGCAACACGTCTTGATATCACCACCCACAGCCTTTACGCCTGGATAAAGAAGTACGGTCCGGATTCTTCCATTCATAAAGAACAGTCTGATGCTCAGGCCGGGATTCGCCGTCTCCAGAAAGAGCTGAAGCGAGTTACCGACGAACGGGACATATTAAAAAAAGCCGCGGGTACTTCGCAAAGCTGTCCGACTGAGGTACGCCTTTATCCGTGACAACACCCGTTGCTGGCCTGTTCGCCTGCTCTGTCGGGTGCTGGATGTTCATCCCAGTGGTTTTTACGTCTGGCTTAAGCAGCCGCATTCACACGCCATCAGGCAGACCTGAGACTGACGGGACAGATTAAACAGTTCTGGCTGGGATCGGGATCCGTCTGTGGTTATCGCAGGATCCATCTGGATCTGCGGGACAGCGGACAACAGTGCGGAGTCAACAGAGTCTGGCGACTGATGAAACGTGTCGGGATAAAGGCTCAGGTCGGCTACCGGAGTCCGCGGGCACGTAAAGGCGAGGTCAGTATCGTGTCACCCAACAGGCTCCAGCGACAGTTCAATCCGGATGAGCGTTGGGTAACGGACATAACTTACATCAGGACCCACGAAGGCTGGCTGTTTCCTGCCGTGGTTGTTGATCTGTTCTCACGCAAAATTATCGGCATGGTCCATGCAATCCCGGATGAGAAAGGACATTGTCCTGAAGGCACTGCTGATGGCTGTATGGCGGCGTAATCCACAGAAACAGGTGCTGGTTCATTCGGACCAGGGTAGTCAGTACACAAGCCATGAGTGGCAATCGTACCTGAAATCACACAGCCTGGAGGGCAGCATGAGCCGTCGCGGTAACTGCCACGATAATGCGGTTGCAGAAAGCTTTTTCGAGTTACTGAAACGCGAACGGATAAAGAAAAAGATCTACGGAACGCGGGAAGAAGCCCGAAGTGATATTTTTGATTACATCGAAATGTTTTATAACAGTAAGCGTCGGCATGGTTCGAGCGATCAGATGTCACCGACAGAATATGAAAACCAGTATTATCAACGACTCAGAAGTGTCTAGATTATCCGTGGCGATTCAAATGCAATTTCTTAAGCATCTTTGTATTTCGTGGGCTTAATCGAGATGATAATTAAAATACAATAAAATCAATTAAGTAAGTCAGCGTTCAGTTTCATCAGGCTGCCAGATTGTCGCATGGGAGGATTAAGAAACATTTTGTTGCTTACCTATCTGATAAGGATGTGGTCTGTTTAGCGATTGATGTTTTACTTAAAGGGCTTGGTCGATGAGTGAGTCTTTGCCGGTGGCTTTATGTGAATTTGCGTAGAAGTTTTGGTATACTGTTCTAACGATGTTTTGCAGCCCAAATTCTGCTTTTCAGGAGTGATTATGAGCACCCACAAAAAAACTCAGGCAAGCTACGCTAAGCCATCTCGTGCTGACATTGTTCGCTCAGTAGCAACATCTACGGCTGTTGAAACAGGGCAGCCCTCCGCGAAGATCGAAGCTTCACTTGAAGCCACGCGCAAAAAATTTGCTCATTTGCGTCTTGCGGTTTAATCCCTTCTTAATGCTTCTCTCACCCAGTGTTTCATCGGCTCGTAGTCCATTGATACACCTGCATGGATAGCCGAGATATACTGGGTTTTGTTTTGCTCCCAGCTTTGATAATCCAGCGGTTTGTACCCACCCTGAACGGCCATTACGTCGGCTAGCAGTCGCGACAGGCGTCCGTTTCCCTCTCTGAATGGATGGATAAGTATCAGCTCGACATGGGTGATGGCGATAGCGGTGATGAGTTGTTCTTCGTCCAAGCCGCTACACGGTGTGTATTGAGCCAGATACTTGCTGTCGAATTCGTTCAGCAGTTTTGGCAACTGTGCCGAGGGGGCAAACATAAAGCCGCCTTTGCTGATATTAACCGCTCTTTCTTGTCCAGCCCAATTGTAGATGTTGCCTAACCAGCGGCGATGCCAGCTTTTTAGCATGGCTACGCTGAGCTGTCCTTCCGGGAACTGTTCTTCAAAAACAGACTGGTAAAGTTGTTCTAACAGGACAAGTTCAGCCTCACCCATCTCATCAGAAGTAGCGATCCTCAGCTTGTTAGCCAAAACTTGCTCGCCAGAGTCTTTCTCATACTGACCTTCACTGCTGGATACATGGTATCGGCTCATGGAGATGCCCTGTGTTATTAGAGGGATGGAAAAACAGAGGGATTATAACGCTGGATGAGTATAGTAAACAATACTCGTAAAATCAGATGGTTACGAAAGTGTGGGTTAAAATGTAGTTTTTATTATCTTGTGGAAAATAATCGTTAATAATCAGCATTAACATACCAATGCATCAGCGTTTATGAAACATCAATATTGCTGTGTGTGCTTCCTACCCATCCTTCAAGTTTATCTGCCCAGTCTTGCATCATAACCTTTCGCTCATCAAGATAAGTTGCATGGTTGTATGTGCGACGAACATTGTTAGTATCAGCATGGGCAAGTTGGGCCTCAATAGCATCAGGCCGATAGCCCATCTCGTTTAAACGCGTACTTCCTGAAGTTCTGGTGGCATCCGGGCTATACGTTCCGCTCCAGCTCAGGCTTTTAAGTAGTTGGCGCAGCGAGTGCGAAGTCATTGGACCTAGCGGATTATCCCTGCCCGAAAAAAGATGCTGCCGATGCCCGGTTAATCCTTGTAGTGTTTTGAGCATGTTGACGGCCTGGGAGGGTAGGGGAATAACATGTTCCCTGCGGGCTTTCATGCGCGTTGCCGGAATTGTCCACAGTGCGTTACCAAGATCTAATTCTGCCCATTCTGCCTCTGTGACTTCGGCTGGCCGCGCCAGCGTCCACCACATTAGCCACATGCAATAGTTAACTTGATATGAGCTGCGACTGTTATCAAAACAGCTTAATAGCTTCCCGATTTGCTGTGGATTCAGTGCCTGTTTGTGCTGTATCTTATTCTCCGGAAGCGCCTTGCGTACAGACCATACAGGATCGCTTTCAGCTCTAAGCGTTGCTACTGCCAACTCGAAAACCGATGAAATGGTACGTCGGGCTTCAGCAGCAACAGTCGGAGCGCCGCGTTTAGCAGTTTCTTAAAAAATTATAAGGATGTGATGTGGAGTGATCTCACTGACTGGGAGCTTACCGATTGCAGGGAAAACCGCACGTTCAAGCATATCCAGTCGTCGTATTTTGGTAATTTCGGCCCAGTCTTTCATCTGCAACCACTCTTTGGCGATCAGCTCAAAGGTGTCAGAAGCGTCATTGACCTTGCGGATCTTATCTCACTAACGAGCCTGTATCGGGCTAACGCCAACCGAGACTTGCTTACGCGCTTCCTCGCATTTCTCGCGAGCTTCGGCGAGCTTTATCGCCGGATACTCACTCAACGCAAACATGTTTAATTTACCGTTTAGTTTAAACCGATAGCGTCATGCCTTTTTGCCGTTGGTTTTCACTTCGAGGTAGAGATCGTTGAAATCATTAAGTCGATAGAGTTTTTCTTTCGGCACTGGCAGTGCGGCATTGCGTATCAGTGAGCATAACAGGGCCTTGTTTATTTATTACACCGTTTCTGTACTCACTTAAAATGAAGATGGAAGAATGTTGTACTCATCCATGTACTCATTTTTGACAGCGCTTCTACGAAATTATTTGAGACGTTATAAAATGAAAAATCCACGCAAGTGCGTGGATTTAATTGGTTTTTGTGAGTGTCGTGAGATTCATTAAAACCTCATAAGACACCACATTTTATTTAGACGTTAAACAAGAAATTCATCACATCGCCATCTTTAACAATGTACTCTTTGCCTTCTGAACGCATCTTGCCTGCTTCTTTCGCGCCTTGCTCGCCCTTATAGGCAATAAAGTCTTCAAACGCGATAGTTTGCGCGCGGATAAAGCCTTTCTCGAAGTCGGTATGGATTTTACCGGCTGCCTGTGGCGCGGTGGCACCGACAGGGATAGTCCATGCACGAACTTCTTTCACGCCAGCGGTGAAATAGGTTTGCAGGTTCAGCAGGGAGTAACCGGCGCGGATCACGCGGTTCAGGCCGGGCTCTTCAATGCCCAACTCGGCCATAAACTCATCACGATCTTCATCTTCCAGCTCGGCGATGTCGGACTCAACGGCGGCGCAGACGGGCACCACAACAGAACCTTCTTTGGCCGCGATTTCGCGCACTTTATCCAGGTAGGGGTTGTTCTCAAAACCGTCTTCGTTGACGTTGGCGATGTACATGGTGGGCTTCAGCGTCAGGAAACTCAGGTAACGCAGGGCGGCCTTGTCTTCTTCCGTCAGATCCAGCGCGCGCAGCATGCCCGCATTTTCTAAATGCGGCAGGCATTTTTCCAGTGCGGCCTGTTCTGCTTTAGCGTCTTTATCGCCACCTTTGGCTTTCTTCTGTACGCGCTGCAGAGCACGTTCGCAGGTGTCCAGATCCGCCAGCGCCAGCTCGGTGTTGATGGTTTCAATATCATCAGCCGGATCGACTTTGTTATTCACGTGAATGATATTGTCGTTCTCGAAGCAGCGCACAACGTGACCAATCGCTTCGGTCTCACGGATGTTGGTCAGGAACTGGTTGCCCAGGCCTTCACCTTTGGAGGCGCCTTTCACCAGGCCGGCGATATCAACGAATTCCATGGTGGTGGGCACTACGCGCTGCGGCTTAACGATCTCAGACAGCTGATCCAGACGCAGGTCTGGCATAGGGACGACGCCAGTGTTGGGTTCAATCGTGCAGAAGGGGAAGTTAGCCGCTTCAATACCCGCTTTAGTCAGCGCGTTAAAAAGAGTGGAT
Organism: Pantoea sp. B623; assembly: GCF_024814475.1. NCBI lineage: Bacteria > Pseudomonadati > Pseudomonadota > Gammaproteobacteria > Enterobacterales > Erwiniaceae > Pantoea > Pantoea sp. B623. The sequence continues at coordinate 521,415 of NZ_JANUXM010000004.1, read as the reverse complement.
TTACCGACATTTGGCAGGCCCACGATACCGCATTTGAATCCCATGGTTTAGTACCCTTTATAGCTGTATGGGCAGAGCCATTAGCAGGCTCCGCCGGAAACGTAAGATAATTTTCGCGCATTATACACAGATTCGCGACAATCTGGGCGATTAGACAGGCTTAAAGGCATGCAGGCGGTTCATCGCCTTGATGCGGTCTTCCTTTAGCCACAGTTCGGTGCAGCGCGCCGCCTCATCAATGGCATCATCAATCAGTTTTTGCTCGCTGGCTGGGGGCTTGCCCAAAACAAAGCCGGTGACCTTATTGCGATCGCCGGGATGGCCGATGCCAATCCGCAGGCGGTGAAAGTTATTGTTGTTGCCGAGCTTGCTGATAATGTCTTTCAGGCCGTTATGCCCGCCATGTCCGCCGCCTTGTTTAAATTTGGCGATGCCAGGGGGAAGGTCCAGTTCATCATGGGCCACCAGGATCTCTTCCGGCGCGATGCGATAGAAGGTCGCCATGGCTGCCACGGCTTTGCCGCTGAGGTTCATAAACGTGGTCGGCACCAGCAAGCGCACGTCTTCACCGGCTAAAGCCAGTCGTGCCGTATAGCCATAAAATTTGGCTTCTTCTTTCAACGACTGATTGTGACGCTCAGCCAGCAAGTCCAGATACCAGGCACCCGCATTGTGGCGCGTGGCGGCATATTCCGCGCCGGGATTCGCCAGGCCCACAATCAGTTTTATGCTGCTCACAAGGAATATCCTGCTGTAATAACTCAAGGGCGATAGTTTACTGTGCCGCGACGCGGATCACAAAGACCGCGCAGGGGAAATTATTAGTGTCAGTGATTAATTATTTTTCATCTAAATCAATAAACTGGAATAACGTATTGGTCACAAATCATCTGGCCTTTATGTGAGTTAGTGCACAAATTAGCCTGAAGGCATTGCCTACACTACTATCAGTTTAACATTGTGTGCGCTCATCCGACCGCGCATAAAGGAGGTGAAAGATGAAACGTCATCACTCACGCATGGCAGGTAATGCCTTGATGGGAATTGGACTCGTGACCATGCTTCTCGGCATCGGTTTTTCGATTATCAACCAGCTGCCTTCGCTTGATTTACCACAGATGCTGGCTCAGGGCGCGATGTTCGGCATTTTCTTTGGCGCACTGTTATGGCTGGTAGGCGCCTGTATTAGCGGTCGTGAAAAAGTAGAAGATCGCTATTACTGGGTGCGCCATTATGGCGATAAACGCTGTCGCCGCACCCATCATTCGTCACATTAGATTTTCTGACATAACCAGGTAAGGTTCTGTCCGATTTCTGCCCTTGGCTTTGGCGCGATAGAGTGCTTTATCCGCCAGAGCCATCAGTTGACCAAAATCTATTTCGCCGTTATCTGCAGTCGCAAAACCGATACTGACTGAATAGGCGATCTGGCCGGGACGCGAATGCTGAACGGTCTGGCGTACCTGTTCGCACCACACTCGGGCTTGCTCAAAGCGGAGCGGCAGCAGTGCTGCAAACTCCTCACCGCCCAGTCTTGCAAAGCGGCCATCCTGTGGCAGCGTTCCCGAGACCCTGTTACAAAAATCAATTAACACCCGATCCCCTTGCTGGTGCCCGTAGCGGTCATTGATCCCTTTAAAATGATCAAGGTCGAATAACACCACCGTCAGCGCTTTGTTTTGCTTCAGGCAAAACCGGATCATAGCGTCCGCCCCGGAAAACAGTGCACGACGATTCCAGATATTGGTTAGCGGGTCATGAAGCGAGGCGTCCTTAAGTGCATTACGGGTGCGTTCATTCACCATAGCTAATATGGTGACGGTGAAGCCAATCACGAAAAGCATGGATTCCAGAATCACGTAGATCGAAAAGTCAGAACCGCTGATCGCCCCCTGTATGCCAACAGGACGGGTGTTATCCAGAAATAACCGGGCGACGTGAAAAAGCAGGTGAGTCCAGAGCAATAATTGTGCGGGCCAAAAGGTGGTATTCATATCACGGCGTGCCAGCCAGAGCAGATAAATGAGTGCGGCGGTATAGGCGATGCAAAGCAGGCAGAGCACCAAAACACGCAGTGATAAGCTGTAATAAAAGGTCGGAAACAGGCAGAGCAGAGACCACAGTGCCGCCCCTGCTAAGCCGGTCATGCCTGGGGATTTACCACAGAATGTGCGAAAAGCGCTAAATAACCCCCCGTAGGCCAGCATCACTAATACGTTGCTTACGGCCACCGGCAAGAACTGATCGCCCTTGCTGCGCAAGCTGCTGAGAAAAAAGGCAACAAGCGTGAGCACGATGGCGACACAGACATAGCCCAGAATGCGGTCATAGTGAGATCCGACCCAGGCAAAGATCATAATCAGGCTCATAAACCCCAGTACGTAGAGTTCGCAAATAAATAACGTAAAGACGTCGAGGTTCATAGTGGGCGGCGATCGCAATAAAAAGTGCGGGCAAATTACCACTCAACTCAAAAAGGCAAAAGGCCAGATAACATAATTTCAGCGAAAGAGTTTTTCGTAGTGATCGTGACAATAACTGAGGTCACTCATAATGAAAATTTCTGAAAACCAAGCAGCTTTGTCGGAGGGAATAAACAGGAGACAAAAGAAAAGGCCGGGCATAATGCCCGGCCTGCGAAGATTAATGTTCGAACATTGCCGAAATGGACTCTTCGTTACTGATGCGGCGAATCGCTTCGGCCAGCATACCTGACAGCGTCAGGGTACGGACGTTTGGCAGCGACTTCATCTCTTCTGATAACGGAATGGTGTCACAGACGATAACCTGATCGATAACAGATTTACGCAGGTTTTCCACCGCATTGCCAGAGAAGATAGGGTGCGTAGCGTAAGCGAACACGCGCTTGGCACCGCGCTCTTTTAACGCTTCTGCGGCTTTGCACAGTGTGCCGCCGGTGTCGATCATGTCGTCGACCAGCACACAGTCACGGCCCGCAACGTCACCAATGATATGCATGACCTGAGAAACGTTCGCACGCGGGCGACGTTTATCGATGATTGCCATATCGGTGTCGTTCAGCAGTTTGGCAATGGCACGAGCGCGCACTACGCCGCCAATGTCCGGAGACACAACAATCGGGTTTTCCAGACCGATTTGTAACATATCTTCCAGCAGAATCGGGCTGCCGAATACGTTATCAACCGGGACGTCAAAGAAGCCCTGGATCTGCTCGGCGTGCAGGTCAACCGTCAGAACACGGTCAACACCGACGCTGGAAAGGAAGTCAGCCACTACTTTAGCCGTAATAGGCACGCGGGCGGAGCGCACGCGGCGGTCCTGGCGGGCATAACCAAAGTAGGGGATAACAGCGGTAATACGACCAGCTGAAGCACGACGCAGCGCGTCGACCATCACGACCAGTTCCATCAAATTATCATTGGTGGGAGCACAGGTGGACTGGATGATGAAAATATCACCACCGCGTACATTTTCATTAATCTGTACGCTTACTTCGCCATCACTGAAACGGCCAACGGCGGCGTCTCCCAGGCTGGTGTAAAGGCGGTTGGCAATACGTTGTGCTAGTTCCGGGGTGGCGTTACCAGCAAAAAGCTTCATATCAGGCACGAGAAGAACCTCAGGCTTTGCGTCCAGAGAATGAACGTCATGACAGTAACCGGCGAATACTGTCGTGAACGTTCACACGGGTATGTGAGTGCGAAACGTGCTGTGTCTGGAACAGGGTGACACAGTCACGCTATCGCTAATCGCCTTGCAGAGTACGCTGTAACGGCGAGACGTTAAGGCCTCGAGCTACAAAACCGCGCACCCATGGTGGGGCAAGTTCCAGCACCTGGCGAGCAGCATGCTCGGTGTCAAATTCAGCAAACACACAAGCACCTGTCCCCGTCAGGCGCGACGGCGCGTATTCTAGCAGCCATGAAACAAGCTCATCAACCTCACGAAAACGTTTTCTTACTACTGATTCGCAATCGTTGACGAACGGAGCCTGTAAAAGTGCTGATAAACTGCGCACGGGCGTGTCACGGGTAAGCGCCGGATCGTTGAAGACCACCGGCGTGGCCACGCTGACGCCTGGATGGGCAACAAGATACCATTTTTCTGCAGGCGATGCTGGAGAAAGCACCTCACCGACGCCTTCGGCAAAGGCGGCATAGCCTTTAACAAAAACCGGGACGTCGGCGCCCAGTTTCACGCCCAGCTCCGCCAGCGCCTCAGGGGAAAAGCCGGTCTGCCACAGGTGGTTTAGCGCAACCAGCACGGTGGCGGCATTCGACGAGCCGCCGCCCAGCCCGCCGCCCATGGGCAAACGCTTTTCAATGGCAATGCGCGCACCAGCCCTGGCAGGCAGGCTGCCGTTTTCACGCGCCGCCGACTTGAGGCTCTCTGCCGCCCGGACAATCAGGTTTTGCGCATCCGGCACGCCAGGCACCGGCGTTAACAGCCTGATCTCATCGCTCGTGTCGGGCGTGATTGTCAGGCTGTCGCCATAATCAAGAAACTGAAACAGGGTTTGCAGATTATGGTAACCATCAGGCCGACGACCGGTGATGTACAAAAACAGATTCAGTTTTGCCGGAGCAGGCCAGGTGGTCATCATTTCAGCGTCCAGTTATCCATACGTAATTTAATACGCTGATCGCCTTCTTTTAACTCCAGGCTGGCCGGAAGCGGTGGATTGACCTTGTTGTCATAGTCAGCAATGGTCACCTGCCAGGTCTGGCCGTCATGCTTGTAGGTCAGGCTGCTTAGCTGGTACTGATCGTTGAGCTGGTAATCGGTCGCATCGCCCGGCAGGCCCATCATCCACTGGCGCAGGTTGGTCAGCGGGATATCCATGCCGGTCAGCTGCGAGATCATCTTCTGCGCATCGTTGCTGACATAACGTTTGCCTTTGTTGTCCACAATCTGCACCACTGAACCCTGAGCATCCAGCTGAAGCTCGGTGCTGCCTAACGGGTTGGTTAACAGCAGGCGATAGCGGTCGGCCGCGGTCTGCTGCCAGTTAAAGCGGGCATAGACTTTTTGTTTATCCGACAGATAGGCGAACGCGCCGCGCGTCTGATACTGGGTAACGTGGCTGACGGCTTGCTGATGCTGTTGCCACTGTGGCGCGGTGACGCTTGGGCCAGGACCTTGTGGTTTATTGATGCTACAGGCAGCCAGCAGAACACTGGCAAGGGGTAAAAGGCGCAACAGGTTGCGTGTAGAAGTCAGCATCAAGTGGTCATCTCCTCGGACACATTTTTAATTGATAACAGGTAACGCTAACCATCCGCGTTTTAACCGTCAATGCTCTTATACGGCAAAAACGCTATGATCGGCTTAATCTTATTACAGTCATAGCCTTTGTATGGCTTTTCTTGATCTGCTGCATCTTGTAGAATGCGCTTCACAAAACCCTGACATTTATTGGGATAACCCAACCTAAAACGCTATGACGCTGCTCGCACTCGGAATCAATCACAAAACTGCACCCATTGCTCTGCGCGAACGCGTTGCGTTCGGGCCGGAGTCGCTGGAGCAGGCCTTAAACAGCCTGTTATCCCAGCCTATGGTGCAGAGCGGCGTCGTGCTCTCTACCTGTAACCGAACCGAGCTGTACCTCAGTGTAGAGCAACAGGTCGATCTTCAGGAACGTCTGGTGCGCTGGCTGTGTGAATACCATCAGCTTGATGAAGCGGACGTGCGCAACAGCCTCTACTGGCATCAGGATAACGAGGCGGTTAGCCACCTGATGCGCGTGGCCAGCGGGCTGGACTCGTTGGTGTTGGGTGAACCCCAGATTCTGGGGCAGGTCAAAAAAGCCTTTGCCGACTCTCAGCGTGGTCATGCGCTGAGCAGCGAGCTGGAACGCATGTTCCAGAAAACCTTCTCGGTGGCCAAACGCGTTCGTACCGAAACCGATATTGGCGCCAATGCTGTTTCCGTGGCCTTTGCCGCCTGTACGCTGGCTCGTCAAATCTTTGAGTCGCTGTCCACGGTGAACGTGCTGCTGGTGGGCGCGGGAGAAACCATCGAACTGGTGGCCCGTCATCTCAGCGAACATCAGGTGAAAAAGCTGATCATTGCGAACCGTACCCGTGAACGTGCGGAACTGCTGGCTAACGAAGTCGGTGCGGAAGTGATTAGCCTGGCCGATATTGATTCCCGTCTGGCCGATGCCGACATCGTGATTACCTCCACCTCCAGCCCGCTGCCGATCATCGGTAAAGGCATGATGGAGCGCGCGTTAAAAGCGCGTCGTAATCAGCCGATGCTGCTGGTGGATATTGCGGTCCCCCGCGATGTGGAGCCGGAAGTGGGCAAATTAGCCAACGCCTATCTTTACAGCGTTGACGATCTGCAGGCCATCATTGAGCAAAACCTTGCCCAGCGCAAAGCCGCTGCGGTGCAGGCCGAAAGCATTGTGGTGCAGGAATGCAGCGATTTTATGGCCTGGCTGCGTTCGCAAGGCGCGGTCAACTCCATTCGTGAGTACCGCTCGCAGGCAGACGATATTCGCGCTGAGCTGGAAGGCCGTGCGCTCCAGGCGCTGCAGCAGGGGGCAGATCCGCAGAAAGTCATGCAGGAACTGGCCCATAAGCTGACCAACCGTTTGATTCATGCTCCAACCAAATCTCTTCAGCAGGCCGCCCGCGACGGCGATAGCGAACGCCTGCAGATTTTACGCGACAGCCTGGGTCTCGATTAGGCACACTGCTGTCGTCATCTGTTACGGGAATCCCACAGTTAAATGAAAACCTCTATTGTTGCTAAACTGGAAGCGCTGCAGGAGCGCCACGAAGAAGTGGAAGCGATGCTGGGCGATGCCGGCGTGATTGCCGATCAGGACCGCTTTCGTGCTTTGTCGCGTGAATATGCTCAGTTGACCGATGTCACGCGCTGCTTCCGCGACTGGCAGCAGAACCAGGACGATATCGAAACCGCAAAAATGTTGCTCGACGATCCTGAGATGCGCGATATGGCGCAGGAAGAGCTTCTGGAAGCACGGGAAAAAAGTGAGTCCCTGGAGCAACAGCTGCAGCTGTTACTGCTGCCGAAAGATCCAGACGATGAGCGCGACTGCTTTGTGGAAGTGCGGGCCGGCACCGGCGGCGACGAAGCGGCAATTTTTGCTGGCGATCTGTTCCGGATGTACAGCCGTTACGCCGAGTCACGTCGCTGGCGCGTTGAAATCGTCAGCGCCAACGAGGGCGAACATGGCGGCTACAAAGAAGTGATCGCCCGCGTGATGGGTGAAGGCGCCTACGGCCGCTTTAAATTCGAATCAGGCGGCCATCGCGTTCAGCGTGTGCCAGAAACCGAATCCCAGGGACGCATCCACACTTCCGCCTGTACGGTGGCGGTGATGCCGGAACTGCCGGAGGCCGAGCTGCCGGAGATCAACCCGTCTGATTTGAAAATTGATACGTTCCGCTCCTCAGGGGCCGGTGGTCAGCACGTTAACACCACCGACTCTGCGATTCGTATTACCCACCTGCCAACCGGTATTGTGGTGGAGTGCCAGGACGAACGTTCTCAGCACAAAAACAAAGCCAAAGCCCTGTCCGTACTGGGCGCGCGTATCCATGCGGCCGAAATGGCAAAACGCCACGAAGCTGAGGCCAGTACGCGCCGCAACCTGCTGGGCAGCGGCGACCGTTCTGACCGTATTCGGACCTATAACTTCCCGCAGGGCCGCGTCACCGACCATCGTATCAACCTGACGATCTACCGTCTGGATGAAACCATGGAAGGCAAGCTGGACAGTCTGATTGAACCTATTGTGCAGGAATATCAGGCTGACCAACTGGCCGCGCTGGCCGGTCAGGATTGATGGATATCCGTCACTGGCTTAAACAGGCGGTCGCCACCTTGTGTGGGGGCGACAGTCCGAAACGAGACGCAGAGATTTTGCTGGGGTTTGTGACCGGCAAATCCCGCAGCTGGCTGGTGGCGTTTGATGAAACTCTCCTGACGGAAGCGCAACTGCAACAGTTAGATGTGCTGCTGGCGCGTCGCGCCCGGGGCGAACCTGTTGCGCATCTGATCGGCGAGCGGGAGTTCTGGTCGCTGCCGCTGCAGGTGAACGACGCGACGCTGATCCCCCGTCCTGACACCGAAATACTGGTGGAGCAGGCGCTGGCGCATCTGCCTGAGTCACCCGCACGCGTCCTGGATATGGGCACCGGAAGCGGGGCGATAGCCCTGGCGATTGCCAGCGAACGTCCGGATTGCGACGTCATCGGTGTCGATCGCATTCCTGCCGCGGTCGCGCTAGCTAAGCGCAACGCCGCGCATCTGGCCATACCTAACGCCACCTTCATACAAAGCCACTGGTTTGCGCAGATTACGCCAGCCAGATTCGACCTGATTGTTAGTAATCCGCCCTATATCGACGCAAACGATCGCCACCTTAACGAGGGCGATGTGCGTTTTGAGCCACGCAGTGCGCTGGTGGCGGAAGAGGCGGGCCTGGCGGATTTACGGCTGCTGATCGAGCAGGCGATAAACTGGTTACAGCCAGGCGGCTGGCTGCTGCTGGAGCATGGCTGGCAGCAGGACGAAGCCGTGCGCCACTTGATGCAGCAGCATCATTACCTGTCGGTGGCGACGGCGAATGATTATGGCGGTAACCCCCGGGTCACGTTTGGGCAGGCAGCCCCGCACCCGGCCTGAGCGCGCTATTGAAGAATACTCAAGAACAACATGGATGAACGATGTTTGCTTACTATCCGCTAATCAAGAATCTGCACCTGCTGACCGTGGCAGTAACTATTTTGCTGTTTTTGCTGCGATTTTACTGGCAGCGCACAGGCTCTGCGATGCTGCAACGCCGCTGGGTACGCATCCTGCCTCATGTCAATGACACGCTGTTGCTGCTGAGCGGTGCATCGCTGGTGATGATCACCCATTTCTATCCGTTTTCGCCTCAGGGAAGCTGGCTGACTGAGAAGCTGTTAGGCGTTATTATCTATATTGCCCTTGGGTCGGTTGCGTTAAGCCGCCGCCCACGTTCTGACCGCACCCGCTGGATCGCCTTTATCGTGGCATTGATTGCGCTGGTGACGATCATTAAGCTGGCACTGAGTAAAATGCCGTTACTGGGGATAGTATGAGCTCCACCGAACAACTCGATTACAGTGAGACACCGCTGTGTGAGGCAGTGATTGGTGCCACGATGGCCATCCGCACTGATTTCCCGGCGTTGTCGGTTGAAGAACAGTTAGCTGCGTTAGTGGCTGAAGCCCGTGACTACGTCAGTCATGAACAGGATGCCGATTTAAAGCTCGAAAAGCTGCTGGAGCTGTTTTACAAGCAGTGGAAATTTGGCGGTGCCAGCGGCGTCTATAACCTGTCAGATGCGCTCTGGCTGGATAAAGTGTTGAAAACCCGTCAGGGCACGGCGGTATCGCTGGGCGTGATCCTGCTGCATATCGCGGCTGAACTGGAATTACCCCTGATGCCGGTGATTTTCCCGACGCAGCTGATTCTGCGCGCCGACTGGCTCGACGGCGACAAGTGGCTGATTAATCCCTTTAACGGGGAAACCCTGGACACGCACACGCTGGAAGTGTGGCTGAAGGGCAATATCAGTCCGCTGGCGCGTCTGTATGATGACGATCTGGACGAAGCCAAAACCGAGAGCGTCATGCGCAAGATGCTGGATACGCTGAAAGCGGCCCTGATGGAAGAGAAGCAGATGGAGCTGGCCCTGAACGTCAGTCAGGTACTTCTGCGAATTGATCCGGACGATCCCTATGAAATTCGCGATCGTGGTTTAATTTACGCTCAGCTTGAGTGCGAACATATCGCGTTAAATGACTTAACCTACTTCGTTGAACAGTGTCCTGAAGACCCGGTCAGCGAGATGATCAAAGTTCAGATTCACGCAATCGAACAAAAACGCGTGACGCTGCATTAAGCGTCACCCCAGATAAGGAAAGGGCATGACACAGAAAGTCGTCAGTATCGGTGATATCAAGGTCGCAAACGATCTGCCATTTGTTCTCTTCGGCGGCATGAACGTGCTGGAATCTTACGATCTCGCCATGCGCATCTGCGAGCACTATGTAAAAGTGACCGACAAACTCGGCATTCCTTACGTGTTCAAAGCGTCTTTTGACAAAGCCAACCGTTCCTCAATTCACTCTTACCGTGGTCCCGGCCTGGAAGAAGGCATGAAGATTTTTCAGGCGCTGAAGCAGGCGTTTGGCGTGAAAATCATTACCGACGTTCACGAAGCATCCCAGGCCCAGCCGGTTGCCGACGTCGTGGATGTGATTCAGCTGCCGGCTTTCCTGGCGCGTCAGACCGATCTGGTCGAAGCGATGGCAAAAACCGGCGCAGTGATTAACGTCAAGAAGCCGCAGTTTGTCAGCCCCGGCCAGATGGGCAATATCGTGGATAAGTTTGCCGAAGGCGGAAATGACAAAGTCATTCTCTGCGATCGCGGCAGTAACTTCGGCTACGATAACCTGGTTGTGGATATGCTGGGTTTCAACGTGATGAAGAAGGTGACCAATAACTCTCCGGTCATTTTCGACGTGACGCACGCGCTGCAAACCCGCGATCCTTTTGGTGCCGCCTCGGGCGGGCGCCGTGCTCAGGTGGCAGAGCTGGCCCGTGCCGGTATGGCCGTGGGCATTGCGGGTCTGTTTATCGAAGCGCATCCGGAACCCAACAGTGCTAAGTGCGATGGCCCGTCGGCGTTGCCACTGGACAAGCTGGAGCCTTTCCTGGTGCAGATGAAAGCGATTGATGATTTGGTCAAAAGCTTCCCGGCGCTGGATACCAGCAACTAAGCCAGCGGCTGCCGATAAGAAAAAAGAGCGAATAGTCGCTCTTTTTTTTTGTCTTGGATCAGCGGATTACAGCATTATCGTCATCAGGTAACCAATAAACAGTGCCAGATGGGCCGCGCCATTCAGTACGTTGGTCCTGCCGGTTGAGAAGCTGATCTGGCACAGAATCAGTGACGCAATCATAATCACCATCTGCGGCGGCTCCAGGCCAAAGATCAGTTCCTGTCCGGTCAGGGTGGCGATGATGGAGACGGCGGGCACCGTCAGTGAAATGGTCGCCAGCACCGAGCCAAAGAACAGGTTCATGGCGCGCTGAACCTGATTCATCAATACAGCCCTTATCGCGCCCAGCCCTTCCGGCGAAAGAATCAATAAGGCTACCAGGAAACCGGTGAACTGCTTAGGTGCGTTCATCTCGCTCAGCAAATGCTCCAGCGGGTTGGCATTCATCTTGGTTACGGCAATGACCGCAATCAGATGGATAATCAGCCAGATAGCGTGCCAGACGCTGCTGTGGGCAGAAGGCTTACCGTGATGGGGATCGCCATCATCGCTTTCATCTTCGTGCTCGTAGATAAACAGGCTCTGGTGCGTTTTAGTCTGAATCAACAAGAAAACGCCATACATTGCGGCAGAAATCGCAGCGATCAGCAGCGCCTGCGCCGTAGTGAAGTTTCCACCCGGCAGAGCATTCGGAAACACCAGAACCAGAATCGCCAACGGGAAAATGGCAATCAGATACTGTTTTACCCCAGCAAGATTCACATACTGAGTGGCAAATTTATTTCCACCCAGCAACAGCGCGAAGCCCACCAGACCGCCGGTCACAATCATGATGATGGAATAAAGCGTATCGCGCATCAGCGCCGGTGCCGCATCGCCGGTGGCCATCAGCGCCGAAATCAGGCTGACCTCGAGGATCACCACAGAAAGACTGAGAATCAGCGAGCCATAGGGTTCACCCAGACGGTGAGCCAGAACGTCCGCATGGCGCACGACGCTGAAGGCGCTGCTGAGGATCGCCAACAGCGCCAGTAAGTTAATACCGACCACAACAGGCAGTGAGGTTTGTGCGCTAAAAAAATAGAGTATGCCCAGGGCAATAAGGGGAAGTATTAGTGAAAACTCTTTGTGACGTGTTTTTTCATGTGAAGGCATTCACCATCCTCTCTGCTGAATAAAAGGGGTAATTCATTTACCCATCATTACATTGAAACTTATAGGTTACGCAGTTTAACTTTTCAATCACAATGAATGTGAAAATTTACCGCTTTTTACTTTCAGGCTTTTTTTGTTTGAAGGGCGAATAACTTTCGCTTATCGCACGTTTCCTCTGTGAAATCAGGCGGAAGAAGATGCAATTACCAGGGTTATCCTGGCATTTAGCCCCATAAAAGGTAGTGAAAGGGGGGCATTAACCTGCCATTGAAGAGAAAAATCGCGGAAGGCACAATAAAACCCGGTTTGCATTTATGGCCATCTGCGCCAGGCTTATTCATTCCCCTGTTAACTGAGGAGTGGCTATGCCCTACGATAAGCGAAGCGATCTTCCGGAGCCTGTTAAACGTGTTCTGCCTGCCCACGCGCAGGACATCTACCAGCAGGCTTTTAACCACGCATGGACAGAGTACAAAGACCCTGACGATCGCCGTGGGGATGAATCCCGTGAAGAGGTTGCACATAAGGTGGCCTGGGCAGCGGTAAAGCATGAATATCAAAAAGGGGATGATGATAAATGGCATCCTAAAAAATAACATCCGCTCAGCCGACGCGCTCACCCATCCCGCCCCGAACGGGATGCTGTGTTTCTGCTTCAACGCCTGCCCCAATAATGATGTCGCCTGCCAACGCGGGCGCGGCAGCCTCCGCCGTTGTCCCTCATGCGCCCAATCTGATATTAACGACCTGTCGCAGTTGTTTCGTATTTGTTATTAATAAAAAGCCGTTATTATCGTGTCCATAATCCGCGATAACGAGCTGTTACATCTTAGCATTTTTTTAAAATAAGATTTTGGTATGTAATTAACCTTTCTTTTAATACCGCAATATAAGTAGATTTTTACTTTCTACTCCGACTCTTGCTTGCAACTCATTGTGTTAATAATTAATGTCAGTTAAATGAACAGAGCGTGAACCAGTGAATGTTGAACGTCACAGAGCAGAGGAGCCACTTGCATAGGATGTGGTGAACGTTGAGGAGGTCGCATTGCTAACCCGGGAATTCTTATTAAAAGCAGATTGTAAAACGTCATTTGGTGATATCGAGGAAACACTCCTGTGGAGTTGTGAACAGCGTGCAGCATCGCTGGCAGCAACCCTGGCGTGTCGGCCCGATCACAGCCCGGTATGGATCTTCGGCTACGGTTCGCTGATGTGGAACCCGGTATTTGAGGCAGACGAGGTGGCATCGGCGTCACTGGACGGCTGGCATCGGGCATTCTGTTTACGCCTCACCGCAGGACGCGGCACGGCTGCACATCCGGGCCGCATGCTGGCGCTGAAAGAGGGCGGAATGACCCAAGGGCTGGCCTTTCGTCTGCCGGAAGCGCGCCTGCACGACGAGCTGGCGCTGCTGTGGAAGCGAGAAATGATTACCGGCTGCTACCTGCCGACCTGGTGTGAACTTTCACTGGAAGACGGCCGCCGCGTGACCGCGCTGGTGTTTATTATGGATCCGCGTCACCCGCTGTATGAGGATGACACCTGTCCGCAGGCCGTTGCGCCATTGATTGCCGCGGCTACCGGGCCGTTGGGGTCGAATGCCCAGTATTTGTTCTCGCTGGAAGCCGAGCTGACCCGGCGCGGGATGGAGGAGGAAGACCTGATCCGTCTGGCGCACCAGGTACGTGCGTTGCAACAAGACTGGCTGAAACAGGCCTGAGACAGTAAATCCTTGAGCAAAACGGGTAGCCAGGCTGCCCTTATCCTGTATTGCCGCGCACTAATTGGTGGGATTAATCAGCCAGGTGCCGGGTTTATCGATCACCAGTGACTGACTGCGCAGCCTGTTACCGGCGCGTACGTCAATGCGGTACTGCCCGGCGGCCAGGTTTAGCACCGCAAAACCGTTGCTGCTGGCACGTACTGCAACGGGCTGGCCGTTCAGTACCACCTGCTCGTCGTTGGTGAGCTTAAGGTAAACCATCGCCAGCCCGGCAGGCACCGTGCCCGTTACGGCGCCCGATGATGACGGGCCCTTATTGACGAGGGACGCCGCAGGCGCGCGCGAATTCTCAATCCAGACCACCACCGCAACCGCAATCAGCGCCACAGCGGCCAGTGCCACTAATCCTGGAGACAGACGACGGACGTTACGTCCGGTCACGGGTTCTGCCGCCGTGGCACCATGATTCATTGCTAACACGACCGGTGGCGCGGTATCGGCTGAGGCGGCCTCGCTGTTATTCTGCTCGTCGTTACGCTGTTGCAGGCTGTTCACCACCGCCTCAACGTCGCTAACCGGCAAATCAATTAACGCGGCAAACTCATCGATATTCTGCGGGCGATCGTGGGGCTTCATCATCAGCGCGCAGTCAATCGCGTGCAGCAGCGGCAGCGAGTAACCTGCCGGTTTGCGCGTGACCAGCGGCAGGTAGTTATCTTCAATGCAGCGCACCACGCTGACCGGCGGCGGGGCACCTGTAATCAGCGTATGTAATACGGCGCCCAGGGCATAAATATCCGTCCACGGCCCTTGTTCGCTTTCACCTTCTTCGCTGTACTGCTCAATCGGTGCAAACCCCGGCTTGAGCATGATTTCGGTTTCGTCGGACAGGTTGCCAATTTCTTTACGGGCGGAGCCAAAGTCGAGCAGGACCGGCAGCTGATTTTCCTGAATCTGGATGTTGTCCAGCGAGATATCGCGATGCAGATAGCCAGCCTGATGAATGGTGTTAATCGCCCCTAACAGCGGCGGCAGCAGGCGGCGAATCCAGGCTTCTGAAATCGCCTCATGGCTGGTGATCTGCCACTCTTTCAACGTCATGCCGTTGTAGTAGAGCGTTCCCATATAGGCGGTGCCGTTCTGTTCCCAGAAACGCAGAACGTGCAGCAGGCCGGGATGGTTAAAGCGCGCCAGCAGTCGGGCTTCCTGAATAAAACTGTTCAGACCGGCGTTAAACAGCTTTTGAAAGCGTTCACCGCGCAGCTCCAGCGATAAGTCTTGTGTTCTGACCGCCAGCGACACAGGCATGTACTCTTTGATCGCAATGGTGCGTTCAAGTTGATGATCCCATGCGCGATAGACAATGCCGAAACCGCCGCCGCCAATCACCTCTTTAATTTCGAACTCGTTAAAACGATATCCGTCAGGTAAGGCATTCGGTATTGTTTTCTGACTGTCATTAGCCGACATAATAGACTCTCTGAACGGGGCCTGCTTGTCAGGCTACGCGGTAATTAATTGATGTTACGCCATGCACCTGCGCCAGGATCGACCCGATCCGCGCGCAAGGCATCGACAAGTAACACATTCACTTTTTGCGACGACGTAAAACTGGTTGCCCAGCGGCTGCGCAGGGTGCTGATGCGCGAGGCCAGCGCGGTAGTATCCTGCTGTGTCGTCGCCTGATCGGCTTTGATCAATAAGGTTCCGTCAAAGCGCCACAGATGCTGCTGTTCATCAAAGGGCAATACAACCCAGCTGTCTGGCGCATCGGATCGGGCCAGAATCATACGCTGTTTATTCACATCCACAATTTGCAGGCGTTGGTCGGTGAGCGTCAGGTTGGCAAGGGGATAACCCTGGTAAAAACTGACCGCAACCGTCTGTGACTGCGCGCCACCGCTCAGGGTTATTTCACTTTTGCCTTCCAGCCAGCCCTCCGATGAGCACTGCTGTTTACCTTTGTCGGGCACAAATATCGACAGTCCACGCTCGTCCCACGCGGTGCGGAAACGGCAGCCGTTCGGTAAAGCGAAATGCTGCAGCGGCGTGTTGTCTGCCGGACGCGACGGACTGGCTGCGCTGGCCCGTGGTGCCGGGGCGGCTGCATCGGTATTCACGATCATTCGCCAGTTCTGCAGCTTGCTGGCGCTGCCGGTCGCCAGCACCTTGCCCTCACCGTCCATCATCTGCCAGGGCAAGACGTCCAGCTCGTTACACTGGTTGGCTAATAGCGTGCCCACGCGCGGCAGAAAGGATTTTAAAATCGCTGAATCCTGGTCTTTGCCCGATACGATACGGATCGGTAGCGTTTCCTGGCACCAGTCATCAGGCGTTTTGCCCGCAACATTGTCAATGTACACTTCCAGTTCAAGACTGGGTGAATACACCACACGATAATTTTCCGCCTGCGCAGCAAAGGCCATAAACAACGTGGCTATAGCGGGCAACCACAATTTCATAGAGTTCCTTTAATCAATAGCCTGAGGGCAGAAAACGTGCTGAGTCAGCCAGCGTGTAGAGCAGGGTGGCATCCTGCGGCTCACCGATCCACACCGCCAGGGCGCTAAGGTTGTCTTTCTTTACGTCGCGGCTCACCGCCTGCGCCATTAACGTCAGCCACTCATCACAGTCATTGACCATGCGCAAAGCCTGTTCCATTTCCGTGGTGGTCAGATTCAGCCAGAAACCGTCGCTACAGACTAAAAACGCATCCCCATCTTCCAGCAAAATTTCGTCAGCGAAGGTCACAGGATGAGCGGGTTCTATGCCGAGCGCATTATAGAGTAAATTACTGTTAATTCCGGTATTTTCATAGCCCGCATCGCTCAACTTTTGCGCCAGGCTGTGGTCGCGGGTCACCTCATTCAGCACCCCGTGACGAAAGTGGTAAACCCTGCTGTCACCTGCGTGCGCCCACCATGCGCGCTGTCGGGTGCGGTCGATAAACAGGCCCGCAAGCGTGGTGCACATGGTGGAAAAATTCGGATTATTACCCTGGGCCATTTCAAGTATTGAACGGCACTTTTCCACCGCCTGATGCGTCACGGCGGGGGTAACCTGCTCGCAATCCTGCAATTGTTCAATCAGCACATCGCATACCAGCTGTGCGGCCTGATCGCCGCCGGGCAGGCCAGCCACGCCGTCACACACGACAAAGCAGGCTTTGCGCGCATCCAGTATCACACCGGTTCGATCCTGATTCTCATCGCGCAGCCCCTGCTGACAATGACTGGCAAAGGCAATATTCATGCGTCGTCCGTGCGCGTCTGGGAGTCTTTATACTGATTGACCTCCATGTCGTAGGCATGCAGGAAGGCTTCCCCAAAGAGCGTATGAAAATCGTCTTCGATCTCGCCGGCGGTGCGCTGGTAGCGACGAGTAAAATAGTCCCACAGGGCGGCTTTCTTAAAGGACGAGAACGGGGTTTTGGATACGGCACCGTCAGCGCGCGCCTGCTCCTCCAGTCCCTGAGGATTAAACGACTGCAGCATCGCGGCGATAATCGCGCGGATCCCGGCAATCATGCCCAGCTGGTGCGCCTGCAGATCGACCAGCGCATCGCGCACGGCCTGCTCGGGCTGCATAAAACCGGGCATCTGGCTCTGGTACATCTGCATCAGAACCGTTTTGCCTGAAGGCAGGATTTTGAACGGATTATTTGCCTCGTTCAGGATCATCGTCATTTCGGCTTTCACGCCACGTTTCAGAATGGAACGTGATGACAGCAGGGCAACCGTCCCCTGCGAGAACAGGCTCAACATTCTGCCCGTGGTGCGCATTTGCTCTTCGCTGATAGCCGTATTATGGCCGTTATTAAGGCCCATGCCGTCGAGCAGGGCCGCCACCAGTTTGTCCTGCTCCACTCCAGCGGCGAAGGGTACGTGAAAAGTTTCGCTGGTCTGGGGATCAATGGCCAGCCTCGCGTCGCCGCGCCGTTCCGGCCGCTTCACTACAGGCTCTTCCACCACTTCCTCTACGTCGGCATGGTCGGGAATATCCAGCGGATTCGTTCGCGTCGCAGCGTCGGTAAAAAACGCCAGGGGATCGCTGTTTACGCCGTGAACTGCCGGATCGCGCACGTCGATGGCGTAGTCACCAATGCGCAGGGCGTCGCCGTGCTTCAGGCGCACCTGCACGCCACGCTTCAGCGCCACACCGTTATGTTCAACAGGCGTGACGCTGCCCTGATTGGTCAGACGGCATTCGCCTTCGCCTGACAGGTGCACCAGCGCCTGCAGGCGGGAAATAGAACGGGCTTCATCCGGTAGCACCAGGTCGTTATCCTGGCTGCGGCCAATCGTGCCGCCGGGAGGATGAAAGGTGACGGTTTTCACCGGAACATCAGACGTGCATTGAACGATGGTAAATTGCATGAGTTATCCCGTCAGTGAGGACAGTAGCAACGCCTCACTCAAACATCGGTGGATAGAGGCCATTGCGACCCGGCTGTGCACCTGCCGCCGGATTAAACAGTAATGAGAACAGTTCGGGGGTGAGGTTGCCGCTATGCTTGTGCGTGGCATGAACGAAACCGTCACTGCGATTGCTCCACCAGTAACTAATATGTTGCTGAGGGTCGAAACGTTCAGCAACGTCCTGCCAGCTCAGGGTGCAAGGTAAATCCTGGAAACCGATTACATCCATGATATCGGAGTGCTGCTGTACCGGGATCATCAGCGGCGTCATGGTCTGGATCGCCTGTTCCAGCTGTGCCGGACTCTGCTGCTGCGTCACGGCGTTCAACAGTGTCGCGCCCAGATCCCGATACCAGTCGCCCGAAATCGTTAACTGTGCCGGATGCCACTGGGCCAGGGGGAAACTCAGCAGCGCCAGCAGTGGCCAGGCACGGCCTACCCGATCGCAGGAGGGCAGCAGGCAACCCATTTGCACCTGATTGCGTATTGGGGTGATCGGTAACACAAAATTCCAGACCGGGGCGCGCAGGAAGTCGGCGCTCACCGCATCATCCTGATGATGCCAGTGCACCAGACCTTGCTGAAACCAGTGGTTCCAGGGCGCAATCAGCTGCTCGGTTAACCGATGATGCAAAAAGTCCCCCGTGGAGGGTAATTTACCGTACCAGCCAGGGGCCAGAGAGACAGGCATGTTCACCTCGCTATTATGGGTTATGCGTCGTCAGGCGCTGAGCTTTGCGCGGCGCAGTGGCCAGCAGGGTACTGTCGCGACCCGCATTATTTAAGTTATCAGCCAGCTTGCGCATCATCAGCGCATTGTCGCGAGCATAGGGTGACGACTGAATTTGCTGATCGAGCAACTGACTCAGGTGCCAGTCCAGCTGCTGCAAATCCCGGGCGCTGACCTTCTCCGGTAACGAATGCTGCAGATTCTGCAGCAGCCAGGCGCGGAGGAATTCCCCATCATAATTTCTCGGCTGATACAGCATCTGATAAGCACGCAGCGCATTTCGGCTGTACTCGTTATCATCCCCCGGGTCATTACGCAGCAGGTTGGTGATCTGTTGCGCCACGCGGGGCAGCAATAAAGACTTAAGCGCATTTTGATAAAGCGCCCAGGCTGCATCGCTGACCTGGTTTCCACGATATAAACCGGCTCGCATAGTAAGCGGCGGATTATCGAGAGAAAACTGGTCGGACACGGGTAACTTCACCAGGTTATTCAGAAAGGGTAGCAGATCAAAAATATTATCAGCGGGCTGATGTATCACCTGCTGACTTTGTTGTGAGATAACCGGCAATCGCGCCGTAACCTGCTGCAGATAGTGTTGGTTCTGATAGTAACTCGTCAGCCATAAGCCGCTCATGATCACCAGCGCGCCGGCCAGCATGCCGTAGCCAATCCAGTGCAGCAGCTGATTGCGGTACTCCCAGCGACGGTTGCTGCCCGCCAGACCACTCTCCCTGAACACCAGATTGCTCAGCAGATCGCGAATAAAAAAGCTCTGGCCTTTATTTCCGGGAATCGGGCTGCTGCGGTTCACGCGGTCCCAGGCTGCAATCGAATGGGAACCGGCCTGGCGCAGTTGCAGTTTGCGGCTGAGCTCACCCATTACTCTGTCGAAAGGTAAGCCCTCCTGGGTGCCGCTGGTAAAGAACAGCCCGCGCGGATTCCAGGCGACGGTTTCAGCGCGGGGTGAAAACACAATGTCCAGGTATTCGCTGAGCAGCGGGCGCAGAGACGAGAACTCCTGAGGAAACAGGAAACACTCTGCCCGCTCATTGAGATCGCGCTCGTGGGTCATCTGATCGGCCAGCTGTAGCTGCAGCTTCTGCTCTAACTGGGTAAACTGCAGGTCAAAGTGCGGATGCCAGTCCTGCTTATTGGGCTTACCGGCATCCCAGGGAAAGGTGAATCCCCAGATGGCATCGCGTCGGGCTTTATCCAGCGAGCCGTGATAGCTCATAAAGCCTTTCAGCAGGTCGGTCTTGGTCACCATGATATACACGGGGAAGTGAATACCGGTGTGCTGATGCAGTTCGTTCAGGCGGTCGCGCAGGGCATTAGCCTGCTCAAAACGCGCCTCGGCCGAGTCGCTCAGCAAATCTGCGACGCTGATGCTCATGATAACGCCATTGATCGGCTGTCGGGCACGATAGCGCTTCAGCAAATTAATAAAGCTCTGCCACTCGCTGGCATCACGGGCGCGTTGACTCTCCTGTAACGCATAACGTCCGGCTGTGTCGATCAATACCGCACTGTCGGTGAACCACCAGTCGCAGTTGCGTGTTCCGCCGACGCCGCGCACAGCCTCGTTACCAAAAGTATCGGTAAGGGGAAACTTCAGTCCGGCGTTCAGCAACGCGGTGGTTTTTCCGGCACCCGGCGCGCCAATCATCAGGTACCAGGGAAGCTGGTAGAGATAATTCGCGTTGATGCGTGCCCACAGGCTGCCCTGACGCCGGCCAAAATGGGTGCGTTTCAGGCGCATGGCCGCTTCGCTAAAACGCTGACTCAGCAGGGCTTCCGTCGCCTGACGCTCGGCGGGATCGTCGCTTTCAACCACCTGCAGCCGATCCAGCAGACGACTGTTATACCAGGCACGGTAAACCGCAGGGATTAACTGAAGCACGATCCAAAGCAGATAAAGCGTGCTCACGGCGATTTCGCGGTGCAGGGCGGGTTCAAGCGGACGGGTTTCATTCCAGGTGATAAGCGGCCCCAGCATCCACATCAGGCAACTCAGTGCTGTTACACCGATAAAGCTCCACAGCAGTCGATGCGTTAAAAATAAGCGAAAAGAAGCGCGCATCAGTGTGTTCCTTGGTGAGTGCTCAGTGTTTCAGGTGCGGCGAACAGCGTAATTTCAACACGGCGGTTGCGGGTTCGGTTCTCGCTGCTGTCGTTCGGCAGCAGGGGATCGCTGTCGCCGCGTCCTTCAGAGCGGATAACGTGGGTGTCAGCGAGCTGCACCTGCAGCAGTTGGCTGACGGAACGCGCCCGGGCAAAGGAAAATTCGTAGCTGGAGGCAAAGCGGCTGCCGTCCACGGGCTTGTCGTCGGTAAACACCGACACCAGAATCGTGCCCTTCACATCTTTCATCGCGCTGGAAACCCGCGCCAGGATGGCCCGTCCAACCGGGTTGATGACCGTTCCCTGCTCGGCAAACAGCTTGTCAGCAGGAATAATCACCTTGCTGCCAAACGCGCCATCACTGACCTCCAGCTGACCGGCGGCGATCACGTCATTGAGCCGCTGGCGTAAATCCAGCAGGGCCTGCGGCGAGGAAGGGCGGCGATTTACCGTGATTTGCGGCAGCGGCATGTTGTAGAGGCTGCGCAGCAGCGGTTCGGCCGCATTGCCCAGTCGCCAGTTCAGCCCGCTGTAAATCAGACAGCCGATCAGGGCGACGAGCATCGCACAGGCCCAGAGCGGCACCATCGGCCGCGCGAGCGTGCTGACCAGCGGATGCACCTGCACCAGCGGGGCGGAATCGGTACTCTGCTGAGCGCGGGTTTCATCAATCAGGGCCTTGAGTCGTGCCCGCAGGCTGTCGCACTGCGCCCGGCCTTTTTCACTGCCCCGATAACGACCTTCATAACCCAGTAACAGACAGTAATGGATGATTTCCAGCAGCCAGAGATGTTGCTGAGGGCTTTGCGAGATGCGAGACAGCAGCTGAAAGAATTTTTCACCGCCCCAGCTTTCATTGTGAAAGGTGACCAGCATGCCGTTACCGGACCAGACGCCGCGCGTGCCCCAGGGCGTTTGCGCGGCCGCCTCATCCAGCGCGCTGCAGACGCAGTAACGTGCGCCAATGATCATTTCAAACGGCAAACCCGCCTGCTTGCAGCGCTGTTCAAAGACGCGCACTTCATCAATCAGTGACTGACGTAAACCCGCAGGATCGTCGTGCGTGGCGGCCTGACGAATCTGCACCACCGCATTCAGCAGTGGCGCGGCCGCTTTAAGCAAAAGATTTTCGGTACCCGAGGTCGTGACCTCTCGCGGTGAGGATTCCACGCTCATTACTGTGTGTTCTTCCCGCGACAGATAGCGTTTCTGGCAACGTGACCAGCACGGCAGGTAGTTAATTTCATTAGTTCAGAATCCAGGTCGCCGTCGCGGTATTACGACAGGCTTTGCTGTCGCCTCCGACGTCAACGCACACTTGTTTAGTTTTTCGCGGACGCGGACGGTCATTGCGTAACGTGTCATCATAACGATGACTTTCTACGCCCGCCTTCAGCGGCACGTAACCGGTTAACATGCCATCCGGCTTATCAGCAATGGCCAGCCAGTGGTTCTCAACGCTGCCAAGAACCTCAAAAGACTTGCCCGCCTCCAGGTAACGAACAACCTTGCCGCCGTAATCGGGTTGGGTCATCACCGACGCCTTGTACAGGGCGCGCCAGGTTTGATTGATGGGCGTAAAGGTTGTTGGTGCCGCCACGGCATGACGGTGTACCAGTTTCACACCGTTCACATCACTGGTGACCAGGGTGTCATCATTCACCGCAGGCGGTGGCGTTTTACAGCCGGACAATAAAAGTCCCGCTAACAGGATAAACGCTAAATTTTTTTTCACCTTTTTCCTCACGATATTATCAATATACCTGCATGTTGTTTATCAGAACACGGCTGTTCACCTTCACTGGGGAGGAAGCGCAGTCGGGTAGGTAAGCCGTTAAGATAATGCGGTAAATGACATTTATCCTGTACAGCGCTCAGTCTACCTAAGACTTTTGAGAATTCAAACCATTGCACCCAATGATATAGCATGGTAAAGCGCGTTCATCACCTTCTTATCACACCGCGTTGTCGTGTCGGTTTCACCTTGTCGCGCACAGGGCAAAGCAGACATGCCGAGGCCAGCCAGACACGTCGGGCTGGATAGTGGCACAGTCAGATGACAGGCAAAAAAAAGCCTAAGCGCCAATAACAATTTAACAGCACGCATTGCCTGGACTGCGATCCTGGCGGTCATTGTTCAGGCACCCTCATCCTTATGGCCCTGCGATCGGAAGCGGCACGGCTTTTGCTTGACTCTTTTTTTGCATTCAGAGGGTTGAGCAATGGATGACGCACTGAGCTGGTTGCAGGCCTCACGGCAAAGCGATATTGCCAGTCTGGAGCGACTTCGGCAGACCGGTAAATTAATTACTACGGTCTGCGAGCTGGTTCATCAGCTGCAGCGCGAACGGGGGGCCAGCAACCTGTGGATCTGTTCGCAAGGGCGGCTGTATGGCGAGGAGCGCAGTGCAAGTGAGCAGGATGTCAGCCGGAGCCAGCTTGCGTTCAGCCGGGCATTACCCAGAGCGGAGGCTCAACCCGGATACAGCCGTTTTTGCAACCTGATCGCGACAGCGTTACAGGCACTGGCAGACTTGCCGGTTCTGCGCCAGAAGATCGCCCGTCAGGACGTCACACATGCGCAGGCGATGGCGGCGTTCAATGCGATTATTCGTAGCCTGCTTAATCTGGTGTTTGAAGCGGCCGACACCGCCAGCCATCCGGAAATTACCCGGGCACTTATCGCCCTGTTCAGCTTTATGCAGGGCAAAGAGCTGACGGGACAGGAGCGGGCCCAGGGCGCGGCCGGATTTGCGGCCGGGGAGTTTACGGCCGAACAGCGCAGCACGATGGTGGCGCTTATTGAGGCGCAGGAACAGAGCTTTAATACCTTTCAGCAGTTTGCCGATGAGACCGTGCTGCTCAACTGGCAGCCGCTGGCGCAGCCCAGCCGGGAAATTGAGCGGCTGAGGCGCATCGCCTGTACCGACGGCAGGCGCGACGACAGCGGGGCGCTGCACTGGTTCTCGCTGCTATCTGAGCGCATCGATCAAATGAAGTCGCTGGAGGACCAACTGTCTGCTGTGCTGATGGCGCACTGCCGGGACGCTATCGCCCTGGCGCAGCATCAGGCTGGCGCGCCCCTGAGCGTGGCGCCGTCAGGCTGTGACTTCACGCTCTATGTGTCTGGCGCAGACTGGCTGGCTACCCGGCCCACCGCGCTTAACAGCGAAGGCCTCGCCCCACAACTGGGGCGATCGTTACTGTCGTTGATTGGTGAGCAGTCTCAGCATCTGCAGCGCCAGGCCAATGAGCTGGCCGCCATGCGCGCTACGCTCGAAGAGCGCAAGCTGCTCGATCAGGCTAAAAACTGGCTGATGCAGCAGCATGGCCTGAGCGAAGAAAAGGCCTGGCAGACGCTGCGCAAAAGCGCGATGGATCAAAACAAACGGCTGCCGGAAATCGCCCAGGCGATCGTGACGGTCGCGGCCACAGTGAAGCGCTAACCCGAAAGGGTTAGCTGCACAACGCTTGTGCGTGACCTGCGTCACCAACGTGCAAAAACGATTAAAAATCCGCCACCTCTCGCCGCGCAGGGCAGACGTGACGGCAAATAATTCTGGCACGCGGTTTGCTTTACCTTAAAGAGTGTACGTATTTGCTTTGCCAACGGCGGTAGAGCGAGTGCTTGGGATAAAGGCGTCCGTCCCCTTGCGAGAGCAGTGGGGAGGACGCCTTTTTTTATTTCTTCAGGGTGGTAAAGATGAGCAAATCGCCAGTTTCACTCTCTCGTCGTCAACTGCTGTTATCCGGCGCCGCCGTCGGTGGACTCTGGCTGCTGCCGGGATTGCGCAACGCGGTATGGGCGGCAGGTTCCGACGCGCCAGAAAAACCGACCGTGCGCGTCGGCTTTATTCCACTGACCGACTGCGCGCCGGTGGTTATGGCCTCGGTAAAGGGGTTTGACAAGAAATACGGCCTGACGCTGCAGGCCAGCAAAGAAGCGAGTTGGGCGGCGGTACGCGATAAACTCACCTCGGGTGAACTGGATGCAGCACACGTACTTTACAGCCTGATCTATGGCCTTCAACTGGGCGTCGCCGGTCCTCAGCACGATATGGCGAACCTGATGACGTTAAACAACAACGGTCAGGCCATCTCACTGTCAAACCAGCTCAAGGCGCAGAAGGTGACCGATGGCGCCAGCCTGAAAAAGGCTATCGACAGCCAGGCGAAGGGCAGCATGACCTTCGCGCATACCTTTCCTACCAGCACCCATGCCATGTGGCTCTATTACTGGCTGGCTAACGCCGGTATCAACCCGTTTGAGGACGTGCGCACCGTCGTGGTTCCACCACCGCAAATGGTGATGAATATGAAGATTGGTAACATGAGCGGCTTCTGCGTGGGAGAGCCGTGGAACCAGCGGGCGATCAGCGACAATATTGGTTTCACCGCCGCCACCAGCCAGCAGATTTGGCCGGATCATCCGGAAAAAATTCTGGGCACCCGCGCAGAGTGGGTCAAAGACAACCCGAATACGGCCCGCGCGCTCACGTCTGCGGTGCTGGAAGCCGCGCGCTGGATCGATGCGTCAGACGATAACCGACGTGAAACGGCGCAGGTACTGTCCGGACGCGCCTGGATCAACACCAAACCCGAGACGCTGGAAGGGCGCATGCTGGGCCAGTACGAAAACGGACTGGGTCAAAAATGGCAGGATCCCCATGCGATGCGTTTCTTTCACGACGGCAGCGTCAGCTTCCCTTATCTCTCCGATGGCATGTGGTTCCTGACCCAGCTTAAGCGTTGGGGCATGCTCAACAGCGATCCCGATTATCTGGCCGTCGCCAGGCAGATTAACCGTATTGATATCTACAAACAGGCTGCCAGCGCGGTCGGCAACGTCACGCTGCCCGGCAGCGACATGCGCAGCAGCACTTTACTGGACGGCAAAGTATGGGATGGCACCGATCCCGCCGCCTATGCCGCCAGCTTCGCGATCAAACGTTAAGAGAGGCCCTGATGAAAACCCAGAATCGTCCACTGGCGCAGCCGGTCAATACGCCCACTCAGGCAACGGTGGTTTCCCTCCAGGTTACGCCTAAAAAAGTGTGCCCGCCTGCGCGCCTGCGTCCGCTGCTACAGCGCTGTATTCCGGCGCTGTGCGGTGTCCTGCTCCTGCTTCTGGTATGGCAGATCGCGGCGCTGTACAGCCAGGGCTTTCCGGGGCCTTACGCGACCTGGGCGGCGGCGAAAGTCCTGTTTGCCGATCCGTTTTACAACAACGGCCCTAACGATCAGGGCATTGGCTGGAACGTCCTGGCCTCGCTGCAGCGCGTGGCCATCGGATTCGGTCTGGCGGCGCTGGTGGGCATTCCCGCCGGTTTTCTGTTGGGGCGTTTCACCTTTGTGGCGCGCATGTTCAATCCCATTATCGCCTTGCTGCGTCCGGTCAGTCCGCTGGCCTGGTTACCTATCGGTCTGCTGCTGTTCCAGCGGGCGGAACCGGCCTCTAGCTGGACCATTTTTATCTGTTCGATCTGGCCGATGATCATCAACACCGCAGAAGGCGTACAGCGCATCCCGCAGGATTACCTCAACGTGGCGCGCGTGCTGCAGCTCTCTGAATGGACCATTATGCGCCGCATCCTGTTTCCCGCCGTGCTGCCTGCCGTCCTCACCGGGGTGCGCCTCTCGATTGGCATCGCCTGGCTGGTGATTGTCGCGGCGGAGATGCTGACGGGCGGTCTGGGCATTGGCTTCTGGATCTGGAACGAATGGAACAACCTGAACGTTGAAAACATCCTGATTGCCATTCTGCTGATTGGTGTAGTCGGCCTGCTGCTTGAGCAGGGACTGATGCTGCTGGCGCGTCGTTTTAGCTGGGATAAATAAGGGGAACATCATGCAACCTATCATTCGCGTACAACAGGTCAGCCAGCGCTTTACCACCTCGGGCGGAGACTTTCTGGCGCTGGACAACGTCAGTTTCGATATTCATCAGGGCGAAACCCTGAGTCTGATCGGTCACTCCGGCTGCGGTAAATCCACGCTGCTTAACCTGATTGCCGGCCTGACCCGACCCACCAGCGGCGTGCTGCTGTGCGATAACCGCGAGGTCACCGGTCCCGGCCCTGAGCGGGCGGTGGTGTTTCAAAACCACTCTCTGCTGCCGTGGCTGACGGCGTTTCAGAATGTCGAACTGGCGGTGCAGCAGGTTTTTAAAGGCAAGATGAACAAGGCGGAGATGCACGACTGGATCGAGCACAACCTCAACCGGGTGCAAATGAGCCATGCCCTGCACAAGCGTCCCGGCGAGATCTCTGGTGGGATGAAGCAGCGCGTCGGCATCGCCCGCGCCCTGGCAATGAAGCCGCGCGTTTTACTGCTCGACGAGCCGTTCGGCGCGCTGGATGCGTTAACCCGCGCGCACCTGCAGGACAGCGTGATGCGTATTCAGCAGGAGTTAAATACCACCATTGTGCTGATCACCCACGACGTGGATGAGGCCGTGCTGCTTTCTGATCGGGTCCTGATGATGACCAACGGCCCCGCCGCCCAGGTGGGGGACATACTTACCGTCGATTTACCCCGACCGCGTTCGCGCGTGGCGCTGGCTGAGGATGCGCGCTATCACCAACTGCGCCAAAAAGTGCTGCATTTTCTCTACGAAAAACAGACCTCGGCGGCGTAAGGAAAACACCATGAGACAACGGCTGCTGGTGGTCGGTAACGGGATGGCGGGCATGCACACCGTGGAAACGCTGTTGCAGCTGGCACCGGAGCGTTATGACATTACGGTCATTGGCCGTGAACCGCACGGTAACTACAACCGCGTGCTGTTGTCGCCGCTGCTGGCTGGCGAAAAAACCGTGGAGCAAATCCAGATTCACGATCGTGACTGGTACGCGCGCCAGGGCATCACCTTGCTGGCCGGGGAAACGGCTGAGCAGATCGATGTGGCGGCGCGCACGTTGCGTACCTGCCAGCGCCTGCTGCACTGGGATCGTCTGATTCTGGCGACCGGATCGCAACCGCGCATGCCGCAGGTGGCAGGCATCGATCTGCCGCACGTAACGGCTTTCCGCACGCTGGAGGATGTGGATTTACTGCTGGCCGGTAGCGGGCCGGTCGTGGTCGCCGGCGGCGGTTTTCTGGGCATTGAGGCCGCGGCAGCCCTTCAGGCGCAAGGGCGCGATGTCACGCTGGTACATCGTCAGTCGCGCTTACTGGACCGGCAACTGGACGCTATGGCAGGGGAATTACTGCTTGCCCAGCTCAGCGCACGCGGTATCCGCTGTGAACTGAATTGCAGCGTCGCAGAAATCGGCCCGCAGTCACTGACTCTCAACGATGGCCGACAGCTGGCGGCGGCGCAGGTCGTTATCGCAACGGGCGTGCAGCCAGATATCGCCCTGGCCCGGGCCTCAGGCATTCCCTGTCAGCGCGGCGTTCTGGTGGATCGGCAGTTACGCACCGCCCATGCCGGGATTTATGCGGTCGGCGAATGCTGTGAAATCAGCGGAGAAACCTTTGGCCTGGTTGTGCCTTGCCTGGCGCAGGCGGCGGTGCTGGCCGCTCAGCTGGCGGGATGTCCTCAGGCTGATTTCTACAGTGAAGCCACCGGCACGCGTCTTAAGGTGAGCGGGATCGCGCTGTTCAGCGCGGGTGATATCCGTGAAGCCCCTTCCGTCACCAGTTTCGATCCGCTTTCCGGTCACTATCGACGTCTTTTTCTCAAACAGGGACGGCTCAACGGTGTGCTGCTGTATGGCGACTGCCAGCAGGGTGCCGCGTTGCTGAACCAACTGCATAACGCCAGGCAGGTTTCTGTCAATACGCTGTTTGGCCTTGATGAACCTGAAACGCAGCCGCAGGCTGCAGGAAACCCCGTGATGAATCACTCTAAACCTGTATTAGCCGTCGTGGGTCACGGCATGGTCAGCCACCATTTTCTGGAACAGCTGGTAGCGCGTGATCTGCATCAGCAGTATCACGTCGTGGTGTACGGCGAAGAGCGCCATCCGGCCTACGATCGCGTGCACCTGTCTGAGTACTTCACCGGCAAAGAGGCCGCGCAGCTCTCGCTGGTTGGCGAGGACTTTTTTGCCCAACACGGCATTGAACTGCGCAGCGGCTGTCGGGTGGAGGCGATCGATCGTCAGCAGCGTAGCCTGCACGACAGCGACGGCAAAGCACTGTGCTGGGATAAACTGGTGCTGGCGACCGGTTCGCGCGCGTTTGTGCCACCGGTGCCGGGACATGAGGGCGAACGCTGCTTTGTGTACCGCACGCTGGACGATCTGGATGCGATCGCCGCCTGTGCCGGTAAAAGCCAGCGCGGTGTGGTCATCGGCGGTGGCCTGTTGGGGCTGGAAGCCGCCAATGCGCTGAAGCAGTTGGGGTTGGAAACCCACGTCGTTGAGTTTGCGCCGCGCCTGATGGCCGTGCAACTGGACGAAGGCGGCGCGCTGATGCTGCGGCAGAAAATTGATTCGCTGGGCGTGACGGTTCACACCTCCAGGCAGACTGAACAGATTGCGACCCAGCCAGACGGAAGCCTGGTGCTGCACTTTGCCGATGGTGGCGAACTGGCCACCGATCTGGTGCTGTTCTCTGCGGGCATCCGGCCGCGTGACGAGCTGGCCCGCACCGCCGATATCAGCGTTGGTCCCCGCGGCGGCATTACGATCAATGACGTCTGCCAGACCAGCGATGACGATATCTACGCTATCGGCGAATGTGCCCTGTGGAACGGACAAATTTTTGGCCTGGTGGCGCCGGGCTATCAGATGGCGCGCGTGCTGGCCGGGCATCTGGCCGCCGAGCCAGCCCGGTTCAGCGGGGCCGATATGAGCACCAAACTGAAGCTGCTGGGCGTGGAAGTGGCCTCTTTTGGTGATGCGCACGCGAAAACGGCAGGCAGCCTGAGCTACTACTGGGCCGATGGTCCGAAAGGCATTTATAAGAAAATTGTGGTCAGCGCTGACGGTAAGCGGTTGCTGGGCGGTGTGCTGGTCGGTGACAGCAGCGACTATGCCACGCTGCTGCAGATGATGTTAAACGCGATGCCGCTGCCCGAGGCGCCGGAAGGGCTGATTCTGCCTGCGCTGCAGGGCGCGCCAGCCAAAGGTCTGGGCGTTGCCATGCTGCCCGACAGCGCCCAGATCTGCTCCTGCCACAACGTCAGCAAAGGCGATATCTGCCAGGCGGTGCAGAGTGGCTGCGGCGATATGGCCAGCATTAAAAGCTGCACCAAAGCCGCGACGGGCTGTGGCGGCTGCTCGGCACTGGTGAAGCAGGTGATGGAATGTCAGTTGGAAAACCTGGGCGTTGAGGTGAAAAAAGATATCTGCGAACATTTTGCCTATTCACGTCAGGCGCTTTATCACCTGATCCGCATCAACGAAATCAAAACCTTCGATGACCTGCTGGCGCGCCACGGGCGCGGCTGCGGCTGCGAGATTTGTAAACCGCTGGTCGGTTCTCTGCTGGCCTCGTGCTGGAATGACTATTTGCTGAAACCGGCCCATCTGCCGCTTCAGGATACCAACGATCGCTACTTTGCCAATATCCAGAAAGACGGCACCTATTCCGTCGTGCCGCGCGTGCCGGGCGGGGAGATCACGCCGCAGGGGCTGATCGCCATTGGCGAAGTGGCGGCACGTTACGATCTCTACACCAAGATTACCGGCGGTCAGCGCATCGACCTGTTTGGCGCACGGCTGGATCAACTGCCTGAGATCTGGGAAACCCTGCTGGCAGCAGGCTTTGAAACCGGCCATGCCTACGGGAAGTCGCTGCGTACGGTGAAATCCTGTGTGGGCTCGACCTGGTGTCGCTACGGCGTGCAGGATTCCACCGCCTTCGCCATCGATCTGGAGAATCGTTACAAAGGCCTGCGCGCGCCGCACAAAATCAAAATGGCCGTCTCGGGTTGTACCCGCGAATGTGCGGAAGCGCAGAGCAAAGATATTGGGGTCATCGCCACAGAAAAGGGCTGGAACCTGTACGTGTGCGGCAATGGCGGCATGAAACCGCGCCATGCCGAGCTGTTTGCCAGCGATCTGGATGATGAAACCCTGATCCGCTATGTCGATCGCATTCTGATGTTCTACGTGCGCACGGCGGAGCGCTTACAGCGCACCAGCGTCTGGATGGATAACATGGAAGGCGGCCTGGATTACCTGCGCGACGTCGTGATCAATGACAGCCTCGGTATTGCCGCAGTGCTGGAGCAGGAAATGCAGCAGGTTGTGGAAACGTATCAGTGTGAATGGCAGACCACGCTGGCAGAGCCATCGCGCCGGGCGCTGTTTACCGCCACGGTGAACAGCGATCAGCCGGATGAAACGCTGCACTATGCGCGCGTACGCGGTCAGCGTCAGCCGCACGCCGCCAGCGGTATTCCGCTGATGCACCTGCCCGCCGAAACCTGGAGCGAAGTCTGTTCGCTGGATGCCATTCCAGCCGAAGCGGGGATCGGTGCGCGCCTCGGCAGCGTGCGCATTGCGCTGTTCCGTTTTGGCGACGACTGTTATGCACTGGAAGATCGCGAGCCGGGCAGCGACGCCAGCGTGCTGTCGCGGGGCATTCTCGGCGATGTGGCCGGTGAACCCGTCGTTATTTCACCGCTCTACAAACAGCGCGTGCGCCTGCGCGACGGCCAAAGTCTGGATGATCCGCAGTATCAGCTGCGCTGCTGGCCGGTGAAGCTGGAGGATGGCCAGGTCTGGGTCGCTAACCGTCCGCTTAACCTGATGGCGCAGGCATCATGAAAACGACCTGTGCCTATTGCGGCGTGGGCTGTGGCGTCGAGGTGACCCTGCATCACAGCGAATCTGCACAGGTGAGTGGCGATCCGCTGCATCCGGCCAACGGCGGGCGACTGTGCGTTAAAGGGGCCGCGCTGGGGGAAACACTGACCCGGACGGGACGCCTGCTGCATCCCTGTATTCATCAACAGCAGGTCAGCATGGCGGCGGCGCTGGATGCCGCCGCTGACGGGCTCCGGAAGATTATCGCAGAGCACGGCCCTGAGGCCGTGGCCTTTTATGGCTCAGGCCAGTTGCTCACGGAAGATTACTACGTGGCCAACAAGCTGATGAAAGGCTTTCTTGGCGTCGCCAATATCGATACCAACTCGCGCCTCTGCATGGCTTCAGCGGTGGTGGGCTATAAGCGGGCGCTCGGGGCGGATGCGGTACCCTGCTGCTATGAGGATCTGGAGCAGGCGGATCTGATTGTGATGGTCGGCTCCAACGCGGCCTGGGCCCATCCGGTCATCTTTCAGCGACTCAGACAGGCGAAACAGCAGCGGCCGGAGATGCAGGTGGTGGTGATCGATCCGCGCCGCACCGCCAGCTGTGATATCGCCGATCTCCACCTGGCAGTGCGGCCGGGCAGCGATCCGGCTCTGTTTTCAGGCCTGCTGCACTGGCTGGCCCAGAATCAGGGCATTGAGGCGACAATGCTGCCGCACCTGGACGGCGTTGAAGCCACCCTGCAGGCAGCCAGCCAGTGGGGAATAGCTGAAGTTGCGGAACACTGCGATCTCAGCGATGCGCAGGTGGTGGCCTTTTATCAGCTGTTTGCCCAGCGTGATCGGGTCCTGACCTTGTGGTGCATGGGCATCAACCAGTCACAAAGCGGCAGTGACAATAACAATGCGATAATTAATGCGCATCTTCTCAGCGGAAAAATAGGCCGTCCCGGCTGTGGGCCGTTTTCACTCACCGGCCAGCCCAATGCCATGGGCGGACGTGAAGTGGGCGGCTTAGCCAACCAGCTGGCGGCACACATGAGTTTTAACGAAGCGGACTGCGATCGTTTACAGCGTTTCTGGCACAGCCCGACCATTGCCCGCCAGCCCGGACTGACCGCCGTGGCGCTGTTTGACGCGATCGATCGGGGAGAGGTTAAAGCCGTCTGGATCATGGGCACCAATCCGGCTGTGTCAATGCCGGAAGGCAATCGCGTGGCCCGGGCGCTGGCCAACTGTCCGCTGGTAATCGTCTCCGACGTGCTGGCGCACACGGATACCACAGTCTTTGCCCATATTCTGCTCCCCGCCCAGGGCTGGGGCGAAAAAAACGGCACCGTGACCAATTCTGAACGCCGTATTTCCCGCCAGCGTGCGTTTGTTGCACCCGCCGGGGAAGCCAAACCCGACTGGTGGCTGCTGGCGCAGGTGGCGCAGCGGCTGGGGTTCGGTCAGGCATTTAACTGGACCCATCCGGCGGCGATCTTCCGCGAGCATGCGGCGCTGTCCGGCTTTGAGAACCACGGCGAACGCGCTTTTGATATCAGCGGCCTGGCGCAGCTCAGCGATGCCGAGTGGGATGCGCTGACGCCTGTTCAGTGGCCCGTCAATGCCCGTCACCCACAAGGCTGTGCCCGGCTGTTCAGCGACCGGCGTTTTTATCATCCCGATGGCAAGGCACGGCTGCTGCCACCGGCCACGCCGCCGCCTTTAGAGCGCAGTGCCCGTTATCCCTTACTGATGAACAGCGGGCGCGTACGCGATCAGTGGCACACCATGACGCGCACCGGCCTGGTGCCTCGCCTGATGCAGCACTGTGACGAGCCTTTTGCCGCCTTGCATCCGGAAGAGGCGCGCCGTTATGGCCTGTTTGCCGGGGCGCTGGCGCGCGTGCAGTCTGAATGGGGATGGATGGTGGTGCGCGTGACGCTGGACAGCGGTCTGCGGCGCGGGGAGCTGTTTGTGCCGATGCACTGGAACCGTCAGTTCAGCCTGCAGGGTAACGTCGGGGGTTTAGTGGCCGCGACCCGCTGCCCGGTTTCGGCTCAGCCCGCCTTTAAACAGACAGCGGTGCGAATTCAGTTATTACAACCCCGCTGGCAGGGCTGGCTCTGGCAGAGAAACAGTGCGCCACCGGCCGGGCTGCGTTACTGGGCGCGCACCCCGCATGAAGGCGCGCATCGCTTTGCGCTGGCCGGAGAGGACCAGCCGCAGCGCTGGCTGGCGTCTCAGTTCAGCGTTGAAGGGTTGCAACTGCAAACCGCCAGCGATGGCGGCCACAGCTATCGACTCCTGGCATGGCGGGACGGTGAACTGCAGCTGGCCTTTTATGCTGACCAGCGCTTACCTGAAATCCAGCACGACAGGGTCGCTCAGGCCTTTCGTCAGGCACCGGCGGACGCCGCTGAACGCCACGCGCTGCTGGCAGGCCAGGCGGCGCAGGCCCCGGCGACCGGACGCATTATCTGTAGCTGCTATGGCGTGGGCGAACAAACGATTCTTGATGCTATTCGTCAGGGCTGCCACAGCACCCAGGCACTGGGCAAAGCGCTCAAATGTGGCACCAACTGTGGCTCCTGCCTGCCGGAGCTAAAACACCTTCTGCTTTCCGTCTCTGTCCCGGAGGAATTATGACGCTGGCTATTCACACCTTAGATAAACTGCTGGCGCCCGAAAACGCGTCCCGCCCCGGCCGCGTCTGGTTAGTGGGCGCCGGGCCGGGCGATGTCGACCTGCTGACGGTAAAAGCGCTGCGTTTACTGCACGGCGCTGAAGTGGTGGTTTACGATCGCCTGGTGAGTGAGGCGGTCATGGCGGAAGTGCCGGACAGCGCGCTCTGCATCGACGTGGGTAAACGGCCCGGTCACCACGGCCTGAAACAGGCGCAGATCAATCAACTGCTGGTGGATCTGGCGCTCAGCGGGCGCAACGTCGTGCGCCTGAAAGGCGGCGATCCCTTTATCTTTGGTCGCGGTGGCGAAGAGATGGTGTGCCTGCAGCAGGCTGACATTGTCTGTGAGGTCGTGCCCGGCATTACGGCTGCCGTCGGCTGTGCCGCCGCAAGCGGGATTCCGCTGACGCACCGGGATTGCGCCCAGTCCCTGCGCTTTATTACCGGACACGGGCGCAGCGGTGAGCCTCAGTTGGATGCCGCCGCGCTGGCAGCCAGTAATCAGACGCTGGTGTTTTACATGGGGCTGAGCTGGAGCAGCATCATTAGCAGCCGTCTGCGTGAGTATGGCCGCAGGGAGGATACGCCGGTCGCCATTATCGAAAACGGCACGCGCCAGGATCAGCGGGTGTTGGTGACCACGCTGGCAGGGCTGCCAGAGACGATCGCGCAGCATAAACCGGTGTCGCCGTCGTTGCTGATCGTCGGAGACGTGGTTCGCTACTATCGAGCCGACCTGCTTGTCAGGCTGGGCGCAGAGGCGGCCATTTGCCAGGCGTGATAATCAGGTTGCCAAGGCCACGCGTTAACATCAGGGGGCGCGGCGAGCGGGTAAGGGCGCAACCAGCACCTTAACGCCCAATGCCTCAAACGCGGAGATATGCGCCTGGCTGATCCCGCTGTCGGTAATCAGGTAGTGGATGTGGCTCCAGTCGCAGGGCAGCGCAAACATCGAGACCTTATCAATCTTGCTGGAGTCGGCCACGACGTAGACGGTGCTGGCGGATTTGATCATCGCCATTTTTACTTTGATGTCGGTTTCGCTGGGAAAGCTCAGGCCAAGCCGTGGCGAGATACAGGCGGTGGCGAGAAACAGTTTTTCTGACAGCACGTTTTCAAAGAAGCTGGCGGCCTTGTCTCCGGACGTTGAAAGCGTCGGAAATTTAAAGGTCCCGCCCGTCAGCAGCACATTGATCCCGGGCTCGCCGCCCAACTTCAGGGCGATATTCACGGCGGTGGTTACCACCGATAAACGCCGGATGTGGCTGATGGCATCCGCGATAGCCGTGGTGGTGGTGCCAGAATCGAAAATCACCGTATCACCGTTTTCGATATGCTGGGCTGCCAGGCGCCCAATCGCGTCTTTTTCTTCCATGTGGGTCTGACGTTCCAGCTGCAGCAGGCCGGTATTCTGTTTGCCGGTCATCAGGGTCGCACCGCCGTGGTAGCGCTGCACGAAACCCTGTTTTTGCAACATCCGCAGGTCGGTTCGCAGCGTGGCCTCGGTCAGCCCGAACGTTTTCGTCAGCGCTTTCACCGTCACCGTCCCGTCCTCCCGAATCATCTCCAGGATCTTGTCACGACGCTGCTGCATTTCAGCTAGCTGCTCAGTCTTGCTTTTCAATCGAAACGCTCCCTCTTTTAATCGCATCGGGCTTATAGCGATAACGCGTTGTCGCAGAGTTTAACCCGCAGATTTCGCCTTTGCGAGTCAGCATGAAAAGATGTTTATTTTCGTTCGAAAGTCAATATGCGCCATGCTTTATCCCTTTCACCTTCGCGACAGCAACACAATCCATATTACTCAGGCGGTTTGCAACCGGGATCACGCGCTTTGAAGCGAATCACGCCGCCAGGCACGCAGTGTTGTGAAATTTGATCTTAGCCACATTAACCATCAATTCGATAGCTTATATTTTTGTTCGAAAATGAATGCGGCAAATAAAATACCAGAGAGGACAGTCGGATGAGCGGTGAATATGACGTTAACCTGCGCTATGGCGTAGACACCACAATGAATCTGAGCGGCAAAGTGGCCGTGGTGACGGGCGGGCTGGGCGGCATCGCCATGGCCAGTAATCAGATGCTGCTGGAGAAAGGGGCGAGCCTGGCGCTGCTTTATCCGCCCTTTGAAGCGGATAAGGTCGACAGTGCGCGCGCAGCCCTGGCCGGACAGGTGCAGTTTATTTGCTGCGATGTAACCGATCCTGCCGACGTTGAGCAGGCGTTCGACGCCATTGTTGATCACTACGGTCATATCGACATTCTGGTGAACTGTGCCGGCTACGTGATGCTTCAGCCCGTGCTGGAAACCGATTTTGCCGAGTGGCAAAAGCAGATCGCCGTGAACCTGACCGGGCCTTTTCTGTGCTCACAGGCTGCGGGCAAGCAGATGGTCAAGGCGGGCAACGGCGGCAAGATCATCAATATCGCCTCTCAGGCGGCCTCCATCGCTATCGACAACCACGTCGCTTATACCTCCGCCAAAGCCGGGTTACTGGGCATGACCAAAGTGATGGCGAAAGAGTTTGCTCCGCACCGCATTAACGTGAATACCCTGTCGCCCACTGTGGTGCTGACCCCGATGGGGGAAAAAGCCTGGCGCGGTGAGAAGGGCACCGAAATGAAAAAACTGATCCCGTTAGGCCGCTTTGCCTACACCGACGAGATCGCCGCCGCCGTGCTGTTTTTTGCCAGCAACGGCAGCGACATGATTACCGGGGCCGACCTGATGATCGACGGTGGCTTTACCATCTGGTAAGGCCACCGCCAGGCTTCGTTTTCCTCTGCCAACACCCTAATAGCGAGACACACCATGAAAAAAACGACGTTGCTCTGCACCACGCTTGCGGCCTGTTTGTTTTCTCACACCGCGCTGGCGGTTGAGAAAGGCACCATTATGATTTTGGTTAACTCACTGGATAACCCTTATTACGCCTCGGAGGCCAAGGGCGCCAACGTGAAAGCTCAGGCGCTGGGCTACAAAACCTCGGTGCTCTCTCACGGTGAAGACGTTAAGAAGCAGAACGAGCTGATTGATGCGGCTATCGGCAAAAAAGTGCAGGGCATTATCCTGGACAACGCGGATTCCACGGCCAGCGTGGCGGCCATCCAAAAAGCCAAACAGGCCGGTATTCCGGTGGTGCTGATCAACCGTGAAATTCCGGTAGATGACGTGGCGCTGGAACAGATTACCCACAATAACTTCCAGGCGGGCTCTGATGTGGCCAACGTGTTTGTTGAGAAAATGGGAGAGAAAGGGAAATACGCCGAGCTGACCTGCAACCTCGCCGACAATAACTGCGTCACCCGTTCGAAATCCTTCCATCAGGTGCTGGAACAGTATCCGGATATGCAAAGCGTCGCGCGTCAGGATGCCAAAGGCACGTTGATCGACGGCAAGCGCATCATGGACAGTATTCTGCAGGCTCACCCGGATGTAAAAGGCGTTATCTGTGGTAACGGCCCGGTGGCGTTAGGCGCCATTGCCGCCCTGAAAGCAGCCGGACGCAATGATGTCGTGGTCGTCGGCATTGATGGCAGTAACGATGAACGCGATGCGGTGCAGGCCGGAACGTTAAAAGCCACCGTGATGCTCCAGGCGCAGGCCATTGCCGCTCAGGGCGTAACCGATCTTGATAATTACATTCAGAAAGGCGTGAAGCCTGAGAAGCAGCGCGTGATGTTTCGCGGCATTTTGATCACACCGGACAATGCAAAAAACGTACAGGACTTTAACTACAAGTCGTAATCCATTGTTGTCGCGCCCGTACTGACGGGCGCCAGGGAGAATGTCATGTACAACCGACTCTGGCTGATACCGATCGTGATAGCACTGGGTAGCTGTCGTATTGTGTCCCAGCAGGAACTGGCCGACCTCAAGAATCCCCCGAATCCTCACATGGCCAATATCGGGCAACTCTGGCAGCAGAAGCTGGTGCCACAGATCGTGGCGCAGGCAAAGCCGTTGGGCGAGCTCACTCAGCGCCTGCAGTCAGAGAAGGATCTGGACAGCGCCTGTCGCGCCCTGGGCTACCGGGCGCAGAGCGAGAATCCCTGCATATTCAGCGTCAGCGTGAGTGGGGAAGTCACGGCGCTGGATACCACCTCACGCAACGGCAAAATGAAAGTTAAAGCGGCATCAGGTGACACTGTCACTATTCAGATCGGGCCCATCATTCGTGGGACGGCGCTGCGGGATGCTTACAAAGGGGCCAGCTATCAGGATTTTAACGATCAGGTGATGTTTAGCGACTTTGGTAAAGCCATCAATCAGCAGGCGGTCACCATGATACATAACGCCGCCGTAAAACCGGGCGACCGGGTTGACGTGGTCGGCGTTTTTAGCAGCTGGGACATTCCCCACGCGCTACCCGATATTACGCCCGCCCAGATCACGCGTCAGTGAGGAGGTGATCATGCATGTTACTGAACAGCAAGACGACGTCATTATTGAGACGCGCGGCCTGTCGCGGGTTTATCCCGGCGTGACCGCCCTGGATCAGGTTAACTACCGGGTTTATCGCAACAAGGTCAATGTGCTCATCGGGGAAAACGGTGCCGGCAAATCCACCATGATGAAGATGCTGGCCGGGGTGGAATCCCCATCGTCAGGCGAGATTCTGCTGGATGGCAAACCTGTGACGCTTCACTCCACCCAACAGGCCGAAAAATTGGGCATCAGCATTATCTTTCAGGAGCTGAACCTGTTCCCGAATATGAACGTGATGGACAACATCTTTATCGCCAATGAGTTCTTCCAGCGCGGCGTCATCAACGAAAAGTATCAGTATCAGCTGGCCAAAGCACTGCTGGAACGGCTGGAACTGGACGTCGATCCCTATGCTGCGCTGGATGCGCTGGGCATTGGTCATCAACAGCTGGTCGAGATCGCCCGCGCGCTGTCGAAGGATACGCGCGTGCTGATTATGGATGAACCGACCAGCGCCCTGAGTCAGTCGGAAGTTAAAGTGCTGTTCAACGTCATTAAACAGCTCAAGCGACGCGGCGTCACCATTATCTATATCTCCCATCGGCTGGAAGAGCTAATGGAGATCGGCGACCACATTACGGTTTTCCGGGACGGGCGTTTCATCGCCGCGCGTGAGGTGCGCGACGTCAGCGTGCCCTGGATCATTGAACAAATGGTTGGCGACAAGAAAAAGCACTTCGACTATCAACCCGCGCCGCAGGGGGAGACGGTGCTGCAGGTGGCGGGGCTCACCGCACTGCATCAGAACGGTGGCTACCGGCTCAATGCGGTGAGTTTCAGCCTGCGCAAAGGCGAAGTGATTGGTATTTATGGCCTGCTGGGCGCCGGACGAACAGAGCTGTTTAAGGGATTAACCGGGTTACTGCCTTGTCAGCGTGGGGAGATTCAGTTAGGTGGACAGCGGCTGGACAACTGCAGTTTCCAGCAGCGACTGAAGCGCGGCATCACGCTGGTGCCGGAGGATCGTAAAGGTGAAGGCGTGATCGAGCTGATGTCGATTAGCGCCAATATGACCTTGTCGAATCTCAGCCTGCGCGGCTTTCGCCGGGCGCTGGGCATCGTGCACCCTGACAAAGAACGGCAGCGTGTCAATGAAATGATTCAGCACCTGGTGATTAAAGTCAGCGACAGCGAGTTGCCTATCAGCGCGTTAAGCGGCGGCAATCAGCAGAAGGTGGTGCTGGGAAAAGCGCTGATGACCGGACCTGCGGTGGTGTTGCTGGATGAGCCCACCCGCGGCATTGATGTCGGGGCCAAAACCGATGTGTATCACCTGATTGGCAAACTGGCGCAGCAGGGGCTGGCGGTGATGTTTTCGTCGTCCGAACTGGATGAGGTCATGGCGCTCGCCGATCGGATTCTGGTCATGGCCGATGGCCGTATTACTGCCGATTTGCCCCGTGCCGCTGCCACGCGCGAAAAACTGATTAGTGCATCCACCCCGCAAGCCTGAGGTTGCCGGAGAATAAGATGAATCAAAAATATCTGCTGTACATGTACTTACTCAAGGCGCGTACCTTTATTGCGCTGCTGATCGTGGTCGGCTTTTTTAGCGTGATGGTGCCT
The DNA here is from genome assembly GCF_024814475.1 of Pantoea sp. B623. NCBI lineage: Bacteria > Pseudomonadati > Pseudomonadota > Gammaproteobacteria > Enterobacterales > Erwiniaceae > Pantoea > Pantoea sp. B623. Next base: position 481,053 of record NZ_JANUXM010000004.1, on the reverse strand, counting down.
AATTTCCTGACGCCGTCGAACATGCTGATTATGACCCAGCACGTGGCGATTACCGGGCTGCTGGCTATCGGCATGACCCTGGTGATCCTGACCGGAGGTATCGATCTGTCTGTCGGTGCCGTCGCCGGGATCTGCGGCATGGTGGCGGGCGCGTTACTGACGTCGGGCGTGCCGCTGTGGAATGGCGCGCGACTGTTTCTTAATGTGCCGGAGGTGATCCTCACGGTCGCGCTGTTTGGCACGCTGGTGGGCATCGTCAACGGCACGATAATTACTCGCCTCGGCGTTGCCCCTTTTATCTGTACGCTGGGCATGATGTATGTGGCCCGTGGCGCAGCGCTGCTGTTTAACGATGGCGCCACCTACGCCAATCTGGTTGGCATGCCCGCGCTGGGCAATACCGGTTTCGCACTGCTGGGTTCCGGCACCGTACTGGGGGTTTTTATTCCCATCTGGCTGATGATCGGCTTTTTACTCCTTGGCCTGTACCTGACACGGAAAACGCCGCTTGGGCGCTATATCTATGCCACCGGCGGCAATGAGTCGGCCGCGCGGCTGGCGGGGGTGCCCATCATCAAAGTCAAAGTGTTTGTTTACGCTTTTTCCGGGCTGTGTGCCGGATTAGTTGGGCTGGTGGTGGCTTCTCAGCTGCAGACCGCGCACCCCATGACAGGCAACATGTTTGAGATGGATGCCATCGGTGCCACGGTGCTGGGTGGCACGGCGTTGGCAGGCGGCCGTGGCCGCGTGTCCGGTTCCATTATCGGTGCCTTCGTGATTGTTTTTCTGGCCGATGGCATGGTGATGATGGGCGTCAGTGATTTCTGGCAGATGGTGATCAAGGGCGTGGTGATTGTCACCGCCGTGGTGATTGACCAGTTCCAGCAGCGTTTACAAAGCAAAGTGATACTACTGCGCCGCCATGATAAGCAGCCGCCGGCGGTGCCCCATGCTGACATTCGTCATGGATAACAGGAGAACACAATGAACCGGGATTTTAGTGGGAAAACGGTCGTCATCACCGGCGCCTGTCGCGGTATTGGCGCAGGCATTGCCGCCAGGTTTGCCCAGGACGGCGCAAACCTGGTGATGGTATCCAATTCTGAACGTGTTTTTGCTACGGCGGACAGCCTGCGGCCCATCGCCAACGCGATTCTGGCCCTGCAGGCGGATGTAACCGATGAGAACGACGTGCAGCAGGTGTATCAGCAGGCATTTGAGCGCTTTGGCCGCATTGACGTTTCGGTTCAGAACGCGGGCATTATCACGATTGATACCTTCGGGAATATACCCAAAAGCGATTTCGAACGCGTGCTGGCGGTGAACACCACGGGCGTCTGGCTGTGCTGTCGTGAAGCCGCTAAATACATGGTGCAGCAAAACGGCGGCAGCCTGATTAACACGTCTTCAGGGCAGGGTCGTAAAGGATTTATCTACACGCCGCACTATGCTGCCAGCAAAATGGGCGTCATTGGCATTACGCAAAGTCTGGCGCTGGAGCTGGCCCGCTGGAATATCACGGTTAATGCGTTTTGCCCTGGCATCATCGAAAGCGAAATGTGGGATTACAACGATCGCGTCTGGGGCGAAATTCTGAGCACGCAACAAAAAACCTATGGTAAAGGCGAGCTGATGGCGGAATGGGTAGAGAACATTCCCCTTAAACGGGCCGGGCAGCCACAGGACGTTGCCGGGCTGGTCGCCTTTCTGGCATCGGATGATGCGCGCTACATTACCGGACAAACCGTTAATGTTGATGGCGGGCTAATTTTTTCCTGAAACAAGCGGCTTGCCTGGCCGCGACATGCGGCCAGGCGGCTCGCAGATGCACAAATATCGAGTTAAGTCATGAATCTGGGTCACATTATGCTAAAATAATTAGCGCTGGTTTTATCACTCTCGTTGAGAAACCACCTGATGATTTTTATGCCCGGACGTAATGATTTGATGTTTAGACCTGTGACTTTCTCTCTCGCTGCTCTGACAGCGCTTCTGGCGCTGCCCGCCGGTGCGCTGCAAACGGATCATCAGGTGTCGGAAACCCCTTTTAGCGATCCCACGCGTTTTCGCCAGTCACTGAACGATCTTCCTTCTCTTGGCAACGTCGAAGATAACCATGACTGGAGCAAAAAGCTGGCGAAGGCGGCCAAAAGTATTGCGGAAGCCAATGAAAGCAGCAGTGATCTGACCCTGGGCGAGCAGGCCGGGCAGTGGGCTTTTGACCGACTGCGCGACGAAGTGGCGACGCGGGTTGAGAGTGAAGGGCAGTCTTTACTGTCGCCTTATGGCAACGCCGAGTTCAACTTAAACGTGGACATGGCCGGCAACTTTGACGGCACCGGCGGCAATCTGTTCAGCCCGCTGGCTGATGAGAATCGCTACCTTACATTCAGTCAGCTTGGGCTGCACGACTCTGTTGAAGGCGTGGTAGGTAATGCCGGGCTGGGTCAGCGCTGGGACGCAGGCAACTGGCTGTTGGGTTACAACAGTTTTATCGATCGTAGCTTTCGCACTGGACTTCAGCGCGCCTCGGTGGGCACTGAGGCCTGGAGCAACAATCTGCGCTTTTCTGCTAACTACTATCATCCCTTGTCCGGATGGCGTAATCGTGGTGACAGCCAGCAGTCCCGCATGGCCGAAGGTTACGACATCACCACCCAAAGCTATTTGCCGTTCTATCGTCAGCTGGGCGTATCATTCAGCTATCAGCAATATCTGGGGGAAAAGGTTGACCTGTTTAACAGCGGCAACCGTTACCATAACCCGGCGGCGCTCTCGCTGGGGCTGTCTTATACGCCCGTGCCGCTGGTGACCATTTCGGCCAGCCACAAAACCAGCAGTGCCGGAGAGAGCCAGGATCAGCTTGGCCTCAAACTCAATTACCGCTTTGGGGTCGCGCTGAGCAAGCAGCTGGATGCCAATAACGTCGCGGAAGCGCGCTCCTTACGGGGCAGCCGCTACGACACGGTGACGCGCAGCCAAAACCCGGTGATGGCCTACAGGCAGCGTAAAACGCTATCTGTATTCCTGGCGACGCCGCCGTGGCAGCTTAATCCCGGTGAGAGCGTACCGCTCAAGCTGCAACTGCGCGCTAGTCATAGCATTAAGGCGCTGAGCTGGCAGGGCGATACTCAGGCACTGAGCCTGACATCACCGCCGAACAATAATGCCATTGATGGCTGGAGCGTGATTGTTCCCCCCTGGGACAGCACGCCGGGCGCCAGCAATGAGTACCGTCTGTCGGTCACGGTGGAAGACAGTAAACAGCAGCGCGTCACTTCAAACTGGATCACCCTGAAAGTGCAAGCGCCATTGTCGATGGATGAGCCCGCGGTTGACGGTGCTGTCCAGATGCCCTCGTCCAGTAACAGCCTGAGTTTTAGCGAATAAGCAAGATTACAGAGCGAGAGAGAGAGTATGTTGTCGTGCGGGAAAGTGCCTGCGATCTTTTAAAAATGGCGATCACCGGGTTGCTTTGCTTCTTCTTGCTGCCAGCCTGGATGCGCAGACGTATTCACCTTCTCGGGTCAGACACGAGGCGACATTTTGTGTCTTTTACCGATCCCGTTCGGGATTGTGGCGATATCTTCAGACGGAAGTGCACGCGCTGACATCATCGAAAATCTTATCCGCGAACTGACAGCGCGGGTGATTATTGAACCCGCAGGCTGTTGAACGTCGACGTGATTTCTCACTCCCAGCGTTGGCGCTGTTAAAGGGGTTTGAAGTGTGAGTGGGAAGATCGGGCTTAGGCTGGCGGATGAAAAAACGGCCCGTCAGACACAGGCCGGGCCGTTTTGCAATGAGGGTAAACGATTAGAACTGGTAGGTCATACCTACGCCCGTAATGTCGTCTGTTGCCAGACCCAGCGGGTTGTTTTTCTTCAGCAGGTTAATTTTGTACTCAGCATACACTGACATATTTTTATTAAAGTAATAGGTCGCACCAACTGCCGTATACTTGTACAGATCAGCCTCGCCAATTCCTTCAAGATCTTTCGCTTTCGAGGCGACGTAGCCAATAGAGGGTCGGAAGCCGTTCAGGAACTGGTACTGTGCCACAACTTCCATGTTTTGCGTTTTATTCGCAAAACCACCGTTAATTGGAGTCGCGTTGAGGGTTTCACCGTACATGGCTGCCAGATAGATCTGATTGGCGTCATATTTGGCTGCTGTTGCCCACAGTTGTGCTTTATCACCCCGACCGAAGGCTGCAGTGTTTTGCGCCGCAATACGATTCAGGCTGGCATAGGAGCCCACAAAGCTCAGGCCAAAATCAAAGTCATAGGACGTAGACAGGGCAAAGCCATCGCCGTTAGAGCGACGCACTTCCAGGCCTGTATCAGTGGTGCTGGTGCGATCGTTTTTGCCTTCATACTGCGCCGCAACGTTCCAGCCTTTAACCAGACCAAAGAAGTCTTTATTACGCCAGGTCAGCAGGCCGCCCGAACGCAGGCTTAAAAACGCATCAGAGTTCGCTGAATCACCGCCAAACACAGGCAGCATATCGGTATAACCCAGTGCGTCATAAACCAGGCCGTAGTTACGGCCGTAGTCCACCGAACCCAGTTGGCCGAATTTCAGACCGGCGTAGCCCAGACGGGTTTTGTTACCGTTGTTAGCATCACTACCTTCAGAGTTTTTCAGGCTGTATTGGTACTGCCAGAAACCGTAACCAGTGAGTTGATCGGTAATCGCGGTTTCACCTTTAAAACCTAAACGTGCATAACTGGCGTCACCGTTGTTGCTATTATCGTCGGAAAAATAACGCAATACGTTAACCTTGCCTTGAATATCCAGCTTATTCCCGTCTTTATTATAAATCTGTGCGGCCTGAGCAGTAGACAGACCGATCAGTAACGGCATTAATGCCGCCACTAATGTGCGCTTCATCATTTATTATTTACCCTGTGGTTATATTATTATTTCCCCTCTGTTGGGGTGAAAAGAAAATGACACAAATTGTTAATTCAGCCTAGCGCAATAAGTGTAACTAATTGTGTATTTTAAGGAACTAAATCCCAATCAAGCCAGTCTGGCGGCGATGGTGCTACCTGTCAGTGCTTTTTCTTATGACCCTGCCAGCAATGTAAATGCAAGAAAAGCATATAAAACAGATGATTAGTGATTTTTATAGAAAGGGGAAATGCAATATGGCAAAAAAATGATATTGCTAGCCTTTCTGTCTAAATAATCAACACACCTCGTGCAATAAATGAACAAAACAGGTTTGATGGTTAACCATTAGGTTGCTTAGTGATAATTAAATCGGCGATCGGTAATTTATTAACGCTCTGATGATAACCTGCGAAACAATATTACCAGTTTCATATAAATATATTTAAATTGAGAGGGTGAGTATTTTTTTATCACTTTTTTAAATTACGCCGATAAAAATCATGTCTGTCGCATTAACGTTATCTCTAATACTTATCCTCCTCTGCACGACAGCCGTGCAACTGCCCTGATTTAAGGCGGTTGCTGCACTATTTTGAGCAGATAGTTTATCAGCGATCACAAAAGCGATATTTCATTCCGCGAATGCATAATTCTGCTTTAAAAAGCTCTGCTATCCCGCCTTTATCAGATAACTATTCACTTATTATGCAAAATAAGTGAATAGCAACCTTTCGTAACCTATTGATATTCCTTAATCCAGCTTGTTTTATGCATTTTAGTCCTTGGCTGGCACTCTATCTGCAAACTAGAGTAGGGCGAGATTTATTATATTTTAACAATTAACATACAAATACGTTACCCGCTGGGGAACAGGAGAAGGGCTATGTCACTGCAGGTTTCGCGTCAGGATTTTGATCAATGGATGATGCCCGTTTATGCACCCGCCAGCTTTGTACCCGTCCGTGCTGAAGGTTCAACCCTCTGGGATCAGCAGGGAAAAGACTATATCGATTTTGCCGGGGGCATTGCCGTTAATGCGCTCGGGCATGCGCATCCCGCTCTCCAGCAGGCACTTCAGGATCAAGCCTCACGCCTCTGGCACACGGGCAACGGCTATACCAATGAACCCGTTTTACGCCTGGCGAAGCAGTTGATTGATGCCACCTTTGCCGATCGGGTTTTCTTTTGTAACTCCGGTGCCGAGGCTAATGAGGCGGCGCTTAAGCTGGCCCGTAAAGTGGCCCACGACAGAGTCGGGCAGCATAAAAGCGGCATCGTGGCGTTTAAAAATGCCTTTCATGGCCGTACGCTGTTTACGGTCTCAGCGGGTGGCCAGCCCGCCTATTCGCGGGATTTTGCGCCGCTCCCTGCGGATATTCAGCACGCCGCCTTTAATGACCTTGCCTCTGCGGCAGACCTGATTAACGACAGCACCTGCGCCGTGATTGTCGAGCCCATTCAGGGGGAAGGCGGCGTCGTGCCCGCCGAACCCGCCTTCCTGCGTGGGCTGCGTGAACTGTGCGATAAACATGACGCGCTGTTAATTTTCGACGAAGTGCAGAGCGGCGTGGGCCGGACCGGCGCGCTTTACGCTTATATGCACTATGGCGTGACGCCAGACGTGCTAACCAGTGCTAAAGCGCTGGGCGGCGGGTTTCCTATAGGGGCGATGCTGACGCGCGAGGATCTGGCTCAGGTCATGGGCGTAGGTACCCACGGAACGACCTATGGCGGCAATCCGCTGGCGGGCGCAGTGGCCGGAAAAGTCATGGAACTGATTAACCAGCCTGAAGTGATGGCCGGTGTCACGCAACGTCATGACTGGATTGTCGCGGCGCTAAACGACCTTAATCAGCGTCTGCACCTGTTTAAAGAGGTGCGCGGGCTGGGGTTACTGATCGGTGCCGTGCTCAGCGACGACTTTGCGGGCAAGGCGAAACAGATCAACCTTATCGCCGCGGAATATGGCGTCATGGTGCTGATTGCCGGAGCCAACGTGGTGCGCTTCGCGCCTGCGCTCAACATCAGCGAGCAGGAAGTGAAGACCGGCATGGCGCGTTTTGCCCAGGCGTGTGAACACCTGCTACAAGGAAAGACATCATGATGGTGATCCGTCCGGTCGAACGGGACGATCTCAGCCAACTGATGGAACTGGCGGCGAAAACGGGCGGCGGGCTGACCTCGTTGCCGGTTGACAGCGCCACCTTACAGGCCCGAATTGAGCGATCGCTGCAAACCTGGCAGGGCAGTTTGCCGCGGGCCGAGCAGGGCTATGTGTTTGTACTGGCCGACAGCCAGGATAATCGTGCGGTGGGGATCTGCGCCATTGAGGTTGCGGTTGGGCTGCAGGAACCCTGGTATAACTTTCGTGTAGGAACACAGGTGCACGCCTCGAAAGAGCTGAACGTTTACGCCGCCTTACCGACCTTATCGCTGAGTAACGATCATACCGGCAGCAGCGAACTCTGCACGCTGTTCCTGGATGCCGATTACCGCGATGGCAAAAACGGTTATCTCCTGTCGAAATCCCGTTTTCTGTTTATGGCGAACTTCCGCGAATACTTTATGGAGCGGGTGGTTGCCGAAATGCGCGGCGTCAGTGATGAGCAGGGGCATTCACCGTTCTGGGACAGCGTGGGCATTCACTTCTTTTCAATGGAATTTCGCAAAGCCGATTTTCTGAGTGGCACCGGGCAAAAAGCCTTTATCGCCGAACTGATGCCCAAGCACCCGCTTTATCTGCACTATCTGACGCCAGAAGCGCAGGCCGTTATTGGTCAGGTACATCCCAAAACGGCCCCCGCGCGTGCGGTGCTGGAAGCCGAAGGCTTTCGCTATCGCCAGTATATCGACATCTTCGATGGTGGCCCCACGCTGGAGTGCGATATCGACGACATTCGTGCGGTGCGCGAAAGCCGGGTACTGACGGCTCAACGGGGGGATGCGCCACAGGATGCGCCGCTCTGTTTAGTCGCGAATAGCGATTATCACCAGTTTCGTGTTGCACTTTTACCTGTCGAACCCATGGCGAAAAGTGTTCAGCTCAATGATGAACAGCTGCAGGCGTTACACTGCCAGCCGGGCGACAGCCTGCGCGTCGTGACGCTGTGGAGCGAGGAGAAAAAAGCATGACGCACCTGATTAACGGACACTGGCTCAATGGCGAGTCGGTGCATTTTTCCAAACAGGATCCGGTCAGCGGTGAAATCCTGTGGCAAGGTTCAGCGGCCTCAACGGCGCAGGTGAGCGCGGCCTGCCAGGCGGCGCGGGCGGCATTTCCGGCATGGGCGAGACAGCCGTTTGCCGCGCGTCAGGCCCTGGTCGAACGCTTTGCGGCAGAGCTTGAGGCACATAAAACGGCCCTGGCCGAGTGTATCGCGCAGGAAACGGGCAAGCCGCGCTGGGAAGCCCTGACCGAAGTCACCGCAATGATCAATAAAATTGGTATTTCAGTGAAGGCCTATCATCAGCGCACCGGGGAACAGCAGCAGGGCGACAGCGCCTTGCGTCATCGTCCTCATGGCGTGCTGGCGGTATTTGGCCCCTATAACTTTCCGGGACATTTGCCCAACGGGCACATTGTGCCGGCCTTGCTGGCGGGAAACTGTGTTGTGTTTAAACCCAGCGAACTTACGCCTGCGACCGCAGAAAAAACAGTGCAGCTGTGGCAGGCGGCGGGCGTACCTGCCGGCGTCATCGGGCTGGTCCAGGGCGGCCGTGAAACCGGTCAGGCGCTGGCGGCGGAACAGGAGATTGACGGGCTGCTGTTTACCGGCAGCGCGCATACCGGTTATCAGTTACATCGCCAGTTTGCCGGGCAGCCGGAAAAAATGCTGGCGTTGGAAATGGGCGGTAACAATGCACTGATCGTTGAAGATCCAGCGGATATTGAGGGCGCGGTGCATGTTGCGATTCAGTCGGCGTTTATTACCGCAGGTCAGCGCTGTACCTGCGCCCGACGTTTGCTGGTCAGGCGCGGTGCCGCAGGCGATGCCTTCCTGCAGCGGCTGATCGAGGTGGCAGGAAGGCTGCAGCCGGGCGCCTGGAACGCCAGTCCCCAACCTTTTATGGGCAGCGTCATCTCCTGCGCCGCCGCCGAAAAAATTTATGCCGAATGGCAGCAGCGCGTCGCGGCGGGCGGCAAGGTGCTGCTGACGATGCGCTGGCCCGATCGCCAACAGGCATTATTAACCCCGGGGATTATTGATCTGACGGCGGTGGACGGTCTGCCTGATGAGGAAGTGTTCGGGCCGCTGCTGGGCGTGATCCGTTATGACGATTATCCTCAGGCAATTCGTCTGGCCAACCAGACGCGCTATGGTCTGTCATGCGGCTTGATTTCGCCCTCGCGTGCACAGTTTGAACAACTGCTGCTGGAAGCGCGGGCCGGGATCGTGAACTGGAATAAACCCCTGACGGGCGCCGCCAGCACGGCACCTTTTGGCGGTATTGGTGCATCGGGCAACCACCGTGCCAGCGCGTGGTATGCGGCGGATTACTGTGCCTGGCCGATGGCCTCGCTGGAATCACCTGAGCTTAGCCTTCCTGAAGCCTTATCGCCGGGCCTCGACTTTTCGCCGCAAGGAGCCCGTTAATGAAAGCCATTGAAGCGAATTTCGACGGTCTGGTCGGGCTGACCCACCATTATGCGGGCTTGTCATTTGGCAACGAAGCCTCCACGCGTCACCAGCGACAGCCGTCGAACCCGCGCCTGGCGGCAAAGCAGGGCTTGTTGAAAATGAAAGCCCTGGCCGATATGGGATTCGTTCAGGGCGTGATACCGCCCCATGAGCGGCCTAATATCGCCGTGCTGCGTCAGTTGGGCTTTAGCGGCAGCGACGCACAGGTGCTGGAAAAAGCAGGGAAAACCGCACCGGCGCTGCTGTCCGCAGCGAGTTCAGCCTCGGCGATGTGGGTGGCAAATGCCGCCACGGTTTCGCCTTCTGCCGACAGCGCCGATCGTCGTGTGCATTTTACCGTTGCCAACCTCAATAATAAATTTCATCGCGCGATTGAAGCCCCGGAAACGGCGGCGCTGTTGCGGGCCATATTTCGCGATCCGGCCCATTTTTCCGTGCATGATGCGCTGCCTCAGGTCGCGCTGTTTGGCGATGAAGGCGCCGCCAACCATAATCGTCTGGGCGGCGATTATGGCGATGCTGGCGTACAACTGTTTATTTACGGTCGTGATAACCAGTCTGGCTCGACCCCGCAGCGTTATCCTGCCCGACAAACCCGCGAGGCCAGCGAAGCCGTCGCCCGTCTTCATCAGCTTGCCTCCGACAAGGTGGTCTTTGCTCAGCAAAATCCGGAGGTCATCGATCAGGGCGTTTTCCACAACGATGTCATTGCGGTCAGCAATCAGCAAATGCTGTTCTGCCATCAGCAGGCATTTGTCGATCAGCCCGCTTTGCTGCGTCGCTTGCACGAATGTGTTCCGGGGTTTGTCGCGCTTGAAGTGCCAACCTCCCGGGTTTCCGTGCAGGATGCGGTGAGCACCTACCTGTTCAACAGCCAGCTTCTGACCCGTGCCGACGGCAGCATGATGCTGGTGCTGCCTGAAGAGTCCCGCCAGCATCCTGGCGTATGGCGCTACCTGAGCGAGCAGGTAGAACGCGATGGACCGTTGCAGTCATTACAGGTATTTGATTTGCGGGAAAGCATGCATAATGGCGGTGGACCGGCCTGCCTGCGTCTGCGCGTGGTGTTAACGCCAGATGAGCAACGGGCGGTGAATCCTGCGGTACTGATGAACGATCGCCTGTTCACCATGCTCAACCAGTGGGTCGACCGTCACTACCGCGACAGGCTAACGCAAGACGATTTAACCGATCCGCAATTGCTGCAGGAAGGGCGGGTTGCCCTTGATGAATTGACCAGACTGCTAGACTTAGGAAATGTGTATGCATTTCAGCAGTGAAGCAGGCGCTGCCATGAGGGCTGCCCGCTTCCGGTTTTAAGGAGGAACGATGCAGGACTTTTTACAGCAGACGCTGTCTGGTGAAGCACCGCGTAAGCGTAAAGGTGAGACGGCGCATCTTCGCTGGCAGTGGTTGTATCACGGTATTCTTCTCATGGAGCCCAAAACGCCGGTTAAACAGGCGCTGGTGCTTTCTGCAGGGGTTCACGGCAATGAGACTGCCCCTGTAGAAATGCTTAACCAGCTCATCACGCCCTTACTTCAGGGCGAGAAGCCGCTTCAGCAGCGCATGCTGGTGGTATTGGGTAATCCCTCAGCGCTGCGCGCAGGAAAACGCTATGTGGCCTACGACATTAACCGACTGTTCGGCGGACGCTGGCAACAGATTGATGACGGGGATGAGGCGCGGCGAGTGCTGCGGCTGGAACAAACGCTGGAGAATTTCTGGCAACTGGGCGAGTGTGATGAAACCCGCTGGCACCTCGACATGCATACGGCCCTGCGCGGTTCTTATCATACGCGTTTTGGCGTAATGCCCAGAAACGATCGGCCATGGCCGGCGGCGTTTTTGCACTGGCTGGCGGTAGCCGGACTGGAGGCGCTGGTTTTCCACCGTTCGCCAGCGGGCACCTTCACCCATTTCAGCTGTGAGCATTTCGGCGCAGCCAGCTGTACGCTGGAGTTGGGGCAGGCCCGGCCCTTTGGCGAAAACGATTTAACCCAGTTTAGCGCGGCTGCCCAGGCGCTGGCAGCATTGTTGTATGGCGAGACCTTACCGGAAGCGCAATCCGTTCCGCGCCGCTATCGGGTAAGCCAGCAGATCACCCGCCACAGCGAGAACTTTCAGCTTCATATGAGTGATGACACCAAAAACTTCACCGCCTTCCCGCAGGGGGCCTTACTGGCTGAAGACGGGGAAAAACGCTACTTCGTGCAGCAGGCGCGGGAGTATGTATTGTTTCCTAACCCGCGTGTTGCGCTGGGGCTGCGGGCGGGCCTGATGTTGATTGAAGAAAGCGAACAAACCCAGGCATTGCCTCTCTGACCTTATTCAAACAAAAAGGCGGAAGACACCTTCCGCTTTACTGCTAAAGGCATTACAATTCTCCACGATTTATCCGAAATCGCCTGATTATTCATACTCTTTTTCAATTCCTCTCCTCTTTCTTCTTAATCCCTCCATGATTGCCTGAATTGTGGCTTTTGCGCTTTCACGCTTTTACTCTCGCTCGCAGTAATTGACGTTCAGCGTCGTATGCTTGTTTCCGAAGACGCGACAGAGTGCTGTCGTTACGAAACTGAACAAGTGAATAAAAAGGACACTGTGATGCGTAAATTAACTTCTCTGTTACTGGCTTCTACTCTGGCATTTGGCGCGGCATCGGTTGTTCATGCTGAGGCAGATAATCTGACACCACCACCGGCAGGCACGGAAAAGCCGATGCATAAACCAATGCGGCACGGTATGGATATGATGTTCGGCGGTCTGAATCTGACCGCCGATCAAAAAACCAAAATGCATGAAATTATGAAAGAGCGCCGTGGTGAAATGCAGCGTCCGTCACTGGATGAGCGTCGTGCAACCCATGCCATCATCGCCTCTGACAGCTTTGATAAAGCCCAGGCTGAAGCCCAGGCAGACAAAATGACGGCCAACGCGAAAGCAAACGCGGTTGCCATGATGGAAACGCAGAATAAGCTGTATAACGTGCTGACGCCGGAGCAGAAAAAACAGTACAACGCCAATTTTGAAAAGCACCTGACTGAAAAACGTCCGATGCACGGCAAGATGGCACCCGCACCTGCACCCGCGCAATAAGCTGCACGTTAATCAGTAAACACGGTTGAAGACCGCCGGCCTTGTCCATGTGATGTGGGCAGTGTCGGCGGTTTTTTTATGTTAGAGGGGAATAACAGGGTAGTTGCCAGACAGCACCGGGCTGCAGAGAATTTTGTAGCCGTCATGATCGAATCCACCTTTGCCACGTTTAAGGGCTTTTGCCTCTTCGATCGTGTTTACCGAGCCCAGATAAAACCAGTGATCGATAACGTGGATCTGCGTCATGTGTTTGCCTTCCTCCACCAGCGCCACGGCACCCTGCCACGGCCAGCAGAATACCCGCACGCTCTCCAGCGCAGACAGCAGCCTGTCCTGATGATCGCTGACGGGCTCCTTGCCACAGCAGGCCCCGGCACAACGGCGCAGGGCAGAGCGGAAACAGCCCCGGCTGGCACTCACCGCTTCCAGACCGAGTAAACCGTGGCAGAGCTGATATTCATCGGCGAGCTGTTTCAGGCGTTCCAGCGCGGCAAAACGACTGCGGTAAAGCCCAAACAGATTCGGTGACTGACTAAAATCGACGTCACGGGCATAGACGACGTCCGGTTTACCCTCTGGAGTAATGCGCAGCGAACAGAGCTGGCGGTTTTTGCGCAGACGTTTATTAAACAGGGGCTGCTGCGTTTTGATCATCTGCGCTTCCAGCAACAGCGCACCGAGATCGCCCGCCGTAGGGATCCAACTGACGCGCCGCGACTGTCGCAACATCTTTGCTTCGTCTGGCGTACGAAAATGGGACATCACACGCGAACGCAGATTCACACTTTTGCCGATGTACAACGGCAAGGTCTCGCTGTCGCCATGAAAGGTATAAACGCCGGGCTGATTGGGCAGGCCTTCCAGCCATTCACGCAAATGGTCCGGGTATTCATAAATGGTTGCCGCGTCAAATTCGAGGCGATGGGTCGCTGCACGTCTTACCAAAACGGACTCCTGTACTGGTTGTCCATACAGTGTAACAGGCAGGTTAAACGTTCGCCAGTCTGAGATTTATAAACGTCGGGTCGCCAGCCAGCAAAGTAGCGACCCGGCGGTAATCAGGGCGACGCCCTGCCAGAAACTCACCGCCGGCACCAGGTCAAGCCACAGCGAGGCCAGCAGCGCCGAGAGCACCGGCGTGAAGTAGGATGCGGTCGCCAGCAGCGTCAGGTTGCCATGCTGGATACCATAGTTCCAGGCCGAATAGGCAAGCGCCGTCGATGCGCCCATAAACAGCACTTCTGCAGCAGCCGTCAGGCTAAACTGCATGGTTTCCTGAGGGGTGAACAACGCGAATTTGAGCCACAGCGCCAGAGCCGTCACCACAAAAAACAGGGTGACGCCGTTGCTGCCACGTGCAAAGCGGCGCGTGATGTTGTTGTAGAGTGCCCACGTTAATGCCGCAATAAACGCCAGCAGGTAGGCTGTGGGATTGCGGGCCATATTCTGCGTCATCTGGCCCAGTACATCTTCGTTGGCGCCCTTCATCACCCAGATGATTCCGCACAGGGAAAGCAGCAGTCCGGGCCACAGCCACAGGCGAAAACGCTGTTGATTAAGCGGAATGGCCAGCAGGATGGTCAGACATGGCCAGAGATAGTTGATCATCCCCAGTTCCAGCGACTGTTGACGGTTGCTGGCGAGACCAATCGCCAGCGCCAGGCAAATTTCATAGCCGACAAACAGGGTGCCGCCCACAAGCAGATAGCGCCCTGGCAGGGAGCGCGGATGGGGGATGCCGCGCGTGAGGCACAGTAAAATCGCTGTCGTGGAATAAATCAGCGCGGCGCCGCCGGTCGGGCCAAACGCCTCACTGACGCTGCGCAACAGGCCAAGGGTGGTGCTCCAGAGCAGAATCGCACTCAAACCGATTAAGGTTGCGCGTGATAAGTTAGCAGGCATAAAACTCAACGTCTATCTAAAGGAGCCGCCAGCGGGCAGCGGGCGCGAAGTATGCTAACGGTAAGCATGTAGCCTGTCCATCAGGTATTCCCCCACGGGAACCTGTAACAGGCCCTGTGCGGAGCAACGTTTTTCCCTCAACGCCCTTCATGAATGGCCTGATTAACAGGTTGCATAACGCCTTTTGCCGATCGCAATCCAACCCTTGTGGCTTTCCCTCTATTGACGAGCCTCGCAAGCGCATCAATCCCGCGCAGGCAAAGGGGAATGACCACAGGATTAGGTTTCATAGATTTCCGTCCGCGAGCGCCAAAACAGGGTGGAGCGTTAAGAATTGGTTAAGGGTTTATTACAGTGCGTAACGATGTGTTTTTTTATACGTCATCATAATAATAACTTATTGTTTTTCAAATAATTCATCCACGTTAAATGCTTAATAAACAATGCCTGTTTTGGGCGCTGTTATCACGTTTTTATGTCGATAGTTAAGGTCTGCGTCTGAAATTTTTAGACGAATTAACTGTTTTAATTACAACCAGGTGAAAAATATGACTATAACACAGCGGCTTTTACTGACCTTTTCTCTTCTCTGCATGGCGCTGATAACCATGGTTATCGTGGCGGTTTCTGTGGCGGACGGTTTTCAATACCGTTTCCAGTATGTGCAGGAAAATACACTTCCTTCTATTACTGATATCGCCAAAATGGTTGACGGCAGCAACGCCATTATCATCGCGCTCTACCATCATCAGAGCATGACCGATCCCGCTAAGCAGATGCAGATTGAGAAAGAAATCAACGGTGTCTTAAACCATATTTCGCTGCTCAACCAGAATTACCTTAAGAACGATATTTCCAGTGAGGAAGATCGACAGATGACCGAAAAGGCATTTGTCACCATTAAAAAAATTGAGGCGGATCTGCCTGCTTTTCTCACCGCCTCACGCGCACAGAACGATGCGGTTTCTTTGTCGATGCTGCAGGGTAATAGCGGTATCGGTGCGGTAACCCGACAGCTGATTATCGATTATCAGAAACAGCTGCAACTGAATGTGGATATTGGTAATCAACTCCGTAAAGAAAATGACAGCACCTATCGTCATACTTTACTCATTCTGATTGCCGGCTCAGCTTCAGCCATACTGCTTTTGGGCTTTTTTACGCTTAAAACCATTTTTGCTATTCGTCGTCAGCTCAACGCGATGCGCCACACAATGGAAGCCGCGAGCGAAAATCTGGATCTGACATTACGTGCAGATGACGCTCGCAGAGATGAAATCGGCCTGACGGCAAAGGCATTTAACCATTTGGTGGAAAACGTTGCCCTGTCCCTCAGCGCAGTAGAAAGCGCGGCGCAGTCGGTCAGCACGGCTTCCGCACAAATTTCTGCGGGCAACGAAGATCTCTCCTCCCGTACGGAAGAGCAGGCTGCCTCCCTGGAACAGACGGCTGCCAGCATGTCTGAGTTGAGTGAAACAGTGCGTCAGACGGCAGAAAATACACGACTTGCCAGCCAGCTTGCCCAAAACGCGCGTGATATCTCTGAAGACAGTGCGTCACGCGTGAAGGCGATGCTGATGACCATGGGCGATATCCGGACGAGCTCGACAAAAATTACCGATATTATCGCGTTGATTGAAGGTATTGCATTCCAGACCAATATCCTGGCGCTTAACGCGGCGGTTGAAGCGGCGCGGGCAGGCGAACAGGGGCGTGGTTTTGCCGTGGTGGCAGGGGAAGTGCGCAATCTGGCTCAGCGATCGTCTTCTTCTGCCAGGGAGATCAAAGCGCTTATTGAAGCTTCTATGCTCCATGTGGAAGCCGGCTCGAATCAGGCAGAAGGCGTGGGTAACAATATTACGCGCATGACAGACGCGGTCCGTCAGGTGACCGATTTAGTCGATGAGATTTCGGTTGCTGCAAACGAACAGTCTCAAGGGATTAATCAGGTGCACCTGGCCGTAAACCAGATGGATGATGTGACGCAGCAAAATGCCTCTCTGGTTGAAGAAGCGTCTTCTGCATCCCGTTCATTAATGGATCAGGCCTCAACCCTCAACCAGCTGGTTGCTACCTTCACGCTCGCCAAAACGCAGCGCCAGGCACCGATCCAAAGCAGCAGGGTCGGACGTGCAGACCGCGTGCCACTTCCTGCCCGCAACGCGATGGCAGCGGCGGGTGACGCTGACTGGCAGCGTTTTTAATCGGGAACCTATTACATGGCAGCGCCCGGCTACTGAGCTGACCGGGCGCGATGTTAACGGATAAAGACGAGGGGGATTATTTCCAGAAATCGTCGAAAACGGTCACAGGCGGACGACGCTTGTGCTCGGTTTTCAGGTACCAGCCTTCAATGATCTTCGCGCTTTCCGGCGCAATGGTTTTGCCTTCCAGATAGTCATCGATCATGTCGTATGTCACACCCAGCGCGACTTCATCCTGCAGGCCAGGACGATCGTCTTCAAGGTCGGCGGTGGGTTTTTTCAGATAGAGATGCTCGGGACAGCCCAGAGTTTTCAGCAACTGTTTTCCCTGACGTTTATTCAGGCGGAAGATTGGGTTGATGTCACTCCCGCCGTCGCCATATTTGGTGAAGAAACCGGTAACGGCTTCTGCGCCGTGGTCGGTACCGACCACCACACCTTTGGTCATGCCGGCAATGCTGTACTGCGCTTTCATACGTTCGCGGGCTTTTTCATTACCGCGGAAAAAATCGGACAGGACGATGCCCGCGTCTTTCAGCGCCCGCTCGCTGGCCAGCACCGCTTCTTTAATGTTGACCACCAGCGAGCGATCCGGCTGGATAAAGGCCAGTGCATCCTGACAGTCCTGCTCATCGGCCTGCACGCCATAAGGCAGGCGCACCGCGATAAAGGTATAGTCCTTATCGCCCGTTTCTTGCCGAAGTTCCGTTATTGCCATTTGGGCCAGTTTGCCGGTCAGGGTTGAATCCTGTCCGCCGCTGATACCGAGTACCAACGTCTTAACGCCGCTGTGACGGGTTAAGTACGCTTTTAGGAAATCAACGCTAGTGCGGATTTCCTGTTGTGGATCGATAGTCGGCTTAACGCCGAGTGCGGTAATGATTTCCTGCTGCAGTGACATCAACATCTCCTCAAGTCTGTCGCTCATTGGCACAATACAACGCCTGTTTTAACGCTAACGCGCATCCCTGTAAACAACAAGCCAAAGCGACAGCTGTTTTTATCAGGGCAGGCGGAATCACAGGGTTTTTGCACCAGATGCCGGTTTTTTCGCCAAAGCCATAAACGTCATTATAGCCAGCATGTAGCAGCCAAAAACGGTCAGCGTCATACTGATTACTGATGTTCCTCCGATGCCCGTCACCGGTATGGCAATGGCCCCCAGGGTAAACATCGTCACGCCAATCACGGCTGAAGCGCTACCGGCGCGCTGCCCCTGGCTTTGCATCGCCAGTGAGGCCGCCGTCGTGGAAATCACGCCGTTACTGGCAACGGTAAAGAACAGGGCCAGCAGTAACAGCGGCAGGGGAGCATGACTTATTCCCGCGATCAGCAACAGGCTGGATGCCACGCCTGCCAACGTCAGCCCGCCTTTTAGCACCCGAAACTCCCCCCACAGCGGACAGAGCCGGGCGCTGGTCTGAGAGGCGATGATTAGCCCGAAACCGTTTGCGGCAAAGCAAAGGCTGAACGCCTGCGGTGACAGGCCATAACGTTCCTGCAGAACAAACGGCGAGGCGCCAATATAGGCAAACATGCCCGACATCATCAGCCCCTGCGTCAGACAAAATCCCATAAAAGGGCGATGGGTAATAACCTGGCCCAGCGCCGCATAGGCAGAAAAGACCGATCCCTGACTGCGTCGCCCTGCGGGCAGACTTTCATGCAGCTTTCCGCGCGCCAGCAGGATAAGTAAAACCGCGATACAGCCCAGCACCACAAAGATACCGCGCCAGTTCAGAAAGGTCATGAGTGCGCCGCCCAGTACAGGTGCAGCGACAGGTGCCAGGCCGTTTACCAGCATTAACAGGGCAAAAAAGCGGGTAAGTTCATGACCACTGTACATGTCACGAGCAATTGCCCGTGAGAGCACCGCACCGCCTGCGCCTGCCAGTCCCTGAAACAGGCGAGCCAGTAGCAACTGGTTAATGTCCTGCGCCAGCGCGCAGCCCACCGAGGCAATAAACAGCAGCACCAGGGACAACGTCAGTGGGCGCAGGCGGCCAAATTTATCGCTCATCGGCCCGAAAAACAGCTGCCCGGCTCCCAGACCGAGCAGCCCGGCCGTCAGGCTGAGCTGTGCCGTTGAGGTCGATGTCTGAAGATCCGTTGCCAACTGGGGCAGCGCGGGCAGGTACAGGTCAATGCACAACGGCCCCAGCGCGGCAAGCAATCCCAGTGTAATGGCATAAACCAGGCGGTTTGGTGATGAAAGCTTCATGTATCCTCTGTAAGTAAAAAATGTGACATTGTCACTTTTAAGGGTTGTTGCCAGGGCAGGCCCGGCAAGCGTGCTGTCTCACTTATTGGCGGCTGCGCAAAGGTCATCTCGGGGCATGTTATCAAAGCATCCTGAGCGAGTTGAGTTTAAGTCTGTCATTAACTTGAAAAAAACCGTTTTATGTTCCAGGCTTTTCAGCACATGGACAAAAAACGAGGAACAACAAGATGAATAAAGTGATGGGATGTATCGCTGCGGCGCTGACGCTGGCTGCGCTCTCTGGTTGTACGACTTACGATCGTGCCGAAAGCTACGTGACTAAGCCGGTGGTTAAGGACGTCAAAAAAGGCATGACCCGCGAGCAGGTACGCCAGATTGCTGGCCCAGCTTCCACTGAAATCACCATGGTGCATGCACGTGGTACCTGCCAGACCTACGTTATCGGCGAGCGTGACGGTAAAGCCCAAACCTATTTCGTCAGCTACAACGATGTAGGCCGCGTGATGAACTACGGCTTCCAGAGCTGTGCTGAATACGACACAGACCCGCAGGTTAAGCAGTAATTAGCCGCTTTAAATAAGAAACGGCTCGCCATTGGGTGAGCCGTTTTTTTTATAGCTACAATCCTGCCGGTCGGGGCACTTCAATGTAGCTGCCGTTAATTTCCCGCTGATAGTAGTGCCCGTCCTGCACATAAAAGCGCCTGCCGTTAAAATCCAGCACTCTCATGCCCGTTTCGTAGGTTTGCACAGGCGGCTCAACCACCACGTACTCTTCTCCGTGACGCTGATAATAACTGCCGTTAAGCAGGTAATACGTTAATCCGCCAATCAATACCGCCGTTGCGGCCAGCGGCAGAACATGGAAGTGATCGGGGCCGTGCCAGCGCGGTGCCGGACCATGCCAACCTGGGCCGGGTCGCCAGTGTGGACCCGGGCCCCAGTCGCCGGGACGAGCAAACGCGTGAGTGGGCGCGACAATTGCTAGCGCCAGTAATGAGGCGATAACCGTTTTCATGAGCATTCTCCTGCAGTTATTACCTGCAGAATTCTCTTTTTGCTGCGTAAAGACAAGGGGAAATGCTGTGCATTATTGCCCGTTTACCACGCTTAACGTTTTCTTAACGGGAACAGGATGATGATGAAGAAATAAGGAGAAGATAAGACAAAAACAGAGAGAAAGACCTGGCGGTGGACGCCAGGTCTGGCGTGATTAGCTGTGCTCTAATTCACTGTGTTCGCTGCGCTCTAAAACGCGTTTATCGGTCAGGCCCAGCCAGCGACTGGTAAGCGATCCTGCGGTCATTGAGCCATTGACGTTTAACGCGGTTCGTCCCATGTCAATCAGAGGCTCAATGGAAATCAGCAGCGCGACCAGCGTGACCGGCAGCCCCATCGCAGGCAGGACGATCAGCGCGGCAAAGGTCGCTCCGCCGCCGACACCGGCTACGCCTGCTGAACTCAATGTCACAATGCCGACCAGCGTGGCAATCCACAGCGGATCAAAAGGATTGATGCCGACCGTCGGGGCGACCATCACTGCCAGCATCGTCGGATAAAGACCGGCACAGCCGTTCTGTCCAATGGTGGCACCAAATGAGGCCGAGAAGCTGGCAATCGATTCAGGTACGCCAAGGCGGCGGGTTTGCGCCTCCACGTTCAGTGGAATGCTGGCGGCGCTGGAGCGGCTGGTAAAGGCAAAGGTCAATACCGGCCACACTTTGCGGAAGAAGCGCATAGGATTGATGCCGTTGACCGACAGGAGCAGCGCATGAACCACAAACATAAGGGTCAGGCCCAAATAGGATGCCACAACAAAGCTGCCCAGCTTGATGATGTCCTGCACGTTGGAGCCGGCAACGACTTTGGTCATCAGCGCCAGCACACCATAAGGTGTCAGCTTCATAATCAGGCGAACCAGCTTCATCACCCACGACTGCAGCGTATCAATGGCGGTCAGTACCCGCTGGCCTTTTACCTCATCATCCTTGTGCAACTGCAGGGCAGCCACACCCAGGAACGCGGCGAAGATGACCACGCTGATGATGGACGTCGGGCTGGCACCGGTTAAGTCGGCAAACGGGTTTTTAGGAATGAATGACAGGATTAACTGAGGCACTGTCAAATCAGCGACTTTACCAACGTAGTTGCTCTGAATCGCGCTCAGGCGAGCCGTTTCCTGGGCGCCCTGTACCAGACCGGTCGCGTTAAGGTGAAACAGGCCGGTGACAAAAACGCCGATCAGGGCAGAAATTGCCGTTGTAAACAGCAGTACGCCGATGGTCAGAAAACTGATTTTTCCCAGTGAGGAGGCATTGTGCAGGCGGGCCACGGCGCTGAGAATCGACACGAACACCAGCGGCATCACAATCATCTGTAACAGCTGAACATAACCGTTACCCACGATGTTAAACCAGCCGATAGAGGCTTTAACGATATCGCTGTTGCCGCCATAAATCAGCTGAAGCGCGAGGCCAAACACTACACCCAGCACCAGGCCAGTCAGAACCTTTTTCGACAGGCTCCAGTTTGCCCGGCCAAGGCGCGACAGCAAAAGCAGTAGCAGCACAAATGCCACGACGTTAAGCGTAAGAGGAATATCCATAGCAACTCCGATGTAATGCAGCATTCCCTGGTCAGGAGAGCAGCAGAGGTTTGATCGTAAAGATACGTATCCAGAAATGGTAACAGTTAGAAATCGCGCGATCTTATATCCAAATGGAATAGCTTATAACCTTACCCTTTTCCCGGGCAATTAACGCTCAGATTGCGCAGAAATGAGACGGCTAACGCCATTTTGTAAGGTGTCGAATACCTGGGCGGGCCAGCCATTTTCGCCAAATGAAGGCATCCCTACCGGGAACCACAGAGCGTAACCGATCAGGCATAAACAGAGCGCTCGCTCCAGTTGATTGCCTTTCTGGCTATTCAGTACCGGCAGGCGAAAACGCCAGCGGCAGGGCCAGAGTAGTGGAACGCCAGCGGGAGTGAGCATATCCGCCACAATATGGCTCAGATAACCGAGCGTCATGCCCTGCAATACATCGGCCGGGAGGGGCCAGCTTTTCGGGACGTTAATCTGAAACAGCCACAGGCTGGCCGCCACCGCAAGCAGGCTGTGGGTAAATCCCCGGTGACCAAAGGCCCGCGCAATAGGGTGGGACAGCCAGCGAAGCCGCTGTCCTAACAGAGATTTGGGATGATCGATATCGGGAAGCAGGCAGGTCAGTAACGTGGCCGGGATCAAATGCCACCAGTCTGCGTGCGCCATCACCGGCGTGAGTTCGGCCCGTTTGGCAAAAATAGCGCTGGCAACCGCAAAAAAGATATGGCCCTCGGCCGTCATGATAAAACCTGGCTGCAAAAACTGTCGATGCATCCAGTATAGGGATTTATCCAGTAAATGAGAACCTGTGACGCTGTAACGAAGCGTTAATTTTTTAAGCCTGTGCAACAGGTTACAACACAGGCACGATTACCCCAGTAAGTGGGCGGGCATCAGCTGTGTCAGATTGCCGAGTTTAACATCGGCCAGTGCCCAACGAGCATCTTCCTGATGGACGGCAGCCGGCACGACGATGGCGCGCATCCGTGCCGCTTTGCTCGCCACCATTCCGTTAACGGAGTCTTCCAGCGCGACGCAGTTTAACGGATCGATGCCCAGCGCCTCCGCCGCATTAACGTACACCTGAGGGTGCGGCTTGCTGTAAGGCAGGTTCTCCGCCGAAGACAGCACGTCAAACCAGGGCCGCAGGTTGAACATCTCCAGCACGGCTTCCAGCATAAACAGCGGCGAGGCCGAGACCAGGCCGGTTTTCAGCCCCTGCTGCTTACATAACCTCAGGGCCGATTCAACACCGGGCAGCAGAGGGCGTTCTGTCGCAATCAGTTCCATCACGCGGGTAATAATGCGCTGGGTAATCTCCTGCTGCGACGGACCGGTCCAGGGCAGCGTTTCATACCACATGCGCACGGTTTGATCGATGCGAAGCCCGAGCGTATCGGGCAGCGTATGACGGCGCGTTAAATCAACGTCCAGGGTGGAAAAGATATCCATTTCGGCCCGATCCCAGAGCGGTTCCGAATCAATCAGTAATCCATCCATATCAAATAAAGCAGCGTAAACCGGGCGGTGGTAAGACATAAGGCGCTCCCCTGTAAATAATCCCGCTACCTTACCACGAACGCAGGCGGGGGGTTAACGAGAGCCTTGCCGGGCGCAGCCTGCTCTTTTTTTTGGGAAAATTCCCTAAGGGCAGGTTAGACTGAAGGCTAACAGGATTTTGGGTTCAGGAGATATCATGACCTATCAACAGGCTGGCCGTATTGCCATCCTTAAACGCGTTGTCGGCTGGATAGTTTTTTTACTGGCGTTGCTCTCCACGATCATCTCACTGCTGAGTTTTCTCTTTAAACACAGTGAAAAGAAACCCGGCATTGATGCCGTGATGCTCGATTTTATTCATGTCATGGTCGATATGATTCGTTTTAACACGCCGTTTTTGAACGTTTTCTGGCACAACTCGCCCGTGCCGGAGTTTAACGGCCAGATGAACCTGGGGTTCTGGCTAATCTATATTCTGATCTTCATCGGGCTGGCCCTGGAAGCGTCAGGTGCGCGTATGGGGAGGCAGGTTCGCCATGTCCGCGAAGGCATTGAAGACCAGATGATCCTCGAACAGGCGAAAGGCAGCGAAGGGCGCACGCGTCAGCAGGTGGAAGAGAAGGTGCGCATTCCTCGTCACACCATTTTTCTGCAGATTTTCCCGCTCTATATTTTGCCCATCGTGATTGTTATCGCCGGATATTTTCTGCTTTCGTTACTCGGTTTTCTCTAACCGGTCAGGCCGGTTTAGCCTGGCCGGCCGCCAGCGCGTCGTCGTCCAGTAACTGACCTACGGCAAACTGCGCGGCCCCCAGCCAGTTGCCGCCGAACACGTTGGCCCGGTTTAGCAGATAATAAAGCTGATAAACCGGCTGGCGCTGTGAGAAGCCATCCGGCAGTGGCCAAACCTGATTATAGCCGTCGAAGATTTCTCTGGGCAGATCGTTAAACCAGCTCAGCATCGCCAGATCACATTCTCTGTCGCCCCAGTAACAGGCCGGATCAAAAATCCATGGCCCGTTCAGGCTGGCTGCGCAGTTGGCGGGCCACAGATCGCCATGCAGCAGGGAAGGTTGCGGGTGATGGGAGGCCAGGGTGCGCTGCACACAGTCGACAATCAGCTCGGCATTGCCGTAGAGAATGCCTTTCTCGGCGGCAATTTGCAGCTGCCAGCCGATACGCTGCTCTGCAAAAAAGACTGACCAGCGCCGTAGCCAACTGTTTGGCTGAGGTGTGGTGGTCAGGTTGTTATCGAAATCAAGACCAAACTGCGGTTGTTCGCTCCACTGATGCAGATGTGCCAATTGCTGGCCCAGCTGCAGTGCGCTGTGCGCATCGAGAGGCTGAGGCTTGATGTATTCCAGCAGCAGAAAGCTGTAGTCGCGATCGCTGCCCACCCCGTAGACCTCAGGGACCCGGACGGTCTGCGTACGGCGCAGCAGGGCGAGTTGATCGGCTTCCCAACTGAACAGCGAAACCTTATCGCGGCTGTTGCATTTGACAAAGACATCCTGCTCACCATAGCGAATCAGCCAGGCGGGATGCACATCGCCACCGGGGAGCTCGTGGCGTTGGGTAATATCGGCGTCACCAAATTGCTCGCTTAACAGACGACTAATGGCTGACCACATCGGGTTATCCTCTTTATTCGCTGCCTGAATTCGATTGTAACGCGTTAGCACTGCGCAAAGTCTGCGCCTGCGCACAGACTACTCTGTTGAACGTGCTGCGTCGCGCAGAAAATCGTCAAGCGTGGTGAGCGTCACGTCGGGCGTTTGTCCCAGCGCGCTTTCGCCCGCGGCAATAACCTGCTGTTTTAAATCCTCCTGCGTAAGCGTAGTCACAATGCCAAAACTGTTGGTGCCAAGCTCATGCGGGTTTCCCTTGTCATCCATTAGCGTGGTAGAAAAGCCGCCGGAGGTCATTGCCCCGGTTAACGTCAGCACCTCACTGAGACCGGTTTCCCGGTAATGAAACGTGACGACATAGCGGTGTAAATTCCCGTTGCTCATTCTGCACCTCGGTATGCTCAAATAATACACAGCGTAGTACAGGGTGAAAAAACAGGCGAATAATGAAGGAGATGAGGCGTAAAATCAGATCAATCTGTGTGCAAATTTCGCTGATATTCCAGGCAAAATCCTGTGTAAATCTTGTAAATGAAAAGATGCCATTTGCCAAAAATGGCTCTATAATGCGCGCCGAAATCAGGTTAACGCCTAGTGAATACGCGGCGTTACGCTAAAGTATGCCGTTCTGAGCGAATTCATGTTTTTTTACAAAAGTTACCGTAAATTGCATTGATCGCATTGGGAAACCCTTCAGAATCTTCGTTTTTAAAACTGCTGCACGGATCACATTTAATGAAAGCCTTTAACAAGCTGTCTGCTGTTCTTTTGCTCTCTGCCGGAGCGTTTTGTCACCAGGCGCTGGCCGATAATGCTGTCTTTACCGCAATGGATGACCCTTCAACGGCGAAAAAGCCTTTTGAAGGTTCTGCTTCTGCGGGTTACCTGGCACAAACCGGTAACACCACCAGTTCATCATTGACCGCGCAAACCAATATGACCTGGTACACAGAATCAATGGCCTACAGCTTGTGGGGTAACGCCGCAAACACCTCTGCCAACGATGAGCGTTCTTCGGAAACCTACAACCTGGGTGCCCGTTCGCGTTACAACATGAGCGCCTACGACTACCTGTTTGGTCAGGCAAGTTGGTTGAGCGATCGTTATAACGGCTATGATTCTCGTGATGTGCTGACCGCCGGTTATGGTCGCCAGATTCTGAACGGCCCGGTGCATTCACTGCGTGCTGAATTCGGTCCGGGTGTGCGTTACGACGATTACCGCGACGGCGATCATAAAACGCAGGGGCTGGCTTACGGCGCTGTGAGCTATCAGTGGCAACTTACCGACACCACTAAGTTCATTCAGGGTGTTTCCGTACTGAGCTCGCTGGGAGAAGACACCACGGTGAACTCAGAAACGGGTTTACAGGTTGCTATTAACGATCACTTTGCCCTCAAGCTGGCCTACAACGTGACCTGGAACAACAACCCACCGGCTTCTGCACCAGACCGTACCGATACCCGAACTTCCGTCATGCTGACCTACGCGATGTAACAGGCGTCAGGATGTCTGAAAAAGCGCGGTCTGGCACAGTGCCTGGCCGCTTTTTTTCGATCTCTCTGAGGCTTAGCGACAAACGCATGGGTTTTGCTCGCGCCTGAAAACTGCTATTATCCGTCCCGCATTACACTCCTGGCGACATTCCGACAATGTGGGTCTGACATAACGCCAGGTCAATAACACTACTCAATTTTGTATGTAAGCTTTCGTGTGGCTTACCACTGCAACTAAGGACATTCTATGCCTGTAATTACGCTTCCTGATGGCAGTCAGCGCTCATACGACCGCCCTGTCAGCGTCATGGATATCGCGCTTGATATTGGTCCCGGTCTGGCAAAAGCCTGCATCGCCGGACGAGTTAACGGTGAACTGGTTGATGCGGTCGATCCCATCACCGACGACGCGTCTGTTGCCATTATCACTGCCAAAGACGAAGCGGGTCTGGAGATCATCCGCCACTCCTGCGCGCATCTGTTAGGCCATGCGATTAAGCAGCTGTGGCCAGATACCAAAATGGCGATCGGTCCGGTGATCGACAACGGCTTCTATTATGATGTCGATATCGATCGTACCCTGACCCAGGAAGACATTGAGCTGCTGGAAAAACGCATGCATCAGTTGGCCGAGACCAACTACGATGTCGTGAAGAAAAAAGTCAGCTGGCAGGAAGCGCGCGATGTCTTCGCGGCGCGAGGTGAAGTCTACAAGACCACCATCCTGGATGAAAACATCAGTCATGACGATCGCCCCGGGCTGTATCATCATGAAGAATATGTCGATATGTGCCGCGGTCCGCACGTACCGAACATGCGTTTCTGTCACCATTTTAAACTGCAGAAAATCTCCGGCGCATACTGGCGCGGCGACAGCGACAACAAAATGCTGCAGCGCATTTACGGTACAGCATGGGCAGATAAGAAACAGCTGGCGGCTTATTTACAGCGTCTGGA
Organism: Pantoea sp. B623; assembly: GCF_024814475.1. Lineage (NCBI taxonomy): Bacteria > Pseudomonadati > Pseudomonadota > Gammaproteobacteria > Enterobacterales > Erwiniaceae > Pantoea > Pantoea sp. B623. The sequence continues at coordinate 453,903 of NZ_JANUXM010000004.1, read as the reverse complement.
AGAGGCGGCGAAGCGCGACCACCGTAAAATTGGTAAGCAACTCGACCTCTATCATATGCAGGAAGAAGCGCCGGGCATGGTTTTCTGGCATAATGACGGCTGGACAATTTTCCGTGAGCTGGAAGTGTTCGTCCGCAGTAAGCTAAAAGAGTACCAGTATCAGGAAGTTAAAGGCCCGTTCATGATGGATCGGGTGCTGTGGGAAAAGACCGGCCACTGGGAAAACTATAAGGATGCGATGTTCACGACCTCTTCTGAGAACCGTGAGTACTGCATCAAACCGATGAACTGCCCAGGGCACGTCCAAATTTTTAACCAGGGGCTGAAATCGTATCGCGATTTGCCGCTGCGTATGGCTGAGTTCGGTAGCTGCCACCGTAATGAACCTTCAGGTGCTTTGCATGGCCTGATGCGTGTGCGGGGCTTTACCCAGGATGATGCGCATATTTTCTGTACGGAAGATCAGCTGCGTACCGAAGTGAACAGCTGTATCCGCATGGTTTATGACATGTACAGCACCTTTGGCTTTGAAAAGATTGTGGTGAAACTGTCCACCCGTCCTGAAAAGCGTATTGGTTCTGACGAAACCTGGGATCGTGCAGAAGAAGATCTGGCTGCGGCGCTCAATGAAAACAACATTGAGTTTGAGTACCAGCCGGGTGAGGGCGCGTTCTACGGCCCTAAAATTGAATTTACACTATACGATTGCCTTGACCGCGCCTGGCAGTGTGGAACGGTTCAGCTAGACTTTTCCCTGCCTAAGCGTCTGGATGCCACCTACGTGGGTGAAAACAACGATCGTCAGACGCCGGTAATGATTCACCGTGCGATTCTGGGTTCGATGGAGCGCTTCATCGGTATTTTGACCGAGGAGTTCGCCGGTTTCTTCCCAAGCTGGCTGGCGCCGATGCAGGCTGTGGTAATGAATATTACCGACGGTCAGGCAGAATATGTTGAGACTTTGACACGTAAATTGCAGAATGCTGGCATTCGTGTGAAAGCGGACTTGAGAAACGAGAAGATAGGCTTTAAAATCCGCGAGCACACATTACGTCGCGTCCCTTATATGTTGGTCTGTGGTGATAAAGAGGTGGAAGCTGGCAAAGTGGCCGTTCGCACCCGCCGTGGTAAAGACCTTGGGTCGATGGACGTCGATGTGTTTGTTGAGAAGCTGCAGCAAGAGATTCGCAGCCGCAATCTTCACCAATTGGAGGAATAAAGTATTAAAGGCGGAAAACGAGTACAACCTACGCGTCCGAATCGCATCAACAGTGAAATTCGCGCAACAGAAGTGCGCTTAACAGGCGTTGAAGGCGAGCAACTTGGTATTGTAAGTCTACGCGAAGCTCTGGAAAAAGCTGAGGAAGCGGGTGTAGATTTAGTTGAAATCAGCCCGAACGCCGAACCGCCGGTTTGCCGCATCATGGACTACGGCAAGTTCCTCTATGAAAAAAGTAAATCTTCTAAGGAACAGAAGAAGAAACAAAAAGTTATTCAGGTTAAGGAAATCAAATTCCGTCCTGGAACCGATGATGGCGACTATCAGGTCAAACTACGCAACCTGATTCGCTTTCTGGAAGAAGGCGATAAAGCCAAAATCACGCTGCGTTTCCGCGGTCGTGAGATGGCGCACCAGCAGATCGGTATGGAAGTGCTTAACCGCGTCCGTAAAGACCTGTGTGAAGATCTGGATTTGGCCATTGTCGAATCCTTCCCTTCGAAGATCGAAGGCCGCCAGATGATCATGGTGCTCGCTCCTAAGAAGAAACAGTAGGCATTCAAGTAGCAATGACCGCGCAGCGCTTGCGTTGTGCGGTTTGTTGTTCGCCTGTCTGGGTCATGTTATCAACAATGCGAAGTGGATATTTTTTAAAATGCCAAAGATTAAAACTGTACGTGGCGCGGCTAAGCGCTTCAAGAAGACCGCTTCTGGCGGCTTCAAGCGTAAACACGCAAACCTGCGTCATATTCTGACTAAGAAATCTACTAAGCGTAAACGTCACCTGCGTCCGAAAGGCATGGTGTCTAAAGGCGATCTGGGTCTGGTTATTGCCTGCCTGCCGTACGCATAAGTAAATTTTTTTAATTAATTCAGAATATTAAACAGGAGAGCTAAATGGCTCGTGTAAAACGTGGTGTAGTTGCTCGCGCACGTCACAAAAAAATCTTAAAACAAGCTAAAGGTTACTACGGTGCACGTTCACGTGTTTACCGCGTTGCCTTCCAGGCTGTTATCAAAGCTGGTCAGTATGCTTACCGCGACCGTCGTCAACGTAAGCGTCAGTTCCGTCAGCTGTGGATCGCGCGTATCAACGCAGCAGCGCGTCAGAACGGTATGTCTTACAGCCGTTTCATCAATGGTCTGAAAAAAGCAGCCATTGAAATTGACCGTAAAATCCTGGCCGACATCGCCGTATTCGACAAAGTGGCATTCACTGCACTGGTAGAAAAAGCGAAATCAGCGCTGGCGTAAGTCAGTTGAAAAAGGGAGCTTGCTCCCTTTTTTATTACCTGTAACCTGAGCAAAAGATTGACTTTTTCGCCGCTGCGCATTTCAATAGTGCCGTTGGAAATCATGACAAGGTAACGCAAGCATGAATGCTGCTATTTTCCGTTTCTTTTTTTACTTTAGCGCCTGACAATCAGGGGCTTTTGCGCATAAGAAAAGAAACGAAAAATCGCGCTGAAAGCCTCCCACGTGGAGGCTTTTTTTGTTTTTGGCGCTGGCATATTGGACCGGCAGGTCCCAACAAGTACTAACCAGCCTGACTGGAAAAAGAGGAAAACATGTCCCAACTAGCAGAACTGGTGGCGAACGCCACGGCGGCCATCGACGGGGCGACCGATATCGCCGCCCTTGACGCGGTGCGCGTCGAATATCTGGGGAAGAAAGGGCATCTGACATTACAGATGACCACATTGCGTGAATTGCCAGCGGAAGCGCGTCCTGCGGCCGGTGCGGTGATTAACGAGGCTAAACAGCAGGTAACGGATCGTCTGAACGCGCGTAAAGAGGAGATGGAGTCTGCGGTCCTTAACGCCCGTCTGGCGGCAGAAACCATCGACGTTTCCCTGCCGGGACGCCGTATCGAAAACGGCGGCCTGCATCCGGTGACCCGCACCATCGATCGTATTGAAACGTTCTTTGGCGAGCTGGGCTTTGCGGTAGTGACCGGTCCGGAAATTGAAGACGATTATCATAACTTCGATGCGCTCAATATTCCGGGCCATCACCCGGCGCGTGCCGATCATGATACTTTCTGGTTTGATGCCACGCGCCTGCTGCGTACGCAAACCTCAGGCGTGCAAATTCGCACCATGAAGAACCAGCAGCCGCCTCTGCGCATTATTGCGCCGGGCCGCGTGTACCGTAACGATTACGATCAGACGCACACGCCGATGTTCCACCAGATGGAAGGGCTGATCGTCGATAAGAATATCAACTTCACCAACCTGAAAGGCACGCTGCACGATTTCCTGAACAACTTCTTTGAGGAAGATTTGCAGATCCGCTTCCGTCCTTCCTATTTCCCGTTTACCGAGCCGTCCGCTGAAGTGGATGTAATGGGTAAAAACGGCAAGTGGCTGGAAGTGCTGGGCTGCGGCATGGTGCACCCCAATGTTCTGCGCAATGTCGGTATCGATCCGGAAGTCTATTCAGGCTTCGCCTTTGGCATGGGCATGGAGCGCCTGACCATGCTGCGCTACGGCGTGACCGATTTACGCGCATTCTTCGAAAATGATTTACGTTTCCTCAAACAATTTAAGTAAGGGCAGGTTATCCAATGAAATTCAGTGAACTCTGGTTACGCGAATGGGTAAATCCAGCCCTTGACAGTGCGGCCTTATCTGAGCAAATCACCATGGCCGGCCTGGAAGTGGACGGCGTTGAGCCCGTTGCGGGCGCGTTTCACGGCGTCGTGGTCGGTGAGGTAGTGGAATGCGGTCAGCACCCTAATGCCGACAAACTGCGTGTGACCAAAATCAATACCGGCGGCGATCGGCTGCTGGACATCGTCTGCGGCGCACCAAACTGCCGTCAGGGCCTGAAAGTCGCAGTCGCCACCGTGGGTGCCGTGCTGCCGGGCGATTTTAAAATTAAAGCGGCTAAGCTGCGCGGCGAACCGTCCGAAGGCATGCTGTGCTCGTTCTCTGAGCTGGGGATTTCCGACGACCACAGCGGCATTATCGAACTGCCCGCCGATGCGCCGATTGGCACGGATATCCGTGACTACCTGCAGCTGGACGACAACACCATTGAAATCAGCGTCACGCCTAACCGCGCAGACTGCCTGGGCATTATCGGGATTGCCCGCGATGTGGCGGTGCTGAACAGCCTGCCGCTTAACGCGCCGGTCATTGAGCCGGTTGCGGCGACGATTGCTGATACGTTACCGATTAATGTCGAAGCCACCGCTGCCTGCCCACGCTATCTGGGCCGTGTCGTGAAAGGCATCAACGTTAGCGCAGCAACGCCGCTGTGGATGAAAGAGAAGCTGCGTCGCTGTGGTATTCGCTCTATCGATCCGGTCGTTGATATCACCAACTACGTGTTGCTCGAACTGGGCCAGCCAATGCACGCGTTCGATCTGGACCGCATTAACGGCGGTATCGTCGTGCGGATGGCGAAAGATGGTGAGGCGCTCACGCTACTGGATGGCACAGAGGTGAAGCTCAGCAGCGATACGCTGGTGATTGCCGATCATCAGAAAGCCCTGGCGATGGGCGGCATTTTTGGTGGTGAACATTCTGGTGTAAACGGCGAAACGCAAAATATTTTGCTGGAGTGTGCCTGGTTCGAACCGCTGGCGATTGCGGGCCGCGCGCGCCGTCATGGTTTGCACACCGATGCATCACATCGCTACGAGCGCGGTGTGGATTCTGCACTGCAACACAAGGCGATGGAACGCGCGACTCAGCTGCTGCTGAGCATCTGCGGCGGTGAAGCGGGCCCGGTTATCGATCAGACGTCGGCGGACGCCTTGCCGCAACCGGCCACGATCACGCTGCGTCGTGAAAAGCTGGATCGGCTGATTGGTCATGTTGTCAGCGATGATCAGGTCACGGATATTCTGACGCGCCTGGGTTGTCAGGTCAGCGTAACCCCTGGGGAATGGCAGGCGGTCGCCCCCGCCTGGCGCTTCGATATGGCTATCGAAGAGGATCTGGTAGAAGAGATCGCCCGCATTTATGGTTACAACAACATCCCGGACGTGCCGGTTCAGGCCGGTCTGGTCATGACAAAGCACCGTGAAGCTAACCTGTCGCTGAAGCGTGCAAAAATGCTGTTAGTGGATAAAGGCTACCAGGAAGCCATCACCTACAGCTTCGTGGACCCGAAAGTACAGCAGTTGCTGCATCCGGGTGAAGAGGCGCTGCTGCTGCCCAGCCCGATCTCCAGCGACATGTCCACCATGCGTTTGTCACTGTGGACTGGCTTACTCAGCGCGGTGGTCTATAACCAGAACCGTCAGCAGAGCCGCGTGCGTCTGTTTGAGAGCGGTCTGCGATTTGTTCCTGATACTCAGGCGGATCTCGGTATTCGTCAGGATCTGATGCTGGCAGGCGTGCTGAGTGGCAACCGCTATGAAGAACACTGGGATCTGGCGCGTCAGACCGTTGACTTCTATGATTTGAAAGGTGATTTAGAGTCGTTGCTGGATTTAACCGGCAAGTTGAATGCGATTAGCTTTCGTGCAGAGGCGAATCCAGCGCTCCATCCTGGACAAAGTGCGGCAATTTATTTACAGGATGAACGAATCGGATTTATCGGAGTGGTTCATCCCGAGCTTGAACGTAAGCTGGATCTCAACGGTCGTACCTTAGTCTTTGAACTGCTTTGGAATAAGGTCGCAGACCGCGTCCTGCCTGATGCGCAAGAGGTTTCACGCTTCCCGGCAAACCGCCGTGATATCGCCGTTGTTGTGGCCGAAAATGTGCCGGCAGCAGATATCATCGCAGAGTGTAAGAAAGTTGGCGTAAATCAGGTAGTTGGCGTAAACTTGTTTGACGTGTACCGAGGTAAGGGTGTTTCCGAGGGCTATAAGAGCCTCGCAATCAGCCTGATTTTGCAGGATACCAGCCGGACACTCGAAGAAGAGGAGATTGCCGCGACGGTTGCCAAATGCGTTGCGGCATTAAAAGAGCGATTCCAGGCAACCTTGAGGGATTGAACCTATGGCGCTTACAAAAGCTGAGATGTCAGAATACCTGTTTGAGAAACTCGGGCTGAGCAAACGTGACGCAAAAGAGTTGGTGGAGTTGTTTTTCGAAGAGGTTCGCCGCGCGTTGGAAAATGGAGAACAGGTTAAACTGTCGGGGTTTGGTAATTTTGACCTGCGTGACAAAAACCAACGTCCGGGCAGAAACCCAAAAACGGGAGAAGATATTCCCATTACTGCGCGTCGCGTAGTGACCTTCCGTCCAGGGCAGAAGCTTAAAAGTCGCGTTGAAAACGCCACACCAAAAGACAGTGACTGATCCCAGTGTTTCAAAAAGGCCGCGCAAGCGGCCTTTTTCATTTCTTTTTTTCGCAATCCTTTTACAATCAATCCTCTGTCATTCTGGCTAATTCTGCTTATGTCCCAGCTTGAACAACTTGCTCTGCACAGCGATCGCCGCAGTAAAGCCTGGCTTTTGGGTCTCGGCAGCCTGCTGCTGGTGTTATTTATCCTCAGCCTGTGCGCGGGTGAGCGCTGGATAAGCCCCACACAATGGTTCAGCGACAGCGGCAGGCTTTTTGTCGGCCAGCTTCGCCTGCCGCGCAGCCTTGCGGTTATCCTGGTGGGGAGCGCGCTGGCTCTGAGCGGCGTTGTCATGCAGGCGTTGTTTACCAACCCACTGGCCGAACCCGGGCTGCTTGGCGTTTCCAACGGGGCCGGCATTGGCCTGGTCGCGGGCGTTCTGTTGAGCAGCGGTTCGCTATGGAGTCTCAGCTTTTCGGCAATGGCCGGTGCGCTGGTCGTTACCCTGATTCTGTTGCATTTTGCCCGGCGTCATTTATCCGTCACGCGTTTGCTGCTCACTGGCGTTGCGCTGGGGATTATTTGCAGCGCGATCATGACGTGGGCCGTCTATTTCAGCAGCAGCCTCGATCTGCGCCAACTCATGTACTGGATGATGGGCGGCTTCAGCGGTATCGACTGGCGCTATGGCTGGATGATGCTGGCGCTGCTGCCGGTTATCCTGGCGCTCACCACAGCGAGCAGGGTGCTTAACTTACTGGCGCTGGGGGAAACGTCAGCCCGCCAGCTTGGGTTGTCACTGTTTTACTGGCGTAATCTGCTGGTGTTGGCCACGGGATGGCTGGTTGGCGTCAGCGTGGCGCTTGCCGGTGCAATAGGCTTTGTGGGCCTGGTGATTCCGCACCTGCTGCGGCTGGTGGGGCTGAACGACCACCGTGCGCTGCTGCCGGCTTCGGCGCTGGCGGGAGCCAGCGTATTGCTTGGCGCGGATATTATTGCCCGCCTGGCGCTGGCCTCCGCTGAGTTACCCATCGGCGTGGTCACGGCAACGCTCGGCGCACCGCTGTTTATCATCTTGTTAGTCAAATCGTCACGTCAGCTTTAGCTGACATACATGCATTAACCACAGGAACTCCGTATGAGCATTTATCAAACTGAACTGGTTACACTGGATGGTGAGAAAACGGCGCTGTCCTCCTGGCAGGGACAGGTGCTGCTGGTGGTCAACGTGGCCTCCAAATGCGGCTTAACCCCACAATATGAAGCGCTGGAAAATATTCATAAAGCCTGGCATGAGCAGGGCTTCAGCGTGCTGGGTTTCCCCTGCAACCAGTTTCTGGAGCAGGAGCCAGGCAGTAGCGAAGAAATCAAAACGTTTTGCAGCACGACCTACGGTGTGACGTTTCCGATGTTCGAAAAGTGTGAGGTCAATGGTGAGCATCGTCATCCGCTTTATGCACAGCTGGTCGCGGCGAAACCCGAGGCCGTGCGTCCGGAAGAAAGTGGTTTTTATGAGCGCATGGTCAGCAAAGGACGGGCTCCCAAAGCGCCGGGCGATATTCTGTGGAACTTCGAAAAATTCCTGATAGGGCGTGATGGCAGCGTTATTCAGCGTTTCTCACCGGACATGTCGCCAGAAGATCCCATTATTCTGGAAACGATCAAACAGGCGCTGGCAAAGTAAGTGTTGCTTAGCCTGGAAAATGCAGCCGTCCCCGGACGGCTGCAACCGGTAAGCGGCACGATGCAGGCCGGGCAACGGGTGCATCTGGTGGGGCCGAATGGCGCAGGGAAGAGCACACTGCTGTCAGCCCTGGCGGGATTGGAACCCTTTACCGGCCGCGCCACGCTACTGAATACCGCCCTCGCCAGTTGGACAGGCCCGGCGCTGGCCAGCGTGCGCAGCTGGCTGCCTCAGCAACAGCTTCCTCCGGGGCAGATGCCGGTTTACCACTATCTGCGGCTGCATCTTTCGTCTTCCACCTCGCCAGATGAAGCCCGACTCGCCACGATACTGTCGCGGTTGCAGTTGGATGATAAATTAGCCTGGCCATTGACCCAACTCTCCGGTGGTGAGTGGCAGCGGGTGCGGCTTGGCGCGGTAATGATGCAAATCGATCCGCAGATCAACGCCAGAGGGCAATTACTGATCCTGGATGAGCCTATGACGGCGCTGGATGTTGCTCAACAAAAAGCGGTGGACGATCTGATTAGTGAACTCTGTGCCGCAGGAGTTTGCGTTGTCGCCAGCAGTCACGATCTTAACCATAGCTTATGGTATGCCAATCAGGTCTGGCTGTTACATCAGGGCCAGGTGGTGTTGCAGGGCGAGCCTGCGGATGTCCTTCGGCCAGAACAGCTTTCGCCCCTGTACGGCATTCCGTTTCGTCAGCTCATCTTAGAAGGACGGCCTCTACTGACCGTTTTGCCCTGAGACTTGCCACCTGGCGCGCTTTGCCGCTACATTAATCCGGTTACTCTTTATTAAGGATGAGCTGTGATGCGCATGGGGTTGCTGTTATTCGTTTTATTGCTGGTGGGCTGTAGCCATCATGCACCGCCCATTAACAGTCGCCTCTCTGACTCCATCACCGTGATAGCGCAACTCAGAGATCAACTGGGAAGCTGGCGGGGCACGCCTTACCGTTATGGTGGCATGAGCCGCGGCGGGGTGGACTGTTCAGGCTTTGTCTACCTGACGTTTCGCGACAGGTTTGATCTGCAACTTCCCCGCACCACTTCCGCACAAAGCGATATTGGCACCCGCATCAGCAAAGACGATCTCTTGCCCGGTGATCTGGTGTTCTTCAAAACGGGGAGTGGTGAAAATGGCCTGCATGTGGGCATTTATGACACGGATAACGCTTTCATCCATGCGTCCACCAGTCAGGGCGTAATTCGCTCTTCGCTGGATAATGTCTACTGGCGGAAGGTCTTTTGGCAGGCGCGCCGCATCTAATTTCTCCGCTGGAAAACCAGTGGGTTTGTGCGGATTAAATCAGAAAAAAAACGGACCTGGAAAAATATTCTTAATTCGGATTTAACCGGTTCGTTTTATTTATAACACCGGACCTAAGAATGTTTTTCACGGTTAACAGAATTGTTCCTGGAATTATTTGGCTTAAAGTTTATTTTTTTAGCCTAACGGTAATGAAGCGATAAAAATATCCATCTCATCAGTCCTTTGCTACTATTGCCAGTATGTTTTTAATCATATACGATGCACTATCGCCACATATTCTGGCTGTAAAATGAAAATTCACCTGTCTGCCGACTACCAGTCGGAAATTTGGTTTTATGCCGCCTGTTCTCAGGAAGGGCACTTAACCGCCATTGAGCTGGCTACGCAGTTCGTGCACGAGAGTGCGCCGATCACGTTGCCGCAGGATGTTCTGTTGCCTCAGCTTGATGAGACACAGCGCCTGCGCCTGCTGCAGCGCCAGATCTCGCTGCTGGAAAAACACCAGACGTTTTTTGAAACCCATCACCTGCTGGCTTTTATGCCTGTCGATGAGGGCATGGCGAACACCATTCTCGAGAGTGAGTTTCTGACGCGCAAAATAAAACAGCTTCCTTTTATAATGCTGGATATCAGCGAAACGTTTCTCTCGCTGAATTTGGGAAAAAATAACCCATTACTCGCCGCGTTAAATCGTGAGTTTAAATTGTCTCTGTCCCATTTTGGCGCAGGGAAATCCTCCACGACAGCCGTTTACGATAATCTGTTTAGCTGTATCAGACTGGATAAACACTTTATTCACTCACTGTCTAAACGTGCTTCTTTTTTACCATTTATGCAGAGCATCATCGATAATTTCCGCAGCCATTGCGATCGGATGATTATTTGTGGTGTGGATGATGAAATTTTACTGGATAAAGTTAGCCAGCTCAGTAACGTCCAACTCCAGGGCGCGCTGTTTCCAGTGGTTAAATCAGACGCCTTTGAGACGTTAATCTACTCTGAGCAATTCCTGCACACTCCCTGATACTCGCACGCCTGCCGCCTGTCCAATCCTGGTCATCAACGCTACACTGTGGGTTTTATCACACGATACCCGGTGTCGTTGGGAGAATTGATGATCTTTGATAACAGCTGGTTTCGTGAGCTTCCTGGCAGCTATACCGCGTTAAACCCTACGCCACTTGCGGGCGGCCGACTGCTGTATCACAACGCGCCACTGGCGAAGGCAATGGCACTGGACAGCGCATTGTTTTCCGGGCAGGGCCATGGCGTGTGGTATGGTGCCGCGTTATTACCCGGCATGGCACCGCTGGCCCAGGTCTACAGTGGGCATCAGTTCGGCGTCTGGGCCGGTCAGTTGGGGGATGGCCGCGGTATTCTGCTGGGCGAACAGCGGCTGGAAGACGGTCGCAGGCTCGACTGGCACCTGAAAGGTGCCGGGCTAACGCCTTATTCGCGCATGGGCGACGGTCGTGCCGTGGTACGCTCCACGGTGCGTGAATTTCTCGCCTCTGAAGCGCTGCATCATTTAGGCATTCCCACCACGCGCGCACTCACCCTTGCCGTTAGCGACGAGCCCGTTTACCGCGAGACCGCCGAACGTGGCGCGATGCTGATGCGTATTGCACCGAGTCACCTGCGCTTTGGGCATTTCGAACACTTTTTTTACAGCCAGCAGCCGGAACAGGTCAAACAGCTGGCAGACTATGCCATTCGCCACCACTGGCCGCAGCTGGTGGATGAGGCCGATCGTTATCAGCTGTGGTTTGCCGATATCGTGCTGCGCACTGCGCGACTGATCGCCCAGTGGCAAAGCGTGGGCTTCGCTCATGGCGTAATGAATACCGACAACATGTCGATCCTCGGCCTGACCCTCGATTACGGTCCCTATGGTTTTCTGGATGACTATCAGCCGGATTATATCTGCAATCACAGCGATTATCAGGGCCGCTACAGCTTCGAGAATCAGCCCATGATTGGCTTATGGAACCTCAACCGTCTGGCCCATGCGTTATCGGGGTTAATGACTACCGAACAGCTCAAACAGGCCTTAAGCGGCTATGAGAATGCGCTGATGCGCGTTTGGGGAGAGCGGATGCGGGCGAAGCTGGGCCTGCTGACGGCCGATGCCGGGGATAATGAGATTCTTACCGAATTACTCAGCTTAATGAGTCAGGAACGCAGCGACTATACGCTCACGTTCCGTCTGTTAAGTGATACGCAGCAGGCGGAGAGCCGTTCGCCACTGCGGGATGAATTTATCGATCGTTCTGCTTTTGATCGCTGGTATCAGCGCTACCGTCAACGCCTGCTGCAGGAGCAGGTTGGCGATGCCGAACGGCAGCAGGTGATGAAAGCCGCCAATCCAGCCGTGGTGCTGCGTAACTACCTTGCTCAACAGGTGATAGACGAGGCGGAGAAGGGAGAGAGCGGCGCGTTGGCGCGTTTACATCAGGCGCTTCAGCAGCCTTTTAGTGACGCGGCGGCCGCTGAATATCGTCAACGGCCACCGGACTGGGGCAAGACACTGGAGGTCAGCTGCTCAAGCTGATTTACAGACGGTGAGAAACCGCCTCAGCTAACAGCGCAAGGACCTCTTCGCTGTCCTGCCAGCTGAGGCAGGGATCGGTGATCGACTGACCGTAAGTCAGGGGTTCACCGCTCACCACTTTTTGATTGCCTTCCTCAATAAAACTTTCAATCATTACCCCGGCAACGGCGCGAGAGCCGCTTTTAATCTGCCCGGAGACGTCCAGTGCAACATCGCGCTGACGGCGATGCTGCTTGAGGCAGTTGCCATGGCTGAAATCAATCACCAACTGCTGCGGCAGACCAAACTCAGCTAAACAGGCAGCGGCTTCGGCAACGTCGCCTGCATGATAATTAGGCTGTTTGCCGCCACGCAGAATCACATGGCCGTGCGGATTCCCGCTGGTCTGGTAAATCGTCATCTGACCTTGTTTGTCGGGCGACAGAAACATATGGCTGGCACGGGATGCACGAATGGCATCCACGGCAATGCGGACGTTTCCATCTGTTCCGTTTTTAAAACCGACCGGGCAGGAGAGCGCCGAGGCCATTTCACGATGGATCTGGCTTTCGGTGGTCCGGGCGCCAATTGCCCCCCAGCTAATCAGATCGGCAATAAACTGGCCGATCACCATATCCAGGAATTCGGTGGCGGTCGGTAAACCCAACGCATTGATATCAATCAGTAGCTTGCGGGCGATGCTGATGCCGCGATTAACGTCAAAGCTGCCGTCCAGATCGGGATCGGAAATCAGGCCTTTCCAGCCCACAACCGTGCGTGGTTTTTCGAAATAGGTGCGCATCACGATTTCCAGCCGATCCTGATAACGCTCACGCAGGGCGACCAAACGCTGAGCGTAGTCCAGCGCGGCGACCGGGTCATGCAGCGAACAGGGGCCAATCACCACCAGCAGACGGGGATCTTCTCCGGTCAGAATGCGGGCAATGCGCTTGCGTGCGGCGGTGATGTTATCGGCCATGGTAGTCGAAAGCGGGTGTTCAGCTGCCAGACTGGCAGGGGAAATCAGGCTGCCAATGCGCGCGGTGCGCAGTTCATCAGTTTTGTTCATGGTGTTCTCTAAGCTTTTTCTTCGCAGCGGTGAAATACCGGGAAGTGATGATGGTCACAATAAACCATTAACCTGCGAATTCAAGCGACAACATGATAATGAAAGTCAAAATGACGGCAGCGGGACGTTACAGCGCCGCCGTCGGCAATTGACTAATACATGCGGCGCGTCAGGCCCATGATATCGAGGATTTTCGTCGCAATCTCTTCCACAGAGTAGTTGGTACTGTTGAGGTAGCGAATCTGGTGAGTGCGAAACAGCGCTTCAACTTCACCCACTTCCAGCCGACACTGGCGCATAGAGGCATAGCGGGTATTTTCTGCGCGCTCCTGACGAATGGCCGCCAGGCGTTCCGGATCGATCGTCAGGCCAAACAGCTTGTGCTGATGCTGACGCAGGGCGGGAGGCAATTTCAGATTATCCATGTCGTCGGCGATAAACGGATAGTTAGCAGCACGGATACCGAACTGCATGGCAAGATACAGGCTGGTGGGTGTTTTGCCGCAGCGCGAAACGCCTAACAGGATCACCTGCGCATCCTCCAGGCCGCGCAACGAGATGCCGTCATCATGCGCCAGCGTGTAATCGATTGCCGCAATACGGGCGTCGTATTTGCCGAGATTGCTGGCATCAAGCCCGTGGGTGCGGTGCGCAACCGGTGCCGGTGACAACCCCAACTCCTGCTGAAGCGGCGCGACCAGTGCCTGCACAATGTCCTGGCAGAAGCCTTCGCTCTGCACAATGATGTCACGGACTTCAGGCGTAACGATGGAAAAAAACACCAGTGGGCGCACGCCGCTTTGCTGATAAAGCGCATTGATTTGCGCCTTAACGGCCTGCGCACGCTGGACGTTTTCAACAAACGGCAGGGTCACGCTCGTGGTGTTAACCGGAAACTGAGATAACACGGCATGGCCTAATACTTCGGCTGTAATTGCTGTCCCGTCGGAAATGTAGAAAACGCTTCTGTCGGTGGTCATAAGTCGTGCCTCGGGCAGGGAAGTCGTAAAAACAAGTGAGATAATATAAGCATGCCTTCAGGGGCAAGTGTAGTCTGGGGCATCGTTTCCCTCTCGCTTTTGCATCATGACGTCACCTGTTCACTCTTTTTTGCGCCATCAACACCGCCTCAGGTGACAGACAACGCCTGTGTTTGTTGCGCAACAAAAACGCCGCATAACAGGCAGTAAAAAAAATAATGAGCTAATTATCAGCGTATTAGCAAAAAATAAGGGCCTTGCGCAACGCTGAAAAAAACCAGGCGCAATTCTGAAACTGTGTCTGAGAATCTGCTTTAACGATTCAACAGATCGTGTTTAATCAGACGTTATGCCAGGCTGGATTTGTTAATAGCAGGATTTTCCATGTGCCCATTCATTAATAAAGGATCAGTTCAATGTCCAATAAAGGCGAACAGCCGTTAGTACTTTGGTACAACCAGCTTGGCATGCATGATGTTGATCGGGTGGGAGGCAAAAATGCTTCTCTGGGTGAGATGATTACCAATTTGTCATCTCTGGGCGTCTCCGTTCCCAACGGTTTTGCGACCACCTCCTGGGCCTTTAATCAGTTTCTTGAGCAGAGCGGTCTGAACCAGCGTATTTATGCTTTGCTGGATGACACCAATATTGATGATGTGGATCAACTGGCGAAGGCGGGTAAGCAGATACGCCAGTGGGTAGTCGAAACCCCGTTCCAGCCTGAACTGGAAGCCGCGATTCTTTCGGCCTATGAGCAGCTCTCTGCCGACGATGCTGAGGCATCCTTCGCCGTGCGCTCATCCGCCACCGCCGAAGATATGCCTGACGCGTCCTTTGCCGGCCAGCAGGAAACTTTCCTGAACGTGCAGGGCATCGAGTCAGTCATGGTGGCAGTGAAACACGTTTATGCCTCACTGTTTAACGATCGCGCCATCTCCTATCGCGTCCATCAGGGTTACGACCATCGCGGCGTGGCGCTGTCGGCGGGAATTCAGCGCATGGTGCGATCCGATCTGGCGTCCTCAGGGGTCATGTTCACCATTGATACCGAATCGGGCTTTGATCAGGTGGTGTTCATTACCGCCGCGTTGGGCCTGGGTGAAATGGTGGTACAGGGCGCGGTGAACCCGGACGAGTTTTATGTGCACAAGCCGACGCTGGCCGCGAAACGTCCCGCTATCGTTCGCCGCAACATGGGCTCGAAAAAGGTGCGGATGGTTTACGCCGACTCGCGTGAACATGGCGAGCAGGTGCGCATCGAAGATGTGGCGGAAGCCGAGCGCGATCGTTTCTGTCTGAGCGATGCCGAAGTGGAGGCGTTGGCCCATCAGGCGGTACTGATTGAGCAACACTACAAGCGCCCGATGGATATTGAGTGGGCCAAAGACGGCCACACCGGGAAGTTATTTATTGTCCAGGCGCGCCCTGAAACCGTGCGTTCCAACGGTCAGGTCATGGAGCGTTACAGCCTGCAGGGACAGGGCAAGGTAGTGATTGAAGGCCGTGCGATTGGTCACCGCATCGGCGCCGGTACCGTCAAGGTCATTCACGATATCAGCGAAATGAACCGCATCGAAAAAGGTGACGTGCTGGTGACCGATATGACCGATCCCGACTGGGAACCGATCATGAAAAAAGCCTCCGCCATTGTGACGAACCGCGGCGGCCGTACCTGCCATGCCGCGATTATCGCGCGTGAGCTGGGCATCCCGGCGGTGGTTGGCTGTGGCGATGCCACCGAGCGGCTGAAAGAGGGACATACCGTTACCGTATCCTGTGCTGAGGGCGATACCGGCTATGTCTACGATGAACTGCTCGACTTCGACGTCACCAGTTCGCAGGTTGATACCATGCCGGACCTGCCGCTTAAAATCATGATGAACGTGGGCAACCCGGATCGCGCGTTCGATTTCGCCTGTTTGCCAAACGAAGGGGTTGGTCTGGCGCGGCTGGAATTTATTATCAACCGCATGATCGGCGTGCATCCAAAAGCGTTGCTGGAGTTCGATCAGCAAACCCCTGAACTGCAGAAGCAGATTCGTCAGATGATGAAAGGTTTTGACGATCCGGTTGAGTTTTACATCGCCCGTCTGACCGAAGGGATCGCGACGCTGGGCGCGGCGTTCGCGCCGAAGCGCGTTATTGTCCGCCTGTCGGATTTTAAAACGAACGAATATGCCAATCTGGTGGGTGGAGAACGTTACGAACCCGAAGAGGAAAACCCGATGCTGGGGTTCCGTGGCGCAGGCCGCTATGTCTCCGAGAGTTTCCGCGACTGTTTCGCGCTGGAGTGCGAAGCGGTGAAGCGCGTACGCAACGAGATGGGGCTGACCAACGTGGAAATCATGGTGCCCTTTGTGCGTACGGTCGATCAGGCTCAGGCGGTGGTAGAGGAATTGGGTCGCCAGGGACTGAAGCGCGGCGAGAACGGGCTCAAGGTCATTATGATGTGTGAAATCCCCTCGAATGCCCTGCTGGCCGAGCAGTTTTTACAACACTTTGACGGTTTCTCCATCGGCTCTAATGATATGACTCAGCTGGCGCTGGGGCTGGATCGCGACTCCGGCGTGGTATCGGCCTTGTTTGATGAGCGTAATGAGGCGGTCAAAGCGCTGCTGTCCATGGCGATTCAGGCGGCGAAAAAACAGGGCAAATACGTAGGAATATGCGGTCAGGGGCCGTCAGATCATCAGGATTTCGCGGCCTGGTTGATGGAGCAGGGCATCGACAGTCTGTCTCTGAATCCGGACACCGTGGTGGAAACCTGGTTAAGCCTGGCGGCGCTAAACAAACCCGCCTGAGGTGATGGATAACCTCCGATGCCAGAAGGCCAGCGCAAGCTGGCTTTTTTTTTGCTTTTTGACAGGCAAAAAAAAGCCCATCACAGGGGATGGGCAAAGACTACACACAGCAATTCTTTACGCTACTCAGGGGAAATTAGGGCGTTTAGAAATCAGTAACTTGATTTCCAACATAGGAAACATGGTATTCACACGGCTCGCTGGCGTCTTTAAGAATCCTCTTATTAGTTTAAAGGAAATAATATTTTGAGGGCTAGGGAGAGCGTTTCGGACCGTTATTATGTTTAGAAAGTAATCATTTTAAGGCGGGAGAGGGGCTAAAGGCGTAAAACATGCGTTTTATCTTAAAGTACGCTAATGAAAAAAAGGCTGGCGATATCTTAATCAGCCAGCCCACTTAACGAGTACTAATCATATAAAAGGAGGGATCAGGGCTTTTGCTCCGGTGATTCACTTACCACGCTTAGCGGATCGGCCTGCGGCGCAGGCACTTCATGCATCCAGACAGAGACCAGTCGGTAAGAGACAGCCAGCACAACCGGCCCGATAAACAGGCCGATCATACCAAACGCGATTAATCCCCCAATAACGCCGGACAGAATCAGAATCAGCGGCAGATCGGCGCCCATACGAATCAGCACCGGCCGCAAAATATTGTCCAGCGTGCCCACAACACAGCTCCAGATCAGCAGTACCGTGCCCCAGGTGGTGTCTCCACTCCAGTAGAGATAAACAATCGCGGGCACCAGCACCAGCAGCGGGCCGATCTGCACCAGGCAGCAGAGGATCATCAACACGGTCAGCAATGTGGCGTAGGGGATACCGGAAACGGCTAACCCGATACCGCCCAGTACGCCCTGCACCAACGCAGTGACGACAACGCCCAGCGCCACCGCGCGTACTGCCTGTCCGGCCAGCAATACGGCAGCATCACCGCGTCGGCCAGCCATGCGCCAGGCAAAATGCCGGATGCCCTGTGCCGCCTGCTCACCGCGCCAGTAGAGCAGTACGCTGAACAACAGCATCACGGCCAGGTGGATCATAAAACGGCCAAAGTGCCCGGCCTGCGCCACAAAAAAACCGGTGGTACGGCCAACATAAGGTTGTAACTTCGCCATGATCGCTGCGCCGCCGCCCGCCACCAGTTTCTGATAACTGGCATACAGTTTCTCACCCACCATGGGAATATCGTTGAGCCAGCTCAGAGTGGGTAACATATGTCCCTGAGTCGCCCAGGCGATGACCGGTGCGCTGTTATCTATCAGGCTGTTAACCAGCAGGGCAACCGGGATGATAAACAGCAGGAGCAGCAGGATAGTCATCACAATGACCGCCAGCGAACGCCGCCCCCACAGCAGGCGCTGTATCTTCAGCATCAGGGGCCAGGTGGCAATAACCACCATGCTTGCCCAGGCGAAGCCCAATATGAATGGCTGGACAACCCACAAGCACGCGGCGATCAGGAGTAAAATAAAAATCAGGGTAAATAACATCTGGGGAAGATCAATCTGCCGTTCCAGGCTTTTCATCTTGTGCGTTACCTCATTGGAATTCGTCAACTCAGGGGATGACGCTGCCCCGTAATCATGGGCTATTTCAGGGCGTTTAAACAGGCTTGTAAAGAAAAGGTTTCAGCCCTTCCTGAAAAAACGACAGCGCGGTGGGAAATGTGATAAAACTGAGGATTAAAGCAAGATACAGACGCAAACCTACACAACATCTTTGGTCACATACTCCATGATCCCACAGATTTCTCAGGCACCGGGTCTTATCCAGCGGGTGCTGACATTTCTTGAAACCCTCAAAGCGCAGGGTTTCACCGGCGATACCGCCACCAGCTACGCCGACAGACTTTCGCTTTCAACCGATAACAGCATCTATCAGCTCCTGCCCGATGCGGTGCTTTTCCCGCGCTCGACGGCAGACGTGGCACTGATAGCCCGACTGGCGGGTGAAGCGGCGTTCTCCAGTCTGGTCTTTACCCCGCGCGGTGGCGGCACCGGGACCAACGGTCAGTCGCTCAATCAAGGCATCATTGTGGATATGTCGCGCCACATGAACCGCATCCTGGAAATCAACACCGAACAACGCTGGGTGCGCGTCGAGGCTGGGGTAGTCAAAGATCAACTTAATGCGTACCTGAAACCTTTTGGTTTCTTCTTTTCACCGGAGCTCTCCACCAGTAACCGCGCCACCCTGGGCGGCATGATTAACACGGATGCATCCGGTCAGGGCTCGCTGGTCTACGGTAAAACCTCTGACCATGTTTTAGGACTCAGGGCCGTGCTGCTCGGCGGCGATATTCTGGATACCCGACCGGTGCCTACCGCGCTGGCTGAAAATCTGGCGCAAACGCCCACGCCTGAAGGCCGAATTTATCAGCAGGTGCTCACCCGCTGCCGTGAGCATCGCGAACTGATTCTGGAGAAGTTTCCTAAGCTCAACCGCTTCCTGACCGGTTACGACCTGCGCCACGTGTTTAGCGATGACATGCAGACCTTTGACCTGACGCGGCTGCTGTGTGGTGCAGAGGGAACGCTGGCGTTTATCAGCGAAGCCCGTCTGGATATCACGCCGCTGCCCAAAGTCCGGCGCGTGGTTAATATTAAATATGACGCCTTCGATTCTGCGCTTCGCAATGCCCCCCTGATGGTCGAGGCGCAGGCGCTGTCGGTGGAAACGGTTGACTCGAAAGTGCTCAATCTGGCACGGGAAGATATTGTCTGGCACTCCGTGCGCGAGCTGATTACGGCTATCCCGGATAAAGAAATGTTAGGGCTGAATATCGTTGAGTTTGCCGGGGATGATGCCGGGCAAATCGATCGGCAGATCACACAGCTTTGCGCCCGTCTGGATACGTTGATGACGCAGCAGCAGGGCGGGGTGATCGGCTATCAACTCTGTGACGATCTGGACGGTATTGAACGCATCTATAACATGCGTAAAAAGGCGGTGGGCTTACTCGGTAATGCCAAAGGCCGTGCCAAACCGATCCCCTTTGTTGAAGATACCGCCGTTCCACCTGAACACCTGGCCGACTATATTGTTGAGTTTCGCGCGCTTCTGGACAGCCATGGTCTGAGTTATGGCATGTTCGGTCACGTGGACGCCGGCGTGCTGCATGTCCGTCCGGCCCTGGATATGTGCGATCCCCATCAGGAAATGATGATGAAGCAAATTTCCGATGAGGTGGTTGCCTTAACGGCACGCTATGGTGGCCTGCTGTGGGGAGAACATGGCAAGGGATTCCGTGCGCAGTACAGTCCGGCCTTTTTTGGCGAAACGCTGTTTAACGAGCTGCGCCGCATTAAAGCAGCCTTCGATCCCCACAATCGTCTCAATCCCGGTAAGATTTGTACGCCTTTCGACAGCGAGGCGGCGATGATGCAGGTAGATGCGACGAAACGGGGCAGCTACGATCGTCAGATCCCCCTTCAGGTACGAGAAACCTGGCGCGGTGCGCTTGAGTGCAACGGTAACGGATTGTGCTTTAACTTCGATGCCCGCAGTCCGATGTGCCCGTCAATGAAAATCACCCGTAACCGCATTCACTCGCCGAAGGGGCGCGCGACCTTAACGCGGGAATGGCTTCGGTTGCTGGCAGAGCAGGGCGCCGATCCGGTGATGCTGGAGAAAAAGCTGCCGGAAAGTTCCCTGTCGCTTCGCGCGCTGATAAGCAGAATGCGCAATACCTGGTATGCCAATAAAGGGGAATATGATTTTTCGCATGAGGTGAAAGAGGCGATGTCCGGCTGCCTGGCCTGTAAAGCCTGCTCGACCCAGTGCCCCATAAAAATTGACGTTCCGGCCTTCCGCTCGCGTTTTTTACAGCTTTACCATACACGCTATTTGCGCCCGTTCAGCGACCATCTGGTGGCGGGCGTAGAAAGCTATGCGCCCCTGATGGCGAAAGCACCGGGGGTGTTTAACTTTTTCCTGAAACAGCCCTGGGCGACCTCATTCAGTAAGACACACATTGGCATGGTCGACCTGCCTTTATTGTCCTCGCCTACGCTCAAGCAGCAGTTGAGTGGTCATCCGGCGATGAATATGACGCTGGAGCAGCTCGAAGCGCTCAGTGAAACACAGCGAGCCCAAAAAGTGCTGGTGGTGCAGGATCCCTTTACCAGTTTCTATGAAGCCAAACTGGTACATGATTTTATCCGACTGATTGAGAAACTGGGATACCAGCCCGTTCTGCTGCCGTTCTCACCCAACGGCAAAGCGCAGCATGTGAAAGGCTTTTTGCAACGCTTTGCGCGTACGGCCAGTAAAACAGCCGATTTCCTGAATCGCGTGGCAAAGCTGGGCATGCCGATGGTGGGGATCGATCCGGCAACGGTGCTCTGTTACCGCGATGAGTATCACCAGATGTTGGGCGAGGCCCGTGGCGATTTCAACGTGCTTCTGGTACATGAGTGGCTCCATCAGGCGCTGCAGGAACGTGAGGTGCAGGTCACCAGCGGAGAAGCATGGTATCTGTTTGCTCACTGTACCGAAGTGACCGCTCTGCCGGGCACGCCCGGTCAGTGGCAGGCGATCTTCTCACGCTTCGGCGCAAAGCTCGAAAACATCAATGTGGGCTGTTGCGGCATGGCCGGCACCTACGGTCATGAGAGCCAGAACCTGGAGAACTCCCTGGGAATTTATGCGCTGTCATGGCATCCGCAATTGCAGAAACTGCCGCGCCAGCGCTGCCTGGCAACCGGTTTTTCCTGTCGCAGTCAGGTCAAGCGCGTGGAGGGCAACGGCATGCGTCATCCTCTTCAGGCACTGCTTGAGTTAATCTGAAAAGGTGAGGCGACGCCGGACGCAGGTTGGATTAGAATATCCAGCCTGCGTGCCTGACGAATTCACTCTGCAATACGGTGGCTTGTTCCCATTCACCGGTTATCGCGAGTTGATGACACAGCTGAGTCAGGGAGAGTCGCGCCAACTGGTAAGCCTGGATGCGAAACAGCCGGTCACGATCCGGGTTTTGCATCTCCTCGACCAGCCGGTGGTGAAGTTTGCCCATGGCATGCAGATAACTCAGGTCATCGCCGTTCAACTGGCAGATCTCTGCCATGTCTAAACAGGTATCGTTAAACTGACGCAGTTGCTGAATCGTACATTCAGCCCGGTTGAGTTTGGCCTGTGCCAGGTAAAAATCAACGGTGAGATCGCGAACCGAAAAACGGTATTCATCGAGTTTATGTTGAAGCCAGGCTGAAACCGATAACGACATAACGCGCCTCAATGTTGAATGATAATAATTATCATATTCAACTGGAGCGGGAATGCAATTCCCCGGCAAGAAATTTTTTTCGATTTATCTCACCTGTCGGTATAATCGGAAATAACAATCTGTTTACATGCCAGAAAGGCGTAACCTATCAATACAGGCATTATCGTAAAGGTGCCATTTAAAAATTTACGATTTATTAACAGGTTACAGAACCCGAATTCAGTGGACGCTCGCCGATGCAAGCCTGGCTGCAGCGACTATGCTTAAGAAATGAGCTGTAAAAATAGCATCTTATGATTATCCCTGCAAAACAAGAGGTTGAAGTGATTTGTCAGATCACTACCATAGGGGGATAGCCTGAAAAGGTCCGGACTCAAGAGGTATCAACATGTCATCCGTGAATGCAGACTCTTTCTCACCCGACGAGTATGTGTGGAAAGGGTTAACGCTGACTGAAACCGCAGCGAAACAAATTCTAAATCTGGCCGCAGAAAACCCAGAAGTCAAGGGCCTGCGTTTAGCAATTAAACAATCCGGCTGTGCCGGTTTTGGTTATGTAATGGATCTGGTGAAGCAGCCAGAAGAGGATGATCTGCAGTTTAGCTACTACGGCGCAACCTTGTTTGTGCCGCTTCAGGCAATGCCGTTTATCGATGGCACCGAAGTGGATTATGTTCGCGAAGGCCTGAATCAGATTTTTAAATTCAATAACCCTAAAGCTCAGCACGCCTGCGGGTGCGGTGAAAGCTTTGGCGTCGAGTAAGTGAAATATGTCACGACACAGCGAAACATCTGACGATGTACAAATGTGGGAAGGTAAGCTCAATTATAAAGAGGGCTTCTTTACCCAATTGCAAACCGAAGAATTTGCCAACGGCATCAATGAAGATGTGGTACGGGCAATTTCGGCTAAGCGTAACGAGCCAGAGTGGATGCTGGAGTTTCGTCTTAAAGCCTTTCGTGCCTGGCTGGAAATGGAAGAGCCGCACTGGCTGAAAGCGCATTACGAAAAGCTGGATTATCAGGACTACAGTTACTACTCCGCGCCATCGTGCGGAAACTGCGATGACACCTGTGCGTCTGAACCGGGCGCGACCCAGGCATCGGGCAGCGCCCCGGCCAGTGATTATCTGACGCAGGAAGTTGAGAACGCGTTTAATCAGTTGGGCGTTCCGGTACGTGAAGGTAAAGAAGTGGCCGTTGACGCCATCTTCGACTCCGTATCCGTATCCACGACCTATCGCAGCAAGCTGGCCGAGCAGGGAATTATCTTTTGCTCCTTTGGCGAAGCGATCCACGATCATCCAGAGCTGGTGAAAAAGTACCTGGGTACCGTGGTGCCACCCAATGATAACTTTTTTGCCGCGTTGAACTCTGCGGTAGCCTCCGACGGTACTTTCGTCTACATCCCGAAAGGGGTGCGTTGCCCGATGGAGCTGTCTACCTATTTCCGCATTAACGCTGCGAAAACCGGTCAGTTCGAACGTACGATTCTGATTGCAGATGAAGACAGCTACGTGAGCTACATCGAAGGCTGTTCCGCGCCCGTGCGTGACACCTACCAGCTGCACGCTGCGGTGGTAGAGGTCATCATTCATAAGAACGCGGAAGTGAAATATTCCACCGTTCAGAACTGGTTCCCGGGCGGTGAAGGCGAGGGCGGTATCCTCAACTTCGTCACCAAGCGCGCCCTGTGCGAAGGGGATTACAGCAAAATGTCGTGGACGCAGTCGGAAACCGGCTCGGCCATTACCTGGAAATATCCAAGCTGTATCCTGCGTGGCGATCACTCCGTGGGCGAGTTCTACTCGGTGGCACTGACCAGCGGACGCCAGCAGGCGGACACCGGTACCAAGATGATCCACATCGGCAAAAATACGAAGTCGACGATTATCTCTAAAGGTATTTCCGCCGGGAAAAGCCAGAATACCTACCGTGGCCTGGTAAAAATCATGCCCACGGCCACCAACGCACGTAACTTTACGCAGTGCGATTCCATGCTGATTGGTCCGGATTGTGGCGCGCATACGTTCCCGTATGTTGAAACCCGTAACAATACCGCTCAGCTGGAGCACGAAGCCACCACCTCACGTATCGGCGAAGATCAGATGTTCTACTGTCTGCAACGTGGCATCAGTGAAGAAGATGCGATTTCGATGATCGTGAACGGTTTCTGTAAAGACGTATTCTCTGAGCTGCCGCTGGAATTTGCAGTGGAAGCGCAAAAACTGTTAGCCATCAGCCTTGAGCACAGTGTGGGCTGATTGACGCCGTCACACGCGTTGCCGGAAGCAATGTGAAGGAATAAGCATGTTAAGTATTAAAGATTTACAGGTTAGCGTTGAAGACAAAGCGATTTTACGTGGTCTGAACCTTGAGATTAAGCCCGGCGAAGTTCATGCCATCATGGGACCGAACGGTTCGGGTAAGAGTACGCTGTCTGCGACCCTGGCCGGACGTGAAGACTATGAAGTCACCGGCGGTTCCGTAACCTTTAAGGGCAAGGATCTGCTGGAGCTGGAACCTGAGGAACGTGCAGGCGAAGGCATCTTTATGGCTTTCCAGTACCCGGTTGAAATCCCCGGCGTCAGCAACCAGTTTTTCCTGCAGACCTCCGTGAATGCGGTGCGTAAATACCGTCAGCAGGACGAGCTGGATCGCTTTGATTTCCAGGACTTCATTGAAGAAAAAATCGATCTGCTGAAAATGCCAGAAGATCTGCTGACGCGTTCCGTTAACGTAGGCTTCTCCGGTGGTGAGAAGAAGCGTAACGATATTCTGCAGATGGCGGCGCTGGAACCCGATCTCTGCATTCTGGATGAAACCGACTCCGGTCTGGATATCGATGCCCTGAAAATCGTCGCCAATGGCGTAAACAGCCTGCGTGACGAAAAGCGTGCATTTATCATCGTAACCCACTATCAGCGTATTCTGGACTACATCAAGCCAGACTTCGTACACGTGCTGTATCAGGGTAAAATCGTAAAATCAGGCGATTTCTCGCTGGTGAAACAGTTGGAGGAGCAGGGCTATGGCTGGCTTACCGACGAAGAGTGATACCGCGCTGCAACAGTGGCACCACCTGTTTGAATCACGCGGTGAAATGCGTTCAATGCAGGCTCAGCAGCACTGGCAGCAGTTAATGCGTTTGGGCTTGCCCACCCGCAAACATGAAAACTGGAAATACACGCCGCTGGATGGCCTGCTGGCACATCACTTCGTGTTGCCTGAGGCGCACGAGCTCAGCGCTACGCAGGTTGATGCACTGTCGCTCCCGCTGGATGCCGTACGTCTGGTTTTTGTCGACGGAAGATTCCAGCCTGCGCTGAGTAGCGGCGATACCGAACTGTTCGAGATTCAGCACAGCGTTGCGGCCGAGCGCCGCGACCTGCCTGCAGCCGTGCAGCCGGAGATTTTTCTGCACCTGACCGAAAGCCTGGCTGAAGAAGTGACGCATATTCGGCTGGCGCGTGGCAAGGCGGCGGCACGTCCGCTTTATCTGCTGCATATCACCAGCGGCAAAGACGACGGCATGAACACGGTTCATCATCGTCATCATCTGCAACTGGAAGAAAGCGCAGAAGCGGAAGTGATTGAGCACTTTGTCACGCTAAACGACAGCGCGCATTTTACCGGCGCCCGTTTCACCTTTGCCGTTGCGGACAATGCCAGGCTTCGTCACACCAAGCTGGCTTTTGAGAGCAGCAAAAGCTATCACTTTGCCCATAACGACATAGTGATCAACCGCGATGCGCAGGTGACCAGCACCAGCTTCTTACTGGGTGCTGGCCTGAGCCGTCACAATACCAGTACGCAGCTCAATGGTGAAAATACTCAGCTGTCCCTGAACAGCCTGGTGCTGCCGGTGAATCAGGAAGTGGCGGATACCCGCACCTATCTTGAACACAACAAAGGCCACTGCCTGAGTCGCCAGATGCATAAAACCATCGTGCGTGACAAAGGCCGTGCGGTGTTTAACGGTCACATCAAAGTCGCGCAGCACGCACTCAAAACTGACGGACAGATGACCAATAACAACCTGTTGTTAGGCCGTCTGGCGGAAGTGGATACCAAGCCGCAGCTGGAAATTTACGCGGATGACGTGAAGTGCAGCCACGGGGCGACCGTAGGCCGTATTGATGACGAGCAGATGTTCTACCTGCGTTCTCGCGGCATTGAACAGGACGCGGCGCAGACCATGATCATCCATGCCTTTGCTGCCGAGTTAACCGAAACGCTGGATAACCCAATTCTGCGCCAGGCTGTGCTGCAGCGCATCGCGCAGCGCTTCCCGGGAGGCGACTCATGATGAACTTCGATCTCGAGCGTATCAGGGCGGATTTTCCCATCCTGAAGCGTGAGGTCAACGGTCATCCGCTGGCCTACCTTGACAGCGCCGCCAGCGCACAGCGTCCTCTGTCGGTCATCAATGCCGAAAGTCATTTCTACCAGCACGGCTACGCGGCCGTGCACCGCGGTATTCACACGCTCAGCCAGCAGGCGACCAGCGATATGGAAAACGTTCGCCAACAGGCGGCACGTTTTCTCAATGCATCGTTGTCGGAAGAGATTGTTTTTGTAAAGGGTACGACGGAAGGGATCAATCTGGTCGCCAACAGCTGGGGCGGCAGTCAGCTTCAGCCCGGTGATAATCTGATTATCACGCATATGGAGCACCATGCGAATATCGTGCCCTGGCAGATGGTGGCAGAGCGCTGCGGTGCCGAGATCCGGGTGCTGCCGCTGACCGACAACGGTGAGCTGGCGCTGGACCAACTGGCTGGTTTGATCGACAGCCGGACCCGCTTACTGGCGGTGACGCACGTTTCAAACGTGCTGGGCACGGTTAACCCGGTGAAAGCGATCGTCGCGCAGGCCAGAGCGGCTGGCGTCGTCACGCTGATTGACGGGGCTCAGGCTGTGATGCATAACACCGTTGACGTGCAGGACATCGACTGCGACTTCTATGTCTTCTCCGCCCACAAGCTCTATGGCCCGAACGGCATTGGCGTACTTTATGGCCGCAAGGCACTTCTGGATGCCATGCCGCCGTGGGAAGGTGGTGGTTCGATGATTGGTGAAGTCCTGCTGCCAACCGGTACCACCTGGAATACGGCGCCATGGCGCTTTGAGGCCGGTACGCCAAACACCGGCGGCATTATTGGGCTGGGTGCGGCGCTGGACTATGTGCAGGCGCTGGGGCTGGATACGATTCATCAGCGTGAAACCGCATTGATGAACTATGCCCTTGATAAACTCTCATCCGTACCTGATATTCAGATTTACGGTCCGCAGCAGCGCGCAGGCGTGATTGCTTTTAACCTTGGCAAACACCACGCGTTTGACGTCGGCAGCTTCCTTGATCAGTACGGTATTGCGATTCGCACCGGACATCATTGCGCAATGCCGTTACTGCGCCACTATCAGGTGCCGGCGATGTGCCGTGCTTCCTTCACCTTCTACAACAGTGAAGAAGAGGTCGATCGCCTGGCGGCCGGCCTGACGCGTATTCATCGTCTGCTGGGCGGTTGAGCAGAGTAAACGGAGTGATTAATGGCGACGTTGCCAGAAAAAGAGAAACTGGTGCGCAACTTCAACCGTTGCGCCAACTGGGAAGAGAAGTACCTCTACATCATTGAATTGGGTGCCAAACTTCCGGAATCATCTGAAACACTGCATCAGCCCGAATATGCCATTACGGGCTGCCAGAGCCAGGTGTGGATCAAGATGACACCGCAGGCAGATGGCACCATCGGCTTTGAAGGTGACAGTGATGCAGCCATTGTTAAGGGATTGATAGCTATCGTATTTAGTCTCTATCAAAACCTGCAGCCCGCTGACATTGTGGCGCTGGATGTGCGCCACTGGTTCAGCGAACTGGCCCTGGTTCAGCACCTCACGCCAACGCGTTCGCAGGGGCTGGAAGCGATGATTAAGTCAATTCGCCATACCGCTCAGAACCTCAGCTAAGATACACTTCAAAGACGCCATCCGGCGTCTTTTTACTATCTGACGAGAAAACCGCATGAAACCTGCTTTGCGTTTAGCTGGTGCATTGCTGCTGACCTGTTTTGGGCTCTCTGCACCCGTTTTTGCCACGGAATACCCGTTACCGCCCGCCGACAGCCGCCTGATTGGTGAGAATGTGGTGACCCAGGTACCGGATAACAAACGTCCTCTTGAAGAGATTGCTGCGCGTTATCAGGTCGGGCTGCTGGGCATGTTGGAAGCGAACCCCGGTACCGATCCCTGGTTACCGAAACCGGGCACCCAGTTGACCATTCCTCTGCAGATGATTCTTCCGGACACGCCGCGTGAAGGCATTGTGGTGAACCTGGCCGAACTGCGGTTGTACTATTATCCAAAGGGCGAAGACAAGGTTATCGTGTATCCCATTGGCATTGGTCAGATGGGGATCGTCACGCCCATTATGGTGACCAGCATCAGCCAGAAAATACCCAATCCTACGTGGACGCCCACGGCGAATATCCGCAAGCGCTATGCCAAAGAGGGCATCACGCTGCCCGCCGTCGTGCCAGCAGGCCCGGATAACCCCATGGGGCTGCATGCGCTGCGTATGGCGCGTGGAACAGGCCAGTATCTTATCCACGGCACCAATGCCAATTTTGGTATCGGTATGCGCGTCAGTTCAGGCTGTATTCGTTTACGTACCGAGGATATCGAAGCGCTGTTCAATAGCGTGCCGGTAGGGACGCGGGTACAGATTATTAACCAACCGGTAAAGTTCAGCGTTGAACCGGATGGTAAGCGCTACGTTGAGGTGCATCAGCCGCTGTCACGTAATGAGAAGGAGGATCCGCAAACGGCTCCGTTAGCGCTCAGTGCGGACTTCAGATCCTTTATGAAGAGCGAGAAGAGTGACAGAGCGTTGATTAAAGCCACGCTGACGCGTCGCTCAGGCATGCCTGTGCTGGTCAGTGCGGGTGAGCCGATACAGGATGAGGCTGCGGCCTCTGCGTCATCCCAGCGCGCTGTGGGCGAGTAGGGCGGACGTCGTTATCCCAAACTGCAGACAAAAAAAATGGTGCCACAAGGGCACCATTTTTAAAACCAGAACTCTTACTTACGGTAAGAGTGAGCCTGGTTGTCCAGACGCTGGTTAGCGCGAGCTGCGTCATCTTTAGCAGCCTGAACGTCAGAACGCACTGCGTTCACGTCGTTGCTCAGCTGGTCAACTTTAGCGTTCAGAGTCTGAACGTCTGAAGACAGCTGGTCGATTTTAGCGTTGCTTGAGCAACCAGCCAGCAGAGTTGAACCCAGGATTACCGCGCCCAGTACCAGTTTAGTACGATTCATTATTTATACCCTCTAGATTGAGTTAATCTCCATGTAGCGTTACAAGTATTACACAAAGCTTTTTAACTTGAGAATAATTTTTTGATAAGAACATGCTTAAACATGATCGTTCGCTCAAAGAAGCAGCGAATTGAAGAACAACATAAAAAAATTTAGCTAAAACAGAGAGATTTAATCGGATTAACCTTAATTTGCAGCGCATTTTTATTGTCATTACGCGCTGGCTTTTTCCTGAATCTGTATTATGAAGACAATAAAAAAGCGCCTTTGAAGGCGCTTTTTAAAAAAGAGGCGTTAAACGCGATATTACAGAACGTGTACCGATGCCGTATTGGTCGTTCCGCTGGGTACCAGCGCACCTGAAACCAGCACAACAACATCACCTTTCTGAGCAAAACCGCTTTCCAGCGCCGCTTCTTTACCCAGGTGATAGAAATCATCGGTAGAGGCGATTTCGCTGACCATACGTGTCTCGATCCCTTTGCTCAGAATCAACTGGCGCGCCGTGGTGGCGTTGGTGGTCAGTGCCAGGATGGTTGCATTAGGGAAGTACTTACGCACGGCCTTGGCTGATTTACCGCCTTCTGTGGCGACTACAATCAGTGGTGCTTCCAGTTTTTCGGCTGTCTCAACGGCACCGCGGCAAACGGCTTCGGTAATGCGCAGCTTACGGCTGTCATTCTGTCCGTCGATGCGTGGCTTCATCACGCGGTCGGTACGCTCACAGATGGTCGCCATGATGGTGACCGACTCCAGCGGATAGCGGCCTTTCGCGCTCTCGCCAGACAGCATCACCGCATCCGTTCCATCCAGAATGGCGTTAGCCACGTCGCCAGCTTCAGCGCGGGTTGGACGCGGGTTCTTGATCATGGAATCCAGCATCTGCGTCGCGGTGATGACAACTTTGCGGGCTTTATTACATTTTTTAATCATCATCTTCTGCGCGAAGATCACTTCTTCAACCGGGATTTCAACGCCCAGATCGCCACGCGCAACCATGATGCCGTCAGAGGCTTCGAGGATTTCGTCGAAGTTATTCAGGCCTTCCTGGTTTTCAATCTTGGAGATGATTTGAATGTTTTCGCCACCGTGCTGCTTCAGGTGTTCACGAATTTCCAGCACGTCTGAGCGTTTACGAATAAACGATGCTGCAACAAAATCCACGCCTTGCTCACAACCAAAAATCAGGTCGCGTTTGTCTTTCTCTGCCAGGGCAGGCAGCTGGATGGAAACGCCAGGCAGGTTAACGCCTTTGTTTTCGCCCAGATCGCCGTTGTTCAGCACTTCACACACAACGCTGTTCTCAGTGACTTCGGTGACCTGCATGCCGATCAGACCATCGTCGACCAGTACAGTGTTACCAATTTTGAGATCGTTCGCGAAGCCTGAGTAGGTCACGGCAACACGCTCGTTGTTACCAATCACGCTCTGGTCGGTGGTAAAGGTAAAGGTTTGACCGGCTTTCAGTGACACATCGTTGCCACCTTCCAGCTTCATGGTGCGGATTTCCGGCCCTTTGGTATCCAGCAGGATAGCCGCAGGAATGCCGGTTTTTTTCGTCACGGCACGCATGTTGGTAATACGCTGACCGTGTTCTGCATAGTCACCGTGAGAGAAGTTAAGACGCATGACGTTCATGCCTGCTTCAAGCAGCTGAGTCAGCATCTCTTCGGATTCGGTTTTTGGGCCGATTGTACAAACGATCTTAGTCTTTTTCATGACGGGTTATCTGTAAGTTGTGATGGATGAAAAACAGGATTTCGATGACAGTGCACCGAAATGAGAACTCTGGTTGAAATCGAAAAGGGCAGTACAGGATAAGAATAGGTGACGAAGGCCAGGCGTGCAGGGAAGTTGCGTGGTTAGCTTGGTTAACCACCGGGACGTTGTTGCGCAAACAATCTTTATTATCGTCATAAGCACGTAGTCGCTGAAACCTTTCAAGTAGGACAACGCGGCCAGTATAATCACTAAGTATGCGAAAACCAATCGAAAAACAGTACGTAAAGGTAATGTAAATCAAGAAAAGGGTTGTTGCGCAAAAGAAGAAAGGACGTAAAAAGAGTGGTGCGCTCTAATGGACTCGAACCATCGACCCCCACCATGTCAAGGTGGTGCTCTAACCAACTGAGCTAAGAGCGCATATCAAATTTGGTGCGTCCGAGTGGACTCGAACCACCGACCCCCACCATGTCAAGGTGGTGCTCTAACCAACTGAGCTACGGACGCACTTGGTGCGCTCTAATGGACTCGAACCATCGACCCCCACCATGTCAAGGTGGTGCTCTAACCAACTGAGCTAAGAGCGCAACACGCTGTCAGGGCGACAGCGGGGACGAATATTAACGGCAGCGTAAGAGGCTGGCAAGGGGAAAAACGCAAATTTGCCAATGAATGAACATCATCTGCGCGATGCGCCGTTTTTTTGAACGTAACGGGCCTTTTCGGGCCCGTTCAGCGAGTTAGCGAGACGCGCGCGTAAGAATTAATTCCGCAGGAAGTTGCTGCAAACGTCGCACGCGCCACAGCATCATGACGGCGGCCGACGTCAGGCCAACGATAAAACCGCACCAGAAGCCGGCTGGCCCCATGCGCGGCACCACCCAGTCGGTCAGTGCCAGGATGTAACCAGAAGGTAAACCCAGCAACCAGTAAGCGATAAAGGTAATGAAGAAAATCGATCGCGTATCTTTATAACCGCGCAAAATTCCGCTGCCGATCACCTGAATAGAATCCGAAATCTGGTAAATCGCAGCCAGCATCATCAGTTGCGCAGCCAGCGTGACCACCGCGGGATTGTCGTTATAAAGCTGGGCAATTTGATGGCGAAAGGTCACGGTAAAAATGGCCGTAATCACCGCCATGCTGACGCCAACGCCCTGCGCGGTCCACGCGGCGACCCGCGCCTGCTCTGTCGAGCCCTGACCCAGCCGATAGCCAACGCGAATGGTGGCGGCAACGCCCAACGACAGCGGCAGGACAAACATCAGCGAACTGAAGTTCAGGGCAATCTGGTGCCCGGCGACGTTAACAATCCCCAACGGCGAGACTAACAGGGCCACCACGGCAAACAGGGTCACTTCAAAAAACAGCGCCAGCGCGACCGGCAAACCCAACCCTGTGAGACGTTGCAGGATAACGCGTGAAGGCGCTGACCAGCGGCTCTCGACGCGAATGTCTCGCATACTGCGCATCCGTCGTACCCAAAAACGCATGCAGAAGAACATGGCCCAGTACACCGAGGCCGTCGCCACGCCACAGCCTACGCCGCCCAGCGCCGGCATGCCGAAATGGCCGTAGATAAAGATGTAGTTCAGCGGGATATTCAGCATCAGCCCAAGAAAACCCAGCACCATCGCGGGCTTGGTTTTGGATAGCCCCTCGCACTGGTTACGCATAACCTGAAAAAACAGGTAGCCTGGCGCGCCAAACAGCAGGGCATGCAGATAGCCCTCGGCCTTTTCTGCCAGCAGCGGATCGATATCATGCATCGAGCGGATAACATACCCGGCATTCCACAGCACCAGCATGATGAGCAGAGAAAGGAAAAACGCCAGCCAAAAGCCCTGACGAAGTTGTTCAGCGATTCGCTCACGGCGACCTGAACCATTAAGTTGCGCAATGGTGGGCGTCAATGCCAGTAAAACACCATGACCAAACAGGATGGCGGGAAGCCAAATGGACGTGCCAACAGCAACGGCGGCCATATCCGTGGCGCTGACGGCGCCGGCCATAATGGTATCTACAAATCCCATCGCGGTTTGCGCCACCTGAGCCAGGATAACGGGGATCGCGAGGGCCAGCAATTGACGCGCTTCTGTTAAATACTTCTGCACGTAAACACCTGACTTATCTGATTAATAAAGAAATGAGGACTGCTTCAGACGAAGCAGGGCTTAGTGTAACTGGCGCGACCGATTTCTCCAATCTTTGTCACGCAATGCGTTTTGGACTTGTGCCGCCTGTCTCTCAGGCTGTTGAAACCTAACACTTAAGCATGGCTGTGTTAAACTGGCACAAATTTCGTAGAGGCAAAGACTATGTTTACCGGTATTGTGCAGGGCACCGCAGAAATCGTGTCCATTGAAGATAAAGGTCTGTTTCGCACCCATGTGGCCAGGCTTCCTGCTGACCTGTTGCCGGGTTTAGCGCTGGGCGCATCGGTTGCCCATAACGGTTGCTGCCTGACCGTCACCAAAATCAACGGCGATCTGGTGAGTTTTGACCTGATCAAAGAAACTCTGCGCGTGACCAATCTTGGTGATCTCAAGCAGGGCGATGTGGTGAATATCGAGCGGGCGGCAAAATTCAGCGATGAAATTGGCGGCCACCTGATGTCCGGCCACATCATGACCACGGCTGAAATCTGCAAAATTGTCCGCTCTGAAAACAACCGCGAAGTCTGGTTTAAAATTCAGGATCCTTTGCAGATGAAATATATCCTGCACAAAGGATTTGTGGGCATCGACGGTATCAGTCTGACCGTAGGCGACGTGACCAAAACAAAATTCTGCGTTTATCTTATCCCCGAGACGCTGGAGCGAACCACTCTCGGCGCCAAAACCTTTGGCGACAGAGTTAACATCGAAATCGATCCCCATACTCAGGCTATTGTGGACACGGTGGAGCGCGTCCTGGCCCAGCGTGAAGATGCCGCGCTCAGGGCACTGGCAGAGCAGGCCGATCAGCCCGAAACGGATCGGGATTAACAGCGGTAAATAGCGGTAAATAACGCCAGCCGTGACCAAAGCGTTGCCCACAGGCCAGCAGGTTGCCGTGTCTCCCGCTGTTTTCCAGGACGACTGACGGCTGTGCAGTGTCAACTGCCCGGGCGAAAACGCCCGGCGTGAATGTGCTGCTGCCATGGACTGCGGTTTAAGATCGCCATTTTCCCGTCTGCGAAGGTGGGGGCAGACAGATAACGCGGCAACCGGGCTTACCGGCTGCCGTCCGCGTTCGGTCCGGACAGTATTGACCTTGCCACGGCGCGTCAACAGGCGCAATCATCGCGCCACCCGCAATCCACCCTCAACGCCACGGCTGAAGACAACCTGCCAGAGCTGAATCTCACGGGCGCGAAACGCACCGGCGCAGGCGTTCAGGTAGTAGGAGAACATGCGTCGGAAACGTTCTTCATAACGTCCGGCCAGGTCAGGCCAGGCACGCTGGAAACGCTCATGCCAGGCCATCAGCGTGGTGTCGTAGTCAGCGCCGAAGTTGTGCCAGTCTTCCATAATGAAATGCGGTTCGCTGACGTCGGCAATATGGCGTAAAGAAGGCAGGCAGCCATTCGGGAAAAT
Organism: Pantoea sp. B623; assembly: GCF_024814475.1. NCBI lineage: Bacteria > Pseudomonadati > Pseudomonadota > Gammaproteobacteria > Enterobacterales > Erwiniaceae > Pantoea > Pantoea sp. B623. The sequence continues at coordinate 419,253 of NZ_JANUXM010000004.1, read as the reverse complement.
ATACTTGCCGATCCACGGATCGACGTGCATATCCGTTTTGAGCGCGCCAATGGTATGCAGCAGAAAAATCCCGTCCGGCTTGAGGTTGCGATTGACCGTGGCAAAGTAGGTTGGGTAGTTTTTCGGCCCCACGTGTTCGAACATCCCCACCGAGACGATGCGGTCAAACTGCTGATTCAGATCGCGATAATCCTGAAGCAGGATAGTGACATCCAGCCCTTCGCAGCGTTGCTGCGCCAGCTTTTGTTGTTCTGCAGAGATCGTCACGCCTTGTACGCTGACGCCATAGTTTCTTGCTGCATAAGCCGCCAGACCGCCCCAGCCACAGCCAATATCCAGCAAGGTCATACCGGGTTTCAGTTGCAGCTTGCGACAGATCATGTCCAGTTTGGCTTCCTGTGCCGCCTCAAGCGTCGTGGCGTCTTTCCAGTAGCCACAGGAGTATTGCATGTAAGGATCGAGCATCAGGGTAAAAAGGTCATTACCCAGATCATAGTGCGCTTTGCCGACTTGCCAGGCCCGTTTTTTCGACTGCAGGTTAACCAGGCGGGCCAGCGCAATGCGCACGATATCCTGCACGTGATGAGGAAGCTGCTCATCAAGCTTATGTTTCAACGCCCGATGAAAAAACATATCCAGCCTTTCGCACTCCCACCAGCCGTCCATATAACTTTCGCCCAGCCCCAGGGAGCCCTTTTGCAGGACGCGTTTAAAAAAATCGGGATGTTTAACCTGAATGTCCCATGGGCGGGAACCGTTGATTTCGATGTCTGCTTTTTGCAATAACTCATGAACGATACGGTACCAATGGTTTCGTTCGATATTCACTTCTGCTACACATGTTGAACTCATAGCCACTCCATCACCAGAACTGTCAGAACCTGAGAAAGAGCAGGAGCCGTTTCTCAGGATTATGAGAAAAGTCACAGATGACGCCTTGCGCCAGACAACCTTAAGCGTACAGAGAAAGGGTGCAATGCAGGGGCCAGCAGAGTGCATTTGCCCACAAAGACACCTTCACAGCGATGAGGCTGCGTCAAACATTGTTATTATGATGGTACGGCGAATCAGGGCCCGGCACAGGAGGCGCTGGCGGGCCCGTCACGTGTTGATCACTCAGACGACAAAAGTCGTTGCCTCAGTTATTATCCTGGCAGGGATGTGCCGTTGAGGCAATATCAGTTTGTGCGCCGGTGCGGCGCTGCATCTGATAGCCTGCCAGCGCCAGTACAATCGTCACCGCCATGATGAGCGTTGTGGTGAACAGCGCCTGGGTCAGGCCCGCCGAGACGGCCAGGCTGGCGACAAAGCACAGGCCCAGCTGCAGCGTGTTCTGCAGGGCGGCGGCTCTGCCGGTCGCATGGGGGAAGGGCAGAAGTGCACTGGATACGACGATGGGATAAATCGCCCCGTTCGCCAGCGCCATGCCGCAAAACGGCACCAGCAAAGCGGTGAGTGAAACCGAGCCTGACAGGGCGACGGCAAACAGGGCCAGTACGCTAAGGCTATAGACGATGAGCAGCCATGGCAGCAACTGCGCCCCTTTGAAACGGTTAAGGAGCGCACGGCAGCCAAAACCGCCGACTAAGAAAGCAATGGTCTGCGGAATATAGCTTAAGCCGATATCAGCAGGCGACAGGCCAATCGCTGCCAGAATAAACGGTGATCCGGTCAACCAGGCAAAAAAGCTGGCCGAGCAGGCAGAATACATCAGGACGTTACCGCTGTAGACGCGTGAACGCAGCAGCGTCATAAAACCGGGCTGTGACGGGGCCGGGCGGCGGGCTGTTTGTACCGATGGCAGGCGCAGCGTAATCAGGATCAGGGCCGCGGCAATCGCGGTCAGAACGACAAAAATTGAGCGCCAGTGAAATTGGCTAATCAGCCAGGCACCCAGCAGCGGGGCAAGCGCAGGAGACAGCGCGACCAGCGGCATAATAGTGGCAAAGACTTTATTCGCGCGCGACTGAGGATAGCGATCGACCACCAGGGCCTGCCAGCTCACGGCAGCCGCGCACACTCCGATGGCCTGAATGAAGCGCAGCACCAGCATCAGTACCACGTCGTCCACCCACAGCATCCCCGCACAACCCAGCGCAAACAGGCTCAGTCCTGCCAGCAATACCGGTTTGCGGCCAATACGATCTGACAGCGGTCCCCATACCAGCTGACCACAGGCAAAACCCGCCAGGAACAGGCTCATACTGGCGCTGATCATCCCGGCGGAGGTGTTAAAACTTTGCTGCATGGCCCCGAAGGCGGGCAGGTACATATCGGTGGCCAGAAAGCCCAGCATACTGAGCACGGCAAGATAGGGAATGAATCCTTTAGAAGCTGACATCTGATTCTCATTTTTTTGCAGGATAAACGCGGGGCAGTGTAAAAGCTGTACTTCATACTGTGAAACGGTAAAATTTGCCTGTTGCTGTTAAAAAATTTAAAGGCAGGATATGTGGTCTGAATATGCGCTTGAAGTGGTTGATGCGGTCGCGCGTGGCGGCAGTTTCAGTGCCGCGGCCCAGGAGTTACACCGTGTGCCTTCTGCCATAAGCTATACCGTTCGCCAGCTTGAAACCTGGCTGGCGGTACCGCTGTTTGAACGGCAGCACCGGGAGGTTGTTTTGACACCTGCGGGCGAACATTTTGTGCGAGAAGGCCGCAGCGTCATCAAAAAAATGGATGCCACGCGCCGTCAGTGCCAGCAACTGGCCAACGGCTGGCGAGGGCAAATCGCGATTGCGGTGGACTGCATTGTGAAACCGCACCGAACCCGTCAGTTCGTCAGGGATTTCTATCGCCACTTTCCGGATATGGAGCTTCACATCAGTTATGAAGTGTTTAACGGCGTATGGGATGCGCTGGCTGACGGAAGAGTCGAGGTCGCAATAGGCGCGACTCAGGCGATTCCGGTGGGCGGGCGGTTTGCTTTCCGCGATATGGGAACCCTGAACTGGCGCTGCATCGTCGCGCGGGAACATCCGTTAACCCAGGTCGCCCGGCTGGATGATGAGGCGTTGCGCAACTGGCCTTCGCTGGTGCTGGAAGACACCTCGCGCGCGTTACCGCGCCGTATGACCTGGGCTCTGGATAATCAACGCCGACTGGTGGTGCCTGAATGGCAGACCGGGCTGGACTGCGTCCGGGCCGGGCTGTGCGTCGCAATGGTGCCGGGGCACTTAGCCCGCCCGCTACTGGACAGCGGCGAAGTGACTGAACTTAACTTGCCCCAGCCTTTTCCAGAAAGTCCCTGCTGCGTCAGTTGGGCGGAAGATCGCGCATCACCGGCATTGGGCTGGTTGCTCAATTACCTGGGTGATGCGCAAACGCTCAATCAGGAGTGGTTGAGCGAGGATTAGCGACGGTAGTCGCGATAGGGACCGTAGCCTACAGAGCGTCGCTCAATCAGTGTCGGATGCACTTCGATGGTTTGCGACTCTTCACGCTTGCTGGTAATGCGGTCCAGCAGCATCTCCAGAGCCTTCTCCCCCAGTTGCGCTTTTGGCTGGTGCACGGTAGTCAGTGCAGGCGTGAAATAGCGTGCGTTGCGCACATTATCGTAGCCAATCACCGAAATATCCTGCGGGACGCGCAGGCCCATTTCATCGGCGGCACAGATAGCGCCCATGGCCATAATATCGCCACCGCAGAACACCGCGCTTGGGCGCTGCTTCTGCGACAGAATTTGCTGCATAGCCTGATACCCGGATTCAGGCTCGAAATCGCCCTGCACAATCCACTCTGAACGCGGCTGAATTCCGGCTTCTTCCAGCGCCTTGAGGAAACCGGCATGACGGCCACCACCGGTGTTACGTTCCATTTGCCCTGGAATGGCGCCAATATCGCGATGCCCGCGTTCGATGAGGTAGCGGCCGGCCAGATAACCGCCCTGAAACGCATTATCCAGCACCGTGTCAGTAAAATCGGCACGGGATTCGCCCCAGTCCATGACCACCATGGGAATATTGCGGTTGGCTTCCAGCATTTGCAACAAATCATCCGGGTACTCAGAACACATGACCAGCAGCCCATCGACGCGCTTCTGCGCCATCATCGAGAGGTAGGCACGCTGTTTTTGCAGGTCGTTATGCGCGTTGCCTAAAATCAGGGTGTAGCCTTTATCAAAGCAGTGATTCTCCACGGCTTCAATAATTTCAGCGAAATAGGGCGCCTCGCTGGAGGTGGCCAAAAGGCCCAGCGTTTTGGTGTGATTCACCTTCAGGCTGCGTGCTACGGCGCTGGGTGAATAATGTAATTCCCGAATCGCTTCCCAGACCGCTTCGCGGGTATCTTCTGCGACAAAGCGCGTCTTATTGATGACGTGAGAAACGGTTGTGGTAGAGACGCCTGCACGTTTCGCCACATCTTTAATTGTTGCCATGAAAATCGAACTCCCGGGCTTATCTAACCTGTTGATAAGCATGTTGTTAAACGTTTGCGTCAGCGGACGGTTATTTCTGCAAAAAAATCGTTTTTCTGACCGGTTATGGGGCATCGGGGCAGGAAATAACGGTTGAAAAGGGTGCTGACGCAACCGATGTTGCGCGCTGTTGCGCAACAAAGAGGGGATTCTAACAAGGCTGCACGGATAAAACGAGATTTTTACCCACGCGTGTGGGAAAATGCTTAACCCCTACTAAAATTGTGCCTAAGGAGTTGTGATGAGTACCGATCTGAAACTGTCATTGATGACCACGGCGGCTGCACTGTTGATGATTATTGCGTTCAGCTTTACCGCCATTCTGAACTAATAAAAAAGCCGGGAAGGTTTCCCTGTCCCGGCTGCGTTCCGTCGGTATGACGGAGGAGTGACGTTTAGCGAACGGTTTTTGGCGTCATGACGCGACGCGCACCAATATAGTGGCGCTGCCAGTAATCTTCGCTTAACGCACTGATTTGAATGTCCTTTCCGGTACGCGGTGACTGAATAAATTTACCGTTACCCAGGTAAACACCCACGTGGTCGGCCGTGCCACGTCCGTTGATGCGGAAAAACACCAGATCGCCTTTCTCCAGCGCTTCCCGATTCACCGGCGCGGCATCCCGCAGGTGATACATTTCATTTGCAGTACGCGGAATTTTAAATTTCACCACATCTTTGTAGGCGTACCACACCAGGCCGCTGCAGTCGAAACCGGTATGCGGCGATTTTCCGCCCCACTGGTAGCGCTTGCCCAGCTGTCCCATCAGTTTTGCCATCGCCGTTTCACGTGCTTTTTGATAGCGCTGACGGTGTGCGTTGCTCATTTTGATGGTGCCGGTATCCTTGCTGTCCGCTTTCGCCACCTTCACCGCGCGTTGATGACCATAGCGTTTCTTGCTGGTGGCATTGGCCGCCACTTTTTTTGTGAGCTTCTTGTGTGAATCAGTCGCTTTGGTCAGGGTTTTGTGAGAGGCAACCGCGTGAGAGGGATTTTTACTGGTTTTAAGCGTTTTGCTGGATTTCTGCTCTGCGGAGGAACGGCTTTTTTTCGCCGAAGCTTTAACCGTGCGTCGCTTGCGCCGCTCATCTTCGCGCGCACTTTTTTTCTCTACCTTATGCAAGCTGGCCTTAACCGGCGCCTGCGGTGATGCAGAGGCGACGTTAAAGAACAGTTGCGCAAAAGCCAGAATAAGAAGCGTAATAATTGAACGCATAGTCCGTTTACTGGTTAAGCTGTCAGGTTCAACAGATATCTGACAAGGTTAAGAAAAATCTGATCAACGATCAGCGCCGAAGACATTCTAGTCCAGTTTTTTTTAAAACAGTAAGTCCTTTTTTTATTAATTAATAACTTGGGTAAAAAGCAGGCATAAATAAGCAATTTCAGCAGGTTAACTCAGCAAAATTATTGCAAATTATTAATGCATTCACCTTTTGGGTCCCGATGAGCGGGTGGATAGCGCGCAAGCGGACTTAACAAACATGGCGGTTTGCCCTAACGGGAAGAAAATCTCATTTTCAGTCCTGAAGGGAAGTCGCTACAATAAAGAAACACGAAGTGACGAATTAAGGAAGGCAATAATGAGTACTGTAGAAAAAATTCAGCGCCAGATCGCAGAAAACCCGATCCTGCTGTACATGAAAGGTTCGCCGAAACTGCCAAGTTGCGGTTTCTCTGCCCAGGCGGTTCAGGCGCTGTCTGCCTGTGGTGAGCGCTTCGCTTACGTGGATATTCTGCAGAACCCGGATATTCGCGCAGAGCTGCCAAAGTATGCTAACTGGCCAACCTTCCCTCAGCTGTGGGTCGATGGCGAACTGGTTGGCGGCTGTGACATTATTGTTGAGATGTTCCAGCGTGGTGAATTACAACCGCTGGTCAAAGAAACCGCTGAGAAGTTTAAAGAAGCGGAATAATAAAAAAGGCCGACATCGTCGGCCTTTTCTTCGTTTAACGGGCGTTTACTCCGCCGCGCCCTGATCTTCTGTTGCCTCTTCCGCTAGAGCCAGCGGCCAGCCTCCCAGACGTTTCCAGCGATTGACCAGTTCGCAGAACAGCGTGGCCGTTTGCTGCGTGTCATACAGCGCAGAGTGCGCCTGACTGCTGTCAAATTCCATCCCGGCCGCTTTGCAGGCTTTGGCCAGTACCGTCTGACCCAGCACTAACCCGCTCAGAGCGGCCGTGTCGAAAGTGGCAAAAGGATGAAACGGATTCCGTTTCAGGCTGGCGCGTTCGGCGGCGGCATTCATAAAATTAAGATCGAAGGTGGCATTATGCGCCACCATGATCGCGCGATTGCACCCGGTATCTTTAATGCCTTTGCGCACCAGTTTAAAAATGGCATGCAAGGCTTCGTATTCGCTCACCGCGCCCCGTAACGGATTGCTGGGATCGATGCCGGTAAAGGCAAGGGCTTCCGGATGCAGCAGAGCGCCGACAAAAGGTTCAACATGAAAATGCAGTGTCTGGTCGTGATGAAGCCAACCCTCGTCATCCATTTTCAGCGTAATGGCCGCGACTTCCAGCAGCGCATCGGTTTGCGCATTGAAGCCCGCCGTTTCCACATCGATAACCACGGGATAGAAACCACGAAAGCGTTGATTGAGTGCGTTGGGGGAAGACGATTCAGACATCAGGATCTCATTGCAGAAAAAGGGCAGCGCGTAGTATGCCAAAAAAGCGCCCCGTCTGCAGCAGGCACAGGTAAGGGAAGCGAGAATCAGCCCGCGTTGCGCGGGCTGATGTTGACGGCTTAGCTGCCGAGGCCGTGTCCGGCATGTTTATTTTCGATCAGTTCGATTTTATAACCGTCTGGATCTTCAACAAAGGCAATGATCGTGGTGCCACCTTTGACCGGGCCGGCTTCACGCGTCACGTTACCGCCGTCGTTACGGATGCGCTCGCAGGTTGCGGCAACATCATCAACGCCCAACGCGATGTGACCATAAGCGTTACCGAGATCGTAGCTGTCAACGCCCCAGTTGTAGGTCAGCTCAATAACGGCACCTTCGCTCTCTTCGGTGTAGCCCACAAACGCCAGGGTATATTTATATTCAGCGTTTTCGCTTTGGCGCAGCAGGCGCATGCCCAGCACGCGAGTGTAAAAATCAATGGAGCGTTGCAAATCGCCAACGCGCAGCATGGTATGAAGTAAACGCATAGCTTCCTCTTTTGAAAAACGTCATCCCCGGATGACACAAACACTCAGTATAGCGACGATAATCGCCAAAGAATAACCGCAGCCGTGAAAGACTCACGGCTGCCTGCGTTTTACAGTGCAGGATAGTCAGTATAGCCTTCAGCGCCGCCACCGTAGAAGGATTCGGGACGCTGTGGATTCAGTGGTGCATCTTGTTGTAAACGCTGGGCCAGATCCGGGTTAGCGATGTAATCCCGACCAAAGGCAACGGCATCGATCAAGCCGCGGCTGATAAGATCATCCGCTTTCTCAACGGTGTAAGCGCCAGCGCCAATAATTACGCCCGGGAAGGTATCACGGACTTTCTGACGGAAGGCGTCGCTGTAAGGTGTACCGCCTGCCCAGTCAGGTTCTGACATATGCAGATAGGCAATCTTGCGTTTCGCCAGTTCAGCGATGTACCACAGTGCATCTTCTTCTTCGTTCGGGCCATTATCCAGGTTCTGGAAGCTGCCGACAGGAGAGACACGGATACCAACACGATCCGCTGACCAGTTGGCAATCGCGGCATCGACCACTTCAAGCGCAAAACGTCCGCGTTTCTCAACGCTGCCGCCGTACTCATCGGTACGCTGATTCGAGGACGGTGACAGGAACTGGTGCATCAGATAGCCGTGAGCGGAGTGCAGTTCCAGCATGTCGAAGTCTGCTTCCCGCGCATTGGCAGCGGCCTGACCAAAATCGGCAACGATTTGCTGAATTTCACTGATGCTCAGTTCGCGCGGCACTGAGGTATCTTCGCGATACACGCTGCCGTCTTCGGCACGCAGGGAAGTGCGTGTGCCTGCAGGAATCGCCGAAGGCGCAACCGGCGCTTTACCTTCCGGCTGGACGCTGTTATGTGAAATACGGCCGGTGTGCCACAGCTGTACGGCACTGTGTCCGCCTGCCTGGTGGATACCTTCGTTAATATTTTTCCACGCGGCGATTTGCGGCTGGGTGTGTAAACCCGGCGCACCCGCATAACCTTTGGCCTGGAAAGAAATCTGGGTAGCTTCGGTAATAATCAGGCCCGCCCCCGCGCGCTGACGATAGTATTCGGCCATCAACGGCGTCGGGATATCGCCTGGCTCAATGCTACGCAAGCGCGTCAGCGGGGCCATAAAGACACGATTAGGCACGGTAATTGCGCCAACTTTTAGCGGACGAAACAGCTGAGTACTCGCCATAACAACTCCTTTTAAGTAGACCGGTCGTCTACAAATTGTGGTTTTTTTAAACCAGTGGCGCTTTCAGCCACTGTTCGATGGTAATAAACGCCAGCCGCAGGGGCTGTGCCTTACGGGAAAGCTTGCTTTGCAAACTGGCACCGAGCCACAAGACATAGAGTAGCTCTGCCAGCTGTTCAGGCGGATGCGGCAATATCAGTCCTTCTTCCTGCTGTGCCGTCGTTAAGGCGCGGCTATAAGCCGCGATAACATGACTGGCACCGTGCTGCAGGGCACCGCGCATGGGTTCAGACAGGTCGCAAACTTCAGCCGACAGTTTCACACTCAGACAACCGACGATGTGCCCCTGTTGTTCAAACACCGCAAGCGCATGTCTGAAATGGTCTAACAATCGTTCTCTCACCGTGCCCGCTTGCTGAGACAACTGTTGCTCTACCTCATGCAGGTAGCGGACAAAGTAGCGCTCAAGCAGGGCAACGCCAAACGCTTCTTTTGACGGGAAATAGTAATAAAACGACCCTTTCGGAATGGCCGCCTGTGTCAGCAGCTGACTCAGCCCCATGGCGGTAAATCCGCGCTGCAGGCAAAGCTTCTCGCCCGTTATCAGCAGGTGTTCACGTGTTTCATGACGTTGTGGCATCTTGTTCATGGGCTTTATCCTGGTAGACCAATCGGTCTAATGCAAATTTTAATCGCGGGACAGGCACAGAGTGTTAAATCATCACGTATTGAAAGTGAATAAATCGTCCTTGTTGTGATTATTTCTTGCACAATCGCACCAGTCTGTCTTCAATAGAGGGATGCACGTTTTAGCGGGGGCAGTTGTGGCAGAGCAGCTTGAGTTTTTTCCGGTTCCCAGTCCATGCCGGAGTATTTGTCAGACAGATTCACGTGGCTATTGTCTCGGTTGCCTGCGCAGCCGCGACGAGCGTTTTAACTGGATGCGCTATACCGACAGCCAGAAACGTGACGTGCTGCGCCTTTGCCATCAGCGCCGCCTGCGTATGCTGCGTCAGCAGCATAAGGATGAGCCTCAGGAACCCCAGCAACCGACCTTGTTCTGACCCCCGCACGATTTCCGTTATACTCCCTGACAGACAACCAGCCGCTTTTGTGTCAAAGGGAGAACACGATGTTACAACCGCAAGCTATTGCGCCACAGGGCCCTCACTTTTCCCCGCTGATTATGGGCTACTGGCGCCTGATGGAGTGGGACATGACTCCACAGCAACGGGTCGCCTTTATTGAACACCATCTTTCACTGGGGATTTCCACGGTCGATCATGCCGATATTTATGGTGATTACCGTTGCGAGGCGGCGTTTGGTGAAGCATTAAAACAGGCACCCTCGCTGCGCCAGCGGCTTCAGATTGTCACGAAATGCGGCATTGCGACGCGCGCCAAACCCGAACATCAGATTGGCCATTACATCACCGATACCGCACACATTCTTGCCAGCGCAGAGCGTTCGCTGCAGGCTTTTCACACCGATTATCTCGACCTCCTGTTGATTCATCGGCCCGATCCCCTTATGGACGCCGATGACGTTGCCGAGGCGTTTCTTCAACTGCATCAGGCCGGTAAAGTGCTTCATTTCGGCGTGTCCAATTTTACACCTGCGCAGTTTGCCCTGTTGCAGTCGCGTCTGCCTTTTAGCCTGGTCACTAATCAACTTGAAATCTCTCCCGTTCAGCAAAACGTGCTGCTGGATGGTTCGCTGGATCACTGCCAGCAGCAGCGCCTGCGCCCTATGGCATGGTCCTGTCTCGGGGGCGGACGTCTGTTCAGCGATCCCCATTTCCAGCCGTTGCGCGACGAGCTGGCGCGGGTCCGAGAGGAGACAGGCGCATTCAGTCTGGAACAGGTCGTCTACGCGTGGGTGATGCGCCTGCCGAGCAAGCCGTTACCTATCATCGGCTCCGGCAAAACCCAGCGCGTCACTGAGGCGGCGGGGGCCGTGGATCTGTCGCTCAGTCGCCAACAGTGGTTCCGTATTCGTAAAGCAGCGCTGGGCTACGATGTACCCTGAGCGTAAACATTCGTCAATTTGCGGCAATCTTTGCGCACTGAGGCCAGGCTTAAGCTGAACCCAGAGCACTAAGGAGCCACAATGAAAGTGAAAACTATCGCGTTGTTGACGCTGTTAACCTGCGGAGCAGCCCAGGCCGCCAGTGAAGAGGTGACGATTCATGAGGTGTCGCCGCAGGGTATCGGCAAATCTGTTGGCACGGTGAAGATCGAAGAAACGCAATATGGTTTGCAGTTTACGCCCATGCTGGCGGGGCTAAAACCGGGCATCCACGGCTTCCATGTCCATGCGAAAGGCAGCTGTGAACCAGGTGAATCAGAGGGGAAAACGGTGGCCGCGGGCGCGGCGGGTGGTCATCTGGACCCGGATAATACCGGTAAACATCTCGGACCCTACGGTGAAGGTCACTTAGGGGACCTGCCAGCGCTCTACGTGGATGACCAGGGCAAGGCCAGCTATCCAGTGCTGGCACCCCGGATCAAAAACCTGAGTGAGATAAAAGGCAAGGCACTGATGGTTCACGTGGGCGGCGATAATCACGCGGATCACCCGAAACCGCTCGGCGGCGGCGGGGCCCGCTTTGCCTGCGGCGTAATCTGATCAGACAGTCTGGCGGCATCGGTTGCCGCCAGCATGGCTTTTCGTACGTTGAAGATTTGTTGTAGCATCATGCCTTCATTCCCCCCTATGATACTGATTCCCGTCATAAAGCCTGACAACCTGAGGAGCAGGGTAAATGAAATGGAAGGGCGCATGGTTACTGTGCCTGCTGCTGGCAGGCTGTGATAAACCCAATGATACGCAGTTGGTAACCGAAACCGGGCGAGAGCTTCAGCGTACCATTGATACCAATCCTGCACGGATTCGGTGTGAACATATCGCGAAAGGCCGTGAGCGGCTGAGTCGGGACGTGGTGCAAAAACTTGAAGCATCGCATTGCCAAAATGTTCTGCGTAGCGCCACGGAAACCAATTTCACAGATACCACGATCTATCACCACAATACGGTGATGATTTGCGGCGGCATCACGGGGAAAAGCTTCACTGGCACCTTCATTTCCCGGCGCTTTATTTTCTCCCCGGATGAAAAAGCGCTGGTTATTGAGCCGGTTTCTGAGGCGGATAAGACGCGATTCGAAGGACAAAAAACGGTACAGCAACTGCAGGATGATTTTAACCGCCAGCATCAGCAGTACTGTCAGTAGTCAGTCGGGAATGGCCTGTTTCAGCTGTTCCAGCGAACAACGTAAGCGCCACAACAATCCGGCAAGCGTTCCGGCTTCCCGGGTATTTTCCCTGATCGTTTCATCTGTCATCGTCTGTAGCGCATCCAGTGCCGCATCAAGTTGCCGGTGCTGAACACCGCGAAGGCTCATCACATGTTGCAGATCCTGCATCGCACGCTCGCGATACTGATTCAGAACTGCGGATTCGGTGGGCCAGTCGCGCAGCTGCCAGACGAGGTGTGAGCAGTTGAGCAAAACCACGCCCCAGCGCAGTAGCCAGACGCGCGCTTTTTCATCCCGACTGCTGCTGAGCTGGCCGATCTTGTGATAGATCAGCGACTCGAAGCGGTGTTGACTCAAATGGGGCCGGGGGCGAAGCTGATCGAGAAAAGCCATGCGCAGAGACTGAATATGGCGTCGGCTGCGGCGGCTATCCGAACTGGGGCGCAGCAGCTGAAACGCCAGCCAGGCGAGCAGTACGCCGCAAATTTTGGCGATATTGCTGTCAAAGAACGTTTGGTAGTCCCAGTCTGGTGGATTGGTCACGGCCAGAAACGATCCCAGAAAAACAATAAACTGTCCCCACATGGCGGCCCGCTGTTTCTGCTGCACCCGGAACAGTTGCAGGGTCAGCAACAACGGAAATAACACCGCCAGCAGTTGCCATAGTTGATTAAACTGCACCATCGGCCCGAATTTAAACACAAAGCTAAATGCAAACAGCCACAACAGCGTTTTCAGTAATAATGTAATGCTGCCTGTGGGTGAGGGAGCCGAGGCGTAAAGCACGCAGGCGATCGCCGTGAAGGTGAGCGCCGATGCGCCCGAAGACCACTGCGTCGTAATCCAGAATGCGCAACCCGCGACCACGACAGTAAAAGTGCGCAGTGTACTCCAGCCTGCCTCTGCGCTATCGCTCTCACTGGCCAGCGCAGATACGGCCGGTGGATGAAAGCGGGTATCCGCCTCGGCGTGCTCCAGCAGTCGTATCCAGCGCAATACGTTGAGGTACATCCAGCAGAAGTAGCGCAGCCGCTGACAGAACGCCCGCTGTCGATAATCCCCTTCGCTGGCAGGCGTAATCGTGCGCAACAACGCCGCGAGCCGATACTTATTGCAGTCGGGTTTGGCCAGTTCCTGCATGATAGCCTTCAGTACCTCAAACAGCGCCTCAGGTGCATCGGGCCAGTTCAGCAGCATACGACGAAGACTGGACAGCACGCTGGTCAGTCTCAGCTGCTGATGCAGGATGTAATTCAGCACGTTATTCTGGCGGCGAAAGCGATAATGGCTCCAGAAGGCCTGGATGCGTAATAAGTTCATGGTCAGGATCTGACCAATCACCGTTTCATGGGCGCTGCGTATCTCGTCATTACGGGTGTCCTGCAGCAGGCGCGTGGCATGTTCCAGCAGGCGGGCGTGCATCTGTTTTAGCGCGTGGATGAGTGCATCGCCGTCAGAGGTGCTGGGTAAGAGCATCATCATAAAGCCCGCGCACAGCAGCCCGGAAATCACTTCACATACCCGCGCCTGAGCAATCTCCCACAGGCTGGTGATGTCCGTCAGGTTGACACAGCTGAAGGCAATAATGGCTGCGGTATAACCCGCCAGCGAAAAACCATAGGCCACATTGTTTTGATAGTGGTTTGCCACCCAGGTGCACAGCGCCAGCCAGCCGGCAATATACAAGGTGAACAGCCAGGGCTCGTTTAACGTATGGCCGGCAATCAACAGCGCAGCGGCCGCCCCCAACAGGCTGCCCACGATGCGGCCCAGGCTTTTACTGATCACGCCGCCAAGGGTAGGAAAACTTACCACTGCTGCTGAGGTCATGGCCCAGTAAGGCTCGTCCAGGTTCAAACCATAGGCAATGCTCAGCGCAAGGCACATCGCGCCTGCATTGCGTAACGCATAGCGCCATTGACTGCGATCCGCCTTTACCCAGGGAAGGTTTCCCCAGGCCAGCCCGTTGAGATTCATGGTGCTATCGTAATCGTGCAGGTTGTACCGGCGATCAACAGCGCGCGATCGGGAAGCGATGTGAGGCGGATACGGACAGGGACACGTTGCGCCAGACGAACCCAGGGCACGTTCGGTTTAATATCCGGCAGTAAACCGTTATCCGCCTCCAGGCTTTGATCGTAGATAGCCCGCCCGATGCTTTCTACCTGACCGGTCAATTGCGCGCCGCTGCTGTAAAGCACCACGTTGGCAGCGGCGCCAGGATGAATGTGGCGCAGCTTGGTTTCTTCAAAGTAGCCCACGACGTAGTAAGAGTGGCTGTCGACCAGGGCAAAAAGCGACGTACCGGCGCTGGCGTAGTTGCCAGGGCGCAGGGTTAAATTACTCACCCAACCGTCCGTGGGGGCGGTGAGGGTGGTTTGCTGCAGGTTCCATTGCGCCTGATCACGCTGTGCCTGTGCCGCCTTCACGCTGGCCAGTGCGGCATCGGCGTTCAGACGGGCAACATCCAGATCTTCACCTGAAATGGTATTGCGCGGCAGCCGGCTTCGCCTGCTGAACTCGTTTTGCGCTTTAGCGAGATCGGCTTTTGCCTGGCTAAGCTGCGCATCGGCTTTATTCAGATCGATTTGCCAGGGGACGGGGTCCAGCGTCAATAACGTTTCGCCTTTGTGAACAAACTGATTATCTGTCACCTTCAATGCCACAATGCGTCCTGAAATCTGCGGCGTGATATCCACTAACTCGGCACGCACTTTTCCATCTCGTGTCCAGGGTGACTGCATGTAGTAATTCCAGGCCCACCAGGCACTTAGTAGCGCAAGGGTAAAAACAATCAGCGTTGAAAAGTACTTTAATCCGGAAAATTTCATCGTTTTCATCCGTGATCCATCAGCCAGAGTGAGGCCGTCACGCACAGCACAAATAAGGAAAGATCAAACAGTGTGGGATGCCAGACGTCGCCAGAGGCGAGCCAGCCGCGCAGCAGTGGGTGAATCAGCAGCCAGAGAAAAAAACCGGCCAGCACCGCTTTAAACAGGGGAGGAAAGTAAAGTGACGCACCGAAAATCAGTTCCGTAAGTGGGTGAACACTGAGAAATCCGTTGCTGATGATATCCATTATGGGGATGCACTCTGGAACAGGTTAGTGAAATATTTTCAGCCGAAACTGTCTACTTAGTGATTAGTAATTTAACTTCCGGCTTGCAAAATACTATACAATGCAGCCTGATAGCTAGCCGACTAATTATAAGGAGATAACATGGATACCCCACTCGGAACGGACCTGTCCAGACTGGTGCGCATCTGGCGGGCTCTGATCGATCAACGCCTGAAGCCACTCGATTTAACCCAAACGCATTGGGTTACGCTGCACAATATCCATCAGTTACCGCCTGAGCAGTCACAAATTCAGTTAGCCAAAGCCATCGGTATCGAACAACCTTCGCTGGTCAGAACCTTAGATCAGCTTGAAGAAAAAGGGCTGATTACCCGAACCACCTGCGCACATGACCGCCGTGCCAAACGCATTAAGCTGACACAACAGGCCGAGCCGGTTATTCAGCAGGTCGAACACGTGATTGACATTACCCGTGACGATATTCTCACCGGTATCAGCCGCGATGAGATCAATCAGATGGTGTCGCTGATTGCGCGCCTTGAGAAGAATATTCTCGAACTACAGAACAAAGAAAAGTAATACCGACGCACAGTGCCAGTCACCGGCGTCGGTGGGTTACTGTATTAGCGTGGAGAAACGGTGACCTGGCTGCCATCGGTCGCCATCGCTACGCGCTGTCCTACAGAGTAACGGCTGGCGGCCTGTTTCTGCACCACCATAATGGTGTTGCCGTCATCCTTGCGGATTTCCAGTTCAACACCGTCTGTTTTGTTCATCGCACCTTGCACGCCCTGGCCCGCAACGCCACCCAGTACGGCACCGCCGGCTGTTGCCAGGCTGCGTCCCGCACCGCCGCCAATCGTGTTGCCCAGGAATCCACCCAGTACGGCACCACCGATAGCGCCAATGATATTGCTGTCATCGCCGCCCTGAATTTTAACCGGACGTACGGACACTAAGGTACCGTATGAAACGCTCTGGACCTGTTTGGCTTCACTGGCGCTGTAGGTATCGCCCGACAACGTATCGGTATTGCTACAACCTGCAAGCATCACTCCAGTCAAAGCGACCACAATTACACGCTTAATCATTTGAAAACTCCTTTATTCAAGAATGCGCCTATCTCTCGCGAAATCCTGTAAACAGTATAAGACAGAAAACTGGAGAATTGACCTTTGCCGGTATAAAACATGGCTGACGCCAGCATAGACCGTTAAATTTTAACAATGATTCAATCGATGAGAAAAAAAGTTCCAAGGCGTTAACTCACAGGCAATTTATTGATTAAAAACAAATTAATCATGGATTTAACCGCAATTTTTTGTCAGGCTTAACGCGCGTAACACCATTTTCACCTTAATGAAAAGGAACGGCTATGAAATCAGGACGCTACATCGGCGTGATGTCGGGCACCAGTCTTGATGGTGTGGATGTGGTTCTGGCGGCCATTGACGAAAATATGGTGGCTCAGCAGGCCAGCTACTGTCATCCCATGCCACCGGATTTGCGTCAGGCTATTCTGGCCATTTGCCAGGGACAGGCCCTGACGCTATCGCAGTTAGGACAGCTTGATACGCGGCTGGGGCAGCTGTTTGCTGAGGCGGTATTGACCCTGATGCGCCGTGAATCCCTTGAAGTTGGCGATATCACGGCGATCGGTTGTCACGGGCAAACCGTATGGCATGAGCCACAGAGCGCAGCGCCGAATACGCTGCAAATTGGCGATCACAATCAGATTGTTGCCGCGACCGGCATTACTGTCGTGGGGGATTTCAGGCGGCGTGATATGGCGCTGGGCGGGCAGGGCGCTCCGCTGGTGCCGGCCTTCCATCAGGCCTTGATGATGGATGCCACCGAACGTCGCATGGTGCTGAACATCGGCGGGATTGCGAATCTCTCCTTACTCATCCCGGGGCAGCCTGTTCGCGGGTTTGATACCGGGCCTGGCAATATGCTGCTTGATGCCTGGATATGGCGTAATCAGGGCAAAGCTTACGATAAAGATGCCCAGTGGGCGCTGAGTGGCAAAGTCAGTCATGCCCTGCTTGATACGTTGCTGCGCGAGCCCTGGCTCGCGTTGCCGCCGCCTAAAAGCACCGGGCGGGAGCTGTTTAACCTGGGCTGGCTTGAACAACATCTGCGTCATTTTCCCGGCATCGCCGCACAGGACGTTCAGGCTACGCTTAATGAATTTACCGCCGTCAGCATCGCGCAACAGGTGCAACTCAATGACGGATGCGATCGTTTACTGGCCTGTGGTGGGGGAAGCCGCAATCCGTTACTGATGGCGCGACTGGCGGCGCATCTTGCGGGTACCGAAGTGACGACAACCGATACGATCGGTATCAACGGGGATGATATGGAAGCGCTGGCGTTTGCCTGGCTGGCGTTTCGCACCCTGTCCGGCCTGCCCGGAAATTTGCCTGCGGTCACAGGCGCACGCGAAAAAAGCGTGATTGGCGCCATTTATCCCGCCAATCCGTTGTTCATGCGACAGGGGAAAGGGGACTGAATCTGTCCCCTTTTAGAACAGCGTAAAACGAATCAGGCCACGCCAGGCAGATGCGTTAACTTGCGCACGCCCGTGATGACGGTTGCCACGATGGTTTCACGCCGGGTAATGACTTCAACCTGGTAGTATTTGCTGCGATAGGCAATTGAATAGATAACCGGATGGTATTTATTTCCCTCACCATAACGAGACATATGGGCTTCCAGCGCGCGCGAGGCGGCAACGATATGGACGGGTTCTTTATCACCGCGGATGATTTGCTTCATTCAGTCCCTCAAATGCTATACCTGTGGGGCACGCCTTAACAGGCGCGTTGCGTCGGTCTTTAACACTGAACATCTGACTGCTTAACATCATCGATAATTTAAAAAACAGCGTGCACGTCTAATATTGCAGCGCAATGACACAATCTGAAACGTGCTACTAATATTTAGCAGCACGTTTTATGTCCGGCAAGAGAGAATGAAAATTTATTGTGTTGCGGGAGCCAGGGTTTATTTAAGCTCGGGCCAGGAAACGGAAGATACGCCATTTAATTTCGGCCAGGAAAACAGGAATCCCTGAAACTGTGAAATGCCGGCGGCTTCCAGCCACATCCACTCTTCGGGCTGTTCAATCCCTTCTGCAATCACGGTAATTTCCAGCGATGAACAACATTTTAAAATCGCGTGGACGATAGCCTGCTTCGGGCCACTCTTGTGCACGTTACTAATAATACTGCGGTCGATTTTAATTTTATCGGGCTGGATCTGGGTAAGCAGTGATAACCCGGCATAACCCGCGCCAAAATCATCGAGCGCGACGCTGATACCGGCGGCTTTGAGCTGTTTCAGCGCGGCGGCAAATTCGTCAGGACGAGAGATGATCTCATTCTCGGTAAACTCAACGACAATTTGCTCCGGCACCAGCTGGTGGGCATGAATTTCCGTCAGCAGAAAGTCGACCGCGTCGGGAACAAGCACCAGCGACATCGGCAGCAGATTGATCGACAGCACCATATCATCCAGGCCGAGCGCCTTTGCCTGTGCAAAGGCCGTGCGTTTAGAGTGCAAATCGTTGCGGTAGATATCATCCGGATCAAGGCGGGAAAAATAGTGCTGTTGCGTTTCACCCTGATTGCCGCGAAGCAGCGCTTCAAGGGAAACAATTTTGCGTGCAAAGGGATCAATAATGGCCTGAAAAGCAAAATTTACGCCTTCCTGATTCAGCATGGCAACATCACCTTCGCGGGTTTCGGCCTCATCCTGAATAAAATCCCAGCTGTCTGCTGAGGGAATTTCAAAATAATTTTCTTTCTCGCGCGCTTCAACAAAGGTACGCAAGAATTTAAGCGCCCGATCTTCATAGGTCAGCTGGTAT
This sequence comes from Pantoea sp. B623, assembly GCF_024814475.1. Lineage (NCBI taxonomy): Bacteria > Pseudomonadati > Pseudomonadota > Gammaproteobacteria > Enterobacterales > Erwiniaceae > Pantoea > Pantoea sp. B623. The sequence goes on along the minus strand of NZ_JANUXM010000004.1, from coordinate 400,260 downwards.
TTGGTGGTGCCTTTTTCCAGCACCGCATTAAGCACCGTGGTTTTATCGTATTGCCGCAGGTCAAACAGCTCCATGCCCACGTTGCCGAAACGTCGCGCAGGGGCATAATCGCGCATTAATTCCACAATATTATGATGGCTGGTATCGCGGCAAATACGTTCGTAAACCGCCAGCACATCACGTTCAGGACCTTCAAGGAGCTGAAAAAAGTGGGTGCCATTAAACAATAAAATACCGGTGACGCTGGATGATTCATTAATTTTGTTAGCCTTGGTGACTAATCCCTCCAGCATCTTAAGCGGAACATGGTCAGCGATGTGACTGCGATAGATAATTGTAGACAACATGAAGTCTTCCAGATTCTTGTTTTTTTACCGCACACATTGCCAGATCGCTTATCAGGCGGAGCCTAATCCTGCTGTAATACCATCGCAAAATGTGTCCTTGCCGTGCATTTCTCCAGCACGGCACAGGGGGCGCTTACCTGTGATGTTCCGTTGTCACAGAAGGTTTAACACGATCGATCCATGGGGTGGATAACAGACCATGGCGGGGGCAAACAGGTTTTTTATTATTCTGTTCATTACCAGCGTGTTACGCATTGTTTCTATTATATCAGCACTTCAGTGGTTAGGTATTGAATAGACGTATCTTTTTTGCAGGTTATGGTCCGTTAATAAATGACACCGATGAGTATTATTCTCAGGTTACCTGGGGTAATCAAATTATCCTGGTTCCCTGACTGCTGCCCTTGAAAAGAAAACAGCAGTAGCCTGATTTGGCATGTTTTTTTAACCAAAATGTCGAAGAAGAGAGGTAAACACAATGATTAAAGTATCAACTCTGATCTTGCACCTGGCGCCTTTTTCAGCAGCCAGAGTCTGATAAGATGCTAACGTAAGTCAGTGACCCCGCTGCGAATAAATCTCAAAACCCCTGTTTTGTCATTATCCCTGTGGTTTTAGGGATAATTCTCAGCTAGGGTTAACAACGCTACATTATTAAATAAAACCTTACATCACTCTTTTTATCGTCCTGATTGACACAGCGACCAGCAGGGGCAGTCCTATGCTTAAATCAAGCTACTATTACGTATGTCCTTTTACCCGAGGCGGATGGATAATTCATAAAGAAGGTTGTAGCCAGCTGGATAACAGCCGTGGACGTGAATTTATCGGTTCACTCTACACCCGGCAACAGGCCTTAACGGTCGCGAAAATCCATCATCCGGATGCGATTCTCTGCACCGCCTGCCTTAGCCCTTTCGTCTGTCCCACTGCCGGGCGGAGTCTGGCATCGCACAATCGGGCCATGCCGACGCGACATACACCTAAGTCTTCCTGAATATTACGGACGTCAGCGCCGACGTTACGCGCGGCGGAGATATCGGTTTACTGCGCCTGAGGCGTGAGCGCGATATAAAGAAATAATGTGTGAAGGTGAAATAATAATAACCGCGAAGAAGGGTGCACATTATTACCTGGTTAACAGGCGTGACGCTCACGCCTGTTAATATTAACGCCGAAAACTACAGCTTAACGCCGAAAACTACAGCGCTGTGATGATTACGCCTGTTTAGGCTGTCCGTTCGAAGCGGTCAGGCCGCCATCAACCGGCAGATTTGCGCCGGTAATATAACGAGCGTCATCGCTGGCGATAAAGGCAATGGCATCAGCAATATCTTCAGGCTCACCTGCGCGTTTAAGCGGAATGCGGTCATAGAAACGCTCAAGCAGGGCCTGATCGTTTTTCACCGCTTCCGTCAGCTCGGTGAAGGTAAAGCCCGGGCAAATCGCATTCACTCTCACGCCGTCCGCGCCATAATCCATGGCCAGTGACCGGGTGAAGTTGGTAACGGCGCCTTTGGCCGCGTTATAGACGCTCATGCCCCAGTCGCCACCTAATCCTGATACCGACGAAATATTCACCACGTTGCCTTTCGATTTCAGCAGGGCAGGCATAAAGAAGTGCACACAGTGGAATACGCCGTCGAGATCGACGCTCATCAGCTTCTTCCAGTCAGCGGGTTCGATCTCGTGGATGCGTCCCTGAACGATAATCCCGGCATTGTTAACCAGTACGTCCATGCGGCCATATTTTTCTTCAACGCGGGCGGCCAGCGCTTTTACCTGATCGGCCTCAGCCACGTCGCAGGCCGCTGCCATATGGCCATCGCCGGGCAACTGTGCCAGGACTTTTTGCAGCTTATCCTGATTACGTCCAACCAACACGACAGATGCGCCTTCTTGTGCGAAGCGTTTGGCGCTTGCTTCACCAATTCCTGATCCGGCTCCTGTCACTACAACGATTTTACCTGTAAATCTGGACATTTTGCCTCCTTAATGGCGTCGCTTACTGTTTTAACCCTGTTCAGCCTGGCAGCCCTGCGGCCCAGGTCAAGCGCAACGGTACCGGATGCGTATTGTTTAACCGTTACGCATCCGGTTCGCGCCGCGCCGGGCGTCCTTAAGGCCTTCTGAACAGCGCCATACTGCGGCCTTCCAGTTCAAAGTCCTTTTCTTTGGTGATCACCATCCCGTGTTTGCTGGTATCGCTGGTGGTCAGTTCCAGCACCCAGCCGCCCTCACCGAACTGAGGGATCTGGAAGGGCACGTTACCTTCAAACGGGTTGATGAGCATCAGTACGTCATACCAGACGCCTTCCTGATGTTGCAGATCGGGTCGGCCGATGTAGACACCGAGCGTTGAACCTTCGTCCCACTGCTCAGCCTGCTGCAGGCCGCCGCCGGCATTGAACCACTTGATTTCCATCCCGTCGCGCCAGCTTTCACGCCGTAACAGCGGCTGGGTTTTGCGCAGTGAAATTACATGACGGGTGAATTCACGCAGGGCTTCGGCCGAAGCGGGCAGGTTATCCCAGTGAACCCATGAAATTTCACTGTCCTGGCAGTACCCGTTGTTATTTCCCATCTGGCTGCGGCCAAACTCATCGCCTGCCAGCAGCATCGGGGTTCCGTGGGAGAAAAACAGCGTGGCCAGGAAGTTACGTTTCTGGCGCTCGCGAACGGCGTTAATGCCTTCGTCGTCAGTGGGGCCTTCCACGCCATAGTTATAAGACCGGTTATCGTTGTGACCGTCGTTATTGTCTTCACCATTGTCGGCGTTGTGCTTCTCGTTGTAGGAGACCAGGTCGTTCAACGTAAAGCCATCGTGCGCGATGATAAAGTTAACGCTGGCCCAGGGACGACGTCCGCGCTGATCGTACAGATCGCCAGAGCCAAGCAGACGGGCGGCAAAATCGGTCGGGACATTGTTTCCTTTCCAGTAATCGCGCACGGTATCGCGATACTGATCGTTCCACTCCGCCCAGCCCGGTGGAAAGCCGCCGACCTGATAACCACCGGGGCCAATGTCCCAGGGCTCACCGATCAGTTTTAAGCGTGAAAGCAGGGGATCCTGCGTAATGGCGTCAAAGAAGCCGCCGCGGGGATCGAAGCCTTCTGGTTCACGGCCCAGAATGGTGCCAAGATCGAAACGGAAACCATCGATATGCATGGAGTCCGCCCAGTAGCGCAGTGAATCCGTCACCATCTGTAACACACGCGGATGAGAGGTATTTACGGTGTTTCCTGTGCCGGTATCGTTGATGTAGTAGCGATGCTGATCGGGTAAGGTGCGGTAATAAGAGAAGTTATCAATACCTTTAAAGGACAGCGTTGGCCCCAGTTCATTGCCTTCCGCGGTATGGTTATAAACCACGTCAAGGATCACCTCAATGCCCGCGTCGTGGAAGGCGCGGACCATATCCCGGAAACCCTGAATGCCTCGCGGACCAAAATAGCGTGTCGCCGGAGAAAAAAAGTTCAGTGAGTTATAACCCCAGAAATTTTTCAGCCCTTTATCCAGCAGGTGCTGATCGTCCGGAAACCAGTGCACCGGTAACAATTCGACGGAGGTAATACCCAGGCTCTTTATATAGCCCACCGTGGACTGATGACTCATGCCGTCGTAAGTCCCGCGCATTTCAGGCGGCAGCGCCATGTTCAACTGGGTAAAGCCTTTCACATGCGTTTCATAGACGATCGTTTCAGACCAGGGAACCTGCGGGCGGTTTTGGTCCTGCCAGTCAAATTCGTTGGGGTCGATCACGCGACATTTTGGCGTGAAGGGGGCGCTGTCGCGATCGTCGAACGTCAGATCTTTGTCTTCGTGATACAGGTCATAAGCGAAGTGCGCCTCATTCCATGCGATGTCCCCGGCCAGTTCGCGGGCATAGGGATCGACAAGGAGTTTATTCGGGTTAAACCGATGGCCGTTTTCCGGATCGTAAGGACCGTAAACGCGATAGCCATAGAGCGCGCCGGGCTGCAAGCCGGGCACGTAACCGTGCCAAATCTCATGTGTGAACTCGGGCAAATCCAGTCTGGCTATTTCATTTTTTCCGCTTGGGTCATAAAGACACAGCTCCACGCGTTCTGCATGGGCAGAAAACAGCGCAAAGTTTACGCCTTTGCCATCAAAGTTCGCCCCAAGTTGCTGGCCCGATCCCGACGTAATTTCAAAACGATGATTTGACATCTGTCCCTCTCAATTAACGAACCCCGTTACGGTGTTTCAATCCATGTACTGACCTGCTTTCAGCAAGCTAACAATGCCAGTGCCCAGTAGTTATTTAACGTTTCCAACGAAATACGGTCGGTCAGGTTGATCGTTTCGCCGCTCAGCACATTGCGATAACGGCGATGTGCCAGTTCATCCGGCAGCACGATCTCGGTGGCGGCCCAGTGCGTCGCTGGGGGCGCTTCCAGCTTGAGCTGCGCGTCGAACACAAGTCGGGATGTCACCACAATAATGGCCTCACTGCCCTGGGTTCGCGCAAACGCCAGCAGCCTGTCGGACTGCGTGCCCTCGGCCGTAAGCGGCAGATAACTGCCCCGGGCAAAGAGTTCAGGCCTGTCCCGGCGTAAATTGAGCAGCGCCAGGGTGGCAAGCTGGTTAACCTGACCGCTGAGCCAGCTATCATGGCTACCGGGCAGGGCCGTCGTCGCAGAACGTAACATCGCTTCCAGGGCGGCATAATCCGGTTCACGTCGGTTATCAGGATCGACCAGGCTGAAGTCCAGTGCTTCGCTTCCCTGATACACATCCGGCACCCCGGGCGCGGTCAGCTTAATGACTCTCTGGCTCAGGCTGTTCACCAGGCCAGCACGGATAAAGGGTTGCAGCGCCTCAACGAAATCCTGCAGGAAAGGCTGATTTGCAGGTGAGAGCAGGTGACGCGCGTAGCCCAGCACGGCCTGCTCGTACGCGGTGTTGTTCTCGGTCCAGTCAGTGCGCAGTTTGGCTTCACGCAGGGCTTTTTCGACATAGCCTGCGAAGCGTTCGGCAAGGGCATCCAGCCCCGCACTGTCCCGGGGATCTAAGGTGGGCGGCCAGACACCGGCGAGCGCCTGATACAGCATCCACTCCACGGACGGTTCCGGCGCAGGGCCGTCCTCAAGGGCACCCACGGCCTGGCGATTGAGTTCGCGCCAGCGCGCCACGTTCTCGGCCCAGCGCTGGGGGGCTTCCGTCAACGTGTAAAGCCGCGCGCGCGCGTCTTCGCCTCGCTTGGTATCATGCGTCGAGCTGGCGGAAAGGGCGTCCGGCTGACGCGCAAGACGCGTTGCCATCTCATGGTGAAACTGCTGCGGGGAAAACTGCGTCTGTAAGGGTTCCGCGCCCACCTCATTTAACGCCAGCGCGCTGTTCTGTCGGTAAAACAGCGTGTCTTCGATGGATTTCGCCATCAGCGGACCGGTGAGCTGCTGGAAGCGGGTCCGGAAGCTGTTCGCCAGCGCGGTGGACTGGCTGGCGACGTCGCCCTGCATGATCTGCAGCAGGAAATCGAGCATGTGGCTGTCAGGTGCATGTTCCGACGCCCTGACGCCGTCAGCGACGGCCTGAAGACGTTGTTGGTCGTTGGCAGGCAGGCCGTGCGCATTGCCGTAGGTTCGATAGACCGGGAACGCCACCAGCAGTTCGCGCAGTGCGCTGCGGAGCCGCTCGGGATCAATCGCGATGTGTTCCTCCTCGGCAATGGCGCTGGCCAGGTCCATCAGGCGCGAAAATTCCCCGGCAAAATTGCGATCTGCCATCAGGCATTTTGCCTTACGAAGTTCGTCGTCCATCTGCACGACCTGGCCGCTGACGCTTTTACAGGCCTGGCGGAGGGCGTTGAGAGAGTGATTATCAACCAGCACATGCGACAGCGCGGCGATAAACTCATAGCCTGTGGTGCCGGAAATTGGCCAGTCGCTGGGGATCTGCTCGCCTTCACCCAGGATTTTCTCAACGGTGATATAACATGCCTCGCCGGCCTCGCGACGCAACTGCGTCAGATAACCTTTAGGATCGGCCAGTCCGTCAACGTGATCGACGCGCAGGCCGTCAACCGCGCCGCTGTGGACCAGTTCCAGAATAAGCCGGTGTGCATCCCTGAAGACGGTGGGATCTTCAACCCGTACGCCAACCAGCCCGGTCACCTCAAAAAAGCGGCGGTAGGAGAGGTCCCGTGCGGCATCGCGCCACGACATCAGCCGCCAGGGCTGCTGTTGATGCAATGCATCCAGCCCGGCTTTGCTGCGCAGCTGGAGCACGGCTTCTTCCTGTCCCTGCCAGCTTTCCGGCGTAAGCGGATAGTAACTTTCAAAATAGGCCAGCGCAGGCTTGCCGGTCTGGGGATCGCGTTTAACGGCAAGGTCGCCGTTCTCCAGAACGGTATCAATATCATCACCCAGAAACGGCAGCGTCAGACGGCGTGACCAGTCGATGTCGAAGTAGTCGGCATAGCGACTGTCTTTACCGTGTTCAAGCACGTCGTGCCACCAGCCGTTCTCCAGCGATGCCGCCATGTGGTTGGGGACGATATCAATGATAAGCCCCAGTCCGGCCTGTTTTAACGTGCTGACCAGACGATCAAACCCCGCGCGTCCGCCAATCGCCGGGTCGATTTCATTAACATCGGTCACGTCATAACCGTGAGTGGAGTCACGGGTGGCGGTAAAGATCGGTGAGGCATAGAGATGGCTGATCCCCATTTTTTTCAGATAGGGTACCAGCGCTGCAGCGCGATCGAAGGTCATGCCATTGCGGAACTGAATACGGTAGGTGGCGGTTGGAATGCTCATTTAGGTTCTCCGGCAGCCAGACGAACAACGATCGCGTTTTGAGGGAGCGCATCGGTGGATTCTGGCCAGGCGAAGATCGTTTCGCCCGGCATCGCCGGCAGGGCGCGATCCTGTTCGCCGATGTTGAATGCCATTGATAACGTGCCCGCCGGGAAACGCCAGCTCACGGCAACAAATCCCTCTGCGGTGTCCAGTACCTTTCCGCTGTTTCCACCCGCCGTCGCCAGCAGCGGCACAATATGCTGCTGCCGGAGTGCCAGCAGTGAGCGGGTCAGCTTCAGCCAGCGTTTTCCTTCTTCGCTCTCCAGCTTGCTCCAGTCCAGTTTTGAACGGGTAAAGGTCGCTTCATCGTTAGGATCGGGAACGCTCTCGCCCTCATGACCGGCATGTCCTTCAAACTCTTTCGCCCGGCCTTCCCGCACGGCTTTCGCCAGATCGCCATGGAAATCGGTAAAGAACAGGAAAGGATGGGTTTCGCCGTACTCTTCCCCCATGAACAACAAAGGGATATGGGGCGACAGCAGCAACGTTGCCAGCAGCACCTGAGTACGTTCGGCACCGGCCAGAGAAATCAGCCTTTCTCCCTGCGCACGATTGCCAGTCTGATCGTGGTTCTGGATAAAGTCCACGAAGGCCACCGGCGGCTGTCCGGTACTGTCAACACCGCGCGCTTCACCAGACTGCACTGAGACCTCGCCCTGGTAGACAAACCCTTCAGCCAGCGCGCGTGCCACACGTTTTTCCGGCCGATCGGCAAAATCTTTGTAATAGGCATGCGTTTCACCTGTGGCAAACACATGAACGGCATTATGAAAGTCATCATTCCATTCGCCGGTGAACAGTGGGGCAGTGCCATCTTCCGCTCTGGGATGCAGGAAAATCACGTTGCGACAGTCTTCGGTGGTGAGATGGATCTGGCGCTCGGGAATATCTGCGCGAATGCGTTCAGCGATGTCGATCAAAACAGGCGTGTCGGAAACGTCTTCAATCTGGTCGATGGCATCGAAGCGCAGGCCGTCCAGGTGGTATTCCTGCAGCCAGTAGAGCGGGGCTTCAACAATATAACGTCGCACCGCATCCACATCATAGGCAATGCCGGCGCCCCATGGCGTCATCCGGTCTTTATGGAAGAAGTCTGGTGACAGCAAGGGCAGATAATTCCCTTCCGGGCCGAAGTGGTTAAGCACGATGTCCAGAACAACCGCCATGCCATAGCCATGAGCCGCGTCAATAAACGCTTTAAAGTCATCGGGCGTTCCGTAAGCGGCATGTGGCGCGTACAGGAGCACGCCATCGTAGCCCCAACCGCGCTGCCCGCCAAACTGAGAAACGGGCATGACTTCAATCATGGTAATGCCGGTTTCCGCCAGATAAGGCAGTTTCTTTATCGCAGCCTGGAACGTGCCTTCTTCGGTGAAGGTGCCCATATGCATTTCATAAACCACGCTTTCCTGCCACGGGCGGCCTTGCCAGGTGGTGTTCTGCCAGCGGTAGTGAGCAGGATCGACGACCAGAGACGGGCCGTTAACGTCATTCTGTTGCGCGCGTGAAGCGGGATCGGGAATCACCGTGCCATCGTTCAGCACAAAGTTATAGGTTGCCCCCGCCTGTACATCGCTGACCTGCAGCTCAAACCAGCCGTCTCCGGCGGGCGTCATGGCAAGATCTTTATCCGAAAGTCGTAAACTAACCTGCTGTTGACCCGTTGCCCAGACGCGGAAACGCACGTTGCCATCGGCCAGATATTCGCTTCCCCAACTCTTAAAAAAAGATGTAGATACCATTCCGTTGCCTCTTTAACCAGAAAGTACGCAATAAGCACCACCACGCTATCGGTAAGCCGATGATGCGAATGCAAAATGATGTTAGCGAGATCAGGAGCCCGGGAGGTCGATGCGCCTTAACAGCCTTTCCCCGTGCCATTATTCAGATATTGTTATGTGTAATACCGCATGAGGCACCCGGCAGTGCCTGCTTCACACAACACTCTCAACAAATAATCATAGACCAGGTTCCAACATTTACTGCCGCCGCGCGCAATGTACCCTGTGGCTTTTTCCCCCAGCGAGGCCGGGCTGTCCGATGAGCCCGGCCTCCATTTGCCTCTGCACAGGGGAAATCAGAAAAAGAGCACGGGCATCAGGCAGAAAAAAACCGCCTTTAACAGCGGTTTTGACGCAAACAGACCAGGTGGACGCCCATTCTGCGTGCGTTTAAGGTGTCAGCCCTCCCGTGGCAGGGCGGGCTGCTCCTGTCATCAGGCCGGAATGGATTCGGCCTTCTGGCTACGCGACCAGACGCGGTGTTCTGCCATCGCAGCAGTAAAATCATTCATCAGCGCGATTTCAGCATTATCGGCTTCCACGATGCCTTCCTCCTGCTGATTTTCATCCAGATCAAACTGCGCTTTGAAACGGCGTGCTTCACCACTCAGGCCAATGACTTTCAAATGTTTGTAAGCCTCCAGCAGGAAGTAGCGTGCATCTCCGCTTTTCAGCAGGGCATCCACGTTACCGTCGGGGACGATCACCGCATCAAAGGTCAGCGAAGGTAGCCCGTTAAACGTGGCATCGATCGGCAACAAAGAACCATCGTCTGCGCTGACCTGGCCCATATGCGCCGCCAGCAGTTTGGTGTGCACGCCAGCAGCGGTGAGATGCTGCAGAATAGCCAATACGTCGTCGGCTTTTACGCCTTCGCTCAGCAGCAGCGCGACCTGACGGCCTTTGATGTCGGCATCGGGAATGGCATACAGGCTCAGGCTGTCATCGCGCTGCAGGCCATTGACGTCTTTTGGCGGGGCGGTGTTGAGCTGCTCATCGCTGAGATCAATCCCGAGGTTGGCGGCCACCCCTTGTGCCAGTTTGACATCGATGCGCAACAGATGGTCCACCACGCGTTCACGGATGTAAGGGCGGGCCACCTTACTCAGCTCAAAAGAGTAGGCGGCAATGATGTGCTGCTGTTCAATGTCAGTCTGGCTGTTCCAGAACAAACGCGGCTGGGCATAATACTCACCAAACGAGGGGCTACGTTCGCGGACTTTGTGGCCTTCAACGCGCTCCTGATAGCTTTCGAAACCGCCCCCTTTTGCGGCAGGCGGTGTTTCCCGTGGCCAGTTGTCGTTGATGGAGTTGGGTTCGTAGTTGGCCGGATTCGTATCAATATCCATCCGGTGCATGCCCTGGCGCTGGAAATTGTGGTACGGGCAAACCGGGCGGTTGATCGGGATTTCGTGGAAGTTTGGCCCACCGAGGCGGCTGATTTGCGTATCGGTGTAGGAGAACAGACGGCCCTGTAACAGCGGATCGTTAGAAAAATCGAGTCCTGGGACGAGATGCCCCGGATGAAAGGCAACCTGTTCCGTTTCAGCAAAGAAGTTATCCGGATTGCGGTTCAACACCATTTTGCCGACGCGCACGACGGGCACCAGCGCTTCCGGAATCAGCTTGGTGGCGTCCAGAATATCGAAGTCGAACCGGAACTCATCTTCTTCCGGGATCATCTGCAGGCCAAGCTCAAATTCCGGGAAATCTCCCGCTTCAATCGCTTCCCACAGATCGCGGCGGTGGAAGTCGGGGTCGCGACCGGTCAGCTTCTGGGACTCATCCCACAGCAGCGAGGCTTTGCCTGCCAGCGGTTTCCAGTGGAAACGAACAAATGTCGCTTTGCCTTCATCGTTAATCAGGCGGAAGGTATGAATGCCAAACCCCTCCATCGTGCGGTAGCTGCGCGGAATACCCCGGTCAGACATCGCCCAGATCACGTTGTGCAGGGTTTCAGGCTGTAGCGAGACATAGTCCCAAAACGTGTCGTGAGCACTCTGTCCCTGAGGGATTTCATTATGCGGCTCAGGCTTTACCGCATGTACAAAATCGGGAAACTTGTGGGCGTCCTGTATAAAGAACACCGGCGTGTTGTTACCGACCAGGTCGAAAACGCCTTCATCGGTGTAGAACTTGGTAGCAAAACCACGAATATCACGCACCGTATCCGCTGACCCCGCGCCGCCCTGGACCGTCGAGAAGCGCACAAATACTGGCGTGATCTGCTCTGGCTCACTCAGGAAGTGCGCCTTAGTTACATCCTTTAGTGAGCAGTAGGGCTGAAAGTAGCCGTGGGCGGCTGAACCGCGCGCATGCACGATGCGCTCCGGAATGCGCTCATGGTCAAAATGCGTGATTTTCTCCCGCATGATGAAGTCTTCAAGCAGCGTCGGCCCACGTGAGCCGGCGCGTAATGTGTTCTGATCATTTGCAATACGGGTGCCCTGATTGGTCGTCAGCGGGCTGTCCGTTCCGTTTTTACGGTTCGCTTCCAGTTGATCGAGTTTCGTGCTGTGCGTGTCGGGTGCTTTAAGGCTACCCGGCGCGGTGGGTTTTTTACCCGGCGGCGTCGGTTCGGCTGGGGGTTGATGTGAACCCTCTTTAGGTGCCAGCGAGCCCAGTCCGGGTTGTGAGGATTCCGGACCCGTTGTGGGGGCTGGGTGATTCAGAGGATTATTCTTTTTCTCATTCGACATGACACGTTGCTCCAGCTTTTTTTTACTACTTGAGGTGCCAGTAAATATAGAACAACTTAATTAATAAGCTTATAAATATTGCGTTTAATGGCGCTGGTAAAATAATTATCGGATGGCGTAACGCAAAATCAGGGAGATATTAAGAAAGGAGAAAATAATTTAATGATGAAACTAAATGGTTATTTAAGCGTGGCGGTGGTGATTTAATATATTGATATTTATCGGTTTGTTATTTATTAGTCGGGGAGGTTATTGTGTATTGATGGCGTGAAGCTGTTTTATCAAACCAGGCCTTTTCTGAAAATGCGGGGATTAAGTCGGTTACGCTTCGCTAAAGTCGGCTGAGTTTTATTTTTTCCGTTGCGCTTATTAACGCGCAAGCGAAGCCGATATTATCCGTGAGCAATCGGTATTTAAACATGGGGATCGTTATCCTTAACGGGAATAACAGGCAGGGGTGAGAAAGGGTGAAAATCGCCAGTCCATGGCGTATTACCTCCTTAAGGCGCCTTACTCAGATCTACTTAGAGGTGCGACGGCTGTTTTTGCCTCCTTTCCGACCGGCCTCCCTGGCTCTTTCAGGATCGTTTTTGAAATTACCTCCGCTGGCTTTGCCTCCTGCACTGCCCGCTTCACTGGCTCGCTCAGGATCGTTGGCAAAATTACCGGCACCACCTCTGTATTTCTGTTGTGTCATAGACAAGACCTCATATCAGGGTTCCTTAGATAAGAAGGACTAGCTAGTCACAGCGGTAAGTTTAGTTCTGATACGAAATTATGCCACTTTGTCATCCCTTGTTCCTGGACGAAATCTAAGGGTATTTACTTGTAAAATCAGTGAATAAATTCTGCCCGCAGGCTGAACAGGCCGGGCGCCGCAATGTGCTGTTATACGTCATCCGTTACACTCTGCCCGTCAGTGCGAAATTATTGGTAAAATCAAGCATTAACTTATTGATAGTTATGCTCTAAATGGCGAAATTTGAATTAGCTGTTACACTTTCTGAATACCGTTCAGGAGTGTTTATGAAATTAGGCTTTGCATGTAAGTACTTAAACGAACAGGGCAAGCAATATTTTCCCTTCCGCGCGACCACGCGTACCCGTTTTCTCGGTCTGGATGAGGCCCAGCGCACCGCGCTGATTTACGAGATTTCAAAGACAAATTTGCAGAACCTGTATCTGACGCTGGAAGCTATTGCGGCACTGCCAGAGGCGTTAAGGATGATGCGCATTGGCAGTGATTTACTGCCGCTGTATACGGTGCCGCAGGCAAAGCCGTTATTTGCAACGTTTTTACCCGAGCTGTATCCGCTGTTCGCCCGCTGCGGCGAGCTGGCGCGGACGCATCATATCCGGCTGTCATTCCACCCGGGACAGTACAGCGTGCTGGCGTCGGATAATCCTGATGTCGTGTCACGTGCCTTAGAGGATGTGGAATATCATGCTCTCTGTGCCTGCCTGATGGGCTACGGCAAAACCTTTCAGGACTTTAAAATCAACATTCATATGAATGGCAAACTCGGGTTTGAAGGGTTCAGGCAGGCATTTCAGCGGCTCAGCCCCGAAGCCCGGCTGATGCTGACGGTGGAGAACGATGAGATATCGTGTTCGCTGGATGATGTGCTGCAGGCCCGGGCGCTTTGCCCTGTGGTGCTGGATATTCATCATCACTGGGTTAAAGAGAATCAGTTTATTCAGGCCAGTGATGCAAGGATGGCGCAGATTATCGACTCCTGGCGCGGCGTACGCCCGGTGATGCACTACTCGATTTCGCAGGAGGGAATTATTCCGGCCGAAGGCTTTCCGGACCAGCAGGATCTCAGTGTGCCGAAAACCAAACTGCGTGCGCATTCTGATTACTATTTCAATGCCACGCTCAACGGCTGGGCCTTGTCCTTCGGCGACTTCGATATCATGTGTGAGGTAAAAATGAAAAACCTGGCGCGTGAACAACTGTATGACTGGGGCAGGCGTAATAGCCTGATTACCTGAGACGTGCCCGTTGCGGGTCTGAAGTGACGTCAGCGGCGGGCACCGGCTTACCCGGCCAGCAGCCCGCAGTGGCTGTTGCGCTTTGATCGCGATGGTCGCAGCGCGATCGGGAATGCCAGAAAATCGTTCAGGCCGGTATCCTTTGTCTGAGGATAACGCCGCGTAGCCAGCACCTGACCTGTTGCTTCGGCGATAACCTCTGCCAGCAGATCCCATTGGCTAAGGGCGCATATCAAAAGGCCTGCCGTTCGCCTTGACGGGCAGGGCCGATGAGAGGATCCGGGATGGGTTTCTGCCGCCAGCGAGTGTGTCTCTCGCTGGCGTTTCCCGACTGACAGCCTAACGAAGGTGGCGATTACTGTTCGTACAGCTTGATGAGTGACGAAACATGCTTCTCCCGGACGTGATTAAACCCAACGGCAGGAAAATTCACAGAAACGGGCGAAAGCTAACGCGCGACGAGCAGGGTTATCACGCCCTCTTGCTCAACTATTGTCGTGAAAAGATTGCCAGACAGGCATAAAAAAGCCCCTGAATCAGGGGCAAATTTTTAGGGAAGGCAAAGCGTCCTTGCTAAGTAGCGTGTCATCACAACAAAATTAAAAACGAGCCTCGCCCGGCGAACGCTGAAGCACAATCTCCAGGGCCTGACGATAGATATCCTGTTTGGTCGCGTCGGTTTCGCTTTCCAGTTTATGGATTAAGCCCAGCACCATATCTTTTTCAGAAACGTGTGCTTTAAAGGCCGCGAGTTCTGACCAGGTCTCTGCAATCACATCTTTTTCACTGGTGAAATGCTCACCCGCATTCATGAAATATTCAGAAATCTGAGACTCGGTATTGGTTGTCGTTTGCATAGTAGCCTCAAAATCGTGGAAACCGTTTTCTGCCCGTGGCAGAGAAAATTTTGCATCTGAAGGTGGAAATCCACTCACCTTCAGATGCGGTGCAAGGCACCTTTCGTTACAAGTGACTTAACATCACGCCGTAAAGTTATACAAAAAAATTACCTTTGTACAATTTTTTGCGAAAAAAAATCGGTGGTCGGAGGAGTTTTTTCACCGTCAGTAACGCTGTGTAATGGCTCTGTTAGGTATTTTACTCTGATTTATAAGGATTTTTTTCATATTTTCGCGTTTCTTTTTCCTCCTCGCTGTTGTACAAGACTGTACAAAGTTGTACAGATTGAGCTGTATAACCTGGAATAAAACGGCATCAAAACGCTGCCGCCAGGAAAAATCTGTACAACATAACGCTGATAAAGCCGCGTTGAGCGCGATCCCTGTCCGCTGGCCGGTGAGATAATCTGTCAAAGCGACAGGATGGCGTTGCGCTGCCGGGTGGTGAGATAGCGTCAGAGATGACGTCCATGTTGCATGCGCGTCAGAAATCAGAAAGAGGGCAGTAACAACCCTGTTTGTGCGTTACAGGGGCTTAATGCTGGCTTTGTGGGCGGCGTTGCAATAATTCACTTCCTTCTGCCCCCGCAGGACGTTAAGGTTTACGCCTCTCGAATCAGAAGGAAATGATAATGGTTAACGACTATTTTTCGCTGCCGCCGGCAGGCATGACACAGGAACAGCATAAACGTACGGTGGCGGTTGCGGCGGCACTGGCGGTGGCAAAAGAGTCCGTCAGCGCTTCAACGTCTGCGAATGGCTCGAAAGCGGCGTGGGATCTGCAGGCCGTGGCAAACGAAATCGCCAATCTGGCCGATGCGATTCAGGACGCGCTGGAGTCCGATAGCGAAGTATAACGGTGTCAGTGCGCTGTCGTCAGGGCAGCGTCCGGCCCCTAAATTAGCCGCCGGGGCTCAGGTTGTCCGGGCGGCGCAGCCCGTCAGGCGTTGACGAAGCGATCCGCATTATTGCGCCGCGCGTTGTGTGGAGAAATAAGCCAGCAGGCGCGTCATCTTTTGCTGGGGTGAGGTGTCAGTTACGCCACTGTCGCTGACGTCGCCCATCCAGCGCTCATCCGCTTCCGGATGTGGCCCGGTTAACACAACTGTCCCTTTGCCGTAGACGTAACGCGCCATCGCCACATCGCCATTACGGTAAAAAGCCACAGGTGTAAAACCGTCCTGCTGTGTCTGACCAACAAGATAAGGGCCATCCTGATAATAAAAGATTTCTTGCTTGTGATCCCAGGTCACCGCGATCGTGTAATCACCCTCATCCGCGATGTGTGAGCCCGGACGTCCCACTTCAGAGTCAAGGGGCGAGGCGATGAGCCCCAGCCAGTTACTGTCCGCCAGGTAGGCTCCCATGCACAGACCGAGATAGCCTTTGCCACTGCGGACAAAATCGCGCACGGCACGGGCCCCTTCATCACCGAGCGCGTCATAGGCAGCGGGGATGTCCTGGCCGCCGCCGGGCTGGATATAAAGATCAAACTGGCGCAGGTTCTGTGCATTCAGCTTTCGTTTTTCGTGCTCACCGATATAGGCAATGCTGAGTGGCATCGCGACGCCATGAAGCGCTTTCACCACCATTTCAGAACAGCCCTCACAGCCTGCCGCACCGCGATAAACGGCAACGTTTAGCGGAGCCTGTGCCGCCAGGCTAACGCCGGATGCGACGCTCAATGCAAACAGCATCGCGGTGAAAATCCCGCGTCGATAGCGGACACGTTGTGATGCGTCAGAAGCGAGGTGCATGTTGCATTTCCTGTCAGACAAAGAAAGAGACGATTTCCGTAACGGCCGCTGCCGCAACGGAAAGCAGGTGGGCTCAGGCAGCGTGCCGGGCCGACATCAACATACCGCAATCTGATGTTCTTGAGCAACTGCTCAATTCAGGGCGGTGATTATCCCGCACTAACCCTTTTGGCCGACGAGGCGCTTGAGCACACCGCCGCCAGCGGGGTGGCGGTGTGCGCAGTCGCGCACTGAACGCCCTTACTTGTTGTACCCTGAGGCGACAATTTTCGCTGCACCCGCCAGCACATCTTTACGCGCAGCGGCGTGCTTATCAGGCTGGGTGTAATAGGTTACCAGCACCAGCGGTGCATGATGCGGTGGCCAGATGACGGCAATATCATTGGTGGTGCCGTAATCACCGCTTCCGGTTTTATCTGCAACCGTCCAGCTGGCGGGCAGGCCAGCGCGTATGCTGTTAGCACCTGTTGTATTGCCTTTCATCCAGTCGGTCAGTTGCTGACGTTGCGCGGGTGCCAGCGCCTTGCCCAGCACCAGCTTTTTCAGGCTTTGCATCATGGCATCAGGCGATGTCGTATCACGCTTATCACCCGGGATAGCGGTATTCAGCTCCGGTTCTTTGCGATCGAGCCGAAAGGTGCTGTCGCCAATGCTACGTGCAAACGCATTGACCTGCTGCGGGCCACCCAGGCGGGTCAGCAGTGCGTTCATGGCGGTATTATCGCTGTATTGCAGCGCCGCCGCGCTGAGTTCTGCTACCGTCATGGTGGCGCCGACGTGTTTTTCAGTGATGGGGTTATAGTTAACCAGGTCGGCTTTATGAATGGCGATTTTTTCACTCATCAAGCCGTCCGCGCTTTCGCTTTTTTTCAGGATGGCCGCAACGGCGAAAACTTTACTGGTGCTGCATAGCGGAAAGCGCGCATCTCCCCGGTAGGTGAAAACGGTGCCATCGGCGGTGTCGGTTACCGCCACACCCAGTCGTCCGCCCGCGTTTTTTTCCAGCTGTTGGATGCCGCGTTGCAGTGCGGCCTCGTCAAAGCCGGCCTGGGCGGCAAGCGGCATCGCGAGTGCCAGCAGGGTAACGGCCGTGCTGGCGCGTCGTCTGAACAGATGAGTCATAGTCAATCTCCACTGATGAATGCCCGCCTCGCTGAACAGAGGCAAGGCATAACGGTTAGCCGCATCGTTGCGCGGTCAGGATTAAACGAAAAGTTGCCCTTCAGCCCCTCGTTAAACTTATGTCGATTTAAAAGATGTCTCGCGCCTGGGAAGCTGTCCGCTGAGGCCTGCATCCTGCTATAGCACGTTTTTTCTGAAGAAAAGCGTTAGCGGAGGAGATGGTAGGGGATTTCAAAATTCCGACAAGCGAGATAATTTGAGAGGAGCCAAAAGAATTTCTGGGGGTAAATGTGAAACATGATGTTCCGCTTAACGCACTTCGGGCTTTCGAAGCCTCCGCCCGCCACCTGAATTTTACCCGCGCGGGCCTGGAGCTGTTTGTCTCTCAGGCCGCCGTCAGTCAGCAGGTCAGACTGCTGGAAGAACGACTGGGCGTCGTCTTATTCCGCCGGTTGCCGCGCGGTCTGGAGATGACGGATGAGTCCAGGCTGCTGTTTGCTGAAGTGTCAGAAGCCTTCACGCAGCTTGAAAACGCCTGGCGTCGTTTCGAAGGGGGTGAATACCGAGAGGTAGTGACTGTCGCCTGCGTGGGGACTTTTGCATTGGGCTGGCTGTTACCCCGGCTTGAGGCGTTCCGTCAGCAGCATCCGGCGCTGGAACTGAACGTACGCACCAACAATAACGTGGTCAACCTGGCGGGCGAGGGCGTGGACTATGCGATTCGGTTTGGCTCTGGCGCCTGGCCCGCCACGCAAAATGAACGGCTGTTTACGGCTCCGCTTACGGTGCTCTGTCGCCCCGACGTTGCCCGCCGCCTGCAACAACCCGCCTGCCTGTTACGGGAAAATCTGTTACGTTCCTACCGGGCTGATGAGTGGGACAGCTGGTTTACGGCAGCGGGGATCACACCGCCCAGGATCACCGGCCCGGTATTTGACTCGTCACGTCTGATGATTGAGGCCGCGTTTCATACGGGCGGCGTTGCGCTGGTGCCGGCGTGCATGTTCCAGCGTGAACTGGATGCCGGTACGCTGGCCCGTCCTTTTGCGCTAGAGATTGATGTCGGCAGCTACTGGCTAACCTGGCTCCGTTCAAAGAAGATGACGCCATCGATGGAAATATTTCGTGAATGGATAGGGCGGCGGGCAACAGGCGAAGGCGAATAGCCGGATAAGCCCGACAGCCTGTTGTGAATAACATTACTCGGGTCGAGGTAACCCGCGTTAACCGGATTAAGACAGCAAGGCGGCCTGTGAGCCGCCAGCGGTTTTTTCACTGGCCCCTTCGTCACAGGCGTAAAAAAACAGGGATTCATTTTATTATGCCCACTCTGCGTTCAGGAATGCTCTGCGCCGCTTTTTCATTTTCGCTGGTTTCCCGGTAATTAAGAAACCAGATGATAAACTCACTGTTATTTTTCACGCCAAGCTTTTTCATGACACGTTGCTTAATATAATATGCAGCGTGCACGGGAAGCGCCATCCAGTCTGCTATTTTATTCATTTCCATTCCCGTCATAAAAAACCACGTTAATGAAATTTCATCGGTTGTTAAAGATACTTTCTGTCCGTGACGGTTTTTTAATTCCATGCTGTGCTCCTTTCCCTTATAAGGCTGTCAGGTCAGGGCGCATCATAGCGCTGGGCGGCGGTGAGAACACTTCACGTATTCTTTACTTATCTTAATAATTATATTAACAGTTAAATCAGGTGTTTATATGTCTTCATCAGATCTGATCTACGCAGGCATGATCAGAAGCAGTCAGGAAAAGCATCTCTTACCGCACCGCGATATCGGGCGCGCCCCGCCGGGGGCCAGCTGAAACGGCTTATCACTGACGGGCCAGGTTTCTGTGATTCCGCTTTATCGAACGGTGTGCTGTGCGTGCGGGGATAAATACCCTGTCCTGGCATCAGGCCGGGAAGAATAATAAAAACGGCCGGAGGTTAACGCAACAGGCGGCGCCTTGTGTCTTTCATGTTGTGTCTTTCATCAAATCGCTATCTGAATAGCGATACGTCGGTATTAATATAAGGCATAACGACAATCATTATTTGCAGTTTATTATTGGCAGAAAATTAAATCAGTCAGCGCCAGAATACAAATGCTGTCGATGTTTACGCTTCCGTTCATCGGGACCAAACAGAAAAGCGCGTTAATTAACGGGAAACATGCAGGTGAACGGCCCACTGAAATACCGTGCGTGTGACCGTTTCAGGGTCGTGAACATGACGCAGCCACGGCGTCAGACAAAAAGCGCGCCACGAACAAAACAGGTTAAGGCGCAGAGAAAGCCGCAGGTGAAAGAATGACCTGAATGCAGGATTGCTGAACAGTTGCGTAAAACCTGCCCGGCGCGGCTGCAAAAAAATCTGTATCCACATCAACCGCTTCATATAAACCCTTGCCATTTCACTTGATCAAACCCGTTGATCGCGATTACTGTAATTATATACAGTAATTTTGGAAGGGAGGTAAATGTGGAGCTTATCAGGCCAGCAAACGTCAGTGCGTTACTCGCGTTGCCGCTGTTTATGGAGCGGGTGCCATGTGGTTTTCCATCGCCGGCTCAGGACTACGTAGAGCAACGTATTGATTTGAACAAGCTGATCGTTCAGCACCCCAGTTCGACCTACTTTGTACGGGTAAGTGGAGAGTCGATGACCGGCGCAGGCATTAATGACGGCGATATGCTGGTGGTGGACAGCGCGCTAAGAGCCTCGCATGGCGATATCGTGGTCGCCTCTGTCGAGGGGGAATTTACCGTTAAGCGTCTTCAGCTTCAGCCCTGTCTGCAACTGATGCCGATGAACCAGCAGTTTAAACCGATTGCGATTAGCACGGAGGATGCGCTGGAAGTGTTTGGTGTGGTGACCTATGTGATCAAGTCGGTTTATTAATCATGTTTGCGCTGGTGGACGTGAACAACTTTTATGCCTCCTGTGAAACGGTGTTTCGGCCCGATCTCAAAGGAAAGCCCATTATTGTGTTATCTAACAACGATGGCTGTGTGATTGCACGCAATGCGGAGGCAAAAGCCCTGGGCATTACGATGGCCGTGCCCTTTTTCAAAATGCGGGAGATTATTGCCCGTCACAACGTGCAGGTTTTTAGTTCCAACTACGCCCTTTATGCGGATATGAGTACCAGAGTGATGACGCTGCTGGAGGAAATGGCGCCCTCGGTAGAGATTTATTCCATTGACGAAGCCTTTCTGGATCTGACGGGCGTCAGTCACTGTATGTCGCTCGACACCTTCGGCCGCGAGATCAAAACCCGAATAAAAAAAGAAGTTCATCTCAATGTGTGCGTCGGCATTGCCCCCACCAAGACGCTGGCAAAGCTGGCTAACCATGCCGCAAAAAAGTGGAGTAAGACAGGCGGTGTTCTGGATTTGTCCAACAGAGATCGACAGAAAAAGTTGCTTTCACTTGTGCCGGTCGCCGATATATGGGGCGTTGGCAGACGGCTCAGCCAGCGACTTGAGGAAATGGGGATTAAAACGGCAGATGATTTAGCCTGCCAGAGCACCAGCCTGATTCGTAAAAATTTCAGCGTAGTGCTGGAGCGCACCGTAAGAGAGTTGCGCGGCGAACCCTGTCAGGATCTGGAGGCGCTCGAACCCACCAAACAACAGATTATGTGCTCACGCTCCTTCAGCAGTCGCCTGTCAGACTATACGCAGGTGCGGCAGGCCGTCTGCACCTACGCCGAACGTGCGGCCGAAAAACTCCGCAAAGAAAAACAGTACTGCAGACAGATCGGTGTGTTTTTGCGCACCAGTCCACACGCGCCCGGCGAAAATTTTTACGGTAATCAGGCCACGGGGCTACTCCTGACGCCGTCTCACGATACGCGCGACATCATCCGGGTGGCGACCGAGATGCTCGACTATATCTGGATAGAAGGGCATCGCTATATCAAGGCCGGCATTGTCCTGAGTGATTTTTTCGACCATGGCGTAACGCAGCTGGATCTGTTCGACGAACGCTCGGTTAACCCCGGCCGTAACGATCTGATGCAGGTGATCGATTTGATTCACAAAGAGGGCAAAGGAAAGATGTGGTTTGCCGGGCAGGGGACGGAAAAACGCTGGGCCATGAAGCGCGAGATGCTGTCGCCGGCTTACACCACCCGCCTCAGCGATTTGCCCGTGGTGAAGTGACGGCGGCCGTCGTGACATCGGTTTCAGGCGCGGTCATAAGACGGAATGCTCTCATAAAGGGTCCGTTTTGTGCTGCCGCTCTGCGTAAACCAGGCTTTCTGGTCTAGGATGAAACAGGTATTCATTCGCCCTTAAGGAGAGCATTGTCATGTCAGAACTCAGTAAATCTCCAGTGGCCGATCAGGCTGAACATAACGCGTTTTTCCCGTCAGCCTATTCTCTTGACCAGTTCACCAGCCCTAAATCCGATCTGAGCGATGCTGAATACGCGCAACCGTACTCAGGGCACAAAAAAATTCTGGTCATCTGCGCTGACGAGCGCTATCTGCCGCTGGATAACGACACGCTGTTTTCAACCGGGAATCATCCCATTGAAACCCTGCTGCCGCTGTACCACCTGTATCAGGCCGGCTTTCAGTTTGACGTGGCCACGCTGTCCGGACAGATGGTGAAGTTTGAACACTGGGCAATGCCCCAACAGGATGAGGTGGTGGTCGGATTTTACAACCATTGCCTGGCGCTGTTCCGTTCACCTTTAACGCTAAGCGACGTGGTGGCATCACTTACGCCTCATTCAGACTATGCCGGTGTGTTTATTCCGGGGGGGCACGGTGCGTTGATTGGGCTGCCAGAAAGTGAGGCGGTCGCAGAGGCGATTCGCTGGACGCTGGCAAACGATCGTCATCTGATATCGCTATGCCATGGCCCGGCAGCGTTTCTTGCGCTGGGTAAAGGGGAAAACCCGCTTAACGGCTACGCTATCTGCGCATTCCCGGATTCAGCGGATAAGCAAACGCCCGATATCGGCTATATGCCGGGGCATTTAACCTGGTATTTTGGCGAGAAGCTTCAGGCAATGGGGCTCACGCTGGTCAACAGTGATATCAAAGGCACCGTACATAAAGACCGTCGGGTATTAACCGGCGACAGCCCGTTTGCCGCCAATGCGTTGGGTAAACTGGCTGCAGAAGCATTACTTAACGCTAACCGCTAAAGGCTCGCACCTGCGCCCTGAGCGGTCGCCTGCAATGCCTTCGTGCGGGCTTCTGCATCAGGGCTGGGATTCGGGGTATACTTGTGATCCACGCCTGAGATACAATCACGGGTGCATATCGTTTTCGGCCAGTGCCGAAGATGTCGCCTTTCACATTGGTCGTCATGAACAGCCAGCTATCTACAGCCTGTAAACACAGAGAACGCGGTCGGCCCAGAGAGTTCAATATGGAACAGGCTCTGGACAAGGCAATGATTGTGTTTCGGCAAAAAGGCTATCATGCCGCATCGCTGGCCGATCTCGGTGAAGCAATGAACCTCTCTGTCGGCAGCATCTACAAGGCTTTCCAGGATAAGCGTTCATTGTTTTTGCTGGTCTTTCAGCGCTATATCGCCGTTCGCAATGCGGATTTGCGGGAGCGGCTGGCTCAATACGCCACCGGCCGCGCGAAGCTAAGCGAGCTGTTGCAGTTTTATCTGGACTCCTCTCGTGGTGGTGAAGGGCGCACCGGCTGTCTCGTGGTCGGCAGTGCCATTGAGCTACAGGTGCTCGACGCAGAGCTGTCGCAGTTGGTTGCCCAGGTGATCAACCGCAATAAGCACTTTCTGATGTCATTACTGGAAGAAGGGCAGCACGATGGCTCAATATCCGCCGATCTTGATATTGAAACGGCCGCAGGCCTGATTTTGCGTATCGCATTTGGCATGCGCGTCACGGGCAAGGTCGCCGATGTTGCCAATGAGCAAGCGACCATCGCCCTGGCCTTGAAAATACTGGATTAACATTTGTCTATTTAGGAAGCGAATATTTCCTAAATTATAGCGCGAAGATGACAGCTAACGCATGCGATCTGATGCGCTGACAGGACGAGTGGAAAAGCGCCATTTTGATAAACGAATGAATATTAAATGAAAAGTAAAGTTTGAGGAAAATGCGTGAAACAAAACAGGACAGAGATCGGTGAAGAAATACACGCGCTTTTAGGAAGGATTGTGTCAGGTATTCTTCAGCCCGGAGAAGCGGTGACGGTACAGGACATTATCAGCGCGCTGCACCAGCAAAGTCTTCAGACGGCGTGCGAAAAGACCAGGCTGACTTGCGAACAGGCCATCCGCATCCTGGCGCATAAACTTCACTAGCGTGTGAGGATCATTTGCCGGACAGGGTTCTGCAAAGCAGCGGAAGCAACAGAAACAGTAAAAGTAGTAGAAACAACAGAAACAGTAACAGCACCAGAAGCAGTAACAGCGGTTATGCCGCTACTGCTCTGACAAAGATGACCCGCCCGAATAACGGCAGTCAGTTGCCGTGTCACCGCCCAAACAGCAACCCAATCAATTCACGACAAAGACGCTCTTCTTCCTGACTTGCCGACAGCTCAAGGCGGCGCAGCAGTTTAGTACAGATAGATTTACGGTTTACGTTCTGACCTGCGCGTAAAATATCAACAACGATCTGTCCCAGCAGCTCTTGCTGTGAAGGCAGGTTCGCCGCAGAAAAATAACGTGAGATATCGTCGGCGCTCTGAGGTAGGCGATGATTGTGTTGCATAGGTGCTCTCGCAGTGGTCCAAAAGTCGTCAGTTGAAAGTAGCATAAAGTTATACAATAAAATAAAACTTGTACAGCTATTTCGATGTAAAAATGAACGGTTGCTGGCGGAGAGGGAAAAAGCAGGCTGCAACAGCCCGTTGACAAGGGAAAACAAAGAAGAGAGCAGGGCCGGACCAGGGTAACGCGGACGCACAGTGCGCCCGCGTAGGGGGATAACCCACTGACCGGAGGGTTAGTGTTCGGTCAGGTTGGCAGGCACCTGGCCAGTAACGGCCATCCAGTTGAGCTCTGCCCGCTCCCGTGTCGCGACGTTAATAAAGCTCTTCAGCCATTTACGGGCATCCGCGATTTGAATGACCCGCTCGTCGTCGATTTCATTATCCGCCATAACGCTCAGCTGACGGATCAGCGAAACCACAGTTATCTCCTCATCCTGTAGGGCCAGGTTCACCGCAGCTTCACCAATAATCTTATGGCCGGTAGCTTCATCGTGAAAATACATATGCACCTCCTGAGTGAGTGAGAATGTCGTCGACCCAGTAATTAGTCTAGTAAAAGAAATGCATAGTGAAAGCCTAATTTCATTAGGCATTACCTATCAAAGAAAGCCGTGAAAAAAGTGAACTTTGTGATAAGCGCGCTAAGCTCTTAAAAAGCAGGGAAAAAGCGCAATCAGAGAGGTTTTCCAGAAAGAAATTGAAGTGATTAAAGCACTAGATACGCGGTCATTGGCCTGAAATTAAGATAGGTGCTTGACAGTTAAAGGCCGAAATTGCGGCACTATTCGGATCGTAGCAGGTAAAATAAACCTGTTATGAGGCCCTAAAAGCGTTAAAAAAAGATCGCCAGAACGGCGAAAAGTCAGACGCAAGATGAAAAGTCACCTTAAGCAGATAGCAGATAGCAGAAAACAGAAAACAGAACGGGTCTGACGTCACCCTGTTTACATTCGATTCTGACATCAGAATAAACCGGAGCGTGAGCGGCGTATTAACGAGCAGGGGAGACGATAAGGCGAGGTGAAACAGAACAGGGCTGCGGGCAATAAAAAAAGCCGCCCTGTTCGGGGCGGCACATTTATTAGTTTGGAACTTCTGAAACGGCTTTAACGTCGGTTTTATTAATCTGCTGTTTCACACCGTTTGCATCGGTGTAGCCCAGTAAACCGGCGTCAGATTCAGAAGGTTTGCCGTCACTAATAATGGTACGGCCATCGTTAGTGTGAATGGCATAGCTGGTACGAGTACAGCCACTTAATGCGGCCATGCCGATCAAAACGGCCAGCGGTAAAATCAGCGTCTTCTTCATAGTCTTCACCTTATATCCATGATGGAATTAATTAGTTATCAAGTTCACTCATGTTGCTGATCTGATCGCGATTAATTTGTTCGGTTTTGCCTGTTTGTGCATCACGATAAGAAACCAGCCCCGTATCGCTGTCAATTTGAGGCTTACCGTCGGTCACTATCGTGCGGCCGTCTGATGTTTTAATAGATTGGTTTGAAGAGCAACCTACTAACGTTGCCAGGGACAGAGCAAGTAAAACGGCGGCTGAGAAGGATTTAGTATGCATTTCATCTCCTTGAAGTGGACCTTGAATTAAACAGCATAGACGCTTTTGAGATTTTTGCAGGCCAAAGCGCGAAACGACATAAATGATGAAAAGAAAATAGCGCGAATAGCTAAAACAGAGCAGGAAAGCATCCTGTCTCTCAGAAAATTCACATTTAACGCCTGTCGTTAGGTATTTCATCGGGCGCTCTGTAACCTTGGTAACAGGTTAACTAAATAAAGGAATCGACAATGAAATGGCAAATGAGTGCAGTCGCAGCGTTATTAATGGGTTCAGTGAGTGCTTATGCAGCACAATCAGACAGCATGAAAAATCCCCTGAGCGTTCATGTATTAAATCTGGAGTCGGGCACGCCAACGCCGGGTATTTCCGTTGACCTTGAACATAAAGAGCAGGATAAGTGGGTAAAACTTTCCTCCGGTGTTACCGATAAAAACGGCAGAATTAGCGCGCTGTTTCCCGAAGGGAAAAAAGTTGAAACAGGCGATTACAAAGTCGTCTTTAAAACAGGCGATTATTACCAGAAAGTTCAGCACAAATCCTTTTTCCCGGAAATTCCGGTGATATTCCACATGGAAAGCAGCGAGCCTCATTACCATATTCCGTTACTGCTGAGTCCCTACGGCTATTCAACCTATCGCGGTAACTAATCTCACCCGGCAGCGTCACTGCTCAGCGTCACTGCCGGCCCAGTGAGGGGCACTTCGCGTAGGCAGCATGCCGCTGCTGACCCTCTACCTGCCGCCCTGCGTCTCCTGCAGGGTGGCGGAACGCGCCCGCCGTATTCGTCTTTATTCCACTGCCTTATTTAAACACTTTTGCTGATGCCCAGGCTATCATCGGTTAAATTGCCCTGACAGGTCGGTGCGCCCGCGTGGCTCTCCGGCGAAGGTCAATGACACCTAATCAAGCAGAACGCCCCATGCCCTGCTTTCCGTACAGGAGAATCGCTGATGTTAAAAGGATTAACCGTGGCTGCTGTGTTAGTGCTGTCGGGCTGTAGCCTGATGCACAAGTCGTCGCCCGCGCCAGAAACGTTACACTACCGCTGTGGCACATTGCCGCTCACCGTGACGCTGGATAATGCCAAACAGCAGGTAAGCTTTATCATGGACGGCAAGCCGCTGACCCTGACACAAACGGTTTCCGCTTCCGGCGCTCGCTACAGCGACGGTCACTATGTTTTCTGGTCCAAAGGAAACGGCGCCTTTATTGAGCGCAATGATAAGATCGTTGTAAACGATTGCGAGTTGCAACCTGCCCGTTAACGTTACCGGAGTGAATGTGCATCATGAGTGACAGTGACATGCTACAAACTATTGCCCATCTGCGCCGTGAATATACGCGAGGTGGGCTGCGTCGCAAGGATCTACCCGATAATCCGCTGGCGCTGTTCGAAAGCTGGCTAAAGCAGGCCTGTGAGGCGCAACTGCCCGATCCCACCGCCATGACGGTGGCCACGGTGGACGAGCAAGGGCAGCCGTATCAACGTATCGTGCTGCTCAAGCACTACGATGAGCAGGGCATGGTGTTTTACACCAACCTCGGCAGCCGTAAAGCACAGCAGCTGGGTCACAACCCGCGTATTTCGCTCCATTTTCCCTGGCACTTTTTAGAGCGTCAGGTGATGGTGTTGGGCGAAGTCGAGAAGCTGTCGCCGCTGGAGGTATTGAAATATTTCAGCAGCCGTCCCCGTGACAGCCAGATTGGCGCCTGGGTTTCCCGACAGTCGAGCCGGATCTCTGCCCGCGGCGTTCTGGAAGGCAAGTTTCTGGAGCTGAAGCAAAAATTTCAGCAGGGTGACGTGCCGCTGCCCAGTTTCTGGGGCGGTTATCGGGTGAAATTTAATACGATGGAGTTCTGGCAGGGGGGCGAACATCGTCTTCACGATCGTTTCCTCTATCAGCGAGATAACGACGGCTGGAAAATTGACCGACTCGCGCCGTAAAACTGCGTTTTCCCCCTCATCAGCGCTGGCACAGAAGGCGTCAGCGCTTTATGCTATAGCCCTTAATTTTTCCTTCCGCAACTCAGCGGAAAGCTGTGTACCAGCATAGGTGCAGCCTGATCAATTTGGAGTCAGTGATGACCAGCAGTAACCTGATACAACAATTGCAAGAGAGGGGCCTGATCGCCCAGGTGACGGATGAAGACGCGTTAGTAGAGAAACTGGCGCAAGGGCCAATTTCGCTCTATTGCGGCTTTGACCCCACTGCTGACAGCTTGCATTTGGGCCATCTGGTTCCACTGCTCTGCCTCAAACGTTTTCAGGATGCCGGGCACAAGCCGGTTGCGCTGGTAGGCGGCGCCACGGGCTTAATTGGCGATCCCAGTTTCAAAGCCGCAGAGCGTAAACTCAACACCAGCGAAACCGTCGGTGAGTGGGTAGAAAAAATCCGGACGCAGGTCGCACCCTTCCTGGACTTTGACTGTGGTGCCAACAGCGCGATTGCGGCCAATAACTATGACTGGTTTGGCAATATGAACGTGCTGACTTTCCTGCGTGACATCGGTAAACACTTCTCTGTTAACCAGATGATCAACAAGGAAGCCGTTAAACAGCGCCTGAACCGTGACGACCAGGGGATCTCGTTCACCGAATTCTCCTATAACCTGCTGCAGGGTTACGACTTCGCCTGTCTGAATGCGCTGCACGGCGTGTCCCTGCAGATTGGCGGATCTGACCAGTGGGGTAACATCACCTCCGGTATCGATCTGACGCGTCGTCTGCACCAGAACCAGGTATTTGGTCTGACCGTTCCGCTGATCACCAAATCGGACGGCACCAAGTTCGGTAAAACCGAAGGCGGCGCGGTCTGGCTGGATGCAAAGAAAACCAGTCCTTATAAGTTCTACCAGTTCTGGATCAACACCGCAGATGCGGATGTTTACCGCTTCCTGAAATTCTTCACTTTCCTGAGCATTGAAGAGATTCATGCCCTGGAAGAAGAAGATAAAAACAGCGGAACCACGCCGCGCGCGCAGTACGTGCTGGCCGAGCAGGTCACGCGCCTGGTGCACGGCGAAGAGGGGCTGGCTGCCGCGAAACGAATCACCGAGAGCCTGTTCTCTGGCGCGCTGAGCGATATGACAGAGGCCGACTTCGAACAGCTGGCGCAGGATGGTATGCCGACCATCACGCTAAGTGCCGAAGACGATCTGCAACAGGCTCTGGTCAAAGCTGAGCTGGTGCCTTCACGTGGTCAGGCTCGCACCATGATTGGTTCGAATGCCGTGTCGCTGAACGGTGAAAAGCAGTCTGATGCTGAGTACCGTTTCAGTGACAGCGATAAGCTGTTCAACCGCTTCACGCTGCTGCGTCGCGGTAAAAAGCATTACTGCCTGATTAACTGGCAGTAACCTTTCAGGGCCGGTTTCCGGCCCTTTTTTATGGCAAGGCACTACAGGGCAAAAAAGTGAAAAACGTTTTAGCAATTCAGTCGCACGTGGTGTTTGGTCACGCGGGCAACGCGGCGGCAGAGTTCCCGATGCGCCGTATGGGTGTGAACGTCTGGCCGCTGAATACCGTGCAGTTTTCTAACCATACGCAATATGGCCACTGGACCGGTACCGTGATGCCGGCCACGCACTTAACCGATATCGTCAAAGGCATTGCCGATATTGACCGCCTGAAAACCTGTGATGCGGTACTCAGCGGTTATCTGGGCTCGGCCGAGCAGGGCGAAAACATTCTGGAAATCGTGCGTCAGGTAAAAGCCGCGAACCCGGAAGCCTGGTATTTCTGCGATCCGGTTATGGGGCACCCGGAAAAGGGCTGCATCGTTGCACCCGGCGTGGCGGAGTTCCACTGCAAACTGGCGCTTCCCGCCAGCGATATCATCGCCCCCAACCTGCTGGAGCTGGAAATGCTCAGCGAACGCAGCGTAACCAGCGTAGAAACGGCGGTTGACGCGGCACGTATGCTGATTAGCCAGGGGCCGAAAGTCGTGCTGATTAAGCACCTGGCGCGCGCAGGGCGCCGCAGCGATCGGTTTGAGATGCTGCTGGTGACCGCCGGTGAAGCCTGGCACATCAGCCGTCCGCTGGTGGATTTTGGCGTTCGTCAACCGGTGGGCGTGGGCGATCTGACCAGTGGCTTGTTGCTGGTCGATCTACTGCACGGGCTGTCGCTGCAGGCGGCGCTGGAACACGTCACTGCTGCGGTCTATGAAGTGATGCTGAAAACGCATGAGATGGGCGAGTATGAACTGCAACTGGTTGCCGCTCAGGATGCCATTGTCCGACCAACGCACGTCTTCCCCGCTGAGAAGCTGTAAAAAAGGGCCGGTTACGGCCCTCATCGTATCAGTTAAGTCCTTCCGCTTTGAGCGCGGCCTGAACCGACGGCCGCTCTGCAACGCGTTCAAACCAGTGTTGCAGGTGGTCCCGCGCGGCCAAATCCAGCTTCAGCGCTTTTGCCCAGCGGGTAACCACAAATAAATAGGCATCCGCGACGCTGAAGTGCACGCCCATCAGCCACTGTTTGTCTTTGAGCTCATCGTTTACCCAGGCAAATTTCGCCTCCAGCTGGCGGCGCACCAACGCTTTGTACTCCTCAGGCGCATCGTTGCGAAACAGGGGAGAGAAGCTTTTGTGTAACTCGCTGCTGATATAGCCGAGCCACTCAATGGTGTGATAACGCGTCAGGCTCCCCACCGGGGCCAGGAGGTGACGATCGGGTTTAAGATCGGCCAGATACTGCACAATCGCCGCGCCTTCCGTTAATACATTCCCATCGCTCAGCTGCAGGGCCGGCACCTGACCTTTGGGGTTGATCTGGCGAAAATCTTCACCGCGCTCGGTGAGCTTAGTCTGCAGATCAACATTAACCTGCGTAAAGTCCAGACCACATTCACGCATGACGATATGCGGTGAAAGGGAACAGGCACCAGCTTTACAAAACAGTTTCATCATGAGGCCACCATGTTGCGAATCGTGTTTGCATAGTAATCTCATGGCGCGGAATTGCCAGTAATAAGGTGCAGGAATGTGCGAGGCATTGATCGGCGACAAAAACAAAAAAACCGGGCAGGCCCGGTTTTCGTGAAAAGTCATGACCTCAGTCAGGCTTTGTCTGCTGCCGTATCTTGAGTCATGCGGTTCAGCAGAGGGGCGGTAATCAGCATCAGCACGGCGATGACCGCCGTCGCGATACCAATCTGCTGGAAAACTCTGCCGTAGGTGGCCAGGGAGATCAGCGGATCGGTAACGTTTTCAGGAACGGCCATCAGGTTTGCCACTTTACCGGCAATGACCGCTGCGCCCGCCGTCGTCAGGAACCATGAACCCATGATAAAGCCCATCAGACGCTGCGGAACCAGCTGCGCCACCATCGCCAGGCCAAGACCGGAAATCATCAGTTCACCAATGCTCTGCAGGCCATAGCTGAGAATCAGCCAGTTAACAGACACAATCCCCGCATCGCTGGCAAACTTCGCGCCGACCGGTAACACCAGGAAGGCTGCTGAACACAGCACCATACCGATGGCGAACTTGTGCGGCATGGGCAGTTTATCGCCCAGCTTGTTGTAGACGGCTGCCAGAATCGGGCTGGCAAGCATGATCCAGAACGGGTTCAGCGCCTGGAATTGCTCAGGGGCAAAGGTGATACCCAAAATGCTGTGCTCAACGTTGCGAATCGCAAAGAAGTTAAGCGACGTTGGCATCTGCATATAGAGCACGAAGAACACGATGGCTTCCACCATCAGCAGGAACGCAACAATCATACGACGACGGGCTGCGCCGTGAAGGGCAAAGGCTTCTTTGGCAAAGATGACAAAGATACCGAACGCTATCACGCCTAACAGCACGCGGGCGATTGACTGGTGGTGCAGCATCCAGTTTGCCAGGGCGACCAGGACGACAATTCCCACCAGAGTCATCAACAGTTTGCCGAACTGAAGTGGGGCAAAGTCCGGTTTAGAGCCGAAGTCTTTCACCAGGCGTTTGCAGAACAGGAAGTTAAGCAGCGTGATGACCAGGCCGACAACCGAGAGCGAAAACGCCACGTTGTAGCCGTACTTCTCCGCTAACCACGGAGTCAGCATCATTGAAAACAGCGAACCGATATTGATGGACATGTAGAACATGGTGAAGGCCCCATCAATACGGGGATCGTCTTTGTCATAGCACGTCGAGAGCAGCGAAGAGGGGTTAGCTTTAAACAAGCCACTTCCCACGGCAATGGTCGCCATACCAATATAAACGATGCTGACGTTGTGGCCCGAGAAGGCCACCAGGGCATAGCCTATTGCCAGAACCAGCACGCCAAGAACGATGACGCGTTTGGTCCCGAGGACTTTGTCACCCAGCCAGCCACCGATGGCGACAAGGCCATATACCAGGGCGCTAAATGAGGAGAACAGGGTAATAGAGTCGGACTCCGACATCCCCAGTTGTCTCACCAGGTAAACCGCCATAATGGCCTGCAGGCCGTAGTAACCAAAACGTTCCCATAATTCGATAGAAAAGATCAGGTAAAACGCTTTGGGCTGTTTGAACGCGTTAAGGCTGACGGCCTCGTCGGTGTGTTTGTTTGCAGTTGACACTTGTACCTCTGTTATTTCATATCCTGTGTCGCGACAGGAATTAAGTCCGCGCCATGTGATCAGACCATGGGCCAGATTTTTATTAGATGGGAAAAACGGCGACTAATTTGGCTGAATAAAGGCGACAGGGCAAGCGTTTTCTACCTTCTGCCGGAAAGCGATCGTGTGGCGTGAAAACCTAAATAAATATTATTAGTTGGAATTTAATTCTGATTTTAAGCGTTACTGTGAAGTAATGGCGTCACGTTAGGGTTTCAGGAGTGTTAATAATGACATTAACTACTAAAACGGCGTTACGCCGAGCTTTACAACGGAAAGTGATATTTTCTCAGGACAATCTGGCTATAAAGCAGGTTTTGACGCCGATTTGATGAAATAGTCTGCGTATTATGACGTTAATCTCCACCAAAGGCGTAAAAAGGTTGATTAAGGTCACATTTTTGCCTGTTAATTCAGGCAGAGAAAAAAGCTTATCTGGGTACGGCGTGCCCGTAGCGCTTCGCTGTATCGGGTGGGAGACACGACAGAGCCGCACTTCGGGACTCGACATCCGTTGCCCCCTGCCGTAGCATCCTTATTTCGTTAAGAGGAATTTTGCTATGCCGTTACCTTTACGTCTCGCGTTAGTCGGCGACTATCGTCCGGAAGCCGTTGCGCATCAGGCTATTCCCCTGGCGCTTTCCCGTGCCGCTGCCCATCTTGCTATCGATATTGAACCTGAGTGGATCCCAACACCTGAGCTGGGCGATTTAACCGCCATCAGGCAAAGCCATGCCGTATGGCTGGTGCCGGGAAGTCCCTATAAAAATGATGAGGGCGTCTTCAGTATGCTGCGCTGGGTACGGGAAGGGGAAAAACCTTTTCTGGGTTCCTGTGGCGGTTTTCAGTATGCCGTTATCGACTATGCACGTCACGTACTGGGCTGGCATGATGCGAATCATGCAGAAACCAGCGATGAAGGGCGGATGGTGATTGCGCCGTTAAGTTGCTCGCTGGTGGAGCAGCGCGGTGAGGTGACATTTGAACCCGGTTCACGTATTGCCACCGCCTACGACAGCCTCTCCAGCGATGAAGGCTATCACTGCAACTTTGGCGTTAACCCGGACTTCAGTGCAGCGCTGGAAGGCAACAATTTGCGTATCACCGCCTGGGATCTCAATGGCGATGTACGCGGCATAGAACTGACCGATCATCCTTTTTACGTCGCCACGCTCTTCCAGTCCGAGCGTGCAGCCTTACAGGATAAGGATTCTCCGCTGGTGATTGCCTGGATGCAGGCGGCTCTGGATCAGCGTTAGATCAGAAAATAAAAAGTCTGTGTGTTCACAGGCTTTATCAGACAACACCTTCGCGTTATTCCACTTTATCCGGGTATTCGCACAGGTCCTCAATCAGACAGGCGCCACAGCGCGGCTTACGGGCCACACAGGTATAGCGACCGTGCAGAATCAGCCAGTGGTGGCAGTCCACTTTGAATGCCTTAGGCACAACCTTTAACAGTTTTTCTTCGACCTGCTCGACATTCTTGCCGGGGGCGAAATTTGTCCGGTTGCAGACGCGAAAAATATGGGTATCCACTGCGATGGTGGGCCAGCCAAAGGCGGTGTTGAGCACCACGTTTGCCGTTTTACGGCCCACACCGGGCAGCGCTTCCAGGGCTGCACGATCTTCGGGCACCACACCGCCGTGCTGTTCCAGCAGAATGCGGCAGGTTTTGATGACATTCTCTGCCTTGCTGTTGAACAGTCCGATCGTTTTAATGTATTCCTTCACACCGTCCACGCCCAGCGCCAGCATTGCAGCGGGCGTATTCGCGACCGGGTAGAGCTTTGCGGTGGCTTTATTCACGCTGACGTCGGTGGCCTGGGCAGAGAGCAGAACCGCAATCAATAATTCAAACGGCGAGCTAAACTGCAGCTCGGTCGTAGGATGAGGATTAGCCTGCTGCAAACGGCTGAGGATCTCGGTACGCTTTGTCTGGTTCACACGGCTTTTCCGGTATTGCCTTGCGGTGCAGCCAGCGCCTGCTCTTCAGCACGGCGCACAGCACGCTGCTTCATTTTTTGATCGATCAGGTATTTACCCGCCAGCATCATGCCCAGACCAATAAAGGCGCCTGGTGGTAACATCGCCAGCAGCATCGGTGAATCCAGATGAATCACCTCAATTTTTAATGCTTTTGCCCACGGGCCTAACAGCTGGTCTGCACCGTTAAACAGCGTCCCGCTGCCAATAATTTCACGGAGGGAACCCAACACCACCATTGCGCAGGTTGCGCCCATCCCAATGGCAAAACCATCAAGGGCTGCAAGAGGGATGCTGCTTTTCGATGCGACGGCCTCGGCACGGCCTACCACGATACAGTTGGTCACGATAAGCGGAATAAAAATGCCCAACGACTGATACAGGCCATAGGCATAAGCATTAATCAGCATCTGTACACAGCTCACCACGGACGCGATGATCATCACGTAAATGGGGATGCGAATCTCCGAGGGCACCCAACGGCGCGAGGCGGAAATAAAGCTGTTGGTCAGGGTCAGCACCAGCGTGGTGGCCAGCCCCAGCCCCAACGCATTGGTGGCGGTGGCGGTCACCGCCAGCAGCGGACACAGGCCCAGCAGCTGTACCAGCGCCGAGTTATTTTTCCACAGCCCGCCTACCAGCAGGTTTTTAGCTTCACTCATTTGCGTCTCCACATTCGGGTAACGAAGAGAGTTTCCCTTTAAGGGATTCAATTAATAATGCCGAACGTTTGGTGGCATTCACGACGGCTCGTGGGGTAATCGTGGCGCCAGTGAACTGATCGAATTCGCCACCGTCTTTTTTAACGGCAAACGCTTTATCATCCGGACCTGTTACCACTTTGCCATTAAAGCTGTTAATCCAGTCAGAAATGCGCAGTTCTATTTTATCGCCTAAACCGGGCGTTTCATGATGTTCAATCACGCGGACGCCCAGCACCTTACCGTTAAAGTCAGCCCCGACCAGCATCTGTATCGCGCCGGAATAGCCGTCCGGTGCCGTCGTTTCCAGCGCCGCGGCAACAGGCTGGTTACCTTTACGTGCCAGATAAAGATGGTGAGGATTAGCGTTACCCAGCGCCGGATCAGTGACAACGTAACATTCCTGCTGAATGTGGTTATCGTACATATCGGTCGGCACCACCTGGTCCAGCAAATTTTTCTGCTGCAGTTGCGTCTGATGCTCAACGGTTGGCTTAGTGACCGTATTCACTATGGCCGTCACGCCGGTCGTAATGGCGGCAAACAGCGCCAGCGTCACGCCATTTTTGCGTATCGTGTCCAGCATCATTTAATCCTTTTGATGGCCGTAAACACGCGGCTGAGTGTAATAGTCAATCAGCGGTACGCATATATTAGCCAGCAATACAGCGAAAGCAACGCCGTCCGGATATCCGCCGAAGCTGCGAATTAACCAGATCAGCAGCCCAATCAGCGCACCGTAGAGTAAACGACCACGGTCGGTCGTGGAAGCGGTGACCGGATCGGTAGCAATAAAAAATGCCCCAAGCATAGTGGCACCTGAGAACAGATGGATCACTGGGCTATTGAGCGAAGCGGGCGAGAACAGCCAGCCCAGCGTTGCGCAGAAGGCCAGCGACAGCAAAATGGCAGCCGGGATATGCCAGCGAATGGCGTTTTTCCATAGCAGGAACAGACCACCCACCAGATAACCCAGGTTAACCCACTGCCAGCCGAGACCCGCGAGCACACCACTGTAAATGGGCTGTGCCAGAAGTTGCGTGGCGCTGTGGCCCGCGCGCAGGCCGGTTTTGAATGTATCGAGCGGCGTGGCCTGGCTGACGCCATCGGCACCGAGCTGCAGCTGCTGCATCGTGTCGCCCGCAAGAGTATGGCCGGTAAAAATCATACTGAGTGAATCGAGCATCCCCGGTTTA
This sequence comes from Pantoea sp. B623, assembly GCF_024814475.1. Classification (NCBI taxonomy): domain Bacteria; kingdom Pseudomonadati; phylum Pseudomonadota; class Gammaproteobacteria; order Enterobacterales; family Erwiniaceae; genus Pantoea; species Pantoea sp. B623. The sequence continues at coordinate 364,080 of NZ_JANUXM010000004.1, read as the reverse complement.
ATCATCTGTAACGCGTCCGGCGGCATCCAACTGGTCATCTGTACCGGAAACGAGATCAGTAGCACCACATAGCCTACCATCGCCGGATTAAAGGGATTTTGTCCCAGTCCACCGTAAAGCTGCTTGGCGATCACAATCGCAAAGACTGTACCGATCACTACCAGCCACCAGGGCGCCAGAGAGGGGATGCTGATTCCCAGCAGAATGGCCGTCAGGAGGGCTGAATTATCCGCAAGGTTGGCAGCAACCGGGCTTTTGCGTAAACGCAGGATGGCCGCTTCGGTAAGCAACGCCGTTACCGAGGCCAGAATCACCTGCAACAGCGTGCCCACGCCAAAGAAATAACACTGCGCTGCAAAGCCCGGCAGTGCAGCCAGCACCACCAGCATCATGATGTTGCCGGTGCTGCGCCGGTTGTGGGTATAAGGTGAACTTGCTATACGAAAAGCCATTTAGTCCTCAGGTGTCAATGTCGATTGCGCTTTACGCGCTTTGGCACGTTCGATAGCAGCCGCAATAGCGGCTTTGCGCGCGTCAGTAGGGTGCTCAAGTTCCGGCGCCTGTTCGGCTTCAGCATTCGCATTATTGGCTTGTTCTTGCGCCATTTCCGCCTGCTCGACGTCACGGTGCGCCTCTGTTGCAGCCAGTGCAGCATCGCGAGAAGCGTCCTCCGCGCGAGCCAGGGCGGCGGCTTTCTTCGCTTTGGCGCGCTCCACGGCGGCGGCCACGGCGGCCTTGCGCGGGTCCTCCGGCGGGGCGGGCTGCACATCCTCAGTACCGTCAGCGGCGGCGGCCTGCGCGGCTTTCTTCGCTCTGGCGCGCTCCACGGCGGCGGCCACGGCGGCTTTGCGCGGGTCCTCCGGCGGTGCGGGCTGCACATCCTCAGTACTTTCAGCGCTGGCGGCCTGCGCGGCTTTCTTCGCTTTTGCACGTTCCACGGCGGCGGCCACGGCGGCCTTGCGTGGATCCTCCGGTGGGGCGGGCTGCACATCCTCAGTACCTTCAGCGCTGGCGGCCTGCGCGGCTTTCTTCGCTTTGGCGCGCTCCACGGCGGCGGCTACGGCGGCCTTGCGTGGATCCTCCGCTACCTCTTCAGACGCGTCCGGAACGGCTGATTTTTTTGCTTTAGCACGCGCAATAGCGGCTTCAACCGCCGCTTTGCGTGGATCGGTCGTCTGGCGGCTCAGTGCCTGGGTTTCCGACTGGGCTTCAGCCTGGCGCAGGCGAGCCTGAGCATGGCGAGCCTCGGCGACGGCCTCTTCGTTTCCACCAGGTTTTGCTTTCGCGCGTGCCTGAGCCGCAGCCAGTTCAGCACTGTCGCTGCGCGCTACGCGCTGCTTCGCCTCTGCATGGCGTGCTTCACGTGCCTGTTTTTCCCGTTCGAGTCGTGCCTGACGCGCTTCAAACCGTGCTTTCGCTTCCAGCGTCCGTTTGGCTTCCAGATCGATAGCCCGCAACTCGGCTTTTTCCTGGCGGTAATACTGCACCAGCGGGATGTTGCTGGGGCAAACATAGGCGCAGGCACCGCATTCAATACAGTCATCAATATGGTGCGCACGGGCTTTATCATGATCGCCGCCCTTGCTGTACCAGTAAAGCTGCTGCGGCAGCAGCTTAGCCGGGCAGGCATCAGCACAGGCAGAGCAGCGAATACAGGACTGCTCCTGCTCGTCGTTGCCCATTTCCGTGCTGGACGGTGCCAGAATACAGTTGGTGATTTTAACCACCGGGACATCCAGTGACGGCAGGGTAAAGCCCATCAGCGGGCCGCCCATAATCACCATCTGGCGTGGCGAGGGATGAAAACCGACCTGATGAAGCAGATGACTGATTGGCGTACCCAACCGGCTCCACACATTACGTGGCTGGGCGATGGCTTCACCTGTCAGCGTGACCACGCGCTCGGTGATGGGCTCGCCATTAATGATGGCGCGCTTAACCGCCCAGGCCGTGCCGACGTTTTGCATCAGCACGCCAATGTCCGTCGAGCGTCCGCCGTGCGGCACTTCCATACCGGTAAGAATTTTGGTGAGCTGTTTGGCACCGCCCGAAGGATACTTGGTGGGAATGACGCGAATCTGGAGATCGCGCTCACCGCCCAGCGCCTGCTTCAGAGCGGCGATGGCTTCAGGTTTGTTATCTTCGATGCCAATTAAAACGCGATCTGCCTGTAAGACCCAGGCCAGAATCCGGCTGCCTTCCAGCACTTCGGCTGCGTAATCCTGCATCAGCCGATCGTCAGCGGTGATATAGGGCTCACACTCGGCGGCATTGATAATCAGCGTTTTAACGCCCCGCAGGCCGCCTTTCAGCTTAGTGGCGGTCGGGAAGCCTGCGCCGCCCAGGCCGGCGATGCCGGCATCGTGAATGCGTTTCAGGATGGCGGCTCGTTCATGCTGACGGTAGTCCGGCAGCGGTTCCAGCGGCATCCAGCGGTCCTCACCATCCGGCGTCAGGAAAATACACAGCTCTGACAGGCCCGAAGGGTGAGCCGTCATGTGCTGGGCAATATCCTCGATGACGCCGGACGTCGGTGCGTGCACCGGCAGCATTCTGCCCTGGCCAAACGTCAGTGGCTGACCGCGCAGTACGCGATCGCCGGGCGATACGCAGATCTCACCTTCATGACCAATATGCTGTTTCAGCGGAATAATAAACCGGTGCGGCAGCGGCAGCTCGGCCAGCGGCGTACCGTTAGACTGGGTTTTCATTTCAGGCGGATGAATGCCGCCCTGAAAATCCCAGGTTTTCTCTTTTTTAAAAAAATTTAGCAGATTAAGCATGACTCTCTACCGGGATCACCCGAACAGGAATGGTTTCAAGATCCCATTTCCAGTTGGCCGTGGTGGTGGCAACCGGACGCATCTCAATACAATCGGTAGGACAAGGCGCGACACACAGGTCGCAGCCCGTACACACGTCGCTCAGCACGGTGTGCATGGCGCGTGTTGCGCCAACGATGGCATCAACCGGGCAGGCCTGAATACATTTCGTGCAGCCAATACAGTTCGCTTCATCTATCCATGCCACGGTGCGCACGGGCGCTTTGGCTTCTTCGTCACCATCAATCGGCTGCGGCTCAACGTTGAGCAGGGCCGCCAGCTTCAGCATGGTCTGTTCGCCACCGGGCGCACATTTGTTGATGGCTTCACCGTTATTGCCCACCGCATCGGCATAAGGACGACAACCAGGATAACCGCACTGGCCGCACTGGCTTTGTGGAAGAACAGCATCGATCTGCTCAACAATGGGATCTTCTTCAACCTCAAAGCGTCGTGAGGCGTAACCCAGCAGGGCGCCAAACACAAGGCTCAGGGCGCTTAATACCGCAACCGCTATCCAAATCGCACTCATCAGAATTTCACCAAACCGGTAAAGCCCATAAACGCCAGTGCCATCAGGCCTGCGGTGATCAGCGCAATCGAGTTTCCTTTGAACGGGGCAGGCACGTTTGCCAGAACCAGGCGCTCACGCATACCGGCAAACAGCACCATGACAAGCGAGAAGCCCAGCGAGGCGCTGAATCCATACAGCGCCGCCTGCAGGAAGGTGTGGTTGAGGTTAACACTCAACAAGGGAACGCCCAGCACCGCGCAGTTGGTGGTAATCAGCGGCAGGAAAATACCCAACAGTCGGTAAAGCGACGGGCTGGTTTTGCGCACCACCATTTCGGTGAACTGCACAACCACGGCGATCACCAGAATATAGGCCATGGTGCGCAGGTACACTAAGTCCAGTGGCACCAGAATAAGATGGTTCACAAGCCATGCACAAATAGAGGCCAGTGTGATAACAAATGTGGTGGCGAGGCCCATGCCAATCGCCGTTTCCAGCTTTTTGGAAACGCCCATAAAGGGACACAGGCCGAGGAACTTCACCAAAACGAAGTTATTCACCAGCACAGTACCCACAAAGAGAAGGAGATAATCGGTCATTTTTTCGCCTGAATACCAGAAAGCGGCTTATTATCATTGATAAAACGCTGTATCACAACTGTGACACAACATTGTCTACGGACAACCGCACTCAGGATTAAACTGTTGGCGATAATTTTGGCCTCACCGCTGAGTAAACGTCGCTTTTACCCGTGCTGAACGCTTGAAATAAGGCACAAAAATTGCCGCTGCCGCCAGAGACAGCAGTAACGTCTGAATCGCCCGGGCGTCAGAAACCGGCGTAAAGGCAAACGTTTTCAGGGCCAGCAGCACGGTAATCAGCAACCAGACAATATAGTGGCGGGGCAGCCGGGAAGAGCGCTTAAAGAAAATCCACACAACCCACATGCTGTAAGCCCACAGCGCGGTGGCGGTGAAAAGCGAAATGGCCCAGTAGGTGGTGACGAGCGAACTGTGATTAAACAGGGTGGCGCGCCATTGTGTATCAAACAGCGGTGTCAGATACATGGCCATCACCAGCGCCGTGGTGAGCAACGTCATCAGCAACCATGCTAGCGGCACTAAAAGCCAGCCACCAATTCGGGGTGCGGCATCCTGTGTGTTCATTGCGGTTAATCCTGTCTCAATGTCAGAAGCGGCTCAGAATAGCATGTTAAGACAGAAGGGAAACATTATGGCTAAGCGCTTTCAGACAATATTCTGAACCTCAGAATTATACCACGTAGCGCCATACCGATTTAGGTACGCAGCCCAGATCAAACAGACGACCACCGGATACCAGCTCTGCGCGACGATGATCTGCAGCCCGGTACATATTGATGATATCGGTGTTGTCAGAAAGGGAATAATTCAGATGGTCGTAGAGTTTTTCCAGACTGTCGAGGTTATTCACTTTGCGGAATTTTAAAAGATAATCGTGCACAGTCATTTTTATCGTAACATATGGATGGGAAAGAGTGCCAAGTATAAGGAGACACCCGGCCGTGTCCAGTTCTGCCACTTAAAAAAAGCAAAAATCGGACAATCACGAGAGATTGATCGCTAAACAACCCTTTTCATCATTTTCGTGCACAGTAAACGTCGCCGCCGTTATCAGGTCAGGTGCTGTACAGGGCGCATGTTGTTTGGGTTGATCAGACCAGGTAACTTTTTATTTGTTTATATGTACGAATCGACTGCCATTAATTCCCGTTTCCCGCGTCAGATGAAGAGAACGTCAGTAAACCCTCAACAAAGGCTTATAGCGGAATCGTTTCATTCGATATACAGGGCCGTGTAGGGATGTGCTGGAAATCACAAAATGCACTTTTTGTCGCCGAATAATTGCCGTAACTCATTCTGTACGCCTCCCTGTAATCGTTTTCAACTGGCCTACACTTAAACGATTCTGTTTATTACATTTATTTATCATAAGTTGAAAAAACACACAGGCGTTTTGTCCATAACCCCTGATGAAATGCCCCCTCATGAAACGCGTAACTCCTTTAAATCGCTCGATTTTGTGAAGCGTGTCGCCCTAATTTACTTTTTTTTACGTCAGTCTTAATGGGCACTTTACCCTATACAGCGAACGCCCTTCAGAGGAATAAAAACTATGTGGAAACGTTTACTCCTGACCACGCTGGTCAGCGCCGCATTAAGTGGCTCAGTGTTAGCGGCGGAAATGACAGTGGGATTCTCACAGGTAGGTTCGGAATCCGGCTGGCGCTCGGCTGAAACCAATGTGGCAAAAAGCGAAGCCAAAAAACGCGGCATCAATCTGAAGATTGCCGATGGACAACAAAAACAAGAGAACCAAATCAAGGCCGTGCGTTCATTTATTGCGCAGGGCGTTGATGCCATCTTTATCGCACCAGTGGTTCAGACGGGCTGGGAGCCGGTATTAGAAGAAGCTAAAGACGCGAAAATCCCGGTTTACCTGCTGGATCGCGCCATTGTGGTGAAAGACAACTCGTTGTACCAGGCTGTCGTAACGGCAGATAACGTGCTGGAAGGTAAGCTTATCGGTGACTGGCTGGTGAAAACGGTGGGCGACAAGAAGTGTAACGTCGTTGAACTTCAAGGCACGGTAGGCGCCAGCGTCGCCATCGACCGCAAAAAAGGCTTTGCCGAAGCGATTAGCGGTCATCCTAATATCAAAATCATCCGTTCTCAGTCTGGCGACTTCACCCGCAGTAAAGGTAAAGAAGTCATGGAAAGCTTTATCAAAGCAGAGAATAACGGCAAAAACATTTGCATGGTTTACGCCCATAACGATGACATGGCCATCGGTGCCATTCAGGCCATCAAAGAGGCCGGCCTGAAACCGGGTAAAGACATCCTGACTGGTTCGATTGACGGTGTACCTGATATCTATAAAGCCATGCTGGCAGGCGAAGCCAACGCAAACGTGGAATTAACGCCAAACATGGCAGGCCCGGCGTTTGACGCGCTGGAAAAATTCAAAAAAGACGGCACGCTGCCGCCAAAAATTATCAGAACGCAATCAAAACTCTTTTTACCTGCCGACGCGCAGGCCGAGTTAGATAAGAAAAAGAACATGGGTTACTAAGCCGCAGGCCGCCCTTCGGGGCGGTTTTCCATGATGTAGGGCGGAGTTGACAGCATGACCACACACAACGAACAACCTCTTTTAGCCATCAGCGGCGTCAGTAAAGGCTTCCCGGGCGTCAAAGCGCTGGACGATGTGTCTTTCAGCCTGCGTAAAGGCGAGATCATGGCGCTGTTAGGTGAAAACGGCGCCGGAAAATCCACACTCATAAAAGTCCTGACCGGCGTTTACACCCGGGACAGCGGCACCGTAACGCTAAACGGCCAGGCGATTTCGCCGCACAGCACCGCCGGAGCCCAGGATATCGGTATCGGTACGGTTTATCAGGAAGTTAACCTGCTGCCCAACATGTCGGTGGCAGATAACCTGTATATCGGGCGTGAACCGCGTCGTTTTGGCATGATCGATCGTAAGCGCATGGTTCGCGATGCCGATGCCCTGATGCGTAATTACGGTTTTGCCCTTGATGTCACCCGGCCCCTTGGCCACTATTCAGTCGCCATGCAGCAGATCATTGCCATCTGCCGGGCTGTCGATCTTTCTGCGCAGGTCCTGATTCTGGATGAACCTACTGCCAGCCTGGATGCCAGCGAGGTTGAAATGCTGTTTACCCTCATGACGCAGCTGAAAAATCGCGGCATGAGCCTGATTTTCGTCACGCATTTTCTGGATCAGGTTTATCGCATCACCGACCGCATCACCGTACTGCGCAATGGTAAATTCATCGCCACGCATGACACGGCAACGCTGCCGCAGATTGATCTGGTGAAACTGATGATTGGCCGTGAGCTGATGGCGACCGCGCTGCAGCGTCAGGGCAGCACGCTACGCAGTAATCAGCCTGTGGTGTCTTTTGAAGATTACGGCAAGAAAGGCACGATCGAGCCTTTCAGCCTGCAGGTCAGGCCCGGCGAAGTGGTGGGGCTGGCCGGACTGCTGGGGTCCGGACGCACTGAAACGGCCGAAGTGTTATTTGGTATTCGTCGCGCCGATCGCGGTACGGCAAAGATCAAAGGCAAAGTTGAACACATTCGCACGCCTGCTCAGGCTTCACGCCTGGGCATGGGGTTCTGTCCGGAAGACCGCAAAACCGACGGTATCATTGGTGCGGCCTCGGTGCGGGAAAACATTATTCTGGCCCTGCAGGCGCAGCGCGGCTGGTTACGGCCGATTAAAAAACGGGAACAGCAGGCGATTGCCGAACGTTTTATTAAAAGTCTGGGTATTCGCACGCCGCATGCAGAGCAGCCCGTTGAGCTGTTATCGGGCGGCAATCAGCAAAAGGTTCTGCTGTCACGCTGGCTGGTGACAAAACCGCAGTTCCTGATCCTGGATGAACCGACGCGCGGCATTGATGTGGGCGCTCATGCGGAAATTATCCGCCTCATCGAGTCGCTGTGTGCTGATGGTCTGGCGCTGCTGGTTATCTCTTCAGAGCTGGAAGAGCTGGTCGGCTACGCCGATCGTGTATTGATCATGCGTGATCTGAAACAGGTGGCTGAAATTCCACTGGAGCAGCTTTCAGTGGCGGCAATCGTTAACGCTATTGCTGACGGAGGTACGCAGCATGCTTGAATCCCCGGTCACCGCGACCAAACCTCAACGTCGCAAGTTCAGGCTGCCGCCCGGCATGCCGCAGATTATTGCCCTGTTGCTGGTGCTGTTAGTTGACAGCCTGGTCGCGAATAACTTTTTTGCGATTCATCTTCAGGACGGACGGCTGTTTGGCAGTCCGATCGACATTATCAACCGCGCCGCGCCCGTTGCTTTACTGGCCATCGGCATGACGCTGGTCATCGCCACCGGCGGGATCGACCTGTCAGTCGGCGCCGTGATGGCGATTGCCGGCGCCACCGCCGCTACGCTGACCGTCGCCGGGCACGGTGTACCCTTTATCATTATGGTGACGCTGGCCAGCGGTCTGGCCTGCGGCATATGGAACGGCATTCTGGTGGCCTTACTCCGTATCCAGCCGTTTGTTGCCACGCTGATTTTAATGGTCGCCGGACGCGGTATTGCTCAGCTTATTACTCAGGGGCAAATCGTAACCTTTAATAATGACAGCCTTGGCTGGTTTGGGAATGGGGCGCTGTGGTTGTTACCGGTGCCGGTCTGGATAACGGTGGCGGTTGCGTTGCTGGTCTGGCTACTGGCGCGTAAAACCGCCCTGGGGCTGTTTATCGAAGCCGTGGGCATTAACCTGCGCGCCGCGCGCAATGTAGGCGTGAATGGCTGGCTGGTGGTGATGTCCACCTATGCCATCAGCGGCCTTTGCGCGGCGGTAGCCGGCCTGATTGTGGCGGCGGATATTCGTGGCGCAGATGCTAACAATGCCGGATTGTGGCTGGAACTGGATGCGATTCTCGCCGTGGTCATCGGCGGAGCGTCCCTAATGGGCGGCCGGTTTAACATCGTGCTGTCATTGATAGGTGCGCTGATTATTCAGTCGATGAACACCGGTATTCTACTCTCTGGCTTTCCGCCAGAGTTGAATCAGGTGGTGAAGGCGATAGTGGTCATGTGCGTTCTGCTTCTGCAATCCCCGCGCTTTATTGCGATGTTTAAACGGAGACGTCCATCATGATTAAACGTCATCTGCCTCTGATGATCACCCTACTGGTGTTCGTCATGGGCTATCTGTTTTGCCTGAGCCAGTTTCCCGGCTTTGCTTCCACGCGGGTGATCTGTAACATTTTGACGGATAACGCCTTCCTCGGCATTATCGCTGTCGGTATGACCTTTGTGATTTTATCGGGCGGCATCGATCTTTCGGTGGGGGCCGTCATTGCGTTTTCGGGTGTATTTTTGGCAAAGGTTATCGGTGACTATCACCTCAACCCCGTCCTGGCGTTTGCCCTCATCCTGAGTATGGGAGCGATGTTTGGTGCCATGATGGGCTGGCTGATTGATGCGCTGAAAATTCCCGCATTTATTATCACCCTGGCGGGCATGTTTTTTCTGCGCGGCTGCAGTTACCTGGTCTCTGAGAATTCTATTCCGATCGATCATCCTCTTTACGCCACGCTGTCCAGCATGGCATGGAAGGTTCCGGGGGGCGGGCGGCTCAGTTTGCTGGCGTTGATCATGCTGGTGGTGGTGGCGGGCGGGATCATTCTGGCGCACCGCACTCGCTTTGGTAATCAGGTTTATGCGATTGGCGGCAGCCTGACCTCCGCGCAACTCATGGGCGTTTCAACCCGCGCCACCACCATTAAGATCTACATGCTGTCGACTACCCTGGCGACGCTGGCCGGCATTGTGTTTTCCATCTATACCTCGGCGGGCTATGCCCTGGCTGGATTGGGCGTGGAACTGGATGCGATTGCCTCTGTAGTGATTGGCGGAACCTTACTCTCGGGTGGCGTAGGCACGGTGCTGGGCACCTTGTTCGGCGTGTTAATTCAGGGGCTTATTCAAACCTGGATCAACTTTGACGGCACGCTCAGTTCCTGGTGGACCAAGATTGCTATTGGCATTTTGCTGTTTGCGTTTATCGCGTTACAGCGCCTGCTGACGGTAATTTGGGATCGTCAACGGAACGCGCCGGTGAAACGGCTGATTCAATAAGCTAAGGGCGGCGCTGATGCGCCGCTTTTTTGAGTAGCAGGTGGCGCAACCCATAATCGGTAATGGTAGGTGAGAGAGCGTGAGTGAATAAGCATTGCCTGAACAGGGATTATTCATCGTGTGGGTGCATGCGTTGTATCACATCATGCCAGCCTGCATGCTTTCTCAATCACGGATAAAGCATGTCCATTCCCTCTGCGTTATGTCGGTTTATTATTGCTAGCAGGTCATAACGCATTTGCAATGAATGCCTGTCCTGTACGTATTTGGCCTGTTTCAGAAGACGTTAACGACGGCCCGCCTCTTTTTTCACGGCAGAATAAGGTTAATGATGGAGAAGAGGGTGCCAGCGGTATAACTGCGTCACCGGATTGCCAGTCTGGCAAGCGCTGGATTTACGCCTTTATCAGCGCGATGTCGCTGATTAGTGAGAGTAAGAGGGTGACGTTTAGCCGTGAAACGCTTTGTTTTTTCCAGGCAGTGCTAATATCTTTGAAATAATGATGGCAAATAACAGAGACCTGCTGTGGGAATGAATAAAACCTATAAACCCTCGTTAAAAGGGCTTCTGTGCCTGCATTCTGTTGGTTGCATAGTCATTACTGCACTCATGCTGATATTGGTGGTGGGCGTTGTTCTTAAGGTTCTGACTGAAAAAAGAATTATTGAATCTAACACCGCCTATGCCCGTAAGCTTGCTGATATGACCGACAGTACATTCAGAACGGCACAAAAAGAGCTTGCATACAGTGCCACTCAGATTAAACGTTTTGAAGACAAACAGGCACTACAGCAAGAAGCTGACAGATTAAGACTGCAATCGGATATGTTCAGTTCAGTCGTGATGCTAACGCCAGACGGTTACGTTGCGGCATCCTCTCCACCAGGTTTACTGCCTGTTGGTACGTCTTTGAATGTTGCCCCTGAGCAGTTGATGGCGGTAAAAAAGGGGGCGTTCGTATCAGAACCCTTTACACCTTCCACAGGTAACTATCTCATTTTTTTGTCGAACCCGATCTATTCCTCTTCGGGGGCGTATCTGGGTTATATTGCAGGATCTATCTACCTGAAAAGAAAAAGTATTTTAAGCCGCCTCATGAGCCATCATTTTTACACTGATAAAACAACGATCAGCATTGTTTCAGATACTGGAGAAGTCATTTATTCACCTGATGAGATGCTTACAGGAAAAAACAATCCTTTGACTACCAGCCTGACGACGCGGCTGAATCAGGCCAGCAGCGGTGGATTAAAGACAACGTTAGAACAACGCGACTGCCTGTTAGGCTATTCAGACGTTATCAAAACCAACTGGCACGTATTCGTATGCGTTTCGCCTGACGTGGTCAGCACGACACTCACGCTTATCGCTAAAGATGTGTTGGTTTATGGACTGGTGATAGCATTGCTATTGGTCGGTGTGAGCATCTTTGTTTCCACGCAGATTTCCAAACCGCTCGAAAGACTCGCTGGCCTGACCCGGTCTACTACAACGAAGGATTTGCCTCCCAAAATAAAGGATATAAAAACGTGGTATAAAGAATCTGACAGGCTGAAAAAATCTTTTTTGGCTTATTCGAACACAATTAATAAAACGTTGGCCATATTACGAGATGATGCAATAACCGATCATCTGACCAAACTGTATAACCGACGTGGATTTGAGCAACTTACCGCGCCTTACCTCTCTGCTAAAAACGAACATAGTCTTGCCTCTTTCGATATCGATTACTTTAAGCGCATTAATGATCACTATGGGCATGATATCGGTGATAAAACGTTAGTGGCCGTCGCGATGTTTTTAAAAAAAGGCTGCCGCACTAACGATATTGTTTGTCGGTTTGGTGGCGAAGAATTTGTTGTTTTCTTTCCGAATACACAAATCTCAGAGGCTGAATCTATTGCAAATCGTATCCGTGAACATATCGCATGTGCGCAATTTAGCGAAATAGGAAAAATGACAATATCAGCTGGCGTGGAGAGTTTAGCTCACCATAACAACGATATTGAGGAAACATTGCTTTCCGTTGACCAATGGTTGTACCAGGCAAAGCATGAGGGGCGAAACAGAGTTGTTTCTGCCAGAAGTAAACTGATTTCGTCGTAAAAAATGCACTGCACGACGTCAAGATTATCAACATTGAGATCTCAGCGTCGTGCAGTGGACAAGGGTGAAAAATCGTTAAAAAAGCTAACTACTTCTTTCACAGACGAAAAGTGGCGTAGTCTCAGAGTAAAAAAGCCAGGCTTTATCACCGTAAGGCCTGATTTTCAGCAGCAGAGGCTTCCCTTTTTCAATAAAGAAATCAGGTAACCATTTTCTTTGATCCTGAACGCTCATGGTCATTTGTGGCGAGTTGATGACCAAATCTGAGTTAAGGTGATAATAATAGCCCTGTTCTCGATAGGAGAAAGATATGGTTTTACTTAAATAACCATCGGCTTTATTTTTTTCATGAAGCGTACCAGAGAGAGCCAGTATACCTTTGCCATTCTGGATGTTTTGAGAAATGAATAAATTTAGCGTGCTATCTTGCCACTGATAAGAAATATCCGCTTTACATGATATACGGTGTTCCCGGTTTCCACTAAATGGATACAATAAAAGAGCGATAAAGCATAGCCCTGTCAGAACCAGAATTTTATTCATCATTGAAATTCTTAACATAATAATGAGAGAGACAGTTTGCTCGAATTGTAGCGTGCAAGGGGTGCTGGCATTGAAAGTAAGAGAGTCTGTCAGCATTTTTAAAAGATGTCATATAGATATATTGACTGTCTTTACAATTGATATCCAAATCATCTACGCGTTTTTTTAACTCAGCGCTATTGAGCCAGGCGTCTGAGTTATTAAAAATCACGCAGCCTTTATAGTCCATGCTGTGAGCGAAAACGGGCTCTGCCGATTGCGGTTCGACTTTGATAAAAATAAAAATACAGCAAAAAGAAACGAAAGTGATGGCGGTAAAAAACACATTTTTAAAAGAGAGTCGTGCTAACAACATTTCTGTTGTGGGTAGCCATGGCGAGTGATCACGTTGACGTGTTGAGGGTAAAACCGTCTTATCATCTTTATCATCCTCGACATCTGCGTGCTGTAACACGGCTGGAGATGCTCCCTCGTGCGATTCTGTGTTTTCTTCTGACGAAAGAGGTTCATAATTTTTCTCACTCAAGACAGTTGCTGAAGAGGCTGTAACGGTATTTTCTTTCATCACCACGGTTTGTGGTGACAGAATAAAACCACGCCGGGGCATCGTTCGAATGATGTCTTCCTGCAGTCCGGCTTTACTCAGTGCGCGCCTGAGGCTGGATATATTCTGATAGAGGGACGTAGAGGTCGGCTCCATGCCAAAACGACGCCATGCATAGTCAAAAAACTGTTGATGAGTGACTAACTCACCGACATTTTCAATGAGCAACTCGAAGCATAGTGATGCTGAAGCACTAATGATCGCCGGATTGCCTCTGCCAGTAATTCTTTTTTTCTCGGGTTCAAAAACCAGAAAGTGATTAAGTGTAATCTTTCGGCTCAAAGTGCTCTCCATCTGTACCAAAAGAAATGGACATGAATACCCATCTATTGAAAGGAATTAATAGATAAAAATTTGTTATCTGAATCGACATCAGCATAGTGCTGAATAATTTCCAAATCAAATTAAATAAAAGAGTTTTATTTGCATGCCTTTGGCTTTTTTAATTTAAGTGGAATATAAAATACATGATTTAAGTTGTAAGTAATTGATTTTATTGTTTATAATTTTAAATTTAATTTAATAAAAAATAGTAATGTTTTTAGAGGGAACCTGAAGCGGGTTTAGGCTTCTTATGTAGCCCGCTGTCGCACGCGAAAGACAGCAGATAACGATGTTAAAACGCGCAATTAACTTCTCAAAAATTTCTCTAATAGTAATTATATACATTCTCATTTGCCCTGTCAGTCAGGCGTTCTGGTCAACGGCAGGTGTCAGATTCATTTGAACTCTCATTGGTTTACGCGCTTGCTGCCGTTCACTGCATCATTCAAAACAGACGTTGTTGTCAGCATACACACTCATATGAAAAACGCACATACATACTTTAATAAGCCGTCAGCGCTATCCACATCAGAGGTAGGCGTAGCTGCATGCGCGCAATCCTCAGGTCGCGCAGACAGACATCATGCGACCAGGGGGGTTGGGCGAGGATAAAATCTGCAAGAAAATAATGTGCAGGGTTGTTAAACCAACCAGATTAAGCCCAGATTGCAGACTGAGCGGAACGAATACACCCTCCATTTTCAAAGAACCTCTACCTCAATGATACTCATCGTCACTGCAGCCTGAGATCACGCATCAGCCGTTGTTTAAGTAAATCACGCGAGAATTCAAGGTGGGCATCACAGAATCTTACGTTGCTTCGTTTAACGTTAAGGTATTGCATTTCAATGGGGCGTTGATGATGTTTTTAACTGCCCTCACTTACCTGTGTCATTCTGTATTTATCCATACCTGCGACATTATGGCTTAGCAACGCATCGTAGATATCATGTAATCAATATCCCGCTGTAACAAACACCACTCTCATCGACCTGACAGAATGTCTGTCGTTTCCTGATCTCCTGACGTTAAGTATCGAAAAGTGCGCTACCCAGGCCTGAGGCCCAATGTTCTAAGAGCGTCACGGTTTGCACCGCACTTTCTTTTTCAAACAGATTGCTGATTTAACGGGAAGGTAGGATAAAACGGTAAGCTTTTCTGGTACGACTATCTGACTAAAAGATATGGCTGTGAGTCAATGTAAACCAGTAATGAACTAAAGGAATGAAAATGGTCAGGAATGAAACATCTTAAGTAATGCATTCAGGTTGAGTGACTAACGACAGCGTCAGGCTGAACGTTTGTCTATTTTAAACGTGATTAGTAGGGCAATGAAACAGCGTCAATCAGATGTGACGGCATGGCGTTGTGTGTACTGACGCTTCGACACAGAAAAAAGTATGAAAAGGTACTGGAAAGGGCAGGCTAATCCGGCAGGTGTCCATTGCAATCTTTAAAAGACGGGTTTTCACGCAGTGATAAGTAAATATTGGGAGTTGATGTGTATGTTCTTTTCTGAATTTATTTATAAATCAATCAAAAAAACATTGCTTTAAATGTGGCATAGGGTATGTTTCTATCTTATTGATTTTTAACAATAAAAAACAAAAGATTATTTTATAAAAAAAGAGATTAATTCATATGGCGATTTCAATGTTTAACGTTATATTTCTCACCGCATTAAGCCTGAGCGGCTTGTGTCGATTTTTTTATACAGAGATAAGGAAGAATAACGTGTCTTTTAATAAAACAGTATTAGCGTTGAGTTTCACCACCAGTGCATTATTTTGCCATTCAGCCATGGCGGGAACCGACATTAATGTTCATGGCATCATTGCGCCGAACGCCTGTACAGCAAATGTTGTAGGCGGTGAGGCTCTTGACTGGGGGATTACTCAGCACGAAGATCTTAATCAAACCGCGGTCAATACCTTTGCAGCGAAACAAGTGACATTACAGGTAAGTTGTCCCTCAGCGCAGAAAGTGGCATTCTGGGCGACCGACCCCAATGAAAGCAGTGCTATGGTGGGTGTGAATACCAATAACAGAAGTGGGCATGCAGATAGTACGCGTATTTTTGGTTTAGGGATGGATCCGGTAACGGGAAATAAATTGGGGAATTTTACCATCAGCCCTGTTTCATCAACGGTAGACGGCGTGACCAATACGACCTCTTTCGGTTACCAGAATAGTGGTTCGCATAGTGGTACTGCGTTTGGTCGTGTGTTAAATGCCAATTGGAGTTATAAGAAAACGGAAGACTGGACACCATGGGATGAAACGACTAGTGCACCAGCCTCAGGGAAAGTTATTTCATGGGTGTTTGACATCGAACCGCAATTAAACGCCGGAAATATGATAACCAATGCACAACAGGTTGACTGGCAGGGTACTGCACAGATTAACGTACGTTATTTCTAATTTATTTTTTTGAGAGCGACAGCAGGCATCTCCCTATGAGGTGCCTGATTTTGACATGCAAAAAATATATTATGTTGTTACTGTTATTTTCTTTTTAATTTTTATAGCACCAGTGCGGAGTGAAACGCTACATTTTGATTCTAATTTGATGGCTGCGAATGGTATCACTTCTGCGCAGCTTGATAATGCACTTAATCAGCATGTAATGCCAGAGCGAGAAACGGAATCTGATATTTACATCAATGGAAAATATATTTTATCAGGAAGGGTTTTTTCGGTTAAAAATGCAGCGGTTTATTCGGAAGACATAAAATCAAAAGCAGGAATAAAAGCGTTAGCATGGTCGCCCTACAAAGCCAGAAACGGCAGTAAATATTTTTATCTGGATAAACAGATTCAGGCTAAATTTGATCGGGCTAATAATACCTTACGGTTATTAGTCCCTGTAAAATATCTGATTAATCCAGAGGGGAAGCAAAGGTTGAGTGGCGGGAACGGGGCATTTATAAATTACAATACCTATGCCTATCGCTTTTCAGGAGGAGAAACCTCCCTCAACAGTATCAATACAGATTATGAAGCCGGAATTAATATGAAAAATACGATTATTCGCTCACATGGTTACTACAGTTCCTTTAGCAACCGTAACGCACGTACGGCGGTTAACACGATACGTGATGGCTATATTGAGCGAGACTATCAAAATGTTCGCGTCCGCGCAGGACGAACAATCGTTAGCGATGGTGGGTTTGGCACTGGCTATATTGATGGTGCCATCATCTCCTCCGCCAACGGCAACGCGACGGCATTTGTGAACTTTAATTATGAAGCTGCAGAAACGCTGACTGTCGAGTTCTGGCAAAATAACTTGCTTCTCTGGAAACAAATCATTCAGAAAGGCCATGCGGAACTGCGTAATATTCCGGTAGCTGGCTTTAGTGATGACGTCAGGGTATTGGTTAAGCGAGACGGGCAGATCGTTGACTCGCGCATCATCTCACGCGCGCAAATCACCTCTGACCAGGATGGTAACGCGGGCTATTATGCTTTTACGGGACGTACCGTTAGCGGCAGCAGAAGCACGGTAAGCGGCGCCGGTTTCTCCAGAACGCTAAATTCAATCTTCGCCCCATCGGTCGCTATGGTCACTGCGTCAGGCTATCGCGGGCTTACGGTCAGCAATACGGCTTTCGAAAAAGATTTTCGCTTTCGCTCCAGCCTGACAAGCGTACAAAATGAGAAAAACCAGAAGGGCCTGAGTTTGGATGTTTCAGGCAGCTATAAAAATACCAGCCTTAATTTTAGTCGTAACAGCCGGCATTTTAGCTATATTGGCCAGGCACGACTCGGGAATTACAATGCACAGCGGAGCAGCATTGGTTTAACGCAGACGCAGCAGTTTTCCTATGGCGTGACAGGAAGTATCTCGTTAACACATTATCGTTTCTACGATGCGCCTGGTTTCAATTCATTGTCAGGCAGTCTGAACTTACCTGTGGGAAAAGCTTCGTTGGGCGTAGGTGTCTCCTACATGTCATTAAGCCCCGGACAAACGCAAAAAGATAAGATCAGCCTCAATCTTTTCTTGAGCCTTCCACTAAGTTTCAACAAACACAGCGCTAACTGGCGAAGTCAGTATTACACGTACGGTAACAGAGCGCGCCTGTCGAATTCGCTCAGTGCGCCGGTATCTAAAAACTATACCGTGACTGCCAGCCAGATGCGTACGTCGGGCGCGGGTCGTTCAGAAAGCTACTCGCTGGATAATGCCGTCATTACACCTTACACCACTGCGGATGTCTCGCTCTCCCAGGGACGAGATGCCGGAGGCGTATCGCAGACCACCGCGGCATATTTATCCGGTGCTGTTGCCATTAGTAAAGAAGGCGTTATTTTCTCACCAAACCGTATTGGCAATACCTGGGCGGTGGTCGACACAGGCGTCCATCATTATCTTGATGTCGCCTCATTACAAAGTAGTGCGGTCACCAATCATGATGGAAAAGCCATAATTACGCCTGTCGCTGAAGGACGAAATGATTTTATTCGCGTTAGCCCGGAAGGTCTGCCATCAGGTGTAATCATTAAAAACAACGTCAGAGATTTTTCAGCTGTTCGCGGATCGGTGCCGTTCTTTAAATTTGGCATAGCGGATAACCGTTCAATGCTGTTGAAATGGAGCCACAAACCTTCTGACATTCATCAGAGTGATCTTTTTTATGACGGTTCTGGAAAATTAATTGCCCGTTTCATCGACAAAGATATTCTTTTAATCGATGAAAAAGATATCGGAAAGCTGGAATCAGAAGGTATGTCGTCACCTACGCATTTAAATATGCAATGTAAACTTTCATCTCGTCGTCTGAATCAACAGGAGAGTATTAAAAATGTTATTTTCAACTGCCATGCTTCGTAACGTTTCTATGAGTGTTTTCATATTTACAGGTCTTATTCATGATGCCAGTGCCGAAATTCTACCTTCATCATCAGCGGTGTTGATCGAGTCAGGTAAGCAGGAGTCGACTATTGATATTAAGAATAATGGCGATAAAAGTGTGCTGCTTTACAGCAAAATCCGGCGTCTACCAGACGATAATCTTGCCGGTGGCACACTGTATACTGAACCTCAGGCTATTGTAATAGGTCCAGGCGACATCCAGAGCATTCGGGTAATTTACCGTACCAATACGCCGGATGTAAAAGAGCATATCGCGCGCGTCGTATTTACAGGATTACCACCTAAGGATGAGGTCAGCGATGGAAAGGTGAAAATTCTCATTGGGCAAGATCTGCCGGTCGTAGTTAACGTCAGAAAAGATATCGAGCAAAAAGATATGTGGCAGCGCGTACAATATCAGTTAGTCCGCGGCGATCTCTGTATAAGTAATCCCAGCGCTAAAGTGTTCCGTTTCTCACCTTTGGTTAATACAGATGAAGGCGGATCGAAAATCACTTTTACGAAGCCTTATGTTCTTCCGCAGGAGACGTTGTGCGCTACACCTTCTCATCCACTTTCAAAGGGTATGCATCTGAACATCACCAGCGTCAGTGATTATAATTATCAGTTAAAAACAAATAAAGTCACCCTGTAGTTTATTGCAGGCGCGCCTTTGAGTTTTTCTGATTCACTATGGAGATAACATGTGCTTAGGGTTATCGGGAAACATGGAGAAAATGTTTTTTTAACGAAAAACGAAATTGCCGTAATAGGGTTTTACATGACCGGAATGAAATTACAGCAGATTGCGTGCCGGACAGGCATGGATGTGCTGAAAATTCGTTACCACAAACGCAGGGTGATGCGTAAATTAGGTGTGAAAAACAATAAGGAACTTATTCTCTGGTTCATCGCCAACCGTCCCTCTTTTAGTCTTGAGGAGAGGGAGGGTTAGTGCAAAACGAGGATTCATCCAATTAATAACCAACGGGTGTACGTGGTTTGAATATTTTGGCGAACGCTCTCGGCACTGTGCCGGCGATATGCCTTCCTCTCCGCAATGTAAGTGGGCAGGTGCAGGGAAGGTTTATGGCGTTGGAGGCGGTGCTGGCAAAACGTTGCGAGGAAAAGGGGGCTTTTGGCCGCTGTAGGGGGGAAAGATATTGCCGGAGGATTCTGCGCCTTTCTGTAACTGGCGGGGATGAGTTACAGACAGGCGCAGATAATACCCTTTCTGGTTGTGTAACGTCCTAAAATTGTTATCTCAATGTTCTGAGCTGAACGCTTTATTGAATATGAAAATAGCGAGAGACTAATAAAAAACAGTACATCCGATATTCTGAGAATGGAAATCAGTTCTGTGTGGCTTCGTGCTTAGGGTTTCTATCAATTAAATGCGGCGTTTTTAGAAATTATGATGCCGGGTTGAGGGAGGCATGTTAATCCGGTACGTACAATCCGGAATTATCTTGGCTAGTCGTTCACTGAATGCCATCAGGTTAGGGAAGGTGGCATTTTTATATGGCGTTGGGATGATGAATGACAGGTTGGGATTTGAGGTTGATTGTTAATTAAATATTTTTTTTGGTTATTTGTGGAGAGATAAAAAATTATTGCTCCAGTGGAGGGGTTGTGACTTTTATGGATAATGCAAAACGTTGTCTGACATTTACTGAAAATGAAGTGGCGGTTACCTGGTTTTTTATGACCGGGATGACAGTAAGGCAAATAGCCGAATGGATGAATCTGCCGGAGAAAACAGTCAGTTATTATAAACGGAGAGTGATGAAAAAAGTCGGCGTGAAGAATGATAATGAATTCATTATGTGGTTTTTGGAAAACAGGCTTTCTTATCAGAGGAGCGAGATTGAATTTTCTATCCTCCGTCAGAATAAAAGAGCGATCAGGATAAAGTAAATGTTGCAAAAGGATTTAATTGATATGGGAATTAAAAAGAATGCAAGATGCATCCTTACCAGCCTGTTTTTACTGTTATCACTTACAGGTTGTAGCCCTAGCATTTCGTCAAAAGCAAACAGGCAAGACTATACGCTGAGCCATGATTATTCTTCACTCGCCCAAAACGAACGTATTCGTTTCCTGGTTTTTCATTACACGGCCGCTGATAACGCGACATCGTTAAAACTTCTTACAGGTAATAATGTCAGCGCCCATTACCTTATTCCTGAGTCGCCTGACAATACAGCAGATAAACCCCTCATCTATCAACTGGTCCATGAAGATAAGCGCGCCTGGCACGCCGGTGTCAGTAACTGGAATGGGCGTGTCAATCTCAATGATTCTTCTGTCGGTATTGAGATTGTTAATCGTGGTTTTTCAGAAAATATGTTGGGACATAAAACCTGGTATCCCTACGATGAAAAACAAATCAAGGCGCTTGTCGCGTTGTCCAGGCGCATTATCCAGCGTTATAATATTACCCCTGATAACGTAGTCGGTCATAGTGATATCGCCCCCCTGCGAAAACAAGACCCCGGTAAGCTGTTTCCCTGGAAACAACTGGCTGCTCAGGGGATCGGGGCCTGGCCGGAAGCAGAGAAAATAAAAAAATATCTCAACGGTCGTCTGCCAACCGCACCTGTGAATGTTCATAAAATGCAGGTGCTACTTAAAACCTATGGATATGATGCTATTCCACAAACGGGTGTGCTGGACGAGGAGACTATAAAAACCATTCAGGCGTTTCAAATGCACTTCAGACCGGCGCTTGATAACGGCATACCTGATGCGGAAACAGAGGCAATTGCTCAGGCGCTTAACGAACAGTATCGCCCAAAGGCCATTGATTGAAGGGATCATCAACTCAAGGCCAGGCAGCGACTTTGAGCATCGGGCTGTTACGCATGCCAGTCACGCAGAGGGGTGTGCTGGGTGGGCGGCTAACGGGCAAACGTTATGTTTAGGCTGACTCCTTATAAGGGCTCCTGTCAGTTTGTGAACGGAGCCAGACGGAGATTCATATCGCAATTTTCCCGTGTTGGCTGTTGTGGATTTAACACCTGGTAAGGCATGTGGCGCGTTTCGCCTGTACTCGGCTTTGCCTTCAATACGTCAATCTGACGGGTTGAGGGCAGGAGCCAGCGCAATTGTTCGTTTTCACGCCCGACATGCTAGCATGCGATGCGCGGTCACCTGTCAGGCTTGCCTGCACCATCACATTTTCCAATGACGCGTCATCTTGTAACTTCTCAACTCGCGTGACAGTATCGTTACATGTATATACATGTACTACCGTTTGCGCATCCATCCGTTCAACAATAAGTCTCAACGCACCGCGTATGCTGTGTTCCAGTGAGGAAACTATGCCAGCTGAATCACCTGCAGCAGATTATTCAGGCGCAGAGAAACCGCGCCTGTCAGAAACCCGTTCGATTGATTACATCCCGCCGCGCGAACGTCACGGGCAGCCTTTCAGCCAGTTTACCCTCTGGTTTGGCGGTAATCTGCAAATCACCGCCATTGTCACGGGCGCGCTGGCTGTGGTTCTGGGCGGCGATGTGGTGTGGTCGCTGGTTGGGCTGCTGGTCGGCCAAATCATCGGGGCGGGCATCATGTCGTTACATGCCATTCAGGGCCCGCGCCTGGGGTTACCGCAAATGATCACCAGCCGCATGCAGTTTGGTGTATTCGGTGCGGTCATTCCCCTGGTGCTGGTCTGTATAATGTACGTCGGCTTTTCTGCCAGTGGTACGGTGCTGGCGGGACAGGCGCTGGCGAAGCTTATTCACGTCAGCAACGCGACCGGAATGGTGGTGTTTAGCGCCCTTATTGTGGTGATTGCGGTGCTGGGCTATCGTGTGATTCATCAACTGGGGAAACTGGCGAGCGTGATCGGCGTCCTGGCCTTTGCCTATTTATTCATCACGCTGCTCTCCACTCACGATTTATCGGCGGTATGGCAGAATCGCCATTTTACGCTGGCTAACTTTCTGCTGGCGATCTCGCTGTCTTCCTCCTGGCAAATTGCGTTTTGCCCCTATGTCTCTGACTATTCGCGCTATCTTCCCGCCGATGTTTCCGCAAGGAAGCTGTTCTGCTCGGTGTTCTTTGGCAGCATGACCGGCACCCAGGCATCAATGACCCTGGGCGTGATCGTTGCCGCGATCGCCGGTAAGGCCTTTTCAGGCAATGAGGTTGGCTATATTGTGAGTCTGGGCAGCAGCGCCACCATGGCGATGGTGATCTATTTCGCCATCTGCTTTGGCAAAATTACGTTCACCACGTTAAATGCCTATGGCAGTTTTATGTCTCTGACGACCATTGTGTCGGGTTTTCGCCAGCAAACCTCGCTCAGTCGGGCGGGGCGCGTTATGTTTGTCACCTCAATGGTGACGCTGGCCTGCGTTATTGCCCTGCTGAGTGAACCGGCTTTCCTGAAATCCTTTACGCACTTCCTGCTGTTTCTGCTGGCTTTCTTTGTGCCCTGGAGCGCGATAAGCCTGACTGATTTTTATCTCATCACCCATGGCAAAGTAGATATCCCGGCGCTGTCGCAGCCAGACGGGCGCTATGGGCGCTGGAACGGGGCCGGTATTTCGGTCTACTTTCTGGGCGTGCTGGTGCAACTGCCGTTTATCGATAACCCGCTTTATCATGGTTCGCTGACCTGGATCTTTGCCGGCAACGACATCTCGTGGATCATCGGCTGGATTGTGACGGCGCTGCTGTGGCTGCTTGCCTGCCGGTGGGATCGGCGGGGCAAACTTGAAGCGTCTGTCTGCCCGGCCAAATAACCGCGAGACGATCGCCAACCGCGGCGATCGTCTCGCATCATGTCCAACATTCCCGTCTGTTGCCGTCTGCCAGGGCAGGCTTGAACCTGTTACCCTGCGGGGAATTTTCCAGGTGTGCAGCCGATGACGCGCTTAAAGGCTTTTCTGAATGCACTTTCTGACTCGTATCCCAGCGAGGTGGCAATATGCAGTACAGAGTCATCAGTCTGTTGTAAGCGGTCGCAGGCTAACAGCATTCGCCACTGGGTGAGATAGGCAGCAGGAGCCATACCCACGGTTTGGCTAAAGTGTTGTGCGAACGCCGAACGTGACATTCCCACTTGCGTGGCGAGCGTTTCCACTGTCCAGCCCTGTCCGGGGGCATCGTGCATACAGGCTATCGCCGCGCTCAGCTTTTTATCGCGGAGAGCAAAGAGCCAGCCAGTGCGGGGAGTTGTGCTGTCATCGGCGTGCAATCGCAGGGCCTGTATGACCAGCATAAAAGCCAGTTGCTGCACGATAAGCTCGCTGCCCGGCTGAGGGGCGCGCACTTCCTGAGCCATCCGTTCAAGTGCCCAATACATCGCCTTTTTATCTGCGTCTCTGTGAACATGCACCACGGGTGATAAGGAATGCAAAAGCAGGCGTGCAGCGCGGCCAGCCAGTAAAAAATGCCCGCCTACCAGAAAACAACCTGACGTTTCGTGCGTTTTGCTTGCGATATCGGAAATCATTTCAGTCCGGACGGTCTGAAAATCGACCGGTTTTCGCGTTAAGTCTGTTGCCAGTCTGAAAGGGGGGCCGGGAGGTAAAAGATAACACTCTCCAGCGGTGAGCCTGACGGGCTCTGCCAGTCCCTCCACGGACAGCCAGCAGGATCCAAACACGACGGCATAGCATTTGACCCCGTCATGAGCGGGCCATTGGACTGCCTGCGCAGGATCGAGAACAACACCGCCTGAAACGTAACTTTCAGTTTTGAGTAGCGATAACAACTGTGATAGCGGGTCCATAGTCTGCTCCGGACGATCGGACATAAAACAGCGACGTTCCAGCATAGAATGTATTACGCCTCCCGTCTAAATTAGCTGCATCGGGTTGTTAAATGATGGCTGATTCACAGTAAGGACGGACAGGATGCGAATTTTTCTTACCGGCGCGACGGGATTTATCGGCACCGCGGTTGCCGCTCAGCTTATTGCCTCCGGCTACCAGGTTGCAGGGCTGACCCGCAGCCAAAAAGGCGCGGAAGTGCTGGCTGCTGCGGGTGTCGAACCCTTTTTGGGCGACATTAACGACCTTCAATGCCTGCGGCGCGGCGCGTCACTAAGCGACGGGGTTATTCACACAGCGTTTAATCATGATTTTTCCACGTTTGTCGCCCAATGCGAAAAAGACAGGCTGGTGGTTGAGGCGCTGGGTGAAGCCCTGGCGGGAACGCAGCGGCCGCTGATCGTCACGTCCGCCGTCGCGCTGGGCTCAGCAGGGCCTGGCAGCCTGGCAGTTGAAAACCACGTTAACGTTGAACACCGCAATCCGCGTAAGGCGACAGAACGGGGCGCAATGGCGGTCTTAGAAAAAGGGATCAATGTTGCCGTCATCCGGCTCTCTCAGGTGCATAATCCCTTGAAACAAGGGCTAGTGACCTCATTGATTGAAACGGCCCGGCAAAAGGGCGTCTCGGCCTGGGTGGGCGAGGGTCAGAACCGCTGGTCGGCAGTACATATCAGTGATGCTTCACGGCTTTATGTCCTCGCCCTTGAAAAAAATCTGGCGGGCAGGCGCTATCATGCCGTAGCAGAAGAAGGTATTCCCCTGCGCAGCATTGCCGAAACGATTGGACAGGTGCTTGATGTGCCGGTGGTACGCATTGAGGCGAGTGAAGCATCAGCACACTTTGGCGCGTTGAGCAAATTTGTTGCAGAGGACATGTCTGCTTCGGCTGCAATCACCCGCAGGGAGCTGGACTGGAAGCCACAGGGGCCCGGCTTACTGGCTGACCTTGAGCAGGTTCGTCTGCGTTAAAGGGATAACGACACTGCTCTGCCAGGTCCGCTGCACCCTAAGTGGGCCTGCTCAACGTAATATGCCCCGCCAAAGCGACATCGTTCTGCCCGTCGCCCACCGCAGGCGACCAGGTGGTGTGCTTTCCCCGGGGAAAACCCCTTTTTCAACTGACGGGTAGGAGTGCGTGCCTTCTGCAAGGTGGCGGCTTTGTGTTTGACGTGGCGGTTGTGCGGCAATCGTGCCTGTCTCGCTCGGCAATGCTTTTGCACCGAAGCCAGGCCTTGCTGCGCTTTCGCGTATTTCCCCCGCTACCAGCAGAGCATGTCGGTTGAGTGAAGCCGATGGCGATATCTTACTTGCCCGAAAGTAAATAAGTCTTATTTTCAGTCGGTTATGAACACAACGCCGCTAAAAATGGCCGCCTTACGCGGTTTTTATCCGATTAAAGAGGCAGTGGGTCAAATTTTTCATAGACTACTATACGTAATCACGTCGTTCGCAGATAACCGAGAAAACAGCGGTTACTGATTTTAGTGACCTTTCATACAGCCGAAGGCTGTCGATTGCTTGAGAAGGGAAAATGATGTCGTTGATCTTTGATGAGTTCTCAGGGGTGCCAACCTGGGTGCCTGCGGTTTTGCTGGTTATCTTTTCGTTAATTGTGGGCTTTCTGTCCCGATTTGTTCTTTTTGTGTTTATTCGCTACTGGCAAAATCGCGACAGAAAACTGTTCAAATCGCTTGAAAAGCATCTACGTGGATCCCTGTTTCTATTTATTCCCCTACTGCTCATCAATATCGGGGTGAATTATATTAATATCCCCCCAAAATCCCTGAATTTTATCACCGCCACCGCCAATATTTTTATTATCCTGTCGGTCTGCTCGGTATTAATTCGGTTGACGAATGTGGCGCAGGATATGCTCTTCATCCGTTATGACATTAATCTGTCGAATAACCTTCGCGCCCGCAAGATTCGTACGCAATTAATGTATGTCAAAAAGGTCGCCATCGTCATCCTGGTGTTATTCTGTCTGTCCATGATTCTGCTGAGCTTTCCGGGTGTGCGTAAATTTGGCACGACGATTCTGGCGGGTGCTGGCGTAGCCGGAATCATCATTGGCTTTGCACTGCAGAAGTCGCTGGTGAATCTGTTTGCCGGAATCCAAATTGCCTTCACGCAACCGATAAAAATTGACGATGCCGTGGTCGTGGAAAAAGAGTGGGGCTGGATTGAGGAGATCAATCTGACCTACGTTGTCGTGCGTATCTGGGACCTGCGCCGACTGGTTCTGCCCATTACCTACTTTACCGAAAATGCCTTTCAGAACTGGACGCGGAATAACGCGCAAATACTCGGCTCGGTTTTTCTTTACGTGGATTATTCCATGCCGCTGGAACCTCTCCGCCAGCATTTTGAAAAAGTACTCAGTGAAACGAGGCTTTGGGATCAGCAGACGCAGGTGCTCCAGGTCACCGATACCAGCGAAAAAACCATGACCATCAGGTTGTTAATGACCGCACAGAACTCTCCCACGGCCTGGGATTTACGCTGTTACGTACGTGAGAAAATGATTGAGTTTATTCAGCAACATTATCCGCAGAGTTTGCCGCATGTCAGAGCGACGCTGACCGATTCGGAGATGAACGGCCAGGAGGCCAGGTCGCAACCGGGTTCGCTTGGGTGACAGCGCACAGAATACAGATGCGCCGGACGGGGCATAAGCGCTATTGTGCCTGTGTCTGGCGCACTTGTGCAGCCAGTCAGCGGATTCATTCGTTCATCGACCGTTTATCTGTTGTTAGTGAACTGCTCTGAAATCAGGCCCTTGCTGGCGAATTTATGACTCACAGGACGTCATGATGAAGAAATTTTTGGCATTAATGTTTGCGTGTACTGCCCTTGTCCCCTTGAGTGCTGAGGCCGACAGTACCTATGTTTTTTTTCGTCATGGCGAAAAACCCGACAACGCAAGTGGTCAACTGACCTGCAAAGGTCTTAATCGGGCCTTGAAACTTCCTGCAGTGTTGCTGAGCCGCTATGGAAACCCGGATGCGCTTTACGCCTCTGCACCGAAAGAGGATAAAACAGGGAGTTCGCTGCGGCCACTCTCCACGCTGATCCCTCTGGCGGTGCAGGTTTCCAGGCCTGTAATACTGCGCTTTCACGCGGATAAACCCCGTAAACTGGTCTCTGACCTTCTCAATGAGAAACGCGTTCCGCTGACCATGATCGCCTGGGAGCATAAAAATCTGGTCATTGCTGCCCGGACACTTGTTGAAAAAACGGGCGGAGATGCGGGGCTTGTACCTGACTGGCCGTCAGCGGATTTTGATTCAATTTATGTGGTAAAAATTGACGATCGCCAGCACTTCAAATCATTTACTCAGGATGCAGAGGGGCTCAATGACGTTTCATCCCAATGTCCTGACCAGTCATAATTCACGAAGCCGGGGTTTACTGTGTGGCAGAACGGCATCCAACGCGTAAAGGTGGCGATAGCCTGTTATTATTTTTGACAATCGGTTAAGCGGGATGCGTTTTGATGGACAAAAGTGATCTCACGGAAACGTCTCGGATCAAACATGGGGAAGAGGCGTTTGACGTCACCTTATTGCAGGTTAAGGGGGCGACGCGCTGTATCCTTTTTGCTGCGGGGCTGGGCGGCAGTCCGCTGCGCCATCTTGAACTTCTCCAGACCTTTGCCCGCCATGGCGTTTCCGTTGTCGCGCCACACTTTGAACGGTTGACCTCACCCGTGCCCACCAGAGCTGAATTACTGGAACGCTGCCAGCGGCTTGCGCGGGCTCAGAATGAATTTTGTAGCGGTTATGCGTCGGTTACCGGTGTTGGCCACTCCCTGGGTAGCGTGATTTTATTGCTTAATGCCGGGGCTGTAGCGATGACAAGCACAGGGGAATCGGTTGTTTTCGCCGGAGACCGGATGTTGCATCGACTTATTTTACTGGCACCGCCCGCCGATTTTTTCCAGGCTCCGTCTGCGCTGGCAGCGGTGAACGTACCTGTTCACATCTGGGCAGGTGAAAAGGACAGCCTGACGCCCCCGTCCCAGGCCTGCTTTCTTAAACAGGCACTGGAGGGTTACACGCAGACTTATCTCTGTGTGATGGCAGAGGCCGGGCATTTTACCTTCATGAATACCTTGCCTCCGCAGGTAACCGATTCACATCCGTCGCGAGAGGCCTTTCTTTTAGATTTGGGCGAAAACATAGCCCGGCTGGTGACTGATTAGCACAGAGGGCGGGGCGATGAGATTTTTGCAGGGATAACCTCTTCCAGCTGATACGATTCAATCATACTCATCAAAAGCATCATTTCATCCTGTCTTAGGGGCTACTGTGAAACAGAAATCGAACTATCGCGTGGGTGACTGTGACGTCTTCAAGGTTTCTGAACTTGAGGCGTCATTATCTGTGAGCATGCTATATCCAGACCAGCAGCTGGACGGCCTTTCTCCTGAAAATATCGCGCTTTCGGTGCATAGCTGGATTGTCCGGACGCCGGATAACGTCATTGTCATTGATACAGCGAGTGGTAATGGACGTGAGCGCCCCGGCTCTCCGCTTTCCCACCAACTGGATACGCCTTATGAACAACGTTTTCGCGAGACAGGCATTGATCCCGATGAGGTGGACATCGTTTTGCTCACCCATCTGCATGGCGACCATGTTGGCTGGAATACCCATCAGGTTGAAGGCAAGTGGACGCCATTTTTCAAAAATGCGCGCTATCACTGTTCCGCTATTGGCCTGAAAAGCTGGCAAAACGATCCGGCAAGAAAAACGGTTTTAGAAGACAGCTTTAACCCGCTGATCGATGCCGGGTTACTTGAGACGTTCGATGTGAGTCAAACGCCGCATTTCGCAGAAGTGTTACGCGTTGTCCCGACGCCAGGGCACAGCCACGATCATGCGTCGATTATCCTGCACAGTGCGGGGGAATATGCCTTATTCAGCGGTGACCTGATGCATAACGAGCTTCAGGTCAGGCAGCCTCATCTGGCCTCACGCTTTTGTGCCAACGCAGAGCAGGCTGAAGTTCAACGCCGCTGGGCGATGGAATGGGCTGTCGAGAATCAGGCGCTATGGTTCAGCGCTCACTTTGCCCGAAGTTCCGCCGGTCATATCAATAAAACGGCAAACGGCTTTGAATGGCGTTTTGTCTGAGCCGGTTGGGTTATCTCACGTTGTCATCCTTGCCTGACCTCAGTGCGCCCCGTGTTGAATGGCGGTGCCGGGGCAGGCGGCATCAATCTAGGATTTCCCCACGTTGCACGCGTCCCCGCGACGTTTGCGCGCAACGGAGAAACGGTTCGCATGGATGCGCCCGGACGCCTGACTGTTTATTGGGGTTAACGGTGTATCTGGTGCAAGCGATCTGACCCTAAAAGGTCAGGGCGTGACCGCGACGTTCGAAAACGGGCTGCAGCCTCACGTTAAGACAGGCGAACTCATGCCGCTGCCTGACGCGTGGTGGGCCTTTTTTGCAGGCTCCTGGTGCTATTTTCCCCACCGGTTAATGTCTGCGCCGTTGCGCGCAGTTATTGATTGTCTTAAAAAGGATTGCAAGGCTTCTGCGGATTCCGGCATGCGCTTAGGTTTCGCGTCGGTGACGGGTAGGCGAGCGCTAAGGTGCAGCAAGGTTGTCGCAGTCCGACTGTTTTCGGCACATCGTAAAACGGCGACAAAAAGAGGCCGCAACAGCGGGCATTAAATCGTTTTTCCAGGCAATATCCAGGTCACCGACATTGTCACATGTCACACCTGCCGACACATCGCGGCAGCTGTGACGTTCGGCGGTCGTCATCGCACTTTGTAAACCGGTACTCAGATGGGATTGATAGTCATCAAGCGCATCACGAATGTCAGCCGGTGCGAGCCATTCAAGATGTTTAGCTGGGCACTGGCGAGCGAGTTCAGCCTGATAGATCTGCCAGACATTGGCAACGGGGGGCGCTGCCAGCGCAGCGGTTGTTCCTGCAAACAACAAGACAGCCATCTGATATCGCATGATCATTTTCACCGCTCAAAGCCTTAACGTTCGGCCTGGTTTATTGCGGATAATACCGCTGCATCAGGCTCATCCCTAAAGTCACCCTCAGCTACGGTCGAAAAGCCGGGGTTAACAGGGTGCAGAAAGCCGATCAGCGCCTTTACGTCAGTCTCTGCTGCGCTGAGCGTAAAGGGCACTATAGCACTGCACTCCCTCTTCCAACAGGGCCTCTTATCTGCCAAAAACGGCGTAGAAACCGGGCTCGGTGATCCCGTTGGCGATGCTGGCCTTAAGCCTCGTGAGACGGTGTGATGCATGGCGTGCAGCCAGAAAAGATGCGTTGCAGGGTGGTCCGTTTGGATGCTTCAGGGCGCCGTACGGCAATGTCTTTGATCGCATTACCACATGGACAGGTCGCAACGCCGTTCTGCTGCTGGCGCGCTGTTTCGCAGTGCCTGGCAGTCGGCTTACACCAGGGGCACGTGGACAAACAGGATGTTTTCAAAGCCGGACCGGGAAGTGGGAACAACCGTCCAGTACAGTCGGCACCCCTCACAGAAATGTCAGCCCCTGATGAGGGGCAAATCGCGCTTTTGGTCTGAACTCGGGTCTTATCGACAGGCGGGTAACGGTCAGGCGCATTTCCTGTGATTTGACGTGCCGTCAGCCTCCATAAGTCCCTACGACCAGCTTGCCTGCCCGGTTGCAATCTCGCTCAGTGGCTCTTCGCGCCACTGCCAGGGTTGCCGAAGAACGACCCGGCTGGCGAATTTGGCAATACCGATCTCATCGTCCAGCAAACGATCCATCAGGTCCTGAAACCTGTGAAGATTCGGGGCGATGATTTTCAACAGATAGTCATAGCCTCCGCTGATGTTGTAGCACTCTACAATCTCCCGGTACTTACAGGCGCCGGATTCGAATTTGATAAAATCGGACGGGTAATGACTGTTCAGGGTGATTTCGGAGAACACAACCAGGTTATTACCCAGTTTATTCAGCGTAACCCTGGCGGCGTAACCCGAAATAATTCCGCTCTGCTCCAGGCGTCGGGTGCGCGCCAGGCAGGGACTGGGGCTGAGGCTGATCGCCTCAGCCAGTTCCACTATCGAACACCGCCCCTCGCGCTGAAGATGCTCAAGTATTCTGATATCGGTACGATCGAGGGGTTTAGTGTGCGTCATGGTCAGGTGATTACCTCAGAACAGACTGGGAAGCCCTGGCGGCCGTCGCTTCTGTCAGCGACTGATCGAGGACATCGATTATCATTCCCGCCTGATCTGCCGTCAAGACCAGCGGTGGGCGAATTTTCAGCACGTTGTGGCCCATTGCGCATGCGCTCAGCAGCACGCCTTTTTGACGCATTCTGTTCACCACCTGACTGGTCAGCCAGCGATCCGGGGTGCGCGACAGACGATCGGAAACCAGTTCCACGCCAACGAAGAGGCCGGCACCGCGAACATCACCGATCGCCTCATGCTTTTTACCCAGCGCGGTTATGCCATCAAGCAGCTGTTTGCCTACATCGCGCGCATGGGCAACCAGGCCATCCCTTTCAATGGTTTTCAGAACGGCCAGTGCGGCTGCGCAGGAAACGGTATTGCCCGCAAAAGTATTGAAATACCGTGAGCGTTGACCAAACTCCGCAAGCACGTCAGCGGTGGCCAGCAGGCCGGCAATCGGCTGACCGTTGCCCATCGGCTTGCCCAGCGTCACCATGTCCGGAATAACGCCGTGGCGCTGGAAGCCCCACATTGTCTCGCCTGTGCGCCCAAAGCCGGGCTGAACTTCATCGGCAATAAACACGCCACCGGCCCGCTTGATGGCTTCAACTGCACCTTTCATAAAGCCCACCGGACCAGGCAAGATGCCATCGCTGGTGAACAAGGAATCGACGATCAGCGCGGCGGGTTTGATGCCGTGACGCTGCAGGTCGGCGATTGCGTTTTCCACGTCGCGCGTGAAGCGCTCGCTAAGATCGGCTCCCTCAGCATGATAAAGCCGTGGGGCAGGAATCAGGCGCACATGGGCGCCAAGATCCACCGACGTGCCTAAAGAGGGCGAAAACTGAGACACCGCGTCCGTGATGCCGTGATAGGCCGTCTCGGTCACAATAATGCCGGTGCCCCCGGTACGAACTTTGGCAATACGGTAAGCCAGGTCATTGGCCTCACTGCCTGTGCAGGTCAGCATCAGATGCGCAAGCGCGGTTTCCGGCACGGTGGCCAGCAGGCGTTCGGCCAGTTCCAGAATGGTGTCGTGCAGGTAGCGGGTATTTGTTGCCAGCGTCTGAACCTGCTGACAGATGGCCTCGGTGACGGCAGGATGGCAGTGCCCAAGCGAGGTGACATTATTATAAATATCCAGATAGCGACGGCCCTCAGGATCGAAGAGCCACACGCCTTCACCGCGTACGATATGTAAGGGATGCTCGTACATCAGGCGATAGGCCGGGCCGAGCAGCGCATCGCGCCGTTGAATCATCGCGGCGGTGACCGGTCCCACGTCGACCTGGCCGGGGATATAGGCGTTTACCATATTGAGATCTGTCGTGCTTTTCATACAATTCTCCGGTTTCAGAGTTCAGCCAGCAGTCGGTCACGTGCCGTATCGCGAGACAGATCCGCCATTAAAGACAGCGCCTCCCACGCGGCTGGATTGTGCCGCATGATATAGGCGCGATTGTGTGGATAGCGAACCGCGCGCCACTCGGTAATCAAAACGGTAATCAGATGACGGGTCGCCATCAGATCGGTCACGACCGCCTGCTCCAGATCGGTAAGCGGGAGCGTCTGGTGGTAGGCGCCGACAAACTGGGCGGCGCCGGCAAAAGGATCGACGCTGCCTGTCATCTGAAAGGCCGCCGCGGTTGCGACTTCGCCGACCAGGGGGGCATAAAGCATGTCGCCAAAATCGATAATGCCCGTAATATGATCCTGCGCCTCTGGCGCAACCATCACGTTGTAGAGATGGAAGTCGTTATGGATAACCTGCGCCCTCAGCGCCGGAAGGCGCGGCAGGATATGGGTGATAAAACGCGTCATAAATTTTTCAGCCAGCCTGCGACGGGTGGGATCCACGAGGTCTTCCAGCTTATCCATCAGGCGATGCGCGGCTGAAACGTTCCAGAGAAGATCGTGGCTGGCAGCGGGATGGCTGAATGCCTGTAAAGCCAGGTCAAGCCGGGCCAGACAGGTGCCCATCGCGCAACGCTGTGCTGGGGTTCTCTCCGTATCCTTAACCTGTATACCGTCTAAATAGGTCAGCATTCTGACGGTCGTTATTTCTCCTCCGTCAAGAGTGACGTTGTCACGCAGGGAGCCCTCTAGCGTTCGCACGACGCGCGGCGTGGACAGCCCGGGCGCAGCCTCGGCGATGTGATTAAGCGCGGCAATCTGAAAATCCACGATGGACAGCGCTTCAGAGGGATTACTGATCTTTAACACATAGCGCGTGCCGTCGGCCTGCTCGATGCAACAGTTCTGATCGCGCTCACTGGCCAGCGGCAGGACGGTGCCCTCAATGCCATATTTTTCAGACACTAAAGATTGGATAGCCGGCAGCGAAAGCGCTGGCGCAGCTGTGCTGAGTGCGACCGCCTTGGGCCTCTGTTCATCAGGCATCATATTTCCTCGTTTCTCCGCACCCAGAGACGCATTAAAGACCAAGCAGGCCGGCAAGCTGGCGGAAGTCGGTGAGCCGATCAACGCCATAACCTTCTAAGGCGGGTTCATGCCCACGATCGATAAACGCTTTGGCCATAAAGCCAAGGTCGGATGCCGTCATCAGGTCATAACGGAAGCTGGAGGAGCAGTGCATCATCTGCTCGGGTCCGCAGCCCAACTGGTCAAACATGTATTCGAAAATCTGTGCACGCGGCTTATAAGCCTGAGCCGCTTCAGCGGTGTACACCGCATGAAAAGGCGCTTTAAGATGGGCGACGCTGTGGGGAATAAGATCCACCATCGAATTCGACAAAATCACTAACGGAATATGTTGAGAGATCAATTCCAGCGTTTCCACAACGTGAGGATGTGGCTGCCAGGTCGGCACCGCCTTATAGAGAGTGAGTGCATCAGAATCGCGGTACTCCACATCATGCGCTTTACAGGCCCGCTGAATAGCGTTTTCAACGACCTGAAAAAACGGCTTCCAGTCACCCAGCACTTCATCAAGCCGGTAGAAACGGAAGCTGTCCAGAAACGCAGGCATTCGCTGTTCTGCAATCCGGTCGGCAAAAAGCCCCTTAGCGGTCGGCCCCATTTCAAAGTTTATGAGCGTTCCGTAGCAGTCGAAGCTGATAAATTTTGGCTGATAAATCATGCGATTAACCTCTTTAATTTGTTTTAAAGAAGTATATCGCTGTGAATGAACAGATAATTTCTTATTGACCCGGTAACGGAGTGGTTTTTGCTCAATTCACAGTGGGGGGCGGCATTATTCATCTGCCGCCAGCCACGCCCTCATGGTCTTCCCGACCTCTCTGCCCGAAAAGCTTAGGTGCAGAGCAGAAATTTATCGGCCACACTTAGCCCAAAGACGTAGTTTGCACCCGCATTGTGTTTTACACTGCGCGCTGAAAAAATTGAGTAGATAAACGATTAGGTAGGCGGTAATGGCGATGAATGGAACAATCACAACCTGGTTTCAGGATAAAGGCTTTGGCTTTATCAAAGATGAAAACGGTGATAACCGGTATTTTCACGTGATTAAGGTCGCCAACCCTGATCTGATTAAGAAAGATGCGGCGGTGACGTTTGAACCCACCACCAACAATAAAGGGCTGTCGGCCTTTGCGGTGAAAGTCCTGCCCGAAAGCAAATACATTTTTATCGCGGGTGAGCGAATCAAGCTCACTGCCATCAAGTCTTATGTGGTCTTCAGCGAGGAAGTGCCTGCCAGCAGCCGTATCGATAAAGAAAATACGGTGCTGTCTGTGGGCATCTTAATGAACAATATCAAACCTAAATCCGCAGCCCAGGCCGATGAGATGCGTACGTTGAAAAAACTGGCCATCACCACCTTTCAGGGCGCAACCTTAATCTTCTCTGAAGATGAGATAGACATTGATGCCACGGTAAAAATGCTCAAGGTCTGACATCATCAGACCTGTCTGCCAGTGCTCGCCAGACAGGGCGCTGGCGGCGTTTATGCCTTCTTTTTATCTCTCTTCGCGCCTTCCCGCCTGTGACTAACAGGTTTGTTATATTCCAGTGCGCGTCTTGATGAGCTTACAGACTTCCTTCAACGTCGTCTCTGTTGCGCATAGCCGATTGCGTTAGCGAACCACCGGCTCCCTCTCAGCCAACATCTGCAGGACGCTAACCCGGGGATGAACGGTTGACGGATACCGGACCCGACGTGGGGAACCTCACGACTTCGCGCATACAACGTCCGCTCGAGTCTTAAGCGCGCACCATATCAGCGTCTGCAATCTGCTATCGCCTCAGGTATAATCCCGCCCATTCCTCATCAGATTCAGAGAACAAGATGGCAAAACTCACCTTACAAGAGCAGCTGTTAAAAGCAGGATTAGTCACCAGTAAGAAAATGGACAAGGTCCAGAGAACGGCCAAAAAATCGCGTGTTCAGGCCCGCGAGGCGCGCGAAGCTGTAGAAGAGAACAAAAAAGCCCAGCAAGAGCGTGACAAGCAGCTCAATGAACAACAACGGCAGGCTGTGCTTTCAAAAGAGTACAAGGCGCAGGTGAAGCAGCTGATTGACATGAACAAAATCGACATTTCCCGAGGTGATATCGGTTTTAACTTCACAGATAACAACCTGATTAAAAAAATCATGGTGGATAAGCCCACCCAGGCACAACTTATCAATGGCCGTCTGGCGATCGCACGTTTGCAGGTGGATAACAGTGAAGAGAGCCATTACGCCATTATTCCCGCGAGCGTTGCTGATAAAATTGCCCAACGTGATGCCAACAGTATTGTCTTAAACAGTGCGCTGAGTCAGGAAGCCCAGGATGAAGACGATCCCTATGCCGATTTCAAAGTACCCGATGATCTGATGTGGTAATGATTGCAATCAGGCGGGATAACCGCTGAGCCTTGCTGCAAAGTGCTGCGCACTTTCGCCGCAGGGCTCGTGCCGTTTGCAGCCATAATCAAACCTGATCCGATCGCTTTCGGGATCGAAACGCCGCGACTTTCATGCGATTGCCACAGGTCGCCATGCTACACCAGCGGCGGCGGTGCGATTTACTGAGGTCATGGAAAAGCAGGATACAGTCATGTGCTTCACACTGGCGCACGTACGTAAAGCTGTCACTGACAACAAGCTCGACCAGTGCGTTGACCACCGGCCAAAGCAGGATGGCTATGCTTATCTCCTCGTGGCTAACCGCGATCTGGTATCGCTGCGCGTCATCATCCCACGCCAGTCGCTTCGTCGGGCGCCCGTCCTTATAGAGCCTGTTAAGAACAGTCAGATCCGCAGATAAGCCATTCATCGCAGCATCGACAAGTGCACGTGCACTGTCGCGCAGCGCCCGCGCTTCATGTAACAGCCCATCAGGTGCCTGCAAAGGCGCGCCATCCGGCAAGGTCCCTGCCATCTCCAGCCAGAGCATCACGCGTCGATCGTCGCTGAAACAGTCATGTCGCTGCTCGTCCACGCCGTATTCACTATTGATAAAGTCCAGTGCGAGGTTATCCGCCAGGAAAAGGAAGTCGTGGGTGTTGAGATCGGGATTCATAGCTGCCTGTAACTGTTAAAAATATATTTGACAGGTTAGCAAATAAGATCGTAACCTTCAAATAACAACTTTAACGGTTACATCATAAGGAAACATCATGGCGGTTTCAAAATCCATTACGACGACAGACAGTTTGCGTACGCAAGACGTTAACGATGCACAGCAACGGGATGGCGTAAAATACCGCTACGAACAGGTTGGCGACGTCAATGTGTTTTACCGCGAAGCGGGCGATCCCAACAGGCCGACAATACTGCTGTTACATGGCTTTGCGGGATCCTCATTTATGTTCAGAGACCTGATCCCGCATCTTGCCGGGCACTACCACGTGATTGCACCCGACCTGCCTGCGTTTGGCTTCACGGAATCTCCGGCACGAGGCGAATACGTTTACGCCTTCAGCCAGCTGGCAATCACTATTGAACAGTTAACGCAACAGCTTAAGCTGGAGCGCTATGCGCTGATGGTTCATGACTATGGCGCCCCCGTCGGCTGGCGGCTTGCCGTCAGTCATCCGGAACGGATTACGGCCATTATTTCTCAAAACGGTAACGCCTATGAGGAAGGACTGGGTGAGGGCTGGAAACCGATCCAGCGCTACTGGCAGGAGCCCAGCCAGGAAAACCGTGACGCGCTACGAGACTTCCCAACGCCAGCTTCGATCAAATGGCAATATCTTGAGGGCGTGCCCGATAAAAGTCGTGTCTCACCCGATGGTTACACGCTTGAGGGTTTGCACATTCTTCGGCCGGGTAACGCGGAGATTCAACTCGATTTGCTGCTGGATTACGCATCAAACGTGGCGCTGTATCCGGCGTTTCAGAACTACTTCCGTCAGTTTCAGCCCCCCTTGCTGGCGGTGTGGGGGAAAAACGATCCTTTCTTCCTGCCGGCTGGTGCCGAGGCGTGGAAACGGGATCTGCCCGATGCGGAGATTCGCTTCTATGATACCGGACACTTTGCGCTGGAAACGCACGGCCTGGCGATCGCTGCGGCTATTACCGACTTTCTGAACAACCTGCACCTTAAGTAAACTGGTGCCGTGAGCCGTGACAAGAAGAGGCGTTTGCGGGCTGGAGCGGCCCGGCACAACAATGTCAGCCGTGTTCCTGGCGCCCATGTGAAGGCGTTGCGTTAAAACGGGCTGGGGCTGACGATGTGAAAGGGCTCACCGGTAACGGGATGAATTAACTGCAGTTCACTGGCATGAAGCATTAACCTTGGCGTCTGTTCCGTGCCCGGCAGCAAAAGCCCCCCGTAGAGGTCACAACCTAAAATCGGATGGCCCAGCAGTTGGCAGTGAATACGTAACTGATGAGTGCGACCGGTTTCTGGGATCAGCGTCACGCGCGTCAGGGGAATCACACTGGCGTCATCCCGTTTAGGGTTAAAACGCTCAACAACCCGATAACGGGAACGGGCAGGCTTGCCCCATTCGGCGCAAATAGACATCCGTGGAAACCGGGCTGGGTCTTTCGCGATGGGAGCATCAATGATGCCTTCTTCATCCGGTAAATGTCCGCACAGTAGGGCGCTGTAGTGCTTAGCCACCGTGCGCGCGCTGAATTGCTGGCTGAGCGCCGCGTTAATGGTTTTGTTACGCGCCACAACCATCAACCCGGAGGTGCCAAAATCCAGCCGGTGCACCAGTGTGCAGCCGGGGAAGATCGTCACCAGGCGATAGTGTACCGAGTCCAGGTTTTGGGGGTTTTTGCCTGACAGGCTCAACAGCCCACTGGGCTTGTCGATCAGCACCAGATGGTCGTCCTGATAGAGAATGCGTATCTCCTCATGGCACGGCGGGGCAATAAAAGTATCAACGATCGTAGACATCAGTGGGCCTGGGGGGGGAACAGGCGCTGATGATAACGAATTTTCACCCCCCAGGCGAACGGGGCGCTATAAGCGTCAGCCCGGAAAGGAAAAAAGTCTGATACTGGCTTGCAAGATCGCGAGTCTCTGTGTCGACCCGGTATCACATCGCGCTATTCATCTGGTTTTTACCCTGCTCCCGGCGGCAAACGGCGACGATCGTATCACGAAGCCAGCGGTGCACCGGGTCCGCGTGCAGTCTTGGATGCCAGATAGCCAGCACTTTTATCACCGGTGTAGCTACCGGCAGGTCGAAATGCACCAGGTCGGCGCGCCGATTGGGCCCGACCAGCGCGGATGAGGGTACCAGCCCAATGAGGTCTGTCTGACAAACAATATTGATGGCGCTGCTGTAAGTCGGAACGGACATCAGAATGTCCCGGCGCAGTTGAAGCGCATCAAGCGCGGCGTCAACAGGCCCAGAGCGGGCATTATTTCTGGACATGACGATATGCGAAAAGCTGGCATAGCGCTCTGCCGTCACGCCTGGGTTATCCAGCAGCGGATGATCGCGTCGGCAGATGCCCACAAAGTGGTCGCTGAATAGCAGCCTGGTCTTGAGTTCCGGCGCATCCGTACCCAGCACGCCAATTTCAAGATCAATCTTGCCTTCACGCAACGCATGCGGCGCTTTATCTGATTTATTGACGAAAATGAGTCGTAGCCTGGGCGCGGTCTGGCGAAGCTCGTTAAGCAGCGCAGCGGCGGTTAAATCGATAAATCCTTCATTCGCCCGTATAACGATGCTGCGCGCGGTTGTAGAAAGATCGAGGCGTTTATCTGCGGGGCGCAGCAGGGCGAACGCGTCCATAGTCGTCTCATGGACGCGCGTGGCCAGTTCAGTGGCATAGGGCGTTGGAACCATATTATGCCCGGCCTGAACCAGTAGCGGATCGCCGGTCGCCAGGCGTAAGCGGCCTAGCGTGCGGCTCATGGCTGAGGTACTGAGCCCCAACCGTTTCGCTGCGCGTGTCACGCTGCACTCTGTCAGCAAAGCATCCAGCGCAGTGAGTAAATTCAGATCAATATCAGGCATAAAGTCAGACCCTTGCATCAGACGCAATCTATTATTGCATCCTGTGCGTCTGGCTCAACTGTTCTTTGCGCATTAAAGTCGTTATTTCCGCAACCAGCAGGAGTAACTCTTATGACGCTTCATTCATCTCAGGCCGACAAGCCCAAAATGTTATTAATAGGTGCCTCACGAGGTATCGGGTTGGCCATGACCAGTGAGCTGCTCAGCCGCGGCTGGGAAGTGACGGCAACGGTGCGTAACAGCCATCCCGAGGCTATGCAGGATTTGTCTGCACGTTATCCGCATGCACTTACCATTGAACAACTGGACATCAACGATACCGATCAAATTTCTCAGCTTAATTCGCGGTTGCAGCATCGTTGCTATGACGCGCTTTTTGTGAATGCCGGAACGGCGAATCCCAACCAGAGTGAGACGATTGGAGAGGTCAGTACCGAAGATTTTATTCACGTCATGGTAACGAATGCGCTTTCGCCAATGCGGGTTGTTGAAACCTGTCAGGATCGGGTCAGAGCCAACGGACTGATTGGCGTCATGTCATCCGGTCAAGGTAGCGTGGGGGATAATGTGAAAGGGGGAAGAGAAGTGTATCGCGGCTCTAAAGCCGCGCTGAATCAATATATGCGAAGCTATGCGGCACGGCAGGCGCGCGCTCATCCGGACCGGGCTTTATTACTGCTGGCACCGGGCTGGATCCGCACGGCTCTGGGCGGTGAAGAGGGGGCCTTTAGCCTTGAGGAAACCCTGCCTGATATCGTGAACGTCATCGAGCACAAGCGGGGCCGACCGGGGCTGGAGTATCTGGATCGCTTTGGCAAGCCGGTGACGTGGTAAACCGCCATTCAGTGATGGAAAGGGTGATATTCAGGCCTCTTCTGTGAGGGCATCCGTGGGCACTGCTGAACCACAGGTGCCCGTCAGCTGCCTGAAGGTTCCCGCGTACCATCATGCTTAACCGACACTAAGCCATGAGTATTCATCAAAAATTAATGAAAAAATCCTAAAGCTTTTTCCCTTTTACCCGTTATAGAAGCTGGAATCCGGTTGGAAATCCTTAAAGAGACAATCGGAAACAAGGGCTTTTTACGTAAAGGGAATGCGATAAATATGAGCAAGTTATTAATAACGGGTACGTTGTCATTAGTCTTTCTGGTGGGATGCGCAGGTAAAAATAATGCTCAGGTCGTTAAGGCCGATAACGGCAGCACGCTGACTGTTGAGACGATTTATGCGCCAGTGGATATGAATAACAATCATTACTCAGACGTAAAACTGCGCGAAGTCACACCGGTGAGTACGGGTGCGGGTGTGGGCATGTCTGTGCTAACGGCAGTGTTAGGTGGGGGAATCAGCACCGGCTCCTTTGACAAAAACAGTTATAAAGGCACCTCTGTTGATGCGCTGCCCGAACCTACGGCGCACTATTTTACCCCAAAAGCCGTAGTGAAAATAAAAAGCTGGCTCGATAAAAATGGCAACGGATATGCTTATACACAGCCGCTGTTCATTGCCGCGGCGCAATGGTCACTGGTTTATAGCGATATGTCGGCCAATAACAGCAACTACGATTTAACCTACCGCGTACTGTTCTATAAACGTCCGGAAGGCGGCAATATTCTCAGCGCCTATGTGGTATCAGAGTGTGCACCGAAACCGGCGACAGCACCGCTCAGTGACTGGAAGGCCAACAATTACGCTAAAGTGACCCAGGAAACGCAAAAGATGATGGATGCCTGTATTCTTGAGCTTGATAATCAACTGCCACGTTTATTGAAAAAATAAATCCAGATCTGCCTGCCGCTGTAACGTGGCAGGCAATGAGTGATCCAGGCCTGTGCCCTTTGTACAAAGAACCTCTTGCCCGTATGTTAATTTCTGCTGCCAGATAACCCTTTTGCATCAGCCTACTGACTGCACAGAAACAGGCTCGAACTGACGCAGAACCTCATAACGAGACAGAGACGAAAGAAGAGCAAAGCCGTGACGCAAGGCATACTGATCCGATTGTATTACCTCGGGTGATTCACGGTTGACCGCCTGAGTTGATAAGGTCGGCGGCAAGCCATAAAAAAACGGGCCAGCAAGCTGGCCCGTTCGCAACGTCTCAGCAATCTTAACGCTTCATATGGTAGTACGCATCGTTCCAGCGCAGGGCATCCTTAAACGCAGGCAACTGGGTATGTTCGTCAATCACCAGCACCTCAATGCCGTGCATCTCACCGTACAGATACATATCATCCAGGCTCAGTGCCTGACTGAACACGGTATGGTGCGCGCCGCCCGCCAGGATCCAGGCTTCAGAGGCCGTTGCCAGCGATGGCTGAGCTTTCCACAGCGCACGGGCCACGGGCAGTTTTGGCAGAGGTTTGGGCTGCTCAATGGCGTCCACTACGTTCACCAGCAGACGGAAGCGGTCACCCATATCGATCACGCTGGCGTTGATGGCACGGCCTGCCGGTGTTGAGAAGATCAGTCGTGCCGGATCGGCTTTGTTGCCAATGCCCAGGAACTGAACGTCAATCAGCGGCTTCTCTTCCAGCGCGATGGACGGGCACACCTCCAGCATATGTGAACCCAGTACTAAATCGTTGCCCGGTGAGAAGTGGTAAGTGTAATCCTCCATAAAGGAGGTTCCGCCGGGACGATCGCCCGCCAGCACTTTGAAAATGCGCAGCAGGGCGGCCGTTTTCCAGTCCCCTTCGCCTGCAAAACCATAGCCCTGGCCCATCAGGCGCTGTACCGCCAGGCCGGGTAGCTGGGTCATGCCATGCAGCGTCTGGAAGTTGGTGGTAAATGCCATACAGCCTTCATCGTCCAGAAAACGCTTCAGGCCCAGCTCAATGCGCGCGGCATCCAGAACGTTTTGCCGCTTTTCACCGCCGACGGCGGCGACATCGGTAAAGCGGTACTGGCTCTCATACTCATCGACCAGTGCATTAACATCGCCATCGCTGACGCCGTTAATCACTTCGACCAAATCGCCCACGCCCCAGCCATTGACGGCATAGCCAAATTTGATTTGTGCCGCGACCTTATCGCCTTCCGTTACGGCCACTTCACGCATGTTATCGCCGAAACGGGCCACTTTCAGGTGCTGACTGGCCTGTTTGGCCAGCGCGGCACGCATCCAGTTGGCCACGCGCTGTTGGCTGTGTTTATCCTGCCAGTGGCCGGTCACCACGCTGTGCTGCAGGCCCATACGTGCGCCGATAAAGCCAAACTCACGACCGCCGTGAGCGGTCTGGTTCAGGTTCATGAAGTCCATGTCCATGCTGTCCCACGGAATTTCGGCATTAAACTGGGTATGAAACTGCAATAACGGTTTCGTTAATACGTTTAAACCGCCGATCCACATTTTGGCCGGCGAAAAAGTATGAAGCCAGGTAATGATGCCCACACAGTTTTGATCGTGACTGGCGTCACGGCACAGCGACAGCGCTTCATCTGGCGATTTCACCAGCGGTTTGAGTGCCAGGCGCACAGGCAATCCCGCCTGATTCAGACCTTCCACCACCTGACGGGCATTCTGCTCAACCTGACGTAACGTTTCCGCTCCGTAGAGGTGCTGTGTACCAATGACAAACCACACGTTGAACTGTTGCATAAACCACTCCTTTACTTAGCGGAAGCG
This sequence comes from Pantoea sp. B623, assembly GCF_024814475.1. NCBI lineage: Bacteria > Pseudomonadati > Pseudomonadota > Gammaproteobacteria > Enterobacterales > Erwiniaceae > Pantoea > Pantoea sp. B623. The sequence continues at coordinate 320,629 of NZ_JANUXM010000004.1, read as the reverse complement.
GAACGTGCGGCATAATGAGGTTCTGCCGTCACGCACCATTGTTGATAGCGTTGATAAAGTTCCTGATAGCGCGCGACGCGCTGCGGATCGGGCTGCAGCGTGACGTCAATCGGGCTGGCCATCACGTTCTGTGCCTGCTCGACGTCGCGGTGAACACCGGCGGCCACGGCGGCGAAGATGGCGGCGCCCAGGGCGCAGCATTCATCTGAAGAGACGATATCCAGCGGGCGATTCATCACGTCGCAGCAGGCCTGCATAATGGCGGGAGACTTACGGGCAATGCCGCCCAGGGTCAAAATGTTCTCAACCGGAATATCCTGCTGCTCGAAGCACTCCATGATGGCGCGGGCGCCAAATGCGGTCGCCGCAATCAGGCCGCCAAACAGGGCAGGCGCATCGGTGCCGAGATTAAGATCGGTGATCACACCTTTAAGGCGCTGATTGGCGTTCGGTGTGCGGCGGCCATTGAACCAGTCCAGCACCACCGGCATATGATCCAATTGCGGATTGGCGGCCCAGGCGTCAGTCAGGTTTTTGATCAGCGACTTTTGCATCTCTGCCAGTTGCGGTTTTAGTTCAGGATGGTGCTGCGCCGCCTGCTGTAACGGCCAGCCGAGCAGACGACTGAACCAGGCATAAATATCGCCAAACGCCGACTGTCCGGCTTCCAGACCCATGGCGCCCGGCACCACGCTGCCATCGACCTGTCCGCAAATGCCTTTGATCGCGCGGTCGCCCACCTTCTCAGTATCCGCAATCAAAATGTCGCAGGTGGAGGTGCCAATCACTTTCACCAGCGTGTAGGGCCGTGCGCCTGCGCCCACTGCACCCATATGACAGTCAAAGGCACCGCCTGAAATCGTCACCTGCTGGGATAAGCCCAGGCGCTGTGACCACTCGGGACTCAACGTGCCCACCGGCAAATCCGCGGTCCAGGTGTCTTTAAACAGCGGGGAGTCAAGCTGCTGAGTAAGATGGGGATCGAGCGCATTCAGAAATTCCACATCCGGCAAGCCGTTCCAGTCGCCGTGCCACAGTGCTTTATGACCGGCGGCGCAGCGTCCACGGCGCAGTTTTTCTGGGGCAACGGTATCGCTGAGCAATGCCGGTACCCAGTCGCACAGTTCAACCCAGGAGACTGCGGCCTCGCGCACCGCTGCATCGTGACGCGTCACGTGAAGGATTTTTGCCCAAAACCATTCAGAAGAGTAAATACCGCCAATGTAACGGCTGTAGTCGGTAAAGCGGCCGCTACGGCACAGCTGATTGATCTCTTCGGCTTCTTCAATTGCCGTATGATCTTTCCACAGCACAAACATCGCGTTCGGGTTTTCAGCAAATTCAGGCCGCAGCGCCAGAACCTTGCCGTCACGGTCAACAGGCGCGGGTGTGGAGCCGGTACTGTCAACGCCGATACCGACGACGGCAGCGCGTTGTTCTTCACTCAACGCATTTAACACCTCGAGCATCGCCTGCTCCATGGCATCAATATAGTCTTGTGGATGGTGACGGAAGCGGTTGCTGTGAGGATCGCTGTAAAGGCCTTGCTGCCAGCGTGCATAGTTTGCCACGGCACTTTGCAGCTCCTGACCAGAGTGACAATCCACCACCAGCGCACGCACCGAATCACTACCAAAGTCCAGTCCCAGGGTGATGGCTTCAGTACGCATTTGAATCTCCTGTTATGAATAAACCTCCTTATCCTGTGATGTGTAAGAAATAACGGTTAGTCACGGCTGGCTGAGAATATGCACTTTTCTGCCATCAGCAGTGAAATTGTGATCCATTGCAAAAGTTAAGAGACGGTTAAATTCGCTGAATATATGGATCATTCTGTCGTGATTTTAAGATGTGATACCGCTCTACATTTTTCTTCTCCATTCCCGCTAAAAATAGGCCAACGTTTAAGCAGGCTACCATCGCGGCTCGCGCTAACGTCCTGATTTACTTCTGTACCCCTAAAAGAAAGTTAACTGGTAGCGTTTACACCAATTCGTTTTTAACAGCGATAAAACAACTAGCGCCGGAGAGCATCATGCATAAATTCACTAAAGCGTTGGCAGCCATTGGGCTGGCAGCGGTTATGTCACAATCAGCTATCGCCGAGACCATGAAGCTGGGTTTTCTGGTCAAGCAACCCGAGGAGCCGTGGTTCCAGACGGAATGGAAATTTGCCGATAAGGCCGGAAAAGATCTGGGCTTCGAGGTCATCAAAATTGCCGTTCCGGACGGTGAGAAAACCCTCAATGCGATAGACAGCCTTGCGGCAAGCGGCGCGAAAGGTTTTGTTATCTGTACACCGGATCCCAAGCTGGGCTCGGCCATTATGGCAAAAGCACGGGGCTACGGACTGAAAGTGATTGCGGTGGATGACCAGTTCGTCAACGCCAAAGGCAAACCCATGGATAGCGTGCCGTTAGTAATGATGGCGGCGACCAAGATTGGTGAGCGTCAGGGTCAGGAACTCTATAAAGAAATGCAAAAACGCGGCTGGGACGCAAAAGACACGGCGGTGATGGCGATTACGGCGAACGAGCTGGATACCGCCCGTCGTCGTACCGGGGGTTCGATGGATGCGCTAAAAGCCGCAGGATTCCCGGAAAAACAGATCTACCAGGTGCCGACCAAGTCCAATGATATCCCTGGTGCATTCGATGCGGGTAACTCTCTGCTGGTTCAGCACCCGGAAGTGAAACACTGGTTGATTGTCGGCATGAACGACAACACCGTGCTGGGCGGCGTGCGCGCAACCGAAGGACAGGGCTTTAAAGCCGCTGACGTCATCGGTATCGGTATTAACGGTGTGGATGCGGTGAGTGAACTGTCGAAGGCCAACGCAACCGGCTTCTATGGATCTCTGCTGCCAAGCCCGGATATCCACGGTTATAAGAGCAGCCAGATGCTCTACAACTGGGTGAGCAAAGGTCAGGAACCGCCGAAATTCACTGAAGTCACCGACGTGGTGTTAATCACCCGCGACAACTTTAAAGCCGAGCTGGCGAAGAAAGGGTTGATGTAACAGCAGGCTGCTGAGGCAGCACAGGTAAAGTCATTATCGGGCCACAGAGAAAGCAGGGGTTTTACAGCGTTACCCAATGGGTAACAGGATAAATCCTTAACTGCCGGTGGCCCGAATCATCAACGCCATTTTTTGGAGAAACCATGAACACTGATTCAGCCTTTCTGTCGTTTCATGGCATCAGTAAAACCTTTCCCGGCGTCAAAGCGTTACAGGACATCTCTTTTGAGTGCCACGGTGGTCAGGTGCATGCGCTGATGGGAGAAAACGGTGCCGGTAAATCGACACTGCTTAAAATCCTCAGTGGTAGCTATCTGCCGAGCGGCGGTGAAATTCGTATCAAAGGAAAGCCGGTTAATTTTCAGCACACCACTGACGCGCTGGACGCGGGCGTGGCGATTATCTACCAGGAACTGCATTTAGTCCCCGAAATGAGCGTGGCAGAAAATATTTATCTCGGTCAGTTGCCGCACAAGCGCGGGCTGGTCAACCGAAAACTGCTGCGTTACGAAGCCGGACTGCAACTGAAAAACTTAGGCATGGACGTTGATCCCGACATGCCGCTGAAATACCTGTCTCTGGGGCAATGGCAGATGGTGGAAATTGCCAAAGCGCTGGCGCGCAATGCGCGCATCATCGCGTTTGATGAGCCCACCAGTTCACTGTCTGCACGGGAAATCGATAACCTGTTCCGGGTTATCCGTCAGCTGCGGGCAGAAGGGCGCGTGGTGCTCTACGTTTCGCATCGTATGGAAGAGATCTTTGCCCTCAGCGACGCCATCACCGTTTTTAAAGATGGCCGCTATGTTCGAACCTTTACAGACATGGCCAACACGCATCACGACGATCTGGTTCAGGCGATGGTCGGGCGTAATCTGGGCGACATTTATGGATATTCGCCGCGTGAAAAAGGCGCCGTGCGGCTCGAACTGCAGAATGTGGAAGCGAAGGGCGTCAGAACGCCGATTTCGCTCAATGTGCACGCGGGCGAAATTGTTGGCTTATTTGGCCTGGTTGGCGCAGGGCGCAGCGAGCTGCTGAAAGGGCTGTTTGGCGCAACGCGACTGCGTGGCGGTCAGGTGCTGCTGGATGGCGAACCGCTGAAGCTCAGCGCCCCAATCGATGCTATCCGTGCTGGCGTGATGCTCTGCCCGGAAGATCGCAAAGCCGAAGGCATCATTCCGGTACATTCGGTCCGCGACAATATCAACATCAGCGCCCGTCGCCATAACCTGACCGCCGGATGCCTGATTAAAAACGGCTGGGAAGCCACGAACGCTGACCGTCATATTCGTTCGCTCAACATCAAAACACCGAGTGCCGATCAGCTGATCATGAACCTCTCTGGCGGCAACCAGCAAAAAGCCATTCTGGGGCGCTGGTTGTCAGAGGAGATGAAAGTGATCCTGCTGGATGAGCCCACGCGCGGCATTGACGTTGGGGCCAAGCACGAAATTTATAACCTGATTTATGCGCTGGCAAACAAGGGCATTGCGGTGCTGTTTGCTTCCAGCGATCTTCCGGAAGTGATGGGCCTTGCTGACCGCATTGTGGTCATGCGTGAAGGGGCTATCGCCGGAGAAATACTGCATGACGAGGCTACGGAGCAGCAGACGCTGAGCCTGGCTATGCCTAAAACGACACAAGCGGCCGCCGTGGCCTGACAGGAGAGTACCGTGACTTCATCCACGACATCTAATACGCCGCCAGCAGCGCCACGCCGTGGTCTGCATTTTGGTCGCATCTGGGACAATTTCGGCATGCTGGTGGTCTTTGCACTGCTGTTTATTGCCTGTGCTGTGTTTGTGCCCAACTTCGGCTCCTTTATCAATATGAAAGGCCTGGGGCTGGCCATGTCGATGTCCGGCATGGTCGCCTGCGGCATGCTGTTCTGTCTGGCATCCGGCGATTTCGACCTCTCGGTTGCCTCCGTTATCGCCTGTGCAGGCGTGGTAACGGCGGTGGTCATTAACATGACCGAAAGCCTGTGGATTGGCGTGGGGGCCGGGCTGCTGCTTGGAATGGCGACCGGCTTTATCAACGGTTTCGTGATTGCACGACTGAAGATTAACGCCCTGATTACGACCCTGGCGACAATGCAGATCGTGCGTGGTCTGGCCTACATTTTCTCCGATGGCAAAGCGGTCGGCATCGAAGACGAGCGCTTCTTTGTGCTGGGCTTCGCCAACTGGCTGGGCGTGCCTGCCCCCATCTGGATCACCCTGGCCACCATGGTGATTTTTGCCTTCCTGCTGAATAAAACCACGTTTGGACGCAACACGCTGGCTATCGGCGGCAATGAAGAAGCCGCGCGACTGGCAGGCGTACCGGTAGTGCGGACTCGTATCATTATTTTTATCCTTTCAGGTCTGGTTTCCGCCGCGGCGGGCATCATTCTGGCGTCCCGTATGACCAGCGGACAGCCGATGACCTCCATCGGTTATGAGCTGGTGGTCATTTCTGCCTGCGTCCTGGGCGGCGTATCCCTTAAGGGCGGAATCGGTAAAATTTCCTACGTGGTGGCGGGCGTGCTTATTCTTGGCACCGTCGAGAATGCGATGAATTTGTTAAATATCTCGCCATTCTCACAGTATGTTGTGCGTGGTTTGATACTGTTAGCCGCGGTGATATTTGACCGCTACAAACAAAAAAATAAAGTCTGATTTGGCGTGAAACCTTCCCGCGGACGCGAAAGGCGTCCGCGGGTGATCACTCAACGACGAAGTGAGGACATTATGTATCACCGTGAATTACCGGCAGAGCAGCAAAATCCCCTGCTGCCCGGATACGCGTTTAATGCCTGGCTGGTGGCGGGGTTAACGCCTATCACCGCGGATGGTCCGCTGGATTTCTTTATCGATCGCCCGCACGGCATGAAGGGCTATATTCTTAACCTGACCATCAAAGGCAAAGGCCGGGTATTCGATGGCGAAAAAGCCTTTGATTGTGAACCCGGTGAAATGCTGCTGTTTCAGCCGAAAACCGCCCACTATTACGGTCGTGCCCCCGACAGCCCGCAGTGGTTTCACCGCTGGGTCTATTTCCGTCCGCGCGCTTACTGGCATGACTGGCTGCGCTGGCAGGATGAGCAGGAAGGTGTAGGGCGCCTGCGGTTGCCTGAATCCCTGCGTGGCGAATTCGATCGCCTGTTTGCCACCATTGAACAAACCCATAACTCCTCACGCCGCTTTGCCGAAGAACTGGCGATGAATTTGCTGGAGCGCCTGTTGCTTCGTGCGGTGGAGGAAGATCCGCGAAATCACCAGCAAATTCGCGATCCGCGCATCATCGAAGCCTGTCAGTATGTGAACAATCATCTCGCCAGCGAGGTGAAAATTGAAGAAGTGGCTCGCCACGTCTGCTTATCGCCTTCGCGGCTGGCGCACCTGTTCCGTGAGCAGATGGGCGTGAATCTCCTTCGCTGGCGTGAAGATCAGCGGGTGATACGGGCCAAGTTGCTGCTGCAGACCACGCAGGAGCCGATTGCCAGCATTGGTCGCGAAGTGGGCTATGACGATCAGCTTTATTTCTCGCGCGTCTTCCGTAAACGCGTGGGCGTCAGCCCCAGTGATTTTCGTCGACGTAATCAGGACGTGCACGATAATTTAGCCAGTCAGCACGCCTGGACAGTCGCCCGCAGCACAGTCTCCTGATTTTAAGGGGAATCCTCCTTGTCCTGACGAGACTATTAGTCTTAAATCAGTCTGGTTAGCGAATAGAGAGGAAAAGGAATGAGCGAGAAACTGCGAGTTGGACTCATTGGATATGGCTTTGCCAGTAAAACATTTCATGCCCCGCTGATTGCGGGAACGCCGGATGTTGAGCTGGCAGCCATTTCCAGCAGCGATGCCAGCAAAGTCAATGCCGACTGGCCCTCCGTAAAGGTGGTGGCCGATCCTCAGGCGCTGTTGGACGATCCCACCCTACAACTGATTGTCATCCCCACCCCCAACGATACGCATTTTCCCCTGGCCAAAGCGGCACTGAATGCGGGCAAGCACGTGGTCGTTGATAAGCCCTTTACCGTGACGTTGTCACAGGCGCGCGAGCTGGATGCGCTAGCCAAAGCCAAAGGGTTGTTGCTGTCTGTGTTCCACAACCGCCGCTGGGACAGCGATTTCCTGACGCTAAAAGCCTTACTTGCCGAGGGCGAGCTGGGGGAGGTGCGCTATTTTGAATCGCACTTTGACCGCTTCCGGCTGGAGGTTCGCCAACGCTGGCGTGAAATGAAAGGGCCGGGCAGCGGCATCTGGTTCGATTTAGGCCCGCATCTGTTGGACCAGGCGCTGCAGCTGTTTGGACCACCGGTGGCGATCAATGTGGATTTAGCTGAACTGCGTCCCGGCGCACAAACGACCGACTACTTCCACGCCACGTTAACCTATCCGCAGCGACGCGTGGTACTCCATGCCAGCATGTTAGCGGCGGCAGAGTCACCGCGCTATACGGTTCACGGTACGCGAGGTAGCTACGTGAAATACGGTCTGGACCCGCAGGAAGATCGTCTCAAAGCCGGTGATTTTCCGCCGAGCGAAGAGTGGGGCTACGACATGCGCGATGGCACGCTAACGCAGGTTGAGGGTGATAGCATGACCGAGAAAACCTGCCTGACACAGCCCGGCAACTATCCGGCCTACTATGCGGGGATCCGTGATGCCATTAACGGACGAGGCGCGAACCCGGTCACTGCTGAAGAGGCAATTCAGGTGATGGAGCTGATTGAGCGAGGGCTACAGTCGGCAGAAAAACGCCAGACGGTGTCTTTAAAATAGTCAATACGCAAAAAAAAGGCCGCTGAATCAGCGGCCTTGTTGTTTACTGCACTTTCGCCCGAATGGCCGCTTTTTCCGCCTCATTCAGGAAGGCAATCGTCAGGCCATTTTCCTGGGCCTGTCGCATCTGAGCCTGGCTTAACCCTGCCGCCGGGGCAGCATGCAGGTATTCATGGGCCAGCTCAATGCCTTGTACCGCAGGATCGTCGGTGTTAATCGTAGCCAGAACGCCGTGCTCCAGGAAGACTTTCAGCGGGTGCTGGGCCAGCGAGGACACGGTACTGGTTTGAATATTGGAGGTCAGGCAGGATTCGATGCCGATCGCGTGTTCAGCCAGGTAATCCATCAGCGCGCGATCTTCAATTGCTTTCACGCCGTGACCGATACGTTCAGCGCCTAATTCGCGAATGGCTTGCCAGATGCTTTCCGGGCCTGCTGCTTCACCAGCATGAACCGTAATGCGAAAACCGGCATCACGCGCGCGGGCAAAGTGGCTGAGGAATTGACTCCCCGGCGCACCCAGCTCGTCACCGGCTAAGTCGACGGCGGTGATATGGTCGCGGAAGGCCAGTAAACCGTTGAGCTCATCCAGACAGGCCTGTTCGCCAAACGTACGGCTCATGATGCCGGTTAAACGCACGTCGATATCATGCTGCTGGCATCCGGCTTTTATGCCATCAATGACCGCCTCGACCACGCCTGCAATCGGCAGATTATGGGTCATCGCCATGTAGCCCGGCGAGAAACGCAGCTCGGTGTAATGAATGCCTGCTCTGGCGGCATCTTCCACGTTCTCCCGCGCCACGCGCTGGCAGGCGTCAAGATCGCCCAGCACTTTTACGCCCCAGTCCAGCTTTTGCAGAAAGCTCACCAGATCCGGCTGTGTTTCCGTTACCTGCACATGCGGGCGCAGGGCTTCAAGCGTAGTGGCGGGCAAGGACAGGTTAAACTGGCGGCCTAAATCAAGAATGGTTTGTGCACGGATGTTGCCATCAAGGTGGCGATGAATGTCGGTAAGCGGAAGTTTTGAATCAATCATGGAGTGCACTCGTCCGGGTATCTGTAAAGTGCAGAGGATTATAAAAATATCTTGCGCAACAACGCCAGCAATTTGCGCAACAAGTGAGTCAGGTGCTGATAAATTGCGCAAAGTTGCGTGATGGGCACTGAATGAATTTACCAGCAGCGGCACACCCGCCAGGCATTGGCATAAAAAAGGCGGCCAAAGGCCGCCTGATTCCAGAAGATAACGCTTATTCTGGCATGCCTTCGTTGGTTGGCACGCCCAGCATGTAACGAGACATAAACTGTTCCAGCGTCATTTTGTCGCCGTTCATATTTACCTGGCCGTTAGCATACTGCAGGCTGGTGACGATATTGTTGTCCTGGGTTTGTGTCAGACGGAACATCTGTCCCATCGCTGCCAGGCCTTTGACCTGCTGATCCGCCAGCTTCTGCGCGTCGTCCGCCTGATAGCCCTCAGCCAGGCCAATATGGCGCATGGTTTCGGTTGCCATTGGCATATTCACAGAGAGTTTTAAATCCAGCGTTTTCAGCACGCGATCAACCGATGCGGCCAGCGTCTGCGGCTCGCCCGTTACCGTCGACGGATCGTTAAAATTAACGTTCAGATTAAAGGTGCTTTCGCCTTTATCGTTCTTCCAGCTCAGCGGTGCAACGCTAACGGTAGGCGCACCTTTTAACAGGGTAGGCAGATTATTCAGCAGAATGGCACGAACACCGTTCTGGAAACGAACCGGATCATCTTCCACGCCCGGCTGATTCATCAGCGTGGTCAGCTGTGCGTTGTAGTTGTCAGAGAAGGTTTTTACGCTTTGCGCATCGAACTGAGACAGCTTCATTTTTAATGCGAACTGGCCCAGATTTTGTTTCTGCACTTCCACGCCATCAATTTTATAGTTGATGTCGCCACTGATTTTGCCCGCTTTATTATCAAAAGCAGAATCACCGACCATCTTATTCAGGATCACCGCGTCCTGTCCGTTAACGGCGGCAGCCAGTTTATCCACGCTGATTGACTGATCGCCAATGCGAACGCCTTCGCTGGTCAGGTGCGTATCGGCTTTAAGCTTCAGTCCGTTTAACGTAAACATGACCGGCTGATCGACCTGGTTTTTGCTGGTGATCGCAATACTGTCGATGTCGCTGTCCAGCGAAACTTTATCGCCTTTGTTATCTGCGCTGATATTCACCGTGCCGCCGCTGGTGGCCGCGCGCTGCGCCGTTTGTGCATTTTGATAATCGATGGGCAGAATATTTACCGCGGTATCGGTGCTTCCACTGTATCCCACGCGCGTTTCAGCATTGATAAACGACTGGTTGTTGGTCAGCTCAAACAGTTTTTTTACCGCATCGGTGTTTGCCAGCGTGGTGTGAACAGAGGCCATGCTGGGAATGAGGTTGAATTTTTTCAGCTGGGCAAACGGGAAAGGACCGTGATCGATCTGTTCATTCAGAATGATGCTCTGGCCGGGTTTTAGCAGCGGGTTGTCCTCCGTCTGCGAGCTCGCCTGGATAACCACATTCATTTTACTGCTGAAAATGCCGCGTTGATAATCCTGATAGCTCACTTTAAGACGACTGTTCGGGGCCATCGCCGTCAACTGGGCATTGGCGTTCTGGATCATCTGATCCATATTGCTTTCCAGCTTTTTGCCGGTAAACCATGCCGCACCTGTCCAGACTACGCCCAGAGCAACTACCACACCAACGGCAACTTGAGTCTTTTTCATTGCTGAATCGTCCTTATCCTTGATTTCACCCGCCTGACAGACCGCGCCAAACGGCGGATGAAAAAGCGCCCACAGGCATTTTTAGCTAATAGATTGAAATAATAGCAGTTAAGCGCGGTGACGTCAGCCGTCTCAGCTTAACTCATTAAATACGCGTGCAACACGGCCGTGACCTGCAATGGTCAGAGACGGATCGCTGGCTGCCACGAAACAGGATTCGCCAGGTTTGAGCACCAGCTGCTGCTGACCACAGACGAGCGTCGCCTCGCCTTCAACGCAAAACAGCAACGCAGCGCTGTCCTGATGGACAGAAAGCGGCTTATCAGTAAGCGCATGAATAGAGAACGAAAAATCCTCCACGGGTACGGGGAAATTCAGGCTGTTTTCGTGCTGCGCGGGTTGCGTGAGCAGTTGACTGGCCGGCTTTTCTTTAAATGCAAGGTTGGCCATCAATTCTGGGATATCGATATATTTCGGCGTCAGGCCCGCGCGTAACACGTTATCAGAGTTGGCCATGACTTCCAGCGCGACGCCGTGCAGGTAGGCGTGCGGTGTTTCGGCAAACAGGAACATGGCTTCGCCGGGTTGCAGCGTGATCACGTTAAGCAGCAGCGGTGAAAACAGGCCGCTGTCTTGCGGATACACTTCCGCAATGTCGTTGATAGTCTGCCATGGCTCGCCATGATGCTGCTGTGCGGCGGTCATCAGTACGCGCAACGCCTGCGTTTTTTCATCATCCTCAAGGGAAAGCAGGGTGGAAAACAGCTGGGCAAGATTCGCCAAAGTGGGCTGGCGCAGGAACTGGGCGATCTGCGGGTGTGCCTCGGCAACCGGCTCCAGCAGCGAAACCATTTCGTTCAGTTCGCGAAAGCCGTTGATGGCTTTGAAGGGCGTCAGCGCATAGACCAGTTCGGGCTTGTGATTAGCGTCTTTATAATTGCGTTCTGCGGAATTGAGAGGGACTGACGCGGCATTTTCACGCGCAAACCCCTCTTCGGCGGCGCGTTTGCTGGGATGCACCTGAATGGACAGCGGCTGATCGGCACACAGCACTTTAAACAAAAAAGGCAGCTCGCCAAAGCGCTTAGCAACGGCATCGCCCAGCATCTGCTGTGGATTGGCCGCAATCACATCACGTAACGAACGGGGCTTGCCATGTTCTTCCACAGTCGATGGGCTTTTAGGGTGCGCACCCATCCACAATTCAGCCATCGGTAACTGCTTTGGATTGGCTATGCCATACAGCGAGGTTAAAGCGGTTTTACTGCCCCATGCATAATTTTGCAGGGAGTTAATCATTTTTTTCATTTTTTTAATTGCCTTACTGGCGGAAAAAGACTGCGCTTATTAAACCAGAAACCGCCATGGAAAATACATATCCCGCGCAAGAAGGATGCTAAGCTCGGAGGATGTTAAAAAATTGTGTAAGTTTAACCGCGTCAGACAGGGGCTAATCGACAACCGATGACGCTAAGTCTTATCTAAAACTGTGCTAAGGAGAGAATCATGGCAGCCAATCGCGTTGAAAAAGATTCAATGGGGCCAATTGATGTACCGGCTGAGAAACTTTGGGGCGCTCAGACACAGCGCTCACTGGAGCACTTCCGCATCTCGACAGAAAAAATGCCTGTCGCGCTGGTTCATGCGCTGGCAATGACCAAGCGCGCCGCCGCGAGCGTTAACCGGGATCTGGGCTTATTACCGGCCGAGCGGGCGGAAGCGATCGTGAACGCCGCCGATGAGGTGTTAGCGGACAAGCACAGTGACGAATTCCCCCTGGCAATCTGGCAGACCGGTTCAGGTACCCAGACCAACATGAACATGAATGAAGTGTTGGCTAACCGGGCCAGTGAGCTGCTCGGCGGAGCGCGCGGTATGGCGCGCCTCGTGCATCCTAACGACGATGTCAACAAGAGCCAGAGTTCGAATGATGTGTTTCCCACCGCCATGCACGTGGCGGCCGTCATTGCGGTGCGTGAACATCTGATCCCACAGCTGAACGTGCTTAAACAAACGCTGAGCGCCAAATCTGAGGCGTTTAAAGACATCGTTAAAATTGGCCGTACCCATCTCCAGGACGCCACGCCGTTAACACTGGGCCAGGAAATTTCGGGCTGGGTTGCCATGCTTGAGCATAACCTCAGGCACATCGAACAGAGCATTCCGCACCTTGGAGAACTGGCGCTGGGTGGAACGGCGGTAGGAACCGGGTTGAATACGCATCCTGAATATGCCGTTCGCGTGGCTAAAGCACTGGCTGACCTGACCGGACAACCCTTCGTGACCGCGCCCAATAAATTTGAAGCGCTGGCAACCTGCGATGCGCTGGTGCATGCGCACGGCGCACTTAAAGGGCTGGCGGCGTCGTTGATGAAGATTGCCAACGACGTGCGCTGGCTGTCATCGGGCCCACGTTGTGGTATCGGTGAAATCGCTATTCCGGAAAATGAACCGGGCAGCTCCATTATGCCGGGCAAAGTGAATCCAACCCAGTGTGAAGCCCTGACAATGTTGTGCTGCCAGGTGATGGGAAATGATGTAGCGATTAACATGGGCGGTGCGTCAGGCAACTTCGAGCTGAACGTTTATCGTCCGATGATTATTCATAACTTCCTGCAATCGGTTCGTTTACTGGCCGACGGCATGGACAGCTTTAACCACCACTGCGCGACCGGTATTGAGCCGGTGCGTGAGCGAATTGAACAGTTACTCAACGAATCGCTCATGCTGGTTACCGCGTTAAATACCCACATCGGTTATGACAAAGCGGCGGAAATTGCCAAGCAGGCTCACAAGCAAGGCTTAACGCTTAAAGCCTCGGCGCTGAAACTGGGTTATCTGACTGAAGACGAGTTTGATGCCTGGGTTCGCCCGGAAGAGATGGTTGGCAGCATGAAGCAGTGAATCAGGCACGTCAGGGCCTTCACGGCCCTGATATCACACCAGACAATCAACCCATAAGTGCAGCCGGGGGATCAGCAAAGACAGCGGTTCGGCGGCTGGCTTATAGCGATGCGTAATATTGTCGGCATCATAATTCAGCAGCTCACCCAACTGCGGCACCTGGCTGCGGTCGCGGCACAGCACCAGAATCGGTGACGGGCAGGCCAGCTGGGTTTGCTTTTTCTCTTCTGCGCGCCAGATGCGCGCAATAGGCTGCACTTTCACCGGGCGTTTAATCTTAAGACGTGCTGAGGCGGGCAGGGCGCGGACATCTGCCAGCTCCTGTTGAACCTTTTCTGCCCACTGTTCTCGTGTCCAGGGCGCCTGGGCGCGGCCCGCTTTCAGGCTTCTTTCCAGTTGGGCAACGATCTCTTCCCGTTTCACGTTTTTAATCACCTGCTTATTGGCCCAGCCAAAACGTACACTTTCCGGTGCCGGGATCGCGGTGATGGTCCGGTAGGCATTCAGGGTGATTAGCCCTCGTAAATGCTGATGGACAAACTCAAAGCGGGCTTCAGAGGGCAGGCCGGACTCCACCGTAATCAGGTGCTCCAGCCGGGCTTTAAGGTGATTGATTCCCGCGATGCGCTCAGTGAGCTCCGTTTCTTCCTGTTCGCTGCACGCAATACAAAGCGCACCTGGCAAGCGCACGGCGGCTTTAGTACTGAGCTTTTCCGACTGATGTTGCATAAACAGCCGGCAGTAGTGATTCATGGCCATGTCTCGCGCCTGAATGCCAAGCAGCTGCTCAACGGCAAGTTGCGTCACAGGATCGTGCTCATGACCTTTTTCGACGGGCGGTAAACGAAAGACCCGGGCAATCAATAGCGGTAGCGACTCAATCTGCTGCCGCAAGGCACCTAACGCCTGCTCAAGATCTTTTACGCATTGCTGCATGTCAGTCACTAAATCGTAGCGCGCCATTCTGTTCTCCATAGTTACAACATGCTCAATGTGGCAGAAGTCGCAAGGCGCTGCAATAGCGACTGTAGTTACAACATACTATTAGTCATGTTGTTAAAACCGTGCCGCCATTCGGCGCAGGCAGGAAAAAGTGGCCCCCGTTTTTTCCATTGCATTAACATGTTATAAAAACGCTTCGCTCGCTAACGGATTCCCGACATGGACGTAATCAAAAAGCCCGGTTCATTCAGCATTGTCCTTATGGGGCTGGTTCAGATCCTCTCCTGGGGCGGATCCTTTTATCTGATGGCGGTGATGGCCGCGCCCATCGTGGCGGAGACCGGTTGGTCGCAACAGTGGGTTTATGGTGGGCTCTCGTTAGGCATTCTGGTTTCCGGGCTACTGGCTCCGCGCTGTGGGCACATGATTGCCCGGACCGGCGGGCGTTTGATGCTGGCGTTAAATGGCTTTGTGATGGCGGCAGGGTTGATCCTCATGGGGTTCAGCCATCATTTACCTGTGTTTTTATTGGCCTGGGTCATCATTGGCGTGGGCATGGCGATGGGGCTGTACGATGCGCTCTTTGCCACCCTGGGCACTCGCTATGGCGGACATGCGCGCAGCGCGATAACCGGCATAACGCTTATTTCCGGTTTCTGCACCAGCCTGGTCTGGCCGGGAACGGCACTGCTGATCCACTGGCTTGACTGGCGCGGCGCCTGTTTTGCCATCGCCGGACTGTTACTGGTTTGCGTTCTGCCCGTTTATCTCTTTGCACTGCCGCAGAGCAGTCTGCCCGTAGCGGTTAAACGTCAAAGCCTGCCTCCCGCTGAGGCCGATTTGCCTGTGGTACTGTTTCGCCTGCTGTGTGCCATTTTCACCCTGGCATCGGTCATCATGACGGCCATCTCCGTGCAGCTTATTACCCTGCTGGAAGCGAGCGGTTACAGCCTGGCCTCGGCGCTGGCGATCAGCACCATACTGGGGCCGTGCCAGGTGGCTTCGCGGATTATCGATATGGTTTTCAAAGGGAATCACCCCATCTGGACCACGTTTTTTTCTGTTGGATTCGTCGCGTTGGGCCTGGTGCTGCTGGCGCTGTTTCCTCAAACGGCGTTCTTCAGCATGATCCTTTACGGTGCAGGCAACGGCCTGCGTGCGATTGTGCGGGGCACGTTGCCATTGGTGATGGTCAAACCGGAAGCCTATGCCGTGCTCGCAGGCAGAATGGCGCGCCCGGCGCTAATGGGCCAGGCAATAACGCCGCTGGTATTTGGCTATGTGTTTGCCACCCTGGGCGCAGACGCCACCTTATGGCTGCTTTGCACGCTCGCCGTGCTGAACCTGCTGCTGGTGGTGGCGTTAAAAAAACGGCTTCCCGCACAGGTCAACGCAGCGCCTTAAGCGAATCGGCAAGCAGAATGGCGGTAAGCACCTTGTGCTGTTGACGGCTTCAGTGTGGTGAATATGTGCCTTGTCGCGGGCCTCTTGCTTCTAAAAACCCACCGCCTTTGTTATATTTACAGCTGATTCATTGTTCACTCATGCGGCAATACAACAACAAAAACGCACCGCAATTCAGGATACAAAGATGCTTGATTATCGCTTCCCGACAGCTTTGCAAATGGTTCTGAGCGTGGCGATGGCGGAGCAAATGGGAAAACGCTCTACCAGCGCGATTCTCGCTTACGGGCTTGAAGCAAACCCGAGTTTTATCCGCAAGTTGATGGTGCCATTAACGCGTGACGGCATTATTGTGTCTACGCTGGGACGCACCGGCTCCATTCATCTTGGCCGACCGGCGGCAGACATCACCCTGCGTGATATTTATGTTTCCGTCACTGATGATAAAAAACTCTGGGCTGCGCGCCCGGACGTCGCGCCGCGTTGCCTGGTCAGCGCCAACCTGTGCTGGTATTTTAAATCCATCGCAGAAGAAGCCGAGCAGGCCTCACTCGCGGTCCTGGCCAAACGCACGGTGGCCGATGCCTTAAATGAGCTGAAAACCCACGATACCAGCAACTGCACAGCCGTACCGGAACCGGATGTGGCAGAGCCTGAAAGCGAGTGCAAAAAAAGCCGCTGATGCGGCTTTTTTTATGTGTTGATTGTCCCTCAAGGAAACAGCGCTTTGCCGCGCGTCACATTTTGCCCGTCACCATGATTATCCCCCTGTTACAGGGCACTGTCCTTTCTGCCCGGCCCATCATTTTTTTAGCGTGCAGGCTTAGCGTAAAACAACCGCATCACCGATGGCATACAGCCTGCAACTGCCTTTATCACCACGGTTAAAGGTATTGCAATATTCAAGGGCGATGCTGGCCGCATCGTCGCCGGTTCTGGCCCAATAGGCGCTTCCCCATGCGCCTTCCGGACCGATCGCGAAGGCTTTTTCATACAGACGGGACGAGGTGTAATGTTTAAACGCCTCCGCCCCGGCTTTATTTAACGCCGCAGGCACGGGCAAGGTGGTGTCGGGAAGAGAGACAACCTCTTGGTAAGGCAGATGATGCGCCTGTAGAAACGCGGAAACCGTCTGCCACCAAAATGCTTCAGGCGCACTATCCATGAAAACATGCCCATTCTTACCAAAGGGGGGGCATTTCACGAAATTCAGCGCTGCCGCCCTGACGTCGATAGGCGTCATAAAACGTTCTTCCCATGTCAGGCGAGAAATCCTGATCGTTGGCAGAGTAGAGCCAGAGCGAGGGGAGACGTGCCGTTGCACCGTAGCGTTCGAATTCGGTAAGCAGACCCGGTCCATCACAAAGCGATTTATCTTTATTCGCGCCCCGGCCGCCGTCAAAATTAATGACCGCGCTAACGCCAGGCGGATTCGCCGCGCTGGTTGCCAGAACGGCAAAGCCGCCGGAAGACATGCCAGCCAGAATCGCGTTTTCCCGCGATGCCCAGGGCTGTCTTTGCAGTATAGCCAGCGCGGCCAGCAGATCCATACGATCTCGCTGCCCGGCCAGCTGATGGCGCGGCTGTTCACATGAACCGCCCGCATATTCTGCGTTTCCGCTTGAGTGGCCATAGCCTTCGCGTAACACCACCACTGCAGCATAGCCGTGGCGTGCAAACGCCAGAGCCGTGCCTGACATACGGTTTGGATTCATGATGCCGCGATCAAAGGCCCGGGAGCCTTCAGTCCCGTTAGTTATCAAGACCAGCGGTGCGGCACCGGTTCCGCTGGGTCGGGTGACAAAGGCATCAAGCTCAGCGAACTGGCCATTGCTCAGCGTCACCTCAAAGGTAAGGGGCGCTCTTATCAGTCCATCAAATTGCTGGTATGGCGAAAGGGGCAAGCTAATGGAAGGAAGTGAAATCACAAGCAGGCACAGAATCATCATATTGCGCTGAAAACGAAACGGCATTCTGAACATTTCCTTTTGCTTTTTGCTTTTGAAGGTCACAGGAGCGGGCGACAGATTATCAATCATGCGGGATATCGCGTCCGTCACATTATCAGCCATAACTATGTCATGCATGCGACGGCGAAATTCTGCCTCGCCCATTAACAGGGTTTTATTTTTAAAAGCAAAAGCAGTGCGCTAAGCAGGTGGGAAAGCATGAAGCCGGAGGGATGACAGCAGGCGGTTTTTCATCGCCCGCTGTCGACTCCGTTATGGCGCGTTCTGTAAGCGCTGCTCAGCGGCTTTACGCGTCACCAGCTTGCGCAGCGTCACGTAGAACACCGGCGTCAGGAACAGGCCAAACAGCGTAACGCCTAACATACCGGAGAACACGGTAACGCCGGTAACGCCACGCACTTCAGCACCCGCACCTTCACCCAGAATCAGGGGGATCGTGCCGGCAATAAAGGCGATAGAGGTCATTACGATAGGACGCAGGCGCAGACGGCAGGCTTCCAGCGCCGCTTCTGTAATGCCTTTGCCCTGAATCTCCAGTTCGCGGGCGAACTCCACAATCAGAATGGCGTTCTTACAGGCCAGCCCCATCAGCACGACCAGTCCAACCTGCACGAATACGTTGTTATCCCCACCGGTTAACCAGACGCCCACAAGGGCAGACAGCATGGTCACCGGCACAATCAGGATCACCGCAAGCGGCAGCGTCCAGCTCTCATACAGTGCAGCCAGCACTAAAAACGCCAACAGGACAGCAACAGGGAAAACAATCAGGGCCGTATTACCCTGCGTCGCCTGCTGATAGCTGAGATCGGTCCATTCGATATTCATGCCGTTCGGCAGCAACTGACCCGACATCGTTTCAAGTTGACGCATCGCCTGGGCCGATGAGAGCACGCGTGGATCGGCATCGCCGATCAAGTCAGCCGCCGGATAGCCGTTATAACGAATCACCGGATCGGGGCCGTAGGCCGTGGTGATGTGCACCATGCTGCCAATCGGCACCATCTCACCGCGGTCGTTACGGGTACGCAGGTTCGCGATGTCCTCAACGCTGTCGCGGAATTCCCCGTCGGCCTGCGCCATGACGCGCCAGGTGCGCCCAAAACGGTTAAAGTCATTAACGTAGGATGAACCCAGATAAGTTTGTAGCGTACTGAACAGATCGGTTAACGCTACGCCCTGTGCTTTCGCCTTATCGCGGTCAACCTGCACCTCCAGCTGTGGCACGTTGGCCTGATAAGAGGAGATCGGGAAGTGCATGCCCGGCGTCTGCATAACCGCGCCCGAGAGGGTGTTAATCGCGGTCTGCAGTGCGCCATAGCCCAGTCCGGCCCGATCCTGAACGTAAAGGGAATAGCCCGAACCCTGGCCTAGCCCCAGGATAGGCGGTGGCATAATTGAAAAGCCAAATCCCTGTTGAATGCGGGAAATTTTCGCATTGATCTCCGCGTTTATCTGCGCCGCCGTTTGTTTACGTTCGCTGAACGGCTTCAGGCCAAAAAAGACCGTGCCGCTGTTCGGCGTATTAGTAAACTGCAACGCGTTCAGGCCGGGGAAGGCCACCGCATAGGCCACGCCTTCCGTTTGCAGGCCGATTTCGCTCATCTGACGAATCACTTCATCGGTGCGCGCCAGCGACGAGCCTTCCGGCATTTTGACGCCGCCGATCAGGTAAAGCTTGTCCTGAGTGGGAATAAACCCGCCCGGCACCGCATGAAACATCCAGCCCGCGCCAGCCAGTAACACCAGGTAAACACCAAACACCGCGCCGCGACGACGCAGGGTTTTCCCCACCATCGATTCATAGCCGTGCGCGCTACGCTGAAAGAAGCGGTTAAACGGGCGGAAAATCCAGCCAAACAGCCTGTCGATCAGGCGCGTCGGCATATCTTTGGGGGCCTGATGATCCTTCAGTAACATCGCGGCCAGTGCGGGAGACAGGGTCAGTGAGTTGATGGCGGAGATCACGGTTGAAATCGCAATCGTGGTGGCGAACTGTTTGTAAAACTGGCCGGTCACGCCCGACAGAAACGCCATGGGCACGAACACCGCACACAGCACGAGGGCGATGGCAATGATCGGGCCGGATACCTCACGCATCGCCTGATGGGCAGCGGCTTTGGGTGACAGTCCCATCTCAATATTGCGTTCAACGTTTTCCACCACCACGATGGCATCGTCCACCACGATACCGATGGCCAGCACCAGTCCGAACAGGCTTAGCGTGTTGAGCGAGAACCCAAGCAGATACAGCACGCTAAAGGTGCCGACTACGGATACCGGAACCGCCAGCAGGGGAATAATGGAAGCGCGCCAGGTTTGCAGGAACAGAATCACCACCAGCACCACTAAAAACACCGCTTCCAGCAGGGTTTGCACCACAGCCTTAATGGAGTCGCGAACAAACACGGTGGGATCGTAAGGCGCAGCCCACTTCACATCGTTGGGGAAACGGGTGGCCAGTTCATCCATTTTGGCACGCACCGCGTTTGACAGATCGATAGCATTGGCGCCCGGTGCCTGGAAAATACCAATACCGACGGCGTCTTTGTTATTGAGCTGCGAACGCAGGGCATAGCTGCCTGAACCCATTTCAATGCGCGCCACGTCACGCAGCCGGACCAGTGAGCCGTCCTCTGACGTTTTCAGAATGATATCGCCAAACTGCTGCTCGTTTTCCAGCCGTCCTTGCATATTAATGGACAGCAGAAAATCGCTCTGTTTTTTTAACGGTTCCGCCCCAAGTTGCCCCGCAGAAACCTGTACGTTCTGCTCCTGCATCGCTTTCACAACGTCCGAGGCGGTTAAGCCGCGCGCCGCCACTTTGTTGGGATCGAGCCAGACGCGCATCGCGTATTCACCCGCGCCAAAAATCTGGATTTGCCCCACGCCCGGCAGACGGGCCAGCTCATCTTTGACTTTCAACGTGGCGTAGTTACGCAGATAGAGCGAATCGTAGGTGTTATTAGGGGAAAACAGATGCACCACTAAGGTCAGGGTCGGCGACATTTTTTGCGTCGTGATGCCGAGACGGCGCACGTCCTCCGGCAACCGCGCCTCGGCCTGGGCTACGCGGTTTTGCACCTGAACCTGGGCCTGATCCGGATCGGTACCCGGGCGGAAGGTCACGGTGGTCACCAGCACACCGTCAGAACCGGCCACGGACTTCATGTACATCATGTTTTCAACGCCGTTAATCGCCTCTTCCAGCGGCGTTGCCACGGAGTCGGCGATGGCTTTCGGGTTAGCGCCGGGATATTCGGCACGCACCTGCACGCTGGGCGGCACCACGTCCGGATACTCACTGATGGGCAGCAGCGGGATGGCGATCAGTCCGGTCATAAAAATCAAGACGGACAGCACGGCGGCAAAGATCGGCCGATCAATAAAAAAGCGGGAAAAATCCATAACAACCTCAGGTTATCGCGCGGCAGTCGCGGCCATATCGACGGTTTTTGCCGTTACCGGCATACCAGGCATAAACACTTTTTGCAGGCCGGCAACGATAACCCGATCGCCCGCCTGTAAACCGGTGGTAACGATGCGTAATCCGTCCGCCATCGCGCCGGGATGAACATCACGACGTTGGGCTTTACCCTGTGCATCGACCACATAGACATACTTGCGGTCCTGATCGGTCAGCACGGCTTTGTCGTCGATTAACACGGCATTAAACTGCGCGCTACCGGGAAGGCGAACGCGGGCAAACAGGCCGGGCGTATAGGTGCGCTGGCGGTTGTCCAGAAGGGCGCGCATGCGGATCGTACCGGTGCTGGCATTAAGTTGGTTATCAAGAAAATCGACGTTGCCGCGATGTGGATAACCCTGTTCGCCGGCCAGGCCGATTTCAACGGGCAGGGCATGCCGCTGTTGTCCCTGACGTGCCATTGCCTGATAGTGCAGGAAGGTGGTCTCATCGACGTCGAAATAGACGAACATCTTGTCCTGCGAAACCAATGTGGTCAGTACGCTGGCGCTGTCGCCAGCGGTGACAAGATTACCGGCAGTAATCATGGCCCGGCTGGCCCGTCCGTCGATCGGCGCGGTGACGCGGGTAAAATCCAGATTGAGTTGAGCCATGTCGACAGAGGATTCGGCGGCCTGCACATCAGCCTGAGCCTGACTGGCTGTTGAACGTCGCTGTTCCCACATCTCGCGTGACACCGCCTGTGTACCCACCAGCTTCTCGGTGCGTGCCGATTCGCTGCGTGTCAGGCTGGCCTGACTGCGCGCGCGGGCCAGCGTCGCTTTTGCCTGTTCCAGTGCGGCACGGTAGCTGCGATCGTCGATGGTAAACAGGACCTGACCTTTCCTGACCTCGTCGCCTTCATGATAATTAACGCTGTCGATATAACCCGAAACGCGAGGCCGGAGCTGCACGCTTTCTACGGCTTCAACGCGCCCGTTGAAGCTGTCCCATTGACTGACAGGCTTCACCAACACATCCGCAACGCTGACGTCGGGCGGCGGCGGCGGGGCATTTTTAGCCTGGCCCGTGTCACAACCGCTTAGCAGACTAACCAGCAGCCCCATTCCCAGCAGGGAAGATCCCTGACGAACCCAGTGAGTAATCATTTTTGTGATCCCGCGATGACAGTGAAATAAGGCCCGAAGGCCAATATTTGCAACTTCTATGGTTGCAATTTATCGCGAGGAGTGTAGGCTTGTGCGACTAAGAACTGCAAGAATTACTGATACACTTTATGTGCGGTTTTCAACGCCGCGATCGGTGCATGACAGCAGCCAAAAATAAGCCCCATAAAAAGTGCGGCATTTAATGTATTAATTAAACTTGCATTAAATGGCATTGTCAGCCACGCTTTAAGTGTAACTGCAACTGATACTAATACTGTTCGCGCCGCGACGGGAGAATAAACATGATGAGTAACGCTTTTATTCACGACCTGATTAGCTGGATCGATAACAATATCGAAGCACGTCTCGATCTCGATACCGTTTCTGAGCGCGCTGGCTATTCAAAATGGCACCTGCAACGGATGTTTAAAGAGCACACCGGCTATCCACTGGGTGAATACATTCGCATGAAGAAGTTGAAAAAATCGGCCGACCGTTTGACCAGCACCAACGAGCCTATCCTGAATGTAGCGATATCGCTGGGATTTGACTCGCAACAGTCTTTTAACCGCAGCTTTAAGCGTCAGTACGGTGTAGCCCCGGGTGCATGGCGCCGTCACACTGTGCCTTCGCAGTCAGCCATGCAGTAAAAGCAGTATCCCGCCAGGGCCAGGCAATCTGGCCCGCGCTTTTTTATCGCCCGCTAAAGCTGTTATCATCTGCATCCTGTTTAAAGGGATGCCATCATGTCAAAAAAACTGTGGGTTGGACTGGTTCTGATCCTTGTTCTCTGTTGGGTGGGGTTAAGACCTTATCTGACGTCTGCACCAGCCAAAACGTCGGCCTCGGATATCGCTGCCTTAACGGATGTGCGAACGGTCGCCCGTTGGGTGCTGCAGCATCAGCAATTGCCCGATTACTACATTACCAAAAAGCAGGCGCGTCGCCTTGGCTGGAATCCAGCGAAAGGGGACTTGTGTGAGGTGTTGCCGGGGCGGGCCATCGGCGGCGATCGCTTTTCCAACCGGGAACGAAAATTGCCTGAACGCGCCGATCGCCAGTGGTTCGAGGCGGATGTGAACTACCGCTGCGGCCACCGTGAGGCTGACAGGCTGGTCTACTCCTCTGATGGTCTGGTTTTCCTCTCGACCGACCACTATCGCACCTTTAAGCCGGTTCAGTAACCATGCTGACCTTAAGCTTTGATCTGCGCCAGCTCATCGATCGCGAGGCTTTCTATCATGCGTTTGCGGCGCAGAGCGATTGTCCTGCCGGATTTGGCAATAATCTGGATGCGCTATGGGACTGGCTGACCGGAGGAATGGCGTTGCCCGCCACGATTCATCTGCTGCATGCAGAACGGTGCAATGAGGAACTGGCCCCCGTAGTGGCGTTGCTGGAAGAGGCGGCGCAGTCGCTGGCGGTCGAGCTGCGCCTGATTTACGGTTAGTGGCGCAGTGGCTTAAGCAGGGCTGTAAGTGACTCTCGCGCTGCAACCGGCAGGTCGCCCCCACCGGTATAGCCATTGTTTTCGATAATCACGGTGTTAAGCCCCACCAGCCAGTCGTAAATATAGTAGGCCGTATGGTTTGCTGGCGCGGCGGAAAGCTTCGTCAGGCGCTGTCCTGCACTGAAATTAACGCTGGGTGCCGGCGGGCGCGAGAAAACAGGCTGCCCGCGATTGACCCGGCTGCCAGGACGTTCCGATTCCGGACGCTGCAGGAAGCCCAGCCAGGCCACAAAATCCCCCAGCACCGTCATCGCGCGCGTGACCTGACGGTCAGCACGTGATTCATGCGTCATGCTCTGCGCATCGGGTTCATGCAGCGCCTGCTGCAGGGACTGCAGAATACCGGTACGAAAGCTGGCCGTGATCAACTCTTCGATCAACCACTCCATCGTGGCTTTATCAATATTCAGTAAAGCCAGCAGGCTCTGATTTTCCGGTAGCTGACGCAGGTGGTTAAGCCACAGGCTAAACACCTGACGCGGGAACTGTGCCGAGCCCTGACCGAAGCTGGTCTGCTTCGGGGCGGGCTGTTCAACTTCGTTATCGCTGAACAAATCAAATTCAAAGCCAATACCAAACTGATTTTCCGGGGCCTGAATGCTGGACGTCGCCGCCGGAACGGATGAGGTGGACTGGTTGAGCCAGAGCTGACGCAGGGCCTCGCGGGAGGGCTGTAAGCGCTCAAGCAGTTCGCCATGTAAACCGGTGCGGTGTTGTAAACACTTCAGCAGTGTATCGGCGATGCTTTGCTTGCGTGCCGCCTGGTCGGGCGATGCACCCGCTTCCGTCCAGGGCTGAAGCCGACGCTCGACAACGGTGTGCTGAATTTGTGCCAGTTGTGCGATCAGCATATCGCGACGGGCTTCAGGCTGCATTTCTTCCTGTAGCCAGTCAGACATCCGGTCCACGCCTGCGCGATCCAGTGCCAGCATGGAACCCCATTGCTGACCCGGCTGCCCCACCTGACGCTGCACTGCCTCGTCGACGTTGATCTGCTGATGCCGCGCATCGTAAGGGGTAATAGCCCAAATAAGACGGGGTTTCTCGCCCGCCTCATTGACTGGCTGGTGACGCTGCCATTCCCGTAACGCCTGACTGGCGACGTCAACATCCTGACGCTGGCTGGCGGCGGTGCAGATTAACAGCAAATCGATACTCTGGCGGGCGGCATAAATGCCCGGTATCAGTGTACGTTTGTGCTCCAGCAGGCGTGCGCGTAGTGCATCCTGCTGCTGCAGGCGCTGGCGCTCTTCACGCAGGGCCGGATCGCTGGGCGTACCCGGTGCGGGCAGCTCCAGCATGTCTGCGTCATCATAGAGCGCGGTGCGCGGGGTGGAGCTAAGGGGAATAGTGACCTCAAGCGTGAGCAGGGCAAGTAATCCCAACGCCACGTTCTGCGGTTTACCCAGACGGTTACCGTTTAACGGGCAAACCTCGATTGGCAGCGACTGATCCTGCTCGCTGGCGGGAACAATCAGCTGCTCCGCGGGCAACAGGGCGTTATCCGTCAGCAGGCTAAGCGGAGCCAGTACCCGGGTGCTGTTACGAAGCTGATGGCGCAGATGCAGTAAACTCCGCACCAGCTCATTCAGGGCGGGCTCGGCTGGCCACAGCAGTGAAAACAGCTGCACGCGGTCGTCAACGCTCAGCCAGGGTGCCAGTTCAACAGCCTGTGGCCAGAAGTGGCGATCAAGCTGTGCATCATACAGGTGATGACGGCGGCACCAGGACCAGAGCGTGACCAGCGCGTCGCTCTCCAGACCCGGCAGCGGCGTGGTTAAGCGATGGCGTTGCAGGCGTTGCAACACGCTGTCAATTTTTGCGGTGTCGGGCTGGGTGACACCGCCACCACAGGAGATGGCCAGGCGCAGCACGTCGGCCTCGCTTAGCAGCGTCAGCTCAACGGGCCACTCTGAAGAGAGGGGTTCCCGCTGGTGGGTAAAACGCGTTGCGGTGGCGAAGTCGAGATTGCCGGGATTCACATTCTGAAAATAATTCACCGGTTTATCACTTAACGCGGTGATCAACTGGCCCTGTGCATCGGCCACCATTTCCGTCAACAGCCAGGCTTTACCCGCCTGGGACTGGCCAAACAGCGCCAGCGTCACCGGGCGCGCAACCTGCTGCGCCAGGGCCTGGGCCTGTACACGAGCCTGCCTTAGCTGCAGGGTCAGGGTTTCGGCTTCCAGAGCCAGGCGGGGCGACTGCTCGCGGGTATTCTCAATCCAGGCCAGGCTGCCGTTCAGGGCGTCCTGCAATAAACTCAGGCGTTTTGCCAGCGTCTGCGGCTGGCGGGGTTTTACCGATCTCATCGTTTACACACACTCCCGCTGTCAATCCAGTATTGCGCATTGGCATTGCCCGTGGCGGAGAGAGTATTGAGTTTGAGGCTCAGATGTTCAAGCGGAACACGCGTGCCATCATCCAGTTTAGCCTCGCTTAACACCAGATTTTCAGGGCCGGGCGCACCCGGACCGGCCTTCACGGCGAGCTTGACGCGCAGGACACTTTCCCCCGCAACCTTACGCGCCAGCGCCGCATCATTGAGCGTCAGGCTGTAGAGGGGCGAGGCAGGCCAGCGCTCATTATCTAACTGGCGGAATCCCAGGCACACGTTGCCGCGAATACGAAAGCTGGTTTTGCGATCCAGCGAAAACTGCTGATCGTCGAGGTCGATTTCGCTGTAGCACAGGTTTTCGTCCGTCAGCGCCTGATTTTCGTCCAGCATACCGAGATAACGAATGGTTGAATAAGGCTCAAAGTCGCCTGCACGGAACCAAAAGCTGCTCAGGCGCAAATCCAGCGCCAGCAGGCACAGCATTGCGCCGACCGCGGCGGTCGATTTGGGGTTATCAATGCGACCATGTTTATTAAACGGATACCAGTCGCTGGTGTGATAGCCCTCAAGCGATAAAATACGGCTGCCCGGCAGCGGCTGCAGATGACGTACCAGCGCCTGAATGCCGGGGAAGCGCGAAGGACGTCCGGTCAGCAACAGGACGTCACACTGGTAGAGTGACACCACTTCACACATAGAGCGCAGCGCCGGAATGATCGCCATGCGATGCTGCATAAACTCACCGTGCAACTGAGCCATGCTGACCACCAGCGGCACCTCAAGCAGATCAAAACGGCTGTTGCCGCCGAGTTCACGCTGAATTTCACCGTTAACAAACGCCAGCACCGCATCGGCAGGGCGCTGATCGACCAGTTCACCGAACAGCGCATTGATCTCGGCGTGGCTTTCCAGCGGATCCCAGTTTTCGTAGCGCTCCAGCACCGCCTGAGCCAGCGGGATAAACAGCTGCAGCGTCGCCTGCTGGCGTAACGTGGCCTGTCCGTCCATGCGGCTGTCGTGACCAAACAGCTTGTTGATCAGCGGCTCCGCCAGTGTCAGCCCGGCTTTTTGCAGGCTCTGTTGCAGAGCGGGTAAAATCCACAGTTGGATCACGTCCAGCAGAATATCGTCACCGGCGACTTTGAAGCCTTCACGGAACAGCAGGCGCGGGGTGATTTTGACGTTATTACCCTGGCCGTCGTCAAGACGATACTGGGTAATCGCTAAATCGGTGGTGCCGCCGCCTATATCAATAGAGGCAATACGCAGGCTCTTGCCCGGCAGTTCATCCGCCTCACGCGGGCGGTCGGGACGTGCCATGCTGCTAAAGAAATCTTCTGCCCGTCCGGCAAAGTTCACCTGCGTCTCATTAAACAGCCACACCATCTGGCCACAGGTGGCTTCGTCCCATTCCATCTGCACATCCGGGACGGGCTTGCTGCTCTGGGCCTGGCTCTGCTCGGTAAAATCCTCATCGGCCGGGTGCCAGCCCTCGGCTTTCCACACCAGCGCGATGGCTTCCTGCATGCGGCGGCGGAAGATCTCCCGTTCAGGTTTTGGCATGGCGGACGGCAGGGTCAAAATAACGTGGCGCAGCTGACGCGGGGCATGGCTTTGCGGCATACGTTGGCGCTGTGCCGCACTGTTCATTTGCATTAGCGCCTGAGCCAGCAACTCACACAACATAAAGGTCATCAGCGAACTGCGGCTGTAGTGGGCGGAGAACACCGGTAAGCGTTCATCCACGGGCAGGGCGTACAGCGGCTGACCTTCATCATTCATTAACGAGGTAAACGGCGCGGCGCAGGCCTGAGGTTCCCCCTGCGGGCTCTGCTGATTAAAGCGCCAGCCCGGCTGATAGCGTGCTTCATCCCACAGGTAACGGCGTGGACTGGACAGGCCGGTACTGCCTTCCAGACCGGCGCGTTGCAGGGCCAGGCGACTGGCTTCACGCCCGACGCGGGTTAACGAGGGCCACATAAAAGCCTGCTCGCGGCCGCTTTCCAGTGAAAAATTGGCTTTACCAAAACGCGCTTCGGCAAATTCCAGCCGGCTGTCGAACAGTTCGTTATACACCCGATGCGGCTGAGACAGGTCGCGCATTTGCAGTTCATAGGTCTGCTTCAGGCCGTTGCTCTCTTCCGGATGGTCTTCCACCAGAATGCCGCAGGTGTGGGAATTCCCTACGTCGAGAATAATATCGACGTTGACCGCCGGGGTTTTCAGCGTGGCGGCCTGAATGTGGATCTCGGTCAGGTTAAGCTGCTCGCCCAGTAATTCCAGCAGGTTAAGGTAATGCGCCTGATATTCAAACTCGCGCAGTGCCTGGCTGATGGCCTGCTCCCGGCGATCGGCTACGCGGTCGGTGAAGGACTCACGCAACCAGCCATCAACCCAGGTATGGTCAAGGAATTCGCCCAGCTCGTAGTTATGCCAGGCCAGCGCAAAGGTCACGCCGTTCTGCGCATCGGAAGGCGTGAGTCCGAGTTGCTCGCCGCCGTCTTCATCAGCGACGCAGCGGGTATCGAAAGCCAGCGTGACGCGGTGCGTATTGCCGGTGCTGTCGGGTTTATCCAGGGCCACCAGACGCATGCGCGCCCAGTTTTCAGGGCCGCCAATAAAGCGGCGGCCCGATGCGCAACGCAGCATCGGCAGGGGCAACCAGCAGGCTTCCAGCAGCGTCAGCGAGTCTGACAGGGCGATGTCGGTTTCAGGACGAACCACTTCAGGCGCGCCACCGTCCTGTGGGTAAAGTAAAAATTTGCCGCTGTTGCCGTCCACGTTCAGTCGCAGCAAGGGGCCGTTTGCCGTCTGGCGCACAAACTGGCGTCGCGCCTGGGGCGCGGAAAGCTGCAGACCAAAATCCAGGAACTGCACGCCGCTGTTCTCAATCAGAGAAATTTTCTGCTTATCATCGATCAGGGGAGCCAACATAGTTACTTACTCTCACGCTTAATCGTAATGGGATACACACGATCCGCACTGTACTGCGCTTCACAGACGGCCGCGCCAATGCTGGAATGACACACTAACAATGGCATACGGTAACGGGATTTGTCCGCGCACCGGGCAGTAAAGCGGCTCTCAATCACCAGGTTTCCTGCGCTGGTCATCGCGGCCGTCACGTCGGCCTTACAGGTGGTATTGCCCTGACTGATCTGCACGCTGCCTTTCCCTTTATTGAACTGGAAACGCATCACCGGCGGTTTACCGGTCGGGGTTTTGATCTGTGCAATATCCACACGCCAGCGGCCATCAATGACCTGTACCTGTCCATCGCGCACGGCATCCGGCGTCACCACCAGATCGTCGGGTTTGGCGGGCACAGCAGGCACCACCACATTTGAAAGGGTTGATGAGGGCGCGGGCGCAGCGGAAGTCGGTGCAGCCGCAGTTGATGCATTTGCGACCACCGCCGCCGGTTTCTGTGGCAGCGTGGCAGACAGTTTTTCAGCAGACGCGACGACCGCCGGTGGCTTAGTGGCGGTAACCGGCGCGGGAGCCGGCGTGTTTTGCGCGACCGGTTGCGTGACCGTCACCGGTTCTGACTGAGGCAGATGCAAGATCACAGCGGCAGCTGCTGCCGCGGCAACCGCCAGGGTTGGAAGTAAATACCACAGGCGGAAAGGCCGACGACGCGCTGTCGCCGTGGGCGTAGGTTCTGGGGCCTGAACCGCGCTTTCCTGGACCGGCGGCGTCACGATCTCCGGCTCCGGTGCGACAACAGGTTCGGGTTCAGAGGCGGCAGCGATCGTCACCGGTTCGGGCGGTGGTTCAACCAGCACGGTTGGCAGCGACTCTTCAAGACTGTCTCGCAGGCAGGCCAGCGCATCGTCGCGATTCCGCTCCTGCGCGTCAACAAACCCCCAAAAGGTTATGACGGGTTTGCCGTTGACCAGATAAACATATTGCTGATTGGGAAACTGCAAGCTTTTGCCTAACAGCGCGCCGAACAGGCGCATTGCCGGATTGGCCGCACCGCTGGCGCTGGCGCTGATGGCTTGCAGATCCTGCTGACAGGCTGTGAGATGTTGTAAAGCCTGGCGGCGTTCATAATCGCTGGCGCCCATCCAGGACTTAACCTTGCCCGGGAAGGGCGAGTACCAGTCAAGCCGGTCGCCACGTTCGTTCGTTTGTGGAATCGCCAGGCAATTTGCCAGCGCGCTCTGACGGCGCAAACGCAGGGTTTCACGGATTTGCAGGGCGGACGCATATACAGGCTGGCCGTTCTCGCCCAAAGCCAGAACCGCATCCAGATTGCCGCTGCGCAGAAAAGTTTTTGCCACCTGTTAAGCCCTTATCGGTCGTTGTCTGAGGCAGAAGATCGCGTGTTATCGTCGATTACGGTGATTTTACGTGGGACAATGGCAAATCAAACCGCTGAAAAAGGGGATAAATGCGTGGTTTTTTGACCCGCTGGCGGGAAAATAACCAATGCCCAGATGATGTTACGCTGTTTTACGCTTTAATAACAGATGTGCAACCACACCGCCGACCAGGCCCCAGAACGCCGCGCCGATGCCGCAGAGCGTTACCCCGGATGCGGTGATCAAAAAGGCTATCAGGGCGCTGTCCCGCTCCTCGGGCTGCTCAAGCGCCCGTTGCAGACTGCCGCCGAGCGTGGCAAGCAGTGCCAGCCCCGCCAGCACCTGCACCATTACCGCAGGCAGTGCGCTGAACAACACGGCAATTAACGCGCCGGAAAAGCCAGCCAGCAGATAAAAAAAACCGGCCAGCGCGGCAGCTATCCAGCGGCGACGGGGATCGACATCCACATCTTCTCCCATGCAAATGGCCGCCGTAATCGCCGCCACACAAACCGAAAACCCGCCAAACGGTGACAAGACCAGGGCCAGCAGTCCTGTCCAGCTCATCAACGCGGAGACCGGGGGACGGTAGCCATGGGCGTGCAATGTGGCGATGCCAGGTGCATTTTGTGACGCCATGGTCACCAGAAAATAGGGAAGGCCAACACCGATGAGTACAGGCCATGAAAAGGTCGGCCAGACAGGGCCGGGAAGGCTAAAACTCGCCGCATGCGCGGGAAAATGAAGGCTGTTTTGCCCGTATGCGACAGCCAGGCCTGCCAGCAGCGCGATCAGAATGGCGTAGCGAGCCAACCACCGGCGTGCCAGCAGCCAAACACAGCACATTGCGCCCGCCAGGGTAAAATTTACCGCTAAATCGCTAAACGTCTGCAGGCCAAAGCGCAGTAAAATCCCGGCCAGCATGGCGGCGGCCAGCGAGGCAGGGATGTAGTTCATTAGTCGGGCAAACAGGCCCGTCACCCCGCACAACACAATCAGGGCATTGGCAAAAACAAATACGCCGACGGCTTCGTGTATTGATGCGCCCTGAAGGCTGGTGGCGAGTAATGCCGCGCCCGGCGTGGACCAGGCGGCTAAGATCGGCATCCGGTACGCCAGAGAGAGCCCCGCTGAAGCAATGCCCATCGCCAGGCCAATGACGGAAAGCCAGCCGGCAATTTGCGCGGATGAGGCGCCCGCGGACAGGGCAACCTGATAGATAATCGCACCGGTACTGCTGTAGCCGACTAATACCGCCACCAGGCCGGAAACGGCAATGGGCAGGGTAACGGGAAAGGGTGCGCGGCGTGCTGACATGGTGTAACCCTCTTGTGCGTTATAGCGCACATCCTCGCACAGGGCGTTATAACGCACAAGTGTTACACTGAAGCGGTAAAGCAGGAGATAACATGGAAAATTTGCATCAATATCTTGGCGATGGGCTAAAACAATTGCGCCAGGCCAATGGCTGGAGCCTGAGCTTAACCGCAGAAAAAACGGGCGTCAGTAAGGCGATGCTGGGCCAGATTGAACGCGGCGAGTCCAGCCCCACGGTCGCGACCTTGTGGAAAATAGCGACCGGCTTCAACGTTCCGTTCTCATTTTTTGTTCATTCCGGGACACATTCCGCAGGCGAGGTGACCTGTTACCGGCAGCAGAATGCGCAGATGGCGGTTACGCCGCTGCTGCCTTACGACGCCCGGTTGCGTTTTGATTTACTGGCGGTTGAGCTGGCAGCGGGTGCGCAGAGCGACTCCACTGCCCATGAGAAAGGGGTGATTGAGCAGGTGGTGGTACTGGAAGGGGAACTGTTGTTAGGCGTGGAAGAGACCTGGCGACGGCTTAAACAGGGCGAAGCCTTTCAGTTCCGGGCCGACGTCGCTCACAGCTATCGTAATCCCCTTGACCGCCGCCTGCGGTTTCACAGCCTGATCCACTATCTGGGTCGAACCTGAGCTTACAAATTGAAACCAGCCGCGTCTGTTCAGGCCCGACCGGCATTTGTATACTTCGTTTCCCTTGTATGGCGCGCTTTGCAGGCTGTATCAACGCCCGCCGTCTGCGCCATACTGACGCTTTATCTGTTACCGATTTGTGAGGAATGACTATGGCTATAACCACACTTGATGCGAAAACCGCTCTGATCGTCATCGATCTGCAAGAGGGGATTGTCGCGCTGCCAGTTGTGCACGAGCCACAGCCGGTGATTGAACGCTGCGCGCGGCTTGCCAGCGCCTTCCGTGAAAAGGATCTGCCCGTCGTGCTCGTCAACGTGGCAGGCGGTGCGCCTGGTCGCAATGAACAGCCGCGTCACGAAGGCGAGCTGCCTGCAAACTGGGCGACCCTGGTGCCCGCCATGACACCGCAGCATAACGATCTGACCATCACCAAAAAAACCTGGGGCGCGTTTCATGACACCGCGCTGCATGATGAACTGCAAAAGCGTGGCATTACCCAGGTGGTCATTTGCGGCATTGCAACCAGTATTGGCGTGGAATCGACGGCGCGTGAGGCGTACGCATCAGGTTACAACGTCACGCTTGCAGTGGATGCGATGACCGATCTCAATAGTGATACGCACGAAAACAGCATCAAGCGCGTCTTTCCCCGCCTTGGTGAAACGGGCAGCTATAATGATGTGATTGCCAAACTGAACGCGCTGTAAACCCTGTCAGGCAGGCCTGGGATTGAGCAGCATCACGCCCAGTCCCTGGAAATCGTTCAGGTTACGCGTGACCTGAATGACATCGTGCTGTAGCGCCGTTGCCGCAATCAGCGCATCGGTTGCGGAACGTCAGTCGGGCAGGTGCAGCATGGCGCACCGGCCTGCGAACAGGCCATCAATCGGCAACCTTCGCTGGCGACCCGCCTCAAGCTCCTGCGTCTGATACTCGTGGTGCAAACGTTATGCCTGCTCCCCATTCAGCCCTTCAAGACGCAAAATACCTGTCTCTGTTTCCAGCCGCGTCAGCGCTGAAATGAACGTGCTGTCAAGGTCAATAGCATTAGCCCATGCCAGGACATTGGGATCAATACGCGGCGTGCCTGCCTTACGCAACCCAGAAAGGATCGGGTTATCCGGCAGATAACGCATCAGAAGCCGGCATCTCGTCCGGTGATGACAGGCCGTTCAGGTTCGAAATCGACATCTGCCGTTTCAGGCATTGCCAGCGTCATGGCCAGTTTTTTTTACCGCCTGTTAACCTCGGATATGCCTCAACCGTTAACAGGACATGCGCGGGTTTATCGTGATCGGTGATGTACACTGGACCTTCCTCCGCCTCTTTTTTCGCATTGGTAACATCCTGATTAAAGGCACGACTGAAACAGATTTTACTGCTCAACGTGCGTGCTCCTTATGATGTCGTTACGTTACTGCATGGATTTTAGGATCGTGGACTTTGTTTGAGCGAGTTTTGAACAAAAATTCGAGTGCTTTCGCAAATAGGTATTCTGGAGGCCGACGTTGACGGCGAAAGAGGGTAATGCGTCAGGGGATTGTGCCAGGCGCGATGAGAATAACCTGAGAGGTCGCCACGCTGCGCCGCCGCGTTGTGCTCAGGCGGCGGCCATGTTCACTAATGGAAAGCGTAACTGACCGTCAGGCCCACGCTGTAGTTGCGCCCCGGAGCCGGTTCAAAGTAGCGACCGTTGCTTTCATTGACGATCACCGAGCCAACGTAGTTGCGGTCAAACAGGTTATCCACCCGACCAAACAAATCCAGCGTCCAGGCATCGACAAGCCACTTATAGCCGCTGTTGACCGAGGTGATGGCATAGGAAGGCGCACGGACAGCATTGCTGTCATCCGCTGCGATGTTGCTCATATAACGCCATTCCGCTCCGGCATAAAAGCCTTCTTCAGGCGCATAAGCCAGCCCGGTATACAGCATATTGCGCGCAATGCCCGGAATACGGTTGCCGTCGCAGCTGGCGTTGCCGCAGGCATTACTGCGGTAGCGCGCATCCAGCAGCGTATAGGCCATTTTCAGTCGCCAGTCGTAGTTAACCTGCTGATCGAACGCCAGTTCGAGGCCACGCCGACGGGTTTCTCCGGCATTTTTGTAAGTGGTGCGTCCGCCGCTGCTGCTGTCGACAACAATTTCATCCTGAGTATCGGTCTGGAAAACGGCAGCGCTGAGCAGGCCATTGCCCAGACGTTTTTTGCTGCCTAACTCAACCGTGTCGCTGGTCGCGGGTTTCAGCCCCAGATTCAGGCCGGACTGATCGTCTGAACGATAGGACAGCTCATTAATCGTCGGGGTTTCAAATCCACGGCCGGCAGATAAATAGGCATTCCAGCTGTCGTCAAACGCATACTTCAGCGCGGCGGCGGGCAGCCATTTGTGATAACGGGCATCGCCACTGTCATCGCCGTTGCCTGGCGTGATGTAAAAGTCGTTGGAGTCAAAACTGACCGTACTGAAACGGACGCCTGCATCCAGCGACCATTTTTGACTGAGCTGCCAGGTGGTCTGCAAATAGGGATCAAGATTCCACATCAGGTTACGTTCGTTGCGCCGCATATTTCCCTGCTCACCGAACTGCGTCACGCCGTTGGCCGTAGTGAAATTCTCAAAACCTTTGCGCTGTTCGCTCATGGTTTCGTAATCCAGCCCGGCAGTCAGCGTGACCGGAACCGAAAACAGATCATCACGGTGTGTCCAGCGGGTATCAATGCCCTGATAGTGGCGGGTCAACGCGATCACGCCGCCGGGATGCGATGGGCTTCGCTGCACGTTGGCAGGAATGGACTGGAACTGCGTCGTTTCACGCATCCCGGCATACATCATCACGCTCAGGTCGTCGTTTTCGCTCATCCTACGCTGATAGTGCAGGCCGCCCTGGGTTTGATCGACGGTTTTGCGGGTGTTGTAAAGTGAGACATTACTGACAACCTGACGGGGATTCGCGCGCCACTGGTCAGGCGTCAACCCACCCGGGTCCTGCGCGTCGATATGTACGCTATTAAACAGTAAGGTCAGGGTGCTGACGTCATCAATGCGTACGCCCAGCTTTGCGTTACCCAGATTTTTTTGCGCGGCGCTGTGGTCGCGATAACCGTGAGTGGTAAAGCGCGAGGCGGAAAGCGTGTAATTAACATCGCCGGCTTTTGTGCCGTCGCCGGTGGCGCCGCTGACTTTCACGCTGTTGCGCCAGCTACCGTATCTGCCAAACCAACTGCCTGCTTCAACCGTGGGGGGCTGCTGACCGGTCTGAGTGGTAACGTTAATGACGCCGCCGGAGGCATTGCCATACAGCGCAGAAAACGGCCCACGCAGCACCTCCACCCGATCGACCGAACCGATATCAATATTGGACGTTTGTCCCTGACCATCCGGCATGGTGGCCGGAATGCCATCGACATAAATGCGCAGGCCACGGACCCCGTAAGTCGAACGGGAACCAAAGCCGCGCACGGACAACTGCAGGTCCTGTGCATAATTTTGTCTGTTTTGGATCTGCAACCCCGGTACGCTGGTCAGGTTTTCTGACAGGTTAACGCGCGGGGCGGCCTGACGCATATCGTCGCCGTTTACCACGCTCACGGCGGCAGGCGTATCAAGTTCATTAAGGCCTTTTTCTGGCGGCGCGGCGCTGACAACAAGGGTATTACCGCCATCTGCCGCAAACAGCGGCAGTGGAAAGAGTGCAGGCAGCACTAATAACGGCAGGCTTGCCTGGCGTGATCGCTTAATATTCATCGGTATTTGGCCTGAAAGCGTGGATCCCTGGGTATATGTCGCCTGCCAGAGTGACGAAAACAACGGTGGCTATCGGCAGGTCGCGAAAATGGTGGTACTAAATGAACCAACTGGAACAATCGCGACACATGTTACTGGTTTTGTCAGAGGTTTGGAAAGCGTAAATGATTGGCCGGTTTATGTGATCGCATCGTCGCCAACTTTGTTATTCTCTGACCGGCTCGCCCCCGCGAAGAGGCCTGTCGGGCCACGGTGTCTTCATGGCCCGTTACGCGCGGGTCACGGCGTGCCGACGGGACGCGCCGGGTAACAGATGCTACATTTGAGCCTGCGCCGTCAGGTAATCAGAAGACGGATACCCATAATCAGAACGAAGGAAATCAGCATGAAACAACCTGATGTTGCAGTACTGGGATTAGGGGCGATGGGGCATGCCTTTGCCGCTAATTTACTGAAAAAGGGGTTCAGGGTGTACGGCTGGAACCGCACCCGTGCGCGGGGGGAAGATTTGATTGCGGCGGGGCTGACGTTAACCGATTCCGCAGCGGAAGCCGTTCAGAAGGCGGACGTGGTAATTGCCATGTTGTCCGACGGCGAGACCACAGAGCAGGTCCTGCACGAGGCGAAAGCGGCGCTGAAACAGGGCGCAACGCTTTGCCAGATGGGCACGATCGGCGTTGAAAAAACGGATGCGCTGATCACTTTCTTTGCTCAGGCTCGTCCCGATGTGGTGTTTATCGACGCGCCGGTTTCCGGCACCAAGGCGCCCGCAGAGAACGCCCAGATTCTGGTGATGGCCAGTGGCGATCGGTCCCGTGCTCAGGCCGCAGAGGCCGTCTTCGACGCGATAGGTAAAGGAACGCAGTGGCTGGGTGAGGCGGGCAAGAGCTCGCGCATGAAGCTGGTCATCAACAGCTGGCTGATTGGTCTGATGCAGAGCCTGGCCGAAAGTACCCGGCTTGCCGACCAGTTTGGTTTCTCAACCGACGATCTGTGGCAGGTGCTGGACGGTGGCCCGCTGGCGGCGCCTTATGCCAAAATGAAGCTGGGCATGATGGCCAGCGATGATTATACCCCGCAGATGAATCTGCAATGGGCGCTTAAAGACGCGAAGCTGGCACTGGACGCCTCAGACAGTTCATTGCCCGCGCTGGAAAATATCGCCAGCGTCTGGCAGCAGGCCGTGGAAGCCGGTCATGGTGAAGAGGACTTAGCCGTGATCTATAAATATCTTAAGTCGCAATGAGTTCAAGGGTCAGTTTTGATTTCAGCACGCGCCCGCTGGTGCCGCTGGCGCACGACTATTCGCATGGTGCGACAGAACCCTGGCACCATCACAGCTGCGCGCAGCTTATTCATACGCTGAGCGGCGTCGTGCGCGTGGAAACAGAACAGGGCAGCTGGACCGTACCGCCAAGTCGTGGCGTCTGGCTGCCCGCTTTTACCCGTCATCGCTTGTACATTACCGGCGCAGTCGCCGCACGCACGCTGTTTATCGATCCCCTTGCCAGGGCCGATCTTCCCGCCAGCTGCCAGGTCGTGCAGATTTCAGCGCTGCTGCGCGAGCTGATCATCCACGCCATCGATTTGCCCGTGTCCTATGCGCCAGCCAGCCGTAGCGAGCGGATTTATGAATTGATTCTGGATGAAATTCGCGGCATGGATGCGCTGCCTTATGCGTTGCCCCTGCCTCAGAGCCCACGTTTACGGGCGCTGTGCATGCAGATTCAGGCCGATCTGGCGGGCGACTGGTCTCTGGCGGCGGCCAGCACCAGGCTCAACCTGTCTGGCCGGACGCTGGCTCGCCATTTCGTGCGTGAAACCGGCCTGCAGTTCAGTGACTGGGTCCGGCGGGCGCGCGTGGCTGTTGCCCTGACGCGTCTGGCGCAGGGCGACAGCGTATTGCGCGTGGCTTTGGATCTGGGCTATGAAAGCCCGAGTGCCTTTAGCGCCATGTTTCGCCGTCTGCTGGGTGTATCGCCAACGGACTATTTTCCTGCGGCAGAAAGTGGCTTGCCGCGTTAAGCAACGCCTGCAGTGCGGCGCGCGACGTATCATTGTCGATGCTGACGCCCCAGTGGCGTTCGCCCTGAAGGTTGATGCAGCTGACATAGGCAACTGAGCGGCTGTCGCTACGTTTTCCCAGCGTATGCTCATGATAATCTTCAATGGTCAGCGCCAGGTCGAGGGATTGACGGAGTGACGTCACAGCGGCAGAAAGCAGGCCATTACCGCGGCCTGTCAGACGCAGAGTGCGGCCCTGATGATGGACGTGGGCACGCAGTTGCGTCTGCTCGCCCGACTCGCTTTGACTGTGCGCTTCCATCAGGCGCAGAGCGGGATGCTCAATCTGATAGTGACGGCAGAAAAGCTGCCAGACAGCGTGCTGCGTCATTTCTTTACCGTGCAGATCGCTCTCCTGCTGAACGCAACGGCTGAAATCCTGCTGCAGAGGGCGGGGAAGTTGCAGGCCATGATTTTGCTCCAGCAACCAGGCGGCGCCGCTTTTACCCGACTGGCTGTTTACCCGAATTACAGCTTCGTAACTGCAGCCGATATCGGCAGGATCGAGCGGCAAATAGGGGATCTGCCACTGCGTTTCCTTATGCTGGCGGCGGTAAGCGAATCCCTTCTTGATCGCATCCTGATGCGAGCCGGAAAAAGCGGTAAATACCAGCTCACCGGCATAGGGATGACGGGGATGAACCGGCAGTTTATTGCAGTCGGTCACCACCTCAATAACCCGCGCCATATCACTAAAGTCCAGTCCCGGCGCAATGCCCTGGGTATAAAGATTTAACGCCAACGTCACCAAATCAACGTTACCTGTACGTTCACCATTGCCAAACAGGCAGCCTTCAATCCGATCCGCGCCTGCCAGCAGGGCCAGTTCCGCGCAGGCGACGCCCGTTCCTCTGTCGTTATGAGGATGAACGCTGATACATACCGCGTCGCGTCGGCTAAAGTGACGGCAGAAAAACTCTATCTGATCGGCATAGACGTTGGGCGTATTTACTTCAACAGTGGCGGGCAGGTTGATGATCATGGGACGTTCCGGGCTGGGTTGCCAGACCTCTGCTACCGCCTCACATATCTCCAGCGCGAAGGCCGGCTCTGTAAAACAGAAGGTTTCGGGTGAATATTCAAAGCTCCACTGTGTGTCAGGCGCGGCCTCACATGCAGCACGAATCTGTCTTGCGCTCGTGGTCGCCAGCGCCACGATCTGTGTTTTACTCTGATTAAACACGCGTTCGCGAAATAAGGGGGCGGTGGCATTATACAAATGCACAATGGCGCGCGGTGCGCCCTCCAGTGCGCAGAATGTTCTGTCAATCAGGTCGTGACGTGCTGGCGTTAACACCTGCAACGTCACGTCATCAGGAATGCGCTTTTGTTCGATAAGATCCCGCACAAAGTCAAAATCCGTTTGCGAGGCAGAAGGAAAGGCGGCTTCAATCTCTTTAACGCCGCAGTCCAGTAATAATTGCCAGAACTGCAGTTTCTGCGCACGATTCATCGGTTCTGCCAGGGCCTGATTGCCATCCCGCAGGTCGGTAGACAGCCAGCGCGGCGCGCGGGTGATCTGCTGTGAAGGCCACTGGCGAGAGGCCAGATCAACGGACGGGAACGGACGATATTTCTCAGCCGGATGCATCAACATAGTCATCTCCTTGTAGGTGTTAATCCAGTGTGGCGTGGCGTTACGCCCGCCGCGCGCGGAAAACTGACAACCTGAAGCGCAAAAGTGACAATTTTGTTGACGCCTTGTGGCGCTGAGTGCGCAGGCGTTTGCTGAAGGGGAAAGAGAGCGGTAGCATAACCTGATGCTTCTCAAGGTGGTTTCCCTATGCTGGTTTTCGACGGGCACAACGATCTGTTACTCAATCTGTGGCTGTACCATCGCGATGCGCCCGCAGAGGCTTTCTATGCGGGCGTGCCAAAAGGTCACCTCGACTTTCCTCGTATGCAGCAGGGCGGTTTTGCCGGTGGGCTGTTTGCTGTTTTTGTGCCGCCGCAGGACTATCTCGCTCAGGTCGCCCCGGCTCGCGCCGCGCAAGAACCCTATGATCCGCTGACAATCATGTGGCAGCAGCTGGCGATACTGCAGCAGATCGCTGCGCAGTCAGCGGGCCGTGCCAGGCTATGCCACAGCGCTGCAGAGATTGAAGCCTGCCGTGCTGAGGGCGTGCTGGCGCTGGTGGCGCATATTGAAGGGGCCGACGCGCTGGATGCGGAGGGCGAAACGCTAAACGCCTTCTACCAGGCAGGTGTTCGCTCTATCGGCCCATTCTGGAATCTGAAAAATCGCTTCGGCGAAGGGGTTAACGGCAGTTTTCCAGGTTCGCCGGATACGGGGCCAGGCCTGACGGCAGAAGGGGAAGCGCTTATCAGGCAGGCCGCTGCCTTAAACATGATGATTGATGTGTCGCATATGAATGAAAAAGCCTTCTGGGATACGGTCCGGCTTTCCGATGCGCCGCTGGTGGCCAGCCACTCTAATGCTCACGTTTTATGTGCTCAGCCGCGCAACCTGACCGATAACCAGCTTAAGGCGATCCATGCCAGCGGTGGGCTGGTTGGCATAAACTTTGGCAATGCGTTCCTTCGTGCTGATGGAAAACGCGACAGCGATACCGATCTGACAGAAATCGTCAAACATTGCGATCACTTAATTAACATAATGGGCGAAGATCACGTGGCATTCGGTTCAGACTTTGACGGGATCTCGCCGCCTGAGGCGTTAGGTGACGTCAGCGGTCTGCCGCGATTGCTCGCCGTTTTTCGCGACTCGGGCTATGATCAACGCATGCTGGAAAAATTAACGTGGGGAAACTGGCTGCGGGTTTTGCAACACACCGGACTGCACTAACACGTTTTCTTACGGGCTTTTCATTGATTTCACCTGGCCGTCTGCGTGAAAATAGTGTGACAAGGTTCGCATTTTAACCCCTGTCACAATGCTGTCTTGCAGTCATTTATTTGTCTGTTTATCTCAATCTATAAGGAAGAAAGTTATGTGGAAAAAACCAACGTTTGTTGACCTGCGCCTCGGTCTGGAAGTGACGCTGTACATCTCCAACCGCTAATCACTTGCCCGCCGTCTGTGCGGGCATTTTGTTTCAACACCTGGTTCCTTTCATGTTTATTAAAGTCCTTGGATCGGCTGCAGGCGGTGGATTCCCTCAGTGGAATTGCAACTGCCCCAACTGTGATGGTGTGC
This sequence comes from Pantoea sp. B623, assembly GCF_024814475.1. Taxonomy (NCBI): domain Bacteria; kingdom Pseudomonadati; phylum Pseudomonadota; class Gammaproteobacteria; order Enterobacterales; family Erwiniaceae; genus Pantoea; species Pantoea sp. B623. The sequence continues at coordinate 279,209 of NZ_JANUXM010000004.1, read as the reverse complement.
GTAACGGGACTCTGCAGGCCAGCCCGCGTACCCAGTCCTCCATCATCATCAGTGATAACGGTGAAGACTGGGTTCTCTGCAATGCCTCACCTGACATCAGCCAGCAAATACTGCACACGCCTGAATTAGTGAAAAAGGGCGTTCTGCGCGGGACCGCGATCGGCGGCATTATTCTTACCGACAGTCAGATTGACCACACCACCGGGCTGCTCAGCCTGCGTGAGGGCTGCCCGCATCAGGTGTGGTGTACACCCGAAGTGCATGACGATCTGACGACCGGTTTCCCGGTGTTTACCATGCTGAAACACTGGAATGGCGGACTTCAACACCGGCCCATTCGTCCGTTAACGCCGTTTAACGTGGATGTGTGTCCGGATCTCCAGTTTACCGCTATCCCGATCCTCAGCAATGCACCGCCGTATTCCCCTTACCGTGACCGTCCGTTACCGGGCCACAACGTCGCGCTGTTTATTGAAAACCGCGCCAACGGCCAGACGCTCCTGTATGCCCCGGGGCTTGGGGAGCCGGATGCGGTGATCCTGCCCTGGCTTGAGCAGGCCGACTGCCTGCTGATTGATGGTACGGTATGGCAGGATGATGAATTACTGACCGCGGGCGTGGGTAAAAATACCGGCAAGGCCATGGGCCACCTGGCGCTGGCCGAAGAGCAGGGGCTGATGGCACTGCTCGCCCGTCTGCCAGCAAAACGAAAGATTTTAATCCATATTAACAACACGAATCCCGTTCTCAACGAACAGTCACCTCAGCGGCAGTACCTGACACAACAGGGCATTGAGGTGAGTCACGACGGGATGGCGATACATCTTCAGGACTAAACGATGCTGATTACGGAAACCCTGTCGCCGCAGGCCTTTGAACAGGCGCTGCGTGATAAAGGCGCCTACTACCATATTCATCACCCGTACCATATTGCGATGCATAAAGGTCAGGCCACGCCTGAGCAGATTCAGGGATGGGTGGCGAATCGCTTTTACTACCAGACCAGCATTCCGCTGAAAGACGCGGCGATCATGGCCAACTGCCCCGATCCGGCAACCCGACGTAAATGGGTACAACGCATCCTGGATCATGATGGTAGCCAGGGCGAAGATGGCGGCATTGAGGCCTGGTTACGCCTGGGCGAAGCGGTGGGCTTAAGCCGGGATGAACTGGTCTCGGAGCAGCATGTCCTGCCGGGTGTCCGGTTTGCGGTTGATGCCTATGTCAGTTTTGCCCGTCGCGCGAACTGGCAGGAAGCGGCCTGCAGCTCGCTGACCGAGCTGTTTGCGCCTCAGATTCATCAGTCGCGGCTCGACAGCTGGCCGCAGCACTATCCGTGGATCAAAGAAGAAGGTTACTTCTATTTCCGTAGCCGCCTGAGTCAGGCCAACCGCGACGTGGAGCACGGCCTGGCGCTGGCGCTGGCGTTTTGCGACACCGCCGAAAAACAGAACCGCATGCTGGAGATCCTGCAGTTCAAGCTGGACATTCTGTGGACAATGCTGGATGCCATGACCATGGCTTACGAACTTCAACGCCCGCCTTATCATAGCGTGACGGATAAAGCGGCCTGGCACACAACCCGACTGGTATAACGATGAACGAACACACAATTGCCGCCTTTCGCCGGGGCTACCGTATGCAATGGGAAGCGGCACAGGACAGCCACGTCGTGCTTTACCCGGAAGGCATGGCGAAACTCAATGAAACCGCCGCCGCCATTCTGGAGCTGGTTGACGGCAAGCAGGATATCGCCGCGATCATTGCCATTCTGGATGCGCGTTTCCCCGAGGCCGGCGGTGTGGGCGAGGATGTCAAAGAATTCCTGCAGTCAGCCTATGAACAGAAGTGGATACAGTTCCGTGAACCAGCATAAACCCGGCGTCAATCCGCCCCTGTGGCTGCTGGCCGAGCTGACGTACCGCTGTCCGCTCCAGTGCCCGTACTGCTCAAATCCACTGGATTTTGCCCAGCAGGAAAAAGAGCTGAGCACTGAACAGTGGATCGACGTCTTTCGCCAGGCACGCGCCATGGGCAGCGTTCAGCTCGGCTTTTCCGGCGGGGAGCCGTTAACGCGCAAAGACCTGCCCGACCTGATCAAAGCGGCACGTGACTTAGGTTTTTATACCAACCTGATTACCTCCGGGATTGGCCTGACGGAGAAAAAGCTTGAGGCTTTCAGCGACGCGGGACTGGATCATATTCAGATCAGTTTCCAGGCCAGTGATGGAACCCTTAACGCGGCGCTGGCCGGCTCTAAGAAGGCGTTTCAGCAGAAGCTGGAGATGGCGCGCGCGGTCAAAGCCCACGGCTATCCCATGGTGCTGAACTTCGTGCTGCATCGTCACAATATCGATCAGATCGATAAGATTATCGACCTGTGCATCGAGCTTGAAGCCGATGATGTGGAGCTGGCGACCTGTCAGTTTTACGGCTGGGCGCAGTTAAACCGTGAGGGATTGCTGCCTACCCGTGAGCAGATCGCCCGGGCCGAAGGCATCGTGAATCAGTACCGTGCGCGCATGAGCGACAGCGGTAGCCTCACCAATCTGCTGTTCGTGACGCCTGACTATTATGAAGAACGTCCCAAGCCCTGCATGGGCGGTTGGGGCGCGATCTTCCTGAGCGTCACGCCCGATGGCACCGCGCTTCCGTGCCACAGCGCACGCCAGCTGCCGGTGGCTTTTCCCTCTGTGCTTGAACAGAGCCTGGAGGATATCTGGTACCACTCGTTTGGCTTCAACCGCTATCGCGGCTATGACTGGATGCCGGAACCCTGTCGCTCCTGTGACGAAAAAGAGAAAGATTTTGGCGGCTGTCGCTGTCAGGCCTTTATGCTTACCGGCGATGCAGACAATGCCGATCCGGTTTGCAGCAAATCGCCGCACCATGGCAAAATCCTTGATGCCCGCCGTGAAGCCGACTGCAGCGACATTAAAATTGGTCAGCTTCAGTTCCGCAATCGCAGCAATTCTCAGCTGATCTATAAAACGCGGATTCTGTAATGCATTCACGCTGCCTGCAACTCAATGGACTGAACGTAACGCTGTGCCACCAGCCGGACGCCACCCAGGCGGCGGCGCTGGTCAAAGTGGCGGCAGGCAGCCATGACGAGCCAGAGCGCTGGCCTGGACTCGCGCATTTGCTGGAGCACCTGCTTTTTACCGGCAGTCAGCGCTGGCCGCATGATGGGCGGCTGATGAGTTGGGTTCAGGCGAACGGCGGACAGGTGAATGCTACCACCCAGGCACGCGAAAGCGCCTGGTTTTTTGAGGTCACCCCCGACAACTTCAGTGAAGGCCTGTTGCGCCTGCAGGATATGCTGAGTGCGCCGAGCCTGACCCGCGAGGCCATCAGCCAGGAAATCGCGGTGATTGATGCAGAGTACCGCCTGCTGCAGCGCCATGCTGCGGCCCGCGCGGAAGCCGCCATGTTTACGCCAGTGACGTCTCCGGCGCAGTTTAAACGCTTTCATGTAGGGAACAGGATGTCGTTCGGTGACAACGTCACTGATTTGCAGGCGGCGCTTCGGGCTTTTCATCAGCGCTTCTTTCACTCAGACAACCTGACGCTGTGGCTGCAGGGCCCACAGTCGCTGGAACAGCTCACCGCGTTGGCGAAGGCGTTTGCCGCTGCGTTTCAGCCACGCAACAGTGCCAGGCGGCCCGATGCCCCGGTAACGCTTTCGCCCAACAGGGCGCTGGCGTTACAGCAGGAAGGGCCATCAGTACTCTGGCAAAGCTGGATTTTACCCGCGCAATTTCGTGACGGCGTCACTTTACTGCGCGAGTTTTTGCTTGATGATGCCCCAGGCGGGCTGCTGGAAACGCTGTATGCACGCACGCGCGCCAGCCAGCCTGACGTGAAATGGCTTTATCAGTCGGACGCGGACATGTGGGTGGCGGTCACGTTCGTCACGGAGGATCCGTCCGCTGTTCCGCCCCTGATCGCGTCCTTTCTTGAGGCGCTGCGCCATACCACGCCGGTGCAGCGGCAGCACTACTGGCAGCTGGCGCAGCAGCGCCTGGCCGCACAGTCGCCCCTGCAGCAACTTCAGGCGCGCGCGCTGGGCTTTGCGGCCGTGGGCGACTGTCCCGACCTGGACGCCTTACTGAACGAAATGCACGCCGCCACGGCGACCACGCTGATGTGCGCCGCCGAGGTTAAAGGTGAAACGCACAGGGTTCAGGGTTATGACCTGTCACTGACAGCCTGGCAAAAGCCCGTGATGAATTGCCCGCCCGTCAGGTGGACATTTTACCCGCAGCCGAATCTCTTGCCGCTGCGTGCAGAGCCGACCGGTCAGGCCGTGTTACCCCATATCACACCGGATGAGACGCAGGGCACGCTGGTGCTGCGTCCTGAACTTTATACAACATGGGCAGCCGGCGCGGCCTGCGAGCCTGAGTTACGCCCCGTGTTTGCGGTGCTGCGGCATTTTTCCGGCAGCGGAGAGTGGCGTGAGGTGCAGGGCGTCTGGCAACTCACCCTGCGCCTCCCGTCAGACAAGACGCTGCTCAGTGCGGCACTGGGGCAGCTTGTGCAATGCCTGATGCAGACACACAGCGTATCCACGCCGGTGATACCGGGCATTGCGATACGCGAACTGCTGCGCCAGCTGCCGCTCCGGCTGGCGACGTCACTCAATCCGCAATGCTGGCGTGCCGTCCTGCTCGGGGGCAATGCCGAACAGCATCGGCTCGTGTCCCGGCAGTTGAGTGTGCTGACGGTGAATTCACCTACGCGCCCTGAGTACCGCTGCGTAGGCGGTGAAACCTGTATTCCCCATCCCAGCGATGACAGTGCCGTTCTGCTGTTTATTCCCCTGGGCGACCCGCAGCAGCTGGCCGCACTTCGCGCGCTGGCGCTGATCTGTGAGCCGCGCTTTTATCAGCGCTACCGGGTAGAACAGCCGATCGGCTACGTCGTCAGTTGCCGCTACCATCGCAGTACGGATAGCGATGGTCTTCTCTTTGCGCTTCAGTCACCGGATTGTCCGGCATCGACCCTGATCCAATACTGCGAAGACTTTCTGCGTGACATAGCGATCTACATTGCCCAGCAGGCAATCGATCCGCTCAAAACGCCGCTTTTGCAGGTGAAAGAAGATGCACGTGAAGTGGCGTTACGCCAGGCGAATGGGTTGCCAAACCTGGAGGCGGAGAAGATAGCCGCACTCACTGAGGGAGAGGTGAAGCAGTTACAGCAGCATTTACTGACCGATCGGCACCGCTGGCAGATCCTGTATGCTAAAGGTAAGAATTAGAATAATCACACACTGATATTGCTGAATAATTTTGATTGTTTACGCCAAATCTGTTCACTTTTACTTCCTGCTTATATGGCTCAGACTCAAGGTGATGTCATAAAATAAGGAAGTAAAAGTGAAGAATGTAAAACGTTTCACGCTGCCACTGCTCGCAGCTGCTGCACTGTATGTTCCGGTTTCTCAGGCTGAAGCCATGCATTATCAACTCGACCCGCAACATACCTCTGTTGTGGTAAGTTGGGAGCACTTCGGCTTCTCCCATCCCACTGCTGACATTCCAGACACGACAGGTTCTCTGGTTTTTGACAGCAGCAAGCCTGAGCAGTCGCGCGTTGACGTCACGTTACCGGTTAGCAAAATCGACAGCCATGTTCCTGCCCTGACCAAGGAATTCAAAGGCGCGGAGTATTTCGACGTGGCGAGGTATCCCAGTGCAACCTTCCGCAGCACCAAAGTTATTGCCAAAGGCGATAACAAATTTGATGTTGAAGGGAACCTCACTCTGAAAGGCATTACCAAACCTGTGACGCTGCATGCCACGCTGAATAAGCAGGGTGAGCATCCGATGGTCAAGAAGCAGGCGATTGGTTTTGACGCCACCGGTACCATTAAGCGTTCTGACTTCAAACTGGACAAATATGTCCCAGCAGTCAGTGATGACGTGACACTGACTATTTCTACGGAAGCGTACGCCAAGTAAATTCCGTTTACTTTTCCGGCCCGGCACCCAGGTGTCGGGCTTTTTTTTGCAGCAGATTACGCCGCCGGCCAGGCTAAGCGCCATTCGTCGTCCTTCCACTCACCCCTCGGCATCCTTTCGCCCTGCGACAGTACAAGCAAAAAAATGCATCTCATCATGGTGTTCCTGCGGATTCACCACGCCATCATCTGTTTCGGAAATAACAGATCGCCTGCCGAACCTAAAAAAATGAGGTCAGAATCACAAATTCACATCGAGATTTTATTGGCAACGGCGTGATGCCGTATTGACAGAAAAGTTATTCCGATCCCTGTATTTAACCTGTTGTTTTATAACGTGAAGCTAATCGTCTTTCCTGAATCAGTAAATGTGATTTGTTTCACATAAATAAGCTGGTTCAAGGGGCTGTCAATATATTGCCTGCATAAATTCCTCTCGTTTTTGTGATCTCACTTGCAAATACCAAGCTGATATCCCGAAACAATAGCTTCAGACGCATTAAGCCAGAAGGATGTCAGGATGAGAATCGGAATGGTCATTAGCGGCGGCGACGTCACCGGCATTAATAATTTCATTTTCCAGATAGCCAGGATGACGCAGGCGGAGATGATATTATTTAACGGCGGAATTCCAGGCTTGCTGGATAATGTCTGCCAGGAAATTTCTCAGCGCGATTTAGTGGATTTTTCCATTACTTCTCTTCCGGTAATGCAGTCAGGCCGAACCGCGCGAAAATTAATTCGTAGCGAATATGAAACGATCGCCCGGCAGTTAAAAGCATTACGCATCGACGTATTAATTCTGGCTGGAGGCGACGGATCGCTGCAATTTCTGCATACGCTCAGTGAATTTGGTGTGAACTGTTTTGGCATCGGCATGACGATTGACAACGATGTCTACGGCAGTGATTACACGGTGGGCTTTTCCACCGCCTGTGAGCAGGTTTTAAAAGAGGTGGCAAAGCTCAGAAACACCGGTCGGGCATTAACGGGCCGGGTATTTATGGTGGAACTGCTCGGCGGCTACTGTGGCGAATTGACGCTCCAGTCAGCGCTCAAATCCAACGCCGACTTTGCGCTGATCCCGGAATGCCAGATCCCCACAAACGTGCTGGCAGAACGCATCACTCAGCGCCTCAGCGAACAAAACAGCGTGGTAATCCTCTGCTCAGAAGGTTACACACGGGAATATTCACCGGGCTTTCAGGGGGCGATTGACACATTAATTAAGCAGCTTGAACCGTTGATCGGCGTGCGCATTCGCAAAACGATCGTCGGCTATGGACTGCGAAATGGCGATCCCACCTGTGAGGAAATTTATCAGGGCACCATTATGGCAAGTGAAGTGGTTCGTTGTATTCAATCCGGAATGCGCAATAAAGCCGTGATTATTAACGGCAGTAATAAGCCTATTCCGATTGACTTAATAAGCATGAAAAAACGCCTGGTCGATACAGAAGGGCATCATTATAAACTCGCTAAACAACTGCATATATTGTGAGGAGAAAACATGCTGAAAATTTTATGTGTCTGTGGTTGTGGTCTGGGGTCAAGTTTCGCTATCGAAATGAGTGCGAAAGCCGTTTTAAAAAAACTGGAGATTGACGCCGACATCGATCACACCACGATTTCAGAAGCTAACGCATTTAAATCCGACATGATCCTGACGCAAAAAGCCTTTGCGGATGTCTTAAATGCCGACGCCACACCAGAACAGATTAAACGCGTAATTATATTAAATAAACTCACCGATAAAGCTGAAATTGAGCAAAAAATCGTGGCTTTCTTAAAAGAGCGTAATGTGAAGGTTGCTAATCATGAATAGTGTAATTAATTTTCTGGTTAAAGACTTACTGGGGCAGGCATCCATTCTGATCGCGTTTATTGCGCTAATCGGACTGGTCCTGCAAAAAAAATCTGCCGGCAAGGTGGTAGAAGGCACGTTTAAAACCCTGTTGGGGTTCTTGATCATGATGGCCGGCATCAACATCATCGTGGGCGCGCTGACCTTCCTTAACAGCATCTTCACCCACGGTTTTGGGATGCAGGGCTACATCACCGACGTGGCGGCGATTGCCGGACTGGCAAACCGCGAGTTGGGATCGGAAGTGGCCATGACGCTGCTGGTGATCTTCATCGTCAACATCATCATTGCCCGCCTGACACCGTTTAAATACATCTTCCTGACCGGCCAGGCGCTACTGTGGATGGCCACCATTGGCGCGGTTATCGGCTATAAAGCCGGCCTCACCGGATTACCGCTCATTTTAACCGGCGGTATTTTTGGTGGCGTGATGGCTGTTGTGATGCCAGCGCTGGCGCAGCCGGTGGTGCGTCGTATCACCGACTCGGACGATGTCGCGCTCGGTCACTTCTGCACCATTGGTTACCTGCTCACTGCGGCAGTGGCGAAGGTGGTCGGAAAAGGCTCACGCTCGACGGAAGACTTAAAGCTGCCCGATAACTTTAAGTTTCTGCAGGACACCTATCTGTCCATGGCGGTGGTGATGGTGCCGATGTACCTGATTCCTGCCGTGGCGGCAGGCCCGGCTTTTATCGCCCAGTACAGCAGCGGCACCAACTACCTGATGTATGCCTTTATGCAATCCATCCAGTTTGTGGCAGGCGTGTTTGTGCTCTACAGCGGCGTGCGACTGCTGCTGAACGAACTGGTGCCGGCTTTCCGCGGTATTGCCATGCGGCTGGTGCCGGATGCGAAACCCGCCCTCGACTGTCCCGTTATGTTCCCTTATGCGCCAAACGCGGTCATTGTCGGCTTTCTCGCGACAACACTGGGCTCTGTGGTGGGGATGCTGGTTTTCCCGATGTTTGGTCTGGCGATGATTTTGCCCGGTCTGCTGACTAACTTTTTTGCCGGCGGAACGGCAGGCGTGTTCGGTAACGCGCTGGGCGGACGACGCGGGGCGATGATCGGCGGATTCGTCCACGGCCTGTTTATCACTTTCCTGCCCGCCATTCTGGTGCCGATGCTGGAAAGCTACGGTTTTACCGGCGTGACCTTCAGCGATTCCGACGTCATCAGTACCGGCCTGGTGCTGGGACATGCTTTCCAGAATAACTGGCTGTTCGTTGCCGTGTTCATTGCTTTTGTTACCGCTATCGCCTGGTTTGTTAACGGAAAATCCACTAAACCCCGTGAGGAAAACGTGCATGAAACTTTATAACTTTACCGAATTGCTGAAAATTGCCAAAGAACGCCAATTTAAAGCGGTAGGGTCATTTAATTTACACTGCCTGGAAATGTTACCGGCTTTTTTTAAAGCCGCCGAAAATACCAACAGCCCATTGATGATTCAAATTTCAACCGGTACAGCGAAATATTTGGGACATGAATTACTGGTGGATGCAATTAAATCGCTGTCAAAGAGTAAAAATATTCCGACCTGTTTGCACCTGGATCACTGTTCCGATTTAGACGCGATTCAGACGGCAATTCAAGCCGGGTTTAGTTCGGTCATGTATGACGGGTCACATTTACCGCTTGATGAGAATATTGCCAATACCCGCAGGGTGATTGATATGGCCCGGCCCGTAAATGTCTCTGTGGAAGCGGAGCTGGGCGCAATTGGCGGCTCTGAAGACGGGAAATGTGTGGAAATGAGCGATATTGCGTTCACCACGGTAGAGGATGCCAAACGTTTTGTGAATGAAACCGGCGTGGATATGCTGGCCATTTCCATCGGCACGGTTCACGGGCTCTACACCGGCAAAGCCCATATTCAGCATCAACGGCTGGCGGAGATTACGGCTGCCACGGCTACGCCGCTGGTTCTGCACGGTGGTACCGGGGTCAGTGACGAGGACATGCGCCTGGCGGTGGGCAGCGGTATCGAAAAAGTGAACGTGGGAACGGAAATGAATGTGCAGTGGGTCGCCCAATGCAAGGCAACGTTTGAAAAAGGCAAAGTTAACGACAGCGTGCGTAATTTCCTCGTGCCTGCGAATAATGCAGTGACCAATGTATTAGTAGAAAAAATGCAGCTGTTCCGTTAAGCACTTTTATTATCCCGACGTGAATAAACCTGAAGTGCCCTGGCGCTTTTCGGGGCAGGAGACGCTATGTTTGGATTCATGAAAAAGAAAGTGGAAAATACGGCCTCAGAGGATGCAGAACGCGATCGTCAGGCAGAGCAGGTCAGTCAAAAAATAACGGCGCTGGAAGCAAAGCTGGCAGCGAATTCAGGCGACACTGAAACGCAAAAACAATTAATGCTGGAATATAACCGTGCATTATCATTGTTTGCGAAAAGTCGCCTTTACCGGGATGACATTGATCCTCTTTTTGTGAAAATTGATGAATTACGCAATCTGGTGCGTAAATCAGTTTAAGGAGCAGTAATGACCATTAAACAGTTATTACAGGAAGCCAATGCTGTTCAGGTAGGTATTGCCGCCAGGGACTGGCAGCAGGTTATCGCCATGGCGGCCAGGCCGCTGGTGGAGGGCGGCTATATTCAGGCCTCTTATCCTCAGGCGGTGATCGAGAATACGCTGACTCACGGTGCCTATTACGTGTTTGAAGAAGGTATCGCCATCCCGCATGCCCGCCCAGAAACGGGCGTGATTCGCGACTGCTTCAGCATGGTACTGCTTTCGGAGCCGGTCTCGTTTGACGGCAGCGACAAGGCGGATATTGTGATCATGTTTGGCGCCCGTGACAGTAATGCCCACATAGAGGAGGGGATTCGCGCGATTGTCACCCTGCTAGAGGATGAAGAAACGTTGGTCAGGTTACGTCAGGCCAGCAGCGTCGCGGAAGTGATGGAGATCCTATGACCAGTGAAACTGTCACCAAGCGGGTGGTGTTGGTTAACGGCATTCCCGCCTCAGGCAAAAGCACGCTGGCCCGTGCGCTGTCACGGCGTTTTTCCCTGCCGGTTCTCACGCTGGACAGCCTGAAGGAGCCTTTTATGTCCAGCTTTGCGCCGGTCGATCGCCAGCGTAACCGGCAGTTGGGCTGTGCAGCGTATCAGGCTATCTGGAACATTGTCGCTCAGTCGCCGGCTGATTGCGTCTTCCTGATCGATGCATGGTTTGGGTTTCAGCCCAAAAGCGTACTGGAGCAGGGATTAAAGCGGGCTGGCGTGAGCGAGGTGCTGGAGGTCTGGATGCAGATAGCACCGGACGCCGCCGTCGCGCGCTATCAGTCACGGCTCACGCAGCGCATGCCGGGCCATCCGGGCGCAGAGTACCTTCCCGAGCTGCGTCGCCTGGCGGAGGAGGCGCAGCCGATGGCGCTGGGGCCGCTGTTGAAAGTCAATGCCAGTGCCATTGACGAGCACGCGGTGGGCCAGTGGCTGGCTCAACATCTGAGGTGGGCAGGCTATACTGCTTCTGTTAAGGATGAAACAGAGGAAGAGCAGCATGCCACAGCCACCCTATCTGCAAACGGGCGAGAGCGTCGTGCTTTATGATGGCGTATGTAAACTCTGTACGGGCTGGGTGCGTTTTCTGCTGCGCCATCGGCTGGCGCGGCAGGTTCGTTTTGCGTCCGTGCAAAGTGAACAGGGCAAAGGGCTGCTGAAATGGGCCGGCCTGCCCGAGGATAATATCAATACGATCGTCTACATCCGTAACGATGGTCATTGGCTGCGTGCCCAGGCGGTGCTGCGGGTGATGCAGCAGTTACCGCTGCCGTGGCGGGCGCTAAGCGTCCTGCGCGCGTTTCCCGACCCCATCAGTAATTTTTTCTACAACGGTATCGCGCTCAACCGCTACAGGCTGTTCGGGCGCCATACCCTGGAACAGGCGATTACGGCCGATTATCCGGGACGTTTTCTCTCATCGCCGCCTGACAGCGGTGCGGGTCAGGTTAAATCCGCGATAATGTGAATTAAAACCGTCATTTTTCTTCAGATTTACTAATATTTTACAGGCAGGTTTACGGCGTGATGGAAAAGTAATGCGCTGTGCTTGAGCTGTAATATTATTCAAAATGGAGAAAAACATGCGCAATACCTCTGGACGTTCGGCCGTCGCCGTGACGCTGTATGCTCTTCTGGAGCCTGTACCGCTTGGCTTTTTCGTGGCGGCCTGGCTGTTCGATATCATCTATATGAAAACCTTTATCATTCTCTGGTCAATCAGTGCCAGCTGGTTAATCGCCATTGGCCTTGTGATTGCCATCCTGCCCAGAATAATTAGTCTGATTTATATGTTTCGCGGCAGCACTGCGCCAGAGAAAACCCATTTCTGGCTCTCTCTGGTCGCCATCATTCTGGCCATTGCCAATGCCTTTATTCACAGCCGTGATGCGTATGCGGTGGTGCCAACGGCGGCGATTCTGTCGACCCTGGTCGTGATACTTCTGCTGCTGGCGAACGTGCAACTTGCGCTACGTCAACGTACTGCTTAAGGAGAAGCCATAATGAAAATGCCGCAACAATCCCTTATTGCGCTGACGATGATGGCCCTGCTGGCGGGTTGTGATACCGGGGCGACGATCGATCCGCAAAAGCAAATCGGTGCCAATCCCGAGTTACCGGAAGCCAAAAACTTTATGGTGCCGCCCATGCAGGTACCGGAAGGCGCACCCTGGAAGAACGGTGAAAAGCCAACCGTGGCGCAGGGGCTGAAAATTGAAAAAATTGCCGACCATCTTCAGCATCCTCGTCAGGTTTATGTTCTGCCGAATAACGACATCCTGATCGCCGAATCGAACGGCATGCCAAAACCGACCACCAAGCCCAAAGAGCTGATCACCGGGCTGGTCAAAAATGCCTCGGGCAAAGGGGGCAAGGGCGGCAACCGCATCACGCTGCTGCGCAACGTAAACGGTAAATGGGAACAGCATCGCTTTATTGAAAACCTGAGTGCCCCCTTTGGTATGCAGCTGGTGGGGAACACGCTGTATGTGGCTAACGCAGACAGTCTGGTGAAATTCCCCTACAGCGAAGGGCAAACCGAAATTCGCACCGCGCCCCAGTGGGTCACCGAGTTACCTGGCGGGCCCATTAACCACCACTGGACGAAAGCGCTGTTGGCCAGCCCGGACGGCAGCAAGCTCTATGTCGGCGTCGGTTCCAACAGCAACATTACCGAGAACGGCATTGGCGCCGAATATCGCCGCGCCGCGATTCTGGAAGTGGATGCCGCCAGCGGCGCCAGCCGGATCTATGCCAGCGGGCTGCGTAATCCCACCGGCCTTGACTGGGAACCCCAGACGAAGCAGCTATGGGCGGTGATTAATGAGCGTGATGAAATCGGCTCTGACCTGGTGCCTGATTACCTGACCTCGGTTAAAGAGAACGGCTTCTATGGCTGGCCTTACAGCTATTTCGGCCAGCATGTTGACGTGCGGGCGCAGCCACAGCGGCCGGACCTGGTTGAAAAGGCGATTAAGCCTGACTATGCGCTGAGTTCGCATGTCGCACCGCTCGGACTGCTGTTCTACGGCGCTGAGAACATGCCGCAGTATCGCGGTGGCGCGTTTATCAGTGAGCACGGCAGCTGGAACCGCAAACCCCTCAACGGTTACAAAGTGATTTGGGTGAAGTTTGAGAACGGTAAACCGGTAGGGCAACCGCAAACCGTGGTATCCGGCTTCTTAACCCAAGACGAGAAACAGGTGCGTGGCTTACCGGTCGGTCTGGCCAGCGACAAACAGGGCGGTCTGATCATTGCGGATGACGCCGGTGACACGATCTGGCGCGTCAGTTCGGCGAACTAAGGCTAAACTGCAGGCACAAAAAAAGGATTTGGCATTACGCCAAATCCTTTTTTTATGCGTTCGTTGCCCGGCGGGTAACCGGATGGCGAACGAGGTGCTCAGCACTCTCCACAAATTGATTGTAAAGAGGGCTGCGCAAGACTTCAAGTTTGGCGAAAATACTGTATATTTATACATGTGTTGAGTGTTGGGTATCGCCGCAGGGTTAACTGATTGCTTCCAGGGGAGCTCGGTAATGCAAATCCCGGCAGGTAACAGGTGGTGCTGACCTGTGGCTTAAACCCCGAGTGCCGCTCAGCCCTCTCCACAAAGTTGTGCTCAGGCACCTGGCGGGTAACGGTAAGGCCCTGGTTGCTGAACAGCGCGCTCCTGTTGCGGGAGAAGGAAAGTGATGGAACTGACGAAGCTGATTCTGGAAATCATCCGGATCATCTTGCAGATCATCGTTGCCCTTATGCAACTGACCGGTCATGCAAATTAACCGGAACTTTGACCAAGGCGGAGCTAACCACTCCGCCTTTTTCGTTGTCAATTGCCTGTCATCTTTCCCGGCTACAGTGGCGCGGCAATCGGGTGCCTGAAAGGCACAACTTATCCAGACATCAGACCAGTTCCGGGAGCCTTTTCATGTCACTTGCCATTGTCAAACCCGCCAAACTCCAGCAGACCGAAATTGACGCCAGCGTACGTATGCGCGAAACCCAGATTGGCTCACAGTGTGAAATTCTGGCGCACAGTTACCTTGAATACAGCACCCTTGGCGACTTCTCTTACGTCGGTGAACACTGCTGCATCGCAGACAGCGCAATAGGCCGCTTCACCGCCATTGCCAATCAGGTACGCATCGGTGCACCTAACCATCCGATGGATCGGGCGTCGCAACACCGCTTCACCTATTGTCCGGAGTATTACGATGCTACGGCCACGCGCGACCACGGTTTTTTCAGCGCCCGCCGCGAAGACCGGGTGATCATTGGCAACGATGTCTGGATAGGTCATGGCGTGATTGTCCTGCCTGGCGTGACGGTAGGCGATGGTGCGGTGCTGGCGGCAGGTGCGGTGGTGACCAAAGATGTGGCGCCCTATACCGTCGTGGGTGGCGTGCCGGCTAAACCAATCCGCGTTCGTTTTCATCCGGCGATTGCAACCCGGCTACAGCACATTGCCTGGTGGAACTGGCCGCTGGAAAAAATCATGGCTAACCTGGCCGATTTTCAGTCAGGGGATATTGAGCTGTTTTGTGCCAGACATGGCTGAGCGCGTTTGCGCAAAAGAGTAACGGTGGCTTACGCCACCGTCAGATGTGCGGGTTATCGCTTAGCGCGTGCTTCCTGCACCTTGCTGGCGATACGATCGCCAATGGTCTGGTCGATGTTGCGCCAGTACTGAAACGCTCGCGAAAGCACCGGCTCTTCAACCCCGTTCAGCAGATGACCGCTAACGTTGTTGACCAGCCTGTCGCGCGCGGCATCATCCATTACCTTGTTGATCAGGGTATTTGCCTGGCCCACGTCGTCATCGTCCTGACGCAGTGAGTAAGGAGCACGAACCATGTCGCCGCTGGCTGACCAGACCGAGTCGGTGGGATAGCGGTCGCCATCTGCCACCGGGCCGCCTTTGCTGTTGGGGGCATAAACCGGGTCGGATACCGGATTCATCCGCATCGCCCCGTCTTTGCTGTAGCTGTTTACCGG
Organism: Pantoea sp. B623; assembly: GCF_024814475.1. Classification (NCBI taxonomy): domain Bacteria; kingdom Pseudomonadati; phylum Pseudomonadota; class Gammaproteobacteria; order Enterobacterales; family Erwiniaceae; genus Pantoea; species Pantoea sp. B623. The sequence goes on along the minus strand of NZ_JANUXM010000004.1, from coordinate 263,857 downwards.
CGACTGCGGGGCATTAACCGGGATCTGTTTATAATTCACTCCAAGCCGTGCGCGATGGGCGTCGGCATAGGCAAACACGCGACCAATCAGCATCTTATCCGGGCTGAGCCCGATGCCGGGGACCAGATTATTCGGTTCAAATGCGGCTTGTTCAATCTGCGCATGGTTGTCCGTTGGGTTGCGGTTCAGCGTCAGCTTGCCAACTTTGATCAGTGGATAATCACTGTGCGGCCACACCTTGGTCAAATCGAAAGGATTGAAACGATAGCTGTCAGCCTCAGCAAACGGCATGATCTGCATGTACAGGGTCCAGCTCGGGAATTGGCCGTTTTTGATCGACATAAACAGGTCACGCGTATGGTAATCGCCATCTTCGCCTGCCAGTTTATCGGCTTGCTCTTGCGTCAGGTATTCAATGCCCTGGTCGGTGTGGAAATGATATTTCACCCAGAACTTTTCACCCTGTTCATTGACCCACATATAAGTGTGGCTGGAATACCCATTCATATGACGCCAGTTTTTGGGAATCCCACGGTCGCCCATTAGCCAGGTGACCTGATGCGAGGATTCGGGTGACAGCGTCCAGAAATCCCACTGCATATCATTGTCACGCAGATTGTTATCGGCGCGGCGCTTTTGCGAGCGAATAAAGTGCTGAAACTTCATGGGATCGCGAATAAAGAACACCGGTGTATTGTTGCCCACCATGTCGTAATTGCCTTCGCGGGTATAAAACTTAATGGAAAATCCGCGCGGATCGCGCCAGGTATCCGGGCTGCCGCGCTCGCCAGCCACCGTTGAAAAACGCATCACCACGTCAGTTTTCGTGCCCGGCTGAAAAACGTTGGCTTTGGTGTAGCGACTCACATCTTCAGTCACCTCAAAAAAGCCAAATGCGCCGCTTCCTTTCGCATGGGGCTGCCGCTCGGGAATGCGTTCCCGGTTGAAGTTGGCCATCTGCTCAATCAGGTAATGGTCGTGAAGCACCAGGGGGCCATCGGGACCGACGGAAAGGGAATGCTCATCGCTGGCCACCGGAATACCGGCATCGGTTGTGGTGGGTTTACGCTCATCATGACTCATCGAAATAGTCTCCATTTTTATAAGGGTAATGCATGGAGTAAGCGTAGCGCATATCTGGCCATTGCATCGGCTAATCCTCCCGGGTTTTCACATTTACTGCTGCCGGCCATGGCTGACCTGGCGCAGTCGTCCACGTTTTACTGGCTTCTCCCGCAGATCGTTGCCCGCGCTGATTAATCCGTGACCGCTCTCGCATTTTGGTTATTTCAGCGGCAACAAGGATTGCGTGTTCAAGCGAGAAGTGTAAATTCTAATATAACTTCACAGTTAGTTGTGAAAAAGGAAAGTACATTACAACCCTGTTACTAAGGATTGAGCCTCATGTCAGATTTAAAGTTTGCTACTCGTCTTAACTCCTTTGCTTCGGGGGCACATCTCTACTGGCCAGATTTGCAGGGCAAGCCCTCTGTACTGCAAATGGTGGCGCGCGCAGGCAAGGTTAAAGGCTTAACGCATTTGGATCTCAACTATCCCCAGCACCTCACCAGTGACAGTAAAACGCTGCGCCAGGCTATTGAGGATGCCGGGCTGGCGGTCAACGGCATGCAGATGCGGTGGGATGCACCGCAGTTCAAAATTGGCGCATTTACCCATCCGGATCCAAAAATTCGCCGTGAGGCGATTGACCTGACCAAGCGGGGAATCGATACCGGACGGGAATTTGGCTCCCGCTTAATGACGTTATGGATGGGTCAGGACGGTTTCGACTACTGCTTCCAGGTCGATTACAAAAAAATCTGGGAAGACGCCGTCAGCGCGGTACGTGAAATCGCCGACTACGCGCCGGACGTGGATGTGAGCATTGAATACAAACCCAACGAGCCGCGTGCCTACAGCATTTTTCCCAACGTGACCACCTGCCTGCTGGCCGTCGAAGAGGCCGGAAGCCCGAATCTCGGCATCACGCTGGATTTCGCCCATGTCCTGTTCGCCAATGAAATTCCTGCCTGGGCGGCGGCCATGGTGGCGCGTCGTTCCCGGCTGCTGGGGCTGGATTTAAACGACGGCTGGGGCAAACGTGACGACGGACTGATGGCGGCATCGGTTAATCCGCGCGCCACGTTGGAGTTTCTGTGGCAGATGCAGCGTGATGGTTATCAGGGCGCCTACTATTTTGACACCTTCCCGGATGCCAGCGGACTGGATCCAGTACGTGAAGCCGAAACCAACATTGCCACCGTGACGCGATTACTCAAGCTTTGCGACCAGCTTAATGATAATCCGGCGCTGGCAGCGGCAATCAGCCGTCAGGATGCGGTCGCCTCACAGCAAATCGTCAACGACATTATGCTGGCGCGTTAACGCACGACGCCGGCTGCAGAACAGCAATTTCTTACCCTACAAACGCAGAATAAAAGGCTGAAAAAATGAAAAAACGTTTACTCGCCGTTATCGCTTCGTCGCTCTTGTGTGCCAGCGTTTATGCCGCCGATCTGGCACCGCTTAAGTCCGACACGGAACAGGACCGCACCGACTGGTCAACGCTCGACAGTCGCTATGGCGCGATGCCGAAAGTCGATAAATCGCTCAAAATCGGTGGCGTATCCAAAACCCTGACCAATGAATACTGGCGTTTGCTGGGCGAAGGCTACCAGAACGCCGCCAAAAAATATGGCATCACCGTGGCTTATCAGGCCGCAGCAAATGAAGACGATCAACTGGGCCAGTTGTCGATTGCCGAAACCATGATTTCTCAGGGCTATAACGGCCTGCTGGTCTCTCCGCAAACCGACATTAACCTTGAGCCTGCACTGGAAAGCGCCAACAGTAAAAAAATCCCGGTTGTGAACGTCAATGACGCGGTGATGCCGAATGCGGAACACTACGTCGGTAATGTCCAGAAAGACAACGGCGTGCGCGTAGCGAAATGGTTTATTGAGCACCATCCGCAGGGCGGCAAGGTTGCGGTGATCGAAGGACAGCCTGGCGTCTATGCTGCCGGTCAGCGCACCAGCGGCTTTAAAGAAACGCTCAAGGCCAACGGCAAATTCAATGTGGTGGCCAGCGTACCGGCTAACTGGAGTCGTGAGCAGGCCTTTAATGCGGCGAGCACTATCCTGCAACAGCATCCTGACCTGATCGGTTTTTATGCCAATAACGACACGATGGCGCTGGGCGTGGTGGAAGCGGTACGCGCCATGGACAAAGCCAAACAGGTGGCCGTATTCGGAACCGATGGGATCTCCGATGCCTATGCCTCCATCAAGCGCGGCGAACTGACCGGTACCGTGGACAGCTTCCCGGTGCTGACGGGTGAAGTGGCGATGGATGTGATGCTGCGTTTGATTAACGGCCAGAAAATCTCACGCGTGGTGTCCACACCGCAGGCGCTGATCACCAAAGAGAATGCGGATGCGTTTTCCACTCAGGACATGGAAAAGCTGCGTCAACTGTTAGCTAAACAGTAAGCCTGGCGGAGAGCGTATGGAACAGTATCGTTTAATGATGCGCGGCATCAACAAAACCTACGGCAGCGCCGCAGCTTTACAAAATGTCGACTTTTTTGTGAAGCCCGGTGAAGTACATGCCTTGATCGGTGAGAATGGCGCGGGCAAATCTACGCTGCTAAACATTCTCTCCGGCGTGCGCGGCGCGGACAGTGGCGAAATCAGCGTCAACGGCCAGACGGTGCAGATGAAAAGCCCACTCAGCGCGCGTCATGCGGGGATCGCGATGATCCATCAGGAACTGCAGCATGTTCCAGAGCTCTCGGTCGCGCAGAATATGTTTCTGGGCCGCCCACTGACCAAAGCAAAAGGCTGGTGGGTCGATAAAAAAGCCCAGCTGTCGCGTGCCGCGCTGATTCTGAAACGGCTCGATCCGACGATCGATCCCAACAGCCCGATTAAACATCTTAAGGTTTCGCAGCAGCAGATTGTCGAAATAGCCCGTGCGTTGCTGGATGACGCCAAAATCATCGCGATGGATGAGCCGACTTCCAGTCTGACGCCGCGCGAGTTTGACCGGCTGGCTGAACTGATCGCCGACCTCAAATCGCTGGGCGTCTCTTTAATCTATGTATCACATAAGATGAACGAGATTTTCAGAGTCTGTGACCGGGCGACGATCATGCGCGATGGCAAACAGGTTGGGGTGGTGAACATCTGCGATGAAGATGAAGAAAGCATCGTGGCTAAAATGGTCGGGCGCAAAATAGAACGGCTCGATCACAACGCCTTTGTCACCGCTCAGGAAGTATTACGCGTCGAAAATCTGGCGCGTGGCAATGAAATATCGCCCGCTAATTTTAGCGTCAACGCCGGGGAAGTGTTGGGCATTGCGGGGCTGGTCGGCGCAGGACGTACTGAGTTGCTTAAGCTGATTGCCGGTATCGACAGGCGCAGCAGCGGCACGGTGAAGGTCAATGGGTATTCCGTTCCAAACCATAATATCAGCGCTGCCATAAAAGCGGGGATTGGTCTGGTGCCGGAAGATCGTAAAAAAGAGGGCATCATTAAAGCCCGCCCGGTGAAAATGAATATGGCGCTGCCGTCCATGCGTCAGTTCACCCTGGGCGGCGTGATCAATAAGCAGCGGTTAAACAGGGCAGCACATGAGGTGATGAACGATCTTAAACTACGCCCCATGGATATTGAGAAAACCATCGGTACGCTCAGTGGCGGTAATCAACAAAAAGTCATTATCGGACGCTGGGTAGCCGCTGACGCAAAAGTCTTTTTATTTGATGAACCCACGCGCGGCATTGATATTGGTGCCAAGTCAGAAATCTATAATTTAATTGAACGACTGGCGAAGGCAGGTAAAGCCATTATTGTTGTCTCATCGGAAATGACGGAAATCATTCGTATCTCCGATCGTGTACTGGTGATGCGCGAAGGGAAAATAACCAAAGAGTTAAAGGGCGAGGCTATCACCGAAGAAAATATTGCCCGTTTTGCCATTAAAGATGTTGAAACTGCCTGATCTCATACCTGTATATAAAGGCGATAACCATGACGACTGAAACGAACATGCAGCCGGTGAGCCGCGCCTCTCCGCTGTTAAAATTTAATCTGCGCGATGCCGGCACGTTAATTGGATTACTGATTATTGTGGTGACATTTTCTTTTCTGTCGCCGGTATTTTTTACCGTTCCGAATCTGCTCAATATTCTGCAGCAGTCCTCCATTAATGCCTTAATTGCGCTGGGCATGACGCTGGTGATCATTTCAGGCGGAATCGATTTATCGGTTGGGCCAACGGCTGCGCTCTCTGCGGTGTTAGGTGCCACGCTGATGGTGTCTGGCGTGCCGGTGCCGCTGGCCATCATGGCCACGCTTTGCGTCGGCGCAGTCAGCGGGATATTTAGCGGGACGCTTATCGCTTATGCCGGCCTGCAACCCTTTATCGTCACGCTGGGTGGCCTGTCGCTGTTTCGTGCTATCGCGCTGATCTCCACCGGCGGTAATCCCGTATTCGGTATTCCCATGTCGTTCCGTAGCCTGATCAACAGCACGGTGTTCGGCGTGCCCACGCCGATCGTCGTGGTCGCCGTGATTGCGCTGTGCCTCTGGACGGTCATGAATAAAACCCCGCTGGGAGAGTACATTCTGGCGATTGGCGGTAATGAAGAAGCGGCCCGCGTGGCAGGTGTGCCGGTTAAACGTACCAAAGTCACGGTTTACGTGATCTCTGGCATGCTGGCCTCTCTGGCGTCGCTGATTCTGATTGGCCGTCTGGGTGCGGCGGAACCCACCATCGGCAACCTGTGGGAGCTGGATGCCATTGCGGCCGCTGCCATCGGCGGTGCGTCACTGATGGGCGGCAAAGGCAGTATCTTTGGCACCCTGATTGGCGTGATTATTCTCGGGGCGTTACGTAACGGCCTGACCTTGCTTAATATTCAGGCGTTTTATCAATTGCTCGCTACGGGTCTTATTATTATCATAGCGATGTTGATTGACCGAGCGACCCGAGGCAAGTAATGAAGCAAGATCCGCGAGCCATTGGCGCTCAAATTCGTATGCGATTACCCCAACTGACGCCGTTAGAACGGCGAGTCATTGAGGCAATCATTGCCAGAACGGATATCACCGAACACACGTCTTTAAAAGAGATTGCGCAGGAAAACGGCGTATCGGAAGCCATGATAGTTAAGATCACTAAAAAGCTTAACTTCACGGGGTTCAGGAATTTCAGAAGCAGTTTAATTTATTATAACGCCTCTGAAGTGGCAGGTTTACATGCGGAAATTGAGCCCGATGATTCATCGGAACAATTACTGGCAAAAGTCTTCAGAACATCTATTCAGGCTATTGAAGAAACGTTGTCGATTTTAGATGTATCTCAATTTAACCGCGCAGCAGATATTATTTTTAAGGCGCGTCATATTGATCTTTATGCGGTAGGGGGATCGGCCACGGTTGCCCGCGATCTCTCCCACAAGATGCTGAAGATCGGCATTAAGTCCACCGCCTACGATGACGCCCATATTATGCTGATGTCTGCCGCCGTGTTATCTGACGATGATGTCGTGATTGCGATTAGTCACTCCGGTGCGACGCGTGCTGTTAACGATCCGGTTAAATTAGCCGGACGTAACGGTGCCAGAGTGATTGTGATTACGAATTACGCCGAGTCGCCTATTGCGCGTCATGCGCATGTGGTACTTAATTCAACTTCTCAGGGATCGCATCTGTTAGGTGAAAATGCCGCATCACGAATTGCCCAGCTGAATATACTGGATGCGCTGTTCGTGGCCATCGCGAAAAAGGATTTAACGCGTGCGGAGAAAAACCTGATGAAAACCCAGCATGCGGTTCAGGATCTGCGGGAATTCTGAGCATGAGTAAAATTGCAGTTACCGGCAGTCTTCACTACGACATTATGCTGGATGCGCATCATCGGCCTGAAAAAGGCGAAACGGTTATGGGAACCGCCTGCCACTACAAGTTTGGGGGCAAGGGCGGCAATCAGGCGATAGCGGCCGCAAAAGCAGGTGCAGATGTCCGTTTTATTGGTGCGGTAGGGGCCGATGAACAGGGCGCGTTTTTGCTGAAAACGCTGCGCCAGGCAGGGGTGAATACCGATGCGGTCACGAGGATTGACGATATTGCGTCTGGCATGAGCGTTGCCATTACCGATGCTGAAGGCGATTACGGCGCGGTGGTGGTGTCCAACGCCAATCAACATATCGCTGCCGAGCCGTTCATGCAGGCCGGTTTCTGGCAGGATGTGTCGATGCTGGTGCTGCAGAATGAGGTGCCGGAAGCCATTAATCTGGTCGCGGCGCAGGCGGCGCGGCGGCAGCAGATTCCGGTGTGCATTAATGCGGCACCGGCCCGGCCACTCTCTCCCGAATTTGCGCGCTGCATTGATTTGCTGGTGGTGAATGGGGTTGAAGCCCGGGACATGACCGGCATCGCGGTGACCGATCTGGCCTCAGCCAGGCAGGCTGCAGCAGAGCTGGCACTGCGTTTCGACCGCGTGGTGGTGACTGCCGGAGAGCACGGCGTGGCCTTCAGTGAAGCAGGGGAAACGCAGGCTTTTCCTGCCCGTCAGGTCATCCTGGTCAGCACCCATGGCGCGGGCGACTGCTTCATGGGCGTGCTGTGTCAGGCGCTTAACGCTGGCGATAAACTTGCGGGCGCGGTCGCTAAAGCCAACAATGCGGCGGCAGATCATGTTTCCCGCCCGGCCTGATAAAAAAAATGCAACGTCAGTGACGTTGCATTTTGCCAGCCAGAGCGGGATTACGAGGCCACTTTAACGACCGTTTTCCCAAAGTTTTTGCCGTTCAGCATATCAATAAAGGCTTTAGGGGCATTTTCCAGGCCCTCAATGACGTGCTCGCGATACTGAATTTTCTTGTTCTCCACCAGCGGGGTCATGGCTTTCAGGAACTCCGGATAGCGATCGCCGTAGTCCTGGAAAATAATGAAACCCTGCATGCGAATACGGCGTTTCAGAATGCCTGCCATAATCAGCGAGGTTCTGTCCGGACCGGCAGGCAGCTCTTTCTGGCTGTAGGCGGAAACCAGCCCACAGACCGGCACGCGCGCGGCAGTGTTCAACAGCGGGAACACGGCATCGAACACTTTACCGCCCACGTTTTCGAAATAGATATCAATACCGTCCGGGCAGGCGTTTTTCAGCTGCTCTTCGAAGTCCTGACTGTGGTGATCGATACAGGCATCGAACCCCAGATTTTCAACGGCATGGCGGCATTTCTCTTCACCGCCAGCCACGCCGACCACGCGGCAGCCTTTCATTTTACCTAACTGGCCCACGGTGGCGCCCACCGGACCCGTTGCGGCGGCAACCACAAGGGTTTCACCTTCTTTCGGCTGACCGATATCCATTAACCCCATATAGGCCGTAAAGCCGGGCATACCGAGAATACCCAGCGCCCAGGAAGGATGGGGCAGATCGTTATCCAGGCGGGCAACATCGTTACCCCTGGAAACGGCATATTCCTGCCAGCCGCTCTGTGAAAGTACCCAGTCGCCTTCTTTAAACTCACCGTTTTTTGATGCGACGACCTGACAGACCGTACCGCCCACCATCGGCTGATCCAGCTCGGCCGGTGGCGCGTAAGATTTTCCCTCGTCCATGCGTCCACGCATGTAAGGGTCGAGTGACAGATAAATCGTCCGCAGTAAGATCTCGCCCTCTTTGATCTCAGGCGTTGGCTGCGCAACATAACGGAAATTATCTTCCGTTGGTTCACCCTGTGGGCGTGAAGCCAAAAGCCAGGCGTGATTTGTTGTCGATTGTTCAGTCATAGTGTCGTCCTTTGCATGGGCAAACCGCTGAGGCTTGCCGGGAATGAATGGCTAAAGTGTAGATGAGTGAAAAAAGCATGCTTAACCCTGCTGGCTGTTAACGTGCCGGCGGGAAAGGGTCAGAAGGGCGCGCCACTAAGCGCAGCGCCTCTTTTACGGGGCATTCGGATTGCTCTGAATCCACGGCGCGGAGTAGGGAAGAGGATGTCCCGGTTAATCGGATGCGGGCTGAGCACCCGGCGTCGCCCGTTTCAGGTTTAGCCTGACTGTTTAAACGCAGCGACATGACAAAAGCCTGCTTTGGATGATGTCAGCAGATCTGAAAACAGGTCAGTATGGCCTTCCTCTGACGCTGACGTTAATGCAGGACGCTGCCGAACACGCATCTTACGAGAACAATCCCAGCACTGGATACGCTTCAACGGCCTGCTTCACGCGCGCTCTGCGTCTGCGCCTGTCATCTTCTGTTGCTCGAGCGAACAAACTTAAAGGGTAAAAAGCTAAGGAGTAACAGTAATAGTGCTTCAAAAAGAGAGAGCAGCAATGCGCCCTTGTGTAGCCACATGCGTTGAGTCATCAACACGGCTATAACTGCCATCGCAAGTGATCCTACCATGTCTAATGGAAAATGAACGCCCAGAAAAATACGTGCCCAGGCGACCAGCGCTGACATCAGTGCCATTGCGATGCCGCCGAGCCAGCTGCGTCGTGCAAATAACGCCAGTGTGATACTCAAAAAAAGCGTACCGTGGTCGCTGGGAAAAGACGAGTCCGCCACGTGATCAATCCAGAGATGACCCAGCCGAATCATAAACGGGCGCGGATGGAACCAGACAGCAGAGCACAGGAAGCCCAGGGACAGTCCGGTAAATACCGTTGCTGCAGCAAACAAGGCGGTTCCACGTTCCTCTCGTCCACCGGCAAACCAGTAGATAAGCAGAATAAGCGGCAGCAAAAAAATCAGGTATTGAGCGCAGAAAATGCCAAAATCGATCAGCCATTCAGGCGTCCCGGGAAGGGCGTTGATTTTCAGGAATAAAGCCTGATTATATGTCTCAAGAGCATTGCCCATTTAGGTATGTGTCCGTTGGGAGAATAAAAGGCCTATTTTCCGGTCAAGACATTAAAGAAACCTTAACGTCATTATTTTTGTTTACTTTAAAAAAGCATTTTACTGTTACCTTCGCTCAGAAATCCTTCACAGAAAAAAATTGTGTTAAGTCGGTATGGTAACCATTACTTGATAAACATTGTACGCGCGCCTGTTTTAGCAATACATGAAGTTAAAGTTTACAGGCAGCATCAGAAGCGCCATCTTCAGGAGAAAGGTATTGGGCGTTTACAGTGAGTGTGAAAAAGATATTTATATCAAAGTGATAAATTAAAAAATGGGACGATTTTTATCGGTTTGGAAAGGTCATCGCACCCGGATAATAATGAAGACGATGGCGACCTGATTTATCGTATTGCCTGCTCTCAATTTTAATATGGAACGCATGGCAGAAAGAAAAAACGTTTGCTGAAATTGTCCTTGGAAGTTATGAAACTTTTTATAACAATATATTCAGCCTGCCTTCGTTATGGTCAGAACCGCATTAGTACTGGGCTTTGCGTCCCTGGTTTATCGTCTCGTCCGTTTTGTCCGCTATAAATTAACAATTCTGATCTATAAATAATGCCCGGTCCGCCGTTAAACGTACTAAGACGAGAAAAACTTCATTCGTAGCCTGCTTACCTGCGAATACTTTCAGCAATGCCAGTACGACACAGCAACGTATAGAACCATAAAGGAAAATAATATGAAAATAGCCACCCGTCTCGCAGCCGGTTTTAGTCTGCTGATTATCCTGTTTCTACTCTGCACAGGGATTGCACTTCACGCACTCCTTAAGGCGCGCGATGACATGGATAATGCGGTAAACAATAAAATGTATCGATACAACCTGATTCAGGATATGCGCAACTCGGCCAGGGACATCTCGGTGGCGGTAAGAAACATCGCACTGTTAACCGACGAAAAGGAAAAACAGCCGGAATGGGACAGGCTGATGGCGCAAAAGGAAAAATACATACTGAACCGAGACAAGCTGGCTACCAGCATGGCAGTGAACGTTTCAGAAGAAGGAAAAAACGCCCTTGAAAATCTGCGGGCAACGGATGATACAGCCCTGGATATGCTTACCCTCGCGGGTAAAACAGCCATGAACAAATCGCCGTCGGGAACGATCGATTACCTGATGAAAACAGTGAGGCCGGTACAACGTAAGATGTTAAACGCACTGGATAAACTTTCTGAAATCCAGATGCAGGTCAGTGAAAAAACGGTCAAAGATGCGAGGGAAACGGTATCCCAGACTGCAGTTCTGATGTCGGTGCTGGTGGCTCTCTCTTTTGGCATCGCCATCGCGGCGTGCTGGATTATTACCCGCACGTTAATGCGCCAGCTTGGCGGAGAGCCGGTGCAGGCGCAGGTTCTGGCAGCGGCTATCGCTTCGGGTAATCTGACATCGCCTGTCGTACTGCGACGTAATGATACGTCCAGCCTGCTGGCTTCGCTCAATGCCATGCAGACGAATCTGCGCAGCATGGTGACCCATATCAGGGATACGTCCTCCTCCGTTGCACTCGCTGCTGATGAGATCTCTCAAGGCAACACGGAGCTGTCATCCCGGACCGAGTAGCAGGCAGCCGCGCTTCAGGAGACGGCTGCCAGCATGGAACAGTTGACTGCCACGGTTAAGACGAACGCGATGAGCGCCCGGCAGACGGCTGAATCAGCCCGCGAGACCGCCAGTCTGGCACGCTCGGGCGAGGAAGACGTTAAGCGAATGTCAGAAACCATGCACGATATCTCGGTGAGTGCTACCAAAGTGCGCGACATCACCTCCGTCATCGAAAGTATCGCGTTTCAGACCAATATTCTGGCTCTGAATGCGGCGGTTGAGGCGGCACGGGCGGGTGAGGACGGGCGGGGCTTTGCTGTTGTGGCTGGCGAGGTCAGAACGCTGGCGCAGCGAAGTGCCAATGCGGCACGAGATATCAAAGTGTTGATTGAAGAGGCCGTTCATCAGGTCGAAAGCGGTGTGGTTGTCGCCTCAACAACAGGCGAGAGTATCCTGAAAGTGGTTGGCATGGTGAGTGAACTGGCTGAGACAATGGATACCATTGCCCTTGCCTCGTCCGAACAGATGCAAGGTATTTCTCAGGTTAGTGTAGCCGTGAATCAAATGGATGGGGTGACGCAGAATAACGCCGCACTGGTTGAGGAATCCTCTTCTGCCTCGCAGTCACTCTCTGAACAGGCGCATGCGCTGCGCGGAATGGTTGAGGCTTTTCGAGTCTGACGTCATCTCCGGATTCATTCATTCGGCTGGCCCGGTGTTCCGGGCCTTTTGGCCATCGCAACGCGCGGGCACTTGCTCACAAGCTGTTATTACGTCGCGCCTGACCGCGAAGACACATTTTACGCCGTGGTACATAATGCGTAAAAAAAGCGCGTAGATAAGGGTTTCCCCCTAAGGTTGCTAATGAGATCATGCTGGCTGCTGAAAAGTATAACCCAGCCGGCGGACGCTTCGAATCTGGTTGTCGGGTTCGATGCTCAGCTTTTTGTTTAGTCTGCACACCAGAACGTTGATCACGTCCTGATTTCGATAGTCAGCATCGGCATAGAGCTGATGCATCAATCGCTCTTTAGTGACGATTTTTCCGGCATTCTTCATCAGCGTCTCAATAATAATATATTCGAAGCAGGTCAGCGCGACGTCAGTTCCATTTTTCATCAATTGTCGGGAAAAGGTATCAAGCTCATAGGGGGGCAATTGGATCAGCGATGAGGCCTTGCCCTGACCACGGCGAACGATGGCATGCATACGCGCTGCCAGCTCTTCTGTATCCGTATCATCGTCAATAAAATCATCCGCGCCTGCGCCCAGGACCTTAATCCTGAGTGCTTTAGTGCTCTCCACCGCCGCAATCAGGACAGGTACGTCTATGCCTCTTTTACGGTAACGCGCTATCAACGCGCAGTGTTGATCCGTTAATTGATGACACCGGAAGAGAAACAGGTCAGGCGGGTTCTTTTTGATAAGACGGACTACGTCATTGCCTTCAAAAGCGATGTCGGCCACCATGCCCTGGCAGGACAACCGGGATGCCAGCTCGTGACCACAGGATTGCTCTTTTTCGACAATTAAAACGCGCATTTATTGTGATGCCCGACAGATAACGATGAACAAAAATTAACAAAAAAAAGCATTTTTTGCCAATGGTTAAGCATAAATTTAATGAATGTGTTTTACCTCGTTGTGTTGAAAATAAGCGATAACAACAGGACGACAGAGGTGAATTTAACAGGCTCACGCGTTGCGCAGCGATGTTACTGCCACGAGCAAAGGCGAGCACAGCCAGACTCGCGTTAAAAATCGCCTACAAGGTCATTTTGAGCTGTGCACGGGCAGTATAAAATCGCCGATAGGACAGGTAGGCTGCAATGATGGTCGACAAGCTGGCCGTGCCAATAAGCATAAACGTAACCATCATTTGGTACTTAATCGCTTTTAATGGATCAATGCCTGCGAAAATCAATCCAGACATCATGCCAGGCAAACTCACCAGACCGACCGTTTTAGCCGCATCCACTGTTGGGATCATGGCAGCCCGGATACTTTCACTAATGATGCGCGCTGAAGCCAGCTTTACCGGTGCCCCAAGACTGAGCATTTCCAAAATTTTTTGGCGGTTATCGCTAAAGCGCTGGTTCAGATTGCTGTAACACAGGCCCACCGCAATCATGGCATTACTGGCAATCATTCCCGAAAGGGGGATAACCTGCATGGGCAGAAACGCGATCGCACCGCTCAACACCAAAATAGCCAGCGTCATGACCGTTCCGCTGACGATCGCTACAAAGGAGATCACAACGGCATGCTCAATATTACGGCTGCGTTTTCCCGCGTTAATGGCGGCATTCACGCAAATAAACAGCACCATCAACACCGTCAGCCAGCTATTGTTGACAGCAAAAATCGACGTCAAAACATAACCGATAATGACCAACTGAATGATGGCCCGGGTTACGCTCCAGAGGATGTCTTTCCCCATACCCAGTTTCTCTTTTTGGCTGATCAGCATTGCCACGGCCACCAGGATCAGGGACAGCAGTAGCGAGGTGTCAGTAATATTATGCTGACTCAACATTATTCTCCTTTTCTGACGGCGCCAAACGTAACAGACGTGTGGCGTGCTGTATTTCATTAACATCATGGCTGACCCACACAACCGCCATCTGATCGCTGGTGACAAAGCTGTTAATCAACGCATGAACCACCCGTTTATTATCTTCATCCAGCGCGCTGGTCACCTCGTCGAGTAACAGGACATCAGGCACAAATTGCAGATGACAAAGCAGTGCGACACGCTGCTTTTCCCCACCTGAAAGTTGCTCAACCGGTTTATTCAGCATCTCCGGTGACAGATTCACGCTTTCCAGGGCTGCCACAAGGTGGTCGCGCTGGGGCTTCTGCTGGCGAAGTTGCCACGGCAGTGCCAGATTTTCATAGACCGTGTTACCGAATAGCTGTGGGGTCTGAAAGCAATAAGACACCCGCTGGCGATATTCTTCGGTGTTAAGCGCAGTGATATCCTGCCCCCTGAAGCGAATTTGCCCAGCGGTTGGGTTTAATAATAAAGCCATAATTTTGAGAAGTGTGCTTTTGCCGCTGCCGGAAGGGCCGGTCAGGACAAGCGAGTCTGCGTGATGAATCTGTAAAGAAACGGGGAGGAGTCGCGTGCGTCCCTGGCTTGAAAGCGTCACATCCTGTACGTCAAGCAGAGGTAAAAATGGGGTCATAACGCATCCTCAAAGAATAATAACCAGCAGGGATAAATGATTTTCGGTCTTAAATCCATAACAAGATAATTTCGTTTATGACGCCGATGCACACTGCCCATCAGGTGACAGATTCCAGACGTTCGGCCTTTGCCCGATAACCCCTTTTGCCTGCGTCAGTATTAGTGTGAAACCTAGTTGAAGTGAATAACATTGCGAGGAATTGTAATCACGAATCTCCCCTTCGGAGCAGAAATTTTTTATGTCTTTCCGTTAACACGATAACCGTGACTCCTGATGGTCGACGTTGCTTGACGTTACCCACCTCTGACGGCGATCGTTCTCCAGATCTTCTCTCCGGAGGGGCATGGCTTTCCTTGCGGGCTTGTACAGCAGCAATAAAAGCCATCACTTTTTAAATTGCTTAACGTTAATCTGAAGAATCGTCTTATAACGCGGCGGTGAATAGCCACAGCGTACAGAAAGCACTGCGGCAGCCTCGCTTATCTTCTGGCCCAGGCTCGCCAGTAAGCCCTCTCCAGCGTCGCTGCTCAGGACGCTGGTGCAATACCGGCAATAGCCTGCCCTGGTTTTGACTTCATGACCTGACTGACCTGTTCGGCCATAGCGATATTTCCTGTTCGATCACGCAAAATGCCGATCTCACCTTGGGGTTTTCCCTGGGCAAAATGCGGTGCGGGCACGGTCTTCGTCATTGATTTCGCGAATAATACGACAAGGGTTGCCTGCAGCAAGTACGCCTGACGGAATATCTTTAACCACGACGCTTCCCGCCCCGATGACAACGTCATTGCCGATGGTAATGCCCGGAACAATGCTGACACCTGCGCCGATCCAGACATTATTGCCGATGGTCACGGGAAGCGCATATTCAAGTCCCTGATTACGGCGTTCAGAATCCAGAGGATGGCCTGCGGTATAAATACCGACGTTTGGGGCGAGAAAAACATTATCCCCGATCACCACGTCCGCCCCATCAAGAATAACAAGATGATGGTTAGCATAAAAATTGTCGCCAACCCTGATGTTAGCGCCATAGTCACAGTAGAAAGGCGGTTCAATAACAGGGTTGTTGCCGCACTTTTTAAGAAGCCGCTGCAGGATAGCCAGGCGCGCCTCCTTATTGTCGGGTCGACTCAGGTTATAGTCATAACAGAGTGCCTTGGCCTGATCCCGGAGATGAAGAATGCGCTCATCGTAAGTGGCATCGTAGAGCTCACCATCAGGTACACAGGTTACATCGTTCATCGGCTTCCTTATCATTTTTTTGAAGATCGTTGTCCAGAAGACAGTGTATTCAATTTTTATTGCCTCAGGGACGAAAGGGCTACTCTGGCAGCACCAATGATATAACGTTGCACAGCAACGTTTTTAAAATCTGCATGTTATGCCCCATCCACAATATATTGTGCGAAAGTCATTTCGTTAAATCCCCGTGCATATATCGGTATTTCATTCAAAGAAATCTTTTAATCATTAACAACGTCATGCATTACGTTTGAGATGCTGATACTCATGGGCAGGGGTAAATGCAGGCCTGAACAGCCGTTTCCACTTCGACGTATGACGCGTAGCGACTTCGTGTTGCGACGCTGCGGGAGACCTGTGTCATTATGGGCGTGAAGGGCACGGATGCAGAGCACCTTGCCGCCTGCCATCAAGCCGATAAGACATAAAAACGTTGTTATTTCAGCGAGTCATCTTCAATAGTTTAGGACAAAAAAGGAGCGAGATATGCAGTCAGTGCATCTTATGGGAGAAGGCTATGAACCTCATGTCGTTCAGGAAGGGGGCAAACTGATCTACTCACTCCCTGTCGATTCGGGATTTATCACTTATGAATTTGCATTTGAGATTAAGCGGGAAGATCTTGATGTCCTGCTGACTGATAATTACCGACGCGCCGTTCTCGAAATTACTGCGCATACAGTGCTTCAGCATTCGACGCTAAAAGGAAATGACCGCTTAACCCAGCGCGATTTCGATAACCTCGTTGCCGACACGCTTCACTCAACACCCGAATTCCTGCAGAGCTTTATCTCTCAGATCAGTCATGATCACCATATTGGTATTGAAGGTTATGCACAAGACATCATGGCGCGACGTTCTTTGGCAAAATAACGATGTTGAGCACCGGGAATGCAGGCTTTATGATCCGTTCAGCATAGTCATCAAATACCGTTAGTGGACAGAGAACGATACCGGACAGCTGGTGGCACGCATCCTGCTGAAATAATACCGCTTTTGTTAACGGGCTTTTAATCAGAAGCCATGCTGCCAATGGCCTCAAGCCCCACTCGCTGTCCGTAAGAAAGCTCCAGCGTATTGCCATCAGGATCAGCGAAGAAAACGTAATAACCCACAGGATCACCCGCATTTTCAGGCTCTTTACGCAAAACACCTTCAGTGCGCGCCATTTTAATTTTCTTATCCATTTCTTCCCGGCTGGCACATGCCACGCCGAGATGCCCAAAGTGACCTAAGGGCGTGTCTGTGACCTTGTCTGACTGAACCAAAACCAGCGCAAATGGACGACTGTGATCACTGAGCCATGCCACTTTACGTGCATCCGGAACGTTGGGTTCGCGACGGTGGACAACAACCATACCGGCATAGCGTTCATAAAAAGCAATGCTCTTATCTAAGTCTCTGACAGCGAATGCAACGTGCGTAAAACCAACATCGACTATTTTCATATACCCAATCCGCCCAATGCGTAGCAAAACATGCATTCTAAAAGCTCAGGTTAAGTTTAGGTCAAGCTTAAAGACCGGTTTGAGCCGCTGAAAATATTCGAATGGGACAAACTGCGTCCTGTTATGGTGCCGTTGCGGAAGCATCATCCCTGTAAAGGGTTATTCAACCCACCTCCAACACCGCCCCTTCTTCAACACGCGGGTCTGATATGAAACAGAACCTGTGCAGGAATTTACGTCGATTGTTGCCGCCATTTCCTGACGTGGTCAATCAGGGCGCGAAGCTTTGGTGCCATATTGCGACGCTGAGGGAAATACAGATAGAAGCCTGGAAATTTTGGCAGAAAGTCATCAAGTACGGATACAAGCTCACCGCTCTCAATATAGGGCCTGAACGTTTCCTGAGTGGCCAGTGTGATGCCTCCGCCGGTTAGAGCCAGCCTCAACATCAGACGCAGATCATTAGTGGTAATTTGCGGCTCAATCGCAAGGTCGAACGCGCTTCCGTTCTCTTCAAATGGCCAGCGATAAGGCGGAATATGCGGGGACTGGCGCCAGCCGATACACTGGTGATGTACAAGATCGCGCGGATGAACAGGCAGGCCGTTGGCAGTGAAGTAGGAAGGGGATGCGACCACCATTTCGCGTTGCTCACCGGTCAGGGGAACCGCAATCATGTCTTTTTCAATGACTTCTCCAAGCCTTACGCCGGCATCGTAACCTGCAGCCACGATATCAAACTCTTCGTCCGTCACAACAATATCGAGCGTCACGGCCGGATTGGCCGCTGCAAACGAAGCGATCAACGGACCTGACAGGAATTCTTCCGCTATTGATGTCACCGCGATTCTGAGAAGTCCACGTGGCACAGGGTCAGAAACGATCTCTTCGAACGCAGCGTTAATTCCGGTTAAAGGTAATGACAGCGATTTATGCAGTCGTTCTCCCGCTTCCGTTAAATTAACCGCGCGGGTGGTGCGCATGACAAGCATCGTCCCGAAAGTATCTTCAAGCCGTCTTATTCCCTGACTGACCGCCGAACGAGTCACACCCAGCCGTGCGGCGGCTTTACTGGAATTACCTTCTTCTGCTACCGCGATAAAAACGGGCAAAAGGTTAAGATCGATTTTCATTGTTTAATGCTGCTAACCACTGAGTACATTGAAAGCAGGATACCTGAACTTATCGTAACGTCCTATTCTCTCTCCGAACCCATTTGAAGGAGAACGTTATGAATAAGGTTATATTAATTACCGGCGCATCCAGTGGTATTGGGGAAGGTATTGCCAGAGAGTTAGGGGCGACAGGCGCGAAGGTGTTACTGGGAGCACGCAGACTGGCGCGTATTGAAGCCATTGCAGCGGAAATCTGCAGCGCAGGCGGTATCGCGCAAGCACATTTGTTGGATGTCACAGACCGGGTATCTATGGCCGCTTTTGTTCAGGCCGCGCTTGATAACTGGGGCAGGGTTGATGTTCTCATCAATAATGCGGGCGTTATGCCGCTTTCACCGCTTGCAGCCGGAAAACAGGACGAATGGGAACGCATCATTGACGTCAATATCAAGGGCGTGCTGTGGGGGATTGGTGCCGTACTTCCGTTGATGGAAGCGCAGGGTTCCGGACAGATAATCAATATTGGCTCAATTGGCGCCCTTTCTGTCGTACCCACTGCCGCGGTCTACTGTGCTTCCAAGTTCGCCGTACGGGCTATTTCTGATGGCCTGCGGCAGGAAAGCTCAAAAATCCGCGTGACCTGTGTCAATCCTGGGGTGGTAGAAAGTGAACTGGCGTCGACGATTACCCATGCGGAAACGATGGCGGCAATGGACGCTTACCGTTCTGTTGCCCTTAAACCCGCGGATATTGCCCGTGCCGTAAGGCACATTATTGAAGCGCCTGAAAACGTTGACACAACAGAAATAACCATCAGACCCACAGCGTCGCCAAACTGAAGCCTGAGGTTAACTGTCATGTGCACTTTTCATTCAATACATCGGGAGCAACATTTACAGGGTAACGTTCTGTCTGTTATCTGACGCTGTGGATGCTGGGTGTTAAGCACATCTCTGTTATCAACAGGCATCCATCAGCATGAACGCATCTCAAAAATGTGGCCTTCAGTAAAGACAGGGATCTCAATATTTATTTGTCACGAAACGCATTGTGCAGAAGTCGCCACATATGATGAGCTGCGGGCGTAAAGCGCCTGTCCGAGTTCCGTAGCAGGTGACACTGGGCGCTACTGGCGATCGGGTGGTCGAGTGGAACAGCGACAAGCGCCCCCTGGCGAATGGGATCGGCAGCGGCGTAGGCCGTCATAAATGAGACGCCGAGCCCTGCCTGGCTGAGGTGCATGGCGGTGGAGAAGAGGTTGCATCGGTAGGCCGGGTGAAATTGCAAACCCTGGCTTTTGAACATCGCATTCATGTGCCGCTGCAGGCCGAAGTTCTCCGTCAGGGCAATAAGCGGATGAGCGGTCAACTCTTCAATGGTAATGCTGGCGCGATTGGCAATGGGGTGCTGCGGCGCGACGACGGCACAAATCGGCCCCCACTGGAAGCTGTGGCGCTTGAGTTCCGGTGTGCCGATAGGGCCAAAGGCCAGCGCCATATCCGCTTCGCCGCTCACGATATCGTTCATCATCTCCTGCATGCTGCCCACGACAATATCGACAAACACCTGCGGGTAATACTGGGCAAACTCACGCATGACGCCCTCAATAAACGCCGTGATCAATCCGCCGCCGATGCGCACCGAAATCGTCCCGCCGCGCATATGGCGCAGATCTTTAAGCTGACTCTCCAGCTTTTCGCGCCGCTGACGGCTGGTAAAATAATCCGCCGCCAGCAGGCGTCCCGCTTCGGTCAACACCACATTACGCCCGCGCCGTTCCAGCAGGGGAAGCTGCAGCGAACGTTCAAGCTGGGCAATCTGCCGGCTGACCACGGATGCGTTAACGCCGAGGATATCTGCCGCGCGGCGAATGCCGCCCTGGTTACCGACTTCATACAGATAACCCACCTGTTTATCCTGGAACATCTGCCACACTTCCTCGTTACTGTTGACCAGAGAGCAACAATAACATCATTTGATGGCTATTTATCAAGCCGTTTAAATAGTGATAATCAAATTAATGGCCAGGCGTTGAGAGAGCGTAAATAAAAAAGTAAAAGTGCTCTTATTGCACCAACAATGCGCCCCAAAAGGGGGCGGGAATAGTTTGTTGCGATTCGATGCAGGCGTAATGAAATAGCAATTCCCGGCAAAAAATTAAATTTCTTGCGAGTTTTAGCGAGGGGGTTTTATTGCGTCATTAATCTTAATAAAAGGCATTTATTTTACGGCTGGGCTATTCAGGCATGGATCCTGCTTAGTATCAGGACTTTTCCCTTACAGATGTAAAGAGAGATGATATGAGCGAACCAAAAACACTGAATGAGCCAGAAAAAGAGGCCACAGAGGCGTGGAACGTCGGGCCTGGCGCGTGGATCTCACTGGTCATCGTGCTGCTTGTCTTTTCAGGCTTCTTTTTCAAGGTTGACGGCATGGCATGGCTGGGCGCGTTTGATTTCACCACGCTTGGCGGCGCGTTCGGCACCATGAAGACGCCGGAAACCAACACCTTTATCGGCAGCGGCGGCATCAGTGCCAAAGCGGGTTTCCTCTTCGCGCTTTCGCTGGTGCCCACGGTGATGCTGGCACTTGGCCTGCTGGAAATCTTCACCCATTATGGCGCGATCCGCGCAGCACATAGATTACTCACGCCGCTGTTAAAACCACTGCTCGGCCTTCCGGGTTATACCGGCCTTGCGCTGATTACCGACCTGCAAAGTACCGATGCTGGCGCGGCATTAACGAAAGAGCTCTATGACAGCAAAAAGATCACCCGCAAAGACGTGGTGATTATGGGATCCTGGCAATACTCCGGCGCCGGGTTGATTAATAACTATTTTTCTATCGGCTCGGCGATGTTCGCTTCACTCACCATCCCGATTATTATTCCGTTGGTTTTAATGTTTGTGCTTAAATTCGTTGGCGCAGCCGTGGTGCGACTGGCATTAAATACTGTTTATAAGCGAGATTTCGACAATGAGTAATCAGGCAAAAGTCTCCAGTAATCCGTTTGATATTTTCGTAATTGGTGCGCGCAAAGGTTTTAATATTGCCATTAATAATTTGATGCCGAATGTATTAATGGCCTACGTGATCGCCGAAATGCTTAATTTGTTAGGGGTGATGCAGATTATTGGCCACGTGTGCGCACCGCTGATGGGGCTATTCGGCCTGCCCGGTGAGGCGATCACCGTGTTGTTAACCGCCTGGCTCTCGTCATCTGCCGGAACCGGCGTTGCCATCAGCCTGCTGAGCAAAGGCCAGCTTGATATCGGGCAGATCACGATTCTTGCGCCCGCCATCTTTTTGATGGGTTCGCAACTCCAGTACATGGGGCGCCTGCTGGGCGTGGCCGATGTACCGAAAAAGTACTGGCCGCTACTGATGGCGGTCAGCATTCTCAATGCCGTAATCGCCATGTTGATTATGCGCGTTATTGCCTGAGCATTAAGGAGTAAGACGTGTCACCTACACTTGAGCACTTTAATTACCTGCACCAGATCCCGGAACTGGGGTTCGAAGAGTACAAGACGTCCGCCTACATCGCGGGCGTGCTGGAGGCGGCAGGCTACCAGGTCACGCGCCAGGTTAATAACACCACCGGTATTGTCGCGGTGCTGGACAGCGGTAAGCCCGGCCCGACCTTAGCGCTGCGCGCCGATATGGATGCGCTGGGGCATATCATTGACGGCAAACATGTGGCGCGCCACACCTGCGGGCACGATGGTCACTCCACCGTCGTATTGACCACGGCCCAGGAGGTGATGGCTGAGGAGCGAGTGAGAAAGGGCAGGCTGAAGCTGATCTTCCAGCCTGCTGAGGAGTTAGGCACCGGCGCGATAGCCCTGACCGAAGGCGGCGTGTTGGATGATGTTGATATGTTGCTTGGCTTTCATCTGCGCCCGCTGGAGGAGTGCCCGATGGGCCAGGCCGTGCCGGCAATGTACTACTCCGCGTCCGCCACGGTGGAAGTGATGTTTCATGGCAAAGCGGCGCACGCTGCGCGCCCGCACTTAGGCGTTAACGCGCTGGATGCCGCCGCCCATGCGGTGCAGGCGGTAAACGGCATTCATCTTGCGCCCTCGCTGACATGGAGCGCGAAAGCGACGCGTTTTCTCTGCGATGCGGGCGTGACCAACTCGATTCCTGATCGCGCGCAGGTGTGCTGGGATCTGCGCGCCGCAGAGAACGAAGCGATGGATAGCCTCAAACCTCAGGTAATACGCGCGATTGAGAGCAGCGCCGCCGCGTATGGTGCGCGCGCGGAAATTCGCATTCTGAAAGAGATGCCCGCCGCGATTATCCATGACGAGGCAACAGCGGTTATCACACGTGCTATCCGCAGTGTGTTTGGTGAAACCGGCCTTATCGCGGCTAAATCGACACCAGGCAGTGAAGATTTCTTCCACTATCTGCGTCTTCGGCCTCAAATCAAAGGCGGCTTCTGGGGACTGGGCGCCAACCTGACGCCCGGCCTGCATCATCCGGAGATGCATTTTGACCGCGATGCGTTGGCGCTGGGAGTGAAAGTGTTTAAAGCCTGTGTGGAGGATGTGCTGGGCTGACGATCAGCATTACAGTGACGTGCCGTGCTCGTCGGATATCAGTATTGCAGAAGAGAGGGCCGACAATGCTGTCCGACGTTCGCGGCCATCATCGTGAAGCCGTTACGGGCATCCTTTTCAGGTGAGTGGCCCTGTGACTTGTACCCAAGCGTAAACGTTGCTTTTCGCCGGGCTTTGCTGTCTGCCGGGGAGGAGGTCACCGGTATCCGTCACCGTCACGGGGGGCCAATTTCACTCTCTTTAGCGATATCGGTTACCGGATGGGGCTGGTGGCACAGATGGCGACGAATGCCTAACCGAACGCCTCTGCCTGAAATGGCGAATCGGGTTGTTTTGTCGTGCGTCACAGGGTAAATACGGGACAAAGCGTCGGCTATGTTTTTGCTGCTTGTCGGCAAAACGCTGAAAAATCAGTGACCGATCCGGTTGCCGTACTCATCAATAACTTTTTCGCCATCCTCTTTCGTAAACGCTCCCTTCTGTGGCTCAGGCAGAATGCCCAGAACGGCCTCAGACGGACGACAGAGCCTTGTGCCGAGCGGCGTTACGACTATCGGACGGTTGATGAGGACAGGATGAGCCAGCATAGCATCCAGCAGTTCATCATCATTGAACCGATCTTCGGCCAGCCCCAGATGTTCATACGGCTCTGTGTTTTTGCGCAGCAGATCGCGCACGCGGATCCCCATATCCGCTATCCGTTTTTTAAGCTCGTCGCGGGAGGGTGGCGTCTCCAGATATAAAATCACTCTCGGCTCCACGCCACTGTTGCGGATAAGCGCCAGGGCGTTACGCGACGTCCCACAGGCCGGGTTGTGGTAAATGGTGATGTCAGTCATAAATAGCACTCCGTTACGGGGCTGCGCTGGCGCAGTCACGTTGTATAGGTTAAACAGAAAGACGCAGGGCCAGCGCCGCCAGCGCGACAAAAAGTACCGGCAGGGTCATCACAACGCCCACGCGGAAGTAGTTGCTCCAGCTGATGGTGATATTTTTCTGCGCCAGAACGTGTAGCCACAGCAGGGTCGCCAGGCTGCCGATGGGGGTGATTTTCGGGCCAAGATCGCAACCGATGATATTGGCGTAAATCATCGCCTCTTTCACCACACCCTCAGCCGTGCTGCCATCAATGGACAGTGCGCCAATCAGGACGGTAGGCATGTTGTTCATCACCGATGACAGAAAGGCCGTCAGAAAACCGGTGCCGAGCGTGGCGCCCCATACACCATGCTCTGCAAACCCGTTCAGGGCGGACGAGAGGTAATCCGTCAGTCCGGCGTTGCGCAGGCCATAAACCACCAGATACATACCCAGCGAGAAGGTGACGATCTGCCAGGGCGCGCCTTTCAGGACTTTACGGGTATCAATCACCTGTTCTTTACGGGCAACCAGCCACAGAATAAATGCCGCGACCGCAGCAACCAGACTGACCGGAACGCCGAGCGGCTCCAGAGCAAAAAAACCGGTCAGCAACAGACACAGAACCAGCCATCCGGCTTTGAAGGTTCGCACGTCACGAATGGCTTCCCGTGGTACCTTTAGTTTTGCCATGTCATAGGCGACCGGGATGTCTTTACGGAAGAAGAAGTGAAGCATAACCAGCGTGGCCGCCACGGATGCCATGTTGACCGGCATCATGACAGACGCGTATTCGCTGAATCCCAGCTTAAAAAAGTCCGCCGTCACGATGTTAACCAGGTTCGATACGATGAGTGGCAGGCTGGATGTGTCAGCGATAAAACCTGCCGCCATCACAAACGCCAGCGTTGCGCCGGGGCTGAAGCCCAGCGCCAACAGCATGGCAATGACAACAGGCGTCAGGATCAGTGCCGCCCCGTCATTCGCAAACAAGGCCGCCACTGCCGCACCCAGCAGAACACTATACGTGAACAGCAGCCTGCCTTTACCGCCACCCCATCGGGAAACGTGCAGGGCAGCCCACTCAAAAAAACCAGATTCATCGAGCAGCAGGCTGATGATAATCACCGCGATAAACGTGGCCGTCGCGTTCCAAACGATCTGCCAGACGGCCGTAATATCGCCGAAATGCACTACGCCCGTCAGCAGGGCCAGCGCAGCCCCGATAACAGCACTCCAGCCAATACTCAGCCCTTTTGGCTGCCAGATAACCAGTACCAGTGTCAGGACGAATATAGCGCCTGCCAGAAACATACTTTTTCCTTTTAATACAAAGTCTGGTAAACAAGACGTAAGACAGCCCTGCAAACAGATATGAAAAATCATATGTGTTTGAGTAAATTTTTAAATGCAGACAGGCTTGCCGTTGGTGGTCGCGTTATTCCTTTCAGCCTGCTGGCTGAGTTGCAGAATGTCATCGCGCTGACACAGGTAAGCCTGCTCGATCACCATAGCAGCCCATGCGGGCATGTGTGGTGACAACCGATAATGAATCCATTTGCCGTCACGCCTGTCAATAAGCAGACCACTGTCTCTGAGCAGTGCCAGATGCCGTGAAATTTTAGGCTGACTTTGCCTCAGGATTGACGTGAGTTCACAGACGCAAAGCTCGCCTTTTTCACGCAACAGCAGTACCAGACTGAGGCGTGTTTCATCCGAAAAATTTTTGAAAAGCTGAAGAGGCTGAAGTTGAGGCATGCTGACTCCTGATTACGGAACAGAAGACATTGTTGCTGTCTGTCTACGGCGAGTCAATAACATATTTGCTAATTCATATGTATTGACTCACTCATGGCTCATCTTCGGATATTCCGTCCAGGGTTTACCTGCACAGTAAAGCCAGGGATCATTTACGATTCGGTAAAGGGGATTAAATCATATTGCGTAAAGGCACGTTTTGCTAAAGAGAACGATCGTTTCCTAAAATACACTTCAACAGCTGATATCAAGCCTACAACTTTATAAACAAGTAACAGTAAACCCTTAAATCGCGTTCCCAGCGCTGACATTGTACAAAAACGCCTCCAAGCCCGACGCCATGAGCGCCATTGCACGCTACTTCGACAGTGCGTCACTGCCTACTCAGCAGGAAACGCTGGGAAGCATTGCGTCAGAAATCCTTTGCGCAGGAAAAAGCCTGAACCGCACGGCCATTTGTAGCAAGCTTGTCCGTCGCCTGGAACTGGCAGGAAGTGCAGAAGAAGAGCAGCACTACTGTGAACTCCTTCGTATTTTATTCGGCCCTAAAGCCGGGAACTGATGCCCTACGACTGCCAGGCTGAACCCCAATACTCGTTTTTCCCACTCATCTCCCTCACGTTAACCGCTTTTGCCGCTGCATAATTCCTGAGGCATAATCTTACGCCGTCATTACGCACACGTTCAGAGCCGTGGCCTGGAGATATTCAGGGGAACGCTGAAACGCGCGCAGTGGTTACATCGAAAAGTGATACCCCCTGGTTATCATGTCTCAAAACCGGACATTTATATGCTGACGCCAGTTAACTCTCTGCTTACTGCGAAGCGTACCTGTTACTTCTGAGATTATTCACTGTTACCTGGCTCAAAGTACGGAGTAATCAGCATATGAGGAATAGCGAGAGAAGCGAGCGCAGCAAATAGCGATTTAATGTCTGCGTCACTAGAGGGGTACATGATACAGGCTGTCACGGCCGCCAGCAGAATTGCCGCTAAAAGCACCGGCCAGGTCGCATAAAGGTAACCTGTGTAATGAGCATAACCCAACTGAATTCGACGTAACCGGGTTTGCGGCAGGGCATGCAGAATTAAAAAACCCATGGAAAAGCCGACAAAAGGTGGAAGGATCAGCAAGGCCAGCGTTCCGGTAATGAGCCGCACATCGTGACGAATCAATCCGGTGATAATCAGGCTAAGGGTACAAAGTGCGCCCGCGTTAGCCATGAAAAACGTCACGGAACTGAGCAGTGAGGGTGTCAGTCCTGCCTGGTGAAGGATGATGTTGTATTCTCGCAGGTGGAAGAAGGCTGGGGTCGCTATCATGCTGACTCCTCTGGCAAGGCGCTCTGTCATCCCTCCCTTTGGCGCATCCTCAAGGGCAAAATGCAGCGCAGATGCCAGCAAGAAACCGGGTAATGCCAGTGCCGGCGACCAGTGCCACCAGAACAGGCAAAGCAGGATGATCACGCCATAAGCCGCCAGGAATGGCAACTTACGCCCGCGTTTTACTATTGCCAGATCGCTGGCACCGTGTGCCATGCCAATCACACCTATTGCTACTATGGCAAACATTAACTGTACGCGCAGCGGACTGAAAGAGGCAGCCAGCGCTGCCCCCCACAGTCCTGTCCAGCTGGCAGTTTGCCGCAGACTCATACCCGCACAGCACCATCTGATGTGGAATGGCGCAGCGCTTTTTCAAGGCTGGATGCAGCGTAAAAGGCGTAAAACACCTTGGCGATGATATCAAGAACCAGGAATGCCCATACGGACGCAGGGTCGGTGATGACTTTTAATCCTTCCGGACCGACAAGGAAAACGATAGGGTAGATAAACCAGACCACCGTCAGCAATGCGACGTTTTTGTTGTAAGCGACCGCCATCGCCCTGCCGCGCCCAGCGGCAATCGTACGCAGCGGTCCCCACAGGAGGTAAACCACGCCAAGAAACGCAGCACAGGACCAGAGATACCACACCCATTTTGCGGCGAACGTTGTCGCCAGTGCAGAGACCAGACCGGTAATAATCATCATCACATCCAGAATGATGATAGCCGTTAAAAAACCACCCATCTCACCCGGTTTACTCTGTTCATGAAAGGCGACCATAACCAGCCCCGCCAGTAATACAGGCGTAGTGACGGACCAGTCTGCATAGCGGGCGAGATAAACGATGCTGCCACTTTCGGTCGCCAGATTACCGAAACCAAATGCCATTGCCAGATAAGCGGTTGCCGCAATAAAAGGGACCGAGGCATGCATTAACGTATGATGCCGGAGGGGGAATATTTTTTTGCCTGAGGCATAAATCACCAATGACGCAAGTGCCATGACCGAAAACCCGATCAAAAATGCGGTTTGATCCATAATACTTTCTCCTTGCACAGACGCCCTCACAGGGCCGTTTGCGCTGCCATAAATTGAAATTGTTTTATATTCCGAATGAGAATATGCATAAAGTATATGACGTGCCGTTCAAATTGCTAATGATGCAACAGTGTGGACGGAAACTTCGGCGAAATACATTGAATAAGTGATTCTTTATTCGTCGAGTCCGGAGGGGTAAATGTAAAAATCTGTTTCACCAATTTTCATTTTTAACAATTTGTATCCAATGAAAAAATAGGGGAATTTTATTTTTTCTTTTAATATTATTAAGTTAAATTTTTTTTGTGGTCTTAGGGAATTTGAAGGTAAATAATATGAAAGAGAAAAAATTATATTATTCGCTAGAGAAAATAAAACACTGTACTAAGTAAAGGATAAGGTTTCTAAACAGGTCAATGGCGCTGTGTTAATTGGCACTTTATATAATAACAGGTAGTTACTACGTCGCTGGCGTGATTTTCTAAAAGAAACCAGCTGGCTTAATATGGCGGTCGTGACCTACTCTCATTGATCAATACATCGCGATTTTAGTCATGTCCGCTCTTGACACAGATCGGACATGAATTCAGTGCGATTTTGGCTGAGAGCAACCAGCGGGGTAGCTCTTAATGGAAATGTCTGCGTTTTCATTCACCCACTACGTCACCATAAATTATGGGGATATCGTTTCTGATTTGCCCGGAAAATGTTTTGGTGGAAAATTTCAAACGCGACAAAGCTCGTTGGCACTTACTTTCCATTCGTCAACCTGAGCGGGATGTTCAAAAGAGTAATAGACGCGAGCATCCTCAGGCAGAATATTACGCAGTGCCTGCATACAATTGGCCTCGCAGGGCCGCAATTCAATATAGGCAGCCGTGATAGGTATTACATCATCGGTGGAATAGCGCTCGATGCGGTCTATCGCGGCAACTAGCGCCGCCATTTCGCCATGTAGCCTGACCCAGTTATGGGTATAGATTCCTGGTGGCATGCTTACCTGCATCCGACTGTTTCCGAACGCATAACGAATATTCCCCCGAAGCCTGTACTCGACTACTGCACAGCAAGACTCAGGACCGAAACCAGGTTGTTCCACTCGTTTCTTTTTGTCCTCCAGCGTGCGCCTGACAATCGGATAACCGGAATTGAGAGAGTATTCAGTTTTTATAAGTTGCATCAGAGACCCTTATACTTAAATATTATTAATAAATTATATGGATTTCCGGCGCGAAATTCCATATAAAAGGGCACTAAGGGGCTGGGAAAGTTAAGGTATGCTTAATAATAATTAGCGAGATTTAATCATCCTGCGTTTTCCTTCGGCTTTATCAGCACGATACCTGCCGCTCCGCATCTGTACTGGCCCACTTCATATCTGTCGTTCTGTCCAGCCAGTCCTTTATGGTTCGGGTCAGTAAGTATTCCGTCTGTAGTCATGACGGCTCAATCATCGGGTTTACCAGAGCCAGTGGAAATTTTACAGAGATGCGCTTTGTCGATGCCATCCCGCGGGGGAGAGCCACATTACTCCTGCAACAGGCCAGTCATGATCAGGGCGTTAATCAACTTGATGTTGATGAACAGAATCATCAGGCGGTTGCCTTTAACAAAAAGAAAGGCTTTATCAGGACGGGCCGCTTTGAGCCTGATGGTCAGGGAAGGCGCTGTGCGTCATTGCATAGGCAACGAGCGTGAATATCAGCCGCATTATCTGCTGCCACCAGCGCCTGCCATGCTTGTTGTGTGATCGAATAAAACAGGCTGGGCGGCGCATTATCCACATCATGAATCTCTTTAAGAAATCGCAACCCGGTTTTTTCCAGCACGCGGATAGAGGCGTGATGATGGCTTCTTACCCGGGCTGATATCGTATCCAACCCCAGTTCGCGAAAACCATACTCCAGCGCGAAGCGCGACAGCTCCGTAGCGTAGCCCTTACCCCATGCGCTGGTGGCAAACCGATAGCCAAGATTATGAATGGTTTCGTCACCGTGAATGCGAACGCTCAGCCCACCGAAACCGATAAGGGTATCCGGTGCATCCTGGGTTGCTATCGCCCAGCTGTCATAGCCATAACGCTGGTACGATCGCAGTCTGTCGGCCAGCACCTTTTGCGCGTGAGCCAGGTCAGGATAAGGGCCTGCCGGGTTAAACGTATTGGTCGCGGGATCACCGTAAATCCTGAACAGATCCTTGTCATCGGAAGGGCGCATAGCTCTGAGCAATAAACGCGGGGTCTGAAGATGCACTATAAACCTCAGTGTAAGGCCATCTGAATGGCATATTATTAGCGCGTTTACCCGACGAGGAAAAGAGAT
The DNA here is from genome assembly GCF_024814475.1 of Pantoea sp. B623. Taxonomy (NCBI): domain Bacteria; kingdom Pseudomonadati; phylum Pseudomonadota; class Gammaproteobacteria; order Enterobacterales; family Erwiniaceae; genus Pantoea; species Pantoea sp. B623. The sequence continues at coordinate 233,520 of NZ_JANUXM010000004.1, read as the reverse complement.
GACGATTCAGCAATTGCGTATTGCCCGACCCGTTACTGATTTAGCCGAGAGCAGCGCAATGTACTGTTCGGGCCTGGGCCTGATGCCCATTGGGGAATTCACCGATCACGAGGGATTTAGTGGGGTGATGCTGGGCGATGAAACCCTGTCCTGGCATCTGGAATTTACCCACTGCCATCACCATCCCGTCAAACCGGCTTCAACAGCCGAGGATCTTCTGGTGCTGTATTTGCCCAGTGAAACGGACTGGCAGCAACGCTGCCTCAGCCTGACCCGCGCAGGTTTTACGCGCGTATCATCGTTTAATCCCTACTGGGCTGAAAACGGCGCTACCTTCCAGGATAAAGACGGTTATCGTACGGTGCTTCAGCACGGCACCTGGCGATTGTAGTCCTCTTTTTCAGCCTCATCCCTTGAACCTGCCTGACGTCACAGAGAGCAAGTAATAAGCGTGCGGTTAACGTGAACGACTGACGCAAAACCGCCAAATATGTGAGGCGGGCAAGGGCTTGGTGGCCGGGGAAACGCGTGGCATGATGAGGGACATCTTTCAGCCTAAGAGCCAACACGTGATCAATATTGCCTGCTTACATACCGCCGCCAGCAATATCGCCATTTTTGACGATGCTGCCCGTCAGCTTGAGCTGGGCCATCTGCAGCTCAGCCATCTGGTCATGCCGCACCTGCTGGCTGAAGCTGAAGCCAGCGGCGGACTGACCGCAGGACTGCACGAGCGGCTGGTTGCTCTGTTACGGGATCTGCAACCGCACTTCGATGTCATTCTGATCACCTGCTCGACATTAGGGCCGGTTTCCGAAGCCTTTACCTCATCCCGACAACCCTGCGCTGTCTGGCGTACCGACGGCATGTTGGCAAAAGCCGTGCATCAGAGCGCAAAAAAAACGGTGGTGCTCTGTGCGGCAGAATCCACGCTTGGCGCAACGCGTGCGCTGTTCTGTACCGACGGGCAAACGCCGGAGATCCGCCTGATTCCCGAAGCCTGGCAGCACTTTAAAGCGGGAGATGGAGCGGGATATTTTCACTGCGTACGTACAGCGGTGGAACATGCCTGGCAGCAGGGCGCAGAGCGGGTGGTATTGGCACAGAGTTCGATGGCACCGGTTGCGCAGCAGTTTCCGCCTGAACGTCAGCCCCTGTCAGGTCCGCATCTGGCGCTGCTGCAGTGTCACCAGCAGGCTAACCGTTAAGGCCGCAACCTGGTGCGGCCAGGGTCAGTTATTCGTCCTGCGTCAGCGTTCCTTTCGCGCCATGGGGTTCTGAGCGCAGATACTGCGGCGGTGCTTTGACATTGGCATTGAATTCGGCCGCGGCGTGCCATGGCCAGCGTGGGTTATACAACATGCCGCGCGCCAGGGCGACCAGGTCGGCTTCCTCCTGTTGCAAAATATCTTCAGCCTGCTGTGGCTCGGTAATTAAGCCTACCGCAATCACCGGAATGCCAATCTGCTGGCGGATGTCGCGTGCAAAAGGAACCTGGTAATTTGGCCCGACCTTAATCTGCTGTTGTTCCGACAGTCCGCCGCTGGATACGTGGATGTAGGCACAGTTCAGGGATTCAAGCTGCTTAGAGAAGGCAATGGACTGGCCGACATCCCATCCGCCTTCTACCCAGTCGCTGGCCGAAATACGCACCCCAACCGGAATCTCTGCGGGTACGGCTTCACGTACCGCATGAAACACTTCCAGGGGATAACGCATTCTGTTTTCCAGCGAGCCGCCGTATTCATCACTTCGCTTGTTGGATAAGGGAGAAAGAAACTGGTGGAGCAGGTAGCCATGCGCGGCGTGAACTTCAATTAATTCTATTCCCAGACGAACCGCGCGTTTTGCCGTTGCGACAAAGGCATTTTTAACGCGCTCAAGATCGCTGGCCTGCATCTCCAGCGGAGGATGCTCGCCATCACTGAACGACAGGGCAGAAGGGGCCTGGGTTTGCCAGCCGCCATCCTGAGGCGCAATCTGTTCGCCACCTTCCCAGGGAACGGTGCAGGATGCTTTACGCCCGGCATGGCCGAGCTGAATGCCGATCGGCATATCTGAGTACTGACGAATATCCTGCAGAACCTCGCTCAGCGCCGTTTCTGCTTCATCGTCCCATAAGCCTAAATCGCCATAGGTGATCCGGCCGATGTCCTCAACGGCGGTAGCTTCAATAATCAACAAGCCTGCACCCGATAAGGCAAGATGGCCCAGATGAATACGATGCCAGGCGGTCGCACTGCCTTCATCAGACGAATACTGACACATTGGCGCAATGACTATCCTGTTATCCAGGGTTAACTCACCAAGAGAGAAAGGGGAAAAGAGCTTGCTCATAAAAACCTCATTGTCGGCGCAGGGGGAAAGTGTGTTGAAAACTATAGTGGCTGATGAGCAAACGCGTACTTCTGGCAGCGTAACAATTTATTGAACAGCCTTATTTAGTTACAGCATACATAAGAAACATGAAGATCAGGCAGAATATGTAAAGCGATCACGGCCTGAAAAAGATGAGATAACGTTGCGTAAGCAGGGGAAAAAGGGAACCCCTGCTGTTATTGCCGAAGATAACAGCAGGGTTCAGGGTGGCTAATAACGCATTGCGAAGAGTGATCGGTCACAATCAGGCTCTCTGCAACGCCTTCTCGTCAAGCGCATACAGCGTCGCGGTGGCTTCCAGAATATGCTGCTGATCGTTACCCGGTTTATGGGAATCAACGTGGGTAATGTGATAGCCCACAGCACCCGCCTCCGTTGCTTTGCGCAGCAGGGCATCCGTGATTTCTTCCATCGATGTCGCCCAGGTGACGGTTGTCACGCCCATCGGCTTGATGGCATTTTTTTCATCCTGAGACAAACCTGTACGGATAAACACAGGGCTAACGGTCTGAGGAGAGAAGATAGACAAAATATCCTGAACAAGTGCTTTCATTTTCGTGCTCCTGAGTATCTGAAATTACGGCATCACGCGCCTGTTGAGCGCCATCGATTTTTTAATTCATTCGCCATGAGTTCGATTAACGCGGTCATGTTAAGGACTGTCGGCAAAAGTTATAAAATACCTTTTCTGGTTAACGAATTTGGCTTTTCTTGCTAATCAGATGCTTATGAAAGCTTCAGCCACACTTGAGCTGAAATATGGAAGGTTTTTTGTGTCTGCTTACAGGCTGTGAAATCTGGATACAAAATGCCAACACGAACTTAACAATCAGGCCGGCAAGAACAGCAAAGTGGAATAAAAGGGCGCGCGGCGTCGGGCTGACAGACGTTTACATTAATTGAAAAAATTGAAATCAGCCGCATTGTTCGGGTAACAGGTTGATAAGTAACATGCTTACCCGTGATGAAATTTGCCTTAGGGAATTCTCTCGTCCATCGGCACAGGATTTTCATAAAACTGTCACAACGCATCCCAATACTGCACAACCATGGAGTAACAAAAAGACATCTTTCGACATCCTTTGAAACCTGTTTCTTTTTTCAGGCGGTCGCTGTCATCATTATGGAGAGTTTTATGCCACGTCAACCTCGTCTTCACCCTTCCTCTACTGTGTTTTCCCTGCGTCAACTTCCTCTGTGCCTGCTGGCTCTGGGCGGTCTGACCCTCAGTGCCTCTGCGTTTGCCGACGCCATCAAAGCGAAAAACGTCATTGTCATGATTAACGATGGTGCAGGCTGGGGAACATGGGATGCCACCGCATACTGGCAGTACGGTGGGCGCGATAAAACGCCTTATGCTGGATTCCCGGTAAAGTATGCCATGACGACCTATCCACTCAACGCCTCGAAAAAAGCCACACACAGCAATGAATCCCTTGTTAATTATGACCCGCAGAAAGCCTGGGACACGACAAAAACCGAGAGCAAAGAACTGCCCTTTAAGGGTTACGAATATCTGGCCATAAATCCTACTGACAGTGCGGCGGCGGGCACCGCGCTGGCATCCGGGGTAAAAACCTATAACAACGCCATCAACGTCGATAACGAGGGTAAACCGGTCGACTTTATTACTCTGACAGCCAGGGCACAGGGGAAGGCCACGGGCGTCGTCACCAGTGTGCCGTTCTCGCACGCCACGCCAGCGGCCTTTGGTGCGCAGAATGCTTCCCGTAACGATTATCACGCGATCGCCAGACAAATGCTCACCGCCGGTAAGCTCGACGTGATTATGGGAACCGGACTTCCGGGCTTCAACGTGAATGGAACGGATTGTCAGCATCTGGCGAAAAATGAGTCCACCGCCGGCTGTGGCAAAGATGCGAACCTTTATCTGGCGCAAACCGAATGGGATTTACTCCGCGCGGGTAAGCTGGCGCCAGCGGGCGGTCAGCCGTGGAAAATTGTGCGCAGCACGGAGGCTTTTACCCAGTTGGCTAACGGCTCGCTGAACTATGATGGCCCGCTGCTGGGATCGCCCAACGTCGCCCCCAACGGAACGTTACAGCAGGGCCGGCAGGGTGAATTTGTTGGTAAAGATGCGGCGAATCCATCAGGCGATGCATTTATTACCACGGTGCCAACGCTGAACCTGATGACCCGTGGCGCGATTCAGCATCTGAGCAAAAATCCGAACGGCTTCTTTATGATGGTCGAAGGTGGGGCAACCGACTGGTCTGCCCATACCAGCAATGCCTGCAGTGGTAAAGGAGACTGGGGCAACACGTATAACCCCAACTGTGTGGGCGTTGAATACGGCCGTCTGATTGAAGAAAGCGCCGATTTTAATCACGCCGTGGCCTCTGTCATTGAATGGGTCGAGACAAACAGCAACTGGAACGAGACCTTGCTGATTGTTACCACGGATCATGATAACGGCATGCCGATGGGGCCGGATGCGCAGACTCGCGCATTTGAACCCGTCATCAATAACGGCAAAGGCGCCATGCCAGGCGTGTCTTTCCGTCCCACCGGCAATCACGCTAACGCGCTGGTTCCGCTGTGGGCAAAAGGTGTGGGCGCTGAAGCCTTCGCCGAACGCGTGCGCGGTAACGACGCGGGCTATGCCAAATATGTCGGTTACAATCAGGGCGATTACATCGATAATACCGACGTTTTCACCGTCGTAAAGGCCGCGCTGGAGGGAAAGGCCGTTGAAAAAATTATGCCCGGGCAGGCCAGTAAATCCTGACGTGACAATGTCACAATAAAGAGGGCGTGTGATGCCTTCCTGACCGCATCAGGTACTCGGTGCCGGTGAATATTCGCTCACCGGCACCGCTGTGTTATCTCCGTCACCCGCACAACACGTCAATGCCTTCACTTTTTTTTCCGCCGTCAGCAATATTCTGCTGGCTCATTCGTCTACCTCATCACAAACGTGTGTTTATCACTGATGAGGTCATACTGATATGAGAGATTTTGATCACCCTTCGTTCCGCCATGCCCGTGCCAGGGGCAGAAACCGACTGGCGAAGCCGTTGATAGTGGGTGCCGTTTTTATTGTCGCACTGTGTCTGCTGGTCATGTCACTGTGGAATGCCTTGCTGCCCGCGCTTATCGGGGTTAAAACGATCGGTTTCTGGCAGGCCGCAGGGTTGTTGCTACTGTGCCGGATTCTGTTTGGCGGCTTGGGTATCAGGCCGGGAATGTTTGGCCATGCCCGGCGTCGTATGCATGAACGCTGGATGCAGATGACACCGGAACAACGAGACGCATTTATGAAGCAACGTCGGGAAGGTTTTGGCCATCGGGGGCAACACTGCCGTGATAAACGCCGGGACGAACAGCCTCCGTCGTCAGATGACAACCATGCTGCCCGGACTGAGTAGACGATGAAGGCCAGCGCATCGCAAGCCTCATCGTGGGTCAAAGCGCTTACGCTCTGCAGAACGAAACTCCAGCGATTTATTCGTGCCCGTACCCCAGCACGGGAGGACGCTGACGATATTTTGCAGGAAATTACCTGTCAGCTGATCGGCGTGGAACAGCCGGTTGAGAATATCTCCGCCTGGCTGTTTCGGGCGGCACGCAATGAAATGACGGATCGGGCGCGTAAGAAGCGGGAGTTGCCACTTGCCAGCTACATGAAAAACGACGAGGAGGATGGGGTTGAAAGCGAACTGGCTGAAACCCTGTTTGGCATTCCGCAAACCCCTGAAGATGATTACCTCAGGGCGCTACTCTGGGAGGCGCTGGAGGCGGCGCTAGCCGAACTTCCGTCCGCGCAGTATGAGGTGTTTGACCAAACGGAGCTGCAGGGAATCAGCTATAAAGCGCTGTCAGAATTAACCGGCGTCAGTGTTCAGACCTTGCTGTCGCGCAAGCATAAAGCCGTACTGTATCTACGCATGCGCTTGCGGGCGGTCTACGACGATCTGGTCAGTGAAGATTGAAAAAAGGCGGCCATGACGGGCCGCCAATGTTCGCATTATCACCTTGAAAGGGGAAGGATGACGCAATCAGCCCTTCACGCCGCCGGCGGTCAGGCCGTTAACCAGCCAGCGTTGCGCCAGCAGGAACACCAGGGTAATAGGAATGGCAGAGAGAACGGCGGCTGCGGCAAAATCGCCCCACAGATAGTTTTGCGGATTAAGATATTGCTGCATGCCCACGGCCAGCGTGTAACTGTTGACGTCACGCAGCAGCAGTGAGGCCACCGGGACTTCCGTTACCGCAGCGATAAACGCCAAAATAAACACCACGGCTAAAATGGGCACCGATAACGGGAGTAAAACCAGCCGGAATGCCTGCCAGGGCGTTGCGCCATCCAGCGCCGCCGCTTCCTCCAGCGAGCTATCAATGGTTTCGAAATAGCCTTTTATCGTCCAGACATGCAGCGCGATGCCGCCAAGATAGGCGAAGATCACGCCGCCATGGGTATTTAAACCCACAAACGGCAGATATTGCCCGAGACGGTCGAACAGGGCATAAAGCGCAACCAGCGACAGCACCGCCGGGAACATCTGAAAAATCAGCATCCCTTTTAACAGGCTCTCACGCCCTTTAAAGCGCATCCGGGCAAAGGCATAGGCGCAGGTGGTGGACAGCGCCACAATGCCCATTGCGCTGATAGCCGCGATCTTGACCGAGTTCCACAGCCACAGCAAAACAGGAAAGGGCGGCGGCGTGACTGAGCCGTCAGCATGCTGAACGCTGAAGCCCAGCGCCAGCCGCCAGTGTTCCCAGGAGATATGTTCCGGAATAATACTGCCGGTGGCAAAATTTCCCGCGCGCAGCGAAATCGCCACTACCATCAGTAAGGGAAACAGTATTGCCGCAATAAACGCCAGCAGCAGCAGATGCGTCATAAACAGACGTAACTTCTGCGATTTGGGTTGTACCATCGCCATCATGACTCCTTAGTCGAATTTCATCCGCACGGCTTTCAGATTGATCACCGCCAGTGCGCCAACCAGCAGGAAAATCAGCGTGGCGATAGCCGCTGCCAGACCAAAGTCCTGCCCGCCACCGCCTTCAAAAGCAATACGCCAGGTGTAGTTCACCAGCAGGTCGGTATAACCCGCAGGCGTGGTCGTGCCGAGCCTGTCGGGTGCACCATTCGTCAGTAGCTGCACCAGCACAAAGTTATTAAAATTGAAGGCAAAACTGGCAATCATCAGCGGCGTCAGCGGTTTTAACAGCAGCGGTACCGTAATCAGGAAAAAGTTTTGTAGCGGCCCGGCACCGTCCATCGCAGAGGCTTCGTACAAATCCTCGGGAATCGCTTTCAGCAGCCCCATGCACAAAATCATCATGTAGGGATAACCCAGCCAGGTATTCACGATGATCAGCATGGCACGCGCCAGCGTAGGATCGCTGAACCACGCCGGTTTACTGCCAAACAGGGCGTTGAGCATGACGTTGATTTCGCCAAAGCTCTGGTTGAATAATCCCTTGAAGATCAAGATGGAGATAAAGGCGGGCACGGCATAAGGCAGGATCAGCATTACCCGGTAAACGGCTTTGCCTTTTAACGCCTCCCACTGCACCAGGCAGGCCAGCACCATGCCCACCGCCACCGTTAACACCACGGTCAGCAAAGAGAAAATCATCGTCCAGCCAAAGATGGCCAGGAACGGCTTTTGAATCCCCTCGTCGGTGAACACGCGAATAAAGTTCTGCCAGCCCGCGCCCACGGTAAATCCGGGACTCAGACGTTCTTCTCCCCACTGGCCCTTTGCGTCAATCACCTGATAAAAGCCGGTATCCGGATTGGCGCGATAGCTCACGCCGCTTTGCTGGTTTCTTAACGTCTGATGATCCGTTACCACATAGAGCGGGCGCGTCCCTGAAAACTGACGCAAGGAACTCATGACCAGTTCACGTCCGTCAGGCAGCACGGCGCGGAGTTTTGCCAGTGCCTGGCGATGTGTGGTGATGACGCGTAAGTTTGCCCGTTCTCCCTCTGGAGCAGGTGCGCTCACCATCTTTAATGGGCCCGCAGTGTCGAAGGAGAAGAGCGGTGACACCCAGGTCTGACTGTTCGAACCCTCGCTTAGCACCAGCCGCCAGCGATCGCCTTCGGGAAGCAGGCTGAAATTCAGGCCTGCACCGTCCTGATATTGTCTGCTGAGTAAAACCTGCTGCGCACGCTCCTGGGTCAACTGATTGGTGCTGCTGTAGTTGGTAAAGGCAATGCCCACGGTACAGGCCAGAGGGAACAAGACAAATAACATCATGCCGGCCATGCCGGGATAAACATAACGCCAGGCGTAGGCCCTGCGATTGGCATAAATCCCGATGCCCAGCCCGCTTATGACCAGCGCCAGCAGGGCAAACAGGTATTCCCCCTGAGCATACATCAGCACCAGTAAATAACCGACCAGCAAACAACAGATGCCCACCAGTGCGCCTTTCAACACAGAACGATGCCGTCCCGTTTGCGGTTTTTCTGACATGACCCGATTTCCTTAACGGCAGGTTGCAGGCCAGCAAACTGGCCTGCACTGAACGATTTACTTGCTTAAACGTGACTGCGCATCCTTGAGCGCTGCATCAACGGACTGACGGCCGCTCAGCGCGTTAAGGGTGGCGGTGCGCATGGCGTACCAGAACGCGGCCATCTGTGGGATGTTGGGCATAATGTCACCGCGTTGTGCATTGTTCATGGTGGCGGCAATACGCGAGTCTTTCTCCAGCTTTTGCTGGAAGGACTTCAGCGCCACCGCACCCAGCGGCTTATCTTTGTTCACGGCCTCAAGGCCGGCATCCGTTAACAGATAGTTTTCCAGAAACTCTTTAGCCAGCTCTTTGTTCGGGCTGGCCGCATTGATCCCGGCGCTGAGTACGCCAACAAAAGGTTTGGTGGGCTTGCCGTTTAATGTCGGCAGCGGCGCGACGCCGTAGTGAATACCGCTCTTATCGATATTGCTCCAGGCCCAAGGGCCGTTAATGGTCATCGCCGTCTGGCCTTTATTAAAAGCGGCTTCGGCAATGGAGTAATCCGTATCGGCATTCAGGACCTTGGCTTTGACCTGATCGACCAGGAACTGCATGCCGGCTTTGGCTCCGGCATTATCAACGCCGGTGTTTTTGACATCATAGTGTCCGTCCGTCAACTGATAGGCATAAGCGCCGCCGGCTGCCAGCAGCGGCCAGGTAAAGTAGGGCTCCTGCAGATTAAACATGATGGCGCTTTTGCCTTTCTCGCGCAGCGACTTATCCAGGGCGGCCATCTCTTCCCACGTTTTCGGCGGCGTGGGGAGCAGGTCTTTGTTGTAGATTAGCGACAGCGACTCAACCGAAACCGGATAGCCAATGAGCTTACCGTCGAAGCGCACGGCGTCCCAGGTGAAAGGAAAGATTTTTTGCTGGAAACTGCTGTCCGGTGATACCTCGGCTAACAGGCCGGACTGGGCGTAACCGCCGAAACGGTCGTGCGCCCAGAAGATAATGTCCGGACCGTCACCGGTCGCGGCCACCTGCGGGTATTTTTCTTCCATTTTATCCGGGTGCTCGACCGTGACGTGAATACCGGTTTCCTGTTCAAACTTTTTACCCACCTCGGCCAGACCGTTATAGCCTTTGTCACCGTTGATCCAGATAACCAGTTTTCCTTCTTCAATCTTTGCGACTGCGGAAGCGGAGAACAGCACCGCCGAGAGGGCTGACAGAGCCAAAATTTTTGCGCCAGTTTTCATCTTTAACACTCCATCCTGTTAGCGGAAACGAACATGTTGCTTGCCGCACATTCTGCGTGTTCTTACCGGCTTCTCATCCTCCTGGCCTCTACGCCTGCCGCCGTCGAGGTGTGATCGCTGTTACAAAGTGACAGGATTATCACGGTCTGGCTCACACTAAGGTGGGTGCCAGACTGCGTTACCGATCACAAAAATCAGTGCAGCGCGCGACCGCTCTCGTGTGCTGATGTTTTCTCCTCCTCCCGTCTCCTCCCCCAGATAAAGCGCGTCGGTGGAGGATGTGGCGACGCGTCACGCTACGCATAGTGAACGCCAGAATTTGTCCGCTGACGTGCGGGCCGCATTAGCGAGTGGAGAGGAAAGTACTATGGCGAGCGTCGTGTTACGCAATGTCACCAAAGCCTGGGGCGACACGGTCGTGTCGAACGATATCAATCTGGAGATTGGTGAAGGCGAGTTTGTCGTATTTGTCGGGCCTTCTGGATGCGGTAAATCAACGCTGCTGCGGATGATTGCTGGCCTGGAGACGATTACCCGCGGTGAATTGTTGATTGGCGATAAACGGATGAATGAGGTGCCGCCTGCCGAACGCGGCATTGGCATGGTATTTCAGTCTTACGCGCTGTATCCCCATCTCTCGGTGGCAGAAAACATGTCTTTTGGCCTGAAGCTGGCCGGCGTTAAAAAAGCGGAAAGAGAGCAGCGCGTAACCCAGGTTGCTGAGGTGCTGCAGTTGGCGCATCTGCTTGATCGCCGCCCAAAGGCGCTCTCTGGCGGACAGCGCCAGCGCGTTGCCATCGGCCGCACGCTGGTCGCCGAACCCCGAGTCTTCCTGCTGGACGAACCCCTTTCTAATCTCGATGCCGCACTGCGGGTGCAGATGCGCATCGAGATCTCCCGCCTGCATAAGCGACTCAGGCGCACCATGATCTACGTAACCCACGACCAGATCGAAGCCATGACCCTGGCCGATAAAATTGTGGTACTGGACGCCGGTCGTGTGGCGCAGGTTGGGCGGCCGCTGGAGCTCTATCACTATCCGGCAAACCGCTTTGTTGCAGGCTTTATTGGCTCGCCAAAAATGAACTTCCTCCCCGTTAAGGTCACCGCCACCGCGATTGAACAGGTGCAGGTACGCCTGCCCAATAATCAGCTGGTCTGGCTACCGGTAGACAGCGCCAACGTGCAGGTCGGCAGCAATATGTCGTTGGGTATCCGGCCGGAACATCTGCTGTCCAGTGACATCGCTGACGTCACCCTTGAGGGGGAAGTGCAGGTCGTTGAGCAACTGGGACACGAAACTCAAATTCACATCCAAATCCCCGCCATCCGTCAAAACCTGGTGTACCGCCAGGAGGACGTGGTGTTGGTAAAAGAGGGCGCCATGATGGGCATTGGCTTGCCACCCGAGCGTTGTCATCTGTTCCGAGAGGACGGAAGCGCGTGTCGCAGGCTGCATCAGGAGCCCGGCGTTTAATCCAGCAAAACAATAAAAGCAATGACCTCAGGAGATAGAAAATGTTAACTCTGCGCAAACTTTCCCTTGCCGTAGCGGTAGCGACAGGCACGCTGTCTTCACCGCTGATGGCGGTGGATTTTACCGGTTATGCTCGCTCCGGCATTGGCTGGACGGGCAGCGGCGGCGAGCAGCAATGCTTCCAGGCAACCGGTGCTCAAAGTAAATACCGTCTGGGTAACGAGTGCGAAACCTATGCTGAACTTAAGCTGGGTCAGGAAGTGTGGAAAGAGGGCGACAAGAGCTTCTACTTTGACACCAACGTGGCGTACTCGGTTTCTCAGCAGAACGACTGGGAATCCACTTCACCGGCTTTTCGTGAAGCCAACGTCAAGGGTAAAAACCTGATCGACGCCCTGCCGGGTTCCACTATCTGGGCCGGTAAACGTTTCTACCAGCGTCATGACGTTCACATGATCGATTTCTACTACTGGGATATTTCCGGCCCGGGTGCGGGTCTGGAAGATGTCGATCTGGGATTTGGTAAGCTGTCGTTTGCCGCAACGCGCTCATCGGAAGCGGGCGGCTCTTACACCTTTTCTAACGATCGCATTCGCAATTACGCCACCAGTACCGCAGATGATGTGTTTGACGTCCGTCTGGCAGGGCTGGAAACCAACCCCAATGGCGTTCTGGAACTGGGTGTGGATTACGGCCGTGCCAATGCGCGTGACGGCTACCGCTTAGAAGATGGCGCATCCCGAGACGGCTGGCTGTTCACCGCTGAGCATACGCAGAGCATGCTCAAAGGCTACAACAAATTTGTGCTGCAGTACGCGACCGATGCGTTGACGTCCCAGGGGAAAGGGCTGGCACAGGGCACGAATATCAATAACAACGGCAAGATGTATCGGGTTCTGGACCACGGGGCGATCAGCCTGGCGGAACGCTGGGACATGATGTACGTCGCGATGTACCAAAACACCGATCTGGATAACAACCGGGGTAATGAGTGGTACACCGTTGGCGTGCGGCCCATGTACAAATGGACGCCGATCATGAGCACCCTGTTGGAAGTGGGCTATGACAACGTGAAGTCACAGCAGGTAGGCGAACGCAATGGTCAGTACAAAATCACGCTGGCGCAGCAGTGGCAGGCGGGAGACAGCATCTGGTCACGTCCTGCGCTGCGGCTCTTCGCGACCTATGCCAAATGGGATGAGAAGTGGGGTTATAACAAAGACGCGGCCGGTGATATCACCACCTTCGCGTCACAGGACAGCACCGGAAACGGCCTGTTTACCAACAGCCGCGGCAACAATGATGAGTGGACCTTTGGCGCGCAAATGGAAATCTGGTGGTGATCTCTTTTCTGGATAAACCGCTGTAGACCGTTTCGCACTGTGTTTCAGGCCGCGGCGGCTATTGCCTGCGTTGCCGCGGCCTGCCCGTTTCTCGAGGTTAAAAATGAAAACGTATAAAACATTCACCGCACTTTGCCTGAGCGCGCTCCTGCTGGCAGGACACAGTCTGCCTGCACGGGCCGCGATCAATCTGATGCCGCAGGATGTCTCTGCAGCGCCCGACATTCCGCTTACCAGCCTGCAGAGCATGCACTGGCAACCCCTGGATACCGCACGGCCGCAGGTAACGACGTTAACGGCCGGGCATAGTCCGCTAAACGTTGCCGGTATCACCGGGCCGGTCGCCGCTTACAGCCTGCCTGCCACGCTGGGCGAGCTGACAATCACCTTAAGCAGTGAGGTACAGCAGAACCAGGTCTTTGCGCCCAACGTGCTCATTCTGGACGAAAACCTGCGTCCGGCCGCCTGGTTCCCCAGCCGCTGGTTTTCTTATCAGCAACCTGGCGTGATGGCCGCTGATCGGTTGGAAGGCGTGATGAAGTTGACCCCGGTTCCCGGACAGCAAAAAATTTATCTGTTGGTATTCACCACAGAGACGGATCTTGCTCAGACCACAACGCTGGTTGATCCGGCAAAAGCCTATGCCAAAGGCACCGGCCATGCCGTTCCCGATATTCCCGATCCGGTTGCCCGTCATACAACATCTGGCACAGTAAAAATAAAACTGAGTACCCGCTCGGATTCCTCAATACTGGTCGGGCCGTTGTTTGGATCCTCTGGCCCGGCTCCGGTTACGGTCGGAAACAGTCAACCGGCGGCAGCCAGTCGTGCGCCCACTGCGGCTCCTGTAGCGAAAACACAGCCTATTGTTCAGGATACCGAAGGCTATTTTAACGATGCCATTCGCCAGGCGTCGGCGCAGGGCAATATTGATAAAGCGCTCAGACTGCTGGATGAGGCCGAACGGCTCGGCTCGACGTCTGCGCGGCAAACCTTTATCAGCAGTGTTAAAGGCAAGGGGTAATCACTCCGGCAGTGCTGATTTGTTCCATCTGGTGCGCTGAGGCGCACCTTTTTTTATGAGGTCAGTTACCTGTCCCTCGCGCTTAACCTGTTCCGTTCTGGCGTAAATTCGCGCCTTTCTCTTTCAAAGACGCTGATACTTTTGGTCAGGCTTTGCGCAATCCTTAGCCTAAATGATGTTATTGAGGTACCCGATCGCGTTCCAGGACGCGCATAACCTTCGGCACTGATACAAAAAAGGCTCTATCACAACTGGAGCCTTCATCATGTTAATACGTCTGATTATCTCTTTTTCCCTCATCGTATTTAGTCATTCTGCGATGGCCAGCAACGGCTTTCGCCAGTTCATAGCAGGCGAGCAGCAACGCCCGGTTGAAGTTGCCGTGTGGTATCCCAGTGCAGCGTCGTCGCCCAAGGAAAACATTGCGGATAATCCCGCGTTTACAGGTGTCAGCGTGGTGCGAAATGCTAAACCCTTGCCCGGCTTACATCCTGTATTACTGTTATCTCATGGTTATGGCGGGAGTTGAGGATTTGTCGCAGGATGGCCAGATAATAATCTACTGTTCTAACGGCGCGGCCGGTTTTATTTCTTCTCTTTTCGGGAGCATAGTTAGTCTCGCCAGTCAGTAATTCCTTTCTCCAGCCCAGAATGTCGCTGTTGGTGATGGATGCGACCAGCGTTTCTGGGCCAATTAGTTTTGTTAACGTTCTTACAGCTATCCCATAGCTTCTTGTGGCATTGGGGGAGAGATCGATTTTATGGTTTTCATACCATGTGGATGCAAGTTCGGCGAACGTCGTAATATTTTTAGATGCATAAAACTTTGTTGCTACCTTTGACTCCGGAAACACGACCCGTTAGCAGTTGAACTCGCAGCCAAATAGTCGTATTACTAACATTGCGGCGTGTTAATCAACGGGGAGCAGGTCAACCCTACTAGCTGATAAAGAGGTTTTAAGTGCCGGACATCTACCAAATCACGCTAGCCACCCAAACAGGCGAAACTTTCACGGGCAAGATGTAACGACGTCAGTCTGAGCTGGGAAACAGTTTTGTGTCGCTGGTGACAGTTTTGTGTCGCTGGTGACTGTCATTATAGAGGGAGTTTTGGCTAATTAAAGCGAATCTACATGACTGATCACGGCATCAACGTTATGGACCTCCATATGAAGAAAGGCATCTTGGCGCATATTGTGGTATGGAGCAGAAACAGTCTAAGATAACGAGCCCCAGAAAGGCTCGTACGTAAAAAGATTCCTTAGTGCTCAGGGAAAAATACTTTGAAGGAATATTTAGGACTATTGTTACTCACGGTTAATATCTTTTCTACTTCGTCCCACTCCATGATTTGCCATTGTGTATCGAAGTACTGAAACTGACCAATGGGTTCATCAAATGCAAATTCTACTTTGTTATGATCAATAGTCACAGTGATTGTATACTCAGTGCCCTTCACGTACCCCGTCACTTCTGCAACAGTTTCGGTTGCGATACCCAAATATCCACGGCAGTCTTGGGCTGCCATCATTGAATCTATACTCATGCGTTCTCCTTTTTTAAGTGTTGAAACAATAAAGACGGCACCATTAAGGTGTTTCTTTAAAGATTTTTTACTCCAAATGAGATTCAGGCATGGGTATGATCACTTCATTAGTGACGATTGCGGCAAAAGCCGCCTGTAAGTAGGCTTGATAATGGTTGGCCACCCCGACGCGACGACCCAACCAAGCGAACTGGACAAGGCTCAATGCGATGCAACGTTGCTGCCCTGGCATATTGTCAGTTGGCCTGAAGGAGACTTTCGTACCATTACTCCCCGCGGTGAATTACCGTTGCTCGGGCGCCCGTTTGTGCTCGGACACTATGACTGCTGGGGGCTGGTAATGAGCTATTTCCGGCAGGAGATTGATGTCGAACTTAAGGATTACCGTGTTGATTATCCGTGGTGGGAGGACTCTTATCCGGATAATTTCTATCAGGATTGCTGGTACGAATGTGGATTTCGGGAGTTTAGCGGTCCGCCGATGCCCGGTGATTTGGTAATCATGCAAGTTCAAGCCAACAAGTGGAACCATGCTGGTATCTTACTTAGCGGTAATATTTTGCTACATCACCTTTATGGGCATTTAAGTCAGAGGATACCTTATGGAGGATATTGGATTGATAGGACAATGAAAATTGTTCGTCATAATATCCTTTTTCGTTGATAATGAATATTCAATATCAATGCGATGGATTTTCTCATGGAAAATAAAAATAAAGCTTACTACAATCTCAAAAAGATAGCTGTTTCGCTACCCCTTATTATTGGTGGGTTCCTTTTTGTAAATAGTTTCTTCAGTTGTTCCATGAATTTATGGGCCGGCAGTAGTTATTTATTTACCGGTTTCGGCCTGACCATTTTTTTTGTTAGATGGCTGTTATGGGGTGACTTGGATTTTACATCCGGTGGAGTGATGGTATCAGTTGGATTTGTATTGGGTATCATTAGTGTTTTTACAGATTCAAAAGCGCTCGATCCGGCATACAACAAGCTCAGAGTAGATATGTATAGCGTGTTTGCGGAAGCATCACTAACTTGTAAGGGGGACAGCCAACCCTACATTAATGCCGCACGCTCTTGTGGTGTTGCGCCCATATTAGATGTAATGGATTTGAATTACCAACTAGCCAAAGCTCGATATCTGAATCCCACAGCCTCGATTGTTGATGGTGTATACCATTCAACAGATGGTGTTAAGGTTGATCCGTGTTTAGTGAACTATTATGAACTATCATCACAGTGTCCTGATGCATTCGTTCAATTGAAAAATAACCACCCCGAATTGAAATCTTCTGCATCCTTCAAACAGTGCTCATCGCTTTGGCTAAAAGTGCGTGGGTGGATAGGAAGGCTTTTTTGATACGTGATTTAAGTAATATGAGACGTTTTCCGTGATGTAATCTCAGCCCACTATTATTGGTGGGCTTTTTATTGGAGTCCATTACTCATGAAAGTGGTTTCTGAGGGATTCAGAACAATTCGCCTTTATGGCGTCCTGGGGGCAACGTTTGGACGAGAATTCCAACTTTCCGTAGCATCACCAAAAGAGGCCATCCGCGCATTGTGCGTTATCGTGCCAGGTTTCGAGCGTTTTTTGAATACCAGTAAGCAGCGCGGGCTTACTTACGCTGTATTCAGTGGAAAACGTAATCTGAACGATGATGAAATCTCTATGGATCAGAGTACCGCCGATATCCGTATCGCGCCGGTTATCCTCGGGAGTAAACGCGCCGGGGTTTTTCAGACAATCCTCGGGGTTGCCCTTGTCGCTGTTGCTGCGTTTGTCACGAGAGGGGCCGCGATCGGGATTGGTGGTACCGCTTTCGCTGGCGGATGGGGAGCTGTGGCGGGAATTGGGGCATCAATGGCGATCGGCGGAGTAGTCCAGATGCTTTCTCCACAGACAACCGGGCTCGCCAGTAAGCAATCTGCGGATAACCAAGCCAGTTAAGCCTTTGGTGGAGTAACAAACACGACAGCCCAGGGGAATCCGGTACCACTTCTTTATGGCCGCCGGCGAATCGGCGGCGCGATTATTTCTGCCGGGATTTATGTCGAAGATCAGCAATAAATAAAAACTTTCTTTCAGGCCACCCTCGGGTGGCTTTTTTTATGGGCGCAATATGGCAACTGCAATCGCTATTAAAGGCCGCAAGGGCGGCAGCTCAAGTTCCCGAACCCCTACCGAACAGCCTGACGATCTGCAATCAAAAGGCTGGAATCATGCTGGGAGACTTCTTCAGCCACGGGGTGGCCCAGTTGAACCTGTTCGATGAAAACGCGCCGCGAACCGGAAGCGACAAGTTGATGGAAGTGCTAGATCACCTAAACGCGAAAGACGGGAAAGGAACACTCTACTTTGCCGGGCAGGGAATACAGCAACATTGGCAGATGAAGCGCGAAATGCTGTCGCCGCGATATACAACAAGATATTCAGATCTGCTTAGAGTCCGATAAATTTAACTAGTCTCTTGGACGGCTGTGTGCCAAGAGCGGGTGTTGCTAATTTGCCTTTGTATAAAGTAATGGGAATCAGCCACAGGACATTCTACTTCTAATTATTTAATATTCCGGGCATCAGTTGTGAAAATTTTTCATCCTCTATCAGGACTATGCCGTGGCGATTTTCGATACCGATAAAGATGAATTACTCGGGCTCTCAGATACTCTTTTGGAAGAGTTAATTGCGCGCCTTGCTGAAGCCGAAGTTGCGGCCTGCGGTCATAGCCCGGCACGGGTGCGCTGGTCAGGATCGATCAACGCACCTGATGGTGGGGTGGATGTCCACGTGCAGGTTCCGGTCGATCAGCTCCAGTCCGGTTATATTGAGCGACCTGATACCGTTTTCCAGGCAAAAAAGCATAAGATGCGAAGGGCTGATATTCTGCGAGAGATGGCTTCTTCAGGCGATCTTTCTCCCATGATATCCGAGCAGGCCGCAAAGGGGGGAAGCTATATAATTGTCAGTCTGAACGAGGACTGCTCCCCCTCGATGCTTGCCGAACGTGTCGGGGCGATGAAGGAGGCTGTAAGGCACGATCCCTGTCAGGCAGATCTTCATCTGGCCTTCTATGATCGTGCTAAATTAGCGCAGTGGATACGTCAGCATCCATCAGTGATGCTCTGGGTGAACAGAATACTGGGACGGGGATATTCTGGCTGGCAGCCATATGGCGCATGGAGTTGCCCTCCGGAGGGGGCGGAAGATACCCTGATTACCGCCTCCGGTATCACGATCTCACTTCCGTCTGAGCAAGGTCGCCCCCTGAGTATTCAGGATGCCATCGGGCCGATACGCCAGCTTATCCGGACCACCCGGAAAGCCGTGCGTATGACCGGTCTATCGGGTGTCGGTAAAACGAGGATTGTTCAGGCCTTGTTTGAGGAATCTATCGGTACTGATGCCCTGGACCGTACCCTGTCGGTGTATGCAGATACCGGTGACGATCCGAACCCTTCGGCCGCAGCCATGCTGGAACGCCTCATCGCTGACCAGCGCAGCGCAATAATGGTTCTCGATAACTGCCCGCCTGATCTTCATGCTTCCCTCGCGGCAAAAGTCACCTCTCACGGAAGCAGGATCAAACTCATTACCGTTGAGTATGATATTCGGAAAGACAAACCCCAGACCACTGAAGTGATCCACATCGAGGCGGTAGGGCCGGAAGTTGCGGAAAAACTTCTGCTGCGCCGTTTTCCCGGTATCGGACAGTTGAATGCCCGTCGGATCGCGCAATTCGCTGACGGGAATGCCAGAGTCTCACTGGCTATCGCCGAGCGAGTGGAAGAGGGGGAGTCGCTGGCCGTTCTGTCTGATGCACAACTTTTCGACCGACTTTTTCAACAACGCCATGGGCCGGACGAGGGATTACGGGAGCAGGCCGAGCTCCTTTCTCTAGTCTACTCATTTTCGAGTGACGTATCTGAAACAGGCGACAGTGAGCTGGGGTTCCTGGGCTCGCTCGCGGGTTATTCACATCGCCAGCTCTACCGGACGCTCAACAAGCTGACCGATCGCCACATTCTTCAGGCCAGGTCGCACTGGCGGGCCATCTTACCCCATGCTATCGCGAACAGACTAGCCGCCTCTGCGTTGGACAGCTTTCCGGTCGCGTGTCTCAGGTCTGCCTTTGAAGTGCCGGGACGCGAGCGCCTGCTTATGTCCTTTGCTCATCGGCTGGGTTTTTTACACGATCATCAGGTGGCAAAGGAAATTTCTGCCGCGTGGCTTCTGCCTGAAGCATTGTTGGGTAACCTGCTAGCCTTAGAGGATGAGCAGATTCGTATGCTTGAGTACATTGCGCCGGTGGTGCCAGACGTTCTGCTTACCAGGATTGACAATGTCCTGAGGGGCTCAGACTTTAAAAGCCGGGAAAGACATTATGATCCGCGCTGGAGCACTATCCTCAACCTTTTGCAGGTCCTGGCTTGGGAGGCTTCATACTTTGACCGGTGCGCCAGCCTTCTTCTGCAGATCGCCGATCATGAAACGGATAAGCCTGGTCAGCAAAATGCACGGGACAAACTGACCTTGTTCTGCCAGCCTTACCTGTCAGGCACACATGCATCTCTTGAACAGCGAATTTCGCTTCTGGAAAAATGCCTCTTATCAACTTTGCCACAGCGTCGAGCGCTCGGACTGAAATTGCTTTCTGCTGGACTTAGCGGTTCGACTTGGACAGGCTCGGGTATCTGTGAGTTTGGTGCCCGACCGAGGGATTATGGTGCAGAACCAGACTATGAGGCTTTGATGACGTGGCGACGTGCGTTCATTGCAATTGCTGTTCGCGTCGGAAACGACAGCGATAGTCATCTTGCCAGCGGTGCACGGACTATTCTGGCAAATTCACTCAGTGGCCTGTGGAGCGACAAGAGGATGGGCTTTGTGCTGGTTGATGCCGCCCGTACACTGCATGCCCGTCTTCCCTGGGGAGAGGGCTGGAAGGCGATTCGGACCCGACTGTACTTCTTGCGAAAGGATCCTAAGGCTTCGCCCCTGCTGCTGGACACACTGGATGCGCTTGAAAAGGAGCTCAGGCCGTATGATTTGCTTTCTGCCATCCGGCATTATGTCCTAAGCGGAGATCGAAACAACTGGGTGCTTGATGACGACTATTATCGGCATGGCCATGAGCGATACGCTGAAGCTGAAGAGCGGCTGACGGCCAGAGCTGAGCAACTGGGGCGCGAGTTTGCCGCTTCAAAGTATTGTCTTTCTGATCTGAGACCCAATCTGTTTTCTTCTGAGTGGATGCCTCACCGGCGCGCATTCGGGCAAGGGCTGGCTCAGGGCGCTGTGGATCCTCGTGAGCAATGGCATTCGCTTTTAAGCGAGCTGGACCAGGAGACTACTGAAAATAAGGATTTTTCGGTATTTCTGGGCTTTATCGACGGTGTGGATCGTATGAATGAATCCCTGGCTCATGAGTTTCTGGATCAGTGTTCTGCGCACCCTTCACTGAGTCGGGTCCTGGTTAAAATTCATCCTCAGCGCGATTTTACAGAAACGGATTTAAACCGATGCATGTCGCTTCTGGATAAACCGGATATCCGCCCGTTTATGTTTGACACCTTTTTGTATGATAAAAAATGCCGACATCTTCCAGCCTCCCGGGTGCTCGAGCTGGCCGAACGACTGTTATCCATAGAAAACGGAGAAGAAGCGATCCTGAGCGGGCTCGGGATTAGGCTACATGGCAAAAAGACGCCAGAGGACATGCCCGGTCCCGAATTTCTTCACATCGGCCTCAGGGCAGCCATTCAGGTTTTACAGAAAGATACTGACCCCAGGGGCAACCTCTTTGATGACTTTATGGAATCGGTCGTTGCGGCGGCACTGCAGTTGGACGACCACGACGAGCTCAAAAATCAGTGGCTGGATGCGGTCTTCTCAGCGATTGATAGACACTACGGCTATATGCATGACTATCGTAAAACTATAGAGACAACCGTGAAACTTATCCCTGAAGCGTTTCTCTCCCGTCTCTTTGTCGATTCTGAAGACCAACGGTGTATGCGGTTGTTTTTTATGCATGGAAGCATTGCGGATACACCGCTGCTTTCAGGAGTTGACATCGAAACCCTGATTAACTGGTGCTCCGGTAGTGGCGATCCGAGCGTGTGGGCATATATACCACAGGGGTTAGAAGTCTGGGTCAGTATTCCTGACTCAAGCGGGTCGGCCTTACATAAAAATGCAGTCAAATTCCTTGAGGCGGCACCTGAACCTTCCGTGGTTCTTGAATCTTTAGCTGACTTAACGAGTCCCACAAGCTGGAGTGGCAGCCTTGCAAACATATGGCAGTCAAGGGCTGACGCCTTCAGTGAGCTTATTGAACACCCGCGGAACGACATCTCAGACGCTGCAAAAAAAATCCACGAAAGCTTGATGGTTATGATTGAGCGTCAAAGGAGTCGGGAACAACAGGAAGATCGTAGAGGTGAGCAGCGGTTTGAGTAATGATGACTGTCCATAAGAATCTTAATGACTCTTTAGCGCGAGAAGTGTTTTCGGACATCTCAATTGCCGTCAACTCGGTCGTCATTCGTGAATTACGGCCGTTAATGTTCTTTATTGTGCTGCCTTGATTAACTTCGGGCCCTGGTTCTTCACATTACCCACGGCGCGCGTCACAGCGTGCCAGATAAACTTGTCGGCGGGCACTGCTCCGTCGGCTGCTATCTCTTCAGCTTCCTTCCCGCCTATATCCTGCCGCATCCATTCACGCGCAGCTTCTGGTGAGATAATCAGTGGTCGTCGGTCGTGAATGTCGACCAAACCTTTGTCAGCTGCAGACGTCACTATCAGAAATCCTTCCGCTTCATCGCCTCGTTCGAACGGCGTGCTGCCGATCGCCGCCATAAAAATGGGCTGACCGTCAGCGCGGTGAATAAAGTAGGGCTGTTTCTTGTCGCCTTATTTCTTCCACTCGAACCATCCATCGGCAAAGTAGATTGCCCGGCCATGCTGCCAGAGAGGCTTGAACATTCGGCTGGTGGCCGCCGTCTCGACACGTGCGTTAATCAGTGGCGGTTTATCCCACCACCCGGGCGCGTAAGACCACAGGACTGGATCAAGATGAAGCTGCTCGTCGCGTTCGCTCAACAGCAGGACTTTGGTACCTGGCGCGACGTTGAACCGTCCAATAGGCTCTGGGTCATATGCGATATCACGATCGGCTTCATCGGCCAGGTACGCAAGATATTCTTCACGTGTTTGGGCTTGTGCAAAACGTCCATACATAGAAACCTCCAGTCGGATGCCAGACTGAAAGTATAGGGCAGGGAGAAAAATCAGCGCGCTGGTTAAGTCTTACAAACGGATTCGTGGCGATTATGCTGATCAGGTATAGAGGCGTAAAGCGGCGTGTTACTAAACTGGAAGGAGCTACGCAAAAGAGGGGGATTTTGGGGGCATTTTGAAAGAAGGGACACCAATAGCGGCACCAAAAAAACCGTGCACGTCCGTAAATGTCCGTTAAACGTTTAAGGTCAACCCATTGAAATTATGATAAATATAGCTATTTCAATGAGTTGGGGGTTTTCTGCACACTAAAACAGGGATAACAGCCAGCTTCAGGCGACGCGGACGGGATTGATGCGTAAGGCCGCTAAAGCACGACCAGGCCACTGCGGGTAAGAGTGTTGCCAGTATAGCCTGCAGGGGTTTAAGAAGAGAGAAATGCCATTCCCACCTAATTATACTCAAGGCCATTAGTCCTGCTGACGCTGCAATAAACATCATTGCCCCACGGTATTCGCGCTTACCAGAACGAATGAGCATCATCATTAATATCAGTAGTGCAAATAACGTCAAAGCAGGAAAGGGAATCGAAAACATACGCTAACTCAAAAGCCAGAATGGCGTCCATTTTACAGAGTAAAAAACACGAATCGATAGCTAAACGCAAACCTTATGTTCTGCCTGTGTTTTCTCACGCCAGTCCATTTTGGTGTACTGCTCTTCATGCTGACCGCATTGAACAGCCTCTGCGACAACGATTTCAGCGATCCGGGACCACGCCTGAAACTTATCCCTGGATCGCCTGATTAATCACGAACAACGCCGGGAAATCTCCTCCAGCAGTGCCGTGATACGCTTATCTGCAAACATCGCCTGCAGCGACAGACTGAGCTTACGCCGCCAGTTCGGATAAGCCTCTACCGTGCCCGGCACATTAACCGGCGAGGCCATATCCAGCCAGTCTTCGGGTTGTAAACCCAGCAGGGCGCTGGTGCAGTCCGCGAGATACTGATGGATAACCTGGTTAAGTAACAGGCTCATGCGCGGACTGTTTGCCTGAACCCGCCCTTTGGGCTTGAGGTAACCGTGGCGCGTCAGGGTCTGAAGCAGCGCCGATCGGGCTGCCCGGCGCTGATGATACAGCCCGGCAAGCACCGCTTTATCAGGATATAACCCCAGTTGGCTCCCCAGTGTCAGATCGTCACTTTGCCACCAGCCACGGAGCGTTGGCATATCGTGTGTGGTGGCTACAGCCATTGCCTGACGCGGCCATGCCGCAGGTGGGCGAAAGCCCTTGTGCGAGTTTTGCTCAAAATAGAGCACCTTATACGAGTAGACGCCAGCATTGTGGAGTTTATCGACAATCGCCTCCGGCACCGTGCCCAAATCCTCACCAATCACCATGCAGCGCTGGCGCTGACTTTCCAGCGCCAGAATAGCGAGCAGATCGTCAATGGGATAGGCGACATACGCGCCTGCGGCGGCCGTTTCTCCTTGCGGAATCCACCACAGTCGCAGCAAAGCCATGACATGATCGATACGTAACGCCCCACAATCGCGCATATTCGCACGCAGCAACGTAATCCAGGGTTCATATGCCCGATCATACAAAGATTGCGGGTCCATTGGCGGCAGCCCCCAGTTCTGGCCAAGCGGGCCCAGAATATCCGGCGGGGCGCCTGTGCTGGCCGCTAAACAGTAAAGCCCGCGTTGGCTCCAGGTTTCCGATCCCCCTGCGGCGACGCCAACGGCCAAATCGCGATAAAGTCCAGGTGCCATCTGGTGCTGCTGGCACAGGTGCCAACAGGCGGCAAACTGACGCGCCGCCAGCCATTGCAGCCAGAGATAGAAACGAATCTCATCGCCATGTTCAATCCGAAACGCGTGTACGGCGGCTGTATCGGGTTGTTGATAGGCAGTGGGCCACGTTTGCCAGCCGTGACGCAGGGGATCTTCTTCGCGAAGCCAGGCCTGCAGGGCATCGAACAATCCCTGATGCAGCAGACTTTCACCGCCCTCAGCCACAAACGCCTCAAATGCCTCGGCCTGACTATCCTCTTTCTCACGCTGCATAAACTGCTGCCAGGCAAACCGCAGGGCATCCAGCTTAAGTGATGCCACCGTCGAATAATCGACCCAGGGCGCGTGACGCGCCTGGTGCAGCCTGTGTTGCGTTTCATCCGACTGCCACCAGCACTGCGCAGCGGCACTCAGGTTAAAGTCCTCAACCTCAGGAACGCTGATATAGAGCACGTTGAGCCAGCGCCGGGAAGACGGGCTATAGGGGCTGGCATCATCAGGTAACGCAGGAAAAAGCGCATGCAGGGGATTCAGCCCCACAAAAGCGCCGCCGCGCATGCCAACCGCCTTCACCATGTCCCGCAGGTCAGCAAAATCGCCGATTCCCCAGTTCTGATCCGATCGTAAAGCGTAGAGCTGGACACAGGTTCCCCAGCGTCTCTCGCCCCGTAGCAAGGCCTCCGGCTCATAGCAACGTGACGGTGTCACTATTATCTGGCACCTCGATTGCTGTGCATCCGCGTTTATCGTCAGAAGATGGTAACCGTCAGGCAGCGCCGGGAGCGTCAAAGACGCCTCAGGCTCGCAGTGCCCTGACCAGCGTTCACCCGATTCGCCCTCCAGGTGCCAGCGTGCCGGGCCAGCCAGAGAGGGCGTTAAACGGATGGGCAAACCCTGGGTAAAGACGGCGACCGGTGGAATAACGCCAGGGCCAGGGCCCGGCTGCATCGCCGCCAGCAAGCGATCGCGGGTCGATGCAGAAACCTGCCGGACCGCCCCATGCGCATCAACATATTCAGTGGCTACCCTGCCGATCCCGGCCGGATAATGAAGTGGTTTCATGCTGATCCTTAGCGTTTACGCTGCCAGATACGTTGCTGATAGTGACGAATCGACCGGTCGGCGCTGAACATGCCGCAGCGAGCGGTGTTGAGTATCGTGGCGCGCGTCCAGGCCGCTTTATCAGACCACAGTGCTTCAACGCGCTGCTGAGCGTTGAGGTAATGCCGGAAGTCGGCCAGCACCAGATAAGGATCGCCGTTTTTAGCCCCCAGACTGTGCAACAGCAGATCAAAAGCGTGCCGGTCGCCTGCGCTGAACGTACCATCCTCCAGTGACGTCAGCGCCTGGTCGAGCTGGGCGTCTTTTTCGCGCCATTTTCCCGGGGCATAGCCAGCGGCCTTGAGGGCGTTAACCTGTTCTACCGTATGACCAAAAATAAAGATATTCTCCTCGCCGACCTGTTCAGAAATCTCCACGTTCGCACCATCGAGCGTGCCAATGGTCAGCGCGCCGTTCAGGGCCAGCTTCATGTTGCCGGTGCCCGAGGCCTCTTTGCCCGCCAGTGAAATCTGCTCTGACAGGTCTGCGGCCGGGATAAGCCGTTCTGCCACAGAGACGTTATAGTCGGGAATAAACACCACTTTGAGGCGATCGGCCACGCGCGGATCGGTGTTGATGACGTCGGCCACCTTGTTGATGGCAAAAATGATATTTTTAGCCAACGCATAGCCCGGTGCCGCTTTCGCGCCGAAGATCACGACGCGAGGACAGCGGTTCGCCTGAGGATCGCTCACCAGGGTTTGCCATAAGGCGATGGTATGCAGCAGGCTGAGATGCTGACGTTTGTACTCGTGCAGCCGTTTGATTTGCACATCAAACAGGGCCTCGGGATTCACCTTAATCCCGGTGCGTTGCGCAATCCAGCAGGCCAAATCCACTTTATTGCGCTGTTTAATCTCGCTGTACGCCGTGCAAAACCCCGGATTATCCACCTGTTTTTCCAGCCCCTGAAGCGCATCCAAATCGTTGAGCCAGGGCTGATTAAGCGTTTTTCCGATAAGCGCCGCCAGTCGGGGATTACACTGATGAATCCAGCGGCGCGGTGTGATGCCATTGGTGACGTTGTGGAATTTTTCCGGCCACAGGGTGACGTATTCCGGGAACAGATCGTCTTTTACCAGCCGCGAGTGCAGGGCGGCCACGCCGTTTACCGCAAAGCAGGTCACCACGCATAAATTGGCCATGCGCAGCTGCTTACCGTGCACGATGGCCAGTTTCGACCAGACGGCCTTGTTACCAGGCCACTGCCGGTTAACCGCCTCTTTGAGCTGGGTATTGATGGCGTTAACAATCTCCATGTGCCGCGGAAGCAGGCTGCGCACGATGTGGGTATCCCAACACTCCAGCGCTTCCGGCATCAGCGTATGGTTGGTGTAGGCAAAGGTGCGCTGGGTAAGGTGCCAGGCGTCCTGCCAACTGAGCTGATGGTCATCCAGCAATAGCCGCATCAGTTCAGGAATAGCCAGAGTTGGGTGCGTATCATTCAGTTGGATCACCTCATGATCCGGCAGGGTTTCAATGGCACGGCCCGCCAGACGGTGACGACGAAGAATGTCTGCCAGCGAACAGGCGCACTGAAAATACTGCTGCATCAGGCGCAGTTTTTTTCCTGCCTGATGGTTGTCGTTGGGGTAAAGCACTTTGGTCAGTTTTTCCGCATTAATGCCTTGCTTTTCCGCCCGTAAAAAAGCGCCGCCGTTAAACGTTTTGAGATCGAAAGGGTGCGCATGTTTTGCCTGCCACAGCCGCAGAGGCTGCGTGAGGCCATTCTCAAAGCCCACGACCGGCAGATCCCAGGCTTCGCCCTCCAGTTGAAACGCAGGCTGCCAGTGCGCTTTGCCATTCTCTGCCACGACTTTGCCGCCCAGGCCTACCTGCACCGTTAGCGCAGCATTATGTGTAAACCAGGGATAGCGGTCGCGCTGCCAGTCGTCGGGCAGTTCATCCTGTTCACCTTCGACAAAGCGCTGACGAAACAGGCCATATTGGTAGTTCAGGCCATAGCCTGTTGCGGGCTGACCCACCGTGGCCATCGCGTCCAGAAAACAGGCCGCCAGCCTGCCCAGTCCGCCATTGCCCAGCGCCGGATCGCTCTCGCTTTCCAGCACCTCGCTCAGCGAAACATCCCACTGCTTCAGTGCCGTATTAACGCCGTCGAACCACCCTAAGTTGAGCAGGTTGTTGCCGGTCAGTCGCCCGGTGAGAAACTCCATAGAGAGGTAATTCACATGGCGCAAATCGCCGGATGCCGGTCGGGCGGGCAGCGCGTTGAGCATTTCTGCCAGCGCGCCGCTCAGAGCCTGCCACCACTGATATGGCGTCATTTCTCCTGCATCATGCAGGCCAAAGCGTTGCCACTGGCGCGTCAGCGCAGCGTCAAAACGGGAACGTTCAAAAGGGTGCTGTGTCATAGCCGGTTGTCCTGTCGACAAAGAATGGGAATGAGGATGAGTCTGCCCTTGCGCGCGGAATCGCTCATCCTCCTGGCAAAAGTTCCGTCAGGATGAGGGCAAGGGAGGAGACGGTGAGGCAAGTCTGAAAATTTCACTTAAGTGTGATTAGACTCGCTTTTGTGAAGATTCGCTAAAGCGTCCGCTTGCTTTATCAGGAGGGATAGCTGAACGTGTGAGGAATAATTACGAAGCGTAAAAAAATGATGCGCCAGACGTTAACGGAGAAGCGTGCGTACATGTTAATCCCCTCTAAACTCAGCCGTCCTGTCCGCCATGAAGCCACGGTGAAACGGGAGCGGCTGATACGAAAACTTTCCGCTGCAGGTAACTACCGCCTGGTGCTGGTAACCAGTCCTGCAGGCTATGGCAAAACCACCCTGATATCGCAGTGGGCTGCAGACAAAGCCGATTTGGGCTGGTACTCCCTGGATGAAAGTGACAATCAGCCAGAGCGTTTTGCGGACTATTTAATTGCCGCCCTGCAGCAGGCCACGCACGGCAGCTGTAGCCGGAGCGAAGCGCTGGCAAACAAACGGCAGTACGTGAATCTGAATGCGCTGTTTACGCAGATTTTCAATGAGCTTCATGCCTGGCATCAACCGCTGTGGCTGATTATCGATGATTACCATCACATCACCAATCCTGTGATTCATGAAGCGATGCGTTTCTTTTTACGCCATCAACCTGAAAACGTTACCCTGGTGGTGCTTTCGCGTAATCTTCCCCAGTTGGGGATCGCCAACCTGCGCGTTCGCGAGCAGTTGATGGAGTTGAGCAGTCAGCAACTGGCGTTTACCCATCAGGAGGCGCAGCAGTTTTTTGATGCCCGACTGCCTGCGCCGCTGGAGTCCGAAGATGCGGGGCGCCTGTGTGATGACGTTGCAGGCTGGGCTACGGCGCTGCAGCTTATCGCGCTCTCGGCCCGACAGGGGGCGGGCGCGGCCCAACACTCCGCGCGTCGCCTGTCAGGGATCAATGCCAGCCACTTAACCGATTATCTGGTTGAGGAAGTGCTGGATAACGTCAGTCTGACCACGCGCCATTTTCTGCTGAAAAGTTCGCTGCTGCGTTCACTTAACGCGCCGCTGATTACCCAGGTGACAGGCGAGGATAACGGCCAGTGCTGGCTGGAAGACATTGAGCGGCAGGGGCTGTTTCTGCAGCGGATGGATGACTCCGGCCAGTGGTTTAGCTATCACCCTTTGTTTGGCAGTTTCCTGCAACAGCGTTGCCAGTGGGAACTGGCTGCCGAACTTCCGGCGCTGCATCGGGCGGCGGCAACCAGCTGGATGGCGCAGGGCTTCCCGAGCGAGGCGATTCATCATGCGCGTGCTTCCGGTGACGCGGAGATGCTGCGTGATGTGTTAACCGAGCACGCGTGGTCGCTGTTTAATCAAAGCGAGCTGCCTTTACTGGAGTCCTCGCTGAATGCACTGCCTTGGGCGATGCGGCTCGATAATCCCAGCCTGGTGTTGTTACAGGCCTGGCTGATGCAAAGCCAACACCGCTACGCAGAGGTGAACAGCCTGCTGGCCCGATTTGAGCAGGAAAGCCAGTGCGAAATTGATGCGGTATTACGCGGTGAATTTAACGCGTTACTGGCGCAGGTCGCCATTAACGATGGCAATGCCGATGAGGCGGAACGCCTGGCGATGCTGGCGCTGAATACGCTGCCTGAGAGCCGCCACTACAGCCGTATCGTGGCAACCTCGGTACATGGCGAAGTCATGCACTGTAAAGGCGAGCTGAGTAACTCGCTGGAGTTGATGCGCCAGACAGAGCAAATGGCGCGGCGGGATGAAGCCTGGCACTATGTGCTCTGGAGCCTGATCCAGCAAAGCGAAATTTTGTTTGCTCAAGGCTTCCTGCAAACGGCGTACGAGACTCAGGAGCGGGCCTTCGTGCTGGTCAAAGAGCAGCATCTTTCGCACTTTCCGCTGCATGAGTTTCTGTTGCGTATCCGCGCCCAGCTGCTGTGGGCCTGGGGCAGGCTGGATGAAGCCGAGCAGGCGGCACGCGAGGGCATGAAAGTGCTGCAGGGTTATCAGCCTCAGCAGCAAATACAGTGCCTGGGCTTATTGGTGCAAAGCGCAATTGCCCGGGGCAACCTGGACAACGCACGCAGCCTGTTGAACCGGCTGGAAAACCTGCTAAACAACGGCCGCTGGCACAATGACTGGCTCGCCAATGCCGATAAGGTCAGAGTGCTGTACTGGCAAATGACCGGCGATACGCAAAGCGCCAGTGAGTGGCTGCGTCAGACACCTAAACCGGCCTGCGCCAATAACCATTTTTTGCAGGGCCAGTGGCGAAACGTGGCACGGGCACAGATTTTGCTCGGGCATTACACGCAGGCAGAAGTGATTCTCGACGAGCTTAATGAAAATGCGCGCCCCTTGCAGTTGATGAGCGATCTCAACCGTAATGTACTGCTGCTGAACCAGATTTACTGGGAAACCGATCAGCGTGCAAAAGCGCAGCATGCGTTGCTGGATGCGCTCCGGCTGGCCCGCAGCACGGGGTTCATTAGCCACTTTGTGGTGCAGGGCGAATCCATGGCGCAACAGCTGCGTCAGTTATTGCAGTTGAATACCCTTGATGAGCTGGATAACCACCGCGCGCGCCGCATCCTTAACGAGATCAATAAGTATCATCGTCACAAATTTGCCCATTTTGATGAAGGCTTTGTCAGCCGTTTGCTGAATCATCCTGACGTGCCCGAGCTGATTCGTACCAGTCCGCTAACGCAGCGTGAATGGCAGGTGCTGGGGCTGATCTATTCCGGCTACAGCAACGAGCAGATTGCGGCGGAGCTGGATGTAGCCTCAACCACGATCAAAACCCATATCCGGAATCTTTATCAGAAGCTGGGGATTACGCATCGGGCTGAGGCGATGACTCAGGCGCAGTCGATGCTGAAAATGATGGGTTACGTCTGAGAAAGGCAACAGGCAGCGACGCGCTGCCTGTTCGCGCGGTTTAGTTAACCCGACGTGTATCAGGCATCAGTAACGTGGCAAATCCCAGCAGCGGAAGAAAGCCACAGGCGTTATACACGGTAGTGATACCGTACCCGTCAGCCAGTTTCCCCAGCGCCGCCGCGGCGATACCGCCAATGCCAAACATGGTGCCGAACATAATCCCGGCCACCATCCCGGTACGGCCGGGCAACACTTCCTGCGCGTACACAACCAGCGCGGCAAATGCTGATGAAAAGACCAGGCCGATACAAACGGTCAGCACCACGGTCCAGAACAAATTGGCATGCGGCATCAGCAGCGAGAACGGGATAACACCCAGAAACGAGATCCAGACAACCGCTTTGCGGCCAATGCGATCGCCAATCGGTCCGCCGGCCAGCGTGCCAACCGCGACGGCGGCCAGAAAGGTAAACAGGTAGATCTGCGCCTGCGGAATCGGGAGCTGAAAGCGCTCAACCAGGTAAAAAATGTAGTAGTTACTGATTGAGGCAATATAGGTAAATTTTGCCAGCAGCAGCACGCCAACCACGGACAACGCCACTTTGACATCCCGCGAAGAAAGCGACCGCAGCGCCTGAAGGTTGTGTTTTTTCATGTGCGCATGGCCGTGTTTCACCGTCCAGCGGCTGATGCCGGAAAGAATAATGACCGCAAACAGCGCAATGATCATCAGCCAGCCGACCGCTATCTGTCCATGCGGAATAATCAGCATCGCCGCCACTAAAGGCGCAAACGCCGTGCCAATATAACCGCCGACCTGAAACGTTGACTGTGCCGTACCAAAGCGGCCGCCCGATGCCATTCTTGCAACCCGCGAGGCTTCCGGGTGAAAGGTTGCAGAGCCAACGCCAATCAGCGCCGAAGCAACCAACACCACGGAGAAGTGCGGGGCCATCGCCAGGAGTCCGATGCCAATCAGGGTCGAAACCATGCCAGACGGCAGCAGCCAGGGTTTGGGATGTTTGTCGGTGTACAGGCCGATCCAGGGCTGCAACAGCGACGCCGTCATCTGATAGATCAGCGTGATCAAACCAATCTGCGCGTAGCTCAGCGTAAAGTTGGTTTTCAGCAAGGGATAAATCGATGGCAGCATGGCCTGGATAAAATCGTTACAGCAGTGGGAAAATGCGACCGCGCCAAGAATCGACACCAGAATCTTCTGGCTGTCGTCAACGGTGGGGGGCAGATCCGGCTGGCTTGATTTTACGTCACTGGTGTAATCAGACATGAAGATTTCCGCTTAAGGCTTTACGTTTATTGACGTATCTTACTCCACGAAAAAATGGCGGTGCTGACAAACGTGCTATTTATGGCAAATTAGTAAAATAATTGTTAATGCTCATAACGTTTTACTCAGACAAACCGACACAGGCTTATCCTTGTACACACCATAGCGCGCGGTTTGTTGATAGCCGTGACGCTGATAAAACGCTACCGCGCGGGTATTAACGACGCGGGTAGAAAGGCGAATTGCCTTGTAGCCGCGCGCCCGGGCAAGCTGCTCTAGGGCTGACAGCAGCGCCGCGCCGGTTCCCGCGTGCTGTCGGGTTGAAAACATGCGTTTCAGTTCGGCGGTTTCAGCGGAAACATGCACGAGTGCGCCGCAGCCAACAGCGTTACCCACTTCATTGGTGGCAAGTATCCACAGCGCCCCGTCTGAGGGATTAAAGTGATGGGTTCCGTTGTCGCCGGTTATTGCCAACAGCTCGGCTGACAGGCGGGCCGTCAGCGTCTGTAGCGCGGGTGCGCTGCCGGGGACGATGTCGGTATGAATCATCGAGTCTGCCCCCAACGGCTGCGCAGATAATTCACGGCATCCTGCGTTTGCGGCTGATTCAGGAAATCTTCACGAAACAAGATAGTGCCATCAATCTGCGGGAGGGAATCGTTAAGATCCAGCTGTCTTTTCAGCTCCGGCACGCCACCGTTAATCGTCCATTCCGGCTCATTTTTGGCCGGCACGCCAACTTTATATAAGGCGATACCGATATACAGGCGAGTTTTGGTCGGCTTGACGACGTTAGCCCACCAGTTTGCCAGCACATCATAGCGGGCAGCGCTGCGCGAGAAGGGCCAGTAGATTTGCGGCGCGATATAGTCCAGCAACCCTTCCTGCACCCAACGGCGCGTATCCGCGTAAGATTCATCGTAAGCCGCCGCGCCGCGCGTGTCTGAGCCTGCCGCATCATGTGAGCGGTTGCGCCAGACGCCCGCAGGGCTGACGCCAAATTCTACATTCGGCTTGAGCTGCTTGATGGTGTGGGAAACCTGCTCGATTAACAACTGTGTATTATGTCTGCGCCAGTCTGCTTTGGACGCAAAGCCCTGACCGTATTTAATAAAGGTCTGGCTGTCGTTCAGGGCAGAGCCGGGGGACTCGGCATAGAAGTAATCGTCAAACTGCACACCATCGATGTCATAACGCTTGACCACCTCAGCCACAATACTGGTTATCCAGTCACGGGCATCGGGAATGCCCGGATCGAGCACATAGCGATCCCCCGCGGTACGAATCCAGTCACGATGGAGCACAAATACGCTGGCAGGGTGTTGCGACAGCGTGCGGTTTAGCTCGGCTACCGTTGAAGGTTTGGTATTCACCGATACACGGTAGGGATTGAACCAGGCATGTACCCGCATACCGCGCCGGTGCGCTTCATCGAGCATGAACTGCAGCGGGTCAAAGC
Source organism: Pantoea sp. B623 (assembly GCF_024814475.1). Taxonomy (NCBI): domain Bacteria; kingdom Pseudomonadati; phylum Pseudomonadota; class Gammaproteobacteria; order Enterobacterales; family Erwiniaceae; genus Pantoea; species Pantoea sp. B623. Next base: position 199,825 of record NZ_JANUXM010000004.1, on the reverse strand, counting down.
CCGGATTCTGCCCAATTTTCCCGGTCATCATGTCTGACCAGGGCAGGATTTTTGAGTCCCAGAGCGCGGTTCCGTCAGGTTTAACCTGGAAGAACACCGTGTTGATTCCCAGACTTTTCAGTTTATCCAGCTTATCCGTCAACGCTTTTTTCTGCACCCGAATGCGCACGTCGTCGCTGCTGATATTCACCGAGGCGAGCGGCGGCCAGTCGAGGCGTGAAACCGTGGTGAGCCAGACGCCGCGCATGGGTGCGTTGTGCGGCACCGGTTGAGAAGGCGGCGCAGGTTTACTGGCGGGCGGAAAAGGCGTAACCAGAGACTTAGGCGGCGTCGAGGCACAGCTGACCAGCAGTAAAGCCGAGGCTAACAGGCCGGGTTTTACCGCCGCGTTAAGGCGGAAAAGATCGCGAAGGCTGATGATGATAAACTCCGTGTAGCGCAGTCCTTGATGCAGGCTATTCTGATCCTATTTGCCGCAAAGTCAATCAACCCTGCCAGCATCTGGTCACGCAGTTTGCCTTACCCGGCGCCTGAACTTTTTATGCTGAGGCGTAACCTGAGCAAAGGAGCGATAAATGAAAACATTTAAAGGCAATAAACAGTCATTGCCGGTTCGCTATTGCAAACAGTGCCAGAAACCGATGACCTGGCGCAAAAAGTGGGAAAAGTGCTGGGAAGAGGTGCAATATTGCTCCGAGCGCTGCCGTCGGCAGCGGCGAGCCACAAATGCCGATGCCTGAAAGCCGGTAAAATCCTGTGGTTTTGCCTGCGATAACCCGCCATGTAACATTTAGCAAAAGTTATCCTGGCTTTTACATCACTGTTCCCACGCACCAACGCAATTACTGTACCAGGCTTAAAGAAAAGCCAATAACAGTGATTGTGGAGCAATATGAAAGAGCAAGAGAGCACATCAGGCATTCATACCTATGACGGTGCGGCGGGCGGCTGGGGCGCGTTAAAAGCTGTGGCCGGTGCCATTCGCGGACAGATGGCGGTAACCCAGGATGTCATTGCGCTGTTCAAGGTCAACCAACCTGAAGGGTTTGACTGTCCGGGCTGCGCCTGGCCCGATCCCAAACATACTTCATCGTTTGAGTTCTGTGAAAACGGCGCAAAAGCGGTTTCCTGGGAAGCGACCAGCAAACGCACCACACCTGAATTTTTTGCGGCGCATACCGTTACCGAGCTATGGGGGCGTAATGCCCATGAGCTTGAAGGCGAGGGCAGACTGACGCATCCGATGAAGTATGATCCCGCCAGCGATACCTATCAGCCCATTGCATGGGAAACGGCCTTTAACGAAATTGGCGAGCGACTGCGGAGTTATCAGGATCCCGACAGCGTGGAGTTTTACACCTCGGGCCGCGCCTCTAACGAAGCGGCGTTTCTCTGGCAGCTGTTTGCCCGCGAGTTTGGGACCAACAATTTCCCCGACTGCTCAAACATGTGCCATGAGCCAACCAGCGTAGGCTTACCCGAATCCATTGGCATCGGCAAAGGCACGGTGGAGCTGGATGATTTTGACCACTGTGATCTGGTGATTTGCATCGGTCACAATCCTGGAACCAACCATCCCCGCATGCTGGCAACCTTGCAGGAGGTGTCAAAACGCGGTGCCAAAATCGTCGCCATCAACCCACTGCGCGAGCGCGGTCTTGAACGTTTTACCGCGCCACAGAGTCCGGTTCAGATGATAACCCTCAGTTCAACGGAACTCGCCTCAACCTATTATAAAATTCGGGTAGGCGGCGATGCCGCGATGCTGAAAGGCGTGATGAAATGTTTGTTGGCGATGGATGATGAAGCTAAAGCGAACGGCAACCCTGGCATCTTCGATGAGACCTTTATTGAACAACACACGCAAGGCATTGACGCGTTAAAAGCCGATTTGGCTGCGACAGACTGGGATCATATCCTGAAAGTGTCCGGTATGACGCGCGAGCAAATCCAGCATATTGCTCACCTTTATGCCAATGCTGAACGCACAATCATTTGCTACGGCATGGGGATTACCCAGCACCAGTATGGAACGCAAAATGTTCAGCAGATTGCCAATCTGCTACTGTTGCGCGGCAATATGGGCAAGAAGGGCGCAGGAATCTGCCCTTTGCGCGGTCACTCTAACGTGCAGGGCGATCGTACCGTTGGCATCACTGAGATTCCCTCCGAAAGCCTGTTGAACAGCCTCGAAAAGGTCTTTGGCTTCAAGCCACCGGCCAAACATGGTCACAGTGCGGTACAGGCCGTTCAGGCAATACGGGATGGCAAAATCAACGCGTTGCTCTGCCTCGGCGGTAACCTGGCCGAAGCGATGTCCGATCCCCAGGTGACGTTCCCAGCCATGCGCAAGCTGGACATGGTCGTGCATATGGCCACCAAGCTGAACCGGTCGCATTTGCTTCTGGCAAAACACAGCTATCTGTTCCCGGTGTTAGGCCGCACAGAGATCGATCGGCAGCAATCCGGCGCGCAGAGCGTCACGGTTGAAGACTCCATGTCGATGGTGCACGCATCACGCGGTACCCTTGATCCTGCCTCACCGCATCTGAAATCCGAACCCGCGCTGGTTGCCGGCCTGGCGAAAGCCACACTGCCGGGCACGGTAGTGGACTGGGACAGCATGATCGCCGATTACAGCCTCATTCGCGATGCCATCGAGAAAGTGGTGCCGGGTTTTGAAAACTTTAATGAGCGCCTCCAGCAGCCTGGCGGGTTTCGTTTACCCAACGGCGCCTCCGAGCGAGTCTGGCACACGTCGTCGGGCAAAGCGCAGTTCCTGGTCATGGAAGGCATCAATGAAGATCCGCGCTCGCTGAAGTGCCACGACCTGGTGTTGACGACATTGCGCAGCCACGACCAATATAACACCACGCTGTACGGCCTTGACGACCGCTATCGCGGAATCAAAGGACGCCGTGATGTGTTGTTTATCAGTGAAAATGAGGCGGAAAAAAACGGTGTCCGCATGGGCGATCGGGTGAATGTGATTGCGCTGGATCCTGACGGAAACCCAACGCATCGTCGTATTGATAATCTCACCATTGCCGTACACGACATGGCTGAAGGTTCGGTCGCAGCTTATTATCCCGAGGCTAACGTACTCATACCGCTGGACAGCTACGACACGAAAAGCGGTATTCCTTCCTATAAAAGCACCCCGGTAATGATGGAACTGGCCCAGACAGAGGCGCCAGCGGATAGCGCAACGCGCCGCTAAGGGTTTTCTGCTGGTCTAAACCAAACCTTAACGAACGGCCATCTGAGTGGAAATCTCTACTCAGATGGCTATACAATCGCCGGGAATTTTACTCATGAGGCAATCAACCTTGGACACAAGTCCCGAACGATTACACCTGGCTTCTGCAGTAAGATAGTCTTCTGGCTGTCTTAACTGCGCGTTAAGATGGCGGCTCAATCTTCCCTCCATAACGTGATGTGCTCTGTGCATCAGCGCCCGCTGTAATCCATTTTATTCATCTTTATTTTTCCGTACTGCGCATACGTGCGTGGCGGAGAGAGGTTTATCATGGACTGGAAAATCTTTTTACTGCGCGTGTCGGCTGCGCTGATTCTTGGCGCGCTGATTGGCAGCGAACGCCAACTGCGCCAACGTATGACCGGCTTGCGTACGAATGCGCTGGTGAGCACCGGCGCCTGCTTGTTTGTTCTTATGACCCAATGTGTGCCGGGCATTGCCAGCGACGCGACGCGCGTTGCCGCCTATGTGGTTTCTGGTATTGGTTTTCTCGGCGGCGGGGTGATTATGCGCGACGGATTAAACGTTCGTGGCCTGAACACTGCCGCCACCTTGTGGTGTACCGCGGCCGTTGGGGTGCTGTGCAGCATGGGATTATTGCTTGAAGCCGCGATTGGCTGCATGGTGATTCTGTGCGCCAATATCCTGCTGCGCGAGCTGGCGCTGGGCATTAATCGTCAGTCCATCGTCTCCGCCGACGAAGCGGTGCAACATTATAAAGTACAAATTGTCTGTCTGGCTCAGGATGAAGTTCAGGTACGCAGCCTGATGCTGCACAGCCTGGGCAACAGCGGCTTGCGCCTGCAGTCGCTCCATAGCGAAGATATGGATCCGCCACATCGTATGGAAGTGAATGCTGAAGTGATGGGACAGCCCAGCATGACCGGACAGCTGGAAAGTCTGGTGAGTCGCATCAGCCTGGAGAAAGGTGTCAGTTCCGTGCGCTGGCAGGTGTGCGGGTTGGATCCGAGTGAAAACGGATAGAACAAAAAACAGGCGTCGCTACGTGAATTCTGAGGAACGGGCAGGGGAGTAATCCGTCAGATTTCGCGTAGCAGCGTGATTTTGTTTATTAATTTCTGTTCCCATCGCACAAATTTTGAGCTATATAAGGAGGGCCTGACGCTCGAAGTGTAAGGTTAAGTAAAGCGGAGCTTTGATATTTCTATAAGCGAATGAATAGGTTATAAATCCCTTAACTTTGCTGACTCTTTATCTTTACTGTGCGGATCACTCGATGAAGCGTAGAACATCTTTCTTTTTACTTTCCGGCCTTATATTGCTGATTTCCGGCTGCAGCCATCATCCTCGTCCCGAAGCTCCAGAGGACGTTTCCGCATCGGATTCAGCTCAAAATCCTGATTTAATTCCCATTGTTGCTGCACTTCACGACCAAATGCACACCTGGCATGATACGCCATACCAATGGGGCGGCACGCAGCTGTCGGGCGTGGACTGCTCTGGTTACGTCTGGCGTACTTTGCATGACCGCTTTAATCTGCCGATGGACCGCGTGACTACCGCCGATCTGCTGCATATGGGCGTACGCGTAGCACCGGAACATTTACAGCCGGGCGATTTGGTGTTTTTCCGTATCGGTGGTGGTATGCATGTCGGCTTCTATGACACAGACCATCAGTTTATTCATGCCTCGGCCAGCAAAGGCGTGATTCGTTCGTCACTGGATAACCCATACTGGAAATCCGTTTATTACCAGTCGCGCCGGCTGACGCGTGAATACGGCGCGCAGGTGACGTTGAACCGAACAAGTTGATGCGAAGAACGCAAAGCGATTTTCTGGCGAGTGCGTAACTGGAAAACTTGCTGCCGTAGTGCTGAAAACACAGTGCTGAAACTACAACGCCGAAATCTGTGCAGCAGCAGTTTGTGTGCGGATGATTATTCTTATCGCATTGTTATGATTGCTTGCTGATGAATACGGTTGTTGCCGGGACGCCCGCGAAGTTCTGATACAACCGACGCCGCGCCATGTTCACGATAACGCGCTGAACCTGACGGACGGTGAGTTCGAGAAGGCGCGCAGCTTCACGCTGCAGTAGAGTGTGGTCGTGAACGCGCTGAATGATGCCGAGCCGAAGTACGCGCGAGAGCAGCCTGAACGGTCAAAGCGCATGACGCGTAAACAACAGAGTGTGATGACGCTGCCGTGCAGCTGAAAGTGGGCAATAGTCAGATCATGACAGGCAACGCTACGTGAATTCTGCATAACCCGCAGGGGTTCTGTGCGCCAGTTTTCACGTAGCGCGCCCGGTGATTAACGGGCTTCAGGTCCAGAGGGGACGAAGGTGAGGTCCCGGTTCGTAACCGGGTACGCGGCGGGATGTCTCATTTAACATAATATACATTATGCGCACTTTTGCAGGTAGACTTTGATATGGCCGTTTAGCCCGTCTTTTTCGCATATCAAGCCATTACTGTCTCTTTACGCCCTGGCTTTAAGTTTGCCTGATGACCTACATCTCATTCATTTCGTCATCAGGCCACAATCGAAAAAACTGCTTTGTCGTTTTGCGACTTTCCTCTTTACTCAGTGAGATTAAATGATGATGAACTTTTGCGACGCATGTTCATGGTTCGAAATGCGCATCAGCATCTCTGCTCTATCGAGATTCACTTAGCATAGAGAAAGCGTGTTTATGGAAGATGCACAGAGTCCCGGCATGTCGCATCTTAATTTTTTTATAAGGCTGCATGGGCTGCATGATTGCCTGCAAACCAAACTGACGCTGCCAAATGAAAGTTAGTGCACCAGGTTGCCAAATTTTCCACAGAATTCAGCATAATCGATCAAGGCGAAATTTATACGATTGCCAATTGAGGTCTGTTTATAGGTATGATTATTCAGGAACATGTCAGTTCACCTGCAATGACAACCTTACAACGGATACTTTCACCTGTTTACACCATAACGATATCCCTTAAATAACCGCGCTGCCCTTTTCTTCTTTGTCATGAATGAGAACTAATGGCTTATGATCTGACGTTGTTACCGTCCAATTTAACCCTCCCGCAGTCTCTCCTGAGACATCGCCAGGTTTTCCTTCGCTTCTGAGTACTGATAAGACGTCAGTTCAATCTGATTTCCATCAGGATCGGAAAAATAAACGGACATCGACACCTGATGATCGCTGACTATAAAAGGTATGGATTGCGCTGCCAGAATGTGCAATAACAGACAAAAACTCGTGGCTTCAAGACTGAATGCCACGGTATTGCCGGGCGGCTGATGTGTTCTTAAAAACAGCGAAATCGCTGCAGCGTTATTTTTTAAAACCAGAGGGCCACCTTGCTTAAACCAGAACAGCAACGACTCATCGCGTGAAAACCCCAGTACGTCGTTATACCAGCGCTCGGCCTTATCCAGGTCATGCACATAAATGTGGACGTGGTCGATTTTAACTAAGTTCACTTTCACCTCAATGACAACCTATAAAGAGAATCAGCATCGAAGATATCGTGCAGTGATGCAAAATAATGCGCACACCATGAGCTCTGATTTAACATAACTGGTTATGGAATATAGAAGCGCGCCCATTCTCTGATGCATCCCCCCTTTCAGCATGTTCTTAAACTTAGAGCGAATAAGGGATGTTTTCCTGATGATGTCTGTGTGGGTTAGCGCTATGATCAATAAAAAGTAATTTCAGCATCCTATATGCTTAGCCTATGAAATTAATAAATACATCATTAGATGATGTATTTAAATTTTCAAGTATCGTCGATATGTCTTATTTATGGGCTGGATAATTGCATGATCGTATCGCTATAAACGGGTTAACCGACCTTCTTCTGGCTTAGTCAGTTTTTTCCAGCATTTATTTTTTCTACTTCCCAGATGAATCTGAATCCATGCTGGTCAACATTTCTACGAGATTGTCTGGATATACCGTTTCGGTTGTGGCATTAAGTGCACTAATCGACCACCAGTGATAGCTGGCAATAACCGACTTTTCGTTTTCACTCCAACCCAGGGTATCAATCTCGTCTCCCGAGACATTAATGATAAAAAAACGCTCATGTGCCTGAACGCGTTCGCCCGAGGGCAGCGTCATGACAAAGCATCGCTCTCTTCGGGACGGGCCAGGATCGTTCCGGCGAATACCGGTTTCTTCATAAAGTTCTCTGAGCGCCGCCTGCTCGAAGGATTCGCCCTCCTCTACGCCGCCGCCCGGCGTTGCCCAGTAAGCATGGCCTGCGAGTGCATCCTGTGTATGCACAAAACGAAACAACAACAGGTTATGCGAAGCATTGAGGATCAGTAGTCGGGCCGAGCGGCGCGTACGCATGCCTTCTTCCTTCTGTTTTAGCTTGGCGCAGTCCTTCAACTGGCCCGCAAAAAATCCTGCCAGCGGCGCGTCAGGTAGTTATGTTCATCCATTACGGCGTTCCAGACGGCAATATGGCTCATGCGCGCGTCGTAGCTACCACCGTCGCGCACTTCACCCTGGGGAATCAGCGGTGCGCCCCAGGCATCCAGTAGCACCTCTCTCGCAGGCTGGCCGCCGTACCAGAAATCCCACTCTGCAGCTGACAGATGCGCCCGGCTGCGTTCCGCGTTGGAGATATAGTAACCCTGCCGCGCCATCACTGCGCCAGGCCAGCCGGACTGCCACCAGTTTAAATAGTCGTAGGCAGCGTCTTTGATTCTGCCGGTCGCGCAGCGCGAAAGCGACATGCCGCCGTACCAGGCGCGGTAACCTTCACGCGGGCGTGCCATTTTATAGCCACGTTGATGAAAGTGATGACGGAAATAGATGGGCGCCCACAGGCTCTGCACTTCCACCTGCTGATTGGCAATGAGGTCGCAGGCTTCATCCTGGGAGGCCCAGAATGCCGCAAAATGCCCGTTACGATTGAGGCGCGCCAGTTGCTGCGTCAGCAGGTCGATCTCTTCGAGCGTAAGATTGCCCGTGTTGGCAAAGCGCGCCAGACCTGCGCCCTGCATGGCAAGCGCCGCATCGATGCCGCCCATTGCCGCATCTTCCTGTAAGGCAACCTGGCCCGTTAGTGAAGGATGCAACAGCCATCCCCAGCTTTCCTCCTGCTGCTGTAACGCGGTCGGGAGCCTGTCGGCGTGATAGGCAAAGCTGTCAACGTTGTGCGTCAGCGGCAACATGCTGATGTGATCGCTGGCATGGCTGCCCAGATGCCTGTCGCGCTGCACATAAAGCCGTTCAGAGGGCACGCTGCCGTCAGCGAGCGGCAGATCTGGACGCAGCCTGCCGGTTTTAGCCAGCGGGGTGATCTCGTCCCAGTATTTAAGTCGTTTAATCTCCAGCGGCTGAATGGCCTGCGCGGGCCAGACAAAATCAATATTGTGAAACCACTGATCGTAAAGGTCATAGCTCTCAGGCTGCATGACGGCAATGCGCTGCGCATCTTCCACACTGTGCAGCAAATATTCAATGCGAATGCCCAGATCTTTCTCGGCGCTGACGCGTAGCATTTCGAGCAACGTGACGGAGGTCCCGAGCACGCGTAAAGTGAGTTGATCGTTGACCTTCGCTGCAGAATTCATCGTTTTACCTGTCCTTTAACGCCTGCTGGAAGCGGTTAAATCCCTGTTTCAGCCGCTCTGCGTCGAGTCCGCGCAGAATAAAAACCAGTTTGGAAGTGTCTAAATCCCCCGGCCAGTCGTTCATATGTATGGGCGGATGCAAGGTATGCTGAACGCCGTGAATCACCACCGGCGCACTGGTGCCGCTAAAACGCAGAATGCCCTTCATTCTCAAGACCGATTGCCCATGGCTATGTAACAGCATTGACAGCCAGATAGCAAACGCGGGCCAGTTCAGTTCGTCTTCCAGAGTGATCACGCAGGTCTGGGTTAGAGGGTGATGATGCGTTTTTTGTCCGGGAGTCAGATTGTAGCGGGCATCGCCCACGGCACCAAGCCAGCGAAACCGCTGTGCGTGCGTTCCTTTGGCGAGGCGAAGCGCGAATAACTGCCCGGGTTCGGCCAGCGCATGTTGCGTATCGCTCAGCTCCGCTAGGGGGTTTAAACCGCCAAGCCATGTCTGGAGGGCGAGCAAACCGTCGTGATCGATCCGATCGCATTTGCTGAGCAGCAGTTTGTCAGCCGCGCTCACCTGGGCTAACCATTCGGGCTGATGGGCCGACTGTAAACGGGCGTGCTCTGCATCGACCAGCGTCACCAGCGTGCCCTGACTGAAATGGTGTTTAAGCTGCGGATCGTGCAGCAAGGTTGACAGAATGGGCGCAGGATCGGCCAGCCCGGTGGTTTCGAGTATCACCTGACTAAACGGTGGTAGCTCGCCGCGCGTACGGCGTTCGTAGAGGTCCAAAAGCGCCGTTTTCAGTTCACCGCGAATCTGACAGCATACGCAGCCGCTGGGTAACAGCACCGTATCCGGTGCCACTTCATTTAACAGATGGTGATCAATCCCGACTTCGCCAAACTCATTCACCAGCAGCGCAACATCGTTAAGATTCTGGTGCGTCAGCCAGCCCTTCAGCAACGTGGTTTTACCACTGCCGAGAAAGCCGCTCAGGATATGCAGCGGCAGTTTTTCATTTCGCATCGCGGACTCTCCGTTACTCGCCATCAAAGCGCCGCCAGCCAGGTCTCATCCAGCGGATCGAGAGTGCGTCGGGTCATCTTCTCGGCTTCTTTCCACAGCAGGTCCAGCGAGCTCACCATGACCTGCTGCCCCGTGGGACTGGACAGCACCCAACTGGTGTGAAACTCGGTTAAGCTCAGTCGCCAGGGCTTAAGCGCCCGGTTAAGCAGCGCCAGCTGCTGCAGGCGTAGCTGACGCTGGGGCCGATTGTTTTCCAGCGCATCGCTCCACTGCGGCCCATTATCCAGCAATCCGCACATTCCACACATCGCGTGCTCCTTAGGGCATTACATCGCCAGAATTCGGCCCCAGCGTCTGACCGACAAACAAGTTGCCGCCCGGCTCACTGGCCAACAGCAGCGCAACCGGTGCCACTTCTTCTGCCCGGCCGAAACGCCCCAGCGGTAGCTCAGCGGCCTTGGCGGTTTTCCACGCCTGATTGATGCCATCGATCAGCGGGGTTTCAATTGGCCCCGGCGCGATCGCGTTCACCAGCACGTTATCGGCAGAGACTTCCAGCGCCAGAGACTTGGTAAAACCAATCACACCCGCTTTGGCGGCGGCATAATGGCTCAGTTCTGCGCCGCCCTTTATTCCCAGTTGCGAGGCGATATTGATCACCCTTCCCCAGCGCTGCGCCAGCATGGAAGGCAGCGCACGTTGGGTGGCGAGAAAGACGCTGCGTAAATCCACCGCCATCATCTGCTCCCACATGGCCAGCGTGATATCCGTGCAGCGGGCCTGCGTGAGCATACCGGCATTGTTAACCAGAATATCAATCCCATCGAACCGTTCCAGGCAGGCATCAACGCCCGCCGTGGCCCCGTCGACCTCCCCGACATCCGCTACCACACCAAAACAGGGCACACCTAAGGCGCGACAGCGTGTCACCATGGCCTCCAGATGCTCACTGTTCCGGTCGGTCAGTATCAGGTGTGCGCCCTCGCGGGCGAACAGCGTAGCGATGGCGGCCCCGATTCCGCTGGCCGCCCCGCTGACAACGCAGCGTTTGCTTGCTAACTGCATACTCTCTCCTTAATCAGGCCAGCGGACGGTCAGCCCGCCGTCGACAATCAGGCTTTGCCCGGTGAGATAACTGCTTTCTTCGCTGGTGAGAAACGCGATTGTTTTAGCCACCTCGTCCGCCCGGCCGACTCGCCCAAGGGGAATCGCGTGCGCCGCTTTGGCCAGCCCTTCCGGGCCAAGCGAGTTGTGTTTATCCAGCGACTGCGGCGTTTCGATCAGGCCGGGAATAATGGCGTTACAGCGGACGCCGCGCGGGGCCAGCTCCACCGCCAGCGACCGGCAAATGCCCGGTACGGCGGCTTTCGCCGCCGCGTAATGAGCATGGTCCTGCCAGCCATAAACCCCGCCTGCAATCGATGACACGGCAACCAGGCTGGCCCCAGAATGCAGATGCGCGGCGGCAGCGCGGAACAGCCGCATCACGCCCGTCAGATCGACATTCAGCATCTCATCCCAGTGCGAATCGCTCATCTCATCAATGCCTGCGCGGCGCAGAATGCCGGCGTTAGCCACCACGTAGTCAAGCCGACCAAAGTGCTGAACGCCCTGGGCGATAAATGCATCGACGGAGGCGGTGGAGCCAACGTTGAGCGGCAGCCAGAGTGCCTCTCCGCCCGCGGCTTCAACCTGTGCTGACGCCAGCGCCGGATCGTGCGGATCCTGCGGGTAATAACCCGCAATCACCCGCACGCCACGCTGCGCATACAGCGTGGCCAGCGCCAGACCAATGCCGCTGGCGGCACCGCTGATAGCGGCGACCGGCGTGCCTTTTTCATTCTGCATATGCTGTCCTTAAGCCTGAGGCTGGGTCGAGGTGGCGTTGACCTGGGTATCCAGTTGCGCCGCCGGTCGTGCAAACAGAATAATGATGCCGGAGACAAAACAGGGTACGGCGCCGAACCAGAGAGCGGCTTCCTGCCAGTGGCCGCCCTGACTCAGCACCGAGGTGGTACCAATACCGGCTACGATGGCACCGACCGGTCCCATCGCCATGATGAGGGCACCCGCTGTCGCGCGGATTGCGGTAGGAAAGCTTTCACTGATAAAAAACAGGGCAGCGGCATAGGGTCCGATCAGGAAGAACAGACCGACGCTGTACAGCGCAACGATGATGGCAAAGTTGTCCGGACAGAACAGCATGGCGGCAAAGGCAATACCGCCCAGCATCCAGCCTCCGGCAATGGTGTTGCGGCGGCCAATCCGATCGCCGAGCCAGCCGTGCGCCAGGTAACCGCAGTAACCCACCAGATTCGACAGAATCAGGATCAGCAGCGAGTTATTGAACGACACATCGTGGGTTTTGGTGATGACCGTCGTGCCCAGCACGCTAAAGATCTGGATTGCGAACCAGTTCAGCAGAATGGCAATGCCGAGCACTAAGGTCGAACGCAGGGCGGTGCCACGAAACGCCGAAGCAAAACCCGATTTAGGCTGATCTTCATACGGCACCCGATAGTCGGCAGCCACCTGACGGGCATCCTTGTCTTTGCCCTGCTCGCGCAGCGTTTTGATTTTTTTCTGCACTTCAAACTGTGGCGTTTCTTTGAGTCTGAGCGCCAGCAGCGCAATGACCAGCGAGGGGAACGCGGCGAAAATAAAGCTCCCCTGCCAGCCAATGATCGGCAGCAGAATCGCGGTCAGGGCGGATGCGACCAGCGCACCCACCGGCCATCCGCCCTGCACCAGGCTGTAAACGAAGCCCTTGCGCTTGTTGAGTTTAGGATCGTCGAGTGCGGTATAAAGCTCAGATAAATAGGTGGCGTTTACCGTCTGCTCTGCATAGCCCAGGCCAGCGACGGAGCGAATAGCGGTTAACGCGCCCTTGCCCCACAGGCCGCCGATTGCGGTCAGCAGCGAGCACAGCGCCGCGCCACCCACCGTAATCACGATGCCCATGCGACGCCCCAGCCGGTCGACCAGTGGCCCAATGGCCAGGGCGATGACCGCCCCGCCGAAAGCGACCCAGGTGGCAATCTCCGACTGCTCAACTTCACTCCAGCCAAAATGGCCGCCGATTTCCGGCAGTAACGTGCCGAAAAGAATGAAGTCGTAAACGGCAAAAATCCAGGCGAAGAAGGCAATCCATGTGGCGAATTTCACATCCCTGATGGTTAACTGCTGTGGCTGCCAGCCGTTAACGGATTTTTTTTTGTAGATGCTCATGTCGTGATCGCTCTGCAAGATAAAGGAAAGAAACTTAACGCGGTTTGCGCGCTAAGAAGTCATCTGCGATTTCGTCGAAGGTGACAAATCGCACACCCTGGTGGCTCTGGATGTACTTGATCAGACGTTCCAGCATCAGCAGCACCTGCGGACGACCTGAAACGTCGGGATGAATGGTCATGGTAAACACCGCGTAGTCATTTTCGCGATAGACCCAGTCGAACTGGTCGCGCCAAATCTCTTCCAGATGACGGGGGTTCACAAAGCCGTGGCTGTTTGGCGATTTTTTGATAAACATCATTGGCGGCAGGTCATCGAGATACCAGTTAGCGGGGATCTCGACCAAATCGGTCTCTTCACCACGCGTCAGCGGCTTCATCCAGCTGTCGGGATGCTGGCTGTAATCAATTTTGGTCCAGCTGTCGCCGACGCGAACGTAATAAGGATGAAAGTCGTTGTGCATCAGACTGTGATCGTATTTGATGCCCTTTTTCAGCAGCAGCTCGTTGGTCACGTTGCTGAATTCCCACCAGGGAGCCACATAGCCTGTCGGACGTTTTCCGGATAGCTGGGTGACCAGCTCAATGCTGCGGTCCAGTACGGTTTCTTCCTGCGCGGGTGTCATGGCGATGGGGTTTTCATGGCTGTAACCGTGAACGCCAATTTCATGCCCTGCGTCCACCACCGCTTTCATCTGCTCAGGAAAGGTTTCAATGGAGTGACCGGGGATAAACCAGGTGGTACGCAACTGGTGTTCAGCAAACATTTTCAGCAGGCGCGGTGCGCCCACCTCCCCGGCAAACAGTCCGCGTGAGATATCATCCGGCGAGTCTTCCCCGCCGTAAGAACCCAGCCAGCCCGCAACCGCATCCACATCAACACCAAATGCACACAAAATTTCTTTAGCCATGAGTCTTTCCTCTAAGGAGTTAAGCGCAGACGGAATGGTCTGCCGTAAACGTGCCTGCGACCGTGCTGGCAGCGTGAAGAAGCCGGCGATCCTCGCCAGCAGGAAGGGAAAAAAGCAGGCTGGTATACAGCCCGTTTGCGTCTTTGCCGGTCGGCAAAGCGATTCCCGGCATATCCAGCAGACTGCCCGGCATGGTTAACCGCAGCGTGGCAAGATTGGTCTGGGCAAACAGGTCGTCGTCTTGCATCAAGGGGGCCAGTTCCGGTGCGGTGTGGGCAACGGTAGGCGTAATCAGCACTGCCCCGTCCAGTTCTGCCGCCAGTGCCTGTTGCCACGACTTGCGTTGCGCCAGAAACGTTTCAAGCACCGCAGGATCCTGATGGCTGGCGGCAAGCAGGCGTTCCCGCACGCGCGCATCCATCAATGCCGCGTCAGGCGAGGCTAACAGTTCGCGATGCAGCAGCCAGGCCTCACGTCCACCCGGCCAGCCTTTATCGGCAATCCAGGCCAGTGCCTGGTTAAAGGCCTGAAGTGGCGCGTGATCAATTCTGAACCCGGCGGCCGTCAACTGGGCTATCCGGCGACAAGCGTTCTCACGCACGGCGGGCTGGCACGCGGCAAGTAATGCCTCGTCCACACGAAAGTGCGGCGCAGGAAAGCGCATTTTTTGCGCGCCGCACAGAATGTCATCCAGGGCAATAGCATCACGTACGCTTCGGCATAGCGGCCCCACCGTGTCCAGCGAGTGCGCCAGAGGATAGACGCCCGTTGTCACATAGCGCTGGCGACTGGCGCGATAGCCGATCGTGCCGCTGAATGCGGCAGGAATCCGTATTGAGCCGCCGGTGTCGGTGCCAAAGGCGATACAGGCGAGACCTTCCGCAATTGCCCGTCCCGCGCCGCTGGACGATCCTCCGGGTGCAAAAAGCTGCGACGTGGTGCCCCGGATGGCCGGCGTACCAAAACTGGGATTGAGTCCAAGGCCGGAAAACGCGAATTCACTCAGGTTGGTTTTACCCAGCGTCACCAGTCCTGCTGCCGAACACTGTGCCACCAGCGCGGCATCCTGGGGTGCGACAGGGACATTGCTTCGCGTGGCCGACCCGGCGGAGGTCTGGCTTGACTGAATATCGAACAGATCTTTCCAGGCCACCGGAATACCATCCAGTGGGCTCAGCGGGCGGCACGCTTGCCAGCGCAGCGTTGAGGCTTCGGCCTCTTCGCGGGCACGGGCGGCGGTCATTGAGATGAAAACGGAAGGCGCGTTTTCAGCCGCTTTTAGACAGGCTGTGGTAAAGGCCAGCGGCGACAGGCGCTGTTGTGCATAGAGCGCACTGATTCCCAGCGCATCAATCTGACCAGCCATGAATAACTGACGAACATTTTCGGCCTGCACAGCATCACCTTTAAATGTATATTACGTTTCAATGTACATTTGAAGATAGCAATAACGGTGCCATAAAAAGCACTGTTAAGTTGCATAATTGTGATCATGTCGATCCTTATAATTAAATTTGATGTGTTATCAAGGGGTTATTTGCCGCATTTTCGATAATTTCGTCACGTCACAGATGAAATTGCACGCAGACATTAAATGTATTAATTTAAAAGTGATCCATTATTGGGCAAGGTGCACTACATCAGTGCTGTTGATAGCCTGCACCGGGAGTGCTGTCAGATATGCTAATGTGGCTGGCAGGACGGAGAGCAGAAGATGAAACAATGCAAAACAAGGTGACGGGAACGGACATGGACGATGCAGGCTCTGCGCGTTACGAAAGTATTCGCCAGGTTTTACTGAAGGTTTTTCAGCAGAATAGCGTGCCTGCGGGGCTGGTGCTGCTGGAAGGTCCGCTGGCGCAGCTGTTTGGCACCAGTCGTGTTCCCGTCCGGCGGGCGTTAAGCATGCTGCATGATGAAGGCTGGATTGCCCGTTTTGAAGGTCGGGGATTTATCGTTGCGCGCGATAATGAGGACGTTGAGCCGGTTCGCATTGCGCTGACGCGCGAGCTGTTCGGCCTTGAACAGCGCGACGAGCTGGTTGATACGCGCAGCACGGGTGAAAAAGTGCTGGAAAATCTGCAGGGGATCCTGTCTACCGCGATGGTATTCGGCTGCTACCAGGTGGATGAAACGGGCGCGGCGAAGCACTATAACACCAGCCGCGCGGTGATACGTGAGAGCCTGATGCGCCTGCGCGACAAGGGGCTGGTAGAAAAAGAGCCCTATTCTCAGTGGCTGACAGGCCCGTTAACCGCGCGCGAACTGGCTGACCATTTTGAAATCAGGGCGCATCTGGAGCCGGCCGCATTACGAAAAGCCGGGGAACGGTTAAGTGTTGCCTGGCTTAACGCGCGGCTGGATAACGTGCAAACCTGCCGGGGCAAACAGCTTAATGCCGCGGAACTCGAAATGCTGGAAGAAGATCTGCACATTCGCAGCCTGGAGCCTGCGGGCAATAAGCTGATGATGCAAATTTTACGGCAAAATCAATCGCCGTTTATCGTCACCCGAATCTTTTACGAGCGGCTCAGCATCCCTGTCGACAGCGCAATGCTGGATGAACACAGCCTGGTCTATGAATTTTTGCTGAAAAGGAACTGGGAACTGGCGGCCGCCTGTATGCGCGATCACCTTGAGCGGGCGCAGGTCAGAACATTACAGCGCCTGAAAGTCTTATCCGTGTTACCGGTGCCTGAATTGCCGGTCTTTATGGAGCGCCAGTAAGCCTTTCCAGCGAAAAAATCCAAAACCAAACGCGCCGCATTAATCAGGTTCAATCATAAATTATCAGACGAAAATCGCGTGACTGATGAACATGCGGCCATCCTGCCGCAGGATCGCTTTCCTGTGAGCCCTGCCGCGAGCCTCTCGCGTTGACAGATCGGCTGTCTGCCACCGAACGCCACGAGTGTTAAGAAGACGTAAAGTAATTGCTGGCTTATAATCCATCTTGCTCTTCTAAGACACGCACAAATAAGACACGCACAAAGCTGAAGCATGCTGAGACGGATCTCACGCCATTTTCCTGATGTCGGAAACGCCCTGTCAGTATCGCCAGATAATAAACAGCTTGTCCCCCCCACCGACAATGAGCGAGCGAACTATTGTGAATAAATTAACGGCATTGAAAAAAGGATATGCAAAAGTTTTCTTATGGCTTTTGCTCACGCTGTTTTTAACCCCTGCGATTACATTGGTTTTTGCTCACTACGGCAGTCACGAACTCGATCAGGAATACACCCAGATTTTTATCGATAATGCGCGTGCGCAGAATCAAAGTCTGGGTAAATTAATGCAGTTTCTGCAAGCCAATCCGCCTTCCAGCGTCTGCGGACCGGTCGCCGATAATTTGATTGACTATAAAAATGCCGTCTGTGGACCGGGTTCCGAACTGTCGCAATTTTATCTCATTGGCAAAGTCGCTCTATGGACGATGGTTTTCAGCGGCGTCATTCTGCTGATGATCCTTCTGTTCAGTGCGCTGGCATTTAAAAGCCGACGGGGGCAGTTACTCAGCCTCCGCCTGGCGCGTCCCTTTTTAATGCTGGCGTGCTCGCTGCAGGTGCTGGTACAGGGCGCCATGTTGGTGTGGCTTTCTTTCTGGGGCACCGCCTTTTTCACGCAAAAATACTATCCAAAGCTGGTGATCCTGGTCGCGCTGCTGGTGTTGGCTGCGATGTATTACATGATCAAAGGCATCTTTAAAAAGCTGCCGCCGGAGGAGAGCATTGAAGGCGACGTGGTCAGCCGCGAAGCAGCCCCGGCACTCTGGGCGCGTGTTGACGCGCTGGCGGCCAGCGTGGGCACTATCCCGCCGGATCACATCATCGCCGGTATCGATACCAACTTCTTCGTGACAGAAGCACCGCTGAGCGTGAACGACCAGCCACTGCAAGGCCGAAAACTGTATGTCAGTATTCCCCTGCTGCGTCAGCTGAGTACCGCGCAGGCTGACAGCGTGATGGTGCATGAACTGACACACCTGCACGAAGGCGATACGGCATCGGGTGCCTTGCTGGGTCCAAAGCTCCATCGGTTCGATATGTATACGCAGTTAATGAGCGAGAATCTGTCCACGCTTATTGTCTTTTATCCGCTCTATCTTTATCGCCTGTTCTTCGAACTCGCGTGGCAGCGTAACAGCCGTGAACGCGAATTTATCGCCGACCGGAACGCCGCCGCGCGCGTCTCCTCTGCGGCGATTATTGAATCGTTAATCAAAATCTCAGCCTATGCCAGCTATCGTTACGAAGTTGAGCGTAAGCTTTTTGCAAATAAAACGCTGTATGAAAATGCACCCGGGATCAGTCAGGCCATCGCCGTTGGCCTGCCGCAACACGTCAGTTCCGCGGACTTTGTCAGCACGATGCGTGAACAGAATATCCCTCATCCCTTTGATTCCCATCCCCCCCTGTCTGAAAGAATGCGCAACGTTAACTATGCCGTGGCAGAGGCGGATTACGCCGTCATCGCCGCGACATCACCGGCGGACAGTTGGGTCGATGTAATCCCGGTCGCCGATCAGATTGAGCAGCGGCTCTGGCAAAAATATGAGCGAGACTTCACCTCGCAACATGAAGAGAGCCTGGCCTGGCGTTACCAACCGACGGGTGAAGAAGAGACCGCGCTGGTCTTAAAGTATTTTCCGGATGTGCCTTTTACACTTAAAGATGGTTCGCAGATGATCATTACCTGGCAAGGCATCGTGCAGCCGCATTCAGCCGGTTTGCTTGAGTGGGATAACGTCAAAAATATTAACGTGCTGCGTCAGTTCGGCAGAGACAGTGTGTATGTGCAGCATGTTCAGCCCAATGCACAGGGCAAAAAGCGCAGCAAAATCCGCCTGCCCGGTCTGAAAAAAGAGATTGAACACGTTAAATACACGCTCAACTATTACTGGCATCGCCACCAGACGGTGCGGGCGCTGAAAGAGCAGGTGCAGCCGGAAACCCCGCAAGGCACGGCCTGACCTCTGCCGTCGCGGGCGCGCCTGCGACGGTTTTTATTTTTTTACGCCCCACGGCTGCCGGACAGGCTCACGTCCGGCGTTTTAGCGGCCCGTTGCCGCCGTTGCTTCAACCTCCAGCAGCACGCCGTAGTGGAGTTCCGGCACCGGCACGATAGCTCTGGCGGGTTTCCACTCGCCGAGCCATTGTGCATACAGCCTGTTAAATTCTGCCCACAGCCCGACATCCACCAGATAAACCCTCACCATCACCAGATGATGCTTATTGAGGCCTTCCTGCTGCAGGCAGGCCTCCAGATTGGCCAACACCTGCGACGTCTGCTCAGCAAAGGAGGCCGTGCTACGCATTTCTCCGGCTGGCGTGACCGGCAACAGGCCGGATATAAACATCAATCCCGAGGTCAGCGCATAGTGCGAATAGTGGCCCGGATGCGGTGTGTCCTGTATATCGCGCGCGTGTATTAATGGTTGCATCTTCACCTCTTTACATCATGCCCGGCTTTTTCAGCGTTGTGCCGTCGCGGAAACGGGAATAGCGGAACGCGGTGGGATCGACAATCGGCGCATCCCCGGTGACCAGGTCCGCCGTGAGACGTCCCGCACCGGGGCCAATACCAAATCCATGGCCGCTGTAGCCGCAAGACAGGATCAGCCCCGGAAGCTGCGGTACGGCAGAAATGACCGGAATGTCGTCCGGCATGCAGTCAATCACGCCGCCCCAGGCCTGAGTCACCCGCAGCCCGGCCAGCGCCGGAAACTCCCTGCCTATCGCCGCCAGCCCCTTTTCAACGATGCCGTCTGAAACCTGAGGATCCAGCACCCGAAGTTTCTCGAAGGGTGAAAGGCTATCCATAGACCAGCTTGCCCGGGATTCAGGGCCATGCAAAAACGATGAGAGCCGGATTTTGGTTTCCAGATTTAACCGGCGGGCTTTGTATAAGGGGAAAAACTCTCGGGCATAGCGTAAGCCCTGGAACCCCGGCTCCAGCCGTCCGGTTCCAGACAGCGCAATAGTATAACCGCCGTCCTGGCGTGGACGACAGGCAAAGGCATCCGTATAGAAAGGCAGAGTGAGTGGCTGCTCTGCAGGATGGGTACGAAACGCACTGCCAATGACGTTACCGGCGGGCAGATCGATGCCGTGGCGGCGGCAAAACAGCGATGTCCAGGCTCCCGTGGCGCATACGACCCGGGCGGTTTTGATCAGGCCGCGTTCGGTTATCACCCCACTGACCTGTCCTGCCGAGATATCCAGCCCGCGAACCGCACAGCGCTGAAACAGAAACGCGCCCTTTTTCACCGCGGCTTCCATCAGCCCCGGCGCGGCTAAAGCCGGGTCGGCATAACCGTCGTCAGGGGAATGTACGCCGCCATGCCAGTTTGTGGTACTGCCCGGCGTCATCGTTTTGGCCTCGGCGGCACTCAGCATTCGACTGCGAATGCCGTACTGCTTTGCCATCTTGCCCCAGTTATCCCAGTTGTGAATATCCTTCTCCGTTCGCGTGGCATAGACCAGCCCGCTGGCGCGAAACCCTACGTCCATCCCGATGTCGTCGCTCAGCGCATGCCAGCGTTGCAGGGCGTGCAGAATGAGCGGAATTTCCCGCTCGTCACGGTTAAGCTGACGGCACCAGCCCCAGTTACGGCTGGACTGCTCTGCGCCGACAAGGCCCTTTTCGATCACGGCAACCCGATAGCCTTTTTTGGTCAGCTCCCAACAGGTCGCTGCACCTGCAATCCCGGCACCGATAATCACCACATCCACCGAATCGGGGAAATGCGTACTGTCCTGAACAAGCCTGAGCGGTGCGGGCATCGTCTGTGATCTCCAGTAAAGGTGTTAAAAATCGATTAAGACACTCTTGTAGCGCTGACATGACTCAAAGGCCTGGCGCCCAAGATCTTTGCCAAAACCGGACCCCTGAAAGCCGCCGGTTGGAATGATAAAGTCCCAGGTTCGACGATAGCGGTTGATCCAGACCGTACCGCTGTCCAAGGCTTTCATCAGCCGCATCGCACGTGGCATGTTGAGCGTATGCACGCCTGCACATAAGCCAAAAACGCGATGCTGTGCGAGCGCCAGGGCTTCTTCTTCATCGCTAAACGTCTGGATGGTGAGCACCGGTCCGAAGATCTCCTCCTGAATCGCGACGTTATCCTGATTCACATTGGCTAACAGCGTCGGTTGCCAGAACCAGCCCTGCGCGGTGTTTTCGTAACGCTGGCCGCCGGCCAGAATGCTGGCCCCCTGCGCCACGGACTGCGCGATAATCGTCGCGACTTTTTCCCCCTGACGTTGATCGATCAGCGGACAGTAACGCGTGGCGGCCTGCCAGGTCATACCGGGCAGCGGTGTTTTGCATAGGGCGATAAGCTTTTCGATGACCCGTTCTGCGATACCTTGTTGAATGATCAGACGCGTCCCTGAAACACAGGCCTGACCGGCGTTGACGGTGAAGCCCAGAAACAGGCGCTCGGCGATTTCATCCGCATCGCCTGCATCGTCAAAAACCAGCTGCGGGCTTTTTCCGCCCAGTTCCAGCGTCACGGGCTTGGTACCGTGCAACGCGGCCTGGCTCATGATCGCCGCCCCGGTCGCGGTTGAACCGGTAAAGGACACCTTTCTGACCAGAGGATGGGTCACCAGTGCATTGCCGGTGACCTGTCCGCCGCCCTGAACGACGTTGAGCACGCCGGGCGGAATACCGGCCTGCACGCCCAGCTCAGCCAGCCGCGCGGTGGAGAATGGCGTCAGCTCAGAGGGCTTGAGCACCACCGCGTTTCCCGCAGCCAGCGCCGGGCCGCACTTCCATGACGCCATCGACAGCGGGAAATTCCACGGCGTGATCGCGCCGATCACGCCATAAGGCTCCGGCACCAGCATCCCCAGGCTACTGTTCTGGGTTGGAAACACATCTCCGCTGTACTTGTCTGCGCATTCTGCATAAAAACGCAGAGCAGCAGCGGTGAAAGGCACTTCAATATTGATCGTGTCCGTTATCGGACGCGTGGAGCCCACCGCCTCAAGCTGCGCCAGATAATCTTTGTCGGCATCGATCAAATCCGCCCAGCGGGAAATGGCCGCGCCACGTTCGCGTGGCGAGCAGCTTGACCAGCCGCTGCGAATGCGCGCGTCTTCCGCGAGGCTTACCGCCTCGCCGACCGTTTCTGCGCCCGCTTCGTTGATGTCGGCGTAATGCTGGCCATCCGAGGGACGTTTAATCCCCATTGTTTTGCCGGATGCCGAAACAAACTGGCCGTTGATAAAATGCCCGGTCGAAAGACGGACCTTATCGGGATCAAAATCTGACATGATGTCCTCTCACAATGAATGGAAAAAACGCTACCAGCCAACGATGCGTTGCCAGACCTCATGTTCGCCGTTTCGGGTGTCGATCACCTGATAGTGCGTATGCATCGCGGCGGTCGCGCAGGCGTGGTTGGGCAGAATACGCAGCAGGGTACCCAGTGGAAAATCTCCGGTGGAATACGCACTGTCGCGCGGCAACGCAATAATTCCGTGCTCCTGATTGGTGGTTGTCAGCAGCAATCCCAACGGACAACCCGCGTCGTCGCACACCAGCCCGTAGCCATAATCGGTATCCTGTGAGGCGGTGCCGCGATCGCGTGACATGGCCATCCAGCCGGCATCAACAAAAACCCAGCCCTTGTCGTGGTTGTGGCCGATCACCGTTGTCACCACCGAAAGCGCAATGTCGTCCTGGGTGCAGACGCCCAGATTGTGCATAAACAGATCGAAGGTGGAAAACACCCCGGCCCTCACCTCGGTTACGCCCGTGAGGTCCGTAGCCGCATGCGCCGTGGGCGTGGAGCCAACGCTGACGACCGGGCACGGGATCCCTGCGGCACGGATATGCTGGGCAGCGGTAATGGCAGCCTGGCACTCTTGCTGCGCCGCCCGCTGAATGTCTTGCGGCGTGCGGCAATGGTAGGACTCGCCCGCGTGGGTCATTACCCCTTCCACCACCATCCCGTGCTGATGCAGATGACCGGCAATCTCGGCCAACGTCCCGTCGTCAGGTCGAATGCCGCCGCGATGGCCATCGCAGTCGATCTCAATGAAAACGGAAAACGTCACCTGATGCTGTAAAGCGTAATCGCTGATGGCCTGTGCCTGCGCCATGCTGTCCAGCAACACATGCACCTGTTTGCCGCTGCACCGCAGGGCGGCAATACGCGGCAATTTAGCGGGCGCAATCCCCACGGCGTAAAGCACATTGCTGAAGCCAGCGGCGACAAAGGCTTCGGCTTCTGCCAGGGTAGAAACGGTGGCAGGTGAAGAGGATGCTTTGAGCAGATAAGGCGCAGACTGGAGAGTGCGAAGCGTTTTCAGATGCGGGCGAATCTGGCAGCGTTGCCCTTCGATTCTCTGATACAAGCGGTTGATATTGCGTTCAAACTTAACTTTATCTAACAGCAGATAAGGCGTGGTTATGGTTAAGTGATTGAGCATCGTCGAATTCCTGTAAGGTTTTATTGATGCTCTCATCGTTTAAATCTGTTTAAAATGCCGTCAGGCCCAATTAATGATTAGGTTTGAACCTAATGATCAACAGCGAAGATTTACGTTTTTTTCAGGTCATTGCCCTGCATCCGACGCTGGCGGCGGCGGCGCGCCATCTGGATATCACGCCGCCTTCCGTGACGCAGCGCCTGCAAAGTATTGAACAAAAGATCGGGGTGAAGCTGATCCTGCGTCCGGCAAAACGCATCATTCTGACCGATGAAGGCGAAGCTCTGCTGGGTCGCGCCCGGGTGATTTTGCATGAGATAGACCAGTTGCAGGATGTGATCGATCAGACGCGAAACCGCATCAGCGGAACGCTGAGAGTGCTGGCCCCGTTGGGCTTTGGTTCCGAACACATTGCCCCGCTGCTGGCGGAGTACGCCGACAGCCATGCCGATCTCAGTATCGATCTCACCCTCTCCGATAACCCCGACTGGATGCAGGCCGATAAGTGGGATGTGGTGATCTATATCGGCCATCTGCGCGACTCCACGCTCTACAGCACCCGGCTCGCCGCCAATCCGCGTTTACTCTGCGCCTCGCCGGCTTATCTGCAGCAGCAGGGTACGCCGACGCATCCTGATGCGCTGCAGCACCATCACTGTCTGGTGATACGGGAAAATGCGGAAGATGTGACGCGCTGGACATTCAGCCACAACGGGGACGAAACGACCCTAAGGATTACGCCACGTCTCGCCAGCAATGATGGTCGTATCATTAAAAAATGGGCGCTGAGCGGTAAAGGGATTATGGTACGCTCCGCCTGGGATGTCAGCCGCGAGATCCGCCAGGGCCTTCTTGTTCCCTTGCTGCCCGCGTTTACCTTGCCGTCTGCCGATATCGTCGCCCTGACCAGCCTGCAGGAAAAAAAGCGGCTTCCCCGCACTCAGGGCTTTATCGACCTGATGAAACACACCTTCAGCGCACCGCCTTGGGAGATCGATTAGGCCTCCCTGGTGTTGCACCGGCTCAACAGGTGTTGCTTACGATAAAAACTCGTGCTCCGTGACCTTCTCAAGCCAGGTCACCGGACTGCCGTTAAGGGATTCCGCGATGGCAATATGCGTCATTGCATGGCTGTCGGTGGCGCCGTGCCAGTGACGAACATCCTCCGGTATCCAGACGATATCGCCCTGATTAATCGTCTGCTTCTCTTCGCCTTCACACTGAATCCATCCCTGACCGGCGGTGACGATCAGCGTCTGCCCCAGTGGATGCGTATGCCAGGCCGTACGGGCACCGGGCTCAAAGGTGACGATAGCGCCGCCAACCCGTGCCGGGGCCGCTGTGCTGAAAGGCGAATCAATGCGGACCTGACCGGTAAAATACGCCTCAGGACCTTTCGCTGAGGGAACGGCGGCATTTTTGATGATTTTCATTATCGGCTTACCTTTGATGTCGTGTGACAGAGGACAGGGACGGACGTCTCTCATTCTGGCCGCTGCTTGCCTGTGCGCACATGGCCGAAAAACACGCGCAGGCTGATGAATTGGGCAGGCTAAGCGCAGAGTTAAAAATATTTAATTTTTTCTGCATCCACTTTCGTCCCCCTACTCGTATATCTCATTGAAAGCCACTTACTCCACGCTCTAATGAGGATTTACGATGAAAAAGCTAATCGCTGTGACCGTTGTATCAAGTGCATTACTGTTTACCACTGCCTCTCTTGCCGCTATGGAGTCGGGTTCTGTCATGGTAGGCGGTGCCGCCATGTTCCCGCAAAAAAATATTGTTGAAAATGCGGTTAACTCAAAAGATCACACCACCCTGGTGGCTGCGGTAAAAGCAGCCGGTTTGGTTGATACCTTACAAGGTAAAGGCCCTTTTACCGTGTTTGCTCCAACTAACGCGGCGTTCGCTAAGCTCCCTGCAGGCACCGTAGACAGTCTGCTCAAACCGGAAAATAAAGCGAAACTGACCAGCGTACTCACCTATCACGTGGTTGCCGGTAAGTACGATATGAAGGCGCTGGAAGCCAAAATCAAACAAGGTGGCGGTCATGCCGAGCTGAAGACCGTTAACGGTCAGCCGTTATGGATTATGAACAATGGCCCCCACAATATTCAGCTGAAAGATGGCCAGGGCAACGTCGCGAATATCAGTACCTATGACGTCAACCAAAAAAATGGCGTGATAGATGTGATTGATACCGTATTAATGCCGAAGTAATAATTTATACTCGAACGGAAACAGATCATTCGGGACGCTTATGGACAAGGTGCAGGCAGTGGAGCAGGTGAAATTGATGCAGGCAATCGCCGACGGCGATCGTCAGGCATTTGAACAACTTTACCGGCTGACATCGCCTCACCTTTTTGCCATCGCGTTGCGCATGTTGCAGCATCGCCCCTGGGCTGAGGAGGTGCTGCATGATTGCTACATCACCATCTGGAGCAAGGCGGAAACCTATAATGCCGCGCTGAGCTCCCCGTTGACCTGGATGACCCACATTGTTCGTAATCGGTGTATCGACTGGCTCCGCAGCGGACAGGCACGCCTTGCCAGCGCGGAAGAAGCCCATAACGATGACCTACTGGCCGCTGAACATGACGAACTGCATAACAGACAGGATGATGCACAAGCCGCACGCTTACAGCGCTGTCTGGGAAACCTCAGCAGTGAGCAGCGCCAGAGCATCACGCTGGCCTACTATCAGGGCATGTCCCACAGCGATATTGCTCACTGGCTCCAGCAGCCGGTTGGATCGGTGAAAAGCTGGATCCGCCGGGCGATGGCGCACCTTCGGGAGTGTGTCGGACTATGAATAAACGCCAACGTGACGACGCGCTCTCTGCGGAATACGCGCTGGGTACGCTGCGCGGCAATGCGCGGTTACGCTTTCAGAAGCGTCTGCAGAGTGAGCCGGAACTGACTGAGCAGGTAGCCAAATGGCAAACCCTGCTTGCCGGACTGGATCGCAGTCTGATGCCTCAGATTCCACCGGAATACGTCTGGAAAAAAATTACGCTAAGTCTGCCGACAAAGATAACGCCGCGCGTCAGGCGCGGTTATGTAGGCTGGCTGGTTGCCGCTGCCCTTGCCGCGCTGACGCTGGTGTCGTATCAGGTTATCAGGACGCCCGACTTTACCCCGCTGACCGTAATGCGGGGCGCGGAGCAACAGGGGCAATGGGTGGTCAGTGCAGATAAGGCGTTGACGCAGCTGCGTGTAACACCGTTGCAGCCGGTCGCTATTGGCGCAAACAACAGCCTGCAACTGTGGCTCATCCCTGCCGGTCAACAGCCCGTTTCGTTGGGGCTGCTGAATGTCCATGAGACCACGCAGCTCAAACTTGCCGCACGTGATACGCTGAAAAACGCGGTGATTGCGGTCAGCCTTGAGCCCCAGGGCGGTTCACCCACCGGGCAGCCTACCGGCCCGGTGCTTTACAGTGGCAGGACAGGATAACGCCATTCGGGCTGCGGGTTGAGCGGGTGGGACGATGGCATGCCTTTATCCCGTGTTATCGCCCCACCCGCCGCACAACCCTAAAAACGTTGCCAGTTATCTTCCTGCTTAGCATAGGCCGCACGAGCCTGAACAAAGGCGGAAGAAACCCGTGCGGGGCTGGATTGGGCAACAGGCGCGGCATCGGTCAGCACGAACGTGGCGACGAGCTGATTCAGTGCTGAGGCCTGATCCATGAGCGAGCGAGATGCCGATGAGGCTTCCTCCACCAGCGCCGCATTCTGCTGTGTCACGTCATCCATCTGATTGACGGCCTGATGCACCTGACCAATCCCCAATGACTGCTCCTGAGACGCGACGGCAATTTCGTCAACGAGGTCGGTTACCTGTCGCACCGCGTCCTTCATTCGTCCGATATTGTCACCCACCTGTTCAGCCTGATTAACGCCGGTTTCCACATAGCGCATCGAGGATTCGATAAGTTCTTTAATCTCGCGCGCTGAAGCCGAAGAACGCTGCGCCAGGTTACGCACTTCACCGGCGACAACGGCAAAACCTCGTCCCTGCTCGCCAGCCCGGGCGGCTTCAACGGCAGCGTTGAGCGCCAGAATATTGGTCTGGAAAGCCACGCCTTCGATCAGGCTAATAATGGCGGTGATTTTTTCAGAACTCTGTTTAATGTCGGTCATGGTGCCGAGCATGGTGTGAACTTTCGTGGCGCTGTCGTCCGAAATGTCCCGGGCGTTTTTCGACAGCTGGCTGGCCAGTCGGGTGTTTTCAGCCGTCTGGCGCACGGTTTCACTCAGCTCTGACATACTGGCAGCCGTCTGTTCCAGCGAGGCCGCCTGCTGCTCGGTGCGTGAAGAGAGATCTTCGTTGCCGGCCGAAATTTGCGAGGTGGCAGAACTGACAGAATGGGCCGAACGTTCAACGGACGACAGGGAATGGGCCACATTCCCGATAAGGTTGTTAAACGCTTTAGCCGTAAGACCAATTTCATCCTGACGGGAGTCATCCGCACGCAGGGTAAGATCCAGTCGCTCGCTGGCACGTTCCATGGTGATTCGCATACCGTTAAGGTGCCTGCGGATCCCCAGAATCGTTCTGACGGAGAACGCGCCCAGCAGCAGAATGATGGCGGCCGAACCGGCAATTAACCACACCAGCGTTTGCCGGTAAACCTTGTTGTTATCTTTTTCAAATGCCGCCCCTACCTCCACATTAAACTGTAACTGTTTCTGGTAACTTTCAATTAAATCGCGAATAGACTGCCCGACCCCGCTATTGCCCTGCAGATCGGCCAGCGCAGCGTCGTCATGCAGACGGGAATTCGCCATAAAACCGGGCAAACGGTCATCCATCTGCTTAATCAGCGCTAAGGCATGCTGACTCAGCCTGATGTCCTGATCGTTAGTGGTTTCATTTTTCAAATAAAATTCAGTCAGCGCTTTAACGGTATCCAGCCGCGTTGTTATTTCCTTTTCGAACTCGGCCTGTTTGCCTTGATCTTTTGCACTCAAATGTCGGTAAAGCGAGACGTTAAGCCGGTTACTGCCATTGACCATTTTATCCAGGTCAACCAGTGAAGGCAGCGTATTGGTTTGTACGTATTGAAAGCGCGACTGGAAGCCGCTCAATACCATGATGACGATCACCACCATGGCAATCATCGATGCCGAGAGCAGTGAAAACGTCAGGAAAAGCCGCTGAGTAATAGTCATATTAAATTCCCCGAATACTGTGTTCGTTATTCATTACGTTATGCTGAAGCACGCTAGCCATAAAGATATCGACAGGGCGTGAATGAGCATTAATGCGCTGAATGGTAAATCCGCTGAATAATGGGGGCGGACGCTGCATTACCGTTAAAAAGCATTAGCCCGTTGAATGCATAAATAAAGACGTAGGGATTTATGACTCAGAAAATACAAATGGATTTAATGGATGGAGGAAAGTCAATTTTTATTTAAGAGGAGGGAAATAATCTTTATTCAAAATGGCGCGCGCGTTTAATTAATAAAATTTCGCTTAAGGCCAGCTTAAAATTGTGCCTGAATATACCGGCTGCGCCGTTGTTTAATGCCGCCGTTTTTGAAATAAATTAACGCTGCAACAAATGCGAACGAATTAATCATAAGTAAGGACTATTTTAAAAATTTTTTTATTTTTTTTGTTAACGCCGGGACGTTCTTCTCCATTCGTTCGGGCCGGG
This sequence comes from Pantoea sp. B623, assembly GCF_024814475.1. Taxonomy (NCBI): domain Bacteria; kingdom Pseudomonadati; phylum Pseudomonadota; class Gammaproteobacteria; order Enterobacterales; family Erwiniaceae; genus Pantoea; species Pantoea sp. B623. The sequence goes on along the minus strand of NZ_JANUXM010000004.1, from coordinate 170,748 downwards.
CGTTAAAAACCCGCATAGCGCTGGCTTCCCTGTATCCGCCGCGACACAGCCTTGTCATTCGCCGCATTCACGCCGCGGGTCGGCATGGCTGACAAAGCAAAAGACATAATTTGGCTTAATGCAACACGCTGACTAAACCGGTTTTAAACAGCCTGGTCGTGACGGCGGATTTACGCCACTTCTCGCGCGAAATAACTGCTGAGTTAATCGACAGTCGTGTAAAAATGTCGTAAAAAAAAGGTACAAACCTGTAAAAATGCAGTTCATAACTTAACCACCTACTCCCTAACTCACGCTAAACCGCGTAATCTCGTGCTGATCGCTGACCGGATAACCTTTCCGGCGAAGGTGGATAGTTACGTGAAGCAAAACAGGATATTAAATGGCGCAGTCTGAAAAACAGTCTCTTCCTGCAGGCATGCTGGCGGCAGCGGGGATCGTATTTGGTGATATCGGCACCAGCCCGCTCTATACCTTAAAAGAGTGTCTGTCTATTCTTCCCTCTGGGGCGGTGACCGAAGAGGCGGTCATGGGGTTTCTTTCTCTGATATTCTGGGGACTGACGCTGATTGTGACGGTGAAATACGTCATCTTTATCATGCGTGCAGATCATGATGGCGAAGGCGGAATACTGACGTTGATGTCCCTGGCCCGGCAAAATGTCGGCGCGCGGCTCAGCCGCATCATCGTACTGGCAGGCCTCACAGGAGGAGCCTTCTTTTACGGTGACGGCATTATCACCCCGGCAATCTCGGTGCTTTCCGCCGTTGAGGGGATTGAAGTCGTGGCCCCGGCGCTGGATCGCTTTATTGTGCCGCTGGCCATGGTCATACTGGCGGTACTCTTTGTGATCCAGAAGCACGGCACCGAGCGCGTCAGCCGAGTTTTTGGCCCGATCATGCTGGTGTGGTTTATTACCCTGGCGATACTCGGTGTGCGCGGCATCGCCATGAATCCGCACGTTTTACATGCGCTCAATCCGGCCTTTGCCCTGACCTTTTTGCTTCATCATGAAGCCCTGTCATTTGCCGCGCTCGGCATGGTGGTGCTGGCCGTCACCGGTGCTGAAGCCCTGTATGCGGATATGGGACATCTGGGCAAAACCCCTATCAGGCTGGCCTGGTTGATCATTGCCCTGCCCGCTCTGGTGCTGAACTATTTTGGTCAGGGCGCCTTGGTGCTTGCCGAACCCAGCGCGGTGCAAAATCCGTTTTATATTCTCGCGCCCGTCTGGGCACAGATCCCGCTGATTGTCCTGTCAACCCTGGCCACGGTCATTGCTGCCCAGTCAATCATCAGCGGCGTTTACACGCTGACGCATCAGGCCATTCGCCAGGGGTTTCTGCCGCCGATGCGAGTGATCTTTACGTCTGCTACGGAATCAGGACAAATCTACATCCCGGTCGTAAACTGGCTGCTGTTTGCGGCGGTAACTGTCGTCATCCTGGCTTTCCGCCAGTCCTCAGCGCTCTCATCCGCTTACGGTATCGTGGTGACGGGCACGATGGTGCTGACGGCCTGTCTGGCCGGTATTGTGGCGTTTAAAAACTGGAAGTGGCCATTGCCGGTGGCGTTGGTTTTTCTGCTCTGCATGCTGTTAATTGATGTGCCGCTGTTTGCCGCCAATCTGATGAAACTCCTGTCTGGCGGCTGGGTGCCGGTGCTGCTGGCGATGACCATGCTGGTGCTGATGCTTATCTGGAGCAGTGAGCGTTCCCGGCTTATCCGCCGTCTCACTGACGATCCGGTGCGGCTGAAAGCACTGATTAGCTCCCTGGAAGCCTCTCCGCCGATGCGGGTGGGGGGAACGGCTATCTTCCTGACGCGTAAAGAGTATGAAATTCCGCAGGCGCTGCTGCATAACCTGAAACATAACCGGGTACTGCATGAGCGCACTGTCTTACTGCATATCAAAACGGTCGATCTGCCCCGCGTACACAATCAGCAGCGCATTGCGTTGCGCCAGATGTCCCCGTCGTTCTGGCAGGTGACGGCCACCTATGGCTGGCATGAGCGTCCGTCGATGCAGGATGTCCTGCATCTTTGTGGGCTGGAAGGCTTTGGCTGTACGTTAAATGAAGCGTCGTTTTTTACCTCGCACGACACGCTGGTGATGAAAAAGCGCCGCGGTCTGGCCCATGCCAAAGGCGTTATCTTCCACTTCTTCCAGCGCAATGCACTACGCGCACATGAGCAGTTCAGAATCCCGGCTAACCGGGTGATCGAACTGGGCGGGCAAAAAGAGTTCTGATAAGGGCGTTTGCGGCAGAGCGCGTCACGGGCTCTGCCGTTTTCTTTTGTCAGGATGCCCGCGTGTTCCCCGCTCGCGTTCTGCACCCTTTCACCACCCGTTGTAACGGCCTTCTTCACGCGTCTCCTGGATCTCGTCAGGCTTTGCCAGGCAAAATGTATGCTCATACAGGCATAACGGGACAGCAGGCGCCGCTGTGGCGCAAGTACCGCCTGCCGCGTTATCCCGTCAATAGTGCCCGTTGAACTCAACGCTGACTTGCAGAACGGCCCTCATCAGCGCACCAAACGCAGGATGCTGAAGAAAAATCTGTAGGCTGCGGGATCCCGTCTGGTGTCTTTGACCTTAACCCGTCACAATACCAGCCGGGATCCCCTGTTTTACCTGTGCCACCAACGCTTCATCCCTGTCACCTCCCCAGAGGTTGCAGGATGAAAAAAGGAGCAAATCATGTCTGATGCGACATCGGCTCAGTGCCACTGTGGCGCTGTAGCGTTTAACGTAAAACTGCTGGATGGCCTGAACACGGCCCGGCGCTGTAACTGCTCTTTCTGCCGTATGCGCGGCGCGGTCGTGGTGTTTGCGCCCGTCTCGGGGCTTGAGGTGGTGAAAGGCAAAGAGACGCTAAGCGAGTACCGTTTTAATTCGGGTGAGGCAGTCCACTACTTCTGTTCCATTTGTGGCATCTACACGTTTCATCAAAGCCGGTCCAATCCTGAACAGTACGGCGTGAATGCCGCCTGTCTGACGGGCGTTTCGCCTTTCGATTTCGCCTCCGTGCCCGTCACCGATGGCAATAATCATCCCCGGGATGGCGGCAAAGGCGGCGTAGTCGGCCATCTTAACTATGTTGCAGTAAAACCCTGACATTGCAGTAAAACCCTGGCGCCGGGCACCAGAAGGCCATTAACCTCAGATCGCCTGGCGCACCCTTTCCAGCATCATCATTGCGTGGCTGAAAACCGCATCGGCGAGCGTCAGGGGATAATCATCGGGCAGGCTGTCCCGCACCTTAATAATCGCGGCAGGCAAGCCCGGAATAAAGGCCGCCAGTATCTGCCGCATCGCTGCCTGACTGAACCCCACGCTCCCCGCAAGGGCAAGAAAATGCGCGGGCCCAATCGCGTCAATGTGATGCTGTTTGCCCTCAGGGCCTGTCAGGCCTATCCCCAGCTGGAAATCCCGTCTGTCTGTTGTGCGCAGAGAAAGGCCCGGGCAGGCGGAAAGAAGATGCTTAAAAGGCGCGAGCCGGAAGCTGCCACCGCGAGCAATCAGCAGCGAAAGATGTTTAGCGTTGACGCGCGTGATGCCCGTCAGCCACTGAAATACCAGACAGCGCATCAGATCCTCACGGTCTTTCATGGCGGAGCTTGAGCCCATCAGCAAGGCCATGATGTCATCAATTCCCGGACCGCCCTGCTGCTCATCGCGGCCAGAGAGCGGCACGCCGAGCGCCTGACACACGTCTTCTTCAGGAAGATGATAAAGGTGTTGTCCGTCGTGACGCCAACGGCGATCGTATCGTTCTGTTCTCAATTTACGGATGCCGTTCTCATGAACTAACACGGCATCCGGCACCGGGATAGTCAGCTCCCGGGCCAGGGACAGACACAGATACGCATTATCGATATCGAACTGCTGTGCCTCATCGGCGGGGGTGAAGATGCTTTGCGTTGCCTGGTCCGGCGCGACGGGCTGCCGCTTTGCCGGCAGCAGACTGAGCGCCCCGGGCAATGTGTGTCCCACTTTCTGCAATGCTGCAAACACCTCACAGGATTTTATCGGGTGAGTGGGGTAAAAATCCTTTTCGATCAAAGCACTGGGAAAGAGAAGGTTTTCGAAAAAGTGCACGACTTTCTCAGAATGCATCGCGGCGCGCTGTAAGGGCAACGAAAGCGAGAGAGGTCTGGCAAGCGGATGCTGAAGCCAGTTGGCGTCATACTGGAAATGCAGCGCGCCGTTGTGATGCAGCGTCAGCGTTCCCGTACGCTCGCCGTTTATCCAGGCAATGAGCTTTGCCATTACCAGGCATCCTCAGCCGGGGCTGAGGATGCGCTGTTTTCATGAAGCGACAGAGCAAGATCGAGCGCCTGTAAGATTTTGAACAACGTTGCCAGTGAGGTTGTATCCGGGGCATTTTCGAAGTGAGACAGGGTTGCCTGTTTCAGGCCCACTTTTTTCGCCAGTTCGACCTGGGTCCAGCCGTTTTGCTGCCGCAATAGCCTGACCTGATTCGCCAACTGGCGGGGACTGTAAATCATGCTGTATGCTCCCTGATAGGTGAGGATTTATCCCCGTTAGAGGATATTATCAGACTTGCTGCTCTTTCGCCTGATAACTTAATTATCCCCGATAGCGGATATTTTGGAGGTATAATGACCAAATGTAACTTTCCTCTGGCCGTCACGCGGTCTTACACCGAGAACGATAAGCAGGATTTACTGGCCGGGCTGCGCGCCTATAACAACGCGTTCATCGATACTTCGACATGGGGGCCGCTGGCGGTATTTTGTCGTGATCCGCAGGGAAAATTGCTGGGCGGACTGATTGGTAGCCAAAAAGGGCACTGGCTTTGTATTGAGTTTCTCTGGGTGAGTGAATCCGTGCGCGGTTCAGGCCTTGGCCAGCAGTTGGTTCATGCAGCCGAACAGGATGCTGTCACGGCGGGTTGCCACAGTGCCCTGGTGGATACCTTTAGTTTCCAGGCACTTCCCTTCTACCAGAAGCAGGGTTATGCCCGGCAGATGTCGTTAACGGATTTCCCTCAACCGGGCATGCAACGTCATTATCTGACGAAAGCGTTAAGCGCAGCGCGCTGATCTTCACGCTGCAAAAACGCAAGGGTTGCCCCTGTCCATCTCTCAATGGACAGGGTTAAGGCATCAGATGATATTGACCTTGCAGTCGCTTAACATGCGCCAGTGGCAAGGCAGAACACGCGTTTCGCCTCTTACCGTTACCGTGCTGACGCCATGAATATCGCGACAGGACGATCCGACCTGGAGTTCAAACTCGCCCGGCTCAACAATGCGCTTGCCATCGCGACGGGTAAAGTTAAGCATATCAACGGGAAGCGTAAAGCACAGCTCAGCCGTTTCACCCGGTTGTAACGTGACGCGCTGAAAAGCTTTGAGCTCCTGGAGCGGGCGCACCATGCTGGCGACCTTGTCCCGGATATAAAGCTGAACCACTTCACTGCCCTGCCGTTGGCCGCTATTGGTTAGCGTCATTCTGAGGCGGATTTCGCCGTCAATAGCGACGCTGTCCTGCTCGGACTGGAGCGTCCCCCAACTAAACGTTGTCCCGCTCAGACCGTAGCCAAACGGATAGCGTGCGCCAAAATGGAAGGCGATTGGCGTGCCGCCGCTTTTCAGTTTGTGGTTGTAATAGAACGGCATCGCACCGACGTTCTTCGGAACGCTCACCACCAGGCGGCCCTGCGGCTCTGCGCGGCCGGTGAGGATATCCGCTATCGCCCAGCCGCCCTCCTGTCCCGGTGCCCAGGCCAGCAGAAAGGCGGCGACCTTGTTCTCCAGGCCCTGCAGGTTATAAGGTCGCCCACCGGTCATGACCACGATCACCGGTTTTCCGGTGTCCACAAGGGCCTCCAGCAATAACTGCTGCACGCCTGGCAGATTCAGGCTGTCGGTATCAGAACCTTCTCCTACGGTGCCGCTCTGGAACAGGCCCGCCAGATCGCCTACGCAGGCAACAACGACATCGCTTTCTTGTGCCACGCGAACCGCCTCCGCAATCAGATGCGTATCCTGTGAAACAGGCGACTGCTGCACAGGTTTCGCCCCGCTGTCTCCGGGGAAAACGGGAGCGCCTGCCGCGCGTTTCTCAATAATATGGCAGCCTTTGGCATAGCTGACGTTTTGCTGCCCCAGCGTATGGCGCAGGGCGGCGAGCGGCGTCGTTACCTGCGAGGTTTCCTCCAGCATATCGCTAATGATCAGGTGAACAGGAAAACTGTAGCCACTCAGTAGCGCAAGTGGATCGTCTGCACAGGGGCCCACAACCCCAACGCGACTGGCTTGTTGCAGCGGCAGAATGCCGTTATTTTCCAGTAGCGTGATCGACCGCGTGGCAACCTCCCGGGCGACCTGACGGGTTTCCTCGTCCTGCAGTGAAATCGTCTCTTCATTAATGTAGGGCTGCTCGAACAGGCCCAGACGAAACTTTTCGGTTAAGATGCGGCCAACAATTTCATCCACCTTCTCCATCGACAGCAGATTACGTGATACGGCGTCCGCCAGATGGCGAGCGCAGTCATCTTTGGGCAGTTCGACGTCCAGCCCGGCGTTAAAAGCCAGCGCGGCAGATTCTGCCGCATCCTGCGCCACGCCATGATGCTGATGAAGCAGGCTGACGCCGCCGTAGTCAGCGACGACAATGCCGTCGAATCCCCACTGCTCCCGCAAGACCTCCGTCAATAAAAAACGATCGCTGTGGCCGGGTTGATTATCGATGTCATGGTATGCCGGCATGACTGAACCCGCATTCGCCAGCTTGACCGCCATTTCAAACGGCAGTAAGAAGATATCGTTTAACTCGCTGAAACCCAGGTGTACCGGCGCGTGATTACGGGCGCCCTCACTGAATGAGTGGCCGACGTAGTGCTTCAGCGTGGCTAACAGATCGCGCGTGTCACCCTGCAGGCCCTCGACGTAGGCGGTGGCCATGACGCCCACCAGCCAGGGATCTTCCCCGAAGGTTTCTTCTGTCCGGCCCCAGCGGACATCGCGGGACACATCCAGTACCGGCGCCAGCCCCTGCTTACAGCCAACAGAACGCGCCTCTGTGCCAATCCGCTGTGCCGCCCGCCTGATGAGTTCAGGATCCCAGGTCGATCCATAGTTGAGCGATGAGGGAAACAACGTGGCGCCTTTGCAGAGCAAACCGACCAGGCACTCTTCATGCAGCAGCGCCGGGATGCCCAGGCGTGAGCCTTCAGTCACGTCGCGCTGCAGGCGATTCGCCGCCCGGACGCCAGTCAGCGCGTCAACGATATGCGTTCCCAGCGGACGGGTAATCTGACCTATACCGCGGGTTAATCTTTCTTTCAGTGATGTCTGGGCACTGACGCCAGTAAACTCATCGCTTAAATCTGTGCGTTCCTGGTGATTGCCCTCTTCATCCAGAATGAGCCAGTAAGCATGCATCTGCGCGAACTTTTCTTCCGTCGTCATGCGCGGCAGCAGATCCGCGACGCGTTCAGCGACCGGACGATGAGGATCCTTATAGATTGCAGTCATGTTTCACTCCTTTATGCAGATTTCAGATAGTCTTGCTGGCGTCCATTTTCTCTTCAGCGGCGCGCTTCGCAGCCAGCTCAAGGGCGATAGCATTCACCCGCGCGCTGTTCAGTTTGTAGAGAAAAAGCAGTAGCAACATGCAGGTAAACAGAACGCCGGGAATAATGTTGTGCATCAGGTTGATGGTGGTGATGACGCGAGGTGTTTGTGCGGCCACGCCGGGCTGGTAATGAACCAGTCCCAGAATCCAGCCCACGACAGCCCCGCCCATGGCAAGGCCAAATTTGATGGCAAACAGCGCCGTTGAAAATACGAGGCCGTCCAGTCGTCTTCCGCTGCGCTGTTCTTCAAAGTCCACCACATCCGAGAACATGTTCCATTGAATGGGCGTGGTCAGGTTCTGAACAAAACCAAAAACAATATTCACGGCAATGATCAGCCAGACCTGAGAAGGCGGAATAAAATAAATCGTGGTGACAAAAAAAACAAAACTGGCAAGGCAAATCTGATAAGTGCGCACGCGATCAAATTTTCCCAATAACCGCTCTGAAAAAAAGGCCCCGCACAATGCCGCTATCATGCCGGTAATTATAAAAGTGAATACGAGGTCAGGACGCAATAAAACGTAGTTCATGTAATAAATGGTGGAGGAGCCACGGGTTACCACCGCCGTGAGCAGCAGGATGTTAAAAATAACAATGATGCACCACTGGCTGTTTTTACTCAGCGCCTTGAGGTCGGACCACATCGAGTTTGCGCTGTCACTGCGGGGTAAATAACGTTCCCGGGTCATAAAGAAGCAGCAGTAGATTAAAACCACCCCTAAGAACCCCATGAAGCCCATGGCAAAAAGGTAGCCTTTTGCCTTGTCACCCTGACCTAACAGATCCACCAGCGGCAGCCCGATGACGGTCACCACCAGCCCGCCGATAAACGCGCAGGCAAACCGCCAGGATTGCAAAGAATGGCGTTCGCGGGGATCGAGCGTCAGTGCACCGGGCATGGCGCAGTAAGGGACGTTTACCGCAGAGTAAATAAAGCTGAGAATCGTGTAAGTGACACAGGCATAGACGATCTTCACCGTGGGGCCGACATCCGGAACATAAAAGGTAATGAGACAACTGACGCCAAACGGAATCGCAAACCACATCAGCCAGGGCCGAAAACGACCGTGCTTCGTTCGGGTGCGATCGACCAGCGCGCCAATACAGGGATCGACAAAGGCATCGGCCAGACGAACCACCAAAAACATCGTCCCCATAATGGCGGCCGGTAACCCAAACACATCTGTGTAAAAGTAGGCGAGAAACAAGGTGGCGGTTTGCCACACCATTGAACTGGCGGCATCACCGATGCCGTAACCCATTTTATCTTTTGTCGTGAGCACAGAGGATACAGAGGATATAGTCATTGTTATGAGCCTTATAATTAGGTGAAAAACCTGTTCAGTCAGCTTTCCACGCTCTGCCTGTACAGGCAGGCCAGGCTCAAGTATTAGTAGTCTGGAGGAGTAGCAACAATTCCAGAAATTAACAGCCAATTTATGATATTTAGTTTTTTTGCGGGTTTGTGATGCAGTGCATATTGATAACTTATCGATCAATACATTTTTGACGAAATATTTTTGACACCAGGTGGGGTTACTTTGTTATAAGCCTGTAATGTTCTCATATAAAATCGCTATGACATGGCGAATATGCACGCTTGAAATAGTACAGCCTTGTTACTATTTGTATTGTTTTCTGTTGCGTTATGGCAAATAATATCTCTTCAGGGAGAATTTTACCGCCCGAGATGCGTTATCCTGCCCACTGAACGACTGAGCAGCCCTATTTTCAGATGAATAAATGTTATTTAGCTGAACGTCAGAGTGAAAAGTTAGTAAAATCAGTACAGGATAGCCGTGAGGGCTGCAGTAACTTTTAGAGGAAATGGAATGCTTGAACTGTTTGACGTCAGTTATGAAGAGCTGCAAACCACACGTTCAGAAGAACTTTATAAGCTCAGAAAAAAAACTTTTAGCGACCGCCTGGGATGGGAAGTCGTGTGCAGTCAGGGCATGGAGTCGGATGAGTTTGATGGCCCAGGGACGCGTTATATTCTGGGTATCTGCGAAGGGCAGTTAGTGTGCAGTGTCCGCTTTACCTGCCTGGATCGCCCCAATATGATTACCCACACCTTTCGTCACTGTTTTGACGACGTTCCCCTGCCCGCTTACGGCACCGAGTCCAGCCGTTTTTTTGTTGATAAAGCCCGCGCGCGCGAACTGCTGGGTGAGCACTATCCTGTCAGCCAGGTACTGTTTTTAGCCATGGTTAACTGGGCGCAGAACAATGCTTATACGCATATCTACACGATAGTCAGCCGGGCAATGCTGAAAATACTGAAACGGTCCGGATGGCAAATCAGCGTGGTCAAAGAAGCTTTTCTGACGGAAAAAGAGCGTATTTATCTGCTGACGCTGCCAGCCGGGGAAGCCGATAAACAGCAGTTGGGTGGGGATATTGTTGCACGTACGGGCTGCGCGCCCGTCGCCGTAACTACCTGGCCGCTGACGCTGCCGGTCTGATAAGATCTAACTCAACACCCAGTCTGATAGCCTGTCGGGCGTTACTGACGCCCAGTTTAACCACCACATTTTTGATGTGAAATTTTACAGTGCTGACAGAAATACCGGTAATGGCGGCAATCTCAGAGTAGGTTTTCCCCATACTCGCCCAATACAACACTTCATTCTCACGCGAAGAAAAGATGGTTTTATCGGCGTTTTGATTCACCGTCGGTGCTCTTTCCGCTTCTGCGCCAGCCAGTCGATACATCTGCTCATTAAAATCGATCAGCAACATCTGCATCGTGCCCTGCTCTGAGGCAAGACGCTGTTCCAGTGCGGCCTGGTCGTTGCCTTTAATGATGACCGATAGCAACGCCAGGTTGTTCATATGGTCGTGGAGCACGTAGGTAAAGCCATTAACGATGTTGTATTGCTTCGATAATGAGAAAATTTTGGTAAACCGGAGATCGGACATCAAAGTGATGTTCTCGTCCCAGGCAAAGGGTGAGGTGCGTTTAAAGGCGGTAAGGATAACCGGATCGGTTAACTGAAAATTATTGGCGCGGTATAACCTAACCCATTCGTCAGGATAACTGGAAATAATCAGAACATTTGAAGGATTTTTTTTGCTCACAACAGTGTAAGCGTACTCAGGACTGCCAAACGAAGATAACTTTCTCTGTATGTAAGTCTGAAGCGTATCCGTTATTGTTTGATTTTCAAGAAAAAAAGAAAACATTCAGGCTCCATGCTGCTTCTTTTACTTAACGATGACATAACCTGCACTTTAGTACAGGTAAGATAATACTTAAGAATAACTTACAATGATTCAGCCAGAGGTTACAATGGGTTCAGTTGTTTAGCGGTAAAAAAAAACCTGACCTGCAAGGCCAGGTCGCTGAAACAGCCAACACCAGGGAAAAACTTTCCGGCCAGACTTCACAAACTATAAAGTGATGCTGGCCGGGACACTCAGAGTAACATCCCAGAAACATTTGTACAAACATTTACCTTCGCTTTCCCACACCTGATTGTCTTCCTTTATCATATGCAATGATCTCCCCTCTTCTTTCATGCCATAAGCGCCTTTTATTCAATGCGTTAGCCTTCACCTGTGCGTGTCGCCAGGAAAGAGGATGCGCTCTTTTTGGCCTGATGGCGCTCCCCCTTAAGGAAAAATCAACATACTCTGCTACTTCCGCTGCGCTTATCTGCAATATCGTCGGAAAACCCTCGCCATAAAGCCTGTTTTCATCTGCCAGTACGGATTAAATAAGCATTTGAATGTGACAAATATCACATCTGTGCCAGGCTTAAACTCTCTGACCACCCTGTTCAAGGAGTTCACTATGACGACGTCAAATAACCACATTCAAGACCCGGATCGCTTTCCGAAGCCGCCGTTCAGGCAGCAGCCGCAGCAGGCACCCGGATTAGCCAGTGAAATGGATCCTGCTCCCGATCATGGTGAAAAAAGCTATCGTGGACATGGTCGCCTTACCGGCCGTAAAGCGCTGATCACCGGCGGCGACTCGGGTATTGGCCGTGCGGTTGCAATCGCCTATGCGCGTGAAGGTGCAGATGTGGCCATTAACTATCTGCCGGAAGAAGAGTCCGATGCGGTTGAAGTGATTAAACTGATTGAAGCCGAAGGGCGCAAAGCTGTGGCCATCCCCGGCGATCTGCGTTCTGAAACCTTTTGCCAGACGCTGGTTAACGAAGCGGCCGAGAAGCTGGGCGGGCTGGATATTCTTGTCAATAACGCCGGACGTCAGCAGTTTAATGAATCCATCCGTACGCTGAGCACAGAAGATTTCGATGCCACCTTTAAAACCAATGTCTATGCGCCATTCTGGGTAACGAAAGCCGCGCTGGCGTATTTGCCGCGCGGGGCCTGTATCATTAACACCTCTTCCGTGCAGGCCTTTAAACCCAGCGATATCCTGCTGGACTACGCGCAGACTAAAGCCTGCAACGTCGCCTTTACCAAAGCACTGGCTAAACAGCTCGGCCCGGAAGGGATTCGCGTGAACGCGGTCGCACCGGGTCCGTACTGGACGCCACTGCAGCCGAGCGGCGGTCAGCCGCAGGAGAAAGTGGAACAGTTTGGCGCAGACGCGCCGCTGGGCCGCCCCGGCCAACCCGTAGAGATTGCCCCACTCTACGTCACCCTTGCGTCGGACGAGTGCAGCTTTGCCTCCGGGCAGGTATGGTGCTCTGACGGGGGAACCGGAACCTTGTAATCGTTTTTAATACGCCATGGCCGCACTGCGCGGCCATTTTTTTGCCTGCTTTTCGGCATTACTGTAACGCGTCGAGAATCGCCACGGCCGCCTTAATGCGTTCCGGATTGGGATAGTTTTTATTCGCCAGCATAACGATGCCGCTGTTGAGCTGAGGGACAAAGGCAATGTAGGCCCCAAACCCGTTTGTGGAGCCGGTTTTGTGGATCCAGCTGGCGCGGTCCGCGGGTTTTACCGGGTTCACCAGCGTGGCAGGCTGAGCCTCCAGCGCGGTTTTCGTGTCGCTGGCGTCGATGAGCGTTTGCTCCTTCACCGGCCATGGATAGATTTCCCATCCCAGCCCCTGAGAAAGTTGACCTGCCGTTAAATAGTGCGACTGTGCGGTGAGTATGCCGTTGCGTAAGACCGTATTGCCGGACGATAACCCGTTGGGATTCGCATTGGCCTGCATAAAGGTCATCATGTCGCGCGCGGTGGACTTCACTCCATAGGTTTCTGCCGACAGCATTCCGGGAGAGACGCGCACGGGCTGACCGTCTTTATAGCCCCACGCATAGTCGAACATCATGGACGCGGGAACGGTATAAAAAGTGCGCGTGAGCCGCAACGGTGTAAAGACGTTCTTCTGCATGGCTTCTTCAAACTCGCCCTTTACCATGAGATAACCCAGCAGGCCGAGGCTGACATTGGAATATTGCCGCTGAATGCCCGGCGCGACACCGGGCTGCCACTGCTGCGCGTAACGGAGTAAGGAATCCTGATCGACCACGCTGGCAGGAAGCTGTAACGGCATGCCACCTGCGCTGTAGGTGGCGAGGTGCACCATCCTGATCGCCTGCCACTGCGGGCCTTTTAGCGCGGGCCAGTACTTTTGTACCGGATCGTTCAGGCGAAGTTCGCTGTTACGTATCATCACGCCAGCCAGTACGCCGGTAAAGGTTTTGCTGACGGAACCAAGTTCGAACAGCGTATTTTCCGTCACCCGTCGATCGGTTGCGGTATCCGCTACGCCAAAGTTCAGGTACTGCGGGCGGCCTTTATACAGGACCGCGACGGACATGCCAGGAATCCCCTGCTCCGCCATTAATGGCGTAATCACGTCCTTAACCCGCGAGGCAATCTCCTGTGAGGATAAATCCGTCGCGCTGCTGCTGGCGCTAAGGGCGACGAGTAATGCAGTAAAATATATTTTCATCAGCACTCATTCAGGTGACAGTTCATCAGTTTGCGCGTAAGACTTCGCCCAATCGGGCGGAGATATAAGCGCGCGACCATGATCGCGACATTAACGCGGCCCGTAATAGAAAAGCTGCCGGGCAGGCAGTGTTAGCTCACGGAGAGCCTGTAAATTCCAAATCGCTTAACGCGGCTTAGGTTCGGCTCGGTGAAGTGGGAATCCTCGCCCAGGGCGGGGAGCCGTCAATGACACTGAGCAGCGCATGATTGCACGCAAAGTTGCGCCTGGGTACTACAGGCACCGGAATTACGCGTATTACAATGAGATTGCTCAACATAACAGCGAGTCTGACAGCTGGAGAGATCACATTTTGCGGCGATGGGCATCAGTTGAGGAAGCGGCGCGCGCGCCGGAAAGCTGTGTGCGGGTTGTGCCAGTGCGCTGCTGGCCATCAGGCAGGACAGCAGCAAAGCAAAAAGACATTTCATAACCGATCTCCAGAGATACGCGTCAGTTAAGTATGGTAACTCTGACGCGTAACGTCTGATAAATCTTGTTAAATTGAGAGCGCGGGCGGATGTTCAACACATTCCACAACGCCGCGACGATAAATATCGTTAAGTCGGACGCCGTACTGACGCGGGTCATGCTGCTGTTTAATGCGTAAAATTGACCCTTCTCCCTTTTCCATCAGGCAGGCCGGGTGTGCCAGAATGTCCAGCAGGGTCGATTTTATGCCGTCGATCAGCGCCCGGCGCAGGCGATCTTTATCGGCTTCGCTGTTGACCTGATATTCACGATCGTCATTCAGCTCGCCGCCGATCGTCCAGCCTGCGCTGGCCGGGTTGATTTCCGGCAGAGCACGCACATTACTGGTTAACACCGGACAGCCGCTCGCCTGCATCTCCAGCACGGAAAACCCGTAGGTTTCCTGCCAGGTCGGTAACAAACCGAGATCACTGTTCTGGAACAGTTTCAGGAGTGCCGAGTTTGCCATCTGCGCATGATGGGTGACGAAGCTCAGGCGGGAGATACGATCCTGGATATTTCGGTAAAAAGCCTCGTCGTCCTGGAATTTACGGTGTGCCACGTTATGACGCTTAGTCAAATCGCCGATAAGCTGCACGTCAAGCTGGGATGCATCGATCTGACCCGCTTCGACAAGCTCACTCAGCGCCAGCACAATTTCGGCCCCGCCCTTGCGATAAAACTCATTGCCGACAAAGACCAGACGGATTTTGTCGCTGTGACGTGCGCTTTTCTGCGGGGTAAACAGCGTTTGTGGCGGATGCATCACCAGCGTTTTAGCCCGAATTTTTGCCGCCACATCCGGTTTAAACAGCTTCATCTGGATGTGCAGCGTCGCCTCTGAAATAGCAATCAGACCGAAACAGTTATCTTTCAGCAAATAAGGGATCAGCTGTTTCAGCTCTGGATTGTCGTGTTTGGCCACGCCTGCTACCGGCAGAACGCGCGGCAGCTCGGTTTCAAACGTCGCGACCCAGTTCATTTGCGTTATTGCCACTTCATTGAACAGATGGAGTATGTCGGGCTTCTGCCCCATTGCAAACGGGACAGGTAAGAAGACGAAACGTTTATTTTTTTTCAGTAAACGCGTACGCAGCGGATTGAGGAAATAGAAAACGTTACGTTTTTTCAGGTTAATGTAGTCGTTTTCCGGATTGACCAAAATATTGCGCTGCTCCGGATAGTGATTATTACTTATGCCGATTTTCATGAAGGGTTCCGAAGTCGTAGTGAGTGCGAACGTGATCTATATCACGCTGAATATGAAACAGATCATAGGTAACATCTTAAAAACATGTGATTACTGTGGTTTACAGATTTCTCTGCACCCGACAGGTGCAACCTGTTGCACAGCGACCGTGCATCTGCGCCATTTTCACCCTTCATGCCCCCATTCAGACGCGCACTCCGCGCGTCGCGCTTCTGGTACAAAAGTTGCAAATAACTGATATGTGCACAGGAGATAACATATGAAAGCGATCGTCATTGGTGGCGGGATGGGTGGCATGACCGCCGCGCTGGCTCTGGAACAGGCAGGTTTCGACACTGAGGTTTTTGAGGCGGTCAAAACGATACGTCCCGTTGGTGCGGCCATTTCCGTCTGGCCTAACGGGGTGAAATGCCTTAATGCATTGGGACTGAAAGAAAAAGTGCGTGCCCTCGGCGGCAACATGGCCTATATGGCCTATAAAGAGGCCTTTTCGGGTGAAACCCTCACCCGTTTCAGCCTTTCCCCCCTGGTGCAGCAGGTGGGCGAGTTTCCCTATCCCATTGCCCGCGCCGAGCTTCAGGCCATGCTGCTGGATGCTTACGGCCGCCATCGGGTGAATTTTGGCAAGCGTATCGTGCAGGTGGAGCAATATGCCAGCGGCGTGATCGCGACCTTCGAAGATAACAGTCAGGCCCAGGGTGACTTTCTGGTTGCGGCCGATGGAACGCATTCGGTTATTCGTGATTACGTACTGGGGGAAAAACTGCCCCGTCGCTACGCAGGCTATGTGAACTGGAACGGCCTGGTTAGCGTTGATGAGTCCATCGCGCCTGCCGATCAATGGACAACCTTTGTGGGCGAGGGTAAACGCGTCTCTCTCATGCCGGTCAGCGGCAACCGCTTCTACTTCTTTTTCGATGTGCCGCTGCCCGCCGGGCTGGAGCAGGATCGATCAACGATGCGGCACGATTTGCAGCACTACTTCAGCGGCTGGTCTGAACCGGTTCAGAAGCTCATCGCGGCAATTGATGTGGAAACCACTAACCGCGTGGAGATTCACGACATCGAGCCTTTTCACCGCTTTGTAAAAGGCCGGGTGGTCTTACTGGGCGACGCAGCACACAGCACCACGCCGGATATTGGTCAGGGCGGTTGCGCGGCAATGGAAGACGGGATTGTACTGGCCTCTGCATTGTCTGCACATTCGCTTGGCATTGAGGATGCGCTGTTACGTTACCAGATGCGCCGCGTTGAACGCGTTAAGGATCTGGTGTTGAAAGCGCGTAAACGCTGCGACATCACGCATGCTAAAGATCCCCATCTGACATCGGCATGGTATCAGTCGCTGAAAACGGAAACGGGTGAACGGGTGCTGGCGGGACTGTGCGAAACCATTGAAGGCGGACCGCTGGGATAGTCAAAAAGGGCGGTATCACCGCCCTTTCGCTTATTCGGCTAAGCCGCGATTTTTTAGCATCGGCTCCAGTTGAGGCGCCCCGCCGCGCCAGGACTCATACAACGCTTTAAGATCGCTGCTGTTGCCCCGCGACAGGATTTTTTGCCGAAAGATGTCGCCATTTTCCCGGGTTAATCCGCCGTGTTCGACAAACCACTGGTAGCCATCGTCTGCCAACATCTGGGTCCAGATATAGGCATAATAGCCGGCAGAATACCCCCCGCCCCAGATATGCTGAAAATAGCTGGAACGGTAGCGCGGTGGTACGGCGGCCAGATCAATATCATCGCTGCGTAAAGCCTGCTGTTCGAACGCGTCGACCGACTGCACCGGGGTTTTCCCCTCCAGGCTATGCCAGTGGAGATCCAGTAACGCGGCCGCCAGCAGCTCGGTCATCTCATAACCTTTATTGAACTTGCCTGCTCTGATGATTTTTTCATGCAGGGCCGCTGGCATGGCCTCCCCGGTCTGATAATGACGGGCGAAATGACGAAACACCTGTGGCTCACTGGCCCAGTGCTCGTTGATCTGCGATGGAAACTCAACAAAATCACGTGGCGTTTCCGTGCCGGAGAGGCTGGGATAGCGCTGGCTGGCAAACAAGCCATGCAACGTATGGCCAAACTCATGGAACAGCGTAATTACGTCATCCCAGCTCAGCAGTGCAGGCTCGCCGTTGGCGGGTTTGGTGTAATTACAGACGTTGTAAATCACCGGTTTCTCGTCCAGCAGCGTGGACTGGTTAACAAAGTTGCTCATCCATGCGCCGCCGCCTTTGCTGTCGCGCTTGAAAAAATCGGTATAGAACAGCGCCATTCCGCTGCCGTCGGTATCAAAGATTTCGTACACCTGGACATCGGGGTGATAAACCGGCAGGTCGTGACGTTGGGTAAACTGGATGCCATAAAGTTGAGTCGCGGCCCAGAATACGCCCTTTTCCAGCACGCTGTTCAGTTCGAAATAGGGTTTAATCTGGCTTTCATCGAGATCGTACTGCGCCCGCCGAACCTGCTCCGCGTAAAAGTTCCAGTCCCACGCGCCAAGGGTAAAATTCCCCTGCTGGCTGTCGATGGTTTGCTGAATGGCCGTGGCTTCCCGCTCGGCCCGCGCACGGGCCGCAGGAACGATATTGCGCATAAACGCAAAGGCGGCATCGGGGGTTTTCGCCATCTGATCCTGTAGCTGCCAGGCGGCAAAGCTGGCAAATCCTAATAGCTTCGCCTGCTCTGCCCGCACCTGTGCCAGGCGCAGCACTAACGCTCGCGTGTCGTTGTCATCATTTTTCTCACTGCGCGTCATGGCGGCCTGGAACAGCGCCTGGCGCGTCGGGCGATCTTCCAGAGACTGCAGCGCAGGCTGCTGCGTGGTGTTTTGCAGCACCAGCAGCCAGGCATTCTCCAGGCCTCGTGCCGCCGCCGCCGCTTGAGCAACGGCCAGATCGGACGGGCTCAACCCCGCTAGCTGCTGCACGTCATTGACCACTAAACCGCCCGCCTTGGTTGCAGCAAGCAGCTTATTAGTAAACTGCGTACTTAGTCGTGCAGCCTCCTGATTCAGCGCCTTTAACTGCTGCTTCTGTGTTTCCGGCAGGTTGGCACCCGCCAGTTGAAAGCGCTGCCACAGCACCTCGACCAGGCGTTTCGATTCAGCATCAAGCGGGTTGCGCTGCAAATAGACCTGGTCGATGCGTGAAAACAGCGGCCGGTTCAACATTATTTCGTCGTTAAGCGCGGTAAGCTGTGGCGCAATATCCTCGTCAACCTGCTGTAAATAGGGGCTGGTGTGGGCGGAGGTCATGGCATTGAACACCAGGCTCACACGGGTCAACAGTTGACCGCTTTTCTCCAGGGCCTCGCAGGTATTCAAAAAGGTTGCCGCTTCCGGATTGGTGGCGATGGCCAGAACTTCCTGGCGCTTTTCTTCCATTCCGGCCTGAAGCGCGGGCAGAAAGTCGGTTTCCTGAATCTGATCAAAAGGTGGCGTGTGATAAGGCAAGCTGCTGACGTTAAAAAAAGGATTTTGACGGGCGTTCATAGGCGCTCCTGGTGAACAACACAGAGTCTCATAGTGGCAGGTTGCCTCTTACAGAACAACCTGACCGCGTTGTTGCTGATACACCGCAATGATTTCCCCGGCAATCGCAACGGCGATTTCGGCAGGCAGTTTCCCTTTTACATCGGGCAGGCCCATGGGGCAGCGTAACCGCGCCAGCCGGTCTTCGGCAATGCCTTTGCCTTCCAGCCGGTAGCGAAAACGCTGACTTTTCGTTTGCGAACCGATCACGCCCACGTAGCGGAAATCACCGCGCCGCAGAATAGCCTCACACAGCGCAAGATCCAGCGGATGATGGTGCGTCATCACAATATAATAGCTCCCCGCCGCCGCCGCGGCCACGCAGTCCAGGGGATCGTCGGGCTGTTGCACGCTGACGCCGGGTGGCACAGAGGCAAACTGATTGTCCCGACCGTCAATCCAGTTAACGTGACAGGGTAACGTAGCCAGCAGGCTGACCAGCGCCTGCCCGACGTGGCCCGCGCCAAAAACCAGGATTTCCGGCTGCGCCTGCATCAACGGTTCAAACAGAATGGTGGTCATCCCGCCGCAGCACTGGCCTAACCGGGCGCCCAGGCTGTAGTCTTCGGTATGAGGACGACGCTCTCCACTTTCCAACAGCGCGCGCGCCTGCGCAATGCACTGAAACTCAAGATGGCCGCCACCGATGGTCAGAAAACTTTCGTTGGCCGTCACCACCATCTTCGCGCCGCCGTCACGCGGGACTGAACCCCGATCGCGCAACACGGTGACCAGCACGCAGTGTTGCCGCTTCTGGCGCAGGTCGTGCAAAATTGCTATCCAGTCATGATAAATCATGGGTGCCTCCCGCCATGCGCTGGACGCCCCAGAATACTCGCTCCGGCGTAGCGGGCGCGTCCAGCGCGGGATGCAGACGATAATCGGCGACGCTGGCTACCGCATCCTGTAACGCACACCAGGCGGCTATCCCCAGCATAAACGGCGGTTCACCCACGGCTTTGGAATGAAACACCGTGTCCTGCGGATTTTTGCGGTTTTCCACCAGCGTAACCCGCATATCGGCCGGTACGTCAGCAATCGCCGGAATTTTGTAGCTGGCGGGGCCGTCGGTCATCAACTGGCCCTTGTCATTCCAGACCAGTTCCTCACAGGTCAGCCAGCCCAGCCCCTGGACAAAGCCGCCCTCTACCTGGCCAATATCGATGGCCGGATTCAGAGACGCGCCCACGTCGTGCAGAATATCCGCCCGCAGCAGCCGGTATTCGCCCGTCAGCGTGTCCACAATGACTTCACAACAGGCCGCGCCATAGGCGAAGTAGTAAAAAGGTTCGCCGCGACCGGCCTGACGGTCGTAATGGATGCCGGGGACGCGATAATAGCCCGTCGCCGATAGCGGTACCTGATTCAGCCAGGCAAGCTGCGCGACCTGGGCGAAGGTGTAATAGTGCTCGGCAGCCCGGACGATACCGTTACTGAACATCACCGCCTCTGGCCCGCATCCGTGCAGCGTACACAGCATGGTTGTCATGCGCTCACGCAATATCTCGGCGGCATTTTGTGCCGCTTTGCCGTTGAGATCTGTGCCACTGGAGGCCGCCGTGGGCGAAGTGTTAGGGACTTTCCCGGTATCGGTGGCGGTGATCTGAATACGATCGACCTCGATTTGCAGCACCTGCGCCACAATCTGTGCCACCTTGGTGTTAAGCCCCTGACCCATTTCCGTTCCGCCGTGGTTGAGCTGCACCGTGCCGTCGGTATAGATCAGAATCAGCGCTCCGGCCTGATTGAGGAAGCTGGAGGTAAATGAAATGCCAAATTTAACCGGCGTCAGCGCCAGTCCACGTTTCAGTACGGGACTGCTGGCATTGAAGGCTGCGATCGCCGCGCGGCGCGCATCATAGTCACTGCTGGTTTGCAGTTGCGCCGTAATCTCATCCAGCAGGTTGTCTTTCACCTGCTGATGGTAATGGGTGATATTGCGTTCGTTCTTGCCGTAGTAGTTGCGTTTTCGCAGCGTAAGCGGATCCAGACCGCGCTCGCGGGCGATGTGATCCATAATCTGCTCAATCGCCACCATGCCCTGCGGCCCGCCAAAGCCGCGAAAAGCGGTATTTGACGCGGTATTGGTGCGACAGCGGTAGCCGGTGATACGCGCATCACCGAGATAGTAGGCGTTATCGGCATGAAACATGGCCCGATCCACTATCGATCCGCTCAGATCGAGCGAGTAGCCGCAGTTACCGGCAAGATCGATTTTCACCCCACACAACCGGCCATCGTCTTCAACGCCCACATCATAGCGCACGTAAAAAGGATGTCGCTTGCCGGTTATCCGCATGTCATCGCGTCGGGCCAGGCGCATTTTAACCGCCCGGCCGGTCAGGCCTGCCGCGACGGCGCACAGGCAGGCCACGCCCGCCGCCTGGGTTTCTTTACCGCCAAAACCGCCACCCATTCGGCGCATATCAATCGTGACCTTGTTCATGCTGATGCCCATGACCTCTGCCACCAGCTTTTGGACCTCCGTGGGGTTTTGCGTGGAGCAGAACACCTGCAGCGCGTCGTCCTCACCCGGGATCACCATGGCCGTTTGGGTTTCCAGATAGAAGTGTTCCTGCCCGCCAATATGAAACGCGCCCTGTATGCGGTGCGGCGCACGGGCCAGCGCCGCCTCGACGTCACCGCGCTGGTGGATATGGGGCTCCTGCACAAAACTGCCCTGCAACAGTGCCTGTTCTACATCCAGCAGCGCGGGCAATACCTCATACTCGATCACCGCCGCCATCGCGCCCTGTCGGGCCGCATCCGGCGAGTCGGCGAGCACGGCAATAATAATTTGCCCAACATATTCGACGCAGTCCTGAGCCAGCAGCGGGTCGCCGGGCTGCAGCGGGCCGACATCGTTGACGCCGGGCACGTCCTGCCAGGTGAGGACGCGGACGACGCCGGGGACGTCGTAGCACGGCTGGACATCAACGTGAGTGATACGGGCATGGGCATGATCGCTCAGGCGAGGACAGAGATGCAGCAGACCGGGCTGCTCCGCTTTGTCATCGATATATATCGCCTCGCCGGACACGTGTTTATCGGCGCTTTCATGCTTATTGCTGCGCCCCACGCCGCTGCTGATGTCGCGCGCATGAGCAATGGGTAATGCTGAATCGGGCAGAGCCGGACGATTATGGGACATAGCGGCTTACCTCAGTCAGGGACAATCCGTTGAGACGGTAAAAGTAACGGCGCAGCAGGTTGCTCGCCACCTGCAGGCGATAACCGGCGCTGGCGCGAAAGTCGCTGAGCGGCTCAAAGGTCTCTTCCAGCGCCTGACAGGCCGTGGCTATCGTTTGTGCGGTTAAGGCCGATCCAATCATGGCCTGCTCACAGCCTGTGGCGCGCACCGGCGTTGCCGCCATCCCGCCAAAGGCAATGTGTGCCGCTGTCACAATGCCGCTATCGGTTTGGATATTGAAAGCGGCAAACACGGCTGAAATGTCGTCATCCAGCCGTTTCGAGACCTTCCAGGCAACAAAATCAGGTGACACCGTCACTTTTGGAATAATAATGGTATGGATAAACTCACCGGGTTGCAGCACGGTCTGCCGGTAGCCGGTAAAAAACGCGCTGAGTGGCAAAGTGCGTTGCGTGTCGCCCTTCTGCAGCAGCAGAGAGGCGTTTAATGCCAGCAGCGTTGGCGATGCATCGCCAATCGGGGAAGCATTAGCAAGGTTACCGCCCAGTGTGCCAAGCTGGCGAATTTGCAGCGAGGCAAAACGCGTCAGCATCTCCGTCACTCCCGGAATGCGCGTCGCCATAAACGCTGCGATCTGGTCGAGCGAGGCGGCGGCGCCTAAGTGATAGGATGCGTCGTCCTCATAACAGTGTTTCAGTGCATCCACCTGCCCCAGCGCAATCATCACTGGAATGCCCTGGTAGCGTTGGGTAATCAGCAGGCTCAGGTCCGTGCCGCCCGCCAGTAACGCGGCATCGGGGTGCGCGACACAGAGTGCAGCGAGCTGCGCGACGGTGGTGGGAAGGTAACAGTGACGGCCTTTGTCCTGAATTACCCGGACCTCCTGATTCTCCAGCGCGCGCAGGCGCTCAACCACGCCCTGCTCACAGCGATCAAAGCTGTCCGGCTGTGCCCGCGTCACCAACTGTTCGGCCGCCGCCATAATGGAACGATAACCGGTGCAGCGACACAGGTTGCCGGCCAGCGCATGCTCTGCCTGCTGCCGGTCCCAGTCGCTGTGATTTTTTTGCAGACTGAACAATGACATCACAAAGCCCGGCGTGCAGAAGCCACACTGCGAGCCATGACAGTCCACCATCGCCTGCTGAGCCGGATGCAGGGTTTTCACCTCACGTAAATCTTCGACGGTGATGAGCTGCCTGCCCTGTAATCCACTGACCAGCATCAGGCAGCTGTTAACGGTCTGATAGTGCAACCTGCCGTCCACCACGCTCCCCAGTGTGACGCTGCAGGCACCGCAGTCGCCGGACGCACAGCCCTCCTTGGTGCCACAGCGACGCTGATGCGTGCGCAGATAAGAGAGTACCGTCAGATTGGGATCGATACGTTCTTCTGTGACGAGCTGGTCGTTAAGCAGAAACTGAATCATGCGGCATTCTCCTTTGTGGTGGATTGCCAGACCGGTCGGCCGTTAACCCACGTCTCTACGATGTTTCTGTCATCACCCAGCGTCATCAAGACGAACAGTTTTTCCCAGATATCCTTGCAGTTCCCCATACGCAGCTTTTGCAGCGCCGATACGGCGGGATCCAGCACGACAAAGTCAGCTTCTTTACCTGGTGCAAAATTACCGATGTGCTGGTCAAGATCCAGCGCACGGGCCCCGCCCAGCGTGGCATGGTAAAAGGCTTCTGCAGCACTCAGCCTGTATTGCTGTAACTGGCCGACCTTGTAAGCCTCGCCCAGCGTTTGCAGCATATTAAAGGTGGTTCCGGCGCCAACATCGGTGCCGATGCCCACTTTGATGCCCTGCTGCCAGCTGCGCTTGATATTAAACAGGCCGCTCCCCAAAAACAGGTTTGAGGTCGGGCAAAAGGCAATGGCGGAATCCGTATCGTGCAGACACTGCCATTCATGATTTTCCAGATGCAGGCAGTGTGCAAAGACGCTTCGCCGGCCGGTCAGCTGATAGTGGTGGTAAACGTCCAGATAGCCATTGCGTTCGGGAAACAGCGCGTTGACCCAGGCAACTTCCTGTGGGTTTTCGCTGAGGTGTGTGTGGAGCCAGACATCCGGGTAAGCCGTGCGCAGCGCCTGCACTTTCTTTAACAGGTCGGGTGACGAGGTGGGCGCAAAACGCGGCGTCAGGGCATAGCTCAGTCGGCCGCGGCCGTGCCAGCGCTCAATCAGATCGCGGGAATGTTGATAGCTTTCCTCCGGCGTTTCGGTGAGGTAATCAGGCGCATTGCGATCCATCATGACTTTACCGGCGATGATGCGCATCTCAAGCGCTTCGGCCGCGCTAAAAAGCGCCTCTACCGACTGCGGATGCACCGTGCCAAAAACCAACGCACTGGTGGTGCCGTTAGCCAGTAGCTGATGGAGAAAAAACGCTGACATTTGCGCGGCATGCTCGGCACAGCGGTACTGCCTCTCAACCGGAAACGTATACTGATTCAGCCATTCGAGAAGCTGCTCACCATAGGCGCCGATCATTTCTGTTTGCGGGTAATGAATGTGGCAGTCGACAAAACCCGGCAGGATCAGCTTACCGCGCAGATCGATAACGCGCTCTGCTGCCTGACTGCTGCTGACATCACACCAGGGGTGCAAACCGACTACGCGGCCCTCTCGCAGAATGAGCAGACCATCTTCGATATAACGCGCCTGAGACAGAATAGCCTCAGGCTCGTTCGCCACCGCGGCAAAATCAAAAAAACTGGCACGAATCGCCGTGTCCTGGCATGTAGACATATCGTTTCCTCTTACCGGGCGCCTGATGTTGTCGCCCTGTTCATCTCGTACTCTCTTTAAACACTCTGCAAGACGCATGCCAGATTAGCGACTGATAAATTACTTTATTATCATCAACTTATGTCAATAATCCTGTTGCGCAACGCTTTCGCCGATAAAATCGCCACGCAATCGGTTGCTCATCTAACGCAATCGGTTGCCAGTAAAAATGCCCCCTGCCACGTTACCTTGCTGCCCTGTTCTCTGCACGATTTCGGGGCAGCGTGCGCTAAAAGCGCGCAAAAGCGCCTCCCCACGGAATTCAGCGGACACAGGCTAAAATGCCGTGATAAGGTGAGGAGACATCACGAAACTGGAAGAGGGAAAAGTGAGATGATTATTTTTGTTACGGGAGCCACAGCCGGTTTTGGCCAAAGCATTACCCGCCGATTCATCGAAACAGGTCACAAGGTGATTGCCAGTGGACGTCGTGCTGAACGCCTGAAGGCGCTGAAAACGGAGTTGGGTGAGAATCTGTATACCGTACAGTTAGATGTGCGTAACCGGGCATCGATTGAAGAGGCTATCACACAGCTGCCTGCCGAGTGGCGCAATATTGATGTCCTGGTGAATAACGCCGGTCTGGCGTTGGGCATCGAACCCGCGCACCGGGCAGATGTGAACGACTGGGAAAATATGATCGACACCAATACCAAAGGGCTGGTCTATATGACGCGCGCGGTTTTGCCTGCCATGGTAGAGCGTAACGTCGGTCACATTATCAACATTGGTTCGATTGCCGGCAGCTGGCCTTATGCCGGGGGCAACGTTTATGGCGCCACCAAAGCCTTTGTGCGCCAGTTCAGCCTTAACTTACGCACCGATTTACACGGTACGGCCCTGCGTGTGACCGATATTGAGCCGGGCCTGGTCGGCGGCACGGAGTTTTCTAACGTGCGCTTTAAAGGGGACGATGGCAAGGCCGAACAGGTCTACGAGGGCGCCACGGCCCTGACGCCTGAAGACGTTACCGAAGCCGTTTACTGGGTGGCCACGCTGCCGAAACACGTCAACATCAATACGCTTGAGATGATGCCTGTCAGCCAGACGCTGGCAGGGTTGAAAGTGCATAAACCCTGACCGATAAGCCAGCCGCAAAGGCTGGCTTTTACGCTTTGCCCCATCCCGCTACGATAATCAGCATGCCGCTCAGCGCAATCAGCGCACCACTCCAGTCCCATGCGCTCAGCTTGACACCTTCGACCACGCGCAGCCAAAGCATGGCCGTCAGCACATAGACGCCGCCGTACGCCGCGTAAACCCGGCCGCTGGCCGCAGGATGTAAGGTCAGCAACCAGACAAATAACCCGAGGCTCAATGCGGCAGGCAACAACAGCCACATGGACGCCCCCTTCTTTAGCCACAGCCACGGCAGAAAACAGCCGATGATTTCCGCCAGCGCGGTGATAAAAAACAGCAGCGTGGTTTTAAGCAGCACAATAATCTCTCTGACAGGTAAACAACATGCACACAACTGGTGAGCAAGTAATCGGCAATGGTATACTATTCTCATTTGATGCAATAGTTTTACCCAAGAGTAAAACAGTGTTAACCGAAGGATATTACGATGAAAAAATTGGTTCCGGTTCTGATGGTGGCCCTGCTTTCTGCCACCGCGATGCGTGTCAGTGCGAACACCGAACACGTGATTATTGAAAACGGCAGCAGCGCATTGAGCAACGAAGCGGCACGTCAGAGTAAAGAGCAGTGGAATGATACGCACATGCTGCGCAACAAAGTGAACAGCCGGGTTGAGAAAGAATTCGATAAAGCCGATCGCGCATTCGACACGCGCGACAAATGTGAACAGAGCGCTAATCTGAATGCCTATTGGGAACCCAATACGCTGCGCTGCTTAGACCGCCGCACGGGCCGCCCGGTATTGCCGTAAATTTCGGCTATAGTAATGACTGACGCATGACAAAAGGAAAGGGTTATGAAGATCAAGAGTGCATTACTGACAGCGACGTTTTTAGCCTTCCCCCTGCTGGCTCAGGCATCCTGCGAATCTGTAAAAGCGGATATCAGCCAGAAAATCATTCAAAACGGCGTGCCTGAATCAGGCTTTAGCCTGGATGTGGTCGCCAACGATCAGGTTGATCAGGCTGGCGGTCAGGTCGTCGGCCATTGCGATAACGACACACAGAAAATTGTTTATAAAAAGCTGGGCCGTGATGAGGGCGCCTCCGTGCCCGACAGCGCAGGCAGCTCACAAGACTCCGCTACACAATAATGTTCAGGGCGACGATGATGTCGCCCTGTCTTTTCCTGCCTTTTCCTGCCTTTTCCTGCCTTTTCCTGCCTTTTGCTGGCCCTTCTCTGACCATCACGCCTGAGGTTTCAGCGCACTATTCCGTTTGTTGCGGCTGCTGACGCGGCATCTTCCACGCCACCCACAGGGTGAGGAACGCAATGACCAGTGCCACAATAAAGACCCAATGTAGCGATGCGGCTATTGCCTGCAGCATTGGCTGAAGCACGTCCGGTGCCAGGCGGTCGCGCGTTTCCTGCGACATGATTTGCTGAACCGGATCCTGCGCATGGGGCAACCGCCATTGCAGGTTCAGGTTAAGCACCGCGCCCATCACCGCTGTCCCCAGCGCCGATCCAATCATACGGCTAAACATGACCGACGCTGTACAAATGCCTTGCACGTTAAAGTCGGCATGATTCTGGACAGATACCAGAAATGTCGTGCTGGTCATTCCCATGCCGGTTCCGATGACAAAGGCGGTGAATCCCGCCTGGAACAGCGTGCTTTCTGTGTGCAACAGCAGTAGCAAGGCGCTGCCGCCGATTAATAACAGTGCGCCCAGCTGCGCGGTAAAACGGTAGGAGTTCAACAGCATCAGACGGCCACTTAGCGTACTGGCCAGCGGCCAGCCAACAGACATCATGGCCAGCGCAGTTCCGGCCTGAAGCGGCGATCCGCCGGTTACGCCCTGAATCCAGGTCGGTAGAAAAGCGCTGACGCCCATCATGGTTGCACCAATGATGAAGTTGCCGAGATTGCCCGCGATAATCAGTGGGCTTTTCCACAGGCTGAGCGGGAACAGCGGCGAGCGGGTGCGCTGCTCATGACGGGTTAACTGCCAGCCAGCCACCAGGCCAATGGCTAAGAACAGCAGCAGCCAGTAGCCAAGCTGTTCCGCCTGCAGCAGCGCAATCAGAACGGCGCTGATACACAGCGTGAGCCAGCCGCTCCCGGTCAGATTCAAAGACTGGGAGGGTTGTGTCTGCGTATAGGCAGGCAGCAAGGCTGCCAGCATCAGCATGCTGACGATGCCGATCGGTACGTTGACCCAGAAGATGACGGACCAGCTAAAGTGCTGGACCAGCCAGGCACCGGACAGCGGACCGACAATCGCCGCAACGCCCCAGACGCTGGACAACCAGCCCTGCACGCTGGCGCGTTCCCGGGGGGAATAGATGTCTGCCACGATGGTGGAGCTCAGCGGCATGATCGCGCCCGCCCCTAGCCCCTGAAATGCCCGGAAGACAATCAGCCAGAGCATCGTGTGGGCGAAACCGCAGAGCACCGACCCGGTAAGGAAGATCGCGATGCCCAGAAACAGCATTTTTTTGCGGCCCCACAGGTCCGCCAGCCTGCCATAGAGCGGCACGCTCACCGCCTGGGTAAGGAGATAGACAGAGAAAACCCAGCCAAACTGCGAAAAACCGCCGAGATCGGCCACAATGGTGGGCATTGCGGTCGCCACAATCGTGACTTCAATAGCAGCCATAAACATGGCAAGCATACAGGCAAAGAGAATCCAGTGGCGACGGCGTGGTGCGGAGGTGCTGTTGGTCATGATGCTCCCTTTTTTGTTCCCTAAGGCTAGCGCATATTTCACCAGACGGGAACCGATTCAATCCAAATTGTGACACTGTCACTTAAAAAAGGCCTTTTCAGGTCGTTTCACTCTGAAACCTGTTGCTGTAAGGGCTGAGGCGTTTTTTGGCTCATGCTATCTTCCTGATTTTTCCGATAAAAGCTGGCGCGCTCCGCTTACCGCTGCTATAGAAATAAAGCGCTATTTTCCGCACTTGGTGAAATTACGCAGAAATTCACTGCGGTTTGCCGCATTTAGCGACCGGCATGGTTTTGGAAGGGGCGCTGACGATAGCCACTTTTGTCATGCTGGTTTAGGTAGCTATGACAACAGATCCGTAAACAGGGAGAAACCGTATGCATAACGCTTCACTGGCCAGGCGTGCCGGTCTGGCACTGCTGGCTGTGGTCGCAGTGGCAGGTGCGCTGGTATGGGGGCTTGGCTGGGATACGCTGGTCGCCCGCAAAGACGATCTGATTTACCTTGGACAGCAGCACCTGTTTCTGGTGTTTTGGTCGATGCTGTTCGCCCTGCTGGTCGGTATACCCAGCGGTATTCTACTCAGCCGCCCTTTTGCCCGGCGCTGGGCGGAATATGTCATGCAAATCTTTAACGTCGGCAATACGCTGCCTCCTCTTGCCGTTCTGGCGCTGGCGATGGTTGTCATTGGCATTGGTGATAAGCCCGCCCTGGTCGCGCTGTTTCTGGCATCACTGTTGCCTGTCGTCCGTAACACCTACTCCGGACTCAGCGCCGTACCGCCTTCGTTGATCGAAGCCGCGAACGGCATCGGCATGACCAAATGGCAGCGCTTACGTCAGGTTGAGATTCCTAACGCCCTGCCGGTTATTCTTGCGGGCGTGCGCATTGCCACCGCCATTAACGTGGGCACCGCCCCGCTCGCCTTCCTGATTGGCGCCAGCAGCTTTGGCGAACTGATTTTCCCCGGCATTTATCTTAATGACTTCCCTGTGCTTATCCTGGGTGCCGTTGCTACGGCGCTGGTTGCACTGGTGCTGGATATGCTACTGGCGTCATTAGGGCGCTACCTTAGTCCGCACGCTGCGGCATAACGATAAGGGGTTTGTAATGCTAACGCGCTGGATTAAGAGCTCTACCCTGGCACTGGTGGCCTCAATGGCACTCAGCCAAAGCGTACAGGCGGCCACGCCGCTGGTGCTCGCGACAAAAAGCTTTACCGAGCAACATATTCTTTCAGCCATGACGGTTATGTGGCTCCAAAAGAAAGGCTTTGAGGTCATCCCGAAACGCAACATCGCCACCACCATCAGTCGTAATGCCATGATTAACAAGCAGATCGACATGACCTGGGAATATACCGGTACCTCACTGATCATCTTTAACCATATTAATAAACCGATGTCCTCCGAGGACGCCTATAAAACCGTGAAAAATTTGGACGGCAAACTGGGTCTTATCTGGCTCAATCCCGCCCCGATGAATAACACCTATGCCTTTGCCATGCAGCGCGCGCGCGCGGAAAAAGAAGGTATTTCGACGCTGTCGCAACTGGTGGCCAAAATGGATCAGGTGCGTAAAACAGATCCGAAACATAACTGGCGACTCGGGCTGGACCTGGAGTTTTATGGCCGTTCAGACGGCATGAAGCCACTGCAGAAGACCTACAACCTGACGCTCGACAGGCCACAGATTCGCCAGATGGATCCGGGGCTGGTCTATAACGCCGTGCGCGATGGTTTTGTGGATGCCGGCCTGATCTACACCACGGACGGGCGCGTGAAAGGTTTCGATCTCAAGGTACTGGAAGACGATAAACACTTTTTCCCCAGCTACAACGTGACGCCGGTTGTGCGACAAGACGTGCTGGCGAGCCATCCCGGTCTTGAAGCCGCCCTGAATCAGCTTTCCCCGCTGATCACCGATGAGGCCATTACCGAGATGAACAAGCGCGTGGACATCGATCACCAGTCGCCTGAACAGGTGGCGCGCGATTTCCTTCAATCCAAAAACATGCTGTAAGGAGGCATCGTGGATACCCTTCATTACATCATTGATAACTGGAATAACCTGCTCACGCTGACCTGGCAACATACCTGGCTGGTGCTGGTTGCAGTAGGATGCGCGATTGTTATTGGCGTACCCCTTGGAATTTTAATTGTGCGCTTTAAATGGCTGGCCACGCCGGTGCTCGGCATTGCCACCGTTGTAATGACCATCCCGACGATTGCGTTGTTTGGCCTGATGATTCCGCTTTTCTCGCTGATTGGGAAAGGGATTGGTGCGCTACCGGCTATCACGGCGGTCTTCCTGTATTCATTACTGCCGATTGTGCGCAACACGCATACCGCATTGGAAAATCTGCCGGACGGCCTGCGTGAAGCGGGTCGTGGCATTGGCATGACGTTCTGGCAGCGCCTGCGTTGGGTTGAGATCCCGATGGCGCTTCCGGTGATTTTTGGTGGTATTCGCACCGCCGTGGTCATGAACGTTGGCGTAATGGCTATCGCGGCGGTGATTGGTGCTGGCGGGCTGGGCATGCTGCTGCTGGATGGCATTAGCGGCAGTGATATTCGTATGCTGATTGCCGGGGCGCTGATGATTTGCCTGCTGGCGATTGTTCTTGACTGGCTGCTGCACCGTTTGCAGCTGGCGCTGACTCCTAAGGGAATTCGATAATGATAAAACTTGAAAATCTGACGAAAACCTTCAGCCAGAAAAACGGCACGCTGATGAAAGCGGTGGACAATGTGAGTCTTGAGGTTCCTGCTGGCGAGATGTGCGTGCTGCTTGGGCCTTCGGGCTGTGGCAAAACCACCACGCTGAAAATGATTAACCGCTTAATTCCCTCTACCAGCGGGCGGATTCTCATCAACGGGGAAGACACCAGCACTCAGGATACCACCACCCTGCGTCGCAATATTGGTTACGTGATCCAGCAAATTGGTCTGTTCCCCAATATGACGATTGAAGAGAACATCACCGTGGTGCCACGCATGCTGGGCTGGGATAAAAAGCAGTGCCGCGAGCGGGCAACGGAGTTAATGAGCATGGTGGCGTTGGATCCGAATAAGTTTCTGCATCGCTACCCGCGTGAAATGTCCGGTGGACAACAGCAGCGCATTGGGGTGATTCGCGCGCTGGCGGCTGATCCGCCGGTACTGCTGATGGATGAGCCTTTCGGCGCGGTTGACCCAATTAACCGGGAAGTTATTCAGAATGAGTTTCTGGATATGCAGCGTCAGTTAAAGAAAACGGTGATGCTGGTCAGCCACGACATTGATGAAGCACTCAAACTTGGCGACCGCATCGCGGTCTTCGGCCAGGGCAAAATTGTCCAGTGCGCCAGCCCCGATGAGTTGCTGGCGACGCCGGCTAACGATTTTGTCGGCTCCTTTGTTGGCCAGGACCGTACGTTGAAACGTCTGCTGCTGGTACAGGCAGGCGACGTGACCGACCAACAGCCCACCATCACGGTAAAACGCTCGACGCCGTTACCGGAGGCTTTTGGCACCATGGACGAAAACGACATGCGTTCCATCACCGTGGTTGACGACGACGGCAAGCCGTTAGGATTTGTAAAACGCCGTGAGGCGCGTCACGCGAGTGGGCGCTGTGAAGAGATGCTGCATACGTTTAAAGTGACCGGTAAAGCAGAAGAGAACCTGCGTGTGGTTCTGTCGAAACTCTATGAACACAACACCGTCTGGATGCCGATTGTGGACGAAGATGGCCGTTACAGTGGCGAGATTTCCCAGGACTACATTGCTGATTATCTCAGCTCCGGGCGCACCCGTCGCCGCCTGAATCCATAATGAATCAGGGCCGCACGTTGGTTGCGGCCCACTTAATCCTGCCTCTCATTCCGTATCACTGTTGGTCAGTTATCTCTGATGAATGGCACCGTCGCGCGCGTGGCGCCATCCTGCTCTGGTTCTCTCAGGCTGTTTTTGTCCGGGCGTAGTGCAGGTTATCGCTATTCAGCAGGGAGATATCCAGATAACGGGACAGATCGCGCTGCTCTGCGCGGGGCAAGTAAGGCAACTCACCGAGAAGCGGTGCCGTAATCTGTTCACGCAGGACGGAAATGATATCGGCATAGTGCGCCAGCCCCGGATTAATACGATTAGCCACCCATCCGGCCAGCGGCAATCCGTCGGCCTGGATCGCCTGAGCGGTCAGTAGCGCATGGCTGATACAACCTAACTTAATCCCGACCACTAAGATGACGGGCAGTTGCTGCTCGATCACCCAGGCCGACAGCGGCTGGGCATCGTTCATCAGGCTGCGCCAGCCCCCGGTGCCCTCGACCACCACGCGATCGGCAAGCTGATTGAGATGCTGAAGCCCCTGCGTGATTTTCGCATAATCGACCTTATTGGGCGGATAGCCGCAGATTTCTTCTTTCTCAAAAATGACCGGATTCACTGCCTGATAAGGCAGCGCAAGGGAAGAGGCGCTCTGCAAAAACAACCCATCCTTGTTTCTCAGGCCCTCTTCTGTTTTG
Source organism: Pantoea sp. B623 (assembly GCF_024814475.1). Taxonomy (NCBI): domain Bacteria; kingdom Pseudomonadati; phylum Pseudomonadota; class Gammaproteobacteria; order Enterobacterales; family Erwiniaceae; genus Pantoea; species Pantoea sp. B623. Next base: position 137,738 of record NZ_JANUXM010000004.1, on the reverse strand, counting down.
ACGCCCCAGCGGGCAACAGGTTTGTAGCCCGCAGCCCGCTCGTTCGCCTGGGTAAAACTTTGCAGCAGGGCGCGTGCGACCACGGTTTTCCCCACTTCGGTATCGGTTCCGGTAATAAATAGCGTTTTCACTCTACTTCTCCTTCACAAGCGGTGTCAGCTCACTGACGATTCGGCTTTCATGCGAATGATCATTCTAAGGAAGGAAAAGGGGGAGCAGATTGCGTTAGCGCAAGGTTAGTGTTGCTTAACCTTGCAGTAACTTAATTAACAGGTAGCCGCTGTAAAGCGAATCCTTGATCAACGCGGCGGCACCCAGCGTACCTGGCTCAGTAAATTCAGTGGGTGCAAGCTGAATCACTGCGCTGTATGCAGGTAAAGACTGCTGGTGAATGGTATTTTGTACTGCCGGAAAGAGAACATCTGCCGCCTGATTTAGCGGCGAACCGATAAGAATTTGTTGAGGATTAAAGATATTGACCATCATGCCAAGGATCCTGCCAACATGATGCCCCACTGTCGCGATGGCATCCCGCGCCAGCCTGTCGCCGCTCTGTGCTGCCTCACAAATGGCAGAAAGCGTTAAGGGCTGATGGTGTAACAGGCTGTCGGGCTGACCCGGAAGTCGGTGCGCAATCAGCGCCAGCAGGCTGCCGGTACTGGCGACTGTTTCAAGACAGCCGTGATTGCCGCAGTAGCATTGCTGGCCGTAAGGATCGACCTGGGTGTGGCCGACTTCCACCAGCGCGCGTCCGCTTTTGTGCAACAGCTGACCACCAGTGATCACGCCAGCCCCTACCGTTTCGTCGATCACAATCTGAATCACGTCCTGCGCACCGCGTGACGCACCAAACAGCGACTCGGCAAGCGTCCAGGCGGAGATATCGTGCTGGATAAATACCGGCAGGCCGGTCCGCGCCGCCAGGGTGCTGCCCAACGGCATATCATGGCAGGTATAGCCGGGTAGACGGTGCACCACACCGGATGCGGCATTAATCAGCCCTGGTAGGGTGATGGCAATAGCGGTCAGCCTTTCCAGCCGTTTCTGATGACGGATAAAAAACGCGTCAACATGGTCGGTCAACCGCGTCAGCAGCGGCTCCGTGGCGTCATCAATGAGCGGCAGGTTGTCTTCGACCAGCGCCCTGCTGCTGAGGTCACGCAAGGTCAGCGTCAATATGCCACGGTGCAGACGAATCGCCAGATAGTGCCAGGCGTCCGTATCAAGGATTAAACCAATCGCCGGACGGCCGCGAGCGCCTGGCTCCTGAAACTCGGTTTCCTGAACCAGGTGGGCATCCAGCATTTCCCGCACGATTTTGGTAATACTGGCAGGCGCCAGCTGGGCCCGTTTGGACAGTTCAATACGCGAGACTGGCCCATGCTGATCGATTAACCGGTAAACGACGCCAGCATTAATTTGTTTAATTTGGTCAATATGGCCAGGTTGACTGTCCGAACTCACACCCTGCTCCGGTTATTTTCGCGCTTCTAAATAAATATCCGCTATGGTGCGGCAGATTCACTTTTTGCGGCAAATATTTGCTTAGATATGTGATTTAACACACATAATTTTTCTGGCTTAGGCGGATAAATTGTCACTCACGGCGCAGTAACGCCATCATATGCGCCATCTGCGCACTCATTTCGCGTTCGCCCGACCAGACCAGCCACATCTCCGACTGCGCATCAGGCTCCTCCAGCGGTAACCACACTACGTTCGCCAGACGCGCGTGGCTGAAGGAGGCAGGCAAGATAGATACACCCAGCCCGGTCGCGACCAGTCCGAGAATAGTCATGGCCTCGCCCACTTCCTGGGTAATGTAGGGCCGGATCTGATAGCGCTGAAGCAAATCCAGGATTTCGCTGTACAGTGCCGTTCCCACCTGAGGATCAAAAAACACAAAGGGTTCCCGCGCCAGCGCCTGCAAGGTGATCCGCCCTGCCGTCGCCAGCGGATGGGCTTTATGCACCACGGCGCACAATGGCTCGCGCAGCAAAAGCTGATGATGCAAATCGGCGGGGAGCGGCGTGTTGCGCATGACGCCGAGGTCCAGCTTGCCCTCATGCAGCGGAGCCAGCTGCTGACGGGTGTTAATTTCCTGCATCTGAACATGTACGTTGGGCCAGCGCTGGCGAAACACATAAAGCGCATCTGACATCACGCCAATAAAAGCCGCAGAGGAGGTAAATCCAATGCGCAGCTCTCCTTCTTCACCGCGATGCAGACGCGCGGCGCGCTGGGTTGCCTGCTCGACCTGTAACAGGATTGCCCGCGCATCCTGTAAAAACTGCGCGCCGGCCGGCGTAAGCTGCACGCTACGGTTGGTGCGGTTAAACAGCTGCGCGCCGGTTTCCGCTTCAAGCTGCATGATTTGCTGACTCAACGGCGGCTGGGAGATGTGTAAGCGCTGGGCTGCGCGACCAAAATGCAGCTCTTCCGCAACGGCAATAAAATAGCGCAGGTGACGCAGTTCAATATTCATAGGTTAAACGTCTTATTTAAGATGATTAATATATTAGACAACCTAATAGACCTTTTCTACAGTAACACTCTGTTTTTACTCATAAGGATCCCCTGTGAATCGCTCTTCACCTGCGGTGCCGCTGGACAGCGATATGCCTGCGCAGTCTGAGGCTTCCGCGTCTGACTGGATTGTGCGCGGCACCCGGCCTTTTATGCGCGTCACGCTCGCCTTGTTTTCTGCCGGGCTGGCCACCTTTGCCCTGCTGTATTGCGTGCAGCCTATTCTGCCGGTGCTCTCTGCACAGTTTGGCATTTCTCCCGCCGCGAGCAGTATTTCGCTTTCCATTTCCACCGCCATGATGGCCCTGGGATTACTGGTGACAGGCCCGCTGTCAGATGCCATAGGACGGAAGTCCGTGATGGTAACGGCGCTCATGCTGGCCGCAATCTGTACCCTGCTCTCTGCCACTATGACCAGCTGGCACGGCATTTTACTGATGCGGGGCTTGATCGGCTTATCGCTGAGCGGTGTGGCCGCGGTGGGCATGACCTATCTGAGTGAAGAGATTCATCCCAGCGTGGTGGCCTTTTCGATGGGGCTGTACATCAGCGGAAACTCGATTGGCGGCATGAGCGGCCGCCTGATAAGCGGTGTATTAACTGACTTCTTTTCATGGCGCATAGCCATTGCGGCCATTGGCTGTTTTGCCCTCGCCGCTGCCCTGATGTTCTGGAAAATCTTACCGGAATCGCGCCATTTCCGTCCGGCCTCGCTGCGCCCGCGCCATCTGACCATTAACTTCCGTCTGCACTGGCGCGATGCGGGATTGCCGCTGCTGTTTGCCGAAGGCCTGCTGCTGATGGGCGCCTTTGTGACGCTGTTCAACTATATTGGCTATCGCCTGTTGGGCGCGCCGTGGCATTTAAGTCAGGCTGTGGTGGGCTTGCTGTCGGTGGTTTATCTGACCGGGTCATGGAGTTCCCCGAAAGCCGGCGCGTTAACCAGCCGGTTTGGGCGCGGCCCGGTTATGTTTGGCTCGACCTTTATTATGCTGATGGGGTTACTGCTGACGGCATTTAACGGTATCGTGCTGATCTTCATTGGTATGATGCTGTTTACGGCAGGATTTTTCGCTGCGCACTCCGTGGCGAGCGGCTGGATTGGCCCACGCGCTCGTCGGGCAAAAGGTCAGGCTTCTTCGCTCTATCTGTTCAGCTATTACGTCGGCTCAAGCGTGGCGGGTACGGCTGGCGGCTTTTTCTGGCATCAGTTTGGCTGGGGCGGCCTGACACTGTTTATCTCCGCTTTACTGCTGTTAGCGTTGTGGGTTGCCTGGCAGCTGCACCGCCGCAAACTCTAGCAAAACTTAATGAATATTCCGGGTGTTTGACTGCCCGGAATGCGGCCCGTACAAGAATTGTCCGTATTATCAGTATGATTGCCTAAAGCACGCGTTTCCCCGCTATAATCGGTTTGATCCCAAAGATTAATGTCATCTTTGAATTCACAGCAAGGGGGAGACCTAATGGCGCGATACTATTACGTCAACAAACAATCAGGCTACAACGATAATCACGTGGTTCATGCAAGCGGCTGTAAATATCTTCCGGATTTGGAAGGTCGGCTGTTTCTCGGCACATTTTATTCCGCAACCGCAGCCATTCAGCAGGCCCGTAAGTACTATCCCGGTTCATTAGGGTGCGATGCGTGTTGCCCGGTTGTCCCGGGTAAAAATGTGCACACTCAGGACAGTGTGGCGCTTAAGCACGGCGTGGATTTCTGATTACGCAACGCCCGTTTGACGTCAGTATGGCGGTTGCTGGCCGCCATTCTCAGCTCAGCCCGTGTGCCGGTTATCCTCGCCTTCTCTGCCCCCGAGTCTGCTGTCTGCGGTTGGTCTGTCATCCCACAGAGTCGTCATTTCGTTAAGCTTTTTCATTTTTTTCCGTTATCTTAGAACCCTTACTTTCATACAGGGCTCTACCATGCGTAATAAATTCGCATCGTCTCAAATTGCGCTTCACTGGCTTACTGTTCTGCTGCTCATCATTGCCTATGCCACGATGGAGTTACGCGGCTATGTCGAGCGGGGTTCCTGGCAGCGCTTTGCGATGATGGTGACGCATTTCAGCGCCGGGGCGACGATTCTGGTGGTGATGCTGTCGCGATTACTGCTGAAACTCCGTCATCGTAGTCCCGCCATTGTTCCTCCGGTGCCGCGCTGGCAAACCGGGCTGGCTCACCTGACGCATACGCTGATTTATGCGCTTTTCATCACGCTTCCGGTGCTGGGACTGGCATCGCGTTATCTGAAAGGTCGCGAGTGGCAGTTATTTGGTATACCGATGCCGGTGGCGGCCGAACCTGACTTTGATCTGTCGGATATGCTGACCGACTGGCACGAAATGCTGGCCCCACTTGGCTACTGGCTGATTGGCTTACATGTGGCGGCGGCGCTGTTTCATCATTACGCCCTGAAGGACAATACGCTGCTGCGGATGATGCCCGGACAGCGTCATCGCGAGCCGTAAACGCCATACGGCCGTATCGGGCAAAAAAATTTCATCTTAATCTGCGCCTGGTGGTTCCACCCGGCGCGTAATTCCTCCACAATAACCGCTAAAGTGTGACGCAGGTCACTATCATGGGGTGATCGCCCTGACTCCTTTTTGACGCACAGACTGATTTAACTTCTCATGCCATTAACAACTGTTTCCCGTAAAACGGCCTGGCTACGCGTGGTCTTGTTGGCCATCGCCGCTTTTGTGTTCAATACCACCGAATTTGTGCCGGTCGGTTTACTGTCCGATATTGCCGCAGGCTTTTCGATGAAAACGTCTGAAGTGGGCATTATGCTGACGATCTATGCCTGGGTGGTGGCCTTACTGTCACTGCCTTTGATGCTGCTGACGCGGAATATTGAACGCCGGTTCCTGTTAACGGTTCTGTTTATCGTCTTTATTGCCAGTCATGTGCTTTCTACATTTGCGTGGAGTTTTACCTCCCTGATCGTATCCCGTGTGGGAATTGCGTTGTCCCATGCGGTGTTTTGGTCAATTACAGCATCGCTGGCAATTCGTGTTGCCCCCGCAGGTAAAAAAACCCAGGCACTCAGCATGCTGGCAACCGGCACCGCGCTGGCAATGGTTTTGGGCGTGCCGATTGGACGCGTGGTCGGTCAGGCGCTGGGCTGGCGAACAACGTTTGGCGTGATCGGGCTGTCCGCCCTGGTGCTGATGATTATGCTGGCGCGTATCCTGCCACGGTTGCCCAGCGAGCACACGGGTTCGCTTAGCAGCGTTCCCCTGCTGTTCCGCCGACCGGCGCTGGTCGGGATGTACCTGCTGGTGACGTTAATTGTGACCGCGCACTATACGGCCTACAGCTATATTGAGCCTTTTATGCAGCTCGTTGCCAATGCCAGCGAGGGGTTCACCACCTTACTGCTGCTGCTGTTCGGTTCGGCGGGCATTATTGGTAGCCTGTTATTCAGTTCGCTGGGGAAAAAATTCCCCTCTGCGTTGCTGATTGCCGCTATCGCGCTGGTGACGCTGTGCATGGGACTGTTAATCTTCGCCGCAGTCCGGCCCGGCGCAATCATTACCCTGTGCGTGGTCTGGGGAATGGCAATGATGATGATTGGCCTGGCGATGCAAATCCGCGTGCTGTCTTTAGCCTCAGACGCGACGGACGTCGCGATGTCATTAATGTCCGGTATTTATAATATCGGTATTGGTGCGGGCGCGCTATTAGGCAGCCAGGTCAGCGCTTACATGAGCCTGTCTGATGTGGGTAATGTGGGAGCGATCATCGGACTCGCGGCGCTGTTATGGTGTATTTATATTTTCAAACGTTATCCGCAACTGCGTTCGAACGGATGACAACAGCAGGCTTCGTGATGACGGAGCCTGCTCTGGTTTATTCCTCACAGACACAATGCGTGAAAACAGCCGCTCGGCTACCGGCACCGGGATAATGCCGCCGCGCGTTGGCGGTTATCTGCGTCATCGATCACGCCGCGTCACCAGCCTGCCCGACATTAGCCAGCACGAGTCTGTGAATTAAGGTCACAGACAACCCTAAACATTAAATAACGGAATACGCACCGCCCCCCGCGTTTTTAACGTCGTAACCTGAGACAGCGTATTGGCCGGTATAAAATTGGCACGTGTAAATTGGTTATTTAAGCCGCATCGTTAAGGTAAAAAACGTCTGGGAATTCGCCTGCCGTTAATAAGCTAAAAAAGTTCGTTAAATATCACTACCCTATTCTCAACACTTCCATTACCTATGTTTACCCCGTATAACGGAGAAAATCGTTAACGTCAGGTGTCATAATGACGAGGAAGTGGTTAACTCTTTATTTGTCACGCAGCGTCAGCCGGGTCATGCTGGATGATATTCGGGCAATCTTGCCCACTGATGAGGTGAAAATTTTTCTCAATGACTTAGACGATGCCTGCCATGCCACAGTAGAATGTGTGCAGGCAGAGAATACCTGCGCGCTTGTGGCCTCGGCGATTGTTGTGTGGCGTCAACTGGGTCATATCCACACAATGATTTACACCAAAGGCGAGATACGGCGTGCGGTAAATGAGGCGACCCAGTTTGAACTCTTTACGTTGCTGAAGAACCATCACGCCGTGTTACGGCTGGCTTAATCCCTGAATAGACTCACAGGATAAACATGAGAATTGGTCTGTTGTTCCCCATTGCTATCATCGTGGCCGGCATCGGTTTTCTCGCCTGGTTCATCGGCAGCGGCCTGGCCATGCCGGGATCATAAGTCAGCGAAGCTGGCTGTCTTTACTGCCGCGACGGTTGTAAAGGCTGGTTTCTTTTTGCTGCTTATCGATTTTTTCCTGACAGGTGACACAGTAGCGCACGCCTTTCAGTGCCTGACGGCGCGCCGCCGGTATCGGTTCGCCGCACAGTTCACATTCCGTGGCGCTTTCGCCCTGACCGATCGACTGGCGCACGCGTTCGATCCCGTCGTTAACGGTACTGTCGATCTGTTCCTGAACCGCCCCTTCTGAAGCCCAACCGTTCGCCATGTTATTTCCCTTCTGAACACCAAACACACTCTTAACTGTACAACATATCTGACATTTTGCAGGCAAGGCGGCACACGTCCCTGTGAGCCGCCGCATCATGGATTACGGCTTGATATCGACCTGATAAAAAATATGCTTGCCGAAGGGATCCACTTCATAACCGCTGACCGTCGTGCGTATCGGTTCATAAATGGTGGAGTGGGCAATCATGACGGCGGGCATCTGGTCATGCATGATCTGCTGCGCCTGCAGGTACATTTGAGTCCGTTTGCGCTGATCCGGTTCGGCCCGGGCTTGGGTGATCAGGGTTTCAAACGGCTGATAGCACCACTTTGATGAGTTTGAACCACCTTTCGCCGCGGTGCAGGTATAGAGCGGTCCGAAAAAGTTATCCGGATCGCCCGTCGCCGTTGTCCAGCCCATCAGGGCAGCCTGATGTTCACCGTTGCGCACGCGTTTGAGGTATTCGCCCCATTCATAACTCACGATGTTGGCCTTGATGCCGACTTTTGCCCAGTCGGCCTGGATCATCTCCGCCATCCGGCGCGCATTCGGATTATAGGGGCGCTGAACCGGCATCGCCCACAGCGCGATTTCCGTTCCCGGTTTCACACCCGCTTCGGCCAGCAGGGCTTTAGCCTTTTCCGGATCGTAATCGTAGTCTTTGAGATCCTTGTCTGCGCTCCAGACGCCAGGCGGAAGAATATTTTTGGCGACCGTGCCCGTGCCTTTAAAAATGGCCTCAATAATGGCGGGTTTGTTTATCGCCATGGCCAGCGCCTGACGGACTTTCACATTATCAGTGGGCGCTTTAGTGGTGTTGAATGCGAGAAAACCGGTATTCAGCCCTGCTGCCTGTTTGAGCGTGATCGCCTTGTTCTGTCGCATTTTGTCCAGGTCGGCCGGATTAGGGAATGGCATCACCTGACACTCATTTTTTTCCAGTTTGGCGTAGCGCACGGCGGCATCCGGCGTGATGCTGAAAATCAGCCGATCCAGTTTGGCTTTCCCCTGCCAGTAGTCAGGAAACGCCTTATAGAGAATGCGTGAATCTTTTTGATACTGCACTAGCTGGAAAGGTCCGGTGCCTATCGGGTCCATATCCACCTTCTCTGGCGTGCCGGCCTTTAGCATCTTGTCCGCGTATTCCGCTGAATGGACAGAGGCAAAGTACCAGGCCAGGTCGGCCAAAAACGGTGACTCCGGATGGGCCAGGGTGAAGCGCACGGTGTGATCGTCGATGCGATCGATATGGGTGATAAGCGTCGCCAGCTGCAGGCTGTCGAAGTTGGAATAATTGCCACCAGAGACCGCATGATAGGGATTTTTGCTGTCCATTTGCCGCATAAACGAGAAGATCACATCATCTGCGTTGAAATCGCGGCTGGGCGTAAACTGCTTATTGCTCTGAAATTTGACGTTGTGCCGAAGATAAAAGGTATAAACCTTGCCGTCCGGGCTGATATCCCAACGTTCTGCCAGGCTGGGAATCAGTTCGGTCGTGCCCGGTTTGAAGTCCACCAGGCGATTGAATACCGGTACAGCACTGGCATCCACGCTGGTTCCCGAGGTGTAAAGTTGCGGATTAAAATTTTCAGGGGAGCCTTCGGAGCAGTACACCAGCGTTTTTGCATGGACGCCGCCCGCCAGAGCCACACCTGCAGTAAGCAGTGCCAGGGTCGTAAACCTGTTTCTCATTATTGTCCTCGCTTTCTGTTGACTTCCGTTAGTCTGAATATCTAAATGAATGATTTAGCGCTTTGATAGATAGCATGAATCACCACCATAGCGAACCCCGCAGTACGTCAACTAATAAGGATTAGTAATGACCGACAAACTTCAGGCGCAACTCATTACGCGTTTTTTTCGTTACCTGGCGGTAAGCAGCCAAAGTGATGCAAAGTCCACCACCTTACCCAGCACCCCCAGCCAGCACGCGATGGCGCAGCTGCTGGCGGACGAATTACGTGACCTTGGCCTTGAGCAGGTTGTGATTGATGAACATGCCACGGTAACGGCGCTGAAACGAGGAAACTGCCCCGATGCGCCGCGCGTGGGGTTTATCACCCATATCGACACGGTTGACGTGGGGCTGTCCCCTGACATTCACCCGCAGATCCTCACCTGGCAGGGTGAAGACCTTTGTCTGAACCCACAGCAGGACATCTGGTTACGTCGGGATGCGCACCCGGAGATCGCGCCCTATATCGGCCAGCAGATTATTTTCAGCGACGGCACCAGCGTGCTGGGCGCCGATAACAAGGCGGCCGTGAGCGTCGTCATGACGCTGATGGAGAATTTGCAGGGCAAACACGGCGACGTCGTGGTGGCGTTCGTGCCGGATGAGGAGATCGGGCTGCGCGGCGCGAAAGCGCTGGATCTTGAAACCCGTTTTAATGTGGATTTCGCCTGGACGATTGATTGCTGCGAGCTGGGCGAAGTCGTTTATGAGAACTTCAACGCGGCCGCAGCGGAAATCCGCTTTACCGGTGTGCCGGCGCATCCGATGTCGGGCAAAGGCGTGCTGGTCAATCCCTTACTGATGGCTCACGATTTTATCAGCCACTTCGACCGGCAGGCGACGCCGGAACATACCGAGGGTCGCGAAGGCTATATCTGGTTTAACGAGATGCAGGCCAACGCCAGCATTGCCACGCTTAACGCCTCGATTCGCGATTTTGATCTGGCAGGCTTTGCTGCACGCAAACAGCAGCTGCAGGCGGTCAGAGATATCATCGCCGCGCGCTATCCCACGGGCAAAGTTGAGCTAACCCTTCGCGATATTTACAGCAATATCAGCAATGCGATGGGCGAAGATCGTCGGGCGGTTGATCTGATTTTCGCCGCCCTGCAAGCGCTGGATATTGCGCCTAAGGTGATCCCCATGCGCGGCGGCACCGATGGCGCGGCTTTGTCGGCGAAAGGTCTGTTAACACCCAACTTCTTTACTGGCGCGCATAACTTCCATTCGCGCTTTGAGTTCCTGCCCGTGACCTCCTTTGTGAAGTCATACCAGGTGGCAGAGAAGCTGTGTTATCTGGCGGCGGAGTGATGGGATACAGGCAGTAAAAACCGCCTTCGCGATGAAGGCGGTGGTCAGATGCGGGTTTAGAAAGTTACCCAATCGCCGTTATCCGCCGACGCGGCTTTAGGCTGGAATGAGGTCGTTGGGCTGGCCGGCTGTGAGGGCGGCTTCCGCGTTGACGTCGGTGCCAGGGGCGCATCGCTGGACAGGCGGAACTGTGCGACAGAGGCCTGCAAGGCTTCCGTCTGCAGCGCCAGCGCACTGGCGGCGGCGGAGACTTCTTCCACCAGCGCGGCGTTTTGTTGGGTTACGCTGTCCATTTCCGTTACCGCCGTGCCAACCTGCGAAATGCCTTTGCTTTGTTCTTCTGAGGCGGCCGCGATTTGCTTCATGATCGCGTCAACATCCTGCACCGATTTCAGAATACCGCTCATGGTGCCGCCGGTCGTGCTAACCAGTTGCGCCCCCTTTTCCACGCGCTCAACGGAATCCGCAATCAGGCCAGCGATCTCTTTTGCCGCACCCGCACTACGCTGGGCCAGATTTCTGACCTCACTGGCCACAACGGCAAAGCCACGGCCCTGTTCCCCGGCGCGGGCGGCTTCTACTGCGGCGTTAAGCGCGAGGATATTGGTCTGGAACGCAATGCTGTTGATGACGTTAGTAATCTCTGCAATTTTCTTCGAACTGTCAGAGATTCCGTTCATCGTGGTGACCACTTCACCGACAAGACTACCGCCCTGTTTGGCCGTGATCGTTGCGGCTTCGGTCAGGGTACTGGCCTGACGCGCATTTTCCGCATTGAATTTCACGGTCGCCGTCAGTTGTTCCATACTGGCTGCGGTTTGCTCAAGCGCGGCAGCCTGCTCTTCCGTACGTGAAGACAGATCGTTATTCCCAATCGAAATCTCAGCGGCTCCGCGTGAAATGTTTTCCGTGCCGCTACGAATCGCACTGACGGCTTCGCGCAGGCTGTCCTGCATGGCGCTCAGTAAGGGCACCAGTTTGCCGACGCAGTTACGGCCCATATCTTCAACCGGCTTGCTGAGATCGCCTTTGGCGATGACTGAAAAATGTTCGCGAATTTTTTCCAGCGGCTTAACCAACATTTTTACCAGATAACGGTCGGTAAACAGCAGAATCAGCAAGCCAATCACCACGGTGACTGAAATCAGGGTTTTGGTCATCGCGGTCATGCGATCGACTTCAACCCGCGTTTGACCCAGTTTGACACTTGCCACTTTATTGAAGTTTTCAGTACTGGCACCAAAGGCACGGCTCAGCGCAGGGGTGACGTCATTTGCCTGTTGGCGATAGCTGTCCAGCGAATCCTGGCGGGCACGCTGAAGCTGAACCGTCACGCCCTGGTCGAGCAGTTTTTGCCATTTATCAATAACGTCATTGGCAACGGCTGCATCCATTGGGCCGGGAGAGAGCTGTTTGAACAGGGTCAGTTGCTGAGACATACTGTCCAGTGCCTGCTGTACGGGCGCGAAAGCCTCATCGTTTTGCGCTGTGCCTGCCGCTTTTTTCTCCATGACGCGCGACAGGCGCGTAATCATACGAAAGTACTGATCGTTGCCCTTACTCAACGCGGTCATCTGCTCCACGATATGGCGATCGACATCGTTGCCGTCACTCAACGAATTGAGCGAATGAATACTGAACAGCCCGATTCCGCTCCACAGCAGGCAAAACAGCCCGAGTATTGTCAGCATTACCGCGCGAATTGTGAAATTTTTAAGCATACCCATACTGAAATCCCTTAAACGTTAACCCGTGACACCGGGCGTATGGGATATATCGGCAGAAAGACCGAAAATGTAACAGCGCTGTTAAACTTTTTTATGCTGGTGCAGTGCCTCCGCGACAGATTATCGTTCCAGCAAAAATCAGCCTGGAGGGCGCGCAGGATGGCACCCGGCACGAGGGCTGAGGGCTGAGGGCTGAGGGCTGAGGGAGCACTATAGGCGAACCATACGCGACATCATCAGACGAAACAGCGCCAGCCGCCGACGCATAAAGCGCGGCATGAGTCTGAGCCCCGCTTTTCCCTCGCACCCGAGTGACATTGTCACGTCATTATTCGCCTGCCAGGCAGGCCAGGGCAAGATCCCGTCCAGTTGCGTCGTGCTGGTGTCCACGTCGCGGGCAAAGAGAAACCAGTAGTCACTGACCTGCTGCGCAAACGCGTAATCGGCGGCCGTAAAGCGGCGATCGTCGCTGACAGCGGGCAGGTTATGCAGCGTATTCATGACGTAGGGGATTTCGTTACCGTGCCAGGTGCCGTGCGGAAAAAGGTCCCGCGAATGTTCAGATACGTAATCAAACCAATAGCGCCAGCCCGGCATAGCGACTTTTTGCTGCGCCCGCATCACCAGCCAGGGAAGCAGGCTAAACGTCATATCCCGTGCCACGGCACGTCCGAGCAACGCATCCGTCTCAAGCGGATAAATCCATTTCAACAGCTGATAGCTGAACCGGTTTTGACGACGAAGCCGGTCTACCACCGTGGCGGCATCGACACCGAAATACGCCAGTACGCTGGCTTCGTCGCTGTTGCTTCCGGCCATCAGCGGCAGACGATGCTGACGTCCGGCCATAAACGTCTCCAGTACCGGCGCGGGAAGGACCGCATCGCCCGCGATGGCAACAGGACCGAGCCCGTAGCTGCTGTCCAGTGACCAAAAGGCCTCAGCAGGCAGCGCGCGCAGCTGTTCCATGCTGGCATCAGCGGGCAAACCTAAACGTCTGGCCACCTGCACGCCTTTCTCAAGCGCCGTGGTACGCGTCACGTCTGGCAGACTATAGGCACTCTGCACAATTCCCTTGTGGAACAAACCGGCTGACAGGGGCGAACAGCACAGCGATAACAGGCTACGTGCGCCAGATGACTCGCCAAACAGCGTTACGTTACGGACATCGCCGCCGAATGCGTGAATATGGCGCTGAACCCAGCGTAAAGCCGCGATCTGATCCAGCAGGGCAAAATTGTGAAGCGTCCCGGTCGCCGACTGCTCTTTTTCCATGGCCGGATGGGCAAAAAAGCCCAGATGGCCCAGCCGATAGTTAATCGTGACGATAACCGCGCCGCGTGAGGCCAGCGGTTTGCCGTTGTAGGGAGCCAGCCCGCCGGAACCGAGGGTAAATCCGCCCCCGTGCAGCCATACCATCACCGGCAGAGGCTTATCGGGCTGCAGTTCAGGCGTCCAGACATTGAGATAAAGACAGTCCTCGCTGAAATCGCCGGGATCGCCGCCGCCAATCGCAAGGCAGTATTCGCGGTTCTGCCAGCTCGCGGCAGAAAAATGCAGTGCGCTTCGCACGCCCTGCCAGGGGATGACGGGCTGGGGCGCGCGCCAGCGCTGGTCCCCCACCGGCGGCGCAGCATAAGGAATACCTTTAAACACAAAGATCCCGTCATCGATGCCGCCTTGCAGCTCACCGTCCGCGATAGCGATCTTCAGGCCGTGCTCATTTTTCATGCATTATTCCTTGTCTGCGTAGGCGGTCATTATTTCAGGCCATCTGTCTTTGTCCAGAAACACAGCGGGTAAAAATACCGAAAATGTGCGGCGCACGTCCGCCGGGATTGACCGCTCCCGGCGAACCTGTTTTTAGTACTGCATGTCGTTTAACGCGTGAGAGGAATAGAAAATGTTCAGTGGCATCAATCAGCTTTTTGTTCGAATGACCGATCATCCTGACCTGGGCAAGCTGTTATTGCGTCTGACACTGGGTGGACTGCTGCTGTTTCACGGTGAGTTCAAGCTGGTGCACGGGGTGGGCTGGATTTCCCAACTGCTGCACCAGCACGGCTTGCCAGGATTTCTTGCCTGGGGTGCCTGGATCGGGGAAATTATCGCCCCGCTGATGCTGATTGTGGGGCTGATGACGCGGCCTGCGGCGTTCATTGTGGCGGTGAATATGGTGGTGGCAACGCTGCTGGTCAAAACTGGGGCACTATGGCATCGCACCGGCGTGGGCGCCTGGTCGCTGGAGACCGAAGCGCTGTTTCTGCTGGGTGCGCTGGTGATCATGCTGCTGGGTGCGGGAAGATTCACGCTGATACGTGATTCACGGCTGCAATAGTCGCGCAATCCGGGGCAATCGCGCCCCGGTGGGTTAGCATGCCAGGCCGCAACGTTGTAATGAGGCTTCCTGACGCTGGGCATACAGCGCCATTTCGTCCAGTACTGCGCAGCCCAGTGCGGCTTCAAAGCTGCTGCGGCTTGCCTGGCCTGACGAGCGCGCCTGGGTGTGATCCCCGAGGTTGGACTGAAAAATCCCCGCCGCACTGACCGGTAGAAAATCCTCATAAATAATGGGATCGGCCAGAATGCGGCCCTGTTCGATCAGGGCGTCCAGCGGTTCACCGGGCTGAGGCGGTTCAGCCCGGCCTTTATCACTCAGGCGATAATGAAACCAGGCCATAGCCTCCCGGCGTAGATCGGTTTCGTTATCCGGAAAAGCCTGAAATACAGCAGACAACCGTTGCTGATGCTGTTGATTGTCAGCGCCGCTTCCGGCCTCAGTCAGCAGCCGATCGTAAAGCGCGCGCCCCTGTGGGGTTAAGGCTGCGCCGCGCTGTTCTATCTCACCAAATCTTGCCGTATGGGTGCCCTGATAGCCATCTTTGAAAACGACAGGTTCCTCCAGCGCTTTAAAACTGGTCTGGCGTAATAAAATCGGCACCTTGCGCCGAGGCGGGCCTTCAATAACGTTTTTGGGATCGATACCACGTTCGGGCATTAACGCCTGAACGCGATCAATGTCCAGGGTTCTCGGTGTCAGGTGGTTGATATGACAGGCAGGAAAACACACGACGTCCGCAATTAGCCGGTGTTGTTGATTAAGGGCCTGATAGGTGTGGCTTTCAACAAGGCTATGCGAGTGCCAGCGAAAGGTTTCTAACGCCTCGGTAATAAAGCGCTGCGCCTGCGTCTCAGTCAGACCGCCCTGCTGTTGATGCTGTTGAATTAATGCGCGACAGCCTGCGGTGAAAATGTCCCGCGAGGCCAGGATTGCGGCAGCTTCATCGCGCAGCGCCGGGTCTTCAATCAATTCAAGCCGCAGTAATGAGGTAAAAATACGGAACGGATTACGACGCAACGCGTCGTCGTCAACAGGGCGAAACGCGGTTGAGTGTACCGGTACGCCCGCCTGAGAAAGGTCATAATAGCCGACCGGGAACATGCCCATAACGGCGAACATCTGACGCAGCATGGCCAGTTCTTCGGCGCTGCCAACGCGGATTGCACCGTGGCGTTCCAGGCTTAAACGGCTCAGCTCATCGGCTTGCGCCAGGCGCTGCTGCAGGGCGCTGTCCGCCGCCAGCGAGGCCTGATTAACGTCTTTGACCAACTGCATCAACGTGCCGTACAGCGGCACTTCCTGCTGATACATGTCCGACATTGCCTTTGAAAAGCCCGTACGGATGGCATCCGCACTGATAGCGTTATCCATAATCACCACCTGAAAGCATGAGCGTTGCAGCTACTGTAATCCAACGCGTTGCCGTCAGCGGAAAAAATCATGAATTTGTGATCGGCTTAAAACCATAACGGTTTTTAATCACCAGCATCGCTGTCGTGAGGACGGCCGGAATCGCCAGAAGCAAAAAGATCAGGTTAAAAGACCAGCCGAGCGACAGCATTTCTGCTCCCACAAACGCGCTGAGGATGGCACCGATTCGGCCCACGCCATGCATCCAACTGGAGCCGGTCGCGCGGGCATGGGTAGGATAATAGCTGGCTGATAAGGCATTCATTCCGGTATTAGCACCGTTAAAGCAAAAGCCGCTACAGAAGGCTATGCTGCTCATGACGGTGACCTGCGCCGGTGAGAAACCCAACGCCACAATGGCAATCCCGCCACAAAAATAGATGACGGCCAACGCCAGGTTGGCATTAAATCTGTCCATCAGCCAGCCGGCAAATAACGAGCCCAGGGTGCCGCCCGCCTGATACATGGCGGTGATAATGGCGGCCTGGGTCACGGTCATCCCCTGTTTACTCACCAGCGAAGGCAGCCAGCTGCCTATCAGATAAACCAGAAAGAGCCCCATAAAATAGCCGCCCCACAGCATCAGGCTGCCAGTACGGTAGCGGGGAGAGATAACCGTGGCGATTGCGTTTTTGTCTGGCTGAGTGGCGTCCGCTTCGGAAGATTGAAACTGACTGTGCGGGTTCGTACTGCCCGGAATCATACGCTCCAGAATGGTTCGGATGCGTTCTGCCGGCGCACCACGGCTAATTAAGAAACGCACTGATTCTGGCAGTTGCCGTATCAGCACCGGGAGCACCAGCAGCGGTAAAATACCGCCCAGCAACAGAACAGAATGCCATTCGTAACGCGGTAACAGCCAGGATGCCGCAAAGCCTCCGCTGGCTGCGCCAAAGGTAAAGCCGCAGAAAACCACGGTGATGATGAATGAGCGACGGCGCTCGGGGGCATATT
This sequence comes from Pantoea sp. B623, assembly GCF_024814475.1. Lineage (NCBI taxonomy): Bacteria > Pseudomonadati > Pseudomonadota > Gammaproteobacteria > Enterobacterales > Erwiniaceae > Pantoea > Pantoea sp. B623. Next base: position 120,733 of record NZ_JANUXM010000004.1, on the reverse strand, counting down.
CTGCGACCAGGGTGCTGACGTTCGGCATGGCTGCGCCCAATCCGAGCCCGGTCAAAAAGCGGAACAGGATCATCTGCTCAATGCTATGCGAAAACGCGGTGACCAGCGTCCATAAGCCAAAAAACAGCACGCTGAATATAATCATTAAGCGACGACCAAAGCGGTCGGCCAGTGGACCGGCGATCATGGCGCCCAGCGCCAGGCCAATAAGCGCCGCACTAATGACGACGCCTAACTGATGGTTCGTGACGTTCCAGGACGCTTTCAGCGAGGGCGCGATAAACCCCATGATGGCGATATCCATCCCATCAAGCGCCACGACGATAAAACAGAGTACAATCAATCGAATTTGGCCACCGCTCAGGGCACCCTGATTGATTAACCGGCGAACGTCTACCGACTCAACGCTGCTCACGGACGTACTCTCCTTAACGAAATAACTATCAGTTTTGGTAAAAAAAACGGCGCTTATGATAGCCGATCGTTAACGATAAAACGCGTGAATTTTACACGAGAATAATAATCATTCAAAAAATGGTCAGTTAAGTTAATGATTTTTCAGTCACGACTGGCGGCTACGTTATCCGACGATAGCGCCTCAAGCATTATTTATCAGTAACTTAAATGAAAACCCGATAAAAAGTACATATTGTTAATAAAAATTTGCAGCAAAGTTAACAAAATCCAGCTTAAATAGTTGCCAGTTACCTGGCAATGTCATTAAGTTTAGGAAATGGAAAAAAATATCCTTTTCAATCAGCGCATTCGCTTGCGTCATTTACATGCCTTTGTTGCCGTTGCGCAGCAGGGAACGCTGGGGCGTGCAGCCGAGACGTTAAGTCTTAGCCAGCCTGCACTCTCTAAAACCCTTAACGAACTCGAGGAACTAACGGGCGTCAGGCTGTTCGAACGCGGCCGACTGGGCGCACAGCTCACCACCATGGGAGAGCAGTTTCTGACGCATGCGGTAAAGGTGCTGGATGCACTGAACCATGCCGGTCAGAGTTTTAACGAACAGATCAACGAGCGTCCTGCCGTGATTCGGCTTGGCGCGCTTACGACTGCCGCGATGGGCATGTTGCCACAGATTCTCGATCGCTTTCATCAACTGCGTCCTAACACCACCATTCAGGTTGCCACGTTGCACAACAATGTCTTGCTGGCCGGACTGCGCGCGGGCGAATTTGATATCGGCATTGGTCGTATGGCTGATAAAGAGATGATGACCGGCTTAACCTATGAACTGCTGTTCCTCGAATCATTAAAACTGGTTGTCAGGCCGGAACATCCCCTGTTAAGTGACAACGTCACCTTATCCCGCGCCATGCAGTGGCCGGTAGTGATTTCCCCCGAAGGGACGGCTCCGCGCCGCCTGGCCCAGCAGATGCTTGACGAGCAGGGCTGCTGTTTACCGCCACATTGCGTTGAAACCTCTTCCACCTCGCTGGCCCGCCAACTGGCGCTACGCTATGACTACATCTGGTTTGTGCCTTCAGGCGCTATTAAAGAAGATCTCAGTCACAACGCCGTCTTCTCGCTGCCCATTACCTCTCCAGGCCCTGGCGAGCCGGTCGGTATTATCACCCGGACCGGCGATACCTTAAGCCTGAGCGCTGAGGTTCTGATGAGTACTATTCGTAAATTTCACAGTTAGCGACTGCGTTTTGCATGTCGCTCCCAGTTGTCCTGACGCGCTTTCTCGGTCTTACGTAATCCGACGTAAAGCGCGCCCGCCCCGCCGTGCTGCTTTTGCGCCACACAGAAGGTCTGCACCTCATCCAGCTCCCGTAGCCAACGATCCAGATAACTTCGTACGATGTTGGCGTGGGATTCACTGTCGCGCCCTTTACCGTGAATGATAAGCAGGTTGCGAAACCCGGCTTGCCGCACCTCACGAATGAAATTAAACAGGTTCTGGCGACAGACCTCTACAGGCTGACGCAGTAAGTTAAGGCTGGCGTCCAGCGTATACTGCCCCTTGCGTAGCTTATCTAACACGCCCTGCTGAATGCCCTCTGCTTTGTATTCCAGAGGCTGATCCAGCGGGATAATATCCAGATAACCGCGCGTTAAGATGTTTTCATCTTCCTGTTCTGGCGGCAGTTGACGTGCTTTTTTACTGGCGGAGAGCGGATTCCACCGCGTGTTGTCCGCATCTCTGAGTGGCGTAACGTCATTCATCGCGTCACGGAACAGATTGTCATCGTCAAGGTTCATCGCTCGCCCCTGTAAAATGATATGACGCAAAATAGTGCTTAACCCGAATAGTAGCAAAATCGGGAAAGTCTGCGCTAACCCCGTTTTTAACCCTTATTCCCGGCCTTAAGATAAAGAAAGATCCTGTCTGAAATCATAAAACCGTAAACATATATTGACGGCCGTTACACTTTGACATCAAGAAAGCCAGTAATAACAGCCTTAAGCGAAGTGTAACAGACCACACTTTTTGTATGCCTAAAAACTGCTCGGATGAGTTCCTTTGCGAGCGAAAAATGGTAAAATTGACCGCAGTCAATTATCGTCGAGCAAACCACTATGTTCCCTGAAAAACGTATACAGTCAGGCGGTTGTGCGATTCACTGCCAGGATTGCAGCATTAGCCAGTTATGCATCCCTTTCACACTGAACGAACATGAGCTTGATCAGCTAGATAACATTATTGAGCGAAAGAAACCCATTCAGAAAGGTCATACGCTGTTTAAAGCCGGTGACGACCTCCGCTCCCTTTATGCTATCCGTTCCGGCACGATCAAAAGCTATACCATCACTGAACAGGGCGATGAACAAATTACCGGGTTCCATCTGGCGGGTGATCTGGTCGGTTTTGACGCCATCATGAATGCCAGCCATCCAAGCTTTGCCCAGGCGCTGGAAACGGCGATGGTCTGTGAAATCCCCTTTGATACGCTGGATGATTTATCGGGCAAAATGCCGGCCCTGCGTCAGCAGATGATGCGTCTGATGAGCGGCGAAATCAAAGGCGATCAGGACATGATCTTGTTGCTGTCCAAGAAGAACGCTGAAGAACGGCTGGCGGCCTTTATCTGGAACTTATCCCGCCGTTACGGTCAGCGGGGGTTCTCACAGCGTGAGTTCCGTTTGACCATGACGCGTGGCGATATCGGCAACTATCTGGGGTTAACCGTTGAAACCATTAGCCGTTTGCTGGGGCGTTTTCAGAAATCAGGCATGCTGGCGGTGAAAGGGAAATACATCACTATTGAGAACCACGCCATGCTGGAAGGTCTGGCGGGCCAGAGCCATCAGGCAGCCTGATGGTTAAGCCGGGTTAATAAATGTTATTTTATTGATCCGGCTACATCTTTTTCACTTTCTTACTGCGTTGAACATAGGCTATCTTTAATCCAGTCGCTTTGGTTTAAGGAGAGTAGCCTATGTCCCAGTATCAAAATATTCTGGTCGCCATCGATCCTCAACAGGATGACCAGCCCGCGCTGCGACGTGCGGTATATCTCAACCAGCTTATCGGCGGCAAAATCAAAGCTTTTCTGCCTATCTACGACTTCTCATATGAGATGACCACCCTGCTCTCACCGGATGAGCGCACCTCAATGCGTCAGGGCGTGATCTCTCAGCGCTCAGAGTGGATACGCGAACAGGCCCAGGCCTATCTGGATGCAGGCGTGGATATTGATATCAAAGTGATCTGGCATAACCGTCCTTACGAAGCCATCATTCAGGAAGTGCTGGCTCATCAGCATGATTTGGTGCTTAAGATGGCGCACCAGCACGATCGGCTGGAAGCGGTGATCTTTACGCCAACGGACTGGCATCTGTTGCGTAAATGTCCTTGTCCGGTGTGGATGGTCAAAGATCAGCCCTGGCCCGAAGGTGGCAAAGCTCTGGTGGCGGTTAACCTCGCCAGCGAAGAACCTCACCACGATGCACTGAATCAGAAACTCATTCGTGAAACCGTTAAACTGGCAGAAAGCGTAAACCATACCGAAGTTCATCTGGTGGGCGCCTATCCCATCACGCCGATCAATATTGCCATTGAGCTGCCCGACTTTGATCCCAGTGTGTACAACGACGCGATTCGTGGCCAGCACCTGGTGGCGATGAAAGCGCTACGGCAGAAGTTCTCTATCAGTGAAGAGTTCACCCATGTCGAGAAAGGTTTACCGGAAGAAGTCATACCCGAACTTTCAGGGCATCTGGGCGCGGGGATTGTGGTATTAGGCACTATTGGCCGAACCGGACTATCGGCCGCTTTCCTGGGCAACACGGCGGAACAGGTGATCGATCACCTGCGCTGCGATCTGCTGGCGATAAAACCGGATGACTTTGTTTCGCCGATTACGCTTGAAGAGGATGACGAGCACGACTAATCAGGCGAGGTTCGCAACAAGGGCGACACATTGTGTCGCCCTTGTTTATTACAGCGCTTTAAGAATATTTTCCACGCTGGCTTTGGCATCACCAAACAGCATTTGGGTGTTTTCTTTGAAGAACAGCGGGTTTTGCACACCGGCATAGCCGGTATTCATTGACCGCTTAAACACAATCACGTTTTGCGCCTTCCACACTTCCAGCACCGGCATACCGGCAATCGGGCTGCCGGGATCGTCCTGAGCGGCGGGATTGACCGTATCGTTGGCACCGATCACCAGCACCGTATCCGTGTCGCTGAAGTCATCGTTAATTTCGTCCATCTCCAGTACCACGTCATAAGGCACTTTTGCCTCAGCCAGCAGGACGTTCATATGGCCGGGTAAACGCCCAGCGACCGGATGAATACCGAAGCGTACCTTGATGCCACGGGCGCGCAGTTTTTCGGTGATCTCGGCCACCGGATACTGTGCCTGTGCCACCGCCATCCCGTAGCCGGGCGTGATAATGACGCTCGTGGATGACTTAAGCATTTCTGCGGTGTCTTCCGCACTGATCTCGCGGTGTTCGCCAGCCTCTTCGCTGTCCGTTACCGCGCTGCTGTCGCTGCCAAAGCCGCCGGCAATGACGCTGATAAACGAACGGTTCATCGCCTTACACATAATGTAGGAGAGGATGGCACCCGATGACCCCACCAGCGCGCCGGTTACGATAAGCAGATCGTTGCTGAGCATGAAGCCTGCCGCCGCCGCCGCCCAGCCTGAATAGGAGTTCAGCATAGAAACGACGACCGGCATGTCTGCCCCGCCGATGGAGGCAACCAGATGCCAGCCGAAAGCCAGTGCAATGACCATCATGACAAACAGGGCAAATCCCTGCGCGCCGCTACTGTCTGTGTTGACGAACCACAGCAACAGCAGGAATGACACGATCAGCGCCAGCAGATTCAGCTTATGCCGGTGAGGCAACATCAGCGGTCTGGACGACAGTTTCCCGCACAGCTTACCGAACGCAACCAGCGATCCTGTAAAGGTGACCGCACCAATAAAGATACCGATAAACACTTCGCTGAGATGGATATTTTCCATGACTGCGGGCAGTCCGGGGGCATGATCGATATAGCTGTTGATCCCCACCAATACCGCAGCCAGCCCGACAAAGCTGTGCAGAATGGCAACCAGCTCGGGCATTTCTGTCATTTCAACCCGTCTGGCTAACCGGATGCCGATGGCCCCGCCGATCACCATGGCCAGCAAAATCCAGACGACATTGCTACTATCGGGACCAAAAATGGAGGCGATGAGCGCAATTGCCATGCCGCTGATGCCAAAGAGATTCCCTTGTCTTGAGCTTTCATGTTTAGAAAGCCCGGCAAGGCTCATAATAAAAAGTATTGCGGCAACAATGTATGCTGCTGTCACTAATCCGCCAGACATGTGTTACCCCTTACGAAACATTTTCAGCATGCGCTGCGTGACGGTGAAGCCACCGAAAATATTGATGCTGGCGATCAATACGGCAATAAAAGACAGGAAGCTGACCCAACCGCCATGTCCCATTTGCAGCACAGCGCCTACCACGATAATGCCGGAAATGGCATTGGTGACAGACATCAGCGGTGTATGCAACGCATGGCTCACGTTCCACACCACGTAGTAACCCACTACGCAGGCGAGCGCGAAGACGGTGAAATGTGACAGGAATTCACGGGGTGCGACGTTCGCCAGGCAGGCAAAAAGCACGATGGCCAGCGCCAGCAGCAGATAGCTGCGTCGTGGCGATCCCGTCGCAACCTCACTCTTTTTCTGCACCGGTGCAGACGTGGTTGTGGCTTTAGGTGCAGCCGAGACCTGAATCGGTGGCGCAGGCCAGGTCACCTCGCCATCGCGCACGACGGTAACGCCACGGATGACAACATCGGCGAAATCGATAGCAATTTCACCGTTTTTCTCTTTGCACAGCAACTTCATCAGATTAACGAGGTTAGTGCCGTAAAGTTGTGAAGACTGGGTGGGTAAACGGCTCGGTAAATCGGTGTAGCCAATGATTTTCACGCCGTTGGCGGTGACGGTAACCTGATCGGCAACCGTCAGCGCACAGTTGCCGCCGGTTTGCGCCGCGAGGTCCACAATAACGCTGCCCGGCTTCATGCTGGCCACCATCTCTTCGGTGATGAGCGTTGGTGCGGGTTTTCCCGGAATCAGCGCCGTGGTGACGATGATATCGACCTCTTGCGCCTGCTGAGCAAACAGCGCCATTTCAGCTTGAATAAAGGCATCGGACATCACTTTGGCGTACCCATCGCCGCTGCCCGCGTCCTCTGCAAAATCGAGTTCAAGGAATTCCGCGCCCATACTCTGGACCTGCTCTTTGACCTCAGGACGCGTATCAAAAGCGCGCACAATGGCGCCAAGGCTGCCGGCTGCACCAATCGCCGCCAGGCCAGCCACGCCGGCACCAATGACCATGACTTTTGCCGGTGGCACTTTACCCGCCGCGGTGATCTGCCCGGTAAAGAAGCGGCCAAACTCATGTGCGGCCTCGACGATCGCACGATAACCGGCAATGTTCGCCATGGAACTGAGCGCGTCGAGCGACTGGGCGCGGGAAATACGGGGAACGGCGTCCATGGCCATCACCGTGACATGTCGCGCGGCGAGCTTTGCAAGCAGTTCGGGATGCTGAGCGGGCCAGATAAAGCTCACCAGCGTGCTGCCCTCGCGGGTCAGACCTGTCTCGTCATCATCGGGTGCGTTCACCTTCAGCACGATATCGGCCTGCCAGACCTGCTGGCGGTCAGTCAGCGAGGCACCCGCGGCAAGATAGCTGTCATCATCAAAGCTGGCGCGCTTACCTGCATCATGCTCTACAGCCACGCTGAAACCCAGCTTGATTAGCTGTTCAACGGTCTTGGGCGTTGCAGCCACACGTGACTCGTTAGCCAATCGCTCTTTGGGTATTCCAATTAACATAGTTTTCCCTTTCATCGATTAAAGGAGGATGATCCTTGCGGTACACATTGCCGTGCCGATACCAACCATCAGGCAATGTGATAAAAAGCAATAACCTAATCGTTTCTAAAGCTACTGAAATTGTTACGGACGATCTACTGCACAGGCGCAGTTATGTCACATTCGCCGTAATATCCAGCCGGAGTGACACAATTCCGCATAACCTCACTGTATAGGGACATTAGCAGCAAACAATCTGCTGACTGTTGCGCGCTTCACCCTGATATTCCTTTTAAAAAAAGCTAAAATTAACAATGCATTAACTATTTTCGTACTGTTATCACAGCGCATTTCATCTTATTGTCTTAAGCGTAAGGCAAAATCGCGCGGCGCGCGGTCAGGATTGAATAATCTGGCTCACAACAAGAGATATATCGCAAAAAATGGCTGCGACAGCGTGTTTATAACATGTAATAATCAGCGGCTAATCTGTTATACATCAAGAGTCCAGCACGTTTTCGTACTCATTTTGCGTAAGGCGAAGGATCATTTTTATGAAGCTGAAGAACACTATTCTGGCATCTACCCTGTTATCTCTGCTGGCGGCAAATGCATTTGCGGCTAAAGAGCTGACGCCAGAACAAGCGGCCGCGTTGAAGCCATTCGAACGTATTAATATCACCGGTCGTTTCAATGCAATTGGCGATGCGGCCGATGCCGTTTCAAAACGTGCTGATGAACTGAATGCAGATTCTTATTACATTCAAGGCATTAACGACAGCAACGGTAACAGCGGCAACTGGCGCGTGACCGCAGACCTGTACAAGGCCAACGCGCCTAAAGCCAGTCAGGAAACTGAATACCGGATGTTCAATGGCCTGAAAGAGCTGCCCAAGGCAGAGGCTTATCGCCTGGAACCCTTCGATACCGTGACCGTCAACGGCTTCTTCCCGAGCCAGCCTGATGTGAATGACGCGATCTCCAAAGCCGCAAAAGAAAAAGGCGCAGCCTCCTTCTTTATCGTGCGTCAGGTTGATGCCAATACCGGCGGCAACCAGTTCATTACCGCGTACATCTATAAGGCCGATGCGAAACAGCGCGTGGTGCAGAGTCCGGACACCATCCCGGCAGACTCTCAGGCGGGCAAAGCAGCGCTGGCGGCAGGCGGTGCAGCCGCTAAGAAAGTGGAAATCCCCGGCGTCGCCTCTTCAGAAACCCCTAGCAACACGGTAGGCCGCTTCTTTGAAACGCAGAGCTCAACCGGTAAACGCTATACGGTGACCTTGCCGGACGGCAAAGAGATCCAGGAAGTGAATGCGGTCACGGCAGCACAGATGCAGCCGTTTGATACCGTAACCTTTAGCGGACATTTTGGTACGCCAACCGAGGTTTCACAGGAAACCGCGAAACGCGCTGCCGAGAAAGGGGCTAAATTCTACCATGTGACGCGTCAGTGGCAGAACCAGAGCGGTGGCAACCTGACCGTGACAGCCGATCTGTTCAAATAAAATACCGCAGGGCGGCGCCCGCCGCCCTGTTGTCTGTTTGCATAATTCCTGCCCGATTTTGCATAGCCACGCATTGCCATCCTTCACCGCACTCCGTAAAATCCTCCGCCTGTTTTTCAGAGTATTTAACGCGCTATACGTAACACAATGACGATATAACGTTGTGTTTATGCTGGTCATCCAGCCACTTATGCTAGCAGGAAGAACGTTTTGGAGAAAAAATTAGGCCTCAGTGCCCTGACAGCGCTGGTTCTCAGCTCTATGCTGGGCGCAGGTGTTTTCAGCTTGCCGCAAAATATGGCGGCGGTCGCCGGTCCGGCGGCGCTGTTGATCGGCTGGCTGATCACGGGCGCGGGGATTATCTTCCTCTCGCTGGCGATGCTGTTACTGACGCGGCTGAAACCTGAACTGGACGGCGGGATTTTTACCTATGCCCGCGCCGGATTTGGCGAACTGACCGGATTTTGTTCCGCGTGGGGTTACTGGCTGTGTGCGGTTATCGCTAACGTCTCCTACCTGGTTATCGTTTTTTCTGCGCTGAGCTTCTTTACGGATACGCCTGATCGGATCATTTTTGGCAACGGTAACACCTGGCAGGCGATGCTGGGCGCATCGGTGCTGCTGTGGCTGGTTCACTGGCTGGTGCTGCGCGGGGTGCAAACCGCTGCCAGCATCAACCTGCTGGCAACCCTTGGCAAACTGGTTCCACTGTTGCTGTTTGTTGTGCTGGCCGTACTGGCCTTCAATTATGACCGGTTTCACTTCGATTTTTCCGGACTCAGTTTGGGCGTCCCCTTGTGGGAACAGGTCAAGCAGACCATGCTGATCACGCTGTGGGTGTTTATCGGCGTGGAAGGCGCGGTGGTTGTATCCTCTCGTGCAAAGCATAAAAAGGATGTCGGACGCGCGACGCTGTTGGCGGTGCTGGCTGCCCTGCTGGTCTATTTGCTGGTGACGCTGCTGTCACTGGGCATCGTTCCCCGTGCGGAGCTGGCGGAAATGCGGAATCCTTCCATGGCGGGCCTGATGACGCGCCTGACGGGGAGCTGGGGTAACGCCATTATTGTGGTGGGCCTGATTATTTCCGTGTGCGGGGCTTACCTGAGCTGGACGATCATGGCGGCTGAAGTGCCCTTTATTGCCGCACAGCAGGGTGCGTTTCCACGCAGTATTGCCCGGCAGAACGCCCGCAACGCGCCTGCCGCCTCGTTATGGCTGACAAACGGCAGTATTCAGGTTTGCTTGATCCTCATTGCCCTGACCGGCGCAGATTACAACACGCTGCTCATCATTGCCTCTGAAATGATTCTGGTGCCCTATCTGCTGGTCGGACTTTATCTGATTAAAGTGGTGAAAGGACAGCAAAAACCTTGGGCGCTTGCCGTCGGTGTGGGCGCCAGCCTGTATGGCATCTGGCTGTTGTATGCGTCAGGCCCGCTGCATCTGTTTACGTCAGTGGTGCTCTATGCGCCGGGTATTTTACTGTTTATTTTTGCGCGCCGTCGCGGGCATGAGGTGGCATTGAAGCCGGTCGAACGGGTTGCCATGATGCTGATCGTGGCGGCAACCCTTCCTGCGATGTGGGAACTGCTTGCCTAGTGCGCCTGATCCAGTACGACACACAGCAGGTCATCCTGCTGTGTCAGTGCTACAGGCTTAGGGTATTCTTCATGAATAGCCTCAAGCTGCTTGTCTGACAGCGGGTACGGAAGCTGAATATCGAAGCGGGAAATGTGTTGCTGCTCGGCAAGCGTGATCAAACGGGCTATGTTGATTTCATCGCTGACCTGCGTTGAAATGATTTGTAATGCTAATTCTTTAAGCTGATCTTCACTCGCCTGTAAGCTGTGCGCAGATTTGCGTGTCACCATGCCAAATATAGGCAGTACGCCGTAGATTGCATCCACAAAGCTCCATCGTTTTTTACAGGATGCCGACAGGAAATCACTGTAATTAAAGCAGATGCGATCGCGGTATACCGCTGATGCCAGCTCTTTATCAAACACTTTGGCTCCTCAAGGTGATCACAATGAATCCGGAACACACGTTAAACGCAGGGTTAATGACTGTCTATTTTGCGGAATATATCCCAGTTACTCAAGGATATTTCGTGTGATTGCATAGAGCTCTGCGTCAGGAAAAGTTATGCTTTACCCCTCCTTTTTACGTTAGAAAGCATCATGCACAAAATCGTTTACGTTGAAGATGAACCGGAAGTGGGCTCGCTGATTGCCGCTTACCTTGGACGACATGATATTGAAGTGATTGTGGAGACGCGCGGCGATCGGGCGGAAGCCACTATTGTCGAGCAGCAGCCCGACCTGGTCATGCTGGATATCATGCTGCCAGGCAAAGACGGTATGTCAATCTGTCGTGACTTACGCGCGAACTGGCAGGGACCGATTGTCCTGCTCACGTCTCTCGACAGCGACATGAACCATATTCTGGCGCTGGAGATGGGCGCCCAGGATTATATCCTGAAAACGGCGCCCCCTGCGGTGTTGCTGGCCCGACTGCGCCTGCATCTGCGCCAGTCCCAGCAGGGCCAGAGCGAAGAAGCCCCGACGCCAGCGAAAAACAATCGCATGTTACGCTTTGGCTCTCTGACGATTGATGCGCTCAATCGTCAGGTCGTGCTGTTTGACGAAAACATTGCCCTGTCTACCGCAGATTTCGATTTGCTCTGGGTGCTGGCGAGCCATGCCGGGCAAATTCTGAACCGTGACGCGCTACTAAAAACGCTGCGCGGCGTCAGCTACGACGGGATGGATCGCAGCATTGACGTGGCGATTTCGCGCCTGCGCAAAAAGCTGCACGACAGCGCCACCGAGCCATTTCGTATTAAAACCATCCGTAATAAAGGCTATCTGTTTGCGCCACAGGCCTGGGACACGCGTTCGGTATGAAAAAACTTTTTATTCAGTTCTACCTGCTGCTGTTTGTCTGTTTCCTGGTGATGTCGCTAATGGTCGGGCTGGTTTACAAATTTACCGCCGAGCGTGCCGGTCGCCAGTCAATGAACGACCTGATGGCCAGTTCGCTCTATCTGATCCGCAGCGAACTGCGTGAGATCCCGCCACGGGACTGGAATAAGACGATTAAGAGTCTCGATCTCGGCTTGTCGTTTGAGCTGCATATTGAGCCAATGAGTAAGTTTGAACTGGATGAAAATGAACTGCGCCGGCTGCGCGCAGGCGAAATCGTGGCGCTGGATGATAAATACACTTTCCTGCAGCACATTCCCCGCAGCCACTACGTTCTGACCGTTGGGCCAATCCCTTACCTGTTTTATCTGCACCAGATGCGCCTGCTGGATATGGCCCTGGTGGTGTTTATCGGGATGTCGCTGGGGTTGCCGGTTTTTATCTGGCTACGTCCGCACTGGAAAGAGATGCTGCGGCTGGAGCACGCGGCTCAGCGTTTTGGTCAGGGACAGCTTGATGTCCGCACGCACTTCGACAGCACCTCTAGCCTGTTCAGGGTCGGCGTGGCTTTTAACCAAATGGCGGAAAACATTAATACGCTGGTCGCCAGTAAAAAACAGCTGATTGACGGCATCGCCCACGAACTGCGAACGCCGCTGGTACGTTTGCGCTATCGTCTGGAGATGAGCGACAATCTGACCGAAGCGGAGTCAGCGGCATTGAACCGCGATGTCAGCCAGTTAGAAAGCCTGATTGAAGAGCTGCTGACCTATGCCCGTCTCGATCGGCCCCGCGTCGATCTTAATTTGCAGTCGCTGGATCTGGCGAACTGGTTACGTGAGCGCATGGAAGATTTCCGGGCGATAAACCCGGAGACACAGATCGATCTTGATTTACCCCAGCGTGAAAACTACGGGATTTCAGATACCCGACTGATGGAGCGCGTACTGGATAACCTGGTCAATAACGCACTGCGTTATGCCGGTCAGCGCCTGCGGGTTAGCCTGTGGTTTGATGGTGCGCTGGGGAACCTGCAGGTCGAAGATGATGGCCCGGGCATTCCCCTTGATGAACGTGAACGCGTATTTGAACCTTTTGTACGACTCGACCCAAGCCGTGACCGCGCCACCGGGGGCTGTGGGCTTGGCCTTGCCATCGTTCACTCTATTGCCCATGCATTAAGTGGCCGGGTTTCTATTGAAACCAGCCCGCTTGGCGGGGCCAGCGTTCGCTTTTGCTGGCCGCTGGATCTTCCCTTTCGGGAACTGCCACGACGTTAACTCATTCAGGAGCATTATGTGACTTCAGCTTATCAACAACTTTGTGCCACTTTTCAGCGCCTGTCGCGTTTCAGCCACGTCAGCGCCATCGCCGGATGGGATATGCAGACCACGATGCCACCAGGCGGCAGTGCTGCGCGGGGTGAAGCGCTGGCGGAGATGAGTGTTTTGCAGCACCAGATCCTGACAGACAAGCGCCTGGGTGACTGGCTTGAGCAGGCAGAACAGCAATCTCTCAATGATGTAGAGCGCGCCAACCTGCTCGAGATGCGTCGCGCCTGGACCCAGGCGACCTTACTGCCTGCCGAACTGGTCGAAGCAAAATCCATTGCGGGTTCGCGCTGTGAACATGCCTGGCGCAGCCAGCGTCCCGCCAATGACTGGCAGGGCTTTGCCACAAATTTGAAAGAGGTGGTGCGCTTAAGTCGTGAGGAAGCGCAACTGCGCGCGCAAGCCAATGGCTGTTCCCGGTACGATGCCCTGCTCGATGTTTTTGAGCCGGGGATGACCAGCGCCCGACTGGATGAGACGTTTGGACAGTTAAAAACCTGGCTACCGGCGCTGTTGCAACAGGTGGTGGAAAAACAGGCGCAAGAACCCAAGTTAACCCCTCAGGGGCCATTCCCCATCGAGGCGCAGCGCGAGCTGGGGCTGAGCATTATGGCCGAGCTGGGCTTTGATTTTAACCATGGTCGGCTGGATATCAGTGCGCATCCTTTCTGCGGCGGCGTCCCCGACGATGTGCGCATCACCACCCGTTACAATCAGGATGAATTTCTGAGTGCCATGATGGGCGTGATCCATGAAACCGGCCATGCCCGTTACGAGCAAAACCTGCCCAAACAGTGGCGGGGCCAGCCGGTGGCACTGGCGCGCTCCACCGCCATTCATGAATCACAAAGTCTGTTTATGGAAATGCAGTTGGGCCGCAGCGCGCAGTTCCTGCAACGCATCCTGCCGCAGGTGATCGCTAAGATGGGGGCGCAACCGGCACTGCAGGCTGATAACTTTGTGCGTTTAGCTCAGCAGGTAAAACCCGGATTGATTCGCGTGGATGCCGACGAGCTGAGCTATCCGGCCCACGTGATTCTGCGTTATGAAATTGAACGTGCGCTCATCGAAGGTGAGATTGAGGTCGAGGATATCCCCGCACTCTGGGATGAGAAAATGCAGCAGTCTCTGGGCATCGATACGCGCGGGAATTACCGCAACGGCTGCATGCAGGATATTCACTGGACCGATGGCGCGTTCGGCTATTTCCCGACCTATACGTTGGGCGCGATGTACGCGGCTCAGTTGTTCCAGGCTTTGCAAAAAGCGATTCCACAGTCGGCAGAGCTGATTTTGCATGGCGAACTGCAGCCCGTTTTTGACTGGCTACAACAGAATATCTGGCAACACGGCAGCCGTTTCTCTACCGATCAGCTGATGCTTAATGCCACGGGAGAGGCGCTGAACCCGGACTATTTCCGCAAACATCTTGAGCAGCGTTACCTGAACAGTTAAGGTAGCAGGCGGTCTGAAGGCCGCCTTTCACTTCCCCCCGCCCACTTTGTACAATCGGTTACACGGCGATACCAATGACCCACGGACGCGCCTGTTATTTTCTCATATAGTCATTTCACCGGCCCCGCAGTGGGCTACACATGAAAAAATAGTCCGAGGGTTTTGCAATGAAAAAATTATTTGCACTGGTAATCGCCGCTGCCATGGGTCTGTCTTCAGTTGCTTTCGCTGCCGAGACAACTGCTGCTCCAGCCGCTGCTGCTACCACTACTACTACCGCTGCACCTGCTAAGACCGAACACAAAGCTGCCGCTCACAAGAAGCACCATAAAGCTGCACAGAAAGCTCAGGCTGCTAAGAAAAAAGCAGTGAAGAAAGACACCGCGCAGAAAGCTCAGGCGGCTAAAAAGAAAGTCGCTAAGAAAGATACCGCTCAGAAAGCGCAGGCCGCTAAAAAGCATCACAAAGCTAAACCAGCCCAGAAAGCCCAGGCTGCTAAGAAACACCACAAAGCTAAACCAGCCCAGAAAGCTCAGGCTGCTAAAAAACACCACAAAGCTAAAGCAGCCCAGAAAGCCCAGGCCGCTAAAAAACACCACAAAGCTAAACCAGCTCAGAAAGCCCAGGCTGCTAAAAAGCACCACAAAAAAGCCGCTAAAAAATAAGGTCACCCTTTAGGGTTCCGAGTAAGCGTTAATAATTAAAACACCCGGTTCTGCCGGGTGTTTCTTTACTGGAGTGGCTAATATGGTCCGTCGCTATCGCTTCGAAATTATTCTGATTGTGATGATCTTATGTGGCGTTATCGCGGCCAGTTTTTTTATTTAGTCGCTGTCGCGTACTGATTAACTGAAAAGACTCCCTTTTTTACCGCTCACTGACTATAGTTATGTCACTTCAGTAATAACAAAAACGTTTTCTTTTTCTCGCTATTGAGAGTTCTATGCGCCTGGCTACCCTGTTAATCGTTGGACTTTTCAGTTTCACCGCCGTTGTTCATGCCGATGATAATGATGATTCACCGACGCCTGCCGAAATAAAAATGCTGTTTTTTGGTAAGGATCATCGTCAGGCGATTACCGACGTCAGCGACGCGCCCTGGGATGCGATAGGTCAACTGGAAACCGAAAGTGGTAACCTGTGCACCGCAACGCTTATTTCACCACATCTGGCACTGACCGCAGGCCACTGTTTACTGACGCCACCGGGCAAGTTTGATAAACCGGTCGCGCTGCGCTTTATGTCGACCAAAAAAGGCTGGCGCTACGAGATCCACGACATTGATGCCCGCGTTGAACCTTCTCTGGTCCACAGGCTAAAAGCCGATGGCGAAGGATGGATCGTCCCCAGCAGCGCAGCACCGTTCGACTATGGTCTGGTTATTTTACGTAATCCCCCTTCTGCCATTACGCCGATTCCGCTGTTTGATGGTTCACGCAGTGATTTAACGGACGCGCTTAAAGAAGCCGGACGTAAAGTGACTCAGGCTGGCTACCCTGCCGATCATCTTGACAGCCTGTATTCACACAGCGACTGCCTGATCACCGGCTGGGCGCAGCGTGCCGTGTTATCGCACCAGTGTGATACGCTGCCGGGTGACAGCGGTTCGCCGCTACTGTTGAAAGGCGATAAAGGCTGGCAGCTGATTGCCGTGCAGAGTTCGGCACCTGCCGCAAAAGATCGCTATCTTGCGGATAACCGGGCGATTGCCGTGACCTCCTTTAAAGACCGGCTTGAAGCGCTGGCCCAGTAGGTTGCCTGAGGGGTTACACGATCTGAACACATAAAAAAGCCCGCATCCATCAAGGTGCGGGCTTTTTTTTACGCGAGCTGTCTCGGCAACTAGCCTGCGATTTGCTCCATCGCCTGCAGGATGCGTTTATCCGAGATCGGATAAGGCGTTCCCAGCTGTTGCGCAAACTGGCTGATTCGTAGCTCTTCAATCATCCAGCGGATATGCTGCACGTCCGCGTCATCCTGACGCTGCGGCGGCAATTTATTCCACCATGCCTGCCTCGCTTGCTCGACGGCCTGCACTTTGAGCATTCGGGCGCGATCGCTATGAGGATCGACCGGCAACTTCTCCAGCCGTCGCTCAATGCCGTGCAGATAACGCAGCGTATCTGCCAGATGCTGCCAGCCATTCTGGGTGACAAAACCCCGGTAAACCAGGCCGTTCATCTGCGCTTTGATATCCGCCAGTGCCAGCGCCAGCGTCATATCTACCCGCCCTTTCAGACGTTTGTTAATCGAAAATACCGCTGTCAGAATCTGCTCAACCTGCTTTGCGATCTCTACCACGGTATCATTGAGTTCGGCGCGCACTTTTTCCCTTAGCGCTTCAAACTGCGTTTGCTCCCATGCCGGGCCACCGGCTTCCGCGATTAACTTGTCAACGCCGCAGGCAATGCAGTCATCAATCAGCTCCATGACCTTGCCGTAAGGGTTAAAATACAGCCCCAGCTTGGCTTTGTTCGGCAACTTTTCATGCAGATACTTCACGGGGGACGGAATATTCAGCAACAACAGGCGGCGCTGACCGCGCCACATCATTTTCTGCTGCTCGTGCTCGCTGTCAAACAAGCGGATGCCCACGCTGTCCTTCTCGTCAACCAGAGCAGGCCAGGCTTTTACCTCATAGCTGCCGCGTTTTTGCTGGTAACTGCGCGGTAAATCGCCGAAGCTCCAGAGGTGCAAACCGCTCTGCTCCAGGCCATCGTCCGCCACGTTAGAGAGCGTTTCCTGCACCTTTCCTTTTAACAGGCGTTTCAGCCCAGCAAGATCTTTGCCTTCCTGAAGTTTGCGGTTGTGCTCATCGACAACCCGAAACGTCATTTTCAGATGATCGGGCACCTGTTCCCACTGCCAGTTGTCTCGCTCCAGCGTCACGCCGGTCATGCGGCGGAATTCCCGCGACAGCGCATCCAGCAATGGCATCTCCATGGCGGTAACACGGCCCAGAAACGCCTCAGCATAGTTGGGTGCAGGCACCAGGTTGCGGCGCAGTGGCTTTGGTAACGATTTGATGAGGGCGATGATCAGCTCGCGCCGCACGCCGGGGATCTGCCATTCAAAACCCGCTTCCTCCACCTGGTTAAGCAGCGGTAAAGGTATATGGACCGTCACGCCATCGGCATCCGCACCGGGTTCAAACTGATAACTCAGCTTGAGTTTAAGGTTTCCCTGATGCCAGACGTTGGGATAGTCGAGCTGGCTGACCTTATCCGCGCCCTCTTTGATCAGCATCTGCTTATCAAAGTTCAGCAGTTCAGCATTGGTTTTGCTGGCCTGCTTCCACCACGTGTCAAAATGGCGGGCTGAAACGACATCCTTGCCCACGCGCCGATCGTAGAAAGCAAACAGCGTTTCATCATCCACGAGAATATCGCGGCGACGGGATTTATGTTCCAGATCTTCGACTTCGCTGCGCAGTTTCTGGTTAGCGCGGAAAAACGCATGACGCGTCTGCCAGTCGCCCTCAACCAGCGCATGGCGAATAAACAGCTCGCGGCTGAGCGTGGGATCGATGGTGCCGTAATTCACCTTGCGCGCAGCCACAATCGGCAAACCGTACAGGGTAACCTTTTCGGTGGCCATCACCGCGCCCTGCGATTTCTCCCAGTGCGGTTCGCTGTAGCTGCGTTTGATCAGGTGCTGCGCCAGCGGCTCAATCCACTCGGGATCGATGCGCGCCGCCATGCGGCCCCACAGCCGGCTGGTTTCCACCAGTTCAGCGACCATTGTCCATTTAGGCGGCTTTTTAAACAGTCCAGAGCCGGGAAAGATAGCAAAACGGGCGTTGCGTGCGCCGGTAAACTCTTGTTTATCGGCGTCTTTCTGACCGATATGTGACAGTAAGCCGGTCAGCAAGGCACAGTGAATCTCTCTGTACTCCGCTGGCTCGCTGTTAACGGGAATGCCCAGTTCGCGCACCACCTGACGGAGCTGAGTATAGATATCCTGCCATTCGCGCACGCGCAGATAGTTTAAATAGTCTGTTTTACACTGACGGCGGAACAGGTTACCGGACAGCGCTTTCTGCTGTTCGCCCAGGTAGTTCCACAGGTTCACAAATGCCACAAAATCTGACTCTTTATCCGCAAAGCGTCGGTGTTTTTCATCCGAGGCCTGCTTTTTGTCGGCGGGACGTTCGCGCGGGTCCTGAATCGATAAGCCGGCAGCGATGATCATCACTTCCCGCACGCAGCCGTACTGCTGTGCTGCCAGCACCATGCGCGCCAGGCGCGGATCGACAGGCAACTGCGCCAGCTGGCGGCCGGAGCCGGTGAGTGAGTAATGTCCGTCGTCATTGAGGGTTAATGCCCCCAGCTCCTCCAGGAGCCTTACGCCGTCCTGAATGTGACGTTTATCCGGTGCTTCCACGAACGGGAAGGCCGCGATATCGCCCAGCCCCAGCGCGGTCATCTGCAGAATAACCGAGGCCAGATTGGTGCGCAGGATTTCAGGATCGGTAAAGGCCGGACGGCTCAGGAAATCGTCTTCGGCATAGAGCCGTATGCAGATCCCTTCCGACACGCGCCCGCACCGTCCTTTACGCTGATTCGCGGAGGCCTGCGAAATCGGCTCTATCGGCAGGCGCTGCACTTTCGTGCGATAGCTGTAGCGGCTGATACGCGCCGTGCCGGGATCGATAACGTATTTGATGCCCGGTACGGTCAGCGACGTTTCGGCGACGTTGGTTGCCAGCACGATACGCCGCCCGCTGTGCGACTGAAATACCCGGTTCTGCTCGCTGTTAGACAGACGGGCATAGAGCGGCAACACTTCGGTATGGGGCAGATCGCGCTTCATCAGCGCGTCGGCGGTATCGCGAATTTCGCGCTCACCGCTCATAAAAATCAGGATGTCGCCCCGGCCTTCACGCCCCAGCTCATCGACCGCGTCGAAGATGGCCTGAAGTTGATCGCGGTCAACATCCTCCGCCTCTTCCACCACCGGACGGTAGCGCACTTCTACCGGATAGGTGCGGCCCGACACCTCAATCACCGGCGCGTTGTTGAAATGACGAGAGAAGCGCTGGGGATCGATGGTTGCTGACGTAATAATCACTTTCAGATCGGGACGACGCGGCAGTAACTCCCGCAGGTAGCCCAGCAGGAAGTCGATATTTAGGCTGCGTTCATGAGCCTCATCAATGATGATGGTGTCATACTGCATTAGCATGCGGTCCTGCTGGATTTCCGCCAGCAGAATTCCGTCTGTCATGAGTTTAATCTGGGTCGTTTCGCTGACCTGATCGTTAAACCGCACTTTGTAACCCACACAGCCACCGAGCGAAGTTTCCAGCTCGTCGGCGATGCGGTTGGCAACGGTACGTGCCGCCAGCCGACGCGGCTGAGTGTGACCAATTAAGCCGGTAATACCGCGACCCAGCGTCAGGCAAATTTTGGGCAACTGGGTGGTTTTGCCCGATCCGGTTTCACCCGCGACGATAACCACCTGGTGTTCACGAATCGCCTCTGCGATGACCTGCTGCTTCTGGCTGACTGGCAGATTTTCCGGAAACGTGATGCGCGGCGTCGCCGCAACACGTTGTGCAACGCGGCGCTCTGCAACAATGATATCCTGCTCAAGCTCGGCGGCGATGCTTTGCTGAGCGTCGGGATTTTTGATTTTTTTGGCGCCATGTAACCGACGCTGCAAGCGTTGACGGTCACGCAGCATTAACGCATCAAGCCGCGACCAGAGCGGCGTTAATGGGGATGAAACCGGAGAAGACATAGTAGTGACGTACCTTACTCAGACGGTGTGGATTCAGCGTACAGTGCTAAGATAACCCGCTGATTAACGCTAATAATTGCGCCTAGCATAGCACATTCCCTTTTACGCCGTGATGGTTGGCAAAACCGGCTTGTTCAATTAATTCGAATATAGCTCTCGAAATATTGCGCTTTCACCCTAAGGCCGATGTTTGTAAAGTGTAAACCATTGAGCGGAAAGCCTTCCGCATAACAGACAGGAAACTACTATGAGCAAAGTACTCGTTCTGAAATCAAGCATTCTTGCGGGTTATTCTCAGTCAAGCCAGCTGGCAGACTTCTATATCGAGCAGGCACAGGCTAAGGGCGACCAGATCACCGTGCGCGATCTGGCTGCTAACCCGGTTCCGGTACTGGACGGTGAGTTAGTTGGCGCACTGCGCCCTTCTGATGCGCCACTGTCACCGCGTCAGCAGGAAGCGCTGGCACTGTCTGATGAACTGATTGCTGAGCTGCAGGCGCACGACGTTATCGTCATGGCGGCCCCAATGTACAACTTCAACATCCCGACTCAGCTGAAGAACTATTTCGACCTGATCGCGCGTGCTGGCGTGACCTTCCGTTATACCGAAGCGGGCCCGGAAGGTCTGGTGAAAGGTAAACGTGCGGTGATTCTGTCGAGCCGTGGTGGCATTCATAAAGACAGCCCTTCTGACCTGCTGACCCCTTACGTCAAGCTGTTCCTGGGCTTTATCGGCATCACCGACGTTGAGTTCGTGTTGGCTGAAGGCATCGCTTACGGCCCGGAAGTAGCCACGAAAGCAACCAGCGAAGCCAAAGACGCGATTAAGCAGATTGCTACTGCGTGATAATGCTGTTTGACGCGGAACCGGGCATCAGCCCGGTTTTTTTATGCCTGCATCGCCCTGCTCAATAGGGCTATTTATGCAACCACTGCCCGTTAATGCCCTGAACGTATTCCCCCGTCCCCGCCCGCGTGACCAGCTTTTGTCCAGCGATGCGGGCCACCTCATCGGTTTTCAGGTTGTTCTGCCCGGCAAGACGCTGGTACTCTGCGCGCCGTCCGTCATTGATGCGTTTAACCAGTGCGAGGGTTTCGCTGTCGTCTGATCGAGGGGCAATATAACCGGACAGGGTTTCGCCGACCCGGCCCGACTGACGGGCCTCATCAAGCGTCAGAGCCCAGGCCGGCTGGCTCATCGTCGTCGCCAGTAAAAGTGCAAGACCAATGCGTTTCATGCTGGCTCTCCTCAGAACAGGCCGCTCTGGTTTTTCAGTAAGGCTTCGACATCCTTGTCCACTTTAATGTGGATCTCATGCTCAATTTTCACATTCATATTAATAGTAATGGGGTCTTTTGGCGCCGCCACTTCGATGCGTGGCACACAACCCATCAGCGGTAGCCAGGCTACCATCAGCAGTAAGGCCCTGAGGCTCATGGTGATTGATCCTTTTTTGACGGCAAGGTGGCATTTTGCTCCACCCAGGATTGCAAATTATCGCCAAAGCGCAGGCTGCGCCACAGCTGGAACAGGTTTTCCTGATGACGATAATTTAAATTAACGGTCTGATTACGATTACTGAAGCGGCTGGTGCCTTTTACCTGGGCTTCCATCGTCAGTTCCCCGAGATTGTCCAGATTAAGCGTGGCCCATGACCGCGAAATCTCCATGTAGCGCAGCCAGTCCATCGCCGCACCGGCGGCGACATTGTTGCGGGTAATGGCATCGGCCATATCTTTATCCATACGGAAAGTCAGCGGCCCGCTGTTGGCAATCCAGCCATTTTCAATAATCCAGTGGGGATTACTGATCCACAGCGGTAACTCGCCATTCACGTTTCCAGACATGGCAAACTGTTTAGGTTTAATGGCGCTGACGAGCTTGCTGAGGCTTATGTCACGGAGCGAAACGCGCGCCGGGCTGTGCTGAGGCAGGCGCAGGGATGGCAGGGTAATGTGTCCGCCCAGTAGATCCATACTGACATCCTGTAACCACAGCGGATCGTTTTCACGCCAGGGATAAGCGCCCTGCAGGTCGGCCCGAATGTTCTGCATCGCAAACTGATTTTTAATCTCGGCGATACGTAACGAAACCGGCCCGCGTAACCCGAAATGCCACTGTTGATTTTGCAGTCGGAATGGCAGCGAAAAATCCACCCCGTTGACCTGGCTGTCCGGCGTCCAGACGCTGCCGTTTTTCACCGTCCAGTGACCGCCAGCCTGAAAGCCCTGTCTGGCGGCGGCAGAAAAAGCCACCTGAGCGCGTAACTCACCTGACTGAATCTTCATTTTAAGTTCAGGGCTGAGGAGCGGCTGGAATACCGTCAGCGACTGCGTTGGCCACCAGGCCTGTCCGCGTAAACGCTCGCCGTCCCATCGGCCGTTAACACGTACCGGCCCCACCTTGCTCGCGTTCAGCTGTCCGCCCCAGACGAAATGCCCGGGATCGCTGCCCGTCGCACCGAAGTCCAGCGTTGAGGCCGCCAGCCTGCCCCCGTAGCTGAAGCGCGTTTCTCCTGCCTGCATCTTGAATTGGCCGGTAAATGACGGGTGGTGCGCATCACGCTGCCAGTTCACCGGCGCCGTGAGCGTTAAGCGCGGCTTCTCTACCCGAACGCTGCCGTATTCCAGCTGATTGAAACCTGTAGACAGGCTATCCAGATGAATCAGCGTATCGCGCCAGCCGCCCGTGCCATTGACGTCCCACTTTGCCTGTAAGGGACGCATTTCTCCCTCGCCCCAGTAACGCCAGTTCCAGACGCCTGAATCCGGCCAGAAGTTATGCGCGCCGCCATCCAGGTGCAGCGTAAAGCGGCCAAAGCTGGGATCGTGAGCGCGGAGAATGGCCTGCAGGCGTCCGGAGATGCCTTGCGAAGATAAGCGCACGCCGGCCAGCGGCCAGCGCGCTTCATCGACTTCCAGCGTGGAGAGCAAACGCCCGCGCAGGCGCAAAAGTGCTTTGGGTTTTATCGTCAGTTGCGGATTGAGCAACGAGCCGTTCAGCTCGCCGGGAATGCTGCCGTAAAGCTGCATCGCCGCGAATTTGCTTTCGCCCGTCAGTTGCAAAGGCAGCTGGCTTTGCGTAAGGCTGAGGTGACCCGGCCCCATCCCCAGCACCACGTTACCTTTACCGCCCCGGCCCTGCGTGAGCATATTGAGACGACCGACGATTTGGGTCGCCTCCAGCCCGTCCTGCCAGTTATTCAGCGTCAGATTGACGAAACCCGACAGCGGCTGCGAGGCCAGTGGCCAGTAATATTCACCTTTTTCGATATCAATACGGGTTCGGCTGGCCTGCCAGGGAAGATGGAGTAAAGGACGATCGCTGCCCCCCGTGGTGACATTAAGCAGACCACGTTGATGCGCCCAACTGAGCGCAGCGTCCACAGGTTGCGGGAATGCCGCCAGCGCCAGCGTGCCGGTAATTTCACCGTTCACCGGCAAGCCGTTGGCATATTTGGGCAGTTCGAAGTGGCCATTAAGGCTGAGCGGTTCGGGTAAAGCGGGATGCGTCACCGTCAGTTGACTAATATTGAGCTGCTGTCCTTGTAATGTGGCGTCGAGCTGCAGGTTATCACCGCGGTAGTGTAACTGCTGTCGCGATTTATCCAGCGTCAGATCCAGCCCGCCAGCATAATCCTGCCAGGGGGAAACGGTCAGTTTACCAATGTGAATGTCGGCGCCCGGCAACATTGCCTGCCACTGGGCCAGAGTTTTGGGCGCGGCCGTATCGTTTTGCGTTTCAGGTAGCTGTTGCAGACATTCAGTTTCCAGCGTGACCTGATCCGCATTGAGCGCCCAGCGCGCGTGATGCCAACCCAGCGCGGCGTTTTTGAAACTCGCCAGACGACAGTCATCCGCCAGGTAATGGATGTTGGGAAACAGCACCTGCGCGTTCCGCCAGCGTGGCGCGCCCTCCAGCTCGACGCGCGTACCTGCAGGCAGCCAAATGCCCACCAGGCGCGGCAGCCACTGTGTGATCGTCAGTAGTAATCCCAGCAGCAATAAAATCAGCGCCAGAACAGCGGCGAGACGTCGACGGAAAATCCGCGGCATGAAAACAAGCATCCTTTTTTTCTCACTATCCTGAGAATAATGATGGCACGTAACGTCCGGAAGGTGAAGGTTTCACCGCGAAAGGTAAACAGCGACCAGCAAAAAGCAACAGAAAACGTTATTCTTGTTGCATTCCCTTTTCAGGAGCACAACGATGAAAATCGCCGTATACAGTACTAAACACTATGACCAGAAGTACCTTGAACAGGTCAACCAACAGTATGGTTTCGAACTGGTCTTTTTTGATTTTTTACTCAGCGAAAGCACGGCGAAGACGGCGGTAGACTGCGATGCGGTATGTATCTTTGTGAATGATGACGGCAGCCGCCCGGTGCTCGAAGAGCTGGCGGGGCTGGGCGTCCGCTACATTGCCCTGCGCTGTGCGGGATTTAACAATGTCGATCTCGACGCGGCAGCCGAGCTGGGGCTTCAGGTCGTCCGCGTGCCTGCCTACTCCCCGGAGGCCGTTGCCGAGCATGCGGTGGGGCTGATGATGACGCTGAACCGCCGGATTCATCGCGCTTACCAGCGCACCCGCGACGCCAATTTTTCGCTGGACGGCCTGACCGGTTTTAACATGCATAACAAAACGGCCGGTATCATTGGCACCGGCAAAATCGGCATCGCCACGCTGCGCATATTAAAAGGGTTCGGAATGCGTTTACTGGCGTTTGATCCTTATCCCAGCGAGCAGGCTTTAGCGCTCGGCGCGGAGTATGTCGATCTGAAAACCCTGTTTGCCGAGTCGCACGTCATCAGTCTGCACTGTCCACTGACGGCGGAGAACCATCATTTACTCAACGCACAGGCTTTTTCGCAGATGCGTGACGGCGTCATGATCATTAATACCAGTCGGGGCGGATTAATTGATTCTCAGGCTGCGATTGATGCGTTGAAGCAGCAAAAAATAGGCGCGCTGGGCATGGACGTTTATGAAAACGAGCGGGATCTGTTCTTTGAAGACAAATCTAATGATGTGATTCAGGATGATGTATTCCGCCGCCTGTCAGCCTGTCATAACGTGCTGTTTACCGGTCATCAGGCGTTTCTCACCGCCGAAGCCCTGACGGCGATATCAGACACCACGCTGGAAAACCTCAGCCAGCTAAACCGCGGCGAAACCTGTCAAAATCGGGTTACCGCCTGACGTATCCGGCCGGTGTTATCCGGCCTGAACCCGTTAGCGTGCGCAGTTACCGCCGATTAGCGCTTGTTCGCTGCAGCGGCGGCCGTTAACTAACTGGCACATCCCGATGCGCGATCCGTCCAGCTGACTTGAGAACGCCAGTGTCCCTCCTGCATTGGCACAGTTTGCCTCTGCCATTGACGACATCACCACGTGTGGCTGAACATGGGCGGCAGTAGCTTGTTGTGGTGGCTCGTTGTCATCGCTGTTACTACTGCAGGCAGACAGTATCAACGCGGCACCAGCCAGCAGAAAAGTAGCGGCTTTCATCAATCAGACTCCGGGAAGGTGAGTTAAAGGCTTAGCAAGAATATGTCAGCCCTGACGCGGGGTCGATAGAAGAAACAGCTTTTTACAAAAAACCTCACAGCTAATTGCAAGCAGAATTATCCTGTTATCACACTGTCACGTAACTGCACTTATCTGAACATGATGATTACCGGAGAAAAACAATGTTAATGGATATGCTGATTCGTATCGCGCTGGCCGGCATTTTAGGCGGGCTGATTGGCCTGGAACGCCAGATGCGTGCCAAAGAAGCCGGGTTACGTACCCATATCCTGGTCGGTATCGGCAGCGCCATGTTTATGCTGGTTTCGAAATACGGTTTTGCCGACATGCTGATGAAAGATCATGTGGCGCTCGATCCCAGCCGCGTTGCGGCGCAGGTGGTAAGCGGCATGGGCTTTCTGGGTGCCGGCACCATCCTGATTCAAAAGCAGGTGGTAAAAGGCCTGACCACGGCGGCCGGACTCTGGGTTACCGCCGCTATCGGGCTGGTGATCGGGAGCGGTATGTATGAGATTGGGATTTACGGCACGGTGCTGGCACTGGTGGTGCTGGAGGTGTTCCGCCGCCTGAGCCATTTATTAATTGGTAAACATCATACGCTGATTGTTTACCTCAAAGCCAAGAGCGTGCCGCTGGTGTTACTGGTGATGCAACGTGAAGGCATCCGCTACGGCAATATTTCGGTGATTAACCGGGATGAAGAAAGCGGCCAGTGTGAATTAAGCGTGCAGGTTACCTTATCGCGCAAATCCAGCGATGCGCACCTGTATGACAAAATCATGGAAGTCAAAGGCGTGCAGTCGCTGGAAATGATGTGATCAGGGCCTGAATAAACGGGACGCTATGGGAATAAAGATGCCCTGCCGGGCGAATGATGAACCGCGCCAGCATCGAAAATGACAGAGGCCTGACAGACCTCTGGATGGTGGCCTGACCTTTGCAGGCAGAATAGCTAGGTCTTCCTGTTTATCGTTATCGCCAGACAGGGCTAACAGACCTGTCGTGGCTGTATCGTTAGCCTTGAACTTTCTGCTGCACGCAGAAATTGATATTGGAAATTGAACGCGTAATCCGTACCATACGCGGCATACTTTTGTCCGCTGGCTTTTACTGCCGGCGGCAAGCCGTCATAGAGAGCCAATCAAAGGGGCGCGGCAGTGCGTAAAAGGTTTGTGCGCATTGACCCACGGGGCCAGGGCCGGGTTAACCCACACTGACTCTGTGAACTTCCCTTTTGATGACTGAGAAACCGCGTAATGCAACAAAATCAAGAAACGAGCAAGAAAGAGCAGTACAACCTCAACAAGCTTCAGAAGCGTTTACGCCGTAACGTTGGCGAGGCTATCGCCGATTTTAATATGATTGAGGAAGGCGACCGCATTATGGTTTGCCTGTCAGGCGGCAAAGACAGCTATACCATGCTGGAAATCCTGCGTAGCCTGCAAAAAAGCGCGCCGGTGTCATTCAGCCTGGTGGCGGTGAATCTTGACCAGAAACAGCCGGGATTCCCGGGACACATTCTGCCTGAATATCTTGATGCTCAGGGTGTTGAGTACAAAATCGTTGAAGAAGACACCTACTCAATCGTTAAAGATAAAATTCCCGAGGGTAAAACGACCTGCTCTCTGTGCTCACGTCTGCGTCGGGGAATTTTGTATCGCACCGCTACGGAGCTGGGCTGTACGAAAATCGCCCTTGGCCACCATCGTGATGATATTCTGCAAACGTTGTTTTTGAATATGTTCTACGGTGGCAAGATGAAAGGCATGCCGCCCAAGCTGATGAGTGACGATGGTAAACACATCGTGATCCGTCCTCTGGCTTACTGCCGCGAGAAAGATATTATTCGTTTCTCAGAAGCCCGTCAGTTTCCGATTATCCCGTGCAACCTGTGTGGTTCTCAGCCGAATCTGCAACGTCAGGTCGTCGCAGACATGTTGCGCGACTGGGATAAACGTTATCCTGGCCGTATTGAAACCATGTTCAGCGCCATGCAAAACGTCGTGCCCTCTCACATGGCAGATATCAACCTCTTTGATTTTAAAGGTATTCAACACGGCGATGCCGTGGTCGATGGCGGCGATCTGGCCTTTGATCGCGAAACGCTGCCGGTCACACCGGTTGGCTGGCGCGCCGAGGAAGAAGAAACACCTGACCTCAGCGAACGTCTTAACGTGCTGGAAATTAAGTAACGCTTATCTGTTCATTGAAAGTAAAGGGCACGCGTTAACTCGCGTGCCCTTTTTTTATACGTTGCGGTGAGGGGGCGGATCCATTACCGGCGGAAACTCCGGTTCCGGTGGCGGATCGGGCTGCGGCTGCGGAATGGGGGGCGGATCCGTTGGAATGGGCTCGCTGTTGTGAATCGCCATCATGCCGTTCTCCTCTTATGCGAATGGATTTTAAGCTTAGGAAAGAATTGACATCTCAGCCAGCGGGCAAAAAAAAAGCCGGCTAGTTAGCCGGCGTATTTCGAATTAAATATGCTATGCAATAATTCAAAAAAGGAAGTAAGACAATATGGAGCGCAACGCCCATCGCTTGACGTTGCATTCACCTGCGAGAGAGATTTTGCGCGGTTTGCGTCTGGAAGATATTGACGTCGATCAGCTTTAGTCCTGTTAATGGAATTTTCCTGACTGACGCCCTGCTCCTCTCCCATGCCTTACAGCCAGCGTCGCTTGCGCAGATAACCAGCCACGCCTAACGCCAGTACCACGAGTAAAAGACAAAAGACGCTAAAGCCATAGCGCCATGCGCCGCCGGGGATCCCGCCCAGATTGACGCCAAACAGGCCAGTCAAAAAGGTCGCTGGCAGAAAGATCATGGCCATAAGCGACATCGTGTAGGTTCGGCGGTTCATGGATTCCGCCATGACCGAGGCCACTTCGTCTGCCAGCACGGCGGTTCTGGCTACGCCCGCGTCCAGATCGTCCAGGCCGCGGCCCAGTCTGTCAGCAATTTCCTGCATACGGCGGCGCTCGCTGTCGTCCATCCACGGCAATTTTTCACTCGCCAGGCGCGAGAAGACATCGCGCTGCGGTGCCATATAACGGCGCATTACGATCAGCTGTTTGCGTAACAGTCCCAGCTCACCCCGCGGCGGAATACGTTGATCAAGTAAGGCATCTTCCAGCTCAATGATTTTATCGTGTAGGTCTTCGATAAATTCGCTGGTGTGCCCGGTTAAGGCATCGCAGACTTCAACCAGCCAGCTGCCACAGTTCACCGGACCGTTGCCGTTTTCGAGATCGGTCAGCACTTCATCCACGGCAAACACTTTGCGTCGGCGGGTGGAGACAATGAGCTGATCGTTAATGAACACCCGCATTGCCACCAGCTGGTCAGGTCGTGCATCGCTGTTATGGTTGACGCTGCGCAGGACAATCATAAAACCGTCCCCCAGCCGGGAAACACGGGGACGCATGCTTTCACCAGCCAGCGCATCGCGCACGGCATCCGGAATTTGAGGCGTAGACTGCAGCCATTCGGCGCTACGGGGATGGGTATAATTAAGATGCAACCAGCAGGGATGCTCGTCGTGCAGCACCTGCGTTTCATCAATGGGGATCATGCCACCCTTGCCATCCAACTGGCAGGAAATAATGGCATCTGTCACCTGAAGCGCTTTTCCTTTTACACCGTCCACACCGTTACCCCGCTATCAAAATCAATACGATACAGTCTAGCGTGGCGCTGTTGAGTTGCAATCCTGAGCCTGTGTACAAAGATGTCAAAAGACGGCCTGATGTCAGGCCGCTGTGACTTAGTGCTTCTCAATCCACAATTCCCGGCTGTAGGCAACGTCTTCGGGGTTAGTAATCGGGTAACCTTTGACCCACGGCTTAATGAGCCGGCCATTGGTGTACTGATAAAGGGGCGCGATTGGGACCTGGTCAGCGATAATCTGCTCTGCCCGGTTATAATCCGCATTGCGCGCCTTATCGCTGGTTTCCATACTTGCCTTGGCAATGACGGCATCGTATTCGGCATTACTGAAGCGCGGAATGTTGCTGCTGTTGCCTGAGGTGAGCAGATTCAGGAACGTCGAGGGTTCGTTGTAATCCCCTACCCAGGAGGCGCGGATAACGTCAAAGTTGCCACTGTTTCGGCTGTCTATATAGGTTTTCCACTCCTGGTTTTCCAGTTTCACATCCACACCAAGGTTTTTCTTCCACATCGACGCCACCGCAATCGCGATTTTCTGATGGCTTTCAGAAGTGTTGTACAGCAACGTCAGCTTTAACGGCTTAGCGGGGCTGTAACCTGCGGCTGCCAACAGGGCTCTGGCCTGCGCATCCATCTCTTTTTGATTGTGCTGTTGCTGTAGGGCGGGCAGCGGTGTGAACCCGGCCGTGACGTCAGGGGTAAAATGCCATGCCGGTTTTTCCCCTGTGCCCAGGACTTTTTCGGCGATAACGGCGCGATCGATACTCCACGACAGCGCCTTGCGCACGCGTACGTCGGCCGTTGGCCCTTTCTGGGTATTAAACGCGTAATAGTAGGTGCCGAGCTGATCCGGCGTATAAACCTGGCCGGGCAGCGTTTTCTTCAGCAACGCATACATGTTTTTGGGGAAAGATTCGGTGATATCCACATCGTTAGCGCGGTAGCGCTTAGTTGCGCTCGATTCTTCGTTGATGGGCACAAAGGTCACTTTGGTTAAAACGGAGTGGGCGTTGTCCCAGTAATGGGGATTGCGCACCAGAACGATTTTTTCATTCACGACGCGTTGGCTGAGTTGATAAGCCCCATTGCCCACCAGTTTGCCCGGCTGGGTCCAGTCTGCACCTGCGTTTTCAACCACGCCCTGCGGTACTGGATAGAACGCGACGTTAGAGAGCATCGCAGGAAACCAGGGAACCGGACGGGTCAGCGTAATCTTCAGGCGATTCTTGTCCAGGGCGGTGACGCCCAGCTTATCCGGTGTCATTTCGCCTTTGGTAATCGCGCCCGCGTTGCTCATGCCGCTCAGTGCGATAAAGGAGGCCTGAGGCGATGAGGTTTTAGGATCGACAACGCGCTGCCAGCTGTATACAAAATCCTGCGCGGTCACCGGTTTGCCATCAGACCAACGGGCATTATTACGTAAAGTAAGTATCCAGACCTTATTGTCACTGCTGCTCCAGCTCTGCGCGACACCGGGCACAATTTTGCCGTGGGCATCCTGACTGGTCAGCCCTTCATACAAATCGCGCATCACCTGGATTTCAGGCAGGCCCACGGCTTTGGCCGGATCGAGGGAAGCGGGTTCATCTTTGATATGGCGGACAATCTCTTGTTTCGCGGCAAGCTGTGCACCGGCAGGAACCTCGGCGGCCAACGCGGGCACAAACGCGTTAAGCAGGCTCAGGGCCGTTAGCGTTAATGAAAAGCGGATTACCATTATCACCCCTTTGCAATAAAGACGCGCTGGATCAGCGCATTACTGACTCAGCCTGTTAACGGCCACTTTATCGCAAATTGCTGATTGATAAATAGCTATTTTCCCCGACCGGCTTTTCCGCTACTTTTAAATAAACTCAGGAGAACGTCATTATGTCATCCATTCATCCGCGACCGCTGCGCGGCAAACTGGCTATTTCCTGGCAGCAGTATGGCCGCTCTGTTCTGGGCGCCCCGCTACTCTGGTTTCCCGCCGTGCAGGCGGACGGCGACAGTGGCCTGATTCTGGCCGGCACTCACGGTGATGAAAACGCGGCGATAGCCGCCCTTTCCGCTGCGCTGCGGACCTTGCCGGAGGCACAGCGTCGGCATCATGTGGTGTTGGCGATGAACCCCGACGGCTGTCAGCTGGGCCTGCGTGCCAATGCGAATGGCGTGGATCTGAACCGAAACTTTCCGGCCGCCAACTGGCAGTCGGGCGAAACGGTTTACCGCTGGAACAGCGCGGCAGACGCGCGGGACGTTAAGCTGTCAACGGGGACACATCCGGCATCGGAGCCGGAAACCCAGGCGCTGTGCGCGCTCATTCATCAGCTTAAACCGGCCTGGGTCGTCTCGTGGCACGAGCCTCTGGCCTGCATTGATGACCCCGAACAGACAGACGTAGGCGCCTGGCTGGCGGCGCAGACCCAATTACCGCGGGTGAGCAGCGTGGGCTATGCCACGCCGGGCTCCTTTGGCAGTTGGTGCCACGACCTGAGTCTGCCCTGCGTCACTGCCGAGATGCCGGCTATCTCGGTGGACGAAGCCACAGAAACGTATCTGGAGACGATGCTTACTCTGCTGCGCTGGCAGCCGTCATTAACGCCCCGTCATGTACCTTAAGCGCCGGTTCAACATCCACGGCCAGCCACGTTGCGCCATCGAGATCGGCAAAACGCACCAGCGGCACCAGCGGCAGCGCCGCGCGAATCGCTCTTGAGGTACAGATCATACAGCCGGACATCAGCGTAAAGCCCTGCTGCAGCGCAGCATGTGCCAGGGCAAGCGCTTCAGTGAGTCCGCCCGCTTTATCAAGCTTGATATTCACCATCTCATAGCGTCCACGGAGAGCAGGCAGGCTTTCCCTCGTGTGGCAGCTTTCATCGGCGCAGATCGGAAGAGGATGGATAAAGTTCGCCAGCGCCGCGTCTTCACCTGCCGGTAACGGCTGTTCCAGCATGGCCACCTCCAGATCGGCTAACAGCTGGCAACGGGCTGCCAGCCCTTCGGCATGCCAGGATTCATTCGCATCCACAAGTAATGTCGCGTCGGGAACAGCAGCGCGAATCGCCATCAGGCGCTCGGTAATAAAGTTATTGTCCATTTTGATTTTGAGCAGGGTTGCGCCATGTTGCCACAAAGCCTGCGCGCTGCTGGCCATCGCTTCCGGCGTATCAATGCTCACCGTGTGTGCAGTCACAACAGACTGGGTCGGTTCCGCGCCCACTAACTGCTCCAGCGTCACATGCTGCTGGCGAGCGGCAAGGTCCCAGAGAGCACTGTCGATGGCGTTTCTTGCCGCACCGGCAGGCAACAGGCTCTGCAAGGCTTCACGCGACAGCCCTTGCTGCAGTTGAGGCATAACGGTCGCAATTTGTTCCAGCACCAGGGCTTCGCTTTCGCCGTAGCGCGTGTAAGGCGTGGCCTCGCCGATCCCTTTCACGCCCTCTTCTTCGATTTCGACGACAACGACCTTGGCTTCGGTGCGACTGCCACGAGCAATGACAAACGGCGTATGCAGCGGCCATGCTTCGGGATAACATTTTACCGTTCTCATTACCTCTCCTTTTCTCTGGGATTCATCATCGCCATTTAACTTTAGGCAACAAATGCTCTCGTAAACCCTTAAAATTTATGTCATAAACAATGGCTATACCTGTACTGACGCTTTCTTTTCTGTCAGATAACATCATTAGAAGGAATTCTTATGTCTCAGACTGTTCACTTTCAGGGCAACCCTGTAGCGGTTGCAGGTCAGTTCCCGCAGCCGGGCGATAGCGTTAACGCTTTTACCCTCGTGGCGAAAAACCTGTCTAACGTTTCACTCTCTGAGTATGCAGGAAAACGCAAGATTCTGAATATTTTTCCCAGCGTCGATACCGGCGTGTGCGCCTCTTCGGTGCGCAAGTTTAACCAGTTAGCGGGCGAACTGAATAACACGGTGGTGTTATGTATTTCCGCCGACCTGCCCTTTGCTCAATCGCGTTTTTGTGGCGCAGACAACCTCAACAACGTGGTTACGCTGTCAACGCTGCGCGGCGGGGAATTCAAAAAAGATTTTGGCGTGGAAATTGCTGATGGTGCCCTTCAGGGTCTGACGGCCCGTGCCGTTATCGTACTGGATGAGCATGACAAAGTGCTTTACAGCCAGCTGGTGAATGAGATCACCACTGAACCCGATTATGATGCCGCACTCGCTGCGCTGAAATAATGGCCACAGCGGATAAGCCAGACTTATCCGCTGCGTTTTATTCGTTGTCGCCGCGCTTCTGCCCCAGACCGTACTCACGCAGTTTATTGGCAATGGCGGTATGGGAAACCCCCAGTCGTTTTGCCAGTTTGCGCGTGCTCGGATAAGACAAATATAACCGCGTCAAAATAGATCGTTCAAAGCGGCTGGTGATCTGATCCAGCGTGCCTTCCATCGCTTCTTCCCCCAGTGACACATCCAGCGCCTGTTCCGGCAAGACGATATCCTGCGGCCGTAACTCATGGCCTTCCAACTGGGTTAATGCACGATACAAGGCATTTTTAAGCTGCCGCACGTTTCCGGGCCAGTTATAGCGCATCAGAAAAGCATTCAGCTGTGAGGAAAGACGCGGCCGTGGAATGCCCTGTTCATCGGCGAAACGCGCCACGAACATTTCCGTCAGCGGCATAATGTCCTGAACGCGCTCGCGCAGCGGCGGCAGATTAAGCGTAAGCACATTCAGGCGATAGAAAAGGTCTTCCCTGAACTCGCCGCGCTGAACCAGCTCAAACAGGTTCTTCTGGGTGGCGCAGATCACGCGGACATTCACGTGTACCTCATGCTCCTCACCGACGCGGCGGAAAGTGCCATCGTTGAGAAAACGCAGCAGCTTCGTCTGCATGGTGGGTGACATCTCGCCAATTTCATCCAGCAGCACCGAGCCACCGTTTGCCTGTTCGAAAAAGCCTTTTTTACCCTCCAGCGCATTGGGATAGGCCCCGGCTGCGTGACCAAAAAGCTCACTTTCCGCTACGTCATCCGGCAGCGATGCACAGTTAAGCGCAAGAAAAGGCATCTTTCCGCGTGCGCTGCGTAAATGACAGGCCCGCGCCAGCATGTCTTTGCCCGTGCCGGTGTCGCCGATAATCAGCAGCGGTGCATCGTGCATCGCGAGCTTGCGCGCCTGTTCCACGACCTGCCGCATCCTGGGCGTAACGGCGACAATATGATCGAACTCGGTTTCATCAGTCACCACCAGGTTCTGCAGTTGTCGCCCCATACGGGCAGTAGACTTCAGCATCACCATTGCGCCGACGAGCTGGTCGGCCTGGTCGTTGTCCTCTGACAGGTAAATCGGATGTGCTTCCATCAGGAAGTCGCGCCCTTCTATCACCACATGTTGCGCCTGCGCCTGAACGCGTTCGCTCTCCAGCCAGCGCGCAAAATTAAAACCGTTAATCAGGTGGTCGGCGGTAAAATTGCGGATCTTGTTTTCATCAAGATTAAACAGGTTTTGCGCCGCCGGGTTCGCCAGCTCAACCTTCGTTCTCAAATCAACCGAAAATACCGGCTCTGGCATGGCAACCAGCAAGGCGCTGAGTACCCGATGTTCACGTTCAGATGGCATATAGGGGACCGTGCGGACATCGGTGACGCCGGGTGTACGACGGATTTCCGCCA
Source organism: Pantoea sp. B623 (assembly GCF_024814475.1). Taxonomy (NCBI): domain Bacteria; kingdom Pseudomonadati; phylum Pseudomonadota; class Gammaproteobacteria; order Enterobacterales; family Erwiniaceae; genus Pantoea; species Pantoea sp. B623. The sequence continues at coordinate 85,641 of NZ_JANUXM010000004.1, read as the reverse complement.
TCAGATTACTGAACTGTTCGAATTCAAGCGTGGAGAAATTGAGATAGATACGGCCTGAGGCGGCGACTTCAATGCCGCGGAGATCGATACTGCGCGCCACCAACAGGTCGAGCAATTCACGCGCCAGTCCGATACGGTCCTGACAAAACACTTCTAAACGCATTGCGTGGGCCTTAATCCGTTTGATATGTCGCGATAATACGCTAAACAGCCCGTCCGCAGAAAGGGGGCTGTCAGGAAAAGTTGACAGCGTTAACGCAAGCGCGTTTTTTTTAAACGTCCGTCGCGCGCAGCGCGCCATAATACCTTGAGTTTTCGACGTCTTTCGCAGTTAATCTTCCCAGTATCCCGGAACGGTCCCCCGCAGATTTGGCGCGCTAAACAGGGGACGTTAAATAACGGCCCCCATCTAAAGTCAGTTTTGTGGATGTTTATTCCCGCCCTTTTGTAGCGCGTCTTTCAACTGCCCTAACAGCTCCCGGCGGTAATCGCCGAGACGAGGTTTATCATTTTCCAGCCAGGGTAAAGGCCGACACAGTTCCATCGCTTTGATACCCAGCCGGGCGGTGAGCAGCCCCGCACCAATGCCCTGCGCGGCACGCGTCGACAGGCGGGCCGCGATGTCCTGCGACATCCAGTCCATTCCGACCTCGCGCACCAGCTCTGAGGCCCCGGCAAACGCCATGTTAAGCAGCACCAGTCGGAACAGGCGCAGTCGACTAAAATAGCCCAGCTCAATACCGTAAATGGCCGCAATGCGGTTGACCAGCCGCAGGTTACGCCAGGCGATAAAGGCCATATCGACCAGTGCCAACGGGCTGACGGCGATCATCAGCGCCGATTCGGCAGCATGGCGGCTGTTTTCCCGCCGGGCCTGGCGATCAAGAACCGGCTGCACCAGTTGGGCATAGAGCCGGACCGTTTCACCATCATTGTGGGTTTCGTGAAGCGAGGCATGCCAGCGTTGCAGCGCTGGATGAGCCTGATCCAGTTCGGCCTGACGCGCCAGTTTTTCACAAAAAGCCCGCCCCTGGCCCACGCCGTGGCTGTTAAGCAGTTCCCGGCCCCGATCGCGCTCTTCCGCACGCTGCCGCAGTTGATATAAGCGGCGCCATTCCTGGGTCAGCGCGCCCACACCGGCCAGAACAATCAGTCCGCCGGCGACGCCGCTGCCCAGCGCAAACCAGTCCTGCGCCAGCCAGGCATTGTGGCTCCACTGCACGCCCTGCGCCACAACACTGACGCCAAACAGCGCCAGGCCTGCGCCCACCATTTTGCGCCACAGGCTGCGTTTAGGTTTCAGCGCGGCCTCGACGGCTCTTTCCCCTGCGCTTTCTTCTTCAACCGTCGCGTCGCTGTCTTGCACAGCCAAAAAAGCGGCCTGGGCATCGTCTTCAAACGTTTGAGCAGGCCGCAGCACACTTTCGGGCTTATCCTCCAGCGGGTGGGCAAAATCGATACGCGGTTTTAACGGATCGCTCATCGCAATTTATCTCCCAGTAAAAATTCCAGCGCCGCATCCATGCGGATATGCGGCAGTGGGCGATCGATATCCAGCTGCTGTGGGCGAAACTGCTCAAACTGAAAGCCTTGCTGCTGCCAGAACGCGCTGCCCGGTAGCCGGGGCGGAACGTCACCCGGATAAACGGTTAATGCCTCGCCATCCTGCAGGCGATGACCGCGAAGTGCCGGGATTTTTTCGCCACGGTGATCGACCAGCCCGCTTTGTGTGGCCTGAACCGAGGCCAGGCCAATACAGTCCATGCTGATGCCTTCGAACGCGGCGTTTTGCCAGGCGTCCTGCACAAGCTGCTGCAGCAAAGAGACCATATTGCCGTGCTGGTCGCTGGTGATGTGATCGGCTTTGGTCGCAGCAAATAACAGCTTATCGATGACGGGTGAAAACAGTCGTCGGAACAGCGTACGCTGCCCGTAATGAAAGCTCTGCATCAGTTGCGTTAATGCCAGCCGCATATCATTAAACGCCTGCGGCCCGCTGTTGAGCGGCTGCAGGCAGTCCACCAGCACGATCTGGCGATCAAAGCGCAGAAAATGATTTTTATAGAAGTCTTTTACGACATGCTGGCAGTAGTAATTGAATCGCTGCTGCAGCATGGCAAAGTTACTGCCTTTATCGGCCTGCGCCAGCTTCGCCGCCTGGGCTTCATCGTCAGTTGGCCAGGGAAAAAACTGTAGCGCTGGCGCACCGGCCATATCGCCAGGCAGAACAAAACGTCCCGGCTGAATGAAGTGCAGCCCTTCCGCTTTACACTGATGCAGGTAGTCAGTCCAGGCCGCAGCGATGTCGGCCAGGCGGTTCTCATCCGCCGGAGCGAAAGGATCAAGCGTTTGACTCAGTGCACGCCATGGCGCGGCCCAGCTGGCGCGATCGCCCTGTAATAAGCCGTTCATCTGCCGCGACCAGGTCAGATAATCCTGTGCCAGCATAGGCAGATCGAGCAGCCACTCACCCGGGTAATCGACGATTTCAAGATAGAGCGTGGCGGTGTCTTTGAGATGGCGGAGTAACGAATCGTTGGGGCGATAACGCAGTGCCAGGCGCATTTCACTCACGCCTCGCGTCGGGGTTGGCCAGGCAGGCGGTGTGTTGTAAAGCTGCGCCAGCCCCTCATCGTAGGTAAAACGCGCCGTGCCCATGTCTCGCTGGGGGACGCGTTTCACGCCCAGCAGGCGCTCATCGCGCACCACGGAAAACAGCGGCAGTCGGGCACCGCTGTGAACAGACAGGAGCTGGTTAACCAGCGAGGTAATGAAGGCCGTTTTGCCACTGCGGCTTAATCCGGTTACCGCCAGACGAAGATGGCGATCGACGCCGCGGTTCATCAATGCCAGCAATTCAGTTTGCAGTCTTTTCATCTTTCTCCTTGATGAAGCGTGATGCCACAGTGTTCATCACGCGTTTCAGCAGTGGCTCAAGCGCCAGTCCTAACAGAATACGCAACGGACGACGCGCCACCGATTTCACCGCCCAGCCGGTCAGGCCCGCAGGACCATAAGTTATGGCATTGATAATGATAAATTTAGCGGCGGACTTCAACGCAGGTGTTGCACGATGACGAAAAGCCGCAGTGCGTGAAACAGTCATCACTTCCTCCAAACGGTTCACAAACGGGCCAGACACTGGCCCGCTGCAGAACAACGATTAAATCTGACGGAAACGACTGCGCACGCTGAAGGTTTCAGAGGTGACGTAACGTTCAATATCCCGAACATTACGCTCATCCTGTTGCAGTGTCGTTTCCAGTTGGTCCAGCAGTTCACCTGCGCTGGGCGCGTATTCCCCGTAATCCACGCCGGCCGGTTTAACGTCCAGCACGAAACCCAACACGAAATAGGCGATCACGGTAAACACAAACAGACCAAAGAACAGTGACAAGACGACGATGATGCGAAGCAGTCGTACCGGAACGTCAAGGTATTCGGCTAAACCGGCACACACGCCCATCAGCTTCCCTTCGTCAGGCTTACGCCATAACTTGCGGCCTTTCATCATGGCTGCCTCCAGTTAGGATGTTCAGCATCGAGGATGGCTTCAAGCGCTTCAATGCGCTCCCGCATGCGCTGGGCATCTTTGGTTACCTGTTGCAGGCGCTGCATCTGACTCTGCGACAGATCGGTGCCCCCGTTGCGTTTGTTACTGTAGTGTAGCCATAGCCAGACGGGTGCCACAAACAGCACAAATATCGTTAATGGAATGGCTAAAAATAATGCGCTCATTGACTCTCCTTAATCCTGTCCAGCAGAAAGCGGCGTCTTATTCGCTGCGGTTCATTTTGGCTTTCAGCGCGTTCAGTTGCTGACTGATTTCGTCATCCGCTTTCAGATCGGTAAACTGCTGATCCAGGGTTTTCGGTTTGCCAAAACCGTGGCTCTCTGCTTCTGCTTCCATGTGATCGATGCGACGCTCAAAGGATTCAAAACGCGCCATCGCTTCATCAATTTTACCGCCGTCCAGCTGACGGCGGACGTCGCGTGAAGACGATGCCGCCTGGTGGCGCAGCGTAAGAGCCTGCTGGCGTGCGCGGGTTTCGCTCAGCTTTTTCTCCAGCTCGGTGATTTCGCCTTTCATGCGAGCCAGCGTCTCTTCAACCTGGTCAACTTCCTGTTTCAGGGTTGCGATCAGATCGGTGAGTTTCTGTTTTTCGATCAGCGCGGAGCGGGCCAGATCCTCTTTGTCTTTACGCAGAGCCAGTTCAGCCTTGTCCTGCCATTCGGCCTGCTGAAGCTCTGCCTGCTCAATCCGCCGTGCCAGCTGTTTCTTCTCTGCCAGGGCGCGCGCAGAGGTAGAGCGGACTTCAACCAGCGTATCTTCCATTTCCTGAATCATCAGGCGCACCAGCTTCTGCGGATCTTCTGCACGCTCCAGCAGGGAATTAATGTTGGCATTAACGATGTCAGCGAAACGCGAAAAAATACCCATAATGATGTTCCTCTTGATTGTCATAGTTTCAACTTGCTGTACGGGTTAATTCAAGATGCGTGCCAACTTTTATCTTATTGATTTTTATTGTATTGCTGGCTTTGCAGTTTCTTTTATCTGTTCTAAGATAGTTAAATTGATTAATCAGTGGCGAAATTCATCATGTCTCCTAACAACGATAACCTGCTGGGCGAATCGAACAACTTTCTGGAAGTGCTGGAGCAGGTATCGAAACTCGCACCGCTGGAAAAACCGGTTTTGGTCGTGGGCGAACGCGGTACCGGTAAAGAGTTGATCGCCAGTCGTCTGCACTATCTGTCCGATCGCTGGCAGGGCCCTTTTATCTCGCTCAACTGTGCCGCGCTGAATGAAAACCTGCTGGATTCGGAGCTGTTTGGACATGAGGCAGGCGCCTTTACCGGCGCGCAAAAGCGTCACCTGGGCCGTTTTGAACGGGCAGACGGCGGCACGCTGTTCCTTGATGAGCTGGCAACCGCCCCGATGCTGGTTCAGGAAAAACTCCTGCGGGTTATTGAATACGGTCAGCTTGAACGCGTAGGCGGGAATCACGTTTTTCAGGTGAATGTGCGCCTGATTTGCGCCACCAATGAAGACCTGCCCGCGCTGGCCGCCGCCGGGAAGTTTCGTGCCGATCTGCTCGATCGTCTGGCGTTCGATGTGGTTCAACTGCCGCCGCTCCGCGAGCGCCGTAGCGATATTCTGGTGATGGCGGACCATTTCGCCATCCAGATGTGCCGGGAGTTAACCTTGCCCCTGTTTCCCGGTTTTACTCAGCAGGCTCAGCAAACCTTACTGGAACACCCGTGGCCGGGTAACGTGCGTGAGCTAAAAAACGTCGTTGAGCGGTCGGTCTATCGCCATAACACCAGCGATGAACCTCTGGATAACATCATTATCAACCCGTTTGAACGACGCACCGCCCCCGAAGATGCCCCGCCGCCTGCCCACGTGCCGGACGCGGCATCGGCCCTGCCTTCTTTACCGCTTGACCTGCGTCAGTGGCAGAATCAGCAGGAGTACGATGTGGTAGAAATCAGCTTACAACAGGCGAAGTACAATCAACGTCGTGCCGCCAGCTTACTGGGTGTGACCTACCACCAGCTCAGAGCGATGATGAAAAAGCACGGGATTCAGGCGCGAGACGGACAAGCATAAAGGATCTGGCCGGTTCCGATACGTGGCAAGGCATTGTTTTTCTGCGGCATTTGCCGTGGGCGATTCTTCGATACGACTGAGACAAGAGGGTGAGACAGAAAGCGGGCGGGAGCCTAAAAAAGGGCCCGCCGAAGCGGGCAACTGGAAGCAATGTGAGCAATGTCGTGCTCTTCTTCGGTAGAGCCACCGTCGAAGCGCAACTGAATAATAATCATTCCTGTTCGCATCTGTAAAGCCTTATTGAGAACTTTTCTCATTTCCACATCAACGCTATGCCTTTATTTTTCACGCAACTCCGCGTGGTTACGCGTCATTTGCGTCTCTGCGTAAATAGACCATGTCACGTAACTGTACGCCCTCTTCGATAATCGGTTTGTCATCATTGTCCGTGAAAAAATCCTTGACCCGGTGTGACTCGCGGAAACCGCTTTTATGATAAAAACGGAGTATGCCTGGCACGTCCCCGGTGCCGACGTACATCGTCTTACACGCTTTTAAAAACGTCTCTGCAAGATAAGCCAGCATCGCGCGGCCATAGTTACCCTGATCTGCCGGGCAGGTCGCCATATTTTTAAGCTCGCATTCCGTCTCGTTTAAACGCGTCACCACGGCAATGCACTTCACTCCGTTATCCCACAGCCTGAACATGCGTCCGCTGGCAAGATAGCGGTCAATCATATCTTCCTGTTCATCGGCCAACAGCAATAGCGGCAGGTAGATTTTTTTATTTTCCGTCACTTCATCGATAGTCATGGGTGCTTTCCTCCTGTGCCATCGACACAAACAGGTTCTGCCTGGGCAAAAACTGATCGCGATCGGCAGCGGCAGCCAATCCCACTTTTACGCTGGTGCGCGCGCAAAGAGCTGGCAATCGCTGATGCGTATTTGGGGCCAGGCCCGCTTTGCGATACACTCTGCCTAATGCCTGAGAATCGTTGAGTTCTATGTTAAAACTAATTCCTTCGCTGTTACTGAGTCTCAGCGTGTTGAGCGCGCCTGTGTGGTCTGCGCCGACGCTGGCGGGTGATATCCGTCAAAGCGGATTCGTCTATTGCGTTAACGGCACGCTGAATACCTTCAATCCCCAGATGGCCAGCAGTGGTTTAACGGTGGATACGCTGGCTGCGCAGCTGTACGACCGCCTGTTAGATGTGGATCCTTACACCTACCGGTTGCAGTCCGATCTGGCTGCCAGTTGGGAAGTGCGTGATAACGGTGCCACCTACCGTTTTCACCTGCGTCATGGGGTGCAGTTCCAGCACACCGCAACCTTTAAACCCACCCGCGCCATGAATGCGGATGACGTGGTATTCAGCTTTGCCCGCATGTTCGATCGCAAACATCCCTGGCATAATGTTAACGGTGGCTATTACCCCTATTTCGACAGCCTGCAGTTCGCCGATTCCGTTCAGAGCATTAAAAAAATCGATAACGATACCGTCGAATTCCGTCTGAATAGTCCGGACGCCTCTTTTCTCTGGCACCTGGCGACGCACTACGCGCCCGTTTTGTCGAAAGAGTATGCTGACAGCCTGGATAAAGTGGGCCGCCAGGAAGAGCTGGATCGTTTACCTGTCGGCACCGGTCCTTTCCAGTTGAGCGAATACCGCAGCGGGCAATATATTCGTCTGGCGCGTAACCCGCATTACTGGAAAGGCGTGCCGCGCCTGCAGCAGGTGGTTATCGACCTCGGAGCCGGCGGAACAGGCCGTTTATCGAAGCTGCTTACGGGCGAATGCGACGTGCTCGCCTATCCTGCCGCCAGCCAAATATCCATTCTGCGTGACGATCCCCGACTGCGCATGACGCTGCGGCCCGGGATGAACATCGCCTATTTAGCATTTAATACCCGAAAACCGCCGCTCGACAGGCCGGAAGTCCGTCACGCACTGGCGCTGGCGATGAATAATGAGCGTCTGATGGAATCTATCTATTACGGCACTGCCGAGACGGCTGCATCCATACTGCCTCGCGCGTCCTGGGCTTACGATACCGATGCCAGCATTACCCCTTACGATCCCAAAAAGGCCAAAGAAGCGCTGGAAGCCGCTGGCGTCCACGATCTTCATCTGCGCCTGGTCGTGCCCGCGGCCTCGCAGTCCTGGAACCCTGCGCCGCTGAAAACGGCAGAGCTTATCCAGGCTGACCTTGCGCAAATTGGCGTACAGGTCACCATCGTGCCGGTTGAGGGGCGTTTTCAGGAGGCGCAGCTGATGGCAATGAACCACGATCTGACGCTGGCGGGCTGGGCAACTGACAGTAACGATCCCGACAGCTTCTTTCGTCCGCTGCTCAGCTGCGCCGCCATCAGTTCGCAGACCAACTATGCTCACTGGTGTTCACCCACGTTTGACGACACGCTGAAAAATGCCCTGTTGTCACAGCAGCTGTCGGGGCGTATTGAAAATTATGATAAAGCCCAGCAGATTCTGGCGCGCGAGCTGCCCGTTCTGCCGCTGGCTTCATCTTTGCGTCTGCAAGCCTATCGGCATGATATTAAAGGTCTGGTTTTGAGTCCGTTTGGCAATGCGTCATTTGCCGGCGTGTATCGTGATGAGCGAGAGGAACGTTAAGTGGTCATCTATATCCTGCGTCGCCTGGTATTGCTGGTGATTACCTTGTTTTTTCTTTCGCTGGTGAGCTTCAGCCTGAGCTATTTCACCCCTAACGCGCCGCTGGAAGGCGCATCGCTGTTCGATGCCTGGTGGTTCTGGTTTAAAGGCATGCTGCAGCTGGACTTTGGGGTTTCCAGCACCAATGGGCAGGAAATTGGCGTACAGCTGCGTGAGGTGTTTCCCGCTACGATGGAGCTGTGCCTGATGGCCTTTAGCTTAGCGCTGATCGTCGGGATTCCGCTGGGCATTTGCGCCGGTGCAATGCGCCATAAATGGCAGGATAAACTGATCAGCGCTCTCGCCCTGTTAGGGTTCTCGATTCCTGTGTTCTGGCTTGCCCTGCTATTTACGCTGTTTTTTTCGTTAACGCTGGGCTGGCTGCCGGTTTCCGGCCGCTACGATTTGCTCTATCCGGTCCAGAACATTACCGGCTTTGCCTTGATCGATGCCTGGCTCAGCCCCTCGCCGTGGCGGCATGAAATGATGATTAGCGTGCTGATGCATCTGATTTTGCCGGTGACCGTTCTGGCCATGGCGCCGACGACCGAGATCGTGCGTTTATTGCGCATCAGCACCATTGATGTCGTGGATAAAAGCTATGTGAAGGCGGCCGCCACCCGTGGGTTATCCCGTTTTACCGTGATTCGCCGTCACGTTCTGCATAATGCCCTTCCGCCCGTCATTCCACGCCTGGGTCTGCAGTTTTCCAGCATGTTAACGCTGGCGATGATCACGGAAATGGTCTTCAACTGGCCCGGTCTGGGGCGCTGGCTGATTAACGCAATCCGCCAGCAGGATTATGCGGCGATATCGGCCGGTGTGATGGTGACCGGCGGCGTGGTGATTGTGGTGAATGTGCTCTCTGACATTGTCGGTGCGGCGCTGAACCCGCTGAAACATAAGGAATGGTATGCCCTACGATAACATCTACGCCGAAAAACGCCTGCCGAGCGCATTTCGTCAGAGCTGGCACCATTTTTATAGCGACATGCCTGCGATGATAGGTCTGTACGGCTTTGGCGCACTGCTGCTGCTCTGTCTGTTTGGGCATTTCCTGGCACCTTATCCCATCGACCAGCAGTTTTTGGGCTACCAGCTGTTACCGCCCTCCTGGTCACGCTACGGTGAAGTGTCGTTCTTCCTTGGAACAGACGATTTAGGGCGTGATTTACTCAGCCGTCTGCTCAATGGCGTGGCCCCGACAGTGGGTTCAGCCATTGTCGTTACGCTGTTTGCCACTTTCTGGGCACTGGTACTCGGTATCGTGGCGGGCATGACGCACGGCGTGCGCTCTGCCGTGCTGAATCACGTGCTGGACACGTTACTGTCAATTCCTTCTCTCTTGCTGGCCATCATCGTGGTGGCCTTTCTCGGCCCACGCCTTGAACATGCGTTGCTGGCGGTCTGGCTGGCGCTGATGCCAAGGCTGGTGCGGGAAATTTACAGCGCCGTTCATGATGAACTGGAAAAAGAGTATGTGGTGGCGGCGCGTCTCGATGGGGCGACCAGCATTAATATTATGTGGCATGCGATTCTCCCTAACGTGTTACCGATGCTGATCAGCGAAATTACGCGTGCGCTCTCCATGGCCATTCTTGATATTGCCGCCCTGGGATTTCTCGACCTTGGCGCGCAGTTGCCCTCACCGGAATGGGGCGCGATGCTGGGCGATTCCCTGGAGCTGGTCTACGTGGCCCCCTGGACCGTGATGTTGCCCGGTGCGGCGCTGATGCTAAGCGTATTAGTGGTTAACCTGCTCGGTGATGGCATTCGTCGGGCCGTCGAGGCGGGAGTGGAATAATGCCGTTACTGGATATTCGTAATTTGACGATTGAATTTATGACCGCGGACGGGCCGGTTAAAGCGGTCGATCGCGTTAATTTGTCCCTCAGTGAAGGCGAAATTCGCGGTCTGGTCGGGGAGTCCGGTTCGGGCAAGAGCCTGGTGGCCAAGGCGATTTGCGGCGTGACTAACGACAACTGGCGCGTTACCGCAGACCGCATGGTCTTTGATGACGTTGATCTGCTGCGTCTGTCTGCCCGTGAGCGCCGCCGCATCGTGGGTCATAACGTATCGATGATTTTTCAGGAGCCGCAATCCTGTCTCGATCCCTCTGAAAGTGTCGGGCGTCAGCTAATGCAGGCGATTCCGCGCTGGACCTATAAAGGCCCGTGGATGAAGCGTTTTTGGTTCTGGCGTAAAACCCGGGCGATTGAACTGCTGCATCGGGTGGGCATTAAGGATCATAAAGACATCATGCGCAGCTTTCCCTATGAGTTAACCGAGGGCGAGTGCCAGAAAGTTATGATCGCCATCGCGCTGGCGAATCAGCCCCGCCTGCTGATTGCGGATGAGCCAACGAATGCGATGGAGCCTACAACCCAGGCGCAGATATTCCGCCTGCTGAGCCGTCTTAACCAGAACAATAACACCACCATTTTATTGATCAGCCACGATCTGCGCACGATGAGCCAGTGGGCTGACCGCATTAACGTCATGTACTGCGGCCAGACGGTCGAAACGGCGCAAAGCGAAGACCTGATGACGACCCCGCATCATCCCTATACTCAGGCTTTGATTCGCGCCATGCCTGATTTTGGTCGTCCGCTGCCGCACAAAAGCCGACTGAACACCTTATCGGGCGCGATTCCGTCGCTGGAGAGCCTGCCGATTGGCTGTCGCCTGGGGCCACGCTGTCCCTACGCGCAGCGTAAGTGCATTGAAACGCCGCGGCTGACGGGCACCCGCTCGCACCTGTACGCCTGCCACTTCCCGCTTAACGTTGAGGGCCAATAACATGGAAACGTTGCTGGAAGTCCGCAATCTCAGCAAAACTTTTCGCTACCGCACCGGCCTGTTTCGCCGCCAGCACGTTGAAGCCGTTAAATCCGTCAGCTTTACGCTGCGTGAAAAGCAGACCCTGGCGATTATCGGCGAGAACGGATCGGGTAAATCGACCCTGGCGAAAATGCTTAGCGGCACCGTTGCCCCCAGCGACGGGGAGATCATCATTGACGATCATCCGCTCAGCTTTGGTGATTACGGCTATCGTAGCCAACGCATTCGCATGATTTTTCAGGATCCGTCAACGTCGCTCAACCCCCGCCAGCGCGTGAGCCAGATTCTGGATTTGCCGCTGCGCCTGAATACCGGGCTGGATGCTGAGGAACGGGAAAAACGCATCATTGCAACGCTGCGTCAGGTGGGATTGCTGCGCGATCACGCGGGTTACTATCCCCACATGCTGGCACCGGGCCAAAAGCAGCGCCTTGGGCTGGCACGGGCCTTGATCCTGCAGCCCAAAGTGATTGTGGCCGACGAGGCGCTGGCCTCTCTGGATATGACCATGCGCTCTCAACTGGTCAATCTGATGCTGGAACTCCAGGAAAAACACGGCATTGCTTATATTTATGTGACCCAGCATCTTGGCATGATGAAGCACATCAGCGATAAAGTACTCGTCATGCATCACGGTGAAGTGGTGGAACGCGGCGGAACGGCAGACGTGCTCGCCTCGCCGCTGCACGAGATGACCAAACGCCTGATCAACAGCCATTTTGGCGAGGCGCTGACCGCCGAAGCCTGGCGGCGTGAGCGTTGATTTTGCGGCATATTGTGGAAAACGCTGAGCGGTTTTCCTGATTTCAAGCAGACGTGCTAGAATCCGCACGTCGATTAACGTCGGTCGTCTATTATTTAAACAACGCGACCGCCAACTACCATGACCATAAGGATTACAGCTATGGGTTTTCTTTCCGGTAAGCGCATTCTGATTACTGGTGTTGCCAGTAAACTTTCCATCGCCTACGGTATTGCACAGGCGATGCGCAAACAGGGCGCAGAACTGGCTTTCACCTACCAAAACGACAAACTGAAAGGTCGTGTGGAAGAGTTTGCCAAAGATTTGGGTTCTGACATTGTGCTGCCATGTGATGTTGCAGAAGATGAAAGCATCAAATCCCTGTTCGTTGAGCTGGCAAAAACCTGGCCGAAATTTGACGGTTTCGTGCACTCCATTGGCTTCGCCCCTGGCGACCAGCTGGATGGCGATTACGTCAATGCCGTAACCCGCGAAGGTTTCAAAATCGCACATGACATCAGCGCCTACAGCTTTGTTGCAATGGCAAAAGAGTGCCGTGCGATGCTGAACCCTAACTCCGCCCTGCTGACGCTGTCTTACCTGGGTGCAGAGCGCGCTATCCCTAACTACAACGTAATGGGCCTGGCGAAAGCGTCCCTTGAAGCAAACGTCCGTTACATGGCGAACGCGATGGGTCCTGAAGGCGTGCGTGTTAACGCCGTGTCTGCGGGTCCGATTCGTACCCTGGCGGCATCGGGCATCAAAGATTTCCGTAAGATGCTGGCCCACTGTGAAGCCGTCACCCCGATTCGTCGTACCGTCACCATTGAAGACGTGGGTAACTCTGCGGCCTTCCTGTGTTCCGACCTTGCGGGTGGGATCACCGGTGAAATCGTTCACGTTGACGGCGGTTTCAGCATCGCTGCGATGAATGAACTGGAACTGAAATAAGTTTCCTCACGGGCGAGCGTTGCTCGCCCTGCGCGCCCCCTGCCCGATCCCCGCGTTATTCCTTATCGCTATTAATTATCACCGATTGGTCTTTTGCCCTGACCTGCCCGTGGGCGACGATAAGTCAGCCCTGCGGCCTGCGACTGAATCACCGCATGCGCCGCATCAGATTTTGCAAAAGGACTGATGATGCAACAACGCCGCTATCCCGGCCAGGACCACTGGTTTTATGAAAGTCAGACCAGTCCGCGCAGCGTACAGGCTGCCCCGCTTTTTCCAGAAGCCGCCCATGTCGATGACCGGTTTTTGCTGGGGTTAGCACAGGACGCTTCTGTTATTCAGCCTTTACTTCAGGCCGACCAGCCCGCCATACAGATCGCCCATCACGTTGTTGACCAGCTGTTTCCCGACCAGATTGAAACCACACTGACCCATACGCTTACGCTGTATGACCGGCTAAGCACCGCCTTGACGGTGGCTCAGGTGGCAGGCATTCAACGTCTGTGTAACCACTATTCCGCCCGCCTCAATCCCCTGCCGGGTCCTGATTCCTCTCGTGAAAGCAACAATCGCCTGACGCAAATTACGCAATATGCCCGCCTGCTGGCGATGCAGCCCGCATTAATTACGGCGGAGAGCATCCGCGCGCTGCATGCGGTAGGGCTGAGCGAAGCCGATATCGTCACACTCAACCATCTGGTGGGCTTTGTCTGCTATCAGGCGCGCGTCATCGCCGGGATTCATGCTCTACTGGAACGGCCGGTGCGCTGGATGCCGGGTATGTCACCGGCTCCTGACGCCGATGTGGCGACGTTTGCCCAGCCCTGCGCGTGGCAGCCTGTGCTGACGCCGCTGGAGCCGCGCTATGCCAGCGAGGCGCAACATGCCGCTGTCGCCGCGTGTCAGCATGCGCCGGTGCTTAAAGATACAGTCTGGCTGCTGGCTCACGCGCCTGCGCTGCTGCAAAGCTGGTTTGCCCTGCGTCAACAGCTGCAAGATGGCGCAAGCGTGGAGGCGACCGCCGCCCGGATACTGGGCAGCCGCTGGATCTGGCAGCATGCTGCAGATGCAGAGAAGCGAATGAGTCAGGCGGACGAGGCGAAAACCGACAGTGAGCAGCAGGCTGTCATTACACTAACCGCTCAGCTCACCCGCCAGCCAGAGCGCGTCAGTGCGCTCGATCTGCAACCGCTGGCGCAAGCTGGCTGGTCGCATGCCAGGCAGTTCAGCGTGATACAGGCTATCGCGCTGGCCAACTGGAACAGCCGTTTGTTTTATGCCTGCGGTGAAGCCAGCTAACTGGCAAGATAGCTTCGCGCTTCGTCATAAAAATGCTGTGCGAGCGGCGTGGCCCGGCCAGGCTCGGCGATCACCAGCGCGGCCTGACGCGCCATTTTTGGCATCGAAATAGTGCGCTTTTCCAGGCCGTGTAAGGATTCAGGCAGCAAATGGCCCCGTGGCGAGATCAGAACACCCAGACCGACCTGGGTACACTGCAACAGCTGCATGACAGAGGCGCTTTCAACCACCACGCGCGGCACCAGCGCAGCATCGCGAAACGTCATATCCAGATAGCGGCGAAAATAGCGGGTTGGCTCCGCCAGACACAGCGGCTGCTGCGCCAGCGTTGGCAGGTCAAGCGTTTCATGGGCGCATAACGGGGGGAAATGGGCGGGATGAAAAACCGCCTCAACGCCGCTATCCGCCAGCAGCGATGCCTGAAAATGCAGTTCCCGCAGCGTCGCCATTTCAAAAAAGCCAATGCCGACATCAACCGTGTGGCTGTTCAGCGCGTCCAGCAGTTGATCGGCACTTAACACGGCAATGCGGTAATCCAGCTGCGGATAGCGAGCCTGCACCGCTTTTAACAGCTCTGCCAACGAAACGCTGCACTGCGGGACCACACCGAGGCGAAGCGTACCGTTCACGCCGTGTTTTAACGACTCGACCTCCAGCTTCAGCCCCTGATAAACCGAAACGATTTCCCGTGCCCATGCCAGCACCCTGTCGCCCTCCGGCGTGAAACCGGCAAAGTTGTTACTGCGGTTGATCAGCGACAGGCCCAGTTCACGCTCCAGGTTTTTTAACCGCATCGATAAGGTTGGCTGGCTGACAAAGCTGGCTTCGGCGGCACGACCAAAATGGCGTTCGCGTTCGAGATTGCAGAGATAGATGAGTTGCTTGATATCGATTTTCTTTTACCCGCCGTCACACCGTTCTATTGAACACCTATTATGTGCCGATGGGTTAACAGATTGCCAGTCGGAGATAGCATTGTGGTAAAGAGATCGCGGGCGCTTGCGGTTTCGTGCATGCGGCGTAGTGTGGAAGCGCTATTAAGACGGCGATACATCAGACAATCAGGTGGAGAACGCCCCAGGTGGGCAATAGATTGGGGTTATTGTTGATCTTAACATTGCATTATTTGTAATTTTTATTGGTGTTTCCCTGGTATTGCGACACTCACTTCGTGGGATACGGCCAGGCGTGATCAATCCCTGTGGAAGACAGGACGCCGGTAGCCAGTAAATAAATCACCACCAGCGCAAAGAATATAATTGCTGATATTTCAAAGATTTTAATCAGACTGTGTTTAGCCATTAATAACCCCCTTTTGATTGCGTGTATTTGACCTTCACCTCTTACCTTAGAGTGTTACCGGTAAAGTACAAGCCCCGTTCACAAAATGAAACATAAAGCCCTGCTTATATATTGTGACCAGTTTGTTACAAGCGTATGGATTGTCGCGGAGGCGCGCTTTAAGGGGACAGTGGACAGTGAGCAGGAAGGCGGGCAATGCACAGGAGTGACAAACGGCAAAGGCACCGTGCTCGCACCTTTGCCGGGTGAAGGGGGATTATCCGACGCCCAACGCTGATTTCACCTCTTGTGCGATTTTCTCAACCTGTGGGCCATAAATCACCTGCACATCCTGTTCGCTCACGCGGTTAATACCATTCGCGCCGGTACGCATTAACGTCTGATCCACCACTTCTTTCATGTCTTTGACGCGAACCCGCAAACGCGTGAAGCAGCAATCGACATCCTCTATATTGGCCGCCCCGCCCAGTCCGCTGATGATCACGTTAGTGCGCTCGCTGGCTTCAACAAGCTGGGGTTTTTCATCGTCCGTTTCCCGCCCGGGCGTTTCGACATGCATGCGCGTAATCACATAACGAAACGCGTAGTAATAAACAGGTGCGTAGATTGCCCCAAGCACCAGCGTCCACCACCAGTGGGTTTTACTGCCACCCAGCACGCCGAAGACCACCAGATCGATAATGCCGCCCTGCACGTTACCAATCATCAGATGTAGCATGGACATCAGCATAAATGACAGGCCCGTTAGAAATGCATGCAGCAGATAGAGCACCGGCGAAACAAAAATAAAGCAGAACTCCAGCGGTTCGGTGATCCCGGTGGTAAAGGACGTCAGCGCGCCGGCCATGACCAGCGCCTTAACGCGCTGTTTATGCTCAGGCCTTGCGGTGTGATAGATCGCCAGGGCCGCGGCCGGCAGGCCAAACATCATGACCGGTATTTTTCCCTGCGCCAGAAACTGCGTGGCGGTGCGGAGCGTCGCATCAGGAATCATCCCGGGATGGGTCAGCGAGGTATTGAAGATATTCAACGCACCAACAATCGTCTGCCCGTCCACGATGGCCATACCGCCGATGGGCGTAAAGCGTACGGTTTCATTCAGGATGTGATGCAGGCCCGTCGGGATCAGAATACGTTCTGAAGCGCCCAGCAGGAACGCACCATACTGCCCGCTCCGACCGATCATCTGTCCTACCCAGGCAATACCTTCACCGATAGTGGGCCAGACGAGCGCCAGAAGCACGCCGATCAGCGGCAGGAAAACCACCGTCACGATGGGCACAAAACGGCGTCCGCCAAAGAAACTGATCGCCGTGGGGAGTTGCTGCGTATAAAAGCGGTTATGCAACATGACGGTAAGCAGTCCGGCAATCACGCCGCCCAGCACGCTCATGTTATAGGTGAAGATGCCCAGCATCTGGATATATTCTGCCGAGGTCATCATGGCCGTGGTTTGATCCATTCCGGCCTGCTGCAGCGCCTGAGGTGTGGTCGTGGCGGCGGTAATGCCCCTGGCGGCCAGCGTGGCGTTAATGCCGACATTCATGGCGATATAGCCGATAACTGCGGCAAAGGCTGCCGTCGGCTTTTCCGCTTTTGCCAGCCCGATGGCGCTGGCCACGGCAAAGAACAGCGGCAGATTAGCAAAGAGCGCGCCTGCGACTTTGCGAATAAACCCGATGATAAGCTGGGCAACCTGCATCTGTGCGAAGGCTTCACCAGTGACGGCGGGATTCTGCATGGCGGCTGCCAGCCCCAGAAAGATGCCGGCCGCCGCAATCACCGAAATCGGCATCATCAACGCCTTGCCAAACGCATGGATCTGGCTGGTCAGTTGTTTCATGGTGTCGCGCCCTTTTCTGTTTTAAACAGCAAGTATTAGCGCGATGTGCCGATAACACCCGTTATGGCAAGGTTACGAAAAGGTAAAACATGAACACCATCACACTTGGCGTGCCCCACGATAAACGCCAGCTATCGCACCATTAAGCCAATCAATTAGACAAGCTTTGTCGTGAATAGCACACTAATCTTTACCATCAGGATATATCCTTGCAACATTCGTCCAACATAAAAATAAGCCTGCACACATGATGAAATTTAAGCGTCAAATTAAGCCATACCGTGCCGCAGCGGGCGGCTGGGGTTCACTGGAAGCCACCACACGTTTTGTTTTCGACAGTAAAGCTGCGCTGAAAAATTTGCGTAACCTCATGCGCATGAACAAAGCACGCGGCTTCGACTGCCCGGGCTGTGCCTGGGGCGATGACAATAAAAGTACCTTTAGCTTCTGCGAAAACGGTGCGAAAGCCGTCACCTGGGAAGCCACGCGCCGCGTTGTTGATACCGACTTTTTTGCCAAACACAGCGTGGCAACCCTGTATGCACAAAGCGACTATTTTCTGGAATATCAGGGCCGCCTGACACATCCGTTGCGCTACAACGCCGAAAGCGATCATTACGAACCCATCAGCTGGGATGATGCCTTTGCGCTCATCGCACAACATATTAAAGCGATGGATAACCCGGATCAGATGGAGCTATACACCTCTGGTCGCGCCAGTAATGAAGCCTCCTGGCTTTATCAGCTGTTCGGCCGCATGTTGGGCACCAATAACTTCCCGGACTGCTCCAATATGTGTCACGAGGCAAGCGGTGCGGGCCTGAAACGCAGCATCGGCGTGGGTAAAGGCACCATCCGTCTTGACGATTTTGACCATGCCGATGCCATTTTTGTCTTTGGCCAGAATCCAGGGACAAACCATCCGCGCATGCTGCACAGCCTGCGTCACGCCGCCGACCATGGCGCAAAAATCGTGACCTTTAACACGCTACGCGAGCGCGGTCTGGAACGTTTTGCCGATCCGCAAAAGCCGCTGGAAATTGTCACGTCTAAAGCGGGCACCATCAGCTCTGCCTATTACCAGCCGCATCTGGGCGGTGATATGGCTGCCGTTCGCGGCATGGTGAAAGCCCTGCTGGAAACGCATCGTGCACGCCTTGCGGCGGGCGAAAGCGGCCTGTTCGACCAGGCTTTCCTGAATGCCAAAACCCATGGCGTTGAGGCCTATTTTGATGCGGTTGATAACACCGACTGGATGCAGATTGTGGCGCAGTCCGGCCTGACAGAGGCACAAATCCGCGAAGCGGCGGCAATTTATCAGAGTGCCGATCGGGTTATTTGCACCTGGGCGATGGGCATCACCCAACACAAGCATTCGGTTGATACCGTGCGTGAAATCACCAACCTGCAGCTGCTGTTTGGGCAGTTAGGCAAAAAAGGGGCGGGCCTGTGCCCTGTTCGCGGTCACAGCAATGTTCAGGGTAACCGCACCATGGGCATTGATGAAAAACCGGCTAAGCCTTTCCTCGACGCGCTGGGTCAGCACTTTGGCTTCGAACCCCCGCGTGCTGCAGGCCACAATACTGTTGAAGCGCTCAACGCCATGCTGCGTGATGAAATCAAAGTGCTTATCGCGCTCGGGGGCAACCTCGCAGCGGCGGCACCGGATTCTCCGCGCACCGAAGAAGCCTTGTCCCGTTGTGGTCTGACGGTGCACATCAGCACCAAGCTTAACCGCAGCCACCTCGTGCCGGGTCATGAAGGACTGATTCTGCCTACGCTGGGCCGCACCGAGCGCGATCTGCAGGCTACGGGTAACCAGTTCATTACGGTCGAAGACTCCTTCAGCATGGTTCATGCCTCTGAAGGCGTGGGGATTCCGTTGGCGGAGACGCAGCGTTCTGAAACCTCAATTGTGGCGAGTATTGCTCACGCGGTTCTCGGTGATGACAAGGTGAAGTGGTTAGATCTGGCGGCAGATTACAACCTGATTCGCGATCATATCGCGGCAACGATTCCGGGTTTTGCCGACTTCAATACCAAATGCGATCAGCCTGGCGGGTTCTATCTTGGCAACGCGGCGGCAGAACTGCGTTTTAATACGCCGACCGGCAAGGCTGAGTTTAGCCCTGCTGCGCTGCCCCACTCGCTGTTTCCGCAGTTGGATCAGGACGTGCCCTTCACGCTGCAAACGCTGCGTTCGCACGATCAGTACAACACGACGATTTACGGTCTTGACGACCGCTATCGCGGCGTTTACGGTCAGCGCGAAGTCGTCTTTATCAACCCCGATGACATGGCTGAATTAGGGTTCAGCGAAGGGCAGAATGTGGATATCGAAACGCTGTGGAATGATGGCGTCACGCGTCGCGTCAGCGGCTTTAAGCTGGTGCCTTATAACATTCCTCGCGGCAACCTGGCCGCCTACTATCCTGAAACCAACCCGCTGGTTCCGTTAAACAGCTTCGGTGATATCAGCGGCACGCCCACCTCAAAATCCGTGCCGGTTAAGCTCGAACTGACGCAGGCGCTGGCAACCCAACGCATCGCCTGATTCAGGTTTTTCTCCAGGCAAAAAGCCGGTTCGTCCGGCTTTTTGCCTTGCCGCGAGACCCCGATTCGCGTAAAACTGTCAGCCGCTATTAGGCCACGAAACGTAAAAATCATGTTCCAGGATAATCCGCTGCTTGCGCAGCTTAAAGAGAAGCTTCACTCGCAAACGCCTCGTGCAGAAGGCGTTGTTAAAGGCACCGAAAAGGGATTCGGCTTTCTGGAAGTCGATGCACAGAAAAGTTATTTCATCCCGCCGCCACAGATGAAAAAAGTGATGCATGGCGACCGTATCGTTGCCATCGTCCACAGCGATAAAGATCGCGAAAGTGCCGAGCCTGAAACGCTGGTCGAGCCCTTTCTGAGCCGTTTTGTTGGCCGCGTGCAGAAAAAAGATGACCGCCTTTCTATCGTGCCCGATCATCCTCTGCTCAAAGACGCGATTCAGTGTCGTCCGGTCCGTGGACTGAGCCATGATTTCCAGAACGGCGACTGGGCCGTGGCAGAAATGCGTCGCCATCCCTTAAAAGGCGACCGTGGCTTTTATGCCGAACTCACCGAATTTATCGTTAAAGCCGACGACCACCTTGCACCGTGGTGGGTGACACTGTCACGTCATAATCTGGAGCGTGAAGCGCCAGAAATCGGCTTTGGCGAGATGCTGGACGAAAGCCTGACGCGTGAAGACCTGACCGCGCTGGATTTTGTGACCATAGACAGCGCCAGCACGGAAGATATGGACGATGCGCTGTATGCTGAAGCGCTGGACGATGGCGCCCTGCGTCTGACTATCGCCATTGCCGATCCGACCGCTTATGTTGCCGAAGGCAGCGAGCTGGACAAGCTGGCGGCGCAGCGTGCCTTTACCAACTACCTGCCGGGCTTCAATATTCCCATGCTGCCGCGCGAGCTGTCTGACGATGTCTGCTCGCTGCGCCCTGACGTGCGTCGGCCGGTTCTGGCCTGCCGCGTGACCGTGGCTCAGGATGGAAGCCTGGCGGACGATGTGCAGTTCTTTGCGGCCTGGATCGAGTCCAAAGCCAAGCTGGTGTACGACGAGGTTTCAGACTGGCTGGAAAACAGTGGCGAATGGCAACCACAGAGCGACGCGATTGCTGACCAGATTCGTCTGCTGCACCGTCTGTGCCTGTCACGCGCCGAGTGGCGTCAAAACCACGCGCTGGTGTTTAAAGATCGCCCGGACTATCGTTTCCTGCTGGGCGAAAAAGGCGAAGTGCTGGAAATCGTCGCCGAACCGCGCCGCATAGCGAACCGGATGGTTGAAGAAGCGATGATTCTGGCGAATATCTGTGCCGCCAACGTCCTGCGCGAAAAGCTGGGCTTTGGTATCTACAACGTCCATGCCGGTTTTGACGCAGCAAACGCCGAACAGGCCGCCGCTGTCCTGGCAACTCACGGCATCACGGCCGATCCGCAGGCGATCACCACGCTCGACGGTTTCCGCGTACTGCGTCGTGAGCTGGATGCGCAGCCTACTCAGTTCCTTGACAGCCGCATTCGTCGTTTCCAGACCTATGCAGAGATCACCACCGAGCCGGGCCCGCACTTTGGTTTGGGGCTGGAAGCCTATGCCACCTGGACCTCACCGATTCGTAAGTTTGGCGATATGATTAACCATCGTCTGCTGAAGGCGATCGTGCGCGGCGAACCCATAGGCCGTCCGGACGATGCGCTGACAGTCACCATGAGCGAGCGTCGTCGTCTAAACCGCATGGCCGAGCGCGACGTGGGTGACTGGCTCTATGCCCGCTATCTGTCGCCGTTTGCCGCAACTGACCGCAAGTTTAGCTCAGAAATCATTGATGTATCGCGTGGTGGCATGCGCGTCCGTCTGCTGGAAAATGGCGCCGTCGCGTTTATTCCTGCGCCGTTCCTGCATGCGGTGCGCGATGAGCTGGTGTGCAGCCAGGAAAGCGGTACGGTACAGATTAAAGGTGACGTGGTTTACCGCGTATCCGACGTGATTGACGTGACCATTGCGGAAGTTCGCATGGAAACACGCAGCGTTGTTGCACGCCCTGCCGCCTAAGACACCACCGTCGGAACAGCACAGCCTGCTCCGACGGTCTTTTTTTCTCCGCCTGCCCCTGTATCTTCGCGTTAAATTTGCTCCACGCTTCACAGTTTTATCTTTATTAATTTCCACTTACATTACATTACATTAACGTTAGCTCGTTGTATCCGATCGCCTTCCATTCGGTCTCTACAAGGAGTGAGTTATGAAGAACGTCAAAAACGGCGTGCTCTGGCTGGCAGTGGCGTTAATTGGCGCGGGTGCGTTCGCGATGCTGGCGCTTAACCGCGGCGAGCACGTCAACGCAGTCTGGCTGGTGATTGCCGCCGTAGCCTGTTACAGCATCGCTTATCGTTTTTACAGCCTGTTTATCGCCCGCAACATTTTTGAACTGGACGATCGCCGTCTTACCCCCGCCGAACGCCTCAGCGATGGTCTTGACTATGTGCCCACCAATAAGTGGGTGCTGTTCGGTCACCACTTTGCGGCGATCGCGGGCGCCGGGCCGCTGGTCGGCCCTATTCTGGCGGCCCAGATGGGCTTTCTGCCAGGCACGATCTGGATCCTGATTGGGGTTATGATGGCGGGCGCGGTGCAGGACTTTCTGATCCTGTTTATCTCTACGCGACGTGACGGCCGTTCCTTAGGTGAAATGGCCCGTCAGGAGCTGGGCGCCTTTGCCGGGGTTATTACCATGCTGGGTGCGCTGGGCGTGATGATCATCATTCTCTCCGCGCTGGCGCTGGTGGTGGTTAAAGCCCTTGCGAACAGCCCGTGGGGGCTGTTCACCATTGCAGCAACGATTCCTATCGCCCTGTTTATGGGCATTTACATGCGCTTTCTGCGCCCGGGTAAGATCGCCGAAGTCTCCTTGATCGGTTTTGTGCTGATGATGGCGGCCATTATCTACGGTGGTGATGTGGCTCAGCATCCTTACTGGGGCCCGTTCTTCACACTGAAAGGCACCTCTCTGACCTGGGTACTGGTCATCTATGGTTTTATCGCCTCGGTGCTGCCGGTCTGGCTGCTGCTGGCTCCCAGAGATTACCTGTCTACTTTCCTGAAAATCGGCGTAATTGTCGGGCTGGCCGTTGGCATCGTCTTTGCCATGCCAGAACTGAAAATGCCCGCTGTGACCAAATTTATTGATGGCTCAGGCCCGGTTTTTTCCGGCGCCCTGTTCCCGTTCCTGTTTATCACCATTGCCTGTGGCGCCATCTCCGGCTTCCATGCGCTGGTCTCCAGCGGCACAACGCCGAAGCTGATTGAGCGTGAAAGCCATATTCGCTTTATCGGTTACGGCGCGATGCTGATGGAGTCGTTTGTGGCAATCATGGCGCTGATATGCGCCTCCGTGCTGGACCCAGGCGTTTACTTTGCGATGAACGCCCCTGCTGCACTGATTGGCACTACGGTAGAAAATGCCGCTCAGGTGATTAACGGCTGGGGCTTTGTCGTCACACCTGAAATGTTAAGCGGTATCGCCAGAGACGTGGGAGAAGCCTCAATTCTGTCACGCGCCGGGGGCGCGCCAACCTTTGCGGTCGGCATGGCGCACATCATTACGGAGGTGTTCAACAGCCGCGCGATGATGGCCTTCTGGTACCACTTTGCCATCTTATTTGAAGCCCTGTTTATCTTAACCGCCGTGGATGCCGGTACGCGCGCTTGCCGGTTTATGGTGCAGGATCTGGTCGGTACGGTTGTGCCTTCACTGGCCAATAACCGCTCATGGCTCGGCAACCTTTCCGGCACGACCGTCGCCGTCGCAGGTTGGGGTTTCTTCGTTTATCAGGGCGTGATCGATCCTCTGGGCGGGATTAACACGTTGTGGCCGCTGTTTGGTATTGGTAATCAGATGCTGGCATCGATGGCGCTGATTCTGGGCACGGTCGTGCTGTTTAAGATGAAAAAGCAGCGCTATGCGTGGGTGACGATTCTGCCCACTATCTGGCTGTTTATTACGTCGATGACAGCAGGTTGGCAAAAAATTTTCCACGAAAAACCGTCAATTGGTTTTCTTGCTCAGGCCAATAAATTCCGCAAAGGCCTGGATGATGGCGTGATCATCGCCCCCGCGAAAACCGTGGCCGATATGCAAACCATCGTATTCAGTAACCAGATTAATGCTGCCCTATGCGGGTTCTTTATGCTGGTTGCCGTTACGATGCTGATTGCGGCCTTCTTTGTCATTCGTCGCGCGCTGCGTAGCGATGTGCCCACTACGCATGAGTCAGACATATCCTTACGTAAGGAGCTTCGTCATGGTTGACAGCATCCATCGCGTAGCGCGCCCACAGGGTCGCTGGCATATAATGCGCTGCACGTTGCTTTCCAGGCCAAAACCCGTGGGTTTTCGCTGGCGAGCGCTGTGGGAGGGACTTCAGCAAAGTTTTCGTTTGATGGTCGGCGTGCAGGATTACCCGAAATACCTGCAGCATATGCGGCAACATCATCCTGACATTGCGCCGATGAGTGAGCGGGACTTTCATCGTTATTGTCTGGATGCCCGCTTCCCCAGCCAGGCCGGAAAGCTGGGAAAATGTCCGTGCTGAACAGAAAGTGTGCCCCGCTTCGGCGGGGTTTTTTCTGCCCGTTTTTTCTGGAAAGCAAAATAAATACAGTTTCGTCTTGTGCTGGCGTCAGTTGATGAATACTGTTGCTAAAATAACGAGATAACGCCAGCAATGTACTTCCTGGAGGGAGTGACCATGACCGATGAACAAGGGCAATCGTTGTTGTATACCTTGTTTGGTACAACCAGCCCTCATTGGCGATTAACCGCAGACAGTGATGCGCTGCTTTTTGCCTTAGATGAATCATCGAACACCAGCGTTGCTGTGCCACTGACGCCCGGCCAGTGCAGTTTATTGCGCGCGATGCCCGTTATTACTTCCAGTATTAATCTGACGTTAACGATTCACGGCGAGCAGGTCGCCATGCATTTTGTTGGCCGGCGGATCAACCAGTCCGTGTGGGCGGGCACCGCTTCGGCATGGGGCGATACGTCGGCGGTGGCGCGCGATCTGACGCTGGGCCTGTCATTTGCTGAACAGGTCGTGTCGGAGGCCAACTCGGTCATCGTTATCCTTGATCAGCGCGGCAACATTCAACGCTTTAACCGCCTCAGCGAAGAGTATACCGGCCTGTATGAACAGGATGTGATCGGCCGTAATGTTTTCCAGCTGTTTATGACCAAACAGGAAGCCGCGGCCTCACGCAGGAACATCGCAGGGTTCTTTCGCGATGGGAATTCCTACGAAGTGGAACGCTGGATCAAGACGATGAAAGGACAGCGACTGTTTCTTTTTCGTAATAAGTTTGTTCACAGTGGCAGCGGTAAAAATGAAATTTTCCTCATCTGTTCAGGAACGGATATTACGGAAGAACGCCGTGCGCAGGAGCGCCTGCGCGTGATGGCCAACACCGATGGCATCACTGGCCTGCCCAATCGCCACGCGATTCACCAGCAAATCAGCCATGCGCTGGAGCGGGCTGAGGGCAGTGAAACCGGCGTGGTCTACCTGGATTTAGATAATTTCAAAAAAGTGAATGATGCCTACGGTCATATGTTCGGCGATCAACTGTTGCAGGCCGTTTCCCTGGCGATTCTGAGCTGTCTGAGCAAGAACCAGACGCTTGGACGGCTGGGCGGTGACGAGTTTGTGGTGCTGGCTGAGCACACCAGTCAGGCTGCGCTGGAAGCAATGGCTACGCGCATTCTCGATCGCCTGCGTCAGCCTTTCCGCATCGGCCTCATCGAGGTTTACAGCGGCTGCTCCGTCGGGATCGCCCTGGCCCCGCTACATGGAGAGGACCGTGAGTGTCTGATTCGTAACGCTGATACGGCGATGTATCACGCCAAAGAGAACAACCGTGGCAGCTATTGTGTTTTTGCCGAAGAGATGAACCGTCGGGTTTTTGAATATCTCTGGCTCGACACCAACCTGCGTAAAGCGCTGGAGCAGGACCATTTATTAGTGCACTACCAGCCCAAAGTGGATGCTGACGGTAAAGTGCGCAGTGCGGAAGCGCTGGTTCGCTGGAACTCACCCGAGCGCGGGCTGGTTTCACCCGGGGAATTTATTCCCTACGCGGAAGAATCCGGGCTGATCGTGCCACTGGGTCGCTGGGTCATGCTTAACGTGCTGAAGCAAATTATTGCCTGGCGGGAGCAGAATATTTATCTGCGCGTCGCGGTTAATGTCTCGGCGCGCCAGTTACTCGACCAGACAATCTACAGTGACCTGAAACACGCCCTGACGGATGCCGGTTTAACCGAGTGCCCGGTGGATATCGAACTGACGGAAAGTTGCCTGATTGAGAATGAAGCCGAAGCGCTCAAGCTGATGCGTAAATTTCAGGAACTGGGTGCCCAGATTCACCTTGATGACTTTGGCACCGGTTATTCCTCCCTTTCACAGCTGGCTCGCGTCCCTATTAATGCCATCAAACTGGATCAAAGCTTTATCCGTAATGTGAATAAACGTCCCGTTTCTCAGTCACTCGTCAGGGCGATTGTTGCGGTAGCGAAGGCGCTTGATTTGCAGGTGATTGCCGAAGGTATTGAAACCGTCGATGAAGAAGCCTTTGTGCTAAAAAGCGGCGTCGATGGGCGGCAAGGCTATTTTTACGCAAAACCAATGCCCGCCGATCAGTTTGGGCACTGGCTGGCTCAGCATCCTGCCCGCGTGTAATTATCTAACCCGCTTTACGCAGTGATGCGCTGTGGCGGTTTTGTAACTGGACTAAACGCTCCATATAGGCAATATCCTTCGCTTCAAGCGTGAATGCATAATCTACCCAGTCCTCGGTGATATCCATCAGTTCCGCGCGTGACAGCTGCAGTACCCGCTGGCGCGCCTTTAGCATGGCGCGTACGCCATTCAGCTTAGGTCGCAGCGTATCGATAAAGGTGCGGGTGGCGCGGTAGCTGTCGCCCGGCTGGAAAACCTTATCGACCAGACCACGGGTTTCATACCATTCGGCACTGTGCGATTCGCCTTCCATAATCAGCTCTTCAGCCAGTTTCATGCCCGAACGCCGCGCGACTAATGAGTAGCCGCCCATTCCGGGAAACAGGTTAAAGGCGATTTCCGGAAACCCCATCCGCGCATTGTTTTGCGCCAGAATAAAGTGATGGGCCAGCGCGGCTTCAAAACCGCCGCCTAACGCACTGCCTTCAATCATCGCCAGCGTTACCGCGCCGGTGTCAAATCCA
Organism: Pantoea sp. B623; assembly: GCF_024814475.1. Taxonomy (NCBI): domain Bacteria; kingdom Pseudomonadati; phylum Pseudomonadota; class Gammaproteobacteria; order Enterobacterales; family Erwiniaceae; genus Pantoea; species Pantoea sp. B623. The sequence continues at coordinate 58,628 of NZ_JANUXM010000004.1, read as the reverse complement.
CGTGCCGCCGAGTGGATGCAGTCAACGCAGGCACGGGCATAAGCACGTAACGCTTCGCGCCGGTTGTTGCGTATACATTCCACAAAAAAGCGCAGATCGCCACCGGCATTAAACATTTGTGGGACTAACGAGCCGGTGACCCAGAAGTCGATAGGTAAGCCCGATCGCTGCGCCGTGTAACTCAGATTCATGATCTCTTCAATCAACTCATGATTAAAACTGGGTCGTGGCTGGGCGCGCAACATCATCCACATGGTGCGACGTCCTTCCTCGTAATAGGCAACTAACTGCGTGGTTTGTCCGGCTTCGGAAAACAGTCTGCATGTGGGTTGGTTAATCACGGTCATTGTCTCATCCTCTATTATTTTGATGCGCTAATTGCGCCACATCAGCCTAATCCAGAGTGAGGCCAGACCAAATGAGAGATTGATTTACAACATAAATTCCAGAGTGATCCCCGATGCACCACCTTTAAATGATTAGTAGACTTTCTTGATATCCGCAGCCTTTACCACGGAAAGGCGCGAACCGATAACCGGCATTGATGAGACTGTCCTTCCCTTAAGGCTCGCTCATCACGAGCCATTTCGGGACACAGGCACCGCTGCGCCCCAGGCATTATTTCTGGCCGTACCAGGCATTTTCACCGTGTTTGCGCAAATAGTGCAGATCAAGCAGGGTCTGCTGAATGGGAGGCAGCCCGGCCGTGAGCTGCTGGCTAAACAATCCCATGTAAGCCACTTCTTCCAGTACCACTGCACTGTGGACGGCCGCATGTGCGTCTTTGCCCCAGGCGAAAGGCCCGTGAGAATTCACCAGCACGGCAGGAATGGCCGAAGGAGAAAGTCCTCGCTCGGCGAAGGTTTCAATGATCACCTCCCCCGTATTCCACTCATACTGATTTTTGATTTCTTCATCGCGCATGGCTCGGGTGCAGGGAATCTCACCGTAAAAGTCGTCCGCGTGGGTGGTGCCCCACGCGGGGATGGCACGTCCGGCCTGCGCCCAGATGGTGGCATGACGTGAATGCGTATGGACGATTCCGCCAACCTCAGACCAGGCCAGGTAGAGTGCCCGGTGCGTAGCCGTATCGGATGAAGGCCGTTTTTCGCCTTCCACCACATCGCCGGTCGCCAGGTTGACCACCACCATGTCCTCCATTTTCATGACATCGTAACTGACGCCAGAAGGTTTAATCACTAACAGACCTTGCTCACGGTCAATCGCGCTGACGTTTCCCCATGTGAAGGTGACAAGGTTGTATTTGGGGAGATCCAGGTTGGCTTCCAGGACCTGTTGTTTAAGGTGCTCCAGCATTTTTTTCTCCTGCTGAGAAGGGTTTTCATAGTGTGCGGAGCAGGCAGAAAAAACGTTATGGAGCAAATAGCTAAAAAGCAGCGGAAAATGGCTGTGAATGAAAAATTGTGTCGCGAATTAAGAATTTTCCATCTTCGGAAATTCTGCAAAATGAATAGAATTCTGTCAGGCATCAGACAGGTCCATCTGTTAATGATGCTTTTCAGCCGCTACAAGCAGATTGTCCATGGTGTCTGGCATTTTTATACTGAAAGGATGCGGTAATCATGCCTCACAGGCGGCCTGAAAAAAATTTCACAGCTATACTTACTGTGTTGCATCTGCATACACAATAAAGGAGAAGTTCATGACAATTACAATGAAAAAAGTGACCGCCGCTGTCCTGGCGACCACGCTGGTTGTGGCGTTAAGCGGCTGTTCGAACTGGTCTAAACGCGACCGTAACACTGCGATTGGCGCAGGTGCCGGCGCAATTGGTGGCTCTGTATTAACCAACGGCAGCGCGCTGGGTACCGTGGGTGGTGCAGCTGTGGGTGGTATTATCGGTCACCAGGTTCACTAAGCACGCTATAACAATAAATCACGGCTACGCAGCGCATCTACATAATAAAAAACCGGGTTACCTTGTAGTCCGGTTTCTTCTTTCAACCCCCAGCCAGTTTTACCTTCATCCCTTTGGCTTCCAGCAGGCTTTTTAATAAATCGCGCTTGTCGCCCTGGATTTCGATCACGCCCTCTTTCACCGACCCGCCACAACCGCATTTTTTCTTCAGTTCAGCGGCCAGCTGGTTCAGTGCTGCCTCATCCATATCGACGCCAGAAATCAGGCAAACACCTTTGCCTTTGCGTCCACTGGTCTGGCGCTGAATGCGAACAATGCCGTCGCCTTTGGGCCGTTCCGCCTTTTGTTCGGGCTGAGTGATACGGCCAGCGTCGGTTGAATACACCAAGGGATTATCGCGACTCATTTTACGCTCTCCAAATCCTGCAACAGCGCCTTAAGCGTCGCTGCGGGGTCCGCTGACTGCGTAATGGGACGTCCTATTACCATATAATCGACGCCAGCAAGGCGGGCCTGCTGTGGCGTCATAACGCGGCGCTGATCGCCCGCGTCGCTTCCCTGAGGCCTAATGCCGGGAGTAACCAGCTTAAAATCATGACCGATCGCCTGTTTGAAGCGCGCGGCTTCGTGCGCGGAGCAGACAACCCCATCAAGACCGCATTCGCGCGTGAGTTTTGCCAGGCGTTCAGCCTGCTCTGCGGGAGACAGCGTGATGCCCAGGCCCAGTAAGTCTTCGGCATCCATGCTGGTCAGGACGGTGACGGCAATCAGTAACGGCGCCTGCTCACCATAGGGAAGAAGCGCTTCACGGGCGGCATTCATCATGCGTGCTCCGCCGCTCGCATGAACGTTCACCATCCAGACGCCAAGATCAGCAGCAGCAGCGACCGCACGGGCGGTAGTATTGGGAATATCGTGAAATTTCAGGTCGAGAAAGATCTCAAATCCACGCTGTTGCAGGGTTTTTACCAGCTGTGGGCCGAACAATGTGAACATTTCTTTGCCCACTTTCAGGCGGCAGCTGCCCGGCTCTATCTGATCGACAAAATGCAGTGCGCTGTTCATATCGTGGTAATCAAGCGCCACTAACACCGGTGAAGTCTGGGATAAGGCCATGCTATTTCCTCTGCGGTAGGCACCTGCTGGCGCGTTAGACAAACGGCACGCATTCTACCTGCCCGCTTTTCGCATCACAATCCCTGTTGCGCTGCCAGGCGATAAACGCACGGAGGTCAGGCAATTTCTGCAATTAACAATTCTAGTATGTTGTAACTAAAAAGCATTGAAAACCGAAGACAATAACCAACAGGTTATTGCCCATCCAGTCCGCGAATCGGTTTGACTGATGACCAGGTCCGGCATGACGGACAGTGCCAGTAGAGCGCATGAGCCGTAAAGCCGCATTTCTGGCAGCGATAACGTGGTTTCGTGCGGATTTGCTCGCCGACCAGATCGCGCAGCACCATCAGGCTCTCTTTAGCACGACCATCCTCCGCTTCATGCAGGTGAAACTCCATCAGACGATGGAATACGCGCATGTTGGGGTGACGCTGTAACTGGTTATTGATGTAGTTTTGCGCCGCTTCCGCGCCCTGCTCCTGCTCCAGAATCGCGGAAAGATACAGTTCCGCCGCGGCGCCGGTGTTCTCTTCCACACAGCGTTTAAGAAACGCGGCCCAGGCGTCGGGCTGATTAAGACGCTGAAAACAGGTTTCCAACATCGGCAGCGTTTCACTGACCAGCTCTTTATCCTGATCCAGAACACGCTGCAGATGCTCGATAGCTTTGGCGTGCTCCCCTTTCTCCATCAGGATGCGCCCCATCATAATCGAGACGCGTGCGCTCTGACGATCGGCTGACTCCCCCTTTTTCAACAGGGTCATCGCCCTGTCGAGATCGTCGCTGCTCATTGCCTGCAGCGCGAGTTCGCAATAAAAATGGGCAATCTCACCCTTCTGCTTGTCTTTGCCCAGTTTAACCAGCCGCTCAGCCACCTCGATAGCCTGAACCCAGTCGCTGGTTGCCTGATGAATAAGCAACAGCTGTTGCAGTGCACCGATCCTGAAATCTGTCTCATCCGTCAGCTGTTTGAACATGTCTTCGGCGCGGTCATAAAGACCTGCTGCCATATAGTCACGCCCCAGTTGCTGGATGGCCAGCAAGCGTTGTTCGTAGCTAAGCGACGCGCTTTCCATTAAAGACTGATGAATTCGAATGGCGCGGTCAACCTCACCGCGCGAACGGAACAGGTTGCCAAGGGTCAGGTGCGCTTCAACCGTGCCGCTGTCTTCCTTGAGCATGTCAAGAAACAGATCGACCGCTTTATCCTGCTGGTTGGAGAGTAAAAAGTTTACCCCTGCGACGTAGTCACGAGACAGGCGGTTTGATTCCTGTTGCTTATCCTGCTGCGCGCTTCGGCGGCCCATGTACCAACCATAGGCAGCGGCGACAGGAAGTAACAGAAACAGCAGCTCTAACATGGAGACTTATTCCTGCGCGGCCGGCGGTAGCGGTTTACCGACAGGCGCTGGCGTGCTCTGATCAATCTGAGTCTGCAGGCGCTTAACTTTACGTTGTGCATTGGCCAGAGAGACCCGAAGACGTAACCAGAAGAGTCCGCAGATAACCCATCCCAGCAAAAAACCGACGCCGAAAAGCGTTGCCAGTAACGTAGAGATACGGAATTCACCCTGCGCCAGCAGATAGTTAAAGGTGATAACCTGGTCGTTGTGCGCGCCAAGGGTCACGGAAATGATAAAAATGACCAAAACCACTAAAAAAATCAGCAAATATTTCACAGTGCATCCCGTTGTGAGGTTGTCGAATAGAATTATGCCAAAATTACGGCAAAAATACTGCTCCCGGCCGCATCAGACGAAGAGCTTTTGCTCAGTTTCAAGATAAAGATATGGTGCTGAACGGCGCAATTACAATCCTTGTTCCCGTTCGGCCACCTCCTGCTTCTCTTCCGGTGGCAGGCTGAGCGGCCCACAGAAGCGTTGAGCGAGCCAGGTTGCCACCACGACAAACACCCAGGAAATGAATGTTGCCACGGCCAGATCGCGCGGCCAGTGCATGCCCAGCAGCAGGCGACTGCCCATGACGCCTGTCGCCCAGAGTCCGACAAGCACAATCGTTTTGTAATGCCGGCGTGGCCAAAGTAAACCGATGACCAGTAAGGCCCAACTGGCGGCAAACATCGTGTGTCCCGACGGGAAGGCAAACCCTGTTTCAAAGGCCCAGTGCTTTTTCAACCAGCCCGGAATATGGGATTCATCCGCAATCAGCGCCGTGACGCGCTGGCCACGTTGCTCACGATTCAGTTGGTAAAAGGTCTTGTCGTCCAGCCCGTGGGTTTTCTCCAGCCAGACGACATAGGGCCGGGGTTCCTGCACCTGCTCTTTGATAAAGGATTTTGTGTATTGACCGGCCAGAATGGTGGCATTCATGATCACCAGGAGCAGTAGCGCCGGTTTGAGCCTGAAACGCAGGCACCACAGCACCCACGCGCTTAAAATCAGGCTGGTCAGCATTCCCCACGGTCGTGTGACCGTTTCGGTCATCCAGAACAAGACCTTGAGAAAGGTATTACTTTCGCCAGGCTGCCATTGCCAACCGGATAACCATACTGCAACCGGCATAATAAGCAGCAGCAGCATTCCCGCCAGCGTCCGTTGAAAGATTTTAATCATCCCTTTTCCTTTTTCCCGGTAAAAACCTGTTGCGAAAGCATAACTTTAGCTTAAAAAAGAATAACATAACCTTTTAAGATTAGATAATCGTGCTTTATCACAACAATCGTTTACACAGATTAACAGCCTGCCTCGCGGTTGTGGCACAATATTCCACGTTTGTCGGGCCGCATCGGCCTGTGCACTATCATGATGATAGTGCATCCTTTGAGGGTTCTGGAGAGTCACATGCAGCTTAAACGGGTGGCAGAAGCCAAACTGCCCACGCCATGGGGAGATTTCCTGATGGTAGGTTTTGAAGAACTGGCAACCGGTCATGACCATGTTGCCCTGGTCTTTGGCGATATTAACGATAATCAACCAGTCCTGGCTCGTGTTCATTCCGAGTGTCTGACTGGCGATGCGCTGTTCAGCCTGCGTTGCGACTGCGGCTTCCAACTTGAAGCGGCCCTGAATGCCATTGCTGAAGAAGGCCGCGGTGTACTGCTCTATCACCGCCAGGAAGGTCGTAACATCGGCCTGCTGAACAAAATTCGTGCCTATGCGTTGCAGGATAAAGGCTACGACACCGTTGAAGCCAATCATCAGTTAGGCTTTGCCGCTGACGAACGTGACTTCACGCTGTGTGCCGATATGTTTAAATTACTGGGCGTAAATGAAGTTCGGCTGCTCACTAACAATCCACGGAAAGTGGAAATTCTGGGTGAAGCCGGGATCAATATTGTTGAGCGGGTGCCGTTGGTTGTCGGGCGCAATCCTGAGAATGCGCACTATCTTGATACCAAGGCAGAAAAAATGGGTCATCTTCTGCCGAAGTCCTGAATGAAACAGCCGGGTTTCCCCGGCTGATTTATCAGTTCAGCATGTTACGAATCACGTAGTGCAGAATACCGTCGTTTCGGTAATAGGTCAGTTCATTACCGGTATCAATACGGCAACGCGTATCCAGCTTCTCCTGACTGCCATCTGCGCGCGTTAGCGTGACAGAAACGGTGCATCCGGGTTTAAGCTGCGCCAGGTTTTCCACATCTATCGCCTCATCCCCTTTCAGACCTAACGTTTTACGCGTTACGCCCTGAGGGAACTCCAGCGGCAAAATCCCCATACCAATCAGGTTGGAACGGTGAATACGTTCGAAGGATTCCGCAATTACCACGCGGACGCCTTGCAAACGCGGCCCTTTCGCCGCCCAGTCACGGCTCGATCCTGAACCGTACTCTTTACCCGCAATCACCGCCAGGGGAATGCCGTCAGCCTGATATTTCATCGCCGCGTCATAAATGGCCAACTGCTCACCGCTGGGGTAGTGTTTGGTGTAACCCCCTTCCACGCCGGGCACCATTTCATTTCGAATACGGATATTCGCAAAGGTCCCGCGCATCATCACTTCGTGGTTGCCGCGCCGTGAACCGTAGGAGTTAAAATCATTCCGCTCCACGCCGTGGGACAGCAGATAGCGACCGGCCGGACTTTCCGCTTTGATGCTACCGGCAGGCGAGATGTGGTCAGTGGTGACCGAATCGCCAAGAATCGCCAGCAGGCGCGCGCCATGAATATCCTGAACCGGCTTAGGTTCTTTTTCCATGTCGTCAAAGAAGGGCGACAGGCGAATGTAGGTTGATCCTTCATCCCAGTCGTAGGTAGCCGCTTCACTTACCTTAATGGCCTGCCACTCTGGCGTGCCGTTAAATACCTCAGCGTACTCTTTGTGATACATATCGCTGGTGACCTGCTGGACGGCGGTCGCAATCTCTTCAGGTGAAGGCCAGATGTCTTTCAGAAATACCGGCTTGCCCTGATGATCGTGACCGAGCGGGTCGGTTTGCAGGTTGATTTTCATATTACCTGCCAGCGCATAGGCGACGACCAGCGGTGGCGATGCCAGCCAGTTGGTTTTAATCAGCGGATGAATACGGCCCTCGAAGTTGCGGTTACCGGACAGGACGGCCCCTACCGTTAAATCCCCTTCTTTGATGGCCGATTCAATCTCATCCGGCAGCGGACCCGAGTTACCGATACAGGTCGTACAACCGTAGCCCACAAGGTTAAAACCCAGTTTATCGAGATGAGGTGTCAGCTGCGCGACCGCGAGATAGTCGGAGACCACTTTAGAACCCGGAGCCAGCGACGCTTTGACCCACGGCTGGCGTTTTAATCCCCGCTCAACCGCTTTTTTCGCCAGTAACCCTGCGGCCATCAGCACGCTGGGGTTAGAGGTGTTGGTACAGGAGGTAATCGCCGCAATCGCCACCGCGCCATCGGTCAGCGTGTGGCTCAGGCCGGTCTCGCTGTCGGTATAGTCGACCTGCTTATGCGGTTTCTGTGCATGGTTCACTTCCAGCTCATTGCTGGCATCGAAAGCGGCGGGCACATCCCCCAGCGAGACGCGATCCTGCGGACGTTTCGGTCCGGCCAGGCTCGACTCGACTTCATTCATATCGAGCGCAAGGCTACTGGTGAAAATCGGTTCATCACCGGCGTTACGCCACAGGCCCTGTCGCTTAGCATAGTGTTCAACCAGTGCCACCTGCTCTGCATCGCGTCCGGTTAGTGTCATATAGCTGAGTGTGACTTCATCAACCGGGAAAAACCCGCAGGTTGCGCCATATTCCGGTGCCATATTAGCAATGGTGGCACGGTCGGCCAGCGGCAGATCAGCCAGGCCATCGCCATAGAACTCGACAAACTTCCCGACAACGCCGTGCTTACGCAGCATTTGCGTGACGGTAAGTACAAGGTCGGTTGCGGTAATGCCCGCACGCAGTTTCCCGGTTAGCTTGAAACCCACGACGTCGGGGATCAGCATAGAAACCGGCTGGCCAAGCATGGCGGCCTCTGCCTCAATCCCGCCCACGCCCCAGCCGAGTACACCCAGGGCATTGATCATGGTGGTATGAGAATCGGTTCCGACTAACGTATCAGGCCAGGCGTAACGTTCACCGTTAATGTTCTGCTGCCAGATCGCTTTGCCCAGGTATTCCAGGTTCACCTGATGACAGATACCTGTGCCTGGCGGTACCACCCGAAACTGATCAAAAGCCTTTTGGCCCCAGCGCAGAAAGACGTAGCGTTCATGGTTACGCTCCATTTCCAGCCGCACGTTTTCTTCAAATGCGTTATCGTCACCGAAATGGTCAACCGTGACAGAGTGGTCGATAACCAGATCGACCGGCGACAGAGGATTCACTTTGGCGACGTCGCCGCCAAGACGACTCACCGCTTCACGCATGGCGGCCAAATCCACCACGGCAGGCACGCCAGTGAAGTCCTGCATTAATACACGCGCAGGGCGATAGGCAATTTCCCGATCGCCATGGGCCGTTTTCTGCCAGTCGACCAGTGCCTGGATATCCTCTTCCGTGACTGAATCACCGTCCTGCCAGCGCAGCAGGTTTTCCAGCAGAACTTTCATGGATTTAGGCAAACGATCAATGTTGCCGAGATGTTGTGATGCGCGAGGTAGACTGAAGATGTGATAGTTTTGATTATCTACCTGCAGTGTTTCCTGACTCTGCTCGCGTAGGGTTGACGACATAGCTCCTCCTTAATAATCATGGTCTTTAAACCTCAGAGACAACAAGGTTTAGCTTAAAGATAGACCACTTTTCTGTTAACGTTTTGATTACAACACCAATTGCTACAATCTGACGCAAACAAAAATGCCCCGTAAAATTACGAGGCATTATTTATTAACAGGAAACGATATATTACAAGGCTGCCCAAAGTGCTGCCATCCACACGCTAAAAGAGAAAGCATAGGCACTGAACCAGGTCATTTTTATCATATTCATAAGATCACTCCTGCGCCGAATGGGCAATAGAAAGCCGCACTACCAACCGTTTTAACGGATGACATCTTTTATGCTACGTGTGAAAGGCTTTTTTAAGCAGCCGAATGACAGAAGATGTGTCGAAAAGAAAAGAACGATAATTAATTATTTTACTTTCGGGTCCAGAAAGGACTCGATGAAATTGCGTTGATGTTCGTTGAGATCCCAGCTTTCCGGGATAGACACTTTTTCCGCCTTTGCAACCGGCTCTTTAGCTTTGTAGCCAGAGAGGCGATGCTGACGAGTGGTCATTGTGTGCTTATGGCAGAGTGCGTTTGCCCACATGGCTTAACCCCAGATGCGCCAAATCATTAACGCTACAACAACCCAAAACAGCGCTGAGGCAGCAAATACAGTTAACCAGGCGTTGCGACGAGTGTTACCGGAGCGCTTAACCTTGGTGCTTTTAGCCGGGAAACCCGGGTCTACAGTCAGTCTCGTAGTCATAGTTTTTGATAATCACTCTCAACAAAACGATTGATAACATCGATTAAGATTTAGGACGAATCCTAAACCCGTTAAGGCCAAAAATCCAGTAATTTTTATTGCACAAAACGATTAACGCAATTTATCAAAATGGTAAAAATTACTTAAGTGATGATTAATGACTTATTCCAAATAAACGTAAACGGCAGTGACAAAAATTTGAGTTAATTTAACTTTAGATCCAGTCATTACTAAACCCGTCTTTTAATCACCCCCTAATTAACGCTTCTCCATCAAGGCTTAACTGGAGTATGGGAATTATCCTGGCAGCCCGCAAAGATATCACGTCAAAAATGTGTTGTGTTTCGCATTTAAGATACAGCAAACATTAAACATGTGATCGACGCAGCATTAACAAAAAAATAATAAAACTTATCAACCTAAGCATGGCGCTAACATTCAAACAAAAAAAAGGCTGCGCAAGGCAGCCTGAGACTAAGGGATTGGACATCTCTGTTACTTAAACGGCAGTTTGATATCTTTAAACATGGCTTCAATATCTTCGTTTGAGCGTAGTGCGACAGCCGTATCAACGACATCTCGCGTCAGATGAGGCGCAAAGCGCTGGATAAAGTCATACATGTAGCTACGCAGGAAGGTGCTGCGACGAAAGCCAATCTTGGTCGTGCTGTTGGTGAAAATTTCAGAGGCTTCGATTCTGACCAGGTCGGGATCGGCAACGGGATCGACGGCCATGCTGGCGATAACGCCAACCCCTAACCCCAGTCGGACATAGGTTTTGATAACGTCCGCATCCGTCGCGGTAAAAACGATACGCGGCGTTAATCCCGCCCGCATAAACGCGGTATCCAGCTCCGAGCGACCGGTGAAACCAAAGGTATAAGTGACCAGCGGAAAATCGGCCAGCTCCTCAATCGTTACCTGCGCTTTAGCTGCCAAAGGATGATCGGGCGTGACAACGATGGCGCGGTTCCAGTGATAGCACGGCAGCATGATCAGGTCGTCGTACAGATGCAGCGCTTCCGTCGCAATGGCAAAATCCGCATTTCCCTTGGAGACCGCCTCGGCAATCTGCGTTGGGGAGCCCTGATGCATATGCAGTGAAACACGGGGATAGCGCTCGATAAATCCTTTGATCACGCCCGGGAGGGCATAGCGAGCCTGAGTATGGGTAGTCGCCACATACAGGGAGCCCTTATCTGGCCAGGTATGTTCACCGGCGACAGACTTGATTGCGTCGACTTTAGAGAGGACTTCGCGGGCAATACGAATGATTTCTTCACCGGCCGGCGTCACCTGGGTGAGATGTTTACCGCTGCGGGCAAAAATCTGCACGCCCAGTTCGTCTTCTAACATACGCACCTGTTTGCTTATGCCAGGCTGCGAGGTATAAAGACCTTCCGCTGTCGAAGAGACATTAAGATTGTGGTTCACGACTTCTACGATATAGCGCAACTGCTGTAATTTCATATCTTTTTTTATCCTGGTCGGTTACAGAGTCGCATCCCCGGATGACGTACTGTCGCCCCGGCCGGTGGAGGAGTGCTGAGCAGCAAGAAGGGTTCGGAAATGCTATAACCACTATAGCATTTTAAGAAACAATGTAGAACGGATTGATATAAGGCGAGAAAAAAGGCCAGCGTGTGCTGGCCTCTGAGGATTACTTTTTCGCTTCCTGCCACTTGCCGTCAATGTAAAACGCTGACCAGCCCGTCGCTTTACCCTCTTTTTCAGAGGCAACGTACTGTTGTTTCGTTTTACGGCTAAAGCGCACCAACGTTTTATTGCCTTCCGGATCGGTTGCTGGCGCTTCGGCCAGGTATTTCAACTTCTCAGGCAGGCGATCGTGGAAACGTTGCAGTTCCTCCACCAGCGGTGCACGGGTTTCACGTGACTTTGGAAAGGTGTTAGCGGCCAGGAACACACCCGCCGCACCGTCGCGCAGCACAAAGTAGGCATCTGACTTTTCACACGGCAGTTCTGGCAGCGGCACCGGATCTTCTTTCGGTGGTGCCACATCGCCATTACGCAAAATTTTACGTGTATTCTTGCAGTCATCGTTGGTACAGGCCATGTACTTACCGAAACGCCCCATCTTCAGGTGCATTTCAGACCCGCACTTTTCGCACTCAACCACCGGACCGTCGTAACCCTTGATTCGGAACTCGCCCTCTTCGATTTCATAGCCATCGCATTCAGGGTTGTTACCACACACGTGCAGTTTGCGTCCGTTATCAATCAGGTAGCTGTCCATTGCCGTGCCGCACTTCTGGCAACGACGACGTGCGCGTAACGCATTGGTTTCAGCATCGTCCCCTTCCAGAATATTCAGCACTTCATTTTCTGGAATCAGGTTAATGGTTTGCTTACAGCGCTCTTTCGGCGGCAGTGCGTAACCTGAACATCCCAGGAAAACGCCGGTACTGGCCGTGCGAATGCCCATTTTGCGGCCGCAGGTGGGGCAGTCAATGGTGGTTAACACCATCTGGTTTGGCTGCATGCCGCCTTCTTCAGGATCTTTCTCCGCCTGTTCCAGCTGCTGGCTGAAGTCTGAGAAGAAGCGATCAAGCACCGCTTTCCATTCCGCCTGATTGTTGGCAACCTGGTCGAGGCTGCTTTCCATATGCGCGGTGAAATCGTAATTCATCAGTTCGCGGAAATTTTCTTCCAGGCGATCGGTGACGATTTCACCCATTTTTTCGGCATAAAAACGGCGATTCTCAACCCGGACATAGCCCCGGTCCTGAATGGTGGAGATAATAGCGGCATAGGTCGAAGGCCGGCCAATTCCACGTTTTTCCAGTTCGCGCACCAGCGAGGCTTCGCTGAAGCGAGCCGGTGGCTTGGTAAAGTGCTGGCTTGGCAGCAATGCCTGCAGGCTCAGTTCGTCACCCACGTTCACCGGCGGCAAGGTGCGATCTTCATCGTTCTTGCGCAGGGCGGGCATGACCTTAGTCCAGCCGTCAAAACGCAGCGTGCGCCCTTTGGCCTTCAGTTTGTAATCCCCCGCTGTTACCGTCAGCGTGGTTGAATCATACTGAGCAGGTGTCATCTGGCAGGCAACAAACTGACGCCAGATGAGCTGATACAGCTTTTGTGCATCCGCTTCCATATCTTTGAGCTGCTCAGCCACCACATCCACGTCAGAAGGACGAATCGCTTCGTGCGCTTCCTGTGAATTCTCTTTGCTGGCATAGGTATTGGCGTTGTCTGGCAGATACTTTTTACCGAAATTCCCTTCGATATAGCCGCGCACCATGGAAACCGCATCCTGACTCAGATTGGTCGAGTCGGTACGCATATAGGTGATATGACCCGCTTCATAAAGTCGCTGTGCCATCATCATGGTTTTTTTGACGCCAAAGCCCAGGCGGGTACTCGCGGCCTGCTGCAGCGTAGACGTAATAAATGGCGCACCGGGTTTACTGCTGGTTGGCTTATCTTCGCGATCGGTAACGGCAAAGCGGGCTTTTTCAAGCAGCGCCAGGGCGGCATGCGTCTGTTCGTGATTGACCGGACGGAAAGGCTTATCACCCGCGTGAGTCACGTCCATCGCCAGGTCATCGCCCTTCGGCGTGGTCAGGTTAGCGCTGAGTTCCCAATACTCTTCAGGAACAAACGCTTTGATCTCGCGCTCACGCTCAACCACTAACCGCACGGCAACCGACTGTACGCGGCCCGCGGATAATCCCCGCGCGACTTTTTTCCACAACAGCGGCGAAACCATGTAGCCCACAACACGGTCCATAAAGCGGCGTGCCTGTTGCGCATTAACGCGGTCAATATTCAGTTCGCCCGGCGTATCAAACGCCTGACGGATCGCATTTTTGGTGATTTCGTTAAACACCACGCGGCTAAAGCGTTTGTCGTCGCCGCCGATGACTTCCCGCAGGTGCCAGGCAATGGCTTCCCCTTCGCGGTCAAGGTCGGTTGCGAGATAAATGTGGTCAGCGTTTTCAGCCAAGGCTTTGAGTTCAGCGACCACCTTCTCTTTATTTGGCAGGATTTGGTAGTCCGCTTCCCAGCCATGATAGGGATCAACGCCCATACGGCTGACCAGCGCGGCCTTCTCGTCCTTCTTTACTTTTTTGACTTTTTTATCTGTCGAGGTTTCAGCACTTTTTTTGGCGGTTGAACCACTGGTCGGCAGATCCCGGATATGGCCCACGCTGGATTTCACCACGTAGCCACTGCCCAGGTATTTATTGATTGTTTTGGCCTTTGCCGGGGACTCAACAATAACGAGTGCTTTACCCATATTTACCTTTACCTAATGAATACGTCCTGCTCTACGGGAGAGGATTGGATGCCCAAAAACCCACGGGGTTCAATATTGCTACGCCTGTTTTTTATTTCAGGACGAGGGGCTCAATCTCTGGTCAGTGATTACAGTCCAATGCAACTTTATGATAAAAATCGCTTTTTCTGCCTGACTTAATCGCACTTCCCGGTGCAATATCCCTGGAATCTGAAACGCCCACACTGTACCTGATAAAATCTGTTACGCAACTTAATTAGCATCTGTTGTGAGTAAAGCCCCTTTTTACCCCTGCAGCCGTTTGTCGAACGATGCGATACGCAAGTAATATAGAAAGAATTATCAGACTGTCAAAAAGGAGCCGACACATGCACAACCCGACTCAGGGTATTTCGCCCCAGGCACTACTGGAGATTGCCAATGCTCTGCTCAGGCAACATGATGATTATTTAGCCGGTGTCGCGGTGGAGGCGGTCAGTCAGCAGGGTGATGTGCTGGTCTTCCGTGGCCCGCTTTTTTTGGATGAAGAAGGGTTGCCAACGGCAAAAACCACCGCGGTCTTCAATCTCTTTAAACACCTGGCGGTTGAGCTGTCTCCCCGCTACCACCTGCAATAACAATAAACCCGGCCGAAGCCGGGTTTGTACTCATAACATCGGTTTATCACCGCGTTGCCACCACTTTAGCAGCAGGCGTTCAAATACCTGTCCTGAACTGTGGGTCAGGCGATCGATTCTTGAACGGCGACGCACGTAGTTAACGCCCAGCACGGTAAATTTATCCATGTGCTGAATAATCAGATCGTCACTGGTTGAAATACGATCGATCAGGCCTAACGTCAGGGCCTGGCGTCCGTACCAGTGCTCACCGGTGGCGACACGGTCGATGTCCAGTGACGGGCGCATTTCGTGAACGAACTGCTTAAACAACAGATGTGTTTCATTCAGATCCTGCTGGAATTTCTCACGCCCTTCCTCTGTGTTTTCACCAAACAGTGTCAGGGTGCGTTTGTACTGGCCCGCCGTGTGCAGTTCAACATCGATATCGTTGCGCTTGAGCAGGCGATTGAAGTTAGGAATTTGCGCGACAACGCCAATTGAACCTATGACCGCAAAGGGCGCCGCCACGATCTGGCTGGCAACACAGGCCATCATGTAACCGCCGCTGGCCGCGACCTTATCAACGGCAGCCGTAAGTGTTAATCCGGCGTCACGCAGGCGCTGCAACTGAGAGGCGGCGAGACCATAGCCGTGCACCATGCCACCCGGGCTTTCCAACCGCAGCAGGACTTCGTCACCGGGCTGGGCCACTGCCAGTACGGCAGAGACTTCTTCACGCAATGATTTCACTTCGCTGGCATCTATGCTGCCGTTAAAGTCGAGCACATAAAGCGTCGGCCTGGCGGTCTCCAGGCTGCCCTGCTTCACTGCGCGTTTCTCTGCTTTAGCCTTTTGTTTCTCGGCTTTCTTATTATTTTTTAACCACAGCTTTTGTGCCTGAGGTTTCATTTTCTCAAGCTGCAGATCCTCTTTCATTTTGCTGTAGTCATCACCGAGGTGGGTTAAACGGAGTTGCCCACCCTGGTGACGTTTGCGCTGTGCGGCGTTCACAACGATCATGACGATCGCTGCAATGGCAATCACCACCGTCACCGCTTTTGCTAAAAACAGTCCATAATTCAAAAGAAGTTCCATCGTGTCGCCTTATTAAACAGAGGATTACTGACAAAGGGTTAGTTTAACTGGTTTATTTTGGCTCGTCGCCTGAAATGCCAGCACCTGGCACAGAATGTACCTGTTGCTAATTGCGTCATGCCCTGAATTGAGGCATAAAGCGTGAAACCCTCACGTTGCGGGAGGCTCCCAACATGCACTACCAACCCAAAAATGATTTACTTGCGAATCGCCTGATTCTCGTGACCGGTGCCTCTGACGGCATTGGACGAGAAGCCGCGTTAACCTATGCCCGCTTTGGTGCGGAAGTTATCTTGCTGGGGCGCAGCGCCGAAAAGCTGCAGCAGACAGAAGAGGCGATTAATCAGTTAAACAAATGTCCGGCACACTCGGTAGTCTTTGATCTGTCTGAGGCCACGCCGGCGCATTGCCACCAGCTGGCCGGGCAACTGGCACAGCGGTTTACACACCTGGACGGCGTCTTACATAACGCCAGTATTCTGGGTGACATCACGCCGCTGGCCGAGCTTGATCCCCTGGTGTGGCAACAGGTGATGAAGATTAACGTTGATGCGACTTTCTTCCTCACCCAGGCCCTGCTGCCGCTGTTGTTAAAATCAGATAGCGGCTCGCTGGTCTTCACCACGTCTAGCGTAGGCCGCACCGGCCGGGCAGGCTGGGGAGCCTATGCGGTATCGAAATTTGCCACCGAAGGCATGATGCAGGTGCTGGCAGATGAGTATAAAAATCATGCGTTGCGGGTCAACTGTATCAATCCCGGCGGTACGCGGACTAAAATGCGTGCCAGTGCGTTTCCGCAGGAAGATGCCAGCAAACTTAAAACCCCCGCCGATATCATGCCGCTCTACCTGTATTTGATGGGCGACGACAGTCGTCGCAAAACCGGTATCAGCTTTGATGCCCAGCCTGGCAGAAAACCCGGAGCGGCCGAGTAATGACGGATGAACGCCACCAACAGCGACAGCAGCGTTTGAAAGAACACGTCGATGCCCGCATTGCCGCAGCCAGTGAAGTCAGGGGCATCCTGATGGTGTTTACCGGCAATGGCAAAGGTAAGACCACGGCGGCGTTTGGCACCGCGCTCCGCGCCTGCGGGCATGGTAAGCGTGCCGCAGCCATTCAGTTTATCAAAGGCGAGTGGCCAAACGGCGAGCGCAATCTGCTGGAACAGCACGGCGTGGAGTTTCAGGTTATGGCTACCGGCTTCACCTGGGAAACGCAGAATCGCCAGACCGATACCGATGCCTGCCTTGCCGTGTGGCAACATGCTCAGCGCATGCTGGCCGATCCCCGGCTGGACCTGGTGATACTTGATGAAATCACCTATATGGTCAGCATGGATTATCTTCCGCTTGAGGCGGTGGTAACGGCCCTGAAACAGCGACCGGTGCATCAGAGCGTGATCGTTACTGGCCGGGGCTGCCATCGCACGCTGCTGGATATGGCCGATACGGTAACGGAAATGCGCCCCGTCAGGCACGCTTTTGACGCCGGTATCCAGGCCCAACAGGGCATAGACTGGTAGCGTTAATTAACACAATGCCATAAAGGTCAGGCGTGAATCCGTCTGACCCGCCTCTTTTTTTGTCTCAATCAAATTATCAATCTGTTATCACTTTGCTATAGCTGTCATCCCCATCCCTTGCTCAAACGCGAGATGACCCACCACGCGCCCTTCCCGGTGTCGCGTTAAGGTTGTCGGGGCAATTTGGGCAGGCTGCTCACAGCCTTACCCCATTCAACTGGCGATCAATGTCATTTTTTCGCTTAGGTTTTACGCGCCCTTTCCAGTTAATGATGCCTGAAATTAACCCTTTCCCGCGCCAGCATTCATTGATCACAGTCACATTGTGCCGGGCCAGCCGGGCCAGAAACCGATCGGGATCACCCTTTTATGTTAAAGAAATGATAAAAATAATTTAGCTTTAATATCATCTCTATGTGCATGGTTAATCAAAACAACGGGTTAACTATTAACACGCTAAGTAATTCCATAAATTATTACCTTACTTACTCACAATTGAATAACTTTTTGCCAATAAGAGGGCTGTTATTTTGCTGACCATACTGGGTTTTACGATGGTTGTTTGTTTCATGTATTTAATCATGACCAAACGCATGTCAGCGCTGATAGCGCTAATTCTTATTCCCACACTGTTCGCCCTGATAGGGGGATTTTACCAGGGTCTGGGCGCCATGATGCTCGATGGTGTGAAAACGCTGGCTCCAACGGGTGTGATGCTCACCTTCTCTATCCTCTACTTCGGCCTGATGATCGATGCGGGTCTGTTTGATCCCCTGGTGCGGTTTATTTTGAAAATCGTACGTGGCGATCCGCTTAAGGTTCTCGTCGGAACGGCCGTGTTAACGTTGCTGGTCTCACTGGATGGTGACAGCTCAACGACTTACATGATCGCGATTGCCGCGTTTCTTCCTCTTTACCGCAAGCTGGGTATGAACGTGCTGGCAATGACCTGTCTGGTTAACCTTGCAAGCGGTATCATGAACCTTTCTCCCTGGGGCGGCCCGACGGCCCGTGCGGCGGCGGCATTGCGCATTGACGCGCTGGACATTTTTATTCCCATGCTGCCGGCCATTTTTATCGCCTGCGTGGCCCTTGTCGGCCTGGCGTTTCTGTTTGGCCTGCAGGAACGTAAGCGCCTGGGGGTCATGAGCATCAACGATCACCATCTGGATAATATTGAGCTGGGCCTGGGCGATGCGGAAGAGTGCGCGGCGAATCGTCGACCCAAAATGTTCTGGCCAAACTTTATTCTTACCACGGTGCTGCTGGTTTTGTTGGTTATTGGCGCGATGCCTATCCAGATTCTGTTTATGCTGGCCTTCGCGATTGCGGTAATGCTGAATTACCCTACGCTGGAAGAGCAAAAGGCGCGTATTGGTTCCCATGCCAGTAATGTGCTGGCCGTCACAGCCCTGATTTTTGCCGCAGGTATTTTTACCGGCATCCTTTCCGGAACCGGCATGGTGGATGCCATGGCGAAGAGCCTGTTGGCGTTTATCCCCCACAGCTTTGGCCCCTATCTCGCGGTATTCACCGCATTAATCAGCCTGCCTTTTACCTTTTTTATGTCCAACGATGCCTTCTACTTTGGCATCCTGCCAGTCATTGCCCAAACGGCGGCCAGCTATGGGATTTCTGCTGAGGAAATTGCCCGCGCTTCGATTGTGGGTCAGCCTTTCCACCTGCTCAGCCCGCTGGTTCCATCGGTTTATCTCCTGGTCGGTCTGGCGAAAGTCGATATTGGTGACCACCAGCGTTTTGCCATTAAGTGGGGCATTTTAATCAGTCTGGTGCTAATGGCCGGGGGATTAATTACCGGCGCGTTTCCACTGTTCCACCGCTAAACTGGCTCAGATCACCTCTCCCTGACAGCAAAAAGCCGCAACGATCACGTTGCGGCTTTTTTATTAATCCGGCGCTTCAGCTCAGCCTGATATCAGGTCGCGTTGCGTTTGCTGCCCGGATTACGACGCGCAGGTCTGCCACTGGTCTGGCTGTGGCGTTTAACGGCACGACGGATCTGGTTAGCTTTGGTGCGGCGGCGATCTTTTTCGACAGCCAGCTTGGTGACGGTCTCATCGTCCATTCCCACCATATTGCGCAGATAGTTAACAGCAGGGAGATCAAGCTCCATCCAGCCACCGCGTGGTACGCCTTTTGGCAACGTGATATCGCCATAGCGAACACGCATCAGCCGACTCACCTGAACGCCCACCGCTTCCCACAAACGACGAACCTCCCGGTTGCGTCCTTCGGTCAGGGTTACGTTATACCACTGGTTAATCCCTTCCCCCCCGGCAAAGCGCAGTGTTTTAAATGCCGCAGGGCCATCTTCAAGCTGCACACCTTTACTGAGCTGACGAATTTTGTCGTCATCAACCTGACCAAACACGCGCACCGCATATTCACGTTCTACTTCACGGCTGGGGTGCATCAGGCGGTTAGCCAGTTCACCATCCGTTGTGAACAGCATCAATCCACAGGTATTGACGTCAAGGCGGCCCACGGCGATCCAGCGCGAACCGCGCAGGCGCGGCAGTCGGTCAAAGACTGTAGGGCGCCCTTCCGGATCGCTGCGGGTACAAAGTTCACCTTCAGGTTTGTAATAGGCGAGAACACGGCAGACTTCTGTTGCTGATTCAGCAATCGACACCAGATGACCGTCAATACGGATCTTCAGGGCTTTGCTGTTTTCGATACGATCGCCGAGAGTGGCCAGCTTGCCGTCAACGCTCACGCGCCCGGCAGCAATCATCGCTTCAATTTCACGACGCGAGCCATGACCGGCACGCGCTAAGACTTTTTGTAACTTTTCGCTCATGGAGCTACCTCATTGTCGCCTTCCCAGGCGTCGGATGGATTAGGAATTTAACCTTAAAAATCAATGGCTTATATTTTCCTGTTGGCCCCATTATACAGGATGTCCCTCTTAATGTAACCCGTATTATGGCATTGCCCTGATGCGCGCCGCAGGTAAGTAAAAATCAGCATGAAAACAGATGAAACCCACCGCTCGTCTGTTACGCATCAACACGGCTGAAGGCAAGATAAGCGAAGCCTGCCCTTTATTATAATAATGAAAACGTCGTCTTTGAAGCCGGGCTCGCGCCACGCCTTGTCTGCATAATTATTAGAAAGGCGCCTCCTCAGATCCTCAGCATACTGTCGTCTGGATTCACGGTTGTCCGCGCTCTTTTGTGTAACAGGTTCCCGGCAGAGATTTAATTGTCCTCAACGCAAAATGTAACGCATTGTTACTTAATTTTATCTAATGTTTCTCAGATGAGCGACTATAAAACTTTACGCGTCATCTGTTTTTAAAAATGGCTATAAAACAGATTTGTATTTAATGATTTCTGTACTATAGATTTACCGTCAAAAAATTTAAGCGGTTCGCTCACGGCTTCTGCGGTGACAACAAAAGTTCCATGAGGAAGGTTATTTAGCGCACCCCATTTAATTTGAGTTAAATAAAAATCGGGCAAAATTTCACTTAACTCAAATAAACGCGTGGTCATTTAGCCTGTACAGGAATGCGCGAAACCCAACCCTTTCACGCTGGACAGCTGCGTTTTTTTCCTTGTAAAACAACAGTAATCGCATGACAAAGCTATACAAAGATAAAAAAATTGTACAATTTTAATTATTGTCCGATAATACCCTTGTGCTGACCTGATTGGGTTGGCCTGCTGCTCGTGTAGTCGTACTGTCAATAAAGAAAAAGTTAATTAAAAAAATTGGGCTAATACGAATTTTAGCCGATAACCCTTATGCGACCTTTCTGGCGGTCTAATTCTAAGAACCTTACAGGCTTCGGTATCTTTATCGCGGCAGTATGAAAAGACAGCTAACTGGTTGTTATTGAATATTTATAAACCGGCGCATCAGGAATATTGCGTTAATACGGCTCACGATGAGCTTTAATTTGCATGTCTTAAATCTTCACCAGGGATTTTACTGACATGCTCACCTGAAGACATCATTATGCAAAAACAGTTTTTATGCCCGGCGCTTATGACGCTGGCGCTAAGCGGTTGTTCTGTGGGTCACACTGAGTACAGCCGTACGGCAATGCAACACGTGGATATGAGTGTGACAGGCATCCCTACCATTCTCGGTTTAGGGACGCTTGGCACCAGCATTCCTCTGACGCCTGACTACAGCCTGACTGCCGCGCACGTGGCTAAATTTGCCGTGCAGCGCGTGAAGTCCTACCACCCTTATTGCGACCTTGCGATTATTTATCACAAGAATCCCCCTAATACGCTAACCCAGTTCCGCAGCACCGATATTGGTGATGCGGTGAAAATGTACGGATACAGCTATATCTCCGCCATGCCGGTGGAGTCGAAAGGGGTAAACCTGGCGCGCACAGCCATTCGTAATACCTGGAATAAAAGCCCTTGTATCGCGATGGCGTCTAACGCCGGTGTGGTTCAGGGTATGTCCGGCGGCGGTGTTTACAACAGTGATGATACGCTGGGCGGGGTTATCGTAGGTTATTCAGATGCCATTAAAAATGGCCGCAGCGGAAAAGTGATTTTAAAAGACGTGTCACTGTATATCCCTTACGGCCAGTTTAAAAACTGGTTACAGGCGACCCTTCCGGCCACCCGTAAAACCTGAGTGTATTACAGAAAAGGCGTAACATCCCCCACACCTTCACGGACGACTTCAGGTGCATCGCTGGTCAGATCGATGACGGTGGTGGGCTGCTGTCCTAGCGTGCCACCGTCAATAATCAAATCGACCAGTTTGCCAATACTGTGTTGAATATCTTCCGGATCGGATTCAGTAAAGTCATTACCCGGCAGAATTAACGAGGTGGACATCATTGGCTCGTTTAGCGCCTCAAGCAGCGCAAGCGCGACCGGATTTGAAGGTACGCGTAATCCAATCGTTTTACGCTTATCATTCATCAGACGACGCGGCACTTCTTTGGTCGCCTTGAGAATAAAGGTGTAATTACCTGGCGTGTTATTTTTAAGCAGCCGGAAGGCGCTATTACCGACCTGAGAATAGACTGACAGCTCAGATAAATCACGGCACATCAGGGTGAAGTTGTGATGGCCGTCCAGCTGACGGATCCGGCAAATTCGCTCCATCGCCCCTTTCTCTTCCAGCCGACACCCCAGGGCATAACCCGAATCCGTCGGGTAGACAATAACGCCACCTTTATTCAGGTACTCTACCGCCTGATTAATCAGGCGCGGTTGCGGATTATCTGGATGAATATGAAACAGTTGACTCATAGAAACCTCTTATCCCCTTTCCGTACATTCGACTGCGGGTGCCAGCGCAGGAAAACGTTCCCACACCGGTTCAACCCCCGCGGGCAGCCACAATTTGCGGCCAAGTTCGATCCACGGGCAGGGTTGATGAAAATCAGAACCTTGCGATGCTGCCAGGCCGTTATCTCGGGCATATTGCGCTAACGTCGTACGCTCATCAGGTGCCTGCTGGCACTGCGCCACTTCGATAGCATCGCCCCCCGCGGCGCTAAAAAACGCGACCAGGCGCTTTAGCCATTTTGCCGATAATCCATACCGTCCCGGATGTGCCAGCACGGCACATCCACCAGAATGGTGAATAGCATCAATAGCTTGATTAATTGTACACCATAGGGGCGGGACGTAGCCGGTTTTGCCTCGTGCCAGATAATTTTTAAACACCTGGGCCATATTGTTGGCCTTTCCCACCTCAACCAGGTAGCGGGCAAAATGGCCACGCGTAATCATTCCGCCATCAGCCAAACGCATAGCCCCAGCCAGCGCATCCGGGATCTGGGCCTTTTCAAGCCGTTCAGCAATGCGATGTGCGCGTTCCAGCCGCGTCGCATACTGACCGGCAAGGAACTGAGTCATGACCGGATGCTGAATATCAATATTGAGGCCGACGATATGAATCTCATGGTTTTCCCACAGCGTGGAAATTTCAACACCGGCTAAAACGCTAATGGGCAGTTGCTGATCCCGTACGGTCTGCTGCGCCTCGGTCACGCCCGCAACGGTGTCGTGATCGGTAATGGCCAGCACCCCGACGCGCATGTCGACCGCGCGCTCAACCAGCGCCTGCGGCGACAGTAATCCGTCTGAAGCCCGTGTGTGACTATGAAGATCGTAAAGCGGAAAACGGGCGATATCGCTCAAAACAACTCCTGCTGGCTACTGCTCGGGTCAGCATAATAACGATTTTATCGGTCACTGAAAAAGTGTATTGACATTTTTGTCGCGAACCAGTTAACTAGTACACAAGTTCACCGCAAACGGGTATTTGATCATGAAAACTGTTATTACGCTTTTGATGGGTTGGTGGCGCAATGTTTCCCAGTACGGGCGACGTTGTCGTGCACACCTAGCGTAAACACTGTGCAGATACCTGAGCCCGCCACCGAGCGGGCTTTTTTTTGGACGATATTCAGAGAAATCATCATGCTCAATGCAAAACCTACAGTGAAGTTAATTACCGGCAGCGCGCCCTATCGGGAAGATCCTGCCGCGGTGTTTCACCAGTTATGTGGTGCGCGTCCGGCCACCCTGTTACTCGAATCGGCGGACATTGACAGCAAAGAAAACTTACAAAGCCTGATGATTGTCGACAGCGCCCTGCGCATTAGCGCGTTGGGCAATCGCGTCACCTTTCAGGCGCTGTCTGACAATGGTCGGGCACTGCTGACGCTGCTGGATGACGCGTTACCCTCTAACATTCTGAATGAACCGCGTCCTGACGGCCGTGTTCTGACCTTTCCTGCGCCTCAGGATCAGCAGGATGAAGATTCCCGCTTGCGCGCCCTGTCGGTATTTGATGCCCTGCGTCTGATCCCGCAGTTGGTGAATTCACCCAGTGAAGAGCGTGAAGCCGTGTTTGTTGGCGGGCTGTTCGCCTATGACCTGGTCGCAGGCTTCGAAGATTTACCCGAGCTCAGCAGCGAGCAACGTTGCCCCGACTACTGCTTCTATCTGGCGGAAACGCTACTGGTGCTGGATCATCAGGCGCGCAGCGCACGCCTGCAGGCCAGTCTGTTCAGCGCTTCCACCTCTGAATTTCAGCGTCTGCAGCGCCGTATTGAGCAACTGCATGGGCAGATGTTACAGCCTGCGCCGGTATTGCCGGTTCAGCCTGTCGAAACCATGACGCTGACCACCAGCCAGAGTGATGATGAGTATTGTGAGGTGGTGCGAAAAATGCAGGAAGCCATTCGCGTTGGCGAAATCTTCCAGGTTGTGCCCTCACGCCGCTTTTCGCTGCCCTGCCCATCTGCGCTGGCGGCTTACGACACGCTGAAACGCAGTAATCCAAGTCCTTATATGTTCTTTATGCAGGACCAGGACTTTTCACTGTTTGGTGCCTCGCCTGAAAGTTCGCTGAAGTACGATGCCGCTTCACGTCAGATTGAAATTTACCCCATAGCCGGTACGCGTCCACGTGGTCGTCACGCCGACGGCTCCCTGGATCGCGATCTCGACAGCCGTATTGAGCTGGAAATGCGCACGGACCACAAAGAGCTGGCAGAGCACCTGATGCTGGTCGATCTGGCGCGCAATGACTTAGCCCGTATCTGTCGCCCCGGCAGCCGCTATGTTGCCGATCTGACCAAAGTGGACCGCTACTCTTTTGTTATGCATCTGGTCTCACGCGTCGTCGGCACGCTGCGCGATGATCTTGATGTGCTGCATGCCTATCGCGCCTGCATGAACATGGGCACCCTTAGTGGTGCGCCAAAAGTCAGAGCGATGCAGTTGATTGCCGAAGCTGAGGGCACCCGTCGCGGCATCTATGGCGGCGCAGTGGGCTATTTCACCGCTAACGGTGATTTAGACACCTGCATCGTGATCCGCTCAGCCTATGTGGAAGACGGCGTGGCAACGGTGCAGGCCGGGGCCGGTGTGGTACTGGATTCAAACCCGCAGGCCGAAGCGGACGAAAGCCGTAATAAAGCCCGCGCGGTGTTGCGCGCAATTGCCACTGCTCATCACTGCAAGGAGATTTTCTGATGGCTGACATCCTGCTGCTGGACAACATCGACTCTTTTACCTACAACCTCGTCGATCAGCTGCGCACCTTCGGGCATAACGTGGTGGTTTATCGCAATACGATGCCGGCGTCGCTGTTGCTCGACAGACTGCACAGCATGAATAATCCGGTGCTGATGCTCTCTCCCGGACCCGGCGCACCGAAAGATGCGGGCTGTATGCCAGCGTTGCTGCGCGAGGTTCGCGGAAAGCTACCGGTTATTGGTATCTGCCTTGGGCATCAGGCAATTGTTGAAACCTACGGCGGCCACGTCGGCCAGGCGGGCGAAATTCTGCATGGTAAAGCCTCTGCCATCAGTCATGACGGTGAAGCGATGTTTGCCGGGCTCAGCAATCCTCTTCCCGTTGCCCGTTATCACTCACTGGTTGGCAGTAATACACCCGATGAGTTGACGGTGAATGCCAGCTACAACGGTATGGTGATGGCGGTCCGTCACGAGAAAGATCGCGTTTGCGGGTTCCAGTTTCATCCGGAATCCATTTTAACCACGCAGGGCGCACGTCTGCTTGAACAGACGCTGGCCTGGGCGCTGGCGAAGTAACAGGGAGCAAGGTATGAACACGATTCTGGAAAAACTTTACCAGTCGCACATCCTGACGCAAGACGAGAGTCATCAGTTGTTTAGCGCCATCATCACCGGTCAGCTTGAACCTACTCAGCTGGCCGCCGCGCTGATTGCTATGAAGGTGCGTGGCGAAAACCCCGAGGAGATTGCCGGGGCGGCCTGTGCCTTACTGGAAGATGCTAAACCCTTTCCTCGCCCGGATTATGCCTTTGCCGATATTGTCGGCACCGGTGGCGATGGCAGTAACAGCATTAATATTTCCACCGCCAGCGCGTTTGTTGCAGCAACCTGCGGCCTGAAGGTGGCGAAACACGGAAATCGCAGCGTATCCAGCAAATCAGGTTCTTCCGATCTGCTGGCGGCGTTCGGCATCGATCTTGATATGCCTGCGGCGCGGGCACGCAAAGCGCTGGACGATCTTAATGTCTGCTTCCTGTTTGCCCCCCAGTACCATACGGGCTTTCGTCATGCCATGCCGGTGCGCCAACAGCTGAAAACCCGCACGCTGTTTAACGTGCTGGGGCCGCTGATTAATCCTGCACGTCCACCGCTGGCCGTGATTGGGGTTTACAGCCCCGAGCTGGTGTTGCCCATCGCGCAGACGCTAAAAGTTCTGGGTTACCAGCGCGCGGCAGTGGTACACGGGGGCGGCATGGATGAGGTGGCCCTTCACGATGTCACCCATGTAGCGGAGCTGCGTGAAGGTGAGATTACCCGCTATCAGCTGGCGCCAGAGGATTTCGGCTTCGGCTTCCATCCTAAAGAGGCGCTGGCCGGCGGCACGCCCGAAGAAAACCGTGACATTCTGACACGTTTACTCCAGGGTAATGGCGAGCAGGCCCACGAGGAGGCGGTTGCCGTCAACGTGGCGATGCTGCTCAAAGTGTTTGGTAATGAAGATCTCCGTGAAAATGCACAGCGTGCGCTCAATGCCATCCGTAGCGGTCAGGCTTATGAGCGCGTGGTGGCTCTGGCAGCAAGAGGATAATCATGCAGGGTACAGTGTTAGATAAAATCGTGAAAGACAAAGCCGTTTGGGTTGAGGCGCGTAAGCAGCAGCAACCTCTGGAGAGTTTCCAGCAGCGAGTGGCGCTTTCCAGCCGTAGTTTTTATGACGCACTGCAGGGCACCCGCACTGCCTTTATTCTGGAATGCAAAAAAGCCTCTCCATCCAAAGGGCTTATTCGTGATGATTTTGATCCTGAGATGATAGCCGGGGTTTATCGCCACTATGCCTCTGCCGTTTCCGTATTAACGGACGAGAAATACTTTCAGGGTGACTTCGCCTTTTTGCCCGTCGTCAGCGCGGCCATTACGCAGCCGGTCCTGTGCAAAGATTTTATTATCGATCCGTATCAAATTTACCTGGCGCGTTACTACCAGGCGGATGCCATCCTGCTGATGCTCTCTGTGGTTGACGACGAGCAGTATCGCCAGCTGGCCGCCATTGCGCACAGCCTGCAGATGGGCGTCCTGACTGAAGTCAGTAACGAGCAGGAGCTGGAACGCGCGATTGCGCTGGAAGCCAAAGTGGTCGGCATCAACAACCGTGACTTACGCGATCTCTCCATCGACCTTAACCGGACCCGTGAACTGGCCCCGCGCCTGGGCCCCGGCGTCACCGTGATCAGCGAGTCGGGCATCAACAACTATCGGGATGTCCGCGAGTTAAGCCATTTTGCGAATGGTTTCCTCATCGGCTCTGCGCTAATGGAAGAAGAGGATCTTCATGCCGCCGTGCGCCGCGTCACCCTGGGCAGCAATAAAGTCTGCGGTCTGACCCGTCCTGAAGACGCCTGCGCGGCCTGCGAGGCAGGTGCCATTTTTGGTGGTTTGATCTTTGTTGAAGGTTCGCCGCGTCAGGTTGATACCGAGCGCGCGCGCGCGGTCATGGCTGGCGCACCGCTAAAGTATGTTGGCGTGTTCCGTGATGCCGCTATAAGTGACATTGTCACCAAAACAGAGGCGTTACAGCTGAGTGCCGTGCAACTGCATGGCGATGAAGACCCGGACTATGTGGCTGAGCTTTATCAGGCGCTGCCAGAAAACGTGCAAATCTGGAAAGCGCTCAGCATCCAGACGGCCCTGCCCGAACGTCGCTGGCCCCATGTTGACCGCTATGTCTTCGATAACGGCAACGGTGGCTCGGGCCAGACATTTGACTGGTCGCTGCTAAAAGGACAGGACCTGAAGAATGTTCTGCTGGCAGGAGGACTGAGCGCTGACAACTGCGTCGAAGCCGCTCAGTTAGGCTGTGCAGGGCTGGATTTCAATTCGGGCGTGGAAAGCGAGCCGGGTATTAAAGACGCCAGCAAAATTGCCTCGGTATTCCGGACGCTTCGCGCCTACTGATTGACCTGGCCCGTGTGTTGACGGGCCAAAAAAAAGGATAGCAAAACATGACCTTACTTAATCCCTATTTTGGCGACTTCGGCGGCATGTATGTGCCGCAGATTTTGATGCCGGCCTTGAAACAGCTAGAAGAAGCTTTTGTCAGCGCGCAAAAAGATCCGGAATTCCAGGCTGAATTTACCGATCTGCTGAAAAATTATGCTGGCCGCCCCACAGCCTTAACCCTGTGCAGTAATCTGACCAAAGGGTCGAAAACCCGCCTGTACTTAAAGCGCGAAGACCTGTTGCACGGCGGCGCGCACAAGACCAACCAGGTGTTAGGGCAGGCTCTGCTGGCTAAGCGCATGGGCAAAAACGAAATCATTGCCGAAACCGGTGCAGGCCAGCATGGCGTCGCCTCTGCCCTTGCCTGCGCGCTGCTGGGCATGAAATGTCGCATCTATATGGGCGCCAAAGACGTAGAGCGGCAGTCGCCGAACGTCTTTCGTATGCGCCTGATGGGCGCCGAGGTCATCCCGGTGCACAGCGGCTCTGCCACATTGAAAGATGCCTGCAACGAAGCGCTGCGCGACTGGTCAGGCAGTTATGAAACCGCTCACTATATGCTGGGCACCGCGGCGGGTCCGCACCCGTTCCCGACGATTGTGCGTGAGTTTCAGCGCATGATTGGTGAAGAGACCAAAAAGCAGATTCTGGAAAAGGAAGGTCGCCTGCCGGATGCCGTGATCGCCTGCGTCGGCGGGGGCTCCAACGCCATCGGTATGTTTGCCGACTTTATCGACGAAGAGAAGGTGAAGCTGATTGGTGTTGAACCGGCCGGACACGGGATTGAAACCGGCGAACACGGTGCGCCACTGAAGCACGGCCGCGTCGGCATTTACTTCGGTATGAAAGCCCCGATGATGCAGACTGACGAAGGGCAGATTGAAGAGTCATACTCAATTTCAGCCGGACTCGACTTTCCTTCCGTCGGTCCTCAGCACGCTCACCTCAACAGTATTGGTCGGGCTGACTATGTTTCGGTAACCGACAATGAAGCGCTTGCTGCCTTTAAAACGCTGTGCCGCGCCGAAGGTATCATTCCTGCCCTGGAGTCAGCGCACGCGCTGGCCCACGCGCTAAGAATGATTAAGGCAGAACCCGAGAAAGAGCAGTTGATTGTCGTCAACCTTTCGGGTCGCGGTGATAAAGATATCTTCACCGTCCACGATATTCTGACTGCGCAGGGAGAAATCTGATGGAACGTTACGATCGACTGTTTTCACGTCTGGCAGAGAAGAAAGAAGGTGCACTGGTGCCTTTCGTTACGCTGGGCGATCCGTCACCCGAAATGTCATTACGAATTATTGATGCGCTGGTAGAAGGTGGTGCAGATGCGCTTGAATTGGGTATTCCCTTTTCAGATCCGCTAGCGGATGGTCCGACAATTCAAAGCGCAACGCTGCGCGCCTTTGCTGCGGGCACCACCACAGCACAGTGCTTTGAAATGCTTGCTGCCATCCGTCATAAGTACCCTGAATTACCTGTTGGCTTACTCATGTACGCCAACCTTGTGTTCAGCAACGGCATTGATGAATTTTATGCCCGCTGTGCCCAGGCCGGGGTTGATTCGGTTCTCGTGGCAGATGTGCCCGTGGAAGAATCCGCGCCGTTCCGTCAGGCCGCTATGCGTCATGGGATTGCGCCCATTTTCATTTGCCCTCCCAACGCCAGCGATGAACTACTCCGTGAAATTGCCTCTCACGGCCGCGGTTATACCTATCTGCTGTCACGCGCTGGGGTGACCGGTACCGAGAAGCGGGCCAGCCTGCCGC
This sequence comes from Pantoea sp. B623, assembly GCF_024814475.1. Taxonomy (NCBI): domain Bacteria; kingdom Pseudomonadati; phylum Pseudomonadota; class Gammaproteobacteria; order Enterobacterales; family Erwiniaceae; genus Pantoea; species Pantoea sp. B623. The sequence continues at coordinate 28,538 of NZ_JANUXM010000004.1, read as the reverse complement.
TGGACCACCTGATTGCAAAATTACGGGAATATCATGCAGCGCCGCCGCTGCAGGGCTTTGGCATTTCTGAAGCCTCGCAGGTTAGAGAATCTCTCGGTGCGGGCTCCGCCGGTGCGATCTCGGGTTCGGCCGTGGTTAAAATCATTGAACAACATCAGGCAGAACCCGAAGTGATGCTGGATGCCCTGAGAACCTTTATTGGTAACCTCAAAGCCGCCACCCGCTAATTCCCCACATGCCTTACCGCCCGGTAAGGCATGATTTCCCTGTTTTTTTTCATTCCCGGTTTGCTAATTTCGGATTTTCTGCACCACAATTAACAGGCGCCGTTATGGTAACGTCGCATCCAATTTGTGACAGGGAGAGAAGCAATGAAATGGTTTAAAGTGCTGGCAAGTGCCATGGTCGCGGCTGTTGTTGCATTAACACTGAGCGCCTGTGCGCCAACGCCAACTAAAGAAGGCACCGGCGGTTATATCGATGACACCGTCATCACCACGAAAGTAAAAGCAGAACTGTTAAAAGATGAGTCGCTGAAATCGACTGAAATCAACGTTGAAACCTTTAAGGGTAAAGTGCAGCTCAGCGGTTTTGTCAGCTCGCCGCAGATGGCTAACCATGCCGTCCAGGTTACCCGCAGCGTGGCAGGCGTAAGATCCGTCGTTAATAACATGCAAATTAAATAACGTCGGTTAAAAAAAAGGGCCACGTTGACGTGGCCCTTTTTTTTATCAGAAACGGTAACCTGCGCCAAAGAAGAACACCCAGGGATCCACGCGCATATGGATATTCTGCTGCTGATCGCCCGCTTTGAATTTCACCTGCGTATCAATATCCATGTACCACAGGGAAGCGTTCAGCATCCAGTCGCGGTTGATCTGGTAATCCAGCCCCACCTGCCCGGCAACGCCCCACGAATCCTTCAGGCTGAGATCGCTCAAGCCCGCATCCCGTCCGGTCTGGTTAAAATCGGCATCATAGAAGGTGGTGTAGTTAACGCCGATGCCCACATAGGGACGCACCTGACTCTGGCTGTCAAAAAAGTAATACTGTGCCATCAGCGTGGGCGGCAGCTGACGTACCGTCGCCAGGGTGCCGGTTGGGCCCAGCCCGACTTTATGACGAAACGGCGTGGCGGCCAGAAGCTCAACCCCGATATTATCAGTGGCCATATAGGTAAAGGTTAAGCCCAGCTGAGTGTCGTTGCTTGCGCTAAACGGCCCCATTCCCAGCACATTGTCTGAGCCTTCGGTGGGTCGGACTGTGGCACTTCCTGCACGGACAAAGAAATCGCCCGCCTGGTGAGCCAACGCAAATTGCGGTAATGCAAGCGCCAGCAGCATGGCGCATTTAGCCAGTTTCATATTCACTCCTGTGAGAAATTGAATGCCTGCACTGAATCATTTTTTTGTCCGCACAGATTTAGCGCGATTCATTGTCAATTGCATCTAAATCAACCCGGAAAAATGATTTAAAAAACAATGAATTGATTCAAATCAATTTTGCGTGCTCTGGTGGTCGCTAAATATCCCTTGCCGAAACCGTAACGCCGCATTACTTTGCTGATCTCCCCAGACTGTTTTGCTTCGATGCCTCAGAGGTGGCGGGCGATCAAATGAGCGATACTCTCAACCCTTGTATTAGCTGTGGTGCCTGTTGTGCCCACTTTCGCGTCTCTTTTTACTGGGCAGAAGCCGATGACGCCGGGGGGCTGGTGCCAACGGAATTAACGGAGCCCCTGAGTCTGTTAATGCGGAATATGCGCGGCACGAACGATCGCACACCGCGCTGTGTCGCGCTCAAGGGCGATATTGGCGGCTGTGTTTCGTGCAGTATCTATGAAAACCGGCCTTCGCCCTGCCGTGAGTTTGAGATGTCTGGAGAACAGGGGGTTTGGAACGAAGGCTGCGACCGGGCCAGAGCGCGCTTTGGCCTTCCCGCACTTTTTCACCCATCTTTACCTGATATGACAGAAAGTTATCGGGTTGCGGGTGCCAGCGAGCCGTCAGAACATGTACAATCGCCGGGTTAATTAACCCGGTTCTTTCAAGGAGAGTACATGTCTATCACGGCAAGCTCGTTATACCGTGACACTGGAAATTTTTTTCGTCATCAATTGTTCACCCTGGTGCTGATGTCGCTGCTGACCGCGTTTGTCACGGTCATGCTGTTACACGTTCTGACGCCCGGTGACGACCAAATGGCGATATTGCAGCAAGGCGAAATTAGCAGTACCTCGCTGTTCGATATGGTGCAGAGCATGTCACCCGAACAGCAGCAGGTGCTGCTGCGCGCTTCTGCAGCGGGAACGTTTGCGGGGCTGGTGGGGAATACGCTGCTGTTGGGCGGTATACTGTGCCTGATTCCGTTGGTTTCGTCAGGCCAACGCGTAAGTGCGCTGCGAGCGATTGGCGCCTCTGCACCCTTGCTGCCAAAGCTACTGCTGCTGACGTTTCTCGTTACCCTGGTGGCGCAGCTGGGCTTTATGGTACTGGTGGTTCCGGGCGTATTGCTGACCATTGTGCTGTCGCTGTCGCCAATCATTCTGGCGAGTGAAAAACTCGGCGTTATCGCCGCAATGCGCGCCAGCATGCGAATGGCCTGGAAAAACGTGAAGCTGATTGCCCCTGCCATTATCGTATGGTTACTGGCTAAGCTCGCCGTGATGTTTTTCTTTACCTCATTAACCCTGTTGCCCATGAATGTTTCAACGGTGATTTTCACCGCCATCGGTAACCTGGTTTCGACCCTGTTGGTGATTTATTTGTACCGGCTTTATATGCTGTTACGTTGATTGTCCGTGCGCCTTCCGGCGCACTGGCAGGCCATGCAGCCTTAACTGGAATGACTATGAAGCAGCTACTCGACTTTCTCCCCCTTGTTGTTTTCTTTATTTTTTATAAGTTGTACGACATTTTTGTGGCGTCGGGCGCGCTGGTTGTCGCGACCGGACTGGCGCTGGTCGCGAGCTGGGTGCTGTATCGCAAGCTTGAAAAAATGACGATTTTCACCTTCGTTCTGGTGGCCGTCTTCGGCACGCTGACGCTGGTTTTCCATAATGATGAATTTATTAAGTGGAAAGTCACCGTCATCTATACCCTGTTTGCGCTGGCGTTACTGTTCAGCCAGTGGTTCATGAAACAGCCGTTAATACAGACCATGCTGGGTAAAGAGCTGGAACTGCCTGACCACGTCTGGCGAAATCTCAACATCGCCTGGGCGCTGTTTTTCTTGATTTGTGGCCTGGCAAACATATATGTTGCGTTTTGGTTACCTCAGTCAGTCTGGGTTAACTTCAAAGTGTTTGGACTGACCGGCCTTACGCTGCTGTTTACGCTGCTGAGCGGCGTCTATATCTGGCGTAAGATGCCGCAACAAGAACAAAAATAAACCTGTTGTCCGCTCAGGCGGGCAACGTCTCTCTCAGACTTAAGAAACCAGAGCAATGGACGATAAACATAAATTGCCCAAGGGCGAAATGGTGATGCGCACCCTGGCGATGCCAGCGGATACAAATGCTAACGGCGATATCTTCGGTGGCTGGTTAATGTCACAAATGGATATGGGTGGCGCGATCCAGGCTAAAGAGATTGCTGAAGGCCGCGTCGTCACCGTACGCGTTGATGGTATGACCTTCTTAAAACCCGTCGCAGTGGGCGATGTCGTCAGTTGCTATGCGCACTGTATCCGCACCGGCAACAGCTCGATGACGATTAACGTTCAGGTATGGATCAAGAAGGTGTCATCTGAACCTATCGGGCAGACGTATTGTGCTACCGAAGCCGTGTTTATTTACGTCGCGGTGGACAACGAGGGGCATCCTCGCCAACTGCCAGCAGGACGGGATAACCAGTCCTACCCTGCCTGATAACAGGTTTTCGGTGCTGCATCTGCCCTGCAGATAATTCCCTGTTGCCGTGAGCGACGCGCAGGTTGCGATCGCTCACGGCGCCACAAGCGCCCTTCAGACAGCCTTTCTCCGGCTATTCGATGCTGGCCCCGCCGTTAATTTTGAATACGATATTCATCGTCAGGCCGCTGCCCGGTTTTCCACTCTGATAACGCCACGTTCGCATGGCCTGCTTAACGGTACGTTCGAACATATTGCGCGGTTCGGCAGAAAGGATTTCGATATTATCGACCCGACCGTCGCTGTCTACGTCAAATTTTACCCTGACGCGTCCTTCAACGCGCAAGGCCGCCGCCCGTGGCGGATAAGACGGCTTGCTGATATTAAGCGCTTTGGGCCCGGAAGAAACACTTTGCGTGGGTGCTGCCGACGGCGTACTTTTTGGCGCGGTGGTAGGCTTGCTTTGGGTGGCGGCCGTATCATGGCTGAACGGATTTGCCTGCGGTTTCACCTCCTGACGCGGTTTCACCTCGCGCTTGGGTTGTTCACGCTTAGGCTCGTGACGGGGCTTTGGCTTAGGCTTAGGTTCAGGTTTGGGGATCGGCACCGGTTCGGCTTTTGGCGGCTCTGGCGCAGGTTGAGGCTCCGGTACGGGTTCCGGTTCTGGCTGAGGCGTCGGTTGCGGCGCGGGTTGGGCGATTGCAGGTTCTGGCTGAACGGCCGGTGCAACCATCGTCACGCTAATCGGCTGTGATGCTTTAGGTAACTCAATGGTCTGATGAAAAGACGCATAAAGAACACCCGCAATGACTGCACCGTGCAGTGCAACAGACAAGATCATGGCGACAGGCGTGCGTTTCGGTAAGGGCATAGTCAGCGTGGTCATAGCAATCGCAGTAGTGAAATCAAGTCACGATTTTAAATGCAAATAGCAATCAGTTTCAATAACCTCCTTGTTTTGCGGCTAAAAAAGCCTGTTTAGCCCAATATGCTGCAGAGGCCATTGACGCAAGGTTTCGTTTGCACTCTACTTAACTATCCCTTACCGTGTTGCCAAATTTAAGAGTTAATGGGAGCGCCCAATTGCTTTACGTCATTTATGCTGAAGATAACGCCGATTCTCTGGAAAAACGCAACGCCGTGCGCCCCGCTCACCTGGCACGTCTGAAGCTGTTACATGAAGAAGGTCGGTTAATCGTCGCCGGTCCTATGCCTGCGGTCGACAGTAACGATCCGGGCGTTGCGGGCTTTACCGGTTCCACCGTCGTCGCCGAATTCCCGTCGCTGGAAACGGCGCAGGCCTGGGCTGCAGACGATCCCTACATCGCCGCCGGTGTTTACAAGCAGGTTAGCGTTAAGCCGTTTAAGCGCGTCTTCTGATTTAACTCCGCAGCCAAAAAAGAGCTTCCGGGCAGCCGCTCAGAAGCTTTTTTTTCGAGATGATATTTTATGCAATCGATTATTATCACCCTGTTGCTGGTGATTATGCTGTTAGTAGGTGCGGCGCTTTATCTGTGGCGAAAACACGGCTGGCGGAATAAAAAGCACCTGATCGTCATGCTGATCGTCCTGGCCGCAGCGGTACAGCTGGTGAACGTCAAGTTATTGATGACCGGGCATTAATGTCTCAGCCGCGCCGGGCGGCTGATCGATTACAGATTTTGTGTGATAAACAGAATCGAACGACGCTGCTGCTGCGCCAGTTGATGACGAATTCCGTGAATCCGTTTATAGCGACGTGACTGCCCCTCGAGCCAGCGTGAACGTCTGCGCTGTACCTGACGTAACATTCTCCAGCGGGCCACTTCGTTTCTGCTTCGTCTCATCACTTCCTCTCTGCCATCAAACTCACGCGCACGCATTATAAAGATCTCTGAGCGAATGCCAAATCGGATCTCTCATCGAAACGCCGCTATTATTAAGGGTTTCGCTCCCCCTCATCTCCACGTAAACTTCTCTGACTCAAGCGCGAACAGGATGTCCACTTAATGACCACGTTTTACACGCTTATCAGTTGGTTGCTGTTGTTTGGTTACTGGTTACTGATTGCCGGGATCACGCTGCGCATCCTGATGAAGCGACGGGCCGTTACCTCAGCGATGGCATGGCTGCTGATTATCTTTATTCTGCCGCTGGTTGGCATCATCGCGTATTTGTCCTTTGGCGAATTACATTTGGGTAAGCGCCGCGCTGAACGCGCACGTACCATGTGGCCTTCCACCGCTCGCTGGTTAAATGATTTAAAGAAACGCAGCGAAATTTTTGCGACAGATTACAGCGACGTCGCACGATCGCTGTTTCAACTGTGCAACAACCGCCAGGGCATTGCGGGCGTAAAAGGCAATCAGTTGCAGCTTCTGACCAGCTCTGATGACGTCATGAAAGCCTTGATTCGCGATATCCAGCTGGCTCGCCACAATGTCGAGATGGTGTTCTATATCTGGAATCCGGGCGGGCTGGCGGATGAGGTCGCCGAGTCGTTAATGGCCGCGTCACGCCGCGGCGTTCACTGCCGCCTCATGCTGGATTCAGCGGGCAGCGTGGCGTTCTTCAGAAGCCCCTGGGTGGGCATGATGCGTAATGCAGGCATTGACGTCGTTGAGGCGCTCCAGGTGAGCCTGCTGCGCGTATTCCTGCGCCGTATGGACCTGCGTCAACATCGTAAAATGGTGCTGATCGACAACTATATTGCCTACACCGGCAGCATGAACCTGGTTGATCCGCGCTTTTTTAAACAAGAGGCCGGCGTAGGCCAATGGGTTGACCTGATGGCGCGCATGGAAGGTCCGGTTTCCACCGCCATGGGAATTGTCTACAGCTGTGACTGGGAAATTGAGACCGGTAAACGTATTTTACCGCCGCCGCCAGACCGCAATATCATGCCGTTTGAACAGGAAAGTGGGCACACGGTGCAGGTTATCGCCTCCGGTCCCGGTTTTCCGGAGGATTTGATTCATCAGGCCCTGCTCACGGCGGTGTATTCAGCGCGTGAGCAGCTTATCATGACCACGCCCTATCTGGTGCCGAGTGACGATCTGCTTCATGCCATTTGCACGGCGGCCATGCGGGGCGTTAACGTGAGTCTTGTGGTTCCCCTTCACAATGACTCTTTGCTGGTCGGCTGGGCCAGCCGCTCCTTCTTTGGCGAGCTGCTTGAGGCAGGAGTAAAAATCTACCAGTTTGAAGATGGCCTGCTGCATACCAAAAGCGTGCTGGTGGACGGTCAACTGAGCCTGGTGGGAACCGTTAACCTGGACATGCGTAGCCTGTGGCTGAATTTCGAAATTACCCTGGCTGTCGATGATGCCGGATTCGGCAGCGATTTGGCCTGCGTGCAGGATGACTATATTGCCCGTTCGCGTCTGCTCGATCCCAAACGCTGGGCAAAACGTGCCTGGTGGCAGCGGATTGTCGAACGACTGTTTTACTTCTTCAGCCCTTTACTGTAAAACGAGCGAAATTACGAACTGCCCTTAGATAAACGGGACTGAGCATGGATCTGAACAACCGCCTGACAGAAGACGAAACGCTGGAACAGGCCTATGACATTTTTCTTGAACTGGCTGGCGATAATCTTGATCCGGCCGATATCATTCTTTTCAACCTGCAGTTTGAAGAGCGTGGTGGCGCAGAGCTGTTTGACCCTTCCGATGACTGGCAGGATCATGTGGATTTCGATTTGAATCCAGATTTTTTCTCAGAAGTGGTGATCGGTCTGGGCGAAGCGGATGGCGAACCTATTACTGATGTTTTTGCGCGCGTGCTGTTGTGTCGCGAAAAAGATCACAAGCTGTGCCATATTTTGTGGCGTGAATAGCGTAACACCATGAATATAAAGCCGGGCGATTGCCCGGCTTTTTGTTTTACAGCGGATCCACCTTCAGGCAGGACACCGCATGGCGGAAACTGCCTTCAAGCAGCGGTCGGGTTTTCGCACACTCAGGGCCGGCAATCGGACAGCGCGTCCGGAACACACAGCCGGAGGGCGGATTAATCGGTGAGGGTAATTCCCCTTCCAGGAGCTGGATTTGCTTATTTTTTTCCAGGTCCGGATCGGGAATCGGCACCGCCGACATCAGCGCTTTGGTATAGGGATGCTGCGGATTGGTATACACCTCGTCGTAGGTGCCCAGCTCCACGGCGTGCCCCAGATACATCACCAGCACGCGGTCGGAAATGTGTTTAACCACCGCGAGGTCATGGGCGATAAAAATCAGCGACAGGCCCATTTCACGTTGCAGTTGCTGCAGCAAGTTCACGACCTGAGCCTGAATGGACACGTCCAGGGCCGACACCGGCTCGTCGCAGATAATCAGCTTAGGCTCAAGTATCAATGCGCGCGCAATACCGATACGCTGGCACTGTCCACCCGAGAACTCGTGTGGATAGCGGTTGATCAGGTTAGGCAGGAGCCCTACCTTCATCATCATGGTCTTGACGCGATCTTTGACATCTTGACGCGACAGCTCCGGATGATAAGTGCGTAACGGCTCTGCAATGATGTCGCCGATTGTCATACGCGGATTCAGCGAGGCCAGCGGATCCTGGAAAATCATCTGGATATCGCTTCGCGCCTTACGCCACTCTTCTTCACTCTGCCCCAGCAGGTTACGCCCGAGCCATGAAACGCGGCCCTCGGTGGCTTTTACCAGGCCAATAATGGCCCGCGCCAGCGTAGACTTGCCGCAGCCGGATTCCCCGACGACGCCCAGGGTTTCACCTTCATACAGGCGCAGGCTGACACCGTCCACCGCCTTGAGAGATTTTGGCGGCTGCCAGAACCACTGCTTGCCATCCCTGATATCAAAATGGACTTTCAGATCGGCGATTTCGAGTAACACTTTCTTTTCTGCCAGGCTGCTCATACGAGTTCCTCCACCGGCTTAAAGCAGGCGCGCAAACGCCCTTCTGCAAAAGGTAACAGCGGCGGTGCGTTGGAGCAGATATCCATAGCGTGAGGGCAGCGCGGCTGGAAAGGACAACCCTGCGGCAAACGCAGCAGGTTAGGCGGATTACCCGGTATCGTCGTCAGACTTTCCCCTTCCGCATCCAGTCTGGGTACGGCGTTCAGCAAACCAATAGAATAGGGATGTGCGGGCTGATAAAACACATCACGGGCGCGGCCATATTCCATGGTGCGTCCGGCATACATCACCAGAACTTTATCGCAAATGCCCGCAACCACACCCAAATCGTGGGTGATCATAATGATCGCGGTGTTAAACTCGCGCTTAAGCTCATTCAGCAAGGTCATGATCTGCGCCTGAACCGTGACGTCCAGTGCGGTTGTCGGCTCATCGGCAATCAGCAGCTTAGGCCGACACATCAGGGCCATCGCAATCATCACACGTTGACGCATCCCACCCGAAAACTCGTGGGGATACATTTTCATACGTTTACGCGCTTCCGGCATTTTAACCGCATCCAGCATTCTTACTGACTCTTCAAATGCCTGTGCATTGCTCATCCCTTTATGCAGCTTCAGCACTTCCATCAGTTGCTCGCCGACCCGCATATAGGGGTTCAGTGACGTCATGGGATCCTGGAAGATCATGGCGATTTGCTCGGCACGCAGTCGGTTCAGCTGTTTCTCAGGCAAATTCAGGATCTCTTTACCGTTGAACAACGCCGAACCACCGATGCGCCCGTTGCTGGCCAACAGCCCCATTAACGCAAAGGCGGTCTGGGATTTACCCGAACCCGACTCGCCCACAATCCCTAAGGTTTCACCTGCCCGCAGTGAAAAGTTGAGATCGTTAACGGCGGTGACGTCACCATCGTGCGTGCCAAAGGTTACGCGTAAATCTTTCACTTCAAGCAGCAGTTCGCTTCCCGCGCGCGCAGCCTGAGCAGGCTGAAATTCATGAATAGTCATCGGGAAACTCCTTAACGATCTTTGGGGTCGAGGGCATCACGCAGGCCATCGCCAATAAAGTTGAAACAGAACAAGGTGACGACCAGGAAAGTCGCCGGAAACAGTAACAGCCACGGCGAGACTTCCATGGAGTTCGCACCATCGCTGAGCAGTGCGCCCCAGCTACTCAGTGGCTCCTGCGTTCCCAGCCCCAGAAAGCTCAGGAAAGATTCAAACAGAATCATACTGGGCACCAGCAGCGAAGCGTAAACCACCACGACGCCCAGAACGTTGGGGACGATATGGCGCGTCACAATTTTCCAGGTGGAAACACCGCCAACGTGTGCAGCTTCAATAAACTCTTTGCGCTTCAGGCTTAATGTCTGCCCGCGCACGATACGCGCCATGTCCAGCCAGGACACCATGCCGATAGCGGCAAAGATCAGCAGAATATTGCGGCCAAAGAAGGTCACCAGCAGGATAACGAAGAACATAAACGGGAAGGAGTTAAGGATTTCCAGAATACGCATCATCACGGAATCGGTTTTCCCGCCCAGATAACCCGCGATTGAACCGTACAAGGTTCCCACGATCACGGCGATCAGCGCGGCAGCAATCCCGACCATCAGTGAAATGCGCCCGCCAATGGCTACGCGCACCAGCAAATCGCGCCCCGAGGAGTCGGTGCCAAACCAGTGTCCCGACGTGGTATCGGGCGGTGATGACATCATTCCCCAGTCGGTATCGAAATAGGAGAATTGCGACAGCATAGGCGCAAAAATCACAAACAGCGTGATGAGCATCAGCACCATCAAGCTGATTAATGCGGCACGGTTATGAATGAAACGACGACGGGCATCCTGCCACAGGCTTCGCCCTTCGACTTCCAGTTTTTCACTGAATGCATCAAGAGCTTCGCTATTTTTCTTACTTAACATCATGGCGAACTCCAGAATCAGTAGCGGATTTTCGGGTCGATAACGGCATACAGCACATCGACGATCGCATTAAACAGGATGGTCAACAGCCCCACCAGGATGGTCAGGCTCAGCACCAGTGAATAGTCACGGTTAAGTGCACCGTTCACGAACAGCTGACCAATACCCGGCAGTCCGTAAATCGACTCGATGACCATAGAACCGGTAATGATGCCCACAAAGGCCGGCCCCATATAGGAAATGACCGGCAGCAGCGCAGGCTTCAGTGCATGACGTAACACGATACGACGCAGCGGCAGCCCTTTCGCTCGCGCGGTACGGATAAAGTTGGAGTGCATAACTTCAATCATCGAGCCGCGGGTGATGCGCGCAATACTGGCAATGTAGGCCAGTGAGAGCGCCACCATCGGCAGCAGCATGTAATTCCATTGACCGCCATTCCAGCCGCCACCCGGCAGCCACTTAAGCGTGATTGCGAACACCAGAACCAATAGCGGCGCTACCACAAAACTCGGTATCACCACGCCGGTCATTGCCACCCCCATCACAACGTAATCCCACAGGCTGTTCTGCTTCAGCGCCGCAATAACGCCCGCCGTGACGCCCAGAACCACCGCCAGGATAAAGGCAGCAAGGCCGAGTTTGGCTGAAACCGGGAAGGCATGGCCGACCAGGTAATTGACCGAATAGTCTTTGTACTTGAACGAGGGCCCGAAATCGCCATGCGCCAGTTGAATCAGATAATCAACGTATTGCTTACCGATAGGATCGTTGAGGTGATATTTCGCCTCGATATTTGCCATGACCTCTGGCGACAGGGTGCGCTCGCTGGTAAAAGGGCTGCCGGGCGCCAGTCGCATCATAAAGAAGGAAATGGTAATCAGAACGAAAAGCGTCGGAATTGCTTCAAGCAACCGACGCAGAATGAATTTTAACATTGCCGTACCTACCAGGCTGGTGCTTCACATTGCATTAAAAAAAGTACTGGCGGCGCGTAACGCGCCGCCGCTGTTCTTGGTGTTTTATTAGTGCTTGATGATGTACAGGTTTCTGTCTGCTACGTTATCCAGCGGATCCTTACCGGTATAACCGCCAACATAAGGTTTCACCAGGCGCGTGTTAACGTAGTAGTAAAGCGGCACGATCACAGAGTCTTTATCCAGCTGCTGCTCTGCCTTCTCGTAATCAGCCGAACGCGCTTTATCATCTGTAGTGGCCAACGCATCTTTCATCAGCATGTCGAAAGCTGGGCTCTTATAGTGCGCGGTATTGTTGCTGCTGTCAGACAGCATGGTATTCAGGAACGATGTCGGTTCGTTGTAGTCTGCACACCAGCCTGCACGCGCAACGTCAAAGTTGCCCTGGTGGCGGGTATCCAGGAAGGTTTTCCACTCCTGGTTCTCCAGCTTCACTTTCACACCCAGGTTTTTCGTCCAGATAGATGACGCGGCAATGGCCAGTTTCTTATGCAGGTCAGAGGTGTTGTACAGCAGATTAAAGGTCAGCGGTTTTTCTGGCGTATAACCGGCTTCGGCCAGCAGCTTTTTCGCTTCGGCATTACGTTTTTCCTGTGACCAGGTAAACCACTCAGGCTTCGCCAATTCCATACCATCTGTCGCTGGCGGCGTGTAGCTGTAAGCCGGTTTCTGGCCCTGCGCCAGGACTTTGTCTACGATAATGTCGCGATCGATGCCGAGCTTAAGCGCAGCGCGAACGCGCGGATCGTTAAATGGCGCTTTCTGGTTGTTAATTTCGTAGTAGTAGGTACACAGATACGGGTCAACATGCAGCTCTTTACCGTTGTCACGCTGCAATTTTTTAAACAGCTCAATAGGCAGGTTGTTATAGGTCATGTCGCTGCCGTTATCAGAGAAGTAACGGTTTACATCGCTGACTTCCGACGAGATTGGCAGGAAAGTGACTTTGTTCAGCACGGTATGCGCGTTATCCCAGTATTCAGGGTTACGCACAACGGTGATACGTTCGTTGATGACGTGTGATTCCAATTTAAACGCACCGTTACCCACCCAGTTTTCTGGCTGAGTCCACTTGTCACCGAATTTTTCGATTGCAGCTTTATTAACTGGCGACATTGAGGGGTGAATGAGTAATTTATAGAAATAAGGCACCGGCTCGCTTAAGGTCACTTGCAGTGTATGATCGTCAATCGCCTTTACGCCCAGGTCTGTTGGGGGCTTCTTGCCAGCGATAATATCATCAACGTTAGCCAGATGGCCGTATTGCAGATAGCTGGCATAAGGCGATGCGGTTTTCGGATCGGCCAAACGCTCCCAGCTGTAGACGAAATCCTGAGCAGTGACAGGTTCACCATTTGACCATTTGGCATTTTTACGCAGGTGGAAAGTCCAGACTTTAAAGTCTTTGTTATCCCAGCTTTCAGCCACACCAGGAATGGGATGACCATCCGTATCGCTGATGACCAGACCTTCCAGCAGATCACGACTCACGTTAGATTCCGGAACGCCTTCGATTTTATGCGGATCCAGTGACTGAACCTCGCTACCGTTTCCTTTAACCAGCTCCTGCTTCGCGGCCAGTTCTACGCCGGCAGGTACTGTGGCTGCCATAACGCTGTTCGCTGCGAGCGCACTCATCGCTGCAAAGACGCTGGCAGCAATCAAGGTTTTTTTCGTGATGTTGTTCATTCTTAACTCCAGTTTTTTTATTTTCACTGAGGGTGTTTGCGACCTCAGCGTTCCCCGTATTCGGGTCCCCGGTGTTTGCCACCTGGGGCGTATTGACCCTGTTGTGTGGTCTGCACGGCCACGCCCTTCCCGACTGTGCCGCCGGTTAAGCGCGTGACTCAGTGTTTTTTAATGAAATAGTATTTCAGGTCTGTCATGTCCTGCGGATCGTGGCCAGTAAAACCGCCAACCCAGGGTTTAACCAGCCGCACGCTGACGCGATAGTAAACTGGCACAATTGCTGAGTCTTTGTCGAGTTGTGTTTCTGCCTGCTGATACAATGATGCGCGGTCCGCTTCATTTTCAGCCGTTAATGTTGCGGCTAACAGACGGTCGTATTCCGCACTGTGGTAAAACGCGGTATTGGTCGACGACTGGCTCTGGAACATATTCAGGAATGTTGAGGGCTCATTGTAATCCGCACACCAGGTGGCGCGCACAACGTCATATTGTGCCTGATGCCGGGTTTCCAGCAGGGTTTTCCATTCCTGATTCTGCAACGTAACCTGCGCGCCCAAATTGCGTTGCCACATGGACGCGGCGGCGATGGCCTGGGTTTTGTTTTGATCGGATGTGTTATAGAGCAGCGTAAAGCGCAGCGGATTTTTATCGTTGTAACCCGCCTCGGCCAGCAGTTTTTTCGCAGCCGCGTTTCGCTGCGGCTGTGTCCACGCCATCCAGTCTGGGGAAGATAACGCAGCGCCTGCGATGTAAGGCGGCGTAAAGCTGTAGGCCGGAATTTGCCCTTGCCCCATGATCTTACGAGCGATGATATCGCGATCCAGCGTCATTTTGATCGCAGCGCGCACGCGGGCATCGGTGAACGGCGGTTTTTTGTTATTAATTTCGTAATAGAAGGTGCAGAGCAGCGGACTGACTTTAACCTCATCACCCATATCTTTGCGCAATTTAGCAAACAAGTCGGGCGGAACCGCGCTGTTGGTCATATCAATGCCACCGCTGCGATAGCGATTGATATCACTGTTTTCCGAGCTGATGGCCAGAAACGTTCCCTGCTCAATAACGGTCTGAGCATTGTTCCAGTAAAGAGGATTACGCTTCAGAACAATTTTCTCATTCACCACCCAGTCATTCAGCGTATAGGCGCCGTTACCGATATAGTGACCGGGTTGGGTCCAGCCCTCACCCCACTTTTCGATGGCAGGTGCGTAAACGGGTTTCATCGCGGTGTGCGCCAGCATGGCCACTAAATAAGGCACCGGTTCGGTCAGGGTAATTTGCAGATGGCGATCGTCCAGGGCTTTCACGCCCAGTTGATCGGGGGCAACTTTACCGGCAAGAATCGCATCGACATTCGCAATATGGGCAGCCTGCAGATAGCTGGCATAGGGCGACGCAGTTTTAGGATCGGCAAGACGACGCCAGCTGTAAACGAAGTCCTGTGCCGTAACCGGCTCCCCATTGCTCCATTTGGCATTGTCGCGCAGGGTGAATGTCCAGATTTTACCTTGCTGGTTTTCCCAGCGCTCAGCCACACCCGGCACCACATTACCGTTATTGTCCGTGTTAACCAGCCCATCCAGCAGGTTGAGGATGATGTTTGACTCCGGTACACCTTCGACTTTATGCGGATCGAGCGAGGCAACTTCCGAACCGTTATTAATCACGATTTGCTGGACGGCGGAGAGCGTCACGTCTGATGGCACGGTGGCAGCACAGGTGGGCAATGCGGTTAAGGTTAGTGCCAGACAAGCCAGGTAGTGCTGCGCGTTCATTTCCCACACCCTTGTTAAATGCCAATTTTTATTCTGATATCCCAGCATCAATAAGGAATAAATCTTTTGCTTTTGACGTTTGGGAAAACATTATTAATGCGCCGAAAATTAGCAGATGCTGCAGAGGGGCGCCAAAACTAAATCGCTAAAATGTTACCTGTTTCTCTTTTATCATGAGATTTTTCCCAGTGGAAGTGTTAATTTTTGCCCTAAAAATAGCTTAACAGACTGATTAATAAACAATCTCATCACTTTGATGTCAATTTAACCCAAAAACAACATTTAGACCCTGGCGTTGCGTTGTTGTAGTGTTAATACACACCGTCACATCATTTAAAAAACGGTTTAAACGACGTAGACCAGCATTAATCATGCCAACTTCCGCTGCGAAAGCAGAATATAGTGTGAATATAGTGACATGCCGCGATGCCAGCACTGGCGCTGCAGCGAAGGTTATTAGCGGAAGTGATAACTGAAGAAGGATGTGAAGAGAGATAAATAATTGCATCAATACGGTGCAAAAAAATCGTCTTTTGCACCCTATTGGTTCATTTCTTGTTAAATGCGATTAAATAAGTCGGTTTACCCAACCAGACCGGGAAAAATTGCCTTGATGCCGGTCACCACAAATTCAATACCTAGCGCCATTAACAGCAATCCCATGATACGGGTAATCACGTTAATCCCTGTCTGCCCTAACAGCCTGACCATTAAAGGCGCAGCGCGGAACAGCAGCCAACAGCTAAAGGCGAAAACAGCAATCGCAACGGTAAAACCCAGAAGGTTGAGCCAGTTGTTATAACGCGTGCTCCAGACGATAGTCGAACTGATGGCGCCTGGACCCGCCATGAGCGGCAGCGCAAGGGGAACCACGCCAATACTTTCCCGAATTGCCGTTTCCGTTTTTTCCTGCTTATTTTGCTTATCCTCGCCCAGCTTGCCGCTAATCATCGACATAGCGATGGTCACCACCAGAATCCCGCCCGCAATGCGAAACGAGTCGATAGAGATACCGAAGACATGCAGGATTGCATCGCCCAGAAACAGCGAGGTCCAGAGAATAATCGCCACCGCGAGGTTGGCCGTCAGGTTGGTTTTATTGCGTTCTGCCACGCCCTGATAGCGGGTCATGCTAATAAATACCGGAATGATGCCGATGGGATTAACCAGTGCAAACAGGCCTACGAAAAACTTGATATAGCCAGACAGATCTAATAACGCAGGATTCACGGTTAACTCCCCATCCCAGATGAAAAACGCGCCTAATGTAAGTGAAAAAAGCCGTGGGCGCCAGATGCCTAAGCAGTTATTTATGCTGTTATTTTACTTACAATTTAGTGGCTTTAACCACGCATTAACTATCTTGTGGAAGATGTTACTTTTACGCCCCGTTTATTATCCCCCAGCCCGGCCCCCCTGAATGCAGAGCTGAAAGGAGTCAGCTTGGGTTTAAATTGATCTAAATCATCATTGTTCTCTCCCAAACCCGATACTCTTTCTCTGTCAGTAACGCAGGTCTCATTATTTCGAAACAGAGAGAAGCTCTTTTAGTAAACAATTGAAAAACCGCTGCTTTATTCCCGTAAACCGTGCCGTTTGCACCATGGCTATACTCAGGGATTCAGGCTTGTTTACTAAAAAAAGTTTAACTTCCTCAGGAGAGCACAATGGCCGTTACTAATGTCGCTGAACTCAATGCACTGGTTGAACGTGTAAAAAAAGCCCAGCAAGAATTCGCCAATTTTTCTCAACAACAGGTCGATGCCATCTTCCGCGCAGCCGCACTGGCCGCCGCGGATGCCCGAATTCCACTCGCTAAAATGGCGGTGGCAGAATCGGGCATGGGCATTGTTGAAGACAAAGTCATTAAAAATCACTTCGCTTCTGAATACATCTACAACGCCTATAAGGATGAGAAAACCTGCGGCGTACTGGACACCGATGATACGTTTGGCACCATCACAATCGCTGAACCCATCGGCCTGATTTGCGGTATCGTCCCCACCACTAACCCTACCTCCACCGCGATTTTCAAGGCACTTATCAGCCTTAAAACCCGCAACGGGATTATCTTCTCCCCCCATCCTCGAGCCAAAGATGCGACGAACAAAGCGGCGGATATTGTCCTGCAGGCAGCGATTGCCGCTGGCGCGCCCAAAGACATTATAGGCTGGATTGATGCACCTTCTGTGGAACTGTCCAATCAGTTGATGCACCATCCTGATATTAACCTGATTCTGGCGACGGGTGGCCCCGGCATGGTCAAGGCCGCCTACAGCTCAGGTAAGCCGGCGATTGGCGTGGGGGCCGGTAACACGCCCGTTGTCATCGATGAAACAGCTGATGTTAAACGCGCCGTTGCCTCCATCCTGATGTCAAAAACGTTTGATAACGGTGTGATCTGTGCCTCTGAACAGTCGGTTATCGTGGTGGATGCCGTCTACGACGCCGTGCGCGAGCGCTTCGCCAGCCATGGTGGCTATTTGCTTCAGGGACAGGAACTGAGTGCGGTACAAAATATCATTCTAAAAAACGGTGGGCTTAACGCCGCCATTGTGGGCCAGCCTGCGGTGAAGATTGCGGAGATGGCCGGCATCAGCGTACCTGGTGAAACCAAAATCCTGATTGGCGAAGTTGAACGGGTCGATGAATCAGAGCCTTTCGCTCATGAAAAACTGTCGCCGACACTGGCGATGTACCGTGCTAAAGATTATCAGGATGCCGTCAGCAAAGCGGAGAAACTGGTGGCGATGGGCGGTATTGGTCATACGTCATGCCTGTATACCGACCAGGACAATCAGACAGCGCGCGTGCACTATTTTGGCGACAAGATGAAAACAGCCCGCATTCTGATCAACACACCAGCTTCTCAGGGCGGTATTGGTGATTTATATAACTTCAAACTCGCCCCTTCTCTGACACTGGGTTGTGGTTCCTGGGGCGGTAACTCCATTTCTGAAAACGTGGGGCCCAAACATCTCATCAACAAGAAAACCGTCGCTAAGCGAGCTGAAAATATGTTGTGGCATAAACTTCCGAAGTCCATTTACTTCCGTCGCGGCTCTTTACCCATTGCGCTTGAAGAGATCGCCACTGACGGTGCCAAACGCGCGTTTGTGGTGACTGACCGCTTCCTGTTTAACAACGGTTATGCCGATCAGGTCACCCGCGTTTTAAAATCTCACGGCATCGAAACCGAAGTTTTCTTTGAGGTTGAAGCGGATCCCACCTTAAGCATCGTGCGTAAAGGTGCAGAACAGATGAACAGCTTTAAGCCAGACGTGATCATCGCCCTGGGCGGCGGTTCGCCGATGGATGCAGCCAAAATCATGTGGGTCATGTATGAGCATCCAGAAACCCATTTTGAAGAGCTGGCACTGCGGTTTATGGATATTCGCAAACGTATCTATAAGTTCCCTAAAATGGGCGTGAAAGCGCGCATGGTGGCCATTACGACAACCTCAGGCACAGGTTCAGAAGTGACGCCTTTTGCCGTGGTAACGGATGACGCGACCGGACAGAAATACCCGCTGGCCGATTATGCGCTGACGCCGGATATGGCTATCGTTGATGCCAACCTGGTCATGGATATGCCACGTTCACTTTGTGCCTTCGGCGGTCTGGATGCGGTGACGCACGCGCTGGAAGCCTATGTGTCCGTTCTGGCCAATGAATACTCCGATGGTCAGGCCCTGCAGGCGCTTAAGCTGCTTAAAGAGAACTTACCGGCGAGCTATGCAGAAGGTGCAAAAAATCCGGTTGCCCGTGAACGTGTACATAATGCCGCCACCATCGCCGGTATCGCCTTTGCTAACGCCTTCCTCGGGGTTTGTCACTCAATGGCGCATAAGCTTGGCTCTGAGTTCCATATTCCTCATGGACTGGCTAACTCGCTGCTGATTTCCAACGTTATTCGCTATAACGCAAATGACAACCCTACTAAGCAAACCGCATTCAGCCAGTACGATCGTCCCCAGGCGCGTCGTCGTTATGCTGAAATTGCGGATCATCTTGGTCTCACCGCGCCGGGCGACCGCACTGCCCAGAAAATTGAGAAGCTGCTGGTATGGCTGGATGAAATCAAAACGGAACTGGGTATTCCGGCCTCAATTCGTGAAGCCGGTGTGCAGGAGGCAGACTTCCTGGCGAAAGTCGATAAACTGGCGGATGATGCCTTTGATGACCAGTGTACTGGCGCGAATCCACGTTATCCGCTGATTGCCGAACTCAAACAGCTGATGCTGGACAGCTACTACGGACGCAAATTTGTCGAGCCGTTCGCCAGTGCCGCCGAGGCTGCCCAGGCTCAGCCTGTCAGTGACAGCAAAGCGGCGAAGAAAGCTAAAAAAGCCTAATCCGCTCCGCGCCCGATGAACGGGCTGCCGAAACCCCTTGTCTGGCCCGTGCCTCAAGGGGTTTTTTATGGGGGGTTTATCGCTTTGATAAACACTGCTGCCTGGTGCATCAGCGTAGTGAAGAGAATATCGACCTGAGCCGGACGGGAAAAGGGATAAAGTCCGTGATCACATCGCCTTGCGCCCTTAACGAGCGCCATGGAAAAGCAGCCCGGCGCTCATTGAGGGCTATTTATTCCCCCACGGGGGTTTGCGCCCCATGGATGGCCTGCAAACAACCCTGCTCTATCGCCTTTTTATAATGCTTACGACATACGGAGATATAACGTTCGTTGCCGCCGATGACGACCTGCTCCCCCTCTCTGAAAGGTTTACCGTCACTGTCCAGACGCAGCACCATGCCCGCTTTACGTCCACAATGACAGACCGTTTTCAGCTCTACCAGCTTATCCGCCCATGCCAGAAGATACTGGCTACCGGTGAAGAGTTCACCAAGAAAATCGGTACGCAGCCCGTAGCAGAGTACGGGAATATCCAGATTATCTACCACGTCAGACAAGGCCTTAACCTGCTCACGCGTCAGAAACTGGCTTTCGTCCACCAGTACACAGTGAACGGGTTGTCGCGCATGTTCCTGGGCAATTTCCACATCAAGCTGGCTGGCTGCATTATAAAGCACCGCAGGAGAAGATAATCCAATACGCGAGCTCACCTTGCCTGCGCCGAAGCGATTGTCGATCTCAGCGGTATAGACGAGCGTGCGCATCCCGCGTTCCTGATAATTGTAGGATGACTGCAATAATGCGGTTGATTTACCGGCGTTCATTGCCGAATAGTAGAAATAGAGTTGAGCCATTTGCGCCGATTCTCGGATACGATGAAAAAACAGGGTCGATTTTACCATATCTACAGGTTGCTGCTGGGGGGATTTTCACCTTATGCTGTTCAGATTAGCATCACTCATTGATGATGCAGCGGTTAATATGATGCGGCATTGGGTCTTTAGGTCAGGATAAATATTAAAGCACATGTGTGATTAAACATTATTTTTATACCGATAATGTATCAGCGCATTTTCAGCTAAGATCTTAATCTTTTCATTGATTCAACCCACCTGACATCACACGTCATCGGGGTGAATTAATAATTTAATAAATTCCTCGCTTACTCTTTTTAAGCTAAAAATTAATTTAATGTTGAACTTATTTTTCTCCACCACTACTATTAGCGGGCAGAACAACTCTCCTATTAATTATTCAGAGATCAGGACAATGAGCGAAGCACTTAAAAATCTTAATAATATCCGCACGCTGCGTGCCCAGGCCAGAGAGTGTTCTTTGGAAACGCTGGAAGAAATGCTGGAAAAACTGGACGTCGTGGTAAATGAACGTCGCGACGAAGAGTCAAACTCTAAAGCTGAAAACGAAGAGCGTGCGCGTAAACTTGAGCAATATCGCGAGATGCTGTTAGCGGATGGTATCGATCCCAACGAATTATTCAATACCCTGTCAGAATCAAAAACGGCTGGCAAAGCCAAACGTGCTGCCCGCCCGGCTAAATATCAGTTTGTAGATGAAAATGGCGAGACCAAAACCTGGACGGGTCAGGGCCGTACGCCAGCAGCAATCAAGAAAGCCATGGAAGAACAAGGTAAGCAGTTAGACGACTTCCTGCTGTAATGCTTAGCCTGTTTCGCTTATTGTTAGCTTTACTTTAGCTTTACGATTATCCGCAGCAGAAAAAAAAGGAAGCGATCGCTTCCTTTTTTTTATTTTCAGATTGAATAGAAATTTCGATACCAGTCTACAAAGCGCCTTACGCCTTCATCAACACCGGTTTGGGGTTTAAATCCAATGGTATTAAATAATGCGGTTGTGTCCGCGCTGGTTGCCAGCACGTCCCCCGGTTGCATGGGCATCAGATTTTTATTTGCCTTCACACCCAGCGCTTTCTCAATCGCTTCAATATAGTGAATCAGGCTCACCGGCTGGCTATTGCCAAGGTTATATATACGATAAGGGGCAGAGCTTGACGCGGCAGAACCCGTTTCCACGGTCCAGTCTGCGTCCGCCTGCGGGATAACATCCTGCAAGCGAATAACCGCCTCTGCAACATCATCGATATAAGTAAAGTCGCGCTTCATTTGCCCCTGGTTATAAACATCTATCGCCTCGCCTGCAAGCATTGCGCGGGTGAATTTAAACAACGCCATGTCCGGACGTCCCCACGGGCCATAGACCGTGAAAAAACGTAAGCCAGTAGTAGGCAATTGATAGAGATGTGAATAGGTATGCGACATCAGCTCATTGGCTTTTTTCGTCGCGGCATACAATGACACGGGATGATCGACGCTGTCTTCTGTTGAAAATGGCATCTTGTTATTCAGGCCATAAACCGAACTGGATGAAGCATAAAGCAGATGCTCGATTTTATGGTGGCGGCAGCCTTCAAGAATATTCAGGTGCCCAATGACGTTTGCATCGGCATACGCATGGGGGTTTTCGAGTGAGTAACGCACCCCTGCCTGAGCGGCCAGATGAATAACGCGCTGAAAATTGTGCTGTTCAAAAAGTGTGGCAATAGCCTGACGATCGGCCAAATTGGCTTTAATAAAGGTAAAGGATGGATTGTCACCGATGATATCAAGGCGAGCTTGTTTAAGGTTTACATCATAGTAGTCATTCAGGTTGTCAAGGCCGACAACCTGGTGACCGGCGGCCAGCAGGCGTTGACTGACATGAAAGCCAATAAAGCCTGCTGCGCCGGTTACCAGAAAATTCATAAATCCCTCGTTAATCACACAGCCTGGATAGATGCTCCGCGGCCGATTGCATAATAAACGAAGCCGCGTTTGCTGATACGCTCTGGATCATACAGGTTACGTCCATCAAAAATCACGGGTTCTTTCAGTGCGCTCTTAATCACGTCAAAGTCAGGTGCACGGAAATTTTGCCATTCCGTACAAATCACCAGGCCGTCTGCACCGTGCAGCGCCGCTTCTTTGGTTCCCATCAGCTTCAGATCGTCGCGATGACCATAGATGCGCTGCGCTTCGTCCATGGCTTCCGGATCGAACGCCTGAACAGAGGCACCCGCTTCCCATAACGTTTCCATCAACACGCGACTGGATGCTTCGCGCATATCATCTGTGTTGGGCTTGAACGACAGGCCCCACAGCGCAAACGTTTTACCTTTCAGATCGTCACCGAAGTGGCGTTTAATGAAGGTGGGCAGCTTTGTCTTTTGGCTGTCGTTGACGTCTTCCACCGCCTTCAACAGGCGCGGTGTATAACCAATAGACTCCGCTGTGCGGATCAGCGCCTGAACGTCTTTCGGGAAGCAGGAACCGCCATAGCCGCAGCCTGGGTAGATAAAGTGATAGCCGATACGTGAGTCAGAACCAATCCCCTGGCGCACTTTTTCGATATCCGCACCTAAACGTTCTGCGAGATTGGAAATTTCGTTCATAAAGCTGATTTTCGTCGCCAGCATGCAGTTAGCGGCGTACTTCGTCAGTTCTGCACTGCGAATATCCATCAAAATCATACGATCGTGGTTACGGTTGAATGGCTCATACAGCTCACGCAACAGCTCCACCACGTCATCATTGTCGGTGCCGACAACGATACGCTCAGGGCGCATACAGTCGTTAACGGCCGCGCCTTCTTTCAGGAACTCTGGGTTGGATACCACATCAAAGCTGATGTTGGCATCGCGCGCCTGCAGCGTTTCTGTCATGACAGCACGGACTCTGTCAGCCGTTCCGACCGGTACCGTTGACTTATCAATCACGACTTTGTGATCGGTCATGTGCTGAGCAATGGTACGCGCTACGGCAGTAACATATTTCAGATCGGCCGAGCCGTCCTCATCAGGCGGCGTGCCGACGGCGATAAACTGCATTACACCGTGGTTCACGCCCTGAGCAGCATCAGTGCTGAACTTCAGGCGACCCGATTCGTAATTCGACATAACCAGCGGCGTCAGACCCGGCTCAAAAATTGGGATCTTGCCTTTTTTAAGGTTCTCGACCTTGTTTTCATCCACATCAATGCAGAGAACGTCATGTCCGACTTCGGCCAACACCGCAGCCTGAACCAGACCGACATAGCCGATACCAAATACAGTGACTTTCATTGAGCTATCCTGTGTTTAAAATTACTTTTTATCGCTAACAGTATTGTTGAGCCATTCAGTGAACTCTTTACCCAATACCGGATGGCGGACACCATATTCAACGAAAGCCTGCATATAACCCAGTTTATTACCACAGTCGTGGCTTACCCCTTTCAGGTGATAGGCTTCGACGGTTTCTTTATCCATCAGCATGGCAATGGAGTCGGTGAGCTGAACTTCGCCACCGGCACCTGGAGGCGTTTTCGCCAGCAGTGGCCAGATATCCGCAGACAGAACGTAACGACCGACAACCGCAAGGTTGGATGGCGCTTCAGACGCTTTAGGTTTCTCAACAACCCCGACCATAGGCGCGCTGTCACCAGGATTCAGTTCTGCACCCTGACAATCGACAACACCGTATGCCGTCACATCGCTGACGGGCTCAACCATGATCTGACTACGGCCAGACTCTTCGTAACGGCTCAGCATTTCTGCCAGGTTATCTTTGGTTGGGTTAGATTCGTATTCGTCGATGATCACGTCAGGCAGGATGACCGCAACAGGTTCATCGCCGACCAGAGGATGTGCACACATGACCGCATGGCCCAGACCTTTCGCGATGCCCTGACGGACCTGCATGATGGTCACGTGAGGAGGACAGATGGACTGAATTTCGTCCAGCAGCTGGCGCTTTACGCGTTTTTCCAGCATAGACTCCAGTTCAAAACTGGTATCAAAATGGTTCTCAATGGCGTTTTTAGAGGAGTGAGTAACCAGCACAATCTCATTAATACCCGCAGCAATACACTCGTTAACGACATACTGAATTAACGGCTTATCAACCAGCGGCAACATTTCTTTTGGAATCGCTTTGGTAGCAGGCAACATACGTGTACCCAAACCCGCTACTGGAATTACCGCTTTTTTTACTTTGGTCTTATAGGCAGACATCAAAATACCTCTCTTATAGGCCGTTCAAGTTTTAATGCTTGATATGTCGGTTTAAATTCGGAAATGAGTATATCAGTTAGTCGTGAACGGATTTATCCTGGAAGACCGCTATCCGTAGAATTTAAGACTATTACCCAAGTGTAAAGCTAACTTCTGGCCCTGTCTCCCATCAGATAATAAACTATCCATTCGGGTTTACTGGTCAGACGATAACATCAGTCGTATGCGGCCTCCGGCCCCCCAAATATGGCATTGCCAGTCATCAGCGCGCTGGCTTATTTGGTTAGTATGTGTACTGCCCATAGTGCCAAGTGGCACACCGTTACTGAGTTGTATTTGATGGGCCTGAACGTGCAGCGTTGCATTTAATCCGGCTGAAACCAGTACCAGATTTTTTAATCCGCGGTGATAGTAGCCCACCAGCAACGGGAACTGACCGGTCAGATTTGCCTGGCGCAGCAGCAAATTAACCTGTCTGAGCAGACTGCTCAGCTCAGGTAAGCGTTGTTTTTGGCCAGATAACTGTTCCTGAAGGAGTCCGTTAAATAAGGCGCGCAAAAGCAAGGCGGCCAGTACGCCGTTGTCGCCAGCGCGAGTAACGTCAAGACAATAAAAGGCGAGATCTTTGTCTGAAAGCGCCGCGATATCCAGCACCAGACCCGGC
Organism: Pantoea sp. B623; assembly: GCF_024814475.1. Classification (NCBI taxonomy): domain Bacteria; kingdom Pseudomonadati; phylum Pseudomonadota; class Gammaproteobacteria; order Enterobacterales; family Erwiniaceae; genus Pantoea; species Pantoea sp. B623. Next base: position 3,369 of record NZ_JANUXM010000004.1, on the reverse strand, counting down.
TGCTCGGCCATCGTCAGTTGCCGATAGTTGATCCGACAATTAGCAATGCGTTGTTGTACGGGTGGCTGAAGTTCTTTAAGGAGTTTTGCCGCCGCAGAGGGATCGCGAACCAGAGCGTCCCAGTCCTGAAACAGCTGCTCGTCTTCCTCCACCTTTGAGGTAAACATGGAGGGATAGAGGCATTCGTAAACCGCTTCACGAAAACGCTCAAAGTTTTTTAGCGGCTTAAGCAGCACATCCTGTACGCCAAGACGCAAAACCTGAGCAATATCGGACATATTTTCTGTGGCGGAAATAATCAAAATCGGGACGCTGTTACCGCGGCTGCGCACATGTTCAACGAATTCGATACCGCTCATGCGCGGCATCTCAAGATCACAAATCACCAGCTCCACGGCATGCTGCTTCAGTTGCTCAATAGCCTCGAGGCCATCTTCTGCCTCAACTGTGACAGCCCCCATTGATGACAGAAATTGGTTTAAAAGCGAACGGAAAACGGCCTCATCTTCGACAATGAGTATCTTTTTGCCGATCAGTGGTTTTTCCATTCCATCCCCCTGCGTACCCGATAATTCAATAGTGGTTCATAAAACGCAGTTGCGCCTTTCAGAATAGACCGAAGTAACATCTGTGCGTGAACAACCAGATTATCTTCTACGGACCAGCGGTAATAATTCATCCATTTGTTTCTCAACGGCAACCTTCCCAGCCGCAATAGCTTCTTCTGCACGATGAAAATCCAACGTGGATATTTGTGGACAAAACGGCTGGATGAGCACATCGGGCGGATCGCCTGCCATCCTGTTTCGCTTCAGGCGATTTTCCAGGACCTGAATGGATGTTGCCATGATCTCCATCGCGCCCGGCACTTGTGATGCCCGTCGCTGGGTAAAACTGACCAGCCTCTGGCGCAGCTTTCCGCGCCAGTCAAGATTCAGTGCGACAGCCGCGGCATGTTCTTCAGAACTCTGCGGCGTCAGCACCATTGAATCAGGCTGCATCAGGTGCGCATCGTGTTGAAGATCGACGGCAATAACCACATCAGCGCCCAGTGCGCGCGTTAGCGAAACCGGCACCGGATTCACCACGGCACCGTCTACCAGCCAATATCCATTGTAGCCGACCGGTGGTAATAAACCTGGCATACTGCAGGAAGCGCGAACCGCCTGATGCAATTCTCCCTCAGTGAGCCATAATTCACGCCCGGTGCTCAGGTTGGTCGCCACTACGCCAAAGGGCTTATGGCATGACTCAAGCGCATCATTCGTGATGAGCTGGCGGACATGGTTAAATACGCGTTCACCGCGCAGGAGTCCGCCGCGCTGCCAGGAGAGATCCATCAGGCGGATCACATCCCAGTAGCTAAAAGCGCTGACCCATTTTTTCATGTGGGGCAACCGGTGATTGACATAAGCCGCACCGACCAGGGCACCGATTGAACACCCGGCGACTACATCAATTTCAATGCCTGCGCTTTCCAACGCTTCGATGACGCCGATATGCGCCCATCCTTTGGCGGCACCGGAACCCAGAGCCAATCCAATCTTTTGCTTTCTCATCTTGCTCGGTTCCTGGCGTCAATACGTAGCGTCATAAGCATGGGTCAGATAAAGTAAACGATATCATCAACAACGACTGTGATTAACAGGAGAAAGTGTGTCCGAATCTTGCCCTTGCTGTAGCGGCAAGCAGTATAGCCTATGTTGTCAGCCCTTTGTTAAAGGAGCAGAAATTCCCTTATCAGCTGAACAACTTATGCGCTCTCGCTACTGCGCTTATGTCAAACATGACGTCAACTACCTGGTGTCTACCTGGCATCCTACCCGGCGCGATCCGGCACTTGCGGGACTGTTGTCTGAAAGTTTTGCTGGTACTGAATGGCTGAGCCTGAACATCACGCAGCGTGAACCGGGGCGCGATGATGACGAATCGTTTGTGACTTTTTTCGCCCGTTATCGTGAAAACGGCGCCGATCGGGCAATGTACGAACGTTCACGCTTTCTTCGCGAGGATCAACGCTGGTACTATGTAGACGGAGTGACGCCCGCTATTGGGCGTAACGATCGCTGTCCTTGTGGCGCCGATAAAAAATACAAAAAATGTTGCGGCTAAGGCAGTTGCCTGCGTAACGGTTTTACCCTTAATGCTTTGACAGGACTCTGATTGAGATGCAAGCGCAAACCATGCAAAGAAAAGTTTTACGAACCATTTGTCCCGATGCAAAAGGTCTGATCGCCAAAATCACCAATATTTGTTACAAGCACGAACTGAATATCGTGCAAAACAATGAGTTTGTTGACCATCGCACCGGGCGTTTTTTTATGCGCACAGAGCTGGAGGGGATTTTTAACGACACCACCCTGCTGGCCGATCTCGATAGTGCCCTTCCGCAAGGTTCCGTGCGTGAACTGCATAGCGCAGGCCGTCGCCGTGTTGTTATTCTCATTACCAAAGAAGCACACTGCCTTGGCGACCTGCTGATGAAGAGTGCGTTTGGCGGCCTCGATATGGAAATCGCCGCCGTTATAGGTAATCACGACACGTTGCGTTCGCTGGTAGAGCGTTTCGATATTCCGTTTGTTCTGGTCAGCCACGAAGGCTTGTCGCGCGAAGAGCATGACAACCGCATGGCGGACGAGATTGATCGTTATCAGCCCGATTATGTGGTGCTTGCCAAATACATGCGCGTGCTGACGCCGGGCTTTGTGCAGCGCTACCCAAATCAGATTATTAACATTCACCACTCTTTCCTGCCGGCCTTTATCGGCGCACGGCCTTACCATCAGGCTTACGAACGTGGTGTGAAAATCATTGGTGCAACGGCACACTACGTTAACGATAACCTTGATGAAGGTCCGATCATCATGCAGGACGTGATTAATGTCGATCACAGTTACACCGCCGAAGAGATGATGCGGGCCGGACGCGACGTCGAAAAAAACGTGCTGAGCCGCGCGCTGGATAAAGTATTGGGCCAGCGTGTTTTTGTTTATGGTAACCGCACGATTATTCTTTAAGCGTAAACGGCGCTGGATTGGCTGACATTCCAGCGCTACGGGCAAAAAGTGGGCAAACGATTCACCTTTTGCCAGTCGTCGCTTTACAGCCATGGCGCATTTGGTATGATGCGCCCCGCTTCAGAGCACAACAATTCAGTCCCTGGTGGGATTCCCGAGCGGCCAAAGGGAGCAGACTGTAAATCTGCCGTCACAGACTTCGAAGGTTCGAATCCTTCTCCCACCACCATCTGAACCTGCTGCCTGAACACACATATCATCCCCGGTGGGATTCCCGAGCGGCCAAAGGGAGCAGACTGTAAATCTGCCGTCACAGACTTCGAAGGTTCGAATCCTTCTCCCACCACCATCT